>CAVPRM010000001.1:0-1734911 GCA_963707945.1 uncultured delta proteobacterium
CCAATTTCGCCAACTGTGCTCCTGCTCGGCGCAACGGTCGGCATTGGCGTGAGCCAGGTGAGCGCATTGCTGGCGTCGCGGCGGTCGAACCGGTTGGATCCGCACGAAGCTATCGCTAGCGGGCGCGGGCTCGGCTTCGAGCAGGAGGAGCAGCCCGCGCGCGCTCCATTCCGCCCGGCGGTACTCACCGTCTGCGCTTGGGTCATCACCTGGAAGGCCCCGTTGCCGATCCCGGGGACCTACCGTGCTGCGACTCTGTTCGCTCTCGGAATCGTACTCGTGTGGATCGGCATCGGGCCGCTCATGGGCGCCATGCTGCCGCGCCTTAGGGCTTGGATTGACTCGTCATGCCGGGAATTGGCAGGGTCGCAGTGGGATCACTTCTGATGCGACTGAACCAAGCGCGCATTGCGACCGCATCGATCGCTGCGCTGATCGGCACGACTATGAGCCTTTGGATTCTGACAACTAGCTTGGCGGAAACACTAGACCTGTCCATTTCCACAAACGGCGGCGCAACAATCACAGCGAATGACTTTCTCGACCAACAGTACAGAGAACTCCTGAGAGCGGATATCGTGCGACTAATTGCTGATTCGCCAGGCGTTGAGGCCGTGTTTGAGCACTATATTTCGCAGACGATCTATCGCGGAGAGACGATTCGAATCAATGCATCGACATCGCGCGTGTGGGCAGAGCGTCGAGGCTTTGATCTTCTCCAGAGAGCTGGTCCTGATCCAGAAATAGTCCGCGGATTGCAAGCAGGTGGAGTGATCGTTTACGACTCATTCCAACGACACTTTGGTGTTAATCTCGGAGATTTGATCGAACTCGACACCCCTCAGGGAAAACGAAGCTTCCCGGTTGTCGGTGTGCGGCCTGCGTATCAGACTGGTTCGGCCGGTGGCGTCCAGATGGATCTTGCAATCTTCGACCAATATTGGCCCCGGCGCGGTGTATCGAACCTGGTCGTCTGGACGAAAGGAACCGAACAGCGAGTGCTCGATGAGCTCCAACTCAGAGCCGGCACAATACAACCGGTCTTCTCTGTTGCGGCACAGAGCGACTTGCTCGGGATGCACTCGGCCGCTACGCCAGGCTGATCTACGGGCTGCTCGGGCTAGTCGCGCTCCTTGCTGGAGCCTCGGTCGTCAACCTGCTTGTCGGCGCCTCCAAAGACATCAGGGGCGACATGGCGCTCCTTCAGAGCCTAGGTGGGTCGGACAGCCAACTCCTCAGGCTCCTGCTCATCGAGGGACTCAGTATCGGATTGAGCGGTGTGATCGCAGGCCTCTGCCTTGCGTTCGTTCTTGCTGCTCCTCTCGGTGCTCTGCTCACGGACGAGTTTGGTTGGGTGATCTCGTGGAGTGTCCGGCCGATGGAGTTGGTGCTGATCTCCTTGGGCACACTTGTTATCTCCGCCATGGTCGGGTTGGCAACGGCTACCCGCCTTCAACGTGAGATCTCATGGAACGAGATATCTCCTGAGTAGGTTCCCCGTCAGTGGTTGCAACCAAAGAGAATCCCTGTGACCAACAACGACCAAAGGACCGCGACCCAGGGTACGACCACGATCCTGCACCCTTGGCTGTGCCCAATGCTCTTCGAAATCAACCGGCTCATGCTACGACCATGATAGAGGTGCGCGAGGAGCGGGGCGTGGCGCTCGGACCGCTGGAAGCTGCGGGTCTTGCTCACGTCCGGACCTCGGCCTTGACGATGGTATACCAGCGGCAGGGCCGGCCGGTCGAGGTCCTCCGCGCGCTCGATCTCGAAGTCCAGCGGGGCGACTTCCTCGCAGTCCTCGGCTCCAGCGGCGCCGGCAAGAGCACGCTGCTGCGGCTCCTCGCCGGACTGCAGCGCCCCGACCTCGGGGACGATACGCGTGGGAGACGTGGACGTCACCAGCCCTCGACGACGACGGGGCCGCCGCGTTCCGGCGCCGTCGCGTCGGGATCGTGTTCCAGTTCTTCAACCTCATGCCCATGCTCACGGTCGAGGAGAACGTCGCGCTTCCGCTGCTGCTCGGAGGGCAACAGCTCGCGGAGGTGCGCGAGCACGTGCACGCCTTGTTGGATCGCCTTCACGTGGCGGAGCACCGGACGAGCACCGTGCAGCGGCTCTCGGGCGGCCAGCTGCAGCGCGTCGCGATCGCGCGCGCGCTGGTGGGCGAGCCGGAGCTGATCCTCGCGGACGAGCCGACGGGCAACCTCGACGCGGCGCTGGGTCTCGAGATCCTCGCGCTGTTGCGGGAGCTCTGCGAAGAGCGCGGGGTGACCACGCTCGTCATGACCCATGACCTGCGCGCGGTCAGCTACTCGCACCGGGTGGTTCGCTTGCGCAACGGCACCATCGAGCGCGATCTCGCGAACCCGCACTCGGTGAGTCGCTCCTAGCTCCGGCGCATGGCATCGAGCGACGCGTGCCCGAAGCGGCGCTGCAACCGGCGGGCGACGGGCGAGCCCAGCCGGGCCAGCCAGTGGCGCGGTCGCGAGTACGCGGTGATCTCGTACCGGACCTGGTCGTCCTCCGACCAGCGGACGCTGAACCGCTCCTCGCCGGACTCGGCGTGGTCGGGAAGGGTGCCGTAGGCAAACGCGCAGTGGCGCGGGGTGTCGAGCTCGCAGTAGACGACCTGGCAAGCGTTCAGCCACCAGAGGCCGGCGACGCGAACCGCGACCGCCACCGCGGCGCCGGGTTCGATGGACGGCGGGGGGCGGAGCTCGAGCCAGGGAATGTCGAACATCCGCCACGACAGGAGCGCGCGCCTGGCCCGCTCGAACGTCTCGCCGCCCGCCCCGAGCGAAGTCGCGTAGCGGTCGAGGCGATAGCCGGCCGGCGCGCGGTCGGACGCGCTCGCGGCAAGCCTCCGCGTGGCGCCGGGCTCGGCGTAGCGGAGGCCGAGCGCGGCCTGCTGCTCGAGATAGGCGGCCACGCGGCGATCGTCGGGGCGCGCAAATGCGATCATCCGGCCGGCATCGTGCCACGTATCCTGGCTCCGGCCTCGTCCGTCGTTCGGTCATGACGGAGAAGGAGGGCGCGACCGTGGACGAGATCGAGCTGCCCGATCGGCTGCGCGACGGCGCGCGCGGGGCGTGGCCGCGCTACCTGGACGTGGTCGCGCCGTTCCGACCCGACCTCCACCGCTACTGCCGCAAGCTCACCGGCAATCTGTGGGACGCCGAGGATCTGGTGCAGGACGCCCTGTTGCGCGGCTTCGCGGCGATGGGCATGGCGCACCAGCCGGTCCGGAACGCGCGCGGCTATCTGGTGCGGATCGCGACGAACCTCTGGCTCGACACGCTGCGCCGGCGGACGACCGAGCGCGGGGTGCTCGCCCAGCACGGCCCGGCACCCGCGGCGGCGGCGCCGCCTTCGCTCGGCAGCGAAGCGCACGAGGCCGCGGAAGTTCTCCTGCACCGTCTTCCGCCGCAGGAACGCGCGGCGGTCGTGCTGAAGGACGTGCTCGACATGTCGCTCGAAGACATCGCACAGGTGCTGCAGACCACGGTGGGGGCGATCAAAGCCGCGTTGCATCGCGGTCGCAGCGCTCTCCGGGAGCCCGAGACGGAGCGGATCGCGGCGCGCCCGCGCCCGTCGCGCGCGCTGGTCGAGAAGTTCGTCGCGCGGATCAACGCGTCGGACCTGCCCGGGATGCTCGAGATGATGCTCGACACGGCGACGATCGAGACGCTGGGAAGCCTGGTCGAGGTCGGCCGCGAGCAGTTCAGCCAGAAGAACAGCTGGCTCTGGAACTCGGTCCACGTGCACCCCGACCTGCCGCCGGAGATCCGGCCCAAGAAGTGGGAGAACGAGCTCGCGCTCTACGACGGGGAGCCGGTCATGCTCTCGTTCTCGGATCAGACCGGGACCCGCCTGCTGCAGTCGATCACCCGCTTCGAAGAGGTCGAGGGCCAGGTCGCGCGGATTCGCGCCTACTACCTGTGTCCCGAGACGATGCGCGAGGTGAGCGAGACCCTGAAGCTGCCGCTCGGCTTCGTCCCGCACCGCATCCCGGATTTCTTCAAGAAGACCTAGCGGCGGCCGTAGATCGTCCCGCCGAAGCCGTAATGGAAGGACACCTGCATGCGGAGGTCGTCGGACGAGCGGCTGTCCTCGCCCTCGTTCTGAGCTTGTGACCCTATCGCGGCCAGGAGTCCGAAGCTTCCGCGACCAAAGCCGCCGCGTCGCGCGGCAAGAGCACGCCCGCCTCGACCGCGCGCTTGGCCGCTGATTCGAACTCGGTTCGAAACGCGACCTTGTCGCCGTACAGCGCATGCAGCTTGCCGGCATCGAACGGGCGCCATGACCCGCGCAAGTACGCAAAGATGTCGGGTGCGCGCGGGATCGCAGAGTTGGTCGCGATCGGCACATCGACCTGCGGCAGGCGGATGCCGCCCTTGGCGATCCCGTGGACGTCTCGAACCACCTGCGGCGGATCGCCGGCGAACTCGAGCTTGGGCTGCACCGGCGGCGGCGTGCCGTCGGTCAGCCAACGCTGCATGTGATGGAAGGCGGCCTCGTACAGGGGCGTGATCGGGATGCGATTGATGCCCTCCGGCAGCGGCGGCGCCTGCACGCCGTCGCGAAGCAGCTTCTTCTGCCGCTCGCGGGTGACCTGATCGGACACGTGGCAGGTGCCGGCCGACTCCCAGTAGCGGAACGTGTCGGTATCGCGCTGTCGCACCGGGTAGCACGCGATTGCCTCGAGCTCGGAGTTGACCACGAAGACCGGCACGCCCAGATCGTCGCGAAGCTGATTGCTGCCGCGCAGGCCTTGGCCCGGCCGCGGGGGACTCAGGAGGTTGAGGTTCACGACGGCGTCACCGACTTCCAGCGGGCTTCCCGAACCGAAGTAGATGGCGAGAATGAAGCCGTCCAGCGCGCGCTCCAGCGGCTGGACGGCGTTGATGTAGGTTGCGAGCCGTCCCGCCGACTGCGAGGCGCCGAGCGCTACGACCCGCTCGACCTCGAGCCCGCCCATCGGATCGACTGGCTGCCGCGAGCGGTTCGGTCCTACGGCTCGCGCGCCCTGCGTGAAGATGTCGTAGGAGTAGTCGTCGCTCGGAATGGTGAGCTTGCCGTAGCGCGCCGGGTCCCACGCCGCGAGACCCTGTGGCTCGGGCGGCAGCCCCGCGATGCCCACCTTCTGCGTGGTCAGGCAGGCCAGCCCGAACCCGCCTTCGAAGAGCTCCAGGCTCTCGGCGCCGAAGAGATCGTAGCCCGCCGACACGTTGTTCCAGGTCAACACGACCGTGCCGTTGAAGCGCGCCGGGTCGGTCGGTCGGTAGATCAGCAGGCGCGTGCGGAACGGCGCCGTGCCAGCGGGTTCCGCCCGCCACTGGCCGTCGCGCGTGAGTTCGGCGCCGGTCGCAAGTCGGTAGCGCGTTGCCGTGCCTTCGAGCCCATACTCGGCCTCGGTGTAGCCCAATCGAGCTGTTTCGAGCATCGACGCGGCGAACGGGCGGCCCCGTCCCCCGGTGAGAAGCTCGGCGGTCGGCTGCTGCATGTCGTCTCCGATTCGAGCGTTGACGGACGATCTTCCCACGCCCGATACGGGCTCCGCCAACTCCGCTCACGCGGCCGGATGAGAGACCGGCATCCGAGGTAGACTGGCCCACGCGTGACCACCCCCGCGTCGAGTGCGATCCGGATCGACCCTGCCACCGGACAGAAGCGCTTTGCGACGCGCGCGGCGCAGGCGAGCGACCGCATCGTCGGCAAGGGCTACTCGGTGCTGACGGAAGCGTCGCTCACGACGCTGCCCGAGCTCCCGCCCGGCGCCGTGTTCAACGCCGACGAGCAAGCGAAGTACCGCGCGTTCAAGGAGGTGCGGCGCGGTGCGGCGGACTACATGGCGATGGAGGGCGAGTTCGCCCGGTACCTCGACGACGTCTACTCCGCGCCGCCGGTGCCGCGAGAAGCGCTCGTGGACGAGTGCGAGATCGTCGTGGTCGGCGCCGGGCTGGCCGGTCTGCTGCTCTGGCACAAGCTCCAGGGCGCGGGCTTCACCGACGTGCGCTTCTGCGAGAAGGGCGGCGACGTCGGCGGCACCTGGTACTGGAACCGCTACCCGGGCATCGCCTGCGACGTGGAGGCGTACAGCTACCTGCCGCTGCTCGAGGAGATGGAATACATCCCGAGCATGAAGTTCGCGTCGGGCTTCGAGATCCTGGAGTACTGCCAGCGCATGGCCGAGAAGTTCGGCTTCTACGAGCGCTGCCTGTTCCACACCACCGTCGAGGAGACGGTCTGGGACGAGGCGACCGGGCGCTGGATCGTGATCACAGACCGCGGCGACCGCATGCGCGCGCGCTTCGTGATCCTGGCCAACGGCATCCTGACCAGTCCGAAGCTCGCGCGCATCGAGGGCATGAGCACGTTCCGCGGAGACTCGTTCCACACCTCGCGCTGGGACTACCGCATCGATCTCACCGGGAAGGTGGTCGGCATCATCGGCACGGGCGCGACCGCCGTGCAGGTGATTCCCGAGATCGCCCGCATCGTAAAGGAGCTCTACGTCTTCCAGCGCACGCCCTCGTCGATCGACGTGCGCGACCAGCGCGCGACCACCGAAGAGGAGTACCGCGGCTGGCCCAACGAGCCGGGCTGGGCGCGCGCACGCCGCGCGCGCTTCGCGAAGATCTCCAATGGGCGCACGGCGATCCAGGCGAACGACGACTACCTGGCCGGTAAGGTGCCCGACTTCAAGGAGCGCAAGCAGCACGAGCGCGCGCTCAGCATGGAGGAGCTGATCGAGAAACAGCTCGACAGCAACTTCCGCATCATGGAGCAGATCCGCGCGCGCGTGGATGCGATCGTCCAGGATCCCAGGACGGCGGCAGCGCTGAAGCCCTACTACCCCTGGGGCTGCAAGCGGCCGACTTTCCACGACGAGTTCCTGCCAACCTTCAACCTGCCGCACGTTCACCTGGTCGACACCGCGCCGCGGGGCGTGCAGCGGATCAACGAGAAGGGCGTGGTGCACGACGGCGTGGAGTACGCGCTCGACGTGCTGATCTACGCCACGGGCTTCGAGTGGATGGCGACCTCGACCTTCAACATGATCCGAGGGCGCGAGGGCCGCACGCTCAAGCAGAAGTGGGACACGGATGGCACCAAGACCTTCCTAGGGCTGCACAGCGACGGCTTCCCCAATCTGTTCATCGTCTCGGGTCCGCAGGGGGGAGGCGGCAGCTTCAACTTCACCGACGCGATCGACGCGCACGCGGACTACATCGTGTGGATGCTCGAGACCATGCGCAGCCGCGGCGCGCGCGTCGTCGACGTGAGACAGGAGCCGGAGCTCGAGTACGCGGAGCACTGCCGGCAGGCGGACGTCGCGACCGCGGCGCTCCGCGACTGCCTGTCCTATTACAACGGCCACGGTGAGGCCGAGCCTGGCAGCCTCGCGTACTACGGCGGCAACCGCTGGCACAAGTACCGGCGCGAGGCGCAGCAGACCCTCGCGCCGTACCTGTTCGTCTAGGGGCGAGTAGGCCGCGGCGTGGCGCGCCGACTCGCTGCGATCATCGCGACACAAAATGGTGGAGGCGCCGGGAATCGAACCTTCGGCCGTCTCCGCGATTCCGCGGGGTTGGCGCGGGATCGGGCGAGTCGCAGCGGAGTCGCCGTGCTACGGGGCAGGGTTCGCCGCGCCGGAGGGGCGGCCCGAGTGGCCCGTCACGCGCCGTGGTCGTGAGCAGCTCAAGCTGGAACGTCGCATTCCATATGGATGTCCTCCGGCTCCATCGCGAACAAGGCGGGATCGAGCTCGTCCGCGACCCGGAAGCCCCGATGGAGATAGAAGCGCACCGTGTTCTCGGACGGCGTCGCGGAGACGTACAGGCGGCGGGCTCCGAGCTCTCTCGCCCGCGACACCACCTTGTCGAAGAGCGCGCACCCCACGCCGGACCCTCGGTGTAGTTGGCTCACGTGGAGGAACACGAGCTGGAGCTGGTCCTTCCTCGACCCGATGAAGCGGCTCTCGAGAACCGCCGTGCCGATCAACGTGTCGCCGTCGAAGGCTCCGCAGCACGTGCCGCCGCGGTCGAAGCAGTCGAGCAGGATCGGGCCGTACGTCTCGCGCTCGTTCGGCGGCCAGCCCTTCACGTCGTGGTGCTCGGGCTTGAGGACGAGTGTGTTGCCCTCGCGGGAGTAGACCCGATCGACCACCTCCGAGCGGTCGATCGACCAGACGGTGTCGATCTCGTGCCGCTCGAGCTCCCGGATCTTCACGTGGCTCTCTCCGTGCAGTCTCGACCACCACCGATAGCGCCGCCGCGCGCCCGCCGATCCCGGCGCGGGCGATCAGGACCTCATCGCGCAAGTGTCCAGCGTATCACCTGTTGCTCGCGCTCGGCGCGGGCAGCGCGCTCTCGCCGCAGAGGAAGTACAGATAGAGTGCGCCGGGGCTGAGCGCGGTGAGCACGTGCCAGGCGGCGTGGCCCTGCCACAGCGAGGTCGGGTCGCACATCGGCGAGTCCGCGAACGACGCTCGCCACACGGCAAGCGCGGGCAGGTACAGCGCGAGCGACGCGTAGAGCCAGCGACGGTCGAGGCGGAACCTGCGCCGCGCGCCGCAGCGCTCGAGCAGGCCCGGAAAGCCGAGGGCGACCTCGCAGAGTATGGCGGCGGTGACGAGCGACGCGAGCAGCGAGAAGCCGAGGACGTCGAACAGCACGCGCGGGACGAGGAGCAGCGCAGTGGCGAGCAGCCAGATCAGGGCGAACGCGGTTCGCGAGAGATCGAACACGCGCGCCAGGTTGAATGCGATCCAGAAATCGATGAACAGGAAGATCGACGACAGGTCGAGCTTCCCGCCCCAGTTCGTGAGCGAGGCGTGGAAGGCCATCGCCGCGACCACCGAGTACATGAGGATCCCGGAGTAGAGCGCCGCGAAGAATCGCCGCGACGCCAGGAAGCTCGCCGGCCGGTGCGAGAGCGGTCGGCTCTGCACGCGCCCGGTGTGCCAGGCGACCAGCAGCGCGACCCCGGCGCCCACGAGGCACGACCAGGTGTTCGCCGGCTGGCGCACCAGCGCATCGCGCGCGGCCTCGCAGTAGCAGTCGCCCGCCGCGAGACAGGCAGGGGGCTCGCCGGGCCAGCCCCGCGCCCCCAGGACCCCGAGCCCGAGCAGAGAAAGAGCGAAGAGCACGAGGACGCCCCAGAGCTCCGCGCGACGCACCGGCTCCTCCTGGCAAGACGCTAGTAGGTCCGGCGCCGCGCGGGCTCGGCGAACGCAAGCGCGTGGAGCACGCGGAGCTTGCCGCGGGCGGGAATCGCCCAGGCGTCAGCGCTCACGCTCAGGCAGGGGATGACCCAATGGTACGGCCACCGGCAGGCAGGCCACCGTCACGACGGAGCCGAGGAGCATGAGCGCGGCGGTGTAGCCCAAGTCGCCGCGCGCCCCGTCCAAGTCCGGCCAACGACACAGGCGCTCACCCGCGAGCACTCGCCAGACAGAATCACACCGACGCACTCAAACGCCACGGCGAGCGCTCGTCGTGTGCAGCGCCGAGTTAGCCAGCCGCCGGCCCGACGCCTCCATCACGAGCCCTCACCGCCCCAGAGCCGACAGTACGGGCGCCCACACGTCGCGACCCGCATCGGTCGTAACAAGCGGCTCGAAGCCCAACTCTAGGTACAACGGTATCGCCGCCAAACGGTCCGTTCGCGTATCAAGACGAGCGTCTCGGCAGCCAGCTCGGGCCGCCATGCCGAGGACACCGATCACAAGCGCGCGCGCCAAGCCCTCTCGACGCCGATCCGGATCGGTCGCAACCCAACGAACCCAACCACAGTCCGGAGTATCAGGACGCACCTGAAGAGAAGCCGTTGCAATCAGCCGCTCTCCCGACGCGACCACCAACGTCTCTCTGACCGTCGGATCGAACAGCAACTCCCGCTCCACATGAGCCGACTCCCACACCTCCGGCTCGAACGCGCGACCCAAGAGCGTCGCCAGAGCCGCGGCGTCCTCGACACGCGCGCCCCGCAGCGCAAGTGGTGCCGCCAGCGTCGGTATCGCGGGAACGCCCGCGAGCGTCGGGCGTCGCATCGTCACATCCACTGGTGCGCCGTGGTCCTTGAGCAGACAGGTTCCAGTGTCGCGAATGAATCGCAAGTTTTCAGGCCCGTGTAACTCCGCGGAGTCACTGACTAATTTGGTGGAGGCGCCGGGAATCGAACCCGGCATACTCGGGAACTACCTTCCGCGCGCGGTCACCTGCGGCGGTCGATTGGGCCACTTCTGGAACGTCGCTCGATGCCTCGCGAGCGAGCGCATGATGATCTCGATGTAGACGAGCTTGCGGATCATGTACGAGTGCGTCTCCTTCGGATCGAGGTACAGGTTGTAGAGACGCCCGTACGGGTACTGCTGCAGCACGCCCGTGAAGCCGCCGGGGTTCAGACGTCGGTCGTCGTCGGAGATCGACGCTCGTCATGTACTTGTACTCGCCGACCCGCACGCGCCGAGAGATGCATGGTCAGCCAGTAGTAGTGGAACTTGCGGTTGGTCAGGCCCTCGGGCGCGAGCAGGAACGAGGTCTGGTCGATCGCGTCGATGTAGCGATCGGTCGGCACGCGCTCGGGCACGCCGGCCAGGTCGAGGATCGTCGCGAACAGGTCGAGCTGCGTGAACAGCCCGTCGCGACGTGCGCGGCTCGATCATGCCCGGCCACGACAGCGACCCCCGGCACGCGCACGCCGCCTTCCCAGGTCGAGCCCTTCGCGCAGCGGAACGGCGTGAACGCGGCGTCGGGCCAGGTCTCCATCTCGGGTCCGTTGTCGGACGAGACGAAGACGAGCGTGTTCTCGAGCTGGCCGGTGCGCTTCGAGCTTGCGCGACCAGACGCCCGACGATGTCGTCGAGCTCGATGATGCGTGTCCTTGTACGGGTGCTTCGCGGGCGACTTCCCGAGGAAGCTGCTCGTGCGGGTAGTTGTCGAAGTGCGCGCCGCGCGTGCAGTGGTAGAGGAACCAGGGCTTCTTCTGGCCGGCCATGCGCTCGATGAAGCGCTCGGAGTAGTCGGCCCACTTGTCGTCGAGCAGCGACAGCACCGGGATGGTGACTTCCTCGACCTCCTCCGGCTCGCCGCCGCGCTGCGCGTGCACGAAGCACTTGTTGAACGGCTGGTTCTTGATCCAGTCGGTGCGCTCGTCGCTGTAGACGATCTCGGGGAAGAAGTACGGGTCGCGCCACTCGGTGTACATGTCGGACACCGAGAGGAAGCCGTAGAAGTCGTCGAAGCCGACGTTCTGCGGCTGCGACTCGAGGTTCTCGCCCATGTGCCACTTGCCGACGGCCTGGGTCGACGTAGCCGGCGTCGGAGAGGAGCTGCGCGAGCGTGACCTCGCCCTGCGAGCCCGCCCGGCATTGCCGTACATCGGCGGGACGAGCAGGCCGTGGCGCATCGGCAGCCGCCCGGTCATGAGCGACGCGCGCGACGGCGTGCACGACGGCTCGGAGTAGCACGAGGTGAGCAGAAGCCCCTGGCGCGCGAGCCGGTCGATGTGCGGCGTGGGCGCGCCGACCACGACGCCGCCGCCGTAGCAGCCGAAGTCGCCCCAGCCGACGTCGTCCATCAGGATGATCAGGACGTTCGGCTTCTTGCCGGTGCGCTTCTCGAGCGCGGCGAGCTTCGCGGTGGCGGCGGCGATCTGCTCGGCGTGGCGGAAGACGGGCTCGCGGTTCGGCGCCACGTCGGCCGTCGGCGACGTGATCGGGTCGAACCCCACCGCCGCCTCAGTGCCGCACGGCGTCGACGCGCGCCTGGGCCAGGTCGAGCGCGGTGCGCAGCTTCGCGAGCTGCTCGGGCGGCGCGGCGAAGCCGGCCTCGTCGAGCTCCGCGGCCGCCTTCGCGCGCCGCGCCTCGGCCTCGGCGGGATCGATCCTCTCCGTGGCTTCGGCCGAGTTCGCGAGCACGGTGACGTGCTCCTGTGTCACCTCGGCGAAGCCGCCGCCGATCACCACGCGCGTCGTGCGCCCGCCCTCGACATAGCTCACCAGCCCGGGCTTCAGCGCGACCAGGAGCGGCGCGTGACCCGGCAGGATGCCGAGCTCGCCCTCGCTGCCCGGCGCGACGACCGAGTCGGCCTCGGTGTCGACGACCGAGCGGACGGGCGTGACGATCGCGAGGCGCATGCCCACTAGCCGCCTGCCTTGAGCTGCTCGCCCTTCTCGCGCGCGTCGTCGACGCCGCCGACGTTCAGGAACGCCTGCTCCGGCACGTCGTCGACCTTGCCTTCGAGGATGGCGCCGAAGCTCTTGATCGTGTCGCCGATCTTCACGTACTTGCCGGGCATGCCCGTGAACTGCTCGGCCACGAAGTTCGGCTGGCCGAGGAACTTCTGGATCTTGCGCGCGCGCGAGACGACCAGCTTGTCGTCGTCGGAGAGCTCGTCCATGCCCAGGATCGCGATGATGTCCTGGAGCTCCTTGTACTTCTGCAGAACCTGCTGCACGCCCCGCGCCACTCTGTAGTGTTCCTCGCCGACGACGAGCGGGTCGAGGATGCGGCTGGTCGAGTCGAGCGGATCGACCGCGGGGTAGATGCCGAGCGACGCGATGTTGCGCGACAAGGTGATCGTCGCGTCCAGGTGCGCGAAGGTCGTGGCCGGCGCCGGGTCGGTGAGATCGTCGGCCGGCACGTACACGGCCTGCACCGACGTGATCGCGCCCTTGCGGGTCGAGGTGATCCGCTCCTGCAGGCCACCCATGTCGGTGCCCAGCGTCGGCTGGTAGCCGACCGCACTCGGGATGCGACCGAGCAGCGCCGACACCTCCGAGCCCGCCTGGGTGAAGCGGAAGATGTTGTCGATGAACAGCAGCACGTCGCGGCCTTCCTCGTCGCGGAAGTACTCTGCGACGGTCAGCGCCGACAGACCCACGCGCGCGCGCGCCCCGGGCGGCTCGTTCATCTGGCCGTAGATCAGCGCGGCCTTCGCGATGACCCCGGACTCCTTGAACTCGAGCCACATGTCGTTGCCTTCGCGCGTGCGCTCGCCGACGCCGGCGAACACCGAGTAGCCCGAGTGCTCGGCCGCGATGTTGCGGATCAGCTCCTGCATGAGCACGGTCTTGCCGACGCCCGCGCCGCCGAACAGGCCGATCTTGCCGCCGAGCGGGAACGGGCAGAGCAGGTCGATGACCTTGAGGCCGGTCTCGAACTGCTTGATCGTGGTCGACTGCTCGGAGAGCGGCGGCGGGTCGCGGTGGATGGGCAGGCGCTTGTCGAACTTGATCGGCCCGGCCTCGTCGACCGGCTGGCCGATCACGTTCATGATGCGCCCGAGCGTGCCCGGGCCGACCGGCATGCTGATCGGCGCGCCGGTGTTCCGCACCGCCATGCCGCGCACGAGACCGTCGGTGGTGTCCATCGCGATGCAGCGGACCGCGTTCTCGCCGAGGTGCTGCGCGACCTCGATCACGAGGTTGTCCGCGCTCGAGTCGATGGCGGGGTTCGAGAGCGTGAGCGCCGTGAACATCTCGGGCAGCTGGCCCGGCGGGAACTCCACGTCCACGACCGCGCCCAGAACCTGGAGCACTTTGCCTTCGCTCAGCTTTGCGTCGCTCATCTCGTCTCCTACAGCGCCTCGGCGCCGGCCACGATCTCGGTCAGCTCGGTCGTGATCTGCGTCTGGCGCGCCTTGTTCATGTCCAGCGTCAAGCTGCGAATCAGCTCGCGCGTGTTCTCGGTCGCGCTCTCCATCGCGCTCATGCGCGCGCCGTGCTCGCTGGCGGCGTTCTCGAGCAGCGCGCGCAGGATCGCGAACTCGACGATGCCCGGGAGCACGGCGGCGAGGAGCGTCACGGGGTCGGGCTCGATCTCGTACGGGATCGTCGGGCCCTCGTGGGCGTCGGGCGCCGCGCACCGGCAGCACCGTCAGGTGGCCCGGCTCCTGGCGGATCGCCGACACGAAGCGCGAGAACACGACCACCATCTCGTCGCTCTCGCCCCTGGTGAAGCGCTCCATCGCGTACTCGGCGATCTCGCGCGCGAGCTCGGCGGTCGGCTGCCCGATCCCGATCCAGGAGCGAGGGCTGTCGATGCGCCGGCGGCGCAGGAAGTCGCGCCCGCGCCGCCCGATCGCGATCACGCTGACCGAGGCGTACTTGTCGCGGCTCGCGTTGACGAGCGCCTGTGCGGTCTTGATCAGGTTCGCGTTGAACGCGCCGCACAGCCCGCGGTCGCTCGTGAAGAGGAGCACGTCGAGCTTGCGCTTGCCCGGGCGCGCCGCGAGCAGCGGGTGCGCGTCGGCCTCGACGTTGCCCGCGACCGACGCCAGCACCTCGCGCAGCTTCACGCCGTATGGGCGCGAGGCCTCGGCCGCCTGCTGCGCGCGGGCGAGCCGCGCCGCAGAGATCATCTTCATGGCGCTGGTGATCTTCTGCGTCTTCTTGATCGCAGCCACGCGGCTGCGGATCTCCCGGATGCGGGCCATCCCCGACCTACGCTGCGCTGCCGCTGGGCTGGAACACCTTCGCGAACGCGTCGAGCGCCTCGTCGATCTTGCGCTTGAGCGGGTCGGCCAGCGCGCTCGTCGCGCGGATCTCGGCCAGGATCTCGGGATGGCGCGCGCGCAGGAACTCGAGCAGCTCAGCGCCGTACCGGGGCGTGTCCTCCACCGGGTAGGCGCGCAGCCACGACGGCTTGCCGCCCTCGCGCGGGGTCGCCGCGTAGATCTGCACGACCTGTTCCTCGACGGGCAGCGGCTGGTACTGCGGCTGCCGCAGCATCATGGTGAGCCGCTGGCCGTTGGCGAGCTGCTCCTGGGTCACCTTGTCGAGGTCGCTGCCGAACTGCGCGAACGCCTCGACCTCTCGGAACTGCGCGAGCGTGGTCTTGAGTGTGCCAGCGACCGCTCGCATGGCCTTCACCTGAGCGTTGCCGCCGACGCGCGAGACGGAGATGCCGACGTTCATCGCGGGGCGCTGGCCGGAGTTGAACAGGTTCGTCTCGAGGAAGATCTGGCCGTCGGTGATCGAGATGACGTTGGTCGGGATGTAGTCGGAGACGTCGTTCCCCTGCGTCTCGATGATCGGCAGCGCGGTGAGGCTGCCGCCGCCCGCGGCGTCGCTCATCTTGGCGGCGCGCTCGAGCAGGCGGGAGTGCAGGTAGAAGACGTCGCCGGGGTAGGCCTGCCGTCCGGGCGGCCGGCGCAGCAGGAGCGAGAGCTGGCGGTACGCGGTCGCGTGCTTGGACAGATCGTCGTAGATGATCAGCGCGTGCTGCTTGCTGTCGCGGTAGTACTCGCCCATGGTGCAGCCGGTGTAGGGCGCGATGTACTGCAGCGGCGCGGAGTCGGCCGCGGTGGCCGCGACGACGATCGTGTAGTCCATCGCGCCCGCCTCGGTGAGCCGGCCGACGACCTGCGCGACCGTCGACTGCTTCTGGCCGATCGCGACGTAGATGCACTTCACGCCGGTCGACTTCTGGTTGATGATCGTGTCGAGCGCGATCGCGGTCTTGCCGGTCTGGCGGTCGCCGATGATGAGCTCGCGCTGGCCGCGGCCGATCGCGGTCATGGAGTCGATGCACTTGAGCCCGGTGTAGAGCGGCTCCTTCACCGGCTGGCGCTTCACGATGCCGGGAGCCTTCACCTCGACACGGCGCTGCTCCTTGGACACGATCGGGCCCTTGCCGTCGATCGGCGCGCCGAGCGCGTTCACCACCCGCCCGAGCAGCGCCTCGCCGACCGGAACCTGGATGATCTCGCCCAGGCGCTTGACGATGTGGCCTTCGCGGATGTGCTCGCCGGTGCCCATGATGGCGATGCCGACGTTGTCGTCCTCGAGGTTCAGCACCAGACCGCGCACGCCGCCCGCGAACTCGACGAGCTCGCCGGCCATGGCGTTCGCCATGCCGTAGACGCGCGCGATGCCGTCGCCGACCGACAGCACGGTGCCGGTCTCGGCGACGTCGACCTCGCGCTCGTAGTCGCGGATCTGCCGCCGGATGATCTCGCTGATCTCCGCTGCCTTGATCTTCATGTCGCGGGCCCCTTCTTGAGAGTTTCGCCGAGCTGCTCGAGCTGCGTGCGGATGCTGCCGTCGAGCAGCAGGTCGCCGATCCGCGCGACGACACCGCCGATCAGGTCGGGGTCGACGGCGAACTCGATGGCGATGTCGGCGTTGACGCGGCGCGCGAGCGCCGCCCGGATGCGTTCCTGCGCCGCCTTGTCGAGCGGTCGCGCGGAGACGACGCGCGCGGCGACGCGGCCCGCTTCGGCGTCGACCAGCTCCCGCAGCGCGCTGCACATCGCGGGCAGGAGCGAGAGCCGGTTCTCGTCGACGAGCAGCTCCGACGTGACGCGGACCTCGGTCGAGGCGCCGAGCTTCTGAGCGAGCTCGCGCAGGACCGCCTTGCGCTCGGCGCGCGGGTGGAGCGGCGTCATCAGGACGCGCGTGAGCTCGGCGTTGCCGGCGATCTCGGCCGTCAGCGTCCGCAGATCCTCGAGCAGGTCCGCGTGCGCCTTCGCGCCCTCGGACAGGCCGAAGACGGCCCGCGCGTAGCGGCGCGCGATCTCGCCGGCGCCGATCACGAGGTCCGCCCGGCCCGCTCGACGAAGTCGGAGACCAGGCGCTCCTCGTCCTGCGCGTTCAGGTTCTGCCGCACGATCTCACCGGCGAGCGACGTCGCCAGCCGCGCTGCTTCGGCCTGCAGCACGCCGCGCGCCCGGTCGATCTCCTGGTCTGCGCTGCGGCGCGCTTCCTCGCGCACGCGCTCCGCGGCCGCGCGGGCGCGCTCGACCGCGCGCGCCTTCTCGCCCTCGGCCTGCTCGGCCGCGGCGCGGACCAGCGCCTCGTTCTCGTCGGCCATCCGCGCGAGGCGCGCGTTCGCTTCGCGGCTCGCGGCCTCGGCGCGCTCCAGCGCGGCACGCGCGGCGTCGAGCTGCCGGCGCAGGGTGTCGCTGCGGTCCTGGAGAAAGGTCTGCAGCGGCGCGCGCGCGTAGTAGACGAGCACTCCGATCAGCACGATCAAGCCGAAGGCGTGGTAGACGAGCAGGATCGGGCTGCCGTGAGCTTCGACCTCGTGCTCTTCGGCGTGGGCCGCGGCGGCGAACGCGAAAGCGGCGAGGAGCGGAGGGGCGCGCAGCGCCAGACGGCGGAAACGCATCAGATCGCCCTCCCGAGCAGGCGCGAAGCCGCCTCGCGGGCGAGCGTGCGCGCATCGACCTCGAGCGCAGTGCGCGCGTCGGCGAGCTCGGCGGCGACGGCGGAACGAACCGTGTCGATGCTCTGCGCGGCGTCGTTCGAGGCGGCCTCGAGCAGCGCGCGCTCCTCGCGCTCGGCGTCGGCGAGAATCGCGGTTCGGCGCGACTGCGCGCGACCGCGGGCCTCGGCGAGGCGCGCTTCGATCTGCGCCGCCGTCTCGCGGGTCTGGGTCTCGAGCTGGGTGGCGCGGTCGAGCGCGCCGTAGGTCTTGCTCTCGCGCTCCTCGACCACGTGGAGAAGCGGCTGCACGAGCAGGCGGTTCACCGGGTAGATCAGGATCAGGAACACCGCGACGTTCACCGCCACCGTCGGCCAGTACGGCTCCAGGTTGAAGTCCGCTGCGGACGCGATCTCGGGCAGCGCCGACGCCGCGACGGCGAGCAGCGACACCTTCAGCGCGGTCTTCGCGGCGGCGAGCAAGCAGGATCTCCCTTCGGTCGCACCCGTGGCCAGGAAGGACCGACGACTGCAAGCCCTCCCGAGGCGTGCGCGAATATGGCAAAGGAGGCACTCAAGTCAATCAGCGGCGCTGCCACATTTCGCTGCTGGGAAGCGGCGTTTCGGGCTAAGACCCGGAGGGCTCGCCCATCTCGATTCGCGCGCTCACTAACGCGCCTTCGTCGATGCGGATGCGCGGCGCGCGCACGACGCCGTCGACGCGGCCGTGGGGCCCGATCTCGACCCGCTCCTTCGCCGTCACCTCGCCCACGACGGAGCCGAGGATGACGATCTCGCGAACCGTGAGCTTGGCGTCGATCGTTCCGGTCTCGCCCACGACCAGGAGCCCATCGGCGCTGGCCGTTCCGCGGAAGTGGCCGTCGATGCGGACGGCGCCGCTGAAGGAGATCTTGCCCTCGAACGAGGTCCCCGCGTCGAGGAATGTCTGCAGGCCGGGCTTCATGAGTGCGCCCCCAGGAGGAGATCCGACAAGCGGTCGAGCTCCCCCTCTCCGAAGTAGTGAAGCTCGATCCGCCCTTTGGCGCGCCGGCCGATGATGCGGACCTTGGTCTGCACTGCCTTGCGCAGCTGCTCCTCCAGATCCGAGATGTGAACGTCGCGGACCGGTCCGGGCCGCGGCGCGCGCGATGCCGATGACGCTGCGCGTCGACCGAGCTCCTCGGCCGCGCGAACCGACAGAGCCGCGCGGATGATCTGGTCGCGCACCATGACGCGCTGCTCGCCCGGCACCTGAAGGATCGCCTTCGCGTGGCCCATGGTGATGCGCTGGTCGATCAGGTCCTGCTGGATGTCGGTCGGCAGCTCGAGCAGACGTAGGTGATTCGCCACGCTCGAGCGGTCGAGGCCGACCCGCCGCCCTGCCTCCTCCTGGGTCATTCCCTCGTCCTCGATCAGGACCTTGAACGCCTCCGCGAGCTCCATCGGGTTCAGGTCAGCGCGCTGGACGTTCTCGACCAACGCCATTTCGACGACTTGGCGATCCGTGGCGTCGAGGACGACGGCTGGGACCTCGTCCAGCCCGGCGAGCTGAGCTGCCCGCCAGCGGCGCTCGCCGATGATGAGCTCGTAGCCGTCGCCTCGCTTCCTCACGACCAGCGGCTGCAGGACACCCTGCTCCCGGATCGACGCGGCCAGGCTCGCCAGCTCGCTCTCGCGGAAGAGCTTGCGCGGCTGGCTCGGGTTCGGGGCGATCTTCCCAATCGAGATGAAGAGCGGCGCGCTGGCTGCGTCATCGTCTGCCGCAGTGCGTTCGACGCGCGTCACCTCAGGTGCGGCGCGCGGTGCGACGGGCGGCGGAATCAACGCCGACAGGCCTCGCCCGAGTCCCTTACGACTTGCCATTCTTGATCCTCTCGAGCAGCTCCTCGGCGAGCTGCAGGTAGCTGAGCGCGCCTTTGGAGTTGATGTCGTACAGGAGCGCCGGCTTGCCGTGGCTCGGTGCCTCGGAGAGCCGGACGTTCCGTGGAATCACCGTGCGGAACACGAGCTCGCCGAAGTGCTCTCGGGTCTCGCGGGCCACCTGGAGGGCGAGGTTGTTCCGGACGTCGTACATCGTGAGCACCAGACCCTCGATCTCGAGCCTGGGGTTGAGCTGATGCCTTCACCAGCTCGACCGTCTGCGTCAGCTTCGCGAGCCCCTCCAAGGCCAAGTACTCGCACTGCAAGGGAACCAGGACCGAGTCGGCAGCGACCAGCGCGTTCAGGGTCAGGAGGCCGAGGGAGGGCGGGGTGTCGATCAGGACCACCTTGAAGCGGTCGCGCACCCCGTGGAGCGCCTTGGCCAGGGCTCGTTCGCGCTCGGGAGCCGCCGCCAGCTCGACCTCGGCCCCCACGAGCTCCGTCGACGACGGAATCAGGCGCAGGAACTGGAGCTGGGTCTCCATCGCCGCCTCGTCCAGCGAGACCTCGCCGAGCAGGAGGTCGTAGACGTCGGCCTTCACGTCCGTCGGCGCGACGCCCAGGCTCGAGGTGGCGTTGGCCTGGGGATCGAAGTCGACGAGGAGGGTCGGGGTTTCGGCAGCCGCCAGCGAAGCGGCGAGATTCACCGCCGTGGTCGTCTTGCCGACGCCACCCTTCTGGTTCGCCACGACGATGACCCGAGCCACTCTTCACCCCGCGGGCAAGCCCGCGGCTGGATTCTATCCCAGAGTTCCACGTGCTTGGAGTGGAACCCGAGCGACTTCAGCTCGTTCCACGGGAAAAGTCCGCCGCACGAACGCGCAGGATCTTCCCGCCCGAGTGCAGAGGGATGCCCGAGACGTCCGGGAGCTCGGCATCCGGCCCGGCCCAGATCCAGACCTCGCCGGTGGGCCCTACCCAAGGACGACCGAGCTCGGCGCTGCGGGCAGGCTTTGCGACCGCCCGCAACAGCGCGAAGTCGAAGGGTTCGGCGGGTGGGGAGTCGATCGAGACGCCCCGCACCTCGACCTCGAGCCGAAGCTCGCGGATCGCGTGGCGGAGGAAGGCGAGGCGCTTCTCGCGGACCTCGACCAGGATCACCCGAAGATCCGGCCGCGCCAGAGCGATCGGGATCCCGGGGAAGCCGGCGCCGGTCCCGAGATCGACGACCCGCGCCGCGCGCGGCAGCCGCTCGGCGCCGGCGAGGGAATCCGCGAAATGGCGCTCGAGTGCGGCGCGCTCGGTGGAGCCGACGAGGTTCATGCGCGCTCCCCAGCGCACGAGCTCGGCGGCGAACGCGTCGAGGCTGGCTTCGAGCTCTGGGGAGCGGCTCACCGCTAGGCGGGGAAGATCCTGACCCGCTTGCGCGCGCCCTCGCCCTCGCTCTCGGAGCGAACTCCGCGCTCGTCCTTCAGCGCGTTGTGCACGAACCAGCGCTCGCGCGAGTTCATGGGGGGGAGGAGCTGGGACTCGCCGGTCTCGCGCGCAATGCGCGCCGAGTCCTGCGCGAGGCGCTCGAGCTCGCCCTCGTCGATGTCGCGGTCCTCGGGGTCGCGGCGCGGCCGCCCGCCTCCTCGCTCACCCCCGCGGCTGTCGCGGCCGCGGTCCCGGCCGTCTCGACCGTCGCGGCCCTCTCGGCCACCCCGCTCGCGAGTCTCCTCGCGGGGCGCCCGCCGGATTCCGTGGACCTCGACCTGAGCAGCGGCATCGTCCCCCTCGACCAGGGCCTCGGCGGCGCGGTGCGCCAGATGGGACAGCGCCGCGACGAGGCGCGGCTCCCGCTCGGCCAGCGCAGTGATCCCGCGTCCGCCGACGGTGACGACGATCTCGCCGTCGTCGGTCTCGGTCTCGGAAGCGACGACGTCGCGGACCTTCATGCGCTCGAGGATCCCGGTGACGAACTCGCCAACGGGGCCCAGCCGGCCTGGGGTCAGCGGCTCGGAGGGTGGGGCAGCCGCAAGCGCGGGCGCCTCCTCACGCGGCCGCTCGCGATCATGATCGCGGTCGCGTCCCCGTTCCGCATCGCGCTCGCCGCCGCGTTCCCCGCCGCGCTCGCGCGGGCCAGCCGACCGCTCGCGATCCCGCTCGCGCGGACGGCGCTCCGGCCGTCGGTCGTCGCGACCGCCTTCGCGGCGCTCGCCCCGACCGCCGCGATCCTCTCGCCCACCGCGGTCGCCGCGCGGCTCCTCGCGTTGCGGCGCCGGTCGCGCCGAGCGCTCTGCCGAGCGCGGCGCAGCGATCATGAGGACTCGCGCGCCGAGTCCTGAGATGTGAACCGAGGGCGGAACCACCCAAGTCTCGAGGTCCGCCGCGCTGGTGCGGAAGAAGCTCTCTGCCAGCGCGAGGGCGGCTTCCTTGCTCTCGGCAACGAATTCTCTGACGTCGTCCACGGATGCATTCATGCGGGTTTCTCCGATGTGGTCGCGGCTGCCGTCGCGGGAGCCCGGTTCACGATCAGCTGCTGCGCGATGCCGAGCAGATTGCTGACGAACCAGTACAGCACGAGGCCGGCCGGGAACTGATAGAACATGAAAGTGAACATGACACTCATCAGTGTCATCATCTGACGCTGCTGGGGGTCGGCGTTGGGCGCGGGGCTGAGCCGCTGCTGCAGGAGCATCGAGCCGCCCATCAGGAGCGGCAACAACCGGATCGGGATTCCGCCGACGGAGAAGAAGTTCTCCGGGGCCGAGAGATCGCGAATCCAGAGAACGAACGGCGCATGGCGCAGCTCGATCGAGGTCTGCAGCGCGAAGTAGAGCGCGAACATGACGGGCATCTGGATCAGCATGGGGACGCAGCCGCCGCCCATCGCTGTGAGTGGATTGACGCCCGTCGAGCTGTAGATCTTGGCCAGCTCCGCCTGCATCTTCTCGCGGTCGTTCGCGTACTTCTCCTGGATCTCCTTCATCTGTGGCGCGATCGAGCTGAAGCGCCTCATCGACGCCATCTGGCGCTGCGTCAGCGGATAGGTGACCAGGCGGACCAGGATCGTGAGCAGGATGATCGCGACGCCGTAGTTCGGGACGATGTGGTCGTACGTCCAGCGCAGCATCCCGCCGAACGCGAACACGAGGGGGCGGACCCACGCCCAGCCGGCGTCGATCGACGTGGCGAGCTTCGGGTCGACCGCGCTCACGGCCTCTTCGATCTTCGGGCCGAGGTACAGCCGGTAGCTGCGCTCCAGGCTCGTGCCGGGCGGCAGCTCGACCGGCGCGAGCTTGAGCTGCGAATCGCCGAGCTCCATCCCGAGCGGTCCCAGGAATGCCGAGGCCTCCTGCGGGTTCTGCGGCGCGGCGGCGAGCAAGAAGTACTGGCTGTCGGTCCCGGCCCAGTCCACGGGCGCGGGGTAGGCAGTCCCGGTGGGCGGTCCCTTGCCCATCAGAGAGCCGAAGAACCCGGTGGACCCGATGCCCTGCAGCGGGGTCCGGTGTACCGAGCCGTCCACTGACGCCACGACGCTGTACTTCGGGAAGTGATCGAGCGCGTCAGCCGGCCGCTCCTGTCCGTAGAATACGAGCTCGAGCGCCGGGTGAATCGCAGCGCCGCTGCCGTTCTCGATGGCCACCACAAGACGCCCGCCGTAGCCCTCTTCGTCCAGCTCGAGGCGGCGCGTCACGACGACTCCGTCGCGCGCGGCCCGCAGCTCGACGCGGTGCGGGTCGCTGACCGTGACGTCCGCTGAGTCGAGCTCGAGCGACCGCAGCGGCTCCGGGCCCAGGAACAGCTTCATCGCGCCGTATGACGGGCTGGTAACCAGCTCGACCGGGCCAGAATTCGCTTGGGTAGTAGCCTTGTACTGGGGCAGCTCGATCCCGTCGACCCGGAACCCGACGCTGCTGACGCGAATCTCGACCGCGTCATTATGGAGCGTCACGAGCTTCTCGGCGACTCGCGGCTGAGCGGGCGTGACGCGCGTCGGAGCCGGCTCGGCCGCGCCGGCCGACCGCTCGGGGGCCGGCGCAGGCACTTCGCGCGCCGCGGACGGCGGAGCGGGCCGTGGCGGCGGGGCGACCGGACGATAGAGCAGCGCCGCGCCAAGCAGCGCGGCAGCGACCACGACGGCGGCGATTTGCCAGCGATCCACCGAATCCTCGCCTACGGCAGGTCGAGCCCGCCGCCACCGAACGGGTGGCAGCGGCCCAGCCGGCGCAGCGCGCGCCAGCCGCCGCGCCACGCGCCATCTCGCTCGAGCACGGCGATCGCGTAGCTCGAGCAGCTAGGGTGGAAGCGGCAGCCCGTCCCAAGGACAGGCGACAAGGTGAACTGGTAGCCGCGGACCAGGGCGATCATTGCCCGGGCGAGCCGGCCGCTGCGAGCCGCGCCGGCAGCGCCGCGTCCAGATCCGCCCGAAAGTCCGCCAAGCACAGCGACTCCGGCAGGTCCCGCTTGGCGATCAACACCAGGTCGCACGACCCGAACTCGCCGCGCCGCTTGCGAAACCACTCGCGACACAACCGCTTGATGCGATTGCGCCGCACCGCACCGCCGACCTTGCGGGTGACGGTGACCCCGAGGCGCTCGGGCGCACCGTCGCCTCGTTCGAAGACGAAGACGATGAAGAAGCGGGTCGTCCGACGCGCGCCGAGGCGGGTCGCGTCGAGAAAATCGCCTCGCCGCATCCGCCGCCTGACCGCGCTGCGGGGTTCGGCCATGAGATCGGGATCGCTACTTCCTCTTCGTCACCCGCGTGAGCGCGTGACGACCTTTCGCGCGGCGCGCCGAGAGCACGCGGCGTCCGGCCGCGGTGCTCATGCGCGCGCGGAACCCGTGGTTGCGCGCGCGGCGGATGCGACTCGGCTGAAAGGTTCGCTTCATGAGAGGTGCCTTCGCGAGCGGAGCCCGCCGTGGGGCGTGTATGAAAGCACCGGCCGGTAGGGGTGTCAACGGAGCGCGCGATTTCAGCGGAACGCATCGTCGACGAGGAGAGCTCGCGAAATTCTGGCTCGGCTTCCTTGCATTGCTGCGCAGCGCTTTGATAAGAGCATTTCATCCCACTCGTCCGCGCCTCGTGAAAGGTCCGTCGCCCCCAATGACTGCGAATCCGCCGGAGCTCGTCCGCTCGGACGAAGCTGCATCGCTGTGGAAGTCGGTGCTGCACGCGCCCTCGCCGCGACTGGCGACGAGCACCCGCGACGCGCTGCTCGAGCACACGCGCTGTCTCGAACGCACCGCGAGCGAGCTGCGCGTAGCGATCGACGTGCGCGAGCTCGAGACATGGCTGCGCGGCGGGCAGCTCGGCGCGCTCGAGACCGCACTGACCGCGCTCACCGACGGCGCAAGCGCGCTTGCGCTCATTCCGGTCGACGACGTCTCCGCGCTGCGCGCGGACCCGGGCTACACGTTCGCGAGCTTCGTCGCGAGTCCCGCGAACTCCGCGGTGCGCGCGCGCGTGCTCGCCTTCGCGCGCGGTGCGCGCGCCGGCAGCGGGTCGGCACTCGCGATTCACGGCGGCACCAGCTCCGGCAAGACTCACCTGCTGCGCGCGCTCCAGGCGTCGCTCGCCGAGTCGCTCGGCGGGAGCGGAATCGTGTGCGCGAGCGCCGAACAGCTCTCGCTCGAGCTGATCCGCGCGCTGTGGGGCGACACCGTCGAACAGTTCCGCGAGCGGCTGCTGTCCGCCTCCGCGCTGATCGTCGACGACGTCGACTCCCTGGCGGGCCGCGACGCCACGCAGGAGGAGCTCGCCCAGGCCATCGCCGCGCTGCTCGAGCGCGGGGCGCCCGTGGTGGTCTCGCTCGCAAAGCCCATCGAGCGGAGCTCGGGCCTGTCCGAGCCGCTGCGCGCCCAGCTCGCCCGAGTCGCGCCGCTCGAGGTCCGCGCCCCCGAGTGGGAGACCCGGGTCGCGATCGTCCACGCCCGAGCGCGCCGCTGGCGGGTCGAGCCCAGCGCGCCGGTCGCGGCCTTCCTCGCCAGCCGGCTCCGCGCCCATCTGGGACGTCTGGACTCGCTGCTCACCCGCCTCATGACGCGCTCGTCGGCGGGAAATACCCTGGCGGACCTGGACGTCGTGAAACAGCTGCTGACGGCCTCGGCCGAGCGCTCGGTCGCGAGCTCACCCGACGAGGTCCTGGCCGCCGTCTCCCACCACTTCAACCTGCGGGTTCGCGAGCTCCGCTCGGCGAGCCGGAGCTCGCGAGTGACGACGCCCCGCCAGGTCGCCATGTACCTGATGCGCCGCCACTGCAGCCTCTCGTACCCCGAGATCGGCCGCCGCTTCGGCCGCCACCACACGACCGCCCTCCACTCCGACCGGATGGTCCAGGCACAGCTCGCCGACAACGCCGGCCTGCGCGCGGCGATCGTCCTGATCGAGAAGGAGCTCCTGCGGAACAGCGAGACCGGTGGATGAGCGGTGGAGAACTCGCCCTGCTCGCGCCCGCCGCCCAAAGTCGCACCATTTCGCCCCGGGTTCACCGGGACGAGCACCGAGAAAAACCGCTCCCGGGGCGGCCGCGGAGCCGGCTTTCCCACAAATCCACAGCGCTCTCTCCTCCTCCTGCATTTCATGTCATAAGATCAGGAGAGAGGGGACGGAGGTTGGTATGAAGCTCAGCATCGAACGCGACGAGCTGTTGCGCGGGCTCGGGCGTGTCCAGGCGATCGTCGAACGCCGGGGCACGATGCCGATCCTGGCGAACGTCCTGATCGAGGCCAAGGACGACGGACTGACGCTCGCCGCGACCGACCTCGAGGTCGCCGTGGTGGCCCGGCACGCCGCGAAAGTGAAGACACCCGGCTCGGTCACTCTGGGCGCGAAGAAGCTCTACGAGATCGCGCGCGAGCTCGAGCACCCCGAGGTGATCCTCGCCGCCGACGATGCGCGCGTGACCGTCACCTGCGGGCCCGCGAAGTTCAACCTGCTCTCGACCTCGCCCGAGGAGTACCCGAGCGTGCCGGGCGCCGAGAACGCGACCTTCGCGTCGCTCGACACCTCGCTTCTGGCCGAGCTGATCGACCACACGCTGTACGCCGCTTCCACCGACGAGACCCGCTACAACCTGAACGGCGTGTTCGTCGAGAGCGCCGACGGCAAGAAGATCCGCTTCGTCGCCACCGACGGCTATCGCATCTCGCAGATCGAGCGCTCGGTGCCCAACGAGGTGCCGTTCCTCGGCAAGGGCATCATCGTGCCGCGCAAGGGCGTGTCGGAGATCCGCAAGCTGTGCGACGAGGCCGACGGCGCGCTCGAGATCGGCGTGGGCGACGGGTTCCTCCTGGTCCGGCGCCCCGATCTCCTGCTGACCACGCGGCTGATCGACGGCGAGTTCCCGAACTACCGGCAGATCTTCCCCAAGAGCCACCGCGTGCGCGTGCTGATCGAGCGCGAGCGGCTGCTCCACGCGGTGCGCCGCATCGCGTTGATGGCTCAGGAGCGGTCGCGCGGATTCCGGTTCGTGTTGGCCGACGGCCAGCTCGACCTGTCGGCCAGCAATCCCGACCTCGGCGAGGCGCGCGAGCTGCTTCCCGTCGAGTATCAGGGCGAGCGCTTCGAGACCGCGTTCAACGCGCGCTACCTGCTCGATGTGCTCGGGGCGATGACCGCGAAGGAAGTCGCGATCGAGCTCACCGAGGAGCGCACGCCCGGCGCAGATCCGGCCGGCGGACGACGCCGACGAGAGCGCCGTGATCATGCCCATGTTGCTGTAGCCGAACGCTCGCCGTTCAGCTAGATTATTGAGCGTTTGCAGCACCTTGCGGCTCAAGGGACACCCTGCATTCCACAGGGCTTCCGTTCCCCAGGGCTTCGGGCCTCCCCCGCTTTCGGAGACGCATGAGCGAGTATGACGCGAGATCCATCGAGGTTCTCGAGGGTCTCGATCCGGTCCGGAAGCGACCGGCCATGTACATCGGATCCACCGGGCCGGCCGGGTTGCACCACCTCGTCTACGAGGTGGTCGACAACTCGATCGACGAGGCCGTCGCCGGCTTCTGCGACACGATCCGGGTCACGATCCACACGGACAGCTCGGTCACCGTCGAGGACAACGGCCGCGGCATCCCGGTAGATCCGCACGCGAAGCTGGGCCGCCCCGCCGCCGAGGTCGTCATGACGACGCTCCACTCGGGCGGCAAGTTCAGCAACAAGGCCTACAAGGTTTCGAGCGGGCTCCACGGGGTCGGCGTGTCGTGCGTCAACGCGCTCTCCGACAAGCTCGACCTCGAGATCAAGAAGGACGGCAAGGTCTACCAGCAGCGCTACGAGCGCGGCGTGCCACAGGACGACCTCCACACCGTCGGGACCACCGACAAGACCGGCACGAAGATCACCTTCCACCCCGACCCGAAGATCTTCGAGATCACCGAGTACAGCTTCGACACGCTGGCCAACCGGCTGCGCGAGCTCTCGTTCCTGAACGCGGGCATCCGCATCACCCTCGAGGACGAGCGCAGCGGCAAGAAGCACGACCTGCACTACGAGGGCGGCATCGCGTCGTTCGTCGAGTACCTGAACCGCGGCACGGTGGCGCTGCACCCGGTGATCTTCCTGCAGGGCGATCGCAGCTACGAGCAGTCGACCGGCGACGGCATCGTCACGACCGACGTCCACATCGAGATCGCCCTCCAGTACAACGACGGCTACAACGAGAGCGTCTACAGCTTCGCCAACAACGTGAACACGATCGAAGGCGGAGCCCACCTGACCGGCTTCCGCAACGCGCTGACCCGCGGCCTGAACAAGTGGATCTCGGGTCACATGAACGAGAAGGAAGCCGTCACCGCCACTGGCGAGGACACCCGCGAGGGCCTCGCGGCGGTGGTCTCGGTGAAGCTCTCGCACCCGCAGTTCGAGGGCCAGACCAAGTCGAAGCTCGGCAACAGCGAGGTCACGGGCCTGGTCGCGAATCTGGTCTACGACTCGCTGACCGCCTACCTCGAAGAGAACCCGGTCGTGGCGAAGACGGTCGCCGGGCAAGTGCGGCGAGGCCGTGCGCGCGCGCGAGGCCGCCCGCAAGGCGCGCGAGCTCACCCGCCGCAAGGGCGCGCTCGACGGCGCCAGCCTGCCGGGAAAGCTCGCCGACTGCCAGGAGCGCGACCCCGCCAAGGCCGAGATCTTCATCGTCGAGGGCGATTCGGCAGGCGGCACCGCCAAGCAGGGCCGCGACCGCGCGAACCAGGCGATCCTGCCCATCCGCGGCAAGCTCATCAACGTCGAGAAGGCGCGCCTCGACCGGATGCTCGCGAACAACGAGATCCAGACCATGATCGCGGCGCTCGGCGTCGGGATCGGCGAGGACTTCGATGCGAGCAAGCTCCGCTACCACAAGGTCATCCTGATGACCGACGCCGACGTCGACGGCTCGCACATCCAGACGCTCTTGCTGACGTTCTTCTTCCGGCACATGCCCGAGCTGATCGGGCGCGGGAACCTCTACCTCGCCCAGCCGCCGCTCTACAAGCTGAAGCGCGGCAAGAGCGAGCAGTACGTGCAGACCGACGCCGACCTCTCGCAGCACCTCTTGGGCATCGGCCTGTCCGAGGCGCAGGTCTTCGCGGCGGGTCAGGACTCGGCGCTGCTCGAGCCGACGTTGCGCCAGCTCCTCGCCGACGCGCAGCGCTGCGAGCGCGTGGCCAGCGCGATGGAGCGCCGCTCGATCGACTCGCGCCTGGTCGAGGCGGCCTCGGCCTCGGGCATGAGCGCCGCCGAGCCGTTCACCGACGCCGCGGCGCGCGCCGCCTTCGAACAGCGCCTGCGCGCGTACCTCGAGCTCGCCTATCCCGAGACGCTCCCGGTCGACGTCACCTGGACCCACGACGAGGAGCACAGCCGCTTCGTGCCGACCGTGCGCATGACCCAGGCGGTGGTGCAGCGCGCGCTCGAGCTCGACCAGGCGCTGCTCGAGTCGCCCGACTACCAGCGCTTCGTGTCGCTGGTCGCGCACACGCGGGACGTCGGCGCGGGCCCGTATCGCCTGGTGACGAACGGGGAGACGCGCGAGATCGCCACGCCGCGCGCGCTGCTCGAGGCTTTGCTCGCCCTCGCCAGCAAGGGCCAGTACATCCAGCGCTACAAGGGTCTCGGCGAGATGAACGCCGAGCAGCTCTGGGAGACCACGATGGACCCCTCGAAGCGGGTGCTCCTGCAGGTGCACGTCGAGGACAAGCCCGAGGCGGAGCAGACCTTCAGCATCCTGATGGGCGACCTCGTCGAGCCGCGCAAGGACTTCATCGAGAAGAACGCGCTCAACGTCGTGAACCTCGACATCTGAGCCGCTGAATGTCGGAGACGCCAGAGACCCCCGCGCTTCCGCCGGTCAATCCGCCGACTCCCGTCGCGATCGAAGACGAGATGCGGCGGTCGTTCCTCGACTACTCCATGTCGGTGATCATCAGCCGCGCGCTGCCCGACGTGCGCGACGGCCTGAAGCCCAGCCAGCGCCGCATCCTGGTCACCTTCAACGACCTGAACCTGGCGTCGGATCGCCCGTACCGGAAGTGCGCCAAGATCTCCGGCGACGTCTCGGGCAACTACCACCCGCACGGCGAGGCGGTCGTCTATCCGTCGCTGGTGCGGCTCGCCCAGCCGTTCTCGATGCGGTACCCGCTCGTCGACGGCCAGGGCAACTTCGGCTCGATCGACGGCGATCCGCCGGCGGCCATGCGCTACACCGAAGCGCGTCTCACGCGCATCGCGACGGAGATGCTCGCGGACCTCGACCGCGAGACCGTCGACTACGGCCCGAACTACGACAACACGCGCACCGAGCCACTGGTGCTGCCGACCCGGCTGCCGAACCTGATCGTGAACGGCTCGTCGGGCATCGCCGTCGGGATGGCCACCAACATCCCGCCGCACAACATCGGCGAGACGGTCGACGCGCTGGTGCTGCTCGCGCGCAATCCGCGCGCCTCGCTCGACGACCTGATGGAGAAGCTGCCCGGCCCGGACTTCCCGACGGCGCGCGCGCATCCACGGCTCGGCGCAGATCCGCGAGGCGTACCGGACGGGCCGCGGCCTGCTCACCGTGCGCGCGCGCGCCGAGGTCGAAGAGGCCCGCGGCGGCAAGCGCGCGCATCGTCGTCGACGAGATCCCGTACATGGTCAACAAGGCTTCGATGATCGAGAAGATCGCGGAGCTGGTGCGCGACGGGCGGGTCGACGGTATCTCCGACGTGCGCGACGAGTCCGACCGCCGCGGCATGCGCGTCGTCGTCGAGCTGAAGAAGGACGCCGACGACCAGGTCGTGCTGAACCAGCTCTTCAAGCTCACGCCGATGCAGACCACGTTCGGCGTGAACATGGTCGCGCTGGTGCGCAACCGGCCGCAGACGCTCGGCCTGGTCGCGCTGCTGCAGCACTTCCTCGACTTCCGCCGCGAGGTCGTGCGCCGGCGCGCGGCCTACGACCTGCGCCAGGCCGAGGCGCGCGCGCACATCCTGGAAGGCTTCGCGATCGCGCTCGACAACCTCGACGCCGTGATCGCATTGATCCGCTCGAGCCAGAGCCCCGCCGAAGCGCGCACCGGTCTCGAGTCGCAGTTCCAGCTCTCCGAGCGCCAGGCGCAGGCGATCCTCGAGCTGCGCCTTCAGCGCCTCACCGCCATGGAGCGCCAGAAGATCCTCGACGAGCTCGCCGAGGTGCGCGCGAAGATCGAGGAGCTGAAGGCGCTGCTCGCCAGCGACCAGCTCGTCACCGACAAGATCATCGAGGAGCTGGACGAGATCCGCGAGAAGTACGCGGACCCGCGCCGCACCGAGCTCGCGCCGCCGGTCGAGGACTTCACGACCGAGGATCTGATCGCGGAAGAGGACATGGTCGTCACGATCACGCATCGCGGCTACGCGAAGCGCCTCCTCCCGCGCAACTACCGCGCCCAGCGGCGCGGCGGCAAGGGCAAGGTCGCCACCGCGACCACCGACGACGATTTCGTGAACAAGGTCTTCGTCGCCTCCACCCACGCGTACCTGCTCTGCTTCACGAACAAGGGCCGCGTGCACTGGCTGAAGGTCTTCGAGCTGCCCGAGCTGTCGCGCGCCGCCAAGGGCAAGGCGCTCGTGAACCTGCTCCAGCTCGCCGAGGGCGAGCGCATCGAGGCGATCCTGCCGGTGCGCGACTTCGGCGAGGGCGGCTTCGTCGTGCTCGCCACGCGCCACGGCACGATCAAGAAGACCGAGCTCGAGCAGTTCTCGAACCCGCGCCGCGGCGGCATCATCGCGATCAACATCGCCGACGAGGACGAGCTGATCGCGGCCGCGCGCACCAAGGCCGGCGACCAGATCCTGCTCGCCACCCAGGACGGCAAGTCGATCCGCTTCAACGAGGATCAGGTGCGCGCAATGGGCCGCGCGGCCACGGGCGTGCGCGGCATCTCGACCCGCGAGGGCGACGCCACCGTCGGCATGGAGGTGCTCAAGCCCGGCAAGACCATCCTCACCGTCAGCGAGAACGGCTTCGGCAAGCGCACGCCGCTCGACGACTACCGCGAGCAGAACCGCGGCGGGCAGGGGATCATCACGATCAAGACCACGGAGCGGAACGGTCAGGTCGTGGGCATCCTGCAGGTCTCCGACGGCGACGAGATCATGCTGATCACGAGCGGCGGCAAGATGATCCGCACGCGCGTCGCCGAGATCCCCACCATGAGCCGCAACACCCAGGGCGTGCGCCTGATGGAGCCGTCCGAGGGCGAGCGCGTGGTCTCGGTCGCGAAGCTCGCGGAAGAGGACGACGCGGGCGACGAAGGCGAGCCCGCTCCCGACGCGAACGCCGGGGCCGAGACCTCGTGAAGACTGGGCGCTCCAAGCGCCTCATGAAGCGCGCGCGCGAGGTCATCCCCGGCGGCGTGAACAGCCCGGTGCGCGCGTTCCGCTACGTCGGCGGGCAGGCGCGCTTCATCCGCTCGGCCTCGGGCGCGCGGATCGAGGACGAGGACGGCAACCGCTACGTCGACTGGGTCGCGTCCTGGGGCGCCATCCTCGTCGGGCACGCGCACCCGATGGTGCTCGAGGCGGTGCGCGCCGCCGCCGCGCGCGGCACCAGCTTCGGCGCGCCGACCGAGGCCGAGATCGCGCTGGCCGAGCGCGTGGTCGCGCTCGTCCCCGGCGTCGAGATGGTGCGGCTCGTCTCGTCGGGCACCGAAGCCACGATGAGCGCGATCCGGCTCGCGCGCGGCGCGACCGGCCGCGACCGCATCGTGAAGTTCGACGGCTGCTACCACGGCCACCCCGACCACATGCTCGCAGCCGCCGGCTCGGGCGTCGCCACGCTCGGCATCCCCGGCACCGACGGCGTGCCGCGCGCGGCTGTGGCCGACACGATCGTGCTGCCGTTCAACGACCTCGCCGCGGTCGAAGCCGTGTTCAGCGAGCGCGGCGGCGAGATCGCCGGCGTGATCCTCGAGCCGATCGCCGCCAACATGGGCATGGTGCTCCCGGCCGAGGGCTTCCTGCGCGGGCTGCGCGCGCTCTGCGATCGACACGGAGCGGTGTTGATCTTCGACGAGGTCATCACCGGTTTCCGGGTCGCGCTCGGCGGGGCCCAGGCGCGCTTCGGCGTGATCCCGGACCTGTCGACCTTCGGCAAGGTGATCGGCGGCGGTCTGCCCGTCGGGGCCTACGGCGGCCGGCGCGCGCTGATGGAGCGAATGGCGCCCGAGGGCTCCATCTACCAGGCGGGCACCCTGTCGGGGAATCCGCTCGCGACCGCGGCGGGGCTCGCGGTGCTCGAGCTGGCCAGCCGTCCCGGCACCTTCGACGCGCTCGAGGCGACCGCGAACCGGATCGCGAGCGGCCTCGCCGGTCTCGCGCGGGAAGCCGGCGTCCCCTTCACGGTCTCGGCGGTCGGAGGCCTGTTCGGCTTCTTCTTCCACCCCGGCCCCGTGTCGAGCTACGCCGACGCGCAGAAGGCCGACGGCGACCGCTTCCGGGCGTTCTTCCACGCCATGCTCGACCAGGGCGTCTACCTCGCGCCGTCGCCGTTCGAAGCCGGCTTCGTCACCACCGCGCACGGCGACGGCGAGATCGACCAGACGCTCGACGCCGCGCGGCGCGCGTTCCGGAAGATCTCGTGAGCCGCCGGCCGGTGCGGCTCCCTCCGCGCCTCGCGCCGATCAAGATGGGGCGCACCGCCGAGGCCGCCTGGGAGGCGTCCCTCTCGGTCGTGGTCGGCGCCGTGATCGGCTATTTCGCCGACAAGTGGGCCGGCACCGCGCCTTGGCTCATGGTCGTGTTCGTCGTGCTCGGCACCGCCGCCGCATTCCGCCGGCTGATCCGACTCGCGCAGGTGACCCTCGAGGAGGAGCAGAAGCGACCGCCCAACGGCGACGGGAACGCGCCGAAGCAGTGAAACTCCGCAGCGCTTCGTTGCAGGCCGTGCACGCCGGGCTGCTCGCGCTTGCATTGGCAGGGGCGATTCCGTATGGATGGCACGCCGTTTGGAGCCTGGCTCTGGCGGGAGGGATCCAGGTCTTGAATCTCGCGGTGTTGGAGCGGAGCGTGCGCCTCGTGGTCGCCGAACACGGTTCGGCGCCGATCGCGCGCATGTTCTTCATGCTGCGGCTCGTGCTCGTGATGGGCGCGGTGCTGCTGGCGCTCGGCCCGCTCGGCGTGGACCGGGTCCCGTTCGTCATCGGCCTCCTGCTCGTGATCCCGGCCGTGTTCTGGCACGGCCTCGCCCGGGCGAACCCGAGCTAGCGCCGCCATGGTCCACACGCCCTCCATCTACCAGCTGTTCGAGCACTCGGTGCCCGCGATCGCCCAGTCGATCGCGGTGGCCATGCTGGTCTCGCTCCTGATCGCGTGGCGGGTTGGGGTGAGCGTCAGCGCCGAAGGGCTCGTCCCCGACGCGCGGTTCTCGCTGCGCAACGTGTTCGAGATCATCTTCGAGTACATCTGCCGGCTGGCCGAGGACTCGATCGGCCACGACTGGAAGCGGTACATGCCGCTGATCGGCACCCTGGGCCTGTTCATCCTGATCGGGAACCTCCTGAACATCGTTCCCGGCCTGGGCGCGCCGACGGGCTTCATCGAGACCAACCTGGCGTGGGCGATCGTCTGCGTGCTCACGTCCGAGATCGCGTCGATGCGCGTCCACGGATTCGTCGGCTGGGCGAAGCACCTGGCGCCAGGGCCGTGGTGGCTTTCGCCGCTGATCTTCCCGATCGAGCTGTTCAGCCACCTGATCCGTTTCTTCTCCCTGACCATCCGACTCACCGCGAACATGTTTGCGGACCACACGTTGCTCTCGATGTTCCTGGGCGGGCTCGGCCTCGCGAGCGCGGTCGGCTCCGTGATCTCGCTGTTGTTCCCCTGGATCGTGGTCGGGCTGGGACTGTTCGTCTGCTTCGTTCAAGCCTTCATCTTCACCTTCCTCACCATCCTCTACATCGGGATGGGCACCGAGGAAGCTCACTGAAAGGAGCTCTCATGCGCCCGCTCTTCATCGCCGCTCTGGGTCTCGTCGTCCTCTGCCTAGCGCCGGACCTCGCGTTCGCCGCCGAGGAGGGGGCCGCGGGCGCACCGAACTGGGGTATCGCCATCGGCGCGGGCCTGGCGATCGGACTCGCCGTGCTCGGCGCCGGCGTCGGCCAGGGCATCGCGGCCGGCAACGCGGTCGCCGGCGTCGCGCGCAATCCGGGCGCGGCCGCCGCGATCCAGACCCAGATGATCATCGGCCTCGCGCTGATCGAGTCGCTGGCGCTGATCGCGTTCGTCATCGCGATCCTGATCCAGGGCAAGATCTAGAAGCGAGCCGATCGCCTGAGGTTCACGTACGAGCGCTCGCGCGTTCACACGGACGCGCGGGCGCTCTCGCTTTTCGCGGAGTTCCCCGCGGCACGGCCGTTGCTCTCTCCTCCGCGTGGGTGGAACGGGATGCCCAATAACGGGACCTGGGATCTCGGGAAACCCATGCCGGATGGGGACACGGGGAAAGGCGTGCGATCAACGGGGTGAGGCGTGCGCCTTCCCCATCCGGCTTCTCCGGGTGAGACTGCCTCCGTGAGACTTCGGGCGTGAGCAGACGCGGCCGCTTCATCGTCTTCGAAGGGATCGACGGCTCGGGCAAGTCCGAGCAGGCCCGCCGGCTCGCCGCGGCGCTCGCCGCCGAGGGACACTCGGTGGTGTCGACCCGCGAGCCCACCGACGGCGAGTGGGGGCGCAAGTACCGCGCGTGGGCCGCGGGCGGCTTCGAGGCCGAGCCCGACGAGGTGCTCCGCTGGTTCCTCGCCGACCGCCGCGATCACGTGGCGCAGGTCGTCGGCCCGGCGCTCGAGCGCGGCGACGTCGTCGTGTGCGACCGCTACCGCGACTCGACCCGCGCCTACCAGGCCGCGCAGGGCATCGACCGCGCCCGGCTCGACGCGCTCTTCGCGACGGCCGAGTTCCCCGCGCCCGATCTCGTCCTGTGGCTGCGCGTGCCGGTCGCGACCGCGCTCGCGCGCATGGGCAAGACGGCCTCCGAGCGCTTCGAGCGCGCGGACTTCCTCTTCCGCGTCGACGCCGAGTACGAGCGCCTGGGCCTGGCGCCGATCGACGGCTCGGGCTCGGCCGACGAGGTCGCGCGCCAGGTGCGAGCTCGCGTCGGGGCCGTGCTGGCGCGCTAGCATGCGCCGGTGGCGATCACCTGGACGGAGCTCGTCGGCAGCCTCACGGGCCTCGTCTGCGTCTATCTGGTCGCCCGCGCCAGCATCTGGAACTGGCCGCTCGGGATCGCGAACACGCTGCTCTACACCGTCGTGTTCCTGCGCGCCCGGCTCTACGGCGACGCGCTCCTGCAGGTCGTGTTCGCGGTCCTGAACGGCTACGGCTGGTGGAGCTGGACCCGGCCCGGTGAGCGCGGCGGCGAGCTGCCGGTGCGGCGCGCAACCCCCGCGGAGTTCGCCTTTGCCGCCGGCGTGTCGCTGGCCGGGACCGCGGCCGCGGCGCTCGTGCTCGCGCGCCACACCGACTCGCCGGTGCCGCTCTGGGACGCGAGCGTGCTGGTGCTGTCGCTCGTCGCCACCTGGGGCCAGGCCAAGAAGTGGCTCGAGTCGTGGTGGATCTGGATCCTGGTCGACGTGATCTCCGTGCCGCTCTACGTCTCTCGCCAGCTCTATCCGACGGCGCTGCTGTACGCGCTCTTCCTCGGCTTGTGCCTCATGGGCCTGCGCGAGTGGAGCCGGCTCCTGCGCGAGCAGCGCCCCGTCGCGAGCGCCGCGTGAGCGAGCCGCGCCACGGCCTGGTGTCGGGGAGGTTCTGCCCGCCTCACGCCGGCCACCACCTGCTGATCCGAACCGCGGCGCGCGCCTGCGCGCGCGTGACGGTGCGCGTGCTCGGCTCGGCCGCCGACCGCATTCCGGTCGCGCTCCGAGTGGCGTGGCTTCGCGAGATTCACGCGGCCGAGCCCAACGTCGCGGTGCAGAGCGCCGCGGAGCCGGAGCCGCGCGACGTCGACGCCGTGTTCGGGCCGCGACACATCTCGGTGGACCCTCGCCGCGAGCTCGTGCCCGTGTCGTCGCGCGCCGTGCGAGCCGACCCGATCGAGCACTGGGAGCTGCTCGCGCCCCCCGTGCGGGCGTGGCTGGCGCGGCGGGTCGTGATCGGCGGCGCCGAGTCGACGGGCAAGACGACCTTCGCGCGCGATCTCCGCGACGCGCTGGCCGCGCGGGGGGGCGCGTTCGCGGAGACGCGCTGGGTCCCCGAGCTGGGCCGCGACTACACGATCGACATGCTCGCGCTCGCGCGCGCCCAGGCGGCGCTGCGCGGCGAGCCCGAGCCGGGCATGGACGCGCTGGCCTGGTCCACGTCGGACTTCGTCGCGATCGCGCGCGGCCAGAACGCGCTCGAGGAAGTCGAGGCGCGCCGCGGCGGACCCGTGCTGGTCTGCGACACCGACGCGCTCGCGACCGCGATCTGGCACGAGCGCTACCTCGGCCGGCGCGCGCCCGAAGTCGAAGCGCTCGCCGATCCGCGCCCGTCGCTCTACCTGCTCACGCACTGCGACGACGTGCGCTTCGAGCCGGACGGCGTGCGCGACGGCGAGCATCTGCGCGCCTGGATGACCGGCGCGTTCGTCGAGCGCCTGCGCGCCGGCCCGCACCGTTTCGAGCTCGTGCGCGGTTCCCGCGAGGAGCGCGTCGCGCGGGCGTGCGCGCTCGTCGACGCCTGGCTCGGCGAAGGATTCGGGCTCGCCGATCCGCCGCGGCGGGAGTAGGCTGGCGCCGGGAGGACCAGCGATGGCAGGCGACAAGCCCCGCCCCGATTTCTCGGACGTGCAGAGCGGTGGATCTTCGACGGCGCCGAAGCCCGCGGCGCCCGCTGCGCCGGCGGAGCAGATCTACACGGTCGTCGCAGGCGATAGTCTCTCGAAAATCGCGAAGCGACTCTACGGCGACGCCAATCAGTGGCGCCGCATCTTCGAGGCGAACCGCGACCAGATCCAGAACCCCGATCTGATCAAGCCCGGACAGAAGCTCAAGATTCCCGTGGCCAACGCTTGAACAACGCGAGGAGATCGAACATGGCGATCCGATCCGTCCGGTTCCCGGTGCTCGCGCTCGCGCTGCTGGCGCTCGCGGTCGGCGGCTGCAAGCCCGCGGAGGAATCCGCGGCGCCCGCTCCCGCGCCCGCGACGCCGCCCGTCTCCTCGCCGGGCGTGTTTCGCGTCACCTCGGTCGTTGTGGGCGACGCCATCGACGAGGGCAAGCGCATCGCGGCGCCGCTCACGCAGTTCGCGCCGAGCGACACGGTCTACGCGTCGATCGCGTCCGAAGGCGCGGCGCCGCAGGTGACGATCGTCGCGCGCTGGACCTACGAAGACGGCCAGCTCGTGGACGAGTCGACCCAGGTGATCGCACCGACCGGTCCCGCCGCGACGGAGTTCCACATCGCCAAGCTCAGCGGCCTGCCCTCGGGGAAGTACAAGGTCGAGGTGAGCGCCGACGGAAAGCCGGCCGGCTCGCGCGAGTTCGAGGTGAAGTAGCAAGGTCCGGTGGCCCATCTCGTCGGCGCGGACGGCTGCACGGGCGGCTGGATCACGGCCGAGCGCGCGAACGGCGTATTCTCGTGCGCGCGGGTCGAGCGGATCGAGGTGCTCTTCGAGCGCTTCGACTCACCTGAGGTCGTCGCGGTCGACGCGCCGATCGGTCTCGTCGAGCGCGGTGCGCGCGCCTGCGACCTCGCCGCTCGCGCCGTGCTCGGTTCGCGCCGGAGCAGCGTGTTCCCGGCGCCGCTGCGGCCGCTGCTCGCCGCCGCCAGCTACGCCGAGGCGTCGAGCCTGCGCCGGGCCATCGAGGGCAAGGGTCTGTCTCGCCAGACCTGGGCGATCGTGCCGAAGATCGTCGAGCTCGACCTCCTGCTGCGCGGCAACGCGGCCGCGCGGGCCGCGCTGCGCGAGGTCCACCCCGAGGTCTCGTTCTTGAAGCTGAACCGCGACCGTCCGCTCCGAGGCGAGCAAGCGCAGGCCCGAGGGCCGGGCCGAGCGTCTCGCGCTGCTGCGCGCTTGGTGCGGCGACGCGATCGACCGCGCCCTCGCCGAGCGCCGCGCTCTGGCCTGCGCGGCCGACGACGTCCTCGACGCCTTCGCCGCGCTCTGGAGCGCCGAGCGAATCGCGCGCGGCGCGGCGATCTCGCTCCCGCCCGAGCCGCCGCGCGACGCTTGCGGGCTGCCGATGGCGATCACGGCGTAGCGCGGAACGGCGCGGCCAGCATCGCGGCGAGCGCGGCCGGATCGGCGCCGCCCTCGCCGAGGCCCGTCGGAAACTGCGCGTCCGATCCGCTCAGCAACGCCGTCCGACCGAGCCGATCCCAGAAGCTGAAGATCGTGCCGTAGTTGCGGTCGTGCTCCTCCTGCAACACCGAATGGTGGCGGCGGTGGAGCGCCGGTGTGATCAGCGCGCGCCCCAGCGCGCGCTCGAGGCGCGCCGGCAGGTCGAAGTTCCCGTGCTCGAGCGCGTTCGCGGCGCCGAACAGCGCGTCGAAGACCGCGAGCCCGGGCAGCGGAATGCCGAGCGCGGCGATCGCCGCGAGCTTCACCGGAACCGCCAGCAGGATCTCGCCGGGGTGGAAGCGGAGCGCGCTGGTGACCGACAGCGCCTCGTCGAGGTGGTGGACCCGGTGGAAGCGCCAGAGGAACGGCAGCGCGTGGTTCGCGCGGTGCCAGCAGTAGGACACCGCGTCGAGCGCGAGCACGCTCGCCGCGAGCCCGAGCCAGCCCGGCACGGCGTACGCGTTCAGCAGGCCCACCCTGTGCTCGGCGGCCCACGAGGCGAGCGCCCACGGTGCCGCGCCGAACACGACGGCGCGGAGCCCGATCCCGACCGCCCACAGCCCGACGTTGGCTCGCCACGCCGGCCGCAAGGCCGCGTGCGGCGCCGCGCGCTCGAGCCCGAGCCCGAGCAGCAGAGCGGCCGCGATCCACAGGAACGCGTAATCCGGTGCGGTCACGGGCACACGGTACGCGATCCCTACCACGAGTGAGAGGTGAGCCTTACGATGAAGCCGTGATCCCGTTCTGGGTGAAGCTCGGTTACAGCGCGTTCGTCGCGGTGCTCGTGCCGATCTATCTCACGACTTACGGGCCGACGAACTTCGTCTACTTCTGCGACGTCGCACTCCTGCTCACCCTGGCGGCGTTGTGGCTCGAGCTCCCGATCCTCGCGGGGATGCCGGCCGTCGGGATCGTGCTGCCGCAGATGTTCTGGGTCGCGGACTTCGCCGCCGGCTTCTTCGGCCAAAGTCCGATCGGAATGGCCGAGTACATGTTCCGCGAGACGATTCCGCTGGGAGCGCGCGGGCTGTCGCTCTTCCACGGCTGGCTGCCGTTCCTGCTGCTCTATCTCGTCTACCGGCTCGGATACGACCGGCGCTCGTTCGCGGCGTGGACCGTGCTGGGCTGGGGCCTCCTGCTGGTGTCGTACTTCGCGCTGCCCCCGCCGCCGGCCCCGGCCAGCGACCCGAACACCCCGGTGAACGTGAACTACGTCTACGGCATGTCAGAGTCCGGGCCGCAGCGGTGGCTGCCGCCGCTGGCCTATCTGGGCGCGATGATGGTGCTCCTGCCGGTGCTCGCCTGGTGGCCGACGCACTGGTTCCTGCAGCGCTTCGCGCTGGCCGGCGAGCGGCGGCGCTAGCCTTGTGCAGCGGGGCTCGACGAGCCCGCGGAGCTCGCGCGCGCGGCGAAGCGGCACAGCGCCAGGCCGACCCCGGTGAGCACGGCGGCGCCGGCGACCCAGGCCATCGGAGTGTGCGGTCCGCCCGCGTCGAAGCCGGCCAGTCCGAACACCTGGTAGACCGCGCCGACCAGACTGGCGCCCCACAGGACCTCGAGAGCGAGCGTGGGCCACAGCGAGCCGGCGCACTGGCGCAGGATGCAGAGCACGAGCGCGTTCAACAGAACCGGCGACATGGCGAGGAGTCCGCGCGCGTCGAGCGCCGGCAGGAAGATCTCCGCGAACGCGGCCATCACCGCGGTGAGCAGCACCCCCGGAATCACGCCGAGCCGTGCCGTTGCCAGAGGCTGCAGGACGCCGCGAAAGAAGACGCCGTAGACCAGCGGAAAGACGCCGATCGCGACCACGGCGAACGCAGGGGCCATGAGCCGCGACATCTCGCCGGCATCACTGGCCGCAGCGGGCAGCGGCGCGGGCGGCAGGAGCGTTTTGAGCACGTTGTCGAGCTCGCTCGTGAGCACGACCGCCGGTGCGAGGAACAGCATCGCGAGCCAGGCCGTCACCGGCGCGCGCACGAACCCGAGCTGCCGCGCCGGCGGCTGGCGGAAGCGCGCGGCGCACAGCGCGAAGGCTCCACCATAGGTCAGGAGCGCCGCCATGCCGGCCCGCGCCGGCGGCAGCCGCACGCCGAGCAGCTGGAACAGGATCTCCCACGCCAGGTGCACGAGCGGCGCGATCAGCGCGATCAGGAACGCGTACTCGATCGTCAGCGGAGGCCGCGGCACAGGATCGTCGTCGGGGATCATCGCGCGAACAGGATCGGCTGCAGCGCCTGGCCGGTGTACGAGAGCGGGTTGTTCGCGACCTCTTCCGGCGTGCCGGTCGCGATGATCTCGCCGCCCTTGTCACCGCCCTCGGGGCCGAGGTCGATGATGTAGTCGGCGGTCTTGATGACGTCGAGGTTGTGCTCGATGACCACGACCGTGTTGCCGCGGTCGACGAGCTTCTTCAGCACCTCGAGGAGCTTCTCGACGTCGGCGAAGTGCAGGCCCGTGGTCGGCTCGTCGAGGATGTACATGGTGCGGCCGGTCGCGCGCTTGGAAAGCTCCTTGGCCAGCTTGATGCGCTGCGCCTCGCCGCCCGAAAGCGTCGTCGCCTGCTGGCCCAGGTGCACGTAGCCCAGCCCCACCTCGGCCAGCGTCTGCAGGCCGGGGCGGATCGTCGGAATGCTGCCGAGCACCTCGAGCGCCTCGTCGACGGTCATCTCCAGCACGTCGGCGATCGACTTGCCCTTGTACTTCACCTCGAGCGTCTGCGGGTTGTAGCGCTTGCCCTGACACTCCTCGCAGGTGACGTACACGTCGGGCAGGAAGTGCATCTCGATTCGCAAAATGCCGTCGCCCTGACAGGCCTCGCAGCGGCCGCCCTTCACGTTGAACGAGAAGCGGCCGGGCTGGTAGCCGCGCTGGCGGCTCTCGGGGAGCTGCGTGAAGAGCTCGCGGATGCCCGTGAAGATCCCGGTGTAGGTCGCGGGGTTCGAGCGCGAGGTCCGCCCGATCGGGTCCTGCGAGACGTCGATCACCTTGTCCAGGTGCGGCAGCCCGTCGACCCGCTTGTGCTTGCCGGGCTTCTCCTTCGCGTCGAAGAGCTTGTGCGCGAGCGCGCGGTACAGCGTGTCGTTCACCAGGGTCGACTTGCCGCTGCCCGACACGCCGGTCACGACGGTGAGCACCCCGAGCGGGATGCGCACGGTGACGTCGCGCAGGTTGTTCTCGGACGCGCCGAGGATGGTGATGAACTTGTCCGAGCCCGGGCGGCGCAGCTTCGGCACCGGGATGAAGCGCTTGCCCGACAGGAACTGGCCGGTCAGCGAGCGCTCGACCTTCTCGATGTCCTCGGGCGTGCCCTCCGCGACCACCTCGCCGCCGTTGCGGCCGGCGCCGGGCCCGAGATCGACGACCCAATCGCACGCGCGGATGGTCTCCTCGTCGTGCTCGACGACGATCACGGTGTTGCCCGTGTCGCGCAGCGAGATCAAGGTGCGCAGCAGCCGGTTGTTGTCGCGCGCGTGCAGGCCGATCGACGGCTCGTCCAGGATGTACAGCACGCCCGCCAGCGCCGAGCCGACCTGAGTCGCCAGCCGGATCCGCTGGCTCTCGCCGCCCGACAGGGTCGCGGCCGTGCGCTCGAGCGTCAGGTACTCGAGCCCGACGTTGCACAGGAACGTGAGCCGCTCGCGCACCTCGCGCAGCAAGCGGTCGGCGATCGCCAGGTCCTGCTTGCCGAGCTTGATCTTCTCGAAGAACTCGACCGCCTGCGCGACCGACAGCCTGCCGATCGCCGGCAGCGACGTGCCGCCCACGAACACCGAGCGCGCCTCGGCCCGCAGCCGCGCGCCCTGACACTCCTCGCACGCGGTGTTGCTCATGTACTCGCGCAGGCCCTCGCGCACGAGGTCGCTCTCGCTCTCCTTGTAGCGCTTGTCGAGCAGACCGATCACGCCCGACCACTGCCGGTCGAACGTCCACTTGCGGCTGCGCCCGAAGCGGAACGTCACCTTCTCGTCGCTGCCGGTGAGGATCTGCGCGCGCGCCTCGGGCGGCAGCTTCTTCCACGGCGTCTCGAGCGCGAAGCCGTAGTGCGCCGACAGCGAGCGCAGCATCGACATGTAGTAGCGCGACGCGTGGCCGCGCCCCTTGAACGGCGCGATCGCGCCGTCGGCGAGCGACAGGTTCGGGTCGGGCACGAGCAGCTCGGGGTCGAAGAAGTCCTTCGTGCCCAGGCCGTCGCAGTTCGGGCACGCGCCCTGCGGGCTGTTGAACGAGAACAGGCGCGGGTTGATCTCGGGGAAGCTCGCGCCGCACTCCAGGCACGCGGCGAGCTCCGAGAAGAGCACCTCCTCCGTGCCCGGGCCGATGTCGACCTTCGCGAAGCCCTGGCTGGCCTTGAGCGCCGTCTCGAGCGAGTCCGCGAGCCGCTGGGTGACGTCGGCGCGGATCACGAGCCGGTCGATCACCAGGTCGATGTCGTGGCGCTTCTTCCGGTCGAGCTCCGGCGCCTCGTCGAGCGGGTAGTCCTTCCCGTCGATGCGCACGCGCACGAAGCCCTGCTTGGCGAACTCGCGCAGCTCTTTCCTGTACTCGCCCTTGCGGCCGCGCACGACCGGCGACAGCACCTGGATGCGCGTGCCGTCGGGCAGCGCCTGCACGCGCTCGCACATCTGCTTCACGGTCTGCGCCTGGATGGGCTTGCCGCAGTTCACGCAGTGCGGCACGCCGATCCGTGCGTAGAGCAGCCGCAGGTAGTCGTAGATCTCGGTCACCGTGCCGACGGTGGAGCGCGGGTTGCGGCTGGTGGTCTTCTGCTCGATCGAGATCGCGGGCGAGAGGCCTTCGATCGAGTCGACCTCGGGCTTCTTCATCTGGTCGAGGAACTGGCGCGCGTAGGCGGACAGGCTCTCGACGTAGCGGCGCTGGCCCTCGGCGTAGAGCGTGTCGAACGCGAGCGACGACTTGCCCGAGCCCGACAGGCCGGTGAACACCACCAGCTTGTTGCGCGGGATGCGCACGTCGATCGACTTCAGGTTGTGCTCGGCGGCACCCCTGACGACGATGTCCTGCGGCTCTCCGCTCATTCCTTCACCCCCGCGCGTTCGTTCGCGCAAAGCTCGACCGCCAATCTTACCGCCTCGATCATCGAGCTTGGGTCCGCCTTTCCCTTTCCCGCGATGTCGAAGGCGGTTCCGTGGTCGACGCTGGTTCGCACGCAGCGGGAGACCCAGGGTCACGTTCACGGCCTGGCCGAACGCGTGCGTCTTGAGAGGCCCGAGACCCTGGTCGTGATACATCGCGAGCACGGCGTCGAACTCGCCGGCGACCGCGCGCTGGAACAGGCTGTCCGCCGCGTATGGACCGCTGGCCGCGATGCCGCGCGCCCGCGCATCGGCGACCGCGGGCCCGATGATGCGCGCCTCCTCGTCGCCGAAGCGGCCGCCGTCGCTCGCGTGCGGGTTCAGGCCGCACACGGCGATCCGCGGCTCGGCGATCCGGAAACGCCGGACCAGGTCGCGCTGCAGAACCTCGAGCACCGCCACGAGCCCCTCGCGCGACAGCCGGCCCGGCACCTCGCGCAGCGCGCAGTGGATCGTCGCCAGGGCGACCCGCAGGCCGCGCCCGACGAGCAGCATCACCGCCCGCCCGGAGCCGGCGACCTCCTCGAGGAGCTCGGTGTGCCCGGGATAGGAAAAGCCCGCGGCCCCGATCACTTCCTTCGAGAGCGGCGCGGTGACCAGCGCGTCGAGCTCGCCCGCGAGACAGGCGCGCGCGGCCGCGCGCACCGCCTCGATCACGCCGGCGGCGGCCGCGGGATCGGGTCGGCCCGGCTCGACCCGGGCGCTCGCCGTGTCGCGCCGGACCGCGCTCGCGATCGATCCGCCCGCGCGCTCCACGGCTCCGACGTCGCCCCACACCGACAGCTCGACCGGCGCGCCCGCCAGCGCGCGCAGCGCGGCCGCCACCACCTCGGGGCCGATCCCGGCGGGATCGCCGACGGTGATGCCGATGCGCGGGCGGGGGGTGCGGGGGCGCTCGCTCAACGAAGCTCCGGTGCGACCACCTCGATATAGCGGCCCTTCCGTACGTCGGCGATCCACTTCTCGAAGGCGGGCTTGCTCTGCTCCTCGATCAGCTCGGCGCGCAGCCGGTCGGCGACCTGCTCGTAGCTGACGTCGCTGGGATCGAAGCGGTCGAGGTACTGGAACAGGTTCTCGCCGTGCGAGGTCTCGATGACCTCGGAGACTTCGCCGGGCTTCAGCCCCGCGATCGCGGCCTTGATGTCGGCGGGCGCGTCCGCCTCGCGGAACACCGTGAGGCCGCCCTGGCGGAGCCGTGGGCGCGCGCGAGTAGCGGCGCGCGAGCGCGGCGAAGTCGCCGCTCTGCTTGGCCTGCGCGCGCAGCTGCTCGGTCAGCGCGCGCGCCTCGGCGCGCTTGGCGGCGGGCGCGTCGGGCGGCACGGGAATCAGGATGTGAAGGACGCGGATGCGCTCGCCCGGCTTGGCGTTGCCGTAGCGCTGGTCGTAGAGCTTCTTCACGTCCTCGTCGCTGACCCGGACCTTCCCCTGCACGGCCTGCTGCAGGATGCGCATGCGCGTGATCTGCTGGCCCAGCTGCTCGCGATACGCCTTCCTGGGCAGGCCCGCCTCTGCGGCCGCCGCGTAGATCGCGTCGACGGTCACGTTCTCTTCCGCAGCGATGTTCTTGATCTGCTCGTCGATCTCGTCGTCGGTCGCGGACATGTTCTGGCGCTTGGCGAACTGCAGCACGAGCTTCTCGTCGATCAGGCTCTGCAGGATGTCCTGGCGCAGCGTCGCCATGTCGCTGGGCGACGGCTGCTTGCCTTCGGAGCGCAGGCGCTCGATGTAGCCCTGGTAGGCGGTGCGCACCTCGGAGAGGAGGATCACCTCGTCGCCGACGATCGCGGCCACGCCGTCGGCCGTCTCCGCGCGCGCCGACCCGGCGAAGACGCCGATGCAGAGCGCCGTACAGGCCGCGACCCGCGCCCAGCCGGTCATTGCAGGCTCTCCATCACCCGATCGTTCACCTTGACCTCGGCGTTCTTGCGCAGGCTCCGCACCCACTCGCGGCGCAGGTCGGCGAGCTGCCGCTCACCGAGCTCGAGGGCGATCTTCTCACGGACCTCGTCGAAGCTGGCCTCGTGCGCGGGCAGGCGCGCGACGACGAGGAACAGGTGGAACCCATAGGGCGACTCGATCACCGGCGAGACGCGCCCCGGCTCGACCTCGAAGGCGCGGTCGAAGGCCTCGGGCATCTCGCCCTTCGCAAACGGCGGCAGCATGCCCCCCTCTGACGCCTCCGGGCCGATGCTGTTCGCGCGCGCCAGCTCCGCGAAGTCGCCGCCCTTCTCGAGCTCGGCCCGCAGCTCCTCGGCCTTCGGCTTCTCCGCGACCACGATCTGGCGGATCTGCACCCGCGCCGGGGTCCCGTACTCGGCCTTGTGCTCTTCGAAGTAGGCGCGCAGCGCGCTGTCGGGAACGCGGGCGCGCGCGCCCAGGTCCGCGAGCGCCGTGCGCTCCAGGATCATCTCGCGGCGCACCGTCTCGCGGTAGCGCGGGTCCGGGTCCTTCCAGTCGGGCCCGTGCAGCTGGAGCAGACGTTCCTCGACCTGGGCGGGGGTCACTTCGATGTGGCGCTTCGCGGCTGCGTTCAGGACGACCTGGTCCGAGAGCAGCGCCTGCAGCGCGTCGTTCGCGACGTCCTGGCGGCGCGCGTCCGGCGAGTCCTCCATGCGCTCCTCGACCAGCCGCCGCAGGTCCGCGGCCGGGATCGCGACCCCGTCCACCTGCGCGGCCCACGAATCGTCGTCCGAGCCTCCGCCGCAGCCGGCGAGCACGACCAGACCGAAGAGCAAGGCAGCGAGTCTTTTCACTGGGCACTCCCGGGCGCGAGAAGGTCCACGAGCGCGAGGCTCTCGGCCAGTGCGTCGCCCGGCGTGCGCAGCCGCACGCCGATGCGCCGGTTCGGGTAGGCGCGGAGCTGGCTGCCGGGCTGGCCGAGCATGCGCACGATCCGGCTCGGGTCCACCTGCGCCTTCTCGGCGACCTGGAACTGGAGCTCGCCGCTCTTGACCTCGACCGCGACCACGCCGAGCCGGCGGCAGCGGATCTTGAGCCGGATCACCTCGACCAGGTTCTCCGCCTCGACGGGCAGCGGGCCGTAGCGGTCGAGGATCTCGCCGCGCAGCGCGCCGAGCTCGTCGTCGTCGCGCGCGCCCGAGAGCTGCTTGTACAGCGCGAGCCGCTGGCTGACCTCGGGTACGTAGGCCTCGGGCAGGAGGGCCGGCACCGGCAGGCGGATCTCGGGCTCGATCGCGTCGGCCAGCTCCTCGCCGCGCAGCCGCGCGATCGCCTGCTCGAGCATCTCCATGTACAGGTCGTACCCGACCGAGGAGACGTGGCCGGACTGCTCGCCGCCGAGCAGGTTGCCCGCGCCGCGGATCTCGAGGTCCTCGGTCGCCAGCCGGAAGCCCGCGCCCAGCTCCGCCAGGTCCTGGATCGCCTCGATGCGCCGGCGCGCCTCGTCCGAGATCTGGCCCGACGCGGGCAACAGCAGATAGGCGTAGGCGCGCCGGTTGCTGCGCCCGACCCGGCCGCGCAGCTGGTAGAGCTGGGCCAGGCCGAACATGTCGGCGCGGTGGATCAGGATCGTGTTGGCGTTGGGGATGTCGAGGCCCGACTCGATGATCGCCGTGCAGACCAGCACGTCGTGGTCGCGGCGCAGGAACGCGAGCATGGTCTTCTCGAGCGTGTGGCCCGACATCTGCCCGTGCGCGACGGCGATCCGCGCGTTCGGTACCGTGCGCCGCACGTAGTCGGCGATCTCGGCGATCGTCTCGATACGGTTGTGCACGAAGAACACCTGGCCGCCGCGGTGCAGCTCGCGGTCGACGGCCTCGCGGATCAGCTCCTCCGAGACGCGCGCCACCTGGGTGCGGACCGAGATGCGGTCGGGCGGCGGCGTCTGGATCACGGACAGGTCGCGCATGCCCGAGAACGCCATCTGCAGGGTGCGCGGGATCGGCGTCGCGGTGAGGGTCAGCACGTCGACGAGCTTGCGCAGCTGCTTCAGCCGCTCCTTGTGCGCGACGCCGAAGCGGTGCTCCTCGTCGACGATCACCAGGCCCAGGTTCCGGAACACGATGTCCTTCGAGAGCAGCCGGTGGGTGCCGATCACGACGTCGAGCTTGCCGGAGGCGAGTCCTTCGCGGACCTCCTTCAACTGCTTCGGCGGGGTCATCCGCGACAGCGCGGCGACCGATATCGCGGTCTGCGCGAAGCGCTCGCGCAGCGTCTCGAGGTGCTGCTGACACAGTACGGTGGTGGGCACGAGGAAGGCGACCTGCTTGCCCCCCGACGCCGCCAGGTACGCCGCACGGCAGGCGACCTCGGTCTTGCCGAAGCCGACGTCGCCGCAGACCAGCCGGTCCATCGGCCGCGCGCGCTGCATGTCGCCGAGCACGTCGTCGGTGGCCTTGCGCTGGTCGGGGGTGTCGTCGAAGCGGAAGCGCGCCTCGAACTCCTCGTACGACGCGTCGGGCGCAGGGAACGCGTGGCCGGGCAGCTGATCGCGCGCGGCGATCACCGCGAGGAGCTCCTCGGCCATCTCGCGCACGGCCCGGCGCACGCGGGCCTTGGTCTTGGTCCAGATCTGCCCGCCCAGGCGGTCGAGCGCGGGCGCGGTGTCGTCGGCGGAGCTGTAGCGCTGCACCTGGCCGAGCCGCGACACGGGCACGTACAGCTTGTCGCCCTTCTCGTAGAGGAGCAGCAGGAACTCCTGCTCGCCGCCCACCACGGAGATGCGGGTCAGCCCGCCGAAGCGCGCGATGCCGTGCTCGGCGTGGACGAGGAAGTCGCCCTCCTGGATCTGCGCGAGCCGCTCCACCGCGCTCGACTGGCGAGTGACCCGGGCGACGCGCCGGTGCACCCGCTCGCCGAAGATGTTCGGCTCCGCGACGACGACGAGCTGGTCGTCGGGCAGCTCGAAGCCGTCGGCGAGCGGCGAGACTGCGACGTCGATCGCACCCGGTGCGGGCCAGTCGGGCCAGGCCGTCTCGCGCGTCGCGCGGGCGACCGGGAGCTCGAGGCCGTAGTCGCGCAGGATGTCGATCAGTCGCTCGGCCGACGCGGGTGTCGGCGAGGTGAGCCGCACGCGGCGCTGGCCGCCGGTCCAGGCGCCGAGCCGCGCCACCAACGGCTCGAGCGCGCGGCCGCTCCCGCGCTGCTCCTCGATCTCGCGGCGCAGCTCGCGGTGGTCGGCGCCGCGCGCGTCGACGACCTCCTCGTCGGCGGTGGCGTCGATCACGCCGATCGGGTCGAGCAACACCGGCCGGTGTTCGAGCACCCGCTTCCAGGCGCTCTCGTCGGTCGAGTAGAGCGCGAGCGGGTCGCAGACCAGCCGGTCCTGCGCCGCCGCCTGCTCGTGCCCCGTGAACACCTCGCCGATGAACGAGAGCGCGCGCGCCCGGCCGACCTCCGGGTCGTCGACCACCACGCGCGCCGCGGCGGGCAGGTAGTCGAACACCGTCTCCATGTCGCCGGCGTGCAGCAGCGCCTCGATGTTCTCGACTCCGGGCGGCAGCGCGCGCCGCGCGAACGCCTCGGTCAGGTTGTAGATCTGCGACTCGGGGAGCTTCTGCTCGCGGCCCATGCGCCGGGCGGCCTGGATCAGCGCGTCGCGATCGCTGGGCAGCCGGTACGCGCGCGGCGGGATCGCCACCACGCTGTCGAGCTCACCCTCGGAGCGCTGCGTGGCCGGATCGAAGCGGCGGATCGAGCCGATCGCGTCGAAGTCGAACTCGATCCGCACCGGCCGGTCCAGCTGCGGCGGGAACAGGTCGACGATGCCGCCGCGCGCGCCGACCTCGCCGCGCTCCTCGACCAGGTTCGTGCGGTGGTAGCCGGCCTGCGCGAGCACGTCGACCAGCGCGTCGCGGTCGACCGTGAGCCCGCGCTCGAGGTGGGTCACCCGGCTGCGCAGCTCGCTCCGCGACGGGGTTCGCCGCAGGACCGCCGACCAGGACGACACGACCGTCAGCGGCGTGTCCGCCCCGGCCGAGAGCCAGGCGTAGAGGAGGCTCATCCGGCGCGCCTCGACCTCGGGGTGCACCGAGAAGCGGTCGTAGGGAGGGACGTCGTAGCGCGGGAAGAGCCGGACGTCGGTGCCGGGTGAAAGCGCCCGCAGCTCGGCCGCGAAGCGCTCGGCGCGGGTCGTAGTCGGCGAGATCACCAGGAGCGGCCCCGCGAACGCAGCGCGAAGGCGGGCCGCGAAGTACGCGCCGCCGCTGCCGCGCATTCGTCCGATCCGCAGGGTGCGCTCCCCGCGGAGCGCCCGTTCGATCAGCTCGCTCGTGTTCACCTGGGTCCTTAAACGCGGAAAGGCCCCCCTCCCGGGGAGCCCCCGGGGGGTGGGTCGGTCCGCGATTCGAATTGGCCCGGCAGTATAGGGGCGGATCGAGAGTTGGGCAGCGCAAAGGCCCCGGCTATAATGCGCGCCCCTCACATGCGGCCGACGACCCCGGTCGTCGGGGCGGAGCACTCCCCATGAACCTCGAACTGATCGGCCGCAAGCTCGGCATGACCCAGATCTTCTCCGAGTCCGGCGACCGGATCCCCGTCACGGTGATCCAGGCCGGTCCGTGCACGGTCGTGCAGCTGAAGACGGACGAGAGCGACGGCTACACCGCGCTGCAGATCGGCTTCGCGGACAAGAAGGCCAAGCACACGCCGAAGGCGATGCAGGGCCACTTCGCCAAGGCCAGCACGGCGCCGAAGCGGCTGCTCGTCGAGGTGCCCGTCGAGGCGAAGGACCTCGAGGGCTACCAGGTCGGCCAGCAGCTCACCTGCGAGGGCTACCAGCCCGGACAGCACATCGACGTGATCGGCACCAGCAAGGGCCGCGGCTTCACCGGCGTCGTGAAGCGCCACGGCTTCCCGACCCGCAGCCCCTCGCACGGCAACCACGAGTCGTTCCGCCACGGCGGCGCCGTCTCGTCGGGCACCTTCCCCGGCCGCATCAAGAAGGGCCTGCGCATGGCCGGCCACTACGGCGACTCGCGCGTGACCCAGCTGAACCTCGTGGTCGAGCGCGTGGACGCGACCAAGAACCTGATCTACGTGCGCGGCGGGATCCCGGGCCACATCAACGGCTTCGTGCGGATCCGCCCGACCGTGAAGGACTAGCGCCGACGGCGCGATACGACCGCAAGGACGCGTTCTACCGCCGCGCCAAGGACGAGGGCCGGCGCTCGCGGGCCGCGTTCAAGCTCGAGGATCTGTTGCGGCGCGCGCCGCCGCTGGCGAAGAACGCCGCCGTGCTCGACCTCGGCTGCTGGCCCGGCGGCTGGCTCGAGGTCCTGGCCGCGCGGCTGGGGCCGCAGGCGCGGATCGTCGGCGTCGACCTCGAGCCGACCGACCCGATCGCGCCCAACGTCGCGATCCTCGCGCTCGACATGTGCGCGCCCGAAGCGCTTCCGGCGATCGAGGCCGCGCTCGGCCGCAAGGCCGACGCCGTTCTGTGTGACGCCTCCCCGAAGCTGACCGGGATCCGCGACGCGGATCTCGCGGCGCTCGAGGAGATCTACGTGGCCGCGCTCGGTCTGGCCGAGGCGCTGCTCCACCCGCGCGGGTTCCTGATCGTGAAGGGCTTCCCCGGGCAGGAGAGCGATCTCTTTCGCAAGGAGCTCAAGCGCAGGTTCGCGTCCGTGCACGAGGTGCGGCCCGAGGGAAAGCGCACGACCTCGAAGGAATTCTACTGGGTGGCCAGCCAGGCGAAGCCGCGCTGAATCGCCTTGCGACCGCCCGTCTCGAGGATGTCGCCGTGCGCGACGGTCACCCGGTCGAAGTCCCAGGCGAGGATCTTGTCGAGCGACGCCCGCAGGGCGCGGCGGTCCTTCATGACCGTGTAGCGGAAGATGCGCGACGGGCCGAAGCGGCCGTAGGCGCCGTTGATCCGCATCATGAGCCGGGTCGCGAAGCTCCCCGACGTGTTCACGTTGAAGCAGAGATCCAGGCACAGGAGCGTGCGGCTCGCTCGGTGCAGGAACACGGTCTCGCGCAGGCTCGGCGCGCCGCCCACCTGGACCTGATCGAGATCGGCCGCCCACAGCTCGGCCGGCTTGTCGCCGAGCACCTCGTCGACCTTCACATTACCGAGCTTCTCGCGCAGGCCCGGCGCCGCGAACACGCGCGCCTGCGGGAACGCCTCGATGTTCTCGGCCAGGAAGAAGTGGTGGAGCAGGTTGGGCGCGACCAGCGCGCGCACCGGCCCGAGTGAGTCGATCGCGCGGTGCACGGCGTCGCTGAGCGGGCCCGGCGTGTGGACGAGCACGCCGCCCGAGGAGAGCCGGATCAGGCAGCAGCGGGTGCCGAGCTCGATCCCGCCCGGCAGGCGCAGCGGGTGGTCGATCGCGACGAGGCCCGGGTGCAGCTCGCGGATCCGCGGTTCGGCCATGCGGCCATCGTACAATGACCGCCATGGCGGAGCCGATCGAACGCGAGGTGGAGCTGGGTTCGGGCCGGACGCGGCTTCGCATCGAGGGCGCGGGTCGGCCCTTCGTCTGGACGCACGGCTTCACGAGCTCGATTGCGGACGAGGACGCGCTCGGCACCTCCGCGCTGCTGCGCGGTCTGCCCGGGATCCGGGTGGTGCGCTACGACGCGCGCGGGCACGGGCGGTCTGCGCCGGGGCGCGACGAGGCGGCGAGCGCCTGGTCGGCGCTCGCCGGCGATCTGCTCGAGCTTGCCGATCGCCTGGACCTCGCGCATCCGATCGCGGGCGGCGCGTCGATGGGCACGGCGACGACGCTGCACGCCGCCGTGCGCGCGCCGGGTCGCTTCGCCGGCCTCGTGCTCGTCGTGCCGCCAACGGCATGGGAAACGCGCAAGGCGCAGGCCGACCTCTACCGAGGCGGCGCCGCTCTGGTCGAGGCGCGCGGCGTCGACGGCTACCTCGAGGCGGCGCGCGCGGCATACCGGCTGCGTCCGCTGCCCGGCGTCGACGAGGCGATGTACGAGAAGATCCTCGAGTCGATGCGCGCCCGTTCGGCGGACGACCTCGCGCGGATCCTGCGCGGTGCGGCCGCGAGCGACCTGCCCGACCCCGCGCGCGCTGCGCGAAATCGACGTCCCGGCGCTGATCGTCGCCACCCGCGGCGATCCGGGCCACCCGCTCTCGACCGCCGAGAGGCTGGTCGAGCTGTTGCCGCAACGCAGAGCTGCGCGTGCTCGACAGCCTGCTCGAGCTCGGCTCCGTTCGCGACGAGCTGGCGCAGTTCCTGACTCGCACCGGGCGCGCGTTTCGCGCGCGCGCGCGCGGACCAGATCGACGTCTACTCGCCCGACCGCTACGCCGCGGGTGCGCCCTACGCGGACTTCGCGCGGCTGCGCCGCGAGCGGCCGGTGCACTGGCAACCGACACCGGACGGTGGCGGCTACTGGGCGCTCACGAAGCACGCGGACGTGGCGGAGGTCTCGCGCAACCCGGAGCTGTTCTCTTCGGCCGCGGGCTTCGTCGTGATCGAGCCGCTCTCGGAAGCGCAGCTCGCCATGATGCGCTTCACCCTGCTCGGCATGGACCCGCCCGAGCACCTGCGCTTCCGGAGGCTCCTGCAGGGCTCGTTCACGCCGCGGCTGGTCGCCGCGCTCGAGCCGCGGGTGCGCGAGATCGCGCGCGCGATCTTTGCGCGCGCCGGCGCAAAGCGCGAAGTCGAGTTCGTCGAGGAGGTGGCCGCGGAGCTGCCGAGCGAGGTGTTCGGCGAGATGCTGGGCGTGCCGCCGGCCGACCGCGCACGCGTGCGCGGCTGGGCCGCGCAGCTCACCGGCTCGCAGGACGCAGAGCTGAACCCCGGCGGCGGTCCACCCCCGGCGTCGATCGAGATGGCGATGTACGGGATCGCGCTGGCGCAGCAGCGCCGAGGCGCGGCCGGGAGCGACCTCACGACCATCGCGGTGAACGGCGAGGTCGACGGCGCCGCGATGACCGACGCCGAGTTCGGCGGCTTCTTCGTGCAGCTCGCGACCGCCGGCAACGACACGACCCGCAACCTGCTCTCGTCCGGCCTGCGCCTCCTGCTCGAGCACCCCGCGGCGCAGGCCGACCTGCGCGCCGATCCGTCGCTGATCCCGTCCGCCGTCGAGGAGATGCTCCGCTGCGAGAGCCCGCTCCACTACTTCGCGCGCACCGCCACCCGCGACACCGTTCTGCGTGGCCAGGCGATCCGCGCCGGCGCGAAGCTCGCCCTGCTCTACGGCGCGGCGAACCGCGACCCCGAGGTGTTCGCCGACCCCGAGCGGTTCGACATCCGGCGCAGCCCCAACCCGCACCTGTCGTTCGGCTTCGGCGAGCACTTCTGCCTGGGCGCGGCGCTCGCGCGGCTCGAGGCGCGCGTGTTCTTCGAGGAGCTCCTCGCGGCGTTCCCGCACATCGAGCTCGCCGGCGAGCCGCGCCACCAGCGCTCGAACCTGAACAATGCACTGAAGGCGCTACCCGTCCGCCTCTACTCCGCCGGCTCCGCTCCGCCCGGCGCGCCGTACTCCCGGTAGAACTCGCCCTTCCAGTCCGACTGACGTTCGCTCGGCTTCGCCTCGCTGCGCGCGCCTGTCGGCGCTTGCGGGCTCGCTCGGGGCGGCCCTCGCTCGCCCTACTCCGCCAGCTCCGCTCCGCCCGGCGCGCCGTACTCCCGGTAGAACTCGCCCTTCCAGTCCGCGAAGCGGCCGGCGACGATCGCGGCGCGCATGTCGGCCATCAGGCGCTGGTAGAAACGCACGTTGTGGATGGCGCCGAGGATCGTGCCCAGGATCTCGTTCGCGGCGTACAGGTGGTGCACGTACGCGCGGGTGAAGGTCTTGCAGCCGTAGCAGTCGCAGCTCGTGTCGACCGGATACATGTCGCGGCGATAGCGCCGCGCGTTCATGCGGATCCGGCCGCGCCGCGTGAACAGCGTCGCGGAGCGCGCGTAGCGGGTCGGGATCACGCAGTCGAACATGTCGATGCCGCGCTCGACGGACTCGACCAGGTCCTCGGGCAGGCCGACGCCCATCAGATAGCGGGGCTTGTGCTCGGGCAGGAGCGGCGCGGCGATCGACACGATGCGCTTGAGCTCCTCGAGCCCCTCGCCCACCGACACCCCGCCGATCGCGTAGCCCGGCGAGTCTACGCGCACGGTCTCGCGCGCGGAGAGCACGCGCAGCTCGGGGTACACCGAGCCCTGTACGATCGGGAAGAGCGCCTGCTCCGAGCCGCGGTGCGCCGCGACGCAGCGCTCGAGCCAGGCCAGCGAGTGCTCGACGCCGCGCTTGGCGAGCTCCGGCGTCGCCGGGTACGGCGTGCACTCGTCGAAGGCCATGATGATGTCGGCGCCGAGCACGTGCTGGAGCTCGATCGCGCGCTCGGGGGTGAGCATGACCTCCGAGCCGTCGACCTCGTTCTTGAAGCGCACGCCGTGGGCGGTGATCTCCTTGTGCTTCAGGCTGAACACCTGGAAGCCGCCCGAGTCGGTCAGGATCGGGCCGTCCCACGCCATGAAGGAGTGGAGCCCGCCCGAGCGCTTCACCAGGTCGGGCCCGGGCTGCAGGAGCAGGTGATAGGTGTTCGCCAGCACGATCCGCGCGCCGGTCGACCTGACCTGATCCGGTGTCATCGCGCGAACGGCCGCATGGGTGCCGACCGGCATGAAGACGGGGGTCTCGACCTCGCCGTGGCCGGTGAAGAGCCGGCCGGCGCGGGCGCCGGTCCCGCGGTCGGTCGCCTCGAGCGCGAAGCGGATCACGGCTCGCGCGTGAACTGCTTGGATCGGCCGACCAGCTGCTCCGGCAGGATCCGCACCTTGCGCTCGGGGTCGGCGACCGCGCGGCCCAGCCGCCACGCCTCGAGCCCGGTCGCGCGCACGGCGGCGATGGTGCGGTCGACTTCCGCCTCGGTCACGACCGCCGTCAGGCCCACGCCCATGTTGAACACGGTGTAGAGCTCCGCGGCCTCGAGCTCGCCGACCTTCTGGATCAAACGCAGGATCGCGGGCGGCGGCGGCAGGAAGTCGATCTCGAAGCCGACGGGCGCCTCGATCCGGCGGATGTTCAGGAACCCGTCGCCGGTGATGTGCGCGAGCGCGCGCGGTGCGATGCCGGCCTTGGCGAGCGCCTCGACCTGCGCGACGTAGATCCGTGTCGGGGTGAGCAGCGCCTCGCCGACGGTCGTGCCGAGCTCGGCCACGTACTCGTCGAAGCGGAACTTGCGCTGCACCACCTGGCGCGCGAGCGACAGGCCGTTCGAATGCACTCCGCTGGACGCGATTCCGACCAGCGCGTCACCGGGCTGGACCTTCGAGCCGTCGATCAGCCCGCCGTCGGGAACCACGCCGATCGCCATGCCGACCAGGTCGAGGCCGCTGCCCGGCTTCGCCCCGCGCAGCATCTCGGGGATCTGCGCGGTCTCGCCGCCGACGATCGCGACCCCCGCCTGGCGCGCGCCCTCGCAGAGCCCCTTGCCGATCTGCGCGAACACCTCGGGGTCGGCGCGCTCCACCGCGATGTAGTCGAGCATCGCCAGCGGCTTGGCGCCGACGCAGAGCAGGTCGTTCACGTTCATCGCGACGCAGTCGATGCCGACCGTGTCGTACTTGCCGAGCGCCTGCGCGATCAGCAGCTTCGAGCCGACCCCGTCCGTGGTCAGCGCGAGGTGCAGCGGGCCGACCCGCACGACCGCGGCGAAGTGACCGATGCCGATCTCGCTCTGGCGAGCCGAACGCGGCGGTCGGCGCGATCTCGAGCAGGAGCCGCGCCAGCGCGCGGTCCGCCTCGTTCGTGTCGACCCCGCTCCGCGCGTAGTCGCTCGAGCTCAAGTCAGGTGTTCTTGGTCTCGCCGCGGCTCTGGCGCAGCCGGGCGCGCTTGTTCTTGGCGCGCAGCTTGGCGCGGTGGCGCGCGCTCTTCTTGCGATTCCGATGGGGGAGTGTGGTGCGCTTCTTCATCGCGGGCGGCAGCTTACCGACCCAGCCACCTGCGCACAACCGGCCCGCGCTCGCGCGCGTCCAGCTCCGCTCGCAGGGTGCGTCGGCGGCTGGCGAGCGCCGCAGCGGCAGGGCTGGAGCGGCGGCGAAACCGCGCGAACGCCTGGAAGGCGGCGAGCTCGTGCCGCAGCTCGAGCCAGAGCAGCTCGATCACGATCGCGTCGTCGAGAAAGCCCAGGCCCGGCACCGCGTCATGGATCAGGTCGTCGGGGTCCGTGAAATAGGCGAGCGCCGCGCGCACCCGGCCGCGCACGCGCTCGGGCGGATCCCAGTCCGGGTCAGAGAGCAGCTCGATCAGCGCCTCGAGCCGGCCGATCCGTTCGAGCACATAGGACGGGGGGGTGAACTTGCGGACTTCGGCCGCACGGGCGCGCGCCGCCGCGGTCAGCTCGCGCTCTGGCCGGCGGCTCGCCCGCGCGCTGGCTCGCTCGGCCACGGCCCGCAGGTGACGGAGGTCGCGGGCGCCGAGCGTGAATGTGACCCGGAGACGGTCGAGCGGCGCCACTCCGTCCGGGTAGCATGGCGGCGGTGGAGCGGCCAGCGCGAGTGCGGGTGCGGACCGGCGTGCCGGAGGCGGCGCTGCGCGCGCTGACCGCTGCGGGCCTGTGGGCGGAGCTCGGGGCGCTCGAGGTCGAGGGTTACGACGCACTCCTGTGTCTGCTCACCGACCGGATCGATGCGCCCCTGCTCGCGCGCGGGAGTGGACTGCGGATCGTCGCGAACATGGCGGTGGGCACCGACAACATCGACCTCGCCGCCGCGGCGGCGCGCGGCATCGCGGTGTCGAACACGCCGGACGTACTGACCGACGCGACGGCCGACCTCGCGTTCACGCTGCTCCTCGCCGCCGCTCGCCGGCTCGCCTGGGCCGACCGCTACGTGCGCGGCGGCGGCTTCACCGGCTGGCGGCCCGACGTCGGCATCGGCCTCGACGTCTCGGGCCGCACGCTCGGCATCGTCGGCGCGGGGCGGATCGGCCGCGCAGTCGCCGAGCGCGCGAGCGGCTTCCGCATGGAGGTGCTGTTCCACTCGCGCTCGGGCGGCGGTCGCGCAAGGACGAGCTCCTCGCGCGGAGCGACTTCGTCTCGCTGCATGCGCCGCTCACTCCCGAGACGCGCCACTGGATCGGCGAGCCCGAGCTGCGCCGCATGAAGCCGACGGCGGTGCTCGTGAACACCGCGCGTGGCGCGCTCGTCGACGAGGCCGCGCTGGTGCGCGCGCTGCGCGAGGGCTGGATCGCGGCGGCCGGGCTCGACGTGTTCGAGCGCGAGCCGGCGCTCGCCGCCGGGCTCGTCGACCTGCCGAACGTCGTGCTCGCGCCGCACGTCGGCAGCGCGACGGTCGCGACCCGCGACCGGATGGCGGAGGTCGCCGCCGAGAACATCGTCGCGGCGCTCGCCGGGAAGCCGATTCCGAACCGGGTCGTGTAGGCTGACACCGGAGGGAGTCGGGATTTGAGCGAGGCCGCGGTCGCGCTTCCGCCGGGCTACTGGCCGCGGCGCTGGCTCCTGGTGGCGGGCTGCTTCGCGGCGATCTTCGTCTGTTACATCGACCGCGTGAACATCTCCTACGCGATCCTGCCCATGTCGAAGCAGTACGGCTGGGACAAGGCGACGCAAGGCTGGGTGCTGTCGTCGTTCTTCGTCGGCTACCTCGCCACCCAGTTCCTCGCGGGTTGGGTGGCCGCGCGGATCGGCGGGCGGACCTTGCTGAGCTTCGGCGTGCTCTGGTGGTCGGCGTTCACGCTGCTGACGCCGCTTGCGGCCGAGCACTCGTTCGCGATGCTGATCGCCGCGCGCATCGGCATGGGGCTCGGCGAGGCCGTCGCGTTTCCGTCGATCTACCAGCTGTTCGGCCGCTGGATCCCGCTGCGCGAGCGCGCGCGCGCGGCCGCGCTGAACGGGAGCGGCATGCCGCTCGGCACGATCGCCGCCACGCTCGGCACTCCGTGGCTCGTCGAGGCGTACGGGTGGCCGTCGGTGTTCTACGTCTTCGGACTGCTCGGAGTGCTCTGGTACGTCTACTGGCGCTCGGCGTCGAGCGAGCGGCCCGAGGACGCGCGCGGCATCCTGCCGGCCGAGCTCGCGCTGATCCGCGCGAACACGGCGCCGCCCGCGACCCATCCAGCCGTTCCCTGGGCCAGGATCCTGCGCTCGTCGGCAGTGTGGGCGCTCATCTTCAACCACTTCTGCTCGAACTGGGGCTACTACCTGATCCTCTCGTGGCTGCCGCGCTACTTCGCGGACGTACACGGGCTCGATCTGGTCGGGGTCGGCTACGCGAGTCTCCTGCCCTGGATCTCGATGTTCGCGCTGACCAACGTCGGCGCGCAGATCGCGGACGGCTTGATCGCGCGCGGGCACAGCGTGGTCTTCGTCCGGAAGCTCATGCAGTCGGTCGCCTTCCTCGGCTCCGCCGCGGCGCTGATCGCGATCGGCCAGGTGCACACCGTCCCGCTGGCGATCGCGCTGATGTGCGTGGCGCTGGGCGTGGGCTCGTTCGCGCTCTCGGGCTACGCGTCGAACCACCTCGACATCGCGCCGCGCTACGCGGGCCCGCTGATGGGGCTGTCGAACACGGCGGGGACACTGCCCGGTGTGATCGGCGTGGCCGTGACCGGCTACATCCTCGACGCCACCGGCTCATGGGCGCTCGTGTTCGGGATCGCGGCGGGGCTGTACGTCGCGGGCACCGCGGTCTGGCTCCTGTTCGCCAAGGGCGAGCCGCTCTTCGACTAGCGGCCGGCCTCGAGCGTTTTCTGCAGGCGCCGCATCCCGCCGAGCCAGCGCTCCAGGTCGGCGTTCTTGTTGTTCATCCACTTCTGAGCGATCGGGTCGGTGAGGATCAGGAAGCGCTCCTCGGCAATCGCCTGGACCACCATCTCCGCGACCTCTTCCGGCTCCTTGATGGGGCCGGCGGCGTTGCGCGCGAACGGCGACTCGACGTCGCCGAGCATCGGCGTGCGCACGCCGAGCGGCGCGAGCAGCGACACGCGGATGCCGCGGTCGTGGTACGTGATCGAGAGCCACTCGGCGAGGCCGACCACCGCGTGCTTGGTCACGGCGTAGGTCAGATTTCCCTGGCTGGTCAGGATCCCCGCCATCGAGGCGGTGTGCAGCAGGTAGCCCGAGCCGCGCGCGAGCATGCCCGGCAGCACCGCGCGCAGCGCGTACACGTGGCTCATCAGGTTGATCTGCCACTGCGCGTTCCAGACGTCGATCGGCGTCTTGAGCGGGTCGCCGCCCGTGGCGACGCCTGCGTTGCTGAAGAAGACGTCGATCGGGCCGAGGCTCTTCTCGGCCTCGGCGACCATCGCCCCCACCGCCGACTCGCTCGCGATGTCGCAGGGAATCGCGACTCCGCCAATCTCCTTCGCGACCCTGCGCGCGCCGTCGGCGTTCAGATCCACCACCGCGACCCGCGCGCCATTCGCGCGGAACGCGCGCGCGCAGGCGGCGCCGATGCCGCTCGCAGCGCCGGTGATCACCGCGACTTTGCCGTTGAGGTTCACGAGGTTCCTCCGCGCAGCTGGCGCGCCGTGGTGTAGGTCGCCGCCGCGATGGCGAGCTCGACGGCCATCGCGACGCCGACCCGCGGGTCGAACCCGTCGACGGCGATCCCGTACAGCCGGCCGGCAACGATGCCCGCCATGATCAGCGCGACCGCCTCGAGGTAGCCCGGCTCCTTGCGGAACACACCGAGCAGCGCGAGCGCGCCGACGGCGAAGAACGCGCCGCCCGTGTCACCGCGCATGTGACTCAGCGCGGATGGACCGAAGAGCGTGATGTTCTGCTCGGCGGCCATCGCCTCGGGGCTGAACACCCAGCGCAGGGCGAACGGCAGGGCGAGGACGAGGCCGAGGATCACGGTGATGACGCGCACGACTCTGTGCATGGTCCCGAGAGCCTATCCCAAGAGCGCGGGCCGGTGCTTCGCCACCCACTGCGTTCGCGCGTCGTAGGCGTGGCCGAGCTCGAGGCAGGCGCGCTCGGCGCGATTGGGCCCGACGATCTGGATCCCGATCGGCAGCCCCTGCGGGCCGAAGCCGGCGGGCGCCGCCAGCGCGGGACAGCCCGAAAGAGTGACGAGCAGCGCCACCTTCATCCACGCGTGGTACGTCTCCATCGGGCGTCCGGCGATCTCGCGCGGCCAGTCGAGCGCCGCGTCGAACGGGAACACCTGAGCGGTGGGCAGCACCCAGAAGTCGTAGCGCTCGAAGAAGCGGCGTACGGCTTCGCTCCACTGCGAGCGGACCGCCGAAGCCGCCGACACCTCGTACGCGCTGAGCCGCGCGCCGTTCTCGACCTCGAAGACCGCTTCGGGCTTCATGTGCGGCCGCAGCGCCGGGTTGTCGTAGACCTCCTTCAGGCCAAAGCCCGCCTGCCACGCGCGCAGGACGAGCCACGCCCGCCAGACCGACGCGAGCGCGAAGTCGGGGTTCGCGGTCTCGACGGCGCAGCCCATGTCCTCGAAGGTGCGGAGCGCCGCGCGGCAGGTCTCGAGCACGCCCGGCTCGCACGGAAGCTCGCCGTTCATGTCGCCGCACCAGGCGATGCGCGTACCGGTGAAGTCGCGCGCGAGGTCGAGCGCGCCGAGCCCGAGATCGCCGTCCAGCGAGAGCGGCGCGCGCGGGTCGTAGCCCGCCTGCACGCCGAGGAGCAGCGCGAGGTCCGGCACGCTGCGCGCCATCGGGCCGAGGACGCCCATCGACGGCAGCCAGAGATCGCGCGCGTTCGACGCCACCCGGCCGATGCTCGGGCGCAGCGCGAAGACGTTGTTCCAGCCGGCGGGGTTGCGCAGGCTGCCGCCGTAGTCGCTGCCGTCGGCGACTGGCAGCATGCGCAGCGCGAGCGCGACGGCCGCGCCGCCGCTGCTGCCGCCCGCGCTGCGGGTCTGGTCGTAGGCGTTGCGGGTCAGGCCGTGCAGCCGGTTGAACGTGTGCGAGCCCAGCCCGAACTCGGGCGTGTTGGTGCGGCCGATGAAGATCGCGCCGGCGGCGCGCATGCGCTCGACCATGAGCGAGTCCGCGTTCGGCACGAAGTCGCGCAGCGGCGCGAAGCCGAGCGACGTCGGCATTCCGGCGACGGCCTCGAGGTCCTTGATCGCCTGCGGGAAGCCGTGCAGCGGCCCGCGCCAGACGCCGCGCGCGAGCTCGTCGTCGCGGTCGCGCGCCTCGGCGAGCAGCGCGTCGCGCTCGCGCAGCGCGACGATCGCGTTCACCACGGGGTTCAGCCGCGCGACCCGGTCGAGCGTCTCGGTCATCATCTCGACGCACGAGATGCGCCGGCCGCGGATGGCCGCGGAGAGCTCCACCGCGGCGTCGATCACTCCGTCAGCACCGTCGGCGTCACCGGGTTCTTCTGCGCGCGAACCTCGTCAAGCCGCTGCTCGACCGCGGCGAAGATCTCGGGCTGCGCCGCGTAGACGTAGAAGCGCTCGTCGCGGATCGCCTCGAACACCTTCTGCGCGACGACGCTGGGCGCGTAGCCCTGCTTCACGCCGTCGCGCAGGGCCAGCTCGATCGAGGCGCCGAGCGCGCTCGCCGCGGGAGTCGGAGGGTCGTGCGCCGCGTCGCTCTGGCGGTTCCGACCCGAGTCCATGATCCGCGTGTTGATGAAGCCGGGGCACAGCACCGACGCCTTCACGGGCGACCCGCGCAGTGCGAGGTCGCCGTGGAGGGTCTCCGTGAGCGTCACCACCGCGTGTTTGGTCACGTTGTAGACGGCGAGCCCCGGGTTCGAGGTGAGCCCGGCCATCGACGCGGTGTTGACCACGTGGCCCGGCTCGTTCTGGCGCAGCAGGATCGGCACGAACGTGCGGATTCCGTGGATCACGCCCCAGAGATTCACGCCGAGCACCCATTCCCAGTCGGCGAGCGAGTTCTCCCAGGCCTCGCCGGTGACGGCGACGCCGGCGTTGTTGAAGACCACGTGCACCCCGCCGAAGCGCTCGAGCGTCTTCGCCGCGAGCCGCTCGACGTCGGCGGCCTGCGACACGTCCGTGCGTACGCCCAGCACCGCCGCGCCGCCCGCCTCGAGCTTCTTCACCGCCCCGTCGAGCGCGTCGGGCTCGACGTCCGCCAGGACGAGCTTCATCCCCTCGGCCGCCAGCCGCTCCGCCACGGCGAAGCCGATCCCGCTCGCACCGCCCGTAACCACCGCCACCCGGTCGCGAAACTGCTTCATGGCGGCATCGTACTGCACCGCGCGGCTCGCGTATGATCGCGTCCATGCTCGGATCGGTTCAGCTCGGCCAGAGGAGCGGTCTTCGGGTCTCGCGACTCTGCCTCGGCACGATGAACTTCGGCGAGCCCGGCCGCGGTCATCAGGGCGACTGGACGCTCGGCGAGGCGGACGCGCGGCCGATCTTCGCGGGCGCGCTCGAGCGCGGCTTGTACTACTTCGACTGCGCCGACTTCTACGGGCTGGGCGCGTGCGAGGTGCTGGTCGGCAAGCTCTTGCGCGAGCTCGCGCCCCGCGACCAGTACGTGCTCGCCACCAAGATCGCCATGCCGATGGGCCGCGGCGCGAACCAGGGCGGGCTCTCGCGCAAGCACGTGCTCGAGGGCGTCGACCGCTGCCTCGAGCGGCTCGGCCTCGACTACGTCGATCAGCTGGTGATCCACCGGCACCCGCACGGCGTGCCCGGCCACGCGCAGGTGCCGATCGAGGAGACGCTCGAGGCGCTGCACGACGTGGTCAAGGCGGGCAAGGCGCTCTACCTCGGTGCGTCGTCGATGTTCGCCTGGCAGTTCGCCGAGCTGCAGCTCACCGCGCAGATGAACGGCTGGACCCGGTTCATCTCGATGCAGAACCACTACAACCTCATCTACCGCGAGGAAGAGCGCGAGATGAACCCGTACTGCGCGAAGACGGGGGTCGCGCTCACGCCCTGGTCGCCGCTGGCGCGCGGGATCCTGGCCGGCTCCTACAAAGGTGGCTTCGATCGCGGCTCCACCAGCCGCTCCCAGGGCGTCGACCGGGTGCGCACGCAGAGCCTGTACCGCGGCGCGCGCGACTTCGACATCGCCGAGCGGGTGGTCGAGGTGGCCGAGAAGTACGGTGTTGCGCCGGCGCAGATCGCGATCGCGTGGCTGCTCGCGAAGCCTTGTGTCCACTCGCCCGTGGTCGGCGTGTCGAAGCTCGAGCAGCTCGACCAGCTGGTGGCCGCGGCCGAGCTCGCGCTCGACCCGCAGGACGTCGCTTACCTGGAGGAGCTGTACCAGCCGCTCCCGAACCTGCTCTCGCTCGGCATGTCCTGAGGCGTCGGTAGAAGCGTACGACGACGACCTCACCCGCGGTCGCTCGAATGCAGAGGACGGGGCCAAACTACTCGGCGCAGGATCTGGCTTCGCGCCGCTGCAGCGCCCGGATTGTTTCAACGGCGCGATGCTTCGGTTCGTCGGCCGTGCGATGGGTCGATGAGTTTCGCTGCCGCCAGGCTCGCCAGTCGGCGCCAGCGCTGAAGTTCCGGCGTCCGCCGGACGCAACAGGAAGGGATGGACTGCCGGGGCGGCATGGTTCGCGGCGTGCGCACGGCGCTCGCGTGGGTCACGTGCGCCGCGGTGCTGCTCGCGGCCACCGCCGCCAGCAGCGCCACCGTCGGCGGCACGGTCTTCGAAGACCGGAACTACGGCGGCGGGGCCGGCCGTACGCTGGCGGCATCGGGCGGAGCCGGTATCACGGGCGTCCGGGTCGAGGCCTACACTGCGGCGGGGGTGTTTTCGACCTCGACGAATACGGTCGCCGGAGGCACCTACAGCCTGACCCTCGCCGCGGGCACGTGGACGATCCGCGTCGCCAACCGCACGATCGCGACGACTCGCGGCGGCGGCTGTGCGGCGGGAACCTGCTTGCCCGTACAGACGTTCCGCACCAACGCGGCGACCGGGACCCCGGTCGCGGTCACGGACCGGGTCGGAGGCCAGAACCCGGCGCTGATCGACGCGGGCAGCGGCGGCGGAGGCACCACGCTCGCGTCCCTGACCACGGCGACGACCACGCCGCAGTCGATCACTACGGTCGTGGTCGGGGCTTCCAACATCACCGGCGTCGACTTCGGCTTCAACTTCGACACGATCGTGAACACGGCCGACACAGGGCAGGGCTCGCTGCGCCAGTTCGTGGTGAACGCGAACGCCATCACCGGAGAAGCCGCCCTGGCGCAAGCGGGTCTCACCGCTGGTTTCGAGGCCTCGATCTTCATGATCCCGAACGGTGTCGCGAACCCGGGACAGAACATCGGCTACGCCAACCAGCTGACCGTCGGCGGCGCGAACGGGGGCGCGGCGCGCATCACGCTCGCGAGCGCGCTGCCCGCGATCACCGGCAACAACACGATCCTCGACGGCCGGATCCAGACCCTGAACGTGCGCGCCACGGCCGGGGGCGCCGAGACCAACCCCCTGACGGTGGGCACGGGCGGGACCGTCGGGACGAGCGGGACCGCGCTGCCGGTCTTCGGCCGGGCCGAGGTCGTGATCAACGCGGCCGGCACGCAGGTGAGCGGCACCGGCGCTCCCGTCTACGTCGCCGGCGTCGCGGTCGAGAACGGCTCGATCATCGTCGCGGGCAACGGATCGCTCGTGCAGGACTGCCTGGTCGGCACGAACGCCGACGGCACCGTCACCACGGTGTACAGCGCGAACTACGGCATCACGATCGGCGCGGGCACGGGCATCTCGATCACCCACAACTACGTCAAGGTGAACGACAGCGGCATCCGCGGCGACGCCACCGGCGCGAGCGCGCTGATCCAGTACAACGAGGTCGACTCGCTCACCGGCGCGCCGGGCGGAGGCCAGACCAACACCTTCGACGGCATCCTGATCATCAACTCGGCCGCGAACATCACGGTCCGCTACAACCTGGCCAAGAACCAGCGCGGCGGCGGGCTCGAGTTCGGCTTCGGCGCCGGGGCCGTCACCGGCACCGTCACCGAGAACACGTTGACCACGAACGGCTTCAACAGTGCGGGGGTGCCCAGCACCGAGCCCATCAACGTCGCCTTCTACAGCCTGGCCGCGGGCACCGCGATGACGTTCGCGAACAACGTCGTCACAGCGTCGGCGGGGCCGGGCGTGGTCGTCGAGAGCTCGACCGGCATCGCCATCACACAGAACAGCATCTTCGCGAACGGCGGGCTCGGCATCGATCTCGATCCGCGCGGCGTCGACCCGAACAACTACGCGCCCGCGCAGGGCGTCACGCTGAACGACGCCGCCGATGCCGACGCCGGCCCCAACAACCTCCAGAACTTTCCGGTGATCCAGTCGGCATTGATCAGCGGGGGCAACCTGACGGTGACCGGCTGGGCGCGGCCCGGGTCGCTGATCGAGTTCTTCGTGGCCGCCGCTGACCCGACCGGCTTCGGCGAGGGCCAGACCTACGTGTTCAGCGCCACCGAGGGCTCGGGCTCCGACGGCGACGCCACCTCGAGCAGCTACGGGCCCGGCGCCGTGAACGGCGTGGTGCAGGGAACCGATACCACGAACCGTTTCTCGTTCGCGGTGGCGACACCGGGCGGTGTCTCCGCTGGCGTTCGCCTCACGGCCACCGCGCGGCTCGCGGGCAGCACCTCAGAGTTCTCCGCCGGGCTCGTCGTCGCCGCGGCGCCGGCCTACTCGTTTACCAAGGTCTCGGCGGCGATCACGGACCCGGTCAACTGCACGACCCCCGGCAACGCCGCGACCTGCACCCCGGTCGGCTCGCAGAAGCGCATCCCGGGCGCCATCGTCGAGTACACGCTGCTGCTCAGCAACTCGGGAGGCGTCTCGGACCCCAACTCGGTGCGCATCAGCGATCCGGTTCCCGCGAACACGTCGCTGCGCGTGGTGGACATCGGCGGCGCCGGCTCCGGTCCGGTCGCGTTCGCCAACGGAGCGACCTCGAGCGGGCTGACCTACACCTTCACGTCGCTCGCTTCGACGACCGACGACATCGAGTTCTCGAACGACTCCGGCGCGACCTGGACCTACACGCCCGTCGCAGCAGGCAACGGCTGCGACGCGGCCGTGACCAACCTGCGGGTCAGCCCCAAGGGCACCTACGTGGCCGACTCCGGAACCCCCGACCCGAGCTTCACGCTGCGCTTCCGCATCTGCCTGAAGTGACGTTGGGGAAGCGGCGAAACTAGAACAGGGGTTCGAGCTTCGCGGCGGTGCCAACCGCGTGGAGCCGGAGCCCTGTCGCGTCGGAGTCCGCGGCGCGCGCGAACGGATCGAGCGTGACCTCGAGCCCGACGACCGCGTTCGCGCCGAGCAGCCGCGCCTTGTCGCGCAGCGACTCGAGCAGCTCGCGCTCGGCTTTGCTCCATGCGGACGAGCGGTCCTCGACCTGGTCGTCCTGCAGGAACAGCTCGGAGCTGATCGGCCCGAAGTAGGCGGCGGCGCGCGTTCCGCTGACCCACGGCGACGTGTAGAGCTCGACGTCGTTCTCGGAATTCAGCGGGATCTGGGTCTCACCCACGGGATCTGGTATCGGCGCTCACGGAAGCGGACTGTACGTAGATTCGTGTCGCCCCGGCGTTGGGCGGGGGCGCGTCTCTCCGGTATCCTCGCCGCCCTTGCGAGGGGAGTTGCCGGTGCGGAGGAGCGGCGGACGAGAGCGCGCGGCTAGCCCAGTTGCGCGCGCGCTGCGCGCCACCTGCGTGGCGCTCGTGGTCACAGCCTTCGCGGCCTGTGGCGGGCGCGGACCGGAAGATGACTCGGCCGCGCAGGGCGTCGGGCCGATCGTCGAGCGCGCCGAAGCCGCTGCCGCGCACGGCGACCTCGACGCCGCAATCTCCGGCTACGACGAGGCGCTGAAGCGGACGCCCTGGAATACGCGTCTGCGCAGTCAGCTGGTGGCGGCGTACTCCGCGCGCGCCGCGGAGAAGCGGCGCAAGCCGGGCGGGGCGGTGGGACTCGCATTGGCCGAGGCGGACCTGCGCGCGGCGCACGAGCTCGCCCCGGACGACGCGACCGTCACGCGCAGTCTCGCCGCGATCCTGCTCGAACGGTCCGCGTACGAAGCCGACGACGGGGTCGCCGCCGAGGCGCGAGCCGAGGCGACGGCGCTCGCGCCGGACCTCGCGGCGCAGGCGCCGGCCACCCGGCTGCCGGTCGAGCGCCGCCTCGACCTGGCCTACGAGCTGATCGAGCGCGGCAACCTGGATGCGGGGATCGACCAGCTGCAGGCGGTCGCGCGCGCCTACCCGCAGAACCCGCAGGCGGCTCGGATGCTCGGCCAGGCGCTGGTCCGCCTGGGCAGCCAGCAGACGCAGAGCCACGACTACGACGGCGCGCGCGAGAGCTTCACGCTTGCGGTCGCGCAGTATGCGCGGCTCCTCCCCTGCGACGGGGCGCGCTGTGACTCGAGCGAGCTCGAGCTCGCCCACCGCAACCGGATCCTGTCGGCGCTCGACGCCCAGCGCTGGGATGCCGCGCGAGGCGCGCTCGCCGAGGCCGAGGCGATCGGGCTCTCCTTCCCGGATCTGAGGGCGCGCTGGCCGGAACTGTCCGAGCCCTGAGCCCAGCCCCGCCTCGTCCTGCTATCCTGGCGCGAACCCACGGAGGAACGCGATGGCCACCCACGGTGGAAAGCTCGCGGCGCGCGCGCTCAAGATGGCCGGCGTCGACTGCATCTTCACGCTCTCGGGCGGGCACATCATGCCCATCTACGATGGCGCGCTCGACGAGGGCATCAAGATCATCGACGTGCGCCACGAGCAGGCGGCCGTGCACGCGGCCGACGCGTACAGCCGGCTGAACCCCACGAAGATCGGCTGCGCGGTCGTCACGGCCGGGCCCGGCGTCACCGACGGCGTCACCGGCATCGCGAACGCCTGGCGCGCGAACAGCCCCATCCTGGTGATCGGCGGGCAGGGCCCGTTCTCGAACCTGCGCCGCGGCTCGCTCCAGGAGATGGACCACGTGAGCATGATCCGGCCCATCTCGAAGTGGGCCGACGCGTGCTACGACACCGCGCGCATCCCCGAGTACATCGAGCTCGCGGTGCGCTACGCCACCTCGGGCATCCCCGGCCCGGCGTTCCTCGAGATCCCGATGGACGTCCTGATGGGCCCGGGCGACTTCGACAAGACCTGGTTCCCGAAGTTCCGCCGCGCGCCGCGCCAGGCGCCCGACCGCAGCGACGTGGTGGCCGCGCTCGAGATCCTGGCCTCTGCCAAGCGCCCGATCATGATGGCGGGCACCAGCGTGAAGTGGTCGCAGGGCGGCGCCGCGATGCGCCGCTTCGTCGAGGAGACGCGCCTGCCCACGTTCCTGAACGGCATGGGCCGCGGGCAGCTGCGCTTCGACGACCCGCAGTTCATGAACCGCTCGCGCAAGGAAGCGATGAGCAAGTGCGACGTGTTCGTGCTGGCCGGCTCGCCGCTCGACTTCCGGCTGCGCTTCGGCAAGGCGATCCCCGCCAGCGCGAAGATCATCCAGCTCGAGATGGAGAACACGCTGGTCGGGCAGAACCGCTCGGCCGACGCGGCGATCGTCGGCAATCTCGGCGTCGCGTTCGAGCAGATGCTGCAGGTCATGAAGGAGGAGTCGATCAAGCTCGACTTCCATGGCTGGAGGGACGAGCTGCGCGCGATCGAGGTCAAGACCGAAGCCGGCTTCCAGAAGGAGCTGAACTCGGACGAGGTGCCGATCGACCCGCTGCGCATGTGCCGCGAGATCCGCGACTTCATCGACGAGGACACGATCCTGATCGGCGACGGCGGCGACATCGTCGCGCAGGCCGCCAAGGTCGTCCCCGTAATGAAGGAGAACTGCTGGATGGACCCGGGACCGCTGGGCACGCTGGGCGTCGGCATGCCGTTCGCGCTGGCCGCGAAGCTCAGCTTCCCCGACAAGAAGGTGCTGATCATCTACGGCGACGGCTCGTTCGGCCTGAACGGCTTCGAGTACGACACCGCGATCCGCTTCAACCTGCCGATCGTCGGCATCGTCGGCAACGACGCGGCCTGGGGTCAGATGCTGCGCCCGCAGATCGGCATCTACGGCAAGGAGCGCGCGGTCGGCACGTATCTGAACTACACGCGCTACGACAAGGTCGTGGAGGCGCTCGGTGGACACGGCGAGTACTGCGAGCGGCCGGATCAGATCCGGCCCGCGCTCGAGCGCGCGTTCGCGTCCGGCAAGCCGGCTTGCATCAACGTCGTGATCCGACGCGACGAGACCGAGCCCAAGGGCAGCACGTACGTCTAGCGGCGACGAGCTCGCGGACCCAGCCTGGGGGCCGGTCCGCCGCGACGTGCCGCCGGGAGGACATCCGCTCGCCAACGCTGTCTGCCGCGGGGTGGCGACCGCTGCGGCGGTGACGTTCGCCGGCGGGCGGATCGACGCGCTGGTGCGCTGCGAGGGCGTGGTGCTCTCGACCGCGAGCCCGCTGGCGACGCTCTTCGGTGTGGGGCAGGTGCGGCGCGCGCTGCGCACCCCCGCGCTGGACCTCCTGCACGTGGTCTTCGCGCCCGCTGCACCGCGCCCGGCGCTGCTCGCGCTGGTGCGGATGGAGAACCGCTCGGACGAGCCGCTCGCGCTCGAGTACACCGAGACGTGGGACGTGCCCGCGGGCGAGTACCGGGTCGCCTCCGCGGCGTGCGAGCGCCGCTTCGGCGGCCATGTGCTCGCGCTGGCCGAGGCGTCTTCGGCGTCGCGCGCGGTCGCCCCCGAGGCTGCGCCGACGCGCGGCCTGGCGCTCGACGTGACGCTCGCGATCCCGGCGCGCGCCCGCCGCCACCTGGCCTGGGCGTACGTGGCGGTGGCGGAGGACGACGATGCGGGCGAGCTCGTGCGCGCCTGGCGCGGCGAAGTTGCCGACGAGCTCGCGCGGGTCGGCCGCGCAGCCGAGAGCGTGGAAGCCTACCGGGCGCTCGGCCGCTACCCTGACTGAGATATGAATCGCACGCCCATCTGGACTCCGGCTGTGCTCGTCCTCGTCTCCGTTCTCGCTCCCGCGCTCGCGCGCGCGGGCAACAGCTCGCAGATCGCCGCGGAGACCGCGCGCACGGTGCAGGAAGGCACCAACCACGTGGCGAGCTTCTGGTGGCTGCCGCTCGAATACTGGCAGGCGACGGCCAAGGAGATGGGTCTATCGCCCGAGGACCAGGAAAAGGTCGCCAAGTTCTTCCCCAACTACATCATCGTGGCTGTGATCGATGCCGACGTGACCGAGAAGCACAAGCCGACGATCGCGGGAATCAAGGAGATCGTGGACCGCAGCCAATTCACTCGCGACGGCGAGAAGGTCCAGGTGCTGCGCGAGGTGAACCCGGACGTCGCCGACCTCGTGCCCAAGCTCGTGTATCTGCTGAAGGCCTCGATGGGGAAGCTCGGCGAAGGGCTGCGGCTATTGCCGCTGTCGAACATCAGCGCGAAGGGCGAGCCGATCATCACCGCGAGCAAGCCCGGCGAGCTCGGGATGTCGTTCCGCTTCACGGAAGGCGGACCGGTGCACGAGCTGCTCTGGCACGCGCCGCTCACTGCGGTCGCCGGCGCCAAGCGCTGCCCCAAGGACGGCGAGCCGCTGGAGGCGAGCTGGAGCTACTGCCCGTGGCACGGGGTGAAGCTCGAGAGCGAGCCCGCGAAGCCGAAGCCCTAGGGGGCGAACGAGACGTCGAACTCGACGGGCACTGCCCCCGACAGCGACTGGTGTCCGCACACGGCTTTCAGCGCAGCGAGCTGCGCGGCCATGCCGAGGTCCTGCGCCGACAGCACGACCGGGTTGGCGTTGCGGACGTGCAGGTGGCCGCCGGCGTCGCGTGAGACCACGGCCGCGATCTTGAGCGGCATGCTGCCGCCGTGCAGCGCGAGCGTGCCTACGAGCCCGAGCGGCGCGCTCGTTCCCGCCGCGGGAAGCGCGCCGGCCGGCGGCAGCCCGCTCACTTCGAAGCGCGCGACCGGGAACTTCCCGACCTCGAAGAAGTGGGTCGTGATGTTGGCGTCGCGGGCGGGATCGCCGGTCTTCGCGCTGCCGGCCTTCACCTCGATCCAGCCGCTGCGCTTGTCGGGATCGAACGCGCCGTCGAGGTCGGCGAAGCTGCCCACCACCCCGACGGCGTCGTTCTTGATCCCTACGAAGTGCAGCGTCGATTCGGCCGGCACGAGCTTCCAGCTGCCCGCGTTCGCCGCGCCGGCGAGCGCGAGCGACAGCGCGATCGTCGCTGCGATCCGCACTAGGCGCTCCGCACGCACGTCTCGAGCGCGTCCAGGCCCTTGCCCAGATCGTCCTCGGAGATGTTCAGCGCGGGGAAGAGCCGCAGCACCCGATCGGCGGTCAGGTTCACGAGCACGCCGTTGTCGCGCAGCAGCGCGTGCGCGCGGGCGGCGAGCGCGGCGTCGCGCAACACGACGCCGATCAGGAGACCCAGCCCGCGCACCAGCTCGACCCGCTCCTGCTCGCGCTGGCCGAACGCGGCCAGGCGCGAGAGCACGTCCTTGCCGAGGATGGCGGCGCGCTCGACCAGCTTCTCGTCCTCGATCACGCGCAGCACCGCGGAGCCTGCCCGGCACGCGAGCGGGTTGCCCGCGTAGGTGCCGCCGTGGTCGCCGGGCTGGATCGTGGACATCACCGCGTCGGTCGCCATGAAGCCCGCCAGCGGGAAGCCGCCGCCGACGCCCTTTCCGAAGGTCAGGATGTCGGGCACGACCCCGCCGTGCTCGCAGGCGAACCAGCGGCCGGTGCGGCCGATGCAGGTCTGCACCTCGTCGTCGATCAAGAGCGCCCCGACCGCGTGACACGCGTCGGCGACGCGCTTCAGGTAGTCGGCCGGAGGCACGACCACGCCGCCCTCGCCCTGGATCGGCTCGACGATCATCGCCGCGTACTCGTCGGTCAGGGCCGCGCGGACTGCGTCGATATCGCCGAACGGCACGAACGTGGCCTCGCGGACGATCCCCTTCCACGGCCCGCGATACTTGTCCTGCCCGAGGCAGCCCATCACCCCGAGCGTGCGGCCGTGGAAGCTGTTGAACGTGGAGAGGAAGCGGCTGCGGCCGGTCTTGCGCGCGGCCAGCTTGAGCGCGCCCTCGTTCGCCTCGGCGCCGCTCGAGGTGAAGAACGAGCGGTGGATGTCGCCGGGGGCGAGCCGCGCCAGCCGCTCGGCCAGGTCGAGCTGCGGCCGGGTGTAGACCAGGTTGGTGGTCTGCATCAGGGTGCGCGCCTGGTCGGCGATCGCCTCGGCCAGCGCCGGATGGCAGTGACCGATCGAGGTCACGCCCCAGCCGGCGGTCAGGTCGAGGAACTCGCGGCCGTCGACGTCCCAGACGCGCGTGCCCAGACCGCGCTCGAGCGCGACCGGCCAGCGCCGGACGGACGGCATGAACACCTGCTGCTCGCGACTGACGAGCTTGTCGAACTTCTCGGACATGGATTCCACCTCACGGAGTGCAAAGGATTCGGAACGACGCGGTCTCGGGCTTGGCGGTGTAGTCCCGCCGGCGGGCGTCGATCGAAGGTGGATCTATCCGCGCCGGTGGGACCTCGTACGGGTGCGACGCAGCGCGGCGCGAGTCGTGGTCGAGCAGGTGTCGAGAGCGTCGGACATCAGGCCGCGCAGAATGCGGCAGCGCAAAAGGCGTGTCAATCTCGGCGCGTGCGACTTCTCGCGCTGACCCCGCGCCTGCCCTTCCCGCCGCTCGGCGGCGACAAGGTGCGCGCGCTCGAGCTGATCACCCGGCTGGCCGCTCGGCACCAGGTGGAGCTGGTCTCGTTCGTGGAGAGCGCGGCCGATGAGGCGAGCGCGCGCGAGCTGGCCCGCCGACACCCCGGAATGTCGGTCGAGACGGTTCGGCTCACCCCGTGGCAGTCGCGCCTGAACGCGCTCTCGGGGCTCGTGTCGTCCGTGCCGCTGCAGGTCCACTACTACCGCTCGGCGCGCATGCGGGAGCTCGTCGCGCGCAAGCTCGCCGCGAACCGTTACGACGGCGTGTACGTCCACCTGATCCGGATGGCGCCGTACGTCGAGGCTCTCGCCGGTACGCCGCGCGTGCTCGACATGACCGACGCGGTCTCGATGGTCTTCGAGCGCGCGCACCGGGTGCGGCGCGACTGGCTGCGCCCTGCGAACGCGATCGAGATCCGGCGCCTGCGCCGCTACGAGACCCAGCTCGTGCGCCGCTTCGAGCGCACGACCTTGGTGTCCGAGGTCGATCGCGACTGGCTGGTCGCGAACGGTGCGCCGGCCGAGCGGCTGTCGCTGATCTACCTGGGCGTGGATCGAACGCATTTCGCGCCGCGCGCAACCGACTGGGATCCGAAGCGGCTCGTCTTCGTGGGCAACATGCGCAGCTTCCCGAACAGCGACGCCGCGCTGTACCTGCTGCGCGAGATCTTCCCGCTCGTGCGCGCGGAGGAGAAGGACGCTTGCGTCGACGTGGTCGGCGTGAACCCGCCGCCCGCCGTACGCGCGTTCTCCGGCACGCCGGGAGTCACCGTGACCGGCCCCGTGGACGACGTGCGGCCGTTCGTCGAGCGGGGCGCGGTTTCGCTGTGTCCCGTGCGCGTCGCCGGCGGCGTGCAGTTCAAGATCCTCGAGGCGCTCGCGCTCGGCGTCCCGGTCGTGACGAGCCCCGAGGGCTTCGAAGGCCTGGGCTCGCGCGGCGAGGAGGACGGCGTGGTCGTGGCGCGCGACGCCCGCGAGTTCGCGCGCGCCTCGCTCGAGCTGATGCGCGACCGCGAGCGCCGCCGCGAGCTCGCCCGCCGCGCGCAGAGCTTCATCGCCGAGCGCTACGACTGGGATCGCCAGGTGAGCGCGCTCGAAGCGTTGTTCCTCCGCTGAACGGCAGTTGACTTCGAGGGAGGCGGGGGATGAAGCTCGACTCCATGGCGGAGCGACCCTCCGGCACGCTCACGATGCTCCACTCCGACATCGAGAACAGCACCTCGCTCACTCGGCATCTGCGCGACGAATACCCGGCGGTTCTCGCCCGACACCAGTCCTTTTTGCGCGCCGCGTTCGCCGCCAACGATGGTCTTGAGGTCGACACCCAGGGCGACTCCTTCTTCGCGGTGTTCACGCGCGCGACTCAGGCGGTAGCCGCCTCGGCAGCGCTCCAGCGGGCGCTGGCGGAGGAGTCCTGGCCGGGCGAGCCGCTGCGCGTGCGCGTCGGTCTCCATACGGGCGAGCCGATCCTCACCGCGGCCGGCTACACGGGGCTCGACGTCATTCGCGCCGCGCGGATCAAGGAGGCGGGCCACGGCGGCCAGGTGCTGCTCTCCGCGTCCACCGCCGCGATCGTCGAGGACGTCCTGGTCGACGACTTGAGTCTTCGCGACCGCGGAGCGCATCGCCTGAAGAGCCTGCCTCGGCCCGAGCGGATCTTCGAGCTCTTGATCGCCGGTCTCGCGACGGAGTTTCCGCCCCTGAAGACCCTGGACTCGCCGGCGGAGGGGCGCTCCGGCGTCGAACCGACCAGAGTGGTGACCGCGGTTCTGTTCGCCGACATCGCCGGCGCCACCGAGCGCATCGTTGCGGTCGGCGACCGTCGCTGGCGCGAGTTCCTGGTGCGGCTTCGGACTGCGATCCGCGCCGAGCTCATGCGCCACGGAGGGTACGAGGTCGAGACGGCCGGTGACACCATCCTGGCCACCTTCGATGCCCCGACGAGGGCCGTTCGCTGCGGCTGCGCAGTCCTGGCAGCGGTGAAGCCACTCGGGATCGACGTCCGTGTCGGCATCCACGCGGGCGAGGTCGAGCGAGAGGGCAACGACCTCTTCGGCATCACGCTCCATATCGGGGCCCGGATCCGGTCGTTGGCCCAACCCGGCGAGGTGCTGGTGTCGAGCGCTGTGAGGGACATGGTCGTGGGATCCGGGATCGCGTTCACCGATCGAGGCGCTCACATCCTGAAGGGGATTCCGGGTGAGTGGCGCCTGTACGCGCCGGCGCTGGACTCGGCGGCTCTGGGCTAGAGCCGGTCTACCACCGCATCGAGCTCCGCCAGGTCTGCGATCCGGTGCGCCGGCTTCGCGCCGGTGTGGGCGGCGAGCGCCGCGTCGGGATCGGCGACCCGACGCGTGAGCCACACCGTGGGATGCCCGAGCGCCGCGGCGCCGGCGACGTCGGCGTCGAGGTTGTCGCCGATGTGCGCGATCTCGCCGGGCGGCACGGCGAGCCGATCCGAGACCGCCTGAAAGATCTCCGCGCGCGGCTTGCGGAGGCCGACGTCCTCCGAGATCACGACGGCGTCGAAGTGATGGAGCAGGCCGGCGCGCTCGAGCACCGCGCGCGCCGTCGCGGTGTGGCTGAAGTTCGAGCACACCGCGAGCTTCGCCCGCCGGTGCAGCCGCTCGAGCAGCGGTGCGTGGTGCGCGAGGTAGACGACCTGGCGCTCGATCTCGCCCATGTGCGTGTCGGTCAGGGCGTGAGCGAACGCGTCGTCCGACACGCCGATCCGCTCGGCGAAGCGGCGGAAGCGCTGCAGGGTCGGAAGCTCGCGGTGCACGGCGTAGTACTCCCCGCGCAGCTCGCGGTCGACGGCGCCGAGCTCGGCGGCAAAGCGCTCGAAATCCAGCGCGTGCCACTGCAGACTGGCGGCGTGCAAGAGCCCGTAGGTCGACGGAACCCGCCGCCCGGCGATCTCGACGATCGGCAGGCGGTCCATGTGCATGTCGACGAGGGTGTCGAACAGGTCGAAGGAGAGCCCGCGCACCGGCACGGGCCGCAGGATACGCGGGTGCGCTGGATCGTCCAGGCCGAGAACCTCGACGTCCTGCGCGAGCTGCCCGACGGGCGCGCGGCGCTCGTCTACATCGATCCGCCGTTCAACACCGGCCGCACCCAGAGGCGCACCCGCCTGCGCACGCGCGCCGCTGCGCCCGGCGGCGGCGACCGCACCGGCTTCGGCGGGCGCCGCTATGCGAGCGAGGTCGTCGGCACGTCCGCGTTCGCCGATCGCTTCGAGGACCTTCCCGCCTATCTCGAGCCGCGCCTGCGCGAGGCGCGCCGCGTGCTGCGCGCCGACGGCTCGCTGTTCGTGCACCTCGACCCGCGCGAGTCGCACTACGTGAAGGTCCTGCTCGACGGGATCTTCGGGCGCGCGTCGTTCCAGAACGAGCTGGTCTGGGCCTACGACTACGGCGCGCGCACGCGCACGCGCTGGCCCGCCAAACACGACACCATCCTGTGGTACGCGCGCGACCCGGCGAACTACGTCTTCGACTACGCCGCGATCGACCGCATGCCGTACGCGGCGCCGGGCCTGGTCGGGCCCGAGAAGGCGGCGCGCGGCAAGACGCCGACCGACGTCTGGTGGCAGACGATCGTTCCCACGAACTCGCGCGAGCGCACCGGCTACGCCACCCAGAAGCCGCTCGCGATCCTCTCGCGCATCGTGGCGGTCCACTCGCGGCCCGGCGACCTGGTGCTCGACTTCTTCGCGGGCAGCGGGACGACCGGGGAGGCGGCGGCGCGCCTCGACCGCGACTTCATCCTGGTCGATTCGAGCCCCGAGGCGGTCCGCACGATGCGCAAACGCCTGGCCTTCGCGGAGCCGAAAACCCTGACGTGGCGTCAGTTTGTCGGCCTCTAGAGGCCGGTGCTAGCCTGGCTCCGTGAGCGAGCCGACGCGCGCCGAGCTCCTGGAACGGATCCGCAAGGCGGTCGACACGGAGCCCTTGGACCGCGGCGCCGCGGTTGCCGCGATGGAGCGGGTCGAGCGCGCGCCCGAGACGATTCTCGAGGCGCTGCTCGAGGCCGCCCAGGAGTCGGGCCGGCGCGGCCACGGCAACGTGATCTCGGTCTCGCGGAACGTCTTCATCCCGCTCACCAACTTGTGCCGCGATCGCTGCGGCTACTGCACCTTCGCCGTCGAGCCCGACTCGCCGCGCGCGAAGACCTGGCTGCTCCACGAGGTGCGCGACACCTCGAAGCGCGCGCGCGCCAACGGCTGTCTCGAGGCGCTCTTCTGTCTGGGCGACAAGCCCGAGGTCGCCTACCGCGGCTACCGCGCGTGGCTCGACTCGAAGGGCTACGCGCGCACCACCGACTACCTCGCCGACGCCTGCGCGGTGTCGCTCGAAGAAGGCCTCTTCCCGCACTCGAACGCGGGCATCATGGCGGCCGACGAGCTCGCGCTGCTCCGCCCCTTGAACGCGAGCATGGGCCTCATGCTCGAGACCACGAGCGAGCGCCTGCGCGAGAAGGGCGGCGCGCACTACTACTGCCCCGACAAGGACCCCGAGCTGCGCGTGCGCATGACCCGCGAGGCGGGCGAGCTGCGGATTCCATTCACGAGCGGGATCCTGGTCGGGATCGGCGAGACCGCCGCGGAGCGGATCGACACGCTCTTCGCCATTCGCGAGCTGCACGCCGCGGGTGGCCACGTCCAGGAAGTGATCGTGCAGAACTTCCACCCGAAGCCGGGCACGGCGATGAGCGAGTGGCCGATGCCGAGCGACGAGCTCATGGCCGGCACGACCGCGCTCGCGCGGCTCGTGCTCGGGCCCGCGATGAACCTGCAGGCGCCGCCCAACCTGTCGCCGACCTCGCTCGAGCTCCTGCTGCGCGCCGGCATCAACGACTGGGGCGGTGTCTCACCGCTCACGATCGACTTCATCAATCCGGAAGCGCCCTGGCCCGAGCTCGACGACCTGCGCGCGCGCACCGAGGCGGGCGGCTACGAGCTGCGCGACCGGCTGTGCGTGTATCCCGAGTACGTGGCCAAGCACCCCGACATGTTCGACCCGGAAATGTACCTGCGCCTGCGCGCGGCGACCGACGCCGACGGCTGGCCGACCCCCCTCTGACCAGGAGTCCAGACACGATGACCACCCCCCTGTCCGACGTTGTTCTCCGCGGCACCAGCGCCCCGGTGCGCGCCGCGCTCGAGCGCTCTCTCGAAGGCCGCGAGCTCGCGCGCGCCGACGCCGAGGTGCTGCTGGGCGCGCTCGGCCGCGACCTGCAGGCGCTGTGCGCGGTCGCGGACAGCGCGCGCTTCGACGACGTCGGCGACGAGATCTCGTACGTCGTCTGCCGCAACATCAACTTCACCAACATCTGCTACGTCGGCTGCAGCTTCTGCGGCTTCGCGCGTCACAAGCACGACGAGGACGCCTACGACCGCGGCTTGCCCGACATCCTGGAGCGCTGCCACGACGCCGTGAACCGCGGCGCGTCCGAGGTCTGCATCCAGGGCGGCATCCACCCGAACAAGGACGGCTTCTGGTACCGCGACATCGTGCGCGCGATCAAAGCGGAGCTGCCCGACCTGCACATCCACGCGTTCTCGCCCGAGGAGATCCACTTCGGTGTACAGCGCACGGGCGGCATGACCCTGCGCGACTACCTGACCATGCTGCGCGACGAGGGGCTCGGCACGATCCCCGGCACAGCGGCCGAGATCCTCGACGACGAGATCCGCAGGATCCTCTCGCCGAAGAAGCTCATGACCGACCGCTGGACCGAGATCGTGACGACCGCGCACGAGGTCGGCCTGCGCTCCTCCTCGACGCTCATGTACGGCCACATCGAGGACGCGAAGCACATCAGCTCGCACCTCGAGCGCTTGCGCAACATCCAGAAGCGCACGGGCGGCTTCACCGAGTTCGTCCCGCTCGGCTTCATCCACCACCACACCCGGCTCTACAACGAGCAGGGCTCGCGCACCGGCGCGAGCATGCCCGAGGACCTGCGCCTGATCGCGGTGGCGCGGCTGTTCCTGCGGCCTCTGATCAAGAACGTCCAGATCTCGTGGGTGAAGATGGGGCTGAAGCTCGGCCAGGTCGCGCTCATGTCCGGCGCGAACGACTTCGGCGGCACGTTGATGGAGGAATCGATCTCGAAGGCCGCGGGCTCGGAGCACGGGGACCACGTCGAGGTCGAGACGATCGAGCGGCTGATCCGCGAGATCGGGCGAGTGCCGTACGAGCGCACCACCACCTACGGGCGGCGCCAGAAGGCCGCGCAGCCGGCCCGGTCGAACGGCGCACTCGAGCTCGAGCTGGTCTCCGCGAGGCCCGCGAACCCGGGCCTTGCGCTCCCCACGGGCTACTAGCCGACCTCAAGCGGCGCGCGGCGTCGGGTCGATGAGCGTCTCATGAAGAAGGTCCTGGTCACAGGCGGCGCCGGCTTCATCGGCTCGCACTTCGTGCGGCTCCTGCTCGCCGAGGAGCCGGACGTCCACGTGACCAATCTGGACGTCCTGACCTACGCGGGCAATCTCGCCAACCTGGCCGACCTGGCGGACTCGCCGCGCTACCGCTTCGTGCGCGGCGACATCCGCGACGAGAAGACCGCGCGCGATTGGGTCGCCGGCATGGACTGGGTCGTGAACTTCGCCGCCTTCACCCACGTGGACCGCTCCACCAAGGCGCGGGCGGGCGAGTTCATCGAGACCAACGTGTACGGCGTGTACGTGCTGCTCGAGGCCGTGCGGCAGGTGAACCGGAGCGCGCGCTTCCTGCAGGTGAGCACCGACGAGGTCTACGGCGACGTGCCCTGGCCCGAGTTCCCGAACGAGTCGGCGCTGCTCTGCCCCTCGAGCCCGTACTCGGCAGCGAAGGCCGGCGGCGACCACATCGCGCTCGCGTTCCATCGCACGCACGACATGGACGTGCTGCTCTCGCGCTGCACGAACAACTACGGCCCGAACCAGTATCCCGAGAAGGTGATCCCGGTGTTCGTCACCAACGCCCTCGACGACGAGCCGCTGCCGCTCTACGACGGCGGCACGCAGATCCGCGACTGGCTGCGGGTCGAGGACCACTGCAAGGCGCTCTTGCTCTTGCTGCGCCGCGGCACGGCCGGCGAGGTCTACAACATCGGCGCGAACCAGAACCCCGAGGTCACCAACCGCGAGCTCACCGCCATGATCCTGCGCGCGACCGGCAAGCCAGACGCGCTGATCAAGCCGGTCACCGGCCTGCGCCCGGGCCACGACCAGCGCTACGCGGTCGACACCCAGAAGATCCGCGCGCTCGGCTGGCGCCCGGAGCTCGAGCTCGAGGCCGGCATCCAGAGGACCGTCGCCTGGTACGCCGCCAATCGCGCCTGGTGGGAGCCGATCAAGTCCGGCGAGTACCGCGACTACTACCAGAAGCACTACGGGCAGGCGGCCCGCTGATCCGAGCGGCCAGGGCCTCCAGCTCGTAGCGGAGCTGCGGGCGCTCGACGATCCGGCGCTCGACCACGTCGATCGCGTACATGACGCTCGTGTGGTCGCGCCCGAACGCGCGCCCGATGTCGGCCAGCGAGGCGTCTGTGTAGAGCCGCGCCAGGTACATGGCGATCTGGCGCGGCCGCACGAACAGCTGCTTGCGCGAGCGGCTCCGCAGCGCCTCGGTCGTCTGGCCGTAGGCGCGCGCCGTCTCGTTTACGATCTCGTCGAGCGAGCGCGCGCGCCCGGGCAGCTCGACCGCCGCGAGCGCCTGGGCGACCAGCTCCGGCGTGATCTCCGTGCGCAGCAGCGACGCCCGCGCGACCACCTGGTTCAGCCCCGCGAGCACGTCGCGCACCGAGCCGAGCTCGCGGTCGGCGAGCAGCTCGATGCACTCCGCGGGCACGCGCACGCCGCCGCGCGCCGCGCGCTCGCGCAGGATCGCGCGGCGGGTCTCGCGCTCGGGCGGGCCGATCCGCGCGACCAGGCCCGAGGCCATCCGCGAGCGCAGCTTCGGGTCGAGCTCGTCGAGCTCCGACGGACAGCGGTCGGCCGAGAACACGACCGTCTTCCCGTGCTCGACCAGGTGGTCGAGCGTGTGGAAGAGCTCGGCCTGCGTGGCCCGTTTCCCGACCAGGAACTGGACGTCTTCGAGGATCAAGAGGTTCGCCTGGCGCCGGTAGCGCTGGCGGATCTTCGGCATCTGGCCAGCGCGCAGCGCCTCGGTGACCTCGGTGGTGAACTCCTCGCTCGAGCGGTACAGCGCCGCGTTGCCCGCGCGCCCGTAGATCGCGCGGCACAGGTGCGTCTTCCCCATGCCGGTTCCGCCGACGAGGAAGAGCGGATTGCAGCGGCCCGCCTCGCCGCGCGCGACCGCGCGCGCCGCCTCGAGCGCGAGCGCGTTGCCCGGACCGGAGATGAAGCTGTCGAAGAGCAGCTCCTGAGCGCAGGCGGTCTCCGCGAGCTCGGGCAGCACGGCAGCGCGCGGCGCTTCCGGCGGCGCACCGACCGCGCCGGCGTCGAGCCGGTACTCCACGGCGCGCGCGGCGGGCGCGCACTCCTCGATCACTCGGCCGAAGCGGCTGCGCAGCCAGTCGCGCGTGAAGCGATCCGGGCAACGCAGCACCAGCGTCTCGCCTTCGAGCCGGCCGTCGAGCGTCCGGAACCAGGCGTCGAACGCAGCCTCTCCGATGCGTCGTCCGACCGCAGTGCGGACGACCTCCCACCCCCCAGTGGTCATTTCCAGCGATTTCCCCCCAGCCAGAGCCCCTCTCACCGGACTCTGCCGCCTGCGCGGAGCGCGACTCTCCCACGCTGCGGGCAGGGCTGCAAAGCCGATTCACCCACGCCCGTGCTTTCGCCTCGGACCTACACGCGCGCGGACTGTGCGCGTTCGCGCGGGCAATCCCCGACGGTGGGCAAGTGGTGAGATTCGCGTTGCTCTTCTCGCCGCGAGCTGCGCGCGAGGCCACCGGTTCACAGCGCGATGCACAGCCGTTCACACAGCGAAGTGCCACGGAGCGGTGTTTCGCGGACTCGACCGTGCGCTGGGAAACGCAGCCGATCGCAATCTTTCGCGAAATATCAGTTGAGCGTCTTCGGGCCCTCGGGAAGCCTCGCTTCGGCGATCCGGAACGCGAGCACGCGCAGCAGGAGATCGGCGCGCGCGAGCGGATCGGCGCTCTCGAGCAGGCTCTGCTTCTCGAGGATCGGACCGTCGAGTCCGAACGCGATCGCGCTCGTGAGCAGAAGTGGATCGAGCGCGCGCATGCGCTCGCGCAGCGTCTCGACGCCGTCGGGCGACGTGAGCCGAACCAGCTCGAGCATGCTCGCCTCGAGCTGCGCGCGGTTGGTTTCCAGCGCGCGCTGAACGCTCGGTGGCAGTGCGGCGAACTCCGGGTCGTGAAACAGCTCGGCTTCGACCGTTCGGTAGAGCGCGCCCGACTCGAGCTCGCGCGCGATGCGGAAGCGGCGCTCGCCGTAGAGCAGCATGTGGAAGCGCCCGTCGTCGAGGCGCCGGTGCTCGACGATCCGGCCCGCGCAGCCCACCGGGAAGATCGGCGCCCGCGCGGCCATCGGATCGACGTCGGCGTGCAGCAGCACCATCCCGATCACGGCGTCACCCGCGAGCGCGGCCTCGGTCATCTGCCGGTAGCGCGGCTCGAAGATGTGCAGCGGCAGATAGGTTCCCGGGAACAGCACCACGTTGGGCAGCGGGAAGATCGGGAAGTGGTTCGGGAACTCGTCGAGCGGGTCCGGGTCGCTCATCTCCCGAACGTTATACTCCGAGTGCCCCCCGGAGCCGAGCCCTTGTCCGACGTCCGGAACCAGGCGCGCGAGCGCGCGTTGCTGCGGCTGCGCCGACACGCCGAGGTCCTCGCGACCGCGTTCAAGCTGCCGCTGCAGTCGATCGACGCGGAGAGCGAGCGGGTCCGCCGCCGCTACGGCATCTGCTACGCGGACGGCAGCATCAAGATCCGGCTGCACCAGCTCCGCGCGGACGACCTGCTGAAGTACTCGGTCATGGTCGACACGCTCTGCCACGAGCTCGCGCACCTGCGCCACTTCGACCATGGCCGCCGCTTCTGGCGGCTGTACCGGCGCATCCGCGAGTACGCGCAGCGCCACGGGATCTACCGGCCGGGGCCCGAGCCGGCTGCGCCGAAGCCGACCCCGTTCCAGTCGCTGCCGGCGGCGATCATCCGCGCCGCCCCGCGCCCGCTGCCCGCAGTGCCGGGCTCGCGGAGGCCGCCGTCGCCGGTCCAGCTCGAGCTGTTCTAGGCCTCGCGGACCTTGTCGTACTCCTCGAGCGAGTTCGGACCGGCCTTGATGTCGGTCTCGATGTGCTCGAGGGCGATCGCCTTGTCGAGAATCTGCGTCACGAGCGCGCTGACCGTCAGCTCATCGTATTCGGCGAGCGCGTCCTCCAGGGACGACTCCTCGACCGAGAGCTTGATTTGCAGCGTGATATCGATGGCCATGGGCGCGTCCGCCTCCAGTTCCCGAGTCGCATTCCGTACCCGGCACACGTGTCGCAACAAACGTGCCCGCGTCGCGCACTGCGGATCTTCGCAGGGGGCCGGGACTATAACGAAGGGGTCCGGTCGCGCTACGGATTTTTTGGGAAAATCATTTCAGAAAACGTTGCTTTCTCCGGCGGGAGAAGCCCCCGGAGAACCGCCTTTGCGCAGCGAAAACACGTCCCAGACGCAGGTCAGAAGGGCGCTGGCGGCCGCCAGACCGAACAGCGCGCGCGAAGCCGCGTGGAGCTCTGCAAAGGCGGCGAGCCCGGGCCCGTCGGCCTGGCCGATCGCCCCGCCAGCGGCCATTCGCAGCGCGTGGATCTTCGGCGTCACGAAAAGCGCGCTCGCCAGATGCGCGAGCACACCTGCGAGCGGGAGCAGCGCCCGGAGCCGCACGGCGCGCCGATCCGCGAGCCCGAGCGCGACGCACAGAAGCCCGAGCGCGATCCCGCCGCGATCGACCGCCGCGAAGCCCGCGCCGAGCACGCTCGCGGCGAGCGGCGTCGGCAGGTTCTCGAACGCGGCCGGCACGAACAGCCCGCCGAACGCCAGCAGCGCACCCAGCCAGACTCCGAGCAAAGCGATCCGCGCCCGCGCGATGCGACTGTCTCGCGCGCGGTGCAACGGGTACCCTGATGCGCCCATGACGCGTAGTGTGCGGCGAAGCGCCCGGCATTGCTCCCTGATCGCAGCCGCACTGCTCGCGCTCGCCGCGTGCGACCGGCGGCTCGAGCCATACGTCGATCCCAAGGACGAGCCGCCGAAGGTCGAGCACCCGGTGCGTGTGCCAGGACTCGAGACCCCGACGCCCCGAGCCGCGATGCCGCTCGGTCCGCCTCCCGAGGCGGGCGGTGGCGAGCGCACCGGCGTCGCGAATGGCGAGCCGATCCGCGGCACGATCTCGCTCGCGAACGGAGTGGCGGCGAGCGGCCAGGTGCTGTTCCTGATCGCGCGCGTCCCCGACGCACCCGGTCCACCGCTCGCGGTGAAGCGCCTGCCCGTCGGCCCGTTCCCGATCGAGTTCGAGATCGGGCCCGAGGACGAGATGATCAAAGGCAGGCCGTGGGTCGGGCCGATCGCGCTGAGCGCGCGCGCCGACGACGACGGCAATCCGCTGACCCGCGGCCCGAATGACGCGACCGCGGAGCTCGCGGCGCCGGTCCAGCCCGGCGCGACCGGCGTCGAGCTCAAGCTCGCCCTGCCCGCGCGCTAAGGCCCCGGACAATCGCGGCGCGCGGCGCAGACTTCCTCGTAGAGCCAGTACGCGGCGAGGTGGTCGAGACCGCTGTACTCGATCTGCGGCTGAACCTCCTGCGTCACGCGGTACGGGCTCGACTTCCACTCGAACGAGCTCGCCGGCCGGAGCCGCATCGGCACGACTTCGCTCGACAGCTCCTTCCACTTCCGGCCCGGAATGAGCCGGCGCGGCAGCTCCGCCAGCTCGGGCGCGGGCGCGACCTTCCGTTTCTCGACCGGGAAGTCGGCGAGCGCGCGGCGCGCGTCGGCCAGGGTCGCTGCGTCACAGCCGCCGGGGTCGAGCGAGCAGAAGACCAGCGCGAAGTACGCATTGCCGTCGGGCTGCACGCGGAGCCAGCTCCGCCACAGCCCGGCGCGCAGGTCGTCGTAGGCCGGGTCGCCGGTCTCGCGCGTCAGCGGCAGCAGCACCCGGTAGAGGTCGAACGCCATCAGGTCGTTCGAGTGGTTGGTCACCCCGAAGAGGCGCACGTCGGTGAAGCGCGCGCGCGCCACCACCCGGTAGCGGTCGCGCAGCCGGTTGCGCCATTCGGCGAAGCGCGGGTCGCCGGGCTCGAGCGCCGCCGCCAGCGCGACGACCGCGTAGCTCGTGAGTTGAGCGATCGAGTTCCAGCCGAAGCCGCTGCTCCACGACAGGTCGCCGAAGCGCGTGGGCTCGCCGTCCGGGTCCACGAGCTTGAAGTCGTGCGCCAGAAGATGCGATGCCGCGTCGACCGCCAGCCACCGCGCCCGCTCCGGGAACTCCCGACGGCATAGCCCGACCGCGACGACCAGGCCGTTGGCGTACTGGTCCTGCGACACGTCGCCGCGCCAGCACCAGTCCGCGAAGCGGCCGGTCCAGGGGCGCTGCGGGCGCTGCGGGCGAGGAGACCCTGGCTGCCCGTCACGTCCATCAAGAGCTCGACGCCCGCCAGCGCGGCCGACGCCTCGGCCAGCGCGAGGTCGCGCTCGGCGCCGCTCGAGGTCTCGGCGCGCGCGCAGGCGGCCCCCGCAAGCAGGCCGTTGAAGGTCGGCCCGTCCGCGTGGGCCGGATACTCGCCGGACGCGAGCTCGCGCTTGATCCGGCGCACGTCGACGTTGTAGAGCACCAGCCCTTCGCTCGAGAGGTGGCGCGCGTGGAGCTCGGCGCGGAAGTCGTCGGCCTTCGCCGCCAGGTCGCCGCCCGCGGCCACCCGCGCGAAGAGCAGGAACGCGGCGAGCCAGCGCATGGCCCCTTATCGGCTGGTCAGCGCCGCCCCGTGCCCGAGGCAGCTTCGCGCGCGGCCTCGAGCGCAGCCGGCACCGCGCCGTAGTCGCCGCGGTACTCGGGCGGAAGCAGGTCGGCGATCAGGAAACCCAGCGCGTCGGCAAAGACGGGCCGCCGTCCGGCCGCGCGCGCGAACAGCTCCGCCGCATCCACCGGGCGGCCGGCGCGCGCCAGCACCCGGGCGGGCCTGACCTTCTCGGAGTCGAGCGGCGCCAGCTTCTCGGTGCCCCAGAGCCCGAGCGGCACGATCACCGCGCCCTCGACCTCGAAGTAGCGCGCGGAAGCGGCGAGCATCCGCTGCATCGCGCCGGTGCGGCTGCGGGTGCCCTCGTTGAAGATCAGCACGTGGTCGCCGGCGGCGTAGCGCTGCGCGACGGACTCGAGCGTCTGCATCGCCAGCTGCGCGACCTCGCGCCGCGGCATCACCGCCTCGCCCGACGCGCGGCTCTGGCTCTGCGGGATCTTGATCGAGCCGAAGCACAGGCTCGCGAGCCGCCGCACCGCCAGCATGTAGACCTTCGGGCCGACCAGCACCGTCATCCGGTCGGCGACGTCGCTCCTTCCGGCGGCCACGAGGAGCGCGTCGAGCACGTTGGCGTCGATGTACGACAGGTGGTTCGCGACCAGGAACAGGGGCCGGGTCGCGGCGATCGCCAGGTTCTCGGCGTTGGCCAGCCCGGAGCCCGGCAGGAGCACGAAGCTGTGCGCGAGCCTCGAGACCCGGGTTGCCGTCCGATCGCGGGGATGAAAGCCCCACGCCGCGCCCGTCTCGGCCAGCCGTTGGCCGAACGCCGCGAGCTCCGCGTCGGTGCAGTCCTGCAGCATGCGCTCGACCGCGCTCTGGACTTCGTGGCGATCGCCCGCGCCCCAGAGGGCGAGCCCCTCCGCCACCGTCGCACAGAACGCCGCTCGATCCACCCGCGCGTCTTCCAATTCCGCAGCTTCGGCCAATCCGCGTTCAGGATAGTCGATCCGTCTCGCGGACGACTCCCGCGCGCTTCGCTCCGAACGTGTCTCGCGCTTTACGCCGGTGGCAGCTCTTGTGCCGCACATCACGAGCCCGGTTTGCGCGGATCTTTCGCGCCCGCCTAGAGTCCGCTGCGCATGCAGATCCGCAACGCCGATCGTCAGTACGCTGAGTTCCACAGTCTCTTCGCGGCGGATTTCCGCAAGGACCTGCCGCTCTATCTGGACCTCGCGGCCAAATACGCCGGCCCGGTCCTGGAGATCGGCTGCGCCACCGGCCGGGTGCTCGCACGGCTCGGTGAGGAGGGCTACGAGGCCCTCGGGGTCGACGTCTCGCGCCCGATGCTCGAGGTCGCCCGCCGCAACCTCGAGCCGTGGCAGGACCGGATCCGGCTGGCGGACTTCGACTTCCGCCAGGGCGCGCTGTTCGAGAAGTTCGACGTCGTGTTCGCCACGCTCTACGCCTTCAACGCGCTCATCGACGTGGAGGAGCAGCGCCTCTTCCTGCGCCACGTGAGCCGCTGCATGAAGTCGCCGGGCGTGCTCGCGCTCGACTGCTTCTGCCCGCTGCCGATGCTGCGACCCGAGGCCAACGGCCAGTGGCGCGAGATCGAGCGCACCTACCAGGGGCACCTGCTCAAGGTGCGCGACAAGCGCGAGATGCTGACCCCGCTGCTGGAGCGGCGGACCCAGGTGTTCACGATCGACGGCGGCCCGCCCGCCGAGCACGTCGGCCACCGCCGCTATCTGCCGCCGCAGCAGGCCGAGCAGCTCCTGGCCGAGGCCGGCTTCGAGAGCATCCGCTACCTGCGCGACTACGACCTCGGCACCGCCTGCGCCATGGGCGACGGCGAGCGGCCCCTCGGCCCGTATCAGCTCATCGCGGAGAGATAGGCGGGCCTTAGCGGGTTAGCGGCGAGCAAAGCTCGCCTGCCCGCCCACGCTCGGTGTCGCCTCGCTGCGCGCTTCGCTTGCTAAGCTAGGCCCCCGAATGGGACGTAGCCTCCTCGACAAGGTCTGGGACCTGCACACGGTGCGCGAGCTGCCGGGCGGGCAGACCCAGCTCGTTCATCGGGCTGCACCTGATCCACGAGGTCACCAGCCCGCAGGGCTTCCAGATGCTGCGACGACGCCGGTCTGCCGGTGCTGGTGCCCGAGCGCACCTTCGCCACCGTCGACCACATCGTGCCGACCGACCGCCAGGCCCGCCCGCTGCGCGACGCGCAGGCCGAGGAGATGCTGCAGGCGATCGAGGCGAACACCGCAGACGCACGGGATCCGCTTCTTCGCCGATCGGCTCGGGCGACCAGGGCATCGTGCACGTGATCGGGCCCGAGCTCGGGCTCACGCAGCCCGGCATGACGATCGCCTGCGGCGACAGCCACACCTCGACGCACGGCGCGTTCGGCGCGATCGCGTTCGGCATCGGCACCAGCCAGGTGCGCGACGTGCTCGCCTCGCAGTGCCTCGCGCTCGCGCGCCCGAAGGTCCGACGCATTCGCGTGTCGCGGGACGCTGCGGCTTCGGGCGTCTACGCCAAGGACGTCATCCTCGCACATCATCCGCAAGCTCGGCGTGAAGGGCGGCGTCGGCTTCGCCTACGAGTACGCGGGCGACGTGATCGAGCGCATCTCGATGGAGGAGCGCATGACCGTCTGCAACATGTCGATCGAGGGCGGCGCGCGGGTCGGCTACGTGAACCCGGACCAGACCACCTTCGACTACCTGCGCGGCCGCCGCTTCGCGCCGCCGGCGGACGCCTTCGAGCGCGCCGACGGCGTGGTGGCGCAGCATGGCCAGCGACGCCGACGCGCACTTCGACGACGAGGTCGCGGTCGCGGGCGAGGACATCTCGCCGACCGTGACCTGGGGAATCAACCCGGGCCAGGCGATCGGCGTCGACCGAAGCGCTGCCCCGGCTGTCGGACGCTCCCCGAGGACGACCGCGCGTCCGCCGAGGACGCCTACCGCTTCATGGACCTCGTGCCCGGCCAGCCGATCGCGGGCACGCAGATCGACGTCGCGTTCATCGGCTCGTGCACGAACGGGCGGATCTCCGATCTGCGCGAGGCCGCGCGCGTGGCGCAAGACGGGCAAGGTCGCCTCCGGCGTGCGCGCGCTCGTGGTGCCCGGCTCCGAGGCCGTGCGCGTGCAGGCCGAGGCCGAGGGGCTGCACGAGGTGTTCAAGGCCGCGGGCTTCGAGTGGCGCGAGGCCGGCTGCTCGATGTGCCTGGCGATGAACCCCGACAAGCTCGTCGGCCGCGAGCTGTGCGCGTCGAGCTCAACCGCAACTTCAAGGGCCGCCAGGGCAGCCCGACCGGGCGCACGCTGCTGATGAGCCCGGCGATGGTCGCCGCCGCCGCGCTGCGCGGCCGCGGTCGCCGACGTGCGGGAGGTGCTGTGAGCGAAAGGGTCACCGCCGAGCGGGTCACGTCGCGGCGCGGCCGCGGCGTGGTCGTGCGCGGCAACGACATCGACACCGATCAGATCATCCCCGCGCGCTACATGACCTCGATCCGCTTCGCCGGGCTCGAGGAGTTCGTGTTCCGCGACTCGCGCTTCACCTCCGACGGCGTGCCCAAGGGCCACCCGTTCGACGACCGCCGCTTCCGCGGGCGCGTCGGTTCTCGTCGTGAACCAGAACTTCGGCTGCGGCAGCTCGCGCGAGCACGCGCCGCAGGCGCTGGCGCGCTGGGGCATCCGCGCCGTCGTCGGCGAGTCGTTCGCCGAGATCTTCTTCGGCAACTGCGTCGCGCTCGGGATTCCTGCGGTGACCGCGGCGCGCGAGGACGTGGCGCGGCTGATGGATGCCGTCGAGCTCGATCCATCGCAGGAGCTCGAGGTCGATCTCGCCGGGCTGGCGATCACCTGGCGCGGCGGACGCGCGCCGATCGCCATGCCGAAGGGCGCGCGCGAGCAGCTGAGCGACGGCAGCTGGGACGCGATGCGCACCCTGCTCGAAGCCCGCGAGCAGGTGCTCGCGAAGGTCGCCGCGCTCCCGTACGCGAAGGGCTTCTAGAGCGCGCCCAGGATCGGGGCGGGCCGCGCGTGGGGGCGTGCCAGCACGAGCTGCGCAGAGGCGATCCTGCGGCGCTCGCTGAAGCCCGCTTCGCAGTAGCAGAGATAGTACTCCCACATGCGCTGGAACTCCGCGGAGTAGCCGAGCGCCGAGATCGCCGCGCGGTTCTGGTCGAAGCGCGCGCGCCAGAGCCGAAGCGTGCGCGCGTAGTGGGAGGTGATGTCCTCGAAGTGGATCAGCCGCAGGTCGCAGGCGCTGGCGAGCGAACGCGCGATCGCGCCCAGCGACGGCAGGCAGCCGCCCGGGAAGACGTAAGCCTTGATGAAGTCGACCGTGCGGCGCGCCTGCTCGTAGAGCGGGTCGGCGATCAGGATCGCCTGCAGAGCCATCAGCCCGTGCGCCTCGAGCCGCGCCGCGCAGCTGCGGAAGAACGCATCGAAGTACTGGTGGCCGACGGCCTCGATCATCTCGATCGACACAAGCTTGTCGAAGCGGCCGCGCAGGTCGCGGTAGTCCTCGAGCAGGACCTCGACCCGGTCGCGCAGCCCGGCGGCCGCCACCCGCTCCAGCGCCACCTCGCGCTGCGCGGGCGAGAGCGTGGTGGTGGTGACCTTGCAGCCGCGCGTGCGCGCCGCGTGGATCGCGAAGCCGCCCCAGCCGCTGCCGATCTCGAGCACGCGATCGCCGGCCGACAGCCCGAGCTTCCGGCAGATCCGCTCGTTCTTCGCGACCGACGCCTCCTCCATCGTCGCGTCGTCGCGCTCGAAGACGCCCGCCGAGTACGTCATGGTCGGATCGAGGAACAGCGCGAAGAAATCGTTGCCCAGGTCGTAGTGCGCGCGAATGTTGCGCCGGCTTCCGGGCCGGCTGTTGCGGCGCAGGGCGTGAGCCATCCGGCGCAGCCACTCGCCGGCGCGCGCGAGGCCGCCGTCGAACGCGTAGAACACCGCCTCGTTCTGGCTGACCAGCCGGAGCAGCCCGGTGAGGTCGCTGGTGCGCCACTCGCCGCGCACGTACGAGTCACCGCCGCCCATGCTGCCGCCCAGCGCGACCGCCGGCCAGAACGCGGGATCGCGCACCGACACCTCGATCGGCGCGGGCAGGTCGGAGCAAGGCGCGCCGAACTCGTGCACGACGCCGTCCTCCTGCACGCGCAGCGCGCCGCGCTCGATCCGCGCGAAGGCCGACAGGAGGGCGCGCTTCGCGATCGACTGCAGGGGCCGCCAGCTCGCCGCGAGCGGCGCCGCACTCCCAAGTGTGCTCGGGGGGGTATGAGCCACTTCCCTGTCAGTATACGCAGATCAGCGTGGGCGCGGCAGCCGGGGCAGGAACGCCGACGTGCGCGCGACGTAGGACGCGTAGTCGGGCTTGCGCCGGGCGAGCCCGCGCTCGAGCAAGGTCACGCCCGAGACGCGGCGCAGCAAAATCGTCATGAGGATCGGACTCACGACAGTGTAGAAACCGCCAGGGGCTCCCGCGGCGATGGCGAAGAAGCCCCACCAGACCAGAAAGTCGCCGAAGTAGTTGGGGTGGCGCGTGTAGCGCCAGAGCCCGCTGTCGAGCACGCGCCCCGCGTTCGCGGGGTCGGCGCGAAAACGCGCGAGCTGGAAGTCGCCGGCGCACTCGAAGAACATCCCGACGAGCCACAGCGCCACACCCAGCGCATCGAGGGCGCCGAGCCGGGCCGGCTCGACGGCGCTCGCCGCGACTTGGAGCGGCAGCGAGATCGCGAACATCAGCGCGCCCTGCAGCGCGAACACGGTGACCAGGCTGACCCACGGGAAGCGCGCGCCCCAGAACCGGCGCATCGCCTGGTAGCGGAAGTCCTCGGGCTTCCCGCGGCTGCGCCAGTACAGGTAGACGCCGAGCCGCAGCCCCCAAGCCAGCGCGAGCCCCGCGACCAGCCAGCGGCGCCCCGCCGCGGCGTCCGAGTGCATGGCGGTCCGCAGCGCGACCGCCGCGAAGCCGGGTCCCCAGACGATGTCCACGATGCTCGCGTTGCGCAGCCGGAGGCTGGCGAGCCAGGTCCCGAGCATCAGGCCCGCGACGAGCCACGCGTTTGCGGCCATGGGCCGATCCTAGCCCACACGGTACACTGCCCCTTCGCCCAGAGGAGCAACCGTCATGAGCGACACGCGCCGGGTGGTCGGCGATCTCACTGTCGACGCCAGCAATCTCTACCGCGAGGAGAGCTACACCGACCTGAAGGTGGCGTCCCTGCGCCGGCTCATCCCGATCAAGCCGACGGGGGAGCCCGACCCCTCGCGCGAGACGCGCTGGATCGCGCAGACCCAGCTCATGTCCCAGGTGGGGCCGGTGCCCGTGTCGACGCTGATCGAAGCGAAGGACCTCCAGGAGGCGATCGCGAAGTTCCCCGAGGCCGTCGGCCGCGCGGTGGAGGAGATGATCGAAGAGGCGCGCGAGATGCAGCGCTCCGAGGCCTCGCGCATCGTCGTTCCCGACACCGCGTCGGTGCGCAAGATCATCACCTAGCCCGACGATGCCCAGCCGCTCACTGGCCGCGCTCGCCGCGCTCGCGCTCTTCGCCTGCCACTCGTCGAGCAGGCCCGGCATGCCCGCGGACGCGACCCTCCTGTACGACATCGACTTCTCGGCGCCCGAGCACACCGTCGGGCAGCCCCCGGCGACTACGCCCGACGACACCGAGGTGACGTTCCCCAGCCGGATTCCGTCGCAGATCTTCTTCGGCAATCCCACGGTCGTGGCCAAGCTGTGCGGGCTCGAGCACCAGCCCCTCCAGCTCACGTTGGCGCACGCGCCGCAGGGCATGGAGGGAATCGAGATCCTGCTCGACCAGATCCACGCGCGCTACCACGTCGAGCTCGACCTGTGCATCGCGCAGCTCGGCGCGCCGCAGGTGGCGTCGCAGAAGATGCAGCTCGCCGTCTTCCTCGACATCGCCTCGGCGTACGCGCTCGGGTTCATGAGCAACGGCGAGATCGGCGTGGTCGAGCCGGACATCACCCCCGAGACGGCCGAGAACCCGAAGTTGGTGGCGCGCTACGAGCTGAACAAGCCCATGCACCTCGCCTTCGACTTCGACTACGACACGCAGCGCTGGCAGATCGCCATCGATGGCAAGCAGGTGTACGACGCCCAGCTCGTGATGACGATCCCGCGCGCCGTGCGCGTGGTGCTCCGCGGCAACTCGCAGAACGCGGCTGCCATCGACAACCTCTTGATCTGGGCACAGCGACCGCTCGCCTCCGGCAGCGACGTCCCGATGCCCAAGACAGGACTGGACTCGAAATGAAGCTCGGCGCGATCCGAAGATTCTGGCTGGGCACGGCGGCGGCCCTCGCGCTCACGGGCTGCCTCACCGTGGGCCGCGACTTCCCCACCGACAAGATCGGCCAGCTCCAGATCGGCCACACCACGCGCGACGACGTCCACCGGATGTTCGGCGAGCCGTGGCGCACGGGGATCGAGGACGGCCGGCGCACCTGGACCTACGGGCGCTACCGCTACAAGCTGTTCGGCACGACCGAGACGATGGACCTCGTGATCCGCTTCGATCCCAGCGGCACCGTCGCGTCGTACACGTTCAACTCCGCGCCGCCGCTCGAAGGCAGCCTCTAGCTGCGCCGCGAGAGCTCTTCGAGCGCCTTCTCGACCGAGCCCCCGGCTTCGTCGAGCGCGCGCTCCGCGGCGCCGCGGTCGACGTGCGTGAGCTCGCACAAGATCCGCACGCCGCGGTCCTGGAGCTTCGAGTTCACCGCCAGCAGGCCGGTCATCAGATTCCCCTGGACGCGCCCGAGCCGCACCATGACCGCCGTCGAGAGCGTGTGCAGGATCATCTTCTGCGCGAGCCCGCCCTTCATGCGGGTCGAGCCCGCGATCACCTCGGGGCCGACGACCGCGACGATCGCGATCTCGGCCGCCTTGGCGAGCGGTGAGCCGGGCGCGCAGGTGATCGCGATCGCGCGCGCCCCGCGCCGGCGCGCGTGCTCGAGCGCCGCGAGGGCGAACGGGGTGCGTCCGCTCGCGGAGAGCGCGACCACGGCGTCGCCCGGGCCGAGCTTCAGCTTGTCCAGCTCGCGCGGCGCGGACGAGACGTCGTCCTCCGCCCCTTCGACCGGGCCGACCAGCGCCGCGGGCCCGCCGGCGACGAGCGCCTGCACCCGCTCCGGCGGCAGGCCGAAGGTCGGCGGGATCTCGGCGGCGTCGAGCGCGCCGATCCGGCCGCTCGTCCCCGCGCCCACGTTGAACCAGCGCCCGCCCGCGTCCAGCGCCTCGACCAGCGCCAGGGTCGCCAGCTCGAGGGCGGGCCGCGCCGCGCGCACCGCCGCGCTGACCTGGGCGTCCTCGTCGATGATCCGCAGGACCAGCTCGCCGATCGGCAGGCGATCGAGGTCGGCCGTGCGCGGGTTCGCCGCCTCGGTGACCATTCGGCGCCCGGTCGGAGTCTCGTCCGCCATCTACAATCCCGTCCCGTGACGTTTCGCGCCGAACCCGCGACGCTCGCGCGCCTGGAGTGGCCGCGCCTGCTCGAGCTGCTCGCCGCGCAGGCGGCGACCGAGCGCGGCGCCGAGGCGCTGCGCGCGCTCGACTTCCCGGCGACGCACGCCAGTGTAAGGCAGCGGCTGCGCGAGACCAGCGAGGCGCGCGTTCTCTGCGACGACGGAGCCGAGCCGCCGTTCGGCGGGGTCGCAGACCTGCGCGCGCCGCTCGGGGAGCTGGCGCGGGGCCGCACCGCCACCGCGCGCGAGCTGGCGACCGTGGCGAGCACGCTCGAGGCGCTGCGCCGCGTGCGCGCTTCCCTGCTCGGCAACCGCGACCGCGCGCCGCTGCTCGCCGGGCTGGCCGAGACGCTGCCGGTCCTCCACTCGCTCGAGCGCGCGCTCGCCGAGGTCATCACTCCCGCCGGCGAGCTCCGCGAGGACGCGAGCCCGGAGCTGCGCCGCTGCCGGCGCCGCGTGCGCGAGCACGAAGCCGAGATCGAGCGCCAGATGGCGCGGCATCTCCGCGACCCGGACGTCCAGGCTCACTTGCAAGACTCCTTTGCCACCTTCCGCGAGAGCCGTCCGGTGTTGCCCGTTCGCGCCGAGGCGCGCCAGCGTGTCCGCGGCATCGTCCACGACGTCTCATCGAGCGGGACGACCGTATTCATTGAGCCCGAGGACGTGGTCGAGGCGGGGAACCGCCTGCGCATCGCGCAGACCGAGCTCGCCCGCGAGGTCGACCGGCTCCTGGCGGAGCTCTCGTCGCGCGTGCGCGAGCACGCGGCCGAGCTCGACGCCGCGGGCGCGACGCTCGCAGGCGCTCGACGCGGGCTTCGCCCGCGGCCGACTCTCGCGCCGGCTCGATGCGCGCGAGCCCGACGTGTCGCGACTCGGCGCAGCTCGACCTGCGCGAGCTGCGCCACCCGCTGCTGCTGCTCGAGGCGGGCCTCGCGCCCGAGGACGTGGTCGCCAACGACATCGCGCTCTTGGACGAAGCGCGCTGCCTCGTGATCTCGGGACCCAACGCGGGCGGCAAGACCGTCGCGGCCAAGGCGGTCGGGCTGGCCGCGCTCGGCGCGCGCGCGGGGCTGCACGTTCCGTGCGCGCCGGGCAGCGCGCTGCCGCTCTTCGACACCGTCTGCGCCGAGCATCGGCGACGAGCAGGACCTGCGGGCGGGGCTCTCCACGTTCTCGGCGCGCATGGCGAACCTGGCGGCGATCGCGGCGCAGGCCGACCCGCGCACGCTCGTGATCGCCGACGAGATCGGCGAGGGCACCGAGCCGGGCGAGGGCGCGGCGCTCGCCCAGGCGATCCTCGAGGCGCTGGTCGAACGGGGCGCGCTCGTGCTCGCCACCACGCACTTCAACCGGCTGAAGGAGATCGCCGGCACCGACCCGCGCTTCGCGAACGCGAGCGCCGAGTTCGACCCGGAGACGCTGCTGCCCACCTTCCGGATCCACCTCGGCCAGCCCGGCTCGAGCGGCGCCATGTGGGCGGCGCAGCGCATGGGGCTCGACGCGCCGATCGTCGAGCGCGCGCGCGAGCTCATGGACCGCGAGGACTCGCGGCTCGAAGCGCTGACCCGCGGCTTGTCCGAGCTGCGCCAGGAGCTCGAGGCCGAGCGGCGGCTGGCGCTGCGCATGCGCGAGGAGAGCGAGGCGGCGCGCGGCGCCTACGAGACGCGCCTGGCAGCCCTGCGCGGCGCGCGCGAGCAGGCGCTCGCGGCGATGAAGGCGGACCTCGAGTCGGCGTTCACGCGCGCGCGCGCGGAGATCGCCCACGTCGTCCGCGACGCTGCAGCGCGGGGGCGAGGTGAAGGAGCCCGCCGGACCCGCCGCGAACCGCGCGCAACACGAGCTGGCGCGGATCCGCGCGCGCACCGAAGCCGTCGAGCGCGCCCAGGCCGAGCCCGAGCTGCGCGAGCCGAGGCGGGCGATCGCCGACGAGGCTCTGGTCGAAGGTGCGCGCGTGGAGCTCGCCGGTGTTCGTTCTCCCGCGTTCGTTCTCACGCCGCCCGACAAGCGCGGCCGCCTCGCGGTGCGGGTCGGCGGGGCGCGCACGGTCGTCCCGCGCGAGCGCGTGCTGCGCGTGCTGGCGCCCGAAGCCGGCAAGCCGCGCGAGCCGGTTCGCTTCGCGGTGGCCCGGGAAGTCGAGCACGAGCCGTCGTCGCTCGACTGCGACCTGCGCGGGCTGCGCGTGGACGAGGCGCTCGAGCGCGCCGACGCCGCGCTGCAGCGCTTGCTCGGGCGCGGCGGCGGCCGGGTGGTCTTCATCCACGGCCACGGCACCGGCGCGCTGCGCGATGCGATCCGCGCCTGGCTCCGCGCGATGCCCGGGATCGAGAAGTTCGAGCCGGGCGGCCCGCGCGAGGGCGGCAACGGCGTGACCGTCGCGACGCTGGCCGATTGAACCTCGCTCGCCGGCGGCTCGCTGCGGTCGCTCGGTCTCGCAATCAAGCTGGGATGCTGACCGCTCGCGCGGCCGACAGGCCCGAGGCGAGCTCCCCTTCGACGTGCGGCGCCGCGCACCAGTCCCCCGCGAGCTGCACACCGGACGGTGTCGCCGCCGAGCGCAGGCGCTCGAGCGCGCGGTAGTGGCCGACGGCGAAGCCGGGCAGACCCGCGGGGAAGCGGTGCAGCCGCACGGCGGCGATCGAGTCGGCCAGGCCGGGCAGCGCGCGCTCGGCCGACTCGAGCAGAAAGTGCGCGAGCTCGGCGTCGGGGCGGTGGCCGTGGCGCTCGAACAGACCCGGCCGCGCGACGAGCTGCAGGAGGCGCGGCCCGGCGCGATGGATCGCGGCGAGCTCGCCGCCGTAGCGCGCGGCGAACCAGAGCGAGTCCTCGGCCAGGGCCAGATCGGCCTTCGTCGCGAGCGCGAGAACCAGCGCCGATTGCTCCCGAAGACTCGCGAAGGCCGCTTCCGCAGCGGGAGCGCGCGTTCCCCGCAGGCGTCGCGCCTCGGTCGCCGAGACCGCCAGCACGATCGCGTCGCACGCGAGGCGGTCGCCGTCGGCGAGCTCGGCCGAGCGTCCGTCGCTCGCGATCCGCGCGACCCGGCTCCCGCAGCGCAGATCGGAGAGTCGCGCGGCCAGCGCCTCGGCCAGCCGGCCGGCGCCGCGCAGCCGGTCGAGCCCGAGCTCGCCCGCGGGCTCGAGCAGCGTGAACAAGAGCTGCCGGCTCGTGCTCTCGGCCGCGAGCCCGAAGCTCGCCTCGAGCCAGGGCTCGACGAGCTCTTGGAGCGCGCGCCGCCCCAGGTACACGCGGCAGAAGTCGGCCGCGCAGCGGTCGTCGAGCCGCGTATCGCGCCACGGCGCGTCGGGATCGAGTGCGCCGCCCAGCCAGGTCGCGAGCAGCGCCAGCCGGCGGAGCCGCAGCGGCGCGAACGGCGAGCGGCGGAGCGGCTCCCGGAGCGACCAGCGCTGCGGTGTGCGCACCATCTGTGCCTCTACCCCGAGCTCCGCCGCGAGCTCCGCGAAGGCCGGCGCGCGCGGGGGCAGCCAGCCCGGCCACGCCTCGTACTCACCGTCGGCGAGCGACACCCGCGCGCATTTGCCGCCCGGCCGCGCCCGCGCCTCGAGCACGGCCACGTCGTGGCCGTGCGTCGTCAGCCGGTGCGCGGCAGCCAGGCCTGCCAGGCCCGCCCCGACGACGATGACCCGAGCCACGTCAGGCCGGCGCGAGACTGACTTCGAGCCCGAGCTCCGCGCCGTGCTCCTCGAGCGCCTTCGCCAGCACCCGCGGGTCGAGCGAGTCGGGAACTTCGGCCAGCACGCTCATCCGGTACACGGCCGCGCCCGACGGCGACGGCAACGAGCGCGACTGAAGATCGGCGATGTTCACCCGGTGATCGGCGAGCGCGCGGCAGATGCGCGCGACGATGCCGGCGCGGTCCATGCCCTGCGTCTCGATGCGGAAGAGGCGCGTGCCGGGTGCGGGCACGGGGGGCCGCGGCTGACCCTCGAGCGGCCGGATGAACACGGTGAGCCGGTTCTCCCACTCGAGCCGGCGCGCGCCCGCGGCGAGCCGTTGCTCGAGCTCCGGCCCCGCGCCCGAGCAGAGCAGGATCGCGGCGAACTCGTTGCCGAGCAGCGTCATGCGCGAGTCCTCGAGGTTGGCTTCGCAATCGAACACGAGCTGCGCGAGGTCTGCGACGATGCCCGGCCGATCGCGCCCGACCGCCGAGAGGATGAACCAAGAAGGCATCGCGCGATTGTATCCGACTCGCGGCGCCGAGATTCGTCACCGGCAGCCGCAAAACGGCGTCGTGTTGCGCAGCCCTCACTGGTCGCCTGCGCGTCGCTGTCTGGGCTCGCAAGCTCGCCGCGAGCGCTCGAATCGGCGCTGGGGCCGCGAACTCGGCGCGGAGCTGCGCGTACGGATTTGCTTGGCATGTCGCTTGCTCAACGAAGGATGTGCCCGGGGCTCGTTGCCTCGGGCATGGGAGTGCCCGGGCCGGAAACCCCTCCCCTCGCGCAGTGCGAGGTTCCGGCCCGGGCTTTCTGTTTTCGCGCGGCGCAGACCGAAGCGGGTAAGGTGTTGGGAGTGGACGGGCTTCCGTTCGAGCAGCGCCGGGACGACATCCGGCGCGCGATCGTTCTGTCCGGCGGCGGCGCGCGCGGCGCGTACGAGGCCGGCGCCCTGCACTTCGTGCTCGGCGAGCTGCCCAAGCGCCTGGGCTTCGTGCCGCGCTTCGACGTCTACTCGGGCACGAGCGTGGGCGCGGTGCACACCTGCTATCTCGCCGCGCATGCGGACGACCCCGCGGCCGGCGTGCGCACGCTCGTCGACGTGTGGCGCAACATGTCGTTCTCGCGCGTGTACAGCTTCGGCGTCGGCGACGCCTGGAGCTTCTCGAAGTCGCTGCTCGGCTTCGTGACCGGCAGCGCAGCCTCGGCCGAGGGCAAGTCGCGCATCCACGGCCTGCTCAACACCACGCCGCTCGAGCGGCTGGTCGTCGAGGGAATTCCGTGGGCGCGGCTGCGGCGCAACCGGCGCGCGGGCCGCTTCTCGGCGGTGTGCGTCAGCGCGACGGAGGTCGCGACCGGCCGCACCGTCACCTTCGTCGAGCACCACGACGAGGAGGCGCCGACCTGGACCAACGACCTGCTGCACGTCGCGCGCTCCGCGAAGCTGGGGCCCGCGCACGCGCTGGCCTCGGCGGCGATCCCGTTCCTGTTCCCGACGGTGCGGATCGGCGACACGTTCTACTGCGACGGCAGCCTGCGCCAGCAGACGCCGCTCGCGCCGGCGCTGCGGCTCGGCTCGAACCGGGTGCTGGTGGTCGGCCTGCGCCACGGCCGCCCGCCGTCGCTCGCCGATCCGCTGGCCGCCGAGCGGGTCGAGCTCATCAACTCCGCGGGCTTCCTGTTCGGCAAGGTGCTGGACGCGCTGCTCATCGACCGGCTCGAGTACGACCTCGCCCAGATGCGCGTCGTGAACCGGATCCTGCGCGCCGGCATCGAGCTGTACGGCGAGGAGCACCTGGAACGCGTGAACGAACAAGTGACCAAGGAGCGCGGGCTCGGCTTCCGGGTCGTGGAGGACTGCATGATCCGGCCGAGCCGCGACATCGGCATGATCGCGGCCCGCCACGTCGCGCGCGCGCGCTCCCAACCCAACCGCAGCCTGCTCGGCCAGCTCGCGTTCAAGATGCTGACCCGCGGCTCCCCAGAGAACGAAGCCGACCTGATGAGCTACCTGCTCTTCGACGGCGAGTACGCGAGCGAGCTGATGGAGCTCGGCTACGCGGACGCCGCCGCGATGGAAGCAGAACTCATTCGTTTCTTCACTTCCTGAAGCGGATCTCGAGCGACGCCGTCTCGTGTTGGCGCTCGAGCGCGAGCTCGATCAGGCGGTCGACCAGCTCGGGCAGCGCGATGCCAGTGGCTTCCCAGAGCTTCGGGAACATGCTGGCGTCGGTGAAGCCGGGCAGCGAGTTCAGCTCGTTCAGGAAGATCCGGCCGCTGCGCTTGGCGAGGAAGAAGTCGACCCGCGCCATGCCCCAGCACTTGAGCGCGCGGAAGGCGGCGAGCGCGAGCGCGCGCATCTCCTCGGACTGGCCGGGCGTGACGTCGGCCGGGATCACGAGCTGCGTGGCTTCGCTCGCGTACTTGGCCTCGTAGTCGTAGAACTCGCCGGGGTAGCGGATCTCGCCGAGCACGGAAGCCTGCGGCGCGTGGCCGCCGAGCACCGAGCACTCGATCTCGCGCGCCTCGATGCCGGGCTCGACCAGGATGTCGTGGTCGTAACGCGAGGCCTCCTTGATCGCGTTCTGCAGGTGCGCGCGCGAGCGGACCTTCGAGACGCCCACCGAGGAGCCGGTGTTGGTCGGCTTCACGAACAGCGGGTACGGGAAGGCTTCCTCGACGGCCTCGATGAAAGCCGAGGTCGAGAGCTGCGCCGAGTGGCGCGAGATCTCGCGGCACGGCACGACGGGGACGCCCGCGTCCCGGAGCACTGCCTTCTGCAGCACTTTGTCCATGCACAGCGCCGTCGCGAGCACGCCGCAGCCGACGTAGGGAATGCCGGCCAGCTCGAGCAGGCCCTGCAGCGAGCCGTCCTCGCCGCCGCGCCCGTGGATGATCGGGAAGACCGCGTCGAGCGGCGCGGCGAGCGCGGAGCGCGCGTCGCTGCAATCGAGCAGCTCGAGCCCCGAGCGCAGACCCGCGAAGCTGGTGCGCGACTTCGCGTTGCCGATCACGGCCCCGGGCAGGAGCTCGGCCTCGGCCTCGGCGACGTGCCAGCGCCCGTCGTGGCCTACACCGATCAGTACCGGGACGTAGCGCGACGGGTCGAGCGCCTGCAGGACCGTGGTGGCCGAGGCGACCGAGACCTCGTGCTCCGTCGAGCGTCCACCGAAGACGATTCCGACCCGCAGCTTCGACACGCCGCGAAGATAGCTGCTCGCCCGGCGCTGTCATTGACACTCGCAGACTGCGCTCCGTACCCTGGCGGCGTGTCGACGCTCAGATCGGACATCGCGGCCACCGACGACGCGCTCGCCAAGCAGGCGGCGCTGCTGGCGCAGCTCGCGGCGCGCGGGTCGATCGTCGTCGCGTACTCGGGCGGCGTCGACTCGGCGTACCTGGCCTGGGCCGCGCACGAGGCGCTCGGCGAGCGCGCGCTCGCGGTCACGGCGATTTCGCCGTCGTACCCGCGCAGCCACCGCGAGATGGCCGCCCAGGTCGCGCGCGAGGTCGGCTTTCGCCACGAGTGGGTCGAGTCGCACGAGCACGAGCGCAGCGAGTACGCGCGCAACGCGCCCGACCGCTGCTACTTCTGCAAGACCGAGCTCTTCGAGCTGCTCGAGGCGCTGCGCGGCGAGCGCGGCTTCGCGGCCGTCGCCTACGGGATCAACCGCGACGACACCGGCGACTTCCGGCCCGGTCACAAGGCCGCGGAGGAGCACCGGGTGCTCTCGCCCTTGCTCGACGCGCGTCTGGGCAAGGCCGAGATCCGCGCGCTGTCCGCCGCCGCGGGGCTGCCGACCGCGGACCTGCCGGCCTCGGCGTGCCTCTCCTCGCGCGTGCCCTACGGCATGGAGGTGACTCCCGAGAAGCTCGCGCAGATCGACCGCGCGGAGGACGCGCTCCGCGCGCTCGGCTACCGCCAGCTGCGCGTGCGCCACCACGGCGACCTCGCGCGGGTGGAGCTCGCGCGCGACGAGATGAGCCGCGCGCTCTCGCCCGAGGGATTGCGCGCGCTCTCGCGCGCGGTGCACGAGGCAGGCTTCCGCTGGGTCGCGCTCGACGCCGACGGCTACCGGATGGGCTCCGCGAACGAGGTGCTGCAGATCTCGATCGCTCCGCCCCGATGAGCGCGAGCTTCGAGGCCAACGGCGCCCCGGTCGAGCAGGGCCGGGCGCAGGGCGAGTCGCAGCGCGCCGAGATCCGGGCCGAGGTCGCGCGGCTGCGCGGGTCGCTGTCGTGGCTGGCGCGCGCCGCGCTGGTGCGGCGGGTCCAGGCCACGAGCGCTCGCGCGCTCGCGACCCAGCTCCCGTGGCAGCGCGAGCGCATCGAGGGGATCGCGCACGCCGCGCGAGTCGCCGAGTCGTTGCTCCTGGTCGGCGAAGCGCTCACCCGGGTCGAGGCCGCTGCGTTCGCTGCTGGCCCGAGTCTTCAGGCGGTCTTCGAGCCGCCCGCGCTGGCCCCGCGGCTCGCCTTGCGCCGCAGCGCGCCCGACGCCGGGGGCTTCCCGAGCGTCGAGGTGGTGCTCGCGCCGCTCGCGGGCTGTCTGTGCGGCGTCAACGCCGAGGGCATCGCGGTCGTCTGCGTGCGCGACCGCGCGCGCGACGAGCTCTCGCTGCGTTTTCTCGCGCAGGAGCTCCTGTTCCGCGCGCGCGACCTCTCGGCCGGGATCGATCACCTGCGCCGCCGCGCGCACTACGCCGGTGGCACCGGCGCGCTCGTCGTCGCCGACGCGAGCGGCGCGGCGCGGCTGCTGCGCTTCGAGCGCGGCGAGCTCGCGATCGGCGGCGCCGTGCTCCCGGGCGCCGCGCGCGCGCCGCACGTCGAGCTCGATCCAGTCGAGCGCCGGCTCCGGCTCGGCGCCGGCTCCGAGTGGCACGCGGCCGCGCGCTAGAATCGGATCGATGGGGAAGAGCCCGTTCCTGGAGGGGAACTTCGCGCCGGTGGAGCGCGAGGTCGAAGCGGAAGATCTCGCCGTCGTCGGGGCGCTCCCGCGCCAGCTCGACGGAACCTACGTGCGCAACGGCCCCAATCCGCAGTTCGCGCCGGCGGGCCAGTACCACTGGTTCGACGGCGACGGCATGCTGCACGCGGTGCGCTTCGACGGCGGCCGCGCGAGCTACCGCAACCGCTGGGTGCGCACGCGCGGCTTCGAGCTCGAGCGCAAGCGCGGCCGCGCGCTCTGGACGGGCCTGCTCGAGCGGCGCCAGTTCGACAACCCCGAAGGCGCGGTGAAGAACACGGCGAACGCCGGGCTCGTCAGCCACGCGGGCCGGCTCCTCGCGCTGCACGACCAGGGCGAGCCGTACGAGGTCGAGCTGCCCGGACTCGACACCGCGCGTGTCTTCACCGCGAACCGGCGCCTGCGCCATCCGCTCGCGCCGCACCCCAAGGTGGACCCCGCGACCGGCGAGATGTTCGCGATCGGCTACAGCCCGGTTGCGAAGCCGCACCTGCAGTACTCGCTGTTCGCGGCAGACGGGGCGCTCGTGCACACCACGGCGATCGAGCTCCCGATCGGCGTCATGGTCCACGACTTCGCGCTGACCGAGCGCTTCGCGGTGCTGATGAACCACCCGTACACGTTCGACGTGCGCCGCTGGCTGCGCGGCGAGCCGATCGCGCGCTTCGAGCCGGAGCGCGGCTCGTTCATCGGCCTCCTGCCGCGGCGCGCCTCGGGCAGCGAGGTGCGCTGGTTCCCCGTCGCGCCGTGCTTCGTCTACCACGTGGTGAACGCCTGGGACGACGGCGAGCAGGTCGTGCTCGACGTGTTCCACCGCTGGGCGCTCGACCTGGCCGGCGACCTCGAACCGCGGCCCGCGCCGGATGAGCTGTCGCAGCTCTGGCGCTGGCGCATCGACCCGCGCGGCAACGGGACCGTGCGCGAGGATCCGCTCGACGAGAGCCACGCCGACCTGCCCTCGATTCACCCGGCGAAGGTCGGGCGGCGCGCCCGCTTCGCGTTCGCGTCGCGGCTGCGCTCCGACGTGCGCCAGCCCCTCGCCGACGCGCTTCTGAAGTACGACCTCGAGAAGCCGGCGGGCCCGGCGGTTCACTCCTTCGGCCCCAACCGGCTCGGGGGCGAGGGGCTCTTCGTCCCGCGGCCGGGCGCGACCGGAGAGGACGACGGCTGGCTGCTCGCCTTCGTGCACGACGAGGCCGAAGGCCAGAGCGAGCTGCTCGTGGTCGACGCCCGCGAGCTCGCGGCGCCGCCGCTCGCTCGGGTCCAGCTCCCGCAGCGCGTCCCGTTCGGCTCGCACGGCCTGTTTTCGCGGACGCGTTCGGGGCTAAATCACCGCGCGTCAAGCTCGAGCGGCGGCGGACCGTTGCTAGAAGAAGTACCGTTCGCGGCCCGTCCAAGACGAGGATCGATGAAAGCTGCTTCCGCCTCTCGCTCTCTCTCGGATTTCCTGACCCGCTACCGCCCGGCCCTCGTGATCCTCTCGGGCGAGGCGCGCGGCCTCGAGTACCGCCTCGATCAGCCGCGGACCGCCGTCGGACGCGGACCCGGAGTGGACCTCGCGCTCGACGACGCCTCGCTGCGAACCCGCCACGCGTTCGTCGAGTACCTGAGCGGCGGCTTCGTGCTGCGCCAGGCGGACATCGACAGCGAAGCGCTGGGCGCTCTCGAGCTGAAGGACGGCGACCGCTTCCACCTGGGCTCGCTCGAGCTGCAGTTCACTCTGGAAGCACGCGACTAGCTCAGTCGTAGCCCGTGAAGTCCTTCGCGGCCTGGTAGGCGAAGTAGACGCTGGCGACGTGGATCAGGAAGCCCGGCACGAGGATGGCCCAGTACCCGAAGCTCGCCGCCAGGAACCAGACGAGGCCCGCGAGCAGCCGCCCGGCGTACACGTGGCCGAGGCCGGGAACGATGACCGAGAGCACCGCGGCGAGGCCCGGGCTGGGCACGCGCGGGCGGCGCTCCACGCTGCGGAACGAGTCGTCGTAGCGTTCTTCAGGCATCACGTCTGATTCCTCCGTAACGACCATCGAAAAGCAAGCGTCGTGCCGCGCCGGGCGCCCGCTGCGCCGCCACGCAGCCCCCCTGCTGCAGCCTGCCGTGGACAGCGCAGCCCGCCGGTTGCACGAGCGGAGCGGAGAGGGCGAACCTGCCGCCATGCCCGAGCTGCCCGACGTGGCGGTGTATCTGGAAGCGCTGGAGCGGCGGATCCTCGGCGCGGAGCTCCAGTCGCTGCAGATCCACACGCCGTTCCTGCTGCGCTCGGTCGACCCGGCGCCGGCGGTCTTCGAGGGGAGGCGCGTCACCGGACTGCGTCGCCTCGGCAAGCGCCTGGTGTTCGGCTACGACGGCGACCTCTGGAGCGTGATCCACCTGATGATCGCCGGCCGGCTGCACTGGGCCGACGCCGGCCGCAAGCCGCCGGGCCGGAAGCCGTTGCTCGAGTTCCAGTTCTCGACCGGCACGCTCACCCTCACCGAAGCGGGCTCGAAGCGGCGCGCGTCGCTGCACCTGGTGCGCGGCGCCGACGCGCTGGCGGCGCACGACCCCGGCGGCATCGAGCCGCTCGCGGTCGACGCGGCCGCGTTCGCGCGCGCGCTGCGCTCGGCCAACCACACCTTGAAGCGCGCGCTCACCGACCCGCACCTGATCTCGGGGATCGGCAACGCCTACTCGGACGAGATCCTGCACCGCGCGCGGCTCTCGCCGATCGCGCTCACCCAGAAGCTCGGCGACGCCGAGCTCGAACACCTCTTCGATGCGACCCAGGACGTGCTGCGCGAGTGGATCGAGCGGCTGCGCACCCAGGCCGGCGACGGCTTCCCCGAGGGCGTGACCGCGTTCCGGCCCGAGATGGCGGTGCACGGCCGCCACCGCGAGCCGTGCCCGGTGTGCGGCTCGCCGGTGCAGCGCATCGTGCACGCCGAGAACGAGACCAACTACTGCGCCCGCTGTCAGACCGGCGGGCGCCTGCTCGCGGACCGCGCGCTGTCGCGCCTGCTCAAAGCGGACTGGCCCAAGACGATCGAAGAGCTGGAAGCGCTGCGCTCGCGCTAGGATGCAACGCGTGTCGGTGTCGGGAGGTCGCGGCGCGCGCGCGCTGCCTTGGCTGGCGCTCGCGCTGGCGCTGGGCGCGGTCGCGGCCGTGCGCGTGCGCCTGCTCGGCGTTCCGCTCGAGCGCGACGAAGGCGAGTACGCGTACCTCGGCCAGCTGCTGCTCCAGGGCGTGCCGCCTTACGCCGAGGCCTGGAACATGAAGTTCCCCGGGATCTACGCGATCTACGCGCTGCTGATCGGCGTCGGCGGCGCGAACGCCGTCGCGATCCACGCGGGCCTGCTCGTCGCGAACACCTGGAATGCGGTTGCGGTCGCGCTGCTCGGCCGGCGCCTGCTCGGCACGGCGGCGGGTGTCGTCGCAGGCGCGGGCTTCGCCGCGATGAGTCTCTCGACCACCATGAACGGACTCTGGTCGCACGCCGAGCCGTTCGCGCTGTCGTTCGCGCTCGCGGGGCTCCTGCTCGCGTACGGCGGGGAGCGCGGGCGCGGGCCGACTCGCGCTGGCAGGTCTCTTGCTCGGGACCGCTGTCGTCGTGAAGCAGAACGCGGGACCGCTCGCTCTGTTCGGCGCGCTGGTCGTGCTCGCCCAGCTTCGCGGCGAGCGCGCCGCGCGCCTCGCCGCGTTCGTGTTCGCCGGGCTCCTGCCGTTCGCGGCGACCGTCACGGCGCTCGCGTGGGCCGGCGTGTTCGAGCGCTTCTGGCTCTGGACCTTCGTCTACGCGCGCTCCTATGGCTCCGAGCTCAGCTTGGCCGAAGGCGCGGGCAACCTCGCCTACATGCTGCCGCGGCTCTGGAGGACGCAGCTCGTCTGGTGGCTGGCCGCGGCGGTGGGGATCGCCGCGCCGCTCTGGAGCCGCGAGGTGCGCGCGCGCGCGCCGTTCCTGTTCGGTCTCCTGGCGGCGGGCGCGCTCGCCGCGAGCTTCGGCTTCTACTACCGCGCCCAGTACTTCGTGACGCTCCTCCCGGCGATCGCCTTGCTCGCCGGCGCCGGGGTGCACGCCGCGGTGCCGCGCGCGGGCCGTACGCGCGAGCTGGTCGCCGGCGCCGTCGCGCTCGCGGGCCTGGCGACGCCGATCGGTGTCGAGGCGGACCTGCTCCTGCGCAGGACGCCCGAGCAGGTCTCGCGCGCGGTCTACTCGCAGAACCCCTTCGTCGAGGCCCCCGAGCTCGGCCGCCTGATCGCCGAGCTCACGGCGCCGGGGACGCGCATCGCCGTGGTCGGCTCGGAGCCCGAGATCTACTTCTACGCGGCCCGGCGCGCGGCCACCGGCTACATCTACATGTATCCGCTGATGGAGCCGCAGCCGCTCGCGAGCAGCATGCAGGACGAGATGATCGCGCAGCTCGAGGCGGCGCGGCCCCAGATCCTGGTCTTCGTCAACGTCGACGTCTCGTGGCTGGCGCACCGGGAGTCGCCGCCGCAGCTCCTGCGGTGGTTCAACGCGACCGCGGCGCGCGACTACGAGGTGGTCGCTCGGGTCGAGATCCTGTCGGCGGACGAGACGCGTTGGCACTTCGGGGCCGACGCACGAACTGCGACGGACGCGAAGTATTGGGTGGCGATCCTGCGCCGGAAGACCGCGTGAGCAACGCCTTTCCGTGTCATCCCGAACGCGCGCTGCCGGCCGAGCCGCGGCGCTGGTGGCGCTGTCCGAGCTGCGGAACCTGCGTGCGCGGCGACGGCGGCGCCGAGCCCGAGTATCGCGACGAGTATCCGGCCGCGCGCGGGCACCACGATCCAGAGGTCGGCCGCTGCAAGGCTCGTAGCCTCGAGCGCTGGCTCGGTGTGCTCGGGCTGGGTGTCGCCGGGCTCACCGTGTGCGAGATCGGGTTCGGCGGAGGCGCGTGTCTCGCGGCGCTCCAGGCGCGCGGCGCGCGGGTGCTCGGGCTCGAGCCGGTCCCCGCCAACCGCGCCCACGCGCTCGCACTCGGCGTGCCGCGGCCGCAGCTCTTCGCGGCCGAGCCGCTGCCGCAGCTGCCGCATCCGGTCGATCTCTGGCTGTTCCAGGACAGCTTCGAGCACGTGCCCGACCCGAACGCGCTGGCGAGCTGGCTCGCGCGCTGGTCCGCCGCGGAGGCGCGGGTACTGCTCGTCGCGCCCGACGCCGGCGCGCCGAGCCGCGCGCTGATGGGCCCGCTCTGGCTCCACGAGGTGCCCGACCACCGCGTGCACTACTCGCGCTCCGGTGTGGCCGCCATCTTCGCGCGCGCCGGCTTTCGGGTGACGCGGAGCTTCCGGCCGGTGAAGTGCATCTCCGCGGCGATGGTCTGGAGTCACTTGCGACTTCTCGCCGGCGCACCGGCGCAGGCGCGCGCCGCCCGCGCGGGCGGACTTCAGGTCTGGTTCAATCTCGGCGAGATGGGCTTGCTCCTGGAGCGCGCGTGACGGTCGACGAGAAGCAGCGCATCGATCGCTGGCTCGGCGCGTGGCTGCTCGTCGCGCTGCGGCCGCTCGCCCAGCTCGCCGGCGCGCTGCTCCGCCGCGACCACCGCAGCGATCCGCGCGGCGAGCTCGTCTTCGTCAAGATGATGGGCGGCGGGAGTCTCCTGATCGCGCTGCCCGCGCTGCTCGGCGTGCGCCGGCGCTTCCCCGAACGAAAGCTGACCCTGGTCTGCGGCGGGCCGATCGCGCCGTTCGCCGAGCTGCTCGGCGTGTTCGATCGGATCGAGCGGATCGACGACGGCTCGGGTCTCATCGCGCTGGCCGCGAGCGCCGGCAGAGTCCTGCTCGCGCTCGTGCGCCGGCGGGTCGACACCGTCGTGGATCTCGAGGTCTACTCGCAGCTCACGACCGTCTTCTCGCTGCTCACCTGCGCGCGCAACCGGATCGGGTTCTACGTAGAGAGCACCTACTGGCGGCGGAACGTGCTGACCCACCTGGTGTTCTTCAACCGCGCGCGGGGGACCTACCACTTCTACGACGCGGCGGCCGAGCTGCTCGGCGCGCGCCCCGCGACGCGCGCCGAGTGCCGTGCGCTTCTGCTCGCGCGGGCGGGCAGCGCGCGCGCCGCGGGCGCGTATCTCGCGATCGGCGCGGGCTGCTCCGACTTCGCGTCGGTGCGCCACCTGCCGCTCGCGGAGTGGCGCGCGTTCGCGGCCGCTCACAAGACCGAGCTCGCAGGCGCGCGCTGGATCTTCCTCGGCGCCGCCTCGGACCGCGCGGTCTCCGACGAGGTGCGGGCGCGGTGGCCGCGGAGCTGGGCGCCGGCTTCGCGCACGAGAACCGCTGCGGCGAGCTCGCGCTCGCGGACTCGCTCGGCGTGCTCGCGGGCGCGCGCCGTTTCATCGGGATCGACTCGGCGCTCGTCCACGCGGCGCGCGCTCTCGGCGTGCCCAGCACGAGCTTCTTCGGTCCTACGGACCCGGCCACCTTGCTCGAGCCGATCGCCGGCTACGACGAGGTCGTCCACTACCGGCCGCCGATCTGCTCGCCCTGCCTGCACGTCGCGCAGACGCCGCCGTGCAAGGGACGCAACGTCTGCATGCAGCTCTTCACCACGGACGCGGTCGCGCGGGTGCCCTGGGTCGAGGACGCGTCGGGCGCGAGCGTCCTTCCGCCCGAGGTCGGCTGATCGTGGCGAGCGCGGCTCGAGCGCTGCTCGCAGTGCTCGCGCTCGCCGCCGGTGCGGGAGCGGCCTGGGGGATCGTCTGGCTCCTGCCGGCGAGCGGCGGCGACGTCGCGCGCGCGCGCGAGCTCGGAATCGTGAGCGTCTCGATCCTCGGGAACCACTCGAAGTCGGCCGAGTCGCTCGCGTACTTCGCCGCGATGGCGAGCGGGGTCGCGGTGAGCGTCGCCGTCTGGCGCGCGCTCGTGCGGGGCGGCCCAGAGCCTCGGCCCGCGCCGAAGCCGGTGCGGCCGCTCGAGCTCGCGCTGGCGGCGGTCGGGCTCTTCCTGGTCTTCGGGCGGGTGGGACGCCTCCACGACGCGTCGGCCGGCCCCTTTCCGGTGCTCTCCGAGGAAGGCGAGATGCTGGCCTGGGTCGACACGGTGCTGCGCGGCGGCGCCCTCTCGCTCGACACCTTCTGCCTGTACGGGCCGCTCTCGATCTGGCCCGTCGCAGTTCTGTTTCGCTTTTTCGGGCCCTCGATCGCGCTCTGGCGCGGCTGGATCTTCGCGGCCGGCTCGGCCGGGCTCGTCGCCACCTATCTTCTCCTGCGCGGCCTGCTGCGCACGCGCACCGCCGCGATCGCAGCCGTGGTGGTCATCGGCGTGTTCTGCTCGGCCACGATCCCCGGGATGACCTGGTCCCCGTCGCGGGTCGGCCTCGGGCTCGGAGCGCTGGCCTGCCTGTGCCGCAGCGACGGCCCGCATGCCCGCCGCTGGCTCGCTGGCACAGGCGCGCTGCTCGGCGCGGCGCTCTTATACAGCCAGGAGGTCGGCGTGGCCTGCTCGGTCGGCGTCGCGGCCGCGCTCGCGCTGCGAGCCGATCGCGCGAGCGCGTTCGCGTGGGTCTCCCTCGGCGGCGCCGCGCTGCTCGCGCCCGCGGTCGGCTACATCGCCCTCCAGGGCGCGCTCGTCGCCACGATCGACAACTTGTTCCTGTTTCCGCGCGTCCGGATGCTCGGCTTCGGCGCCATGCCATTCCCGCCGCTCGTGTGGGCGCCCTTCTCGCTGCGCGCGTACCTGGTGCCCGCGCTGCTCGGCGTGTCGGGAACGGCGACGGCGATCCGACTGCTTGCCGGCGAGCGGAGTGCTCGCGTCGCGACCGAGCTCGCGCTGTTCGTCTTCGGGGTGCTGCTGTTCGGGGTCGCGCTGTCGCGGCCCGACGACGCGCACTTCTCGTTCGCTGCGCCGCCGGCGTTCGTGCTGCTCGCGGGTCTCGTCGAGGACGCGGCGTTCCGCCTCGCCGCGCGCGGCGTCCCGCTCGCCCAGCGCGCGGCGGCGGCGTCGGCCATCGCGCTCGCGGTCGCGGCGTTCCTGCCGTATTGGGGCTGGATCGGGGACAACCTGGACGCGCTCACCCGAGCCCCGAGCAGCTCCTACAGGCCACTCGAGCTTGAGCGCGGCGGGCGCGTCATGCTGCCGCCGCAGTTCGCGTTCGAGCTCGAGAACGTCGTGACCGCAGTCCGCGGGCGCACCGCGCCCGACGAGCCGATTTGGGTGTTCCCGAACGACCCGCTCATCTACTTCCTCGCCGACCGGCCGCAGGCGACCCACTACGCGATGACCTTGTTCGCGGTCACGCGCGCGCAGCGCGAGGAGATGGTCGCGCAGCTAGAGCGCGTCCAGCCTCGCTATGCCGTGGCGTACCGCTATTCCGACTGGGTCGACGGAATCCGCTACGACGTGGCGTTCCCCGAGCTGGGCCACTACTTCCGCGACCACTACGAGCTGGACGCCGACTTCGGTTCGTTCGCGCTGTTCCGCCGGAAGACCTGAACCCCGCTCGCCTCGGCCAGCACGACGGCGAGCGCGATTCCGGGCAGCGCCGCGACCGCGCCCACGCTGAAGAAGAGCGGCCAGCCGAGCTGCTCGGCGAGCCAGCCGGTCCCCGAGCCGAAGACGATCCGCCGGGATCGCGCTCACCGAGCTGAGCAACGCGTACTGCGTCGCGGTGAAGGCGGGGCTGACAGAGCGTCGACAGGTAGCCGACGATCGCGGCCGAGACGAGCCCGCCGGTGAAGTTCTCGACGAAGATCGTCACCGCCAGCACGCTCACGTTCGGGCCGGCCCAGGCCTGCGCCACGAAGGCGAAGTTCGACAGCGCATGGATCAATCCCGCGACCACGAGTGCGCGCGCGAGGCCCAGCCGGAACACGATCACCCCGCCCGCGGCGATGCCGGCCATCGTCGCGGCGACTCCGAACAACTTCGCGACGCTCGCGATCTCGAGCTTCGTGAAGCCGATCTGTCACGTAGAACGGGGTGGCCATCGTGCCGACGATCGCGTCGCCGAGGCGGTAGAGCACGATGAACACGAGGATGAGCAGCCAGCCGCGGCCGCGTGGCGAAGTCGAGGAACGGCTCCACGACCGCGCCGCGCAGGAAGCTGCGCTGTAACATGGGGTGGCTCGGCTCGGGCGAAGCCAGCGCGGCCACGACCCCGACACCGACCAGTGCCGCCATCGCGAGGTAGCTCCGCTGCCAGCCAAACGCGCTCGCCAGCGCGAGCGCGCCCGCGTACGACGCGATCATGCCGAAGCGGTAGCCCCACTGGGTGGCCGCAGCGCCCGCGGTCTGCTCGTCTTCGCGCAGGAGCTCGATCCGGTACGCGTCGATCACGATGTCCTGGCTGGCCGAGAGGAAGGCGACGGCGACGGCCCACAGCGCGGTGGACCACGGATCGACCGTCGGATCGGTGGAGCCCAGCCGGACGATCGCCGCACGCGAGGAGCGCAGCGATCACGATCAGCCAGGCGCGGCGCTGCCCGAGCCAGCGGGAGAGCCACGGGACCGCGACCCGGTCGAGCACCGGCGACCAGAGGAACTTCAGCGTGTAGAAGGTCCCGACCGCCGCGAAGAAGCCGATGCTCTTGAGCGACACCGATGACTCGGTGAGCCACACCTGCAAGGTCGCGCCCGTGAGCGCCAGCGGCAGACCGCTCGCGAAGCCCATGGCCAGGATCGCCAGCAGCCGCGGGTTCCGATAGACCGCGAGCGCCTCGCTGAGTGCGCTCATTGTCGCCGCGACCGCGCATCAGGAGGACGCATCTGCATCCTCATCGGCGCGCTCCTACGACGGATTGACGAGAAACGTCCCGAGCCGGAAGCCGCGGCTCGAGGCGAGCGCCGCACCCGCCGTCACGGGCTTCTCGAGGCTGGCGAACGCCCCGCCGTCGACGGCGAAGCGCGCGCACGCCTCGGCGTCGGGCGCGTCGAAGTCCACGCACTGCGCGTCGCGCACGTCGTCGTGGTCGTAGGTGGCGATGTACCAGGCGCGGCCCGGCTCGAGCGGGACCGCTTTCACGACCAGCGCGTCGTGGCGAACGATCGCGAGCCAGCCCACGTCGCCCTCGCGCGGCGCGATGCCGGCGATGCGCGGGGTCTGCAGGGCGTCCTTCTCGAAGTCGAGCGCCAGCAGCACCGAGGCCAGCGCGTCGCGCGGCGGCACTCCGAGCGCGAGCTTCTCCACGATCGGGTCGGTCTGGCTGCCGTTGCTCGCGACCGCGAGGTCGCCGGCGATGCGCACGCAGTTGTAGGCGATGTACGGGTTCTTGTGCAGGTCGCCCTCGTGGCCCGGGCGCGGCACCACCGCGAGCCGCCCCTCCACCTCGACCACCATCCGGTTCGGGAACGAGCGCGACGATACGCGGTACAGCGCCGCATTGGCTCCCGCGCGATTTCTCCCGACCGCCACGATCCGTCCAACGTACATGCGCTATAACCTCCGTCGGGGAGCCCGGCGATCATAGCCAACATTCGCGAGGTCACATGGCTTCCTACCTGCACGAATCGGTCGCTCTCTACCTCGAAAATCTGATCGACTGGGACGAGTACTGGACCCGCCGCAAGGGCGACGGGGTCGACGTCGCCGCCGAGCGCGGCGCGCAGGCCAGCCTGCTCGAGACCTGCGCCGAGATCTGCGCGGCGATCGAGCCCGAGGCGCGCGCCGGCTGGTGGGATCCGGCGAAGCTCGCCAACGGCGAGGTCGTGCAGCCCGACCACGTGCGCAAGGGCTACGAGATGCTGCGCGAGGCGGGGCTCGTCAGCGTCGGGGTGAAGGAGCGCTTCGGCGGCTTCGAGCTCCCCGCCTTCACCGCCAACGTGGTGATCCAGATGGTGGCGCGCGCCGACGCGGCCCTCATGACCGTGATGGGTCTGCAGGCCGGCGTGGCCGAGGACATCCAGAAGTACGCGTCCGACGAGCTTGCGCAGCTCTACCTGCCGCGCTTCGTCGCGGGCGAGCTGCAGGGCGCGATGGACCTGACCGAGCCGCAGGCCGGCTCGGACCTGGGCGCGATCGTGACCCGGGCGACCGAGGAGAACGGCCGCTACTTCCTCGACGGCCAGAAGATCTTCATCACCAACGGCGGCGCCGGCGTCCACCTGGTGCTGGCGCGCGAGGCCGAGACCTTCGAGCAGACCAAGGGCACCACGAAGGGGCTGTCGCTCTTCATCTGCCCGCGCGTGCTGCCCGACGGGACGAAGAACCGGCTCACCGTCGCCCGGCTCGAGCACAAGCTGGGCCTGCACGGCTCGCCGACGGCCGAGATCCGCTTCGAGCGCGCCGAGGCGTGGCGGATCGGCGTCCGCGGCGATGGCTTCAAGGCCATGCTCGATCTCATGAACAACGCGCGGCTCGGCGTGGCCGCACAGGGCGATCGGGATCGCCGAGGCCGCCGTCGAGGAAGCCGTCCGCTACGCGGGCGAGCGCAAGCAGTTCGGCATGCCGATCGGCGACCAGCCGCTCATGAAGAACCTGCTCTCGCGCATGATCGTGGCACTCGAGGGCAGCCGCGCTCTGCTCTATCGCGTGTGCGCGCTGATCGACCGCAACGCGAGCCTGCGCGCCGCGCTCGACCGCGACAAGGCGATCGGCGCGGGCGAGCGCGCGGAGCTCGAGCAGGTGATCGACAAGAACCTGCACCAGATCCGGCTCTTCACGCCGCTCGCGAAGTTCCTCGCGACCGAGAGCTGCGACGAGATCACGCGCGCCGCGATCCAGGTGCACGGCGGCATCGGCTTCATGGCCGAGTCCACCGTCGGCAAGCTCCACCTCGACGGCATCGTCACCACGATCTACGAGGGCACGAGCGAGATCCAGGTCAGCTTCGCGCTGAAGGAGATCGGCAAGGGCGCGCTCGTCGTTCGTGTTCGACGAGCTGCGCAAGGAGCTTTCGGGGCTGGTGCAGCCGGTGCTCGCGCCGTTCGCGGCGCGGGTGGTGGCCGGGATCGAGCGGATCGAGGCGTCGTCCTCGGCGCTGATGAAGGACTTCGGCTACGCGCTCCTGTCCGCGCGCTCGGTCGCCGAGATGGTGATCGCGGTGGTCGTCGCGACGGAGCTCCTGCGCCAGGCCGACCACGCGCCCGCGCGCACGGAGCTCGCGGCGCGCTGGATCCACGTGAAGATGCTCGAGCTCGACGCGCACGCGCGCCGGGTGATCGAGGGCGACGCGGGACGCATCGAGCGCTGCGAGAGGATCGTGCGGCTCTGGGCCTAGGTCCGGCGGAAGGCGCGCACCAGTCGCAGCCCGGTGTCGCCCACGAGCAGGGCGAGCAGAGGCAGGAGCGGCAGCAGGTAGTGCCGCCCCTTCTGCGGCACGAGCGACCAGGCGACGAACAGCGCGAGCGCGCTCGTGGCGGCGAAGCGCAGCGCCGGTGAGTCCGCCCAGAAGTGCCTGCGCCAGCCGTCGCGGACCACGAGCGGAAGCAGCAACACAGCGGGCGCAGTCACGCCGAGTAGGCGCGGCAGGTACCAGAGAGGCGAGTGGTAGTGGTCGCTGGCGAGGTCGCTGTGGCCGGCGCCGAGCGGCACGAAGAAGAACTCGCGCAGATGGGCCGCCGCGTCGGGAACGAGCGCGAGCGCGGCGGCGTACCACCAGAGCCCCGCACACGCCGAGAGCGCGGCCCAGCCCAGCACCGCGGGCCGCACCGCGACGTGAAGCCGGCGCTGCCAGGCGAGCCACGCGCCGATCGGGACCAGCAGGTCGACGAGCGCCGCCGTGGCCTTGGTCAGGAATGCGAGCGCGACGAGCAGCGCGAGCGCGCGCAGGTGCCCGCGCTCGAACGCGAAGAGCGCCGCGGTGCTGAACGCGACGAGCAGCATGTCGGCGGTACCGAGCCGAGCCGAGATCCAGAACTGGCCCATCGCGCAGAGCGCGACGGCGCTCGCGAGCGCGTGGTCGGGGCCGAGCGCGCGGGCGGCGTAGACGAAGATCAAGCCGACGAGCGCCGCGCCCGCCAGCGCAGAGACGAGCCGCGGCGCGAGCGCGCCCGGCTCGGGGAGCGCGAGGGCCGTCCCGGCCGCGGCCCAGTAGTAGAGCGGCGGCTTCTGCAGCCGCGGCACGCCGCCCAGGTGCGGGAACAGCCAGTCGCCGCTCGCGACCATCTCGCGCACCAACGCGACGCTGCGCTTCTCGGAGCGGTGTCGCGGCTCGGTGTCGGCCAGGCGGAAGCAGAGCCCGAGCAGGAGCGCCGCGAACAGCAGCACGGTGAGTGCGCGCCGGGACACTGCGGCTCAGCGCTCGGAGCGGAGCAGCGAGTACACGGCGTGGTCCACGAAGCGGTCGTACAGCCACTCGGGCTGGCGCAGCACGCCCTCGAAGCGGAAGCCGAGCCGCTCGGGAATCGCGCGGCTACTCGCGTTCTCGGTCGCCGCGGCGATCACGATCCGGTTCAGGTCGAGCTTCTCGAAGCCGTGGGCGACGAGCGCGCGGCAGCAGGCGGTCATGATCCCGCGGCCGCCGCGATCGGCGCGCAGCCAGTAGCCGATCTCGCCGCTCCGGTTGACCGAGTCCAGCGAGCGGTAGCCGGCGACTCCAGCGAGCTCGCCCCCGTGCTCGATCAAAAGCTCGAGAGACGCGCCAGTCGCCATGCGCTCGTTCACGCCGCGCAGGAAGTTCGCGGTGTCGGCCGGTTCGGTCACGCCGTCGACCCAGGGCAGCCATCGCCGCAGGTGCGCTCGGTTCGCGTCGATGATCGCGAACAGCGGCGCGGCGTCGGCGTCCGTCGGCGCGCGCAGCCGCGTGCGCGCATCGACCGGCAGCTCAACCTTGTTCGTAGGCCGCGCCTCCCGGCTCGATGGTACTCCCACTTCCACAAACTTCGTCCGCCTTTCAGCCGTTCGACCGCTGCGGGCGTTCGCGCGCCCCATCTCGTCGGCCCCGATGTTGCACCAGCACGTCCCGTCATGTCGTTCGGGCTCTACATCGTCGGCTACGTGCTCTTCGTCGTGGGCATCGCGATCGGCGCCTATCTCCTGAACGTGCCCGCGCAGTGGATCGGGGTGGGAGCGCTGTGCTTGGTCGGCGTGGGTGTCGCGCACGGAGTGACGGCGACGCGCAGCAAGGACCCGTCCTAGCCCGCGATCTGGCGCAGGATCGAGGCCGAATCGAAGTAGACGCGCTCGCACACGAGCCCGTCTCCTTCGAAGATGAAGAACGCCATCATCTGCACGCGGAACGCGCGGCCGGTCGGCGCGAGCCCGCCGAGCGCGCCGAGGTGCGTGCCCAGGAGCCAGAGCTCCACGATCACCGCGTCGTCGCTGTGGCGCAGCGAGATCAGCTCGTTGCGCTGGTCGGGGAAGGCGCTGCGGCTGACCCGGAAGTACTCGCGCACCGCCGCCTCGCCGTCGTGGATCTGGCCGGTGCCCACCAGCTCGTAGCGGGGGTGCTTGAACGTGCCCATGACCGAGTCGAAGTCGTGGGCGTTCTCGCCCTCCATGTGGTGGCGCACGATCGCTTCGCGGCGCGCCTGGAGCGGAGTCATGCGGCGAGTCCGCCGTACAGCGCGCGCAGCAGGCGGCCGAGCCGTTTGTCGCCGGTGGTCCCCTGACTCATCCGGTTCATCACGTAGGCGAGCGAGACGCGCGCGTCGAGATCCGCGAGCGCGAACGAGCCGCCCCAGCCGCCGTGCCCGCAGGTGCGCGGGTTGGGCGAGAGCGGGAGGTCCTTCGAGACGAGCATCAAGCCGAGACCCCAGCGCATCGGGCCCAGGACGAGGTCCTTCCCGTAGCACTGCTCGGCGAGCGCCCCGTTTGCCGTCGACTCGCGCATCAGCCGCACGCCGTCGACGGCGCCGCCGCAGGCCAGCGCCGACATGATGCGCGCCGCGCCGCGCGCGTTCGCCTGACCGTTCGCCGCGGGCACCTCGGCTGCGCGCCACGCGCGCGTGTTGGCGATCGCCTGGTCGACGGCGGGGTTCGCCAGCGCGCTGCGCAGCTCGTAGTCGCGCGCGCCGGGCTTCGGCGGCTCGGCCAGCGGCTGCGGCGGATTCGGCGGTACCATCTCGGCCACCCGCTTCTCCTCCGACTCGGGCAGGCCGATCCAGAACTCGGCGCCGAGCGGCTCGGCGATCTCCTCGCGGAAGAAGCGGCCCAGCGAGCGGCCGTCGGTGCGGCGCACCAGCTCGCCGATCAGGTTGCCGAACGTGAGCGCGTGGTAGCCGCTGCGCGTGCCCGGCTCCCAGAGCGGCTTCTGCGCCGCGAGCGCGGCGTTGAAGCGCGTCCAGTCGAGCACGGCCTCGGCGGGGAACGGCTCCGACAGCCCTGCGAGCCCCGACTGGTGCGAGAACAGCCAGCGCACCGGGATGCGTTCCTTCCCCGCGGCGGCGAACTCAGGCCAGTAGCGCGCGACCGGCGCGTCCAGGTCGACGAGTCCCCGGTCGACGGCCATGTGCCCGCACAGCGCGGCCATCGCCTTCGTGGTCGACCACACGTTCGCGAGCGTGTCGCGCTGCCAGGGCCGCGTGCGCGCGGCGTCGGCGGAGCCGCCCCAGAGATCGACCACGACTTCGCCGTCCGCGGTCGCGGCGAACGACGCGCCGATCTCGTTCTCGACCGCGAAGTTCTTTGCGAACGCGTCCTTCACCCGGGCGAAGCGCGGCGCGCAGAGGCCCTCGATCGAGACCTCAGGCACGGCGCCCGACCAGGTTGAAGAGCGACCAGTCGGGGCGGCGCGTGCGCCACCAGTAGGCGACGGTCCAGTTGGACCAGTTGTTGGTGATCCGGCCGGCCGCGTTCTTGTACCAGCTCTTGCAGCCGGCGGCCCAGGCGGTGCTCGCGAGCTCCTGTTGGATCTGCTCGTTGTAGCGCTTCATCGCGTCCTCGCGGACGTCGAGGTAGCGGAGCCCCTTCTCGCGAAGCGCCTGGATGCACTGCAGCGCGTAGCCCACCTGGCACTCGATCATGAAGATGATCGAGTTGTGACCCAGGTTGGTGTTGGGCCCGTACATCATGAAGAAGTTCGGGAAGCCCGCGACCGTGATGCCGAGGTGCGCCTCCGCCCCCTCGTGCCAGACCGACTCGAGCTTGCGCCCGCCGAGCCCTTCGATCTGGATCGGTGCCATGAACTGCTGCGACAGGAACCCGGTCGCGAGGACCAGCACGTCGGCCGGGTGGTGCACACCGTCCTGCGTCACCACGCCGTCGCGCACGATCTCGCGGATCGAGTTCGTCTCGAGCCGGACGTTCGGCTTGGCCAGCGCGGGCAGAAAATCGTCGTCGATCAGGATCCGCTTGCAGCCGATCCGGTAGTCGGGGGTCAGGCGCTTGCGCAGCGCGGGGTCCGGGATCGACGCCTCGAGGTACGCGGTCGCGCCCTTGTTGAACCACTTCGCCCAGTAGCCCTGCGCGGCGAACGCCATGAAGTTCTTCTCGAGCTGCCAGTAGAAGAACCAGCGGTAGATCCTGGCCAGCGCCGGGAAGCTCTTGAAGAAGCGTTTGGCGCGCTCGCTGTAGGCGTAGTCGCCGCGCGGCACCACCCAGTTCGCGGAGCGCTGCAGGATGGTGAGCTTGGCGGACTTCTCCGCGAGCGTCGGGATGAACTGGATGGCGCTCGCGCCGTTCCCGATCACGACCACGTTCTTGCCGCGCACGTCGCAGTCGTGGTTCCAGCGCGCCGAGTGGAACGAGGTGCCTTCGAAGCTGGCCAGGCCCGGGAGGTCGGGCACGAACGGCCGGTTCAGCTGGCCCGTGCCGCTGACCAGCACGTCGGCCACGATCTCCTCGCCGCCCTTCGTGCGCAGCCGCCACTTGCCGGCCGCCTCGTCGAAGCTCGCGGTCGCGACCTCGCTGCCGAAGCGGATGTGCGGGACGATCCCGTACTTCTGCGCGGTGCGGTCCAGGTACTCGCGGATCTCGGCCTGGCGCGAGAACTTGTGCGTCCACTCCGGGTTGGGCTCGAACGAGTAGCAGTAGAAGTGCGAGGGGACGTCGCAGGCCGCGCCCGGGTACGAGTTGTCGTTCCAGGTTCCGCCGACCCTGGGCGACTTCTCGAAGATCGTGAACGAGTCGATGCCTGCCTTCTTGAGCTGGATCCCCATGCAGAGGCCGGAGACGCCTGCGCCGAGGATCACGACGGACGGAGTTGGGGTCGGGGTCGGACCGGAGGTTGCCACGGCACAGGTATAGCACGGGCCCTGCCCGGAGATTCGGCACCGGAAAATGCGCGGGAGCTGCCGGACGTCCCATTCGGTGGCATCGGCCTTGCTGAAGAGGAGACCATGCTCGGTCTCGTGCTCACCGCCGGCGGTGCGCGCGGCGCCTACCAGGCGGGGGTGCTGAAGCGCATCGCCCAGATCCCCGCGCTGCGGGAGCGAGCGCAGCCGTTCGAGATCATCGCCGGCGCGTCGGCGGGGGCGATCAACGGGACGATTCTCGCGGCGCAGCCCGGCGGCTTCGCAGGTGCGGCGCAGCAGGTTGCCGACGTCTGGTCGGAGCTCTCGGTCGACCAGGTCTTCCGGACCGATCTCCTGGCGCTCGCGACAGGGGGCGCGTCGCTGCTGCGGGACTTCACCTTGGGGAGCCTGCTCGGCTGGACCCAGACCTACGGGCTGCTCGACACGAGCCCGCTCGCGAAGCTCGTCTCGGGGGCATTGCCGGCGAACGGCGTGCGCGCGGCGATCGAGCGCGGCGACCTGTACGCGGTCGCGGTCACCGCCACGAGCTACCACTCCGGGCGCTCGTACATCTTCGTGCAGGGCCGGCAGGGCCACGCGATGTGGAGCGGGAGCCGGCGGGTCGTCCTGCCGGTGACCCTGACCCCGCAACACATCCTGGCGTCGGGCGCGATCCCGCTCGTGTTCCCGCCGGTGCGGATCGACTCCGACGCCGGCGAGCTCTGGTTCGGCGACGGCGGCCTGCGCCTGGTGGCGCCGCTCTCGCCGGCGATCCGGCTCGGGGCGAGCCGGCTCCTGGCGATCGGCGTGCGCTCGACCAACGCCGCCGACGCGCTGGCCCGCCGCGAGGCCTGGAGCTCGACCCCCGAGGGCGAGGGCGGGCCGCGCCCGCCCTGCCCGCCGCTTGCGCAGATCTGCGGCGTGTTCCTGAACGCGATCTTCCTCGACCACCTCGACACCGACGTGGATCACCTGCAGCGGATGAACGAGCTGGTCGCGGCGCACGGCGGCATGAACGGGGCGAGCCCGCACGCGGCGATGCGCCAGATCACTCCGCTCGTGATCAGCCCGTCCGAGGACCTGGCGCTGGTCGCGCAGCGCTTCGCGCACCGCATGCCGCGGCTGCTGCGCTTCGTGATGGACGGACTCGGCACCCCCGACGCGCAGAGCGCCGACCTGATGAGCTATCTGCTCTTCGACTCGGCGTACACCGGCACGCTGGTCGAGATCGGCTATCGCGACGCGCACGCGCGCATCGGCGAGATCGAGGAGCTGATCCTGGGCTTTCGCAGCCCGGTAGAGGACTCAGCCGAAGTCGACCGGCAGGTTCTGCGGACGGCGGAAGAACCCCATCTGCTGCCAGTTCACTAGCTCGGCGCGGTGCCGCGCGTCGGGCGGCATGAAGTCGAGCGCGGCGTCGAGCATGAAGCCCATCTCGGCGCGCGCCAGGTGCACGCCGATGCAGTAGTGCGGGCCGCGCCCGAAGATGGTCAGGTTCGTGTTGTCGCGCTCGATGTCGAAGCGGTCCGGATCGGGGAACACCGACGGGTCGCGGTGCGCGCCGCTGAAGGACAGCATCAGCATCTGCCCCTTCTTGATCTGCTTGCCGCGCAGCTCGAAGTCGCGGACCGCGTAGCGCGGCAGCCCGCCCTGGCCGCCGAACGCGTAGCGCAGGATCTCGTTCACCGCGCCCGGGATGAGCTGGCGCTCGCGGCGCAGGCGCGCCGCGGCCTCGGGGTGCTCGAGCATGGTGAGGATCGAGACGAAGCCGCCGATCGCGGTGGTCTCGCTGCCGGCGCCGATCAGCCCGGTGATGAGGTTCACGATCTCGTCGTCGCTCATCGCGTCGCCGCGGTCGCGCGCGCGCACGAGGTCGGTGATCAGATCGTCCTTGGGCGAGTGGCGGCGCTCGTCCGCCATCTTGCGCACCCACTCGGCCAGCTCGAGGAAGGCGGCGTTCGCCGGCTTCCTTGGCGGCCGGGTCGCTGAACGCGAAGAAGCCGCGGATGGTGGCCTGCGCGAGCTCGCGGAAGCGCACCTCCTCGCCGCCCTTCGCCGGGACGCCGGTCACGCGGCTCATGACCGCGTTCGGGATCGGGTCGGTGTAGGCGCTCATCAGCTCGACGACGCCGCGCCGCCCGCGCAGCGGGGCCGCGAACTGCTCGACCACGTCCTTCACCTGCTGGTCCATGCGCGCGATCGCGCGCGGCGTGAACGCGGCCGACACCAGCCGGCGTACCCGCGCGTGCTCCTCGGGCGGCAGCGAGAACAAGCCCTTGTCCGCGACCTTCGCCATGTACGAGCCCTCGGCGGGCGGCACGTAGTTCTCGTAGGCGCGCGGGTCGTTGGTCACGTTCGGGTCGGTGAAGAGCTCGCGCACGTCGTCGTAGCGCGTCACGAACCAGAACCCGAAGCCCGGAATCGGCGCGAAGTGCACCGGGTCTTCCTGCCGGAGCCGCGCGATCACCTTGTACGGCTCGAGCATGAACTCTTCGGTCAGCATCGGCGACGAGACGGGAGAGGTGGCGTCACTCATGCCCAGAGGGTAGTCGCCGCTGGAAGCCGAAGTCCAATCCCCGGGCCGGGCTCAGCGGGGGACCGCCTGGTGGTCGCAGGTCACGTGCGCGCTCCACGGCGAGTAGATGCCGAGGTAGAAGCCCACCATCACGGCCCAGGCGATCGCGCCCTGGCCGAAGGTCTGCTCCGTCTCGACGGTCGCGACGTGTCCCTCGCCGCACTCCAGGTAGGCGTCGATCCGCCGCTCGGTGGGGAACCAGCCGTACATGAAGAAGCTCTGCCAGCCGGCCCGCGGCCTCCGGTGGATCGTGCTCTCGTCTTCGACCACCGGCGGCGCGTTGCGCGGCTGCACGTTCCGATAGAGCGTCCGGTAGCAGCCGCTGGAGAGCAGCAGCACGAGCGCCGAGGCGAGAGCTCGCCGCATCACGGCAGAGCGTCCTGCGGCGGCACCCGGCAGTAGTAGGAGGAGGTGCGGGGCGTGTAGATCTCGAGCGTGAGCGCGGTGAGGAGCGCGTCGCTGAAGCTCGTCGCCTCCTCGATCACACCGACGCCGTCGGGACAGATCGCCGACACGTCGACCTCCTGCTCGGGAAGGCAGCCGAACAGCCAGAACGTCTTGCGGTCGACGACCGGCGTCGGGTTGAACGGCGCGCTCGACACCCGGATGAAGAGGCTATGACATGCGGTGGAAGCGAGGAGCACGGCTGAGAGCGCGAGCCATCTCGCGGGTCGTCGAGTCACCTGGCGGAGATACCGTTCGGATCGCGGCCGGTCAATGCGGGATGCTGCCCGGGAGCCTCGGATCGACCTGTCCACAGCCGCCCGGAGCGGTGCACGGATACAGCTTGAACGAGATCGTCGAGTCGTAGCCGCCGGACCACGAGACGATGAAGTTGATCGGAAAGGGCCATGGGAAGGTCGAGTCGCCAGGGATGATCACGCGCAGTGTGTCGTATCCCTTCAGAGTTGCGACCACCGTGTAGTTCTGGCTCGCGCGGAGCCCCTGCATGACCCCCGGAGTGATCGTCGAGACCTTTCCGGTGGGGTACACGTACACGAACGCCCCGGGCGGCTCGCTCACGAGCGTGACGTCTCGGTGGGCGCAGGCCGAGAGCGCGGCGGCGACGAGCAGGAGCAGGGCGCGCGTCGTCATGCCGGCAGACCCAGGCCACGGGTCGCGATGATGTTCCGCAGGATGTTGTTCGTTCCGCCCTGGATGGTGTAGGCCGCCGCGTACAGGAACGTTCGCGCGGCCCGACCGGCGAGCGGGGCGTGCGGGTCGGAGGCGTCGAGAGAGCCGGCGGCGCCGTAGATCTGACTCACCGTGTCCGTGATGCGCTGCTCGAGCGACGTACAGAAGGTCTTCGCGACCGCCGCCTCGTGGTTCGGCACACGGCCCTGCGAGAGCATGTCGGCCACGCGGTAGACGAGGCCCCGGCCGGCCCGCCAGGCGATCTCGAGCTCGGCCAGGCGGTTGCGCAGCGCCGGGTCGCGCGCGGTGAGACCCGCCTCGCGGCAGTGTTTCAACGCCGCGCGCCAGAGCGGCGCGTTCGAGACCAGGCGCTCGATCCCGCTTCGCTCGAAGTCGAGCTGCTGCATGATCTGATAGAAGCCGTTGTGGAGCTTCCCGATCAGCGCCGTCTTCGGCACGCGCACGTCGTCGAAGAAGAGCTCTCCGAAGTGCGACTCGCCGACCATGTCGAGGATCGGGCGCACGGTGATCCCCGGCAGGTTCATCGGCACGAGCAGCTCGCTGATGCCCTTGTGCTTGGCAGCGCTCGGGTCGGTGCGCGCGACCAGGTAGCAGTAGTCGGCGTCGCTCGCGAAGCTCGTCCAGATCTTCTGGCCGCGGATCACGAACGAATCGCCGTCGTCGTCCGCGCGGGTGCTGAGCCCGGCCAGGTCGCTGCCCGCGTTCGGCTCGCTCATGCCGATGCAGAAGGTGATCTCGGCGCGCGCGATGCGCGGCACCAGCTCGGCACGCTGCTCGGGGGTTCCGTGCGCGAGCAGGGCCGGCCCGATCTGGCGATCGCCGAACCAGTGGGCGGCGACGGGCGCGCCCGCGAGCAGGAGCTCCTCGGTCACGATCAGGCGGTCCAGGTAGCTCTTCTCGCGCCCGCCGTACTGCTTCGGCCAGGTCATGCCGATCCAGCCGCGCGCGGCGAGCCGGCGCGAGAAGTCGGGGTCGAAGCCGGCGATCCAGCCGTCTTCGAGGAAGGGGCGCGCCGCGAGCGCGGGGTCGGCGGCGGCGAAGGCGCGCACCTCGGCCCGCAGGGCGGCTTGCTCGGGGGAGTCGCGGAAGTCCACGCTAACCCGCGAGCGTCTTCACGATCCGCGCGACTGCCTCTTCCACGTTCTCGCGCTTCCCGAACGCGGACAGCCGCAGGTAGCCCTCGCCGCACGAGCCGAAGCCCGCGCCCGGCGTGCACACGACCTGGGCCTCTTCGAGCAGGCGGTCGAACAGCTCCCACGAGCCGACGCCCTTCGGTGTCGCGATCCAGCCGTACGGCGCGTTCTGGGCGCCGAAGACTTTGAGCCCCGCGGCCTTCAGCCCTTCGCGGATCAGCTTCGCGTTCTCCATGTAGTAGTCGATGCTCGCGTGCAGCTCGCGGCGACCCTCTTCGGTGTAGCAGGCCGCGGCGCCGACCTGGATCGGGTAGCTCGCGCCGTTGAACTTGGTGGACTGGCGGCGCGACCAGAGCCGGTGCAGGCCGACGGCGTTGCCCTTGCCGTCCTTGCCCACCACGTCCTTCGGCACCACCACGTAGCCGCAGCGGAGACCCGTGAAGCCGGCCAACTTCGAGTAGCTGCGGAACTCGATCGCCACCTCGCGCCCGCCCGGGATCTCGTAGATCGAGTGGGGCAGGTCCGGGTCCCGGATGTAGCCCTCGTACGCGGCATCGAACAGGATCACCGCGTCGTGCTCCTTGGCCCAGCCCACCCAGCGCGCGAGGTCCTTCTTCGTGGCCACCGCGCCCGTCGGGTTGTTCGGCGAGCACAGATACACGACGTCGACCGGATCGTCGGGAGGGTCGGGGATGAAGCCGTTCTTCTCGGTGCAGGGCAGATAGGTGAGTCCCGCGTACGCGCCGTCCTCGCCGGCCGCGCCGGTGCGCCCCGCCATGACGTTCGTGTCGACGTAGACGGGGTACACCGGATCGGTCACGGCGACCTTCGCGGCTGTCGCGAAGATCTCCTGGATGTTCCCGCTGTCGCACTTGCTGCCGTCCGAGACGAAGATCTCGTCGGGCGAGACGGTCGCGCCGCGCGCCTTGAAGTCGTGCTCGGCGATCGCGTTGCGCAGGAAGTCGTAGCCCTGGTCGGGGCTGTAGCCCTTGAAGGTCTCCTCCGCGCCCAGCTCGTCGATCGCGCGGTGCATGGCGGCGCGGATCGACGCGCCGATCGGCAGCACCACGTCGCCGATCCCCAGCCGGATCAACTTCGCGCCGGGGTTCTTCTCCTGGTAGGCGTGCACGCGCCGGCCGATCTCCGGGAACAGATACCCGGCCGCGAGCTTCAGGTAGTGGTCGTTGATCCGCGCCATGCAGTCTCCCTTAGTCAGGCGGGAGCGTAGCCAGGATCAGGTCCGCGATACCAGCGGAAGCGCCGGTATGGGGCGTCATTCGCACGCGCAGCCCCGGATGGGCGGCCACCGCGGCGGCGACCAGGTGCGGCAGATCGTGCGCCGAGTGCCGGCCGGGCGCCAGGAAGAAGGGGTGGACGACCAGGTCGGTAACGCCATCCAGGGAGCAGGAGGCGATCGCCTCGGCGATCGACGGCTGGGCCAGCTCGAGATGCGCGAGGTACACCGCGAGCTCCGGCCGGCGCCGGCGCAGCTCGGTCGCGAGCCGCTCGAGCTGCGCCGCGGCCTCGGGCTCGCGGCTGCCGTGGTCGACGAGGAGGAGCGCGCGCTTCACCATGTCACCAGTAGTCCGCGCTGATCTCGAGGTCCCCCGAAACGCGCAGTGCGCAGGCGAGCCGGAGGGCGGGGTCGACACGATTGCGGGCCTTGGTGCGGCGCTCGATCGGCTTCTCGCGCGCGACGCGGCCGGCGAGGATGCGAACTCCGCACTTCGCGCAGACGAGATCGTCGCCGCACGCGCGCGCGATCGGGAGGCCCGCGTCGCGGATGGCATCGATCAGGCGCGCGCCCTTGGCGACCTCGAGCTCGATCCCGGCGGGCTGGAAGCGGAGCTTCGGCACCGCCGCAGGATACGCACCTGCTAGACTGCCCGCGATGTCGACCGCCGGGATCGTGATCATCGGAAACGAGATCCTGACCGGGAAGGTCCAGGACGAGAACACGCCCTACCTGCTGCGCGAGCTGCGCCGCCAGGGCGTCGACGTTCCCCGCGTGCACGTCGTCCCCGACGAGATCCCCGAGATCGCCCACGACGTCCGCGAGTTCAGCGAGCGCTACGACTACGTGCTGACCTCCGGCGGCGTCGGCCCGACCCACGACGACCTCACCATGGACGGCGTCGCTGCCGCTTTCGGCCTCCCGCTCGTGCAGCACGAGGAGATGATGGTGATGCTGCGCGGCGCGCTGCGCGGCCGCGAGCCGAACGCGGCTCATCTCAAGATGTGCACCCTGCCCGCGGGCGCGCAGCTCATCGCGAGCAAGGACCTCTGGTTCCCGCTCGTCACGGTTCGCAACGTCTACATCTTCCCCGGCATCCCGCGACTCTTGCAGGCGAAGTTCGATGCCGCGCGCGACACGTTCAAGGGCGCGCCGGTCTACCTGCGCCGCGTGTACGTGAGCTTGATCGAGAGCGACATCGCGGAGGACCTGAACGCGCTCTTGGTCGAGTTCAGCGAGCTCATGCTCGGGAGCTATCCGCGCACGTCGAGCGACGTGGACTACATGACGATGCTGACGCTCGAGTCGCGTGACCCGGACTATGCCGAGCGCGCGGCGGCGGCGCTGGTGAAGAAGATTCCCCAGGGGGCCGTGGTCCGGGTGGAGTAGTACGAGCAGCTCCTCGGGATGCAGCGACGCGAGGCGACCTTGGCTACGCGATCCGGTTCAGACTCTCGCAGAGGTTCCAGAGGCGCTCTGCCGCGCTGGAGTGCCCGCCGGGATCGTCCGCCTCGAAGGTCACCTCGCCGAGGGTGTTGTGGATGTACGCGCCCTTCGGGATCGGCTGGGTGGCGCAGAAGAGAGGGGTCTCGGCGCCGCGCTCGATCGACAGGATCAAGCTCTTCCGGATGCGGTCGAAGCGGGCTGACGGCTTCCCTCCTAGATTCGTGGCCACGACGCCGGGGTGCGCGATCGCGACGTGGAGCTCCGGATGCCGGCGCTGCAGCTCGCGGGCGATCCAGATGTCGCCGAGCTTGGAGCGGCAGTACGCCTGCATCCCGCCCAGGGGCGAGTTGAACGCGTAGTCCGGCGTGCACTCGCGAGCCAGGATGTAGATGTCGCCGGTCACCAAGACGACGCGCGCGCTGGACGCGAGCGCGCGCGCATCGATCATGTTCCGCAACAGCGCGAAGTGACCCAGGACGTTGGTGGCGAACGCCAGCTCATGACCTTGCGGAGACCTCTCGTAGCGCTGCGGCCAGAGACCGGCGTTGCAGACGACGATGTCGAAGGGGTCGTGTTGCTCCGCGAGAATCCTCGCGCACTCGCGCACCGAGCGAAGGTCCGCGAGGTCGAGAGCCACGCACGAGATCGAAGCGCCCGCCGGTGCCTCCCGCAGCAGCGCAGTGCGCGCGGCCTCGGCCTTGCCCGCGTTGCGCGAGGCGATTGCCACTTGGGCGCCGCGTTCGAGCAGACCGCGACAAGTCGCCAGACCGATGCCGGCGTTGCCACCGGTCACGAGCGCGCGTCGGCCATCGAGGCGAGGCGTTGTCGGGCAGCGAAGGCTCCGCGCGCTCTGTCGCCACGTCGCAGCGAACAATCGTCGCAACCGGTTGATGACGGCTCCCTCGTCCTCGTAGTCGCGGCATCAGTCTAGGGAGGGGCGCGGTACGATGTCGATGGAACATGTCGCAGCCAGACACCCCAGAGTCGATCGCGGCGGTGCGCGAGCTCGGCTTCGCGATCGTCCCCTCCCAGGTCGGCGCCGCGACTCTCGCCGTGCTGCGCGAGATGTGCTCGGCAGCGCTCGCGAGATCGCGGCGCGCGCGGACGCGGGTACCTCTCGAGTCGCTCTCTCGCGCCCCGCTCCGAGGCGGGCTCTTCGAGCAGCAATCAGCCGTGGAGGAGATCGTGCGCGCGTGTCTGGGCGCGGAAGCGCGCGCGACCGAGCACTGGATCCGGGGGGCACTGCCGGGAAGCGACGCTCAAGCGATTCATCGCGACCGCTCGCAGATCGTCGCCGCGAATGTCGAGCTGCCGGAGCTTCAGGCGCTCTCGATTGACCTCGCCGTCACCGATCTCACCGACGAGAACGGTGCCACCGAGGTCTGGCCGCGCTCTCACCTCGAGCGCGACGTCGACGGCGCCGCGCTTCTCGACGTACCTCGCAGAGCCGCGCAGCTCGCGTCGTGCCGCCTGGTAGTTCCGAGCGGCGGAGTCGCAATCCGAGACCTGCGCCTGTGGCATCGGGCCATGCCGAACCGCACGCCGGAGAGCCGGATCATGCTGTCGGTCACCTACGAGCGCGGTTAGGCGATCCGCTTCAGCCGCTCGCGGACCAGGAACATCGCCAGCCGCCGCCCCGCGATCGTGTGACTCGCGATCGTGAGCTCGACCGGGACGTAGTCGCCGTTCGGCCGTGCGATCGTGACCTCGAGCGGGCCGGCGTCTTCGCCGGCGTCGAGGCGCGCTTCGAGCTCGCGCCACGCCAGCTGATCTGACGGCGCGATGTAGCTGCCGAGCGGCGTGCCGACCAGGCGCTCCGCGGCCGCCGCGAAGAGCGCCTCCGCCGCCGGGTTCACGTCGAAGATCGTGTTCGTGTCGAGGTTCATCGCGACGTACGTGTCCGAGATCCGGTCGATCGCGCCGCGCACCCGCTTGCCCGCGTTCGGTGTCGGGCGCTTCCTGCTGCGCTCGCGCTTCTGCTCCATCTCCTCGGGCGCGAGGATGCGGCGCACGCCGGCGCGGAAGCGCGCTTCCATGTCCACGAGCGCGCCCGCGACGTCCGCCGGCGCGCCGAAGCTGTTCGCGACCTCGACGGCGACGCGCACCGACTCTTCGAGGGCGAGGGCGCTGTTGCCGCCGAGGCCGTCCAGCGAGACACGCGCGGTGTCGAGCGAGAGACTCGCGAGCCGGCAGAAAGTGCGGAAGCGGCGGATGACTTCGGCGCGCACTTCTGGCGCCGGCTCCGCGCGCCCGAGGCGGCGGTTCACCTCGGTCTCGATCGCGCTGCGGTAACGCTCGAGATGAGCGACCGCGGCCCGCAGCACGGTCCCCTCGTCCACTCCCACGAGCACACCTGTAACGGATTCCGCGCGAGTGGACCAGCGTCGCGCACACAAGTAGCCTCGCTCCCGTGCGAGCGGCCGCGTATCTGCATCCCGTCGCGATGGTCGCGATTCTCGCGCTCGGACTGTTCGTGCTGCGCGACGGGCTGCGCATCCGGCGCGGGCGCCTCTTGGGCCGACCGGTATCGAGCCGGCGCCACCGGCGGCTCGCGCCCTGGGTGGTGTTGCTCGCGGTGGCGGGCTTCGGGGCGGGGCTCGGATCCATGGCCTGGCTGCGCGGCAAGCCGCTCTTCGAGTCGGTCCACTTCTGGCTGGCGAGTGGCGCGCTCACGGGGCTCTTGAGCGGCGGCTACCTGGGACTCCACTTAGAACGGAATCCACGGGCGCCGATCCGCGGCTGGCACGCGCTCCTGACCAGCAGCGGGTTGCTCTTCGGCCTGGCCGCCGCCGTGGCCGGCTTCGCAATTCTGCCTTAGCGGGTTAGCGGCGGGCCAAGCCCGCCTGCCCGCCTTCGCTCGCCTGCGGCTCGCTGCGCGGCTTCACCTTGCGGTCTCGGCTCGGACAACGCCGGTCAGTTCGGGATCGGCTCGCCGCCGCGCTCGTAGTCCTTCATCGCGCGGTCCACGAGTTTGCGGAACTCGGGATGCGAGAGCAGCGACACGCCGTCGCCGCTCTTGAGCGCGTTCTGCACGTCCGGGTCCTGGGCCAGCTCGGCCAGCGCGGGGTCGTTTCGGATCGCGCGGATACGCGGGCCGGCCTGGGCGAGCGAGGTGCGCATCGCCGCGCGGAAGGCGTTGGGATCCTGGCGCGCCTCCTCGGGCACGAGCCCGAGGTCGGCCGCCTGCGCGCGAGTCGAGTCGTCGTACATCAGCTCGAGGAAGCTGCGGCGGTTCAGCGCGGCGTCGATCGAAAGCTCCCCGCTCGTCGCCATGTCCCAGAAAAGCGCGTCCTGCTGGAGCTTCGCGAAGCGCGGGCTCGCGAGGAGCTGCTGGGCCGAGACGAGCACCTGGCCGGGATCCGCGATCAGCCGCACTGCGAGCTTCGAGCCCGGACCGTCGCCGAGCGCCGCGCCGACGCCGTGGGCGACGACCCTGCGCGTGGACGCGATCAGGTACGAGCCGCTCTGATCCACACCCTGCGGCACGCCGGCGCGGTACGCGGCGTCGAGCACGCTCCCGAACACCGCCAGCAGGAGGATCGCGAGCCCCGCCTGCAGGGCGCCGAAGCAGGCGCCGCCGAACCGGTCGTAGGCGCCGCGCGGGACGTCCGCCCGGCGGTCGTGTTCGGCGCGGATCAAGAGCATCGAGATGACGCTGCCCGCGACGTACACGAAGAAGAACACGCCCGAGCCGAGCAGGGCCGCCGCTCCCAGGTGCGAGAAGCCGGTCAGCACGGCGACGACCACGCCCAGCTTGGTCGCCGCGAGGAAGGACGAGACGTAGGCCAGGCCTACGGTCGCGACGCGCAGGAACCCCGCGAGGGTGCCGCGGAACGCGCCGACGGCGACGAAGACCGCGAGAATGACGAGCGCGATCAGGTCGAAGAGCACGCCTCGGAATCGGCGCTGCGCGGAAGGGCCTGAAGAACCCCTAGGAGGCGATCGCCCTTTGAAGGAGCAGGTGGTCGCAGAGCACCAGCGCCACCATCGCCTCGACCATCGGCACCGCGCGGGGCAGCACGCACGGGTCGTGGCGGCCCTGGGCCTCGAGCTTCACCGCCTCGCCCTCGCGGTTGACCGTGTCCTGCTCCTTGCGGATCGTGGCGGTCGGTTTGAACGCCGCGCGCACGAGGATGGGCTCGCCGTTCGAGATCCCGCCCTGCACGCCGCCGGAGCGGTTGGTGCGCGTGTGCACCCGCCCGTCCTCGACGACGAACGCGTCGTTGTGCTCGCTGCCCAGCAGCCGGGTGCCCGCGAAGCCCGAGCCGATCTCGAAGCCCTTGCACGCCGGCAGCGACAGCAGCGCCGCCGCGAGCTCGGCCTCGAGCTTGTGGAAGACCGGCTCGCCGAGCCCCGGCGGAACGCCGTGCGCCACACAAGTCACCGAGCCGCCCAGCGAGTCACCCGCGCGGCGGGCGTCGTCGATGCGCTGGATCATCTCCTCGGCCGCCGCCGGATCGGGGCAGCGGGTGATCGAGCGCTCGACGTCGGCGCGCGCGACCGCGAACGGGTCGACCTTGGCCTCGATCGTGTGGACCTGCGAGACGAAGCCGACGACCTCGCCCACGCCGAACTTCGCCAGCACCTTGCGCGCGACCGCGCCGGCGGCGACCCGGCCGATCGTCTCGCGCGCGCTCGCGCGCCCGCCGCCCTGCCAGTTGCGGATGCCGTACTTCGCCTCGTAGGTGTAGTCCGCGTGCGACGGGCGGTAGACGTCGCGCATGTCCGCGTACGCCTCGGGCCGCGCGTCCTCGTTGCGCACCAGGACGCAGATCGGGGTGCCGAGCGTCTGGCCCTCGAACACGCCGGACAGGATCTCGGCGCGGTCGGCCTCCTGCCGCGGCGTGGTCAATTTGCTCTGGCCGGGCCGGCGGCGGTCGAGCTCGACCTGCAGGTCGGCCGCGTCGAGCGGGACGCGCGGCGGACAGCCGTCGATCACCACGCCGACCGCGCCACCGTGGGACTCACCCCAGGTGTGGATCCGGAAGAGGTGGCCGAACGTCGAGCTCACGCGCGTATGATAGCGAGGCATGGGCACGGCGTCGGATCTCACGGCCGACCTGGCCCTGAACCCGATGGCCAAGGCGACCTGGCCGCCCGAGCTCTTCCCGACCGGCTAGCGCCGCTCCGCCTTGTGACGCGCGAGCAGGACGTAGCTCGCACCGGTGCCGCCGTCGGTGGGCGGGGCGCTCGAATAGGCGAGCACGATCAGGCGCGCCGGCCCGCGCGCGAGCCAGCGCGGCAGGCTCGGGCGCAGCACGGGCTCGCCGTTCGGGGAGCGCTTGCCGCGGCCGTGCACGATGCGCAGGCAGCGCAGGCCGCGCGCGTGCGCGTCGACGACGAACTGCTCGACCAGCGCGCGCGCGGTGGCGGCGTCGCAGCCGTGCAGGTCGAGGTCGGCCTGGGGCGTGAACTCGCCCTTGCGCAGGCCGCGCAGCACACGCGGGTCGAGGCCGGGCACGCAGCCGCTCATGAACTCGTCGGAGTGAGTCAGGTCGAAGGGGGCGTCGCCGTTCACGAGCGCGTCGAGCTCGCGGATCACCTCGCGCTCGCGCTCCGAGAGCGGCGTCGGCTCGCGGTAGACCGGCGCGAGTGGCCGGCTCGTCTGCGAGATCACCTGGACGCCGGCCATGGCCTCGGCGAAGAGCGCGTCGTCTTCATCCGGGTCGCGCACCATGACGTCTCCCCCTCTTACATCGCTACATCGGACGGGCCAGTGCAAGGGTTTTCTTCATCAGGCGCGAGAGCGGCAGGGCCTCGAGGTCGGCCGGGCTGCAGAAGCGGGCGTCCGGGCTGCGGGCGAGGCGGCCGCCGCGGTCCTCGAGCGCGTAGAGCTCGAGCCGGAGGTCGCGGTGAGTGAAGAGGTGACGAACCTGGCCGAGCCGTGAGCCAGCTGCGACCTCGAGCCCGGTGCGCTCGCGGACGGCCGCGAGCAGCGCGGCGGGATCCGTGCCCTCGCCCGTCGGCAGCTCCCAGAGCCCGCCCAGCAGGCCGCGCGACGGCCGGCGCACGATCAGGACGCGCCCGCGCCGTTCGAGCACGCCGGCGACCGCGTGGACCCGCTTCACCGCGGTCTTCACGCGCGGGGCCGGGAAGCGCTCGGGGTCGCTCCCGCGCGCGGCGCAGAAGTCGGCGACCGGGCAGAAGAGGCACCCGGGCTTGCGCGGCGTGCAGACCGTCGCGCCCAGCTCCATCAGCGCCTGGTTCCACTCGCCCGGCTCGTTCTCGGGGACCAGCGCCTCGGCGAGCCGCCAGGCGTCCTCGTCCGCGAGCTCGCGCTCGCCGGCGAGCCGCGCCAGCACGCGGCGCACGTTCCCGTCGACCACGGCCGCGCGCTCGCCGAAGGCGATGCTGCGCAGAGCGCCGACCGTATAGCGTCCGACACCGGGCAGTGACGCCAGCGCCTCGGCCTCGCGCGGCAGCTCGCCGCCGTGCTCGCGCGCGACCGCCTCCGCGGCGCGCTTCAGGTTGCGTGCGCGCGCGTAGTAGCCGAGGCCCGCCCAGAGCCGCAGGACGGCCTCCTCGTCGGCGACCGCGAGCGCGTCGAGCGTCGGGAAGCGCGCCACGAAGCGCTCGTAGTACGGCACCACCGTGTCGACGCGGGTCTGCTGGAGCATCGTCTCGGACAGCCAGATCCGGTACGGATCGCGCGTGCGCCGCCAGGGCAGGTCGCGGCGCGCGCGCGCGTACCAGCCGGCTAGCCGTTCGACGAAGGCCTTGCCGAGAACTTCGCCTCGATGTGGTCGTCGATCCATTTCTTGTCGAACCACTCCAGCGGGTCGACGAACACGCCGTCCAGCAGCATCGCGAAGTGCAGGTGATCGCCGCCCGCGAGGCCGGTGGTCCCGCTCTTGCCCAGCGTATCGCCCTTCGAGATCGGGCGGTGGTTCTCGACGGCGATCTCCGACAGGTGACCGTACAGGCTGAACAGGCCGAGCCCGTGGTCGATCAGGACCGCGTTCCCGTAGATCCCGAGCGGCCCCGCGAAGACCACCACGCCATCGTTCGCCGCGGGCACGTTCGCGTGCGAGGTCGAGGCCAGGTCGTAGCCCATGTGGGTCTGCTGGTCGACGACCTTGCCCTCGTACACGTAGCTGCGTCGCTCGGCGAACTTCGCGCCGGCGTGCGTGTTGGGCATCTGCACGAACGGGCCGGCCCAGATCCGGTCCACGCTCGACTTCTTGCACAGCTCGACCAGCTGCGCGTCGTTCTCCTTGCGCAGCTCGCGGTTGATCTTCAGGTAGCCCTCGAGCGGCGTGCCCGAGAAGCCGGTGAGCAGCTCCGCCACCTTGTCGCTCATGAACTGGTCGGTGAGCGGGATGGTGTCGGCGGGGAAGGCGCGGTCGAGAATGTTGGTCACGAGCGCGACCCGCGTCTCGTTGCCGGCCCGATCCACCGCCACGAGCGCGGGCTTCACGTCGGCCGGGGCGCCGGCGGGGATCGCGTAGAAGGCGAGCATCCGCTTCGGGTCGCCGGGGTCCTTGGAGCCGGGGAAGAACGCGTCGCCGACCGCGATGCCGTGCTTCTCCACGCCGTCTTCCACGGTGTAGACCGCCAGCTCCGAGCCGCCGCGCCGCACGTAGGTGAGGCCCGTCAAGAGGGACGCGCGGGGCGGGTGGGTGTCGACGGTGAGCGTGACGTCGACGGCCGACACGTTGGACAGCCACGAGTAGTCGGTCGTCTCGGCGTGCAGGGTCGCCTCGCCGTCGGGCAGGCCCAGCTCCTTGGGCTTCACGACGACCTCGATCTCGCGCTGCAAGGCGAGCTCGGCGCCGGTCAGCGCGTTGCCGGGGTACTCCTGCGAGGCGAGCTCGTAGGTCTTGCCGCCGGCCTCGAGCCAGACGTGCGCCGAGCGGATGCCCGAGCCGTCGTCGTTGAAGCGGAACACGTGGCGGTACTCGGTGCTCGCGTAGCCGGCCGACGTGAGCGTCGAGATGACGGGTGGCTCGCGCTCCGCGCGCGTGTAGCCGAAGTAGCCCACACCCGCCAGAAGCAGGAGAAGAATCAACCATACGATGCGCATGACACCCCCCTCGGTATGCGCCCGATTTCTTCGCTAGCTGGGAAGGATCAGTCTTCGTCCGACGCGCGCAACTTCGCGAGGACCGAGAAGTCTTCGAGCGTCGTCGTATCCCCTGCGCTCTCGCGCCCCGCGGCCACGTCCCGAAGCAGCCGCCGCATGATCTTTCCGGAACGGGTCTTCGGCAGCGCCTCGGCGAAGCGGACGTCGTCGGGGCGCGCGATCGGCCCGATCTCCTTCGCCACCCAGTTCTTCAGCTCCAGGGCCAGGTTCGGATCGAACGCCTGGCCCGCCTTCAGCGTGACGAAGCACACGACCGCGGTGCCCTTGATCTCGTCGGCGCGGCCCACCACCGCCGCCTCCGCCACCTTCGGGTTCGAGACGAGCGCGCTCTCGACCTCCATGGTCGAGAGCCGGTGGCCCGCGACGTTCATGACGTCGTCGACGCGGCCAATCACCCAGAAGTAGCCGTCCGGATCGCGGCGCGCGCCGTCGCCGGTGAAGTAGGTGTTCTTGAACTTCGAGAAGTACTGCTCGGCGAAGCGCTTGGGATCGCCCCAGATGCCGCGCAGCATGCCGGGCCAGGGCTTGGTCAGGACCAGGTAGCCGCCCTCGTTCGGCCCGCACGGCTCGCCCTGCTCGTTCCAGACCTCGGGGAAGATCCCGGGGAAGGGGAGCGTGCCCGAGCCGGGCTTGGTCGCGACGGCGCCGGGCAGCGGCGTGATCAGGATCCCGCCCGTCTCGGTCTGCCACCAGGTGTCGACGATCGGGCAGCGGTTCTTGCCGATCGTCTTGCGGTACCAGATCCACGCCTCGGGGTTGATCGGCTCGCCCACGGTGCCCAGCAGCCGCAGCGACGCGAGCGAGTGCTTCTTCACGTGCTCGTCGCCCCAGCGCATGAAGGTGCGGATGGCGGTGGGCGCGGTGTAGAAGATCGTCACCTTGTACTTGTCGATGATGCGCCAGAAGCGCTCGACGTCCGGGTGGTTCGGCGCGCCCTCGTACATGACCGAGGTCGCCCCGTTGGCCAGGATCCCGTACACGACGTACGAGTGGCCGGTGATCCAGCCGATGTCCGCCGTACACCAGTAGGTGTCGTCTTCCTTCAGGTCGAAGATGTACTTGGCCGTGGTGGCGACGTGGGTCAGGTAGCCGCCGGTCGTGTGCAGCACGCCCTTGGGCTTCCCCGTCGAGCCGCTCGTGTAGAGGATGAAGAGCGGCGCCTCGGCGTCCATCTTGGCGGGCGCGCAGTCGGCCGACGCGTCCGCCATCAGCTCGTGCCACCAGAGGTCGCGGCCTTCCTTGATCAATACGTCCTGGCCGGTGCGCTTGAACACGATCACGTTCTCGACGCTCGGGGCGTGCGAGAGCGCGTCGTCGACGATCGACTTCAGCTGCACGACGTGACCTCGGCGCCAGCCGCCGTCGGCGGTGACCACCAGCTTCGCCTGCGCGTCGTTGATCCGGTCGCGCACGGAGTCGGCCGAGAAGCCGCCGAAGATGATCGAGTGGATCGCGCCGATCCGGGTGCAGGCGAGCATCGCGATCGCGAGCTCGGGCACGAGCGGCATGTACAGGATGATTCGGTCGCCCTTCGCGACGCCGCGCGAGAGAAGGACGTTGGCGAACTTGCAGACCTCGCGGTGGAGGTCGCCGTAGGTGAGCACGCGGCTGTCGCCGGGCTCGCCCTCCCAGATGATCGCGGCCTTGTTGCGCCGCCAGGCGTTCGGTCCCTCGAGGTGCCGGTCGAGGCAGTTGTAGCTGACGTTGGTCTTGCCGCCGATGAACCACCTCGCGAACGGCGGCTTCCACTCGAGCGTCTTCTTCCACGGCGCGAACCAGGTGACGTGCTCGCGCGCCATCCGCGCCCAGAACTTCTCGGGGCTCTTCTGCCCCTCCTTGGTCATCGCCTTGTACGCGGCCGGCCCGCAGGTTGGCGTGCTTCGCGAACGCGGCGTCGGGCGGGAAGCGCCGCTTCTCCTTCAGGGTCGACTCGATCGAATTGGCGTCGGCCATGGTGCGGCTAGCTCCTCATCCAGGCTTCGACGTCCGCGATCTCCTTCGGGATGGCCGCCGTCAGGTTCTCGTGGCCGTGCTCGGTGATGACGACGTCGTCTTCGATCCGCACGCCGATCCCGCGCAGGTGGGCGGGGGTCTTCGGCTCGGTCGCGCTGAAGTAGAGGCCCGGCTCGATGGTGAAGCACATGCCGGGCTCGAGCGGCCGCGGCTTGCCGTCCACGTAGTAGGTGCCGACGTCGTGCACGTCGAGCCCGAGCAGGTGCCCCGTCGAGTGCATGTAGAACGGCTTGTAGGCCTCGGTCTTGATCAGCTCGTCGACGTCGCCGGAGAGCGCCCCCAGCGCGACCAGCCCCACCACGAGCTGGCGCAGCGCCGCCGCGTGGATCTCGGGCAGGCTCACCCCCGGCGCGACGGCGCGGAACGCCGCGTGCTGCGCGTCGAGCACGGCCTGGTACACGTCGCGCGCCGCGCCCTCGAAGCGCCCGCCGACCGGATAGCCGCGCGTCACGTCCGACGCATAACCGTGTAGCTCCACCCCCGCGTCGATCAGCACGAGCTGCCCGGCCTGGAGCGCATCGCGGTTCTCGACGTAGTGGAGGATGGTCGCGTTGTCGCCCGTGCCGACGATCGGGTTGTAGGCCGGCGCCAGCCCGCCGCGCTTGCGGAACACGCGCAGGAGCTCGGCCTCGAGCTCGTACTCGTGCGTGCCCGCCTTGCAGGCGTGCGCCGCGCAGTGGTGCGCCTCGGCCGAGATCGCCGACGCCGCGCGCATGATCTCGAGCTCGGCGCTCGACTTGCGCAGCCGCATCTCGTGGATCAGGTCGTGCGGCGAAGCGATCTCGCTCGGCGCGGTCACGCCGCGCCGCCCGCGCGCGCGCACGTCGGCGAGCGCCGCAGTGACCATGTCGTCGAGCGCCCGGTCGCGCGCGAAGGTGTGCCAGAGCCGCGGCTTGTTCTCGAGCAGGCCCGGCAGCTTCGCGGCGAGCTCGCCGATCGGGAACGCCTCGTCCGCGCCGAAGCGCGACACCGCTCCTTCGACCCCCGGCCGCCGCCCGTTCCAGGTCTCCATGACGGGGTCGCGCGGCTGCACGAAGAACATGAAGCGGCCCTGCGTGAAAACCGCGACCGCCTCGGGCTGCTCGAACCCCGTCAGGTACCAGAGGTCCGAGTCCTGCCGGAACGGGTACTCGGTGTCGTGCGAGCGGGTCCGCGCGTGCGCGCCCGGGACGATCGCGACGCCCTCGCCGAGCTGGGCCTGGAAGCGCCGGCGGCGCTCCGCGAGCTCGGTGCGCGAGATCGGATCGATCGACAAGGGACCTCCTCGGGTGGCGCGAGGTTACCAAGGCCGCGCGGCCACTTCACCCTTGGATATCGTCGTTCGCTGCGCGGGACTTGCCTGCGCGCGAACCCGAGTGGACCGCAGCTGCGCGTTCGTGGATCACAAGCCCCGCCCCCCCGCGCGCCGATGCGATCCCGAATGAGAGTGCTCAGGTGGCGTAGCTGTCTGTTGGGGGGAGTGTTCGCGCTGGCCGCGGGTGTCGCGGCGACCCCGGCGCGCGCCGAGCCCCCCATCCCGGTTCCCGCGGGGGCACGCGCCGCCGCCGCACCCGATGCGGTGAAGTCGCGCATCGAGCTGCGCCTGCTGGTCGATCCCACCGCGGCGCCAGGCCGGATCGCGCGCGTGGGCGTGCTGTTCACGCTGGATCCGGGCTGGCATCTGTACTGGCGCAATCCCGGCGAGGCGGGCCTGCCCACCAAGCTCCAGTTCGAGGCCGAGGGCGCCCGGCTCGGGCCGATCGCGTGGCCGGCGCCGGAGGTGTTGCGCGACCCGGACTCCGGTCTCACGAGCTACGGCTACACAGGATCGGTCCTGCTCGCGAGCGACCTGGTCGCGCTTCCCGCGGGCTCTGCCCGGCAGCTTCGCGCGGCCGCCGACTTCCTGATCTGCAAGGACCAGTGCATCCCCGGCGAGGTCGAGCTGACCCGCGACCTCGACCAGGCGCTGGCGGACGGCGTGGCGGGCCCGCAGGCGGCGCGCACCCACGCGCTGTTCGAAGAGTTCGCCGCGCGCGTTCCGCAGTCGGCGGCGGCGCTGGGCGTGGACGTCGGCGTGGACGGAGTCGAACGGCCGTCGCGCGCGGGCGAGCCCGTTCGCGCGCGGCTCTCGGTGCGCGGCGCGATCGCGTCGGCGGCGTTCATTCCCGAGTCGAGCCACGCGATCGCGACTTCGGATGCGGGCAGCGGGTCGGGCTCGGGGCCAGTCACGCTCGCTGTGGAGGGCGTCGACGCGCGTCTCTCCGGAGTGCTCGAGCTGCGCGGCCGCGACGGCGGGGTGCGCTTCGTGGCGCTCGACCTGCCCCTCGAGGCGGACGAGCCCGAGAGCGGCGCAGCGTCGCTGCTGTCCGCGCTCGCGCTCGCGCTCGTGGGCGGCCTGATCCTGAACCTGATGCCGTGCGTGCTGCCGGTGCTGGCGCTCAAGGCCTTCGGGCTCGCCGAGCTCGGCGGGCGCAGCCGGCGCGAGGTTGCGGCGCACGCGCTCGGCTACGTGGCCGGCATCGAAGTCACCTTGCTCGCGCTGGCGGCGCTCGTGATCGCGCTGCGCGCTGCGGGCACCTACGTCGGCTGGGGCTTCCAGTTCCAGGAGCCGCGCTTCGCGCTCGCGATCAGCCTCGTGCTGGTCGGGTTCGCGCTGAACCTGTTCGGCGTGTTCGAGATCGGCGCGCCGACCTCGCTGGCGGGCGTCGGCGAGCAGGCCTCCGGCTGGCGCCGCAGCTTCTTCGACGGCCTGCTCGCGGTCGTGCTCGCCACGCCGTGCTCTGCGCCCTTCCTCGGCACCGCGGTGGGCTTCGCCTTCGCGGGCTCGGCGTTCGCGATCGCGCTGATCTTCGCGGCGATCGGGCTCGGGCTCGCGGCGCCGATCGCGGCCGTCGCGCTCGTGCCCGCGACCGCGCGCTTCATGCCGCGCTCGGGGCCGTGGATGGCCAAGCTGCGAAGCTCGCTGGGCTTCGCCCTGCTGGCGAGCGCGTGCTGGACGCTCTGGATCTTCGGCAGCAGCATGGGCGTCGACGCGCTCGCCGGCGCGCTGGCGCTCCTGGTCGCGCTCGGGCTCGCGGTCTGGGTCTACGGCCTCCATCAAGCGGTGGAGCGGAGCGGGCGGGGCCTCTTGCTCGCGTGCGCGATCGCGCTGGCGGCGCTCGTGGTGCTGCGCCCGCTGTGGCGCGCGCCCTCGTCGCCCGTGGCGGCGGCACCGGCCGGTGACGCGGCCGCGGGCTGGCAGGCCTTCGACAAGGAGGCGATCGCCGCCGAGCTCCGCGACGGCCGCCCGGTCTTCGTCGACTTCACCGCGACCTGGTGCCTGACCTGCGCAGTGAACGAGCGAACCGTGATCGCGAGCGAGCGGGTCCAGAGCGAGCTCGCGAAGCGCGGGTTCGCGCTGTACCGCGCCGACTGGACGCGCCGCGACGAGTCGATCCGCCGCGAGCTCGCGCGCTTCGGCCGGGCGGGCGTGCCGCTCTACGTCGTCTACGACCCCGATGCTCCCGACGAGCCGCGCGTGCTCTCGGAGCTGCTCACGATCGACGGCCTGCTCGACGCGCTGCGCGCGCGGACGGCCCGTGGCGCGTAGCGCGCGGTCGCTCGCGGCGGTGCTCGCCGCGCTCGCGCTGGTTGCAGCAGGGGTGGCGCACGCAGGCAATCCGCGTAGTGCGGTACGCCTCCTCGGCACGGTCGTGTCGTCGGACGCGTCGCGCTCCCTCGCCATGGTCGAGTCCGGCGGCGCGAGCCGAGCGGTGCGCGTGGGCGAGGAGCTCGACGGCGGGACGGTCGTCGAGATCAAGAGCGAGTCCGTGGTGCTGCGCCGCCGCGGGGAGCTCGAGACCTTGGGGCTGGCGTTGGTGTCGCGGCCGGCGAGCGCAAGGGGAGCCGACGTTCCCGCCAGCGCCGCCCCGAACGACGCCGAGCTCGCGGCGACCGACCCGGAGCACGCGCGCAGGGCGCCGCGAAGCACGCCGCGCCGCACGGCTCGGGCGCGCCCGCGCCCGCGCCCGCGCCGGTCGCCGATCGCGCAGGCGCCGGCGCTGCCGCGCGCAGCAACGACGAGATGCTCGCAGACATCTCGAAGCAGGCGCGCTTCGCGGCGGTGAACGACGACAACGGCAAGCTGCGCGGCGTGGCGGTGATGAACCTGCTCGGCGACAGCGCGCTCGAGCGGCTCGGCCTGCGCAGCGACGACGTCGTGACCAGCATCAACGGCGTGGCGATCGATTCGAGCGGCGCAGCCCTCCGCGAGGCGCGCGCGATCGACCCCAAGCGCCCCGTGAAGCTCGGCATCGAACGGCGCGGAGTCCCGCAGATGCTGCAGGTCGATCTCCGCAACCTCCAGCACTGACGGCCTTCGCCGATACGCAACTGGAGATGTGGAGGTCCATCACGCCTCAGCTTCCCGTGGCGGACGTCGCTGCGTCGCAGCGCTGGTACCGAGACGTGCTGGGCTTCGAGATCGCCTGGACCCGCGGCGAGAGCTTCGGGGCCGTCCGCGCGCAGGGCGTCGAGCTGTTCCTGGCGCGCAGCGATGCGCCCGCCGCCACCACCGTCTGCGTGCTCGTCGACGACGCCGACTTCGCGTACGCAGTCTGTCGCGAGCGCAACGCGGAGGTCGTCGAGTCGCCGAGCACCACCCGCTGGGGGACGCGCGAGTTCACCGTGCGGGACCCAGACGGACACGAGCTCCGGATCGGCCACTCCGTGCGACGTTAGTCCGATTGACTTCGCTCGGCTGCGCCTCGCTGCGCGCGGCGTCGCCGCTTGCGGGCCTCGCTCGCCGACATCGGACCGCGGGCCGATGTCCCGCGGTGGGCCCTCGCTCGGCCTGCCCGAGCAAGGGAGCCCGAGGCGCGCCCGTCGGCGTCCACGCGCAGATTCGCCAGGCCGAGCCCGTCCAGGAAGCGCGCGCCCGTGCGCGCGCCTTTCAGCATCGCGATCGTCGTGGCTGTGCCGGCGACGAGGCAGCGGTCCGCGATGACGCTCGCGCTGCGCAATCCGCCCGCGACTGGCCAGCCGGTGCGCGGGTCGAGGATGTGCGTGTAGCGGACCCCGTCGACGACCATGCAGCGCTCGTAGTCGCCGCTGGTCGCGAGCGCGGCGCGGAACAGGCCGACGCTCGCGATCGCGCGCTTGGGCTGCGCGGGGTCGGAGATCCCGACGATCCACGGCTTGCCGTCCGGGTGCGGGCCGATCGCGTGCAGGTCGCCGCCCAGGTCGACCATGCCGTGCTGCACGCCGCGCGCGCGACACAGATCGGCGACGAGGTCGGCCGTGTATTCCTTCACGAAGCCGCCGAAGTCGAGCTCCATCCCTGCGACGGGCAGCGCGATGCGCGGCTTCGACCAGCGCAGCCGATGCCAGCCCACCTTCTCGAGCTGCGCGGTGATCTCGGCCTGCGTCGGCACGCGGCCCGACTTCAGATTCCAGACCCGGCGCAGCGAGCCCGAGGTGGCGTCGAACAGGCCGTCGCTCTGCGCGTGAGCGGTCGCCGCGTAGTCGAGCAGAAGGGCGGTCTCGTCGTCGACCAGCACGCCTTCGGGGTCGCCCGCGCTGCGGTTGATCGCCGAGAGCACGCTGTCCTCGCGGTAGCGCGAGTACTTCTGCTCGAGGCGCTCGACGAGCGCGCGCGCGGCCTCCGCGACCGCGTCGATCCCGGCGCGCGACGGTCCGTAGAGGTGCAGCTCGCACGGGCTTCCCATCGCCCGGAACGAGTAGCGCCCCAGCATGGACGCTAGAAGACGACCGTGAGGCCGAGCGAGAACACTGTGAAGCTGACCAGGCCCGGCGCCGGGACCGAGACGCTCGTCAGGCACAGGTCGCCGCTCGACAGGTAGCGCTCGACCGAGAGGCGCCCGCGCCACTCGACGTCGCGCCACCACGGCGTGTGGAAGACGTACTCGCCCTTCACCCCGAACGAGAGCGAGCCGTACGGTGAGAGCCGGTAGTCGCTGGAGAAGTCGTCGGGCTGGACGAAGCTGGCGTTCTTCTTCAGGTAGGGGACGTAGAAGTCGGCTCCGCCCTGCGAGTAGTAGCGGACGGTGGGCGTGATCTGCAGCGAGTCGCCGAAGGTCTGATACCAGGACAGCTCGAACGAGTGCGAGTTGATGCCCCAGGTGTCGCGGTAGTACTGGTAGCTCGAGTGGATCGTGGCCTCGATCTCCTCGAGGTGCAGATTCCCGCGCAGCCCCAGCGCGAACTGCTGGCGCATGTTCGGGCGGAAGTCGCCGAGCAGGTCGTTCACCGCGCCGACGAGCTTCACTTCCTTGTACGGGTCCGACAGATAGCCGAAGTGCATGTTGTAGGTGAAGTTGCCCTGCAGGATGAAGCGGCGGCTCATCACCTGCGACAGGCCGATGAAGGCGCTGTAGCTCTGCTTGTGCTTCAGCTCCGGCCGGGTCGGGTAGAGGTCCGCGTCGGTCGGAGTGATCTCGTCGATCGAGAGCCCGAAGCCGCCCGAGAGCGTGGTGTTCTTCTCGTTGAAGTGCCGCTCGCCGTCGAAGCCGAAGCTCATCGCGGTGTAGTCGTTCTCCTTCGAGTACCCGCCGCCCAGACCCGACCCGTCCTTCCTCGGTGTAGTAGTTAGCGTGCAGCGCAAGGTCGTTGCGCGTGTCCTCGATCGTGGGCGCGCTCATGATCTGGACCGGCGTTCCGGCTGCGTCGGGCGCGCTGTACCACGGGCTGCCGCCGCTCATCGTCTCGTGCGTGAGCTGCAGCTCGAAGTCCATCCATTCGGTGATGGGCGCGGCGAGCGACACCTGCTGGGTCGAGATGTCGTAGCGCTGGCGATCGCCGTCGGGGACCGTCTTCGACGACTCGAGCTCGTCCTCCGAGTACGTCGAGTAGCTGTACGACGTCTGGACGTGGTCGATCGCCGTGTCGGCGGAGGCTTTGCCGGCCGCTCCAAAGAGAGCGAGCGCACTCGACGTGAGTGCGCGCAGCGTCGCGCGCTCGCGGCGCAGCTCCCTGCGGGAGCGTCTCATCTTTCCCCTCCGTGGGCCGCGGGGCCCGCTAGCCTAGTTGCATCCGCAGCCGCCGCCGCCGGCGCTTCCGCCGGGCAGCGAGGCTTCCTTGCTGAAGAACGTGTGGTTGCGGCGCGCCGCTTCGAGCTCGTCCGGGTCCCACGACATGTCGCGGCGGGCCAGGACCGCGCGCTCCCACGGCTTCACGCGGACCAGGAAGTCGTGCTCGAGCGCGATCTCGACGTAGCTCTTCGGGCTCTCGGTGTACTCGTCGAACGCGGGCCACTCGGGCATCTCGACGTCGGCGAACCAGTCGGGCCACATGCTCGCGCAGCCGGTCGACCCGAAGGCCGCGGCCACGAGCACGAGCGCGCGCGCTAGCGCGGCGAGACGCTTCACGGCTTCACCGGCGACGCCGGCAGCGAGCCGCTGTTCAGGACTTCCTTGATCTTCTTGCGCAGCTCGTCCACGTCGCTCGCGCGGAAGCCCGGGTGTACGTAGCGCACCACGCCCGCGCGATCGATCAGATAGGAGGTGGGCATCGTCTTCAGGCCGAACGACTTCGGCAGGTTGCCCTGCGGATCGCTCACGCTCGGGTAGTTCACCGGGTGGCGCGCGAGGAACGCCTTCGCCTTCTCCGGGTTCTCGTCGAGGTTCACCGCGATCACCTGGAACTGATCGCTGGGGAATTCCTTGCGCAGCTCGTCGAGCAGCGGCATGGCCGTCTGGCACGGTCCGCACCACGACGCCCAGAAGTCGATGTAGACGACCTTCCCGCGGTACGAGGACAGGGCCAGCGTACTGACCCCATCTAGTGATCGCGCCGAGAACGACGGCACCGGCTGCCCGGCGTCGACGGCCAGCGCGCGCGCCGGGACGAGCCCGAAGGCGCAGAGGGTGGAGACCACGAGCGCGAGCGCGCTCGTGCGGACGGGGTGGTTGAACTTGCGCATGAGTTGCGGCCTCGCATCGCGGTCTACGACCCCCGGCTCATCGACAGATCTTCCCTCGGGCTTGTGACTCTACTCACGGCAAGACTCCGGCAGCGCCCCGGCAACGGCGCGCAACTCCAGCGCCATCGCCGGCGCACTGACTGGTGTCGGCAGTCTGGTGACCTGTCTCACGAAGGTAATGTCTGGCCTCCACCGATGAATCTGTTCGAGCGCAATCGGTGCACTTGTGCCGAAACGCGCGACAGGAGCAATCGATGGATCGCCATTGGAGATCGCGCAGCCGGCTGGCCGGCCTGGCGCTCGCCTTCGGCCTCTGGGCGTTGGTGGCCCCCACCGCCGCCGCGGGGCCCCGCGAGCAAGCCAAGCGGATTCACGACCGGCTGGTCGGCGTCCCGCCTTCGGACGCAGTGCTGGCCTCGATGGAGGCATCCATCTCGGGCGGCAATCCGCTCGCCGCGGCCAATACCGCGATGGCCGATCCCGTCTTCTACAAGTCCGCGCTGAAGAACTGGGTCACGCCCTGGACGAACGTCCCGGGCAACGTGTTCCTGGATCTGAACGACTACACCGCGACCGTTATCGGAATGGTGCGCGATGACGTGCCGTTCAACACGGTGCTCTCTGCGGACCTGGTCTACACGGGCGCTCCGGGCGTCGTGTCGGCCGGCTACTCGCAGACGGACAACCTGCACTACCAGCAGCTCGAGCAGCAGGACGTCGATCTCTCCGATCCGAACAAGTTCGTCGCGCGCCTGCAGTCGACCCTGCCGGGCTCGGTCCTGAACGCCAGCGAGACCGCCGGCGTGGTCACCACCCGCGCCGCGAGCGAGGCCTACTTCTCGGGCGGCACGAATCGGCGCATGTGGCGCTTCACCGCGATCAACTTCCTGTGCCGCGACATGGAGCAACTGAACGACATCACCCGTCCCGCGGACCGCATCCGACAGGACGTGTCGCGCAGCCCCGGCGGCGACAGCCGTATCTTCCACAACACCTGCGTGGGCTGTCACAGCGGCATGGACGGGCTCGCGGGCGCGTACGCCTACTACCAGTGGGACGACACGACCATGCGCACCACTTTCACGCGCGGCGTCGTGCAGGACAAGTTCCTGATCAACGCGAACAGCTTCCCCGGCGGCCACGTCACCACGGACGACGGCTGGGTGAACTTCTGGCGCATCGGCCCGAACTCGTCGCTCGGCTGGCGCGGACCCGCCGCGAGCGGGAACGGCGCCAAGAGCCTCGGAGTCGAGGTCGGCATGAGCCGCGCCTTCTCCGAGTGCCAGGTCACCAAGGTCTTCGAGCGCGTGTGCATGCATCCGCCGACCGGCCAGGCCGACTACGACGAGGTGCAGCGCATCGCGAACGTGTTCGAGGCCAACAACTACAGCTTGAAGCGCGTCTTCGCGGAGACCGCCGTCTACTGCATGGGGAACTAGCCATGACGACGCGAAACTCTCTGAGTCTCTCGCTGCTGCTCCTCGCCCTCGCGGCGACGGGCTGCGGCGGCGGTGGCGGCGGCGATGACGGGCGCGACCTCGGCGCGGCCCCGACGAACGTCTCCAACGGCGGCAGCGGCACGGGCGGCAGCGGCTTCGGCGTCGGCGTCCCCGGCGGCGGCGGCGCGGCCGGCCAGGCCATCTTCGAAACCACCGTCTACCCGATCACCCGTCAGTACTGCGTGCAGTGTCACGCGGGCTCGGGCCCGGGCTTCCCGCACATCGCGCACCCGGACGTCGAGACCGCCTTCCGCGCGGTCGTCGACAACCAGAAGGTGAAGCTCCAGGATCCGCAGCGCTCGCGCCTCGTGCGTCGGCTCGCGGACGACCGCCACTTCTGCTGGAGCAACTGCCAGCAGAACGCGGACACCATGCAGGCGGCGATCCAGGCTTGGGCCGACGTCGTCATGGTCACGGCTCCGCCCGACCCGAACGACCCCAACGCCATCAATCCGACTGGCGTCATCACGAGCGAAGGCCGCAGCTTCCTGAACGCCACGCGCGCGGCGTCGGGTCGCTTCGAAGACAACATGATCGCGCGCTGGAAGTTCGAGGAGGGCACGGGCTCGATCGCGGCGGACACCGCCCCGGTGGGCCCGACCATGAACCTCGAGCTCACCGGCACCTACGAGTGGGTGTCGGGCGGCGGCGTCGCCTTCGACGGCGCGCGCGCGATGTCGAATCCGGTCGACTCGAAGAAGCTCTACAACGAGATCGCGAGCGGCAGCGGCACGCAGGCGTACTCGATCGAGGCGTGGATCATCCCCGAGAACACGACCCAGGGTGAGAACGATCCCGCCCGCATCATCACGTACTCCGATCCGAACGACGGCACCAATAGGCGAAACTTCATGATGGGCCAGTCGCTCTACAAGTACGTCTTCCGCAACCGCAACCAGACGCCGGTCAGCGATCCGATGGTGAGCAAGGCCAACGGCGAGCCCGCGCTCGTGACGGCCGACGCCGACGAGGATCTGCAGGCGAACCTGCAGCACGCCGTGATGACCTACGACTCGACGCACGGACGGCGCATCTACGTGAACGGCGTCGACACCGAGGACCCGGAGGTCCTGGGCGCCTCGATGCTGCTCAACTGGGATCCGAACTACACGTTCGCGATCGGGCGCGAGACCACGAACAACCGCACCTGGCGCGGCGTGGTGAAGATGGTCGCCATCTTCCGGACCGCGCTCACGCCGGGTCAGATCAAGCAGAACTTCGACTCGGGCTCGGCGCAGCGCTTCAACCTGCGCTTCGGCCTGGACTCGACCCTCGGCTCCGGCGCCTGGATCGAGTTCACGGTCAGCGAGTTCGACGCGTACAGCTATCTGTTCTGCGCGCCGACGCTCGAGACGAACGGCCGCACCGGCTTCTCGGTGCAGACGATTCGCGTGGCGGTGAACGGCGTGGCGCCGATCGCCAGCCAGAGCTTCCGCACCCTGAACACGCCGATCACGGCGTCGCGCACGCAGCTGTCGACGCAATGTCAGGTCGTGCCGAAGGATCTCGGCGCCGACCAGGATACGTTCCACATCTTCTTCGACGTGCTGGGCAATCTGTCCGACCCGATCGCCGACATCGGCGCCAACCCGCCGCCGCCGCCGGGTCCGGCCCAGGCCTTCCCGGGCATCGGCATCCGCGACTTCGCGGAGATCAACGACACGATGGCCAAGCTCACGAACGTGGGCGTGACCAACCCGACCGCGCGCGCGACCTACCTGGAGCTGCAGCAGCAGCTGCCCGGCAGCAACGACGTCGCGGCCTTCGTCTCGGCGCAGCAGGTCGGCATCGCCCGCCTGTCGCTCGAGTACTGCGACCAGATGGTCGAGAACGCGGGGATGCGAACGGCGTTCTTCGGGAGCTCGTTCCCGTTCACGGAGCCTGCGACCACCGCGTTCGACACCCAGGCCGAGCGCGACATGATCATCAACCCGCTGGTCGACAAGATGTTCGGCACCACGCTCGGCAATCAGCCCAATCAGACGGACATCCGTCCGGTGCTGAACACGCTGATCGACGAGCTGACCACCGGCTGCACGGCCGCGACCTGCCCGGCCAGCTTCACTCGCAACGCCGTCAAGGGCGTCTGCTCGGCGGTGCTCTCCAGCGCCGCAGTGCAGATCCACTAAGGGACTCGAGGAACGACCATGAAGACGCGTAAGCCCCTTCACCCCGATGCGCCGCTGCTCCTGCAGGAACACCCGCGGCCCATGACGCGGCGGCAGCTGCTCGCGCAGGGCTTCCTCTCGGGCGTGGGCATGGTGATGGCGCCGACCCTTCTCGGCATGTTCGGCGCACGCCGAGCGAACGCGCAGAGCTTCGTCTGCTCTGTGCGCGCGGGCGCGGGGCTGATCCCGTTCATCGTGATCGACCTCGCGGGCGGCGCGAACATCGCCGGCTCGAACGTGCTGGTCGGCGGGCCCGGCGGGCAGCTCGACCTGCTCACGGGCGACGGATACTCGAAGCTCGGGCTGCCCAACAGCATGACCCCCGGCCAGCCCGGCCAGGTCGACACGCAGTTCGGGCTGCGCTTCCACTCCGACAGTGCGTTCCTGCGCGGCATGCTCTCGAAGACGAGCGCGGCAACGCGCGCGAACGTGAACGGCACGATCTTCTGCGCGCGCTCGGACAACGACACGGGCAACAACCCGCACAATCCGATGTACGGCATCAACAAGGCCGGCGCGAACGGCGACCTGGTGGCGCTGGTCGGCTCGAACCCGTCGGACTCGGGCGGCAACTCCGCCTCGCCGATGGCGTGGATCGACCCGGCCGTGCGCCCGACCAAGGTCGACCGCCCCAGCGACGCGACGGGTCTGGTCGACACCGGCAAGCTCGTCTCGCTCCTGAACCAGACGCAGGCGGGCCAGGTCGCGACCGCGGCCGAGCAGATCAGCGCGATCAAGCTCGCGAAGGTCGCCGAGGATCCGGACCTCGAGGAGCTGATCCACTGCGGCTACGTGCAGACCGCCGACCTGATCTCGCGCTTCGGCAATCCCGACGCCGTGAACCCGTCGCTCGACACCGAGATCGTCGGCACGGCGACCTCGATCTTCACGGCCGGCGAGTTCAACCAGGGCCGCTTCCAGAAGACCGCCGCGGTGATGAAGCTGGTCGTCGAGGGCTACGCCGGCGCGGGCACGATCGAGCAGGGCGGGTACGACTACCACGACGGCACGCGCGCAACCGGCGAGGACCGCGACTTCCAGGCGGGCCAGATGATGGGCGCGGTGCTCGAGTTCGCGCACCGCAAGAACGCGCCGCTCGCGCTCTACGTGATCAGCGACGGGTCGCTCAGCAGCAACGGCATGATCGACAATACCGCGGGTGGCCGCGGCAAGGGCCAGTGGACCGGCGACAGCTCGGACACCGCTGCGACCTTCATGCTGGTGCTCGACCCGCGCGTCGCCGGTCAGCGCCCCACGCTCACCACTGCGACCGCGAACCAGATCGGCTACTTCCGGCCGAACGGCTCGGTCGAGACCGCTTCGTCGGCGATCGCCAACAACGTCGGTCTCCTGGCCGAGGCCGCGGTGCTGAACTACCTGGCGCTGCACGGCCGGGTCGGCGAGTTCGCGAGCGTGCTGCCGATGAACGGGCTGGGCTCGGGCGCCTCGTTCAACAACCTGATCGCCTTCAACCCCATCATATAAGGCTGCGCTCGCCTGCGGCTCGCTGCGCGCTCCTGCGTCGCTTGCGACCTCGCTCGGGGCGGACCTCGCTCGGCCTCGCAGTAACCAGGCGTTGCTCGAGAGGAGCCGGAGAGCTCGCGCCTTCGGCGCTCGCGGCCTGAGCGCTCGTGGGTAGCTGGAGGGACCTGGGCGGTTACCCTTCGCGGCCATGCGTTGGCCGCTGCTCGCCGTCGCGCTCCTTCTAGTCGCTGGGCGCGTCCGCGCGGAAGAGCTCGTGCTCAACTTCCGCGATGCCCAGCCGCAGGCCGTGGTCGAGGCGGTGGCGCGGGCGACGGGTACGCGCTTCGTCTACGACGACTCGCTGCGCGGCCAGCTCACGATCGTGCTCGAGGACAAGGTCAGCCCCGCGGAGGCGCTCGAGATCCTGAACGCCGCGCTGCTGACGATCGGCTTCGCGCCGGTTCCGCTGCCCGCAGGCGGCTACGTGATCCTACCGATCGAGGGCGCGAAGGCGGCCGCGCCCTGGATCCACGACCCGTCGAGCGATTCCGAGCAGCTCGTCACCACGATGGTTCGGCTCGAGGCCGCGAAGGCGGCCGACCTGGCGCAGCTGCTGCTGCCCGCGGACCGCAGCAGCGTCGTCGTGGCGTACGCACCGACGAACAGTCTGATCATCTCCGCGGCGCAGGACCGGCTCGCGCACATCATCGAGATCCTGCGCGCGCTCGACCTGGCGGCGGCCACGAAGATCGCGGTGCTGCCCCTGCGCTACGGCGACGCCGGCCAGATCGCGAACCAGATCGACGCGCTCTTCGTGCGCGACGCAAAGACGTCCGAGCCGCTGCGCGTGGTGGTCGACGCGCGCACCAATTCGCTGATCGTGCAGGGGGCGCCCGCGCGCGTGAGAGCGGTGCGCGAGTACGTCGAGCTGGCCGACCGGCCCGCGCGTTCGAAGGGTCGGGTCCACGTCGTTCGGGTGATGAACGTGGACGCGGAGGACCTCGCCGACAAGCTGCGCGCGACGGCGTCCGAGAGGTCGGCGGCGGGGACGCGTCGGCCGGGCGGGCAGACGAGGGCGTCCGCGCCGCCGGTCACCATCGCCGCGGACGCGCCGACCAACTCGCTGCTCATCTCGGCCGACGGCGCGACCTTCGCCGAGCTCTCGGAGCTGATCGGCGAGCTCGACGTGATCCCGCCGCGGATCGCGATCGAAGCGTGGGTCTGGTCGGTCGAGATGTCGGAATCACTCGACCTCGGTCTCGACGCGCTCCTGCCGCTCATCATCCCGAGCGATGCCGCCGACAGCGTCGCGTTCGCGCTGCTCGGCGACCCGGTGCCGTTGATCGCCAGCGGAGCCTCGGCCGTGCCGCCCTTCGTCGCGCGCTTCACCCGGCGGCCGTTCCTGGTCCCGATCGTGGGGCCGGACGGCACACCCACGACGGTCGCGGTTCCGAGCGGCGCCGCGCAGGTGACGGCCTCTGCGGGCGCAGCGCAGCTCCACACCCTGGCGAGCCCGTACCTGCTGGCGGCAAGCGGCGAGGAGCAGCACATCTTCGCCGGCCAGAACGTGCCGATCCCGGTGAGCAGCGTCGCTGCCGAGAGCCCGGCCCCGGGCAGCGGCAGCAGCACCGTGACACCGGGAAACGTCGGGAGCGACTTCCAGGTCTCGCAGAACATCTCGCGCCAGGACGTCGGGATCGATCTGCGCGTGAAGCCGGTCTCGATCTCCGACCACCTCTCCTCGCTCGACGTCGCGATCACGATCGACGACGTCGCGAGCTCGCTGGCGCAGAGCGGCGCGACGAGCGAACAGCTCGGGCCCACGCTGAACCAGCTCAAGGTCGAGGCGAACATCCGGCTGGACGACGGCGCGGTCGTGCTGATCGCCGGCGCGCCCCGGGACATCACGACGCAGACCGAACGGAGGGTCCCGTTTCTGGGCGACATCCCGATCCTCGGCTGGCTCTTCAAGTCGGTCTCCGACACACATCTGCGTCGGAGACTACTGGTCGCGATCCAGGCCACCCAGATCCGCACGCCGGCGGAAGAGCGCGCCGAGAGCATGGAGCGGGCGCTCGCTTTCAGCCGCCGCGGCGAGCGCATGCAGCCACTGCGTGGGCTGGTCAGCGAGCCCTACGCGCTGCTCGTCGCCACGCGCGCCACGCGCGAAGAGGCCGAGCAGGTCCTGCCCGAGCTCCACGGGCTGGACGGCCAGCCGCTGGTCATCGAGTGGAGCGACGGCGGCGCGCCCCGATTCGACGTCTACCTCACCGGCTTCGCCGAGATCAGCGCCCTGGGGACCGAAGCCATCGCCCTCCGCGAGCGCGGCTTCGCGCCGCGGCTGGAGTTCGCCGGCGAACCTCGGCTATAGCTTCCTCGCGGTGCCGCGGCCCGCGGGGCGGGGCGCGTCGCTCCGCTGATCGCGGGGGAAGGGTCGCTCTCATGAGGCGAGCGCCGGGGCCCCCGCTCGAGAGACGCTGCGCTCACGCGCCCCGCCCGGCGGGCCGCTCCATCGAGGCGCCTGGCGTTCCGGCTCCGCCTCTTCTCGAGCCAAAGAGTCCGAATACTGCGAGGCCGAGCGAGGGCCGCCCCGAGCGAGGTCGCAAGCGACGCAGGAGCGCGCAGCGAGGCGCAGCCGAGCGTAGCTCAGTAAGTCATGCGGGGGCGTGCGCCGGGCGCTGGCCCGGGGTGGCGCTGCGCTCCTGCCGCTCTTCGAAGGCGCGGTGCAGGCCTACGACCTCGTCGAGGCAGCGCAGCAGTCGGCCGTAGATGCGCAGGCGCAGCGCCTCGAGGAGCGCGTAGCCGAGCAGCGCGCAGATCGTCGAGATCAGCGCCAGGCCGAGCGCACCGAGCTCGAGCGGCGTGCCCTGGATGTGCTTCGAGACCATCAGCACGAGCATGCCGACCGCGTTGCCGGTCAGACCGACGGGCGGAAGCAGGTTCGCGTACATCCCGATCGGGCGGGCGTAATTCGACTCGTACTCGTGCACGACGTACTGCTTGGTGGCGTCGACCACGAAATCGGAGGAGACCTCGCGCGCTTCCTTCGAGCGCAGCGACTTGGTCAGCACGCGCAGCATGAGCAGCGCGAGAGAGTCACCCGGGTCCTTGGGCCCGTACTGCAGCGTTTTCTCGAGCGCCGCCCGCGACACCCAGCGGGTGGCCCGGCGCGCCCGCAGCGCCAGCGCGAGTCCGCGCCAAAGCGGCACGAGGATCGCGGAGATCGAGAGCACGCTCATCAGCGTGACGAGGAGGATCTGACTCGAGGGCGCGTTCATCGCTAGTTCCTTCCAGTCTCAGTCTTGCGAGAGTCAGTTGCCTTCGCGCAAGGTCTTGATCGCCTTGCCGAGCTGGCTCTCCGAGCCCAGCGGGTAATGCACCAACATGTCGTCGCGGCCCTTGTAGCGCTCGGAGAGCTCGTCGAGCGTCTTCGAGGCGCGGCTGGTCTCGTTCAGACGCTCGAGCACGTCGGCCTTGGCCAGGCGCAGGTCCGCGTCCATGCCCCAGAGCTCCGGGTGGCGGCTCTGCCACTCGCCGTCGAGGAGCGGATCGAGGTGCATGTTCATGTAGGACTCCATGAAGAAGCCCAGCGAGTTCACCGTCGAGCGGTCGCCTCGCTCCTGCGCGTCGCGCAGCGCGGTGCGGAAATGAACGAGGTCCTTGTACATGCGCTGCATGTTCTCGCGGCGCTGATCCAGCGACGGGCCGCCGGTCGGTCCCGACTCCTCGGCGCTCTTCTCGGCCTTGCCGAAGTCCTTGGTCAGCGAGGTGTTCGAGGCGCAGCCGGACGTCGCGACGAGCGCGACCGCGAGGCCCATGCGCAGAAGCTGCCGGCTCATCACTTGCTCTCCTTGCTCTCCGCGGCCGAGCGCAGCTCGTGGTACATGCGGCGCAGCAGCGTGTGAACCGGGTGGTCGCGGCGGGTGCGCAGCTCTTCGGCGAGGCCGTCGGTGGCCAGCGTCTCCTTGTAGAGCGGCAGCGCCCGCGAGCGCGCGGCGATCTGCTGATCGATGCGCACGAGCTGAGCCTTGGCGTCGGAGAGCTGCTGCACTACGTCGAGCAGGTCCTGCGAAGTGGTCGCCGTCGCCTCTTCCTCGCCGTCGGCGGCGGCGGCCGGCGGCGTCGGGTCCTGCTTGCGCCCGCGCATCGCGTCGCGCTTGCGGGTCAGCTCCTCGACGTCCTTCGCGGCCTGCTTGCGCTTGCCCTGCAGTCCGCCCACCTCGTTCTCGAGATCGGGGATCTTCGTGCTCTCCGCGAAGCCCATGTACAGCACGACCTCGCTGTCGCCGAGCGCGCGGCGCACGCGCGCGATGCGGTCGGCGTCGGGCTCCTTCTGCGCGATCCAGGCCTGGATCGCCCGCGACTGCATCACGTGGTCGGCGATCGGCCGCACCAGGGTCGCGTACTCGCTCTGCCGGCCGTGGCGCCCGAGCGCCGCGGTGATCGCGGGCCAGAGCTCGCGGTCGAACGGGAACAGCATCAGCGCTGCGCGGTAGCGCTCCGTGCCCAGCCGCACCTCGCCCGCCGTCGGCTGCTGCGCGTAGGCGAGCAGCGCGTTGCCCACGCCCTTGGCCGCCTCGAAGGCCGCGAAGTAGGCCGAGTCCGGCAGCGACTCCTTGCCCTGCTCGGTCGCGTACTGGTGGAAGAACGTGAGATAGCGGCCGTACACACGCGCGGCGTTGCGCGCCATCTCGTCGGCGCGCCCGGGCTCCTTCACGCTGCGCGACAGGTAGTAGTCGCCGACGTTCAGGCTGGTCTCCTGGATCTCCTCCCAGAGCCGCTGCATCGCGTCGAGGTACTGCTCGCGCGGAACGTTCTGGTAGCCGAGCGACTTCCAGTCGGCGCCGAACTGACCGCGCAGCGTGGCGTAGACCCCGATCGCGCCCTCGATCGAGAACGACATCTCGAGCTCGGCGTCGACGCCCAGGCGCTGGCGCGCGGCGTAGAGCTCGCCGATCTCGCGCAGCACGCGGGTGTACACCGCGCACTGTCCCTCGACGGTGCTGGCGCGCTTGAACGCGACCTCGTAGGCGCCGCTCGCGGTGCGCAGCGCGCGCATCGTCTCGTCGGAGAGCCCCTGCTTGGCGAGCAGGCCTCGCGCCGTCTCGTGGTGCTTGCCGGCCTCGAGCAGCGCCAGCGTGAAAGTGAGGCTGCCGACGTCGGACTCGGCGCCGTTCATCCGCTCGACGATTCGCTCGAGGTAGGCGCGGGACGAGGCCGCGGCCGGAATCACGTCGGGGTAGGCGCCGACCCGGTTGTCGTAGAGCATGCGCACGATCGCGCCGAGCGGGTCGAGCTCGCGGTCGACGCCCTTCTCCTGGCTGCGCAGCACCACGAGCCGCGCGATGTTCTCGTACACGTACGGCAGCGCCGCGACGAAGCCCGAATTCGGCGCGTCCGACAGCGAGAGCGTGTCGAGCGTCGCGTAGGTCGCCTCGATCGGCACCACCACGGTGAGCCAGATGTCGTCGACCTCTGACACGAACTCGCCGGCGTTGCCGCGCTCGAGCGCGCGGTTCGCCATGATGTAGTGGTACCAGTAGCTGTTCTCGTGCCGGTCGAGCCGGTGCTGCAGCTCGCGGATCGTCTTCGCGCTGGCCTCGAGCGAGTCGACCGAGCCCTTCTGCAGGTAGATCAGGAGCTCCGCGATCGCCTTGCGCCGGATCTGGTTCTCGGCGTCGGTGCCTTCCTGCGGCCCGAGCGTCCCGAAGTAGTCGGCGACGTAGCGGTCGAGCGGGATGCCGGCTTCCTTGCCGTAGCCGGCCAGCCGCTCGCCGAGCGACTTGGCGTCGGCCGAGGAGTAGACGTAGGCGTAGTCGAGATAGCCCGACCAGACCTGTGACTCGTTGCCCGCGCTGGCCGCGCGCGCGAACAGCGCGGTCGCCACGACCGCGCCCAGCGACAGGCGAAGCGCTCTGTTCATCGGCCCCCTCCGGACTTCTGTAGACAGCTCAACGCGAACGACAGCTCAGCGCAGCGATCGCCTTGCGCGCGATCGGAAGCGCGCTCGACCCACATCAAGAAGGCGTTCAAATTCTTGGTCTCGACGAAGCTGTAGCGCCCGGCGGCGCTCACACATTCCGCACGATTCCGAACGGCTGCGAGCACCTTTTGCTTGAGATCGTCCTCGAGCCGATCGGTGCGACACGCGGCGAGTGAGCCGAGCGGAACGCCGCGCAGCTTGGCGTTCGGCTCACTCCGCGCGGCCTGACTCCGTGCGGGCGCCACGCCTGTCCGCTCGTAGGTGCGAGTGTCCAGTGATGTCTCGTGCGTATTGGCGGGGGCGTCGCTCGAGATGCCCGGCATCGCCATCGGACCGGGCGGCGGTCGCCGCTGCACCGGCTTCTCGACGGGCGGGCCGGTCAACGACGCGCGCGGCGCGGTCGAGGGACGCGCGTCGGCGACGAGATCCGGCGCCGCGGCGGCGGGCATGGCCACGCGCACGTTAACCGGCACCATCGGCGGCTTCTTCGGCCCGGGCACTCCCGGCGGCAGGCTGCCGACCCGGGTCGGCGGCTCGGCGGGCGCGGAGGCCGGCGGCGGCTTCACAGCGTCGATCGAGACGCGCGGCGCGGGCGCCTTCGCGGGCGCGGGCCTGTCCGCGAGCGCCACGGGCTTCCACGCGGGCGGCGGCGGCGCGTCCGTCACCGTCGGGGGCGGAGCCATTGGCTCCACCTTCACGACCGGCACGGGGCGCGGCGCCGGAGGAGGCGCAGCCTTGGGTGGCGGAGGCGGGAGCGCGGCCTGCTTCCACGTCGGAGCGGGCTCGGGCTCCGGAAGGCGAACGGGCTCCGGCTTCGGCATCGGCGGCGGCACGGGCTTGCGCGCCGGCGGCTTCGGCACGGGCTTCGGCGGAAGTGGCTTGGGCTTCGGAGGCGGAGGGGCCTGCGCGACCACGATCGGCTCCGGCTTGGGCTCGGGCGGTGGCGGCGGCGGAGGAGGCTCTTCCGCGAGCGGCTGCATGACCGGCTCGGGCGGCGGTGGCGGCGGCTCCGGCGGCGGCGGCTCCTGGAACTGCACAATTCGGATCTCGCTGGGCACGTCGGGCGGCGGCTCGATCGCGCGCACCAGCGCGAACACCGTCAGCCCTCCGACGAGAATCGTGGCCGCGGCGCTCGTCGTGTTGGGCAGGAGCGACGGCGAGTCCGCGTAGCGGACCGGCTCGGCAGCGATCCACATCCGCGCCGCGCCGTGTCCGTAGCGCCGGCGAATGGAGCTCGTGGTCACTGTGGAGCCGTGACCCGCTCGACCGTGGCGCGGCGGTTACTGGGCCAGATGTCCTCGACCAGACCGACCGCGAGCAGGAGGTCCTCGCTGCGCGAGTCGGCGTGCGGCGCCAGGAGCGGCCGCTGCTGGCCGCCGTTGAACGCGCGCATCAGGCTGCTGCGCAGCTCGTCCTTGTTGAGCCGCGTCGGCACGCCGTTCGGCAGGAGCAGCTCGAACGGCGGGAGCTCGTCGCCCGGGGGGTACACGCGAAGCTGTAGCCCGGCGTAGCTCTCGGCCATCGGCTCGGCGCCCGACTCGGAGCCGATCTTGGGCACGACGATCTCGCCCAGGTTGATCGACTTCTGGTCGTCCATCGAGCCCAGCTGCGTCATTGCCAGCAGGATCAGGAAGGCCAGGTCGACGAACGAGAAAAGCCACGCAGGAGTATCGGAATGCGAGCCCGCCACGGGTCTCTACAGCGACGTTCTGCGCCTCCCGCCACGTGACGGGGATCACAAACGAGAGTCGACCGCGCTAGCGGCGTCGGCCTCCGCGCGAGCCGCGGCGGCGGCCTCGGGAGCGCTTGCGGCGCAGCGGGAGCCCGTCGGGGCCGACCCGGACCTCGCCGCCGTGGCTCTGGCTGGCGGGGGGCTGGGCCGGGTGGTGTCCGTGCGGGCGCGGCTCCTCGCTAGGGACGTGGGCCTCGGCGTCGTGCAACACGCGCAGCAGCTCGGCTCCGAAGTGCTGGGCCCACCACGACTTCAGGTTGGGCAGGCGAGCGAGCTCCTCGGCGGTCCGCGGCATCTCGCCCGCGACCTCCTCGAGCGAGGCGTTCGGGCAGAAGACGCCCGGGTCCAGCCCGAGCTCGCTCGCGCGCCGGGCGCGCCAGCGCTTCAGCTCCTCCAGGCGCGCCTCGCCGCGCCGGTCGAGGCGGCGCCGTCCGTTCCCCGAGGCCTTCCGCTCGAGCGGCGGGTGCTCGGGGCCCTCGAGCCCGCGGGTGACGGCGTCGACGACTTCCTGGCCCATACGGCGCAGCACCAGGTCGGTGATTCCGCGCCGCTTGCCGAGCGCGCGCCGCGACAGGGGCGGGTTCAGCGCCAGGTCGAGCAGCGTGCCGTTGCCCATGACCTTGAACGGCGGCCGATCACCGTCGCGCGCTCGCTTGTCACGCAGAAGGAAGAGCTCGCGCAGCACCGCGAGCGCGCGGGGCGTGAGCTTGCGCGCGCCCTTGATGCGCAGGTAGCCTTGCTCATCGAACTCGCGCTCGGGCCAGACGCGCTGCTCGAGCGCGCTGAACTCGGCCTGCGCCCACGACAACCGGCCGGCCGCTTCGAGCCCCCGCTCGAGAATCTGTGACAGCTCCGCGAGGTAGCGCACGTCGGCGGCGGCGTAGTCGATCTGCACGTCCTTCAGCGGCCGGCGCGACCAGTCGGTGCGCTGCTGGTCCTTCGACAACCGCACGTCGAAGTGGCGCTCGACGAGCGCCCCGTAGCCGACGGCGGGATAGCCCATGAGCTGCGCCGAGATCATCGTGTCGAACAGGTTCCGCACGCGCAGGCCGGAGTGCCGGTTCAGCACGAACAGGTCGTACTCGGCCGCGTGGAAGACCTTCCGGATCGCCGGATTGACGAACACGGGCGCGAGCGCATCGAAGGCGCTCGCCGGCACCGCGAGCGGGTCGATCAGGAAGGTTCCGCACGAGGCGCTGATCTGCACCAGGCACAGCTTGTCGAAATAGTGGAAGAAGGAGTCCGCCTCGGTATCGATGGCGACCACCTTCTCCAGTGCAAGCTTCGCGGCTAGCTCCTCGACCTCCGCGACCGTGTCGATGAACGCGTGCTCGGCCATGAGCCGTTCGCTGGGACTCCTGTCGGGGGTCGAAGGCGGGACCCGATTCTAACCGCACGGGCGGGCCCAGCCAGTGCCGGTCAGGATTTTCGCAGCAGCTCGATCAGCTGGTCCTCGAGGCGCTCGTGGGACGCGAAGCTCTCGAGAAAGGCGGCGAAAACGGCGCGCGCGGCCTCCACGTGCCCGAGCTCGAGGTGCTGCGCGACCTGCTCCAGGTCCCGACGGATGCTGATGTGGGCGACGCGCAGGCTCCTGATCGGGCCGCCCTGGGAGGGGGCCCGCTTCTCGGCGGCCGGGAACGAGACGTCCTCCTCGCGGGTCAGGTGGAGGAGGACGAGCTCCCGGTACTCGCGGAAGGCCGGCTCCGCCCGCCCGATGTCGCCCTGCTCGAGCGCGCCGCTGGTCAGCTTCGCCAGAGCCTCGACCTTGTCCCCCCCCTCGCGCCAGCTCTCGATCAGCTCGAGCGCCTTGGTTCTTCGGGGGGAGCGCGCCATCGCGGCCATCTTATCCTACGTTGCCGCTCCGCTCGGGAGACCATGGTCGACCACCAACGACTGCGCCGCTCAGCCCGCGCGCTCGGGTTCTGCGCTCTCGCAGCAGCCTGCGTCTGGTCGAGCGGACCCGGGCTGGCTCCGCAGCCCCGGCCGATCACCTGGCGGGACTGCGGCAACGGCGCCCAGTGCGCGGAGCTGCGGGCCCCGCTCGACCACGAAGCCCCTGCGGGAGCCGAGATCGAACTCGCGCTGCTGCGGATCCCGGCGGCGAAGCCGGCCGAGCGCATCGGCGTCCTGTTCGTGAACCCCGGCGGGCCGGGCGTCTCGGCGGTCGCATTCCTGCGCGGCGACTTCGGCCGCTACTTCGGCGTGGTCCGCGATCGCTTCGACCTCGTGGCCGTCGATCCGCGCGGCACCCGCGGCAGCGCTCCGCTCGACTGCCACGGCGAGCTGGCACATCTGCTCGAGCTCGACCCGGACGCAGCCGACGCCGCCGCCTGGCAGGCACTCGTCGACGCCAGCCGCGCGTTCGCCGAGGAGTGCGTCCGCAAACACGGGGAGCTCCTGCCGTTCCTCGGCACGGCCGAGAGCGCGCGCGACCTCGACTGGGTGCGTGCGGCGCTCGGCGAGGAGAAGATCTCGTACATCGGCTACTCGTACGGGACCGCGCTCGGCGCGACCTACGCAACTCTCTTCCCCCGGCGGGTTCGCGCGCTCGTGCTCGACGGCTCGATCGATCCGTCGTTCGATCTCGCGCTGTTCGCGCGCGAGCAGGCGATCGCCGTCGAGCAGGCGCTGACCGCGTACGACACCGCGGCGCAGCACAAGGGCTGGCACGGCGTCGAGTCGCTCGACGCGGCCTACGCGCGCGCTCCGCAGAAGAGCACCGTGCTCTACGGCGCGGCCGAGGGGCTGTCTTCACCGCCGGAGGGCTGGCGCGATCTGGCGCTGGCGCTGGGCGCCGCCGAGGAGGGGAAGCCGGGCGCCTTCGACGAGCTCGCCAACCGCTACTTCGGCCGGAACAGCGACGGCACGAGCGCGCTCGCCGTCGAGGCGCAGCTCGGAACGCTGTGCGCCGACACGCACCGGCCGAAGGACGCCGACGCGTATCGCGCCGCGCTGCCGGAGTTCGCCGCGGCCTCGCCGCACTTCGGCCGCGCGAACCTGCTGTCGCACCTGCCCTGCGCGTTCTGGCCCGAGCCCGCGCGCGCGCTCGGCTCACCCGGCACGGCCGACCTGCCGCCGTTCCTGGTCCTCGCCAACGACCGCGACCCGCTCACGCCGCACGTCTGGGGCGAGCGACTCGCCGCGCGTTTCCCAAGCGCCGTGCGGATCGACGTCGCGAGCCGCGCCCACACCACCTACAAGAGCGACGGCGCCTGCGTGGACGAGCTCGTGGACGCTTACCTCGTCGCGCCGGCCGCGCCCGCGCGTACGAGCTGTCCCTAGCCGAGCGCGCGCGAGATCTCGCCGATCGCCATGAACATGACGACGAACGGCGAGAGATAGAGGGCCAGGAGTCCGAAGCGCATGACCTGGCTGCCCTCGACGTGCATCATGAGATAGAAGGGCGAGCTGACTCCGACGAAGAAGTTGGCCAGGCCCCAGCCGATCTTCCCCTGCACGAAGGCGTGGACCACCATGCCCAGGCTGATCAGCAGGTTCAGCGCGAACGTCGCGATGAACGGGATCGCCCACTTCGCCGCCCACGCGTGCACCGCCTCGTCCTGCTTCACCGTCAGATTGCGGCCGATCCCCTGGCGCAGGCCGTCCTCGAACGACGCCGCGACGGTGCCTTCCTTCGGCGCCGCCGGCGCGTTCGGGTCCACCACCACGGGCATCTCGCGCGTCTCGACCTGCGCGCGGTAGCGCTCCGGGACCTCGTAGATGTTCTCGGTGAAGTGGATGTGGCCCTGGGCGTCCTTGTACTTGTAGGCCTGTGCGCGCGCGTTGGCGGCGACCAGACCACAGGCAAGCGCGAGCGCGACCGTGAGCACCGACAGGGTGAGCGTCCGTCTCTTCATGGACGCCCTCATCGACCGCAGGAACGGCGCATCTTTACCCGTCCGATCGACTGCGCTCGCCTTCGGTTCTAGACTCCCGCGCCATGCGCTGGTCGCAGCTGTTCATTCCGACTCTTCGCGACGATCCCGCCGATGCCGAGGCGACGAGCCATCGCCTGATGCTGCGGGCGGGCCTGATCCGCCAGCTCGGCGCGGGGATCTACTCGAAGCTTCCGCTCGCCGAGCGGGTGGCGCGCAAGGTCGAGGCGATCGTGCGCCAGGAGATGGAGCGGATCGGGGGCCAGGAGTTCCGGCTGCCGATGCTCCATCCGGCCGACCCGTGGAAGGAGAGCGGGCGCTTCGGCTCCGTGGGCGAGGAGCTGTTCCGCCTGAAGGACCGCAAGCAGGGCGACATGGTCCTCGCGATGACCGCCGAGGAGATCTTCACCACGCTCGCGCGCGACGAGCTGCGCAGCTACCGGCAGCTCCCGCAGATCTGGTACCAGATCGGCGACAAGTTCCGCGACGAGCCCCGGCCGAAGTCGGGCGTGCTGCGCGGCCGCGAGTTCACGATGAAGGACTCGTACTCGTTCGACGTCGACCGCGCCGGTCTCGACGCTGCGTTCGACAAACACGCCGACGCCTACCGGCGCATCTTCTCGCGCTGCGGGGTCGAGACGATTCCGGTGCAGGCGTCGTCGGGCTCGATGGGCGGGAGCGAGTCGGTCGAGTTCATGGCCGTGTGCGACGCCGGCGAGGACTGGATCGTCGTGTGTCCCGGCTGCGGCTACGCGGCGAACCTCGAAAAGGCCGTGTCGGTCGCAGAGACCGTCACCGACCCGCCTGCCGCCGGTCCCGTCGAGAAGTTCCCGACGCCCGAGCGTGCGCACGATCGAGGACCTCGCCCGCTTCAAGGGCGGCGCGCCCGCCGAGCGCCAGATCAAGACGCTCGTGTACATGGTGGACGACGCGCCCGCGCTCTTCCTCCTGCGCGGCGACCACGAGCTGAACGAGCTGAAGCTCGCCGAAGCGGCGGGTGGTGCGAAGCGGCGGCCCGCGCGCCCCGAGGAGTGCCGCGCCGCGCTCGGCGCGCTGCCCGGCAGCCTCGGCGCGGTCGGCGTCACCCATCTCCCGGTGTTCGCCGACGGGGCGTTGCGCGGGCGGCGCGAGATGACGACCGGCGCGAACCAGGACGACTTCCACCTGCGACACGTCGACGTCTCGCGCGACCTCGCGCAGGCGGTCTTCGCGGATCTGCGCAACGCGCGCGCGGGCGATGCCTGCACGCAGTGCGGCAAGCCGCTCGAGCAGAAGAAGACCATCGAGATGGGCCACATCTTCAAGCTCGGCCTGCGCTACTCCGAGCCGATGCGCGCGCGCGTGCTGACCGCCGAGGGCAAGGAGACGCCGATCGTGATGGGATCCTACGGGATCGGCATCGAGCGCATCATGGCCGCCGCCATCGAGGCGCACCACGACGCAGAACGGGATCGTCTGGCCGCCCGCGATCGCGCCGTTCGACGTCGTGGTCTCGACGGTGAAGGCGAGCGACGCCGAGCAGAAGGAGAAGTCCGAGCGGCTCTACGCGGAGCTCTCGGACGCCGGCCTGGACGTTCTGCTCGACGACCGCGACGAGCGGCCGGGCGTGAAGTTCAAGGACGCCGACCTGATCGGCATCCCGTTCCGGATCGTGCTCGGCCCGCGCGCGCTCGCCAAGGGCTGCGTGGAGTTCGTCGTGCGCGCCGGCGGCCAGGCCTCGGAGGTTCCGCTCGCGGACGTCGCCGCGGAGCTGCGCCGCAGGCTGGGGCGGTGAGCTGGCCAATCTGCTGTCGCTCGCGCGGCTGCTGATCGCGGCGCCCTTCGCCTACCTGGTCGCGCGCGCCGAATCGCCCTGGATTGCGGCGACGCTCTTCTGCGTCGCGATCGCAAGCGACCTGGTCGATGGTCCGATCGCGCGCGCGCGCGGCACAGCCAGCGGGGTGGGCCGCGCGCTCGACCACTTCGCGGACTTCAGTTTCGTCGACCTGGGGCTGTTCGCGGCCGCGTCGCGGGGAGCGGTGCCCTGGCTCCTGCCCGTGCTGGTGGCGGTCGCGTTCGCGCAGTACGTCGTGGACTCCTACTGGCTGCACCGGGCCGGGCAGCTGCGCATGAGCGCGCTGGGGCGCTGGAACGGAGTCCTGTACTTCGTGCCGCTGGGCGGGGCGCTGCTGGTCGCGCTCGGGCTCGACTGGCTGGCGGCGCCGACCCGCTGGGTCGCCTGGGCGCTGGCGGTTGCGACCTTGGTCTCGATCGCCGACCGCGCGCTCTCGCTGCGCCGGCCCGCAGGCGCTGCCCCGTGAAGCGCGCGCTCGCCGCGGGGCTCTTGCTTGCCGCGTGCGCGACCGCCCCACCGCCTGCGGCCCCCGCCGCTCCCGGGCCGCAGACCGGGGGCTACCGCGCGAAGACGCCGCAAGGCGTAGACCTGGTGTTCGACCCGAAGCTCCAGCTCTTCGCGGTCCCCGCAGCTGCCGGCACCTATTGGCTCGACGGCCGCTACTTCCGGCGCACGAGCTCGGGGGTCGACTGCGCGACGAAGCTCGAAGGCCCGTGGGCGGCGTGTTCTGCCGCCGAGCTGCCGGAGCGGCTCCGCTAGCAACACGCCCGCTATGTTCGCCGCATGATTCGCGTGTTCGTGTCGACGGGTGGCCTGCTCGTGCTCTCGAACCTGTTCATGACCTTTGCCTGGTACGCGCACCTGCGGAACCTGGCCGCCCGGCCCTGGTGGATCGCCGCGCTGGCCAGCTGGGGGATCGCGCTGTTCGAGTACCTGCTGCAGGTCCCCGCGAACCGGATCGGCTACACGGCCCTATCGCTGCCGCAGCTGAAAATCCTGCAAGAGGTGATCACCCTCGTGGTGTTCGTGCCCTTCTCGGTCGTCTACATGCAGAGCCCCGTGAAGCTCGACTTCCTGTGGTCGGGGCTGTGCATGCTCGGGGCGGTGTACTTCATGTTCCGCGCGTGAGGCGTATACTGCGGGGGAACCCGCACCAGCGAGGAGGGGCGGATGGACGTTCAGAAGCTGCTTCGCAACCCGAGATTCCGACTCGACCGAGACCCAGCGCCCGATCCGAGTACGGTGAAGCAGTTTCAGGAACACGCCCCGCCCAACCTCCCCCGCACCTACGTGCGCTTCATGGAAGCGTGCAGCCGGGCGCGCGGGAAGATCCCGTACGACACCGGCTACATCGAGTTCTTCCCGCTCGACCGCGTGCTCGACCGCAACCGCGAGCACGGCATCGCGCAGAGCCTGTCCGGCTTCTTCGCGTTCGGCTCGGACGGCGGCGACGAGCTCTTCGTCTTCGACCTGCGCCAGGAGGACGGCGCGCCGGTCTGCTCGGTCTCGGCCAAGGCGCCCAGCACCCAGAGCCTCTCGCCCATCACGAACAGCTTCTCGGAGTTCCTCGAGGGCATCGTGATGATGGGCGGCGCCTGAGCTAGCTGCGCTCCATCAGCTGGCGGTAGGCGCTGCGCAGGAACAAGAGCCCGATCGCCGCGTTGAAGAACACGAAGAAGTTGTGCTGGACGAAGCCGAAGATCGAGGCTTGTCCGGCGTAGCTCGGGAAGAGCACCACCCAGAGCGTGATCGCGACCGCGCGCATCGGCGTCGGGAAGGCGGCGCCAAAGAACACGACCGGCACGTAGCCCAGCATCTGGCGCAGGCCGACGTCGATCCCGAACAGGTGAGCCGCCGCGGTGTAGACCCCGACCGCGACCAGGATCGACGGCGCCCGCAGCAGGACGATCACGAGGTAATGCCACGGCCGCGCCTGCCGGAACGCGCGGAAGATCGCGCGCTCGCGCAGCCGCGCGCCGATGCCGAGCTTCCCCGCGAAGAACGCCGTCATCACGGCGAACAAGACCGCGGCGGCGCCCGCGATCCAGGGGATCAGGTCGAACACGGCGGGGAGCGAGTCGTACGCCATGCAGTAGCCGAGCGTCGCCCACGACAGCAGCGAGTAGATCTCGCACACCATGATGAACAGCATGCTCGAGCCGATCTCCCAGCCCGGGATGCCGTGGCGGCGGTTCATGTAGAGCGCGATCGCGCCCTTGCCGACCTGCTCGTTGAAGATCGAGATGATGTAGGCGGAGGCGCGGATCGGCAGCACGTTCAGGTAGCGGACGGGGGCGTTGAACCAGTTGATCGCGCGCCAGACCACCAGCGTGTCGATCACCAGGTAGAGCAGCGAGTAGGGGATCATCAGCGCGAGCCAGGGGCTCCAGCGCACCGCGTCGAGGATCTGGTGCATGTAGGTCGCGACGTCCTGGCCCTGGCGTGCGGCCGTACTCACGACCCGCTGCCAGAGCAGGTAGAAGCAGATCGCCGTGATCACCCACGGCACGAGCTTCTGCCAGATCGGCACCGGCGCGCGGCCGGGCTGCGCGGCTTCGCTCACCCGGCGGCCTCGAGCTCGAGCGTGCGCGCGAGGGTGGCGTCGAGCGGGTGGAGGGCTATGCCCAGCGCCTTCGCGGCGGGCTCCGGATCGAGGCGCACGTCGTCGAGGATCACTTCGAGCACGTCGGGCGAGAAGCCCGGGCCGAGCAGCTTCTCGCGCAGGCCGCAGGCGAGCCGGATCACCGCGGCCGGGAGCGGCACCACGAGCGGCGCCTTGCCGCGCAGGCGCGCGCAGCGCGCGACCAGCTCGCGGCGGGTCAGCGACTCGGGACCCACGAGGTCGAGCGACGCGCCGGCCGCGCGGGCGGGCTCGAGCGCGGCGTTCAACGCCGCGTCGGCGACGTCGCGCGCGTCGGCGGGCTGCTCCAGGTTCTCGCCGCCGGCCAGCAGGAGCGCGACCGGCTGCTTGGTCTCCTTGGCCAGCACGTGCGAGCCGAGGCTGTCGCAGGCGAGCAGGAGCGGGCAACGCACGATCGTGTAGGCGAGCGCGCTCGCGCGGACCACGGCCTCGGCGCGGCCCTTGCTCCGGTAGTACGCGTTGGCCGAGTCCGAGTCTGCGCGGACCGCCGAGACGAGCACGAGCTTCGCCGCGCCGGCCGCGCGCGCCGCCGCGCAGATCGCGCGCGTGGTGTCGACGTTCGCGCCCTCGTAGCCCTCGTCCTTGGTCGGGATGAGGATGCCGGCCAGGTGCAGGACGCCCTGCGCGCCCCCGCAAGCCGCGGCGAGGCCCGCGGCGTCGCTCCAGCCCACCTGCACGATCTTCACCCGCTCGGAGGCGAGCGGCGCCAGCTGCGCAGCGGCGCGCGCCGAGCGCACCAGCGCCACGATCTCGACGCCGGCGCGCTCGCGCACGCGCTCGAGCATGACGCGCCCGAGCGCTCCGTTCGCACCGGTCACGACGAGCTTCGGCATGCCCTAGACGAAGCGCCCGCGGCCGACGATCGACCAGATGGCCTCCACCTGATCGCCGCGCGCCGCGTAGTAGCGCTCGTGCAGGTTGATGGTGGTGTCGCCGTGGCTGGGCAGGATGCGCAGGCGCTCGCCCGGCGCGACCTCCACGCCCTCGTCGGCCAGCACGTGGCCGTGCTCCTCGGACAGCCCGACCACGCGCGCGCCGAGGTCGAAGGCGTTGGGCAGACCGAAGTCGCTGGAGAGCGACTTCACGCCCGCGTCGGTCACGAGCAGCCGGCCACGCCGGTGGATCACCGTCGTGTGCAGGGTGAGCGCGGGCTCGAACTCGCTGCGCACGTCGCGGTAGCGGCCGTCCATGAACACGTAGCTGCCGGCCTGGATCTCGGTCACGCCGGGAACGGTCCCGGTCAGGTCGAAGGTGCCGGTGCCGCCAGAGGAGACGATCTCGGGAGCGAGCCCGGCCGCGCGCAGCGCGTCCACGTGCTGCAGCAGCGCCGTTGCCGCGGCCTCGGCCAATTCCTTGCGCTTGGCGGCGTCGGCGACGAGCACCGCGTGGCCCTCGTAGCCCATCACGCCGCGGTAGCCGACCCGGCTCTGCCGAAGACGCCGCGCGAGCTCGACCGTCGCCTCCGGCGCGCCGGTGCCGCAGCGGTGCATGCCCGTGTCGACCTCGACGAGCGCGCCGAGCCGCACGCCTGCGCGCCCCACCGCCGCGTCGAGTGCTTCGACCTGCTGGGCCGAGTCGACCGCGACGATCAGCTCGGGCAGGACGCGCGCCAGCTCGACCAGCCGCGCGAGCTTCGCCGCGCCGACGAGCTGATTCGCGATCAACACGCTCGCGCGCACGCCGCCAGCGGCCAGCGCCTCGGCCTCGCCGAGCTTCGCGCATGTGATCCCGATCGCTCCGGCGGCGAGCTGCAGCTTCGCGACCTCTACGCACTTCGGCGTCTTCCAGTGCGGGCGAAGCTTCGCGGGCTTGTCCGCGAAGAAGCGCGCCATGGTCGCGATGTTGCGCTCCATGCGCTCGAGGTCCACGACGAGCGCAGGCGTGTCGATCTCGGCCACGCGCATTTTCGCATGCTAGCATGCCCGCCGTGATCGCGAAGATCGTGTACGCGCTCGCGGGGGTGGCGCTAGCGTTCTCGCTCGTCGGTCTGAACCGCGCGTCGCGCGACGTCCAGCACATGAGCGTCGTGCTTCCCGGCGGCGTCCCGGCGGTCGTGTGGGAGCCGTCGCCGCCGTTGTCGTTCGGCGAGACGCCCAGCTTCGACCCGCCCGCGCCCGTCGTGATCCTGTGCCACGGCCTCGCCGGCGACACCGCGATGACGAGCTCGCTCGCGCGCGCGATAGCGAAGTCGGGCTACGCGGTGATCGCGCTGGACTTCCGCGGACACGGCCGCAACCGCAATCCGTTCGAGGTCTCCGGCGACGCCAAACAGCTGCGCGAGGACATCGACGCGGCTCTCTTGTTCGCGCGCACCCAGCCGCGCTTCGACGGCCAGCGGATCGCCCTGGCCGGTCACTCGATGGGCGCGTTCGCGGTGCTCGCGCACGCGCAGCAGGACCCCGGGGTGGCGGCGGTCGTCGCGATCTCCGGCATGTCGCGCGGGCGAGGCGCCTACGCGCCGCCGAACGCGCTCCTGATCTGGGCGACCGGCGACCCCGCTGGAATCCGGAAGGGCGCGCGCGAGTACGCCGCGAGGCTCGCCGGGCTCGAGCAGCTGGTCGGCGACAAGACCTACGGCGAGCCGGAGCGCGGCACGGGCGTGCGCATGAGCGAGGTTCCCGGCGTCGACCACATCACCGTCCTGTATTCCCCCGAAGCGGCGCGCCGGATCGTGGCCTGGCTCGGCGAGACGCTCGGCCCCGGCGCCGGTACGCCCGAGACGCCAGTGCTCGATGCGCGCATCCCGTTCTCGGCGCTCGGTCTCACCGCTGTGCTGGTGCTCGGCTTCGGGCTGCCGCGCTTCGTCGCGCCGCTCGCGCCGCGGATCGGGCTCGCGCCCATCGCTCGGCCGCTCGCGCACCTGCTCCTCCTGGTGGTCGCGCTGGTGGGGGCGGTGCTGGTGCTCGCGGGGGTCGACTCGCTTGCGTCGCCGGGCCCGTTCGCGTTCGTCCCCTTCGCGATCGGCCGCGAGCTGTTCGGCTTCTTCGCGCTCGCTGGATCGTTCCTGCTCGCGCTCGGCGCTCGCCGCCGCGCGGCGTCGGCCGACGGCTTGTCCGACGCGCGCACCTGGCTGGCGGCGGGGACGCTCTTCCTCGCGCTCTACGCGGTGATCGGCATCCTGATGTCGCCGTTCTACGACTTGTTCCCGGCGCCGCACCGGCTGCCGGGGTGTCTCCTCGCGACCGCGCTCGTCCTGCCCTACTTCGGCGCGTCGGAGCTCCTGCTGCGCGGAGCGGGCCGCACAGGCCTGTGGCTGCCCGCGGTCGGCAAGCTCGTGACGCTGTTCGTTGTCGCCGTGGGAACGCTCACGGGCCTGCTCCCGTTCTTGATCTTCCTCGGCATCCTGCCGATCGCGCTCTTCTTCGCGTTCTTCGAGATCGTCGCGATCCGGATCGGCCGCTGCATGCCCGGCCCGTGGATCGCCGCGCTCTTCCAGTCCGCGTTCGTGGGCTTCGCGCTCGGCGCGATCTTCCCCTTCACGGGCTAGCGAAGGAGAAGCGCTCGACAGATCGGCCCGCGGTCCGCTGTCGGCGAGCGAGGACGCAAGCGAAGCGCGCAGCGAGCCTCAAGCGAGCGAAGTCAGTCGGATCAGCCTTCGCCCGCTTCCTGATCGAGCCAGCGCACGAGGGGGCGCAGCGGCGGCTGGCCGTCGTGGTTCCAGCCGAGCGGCGGCAGCTGCATGCGCCCGAGCGGACACAGCCGCGACGCCCCCGCCGCCGCGGCCAGCAGCGAGAGACGGGTGCGCTCGGAGCCAAAGCCCGCGTGACCGACGCAGGAGAGCTGCGGCGCGAGCGGGGCGAGGAACGCCCCGAGCGCCTCGACGTCGGGTACAGGCACGACCGAGAGGAAGCGGAAGATCCCGGGCGGTGGGCGCACCTCGCCGCTCTCCAGCGCCACCGTCCAGGTCGACGCGCCGGCCGCCATCTCGAGCCGCGTCCCCTCGCGCACGGCGGCGCGCGCGCGCAGCTCGAGGAGGTCGGCCGCCTCGCCCGCGTCGAGCGCGCCGCGCGGCAGGTCCTCCTCGATCTCTTCGAGCGCCGCCGCGAAGGCGCGCGCGACCTCGGCCGCGCGGCCGCGCGGCGCGTCCAGCGCGAGCACCCACGACGGCGACAGGCAGCCGCGCCCGTCCCAGAGCGCGACGTCGAGCGCGAGCTTGCGCGCGGCGATCAGCGGATCGACTGCTGGCCCCACGGCCGCGAGCGAGAGCTTGTGTCCGTAGCCGAGGAACGGGCGGTGCGGCCCGACCCGCGCGCGGATCGCCGCGATGGTCGCATCGCTGCCGTGTGCGACGACGGCGTCGGCTTCGTCGAGCGCCTTCGCGTCGCCGCCGATCGCGAGCGCAGCGCCGACCGCGGGGTCGCTCTCGCGCAGCGACGCCGCGAAGAGCCGCGGCGAGACCGGGTCGGCGCCGGCCGGCTTGGCGTACACCGCCGAGCCCGCCAGGAGCGGCAGCGCCAGCGCCGAGAACGCGGCAGTCGGAATCGAGCCCGCGAGCCACACGGCGGTGACCGGCGGAACCCAGCACGGCTCGCTGAGCTCGCGCGCGCGCAGCGCCGCGAGCGCGTCGGCGGTCCAGCCGTGCAGCGCCAGCGACACGCCTCGCTCCACGACCGGCGCCGAGTACACGCCGTGCTCGGCCGCGAGCCGCGCGCGCTCCGGCGAGTTCGGCGCGCGCCAGCGCTCGAAGGTCTCGGCCAGCGCGCGGATCACCCGCTCGGGCTCGAGCCCTTCGCGCGCGCCCGCGAGCTCGACGAGCTCCCTCACGACCCGCCCAAGAGCGCGTCGGCCGCGAGCGAGCAGCCGCGCGCCTCGGCGCCGCGCAGCCGGCCGAACACGCGGAAGCCGCCGTCGGCGAGCTCGCCGGCGTCCGAGGTGGCCACCGCCAGCACGGACCCCACGTTGGCCAGGTCGTAGTGCACGAGCATCCCGCGTTCCCCCGGGGCGACATCGTGCAGTGTCAGGGGATCGACGGCGCGCGTGCGCACCCACGGCGGCACCCGCTTCACGTCGCTGGCGCGGCCGGTCAGGCTCGGCTCGTAGAACTGGCTCGCGAGCTCGCACATGCCGTACTGGTTCACGATTCGCGCGCGCGGCACGCCGAGCCGCGCCTCCATTCCGCCGTGCAGCTCGTCGCGGCTGAGCTCGCGCGAGCGCCCCTTGAAGCCGCCCGTCTCCATGATCCGCGTGCCGGCCGGGAGCGCGAGCCGCGCGCGGCGTTCCTCGAGCCGGTCGAGCAGATGCACGAAGGCGAACGCGGTGCCGCACAGCGCGAGCGGCTCGCGCGCGGCGGCGAGCTCGGCGATCGCCCGCTCGGGATCCCAGCCGTCGGCGCCGACCAGGAAGCGGCTCTGCTTCGTCCCCATCGTCTCGACCGCGCGCGAGAACATGTACGAGAGCGACGAGTCGGGCGCGAGTTCCGCGGGCGGCGCGAGCACGGCGAAGCGGATCCGCGCGACGTCGGGAACGATGAAGCGGCGGAAGGTCGCCTCGAGCGACGCGTCGTAGAGCGAGAGGTCGTCGAGCTCGAGCTGGCCGCGCGCCTCGGTCGTGCTGCCGCTGGTGCGAAACGTGCGCAGGGTCGCCGAGGCGGGGAAGATCGCGAGCCGCGCCTCCTTGAACGCGCCCGTCGGCACGGCCGGAATCTCGCGCCAGTGCTTCACCCGCTCCGGATCGTCGCAGCCGAACGCGGTGCATAGCCGCCTGTAGGCGTCACCGAGCGCGTACTGCAGGCGGAACAGCGCGAGCGCCAGCGCGTCGAAGCGCGCCTCCGAGCCGGGCGCGTCCACGCCTTCGGCGATCCACGCGAGCACCTCGCGCTCGAGCTCCGCGCGGGTCACTGAGCGAGCTCCGCGAGGAGATCCGCGGCCGCGTCGAGAAGCTCCTCCGCGATCACGAGCGGCGGCGTCAGCGCGAGCGTGCGCAGGTCCGGGCCCTCGCCGAGCGCGATCCAACCGGTCTGCAGCAGTCGGTTCGACAACGCGCGGGCGTACGCGGCGTCGTCGAGCTCGACTGCGACGAGCAGACCGCGCCCGCGCAGCGCGCGCACGCGCGGGTTGCCCGCGAGGCGCTTGCCCAGCCGCGCGAGCCAGCGCGCGCCGAGCTCGTCCGCGCGGCGCACCAGCCCGTCCCGCTCCAGGACGCGCAGCACCGCGAGCCCCGCCGCGCAGCCCAGCGGGTTGCCCAGGTGTGTGCTCGTGCGCAGCGCCTCGCCGTGCGACACCGGCCAGTGTGCCATCACCTCGGGCTTCCCGACGCAGGCCGAGAGCGGGAAGCCGCCGCCGAGCGCCTTGCCGAGCGCGACCACGTCGGGCGCGACGCCTTCGTGCTCGCATGCGAGCCAGCGGCCGGTGCGACCCAGTCCGGTGTAGACCTCGTCGGCGACGAGCAGGGCGCCGGTCTCGTCCGCGATCCGGCGCAGCTCGGCTATGAACCCGCGCGGCGGGAACACGAGCCCGCCCCGGCCCTGCACCGGCTCGAACAAGATCGCGCCGACGTCGCCCGCCTTCGCGGCGCGGCGCGCCGCCTCCGCATCGCCCCACGGCACGAAGCGCGTCTGGCCGGCCAGGCGCGCGAGGAACGGGCGGCGGAAGTCTTCGCGCCAGGTCGCGTCGAGCGCGCCCAGCGAGAGTCCGTGATAGGCGCCTTCGAACGCCACCACGGCCGGCTTGCCGGTGGCCACGAGAGCCGTCTCGAGCGCGATCTCGACCGCATCCGAGCCCGAGCTCGCCAGGATGGCGTGGCCCAGCCCGCCCGGCAGCACGCGCGCCAGCTCCTCGAGGAGCCGCACCTTCCCCTCGGCGGGGAACACGTCGCCCATGGCGTGCTGCAGCGTCCCGGCCTGCGCGGCCAACGCCTCCGTGAGCTCGGGGTGCGCGTAGCCGAGCACCGCCGCGCCGAAGCCCGCCGACAGGTCGACGAAGCGGTTGCCATCGACGTCCGCGAGGTTCGCGCCGCAGCCGCGCTCGAAGAACAAGGGCGGGGGCGGGCCGTGCCAAGTCACCTCGGCGCACTCGACCCGCGCGAGCCGCTCGGCCAGCGCGCGCGACCGCGGTCCCGGCACCTCCGTGGCGATGCGCGGCAAATCCCGTCCGGTCACGCGCGGATGCTAGCCCGCGTGGGTTCCGGGGTACAGAGAGCGCGGCCGGTGCTATAAGTCGGCGCGGAGGCACGGCCCACGGCGACGGCGGACGACGCGAGCGTAGCGGGCGGGCAGCGGCCGGCGCCGGAGAGCCGAGCGGCGCTGGTGTTGCGCTCGGCGCTCTATGTCGCGCTGGTCGTGGGACTCTCGAACCTTTTGCTCGTGGAGGCGATCGACAGCGACCTGTTCGGCCACGTGCGCAACGGGATCGCGAGCCTGGCCGGCGCGGTGCTCTCGCTCTTCCGCGGCGACGTCAGCACGGCGGGGCAGACGGTCTGGGTGGGCGGCAGCGCGGTCGAGATCGTGAACGGCTGCACCGGCGTCGACGTCGCGATCTTCCTCGCCTCGGCGATGCTCGTATATCCGGCCGCTTGGAGCGCGAAGCTGCGCGGGGTCGCGTTCGCCTTCGCGGTCGTGCTGGCGACGAACTTCCTGCGCGTCCTGACGCTGTGCTGGCTGAACGCCAGCTCGCCGCGCGCGTTCGAGCTCGTGCACGTGTACGTGTGGCCCGCCTTCATCTCGCTGGTGTGCCTGGCCACGCTGCTGGCCTGGATCAGGAGCGCCACGCCGCGCGATGCCTAGGCGAACGCTGCTCCTCTTGCTGCGCTTCGCGGCCGCCTTCGGCCTGTTCGCCTGGCTCGCGTCGGCGTTCCCGATCTACCCGTGGCTCGAGCGGCCGACGGTCGCGGCCGCGAACCTGCTGCTCCACCAGCGCGGCATGGAGTCGCGCGCGCTCGCGCTCGAGGAACGCAAGGGCAGCTGGGTGTACGTGTACGACCTGCGCCTGGGCAGCCAGCAGCGCCAGCTCGAGCGGCCCATGCACGCGCACGGCTTCATCCTGCTGATCCTCGCCTCGCTCGTGCTCGCGACGCCCGGCCTGGGCCTGCGCCGGCTGGCGTTCGTGGTCGCGATCGGCACGGGGCTCGTGTTCGCGCTGTGCACGCTCATGCTGATGAGCGACGTAGCGCTCTGGGAGGCAGAGACCGTGGCGTCGCTCGGCCTGCAGCCGCCCGGGGTCGGCCCCTACTGGATTCCGCTCGGCTTCGTCGCCGGCCTACACCGAACGGCGGCGGCGGGGCTGCTGCCGGTCGTGCTCTGGGTGCTGCTCGCGGTCAGGCCAAACTCGCCGCGCGGGTGAAAATCGCGCGCCACATCGCGCGCGTGAGGACGCCGGTGTTGGTGTTCTGGCGCGACGGGTGGTAGCTGGCCAGGAGCACCGGGCGCTCGGGCGCGCGTACCAGCGCCCCGTGCGCGAACGGATGGCGCGCGAGCGGGGCGAGCTCGAAGCAGCGCAGCACCGCCTGCCAGGCGATCTGCCCGAGCGCCAGGACGACCCGCGCGTGCTCGAGCGCCGCGAGCTCTCGCGCGAGCCACGGCCGGCAGCGCGCCTGCTCAGCGGTCGACGGGCGGTTCTGCGGCGGCACGCACTTCACGGCGTTCAGGATGTACACGCCGCGCAGTCGCTCGCCGTCCCACAGCGCGCGGCGGCCGAGCTCCCCGTAGAGCCACTCGCCCGAGGCGTCCAAGAAGAACGGGCGCCCGGAGCGGTTGGCGCCGTGCAGGCCGGGCGCGAGCCCGACGATCGCCAGCCAGGCGCGCCGGTCGCCGAAGCCGGGCACCGGGCGGTTCCAGTAGTCGGCGCGCGCAGTCCGCTGCTCGGCCAGGAACGCGGTGAGCCGGGGGCAGCGCGCGCAGGCCGGGACCTCACCCTCGATCGTGCGCAGAGCGAGCTCAGCAGCGCGCATTTCGCGCGCAACCTACGCCTGTTTTGCGCATGGCTCAAGCTCGCCAGCCGAGGCGTCGATGGCTTGGACATGCAGCGATTCGTCACCGGCGTCCTCGTCGTTCTCGCCATGGCCGTCAGCGCGGGCGGGGTCGCAGTCGACGTTCGCGCCGACTCCACGCAGGGCGCAGCCGCCCCGGCGCCCGTCCAGGAGCAGTGCGCGATGCCGGCCCGCCAGCCGATCCACCTGAACGGCCAGCTCGTCGAGTCGGCCGCGAAGGACGACGTCGTCCCGCTCAATTCGCAGGGCTACAACTACAACGCCTACGACGACCAGTGGCGGCCCGAGATCAAGGCCGCCCCCGCGCCCGTTCCCGCCGCCCCCGCGAAGCACTAACGGGTCGCGGCGAGCGCGCGCCAGAGCAGCGCCTGGCCGACCAGAACTGCGGCGAATAGCGGCCCCGCGCCGCCGACCCCCGCGAGCCGCGCGAGTGCAGCGACGCCGAGCGGTGTCAGCACCGTCCACAGCGCCAGCCGCTGCACTTCCCGGGTGCTGTGTCCGCCGCGGCGCCGATTGACGAGCCCGATCAGGAGTCCCAGCGCCACGTGAGCCAGGCAGGCGGCCGCGGCCGCGCGCAGACCCGGCGCCGCGAGGGCGAGCCCGACCAGCGCCAGCACGAAGCCCGCGCGTCCGCCGTAGCGCGCTCCCAGCACCCGGCGCGCCGCCGCCGCCTCGCCTAGCGCCGTGCCCATGACCAGCCGCGGGACCTCGCGGTTCGCAAGGAACGCGCGCCTTGGTCGCGCCGAGTCGGTCTCCGCTCCCCCCATTCGCGCGCGCATTGTAGCGCCCTACCTTCTCGGCCATGGACAGAGCGCGCGTCCTGATCGCCGGCGGTGGGGTGGTCGGCAGCGCCATCGCCTGCGCACTCGCCGAGCGCGGGGTCCGCGACGTCTGCGTCGCCGACCTCGATCTGGCGGGCCGCTATGCGTCTTCCGAGCTGAACGCGGGGGGCGCGCGCGCGACCTGGTGGCAGGAGGTCAACATCGCGGCGTGTCGCGACTCACTGGCGTTCTTCGCCGAGCACGCGGCCGAGCTCTCGTTCCGCGCCTGCGGATACCTCTGGCTGTACGCCGACCGCGAGCTCTGGGCGCGGGCGCGCCAGGTCCGCGCGCTGCAGGAGCGGCTCGGCGTGCGCGTGGACCTGCTCGAGCCGGCCGAGGTCGCGCGGCGCTTCCCGCTGGTCGACCGCAACGTGGACGAGCTGTGCGGCGCCACCTTCTCGCCGGGCGACGGGCTGCTCAACCCCAACGCGCTGCGCAGGCTCTACCAGGAGCGCGCGATCGCCGGCGGCGCGCGCTTCCTCAACCGACACTATCTGGAGTCGCTCGAGCTGTCCGAGCGCGGCGGCCGGCGCCAGGTCGAGCGCGTGCACTTCACGGAGGTCGCCAAGGGCGATCCCGCCGACGAATCGCGGGTTGTCGAGCGCATCCTCACCGAGCACCGCGTTCCCGACGAGGCTGCCGTCGACCAGCTCGCGGTCCGCCCGGACGTGTTCGTGCTCGCGCTGGGCGCCTGGAGCCCGCTGGTCTCGGCGCGGCTCGGCGTGCGCGCCTACGCGGAGCCGGTGCGCCGCCAGATTGCGATCGTCGACGTGCGCGCGCGCGACGTCGCGGCCGGCGTCGACCTGCACCGGGGCCCGATGACGGTGGACGCGTCGGGCCTGTACCTGCACCCCGAAGGCCCGTACACGCTGGCCGGCTACTCGAACCATGACGAGCCGTCCGGATACGACTTCGAGTACGAAGGCGACGAGTTCTTCGAGCGGGAGATCTGGCCCCGGCTCGCGCACCGCTTCTCGAGCTTCGAGCGCTGCCACCACGTGCGCGGCTGGGCGGGCTTGTACTCGGTGACCCCGGACTGCAGCGGCGTGCTCGGCTCGCTCGACGGCTTCGCGAACGTCGTCGAGGCGCACAGCTTCACCGGCCGCGGCGTCATGCAGTCGCGCGCGATCGGCCGCGGCGTCGCCGAGTTGATCTGCGACGGCCGCTACGGCGCGCTCGACCTCTCCCCGCTCGCGTCCGCGCGCTTCACCGGTCCGCGCGAGCGCTGGGTCTCCGAGGACTTGCACATCTAGGCGCCGCGTCCGACCTTCGCGGCCATGTGGGACTACCTGCGCGTGCGCAAGAAGTTCTGGCTCTTGCCCATGCTGCTCGTCCTGGGCGTGTTCGCGCTCATGGTGCTCCTCTCCGCCGGCTCAGAGAGCAACTTCACCTACACGCTGAACTAAGCCGTGCCTCCGCTCCGGGCGAGGCGGCTGCGGACGTGGCGGGCGACGAGCTCGAGCAGGGTCATCCGGTCGATCGGCTTCAACAGGAAGGCGTCGAAGCCGAAGCCGCGCGAGCGCTCGCGGAGCTCCCCTTCGCCGGGCGCGGCGAGGGCAATCACGGGTGCCGTGCAGCCGACGTGGCGGAGCGCGGCGACTGCACCGAAGCCATCCATGACCTGCATGTCGAGCGCGAGCAGGACCAGGTCGAAGCTGCCGTGCAGAGCGGCGTCGACGGCGCCGCGGCCGGTCTCCGCGGTCGCGACCTCGAGGCCGATCTCCTCGAGCACGCGCCTCAGCATGCAGCGGGTCTCGCCGCATGGGTCGGCCAGCAGCACGCGCCCGCTGAGCCGCAGCTCGGGCAGCGACAGCCAGCCGCGCCCGCGCGACAGCTCTTCGCTCGCGACGGGCGCGAGCGTGAAGCGGACGCGATAGACGCCGCGCGCGTTCGGCGCGCGCTCGTACTCCAGGTCACCGCCCAGGACGCGCGCGATCCGCCGCGCGAGCGCGAGACCGATGCCGTCGGCGGTCGAAGCGGGGTCCCAGCCTTCGGCGGCGGAGTCGAGCGCGCGCGCGAGCCGCTCGAACTCCTTCAGCGTCGGACCCGGCGACGTGTCGATCACCTCGATCTCGCCGCGGTCGGGCGCGCGCCAGCCGGCGCGCACCGAGATCCCGCCCTTGCGCGTGTGCGAGAGCGAGCTCTCGAGCACCAGGCGCAGCGCGTGGCGCAGACGCAGCGAGTCGAAGCGGGCGCGCCCCGGCAGCGCAGGCCGCATGTCGCTCCAAAGCCGCAGCCCGCGCTCCTCGCACGACGAGCGGAACTCCTCGACGACCAGCTCGATGGTCGCGCGCGGGTTGGCCTCGATCAGGTTCGGCCCCGCTGTGCCGCTCTGCGCGCGCTCGCTCGCGGCGATCTCGCGCACCAGCGCCAGCAGCTCGTGGCCGTGGCGGCGGATGCCCTCGACCCGGCGCCGCTCGTCGGAGCTCGCGAGGGACTCGAGCACCAGGTCGGCGTAGCCCAGGGCGGCGCTGAGCGGGCTCTCGAGCTCCGAGGCCAAGGTCAGCCGCAGTCCCGCGGCGGCAGCGTCGCCGGGTGTCGCGGTCGGTCGCGGGGCTCCAGTGATCTTTTCGAGATCGCGCAGGGACACGCTCGACGATTCGGCGCCGGCGCGCGCCAGCTGAACGCGCTAGCGCAGCTCGGCGACGAGCTGAGCTTCGAGCCCGGCGAGATCTACGCGTATTGCGCTCTGGAGTGCGCGGTCGGGCGAGTGTGTCCGCCCGACCTCGCGCACGAGCGACTGTACGCGGGATTGGCCCGCGCGCCGGAACATGAGCTCGACCGCCGCGTACGACTCGAGGTACGCGAGCTCCGCCTGCGCCTGGCCGAGCCCGGCCAGCGTCGGGCCCGACAGCTCGGCGAGCGGGATCCACTCGCCGCTCCCCACCGCTCCGCGCAGGTGCGCGTCCTCGTGCGCCGCCAGGTGGCTCTGGCCCAGCGCCTGCCGCTCGAAGTATTCCGCCATGCCCTCGTTCAGCCACGCGGGCCAGAGGCTGCGCGGTGCGACGGTCTCGAGCGCGGCGTGCGTGTACTCGTGGTGGAGCGTCGAGACGAGCCGCGCGTCGAAACGCTGGCCGCCGCGCACGTGGATCGCGCCGTCCCAGAAGCCGGCTGCGCGAAACCCGAACCGGCCCGCGTACTCCGCGTCGAACGCGTCGGGCGCGTAGACGTAGACCTTCACCCGATTGCGCGGGGAGACCTTCAGCTGATCGCGTACGCGCTCGTGCGCGTTCTCGAGCGTCGCCAGCACGGCGCGCTCGAACTCGCGCGAGCCCTCCGGCCCCGAGTAGCGGGCGAAGCCGACCGACTCGAAGAGCTGGAAGTGGCTCGAGCTGCGCTCGCTCCAGCCGTCGCTCGCAGCGACGAGTGCGAATGCGAGCGTTGCGAGCGCCACGCGCGCGCGGGGGCGGACGAAAGGCATCGCATGAGTGTACCCCGAAAACGCGCTCTCCCCTTGCGCAAGGGGCCTTTCATGCTATTTGCCGCCTGTGCCGAATCATCGGCCTTTACGCGAATCGCGATCGCGCGCACTGCGCAGCAGTCGCGGGTAGGAGTCTCGAACATGGGTGCGAAGAAGAAGGCCGCGGGCAAGAAGGGCGGCGACTCGATGATCATCTCGAAGTCGCGCGTCAAGGCGGCCGCCACCAAGAGCAACGTCGGGAGCGAGTTCTACGGCGCTCTCGAGGCGCACGTCCGCGAGCTGATCGCCAACGCCGAGAAGCGCGCCGCGGCGAACGGTCGCAAGACCCTCCGCCCTCAGGACGTCTAGGAATCCCACGCAGCTTTGGCAAAGCGCCGACCGGGTAAAACCCGGTCGGCGTTCGCGTCTTGAGGGGCCCGGCGCGGCGAAGCCGCGCCACCCTAACTTCGCTTGGCTTCGCGCCTCGCTGCGCGCTCGCTTCGCTCGCTTGCGGCCTTGCTCGGGGCGGCCCTCGCTCGGCCTCGCAGTGGCGGGCGCAAGGCTCGAGAAGAGCCCAGGTCCGGATCTTCCCGATACCGCTCGCGAACAACGAAACGGCGGAGCGCGAGGCCGCCCTCGCGCGGAGCCCGCAAGCGCAGCGCGCAGCGAGCCGCAGGCGAGCGTAGACTCATAAGACATGAGAGCAATCGTCGTCGACCGCTGGCAGGAACCGAAGGAGCTCGTCGCCCGCGAGGTGCCCGAACCGAAGCCCCGCGACCACGAGGTCGTGATCGACGTCGAGGCCGCCGGCTGCAACTTCTTCGACATCCTTCTGGTGCAGGGCAAGTACCAGATGAAGCCGCCGTTCCCGTTCACTCCGGGTGCGGAGGTGGCGGGGGTCGTGCGCGAGCTCGGCTCGGCGGTGCGCGGCGTCACAGTCGGCGACCGCGTCTTCGCCGGGGTTCCGCTCGGCGCGTTCGCGGAGCGGATCGCGCTGCCGGCCGGCGCGCTGCACCCGATGCCCGACGGCATGACCTTTCCGGAGGGCGCGGCGTTCCCGGTCGTGTATCCGACCTCGTACGCGGCGCTCGTCTACCGCGCGAATCTCTCGGCGGGCGAGACGCTGCTCGTGCACGCGGCGGCGGGCGGGGTCGGAGTCGCGGCGGTGCAGATCGGCAAGGCGCTCGGCGCGCGCGTGATCGCCACCGCAGGCGGCGCCGAGAAGCTCGAGGTCGCGCGCCGCGCCGGCGCGGACGAGGCGATCGACTACTCGCGCGCGGACTGGGTCGACGAGGTGAAGCGCGCGACCGGCGGCCGCGGAGCCGACGTGATCTACGACCCGGTCGGCGGCGACATCTTCGAAGGCTCGATGAAGTGCATCGCCTGGAACGGCCGGCTGCTCGTGATCGGCTTCGCGGGCGGCGTGATCCCGGAGGTCAAGGCGAATCGAATTTTGCTCAAAAACATCTCGGTGGTCGGCTTGCACTGGGGCGCTTATGCGCAGAACGAGCCCGAGCGCGTGCCCGAGGTGTTCGCGGGGCTCGCGAAGCTGTACGAGTCCGGCCACGTGCGGCCCATGATCTTCGGCACCTACGCCCTCGATCAGGTGCCCCAGGCACTCGACGCCCTCGGCGGCCGCGGGACCTACGGCAAGGTGATCATCACCCCCTGAGTCGCCGGGGACCTCGCTCGCAGTGATGCAGGCGAGATCCCCGGCCCGCGCCAGCGCCGAGTACAGACCACACGGGGTAGCAGGGTTTCCGTCGGCTGCGGTGGCAGACGCTGCCGGTTGTGGGGGTCTGTGCGCGGCGCTTCGCGGAGCGCCAGGGGTTTCGATCTGTTGTACGACGCCGCGTCGGGTTCGGTTTCACCACTCGGTCAGACGCTCGTCGGGGCGCGGCTCGAACTCGGCCGGTCGGGGTACTCGTGCGGCGAAGTCCTCCCACTCGAGCGACTCCGCGTGCAGCCAGAAGCGCGAGAGACTCGCGGTCGAGCCGTACAAAGTGTCCCCCAGCACGGGAAAGCCGAGGTGGGCGAGGGTCGCGCGGATCTGGTGGCGTACGCCGGTGTACATCTCGACCTCGACCAGGCTCGTCTCCGGTCCAGCCGCGAGCGCCTGGATGCGCGAGAGCGCGCTGCGACCGCCGCGCTCGACCACGCGCGCGCGCTCGCCGCGGTTCTCGAGCGCGAGCTCGACTTCGCGTGAGCCGGTGAACGACCCGTGGACCCGCGCCACGTAGCGTTTGCGCACCCGCCGCTCGCGGAAGGCGGCGCGCGCGCGCTGCCACGCGTCCTGGTCGAGCGCGAACATCAGCACCCCCGAGGTGCCCGGGTCGAGCCGGTGGACGACGCCGGAACGGAGGCCCCCCTCGCCGACCCCCACGAGCTCCGGGAAGCGCGCGACCAGGGCGTTCAGCGCGGTGTCGCGCTCGGCGTGCAGGAGCGGGTGGGTCGGCTGGCCGGCGGGCTTGTCCAGTGCGACCCAGCCCCCGGCCCGGGCGGCGAGCGCGACCGGCAGCTCCGGGCTGGCCTGGGGACCCTCCTCGGGTCGCGCGAAGGCCAGGATCTCCACCGCTTCCCCCGCGCGCAGGGCGGTGCCCTTCGCCGCCGGCCGACCCCCGAGCAGCACTCGCTCCTCGGCGACGAGCTTGCGCGCGTAGGCGCGGGAGACGCCGAGGGCGCGAGCCACTACGTGGTCGAGCCGCGCGCCGACGTCTGCATCCGCCACGACGAAGGTGCGCGCCGCTTCCATCCGATGCATGATCGCATCAGCCGGAGGGAGAGCGGCAGTTGTCGGTGCTGAGGCGCTTGGGGTTCGACGCGGGCGAGCGCGTCGTGGTGGTGCACGTCGACGATCTCGGCATGTCGCACGCGGCGAACGCTGGCGGCGTGCGCGCGCTCGAGTCGACCGCGACCTGCGGCAGCATCATGGTGCCCTGCCCCGGCTTCGAGGAGATCGCGGCGATCGCGCGCTCGCGACCGGACCTCGACCTGGGCGTGCACCTCACCCTGAACTGCGAGTACGAGGGCTACCGCTGGGGGCCGGTGTGTCCCGACGCGCGCAGCCTGAGGTCGCGCGACGGCGGCATGTGGCTCACCACCCGCGAGACGGTCGAGCACGCCACCCCCGAGGACGTCGAGCGCGAGCTGCGCGCGCAGCTCGACAAGGCGCTCGCGACGGGCATCGACGTGACCCACGTCGACTCGCACATGGGCACGGTGTTCGACCTGCGGTTCGTGGACGTCTACTTCCGGATCGCGAGCGAGTACCGGCTGCCGGCGTTCGTGCCGCGCCTGCGCGCGCGCGACCTGCCCGCACACGGCCTGCCCGAGCGTCTGCAGGACTACGCGCGCAGGATCGACGCGGCCGAGACCGACGGCTTCCCGATCTTCGACCACTTCGACGCCGACTCGCTGTCGTTCCCGCCCGGCACCGGGCTTTCGCACAACACGACCCGCCTCGACCGGATCGGACCCGGCCTCTCTTACCTCATCACGCACTGCGCCGAGGGCGGCGCGGAGCTCGAGTCGATCACGCGCGACTGGCTCCAGCGCGACGAGGAGCACCGCATCTACAGCGACGGCAGCATGGCCAGCGCGTTCGAGTCGCGGCGCATCCGCACGCTCGGCATGCGCCCGCTGCGCGACCTGATCCGCCAGGTCCCGGCAGACTAGGGACCCCCGATTCGAATCCGCGCGCCGCGCTTCTCGAGCGCGGTCAACGCGGCCGCAGGCCCGAGCGCGTCGCGCGGGGCCGACAGCCCGGCGGGCACGCGGCGCTCGAGGATGGCCGCAGCGAGCGCCCCGGCGAGCGCGGCTGCGACCGCGATCGGATCGGGCGCGGTGAGCTCCACCTCGACGGCGGCGCCGTCGCCGACGGGTGTCGCCCGCGCCGCCACCGCGAAGCCCGCGCCCGCGCCGCGCGCGACGAGCTTCGCGACGCTGCGGGCGAGCCCGCGGGTCGGCGGCTCGAGGTACTCGAGCGCACCGACGCAGTGCGACTCCGCGAAGCCCAGCAGGTCCGCGCAGGCGGCCGGCGCCAGCGCGCGCGCCCCGATCGGGTCGGCGAAGCGCCAGCGCTCGGGGAGGCGCCGCACGGTGGGGAGCGCGGCCGCCTCGGCGGCGGCGCGCTGATCGCGGCGCGCAGTCTCGGTCTCGTTGAAGGCGCCGGTCGAGGCGATCCGCAGCTTCTCGATCGCGGGCAGCCGGCGCACCAGCGACTCGGCCAGGATGCCGGGAAGCCCGGGCACCGCCCCCGCGTGCAGCACGACCGGAACCTGCGCGCGCCAGGCGAGCTCGCCCAGGTGGCGTGCGCTGCGCGGATCGAGCGGCAGCGGCGAGAGCCCGATGAACGGCACGCGCAGCTCGAGCGCGCTCTGCAGGGCGACGAGCTGGTCCCCACCGCAGCAGGCGACCACCGCCGCCGCGCCCTCGAGCGCCCGCGCCAGGATCCGCGGGTCCGCGGCGTCGGCGTAGCACGGCGCGGCGCGTTCGCCGAGCGAGAGCGCGAGCGACTCGGCGCGCTGGGAGTTGCGCCCGGCGACGCGGAGCGGCGCGTTCGTCTGCGCCGCCAGCTCCAGCACGCACGCGCGCCCGAGCCGGCCGTATCCGCCGAGCACCACGATCGGGCGCATCAGGCGCACTTCTTCCGCTGCTCACCCCGCACGCCGGGCTAGCATACCGCGTTCATGACCGACGTCAGCGGATTCGCGGCTGCGGGATTCGAGCGAGTGCGCGAGGTCTTTGCCGCACGGCTCGGCACGGCGGGCGGCGCCGCTGTCTGCGTCTACTTCCGCGGCGAGCGGGTCGTCGACCTGTGGGGCGGCACGGGCTGGCGCCGCGACACGATCTGCATGCCGTTCTCGGTCTCGAAGGCGATGGTCGCGGTGAGCGCGCTCGTGCTGGTCGACCGCGGCGTGCTCGCGCTCGATCGGCCGGTCGCGCGCGACTGGCCGGAGTTCGCCGCCGCGGGCAAGGGGGACGTGACTCTCCGCCAGGTGCTCTCGCACCAGGCCGGAGTGATCGCGGTGGACGAGGCGCTGCCAGCGGAGGCAATGCTCGACTGGACGCGCGTCGCCGAAGCTCTCGCCGCTGCGCGGCCGCGCTTCGCGCCGGGCAGCGCCCACGCCGAGTGCGCGCGCTTCTACGGCCATCTGGTGGGCGAGCTGGTGCGGCGCACGGACGGCCGCAGCCTCGGGCGCTTCTTCCGCGAGGAGATCGCCGAGCCGTTCGGGATCGACTTCCACTTCGGGCTGGGGCGTGCCGAGATCGCCCGCTGCGCCGAGATGCTGCCGTTCAGCGCCGAGGACGCGGCCGCGCTGGCGGGCTCGCGCGGGCCGCTCGCGGCCGACGCGCTCGACAATCCGCCGGGAATCACGGACGAGCGAACCATGAACAGCGAGGCCTTCCGGCGCGCCGAAGTGCCCGCGATCAACGGCCACGGCACTGCGCGTGGGGTCGCGCGCCTCTACGCGCTGCTCGCCGACGGCGGCGCGCTCGACGGGAAGCGCCTGTTGTCCGAGTCGGCGGTCGAAGCGCTCCTCGAAGTGCAGCGCGACGACGTCGACCTCGTGTTCGGCGAGCGCGCCGCGTGGGCGCTCGGCGTGCAGCGCGATCCGTTTGGCGGCTTCGGGATGGGCGGGCTCGGCGGGCACCTCGGCATGGGTCAGCGCGCGCACCGCATGGGCTTCGGCTATGTGCGCAGCCGGCTCGCGCAGGACGACACGGCGGGGGAGCTCCTCGTCGCGGTGGCGAAGTCGGTGGCGCTGCTAGCCTAGCCGTCATGCCGATGTCCGAACATCTCCGCCGGATCCGCGAGCGCGTAGGTCACGACCTGTTGCTGATTCCCGGAGTGTCTGGCCTGGTCTACGACGACCGCGGCCGCGTCCTTCTGGTCTACGAGAACCACGGCGGCGGCTGGGCCGAGCCCGGCGGTGCGGTCGAGCCCGGCGAAGCGCCGTGCGACGCAGTCGTGCGCGAGGTCTGGGAAGAGACGGGGCTCTGGGTCGAGCCGATCGCGCTGCGCGGCGTCTTCGGCGGCGACCCGATGCGCGTGCGCTATCCGAACGGCGACCAGGTCGAGTACGTCACCACGCATGTTCGAGTGCGTGGTGCGGGGAGGCTCGCTGCGCGCGGACGGCGTCGAGGTCGGCGACGCGCGCTTCTTCGAGCCGAGCGAGATCGCGATCGCTGCCGCTCGCGCGCTGGGCGAGCCTGATCCTGCCCGAGATCCTGCGCGAGCGCGGGCGGGCGAGCGTCGGCACCGTGCGCTGGAAGCCGCCTCAGCCTGCGTAGGCGGCTTCGCCAGACCCGCAGTCCGGCGTGGAGCGACGGCGCGGGGAACGTCACGAGGACGATCCGCCAGGGCGTGAGCCGCAAGAGTCCGAAGTTCTCGTGATCCGGGTGCACGAAGTCCGCCGTCGGGTCGTGCCCGAGCGGCGGTGGCGTGGCCGCGACGAGATCCCAGATCCGCCGCTTCTCGTCGCGGTCCTCCTCCCACTCGGCGACGCAATCGACGTAGACCGGCTTCTGCAGATCGCCGCGAATGTACGCCAGCGACGCGTGCGGGTTCGCAGCGAGATGCTTGCTCTTGTGCGAGCCTCGGTGCGTCAGGATCCAGCCCGTCGATCCCTCCCAGATCGGATGGAGGATCCGGGAGTACGGCCGCCCCTTCCGTCGACGGTGGCGAAGTTGCACCAGACCATCGAGTGGACTCGCTCGATGAACTCGGCCTCGATGTCGGCGAACTTCTCGACTTCCACAGGGTTCCTCCAAGGCCTCTTCGTGTCGGGAGCACTCTACTCGTCCGCGGGATCCTAGAGCTGCGCTTCGGCTGCTCGCTCATCCCGCTGCCTCGCATCGCGAAGTGGTCCGCACTGCTCGCTCACTTGATCGACAGTGAGGGTCGGTTGTTCAGCATCTCGGCGTCGAATCCCGCTTCATGCTTGTACGCCTCGGCTATCTGGATCAACTCGTGCGGACTGATCACGTCCTCGAGCCTCGCGAACCCGTTCGGCGCGCGCTGCTCGACGAGGGCGAGCGGCTTCATGGGGCCGCCTCGGCGGTTCGCTTCCACTACGGCTGCCGTGGCTGGGCGGCGCTCAGCGTCGTAGGCCGCAATCGCCGCTTCGACTGAGGACCGGAGCGCGAGCTCTCGCGCGAGGACACGGGCATCAACGATCGCCTGTGACGCCCCGTTCGCCCCGGTCGGGTACATGGGATGGGCCGCGTCACCGAGCAGCGTCACCCTGCCAGAGTTCCACGTCGGTAGCGGGTCGCGATCTACCATCGGGTACTGGTACACGGCTTCGGCGCCCCGGATCAGCGCTCGCACATCGAGGAACTCGAGCCGAAGTTCCCCAGCGACCGCCAATACCTGCTCGCGATCGACGGCGTGCTGCCAGTCCTGCGCGGGCATGGGCCTTCCTGCCGTTGTGCGAGCGCTTGCCACCCAGTTGATCCATGAGCGGCCTCGGTCCTCGTGCCGCTTGGAGATCGGGTAGATGATCACGGTGCCGCCCGAGGACCCGGCTGCAATCATCGTCCGGCCGGAGAGGAACGGATCCCCTTCCGTCAACCCACGCCACATCGTCACGCCGTTCCACTTTGGTGGCCCTTCGCTGGGATAGAGTGCCTGACGCACTGCGGAGTGAATTCCATCGCACCCGACCAACAAATCGGATCTCACGCGAACAACTGGCTTCCCTGTGACTCGATCAGCGAAGTCGCAACAAACACCGCCGGGCTCGGTCCGACGGAACTCGGCAAGCCTACGGTCGGTGTGGACGCGGGATGCGCCAAGCCGGGTCGACACGGCGCGGTAGAGCACCCCGAGGAGCTCGCCGCGGTGGATCGAGAACTGTGGCCAGTGGTAGCCAGCTGCAACACCTCGCGGTTCACGCCATATCTCCTGCCCATGTCTGGAGTAGAGCACCCATTCGGCGGTGGGAATTCCTACGGCGGACAGCTCATCGAGCAGACCGAGCTCAGTCAGCTCGCGAACGGCATGCGGGAGGAGGTTGATCCCAACGCCAAGCTCCTTCACTCCAGGCGCGGACTCGTAGATGTCCACGTCACGGAGGCCTGCGTCGACGAGCGAAAGAGCGAGCGTCATTCCGCCGATACCGCCGCCCACGATCGTGATCTTCATCGGACCGCCCCTCCCCGATGCTCGAAGGACGCGCGAACGCGGTATTCGTGTCGGTCAAACAGGTATTGAGCGACTCACTGCGACCCGCTCTCGGCAGCCTAGCACCAGGCCTGGATCGCCGGAACGGCTCGGCTAGCCAAGGAGCTCCTCGATCGTCGGATAGCCGGAGCCGGCGGGGATCTCGATCCGCCGCTTGCCTTCCCGCTCGCGCAGGACCGGCAGGATCGGCACGATCGGCCGCGTTCGCGACGCGGCGCAGGCCGCTGCAGCGGAGTCGAAGCCGAGCAAGGTCTCGAGGTTCGCCCAGGTCGGCAGGATCATCTGGCGCTTGCCGGCGCGGTACTGCGAGAGACCTTGCTCGGGCCGCAGCCAGACGTGGTCGGTGAGCTCTACACCGTCGTGCAGCGCCTCCTGGCCGGGCGGAGTCACCGCGGCGAAGAAGATCGTGTCGAAGCGGCGCGGCGAATCCTCGGGGGTGATCCAGTGCGCGTGCACCGACAGGAGATCCGCGGCCAGCACCAGGTCCTCGGCCAGCACGAGCGCGCGGAACGAGTGGTCGCCCGCCTGCACGTCGAGCCGGTGCTTCGCGAGCGCGGCGGTGCTGGCGGCGTCGAGCAGCTTCGGCTCGCCGCGGCGCCGCGCGAGCAGGAGGCCCGACTCCTCGAACGTCTCGCGGATCGCCGCCACGTAGAAGCCGAGTGCAGCATCGGCGGGCACGGTTCGCAGCGCCGCGCTGGCCTGGGCGCTCGAGAGCCCCGCGACGCGCGCGCCGAGGGCGTGGTCCTCCTCGTCCACCCGCCCGCCGGGGAAGACGTAGGCGTCGGGCAGGAACTCGCTCTTGGCGTGGCGCTCGAGCAGGAGCACCTCGGGCCCCGCGGCGGAGTCGCGCAGGAGCATGACGGTCGCGGCGGGCACCGGTTCCACGGGCATCGCGTGATCCTATACGATCGCGAGCCGTGTCCGCCGGGGAAGGGTCGAAGCCGCGCCTGCTCGAGCTCTACTCCGCGCGCGAGGTCGACGAGCGGATCGCCGCGCTCGCGGGCGAGCTCGCGCAGGCGCTCGCGGGTCGGGTGCCGCTCGTGGTCGTGATCGCCGAGGGCGCGCGGCGTTTCGCAGCGCGTCTCTGCGACCGGCTCGCCGAGCGCGGCGTGCGCACCGAGTCGGTCACCGTGCGCGCGCGGCGCAGCCGCGGGCTCGAGCTCCTGCCGGTCGAGCTCGACGGCTGTGCGCCGGCGCAATTCGCGGGCCGCGACGTCGTCGTCGTCGACGACATCGCCGACGAAGGCCGCACGCTCGAAGCGGTGTGTGCGCGCGTGCGCCAAGGCGAGCCGCGCTCGCTGCGCACCGCAGTGCTGGTCTCCAAGCTCTCGCGGCGTCAGGTTCCCCTCGCCCTGGACCACGTCGGCTTCGAGGTCGCGCGCGGCTGGGTCGTCGGCTACGGGATGGACCTGGACGGCGCCTACCGCGAGCTCGAGTTCCTGGGCGTGCTCGAGGGAACCGACTAGGGCTCGATCAGAAGGACGGTCACGTTGTCGTGACCGCCCAAGGCGTTCGCGCGCTCGACCAGCGCTCGCGCCGCCTCGTCGAGATCGTCCTTGCGCGCGAGGTCGCCGATCTCCGCGGCCGAGAGGGAGTCGTGCAGGCCGTCGGTGCACAGGAGCAGGCGGCCGCGATTGGGAACCCGGTGCTTCAGCACCTGCGGCGCGAGCTCGCCCATCGTGCCGATCGCCTGGGTGAGGACGTGCTTGTCCGGATGGGTGTGCGCGTCCTCGGCGCTGAGCAGGCCGTTCTCGACCATCGCCGCGACCAGCGTGTGGTCGTGGGTGAGCTGCTTCACGGTCTTGCGCGAGATCGCGTAGACGCGCGAGTCGCCCACGTTCGCGATCACCGCGCTGCGCTTGCGCACGAACACCGCGGACAGCGTGGTGCCCATGCCGAAGGTCCCGCGCTCGTCGGCCTCGCGAACGACCGCGGCGTTGGCGTCGTGGCACGCCTGCAGCAGGAGCTCGCCGCCGTCGCGCAGGCGCGCCGGGCGCGGGCGCGAGCGGACCGCGGCGATCGTGGCATCGACCGCGACGCGGCTGGCGACCTCGCCCGCTGCGTGGCCGCCCATGCCGTCGGCCACGACGAAGAGCCCGAGCTCCAGGTCGACCGCCGCGCAGTCCTCGTTGTTCGTGCGTTCGATGCCCACGTCGGAGAGCAGCGCGTAGCGCATCAGCGGGGCCCCTCGGGGCGAACGCGCGCGTCGCCGTGCAGGAAACTGTACTGGATGTGGTCGAGGTAGCGGCCGTCGACGTACTCGGCCTCGCGGGCGACGCCCTCGCGCGTGAAGCCGAGCTTCTCGATCACCCGCTGGCTCGCCTTGTTCTCGACCGCGACCAGCGCCTCGACCCGGTGCAGGCGCAGACCGCCGAGCGCGTGCGAGAGCGCGGCGGCCGCGGCTTCGCTCGCGATGCCCTGGTTCCACACCGAACGGCGTACCCAGTAGCCGAGCCCCGCGCAGGCGCGCACCCAGTCGATCCGGTGCAAGCTCGTCACCCCCGCGAGGCGGCCGCCGTCGCGCAGCTCGATCACGAACTCGAACGCGTGCTGGCGCGCCCAGGCCGCGCGGGCGGCGCGCAGGTAGCGGCGCGTCTCGGCGCGGCCGTGATCGATGCGCGCCCAGGGAAGCCACGGCACGAGCGAGGGCAGCGTCTCCGCGATCGCCTCGTGCAGAGCGTCGGCGTCGCCTCGTCGGGGCGCACGCAGGCGGAGCCGCCCGGTCAGGAGCTCGACGGGCGGCGGCGCGAGCACGCTCAACCCACGAGCCTCAGCTGCGCGTACTTCAGCTTGATCACTTTCACGCCCGCCCGCTCGAACTTGATGGTGGCCTTGGCGGCGGGCCCTGCGCCCACGACCTCCATTATGCGTCCGGCCCCGAAGATCGGGTGCTCGACCATCTGGTTGACCCGGTACGGGACGTCGTCCGGCGCGAGCTGCGCCTCGCTGTAGTCGATGCGCGGACCGGACTCGCGCTCGTGCGGCGCGGGTACACGGGCGGCCGGTGCGGTCGAGCGCGAAGACTCCGCGCCGGCATACTCGCGGCCGAGCCCGAAGCGCTTGCGCCGGCCCACGATCAGCTCGTCGGGGATCTCGGCGAGGAACCGGCTCGGCGCGTTGTAGCGGGTCTGCCCGTGCATGCGCCGCAGGGTCGCGTTGCAGAGGTAGAGCCGCTCCATCGCGCGGGTCATCGCCACGTAGCAGAGCCGGCGCTCTTCCTCGATGGCCGCCGGGTCCTCGAGCGAGGCGAAGTGCGGGAAGATCCCCTCTTCGAGCCCCACCACGAAGACGTTCTTGAACTCGAGCCCCTTCGCGACGTGCACCGTCATGAGGGGGATGCGCTCGCTCGAGTCGGGCAGGCCGTCGGCCTCCGAGAGGAGGGTGACCTGCTCGAGGAACAGGTCGACCAGGTCGCGAGGGCCGGAGTCCGGCGGCTCGCTCTCGCCCGCCTCGCGGTTCTGGCGCTCGAACTCCTCGACCGCGGAGAGGAGCTCCTTCAGGTTCTCGAGTCGCGCCTCGGACTCGATCGTGTTCTCGGCCTCGAGCGCGCGCAGGTAGCCGGTGCGCTCGAGGATCGCCGCGAGCGGCTGGCCGATCGAGTCGCCGTGCAGGGTCTGTGCGAGCTCGCGCATCAGCCCGACGAACTCGACGATCCGCTTCTGTGTCGCCCCCGTGACGTCGCCGAGCCCGCGCTCGAGCGCCTGCCAGAACGTGACCCCCGCAGTCTCGGCGGCCAGGAGCACGCGCTCGATCGAGGTGCGCCCGATCCCGCGCGCGGGGGTGTTCACGATGCGCAGCAGGCTCTCGGTGTCGGCCGGGTTGCGCAGCGCGCGCAGGTAGGCGAGGGCGTCCTTCACCTCGGCGCGGTCGTAGAAGCGGGTCCCGCCGACGACCACGTAGGGCACGTTGTACTTGAGGAGCTCCTCTTCGAGCGGCCGCGACTGCGCGTGCGTGCGGTAGAAGATCGCCGAGCTGCCGAGCCCCACGCCGCTCTCGCGCAGGCGCAGCAGCTCGAGCACCACGAACGACGCCTCGCCGCGCTCGTCGGCGGACTCGTAGAAGCGCACCAGCTCGCCGCCGCCGCGCTCGGTGTAGAGCTTCTTGCCCTTGCGCTCGACGTTGTTGGCGACCACTGCGCTCGCCGCCGACAGGATCGGCTGGGTCGAGCGGTAGTTCCGCTCGAGCCGCACCACCGCAGCACCCGGGAAGTCCTTCTCGAAGTCGAGGATGTTGCGGATGTCGGCCTCGCGGAAGCGGTAGATCGACTGGTCCTCGTCGCCGACCACGCACAGGTTGCGGTGCGCGGCGGTCAGCAGGCGCAGCAGCCGGTACTGGATCGGGTTCGTGTCCTGGTACTCGTCCACCAGCACGTAGCTTCCAGCGCCGCTGGTACGCCGCGAGCACGCCGGGGTGGTTCTCGAAGAGCCGGGCGGTCAGCAGGATCAGGTCGCCGAAGTCGAGCGCGTTCGCGCGGCGCAGCTCGGTCTGGTAGCGCTGGTAGAACTCACGCAGACGTTTGCCCTGGAGCGAGTCGTCGCGCGCGAGGTCGGCCGGGAGCTGGCCGCGGTTCTTCGAGCCGGTCGAATGTCGAGCGCACGCCGCGCGGCGGCCAGCTCTTCTCGTCGGCGGAAAGCGCCCGCAGGACGCGCTTCACCAGCGCCAGCGAGTCGTCCTGGTCGTAGATCGCGAAGTTCGGCTCGTAGCCGAGCTGCGTCGACGTCGCGGCGCAGGATGCGCACGCACGTGGAGTGGAAGGTCGAGACCCAGACCCCGCGCGGTGCCGCCGCCCAGGATCCGCTCGACCCGCTCGCGCATCTCGCGCGCGGCCTTGTTGGTGAAGGTGACGGCGAGGATCTCGTGCGGGTAGGCGGCGCCGCTGGCGATCAGGTGCGCGATGCGGTGCGTGAGCATGCGCGTCTTGCCGCTGCCCGCGCCCGCGAGGACGAGCAGCGGGCCCTCGACGTGGCGAACCGCCTCGGCTTGCTCGGGGTTCAGCCCCGCGGTGATCTCGTCCAGACCTGGCACCGCGCGACTGTAGCGCGGCGAAAGAGGCGGTCTACTCGACGGGCGGACCGCAAGCGAAGCGCGCAGCGAGCCGCAGGCGAGCGGAGTATGGGTGGCCCGGCTTCGCCGGGCCGGGCCTCATCTACTCGACCGTCACGGACTTCGCGAGGTTGCGGGGCTGGTCGACGTCGGTGCCCTTCAGGGTCGCGACGTGGTAGGCCAGCATCTGGAGCGGGATGGTCGCGAGCAGCGCCGACATCGGCTCGCGGTCGTCACGGGTACCCGGATCACCTCGTCCGCGAAGCGCTCGACGTCCTGGTTGGCCTCGTCGACCACCGCGATCACGACGCCGCCGCGGGCGCGGACCTCCTCGGCGTTCGAGACGATCTTCGCGTAGACCGAGGGCTGGTTCGCGACCAGTACGACCGGCACGCCCTCGTCGATCAGCGCGATCGGGCCGTGCTTCATCTCGCCCGAGGCATAGCCCTCGGCGTGGATGTACGAGATCTCCTTCAGCTTGAGCGCGCCCTCGAGCGCGACCGGAAAGCCGTAGCCCGCCCGAGGAACAGGAAGTCGCGCGCGTGCTGGTGGCGGCGCGCGATCGCCTCGACGCTCTGCCACAGACCCAGCGTCTGCTCGACCAGGCGCGGCAGCCGGCGCAGCTCCTCGCCGTGGCGGCGCACGTCGTCGCGGGTCAGCGTGCCGCGCAGGATGCCCGAGCTTGAGCGCCAGCAGGTACAGCGCCACCACCTGCGTGGTGAAGCACTTGGTCGAGGCCACGCCGATCTCGGGGCCCGCGTGCGTGTAGAGCACGCCAGTTCGAGCTGCGCGCGATCGTGCTGCTCGTGCACGTTGCAGATCGCGAGCGAGCGCGCGCCGCGGGTGCGTGGCCTCCTTCAGCGCCGCGATCGTGTCGGCGGTCTCGCCGGACTGCGAGACGGGAACGACCAGGTGGCGGCCCGTGACGATCGGCTCGCGGTAGCGGTACTCGCTGGCCAGGTCCACGTCGCAGGGGACGCGCGCCAGGCGCTCGATCATGGAGCGCCCGATCAAGCTCGCGTGCCAGGCGGTTCCGCAGGCGACGAGGTGCACGCCGCGGCCAGCTCGCGCACCCAAGCCGGGTCGAGCTGGATCCCGTCGAGGTCGATGTCGCCCTCGACCTCGAGCACGCGCGCGCCGATCGTGTCGCCGATCGCGCGCGGCTGCTCGAAGATCTCCTTCTGCATGAAGCGGTCGTAGCCGCCCTTCTCCGCCTGGATCGGGTCCCACTGCACCTGGCGTGCGTTCGCGCTCGACCGGCGCGCCCTCGAAGGTGGTGATGGTGACGCCGTCCTGGGTCACGCGCGCGATCTCACCGTCGTGCAGGATCTGGATCTGCGCGCGTGTACGGGATCAGGGTGCGGGATGTCGCTCGCGACGAAGTTCTCGCCCTTGCCGTGGCCGACCACGATCGGGTTGCCGCCGTTCTTCGCGATCAGGATCTCGCCCGGGCGTCGACTCGTCGATGACCGCGATCGCGCACGAGCCCTCGAGCCGGCGCACCGCGGCGCGCACCGCCTCGGTCGAACGACTGCCCGCGCTTGCGCGCCTCGTAGATCAGGTGCGAGATGATCTCGGTGTCGGTATCGCTCTTGAAGACGCAGCCCTGCTTCTGGAGCTCGTCGCTTCAACTCGCGGAAGTTCTCGACGATGCCGTTGCCGATCACCGCCACGGTGCCGGCCACGTGCGGGTGCGCGTTGCGCTCGGAGGGCTTGCCGTGGGTGGCCCAGCGCGTGTGGCCGATGCCGATCGATCCGGCCAGCGGCACGTCGCGCAGCGCGCCCTCCAGGTTCACGAGCTTCCCCTGCGCGCGGATCACGCGCAGCTTGCCGTCCACGACCACCGCGATGCCCGCCGAGTCGTAGCCGCGATACTCGAGCCGGCGCAGCCCGTCGAGGATCACGTCCTGGGCGCGGTCACTGTGTCCGACGTAGCCGACGATTCCGCACATTGTGGGCTCCCTCCGTTACTGCTCGTGCCCGCCGCCGTCGCCGAACCGACGCTTGCGCCAACCCTCGATGTTGCGCTGCTCGGCCCGAGCCACTGCCAGCGCGCCGCCCGGGACCTTCTTCGTGATGGTCGACCCCGCGCCGACGTACGCCTCGGGTTCGATCACGACCGGCGCGATCAAATTCGAATTGCAGCCGATGAAGGCGCGGTCGCCCACGGTGGTTCGAGTCTTCTTCGCACCGTCGTAGTTCACCACGATCGAGCCGCAGCCGAAGGTTACCCCGCTGCCGACGTCGGCGTCCCCGATGTAGGCCAGGTGGTCGGCCTTGGTGCCCGGTCCGAGCACGGAGTTCTTGACCTCGACGTAGTTCCCGATCCGCACGTCCTCGCGCAGGTCGCTGCCGGGCCGCAGGTGCGCGTTCGGACCGATCGTACACCGGTCGGCGACGAGCGCGCCCTCGAGCCAGCACCCCGGCTTGATCCAGACGTCGTTGCCCAGGGTCGAGCCTTCGATCACCGAGCCGGGGTCGACCCGGCAGCCTGTGCCGATCCGCGTGCCCGCGCGCAGCACCGCGCCCGCCGCGATGACGGTGTCCTCGCCGACGTGGACGTCGACGTCCACGTACGTTGCGTCGGGATCGACGAAGGTCACGCCCGCGAGCATCAGCGCGTCGACGATGCGCTCGCGCATCATGCCCTCGGCGCGGGCGAGCTCGAGCTTGGTGTTGATGCCGAGCGACTCGGACCAGTCGTCGGCGACAGCACTCTCGACCTTCTTGCCCATCGCGAGCGCGATCTCGACCACGTCGGTGATGTAGAACTCGCCCTTGGCGTTGTCGTCGCGCACGCGGGCGAGCAGGTCGAAGAGGAGGCGCGCGTCGGCGAGGTACGCGCCCAGGTTCACTTCCGAAATGCGCCTCATGGTCTCGGAGCACTCGGCTTCCTCGACGATGCGCGCGATCTTGCCGCCCGCGTCGCGCAGCACGCGGCCGTAGTCCTTCGGGTTGGGCATCTGGGTCACGAGGATCTGCAGGTCGGCGCCGCTGCGCTCATAGGCCTCGCGCATGCTCGCGAAGGTGCGCACGCGGTAGAGCGGGTGGTCGCCGTTCATGACCAGCACCGGGCCGTCGTGCTTGGCCAGCGCCTCGCGCGCCGCGAGCGCCGCGTGGGCGGTCCCGCGCTGCTCGACCTGGCGCACGAGCTCGACGTCCGGGTAGCCGGCGAGCGCCTTGCGGACCTCGTCCTCGCCCGAGCCGACCACCACGACCCGGCGCGCGGCGCCCAGCTCGCGGCACAGCTCGAGCGCGTGCAGCAGGATCGGGCGGCCGCAGACCGGGTGCAGGACCTTCGGCAGACGCGAGCGCATGCGCGTGCCCTTTCCCGCCGCCATGAGCACTACCGCCAGCTCGCCCCGAGACATCCGCCCTCCGATTGTCCGCTCTGGCGCTGATCGGCCCCCGCCCATCACGCCCTGAGCCAAGCCGTTCTACGCCAACATGAGAAAATCACGGCCTTCCGTGAGCCCGTGCCCCGAGAGGATTCCCCGAATTCGTTCGCGCGCGCCACGCAGGGCCGCCGCCCCGAGCAGGAGCGTCCCTTCGCGGCGCCACGTGGGCGCGCGGAGGGCGAGCTCCGCGGGGCCGAGCACCGGAATCCCGTGCGAGAGACATGCCGACGCGGGAGCCTTCGGGGCGACGAATGCGCGCGTGGTCACGCCCTCCGCGGCGAGCAAACGGGAGTAGCGCCGCGCCGTGCGCCCAGCGCCCACCAGGACGGCGGCCGACATCGGTCGCAAGACCGGCAGCCAATGGGCTTTGGCGCGAGCGAGCGCGAGCCGCCCGTAGCGCGGGTCGCGGCGGGTGAGCCGCGCGTCGTGGTCGCGCCAGCGGTAGAGCACGCGCGGCACCTTCGCAGCGCGCACGCCGGCCGCGAGCAGGCGATAGAAGAGGTCGAGGTCCTCGGGCCAGTCGGGGTTGCGCCATCCGCCGACACGCTCGAGTGTCGCGCGCGCGACGAGCCAGGTCGGGTGGGGCAGCGGGCAGTCGACGAAGGCCTCGCGCTCGACGTCGTCGGGCTCGACCAGGCCATTGAGCCAGTCGGTGTAGAGCCGGAACCCGTCGCGCAGGCCGCCTGCGCGGAACGACTCCACCCGGCAGCCGGCGAGCCCGAGCTCGGGGCGCGTCGACAGCAACTGCCGCCTGCGCGGCCAGGCGCTCGGGGTGCGTCTCGTCGTCCGCGTCCATGCGCGCGACCAGCCGCCCGCGCGCGGCGGCCAGCCCGTCGCAGAGCGCGGGCGCGATCCCTCGCGCCGGGCGGTGCAGCACGCGCACGCGCGGGTCGCGCCGAGCCCTCGTGTCGAGGAGCTCGGCGCTCCCGTCGCGCGAGCCGTCGTCGATCGCGATCAGCTCGAAGCTCGGTCCGACACTCGCGAGTGTCGAGTCCAGGGCCGCGGCGAGCGTGGGCGCGGCGTCGCGCACGGGCAGCAGCACGGAGATCTCCGGCGCGCCCGGCGAGGTCGCCCGTGACATGCGCCCGATCGTAGCAGAGAATCCAGCCGCCCCCGGGGAGAGGAGAGCTCGCTTGCGCTCGCGGCCGCTCGCGGTCTGTCTCGCTCTCGCCTGCGCCGCCGGCTGCATGGCGCTCGGACGCGAAACCTACACCTCGCCGGCCGGCCCCGGCGCGCGCGCGATCTTCGCGCCGGAAGAGGTGCCGATCGGGAAGGAGCGCCGCGGCCATGCCTTCTCCCAGGATCCCTCGGCCGTCGTCGCGGCCGGGCCGCCCGCGGAGGTCGGGGTCTCGGTGTGTGACTGGAGCGAGAGTCTCTGGTTCCTGGTGTTCCCTCCGCTGCCGCTCCCGCTGATCTCGATGGACGAGCAGCCCGGCCGGCCCAACACCACGATCGTGCGCATCACCTTCGCGGGTCAGGGCCAGTGGCGCGCGAACTTCGCCGACCTGGCGCTGTTGGGTCCGGAAGGCAAACGCGCCGAGCCCGACCGCTACAAGCTGGTGATCGCCCGGAAGGCGGAGTCGCTCGTGAACGGCGCCATGGCGCGCGAGCTCGAGCCGTGCCAGCGCACGATCGAGCCGCACAAGAACGTCAGCGAGGCGAAGTTCGCGGTGCTCGAGACCGGCGAGCTGTTTCTGAGCTTCGACACGACCGGCTGGGAGAGCGGCGAACGCGCGCTCCAGCTCGACGGCATCACGCGCGACGGCGTGAAGGTGTCGCTGCCCAAGCTCCAGCTCGACTCCGGCGCCCGCTGGTTCTGGTACCGCGCCTTCCCGTGAGCGCGGGCGTAGAATCGCGGGCATGAAGTTCGGCCTGACCCTGTTCCCGACCGACTACTCGATCTCGCCGGCTGCGCTCGCGCGCGCCGCCGAGGAGCGCGGGTTCGAGTCGCTCTGGTTCCCGGAGCACTCGCACATCCCGGCCAAGCGCGAATCGCCTTGGCCCGGCGGGCCCGAGCTGCCCAAGATGTACTACGACGTGTACGAGCCGTTCGTGGCGCTCGCTGCAGCGGCGGCCGTGACGACGAAGCTCAAGCTCGCGACGGGGATCTGCCTGGTCGTGCAGCGCGACCCGATCCAGACCGCCAAGAACGTCGCGACACTCGACCGTGTCAGCGACGGTCGATTCCTCTTCGGGATCGGCGCGGGCTGGAACCGCGAGGAGATGCGCGACCACGGCACCGACCCGAAGACCCGGCTCGCGCTGATGCGCGAGCGGGTGCTCGCCATGAAGGAGATCTGGACGAAGTCCAAGGCCGAGTACCACGGCCGCTTCGTCGACTTCGACCCGATCATGACCTGGCCGAAGCCGGTCCAGAAGCCGCACCCGCCGATCCACGTCGGCGGCGGCTTCCCCAAGGGCGCCCTGCGCGCGCTCGAGTACGGCGACGGCTGGATGCCGATCCACGGCCGCGACGAGATCCTCTCGCGCCTGCCCGAGCTGCGGCGCATGGCGGCCGACGCCGGGCGCGACCCGGACGTGTTCGAGGTCTCGATCTTCGGCATGGGCCCGAACCGCGCCGACATCGAGAAGGCGCGCGACGCCGGCGTCACGCGCGCGGTGTTCGGCCTGCCGCCGGAGCCGGCCGACAAGGTCCTGCCCATCCTCGACCGCTACGCCGAGCTCGTGCACAGTCTGGGCTGAGGAGTCGACGATCTCCGAACTGCACGGCCAGACCTACGGGCTCAAGGCGAATCAGCTCCGGCGCCTCTTGAACCTGTACAAGCGCAAGCTTCCCCGCGAACGGCTCCTCACCCAGGAGTTCGCGCGCCAGCTCGCCGAGATCTCGCACGAGTGCGGGCGCCAGGTCGGCGTGCTGGTCGCGCGCAACGGCCGAGTCGAGTACGTGATGGTGGGCGACGCGTTCTCGATCACGCTGCCCGACTTCAAGCGCGTGCGCACCGGCGCCGGCCGCTTCCGCGGGCTGCGCTGCATCCATACGCACCTGCGCGGCGAGCCGCTCACCCGCGACGATCTCACCGACCTGGCGCTGCTGCGTCTCGACGCGATGGCGGCGGTGCTGGTCTCCCAATCGGGCCTCCCCGACAAGGTCGACTACGCCTCGCTGCAGCCGCCCGACGCGTCGCGGCGAGACGGTGACCCGGCATCCGCCCGTCGCGCCGAGCCAGCTCGACTTCGACTTCACCGAGTGGATCGACGAGCTCGAGACGCGCTTCGGCGAGGCGCAGAAGGGCATCGCCGTCGAAGGCGCGGGCGAGCGCGCGGTGCTGGTCTGCATGGAGATCGGCAACGACCCGCTCGCCGACGAGCGCTGCGACGAGATGAAGGAGCTCGCGCGCACGGCGGGACTCCAGATCGTCGACGTGCTGCGCCAGCGCCGGCCGAAGCCGGACCCGCGCTACTTGATCGGGCCGGGAAAGATCAAGGACCTGGTCACGCGAGCCTGGCAGCGCGGTGCGACGCTCGTGCTGTTCGACCGCGACCTGTCGTCGGCGCAGATCCGAGGCATCACCGACATCGTGGAGGCGCGCATCGTCGACCGCACCTCGCTGATCCTCGACATCTTCGCGCAGCACGCCAAGACCAAGGAGGCGAAGCTGCAGGTCGAGCTCGCCCAGCTGAAGTACCGGCTGCCGAGGCTGGCCGGCTCGGGACAGACCGAAGGTCTCTCTCGGCTCATGGGCGGGATCGGCGGGCGCGGCCCGGGCGAGACGAAGCTCGAGGTCGACCGCCGGCGCGTGCGCGAGCGCATCACTCTGCTGGAGCGCGGGCTGAAGGACGTGGCGCAGCAGCGCGAGACGCGGCGCGCGCGGCGCAACCGCGAGGGCCTGCCGGTGCTCTCGATCGTCGGCTACACGAACGCGGGCAAGTCCACTTTGCTGAACCGCCTGACCAAGAGCGAGGTCTACGCCGCCGACCAGCTCTTCGCGACGGTCGACACCTCGGCGCGGCGGCTGCGGACGCCGCGCGAGCGCGACGTGATCATCACCGACACCGTCGGCTTCATCCGCGACCTGCCGACGGAGCTCGTCGCGGGCTTCAAGTCCACGCTCGAGGAGATCCGCGACGCCACCGTGCTCCTGCACGTGGTCGACGCGTCGAGCGATCAGGCCAAGCCGCAGATCGAGGCGGTGCGCGAGATCCTGGCCGAGCTCGGCCTGGCCGAGAAGCCGGAGCTCCTGATCCTGAACAAAGCCGACCGGCTGAGCGCCGAGCAGCGCGAAGCGGTGGCGAAGCGCTTCGTCGGGATCTGCGTGTCCGCCTTGAACGGCGAGGGAATCCCGGAGATGCTGGCGGCAGCCGAGCGCCTGACCTTCGAGGGAGAGAAGCGATGAGAGTGATGCGAAGCGTCCGAGTGGCCGGCACGGGCATGTACGTGCCGCCGCGGGTCGTGACGAACTTCGACCTGATGAAGCTCATGGACACCACGCGACGAGTGGATCCAGCAGCGCTCGGGGATCGTCGAGCGACACCACGTCGACGCGGGCATGGGTCCGGCCGAGCTCGCCTTCGAGGCGGCGAAGGGCGCGCTCGACGACGCCAAGCTCGAGGCCTCGGACATCGACGCGATCCTGGTCGCCTCGCTCTCGCCGCAGCACGACTTCCCCGGCATCTCCTGCTTCCTTCAGGATCATCTGGGCATCGCGGGCTGCCCGGCGATGGACGTGCGCTGCCAGTGCACGGGCTTCCTGTACGCGCTCCAGGTGGGCGAGCTCTACGTGGCGTCGGGCCAGTACGACCGCGTGCTCGTCGTCGGTACGGAGGTGCACTCGACTGCGCTCGACTTCACGACCCGCGGGCGCGACGTCGCGGTGCTCTTCGGCGACGGCGCGGGCGCGCTCATCCTCGAGCCTTCGCCCGAGCCCGAGCGCGGGATCCTCTCGGTGCACACCCACGCCGAGGGCAAGTACGCCAGGAAGCTCTGGATCGAGGCTCCCGGCTCGTCGCTCTGGCCGCGCCGGATCACCCACGAGATGATCGATGAAGGCCGCCACTTCCCGTACATGGAGGGCCGGCTCGTCTTCAAGCACGCGATCGAGCGGATGCCCGAGGCCATCGAAGAGGCGCTCACCCACAACAAGTGTCAGATCGGGGACGTCGACCTGTTCCTCTTCCACCAGGCCAACTTGCGCATCAACCAGTTCGTGGCCCAGAGGCTCGGGATCCCGGAAGAGAAGACCTACAACAACATCATGAAGTACGGGAACTGCTCGGCTGCCTCGATCCCGATGCTGCTCCACGAGTGCCGCCAGGCCGGCCGGGTGAAGGACGGTGACCTGGTGGCGATGGCCGGCTTCGGCTCGGGCTTCACCTGGGGCTCGGCGCTGATCCGCTGGTAGTTCGCGGACTTCGACTCGCTGCGTTGTAGCGGCTGAGCCCGTCCCGCGGCTGGTTCGTGCAACTGTCGAAAATTGCACGAAAAAGATGCTCCCTTGACCTCATGACGCAACGTGTTAGTGTGCGCGGCCGTCACCCCAAGAAGGAGAGCCACGATGCCCACACGGACGACCAGCTTCGATCGCTTCAACGACGCCCTCAAGTCGCTGGACGAGCAGCTCCAGGATCTGCGCGAGCGCTTCGACCACGGCCGCCAGCGCGTCGAGAAGGAAGTGCGCAAGCGCGCCGAGCGCGCGGCCGAGCGCATCCAGGAGACCGACCTCTACAAGCGCGCCGACAAGCTGCGCAAGGACGTGGAGAGCCGCGTCGAGGAAGGCCGCTCGCAGATCTACGACGTCTTCGGCATCGCCTCGAAGGCCGAGATCGACAAGCTGCACAAGCGGCTGAACAAGATCTCGAAGCAGATCCACGACCTGTCCGAAGGCCGGCCGGTCGAGCACTCCGAGGCCGGATGAGCCACCCCTCCTCCGGGCGGATCGATTAGGATCCGCCCCGGAGGAGACGAGCCATGTCTTTCGAGGCCCTCGACTTCTATCGGATCGAGGACTCGCTCGCGTCCGAGGAGCGCATCGCGCGCGACACGGTTCGCGAGTTCGTGGACAAGGAATTCCTGCCGGTCGTGGTGAAACACGTCCGGCAGGACGGTTCCTTCCCCATGGAGCTCGTGCCCAAGCTGGCTGAGCTCGGCCTGTTCGGCGCCAACCTGCACGGCTACGGCTGCGCCGGCATGAACAACGTCGCGTACGGGCTCGTGATGCAGGAGCTCGAGCGCGGCGACTCGGGTCTGCGCAGCTTCGCGTCCGTGCAGGGCGGGCTGTGCATGTACCCGATCTACAGCTACGGGACCGACGCGCAGAAGGATCGCTGGCTGCCGGCGCATGGCCGAGGGCCGCGCGATCGGCTGCTTCGGCCTGACCGAGCCCGACTACGGCTCGAACCCCGGCGGCATGCTGACCCGGGCGGTGCGCAAGGGCGACCGCTGGATCCTGAACGGCACCAAGCGCTGGATCACCAACGGCACGCTCGCGGACCTGGCGATCGTCTGGGCCAAGACCGACGACGAGATCCAGGGCTTCATCGTCGAGCGCGGCATGCGCGGCTTCGAGGCGCGCGACATGAAGGGCAAGTTCTCGCTGCGCGCGTCGGTCACGAGCGAGCTGTTCCTGTCGGACGTCGAGGTGCCCGAGGCCAACCGCCTGCCGAAGGTGAAGGGCTTGAAGGGCCCGCTCGGCTGTCTGACCCAGGCGCGCTACGGAATCGCCTGGGGGGCGATCGGCGCGGCGCAGGCCTGCTTCTCCGAGGCGCTGCGCTACGCGAAGGAGCGGATCGTGTTCGACCGGCCGCTCGGCTCGCTGCAGATCCCGCAGCAGAAGCTCGCGTTCATGGCCACCGAGATCACCAAGATGCAGCTCCTGTGTCTGCAGCTCGGCCGGCTCGAAGGACGCCGGCAAGCTGCACCACGCGATGGTGTCGATGGCCAAGATGAACAACGTCGACTTCGCGCTGCAGATCGCGCGGCTCGCGCGCGACATGCTCGGCGCGAACGGCATCGTCGACGACTACTGCTCGATGCGCCACATGGTGAACCTGGAGACCGTGCGCACCTACGAGGGGACGCACGACATCCACACGCTTGATCCTGGGCAAGGAGCTGACCGGGCTCGACGCGATCGCGGGCTAGAGCTGCGCGATGCGCTCCGAGCGCTGGCCGACGCTCGCGGTCTTCGCCAGCGCGCTGGCGCTGCGGCTCCTGCACGTGCAGCAGGTGGTCGCGAACGATCCGTTCTACGACCAGCCCTCGGTCGACTCGCTCGTCTACAGCGATTGGGCGAAGCGGATCGCAGCGGGCGACTGGCTCGGCAGCGAGCCGTTCTTCCTGTCGCCGCTCTACGGCTACTTCCTCGGCGCGCTCTACGGGGTGTTCGGACCGAGCTTCCTCGCGCCGCTGGTGGCGAACGCGCTGTTCGGTGCGGCCACCTGCGCGCTCACCTACGCCATCGCCGCTCGCCTGTTCGACCGCCGCGTCGGCCTGGTCGCCGCGGCGCTGTTCGCGCTGTACCGGATGGAGATCTTCTACGAGGGCGCGGCGCTGCTCGAGGCGCTTCAGACCCTGGTCACGACCGCCGTCGCGTGGAGCGCTCTCCGCGCGCTGGCCGGCCCGACGCTAGGCCGCTTCGCCGCGGCGGGGGCGCTGCTCGGGCTCGCGGTGCTGGGCCGAGAGAACGCGCTGCTCTTCGCTCCTGTGTTCGCGGCCTGGACGTGGTTCGCGCTGCGCGAACGGATTCCAGCGCCGCGGCGCGCGGCGCTGGCGGGGGCGTACCTGGCGGCGGTCGCGCTGCTCGTCCTGCCGGCGACCCTCCGCAACTGGATCGCAGCGCGCGATCTCGTGCTGGTGAACTCGACTGGCGGCATCGTGCTCTACACCGGCTGGAACCCCGAGGCGGACGGCGTGTACATGGTGCCCAGCATCTTTCCGCGCGCCCTGGCCGACGATCCCGTCGAGCAGAAGAACGCCTACCGGATCGTCGCCGAGGAGCGCACGGGCCGAAAGCTGCGCGCGTCGGAGGTGTCGAGCTACTGGCGCGGCGAAGCGCTGGCGTGGATCGGCGCGAATCCGCGCGCGGCGCTCGCGCTCGGCCTCGAGAAGGCGCGGCTGTTCTGGAACGCCTTCGAAGCGTGGGACATCCGCTCGGTCACCCTCTCGCGCGGCATGTCCTGGGTGCTGGGCGCGGCCTTCGTGACGTTCGGGATCCTCGCGCCCCTCGCGCTCGTGGGGCTCGCGCTCACGGCCGCGCGCTGGCGGGAGCTCGTGCCGCTGTATCTCGTGATCGGTCTGCAGTTCGCGACGGCCGTCGCGTTCATCGTGCTCTCCCGCTACCGGGTGCCGGCCGTGCCCGCGCTCGCGGTGTTCGCGGGCGCCGCGCCCATCCTACTGTTCGACCTCGCGCGCGCGCGGCGCTGGACGCCGCTCGCGCTCGGCGCCGCGGCGCTTCTCGCGGGCGCGCTGGCGGTCAATCTGCGCGTGCCGCCCGAGGACCTCTCGATGGCGCACTTCAACCTCGGCAACGCGTACAAGGAGCGCAGGCAGTTCGAGCAGGCGACCCAGGAGTACTTCGCCTCGCTCGAGACCGCGCCGCAATACATCTCGACCTGGAACAATCTGGCGCTCGTCTACGAGCGCAGCGGCGTCGACCGCGAGCTGACGATGCGCACCTGGCAGCGCGTGCTCGACCTGGCGCGCGCGCAGGGCTCGGGCCTGCACGCCGAGCGCGCCGAGCGCCACCTGCGCCAGCTCAGCTCCGGGGCGGCCCCGCCGCAATGAGCGAGCGCGCGCGCTCGAGCGGGTCGGTCGGATCGATGCGAGCGAGCCACCAGGTCGCGCCCGCGCGCGCGTACGGCTCGGGCGCAGTCGCGGGATCGGCGCAGTAGACGACCTCGAACGGCTCCGCGCCGTCGCGGCGCGCCTTCACGCACTCCACCGCTTCCGCGAGCTGCTCCAGGTCGCGCGGGCGGCCGTCGCGGAACAGACAGAACAGCCCGTCCCAGCGCGCGGCGCGCGCGAGCGGCCGCCGGTTCGGCCAGTAGGCCGCGATCCACACCGGGATGCGCGGCTGCTGCAGCGGCCGCGGCTGGAAGCGCGCGTCGGCGACACGGAAGTGTTTCCCCGCGAAGCTGAAGCTCGCGCCCGACCAGAGCCCGTCGAGAACCGCGAGCCCCTCGTCCAGCAGCTCCGCGCGCCGCTGCAGGTCCTGCTCCTCACCGAACGCCGCCCACTCGCTCTGCGCGCCGCCAGCGCTGCCGAGGCCCGCGCCGAAGACGAGCCGCCCGTTGGAGAGCCGGTCGAGCGAGACCGTCTCCCGCGCGACCTTCTGCGGCCGGCGCCGCGCGAGCGGGGTGACGAGCGCCCCGATCCGCACCCGCTCGGTCGCGACGGCGATCGCCGACAGGGCGATCCACGGGTCGACCACGGGAGGGCCGCCGGGCCGCGCGATGTGGTCCCAGACGAAGAAGCCGTCCCAGCCGGCGCGCTCGGCCGCCTCGGCCAGCTCCGCGAGCGCGCGCGCGTCCCCGAACGCGCCGAAGTTCGGCAGGTACAGCCCGTATTTCAAAGCCCCCCTCCGCGCGGAGTAGAATGCCACGAGGAGCCGGAACGTGGCGCGAACCGAACAGAATCCCGAGATCCGCTTGCTGGACGGAGCCTTCTACCTGGGCCAGCCGCTCGAGCACTATCGCTGGCTGCGCCGACACGCGCCGGTGTACTGGGACGAGAGCGCCGGGCTGTGGGCGGTGGGGCTGCACGCCGACGTCATGGCGGTCTCGAAGAACCCCGACGTCTTCTGCTCGCGCATGAGCTCCCGCCCCGACGCCCCGCCGATCCCCTCGATGATCAACCTCGACGACCCGCAGCACCGCCGTCGCCGCGCGCTGGTGAACAAGGGCTTCACGCCGCGCCGGGTCGACGACCACGAGGCCAAGATCCGCGCGATCTGCCGCGACCTGATCGCGGCGGTCAAGCCGAACGGCCGCTGCGACTTCGTCCGCGAGATCGCGGCGCCGCTGCCGATGATCATCATCGGCGATCTGCTCGGCGTCGCGCCCGAAGACCGCGGCGACCTCCTGCGCTGGTCCGACGATCTGATCGCGGGCACCGACGCCGCCGCGCCGCCCGAGGTGAAGCTGCGCATGATGACCGCGGCCACTGAATACATCGGCTATGCGCAGCGCGTGATCGCCGACCGCCGCAGCAAGCCCCCGCAGGAAGACCTGATGAGCGTGCTCGTCCACGCCGAGATCGACGGCGAGCGCCTCGGCGACGACGAGCTGATCCAGGAGAGCCTCTTGATCCTCGTCGGCGGCGACGAGACCACCCGCCACGTCATCACCGGCGGGATGCTCGCGCTGATCCAGCATCCCGAGGCGCGCCGCGCGCTCGCCGCCAAACCCGCCGCAATCCCTACGGCGGTCGAGGAGATGCTGCGCTGGGTCACGCCGATCAAGAACATGAACCGCACGGCGACCCGCGACACGGAGCTCCGCGGCCAGAAGATTCGCGAGGGCGAGAAGGTCCTGCTCCTCTACGAGTCGGCGAACCGCGACGAGCGCGTGTTCGCCGAGCCGGACCGCTTCGACGTCGCGCGCACGCCCAACGACCACGTCGCCTTCGGCGGCTACGGCGCGCACTTCTGTCTGGGCGCGAGCCTGGCGCGGCTCGAGCTGCGGATCATGTTCGAGGAGCTGCTCGCGGGGCTGCCCGAGCTCGCTCTCGACGGCGCCGAGCAGCCCGCGCTGCGGCCGTCCAACTTCATCGTCGGCATCGAGCACATGCCGGTCACGTTCTAGGCGAGGAGCGCGCGATGCCGAATCTCACGGGCAAGGTGGCCTTCGTGACCGCGGGTGCGACGGGCATCGGCTTCGCCTGCGCGCAGGCCATCATTGAGTCCGGCGGGAAGGTGATGATCTGCGCGCGCCGCGAGGACACCTTGAAGGACGCCGCGGCGAAGCTCGGCCCCAACGCCGCGTGGGTCGCCTGCGACGTAACGGACGACGCCTCGGTCGACGCCGCGATCGCCGCAACGATCGCGCGCTTCGGGGGCCTTCAGCTCGCGGTGAACTCCGCCGGCACCGGCACCGCGGGACCGCTCTTGCAGACCAAGACCGCCGAGTTCGAGCGGGTGCTCGACACGAACCTGGTCGGCGCGTTCCGCTGCCTGCGCGCCGAGGCGCGCGCGATGAAGCAGAGCGGCGGGCAGCATCGTGAACGTGAGCTCGATCGCCGGCGCGCTCACCCACCCGTGGATGGGCCCCTACTGCGTCTCGAAGGCAGGGCTCGACATGCTGACCCGCTGCGCCGCCGACGAGCTCGGCGAGCACCAGATCCGGGTGAACTCGGTGCTGCCGGGCGTCACCCGCACGCCGATGGCTGCAGCGCTCTCCGACGTGCCCGTCTCGCGCGACGAGTACCTCTCGCTGATGCCCATCTCGCGCATCGGCGAGCCGGCCGACGTCGCGCGGCTCGTGGTGTTCCTGCTCTCCGACGAGGCGAGCTGGATCACCGGCCAGCTCATCCCCGTCGACGGCGGCCACACCATCCGCAAGGGCCCGAACCTGGTGCCGCTCTTCTCGCAGTTCATCAAGCAGGAATGAATTCCCGTATGATGCCGGCCCTATGACGCCGTCGGTCGCGCCCCCGCTCCGTCTCTGGACGAAGATCTCGTACGGGATCGGTCAGGCCGGCGAAGGGATCAAGACCACCGCCCTCGAGGTGTTCCTGATCTTCTACTACAACCAGGCGCTCGGGATGCCGGCGACGAAGGCGGCTCTGGCCACCTTCATCGCGCTCGGCGTGGACGCCGTCTTCGATCCGATGGTCGGCTCGCTCTCGGATTCGCTGCGCTCGCGGCTGGGGCGCCGACACCCGTTCATGTATGCGGGCGCGGTGCCGTTCGGACTGATGTTCTACCTGCTCTTTGCGCCGCCCAGCGGCCTGTCGGAGAACGGGCTGTTCGTGTGGATGGTGACCTTCACGATCGCGGTGCGGATGGCCATGGCGGTCTACCTGATTCCGCACAACGCGCTCGGCGCGGAGCTGTCGGCCGACTACCACGAGCGCACGTCGATCGGCAGCTTGCGGCTGTTCTTCGGCTTCGTCGGCGGCGTCTTCGCGACGGTGGCTGGCTTCGGGTACTTCTTCAAGGGAACGGCCGACCACTACGGCCTGGGAGACCCCGCGGAATATCCGCGCTTCGCGGCGGTCTTCGCGGTGCTCGCCACCGGGTCGGTGCTGTGGTCCGCGCTCGGCACCCACTCGCGCATCCGGCATCTCGTCGCGCCGGCGAAGCTCCACGCGAGCTTCAGCCTGGGGCGACTCTGGAAGGAGCTGGTGGAGTCGCTGGAGAGCCCGTCGTTCCGCGCGCTCTTCGTGGGGACGCTCGTGATCTTCGTGACGCGCGGAGTGCAGTCGACTCTGGCGACGTACATGGGCGTGCACTTCTGGGAGATCAGCAGCCAACAGATCGCATCGCTGCAAGCGGCGTCGTTCGGGGGCCTCGTGATCGGGCTCGGGTTCTTCGTGTGGCTCTCCCGCCGTCTCGACAAGAAGCCAACGTTCATGATTGGCATCATGATCTTCTCGGTGTTCGTGGTCGCGGGGCCGGTGCTGAAGCTCGCGGGCTTCTGGCCCCCGCGTGCCGACGAAAAGCTCTACCTGGGTTTGCTCGCCGCGCTGAACTTCTTTGCCAGCTTCGGCGCCGCCGCCGCGCTGGTCACGGCCACGTCGATGATGGCCGACCTCACCGACGAGCACGAGTTCGACAGGGGCCTGCGTCAGGAGGGCATCTTCTTCGGCGCGCTCGCGTTCTCGGGCAAGGCCTCGACCGGGCTGGGCCACATGCTCGCGGGCCTGGCGATCGATGCGATCGGCTTCCCCGAGAACGCCGCTCCCGGCTCGGTGGCGCCCGAGGTCATACGCCGCCTCGCGATCCTGTACGGCCCCGGCATGATCCTGATCCTGGCCCTCGGTGTGGTGTACTTCGCGCGCTATCAGCTCACCGGCGACCGGGTCGCCGAGATCCAGCGCAAGCTGATCGAACGTCGCGCCGGCGGGGGATGAAGGCGCGTATCGGGTTCGTCGCCGGCGTGCTCGCCCTCCTCGCGGTCGGCTGGGCGCTGGGCCTGCACGTCTACCTGACACCCAGCGGTGTCCGCAGCGCCGTCGAGCGCGCGGGCTGGCTCGGCCCGGTCGTGTTCGTCGGCCTGTTCGCCGCGGCGGAGCTCGTGCAGGTGCCGGGCGCGCTGCTCGTGCTCGCCGCCGCGGCGCTGTGGCCGCCCGCGCTCGCGATCGCGACCTCGTACGCGGGCGCGCTCGCTGCGGCGACCCTGCTCTTCTGGCTCTCGCGCACGATCTTCGCCGACGGCGTGCGCGAGCGCCTGCCGGCCTGGCTCGCGCCGTACGAGGCGCGACTCGAGACGCACGGGCTCGCTGTCGGTGATCGCGCTGCGGCTCGTCCTGTTCCTCGCGCCGTGGGTGCACTGGCTGCTCGGTGCGTCGCGCGTGTCGTTCCGCGACTTCGCGATCGGCTCGGCGATCGGGCTCCTGCCCGGCATCGTCGTCGTCAGCTTGCTCGGGCACAGCGCGATCGAGCACTGGGACAGCCTTCGGCCCTGGGCGCTCGGCGCGGGCGCGCTCGTGCTGGCGCTCGAGCTCGCGCGCCGACTCCACGCGCGCCAGTCACAGAGCAGCTAGGTCCCGGCCACCGTCCCCATCAAGATCTCGATCGGCTGCGGCGACTCGTACGGCCGGCGCTCGATGTCCGCGCAGGCCAGCGCCGGGTCGAGCCGCGGCACCGGCTGCGCGTCGCGGCAGTACACGTACGCGCAGGCGCAGTAGTCGTCGACCCGCTCGGCGATCCCGTGCGCGAGCAGGTGCGGGTTGTCGCGCGACCAGCCCGCGCCGGCGGCCGGATTCGTGCGCGACATCGACTCGAGGTCGGCCTCCGCGCCGAGCGGGACGGCGGCGTAGCCGATCTGCTGGATCGTCACGCGCAAGTCGCGCGCGAACACGACCGGATCCATGACGTGCCAGCGGTAGAAGCTCGACGAAGTCGGGCATCGGCCCCGACTCGGGCGCGCGCAGGTCGAGCGGCACGCCGCCGTAGAGCGCGAAGTGCGCGCCCATTCCCCACGCCGTGCCGACGTAGTCCTCGAGGCCGGTGCCGCAGATCGTCGGCAGCGCGCCGTCGCCGTCCTTGAAGATCTTGAGCTCGCCCTCGCCGTACCAGGCGAAGTTCTTCTGCGGCAAGGTGCGCACGCCGACGCTGCAGCCGAGGAAGCGGCCCGGCCCGCGCAGGCCCGCGGCGATCGTGAAGTCGCGCTTCAGCCGGGTCGGGTTCTCGCGCCGGAACGAGACGTGGAGCAGACCCGTCTCGGGCGCGAGGTTGCGCTCGAGCGTGTAGTCGAGCTGGTAGTAGAGCACCGTCGGTCGCGGCGACGCGTTGGTGAGCTCGATCTTGATCCGGCGCCGGAACGGAATCGGCAGGTACGCGTTGAAGCCGCGGCCCTCCTGCGCGGAGAGCAGCGCCGACACGTAGGGCGCGGGCCGGCCGTGCGGCAGGCCGAAGAAGTCGAGCGCGGGCACCGAGATCGACGGCTCCGCCGCGCCGTCGTAGAACACTTCGAGCACGAGCGCACGCATCCGCTCGGGGCGCGCCGGCGGGAAGGTCATCCAGACGTGTCGGATCGTGCCCGGCCCTTCGAGGTCCGCGAGCACGACCTTCTCGCCCGACTCGATCCGGCGGCTCGGCGCGCCCTTGCGGCTGCCGTGCGCCGCGCCGCCTGCGCCGCGCGCGCCGGTCGGGTTCTCGAAGGTGACGGCGCGCGAGTCCAGGTCGAGATCGATGCGGGACGGATCGAGGCTGGCGTGCATCGCGCGACTCTACCATCGCGCTCGTGGTAGCTTCAGCGGATGAAGACACTCGTCCGCGACGGTGTTCGCCTGTCCTACGAGGAAGCGGGGACGAGCGCGGCCCCGATCGTGTTCGTGCACGGCTGGTGCTGCGACCACAGCCACTTCGCGCCGCAGTTCGGCCACTTCTCCGCGCGACACCGCGTGGTGGCAGTGGACCAGCGCGGCTTCGGCGCGTCAGGCAAGCCCGATCAGAAATATACGATCGAGGGCTTCGCCGACGACCTGGCCTGGCTGTGCCGGGAGCTCGGCCTCGAGAAGCCCGCGCTCGTCGGCCACAGCATGGGGGGCGCGGTGGTGCTCGCGACCGCGGCGCGCCACCCGACCTTGCCGCGGGCCGTGGTGCTCTGCGATCCGGCGGTGGTGCCGCCGCCGTTCATCCGCGCAGCGATCGACCCGTTCCTCGCCGCACTCGCGACACCCGGCTACCGCGAGGCCGCGCGCGGCTTCATCGAGCAGCGCCTGTTCGGGCCGAAGGACGACCCGAAGCGGCGCGCGCAGATCACCGAGGGAATGCTCGAGACGCCGCAGCGCGTGATGCTCTCCGCGTTCGAGAATCTCTTTGCGTTCGACAGCGAGGCCGCCGCGGGCGCCTGCAAGGTGCCGGCGCTCCTGATCGACGCCGAGTCGCCGCTGCCCGACCGCGCGCGCTTCCGCGAGCTCTGCCCGCAGCTCGTCTGCGCCCAGACCGCCGGCGCCGGCCACTTCCACCAGCTGGAAGTCCCCGACCAGGTGAACGCGATGATCGAGCGCTTCCTGTCCGATTAGCTTCGCTCGCCTGCGGCTCGCTGCGCGCTCCTTCGTCGCTTGCGACCTCGCTCGGGGCGGCCCTCGCTCGGCCTGTCCTAGCTACAGCCAGGCGGTGTCGCGATGTCTCGTCGCGGTGCTTCTTCAGGTAGACCATGAACGGCGTTCCGCCCGTGCCGACGCCGGTCGGGTTCGCGGCGCTGCTCGCGCTCTGGCGGTGGATGTAGCGCGCCGCGTAGTCCAGGTGCGTGGAGCGGAACGCCTCGAGCCAGCGCAGACACTCGTCGTAGGCGGCGCGCAGGTCCCGGTCGCCCGACGCCGACACCGCCGCGCGTACGGACGGCGCGGCCTCGACGGCGGCGAGCCAGTCGCGGTGGCCGGGCGGCATGTAGTCGCGCATCTCGGCCAGGTAGGCGCGCAGCGGATCGCCCGCGTGCGCGACGCCGAGCGCCGCGTCGAGCGTCGGCACGATGCCGCTCTGCGCCCCGGTCTCGCCGCGCAGCCGCTGCGGGCGGCCGCCGAGCGCGGCGACGCCCTCGTACACGACGCCCTGCGGGAGCAGCGGGTGATCCTTCCAGCCGTGGATGTAGGGGCGCACGCGCCGGTAGTAGACGTACGGATCGCACAGCTCGGGCATGCGGCCCAGGCTCTGGCACAGCGACTCGATGCCCGCGGCGATCCGCTCCAGGCGCTCGGCCAGCGCGCGCGAATCGCTCGCCGCCGCGGCCGCGCAGGCCGGGCCGACCTCCGCCAGCACGCGGGCGGCGCGCGCCTCGATCTCGAGGTGCACGAGGATGAACCAGTCCTCGTCCGCGCCGCCCAGGAAGTTCTGCAGGATGGCGAGATTGCCGAGGTCGAGCGGCCCGGCGGGGTCGAGCCGGCGCCAGTTGTCGAGCGCGTAGGAGGCGTACGACAGCACCGGCGGGCGGCCGAGCCGCGCCGCGACGGCGCACCAGGGCACCGCGACCGGCGCCGGGACGCGCGGCTCGGGCTCCGGTCCGCCCCACACGTAGGCGTGGCCGAAGTAGGACAGCAGCGAGCATCGCGCGGCGCAGCGGGGCGCCACCGGGAAGTGTATGGGGATCGAGCTCCGGCAGCGCCGCCAGCACCGCGCGGGCGCGGCCGGCGGCCAGGAGCTTGGGCAGGTCGGCGCCGACCTCGTCCCAGGCGGCCAGCTCGCGCGGGAGCGCGTGCGCCGGGTCCTGGACGGGCAGGAACCCTCGCTCCTGCGAAAGCTCGAAGTGCTTCAGGTCGTCGAGCTCTGCCAATTCCGGTGCCCTCCGCGACTGTACTGATCCCTTCGGGCCGCGGGCAGATGGGCTGGAGTCCTGCGCAGTAGAGATTCGTAGCTCTCCGGGCGCTACGCGAAACGGGTTCGTGGTTTGGCCCGCGGCGCGTGTAACCTTCCGGACATGAGCGTCCTGGATCGCCTGTCCGAGTGGATCGCCGCCCCGCTGCAGGGCGACGATCGCCACGCTCCCGATCGCCGCGTCCGTGCAATGGGTCGCGATCGTGTACGGCTGCACGGCGCTCGTGGCGTTGGTGGCGATCGAGCTGGCGTTCGCCGAGCCCGGCTGGCGCATCTACACGGCGCTCGGCTGCTTCGTGCTCCTGGGGGCCGCCCTCTTGCTGGTGCGACACGGGCAAGTGCGTGCGGGCGCGGCCCTGCTGGTGGCGACCTGCTGGTTCCCGCTCGTGTTCGCCGTGGCCATGACCGACGGGGTCTCGCTCTCGGCGCAATCGGGCTTCGTGCTCGCGATCTGCTCGGCCGGCCTCTTGCTCGGGCGTCGGGCCGCGTTCGCGGTCGCGGCGCTGTCGGCGCTGGTGGGTCCCATCTTCGTCGGACTGCACCTGCGCTCGGGCCTGGCGTCCACCTCTCCGGGCGCGCCCTTCTCCTACGGGCTGTGGCTCATGCAGGCCGCGATCTTCACCAGCACGGCGGCGATGGTCTCGATCACGCTCATGTACGCGCAGCGCTCGCTCGAGCGCGCGCAGCGCAGCGAGCGGCGCTTCCGCACGATCGCCGACAACATCCGGGACGTCATCATCGAGTACGACTCGCAGGACCGCTTCGTCTACGCGAACCCCGTGTTCCTGCGCCGCCGGAACATGACCGACCTGGAGCAGCTCGCCGACAAGCGGATCGGCTACACCATCCACCCCGACGACCTCGAGCGCGTGACCGAAGAGATCCGGCGCGCGCGCGACACCGGCGGCAGCGCGCTCTTCTCCACGAAGATCGCCACCGAGCAGGGCGGGGTCGCGATCGTGGATGCGACGGCGGGCGGCTTCGTCGCCGCCGACGGCGAGCGCCGCGTCGTGGTGGTGAGCCGCGACGTCACCGAGCACCGCCGGATCGAGGAAGCGCTGCGCGACAGCGAAGAGCGCTACCGCATGCTGACCGAGCACGCCCCGGATATGATCGTCGAGCACGACGCCGAGGGCCGGATCGTCTATGCGAACTACGCCGCGCGCGAGCACGGCTACTGGCCTTCCACCAACGTGATCGGATCGTTCGGCGACTGGAACCACCCCGACGACATCGAGGCCTGCCGCAACAGCCTTCGAGCGAAGCGATGCGCACGCGGCAAGGTCCAGCGGCTGGTCCACCGCATGCGCAAGAAGGACGGCAGCTTCCACTGGGTGTCGTCGTCGGGCGCGCCTTACCGCACGTCGCGCGGCGAGATGCACCTGATCGGGCAGAGCCGCGACATCTCCGAGGAGGTCGCGCTGCTGGAGCAGCTGCGGCAGGCGCAGAAGATGGAGGCGATCGGCCGGCTCGCGGGCGGCGTGGCGCACGACTTCAACAACCTCCTCACCGTGATCGCCGGCTACGCCGAGCTGCTCACGGCGCCGGAGCAGCCGAGCACCGAAAGGGTGGTGGCGGCGCGCGAGATCAGCGCCGCGGCCGAGCGCGCCGCTGGACTGACCCGCCAGCTTCTCGCGCTCTCGCGCCGCCAGCTCGCCAAGACCGTCGCCGTGGACCTGAACGAGATCGTGCGCGGGCTCGAGCCGATGCTGCGCCGAACGCTGCCGGAGAACATCCAGGTCGAGCTCGTGCTGGACGCCGAGCTCCCGCACGTGCAGGCGGACCCATCGCAGCTCGACCAGGTGCTCCTCAACCTGGCGTTGAACGCGCGCGACGCCATGCCGAGCCGCGGCCGGCTGCGCATCGAGACGCGCGCCGGCGACGGCGGCCGTTCGCTCCAGCTGCTGGTGTCGGACACGGGCGTGGGGATGACCGAGGAGACGCGTCTGCGCGCATTCGAGCCGTTCTTCACGACCAAGGGAGCGGGCGAAGGCTCCGGCCTGGGCCTCTCGACCACCTACGGCATCGTGCAGCAGTGCGGCGGGACGATCTCGCTCGAGAGCGCGCCCGGCTGCGGAACCCGCGTGGCGATCGAGCTACCGGCCGCGACGGCCCACGCGCCGCAACGCCAGGCCGCGCCGGGCGCCGCCCGGCACGTCGCGCCACACGCGGCGGCGATTCTCCTGGTCGAGGACGACGGGTCGGTGCGGCGGCTGCTGACGCTCATGCTGCGCAGCTTCGGCTACATCGTGCACGCGGCCGCGAGCGGCGACGAGGCGATCGAGCTCACGTCCCGGCCGGAGGTCGTGGTCGACCTCCTGCTCACCGACTACGTGCTGCCCGGTCTCTCGGGGGTGGAGCTCTGCGTCGCGCTGCGAGCGCGCTGGCCCGAGCTGCGGCTCCTGGTCATGACCGGGCACGCCGAGATTCCGCCGGCCGGCGCAGCGGAGCTGCCCGAGGGCGCGGAGCTCCTCGGCAAGCCGTTCACCCGCGAGCAGCTCGGCCAGCTGCTCGCGCGCCAGCTCGGCTCGGCCTGAGCGCGGTGGGGTTCGTCGAGCTCTTCGACCGCGCGCGCCTCGAGCGGTTCCTGCGCGCGAATCCCGCCGCGCAGATCTACGCGCTCGCCGACCTCGACGACGCGTTCTGGCCCGACACGCGCTGGTTCGCGAGCGTGGGTGCGGACGGCGAGATCGCCGCGCTCTGCCTGCTGCTCGAGAAGCTGGCGCTGCCGATCGTGCACGCCATCGCCGAGCCCGGCGACCGCGCCACGCTAGCGCTCGTCGCCGAGCTCGGCCCACACTTCCCCGCGTGCTTCTTCGTGAATCTGCCCGTCGGCTTCGCCGAGCGGTTCGAGCGCGACTACGCGATCCAGCCGCACGGCGAGTACGTGAAGATGTGGCTGCCTGACACGAGCGCACTCGGCCGCGACGGGCTCCCGGGGATCGAGCCCCTCGGCCCGGAGCACGCCGGCGAGCTCGCGGACTTCTACGCGCACCGCGCGCTGCGCGCGGACGAGTCGCACGGACGCTTCTTCGCGCCGTACATGCTGGCGCTCGGTCCGTGGTTCGGGGTGCGCGAGCGCGGCGAGCTCGTGTCCGTCGCCGGCGTGCACGTGTTCTCGCGCCGCTACGGCGTCGCCGCGCTCGGCAACGTCGCGACGATCCCCGAACGGCGCGGCCGCGGGCTGGCGCGCGCCGTGTGCGCGCGTCTGTGCCGGGAGCTCGCCGCCGCCGTGCCGCTCGTCGGCCTGAACGTGGCGGTCGCGAACGGTGCGGCTCGCGCCTGCTATCGGTCGCTCGGCTTTCGCGAGGTGCTGCGCTACGAGGAGGCCGTGCTCACGCGGCGCCCGGAGTCCCCATGTCCAACCTGAGCCCTCGTGCGGCTTTGCTCGCCGTCGCGATCCTCGCCTCCGCTGCCCGGGCGCGCACCATCGAGGTGCCCGCGGGCGGCTCGATCCAGGCTGCGGTCGACCTGGCGGAGTCGGGCGACACGATCGCGGTGCAGCCCGGCACGTACTCCGGCCCCGGCGGGTTGGCGCTCGTGCACGTGCGCAAGAGCGGGCTTCGCTTCCAGGCTCCGCGCTCGGCAGTTCTCGACGCGGCCGGCTATCGCTACGCGATGCTGGTCGGCGACGACGGGCCGACCAGCGCCGAGGGCTGCGTCGAGGTGGGCGTGCGCGGCTTCGCGCTCGCGGGCTTCACCCTCAAAGGAGCGCTGCACGCGGGGATCCGGCTCGCCGGAGTGGACGGCTTCTCGGTGCGGGGCGGCGCGGTTCTCGAGAACGGCGCCTACGGCGTCGCGGCGCTCTGCTCGGCGCACGGCCTGATCGCGCGGAACTACGTCGCGGGCCACCGCGACGCCGCGCTCCACGTCAGCAATTCGGACCACGTGGTGGTCGAGGACAACGCAGTGACCGAGGGCGGCGTCGGCGCGCTGGTCGAAAACTCGAGCTTCGCCGTGGTGCGCCACAACCAGATCTTCGGCAACGCCGCCGGCGTGGTCGTGCTCGCGCGTCCCAACTCGCCGCTGCCGATGTGCGACCACGTGCGCATCACCGAGAACGCGATCGTGCAGAACGACGTGCCCAATCCGTCGCCGCCCGACGGCGAGGGCGCGGGCCAGGTGCCGACGGGCGCCGGGATCCTGAACGCCGGCGCGGACCACGTCTCGGTCGAGCGCAACCTGATCCTGGGCAACGACTCGTTCGGCGTCGCGACCGTCGCGAACTCGTTCGCGCTGGTCGACTCGCGCATCGACCCTTTCGTCGACGACCAGCGGGTGGCGAAGAACGTGATCCTGCTGAACGGGCAGGACCCGGACCGCGAGCGCGCCGGCCCGCCGGGCGCGGACATCGTGTTCATCCCGGACCTGGTCGACTTCCACAGCAACACCGTGCTGCGCGCCGATCCCGAGCCCGAGGACAACTGCTTCGGCGAGAACCGCAGCTTCACCGAGCAGCCGCCCGGCATCTCCGAGACGCTCGCATGTCCGTGAGCCCGGTCGGCATCCTGGCGAATCCGCTCTCGGGCCGCGACGTGCGCCGGGTCGCGGCGCGCGCCGACACCTCGACCCCGCAGAGCAAGCGCAACCAGGTGGCGCGCATCGTGATCGGCGCGGTGGCGGGCGGTGCGAAGCGCGTCCTGGTCCTGCGCGAGCCGTTCCGCGTCTCGACCTCGGCGATCGAGAACCTGGACGTCGCGGCCTCGCTCGAGGTGCTCGACGTCGACGCGAAGCTGGATGCCGGCGACACCACGCGCGCAGCCGAGGCGATGCGCAAGGCCGGCTGCGCTGCGATCGTGGTGCTGGGAGGCGACGGCACGAACCGCGCGATCGCCCGCATCTGGCCCGACGCGCCGCTCGTCCCGCTCTCGACCGGAACGAACAACGTGTTCCCGCGCCTGGTCGAGCCGACCACTGCGGGCGCGGCCGCGGGTCTGGTCGCGTCGGGCGCCGTCGCGCTCCGCGAGGTCGCGCAGCGCGCGAAGTGCGTGCGGGTCGCGATCGAGGGCGAGCCCGACGACCTGGCGCTGGTCGACGCGGCGTTCCTGGTCGGCGACCACGTCGGGAACCTGATGCCGTTCGAGCCGGAGAAGCTGCGCGCGCTCGTGCTCGCGCGCGCGGAGCCCGCCGCGCTCGGCATGTCGCCGATCGGCGGCCTCTTGCAGCCGGTCGGCGCCGCCGAGGAGGCCGGGCTCCTGGTCGAGATCGCCGCGCCCGGAGCGCCCGGCCGGAGCCTCCTCGCGCCGGTGTCGGCCGGCCTCTACCGGCACGTCAACGTCAGCGGCCACCGGAAGCTCGCGCTGGGCGAAGCGGTGGAGCTGGTGGGCCCGGGCGTGCTCGCCTTCGACGGCGACCGCGAGCGCAAGCTCGCGCGCGGCCAGCGCGCATTCCTAAGAGTCGAGCGCAGCGGGCCCTTCGTGATCGAGCCCGAGCGCGCGCTGCGGCTCGCGGCCGAGCGCGGCGCGTTCCTGGACCGCAGCGGCTGGCGCGACGCCTACGACGCGCGCTAGCCGGGTTCACCCCTCCGCGCGCGCGCGGTGCGCTCGACCACCTTCACCAGCTCGTCCGGATTGACCGGCTTCACCATGTGTGCGTCGAAGCCCGCGGCGCTGGAGCGGCGGCGATCCTCAGCCTGGCCGTAGCCGGTGATCGCGACGATCACCGCCTTCTCGTGGCCCTGCAGGCGCAGGCGGCGACACACCTCGAAGCCGTCCAGCCCGGGCAAGCCGAGGTCGAGCAGGACGACATGGGGATGCGCGCGCTCGGCGGCTTCGAGCGCCGCATCCCCGTCATGCGTCACGAACGTCTGGTAGCCGCGCAGGTTCAGCAACAAGGAGAGGCTGTCGGCAGCGTCGCGGTTGTCATCGACTACGAGCACGCGCAGTCCCGTGATCGGTCGCTCGGCGAGAGCAGACATGCGGGCGTCCGGCACCGTGGCGGACTCGACCGGAAGACAAGGCAGGCTGACGCAGAACTCACTGCCGCGGCCGCGTCCGGCGCTGCGCGCCGACACCTGCCCCCCGTGCATCTGCACGAGATTGCGCACCAGCGAGAGACCGATGCCGAGCCCGCCCTCCGCGCGATCCATGGTGCGCTCGACCTGTGCGAACAAGTCGAACACCGTATCGATCAGCTCCGGCGGGATTCCCATGCCGCGGTCCGCCACGCGGATCACGGCGCGCTCGCCCTCGCGCGCCGCGCTGACGGAGACCCAGCCTCCCTCATCCTGGAACTTTGCCGCGTTGTTCAAGAGGTTCGAGACGACCTGGGTCAACCGCACGAGATCGCCGGAGATGCGGACCGGCGTAACGGGCAGGGTGACGTGCAGCTCGTGGCGGCGCGCATCGATCATCGGGCGGCTGGTCTCGACGGCCCCACTGACGATGGCCTCCAGGTCGAGCGGCTCGACCTGGAGCTGGATCTTCCCGCGCGTGATGCGCGAGACGTCGAGCAGGTCATCGACCAGGCGGGTCAGCTGCTCGACCTGGCGCTCGATCACGTCGCGGCACCAGTTGCTCGCCGCGTCGGATTGTCCGGTCTGGCGCAGCAGGCGCGCCGCGTTGCGGATCGGCGCGAGCGGGTTGCGCAGCTCGTGGGCAAGCATGGCCAGGAACTCGTCCTTGCGGCGGTCGGCCTCGCGCAGGCTCTCCTCCGCCCTGCGTCGCTCCTCGATGTCGGTGCAGGTGCCGACCCAGCGCTCGACCCGGCCTCCGGCCGTGGCCGCTTCGCCGGTGATCTGGAACCAGCGGTACTCGCCGTCGGCGCGGCGAATGCGCGTCTCGTACTCGAGGGCGCTGCGCGACTCGGTCGCCTTGCGCCACGCCTGGCGCACTCCTTCGAGATCGTCGGGATGGACAGCCTTGCTCCAGGCGTCGCCGAGATGCTCGCCGACCTTCGCGCCGGTGTATTCGTACCAGCGTGGCGAGAGATAGGTGACGTCGGCGTTCGGTCCAGCCTCCCAGACGAGATGCGGCATGCGCTCGGCCAGGGAACGGAAGCGCTCCTCGCTCAGGCGCAGCTGCTCGGCCGAGGTCCCGAGCTCCTGCGTGCGCGACTCGACGCGTTTCTCCAGCTCGCTGTTCCAGCGCGCGAGCTGGCGCGTCTTGCGGTGCAGATCGGCGAGCGCGCGGATCTTCGCGCGCAGCACCTCTGGGACGATCGGCACCGGAAGGTAGTCGATCGCGCCGGTCTCGTAGCCCTTCACTCGATCGACGTCGGAGAGGTGCACCGCCGAGACGAACAAGATCGCGGTCTTCTGGCAGCGCGGGTGCTGGCGGATCATCGTAGCCAGCTCGAAGCCGTCCACGTCCGGCATCGACACGTCCATGATCACGATCGGGATGTCTTCGCGCAGCAACACCGCGAGCGCCTCGCGCGCGGAGTTGGCCTTGATCAGGTTCTCGCCCAGCTCGGCGAGGATTGCCTCGTAGGTCAGGAGCTTCCCCGGCTGGTCGTCGACCAGCAGGATGTTCAGGCGCTCGCCTTCGGGCAGCGCGATCAGCGGTGAAGCCATAGTCGCAGTGCCGAGAGCAGCTGGTCGGTATTGACCGGCTTGGCGAGATAGTCCGACGCGCCCGCCTCGAGGCACTTCTCGCGGTCGCCCTTCATGGCCTTGGCGGTGAGCGCAACGATCGGCAGCCGGCGCAGCTCGGGATTCTGTCGGATGCGCTGGATCGTCTCGTAGCCATCCATCTCCGGCATCATGATGTCCATCAACGCGATCGCGACGTCGGGCTGCGCCTGCAGTATCTCGATTGCCTCGTGGCCGTTGGTCGCGGTCAGTACCGACATGCCGCGTCGCTCGAGCACGCTCGACAGCGCGAAGATGTTGCGCACGTCGTCATCGACGACCAGGACGTGCTTGCCGACGAGGTCTTCGTCGGAGCCATGCAAGCGCTCCAGCATCACCTGCTTCTCGCTCGGCAGGTCCGCAACCACGCGGTGCAGGAACAGCGCCGTCTCGTCGAGCAAACGCTCGGGCGACTCGACGCCCTTCACGACCACGCTGCGCGCCATGCTGTGGAGCTGGGACTCCTCGTCGGGCGAGAGCTCCTTGCCCGTGAACACGACCACGGGCAGATCGCGCAGCAGCTCGTCGTCGCGCATGCGCTCCAGCACGTCGAACCCCGTCATGTCGGGCAAGCGCAGGTCGAGGACGACGCAGTCGGGCGGATCGGCTCGCATCGCGACCAGCGCCTCCGCGCCCGACTCCACCGAAGAGATGCCGATGTCGTCGTGCCCGAGCAGGGCCTCGATGGCCTTGCGCTCGTCGGGGTCGTCCTCGATCACGAGCAGCCGCTTGCGCCGCGGCTCCGCGAAGCTCTTGATCCGGGCGAGCGCGGCTTCGAGGCCCTCCGTAGTGGTCGGCTTGTTGACGAAGCTGAACGCGCCGCGCGCCAGGCCGTGCTGCCGGTCCTCGTCGAGCGTCACGATCTGCACGGGGATGTGCCGCGAGGCGGGGTCGCGCTTCAGGTGCGAGAGCACCGTCCAGCCCAGCATGTCGGGCAGGAACACGTCGAGCGACACCGCCGTCGGCCGATACTGACGAGCGAGCGTCAGCGCGTCGGCGCCGCGCATGGCGACCAACACCTTGAAACCCTTGTCGCGCGCCAGGTCGGACATGATCCGCGCGTAGTGCGGATCGTCCTCGACGATCAGCATCACGGCGTCGCCGGGCTCGAGAGTGTCGCGATCGTCGGGAACCGACTCGACGGGACGGTCGACGACCCGGACCGCGGGGAAGCTGTTGCTCGCGCGCGCGGCGCCGGTCGGGCCCGCGTACTTGAACGGCAGATACAGCGTGAACGTGCTGCCGGTGCCCGGAACGCTGCGCAGGTGGATCTCGCCGCCGAGCAAGGTCGCGAGCTCGCGGCTGATCGCGAGCCCGAGCCCGGTGCCGCCGTACTTCCGGCTGGTGCTGGCGTCGGCCTGCTGGAAGGCCTCGAAGATGATCCGCTGCTTGTCGGGCGAGATGCCGATGCCGGTGTCCGACACCTCGAAGGCGATCACGCTGCCCGCGTTCGCCAGGACCGGGTGATCGGACGAGAAACCCGCCCCGACCGCCGACACCGAGAGGCGTACTCCTCCTTGCTCGGTGAACTTGAAAGCGTTGGACAGGAGGTTCTTCAGCACCTGCTGCAGGCGCTTGGAGTCGGTGATCATGCTCCGGCCGACGTTCGTGTCCAGCGACACGTCAAAGGTCAGCCTGCGCGCTTCGGCCTCGTGGCGGAATGTGCGTGAGACCACCTCGATCAGGTTGTGGAACAGGAGCTCTTCGGCCTCCACCGAGACCGTTCCCGACTCGATCTTCGTCAGGTCCAGGATGTCGCTGATCAGGTTCAAGAGGTCCGTACCGGCGCCGTGGATGGTCCGCGCGAACTCGACCTGGCGGGGGGACAGGTTCCCGTCGGGGTTGTCGCCCAGCTGCTGGCCCAGGATCAGGATGCTGTTCAGCGGCGTGCGCAACTCGTGCGACATGTTCGCGAGGAACTCGGACTTGTACTTCGAGGTGAGCGCGAGCTCGCTCGCCTTCTCCTCGAGCGCGCGCCGGGCGTGTTCGATCTGCTGGTTCTTGCGCTCGACCTCGACGTTCTGCTCGGCGAGCTCCTGCGCCTTCTGCGCGAGCTGCTCGTTGGTCTGCTGCAGCTCCTTCTGCTGCGCCTGTAGCTCGGCCGCGAGCGTCTGCGACTGCTTGAGCAGTGCCTCGGTCTGCATCGTGGCTTCGATCGAGTTCAGCACGATGCCGAGGTTCGCGGTCATCTGCTCGAGGAACGCGAGGTGGGACGCGCCGAAGCTCTCGAGCGAGGCCAGCTCGATCACGGCCTTCACCTCGCTCTCGAAGAGCACGGGCAGCACGATCACGTTGCGCGGCACGACCTCGAACAGGCTGGAGCGGATCGGCATCACGCTCCGGGGCAGGTCCGCGAGCAGCATGCTGCGCTTCTCGACGGCGCACTGCCCGACCAGGCCTTCGCCGACGGCGATCGTCTCGGGATGGCCGTCCGTCTCCCGGTCGGCGTAGGCGGCGAGCTTGCGGAGCCGCGGCCGCTCGGCGTTGTCCATCTGGTAGATCACGCTCTGCTGCGCGTTCACGAGCGGCGCGAGCGCGGACAGGAGCATGCGCCCCACCGTCGTCAGATCGCGCTGACCCTGCAGCATGTTCGTGACGCTTGCGAGGCTGGTCTTCAGCCAGTCCTGCTCGGTGTTGCGGTCGGTCGTGAGCCGCAGGTTGTCGATCATCGTGTTGATGTAGTCCTTGAGCTCCGCCACCTCGCCGCGCGCTTCGACCGAGATCGAGCGCGTGAGATCACCCTTGGTGACCGCCGTCGAGACTTCGGCGATCGCGCGCACCTGCGTGGTCAGGTTCGCGGCCAGGAGGTTCACGTTGCCGGTCAGGTCCTTCCACGTGCCCGCGGCGCCGGGCACGTTGGCCTGGCCGCCGAGCCGGCCGTCGACGCCGACCTCGCGCGCGACCGTGGTCACCTGCTGCGCGAAGGTCGCGAGCGTGTCGGTCATGTTGTTGATCGTGTCGGCGAGCGCCGCGACCTCGCCGCGCGATTTCACCGACAGCTTCTGGCTGAGATCGCCCTCGGCGACCGCGGTCACGACCTTCACGATGCCGCGAACCTGCTCGGTCAGGTTCGCGGCCATGACGTTCACCGTGTCGGTGAGGTCCTTCCAGGTGCCCGCGACGCCCGCCACGACGGCCTGGCCGCCGAGCTTGCCTTCGGTGCCCACCTCGCGCGCGACGCGGGTTACCTCGCCGGCGAAGGCGTTGAGGCGATCCACCATGGTGTTGGTGGTGTTCTTCAGCTCGAGGATCTCGCCCTTCACGTCGACGGTGATCTTCTTGGAGAGGTCGCCGTTCGCGATCGCGGTCGACACCTCGGCGATGTTGCGAACCTGGGTCGTCAGGTTGTTCGCCATCGAGTTGACCGAGTCGGTGAGGTCCTTCCAGGTGCCGGCGACGCCGGGCACGACGGCCTGGCCGCCGAGCCGGCCGTCGGTGCCGACCTCGCGGGCCACGCGGGTGACCTCGGCGGCGAACGAGCGCAGCTGCTCGACCATCGTGTTGAGCGTGTCCTTGAGCAGCAGGATCTCGCCGCGCACGTCGACCGTGATCTTCTTGGAGAGGTCGCCGGTGGCGATCGCGGTCGCGACCTCGGCGATGTTGCGAACCTGGGCCGTCAGGTTCGACGCCATGAAGTTCACGCTGTCGGTCAGGTCCTTCCAAGTGCCCGCGACGCCGGGGACCTGCGCCTGGCCGCCGAGCCGGCCGTCGGTGCCCACCTCGCGCGCCACGCGGGTCACCTCGGCGGCGAAGGCGTTGAGCTGATCCACCATGGTGTTGGTGGTGTTCTTCAGCTCGAGGATCTCGCCCTTCACGTCGACGGTGATCTTCTTGGAGAGGTCGCCGTTCGCGATCGCGGTCGACACCTCGGCGATGTTGCGAACCTGGGTCGTCAGGTTGTTCGCCATCGAGTTGACCGAGTCGGTGAGGTCCTTCCAGGTGCCGGCGACGCCGGGCACGACGGCCTGGCCGCCGAGCCGGCCTTCGGTGCCGACCTCGCGGGCCACACGGGTGACCTCGGCGGCGAACGAGCGCAGCTGCTCGACCATCGTGTTGAGCGTGTCCTTGAGCAGCAGGATCTCGCCGCGCACGTCGACCGTGATCTTCTTGGAGAGGTCGCCGCTCGCGATCGCGGTGGCGACCTCGGCGATGTTGCGAACCTGGGCCGTCAGGTTCGAAGCCATGAAGTTCACGTTGTCGGTGAGGTCCTTCCAAGTGCCGCCGACGTCGGGCACCTGGGCCTGTCCGCCGAGCTTGCCCTCGGTGCCGACCTCGCGGGCCACGCGGGTGACCTCGCCCGCGAACGCGTTCAGCTGATCCACCATCGTGTTCAGCGTCTCTTTGAGCTGCAGGATCTCGCCGCGCGTATCGACGGTGATCTTGCGCGAGAGATCGCCGCGCGCGACAGCCGTCGCGACCTCGGCGATGTTGCGAACCTGCGCCGTCAGGTTCGACGCCATCGAGTTCACGCTGTCGGTCAGGTCCTTCCAGATGCCCGCGACGCCGGGCACAAGCGCCTGGCCGCCGAGCTTGCCGTCGGTGCCGACCTCGCGCGCGACGCGCGTCACCTCGCCCCCGAAGGCATTGAGCTGGTCGACCGTCAGATTGATGGTCTGCTTGAGCTGCAGGATCTCGCCGGACACGTCGACGGTGATCTTCTTCGACAGGTCGCCGTTCGCGATCGCCGTCGACACCTCGGCGATGTTGCGGACCTGCGCGGTCAGGTTGTTGGCCATGGAGTTGACCGAGTCGGTCAGGTCCTTCCACGTGCCCGCGACGCCCAGCACCTTGGCCTGGCCGCCGAGCCGCCCCTCCGTGCCGACCTCGCGCGCGACGCGCGTCACCTCGGAGGCGAAGGCGTTCAGCTGATCCACCATCGTGTTCAGCGTCTCCTTGAGCTGCAGGATCTCGCCGGAGACGTTGACGGTGATCTTCTTCGAGAGGTCGCCGCCCGCGATCGCGCTCGCGACGTCGGCGATGTTGCGGACCTGGCCCGTCAGGTTCGACGCCATGAAGTTGACGTTGTCGGTCAGGTCCTTCCACGTGCCCGCGACGCCCTGGACGACGGCCTGACCGCCGAGCTTGCCCTCCGTGCCGACCTCGCGCGCGACGCGCGTCACCTCGCCGGCGAAGGCGTTCAGCTGGTCGACCATGATGTTCATGGTGTTCTTCAGCTCGAGGATCTCGCCGCGCACGTCGACGGTGATCTTGCGCGAGAGGTCGCCGCGCGCGACGGCCGTGGTGACCTCGGCGATGTTGCGGACCTGCGAGGTGAGGTTGCCTGCCATCGCGTTCACGCTGTCGGTGAGGTCCTTCCAGGTGCCCGCGACGCCCGGCACGACGGCCTGGCCGCCGAGCTTGCCGTCGGTGCCGACCTCGCGCGCGACGCGCGTCACCTCGGAGGCGAACGAGCGCAGCTGATCCACCATGGTGTTGGTGGCTTCCTTCAGCTGCAGGATCTCGCCGCGCACGTCGACGGTGATCTTGCGCGAGAGGTCGCCGTTCGCGATCGCGGTGGTGACCTCGGCGATGTTGCGGACCTGCGCGGTCAGGTTCGACGCCATCGAGTTCACGCTCTCGGTCAGGTCCTTCCAGACGCCGCTGACCTCGCGCACCTGGGCCTGCCCGCCGAGCTTGCCCTCGGTGCCGACCTCGCGCGCCACCCGCGTGACCTCGGACGTGAACACGCCGAGCTGCTTGATCATGGTGTTGACGATCGTCGCCGAGCGCAGGAACTCGCCCGCGAGCGGCCGACCGTCGACGTCGAGCTCGACCGTCTGCAACAGGTTCCCCTGTGCGACGGCGGCGATCGCGCGGGTCACTTCGGTGATCGGGCGGACCAGGTCGTCGATCAGGGTGTTGTACGAGACCTGCATCTCGCTCCAGGCGCCGCGCGTGCGCGCGACCCGGGTGCGCTGGCGGATCTTGCCTTCCTTGCCGACGACCTGGCCGACGCGAGCCATCTCGCTGGCCATGTCCTCGTTCAGCGCGACGATCTCGTTGAAGCGATCGGCGATCTTCCCTTCCAGTCCGGTCCAGTCGGTCGGAAGTCGTACGGAGAAGTCGCCGTCGCGCACCGCCTCGAGCCCTTGCAACAGCACGCGCAGGTCGGGGGTTGGGTTGGGGGGCACGCTGTCGCGTTTGCGGCTCGCGGCGGTGCGGACGGCTGGAGGCATCAGCGTCCTCCGATCAGAGGGGGAACCCGGATCGGAGAACGCCAACCCTCCTGGGACTGGCTGGTACGGATGCTGGTGCGGGGATGAGATCTGGGATGGGAGCAGGGATGGGAGCGCAGATCTGCCAAGCCCCGGTAATTTCGGCGCGCAATTTCTACAAACTGCTCGATCCGCCCTTGCGCCACCCGGCCCCTCGCAGTTTCAAGCGCTCCGGGCAGAGCAACTGCGAGATCCGGGCCAGGTCACGCCCCGAGCGAGGTTGCAACCGCCGAAGGCGCGCGCAGCGAGGCGCAGCCGAGCGTAGTCAGTGAGACGCGGCCTCGATGTTCTTCGCCTGCTGTTCGAGCGTGGTGAGCCAGCGCTCGTGCTTCGCCGGATCGGCGGCGGTCACGTTCAGGGCCCGGACCAGGGTGCGAAGCAGCGCGCCCGACTCGGCGTCGTGGTCGAGATCGATCACGTTCAGGCAGGCCGAGTCCTGCTCCATGTGCGGCGCGCTCTCGAGCGGAGCGCCCAGCGCCCACGCGAGGATCACGCGGTTCACGCCCCCGTGCGCGACCAGGAGGAGCCGCGTCCAGTCCGGCTGCGCGACCAGCCGCTCCACCGCGCCCATCACGCGCGCGCGCAGCTCGATGAAGCTCTCGCCCCCGAGGAAGCGCCCGTCGGGCCGAGTCGCATCCCAGACCGAGTACGCGACGTCGCGGGGCTCGATCCGCCGCGTCCGGTCGCCGCCCCCGCGAACCTCTTCGAGCTCGGGCACGCGTTCGAGCGGCAGCCGCTTGTCGTGCAGCACGAGCTCTGCGGTCTCGACGGTCCGCGCCAACCCGGAGCAGACCGCGCGGTCGAAGTGCACCGAGCCGAGCAGCTCCCCCATCGCGGCCGCCTCGCGGCGGCCGCGCGCGCTGAGCGGCACCGCGCGCGGGTCGCGTGTGAGCCGGCCGTCCGCGCCGACGTACGCCGCCTCGGCGTGGCGCATGAGATAGATGCGGCGGCGCGTGCCGCGCTCGTACGGGAGTTCCAATGTGAATCGGAGTATACGCGCTGCCTGCCCGCGAGTTGCTCGCGTCCGCGAGTCGCGCGAGATTCGAGGCATGGTGCGAATCGCAGTCCCGACGACGAGCTGGTGAACGCGCGCGCGGCGCTCGTCGCCACGTCGGTGCTGCTCTCCGCCGCGCAGGCGCGGGCGGCTGGAACCGCATTCGAAGGCGCGCGGGCGTGGAAGGATCTGCGGGCGCTGGTCGCCGTCGGCCCGCGGCCGGCCGGCAGCGACGGAGCCCGCCGCGTGCGCGGGCTCATCGCCGAGCGCCTGCGCCAGGCAGGGTTCGGCGCGCGCGAGGAGCCGTTCCAGCCCGGGCTCGCGAACGTGATCGGCGAGCGGGCGGGCCGGACCGACGAGCTCGTGGTGATCGCGACGCACTACGACGCGCGCGACGTGCCGGCCGCGAACGAGTCGGCCTCGGGTCCGGCGCTGGTGCTCGAGCTCGCGCGCGACCTCTCCGCGGCGCGTCTCCAGCGCACGTTGCGGCTCGCCTTCCTCGACGGGCACGAGTCCGCCGATCCGGCGAGCGCCGAGCCCGCCCTCGCGGGAAGCCGCGCGCTCGCCGCGCAGATGGACCGCGCGGGCGAGCTCGCGCGCGTGCGCGCGCTGGTCGTGGTCGCGAGGGTCGCCGACACCGATCTGCGTCTCGAGACGAGCGTGCTCGCAGCGCCCGAGCTGGTCGCGCGCGCCCTCGCGGCGGCGAAGGGCTTCGAGCCGCTCCTGCTGGAGCCGTTGCCGCGCGCCCACTTCGACGGCGATCATCTCCCGTTCGTGCGGCGCGGGCTGCGCGCCGTGCTGCCGCTGGTCGACCTGCGCTTCGGCCCCGGCACGCCGCCGGGCGATTGGACCCACACACCGAGCGACGCGCCGCCCAATATTTCGCGCGAGAGTCTGGCCCGCGCCGGAGCGCTCGTGCTGGAGCTGACCCGATCTCTCGTTTTGGAGCCTTAGGAACTGCCCGTTCGTACCGATATCACGGACGAGGGGGTGAACATGGCGAGCGTGACGCTGTTCAGCATTCCCAGGGCGGTCACCGTGACTCATCACTCCGAAGTGAAGGCGTGCATGGCGACCTGGGAGGCGCTCAGCTCCCCGAAGTTCCGCGACGCGGTCGAGCGCGGCTTGCACGAGTGCGGCCGGCGCGGGGCGAAGAGCTGGATCGTCAACCTGAGCGGCAAGGACCCCGGCGTTCCCACCCAGGCCGACCTGAAGTGGGTCGAGACCGACGCGATCGAGATCGCCAAGCGAAACGGGATCGTGGCCGTGATCAACGCGCTCGGCCCGAGCGCCGTCGCGACGATGGGCGCGAAGCGCTGGAGCAAGCTCGTGAGCGAGGGCGGGCTCGCGACCTACGACTGCGCGAGCGTGGCCGATGCGATGGCGCTCGCGGGCGAGATTGCGGCGGGCAAGGACCAGGAGTAGAGCAACGCATCACGGCTGCTGGCGGGTCGTCCCGGGGCTACACGCAGGTGCTACGCTACCCGCGTGTCGACGTGTCGATGACCGCACCAGCCTCTCGCGACCCGATCCACTCCCGAGTCCTGAGCTATGTGATCGCTCTGGCCGCGACCGCGTTCGCGGTCGCGCTTCGCTGATCTGCTCGACGCTTGGCTCGGCGACGCCTTGCCGCTGGTCACGCTGTACGGCGCGGTTGCGGCGGCGGTCTGGTGGGGCGGCTGGCGTCCGGGTTTGTTCGCCGCGGTCATCGGCCTCGTGGCGTGCGAGGTTCTGTTCGTCCAGCCGCGCGGAACGATCGACTTCTACACGCCCGGCAGCGCCATCGGAGCCGTAGCCTACCTCGTGACCTGCTCGGTCATCATCGGCTTCGGCGACGTGATGCGCCGTGCGCAGGCTTCAACGCGCGAGCAGCGCGAGGTCCTCCGTATCACCCTCGCGAGCATCGGCGACGCGGTCATCACGACCGACCTGCGCGGTCGCGTCACGTACATGAACGCCGTCGCGGAGGAACTCACCGCCTGGAGCCGGGCCGAAGCGACCGGTGAGCCGCTCGAGCGGGTGTTCCCCGTGATCGACGAGGCGACCCGCATACCCATCAAGAACCTGGCGCAGCGGGTGATGCGCGAGGGTGGCGTGGCCGGTCTCGAGAACCACTCGGTGCTGATTCGTCGCGACGGCAGCGAGCGTGCAATCGACGACAGCGCCTCGCCGATTCGCGACGAACGCGAGCAGGTGTCGGGCTGCGTACTGATCTTTCGCGACGTCGCCGATCGCCGGGAGGCGGAGCGCCGGAGCGCGGCCGAACTCGCAGCGGCGAGCCTGCTCGCGTCGATCGTCACCTCGTCGCACGACGCGATCGTCAGCAAGTCGATCGAGGGGGTCGATCCAGACCTGGAACCATGGCGCGGAGCAACTGTTCGGCTGGACGTCCGAGCAAGCGGTCGGTCGCAACATCTCGCTCATCATCCCGCCGGATCGACTGAACGAGGAGGCCGAAATTCTGGCGCGCCTGCGCGCGGGTGAGCGGATCGATCACTTCGACACGGTGAGACAGCATCGCGACGGCCGGAAGGTCGACGTCTCACTGACCGTCTCGCCGATGCGAGACGCCGCCGGCCGCATCATCGGAGCTTCGAAGATCGCGCGCGACGTCTCCCAGCAGAAGCGCGCCGAGGAGCGAATCCGCCAGCTCATGTCCGACCTGCAGCAGGCGGATCAACGCAAGGACGAGTTCCTCGCGACGCTGGCGCACGAGCTGCGCGGACCGCTCGCGCCGCTGCGCAACTCCGTCGAGGTCATGAAGCTCGCGGGGACCGACGCGGCCATCCTCGAGCGCGCCCGCGACACGATGGACCGCCAGCTCACCCAGATGGAGCGGTTGATCGAGGATCTGCTCGACATCGCCCGCGTCACCCGCAACAAGTTGATCCTGCGCCGAGGCCCGCTCGACCTGGCCGGTGTGATCCAGCAGTCCGTCGAGAGCTGCCGGCCACTGGCCGAGGCGGCGAAGCACGAGCTGACCGTCGGGCTTCCAGCCGAGCCGCTCCGCGTGGACGGCGACACCGTTCGGCTCACTCAGGTGTTCGGCAACCTCCTGTCGAACGCGTGCAAGTACACCGATCCCGGCGGACACATCGCCGTGCGAGCTCGCCGCGAGGCCGGCGAGGTCGTGGTCTCGGTGCGGGACGACGGAATCGGCATCCGCCCCGACCTGCTGCCGCGCGTGTTCGACATCTTCACTCAGGTCGACTCGCGCCTCGAGCGCGCGCGCGGGGGCCTGGGTCTCGGTCTCGCGCTCGTGAAGCGTCTGGTCGAGATGCACGGCGGGAGCGTCACCGCCTTCAGCAACGGCCTCGGCCGCGGCAGCGAGTTCACGGTGCGCCTGCCTGCCCTGGCCGGGGCGAGCGCGCGCGACACCGGCCCCGAGCGGCCGGCCATGGAGCGTGCTCCCACGAGCCGCCGGATCCTGATCGTCGACGACCTCCGCGACAGCGCCGAGTCGCTGGCCACGCTGCTGCGGCTCGCGGGCCACGAGACGCGCCTCGCCTTCGACGGCGCGGAGGCGGTCGAGGCGGCCGAGGAGTTCCGGCCAGACGTGGTGTTGCTCGATCTCGGCATGCCGCGGCTGAACGGCTTCGAAGCCTGCCGGCGCATCCGCTCACGGGATTGGGCGCGGGACGCGCTGCTCGTCGCGGTGACCGGCTGGGGCCAGGACGCCGATCGGCAGCGCTCGAGCGAGGCGGGCTTCGACGCGCACCTCGTAAAGCCCGTGAACTACGACGAGTTGGAGGAGCTCCTGCACCGCACGCAGGAGTGAGCTGGCTCACGCGCTCCCCGCGCCTTTCTTCCGTATCGCATCCGAATCGGAGGCGCGATGAAGTCGCTCTATCTCTGGCCGGATCACGCGGCGCTCTCGCTCGCGGTGCTGTGGCTCGCGAGCGTGGTCTTTCTGTGGGCGGCGCGCGAGCCCATGCTCGCGCTGCTGCGCAGCCTGGGACAGTTCGCTGCCGCCGGCTGCGAGGGCCTCGCCCGCTCGTGCGAGTCGGCTGCGCAGGAGCTGCGCGTTCGCGCGCGGGCCGCTCTGCTGGCCGCGGGAAAGCTCGAGGCGCAGGGCCGGCTCGGTCGCGAGATCAGCCGCGTCGACAGCGCGTTCAGCGAGCGACTGGGGCAGTACTCGGGCCTGCAGCGGCGGCTCGACGACCTCTTGGTGAAGCTCGAGAAGGACTACGCAGACTGCGCCGAGACGCCCCCGCGCGTGCCGGGCTGGTCGACCGCCGTGAAGGCGATCGCGCAGATCCCGACCCCGGGCGACGCGAACGTGCAGAAGGTGCTCGAGAGCATCCGCGAGTCGTCGGAGGACGCCGAGGAGAAGGCCCTCAAGCAGCACCGCGACGACACCAAGCAGCGCCACAAGCTGCTCGCCGCGATGGCCGGGTGCTGGAAGGACGTCCGCGACCTGATGACGCGCATGCGCGACAGCGTGGCGGCGGCGATCGAGGCCACCACCCGCATCCACGGCTACGTCGAGGAGTACGAGAAGGTCTCGGTCCAGGAAGAGGGCGCGATGCGCGCGCTGACCTTCTCCGCGACCAAGCTCTTCGCGGTCTCGGCGCTCGTGCTGGGCGTCGCGCTGGGCGGCGCGTTCGTGAACTTCCAGCTGATCGCGCTGCCCATGTCGGAGCTCGTGCCCGCGGGCGCGCGCATCGGCGGCCTGCCGGTCGCGGCGATCTCGGCGCTCGTGATCGTGCTGATGGAGACGGCGCTCGGCATCTTCGCGCTCGACCTGCTGGGCATCACCGACCTGTTCCCGAAGCTGCAGGGCGTGCCCGCGTCGCGGCGGCGGCTGCTGCTCTCGCTCGCGCTCGCGGGGCTGTTCTTCCTGGCCTGCGTGGAGAGCTCGCTCGCAGTGCTGCGCGAGTCGATCGCGGAGGCCGACGCGGCGCTGCGCCTGTCGCTCGCGGGCGACGAGGCGCGCGTGGTCGCGCAGGCGTCGAGCTCGAAGATCCCGGTGATCGGCCAGGCGGTGCTCGGCTTCGTCCTGCCCTGGATCCTGGCGATGGTCGCGATCCCGCTCGAGATGCTGCTCGACAGCGGGCGTCACGTGCTCGCCGGGCTGTGCATCCTCGTGCTCTCGGCGGTGGGCGCGCTCGGCCGCGCCGGCGCCTACCTCTCGGGCGCGCTCGCGACGATGCTCGTCAGCGTCTACGAGATCTACATCAGCATTCCGCTGCGCATCGAGCGCGCGGTGCGCGAGCCGAGGACGTCGTCGTGAGGGCCCTCCGGATCGCGCTGGGCTGTGCGGCGCTGTTCCTGCTCGGCTGCTCGGACGCGAGCCGCTACTCGCAGGCGGTCGCGGTGCTGATCGACGTGTCGGGCACGTACGCCGACCAGAAGCCCGAGGTCGCGCGGATCGTGAAGCGCGAGGTGCTGCCGAGCCTGGTGCCGGGCGACACGCTGGCGATCGTGCGGATCGACAGCGAGAGCTACTCGAAGGACGACGTCGTCGCCTTCGTCACGCTCGACCAGCGGCCGTCGCACGCGAACACGCAGAAGCTCGCGCTGGCCAAGACGCTCGACGAGTTCGCCGCGGGCGGCGAGCGCTCGCAGTACACCGACATCCCGGGCGCGATGATGCTCTCGGCGGAGTACCTGCACGAGACGCACGCCAAGAGCCAGGCGATCCTCCTGTTCAGCGACATGGAGGCAGACCTGCCGATCGGCGCGCGGCGCAAGTTCTCGGAGAAGGAGTTCGAGGGCATCCGCGTGGTGGCGTTGAACGTGAAGAAGCTCGAGGCCGACAACGCGAACCCCGACGAGCTGCGCACGCGGCTCGCCACCTGGGAGAACGTCGTCACGCGCGCGGGCGGGAGCGGCTTCCAGACCTTTCTCGACCCCGCGAAGCTCGGGCCGTTCCTGGCCGAGATCCGCTAGCCGCCCCGTCGGGACCGCGATGACGCACCACAATGCCTCGGCGCAGGTGTTCCCCGACGGGGACCGCGCCTGCCGCTTCGAGCGCGAACGAGCCGCCTGACTCAGCGGCACTCCTCCCGCACCAGCTCCACCGCGCGCCCGAGCACGTCGAGGCGCTCGCTCGGCGTCGCGCCGAGCGGATCGAGGCGCAGCATGTTCACGCCGGCGTCGCGGTACTTGCGGATCCGCTCGCGCACCGTCTTCTCGGGGCCGAGCAGCGCGGCCTGCATCACCATCTCGGCCGGCACGCGGCGCGCGGCCTCGTCGCGCTTGCCCTCGACCCAGAGGCGCTGCACCTCGACCGCCACGTCCTCGAAGCCGCCGCGGCGGTAGGCCTCGTTGTAGAAGTTCGTCTTCGGCGAGCCCATCGCGCCGAGCGTGAAGGCCATCGCGGGCTTGAGCCGCTCGACCATGCGCTCGACGTCGTCGCCGAAGCCGACGGCGCCGCCCACGCAGATCGCGATGTCGGAGAGCTTGCGGCCGGCCTTCGCCGCGCCGGCGGCGATGTAACGCAGATGTGCGTCGGCGTGGTCGGGGGTGAACGAGGTGCCGAGCCAGCCGTCGGCCAGCTCGCCGGTCAGCTCGAGCGCCTTCGGCGCGAGCGTGGCCAGGTAGATCGGGATGTTCGGGTTGCCCGGCTGCGAGAGGCGCAGCGCCTTGCCCTCGCCGCCGGGCAGCGGCAGCTCGTGGTGGCGGCCGTGGTACTCGAGCTTCTCGCCGCGGAACGCGAGCCGCACGATCTCGATCGTCTCGCGCATGCGCCCGAGCGGGTGCGCGAACGAGCGCCCGTGCAGACCCTCGACCACCTGCGGCCCGCTCGCGCCCAGGCCCAGGATGAAGCGGTCCTTCGAGAGGCTCGCCATCGTGAGCGCGGTCATCGCGGTCATCGACGGCGCGCGCGCGCTGATCTGCATGATGCCCGTGCCGAGCAGGATCCGGGTCGTGCGCGCCGCGACGAAGGCGAGCGGCGCCACCGCGTCCTGCCCCCACGCCTCCGCCGACCAGACGGCGTCCACGCCGAGCCGCTCCGCCTCGACGGCGAAGCTCGCCGAGGGCTCGAAGTCGCGGTCGCGGCCCGAGGCCGCACTGCCGATGCCGATCGCCGTCTTCATGGCCGCATTCTGACAGAATGAGGCCCATGCGACACGCAGATGCGACGCTCGACCACCCGGCCGAGATCGCCGCGGCCCAGAAGTGCCTCGACGACTTCATGGCCGCGTTCAACGCGCGCGACCTCCCCGCGTTCGAGAAGACCTTCAACTTCCCGAGCGTGCGGCTCGCCTCGAACACGCTCGTCATCATCGAGCCCGGCTACCACAAGCCCGGGATGTTCGAGCGCGGCGCGCTCGCGGGCTGGCACCACTCGGCGTGGGAGCGGCGCGAGGTGATCCACGCCGGCGCCGACAAGGTCCACATCGATACGCGCTTCACCCGCTACCGCGCGGACGGCAGCGTGATCGGCAGCTTCGACTCGATCTACGTGGTGACCTGCGAGAACGGCCGCTGGGGCATCAAGGCTCGCTCCAGCTTCGCGCCCTGAGATGAAGCTGCGCGTCGCGCTGGTCGGCGGGCCGATGTACGACGGCCTCTACCGGATCCTCGACGGGCTCGACGTCGAGGTCGTCGTGCACGCCGATCACCCGACTTTGAACCGGCGCGTGGCCGAGCTCTTGCGGCGCGGCGAGCGCATCGACGTGCTGTCGACGCACTCGAAGTACGCGCCGTCGCAGGCAGAGTGGCTGCGGCCGCTGGATGCGCTCGTCGACCGGGCGGTACTCGGCGCGCTCGCGCCGAAGGCGGTGGAGCTGTGCCGCTTCGCCGGCGCGCTGCTCTGCGCTCCGCGCAACGTCGACGTGCGCGTCCTCTGGGCGAACCGCGCGCGGCTCGGCCGCGCGCCCGTGCCCGCGACCTGGGCGGAGCTAGCGGAGTCGGGCCACGCGTTCGGCTTCCCCGGCCGCGAGTCGGGACTGTTCGGCACGTTCTTCGAGCTCGTCGCGGCGCACGGCGGGCGGCTCTTCGACGACGCGCTGCGGCCGACGATCGACGGCGACGCGGCGCGCCGCGCGGTCGCGCTGCTGCTGGCGCTCGCGCGCAACGCGCCCGCCGATCTGCCCGACTGGCACTACGATGAGGTCGACGCCGCGCTCGGCGCGGGCCGGGTCGCGCTCGCGGCTGCGTGGCCGGGGGCCACGGCTGCGCTGCGCGCGTCCGCGGCCGGCCGCGAGCTCGAGCCGCATCCCTATCTGAGCGGGCCGCTCGGGCTGCGCTCCTACGCCGGCTGCCACGCCTGGGCGATCCCGAAGACCTGCGGCGATCTCGACGGCGCCCGCGCGCTCGTCGCGCGCCTGTGCTCCGCCGAGGCGCACCGCCTCGAGGCCGCGAGCGGCGCCGTGTGCGCGCACGTCGAGGTGTTCGCCGCCCAGCGCGGCAGCGACGAGATCGACGCGCGCCGCCTCGCGATCACCCGCCGCACGATCGCCGATGGCATGATCACGTACCCGCCGCTGGCGCGGTTTCCGGAGCTGGAAGACGCGGGCTGGGGGGCGCTGCACCGCGCGCTGCGCGGAGAGGTCGACGCGGGCGCCGCGCTCGGCGAAGTGCAGAGCGCGGCGGAACGAGTGCTGGAGGCGATGCGATGAGTCTGCTCGCGATGAAAGGCCTGGTGGCGGTCGTCACCGGCGCCGGCTCCGGGATCGGTCTGGCCACGCTCGAGGCGATGCTCGCCGAGGGCGCGCGGATCGCCGCGCTCGACCTGCGGCCGCCGCCCGCGCGCGAGGGAGTGCTGCCACTCTCGTGCGACGTCACGGATCAGGCGTCCGTCGACAAAGCGGTGGCCGCGGCCGCGCAGCACTTCGGCGGGATCGACGTCCTGGTCAACAACGCCGGCATCGGCGCGCAGGGGAACGTCGAGGAGAACGCGCTCGACGAGTGGCAGCGCGTCTTCGACGTGAACGTCTTCGGCATGGTGCGGCTCGCGCGCGCGTGCCTGCCGCACCTGCGCAAGTCGCAGAGCCCCGCGATCGTGAACGTCGCCTCGATCGTGTCGTGGACGGGTCTGCCCAAGCGCGCGTGCTACGGCGCCAGCAAGGGAGCGGTGTACGCGCTCACCCTGGCGATGGCGGCCGACCACGCCGGCGAGGGCATCCGCGTGAACTGCGTCTGCCCCGGCACCGTCGACACGCCGTGGGTCGGGCGGCTGCTCGTCGGCGGCGCCCGATCCGACCGCCGCGCGCGCCGGGCTGGTCGCGCGCCAGCCGATCGGCCGGCTCGGCACCGCGGAGGAGATCGCGGTCGCGATCACCTATCTCGCCTCGCCCGCGGCGGGTTACACGACCGGCAGCGCGCTGCAGATCGACGGCGGAACCCACGGCATCGTGGTGCCGCCGGGAGCTCGGCGCTCGTGAAGATCCGCGGCCTGCGTGCGCTCGACGTGCGCTGCCCGACCTCGCGCTTCCTCGACGGCTCCGACGCGGTGCACGGCGATCCCGACTACTCGGCCGCCTACGTGATCCTCGAAGCCGACGTCGGCGAGCGGCCACGGCATGACCTTCACGATCGGCCGCGGCACCGAGGTGGTGTGCGCCGCGGTGCACGCGCTCGCGCACCTGGTCGTCGGCCGCGAGCTCGAGGAGATCACCGCCGACTTCGCCGCCTTCCACCGACGCCTCACCAACGAGTCGCAGCTGCGCTGGCTCGGCCCCGACAAGGGCGTGATCCATCTCGCGACCGCCGCGATCGTGAACGCGGTCTGGGATCTGTGGGCCAAGCGGGTCGGCAAGCCGGTGTGGAAGCTCGTCGCCGATCTCACGCCGCGCGAGTTCGTGGCGCTGATCGACTGGCGCTATCTGACCGACGCGCTCAGCGCCGACCAGGCGCTCGACCTGCTGCGCGCGCGGCGAGTCGGGCAAGGCGGCGCGCGAGGCCGAGCTGCGCCGCGACGGCTATCCCGCGTACATCACGTCGGCGGGCTGGCTCGGCTATCCCGAGGACAAGGTGCGCCGCCTGTGCCGCGAGGCGATCGCCGCCGGCTGGACGCAGCTTCAAGACCAAGGTCGGTGTCGACGTCGCCTCCGACGTGCGCCGCTGTGAGGTGATGCGCGAGGAGATCGGCTTCGAGCGCCAGCTCATGGCCGACGCGAACCAGGTCTGGGACGTTCCGCAGGCGATCGAGTGGATGCGCCACCTCGAGCCGTTCCGGCTGCGCTGGATCGAGGAGCCGACCAGCCCCGACGACGTGCTCGGCCACGCCGCGATCCGCCGCGCGGTGGCGCCGGTCGGCGTCGCGACCGGCGAGCACTGCGCCAACAAGGTGCTGTTCAAGCAGCTCCTGCAGGCCGAGGCGATCGACTACTGCCAGGTCGACGCCTGCCGGCTCGGCGGGCTGAACGAGGTGCTCGCGGTGCTGTTGCTGGCGGCGCACTTCGGCGTGCCGGTGTGCCCGCACGCCGGCGGGCTCGGCCTGTGCGAGTACGTGCAGCACATCTCGCTCGATCGACTACATCGCCGTGAGCGCGTCGCTGCGCGACCGCACGACCGAGTACGCCGACCACCTGCACGAGCACTTCGTGGATCCGGTGCGCGTGCGAGGCGGGCGCTACCTGCGTGCCCGACGCGCCCGGCTACTCGATCGAGATGCGCCCCGAGTCGCTCGCCGCGTTCAGCTTCCCCGACGGCGCGGAGTGGCGGCGTGCCTGAGCCCGCCGAGCGGGTGCAGCTCGGTGCGACGGCGGTCCGCGTGACCCGCCTCGGGCTCGGCTGCGCGCCGCTCGGCAACCTGTACGAGGCCGACGAGCGATGCGCAGGCGCAGGCCACCGTCGACGCGGCCTGGGACGCCGGCATGCGCTGGTTCGACACCGCGCCGCTCTACGGCCACGGCCTGTCCGAGCGCCGGCTCGGCGAAGCGCTGCGGCGGCGCGAGCGCAGCTCGTACGTGCTGGCGTCGAAGGTCGGACGATTGCTGCGACCTGGCGTCGATCACGACGACGATCTTCGCGGATGTGCCGCCGCTGAAGCCGGTCTTCGACTTCTCGTACGACGGCACGCTGCGCTCGATCGAGGAGAGCCTCGAGCGGCTCGGGCAGGACCGCCTCGACGTCGTGCACGTGCACGATCCGGACGCGCACGAGGACGAGGCGGTGAGCGGCGCGTTCCGCGCGCTGCGCGCGGCTGCGCGACGAAGGCGTGATCGGCGCGGTCGGCGCCGGCATGAACCAGTCGCCGATGCTGACTCGCTTCGTCGAGCGCGGGCTCGTCGACTGCGTGCTGGTCGCGGGCCGCTTCACGCTGCTGGACGACTCGGCGGCGCACGACCTGTTGCTGGCGGCGCAGCGCCACGGCGTCGGCGTGATCGCCGCCGGCGTCTTCAACTCGGGCGTGCTCGCCGACGCCGCGTGCCGGCGCAACCTACGACTACGCCCCTGCTGCGGCGGAGCGCATCATGCGCGCGCGCGAGCTTGAGGAAATCTGTGCCCGCTTCGACGTCCCACTGCGAGCCGCCGCCCTCCAGTTCCCGACCCGACACCCGGCGGTGACGTGCGTGCTCGCGGGCGCCCGCTCGCCGGCCGAGATCGGCGACGCCGCGGCGCAGTTCGCCACGCGGATCCCGGCAGAGCTCTGGGCCGAGCTCTCAGTTAGTCCGCGACCGAGCTCGTCGCGAGGTTGACGAAGAGATCCGCCTCCCACGCCGGGAAGCGCGCCGGTGGCCAAACGGTGTGCTGAGTGGAGAGGAAGACCAGGACCATCTGCTCGACGGGATCGATCCAGAGAAACGATCCACCCCAGCCGCCGTGGCTGAACGAGCCCGGCGAGCCGAGCGTATTGCCGAGGAAGGGGAACTTCATCGGGTGCTGGATGAACCAGCCGTAGCCCACGCTCATTTCGGCCAGCGCGTGCCCGGCAATGCTCCCTCTGAGGCCGGGAGTGTGGTTCCGGGTCATGAGAGCCACGGTGTTTCGGGCCAGCACGCGGACGTCACCGTAGGCGCCGCCGTTGAGGAACATCTGTCCGAACGCCGCCAGGTCAGCGCCGGTCGAGAAGACCCCCGCGCCGCCCAAGGGTAACCCCGCCAGCTCGTCGTCGTGCAGGCTTGACCGGACAGGGGCATCGGGGCCCGAAGGAAGGCTCGTGGCGATCGTCTGGGCTGGCCAGCGAACGCGCTGACTTCTCAGCTCCGTCGGAAGGCCAAGGTGTGTCCGATGCATTCCGAGCGGGAGAAACAGTCGACTGCGCAGGAAGTCGGCAGGTGCCTGGCCGCTGACGCGCCGGACGATCTCCAGCAGGAGGGTGAAGTTGGCGCTGCAATAGACGTGCTGCGTTCCCGGCGTGTAGGAGAGGGCCGTCAGGCAGGCCAGCATCACGTAGCGGCTCACCGCAGGGTGTTCCGTGGGCTCGGGCTTCCGCTCGGGGAGCAGCGTCAAGAGGATGCGGTTGAAGTCGATCGCCGCGTCTTCCAGGCCCGAGGTGTGCGTGAGAAGGTGGTGGACGCAGACCGGCAGCTTCCCATCGCCCGCGAACTCCGGCAGGTAGAACTGCACGGGCCGATTGATGTCGACGAGGCCGTCCTCGACGAGCAGCATCACGGCCGTCGCGGTGAACGGCTTGGTCGTCGACATGAGATTCCAGAGGGCGTCCTTCGTGAGCGGCGGCGCGTCGCTCTCGGGGCGAAGCCTGCCGCGGGTCTCGTGGAAGAACACCACGCCGCGTCGGGCGGCGACGAGCTCGAGCGCGGAGAGCTGCGTCGCCCATTCGTCGGCGCGCTTGCGCAGGCGCTCGACCCGCTCGAGGTCCATTCCGGCTTCTTGCACAGTGCCAGGTCGGAGTCTCATGTCACTCTCCTTGGTTCCTCACCTCGCGGGCGGCGGGATCGGCCTCGAACAGCGCGCGCAGCTCGGGATCGGCGATCCGACCCACCAACTCGTCGAGCAGCGCGCGCGCGGCGCTGCGGTCGGCGCGCGCACCTGAGGCGTCGCCCAGTGCATGACGGGCGTGCGTGCGCGCGGCCAGGATCCGCCACGCGACCGTGCGAAGGCCCACCTGCTCCGCCTCGGCGAGCACGGCGTCTGCGCGAGTCGCGAGCTCGTCCCAGCGTTCGAGCCCGGCAAGCGCGCGCAGCGCGCATTCGCCCGCGAGGATCTGGACGCGCCGCAAACCGGCGCGCGTGTTCTCTGCGGCCGACTGGTCGGCGAGCGCGAGCGCTTGCGCATATTCGCCGTACGCGAGCGCCGCCTCGGCTCGCGGCAGCGTCGTCGGATGGAAGCCGATCTCGCCGGCCTTCCGCTCGACCCATGCCGCGAGCTCTGCGCCTGCGGGTCCGCGGCGCGCCGCGATGGACGCGAGTAGATCCACCATGAACCATTGCATCCACGTGCGCGAGAGTCGCTCGGCCTCGGCGAGCACCCGCTTGGCGCACACCTCGGCGCGGTCCAACGCGCCGAGCGAGTAGAGCCAGCCGGCGATGCCGAGCTCGCGCATGCAGCGACCAAAGGGGTGGAGGTCGTCGGCGACCTCCGCTTGAAAGGCCGCCCAGGCCTCGTCGAAGCGCCCGAGGTCGGTGAGCGCCAGCCCTTTGATGCTTGGGTACTGGACCGGCGGCGAGCCGAGCTGTGCAGAGAGCACGATCCCTTCGTCGCACGTCCGCACGCACTGCTCGAGCTCGCAGCGCCGTAAGTGGTGCCACATGAGCCAGAAGAGGTGCTCCTTCAGGCGCAGCGGATCGCGGCGGGCTCCGAGCCGGTCGCGCACGCGCAGACCCTCCGCGTGCGCTTCGTCCGCCGACAAGAAGCGGAGCCCCGCCGAGGCCGCCTCGATCTCGAGCTCCTCGTCGCCGAGCTCCGCGGCCAGCGCCTTTGCTTCGCGGCTGTTCGCGATCGCGCGCTCGCGGTAGCCGCGCCAGTAGTCCACGAACATCTGGGTCGGAAGCAGCGCCTGGCACATCGCGCGCTTGTCGCCGAGCTGCTTGGCGAGATCGTAGGTCGCTTCGTACGAGTCGCGCGCCTGCTCGGCGTAGCCCGGGTCGTCGAGCGAGAGGATGTAGAGGCCGCGGCTGCGCATCAGCAGCAGCTCCACCTCGCGCGCGCGATCGCTGGACTCGCGGGCGCGCGCGAGCAGCGGATCGAGGTCGTCGATCGCTTCGCGACCGCGGAACAAGTCGAGCCGAAGCCGTGCGCGCGCCTGCAGCACCGCATCGCGCTCAACGCCTGCGGGTGCGATCGCGAGCGCGCCCGCGAACGCGGCGAGCGCCTCGTCGATCCGCGCCAGCCCGCGGAGCGCGCGGGCGCGCAGGCGCAGCAGGCGCGCGGCCCCTTCGATGTCGTCAGGTGGCAGCACCGTGCGCGCAGAGTCGAGATCGCCGAGCGCGTTCTCGAACGCGAGCGCGTCGAGCGCTTGCTCCGCTGTGCGAACCAGCCAGCGCAGCGTGCGTTCTCCGGGTGCCGCAGCGCCGGCTTGATACAGGTGGTGCGCGATCTCGGGCGCGTGGCGATCGGCCCCGCCGCCGTAGAGGGCTTCGAGCGCGTCCGCCATGCGCAGGTGCAGGCGTTGGCGGCGCGCAGTCGACAGCAGCGAGAGCAGCGTCTGGCGGATCTGCTCGTGGACGAAGGCATAGCGCGCCTCGCGCCCGGCGGAGGCGTCCTCGATCAGCGTGGCGCGCGCGGCCTCTTCGAGCGCATCGAGCAGGCGGTCCTCCACCACACCCTGGAAGCCAGCGAGGAGGTCGTAGCGGAACACCTTTCCGGCCAGCGCCGCGATGGTCAGCATCGCGCGGCAGTCTTCACTCACGCGTTCGAGCCGCTGACCGATGACCAGACTCACGCTGCGCGGCACGTCGGTGTCGCTGATCTGGACGTCCAAGCGCCACTGACCCGCGTCGTCCAGGAGCTTGCCCGACTCGTGGAGATGGCGGAACACTTCCTCGACGAAGAACGGATTGCCCTCGGTCTCGGCATGGACGAGCGCCACCAGCTTCGGCGGCGGCGCGCTGCCCGCGCGACCCGACAGGAGCGCTGCGACCCCGGCTTCGCCGAGCGGGCCGAGGCGGATCTCCTCGGCCAGGCGCTGGCGCAAGAGCGCGGGCAGCGCGGCGGCGAGCGGGCTGCCGGGCCGAAGGTCGGTGTCGCGGTAGGTCCCGATCGCGAGCACCGGAATCTGCGCCAGGCGCTGAGCCAGGTGCCGGATCCAGAGCGTCGTCGAGTCGTCCGCCCAGTGGAGGTCCTCGAAGACGAGCACGAGCGGCGTCGCGCGTGCGGCGCGCTCGACGAACTCGGCGACGCCGTGCAGCAGGTAGCGCCGCTCCTGCTCGGGCGGCAGCGAGACCGGCTCCGGGATGTCCGCGTAGCGCAGCGCGCAGCTCGGGCATCAGCTTGGCGAGCTCGGGCGCGTTCTCGCCGAGCGCTTGGCGCAGCGCCTCGGGCGACACCTGGCGCGCAGCCTCCTCGATGTGCTCGATGATCGGCAGGTACGGCGGCGCGCCCTGCTGATCGACGCAGTGACCGGTGAGCACGCGCAATCCGAGCCGCCGCGCCTCGACGGCCGCCTCCTCGACCAGGCGCGTCTTGCCGACGCCCGCCTCGCCGCCGATCAGCACGAGTGAGCCCGCACCGTCGCGCGCGCGTTCGACGGCGCGCAGCAGCTGCGCGCGCTCCTGGCCGCGCGCGACGAACGGCGTGCGCTCGCGCGGAGCGAGGACGCCGCGCGCCTCGGCGTCCGCCCACGGCACCTCCCAGAGGTGCCAGCGCGCGTCGATCCCCTTGAGCGCGAACTCGCCGCGATCCTCGAGCTCGCTGCGGGCCGTGCCGAGCACGCCGCGCACGGTGTCGGAGGCGAAGATCGCGCCGCTGGGCGCGACCGACTCGATGCGCTTGGCGATGATCAGTGTCTCGCCGTGCAGCCCGCCGTCCTCGGACAGGACCTCGCCCGTGTGCAGACCGATGCGCAGCTGCACGGCGCCGTCGGGCCGGCTGCGGTTGCGACGCGCGATGCGCGCGCTGGATCTCCTGCGCGCAGGCGACGGCGCGGCGCGCCGACTGGAACGCCACCATGAGCCCGTCGCCGGTGTCCTTCACGAGCACGCCGCGCTGCTTGTCGACCTGCTCCTGGGCCAGGACCAGAAGCTCGCGCTCGATCGCGGTCGCCGCCGCGTCGCCCAGCCGCTGGTTCAGCTGTGTCGATCCGACCAGGTCGGTCGACAGCACCGTGACGGTGCCCTCGGGGAGGGAGATCGCTTCGGCGGGCATGTGCGCCTCGCGCGCCTTTCGGCTCGAGCGGGAACGTCACGCGAAAGTGTATGCCCGAAGGCGGGTACTGAGCAATCGGGTGTATCGTAGGGCGCGGTGAACTGCCCAACCTGCGGCCACGCGAACCCCGAGCGGGTGAAGTTCTGCTTCGAGTGCGGTGCCGCTCTTGGCGGCCGCTGCGCGAGCTGCAGCAGCGAGCTGTCCCCAGCAGCGAAGTTCTGCGGAGAATGCGGAGCGAAGGTCGCGCCCGCGGCTCCCCAGCGCGACGGACCTTCGCCTCCCGAGCGTTCGCCGCGCGACTACACGCCGAAGCACCTGGCCGACAAGATCCTGCAATCGAAGTCGGCGCTCGAGGGCGAGCGCAAGCAGGTGACGGTGCTGTTCGCCGACGTGAAGGGCTCGATGGAGCTCGCCGAGCAGCTCGACCCGGAGGAGTGGCACCGCGATCCTCGACCGCTTCTTCGCAGATCCTCACCGACGGCGTGCACCGCTTCGAGGGCACGGTGAACCAGTACACCGGCGACGGCATCATGGCGCTGTTCGGCGCGCCGATCGCGCACGAGGATCACGCGCAGCGCGCCTGCTACGCGGCGCTGCACCTGCGCGACGCGCTGCGCGCGCTACGCCGCGCGAGCTGAAGCGCGAGCCACGGGCTCGAGCTTCTCGACGCGCATCGGCCTCAACTCGGGCGAGGTCGTGGTCGGCAAGATCGGCGACGACCTGCGCATGGACTACACGGCGCAGGGTCACACGGTCGGCCTGGCGCAGCGCATGGAGGCGCTGGCGCGGCCGGACAGCGTGCTACCTGACCGCGCCGACGGCGCGCTGGTCGCCGGCTACTTCGCGCTCGACGACCTGGGCGCGTTCGCGCGTCAAGGGCGTCGCCGAGCCGGTGCGCGTCTTCGAGCTCGCGGGCTCGGCGGCGGCGCGCACGCGCTTCGACGTCTCGCGCGCCCGCGGCCTCGTCGCGCTTCGTCGGCCGCGCCGCCGATCTGCGCACGCTCGAGGCTGCGCTCGCGCAGACGGCGCGCCGGACAACGGCCAGGTGGTCGGCGTCGTGGCGGAGGCGGGCACCGGCAAGAGCCGTCTGTGCTTCGAGTTCGTCGAGCGCTGCCGCGCCCGCGGCATGCGCGTCTACGAGGGCCGCGCCGTCGCGCACGGCCGGAACATCCCGTTCCTGCCGATCGCTCGAGGTGTTCCGCGCCTACTTCGGCATCGACGCACGACGACGACGACCGCAGCGCGCGCGAGAAGATCGCCGGGCGCTGGTGCTGCTCGACGAGGGCTTCGCCGAGGCGCTGCCGCTGCTCTTCGACTTCCTCGGCGTCGCCGATCCCGAGCGCCCGGCGCCGCAGCTCGAGCCGGAGGCGCGCCAGCGCCAGCTGCATCGCCGTGATGCGCCAGGTCGATGCAGAGCGCGCAGCGCGGCGCAGCCGACGGTGACGCTGATCGAGGACCTGCACTGGATCGACGCCGGCGAGCGACGCGTTCCTCGAGCACATGGTCGACGCGCGGCGCCGGCACCCGCAGTCTGCTGCTGCTCGAACTTCCGCCCCGAGTACCACGCCGAGTGGATGCAGAAGTCGTGCTACCGGCAGCTCCCGCTCGCGCCGCTCGGGCGCGACGCGATCGCCGAGCTGCTGGCCGATCTGCTCGGCAACGATCCGAGCCTCGCCGCGCTTGCCGGCGCCGATCCACGCGCGCACCGGCGGCAACCCGTTCTTCATCGAGGAGGTGGTGCAGTCGCTGATCGAAGTCGGGACATCTCGAGGGCACGCGCGGCGCCTACCGCCTGGTCGACGCCGGTCGAGCGGCTCGAGGTGCCGGCGACGGTGCAGGCGGTGCTCGCGGCGCGCATCGATCGGCTCGCCGGAGCGCGAGAAGCACCTGCTGCAGACCGCGGCGGTGATCGGCAAGGAGTTCCCGAGCCGCTGCTCGCGCGCGGTGGCGGAGCTGCCTGCCGCCGAGCTGACGGCGGCGCTCGCGGCGCTGCCAGCGCGCCGAGTTCATCCACGAGCAGGCGCTCTACCCGGTGGCCGAGTACGCCTTCAAGCATCCGCTGACGCAGGAGGTGGCGCTCGGCACCCAGCTCGCGCGAGCGCCGCCGCCAGCGTGCACGCCGCGGTCGCGCGCGCGATCGAGGAGCTGGACGCCGAGCAGCTCGACGAGCACGCCGCGCTGCTCGCGCACCACTGGGAGGAGGCCGGCGAGGCGCTCGACGCCGCGCGCTGGCACCGGCGCGCGGCCGGAGTGGGCGGAGCGCACCGACTTCGTCGCGGCGACGCACCACTGGGGGCGGGTGCGCGCGCTGCTGCGCGAGCTGCCGGACGACCGCGAGGCCGCCGCGCTCGGCCTCGCCGCCTGCATGGAGCTGCTGGAACGCGAGCTGGCGCTTCGGCATCGGGCTCGACGAGGCGCGTGCGCTGCTGGACGAAGGGCAGACGCTCGCGAACGCGACGGGGATCGACGCGCCCATCTCAACCTGTCGCAGGTCTATGGTCGCGCGCGCTGGCGATGCCGGCGACGTGGCTGAGCATCTCGAGCTGGCGATCGAGAATCAGCGCGCGGCACTCGGCATCGATGACGTCCGGTTGCAAGCCAATGCGTGGGTGATCCCTGATCGACGCACTCAGCTTCGACGTGCGCGACTCCCGGAGGCGCTCCAGCTCGCGGAGGAAGGGCTGCGCGCGCTTTCCCCGCTACATTCATCCCGAGGAATGGGTGATCGGCGTCAGTCCCCAGGCTGGTTCTCGTTCTGGCGCGGCGATTGCCTCGTCTGGACGGGTCGACTTGCGTGAGGGGCTCGACGAGGTCGAGCGGTCGACGGCGGTTCGACGAGGAGGACGGCACGCCAGACATCGTCTGCCTACGCCCTGCTCTGCACTGCGAAGCCGGTACTACCGGGCCAGCGACGCGGACGCGGGCACTCGGGAGCGCGCGTCACGCCGAGGAGATCAGCCGCAGGCTGGGTGAGCCGCCGATGCTGGTCGGAGTCGCGCAGCTCGCTCTCACCTATGCGCACCTCGCTGCCGGGCGGGCGTGCCGAAGCCGTCGAGCCGGCGCGTGCCACGCTCTCGAGCTCTCTCGGGCGCGTGGAGCACGGCGCGCGCCAGCCACGCCGCGACGCTCCTGGCCGAGGCGCTGCTGCAGGCCGGGGACCCGTCGTCCGCGCAGACCGCGGCGGCGGAGGCGACCGAGCTCTGCCAGCGCGCGTTGCGCGCTCAGTTTACGAAGGCCGCGGCCCACGGGGTCATGGCGCGAGCGCTCCTCCGCCGCGACGGCGCGGCGGCCCGCAACGCCGTCGAAGCCGAGCTCGCGAGCGCAGCCGCGCTGATCGCAAGCACGGGTGCGCGCACGCTCGCCCCCGCGCTCTGTGAGTGGCGCGCCGAGCTGGCCGCCGTGCTAGGCGACGACGCGACGCGCGACCAGTTGCTGCGCGAAGCCCAGGACCTGTACGTCGAGATCGGCGCGCCGCTGCACGCCGCGCGCCTCGCGGCCCAGCGCCAGGAGCGCTAGCCGCTCCGGGCGAGCTTCTGGCCGAGCCGCGCCTTCACCGCCGGCCACTCGCTCGCGATCACGCTGAAGTAGACCGAGGTGCGCAGCAGCGCCGTCGGGCATGACCATGTGCGCGCGGAACGCGCCTTCCTCGACCGCGCCGATCCGTGCGAGCGCCGTGCGCGACTTCTCGTTGCGCGAGTCGGTCTTGAACTCGACCCGGTTGCAGCCCAGCACCTCGAAACAGTGCGTGAGCTGCAGGAGCTTCGCCTCCGTGTTGACCGCGCTGCGCTGGTGCGACGGCGTGATCCAGGTCCCGCCGATCTCGAGCCGCTTGTGCGCGGGCTCGATCGCGAGGTACGAGGTCGAGCCGACGATCCGCCCGGTCGTCCGGTCGATCGTCGTGAACGGAAGCATCGTTCGCTTCGCGAGGCCCGCGAGGGAGAAGGCTCGACGAACGCGCGCATGCCCCTCGGCGTCTCGAGCGAGAGGGGGAAGTAGCGGAACAGGCCGTGGCCGGTGCCCGCCGCGACTAGGCCGTCGGCGTGCTCCGGGCGCATCGACTCGAGGCGGACGTGCGCGCCTTCGAGGGTGACGGGACCGATCTCCATCTCAGGCGTAGCTCGCCTTCACGTTCGCGCCGCTCGCGCCGCTCTCCCGCACCTCGCGCAGGCTCGCCGCGAGATCGGCGAGGTACTCGTCCGCGACGTCCGCGTGCGCGGGCGAGAGCATCATGTGGATGCCGCGCGGCTCGGTGCAGAGACCGCTGAACCAGCCGCGCTTCACCATGCGCGCCCAGATCGCGAACGGGTCGACGTCCGTCGCCCCGTATGTGAACAGGCCGAGCAGGGGTGCACCGTGGTTGCAGAGGCCGTCCGTCGCGTCGATCGCCGCCATCAGCTTCTCGCGCGTCGCGACCACCTGGCGGGCCTTCTCGCGATAGCCCTCGACGCCCAGGTAGTGCAGCACCGCCCAGGCCGAGGCGATCGCGCCGCCGGGCCGCGTGCCCGCGAGGGTCGGCGTCACCATCCCGCCCGCCGGCCACTTGTCGAAGGTGAAGACCTGATGCTGCCACTGCGCTTCCGTGCGGTGGAAGATCGTCGACGCGCCCTTCGCCGCGTAGCCGTACTTGTGCAGGTCGGCCGAGATGCTGCGCACCCCCGGCAGCTCGAACGAGAAGGGCGGCACGGGCACGCCGTTCATGCGCGCGAACGGCGCGAAGTAGCCGCCCACGCAGGCGTCGACGTGCAGCCAGAGGTCGCGCTCGAGCGCGAGATCGGAGAGCTCGCCGATCGGGTCGATCACGCCGTACGGGAAGCACGGCGCGGAGCCAACCAGCATGAGCGTGCGGCTCGTGATCGCAGCCGCCATCGCGCCGACGTCCGCGGCGAAGTCCGGGGCGACCGGAACCCGCACGACCCGCAAGCCCAGGTAGTGCGCCGCCTTGTCGAAGGCCGGGTGCACGGAGACCGGCGCGACGATCTCCGCGCCGTTCGTGTCGACCCCGCGCGAGCGCGCCTCGTCGCGGCAGGTCTTCACCGCGAGCATGATGCTCTCGGTGCCGCCGGAGGTCAGGTTGCCGCGCGCGCCCTCGGGCGCCTGCAGCAGCCCGAGGCCGATCCCGACCACATCTTCTTCCATGCGCTTCAGGCTCGGGAAGGCGCCGGGTCCCAGCGCGTTCTCCGACTGGTACAGCGCGTAGGCGTCCTTCGCGACCTGCAGCACGTCGTCGCCGGCGTGGAAGACGTAGACGGCGGTCCGGGCGTGGCGCCAGTCGACGTCGCGCTCGCCGAGCGCGACGAGCCGCTCGCGCAGCGCGTTCCAGTCCGTTCCGCGGGTCGGCAGCTCGCAGCGCGTCTCGGCCATGGGACCTCCAACAGCGAGCTTACGGCGTAAGATCGACGCAAAGGAAGAGGGAGCTGTCATGCCGGGTCCGCTCGAGGGCATCCGGATCGTCGACTGCACGGCCATCGTCTCCGGGCCGTTCTGCACCATGCTCCTCGCGGACCAGGGCGCGGAGGTGATCAAGGTCGAGGTGCCCGGCGCCGGCGATCTCGTGCGCTACGCGGGCACGCTGCGCGGGGGCATGGCGCCGGGCTTCGCGGTGCTGAACCGCGGGAAGCGCTCGCTCGTGCTCGACCTGCGCCAGGAGCAGGGCCGCGAGGTTCTGCGCCGCCTCGTCGCGCGCGCGGACGTGTTCGCGCAGAACTTCCGGCCGGGCGCCGCGGAGCGCGCGGGAATGGCGTACGAAGACCTGCGCGCCGTGAACCCGGACCTGATCTACGTCTCGATCAGCGGCTTTGGAGAGACCGGGCCGTACTCCGGCAAGCGGGTGTACGACCCGATCATCCAGGCTCTGTCCGGAATGGCCGCCGTGCAGGCGGACCCGACGACGCGGGTCCCCGACCTGGTGCGCAACATCGTGTGCGACAAGGTCACGGGGCTGACCGCTGCGCAGGCGGTCACGGCTGCGCTCTTCGCGCGCGAGCGCGGTCGCGGCGGACAGCACATTCGCCTGGCCATGCTCGACGCGGCGATCGGGTTCTTGTGGCCGGACGCCATGGCGAACGAGACCTGGGTCGGGGCGGAGCCGGGATATCTGCTCTCCGACTCCTATCGAGTCACTCGCAGCGCGGACGGCTTCATGACCTGGTACACGGTGTCGGATCGCGAGTTCGCGGGGCTGTGTCGGGCGCTCGGGCACGTCGAGTGGGCGAGCGACCCGCGCTTCGCGACGCTGGCCGGGCGCGTGCGCAACCTCCTGGTGCTCCAGCCGCTGATCGAGCTCGAGTTCGCGAAGCGCTCCACCCAGGAGCTCCTGCGCGCGCTCGAGGCCGAGGACGTCCCCTGCGCGCGCGTGCAGTCGATTCGCGAGGCGCTCGTGGATCCGCAGGTGATCGCGAACGGGACCGTCGTCGAGTCCGAGCACCCGCGCGCCGGGCGCATGCGCCAGCCGTCCCCGGCGGCGCGTTTCGAGCGAACACCGGCGCGTGTCGGCGGGCCCGCTCCGGAACTCGGCGAGCACGGCGACGAGATCCTCGCCGAGCTCGGCCTCGCCCGCAGCGAGATCGACGCGCTGCGCGCAGCGGGCGTGGTGGCCTGAGAGAGCGCCCCGCCCGATGATTCCCCTCTCGGTCCTCGATCTCGCGCCCATCACCGCCGACGGCGACGCGTCGCGCGCGCTGCGCAACACGCTCGACCTCGCGCGGCACGCCGAGCGGCTGGGGCTACCGGCGCTTCTGGCTCGCCGAGCACCACAACATGCCCGGCATCGCCAGCGCCGCGACCGCGGTGCGTGATCGGCCACGTCGCCGGCGGCACGTCGACGATCCGCGTCGGCGCCGGCGGCATCATGCTGCCGAACCACGCGCCGCTGCGTGATCGCCGAGCAGTTCGGCACGCTCGACGTCGCTCTATCCCGGGCCGCATCGACCTCGGCCTCGGCCGCGCGCCGGGCACCGACCAGCGCGACGGCGCGCGCGCTGCGCCGCGACCTCGCACGCGACGCCGACGACGTTCCCGCAGCGACGTGCGTGGAGCTGCATGGCGCTACTTCGCGCCGCCGCAGCCGGGCCAGGCGGTGCAGGCGGTGCCCGGCGCCGGGCTCGACGTGCCGATCTGGATCCTCGGCTCGAGCCTGTTCGGCGCGCAGCTCGCCGCCGCGCTCGGCCTGCCGTACGCGTTCGCCTCGCACTTCGCGCCCGGCGACGCTGATGCAGGCGCTCGACGATCTACCGCGAGCGCTTCCGCCCGTCGGCGCAGCTCGCCAAGCCCTACGTGATGCTCGGCGTCAACGTGTTCGCCGCCGACACCGACGCGGAGGCGCGCCTGCTCTCCACCTCGCTGCAGCAGGCCTTCGTCAACCTGCGCCGCGGCCGGCGCGGCCAGCTGCCGCCGCCCGGTCGCGACATCGAGGAGTCTGCTGGGCGCCGCCGGAGCAGGCGCTGCTCGCGCAGGTGCTCGTCCTGCTCGGTCGTCGGCTCGCCCGAGACCGTGCGCGGCGCGGCCTGAGCGCGTTCATCGCAGCGCACCGGCGCCGACGAGCTGATGGTGAGCGCGCGACGATCTTCGACCACGCCGCGCGGCTGCGCTCGTACGAGATCGCGGCGCAGGTGGCCTAGAATAGGCGGAGCACGGGAGAACACCGATGGCCGACCTGGCTTCAGATTCCCAAGGACGACGACGCCCTGTACCGCGCGCTCCGCGACGCGCACATCCCCTCGCTGATGGCATCCCGGCTGCCGGGTCGACAGCCCGAACCACATCTACTCGTACAGCTTCGAGCCGGCGGACTGGCCGCAGCACTTCTCGCAGCGGCAGGTGCTGCAGCGCTACTTCGCGCACTGCGCGGACAAGTACGGCCTGCGCCCGCGCATCCGCTTCGACACCGAGGTGAGCGAGGCCGCGTGGGACGACGAGCGGTCGGTCTGGCGGGTCGCCGTGCGGCGCAAGGACGGCGCGGCGGAGACGCTCGAGGCGAACGCGGTGATCAGCGCCGTCGGGCAGCTCTGCCGGCCGAAGTGGCCCGAGATCCCGGGGCGCGATCGCTTCAAGGGCATTTCGTTCCACTCGGCCGAGTGGCAGCACGAGCACGACCTCGGCGGCAAGCGCGTGCTCGTGATCGGCACGGGCGCCAGCGCCTTCCAGTTCATCCCCGAGATCGCCAAGAAGGCGGGCCAGGTGACCGTCTTCCAGCGCACTCCGCCGTGGATCCTGCCCACGCCCGAGTACCACGACGACGTGCCGGCCGGGAAGCACTGGCTCCTGAACCACGTCCCGTTCTACGCGAAGTGGTTCCGCTTCTCGATGTTCTGGCGCGCGGCCGAGGGCATCCTCGGCCAGGTTCAGAAGGAAGACAGCTGGCAGGACCCGCGCTCGGTCAGTGCCGCGAACGACGAGATGCGCGCGCTGCTCACGCAGTCGAATGACCGAGATCGTCGGCGCCGACTCGCCGCTGCGCGCGAAGATCGTCCCGAGCTACCCCGTCGCGGGCAAGCGCATCCTGCTCGACAACGGCAACTACCTGCGCGCCCTGATGCGCCCGAACGTGGAGCTCGTCACCGACCCGATCCGCGAGATCACCGAGACGGGCGTCGTCACGGCGAGCGGCGCTCGCCACGACGCGGACATCCTGATCTACGGCACCGGCTTCCAGGCGAGCCGCTTCCTGTGGCCGATGAAGATCACCGGCCGCGAGGGCGTCGACCTGCAGCAGCACTGGGCGGGCGACCCGCGCGCCTACATGGGGATCACCATCCCCGGCTTCCCCAACCTGTTCTGCTGCTACGGCCCGAACACGAACATCGTCGTGAACGGCAGCATCATCTTCTTCTCGGAGTGCGAGGTTCGCTACATCCTCGGCTGCATGAAGCTCCTGATCAGCGCAGCGCCGCGGCGCTCGACTGCAAGCGCGCCGTGCACGACCCTACAACCGGCGCATCGACGCGGGCAACCTGCGCATGGCCTGGGGCGCGGCGAACGTGCCCACCTGGTACAAGAACGACAAGGGGCGGGTCACGCAGAACTGGCCGTTCACCTGATGGAGATTCCGGATTCCCTCGCCGCTCGCCTCCTGGCCGCCGCCGCCGCCGCTACCGCCGCCGCCGCCGCCTCCTCCCCCGCCCCCGCTACCGGGCGCGGTGGGATCAGCCGATGCTGGCGATGCGCGCCTCGACCGCGGGCTCGCGCCAGGTGGGTACGCAGAAGCCCTTGCAATCGATCAGCAGGTCTCAGGTACCACGTCAGTCCGTGAGACCCTTGTAAGTCTCTGCGAGCACGAAGCTCTTTCCGTTCCGCGTGAACTCCAGCATCACGGTGAGCGTCGAGCCAGTGAGGTCGCTCGGAATCGGCGTGCCCAGGGCGTCGGGCTGCTGTGGCACTGCGGTCGTGTCGTTCCAGCCGGCGGAGTCCTTGTCCGCGATCAGCGTGAGCACGCCGCGGATCGCGACATCGGCGAGCGGAGTGCTGCACACCCCGGGCGAGAGGTCGTCCTCGCAATCAAAGTTGTCGACGCAGGGCTTTCCGGCGAAGGCGCCGACGTCGCAGACACCGAGCGGCAGGAGACTCTGTCGCGTCGCCGGTCCAGGTGAGACCGCAAATGCCGTGGCGGCGAATCCGGACGCCAGGACGACTAGCGATGCGATGACGGGTCTATGCATGAGTCCTCCAGTGAAAGAGTGAATTGATCCAGGGTCGCAGCGAGACGAAGACGACGAAGAACACCGCGAGGTACGCAAACGCGTCGCCGAGCCAGAGGCTCGGCGTCACCGCGCGGGATGCGTGAACGGTCGCCTCGAGCACCTCGGCATCCCCGCGCTGCGACTGCGCGCGGATCTCGCCGTGCGCGTCGATCACAGCCGAGTAGCCGGTCGACGCCGCGCGCACGAAAGCGCGGCGGTTCTCGATCGCGCGCAGCGCTGCCATCTGCAGCAGGTGGGAGGACCCCTGGGGAGCGATCCAGAAGTCGTTGGCGGGATTCACGAGCAGCTCGGCGCCGTCGCGCACGAGCGCGCGCGCGATCGAGGCGTCGAGGAACTCGGCGCAGAGGAATGCGCCCACCCGCGCGCTCGCTCCAGGCAGCACCTGCGGCGCCTTGCCGGCCTCGTACTCGTGCTCTCCGACGGGCACGAGACGCGTCTTGTCGTGCCGCGCCACGATCTCGCCCCCGCGCAGCAGGAACGCAGACGTGAAGTAGTGCGGCCCGGGTTCGGCGTAGCGATAGTGCGGGGCGCCGAGGATCAAGTCGGCGCCGAGCTCGCGCGACAGGTCGCGCAGCCAGTCGGTATCCTGCGCGCGCTCGCGGAGATAGGCCGCGATCGCGTACTCCGGCCAGACCACCAGGTCGCGTCTGCGACCCTCGAGCCCACGCGTCAGCCCGGTGTAGCGCGCCCGCCCGGCCTCGGTCTCGGCGGCGCCCGAGGGAAGCCCCGGCTGGACCACGGCGACTTCGAGCGGCGCGCCTTGGTCGAAGCTCCGCTCGAGCTGGCGCTGGCCGTAAGCGAACATCGCGGCACACGAGTGCTACGAGAACGGATTCGCCGATGCGAAGACGTCCTGGCTTCGGGCCCGACAGGAACGGCAGCGCGACGACTGCGTTCGCGGCGGCGATGAGTGCGCCCAGCCCGTACACGCCGATGACGTCGACCGACTGCACGAAGCGCCCCGGAACCTGGCTCGCGGCAAGCGGTGCGTAGAGGAGGCCGAACGAGGTCGCGCTGCGCAGAAGCTCGGCAGCGGCCCAGGCCGCTCCGATGCCGAATGGGGTCGCGCGTCCGCGCCGGGACGCCCACGAGGTCCACGCCGAGAAGGCCGCGATCGGCACCCCGGCGAGGACGAGCGCGACCAGCCCGAACGCGAGCCAGCCTGCGGCCGCAGAGACACCGAAGAAGCGCGCGACGGTGTCTGGAAACCAGGCGCCGACGCCGAGCGTCGCGGTCACCGAGAACACGAGCCCGAGAAGCGCCGCGCCCGCCTGCTGCACGCGGCTCGAGGCGACCAGGAGCGGCGCCAGTGCGAACCAAGCTGCGAGCTGGAGCGATGCCGGCGGGAACGAGAGCGCGTACAGGGCCCCCGCACCTGCCGCGAGCACGGCCGGCTGGAGCCCACTCGAGAGCACGTCGGCACGGCCTGCGCGCTCGCGGAACAGACCTTCGAGCCGTTGGCATGGCGATGCCGAAGTGGCCTACGCTAGTGATCCTTGCCGAGTCCCCCCGCGCGCTAGCGAGGATATCAGAACGAGGCGCGCGTTCCTTTGTATGTTGGGGAAGTGTCTTTCGCCTCGGGAGGCCGCCGAATGTCTGCAGCGCTACGCCTCGTCGGTATCGGCCCCCAACGTCCCCGCGGTGTGATCGAAGCGGCGCCGAACAGACCCTACCCGGTCGGTGCGTTCAGGTCGCAGCGAGGTAGCTGAGACAATCCGCGATATGGCCGCGGTTAGCTCCTCGCGGCGCGCAGCTGGACACCGTCGTCGTGCCCGGGAAGACGGCAACCAGAGCAGCGTATCGACCGAATCTCGTAGTGGTACTGGCGCAGGGGCGTGCCGCGCCACTCGACTTGGACGTCGAGGTTGTCGCGGTCGCGCAGGTACGTGGGAATCAGGAACAGCATTCCGACCGCGAGCTCGAGATACCTGCCGTTGGCCTCGCGCGGCGAGCCGTCGTCGAACACGAACTTCACCTGGAGCGGGCGCGCGGCGGGGCCGATTCGGACGCTCTCGAACACGATCGGCAACAGCGGCCGAGCCGGGCGCGGTAGTAACCGACCAGGCGCGGGTCGGCGGCGCCCAGGGCGTGCGCCTGGAGCTCGTAGACGACACCGATCGGTGGCATCCCCGCCAGCGTGTGAATCGAGTGCTTGGGAGAGGGAGTCCATCCGGCGCCGCGCACGCAGTCAGGGCCGCGGCGAGAACGGCGGCCGCAACGCGGCTCACGGCGGCGTCTCCACGTCCTTGCGCAGGTCGCAAGTCAGCCTGCGGATCATGCGGTTCACCGCGTCCGAGCTCGTCGCGTCCACGCGGTGCGCTCCGCCCAGAAAGACGGGGAGCAGGGGCCATCCCAACCAGATCTGCATCTCGTCGGAGTAGCCGTAGCCGCGGCGCGGAGCCCCGTTCCAGAGGGCCTGGGCACGGAGCTCGAACTGGACGTCCCAGTAGTTCGGAAGCACGCCGAGAGTGAGGATCGAGCCCATCAACGTCAGCATCGACACCGGGGATCGCGCATCGTGAGACTCGAAACTCACTGCGAGGTGCAGCGGCGCATGCCCGACGCCGCTCTCCACGCGGGGAGACACGAGCTCGAGCTCGCGTTGCAGCCGCTCCGCCAGCGGCTCGCACCGCCGCGGCCACTCGCAGTACGGGATCTCCGGGAACGCGCTCGACAGCTCGTAGTCCAGCGCACTCACCTGGAATCTCACCGGACAGTCCGAGTCAGGCCGGAGCCGGCGAACCGCTCGGATAGGCGGTGGCACAGCCGCTGAAGATCGCCCACAGCGCCAGCGCCCCGCCGAGGCCGAGCGAACGTTGGGGCGACATCCAGGGCCTTCATGCCCGAGTCGCGGAGTGAGCGCAAGCGTGGAATATTGGCCATGATGCTCACGGACGCGCAGCGCGAGCAGTATCGCGAAGAGGGCTACGTGGTCGTGCCGAAGGTGCTCGGCGGCGACGAGGTCGCGCGCATCCTCGCGCGCGCGAAGGCGATCGCCCACGGCGAGCACCCGCCGGCCGCGAAGTCGAGCGTGATGCGCGACATCCACTTCGCGAAGAAGCTCCTGCCCATGCCCGAGGATCCCGAGCGTGCGCTCTGGAAGATCATGAACGCGGACCGCTTCGATCCGGCGCTGCGCGAGGCGATGCGCTCGCCGGGCCTGCTCGACGCGGTCGAAGGTCTCCTCGGCCACGACCTGCTCGCGTTCCTGTTCATGCTGATCTACAAGCCGCCCGGCGTGCCCGACTCGGTGCACCCGTTCCACCAGGACGGCCTCTACTTCCAGTTCGGGCCGCACGACCTGGTCGCGGGCGCGTGGGTTCCGCTCGACCCGGTCGACGACGACAACGGCACGCTCTGCGTCGTGCCGGGCACGCACAAGCTGCCGATCACCGGCCACGAGGTGATTCCCGGCGTGAACGCGGGCGCGTTCGGCGCGAAGGACGTCGAGGGCTCGGCCGACATGATGGCGAAGGCGGTGAGCTTCGCGCTCGAGCCCGGCGACTGCGTGCTGTTCCATCCGCACCTGTACCACCGCACCGGCGGCAACCGCACCGACCGACACCGGCGCGTGTTGACGATCCACTTCGCGAGCGCGCGCTGCCGCTCGCTCACGCCGACCCAGCCCGACGTGTACGCGTTCACGCTGGTGCGCGGCAGCACGCAGCCGGGCGGGCTCCAGCCCGCGGCCGAGCCCGGGCTCGGCTTCCGGCGCGACGACGTCAGCTTCGACTGAGCATCTGGCGCCGCGCCTCTGCGAGCCAGCCCGTCGCCGAGATCTCCTCGAACAGTCGCTCCGCCCGCTCGACGCAGCTCCTGCCGGCGGCCGGATCCTCGGGCCACAGGAAGCTCCCGTACGCGAGGAGCGTCTGGCCGAGCTCGGGGCGCGACGGACTGGTCCAGGATCCGAGGTCTCGTGGAACGCGGGCGCCTCGCGCGCTTCCCGGACGCGGCGAGCACCTCCGCCGGACGCGCTGCGTGGCGGTGCTCGAGCGGGATGGGGAGCTGCGCTGCGAGCTGCACGGCCTGCTCCGCCGCGGCCCCCGCCCTCTCGAGATCCCCGGCCGCGAGGTGGCACTTCGCGAGCGCCATGGTCAGGAACGACATCGGCCAGGGGTTGCGCTGCGCCGCGGGCGCCTCGCTCGCGGCTCGCCCGAGGACCCTCGCCGCGTCCTCGAGGCGACCGAGCTTGGTGTAGGCAATCCCGAGCCAGCTCGACGAAAAGAGGATCACGAACCACTCCGCGACCTCCCAGGCGGAGGGCAGGGCGGCCTCGGCCACGCGGACGACTTCCTCCCAGTTCCCCTGGTACATGAAGGGCTCCGCCTCCATCGCGCGCCAGGCCGCCAGCCGCGCATGCGCAGTGTCTCGCCGAGCTCGGCGCGCGGGCCGCGTACTCCGTGACTCCTTCAGCCGGCGCGCGAGCGCAGAAGCAGCGCCCCGTAGCGGCCATGGTCAACGCGAGCTCCCAGCGATCGCGGCGAGTCTGCGAGCAGCTCGATCTGCTTCTCCACGAACGGGAACGCGCGCTCGTACTGGCCCAGCGCGCCGAGCCCCGCCGCGCGGTGCCCGGCGACGAAGGCCCGCGCCATCAGGTCGCCGGACTCGTCTGCGTGTGCGAGGGCCTTCGTGAAGAAGCTCTCGTCGCCCGACAGAATCCACCGCTGCGCCTCCAGCTTCGCCGCGGCGCCCAGGTCGCCGTTCTCCAGCGCGATCCCGATCGCCCGGTCGATCTGCTCGAGAACCGCCGGGAGTCCCCTCCCCCCCCACGCGAAGGGGGGCAGCGACTGGGCGGCGAGGACCACCTCCACGCGCAGACGCGCTCGCGCCGGCGTCGCCGGGAGCCGATCCAGGAAGTCCAGCGCGCGCCAGTGGTGCGACAGCGCTTCCTCGCTCAGGGCCTAGAGCCGGGCCGCCCGCTGCGCGGCGCGCCAGCTCCAGTCGAGCGCCGGCTCCGGCTCGTCGGCGCCGATCCAGTGGCGCGCCAGCAGGGCCGCGTGCTCGTCGGAGGAAGCGCCGAGGGCCTGCTCGAGGTAGACGGCGGCCCGGCGGTGCAGCGCCCGGCGCTCGTCGGAGAGAATGCTCCGGTAGGCCGCGTCGCGGACCAGCACGTGCTTGAACTGGTACTCGGGCTCCGGCAGCCGCGCGCGCTCAGCGATGAGTCCCACGCGCATGAGCTGCGCAAGGGACGGATTCACGGACTCGTGCGCTCGGCGCCGCGCCGACCGCGAGAGCCGCGTGAAGCTGGTCCGTCACCGGCGTGGCGGCCACGGCCTTCGCGGGGGTGGCAGCCGATCGATCCGTCGCTCTGACGCCGAGCGCGCGCGGCACCGGAATCTCGTCGAGCTCCGCGCCTGCCAGCTCGATCGCGATCCGGATGAGCTCCTCGCGAATCAGCGGTTCCCCTCCCCGTGCTCGCGGATCCGGCGCGCGAGCGCACTCGGGGGCTCGGACCCGCGAAGCAGGTCCTCCGTCAGCCGCTGCGAGGACGTGACGTCGAGCGGGCCGAGCCGGACCTCCGTCCAGCGGTGCGGGTAGTTGCGCTGCGCGCGGAGCGCGAGCTCCGCGCCGCCCGCCTCCTCGTCGCGGCGGGTGAGCAGGATCATCACGGGCGCGAAGTCGGTCACCTCGAGCAGGACTCCGAGCAGCTCGAGCGACGGCTCATCGGCCCAGTGGATGTCCTCGAACGCGAGCACGAGGGGCGAGCGCGCCGCGACCGCCTCCACCAGCGCGCGCACCGTGAGCAGCAGGTGCGACTGGAAGGCGCGCGGATCGATCGCGCCCGGCGCGCCTGCGAGCTCGACGCCGAGGAGCCGCGCGACGAACGGCTGCAGCTCCTCGTAGCGCTCGCCGACGAGTGGCTGCAGGGCCGCGCGCAGCCGGGTCCGCGCGACGGTCGCGGGCTCGCCGCCGCGCAGATGGAGCAGGGAGCGCAGGACCTGGATGAACGGCGCGTAGTCCGACGCATACGAGTCACAGCGCGCCTCGACCCAGCGCACGCCCTCGGGGAGCTTTCCGCGCAGCTCGCTCGCGAGGCGGGACTTGCCGATCCCCGCCTCGCCCGCGATCGAGACGATCGAGCCGCGCCCGAGCTGGAGCTCGGCCAGGCGGCGCTCGAGTATCTCGAGCTCGGCCTCCCGGCCGATCAGGGACGCCGACACACCGACGGTGGCGCGCGCGCGGGCGCTGCCCGCGCGGAGACCCGACACGAGGTAGGCCGTGACCGGCTCGGGAAAGCCCTTCAGGGCGACCGGGCCGAGCGGGCTGCACTCGAGCAGCGGGCCGAGCATCGCCTGCGTCTCCGCGCTGACCACGATGCCAAGGGCCAGCTGCTGCAGGCGCGCGGCGAGGAACGCGACCGGCCCGCTGACCATGAACTCGCCTGCCGCCTGGGTCGCGGCGACGGCCTCTTCGGTCGCGACACCGACGCGGAGCGCGAGGCGCGTCCCATGCTCCTCCTCCAGGCTCGGGTTCAGCTCGTCCAGGCTCTGCTGCATGGAGAGCGCCGCCCGCACGGCCCGCTCGGCGTCGTCCTCGTGCACGTCGGGCACGCCGAAGACCGCCAGGATGGCGTCGCCGGCGTACTTCTCGACGGTTCCGCCGAAGGCCCGGATCTGCTGCGCCATCTCCTGGAAGAACGCGGAGAGCAGAGCCCGGAGCGCCTCGGGGTCGAGGCGCACCGCCATCTCGGTCGACCCCGCGAGGTCGGCGAAGAGCACCGTCACCAGTTTTCGCTCTTCCGTGGCTGCCATCGCTTTCCGAGGCCCGGCGCCATGCCAGCTCGTCGAGCCTACACCAGCGCGCAGCGGGCGGGAACCCGGAAAGCCGGTCTCAGGAGCTCGGCACCTCGCGCTTCCCCGCGGCGATCGTCTCACGCGCGCGGCTGCGGATGTAGTGCATGAGGCCGTCGAGCTCGGCCTCGCTGAGCTCCTGGAAGCGCGGCATGCCCTTGGGGAAGCGCTCGCCAAGGACGACGACCTTCTTGAACGCGTCGTGCGCGAGCGGGATCGCGGAGGCGCGCAGATCGGGAGCGGCTCCGCCCGAGACCGCGCCGCCGCCGTGGCAGAGGACGCACGACTGCGCGTAGGTCTTCTTGCCGAGCTCGACTCGGGCGGGATCGACCGCGAAGGCGGGGTCGTCCATCGGCAGCGCCGCGGCCGGCGGCGGCGACGGCGGCATCGGTTTCCCCGCGTCGAGCGCGAAGGTGTAGAGCCGGCGCGGCTGCGCCTTGTACTGCCAGCCGTACTGCGCCGCGAGCGTGCCCGAGAGCAGACCCGCGCCGCCCCAGCCCGCCAGGATCGAGACGTACTGCTTCCCGTCGATCGCGTAGGTGATCGGCGGCGCCGAGATCCCGACCCCGAGGTTCGCCGACCAGAGCTCTTTGCCGGTGCGCGCGTCGTAGCCGAGGAAGTGGCCGTCGGCGCGGCCCTCGAAGACCAGGTCGCCCGCGGTGGTCATCGTGCCGGGGTTCCAGTTCGGCGGAAGTGGAATCTCCCAGACCTTCTTCTGCTTCACGGGATCCCACGCGAGCAGCGCGGCCTTGCTCGCGTCCGCCGGCGTGTCGGCGTCGCCGAACGCGACGCCGGGATCGATCTTCGTGTCGGGCGACGTCCAGTGCTTGAGATCGATGCCGGTGTCCTTGTACACGCCCGCCATCTCGATCGTCGGGATGTAGACGAGGCCCGTCCTCGGGTTGAACGACATGGCGTGCCAGCTGTGCACGCCGAATGGGCTCGGCCAGACTTCCTCCTCGCCGTCCTCGTAGCGCGCGCCGGGCACCTCGACGGGCCGGCCCGTGGCCATGTCGATGTGCGATGCCCAGGTGGCCTTTCCGATCTTCTCGGCGGAGAGGAGCTTCCCGTTGCTGCGATCGATCACGTAGAAGAAGCCGTTCTTCGGCGCGTGCAGCAGCACCTTGCGCGGCGCGCCGTCGATCGCGAGATCGGCGAGCACGATGTCCATGCTCGAGTTGTAGTCCCAGCTCTCGCCCGGAACGGTCTGGTAGTGCCACTTGTACTTGCCGGTGTCGGCGTCGAGCGCCACGATCGAGCACAGGAACAGGTTGTCGCCGCCGCCGGGGCTGCGGATCTTCTGGTTCCACGGCGAGCCGTTGCCGGTGCCGATCAGCACCTGGTTGAACTCGGGGTCGTAGGTGATGCCGTGCCAGGTGTTGCCCCCGCCGCCGACCTTCCACCACTCGCCGGTCCAGGTCTTCGCGGCCATCTCCATGGCCTCGTCCTCGAAGCCGTCGGCGGGATTGCCGGGCACCACCCAGAAGCGCCACGCGAACTCGCCCGTGTCCGCGTCGTACGCGGTCAGATACCCGCGCGCTGCCGAGATCTCGGTGCCGCCGTTCCCGATGATCACCTTGCCGCGGAACACCTTCGGCGCGCCCGTGATGTAGAGCGGCTTCTTGGTGTCGGTGGTCTGCACTTCCCAGAGCTTCGAGCCGTTCTTCGCGTCGAGCCCGACCAGGCGCCCGTCGATCGTGGCGATGATCACCTTGCCGTTCCAGTAGGCGAGCCCGCGACTGATGTCCCACATCACGCGGAGCCGATCGCCGGCGTGCTCGATCGACTTCGGGTCGTACGTCCAGAGCTCCTTGCCGGTCTTCGCGTCGACGGCGTGCACGCGGCTGTAGCTGCCGGTGAAGTAGATGACCCCGTCCACCGCGAGCGGCGTCGAGTTCTCGGTGTTCTCGTCCGGCAGGTCGAGGTACCAGTCGAGGCCGAGGCGCTTCACCGTCTCGACGTTCACCTGGTCGAGCGGGCTGAAGCGCTGCTCGCTGTAGTTCCGGCCGAAGCCGAGCCAGTTCCGGCCGTCGCCGACCTCGGCCAGGGTCGTGTCGTTCACCACGGTCGCGGTCGGCGTCTTCTCGGGTTCCTTGCAAGCGACCCCGAGCAGGCAGGTGGCAGCGAGAACGGTCGCGACGCGCTTGGACATCTCTCCCTCCGTCGCGTCGCAGTGTATCTCGGCGAGCGGGCCGAAGGAGTAGAGTGGCGGCTGGAGCGATCGCGATGGCCCAGCAGGGAATCGAGATGATCCTGATGCGACGGCTGGCGAGCCTGCTGTCGATGCCGATCCTGCTGGTGGATCCGCACGGCGACCTGGTCTTCTTCAACTGGGCCGCGGCGCCCATCCTCGGGCGGCGCTTCGAGAACACCGGCAAGATCGTGCGCGGCGAGTGGTCGGCGCTGTTCAGCCCCGCACACCTCGACGGCAGCGCGATGAAGCGCGAGGAGCAGCCGCTCTTCGTCGCCACCGAGCGCCGCGAGCCCTGCCATCGCCGCGGCTTTGTGCGCGGACTCGACGGCATCGCGCGCGACATGGAGGGAATCGCCTTCCCGCTGATCGGACAGGGCGAGCGCATGCTCGGCGCGGTGGGCATGTTCTGGGACCCCTCCGCTCCGCCGCTGCCGGGCATCCCGCGCCCCGGCCGCCCTCTCGATCTCGCCAGCCCCGGTGGCGATCGCCCGGTCGAGCTGCTGCTGATGCGGCAGCTCGCCAGCTATCTCAAGACGGCGATCTTCCTGGTCGGCCCGGACGAGAGCATGCTCTTCTTCAACGAGCCGGCCGAGCGGCTCGTCGGCCGCCGCTTCGAGGAAGCCGAGCCGACGGACATGGAGGATTTCTCGGCGCGGCTGGAGCCCGCCGACGAGCACGGCCAGCCGATCGCGCTCGAAGAGCGGCCGATGTTCGTCGCGCAGCGCCGCCAGCGGCCGGTGCACCGGCGCTACTCGATCCGCTCCTTCGACGGTGCGCGCCAGCGGATCGAGGGGCTCGCCTTTCCGCTCGTCGGAGAACGGAGTCGACAGCTCGGCGCGGTCGGCATCTTCTGGGAGGTCGCGGGCCCGTGAAGGTCACGATCTGGGGAACCCGCGGCTCGCTGCCGTCGCCCGGTCCCGAGACGACCCGCTACGGCGGCAACACCAGCTGCGTCGAGGTTCGCGGCCGCGACGGCTCCGTCGTCGTGCTCGACGCGGGCACGGGCATCCGGCGTCTGGGCGGGGCGATCGGGCCCGAGGTGCGCCGCATCGACCTGTTGCTCACGCACCTGCACCTCGACCACATCGAAGGGCTCGGCTTCTTCGCGCCGCTGTTCAGGCGCGAGCTCGAGGTCCACGTCTGGGGACCGGCCTCGACGACGCTCGACCTGCGCGCCCGGCTGAGCCGCTATCTGTCTCCCCCGATCTTCCCCGTGCGACTGCGCGATCTTCCCTGCCAGCTCGAGCTCCACGACGTGATGAGCCTCTCGCGTCTCCAGATCGGCGAGCTCGAGATCCGCGCCGCGCAGGTCTGTCACCCGGGCCCGACGGTCGGGTTCCGCATCAGCGAGGGAGAAGCGTCGCTCGCCTACCTGCCCGACCACGAGCCGGCGCTGGGCTCGATCGACTTCCCACGCGACCCGGAGTGGACCTCCGGCTTCGAGCTCGCCGCCGGCGCCAGCCTGCTCATCCACGACGCGCAGTACGACGAGGAGGAGTACGCCGGCCGCGTCGGCTGGGGACATTCGGCGCTGGGCGATCTGTTCGCCTTCGCGCACGCAGCGCGCGCCGCGCGCGTGGTTCCGTTCCACTACGACCCCAGTCACAGCGACGCGGAGCTCGAGCGGCGCTTCGATGCCGCGCGAAGCGCGACGCTGCCCTTCGAGTTCGTTCCCGCGGTGGAGGGCGCGACGTTCGAGCTCTGAGGCCTTGTCTCGCCTGTAGCCAGCATCCACAATGAGGCCGCGCAGGAGGGACGATGAGCGAGGGAAACGACGATCGCAGACTGATGGCGATCTTGTTCACCGACATCGCGGGTTACTCCACGCTCACCGAGCGCGACGAGAGCACAGCGGTCCGCGTGCGCGAGCGCCACCGCACGCTGGTGCGTGCGCTCGCGAGTCAGTTCGAGGGCGAGCTCGTCGATGCGACCGGCGACGAGACGCTCGCGATCTTTCCGAGTGCATTGCTCGCGGTCGACTGTGCGCTCGCTCTGCAGGCAGCGTTGCGCGACGACCGCGACCTCGCGATCCGCGTCGGGATCCACCTCGGCGACGTCACGCGCCGCGGCGCGGAGGTGATCGGCGAGGGCGTGAACGTGGCATCGCGCATCCGGCCGCTCGCCGAGCCGGGCGGGATCGCGGTCTCGGAGTCCGTCTACCAGGCGGTGAGAACGCGATCGCACATCCGAGCGACCTCGCTCGGCGCGAAGGCGCTGAAGAACGTGACGACGCCCGTGAACGTGTTCACGCTCTCGAGCGAATCGACCTCGCCCAAGCGGTCTCGACGCCCCCGCCGGCTCGCGCTGCTCGCTGGATGCGTGTTTGCGCTCGCCGTCGCCGGCTGGATCGTGTGGTCCCAGTATCGCGTGCCAATCCTCGCTTCCATCGCGATCGCGGCGCCGCGCTATTTCAGCAGCCCGATCGAGCAGAAGCTCGGGTTCGCGACCACCACCGACGGGGTTCGCATCGCGTACGCGACGACGGGTTCGGGTCCACCCGTGCTCTTCGTGCTCGGCTGGGGCACCCATCTCGAGAAGGGATTCGGTAGCCCCCTCTATGATCAGTTCGGCTGGATAGCGACATTGTCCGAGCGCTCCACTCTGGTCCGCTATGACGGACGAGGCTTCGGGCTGTCGGAGCGCAACGTGACGGACTTCTCCCTCGACGCGCGCGTGCGGGACATCGAGGCCGTCGTCGCTGCCCTCCACCTGGAGAAATTCGCCATCTACGGAATCTCGGCCGGCGGACCGGCTGCGATCTCGTACACAGTGCGCCATCCTGAGCATGTGACTCGGCTGATCCTGATGGAGACGCATGCGGGAGTTGCCTCGCTAGCGATGCCGCCCCCCGCCGCCGAGACGCTGAACGGAATGCTCAGCCTCATGCGCACGAGCTGGGAATCGCCCGCTGTGCGCGACATGTGGATCTCGTTCCTCAACCCGGCAGTCGACGACGTGAGCCGGCGCGTGATCAGCGAGTTCTTCCTCATCTCTGCTGACGGAAACTCGATGTCGGGCTTCTTTACCGCGAGTCTCTCGGAGGATCTCAGCGCTCAGGCGGCTGCGATCCGCGCACCGACTTTGGTGGTCCATGGCGACAAGGACACGACCGTTCCGTTCGCATACGGCGTAAAGCTCGCCTCGCTGGTCCCGGGCGCGCGTTTCGAGATCATCCACGGCGGTGATCATGGAGCGTTCGCCGAGCCCCGCACGCTGAAGCTCGTGACGGAGTTCCTCGCGCAGCCAGACTGAGAAGGAGTCATGCGCTGACCGCTCAGAGCTCTTCCCTGAGCCTCGGCTCCGCGAACTGGTCGGGGTACTTCCCGATCTTGTCTGCGTAGAACTCGCGGATCTGATCCATGTCCTTGCGAACGTCGTCCGTCGCGAGCAGCGACGGGCCGAAGCCGCCGCGACGACGGGCGTAGTCGAGGTACCCGAGCACGATCGGCACGTCCGCGCTGCGGGCGATGTGGTAGAAGCCCGACTTCCAGTGCTCGACGGCTCCGCGCGTGCCCTCCGCGGGCACGACGAGTGCTAAGTCCGGCGAGGTCGCGAAGCGGTGCGTGGCCTGCGCAACCAGATTGCCGCGCTTCTGGCGCACGACGGGGATGCCGCCGAGCCGTCGCATCAGCCAGCCGAACGGTGGCCGAAAGATCGCGTCCTTGCCCATCCACGAGATGCGCACGCCGAAGACCGCCGACAGCGCCAGCAGGTAGACCAGATCCCAGTTCGAGGTGTGCGGGGCTGCGATCAGCACGAAGCGCCGATCCCGCGGCCGCTCTCCTTCCGGCTTCCAGCCCGTTGCAACCAAAAACGCGCGCGCGAGGAATTTTCGCAAGTCCCACCCCTTCCCCCAGCAGGCTAGCGCGTTCCCGCGCGGCGGGCGTCCGCGGGGAGTAGAGTGGCGCCGGAGGAACCGCTATGGCCGATCGAGTCGAGACCGTGAGCTACTTCCGGGTGATGGTGCCGCAGCGCGCCGGCGAGGGCGCGAAGCTGCTCGGGGCGCTCGCCGAGGCCGGCGTCGATCTGCGTGCCGTCCACGCTTTTCCAGCCGGGCGCCAGGCGCAGGTCGACATCGTTCCCGGGAACCCCACAGCGTTCCGCCGCGCCGCCCGGCGAGCGGGTGCACGCGTGGGTCCCGCGAAGCGCTGCTTCCTCGTGCGCGGCGGCGACCGCGTGGGTGCGCTCTCAAGCGTGATGCGGAAGCTCGGCGCCGCGGGAATCAACGCGACGGCGACCACCGCGCTCACCGCCGGAGCCGGGCGCTATGCGGCCATCCTCTGGGTGAAGCCCGCCGCGCAGCGCCGCGCGGCGCGCGCGCTCGGCGCACGGTAGGCGTCATGCTCGAGCAGAAGAGCTACGCGACGATCCTGATCGAGAAGCGCGCCGACGGCGTGGCGATCGCCACGCTGAATCGTCCCGAGAAGCTGAACGCCGTGAACGGCGACCTGCACCACGAGCTCGGCACGCTCTGGCGCGACGCGGACGCCGACCGGGACGTGCGCGCGCTCGTGGTCACCGGCGCCGGGCGCGCGTTCTGCGCGGGCGGCGACTTCTCGCCCGGCAGCACGCCGCTCGGCAGCCGCGGGACGCCCGCGTTCGAGGAGGGCCGGCGCGTCGTCGACCACCTGCTCGAGTGCCGCAAGCCGATCATCTCCGCGGTGAACGGCTACGCGATGGGTCTCGGCGCGACCGTGGCGCTGCTCGCCGACGTGGTCGTCGCCGCGCGCTCGGCCGTCTTCGCCGACACGCACGTGGTCATGGGTATCGGCGCGGGCGACGGCGGCCAGCTGATCTGGCCGCTGCTGATCGGCGTCAACCGCGCGAAGTACTACCTGATGACCGGCGATCGGGTCGGCGCCGAAGAGGCGGAGCGGATCGGGCTGGTGAACTTCGTGGTCGACGACGCCGAGCTCATGGACCGCGCGCTCGCCATCGCCTCGCGTCTGGCCCAGGGACCCAGTCAGGCGATCTCGGCCTCGAAGATGGCGATCAACCAGTGGATGCGCTCGATCTCCGCGACCGTGCTGCCGCACTCGCTCGCCCTCGAGGAGGCGTGCTTCGGCAGCGCCGACAACCGAGAGGCGGTCGCCGCCTTCAACGAGAAGCGCCGGCCGGTGTTCAAGGGGCGCTGAGAGTCCCTCAGCCGCCGCTCTGCCCTGCGCAGATCTGAAAGAGTCCGGGTCCGAGGGGGGCGGGCTCGAGGGTACGGCGGATGACCGCGACGTCGAGGACGTCGCAGTCGCTCGCGCCGCCGATCACCGAGCAGCGCGACTCTCCGCCTTGCGGAAGGGTGCTCGTCGGGTCCGCGAGCCTCGCGCGAACGAGCGCGACGTCCGTGCTGTCGACGTCGAGGTCGAGATCGATGTCGCCGCACACCTGCGCGCGCGAGAGCGAAGCGATCTCGAGCTGCAGAAAGTTCGGCGGATTGGGCTCGTCGCTGGGCTCGATCACGCCGTAGGTGCTGAGCGCTAGCCAGGGCGCGTCGGGGATCATCAGGTAGGAGGAGGGCGACACTACGAACGGAACGATGCCGAGCTGGAGACGGACGTCGCCGAGCTGGGGCGACGCGAGCGGGCTCGAGGTGATCGAGATCAGACTGACCGCCATGCTGCAAGCCGGCGGCGGAGCCGCGTTGCTCGCGACGACCGCGAGGCGGCAAGTGTCGGGCGCGCAGTCGAAGCCGGGTGGAACGAGCGTGGCACCGGCGCCGTTCGCCCCGGGGATCATGAACTTGGCCGCGCGCACCGCGTCGAAGCTCCGGAAGAGGGAAACGCACGGGTCGCCGACCTCCACGTAGCCCTGGTCCCTATCCAGGACGACGAGCCCGCGCACGGGCGCGTGCTCGGCCACGTACTGGCTCCAGGCTCCGCCGACGTAGGAGACCGAGCCGTCGAAGCGCCACGATGTCTCGACTGCGAGGGCGGCTCCAGAGCAGAGGAGCATCGCGCTGGCGATCGCGAACCGGATCATGAGCGTTCGGAGCCAATCCGCGCGCTCCATGGTTTGGCTGTCCGCGCCGAGCATGCGCCTTACACCGGCGTGCGTCATGCGTCCAGCTTACGCCGAGCGGCGGAGGGATGGGAAGATGGTGCCGCCTTTCGGCGGTAGAGGGGCCGGCGGGGTCGATCCGCCTGACTACTTCCCGAGCGCGAACACCCAGAGCACGCCGCCCTGCGGCACGCTCACGGGCTCGGAAATCTTCGTGTTGAGGAGCACCTGCTCGCGCTCGGCGTCGACGCCCCACCCGGAGAGCACTGCCACGTACTGCACGCCGTCGACCTCGTAGGTCGTCGGCACGCCGATCACGCCTGAGCTCGTGCGCTGCTGCCAGAGCAGCGCGCCGGTCGTGGCGTCGAACGCGCGGAAGTAGCGGTCGTTCGTGCCGCCGCCGAAGAGCACGTTGCCGCCGGTCGCGAGCAGCGGGCCCCAGTTCTGGCTCTTGAAGGTCTTCGTCCAGCGCTTCGCCGGAGCGCCGTCGAGGCTCCAGGCCTGGATCTCGCCGATGTGGTCCGCGGCGCCGGGCTGGAGCACGAGGTCCAATCCCTCGCCTTGCTTGAGGCTGAGACCCATGTAGAGCTGTCCCGCCTGGTACTGCGCGGGCTCGCCCTCGAGCCAGGCGCAGACGTTCTCGTTCGCGGGGATGTAGAGCAGCCGGGTCTTGGGGCTGTACGCCGCAGGCGGCCAGTTCTTCCCGCCCCAAGAGGGAGGGACAGAAGTCGACGCGCTTGCCCGTGACGGGCTTGTGCGAGAGGTCGTACTCGGGGCGACCCGTCTTCGGGTCGAGCTTCGTGAACACGTTCTGGTGTACGTAGGGCTGCGCGTCGACGAAGCCGATCGCATCCTTGGAGCGCTCGAGGAACCACAGGTAGCCGTCGCGTCCGGGGTGCACGAGCCCGTGGATCGTGCGCGCGCCGCGCTTGTAGTCGACGAGGAGCGGCGTCGAGACTTCGTCCCAGTCCCACGAGTCGTTCCAGTGGTACTGGTGCCAGCGCGACGAGCTTCCCGGTCTTCGACGTCGAGCGCGAGCACGGAGTTCGAGTACAGGTTGTCGCCGGGGCGCGTGTCGCCCATCCACGGTCCGCCGTTGCCCGGCGCCCCAGAAGGTGAGCCCCAGCGCCGGGTCGAAGGCGCCCGTGATCCAGACCGGCACGCCGCCCGTCTTCCAGGTGTCGCCGGGCCAGGTGTCGTTGCCGGGCTCGCCGGGACCCGGAATCGTGTAGGTCTTCCAGACCGGCGCGCCGGTCTCGGCGTCGAAGCGCGGCGACGAAGCCGCGGACGCCGAACTCGCCGCCCGAGACGCCGATCATGATCAGCCCCTGCGCGGCGAGCGGCGCCAGGGTCGAGTAGTAGCCGTGCGCGTAGTCCTCGACCTTCTGGTCCCAGACGACCGCGCCCGTGCGCGCGTCGAGCGCGACGACATGCGCGTCGACAGTGGCCATGTAGACCCGCTCGCCGTAGAGCGCCACGCCGCGGTTCGTCGGGTGCATCTGCACCAGGTCCTCGGGCAGCTCGCGCACGTAGCGCCACAGCTGCTCGCCGGTGCGCGCGTCGAGCGCGATCACGTTGTTCTGCGGCGTGGTGATGAACATCGCCCCGTCGTTCACGAGCGGCGGCGCCTGATGGCCTTCGCGCAGCCCCGTGGCGAACGTCCACACCGGCACCAGGCGCTTGGCGTTCGCGGAGGTGATCTGGGCGAGCGGGCTGTAGCCCTGCGCGTCGTAGCTGCCGCGGAACAGGAGCCAGTTGCGCGGCTCGGGGTGCTGGAGCCGCGCGTCCGTGACCGGAGGGTAGGGGCGCGCCGTTTGCGCCCGCGCGGCGCCCGGGAGGAGCGCCACGCAAAGCGCGAGCGCGAGGAGAGGAAGGCGAGCCATGCGGTCCTCCGACTCAGAGCGGTTTGAAGCCGACCGCGCGCGTGAAGCCGCGCGCGACCACGAGCACGCCTCCGTCGACACGAAGCGGCAGCATCGCGAGCGGCTTGGTCGCCGGCCCCTTCGCGACCGCCGCTGCATCGAGCGCGTCGAACTCCGAGCTGTGGCACGGACAGACCAGGTGGTGGCTCTCCGCGTTCCAGCCCAACACATCGCAGCCGGCGTGGCTACACATGGCGGCGTAGGCGACGATCCCGTCGGCCGCGCTCTCGGCGGCCTTGGCCGACAGCGCGGTCGGCTCGAGCCGAATCACGCGTACCAGGTTCAGGCGCGAGCCGTCCCGGACGAGCTTCGCGGCCGGCTCGATCGGCCAGGCGGAGATCGGCGCGGCGCCCAACGCGAGATCCATGGGCGCGAGCGTCCGTCCCGCCCGGTCGCCGTCCGCGAACACGAGCCGATCTCCCGGCTGCGGCCGCAGCTTCGCCGCGGGGTCCGCCTCCTGCGCGAGCGCGCCGAGCGGGAGCAGCACGCCGAGCGCCGCGGCGCCGCTGAGCAGCGCGCGACGCGTGCAGCAGCTCCGCGCATCCCCTCCCTCGCTCATCGACCGCATGCTACGCGAAGCGCCTCGGCACGGCGCTCCCAGCCCGGCATGCCGACCTCCCGGAAGCGCGGCAGCGCGGCGTCGAGGAGCGCCAGCGCACGACTGCGGGCGCCCGCCGCGCCACGCCGCACGAGCATGCGCGCCTCCTCGAAGTCGGTGATCGCTCTCAGCGGCCGCGCGTCCTGCTCGTCGAGCACCACCCGCGCCTTTGCGAACCAGTCGCTCGCCTCGTCGAAACGGCCCTGCAGCGCGCACATGAAGGCCAGCGCGAGACGCGTGTCGGTGTTCACGTAGCGGAAGTCGCACGAGAGGGCCTTCTCGCGCAGGTTGCGTTCGAGCAACGGCGCATGCTCCGCATGCTCGAGCTCCCAGCAGGCCGCGGCGACCCAGAACACGAGGAACAAGTAGTTGCGATCCCAGCCGGGCGCACGCTCGATGGCGGGAAGCGCAGTCGCAACGAGCTTCAGTGACTCGTCGCGAAGCCCCGATTCGGCCGTCACGTAGGCGCTGGCCGCAAGGACCGGAGCGAGGACCCAGCGATTTTCGACCGCGGGACTGTCGGCGAGTGCTCGCGCCAGCGGCAGGCTCTCTTCGAACCCCTCCCCGCGCACACGCAAGCGTTCGAACGGCGTCGCCGAGGCCTGCACCGTGATGAACGGCGGGTTGCCGAGGCGGTCCGCGAGCTCGACCGAGCGTGCGTACCACTCGTCAGCGAGCGCGATGTTGCCGAGCGCGAGCTGCGCGCGCGCGCCGACGTTCCACTGCAAGGCCGCGACCGCGAGACGCCCCGCCGCCAGATCTCGGTTCGCCCAAGCCACGACGTCGCTCACGGCCGAGCGGTACTCACCAGCCATGGCCACGCGCATAGTGATGGATTTGATGCCCAGTGTCTTGATCTCCTGACGGGACCGAGGATGACCGACCAGGATCATGATCGACTCGATCGGCTGTCCCGCGTTCGCTGCGGCCAGGGCGACCCGGTGGATCTCCTGATCCAATGGCGAGTCGAGCTCGATCCCCGGCAAGTCAGGGTCCTCTGCGTTGCGACGATTGAGGTCGTACCTCGCGAGGAGCGCCCAGGTGAGATCGCGGCGCGCGCCGAGGTAGCGCAGGCCTTGCGTCGCGAGCTGCCAGGCGACGGGCGAGAAGCTGCCACCGAAGACCGCCTGCACGGCTTCGGCGAGATACTCGCCCGCAGCATCCGGGCCTTCCGTCGCGGCGATCCGCTCGGCCGCTTCGGTGGCGATGCGAACCGCTTCGTCCGGGACGCGGCCCCAGGCGAGGGCCAGCGCAAGGCGCGCCAGGAGCCGGGGCCGTCGCGCATCGTCGGGTGACGCGAGCTCGAGCGCGATGCGAAGGAACGAAGCCGCTTCCTCGTGCGCGGAGGCGCTCTCCGCGCGTTCGGCGGCGGCCAGCGCGTAGCTCACACCGCGCTCGGCTCCCGGCAGTGCAGCGCTGCGCGCGTACTGTTGCGCGATCTCGGCCGCGTGCTCGCTCGCTCGCTCACCAAAGGTCCGCTCCAACTCTTCGGCCAGGCGGCGGTGCAATCGCACCTGGCGCGAGGCGTTCTGCTCGGCGTAGAGCGTGCTGCGAACCAGCGCGTGGGTGAACTCGTACGTGTCCGGCGCGCCGGTCGGCCGCACAAGCTGCGCTTCGAGCGCAGCATCGAGCGCGTCGAGCGCGCTCGCTTCCGCCAGGTCTGCCGCCCCGGCCGCGACATCGAAACGAAACGCGCTGCCGAAGCCCGACGCCGCCGCGAGCAGGCGATTCGCCTCCGGCGAGAGCCGCGAGAGCCGGCGTCCGATGACCTGGCGCACGCCCTCGGGAATGCCGAGCTCGGCGACACCGAGGCGTGTCACCCAGCGGCCGTCGTCGTCGCGCCGGAGGCGCCCCTCCTCGACGAGATGGAGCAGGACCTCACGGATGAAGAACGGGTTTCCCTCCGTCTCGGCGTTGACCGCCGCCACCAGCGCTGCGGGCACGTCGTGCGCGGCGAGCCCGACGAGCAGCTCCTCGACCTCGCCCGCCGCGAGCCCGGTCAGCGGGATGCGTTCGTACTCGACCTCGCGGCGCAGAGCGGCGAGCGCTTCGGCGAGTGGATGCTGGCGGTCCAGCTCGACGTCGCGATACGCGCCGACCACGAGCAGCCGTCCGCGCCGGGCCGAGCGCGCGACGTGTCGGAGCATCGCGATCGAGCCGCGGTCCGCCCAGTGGAGATCGTCGAGGATCAGCACCACCGGCGCCTGCTTCGCGAGTGCGCCGAGGAACTGTACAACCGCGTCGAGCAGTCGCCAGCGCTCTTCCTCGGGAGTGAGGGGCACGGACTCGGGTGCGTCCGGCAGGCGCTCGCGCAAGCCGGGCGCGAGGGTCGCGAGCGTCGCCGCGTAGCCCGCGAGATCCCGCTCGAGCTCCCCGCGCTCGACCCGCTTCGCATGACCGGCGATCGCCTCCGCGAACGGGCCGAATGGCGGCCCCGACTCACCGTCGTAACACGCGCCGAAGAGGACCCGCGCACCGCGCTCGCGCGCGCGCTGGGCGAACTCCTCGAGCGAACGCGTCTTCCCGATCCCGGGCTCGCCCGTCACCAGCACCATTCCCCCGCGGCCAGCGGCCGCGCGCGCGAGACTTTGCTCGAGTCGAGCGAGCTCGGCGCCGCGCCCCACGAAGGGAGTCCGAGCGAGCCCCGCGCCCGCCGGCTCGCGCTCGTACTGGATCTCGCAGACGAGCTGCGACTCGGCGATGCCCTTCAGCATCTGCGCGCCGAGCTCGCGGAAGCGGAACGCCGCTCGCCCGCGCAACAGGCCCGCTACGGTGCTGCTGCACAGGATCTGCCCGGCGGACGCGAGGTCGCACAGGCGGCGCGCGATCACGACCGGCGTGCCGAAGTAGCCGCTGCCCGTGCCGCGCCGCTCTTGCTCGAGCAGCTCGCCCACGTCGAGCCCGACGCGCAGCGACAGCTCGGGCGTGTCGCCCGCCTGCGGGAAGCGCTGCATCGCGACGGCCCCGCGCACCGCGTCGGCCGGCGAGGCGAAGGCCGCCATGAGCCCGTCGCCGAGCCATTGCAGCTCCGCTCCGCCGTTCGCCGAGACCGCTTCCGCCAGCGCCCTTCGATGTGCCTCCAGCAGCTCACCGGCCCGCTCGTCGCCGACCCGCTGCATGAGTGCGGTCGAGCCCACGAGGTCCGTGAACAGGATCGTCGTGACGGGCACGCCGAGAACTATACGCGCCCGCGCGGCCGGCGCGGCAGGAGCACGGGCACTCGGCTCGCGTGCTCGGCGTAGCCCGGTCGCCGTTCGTGGCTGCGCCGCTCGAGCATCGGGATGCTCGCCGCGACGAACATCACCGTGATCGCGAGCGGGCCGATCGCGGTCCAGTACCACTCGGGCGCGGCGGCCAGCGCGAACAGCCAGAGCCCCCACCAGAAGCCCATCTCACCCAGGTAGTTCGGATGTCGCGACCAGCCCCAGAGCCCGCGCGCGCAGATCTCGCCCGATTGCTTCGAGCGGTTGAACGCGCGCAGCTGCTCGTCGGCAATGCCCTCGAGCGCGATCGCGCCCGCGGTCACTGCGGCGGCCAGCCCGTCGACGAAGCCGAGCGGGCGCGTGCCGATCGCGAGCGCCGGATACAGCGGCAGGCAGCCGACGAACACGATCAAGGTCGGGAAGTAGTGGATGCCCGTCAGGCTCACCAGCCAGTACGGCGCGCTCGCGTTCTCGCGCAGCATGTCGTAGCGCCAGTCCTGGTGGTGCAGGCCCGGCCAGCCGCGTGCCCAGTTCGCGGTGAGGCGAATCGCCCAGGCGAACACGAGCAGCAGCACGAGCCACTGGCGCGCGGGCACGGCGGGCGAGCCGGGCAACCCGCTCGCCCAGTACAGGCCGATCAGCGGCGGTGCGACGCTCCAGTACGGGTCGTACAGGCTCGAGTTCGCGAATGCCATGCTCGCGGCGAAGACCACGAGCGTCGCCAGGCAGTCCGCAACGAAGACGGTGAGGATCGGCGTGTCCTGGCCCAGGAGCGCGCTCGTCGCGATGGCGCTCGCGAGCGCCGCAAGGTAGGTCGCCACGACCACCGCGAACGCGCGCATCCGGTCGCTCTCCATCGGCTACAGCTTACCCGTTTGGTCCCGAGTCCTCTGCACGGCGCGAATGAAGCCGACAGCGGCGTGCGTGGGCCGAAGCGCCCACGCACGCCGCCCGGAATGCTACGGTCGCAGGTTGGAGAGGTCAGGCCGCGTGAACGCGATCATCGTCGTCACGCGTTCCAGCACTGCGGCGCTCGAGGCGAGGATCGCCCCGCCCTCCTTCTCGCCGTAGGCCTCGACGAGCACCTCGCCGGGGCTCTTGTGCTTGTCGAGCTCCGCCGCAGCGCTCATCGGCTGCGCGACCCAGTACTCGCCGAGCTCGCCGATCAAGGTGCTCGACACCGAGATCCGCCGCGGCGCTCCGATCTTCTGCGCTCCCTCCGAGACCTTCTTGATCACGTTCTCGATCGCAGCCTGGCCGCCGGATCGAACGTTCAAGCGGGTCACGAAGAACAGGGCAGGCGTTTCCTTGAGCGGCAGCTTCACCGTGCTGAGGTCGTCATGGATGCGCCGGATCGTCGAGCTGCTCGACTGAACCTCCGCGCCGAGCTCCTCGAGGAGGGCGTCGCCGGCGCTCTCGCCAAACAGCCGCCGCACGAAGACCGGAAGGGTTTCTCGAGCCGACAGATCGGCGAAGCTCGCGGCCGTCGACACGAACCCGTACGTGGTTCCATTCTCGCCCTCGCTGACCGAGGCCCTCCACTCAGCCGTGGCTTTGTCGGTCCGAGTGGCGGCTACGAGCCGCCGGACGGCGCGCTCGTAGCGAACGATGCCAGACTGCCTCACATTGATTCGAAGACTGGAAATCAGAGACATGGGTACTCCTTGGCACCCGCGCGGTGGTTTGGGGCGTCGAGCCAGATGCCCGACGCGAGTTCGAGACTCCGCACGAGCGCGTCGGCGCGAGCGTATCGCTGCCGACGTCAACGCAGTGTGGGCTAGTCTGGCGCGATAGCCATCTATTTCTTGGTTGCTGGCGAAATGAGTTCAGCGCGTCGCGAGCGCGCCCGCAATTGCGCCCCGTCGGGCCGGGACCCGGGGCTACACGCAGGAGCGTAGACTGGCGATCTCGCGGGGGCGGTGGTCCAGAAACCGCCTTGTCTCTCGTTCAGCCAGCGTCCAGAATGCATGAGCCCTGGAGGATTCGTGACACAGGCGCAGGCGGACCGCCGGCTGATGGCGATCCTCTTCACGGACGTCGCGGGCTACAGCGCGCTGACCGAGCGTGACGAGAGCGCTGCGATCCGGGTGCGCGAGCGGCATCGCACGCTGGTCCGGGCGCTCGCGAGTCAGTTCGAGGGCGAGCTCGTCGATTCGACCGGCGACGAGGCGCTCGCGATCTTCCCGAGCGCGCTCCTCGCGGTGGACTGCGCGCTCGCGCTCCAGGCGGCGTTGCGCGACGACCGCGAGCTCGCGATCCGCGCGGGCATCCATCTGGGCGACGTCGTGCGCCGCGGCGCGGAGGTGATCGGCGAGGGTGTGAACGTGGCGGCGCGCATCCGCCCGCTCGCGGAGCCCGGCGGGATCTGCGTCTCGGAGCCGGTCTACCAGCTCGTGCGCAGCCGCTCGCACATCCGCGCGACGTCGCTCGGCGCGCAGGCGCTGAAGGGCGTGAGCGTGCCGATGAACGTGTTTGCGCTCTCGAGCACGTCGGCTGAGCCCGGTCGGCCGCGCAGGCGCCGGCGCGCCGTGATCCTGGCCGCGTGCGCGCTCGTGCTCGCGGCCGGCGCCTGGGCGCTCTGGTCCGTGTATCGTGTGCCGATCCTGGCCTCGATCGCGCTCGCCGCGCCGCGCTACTTCAGCAATCCGATCGAGCAGAAGCTCGGCTTCGCGACGACCACTGACGGCGTGCGCATCGCCTACGCGACGACGGGATCGGGATTGCCGGTGGTCTCCGTGTTGGGGTGGTTCACGCATCTGGAACGGGGGTTCACGAGCCCCCTGTACGATCAGTTCGGCTGGATCGCGAAGATGTCCGAACGCTCCACGCTGGTTCGCTACGACGGGCGAGGCTTCGGCCTCTCGGAGCGCAACGTGACGGACTTCTCGCTCGACGCGCGCGTGCGCGACGTCGAAGCTGTCGTCGACGCGCTCCACCTCGAGCGCTTCGCGCTCTACGGGATCTCGGCCGGTGGACCGGCTGCGATCGCGTACTCCGTGCGCCATCCCGAGCGAGTGACACGCCTGGTTCTCATGTCGACGCATGCCGGGACCGCCTCGCTGCCCGTTTCGCCCGCCCAGGCAGAGGAGTCGAACAAGATCCTCAGCCTCACGCGCACCAGCTGGGAGTCGCCAGCGGTCCGCGACATGTGGATCTCCCTGGTGAATCCCAACATCGACGACGTGAGCCGGCGCGTCATGAACGAGTTCCTGCAGGTTTCCGCAGACGGCCCGGCAATGACGGGCTTCTTCACCGCGACGATTGCAGAGGACGTGAGCGAGCAGGCCGCCGCGATCCGCGTGCCGACACTCGTGGTCCACGGCGACAAGGACCTGACCGTCAAGTTCGCCTACGGAGTAAAGCTCGCGTCGCTCATCCCGGGCTCGCGCTTCGAGATCATCCAAGGCGCCGATCACGGGGCGTACTACGATCCCCGCGCGATGAAGCTCGTGGCCGACTTCCTATCCGAGCCGGATCCTGCCCAATGACCGCGAGCGAACGGGCTACTCCGCGAGCGTGTCGCCCGAGCCCCCGAAGTCCTTGGGGAAGTCCTTGAACTTCGGCAGGCCGTCGCGGACCGCGAGCACCTTCTCGCCGTAGTGCACGTGCAGCGCCGGCTTGAAGGCGAAGCCCTGGATCGTTCCCGCGGGCAGGTCGGTCATTCCGATCGCCGGGTGCTGGACCAGCACCGGAGCGCCGCAGCTGGTGCAGAACTGGCGGTGGCTGTTCTCGGTCTTCTTGTACATCCCGAGCTTCTCCTTGCCCTTCACCACTTTCACGCTCGCGGCCGGCCAGAGCGTGAAGGCGTGGATCGGAGCGCCGAGCCAGCCGCGGCACGAGCTGCAGTGGCAGTAGCCCTGGACGTTCGGATCGCCTTGCACTTCGACCTGGACGGCGCCGCAGGCGCAGCCGCTCTTCTTGGTGGCCATTCGGGGGTCTCCTTTTTTCGGGGGCTAATATGCGCCGCGCTCAGCGCGTGAGCCAGCCGTACTTCTGGGGCTTCCGGTCGGCGCGCGGGTTCAGCATGACGTTCACGATCGTCGGAACCGGGCTCGCGAGCGACTCCTTCAGCGCGGGGCCGAGCTCGGCGGGCTTCTCGACGAAGAAGCCGCGGCCACCGAAGGCCTCGACGATCTTCTCGTAGCGCGCCCGCGGCGTGTACACCGAGACCGGCACGTTGGCGGGGTCGAACTCGTCGACGCCGCCGCCGATCCCGTTGTTGTTCAGGATCACGAAGCTGATCGGCAGCCGGTAGCGGCAGGCAGTCTCGACCTCCATGCCCGAGAAGCCGAACGCGCTGTCGCCCTCGACGGCGACCACCTTCTTCTCCGGGTGCGCGACGGCGGCCGCGATCGCGAAGCCGAGCCCGACGCCCATCGTGCCGAAGGTGCCGGCGTCGAGCCGGTGGCGCGGCGCAAAGTTCGGCAGCACGGTGCGGCCGATGTCCATCGTGTTCGCGCCCTCGGAGCAGACGATCGCGTCGCGCGGGAGCTGGTCGCGGATCTCGCGCAGCGCGCGGTAGTAGTTCATCGGCACGGAGTCGTCGGCGAACATCGGCGCGACGCTCTCCTGGTTCTTCGCGATCTCGCGGCGCAGGTCGACCCGCCAGGGCGTCTCCTGCGGGTAGCTCCACTTGTCGCGCGCGGCCGCCGCGGCGAGCTGCGCGACGACGGCCTTCGCGTCCCCGATCAGGGCGACCTCGGCGGGAACGTTGGTGCCGATCTCCTCGGCGACGACGTCGATCTGCGCGACGCGCACGCCGGCGGCGAAGCGCGGCGGCAACCCGAAGTGCAGGATCCAGTTGAGCCGCGCTCCGACCAGCAGCACCGCGTCGGCGTTTTGGAGCGCGTAGCTGCGCGCGGGCGCGACCGAGAGCGGATCGTCGTCGGGCACGACGCCCTTGCCCATCGGCGTGGCCAGGAACGGCAGCCGCGTGCGGCGCAAGAGCTCCCGCACCTCGTCCTCGGCGCGCGACCAGGCCGCTCCCTTGCCCACGATCACGAGCGGGCGCTCGGCGCTGCGGAGCAGCGCGAGCGCGCGCTCCACTGCACCCGGGTCCGCCTGCGCGCGCGCCGGCTCGGGTGCGCGCTCGCGCCAGCCGACGCTCGCGTCCTCGCGCTTGCCGACGATCACGTCGTTGGGCAGGTCGAGGTACACCGCGCCGGGTCGGCCGGTGAGCGAGGCGCGCACGGCCTGCTCGACGTAGTACGGCAGGCGTTCGATCGAGTCCGGGCGCGCCGCGTACTTCACGAACGGGCGCGCGGCCTCGATCTGCGGGCACTCCTGGAATGCGCCCATCCCGTTCTGGAAGGAGTCGTTCGCGCCGCCGATGAGCAGCATCGGCCAGCAGTTCGCCTGCGCGTTCGCGAGCCCGGCGATCGCGTGGATCATGCCCGGCCCCGACACGGCCAGGCACCCGCCCGGTCGCCCCGTCAAGTAGCCGTACGCGCCCGCGGCGTAGCTCGCCGACTGCTCGTTGCGGAAGCCGTAGTACGGCACGCCGGCGCGCTGCGCGGCGATCGCCACGGGCACGACGGGGAAGCCGACCACGCCGAACAGCGCCCCGACGCCCTGGTCCTTCAAGGCCTTTGCGATGATCTGTGCGCCCGACAGCTCGGCCATCGTCCTACTCCTTCGCCGGCGCGATCACGCCGGCGTCCTTCAAACGTCCCAGTTCGGTGTCGGAAAGGCCGAGGTCGCTGCGCAATACCTCGCCCGTGTGCTTGCCCAGGCCCGGCGCCGCGCGCAGCGGCACCTGGCTCGACGAGAGCCGCAGCGGGTTGCCCAGGTGCGCGACCCGGCCGTGCGCCTCGTGCTCGAGCTCCACCACGAACCCGCGCGCGCGCAGGTGCGGGTCCGCGAACAGGTCGCGCGAGTCGTTCACCGCGCCGCACGGCACGCCCGCCGACGCCAGCACGCGCATCGCCTCGTGCTTCGTCCGTCCGCGCGTCCACTTCGCGATCTCCTCGTAGCAGGCGCGGCCGTTCTCGTGGCGGACGATCCAGCCCTTGAAGCGCGGGTCCGCGGCGAGGTCGGGCCGCTCCATTGCGGCGCACAGCTGATCCCACATGCGCGGCGTCGCGATCACCAGGTACACGTAGTCGTTGGGCCCGCCAGGCGCGCAGGGGTACAGGTTCAGCATCGGCCCCTCGCCGTTGCCCGCGCGCGGCGCGACGGCGGTGCCGAAGCTCGAACCGTTCGCGATTCGCGTGCGCACGTAGTAGGTCATCGCCTCCTGCATCGAGAGCTCGACGAGCTGGCCCTGGCCCGTGCGCAGCTTCTGCACGTAGGCGGCGGTGATCGCGAGCGCGGCCTGGGCGCCCGTGCCCGAGTCGCCCATCGTCGGACCGGGGCACATCGGCGGCCCGTCCACGGCGCCCGTGATCGAGAACGCGCCGGCGGTCGCCTGCGCCACCATGTCGAAGCTCTTGTAGCCGGCGTGCGGGCCGTCGCCGCCGAAGCCCTTGATGCGCGCATAGATCAGACCGGGGTGGAGCGCGTGCACGCGCGCGTAGTCGAGCCCGAGCTTCTCGATCACACCCGGCCCGAAGTTCTCGACGAAGACGTCGTAGCGCGGCAGCATGCGCAGCAGAAGCTCGCGGCCCTCGGGCTTCTCGAGGTCGATCGCGACGGAGCGCTTGTTCGCGTTCCAGTACAGGAAGTACGCGGCGGTGCCGGTCGCGCCGAGCAGGTTGCGGCCGGGGTCGCCCAGGCCCGGCTTCTCGACCTTCACCACGTCGGCGCCGAGCCAGGCCAGGAGCTGGGTGCAGCTCGGACCCGCCTCGTACTGCGAGAGGTCGAGGACGCGGAGACCGTCGAGCGCGGGTGCGGGTGCGGGCATCGGATCGCCTCCTGCCGCTATCGTATCAAGATGGGCACGGCGCCACTGCGGATCCGCTGGGCCGCGCGGCTGGCGCCGGCGCAGCTCGCGAAGCTCTACGAGCAGGACGCCCGCGGGATCCACGACGAAGAGCTCTGCGACGCGGTCGGCGCCACCCTGCTCGCGCGCTGCGAGACGTTCGAGCGCGTGCGGAGAAGCGAGGTCGCCTGCCCCGCCTGCGGGACCGTGTTCGCGGTCGCGCGCGCGGGGACGAGCGCCTGTCCCGGGCGCGCCTGCGCCTGGCACACGGACCACGCGAGCTACTGGCAGAGCATCCAGAACCACTACGCGTTCACGGGCCGGGCGATCGAAGCCTTCGCCGCCTTCCACGCGCGCTATCCGCTCGCGCGCAGCTACGGCGAGAAGCTCGTGCTGATCGACCAGCTGATCCACGCCTTCCACCTCTCCGAGCAGGCCGAGCCCGTGAAGTCGGTCGCGTCGAAGCTCCTCGAGGGGAACAAGAAGGAGGTCGTGCGTTTCCTCGACCGTCTGTCGGCGCGGGATCCGCAAGCGAAGCAGGAGTGGCGGCGGATCACGGCGAAGACGATCGACGCCGTGGTGCTCCGGCGCGAGGAGGAGCCGTGATGCACCGCCGGCTCGCGGCGATGGGTGCGCTCGCCGCCGTGGCCGCGAGCGCGGGCGACCTGCTCATGCTGTGGGTCGGCAACGCGCGCCGCCCCGAGCTGGGGCTCGCCGCTCCGCCCGACACCATCCTGTGGCTGGGCGCCGCGCTCGGCGTGCTCGGCATTCCCCTGTACGCGGTAGGCTACCGGGGGGCGGCGCGACTCGTCGCGGATCATTCGCGCGGAGCGCGCGCGGTGTTCGCGGGCGGCGCCCTGCTCGCGGGCGTCGGCGCCGTCATCCACGGACTGACCGCGCAGCTGATCGCAGGCGCTCTTCGTTCGAACGTGCCCGGCGCGCCCCCGCTCGAGGCCGTCGCGGCAAGCGGTCCATTGCTGGTCGGGCTCTGGGTCCTGGCAGGGCTCGGTCTGCTGGTCGCGTCGGTCGCGTTCGCGGGCTGCCGCCGCGACGCGCTCGCGTTCGCCAATCCCGCGCTGGTCACCGTCGTGCTGATGCTCGCCGCCCTGCCGGCCGAGCTCACTCGCTCGTTCCTCGCGCCCGCCGCGCCCAACCTCGCCCACGTCGTGTTCTTTCTCGCTTGCGCCCGCAGGTGAGCCTCGAGGCGCCAGCTACACTGGGGCGCATGGATTTCCGCTTGCTCGGATCGACGTTCGCTCTGATCTTCCTGGCCGAGCTCGGCGACAAGACGCAGCTCGCGACGCTCGCGCTGGCAGCCTCGGGCCAGGCGCGCTGGACCGTCTTCGCCGCGGCGGCCGCCGCGCTCGTGCTCTCGAGCGCGCTCGCGGTGCTGGCCGGCGAGGCGCTCGCCCGCGCGGTGCCGCCGATCTGGGTCACCCGCGCGGCGGGGGCGGGATTCATCGCGATGGGCGTGTTCCTGCTCGTGTCGAAGGGCTCGGAGTGATTCGACTCGTCCTGCTCGCGGTCGCCCTGCTGGCCGGCTGCGCTGGGACCGCGCCGCTGCGCGCGGGCGTCTCCGACCTCGACCTCGACGACGGCTCGGTGGCGTTCCTCACGCTGCGCGTCTCCAACACCTTCAAGCCGAGCTTCGTGCCTGAGCTGAAGCTCGCGGTCGTCACGCGGACCGACGAGGACGGCGATCTCGACACGGAGTCGTTCGACGTCGAGCCGCCCTACTACGCGTCCGACCCGGCCTACGCCGACTATCTGATCAGCTTCCAGCTCGATTCCGGCAACTGGACGCTCCAGAACATCTTCGCTCAGAAGGGCGTGTTCCCGGCCTCGGGGAACTTCATCATCCCGCTCGCGGCGAAGTTCAAGCTTCCGGAGCGGCGGGTGGTCTATCTCGGCCACTTCCACGCGAACGTCATCGAGCGCACCCGCGACGACCAGCCGCGCGCGGGCCCGGTCGTGCCCCCGATCGACCAGGCGGCCGCCGGCGCCTCCACGGGCAGCTTCGTGATCCACGTCGAGGATCGCTTCGCGGAGGACGTGCGCCTCGCGCAGCGCGAGTTCGGCCTTCCGGCGAACGAGGAAGTCCTGGATGTGGCCCTGCCCACTCCGCACTGAGTGCGCTACTGCTCAGGGGCGGAGGGCTGGAGTGACTCGACTCTGGGTCGTCGCGCTCGTGGGGTTTCTCGGCGCCTGTTACACGTCCGCGCCGCTGCGCCGCGGCGAGCCCGCAACCGACTTTGGAGGCAAGTCGATCGCCTTCGCCACGCTGACGTCCTCGAACAGCTACAAGCCGAGCTTCCGCCCGAACTTCGTGTACGCGGTCGTTGCGCGGAACGAGAACGGCAAGCGAGACGGACACTCTGCCAAGCTCGAGGAGGCGTATCGGTCCGATGACACGAGCTACGACTTTCTGATCAGCGTCCTCGTCGAGCCCGGCGACTGGACGGTCGAGAGCCTCATTGGTCAGGCATTCGTCTTCCCGATCAGCGCGACGTTCGCCACGCAGGAGGTCGCGAAGTTCAACGTACCCGCGGCGCGCTACGTGTACTTCGGGCACGTCGACGCGACCATCGTCGAGCGCACGCGCGACGACCAGCCGCGCGCGGGCGCGGTCATTCCCCTGATCGACCAGGCGGTCTCCGGCGCTTCGAGTGGCACGTTCGTGATCCGCATCGAGGACCGCTTCGACGCAGACGTGGCGCTCGCGCGGTCCGAGTTCGGCGTTCCGGCGGGCCAGGAGGTGCTGAACGCGACGGTCCCCACCCCTGCGCCGCCCGCTCCTGCTCCAGCGCCTGCACCCGCGCCCTAGTTTGGCGTAGCATGCGCCGATGGCAGCGGACACCAAGGTCCTGATCGACGGTCTGTGCTTCCCCGAGGGCCCTCGCTGGCACGAGGGGAAGTTCTGGTTCTCGGACATGCACGCCAAGCGCGTGCTGCGCTGCGGGCTCGACGGCCGCGCCGAGACGGTCGTCGAGGTCCCGAACAACCCGTCGGGCCTGGGCTGGCTGCCGGACGGGCGGCTCCTCGTGGTGTCGATGAACGACCGCAAGCTCATGCGGCTCGACCCCGGCGGGCTCGCCGTCCACGCCGAGCTCGGGAACATCGCCACGTTCCACTGCAACGACATGGTCGTGGACCGACACGGCCGCGCGTACGTCGGGAACTTCGGCTACGACCTGATCGCGGGCGAGACGCCCAAGCCGACGAGCCTGGCGCGCGTCGATCCCGACGGGAAGGCGCACGTCGCCGCGACCGACCTCATGTTCCCCAACGGCACGGTCATCACCCCCGACGAGCGCACCCTGATCGTCGGCGAGTCGTTCGGCGCCCGCCTCACCGCCTTCGACATCGCGCGCGATGGAAGGCTGTCGAACCGGCGCGTGTTCGCCGCGCTCGAAGGCGGCGCGATCCCGGACGGCATCGCGCTCGACGCCGAGGGCGCGGTGTGGGTCGCCTCGCCGACCACCGGCGAGTGCCTGCGCGTGCACGAGGGCGGGCGCGTGTCGGCGCGCGTGCGCGGCTCGGCGCTGGCCTACGCCTGCGCGCTCGGCGGCCCGGACCGGAAGACCTTGTTCATCTGCACCGCCTCGACGCACCACCCCGTGGAGTGCGTCGAGAAGCGCGGCGGCAAGATCGAGACCGTGAACGTGGACGTACCCGGGGCCGGCTGGCCCTGATAGGAGATCAGAACCATGGCGATCCCCCTGTATGACGTGAGCGTGAAATCGTTCCAGCAAGTGCTCGCCGGTGTGGCGGGCTTCCTCGAGAAGGGCCTCACCCACTGCAAGGCGAGCAACATCGACCTGAAGGAGCTCGTCGAGTTCAAGCTGGCTCCGGACATGCTGCCGTTTCGCTTCCAGGTGATCGCGGTCGCCCACCACTCGCGCGGCGCGCTCGCCGGCGTGAGGGCCGGCGTGTTCAAGCCGCCCACGGGTCCGATGGACCAGGACTACGCGGGGCTGCAGAAGCTGATTGCCGAAGCGCGCGCGGAGCTCGACGCGCTCGAGCCCGCTGCGGTGAACGCATTCGAGGGGAAGGACGTCGTGTTCCAGATGGGCGACTTCAAGATGCCGTTCACCGCAGAGGGCTTCCTGATGTCGTTCTCGCTGCCCAACCTGCACTTCCACGCCACCACGGCGTACGACATCCTGCGCCTGAAGGGCGTGCCGCTGGGCAAGCGCGACTACATGGGTCCGCTGCGGCTCAAGAAGTGAGCGGGTGAGCGGGCTCGACGCCGACCGGGTCGTCCAGCTCGGCCGCGCCGACGCGCTCGCCGTCTCGCCGGACGGGACCTGGGCGGCGGTCGCGGTCGCGCGGCTCGACGGCGACGGCGCGAAGTTCGTGCACGATCTCTGGCGGGTCGACCTCGCCGATCCGGCGGTGCCGGCGCGCCAGCTCACGCGCGGGCCGTCGGACGACCGCGCGCCGGCGTTCCGGCGCGACGGTGCGCTCGGGTTCCTGTCGAACCGCAACCCGCGCGACGGCAAGCCCGAGGACGGTGACGACGAGCGCGCGCAGGTGTGGATCCTGCCCGCGGACGGCGGCGGCGAGCCGCGGCCGCTGACGGACGAGGAGCTCGGGGTTTCGGCGTTCCGCTTCGCGGCGGCGGGCGACGCGCTGGTTTGCATCGCGCCGGTGCTGCCCGGCGTGTCCCCCGGCGAGCAGCGCAAGACCGCCGCCGACCGCAAGAAGCACGGGCCGTCGGACCTGCACTATCGCCAGATGCCGGTGCGCTACTGGGACGCCTGGGTTCCCGCCGCCGCGCCGCATCTCGTGGCATACACCGAAGACGGTCGCGAGCGCCGCGATCTCACCCCCGACGCCGACCGCGAGCACCGCGAGCCGGCGTTCGATGTCTCGCGCGACGGACGGGTCGCCGTATTGTCGGTTGCGCGCGAGGGCGCGGACCGGGTCCAGGACCGGGCCCTCCGGCTCATCGCGCTCGACGGCAGCGGCGCGCGTACTCTCGGCGAGTCGCCCCGCACCGTCCTGCACACGCCGCGCATCTCGCCCGATGGCCGCTGGATCGCCTGCGTGCGCCACGAGCGCTCGCACGAGCGCCACGGCGCGCTCGAGGTCTGGCTGTTCGACACCGCGAGCGGCGAAGGTCGCGCACTCACCGCGGGCTGGGAGCGATGGCCGATCCTCTGGAGCTGGGACCGCGAAGGCCGCGCGCTGCTCGCGACCGCGGACGACTGCGGCAGCGTGCCAGTGTTCCGCATCGAGGTCGCGAGCGGCGCGATCGAGCGCGTGACCGCGGCCGAGTCGGGCGGCAGCCACGAGCAGATCGCGCTGATTCCGGGCAGCAACGCGATCGCCGGCCTGCGCCACCGCTTCACGCATCCGCCCGAGCCGTTCCGCTGCGACCTGCGCGCCGGCGCGAAGCCCGAGCTCCTCGCGCGGCTCTCGGGCTTCGGCGCGGACGAAGGCTCGGCGCTTGCGGACGTGGAGTCGTTCACCACCGCGGGCGGCAGCGACTGGCCGGTGCAGAGCTTCCTGGTGAAGCCCGCCGGCGCAGCCGGCCCCGCTCCCGCGCTCGTCTGGATCCACGGCGGGCCGTGGGCGCAGTGGGCCGACGGCTGGCACTGGCGCTGGAACCCGCTGGTGCCGGTCAGCGCGGGCTGGGCGGTCGCACTGCCCAACCCGCGCGGCTCGACGGGAGTGAGCGAAGCGTTCCTCGACGGTGTATGGGGCAACACCTGGGGCGAGGGCTGCTACGCCGACGTCATGGCCGTGGCCGATGCGCTCGCCGCGCGACCCGAAGTCGACTCGAACCGCATGGTCGCGATGGGCGGCTCGTTCGGCGGCTACATGGCGAACTGGATCGGCGCAAACAGCGACCGTTTCCGCGCCCTCGTGTCGCACGCCGGGGTGTTCGCGTTCTCGCACTTCCACGGCACCACCGACTCGCCCGCGTTCTGGGCGCTGCGCATGGGCGGCCAGACGCCCTGGGGCGACCTCGAGGAGTACGACCGCTACTCCGCCCACCGCTTCGTCGCGCGCTGGCGCACGCCCACGCTCGTGATCCACGGCGAGCGCGACTACCGGGTGCCGATCGGGGAGGCGCTCGCTCTCTTCGAGGCGCTGCAGCACCACGGTGTGCCGTCGGAGCTCCTGGTCTTCCCCGACGAGAACCACTGGATCCTGAAGCCGCGCAACATCCGCGTCTGGTACCGGACGTGGCTGGACTTCGTGGCGCGGCACACTTCCGATTGACCTCGGCCTAGCGGGGCGGCAGCCGCTCCTTGAACTGCGGCAGCGCGTCCGTGATCTCGTACCACGGCGCCTTGTCGGCCACGTACACGTGCACGCGCGCGCGCAGGCCGGGGTCTCCTTCGAGCGAGCCGAGGCGAATGCGGATCACGTCGGGCTTCGCGTTCGAGCGCTTGTAGATCGGCGAGCCGCAGCGGCTGCAGAACGCGCGGAACGTGTCGGGCGAGGACTCGAACTCGCGAATCAGCTCGGCCCCGGTCGTGAACCGGAACTCGCTCTTCTTCGCGTCGGCGTTCGCGCCGAACGCGCTGCCGCTCGCGCGCCGGCACTGCGAGCAGTGGCAGTAGCCGAGCGGCCCGAGCTTGCCCGAGATCTCGTAGCAGACACCCTCGCAAAGACACTTCCCGTGCAGCATCTGTATCTCCCATGCGCGCCGTGCTCTTCGATCTCTTCGAGACCCTGGTATCGCACTTCGATCCCGATTGGAAGCCGCCGCTCCGCACGACCGCGGAGCGGCTCGGCGTGGACCAAAGTGCCTACGACGCGCACTGGCCGCGCTCGCGAAGGACTGGGAGACCGGCGCGATCGCGGATACGAGCGGCGCGGCGGCGCTCTGTTCCGCCGCGGGGGTGCAGCCCGACCCGCGCGTCATCGCCGAGCTGAAGCGGGACTATCTCCGGATCACCAGCGTCGCCTTCGCGACGCCCGATCCCGGGATCGTCGAGATGCTGCGCGCGCTCAAGGCCCGGGGCTTGCCGCTCGCGATCGTCTCGAACGCGACCGACCTCGACGCCGCGCCGTGGCACGGCTACGACCTCGCCCGCTACTTCGACGCGTTCGTCTTCTCGCACCAGGTCGGGCTCATGAAGCCGGACCCGCGGATCTACGCGCTCGCGTGCCAGCGGCTCGGTGTCGCGCCCGGCGAGGCGCTGTTCGTCGGCGACGGCGGCTCGGACGAGCTGCGCGGTGCCAGCGACGCCGGCATCCAGCCCGTCTGGGGCAGCTGGTTCCTGGACCGCTGGCCCGAGGGCATCCGGCCGAACGGATTTCCCGGGGACGTCTGGCGCCAGCACCCGTCGCGGCATGCGCCGCGGTTCCGGCGGATCGCGCAGCCGCGGGACCTGCTGGCGAGTGTCTAGTCGGCGCCGCTCCGGATCGCCTGCGCGCCGCCGCGCACGAGCAGTCCGACGCCGATCAGCACGCCGACGATCGCGAGCACGAACAGCGTGTACACGACCAGGTTCGCGAACGGCAGCGCCATGGCGAGCCCGCGCACGCCGAAGAACGCGCCGATGATCGACGCGATCACGTTCCCGTAGCCCGCGAGGATCAGCGACAGTGCGAGCCAGCGCCGTTGACCCGCGGACAGCACCAGCGAGTCCCACACGCCTGCCGCGAGCAGCGCGAGCATCCCGTTCAAGAGCCCTTCCAGGTGGGCCATCCGCCAGGCGCGCTCCGAGCCCTCCATCGAGCCGGTCACCACGAGCGCGTACGGGAAGCCCGCGAGCAGGCCGAGCAGGATCACGATCGCACCGTTGTAGACCAGCCGCGCGCGCATCAACGCTCTCCCCCGAGCAGCCTCGCCCGCACCGGCTCCGGGTCGCTCAGCCAGCTCTTGCGCAACCGGCCGACCTCAGCCTCGGTGAACGGCTCGAAGCCGGCGGGGATTGTGCCCGAACTGAAGCTCGACAGCATGTAGTTCACGATCGCGGCGAGCTCGCGGTCCGAGACCGGCGCGGTCGCGGCGCCCGGGACCTGGATCAGGTACTCGCGTCCGCCCGCCACCGCGAGCAAGCGGCCCATCTCGCCGCGGACGTCGGGCACTCGCGGCGGCGAGCCCGAGCCGTCGACGAGATGACAGCCCGCGCAGTGGATCAGGTAGTTGACGCCGGCGGGCTGGTCCGCGCCGGCGCGAACCGCCAGGCCGCCGAGCAGCAGCGCGACCGCGAGCGCCTTCACGCTCAGCTCTCGACGGCGACCCCGACGACGGCCGCGATGGTCGAGTGGTAGACGTTGCTCGCCGTCCCCTGACACCAGTTCGTGTCGTTGTTCTTCGGCGGCACGTACATCGGCAGGTCGCCCTCGTTGCGGTTGCAGAAACAGCGCCCGCAGCTGCTCTTCCCGCAGCAGTCGTTGTACGACACGACGTAGTCCTTCCCATCCCCGGGGTTGCGGCAGGTGCCGATCCAGGTGATCCGGCTCAGCTCGGTGCCGGGCGGGCACATCGTTGCCGAGCCGCCGCAGCAGGTCGACAGGAACCCGTCGATGCCGCAGTAGCGCCAGTACTCGCAGCTCGTCGGATCGGCCTGCGCGCCCTTCACTTTCGACTCGTCCGGCCCGGGCTGGCGCGCCGGCTCCGCCCCGCGCGCGACCGGCAGCAGCGGCAGGCCGACGCTGCCGAACAGGATCCCCCCGAGGGCCGTCAGGAACCCGCGCCGCGAGCCCCGATGGGCGAGGCCGCGGCTGCACGATTCGATCCACTGGTCAAAGCGACTCATGGTTGTCCGCCCGCTGTTGCAGGTAATCCTGCACCGAAGCCAGCCCCAGGTCCTTGGCGCGGAACAGGCTCTCGAGGTGCTCGCGCGTGTTCACGAGGCCGCGCGCGCGCAGCGAGCCGTGCTCGTCGATCAGGACCGCGTACGGGAGCTTGCCGACCTGGTAGGTCAATCCGAGCCTCGCCGACACGACGTAAGGGAAGTCGCCCAGCTCGTGTCCGGCGACGAACCGCCGCTGCGCCTCGAGCTCTCCGTCGCTCGCGAGCACGAAGTCCAGCCACTCCCGCTCGCTGCGCCGCGCCGCGCGCAGGGCCGGCAGCAAGCTCTCGCAGATCGGGCAGGTCGGCGAGAGGAAGAAGAGCAGCGTGCTGCGTCCGCCCGTGCTCTCGCCTCCGATGCGCAGCTTCGCGCCGGCGAGGTCCTCGAGCTCGAGCAGCGGGACCGCCTCGCCGATCTTCGGCCCCCCGCCGATCATCAGCGCGCCGACGGGCGCGATGCGCTGGTGGAGCACGCCGATCTGCCGAACCAGCGCGAACACGACGACTGCGAGCACCGCGACGGCGACCCACAGCACGAGCGTCGAGACGAGCAGTGCCGTCGTCACACCAGCTCCTTCGTGCGCGGCTGGTAGGCGAGCAGCAGGTTCGACGCGAGGTACTGCAGGTACAGCACGGCGACCGCCGCCGCGATCGTGAACCCGTCGAGCGCCCCGAGCGGGCGGCCCGAGCTCGGCGTGAGCGCCGCGATCCCCATCGCCGCGAGGCAGACGTTGCGGAGCACGAGCCAGCCGCTCAGCGGCTGACGCGCGGCGGGCCCGCCGCAGCCGCAGTCGATGTCGCGCCGGCCCCGCAGCAGGTTGATCGCGATGCTCGCGCCGTACAACGCGAGGAGCGCCGTCGCGCCGAGCGCGGCCGCCCGTTGCGTGGCCGCTGCGAAAAGGCCCGCGCCGATCGATACCTCGGCGCTTACCAGCACTGCGGCGACGGCGGGTGCGACCCTGTCTGGCACGAGCCCGTAGCCGCGTAGGGTTGCGAGGAAGTCGCGCGGCGCGCGCAGCTTGTGCGCGGCCGCTGACAGGAAAATCAGCGCGAGCACGCCGCGGCAGACGTGGGCGAGCACGGGGTCCACGTCAGTGCGCCCCCGGCGGCAGCGGCTGGATGAGGAGCGGAGTCTGTCCCAGCCCCTCGACCTTGCGGAGGTGCTTCCCCGCCGCGTCGTACACGTCGACTGCCCCGCCCGCGCCGAGCGTGGTCAGCAGCAGCGGCTTCGCATCGGGAGTGAGCGCGATGGACATGGCGGGTCCAGCCAGCTTGAGGCGCTGCACGCGCTGCCGCTTGGCGATGTCGAACACCCAGACCTCCTCGCCCGGCTCCTTTCGTGTGTGCACGGGTCCGCGGTGCATCAGGAAGTAGAGGCGACCCGAGGCAGCGTGGGCGGCGATGTGCTGTGCGCCCCCGGTGCGCCATCCGGCAGTGCGCTCCTGCGCCGAGACGATCGACCAGGGCGCAGCGAACTTCGGCGCGGCGCCGGCGACGTCGACGTCGTGGACCAGCCCGTCGAAGGACGCGAAGTACCAGTGGCTCCCGGCGCGGACGCCCTTCTCGCTGATCGGGTCCTTGCTCGGATCGAAGAAGGGCTCGCTCAGCGTCCGCCCGGCCTCGCTGCCGTCCTCCGCCAGATCGACGCTGAGCAGCCGGCCGTCTCCGCAGAGCATCGAGAAGCGCCGCGGGCCGCTCGGGTAGACGAGCGCGCAGCCCGGGGTGGCGATCTCGCCTGCGAGCACGCTCGCGGACAGATCGGCGACGCTGACCGACTGCGCCGGAGTGAAGTTGTAGACGACCATGAAGCGCTGGTCGTCGGTCAGGCCCGTGTAGCTCAGCATCGGCACGCCGGCCTGGCGTTTCGCCGGAAGGACGATCTCGCCGACCGGCTCGAGCGTGCGTGGATCGTAGCGGGTGATCACATCGGTGCGCGTGCCGCGCGCGCCGCGGCTGTAGTAGGTCTCCGCGGCGTAGATCTGGGAGTAATCGCGGGGCAGCTCCAGGTTCAGGAACATCGAGCCCGTGCTCAGCATGCCCAGCATGCGGCCCGTGTCGGCGTCGACGAGATAGGCGCGGCCGTCGATGATGTTGCCGAACGCGATGTCGTCGACCCACACCCAGTGAGGGCCGGGCGCGGGCAACGTCGCGGTGCCCATGTCTTCGGGAATCTGCGCTCGTGCGGCGGCGGCCAGCAGGAGGCAGGCGATGAGAAGTCGCGCGCGCACGGCCTAGCCGCCCGACCGCCACTCGCCCTTGCGCAGGACGAGCCGCACGAATTCCTCGCTCGGGCCGAGCGAGCGCTGTGCGCGCACCAGCGAGTCGCCCAGGTTCTGGCTGCGGTGGGCGCGCAGCGCGTCGAGCTTGCGCTCGAAGGTCTTCGCGACGTCGACTGAGATCGTCGGCTCGGCGGTGTCCATCAGCCAGACCTCGCGCGGGAACCACGGCTCGAGGCCGAGGTCGGCGATCTGCTTCGGGTAGAAGTTCGGGCTGGGCGCGCGCGGGTAGATCGCGTCGAGCGTGCCCTGGCCGGTCGCGCGGTGGTCGGAGTGCTGGAGCCGGAACCGGTCACGCACCGGCGCGAACAGCGCGCGCGGGTCGTGCGTGACGACGATGTCGGGCCGCTCGCGGCGCAGGGCAAAGACGATCGCCTCGCGCAGCGCCTCGTCGACCACGAGCTCGCCGTCGGTCCGGCCCAGGTTCTCGCGCGCCGCGACGCCCATCACCTCGGCCGCCGCGGCCTGCTCGACGGCGCGGATCGCAACCGGGTCCTCGAGGTCGCGTCCGCCGCGCCCACCGCCCGTGCAGACGGTGAGCGCGACGCGCGCGCCCTGCAGGACGAGACGCAGGAGCGTCCCGCCGGCGTAGTACTCGGCGTCGTCGGGGTGCGCCCCGACCACGAGCACGCGCGGAGCGCCGAGCGAGCCCGTATCGAGGAGCTCCATCGGCTACCGCCGCAGCGCGGTGACTTCGGTCTGGAGCTTGCCGATCGCGGCGCAGATCTCGTCGAGGCGGCCGTGCAGATCGCGCAGCTCGCTCGAGCCCGACGCCGCGCTCATGCGCTGCCCGCGGCCCGCGCGCTCGCGCAGCACGTTGTAGCAGGCGCGCAGCATGCGGCCGCTGTCGCGCTCCTCGGCGACGTAGCGGCCGAGCAGCTCGCCCGTCTGCACGTCGATCGACTCGTCGTCGAAGATGCCCTTGAACGGGTCGCGGCTCATCTCGCCGCCGCGGCCGTAGCCGAGCGCCTCGAACTTCTCGAGGTCGGTGCAGTCCGCGTTCGCGATGCCCATGTTCTTCTCGAAGCTCGGGTCCGGCCGATCCTGGACGGCGAAGCCCAGCTCGCACAGGCGCTTGGTGAACGCGTGCGAGTGCTCGCCTTCGCGGATCGCGACCGTCGCGATCACCTTCTTCACGTCGGCGTCGGGCGTCTTCGCCGCCCAGCACGACAGGTACTGGTGCGCGCGGCCTTCACCCAGCGCGATCGCGTTCAGGAGTCCCAGGTAGCTCGGCTTCTTCGCGGTGCCTTCCATGCTCGTCTCCCTCTTGTTACGACGGTTCGTTGCTGAACCGGATGTTGTTCTTCTGCATGCCCTCGAGAACGATCGAGACGCCGCCCGAGCGCACCATCCACTCGAGCCGGTGGTCGCGGTACTCGCGCTTGAACATTCCCGAGGCCAGGAGCTGCACCAGCATGTCGACGCTTCCGCCTCCGGCCGGCGGCAGCGCGCCGATGTCGGAGATGCAGCGCTTCACGCTCGGCCGCTCCCGGACGCGCTCGAGCCACGCCCCGAGCTTCGAGCCCGCGGGCGGCGCGTTGCCCTGGCCGGCCGCGCCCGCGACGAACGGGTAGGCGCAGGCGTCGCCCCAGCCGAAGGCGTCGCCGTTGAAGTAAGGCCGCGCACCGAGCTCGCGCTCGAGCCAGCGGTTCATTCCCGCGACCTGCTCCGCGGCCCGCTTCAAGAGCGCCGTCTTCAGCTCGCCCTTCGCGCGGCCCCAGCCTTCGATCTCGAACACGGCCCAGGTCACGCCCTCGTAGATCGTGTCGAGCTGGTCCTCGATCATGCGCACGCGCGCGCGATCCTCGGCCGACGCGGGCCGCATCGGCTTCTGCGGGTACTTGTCCTCGATGTACTCGCAGATGATGGTCGAGTCGAAGATCTTGGTCGGCCCGTCGATGAGCGCCGGGACCTCGGCTCGCGGGACTCGCCTCGGTCCAGGCAGCCTCGGCCCCGCCGGTGCCGATCGCCGGGGTCTTCAGCTCGAAGGGGATCCCCTTCTCGAGCAGCATGATCTTCACTTTCTGGGCGTAGGGCGAGAGCGGGTGCTCGTACAGCGTGATCAACGGATCGGACCTCCCGGTCCGTCCATTCTATACGGGTCGGCCGCGGCTTTTCAGCGAGGCCGGTTCGCGATCAGCGGCGCGTAGCGGTCGAGGATCGCCAGGATCTTCGACTCGTCCTGGGTCGGCAGGGGCAGGATCACGCGCCGGACGCCGAGCTTCGCGAGCTTGTCGAGCTCGCCGGGCGCGGTCGGCGCGGCGAACACGCTGATGTCGAGCTTCTTCGGGTCGCGCCCGCGCTTCGCGCAGGCCTTCTCGAGCTGGGCGAGTCGCTCGGGCATGTCGCACGAGCCCATGATCGGCATCCAGCCGTCGGCGTACTCGGCCACGCGCTCGATCGCCTGCACCGAGCTCGCGCCGATCAGGATCGGCGGGTGCGGCTTCTGCACGGGCTTCGGCTCGCTCCAGACCGCGTCGAAGCTGATGTGCTTCCCGCGGAAGGCGGCGTCCTTCTTCGTCCAGACTTCCTTCATCGCGAGGATGTACTCGCGCGTCACCGCCCAGCGGTCCTTGAACGCGATGCCGTGGTTCTCGAGCTCCTCGGCGTTCCAGCCCGCGCCGATCCCGAAGATGAAGCGCCCGTTCGAGAGCGCGTCGAGCGAGGCGATCCGCTTGGCGAGCGCCAGCGGATGGTGCTCGGGCACCAGGCAGATGCCCGTGCCGATGCGGAGCTGTGTCGTCACCGCGGCAACCTGCGCGAGCGCGACGAACGGGTCGTACGCCTGCCAGTAGATGCTCGGCAGGTCGCCGCCCAGCGGGTACGGCGTCTTCCGCGACGCGGGGATGTGCGTGTGCTCGATGAAGAACAGCGACTCGAAGCCGCGCGCCTCGGCGTCCTTGGCCAGGCGCACGGGGTGGATCGAGTCCGTCGGTCGGGAAGATCGAAAGCCCGATCTCCATCTACAGCACGTCCTTGAACGCGCGGATCGACTCCTTGAGCGAGCTCGTCGTGGCGAACACGGAGGTCGGCTCGTAGCCGCAGTGCGCCATGCAGTTCGCGCAGCGCGGGTCTTTACCGCGGCCGTACTTCTCCCACTCGGTCGTCTCGACGAGCTCCTTGTACGTCTTCGCGTAGCCGTCCGACATCAGGTAGCAGGGCTTCTGCCAGCCGAAGATCGACAGGCTCGGGATCGCCCACGCCGTGCAGTCGTACTCGACCTTGCCCTCGAGGAAGTCGAGGAAGAGCGGCGTGTGGTTCAGGCGCCAGCGCTCGCGGTTCCCGTCGGAGAACGCCTGCTTGAACAGGCGGCGCGTCTGGTCGACGGGCAGGAAGTGCTCCTGGTCGGGCGCCTTTCCGTAGGCGTAGCCCGGCGAGATCATCATCGCGTCGACCTCGAGGTCGTCGTTCAGGAAGTCGAGCACCTCGCGGACCGTCTTCGGGTCGTCGTGGCTGAAGAACGTGGTGTTGGTGGTGACCCGGAAGCCGCGCTTCTTGGCTTCCTTGATCGCGAGCACGCACTCGTCGAACACGCCCGGCTCGCACACCGACTTGTCGTGGCGGTCGCGCAGCCCGTCCATGTGCACCACCCACGAGAAGTAGTCCGACGGCTGGAACAGGTCGAACTTGCGGCGCATGAGCAGGCCGTTCGTGCACAGGTAGACGAACTTCTTGCGCTTGATCAGCTCCGCCGCGATCAGGTGGATCTCGGGGTGGATCAACGGCTCCCCGCCCGCGATCGACACCATCGGCGAGCCCGACTCCTCGATGCCGCGGATCGCGTCCTCGACGGACATGCGCTTCTTCAGGATGTCCTTCGGGTACTGGATCTTGCCGCAGCCCGCGCAGGCGAGGTTGCACGCGAACAGCGGCTCGAGCTCGACGATGAGCGGGAACTTCTTCCGCCCGAACAGCTTCTGCTTCATCAGATAGGTTCCGATGCGCAGGGTCTGGCGCAGGGGGACGGGCATCAGTGAGTCTCCTCAGGGGCTTGGGCCCAGGTGATGAGTGCAGGCGCCGCGGCGCGAAGTGCTCGCAGCGCGCGAATTCCATTGACGAGGATGGACGGGCGGAAGAGCTCGTGGCCCGGGCCGTCCGACACGACGCGCAGCACCGCGAAGCTCGAGCGCGCGCGGAGCGGCGCGAGCCAGGCGGACTCCATGTCGACCGCGATCGCGCCCGTCGCGGCGAGCGCCGCGCGGTCGCGGCCGTCGGCGAGCCGCTCGACGCAGAGGATCGGGCCGACGTGCACCGTGATGCCGCGCGCCTCGAGCGCGCGCGCGAGCGGCTTCGCGCAGTCGAGCGCGATGGGCGCGCCGTTGCCGCGCAGCTCGGAGGCGACCACCACGTCGCCCGGGACGAGCCGCGGGTCGAGCGCGCCGCACATGCCGGCCACGGCGAGCGCGCGCGGGGCGGGCTGGCTGGCGAGCGCGCGGGTCGCGGCCTGCGCGCGCCGCGGGCCCATCCCGGAGCGGGCGATCCGCACGCCGGGCAGCGCCGGGCGCAGCGCCCGCGCCTCGATCCAGAGCGGCGCCACGACGACGAGCGGCTCGGTGTTCACGGCGCGGCTCTCCGCACGTAGCGCCCGAGCGCCATCAGCGGGAACACGATCCGGTACATGTGGTAGTTGATGTAGAAGTCGCCGGGGAAGCCGGTGCCGGTGAACTCGGGCTCGTCCCAGTCGCCGTCGACCCGCTGGTTCGCCACCAGCCAGTGTACCCCGCGCTCGACGCGCGGGACTGCGTTCGCCCGCGGCGAGCAGGGCCAGCAGCGCCCAGGCGGTCTGCGACGCGGTCGACTTGCCGCGGCCGGCCCAGGCGCGGTCGACGTAGGAGCGGAGGTCCTCGCCCCAGCCGCCGTCGGGGTTCTGCTTCGCCTCGAGCCACGCGCACCGCGCGCCGCACCGACGCGTCCGTCGTCGGCACCCCGCACGCGACCAGCGCCGGCAGCGCCGCGCCCGTGCCGTACACGTAGTTCGCGCCCCAGCGGCCGAACCAGGAGCCGTCGGCCTCCTGCTCGCGCAGGAGCCACGCGCGCCCGCGCCGCGCGGCGTCGGTTCCCGCCTGGCCTTCCAGCGCGAGCATCTCGAGCACGTGCGCGGTCACGTCGGCGCTCGGCGGGTCGGTCACCTCGCCGAAGTCGCAGAACGGGAGCTCCGCGCAGAGCCGGCTCGTGTTGTCGACGTCGAACGCGGCCCAGCCGTCGTTCGACGACTGCATGCCGAGCGTCCAGCGCGACACCGCGGCGCGATCGCGGCGTCGACGTCCGCTCGCGCGCCCGGCGCGCGACGCGCCGCGCAGCGCGAGCACGACCTCGGCGGTGTCGTCGATGTCGGGGTAGTTGTCGTTCGCGAACTCGAACGCCCAGCCGCCGGGCGCGAGCTTCGGCCGGCGCACCGCCCAGTCGCCGGGCACGCGGATCTCCTCGCCGCAGCATCCAGTCGACCGCGCGCGCCAGGTTCGGCTGGTCCGTCGCGACGCCCGCGTCGTTCAGAGCCCGACCACCGCGAGCGCGGTGTCCCACACCGGCGACTGACAGGCCTCGAGCCGGCGCCGGCCGTTCGGGTCCAGGGTGAAGCCGTCGAGACCCTTGAGCGCCTCGGCGCAGCGCGGGGTGGTCGAGCGGGTAGCCCAGCAGGTGCAGCGCCATGATCGAGTACACCCAGGGCGGCTGGATGCCGCCCCAGCCGCCGTCGCGCCTCCTGTCGGCGCAGGATCCACTCTGCGGCGACGGCGCAGCGCGGTCCGGCGCAGCCAGCGGAACGGACGGCGCTCGTAGAAGTGGAGCGCGCGGTCGAGCAGCTGGAAGCGCGCCGGCCCAGGTCGAGAGCGAGCCGCTCGGCGGCGGCGGCATCACGCCGGTGCGCAGCTCGTCGATGCCGAACGCGCAGCCGCCGCACGGGCCGGTGCGACGCGACGACCGTCAGCGGCACGATCGTCTGCCGCGCCCAGCAGCCGAAGTCGTAGATGTTCAGCGGGAACCACGGCGGCAGGAAGATCACCTCGGGCGGCAGCGCCGGCAGGTCGTCCCAGGACCACAGCCCGAACAGCGCCAGCCAGAAGCCGGGTGAACACGCGCGCGCGCTCGAGCCCGCCGTGCGCGCGCACGAGCTCGGCGGCGCGGCGCATGTGCGCGGCGTCGACGGGACGTCGCCCGCGAGCCGCAGCGCGACGTAGGCCTCGATCGTGGTCGACAGCTCGGGCGGGCCGCCGCGGAACGTGCGCCCACGAGCCGTCGGCGCGCTGCTGCGAGCGGATCCAGAGCGCCGCGTGCTCGGTCTCGTCGGCGGTGCGGATGCCGAGGAACTCGCGCAGCAGGAGATCCTCGGCGTCCATCGTGACGTTGGTCTCGAGCTCGCCCTTCCAGAACCCGCGCGGATCCTGGGTCGCGAACAGGCGCTGGCAGGTGCGCTCCATCGCAGCGCGCGCCTGCGCGAGCGCATCGTCGACGGGCGCGGTCAGGGTGCGAACGGCGTCGCTCATGCTGCGATCTCCGGGGGGAGTGCACGGGTGCGGCCGGCGCCGATGAGGGCCGCGCGCGCCGCGGCGAGCCCGCTGCGCACTGCGCCTTCCATCGTCGCGGGCCAGCCGGTGTCGGTCCAGGCACCGGCGAGGAACAGGTTCGGGACGCGCGTCTCGGCGCGGCGACGCAGGCGGCGCGTGCTCGGCGCCTGCGCGGAAGGTCGCCGCGGGCTCGCAGGTCGTGAAGAAGCGCTCGAGCACGGCGTCGCGCGCCGCGGGCAGCAGGCGCCGGAACTCGGGCTCGAAGCGTGCGCGCGCAGCGGCGTCGGACGAGACGCCGACCCAGCGGTCCGCGGCCGACAGCGACACCGCGAGATACTGCCCGCGCTCGAGGCCCGCAGCCCGAGGTGCGGTCGAAGATCCACTGCGAGCGGCGAGCCGACCGCCGCCGCGAACTCGTGCGGAAAGATCGCGCCGGTCCCAGACGATGTGCAGGTTCACGATCGGCGAGCGTGCCGAGCGCCACCAGCGCCGCGGGGTCGAGCCCGGCCTGCTCGGGAAGGAGCTTCGCGGCGTCCTCGTGCGGCGCGGCGAGCACGATCGCGTCGAACGCGGTGCGCTCGCCGTTGATCCAGAGCGCGTCGGCTGCGCCGTTCGCCGCGAGCTCGATCGCGCTGAACGCGCGCGCGCTTCCACACCGACGCGCCGACCTTCTCGAGCGCGCGCTCGGCCGGGTCGGCGTGCACGTGCTGCGAGCGGCACCGCGGCGTAGCCGACGTCCGCGGCCGTCGGGCGCCTGGAGCAGCCCCGTCTGGAAGACCTTGGCGGCGAGCGCGAGCGACGCTTCGTCCGCGGGCAGGTTCAACGTCGGGCGCGCGACCAGGTCCCAGAAGCGCTCGATCGCGCGCGCGGATTGCCCGTGCGCGCGCAGCCACTCGCCGAAGCGTCACTGCGTCGTTGCGCGGATCGTCGAGAGTCGACGGACTTCGAGCCGCCGCGCCGTCGCCCAACCGCAGGCGCTCGCCGAGCGAGAGCGGCGCGAAGCGCGCAGGCTGGCGCCAGGTGCAGCGGCGCCGGCAGCCGGTGCGGCGCAGCCACGACGTGCGGCCGCCGGGCGCGAGCACCGGGATCGCGAGCCGCGGCTGGAGAACCGACGCGATCCCGCGCGCCGATCCGCTCGAGGAACTCGATGTACGACGTGCAGCAGCGCAGGAACACGTGCTGGCCGTTGTCGACCGCGAGCCCCTGAGCTCGCGTCGACCAGGTCGCGCCGCCGAGCCGCGGTCGCGCCTCGAAGCAGCGAGACCGCGCAGCCCGCGTCGCGCGCACGCGAGCGCCGGCGGCCAGGCCCGCGAGCCCGCCGCCGACGACCGCGATCCGCGGCGCGCGCAAGACTCGCTCACGCAGCGCCGCACGAGCCGGCGCAGCGAGATCGCGCCGGCGCGGCTGCGGCTGCGCCGGCGAGCACGTCGAAGTCCGCGCGTTCGATCGCGTCGAGCGCCGCGCGCCCGCCGGCGATGAAGCCCGCGACCGCGAGCCGCCCGCGTCCGGAGAGCGTGCGCACGAGCGCGCTGCCCGACGATCGAGCAGCGCCGCGCGCGCGCTCGACCTCGAAGCGCAGCAGCGGCGCAGCGCGGGCGACGCCGTCGTCGCGGCGAGGTCCGCCTCCCGCGCGCCGAAGCGCACCAGGTCCTCGGCGGGCAGGTACACGCGGCCGCGCGCGAGAGTCCTCGGCCACGTCCTGGCAGTGCTCGACGAGCTGGAGCGCCGTGCACACCTGCGTCGGAGAGCGCGAAGCGCTCCGGCGTCGCCGCGCCGAAGACGTGCAGCACCAGCCGCCCCACCGGGTTCGCCGAGTACTCGCAGTACTCGGCGAGCTGCGCGCCAGGTCGCGTAGCGCGAGATGGCTGGTCGCGGCGGTTCGCCTCGATCAGCGCCGCGAACGGCGCGCGCGGCAGCGCGAGCCCCGCAGGGTCGGCGTCAGCCGCTGCAAGAGCGGATGCTGCAGCCGTCCCGGTGTAGGCCCGGCCGAGGTCGGCCTCGAGCCAGTCGAGCAGCGCGAGTCGGTCGCCCTGGGCGCTCGTCGCCGAGCGTCGTCGGCCAGCCGCGCGAAGCCGTAGATCGCCATCAAGTGGGTGCGCTGCGCGCGCGACAGCACGAACAGCGCGACCGGGAAGTTCTCGGTCTGCGCGCGCGCGACGAGCTCCGCCGCGTTCTGGGCGAGCGGCGCCGCGCTCATGCGTTGCCGACCCGCTCGCGCGGGTTCGCGAACTCGAGAACAGCATGCGCTCCGCCACCGCGCGCAGGCTGTCGCTGCGGCCGCTGTCCTGCGTCGAGCCCGGGGTCGATCACGCTGAACAGCAGATTGCCGGCGAGGATGCGAGACCAGCGCGGTGGTGGCGATCTTCGCCGCGGTGGCGTCGCCCGAGAGCTCGGTGATCGCCGGCGCAGATCGTCGGTGAAGATGGCGTGCAGCGCGAGCAGCTCGCCCCGCAGCGACTCGCGCATGGTCGGCGACTCGAGCACCCAGCGCACGAAGCGCCTGGATCGTCTCGCGGTTGTGGTCACGAACTTCTCGTACATGTCGAACAGCGCGCAGCACGCGCTCGCGCGGGCCGGCGACTCGAGGCTGCTCTCGAACTCGCGCCAGAACGGGATGAAGAAGCGCTTGCACGCCTCCTTGAACAGGGCCGCCTTGCTGCCGAAGTGCCAGAACACCGCGCCGCGGCTGATCGCGCCGTTCGCGCGCGATCGCCGAGATGCTGGTGCCCTCGTAGCCGCGCGTGGCGAAGAGCTCCATCGACGCGCGCATGATCCGCGCCTGGGTCTCTCCTTCCGCGCCGCGCGCGCGCTCGGCGTCTCGGCGCTCGTCGACTGTCTGCCGGTCAGACTGCTCTTCGATCCAGTGGCGCAGGTCGCCGACCGAGCACGCGCGGCACCCGCCGCAGCGCGCGCGGGTCGCCGCGCGCCCGTCAGCAGGGTCACGACGCGGAGGCCCTCGATCAACCGCTCGCCCGCCGTCGATCACGCCCGCGCTCGCCTTCCGGTCACGCGCGCAAGAAGGGCAGCGCCAGCGAGACGGCGTCCGCGCCCAGCGCGAGCGCCGCGCGCGACGTCGACGGCGCCGCGGATCGCCGCCCGACGCGATCACCCGCAGGCCCGCGCGCGCCGCGTAGCCGACGGCGGCGGCGGTCGGGATGCCCCACTCGCGCAGCTCGCGGCCCAGGGCGCGCTGGCGCGCCGAGCCGCGCAGCGACTCGACTGCCGTCCAGCTCGTGCCGCCCGCGCCCGAGACGTCGACCCAGCGCACGCCCGCGTCGCGCAGCCGCGCCAGCGCGCGCGGGCGCGAGGCCGCAGCCGGTCTCCTTCGACGATGACCGGCACGGGCAGATGGCGCGACGAGCTCGGCGATCGCCGCCGAGGCAGCCGCGGAAGTCGCGGTCGCCCTCGTCCTGCACGAGCTCCTGCGCGGCGTTCAGGTGGATGCACAGCGCGTCGGCGCCGATCGCCTCGCACGAGCGCCGCGACCGCTTCGGTCCCCGACTCGCGCGCCTGCACCGCGCCCAGGTTCGCGAGCAGGAGGATGTCCGGCGCGACGTCGCGGACGCGGTAGCTCGCCGCTTGCTCCGGATGCAGCAGCATCGCGCGCTGGACGCCGACGCCCATGCGCGAGGCCGAGCTTCTGCGCGGCCGCCGCGAGCGCGCGGTTCAGCCGGCCGGCCTCGTCGGTGCCGCCGGTCATGCCCGAGATCACGATCGGCGCGCGCAGCCGACTTGCCCGAGCAGCTCGGTCGAGAGATCGACTCGTCGAGCGCCAGGTCGGGCAGCGCGTCGTGCAGCAGGTGCACTTCGTCGAGCAGGGTGCGCCCGTGGTGCTCGACGTCCTCGCTCGCGCAAAGCGACAGGTGCGAGCGCTTGCGGTCGTCGATCTCGCTCACGCGCGCGCTCCCCGCAGCCACACCGACGCCGCGATCGCGAGCCGCCGCGGGTTCGACAGGCGAACCGTGCGCTCGCGCGGGAAGCGCTCGGCCTGCAGCCGGTCGAGCATGGAGCGGTAGATCGCGCCCATCGCGTCGGCCGGGCGCAGGCGCGCGCGATCGGCGGCGGGGCGCAGCGCGGCCGCGCGCTCGTAGAAGATGCGCGCGCGCTCGGCGTAGCAGGCGAGCAGGAGCCGCAGCTCGTCGGGCGCAGGCTCCGCGCGCAGCGCCTCCTCGCCGACGCCGAAGCGCTTCAGATCCTCGCGCGCCAGGTAGACGCGGCCCGCTCGCGGCGTCCTCGCCCACGTCGCGCAGCACGTTGGTGAGCTGCACGGCGACGCCCATCGCCTCGGCGTAGTCGAGCGTGCGCGGGTCGTTGAAGCCGAGCACGCGCACGATCAGGAGGCCGACGGTCGACGCGACCCGGTAGCAGTACTGGTACAGCTCGTCGAAGGTCTCGATCGGCGTGCGGCGCAGATCCGACTCGACGCCCCAGCAGAAGGTCCTCGAAGGTCTCGCGCGGCAGGTCGAAGCGCGCGACCGCGTCGCCGAGCGCGATGCCGACCGGGTGCACGGCCTTGCCGTCGTAGGCGCGCCGCGAGCTCGTCGCGCCACCGCTCGAGCAGGAGCCCGCGGTTGCCGCGGATCGCCGGGTCGTCGGCGATGTCGTCGGCCAGCCGGCAGAACGCGTAGATCGCGTGGAGCGCGCGCCGCTTGGCCTTCGGGAACATCCAGAACGCGGCGGCGAAGCTCGAGTGGCTGCGCCGCGTCACGCCCCGGCAATGCGCGTAGGCGGCGAGCACCTCGCGCGAAGGCTCCGCGGCGATCCGCTCACGAGGCATGCGGGAACTCCTCGCGCTCGCCGCCGTTGCGGGAGCGCGGCTGCGGCGCCGGACGGACCTCGGAGAGCCAGACCAGCGTCTCGGCGGCGACCGATTCGGGATCGATCCCGGCCGCGCGGTACTGCGCGTTCACGTCGCCGTGGTCGGTGAAGCGATCGGGCAGCCCGTGGATGCGCACCGCCGTTCGCGGCAGCTCGCGCGCGAGCAGCTCGAGCACCGCGCTGCCGAAGCCGCCGGCGGCCGAGTGGTCCTCGATCGTGACGACGTGTCCGCTGTGCGCAGCGGCGCCGCAGATCAGCTCCGCGTCGAGCGGCTTGGCGAAGCGCGCATCGAGCACGGTCGCTCGCACTCCCTCGTGCGCGAGCAGCTCGGCCGCGCGCTGCGCGACCGCCACCGTGCGGCCGATCCCGACCAGGGTCACGTCGCCGCCGCGGCGCAGGAGCTCGCCGCGTCCGATCGCGAGCGTCTTCGGCTCGGAGAAGATCTGCACGCCCGTCGCGGTCCCGCGCGGGAAGCGCAGCGCGAAGGGCCGGTCCGAAGCGACGGCGGCCGCGAGCAGGGCCTCGAGGTCGTTCTCGTCGCGCGGCGCGGCGACGACCAGGTTCGGAACGATCCGCAGGTAGGCGAAGTCGAGCACGCCGTGGTGGGTCGGGCCGTCGGCGCCGACCAGGCCCGCGCGGTCGAGCGCGAAGGTGACGGGCAGATTCTGCAGCGCGACGTCGTGCACGACCTGGTCGAAGGCGCGCTGCAGGAACGTCGAGTAGATCGCGCACACCGGCCGGAAGCCGTCGGCGGCGAGCCCGGCCGCGAAGGTCACGGCGTGCTGCTCGGCGATCCCCACGTCGTAGCTGCGCTCCGGAAAGCGCTTCGCGAAGCGGTCGAGGCCGGTGCCGTCGGGCATCGCGGCGGTGATCGCCACGACCCGCGGGTCGCGTTCGGCCACGCGGATCAGCGCGTCGGCGAAGGCGGAGGTCCAGCTCGGCGCGGCGCCGTTGCTCGCGGCCTTGGACGCGCCGGTCGCGCGCTCGAACGGCCCGGTCGCGTGCCACTTGAACGGGTCGGCCTCGGCCGGCGCGAAGCCCGCGCCCTTCTTGGTGCGCACGTGCAGCACCGTCGGTCCGCGTTCCGCGAGCATGGCTTCGACCGCGGGAAGGAGCGCGTCCAGGTCGTGGCCGTCGACCGGCCCCAGGTAGCGCAGGCCGAGCGACTCGAAGTAGTCGCGCGCGCGCCCGGAGCGCGACAGCCCGCCGACGTTCGGCGCGATCGACATGCCGTTGTCGTTGAAGACGACGCAGAGCGCCGTGCCCAGATGCCCGGCGTGGTTCAGGCCCTCGAAGGACATGCCCGAGGTCGCCGCGCCGTCGCCGATCACCGCAACCACGCGCGCGCCGCTCCGGCTGCGCCGGGCCGCCTCGGCCATGCCGAGCGCCGCCGACACCGAGGTGCCCGCATGGCCCGCACCGAAGGCGTCGTACTCGCTCTCCTCGCGGCGCAGGAAGCCGCTCGGGCCGTCGGCCTTCTTGATCTTCATCAAGCCCGCCCGGCGCCCGGTCAGGGCCTTGTGCCCGTAGGCCTGGTGGCCCACGTCCCAGACGACGCGATCGCGCGGGGTGTCGAGCAGGTAGTGCAGGGCCACGGTCAGCTCGACGGTGCCGAGGCTGCCCGCGAAGTGGCCACCCACCTCGGAGCCGACCCGGATCAGCTCGGCGCGCAGCTCGTTCGCGACGGTGTGCAGCTCGGGGCGCGCGAGCTTTCGCAGCGCCTCCGGACTCTCGATGCCAGCGAGCAATCCCATTGGAACTCTTCCGTCGGGCGAACGAGGCCTTCGCCCGTCCCCCCCGTGAAGATTCCGCTTTCACTTACAGAGTGGTCAGCGGAATCGGTCCGAGGGTTCCACTCGATTCCCACAGCGGCAAGGAAAGGCGCAGACCGAAATGAGCAGATCGGTCAGCGAAAATTCGTAGCTAAAACCCCATATTGGCTGGCCCGACCCATGCGTTCACGCAGGCGATATGATTTCCAATGGAGGTCAGTCCCCCGTGAAAACCGCTCGCCCGCTCTCCCGCGTCCTGGTCGCCGTGGCGCTCCTTGCAGCCGCTCCGGCCCTGGGCTGCAAGATCATCTCGGCCATCATCGAGCTGCCCTCGGACCTCTCGGCCAGCTCGTCCCGGTCGATCGCGGGCTCGTTCGACGCGATCTCGGCGTCGTCCGGCTCGGGGGGTGGCAACAAGGCCGACACGACCCCGAACAAACAGAGCTACAACCGCGACCTGCGCGAGTTCACGGCGGCTTTTGCGAAGGCTTCGGGCAGCCGCGAGGAGTTCCTGCGCGGCGTCTCGCGAATCGCCGAGGATCACGGCATCAGTCACTGGGAAGCCGATCCGCTGACCCCGCGCTCGATCGGCGAAGGCCTGCGCGACGCGAGCTGGAGCGAGGCGCAGATGGCGGAGTTCCTCGACCAGGTCGGTCGCGACAAGCCGGCCGCGCAGCTCGCGCTCGAGGGCTATCGCCAAGCCGGCGGCTGATGCGGAGCGCGGCGCTCGGCGGGTTCGCGGCAGTTGCGCTCTCGGCCGCGACGGCCACGGGCGCCGAGCGCGGGCTTGCGTTCGTGTACGTGAGCCCGAACGTCGGCCTGGCCAGCGGCGGACACGCCGCGCTGCGCGCCGACGACACCGTCTATCACCTGCAGAACGCCGACTCCGGGCTGCTCCTGCTGGTGCGCGAGGGCTGGTCGTCGTTCCACCTCGTCTACGCCGAGCTCGAGAACCGTCCGCTCGAGGTCGCGCACGTGGATGTCGCGTCCGACGTGACGGAGCGCGTGCAGCGCACGTTCTCGCGCCTCTACGTCGAGCAGCAGCTGGAGGTCGGGCGCCGCGCGGCGCTGCGCGACGACGTCGCCTGGCTCGAGGCGTTCGGCGCGCGACGAGACCCGCCGCCGCTGCGCGGCGCAGGTCTCGTCGCCGCGGAGCTCGCGCCCGATCCGGACATGGCGCGGCTCCGCGCCGCGGTCGCGGCGCGCGCGGGCGAGGCCGCACTGGATCGGCAAGCGGCCGACGCCGAGCAGCGGATCGCGGCGAGCTCGACGGGGGGCCCCGACCTCGCGGGTCTCCGCGAAGCTGCGTCGCTGCGGGAGGCGGTGCGCGCGCTGGCGGACGGCTACGGTCTCGCGCCGGCGGCGATCGCAGCGCTTCCGCCCGAGCTCGACACAACGCTCTCCCCGTCCGAACGCGAAGCGTTCGAAGCGCTGGCGGCGCGGCTCGAGGCGACGGTGACGGAGCTCCTGGGCTCGGCGCGCCCCGACCGCGGCTATGCGCTCCTGCTCGCGGAGGCGCGCTACCTGGCGGCCCGCCGCAGCCTGGCGCTCGACCGGCTGGTGGTGCTCGACGCGTTCACGGGCAACGAGGTCGCCAACCCGAACCCGGACGACGTCTCCGATCCGGTGCGCGAGAAGCGGCGCATCCAGGCCGGCGAGCTGCTGCGGCGCGGGCGCGAGCTCGTGCTGGCGCGCGGCGCGCCCGACGAGGAGAACCTGAACCTTCTCGAGGAGGCCGCGGCGGTCGCCGCGCGCAGCGGCCGCGCCGACGCGGCCGGGCCGCTCTCGGAGTACGGCATGCGCAAGCTCCCCGCGCTGGGGCGCAGTGTCGCGGTGCCGCTGCCGGGCGGCGACCCGACCGCCGCAGTGGCGCTCGCTCGCGCGCGGCTGGCCGCGCAGGACGCGCGGCTCGAGGCGCGCTGGGGCTACGACCTGACTCGGCACAACTGCATCACGGAGCTCGCGCGCACGACCGGCGGCGCGTTCGGCTCCGAGGCGGAGGCCGCGCGCGCGCTCGGCGCCGAGGTGCCGGCGCCCGAGGAGCCGCTCGGCTTCGTGCCGTTCGTCTTCTTCGACCGCGTGCGCGAGCGGCTCCGGATCGAGCGGGTGGACGAGCTGCCGGGCCGCCGCGCCCAGGAGCTCGAGCGGGTCCTGCGCGAGTCACCGGGCGCTCTCACTGCAGCGCGCGAGTCCGCGGTTCCGACCTCGACGATCTACACGCCGCTCCTGCGCGACGGCGCCTTCTTGCTCTTCACCGACGACGTCTTCTGGCGCCGTCCCGCCTACGGCGCGGTGAATCTGATCTACGGACTCGGCTACACCGTGTACGGCGCAGGCGCTGCGCCGTTCGACGGCGGCTCTCGCCTGCAAGCCGGCGCGAGCGGACTCATGTGGAGCGTGCCGGAGCTCGCCTTCATGAACGTCCGCAAGGGTTCCTTCGACTGGAAGGACTGACCGCGAGCTAGCGCGTCGGGCGGAGGAGAACCTCGAGCGGCTCGCCGTCGGGGCTGACCGGCAGCGGCGCAGGGGTCGCGAACAGCGCGCGGTCGCGCTCGAGGATGGCGAGGGTCAGCGTGTACTGCGCGCCGCGCGTCGGGACGAACGAGACGTCGAACGGGATCGGGATGGGCGCGCGGACGGCGAAGACGCTGGCGGCGACCGGATCCGCGCCGCGCTGGATGTGCAGCTCGACGCGCGCGCCGGGCGCGAGCGCGATCTGCTCGCGATAGGTCGCGACTCCGCGCACGTGCGCGACCTGGGCGCGGCGGTAGGTCCCGGCGAGGGGCTCGTCGGGCGCTTCGAGCACGAGGCGGTCGGGCTCGAGCGCGGTGATCTGCAGCCGCGCCGTGTTCGGCTCGGGACGCTTCTCGGTGTTGGTCGAGAGCATGAGCTCGCCGTGCGAGACGTTCCAGGCCAGGCCCGAGCGATCCGAGGGGCCGAGCAGCGCGAGCACGCCGTCCTCGCGCAGCTCGAACCCGCGGGTCCCCTCCGGCTCGCGCAGCCACGCGCCGGTGAGCTCGTGGGTCGGCTCCGGCGCCGGCCGCTGACACGCCGCGAGCAGAGCGACGGCCAACACCCACGCGCGGCGCATTCAGCCTTTCTGCGCCTTCGCAAAGGCGGGGCGCGTGCAGCACTCGTCGAGCCAGCGCGCCACGTTCGGCGTCTTCGCGAGGTCGAGCTTCACGATCCGCGCCCACGACAGCACCGACGCCACGTTCAGGTCGGCGATCGTGAAGCGGTCGCCGAGCAGGTAGCGGCGGCCGGTCAGCGCGCCGTCCAGCACGCGCAGCGGTGCGGCCAGGCGGTCTTCGCCGGTGCGGGCGGCCGCCTCGTCGCGCTGGGTGGGCGGCAGGAAGACACGGTTCATCAGGATCTGCAGGAGCGGCCCCTCGACCTCGGTCATCGCCCAGATGCTCCACTGCACCGCCCTGGCCTCGTCTTCGACCGACTTCGGCTGCAGGCCGGTCTTGTCGTACTTCCGGGCGAGATACAGGTTGATGGCCAGCGATTCGAACAGAGTCACGTCGCCGTCGACCAGCGCGGGCACGCGGCCGTTCGGGTTGATCGCCAGGTACTCGGGCTTCTTGGCGTCGGTCGCGAAGTTCGTCGGCACGTGCTCGTAGGGCACTCCGAGCTCCTCGAGCGCCCACAGCGAGCGCAGCGCCCGCGACTGACGGATTCCGTAGAGCTTGATCACCAGGGTTCCTCCGATCTCGAATTGGCGGCGCGAGCATACGCGTCCCGAGCCGCGCGCGTCTCGCCGGCGTGGCTAGACTTGGGACGGTGGATGCGCTCGCTCTGTTCGGGACGGTCGCGGCGGTCGGGGCGACCGCTGCCGCGGTCTACGAGGCGCGCCGCGACCGGGTGCGGCGCGCGCTCGCGTGGCTGGCACTCGCCGCGCTCTGCCTGCGCGTGCCGCCGGCGGCGCACTTCTACCTCTCGGAGTGGGACGAGCGATACCACGCGCTGGTGGCGCGCAACGCGCTCGAGCAGGGCTGGCTGCCGCCGCGGCTGGTCGCGGAGCCGGTCGCCGAGCCGCGACCCGACGACTGGCGACACGCGCACGTGTGGCTGCACAAGCCGCCCCTCGCGACCTGGCTGATGGCCGCATCGCTCGGCGCGTTCGGCACGAGCGAGCCGGCGCTGCGCGTGCCGAGCGCGCTGGCGTCCGTCCTTTTGGTGCTCGCCGTGTTCGCGCTGGCGCGACGCTTCGTCTCGCGCAACGCAGCGCTCGCCGCCGCCGGGTTCTGCGCGTGGAACGCGCGGATCATCCAGCTCGCGGCCGGGGCGCGCGCGACGGATCACGTGGACCTGTTGTTCGTGCTCGCCGTCGCGCTGGGAGCGCTCGCAGCGCTGCGCGCGAGTGAGCTCTGCTCCGCGGGCCGGGTCGCGCTGGTCGGGGTCGCGACTGCCGCCGCCTACTACGTGAAGGAGACGCCGGCGCTCGTGATCCCGGCGGTCTTCTTCTTCGCGCTCTGCCAGCGCGGCGCGAGCTGGCGCGCGCGAGTCGCGGCGCCGGCGGCGGCGCTCGGCCTTGCGCTGTGTCTCGTGCTGCCGTGGCAGCTCTACGTCGCGCTCGCGTTCCCGGAGGTCGCGGCCGTCGCCCGCGCGCGCGGCGCGCGGTACTTCCTGAACGTCGTCGATCGTCAGGGCGGCCCTTGGTACTACCACTTCGCGAATCTGCCGCTCGACTTCGGCTGGCTGGCGCCGGTCGCGCTCGCGTGGCTCGGCTGGCAGGCGTGGCGCGCGCGCCCGGAGCTGCGCCCGCTCGTGTGGTGGCTCGCGCTGGTGTACGGCGTCTTCACGCTCGCCGCGACGAAGATGCAGTCGTACGTGTTGATCGCGGCCCCGGTGATGTTCGTCGCGCTGGGCGGCTTCGTCTTCGACGCGGTCCGGCGCGACTCGCCGCGGTGGCTGCGTTCCCTACACGCTCTGGCGTCGCTGGCGCTCGTCGCGGGGGCGGCGGTCGCGGTCCTGCGGGTCGAGGGTCCGTTCGAGGCGAAGGTGCGCGATCCCCTGTGGGCGCGCGAGCTGCGCTGGCTGGCGGGCGAGGTCGAGAAGCTGCCGGCGGGGAAGCGCGCCGTGTTCGGCGTGGCCTGGCCGGTCGAGTGCATGTATTACGCGCGCGCGACCTGTCTCTCGGATCCGCCGACCCCCGAGGCGGTCGCGCGCGCGCGAACGGCGGGCTTCGCGGTCGCGGCCTACGGCGACGCGGCGGGGACCGACGCGGTCGCGATCCCGTACGACCCGGCCACCGGGCCGGCACGGCGGCTCGTCACGGAGATCGAGGCCGCGGGCGCAGAGCGCGCGTTGGTCTACAACGCGGACCACGCACCCGACCTCCGGGCCTATCTGAACAAGCACCTGCGACACTCGAACGTCTCGGAGGACCTGCCCGATTCCTCGCGGCGGCTCGCGCGGAAGATCTCCGGCGGAGCGACCCTGGTGATCCTGATCCCGCCCGACGATCCGCTGGCTTCCCGGCTCCGCCAGCAGTTTCCCGGCGCGCGATTCATCGAAGACGCGACCTACGCGCGCGCGGTAGACTCGACCGTGCGATGAAGCACGCCGGGCCTGCAGCGCTCGACCAGCTCGACGATCTGCTCGCGCAGATCCGCAAGCACGCCGACCTGCGCGAGAAGAGCCGCGGCTGCTTCTACCGGAAGAGCTCGTCGATGCTGCACTTCCACGAGGACCCCGAAGGTCTCTTCGCGGACCTCAAGATCGGCGACGAGTTCGAGCGCTTCCGGGTCTCGACCCGCGCCGAGCGCGCGGAGTTCCTGAGGGCGATGAAGGCGGAGCTCGCGCGCGCGCGCTGAGTCAGTCCGCGGCCGGCGCCGCCGCCGCGGGGACCGGCTCCGGCTGCTTGTCGCGCAGGCTCGCGACGAAGGCCGGATCCATCTCCTTGCCGACGACGCGCCGGTACTCCGCGACCTTGGCCCACGCCGCCGCGTAGTCGCCGCGGCCGTAGTAGTAGCGCGCCCAGGCGTCGATCACGGTCGAGCGCGACGCGTTCGGGTCGGCCTCGGCCTCGGTCAGGAGCTCCTCCGCGCGCGCGTAGTACCGGCTCGGATCGGTGTCGCGGAACTTGGCCAGAGTGATCCCGCAGCCCGCGTACACGAGCGCCCCGATCGCCCGCACCCGGGGAGGCATCGGCCCGCGCGCAGCGCCCGCTTCGAGCATGCGCGTGCTCTCGCAGTACTCGTCGCGCTGGTAGAGCACGGCCGCGAAGCCCCAGTACACGTCGGGATTGTCCTTGTCGATGAGCCAGGCCTGGTTGTAGAAGCGGATGGCGTTCGTCAGATCTCCGCTCCGGAACGCGGCGTCGCCGTCCGAGGCGAACGCGGCGCTCGCGGCGCGCGGGTTGCCGAACGCCTTGACCGCGTCGGCGACGAGCTTGGCGTCGGCGTCCCGCAACGCCGGGTCCGCGCCGCGGTCCTCCCCGCCGTACATGGGGCGCTGGTCGCTGGGCGGCGCCGTGGCGCACGCGCAGACCAGGAGCGCCGCCAGGAGCGCGGCGGCGCGTCGCGCGCCCACGCTAGCCAGCGAGCGCGCCGAGCTGCGCCGAGTCGAGATACTCGTCGAGCCGGGTGATTCGGCCGGCGACGACCGTGCAGACGATGCAGGCCGCCAGCTCGAACGCCTTGCCGCTGGGGAGGGTTCCGCGCATCACGTGCTGCTGGACGAATCCGGTGGGCGTCGGCTGGCGCCGGACCTCGTCGTACGAGATGCCGCGGATGTTCTTCACCACCCAGCCCAGCACCTGCAGGTTGGCCGCCGGATCCTGGACCACCCCGTCGTGGTTGTGCCAGATCCGGGCGTCGGGCGCGTACAGGTCGCGAACGGCTTCGAGGTCGCCCTTCGGAATCGCGGCGAACAGTCGCTCGGCCACGGCGAGCGGATCGGAGTGCGTCATCGGGATAGCGTACCCCGGTTGTGGCATTCTTGGCTCGGAGGTTCGCGTTGGAAGAAGTCCGCTACGAAGCGCCCACGTCGATCGCCCGCGCGGTCGAGCTCCTGGGCGAGCGCGGTGCGCGCGTCCTAGCGGGAGGCACCGACCTGTTGGTGCAGATGCGCAGCGGGCGCGGCACGCCGCGCGTGTTCGTGGACGTGAAGAAGATCCCCGAGACCACCCGGCTCGAGCTCCGCAAGGACGAGCTGTGGCTCGGCGCGGCCGTTCCCGCGGCCCTGGTCGTCGAGCACGCCGAGATCGGGCGGATCTGGCCGGGTCTGGTCGAGGCGGTGGACCTGATCGGCTCGACCCAGATCCAGGGCCGGGCCTCGGTCGGCGGGAACCTCTGCAACGCCTCGCCGGCCGCCGACACGGTTCCCGCCCTGTGCGCGGTCGGCGCGCGCTGCGCGATCGCCGGCCCGCGCGGCGAGCGCGAGGTCGCGGTCGAGGCGTTCACGACCGGCCCGGGCCAGACCGTGCTCGGCCCCGGCGAGCTGCTCGTGGGCTTCCGCATCGCGCGGCCGCCCGCGCGCGCGAGCGACGCCTATCTGAGATTCATCCCGCGCACCGAGATGGACATCGCGGTGGTCGGCGCGGGAGTCGCGGTCGCGCTCGATGCGAGCGGCCGCTGCGCCGCGGCGCGGGTCGCGCTGGGCGCGGTCGCTCCAACCGTGGTCCTGGTGGCCGACGCGGCGAGCGCGCTGGTCGGCACGCGCGGCGAGGACGCCGCGCTGGCGCGCGCCGGCGAGGCCGCGAGCGCCGCGGCGCGCCCGATCTCGGACAAGCGCGGCACGGTGGAGTACCGCCGCAAGGTGGCGGGAGTGTTGGTGCGCCGGGCGGCTCTGGCCGCGTTCGAACGCGCGCGGGGAGGAGCGAGCGCGTGAAGCTGCACGTCGAGACCACGGTGAACGGCGAGCCCATGGAGTTCCTGTGCGCTCCGGAGCAGAGCCTGCTCGACGCGCTGCGCGAGGAGCTCCACCTCACCGGCACCAAGGAAGGCTGCGCGACCGGCGACTGCGGCGCGTGCTCGGTGACGCTCGACGGGCGCCTGGTGTGCTCGTGCCTGGTGCTCGCGGCCGAAGCCGCGGGCCGCGAGATCCAGACGATCGAGGGCGTCGCGAAGGGCGCCGAGCTCCACCCGCTGCAGCGCAAGTTCCTCGAGCACGCGGCGCTGCAGTGCGGCGTCTGCACGCCCGGCTTCATCGTGGCGGCGAAGGCGCTGCTCGAGCGGAACCCCGATCCGAGCGAGGAGGAGACCCGCTACTGGCTGGCGGGCAATCTCTGCCGCTGCACCGGCTACGACAAGATCATCCGCGCGGTGCTCGACACCGCCGCGGAGCTGCGAGGAGCGACCCGATGAGCGAGCGCAAGTTCCGCCAGGTCGGCACCCGACCGATCCGCCACGACGGCCTCGACAAGGTCACCGGCCGCGCCCAGTTCGGCGCGGACTTCTCCCTGCCCGGGATGCTCTGGGGCAAGGTGCTGCGCAGCCCGCACGCGCACGCGCGGATCCGCTCGATCGACGTCAAGGACGCGCTGGCGCTGGACGGCGTGAAGGCGGTGATCACCGGCCGCGACTTCCCCGACGTGGGCGCCGAATCCGCGGCGGGAGGCGAGGCCGCGACCGACATCCGCGACCTCGCCCACAACGTGATGGCGCGCGACAAGGCGCTGTATCACGGCCACGCGGTGGCGGCGGTCGCCGCGACCTCGGCGCGGATCGCCGACGAGGCGTGCGCGCGGATCAAAGTCGACTACGAGGTGCTCGAGCCCGTGCTCTCGCTCGACCGCGCGCTCGCCGCCGATGCGCCGATCCTGGACGAGAAGATGCGCGCGACCGGCGACGAGCCGCTGCCCAAGGGGCCGACGAACCTCGCCTCGCGGCGCGAGATGGGCCGCGGCGACGTGGCGAAGGGCTTCGCCGAGGCCGACGTCGTGGTCGAGCGCGAGTTCCGCACCCCGATGGTCCACCAGGGCTACATCGAGCCGCACGCGGTGCTCGCGCGCACCGGCGAGGACGACCGCTCGGTGGTGTGGTGCTGCACTCAAGGGCCGTTCATGGTGCGCGCGTTCAGCGCGAAGGTGCTCGGGCTCGCGACCGACATGATCAAGGTCATCCCGACCGAGATCGGCGGCGGCTTCGGCGGCAAGACCACGGTGTACCTCGAGCCGCTCGCGGTGCTGCTCTCGCGCAAGGCCGGGCGCCCCGTGAAGATGGTGATGACGCGCGAGGAGGTGTTCCGCGCGACCGGCCCCACCTCGGGAACGCACGTGCGCGTGAAGATGGGCGCGAAGAAGGACGGCACCCTGACCGCGGCCGAGGCGACGCTCGTCTACGAGGCCGGCGCGTTCAAGGGCTCGCCCGTGGGCGCGGCGATGATGACCGTGTTCGCGCCGTACAAGCTCGCGAACGTGCGGATCGAGGGCTGCGACGTCGTCGTGAACAAGCCGAAGGTCGCGGCCTACCGTGCGCCGGGCGCGCCGATGGCGGCGTTCGCGACCGAGACGGTCCTGGACGAGCTCGCGCAGAAGCTCGGCCTCGACCCGATCGACCTGCGCCTGACCAACGCCGCGCACGAGGGCGTGCAGGCGACCTACGGTCCGAAGTACCGCGCGATCGGCTTCGTCGAGACCCTGCGGGCGGCCAAGAGCCACGCGCACTACCGCGCGCCGCTCGGCCCGAACCAGGGTCGCGGCGTCGCCTGCGGGTTCTGGTTCAACGCGGGCATGTCGTCGTCGGCGAACGTGTCGATCAACGAGGACGGCTCGGCGGTCGTGGTGACGGGCTGCCCGGACATCGGCGGCTCGCGCGCGTCGATGGCGCTGATGGCGGCCGAGGAGCTCGGCATCCCCGTCGAGCAGGTGCGGCCGGTCGTCGGCGACACCGAGTCGGTCGGCTACAACGACCTGACCGGCGGAAGCCGCGTGACCTTCGCGACGGGCATGGCGGTCATCGAGGCGGCCAAGGACGTGGTGAAGCAGCTGCGCGCGCGCGCCGCCCAGACCTGGAGCGTCGAGCTCGAGTCCGTCGCCTGGGAAGAGGGGCGCGCGGTGCCGGTGAACGGCGCCGAGGGCAAGCACGAGCCGCTCTCGCTGCGGAAGCTCGCGGCGCGCTCGGGCTCGACCGGCGGACCGATCAGCGGTCGCGCGTCGCTCACCGCGCGCGGCGCGGGGCCCGGCTTCGCGACACATCTCTGCGACGTCGAGGTCGACCGCGAGACCGGCGCCGTGAAGGTGCTGCGCTACACGGCGATCCAGGACGCCGGGAAGGCCGTGCACCCGAGCTACGTCGAGGGCCAGATGCAGGGCGGCGCGGTGCAGGGGATCGGCTGGGCGCTGAACGAGGAGTACGTCTTCGACGCGCAGGGCGCGATGCAGAACGCGGGCTTCCTCGACTACCGGATTCCCGTCGCGAGCGACCTGCCGATGATCGACACGGTGATCGTCGAGGTGCCCAACCCGATGCACCCCTACGGCGTGCGCGGCGTCGGCGAGACGCCGATCGTGCCGCCGCTCGCCGCGGTGGCGAACGCGGTGCAGCGAGCGGCCGGCGTGGAGATTCGCGAGCTGCCGATCTCTCCCCCGAAGCTCCTCGAGCTGCTCGAGAGCCCGCGCTAGGAGTGGCCCGCGTCGTCTTCGCGGCCGGGCTGCGAAGATTCACGGGCGGCGCCGAGTCGCTCGAGATTCCCGCGCGCGACGTGCGCGAGCTCCTGGCCGAGCTCTACAAGCGCTTCCCGCCGCTCGAGCGCCGCCTCGCCGAAGGGACCGCGATCGCGATCGACGGCGAGGTCCTGCCTCGGGACGAAGCGCTGTACGAGCCGCTCCGTCCCGAGAGCGAGGTCCACTTCCTTCCCCAGATTGGTGGTGGATGACCAGGCGAGCGAGGGCCGCCCCGAGCGAGCCTGCAAGCGCCGAAGGCGCGCGCAGCGAGGCGCAGCCGAGCGAACGCCAAGTCAGCTAGAGCGAGCCCAAGAACACCTTGAGCCGCCGCTGGTCCTGTTCGGACAGCGCGCGGTAGCGCGACGTGACGCGGCTCGCTTCGCCGCGGTGGCGGGCGATCGCGTCGTCGAGCGACACCGACTGCAGGTCGTGCATCATCCGCCCCCGCACGTGCAGGCCCCAGAGCGGCGGCGTGCGCAGCATGTTCGCGGTTCCCTGGCCGCCGTTCTGCACGATGCCGTCGCCCGTGCCGATGTCGTGCAGCAGGAAGTCGCTGAACGGGTGGATGATCTTGTTGCCGACCGCGGCGGAGACGACGAGCGTGCCGCCGTTCAGCACCGAGCCGGCGGGCGCCGTCACGTGCGTGCGCACGTGGCAGACCGCGCAGCCGACCTGGTCGAACAGGGCGGAGCCGGCTACGGAGTCCGCACTCGCGGCCACCGACGCGTAGCGCGGCGGCGCCTTGCTCGCGCGCATGAAGCGCGCGAACCGGTCGACGTCGCCCAGGCCGTCGTCGCCGATCTCGTCCTCGGGGTCCTGGATCGCGTCGCAGAGCGTCGCAGTATCGGTCGGCGTGAGCACGCTCGTGATGCCCATCTCGTTCAGGTACGCATCGGCCGAGAACGAGAGCAGGCTCGCGTGCTGGTTCTTCCAGCCGAAGCGCGCCACCCGCTTGGTGCCGCCGGCCTCGGTGACCGGCACGTAGATCACCTTCCCGCAGATCGCCCCGTTCGTGCGCCGGCACTGCTGGTCGGCGAGCTGGCGGAGCGCGTTCGACGGGATCGCCTCGATGAACCCGTCGCCGAGCGTGTTCAGCGACGCGCGCAGCGCGCGAATGTTCTCGCTAGCCGGCGCGCGCTGCTGACCGGTCAGATCCGGGAACTCCGCGTTCGGACAGATCGACCGGTCGTTCAGGAGCGAGCGCGCGTGCACCACCTCGGTGCCGTCGCCCATCGGGATGTCGGGATCGACGAAGTTGCCGCGCGAGTCGCGGTGACCGATGCGCAGCTCGGTGATCTGGCTCGCCGCGCCCGAGACCGGCGCCTGGTGGCACTCGCGGCACGCCTGCGCGTTGTAGAGCGGGCCCAGCCCTTCGTCGATGTCCTCGGCGCCGTCGAACGCCTCCTTGTCGGCGGCGTGCGTCGCGGCGTCGACCATGCCGTTGGTCGCGTCGTCGAACGCAGCGGGCGCCTCCGTCGGCGCATCGCGTGTGCTCGCGATCACGTCGCCGACCTCTCTCGAGCCCGCGGCGGTAGCCGCGCTTCCTCCTCTCGCAACACTCGGCATCCACAGCAACCCAAACCCTGCCAACAGCAACACCAACTGCTTCTTCATGACAGAAGCATCGACCGATGGCGCGCCTGTCACGGTGATTCCCACCACGGTGAAGCGCATTTCTGCAAACAGACCTAGCTGCCGTGAGAGCGGTCACGGACGCAGTTCTGTGTAGCTACGAAGCTCCGGCGCTGCGAGCCCCGACGTCGATGGTGACGCCGGGCACGCTCGCGCTCTGCCCCGTGATCGGTGCGCCGACGACGACGCGCTCGGTGGTGACGCCGTGCTGCGCGACGAGTGCCTGCTGCAGCGCGGTCGCGCGCGCCTTCGCGAGCGAGTCGAGCGCGTCGGGCGCGAGCGGGGTCTCCGCGAGCCTCTTCTCGAGCCATGCGGAAACTTCGGGGTCGAGCTCGGCCGGCTCCCCGCGGGCGCGCTTCTCGAGGAACTCGCGCGCGTCGCTGCGCAGGCCGATCTCGCCCAGGTTGGCCAGCGCGCGGAAGCCGGAGTTCTTCTGCAGCTCGACCAGGATCTCGCGCGCGCGCATCGCGCGCTCGTCCGAGGCGGCGATGCTGCCGTGCAGCGTGAGGGAGATGCCGGGCGCCGCCGCGAGGAGCTGGGCGAGCTGCTCGACGCGCGAGGCCGAGTCCTGCGGCAGCTCGATCGAGCCCGGCAGGAACTCGACGGGCTGCGGCGCCATGCTGGTCACCACGCCATCGGCGGTGCCCATGCCGAGGAGCTTCAGCGGCGAAGCGAGCGCCCCGACCAGCGCCTTGCGCAGCGCCTGGCCCGCGATGCTTCCCAGGCCCACGCGCGCGCCGGCGCGGTCGCCGGCGACCGGCACCTTCAGCGTGATCGCCCCCTCGGTGTCCTTCAGGAGGCCGAGCGCCATCGAGAGCGGGATGCCGAAGCTCTGCTGGAACAGCGCTTCGCCCTCGGAGCCGCCGACCTGGAGCTGGTCGAGGCGCACGTCCGTGGTCGACTCCCAGGTGTCGCCCTTGAGCTTCCCGTCGACGGTGAAGGAGAGCGCGCCGTTCGCGACGGAGTAGCCCGTCGACGTGACGTACGGATTGAACGGCGCGAGCAGGAGCCCCTCGAGCTTGGCGTCGAGCGTCGATCCCTTCGGCACTATCCCGAAGCGCGCGAACAGCTTCGCGCCCTGCAGCCCCTCGAGCTCGACCTGCCCGCTGTCGATCTCCGGGCCGGGGTAGCGGATGCCGCGCCCGCGCACGGTGAGCTTGTCGATGCGGCCCTCGTAGAACGGCGTCACGCTGCGATCCGAGATGCGGGCGCGCCCGCCCTCGATGCGCAGCTTCGCGAGCTGCGCGCGGATCTGCGGCGCGGGCGCGGCCGCGGCCGGCGGCTTCGCCGCTGCGGGCGGCGCTTCGGCCTGTGCCTCGTCCGGCTTCGCGGCGCCGCCGAGCGCGGGCAGCGCGATGCCCTTCTCGGTGCGCACGATGCGGACGTCGGGGTCGACGAGGTGGAACAGGTCGAGCGCAACGTCGATCGCGCGCGGCTGCGCGGGGTCGCCGCCCGTCGCCGGCGCGACGCGGACCTCCTTGATCTGCAGCTCGAAGTCCTTCCAGCCCGCGGCGAAGTCGGGGTCGCCCGCCTTCCCCACCTGGACGCCGGCGAGCCCGAGGCTACCGGAGACGCGCAGGTCCGCGGCCGGCGGAGTGACTCCGGCGCGCGGCGCGAGCGCGATGGCGAGATCGGCGCGCGCCTTGCCGCCACGCAGTAGCTCGCCGCCGGCGACCGGCGCGCGCGCAGCGAGCGGCGCCAGTGCGAAGTCGCGCAGCGTGAGCCTTCCGTCGAACCCGAGCGGCTCGAGCGCGAGCGCTCCCGTGAGCGCGAGCACGCCGTTGCCTTGGCTCACCGTGAGCGAGACCGGCGACGCACCCTTCGCGGGGCTCCCGAGCTTCTGGATCTCCGCGTCGACGCCGAGCGTGAGCAGCGGACTCGCCGGCAGGACGTCGAGCTGCGCGCTCTCGAGCCGGGCGCGCGCCAGGCTCCAGGTCCAGGGCTTCTGCGGCGCCGCCGGCTCGTCGGGTGCGGGAGCGGGCGCAGGCTCCGGCTCCGCGGACTTCGGCGGGTTGAGCACGAGCATCAGCCGCGGCAGCTTGGGATCCGCCACCAGCCGCAGGTTCGAGAGCGCCACGTCCGCCACCGCCGCGTGTTGCTTCACGACGTCGATCTTGTCGAGCGCGACCGACAGCTTGTCGAACTGGATCGCCGGGCGATCGAGCTCCGGCACCTTCACGCTCACCGCGGAGAGCGAGAGGTTGCCCGACACGTCGTGCGCGCCGGCCGTCTCGAAGTCGTGCACGATCACCGCGTCGAGCGTTCCCTCGAGGTCGCTCCAGCCGAACATCTTCAAGTACACGCGAGCGCCGCCGATCGGCAGGCCCGAGATCGTGATCTTGGAATGCGTTGCGGGCCCGGCCTGCTTGGTCTCGACGTCGGCTACGAAGCCGATCTTGCCGCCGCCGCCGAGCTCGGCCTCGAGCTCGACGTGGCCCGGCTCGGTGCCGCTCGGGTCGAAGCGCAGCGCGAGCTTGCGTGCCGCGATGTTGTCGATCGCGAGGTCGAAGCGCTGCGGCGCTTCGCCGACGGTGAAGTCGCGGAACATGATGCTGCCCTTCTTCAGGGCGAGGCTGTCCGCGGCGAAGGCCCAGCCAGAATCCGCGGGCTCGGGCGGCGGCGGTGCCGGCGGCTCGGGCTCCGTCTTCGGCGCCGGCTTGGGCAGCACGAGTCCGTCCTTCAGCCGGTCGACCCGCACCGCGAAGTCGTCGAGCTCGAATTCCTCGATGTCGATCGTCTTCAGCAGGAGCTGGATCCAGCTGATCTGCGTCCAGAGCCGTCCTGCCGAGAACAGCGGCTTCTTCGCGTCGGCCGCCGGGTCGACCGGCGTCCCGGGCGGCGGCAGCTCTTCGGCGTAGACCTCGAGCCCGCGCAGCGTGACCCCGCCGCGGATCAGCGAGAGGTCGAGGTCAGCGAGCGCGATCCGCCCGACCAGCGCCTCGTCCGCCTGGGCGACGATGATCGGGCGCAGCACGTACGGCAGCGCGATCCGCACCGCGACGAGCAGCGCGAGCACGCCGAGCAGGACGCGGTTGCGCGGTCGGCGCAGCCACAGCGCGACGGCTGCGCGATCGGGGAGCTGCATCTGGGGGGGTGGACCTCGCGGCAAGCATACCTGCTGCCGCGGTCCGGGTACGGCTCAGAACAAGTAGCCCACGGCGATCAGCGGACCGCGCAGCTGCACCTTGACCTTGCCGACATGGTAGTCGCGCTTGAAGTCGAGGAAGCGGTAGCCCATGTGGAGCCGCCAGCTCTCCGCGAAGTTCCACGACAGCAGCGTGGTCTGCGACCAGCTGAACTCCGACGAGTAGCCGCCCAGGTTGAAGCCGCCGACGTCGCCCATGATCCCCAGCTGCGCGGTCTTCGAGAGGTCGATGCCGAAGCGGAGTCCGACGACCGGGTCTACCCAAACCTGGTTGTTGCCGATCGAGCGCTTGCCGTTGAGCGCCGGCACGTTGCTGCTGACCGTCACGTCCATGTCCGGGTTGACCGAGTAGACGCGGCCGCCGAAGTACATCTCGCCGGAGGTGTGGCGCTCGTCTGACGGGCGGTTCGAGAACAGGCTGCCGAACCGGAACAGCCTGTGGCCGGCATTCAGCTCCGCAAACCAGAGCCCCAGCGCCGCCTTCAGCTCGCCGTTCACGACGATGCCCTCGCGCGGGCCCAGCTTCACCTGCTTGCTCTCGTTGTCGGCGCGCAGGTGCGCCCAGAAGAAGTCACCGACGATCGACCACTGCTCGCTGGTCTGCGCGCGGCCGTGCAGCATCAGTCCGCCGTTCAGGTCGCTGAGCAGGTCCGAGAACGAGATGTAGGACTTCACCTCGCCGCGATCCGAGTTGATCTCGGATGCGACCATGGTGCCCCAGATGTAGGCCGCGATCTCGACCTTCGGATACTCCTTCGGCTCCTCCTGCGGCAGCTGCGCACGGGCAGGCACTGCAGTGGCGGCAAGCGAGATGGCGAGCGCAAGGGCTCCAAGGGGACGCGCGATTCGCTGCATGGTTCCTCCCTGGCGCGGCACCTTACCACGTCACTCGAGCAGGGGGCGCACCTCGTTCGAGCCCGGGATGAAGCGGCCGCGCTCGGCCCAGACGACCGCTTCGTCCAGCGACCTCGCCTCGATCAGGTAGAAGCCGCCGAGCACTTCCTTGGTCTCGGCGTACGGGCCGTCGTGGGCGGTCGCGCGGCCCGCGGCGTCGCGCCGCACGGTCCGGGCGTTCGCTGCGTTCGCGAGACGGCCGGACGCTACGAACTTGCCCTCCCGCCGGAGCGCGCGCTCGAACTCCTCGTGTTTGCGGAACACCTCGGCCTGCTCGCTCGCGCCCAGGCGGTCCCAGGCGCCCGCGCCGTCGGTCATGAGAATCATGAACTTCACGTCGCCTCCTCCTGGTCTACGACGCGCGAGCCCGCAGAAAAAGACACTTCAAATAGGACGCCTCGGGGAACGAGATGGGATGGTCGACGCCGTGCGCGCTGCGTTCGTCTTCGACCAGCACGCGGTTCGCGCGGGCAGCACCCGCCCGGACGGCTTCGGCGAGCGCGTCGGCGTCGACCCGCGCCGAGCACGATGCCGCGACGAGCTCGCCGCGTGGCGCGAGCAGGAGGGTGCCGAGCTCGGCCAGCCGAGCGTACGCGTGGAGCGCAGCGGGCACGTCGTCCAACGCGCGGGCGAGCGCCGGCGGGTCCAGCACGACGAGCTCGAAGCGGCGGCCGGCCTCGATCAGCCGCGCGAGCTCGCCGAAGGCGTCGCCCTGCAGTGTCTCGTGCCGGCAGGCCGCGACTCGCGGATCCTCCCGGTTCAACGCGAAGTTCGCGCGCGCCTCGTCGAGCGCGATGCGGCTCGCGTCGAGCGAGGTGACGGCCGCGGCGCCGCCGCGCGCGGCGTGAAGCGCGAACCCGCCGGTGTAGGAGAACGCGTCGAGCACCGTCTTCCCCGCGGCCCGCCGGCCCACCCGCGCGCGGTTCTCGCGCTGATCGAGGAACCAGCCGGTCTTCTGACCGCGGACGGGATCGCAGCGCGCGAAGAGACCGCACTCGCGAAAGACGATCGGCTCCGTCAATGGCGGCCCGAGCAGCAGCGCGCCGTCGGCGAGGCCGGTCCGCGCCTCGACCTGCGCCGCAATCGCGCGCGCCAATCGCAGCACCAATCGTTCAGGCGCCGCGACTTCGACCAGCGCCGCTTGCACGTCGGCCAGGTGCGGCAGCCAAGCCGCGCTGTACAGCTTCACGACGCAGGTCTCCGCGTAGCGATCGACGACCAGCCCCGGCAGGCCATCGCTCTCGCCGTTCGCGAGCCGGTAGCCGGTGGTTCCCTCGCCGGGAAGGTGGGCGCGCCGCGCGGCGGCCGTGTGCAGGCGCTCCGCGAAGAACGCGCGGTCGATCGCGCGCGCCCCGCCGCGGTGCAGCACGCGGATGCGAATCGGCGAGTCGGGATCGTACAGGCCGAGCGCCATCGGCTTGCGATCGTGGTCGTAGATCACCGCAAGGTCGCCCGACTCGCCCGCGCGATTCTGCGCCCGGATGCTCTCCGCGTAGAGCCACGGATGCTCCAAGCGCACCCAGCGCTCCGCCGAACGGGTGAGGCGCACGGTGAGCGTTGCCACTCGGCAATCTTACTTCGCGATCGAAGTCTCAGGCGGCGAGTGCGCGCTCCACGGCTTCGAAGTCGGAGCACTTCGACAGCCCCCGCTGCGCGCTGAGCTCCTCGAGGTAGGCGCGGTCGTGGCGCGCGTACCAGTCGGCGAGCACGGTCGGACCGGCCGGCGAGCCCGGCGCCTGGTCGAAGGCCCAGAACGAGTTCGCGGTCTCCGGCGAGAGCTTCGCGGTCATGCGCGTCCAGTTCGCGCCGCACGCGCGCGAGGAGTCGGTGACGAAATCGGTGTCGGCGAGGTCGCGGAGCACGATCGCGCCGGTCGGGCGCAGCCGCCGGTCGAGCTGCACGAGGATGTTCTGCGGGTTGGGCGTCTGGTACTGCAGGCCGTAGCGCGCGAGCAGCCGCGCCTTGGCTCCGCCCACCGGAGCCGCGTACGCCTCGCCCCAGAACGCCGCGAACTCGCGGCCGTGCAGAGCGGCGATCGCGCGGCCGACGAAGGGGATGCTGAACGCGGGCAGGTAGGCGTTCCCGTCGCACAGTGGCCGCAGGTCGCGCACGAGGAACCCCGTCTCGGTTCCGGGAACCGTGACGCCGAGCGCCTCGGTCAACAGGATCAGCGCCGGGTCGGCGCCGAGCCGCGCGTCCACGGCGGCGACGTGCGCGGCGAACTGGAGCGCCTCCTCCACCTCGCGGCGCATCCGCGTCTTCTCGGGCTGGCAGACCGCCCGGTGGGGATGGCTCGTCGCGAGCTTCAGCGCGAAGGGCCAGGCGCCCGGCGCGTCGCCGACCGCGAGCGTGCGCGACGAGGTGAAGCGGGCGGTCCAGCGCTCGGCGGCGGGGGAGGTCGAGAAGGCGACCGAGTGGTCCTGGTTCAGGGGGTGCTTCGGGAAGCGCACGCGGCCGCCCGCGACGAATCGGGTGACCAGCTCGCCCGGCGCGTCGCACGCGATCTTCACGGCGACGTCACGAGCGGGGACGGTCGCGACCTCGATCGCCACCGGGTCGGTGGTCGTGCGGAAGCCGGCGAAGTTGGCTTGCTCTTCCCAGAGCAGCCACTGGGCGAAGGGGTGGGGGGCCACTTCGAGGATTCGGTTCGGCAGAACCGCGCCCGAAGTGGATCGCCCCCGCCTTGCACAGCGGAGAACACAGGGATAGGATGCGCTCCGTCGATCCGAGAACTCTCACCGTGAAAGGAGGCGCGCGAATGAGTGGCACCAACACCATCGTCCGCCTCGGCCCCGTCGCCGTCTCGCGCAAGCGTGACCGCGTTCGGAGCGGTGAAGAGAGGACCAGCGCGTCCGCCACGGATTGACCGAGCCCCACCTGGGCTCTCCGAAGGCCGCGGACGCGACAGCGACCGCGGCCTTCGGCGCTTAAGGGAAGCAGGTTCGGACATGTCGGTAGAGGCGCAGACACTCACGGAAGCTCCCGCCGCTCAGCGAGGCGGCGTCGCGGAGGTGGCGAAGCTCGCCTACCCCGTCGTGCTGGCGACCGTCGCGGAGACGGTCATGCAGGTGATCGACACCGCCATGGTCGGGCACCTGGGCGCAACCCAGCTCGGCGCCGTCGGCTTCGCGGGGCTCGTCATCTGGAACTGCTTCGTGCTGTTCACCGGCACCGCGAGCGGCGCGCAGGCGTTCGTGTCGCGCTACGACGGCGCGAACGAGCAGCAGCAGTGCGGGCCGTGGATCTGGCAGGCGGTCTGGCTGGTGGTGCCGGGCATGACCCTCTGGATGGTCGCGCTCGCCTTCCTGTTCCCGCAGATCGTGGCCTTCGTCGATCCGTCGCCCGAGATGCAGAGGGAGGCGATCGCGTTCGGCTGGGCGCGGCTCTTCGGCGGGCCCGCGGTCGCGATGAACTTCGCGCTGTTCGCGTTCTTCCGCGGCATCGGGGACACGCGCACGCCGCTCGTCGTCACGCTGATCGCAGTCGGCGTGCATCTCGTGTTCGCTTACGGGCTGATCTTCGGGCGGCTCGGCATGCCGGCGTGGGGCGTTCTCGGCGCGGGCGCGGCGCAGTCGATCACGAGCTACGCGTACCTGGCGCTCTTGCTCTACGCGGTGCTCCGCAGGAAGGTCCGCACCCGCTACAACACGCGGCCGATCTGGCCGCGGCTCGTCGACATGGGGCGGTTCCTGCGCACCAGCGCGCCGATCGGCGGGCAGTGGTTCCTCGACATGACCACCTTCGCCATCTTCGCCGCGATCGTCGCGCGCATGGGCGACGCGTCGGCAGCGGCCAGCCAGGCGATGCTGCAGCTCCTGGCGCTGTCGTTCATGCAGGCGGTTGCGATCTCGACTGCGTGCTCGACCCTGGTCGGCCGCTACATCGGCGCGGGCGATCTCGACGCGGCCGAGCGCAGCTACCGCTCGGGTCTGTCGCTCGGGCTCGTGGTCACGGCGTTCTTCGCGATCCTGTTCCTGTCGGTCCCGAACCTTCTCCTGAGCGTCTTCAACACCGAGTCCGAGTTCCTCGAGCTCGGCCGGCCGCTGCTCGCGCTGGGCGCCTTCTTCCAGATCGTCGACGCGATGGGCATCATCGCCAGCAGCGCCCTGCGTGGCGCAGGTGACACGCGTTGGCCGTTCGTGGTCCAGTCGACGCTCGCGTGGACCCTGCGGCTCGCCGCGCTCTGGACCTTCGCGATCTGGCTGCAGGGCGGCGTGTTCGGCGCGTGGCTGGGCGAGCTCGTCTACGTGTTCGCGCTGGGCCTGGCGTGGCTGTTCCGCATCCGCGCCGGCCACTGGAGGACCGTCCGTATCTAATTCGCCGCGCGCGCGGTCGATAGGGAGGGGATGTCCGACCCGCGCGAGCCCGTGGCTCTCGATCCGGCGAAGCTCGTCATGGCTTCGGCCTCGGATCCGGGCAAGGTGCGCACGGAGAACCAGGACGCCGTTTCCCTGCTGAGGAACGTCGCGGGTGAGCGTCTGTTCCTCGTTTCCGACGGCATGGGCGGGCAGCTCGGCGGCGAGACCGCCGCCAAGCTCTGCGTCGACACGCTCGGCCGCGTGTTCCGCGATCCGCACGGCAAGCCCGAGGAGCGGCTGCGCCGCGGCCTCGAGCTCGCGAACGAAGAGGTCTACTCGCACGCGCTGTCCCACCCCGAGCGCAAGGGCATGGGCGCGACCGCGGTCGCGCTCCTGTTCGGACTGGGGCGGGGGCAGGTCTGGCTCGCGTGGATCGGCGACAGCCGCTGCTACCGGCTGCGCGACGGCGCGCTCGAGGCGCTCTCCCGCGACCACTCGATCGTGGCCGAGTGGATCGAGATGGGTGTGCTCAACGCCGAGGAGGCGGAGAACCATCCGCGCCGCCACGAGCTGACCCGCGCGATCGGCCAGGCGCCGGACGTGTCGGTCGAGGTCGCCGCCGTCGACGCGCGCCCGGGCGACCGCTTCCTGCTCTGCTCCGACGGCCTACACGGATCGGTGGCGGAGCGTGTGCTGAAGCCCGTCCTCGCCGAGCATCCGCCCGAGGAGTGCGCGCGCCTGCTCGTCGAGCGCGCGAACGCGAGCGGCGGGCCGGACAACATCTCCGTGGTGGTGGTCGACGTGCCCGCCGACGCCGTGGTCGTCGGCGAGGCGCCGGTGCCCGAGGTGCCGCTCGAGTTCGCGCTCCCCTCGCCGCCGCCCGCGCCCGCGCCCGCGCCGGAGGTCGAGCCGGTGCCCGAGATCGAGCCACCCGCCGACGAGATGTTCGTCGAGTCGACTGCGCACTCGAGCGCGGCGATCGACGAGGCCATCGCCGAGCTCGCGAACGCCCGCAAAGGCGCCGAGCTCGCGCCCGCCTCGGAGCCGGACCTTCCGCCCGAGCTCGCGCTCGGCATCACCGGCAGCAAGTTCGAGTTCGACCTGTCGCCGCCCGAGCCAGACGCGCCGGACCTCGCGGCGACCCAGCCCTACCCGCCCGCTGCCGTCGCTCCCGAGGCTGAGCCGCTCGAGTTCGCAGCGCCTCCGCCTCCGCCCGAACCGGCGCCCGCGCCGCCTTCGCCGCCCGTCCAGAGCATGGAGGAGTCGTTCGCGGACCTCATGGACGGGCCCGACGACTCGGACGGCGCGTCCATATCCGAGCCGCTCGCAGGGTTCGCGACCCCTCCAGCGGACTCGCGCGACGCGACCGCATTCGACTCGCCCTCGCTCGTCGCGACACCGCCCCCGCGCGCGGTCCGGATCCCGCTCATGACGCCGGTGCGCGCGCGCCGCGGCTTGCACGCGCCGTCGGTCGTGGCCGGGCTCGCGGCGGGAGCCGTGGTCGCGGTCCTCGCGGCCGCCGCCTGGCTCTACACCGGGATCGGTAGCCGAGAGCCGGCGCCGGCCCCCGCGCCGCAGCTCACGCGAGTCGCGCCGCCGCCGCGCCCGGTCGCTCCGCCGACGCCCGCTCCAGCGCCCGTGGCCGTTCCGACACCGGCTCCCGAGCCGCGCGAGCGTGCCGAGCCCACGCCTGCTGCCCTGCACCTGCACCGGTGCCAGTGCCCGCGCCGCCGACCGCCGCGGTCGCGCCCGCCCCCGAACGGCCACCCGTCCTGGTGCCTGCGCCCGGGCCCGCTCCCGCTCCGACGACCGTGGTCATCGTGCGTCCGTCCCAGCCGCCGCAGCCGCCCGCGCCGCCCGCCGCGCCCGACGGAGCCGCTGCCGCGAGCCCGAAGCTCCCGAGCTCGGCCGCCTTCGAGCTCTCCGCACCGGTCCACCGCTTCGTCGACGAGTGGCTGCGCGCGCAGGAGACTCACGACGCGCCCCTCTTCACCTCGCTCGGCTTCCGCGATCTCCCCACCGAGCTCGCCGGCGCCTGGACCACGCGCGACGCCTACCGCCTGGTCGCCGCCAGCATCGACGAAGAGCGCTCCAGCCCCGACACGATCTACCTCCGTCTGGTCGTCAGCTACGCCTTCAGAGACGCCACCGGCCGCTTCCGCACCGAAGACGAGGAGCGCCTGATCCTCCGCAACGACAACGGCACCCTACGCTACGAAGGCCGCTGGTCGAAGTGACTCCCGTCCGACTCCGGCTCCAGCTCTTCTCGAGCTAGCCGCTCGACAGTGAGAGGCGGAGCGCGAGGCCGCCCTCGCGCGGAGCCCGCAAGCGAAGCGCGCAGCGAGCCGCAGGCGAGCGAACGTCAGTAAGACTTGGCGGAGAGGGGGGGATTCGAACCCCCGGTACCCGTAAGGGCACAACGGTTTTCGAGACCGCCCCGTTCAACCGCTCTGGCACCTCTCCGGGGCGGACCCTAGCACAGGCGCCGGATGCGCTGCGAGAGCGCGAGAAGCGAGGCGAAACTGCGCGAGCCGGCGTCGATTTGCGCCGCCAGCTCGTCCACGCGCGCGAGCCCCAGCTCGAGCTCGCTGCGCGCGCGCGCCGCGCGCCGGGCGCCGCCGCCGTGCAGCTCGCGCTCGCACAGCTCGCAGAGCGTGCGGCACATCTCGAGCGAAAGCGCCGACGCCGAGAGCCGGCTCCAGCCGTCGCCGAGCTCGACCTCCGGCAGCCGGTCGAGAAGCCAGTGGATGCGCGTGCGCGCGCCCAGCTCGTTCCACAGCTCGAGCGCGCGCGCGACCGGCGCGCCGCTGCGCTCGGCGACGCGCAGCGCGGGGAGCGCCCGAACCAGCGCGGGCAACGCATCGGCGCCTGCGCCGAGCCGCTCGCGCAGCTCGGCGATCTGTGCGGCGCGCTTCGCAGCGTCGTCGGGCTCGAGCAGCGCGCGGCCCTCGAGACCGAGCGCGAGCGCCGCGGCCTGCGCGACCGCGCTCTCCACCGCGAGGCGCCCGCGCAGGCGAGCCGCTTCGGTGTCGCCTGCCGCGGACTCGCGCAGCGCTTCCGCGCCGAGCAGATGGTCGGCCGAGAGCCACGCGAACAGGACTTCCGGAACCTCGGCGCCGAGCCCGCGCGCGAGCTCCGGCACGAGGCTCGCGCCCGCGCGGTCCACGACGTGGTTCACGACCCGCGTGGCGGTGATCGCGTCGCGGAGCTGGTGCGTCTCGAGCTCGTGCGGGAAGCGCTCGCGCAGCAGCGCCGGGAAGTAGCCCTTGAAGAGCTCGGCCAGGCTCGGGTGCGCAGGGATTCCCCCCGCCGCGAGCGCCTGCTTGCACAGCCGCTTGGTGTAGCCGAGCAGGACGGCGAGCTCCGGGCGCGTCCAGCCGCGCGCGCGCGCGTGCTCGCGCGGCGGCAGGTGCTCGAGCTCGGGGTCGAGCTCGGCGCGCGCGACCAGGAACTCGGCGGCCAGCGAGAAGCGCTCGGAATCCGCTTGCGCCCGCAGCACCTCGAGCGACAGCGCTCGGCTCTGGCTGGCGCAGTGCGCGAGCACCGCCTGGTCCGCCGACTCGGCGCAGGCGCGCAGCACCGCGCTTCGCTCCGCCGCCGGCAGCAGCTCGCTGCCGGCGAGCGGCGCCAGCAGGATCTTGAAGTTCACCTCGTGGTCCGAGAGCGCGACGCCGCCGGCGTTGTCGATCGCGTCGGTGTCGATGCGGCCGCCGGCAAGCGCGTACTCGACCCGCGCGAGCTGCGTGAAGCCGACGTTGCCGCCCTCGCCCACGACCCGGGCGCGGACGTCGCGGCCGTCGACCCGCACCGCGTCGTTGGCGCGGTCGTTCACCGCGGCGTGCGACTCGCTCGCGCTCTTCACGTAGGTGCCGATCCCGCCGTTCCAGAGCAGGTCGACCGGCGCGCGCAGGATCGCGCGGATCAGCTCGTCGCCGGGGAGCGCCTCGGCGTCCGTACCCAGCAAGCGCCGCGCTTCCGCGGACAGGGCGATCCGCTTGGCGCTGCGCTCGAACACTCCCCCGCCGGGACCGAGCGTCTCGCGCGAGTAGTCGCCCCACGACGAGCGCGGCAGGCCGAACAGCCGTCGGCGCTCCTCGAGCGCGGCCTCGGGCGGCTCGGGGTCGAGGAAGATGTGGCGGTGGTCGAACGCGGCGACGAGCTTGGCGCTCCGCATCAAGAGCAGCCCGTTTCCGAACACGTCGCCGGACATGTCGCCGATCCCGACCACCGTGAACGCCTCGCGCTCGGCGTCGCGGCCGAGCTCGGCGAAGTGGCGCTGCACGCATAGCCACGCCCCGCGCGCGGTGATCGCCTCGCGCTTGTGGTCGTAGCCGTTGCTGCCGCCGCTGGCGAACGCGTCGCCCAGCCAGAAGCCGTGCTCGGCCGCGGCGCGATTCGCGACGTCGGAGAGGTGGGCCGTGCCCTTGTCCGCCGCCACGACGAGATACGGATCGTCGCCGTCGTGACGCACGACCTGCGCGGGCGCGACGGCGCAGCCCCCCTTGACGTCGTCGGAGAGCCGGAGCAGCGCTGCGACGAAGCGCGCGTACAGGCGGTCCGCCTCGGCGCGCGCGGCGCTCGGATCCGCCGGCGGCCGTCGCAGCGCGAAGCCGCCCTTCGCGCCCACCGGCACGATCAACCCGTTCTTCACCATCTGCGTGCGCCAGAGGCCGAGCACTTCCGAGCGAACCTCCTGCGCGCGGTCGCTCCAGCGCAGCCCGCCGCGTGCGACCGGTCCGCCGCGCAGGTGCACGCCGACCAGCTCGCACGAGTGCACGAAGATCTCGACCCACGGCGCCGGCGCGGGCAGGCCGCGCACGAGCGCCGAGCGCAGCTTGAAGGCCAGCTCGTTCGGCCGGGCGGGCGGGGCGGGGACGAAGAAGTTCGTGCGCAGCGTCGCCTGGATCAGGTTCTCGAGCACCGCGAAGACGCGGTCCTCGGCTCCGCTCGCGATCGGCTCGCGGGCGCCGGCGAGCGCGCGTGAAGCGTCGGCCAGCGCGCCCTCGCGGCGCGCGCCCAGAGCCGGGTCGAAGCGCGCGCGGAAGAGCTGGAGCAGCGCGCGCGCGGCGTCGGGGTGGCGGACCAGCGCGTCGCGCGCGGCCGAGCCGCGCGTCGCCTGGCCGATCTGGCGCGCGTACTCCAGGTACGCGCGGAGGACGTCGACCGAGCGCCAGTCGAGGTCCGCGCCGAGGATCAGACGGTTCAGGTCGTCGCTGTCGACCCGGCCCGAGAGCGCCGCGCGCAGGCCGTCGAGCGCGCGCGCCTCGACCTCGCCCGCAGCGCGCGCGCCGGGAGCCATCGGCTCGATGCGGAACGAGAGGATCCACAGCGCGGGGCGCGCGAGCGCGCGGACCTCGGTCGAGGTCGCGTCGACGACGCGCACGCCGAACTGGTGCACCACCGAGAGCAGCTCGGTCAGGTAGGGCCGCTCGCGCAGGTAGATCTTGAGCCGGTGGGTAACCGCGTCGCCGTACTCGGTGGCGAAGTCGAGCCCGAGCTCGACCTGGGTCTCGCCCGCGTGAAGGCGCTCCAGGTGGCGCACGTCGAGCACCGCTTCGGCGGCCGAGGTGGTGACCCGGTACGACTCGGGGAAGGCGTCGGCGTACGCGTCGGCCAGGCGCAGCGCGCGATCGCTCGGCTGATCTGCGACGAGAGCCGCCTCGAAGCGGTCCTCCCAGCGCTCGACGATCGCGGCGATCTCGCGGTCGAGCTCCGCCAGGCGCGGCACGTCGAGCTCGGTTTCGCTGCCGCAGAAGAAGTGGACGAGCGCGAGGTCCTCGTCGAGGAACGAGCTGCGGTGGTCGATGTGGCGCGCGGCGTGGCGCGTCTCGAGCAGGCGGTCGATCTCCTCGCGGATGCGCTCCTCGTAGAGCTGCCGCGGCAGCGCGACGCTGACGAAGAATGAGCGGTTGGTCGGATCGGCGACGGTCGTGACCTCGAGCTTGCGCCGCTCCGCCGCGGCCACGATCCGGGACACCGCGCGCGCAACGTCGGCGGCCTCGGCCGGGAACAGGAACTCGACCGGCAGGCAGTCGTACGCCTCGAGCGCCGTCTTGTGCGTGTGCGAGCCGGGCTCGGCGCCCAGGCTCGCCACGATGCGCGTGCGCCGCGCCGCCAGGATCGGGATGTCGGACGGGCGCATCCGGATCGCGCGGTGCGTGAACAGCCCGACGAAGCGCCCGAAGCCGATCGGCTGCGCGTCGCCGTCCAAGAGCTTCACCGACACCGAGTCGAGTCGCCCGCGGCGATGCACGGTCGAGTCGCTGCGCGTCTTGTCGAAGAAGATCACTCGCTCGTCGTCGAGCCGCGTGCCGATCAGCGGCGGCGGCGCCGACTGCTCGGCGCCCGCCTCGGCGAAGCGCGAATCGGTGGCGCCGCGCAGGAGCCCCAAACCGCTGGCGGGCTCGAGCTCGACCGCCCAGCCGCGCCGGCCCCGCCGCGCGTCGTAGCGGCGATAGCCCAGGAACAGGAAGTTCTTGGCCTCGAGCCACTTGTAGATCGCGATCAGGTCGCGCACCCGCTCGGGTCCACCGGGCAGCGCCGCGGCGCAGGCCTCGAGGTTCGCCGCGTGCTCGCGCAGCTGGGCCAGCATGGGCGCGTGGTCGGCGACGACGCAGCGCGCGTCGGCAAGCGCGCGTTCGAGCTCGTGCTCGAGGGCGCTGCGCTCCTCGTCGTGGACGAGCTGACGCAGCTCGGCGTAGACGTACGATTCGCGGGTGGCGCCGACCGCGTCGCGGCCCAGTCTCGTGATCGTGCCGTCGGCTTCGCGCTCGACCGCGAGCAGGGGATGCAGGAGCAGCAGCTCGCGCCGCTCCAGCCGCCGCAGCGTGAGGCGAACGGAGTCGACGATGAAAGGCTGGTCGGCGAGCAGCACCTCGACCGTGGTCCGCCCCGCGCGGTGGCCGCCGGGATTGCCGACCCGCACGCGGATCTCGCCAGGGAGGCGCTGGGCCGCGAACGCGGCCGCGTCGATCGCGAGCTCGTGCAGCGCGTCGGTCCCGCGGCGGCGCAGCTCGGCCGGGTCCAGCGCGGCTTCGAGCTCGCCGCGCACGAGCGCGTACAGCGCGTCGTCCTTGGCTTCCATCAACCCGGCTCTCATCGGCGTGGGCGCCGTCACAAGTGGAGTCCGGCGAAGCGCCGAGAAACGCCAGTGATAGACTCGCCCGCCATGCAGGGTTGGGTGCTGCGGGCGATCTTCGCCTGGGACCGGCTGCGCTTCGCGCTGTTCGCGGCGCGCTACGGCAAACGGCTCCGCGTGCATCCGAGCGCGTCGCCCAACCTGCGCTTCACCGACCTGCGGATCGAGCCCGGGGGGGTGGTGGAGGTCGGGCCCGGCTTCGCGGCCGAGCGCCGGCCCGGGAACCACGTCTGGGTGCAGGCCGGCGGGCTGCTCGCGCTGGGACCGCGCGTCTGGCTGCGCACCGAGTGCGGCGAGAACCGCATCACGGTGGCCGAGGGCGCGCGGGTCGAGATCGGCGCGCGCTGCCTCCTCAACGGGGCGATGCTGCACTCGAACGTCGGGATCCAGCTCGGAGACGACTCGATGATCGGGTTCGGCTCGCGCGTGCTCGACTCCGACTTCCACGACCTGGACGTGAACACGCCCGAGCGCAGCGCCAAGGTGTCGATCGGCGAGCGCGTCTGGATCGCGTCCGACGTCACGGTGCTTCCCGGAGTCACGATCGGCGACGACGTCGTGGTCGGCGCGCGCTCGGTCGTGACTCGTGACTTGCCGTCGCGCGTGCTCGCGCTCGGCACGCCCGCCGTGCCGGTCCGGTCGATCGGACCGCGTGCTAGGCTGCCCGAATGAAGCTGCGGATCGCCCTGTTCGGCCAGGCCGCGTTCGGCGTCGACACGCTGGAGCGGGTGCGCGCGAACGGCCACGAGATCGCGGGTGTGTTCGCGCCGCCCGACGGCGCGCGCCCGGATCCGCTCGCCGCGCGCGCGCAGGAGCTCGGCCTGCCGCTGGTGCGCCGCCGCTTCTACCGCAAGAAGACGGGCGAGGCGATCGAGGCCGCGCTCGAGGAGCACCGGGGGCTCGGCGCCGATCTGAACGTGCTGGCGTCGGTGCAGGTGTTCCTGCCGCGCGCGCTCACCGATGCGCCGCAGCACAAGAGCCTGTGCTTCCACCCGTCGCTCTTGCCGCGCTTCCGCGGCGGCGCGGCGCTGCAGTGGCAGATCATCCTGGGCGAGCCCGAGACGGGAGTGTCGATCTTCGTGCCCGACGAGGGCGCCGACACCGGGCCGGTCGTGGTGCAGAAGGGCGGGGTCGCGATCTCGCCGCGCGAGACTGCGGCAAGCCTCTTCTTCGACAAGCTGCATCCGCTCGGCGTCGCGGCGCTCGTGGAGGCGGTCGAGCTGGTCGCGTCCGGGCGCGCGAAGCCCGAGGCGCAGGACGAGTCGCGCGCGACCGCACCAGGGTCTGGTCGACGACGCGGTCGCGGCGATCTCGCTCGAGAAGTCGGCGGCCGAGATCGACCGGCTGGTGCGCGGCTGCGATCCGCAGCCCGGCGCGTTCCTGCGCTTCCAGGGCAAGCCTGTGCGGCTGTTCGACGCGGCGCTCGGGCCGCGCGGTCTCGGGAACACCGGGAGGTGTCGTCGAGTGCGGCGCCGACGGCATGGTGATCGCGCTGCGCGGCGGCTCGCTGCGCGTGAGGCGGGTGCGCGCCGAGGCGGGCAAGGAGGCCGCGGAGATGTTCGCCGCGCGGGCCGGCCTCGCGCCCGGCGCGACGCTTCGAGAGCGGCAGGTGAGCGCGGCGCGCGCAGCGGAAGCGCTTGCGCGCGCGGGGCTGAACGTGACCGGCGCCCTCGCGATCGCGAGCTACGACGCGCTCGTGCCCGCCGCCTGGCGCTCGGCCGCGCTCGCACCGGACGCGCGCGGCGCGCTCGTGGTCGGGAACGGCGGCCGCGCGCTCTGGGAAGCGTTCGAGCGCGCCCCGGAGCGCGCGCTCGCGGCGAATCCGCTCGACGCGTACACGCGCCGCGTCCTCGGCGAGGCCGCGCGCGCGTTCGTGCCGACCGCGGCGGTGGGCTTCTACGCCGACCAGCGCGACGGCGCATACCTGCCGCTCGTCGCGCTCGCACAGCGCGCTGGCTTTGGCGCGCAGGGTCGGATCGGCGTGCTGATCCATCCCGAATACGGCCCGTGGCTCGCGATCCGCGGAGTGCTGCTCGTGGCCGAGCCGCTCGGCGAGAGCCCGGCAGCATCGTTCGCGCCGTGCGTCGGCTGTCCCGCGCCGTGCGCGAGCGCATGCCGCGGCGGCGTCGTCGGTCTGCGCGGGCTCGACGCCGCCGGCTGCTACCAGACGCGGCTCACGAACCCCGGCTGCGCCGGCGACTGCGATGCGCGCCGCGCCTGCGTGGTGGGCCGAGAGCACGCCAGTACTCCGCCGCGAGCAGCTCGGCCGCGACTCATCGTCGCATGCGGATATCGCGCGAACGGCCTAGACCCCGCTCGAGGGCTCCGCTCACGCGTCGCGCCCGCGACCCGCGAACTCGAGATCGCCCTGCGCTCAGCTCAGGAACACCGGACCGTCGCGGCGCGCGACGGTGTTGAACTCCGCGGCGAGCTTCTCCGTGACCGGCCCCGGCGCGCGCACGCCGATCGGCATGCCGTCGAGGCTGCGCACACCGACCACGCGCGCGCCCGCGCCGGTGAGGAAGACCTCGTCGGCCGAGATCAGGTCCATGCGGGTCAGCGACTGCTCGCGCGCGGGGATGCCGAGGCCCGCGGCCAGCTCGAGCACGCAGCCGCGCGTGATGCCTTCGAGCGCGCCGTCGGTCGCCGGCGGGGTCAGCAGCGCCCCCTTCCGGAACACGAACACGTTGGCGACGGCGGCCTCCGCGACCATGCCCGCCGCGTTCAGCACCAGCGCCTCGTCCGCGCCGCGCAGCCGCGCCTCGCGCTTGGTCATGACGTTGTTCAGGTAGTTCAGGCTCTTCACGCGCGGGTCGAGCACGTCGGGCGCGGGTCGGCGCAGGCTGGCGGTCACCATGTCGATCCCCGAGCGCAGCTTGGCGTCGGGGTAGAGCCCGATCTCGCAGGCGATGCACACCACGCGCGGGTTCGCGCAGGTCGTCGGGTCCACGCCCATCGCCCCGTCGCCGCGCGTGACCAGCAGGCGCACGTAGCCGTCGGGCTGGCCGTACGCGCGTGCGGTCGCGAGCACGATCTCGCGGATCTTCGCGACGCCGCCCGGCAGCTCGAGCCCGATCGCGCGCGCCGAGTGGCGCAGCCGCTCCAGGTGCGCGTCGAGCCGGAACACGCGGCCCGAGTAGAGGCGGATGCCCTCGAACACGCCGTCGCCGTAGAGCAGCCCGTGATCGGTGACGGGAATGCGCGCGTTCGCGCCGTCCACGATCTCGCCTTCGATCCAGACCTTCATCGCTTTCCTCCCAACCTGGACTCGATCGCGCGCGCCGCTTCCAGCAGCCGCGCGCGGAAGACTTCCTCGTGTGCGCCGTCGAAGTGCGCGCTCGGGCCCGCGGCCGCCAGCGCGCCCAGCAGGCGCGGCCCCACGTGCAGCGGCACCGCGATCCCCGCCAGACCGGGGATCCACTCCTCGCGCATGCCCGCCCAGCCGCGCGCGCGCACCGACTCGAGCTCGCGCGCTAGCGCGCGCGGGTCGACCACGGTCGCCGGGCCGAAGCGCGGCAGCGGCGCCTCGCTCGGTCGCAGCAGATCCGGCGCGAATGCGAGGTAGAGCTTCCCGATCGCGGTCGCGTGCGCGGGGATCTCGGCGCCGACCCGCGGCGCTGCGCGCAGGAAGCCGTTGCCCTCCTGCTTGTCGATCACGTACAGGCGGCCCGCGCGCGCGCTCGACAGGAAGATCGTCTCGCCGAGATCCTCGGCGAGCTGCTCCAGGCTGGGCCGCGCTGCCGCGACCAGCGGCTCGCGCTCCAGCACGCCCAGCCCGAGCGCCAGCAGGGCGATCCCGGGCTGGTAGCGGCCGCGCGCGTCCTGCTCGACCAGGCCGCGCCGCGCGAGCGACGAGAGCAGCCGATGGGCCGTGGACTTCGGCAGCTCGAGCTCGCGCCCGAGCTCGGACACGCCGCGCGCCGCGCCGCCCTGCTCGTGCAGGTGGAAGAGAAGCTCGAGCGCCTTGTCGATCGTCCCCGCTAGGTCGGTCTGGCCTGCCATCGCTCGTCTGTCCCATTATCCGGAACAGTGTTCCTGGATCCGGGACGAACATACCTCCGTAGAGGTAGGGAAGGCAAGCGCGCGCTAGGGGGCGTCCTCGGACGCGCGCATCTCGAGCGCGAGCGCGGGCCAGAGGGCGACGTCGCTGCCGTCGGCGTCGGGATCCTCGGCGCCGGGCGCGTAGCGGGCGCGGAAGCCGCGCTCGAGCGCGAGCTCTTCGAGCTGGCTGCGCGCGACGCGCGCGTCGGCCGAGCGGTCGGCGCGAGCCAGCACCAGGTGCGCCCAGTAGACCGCGAGCGGCGAGATCGCGTCGTCGGATCGCGCTCGCGCTCCTCGCGGCCCTCGCGGCGCGGCGGCGCCTGCGACACGCCGCGCGCGCCCCAGAGCGCGGAGGTCGCGGGCCGCAGGTGGCGGTCGATCGCGCGCTTGGCCGTGCCCTCCTCGAGCAGCGTCCGCGAGGCCGCGGGCAGGAGGCCCCCCGCGGACACGGCGCGCAGCGCGCTCTGGCGGCCGCGATTCCAGGCGACGTAAAGCTCCTGCTCCTCCCACCAGAGCCGGCTCGCGACGCCGTCGGCGATCATCTCCGAGCGGATCCGCAGCTTGAGACACGTATTGGTGTCGCCCAGCTTCTCCCACGCCTGCGAGCACGCCTCGAGCGCGAGCAGGAGCCAGCCGCAGAACAGCGGGTCCTCGATCACGAACGCGTGGCCGGCGCGCAGCGCGCGCTCGGGATCGAGCTGGCAGGCGCTCGCGGAGCGCAGCAAGGTCGCGCTCTCGTCGCGCCACTCCTCGTCGGACTCGAGCTCGATCAGCGATTCGAACAGGGCCGAGCGCGCGTAGCCCGACTCGAGCGGATGCAGGATGACGGGCAGCGAGGTGTCGGGCGGCAGGCGCCGGCCCCAGATCGCGTCGAGCTCGCGAGTCGCGTTCTCCAGCAGGTCGCGCAGCGCCGCCCCGCCGGCCGCCACCAGGCGCGCCGCTGCGTAGGCGGCGATGGGCGGCGAGATCAGGATCGAGCGGCCGTCCTCTGCGAACAGCGGTCCCAGCGCGGCCTGGCGCTCGGCCCGCTCCTTCGCGTCCGGCGGCGCGCTCGGACGCGACCAGGCCGTCGTCGCGCTGACAGGCCGCGTACAGCGCGCGCAGCTCGGCGGCCGCGGCCGCGGGGTCGAGGTGGCGCAGAACCAGCGCCGCGTGCGCCGAGTCCCAGCTCGAGACGACGCTCGGCGCGCCGCGCTCGGCCACGTGAAAGAGGCGCCGTGCGCTTCGCGCCGCAGCTCCGCCAACAGCTCCCGACAGCGCCTCTCGAAGTCCAAGCTCACTCCCTAGTCCGATTGCGCCACGGGGGCGAGAAAAACCCCGAAGGTGTGCGACCGCAGGAGCGGCCGCCCGCTCAGTGACGAAGCGGACCCTCGGGGTTTGGGTGGTGCCTGGGCCAAGCCAGGCCAGCCACCAGAGCCAGGCTGACCTAGCTGGTAACCACCTCTACCGTCACTGTGTTCAATTGAGACACTTCTGGACCACCTCCTTCCGCGGCGCACCGAGTCGCGCGGGACCCAGATCCCGCTCCAGTCGCCGTCCGCCCGTCGACGGCATTGACTGGATCGAACGCCGCGGAAGCGGCGCCCGAAACCGACGCGGCGAGGGTATCCGTGGGGTGCGGCGCGAGCAAGTTGCGTCGGGGCCGAGCGAGGGCCGTCCGGAGCGAGGACGCAAGCGACGAAGGAGCGCGCAGCGAGCCGAAGGCGAGCGAAGTCGATCGGAAGGTCTGCTAGTTTCGGGGCATGGAGAGCCGCTGGAGCGACGCGGAGGCTGGCGAGTTCCGCGCGCGCTATGCGACCTACGGCGATGCGGTTGCGCTGCGCGTCTACACGTCGCGCTTGATCGGCGCGGATCCGGAGCTGGTGCTGCACGGCGGCGGCAACACTTCGGTGAAGGCGCAGGCGCGGGACCTGTTCGGGCGCGCGATCGAGGTCCTGCACGTGAAGGGCAGCGGCTGGGATCTCGCGTCGATCGAGCCCGCGGGCCTGCCGGCGTTGCGGCTCGAGCCGCTCCTGGCGCTGCGCGCGCTGGACGCGCTCGCGGACGAGGACATGGTCGCGGAGCAGCGCCGCGCGCTCCTCGACGCGTCCGCGCCGAACCCGAGCATCGAGACGCTGCTGCACGCGTTCCTGCCCGCGCGCTTCGTGGATCACTCGCACGCCGACGCGATCCTCGCGCTCACCAATCAGCCCGACGGCGCGGCGCGGGTGCGCGCGCTCTACGGCGAGCGGGTGGCCTGGGTGCCGTACGTCATGCCCGGCTTCGCGCTGGCCAAGCGCGCGGCCGAGATCTTCGAGAAGAATCCCGCGGTCGAGGGGCTCGTGCTGGAGAAGCACGGCCTCTTCACGTTCGGCGACGACGCGCGCACGAGCTACGAGCGGCACATCGAGCTGGTCGGGATCGCGCGCGCGCTGATCGCGAGCCAGACCGAGGACCGCCGTCCGCTCGACGCGCGCCCGGTCGTCGCCATGCGCGAGTGGTTCGAGATCGCGCCGGTCGTGCGCGGGGCGCTCGCGGTGGCGAGCGGCGATCCGGATCGGCCCTGGCGGCGGGTCGTGCTCGAGCACCGCAGCTCGGACGAGATCCTGCACTTCGCCGCGGCCGAGCAGGGGCCGGAGCTCGCGGCGGCCGCGCCGATCACGCCCGATCACGTGATCCGGACCAAGGGCGCGTACCTGTATCTGGAGCGGCCGCCCTACGGGAGCCTCGAGGCATTCCGCGCGAAGCTCCTCGAAGAGATCGAGACGTACCGCACGCGCTACACGGCGTACTTCCAGCGCTGCGCCGCCGCGAAGGGCGTGTCGCGCACCATGCTCGACCCGACGCCGCGCGTGCTCGTGCTGCCGGGAATCGGGCTGGTGGCCGCGGGGGAGACGCGCGCGGCGGCGCGCATCGCCGCGGACATCGCCGAGCACACGGTGCGGACGAAGATCTGGGCCAGCGCGATCGGCCGCTACCAGGGCCTGCCCGAGGGCGACCTCTTCGACATCGAGTACTGGAGCCTCGAGCAGGCGAAGCTCGGCAAGGGCGAGGCGGCGCCGCTCGCGGGCCAGGTCGCGCTCGTCACCGGCGGCGCGGGCGCGATCGGCGAGGGCGTCGCGCGCGAGCTCGCGCGCGCGGGGGCGCAGGTGCTGCTGGTCGACGTGGACGAGGAGCGGCTCGACGCGACCCGCGCGCGCGTGGGCCAGAGCTGCGAGGGGTTCCGCGCCGACGTGTCCGACGAAGGCGACGTGCGCGACGCGTTCCGCCACGCGGCGGCGCTCTGGGGCGGGGTCGATCTGGTCGTCGTCAACGCGGGCATCGCGCGCGCCGGCGCGCTCGCGGACCTCGACCTCGAGGATTTCGAGGCGGCCGTCGACGTGAACCTGAAGGGCGCATTCATCACGCTGCGCGAGGCGCTCTTCCACCTGCGCCTGCAGGGGACCGGCGGGAACGTGGTCGTGGTCTCGACCAAGAACGTGTTCGCGCCGGGCGCCGAGTTCGGGGCGTACAGCGCGTCGAAGGCGGGCGCGCACCAGCTCGCGCGCGTGGCGGCGCTCGAGGCGGCGGCGTTCGGCGTGCGCGTGAACCTGGTGAACGCCGACGCCGTCTTCGGCGCGCCGGAGAATCCGTCGGGGCTGTGGCGCGAGGTCGGCCCCGCGCGCGCCGCGGCGCGCGGGCTCGCGCCCGAAGAGCTCGAGGCGTTCTACCGCGACCGCAACCTCTTGAAGTCGCGCGTGACACCGGCCCATGTCGGGCGCGCGGTATTGTTCTTCGCGCGCCAGGAGACGCCGACGACCGGCGCGGTGCTGCCCGTCGACGGCGGCCTGCCGGAGGCCTTCCCCCGCTAGTCGAGTTCCGTCCCCCCCGGATGGAGTCGCCGCGCCTTGCTGAACGGGATCTTCGTCGCGCTCGTCGCGGCGGCCGTGCTGGTCGCGGCCTTCGCCGGGACCATGCCCGCGACCAACGACGCCGCGCTCGCGGCCGCCAAGAGCGCGGTCGAGATCGCCCTCGGCCTGCTCGGCGTGATGGCGATGTGGCTCGGCTTCATGCGCGTGCTGCGCGAGGCCGGCGTGGTGCGCGCGCTGGCACGGGCGTTCGCGCCGCTGCTCACCCGCCTCTTCCCCGACGTCCCGCCCGAACACCCGGCGATGGGCGCGATGCTCCTCAACATCGCCGCAAACGTGCTCGGACTGGGCAACGCGGCGACGCCGTTCGGGCTGAAGGCGATGCGCGAGCTCGAGACGCTGAACCCGCGGCCCGGTGTCGCGACGAATGCGATGGCGCTGTTCCTCGCGATCAACACCTCGGGGCTCGCCGTGCTGCCGCTCGGCGCGATCGCGCTGCGCGCGAGCCTGGGCTCGACGAACGCGGCCGGGATCGTCGCGCCGTCCCTGATCGCGAGCTTCTGCGCGACGGCGGTGGCGATCGCGGCGGCGAAGCTGCTCGAGCGGCTCGGCTGGTTCGCGCCCGAGCGCGCGGTGCTCGGCCCGCCGGCTCTCGCCGACGAGCCGCGCGCGGCGTTCATCGCCGGGCTCGACCAGGCCGAGGAGCTCGCCAGCGCCGCCCGGAAGACCGACCCGCGCCGGAGCCTCGTGTTCTGGGCGTTCGCGCTCGCGCTCGCGGTGGCGGTGGGGCGCGCGTTCGCCGCGGAGCCGAGCTTCGCCACCGTGAAGCTCCTGCTCGGCTCGTGGCTGCTGCCGGCGCTGATGGCGGCGATCGCGCTGGCCGGCTTCTCGCGCCGCGTTCCGGTCTACGACGCGTTCATCGCCGGGGCGCGCGAGGGGATCGAGATCGCGGTGCGGATCCTCCCGTTCATGATCGCGATCCTGGTGGCGGTGGGGCTGTTCCGCGCTTCCGGCGCGCTCGACGCGCTGACCGGCGCGCTCGCGCCGATCACCGGCTGGCTCGGCTTCCCGGCCGAGGCCCTGCCCATGGCGCTGATCCGGCCGCTCTCGGGGAGCGGCGCGCTCGCGGTGATGACCGACACGATGCAGCACTACGGCCCCGACTCGTTCGTGGGCTACCTGGTCTGCGTCATCAACGGGTCGAGCGAGACGACCTTCTACGTCCTCGCCCTCTATCTCGGCAGTGTCGGGGTCCGCGCCTCCCGCCACGCCGTGCTCGCCTGTCTCGCGGCCGATCTGGCGGGGGTGGCCGCGTCCCTCGTCGCGAGCCGCCTGTTCTTCTAGAGGAAGCTGGAAGCGGAGGGCCCGAGGTGGTAGAGAATCAGCCGTGGTGGTGAACCGGTCGGTCGTCCTGGCGGTGGCTCTCGCTGCTTGTCTGCTCGCGCCGGCGCTCGCGCGCGCGGACTACATCGGAGGCGAGGTGCGCGTCTACCTGCGCGCCGGGCCCGGGCTCGAGTTCCGGATCCTGAAGATCCTCTCCGAGGGCGCGGTCGCGCAGAAGCTCGGCGTCGAGGGGGATTGGGCGCGGGTGCGCGTGGCCGACCTCGAGGGCTGGGTCCAGGTGGGGAACGTCAGCTCGGAGGAGCCGCCCAACGTGGCGCTGCCCCGCGTGCGCGAGAAGCTGACCTCGGCCGAGGGGAAGATGGGCGAGCTCGAGAAGAAGCTCAGCCAGCAGACCGCGCAGCTCGAGGAGCTCGCGGCCCTGCGCGAGCGCAACCGGGTGCTCGAGGACGACGCCTCGCGCGCCGCCGCGACCGCGCGCTGGAAGACCTTGGCGGCGGGGTCTGCGATCACCCTCGTCGGGATCCTGATCGGCCTGATCGCGCCGCGTGGCTCGGGGACGCGAAGCCGCCTGAAGCTCTAAGCCGATGGCCCGAAAGCCGAGGAACGGCGCCCGGGTGCTCGCCTACCGCTGGCGCACGGACCGACTCGAGCCCATCCAACACCCCGATGTGTACCCGCTGTCGGGCTTGATCGGGGTCGAGCGCTCGGTCGCGCGGCTGCGCGCGAACGTCGCGGCGTTCACCGCGGGCCGGCCTGCGCTCGACGCGCTGCTCTACGGCGAGCGCGGCACCGGCAAGTCGTCGGCGGTGCGCGGGCTGCTGGGCGAGTTCGGCGTCTCGGGCTTCCGGCTGGTCGAGGTCCGGCGCGACGACCTGATGGACCTGTCGGCGCTCTGGTCGGTTCTGCGCGGGCGGGCCGAGCGCTTCGGCGTGTTCTGCGACGACCTCTCGTTCGAAGAGGGCGACACGAGCTGGAAGCGGCTCAAGGCCGAGCTCGACGGCGGTCTCGAGGCGCGACCCGCGAACGCGCTCGTACTGGCCACCTCGAACCGCCGCCACCTGCTCACCGAGCGGATCTCCGAGAACCGCGAGGCGGTACTCGACGCCGAAGGACTGCTGCATCCCGGCGAGACGGCCGAAGAGAAGGTCTCGCTGTCGGATCGCTTCGGATTGCTGTTGCCCTTCTTCGCCTTCGATCAGGAGACGTACCTGCGGATCGCGCACCACCACGCGCGCGAGCTCGGGCTGCGCCTGCCCGCAGCGGAGCTCGACGCGCGCGTGCTCCGCTTCGCGCTCGAGCGCGGCACCCGCAGCGGGCGCACGGCGCGCCAGGCGTGCATCGCGCTCTTGCAAGCGAAGGACGGAGACCCGACGTGAGCGCGACCGCCACCCTGGTGGTGTCCTGCCCGGACCGCAAAGGTCTGGTGGCGGCGCTCGCCTCGCTCCTCTCCGGGCACGGCGCGAACATCCTCGACGCGCAGCAGCACCTGGATCCCGTCGAGCGGATCTTCAGCCAGCGGATCCACTTCGACCTCTCCGATCTCGACCTGCCGCGCGGCCAGCTCGAGGACCTCCTGCGGATCGAGTGCGGGCGCTACCAGATGCGCTGGCGGATCTCCTACGCCGACCAGCCGAAGCGGGTCGCGATCTTCGTGTCGCGTTTCGAGCACTGCCTGTACGACCTCCTGATCCGGCACCGGCTCGGCGAGCTCCGCTGCGAGATCCCGCTGATCGTGTCGAATCACCCCGATCTGCACCCGATCGCCACGCAGTTCGGTGTCGACTACCAGGTGTTCCCGATCGACAAGCAGACCAAGGCCGCCCAGGAGGCGCGCGAGATCGCGCTGCTCGAGGCCGAGCGGATCGACCTGGTCGTGCTCGCCCGCTACATGCAGGTGCTCTCGGCCGAGTTCATCGCGCGCTATCCCGAGCGGATCATCAACATCCACCACTCGACCCTGCCCGCGTTCGTCGGCGCCCGGCCGTACCATCAGGCGCACGAGCGCGGCGTGAAGCTGGTCGGCGCGACCGCCCACTACGCGACGTCGGACCTCGACGAGGGCCCGATCATCGCGCAGGACGTCGTCGCCTGTTCGCACCGCGACACGATCGACGACCTCGTGCGCAAGGGCCGCGACGTCGAGCGCATGGTGCTCGCCGAAGCGGTGCGCGCGCACCTGGAAGACCGGATCGTGGCGCTCGGGCGCCGGACGGTGGTGTTCTAGCGGGTGTTCCCCGTCAGAAGTCCATGCCGCCCATGCCGCCCATGCCCGGCATGCCGCCCATTCCGCCCATGTCCCCCATGCCGCCCATGCCCGGCGGGCCGCCGGCGCCGGCCGCAGGCTTCTCCGGCTTGTCGACGACGGCGCACTCGGTCGTGATGAGCAGGCCCGCGACGCTCGCCGCGTTCTGCAGCGCGCTGCGCACGACCTTGGTGGGATCGATGATCCCGTCCTTCACGAGGTCGGTGTACTGCTCGGTCGCCGCGTTGAAGCCGAAGTCGCCGCCCTTCTCGCGCACGCGCGAGAGCACGACGGAGCCGTCGAGCCCCGCGTTCAGCGCGATCTGGCGCAGCGGCGCGGTGATCGCGTTGCGCACGATGTCGGCGCCGAGCGCCTCGTCGCCCTCGAGCGCGAGGTCGGCGAGCGCCTTCTCGGCGCGCACCAGGGCGACGCCGCCGCCGGCGACGATGCCCTCCTCGACGGCAGCGCGGGTGGCGTGGAGCGCGTCCTCGACGCGCGCCTTCTTCTCCTTGAGCTCGGCCTCGGTCGCCGCGCCGACGCGGATCACCGCGACGCCGCCCGCGAGCTTGGCCAGCCGCTCCTGGAGCTTCTCCTTGTCGTAGTCGGAGTCGGTGTCGTCGATCTGCGCGCGGATCTGCGCGATCCGGCCCTCGATCTCGGACTTCTTGCCTGCGCCGCCGATGATCGTCGTGTTCTCGCGGTCGAGCACGACGCGCTTGGCGCGGCCCAGATCCTGGAGCGTGACGTTCTCGAGCTTGACGCCGAGGTCCTCGCTGAGTGCGCGGCCGCCGGTCAGCACCGCGATGTCCTCGAGCATCGCCTTGCGGCGATCGCCGAAGCCCGGCGCCTTGCAGGCGGCGACCTTGATCGTGCCGCGGATCTTGTTCACGACGAGGGTCGCGAGCGCCTCGCCCTCGATGTCCTCGGCCACGATCACGAGCGCCTTGCCTGACGCGCGCGACCGCCTCGAGCAGCGGCACCAGGTCGCGCATGCTCGAGATCTTCTTCTCGTAGAGCAGCAGGTAGGGATCCTCGTGGACCGCTTCCATGCGCTCTGCGTCGGTGACGAAGTACGGCGAGAGGTAGCCGCGGTCGAAGCGCATGCCTTCGACGGCGTCGAGCTCCGTGCTCATCGTCTTGGCTTCCTCGACGGTGATCACGCCTTCCTTGCCGACCTTCTCCATCGCCTCGGCGATCATCGCGCCGATCGACGCGTCGCCGTTCGACGACACGGTGCCGACCTGGGCGATGTCGTCCTTGCCGCGCACCTTGCGCGAGCTCTTGGCGAGCTGCTCGACGATCGCCGCGACGGCCTTCTCGATGCCGCGCTTCAGCGCCATCGGAGCCGCGCCCGCCGCCACCAGCTTCAGGCCGCCCGCGTAGATCGCCTGCGCGAGCACGGTCGCGGTGGTGGTGCCGTCGCCCGCGATGTCGGAGGTCTTCGAGGCGACCTCCTTCACCATCTGCGCGCCCAGGTTCTCGAACTTGTCGTTGAGCTCGATCGCCTTGGCGACCGAGACGCCGTCCTTGGTCGAGGTCGGCGCGCCCCAGCTCTTCTCGATCAGGACGTTCCGGCCGCGCGGGCCCATCGTCACCTTGACCGCGTCGGCCAGGATGTCGACGCCGCGCTGCAGGGAGCGCCGCGCCGCTTCGTCGAAGCGCAGTTCCTTTCCGGCCACGGCGCTACTCGAGGATCGCGAGGACGTCGTCCTCGGAGATGATCAGCGTCTCTTCGCCGTCGAGCGTGACCTCGCTGCCGCCGTACTTCGAGAAGAGCACCCGGTCGCCCTTCTTCACGTCCATGGCGATCAGGTGGCCCTTCTCGTCGCGCTTGCCCGGGCCGGCCGCGATGACCTTGCCCTCGGTCGGCTTTTCCTTCGCCGTGTCCGGGATGATGATGCCCCCGGCAGTCTTCTCTTCCCCGGTGATGCGCTGAACGATGAGGCGGTTGTGAAGCGGGCGGACCTTGCCTGCCATGTCTGTCTCTCCTGACGAATGACCGGGCCGCATCGTAAAGGGGCGACCCCGCGTGTCAAGTCGGCGCCCGGCCGGCCCGATCCGAGCGCGATGAACGCGCTGCGAGGGGCCCTGTTCGCGGGAGCGGCGATCCTGGCGATCGCCGGCGCGGTCGCGGCCGGGACCTTTCGCATCTACGAGCCGCGCTTCCGCACCGCCGAGCAGCTGGCGCCACTGGTGGCGCCGCTGCTCGGTCCCGACGGCGCGGCCCTGCCCGACCCGCAGGGGGGCAAGCTGATCCTGCAGGGCGAGCCCGAGGCGATCGCGCAGGCGCTCGAGGCGCTGCGAAGCCTGGACGGCGCCCTGCACCAGTACCGGATCGAGTCCGAGACGCACAGCCGCGAGTCCCTCGACCGCGCGTTCGCAGGCGCGGGCGGCTGGGTCGGCGGCAACGGGCTGCGGATCGGACGGGTTGCGGCGGGCGCCGGAAGCGGCGAGCGCACGCGGCGGCTCGGCGCCAGCGTGCTGGTGCTGGAAGGGAACGAGGCCGAGATCTGGACCGGCACGAGCGTGCCGGTGAACTGGGGCGGCGGGGTCGCGCTGGTGCCGGCGCAGAGCGGCTTCCGGGTGCGGCCGCGAGCGCTGGGCACGGGCGAGATCGAGCTCGAGATCACGCCCGTTCTCGCCGAGCGCGGCGCGGGGGGCGAGATCCGCGAGACCGGCGCCTCGACGCAGGTGCGCGTGCGGCCGGGCGAGGCGGTGGCGATCGCCGGGGTGGACGACGCGGGCGAGAACCGGGGAGCGAGCCTGCCGCCGCGCGTGCACGCGAGCGCCTCGTCGGGTGACTCGGCGATCGTCGTCCGCGTGACGCCGCTCGACGAAGTTCCCGCCTCTCCTTCCGCAGACTGACTTCGCTACGTTCGCGTCCCCATGGCGAAGCCCGCGCTGCCCGAGGCCGTCCTGCGCGCTGCGCTGCAGCGGGAGTTCGCGATCGACGCCGAAGCGCTCGAGCCGCTCGCCCACGGCGTCGACACAGAGGCCGCCGGCCTGCGCGTCCGCGGGTCCGACGGGAGAGAGTGGTTCGCGAAGCTCCGGCGCGGCCGCTTCGCGGAGATCGCCCTCGCGCTCGCCGCCTTCCTCGCGGGAACGGGAATCCGCGAGGTGGTGGCGCCGCTCGCCGCGCGCGACGGCCGGCGCTGTGCCTCGCTCGGCGAGCTCGAGCTCGCGGTGTACCCGTTCGTGACAGGGAGCAACGGGCTCGACGTCGAGCTCTCCGGCGCGCACTGGCTCGGGCTCGGCCGGGCGCTGCGCCGGATTCACGACGTGGCCTTGCCCGCCGCGCTCGCAGCGACGATCCGCCGCCAGACGCCGACTCGCTTCGCCAACGCGCTGCGCGCGCTCCTCGCGCAGCCCGCGCCGCCGCTCGCCGCACACCGCGAGCCGCTGCGGCTCGCGCTGGATCGCCTGGAGCGCGGCGCCGCCGAGCTCCAAGCGCGGCCGCACGAGCTCGTCCCGTGTCACTCCGACATCCACGCGGGCAACCTGCTCCTCGCGGGCGGGGGCGCGCTCGCGATCGTGGACTGGGACGAGCCGATCCTCGCGCCGCGCGAGCGGGACGTCATGTTCGTCGGCGGCGGCTACTACGCGAACCGCTGCTCGCCGGAGGAGGAGCGGTCGCGGTTCCTGCAGGGCTACGGCGACGTCCCGCTGGATCCGCAGACGGTCGCGACCTTCCGCTGCGAGCGGGTGATCGAGGACCTCGTACTCGACTGCGAGGAGGCTACGCCCGACGCCGCGCGCCGCGTCGCGAACATCCTCGCTCCCGGTGGCTCGCTCGAGCGCGCGCTCGCCTAGCTCGAGATCAGGTTCCGGCCGATCACCTTGAGCTGCAGGATCGGCTTCACGCCCTCGAAGATCGGCAGCACCTGCGCGTCGACGACGTAGCGGCTGATCGGGTACTCCTCCGCGTAGCCCCAGCCGCCGTGCAGCAGCTGGCCCTCCTGCGTGACGGAGACCGCGACGTCGCACGCGAGCAGCTTCGCCTGCGCGGCGAACGGCGCGGCGCGGCGCTCGTCCTCGTCCATCGCGCCGGCGGCGGCGTAGGTGATCGCGCGCGCGGCGGCGAGCTGCGCCGCCATCCAGCCGAGCTTGTACTGCGTGAGCTGGTAGTCGATCAGCGCCTTGCCGAACTGCTTGCGGTCGACGACGTACTCGGCGGTCTTCTCGAGCGCGGCCTGCGCGAGCCCGCAGGCGCGCCCGCCGGTCTGCAGCCGGCCCGCGGCGAAGCCGGCCATCTGCAGCGACATCCCCTTGCCCACGCCGGGGTCGCCGCCGACGACGTTCTCGGCCGGCACGAAGTAGCGCTCGAACGAGAGCGTGAACGAGTGCATGCCGCGGTAGCCCGGCGTCGCGTCGGCCTTTCCGGAGAGGCGGCCGCCGCCCGGCTGGACCACGTCGAACTCGTGGCCGAACGAGCGGGGCTTGGGCACGATGAACAGCGAGAGCCCCTTCGAGCCCTTGCTGAGATCGGGATCGGTGCGGCACAGGACCGCGAGGATGTCCGCGCGTCCCGCAAACGTGCACCAGGCCTTCGGTCCGCTGATGGCCCAGCCCGCCACACCGTCCTGTGTGGCGCGCTCGGCGCGGCACTTCACGCCCGCTACGTCGCTGCCGATGTCGGGCTCGGTCACGCTGATGCCGACCATCAGCTCGCCCGCGGCGATCTTCGGCAGCCAGTGGCGCTTCTGCGCCTCGGTGCCGCCCGCGAGGAGCGCCTTGGCGAGGATCTCCGGCCGGGTGATCAGCGAGCCGGCGGCGGCGAGCGACGCCCGCGAGAGCTCCTCGGTCGTGATCACCATGGGGACGTTGCCCATCTCGACGCCGCCGTACTGCTCGGGGACCGACAGCCCGAAGTAGCCGAGCTCGGCCATCTTCTCGATGAACGACTCCGGCACGATCTCGTCGTTGCGGTGGATGTGCTCGCCGTGCGGCGCGACCTCGGTCTCGGCGAACGAGCGGGCGGCGTCGCGCGTGAGCACGAGCGTCTCGTCGAGCGGGCAGTCGTTGCGGCCGCGCGCGGAGGCGACGGCGCGGCCGATCGCGCGCACGCGTTCCTCCGCCAGCGCCTCGCGGGCGAAGGCCGCCAGCTCCTCGCCCGGCAGGTCGGCGTTCGACAGACCGTGCTCGGGGCCGAAGTCGCGGACGAGGCGTCCCACCTCGGAGACGACGTGGCCTGCGAAGACGGCGGCCTCTTCGCGGTAGAGCTCGCCCGCGCCTTCGGCGTAGGCGGCGAGGTCCTGCGCCGCGCGCAGCTTGGTTGCGAGGTCGGAGAGCCGAGCCACGGCGACCTGTTGCTCGTCGATGTCGCGCGTGCGTGCGGCGGCAATGGCGCGCGCAAGCGGGGCCTGGAGCTCGGCGAGCGCTTTCCGGGTGCGATCGATGCTCAGGGGGTTCGGCAACGGGGGTCTCCTCAGCAAAGCGCTTAACCAGACGGGAGCCCCAGTTGTGCAGGAACGGGGCGAGCCGCGCAAGCTTTTCCGGATCGGCAAAGAGTGCGGAGACGCGCCGGCCAAACGCCCGCCCCGCGCCCGCACCGTGCGCCCCGCGGCGGGCACGCCCGTTGCTCCCTCCCCGCCCGTGGAGGAAGACACCATGCAGAAACTGCGCGAGCGAGATGGCTGGACCATGATCGAGGTCCTGACCGTCATCGCGATCGTCGGCGTGATGACGACGGTGGCCGTTGCGTCGCTCAAGAGCTACTCGCGCCGCGAGGACACCCGCCGCGCGGCTCGCGCGGTGGCGGGCATCCTCGAGTCGGCGCGCTCCGAGGCGCTCACTTCGGGCCGGATGACGTGGGTGGTGTTCAAGGAGCCGGCGAACGGCGTCGCACCGTTCGAGGCCGGGCAGTTCGCGGCGCTGATCCGCGACAGCGACAACGACCTGCAGCCGACTGCAGCCGATGCAGTCACGCCGATCAGACTTCCCTCGGGACCCAGCCAGCACTGTCGGTTGTACGAGGCCGGCACCTCGCCCTACGGATCGGTGGTGTTGCCCGCAGAGGACTACTCGAACGACGTCGTCGACGGCAGCCTCGCCAACACCGTCGACGGGACGACGCTGAACGTAGACGTCGTTCTCCAGGCGCCGACGATCGGCTTCAGCTCGCAGGGCTTTCCGGTGAGGGCTGCCAATCCACTCCAGCCGGGCACCGGCGCGGGCACGATCTATCTGACCGACAACGAGTCGTCCGTCGTCGCAGTCACCGTCCTGCCGGCCGGCTCCGTTCACACGCTCGCCTACGACAGCGCCTCGGGCGCGTGGAAGTAGCCATGTTGAAGAAGTTTCGCGCAGGTGCCGCGCATCGAGAATCCGGATTCACGCTGATCGAAGTGATGATCGCGATGACGATCCTGAGCGTCGGCCTGATGTCGATCGCCGTCGCGCAGCTCACCGCGATCAAGGTCTCGTCGCGCAGCAAGCACATGCAGGACGCGATGTTCCTGGCCCGCGAGCAGATGGACACGCTGATCGCGATCGACCCGACCATCAACCCCTTCTTCACGGCCCCCCAGACGATCGACGACCCCGCGCCGATCCAGGTCGGCAACGACCCGGACGACGCCACGCGCTACACGCGGCGCACTCAGATCTTCCCGAATCAGCCCCAGGGGAACCTCGCCCGCGTGGTCGTCACGGTGACCTGGACCACCGGGAATACGCCGGGAAGCCAGCAGATTCAGATCACCTCTGTGATGAGGATGAGCTAGCGATGAAGACGAACACTCACTCCCAGGCGGGTTTCTCGCTGCTCGAGCTGATGATCGCGGTCGCCATCATGGGCGTCGTGACGGCGCAGATCTTCATCGTGATGGGGAATCAGAAGAAGGTCTACTCGAGCAACGAACGCGCGGTGGACACCCAGGAGACCGCGCGCATGACGCTGGACCTGGTCTCCTTCGACGCGCGGGTCGGCGGCTACATGGTGCCGAGCTGGACCGCGGTCTCGAGCGTGGATGGCGGCGCAGACAAGCCCGACCGGTTCTGCGTGTCTTCTGTGTTCGCCGACCCGGGTGTCTGGGGGAGCGACCCTCCCAACCCGATGGAGCAGATCATCCAGCGCTTCGACGGCGCTGCGGTCAGCGAGATCCAGGGCGACCACGTGAAGGTGGCGAGCCTGGACTTGAACCCGCCGATCGACGGCACTCTGGGAACGGACGACTTCACGATCGGCGACGGCGTCATCGTCGCTTCGAGGACCGAGACCTTCTGCGCGCGGATCTCGAACGTCGTGAAGAACGGTCCCGGGGACAACGACATCTTCTTCGAGACCAACGACGCGACCGCGTACCTGACGGGTCTCGCGGGGGGCGAGCTGCAAGCCGTTCCGGCGAACGTCTACGAGCTCAAGGACCCCATGCAGCTGCAGCGGAACGGAATGCTCCTCGCTTCGCAGATCGAGGACTTCCAGGTCGAGTTCTGGGTCGACGCTGCGGGCGGCTTCAACAACATCGACGACGGGGACACCGAGTTCCCGGTGAACAACCTGAAGAACCCCGATCCGCCCGGCGGCGGTCTGGCGGCGGCGAACGATCATATCCGCCGCGTGCGCGTGACCGTGCTCGCGGTGGCCCCGCTGGAAGACCAGGCGAACTCGGCGAGCGGTCACCTGCTCTACGGCCGGCCCAAGATCGCGAACCGCGATGCCGGGAACGTCCAGGACAGACTTCGCCGGCGCGCCTTCAGCGCCAGCATCATGCCGCGCAACACGTTGGTCGCGGACCCGGAGAGCTGATGACACACTCGGAACTACGAGATCGCAACGCAGCCGGTCTGCGCGACGAGAGCGGCATGGCGCTCCTGATCGCCGTGATCCTGCTCCTTCTGATGAGCGCCCTGGGCCTTGCGGCCCTGCAGCACTCCGGAGACGAGTCGGCGGGCAGCGGACGCTCGCGCCGCAAGGACTCGACGCTCTACGCGGCCGAGGCCGGTCAGGCGAAGGCCCAACAGCTTCTCTACGAGAGCCGCGACGCGCTCGGCGGCGGCGTCGACTGGACCATCGACGAGCCCGCGATGGTGACCGACGCCTACGGGAATCCGATCGCCGTCCGCTTGGGAACTCCCGGCGCGAGCGGCCTGCCCAGCTCGCCCATGACGATCAGCCAGCTCGCTCCGAAGACGGGCCTCAAGGGCACCAAGCAGGACAACGGAATGCAGCTGAACCAGGGGGGCTACGGCACTCCCAGGTTCTCGCGCAAGCCCTGGCGCGTCGAGATCACTGCACAGGACGTCGGCAACGGCCTGGTTCATCTCCAGGCTCAGTACGCCGTGATGGATTAACGAGGTATGACCATGAAGCAGCACACTCTCTCGCTCGTCGCGCTCACTGCCCTCGCGCTCGCGCTCGCGTTCGCACCCGCGAACGAGGCGCGAGCACAGGCAGGCGACCTCGACATCCTGTCGCGGACGGTGCCGCCCATCGTCATGATCCAGTTCGATACGTCGGGCTCGATGCGGAACATCATCCTGCCGGACAAGTACATCGCGAATCGGGGCGCGGGGTCGCCGACCGTCTGGTTCAACCGGGTCACCAACAACACGGCGACGCCCGCCGGCTGTGTCGGCGCGGCGTGCTACAGCACCACCAGCCCGGCCTCGCGCCTGGTCAGCGGCGCGGCGCCGAACAACTTCACCAGCGTCGCCGCGACGTCCGGGAGCGAGGACTACCGGCCGAACTGCCAGGTCTTCCCGAACAACGCGACCACCGCGCGCAACCAGTCGATCTGCTTCCCGGGTACGACGGGGTGCACGGATGACGACGCCGACGGCAGCTCGCCGCAGTCCGGCGCCGTGCTGCGCTGCTGGAACCTGCCGGCCGGCTGCGCGAACGTTCCGGCCGGCCTGACCTGCACGACGACGTCGCGCCCGCGCAACCGCACCAGCGGAGGCGCGCTCAGCTCGCCCTACACCGTGATCACCTTTCCCGACGTCTCGTTCACGAGCACCACGAACTTCCCGGTGAACTACATCTGGTGGCTGGCTCAGGAGCTCTACCTGGGCCGCACGCCGGTGAACTACATCAACCAGGACCGCAACAGCGGCGCGAAGCAGGCGGTCGCCCAGGTGGTGAACGACATCAACGTCGATGGCTATCCCGCGAAGGTGAAGTTCGGCCTGGCGCGCTACTCGGAGAACGCCGGCGACGACGACGGCGGCTACGTCGTCGTGCCGCCCGACCTCAACAACAAGGCAACGATCCTGTCCACGCTCGCGACGCTGCCGGCGAGCGGCAACACGCCGCTGTCCGAGACCCTGGTCGACGTCGGCCGCTACCTGGCGGGCGCCGATCGGATCAGCCCGTACCCGGCCTACGCGCGCGACCTCAGCGGTGGTTCCCTCGGGCCGATCCCGCCGAGCCCGGTCACGAGCTCGTGCGAGAAGCTCTTCGTCATCGCGGTGACCGACGGTCTGCCGACCGCCGACAACAACGACCACTACCCCACCGGCTCCACTGCGAACTTCAACAGCGCGTTCGGCTCCTACGCCGACCCCAACCACCCGGGGAACCTCGTCCAGGTGGCGAAGGGCCTGTACTCGAAGGACCTGCGCAGCACGCTCTCGGGCCAGCAGAACGTGAGCACGTACACGGTCGGCTTCACGGTCAACTCGACGCTGCTTGCAGACGCCGCAGCGGCGGGCGCCGGCCAGTACTACAACAGCAACAACGCCAACGATCTCGCCGACTCCCTGGTCGGCGCGATCCAGGACATCATCCTGCGCAACACGACGCTTTCCTCGGCGACCGTGCCCGCGAGCCGCACGGCGTTCGACAACGGGTTCTACACCGCGTACTTCCTGCCCAGCGGCCGCAAGTCGGTCTGGCCGGGCCACCTCGAGGCGTACACGATGAACTCGTCGCTCGCGGTGATCGATGCGAACGGAAATCCGGCGATCGATCCGGCGACCGATCAGTTCCTCGAGCCGCGCCACCCGTTCTGGGACCTCAGCGCGACCTTGATCTCCGACTACGCGACCCGCACGCTCTACACCAACAAGAACGGGGCCCGGGTCCCGCTCACGGCGACGAACCTGGTCGACCCGAACGGCGCGACTGCCACGAACCTGGTGCCGGCCGACCTCGCTCTGACGGCCGCGGACATGGCCCTCTACCCGCAGCCCGCGTCGCACATCTCGATCACCGACCCCAACAAGCCCACGTCGCTGGAGCGGCTCGGTGATTCGATCATCGACTTCGCGCGCGGCGCGGACGCGTTCGACGAGGACGGCGACCTCAGCCGCACGAACGTGCGCCCGTTCGTCCTCGGCGACGTGTTCCACTCGACCCCGCTCGCGATCGGCGCTCCGCTGAACTCGATGCGGTTCGAGACCAACTACGGGCCGGCGTCCGACTCGAACTCGTTCATGGGCCGCTACCTGCTCCGCAACCGCGTGCTCTACGTCGGCGCGAACGACGGCTTCCTGCACGCGATCGACGCGGGCTCGTACGTCGATCCCACGCCGACGCCGGGCGACGAGTACTACACGAACGGCACCGGGCGCGAGATCTTCGGCTACATCCCGAACGTCCTGCTGCCCAAGCTGAAGAGCCTGCCGCGCGACGACATCGCCAAGGTGTACTACGTCGACGGCCCTCCCACGGCGGCCGACGCCTGGATCGACTACAACGGCAACGGCACCAAGGAAGGCGACGACTGGACGACCGCCATGCTCATTCCGCTGCGCGAAGGCGGCGAGGGCATGATGGCGCTGGACGTGACCAACCCGGCCGCGACCGGCGGCAACCACGGGTCCTACCCGCGGCTGATGTGGGAGTTCACCGACCCGGGTCTGGGTCAGACCTGGTCGCGCCCGGTCATCACGCGCGTGAAGATGCGCGGCGCCTTCGGCATCGGCGACAAGTGCGGTGCCAACGACGGCGATGGTGACTGCGTCGAGACCTGGGTCGCGATCTTCGGTGCGGGCTACCGCAACGAGAGCAACCCCAACATGGGCGTGTACATCAGCGACCCGAACAACGCGACCGCCAAGAAGGGCCGCGGCGTCTACATGGTGCGGGTCTCGGACGGCTCGATCCTCGCTCACCTCGAGCAGAGCCCGACCGTGACCGACCCCCTCAACAAGATGGCCTACGCCATCACCGCAGAGCCCACCGTGCTCGACCTGGACGGCGACGGGTTCGCCGAGCTGGTCTACATCGGCGACCTCGGCGGTCAGATGTGGAAGTGGGACCTGTCCCAGATCGGCGTGCTGACGAGCGGCAAGGTGCCGACGTCGGTCTGGCCGGCGAACGTGCTGTTCCAGGCGCCCGTGGCGACCATCGCCGCCGGGGCCCAGCACTACCACAGCATCTTCCAGGCTGCGGCCGCGGCCTATCTGAAGGGCGTGCTCTCGCTCAGCTTCGGCAGCGGCGAGCGCGCGGATCTGGGGTACATCGGGACTCCGGCCGCAGATCCCAACGACCTGATCGGCCTGCACGACGACAACAACCGCTTCTGGGTCGTGCTCGACCGGAATCCGAGCGGCAGCGGCGCGTTCCCCAGCACGCTGCCGATCTACGAGACGCCCACGTCCGGTCACCAGAATCTGACCGACGTGACCTTCCTCGCCTCGGACCCGGATCCGAGCGACGCGGGCTACTTCTTCCGGATCCCGGACGGACAGAAGTTCATCACCGACCACATCGTGTTCAGCGGCCAGGTGTTCTCCCTCGCCTACATGCCCGACCCTGCGGGCGCGGGCGTGGGCGGAAGCTGCGCGCTGGGCGGCACCACGATCCAGTGGGCGTGGACGCTGAGCAGCGGTGTGGGCGTCCTGGACGACCCGACCACGCCGACGGCGACGGTGCGCAACGCCACGCTCTCGAACGGCGCACCCACCAACCCGCGCATCACCGTGGCGAGGGGGCCGGACGGCCGGCTCCGGGTGAAGGTCACCGTGCAGACGTCCACCGGCGCCCAGCCGGATCCGCCGCATCCGCCGGCTGCGCCCAATCCGGTGCGACCGATCTTCTGGCGCCAGGTCTTCTGAGAGCCTGACGACAGTCGAGTGACCCCGAGGGACCCGGGGGTGGCGCAAGCTGCCCCCGGGTCTTCTTCTTCAGATCGCCGCCGAGCGATGCTCTAGCCGGGCGGTACTTGTTCCTTCTCGCCCTGCTCCACGGCCCAGCGGAAGAAGTCGGCGAACTCGCGGGGCGGCTCGTGGAGCTGGACCCCGAAGCCGGGACCCGCGGCGAGCCCGTTGCCGTCCGTGGTCCAGCGGACCTCGCCGCGCAGGTTGATCGATACCCCCGTCTCGGGCGCGTCGAACTGGATCGCGATCGAGCACTCCGGCCGGGGCAGGTCGTTCGAGCGCACGAACATGCCGGCGCGCGAGACGTTCTTCAGGTGCCCGACGCCCTCGGCGCCTTCGGCCATGAAGCGGATGGGGATCCGCGAGGTCAGCACCCGGCGGCGCGCGCGCGCAGAAGCGTTCACCCCCGCTAGAATCGGAGCCCGCTGGGGTGCCCTTGACCTGGCGAGGAACGCCGAGGGAGTCATGCGCATCCGCGAACAGTTCGGACGGGGCCGCCCGGTGATTTCGTTCGAGTTCTTTCCGCCCAAGACGGAAGCGGGCTTCGACTCGCTATTTCGAGCGATCGCCAAGCTGAAGGAGCTGTCGCCGGCGTTCGTGTCGGTCACTTGGGGCGCGGGCGGCTCGACCCGCAGCAAGACCGTCGAGCTCACCGCGCGCATCCAGGACGAGGTCGGCATCACTGCGATGTCGCACCTGACCTGTGTGGGCTCGGGCGTCGGCGAGCTCGCGAGCACGCTCGAGCGCCTGCGCGCGCTCGGCATCGAGAACCTGCTCGCCCTCGGCGGCGATCTGCCGCCCGAGTACGTGCCGCCGCCGGACGCGCTCACCTACGCGAACGAGCTGGTGGCGCTGGTGCGCTCGCGGTTCGACTTCTTCTGCGTCGGCGCCGGCTGCTATCCCGAGACCCACCCAAAAGCGCCCAGCCCCGAGGTCGACCTGGCGATGCTGGTGCAGAAGGTGCGGGCCGGGGTCGACTTCCTGATCACGAACCTGTTCTTCGACAACGCCGACTACTTCGCCTTCGTGGACCGCGCGCGCGCGGCCGGCGTCACCGTGCCGATCGTCCCGGGCATCATGCCGATCGTCAGCACCGCGTCGATCCGGCGAATGACCGCGCTGTGCGGCGCGCACATCCCCGTCGAGCTCGGCCGCGCGCTCGACCAGGCCGGCGAGGACGACGAGCGCACGCTCGAGGTCGGCGTCGAGTGGGCCACGGCGCAGTGCCGGGAGCTGCTGCAGCGCGGCGCCCCGGGGCTCCACTTCTACACGCTGAACCGCTCGCCGGCCACGCGCCGGATCTTCGGCGCGCTCTTCTAGGAGGAGAACGCGCGGCGCTTGAGCTCTCGCACGTACGCCGAGAGCTGCGGGTCGGCGGCGATCGCCTCCGAGACCTCCTGGTCGAAGTTGGCGGCGGCGGTCTCGAGCGCCGCCTTGTCGATCGGGAAGCCGGTCGCGGTCTCGACCCGCTGCAGGAGCGCGAGCGCTGCGCGCGAGTTGGGAGCGGCCTGCACGTAGTGCGGCAGGCGGGCCCACAGCGACAGGGTCGGAACGGGGATGTCGGCGATCGCCTCGGCCAGCACGCCGACGATTCCGGTCGGCCCCTCGTAGCGCGACGGAGGCAGCCCGAGCGTGCGCGCCAGCTGGGCGTCGCTGCTCGAGCCGACGATCTGGATCGGCTGCGAGTAGATGACCTCGTCGAGGAACGCCCCGAGCAGGATCACCTGACGCGCGCGGACGCTGCGGACCAGCTCGACAACGTGCGACGAGAAGGCTCGCCAGCGCAGGTGCGGCTCGACGCCGAGCCCGACCACCAGGTCGAACGCGTGGGTCTCGGAGCGGATTCCGAAGAACTCGTGGTTGGGCCAGCGGATCTCGCGCCGGCCGTCGTCGCGCGGACGCACGTGCGGGCGCACGACGGTGAAGTCGACGAAGTCCTCCATGTCCAGCGCGGCGAGCTTGCGCGCGCTGAACGTCTCGAGGAGATGCGCGGCGGCCGTGGTCGCGGCTTCGCCGCCGTCGTTCCAACCCGCGTACGCGAGGATCACCACCGGCTCGCGCAGCTCGAGCGGACTCTCGATCTGCAATGCGCTCACGACGCAGAGCCTCGCACAGGAACGTGGCGCGGGCTAGCCGACCGGAGTCGATCAGGCGGTGTCGCTGCCCAGCGCGAGCGGGTTCCCCGTCGACAGGATCAGCTCGCCGGAGCGGTACAGGTGCACGCAGTTGCGGCCGGAGTCCTTCGACGCGTAGAGCGCCAGGTCCGCCGCCTTGACCAGCGCCTCGGGCGTGAGCTCGGCCGCCAGGTCCTCGGTGCAGGCGACGCCGAAGCTCGCCGTCACGTTCACGATCTCGGTGCGCGCCTCGAAGTGGCGGCTCTCCGCCGAGGAGCGCAGCCGCTCGGAGACGTACATGGCCGCCCGCAGGTTGGTGTCGGTGAGCAGGATCGCGAACTCCTCGCCGCCGTAGCGCGCGACGATGTCGCTGCGCCGCGCGTAGGCGCGCAGGCCCTCGGCGATCCCCTGCAGGACGATGTCGCCGAACAGGTGGCCGAAGTCGTCGTTCACCCGCTTGAAGTGATCCACGTCGACCAGCACGACCGAGAGCGGCCGGCCGTAGCGGCGCGCGACGTTGAGCTCGGACTCGAGTCGCTGGTCGAGGTAGCGCCGGTTCCACAGCCCGGTCAGGCCGTCGAGGTGCGACTGCTGCTCGAGGATGTCCTGCAGGCGCTTGGCGCGCAGCGCCGCGCGCACGCGCGCGCGCAGCTCGACCTGGTCGAACGGCTTGGTCACGTAGTCGACGGCGCCGAGGTCGAGGCCGCGCACCTTCGACTCGGTGTCGGCGGTGCCGGTCAGGAAGATCACCGGGATCGAGCGCGTGGCCGGGTGCTCCTTCAGCCGCCGGCAGACTTCGAAGCCGTCGACGTTGGGCAGCCCGATGTCGAGCAGGACCAGATCGGGCTGATCGGCGATCGCGCGCTCGATGCCGCGCTCGCCGTCGACCTCGCCGAGCACCTCGAGCCCCTCGGGGCGCAGCCGCGCGACGACGAGCTTGTGGATCGACTCGCTGTCGTCGATCACCAGCACGCGGTTCGGGTTGGGGACTTCCGGATTCAACGCGCCTCCGGAATCACGACCGCGCGCAGAGTCGCGCACAGCTCGTTGGTCCGGTCCTTCACCACCGGCGCGTCGGCGCCCGTCTTCAGCGCCTGCTCGAGGCTGGCGGCGAGCTCCGTGATCTGCGGAAAGCCGTAGCCGCCGCCGGCGCCCTTCAGCTGGTGCGCCAGCGTCTGGAGCTCGCGCATCTCACCGGCGGCGATGAGCGCCTCGAGCTTCGCGATCCGAGCGGGCAGCTCCACGGCAAACTCGCGCACGATCTCGAGCATGTCGGGATCGTCCTCGTAGACGCTGCGAATCGGACCCATGGCTAGCCCTCGGCAAACTTCGAGCGAGACCGGCAGACCGGCTCTCTTTCATCGGCCCTCGCAGCTTTGGGATTGACCGTCCTGCTGCGCAGGATTCGCGTGCGCTGGCTATGATGGCGGCCATGCGCTCCAACGAGATCTTTTCGCGGATGAGTCCCGAGGCGGCGCTCGCGTTCCTCGAAGAGGTTCATCGCGAGGCACCCAAGGTGGAGGAGATTGCCCTGTCGGCGGCGGCCAGCGCCTTCCGGCTGCGCCCGCTGTTCCTGCGCAAGCAGCAGCGCAAGCGCCAGTCGGAGTGGATGCGCCAGGCGCTCGCGCGCACGGCGCTGGCGCCGGTCGCGGAGGAGCTGCTCGCCGAGTACTTCCTCGAGTACCACAACGCGCTGCTCGGCGAGCTGCTCGACGGACTCGGGCTCGAGCACGAGAAGGGGGTCCTCTCGGGCGACGGCCCGCCGGTGTGTCCCGACAAGGCGAAGCTGGCGGAGGCGGTGACGACCTTCCGCAAGGGCGACCAGCGCGAGCGCCGCGAAATGCTGTTGCGCGCGTTCGCCGCGCAGTCGGCGGTGGACTGGCCGGAGCTCGAGGCGCTGCTCGAGCAGGGAGGGGTGTGATGGATCTCGGCCTGCGCAACAAGGCGGTGGTGGTCACGGGCGGCAGCAAGGGCATCGGCCGGGCGACGGCGCTGGCCTTCGCCGACGAGGGCGCTCACGTCGCGATCTGCGCGCGCGGCGACGGCGCGCTCGAGAAGACGGGTGCGGAGCTGCGCGCCAAGGGCGTGAAGGTGTTCACGCAGAAGGCGGACGTCTCGCGCGCCGACGAGCTCGATGCGTTCCTCGAGGGCGCCAAGGGCGCTCTCGGCCGGGTCGACGTGCTCGTGAACAACACCTCGGGCTTCGGCGTCTCCGACGACGAGGCCGGCTGGAAGCGCTCGTTCGACGTCGACGTCATGGCGAGCGTGCGCGCGACCTGGAAGGTCGCGGGCTGGATGAAGGCCGACGGCGGCGGGGTGATCCTGCACATCGCCTCGACCTCGGGGCTCGAGGCGGGGAGCCCGCCGGCCTACGCCGCCGCGAAGGCGGCGCTGATCAGTCACTCCAAGACGCTCGCCGTAGCACTCGCGCCCGCGAAGATCCGGGTCAACGTGATCGCGCCGGGCTCGATCGAGTTCCCGGGCGGCATGTGGGAGATGATCAAGAAGGCGAACAAGCCGATGTACGACGCGATCCAGGCGTCGATCCCGTGGGGGCGGCTCGGCAACGCCGAGGAAGTCGCGAACGCGGTCGTGTTCGCCGCGTCGCCGCGCGCGAGCTGGATCACCGGCGCGATGATCCCCGTCGACGGCGGCCAGCACAAAGGGAATCTCTAGTCTCTTCTCGAGCCCAGCGTCGACGGTGCGAGGCCGAGCGAGGGCCGCCCCGAGCGAGGACGCAAGCGGTGCAGCCGCGCGCAGCGAGCCGCAGGCGAGCGCAGTCAATGAGGCTAGTCGTTGTCTTCTTCGTCCCCGGCGCCGTCGCGGCGCGCGCCGGCGTCGATGTCGGCCTGCACCTTCGCGCCCACGCGCTGAGCGATCGAGCCCGAGTGCACCTCGCGCGCTGAGCCGGCGCTCTCGTTCGGCTGGAGTGGCGCGCTGGCCCACGCGAACACGCCGCCGAACGCGCCGTCCATGCCCTTGTCGTAGACCTCGATCCCGACCCACACGCCCAGCACGATCAGGATCAGCCCGAACAGCTTGCCCATTTCGCACCTCCGCTTCCCTCCTCCATCGGCCAGATCGGATTGCCCCTTTCGGACGCCTGGAGTAAAACGGGCCTCCCTGCGGGAGGTTCCCTTGCGCTTCTACGAGTACGAGTCGAAGGCGTTGCTGGCGCGGCACGGCGTCGCCCTGCCGAAGGGTTCGAAGCTGGCCAGGAGCGGCGCCGAGGCGCAGTCGATCGCCCAGGCGATCGGCGGCCCGGTCGTGCTCAAGAGTCAGGTCCTGACGGGCGGGCGCATGAAGGCGGGCGGCGTTCTGTTCGCCGACACGCCGGCGGCCGCGGCGAGCGCGGCCGAGAAGATCCTCGCGCTCGAGATCAACGGTCACCGCGCGCGCGGCGTCCTGGTCGAGGGCCGGCAGCCGGTCGCGCAGGAGTACTACCTCGGCGTGACCTGGGACGGGATCGCCAAGCGCCCCGTCATGATCCTGTCCGACATGGGCGGGATCGACATCGAGGAGGTCGCCGAGAAGCACCCCGAGCACATCGCCAAGCGCCATTTCTCGACGGTGCTGCCGTTCTCGGAGTTCCGCGCCAAGCAGCTGGTCGCTCAGCTCGAGCTCCCGGGCGGGGATCTGAACGCGCTGATCCGCTTCGCCGCGCCGCTCGCGCGGATCTTCATGCAGTACGGCCTGACCCTGGCCGAGATCAACCCCCTGGCGAAGCTCCAGGACGGCTCGTTCGTGGCGCTCGACGCGCACGTCGACATGGAGGCCGAGGTCCGCTCGCAGCACGCGGCGCTCCTGCGCGAGCTGGGGATCGGCGACGACGAGACGCGCATGGCGCGCGCGCCGACCCGCTTCGAGCTCGACGGCGCGGCGATCAACGCGGCGGACCACCGCGGCGTCGCCGGGAACGTGACGGAGTTCGACGGCACGCTCGGTCTGATCATCGGTGCGGGCGGCGGCTCGCTCACGCTCTTCGACGCGGTGCGAAAGCACGGCGGCGATCCCGCGAACTACTGCGAGATCGGCGGCAACCCGAGCGTCGGGAAGGTGGCGAACCTGACCAAGCTCATCCTCGCCAAGCCCGGCGTGAAGAAGGTCGCGGTCATGATGAACGTCGTCTCGAACACGCGGGTCGACATGGTCGCGCGCGGGGTGATCAAGGGCGTCGTCGAGTCGGGCATGGATCCCGCGGACAAGATCGCGGTGTTCCGCATCCCCGGCTCCTGGGAGCAGGAGGGCGAGAAGCTGCTCCGCAAGTACGGCGTCGAGTTCTGCGACCGCACCGTGTCGATGTACGAGGCGGCCGGCCGCGCGGTAGCCAAGATGAAGGGGGCCTAGCGTGTCGATCCTCATCACGCGCGACACGACCTGCGTCATCCAGGGCATCACGGGCCGCGAGGCGGTGTCGATGACCCGCGAGTGTCTCGACTACGGAACCAAGATCGTGGGCGGGGTGACTCCGGGCCGCGGCGGGCGCGAGGTCCACGGCGTTCCGGTGTTCGACACGGTCGAGGAGATCACCCGCAAGACGCGGGTCGACGCCTCGGTGATCTCGGTGCCGCCGAACTTCGCGCGCGACGCCGCGTTCGAGGCGATCGAAGCGGGCGTCCCGCTGATCGTGATCGTCACCGAGAACATCCCGCGCTTCGAGGTCGCGCAGATGGTCGAGCTCGCGGCGCTGCGGGGCGCGCGCATCATCGGCCCGAACTGCCTCGGCGTGCTCTCACCGGGCGAGGCCAAGATCGGCGGCCTCGGCGGGCGCGCGGTGGACGCGCGCAAGGCCTTCACCAAGGGCCGGGTCGGCGTGATGTCGCGCTCGGGCGGGATGACGACGGAGATCTGCAACACCTTGTCGGCGGCGGGCCTCGGCCAGTCGACGGCGGTCTCGATCGGCGGCGACGCGATCATCGGCTCGTCGTACGCGGAGCTCATGCCGCTCTTCGAGGCCGACCCCGAGACCCAGGCGATCGCGATCTACTCCGAGCCGGGCGGGCGCATGGAAGCGGACCTGGCGCGCTGGGTGAAGGACAACCGCTCGCGCCTCCCGATCGTCGCGTTCATGGCGGGCCGCTTCATGGACGCGATGCCCGGCATGCGCTTCGGCCACGCGGGCACCATCGTCGAGGGCAAGGCCGATACCACCGCCGAGAAGATCGAGCGCATGAAGGCGGCCGGCATCGGCGTGGCCGAGCGCATCGAGGACATCCCGAAGATCCTGCGCGAGAAGCTGGGGAAGTGAGTGCGATGGCGCTGTTCATCTCGGTAGAGGTCGATCCGAAGCTGGCGAGTGACTCGGCGGCCGCGAAGAAGCTCGCGGAAGTCTGTCCCGTGGACATCTTCAAGGCGGGCCCCGGCGGGGTATCCATCGTCGAGAAGAACCTGGACGAGTGCACGCTGTGCGAGCTCTGCCTCGCGGTCGGCGCGCCGGGCCAGGTGAAGGTGAAGAAGCTCTACGACGGCGGAGCACTGCTCGAGCGGCACGCTTGAGCGAGGGCCGCCCGGAGCGCGGCCCCCGTCGTCCGTGGATGACGCGCGAGCCCGGGCAGCTCGTCGGCCGTGGCCATCCCGCCGGCGACTTCCTCGAAGCCTGGAAGTGGCGCGTCGTGGAGCGCGGCCCCGGCTACCTGAAGGTGGACGCGCACCTCCCGGACCACGCGCGCAACCCGCGCGGCCAGCTGTTCGGCGGTTTCACCCCGACCTACGTCGACCTGATCTCCCTGTTCGCCGCGCGCACGGGCGAGGCGCGCGAGAGCGAGGCCGCGCCGCAGTGGCTCGCCACCACGAACATGCGGGTCGACTACTTCGACCCCGTCACCGGGCCCCGGTTCTTCCTCGAGAGCCGGATCGTGCGCGAGCGCGGGCGGACGGTGATGATCGAGACGCGCTTCCTCGACGCCATCGACGGAAAGCTACTCGTCTTCGCGCTCACCACGCTGCGCCGCGTCACCCGCTCGGGAAAGCTCGGCGACGCCTAGCGGGGAGCTCCGCGCGAGGTCCCAGAACTCGGCGCGCAAGAGCTCCGGCGTCGCCGCGAACGCCGCGTAGCCGTAGCCGGCGCGCGTGTCGTCGTCGTCGCGGCCGGCCGCGAAGACGAGCCGGTGGCGGACCGACGGGCCGACGTCGCGCATGCCCAACACCCGCGCCAGGCGGTTCGTCCACAGCCAGTCGAGGCCGAGCCGCTTGACGCGCGTGTGACGCGCGGCGGCTCCGGACACGACCTGCCAGCGGGCACCGGGGTGGTCGAGCTCGACGAGCTGGAGGCTCTCGTCCTGAGCCGAGACCACGGCGTCGACCGGGCTCGACTCGAGCGCCTCGTACAAGTCGCGGCGCAGGCCGCGGATGCGCCACTCGAAGGTGTGCTGCGGCTCATAGCCAGTCAGCCACTGGAACGGCCACGTGAACGGGAGGAAGAGCGTCTCGTGGAGCGGGTAGAGGTCCTTGCGCAGGGCGTCGAGCCACTCCGCGCCGTTGTGCTGGCCGTAGGTCTCGAGCGGGTGGTAGAGGGCGAGCACTACCCAGGCGTCGGGCCGTGCCTGCCGGAGAGTTGCCAGTTCCGCGTGGAGCGCGGTCAGCGCGCGCGCGCGGAACTCGTCGTCCACGAGCATCGCCTGGCTGTCGAGCAGCACGAGCGCGAGCGCTCCCGCGTCCAGGCGCGCGACCGGGTGCTCGGCGTCGAGCTCGCAGCCGAGCGCGACGTAGCGCCAGTCGGGCGCAGCGCCGCGAATTCGCGCGCACGCGTTCTCCGTCGCCGCCGGATCGCCCGCGTGGTCGGCCGCGCCCGCCACGGCCACCAAGGGATGACCGGGGAAGCTGCGCGCGTACGGCCCCAAGATTTCGTCGAACTGCGCCTCGACGGACCCCTTCTGCACACAGTCCGGTGTCGAGCGGCGCTGAGCCCCGCCCGCGCAGATGCCGAGCAGGCCCGCGCCCTGAAACACGTCGCCCAGCATGAGCAGGGTCGCGTCGGGCGCCCCCGCGACCCGGCGCTCGACCGACGCGCGCAGGCGCGCGTCGCGCGCGTGGGGCTCGCCGACACCGCCAAGGACCACCAGCGCGACCGGGGCCGAGGAGTTCGGCTCGCCCGACAGCGACGGATCGCGCCAGACCTCCGAGAGCGGCGGCGCGAGCGTCGCGCAGCCGGTCGAGACGGCGAGCGCGAGCGCCGCGAGGCGCCCGCGCAGCGCTCGCCTCAGGAGAGCATCTCCCGCGCGACCCGCGCGACGTTCTCGCCGGTGAAGCCGAAGTGCACGGCGAGCTCCTTGTACGGCGCGGACGCGCCGAAGCCGGGCATCGTCACCGCGCGATCGCCGGGGCGCACGAGCGGCGCCACGCCGGCTGCGACTCCCGCCTCGACGACGAGCCGCGGAACTGCGGCCGGCAGCACCGACTCGCGGTACGCGGCGTCCTGTGCGCCGAAGAGCTCGAGACACGGCAGCGACGCGACCCGCACGCGGCGGCCCTCCGTCGCGAGCGCGCGCGCGGCTTCGAGCGCAGCCGACACCTCGGAGCCGGTCGCGGCGATCACGAGCTCGGCCGTGCCCGCAGCTTCGCGCTGCGCGACCCAGCCACCTCGGGCAGCGGCTTCCTCGACGCCGTCCTGGTCGAGCACCGGCAGGTTCTGGCGCGACAGGATCAGCGCCGTCGGACCCGTCCTCCGCTGCAGCGCCGCGTTCCAGGCCGCAACCGTCTCGCGCGCGTCGGCCGGCCGCCACACCGCGAGGTTCGGGATCGCGCGCAGCGCGGCGAGCTGTTCGACCGGCTGGTGAGTCGGTCCGTCCTCGCCGACGAAGATCGAGTCGTGCGTGAAGAGGTAGACGACGGGCTGACCCATCAGCGCCGCGAGCCGGACGCTCCCGCGCATGTAGTCGCTGAACACGAGGAACGTGGCGACGTACGGCCGGATGCCGCCGTGCAGCGCCAGCCCGTTCGCGATCGCGCCCATCCCGTGCTCGCGCACGCCGAAATGGAGGTTCCGCCCGACGAACTTTCCGCGCGCGACCGACGCCGCGCCCGAGATCGTCGTGTTGTTCGAGCCCGCGAGATCGGCCGAGCCGCCGATCAGGGAGGGCAGCTTCTCGGCCAGCGCGTTGATCACCGTCCCCGACGCCTGCCGCGTCGCCATCGGCTTCTGGCCGCGCAGCTTGGGCAGGATCGCGGCGAGGTCGGCGGGCAGGGCGCCCTCGACGGTGGCGCGCCAGAGCGAGGCCAGCCCGGGATCGGCCAGCACCTGCGTGCGCCGCTTCTCCCAGTCGGCGCGCAGCGCCGCGCCGCGGGCCGCGTTGGCACGGAACGGCTCGCGGGCCGCGTCGGGGATCTCGAACGGCGGAAGCGTCCAGCCCAGGGTCTGCCGGGTCTGCTCGGTGTACTCGGGGTCCTTGAAGGAGCCGTGCGCGCCGGAGGTGTCGACGGCGGGCGAGCCGAACCCGATGTGCGTCCTGCAGACGATCAGGTGCGGCCGGTCCTCGGTCGCGCGCGCGCGCTCGAGCGCGGCGCGCACCGTCTCGGGCGCCTGGCCGTCGGCGTGCTGCACCTCCCACCCGTACGCTTCGAAGCGTCGCCCGACGTCCTCCGAGAAGCTGAGCGAGGTGGGCCCGTCGATGGTCACGTGGTTGTCGTCGTAGAGGACCACGAGCCGGCCCAGGCCCAGGTGCCCTGCGAGCGAGCACGCTTCGCTGGCGACGCCCTCCATCATGTCGCCGTCGCTGGCGAGCGCGTAGGTGTGGTGGTCGACGAGCTCGCTGCCGAAGCGCGCGGCCATCAGCCGCTCGGCCAGCGCGAACCCGACCGCGTTGCCCAGGCCCTGGCCGAGCGGACCGGTGGTGGTCTCGACGCCGGGGGTCAGCCCGTGCTCGGGGTGTCCCGGCGTCTTCGAGTGGAGCTGCCGGAAGTGCCGGATGTCGTCGAGCGACACGCCGTAGCCGGACAGGTGCAGCAGCGCGTACAGCAACATCGAGCCGTGGCCGGCCGACAGCACGAAGCGGTCGCGGTCGAACCAATCGGGCCGAGTCGGATCGTGCTTCAGGACCTCCGAGAAGAGGAGCACGCCGATGTCGGCGCAGCCGAGCGGGAGGCCGACGTGGCCGATCCCGGCCTGCCGCACGGCATCGACGGCCAGCACGCGCACTGCCTTGGCCGCGAACGCGGCGCTCTCGACGGACGGCCTCGCAGCCGACGGGGAGGAACTGCTCAAACCGCTCTCCAATGCGCAGGAAGAGCTCGCTCGCTCCCCTGGCTCGGGCGTCTCCGCGTGGTTTAGCGTGCTTGCCGCCGGTCAGGCAAGCGGCAGACTCAACCTCGGGCGGTCCCGATCCGAACAACAAGGTGTGACGCGGAACACGCGCGACGCTGCCGCCGACTCCACCGGCGGCGCCGGCGCAACGACCACGCTCGTCGATCCGAGCTTCGATGCAAGGAGCGGCTTCGACGACGTGCGCCACGCCCTGTCGGGGCAGATCGAGCGCGAGATCGACTCGCTGCTCCTGCCCCGTGCCTCGCTCGATCGCCTGTTGAACGCGCTGCTCGTGCGGGCGCCGCAGCGGCGCAGCGCGCTGGGCCTGGTCGGGATCGAGATCGAGGACTGGAAGTCGCAGAGCGAGCGGCTGGGCCAGGGCCCGGCGCGGAACGCGTTCTCGCAGCTCGCCCGCGAGCTGCGCAAGCGGGTGCGCTCGGCCGACGAGCTCGGACGGCTGGGCGACGGCCAGATCGCGGTGGTCCTGCTCGGCTGCGAGGCCCACGTGCTGGGCGGCGTGGCGGAGCGGCTGCGACTCGCGCTCGACGGGCGCATGCTCGGCGACGTGGGCGAGACCGTGCGCGCCTCGCTCTCGATCGCGATGGTGCCCGCATATCCGCGCGCCGGCGGGCCGAGCGCCGCGGCGCTGCTCACGGAGCTGGCCACGGCGCTGGCCTGAGCGAGCCTCGCGCCTTCGAGCGCTGAGCTAGTCTAGGCCGCGTGCAAGCGACGGACTGGCTGCCGCTGCTCGGCGAGATCGCCGATCGGGCCGACGAGATCGCGCGGCGTCTGTTCCGCTCGGCCGAGCTGCACGTCGAGGAGAAGGCCGACCGCTCGCTCGTCACCGCCGCCGACCTCGAGATCGAGGCGTCGGCGCGGAAGCTCCTGGCCGAGCGCCGGCCCGAGCTGGGCGTGCTGGGCGAGGAGCAGGGCGAGCGCGCGGGCAGCGCCGGCATTCGGCTCGTGATCGACCCGATCGACGCGACCTACAACTTCGCGCGCGGGATCCCGGTGTTCGCGACCCTGCTCGCGATCGAGGCGGGCGGCGAGGTGGTCGCCGGCTTGGTCAGCGCGCCCGCTCTGCACACGCGCTGGCACGCCGCGCGCGGGGCCGGCGCCTGGCAGGGCGAGCGGCGGCTGCGCGTCTCGGGGGTGCGCGAGCTCGCGCACGCCCAGCTCTTCCACGGCAGCCTCGGAGGGTACGAGGGCGTGTTCACACCGCCGGGGCTGGTCGAGCTGGCGCGCGCCACCCACCGGCAGCGCGGGTTCGGCGACTTCTGGCAGCACTGCCTGGTCGCCGCGGGAGCCGGCGAGATCGCGTTCGACCCGATCGTCCACCCCTGGGACATCGCGGCGCTCCAAGTCATGGTCGAGGAGGCCGGCGGGCGCGCGACGGCGCTCTCGGGGGAGCGCTCGATCTACGCGGGCAGCCTGGTCTCGACGAACGGCCCGCTGCACGAGCGCGCGCTCGCGCTCCTGCGCGGCGACACCTAGCGGTGTCGCGACCGGCGCTGGCGCGGGCGTTCCTGGCCTTCCGCGAGCAGCGTCGCGCGCTCGATCTCGTCCCAGTCGCGCAGGAAGCCTGTAGAATCGCAGACGCCGTAGCGCTCGGGCCGCGACGAGGTCACGACGGCGAAACGGATGCTGTGCTCGTCGGTGTCCAGGATGCGCGCGACCAGCACCTCGCCGTCGCGCGCGTGGAGCCGTACGGGGCACCCGGATTGCAATGCCTGAAAGACGACGTCTCGAGTCATCGTCGAAGAGAGTAATGAGAAACGCTCGGATCGCCCTCGCGGCTGGCTTCATCTGGCTCTCGTTTCCGGGCTCCGCGCCCGCGGTCGACGTTCCGCCCGAGGGGAGCTGCTCGCCGCGGCCCATGCAGTGGAAGAACGACGCGGTGCCCGAGCCCATGGACGTCGTGCCGCCCGCCTTCAAGCCGGGCGAACAGGTCCCGTTCTCGCAGTGGGAACGCCTGCGCGGCTGGCTCCCCGAGGAGGTGTGGGAGCGCCGCGACCAGTTCTTCTTCGAGGGCATGCAGCTCGAGATCGGCCCGTGCTACCGGCGCTATCCGGTGCCGAAGTTCTTCGAGGACGCCACGCTCGCGAACGCGAGCCGGACCAAGGTCGACGCCGAGGGGAACCTCTACGACTACAGCGGCTCGGGCTTGCCGTTCCCGACCAACGCGATCGCCGACGACGCGCCCGACGCCGCGCTGCGCTGGGCCTGGAACTACCGCTACCGCTACCTGGCCGCCGGCTTTCGAGGTCCCTTCCGTATCACCCAGATCACCAAGGGCGGGCGCGAGCAGGAAGGCTTCAGCGGCAAGTTCTTCTTCATGCCCATGACGGGGGTTCCGGGTGGGGCGGGCGGAGATCGCAACGAGCGCTTCGCGGCGGGCGGCCGCTTCGACAAGCCGGAGGTGGCGCGAGGACTGTCTTGGCGCCAGTACCAGCCCACCGCGGCGGAGAAGGACTACAAGGCCACCGACGAGGTGTTCGTCTATCTGCCCGACCTGCGGAAGGTGCGGCGCGCGCCGCCGGAGTCGGCGGAGGGCGTGTACGTGCCGAGCTTCACGCGCGCGAACTCGGTGGCGAACATCGGCATGACCCTGCCGAGCGCCGACGTCACCGACGTCGGCAACCCGGCGATCGGAGCGTCGGAGCCGATGCGCAAGGGGTTCGTCGGGCTCGTGATCCGTCCCAATGCGTACACCTGGAAATTCGCCGGCGTCCGCGACGTGCTCGCGCCCGCGAACGTGCGCGCGTCGGGCTTCCCGCCGGATCTCGCCCGCAACTTCGGGCCGAGCGGGCTGTCGCTCGCCTCCGATCGCTGGGACATCCGCCGCGCCGTCGTGCTCGACGGCAAGCGCAAGGCCAAAGAGGGTCCCGTTGCGCGGGTGCAGCTCTGGATCGACGCGCTGACGCAGCAGCCGCTCTACTGGATCTCGCGGCGCGGGAATGGCTCGGTCTACGAGGTCGGCATCTTCGCGAGCCGCTTCAGCGGCGACGATGCGGTCGCGGCGGACTGGGAAGGCAAGGGCCAGGGCTTCGGCGCGATGCTGCCCGTCGGTCAGAGCTTCACGGTGGCGGGCGAGGGCGGAGGCTGGCGGCGCGAGTCGTACCTGCTCGCCAGCGAGCCGCCGTCGGGCGACGAGGCGAGGGACATCCTCTCGGTCCAGGGACTCCAGCGCGAAGGGCACTAGGCCCGCGCGCTCAGCTGAAGCAGCTGAAGAGCTCCTCGAACGCCTTGATCTGATTGCCCGCCGCCGACGACGGAACCAGGATCGGCGTGCGCACGCCCGCGTCGAACCACGCTTCCAGCCCTTCGCGGACGCGCCGCACCGAGCCGTAGAGCGTGACGTCGGAGAGCCAGCGGTCGCTCATGAGCTTGGGAACCTCGTCGAAGTTCCGGGCGACGACCGCCTTCTCGATCCGGTCCATCTCGTCCTGGTAGCCGGCCTCGCGCCAGTAGTTGCGGTAGTTCGGCAGCGAAACGTAGCCGACCAGCGTCTTCCGGTTCACCGCGGCGGCGGCCGCCTCGTCGTCGGAGATGCAGGTCGGGATCATGTCGCCGATGAAGAAGCCCGGGTCGCTCGCGCGCGCGGCGGGCAGCGCCGCCAGCGACACCGCCATGTGCGAGCGGGCGGCGTTTGCGAACACCATCCCGTCGCCGACCTCGCCCGCGAGCGCGACCATCTTCTTGCGCAGCGTGGCGAGCACGATCGGCGGCAGCTCGCCAACCCTGGGCGCGGCGCGGAGCCCGGCCACGAACGCGCGGGTGTCGGAGAGCGGCGGCCCCGCCTTCACGCCCATGCGGTCGAGCGCCGGTCCGTGGGAGACGCCGATGCCGAACGCGAAGCGACCGCCCGACAACTCGTGCACGAGCGCCGCGGTCTGCGCGTAGTCCTGGACGTGGCGCAGGTAGATGTTCGCGATGCTCGTGCCGAAGCGGATCCGCTCGGTCGCGAGCGCGAGCGCCTCGCACAGGCCGAGGCCGTCGCCGAAGCTCGGGCAGTAGATTCCGCTGAAGCCGCGGCGTTCGATCTCGCGCGCGAGGTCGAGCGTTGCGCGGCGCCGACCCGGTACGGCGGCGAGGCTCACGGCGGGGAGCAGGGTGGCCATCGGGGATCCCTCCTGGAGCCGAGTGTATCCGCTCGGGCAGGTGGGCGTCCGTTCCGTTCTTTGTAGAATTCGACTTCACCAAGAAGTCCGGCCAGTTGGCCCGGCACCTGCGCTCACCCCTCGCAAGTGAGTGGCAGACAGGGTAGGCCGCTTCCTACAAACTCCGGTCCCGGCCTCACTAAACTGCCCATCGCCGCGCCGCAAATTCCACTGCGTATGCGCGAGATCGTTTGGGGTTTTTCTGGTACAGCGCCAGAGCTTTCCTGTAGGATCGCAAGAAGCCTGAAGCTCGCAGGCGCGGATCTGCAGGTGATTGATCGATACCCGCGGTTCGGCTCGCAGTGCCGGCACTCCATACCCGCCACCCGGTACGTGCTGGCACTACAATTGCGTGAGCGGGGTCACACTGCGGTGTGTCGGTGGCGGCCCGCAGGCGGACGGCACGCCGGACGAGTGACAGCAGCGAGAGTGGCAGCATTTGGCGCGGGAGTGGGTCGATGAGGATCGCGGTTCTGGGGGGTGGTGTAGCCGGACTGACGTGCGCGCACTACTTGGCGCGCGGCGGGCACACGCCTTTCGTGCTCGAACCATCCGGAGCGCTCGGTCAGCTCGGCACGCCGATCGTGCACGAGGGTCTGCGCATCGACCGGTTCTCGAACGCGCTGCGGAACACCGACACTGCATTGTGTGGGCTGCTCGCGGACCTGGGTGGACTCGGCCGCGTCGCCTGGCGACCGACCCGTTCGGCGGTCTCGATGGACGGCGCGTTCTTCCCCGTCAGCACCCCGGCCGACTTGCTTCGCACCGCCGGGCTCATCCGCCTGCCCGGCCGCGACTGGCTGCGCGCGGGGCTCGGGCTCGCCTATGCGACCCAGCTCAAGCGCTACGCGCTTCACCTGCACGGGGTGGCCGCGGCCGAGTGGCTGCCGCGCGTGTTCGGCCGCCGGGTCTTCGAGGCCTGGTGGCGTCCGTTCCTCGAGACGCGTTTCGGGGCCTACTCCGAAGCGGTTCCGGCGTACTGGGTCTGGCGCGAGCTGAACGCCTATCAGGCGGGTCGCCGCGAGGTATTCGGCTACCTGCGCGGCGGCATCGGCTGGCTCGGCGAGCGGCTCCGCCGTTCGATCGAGGCGCGCGCGGGCGAGGTGCGGCTTCACGCGGAGATCAGCGCGGTCGAGACCGGCGGCCAGTACTGCAGCGTCGAGGTCGACGGAGCCGAGCGCCGCTTCGACGCGGTCGTCTCGACCCTGCCGCCGGGCGAGCTCGCCAAGCTGGCGGGCGGCCGGCTCGCGCGCGAGCTGCCCAACCTGGACGTGCCGTACCAGGGACACGTCACGGCGCTCGTGATCCTGCAGCGCCGCCTCGGCGACTACTATCAGACCGCGTTCCTCGACAAGGACGCGCCCTTCCAGCGCACCATCGAGGCGACCCACGTCGTGCCCGCCGAGTCACTCGGCGGCCGCCACCTGATCTACGTGCGCAACGAGTGCGGGCCCCACACCGACGCCTTCAAGCTGCCCGACGACGTAGTGCGCAAGCAGGCGCTCGAGAGCCTGCGCCGCTGGTTCCCGGCCTTCGACCCGCGCGACGTCGAGGCAGTTCACGTCTCGCACAACGGCGCGGCTGAGCCGATCACGCTGTTCGGGAACCTGCGCCGGCAGATTCCGACGCGCATCCCCAACACGCGCGTGTTCATGTGCACGTCGGCGCAGGCCTACCCGCGCCGCGCGGGCTGGGACACGGACGTGACCCTCGCGCGCGAGACCGCCGCCGCAGTGGTCACCCCCAGCGACCTGTAGGCCCGCGAGCCGTTCGAAGCGCCCGCCCGAGGAGGACCATGTCCGCCGTCTCCGAGAAGTCGCTTGCCATCGTCGGCCTGGGCGCCGCCGCGCGGGACTGGCTCGAGTGCGCAGCCGAGCTGCCTGAGCTCGCCTTCGCCGCGGGCATCGATCCAGACCCCGCCCGCCGTGCGGAGATGGATGCGCGCGGCGCCCACGCGTTCGCCAGCGTGAACGAGCTGCTCGCAGTCGCCGGCGCGCCTCACGTCGCAATTCTGTGTACGCCGCCGGCGCACCGGCTCGAGCTCGCCGAGCCGCTCCTCCGCGCCGGCGTGGACCTCCTGATCGAGCCGCCGCTCGCGACGGTGCCCGACGATGCCGACCGCATCGCGGAGCTGGCCGAACGCACCGACCGAGTCGCAATGACGATCGGCCGGTTTCGCGCGGACCGCGGCCTGGCCGACGCCGCTGCGCGGATCGCGGCGGGAGCCGTCGGCCGGCTGGCGGCCGTGGAGGTCGCGCTCTCGCACAAGCGCGACGCGCGCGCCGACTGGCGCGGCGACCCGGCGCTCTCGGGCGGCGGCGTCTGCCTCGAGCTGGGCGGCGACGCGCTCGAGATCGTCGAAGCGCTCGCCGGCCCGGTTCAGCGCATCCGCATGCTCGAGCGCGCGAGCCTCCAGGGCGCCGAGGTCGAGGACGAGGTGCGCATCGAGACCGAGCACGCGCACGGGCTCGTGGGTCTCGTGCGGCTGTCCTGGAACGACAGCCTCGCGCGCCCGCTGGCGCGCTGCATCGGCGACCGCGGCGAGCTCTCGCTGGGCTGGGCGCAGAGCCGGCTCTCGCGCGAGGACGGCACGCGCGAAGTCGTCAGCGGCGCGCGCGACCCTTCCGCAATGCGGCTCGAGGTGCTGCGCGCGTTCCTGGCCGAGCGGCGCAGCCGCGAGCGCAGCATCGATCCCGGGGCGCAGTCGCTCGCCTGGCTGCACGCCGCCTACCGCAGCAGCAGCACGCGCCGGTTCGAAATCGCCTGACAGGCCGACGTTCGCTCGCCTTCGGCTCGCTGCGCGCGTCGCTATGCGCCGCTTGCGACCTGGCTCGGGCGGCCCTCGCTCGGTCCTTACCGGCCCTGGATCAGCTCGATCTTGTAGCCGTCGGGGTCTTCGACGAAGGCGATCACGGTCGTGCCGTGCTTCATCGGTCCGGGCTCGCGCGTGATCGGAACGCCCTGCTCGCGGAGCCGTGCGCAGGTCGCGTAGGCGTCCTCGACGCCGAGCGCCACGTGGCCGTAGCCGCTGCCGATGTCGTAGCTCTTGGTGTCCCAGTTGTGGGTCAGCTCGAGCACCGTGTGGTCCGACTCGTCGCCGTAGCCGACGAACGCCAGCGTGAAGCGCCCGCCCTCGAAGTCGGTTCGGCGCAGGAGCTTCATGCCCAGCGGCCCCGTGTAGAACGCGAGCGACTTCTCGAGATCGCCCACCCGCAGCATCGTGTGCAGCATCCTCATGCTCGCGCCGCCTTCTTCGCGATCAGCTCGTCGAGCTCGCGCCGGAGCACGCCGAGCACCTCTTCGTAGCCGAAGCTGCCGACCTTCTCGCCGCCGCGCTTCATGTTCACGTGCTTCGGACCGCACCAGAGGCCGAGGTCGGCGTCGTCGGTCTCGCCGGGCCCGTTCACGCGGCAGCCCATGACGGCGATCGTCACGTCGTGGCTCGCCGCGTACATCGTCATCTCGCGGACCTTCTCGGCCAGGTCGACGAAGGCCTCGTTCTCGACGCGCGAGCACGACGGGCAGGAGATGATGTTCAGCCCCGTGAGCTGGGGCACCGAGCGGAAGCGGCCCTCGCGGATGTCGGTCAGGATCTTGTGCCCGATCACGACCTCTTCGTGCTTGCGGTCGTTGGGCAGGGTGAGCGACACGCGGATCGTGTCGCCGATGCCCTTGGCGATCAGCTGCTCGAACGCGATCCGCGTCTTGATCTCGCCGCCCGGCAGGAGCCCCGCTTCCGTCACGCCCAGGTGTATGGGCACGTCCGGGCGTTGCGCCGCGAAGCGCTCGTTCGCCTCGATCACGTTGGCCGGGTCCGAGTCCTTGATCGAGACGACGAAGTTGTGGAAGCCGAGCTCGTCGAGCATCGCGCAGTGGTCGACCGCGCAGGCGACGATCGCGCCGATCGAATCGCCCGGGAAGCGCGCCTCGTACTCGGGCGCGACCGAGCCGCAGTTCACGCCGACGCGCAGAGCGCAGCCGGCCTTGCCCGCGACGTCCGCGATCCACGCCACTTTGTCCCGGATCTTCTTGTCCCGCTCGTGGTGGTGGAGGTGGCCGGGGTTGTAGCGGAGCTTCGCGACGTGCGGGGCGACCAGCGGCGCGAGCCGGTAGTGCTCCTGCAGATCCACGACCAGAGGAACGCCGCTGCGCTGCTTGATCTCGGCGAGCGCCTCGGCGTCGGCCTTGCTGTCGACCGCGACCCGTACCAGCGACGCGCCCGACTTGGCCAGGCGCTCGGCCTGGGCGGTGGTGGCGGCGACGTCCTGGGTGTGAGTCGCGCACATGCTCTGCACGGAGATGGGCGCGCCGCCGCCGATCTGGATGGGGCCCGCGCGCACGGCGCGGGTGGCGTTCCTGGGCTGTGTATTGGTCACGGGTCGACACCGTAGCACCAGTCCGATTGAGCCGCAGGCGAGCGAAGTTTGACGGTAGTGCGCCGGAATCAAGACGCCCGCTGGCCGGATTTTCGCAGTGTGTGCGCGGGTGGCGCGCCTGTCGCAAGGCACGCGGATTGCTCGACGACCCCTCAATGGCGCGCAACGGACCCAGGATCCTCCTGATCGGCGGCACGTATCGGGCCGTCAGCGTGCTCGAGCGCCTGCTCGAGCGCGGGGAACGGGTCGTGGCGTTCATCGGGGTCGAGGGCGGCGGCGAGCGCGACTTCTGCCCCGAGATCCTCGAGCTCTGCGACCGCGCCGGAGTGCCGGCGCGCAGCGGGCACAAGCTGGGCGAGGAAGTCGTGCGCTGGCTCGAGGACCGGATCCGCCCCGACCTGGCGATCGCGCTGGGGGTGTCGGCGGAGGTGCCGCTCTCGATCGGCGGCAACTGCCGGCTCGGCATGGTCGAGCTGGTGGACTCCTTCATGTCGCCGACCTGTCCGGGCGTGGTGCTGCGCCAACGTGGCCAGGAGCTGGTGCGGCGGGCGCTGCCGCCTCGCAGCGACGACGACGACGCGGGCGACGCCTATCTGTGTATGCTCGAGGAGCTCTGCGTCTGCGTCGAGGACTTCCTCGACCGGCACTCGCAGCCCAAGGCCGAGAAGGACTTCGCGGTTCCGTTCGAGACCGCGGCTCCGCGCGCTGAGGATCTGGCCGCGCTGATCGCGCGCCCCGAGCCTGGCCCCGCGACGGACGAGCTCGAGCGGCAGATGGCCCGCTACCTGGGCGCGGAACGCGTGCTCGCGCTGCGCGCGCCGCGCGACGCGTTCGCAGGGCTGCTGCGCGCGCTGGGCGTGGCGAAGGGAGACGAGGTCGTCGTGCCCGGGGTCGTCTCCGCGAGCGCCCTCGACGCCCTGCGCGCCGCCGGCCTCGTTCCGGTCTTCGCCGACGTTCATCCGGACCGCCTCACGCTCTCGCCTGTGGCGGCCGCGAACGCGATCACGTCGCGCACGCGCGCGCTGCTCGTGGCGCACCCGCTCGGCCAGCCGGCCGAGCTCGACCTGCTCTACGCGCTCGCCGAGGAGCGCGGCCTCGAGCTGATCGAAGACGGCTGCGAGAGTCTGGGCGCGCGCTTCGGCGACTCGCGGCTCGGCCGCAGCCCGTGCGCGTCCGTGTTCCGCCTGCCGCTGGGCGGTCAGGCGCCGGGCTGCTGCGCGGCGCTGCTCGCGCTGCCCGACGCACTCGCCAAGGACCTGGCGCCGAGTCTCACCGCGGAGCGCGCCGGCGACGGCCTCGCGTCGCTCGCGCTCGGCGCGTTCGAGCGCTGGGAAGACCGGCTCGCCGCGCGCCGGCGCATCGCGAGCGCGTACTCGGCCGAGTTCTCGCGCTACGACGCCTTCCGCGTGCCGCCCACTCCGGAGAGCGCGTTGTCCGCGCACTCGGGCTATCTGCTGCGCCTCACCCGCTTCGCGCGCGCGGCTTCCGACGACCTCGCGAAGCTGCTCGCCGACGGCGGCATCGAGACCCGCCGCCTGCGCCTGCCGCTCGCCGAGCGCGACCTCGCGAGCCTGCCCGCGGCCGAGCACGCCCGCGCGACGGGCATCCTGCTCCCGGTGGACGAGGCGCTCACCGATTCCCAGCGCGACCGCGTGATGGACGAGATCTTCGGCTACGCCATCGGTTGACCGAGCGAGGCCGCAAGCGCAGCGAAGCGGAGCGCGCAGCGAGCCGCAGGCGAGCGAAGTAGATCAGACCCGCGTGAGCCAGCTCTCGTACTTGCGGTCGCGGCCCTTGACGGCGTCGAAGAACGTCGTCTGGATCGTCTTCGTCAGCGGCCCGCGCGAGCCGGCGCCGATCGTGCGGTCGTCGACTTCGCGCACGGGCGTGAGCTCGGCCGCGGTGCCGGTGAGGAACATCTCGTCCGCGCAGTAGACCTCGTCGCGCGTGATGCTCTGCTCGACCACCTCGATGCCCTTGTCGCGCGCGATCTTGATGACCGAGTCGCGCGTGATGCCCTCGAGCACAGACACGAGCGGCGGCGTCTTCAGCACCCCGCGGCGCACGATGAAGATGTTCTCGCCGCTGCACTCCGCGACCAGCCCGTTCGTATCGAGCATGATCGCCTCGTCGTAGCCCATGCGCGTGACCTCGCGCTTGGCGAGGATCGAGTTCACGTAGTCGCCGCAGGTCTTCGACTTGGTCATCGACACGTTCGGGTGGTGGCGCGTGTACGACGACACCTTCGCGCGGATGCCGCGCTCCAGGCCCTCGTCGCCCAGGTACGCGCCCCACGGCCACACGACGATCGCGATCTGCGTCGGGTTGTCCTTGGGCAGGAGCCCCATCGCGCCGGCGCCCAGGTAGACGAGCGGCCGGATGTAGCCCTCGCTCATGCGGTTCGCGCGCAGCGTTTCCAGGATCGCGGTCTCGATCTGGTCGCGGCCGAACGGCATGTCGATCTCGACGATCTTCGCCGAGTTGAACAGCCGCTCGACGTGCTCGCGCAGGCGGAACACCGCGCCGCGCCCGTCGTCGCCGCGGTAGCAGCGGATACCCTCGAACACGCCCAGCCCGTAGTGCAGCGTGTGCGTGAGGATGTGGACGTTCGCGTCGTCCCAGGCGATCAGCTTGCCGTTGTGCCAGACCCGCTCGGTCTTCTCGACGGCCACTACTTCTTCTTTCTGCCGAACAGCCGCCCGGAAACCGTCTCGTCGCCCTTGCCGCGACGCATCTGGATCAGCCGGAGCTCGCGGCTCGCCTCGACGTGGTTCGGTCGGAGGTCGATCGTCTTGCGGAACATTTTCTCCGCTTCCGCCATGTCTCCGCAAGCCTTCCGGATCTGGCCCAGGTAGTAGAAGGGCGCGGGCGACTGCGGCGACAGCGCGATCGCCTTCTTGATCGCCTCGTACGCCGGCTCCGGATTTCCGTTGCCCTGGTCCTGCTGCTGCAGGAACAGCACCCAGCCGCGCAGCGCGTGGAACTCGCCTTCGGTCTGGTCGAGCTCCATCGCCCACTTGAGCGAGTCGAGCGCCGCGTTCCAGTCGCGCCGCCGGACGGCTTCCTCGGCGCGCTGGAACTGCTGCTCCGCGGTGAGGATGCGCGTGACCTCCTGGCGATCGGCCGGCGCGCCGCGGCTGCGCTTGAGCTGGTTCATGTAGGCGCTGCGCTTCTCGTCGTTGCTGAGCACGTCGTTCGCCTCGGCGATCCGCGCGAAGACCTTGCTCGCCAGCTCGACGAGCTCGGGCGAGCGGCGCCCGACCTTGTCGGGGTGGAAGGTCTTGGCGAGCGACATGAAGGCGCGGCGCACGCCCTCGGTCGGCGTGTCGTCGGGAACGCCGAGGATCTCGAAGTGGTTCTGTGCCGCCTGCTTGCCGATCGCCTCGCGCAGCCGCCCCTCGAGCGCGAGCGCCGCGGCCTGCGCGCCCACGCCGGGCAGGGTGCGCGGCGTGGCTGATTCGTCGATGTGCACCGCGAGCGCGCCGATCAGCCAGAGTCCGTAGAGCGTCGAGCCGTGGTCCTTGAGCAGCGAGCTCAGCCGGCGCGGCTCCGCGACGACGTCGAAGAGCATCTTCACCGCGTCGACGTTCTCGTCGTCTTCGAGCTGGAGCGAGTCCTGGGCGACCTCGCAGGCCTGATACGGCTCGAGCCGCTTCGCGATGATCGCCGGGTTCACCCGGTGCACGCCGCGCATGACCGTTCGCCGCGCGGTCCAGCCGGAGAGCTCGGACGAGAGGCTGACTGCGCGCACCCCCGTCTGCACCCAGGTCCGGCCCTCGGTCCAGGAGAAGATCTCGATCAGCTTGTCCTCGGACTGCTCGGCGAGGACCTGGTGCAGCGCGGCCTCGGTGATCGCGCCCAACTGGATCAGGATCTCGCCCTGGCGCTTGCCGGTCGCCTTCGCGCGGCGAACCGATTCGCCGAAGGTCGCCTCGGTGATCCGGCCCGCGTCGAGCAGGCGCCGGCCGAGCGCTTCGCGCGCCAGGTTCGAGCGCACCGCCAGCGGCTGACCCGCCTCGAGCACGACGACCTTCTTGCGCTTGCCCGACTCGAAGTGCACGGCTCCCGTCACTTTGGTGCGCATGGCGCTCCACAGCACCTCGATCGCGGGCTCCTTCACCAGATCGACCGCGTCGACCGGCCCGGCGGGATCCGGCGCCGTCGGCTTGCCGATCTGGCGCGAGACCTGATCGATCAGACGCGCCGGGTCGATCGGCTTCTCGAGGAAGGCCTTCGCGCCGGCCGTCAAGGCGGTGCGCATCACGTCGGCGCCGCGGAACACGCCGCTCATCGCGATCAGCGGAATGCCGCGGGTCGCCTCGGCCGCCTGCAGCGTGGCGATCACCGCGTTGCCGTCCTTCTTGGGAAGGAGCAGGTCGATCAACACCAGATCGGGTCGGGCCTTCGCGACGGCTTCGAGCGCAGCGTTCCCGTCGTGAGCCTGGCGGCAGTTGTAGCCTCCCTGCTCGAGGGCGCGCGCGAGAGTTCGAGCGAGCGCCCGATCATCTTCGACGATCAGCACTTCCAACAACGAAGCGATACCCCGTCGGACACCGTCCAGCGTCCTAGGGAATCATCGGCGTGCGCTTTGGTCCCGTTGAGCCGCGAGGCCCGACGCGAATGGGTGCCGGACGACACCGAGCTCGGTGATGATGGCCGTCACAAAGTCCGCAGGAGTCATGTCGAAGGCCGGGTGGAGGGCGATCACGCCCTCCGGGGCGATCTGGTGTCCGGCGAAGCGGGTCACCTCGGCGGAGCTGCGCTGCTCGATCGGGATCTCGCGGCCGCTGGCGAGCGAGAGATCGACGGTGGAGAACGGGGCCGCCACGTAGAACGGGATCTGGTGCGCGCGCGCCAGGACCGCCAGGGTGTAGGTGCCGATCTTGTTCGCGACGTCGCCATTCGCCGCGATCCGGTCCGCGCCGACCACGACCAGATCCACCTGGCCCTGTGCCATCAGCGCCCCGCCCATGGAGTCGGTGATGAGCTTGACCGGGATACCGTCCTGAGAGAGCTCCCAGGCCGTGAGCCGCGCGCCCTGCAGGAACGGGCGCGTCTCCTGCGCCACCACGTGAGCGAGCCGGCCCGCGCGCGCGGCGCTGCGCACGACTCCGAGCGCGGTGCCGTAGCCGGCGGTCGCGAGCGCGCCGGCATTGCAGTGGGTGAGGAGGCGCGCATTCTGCGGCACGAGCTCGGCGCCGAAGTCGCCGATCGCGCGACAGCTCGCGACGTCTTCGTCGGCGATGCGCTGCGCGGACTCGCGCGCCGCGGCGCGCACCCGGGCCGGGTCCGCGCCCGCCGCGCGCAGGGCCGCGAGCTCCCTCTCCATCCGCTCGAGCGCCCAGCGCAGGTTCACCGCCGTCGGGCGGGTGCGGCCGAGCCGGGCGCTGATCCGCGTCAAGGTCGGCCAGAGCTCCGAGTCGGGCGCGCGGCCCAGCTCGAGCGCCACGCCCATCGCGGCCGTCACGCCGATCGCGGGCGCGCCGCGCACCGCCATGTCCTCGATCGCGCGCGCGACGGCTTCGCCGTCGCCGAGCCGCAGGTACAGCTCCTCACCGGGCAGGCGCCGCTGGTCGAGCAGCTCCACGGCGTCCGCGAGCAGGCGCACCGTGAAGAAGCTCATTGCTCCTTTTTCTTGCTGCCGCCGCCGAGCAGTCCGTCGAGCACGCCCTGGATCGCCTCGCCCGTGCCCGGGCCGAGCTTCTTGTCGAGGCGCTTCAAGACCTTGTCGTTGCCCAGGTACGCGGCGCCGATCGCCGCCAGCGTCCGCTGGTCGAGCTCAACGCGCGGCGAGTCGTAGGTCCCGCCGATGTGCGTGATCGGGATCGTGCGCTCCTTCGCGCCTGCGGCGCCGGCGAGCTGCGCGTCGGCGCTCTTGCTGATCACGACCTTCCCCGACAGGTCGAGCGCGCGGTCGACGAGCCCGACCGAGCCGCGCAGGAAGGCCTTCGCGTTCTGATAGGTGAGCTCGAGGTTCTCGGTCTTCACGACACCGTCGGTGATCGTGTAGTCGGCGGTGAGCGACTCGAACTCCTCCTCCTCGTACTTCGACATGTCCTTGCCCTTCGCGGCCAGCGCCAGGGCGGGCAGCGCGGCGAGCGAGCCGAACACCTGCTTGGTGAGCGAGAAGCCCTTGATCTTGCCCGGGCGGATCTCGAACCGGCCCTGGCCGTTGAGCGTCGCGAGCCCCGCCGCCTTCGCGGTCACCGCGCCGTTCGTGGTCAGCACGCCCGACAGCTCCTGCCGGCCCGAGAGGGCGGCCACCAGCGCCTCGAGCTGACTCTCTTTGGTGTCGAAGTCGGCGGCGACCGCACCGGTCGGGAGCGCGTAGCTGGCGGTGACGCCGATCTTCTGCCCGCCGACGAGCGCCGTCGCCTTCTCCACGCCCACCGTCTCGCCGCGCGCGCGCAGCGGGCCCGAGATGCTGACCGGCCCGTGCTCGAGCTTGGTCTCCACGCCGTCGAGCGTCGCGTTTCCGACGACGCGCAGGGGGTCGAGCGTCACGTCGAAGCCCTCGACCGCGAGCTTTCCGGAGAGCGCTGGCTTGTCGGGCGGCAGGAGCTCGCGCAGCTTGGCCAGGTCCAGGGTCGTCTTGCCCAGGTGCACCTTCATCGGCTTCTGCGCCAGTGCCAAGGTGAGCGGCAGCTCGTTCGAGCCGATCTTCACCAGCGCGTCCTTCAGCGCCGCCAGCGACGGCTCGCGGCCGAGCTTGCCGGTCACCGAGAGAGTGGTGCGCTTGGGCTTCGCGAAGACGCCGGTCTGCTCGATCCGCGTGTCGGAGAGATCGAACGAGTAGCTCTCGCCCAGCACCGCGTGGCCGCGAGCCGGGCCCGACACCACCAGCGCGCCGCTGCGCAGCAGGAGGTCCGGCAGGTCGATGCTCGCGCTCGCCGCCTTGATCTCGCTGCCCACCAGCGTGATCGCGTACTCGCCGCTCGCCTTGCCCGAGACGTCCTGCTGCAGCTCGAAGCGCTTCTTCAGCTCCGCCAGGTTGGCGCCGAACTCGCCGCGCGCGTCGACCTGCGGCGCGGCGGAGGTCAGCTTCGCGAGCTCGACCTCGCCGGCGCGCAGCTCGGCGAGCCCGGGCAGATTCATCGAGTACTTGAACGCGCCGCTCCCGTCGAGCGACAGGTGCCCGTCGATCTTCGCGTGCTCCACCTTGTAGGGGCCGGCCTGGACGTCGGCGTCGTGGATCGCGATCCGGTCGACCGCGAGCGCGAGGCCCGCCGACTCCGCGGGCGCCTCGGCCGGCGGCTTCTCCGCCGGCGCGTTTGGCTTCGGCTTCTCGGCGGTCTTCGCGGGCCCGGGCAGGATCGGCTTGCCGTCCTTGTCGAAGGGGATGTTGATGCGCGGCGAGTCGAGCTCGAGCGCGCGCAGCACGACCTTCTTCGCGAGCAGCGGCAGCACCGCGACCCGCAGGCGCAGCTCCGCGATCTGCGCGAGCGGCGGATCACTCGGCTTGGGTCCCGCGATCCGCACGTCGCCGATCCGCACCGCCGGCAGCGGGAAGATCGCGAGCGAGATCTTGCCCAGGGTCACGTCGCGACCCAGCGCGGCGCTCGCCTGCTTCTGCAGCGGGTCGCGCAGCTTCTCGGCGTCGAACAGGGCCAGGGCGACACCGACGAGGATCACGAGCACGACGAAGACGCCGCCCAGGATCAGCAGCCATCGCCTCATGCCCCGACTCCTTCCGGCAGCCGCTCGTGGAAGCTCGTGTGCCGTTGATAGGCGTCGCCCGCGCGCAGCACGGTAGCCTCGTCGAGCGGCCGGCCCAGGAGCTGGAGCCCGACCGGCAGGCCCGCCTTCGTGAAGCCGACAGGCACCGACACACCCGGCAACCCGGCCAGATTCGCCGTCACGGTGTAGACGTCGGCCAGGTACATCTTCAGCGGGTCGTCGACCCGCTCACCGAGCGGCCAGGCGGGGGCCGGGGTGGTGGGCGACGCGATCAGGTCGCACGACTCGAACGCGCGCTCGAAGTCGCGCCGGATCAGCGTGCGCACCTGCTGGGCCTTGCGGTAGTAGGCGTCGTAGTAGCCGGCCGAGAGCACGTAGGTGCCGAGCAGGATGCGCCGCTTCACCTCGTCGCCGAAGCCCTCGGATCGGGTCCGCTCGTACATCTCCTCGAGCTGAGACGAGGGCGCGCGGAAGCCGTATTTGACCCCGTCGTAGCGCGACAGGTTCGAGGACGCCTCGGCGGTGGCGATCAGGTAGTAGGTCGCGATGCCGTGGGCGCTGTTCGGCAGATCGACCTCGACGGTCTTCGCGCCCAGGCCCTGCAGCGTCTGGAGCGCCTCGCTGCGTGCGCGCGAGCGTCTCGGGGTCGGCCCCGCCGTCGGCGAAGAAGCCGCGCGGCAAGCCGATGCGCAGGCCCGACACGTCGCCGGAGAGCGCCGCGACGAAGTTCGGCGGGGGCTCGGGGTACGACGTGGCGTCGCGCGGGTCGTGGCCGGCGATCGTGCCGAGCAGGATCGCCGCGTCGGCGCAGGTTCGGGCGAACGGGCCGATCTGATCGAGCGAGCTCGCGAACGCGACCAGCCCGTAGCGCGAGACCCGCCCGTAGGTCGGCTTCAGGCCGACGACACCGCACAGTGCCGCCGGCTGGCGGATCGAGCCGCCCGTGTCGGTGCCGAGCGCCGCGGGCACGAGGCGCGCCGCGACGGCGGCCGCGCTGCCGCCCGACGAGCCGCCCGGAACGCGCGAGGTGTCCCACGGGTTTCGCGTCTTGTGGAGGGCGGAGTTCTCGGTCGACGAGCCCATCGCGAACTCGTCCATGTTGGTCGAGCCGACGACCACCAGACCCGCCTCGGCGAGCTTCGTCAGCACGGTCGCGTCGTAGGGCGCGCGGAAGCCGGCCAGGATCTTCGAGCCGCAGGTCGTCTCGAAGTCGCGGCTCGCGAAGATGTCCTTCACCGCGATCGGCAGGCCGTGCAGGCGCGAGCGGGCCTTGCCGGCCGCGCGCGCCTCGTCGGCGGCGCGGGCCTCGGCGAGCGCCGCCTCGCCGCGCACCCGCACGAACGCGCCGAGCCCCCGGTCGAAGCGCTCGATCCGCGCCAGCGCGGCGGCCACGATCTCGCGGCACGAGACGTCGCCGCTCTCGACGTGGAGCGCCAGCTGTGCGAGCCCGGCCTTCCAGATCTGGTTCATTCGAGCACCTTCGGAACGACCATCGCGTCGTCGGTGTGCTCGGGCGCGTTGCGCACGACCTCGGCCACCGGCAGCACACCGGCGATCTCGTCGGGGCGCAGCGGCGTCGGAATCTCGAGCACGTGCGTGGTGGGCGGCACGCCGGTCGTGTCGACCAACGCGAGCGAATCGACGTAGCCGAGGATCGCGTCGAGGTCGCGCTGCATCTTCGGCACCTCGTCCGCCGAGAGCCGCAGCCGCGCGAGCTTCGCGATGTACAGAACGGTGTCGGCCGTGATGCGCATCTTGGAAAAGTAGCCCGTACACTCAGGCCTTGCCCGAATTGCCCGAGGTCGAAGTCACCCGTCGCCGGCTCGCGCCGCTCCTCGTCGGCCGGCGCATCGCGCAAGGTCTTCACGACCCGGCGGAGCTACTTCTTCCTGACGCCGCCGGCGCGGCTCGAGCGCGAGCTCCCGGGCGCGGTGGTGACGGCGCTCGAGCGGCGCGGAAAGTACCTCCTGGCGCAGCTCGAGGACGGGCGGCGCCTGTTGCTCCACCTGGGCATGACCGGTCAGCTCTTCGCCGAGAACGCGAGCTCGGTTCGCCTGATGTCCGCCGCCCGCCGCGCCGCGCTCACTCCCGAAGCCCAGCGCGGCTTCGTGGCGGATCAGCACACCCACCTGCGCATCGAGTTCGACGACGGCGGCCCGGCGCTCTATTTCCGAGACGTCCGCAAGTTCGGGAAGGTGCGCCTGCTCGCCTCGGGCAAGAGCGATCCCCGCCTCGACCTGCTCGGCGTGGATGCACTCGACGCGCGGGGCGACGACCTGTTCCGCGCCACGCGCAAGCGCAAGGCCGCGATCAAGACGGTCCTCCTCGCCCAGGACGTGATCGCGGGGATCGGCAACATCTACGCCGACGAGGCGCTCTTCCTCGCCGGGATCCGGCCCAAGCGCGCGGCCGGCAAGCTCTCGGCGGCCGACTGCGAGCGGCTCGTCGGCGCCGTCCGCACGGTGCTGCTCCGCTCGATCGAGACCGGCGGCTCGTCGATCAGCGACTACGTGCTGCCCGACGGCAGCGACGGCGCCTACCAGGACGAGCGGCGGGTGTACGCGCGCAAGGGCGAGCCGTGCCGGACCTGCGGCAGCCCGATCCGGCGCATCGTGATCGGCGCGCGCGCAACTCACTTCTGCGCCGGCTGTCAGCGCTGATGCCGGCGCTGACCTAGAATCGCGCCGTGAAGCTGGTGGTCCACTACGCCGAGATCGGCCTGAAGGGCAGGAATCGCCCGCGCTTCGAGGACTGCCTGCGCCAGAACCTGGAGCGAACGCTCGCGCCGCTCGGGCCGGTGCGCTCGAAGCGGCTGTTCGGGCGGCTGCTCGTCGAGCTGCCGGGGGAGCCGCCCGCGGCGGAGCTCCGAGAGCGGATCGGGCGCGTATTCGGCGCGGCATACGCGAGCGTCGCCTCCAGTGCTGCGCCGACTCGCGAGGCGATCCAGGCGCTCGTGGACCGCTTCGTCGCCGGGCGCACCTTCGCGAGCTTCGGGGTGCGGGTCCGGCGCGTCGACAAGGCGCTGCCGTTCCGCTCCCAGGAGCTGGCGGTCGAGCTGGGCGCGCGCGTCCAGGCGGCGACCGGCGCGGCGGTGGACCTCGAGACGCCGGAGCTCTGGATCGAGCTGCACCTCCTGCACGGCGAGGCGCTGCTGCTCCACGAGCGCTGGCCGGGACCCGGCGGGCTGCCCGTGCGCTCGGCTGGCCGCGCGCTCGCGCTCCTGTCGGGCGGGATCGACTCGCCGGCGGCGGCGTGGCTGCTCATGAAGCGCGGCTGCCTCACGTCCTTCGCGCACTTCCACAGCGCGCCGTACACGAGCGTCGCCTCGCAGCGAAAGGCGCGCGACGCGGTGGCCCACCTGGCCCGCTGGCAGGGACCGACGCGGCTCTGGCTGGTGCCGTTCGCCGAGCTGCAGCAGACCTTGGTGCGGGAGGCGCCGGCCGAGCCGCGCATCGTCCTGTACCGCCGCTTCATGCTGCGGATCGCCGAGGCCCTGGCCGAGCGCGACCAGGCCCTCGCGCTGGTGACAGGGGACAGTGTCGGGCAGGTGTCGTCGCAGACGCTCGCCAACCTAGACACCATCAACCGGGCAGCTACCCTGCCCGTGCTCCGACCGCTGGTCGGCGCGGACAAGGCCGAGATCGTGTCGTTGGCCAAGCGGATCGGGACCTACGAGATCTCGATCGAGCCCGACGAGGATTGCTGCAGCTTCCTCATGCCGCGTCAGCCCGCGACCTGGACGCGGCCCGAAGCGATCGAGGCGATCGAGCGGAACCTCGACGTCAAGGGATTGGTCGAGGCGACACTTTCGCGTGTGGAGCAGGAGAGGATCGAGCCCATCCCATGAACGGCAAGCGATGACCGAGCCCGGCCCCGAAGCGGCGCAACCCGAAGAGCTCGAGAGTTTCGCAACCTTCGCCGAACCGATCCGCCGTGCGGTCGCCGAGATGGGCTGGGCCGCGCCCATGCCCGTGCAGAAGCGGGTCACGCCGGTGATGCGGCGCGGGCGCGACCTGATCGCGCAGGCCATGACCGGCAGCGGCAAGACCGGCGCGTTCGGTCTGCCCTCGCTCGAGATCATCGACCCGAATCTGAAGGCGGCCCAGGTGCTCGTGCTCGCGCCGACCCGCGAGCTGGCGCTGCAGATCGAGAACGAGCTCAAGCTGATGAGCAAGTATCTCGGGATCGGCACGATCGCCGTCTACGGCGGCACCGCCTACGGCCCGCAGCTCGAGGCGTTCGCGCGCGGGGCGCAGATCGTGGTGGGCACGCCGGGACGGCTGCTCGACCACCTGGGCTCGGGCAACCTCAAGCTCGACAAGCTGCGCGTGCTGGTGTTCGACGAGGCCGACGAGCTGCTCTCGCTCGGCTTCTGGCCCGACATGCGCGAGATCCAGAAGTACGTGCCCAAGAAGCGCGTCACCGGTCTGTTCTCGGCGACGATGCCGCAGCGGGTGGTCTCGCTCGCGCGCGTGTTCCTGAACGAGCCCGAGTTCGTCTCGCTGACCGAAGGGGGCGTGCGCGCGCCCGAGGAGATCGAGCACTGGCACTTCCTGGTCCCGGCGAACGAGAAGGAGAAGGCGCTGCTGCGGATCCTCCGCTACGAGGAGCCGGATTCCGCGCTCGTGTTCTGCAACACCCGCGACGACGTGCGCTTCGTGACCCGCTTCCTGCAGCGCAACGAGGTCGACGCGGACATGATCCAGGGCGAGATGACGCAGGCCGCGCGCGAAGCCGTCATGAAGCGGATCAAGGCGGGGGAGCTGCGCGTGCTGGTCGCCACCGACGTCGCGGCGCGCGGCATCGACATCAGCGACCTCTCTCACGTGATCTCGTACACCTCGCCGGTCACGCCCGAGGTGTACACCCACCGCACCGGCCGCACCGGCCGCGCGGGCAAGTCCGGCACGGCGATCTCGCTGGTGTCGGGCCTCGACATCGGCAACTTCCGGACGCTGCAGAAGGTGAACCGGATCGTGATCCCCGAGCGCAAGCTGCCGACCGAGGCCGAGGTGGCGCGGCGCGGAGGCGAGCGGCTCGAGGTCGAGATCGAGCACCACCTGCGCGAGGTCCCCGAGCGCGACCGCGCGGCGCGCGAGGAGACGCACCTGCCGATGGTCGAGTCGCTGTGCGCGACGCCGCAGGGCAAGCGCCTGCTCGCCGCGGTGCTCTACGAGTACCTGGAGCACCGCCACGTCGCGACCCCCGCACGCGAGGACGCCGCCCCGGAGCGACCCGCGGCCGGTCCGACGAGCGTCCGCTCGACGACGAGGCCGCCCGCGACGAGGCGCGCCGCAACGAGCCGCCGCGCCGCCGCGACTCCGGCGGCGATCGCGGGGGCTCCTCCGGCGGCTCTTCCGGCGGCCGGCGCCGGCGGCGGCGCCGCTAGCGAAGCGCCGCGTGCGCGGGCGCGACGCGTTCCTGCTCGGTGTAGGGTTCGCGGCCTGCGCGCTGTTCCGGCCGCCCGACCACACGCCCGAGATCGCTCCGGCGCTGGTCGACCTGCGCGCCGCCGGCTTCGAGTTCGCGCCCGACGTGCGCCTGCGCAACGACCCGCGCGCGGTCTGCGACGGGCTCTCCTGCGCGGACGTGGTCGTCCTGAACCAGCGCCGCACCATCCTGGTCGCGGACGGCGCGTTCCAGAGTCCCTCGAAGCTGCGCGCGTCGCTGCTCGAGATCTGGGCCCGCTACCAGACGCCGCGCCACGGCAACCTGCGCGACCTGGCGCGGGGCGCGCTCGTGGTCGTGCAGGAGGGCCCGCACGCGGGGGTCAGCGACCCGGGCGTCCTGGCCGACGCGCGCTTCGCGTACAAGCAGCTCTGGGGGCGGCTCCCGCCCGACAAGCGCAGCGACCTGCCGGATCCCGCGAGCCTGCCCCAGCGCTAGCCCCGATTCGTGTAAGCTCGTCGACCCAATGAAGACGCGCAGACTCGGCAAGACTGGCCTGGTGGTTTCGGAGATCTGTCTCGGCACGATGACCTTCGGCAGCTTCGCCGACGAGAAGGAGAGCCACGCCATCCTCGACCGCGCCGACGCGGCCGGGGTCGACTTCCTCGACGTCGCCGAGATCTACCCGGTGCCGCCCGACCCGAAGTGGTCGGGGCGCAGCGAGGAGATCGTCGGCAATTGGCTCGAGAGGCGCGGCTCGCGCGACACGCTCTTCGTCGCGACCAAGATCGCCGGGCCCAGCGGCGGCTGGTTCCGCGCCGCCGTGCGCGGCGGCCGCACCGCGCTCGATCGACACAACGTGGCGACGGCCGTCGACGGCAGCCTGCGCCGGCTCAAGACCGACTACGTCGACCTGTACCAGACCCACTGGCCCGATCCGGACCTGCCCTACGACGAGGTCATGGAGGCGCTCGACCGCGCCGTGCAGGCGGGCAAGGTCCGCTACCTGGGCTGCAGCAACGAGTCCGCCTACGGGCTGACCAAGAGCCTGGGCGTGTCGGCCGCGCGCGGGATCGCGCGCTACGAGACGATCCAGAACAACTTCTCGCTGCTCAACCGCCGCTTCGAGGACGAGCTCGCCAACGTGTGCCGGCGCGAGAAGGTGAGCCTGCTCCCGTACAGCCCGATCGCGGGCGGCGTCCTCTCGGGCAAGTACCAGGGCGGGGCGTTCCCCGAGGGCGCGCGCTTCTCGCGCTATCGCAAGAACGACCAGCGCGGCCAGATCATGGCGCGGCGCTTCATCAACGAGAAGACGACGGCGTCGACCGAGCGCTTCATGAAGCTCGCGGCCGAGGCCGGGCTGGCGCCGGTGACCTTGGCGGTCGCCTGGACGCTCGCGCACGACTACGTCGGCTCGACCATCATCGGGGCGACGTCGGTGGGGCAGCTCGAGGACTCCCTCAAGGCAGCCGACACTAAGCTCTCGCCCGAGACCCTCGCCGCCTGCGACGCGGTGACTCGGGAAATCTTGTACCCGATGGGCTGAGCCGCTCGAGCTTCTCGGGAGCGAGCACGCTGTAGATCCGGCGCACGAGCCCGTTCTCGTCGAGGTCGCCGGTCATCGCGAAGCGCGGCGCCAGCCGGCTCTCGGGCTGCGGCTCGAACTCGACGTAGATCGAGACGCTGCCGTTGAGCGAGCGGATCTGGATGCGCGGCGTCTCGCCCTCGCGCAGCCGCGCGATGCCGGCGTGGAAGCGCGCGACCTTGTTGCGGCCCACCACCGCGACGCCCGCGGCGGGGTAACGCCCGTTGGTGTCGTTCAGGGTGACGACGTCCTCGGCGAGCAGCGCCTCCATGCCCGGGACGTCCTGCTTGGCGAACGCGGCCATGAACCGGCCCAGGACCTCGAGCGAGCGCTCGCGCGACGAGGCGTCGCGCGGCACCCGCTTCGCGTCGTAGTCGGCGAGCGCGCGCCGCGCGCGGTGCAGGAGGACCCGCACGTTCGCCTCCGACAGGTCGAGCGCCTCGGCCGCCTCGGCGCCGGTGTACTCGAACACGTCGCGCAGGAGCAGCACCGCGCGCTGCGCCGGCGAGAGCGCCTCGAGCGCGAGCAGGAACGCGAACGAGACGCTCTCGAGGAGCTCGTAGCGCCCGGTCGTCGACGCAGGCTCGTGCGAGGGCTCGACGAGCTCCGTGTCGTCCACGGGCTCGGGCAGCCAGGGGCCCTTGTACGCGCGCCGCTTGCGCCGGCGCAGCTCGTCGCGCGCCAGGTTCAGAGCGACCCGGACGAGCCAGGGCCGCCACGGGACGTCGGTGCGCGCGGGGGGCTTGGCGAGCGCGCGCGCGAAGGTCTCCTGCACGAGGTCGTCGGCGTCGTCGGCGCTCCCCGTCATGCGGTAGCAGAGCCCGAACAGGAAGCGCCGCTCGTCGGCGAACACGCGCGCGAGGTCGGAGGGAACGACCGCGTCGAGCCCTGCGCTCATGCCGCCGCGCGCACTCCGCCCGCTTCGGCCGCGGCCCGCGCAGCCAGGCGCGCGCTCGCGAAGGCGGCGTCGACCAGCATCCCCTCGGGGCCGATCCAGTCGCCGGCGAGCCAGAGGTTCGCCACCCCCATGACCTGCCCCGCCGTACGCCCGCGCAGTCCGCCGCGCGCGGCCTGCGGCAGGTCGTGTGTCACGACGACGTCGCGCAGGAGCTTCCGGTTCACCACTACCTCGCGCCAGCCGGGCTGGACGATGTCGAGCATGCGCTCGAACTCCGTCTCCAGCTCCTCGCGTCCCGGCTGCTCGTCGGGGGCGAGGTAGCGCGCGACCTGGATCAGCGCCGCGCCTTCGGGGGCGAGCACGGCGCTTGCGGAGTGCACCGAGAAGTAGAGCGGCCGATCGATGCCCAGCGCGAACGGGCGCTTGGGCACCGGCAGACGCGCGAGCCCGAGGTCCAGACACGCCGCCCGCACGGCCGAGCAGCTCGCGCTGGCGCGCGCGAAGAACGCGTGGCGGCCGCCGTCGACGAGCTGGCTCGCCTCCTCGGGTCCGAGCGCGAGGATCACGGCGTCGGCCGCGACGGATTCGCCGCCCTCGAGCGCGAGCCCGCGCACGCGCCCGTCGTGCTCCACCCGGTCGACCCGCACGCCGGAGCGAAGCTCGGCGCCGGCTGCGCGCGCCGCGGCTGCGACGGCATCCACCATGCTCTGCCAGCCGCCGTCGAGATAGCGCACCCCCGGGTTCAGCCCGAGCACGAGCTGCGCGATCGCCGCGCCGGCGCTGAGCCGGTCGGGCGCGTGCGCGTAGCTGGTGAGCCGCACGACGGCCTCCACCACCTCGCGGATGCGCGGCGAGCGCACCTCGCGCGCGAGAAACGCCGCCAGGGTCTCGCCGTTCAGGGGCTCCGTGTCGAGCTTGGGCAGGCGGGTCAGCAGGCGCCCGAACTCGAGCTTCTCCGAGATGCTGAGCAAGCCGGTCGACAAGAGCGAGACCGCGCCGCCCGGCAAGGCGTGGAGCTGGCCCGCGCGGTAGGCGAGCCCGCCCGAGGTCGGCGGCGCGCTGCCCGCGGGATCGATGCCGAGCTCATGGAGCGCGGCCATTCCCGCGCCGCCCACGTAGAGCGCGTGCGGACCCATGTTGAAGGCGAAACCGTGGTCGTCGCGCGTGCGCGCGCGACCGCCCGGCTCCGAGAGCCGCTCGAACACCGTCACCTGCGCGCCCGCGCGCGCGGCGAACGCCGCCGCTGCCAGCCCGCCGATGCCACCGCCCACGATCGCCACTCTCGCCGCCTGCGCCATGTGCCTCTCTCGCCGCGGAACCGTCCGCTCGACTGTTTCACGTCGACGCCCATCGGATTGTTACAGGACCGATCGGATCAATCCCTGCCGGAGCCTTGCCGATCGGAGGGCATCCACCGGAGCGCCCCATTTGCCGGCAGTCCCCTCCATCAAGGCCACGGGCTTCCAGTCGGCCGCCGACGACCTCGCGAGGCTCGTCGCGGCCGGGCGCCTGACCCGCGCCGAGCTCGCTGGGCGTCTCGAGCGCGGCGACCTGCAGTACCTGGACAAGCAGCTCGCCGCCTCGAGCTGGGTGCCGGTCGCGACGTACGCGCGGGCGCTCGCCGTGCTGATCGAGCTCGAGGCCGGGTCGGACGTCGCCGGCTACCTGCGCGGCCGCGGCAAGCGCGCCGCCGAGCGCATGCACAAGATGGGCTTGTACGGCCAGTTCGAGGCCAACCTCGAGACCTGGGGCTACAAGGTCGGCACGATCACCGCGACCATGGGCGCGGTGATCTACAACTTCACCAAGTGGAGCTTCGAGTCCGACCTGGACAACGGCTCGTTCCAGACCACGGTCGACGACGCGCGCAACTATCCGGACGCGCTGCTCGCCGTAGGCGAGGGATTCATCCAGTATCTGGCCGAGAATCTCCTGCCCGGGCGCAAGATCGAAGTCACGAGCCAGCGTCTGACGGCGGACCGGATCGTGTTCCGCGGCCGCTTCAGCTGAGGATGGCCGACGTCCCCTCGATCAAGGCGACCGGCTTCCAGTCGGCGGCGGACGACATCGCGCGCCTCGTGTCGGAGGGTCGCCTCTCCCGAGCGGACCTCGAGGCGCGGCTTCCCGCGGGCGACCACGCGTACCTCGACAAGCAGCTCGCCGCATCGAGCTGGGTGCCGATCGCGACCTACGTCCGCGTCGCCGAGATCCTGGTCGAGCTCGAGGGCAACGGCGACGCGCCGGGCTACTTCCGGGCGCGCGGGCGGCGGGCCGCCGAGCGGCTGCACAAGGCGGGCGTGTACCGGCAATTCGACGCGTCGGTCGAGACCTGGGGCAAGCGCGCGGGCTCGATCGCGACGACGATCAGCTCGGTGCTCTACAACTTCACCCGCTGGACCTTCGAAGCGATGCCGGACCGCGGCGGCTTCGAGATCCGCATCGACGGCGCGCGCGAGCTCCCCGATGCGCTGCGCTTCGTCGGCGAGGGCTTCATCGAGTACATCTCGCGGTACCAGTCCGGCAGGAAGAAGGTCCTGGTCTCGAGCGAGCGCACCTCGCCCGACCGGATCGTCTACAGCGTCCAGGTCGAGTCCGACTAGTCAGTCGATCTCGAACAGCTCTCGCAAATAGGCGTTCGCGAACGTTCCCCGCGGGTCGAGCTCGCGGCGCAGCGCGCGGAAGCGCTCCCACAGCGGGTAGAGCGCCGCCAGGTCGCGGGCGCTGCGGGTGTGCAGCTTGCCCCAGTGCGGCCGCCCGCCGTGCGCCGTGAAGATCGCCTCGCAGTCGGCGAAGAACGGATCGCACGGGAGCACCGCGTCCTGGTGCAGCGAGATCGTCACGGTGTCGCGCGCGTGCGCAGTCGAGAGCCAGGCGTCGTCGCCGGCGAGCGTGCGGTACTCGACGGGCCAGACCACGTCGGGCCAGCGCGACTTCATGCGTTCGCGGACGGCGCGGAAACAGGCGGGCCCCGCCGAGGCGGGCACGGAGTACTCCATCTCGTTGAATCGGAGCTCGCGGACCGAGGGCAGGACGCGCGCGCTCCAGTCGATCCGCTCGCCCTTCCTCCCCGCGACCGACTCGGCCGGGGCTTCGGTCGGCGCCAGCGCCTTCCGCTCTGCGTAGTCCTTGTGCGGATACCACCAGAACTCGTAGTGGCGGGTCGCGGCGACGTCGCGCTCGAGCTCGGCGAGACACTCCTCGATACCGGTCTTCCAGATCCGCTCGTGCAGGCGATACGCCGGGACGAGCTGGAGCCGAAGCTCCGAGAACACGCCCAGAAGACCCAGCGAGACCCGCGCCGCGGCCAGCCGCTCCGGCTCGCGCTCCGCGTGGAGCTCGAGCACCTCGCCGCTCGCCCGCACGAGCCGCGCGCCCACCACCTGCGACGACACGTTGCGCAGACCGGGGCCCGTCCCGTGGGTGCCCGTCGAGACGGCGCCTGCGAGCGCCTGCACGTCGACGTCGCCCATGTTCGCCATCGCGAAGCCCGCGGCCAGCAGCGGCTCGCCCAGCGCGTGCAGCTTCGTGCCCGCGCGCACGGTTGCCTGGCGGCGGGCCGGGTCGACCGCGACCACGCCCTGCCAGTCGTCGAGTGACACCAGCGTGCCGTCGGTCGCGCAGAGCGGCGTGAACGAGTGACCCGTTCCGGCGACGCGCAGGCCGCCGCCCGCTGCTCCCCGCACCACCTCGCACAGCTCCGCTTCGGTGGTCGGCCGCACAAACCGCGCCGGCTGACATGCGACGCGGCCCGAGAAGTTCGTCCAGTTCGGAGTCACGTCCGCCAGTTTAGGCTCAACCGCGGTCCGGCCGCTGCCGATCGGAAGAGCCGAACGAAAGGGACGCGCGGAACGGATGGCCCAGCCCCCGTCGATCAAGGCGACCGCCTTCCAGCCGGCAGCCGACGACCTGAATCGGCTGATCGAGACGGGGAAGCTCGCGCGCGAGGAGGTCGAGGCGCGCCTGCGCGCCCAGGACCTCCGCTACCTGGACAAGCAGCTCGCCGCCACCACCTGGATCCCGATCGACAGCTACCGGCGCGTGGTCGAGATCCTGATCGAGCTCGAGGCGGGCGGCTCCGCTCCCGAGGCGTACCTGCACAACCGCGGCGTGCGCGCGGCGCAGCGCCTCCACAAGGCGGGGCTCTACCGCCAGTTCGAGGCGTCGTCGGAGACCTGGGGCAATCGGGTCGGCAAGATCGCGGTCACCATGGCGGCGGTGCTGTACAACTTCACGAAGTGGAGCTTCGAGCTCGGCAGCGGGCGCGGGATCTTCACGATCACCGTCGACGAGGCCGCCGAGTTCCCGGACGTCGCGCGCTACACCGCGCAGGGCTACATCGAGTACACCTCGCGGGTCGTGTCGGGCGGCAACGAACGCGTGACCAGCGAACGACCGACGCCGAGCCGGGTCCTCTTCAAGGGCCAGCGCACGAAGTAGGACCGAGCGAGGGCCGCCCCGAGCGAGGTCGCAAGCGAAGCGCGCAGCGAGCCGCAGGCGAGCGAAGCTCAATCGGGTAGGACCGAGCGAGGGCCCACCGCGGGACATCGGTCGGCGGTCCGATGTCGGCGAGCGAGGTCGCAAGCGAAGCGCGCAGCGAGCCGCAGGCGAGCGAAGCTCAATCTGGCTGTGGCTCCAGGAGCTCGGGCAGCGCGCGCATGTCGCGGAACACGCGGGCGCCGGCGCCCGCGAGCACGTCAGCGTCGGTCTGCGCCGCGTAGCCGAACACGGTCATGCCCGCCGCGACTCCCGCTGCCACGCCGTGGGGGCTGTCCTCGATCACTGCGCAGCGCGTCGCCTCGGCGCCCATGCGCTCGGCTGCGTGCAGGAACAGATCGGGGGCGGGCTTGGGCCGCGCCACGTCGTCGGCGCTGAAGATCCTGCCGTCGAAGCGCGCGTAGAGCCCCGTCTTGGCGAGCGTCTTCTCCATGGTCGAGCGGCGCCCGTTCGAAGCGACGCAGGCGGGGGTCGCGATCCGCGCCAGCGCGTCGTGGACGAAGGGCACGGCCTCGAGCTCCCGCGCCAGCAGGACCTCGAGACGCCGCCAGTGCTCGGCCTCGAAGTCCGCGGGCAGGCGGCGGCCGAGCTCCTGCTCGACCCGCGCGAAGCAGGCGGGGTAGGACATGCCGTGGTAGCGCTCGAACGACTGCTCGGGCGTCGTCGGCAAGCCGATCTCGCAGAGGTGCGCGGCGAGCAGCCGGTTGGCGAGGGGCTCGCTGTCGATCAGGACGCCGTCGCAGTCGAATATGACGAGCTCGAAGCGGGCCGGGGTGCGCACGCGGCGGAGACTAGCCGCTCGCTCCGTCGGTGTCTTTCCGCTCCGTGTAGCGCGCCACCGCATCGAACAGCGCCGCGCGGTCGACGGGCTTGGTGAGATAGTCGTCGCAGCCAGCCTCGAGACAGCGGCCGCGGTCGGTCGACATCGCGTGCGCGGTGAGCGCGACGATCGGCCCGTCGTACGCCTGCGAGCGCAGCCGCCGGGTCGCCTCGTAGCCGTCCATCATCGGCATCTGCATGTCCATCAGCACCAGGTCGAAGGGCTCGCCCGAATCGAGCGCTGCGAGCGCGTGGTCCACCGCCTGCACGCCGTTCTCGACCACCACGAGCTCCACCTGCGCCGGGCGCAGGAGCGCGCGGATCAGGCGCTGGTTGTCGGGTCCGTCCTCGGCCAGGAGGATGCGCGCGCCGGGCCGGATCGGCCGGCGCGGCGCGCCCGACCGCACCGCCGCCGGTGACTCGTCCGGGATCGCGCAGTTCGGGGCGGGCAACGTGAGGCGGAACTCGCTGCCGCGGCCGACGTCGCTCGAGACGTCGAGGCTTCCGCCGAGCAGGCCGACGAGTCGCTGCGAGATCGAGAGCCCGAGGCCGATGCCGCCGTAGCGGCGCGTGTGCGAGGCGTCGGCCTGGCCGAAGGTCGCGAAGATCTTCTCGCGGTCCTGCGCCGCGATGCCGATGCCGGTGTCGCGCACCGCGAAGCAAACCGTCGTGGCGGAGTCGCGGCCCACCCAGAGCGACACGCTGCCGTGCTCCGTGAACTTCAACGCGTTCTGCAGCAGGTTGCTCAGCACCTGGCGCAGCCGCACCGGATCGGTCTCCATCGCCTCGGGGCAGTTTGGATCGATCTCGAAGTTGAACTCGAGGCCCTTCTCGTGGGCCGCCGTCGCGATCGGCGCGGCAGTGTCCTCGACCAGGCGGCGCAGCCGGCACGGCTTCTTGTGGATGTCGAGCTCGCCCGACTCGACGCGCGAGATGTCGAGGATCCCGTCGATGAGCTGGAGCAGGTCGGCGCCGTTGCGCCGCACGGCGGCGGACCATTCGGTGCGCTCGTCTCCCTTGGCCTCGCCCTTCAGCAAGAGCTCCGTGTAGCCCAGCACCGCAGTCATCGGCGTGCGGATCTCGTGGCTCATGTTGGCCAGGAACTCCGTCTTCGCTCGGCTCGCGGCCTCGGCGCTCTCCTTGGCCGCGATCAGCTCGCCGTGCTGGCGGCGCAGCGTCGCGGAGTCCGTCTCGAGTCGGCTCGCCATCTCGTTGACCGCGCGCCCGAGCTCGCCGACCTCGTCGCGCCGCGCGATCTCGACCCGGGCGGCGAAGTCGCCGCGGCCGATGCGGTCGGCCGCTCCGAGCAGGTCCTTCATCGCCGCGACCAGCCCGCGCGAGAGCAGGATGCTCGCGGCGAGCGCGCCGAGCAGCGCGAGCGCGCCCGCGATCAGCAGGAGCTCCCGCGAGCGCCGCAGCGCCGCGCGCTCCGCGTCGAGCCGCGACTCGACGCGCAGCCAGGCGCCTTCCACCGACCGCACCGGGAAGACGAGAGACTCGCCGTCCACCGGGTCGCCGTCCACCGGGTCGCCGCCGCCGAGCGTCACCGCCGCGCCGCACAGCTCGGCCCACTCGGCGAGCATCCCGGGCTCGACGCGCTCGAGCGCGACCAGCCGGCCGACCGCGTCGTGGCCGCTGCCGATCGGGACGCTCGCGATCGCGTACAGCTGCTCGTGGTCGGCGACGAGTCGCGCGCTCGTGGCTCCGCGCGCCAGCGGGTCCAGCGACTCGTCCCCGACTGCGGCGACGGTGCGCCCGTGCACGTCGAGAAACAGGATGCGCGCGGCGCCGAGGTTCTGCTGGAGGTCGGACGCGTAGTGGGCGAGGGTCGGCGGATCCTCGACCTCGAGGTTCGCGCGCAGCTGCGGCGTGCCCGAGACCGCGCGGTAGCGCTCCGTGACCACTGCCAGGTGCGCGTCGGCCAGCCGGTTCGCGGCCGCCGCCGAGCGCGCCAGCCGCTCGGAAGCCGCCTGGCGCAGATCGCGCGCGAGCGTGCGGTCCTGGAACACGAGCGCCAGCGCGATCGCCACGCTCGCCGTCGCGGCCAGGATCGCGATCAGGCGCGTGCGCAACGACATGATTGGCTAGCGCGTGCCGCCCGCGGCGACGACGATGTCCGCGGTCGCGGCGCCGCCGCCGATCTCGACGAGCAGCGAGGCGGGCGGCAAGCGGCGATTCCAGGTGCGCAGCCGGTACCTGCCCGGCGGGACGTCGCGGATCGCGTAGTCGCCCTTGGCGCCCACCACCGCGTGCCAGATGGACGGCGCGACGAAGATCGTCGCGTTCATCGACTCGTGGATCGAGCAGTAGATCCGCACCACGCCCGGGTACTGGAAGGTCTTCGCCCGCGACTCGCCGCGAGGGTAGAGGCCCAGGTCGAAGTCGTTCGGCGTCGAGTACGAGAAGACGTTGTGAAAGATCACGTCGTCGTTGGGCATGATCACGGTCTCGCCCGCGGCGATCACCAGGAACGTCGGCGCGAAGCTCGCGTCCTTCTGGTGGATCTCGAGCGGGCGCTTGGGCGGGTCGAACTTGAGCTGGGAGCTGGCGCCCTCGAGGTAGACCACGACCGGGCCGGCGTCGTCGAGGGCGACGCCCTGCACGCCGAGCTTCACGTGACCGCGCAGCTCGCCGGCCGAGGCCGCGGCTGCGACGAGTGACAGCGCGAGCGCGAGGGCGAGCCTAGAAATGGACACCGACCTCCGCTCCGAAGAAGCTCGCGTCGTCGGCGGCCTCCTTGATTTCGTCGTCCGTCACGCCGTTCACCAGGTTGATCCGCTGGAACGCGTACTGGATCTTCATGACGACCCGGTCGCCGACCGGCACGCCGAGCGCGATCGCCAGCGTCTGGAACGAGGTCATGTTGTAGCCGACGTCGCCGTAGCGGAAGTCGAGCAGGTAGCCCTTTTGGTTGCTGTAGGTCCCGAGCCCGCTGCCCTTCAGCGCGAGGTAGGACTCGCCGAGCCGCGGCGAGATCCCGCGCAGCTCGAACACCAGCTCGGCGAGCCAGTAGAGCAGGTCGCGGTCGTAGAACGAGCCGTGCGCCGAGTTGATGCGCGCGTCGCCGTAGGACAGCCAGAGCCGCGTGTTGGGCAGCTTGAAGATCGCGTCCGCGCCGAGGACGGAGACGTTCTGCAGCTTGTTGGGACCCGCCGCGACCGGCTGGCCCCCCTGGAAGCTCTGCGCGCTGGAGCCGGCCCCGAAGGCGCGCGGGATCATCTCGCCGAGCCAGAGCGCCGCGAAGGCGGGCGAATCGTTGGTGCCGAGCACGCCGGTCCGCAGGCCGCTCACGGAGAGGTGGAGCCACTCGGTCGGGTCCGCGGCGAGCTTCAGGGAGAGCTGCTGCGAGCCGTTGCTCGCGTTGTTCAGGCCGCCCTCGCCGTCGGTCATCGCGAACGCGTAGCTGACCTTGCCCTCGAGCGCGTCGCCCCAGAGCTTCACGCCCTCGTCCCAGAACCAGGGCGGCGGCGCCGACAGCGCCACGAACGGATCGGTGTAGTAGCCGCGGCCGAAGCGCTTGTAGTTCTCTCCGAACGGAATCTGGAAGCGGCCCATCTCGAAGTTCAGCCAGCTCTGGTCGCCGATGCGGCGGAAGTCCACGTACACGTCGCCGATGTTGTTGGCGAGGTAGCCGATCCGCACGATGTTCCACTCGAACGCGAAGCCCACGTCGCGGAACGCGACCGAGTTGCCGACCTCGACGTCGCGCGCGAGGTCGGCGTCGACGAAGAGGCGCGCGTCGTAGACGTTGGCCGCCCCGTGATCGTAGAGCGAGTAGCCGCCGCCGCCGCCCAGGTAGTCGAGCGCAGCGCTGCCCGACAGCCGCACGCGATCGGCCCACGAGCCGGCTTCGCTGCTTCCGCTGCCTCCGGCCGAGGGCCCGTAGCCTTGCGCCTTCGAGGCCTCGAGGTCGTCGATCCGCTTCTCGAGCTTCTCGACGGTCTGGTACAGCTTGTCGAGCTCGGCGTCGCGCGGGTCCGGGTCGTCGGCGCGCGCGGGAGTCCCGCTCCAGACGAGGCAGAGGCTGGCGAGCGCGGCTAGAACGAGCTTGTTCATCTGGCTGCTCCTTCGGTGTCGGCGACGCCGACGCCCATCACCAGGTCGACACGCGTGCTCTGGTCGGCGACCACGTCGACCGAGCGTTCGAGCGGCGGGAGTCGGGGATGCCAGGCGTGCAGCGCGACTTTGCCTGGGGCCAGGTCGCGCAGCTCGAAGTAGGGGCTCTGGGTCAGCACCGCGTACGGGCCGGGGGCGGCGAAGAAGCCGCTCTCGACCTGCGGGCGATCGAGCAGGAAGACCGACTGGGGCCCGTCGAGCGTGGCCGGCAGCTCGATCGCGTCGCCCGGTCCGAGCTTCACGACCCGGTCGAGCGAGGGACACGAAACGGTGTGGGGCTCCTCCGTCGTGTTGCGGACGCTGACGATCCCGCCGACCGCGACCGCGAGCCAGCGCGGCTCGAGCCGCGTCTCGAACTGGTTCGCGCGGATCGCGAGCTCGACCCGCTCGCCGCGCGCGGGTGCGCCCTCGAGATACACGACCGCGAAGCCGGGCTTCGAGTAGTCGACCAGCCGCGTGTCGCGCATCCGCGGGTCGGCGTAGCTGGGATCGTTTGCCGACGGCATCGTCACGCCGGGATGCGGCGCGAGCCGCAGGTCGCCGAAGACCGTTCCCCGGCCGGGTGCAGGTGCCGGCGGCGCCGTTGCACAGGCCAGGGTCAGCAGTGCGAGGGCCGTCCAGCCACGTCGGGTGCGTGAGCCGTGCATGCCCCCGAATCGGCAACGGCCCGCGAAACCTGACCGCGGTAAACCCCGGTTTCGGCTACGCGGGCCGGGGCTCCGGGATGAGCCGGTAGCCGAACGAGCGGACCGACACCAAATGGCGTGGGCGGGAAGGGTCGGGCTCGATCAGCTTTCGCAACCGCAAGACGAACGTGTCGACTACACGCGTTCGTGTCTCAGGATGCAGGTCCCAGACCTCCTGCAGGATCTCGCCGCGCGAAACCGCCACGCCCCGGCGGGCCCACAGGAGGAGCAGGAGCGCCAGCTCCTTGGCCGTGAGCGAGTGGGTCTCGCCCTTGCGCTCGAGCTCGAAGCGCTCGGGGTGCACAGTGGCGCTCCCGATCACGAACGGCGCCTCGACCTGCGTCGCTTCGCCGCTGGCGCGCGCCCCGCGCCGTAGCAGGGTGCGCGCCCGCGCCAGCAGGACCGGCAGCGAGAACGGCTTGGTCAGGTAGTCGTCGGCGCCCAGGTCGAGCCCGCGCACGATGTCGCCCGAGGCGTCGCGCGCGGTGAGCAGCAGGACCGGAACCCGGTTCTCGTCCGCGCGCAGCTTGCGCACCACGTCGAAGCCCGACAAGCCCGGCAGCATCACGTCGAGCACGACCAGATCGACCGGGGGCGCGGCCGGGTCGACGAGCCGCTCGAGCGCGGACTCGCCGCGCTCGGTCACCTCGACCCGGTAGCCCTCCGCTTCCAGGTTGAAAGCCAACCCTCGCGCGAGGTGCTCCTCGTCCTCGACCAGGAGGATGCGCGCGTCAGTCGACATGTCCGGGGAGGGTCAAGATGAAGCGGCTGCCCTTGCCTTCGCCGTCGCTCTCGGCGCGCACCTTGCCGCCGTGGGCGCGCGCGATGTTGCGCACGATCGCCAGTCCCAGGCCCAGCCCGTGTGCCGCGCGCACCGCTTCCTGCGGCAGCCGCTGGAAGCGCTGGAACACGCGGTCGAGCGCCGAGGCGGGAATGCCGACGCCGCGGTCGGCGAACTCGATCTCGAGCCGGCGCGCCGAGATCGCCCGCACGAAGACCTCCACGTGGACCTTGCCCCCCGCGTAGCGCACCGCGTTGTCGAGCAGATTGCGGAACGCGACCCGGAGCTGCTCGGCGTCGCCGCGCAGCCGCGCCGACTCGGGAACCGAGACCAGCACAGCGTCCTTCTCCAGGCCGTGGCGCTCGCGCGCGTCGTCGGCGCACTCGCCGAGCAGCTTCGCGACGTCGATCGACTCGCGGCGCGCGCGCCGCTGGTCGGTGCGCGCGGCCTGGATGATCTGATCGATCGTCCGCTGCAGCCGCTCCAGGTCCTGCGCCATGATCTCGAGGAACTCGTCGCGCCGGGCCTCGGGTAGCCGCCGCCCGCGCAACGTGTCGAGGTACAGCTGCAGCGACGCGAGCGGCGTGTGCAGCTCGTGGGTCACCGCGTCCATGAAGTTCTGCTGGCGCTGGTTGGTGCGGATCTCGCGCACCAGCCACACCGCTTGCAGGATCAGAACCGTGATGATCAGCGCGAAGAAGAGCGAGCCGAGGATGAAGAGCACCCAGTGGATCGCCGTGAAGCCGGCGGCGAAAGCCTCGAACTCGCGCGCGACCAGGATCTGCCAGCCGACCGTCAGCGCGATCGTGACCGCGACGATGCTGGCGGTCAGCGCGATCGGAACCGAGACGCGTGCGGCGCGCATGCCTCGGACGAGTGTACGCATTCGCGGGGCGCTGTGTAAGATGGCCCGCGATGCGGGCGGAGCGGGCGTTCGTGCGGGTCGCGGGCGCCTTCGCGGCGCTCGCCGCGGCAGCCGTCGCCCTCGCCGAGCCGGCGGACCCGCTCGGCCCCGAGGACCTCGCACTGCGCGCCGCGCTGGCCGCGCGCCAGACCGACATGGAGGCCCGGCTCGCCGAATGGGTCGGGCGCAACACCGGCACCTGGAACGCTGCGGGGCTGGACGCGTTTGCGGCGCTCCTGGCCGCCGACCTCCGCGCGCTGGACTTCCGGGTGACGGTCGAGCCGAGCGCCCCGCTCGAGTACCCCGACCGCGCGGGCGCGCGCACCGGTCCGCTCGTCCGAGCCGAGCGCAAGGCGACGGTCGACCCCGAGCGCGCCCGACACTTTCTCTTGTTGGGCCACTTCGACACGGTTTTCGAGCCCGACTCGCCGTTTCAGAAGTGGCGGATCGACGCCAGCTCGCCCGACCGCGCGTACGGCCCGGGCTCGAGCGACATGAAGGGCGGCCTGGTGGTGCTGCTCGAGGCGCTCCGCGCGCTGCGGTCGAGCGGCGATCTCGCCCGCGCGGACGTTACGGTGCTCTTGAACGCGGACGAGGAGATCGGGTCACTCGGCTCGCGCGCGCGGATCGAGGCCGCGGCCGCCGACGCGCAGCTCGCGCTGGTTTTCGAGCCCGCGTTCGAGGGTGGCGAGCAGGCGCGCTCGCGCAGCGGCGCGGGCCAGTTCCACCTCGACGTCCAGGGCGTCGCGGCGCACGTCGCGACCTCGCCGATCGAGGGCCGCAGCGCCGTGCTCGCGCTGGCCAAGAAGGTGATCGCCATCGAGGCGCTCTCCGATCACGAGCGGGGGATCCTCCTGAACGTGGGCACGATCTCGGGAGGCACCAAGCGCAACATCGTGCCCGAGCACGCCGAGGCCTGGATCGACGTGCGCTACGACGAGAGCGCGCAGGGCGAGGAGATCCGGGCCGCGCTGGAGCGGATCGCCGCCGCGCCCGACGTGCCGGGCACGCACGCCGAGCTCTGGGGTCTTCTGCACCGCCCGCCCCGCCCGCCCAACCGGGAGTCCGACCGCCTGCTCGCCCTGCAGCGCGAGATCGCGCGCGGGCTCGGCTACCCCGCGCCCGAGCCGGTCCACTCCGCCGGCGTCACCGACGGCTCGCTCACCGCCGCTGCGGGCGTGCCGACGCTCGATTCGCTGGGCGTGCGCGGCGGCGGGGCGCACACCGACCGCGAGTTCGTGCTGCTCGCGAGTCTCTCCGAGCGCGCCGCGATCGCGGCGGTGCTGCTGCGGCAGCTGTCCCGAGAACCGGCTCGCGAGGCGGGTTTACCCGCGCCCTCCGCCAAGTTAGAGTCGTCCGGCCCGTCTCCGGCGGTGATCGCTGGGTCCCGGCCGGTGGTTGGTCCGTGAACCCCGCCAGGTCCGGAAGGAAGCAACGGTAGCGGTGCTTTTCCAGGTGGTCGGATCGGCCCAGCGATCACCCCTGGAGACGGGCACCCCGCGGCAGCCAGCCGCGGGCATAGGATGTTCCCCCTGATGAGCTACGAAGTCCTCGCGCGCCGGTTTCGCCCGCAGACCTTCGACGACGTCGAGGGCCAGAAGCACGTCGTCACGGCGCTGCGCAACGCCATCAAGCTCGGCCGGGTCCCGCACGCGATCCTGCTGGCAGGTCCACGCGGGGTCGCCAAGACCACGCTCGCGCGGATTCTCGCGCGCGCCTTGAACTGCGACGAAGGGCCGACCGAGAAGCCGTGCGGCCGCTGCTCGCCGTGCCTCGAGATCGCGGCCGGCACCTCGCTCGACGTGCAGGAGATCGACGCCGCGTCCAACACCGGCGTCGACAACGTGCGCGAGATCCGCGAGAGCGTGCGCTACGCCGCTGCGCCCGGGAAATACCGCATCTTCATCATCGACGAAGTGCACATGCTCTCGACCGCGGCGTTCAACGCGCTCTTGAAGACGCTCGAGGAGCCGCCGGCGCGCAGCCTCTTCATCTTTGCCACGACCGACCCGCAGAAGATCCCGCAGACGGTGCTCTCGCGCGTGCAGCGCTTCGACCTGCGCCGGCTGTCGAACGCGGAGCTCCTGGCGCTGCTGCGGAAGATCTGCGCTGCCGACGCGATCGAGGCGCCCGAGCCGGTGCTGCGCGCGATCGCGCGCGAGGCCGACGGCAGCGGGCGCGACGCGCTGACCCTGCTCGACCGGCTGACCAGCGCCCTCGGCGCGAAGATCGTCCTCGCGGACGCGATCGCGATCCTCGACGTGATCGACCGCAAGCTCCTGCTCGACGTGCTCGAGCCGGTGCTCGCGCGCCGCCCGAGCGAGGCGCTGCAGGCGATGCGCCGCGCGCTCGAACAGGGCGTCGATCCGATGCGCTTCGCGGGCGACCTCCTGGCCGAGATCCGCGATCTCGTGGTCGCGCGGCTGGTGGACGATCCCACCGGCCTGATCGACGCCGCTCCCGACGCGCTCGAAGAGCTGCGCGCCCGCGCGCGCGCCCACGACGCCGAGACCTTGCAGCGCCTGTTCCGGGTGCTGTCGACCCGCATGCAGGAGCTCGCGCTCGCCACCCGCCAGGAGCACGCGCTCGAGATGGCGGTGGTCCGGCTCGCGACGCTGCCCGAGGCGGAGACCTTGGCGGCGCTGGTATCGAAGCTGGACGCGCTCGAGAGCGGAGGCTCCGGACCCGCGCCGTCGGCCCCGGGCGCAGCGTCGGGGGGTGCGCCCGATCCCGGCAGCCGCTCGACTCCGCGGCCCGGCCCGCGCTCGGCGCCGCCGAGCGGGCCGCGCGCAGAGGCGGCGCGTCCCGCTCCGCCGCCTGCACCGGCGCCCGTCCCCGCGCCCGGGCCGCGCAGTGATCCGATCCCGGGCTACCACGTCCCCGTGCAAGCGCGCCGGGAGGAGCCGCCTCCGCCCGACGACGCCGACATGGTCCTCGCTCCCTCCGAGGAGTCCGCGCCCGCCCCCGCCGTCTCCGCGCTGTCGCTCGACCAGCGCAACGCCCTCGAAGCGAGCGTGCGCGCCGAGGCGAAGGCGCACCCGCGCGTGCGTGAGGTGCAGGAGGCGCTCGACGCCGAGCTCCGCGAGATCCGCATCGAGCGCGGAGGCGTCCGGTGAGCGACGGCGGGCTCGACCTGTCGGCGCTCATGAAGCAGGCCCAGGAGCTGTCCGAGAAGCTGCGCCGCGCCCAGGACGAGCTGCGACACCGCACCGTGTCGGCGACCGTCGGGGGGGGGCTGGTCGAGGTCACGGCCAACGGCGCGCTCGAGCTGGTGCGCGTACGCATCGACCCGCAGGCGGTCGACGCGCGCGACGTCGAGATGCTGCAGGACCTGGTGCGCGCGGCGGCGAACCAGGCGCTGGCCCGCGCGCGCGAGATGGCGGCCGAAGCGATGCGCGGCGTGGCCGGCTTCCCGCTGCCGTTCCCGCTGGGCGGCGGTTCGCCGTGAACAACGCGCGGCCCGAGCCGATCGAGCGCCTGGTGAAGGCGCTGCGCCGACTGCCCGGGGTCGGCGAGAAGACGGCGACCCGACTCGCGTTCTTCCTGCTGGCCGCGCCCGAGAACTACACCGGCGAGCTCGCCCAGGCGATCGGCCGCCTGCGCAGCGACATCCGGCTGTGCGAGGAGTGCTTCAACCTCACCGCGCAGTCGCCGTGCGAGATCTGCCGCGACGCGACCCGCACCTCCGAAGTCGTGTGCGTCGTCGAAGAGCCCGCCGACCTCGCCTCGATCGAGAGCGCCGGCAGCTTCCGCGGCCGCTACCACGTGCTGGGCGGGACGATCGCGCCGCTGGACGGCGTCGGCCCCGACGCGCTGCGCGTCGAGGCGCTCGCCGCGCGCGTCGAGCGCGGCGGGATCAAGGAGCTCATTCTCGCCACCAACCCCAACCCCGAAGGCGAAGCGACGGCGCTGTATGTGGCGGAGCGGGTCGCGCGCTACGGCGTTCCCGTCACGCGCATCGGGTACGGCATGCCGATCGGCGGCGACCTCGAGTACGTCGACCCGGTGACGCTGCGCAAGTCGCTCGAGAACCGGCGGACGTTCTCAAGCTAGGGGCGCACGCGCGCCGAAATGCATCGCAGGGATTCGGCTTGTATCCCGCGGAAGCGCTCTGATAGCCTCTTGCGCGGGGGAATTTTCCTCGATGAATCGAGCGCTTAGGTCGCTATGTCGCTGACACCGCAGCTCGTGCTCTTCGAAGACGACCACCGGAAACTGCTCGCGGTTTCCGAGCGGCTCGTCGCGGACGCGAACGCCAAGGCGGTCTTTCTCGTCGATCGCAACGGTCAGCTCGTGACCGAGGCTGGCGAGCTGAAGGGCATCGACACGACGTCGCTCGCGTCGCTGGTGGCCGGCAACGTCGCCGCGACGCAGGGCCTGGCCAAGGTGATCGGCGAGCCCGACTTCCCGACGCACTTCCACCAGGGCGAGCGCGACAACGTTCACATCACCCTGGTCGCCCAGCGGATCATCCTGGTCGTGGTCTTCGACGAACGCAGCTCGCTGGGGCTCGTGCGCCTGCGCGTGAAGAAGGCGGGGCAGAAACTCTCCGAAGTGTTCGACGAGATCTTCAAGCGCGCCGAGGCGGAGGACGGGGATGGACCCCCTTCGCCGTTCTCGGAAATCAGCGACGAAGACATCGACAACCTGTTCTCGGACTAGGAAATCGATGGCGTTCATCAACTACAGCGCGCGTGAGATCAACTGCAAGCTCGTGTACTACGGGCCGGGTCTGTGCGGCAAGACCACGAACCTGAAGTACATCTACGAGAAGACCGCGGCCGACGCGAAGGGCAAGATGATCTCGCTCGCGACCGAGACCGAGCGCACGCTGTTCTTCGACTTCCTGCCGCTCGCGCTCGGCGAGATCCGCGGCTTCAAGACCCGCTTCCACCTCTACACCGTTCCGGGTCAGGTGTTCTACGACGCCAGCCGCAAGCTGATCCTGAAGGGCGTCGACGGCGTGGTGTTCGTGGCCGACAGCCAGGAAGAGCGCTTCGAGGCCAACGTCGAGTCGCTCGAGAACCTGAAGGCCAACCTGCGCGAGCAGGGCTACGACTACGACAAGATCCCGATCGTGATCCAGTACAACAAGCGCGATCTGCCCGAACGCGGTTGCGGTCGAGAGCCTGCGCGAGGCGCTGAATCCGACCGGCAAGCTGCCCGACTTCGAGGCGGCCGCGCAGGGCGGCAAGGGCGTGTTCGAGACGCTGAAGGCGCTCGCCCGGCTGGTTCTGCAAGAGCTCAAGAAGGGCTCGCGCTGAGCCGAGCCAGGGCCGTCCCGAGCGAGGCGCGCAAGCGGCGCAGCTGCGCGCAGCGAGCCGCAGGCGAGCGAAGTCAATCGGGCTAGCTCGAGACCTCGAGCCTCTGCAGGCCGCGCAGGATCGGGTTCGGGCGGTACTCGATCTTCTGCTCCGCCAGCGCCAGCTTCGGGAACCGCTCGAGCAGCGCGCGGAACGCGATCTCGCCCTCGAGCCGCGCGAGCGGCGCACCCAGGCAGAAGTGGGCGCCGAAGCCGAACGACAGGTGGTGGTTGTCGCGGCGCGCGACGTCGAAGCGGTCGGGCTCCGGGAACAGCGCCGGGTCGCGGTTGGCCGCGCCGATCCCGCAGACCACGATGGCCCCTTTGGCGATCGGCACACCGCCGTACTCGACGTCCTCGCTGGCGGCCCGTGCGGTCGCCTGCACGGGGCTGTCGAAGCGCAGCATCTCTTCGATCGCGCTCTTCAAGAGCTCGGGCTCTGCGCGCAGGCGCGCGAGCTCGCCGGGGTGGTTCAAGAGCGCGAGCGTGCCGTTCCCGATCAAGTTCGTGGTCGTCTCGTGACCGGCGAGCAGCAGCAGGATCGCGGTCGCGACGAGCTCCGTATCGCTGAGCGCGTCGCGGTCCTCCTGCGCGGCGACGAGGCCCGAGATCAGGTCGTCCCGCGGCTCGAGCCGGCGCGCGGCGACGATCGCCTGCAGGTAGTCGCGGAGCGCGTCGAACGAAGCCTCGACTCGGTCCGAGCCCTGGCCCGAGGCGATTGCGCCCCCCGCCGAGACGACGTCCGCGGCCCAAGCTCGGAACTTCGGGTGGTCGCTGGCCGGAACACCGAGCAGCTCGGCGATCACGATCGCGGGTAGCGGCGCCGCGAAGTCGGTCATCAGCTCCATCCGCTGTGCGCGGGTCGGCTCGGCGAGCAGCTCGTTGGCGATCGCCTGGATGCGCGGCCGCAACGCCATCACGCGGCGGGGCGTGAACGCCTTGTTCACCAGCCCGCGCACCCGCGTGTGATCCGGCGGGTCCATGACCAGCATGCTGATGTTGTCGTCGCCGGTGAGCTGCTTGGGCAGGCGGTCGCGGTTGAGCCGGATCGCGTCGCCGTTGCGGCGGTCCGCCGAGAGACGCGCGTCGCGCAGGGCGGGCTGCACATCCTGGTGTCGGGTGAGCAGGAAGACGCCCGCGCCGACGTCGACTGGCACGGGCAGCTTGAACACGGGATTGCTCGCTCGCAGCATCGCGTAGAGCGGGTACGGGTTCGCCAGCATGCCCGGGTCCACGAAGAAGGCGGGAGCAGAAGCGGCGGGAGCGGGGGTGCTCATCGCGGGGCCTCCTGGTCGGTCAGGTGGTTTACAATGACTGACTATCCAGTCATCATACCACCATGCCGCGAATTTCCAAGGCCAGGCGGGCCGAGCACGGCGAGTCCCGCCGGGCTCAGATCCTCGAGGCCGCCCTGCGAGTCTGGGTCCGCGACGGATTCCACAGGGCCCCGGTCGAGGCGATCGCGCGGGAGGCGGGCGTCGCCAAGGGCACGATCTACCTCTACTTCCCGACCAAGGAGGCGGTGCTCCAGGCCGCGATCGAGCGCTTCTCGCTCCTGCCCGTGATCGGGGAGTCGGTGGGCAAGCTCGCAGAGACCGCGCCCGAGCAGGCGATCCCCGCCTTCGTCGCGCTGGTCTGGCAACGTTTGAAGGAGCGCGCACCCGTGTTTCGCGTGCTGCTCGGCGTCGGGGGCGGCGTCTTGAACCCCGAGAACGCGCGGATCTTCTTCGAGAGGATCGTCCTGCCCGGCAACACCCTTCTGGCCGCCTACCTAGACCACTGCATCGAGCGCGGCGCGCTCCGCCCGCTCGACACGTTCGTGGCGGCGCGCGCGCTGCTCGGGAGCCTCGTCACCTTCGTGCTGAGCCAGGAGGTGCTGGGCGGAGCCGAGCTGCGGCCGATCCCGGACGAGGCGGTCGTCGAGACCGTGAGCGACCTGTTCCTGCGCGGCGCGCTCGCGCCGGAAGCGCGGAGCTAGCGCGTGCTGCGCGGCCTGCGCTTCGCGGCGGTGATCGTCCCGGCGCTCGCGCGCTACCGCTGGCTCGAGTGGCGCGACGCGCGCACTGGAACGGTGGACCTTGCCGGCTGGGCGCGCGCGCACGAGCTCACCGCGCGCGGCTTCGCGCGCCTGGGCGAGGAGCTGGGCGGGCTCTACGTGAAGCTGTGTCAGGTCGCCGGCGCTCGCGCCGACGTGTTCCCACCGGTGTTCGTGCGCGAGCTCGGCCGATTCCACGACCGCGTGACGCCGCGCCCGTTCGCGGCGCTCGCGCCGACCCTGGGCCGGGAGCTCGGCCGTCCCGTCGCCGAGGTGTTCGCGCACGTCGAGCCGGCCGCGCTCGCCGCGGCCTCGCTCGCCCAGGTCCACCGCGCCACGCTGCGCGACGGCTCGGACGTCGCGCTCAAGATCCAGTACCCCGAGGCTGCGCGTGTGTTCGCGATCGACCTCGCCAACGTGCGGCGCGGCGCGGCGGTGGCGTCGCGGCTCTTCCCGAGCTTCCAGGTCCGGCCCGTGGTCGAGGAGGTCGCGGGGAACATCGCGCGCGAGCTCGACTTCGCGCGCGAGCTGGCCTCGCTCGAGCGCACGCGAGAGGACTTCGCGGGCGATCCCGACGTACGCATCCCGCGACCCTACCCCGAGCTGTGTACGGCCCACCTGCTCGTGCTCGAGTACCTGGACGGGACGCCGATCCACGACCTCGCGCGGCTGTGCGCCGACGGCGTCGACCTGCCCGCGCTCGCCGATCGCATCGCCCGCCTATACGCGCGGATGATCTTCGAGAAGGGTTTCTTCCACGGCGATCCGCACCCGGGCAACCTGCTCGTGCTGCCCTCGGGTCAGATCGGCCTGCTCGACTTCGGGCTCGCGAAGGAGCTGCCCGCCGGGTTCGGCGCGAACCTCGTGCTGATGTTCGCGAGCGCGCTCCGCGGCGACGCCGCGGGGGCGCTGGTCGCGGCCAAGGCGCTCGGCTTCTCGCTCGACGGCGCCGACCCCGGTGCCTTCCTGCGCGCGCTCGGGATCGCGCTGGGCGCCCGCCACGACTTCGCAGAGCTGCGCGACATCTTCGGCGGCCTCGCGGGGAGCATCCCGCCCGACATCGCGCTGGTGATCCGCACGATCATCCTCCTGAACGGGCTGTCCGAGCGGCTCGCTCCCGGTGAGCGCCGGATCGCACGCGAGCTCGTGCAGGGTGCCGCGCGCGCACTCGCGACCGCTTCGGCGTAGGCTTCCCGCGAAGGGAAGGAGCGCACATGCAGGGACTCGGGGAGCGGATCGTCTTCGTGACCGGCGCTGCGCGCGGGATCGGCCGCGCGATCGCGGCGCGGCTCGTGAAGGAGGGCGCGAAGGTCGCGATCGCCGACCTCGACGCCGACGGCGCGCGCCGCACCGCGGCCGAGCTCGGCGAGCGCGCGTTTCCGGTCGCGGTCGACGTCGCCGACTCCACTTCCGTGAAGGCCGCGGTGGGCGCCGCGCTCGCGCACTTCGGCCGGATCGACGGGCTCGTCAACAACGCGGGCTGGGACAAGGTCGAGCCGTTCGTGAAGGCCACGGAGGCGACCTGGGACAAGGTTCTCGCCATCAACCTGCGCGGGCCGATCGCGGTCACCCGCGCGCTGCTCGACGGCATGATCGAGCGGCGCTCGGGCTGGATCGTCAGCATCAGCTCGGACGCCGGGCGGCTGGGCTCGAGCGGCGAGGTCGTCTACTCGGCCGCGAAGGCGGGCGTGATCGGCTTCTCGAAGGCGCTGGCGCGCGAGGTCGCGCGCCACGGGATCCACGTGAACGTCGTCTGTCCGGGGCCCACCAACACCCAGCTCCTCGCCGAGGTCGGTGCCGACAACCCCAAGCTCGTGGCCGCGCTCGCGAACGCCGTGCCCTGGAAGCGCATCGGCGAGCCCGAGGACATCTCGGGCGCCGTCGCGTTCCTTCTTTCCGACGACGCGGGCTTCATCACTGGCCAGACGATCTCGGTCTCCGGTGGCATGTCCATGGTCTGATAGCATCAGCCCAATGCCCAGCTTCGGAACGCGCGGGTTCGAGATCCACTACGAGGTGCACGGCGAGGGTCCGAACCCGCCGCTGCTCCTGATCATGGGCATGGGCGGCACGTGTCAGGGCTGGCTCACCGTGACGGTGCCGGACCTGATCAAAGACAGGCGGCCGATCGTGATCTTCGACAACCGCGGCGCGGGTCAGTCGCAGGATCCCGGCGGCAGCTTCACGATTCCCGAGATGGCCGAGGACGCGCTCGCGCTGCTCGACCACCTGAAGATCCCGCGCGCGCACGTGCTGGGCGGCTTCATGGGCGGGATGATCGCGCAGGAGCTCGCGCTCGCTCATCCGTCGCGGATCGCGTCGCTGATCCTGGTCGGCACCTACGCGCGCGCCGACGCCAAGCGGCGGCTCGTGCTCGATCTGTGGAAGAGCATGGTCGAGCTGCACGTGCCCGCCGAGCTGCGCATCAAGAAGCGTCTGATCTGGACGCTGGGCGACGCGACCATGGCGCAGGAGGACCTGATCGAGGCGATGTGGCGCTTCTACCTGCGCGACGACGCACCGATGGACGACAAGGTCTTCGTGCGCCAGGCGGAGGCGTGCATCGCTCACGACGCGCTCGAGCGGCTCGGCGACATCACCGCGCCCACCCTCATCGTCTGCGGCGAGGGCGACATCCTGACCCCGCCGCATCTGGCGCGGCAGCTCGCCGACCGGATCAAAGGCTCGCGGCTCGTGCTCCTGCCGAACGCCGGGCATCTGGTCGCAGCGGAGCTCGCGCCGCGCTTCAACCGTCTCGTGAGTCGCTTCCTGGCGGAGCAGGAGCGCCGCGGCGTTCAAGGGCCCCCTGCGACTCACCGATAGGTCCACCGCAGCGGTTACTGACTGCCGGAGTGCTCCGTGCATCAGCTGGCTTTCCTTTGCGTGGGCATCTATTCGGTGATGAGCGCCGTGGTCGGAGTTCGCCTGGTGCGCCGTCATTCCACTACGCGCGGCGTGCCCGAGCTGATGATGGGCCTCGCCTACCTGGCGGCGCCGGGCAGCGGCTATCCGCTGGTCGTGCTCGGCCCCGCGCTGCCGAGCCGTTCGCTCGGGTCGCTCTTCTTCGGGCTCGGCGAGGCCGGGATCGTGCTCGGCGTGAGCCTCTTCTTCTTCTTCAACGCCAAAGTGTTTCGGAGCCGCTCGCCGCTCGCGTTCGCGGCGGCGGGAGTCGGCTCGGTGCTGATGTGTGCGAGCGGGTTCGAGATCGTTCGGGGATACGTGGCGCTCGGGCCGGCGTCGACGGCGCTGGCCTCGGTGCGCACGGCCAGCGTCGTGCTCCTGGTCGTGCTCGGGCTCGGCTACGCGTGGACCGCGGTCGAGGGCGCGCGCCACTACCGGTTGATGCTGCGCCGCGCGCGCTTCGGACTCGGCGACCCGCTGGTCGCCAACCGCTTCCTGCTCTGGGCGATCGCCGGGTCGCTGCAGGTCTTCTCCGCGGTCGTCGCGGCGACCTCGCTCCAGACCGGCGGCAACATGATGACCGACGCCGCGCCTCTCCTGGCGACCTCTCTCGTCGGAGCGTTCAACACGGTGCTCCTGGTGCTGATCTTCATTCCGCCGGCGTGGTACACGCGCTGGCTCATGCGCGCGCCGGTAGGCGCGCTCGAGGCGGTCTGACATGGCTGGATCCGCAGCCTTCGAAGCGGTATGCAGCGAGCTCGCGGGCTTCCCGAAGATGGACCGCTGGACCGCGCGCGGGACCCTGCAGCTGGCGCTCATGGACGCCGGGCTCGAGGCCTCGAACGCGAGCGCCGCGCAGCTCCTGATCGTGGTCGAGCGCCTGCTGCCCCGGCAGCTTCAGTCGCACGGCGGCGCCGACGTCACCGCGATCTGCACCCGGCTGCGCGACGTGCTCTCGGTCATGCCGGAGTCGAAGAGCGACTCACCCGAGGCCGTGTTCGCGCGAATGGGAACCTGAGCTCAGAGCCAGCGCCGCTCGAGTGCACGCGCCAGAAACGCCCCGAGTGACTCGGCCGAGCCGGACCAGGCCCCGGCTGCGCGCTCGATGGGGAGCCCGCGAGCGAGGCCCTCCAGGAGCGCGAGCTCGGCCGGCTCGAGCCGGCGGAAGCGCGTCCCCTCCGGCTCGCGCGCGACGACGAGCTGCACGGCCCCCGCGTCGAGACGCACTCCCGTGTCGCCCGGGAAGCCGGGCTGGTTCGTCTCCCAGATCCGGTCGACCGGCCAGGGCGAGGCGACCAGCGACGTGGCCGGAGCGAGCGCGATCCGCGAGTCGGCGGTCAGGCCGGCCGGCTCGAGCGGCGGGGCGAGCGGCGCGTGGCGGGCGCGGTGCAAGGCCCACTCGAGCCGCGCCACGTCGGCCAGGTAGGGCAGCGCGCGCGCGGGCGCGAAGCCGGCGATGAAATCCGCCAGCTCGCCGTAGTCGTTCAGGTCGGGCGAGCGCGAGGGCCGCTCGCGCGCGCAGCGGCGCGCCAGTGCGCGGAACGCGTCCGCGCCGACCAGGCGCACGCAGACCGGATGGATCGCGGCGAGCGCGTCGCAGAGTGCCCCGAACGTGGTCTCGCGATAGGGCCGCAAGCGCGCGCCGTCGTCGCCGAGGAGCTCGCGCGCGAACGCGCGCTGGAGCGGAGCCAGACGGCTCACCGGAGCGTCCGCGCGATGCGCGCATCCGCCTTGCGCGCTTCGTCGAGCAGCTCGGACAGGGCGGGGATCGCGCGGTCGCGCTCGAGCACCGCCGGCAACGGGCCCAAGCGCGCCAGCGCGCGTTCGAACAACGCCCAGACCGGATCCGCGACCGGCGCGCCATGGGTGTCGAGCAGCCGCTCGCCGCCGCCGTCGCGTTCGTGACCCGCGACGTGGAGCTGCACCACCCGCTCGTGGGGCAGCGCGTCGACGTACGACTCGGCCGTGAACCCCAGGTTCGCCGCCGACACGAATACGTTGTTCACGTCGAGCAGGATCCAGCAGTCCGCGCGCTCGGCGACGGCGGCGAGGAACTCCCACTCGGCGAGCTCCGACTCGGCAAAACGCGCGTAGCTCGACACGTTCTCGAGCGCGATCCGCCGGCCCAGCAGGTCCTGCACGCGCGCCACCCGCTCGGCGACGTGCGCGACGGCCTCCTCGAGGAAGGGCAGCGGCAGGAGGTCGTGAAAGTGGCGGCCGTCGAGCGAGACCCAGGCCAGGTGGTCGGACACGAGCGCCGGCTCGAGCCGCGCAGCCAGCTCGCGGAGCCGTCCGAGGTGCGCGAGATCGAGCGGGTCGCTCGAGCCGAGCGACATCCCGACGCTGTGCAGTGTCACCGGCGCGCGCGCGCGCAGAGTCTCGAGCACCTGTGCGCCCGGATCGCCGGGCTGCAGGTGGTTCTCGGCCATGACCTCGAAGAACGGGACCTCGGGGCGCCCTTCGAGCAGATCCCCGAAGTGCGCCGAGCGCAGGCCGATCCCGCAGCGGGCTGGCAGGTCGAGCGCGGCGCTACTTCCCGGCCTGGAGCATGCCACCGACGATCTTCTCGCAGGTCCCCTTCGGCACCCACAGCCACTCGCTCTTGTCGCCGTCGGTCTTCGCTTCGTTCGAGCACGAGTGCCCCGCCGTCGAGCAGTCGTTCTGCGCCTTCTTCGCGATCCCGTAGCACTTCTCCCTGGGCGGGCGCTTGCCTTCCTCGGCGCCGGCGGCAGCGGCGAGCGAGAGACCGAGCAGGCTGGCGATGGCGGCGGCGGCGAGACTTCGGTTTGCGTTCATGCCCGCACTCTAGCGAACCTCGGGAAGGGCGAGCAGATCGGACGGGGTCGGCATCGCCGCCGCCGCGCCGAGCCGCAGGGTCGAAGCCGTGCCCGCGCGCACGGCCTCGCGCAGCGCCCGCGAGAGCGGCTCGCCGCGCGCGAGCGCCACTGCGAGCGCGCCGTTGAACGCGTCGCCCGCGCCGGTCGTGTCGAGCGCGCGCACCGGCGGCGCGGGCACGTGCTCGAAGCCGGTCGCGTGCGCCCACACGCAGCCGCCCGCGCCCAGGGTCACGATCACGTCGCCGCCCGTGCGCGCCTGCAGCACCGCCGCGGTCGCCGCGGCCGACTCGACGTCGTGCACCGGCATCCCCGAGAGCGCCTCGGCCTCGCTCTCGTTCGGGGTCAGGACGTCGACCAGCGCCAGCGTCTCGTCGGACAGCTCGCGCACCGGAGCGGGGTCGAGCACCGTGCGCACGTGGTTGGCGCGCGCGAGCTCGAGCGCCGCGTCGACCGTCTCGGCGGGAAGCTCGAGCTGCACGAGCAAGACGCCCGACGCGCGGAACGCGGCGAGCGCCTCGCGCACGTGCTCGGGCCGCACGGCGCGGTTCGCCCCGCCCGCGACCGCGATCTGGTTCTGCCCCGTCGCCTCGTCGACCGTGATCAGCGCCACCCCAGTGCGCTCGGAGGGCAGCACCTCGACGTAGGTCGGGTCGACTCCGGCCTCGCGCAGCGCGGCGAGCGGGATGCCCGCGAAGGGATCCGCGCCGACCCGCCCGATCATGCGCACGCGCCCGCCCAGCCTCGCTGCCGCGATCGCCTGGTTCAGGCCCTTGCCGCCCGCGCCCACCTCGAGCCCGCTCGCGCGCAGCGTCTCGCCCGGCCGCACGAAGCGCGGCACGCGCACGGAGACATCGACGTTCAGGCTCCCCACCACGGCGATGTCGCGCACGAGTCTTTGGTAGGCGAGCCCGCCGGTGCGGGCAAGGGATGGTACAACTTTGCGAGTGGCTGACTTTTCCGTCGTCGAAGTCGCGGTGCCGGTGCCGGTCGAGGAGACCTTCGACTACGCGCTCGGCGACGGCGAACGCGCGGAGCCGGGCGCGCGCGTGCTGGTGCCGCACGGCGGGCGCCGGCTGGTCGGAATCGTGATCGCGAACAAGACCCGCGCGCAGGCGCGCTCGCGCGGGGCGCTGCGCCGCGTGCTGCAGGTGCTGGACGACGAGCCGGTGCTGCCCGCAGAGCTGCTGGAGGTGGTGCTGCGCGCCGCGCACGACGCGCTCTGTCCGCCGGGGGTGGCTCTGGCCGCCGCGGTGCCGCCAGGCACCGCTCCGAGACCGGGCACTCGCGTGGCGCTCCTGCCCGCGGGCATGCGCGCGCTCGAGCGCGGGGAGCTGCGCGGCACGCTCGCGAGCGTGCTGTGGGCGCTCGGCAAGCGCGCGCGCTCCGAAGCCGAGCTGCGCGCGCGCTTTCCGGCGGCGGTGCCAGCGCTGGCGCGGCTCGAGCGACTCGGAATGGTGTCGCGCAGCGCGGCGACCGATCCGCCGCGCGTGCGCGCGCGCACCGAGCGGGTGTACCGGCGCGCGCCGGGGCTCGACCTCGAGGCCGCGGTGAAATCGCTCGCGCGCGCCCCGCGCCAGGCCGAGCTCCTGCAGGCGCTCTCTGCGACCCCGGCGCCGGCGCGTTCGAGCCCCGCGCTGCGGGCGCTGGTCGAGGCGGGGTTCGTGCTCTGCGAGGAGCGCGAGTTGGTGCGTTCGACCCGCGTCGATCCTCTGGTCGAGCCGGTCGCCGCGCCCGAGCTCACCGGGCACCAGCGAGCGGCGCTGGCCGAGATCTCGACGGCGATCGAGGCCGGCCGCTTCGCGCAGTTCCTCCTGTACGGGATCACGGGCAGCGGCAAGACCGAGGTCTACCAGCGCGCGGCCGAGCTCGCGCTCGCGCGCGGGAAGAGCGCGATCGTGCTCGTGCCCGAGATCTCGCTCACCCACCAGCTCGTCGACCGCTTCCGCGCGCGCTTCGGCGAGCGGGTCGCGGTGCTGCACAGCGGGCTCTCCGGCGGCGAGCGCTTCGACCAGTGGCGGACCATTCGCGAGGGCCGCGTGCCGATCGCGATCGGCGCGCGCTCGGCGGTCTTCGCGCCCTACACCGATCTGGGTCTGATCGTCATCGACGAGGAGCACGAGCCCGCCTACAAGAGCGAGGAGGGCTTCCGCTACCACGCGCGCGAGGTCGCGCGGCTGCGCGCCGAGCGGGCCGGCTGCCCGCTCCTGCTCGGCTCGGCGACCCCCGACGTCGGCACCGCCTGGCGCTGCGCGCACGGCGAGGTCGAGCGCCTGATCCTGCCGGAGCGGGTGGCGAGCCGGCCGTTGCCGACGGTGGAGATCGTCGACCTCGCGGCGGAGCGCGCGCGCGGCGGACGCCGCAGCATGCTCTCGCGGCCGCTGCGCCAGGCGCTGGCCGAGACGCTCGCGGCTGGCCGCCAGGCCATCCTGTTCCTGAACCGGCGCGGCTTCGCGGGCCGGGTGTTCTGCTTCGCCTGCGGCTTCGCGCTGCACTGCAAACACTGCGACGTGTCGCTCGTCTACCACTCGAGCGACGGGCCGCGCCGGGTGCGCGATCCGCTCGAGGGCGAGCTGCGTTGCCACTACTGCGGGTACCGCGAGGATCCGGTGGAGGCCTGCCCGAACTGCGCCAGCCCCGAAGGCGGCATGCAGGGCTTCGGCACCGAGCGCCTGCTCGAGGAGGTGGTCGCGACCTACCCGGGCGCGCGCATCGGCCGGCTCGACCGCGACACCTCGGCACGCAAGGGCGCGCAGCGCGCCATCCTGGCCGGCTTCCACCGCGGCGAGCTCGACGTGCTGGTCGGCACGCAGATGGTCGCGAAGGGCCACGACGTCCCCGGGGTGACGCTGGTCGGTGTCATCGCGGCCGACCTCGGCCTGCACTTCCCCGACTTCCGCGCGGGCGAGCGCACCTTCCAGCTGCTCACGCAGGTCGCGGGCCGCGCGGGGCGGGGCGACGATCCGGGCCGGGTCGTGATCCAGACCTTCTTGCCGGCGCACTACGCGATCGCGCTCGCCAAGACCCACGACTATCCGCGCTTCTACCGCGAGGAGATCGCGCGGCGCCGCCCGCACGGCTGGCCGCCGTTCCGCGAGCTGGTGCAGCTCTCCTTCTCCGGGCGGCGCGCGCCGGCGGTCGAGGCCGCGGCGGTGACCCTGGCGGGCCTGGCGAAGACCGTCTCGCTCGACGACCTCGACGGCGCGGCGGTCGAGGTGCTCGGCCCCGCGCCGGCGCCGCTCTCGCGAATCCGCGACGAGTTCCGCTGGCAGCTGCTGCTGGCCGGCAGCCACGAAGCCGTCCGGCGCGTCGCGACCGAGCTCGCGCGCCAGGCGCGCGGGCCGGGCTTCGCCGGGGTGTCGGTGCGGCTGGATGCCGGCCCGCTGCAAATGCTATGAAGTGCGGCCCATGCTCCTCCCGGTCCTCCAGTTTCCCGATCCGCGCCTGCGCGAAAAGGCCAAGCCGGTCGCGCAGATCGAGATCGACGATGCGCTGCGCAAGCTCGCCGCCGACATGGCCGAGACCATGTACGACGAGCCCGGCATCGGCCTCGCCGCGACACAGGTCGGCGTCGCGAAGCGCCTGATCGTGATGGACCTCGATTGGAGCGAGGAGGGCGAGCGCCGGCCGCGCATGCTGCTCAACCCCGAGATCGTGTTGCGCGAGGGCCGCACCACCTCCGAGATGGAGGGCTGCCTGTCCGTGCCCGACTTCAAGTCCGACGTGGAGCGCGACGCGCGCGTGGTCGTGCGCGCGCGCACGCTCGACTGGGAAGAGGTGGAGTTCGACGCGACCGAGCTCGAGGCCTTCTGCTTCCAGCACGAGATCGACCACCTCGACGGGGTGCTCTTCATCGACCGGGTCTCCAAGCTGAAGCGGGATCTGTACGTGCGGCGACGCAAAAAGCAGCTCCGCCGCGAACAGGAAGAGGCGGCGGGCTCGGGCGGCTGACGCCGTGCGCCTGCTGTTCCTCGGCACACCGGAGTTCGCGGTTCCAGCCCTGCGCGCGCTCGCGCGAACGAGCCATGTGCTGGCCGGGGTCGTCTCGCAGCCGGATCGCCCGCGCGGACGCGGACGGCAGCTCGATCCGACTCCGATCGCCGCGGCCGCCCGCGAGCTCGGCGCGCCGCTCCTGCAGCCCGAGAAGGTGGGCGACGAGGCCGCGCTCGCGTGGATGCGCGCGCAGCGCCCCGACCTCGGCGTGGTCGTCGCGTTCGGGCAGTTCATCCCGAAGAGCGTGCGCGAGCTGCCCGCACGGGGAATGGTCAATGCGCACGCGAGCCTGCTGCCGCGCTGGCGCGGCGCGGCACCGATCGAGCACGCGATCGACTCGGGGGATCCGCGCACGGGCATCTCGGTGATGCGCGTGGTGAAGGAGATGGACGCGGGCGACGTGTGCCTGGTGCGCGAGCTCGCGATCGGCGCCGATGAGACCGCGGGCGAGCTCGCGCCGCGCCTCGCCGAGCTGGCGGGCGAAGCGCTGGTCGCGGGCATCGACGAGATCGCGGCGGGCCGCGCCGTGTTCCGCCCGCAGGACCCCGCCGAGGTGACGCTCGCCCCGAAGGTCGACCGCGCCTTCGCAAAGCTCGACCTCCACCAGCCCGCCGAGCGCGTGCTGCGCCGGATCCGGGCCGCCACGCCGCGCCCCGGCGTCGACCTGGCGCTGCGCCGCGCGCAGAAGACCGTGCGCGTCCTGCGCGCGCGGTGCGGCTCGGCGCACGGCGGGGCGACACCGGGCAGTGTTCGCTCCGATGGCGGCAAGCTGCGGGTCGCCTGCGCCGACGCCTGGCTCGAGCTCGTAGAGGTCCAGCTCCCCGGCAAACGCCCCGTCTCGAGCGAGGCGCTGCTGCGCGGCCTCCGGATTCCCGACGGCGAAGAGGCGGTCTCGCCGTGAGCGCCGTCGATCTCGTTCCGACCGCGCGCGGCGTCGCCTGGCACGTGCTCGAGCGCGTCGAGAAGGACCGCGCGTACGCCGACCTGACCCTGCACGCGGCGCTCGGCACCGCCCAGCTCGAGCGCCGCGACCGCGGCTTCGCCACCGAGCTCAGCTACGGGACCCTGCGCCTGCGCGGCCGCCTCGACGCCGCGCTCGCGCAGACGCTCGACCGTCCGCTCGCGCGGATCGAGTCGCCGCTCCGCAACCTGCTGCGGCTCGGCGCGTATCAGCTCCTGTGCATGCCGAACATTCCCGATCCCGCCGTGGTCGACGAGACCGTGACCCTGGCGCGCAAGCTCGGCATGGAGCGCGCGACCGGCTTCGCGAACGCGGTGCTGCGCGGGCTCGCGCGAAAGCGCGACGAGGGCGCCCTCACGTACCCGGACTTCGCCACCGACCCGCTGGGCCACCTCGAGACCTGGGGCTCGCTGCCGCGCTGGCTGGCCGAGCGGCTCGTCGCCGAGCTCGGCCCCGACGGCGCGCTCGCCTTCGCGAAGGTCTGCGCCGAGGCGCCGCCGCGCACCGTGCGGGTGACCGCGCGCGGGAATCGCGAGCAGGTCGCGATGGACCTCGGCGGCCGCCCGACCGCGTTTGCGCCGAACGGTGTCACCGGCGCGACGCTCGACCCGGTGCGCGCCCCCGGCTTCGACCGCGGCGAGTACGTGGTCCAGGACGAAGCCTCGCAGCTCGTGCCGCTCCTGCTCGGCGCCGAGCCGAACGACACGGTGGTCGACTGCTGCGCCGCTCCGGGAACGAAGTCCGTCCAGCTCGCCGAGCAGGTCGGCCCGCGCGGAGAGGTGATCGCGCTCGAGCTCCACCGGCCGCGCATCGCGCTGATCCACCAGGCCGCGCGCCGGCTCGGCCTCAACAACCTGCGCCCGCTCGAGCGCGACGTCGCGCAGGGCTTCGACCTGCAGGGCCGCGCTTTCTACCGCCGCATCCTCGTGGACGCGCCGTGCTCGGGCCTCGGCACCCTGCGCCGCAACCCCGATGCGCGCTGGCGCCTGCGCCCCGAGGAGATCACGCGCGCCGCGGCGAGCGCCCTGCGGATCCTCGCCTCGGCAGCGCGCTACGTCGAGGAAGGCGGAGTCCTCGTCTATAGTGTCTGCACCTTCAGCTCGGAGGAGACGACCGGCGTGATCTCGCTCTTCCTCGAGGCGCATCCCGATTTCCGGCAGGACGACCCGCGGCCGTTCCTGCCCGAAGCCGCGCGCGCGCTCGTGACCGACGCCGGCGCGCTCCAGACCTGGCCACAGCGCGACGGCTGCGACGGCTTCTTCGCCGTCCGGCTGGTGCGGAAGTGACGGCGACGTACAAGCTCGCCCCGTCCATCCTGTCGGCGGACTTCGGCCGGCTCGCCGAGGAAGTGCGCGCGGCCGAGCAGGCCGGCGCCGACTGGCTGCACCTGGACGTGATGGACGGCCACTTCGTCCCGAACCTGACGATCGGCCCCGACGTGGTCGCCGCGGTCGCCAAGCGCACGAGTCTGCCGGTCGACGTGCACCTGATGGTGCGCGAGCCCGACCACCTGCTCGAGGCGTTCGTCCGAGCGGGCGCGACGGCGCTCGGGGTACACGTGGAAGCGTGCACCCACCTGCACCGCACCTTGACCGAGATCCGGCGCCTCGCGGTGCGCCCGTGCGTGGTGCTGAACCCCGCGACTCCCGCGGAGTCGATCCGCCCGGTGCTCCCGATCGTCGATCAGGTGCTGGTGATGACGGTGAACCCGGGCTTCGGCGGCCAGTCGTTCATCCCCGAGACGCTCCCGAAGATCCGCCAGATCCGCGGCTGGATCGACGAGCTCAGGAAGCCCATCGACCTGGTCGTCGACGGCGGCGTCGGCCCGCAGACGATCGAGCAGGTCGCGCTCCACGGCGCGCGCGTCTTCGTGATGGGCAACGCGTTCTTCAAGAGCGGCGACTACAAGCGCTTCGCCGACGGCATCCGCGGCCAGCTCGCGTCCCTTTCGGGCCCTTAGCTCAGTGGTTAGAGCAGCCGGCTCATAACCGGACGCGCCCAGGTTCGAATCCTGGAGGGCCCACCTGCAAAGTCGCGCGGTTACGCGCTTGCTCGGGTCGATTTCGAGTCGGGCGAGCACGTCGGCCGGAAGCTCGCCGGGCTCGAGGTGCATCGGCTCGCGGTAGGCGACACCGCCGGCCCGCGCAGTGGCAAGCTGCTCGAGCTTCACCGCGCCGGCTTCGGGCCCGGCTTCGAGGCGCACGTGCTCCCGGCCTTCGACCCGAGCACGTTCCGGCGGGGTGTGGGCGTCGAGTGCTGAAGGCCGCGCGAATCGGCCACCGCAATGTAGGCATGCGAAACGTCCCTTGAATCGACCCTCGCCGTCGGAAGTCCGCGATCTCGCTACGTCGTCCCCAGGGTCAGCAGCCGGGGACAGAAGGGCGCCGCGGATCGGGAGGCTTCCGCGGCGCCCAGGTCGCATCATGCGATCGCGTGATCCCGATGGTCTTCCGGAAGGCGTGGGCCAGGAGAAAGGTTGCCGTCCATGCGCTGAGTGAACTTCCACTCCACCTCGGCGGTGGCCCACGCAACGTGCGTCGAGACCTCGACCTCGAGCTGGTCCGAGTCGAGATAGCCGTAGAAGCTCGGGTCACCGAAGAAGAGCGAGCCGCTCGAGGTGAACGGGATCTTCAGGATCGCCTGTGCGAACGGCGCCCAGTTCGGCCGCGGTCACCCAGTAGAGACTGTGGACAGTGAGGCCGTACGTCCTGCTGGTGCTCTGCAGCGGCGCACGAGGAGACCTGACTTTCGGTCTCAGTGCGTCGATACTGAGCGTCGATGACAGGTGGGTGATACTGGCGATGACTTCTAGCAGGGGTGCAGAACGAGCGGCCGCATCGAGACTCGCCTTCTGGATCAGGTACCTGATCTTCCTGCTGCTCGCTTCGTTCGTGCTCGCGGAGGCGACGGCCCGGCTGATCACGGAGACGACCCCCAGCGGACTCCTCCGCACCCGGTTTCGCGAGATCGCACTGCTTCCACTCCGCCCGACCGAGGCCGTCGTCCGACGTGCCCTCGACGCGTTCAGCCGCGATCGGTTCCTGGAGACCGACGGCGACCTGGGATGGAACCTCCGCCGCAACCAGAGCGAGGGCAAGGACCACACCAACGCCCTGGGCTTTCGTGCCGAGCCCGACTTCCGCTACCCGGCCCTGCCTCCCGACGGCAAGGTGCGCATCATGACCCTCGGCGACTCCTACGTGTACTGCAGCCAGGTGCGCAACGACGAGACCTGGCAGGCGTATCTCGAAGGACTGCGCGACGACGTGGAGGTGCTCAACCTGGGCTTGCCCGGCGCCGGCACGGATCAGGCATTTCTGCGCTGGAGGCGGGATGGCAAGCCCTTCTGGTCACAGCTCGTGGTGCTGGGCATCTGGCCCGACAACGTGTTCCGGAACCTGGCCATCGTCGACTACTACCGGACAACGCTCGACCTTGCGTTCACGAAGCCGCGCCTGGTCCTGGATGCGTCCGGCGCGCCCCGCTTCGTCAACGCTCCGATCATGAGCCGCGCGGAGCTCGCTCTCACCCTGACGCATCCCGAGACGAACACGCTGCTAGAGCACGATTTCTGGTTCGACCCACGCGACGCAACGGCCTTCTGGTATCGGCGGATCCGGGTCCTCCAGATGGCCGACAGCGTCTGGTGGCGATACCAACGCAAGCTGACCTACAAGAAGCTGCTGAGCGGCGAGATCCCCGACGCCATCGAGGTCAGCGTCGCGATCGCGAAGCTCTTCGCCGCGGAGGTGCGTGCAGCGGGATCGATTCCGCTGGTCCTGGTGATTCCCGACCGCGAACGCCTCGCGCTGGGCACAGAGGAGCAGCCCTTCCCCCTGATCCAGAGGATCCGAGACGAGCAGATCGGCGTGATCGACATGGGGCCGACCTTCGGCCACGAGGTGATGACGAACGGACCGGCCGAGTACTACGTCGACGGCATCGGGCACCAGAGCCCATACGGAAACCGGATCTTCGCACGCTACCTCGAGCAGGAGCTGCGCCCCTGGATCGAGCAGGCGAACTCCCTCTCAAGGCCTGCGCAGCCGCCGGGGCGCAAGGCCACGGAAACGCTCAAGCCCACGACCCAGTGATCGCCCTCTTCCGTCACCCGCGCGGCTCATGCGCTCCTCCGAACTCCTCCGATAACAATTCGCTGCTTGTCAAGGCTCGGGTCACTTCTCGGGTCGATCTATTGCTTCGAGTGTCCGCAAATGACCTGCCCGATTTCTTTGGCTTCTCGACGGTGGAGGGCGCATCGGACTCGTCGGCAGGATCGGATTCGAATCCTGGAGGGCCCACAGCGCCTTACCTGACGTTCGCTCGCCTGGGCTCGCTTCGCGCTTCGCTTGCGGGCTCCGCGCGAGGGCGGCCTCGCGCTCGCCTTCGCGTTGATTGTCATCCGGCTCGATCGGATATGATGCGGTTCGAGGCCGTGGGAGCCTGGGAGGACCGATGAATACGTCCGCGAAGATCGCTGTGTTGACGGGATTGGTGATGCTCGCTTCCGGACGCGATGCGTCTGCCCGCGCCTGCGGAATCGGGAGCCAGATCTGGGAGGGCAACCCCGGCCTGGTCGCGAGGGTCCTCGCGTTCACGACGAACTTTTGGACGATGAAGGGGATCTCCACAACCTTCGAGATCTCGGGTTGCACCGAGAAGGACAACTGGCTCAAGAAGGGCGCCGACAAGGTGACGCAGGCGAGGATCGAGCACTTCGCCAGCGAAAACCTGGATCACCTGGCGCAGGAGATGGCTATCGGACGTGGTGAGCATCTCGACGCGCTGGCGCGCTTGATAGAGCTTCGCGCGGAGGACGAGGTCGCGTTTCGTTCGCTCGCCCAGAGCCACTTCGAAGTCCTCTTTCCGAACGATCAGACGACCTCGAACGAGATGCTGCAGACGCTCGCCCGCTTGATGAGCGAGAACCCGGTCCTCTCGGTCTACATCGAGAGTTGAGCCGGGTCGGGGGTCTTCCCGCCGCGTTTCTCGCCCTCGCGACGGCGTGTGCGGGAGTCCACCCGGAACCTCCCGCGACCGTCCCGCCCGCAAGCGAGGCGCTCCTCGCCGAGCTGCTGGAGCGTGCGGATCGACGGTCTCTGTACGACGACCCGCAGTGGCTCGCCCTGCTCCACTACGACGGAGAGCGGGCGCCGCGCGGCGCGCGGGACTTCTTCCTCGCCGAGGACGACGACTGGAATCCCCGAGCCGAGCTGCACGCCGCGCTGCGGGCCTTCCTCGATCCGGGCGCGAGTGCTGCTGGCGATCAGAACCCTCAGTGTGTCTTCATCGCCCGCCGGCGCTGGCTGAAGGATCGTCTCGGCATCGACGACGCGACCTTGCCCCCGGCGAGCTGCGAAGCGTACGAGCGCTGGCGTGCCAGCCTCGATGTCCGGGGGCTGACGCTCGTCTTCGTGGAGGGCTTCATGAACAACCCCGCCTCCGTGTTCGGGCACACCCTGCTGCGGATCGACGTCGCAGGCGCTGCGGAGCCGGAGGAGATCCTGGGCTGGGCAGTGGACTTCACCGCCCAGACCGGAGACGACGACGGCGTCGTCTACATGGCCAAGGGCTTGACGGGACGGTATCCCGCCTCGTTCGGAGTTCGACCCTACTACCAGCAGCTCAAACGGTACTCGGACTGGGAGAACCGCGACATCTGGGAGTACCACCTCAACCTCGACGAGAGTCAGCGCGAGCTCCTGCTCATGCACCTCTGGGAGCTGCAGAGCGTCGAGTTTCCCTACTACTTCTTCACGCGGAACTGCTCCTACGAGCTGCTGCGCCTTCTCGATGCCAGCGTCGCCGAGCTCGATGCCAGCGCCGGCTTCCGGGGCGCCGTGATCCCCGTGGATACCGTTCGCAAGATCACGGAGAGGCCCGGCTTCGTCACGGATGTCCGCTATCGGCCCTCGCCCGCGACGAAGCTGCGCGCTGCGCTCCGCGGTCTCGCGAGCGGCGATGAGAGCCGGGTGCGGGAGATCGTCGAGGGCCGCCTGGACCCCGCCGAGGAGGCGCTGGCGAAGCTCCCGCGCGCGCGCCACGCTCGCATCCTCGAAGTCGCCTACGAACAGCTCCGCTATTCGTACCTGGCGGGTGACGTGAGCGAGGCTGCGTCCCGCGGCCTCTCGCTCAAGATCCTCGTCGCCCGGAGTCGCCTCGGCGACGTTCCGTCTGGCGCCGATTCCGGCGCGCAGGTCGAGGTGCCGACGATCCGCCCCGACGAGGGACACGACTCGTCGCTCGTCGGGGTGAGCGGTGGCTGGCGCGACGGCGAGGCCTTCATCGACCTCCGTCTGCGGCCGGCCTTCCACGACCTGATGGACAACGGCGCCGGGTATCCGGAGGCCATGGTGGTGCGATTCTTCGACACCGATCTGCGTATCTATCCGCAGTCCGGTCGGGTGCGCCTTCAGGAGCTCACGCTCATCGAGCTCGGCTCACTCTCTCCGCGCAGCAGCGCCTTTCGTCCCTTTGCGTGGAGCGCGGGAACCGGACTGGCCACGCGTCGGGTTCCCGACAAGGACGGGAACCTGAAGGACGCGTCGGTCTGGGGGAGCCAGTTCGGGGCCGGGCTGGCCTGGGACCCGGCTCCGGGTCTTCTCGTCTACGGGCTTGCCGACGCCCGACTCGACGTGGGCACGGAGCTCGAGGACTCCTTCAGTCTGGGACCGGGGGCGCGCCTGGGTGTAATGGTCGGGGGGCGGGAAGGGCGCTTGCGGGGACAGCTCTTCGGCGAGGTCACACCGTTCGTGCTGGGCGACACCACGACCTGGGTTCGCGCGGGAGGGGCAGCGCGGCTCACCACCTCGCGCAACACCGCGCTCACGCTCGAATGCAGCTTCAATCAGATCCACAACGAGAGCTGGTTCGAGGGTGAGCTCGGGCTTCGCCTCGCTTTCTGAGCGACGCGAGGAAGCGGAAGGGCTCACTCCCTCAGCAGCGCCCGGATGCGGGCGCTCTCGGCCGCCGCGCGACCCAGCGCGCGAAAACCCGCCAGGTCGGCGGGGGGATCTCCGAGCCCGCAGTGCTCGCCGTCGTTCGCCGAAGGCGCCCAGATCCGGCGCGTGTCGATCTGGTACGCGCCGTACGCCGCGGCGATGGCCGGGCTCGCGTGCAGCCGCTCGAGGTCGCTCTGGATCGAGAACGCGCTGAGCGCGGCGTTGATCACGACGCTCAGCTCGCCCAGCGCGGCGCGATAGCCCGGCCGCGCCTCCACCTCGCGCCCGTAGACTGCGGAGAGCACGCGCGCGGCGCTGAGCACGGTTGCGAGCAAGCCGTCGACGATCCCGCGCAGGTCGTGCTGGTCGGCCAGGTCGAGGTAGCCGCCGGGACGCAGAAATGTGTCGACCGCAGCGCCGATCGCGCCGCAGCCGCTGTGTCCGACCACGACGATCAGTCGCAGTCCGTCGCCCAGGTGCTCGACCGCGTAGCGCAGGCTGCCGACGATGTCGGGACCGAGCACGTTGCCCGCGACCCGCACGACGAACAGGTCGTTGGGGCCCTCGTGGAAGATCAGCTCGACCGGAACGCGCGCATCGGCGCAGCCGAGGACCGCGGCGAACGGCCGTTGCAGCGGCGTCGCGCCGCCGGTGCGCACGCCGAGCACGCGCGGGTCGACGTGAACGACCTGCTGCGCGACGAGCTCGCCGGCGCCGTCGATCCGCTCGATGAGCGCGGCGAACGCGAGGTTCCCCTGCTCGAGCCGCTCGCGCGCGGCGCGCGAGCTGTCCGGCCGCGCGCGGAGCTCCTCGCCATCGTAGCGGTAGACGATCTCGACGATCTGCATGTCCCTCCCCTCCGGACATTATGGCATCGAGCCGTTGTCGCCCGGCGCCGCCCCGCCTAGTCTCCTGCGATGCGTGCACTTTCAGCAGGTCTCGCGGTCCTCGTCGTCTGTCTCGCTCTCGGTGAGGCGCGTGCCGATGACGCCGACTTCGCCCGGCCGGGCGTCTACATCGGTGTCGGCGCGTCGCGCAGCGCGAACCTGGTCGAGGCTTTCCTCGATGGCACGCCGGTGCTGGAGGACGTCGACGTCAGCAACAGCTGGGGCGTGAACACTCGACTCGGCTACCGGGTGGCGTCGTGGTTCGCGGTCGAGGCCGAGTACGAGTGGCTCGACCCGTTCAACGCCAGCCTGGACAGTGTGCACGTCGGAACGCTCGGCATCCAATCCGCGACCGTGAACCTGCGCTTCATCGGTCCGTTCGGTCGTTTCCAGCCCTACCTCCTGCTCGGTGCGGGGGCCGGCTTCTTCTCGGTCGACACTCCGGCCAGCGGGCTCAGTGTCGACCACAGCGCGTTCGCAGGCCGCGTCGGCCTGGGCATCGACGTGTACCTGATCGAGAACCTGTACCTGAACGTGGGCGCCGAAGGGATGCTGTCTCCGGCCGAGGTCAAGCTGAACACCGGCAGCGTCCAAGTCTCGGAGAACGGCCTGGGCACGGTCACGTTCCAGGCCGGCCTCGGATTCCGCTTCTGAGGACAGCGACCCGGATCCGCTGACTGGACTAGACTGACCCCGGTCACACATGGCGTCGCCGTTCGACAAGGACCTGCGCCCGAATGCGGACTTCTCGCTAGTCCTGGGCGGGCCGCTCTTCCAGCTCCTGCGCCGCGCTCACATGTCCGGCGATGCGCTCGAGCTGGTGCGCCGACGCGTGCTCGTCATCTCGCTGGTGACCTGGCTGCCGCTGCTGGTGCTCTCGGCTCTGGAGGGACACTTCCTGGGGGGAGACGTAGCGGTTCCGTTTCTGCGGGACTGGGACGCGCATGCGCGCTTCCTGTTGGCGCTGCCGCTGCTGATCGGTGCGGAGCTCGTGGTTCACGAGCGCATGCGCCACGTGGTGAATCAATTCCGGGAGCGCGCCCTGATTCCCGCGAGCGCGTCGGACCGGTTCGAGGCCGCGATTGCGGCGGCGTTCCGCCTGCGCAACTCGGTGCTGGCCGAGGTTTTGCTGATCGCCTTCGTGTACGTCGTCGGCATCGGGATCGTCTGGCGGCTCTACTTCGGGCTCACTGCGGCAACCTGGTATGCGACGCCGGCCGCCTCGGGCATGAAACTCTCGCTCACCGGCTATTGGTACGCCTTCGTGAGCCTGCCGTTCTTCCAGTTCCTGCTGCTGCGCTGGTACTTCCGGATGCTCATCTGGGCGCGCTTCCTGTGGCAGGTCTCGCGCATCGAGCTGATTCTCTTCCCGACTCATCCGGACCGCCTCGGAGGTCTGGGATTCCTGTCGAACACGGTGTATGCGTTCGTCCCGCTCGCGGCGGCCCACGGGGCGCTGCTTGGCCGGGCTGATCGCCAACCGCATCTTCTACGTGGGGGCGGCACTGCTCGACTTCAAGGTCGAGGTCGCGGTCGTCCTGGCCTTCATGCTCCTCCTGGTCTTTGGCCCGCTCGCCGTGTTTGCGCCGGGTCTCGCCAGGGCGAAGCGAAAGGGACTCCGCGAGTACGGAACGCTCGCGGAGAGTTACGTCCGCGAGTTCGACGCGAAGTGGCTGCGGGGCGGAGCTGCTCGCGAGGAGCGCTTGCTGGGGAGCGGCGACGTCCAGTCCCTCGCCGACCTTGGAAACAGCTTCGAGGTGGTGCGGACGATGCGGGTGCTGCCGGTCACGAGGGACGCGGTGGTCGTTCTCGCGGCGGCGACGCTCGCGCCGGTCGTCCCCCTCGCGCTCACCATGATGTCGCTCGAAGAACTGCTGAAGACGCTGCTCGGCACACTGTTCTAGGGCGTGAGCTCTTCTTGAGTCACCTTTGTCGCGATCGCGGTACACCACCTATTGGGCGGTCGGAACGAGGGGAATCGCGATGGGCCGATTCGCGCACTGGCTGGTGCCGGCGCTGGCGCTGCTCGCTGCGACACCGGCTGGTGGCGCCGAGCCCTCCGCGTGGGAGCTTCCGCCGGAGGGAAGCTGTGCCACGGCGTCGAAGCTCCGCGGATGGCCGCTGGGGCAGGACGCACCGCCGTTCGAGCTGAAGACCGGCGAGGTGATCGACGGCGCGCGCATGCCGTTGATCCAGAGCTACCTGCCGCCGCCGATCTGGGAGAACCGCGAGCGGTTCTTCTTCGACGGCATGCAGCTCGAGGTCGGCCCCTGCTTCAGCGACTACGCGCCGCCCGCGTCGTTCGGAGGGGCGACGGAGAAGTTCAAAGGACAGGCGCACTTGCAGGACGACGGGGGACTGGCCGAGCAGGTCGCGGGCCTGCCGTTCGCGCCGGAGACGATCGCGGTCGACGATCCGCAGGCGGGCGCGAAGTGGGCGTGGAACTTCGTCGCGCGCTGGCAGGCGGGTGGGTTTCGCGGCCGATTTCGCACGGTCGACTTGATCGGTCACGGCACCGCCGAGCCCTACGAGGGCGAGATCTGGCAGCGCGAGCTCGGCTGGCGCGCGGATCGCGCCGACGACGGCTATCGAGTTCCGGACACCGACACGCTCCTCTGGGTCGCCGGCGGGCGCATGCTCGAGCCGTTCCTCGCGCGCGAGTTCGCATGGCACCAGTACCGGGACGTGGCCAGTGCGACCGACCGCGAGCGCTCGGACGACATGCACGTGTACGTGCCCAGCATGCGCAAGGTGGATCGCGCTCCCGCGACCGGGCTCGACGGGCTCTTCGTTCCCTCGTTCGCCGTCGGTGCGAGCGCCGGGGACAACTCGCTCGCTCCCGGCGCACAGGAGGAGAGCGCGGCGATCGGCAGCTCGAACGGCGCCGAGTCGGTTCGGATCTTGCCCAAGCGCAGCGGCTTCGAAGGTCTGGAGCTCCGGCCCCAGTTCCACTCGTTCCGCGTGCTGGGCACGCAGGACGTGCTGGCGCCGATCAATGCCGTGAAGCCCGCCTATCCCACGGATCTCGCGCGCGACTTCGGCCCGTACGGATTGTCCTGGGCGTCGGACCGTTGGGATCTGCGGCGCGCGCTGGTGCTGGAGGCGATCCCCCGCAAGGGGATCGAACAGGGCGATGAGGAGGTCGCGCGATCGGTGGGGTGGCTCGACCTCCAGACGCTCTACCCGCTCTACTACGCCTCGTACGACGCGAAGGGAGAGCCGATCGACGTCGGCTACTACGTGGGCCGCTGGACGAAGGGCGAGCGCGTGATCGATCCCGTCGGGCAGGCGTTCGCGAACCTGCGGCTGCGCGCGAGCTGGCGGCGCGAGTCGTGGCAGGTCGAGTCCACCCCGGAGTCCGACGGGAAGGTCCGCCAGGCGATCTCGCTCAAGAACCTCAACAAGGGCAGGTGACGTCCGCTAGAACTGCTCCTTGTACGGGCGCAGATCCAGCTCGAACGTCCACGCGCTCCGGTGCTGGGTGTGGAGCGTCCAGTAGGCGTCGGCGATCGCGTCGGGCGAGAGCATGCCTTCGGCGCCCATGTTCTGCTTGATCGCCGGCATGCGGGTGTTGACGAGGTCGCCGTCGATCACGCCGTCGACGACCACGTGGGCCACGTGTACCCCCTTGGGGCCGAACTCGCGCGCGAGGCCCGAGGCGAGCGCGCGCTCCGCGGCCTTGGCCGAGGCGAAGGCGGTGAAGGGTGGGCGTGCGCGAAGCGACGCAGTCGCACCGGTGAAGATCACCGTGCCCGTGCCGCGCGGGACCATGCGCTTCGCGACCTCGCGTCCGCACAGGAACCCACCGAAGGCGCAGACCCGCCAGGTGGCTTCGAAGAAGTCGTCGCTCATGTCGGCGATCGGGCCGGCCGCCATGTTGCCCGCGTTGTAGACGACGACGGAGGGCGGCGCGCCGACCTCCTTCTCGACCAGGTCGAAGGCGCGCGCCATCTCGGAGGCGCGGGTCACGTCGGCGACGAGGCCGCTGGCGCGGCCGCCGCTCGAGCGGATCTCGCCGGCGAGCTTGTCGAGCTTCTCCTGGGTCCGCCCTACCGCGACGATCGTCATTCCTTCGCGCGCGAACCGACGGCACACCGCGCCGCCGACCCCCGCGCTCGCGCCCACACCGAAGACGAGAGCTGCTTCCGTCATGGCTGCGAGCTTACTGGAAGTCGACGAGCGTTGCGGGGCGCCAGTTTGCGGAGGTGACCCGCCACTCGCCGTCCTCGTCGCGCAGGCGCAGGTCGAAGCGGTACAGGTCCGCGCGCAGCTCGGGCAGCGCGGTGGCGTCGCGGATCGGCTGGCCGGCGAGCGCGACGAACGCGTCGACCCGGGCTTGGCCGGGCTCGGCGAGCACCACGTCGTTCACCCGCACCAGCAGGTACACCGACTGGTTTCGCATGAAGTGCGCGGTGGCCAGGCCGAGCAGGGCGCGGCGGTCGTTGCCGTTCTCGTCCTTGTAGGCCTCGGAGATGTGGGGCTTCAGCAGGCCGACGTCGCGCGCCTCGCCGGCTGCCTCGAGCTCCGCCAGCACCGCGCGCACGCGCTCCTCGGGCGTGGGCTCGCCGCCGGAGCAGGCGGCGAGCGCCAACGCGGCCAGCAGCGACACCGCAACCCTTCGGAGCATGCCGCGAGTATCGCGGCCTGATAGGGTTTGGCCATGTACGAGCCGTTCCGCCCGGAGTTCACGGTCGACCCGTACCCCCACTACCGGCGGCTGCGCGACACCGCGCCGGTGCACTTCGCGCCCGAGGCGGGGCTCTGGTGCGTCTCGCGCTACGAGGACGTGCAGGCGGTGCTGCGCGCGGACGACACGTTCTCGTCGCGGGCCATGTTCACCATGATCATGAACGCAGGCTACGACGCCGCCCCGCCGCTCAGCTGGCCGTTCGTCCGTTTCGTCGCGCAGCTTTTCCTGCGCACCTGGATGAACCCGATGACCTTCGCGACCTCCCGCAACTTGATCGCCGAGGACGGCGAGCGCCACTCGGGCATGCGCAGCGTGGTGAACCGCGGCTTCACCCCGCGGCGGATCGCGGCGTGGGAGAAGCGCGTGCGCGAGGTCGTCGACCAGTGTCTCGCCGGCGTCGCGGGGCGCGCACGCTTCGACCTGGTCGAGTCGCTCTCGATCCCGCTGCCGGTCACGATCATCGCCGAGATGCTCGGCATCGCGCCCGAGCGGCGCGCCGACTTCAAGCGCTGGTCCGACGCGATCATCACGAACGCCACGGGGCCAGGCCGCGCGACGCCCTTCTCGGCGCGCTTCGGAGCGGCGCTCTGCGAGATGATCAACTTCATCAATCGCGTCGCGCAGCAGCGCCGGCGCGCGCCCGCGGACGACGTGATCAGCGCGATCGTGGCGCAGCAGGACGGCGTGACCGGGCTGTCCGACCGGGAGGTGTTCCAGTTCGTCTCGCTGCTCCTCGTCGCCGGGAACGAGACCACCACCAACCTGATCGGGAACACCGTGCATGCGCTGCTGAAGCATCCCGAGGCGGCGGCGCGGGTCGCCGCCGATCCGGCGCTGGTGCCGGCCGCGATCGAGGAGACCTTGCGCTGGGACGCGCCGATCCAGCTCGTGTTCCGCAACGCGGTCAAGGACGTCGCGCTCGGCGGGGCGCAGATCAAAGCCGGCGACAAGCTCTGCGTGCTGATCGGCTCGGCCAACCGCGACGAGCGGCGCTTCCCCGATCCCGACCGTTTCGACCTCGACCGCGACACCCAGGGCATCCTGTCGTTCGGCTTCGGCAAGCACTTCTGCCTGGGCGCGTCGCTCGCGCGGCTCGAGGCGCGGGTCGCCCTCGAAGGCCTGGCGGCGCGGCTGCCGGAGCTCCGGCTCGCGGCCGAATGCGAGGTGCTCGACTCGTTCCTGGTGCGCGGCCCCAAGCGCCTGGAGCTCGAGCTCGCGCGCTGATGCGGCGCGGGCTGGCCGAGCTGCTTGCCGTCGCCGCGCTGCTCGCGGCCTGCGCGAGCTCGCGGTCCGAGTCCTCGCCACAACCGATCCACATCGCGTACGGTGAGGACGAGTCGCTGCAGTTCGGCGAGCTGCTCGTCCCGCCCGGGGACGGTCCGTTCCCACTGGCCGTGCTGATCCACGGTGGCTGCTGGCGCGCGCGCTTCGGGTCGCCCGCCGCGATGGCGCCGTTGGCGAACGCGCTGGCCGCGGAAGGCGTTGCGACCTGGAACATCGAGTACCGCCGAGTCGGTGACGCAGGCGGCGGCTGGCCGGGCACCTTTAGCGACGTCGCTGCGGCGACCGACTACGTGAAGGCGCTCGCGAAGGAACATCCGATCGACGCCTCGCACGTGGTCGTGCTGGGTCACTCGGCCGGGGCCCACTTCGCGCTGTGGACCGCGGCAGCCCGCTGTACCGCGAGTCGCCGCTGCGGCTGCGCGGGGTCGTGGCGCTGGGAGGCCCGGCGGATCTGCGCACGCTGGCGGGCGCGGACAGGGTCTGCGGCCGGGGCACTCTCGAGCAGCTCGCCGGCGGAACGCTCGAGGCCGTGCCCGACCACTACGCGCAGGTGTCGCCGGCCGCGCTGCTGCCGCTGGGTGTGCGCCAGCTCCTCGTCACTGGCTCGGACGATCGCCTGGTCCCGACCCGGCTGCTGGCGCCGTACGAGCTGGCCGCGCGCGCTGCAGGCGACGAGGTGAAGCTCCGCGAGGTCGAGGGAGCGAACCACGGGGATTTGATCGTTCCCGACGCGGAGACCTGGCCGGTGGTACGCAAGAGCGTGCTCGAGCTGCTGGACCGCTAGTCCGAGAGCAACTACTCTGCGCCGCGTGGGGGAAGTCGAGGGTCGCGCTGCGCGCGAGCTCGCGGGTCTCGTGGTGCACCCGGCGGAGTCTGCGGACGAGCCGGAGCTTGCAGCTGCGCTCGCCGGGTTCGACTGGCTGGGCGCGTCGAGCGCGAGTCAGCTGCGCGACTTCCTCGAGCGCGGCGCGGCGCGAGCGGTCGTGCTCGACGTCTCCAGCGCGGGCCACGGCGCGCTCGACGTGCTGCGCGAGCGGCGCGCGCGGGGCGACGCGCGACCGGCGCTCGTGATCGCATCCTTCGGCGATCCCGAGGCCGCCGACCGAGCGCGCGCGCTCGGCGGCTGTCTTCTGATTGCGCGAGAGGGCGCGACCGCCGAGCTCCTGCGGGCGGCCCTGGCCGAGCTCTCGGGTCCGGCTCGCGCGCCGACACCGGTCAGCGCCAGCCGCGCTCCGGCCATGCTCTGGAAGGCCGACGGGCGCGGCGACTTCACCCACTTCACGCGGAGGCTCCTCGAGTTCCTCGGCCTCGACCAGGCGCAGGCCGCCGGCCGCGGCTGGTTCGTCCGGGTGCATCCCGAGGACCAGGGCGCCTGGCTCGCCGCCTGGGCGGATCTGTGCGAGGCGCCGCGCGAGATCTCGATCGACCTGCGGGTGCGCGCGCGCAACGCCTACCGGTGGGTCCGACTCGACGCGCGGCCGGGCATCGACTGCTTCGTGGGGTCGCTCTTCGAGATCGACGATCTGGTAGCCGCGCGCGACGCCGCCCGCGACGAGTCGGGCCGCCTCGAAGCGGCCAGCCGCGAGCTCGAGGAGCTGGCCTTCGCCGCCGCGCACGACCTGCAGGAGCCGCTGCGCAGCGTGGAGCGCGAGCTGGGCGAGGCGCTGCGCGGCGCGCCCGCCGACCTCGGCCTCGCGCTGCGCCAGGCCAGCCGGATGCGGAGCCTCCTCCACGACCTGGTCGACTACGCGGGCTCCACACAGGTCCGTGTCGCCGCCGAGGCGAGCGAGCTCGGCCAGTCGCTCGAGTGGGCGCTCGAGAACCTGCGCGGCGCGCTCGCCGACGCCGCAGCCGAGGTGAAGGTCGAGGCGCTGGCGCGGGCGTTGGCCGATCCGATCCAGATCGCGCGGGTGTTCCAGAATCTGCTCTCGAACGCCGTGCGCTTCCGCGCCGCCGCGCCGCCGCGGATCACCGTCGGCGCCGAGACGCGCGCGAACGACGTACTGGTGTTCGTGCGCGACAACGGGATCGGGATCGCGCCGGCCCACCACGAGACGGTGTTCCGGGTGTTCGAGCGGCTGCACGGCGGCGAGCGCGAGGGCTCGGGCATGGGCCTCGCCATCTGCCGGCGGATCGTCGAGCAGCACGGCGGCCGCATCTGGGTCGAGTCGGAGCCGGGGCAGGGCGCGACGTTCTACTTCACGGTTCCGAGCGCCGGGAGCTAGCCCCCGCCGAACGTGTCGGCGATCGCGCGAGGCGATCTCCTCGCCGACCCCGCGCCAGCCGTACACGTCGAGCACCGAGTGGTAGAGCTTGGTCGTGTAGTAGAATGCGATCTGCGCGCGCGCCTCGCGGCGCGCCTTTCGGCGTGGCGGGCGGCGGTGATCTGGTCGGCGATGGTGGGTGCGACGAGAACGAGTCCGTGTTTCGCGGCCGCCATTATGTGCGATCATGCCGCCGCCGTGCAGGGCGAGATCGCAATCGTCGGCGCCGGGATCGGAGGCCTCACCGCCGCGCTCTCGCTGCACGGGGCGGGCTTCCCCGTCCGCGTCTTCGAGGCCGTGCCCGAGCTGCGCCCGCTCGGAGTGGGCATCAACCTGTTGCCCCACGCGGTGCGCGAGCTCGAGGAGCTCGGCCTGCGGCCCGCCCTGGAAGCGGCCGGCGTGGCCTGCGGCGAGCTCGCCTACTACACCAAGCGCGGTCAGCGCATCTGGGCCGAGCCGCGGGGCGTGGGCGCCGGCTACCGCTGGCCGCAGATCTCGATCCACCGCGGGGTGCTGCAGCTGCTGTTGCTGGAGGCGGCGCGCGCGCGCCTGGGGCCGGAGCGGATCCAGCTCGGTCAGCGGCTGAGGTCCTTCGAGAGCCAGCCCGGCCGCGGAGTCCACGTCTCGTTCGGCGAACGGGGCTCCGACGCGCGCCTGCTCGTCGCGGCCGACGGCATCCACTCGACCGCCCGGCGCAGCCTCTACCCCGGCGAGGGCCCGCCGCGCTGGAACGGCTCGATCATGTGGCGCGGCGTCGCGGAGCTGGCGCCCATGCTCGACGGCCGCACCATGATCATGGCCGGGCACACACGCCAGAAGTTCGTCGCCTATCCGATCCGCGCCGCACGCGACGGCCGCCAGACGCTCAACTTCGTGGCGGAGCTGCGCGGCGACGGCGGCTCGCTCGCGGAGCGCGAGGACTGGAGCAAGCCGGGCCGGCTCGACGATTTCCTGCCCGCTTTCGCGGACTGGCGCTTCGGCTGGCTCGACGTCCCGGCGCTGATCCGCGGCGCGGGCGAGGTCTGGGTCTACCCGATGATCGACCGCGATCCGCTGGCGCGCTGGAGCTTCGGGCCGGTGACACTGCTCGGCGACGCCGCGCACCCGATGTATCCGATCGGCTCGAACGGCGCCTCGCAGGCGATCCTCGACGCGCGGGTGCTGACCGGCTGTCTCCGCCACCACTCGGACGACCCCGAGCGCGCGCTCGCCCGCTACGACGAGATCCGCCGCGCCGCCACCAGCGAGATCGTGCTCGCGAATCGCGCCCAGGGGCCCGAGGCGGCCATGCAGCTCGTCGAGGACCGGGCGCCCGAGGGCTTCGCGCGGATCGAGGACGTGGTCGGCGCGGAAGAGCTCGCCGCGATCGCCGAGAAGTACAAGCGGCTCGCCGGTTTCTCCGTCGCCGAGCTGAACGCGCGCGCGTCGCTCGCCGCTCCTACGGCCTGACTCAGTCCCGGTCGGGCGCGCCGAGCGGGAAGTTCTGTCGGTACGGCCGCGCCTCGTCCACCGCGCGCGCGAAGGAGGGCCGCGCGAGCAGGCGCTTGCGGTAGCCGCGCACGTTCGCGAGCCGCCGCTCGATCGGATGCGCCCAGTCGGCGTAGAACAGCGCGGGGGCCGCCGCGCAGTCGGCCAGGGTGAAGCGGTCGCCGCTGGCCCACTCGCGCCCCTTCAGCTCGTCGTCGAGCCAGCGGTAGGCGATGTCGAGCAGCGCGCGGGCTTCGGCGACGCCGTGCTCGTCGCGCCGGCCCGCGGGGCGGATCCGGTCGGTGACGATCTTCTGCATCGGCGTCATCACGTAGTTGTCGAAGAAGCGGTCCAGCATCCGCACCTCGAGCGCCGCCCGCGGATTCTGCGCGATCAGCCGGATCGGGCCCGGATGGTGGAGGCAGAGGTGCTCGATGATGATGGTCGCCTCCGCGACCGTGTGGTCCTCGTCCGCGAGCACGGGCATGCGCTTGAGCGGCCAGAGCGCGGCGAACTCGGCCATCACGCGCTCGTCGGCACCGTCGAGCATGCGGTACTCGAACGGCGTCTCGTTCTCGTACAGCGCGATCAGCACCTTCTGGCAATACGACGAGAAGGGATGGGCGTAGAGCTTCAAGGTCGGAGGCTCAGCCCTTCAGCACCCCGCTGCGCACCAAGCCGTCGATACGCTCCGCGGTGTAGCCCAGCGACGCGAGCAGCTCGCGGCCGTGTTCGCCCGGCTCGGGCGCGCGGCCCGCGGGCGGCTTCGGATGGCGATCGAGCTGGATCGGGCTGTCCACCGTGCGCAGCCCCTCGCGCACGCCTCTGCCCTCGACCGGCCGGAAGATCCCGTTCGCCACGAGCTGCGGGTCGCTCGGCAGGTCGTCGATCCGCGCGATGATCCCGAACGTCACCGCGTGCTGGTCGAGTCGCGCGCGCCACACGTCGAGCGGCTGCGAGCAGAACACCTCGTCGAGGATCTTCACCAGCGCCGGCGCGTTCGCGCGGCGCAGCGCGAGCTCCTTGAAGCGCGGGTCGTCGCGCAGCTCGGGCTTGCCGATGGCAACGGTGAAGCGCTCCCACTCCACGGGCTCCTGCACCATCGCCAGGTAGAGGCCGCGCCCGCAGGAGCACAGGTAGTGGTTCACGAGCGCGTTCGCCGAGCCCGCGTGCGTGGGCGGCTCGTAGGTCTTCGCGCCACAGAGCGCCGCCTGGATCAGGATCGAGTTCGACCACGCGCCGTTTGCGACCAGCGAAGTGCGCACCCGCTGGCCCTTCCCGTTCTTCTCGCGGTCGTAGAGCGCGAGCGCGATCGCGCCGAACAGCGCCATGGCGCTCGGGTGGTCGCCCATGCCAGCGGTCGCGAGCGCGAACTCCGCCCCGCGCGGCCGCACGGCGTCCATCAGGCCCGAGCGCGCCCACCACGCAGTGGCGTCGTAGCCGGGCTTCTCGACCTCCTCGCCCTCCGTTCCGTAGCCGGTCGCATGCGCGTAGATGAGCCGCGGGTTCTCGGGCTCGAGGTCCTCCCAGCTCATGCCGAGCTTCTGCAACACCGACGGGTGGAGGTTCGTGATGAACACATCGGCCTGGCGCACGAGCGCCCGCGCGATCTCGCGCCCGTCGGGCTGGCGCACGTCGAGCGCGATCGACTTCTTGCCGCGCGACGTGAGGATCCAGCAGTAGTTCTCGCCGCACTCCGGCAGCGGCCGCAGCTGCGGCAGCATGCGGTAGGGGTCGCCGGTCTGCGGGTGCTCGATGTGCACCACGTCCGCGCCGAAGTCGCCGAGGATCGTGCCCGCGGCGGGACCGAAGACGAACGTGGCCATCTCGACCACACGCAGCCCTTGAAGGAGAGGTCGCTCGCTCATGCGCGAGATTGTATCCGATCGACTACGCTCGCCTTCGGCTCGCTGCGCGCGCATCGAGCGCTTGCACGCCCGGCTCCGGGCGGCCCGATCCGGCCTGCGCTAGGCGCCGTCCCAAGTCGGGGCGTGGCTGCCCAGCGGCATGGCGGGCCGCGCGTAGTGCGCTGGGGTCTCCGAGAGCTCGGCGGCGTGGCGCACCGCGCGCAACCGGCCGAACCCGGAGTCGCTGTCCTCGAGCCGGTCCTGGACGTCGTCGAGCGACGGGTCGGGCGCGGCGAGCCCGTTCGGAACCCGGCCGAGACCGAACAGCCAGCGGCCTGTCTGCGCGAGCGACACGCGCACGTGCCAGCTCCCGCCCTCGCGCGCCTGCCGCGCGCGCGCGAGCATGGCGGCGGCGGCCATGAGCTGGCCCGAGCCGTGGTCGAGCGCCTGGGCCGGCAGCTCCTTCGGTCCGTCGACGCCGGCGGCGACGCCCTCGGCGTGGTTGAAGCCGGTGGCCGTCTGCACCAGCGAGTCGAAGCCGCGCCGTCCCGACCAGGGACCGACGTGCGAGTACGCGCACAGCGAGACGTACACGATTCCGGGTCGCAGTCGCGCGGCATCGAGCGCCCCGAAGCCGCGCGCCTCGAGCCCGCCGGGTCGATAGCCCTGCACGAACACGTCGGCGTCCGCGAGCAGACGCGCGAGGTCGGCGCGGCCGCCGGCGGTCTCGAGGTCGACGTGCGCGGAACGCTTTCCGCGCCCGGTGTCGATCACGAGCCACTCCAGGAAGGGGAGCAACGGCCCGGCGATCCGCAGCACGTCGGCGCCGTGGGCGGCGAGCGTCCGCCCGCACACGGGACCGGCGACGATCCGGGTCAGGTCGAGCACCCGCACGCCCGAGAGCGGACGCGCCGCAGAGGCGAGCGGTCGCGGGGGCGCGTCGCCGATCCGCTCGATCGTGAAGAGCGGCAGCGCCGCGAGCGCGCGCGCCTGCGGGTGCTCGCTCCACTCCTCGGCGCTCCGCATCATCGCGACCACCGCGCCCGCGCCGTTCGCGGCCGTCTCGAAGTCCTCGCCCTTCCAGCCGGCGAGCGCCGCCGCGACCGATTCACGCGCGTCCGCACAGCCGAGCAGCGCGACGATCGCGCGGCGGTGGTGCGAGAAGTTCGTGTGCAGGCGCACGGTGCGGCCGTCGCCCGTCTTGTAGACGCCCGCGATGGGGTCCCACATCGGCGGCGGGTTCCTCCCGGCGATCCGCAGGTAGCGCTCGCTGCGGAACTCGAGCGCCGCCGCGCGCATGTCGACCGCGACCCGCTGCGCGCGCCCGGTGCGCAGGCGCCAGAGCTCCGCGGCCGCGAGTCCCGCTGCCGCGAGCGTCACCTGCGCGGCCGTGCCGACCCGGAACGTGGACGGCAGCACCGGCTCGCTCCCGCGAAGCGCGACCCGTTCCAGCGCCGACGGATCACCGCCGCCGAGTGACCAGAGCTCCCGCAGCGCGTCGAAAGGGGTAGTCACTCCGGCGACGTTGACCCTCTGGCCAAGCACCGTCAATCTTGATCTACTGATCAACACTGTGGCGGTGCGCGAGCGGTTCGCGGGGGTGATCTGGGCGATCGTCGTGTGTGCGGCGTGCAAGCACGCGCCGCCCCCGGCGCCGTCGGCCTCGATCCCGGGGCTCGCGGGCGCGACGAGGGTCGTCACGCTCACCAACCTCCACCCGGACGAGCAGCGCGTGACCCTGTACTCGGCGAACTTCCAGCAGCCGGGACTCCTCCCGATCTGTTCCGAAGTGGTCATCACCTGGGCCGAGCCGAGCTATCTCATGTTCAAGGTCGTCGGGACGGAGACGGAGTACGGCTACTACGACCATCCCGCCGCGGCCGAGCCTCTCCTTCAGAACGCGTCGCGCTACTTCGGCCGCGACTGTCCACAGGCGGCGATCGACGCGCTGACGCCGGTCGAGAAAGAGGGCCTGCGCCTCGGCATCGCGAAGAAGGGCATGCGCAAGGAGGCGGTGATCCTCGCGATCGGCTACCCGCCGCTGCGCGACACCCCGGCGCTCGACGTGAAGACGTGGCGGTACTGGAGCTCGCGCTGGCGCTACTTCACCGTGACCTTCGACGACAAGGGCATCGTCGAGAAAGTCGACTACCTCTGATGGCGCGGTATCGCGGACTGGTCGTGGCGCTGGTCGCGCTGTGCGCCGCGTGCCGACACCCGATCGTGCCGCCGGAGAAGGCCGTCGCGGGCCTTCCTGGCGCGAGCAAGATCTACACGCTCGCGAACCTGCACGCGGACGACCGCGACAAGGTCGTCTCGGCGGCGAACTTCCAGTACCTCGTCGTGATCCCGGTCTGCTCCGAGGTCACCCTGCTGGCCGCGGACCAGAAGTCGCTCACGTTCAAGGTCGACGCGACCGGCAGCGACTACACGTACGTGAATCACCGGGCGGCCGGTGAGCCGCTCGAGCAGAACCTGGCTCGCTACTTCGGCGCCACTTGTCCACGGGCCGAGCTCGACGCGCTGACGCCGCTCGAGAAGGAGGGCGTGCGCCAGGGCGTCGCGAAGAAGGGCATGCGCAAGCAGGCGGTGATCCTGGCGATCGGCTATCCGCCGTTGAGCGGCACGCGCACGCTCGAGCTCCCGACCTGGCAGTACTGGAGCACCAGCATGAGCTCCTTCATCGTCGTGTTCGACGACGACGGCGTCGTCATCGGCATCCGCAACTAGCGACGCGCCGCACTCACTCCGCGAGGAACGCCTTCACCACCTCGAGGAACTTCTCGAGCTGGTCGTGGTGGACCCAGTGCCCCGCCTTCTCGACGTTCACCACCTTGGCGTTCTGGAAGGCCGCGGCGCGGCCGTCCTTGGTAGGGTCGCTCGCCCAGCTCTCGGTGCCGCGGATCAAGAGGGTGGGGCAGGTGATCCGGCTCCACAGCTCGCGCGCTTCCTTGTCGTTGAACGTGTACGGCGAGAACGCGCGCACGTAGTTGTCGAACTTCCAGCTGTACGTGCCGTCCTCGTTCTGGTTCACGCCGTGCACCGTCAGGTGCCGCGCGCGCTCGGGGGAGAGGTGCGGGTTCTCCTCCTGCATGCGCGTGTACGCCTCTTCGATCGTCGCGTAGCGGCGCGGCGAGCGGCCGGCCAGGCCGCGCATCTGTGCGATCCACTCGCGCATGCGCTCGTGGATGCCCAGCTTCGCGCGCTCGGCGATCATGGCGGGCGGCGGGCCCAGGCCTTCGATCGCGACCAGCTTCTTCACGCGGTCGGGGTAGATCCCGGTGTAGCTGAGCGATACCGAGCCGCCCAGCGAGTGCGCGATGATCGTCAGCGGCGCGAGCTTCTTCTGGTGGATCAGCTGCGCGATGTCGTAGACGTAGTCGATCATCCCGTAGTTCGCGCCCGTCACCCACTGCGAGTCGCCGTGGCCGCGCAGGTCGGGGGCCAGCACGTGCCAGTCGTGGCGCAGCGCCTGCGCGACCCAGTCCCAGTTGCGGCAGTGGTCGCGCCCGCCGTGCACGAGCAGGAGCGGCGGCGCGCTCTCGTTCCCCCAGTCCACGTAGTGCAGGCGCAGCCGATGAGAGAAGTAGTACTGCGAGGCCGGGCCCTGGAGTTCGCGCGTCATGGCTCCATGATGGCAGGCCCGCGTCGATAGCGTAAAGATCCAGAGCCATGGCGAAATACGGATCGCGCCTCTCCGGTCGGCTCTCCCGCGCCGAGCTCGAGGAGCTCGTCCACAACGGCGAGCTCGAGACGGTCGTCACCGTCGTTCCTGACCTGTATGGCCGGCTCGTCGGCAAACGCATCACGGGTCGCTTCTTCCTCGACGAGACCGCCGACAACGGCATGCACATGTGCGACTACCTGCTCGCCTGCGACATGGAGATGGACCCGGTCCAGGGCTACGCCTTCACCTCCTGGGAGAAGGGCTACGGCGACGTGCTCTGCAAGGTCGACTGGGCGAGCCTGCGCAAGGCGAGCTGGCTCGAGAAGAGCGCGATCGTCGTCTGCGACGTGTTCGACGAGAAGAGCGAGCTGCCCGTCTCGATCGCGCCCCGCAGCCTGCTGCGCCGCCAGCTCCAGCGCGCGCGCGAGCGCGGCTTCGTGGCGCAAGGGGCGTCGGAGCTCGAGTTCTTCGCCTTCAAGGACAGTTTCGAGAGCGCGCGGGCGAAGCACTACGAAGACCTGGCGACGTACGGCCAGTACGTCGAGGACTACCACATCCTGCAGAGCACCAAGACCGAGCCGCTGGTCGGAGCGATCCGGCGACACTTGGAAGCGTCGGGGGTGCCGGTCGAGTTCAGCAAGGGCGAGTGGGGGCCGGGCCAGCAGGAGATCAACCTGCGCTACTGCGAGCTGCTCGAGATGGCCGACCGCCACGTCCTGTACAAGAACGCGGCCAAGGAGATCGCCCACTCGTCTCGGCCTGGCGATCACGTTCATGGCCAAGTGGGACGCGCAGATGGCCGGGAACAGCATGCACGTCCACACGAGCCTCTGGGACGCCGCGCTCGAGACGAACCGCTTCGCGGGCGACGAGCCGCTGCCCGGCAGCCCGCTGCGCGCGTCGCCGACGTTCCGCCACTGGCTGGGCGGGCTGCTCGCGCACGCGCGCGAGATCGCGCTCTTCCTCGCGCCCACCGTGAACAGCTACAAGCGCTTCATCGAGGGCACCTTCGCGCCGACCTCGATCGGCTGGGCACTCGACAACCGCACCGCGGGCTTCCGCATCGTCGGCCACGGTCAGTCGCTGCGCACGGAGTGCCGCGTGCCGGGCGGCGACGCGAACCCGTACACCGCGTTCGCGGCGATCGTGGCGGCGGGGCTCGACGGGATCGAGCGGGAGCTCGACCCGCCGGCCATGCTCGAAGGCAACCTGTACGGCGCGATCCACGTGCCGCAGATCCCGCGCACCCTGGGTGAGGCGATCGAGTGCGCCGAGCGCTCCGAGTTCCTGCACAAGGCGTTCGGCGACGACGTGATGGAGCACTACCTGCAGTTCGCGCGGATCGAGAAGAAGAAGTTCGAGAGCGCCGTCACGACCTGGGAGCGCGCGCGCTACTTCGAGCGGATCTGACGGACGCATGGGGGCGCGCCGGCCGACGATCGGGATCACGACCTACGGACCTTCGACCTCGAGCGAGCCCGGCGAGCTGGCCCTCTTCAGCCTGCCGACGGGCTACGTCGACTCGGTCGTCGCGGCCGGCGGCATTCCGGTGCTGCTCGGCGCGAGCGCGCTGCCCGCCGAGGAGTTGCTCGCCTCCGTCGATGCGCTGATCGTCGCGGGCGGGGGCGACATCGCGCCCGACGCCTACGGCGGCGCCGGCCACGAGACGATCTACAGCGTGAACCACGCGCGCGACTCGTTCGAGCTGCGGCTGGTGCGCGCCGCGCTCGAGCGCCCCGAGCTGCCGCTGCTCGGCATCTGCCGCGGCATGCAGGTCATGAACATCGCGCTCGGCGGCGATCTCGAGCCGCACCTGCCCGACGTGGTCGGCGAGAAGGTGCTGCACCGCCTGCCGCCGCGGCTGCCCACGATCCATCCCGTCGCGATCGAGCGCAGCGGCTTGTTCGGCGAGATCTTCGCCGAGCGTGAGCTGCCCGTCTGCTCGTGGCACCACCAGGCCGTGCGCGCGCTCGGCCGCGGCCTGCGCCCGACCGCCCATGCACCGGACGGTGTCATCGAGGCGGTGGTGCTCGACGACCGCCCGTTCGCGCTCGGTCTGCAGTGGCACCCGGAGATGCAGGCGCTCTCGGACCGCCGCCAGCTGCGCGTCTTCGAGGCGCTCGTCGCGCGCGCCCGCGCTCGCGCACGCCACGCATGAGCGTCGCGCAGGGCACGGTGATCACCGTCCTGCGCGGGGCGTGCGACGTAGTGAGCGACGAGCGCGTGATCCGCCTGCGCCTCACGGGTACGGACGCGCGCCACGAGCGCGCGCTCGCGGTCGGCGACGAGGTCCGCTTCGATCCCGAGCGCGCAGCGTTGATCGAGATGTTGCCGCGAAGAACCAAGCTCGCGAGGCTGCGCTCCTTCCGCCCCGGCCGCGAGCAGGTGATCGCGGCGAACATCGACCGGCTCGCGATCGTGACCTCGGTGTCGAGTCCACCGTTCCGCGCCGGCGCGGTCGACCGCTTCCTGCTCGCCGCGCGCGCGGGCGGGCTCGGCGCGCTGCTCGTGGTGAACAAGCTCGATCTCCTCGAGAAGGACGCGCTCCCGGACGAGATCGCCGGCTATAGCGTGGTGGTGCCGATCTTCGCCGTCTCTGCGACGAGCGGCGCCGGGCTCGAAGCGCTCGGGCGCGCGCTCGCCGACGGCACCACGGTGCTGGCCGGCCACTCCGGCGTCGGGAAGTCATCGCTCTTGAACGCGCTCCAGCCGGAGCTCCGTCTCGAGACCGGCGAGATCAGCGCGAAGTGGGACCGCGGCCGCCACACGACCTCGCGCTCGACCTGGCTGCGCCTGCGCGGCGGCGGCGTCGTGATCGACACCCCTGGAGTTCGCGAGATCGGCACCGGGCCCGTCGATCCCGACCAGCTCGGCGCGGTGTACCCGGAGATCGCGCTCGCCGCCGCGGACTGCCGCTTCCGCGATTGCCGCCACGACAGCGAGCCCGGCTGCGCAGTGCGCGCCGCCGTCGAGGCCGGCCGGATCCCGGCCGCGCGGCTCGCGAGCTTCCAGCGCCTGCTCGCCGGGGACGACTAAGGCTGCTGCACTTGGGCCGAAAAGCTCTGAAGAGTCCAGAGCGCGCGCTGCTCCGTGCGCGCCTCGTCCTGCGCGACGCGGAAGCTCTTGTCGAGCGTCTCGGTGTCGGCCTGTGCGACGTAAGAGCCCCAGCCCAGCAGCACGAGAGCCACGTTCTGGTTCGCGCCGTTGCGGTCGTAGAGATACACGGAGAGCCGGCCGTCGGGCTCGGTCGCGGGGGCGGCGGAGCCGCCGAACGCGATGTAGAGCTCGCGCGCGCGCAAGAGCTCGGCGAGCGCGCGCGCCGCTTCGGCGCAGCCGGCCTGGCCAGCCTGCGGCCCGGCGACGTTGCGAAGCCGCACGGGCATGAGCCGGCCGCGGCAGAGCAGGTCGGCGCTGACGCCGTCGAGCACGCGCACGGCTTTGCAGGGTCCGAAGCGCAGCTCGCCTTCGCCGGCGCGGGCGACGGGCGCGGACGCGACCGCCAGTCCCAGACCGAGCGCGAGAACGAGCGCGCGAATCGTCTCTTTCATCATGCTCCGGCATAGAGCAAGCCCGATGCCGGCACGCGGCTTCTCCAGGTGCGCTCCCGCGGCGCCTCGCTGCCCAGAAACGCAGCCGGCGCACGGCAGCGCAGCGGGGCCGCTGCGCCTCTCGCGACGCTCTAAGCCAGCGCCGCCTCGCGCAATTTGTCGGGGGTCAGCGGCAGCTCGCGCAGGCGCAGGCCGGTGGCGTCGAAGATCGCGTTCGCGATCGCCGCGGCCGTCGGGCCCTGCGAGGCCTCGCCCGCGCCGAGCCACGGCTGGCCAGGGCGATCGAGCAGCACCGTGTCGAGGCTCGGGCACCTCGCCGAAGCGCAGGATCGGGTAGCTGTCCCAGTCGGTGCTCGTGACCCGCGTGCGGTCGAACTTCACTTCTTCGTGCAGCGTCCAGCTCGCGGCCTGGACGAAGCCGCCCTCGAGCTGGTTCACGGCGCCGTCGGGGTCGACGATCTGGCCCGCGTCGGCGGCGATCGCGGCGCGCTCGAGCCGGATCGCTGCGCTCGCGTCGTCGACGGAGAGCTCGACCGCGACCGCGCACCAGGTCTTCACGTTCTTGTAGCGCGCGAACGCAAGGCCGCGGCCGCGCCCGCGGCCGCGCCCCGCGCGCATCGGATGTGGTCGCGGCGCGGGCCGCCAGCCGAGCCGCTCCGCGACCGCGCTGAGCACATCTCGCGCCCTCGGGTCGCCGAGGTTCTGCAGCCGGAACTCGAGCGGATCGACTCCGGCCGCGACCGCGAGCTCGTCCACGAACGACTCGACCGCGAACACGTTGGCGTAGGCGCCGAGCGCGCGCAGCGACGAGGTGCGGAACGGCGAGCCCGCGAGGAAGTGCTTGACCACGCGCCGGCGCGGGAAGGTGTAGAGCGGGTCGGCGTTGCGGTGGATGCCCGCGTGGTGCATCAGCACCGGCCGCGGCTCGGGCCGCGCCATCGGCTCCGCTCGGTGCCACGCCGCGACCAGCCCGGACGTGCGCGGGCCGTACGGGATCGCGCGCGACATGTGCGTGAAGCTGCGCACGTCGTGGTTCCAGTCGATCACCGCGCCCTTCGCATCGAGGCTCGCCTGCAGATCCACGATCATCGCCGGCCCGTACGGCTCCCAGGCGTGCTCGTCGGCGCGGGTCCACTGCACGTGCACCGGTCGACCGGGCAGCGCGCGCGCGAGCAGTGCCGCGTCGAACGCGACGTCGTCGGCGCCGTTGTGCCCGTAGCAGCCCGGACCCTCGACGTGGATCAGGCGCACGCGCGCGGCGTCGATCCCCAGCGCCTGCGCGAGCGCGACGCGCAGCACCGACACGCCCTGGGTGTGGGTCCAGACGGTGAGGTTGCCATCGACCTCGTGCGCGAGCGCGGCCGACGGCCCGATCGACGCGTGCATGTGGTACGGCCGCGTGTAGCTCGCGCGCAGGGTGCGCGCAGCGCCGGGCGGCGTCTCGATCGGGGGCACCGGCTTCTCGACCGCGGTGCCGTCTTCGACCGGGAAGCTCTTCGGCTCGGCCGCGCGCATCTCCGCGAAGAGCCGTGCCTGCTCGGGCAGCCGCGCCTCCTCTTCCCAGCGCGCCGTTTTGCGCAGCTTCTCGAGCGCGGCGACCGCCTGGCCGGCCTTCGCCGCCACGACTGCGACGAAGCTGCCGTCGCGCACGACCGCCTCGACCCCGGGCAGGCGACGCACTGCGGTGTCGTCCAGCTCCAAGAGCCGGGCGCTCGGGCTCGGCGGGCGCAGCACGCGCGCGTGCAGCATTCCGGGCGGCCGCAGGTCCTGGACGTACGCGGTGGCGCCGGTGACGAGCGCCTCCATGCCGATCCGCTCGCCCGGGCGGCCGAGGATCCGGTACTCGTCGGGGCGCTTGGGCCGCGCGGCGCCCGTGATCTTCTTCTCGAAGCGCTTGCCCCCGAACAGCTCGAAGTACGAGGTCGTGCGCTCGAGCCCCGGGGCGCTCACGGTGCCGTCCTCGACCTCGAGCAGCGCCGCCGGCGCGCCGAGCTCCGCGGCCGCCAGCGCCAGCAAGTGAGCGCGCGCCTCGGCCGCGGCCACGCGCAGCGCCACGCCGCTCTCCTCGAGCGAGTTGCTGCCGACGGTGTAGAGCTCGTTCGGACCTTCGGCGGTGTCGGCGGTGTGCATGCGCACGCGCGCGAGCGCCACGTCGAGCTCGTCGGCGGCGATCCGCGCGAGCGCGGTCACGATCCCCTGGCCGAGCTCGACCTTGCCGGTGAACACGGTGACCGTCCCGGCTGCGTCGATGCGCAGCCAGGTGTCGAGGTCGGGGTTGCGCTGCAAGCTCGGCGGGATCACGGCGCCAGCTCTCGCGCCGCGCGCCGCACCGCCCGCAGCATGCGCGGCTGCGCGCCGCAGCGGCACAGATGACCCGCGAGCGCCTCGCTCACCTCGGCGTCGCTCGGCGCGCGGGTGCGCTCGAAGAGCGCCACCAGCGCGACCACGATTCCAGGCACGCAGTAGCCGCACTGGGCGGCTTGCTCCGCGACGAAAGCGCGCTGCACCGCGTGCAGCACCCCGTTCGCCGCGATCCCCTCGATCGTGCGCAGCTCGCGCCCGACGAACGCGCTGGCCGGGGTCGAGCACGACAGCACGGCCTTCCCGTCGCACAGCACCGCGCAGGCGCCGCACTGCTCGAGCCCGCAGCCGTACTTCGTTCCCGTGAGGCCGAGCTCGTCGCGCAGCACCCAGAGCAGCGGCGTCTCAGCCTCCGCCTCGACGCTGCGGCGCTCGCCGTTCACCCGGAGCTCCATGGCGAGCGAAATCATATCACTGAGTCCCGTCTTCTCGAGCTCCGAGCCCGAGAGTGCGAGGCCGAGCGAGGGCCGTCCCGAGCGAGGTCGCAAGCGAGCGAAGCGAGCGCGCAGCGAGGCGCAGCCGAGCGAAGTCAAATCAGACGCGTTCTTCCTTCACGAACAGCATCCCGACCAGCCCGAGGGCGAAGAAGATGAGGATCGACGCGAAGCCGACCCGCTGGCTCTGGAACGCGTCGGTGAACCAGCGCACGCTGAACGAGCCGATCCACGCGACCGACGTGCCGGACAGCGAGTAGATGCCGAAGAACTCGGTCATCATCTCCGGCGGCGCGATGCGCGCCAGCATGGTGCGCGAGTTCGCGTACGCCGCGGTGATGAACACGGCGACCAGGGTCACCACGCCGATGTAGACGAGCTCGGGCACGGTGCTGAAGAAGGGCAGGCTCCACACCTTCGGCGCGGCGCGGTCCCACGGGATCACGAAGAAGAGCTCGTCCGGAGTCATCGACACCGCCAGGACCAGGCCGAGCGAGGTGCCGCTGATCGAGATCAGGAGCGCGCGCTTGCTGCCGAAGGTGTCGTCGAGCCAGCCGCCGATCAGCCCGCCGAAGACCGCGAACACCGACAGCACGATCCCGAACACGGTCATGGTGAGCGAGTCCCAGCCGAACACGCCCGCGGCGTACACGCCGCCGAACACGAGCACGGCCGTCATGCCGTCGTTGTAGATCATGCGCGCGACCAGGTACGCGGCCACGTTGCGGTAGCGCCGCAGCTCCTTGAGGGTGTGCCAGAGCTGGACGAAGCCGGCGCGCACGGCCTCGAGCGCGCCGATCGGGTTCGAGGCGCGGTCGGGGGTGAACAGGAACAAGGGGATCCCGAACGCGAGCAGCCACACCGCCGCGATCGGGCCGGTGATGCGGTCCTGCTGGTGCGCCGCGGTGTCGAGCCCGAACAGCGCGTGGTCCGGGCACGAAGCTCCAGTCCACGCTGCCCGGCAGCGAGAACCCCCAGAGCATGAACACCAGGATCAGGAGCGACGACGCGTTGCCCGCGCGCGAGCCCGAGCCCCGACAGGAAACCGACCCGCGCGCGCGGCGCGATCGACGGCAGCATCGCGTTGTGGAACACCGCCGAGTACTCGAACGCGGCCGAGTTCGCGATCAGCATGAACGCGATCCAGCCGATCGAGAGCCCCTGCTGGTTCGGCAGCGCGTACCAGAGGAACCAGCTCGTCGGCGCCATCACGCACACGAAGAAGGCGATCCACGGCTTGCGCCGCCCGCCCGAGTCGGCGATCGCGCCCAGGATCGGCGCGAAGATCGCGGTCGCGATGCCGCTCCAGCCGTTGATCGCGCCCCAGACGATCTGGCCCTGCACGGGGTCGCCCACCACGTGGGTCGTGAAGTACGGCGCGAACAGGTAGATCGTGACGAGGATGACGTACGGGTTGCGCGCCCACTCGAAGAGCGCCCAGCTCCACTGGCCGAGCTCGCTCGCGGCGGGCGCGCCGGTTACTGCTCGCTCGTGCTCCGCGACCACTCGGCCTCCCGCCGCGGCGCGCGGGGAACCAGGCCGAGCGCCGCGAGCGAGCATACTCCAGCGAGCGCGAACACGTGCGCGTAGCCGTAGTGCAGCGCGACCCAGCCCAGCGCGAGCGCGCCGGCCGAGAAGCCGGCGTTGAAGCCCGCGTTGAAGAGGGCAGTGAGCTTGGCGCGCAGGTTCGCGCCGGCACCCTCGAGCGAGGCCGCGTTCAGCGCGGGATAGAAGAGCCCGTGCGCGAGCCCGAACGCGGCGCCGGTGACCAGCAGGCCGAGTGAGTGGAGCTCGATCGTGGCGAACGACGCGATCGTGTAGGCGACCAGCGCGAAGCGGGTCACCCGGAGCCGCCCGAGCCGGTCCGCCATCGAGCCGAACGGCCCGCGCACGATCACCGCGGTGATCGAGTAGGCGACGAAGAAGTCGGAGACGCGCGTGATGCCGAGCGCCAGCGCGAACGGCTGGTGGAACGTGAACGCCGCCGCGAATGCCACTCCGGTCAGCGCCGCGACACCCATCAGGCGCACGAAGCCGGGCCGGCGCAGCGCAACGAGGACCCCGGGCACCGCCGTCCCGTCGGTGTGGTGCGGGTGCGCGCGCTCGTGGACCCCGACGAGGAGCGCGATCGACAGGACCGCGAGTCCGGCAGTCCCCGCGAACACCCAGTGCCAGCCGGCCGTCCCGGCGACCCACTCCGCAAGCGCCGGCGCGACGGCGTTCGTGAAAACGAAGCCCGAGCCGTAGTAGCCGATGATCCGGCCCAGGTGCTCGGGCTGCGCCAGGTCCGCGGCCAGGGTCTGGGTCGCGACGAAGAAGAAGATGAACGACACGCCGTGCACCAGCCGCAGCGCGAGCAGGAGCGGGCCCAGCGCGTCGACCCAGAGAAAGCCGACACAGGTCAGCGTCAAGAGCGCAGCGCCCGCGAACGCGAAGGGGCGCCGGCCGTGCTGGTCGATCCAGGCGCCGGCGAACGGCGCCAGCCCCACCGTCATGAACCAGGTCGCGGACGCGTACAGCCCGATCTCCGCCGGGTTCGCGTGCAGCTCGAGCTCCAGGTACTTCGGCAAGAGGAAGAACGCCGAGTGCGCGAGGCCGTAGCTGATGACCGCGGCGAGCAGCGCTGCGAGCTCGCGGCCGTGGCCGGGATTCGGGTCCGGATCCGGGTCCGCAACGGCGGGGGCAGGCTCGACCAAGAGGCGGCACTGTAACGTTTCGCGGGCGGAGCGCGTTCTCCGCCCGAGGCCCATGAACGCACAGGTCCCGGCGAGTCCGGCCGAGGAGCTCTTCCGCAGCGAGCGGAGGCGGGTGTGGGGGCTCGCCTATCGCCTGACCGGGAACACGGCGGACGCCGACGACGTGGTGCAGGAGGCATTCGCGCGACTCCTCGAGCGACCGCGCCAACGCAGTGCGCCTCACCGGCGCCGTGGGCTTCGGCGGCGTGCTCGCGCCGGTGCTCTTCCTGGCCGCGCTGCGCCTCACCCTCGCCGGGTGCGTCTCGTTGCTCCTGAATCTCGAGATGGTCGCGACTGCAGTCCTCGGCGTGGCGCTGTTCGGCGAGCACCTGGGGCGGCTCGGCTGGCTCGGAGTCGCGGGCGTCGTCGCCGCGGGCGCGCTCGTGGCGGACCACGAGCCGCTCGTGCACGCGCACCCCCACCGGCCCGATCTCCACCACCGGCACGCGCACTCGCGCTAGCATGCGCCGTGGCGCTCGCGCTGTCGGGAGTGCGGATCTGGGACGGCGCGAGCGAGGCGCTGCGGCCGGGCCTCGCGACCTTGCGGATCGAGGACGGACGCATCGTCGGGCTCGGCGACTCGGCCGAGCTCGAGCGCGACGCCGAGCGGATCGACCTGCGCGGCGCGGTCGCGCTGCCCGGCCTGTGCGACGCGCACGTGCACCTGACGCTCGACCCCGCGCGCCGCGAGGCGGTGCAGGACGCGAGCGGCGATCCGCTCGAGACGATGGCCGTGCGCGCGCGGCAGATGGTCGAGGCCGGCATCACCACGGCGCGCGACCTCGGCGGCCCCGAGTTCCGCGCGCTCGCGCTGCGCGACCGGATCGCTTCCGGGGAGATCGTCGGGCCGAGACTCCTCTGCGCAGGTCAGCCGCTCACCTCGCCGCAGGGCCACTGCTGGTTCTGGGGCGGCGAGGCGAACGGCGCCGAGGAGCTCCGCGCGGTGGTGCGCCGCCAGGTCGAGCGCGGCGCGGACTGGATCAAGGTGATGGCGACCGGCGGCGTCCTGACCAAGGGCACGACGCCGGCGCGCTCCCAGTTCGAGGAGGCCGAGCTCGCCGCTGCTGTCGCCGAGGCGCGGGCACTTGGCCGCCACGTCGCGGCGCACTGTCACGGCACCGAGGGGATCGGCCGAGCCGCACGCGCGGGGGTGCGCACGATCGAGCACTGCTCGTTCGCGAGCGAGGAGGGCTTCGGCGGCGCGCAGGACGCGAGCGTCATGGCGGACGTCGTGCGCTCCGGCGCCTGGATCTCGCCGACCGTGAACACCGGCTTCGCGCGCTTCTTCGCCGAGGACGGCAGCCCGGGCAAGTTCGCGACCCGCATGAACCAGGTCTACACGCAGCTGCGACGGGAGGGAGCGCCGTTCATCGCCTCGACCGACGCGGGGATTCCCGGGATCGCACACCACCGCCTGCCGGAGGCGCTGCCGCTGTTCGCGCGGCTGGCCGAGCTGCGCCCGGTCGAGGCGCTGCGCACGGCGACCTCGGAGGCCGCGCGCGCGCTCGGGCTCGAGGCCGAGACCGGCCGGCTCGCAGCGGGGCTCGCCGCGGACGTGCTGGTCGTCGACGGGAACCCGCTCGAGGATCTCGGAGCGCTGCTGCGCCCGATCCTCGTCGTCGCGCAGGGGCGGCTCGTCCGGTGCCCGTGAGCGAAGAGCACGTCGAAGGCCGGCCCGCGGCATGCCTGCGTCCGTGCGTCGCGCGCTACGGCGGCTCGCGGCGCGCGGGCTTCGCGCCGCGCGAGCACGCTGCCACGCCGTCGCGGCACGTCACCCTGATCGTGAGCTTCGCCGAGCCGATCGACATCTGCGCCATGCCCGAGGGGCTGCAGCGGCCGGGCCGGTTCCAGTCCTTCGTCGCCGGGCTCCACGCTGTGCCCGCGCGGGTGCGCGACCAGGGCAGCGGGCACCTCGTGCACGCGTTCCTGACACCGCTCGGTGTGCAGACGTTGTTCGGAGTTCCCACCGCGGCGCTGGCCTCGCGCGTGGTCGCGCTCTGCGACCTGCTCGACGCGCGTGCGCGCGAGCTCGAGGACCGGCTCGCCTGCGCGCGGTCCTGGCCCGAGCGCTTCGCGGTGCTGGACGAGCTGCTCGCGCGCAAGCTTGCGCCGGCCCCGCCCCCGGCCGAGATCGCCTGGGCCTGGCGGCGGCTCTCCGCTGCTTATGGTCAGATCCCCGTCGGCGACCTCGCGCGCGAGATCGGCTGGAGCCGGCGGCACTTCGGCGAGCGGTTCCGCGCCGAGACCGGCCTCGCGCCCAAGACGGCAGCTCGCGTCCTGCGCTTCGAGCGCGCGCAGAGCCTGTTTGCGGCGCGAGAGCCGGGCGGAATCGGCGCGGTCGCGTCCGCCTCTGGCTACGCCGACCAGAGCCACCTCACCCGCGAGTGGGTCGCGCTCAGCGGCGCCACGCCGCGCGCCTGGCTCGCGGAGGAGCTCCCATTTCTTCAAGACTACGAGCTCGAGGCTCTCGTATCCTCGCAGACATGAAGCTCTACGGCGTGCATCTGTTCGTGCGGGACATGGCGGCGTCGCTCGCGTTCTACCGGCGGCTGGGTCTCGCGTTCCCCGGCGACGCAGACCGCCAGCCCCACGTGGCGATCGAGCTGGACGGGGGCTTCGAGCTCTCGTTCGGAACGCTCGCGCTGACCCACGGCTACGACCCGGCCTTCCGCGAGCCCCGGGGTGGCAGCCCGAACTCGCTGCAGCTCTCGGTGCCCGCGCGGCGGGACGTGGACCGGATCTACGCCGAGCTCACGGCGGCGGGCTACTCGGGCCACCTGGCGCCGCACGACGCGTTCTGGGGCGCGCGCTACGCCGTCGTCGACGATCCGGACGGGAACGTCGTGGGGTTCCAGAGCCCGGTCGATCCGGCGAAGCGGTCAGCCGGTCCCGCGCTCTGAGCCGGCGGTCGCGAGCGGTACCACGAGCGCGGCGGTCGCGGCGATCGCCGCGAAGCCGACCAGCACGAGCGGGAGCGAGCTCTTCTCGAGCGCGATCGACGCCGCGATCACGAACACTCCGTACGAGCCGCGCTGCACCAGCGACTCGAAGCTGAGCACGGTCGCGCGGCGCTCGGAGTTCTCGATGCGCCGGTTCATGAGATCCGCGATGACCACCGGCACCACGCCGAGCGCGAAACCGTGGCTGACCAGGAGCGCGGCTGCGAGCCAGCCGTGCGCGAAGGGAAGCGCGAGGTACATGGCGGCGACGGAGCCCGCGCTCGCGAGGGCCAGCCCCCGGTCGCCGACCCGTTCGCGCCACGCGTGGGCACGCCAGGCGGTGTAGGCCCCCAGGAGCGTGAAGGCCGTCGTCAGCACGCCGTAGGCGCGCAGCGAGATCCCGGCGGCCTCGAGGACCGGGTTCCAGACCAACGCGTTCGCCGCGCGCAAGGTCGTGTAGATGAGCGCCCCGAACGCGAGGGTCGCGATCAGGCCGGGAGTACGCGCGACGTCGCGCAGTGCGCCGGCTACGTGCGCGCGCAGGCGGACCTCGACCCCGCGCGGCGGCTCGCGCATGAGGAGCGCCGCGGCCACGCCCGCGAGCGGGATCACGGCGCTCGCGGTGTACGTCGGCGTCGGGTCGCCGTCCGCGGTGACGAGCAGACCCGCCAGCGGGAACGCGACCGCCGCCCCCGCGAGCCCGACCGCCTCGAGCGCGCCCTTCGCGCGGGCGAACTCGTGCGCGCGCCCGTCGGCGGCGTACGCGTCGTAGAGCAGCGCCGAGTCCGCGCCGCTCACCAGCGCCGTACCGCAGGCGAAGCAGAGCTCGGCCGCCGCGTACGCCCCGAAGCTCCGGCCCAGCACGTAGAACGCGCAGCCGGCCGAGCTCGCGAGCGAGCCGAGCGCGAGCGTCCAGCGCCGGCCCAGGCGATCGGCGACCACGCCGAACGGGACCTCGATCGCCATCACCGCGAAGTAGTAGATCGACTTCAGGTAGCCGAAGTCAGAGGCCGGCAGCCCGCGCACCGCCGTCGTGAAGTAGAACATGTACGGCCAGTACAGCGGCGTGTGCTGCGAGAGCTGGAACACCAGCATCAGCCGGAACGAGCGCCGGCTGTTGATCATGCGGGCAGAGCGAAGAACCAGTCCAGCGCCTCGGGCAGGAAGTCGGGCGACGGCCAGTGGCGGCCGCCTTCGTCGACGCGAAACTGAACGGTGTAGCCCGCGCGCTCCAGGTTCGCGCGCATCGGCAGCGCCACGTGCTCGAACGGGAAGAGCTGGTCGTGGGTGCCGTACTCGAGCAGGACGTCGGGCTTGCGCGCGGCGTCGGGGTCGAAGCTCGGCTCGAGCGCGATGAAGCCCGCGGCCCAGGCCATGACTGCGCGGAACAGGGTCGGGTTCGAGAGCCCGACCGAGAGCGCGTAGCTCGCGCCGTCGGAGTAGCCGAGCAGCGCCTGCCGCGCGGGATCGATCGGGTAGCGGCGGTAGACCAGGTCGTAGGCGTACTCGAGGAAGTCGAGGTCGGGGCGCTCGGAGCTCGCGATCAGATCCCAGGTCGGAAGCAGCGAGCGCGGCACCAGGAAGAACGCGCGCCGGCGGTCCGGCTCGTCGCGGCACGCCTTCACGAGCATCTCGTCCTGGCGGCCCGCGCCGTGCAGAACGGTGATCAGCGGATACGTGCGGCCCGGCTCGAGCTCGCTGGGCGTCAGCAGTACCGCGCGCGAAGGGCCCTGCTCGAGCCAAACGTGGCCGAGCGGCGACGGCTCGTCGCGCGTCTCGGGGGCCTTGTGCTCGATCCGCAGCGCGAGCGTGTCAGCCGGCATCAGCCCTCGCCGCCGTGCACAGGCAGGATCGCGCCGGTCGTGTAGCTCGACGCGTTCGACGCGAAGTAGAGCGCGGCGCCGACGATCTCGTTCGGCTCGCCGCCGCGCTGCAGCGGGATGAAGAGCTTCGCGCGCTTCTGGAACTGCTCCATGTCCCAGGCCTTGGAGATGTCGGTCAGGAACGGCCCCGCCATGATGCAGTTCACGCGGACCGTCGGGCCGAACGCGCCCGCGAATGCGATCGTCATCGCGTTCAGTCCCGCCTTCGCGGCGGCGTAGGGAATCACGTTCGCGGTCGGCCGCGTCGCCGCGACGCTCGACACGTTGATGATCGAGCCGCCGCGGTCCTTCGCCATGCGCGTGCCGACCAGCGCCGTCAGCCGGAACGGCCCCTTCAGGTTCAGGTCGACGACCTTGTCCCACATGGTCTCGGAGACGTTCGAGACGTGGTCGTAGAGGAGCGACATGCCCGCGTTGTTCACGAGTACGTCGATGTGACCCATCTCGGCGTAGGCGCGCTCGGCGAGCTGCTCGACCTCGCCCCACTTGCCGACGTGCGCGGCGATCGGCAGCGCGCGCCGGCCGGTCTCGCGCTCGACGTCCTTGGCCGTTGCCTCGCACGCGTCGAGCTTGCGGCTCGCGATCACGACGTCGGCGCCTGCGCGCGCGAACGCGAGCACCATCTCGCGCCCGAGCCCGCGGCTGCCGCCGGTCACGAGCGCCACCTTGCCGGTCAAGTCGAAGAGCTTCTCGATCTGGGACACACGCGCCTCCGTCGGACGTGCAGAATACCACCGGGAGGAAGCGCGATGCAGAAGCGGAAGCTCGGACGGAGTGGGCTGGTCGTCTCGGCCCAGGGCCTCGGTTGCATGGGCATGTCGGAGTTCTACGGCGCCGGCGACGAGGCGGAGTCGATCGCGACGATCCACCGGGCGCTCGAGGTCGGCATCGACTTCCTCGACACCTCCGACGTCTACGGCCCGTACAAGAACGAGGAGCTGCTCGCGCGCGCGCTCAAGGGCCGGCGCGACCGCGTGGTGCTCGCCACCAAGTTCGGCATCGTGCGCGACCCGAAGAACCCGATGGCGCGCGGCATCAACGGCAAGCCCGAGTATGTGCGCGCGTGCTGCGACGCGAGCCTGCGCCGGCTCGGCACCGACCACATCGACCTGTACTACCAGCACAGGGTCGATCCGGCGACGCCGATCGAGGAGACCGTCGGCGCGATGGCGGAGCTCGTGAAGCAAGGGAAGGTGCGCTTCCTGGGCCTGTCCGAGGCGGGGGTCGAGACCCTGCGCCGCGCGTCGGCCGTGCACCCGATCAGCGCCCTGCAGACCGAGTACTCGCTGTGGAGCCGCGATCCGGAGGACGGAATCCTCGCCGCCTGCCGCGCGCTCGGCATCGGCTTCGTCGCCTACAGCCCGCTCGGGCGCGGCTTCCTCACCGGGCAGCTGAAGCGCTTCGAGGACCTCGCGGCCGACGACTACCGCCGCTTCTCGCCGCGCTTCCAGGGCGAGAACTTCGAGAAGAACCTCGAGCTCGTGAAGCGGGTCGAGGCGATCGCGCGCGAGAAGAAGTGCACGCCGGGCCAGCTCGCGCTGGCCTGGGTGCTCGCGCAGGGCGACGACGTCGTGCCGATCCCGGGCACCAAACGGCGCGCGTATCTCGAGGAGAATGCCGCGGCGAGCGAGATCGCGCTCAGCGCGGCGGACTTGAAGCGGCTCGACGAGCTCGCGCCGCGCGGCGTCGCCGCGGGAGAGCGCTACCCCGCCGCGATGATGGGGTCGGTGAACCGCTGACGCCGCTTCTCCCTACGACCGACGGGGTTGTGGTCATTCGGCCGCCAGAGCCCGGCGACGCGAAGGAGCTGGTCGCCGGCCGCGACGCCGTCTTCCACCGCTTTCTCGGAGCGGGAGAGGACGATCCCAAGCCGGCGGGCTGCATCGTCGTCGGAGGCAAGATCGTCGGCTGGGTGGACTACGACGACTACCGCGCCTGGCGTCTGCCGGGCGAGGTCAACCTCGGCTACAACGTGTTCGCCGCCCACCGGGGCAGAGGCTACGCGTCGCGCGCGGTGCAGCTCTTGATGCACCACCTCGCGGTCAGCGGCGAGTACGACGTGGCGACGCTGCTGATCCATCCCGAGAACGCGCGCTCGCTCGCGCTCGCGGCCCGAAACCGCTTCACGCCGCACGGCGACCTCGACGGCAATCCGTACTTCAAGCGCGCGGTCCCCCCGCTTGCGTACGGAGACGGCACCGTGACCATCCGCCGCCAGGAAGTCACGGACCTCGACGCCGACCTCGAGGCCAAGGACGACGCGCAGATCGACTGGCTCTGGCTGCCGGGTCAGCGCGAGGCCTGGGAGGCGATGAGCGCCGACGCTCGTCGGACCCACGCGCGGCAAGGCCTGCAAACGAATCACGACGCCTTCGCGACCGGACCGAAGTGGACGTTCGCGGTGGACACGCCGACGGCCCGGTGCGTCGCGTACGTGGACTGCGATCTCGCCAACGACAAGCTGCCGCCCGGCGAGGCGAACATCTCCTACTCATCGCACCCCGCGCACCGCGGACGCGGCTACGTCAGCCGGGCGGTCCGCCTGGTCCTGCGTTTCCTGTGCGACCACACGGCAGCCTGTCGCGCGCACCTCCTGATCGACGAGCGGAACGCCGCGTCCCGGCGGGTCGCCGCCGCGGTCGGTGCCGAGGCGTACGGCTCGCGGACCGACGAGCGCGGCCGGATTCTGAGCCAGTACCGGCTGGCGATCTGACGGAGCTCAGGCGGAGGGCGTGAGCTCCACGCGGCGGTTCTCGGCGCGGCCGGCGATGGTCGCGTTGGATGCGATCGGATCGGCTTCGCCGTCGCCCTGCGTGCTGAGCCGGCTCGCCGCGATCCCGTTCTGGACCAGGTAGGCCTTCACAGCGTCGGCGCGCTTCTGCGAGAGCTCCTGGTTGAACTTGGCCGGGCCGGTCGAATCGGTGTAGCCGTCGATCTTCACCGCGATCGCCGCGCACTTCTTGAGCTTTTCCGCGGCGAGCTTGAGCGTGGCATCGCTCGCGGGTGTCAGCGCGTCGGAGTCGAACGCGAACTCGATGCCGGTGAGGCGCACCTTCTCCTTGCACGGGTCGGCCTCGGCGATCACCGGAGCCGGCGGCTTGGGCGCCGGCGCTGCGACGTCCACGCCGTACACGACCTCGAGGGCGACCACGCTCTTCTCGAGGGCGTCGAAGGACTCCAGCAGCGCTGGGCTGAGCATGGCGGCCTTGGCCTGTTCGTTGGCGCCGAGCGCGAGGTCGGTCATGCGCTTCTCCACGCCGGCGGTCGTGGCCTCGTCGTTGCCCCCCTCGAGGCCATGGCGCAGGTGGTCGGCGTGCCCCTCGAGCTCGCGGAGGTCGCGGGCGAGGGCGTCCGGCGGCGACGTGAGCCGGAGGCGGAGCTCCGCGATCTGGTTGGAGATCGTCTGTGTGATCGCGATGGCCTTCGCCGGATCGAACGCCGCCTGCGCGGCGGCGACGACGCCGTATCCGAGCACGCCAACGCACACGGTCCAAGCCACCCAGTTCTGCAGACGCTTCGCGCGGTCCATCACTGCCTCCCTCGACCCGTTCGGGTCGAAGGATTCTATGCGATCCGCTCTGGTGTTGGCCGAGGAAAAACGGAAGCGGCCGGCCGCTCGCGCGACCGGCCGCTCTTCAGGGTCTATCGGGCTCGGCTCACTCCGCGGAGAAGCCGAACACCGCCTTGGTCTCGAGGAACTCCTCGAAGCCGTTCACGCCCCACTCGCGGCCGTTGCCCGACTGCTTGTAGCCGCCGAACGGCGCGTCGAACGAGAGCTGTGCGCCGTTGAGGTGCACGTTTCCGGTGCGCAGGCGCTTGGCCACCTTCTTCGCGTGCTCGAGGTTGCCCGACGTCACGTAGCCCGACAGCCCGTACGGCGTGTCGTTCGCGATCGCGATCGCCTCTTCCTCGTCGTGGTACGGGAGGATCGACAGGACGGGCCCGAAGATCTCCTCGCGCGCGATGGTCATGCTGTTCTTCACGTTGCCGAACACGGTCGGCTTCACGTAGAAGCCTTCCTTCAGGCCGTCGGGCCGGCCGACGCCGCCGGTGACGAGCGTCGCGCCCTCGTCGATGCCCTTCTGGATCAGGCCCTGGATCTTGTCGAACTGGACCTTGCTGACGACCGGGCCGAGGTTCAGCCCGTTTCCGCCGGCGAACGGGTCGCCGACCTTCACGCCCTCGGCGGCCGCCTTCGCGATCGCGAGCGCTTCGGCGTGGCGGCTCTGCGGCACGAGCATGCGGGTCGGCGCGTTGCACGACTGGCCGCTGTTCATGAAGCAGTTCTGCACGCCGCCCGCGACCGCGGTCTTGAAGTCGGCGTCGTCGAGGATGATGTTCGCCGACTTGCCGCCGAGCTCCTGGGTCACGCGCTTCACGGTCGGCGCCGCGTTCTGCGCCACCGAGATGCCGGCGCGGGTCGAGCCCGTGAACGACACCATGTCGACGCCCGGGTGCGACGAGATCGCGGTGCCCACCGTCGGGCCGTCGCCGTTCACCAGGTTGAACACGCCCTTCGGGACGCCCGCGTCGTGCATGATCTGCGCGAGCAGCATGGCGTTGAGCGGCGCGACCTCGGTCGGCTTCAGCACCATCGGTGCAGCCCGCCGCCAGCGCCGGCGCGATCTTGCACGCGATCTGGTTGATCGGCCAGTTCCACGGCGTGATCAGACCGCAGACGCCCACCGGCTCCTTGATGATCTGCGTCTTGCCGCGCTTCTCCTCGAACTCGTAGCTCTTGAGGACCTCGATGGCCTGGCCGAAGTGCGCCATGAACATCGCGGCCTGGGCGGCCTTCGACAGCCAGATCGGCGCGCCCATCTCGCTCGAGATGGTCTTCGCCATCTCCTCGTACTTGGCCTGGTACGCGCCCATGATCTTCTGCATCAGGGCGATCCGCTCCTCGCGGGTCGTCTGCGAATAGGTCTCGAACGCGCGGCGGGCGGCCTTCACCGCCTTGTCGACGTCCTCGGCGGTGCCCATCGAGATCTTCGCGATCGGCTTCTCCGTCGCGGGGTTGATCACGTCCCGGGTGTTGCCGGACTTGACCGGCGGGACCCATGCCCCGTCGATGTAGAAATTCAGCTCGTTTTCCATGTCTTCCTCCGTGGGGGTCGTTTGAGTCCCGGAGTGTACCCGACCCTAAGAGGCGCGTGCGAGCTTGGCCCGGAGCTCACGGGGCGAGGGGGCGCCGGCGAAGAACCAGACCGCGATCAGGAGGTCGGTGATCGCGCAGCCGGCGGACGAGGTCGGCTGGAAGTAGACGATCGGGCGCCCGTAGAAGTGGTGCGCGACGTCCCAGCCGGTGTGCAGGACCCAGGCGATCCCGATCCAGCGGTACGAGTCGAGCCCGCGGTACGCGCAGTAGGTCGCGACCGCGGTGAACGCGAACTCCCACGGCCCGAGCCCGCCGTTCAGGTAGGCCGCGCCCGCGCCGGCGACGAAGACCGCGTTGAACTTCTGCCGCGCGGGCTCGCGCAAGAGCGAGGCGAGCAGCATGAAGACAGCGGCGATGATGACCGGGGGCACGGCGTCGATCAGGCCGAACGGGGGAGTCAGGTGCGGTTCCATGCGCCTACGGTCGCGCGAGCGGATCGATCGAACCAGCCGCGAAATGCCAAACATCGCAGGGTTCTCGCCAGGTCAGGTAGGATGCGGCTCATGAAGCACCTCTCCGGTCTCCTCCTTGCAGTCACACTCAGTCAGTGGGCGGCTCCAGTTCGAGCCGTGCCGATCGTCGATCAATCGTTTGGCGCTCCCGGCGAGGCTCACAGTGGCGGCGTCTACTATGGTGTGGCCACGACTTTCGAGCATGCGCAGACTTTCACGGTCGGAGTATCGGGCTCGCTGACCGGCGCGGGCATGTGGCTGGGCGCGTATGACGATCCCTCCTATCCGGCCCCCGGGCCGATCGAGCCACTCACGATCCAAGTTCGCCGGACGATCGGGGGGCTGCCGAGCCAGGATCCCGGCGACGTACTCACAAGCGTTCAGCTCGCGCACGACGACATCCGCGCAGCCCAGACCTCGGACCTACCGCGTTCGGTGGCGTGGATCGAGTGGGACTTCGCCTCCGCGCCACTCGTAACCGCGGGCGATCAGCTCGCGCTCGTGCTGGTCGCGTATCCGCTGCCCAATCCCTTTTTCGATGAGACCTTCGCCTACTTTGCGAACGGCGACGACTCTCAGACCGAGGGCCCGTACGCCGTGCCAATGTACGACGACGGCAGAGAGCTCTATCGCTTCACGACCGGGTCATGGCTGAGTCTAGACACCGACTTCGAGACCTGGGACATTTACTTCCAGACGCGGATCGATCCCGCGGGCGTGCCCGAGCCGAACAGCCTCGCGTCCATCGCGCTCGGCCTCGCGCTGCTCGCAATCAGCCGGGGAGCTCGCCCAGGTCGCCGATCATGCACTTCACCGAGCCGCCGCCCTTCTTGTGGAACTCCGAGACGTCCACGTCGATGATCCGCGTGCCGGTCGCGCGGACCGCGTCGGAGAGCTCGGCGGAGATCCCGCGCGGCATGACGAGGTGCGGCTCGCCCGAGCGCTCGAGCGCGAACGAGTTGGCGGCGTAGATCGCGGCGTCGGCGTCGGACGAGCTCGATCAGCCGCTCGCCGAAGAGCTCGCGCAGCTCGTCCAGGCTCTCGGGGTGGAGCGCGGGCGCGTAGGCGAGCAGGAACTCGCGGCCCGGCCCGAACGAACACAGACAGGTGTCGCCGTGGTAGTAGCGCTCGTCGACGAGCTCGATGCGCAGAACGCGCTTGCCGAGCGGCGCGAGCGCCTCGATCTCGGCGAGCGCGGCCGGGTCGCTGCGGAAGCCGTAGACGCGCTTCCACGGCGGCCAGCCCAGGCGCGGCACGAAGCGCTGCTTGCGGATCCGCGCCATGCGTGAACAGGTAGGCCTCGCCGGCGGGGAACAGGTCCGCCTCGCCCTCGAAGCGGACGGCGATCTGCACGCAGGGTAGGCCGAGCGACTCGACCGCGCGGCGGTAGGCCGGCTGCTCGCCGGCGCGAGTCGGCGTCAGGTTCGAGAGCACGAACAGGTCGCCGTGCCGGAAGCCGGCGTTCGCGGGATACACCAGACCGGGATGCGCGGGGTCGGGCGGGATCACCTCGACCCGCACGTCGAGCTCGCCGAGCAGCTCGCGCAGCGACCCCCACTGCCGGATCGCGAGCGCGCGGTCGACGGACTTGCGCCGGCCGTACTTGTCGCGCGTGTGCGGGTTGGCGCCGCCGACGACCGCGAAGTGCGCGGGGTCGCCCATCAGGACCGCGTGCGTCACGCGAGCCTCGGGAAGCCCGGGTGCGAGGCGGGGGCGCCCGGCTCGGCGACTTCCAGGTTCGCCTGCGGGAACGTCGTGTAGAGGGTCGAGGCGGCGCCGGCCGGGCGGTCGTTGCCGCTCCGCTTCACGCCGCCGAACGGGAGCTTCGACGACGCGCCCACCGTGGTCGCGTTCCAGTTCAGCAGGCCCACGCGCAGCTCGCGCGCCGCGCGCTCGTACACGGAGCGCTCGCGCGTGAACACGCTCGCGACCAGGCCGTAGTCGGTGTCGTCGAGCCGCGCGAGGCCCTCGTCGACCGAGTCGACGGCCATGCACGAACGCGTCGGGCACGAAGTGCTCCTCGCTCTGGTAGCGGCTCGCCCCGCGCGAGAGGGCGCGCGGCAGCCGGTGCAGGCTGGGCCGAACGTAGTGGCCGGGGCGCGGACCCTCGCACGGGCCGCCAGCGACGAGCGCCTGACCGCCCTCGGCCGCGGCCCACGCCAACACCTGCGCGTGTCGCTCGCGCGCGGCGGCAGAGATCACCGGGCCCATGAATGCGCCCGGGTCGCTCGAGTGGCCGATCGCGATGCCGCGGAACAAGCGGGCGAGCCGCTCGCACAGCGCGTCGGCGACGGCGCGCGCGGCGAACACGCGGCTCGTCGCGCTGCAGCGCTGACCCGACGTGACGCACGGCGCCGAAGGCGATCGCGTTCGCGGCGGCGTCGAGGTCGGCGTCGGCGCAGACGAGCACGCCGTTCTTGCCGCCCATCTCGAGCGCCACGAGCTTCCAGGGCTGGTCGAGCGTCGCCTCGAGGATGCGCCGGCCCGCGGCGTACGAGCCCGTGAACAACACGCCGTCGAGACGCGGGTGCGCCGCGAGCCGCGCGCCGACGGTCGCCTCGCCCTGCACCAGGTTCGCGACGCCGGGCGGGAACGCCGCGCGCTGCAGGAGCTCGGCGTAGACCTGGCCGGTCGCGGGCGTCTTCTCCGACGGCTTCACGACGACGCAGTTCCCGGTCGCGAGCGCGGGCACGACGTGGCCGTGCGCGAGATGCCCGGGGAAGTTGAACGGGCCGAGCACGGCGAGCACGCCGCGCGCGCTCGCGCGCCAGCGGCCGACCTGGCCGGGGCTCACCTCGAAGCGCTCGTCGGCGACGAGCTCGAGCCCCTGGCCGAGCGTGATGTCGATCTTCGCCTGCATGGCGGCGACCTCGGTGCGCGCTTCCCAGAGCGGCTTGCCGACCTCGGTCGCGATCGCGGTGGCCAGGCGCTCGGCGTCCGTCTTCAGGGCTTCGCCGAAGCGGCGCAGAGCGGCGGCGTCGAACGTCGGGCGCGGCGTCGCGCCACGCGGGCCAGGCGCGGCGCGCGGCGTCGATCGCGTGCTCGACGGCGCTCGCCGCGAACGGAAACGCCCCGAGCGGCGCGCGCGTGTCGCCCGGGTCCGTCGCGACGATCTCGCCGTCGGCGCGCTCGGGCAGCGCGAAGCGGCCGTCCACGAAATCGCCGCGCGGCTCGAAGAGCGACGGCTCAGCCATGGCCGCGCGCCTTCCCGCCCCGCGCCGGCAGCGGCGTCCACGCCACCTCGTCGCCGCTCGACAGCCCGAGCCGGTCGCGCGCTTCCTTGCCGACCTGCACCTGCGCGCCGTCCACGGCAGCCGGCGCCGCGACCGCGCGGAAGCCGCCGCCTTCCTCGCTGGAGACGATCGCGGCCGGCGCGCCCTCCGGCGGCGGTTCGTCGCCCAGCGCGCCGCGCACCGTCTTCTGGATCGGCAGCGCGCGCGCGGTCGGTGCGCCCACGAACGGCCCGCCGTCGAACGGATCGATCTCGTCGATCCAGTTCAGCCCCGCGGCTTCGAGGAGCGAGAGAGCGGGCGCGGCCTCGGCGTGCACCTGGCCGAGCTCCGCGGCGACCTTCGCGTCGAGCAGCGACGCGTAGAACGGCGTGTCCGGGAAGAGGTCGAGGATGAAGCTCTTGTCGCTGGCGCTGCGGTGATCCGCCTCGGTGTAGGACAGGCCCGTGAAGCGGCGCCCGAACGCGTCCCAGAAGGCGCTGCGCCCGTGCGCGTCGATCGCCGCCCGCATCTCGGCCAGGATCCGCGCCTCGAACGAGCCGCGGTGCCGCGCGATGTACGCGAAGCGGCCCCACGACAAGAGCTTCCCGGGCGACCCCGGCGCGCCGCGCGCTTCCGGCCGCAGCACCAGCGACCCGAGCTCGGTCGGCCCGTCCTGCGAGACGGCGAGCTGCAAGGTCGTGTGCGTGACCCGGATGCCGGTGCTCGGCGACGAGCGCGTCTCCTCGCCGACGCGCAGGTAGACGTGCGGCATCTCCGGCGTGCCGTGCTTCGAGATCACCGCCGACGTGCCGACCACGCGGCCCGCGTCGTCGGCCAGCGCGAACTGGTACTCGCGCTCGATGCACGCAGGCCCCGGCGTGCGGAACGAGCGCTCGGAGCGCTCCAGCCGAGCGCGCACGAACGCCTCGTCGTAGGGAAGGTTCGGGCTGTCGAGCAGGCGCGCGAGCTCGAGGATCGCCTCGAGATCGCCGAGCCCGGCGGGGCGCAGGAGGAACATCACTTCGCCGCCATGGCGAGCGAGGCGAGCGCCGCCTGATACAGCTTCACCGCCTGGTGTAGCTGGGAGACGCGCGTGTGCTCGTTGGGCTTGTGTACGTTCCCGACCGATCGCCCCGGGCCCAGCACCACCGCCTCGAGCCCCGCGGCGCCGAAGATCCCGGCCTCGGTGCAGGTCGCCTTCGTCTCGATCCGCTCCGGCAAGCCGACCTCGCGCTGCGCCGCGGCGAGCGCGCGGACGAGCGCCCCGTCGGGCGCGGTTGCGAGCGGCGGGTTCGTGCGCACGCACGCGCAGCTCGGCGGCGCGGCCGAGCGGCGCGACCAGCTCCGCCGCCTCCGCGCCCGGGATCGGGCGCACGTCGAAGCCGAACACGGCGCAGCCGTCGGCGAGCGCCACTCGCCCGAGGCTCGCCACGCTCTGCGCGGGCGAGAAGCGCGGATCGCTCCGCGCCAAGAGCGACGTCTGGAACTCGCGCCACGCCGCGAGGAACCCGACCAGCGGCTTCGCCGACCAGACCGGTCCGTCGACCTCGCTGCCCTCGCCGCCGCCGGCGCGCACGAGCGCGAGCTCGCAGCGCTCGGGAACCACGTTCATCGCGCCGCCGCCCGCGAGCGCGGCCACGCCCGGCGCGCCGCTCCACTCGAGCGCCGCCAGCGCCTCGACGATCGCGTTGCGGCCGAGCTCGGGCGAGCTCGAGTGGGCCGCCGCGCCCTCGATCACGCGCGTCGTCGCGCGCAGCGGCCCGGACGCGACGAGCGGCTCGAGCCGCACGCGCGCTTCGTACACCGCGTAGCCCTTGTGCGCGTGGACGAGCGCGAGCTCCGACGGCTCGCCGACCAGCGCCTGTGAGAAGTCCTGCGTGAGCCCGCACTCGACGAGCCAGCGCGCGCCGAGCATCCCCACCTCCTCGCCGAAGGTGCCGACCAGGAGCACCGGCCGGGTCAGATCGTCGGCGACCTCCGCCAGCGCGAACGCCTTGCACACGAAGTCGACCTTGGCGTCGGCCGAGCCCAGGCCGAAGAGCTGGTCCCCGACCCGGGTCGGGCGGAAGGGATCGCCGCCGGTCGCCGTCCACGCCGCGGGATCGCCGGGCGGAACCGTGTCCAGGTGCGTCACCAGGAGCAACCCCGGCCCGTCGTAGGCCGGCAGGTCGCACGTCACCAGGTGGTGTCGGGTGCCGGCGACGTCGACCGTCTCGATCGCCATGGGCAGCTTCAGCTCGCGCAGGAGCTCCGCCGCCACGTCGGCGATCGCGCCGTTGCCGAGCCGCGACTCGGACGGCGTCGCGATGAACCGCTCCGCCCAGTCGAGAAGGTCGGCCATGTAGACCGAATCGTCGCGGCTACTTGGGTGCTTGAGCTGCGCGCTCGCAGCAGGGGCAGAGGGCCCGGAGGTATTCGAACGTGTAGATCCCGCTGTCATGACCGTCGCTCCACGCGAAGGCGAGCGCGTACCTCCCGACGGAGGTGATGCGCACGGGTTTGACGTCCATGGGCACGGTGTCGCTGCGCAAGAGCGGCCGGCCCGTGTGCTCCTCGACGCAGTGCGCGCAGCGACAGGCGAGCCGCAGCGCGCGCACGGGGTAGACGCTCGTGTGCCCGTCGTTCCAGACGATGCGCAGCGTGTCGGGTCCCGCCTGCGCGATGGAGGTGGGGGTGGGGAGCACTTCGGAAAGGTAACCGACGCCCGATTGGCTTCGCTTGCGGGCTCGCTCGGGGCGGCCCTCGCTTCGCGCTCTGGGATAAGATCCCCGCTCCCTTCAGGAGGACTCATGGCGAAGGAGAGCGTGGCGATTCTCGGCGGCACCGGTGAGCAAGGGCTCGGGCTCGCCTACCGGTTCGCGAAGGCGGGACGGCCCGTGCGGATCGGCAGCCGCAAAGAGGACCGCGCGCTCGAGGCCGCGCGCGACGTTCTCGCCAAGGTGCCCGGCGCCGACGTGTCGGGCCACGAGAACGCGGCGGCCGTGCACGCGGTGCCCGGCGGGATCGTGATCCTGTCGGTGCCGTTCGAGCACACCGCGGGCACGCTCAAGTCCGTGAAGGAGGAGCTCCGGCCGGGCACGGTGCTGGTCTCGATGGGCGTGCCGCTCGCGGTGGCGATCGGCGACGTGGCCTCGCGTGTCATCGGCGTGTCTCAGGGCTCGTGCGCGGAGCTGTGCGCGGCGCTCGCGCCCGACGGCGTGCCGGTGGTGTCGGCGTTCCAGAACGTCGCGGCGCACCGGCTGATGGAGCTCGCGCATCCGGTCGAGTGCGACGTGATCGTGTCGGGCGAGAAGGATCCGCGCCAGCGCGTGATGCAGCTCTGCGACGACATCCCGGGCACGCGCGCGATCGACGGTGGCCCGCTCTACAACGCGCGCTACGTCGAGCAGCTCACCGCGCTCATGATCGGGATCAACATCCGCCTGAAGAAACCCGAGGGCGTCGGGATCCGACTCACCTACGTGTGAGCGCTACAGCACGACCTTCAACAGCCCCTTCAGGATGTCCTTCAGCGGAACCTTCGTCGCGATCAGCGGAAGCATCGGCACGGCCGCCGCGATGAGCAGGGGCATGACTGCGGCCACGTTCACGGGAACCGGCCGCATCTCCCGCGCGCGCTCGTAGCCCGTCGCGAGATCGGCGAGCGACGAGGGGTCGGGATCGCCGAGCAACGTCGCCGGGTCGTCGGCGCCGCGCCACTTCGCCTCGAACGCGGCGTCGTGGAGGCTCGACAGCTTGGCGTAGCCGAACAGCGCGGCGCGCTTCAACGCGGCGAGCTTCGGCGCGAAGGTGAGCAGTGGCGCCAGCACGATCAGCGTGGCTGCGATCGCGAACGCCGCCATGCTCGGGTACAGCGACTCGAGCGTGACGCCGCGGTACACGACCTCGTCGGCCAGCTTCCCGGAGAGCGATGCCGACGCGCCGAGCACGAGGATCGCGAAGCCCGACTGACCGAGCGCGACGAAGGCGAGGCCGCCCGCCCGGTCCGGGTGCGTGGCGACCAGGCGCAGGTCCATCCGCGAGATGCGCGCGAGCGCGCGCGCCCAGACGATCCCGCGGAAGATCCAGCGCATGAACAGGAACTGGAACAGCGGCACGCTGACCAGCGCGTACCACCAGCCCGCGAGCGTGAGCGCCTCGCCGCCGTCGACGGGTAGCGCGTGCCAGCTTGCGGAGCCGTCGTTCAGCTCCGTTCGCACGACCGAGAAGCTGATCAGGTAGGCAAGCGCCACCATCGCGAGCTCGGCCCAGGGCGATGCGACGAGACGTCGCGAGGACTCGAGCAGCGACGCGAAGTCGGGCCGCGCGTCGGGCCCGATCAGTCCGGCGGTCACGAAGTGCTCGACGACGGCACGGATCCGACCGGCGACCGAGGCGTCGGCGAGCACCAGCAGGAGGATCGTCAGCAGGAAGCGCGTGTAGGCGGCGAAGTCGCGCAGGAACGGCACGTCGACCCGGTCGCCCCGCGCGAGTCCCTCGAGCGCCGACAGCACGAACAGCGGACCCCAGCAGAGCAAGGCGAGCACGAGCGCCCGTTTTCCGAGGGGGATCGGATCGGCCGGCGCGAGCCCGACCCGCATCCACAACGCCCAGGCCGGTCCGCCTCTCTCGATCGAAAGGGCTTCGGTCCCTTCGCTCATGGTGCGCCTCCCATCCGCGGCAGGCCCTTGCGGATCTGCTGCGAGAAGTCTTCGGCGTTGCCGGCGGCCTTCGCGCGCTCGGTGATCTCGCTCTTCGCGACGAGCTCCTCGAACGGCAGGCTCTGGTCGAGCGAGCCGCGCTCGTACATGAGCTCGGGCAGGTGCCCGTTCGCGAACATGCGCCAGTCGAGCGGCACCGCCCGGCCGGCGGAGAGCACGCGGTTGCGGATCGACGTCGTGCAGTTCCCGGTGAACGCGTTGTACCACTCCGGGTGCTCGGCGATCTGGTTGATCTCCTTCACGTACGAGAGCAGGAGCTCGCGCGCGAGCTCGGGCGGCGCCGACAGCCGGTACAGGTAGGTGTGCTCGCCGCGGAACCGGTCGCGAATGCCGATCACGTCGCGCTCGCGCGCCACCACGTAGTAGAGCTCGTACTGCCGGAAGAACCCGAGCAGCGCCGAGTACGACTCGCCCTTCTCCTTGCGGGTCTCGATCGAGATCGCGAGCGCCGGACCCTCGGCGAAGCTCCAGCTCATGATCGTGTGCGCGATCTCGGTCGGGCCCCAGAACGAGAAGAACATGTCCAGGTGCTCGAGCTTCGAGAGGTCGTACTTGCGAGTCACCCAGTTGGCGTCGTAGTCGTTCTCGCTGCGGTAGGCGAAGTCGCGCACGTTCTCGACCGTGAGGATGTTCCCGTCGAGCTGCGCGCGCGGCAGCTCTGCGACGTCGGGCATCCAGTCGCGGTCGTTGCTCGGCGGGATCCGCATCCACCAGAACATGACCGCGGCGCACAGCACGAAGAGCGCGACGAGCGCGCGTCCGTACGGGCGCGCGAGCCACAGCGACGCGAGACAGGCGAGCGCGAACGAGCCGACCAGCGCGCCCGCGAGCGGGCGCGACGTCGGACCGTCGATCCAGAGCGCCGCGCAGCACCAGATCGCCACCAAAACGAGCGGCAAGGTGGCGAGGGTGAGCGCGGAACGGCGCATCTCTATTTCGGGAACAGCAGCGTCACAGTGAAGCGCAGGCCCCAGTTGGGGCCGACGCCGTCCGGTGTCGTGAGATAGCTGCGGAAGCCGAGCTGGAACTGCGTGATCTGCGGCCCGAGCCGGGCCATCTGCGAGACGAAGACGTTCATCGGGACGGTCCAGACGCTGTCGACGTAGTCGTAGCTCGACTCCAGGTTCACGCCGAAGGTCGTCGCGGTGTGGGTCGTGTACGTGACGAAGGGCTGGAAGAAGGTCTGGTTGAAGCGCTTGCGATTGTCGTTCCCCGCGAAGCCCCAGATCTGGTTCGCCAGGAAGCCCGCGGTGACCGGACCCGCCATCTTCAGCATGACCACCGTCGGCCCGGCGCCCCACTTCTGCGCCCCCAGCGAGCCGTTCGTGGCGGTGGGCAGCTGGAACGCGGGCCCCGCGCCCCAGATGATCCCGCCCCAGGAGCTGGGCTTCTTGGGCGAGAAGAAGAAGCTCTGCACGGTGTCGCCGGTGCCGAAGTTCGGGCCGTCGAACGGCGGCACGAAACGGTTCGTGTAGATGACGGGCAGGATCGTGCGCGAGATGACGTTCCAGTCGTCGCCGATCGAGATCGGGACGACCGGCTGGAACTTCATGTAGTACTGCTGGCCCTCGTTGGTCGGGCCGATCCCCTGATCGTAGTTGAACTGGAACGGAACGCTGATCAGATCCGCGACGGGATTAGTCAGCTTCTTGGCCAGCTCTTCGTTGTTGTCCTCGCCGAGCGCGGTGAGCGGCAGCAGTATCATCAAGCAGGTGAGTGCGATCTTCATGAGGGGCATGATATCCGCTAGGGCGTCACGATGGCCCTACACTTTGGTTCAGATCTCCAGGCCCACGGAGCGCATCAGCTCGAGCGCGTTGCCGCGGCTGATCACCCCCGGTCGGAGCCGGTAGTCGAAGCGCAGCTCGCCGTTCGCGAGCTGGTCCTCGAAGTGGGCGTTCGTCGCGCGCGGGGCGAGCTCGTCCGCGATCGCGGTCAGCGCGAGGTCGTGGGTCGTCACGAGCCCGATCGCGCCGCGCGCGAGCAGTCCCTTCAGCAACGCGTCCGCGCCGATGCGCCGGTCGTGCGAGTTGGTGCCGGCCAGGATCTCGTCGAGCAGAAACAGAAGGGGAAGGGGACCTTTGCAGCGCTCGGCGACGCGGCGCAGCGCCAGCAGCTCGGCATAGAAGCGCGATGCTCCGTCGCGCAGCGAATCCTGCACGCGCAGGCACGCGCCCAGCGCGAGCGGCGACAGGCGCAGGCTCTGCGCGCGCACCGGCGCGCCTGCGAGCGCCAGGATCGCGGCCGTTCCGATGCAGCGGAGAAACGTGCTCTTGCCCGACATGTTCGAGCCCGAGACGACGACCAGCGGGTGCGCGGCGTCTAGCTCGAGGTCGTTGCGGATGCAGAGCGAGTCGAGGAGCAGCGGGTGACCCAGCGCGCGCGCGTGGAAGAGCGGGCCCGTGTCGGCGAGCTCCGGGAACGGATCGGCGGGGTGTTCGAAGGCGTAGCCGGCCAGGTCGCCGAGCGCCTCGAAGTCGCCCACCGCAGCGAGCCAGCCCGCGATGTCGCCGCCGCTGCGCGCTCGCCACGACTCGAGCGCACAGGCGATCTGCAGACCCCAGAGCAGGACACCCGCGATCGGCGCGAAGAGCTGGTTCCGCCTCCAGTCGAGGAGCGCCACCAGCCGGTGTAGCTGGGCGATCTGGCGCGAGGCGGGCGTGCCCGCGTGGTCGAGCGCAGCGCGGGTCGCTCGCAGGCGCGGCGCCTCGCAGGGCTCGGCCTCGAGGCGCGCGAGCAGCGCCGCGAGCCGATCGAGGTCGCGCAGCCGCGGCTCGATCGCGCCGAGCACGCTCGCGACTCGGCGCTGCAGCGCGACGTGAGCCGCGACCACGAGCAGGACCAGGCCGAGCGCCGGTACCCAGCTGGTCGAGCCCGCGAGCGCGAGCCAGATCGCAGCGACGGTGACACCCGAAACCGCCGCCGCCGTGAGCCGCAACGGCCAGCCGCCGAGGCGGCGCGGCGCCGTCGCCCACGCGATCAGCGGATCCGCGGGCATGCTGTCGCCGAGCTCGCGGCCCAGCGCGAACAGGTCCTCGCGCAGCGAGAGCCGCGGCCGCAGCTCGGCGACCGCAGCCTGGCGCGCGCGCACCTCGTCCGCGGCCGCGGGCGCGAGCAGCCACTCGGCCAGCCGCTCCTCACCGCGCTGCGTCTGCGCCTGCGACAAGAGCTCGAACAGGGAGCGGCGCCCGAACAGGTCCAGGTGCATGGCGTACGGGTGCTCGGGGTCGAGGTGTCGCTCGCCGGTGTTGCCCCAGGGCGCGTCGGACAGGTCGAGCCGCGCGAGCCCCCGCGCGTAGAACTCCGCGCCGCGCTCCGCGCGTCCGTGCGCCCGCCGAGCGCGCTCGTGCCAGAGCACCAGCGCGACGAAGCCGACGGCCGCCGGGACGAGCCACAGCTTCGAGAGCGAGTCCGTCACGAACACGGGCCAGAGCAGCGCGACTCCGAGCGCGAACCCGACCAGCCGCGTGTTCGAGATCCAGCGCGCGCGCGACCCGGCGCGCTCGGCCGCCGCGCGGCGATCGGCCAGGCGCTCGACGTAGAGGGCGCGCACGTTCTCCATCCGCGCCGGAGAGTAAGCGCCTGATAGGATGGATGCATGGCGTTTCTCCGTTTTCCGGACGGCTTCCAGTGGGGCGCGGCGACGGCCTCTTATCAGATCGAGGGGTCGCCCCGGGCAGACGGCAAGGGCCTCTCGATCTGGGACGTGTTCAGCCAACAGCCCGGACGCGTTCAGGGCGGCGACACCGGCGACGTGGCCTGCGACCACTACCGGCTCTTCCGCGAGGACGTCGCGCTGATGAAGCGCCTGGGCCTGCAGACCTACCGCTTCTCGATCTCGTGGCCGCGCGTGCAGCCGTTCGGGACGGGCGAGGCGAACGCCAAGGGGCTCGACTTCTACTCGCAGCTGGTCGACGAGCTGCTCGCGGCCGGGATCCAGCCGTGCGCCACGCTCTACCACTGGGACCTGCCGCAGGCGCTGCAGGACCTGGGCGGCTGGCCCGAGCGCGCGACCGCGCAGCGCTTCGCGGACTACGCGGCGCTCGTGTACGCGCGGCTCGGCGACCGGGTGACTCGCTGGATCACCCACAACGAGCCGATCGTGACGTCGATGATGGGCTACCGCGCGGGCGTGCTCGCGCCGGGCATTCGCGACGTCGGCCTGGCCGGGCGGGCCATCCACCACCTCTTGCTCTCGCACGGGCTCGCGGTCGCGGCGTACCGCGCGTCGGGGAAGCGCGGCGAGATCGGCATCACCAACGCGAACACGAGCTTCGAGCCCGCCGACGCGAAGCCCGAGTCCGCCGCCGCCTGCGAGCTCGCGCGCGACTTCGACACGCGCACCTGGCACGGGCCAGTGTACGGGCGCGGCTATCCCGAGTCGGTGCTGCGCTACTACGAGTCGCGCGGCGCGCCGCTGCCGATCGCGCCCGACGACCTGAAGACGATCGCGGCGCCGACGGACTTCCTGGGCGTGAACCTGTACAGCCGCCGCCAGGTGCTGGCCGACCCGAGCCGCGGCGTCGGCTACCGCAACGCGCCTCCGAAGCTGCCGCTCCTGCCGATGGGCTACGAGGCGGCGCCGTTCGCGCTCGGCGACTTCCTCCGCTTCGTCTCGGCCGAGTACGGCCGCCCGAAGATCTACGTCACCGAGAACGGCGTCTGCGACAACACCGCGCCCGCCGCCGACGGGAAGACCGTGCCGGACGTCGAGCGCACCGAGCTCCTGCGCGGCTTCATCGCCGGCATGCACGCCGCCATCCAGGCCGGCGTGAACGTGCGCGCGTACTACGTCTGGTCGCTGCTCGACAACTTCGAGTGGGCGTTCGGCTACTCGAAGCGCTTCGGGATCGTGTGGACCGACTTCGCGACCCAGGCGCGCATCCCGAAGCAGAGCGCGGCATTCTTCTCGGAGCTGATCGAGAAGAACGGGCTCGAGGCGTGATCGACGACCCGGTCCAAGCCGTTCTCGACGCCTACCACGCGCGTGGTCGCCGACAACATGCGCGTGCCGGAGCAGCGGGATCGAGATCAGCCGCTTCGAGCCTTGGTAGGGCCCCGAAATATCAGGGCGAGTCGGGGTCGAGACGCAGGGCCAGCGTGCTCCGCCGCGAGTTCGGCATGAGCCAGCCGACCAGGCGATCCTTGAAGCCGTACTTCGCCCTCACGAGCGCGTCGATCTCCGGGGTCGCTTCGGGGACCGGCGTGACCCGGTACGCGGTGATCGCTCCGCTGCGCTCCACCTCGATTCGCGGATTGGCGCGCACCCGCACGACCCAGCCCGAGTCCGCGTTGCCGGCCCGCAGCCACCCTTGCCCGTCGCGGTCGACGATCCAGAGTGGAGTCTGGTGCTTGGCTCCGGCCGCGTCGGTTGTCGTGACGAGCACGACCTCCCCCGCGGCTGGGCTGCCGAGGTAGAAGAGGAGCGCGACCCACAGGAGCAGGAGGCCGGCGACCGCCAGGGCGATTCGCTTGAACACGGTTTCACCTCCAGGCAAAAACGGGCTGCTCGTAGTGTGACACGCGCGTCGCTCTTCCGTGTAGGGCGACCTCGCGCAGCTGGAACAGCACGGCCGCGGTCGGCGCGTGGATGCTGGTGCCGAGCATCTCGATCGGGAGCGACAGCACCGGCCGATCGCTCTCGGGAATCGTGCGCAGCTCCGGGATCTCGGGGCGGTCGAGGACGTCGACCGGCACGACGTAGACGGCCTCGACCTCGTCGGGGCTCAGCGACAGCACTGGCACCGCGCCGCCCCAGCACACGACCGGGGTGATCGCGAAGCCCGAGCGGGTGGCGTAGTCGTCGAGCCGGCCGAGCACGGCCGAGGCGGGAAGCTCGAGCCCGAGCTCCTCGTGCAGCTCGCGCAGCGCGGTCTCCTCGGCGCTCTCGCCCGGGTCGACCCGCCCGCCGGGCAGCGCCCACTGGCCGGGGTGATCGCGCAGGCGCGACGAACGGCGCGTGATCAGGAAGCAGGCGCGGCCGTCGGCGTCACCGACCAGTGTCGCCGCCACCGCCGCGCGCACCAGCGCCGGACCGTCCGCCGCCTGGCGCTCGAAGCGCGCGAGATTCGCGGCGACCTCGGCGCGCAGGCTCGGCTCGAAGCGCCGGCTCATCAATCCTTGGGCAGCTTCAGGATGCGCTCGGCGATGATGTTCTTCTGGATGTTCGGCGTGCCGCCGCCGATCACGACCTCGGGCCAGTTGAGCGCACCGGTCTGCCAGCGGCCGCCGTCGACGGCCTCGTCGGCGCCGCGCCCGTAGGCCGACGCGGTGCCGAGCAGCTCGAGCGCGAAATCGCCCATGTCGACCTCGAGCTCCGCGCGCAGCAGTTTGTTCACGCTCGTCTCGCTCGAGAGCGGCTTGCCCTTCAGCTGCTGCGTCAGCGAGCGCAGGCCGTTCAGGCGCATCGCCTCGATCTTCGCCTCGAACACCGCGAGCTGGCGGCGCATGCGCGGGTCGCGGGTCGCCGGCGCGCCGTTCTTCTGGCAGCGCTGCGCGAGCTCCTGCAGCTCCTCGAGCTTGCGGTACATGGCGGTGACCTCGGCGATCGACGAGCGCTCGCTCTGCAGCGCCGACACCGTGACCTGCCAGCCCTGGCCCTCCGCGCCGAGCCGGTTCTCGACCGGCACGCGCACGTCGGTGAAGAACACCTCGGCGAACATCGCGCTGCCCGACATGTTCTGGATCGGGCGCACCTCGATGCCCGGGGTCGACATCTCGACGAGCAGGCAGGTGATGCCGTCGTGCTTCGACTCCGCGTTGGGGTCGGTGCGCACGAGCAGGATGATCCACTTCGACCACATCGCGATCGAGGTCCAGATCTTCTGGCCGTTCACCACGTAGTGGTCGCCGTCGCGCACGCACTTGCACGAGAGCGCCGCGAGGTCGCTGCCGGTGCCGGGCTCGGAGTAGCCGGTGCACCACTGGTAGGCGCCGTCGAGGATGTCGGGGATGAAGCGCTGCTTCTGCGCCTCGGTGCCGTACTGGATGATCGCGGGGCCGACCCAGGCCAGGCCCATGAAGCACGCGCCGAGCGGCGGCGCCTTCCGCTTCGCCATCTCTTCCTTCAGGACCACCTGCTCCATGATCCCGCCGCCGCCGCCGCCGACTTCCTTCGGCCAGGAGAAGCCGACCCAGCGCTTCGCGCGGACCTTCTTGTTCCACTCGAGCACGAACTTCATGTCGGCGCGGCTCTGACCCTCGGGCAGGTTCTCGTCGAGGAACGCGCGGACCTCGTCGCGGAATGCCTCTTCCTGGGGTGACAGCTTGAAATCCATTTCACAGTCCTCCGAGGCGCGCGACGCGCTCGTAGTGGAAGTCGGAATCGCCGAACGCCGGCCGCGCCCACTTCGAGCGCTTCAGGTAGAGCTGGATGTCGTACTCCGCGGTGTAGCCGACGGCGCCGTGGAGCTGCACGCCGTCGATGCCGATCCGCGCGAAGGCGTCGGTCGTGTAGGCCTTGGCGAGCGACGCGGAGCGCGGCAGCTCGGCGGGACTCTCGTCCGCGGCCCACGCCGCGTAGTAGAGCAGCGACTTCGCGGACTCGACGTCGACGTACATCTCGGCGAGCGGGTGCTTCACGCCCTGGTACTTGCCGATCGGCGCGCCGAACTGGATGCGCTCCTTGGCGTAGGCCACGGTGAGATCGAGCGCGGCCTCGGCGGCGCCCAGGCTCTCGGCCGTGACCGCGACGGCGCCCCGGTCGAAGAGCTTCTCGATCGCGGGCCAGGCCTGCCCCGGCTTCCCCAGCAGCGCGCTCCTCTGGACCCGCGCGTTCTCGAGCGCGAGCGTCCCGAGCCGCTTGGTCGCGTCGATCGTCGCGAAGGCCTTCGCGGTCACACCGGGCGCGCCCGCGTCGACCACGGCCAGCGCCAGGTCCTGCGCGCCCGAGCCCGTGCGGAAGGCAATCACGAACAGGTTCGCGGCCCCGGCGTCCGCAACGAACTTCTTCTCCCCGGTCAGCACGAACGCGTCGGCGTCCGGCTTGCCCTGCAGCGCGATGCCGGTCGGCCCGAGCACGTCGCTCGCCTCGAGCAGCGCCAGCGTGCCGATCCGGGTCCCGTCGGCCAGGCTCGGCAGCCAGCGCGCCTTCTGCTCGGCGCTGCCCGAATCGAGGATCGCGGCCGCGGCCAAGGTGGTCGACACGAGCGGGGAGGGGAAGAGCGAGCGCCCGGTCTCGTGCAGCAGCACCACCAGATCCACCCAGGTGAGCCCGGCGCCGCCCTGCTTCTCGGGAATGGTCAGGCCGAGCCAGCCCAGCTCCGCCAGCTCCTGCCACAGCTCGGCCGAGTAGCCGGGCCCCGTCTCCATGATCTTCCGCACCTGCTCGAGCGGGCAGCGCGCGTCGAGGAACTTGCGCACTTCCGCGCGCAGCAGCTCCTGCTCTTCCGAGAGTCCGAAGTCCATGCCGTATTCCGCTCCTCGCTCTCGCTCGTAACAGAGTCGGAGAGGCAGTTGCAAGGCGCCCCGATGAAACGCACGGGATCTCGCGGGGTTCCGGGCCCGACCAGCGGGTCGGTCGCGGCGGGCCTCCGCGAGGGGGTTCTGCTACGCTCAGGAAAGCGCTGGAATCTCAATATCTTGGCCCTGCGGTGACGATACCCTCAAGATCTAGTGGCAACAGTGTTGACCCCCGCCCGGAGCCGGAGTAGAAAAGGGCTCCGGGATTCCAGGGATTCCAACTCGGCAGCCAGGGGGGCTACGGGCGGCTGGGTGGAAGCGGATGGCGTGCTCTGGAGGAGGGCCGTTGTTCGGAGGTTCTGAAGTACAGGACCTTTCCCTGGGCCCGGAATTTCCGTCTTTTCGAGGGGTGGGGCTTAGAGTGGCGGATCAAGACGTGGCGGCGAGCGAGAACAAGACCGAGATCCCGATCCAGCGACACTTCACGCGTCCGGGCGAGGACCCGTTCTGGACCGTTCGCTGGGAGAGACGCACCGCGAAGATCAGCGGTGACGGCGGCGAGGTCGTGTTCGAGCAGCCCAACGTCGAAGTGCCCGAGACCTGGTCGGCGATCGCCACCAACATCGTCGCCTCGAAGTACTTCCGCGGTCACCTGAACACGCCGTCGCGCGAGTCGAGCGTGCGCCAGCTGATCGGCCGCGTCGTCGCGACGATCCGCCGCTGGGGCCGCGAGGGCGACTACTTCGCGAGCGAAGAGCAGGAGCAGACGTTCGCCGACGAGCTCACCTACCTGCTGCTGCACCAGAAGGTGTGCTTCAACTCGCCCGTCTGGTTCAACCTGGGCGTGGTCGAGCCCGACGGCAAGATGGTCCCGCAGCAGGCCAGCGCGTGCTTCATCAACTCCGTCGAGGACACCATGACGTCGATCATGGACCTCGCGAAGACCGAGGCCATGCTCTTCAAGGGCGGCTCGGGCACCGGCACGAACCTGTCGACGATCCGCTCGTCGAAGGAGCCGCTCGCCGGCGGCGGGATCGCGAGCGGTCCCGTCTCGTTCATGCGCGGCTTCGACTCGTTCGCGGGCGTGATCCGCTCGGGCGGGAAGACGCGCCGCGCGGCGAAGATGGTGATCCTGAACGCCGACCACCCCGACATCCGCGAGTTCGTCCGCTGCAAGGCCGAGGAGGAGCGCAAGGCGTGGGCGCTGATCGACGCCGGCTTCGACGGCCGCTTCAACGTGCCCGGCGGAGCCTACGAGTCGATCCAGTACCAGAACGCGAATCACTCGGTGCGCGTCTCCGACGTGTTCATGAAGTCGGTGGTGACCGGCGGCAGCTGGCAGACCCGCGCGGTCACGACCGGCAAGGTCGCCGAGACCATGCAGGCGCGCGACCTGATGCGCGACATCGCGTCGGCCGCGCACGTGTGCGGCGACCCGGGCGTGCAGTACGACACCACGATCAACCGCTGGAACCCGGTGAAGAACAGCGGGCGGATCAACGCGACCAACCCGTGCAGCGAGTTCATCTTCCTGGACGACACGGCGTGCAACCTCGCGTCGTTCAACCTCTTGAACTTCGCCGACGCGAACGGCCGCTTCGCGACCGCCGACTTCGAGCAGGCCGTCGACACGATGATCCTGGCGATGGAGATCATCGTCGACTTCGCCGACTACCCGACCGAGCGCATCGCGAAGAACAGCCACCTGCTGCGGCCGCTGGGCCTGGGCTACGCGAACCTCGGCGCGCTGCTCATGCTGAACGGCGTCGCGTACGACAGCGACGAAGGCCGCAACCTGTGCGGCGCGATCACGTCGCTCATGACCGGGCGCTCGTACCTGCGCTCGGCCGAGATCGCGCGCCGCACGGGGCCGTTCGCGGAGTACGAGAAGAACCGCGCGCCGTTCCTCGAGGTGATCGGCCTGCACACGGAGTACGGCGACCAGGTGCTGGCCGCCGGCGTGCCGCAGGACCTGCACGCCTCGGCGCGCGCGACCTGGCACCAGGCGCTCGAGCTCGGCCGCAAGCACGGCTACCGCAACGCCCAGGTCACCGTGATTGCGCCGACCGGCACGATCGCGTTCATGATGGATTGCGACACGACCGGCATCGAGCCCGACATCGCGCTCGTGAAGTACAAGTCGCTGGTCGGCGGCGGCGTGATCAAGATCGTGAACCGCACCGTGCCCGCCGCGCTCTCGCGCCGCGGCTACACGCCCAAGCAGATCGAGAAGATCGTCGCTTACATCGACGAGCACGACACGATCGAGGGCGCGCCCGAGCTCGCCGACGAGCACCTGTCGATCTTCGACTGCGCGTTCACGTCCGCCCACGGCACGCGCTCGATCCACTACATGGGCCACATCCGCATGATGGCCGCCGCCCAGCCGTTCCTCTCGGGCGGCATCTCGAAGACGGTGAACCTGCCCAAGGACGCGACCGTCGAGGACATCGAAGAGGCGTACACGGAAGGCTGGCGGCTGGGCCTCAAGTCACTCGCGATCTACCGCGACGGCTCGAAGCGCACTCAGCCGCTGAACACCAAGGCCGACAAGGCCGAGGAGCAGCCCGCGGCCGCAGTCGCCGAGCTCGCGCCGCGCCGCCGCAAGCTGGCCGACGTGCGCGACGCGAAGACCCACAAGTTCTCGATCTCCGGCCACGACGGCTACGTGACCGTCGGCCTGTACGAGGACGGCACCCCGGGCGAAGTGTTCCTGAAGATGTCGAAGGAAGGCTCGACGGTGTCGGGCCTGATCGACACGATCGCGGTCCTCACCTCGATCTCGCTGCAGTACGGCGTCCCGCTCAAGGCCTTGGTTGACAAGTTCAGCCACACCCGGTTCGAGCCGGCGGGCTTCACCGGCAACCCGGACATCCCGATGGCGAAGTCGGTCACCGACTACGTCTTCCGCTGGCTCGGTCTGAACTTCCCGAGCGGCGAATCGCTCGTCGAGGACGTGCAGGACGAGTACGTCGATGGCGTCGGCCTCGACCGGCCCAAGGCGACCGGGACGGAGCGGGTCGTGCCGATCCGCGGCGGCAGCGCGAACGAGCCGCGGCAGGGGATCGGGCAGGAGGACGCGCCGCCGTGCACGAACTGCGGAACGATCATGGTTCGGGCCGGGGCGTGCTTTGCTTGCCGGGAGTGTGGGGAGACCGGCGGCTGCGGCTGATCCGTCCGTACTGACGAAATCAATCCTTCGGTGGATGTATCCCGGGGCGCTCGGAGTACCGTAGCGCTCGATGGACACGGCGAGGCTCCCTGCCGGGTTGGTGACGTTCCTGGTCTCGGACGTCGTGGCGTCGACCCGCCTCTGGCAGAGATCTCCGCTCGCCGGGAAAGCGCTCGCGCGGCAGGGAGAGCTGATCGCGGAGGCGGTCGCCGAGCACGGCGGCTTCCGGCCGCCGGACCAGGGCGAAGGCGACTCGACACTCTCAGTCTTCGCGCGCCCGGCGGCGGCGCTCGCGGCCGCTCTCGCCGCTCAGCGCGCGCTCCTGGCGGAGCCGTGGCCGGAAGGCGCGGCCGTGTCGGTGCGCATGGCGATGCACACGGGCGAGGCCGAGCTCGCCGACAGCGGCAACTACGGCGGGCTCGCCATCATCCGTGCCGCGCGTCTGCGCGGCCTCGCGAAGGGAGGCCAGGTCCTGGTCTCGAGCGCCACCGCGGCTCTGGTCTCGGACTCGATGCCGGACTCCGCATCGCTCGCCGAGATCGGGAACGCCACGCTCCCCGGCTTCGAGCGACCCGAGCGAGTGCACCAGCTCGCGCACCCCGAGCTTCCGATCCACCCGAGCCGTCTCGGCGCGGCGCAGCTGTCGGGAACCACGGCGCTCGGAGCCTGGCCGACTCCGCTCGTCGGGCGGGAGCGCGAGCGCCGCGACGTCGGCGAGCTGCTCGCGAAGGGCCGGCTCGTCACGATCACCGGCGCGGGCGGCTCGGGGAAAACGCGGCTCGCTCACGCCGTGGCACAAGATTGCGTAGAGTTGCACGCCGACGGGGTCGTCTGGGTCGAGCTCGCCCGCGTCTCCGACGGCGCGCAGGTCGCCGCGGCGGTCGTCGCGGCGTGCGGCCTGACCGAGACGCCGGGCGCTACGGCGCTCCAGGTACTGAGCCACCGCCTCGCCAAGTCCGATCTGCTCATCGTTCTCGACAACTGCGAGCACCTGCTCGCGGCCTGCGCGGAGCTCGGCGACGTGGTGCTCCGCGCCGGTCCCGAGGTGCGCGTGCTTGCGACTGCGCGCGAGCCGCTCGGGGTCGCGGGCGAGACCATGTGGCGCATTCCCTCGCTCTCGGTGCCGGCGGAGGACGAGCGCTCGCTCGAGCGCATCGCAGCGGCCGACGCCGTGCAGCTGTTCGTCGAGCGCGCACGCGCGTCGCGGCCGGACTTCGCGCTCGACTCCGCGAACGCGCCGTTCATCGCGGGCATCTGCCGCCGGCTCGACGGCATTCCGCTCGCGCTCGAGCTCGCCGCAGCGCGCGTGCGCGCGCTCTCCGTCGACCGTCTCGCAGCCGGGCTCGACGATCGCTTCCGCCTGCTCACCGGCGGCGCGCGCACGGCGGTGGCGCGACAACGCACCCTGCTCGCCTCGGTCGAGTGGAGCTACGACCTCCTCTCCAACGACGAGCAGGCGCTGTTCCGCCGCCTGGCCGCCTTCGCAGCTCCATTCAGCCTCGAGGCCGCCGAGGCCGTGGCGGCGGGCGACGACCTCGACCGCCTGGAAGTCTTCGACCTGCTGGCGCGGCTCGTCGACAAGAGCCTGGTTCTGCACGGCGGCGATCGCTACCGGATGCTGGAGACGCTGCGTCACTTCGGTCTCGAGCGCGCCCACGATGCAGGCGAGCTCGAGCTCGTGCGCGACCGCCACCTGGCCTGGTTCCGGCGCCGTTCCGCCGGCTGGGCCGTCGATCGCGAGCTGTTCCGCGAGCCGACGGCAGCCGAGGTCGAGGCCGAGACCCCCGAGCTGATCGCCGCTCTCGACTGGTCGCTCGGACGCGACCGGGCCTCCACGCTCGAGCTGCTGCAGCCGCTCGGCGCGTCCTGGCCGTACCGCCTCGCGCACGACGAGGCGCGCGCCGTCTCGAGCCGCGTGCTGCACGGTCTCGACGTCGGCAGCTGCGAGTGGCTCGAGGCGGTGGCGCCGATCGCGGGCGCGCTTGCCCTGGCCGGCGACGTTGCCACGCTCTCCGCAGCCCGCACTGCACTCGCGGAGCGGCGCGAAGCCATCTCGGCGACGGCGCGCTGTCAGCTCGAGACCGCACTCTCGTGGCTACGCACGTTCTTCGCTTGGGACGAGGGCGTTCACGGGCTCGAGCGAGCCATCGAGGACGCACGCGCGGTCGGAAACCGGGCGCTCGAGGTGCTGGCTACGACGCACCTCGCGACGATGAGCAACCTCTCCGACAGCTACCGGGCGCGGCGTCTGGTCGACTGGCTCGACCGACAGCTGCCTGCGGACGCCACGCTTCGTACGAATCTTCGCTTCGTTCAGGCTGGCCTCGCGCTCAATGAGGGCGACCTCGCCACCGCGCGTGCCACGATCGTGCGCACCCACCAGTCCTCGCTGATCCTGATGGTCACGATTGGGCTCGCGACCGGCGATCGCACGCTGCTGCGCGATGCTCAGGCGCTGCTGGACCACTTCGGCGCGCTCGGGTTGTTCGAGGGCATGCGCGATCTCGTTCTGGGTGCGGCGGCCGTCATGGACGGTGACTTCGAGACGGCGCGCGGCCACTTGAGGAAAGCCGCGCAGATGCCGGGCACGTTAGGTTGGACCGCGCGCTTGACGCTCGCACGCACCGCGCGCGCACTCGCCGATGCAGCCGAGTCCGACGCCATCTTCGTCGCAGCCGAGCGCGAGTACGCGGGCACAGAGGTGAACCTCATGCTCGCCATCCTGGACCTGGCGCGCGGAGGTCGGCTTCGGCGGCAGAGTCCGGGCGAGGCCGAGGCTGCTGCGCATGCCGTGCTCGCCCGGGCCATCCAGTACGGCTTCACCCTGGCCCAAGTCGACGCGCTCGATCTGCTCGCGCTGATCCACGGCGACGCCGGCCGGCTCGCCGAAGCCGCGCGCCTGATCGGCGCAGCAGACGCCTTCCGCGCACGCGCCGGGTACAAGCAGCTCTATCCCACGCCGGATCTAGACGAGCTGCGCGGCCGCGTCGATCCCGATGCCGTGGCAGAGGGCGCGCGCCTCTCGCTGCAGGAGGCGGTCGAGTACGCGCGCCGCGGGCGCGGCGAGCGCAGCCGACCCGACCACGGCTGGGAGAGCCTCACGCCGACCGAGTCGCGGGTCGTCGAGCTCGTCGCGTCAGGGCTCCCCAACAAGGAGATCGCGGAGAAGCTCTTCGTGAGTCTCGCCACCGTGAAGACGCACCTCGTGCACGTGTTCACCAAGCTCGACGTGCGCAGCCGGACCGAGCTCGCCGCAGCCGCGATCCGCCGCGACGAACGAGGCTGAAGCTCACTCCCTGTGCGCGGAGCAGCCGCAGTCCGTCCGGTGGAACCGGCCGTTCCCCTCGACGGTCCCACCCTTCCCGTACATGTTCCTCGGCCTCACCCAATCCGCGAGCGACCGGTACGGCCCGTTCTCGTCCCGCCCCTTCGGCGTCATGTCGAGGATCACGTACGTGGCCAGGATCTCCTCCGCGCCGCGGTTGAAGCACGAGTACGTGTGGAAGATCTGGCCCGACTCGTCCTTCGTGAATACGCTGTCGCCCGAGTAGTCCTCGAGCCCCGGCGCGTGCCAGCGGTAGTTGTAGTAGCCGCGGCCGGCGGCCATCTCTTCGGGCCGGAACGAGACGTGGAAGTCGTAGTTGAAGTCGGTGCCGTGCGACGAGACCCAGGGGATCGGCCAGCCCATCCGCTTGCGCACCGCCTCGATCTCGTCGATCGGCGCGCGCGCGACGACGGCGACCGCCACGTCGTGGTTCGAAAGGTGCACGAGCGTGGGCACCAGGTGGTCCACCTCGATCGAGCAGCCGACGCACTGGCCGACCTGGCCGGGGCCCAGCATGAAGTGCTTCACGAAGAGCTGGCTCTTGCCGGCGAACAGGTCGGCCAAGGTCACCGGGCCGGACGGTGACGCGAACACGTAGCTCTTCTCGACCCGAACCCAGGGCAGGGCGCGCCGCTCGGCCGCGAGCGCATCGCGGAAGCGGGTGAGCGCCTTCTCCTTGACCAAGAGCTGCTTCCGGGCCTGTTCCCATTCCTCGCGCGAGACGATCGCGTGCATGATGTGTCCTCCGCCCCATCGTCGGGCGAGATCGCGCAGAATCGACATGTCGATTCGGGCCGGCCTCGTTCGACGATCCCGTAGACAGCCAACGAGGAGGCGCTCCGTGCAGTTCATGCTTGTGTTCAACGAGAGCGAAGGCGTCCGCGCCCCCACGCCCGAGGGCATGGCCGCGATGGGGAAGTACGCACAGGAGCTCGCCCGCGCGAAGAAGCTGCTCCGCGGCTTCCCGCTGGCCGCCGCCTCCGAAGGCGCGACCGCGCGCGTGCGCGACGGCAAGGCGTTCGTCATCGACGGGCCGTTCCCCGAGACGAAGGAGCACGTGGCCGGGGTCTGGATCGTCGAGGCCGCCGACCGCGCCGAGGCGCTCGAGATCGCCAAGCGCTGTCCCCACACGAGCCCGGGCCGCAGGACTGAAGTGCACGCGATCGCGGGCCGCTACGTGTTCGACGACTCCGAGAAGGGCCGGCCGTTCATCCTGGTGTTCCACCTCGAGCCCGGGTTCGTCCCCGACCCCGCCATGGGGCGCGAGATGATGGAGTTCGGCACCCCCCTCGTTCGCGACGGCGTGCAGTTCGAGACGGCGCACCTCGGCGGCCCGCTGCCGCGCGGTCGGCTCGAGGCCAAGGACGGCAAGATCCTCGTTACCGACGGCCCGTTCGCCGAGTCGAAGGACCTGGTTGGCGGCTACAGCCTGGTGCGCGCCGAAGGACGCGCGGAGGCGATCGAGCTGGCCAAACGTTTCCCGCACGCGAAGTGGGGCCCGGTCGAGGTGCGCGAGATCCTCTTCTTCGATCGGGTCTGAGCGATGGAGTTCATGCTGCTGTTCTCGATGGAGGAGCGTCCGGAGCGCTACGACCCGGCCTGCATGACCGAGATGGGAAAGTTCGCGCAAGAGCTCGCGCGCGAGGGCAAGCTGCGGCGCGGGTTCCCGCTCGCGCCCACGGCGGAAGGGGCGAGGGTGCGCGTGCGAGCCGGCAAGCCGCTCGTCACCGACGGGCCGTTCGCCGAGACGAAGGAGCAACTCGGCGGAGTGTGGGTGATCGACGTCCCGGACCGCGCGGCCGCGCTCGAGATCGCCCGCCGCATCCCGCACGCGCGCCGGGGCACGGTCGAGGTCCACCGCCTGCGCGTCCGTTACAGCTTCCTCGACGCGGGCGAGGGCAAGCCGTTCCTGCTCGCGTTCCGAGAGGGCCCCGATCTGCGCGACCCCGACGGCTCGAAGATGCGCGCCATGATCGCGCACGGGCGCATGCTCGACGGCCAGGGCGTGCTGATCGAGACGGCGCCGCTCGCCAAGGACCCGCCGGCCGCGCGCGTGACCGCGCGCGACCAGAAGGTCCTCGTCACCGACGGTCCGTTCGCCGAGACCAAGGACGTGGTGGGCGGCTACAGCATCGTGCGCGCGCCGGACCACGCCGCCGCGGTCGAGATCGCGAAGCGCTACCCGGCCGCAACCTGGGGGCCGGTCGAGGTGCGCGAGATCCTGTTCTTCGACGACGTCTAGTCCACCGACGCCAGCACCCGACCGGACGATGAATCCAGGTGGATGATCCAGAACGCTTCGGCGTCCTCCTGGCTGATCATCGCGACCACGCCGACGCCGGGTGAGAACACGTAGTAGGCCATGTCCTTCGTGTGCGCGGGGCCGACGTCGCCCTCGCAGGTCACCCGCATGACGACCGAGGGATACGTGCCGGCGGGCACCGTGACCTGGTACGTACCCAAGTAAGTGTAGGTTCCGACGAGCGACCCCGAGAAGCGCTGGTCGGTCGGGTCGTCGAGATAGTTCACCGACACCTTCTGCGCGAAGTTCCGGGACTCGCCGGGCTTCATGCCCTTCAGCAGGAAGGGATTCGGCGGCGTCGTGATGACCACGACGCCCTCATAGGTGTCGGTCACCGCCGGCATCATCAGATCGCCGTCGACCGTGTTGCGCAGGAAGGCGGCCAGGGTCGAGGAGAGCCCGAACCGCCAGGCGTCGTTGCCGCCCGGGCGCTGCCCCTTCGCGACCTTCAGCACCTGAGTCTTCCCCGCGTTCTTGCCCGAGGTCACCGTGTAGCTAGGCGACTTCTCGGTGAGCGGGAAGTAGCGCAGCGGCTGGTCGATCGGCGCGCTCGGGAGCGCCTTGCCGACCACTCCCGCGCCGAGCAGCGCGTCCATCCGCTGCTGGTCGGCCGCAGGAAGGGGAAGCACCTGGCCCTGGGCCGACGCGCTTCCTGCCGCGGCAATGGCCAATACAAACGCAAGGACGCTCGAACCGGTGAGTCTTGCCATGCGCAGCAGCATACAGGTCTGACGCCGCGCAGATCCTAGCGAGTGGGGCGGTAGCGAAGCGCCGCCCAGGTGCTCGTTCCTGCGAGCAGGATCGCGAGCGCGACGAGCGCGAGATTGCCGAGCGCGGGAACCGGGGCCGTCTTGCACTTCCCCGCGCTGCCCGCCGTGTAGATCGACTGGATCTCGGCGAGCGAGAGCGCGCGCCGGTGGATCTCGATCTCGTCGAGCCGGCCGTAGAGCAGCGAGGTGTAGAGCGCCTCCGCGTGGCGTCCGATCTCGAGACTCGCCGAGTCGGTGTTCACGTGGGTCGGCAGCGGCTTCTGTTCCTGTAGCGCGCCGTTCAAGTAGAGTCGGATGCCCGTCGTCTGCTTGACCGCCGCCACGTGGTACCAGGTGCCCGCGCTGACCGGCGCGATGGTCCGGACGGTCGTCGCGGAGTCGGGCACGCAGCCGTTGCCCGAAGGCGCCCCGAGACAGAACCAGATGCGATCATCGGACTGCTTGAAGAGGCGCCAGCCGTCGCGATTGGCCGCGGTCCCGTCGGAGACGATCTTGTCGAGGAGCGCCATGTCGCAGCCTGGGCCGAAGCATGGCCCCGACGGACCTGCCGGCGAGACCAGGGCCGTGAAGTACACCCACGTGTCGACCGTGAAGTCGCTCGCAGAGAGCCGCAAGCTCACCGGGTTCCCGACGCTCACGTATCCGTCGACGCCGTTGAAGCCGAGCGACTGAGCCACCATCCCGGCGGGAAAGCTCACTCCGCCGTGGGCTGTCCCGGGGTTCCCGCCCAACCGATCGGCGGTGCTCCCGTCGCCCGTCCACCAGCTCACCAGATCCGCCGGCGGGGCAACACAGGTCTGGGCGCCCGCGCCAACGGCCTGTAGAGCGAGTGCGGCGATTGCGGCCCCGACCCGGATCTGCAGGCTCAGCCGAGCCGCCATCGGCCGATCATATACCGCACTGCGGCGGCATCGCGGAATACTCTCGGAGAGTAAGATGGGCAGGTGATGGTCTGCGCGAGCTGTAAGCGCTCGAACCGGGCGGGCGCGCGGTTCTGCGCCGGCTGCGGCGGCTCGCTCGCGGCCCGCTGCCCGGCGTGCGGCGCGGAGACGGCGCCGGATGCGCAGTTCTGCGACGCCTGCGGCGCTTCGCTCGCCGCGGCCACGCCTGCGGGCGGCGACTCCGCGGGCTCCCGCAAGGTGGTCACGATCCTGTTCGCGGATCTCGTGGGCTCGACCTCGCTGCAGGAGCGGCTCGACGCCGAGTCCACGCGGCGCGTGATGGAGCGCTACTACGCGGCGATGCGCGGCCCGGTCGAGGCGCACGGCGGGACGGTCGTGCAGCTGCTCGGCGACGGGGTCATGTGCGCGTTCGGCGTGCCGAACGTCGCCGAAGACGACGCGATCCGCGCCGTGCGCGCGGCGGTCGCCATGCAGCAGGCCTTCCGCGAGTTCGCTCGCGAGGAAGGCGCCATCGTGGGCGACCTCGGCCTGCGCATCGCGGTGAACACCGGCGAGGTCGTCACAAGCGACGAGCGGCCTCAGGGTATCGGCGATCCACTGAACGTCGCGGGCCGCCTGCAGCAGGAGGCGCGCGAAGGCGACGTGCTGCTCGGCGAAGCGACTCGGCGCCTGGTCAGCGAGCAGGTGACCCTCGCGCACTTCGGCACATTCGCGCTCAAGGGTCGCGCCGAGCCGGTGCCTGCCTACCGCGTGGTGTCGCTCGAGCGTCCGGCGGGCGCGCCCGCGATCGGGTTCGTCGGGCGCGACGAAGAGCTGCGCCGACTCACCTCGGTGTACGAGGCTGCGGTCGCCGAGCCCGGGCCGCGGCTGGCGGCGATCCTCGGCTCGCCGGGGCTGGGCAAGTCCCGGCTGCTCGGCGAGTTCGCGCGGCGGCTGGGCGAGCGCGCGATCGTCCTCACCGCCCGCTGCGACCCCGCCGGCGGATCGACCTTCGCGCCGCTCGCCGAGGCGCTCCGCGGCGCTCTGCGGATCGACGACGGCGCGAGCGGCGAAGCGCTGCGCGCGGCGATCGAGAGCGCGCTGCCCGCGGCCGAGCCCGAGCGAGCGCGCATCGCCGCTGGAGTCGCCGGGCTCCTGGCCGGCGCTCCCGCGTCGCCCGAGGAGACCTTCTTCGTGGTGCGGCGCCTCCTCGCGACGCTGGCGCAGGCGCAGCCCGTCGTACTCGCCCTCGACGACCTGCAGTGGGCGGAGCCGCTCCTGCTCGACCTGACCGAACACCTGGTGCAGTGGAGCAGCGGCGTGCCGCTGCTGGTGCTGGTGGCCGCGCGGCCCGAGCTGCGCGACGCGCGCTCGTCGCTCGCCGCGCCGAGCGGGCTGGTCGCCGACGTGGTTACGCTCGCGGGTCTCGACGCCGGCGCCGCCACCCGCCTGGCCGCCAACGTGATCGGCGCCGACGAGCTTCCCGCCGCCATCGCGGGGCGCGTCCTGGCCACGAGCGAGGGCAACCCGCTCTTCGTTGGTGAGCTCGTGCGCATGCTCGTGCACGACGGCGCGCTCAAGCGTGAGGGCGACCGCTGGACGACCAGCATCGCGCTCGCCGACATCGAGATGCCGCCCACGATCCACGCGCTGCTCGCCGCGCGCATCGAGCGGCTGCGCCCGGAAGAGCGCACGATCCTCGAGCGCGCCGCGGTGATCGGCCGGCAGTTCTCGCGCGCGGCGCTCGCGCAGCTCCTGCCGCGCGAGATCGGCGACCTCGACGCGCGGCTCGAGTCGCTGCGCCGCAGCGAGCTCGTCGAGCCCGACACCGGCTGGTTCCTGGGCGAGCCGGCGCTTCGCTTCCATCACGCCCTGATCCGCGACGCGGCCTACCGGCGCGTGCTGCGCGGCACCCGCGCGGAGCTGCACGGCCGGTTCGCGGACTGGATTGCGGCGCGCGTCGGCGACGCGATCGATCACGACGAGACGATCGGCTGGCACCTCGAGCAGGCGCACCAGCAGCTGCGCGAGCTGGGTCCGATCGACGCGAAGGGACGCGCGCTGGGCGAGCGCGCGGCGCGCTATCTCGCCGCGGCCGGCCGACGCGCGCTGGAACGCGACGACGTGCCCGTCGCGGGCAGCTTGCTCGGACGCGCGCTGGCGCGGCTCGATCCGGCGGATCCGGCGCGCGCGGACCTGGCGCTCGACTGGTGCGAGGCGCTGCTCGCGGCCGGCGAGGTCGGCCCCGCGGCGGGCGCGCTCGCAGAGCTCGCGCGCTTCGCCGGCGACTCGGATCGCCTGCGCGCCTGGCACACCTGCTTCGCCGGCCAGCTCGCCGTGCTGACCGATCCCCAGTCGCTGCGCGCCACTGCCGACGCGGTCGAGGCCGCAGCCGAAGTGCTGGCCACGGCCGGCGACACCGCTGGCGAGGCGAAGGCGCACCTGGTGCATGCGCTCGCCCTCCAGCGCTTGGGCAAGGGCGGCGCATGCGAGGCCGCGCTCGACCGCGCGCTCGCCGCGGCGCGCCGCGTGAGCGGTCATCGGCGGCTGGCGAACACGGTGCTGGCCGGGGCGCCGCTCGCAGCGCTCTGGGGACCGAGCCCGGTCACGCGCGCGAGCGGCCGCTGCCTCGACGTGGTGCGCGTGCTGCGCATCACCCAGGGCGCGCCCGCGGTCGAGGCCGTCGCACTCCGGTGTCAGGCGCTGCTCGAGGCGTTGCGCGGGCGTGGCGACGCGGCGCGCCGCATGATCGCCTCGTCGCGGCGCATGGTGGAAGAGCTCGGTCTCAGCCAACAGCTGCTCGAGACCGACGTCTTCTCCGGACACATCGACCTCCTGGAGGGGGACGCCGTCTCGGCCGAGCGGGTCCTGCGCGGGGCCTACGACGGGCTGCGCGAGCACGGGCTCGGGATCGACGCCGCGCGCGCGGCCGCGCTGCTCGCCCGCGCGCTGCTCGCGCAGGGCCGAGCAGCGGAGGCCGAGACGCTCAGCGGCGAGAGCGAGGCGCTGGCCGGCGACGATCTGCAAGCGGCCATCGCCTGGCGCGGCGTGCGGGCCGAGGCGCTGGCGCGCCGCGGCGAGCCGGCGCTCGCCGTCGAGTTCGCGCGCGCCGCCGTAGAGATCGCCGCCGGGACCGATGCGCTCCTGCATCATGCCGACGCGCGGCTGGCGCTCGCCACCGCGCTGCGCGCCGAGGGGCGCGGCGCCGAGGCCGACACCGAAGAGCGTCGCGCGATAGAGCTCTGGGAGGCCAAGGGCGCGACCATGCCCGCCGAGCGCGCCCGGCGCAGCGTCGCTGCGGAGGTCAGAGGCTCCACCGCGGGCACCCACCCTCCGCCGTCGCTCGCTCGACTCGGGCCAAAGGTGCGCGCCAACGCCGCGACCGCGCACGCGGCTCGCCTCGACGCCATCGTCAAAGCCCGGGACGCCGACGCGCTCGCGCAGCTGTTGTCCGACAGCGTCGAGATCGTGCACCACCCCACGCGGACGGAGCTGGGGTTCGAGGGCGGGGTGAGCATGTTGGAGGGGCTGCTGCGCGCGGAGGACCTCTCGTTCAGGAACGAGCCGCTGGCTACGCTCGGCGAGTCACTCGTGCTCTCCTACGTGCACTCGTCGCTCACGGCGCTGGGTGGCGACGACGTCGCTCCGTTCGGCGCGATCGACTACGACCTGATCGCCGTGATGGAAGTCAATGACGCCGGACGACAACGGCGCGCCGAGCTCTTCGCCGTCGATCGCCTGGGCGATGCCATCGCGCGGCTGTATCAGCTCCACGGGGAGCTCCTGCCCGATGGACCGGAACGTGCCCGTGGCGCTGCCACGGCGCGGGTGCTCGAGATGCAGCTCGGGCCGTTCGAGCCCCGGCGCTGGGCCGACACGGTCTCGCCCCGCATCGATTTCGTCGACCACCGCCCGGTCGGGCTCGGCACCACGCGGGGCAGTAGAGCCTTTCTGCGTGGGATTCAATCGCTGCTCACCGTCGCTCGCGACGTCACGAACCGCGTCGACGAGATCCTGGGCGCGCGCTCCGACGCGCTCCTTCTGCGCATCACGAACCTCGGCACGGACCGCGCAAGCGGCGGTCCGTACGAGCGGCCGTTCTTCGCGCTGCGGATCTTCGGAGCCGACGGCCTCGTGAGCCGCCTGGAGTTCTTCGGATCGGACTGCGCCGACGAGGCGCGAGCCCGGTTCGAGGAGCTCACGGCCCCAGCACCGGTGCCAAGGCGCCGCGTGCGCCCGAACGCCGCGACTGCGAACGCGGCGCGCACCGAAGCGGCCGTCGCCGCGCGGGACTTCGATGCGCTCCGGAACCTCTTCGCGGACGACGCGCAGGCGATTCACCACCCGACAGGGAGGACCTACCAGGAGCAGCAAGCCCTTCTCGCAATGCTCCAGGCCGCAGATCTCTCGCTCGTGAACGAGCCGCTCGCGACCCTCGGCGAGTCGCTCGCGTTGTGCCGCACCTCCTTGTCGTTCAGCGAGATCGTGGGAGAGGACGTCCCGTTCGGCGCCACGAGCAACGACTGGCTCATCCTGATGGAGGTCGATGGCGCGGGGCGACGTCGGCACTCCGAGCTCTTCGCGACGGACCGGCTCGGCGACGCGCTCGAGCGGCTGTGTGCGCGCCACGCCGAGCTCCTGCCCGACGGAGCCGAACGCGCGCGCGCTGCGGCGACGGCGCGCTCGGTCGCGGCGCTCCCACTCGATGGACCGCTCGACCTCGATCGCTACGGCACCGCCTTCTCTGCCGACGTGGAGTGGATCGACCACCGGACCGTGGGAGTGGGACCGGTCCGCGGGGCGGGCGCCGTGGTAAGGGGCATCCGTTCGCTTCTCGATCTCACGACCGAGCTCGTCACCCGGGCCGACGACGTCCTGGGTCTCTGCTCGGAGGCGCTCCTGGTGCGCCACGCGAACTTCGGGGCCGACCGCGCGGGCGGCGGGGCCTTCGAGCGCCACCTGGTCATGCTCTGGGTCTTCGGCGGCGACGGTCTGGTGACCCGCTTCGAGCAGTTCGACGCCGACCACGAGAACGAAGCGCTCGCGCGCTTCGACGAGCGGGTCGCGGACCGACGAAGCTCCCAACGACGGGTCCGCCCGAACGCTGCAACCGCGAACGCGGCGCGCATGGACGCGGCGTTCGCCAGCAGGAGCCTCGACGCGTTCCGGAGCCTCTTTCGCGACGATGCGCACTCCGTCCACCATCCCACCGGCGTGCGGTACGAGGAGTCGCAGGCACTCGAAAACTACCGAACCCTGCTGCAGGCAGAGGGCGTTGCCCTCCGGCACGAGACGCTTGCAACTCTGGGCGACTCGCTCGCGTTGTTCCAGGCGTCGCTGTCGTTCGATTCCTACGTCCAGAGCGATCTGGGTTCCGTCGGCGCGGCGGATTCGGACGCGGTCGTGCTGACGGAGGTCGACGCAGCCGGCCTGCGCCGGCTCACCGAGTTTTTCGCCATCGACCGCCTGGGCGACGCGGTCGTGCGGATGTACGAGCGCTATGCCGAGACCCTTCCTCGCGGCCCGGCGCGCGAACGCGCGGCAGTCAGCGCGCGCGTGGCAACGGCGCTGCTGGATCCGTTCGGGGCCGACTACTCGACCGTGCTCGCGCCCGACCTCGTCTTCGCGGACCACCGGCCTCTCGGACTCGGCTCCTTGTCCGGAGCCCAAGAGTTCGTGCGCTGGAGCCGGAGCCTGGTCGAGATGTCCGAGCACCTCTCGATCCACTACGACGAGGTGCTCGGTCTTCGCCCCGACACGCTCCTCGTGAGCTCGGTGGTCAAGGGCAGAATCCGCGCGGGCGGCGGCAGCTTCGAGTATCCGATCGTCCATCTCCTCCGGGCCAACGCGGACGGGAAGGCGACGCGGGTCGAGTGGTTCGAGCCCGGCCAGATGGAGGAGGCGCTCGCGAGCTTCGACGAGCTCACGGCCGAGCCAGGGCAAGTCGAGCGTCGCGTGAGACCCAATGCCGCAACTGCGAACGCCGCACGCTTGGAAGCCGTGATCGCTGCCCGCGACGTCGACGCGCTCCCAGCCCTCCTCGCAGACGGCATGGCCGTCGTCAACCACGCCGTCGGCGTCGAACACGGCCGCGAGGGAGTGCTCTTCTCACTGCGCTCACTGCTGAACGATCGAGGCACGGAGTTCCGGAACGAGCCGCTGGCAACGCTCGGCGACTCGATCGCGCTCTGCCGCTGGTCCGTGTCCGGCAGCTCCGCAGAGTACGTGCTCGACGCCGGTGCTTGGGACAGAGCCCAGCTCTTTCTCTTCGAGGTCGATGCACAGGGAAGACGCGGACGGACCGAGGTCTTCGCCGCTGATCGGCTCGGCGACGCCATCATCCGGCTCTACGAGCGCTACGCAGAGCTTCCTCCGGACGGCCCCGGGCGAACGCGCGCGGCCGAGACGGCGCGCTCGGTCGCGACTCTCGGGGGCCTGCTCACTCCCGAGCGGGTCGCGGCAGCGATCGACCCGGCCGTCGAGCTTCTCGATCATCGCGCTGCGGGGTTCGGGGCACTGCGCGGAGCCCAGGAGGTGGCGCGCGCGATCGCGACCGCGTTCGAGGTGGGCGAGGGCCTGGCCGAGCGCTGCCACGACGTGCTCGCGGCGGAGCCGGACGCGCTGCTCGTCAGCTGGGTGACGTCGGGGCGCATGCGCGACGGCGGCGGGGAGTTCGAATGGCCGCACCTCCGGCTCTGCATCGCCGGATCGGACGGCAGGTTCACACGCATCGAGACGTTCGGCGCGGACAAGGTTGGCGAGGCGCTCGCGCGCTTCGAGGAGCTGTCCGGCAAGCGGACGGCGCCCTTGATCGAGAACCTGGCGACCCGGGCCGCGGCCGCGGGAACGGCGGCGATGAACGCCCGCGATTGGGATCGCTTCACGGCGCCCTATCGGCCCGGGTTCCGGAGCAGCGATCGGCGTCGGATGGTGCAGCTCGAGCTCGATCGCTCGGAGTTTCTCGAGCTCATGCGCGCCGTGTTCGAGATCGGTCAGAAGACGGCACTCGAGACCCTCGCCACGCGTGGCAGTCGCCTCGCGCTGTTCCACCTGAGCTGGCTGGCCGCCAACGGCTCCGTCGGTCCGAGCGACGGCGAGTTCCTGATGATTCTCGAAGTGGACGATGCGGGCGGAACCACGGGATCCGTCGCGTTCGATCCGGGCGACGTCGATGCCGCGTACGCCGAGGTCGACCGGCGCTTCGCCGCCGGCGAGGCGGCGCCCTACGCAGAGACCTGGGAGCAGTTCTGGCGTCGCAGCCGAGCCGTCGACACCCGGGACTGGGACCAGCTCGCGGCGCTCCTGCCGCCCGACCTCATCATCGAGGACCATCGTACGATTCGCTGGGGAGTCCTGCACTCGCGCGACGAGTATCTCGCGCTGTTCCGCGCGCTCGGCGATCTCGCTCCCGACGCCACCGCACGCCTCGAGCACGTGCTCGGCCTCGACGCACGCGGGGTTCTGGCCGTCCTGCGCCGGTCGGGAAGCCGGGAGGGCGGAGCATTCGAGATCCCGGTCGTCACCGTCGACGAGCTGGCCCCCGACGGACGCGTGCGGCGCCTTCACCTCTACGACCTCGAGCAGCTGGACGAAGCGCGCGCGTGCTACGCCGCGCTGCTTCGCCCCTCGTCCGTGCCCCGCTTCGAGAACGCAGCGACCCGCTGGGCGGATCGATTCAGGGACGCGCTTGAGGCCCATGACCTGGAGCGACTCACCGCGTTGCACACGCCCAACTTCAAGGGTTCCGACCGGCGGGCACTCATGCGCCTCGACCAGGATCGCAACCAGGCCATCCAGTCGCTCGAAAGACTTCTCGAGCTCCGCTCACCCCGGTGCACGTGGCAGCTGATCGCGACGCGGGGCGAACGACTCGCGCTCGTCCAAGCGCTCTTCGAGTTCAGCCAGGATCTCGGCGGACCGAGCGAGATCGAGTGGCTCACGATCGTCGAGGTCGACGACGCCGGCCAGCGGGTAGCCGGAATCACCTTCGACTCGGATGCACTGGACGCCGCCTACGAGGAGCTCGACGACCGCTACGCCGCCGGTGAGGCCGCGTCGTATGCCCGCATCTGGGAGCAGACGCGGCACCGTGGGCGGGTACACGAGTCGCGGGACTGGGAGCAGATTGCCTCTTTGTACGCACCGGATCTCGTGATGGAGGATCACCGCCCCGTCGGCTGGGGCACGTTGTCGCGTGATGCGTACATGGCGATGCGACGCTCGCTCGTCGAGCTCGCCCCCGACGTTGCGCTGCGTCTCGAGCACGTGCTCGCGCTGGATGAGCGAGGGGGGATGCTCGTGATCCGCTGGACCGGCACCCGAGCGGGGGGACCGTTCGAGATCCCCATCGTCATGGTGACCGCGATCGATGCGGGCAGATGGGTGCGAGGCCTGCACGTCTTCAACCTCGAACAGCTCGCTGAGGCTCGCGCCTGCTACGACGCACTGCGCAACGAGCCGCCCACGCCGCGCCTCGAGAACCTCGCGACTCGAGCATCGGCGGTCGTCGTGGCCGCGGTGCAGGCCCGCGACTGGGATCGCTTCGCTGCGGTCCTCCAGCCCGGCTTCCGGAACAGCGACCGTCGTCGGATGGTGCAGCTCGAGCTCGACCGCCCGCAGTATCTCGAGTCCCTCCGCTTGATGTTCGAGATGAGTCGGAACACGGAGATAGAAGTGCTCGCCACGCGCGGAAACCGTCTCGCGCTGTTCCACCAGAGCTGGCTGGCGAGCGACGACGACGTCGGGCCGAGCGGTGGCGAGTTCCTGATGATCGTCGAAACGGACGACCAGAGCGGTGTCGTGGGGAATGTCTTGTTCGACGCCGACGCCGCCGACGCAGCCTACGCCGAGCTCGAGCGCCGCTTCACCTTGCTTGGCGCGAGGGCGCCGCGCGACCCGCTCGCCGCGCTCGCGAAGCCGACCCTTGCCACCGCGGCGATGGACCGGATGCACGCGGCGTTCGAGGCGCGCGACTGGGGCGCACTGCGGAGCGCGTGCGCGGCGACTGCGAGGCTCGAAGATCGACGCTCACACGTGCTGGTGTCGCTCGAGGTCGAGCCCTGGATGGCGGACATGCGGGAGGTGTTCACCTCCCCCGACACACGAATCGAGCGGCGACTCGCGAGCACTGCGGGCGAGCACATCGCCATCGAGCGCTGCATCTCTCGCGGCGGCGCCGTTGAAAGCGCGCAAGGTCCGTTCGAGATCGAAAGCCTCTGGCTTTTCGAGGTCGACGCGCAGGGGCTCATCGTCTCGGTCGTCCTCTTCGAGCCGGATGATTGGCGGGCCGCCGAGCGCGAAGCCTGGACTCGCTGGCTCGCGCGCGATACCGCCGCCGCCGCCGTCCATCAGCCGATCTTCGAGATGCTCGAGGCGATGAACGCGCGCGACCGCGCCCGTCTGCGCGCCGTGTTCGCCGCCAACGTCGTCATGGAAGACCGTCTGCGGGCTGGTCCCGGCCGAATCGAGGGCGTGGACGGCTACCTGGAGTGGGCTTGGAGCGGATTCGACCTTGCGCCCGACGTGCAGATCAGCGCGTTCAGCGTGGCTCGCGGCCCGTACGGCGGAGTCGGCGTGATGCGTCTCCGCGGGACGCTGCCCGAGGGAGGCAGCTTCGAGACCCTGAGAGCCACGGTGACGATCGTCGAGCGCGGTCTCATCGTCCGGCTGGAGCTCTTCGAGATCGAGGACGTCGATGCTGCGCTGGCGCGCTTCGCGGAGCTGCGCCCGGACCCGCTGCGCATTCCGGCGACCCTGGCGACGCGGACGAGCGACCGCATTCCGCAGACCTTCGGGGCCGGCGATTGGGACGGGCTCGCGGCTCTGTGCGCACCGACGATGGTGTGGGACGACCGCCGCCGCCGCTCGCTCCTGGTCGGCGATCGCGACCTGTTCGTAGCCAACATTCGCGTAGTGGTGTCCCAGGGCCGGCGTCTGTCGAAGACGTTGCTCGCGACTGCGGGTGACCGGCTCTCGCTCCATCATCTGCACTGGGCCGGGGCGAGCTCGGACGTCGCGGACTTCGAGACCGAGAACCTCTCGATCACGGAGGTCGACGCCGAGGGGCGGGTCACCGTCATCATCTCCTTCGACGCCGACGACCGCCGCTCCGCGAGCGCCGAGCTCCGCGAGCGTTTCGGGCGCAGCGACGGAGCGCCGTACATGCTGAGCGCGGCGTTTCTCCGCGCCCTCGGGGACCACGATCTCGCGGGTTGCCGCGCGGCGCTGCCAGACGCCTTCCGCTTCCACGATCATCGGCGCGCCGGCGCCGGCGTTCTCGGCGCAGACGAGTACGTCGCCTTTCTCCGTGCGCTGTTCGAGCAGTCTCCGGACGTCCAGATCGAGCCTCTGTACTACGTCGCGGTCGAGAAGCACGGGTTCGTCAGCGTCGCCCACAGCTTCGGCACGCTCGCCGACGGCGGCCCCTTCGAGTCCGTCTTCGTCCAGCTCGTGACACCTCTCGGTGGCGAGCTGTTCGATCTCGAGAGCCTTGAGCGAGCCCGGGCGCGTTTCGAAGCGCTGCGGCAGTGAACCCGATCGAACCCGGCGAACATCTCGCTCTACGAGCTGCAGGAGTTCCGCCGCGCTGAGCGGCGAGTCGGGCAGCGGCGTATGCTGCGGCTGTGGTCGATCTCGATTCGCTCGAGTCGGTGCGCGAGCCGGCGCGCTACTTCGCCGAGACGCGCGCAAGCGCGGCGGCGACGTGCAGTGGAGCGACGCGCAGCGCGGCTGGGTGGTGCTGTCGCACGCGGAGGTCGAGGCGGGCTTCCGCGACGTCGCGCGGCTGTCCGCGGACCGCAGCGAGATCTTCGCGCGGGTCGCCGCGCGCCGTTCGCCCGCGTTCGCGGAGGTCGCCGCGCTGCTCTCCGGCTGGATGAACTTCCGCGACGACCCCGCGCACGCGCGCCTGCGCGAGCCGGTGCGCGCCGCGTTCACGCCGCGGCGGGCCGGCGCCTTCGAGGCGGAGGTGCGCGCGATCGTCGAGCGCGCGATCGACGCGTTCCCGCGCGAGGGCGAGGTCGAGCTCTACGAGGCGTTCGCGCGCCCGATCCCGGCGCGCGTGATCGCCTCGCTGCTCGGCGCGGAGCAGGAGGACAGCAACCGCTTCATGCGCTGGTCCGCCGATCTCGCCGCCATCGTGTTCTCGCTCGCGCCGAGCGGCGTCGACGAGGCGCCGCTCGTCTCCGCGACACGCGAGTTCGCGACGCTTCTTCGGCGCGCTGGTCGAGCGCGAGCGCGCGCGGCCGTCGGGGAACCTGCTCTCCGCGCTGGTGCACAGCGAGGTCGGCTCGCTCAGCCCGCTCGAGCTCGTCGGCGCGTGCACCTTGCTCCTCTTCGGCGGGCACGAGACGACCACGAACCTGATCGACAACGCGCTCGCGCTTCTGCTCGAGCGGCCCGAGCTCGCGCACATGCTGCGCGTCCACCCGGAGCGCTGGGACACCGCCGTCGAGGAGCTGATGCGGGTGGTCGGCCCGGCGCGCACGATGGCGCGCAAGGTCGCGGTCGCGCACGAGCGCGCCGGCCGGTCGCTCGCGCCCGGCCAGACCGTATTCCTCGCGATCGCCGCCGCGAACCACGACCCCGACGTCTTCGAGGATCCGGACGAGGTCGACTTCGGGCGCACGCCGAACCCGCACATGGGCTTCGGCTGGGGCCCGCACTACTGCCTGGGCGCGAACCTCGCGAAGCTCGAAGCGCGCATCGCTTTGCAGACGTTGCTCGAGCGGTTCCCGAAGCTGCGGCCCGCGAAGCCGATCGCGCCGCTCGGCGGCGCGACCATGGGCTACGCGCGCCGCCTCCTGCACGTGAGCTTGACCTGAGCTAAGCCGTGAAGCCGCCGTCGATCGTCAGGCTCGCGCCGGTGACGTAGCTCGCTTCGGGCCCGACGAGGTACGAGACCATCGCCGCGATCTCGTCGCCGCTTCCGTAGCGCGGTAGAGCCATCAGGCCGCGCAGCGTGTCGGCGAAGCCGCCGGTCGCGGGGTTCATGTCCGTGTCCACGGGGCCCGGCTGGATGTTGTTCACCGTGATGCCGCGCGGGCCCAGGTCGCGTGCGAGGCCCTTCGCCAGGCCGACCAGCGCGGCCTTGGTCATCGCGTACACGGCGCCGCCCGCGAACGGCATCCGCTCGGCGTTGCAGCTCCCGATCGTGACGATGCGGCTGCCGGGCTTCATGTGCCTGACCGCGGCCTGGGCGGCCACGACGGCCGCGCGCACGTTCACGTCGAGCATGCGGTCGAGGTCCTCGAGCTTGTACTGGTCGATCGGCGCGATCACCGCGATGCCCGCGCTGTTGACCAGAATGTCGAGCCCGCCGAGCTCCTTCGCGGCCTGATCGATCGCGCCCGCGATCGCGCGCGGATCCGCGGAGTCGGCCTGCAGTGCGCTCGCGCGCACGCCCAGCTTGCGCACCTCGCGCGCCAGCTCGTCGGCGAGATCGGGCTTGCTCACGTAGCTGAACGCGACGTTCGCGCCCTCCCGAGCGAGGCGACGAACGATCGCGGCGCCGATGCCGCGGCTGCCGCCGGTGACGAATGCGTGCTTTCCGTCGAGCTTGCGATCCATGACGTTCCTCCGCGGGCAGCCTACCTCGGCGGAGTGTTCCTGTTGACTCGGGGCCCGAACGAGACTCGAATGGGCGCATGGCCTGCCCGAGCTCGGACCTCGACCCGTTCGGCGACGAGTTCCTGGCCGACCCGCACCCGTTCCACGAGGCGCTGCGCGAGGCCGGGCCGGTCGTCTGGCTCGAGCGCTACGGCGTGTTCGCGATGGCGCGCTACGCCGAGGTCTGCTCCGCGCTCGACGACTGGCGCACGTTCTGCTCGGGCCGCGGGGTAGGGCTCAGCGACTTCGAGCGCGAAGAGCCCTGGCGCCGGCCGAGCCTGGTGCTCGAAGCCGACCCGCCGCTGCACACCCGCACGCGCGGCGTGTTGTGGCGCGCCATGTCGGGCCCGGCGCTCGAAGCGCTTCGCCCGGCCTTCGCCGCGACGGCCGAACGCCTCGTGGAGGAGCTGGTGGCGCGCGAGCGCATCGACGCGAACCGCGAGCTCGCAGAAGCCTTCGTGCTGAGCGTCTTCCCCGACGCGGTCGGGCTCGCCGAGGAGGGCCGCGAGAACCTGCTGCCCTACGGCAGCATGGCGTTCAACGCGTTCGGCCCGCGCAACCGCCTGTTCGAAGAGTCGTTCGCCAACGCCCAGAAGGTCGCCGAGTGGATCGGCGCGCAGTGCGCGCGCGGCTCGCTGCGTGCCGGCGGGCTCGGCGCGCACGTCTACGCCGAGGCGGACGCGGGCGAGGTCAGCGAAGAGGAAGCGGCGCTGCTCGTGCGCTCCATGCTGAGCGCGGGGCTCGACACGACGATCGCCGGCATCAACGCCGCCATACACTGCTTCGCGACGAACCCCATCCAGTGGCGGTTGCTGCGGGAGGAGCCGTCGCTCCTGCGCGGCGCGTTCGGTGAGGTCATGCGCCACGGCTCACCGGTGCAGACCTTCTTCAGGACGACGACTCGCGAGGTGGAGGTCGCCGGCACCAAGCTCGCCGAAGGCCAGAAGGTGCTGCTGTTCCTCGCCGCCGCGAACCGGGATCCGCGCAAGTGGCCCGACCCCGACCGCTTCGACATCCGGCGGCGCAGCACTGGCCACCTCGCCTTCGGCCATGGGGTGCACATGTGCGTCGGCCAGGTGCTGGCGCGCATGGAGACGGAGCTCGTGCTCGCCGCGCTCGCGAAGCGAGTGGCGGCGATCGAAGCGCGCGGAGAGCCAACCTGGCGCCTCAACAACACCCTGCGCGCGATCGAGCACCTGCCGGTCGCGCTCCGCCAGCGCGGCTAGGCCCGCTCGATGCAGAACACGTTCAGCTTGTTGCCGTCGCAGTCTCTGAAGTAGCCAGCGTAGAACCCCGCATCGCCGCGCGGCCCGGGCTCTCCCTCGTCGGTCGCGCCGAGCTCGAGCGCGCGGCGGTAGGTGGCGTTCACCTGAGCGCGGTTCGCGACACCCAGCGCGACCATCACGCCGTTCCCGACCGTCGCGGGCCGGCGATCCACCGGCTTCACGAGCGACAGGCTGGTCGAGCCCGGGCCGAACGTCCACGAGATCCCGCGTGCGCGCTCGTTGAAGCGAGTGGCGCCGAGCTCGCCGAGCAGCGCGTCGTAGAAGGCGGCGGCTCGCCCGAGGTCGTTGGTGCCCAGCATCACGTAGCCGATCTGCGCCATTCGCCCTCCTCTCCGGGCTAGCGCTCCCCGCTCTCCAGCTTCGCGACCAGCCTGTCGAGGAACGCCGCCTGCGCGGGGTTGATGCGCAGGCGCGCCTCGGCCAGGTCGAACCACTCGGCGCGATCGACCTCGGGAAACTCGCGGACGTGTCCCGACTTGGGGGGCCATTCCAACTCGAACGTGTTGCTGCGCAAGTGACTCGGGTCGGCGTCTCCGCGCACGGCCCACGCATGGACGACCTTGCCGCCGCGCTGCGTGACCTGCCCGAGCGGGAGCGCGGGTCCATCGGCCGTGAAGCCGGTCTCCTCCGCCAGCTCGCGGTGGGCGACGGCCAGGAGCTCCTCGCCCGCCTCGACCTCGCCCTTCGGGATCGACCAGGCGCCCAGATCCTTGCGCGCGAAGAAGGGCCCCCCGGGATGGACCAGCAGGACCTCGACTCCGTTCGGTCCGGAGCGATGGAGCAGGATTCCGGCGCTTTCGATGCGGGGCCTCACGTCTCCTGAAGAGTATCCCGATGAGGCGAGTCACGGGGGTCGAGACATGGGGAAGCTCCGAGTCCTGGGGCTCTGTTTCGCAGTGCTCTCCGCCGTCGCATGCGGACGGCAAGCCGAGGAGCCGGGCAGTGTCTGGCAGTGGGTCGACGCCAAGGGGTCGGTCCAGTTCGCCGAGAACCTGGACGACGTTCCGGCGGCGTACCGCTCCAAGGCCGGGAAGATCCCGATGAGCGCGAAGGCGCTGTCGCGCAAGCGCTCCGAGTCGGCCTCCGAGAGCGAGCCCAAGGTCAAGAAGGCTTCGACTCCAGGGTCCGCCCCGTCCGCCGCGCCGACGGCGCCCGTCGGCCCCGCCACGCTCTACGTCTCGTCGCTCTTCGACAACCACACCGCCCCCACGATCCAGGCCCTCGAAGAGGCCGGCATCGCCTTCAAGACGATCGACGTCGAGAAGGACGAGTCGGCCAAGGAGCACCTCACGGAGCGCACCCACCAGCAGTGGCCCGAGAGGGACGAGGGCTACGCCGCGCCGATGCTCGAGCACGAGGACTGGTTCTTCTTCGGCGACGGCAAGGAGCCGGTGCGGATGCTCGCCGTGCACCTCGACTGGGTGCGCCGCGGGCGACCGATGGAGACGCCGGCCGTTTTCATGACGACCCGCTGCGGCTACTCGAAGGCCCTCATGGCGGACCTCGACGGGCTCGGTCAGCCGTACGACGCGTTCGACGTCGACGTCGACAACGACGCGGCCGGGCGGCTCGTCGACGCCACCGGCAGCGCCGGCGTGCCGGTGACGATCGTGAACGGACAGGTCATCCACGGCTACGGGCCCGAGACGGCCAAGGAGATCTCCGCCGCCTCGCATCGGGCGCCCGTCCGAGGCGGGATCGGCGATTTCTTCAAGACCCTGTTCGGGTCCTAGCCGTCCGACGACTGGCCCCATCGCCCGGGCGCGAACTGGCTCTCGACCGCGGCCAGTAGGACGCCGCAATCTCTCCTCATGACGACAGTTCACCGGGTGTGCCCGTTCTGTGAGGCGACCTGCGGGCTCGCGATCGAGGTCGTGGACGGCCGCGTCACCAGCGTCCGCGGCGACAAGGCGGATCCGTTCTCGCGCGGCTTCATCTGTCCGAAGGCGTACGGCGTGAAGGAGCTGCACCACGACCCGGACCGCCTGCGCAAGCCCGTGCGCCGCACCGCCACCGGCTGGCAGGAGATCTCCTGGCAGGAGGCGTTCGACCTCGTCGGCGAGCGGCTGCTCGAGATCCGCAAGGCGCACGGCAACGACGCGATCGGCACGTACACCGGCAACCCCGTCGTGCACGATCTGGGCGCCGTGCTGTACCGGCCGGTGCTGCGCCAGGCGCTCGCGACGAAGAGCCAGTTCAACTCGGCGGCGATCGACACGCTGCCCAAGATCGTGCAGACCGGCCTCATGTTCGGCCGGCCGTTCCCGATGGCCGTGCCCGTGCCCGACGTCGACCGCACGCAGCACCTCCTGATCATCGGGGCGAACCCGATGATCTCGCACGGCAGCCTCATGACCATGCCCGACGCGCCCAGGCGCTTGCGCGGGGTGCTCGAGCGCGGCGGCAAGATCGTGGTGATCGATCCGCGCCGGACCGAGACCGCCAAGATGGCGAGCGAGCACCACTTCATCCGCCCGGGCAGCGACGCCGCGTTCCTGCTCGCGCTCGTGCACACCTTGTTCGAGGAGGAGCTCGCCGACCTCGGCGCCGCGCGCGAGCTCGTCCGAAATCTCGACGTCGTGCGCACGCTCGCGAAGGAGTTCACGCCCGAGGCCGTGGCCGCGCACTGCGGCATCGCCGCCGGCGAGATCCGCCGCATCGCGCGCGAGCTCGCGGCCGCCGAGTCCGCCGCCTGCTACGGCCGGCTCGGCACCTGCGTGCAGGAGTTCGGCACGCTCGCGAGCTGGGGCGTCGATCTCGTCAACATCCTCAGCGGGAATCTCGATCGCGCGGGCGGCGTCATGTTCACCACGCCGGCGGCGCCGCTCGACGCGGTGCTGCCGCGCGGCAAGGGCTTCGAGGTCGGGCGCTGGACGAGCCGGGTCGGCGGTCACCCCGAGGTCGACGGCTTGATCCCCTCCTCGGCGATGGCCGAGGAGATCCTGACGCCGGGCCCGGGCCAGGTGCGCGCGATGATCCTGCTCATGACCAACCCGCTGCGCAGCGCCGCGAACTCCGGCGAGCTGGAGCGCGCGTTCCGGAGCCTCGACTTCCTGGTGGCGATCGACTTCTACATCAACGAGACGACTCGCCACGCGCACGTGATCCTGCCGGCGCCCGCGGCGGCGGAGCAGAACGGGTATGAGGTGGGTCTCTACCTGCTGGCGGTGCGCAACGTCGCGAAGTGGTCGCAGCCGATCGGCGAGCTCGGCGACACGCCCGAGACCTGGCAGATCTTCTCGGAGATCGGCGCGCGCATGCTCGGCATCGCGCACCTGCCGCGCCAGGCGATCGACGACATCGTGTTCCGGCGCATGGCCGAAGGAGCGGTCGCGGCGAACCCGCAGTGGAGCGAGCTCACGGTCGACGAGATCCTGGCGAAGGTCGACGGCGGGATCGGCCCCGCGCGCGTCGTCGATCTGCTGCTGCGCGTCGGCCCTCACGGCGACGGCTTCGGCCGCTGCCCGGGCGGGCTCACCCTGGCGGTGCTGAAGGCCGCTCCGCACGGGATCGACCTGGGCCCGCTCGAGCCGCACCTGCGCGAGGTGATCAACACCGAGAGCGGCCGGATCGATCTCGCGCCGCAGCGCATGGTCGACGACCTCGACCGGCTGCGCGCGCGCATGGCGGAGCGCCGCGACGGCGTCCTCTTGATCGGCCGCCGCGACATGCGCGGCAGCAACTCGTTCATGCACAACCTGCCGGCGCTCGTGAAGGGAAAGGACCGCTGCACCCTGCACGTCTCGCCGCAGGACGCGGCGCGCGTCGGCCTCGAGCACGGCGGCTCCGCGCGCATCACGAGCCGGGTCGGAACGCTGGTCGCGCCGGTCGAGGTCACCGACGACGTCATGCCGGGCGTCGTCAGCCTGCCCCACGGCTGGGGCCACGATGCGGCCGACGCGCGGCTGCGGATCGCCAAGGCGCACCCGGGCGTGAACACCAACGTGCTGACCGACAACCAGGCCTATGATCGCGCGAGCGGCACCGCGGTGCTGTTCGGCACCCCGGTCACGCTGGAGCGCGCGACGCCCGTCTAGGAAAAATCTGGCTATCCTGCCGGCATGGCGCGACGCCCGGTCCAGTCGTACTCGGTCGCAGCGGTCGTGCGGATGACCGGGCTCTCGGAGCACGTGCTGCGCGCGTGGGAGCGGCGGCACGGGGCGATCGTTCCGAAGCGCACGGCCGGCGGAACGCGCCGCTACAGCGCGGAGGACGTCGCGCGGCTGCGCCTGCTCGCGGCGGCGGTCGCGAACGGGGCGCCGATCCGCGAGCTGGCCGGTCTTTCGGACGAGGAGCTCGCGGCGCGCGCGGCGCGGCCCGCCGCTCCCAAGGGGCCGCGGCTGTCGGCGCTCTTCGCCGCGCTCGACGGGCTCGAGATCGAGGCGCTCGAGCGCCAGCTCGGGCTGCAGCTCGCGGCGCTGGGCGTGCGCGGGTTTCTCGACGCCGTGGCCGTGCCGTTCCTGCACGAGATCGGCGCGCGCTGGGAACGCGGCGAGCTGGCGCCATTCGCCGAACACGCCGCGAGTGCCGCGATTCGCGGCGTGCTCGCGCGTGCGCTGCGCGCGCCGCACCCGGGCGACGCCAGCGTGCTCGTGCTCGCCACGCCGCCGGCCGAGCTGCACGAGCTCGGCATCCTGATGGCCGCGCTCTGCGCGCAGGAGCACCGCGTTCGCGTCGTGTACCTCGGGTGCAATCTCGAGGCCGACGAGATCGCCGAGGCCGCGCGGCGCGCGCGCGCGGACGCCGTCGGCCTCGGGATCGTGGCGATCGAGCCCGCGGCTGCGGGCCGCGAGGTGCGCGCGCTGCGCCGGCGCCTGCCTGCGCAGACCGAGCTCTGGCTCGGCGGGGCGGGGGCGGCGCGGCTCGCGAGCACGCCCGAGGGGGCGGTGCTCGTCGCGGACCTGGACGCGCTGGACACGCGACTGGCGCTGCTCGCCGAGCCCGGCCGCCGGCCGCGCCCCTTGAATATTGTCTAGATAAAATCTAGACAATCGCCATGAACCCCCATGAGCTCGAGCGCGAGCAGTGGCTGCCCGCGTCGCCGGAGCGCGTGTTCGCCTTCTTCGCCGATGCCGAGAACCTCGAGCGGATGACCCCGCCCTGGCTGGGCTTCCGCATCCGCACGCCCCTCCCGGTCGAGATGAAGGCCGACGCGCGGATCGAGTACTCGATCCGGCTCGGCCCCGCGCCGGTGCGCTGGCGGACCCGGATCGCGGTCTGGGAGCCGGAGAAGCGCTTCGTCGATGTCCAGGAGCGCGGCCCCTATGCGCGCTGGGTGCACACGCACGAGTTCACCGCGATGGGCGGGGGCGTGCTCATGCGCGACCGCGTGTCCTATGCGCTTCCGCTCGGTCCGCTGGGCGAGCTGGCTCACGCCGGCTTCGTGCGGGCGCTACTGGCGCGGATCTTCGACTACCGCTTCGCGCGCGCCCGCGAGCTCTTCGCATCCAACCGGCCCGGCCGAGCGTTGAGTCAGGAGTGAAGGATACGCTTCTCGAGCTGGCGGAGCGCGGCTGGCTTCCCGACACGCTGATTCGCGCGGGGATCCGCCGGCTCCTGCGCGCGCGGCTGGCGGAGGAGCGCGGGCGCGCGGGCGACGATCCGGCCCGGGCCGAGGCGCAGTTCGCCGCGCGCCTCGCCCGCGCGCCGATCGCGCTCGTGCCCGAGCAGGCGAACGCGCAACACTACGAAGTGCCGCCGGACTTCTTCCGCGCGGCGCTCGGCCCGCGCTGGAAGTACAGCTGCGCGTACTTCCCGGCCGCGCACACGACGCTGGCGGAGGCCGAGGAGCACGCGCTCGAGCAGGCCTGCGCCCGCGCGGAGCTCGCGGACGGCATGCGCGTGCTCGACCTCGGCTGCGGCTGGGGCTCGTTCAGCACGTTCGCCGCCGAGCGCTTCCCCAACGCGCGCATCGTGGCGGTCTCGAACTCGAAGCCCCAGCGCGAGCACATCCTCGCCGAGTGCGCGCGCCGCGGCCTCGACCGGGTCGAGGTGGTCACCGGGAACTTCGCCGCGCTCGAGCTCGACGGCGCCTTCGATCGCGTGGTCTCGATCGAGATGTTCGAGCACCTGCGCAACTGGGACGCGGCGCTCGCGCGGGTCGCGCGCTGGCTCGCGCCCGAGGGCAAGCTCTTCGTGCACGTCTTCTGCCACCGCGCGTTCGCGTATCCGTGCGAGGTGCGCGGCGCCGACGACTGGATGGCGCGCCACTTCTTCAGCGGCGGGATGATGCCCTCGGCGGGGCTGATCCGGCGCTTCGACGGGTCGCTGCGAGTCGAGCAGGAATGGCGCCTGGCGGGTACGCACTACGCGCGCACCGCCGAGGCGTGGCTGGCGAACCTGGACCGGAACCGCGCGGCGGCGCTGCGCGCGCTGGGGACCGCCGGAGATCCAGCCGGAGCCGCGCGCGCGTTCCAGCGCTGGCGGCTGTTCTTCCTGGCGGTCGCCGAGCTCTTCGCCGCGAACGGCGGCGTGGAGTGGCACGTCGCGCAGTACCGGCTGGCACGCCCTGCGCCGGAGGCTGCGCCGTGAGGATTGCGATCGTGGGCGGAGGCGTCTCGGGACTGGTGTGCGCTCGGCTCCTGCATAGCCGCCACGACGTGCGCGTCTTCGAGGCGAGCGACTGGGCGGGCGGCCACGCGCACAGCGTGCGGGTCGACACGCCCGCCGGCGCGCGCGACGTCGAGACCGGCTTCGTCGTCTACAACGAGCGCACCTACCCGCTCTTCACCCGCCTGTTGGCGGAGCTCGGCGTCGCGACGCAGCCGACCGAGATGAGCTTCAGCGTGAGCTGCGCGCGCACGGGGCTCGAGTACAACGGCGGGTCGCTGCGCGGGCTGTTCGCGCAGCCGCGGAACCTGGTGCGGCCGGCATTCCTCGCGCTGCTGCGCGACGTGCTGCGCTTTTACCGCGAAGCGCCGGCGCTGCTCGGCGCGCGCGACGCGAAGCTCTCGCTCGGCGAGTGGCTCTCGGCGCGCGGCTACGGCGAGGCGTTTGTCGCGCAGCACCTGGTGCCGATGGGCGCGGCGATCTGGTCGTGCACTCCCGGCCAGGTGCTCGAGTTCCCGGTCCACGCCTTCGCGAGGTTCTTCGCGAACCACGGGCTCCTGCAGGTCCGCAACCGCCCTCAGTGGCGCTCCGTCTGCGGCGGCTCGGCGCGCTACGTGGAGGCCCTGGTCGCGCCGCTGCGCGAACGCGTGCACCTGCGCGAGCGTGTGCGCCGCGTGTCGCGCCGCCACGATGGAGTGGAGCTCGCGATCGGCCGGGGCGCGATCGAGCGCTTCGACCGGGTCGTCTTCGCGAGCCACGCCGACCAGGCGCTTGCCGCCCTCTCGGATCCGACCCGGGCCGAGCGCGCGATCCTGTCCGCGCTCCGCTTCGAGGCGAACGACGTGGTGCTGCACGGCGATCCGTCGCTCCTGCCGCGGGCCCGGCGCGCGCGCGCCGCCTGGAACTTCCACATCCCCGCCGAGCCGCGCGACGCGGCCACGGTGACCTACGACATGGGCCGCCTGCAGCAGCTCGACGCCGGGGTCGACCTGCTCGTCACCTTGAACCGGACCCGTGCCATCGACCCGAGCCGGATCCTGGCGCGCTTCTCGTACCACCATCCGGTGTACGACCGCGCGGCGCTCGACGCGCAGCTCGAACGCGGTGTGATCAGCGGCGCGAGGCGCACCCACTACTGCGGCGCGTACTGGGGCTACGGCTTCCACGAGGACGGCGTGCGCAGCGCACACGAGGTCGCGGCGGAGATCGAGCGCGGAGGCTAGTCGCATGGAGAGCTGCCTCTACGAAGGCGTCGTGCGGCACGTCCGCCGTGCGCCCGTTCGCCACGCCTTCTCGTACCGGCTCGCGTTCCTCTACCTGGACCTGGCCGAGCTGCCGGAGGTGTTCGCGGGGAGTCGGCTGTTCGCGAACGAACGCCGAGCGCTGGCGAGCTTCCGCCGCGCCGACCACTTCGGCGAACCGGGCGAGTCGCTCGACGACGCGGTGCGGGGGCTCGTCGAGGACCGCACCCGGCGTCGCCCGCGCGGGCCGATCCGGCTGCTCACGCTGCCGCGCGTGCTCGGCCACGCGTTCAACCCGATCAGCCTCTACTTCTGCTGGGACCGCGCGGGGAAGCGGCTCGACGCGATCGTCGCCGAGGTCACGAACACGCCGTGGCGCGAGCGCCACTGCTACGTGCTCGACGCGGCCCGCGCCGCAGCGGGCCCGACGCTCGGCTTCCGCGGCGAGAAGGCGCTGCACGTGTCACCCTTCCTCGCGATGGACTACACGTACGCGTGGCGGATCCGGCCGCCTGCACGCACGCTCGCTGTGTCGATCGCGAACGAGCGCGACGGGCGCCGCGACTTCGCCGCGACGCTGGCGCTCGAGCGCCGCGCGCTCTCGCCCGCGAGCCTCCGCCGCGCGCTCGCGCTCCAGCTGCTCGCGCCCGCGCGCGTGGTCGCGGCGATCCACTGGCAGGCGCTGCGGCTCTGGTGGAAGGGCGCGCCGGTCCACGCCCATCCGGACCGGCGGGAGCCGCTCGAACGTGCACCGCTGGCTGGCTGACGGGGGGCCGCTGCGCATCGGCGTGTCGGCGTGTCTCCTGGGGCGGACGGTCCGCCACGACGGCGGACACAAGCGCGACCGCTTCCTCACGGACGTGCTCGCGCCGCACGTCGAGTGGGTGCCGGTCTGCCCGGAGGTCGAGCTCGGGCTGGGCGTGCCGCGCCCGACGATCCGCCTCGAGACGCACGGCGGCGAGCTGCGCCTGATCGAGCCCAGCACGGGCGCGGATCGCACGCGCGCGATGGCAGATCTCGGCGCGCGCCGCAGCCGCGAGCTCGAGCGGCTCGAGCTGTGCGGCTACGTACTGAAGAAGGACTCGCCCAGCTGCGGGATGGAGCGCGTGCGCGTGCGTCCGCCGCGCGGGCCGGCGGCGCGCAACGGCCGCGGCCTGTTCGCGCAGGCTCTGATCGAGCGCCTCCCGCTGCTTCCCGTCGAAGAAGAGGGCCGGCTCAGCGACGCGGGCCTGCGCGAGAACTGGGTCGAGCGGATCTTCGCGTATCGGCGGCTGCGCGCGCTGTTCCGCGGCCGCTGGACCGTGGGCGAGCTGGTCGCGTTCCACACCGCGCACAAGCTGCTGCTGCTCGCGCACTCCGAGGTCGGCTACCGGGCGCTCGGGCGCCGGGTCGCGGGCGCGAAGTCCGCGCCGCGCGCCGAGCTGCGCGCGGGTTACGAGGCTGCTTTCATGGGCGCGCTGGCGGTGCCCGCCACCCCGCGCCGACACACCAACGTCTTGCAGCACATGGTCGGCCACCTGCGCGAGGGGCTCGAGCCGGGCGACCGCGCGGAGCTCGCCGAGGTCATCGAGGACTACCGCCGTCAGCTCGTCCCGCTGGCCGTGCCGATCGCCTTGCTGCGCCACCACGTGCGGCGGCTCGAGGTGCCGTACCTGCGCGGCCAGCTCTACCTCGAGCCGCACCCCAAGGAGCTCATGCTGCGCAACCACGTCTGAACCGCGTGCTAGAGTCGCCGCATGGCGGCGATCCGCGCCGAACGCCTGACGGCCGACGCGCAGTCCGAGTTCGTGGTGTTCCTGATCGGGATGCGCATCAACCGGATCTGGAAGCTGCACAAGTGGCTGCCGGTCGCGCGCGCGATGCGCCGCATGCTGGCGGAGCTCGAGGCGGACCGCGACTCCGGATTCCTCGGCGTGGAGAGCTGGTTCGGCAACCCGTCGCTCATGGTCCAGTACTGGCGCTCGTTCGACGATCTCGAGCGCTACGCGACCGACAAGGCGCGCGAGCACGCGCCCGCCTGGGCCGCGTTCAACCGCGCGGTCGCGTCGAACGGCGACGTCGGCATCTGGCACGAGACCTATCGCGTGCGACCGGGCGACTACGAGTGCGTTTACAACAACATGCCGCTGTTCGGCCTGGCCAGGGCCACGCGCGCGGTGCCCGCGCAAGGCCGCCGGGAGTTCGCCCCGGGGCGCATGTCTGAGCGCTAGTGCGCAGCGAGCGACTGCTGCTGCGCCGCTGGCGCCCATCGGATCTCGCGCCCTTCGCGGCGCTGAACGCCGACCCGCGCGTGATGCGGCATTTCCCGGCGACGCTCTCGCGCGCCGAGAGCGACGCATTCGCGGATGGGATCGAGGACCACTTCGCCGCGAAGGGATTCGGGCTGTGGGCGGTCGAGGTTCCGGGCGGCGCGCCGTTCATCGGCTTCGTCGGGCTGTCGGTGCCGCGCTTCGAGGCGTCGTTCACGCCCTGCGTGGAGATCGGCTGGCGGCTCGCCGCCGAGCACTGGGGGCGGGGCTATGCGCCCGAAGCGGCGCGCGCTGCGCTCGCGTTCGGCTTCGACACGCTCGCGCTGCGCGAGATCCTCTCGTTCACCGCGATGGCGAACCAACCCTCGCGCCGCGTGATGGAGAAGCTCGGCATGACCCACGACCCCGCCGACGACTTCGACCACTCCGCGCTGCCCGAGGGGCACGCGCTGCGCCGCCACGTGCTCTACCGTTTGTCGCGGCCATGATCCGCAAGCTCCCGAACGGCCGCTACCGGCTGTACTCGCGCAAGCCGAACCCGAAGACGGGCAAGCGCCGCAACCTGGGCACGTTCAAGACCCGCGCGGCCGCCGAGAGGCACGAGCGCGCGGTGCAGTACTTCAAGCGCCGCGGCTAGCGAGTTGATTTGTAGACCGGGAGTCTGTATATACAGACCGGAGGTCGGTAACATGCCGGAGCCGAAGACGATCCGAGCCTTCGCAGCGCTGGTCGAGGCCGGCGAGTACCTGGCCGCGATCGAGCGCTTCTACGCGCCCGACGTCGCGATGCTCGAGAACCAGACTCCGCAACCGGGCGGCCGCGAAGCGCTGCTCGGGCGCGAGCGCGCAACCCTGGCCGCGTTCCAGAGCATCAAGGGCCAGCGCGCGCGCCCGATCCTCTGCGACGGGGATCAAGTCGCGATCCACTGGCGCTTCGAGATGACCCCGCGCGCGGGCGACGCCCGCGTCTTCGAAGAGGTCGCCCTGTAGACCTGGCGCGGCGAGCGAATCGTCGAGGAGCGCTTCTTCTACGACCCGAAGCAGCTCGCCTAGCCCTCCTTCAGCGGCTCGAGCCCCGTCAATCCGCCGAGGCGCGGCAGCGCGTCGTTCACGGCGACCCAGTCCGCGCGGGAGTCGAAGAAGACGTGCGCCTGCGGGGCGCGGTCGATCGGCCCGTCGACGCTGCCGAGCGGGATGTCGATCCGATCCGGGTGCGCGGCGTTGTCGCAGAACAGCGACGTGCCGCAGCGCTTGCAGAACGAGCGGCTGCCGTGCTCCGACGACATGAAGCGGACCAGATCCTCGCTGCCGCTCCGCACCGAGAGAGCTTCGCGCGGAACCGCGAACCAGGTGACGAACCCCGCGCCGTGGTTGCGGCGGCACATCGAGCAGTGGCAATGCGCGCAGAACAAGCTCGGCAGCCGAGCCGTGAAGCGGACGGCGCCGCACAGACAGTGCCCCGAGACTTCTTTCTCGCTCATCATTCCTCCGCTCGTCTATTATCGCGCAGCCGATGAAGACCCTGCGCGCCGCGGCGACCGGCCTCCTCCTCGCCCTGACCCCCACGACCCCGGCGCGCGCCGACTCGCGAGTCGCCGACTGGCCGGTCACCGAGGGCGCTCCCGGCGGCGGCCGCTATTCGCCCCTCGCGGAGATCACACCCGAGAACGTGAGCAAGCTTCGCGTCGTCTGGACCTATCGGCACGGCGACTTCTGGCGCGGTGCCTTCCCGCTGCCGGTGAATCGCGGGAGCTCGTTCGAGTCGACGCCGCTCGTCGTCGACGGCCGGCTCTTCTTCACCACGCCGCGCAACCGCGCGATCGCGCTCGACCCCGAGACGGGCGGCGAGCTGTGGACGTTCGACCCGAAGCTCGAGCCCGGGCGCGCCTACGCGAACATGTGGATCAACCGCGGGGTCGCCTACTGGCGCGACGCCGATCCGCACTCCGCCTGCGCGCAGCGCGTCTTCCTCGCGACCCTGGACGCTCGGCTGTTCGCGCTCGACGCGGCGACGGGCGCGCCGTGCGCCGGGTTCGGTGAAGCCGGCAGCGTAAATCTGCTCGCAGGCATCGCACCGGTGTACGACGACTGGGAGTACAACGTGACGTCGCCCGGAACCGTCGTCGGCGACGTCATCATCGTCGGCTCGTCGATCGCTGACACGCTGCGACCCGACGCGCCGCCCGGGGATGTGCGCGCGTTCGACGTGCGAACCGGCGCGCTGCGCTGGACCTTCCACACCATTCCGCACCCGGGTGAGCCGGGCTCCGAGAGCTGGGAGACGGGCGCGCGACTGACGGGCGCGGCGAACGTCTGGTCGACCATCACCGCCGATCTCGGGCGCGGCTGGGTGTTCCTGCCGGTCAGCACGCCGAGCCCCGACTTCTACGGCGGCGATCGGCCCGGCGCGAACCTCTACAGCGACTCGGTCGTCGCGCTCGACGCGCGCACCGGTGAGGTCCGCTGGCACTTCCAGACCGTGCACCACGACCTCTGGGACTACGATCTCGCGGCGCCGCCGGTGCTGTTGACGCTTGGAGCGCGACGGAAAATCAGTCGAAGCCGTCGCCCAGGCGACCAAGCACGGCTTCGTGTTCGTGCTCGACCGCGCGACCGGCGCGCCTCTCTTTCCGGTCGAAGAGCGGCCAGCGCCTCAGAGCGATCTGCCCGGCGAGCGCGCCTGGCCGACGCAGCCGGTGCCGACGGCGCCCCCGCCGCTCGTTCCCCAGCGCATGGGCGAGGCCGACCTCTACGCGCCGACTCCCGCGCACCTCGCCGGGTGCAAGCAGCGGCTCGCCGAGCTGCGCAACGACGGGCTCTTCACTCCGCCGAGTCTGCGCGGCTCGCTCGAATACCCATTCACGGGCGGCGGCGCGAACTGGTCGGGCGCCGCCTGGGACCCGGTCCGCCAGCGGCTCGTCGTGCCCGTGCAGAATCTCGGCCACGTGATCCAGCTGGAGACCGTCGCCGACGTCGCGACCGGCGGCGGCGCCGGCGTGCAGCCGCTCCATGGGCTGAGCTTCGCGAACCTCTACTGGCTGCTGACGGGGCGCGGCACAGGCGAGCGCTATCGCTTGAACCCGACCTCGGGGCGCACCGTGTTCGCGCGCGACGGCATCCCGTGCAACAAGCCGCCGTGGGGCATGCTCGTGGCCGTCGACCTCGCGCGCGGCGCGCTCGCGTGGACCGCGTCCACCAGCGTCGCGGACGACGATCCGGGCACCAGCGGCTACGGCCCGGCCCTCGTCACCGCGAGCGGCCTGGTCTTCCAAGGCGGAAGCCTCAAATCCGTGTTGCGCGTGCACGAGATCGCGAACGGCGCGCGCATCGCGACCTTCGAGCTTCCCGCGGGCCTCCACGCGGGCCCGATCACTTACAAGCTGCGACCCGAAGGAAAGCAGTACCTCGTGGTCGCGCCGGGCGGGCACGTCGGCGTCGGCTCCCAGCTCGGCGACTACGTGATCGCCTACGCGCTGCCCGACTAGGCTTGGTACGCTTCCGGTCGGAGGCTGCCATGTGTCGCAACATCCGGACCCTGTTCAACTTCGAGCCGCCGGTCACCGACGACGAGATCCGCGCGGCGTCGCTCCAGTTCGTGCGCAAGCTGACGGGCTTCAACCGGCCGTCGCAGGTGAACGAGAAGGCGTTCAACCGCGCGGTCGACGAGACCGCCGCCGTCGCGCGCGTGCTGCTGCACTCGCTGGTCACGAGCGCCCCGCCGCGCGATCGCGCCGTCGAAGCCGAGCGGGCGAAGCAGCGCGCGGCCGTCCGCTTCGGCAAGAGCTGAATGAACGCGCTCCTGCGCGCGCTCGCGCTGGGGCTGGTGCTGCTGAGCTGCGCTCCGCGAGAGTGGCCGCCGGTCGCGGAGTGGGAGCGTCAGGCATTCCGGGACGGCGCGCTCTCGCTGTCGGCGCGCTTCCCCGTCGCAGCGGAGAAGAGCGCGAGCCGCCAGGGCTTCCTCGACTCGGTCGACTGGTTCGTGCAGCGCGGCGACGAGCGGCTGAACCTGGGAATCGTGAGCGGCTTCGCCGAGGCGCCGGGCTTCAAAGACCTGACCGCGGAGCAGAAGCTCGACAAGGCCGTCCTGGCCATGGCGCAGCTCTTCGGCGGCTCGGTCACGCGCACGGCGCCGGTGCAGATCGGTCCACACGCCGGCCTGGCGTTCGAGATCGCAGCGGGAAGGCTCGGCGTGCGAGGTCAGCTCCTCTTCCACTACGACCGCCTGGTCGTGATCCACGCCGTGTTCCCGACGGGTGATCCGCTCGCGAGCGCGTTCGACGAGTTCGTGCGCTCGCTCGAGGTGGCGGTCTGAGCCGGCTGCGCGACCTGGCGTGGCACTGGGGTACCACGCCCGACGAGCGCGCGCGGCCGTTCCCCTGCGACGACGTGCTCCCCGGCGCCGATGTCGCGATGTTCCGTGGCGTGACGGTACGCGCGGGCCCGCCGACCGTGTTCCGCTGGCTCTGTCAGCTGCGCGTCGCACCCTACAGCTACGACTGGCTCGACAACCTGGGCCGGCGCAGCCCGCGCATGCTCACGCCGGGCGCAGAGCGGCTCGAGCTCGGCCAGCGCGTGATGGGGATCTTCGATCTGGTCGGCTTCGAGCCGGACCGCCATCTGACCTTGCGGCTGCGCAAGCCGGGGATCTTCCCGCCGCTGGCAGTCTCCTACCTGATCGCCCCGCGCGGCACGCGCGAGTGTCGGCTGCTCGCGAAGCTCGTCGTTCGCGAGCGGCCCGGGCTGCGCGATCGGATCGGCCGCGAGATCTTCCCCTGGCTCGATTGGATCATGATGCGGCGCCAGCTGCTCAACCTGAAGCAGCTCGCAGAAAGCTCGGGCTAGTCGTCCGCGGGCGGTAGCAGCACGCAGTCCTGGAGCTCGGCTTCGGCCGTCTCCTCGGGCACGAACTCGAGCTCGGGCCGCGAGATGAAAAGGCCCGGGCTCACCGAGCCGCGCAGGTAGTAGGTGTGTCCGGCCTGCAGGTTCTCGGTGTTCGCCTGGCGCGCCTCGCGCTTGGCCCAGAACTCGACCTCGCCCGGCGGCGAGAGGTACGGGAAGTAGCCCCCGCGGATGAGGTACACGATCCGGTGCTCTCCGACGGCGACGTGAAACCGCGCCTGCGGGCCGTCGCCGAGCTCGGTGCGATAGATGTAGACGAGCGCTTTGTCCTTCGGTGCGGTGACTCGCTGAAACGGCGGCCCCGACGCAGCGCAGGCGAGCGCGAGGAGCGCCACTGCCAGCGACGCGCGTCTCAAAGCGCGCCGATCCGAGCGTCGAAGCGATCGCGCACACAGCGCAGGGCCATCGCGCGGAGGTCGCTCGCCGTGGGGTGGTCGAAGATGTAGATCGAGTGGGTCATCGAGACCGTGCACTGTTCGACGACCGTGCGCGGGCCGAGATTGGGGCGGTCGATCTCGAGAAACCCCTGCGCGACCACGTCGGAGTGCAAGATCCCGCCATTGCCCGGCGGGTAGTACATCGCCTGGTAGTGATAGCGGACGAGCGGGGCCGCCGTGTCGCCGTCGGGCGCCGCGACCAGTGATCGGGGAAGAAAGTCTCGGTTGCCCTCGAACTCGACACGGCAGACGAGCTCCGTTCGCGCGGGCGGCGATGCAGGCGGCTTCGGATCGGTGTCGATGCTGACCGTCCAGCAGCCGCTCAGCGCGAGCGCCGCCAGCAGCGAAATGCGTCCCCGGGTGCGAGCTGCCATCATCGAGCCGGTGCCATCATCGCCGACCTGGAGCGATCGGATCAATCCCCTTCGCGCGCGCCGCATCGCGCGCTGGGTGCGGGAGCACGCGACGCCGGTCGAGATCGCCGACGTCGAGAGCGCCGCGCGCGCAGACGTCGAGGCGCTCGCCTGGCTGGATCCGCTCGTCGCGGGCAAGCGCTTCGCGTTCGTCGGCGAGGCCAACCACTTCGTCCACGAGAAGCTCGGCTACCGGCTGTTCGTGACCCGCTATCTCGCGTCGCGCGGATTCGCGGTGCTGCTCGAGGAGCTGGCCTGGTCGGACGGCGCGCGCATCCACCGCTACCTCGAGTCTGGGGACGAAGCGTGGCTCGAGCGGGTCGGCACGTTCGGCTACGCGGGCGACGCGCGGCCCGATCGCGACGACCGCTGGACGGGCTACCTCGCGCAGTCTCGCGAGCGCTACCCGACCGCCGCGTTCAAGCGCGAGCACGTGCGCCTGCTCCGCGCGCTGCGCGAGCTCCGGCCGCCGCTCGCGAGCCACGGCTTCGACGTGGACTACCAGCCGGGCGCCGGCTACGCGCACCTGGGCGAGCTCGACGGCGAGCTCCGCGAGCTCGCGACGCCGGTGCCGGGCGAGTCGATCGAAGCCGAGATCGCGCGCCTGGAGCGCCTCGTGCACGCGCTCGAAGCGCGCCCGGCGCGCGCCGCGCAGCTCCGGACAGCGCGGTCGCTGCGCGACGGCTTCCGCTACACCGCGCTGATCAAGGACGCGCCCACGCTCGAGTCGCTGCGGCCGGGTATGGCCTTCCGCGAGTCGGTCATGCACGAACAGGCGGACGCCGTCGTCGCGTCCTACCCGGCCGAGACGCGTTTCGTCGTGTTCGCGCACGACCTGCACCTTGCTCGCGACGACACGCGGGTCGGGAACAGCGGCGGCGTCGGCCCGGGCGGGAGCCAGGTCGACTCGATCGGCACGCACCTCGCGAAACGCCACCCCGGCCAGGTCTTCGCGATCTGGATGCTCGACTTCGAAGGGCGCGACTCGCAGCCGTTCGCCGCGCCCGGCAATCGGGTGCGCGCACCGCGGGGCTCGCTGAACGCGGCGCTCGCGCGCGCCGGCGATGCGTACTTCGTACCGGTGCGCGGCCCGCTGGCGGACCGACACCGATTGGCGTTCATGTACGGGAGCACGGCAGACCTGGATCTAGGCGCGCAAGCCGATGCGCTCTACTTCTCCCGCCGCGTCTCGCCGTTGCAGGCTCCAGGCTGATAGCATGCGATTCAGCACTCGAAGGGAGACAGCCATGGCCGCGAACCCGATCGACCGCGTTCTCGACGACGCCATCGCCGGCAACGTCGCGCCCGGCGTCGTCGCGCTCGCCGCGGACGAGAACGGCGTTTTCTACCAGGGAGCGCGCGGCCGCACCGGGCCGGGAGCGGCGGCGCCCGTCGCGCTCGACTCGGTGTTCCGGATCGCGTCGATGACCAAGGCGATCACCTCGGCGGCGGCGATGAAGCTCGTCGAGCAGGGCAAGCTCGGGCTCGACCAGACGATGGCCGAGGTCGCCCCGGAGCTCGCCGAGACCGTGATCCTGCTCGGTTTCGACGACGACGGGACTCCGCGGACGCGCAAGCCGCGGCGCGCGATCACCCTGCGGCACCTGCTCACGCACACTTCCGGCTTCTCGTACGACCTGTTCAACAAGGACGTCGCCCGCTACATGGAGCACGAGGGGCTCCCGTCCATCGCGTCGTGCATGAACGCTTCCCTGCGAGCTCCGCTCCTCTTCGAGCCGGGCGAGCGCTGGGAGTACGGGATCGGAATCGACTGGGCGGGCAAGGTCGTCGAGTCGGTGAGCGGTCGAAAGCTCGAGCGCTATCTGCAGGACGAGTTCTTCGGGCCGCTCGGCATGCGGGACACCAGCTTCCTGCTTCGCGATGACATGAACCAGCGACTCGTCGCCGCAACGCAGCGTCAGCCCGACGGCGCGATCGCGCGCATGGACTTCGAGTTCCCTCAGGACGCCGACTTCCACATGGGTGGCGGGGGGCTCTTCTCGACGGGCCCCGACTACCTGCGCTTCACGCGCATGCTGCTCGGCGGCGGCGCCCTCGACGGAGCGCGCGTGCTCGCTCCGGAGACCGTGAAAAGGATGGGAGAGAACGCGATCGGCGACGTCGCGGTCCCGCCGCTCAAGAGCGACAACCCCGCGATGGCGATTCCGTACGAGTTCTGGCCGGGCCAGATCAAGCGTTGGGGCCTCGCGTACATGCTCAACACCGAGGACGTCGCGGGTGGCCGCGCGGCTGGGAGCTGGACGTGGGCGGGCGTGCACAACACGTTCTTCTGGATCGATCCGCGGCGGCGACGCACGGCGGTGCTGATGATGCAGCTTCTGCCTGCGAACGATCCGAAGGTGATCGATACGCTCGAGAAGTTCGAGCGCGCGGTGTACGCGAGCTAGATCGCCTCGCGCTTCGCCCAGGCCAGCCCGCGGCGCAGGAGCTCGTGGTAGACCGGCAGCTCCCACGAGCCGCGGTCGACCGTCGGCCACCAGTCGAGCACCGGCCGCATGTCGAAGTGGCCGCGGCAGTGTCCCAGGGTCAGGTAGAGCACGGCGCCGCGCCCGACCTCGTGCAGGTACATCACCGGCCGCGGCGCGTCGTCGGTCCAGTCGGCCGGCGTGAAGCCCGGCGTCTTCCCGCCGAAGCGCGTCTCGAGCAAAGTCGTCGACGCGCCGTGGAACTCGGACAGGTACAGCTCGTCGCTCGTCTCGAACGGCTCGATCCCCTTCACGAGCGGATGCGACGGATCGCTCACCGTCACCCGGTAGGGCGCGATCGGCGGGTGCGCGAGGAACTGCGAGCCGAGGGTCTGCATGAAGCGCGGCGCGAGCCGCGGGCACTCGACCCCCCGTCCCGCGAACTCGAGGATCGAGTTCGTGCCGTGCAGCGCGAACCAGCGCCCGCCGTCCTCGACGAAGCGGGCGAGCGCGTCGGCCTGCGCCTCGCTCGGGCGCAGGTCGCAGGTGTAGGTGACGAGCAGGTCCGACTCCTTCCACGCGTCGGTCCGGCTCCAGTCGTCGAACACGCGCGTGCGCACGCGTTCGTCGCCGGCCAGGTGCCTCAGGAGCTCGAGCCGAGCGTAGTCGAAGTCGTGAAAGCGGCCGCCGCAGACGAGCGCCGCGCGGAGTGGCCCGGCCGGCATCTCAGAGCGCGCCCTGCGTGCTCGCGATCAGCCACTGGCTCTCCAGGCCCGCGGCGCGGTGCACGCCGATCTTCGCGACCTCCGCGCTCTGGGCGATCTCGATGAACTTCTTGCGCGACGGATATTCGACCAGCGCGATCGCGTGGAACCCGCAGTCGGATTCGCCGATCACCGTGGAGTCGACCCGGCCGGTAAACAGGATCCGCGCCCCCTGCGACTCGATGAGCTTGCGCATCTCGGTGCCGTAGAGCTGGTAGGCGTCGGCGCCCGACAGGCCGGTGTCGGGAGCCGACGCGCGCGGCTTGAACGTCAGCAGGTTCACCATCACCACGGGCGAGTCCTGCGCGCCGTCGAGCAGGGTCCGGATCTGGTCAGCGGTCGGGTAGATGGGCATGGGCTCCTCCGGGTCGCAGCTCGCCGTAGGGCGGCTGCAAGAGCACGATCAGTCGATCGACGGCCAGCCCGGCGAGCCGCTTGCGACCCGCCTCGGTGCCCGGGAACCCTCCGAAGACGCTGACTTCGAAGGGCGTCGAGCGCGCGCACTTCGCGTGCGCCTCGCGCGCGGCCGCGACGAGCTCCGGGAGCTGCGGGTGACCCGCGGCGGTGTTGAAGCCGTCGCCGACCCGACCCGCGAGCTCCGCCATCCGGGGCCCGAAGCCGGCGACGACGATCGGTGGCGGCGGGGAAGGGCACAGGAATCCAGGCGGGTCGCCCGCCCAGAGCGCGCGAATCTGCGCGATCGCGGCCTCCACGTCGCGACGCCGTTCGGTGTCGCTTCCCACCGGCCGGCCGAGCGCGACCTGCTCGTCCGCGTACGGGGTGGCGAGGCTCCCGCCCGCGCCCAGGCCGAGCGCCAGCCGCCCGCCGGACACCTCCTGGAGCGTCGCGGCCATGTTCGCGAGCACCCCCGGCAGGCGGTTCGCGACGTTCAGCACGAGCGGACCGAGGGTGACCCGCGAGGTCAGCGCGGCGAGCGCCGACAGAGCGGTCCAGCACTCGGGCACCGGCGCGGGACCAGCCGCGCCGCCGCCGCGCAGGTGATCCCACAGCCAGACACCGTCGTAGCCCGCGTCCTCCGCCCGGCGTGCGCCGTCGCGGAGGTCGTTCCAGGTCGCGCCGAACGGGACCAACAGAACATCGATCTTCACGAAGCCGGCTCTGCGATCTGCAGCAGCTGCTTGCCGAGGTTCTTGCCCTGGAACAGGCGCAGGAAGGTCTTCGGCGCGTTCTCGATCCCGCGCTGGATGTCCTCGGCGTGGGCGAGCTTCCCCTCCGCGACCCACTGCGCGAGCTTCGCCGCGCCTTCGGCGAAGCGCGGCACGTAGTCGATCACGATGAAGCCCTCCATGCGCGAGCGCGTGATCACCAGGTTCATCAGGTTGCGCGGGCCGGGCGGCGGCGAGGCCTCGTTGTAGCCGGAGATCCCGCCGCACAGGACGACCCGCGCGCGCTGCGCCAGGTTCGCGAGCGCCGCGTCGAGGATCTCGCCGCCGACGTTGTCGAAGTACACGTCGACACCCTTCGGGCACAGCTCGCGAATCCGTTTCGCGACGTCCTCGCGCTTGTAGTCGATCGCCGCGTCGAGGTGCGCGGTCTCGGTCAGCCAGCGGCACTTTTCCGGGCCGCCCGCGATGCCGATCACGCGGCAGCCCTGGATCTTCGCGACCTGGGCCGCGATCGAGCCCGTTGCGCCGGCCGCGCCGGAGACGAGCACGGTCTCGCCCGCCTTCGGCTTGCCGAGATCGAGCAGGCCGAAGTACGCGGTGAGCCCCGTGATGCCGCAGACGCCGAGTGGCCACGTCGGCGGCGTGCCCTTGGGAACCACGGTCGCGCCCATGAGCCCGCCTCGGCCGGCGATCCCGTACTCCTGCCAGCCGAACATGCCCTGCACCAGATCGCCGACGGCGTAGTCCGGGCTGCGCGACTCGACGATCTGGCCGACCCCGCCCGCGCGCATGACCTCGCCGAGCCCGACGGGCGGGATGTAGCTGGGCCGATCCTCCATCCAGCCGCGCATGGCCGGATCGAAGCCGACGTAGAGCACGCGCACCAGCGCCTCGCCGTCCTTCACGGCGGGGAGCGGCGACTCGCGCAGCTCGAAGTCGCTCTCCTTCACCATGCCGACGGGACGCGTGCGCAGGAGCCATTGCCGATTGGTCTTTGCCATGGTCGTCTCCTCTCAGAGCTTGCAGAGCCGCGCCGACTTGCCTTGCATCATCTCCGCGCCGGTCAGGAGCTGGATCTGGAACGGCGTGAGCTTCAACACGCCGAACGTGTCGTCCATGCCGTTGCGCCAGAAGAGCTGGGGGTCGTAGCCGACCGGAGGCGGTGTGTTCTTGAGCAGGTTCCAGATCCGCGTCTTCGTGGTCATGTCGTCGCACCACTCGGCGCGCGCCTGAACCACGGCGGTGTCGTGCTGCGGATCCCAGTAGGCGAGCGACACGTTCGGGTTCTTCGCGAGGTGCTTGGTCTTCAGCGTCTGGCGGCCGGTCGCGATCCAGCCCGTCGCGCCTTCCCACACCGGATGCAGGATCCGCGAGTAGGGCCGGCCCTTCGTGTCGGTGGTCGACACGGTGCACCAGACGATCCGGCCGACCCGATCCAGGAACTCCTTCTCGATGTCCGCGAAGCGCAGCGCGCTGGCCATGGGGTCTCCTCGCTCAGTCGCCGGCGAGCAGCCGGTCCAGGTGTTGGTGGAAGCGCTGGCCGCCGCCCTCGTTGCGCCCGAACAGGACTTCGGCGCGCGCGCCGGTCTGGAGTGCGCGCTGCTGGCGCAGGCCGGTCGCGTAGTCCTCCTCGCGCACCACGTAGCCGAGCAGCTCGAACATCTTCTCCGCGGCCTCGCGCTCGCTCTGGTCGGGCTCCTTGGCGAGCAGGTACGACTGCACGGTGACCGACTCGCCCACGCCGGCGCCCGGAAAGAGCTGCGAGACCAGCACCGCGCGCGTGCCGACGTCGAAGGTCGCGATCGAGACGTGCGGGAAGATCGTCCAGACGCCGGCGAGGAGCTCCCGCGTGTCCCACTCGGCCTCGGGCAGCTCCTCGAAACGGAGCAGACCCGGGTTCGGGAAGCTCACCCTCTGGTGCGGGCCGTACGCGTCGTAGAGCGCGCGGTTGGGCAGGCCGCCGCCGAAGGTGTTCTTGTGCAGGACGGGCAGGTGGTAGAAGTCGAGGTAGCCGTCGTAGGCGATCTTCCAGTTCGGACCCGCGACGCTGCGGCGCGCGAACAGGTGCCAGCTCGCGAAGTCGAACTCGCCGAGCACCGCACCGTAGCCACACAGGAAAGCGTCGAGATCGATCGGCGGGCCGGGCCGGAGCACCGCCCAGATCAGGCCCGCGCGCTCTGCGACCGGCAGCCGCACGAGACCGTGGCAGGCGGGGTCGACCTCGCCGAAGTCGTTGCGCGCGTATACGCCGACGAGGGCGCCGTCCTCGTCGTAGCTCCAGGCGTGGTAGGGGCAGACGAAGCGGCGCGTCCGGCCCGAGGGCTCGGTCACGATCTGCGCGCCTCGGTGCGCGCAGCTGTTCACGAAGGCGCGCGGCGCGCCGTCGGATCCGCGGCTCAGCAGGACGGGCACGCCGGCGACCTCGAGCGCGCGGAAGTCGCCCGGCTCGCGCAGCTCGGCGGAGAGCGCCAGCACGAGCGGCGTGCGCTTCCAGACGCGCTCGAGCTCGAGCGCGAAGCGTCCCGGATCGGTGTAGTGCGCGGTCGGAACACGCAGCACCTCGGGCACCTGGTCGATCGTGTCCGCCTTCACGTGCGCGATGTTGCGGCGGGCCATGCGCAGGAGCTCGGTCCGGCTCATCGCCGCATGGTACACATAGTCGCGTCCCGAACGTGAACCGGAGGGAGGAGAACCCATGGACCGATCGGTTGCCGACGAGCTCGCGATCCGGAATCTGGTCGCGCGCTACTGCCACGCGATCGCCGACCGCGACGACAAGGCCTGGGCCGAGTGCTGGTCGCCGGATGGCGAGTGGAACGTGCTCGGGCAGTCCGTGCGCGGGCGCGAGGCGATCCTCGCCCACTACCAGAAGCTCGTCGCCGGCTGCCGCTGGGTGGAACAGGTCGCGACCGACGCCGTGATCGAGCTCGACGCCGACGGCGCCCGCGGCAGGTGGCGGATCGCCGAGACGATCTTCCTGACCGAGGGCGCCTCGATGGTCAACCGCGGCTCCTACTCGGACCGGTACTGCCGCGACGCCGACGGCCGCTGGCGTTTTGCGCGCCGCGACTTCAAGGGCAACTACTTCGGCGCGCCCGATCTCTCCGGCAAGCCGCGCTGATCAGAGGCGCGCGCGGAGCGCGTCCGAGGCGATCCGCCGCCACAGTCCGCGGTAGGGCTGGGCGGCGATCAGCATGTCGGCCATGAGCCGGCGCGCGCGGCGGCTGCGGCCTGCGAGCGCGACCGAGAGGTCGACCGTGCGCGGGCGGTACAGCCAGCGCGCGAGACGCGCGCAGGCCTCGAGCTCGCCGCCCGGGCCGGCCTGCCACCGCTCGGTGTAGAGCGCGGGTGCGCGCTCGGCGCCGGCCTCGCACAGCGCGTCGGCGGCGAGGCCGCCCGAGTCGAGCGCGTGCTGGATGCCTTCGCCGGTGATCGCGTCGTTCGCCGCGGCGGCGTCGCCGACCAGCGCGAAGCCAGGCCCCGCGACCGGTCCCGACCCGACGGGAATGCTCGCGGCGTACGGCTCGCGAGGCAAGGCGAGGCTGTCGGGGTAGCGGCGCTCGAGCAGCTCGAGCACGCGCGCGGACAGCTTCGCGCCGCTCTCGGCGCCGACCGGCGCCGCGATCCCGACCGATGCGTGGTCGGGGCGCGGGAACACCCACAAGTAGCCCGGGTAGTCGCGGGTGAACTCGATCACGATGTCCCGCTCGGCAAGGCCGTGGACGTGGAAGCCCGCGGTCGCGTAGCTCGCCCGGCCCCCGGGCTTCGCCCCGCACAGCGAGCGGCGCACGACGCTCGACGCGCCGTCCGCGCCGACGACGAACTCGTGGCGCGCGCGCTCGCCGGAGCCGAGCTCGAGCTCGACCGCGCCGCGTTCTGCGCGAACTCGCTTCACTCGTTCCGGGCGCAGCTCGGCGCCGGCCTTGCGCGCGCGCTCGAGCAACAGCGAGTCGAGCACGCGGCGCGAGAAGATCTCGATCGGGCGACGCCAGCTCGACCGCGACCGTCCCGCCGTGCGGCGCGTGCAGGCGAACCCCATGCGCGGGCCGCGCCGCCGCGCGCAGCTCGGCGAGCTCCGGCCAGCGCGCGAACGCGCCGGGCGTGACTCCGCCGCCGCAGGGCTTCTCGCGCGGGTGCGATGGGTCGTACAGAGCTGACCCGGTGGCCGGCCCGCGCGAGCCGCCAGGCGCAGAACGAGCCCGCGGGGCCCGCGCCGACGACCGCCACGTCCATCACGTCACATGTTGCGTGTAGTCGGGGCCGTCGCCGCCCTCGGGCGTGGTCCAGGTGATGATCGCGTAGGGATCGGCGACGTCGCAGGTCTTGCAGTGCACGCAGTTCTCGTGGTGGATCACCAGGCGCTTGCTTCCCGGGGTTCGCGTCGTCCGCGATCATCTCGTACACGGCGGCGGGGCAGAAGCTCTCGCACGGGTTGCCGTACTCGGTCGACGCACTTGGTCGCACACACGTTGGTGTCGGCCACGTGCAGGTGGTGCGGCTGGTCGACCTCGTGCCGCGAGCCGGCCAGCGCCACCGCCGTCACCTTGTCGAAGGTGTACTTGTTGTCGTAGGCGACCTTTTCCTTCTTCTTGCTGCTCCTTCGGCGTGAGCTCCGACAGCTTCTTCATGTGCTCGTGGTCGGGGTGCGCGTGCACCATCTTCACGAGCCCGCGCCCGCCGGTGATCATCGCGATCGCCTGGCCGTTGATCAGCCATGGCAGCTGGCGCAGCCAGCCCAGCCAGCGCGGCATCTTCTGCGCGTACTTGAACGACGCGTGGAAGTTGCGCGCCTTGTAGTGCTCTTTGGCGAGCCAGCTCGCGTCCCAGCGCGTCTTGTACGCGGCCAGCGTCGCCTCGCTGTAGTCGTCCTTCCGGATCGCCTCGACGAGCGTCTCCGCGGCGAGCATCCCGCTCTTGATCGCCAGGTGCACGCCCTTCAGCCGCTCGCCGTTGCAGGTGCCGGCCGAGTCGCCGATCAGCATGAAGCCGTCGCCGTACAGCTTCGGGAACGAGAACCAGCCCCCGACGGGCATGGTCTTCGCGCCGTAGCGGATGCACTCGCCGCCCTCGAGCAGCTTGCTTCATGCGCGGGTGCAGCTTCCAGCGCTGCATCAGGTCGTGCGGATCGGTGTAGGGGTTGTCGTAGTCGAGCCCCGTCACGAAGCCGATCGAGATGCAGTTGTCCTTCAGGTCGTAGATCCAGCCGCCGCCGAAGGTCGTGGGATCCTGCGGCCAGCCCATGGTGTGCACCACGCGGCCGGGCACGTGGTTCTCGGGCTTGATGCGCCAGATCTCCTTGATGCCGGTCTCGTAGGCCTGCGGGTTCGGGCCCTGCAGCCCGAGCTGGTCGATCACGACCTTCGTGCACGAGCCGCGCGTGCCTTCGCCGAAGATCACGCACTTCGCGTAGATTTCGGGCCGGGCTCGAAGACGCCCTTCTGGTGGCCGTCCTTGTCGACGCCCTTGTCCTGGATCTGCACGCCGACCACGCGCTTGCCCTCGAACAGCGGCACGTGCGCGGGAAAGCCGGGGTAGATCTCGATGCCGCGCTCCTCGGCCTTGGTGCCGAGCCACTTCACGACGTCGGAGACGGAGATCGCGTAGTTGCCGTGGTTCTCGAACGGCGGCGGGGTGATCGGGGCCGAGATCACCCGCTTCGAGGTCATGACCCAGACGTAGTCCGACGTGCACTCGTGATGGTAGGGGAAGCCCTGCTCGAGGAAGTCGGGGATCAGCTCGGCCATGCCCCGCGGGTCCATCATCGCGCCCGAGAGCTGGTGCGCGCCGAGCTCGGGCGCCTTCTCGATCACCAGGATCGCGGGCATCTCGAGCTGCTGCTGCTTGCACAGGTCCGCGAGGCGAATCACCGCGGCCAGCGTCGCGGCGCCCGCACCCACGAACAGAAGATCCACGTCCAGTCGCTCGCGCTCTACGGCGTCGCTCATCGCTCCACTCCGAATCCAGCCCCTGGACCGAGGATACCGGATCAGGGCTGGGGCAGCAGTACCCGTGCGGATGCGAGGAACACGCCGAGCGCGGCCAACAGCGCGAGGCCGGCGAAGAAGAACGGCGGCCCGGCGCCGGCGGTCGCGAACACCAGACCCCAGGACGATGCGCCGAGCGCGCGCCCCAGGTGGATCATCGCCTGGCTGCGGGACATGGCGGAGCCCTGCTCCTGCGCGCTGCACACCTTGGAGAAGAGGCTCGTGAAGGCGGGGAAGGCGATGCCCGCCCCGAGTGCGACGCCGATCGAGCAGAAGGTGAGGGCCGGGATCGAGTGACACACCGAGAGCCCCGCGATGGATCCGCCGGTGAGCGCGAGGCCGACCGTCGTCATCATCCGCTCGCCCCACAGGCGCGAGAGCGGCCCGACGATCAGTCCCTGACTCCCGCCCAGCACGACCGCGATCGCGGCCATGAACAGCCCCGTCTGCCGCTCGTCCCAGCCGAAGCGGGAGTGCGCGAACAGCGGGAACATCGACTCGATCGCCGAGAAGGCGAAGAAGATATGGAGGAACAGGAACAGGTAGACGACCTGCTTCCTGGTCGTGCCGCTCGCCACGACCTGCAGCGGCTCCGGAACGACCGCATGCGCGAAGCCGCGCCAGCTGTGCTCGCGGGTGACCGGCGCCTTCGACTCGGGCAGCGCGAACGCCGCGAGCAGGAAGTTCAGCCCCGCGACGGCGGCGGTCGCATGGAAGGGAAGCGCCGGGTCGATGCTGCCGAGCAGACCACCGAGCGCGGTCCCGACCACGAGCCCGATCCCCGACGCCGCGCCGATCACGCCCATGCCCTGCGCGCGCGAGCTCTCGTCGGTCAGGTCCGTCATCGCGGCCTGCGCCGTGCCGATGCTGGCGCCGAAGAAGCCGCCGAGGAAACGCGCGAAGAGCGCCATCCCGAGCGACTGCGCCGTCGCGAGCAGCACGAACGACAGCGCCGTGCCGAGCAGCGACACCAGGATCACCGGCCGGCGCCCGATGCGGTCCGAGATCCAGCCCCAGAGCGGCAGGAACAGCACGAGCCCCAGCGCGTAGAAGGCGGTGATCAGCCCGATCCCGAACGCCTCGACGCCCAGCTTCTCCGCGTAGGTCGGCAGCACGGGGATCAGGATCGAGTAGCCGAGGAAGTCGATCAGGATCGTCGTGAACAGAATGCCGATGGCGAGCCGCGTGCCACGGCGCCCAGCGCTCATCGGATCGGGACCCGTCGGCCCGCCGGCGGATCTGATATCGTTCGCGAGCGCTCTACGGTCCATCGGGGCCACATCGATCTCTGCATTCTACGGGTCTATCGTGCAGCGCGGGAGGTCGTGCGATGGAGCTTCGCGAGCGGCGGCTCGCTCAGATCGTCCGGGACTTCATGGAGGGCTACGTGCTCTCGCAGGAGGTCGGGCGAGAGCTGCGCGCCGGGCGGCTCGCCTTCGGCACCGTGGCGCGGCTGGTCGGCGACGCCGAGGACAGCGCGCTGTTCCGCCTCAAGGAGGAGTGCCACGCGCTCTTCCGCCTGGACGACGCGCGGCCGCGCACGGAGGTCCAGGCCGAGGAGCTCTTCGACCTGGCGGTCGGCGCGCTCTTCCACGAGACGATGAAGTTCCGCGAGGGCTTCTACCTGACCGACAGCTACGGCCCGCGGCTCCAGCGGATGATGGCCGAGGGCTCCGCGTCGGGTCCGCTCGCCGACGCCTTCTGGCGCGTGTTCGAAGGCGGGAGCCGGCGCATGCTCGAGTCCGAGGCCGAGGCCGAGCAGCTGTTCCGCGAGACGCGCGACCAGCTCCTGATCGTGCTGCGCCAGCTCGCCGCCTCGGGCGCGGTGGCGCGCAGCCTGGTCGAGGACGCGCCGCGCTCGGAGCAGGTGTTCGGCATGCCGCTCGCGCGGCTGCTCGCCGACATCTACGGCTCGGCGGGCCGCGGCTACCGGCTCGCGGTCGAGAGCTTGATCGAGAACGGCCACTACGCCGAGGCCGCCGCGGTGCTCGAGCACCCGGGCGCGGTGGCGGCGGGCGCGAGCGACGGCGCGCTGCCGTTCGCGCGGGGCATGGCGAGCTACTACTCGGGCGACAATCTCGCCGCAGTCGACTCACTGGCGCGCTGGCGCAGCGGCGAATCGAGCTCGCCGGCGCTCTGGCGCCAGAGCGCTTCGCGCGTGCTGGCCGCGCTGGCCCAGAGCGTCGAGCTGTCGGACCAGAGGCTGGCGAAGCGCGCCCTCGCGCTCGCTACCGAGCTCACTTCGCCGCGCGCGAGCTGACCGGCGCGGGGCGCATGTAGAACCACAGCCAGCTCGCCGCGCCGGCGGCGATGCACGCGAGCGCGACCAGCTGGGCGTTCGAGAGCGGACCGATCGCCGACGGGTTGACCCGGAAGTGCTCGATCCAGAGCCGGCCGAGCCCCGAGAGCACCAGCCACTCGCCGAACAGGAACGGCGAGCGGCCCCGCCGGTGCCACAGCCACGCGAACACCGGGATCAGCCAGAGGGTCTCGTAGAGCATGGTCGGGTGCACGCGCTCGGTCGTCGGCGGCGTGCCGTTCGGGAACGCGATCGCCCAGGCGACGTCGGAGGGCTTGCCGTAGTCGTCACCGACGAGGAAGCAGCCGATCCGGCCGATCGCGTGGCTCGCGGCGAGCGCCGGCGCGGCGGCGTTCAAGGTGTCGAGCGTGGGCAGGCCGTAGGCGCGCGAGGCCAGGATGCCGCCGATCGCGCCGCCGAGGAATCCGCCGTACCAGGTGAGTCCGCCGCGCAAGCCTTCGACACTCAGCAGCGTCGCGACGCCCGCGTTCGGATTGCGCGCGACCTCCTCGGCGAACCACCAGAGCTTCGCGCCGAGAAAGCCGCCGACCACGCACCAGGTGAGCAGGTCCCACGCGACGCTGCCGGGGTGACCCAGCTTCTCGAACGAGCGCGCCGAGAGCCAGCCGCCCGCGAGGAACGCGAGCCCGACCATGATCCCGAACGTCGAGATGGGGAAGCCGAAGATGGTGAAGAGGACCGGATACACGCGCGGCAGAATACATCCCCGATTGCACTTCGCTCGGCTGCGCCTCGCTGCGCGCTCCGCCGTCGCGTCGATCGCTGCGTTGCTCGAGAAGATCCGGAGAGTCAGGACTCCGCGCGGAGCTTTTCTTCCAGTGCTACGAGCTGCTCTGGGAAGCACTCTTTTGCGGAGCGGATGAACTCGGCGATCCGGCGGGTGTCGAAGAAGTCGGGGCTCGAGTCGCCGAGCTCGAGGCCGAGCAGGCGGACGTCCTTGCGCATGCGGAGCAGCTCGACGTCCCGGCGGTGCATGGTCTCGATGCCTGCCGCGGCGACCGTCTGCATGAGCCGCAGCTTGCCGAGTCGGCCGGGGTGCGACCGGTAGGTCTCGAGGCCGCCGGTGAGCTTCACGTACACGATGACCAGGCGCTCGCGCGTCTCGCCGCCGTACTGGCGGTCGAGGTCCCACTTGCGGACGATCGAGTGCAGCGGGACGTCCTCGGTGGTGGAGCCGTCGATGTAGTGCGCGTCCTCGCTGATGCGGCGGATGATGCGCGGCACGAACAGGAGCGGCACGCTCGACGATGCGAGCGCTGCGCTGCGCGCCTCGGCCTGCACCATGAACTCCGCCAGGTGCGGCGGCACGATCCCCGGAGTCAGCACGTCGGGCTGGCAGTCGCGCAGGTTGAAGGCGATGCAGTAGAAGGGCAGGCGCGGCTCGGCATCGCCGCAGTAGCGCTCGAGCATGCGCGAGAGGCCGGCCGCCACGTCGACGAAGCCCGCGCCCGCGGCGCCGAACGACGGCAGCAGCGCGTCGCGAACCAGATGACGCAGGAACAGAAGCTTCGAGGGGCGCAGCGCCAGGTCGACCCGTCCCGTGTACAGGTCGTAGCCCATCTGCTCGATCGCATGCGCCGACAGGCCCTGCGCGTAGAGCAGTCCGGCCATCGCGCCCGCGCTCGAGCCCCAGACCTCGCTGAAGTGCTCGCCCATGCCGAGCGCGTCGAAGAGCCGCAGCGCGGTGGCGTGCGCGAACAGCTTCAAGCCGCCCGAGCCCAGCGACAGCACCACCCGGGCGTTCGGATCCGCGCACACCGCGCGCAGCGCCCGGAAGCGCTCCTGGACCGCGGGCCGCGCGGCGTGGATCTCCGTCGGGACGACCTGCCACACGTAGCGGCGCTGGCCGCCCGCGCGGTCGAGCGCGAAGCCGTCCGCCGGCACGATCCGGTTGCGGCCGAGGAAGCGGACCTCGACCGCGCCGTTCGCACGGTCCTCGGCGAGCAGCCGCGCCAGCACCGCCAGCCTCGCGTCCTCGGGCGGCCAGTCGGTCACGGCCCCGTCGTGCGGCAGCGAGAAGCGCACCGGGAGCTCGCGCTCCTGGATCCGGCGCACGACCTGGACTCGACAGCCCGAGCGCTGCGCGTCGAGCAGCTCCTCGTCCGTCAGGAAGAACGTGCCGTCGGCGCATTGGAAGCGCAGCGGCGACTCGTCCGCGGAGTCGTGCCAGGCCTCCGGGGGCGTCTCGAGCTTGATCTGGACGACGTGCCCCAAGGAGGGAGCGCTCCTTCCTTTGGACCAATCGGCCGCACCTGCGCACGCCCTTAGACGGGCTCGCCGCAGACGCTCCCGATGGCGGGAAAGTCCAGTCTTGTCAGTCAGTTGACTCGAGTGACCGCGCCGTCTCTGCGGGCGGATTGCGCGCGCGAGAAGAACTTTGGAGAGCGCTCCGCGGGCCCTGCGACGGAACGTTGACACCCCCTCCCATCCCGATAGGCTGTCCCCCGGGAAATCAGGGTGGGAGCTTCATGAGCGATCCCCAAGGGGCGCGCTGGCGCGCCATTTTCGCCGGCATGTTGCTGCTGGTCGGGGCAAACGTCCTCGGCGGCGCCGAACGACTCGCCGATCGAGCTCACGCGCTGGCTTCGGTCGGCGCGGCCGGCTCCGATGCTGCCGTGAAGCGCGGCGTGATCGCCGCACTGTCCGCCAAGGCGCCGCGGGTCGACTCCGCCCTGTCGGTCCGGATCGCCGACAGCATCGCGCGCTGCGAGCGCGAGCAGGCGCTGGCCCCCGACCTGGTCCTGGCGGTGATGCTGCGCGAGAGCAGCGGCCGCCCGGGCGCCCGCAGCAGCGCGGGCGCGATCGGCTTGATGCAGGTCATGCCCTACATGTACGAGGAGCTGGCGCTGCCCGGCAGCGTCTCCCACGTCGAGGCCAACATCGAGGCCGGCTGCCGCCTGCTGGCCGACAACATCCGCCGGCTCGGTGAAGAGGACGGGATCAGCGCGTACTGCTGGGGCAACACGGTCGGCAACGACCGCTACCTGCAGCGGGTCCAGAAGCTGCGCCGCGACCTTCGCCCCTACCTGGCTCCCGACGGCGCAACCGCGCAGATTCGCGGATGAAGCGGCCGCGGCGGCGCAGCGAACCCGCGTCGCCCCGCTCGACCCACTTCGACGCGCTGGGCCGCGCCCGCATGGTCGACGTCGGCCAGAAGGACGCGACCGCGCGCGAAGCGATCGCTCGCGGCCGGGTCGAGCTCTCGGCCGAAGCGCTCGAGGTGGTGCGCTCGGGCAAGGCCGAGAAGGGCGACGTGCTCGGGGTCGCGCGGATCGCGGGCATCCAGGCCGCGAAGCGGACCTCGGAGTGGATCCCGCTCTGCCACCCGCTTCCGCTCGACGCGCTCGAGATCGACTTCGCGCTCGAGGCTTCCCCGCCCGCGATCGCGATCGAAGCCCGCGCGCGGACGACGGCCCGGACCGGCGTCGAGATGGAAGCGCTGGTCGCGGTCTCGGCCGCGGCGCTCGCGATCTACGACATGTGCAAGTCGATCGACCGCGGAATGGTGGTCGGCGCCATCCGGCTGGTGCGGAAGTCGGGCGGGAAGAGCGGCACCTACCAGCGCCCCGGCGAGTGAATCCGCCTTGAAAGCCGCGCGTCCGTAGGGATAAGCTCGCGCCGCTCCTCCGCGTTTTCCTGCCGCGTGCACGATGAGAACCCTCGGCTGGCTGCTCGGCTGCATGCTCCTGCTGATTCCGCTCGCCGCGGGACCCGCATCCGTGCGCGCGGAAGGCGCCCCGCACGACGTCGATCTGGTCCCGACGGAGCGCGCCGCCTGGACGCCGAAGAACGTGGCGATCGGCGTGACCAGCGTCCTGGGCGGCTGGAAGTACTGGTACGAGGACCGGGTCATCGACGTCCAGACGGTCCCGGCCGAGGCCGCGCTCAGCCTCTACTACCTGCGCTCGAACTTTCAGAAGAAGTTCGAGCGCGCCGAGTCGCCCGCGCGCGTGACGCTGCCGCCGCGGGTCGACATGACCGAGCGCGACGCAGTGAAGTTCCACGCGAGCGCGGACGGCTACCTCTCCGAGGAGCGGAGCTACGACGCACAGAAGGTCCCCGACAAGGTCGTGATCGAGCTCCACGCGCTGCCGAACAACCTGGTGTTCCTGGGGCACACCGAGCTCGCGGGCCGGACCAGCCTGGTCATGCGCACGACCGAGCAGCCCGAGGTGCGCATGAGCAAGAACACCTCGCTCCAGGGCTTCCAGATCGCGCTCACCAAGACCGCGCTCAAGCTCGAGGGCAAGCCGCCCAAAGGTGGCGGCCACTTGACCGGTCTCGACGCCGTCCAGCTCGGTGAGGACTCGATCATCCGGGTCGGGACCGACGCGGGCAACCTCGAGGTGCGCTCGCGGCAGAGCTTCGATCCGGTCAGCCAGCAGCACGTGTACGTGTTCGACATCGTGGCGCCCGGCACTGCTGCGCCCTCCGACGGGCAGATCCGCGCGCAGCTCGACGCGCTTCCCTTCGCACCGAATCCCGGCTGCGATCAGCGCTACGCCGCCGTGCTGCGTGAGCAGGTCGGAGACGCGGAGCTGGCCGACGCGTTCCGCCCGTCGGGCGAGCTCTCGGACCTGTATCGCAAAGAGGCGATGATGCGGCTGGGGCGCTTCCGCGAGGGGACGGTGAAGACCGACGCCGGCGAGACGCTCCACACCGGGAGCTCGCTCGAGCTCGCGCTGGCCATGCAGTCCGCGGCGCGGATCGACGGCTACCTCGCGCTGCTCGGCGCACTCGCCCGCAGCGAGCCGCAGCCCGACAACGCGCTGCGCTCGCTGGTCGCACCCGCCCGCTCGCCGACGGACTTCGAGCCGATCTACGCCGCGGTCGAGACCGCGCGCAAGGACTGCCACCGCTAGTCCCCGGCCGACCACTCCCTCGGGCACCCGGTCCCGAAGGGTCGCGGCTGATGACGGATGGCGGGTCGGACCGCGCGGACGCGGAGCGCCCGCGCGAGCGCCTCGAGCGCGAGGGGCCGGAGGCGCTGGCGCTGGTCGAGCTCCTGGCGCTCGTGCTCCGCACGGGCGGGCGCGGCCACGGCGCGCTGCGGCTCGCGCATGCGCTCGTCGAGCGCTTCGGCTCGCTCGACGCGCTGGCGCGCGCGGGCAACGCGGAGCTCCAAGCGGTGCGCGGGATGGGCCCCGCCAAGATCGGCTCGCTGCGCGCAGCGTTCGAGATGGGCGCACGGCTCGCGCGCGCGCCGCTCGAACCCGGGCTGAAGCTGCAATCGCCGGAACAGGTGGCCGCGCACTTCGGCGCGCGCATGCGCCGCTATCGCCAGGAGGTGTTCGTCGTGCTCCTGCTCGACAGCCGCCACCGGCTGATCGGCGAGGTCGAGGTCAGCCGCGGCAGCCTGAACCAGAGCCTGGTCCACCCGCGCGAAGTCTTCGCGCCCGCGCTGCGCGAGTCGGCCGCCGCGATTCTGGTGCTGCACAACCATCCCAGCGGCGATCCGCAGCCGAGCCGCGAGGACCACGAGGTCACGCGCCGGCTCGTGCGCGCCGGCGAGATCCTCGGGATCCGGGTCGTCGATCACCTCGTGCTGGGCGGCGGCGAGTTCACGAGCTTCGCCCGAACCGGCCAGCTCCCCGCGCCGAGCGACTCAAGCGGCTGATGAGCAAGACCGATCGCTCGCGTTAGGGGAGTCCGATGTCAGCGAAGCGCACAGGCAAGGACCGGCGCAAGACCGAGCGTGAGAACTTCAAGGTGCCGGTCGACTACTCGGCGGTGGACGCCTTCTTCAGCGAGTTCACCACGAACATCAACGAGGGCGGCATGTTCGTCGAGACGGAGGCCCCGCCGCCGCTCGACGCGACGGTGCAGCTCCAGATCCGCCTCCCCGACCTGGCGAACCCGATCAAGCTCGGCGGCCGGGTCGCGTGGGTTTCGGACGGCAAGGGCGAGTCGCCGCCCGGCATGGGCGTCGAGTTCCAGGACCTGACCCCCCAGATCCGGGCGACGATCAACGACCTCGTGCGCCGTCTACGCCAGAAGGGCTAGCCGAGCGTAGTCAGTCGGGCGGGCTAGAACGGAATTTCGTCGTCCGCGCCGCCGGATGGGGGCGGAGCGTCTTCGCCGCCGCCACCGCCGCTGCGCATCTGGTTGCCGTCGTCGGACATCGACGGGCCGCCGCCTTCGCCGCGCCGTCCCAGCATCTGCATGCCGAGCGCGATGATCTCGGTCGTCTGGCGCTTGTTGCCTTCCTTGTCTTCCCAGTCGCGGGTCTGGATGCGGCCCTCGACGTAGACCTGGCTGCCCTTGCGCAGGTACTCGCCGCAGATCTCCGCGAGCCGCGCCCAGGCGACGATGCGGTGCCACTCGGTGCGGTCCTTCCAGTTCCCGTCCTTGTCCTTGAACCGCTCGTTGGTGGCGATCGAGAACGAGGCGACCGGCTGACCGCTCTGCGTGTAGCGGAGCTCGGGGTCGCGACCGACGTTGCCCACGATGATGACTTTGTTGACGCTGGCCATGGTTTCTCACTCCCCATTTGTCGCTCGGGTGAGGCGTCGTCGACAGTCGACAGGCTAGCACAGCACGGCACTCGTCCGACGTGAACTTGCCTTTCGCGTGGAGGTCCCCGATCGTAGGTCGCGGATGGGGGGACGTCGCAGCCCGCGAGCGAAGGGCGCCGAGGCGCGCCTTCCCGGACGGCTCGAAGCCGAGGCCGTCGCGGTCAGCCTCGGTGCGCTCGCGCTCTTCGTCGAGATCGCGCTGCTCTCGTACCAGCCCGCCGATCCGACCTTCGCGCGAGGCGTGCCGGTCGAGAACTGGTGCGGGCCCGCGGGCGCGCTGGTCGCAGGCCTTCTCGCCGGCAGCCTCGGCTGGGCGGCACACGTGCTTCCCGCGGCTGCGGCGGTGATCGCGTGGCGCTATCTGCGCGGACTTCCGCTGCGGCCGCGCTGGATTCCGGTTGCGGGCTGGACCTTGTGCCTGCTCTCCCTGGCGGGCGGCGCCGAGGTGCTGCGGCGCGCGTTTCCCGAGGCGGTGAGCGCACATGCGGGCGGCGCGCTCGGGGCGCTCGTCGTCGCGCCGCTCTCGCACGCCTTCTACCTGGCCGGGTCGTCGCTGGTGCTGCTGATCGCGCTCGCCCTAGGGTTGATGGCCGGGACCGGCGTCTCGTTGCGCGACGGCGCGGGCGCCGTGCGGCGAGGCTCGCGCAACCTGTCGCGCGAGCTCGGGCAGGCGCTGCGCGTCGGAACGGTCCGCTTCCGGCGCTGGCTGGCGGCGCGCTCGGACGCCCGCGCGGAGGCGGCCGAGGCTCGGCGCGCCGAAGCGGAGGAGGCGCCGGCGGGCAGCGACGAGCACGCCGCACCGCCGCGCGCGACGCCGCGGGTCTCGCCGCCGCGCAAGCCGAAGTCGACCGAGCCGGAGGTCGTCGAGCACCGCGTGGTCGCGGCGGCCCCGCTGCGCCAGGAGGCATTGCCGTTCGCCGACGGGCGCGGCGAGGGTCCGTACAAGCTGCCCGACCTGGACCTGCTCGCGCGCGGGCCGGAGTCGACGCCGAACCTCGATCGCGACGCGCTGATCCGGAACTCGCAGATCCTCGAGAAGAAGCTGGCCGACTTCTCGGTGATGGGGCGGGTGGTGAAGGTGCACCCGGGTCCGGTCATCACGATGTACGAGTTCGAGCCCGCGCCGGGCGTGAAGGTCTCGCGGATCGTGAACCTGTCGGACGATCTCGCGCTGGCGCTGCGCGCGATGTCGGTGCGCATCGTCGCGCCGATCCCCGGCAAGAACGTGGTCGGGATCGAGGTCCCCAACGTCGAGCGCGACGTGGTGGTGCTGCGCGACGTCGTGGCGCACGCGAGCTTCCAGGAGACCGAGGCGCGGATCCCGATCGCGCTCGGCAAGGACATCTTCGGCAATCCGCTCACCACGGATCTCGCCTCGATGCCGCATCTCCTGGTCGCAGGCGCGACCGGCACCGGCAAGTCGGTCTTCTTGAACGCATTACTGTGTAGCATCCTGATGCGCTCGACACCGGACGACGTGAAGCTGCTGCTCGTCGATCCGAAGATGCTCGAGTTCTCGCTCTATCAGGGGATTCCGCACCTGATCGCCGAGGTCGTCACCAACCCCAAGCGCGCCGCCGCGGCGCTGTTGGGCGTCGTCGGCAAGATGGAGGAGCGCTATCGGCTGATGGCGCAGAAGGGCGTCCGGAACATCGAGCAGTACAACCGCGCGGTCGCCAAGGACCTCGCGGCGAATCGCCCCAAGCCCGACGACGAGATCGTCCCGAAGAAGCTCCCCTACATCGTGGTGGTGATCGACGAGCTCGCGGACCTCATGATCGTGGCCGCGCGCGACGTCGAGGAGTCGCTGATGCGGCTGGCGCAGATGGCGCGCGCCGCGGGCATCCATCTGGTGCTCGCGACGCAGCGGCCGAGCGTCGACGTCCTGACCGGGATCATCAAGGCGAACTTCCCGTCGCGCATCTCGTTCCAGGTCAGCTCGCGGACCGACTCGCGCACGGTGCTCGACGCCAACGGCGCCGAGCGCCTGCTCGGTCAGGGCGACCTGCTGCACGTTCCGCCCGGCAGCTCGAAGCTCGAGCGCATCCACGGGCCGTACATCTCCGAGAAGGAGGTCCAGGCCGTCACCGAGTGGACGCGAACGCAGGGCTCGCCCGAATTCGACCCCACGCTGATCCGTCTGAAGGAAGAGAGCGAGAAGACGGAGGAGCGCGGCGAGGAGCTCGACGAGCTGTACGACCAGGCGCTCGACGTCGTCGCCCGACACAGAATTGCGTCAATCTCCTTCGTCCAGCGCAAGCTCAAGATCGGCTACAATCGCTCGGCGCGGATCCTGGAGCAGATGGAGGCCGAAGGCGTCGTCGGTCCTCAGGAAGGAACCAAGCCGCGTGAGATCTTCGTCCGCCCGCCCGACGAGGAATAGCGTCCGGCTTCTGCTGGCGGCGCTGGCCCTCGCGCTCGCCGCGGCCGATGGCGACGCGGGCAAGACGCTCGATTCGGTGCAGAAGCGCTACGACTCGGTGCGCGACCTGCGCGCGAGCTTCACGCAGCAGAGCTTCGCGGCGGCGCTCGGCAAGGAGACGGAATCGCGCGGCGCGGTGACGGTGAAGCGCCCGGGCAGGATGCGCTGGGAGTACGCACAGCCCGACGGCCGGGTGATCGTGCTCGACGACAAGGCGATCCGCGTCTGGAACCCCGAGGACAAGCAGTTCCAGATCGCGCCGCTCGCAAGCTCACAGATCTCGCCGACCGCGCTGGGCTTCCTGATGGGCCAGGGCGTCCTGCGCGACACCTTCAATGCCGAGCTCATCGCCGCGCCCGAGCGCCCCGAGCGCGGCGTGCGCCTGCGCCCGAAGAGCGACGCGAGCTTCGAGTCGCTCGAGCTGTGGGTCGACCCCAAGACCTTCCAGTTGCGCGAGTCCGTGGTTGTGGATCTCTTCGGCAACCGGACTCGCGTGCGCTTCGAGGGGATCGTCGAGAACGAGGGTGTCGCGGCGTCCGTGTTCGAGCTCGAAGCGCCCGCCGGCGCCGAGGTCCTCGATCTTCGCTGATGCCGACGGAATGTGCGCTCGTGCGGATGCATCCGAATTGGCAGGCGCCAATGCACCATCGAGGAGCACTGGTTGGTCACCGGCGCCGGAGTCTTGACGATGGCATGTCGGCGAATCGTCGGGGCGCATCCAAGCCCCGGAGTGAGCTGGAACCCCTCGTGATTCAAGGAGTTTCGCTGATTCCTGCAGGCCTGCGACCGTTGCAATGGGGGCGCGTTTTGCTATCGTGCGTGGAGTTGCTAACTGGGCGAATTCACAAGTGAATTCGGGTCGGCGCCAGGTTCTGGACGCGAGCTCTTCGGGGCTGGGGACGGAGCGGCGGCGATCCTGGCCGGACGGGCGGTCCCCGTGGGCGACTGCCGGTCTCTCGAAGCTCTTGCAAACTCAGGGTTTTTCCGGCCGGACTCGCGTGCGCGTTGCGGGGCGGTGCATTGCGCCGGATGTCGAGTCGGTCTACTGCGCTTGGTATGTCGATTGCACCGCCTTGGGACATAGCCGAAGGCGAGGAATGAAATGAGCGATTCGGGTTCCGGTTCCGGGCGAAGGGGGTTCGTTCGGGACGTGATGAAGCGAATCTCCGCATCACGCGGAGGTGACGACGACGAACGGGAGACCCGCTTGCCCGAAGAGATGGACGAGATCGAGCGACTGCGCGACGCCTTGCGGTTTCTCGGTCCCGAGAACGCCGACCTGGCGCGCCGCGTCGAGCGCGTGTTGATGGAGTACGAACTGCTGCGCCAGCGCCACGACCGGCAGCGCCAGCAGGTCTACGACGCCGAGCGCCAGAACGAGAAGCTCGTCAACGCGCTGCAGGACGCGAAGCAGCAGATCGACCTCCTGAAGCAGGAAGTCGACAAGCTCTGCTCGCCGCCGAACACGTACGGGCTCTTCGAGCGCTCGAACAAGGACGGCACCTGCGAGATCAACGTCGACGGCAAGATGATGCGCGTGAACGCGCACCCGAGCATTCGGGTCGAGGAGCTGATGGAAGGTCAGCTCGTCGTGTTGAACGAAGCGTTCAACATCGTCGACGCGACCACGTTCGACCCGCGCGGCGAAGTCATGACCGTCTCCGACGTGCTCGACGACGGCCGGGTGATCGTGCTCGGCCACGCCGACGAGGAGCGCGTGATCAGCCTGTCGCAGCCGATGCGGCGCGAGAAGCTGAAGGCGGGCGACAACCTGCTCGTGAACCCGCGCAGCGGGTTCGGCGTCGAGCGGCTGCCCAAGTCCACCGTCGACCAGGTCGTGCTCGAGGAAGTTCCCGACGTCACCTACGAGGACATCGGGGGCCTGGGCGACCAGATCGAAGTGCTGCGCGACGCGATCGAGCTGCCGTATCTGCACGCCGAGCGCTTCAAGCGCTACAACCTGTCGCCGCCGAAGGGCATCCTGCTCTACGGCCCGCCGGGCTGCGGCAAGACCATGATCGGCAAGGCGGTGGCGAACAGCCTCGCGCTCCGCATCCAGGAGATGCGCGGCGGCGAAGCCAAGAGCTACTTCCTGAACGTGAAGGGGCCCGAGCTCCTGAACAAGTACGTCGGCGAGACCGAGCACAAGATCCGCGAGGTCTTCAAGAACGCCCGCGAGAAGGCTGAAGAGGACGTGCCGGTCGTCATCTTCTTCGACGAGATGGACTCGCTGTTCCGCATGCGCGGCTCGGGCATCTCGTCGGACATGGAGGCGACGGTCGTCGCGCAGTTCCTGTCCGAGATCGACGGCGTCGAGAGCCTGCGCAACGTGATCGTGATCGGCGCGAGCAACCGCCAGGATCTGATCGATCCCGCGGTGCTGCGCCCCGGCCGCCTCGACCTGAAGGTCAAGGTGCACCGCCCCGAGAAGAGTCGGCGCGCACCAGATCTTCACCAAGTACCTCACGACGGATCTGCCGTTCAGCGAGGACGCGATGAAGAAGTACGGCCCCGACGCCAAGAACATCGTGCGCGGCCTCGTCGACGAGACGGTCGCCAGCATGTACGCCGAGAACGAGGAGAACAAGTTCCTCGAGGTCACGTACGCCAAGGGCGAGCGCGAGATCTTCTACTTCAAGGACTTCTCCAGCGGCGCCATGCTGAAGAACATCGTGGATCGCGCCAAGAAGAAGGCCGTGAAGCGCGCCATCACCTCGGGTGACGACGGGATCCGCATCGCGGACATGCTCGACTCGGTGCGCGAGGAGTTCAAGGAGAACGAGGATCTCCCGAACACCACGAATCCCGACGACTGGGCGCGCATCTCGGGCCGCAAGGGCGAGCGCATCATCAACGTGCGCACGCTCATCACCGGCATGAGCCGCTCGGAGCAGTCGATCGAAACGGTCGGCGGATCGGGACAGTACCTCTAGATGCCTCTTCCCAGCGTCATGGGCAGCGAGATCGAGTACGGGATCACCGTGCAGGGCGATCCCGACTTCGATCCCATCTCGAGCTGCGTGCTGCTGGTGAACGCATACCAGGACAACGAGGACGCCCAGATCCTCTGGGACTACGAGCAGGAGAACCCGCTCGCCGACGCGCGCGGCTTCCACGTCGAGGGCGAGAAGTACACGCCCAACCAGCAGGAGAACATCGCCCGCAACAAGACGCTCCGGAACGGCGCGCGTTTCTACGTCGACCACGCGCACCCGGAGTACTCGACGCCCGAGGTCACCAACGTCCGCGACCTGATCGCCTACGAGCGCGCGGGCGAGCGCACCATGGAGGCCGCGCGGCGCGCGGCCACCGCGCTGCTGCCCGGCGGCCAGACGCTGCTGATCCACAAGAACAACAGCGACCGGAAGGGCAACTCGTACGGCAATCACGAGAACTACCTGATCGAGCGCCGCACGCCGTTCCGCGAGATCGTCGAGCACATGACGCCGTTCCTGATCACGCGCAACATCTTCTGCGGCGCGGGCAAGGTCGGCAGTGAGAACCGCTCGCAGCAGTGCGACTTCCAGATCAGCCAGCGCGCGGACTTCTTCGAGACCGAGGTCGCGCTCGACACGATGGTGAAGCGCCCGATCATCAACACGCGCGACGAGCCGCACGCCGACCGCGAGAAGTACCGCCGCTTCCACGTGATCATCGGCGACTCGAACCTGTCCGAGGTCTCGACCTATCTGCGCACCGGCGTCACCTCGATCGTGCTGGCGCTGGTCGAGGACGGGGCGATCCCGCGCTCGCTCTCGGTGAACGACCCGGTCAAGGTCGTGAAGGAGGTCTCGCACGACCTCGCGTGCAAGCGGCAGTACCCGCTCGAGCGCGGCGGGCGCGCTGACCGCGATCGAGATCCAGAAGGAGCTCCTCGACAACGCGCTGCGCTACTTCTCGTCGCGCAGCCTCGACCCGATCACCAAGGACGTGATGGTGCGCTGGGAGCGCGTGCTGGCGAAGCTCGCCGAGGACCCGCTCCAGCTCGACCGCGAGGTCGACTGGGTGATCAAGCACAAGCTGATCAAGAGCTACACCGCGCGGCACAAGGTCGACTGGCACCACCCGCAGGTGGCCATGCTCGACCTGCAGTACCACGACGTCCGGCCGGACAAGGGTCTGTTCTTCCTGCTCGAGCGCCGCGGCGAGGTCGACCGGATCGTCGAGCCCGAGGAGATCGAGCGCGCCGTGACCGCTCCGCCCAGCGATACCCGCGCCTACTTCCGCGGGGAGTGCATTCGCCGCTATCCTGAGGCGGTGTTCGGCGTGAACTGGGACTCGATCTCGTTCAACGTCGGCGAAGAGCCGATCAAGCGGATCCTCATGAACGAGCCGCTCAAGGGCACGCGAGCGCACGTGGAGGACTTGCTGAACGCCAGTCCCACGGCGTCCGTGCTGGTGCGAAATCTGACCTCCTCGTTGAGGGCGGTCGCAGGGAGAAGAGCCATGGCCTCGGGCGAACAGACACAGAAGACAGAAGCAGGGCGGCGGCGAGTCCGGCGACAAGCCCGCAGCGGACGCCGGCGGCCAGAAGAAGATGGCCAAGAAGGGCGAGGAGCTCAAAGAAGAGATGGACAGCCTCATCGACGAGATCGACGAGGTGCTCGAAGAGAACGCCGAGGAGTTCGTGAAGAACTACGTCCAGCGCGGCGGCGAGTAGACGGTGTTCAAAGGCCAGACCTACGCCGGCGACAGCTTCTACGAGTTCCTGCGAACGGACCATCCCGACCTGCTTCCGAACTGGAGCGGGACGAACTGGACCCAGATCTCGCACATCCACGGCACCACGGTGCTCGCGATCGTGTGCAAGGACGGCGTGCTCATGGCCGGCGATCGGCTCGCGACCGAAGGCCACGCCGTCGGCACGCGCGACCTCGAGAAGGTCTTCCGCATCGACGAGTCGTGCATGATGGCGATCGCCGGCGCGGCCGGCCCGGCGGTCGAGATGGTGCGCATGTTCCAGCTCGAGCTCGAGCACTTCGAGAAGCTCGACGGTCAGCCGCTCACCTTCGAGGGCAAGGCGAACCGGCTCTCGTTCCTGCTGCGGCAGAACCTGCCCGCGGCGATGCAGGGCCTGGTCGTGATGCCGATCTTCGCCGGCTACGACCACGAGAAGGGCCGCGGCCGCATCTACAAGTTCGACATCACCGGCGGGCGCTTCCGCGAGGCCGACTACTACGCGACCGGCTCGGGCGGCAAGGACGCGCGCGGCAGCCTGAAGAAGATGACCCCCCACACGGAGCTCTCGCGCGATCAGGTGATCGAGGCGGCGGTCGAGGCGCTGCTCGACGCCGCCGACGAGGACCGCGCCACCGGCGGCGATCGACGTGGTGCGCGGCATCTACCCGACCGTGAAGATCGCGACGAAGGGCGGTGTCGAGGACGTCAAGGACGACGAGCTGCGCCGCGTCTACGAAGGGATCATCGCCCGCCGGAGGTCCGCGGCATGAGCGCGCCGTTCTACGTCTCGCCCGAGCAGTGGTACGCGGACAAGGCCGAGTACGCGCGCAAGGGCATCGCGCGCGGCAAGCCGATCGTGTCGCTCGAGTACGACCACGGCATCGTGATCATGGCCGAGAACCGCAGCGCGACGCCTGCGCAAGATCTCCGAGATCTACGACCGGATCGCCTTCGGCGGCGTCGGCAAGCTCGACGAGTACGAGAACCTGCGCAAGGCGGGCGTTCGCTACGCCGACATGCGCGGCTACTCGTTCAGTCGCGAGGACGTCGCGGGCAAGAGCCTCGCGAACGAGTACTCGACGGTGCTGGGCTCGGTGTTCACCCGCGAGATGAAGTCGCTCGAGGTCGAGATCCTCGTCGTCGAGATCAAGGAGAAGGGGAGCGCCTTCTACCAGATCCGCTACGACGGCAGCATGACCGATACCACGCACTATGCGGCCATCGGCGGCGACGGCGACAAGCTGATCGACGTGATCCGCGGCGGCTGGCGCGCGGACCTGACCCTGAAGGACGCCGCCAAGCTGGGCCGGCGGGCGCTGGCGGGCTCGGGCAACGGCGCCTCGATCGACGACCTGGACGAGCGCACGCTCGAGATCGCGATCCTGGACCGGACGCGGACAGGCCGTACCTTCAAGCGCTTCGGAGCCGAGGAGGCGCGGAGCCTGTTCACCGGCTGACCGCGGGAAACATGCAGAAGCGGATCTACGGGCTTGAGACCGAGTACGGCATCATCTTCACGCCGGAGGGACGCAAGACCCTGCCGGTCGAGAAGGCGATCCGCTTCCTGTTCGAGAAGCTGATCACGACCGAACACTTCCTGAACGTGTTCCTCGAGAACGGCGCCCGCTTCTACCAGGACACCGGCTGCCATCCCGAGTACGCCACCCCGGAGTGCGCGAGCCCGCGGGACCTGGTCATCTTCGACCGCGCCGGCGAGCGCATCCTGGAAGACCTGCAGCTCTACGCGGAGGAGAAGATCCGCGAGGAGCGCGTACCCGGGAAGCTCTCGATCTTCAAGAACAACACCGACTTCGTGGGCAACAGCTACGGCTGCCACGAGAACTACCTGGTCGACCGCGACGTCGACTTCTACTACCTGGCCGAGCAGCTGATCCCGTTCCTGGTCACGCGCCAGATCTTCAGCGGCGCCGGCAAGGTATTCCAGACCCAGGACGGCGTGCACTACTGCATCAGCCAGCGCGCCCAGCACATCTACCAGAAGATCAGCGGCACGACGACGAACGACCGCTCGATCATCAACACGCGCGACGAGCCTCACGCCGACCGCGAGAAGTTCCGCCGACTGCACGTGATCGTGGGCGACTCGAACATGAGCGAGTACACGAACTTCGTGAAGATCGCGACGGCCGCGGTCGTGCTGCAGATGATCGAAGACGGCTTCATCAACAAGGACTTCACGCTGCGCCACCCCGTGAAGGCCATCAAGGACATCAGCTACGACACGACCTGCAAGCGAAAGCTGCGCCTCGAGAACGGCCGCGAGTACTCGCCGATCGAGATCCAGCGCGACTACTGCGAGATGGCGCAGCGCTACATCGAGCAGTTCCCGGTCAGCGACCAGCTCCGCGAGGGCGTGCGCGAGTGGCAGTACATCCTCGACTGCCTCGACACCGATCCCGAGAAGCTCGACCGCAAGATCGACTGGATCATCAAGCGCAAGGTGCTGCGCAGCTACATCGAGAAGCACCAGATCAGCTGGCACGACCCGCGCGTGTTCATGATCGACCTGCAGTTCCACGACATCCGCCAGGACCGCGGCTTCTTCTACATGCTGGAGCGCAACGACCGCGTGGACCGGCTCTACACCGACGCGGAGATCGAGAAGGCCAAGACCGAGCCGCCGCAGGACACGCGTGCGCGCATGCGCGGCGACTTCATCAAGCTCGCGCGCCAGAACAACATCCAGTACGACCTGGACTGGTCGAACATCCGGCTCGGCAACCTCCTGAACGTGCGCGTCATCTGCAACAACCCGTTCGAGACCGACACCGAGAAGGTGACCGAGCTGGTCCGCACGATTCAGAAGACGAACCTGCGCCGCACCTCGCTCTCGAAGCTGGTCATCCAGAGCTGAGAGGACGCCGCTGATGGACCAGGAACCGAAGCTTCGCGCGATCCCACCCGGCGGCGCGGGCGCCGCGCGAGGCCCGCGGGGCGAGCGGCTCGACGAGCCGGGTTCCGGCGGCGCTGGGCGTGGCGCTGGCGATCGCCCTGGTGCTCCTGGTCTGGAGCTACTTCTCGCTGGGCTCGCGCATCGATGCGCTCGAGAGCCAGACCCAGCTCCTGAACCAGGCGATCGCGGAGCGCGACGACGTCATCTCCGCACAGCGCACCCGCCTGGACGAGATCCGCAACCGGGTCCAGGAGCTGCTCCAGCTCCTCGATCAGCCGGTCCCCGGCACGGCGCCCGGCCCAGCGACCCCAGCCACCCCCTCGGAGCCTCCGGCCAGCCCCTAGCCTTCTCAGGTTCCGGTCCCCCCTGCCGATGAATGACGTTGTTCGGGGTCTTCCAATACCCCGGAATCCACGCGGAGCGAGACGATGTACAGGTGGCTGGCGGGGCTCTTGTCGAACGATCTGGCGATCGACCTGGGGACCGCGAACGTCCTGGTCTACGTCAAGGGCCGCGGGATCATCTGCAGCGAGCCGTCCGTGGTGGCGGTCGCCGACGGCCCGAACGGCACCCGCAAGGTCCTGGCCGTCGGCACCGAGGCCAAGGAGATGGTCGGCCGCACGCCGGGCAGCATCCGCGCGATCCGCCCGATCAAGGACGGCGTCATCGCCGACTTCGAAGTCACCGAGGCGATGCTCCGCTACTTCATCCAGAAGGCGCACAACCGCCGCCGGCTGGTCCGCCCGCGCATCGTCATCTGCGTCCCGCCCTGCATCACCTCGGTCGAGAAGCGCGCGGTGCGCGAGTCCGCGATCTCGGCCGGCGCGCGCGAGGTCTACCTGATGGAAGAGCCCATGGCCGCCGCGATCGGCGCCGGGCTCAACGTCACCGAGCCCACGGGCAACATGGTGATCGACATCGGCGGCGGCACGACCGACGTGGCCGTCATCTCGCTCGCCGGGATCGTGACGTCGAGCTCCGTTCGCGTCGGCGGCGACAAGCTCGACGAGGCGATCATCCACTACGTCAAGCGCAAGCACAATCTGCTGGTGGGCGAGCGCACGGCGGAGATCATCAAGATCACGATCGGCACGGCGCTCTCCACGGGCGCGCCGAAGACCATGGAGATCAAGGGCCGCGACCTGGTCGCCGGCATCCCGAAGATGATCGTGCTCTCGTCCGACGAGGTGCGCGAGGCCCTGGCCGAGCCGATCCACCAGATCATCGATACGGTCCTGCAGACGCTCGAGCGCACGCCGCCCGAGCTCGCGGCCGACATCGTGGACCGGGGCATCGTGCTGGTCGGCGGCGGCGCGCTGCTGCGCGACTTCGACCAGCTGCTGCGCCAGGAGACCAAGCTCCCGATCGTGCGCAGCGACGACCCGTTCACCGCGGTCGCCGCGGGCGCCGGCAAGGCGCTCGACAACATGGACCTGCTGCGCCAGGTGGCCATGCCGGGCTGACCCGGCGCGGCGTTCGCGCCGCTACTCCGGCGTCATGATCGCCATGGCCATCTTCATCGGGACCTCGACGTTCCCGCCGAGGTTGAGCTTCCCCGTCATGAAGGCGCCCTGAAGATCGAGCTCGCCGCCGATCAGCTGCGCGAACGCCTCGTCGCCGATCGCCACGGTCGTCGTCGCTTCCGGCACGGGCGGCGCGCCGAAGTGCAGGACCACGCCCCACGGGCGCTCGCCGGTCACCTCGATCCGCATCGTCCCCACGACCTCGCGCAGCGCCTCGAGCCGGGCGGGAGTGAGCACGAAGTCCGGATTGCCCGCGACCCCGCCGAGCAGGCTCATGGGCGAGGCGCCGATCGCCTCCTCGAGCCGCGCGCACTCGGCTTCCGACAGCGCGAGCGTGATCAGGGGCTTGGGGTCGGCGGTCGGCGCGGCGCGCATCGCGCCGTCCTCGACGCGCAGGTGGAAGCGCTCGCCCGTGCCGACGCAGATCTCGAGCGCGAAGTCGGCGGCGCGCATCTTCGCGTGCAGGTCGGCGCCCTCGGCGCCGCGCGCCGCCTGCGCCAGCAAGCGGCGGTTCCACGCCTCCGGCACGCGCTTCTCGAAGTAGCTAGCGGTGCTGCTCATTCCCGTTTCCGACCTCGTTCTTCGCCTGTTTGCGCGTCTGGAAGCGCTTCACGGCGCGGTTGTGGTCGGCGAGTGTAGCCGAGAAGGCGTGGGTCCCGTCGTTGCGCGCGACGAAGTAGAGATAGTCCACATCGGCCGGGTGCAGGGTGGCGCGGATGGCGTCGAGCGACGGGCTGGCGATCGGTCCCGGCGGCAGGCCCGCCCGCGTGTAGGTGTTCCAGGGCGTGTCCTCGCGCAGGTCGGCGAGCCGGATGTTCCCGTCGAAGCCGCCGTGCGTCTGCACGATCCCGTAGATCACCGTCGGGTCCGATTGCAGGCGCATGCCCTTCGCGAGGCGGTTGTGGAACACGGCGGAGATCAGCCCGCGCTCCGGACCAGGCGTGCTCTCCTTCTCGACGATCGAGGCCAGCGTCACGATCTGGTGTAGCGTCATCCCGGAGCGTTCGATCGCGGCCTGCTCCTCGGGGCCGAGCTTGCGGTGCAGCTCTTCGACCATCCCGGCCAGAATCTCGTCGGGCGGCGTGTCTCGGCGGAACCGGTAGGTCTCGGGGTAGGCGTAGCCCTCGAGCGAGCCCGCCTCGACGCCGAGGCTCTTGGCGAACTCGGGATCGCTCGCGCGCGTCACGAACTCCCCGGCATGGGTGATGCCGGCGCTCTCCAGCCGCGCAGCGACCTCGTCGAGCCGCAGTCCCTCGGGAAGAGTGACCTCGTGCATCTTCACCTTGCCGAGCACCAGCTTGTCCAGGATCTGGAGCGGCGTCAGCGCGGGCGACAGGTCGTACTCGCCGCTCTTGATCGCGCGATCCTTGCCGCTCCACTTCGCGTAGAGCACGAGCACGTCGGGCCCGAAGAAGGCGCGCTCGGGCAGGAGGCCCGCCTGGCCGAGCCGCACCGCGACCGGCTCGAGCGGCTCGTGCGGCGCGATCCAGAACACCTGCGACGGGCCGTCGGGATTCGCGGGCTCGCGCAGCCCCGCGACGCTGAAGCCGAGCGCGATCCCGGCGGCGAACGCGGCGATGAACGCGGCGGCGAGCAGCGTGCGCATCAGATCCGCCGGCGCGACAGCCAGGTGCGCAGGAGCAGCGCGGCCGCGATCGGATCGACCCGCCCGCGCCGTTCCTTCTTGCGCACGCCGCCTTCCTCGAGCGCGCGCTCCGCCTCGAGCGAGGTCCAGCGCTCGTCCAGGTAGTCGACCGGCACGTTCGCGCGCGCGCGCACCCGCTCGCCGAACGCTCGCGCGGCCGCGGCCTCGGGGCCCGAGCTTCCGTTCATGTGAAGCGGGAGCCCCACGACGATCTGGCCGACCTCGTGAGTCTTCACGAGCTCGGCGATGCGCTCGAGCGCATCGGCAGCGCCCGGACGCGCCGTGATTGTCTCGAGGGGCTGGGCGATGACGCCGGTCGGGTCACTGATGGCCACCCCGATTCGACGCTCGCCGTAGTCCAGAGCCAGCGTGCGCACCGCTCAATGATAGCCGCTGATCGCGTCTGGCCCTGATGACGCCCGTCACTTTCCGGCGGCACGCTCGACTCGGCGCAAGGCTTCCTGACAGGCCTGGCGAACGTCCGCGTCGCCGCGGTTCGCGTGCGGCTGGAGCGCCTGAATCGCTGCCGGTCCGCCGATCTGCGCGATCGCTTGCGCGGCGGCGATGCGCAGCGCGCGGTAGCGGGCCTTGCTGAGGAGGGGCGCGTGGTCGAGCACCCGCTTGAGTCGCGCCAGCGCCTCCGACCCGCCGAGCTTTCCGAGCCCGCGCATCGCCTCGCGGCGCAGGCCGTCCGGGACCTCGCGCTCCAGGTCGAGCAGGTCGCCGAGCGCTCGCGCCGCGGACGACTGACGCAGGCCGCCCAGGCAGCCGGCGCAGGTCTCGGCAACCTGCGGCGCCAGGCGAAGTCCTGCGACCAGGGCCGCGACCGCAGCGTCGTTGCCGATCCGCGCCAGCGCGCGCGCGGCCTCGCGCCCGAGCCCCGTGTCCGGCGAGCGGAGCGCGTCGACCAGCGACTCGACCGCGCGCGGGTTCTGCATCTCGCCGAGCAGGCGCGCCGCGCGGCGCGCGCGCTCGCCGGTGTCGCAGCGCAGCTCGTCGACCACCGGCGCCAGGGCGGCGTCGCCCATCGCGATCAGGATCTGCGCCGCCTGTGTGCGCGACGGGTCGCGCGCCTCGGCCGCGTGGCGAAGCAGAGCGCCGACCGCGTTCACGCCGATCCCGACCAGGACCTGGCTCGCCTGCACGCTCGCCAGCCCGGTCGCGGCGCAGGCGTGCTCGACGATTGCGTCGAGCAGCTCGTCGTTGTTCGACAGCCGGCGCAGCCGGTCGGACGCCTCGCGGCGCATGGCCTCCGAGCGGACCTCGCGGTCGCTCGCGTGGCGGGTGAAGACGAGCGCGGCGCGGTAGCCCTCGAGCCAGCGCTTGCTGCGCACGAGCGCGTCGACGCAGACCTCGAGCTTGTTGGCGATCAGGTTGTAGCCGCCGAAGTCGTCGCAGCTCTCGAGCTCTCCGAGCAGGCGCACGAGCTCGGCCACCTTCTCTGCGAGCGGGTCGCCCGGCGCGGTCGCCGGGGGCGGAGCCGTTCGCGGCGCGGCGGGAGCGTCTCTCTTCGGTGTCGGCGCGGGCGCCGTTGCAGGCGCGCTGCCGACCAGCTCGATGGCGAGCGCGCCCGCGGCCTTCAGGGCGGCGCCGGCGCCGCCCGCGGCGGCGAGCTCTCTCGGCTCGCGCACGAGCGTGTCGACCAGGATCTCGAGCTCCCGGACCTCCGCGGGCCCGCGCAGGACGAGCCGGCGCACGCCGTGCGGCGAGAGCTCGAGCGCGAGCTCCGGCGCGCCCGCGCAGGCGAGCGCCGCGCCGTCGGTTCGTGTCAGCTCTGCATCGCGAGCGGCGAAGCCGAGGTCGCTGCCGCCCTCGCCGAGCACCCGCCAGATCGCCGCCGCCCGCCGGATCGAGTCGGCGACGACGGGATGACCGCTGGGGTGAACGCGCCGTGCGCGCAGCGCACGGGCGAGCTCCAAGACGAGTGGAGCGAGGTCTTCGTCGCTGGCCGTGTCCGGACGCATGGCCGTCCGCCCCTAATCTGATGCGCAGATCGGCGGCCAACTCGATCCGCTTGAAGCGCTGGCCCTCCCAGCGTGTTTCGCTATATATTCGCCTTCCTTGACACCCCCGCCAAGCGCGACCTAGCATCGGCAACTGGAGCAGAAGTGCCCGAAATTACATGAGAATCTTCGTTCTCGCCCTCGCCACCGGCGGCGGCTCGGGGTACGCGCCAGTCGCTTCGGGAACCGCCGGCTCGGCGGTGGGGCTGGTGCTCTGGCTGGCTCTCGTTCGGCTCTCCCCGGCGGGCTACGCGGTGGCCTGTGCGGGGGTGGTGCTGGTCGGCATCTGGGCCGCGGGTCGCGCCGAGAGCTTGCTCGGGAGGCACGACGACGGGCGGATCACGATCGACGAGATCGCCGGCATGCTGCTGTCGCTCGCCTGGCTGCCGGCCCGGCCCGAGGTCGCGGGTCTGGGCTTCGTGCTGTTCCGCATCTTCGACATCTGGAAGCCGTTCCCGGCGCGGCGCGCCGAGCGCCTTCCGGGCGGGCTCGGCGTGATGGCCGACGACCTGGTCGCGGGCGCCTACGCGAACCTCGGCGGCCAGCTGGTCTGGAAGCTGCTCGCTTGAGCGCCCGCGAGCCGGTCTGGGTCGTCACGATCGGCGACGAGCTCCTGCGCGGCGAGATCGTCGACTCGAACAAGTCGCACCTGTCCCAGCGCATGCTCGGGCTCGAGCTCGAGTCGACCCGCCATGTCAGCGTGCCCGACGACCCGGCGCTGATCGAAGAGGTCCTGCGCCAGGCCGCGGCCCGCGCGCGCGTGGTGCTGGTCTCCGGCGGGCTCGGACCCACCCGCGACGACATCACCACCGAGGTCGCCGCGCGGACCTTCGGCCGCAAGCTCGTGCGCGATCCGGCGGCGCTCGAGTCGATCCGCGCCTTCTTCCGCCGCTTCAACCGCGAGATGGCCGAGAACAACGCCAAGCAGGCCGACTTCCCCGAAGGCGCCGAGGTGCTGGCGAACCCGATGGGCACCGCGCCCGGCTTCCGCCTCGAGGTGCCGCACGCCGACCCGGCCGAGCCGCCCGCGCAGCTCTTCTTCATGCCCGGCGTGCCGCGCGAGCTCTACCGCATGATCGACGAGGAGATCGTGCCGCGGATCGCCGCGACGCTCGGGCGCAAGCACGTGGTGCGCGCGCGGCTGCTGCGCACGTTCGGGATCGGGGAGTCGAACCTCGACCGCCTGCTCACCGACCTGGCGCAGGGCGACGCGGACACGGTGATCGGCTTCCGCACCCAGTTTCCCGACAACCTGGTGCGCATCCTGGTGCGCGCCCCCGACGACGCGGCCGCGCAGGTGCGGCTCGACGCGCTCGAGCGCGAGATCCGCGCGCGGCTGGGCGATCTGGTCGTCGGCGTCGGCGAGCGGAAGCTCGAAGAGGTCGTGGCCGAGCTCCTGCGCGAGCGCAAGCGCACCGTCGCGGTCGCCGAGTCGCTCACCGGCGGTCTCATCGCGAGCCGCCTCACCGACGTGCCGGGCAGCTCCGCGTACCTGCTCGAGGGCGTCGTCGCCTACGCCAACGACGCGAAGGTGCGCGCGCTCGGCGTCGCGCCCGAGGCGATCGCACAGCACGGCGCGGTCTCGGAGCCGGTGGCGCGCCAGATGGCCGAGGGCGTGCGCCGCGCGGCGGGCGCCGACATCGGCCTGGCCACGACCGGGATCGCCGGGCCCGACGGCGGCAGCTGCCGAGAAGCCGGTCGGCACGCTCTGGCTCGCGCTCGCCGACGGCGCCGGCACGATCGCCCACCGCTACCAGCTCATGACCGATCGCGCGCGCAACAAGGAGCTGGCCAGCCAGCTCGCGCTCGACTGGGTTCGCCGGCGGCTGCTCGGTCTGCCGATCAGCGCCGAGACCTTCCCGCGCCTGGTCACCGACGCGCGAGGCGCGCCTATGAGCGACCAACTGCGGGTCGTTCTTCGCCGCCGCGCTCTCGGCCGAGGCGCGCGCCTGCGCGGCCGAGGCGGTCGACCGCCTGCGCCCGGCCGCGCCGCGCGACGTGCGCTGGGTGCCGGCCGAGAACCAGCACCTGACCCTGAAGTTCCTGGGCGAGATCCAGGAGGACCACGTCGAGCGCCTGGTCGAGCGCGCGGGCGCGAAGCTCGCGGCGGTGGCGCCCTTCGAGGTCTCGCTCGCCGGCTTCGGCGCCTTCCCGAGCGCGCGCGAGGCGCGCGTCCTCTGGCTCGGGATCGCGTCAGGGCGCGGCCGCCCTGGCGAAGCTCGCGCGCAAGCTCGACGCCGCGGCGCGCGTGGCCGGCGCCGAGCGCGAGCGCCGCCCGTTCGCGGCGCACCTGACGCTCGGCCGGCTGCGCGAGCCGCGCGCGAATCGAGCTCGAGCGCCTGGCGCCGCCGGATTCGGTCGCCTGGACCGTCGCAGAGGTCGTACTCTACGAGAGCCGTCTCACCCCCGGCGGCGCTCGATACGTCCCCCTCGCCCACCTCCCGCTCGGCGCGGGGGAGGGCGTTTCCAACGACGAATTCGCCCCAGAGAGCTAAAGGAGACCGCATGTCGCGAGCGCAAACGGGTGGCAAGGACGAGAAGCAGAAGGCCGTCGACCTCACGGTCGCGTCGATCGAGAAGCAGTTCGGCAAGGGCTCCATCATGGTCATGGGGCAGGAGCACCTGGACCGCGAGATCGCCGTGATCTCGACCGGCTCCCCGTCGCTCGACATCGCGCTCGGCATCGGCGGCCTGCCGAAGGGCCGCATCGTCGAGATCTACGGCCCGGAGTCGTCGGGCAAGACCACGCTCTCGCTGCACGCGGTGGCCGAGTGCCAGCGCAAGGGCGGCGTGGCCGCGTTCATCGACGCCGAGCACGCGCTCGACGTCAGCTACGCCAAGAAGCTCGGCGTCATCGTCGAGGAGCTGCTCGTCTCGCAGCCCGACACCGGCGAGCAGGCGCTCGAGATCGCCGACATGCTCGTGCGCTCGGGCGCGGTCGACATCGTGGTGGTCGACTCGGTCGCCGCGCTCGTGCCCAAGGCCGAGATCGAGGGCGAGATGGGCGACCAGCACGTCGGCCTGCAGGCGCGGCTGATGAGCCAGGCGCTGCGCAAGCTGACCGGCAACCTCGCGCGCTCGAACGCGTGCCTGATCTTCATCAACCAGCTGCGCATGAAGATCGGCGTCATGTTCGGCAACCCCGAGACGACCTCGGGCGGCAACGCGCTGAAGTTCTACGCCTCGATCCGCCTCGACGTGCGCCGCATCGGCCAGATCAAGGACGGCGAGACGACGATCGGCAGCCGCACCCGCGTGAAGGTGGTGAAGAACAAGGTCGCGCCGCCGTTCCGGCAGGCCGAGTTCGACCTCATGCACGACCGCGGCATCTCGCGCGAGGGCGACATCCTCGACCTGGCGTCGGAGCGGGGCCTGCTCGAGAAGAGCGGCACCTGGTACAGCTTCGAGGGCACGCGCATCGGGCAGGGCCGCGAGAACGCCAAGGCGTTCCTGATCGCCAACCCGGACGTGTACGAGCGCATCGGCGAGCTCGTCTACGCCAACGCGGGAATCAAGAAGAAGGTTCCGGTGGCGGATGCGAGCACGGCTGACGAGGCGGAGCCCGAGGAGCAGCTAGCGCGCCCCGTCGCTCAAGAAGGCATCCGGTCGGGACGATTCCACCCGCAGGTGCACCTCGCACATTCGCGAGGCGGCGGGCGGGAATGGAACTCAACGACATCCTGACCATTGCGATCAAGGGCAACGCCTCGGACATCCATCTGAAGGCGGGGCTGCCGCCGCTCTTCCGCGTGGACGGCGCGCTCGTGCCGCTGAAGAACGGCGAGCGGCTGACCCCCGAGCAGCTGCACACGATCGCGACGTCGATCATGACGCCGGGTCAGAAGACCCACTTCGACAAGTTCCACGAGGTCGACCTCGCGTACTCGATCGCCGGCCTCGGCCGCTTCCGCGTGAACACCTTCATGCAGCGCGGCACCGTCGGCATCGTCTTCCGCGTGATCCCGTTCGGCGTGAAGACGATCGAGCAGCTCGTCCTGCCCAAGGTCGTCGAGCGGGTCGCGATGGAAGCCCGCGGCCTGATCCTCGTCACCGGCACGACCGGCTCGGGCAAGTCGACCACGCTCGCCGCGATGATCGACTACATCAACACCAACCGCACCTGCCACATCATCACGATCGAGGACCCGATCGAGTTCCTGATCCGCGACAAGCGCTCGATCGTGAACCAGCGCGAGATCGGCGTCGACACCAACAGCTTCGCGACGGCGCTGCGCGCCGCCCTGCGCCAGGACCCGGACGTCATCCTGGTCGGCGAAATGCGCGACTTCGAGACCATCGAGACCGCGCTCACGGCGGCCGAAACCGGCCACCTGGTCATGTCGACCCTGCACACGATCGACGCCGCCGAGACCATCACCCGCATCGTGTCCGTGTTCCCGCCGCACCAGCAGCCGCAGATCCGGCTCCAGCTCGCGAGCATCATCAAGGGCGTCATCAGCCAGCGGCTCGTGCCGCGCGCCGACGGCAAGGGCCGCGTGCCCGCGGTCGAGATCCTGGTCGCCTCCGCGCGCGTGCGCGAGTGCATCGCCGACGCCGAGATGACCAAGGAGCTGAACGACGCGATCGCCAAGGGCTTCACGACCTACGGCATGCAGAGCTTCGACCAGTCCCTGATGCAGCACGTGAAGGCGGGGCTGGTGACGTACGAGGAGGCGCTCCTCCACGTCTCCAACCCCGACGACTTCGCGCTGCGCTTCAAGGGGATCTCCGGCACGTCGGACAGCTCCTGGGACGACTTCGACAAGGAAGCGAAGGGCGACTCAGAGCTCTCGCTCACCGAAGAGTCCGACGACGATCTCAAGATCGACCGGTTCTGAGTCCGTCCGCGAGTCACTGACTCGCGTTTGACAGACGGCGAACGAAAGGCGATCATCCATCCATCACCCCATGGGTCCCGTGCTCGACACGGAGGTCTCCCATGCGGTGGTTCGTTGCGGTCGCGCTCCTCTCGTCGCTGACGGCGCTCGCGGCCCGGGCCGACCTGGTCGGCAAGATCGACGCCACGTTCGCGGTCGCCCCCAGCGGCGCGGCGACCTACCAGATCCCGGTCACTGTGCCGCCGGGCACCGCGGGCATGCAGCCCTCGATCTCGCTGACCTACGACAGTCAGGGCCCGAACGGCCCGCTCGGCGTCGGCTTCGGGCTCGGCGGGCTGTCGTCGATCGGGCGCTGCCCGTCGGATCTCGGGCGCGACGGCGCGATTCGCGGCGTCCGGCTCGATCGCGGCGATCGGCTCTGCCTCGACGGGGAGCGGCTCGTCGCGGTGGCCGGCACGTACGGGATGCCGGGCTCCGAGTACCGCACCGAGCGCGAGAGCTACGCGCGCGTGGTCGCGCTCGGCGGTGCCGACCCGGCCGACCCCGACGCCGGCCCGCGCGAGTTCCGGGTCTTCGCCAAGGACGGCCGCATCCGCTTCTACGGATCGAGCGAGGACGCGCGCATCGAAGCGCAGGGATCGCGCCGCGTGCGGCTGTGGGCGCTCGCGCGCGTCGAGGATCGCTCCGGCAACGCCATGCGCTACCGCTACGACGAGGACAACGCGAGCGGCGAGTTCGAGCTCGCCCGGATCGACTACACCGAGAACGCCGCGGCCGGGCTGGCGCCCTACGCCTCGGTCCGCCTGGTCTGGGAGACGCGCCCCGATCCCGAGTCCGGCTACTTCGCCGGCGTGCTCGCCTCGACCACCCGCCGCCTCGCATCGCTCGAGACCTGGTTCGGCGAGGAGCGCGTGCGCGAATACCGTCTCAGCTACGAAGCGAACCCACGCACCGGTCGCTCGCGCGTCGCGGCGCTGAAGCTGTGCGGGCTCGCCAGCGAGTGTCTGCCGGAGACGGTGTTCACGTGGGAGGAGGGGACGGCGGGGTGGCTGGAAATCGGGCGCTGGGACCTTCCGCGCCAGCTCTGGGCCGACTCCAAGCAGGAAGGGCTGCTGGCCGACGTCGACGCCGACGGCCGGCTGGACTTCGTGCACGACGGAAACGCCTCGCAGAAGCGCGCTACCTGGCTCAACAACGGCGGCGGCTTCGCGCTCGACGGCAACTGGCGCACACCCGACGACCTCTTCTCCTTGAACCTGGGCATGCCCCACGCGCTGTTCGTCGACGTGAACGGCGACGGCCTGCCCGACTACGTGCGCTCGTACCGCGGCGCCGACGGCGACGTCCGCGCGGAGACGCACCTCAACACGGGCAGGGCTGGGCCGCCGCTTCGAGCTCGCGGTTCGCGATGCCCGACTTCATGTGGGACTACACGGACGACCACAACCGCCAGCGCGGCCTGCTGGTCGACCTGAACGGCGACGATCTGCCCGACTGGGTCACCGCGTTCGAAGACGGCGACACGCCCGTGCGCGAGACCCGCTTGAACACCGGCTCCGGATTCGGTCCGCGCAACCCGAGCTGGAACCTCCCCGTGAGCCTGTGGGCGTTCGGCGGAGGCGAGAACCACACCGAAGCAACGCTCGTCGATCTGAACGGCGATGGTCTTCCGGACCTGCTGCAAGCGACCACCGACAACGACGACCGGGATCACAAGGGCGTCTGGCTCAACACCGGCTCGGGATTCATCGGGCCCGTCGCGGACTGGACCCCACCGACGACGATCTGGGACTACTCGCCGGGACCGGCCGCGCCGGATGCCAAGGCCGTGCGGCAGAAGGCCCAGCTCGCCGACGTGAACGGTGACGGGCTGCCCGACTTCGTCGTCGCGTTCCAGGGACAGGGTGGCAACAAAGAGCTCGACACCTACCTGAACACGGGTGCCGGCTGGGTGCGCAGGCAGGCCTGGTCCATGCCGTACATGTTCTGGACCTACACCGGCGGCAAGGGCCGTCAGACCGCTCAGCTCGTCGACGTGAACGGCGACGGCTATCCCGACTTCGTGCGCGCGTTCGACTCGAGCCAGGACCTGAAGCGGCTCGACACCTGGCTGAACTCGCGCCAGGGCGTCGAGGTTGAAGCGACTCCCGCGTATGCACCGCCCACTCCGGCCTGGAGCTATGGCCCCGACATTCCAGAGACCCGCGCCACGTTCGCGGATCTCGACGGCGACGGGCTGGCCGACATGGTCAAGGCGATCCGCACCGGCGCCACCACGACGCGCGAGAGCCACATGAACCGCGGCACTTTGGGCGACCGCGTAGTCTCGATTCGCGACGGCCTTGGCGCGATCGCGCGGATCGAGTACGCGCCGCTCACCGATCCCGACGTGTACGAGATCGGCGTTCGCGCGCCCTATCCGCAGAGCACCGTGATCGATCCCATCCACGTCGTCAGCCGCGTGGGGTCGGGGCCGAGCGCCGACGCGCTGCGCTTCGTTTCGCTGCGCTACGGGAGCATGCGCTTCGATCGCCTGCGCCACCAGAACCTCGGCTTCGCATGGCGTGAGTCCACAGACGAGTCGAGCGGGCTGGTCACCACCGAGTCCAGCCGCCAGGACTGGCCGATGTACGGGCTCGCGGACGCGACGGTGCGCGCTCGAAGCAACGGCACGGTCATCGCAAGGACGCAGCACGTGTACGAGCTCGCGTCGGGCTCGCCAGACGGAGTCAATGCGATCGTCGAGCGCGAGACTCAGGAGGAGAAGTTCGAGCTCGACGGATCGCCGGTCTCCACGTCGCGGACCCGCCGCGAGTTCGACTCCTTCGCAAACGTCACGCTCGAGGTCGTCGACTGGAGCGACGGCGCTGCGCGGACCACCCGCACTGCGTTCGAGAACGATGCCTCTCGCTGGCTGATCGGCATGGTGCGCCGTCTCGAGCTCACGGCCTCTGCTCCCGGCAGCGTGGCGCAGACGCGCACGCGAGAGAGCCAGTACGACGGATCGGGCCGCCTCGTCCGCGCGGTCCTCGAGCCCGATCGTCCCGAGCTCCGCCTCGAGCGCGTCTACACGTTCGATCTCCTGGGCAACACCTGGGCGATCGAGACCAGCGGCTTCGGAATCGCGCCGCGCCGCGAGCTCACGTTCTTCGACCCGCGCGGCCAACGTCCGATCCTGGAGGTGAACCCCCTGGGCCAGAGCCGTCGAAGCGAGTCGGATCCGCGCCTCGGGGTGCCCGTACTCGTGTTCGACCCGAACCCGGAGATCCCGCCGAGCCGGGTCGACTACGACGCGCTCGGCCGGCCGCTCGCGACGACCCGTCCCGACGGGGTCACCATCACGACGTCGCGCGGTCCCTGCGATGCGTCGTGCCCCGCTGGCGCGGCGATGTTCGCCCGTACCGACACTCCGGGCAGCGCGGCCGTGATTCAGTACGTGGACGCGCTCGGGAGGGAGCTCCGCAGCGAGACGTCCGGGTTCGGCGGTCGCTGGGTGCGCACCGACAAGGCCTACGACCTGCGCGGAAACGTCATCCGGCGCTCGCGACCGTACTACGCAGGCGACGCCGCTCAGGTCACGGAGGTTCGCTTCGACGAGCTCGACCGGCCGATCGAGTCCAAGGCTCCGAACCAGGCGCTCACGACCTACGCCTACAAGCCGCTCACGACCACCATCACGGATCCGCTGCGACACGCGCACACGGAGCGCACCAATCCGCGCGGCGCGCTGGTCGAACGCGTCGATCCGAACGGCGGGCGAACGACGTTCACCGTCGACGGCTTCGGTCAGGTCGTGCGACTTCGGGATCCGGCCGGGAACGAGACGCGCTCGAGATTCGATCTGCGCGGACGCGCCGTCGCCGTCGACGAGCCGAACCTGGGCTCCTGGAGCTACAGCTACGATGCACTGGGCGCGCGGATCGCACAGCGCGACGCGAGGGGCACGGAGACTCGCTTCGCGTACGACCTGTTGGGACGAATGGTCCGTCGCGACGACGGTGGCTCGTCGACGAGCTGGACCTGGGACTCGGCGCCGAACGGGATCGGCAAGCTCGCCCGCGTGGCGACGCTGCCTGACGGAACCGCGCGCGAAGAGAACTATGACAAGCTCGGTCGGCCGAGCGCGACGACCGAGCGAATCGGTGCGACCGCGCTGCGCGTACTGCGGCTCTACGACGACGTTCGGACGAGTCAGCCGGATCATCTACCCCAGCGGTTTCGGCGTCGTACAACACTACACCGAATCGGGTCAGCTCGAGTCGATCTCCGGAGGCGCGGGGCCGGAGCCTCTGTGGACCGCCGAGTCGCGGGTCGCGGACGGACGGGTGGACCGCGAGCGATTCGCCAACGGGCTGCGCACGGATCGCTTCTACCAGCCGGAGACCGGCCGGCTGGAGCGAATCCTCACGGGCGACGGCACGACATCGACGACCCAATCGCTCCGCTACGAGTGGGATCTGCGCGGGAATCTTCGCGGGCGCACGGATCAGAATCTCGCGGTCGCCGAGACCTTCAGCTACGACCCGCTCGACCGGCTGGAGGGCGCGACCTCGTCCCAGCTCGGCACGCTCGACCTGCGCTACGACGCGGTCGGCAACCTCACCTACAAGACCGGTCACGGCGCGTACCAGTACCCGGCACCCGGGAGCCCGCGGCCTCACGCCGTGCTCGCAAGCGGCGACGGTCGCCGGTTCACGTACGACGCGAACGGCAACCTGCTGAGCGACAGGGCGGGACGCGAGCTCGTCTGGTCCGCCCGGAACGAGCTGCTCGCGGTGGGCATGTGGGATGGCTACGGCTCGTACGAGCTCCTCGGCTACGGACCCGAAGGGGAGCTGCTGAGCCGGGTCGAGGTCGACACCTCGCCGACGGGCAGCTCGAGCTACGTCGTTCAGCTCGGCCAGCTCTACGAGCTGGCCACCGACCTTCGCACGGGTCGGGTCGAGCGGCGCCACATGATCTACGCGGACGGCGTGCTCGTGGCCGAGTACACCACGGCCAGCCAGGGGGGCGCGACCGGCACGCGCTACGTGCACCGCGACCACCTGGAGTCGACCAACGCGCTGACCGATTCGGCGGGCAGACTCGTCGCGCGGATCAACTACGATCCGCACGGGGAGGTTCGGGCGCAGCCGATCGGCGGCGACGATCCGGCGATGCTGCTGCGCGTCGCGCCGCGCGGCTTCTCGGGCGCGGTCCAGTTGCGCCGATCCCAGCTCGTGCACCTGCGCGGCCGGGTGTACGACCCGAGGCTTGGCCGGTTCCTGTCCCCCGACCCGGCGGCGAGCGCGGCCACCGATCCGCAGTCGGGGAACGGCTATGCCTATTCACGCAACAATCCCCTCTCTCTCGTGGATCCGAGCGGCTACAGCACCGAGCAGCCGCCGTCCTCGCCCGCGTCGGAGGAAGGCTCGTTCGCGTCCTCGTTCGGGGCTGCGTGGCACGCCGTCGCGAGCATCGCGAGTGACTTCGCGGCGGGCGTCGTGGGCGCTGCAGCCTCGTTCCTCGCGGCGAGCTGGGGAGGAGTTCGCTTCGCCGCCACCGCGGCATGGAACGGGATCGGGTGGGCAGGCAACCAGATCGCGAGCGGCGCGAGCGCGCTGGGAAAGAAGGCGTGGGACGTCTACAACGACGACTTCAACCTCGGGATTCTCCCAGACAAACGCGTGCCCTTCGGGCTGCCGCAGAGCATCGTGCTCGGGGTCCTGCAGTGGAGATGTCAGCAGCTCGAGCTCTGGGATGTCTGGAATGAAGGTGACCTGGTCGCGATGCGGCGCCACGAAGGCCCCCTCGCCGGGGACGTTTCCGTCAACGGGCAGCAGAACAGCCTCGCACGCGCCGCAGGGAATGCTCTCGACAAGTTCGACCGTCAGCCTTGCATCCTCGCCTACAACGCGAGCGTGAACTTCGTCTCGGACACGGTCGAGTCAGCGCTGCTGAAGTTCGCGCCCTCGGCGGCTTCCATTCAGCTCGCGGATCTGCTGACTCGCGCGAGCGGACCGGTCCACGCCGTCGGCCACAGCCAAGGGACTCTGATCCTGTTCTGGGCGCTGCATCTCGCGGACCGGAGGCTCTCTGACGTGACCGTGGACTTCTTCGGACCCGCCACCTCCTCGATGGCTTATTCCTTCGCGCTCTCATGGTCGGGCGCGAGAGCCGGATCCGCGGGCTATGCCGCACGAATCAACGATCCAGTGGCGACCTTCATCGGGGGCAACTTCACCGGAGGCCTGGCACTCCCTCTGCTGTTGCCCGCGCGGGTCATCTTCTCGGCCGAGTCGATTCCTTTGATTCCCTTCTCGAGCGTCAGTCCTCACTCGTCCTACCCATGAGATCGCGCATCGTCTCGCTCGCGGCGCTCGCCTGCTGTCTGGGTTGCGAGTCGCTGTTCATTGTTCCGACCAACGAGGATGTCGCGAGCTGGGGCGAGCACCGAACCTTCGCTGGGGATCGCGCGATCGTATACAAGCTCCCGCCCGATCCGGAGGTACGGATCTATCCAAGGCGGGTAGCGGAGCTAGCGCCCACGAGCCGCGAGGCTCAGACCTTCGTGAATGTGAACTACGGCTATGGACTACCCGAGCCGCGGAGCGCGGAGCTCAAGGTCCTCATGGAGCTGCGGTCCGTCGACGGGGGCGCGGTCGATGCAACCTGGACTGCGCAGCAGTTCGCCGAGTTCTACTGGTCGCGAATGATGGCGTGCCGGCAGATGATCTCTCCGTTCAACCCAAAGTTCGAGAGCCTGGTCCACTCCGAACTTCCGACCCTCGGAGGAGCCACCTGGTACCAGCTCACCTATCCCGACATTGCGTATGGCTCGCGCGTCTCGGGAGACGTGTACATTCGGCCGATCTCGTCGGCCCATGTGCTCGCGATCTCTGGCCTCTACTACGACTACCCGTTCATGTCCCTCGAAGCCATCGACCGCCGGCGCGCCTTGATGCGGAAGATCGTCGCGCAGGTCCGGGTCGAGCCGCCCTTCGAGGCCCCCCACCCCAGGTAGGCAGAAGTTTGGGCCGAGCTACCCGAGCGGGTATCCTGTCGCGCCATGACCGGCAACGAGATCCGCAAAGCCTTCCTCGACTACTTCGCCGAGCGCGGCCACGCGCAGGTGGCGTCGGGGTCGCTGGTGCCGCAGGGCGACGCCACCTTGATGTTCGCCAACGCGGGCATGGTCCCGTTCAAGCGCGTCTTCACGGGCGAGGAGAAGCGGCCCTACACCCGCGCGACCACCGCCCAGAAGTGCATGCGGGTCTCGGGCAAGCACAACGACCTCGAAGAGGTCGGGCCGCTCGCCCAGCCACCAGACCTTCTTCGAGATGCTCGGGAACTTCTCCTTCGGCGACTACTTCAAGAAGGAGGCGATCGAGTTCGCCTGGGATCTCCTGACCCGCGTCTACAAGCTCGACCCGAACGACCTGGTCGTGTCGGTCCACCGCGAGGACACCGAGGCCTACGCGCTCTGGCGCGACATGATCGGGCTCGATCCCAAGCGCATCTTCAAGCTCGGCGACGACGAGAACTTCTGGGCGATGGGCGACACGGGGCCGTGCGGCCCGTGCTCGGAGATCCACAAGATCACCGACCGCGCGCGCTTCGAGGCGGGCGGCGATCCGTCGGGGCCGGGCTTCGTCGAGGTCTGGAACCTGGTGTTCATGCAGTTCGAGCAGCGCGCCGACGGGACGCGCGTGCCGCTGCCCAAGCCGTCGATCGACACGGGCATGGGGCTCGAGCGCGTGACCCGCCTGCTGCAGGGCGTGGACAGCAACTACGACACCGATCTGTTCAAGCCGCTGCTCGCGCGCGCGTCGGCGCTGGCGAAGATCCCCTACGGACAGGGCCCCGACAGCGACGTCTCGCTGCGGGTCGCGGCCGACCACGCGCGCGCCTGCGCGTTCCTCGTCGGCGACGGCGTGCTGCCGTCGAACGAGGGCCGCGGCTACGTGCTGCGCCGCGTGCTGCGCCGCGCGGCGCGCCACGGCGTGCTGCTCGGGATCGAGGGGCCGTTCCTCTTCGAGGTCGTGAACACGGTGATCGACGAGATGGCCGAGGCCTATCCCGATCTCGCCAAGCGGCGCGCGTTCGTCGTCGACACGATCAAGAAGGAAGAGGAGCGCTTCGGCAAGACGCTCGGCCGCGGGCTCGCGCTGCTCGACGAGGAAGTCGCCGTGGCCAAGCGCGCCAAGCAGTCGCGCCTGGCAGGCGACGTCGTGTTCAAGCTCTACGACACCTTCGGCTTCCCGACCGACCTGACCGAGGACATTCTGCGCGGGCACGGGCTCAGCTACGACCGCGCCGCGTTCGACGACGCCATGCGCGCGCAGGCCGAGCGCGCGCGCGCCGCCTGGAAGGGCTCGGGCGAGGCGGCGCCGGCCGAGGTCTACGGCGCGCTCGCGAGCGCCAAGCCCGTGGCCTTCACCGGCTACGACGCGCTCGTGGGCCGCGCGCAGATTCGCGCGCTGATCCGCGGCGGCGAGTCCGTGCGCGAGGTCGGCGAGGGCGACCGGGTGGAGCTCGTCGTCGACGAGACGCCGTTCTACGCCGAGAGCGGCGGGCAGGTCGGCGACGTCGGCGAGATCACAGGACCCGAGGGCAAGCTCGAGGTCGAGGACGTCCAGAAGCCGGTCGAGGGTCTCATCGTGCACAAGGGCCGGGTCGCGCTCGGCCGGCTCGCGGTGGGCGACTCCGTGGAGCTCCAGGTCGACGCCGCGGCGCGCGCCGCCACCGTCCGCAACCACTCCGGCACGCACCTCCTGCAGTGGGCGCTGCGCGACGTGCTCGGGCCGCAGGTCACGCAGGCGGGGTCGCTCGTCGCGCCCGACCGGCTGCGCTTCGACTTCACCCACGACGCGCCGCTCTCCGACGACGAGGTCCGCGCCGTCGAGGACCGCGTGAACGGCCTGATCCTCGCCAACGAGCCCGCAGTGGTCGAGCAGAAGTCCTACCGCGACGCGCTCGCCGCGGGCGCGATCGCGATGTTCACCGAGAAGTACGGCGACCGGGTTCGGGTCGTGAGCTTCGGCCCATCGACCGAGCTGTGCGGCGGCACGCACGCGCACGCGACCGGCGACATCGGCTCGTTCCGCATCGTCGGCCAGGCGGCGATCGGCGCGGGGGTGCGCCGCATCGAGGCCGCGACGGGCTTCGGGGCGCTCGAGCACGCGCGCCGCGACGCGCGCGCGCTGCGCGACACGGCGGATCTCCTGCAAGTCCTCGCCCGCCGAGCTCGCGGCCCGGGTCGCGCGCTTGCTCGAGCACGAGCGCGAGCTCGAGCGCGAGCTCGAGAAGACCCGCGCGCAGATGCGCCGCGGCGGCAGCGCGGACCCGATGCAGAGCGTGCGCGAGGTCGGCGGCGTGAAGCTGCTCGCGAGCGAGGTCGCGGACGCCAGCCCCAAGGAGCTGCGCGGCCTGGTCGACGAGCTGAAGCAGCGGCTCGGCTCCGGAATCGTCCTCCTGGGCGTGCGCCACGAGGGCAAGGCGGCGCTCGCGCTCGGCGTCACCAAGGACCTGGTCGGGCGTTTCTCCGCCGGCGACCTGATCCGCGAGCTCGCCAAGGACGTGGGCGGAACCGGCGGCGGGCGACCCGACTTCGCGCAGGCCGGCGGCCCGGACACGGACAAGCTCCCGCAGGCCCTGGAACGGCTGGCGACCGTCGCCGGTCTCAAGGGATAGCCGGCCCGCCTGCCGGCGGTCTGCGCGCGCGTGCGCGCGACGCAACGCAAGGCCCCGCCGTCACACGCGATTGGCCGTCACCGAAGGCGCCCGCGGACCACTTTCCAGGTGCCGGGGCCGACGCTGCGGAAGAGGCCCGATCGGTTACAGTACGCCGTCGCCAAGCGCGGCTGTTCGAGTCCTGAACTAGGAGGGGGAAGAGGATGCGCCGGGGCCCTCTGGCTTTCCTCGTCCCGACGCTGGTCGGCGCAGCCCTCGCGCTGTCCGCGGCGCCTGCGCGCGCGAGCTTCGACCCGAGCGATCCTCCCGCCGGCGCGCACACCCAGACCGACGGCCCGCGCTACTGGGTCGGGCGCGTGGTGGTGGGCTACGCGAACGAGCACCCGCTGCAGCCGCCGATCGATCTCGTCCGCGACGCGCCCTACGCGCTCGGCCGCGCCTCCGACGGCTACGTGGGCGCGCGCCGCGGCGGCAACAACGTGTGGTTCCAGCTCTCCGAGCTCGGCGCCGCCGACGCCGTGCCCGTCTACGCGACCGGCCTGCAGGACCTGTGCGAGCAGGTGGTCGCGACGCTGGGCGAGCGCGGGCTGATCGGCGTCTACGTCGCGCCGCCCCCGAACGAGATCGACCCCGACACGGGCGCGGACCTCCGGCCCGACGGGAGCACCGAGCTGCACCTGGTCGTGCATACCGGCCGCGTCCAGGGCGTGCGCACCTTCGCCGCGCCGGCGGTTCCCGGGGTGGCGCCGATCCCGCAGGAGATCAGCGACGACCACGAGGAGATCGCCGCGCGCTCGCCGCTGCAGCCGGTGGGCGCGGGCGACCCGCTCAACAAGAACCAGCTCGATGCCTACCTCGCCGGCTTGAATCGCCTGCCCGGCCGGATGGTCGACGCAGTGGTGACCCCGACCCTCACGCCCGGCGTCGTGAACCTCGACTACATGGTCGCCGAAGACCGGCCCTGGACGATTGCGAGCGACTTCTCGAACACCGGCACCGAGACCACCGGCGACAACCGCCAGCACTTCGGCTACGCGAACTACCAGCTCACCGGCCACGACGACGTGCTCCTGCTCGACTACGTCACCTCGAACTTCTCGGATCAGATGAACGCGGTTTCGGCCTCGTACGAGACGCGCGCGCCCTATGTCGATCGCCTGCGGGCGCGCTTCGGCGGCGGCTGGAGCACGTACGCCTCGGACCAGTTCGGCTTCGACACGGTCGTGGTGAGCGGGAGCGACCCCAACAGCACCAAGATCGTCCACGACGAGGCCAACTTCACCGGCACGCAGTGGGAGCTGAACGGCGGAGTCGTCGCGAGCCTCGTGCAGCAGCCGGGCTTCTTCATCGACGGCGATCTCGGCGCGCGCTTCATGCACATCGAGGTCGTGAACCTCGACGAGTTCAAGGACACGATGCCCTTCGTCGTGCCCGAGCTCGGCTTCACGCTCGAGAACGCCGGCGACATCTCGCGCACGCGCGGGCGGCTGGCGTTCCAGCAGAACGTGCCGGCCCTCGCCGGCACCAACGCATCGGACATGGCCGACTTCTCGAACGTGAGCCGCGCCAACCTCGACGATAACTGGCGCGCCCTCATGCTCGACTTCGCCGGCTCGCTCTACCTGCAGCCGCTCTTCCACGGCACCCGCTTCTTCGGGCCGCGGCCGCTGCGGCCGCGCGAGATGGCGCACGAGGTCGCCTGGCGCGTGGGCGGGCAGTGGTCGCTCGGCACCCGCGTGATCCCGCAGGCCGAAGGCGTGCTGGGCGGCTTCTCGACGGTGCGCGGTTATCCGCAGTCGATCGTCTCGGGCGACTCGTTCGCGAACGCGAGCCTCGAGTACCGCTACCACGTCCCGCTCGGCCTGCGCGCGGTGACGCCCTGGCAGGTGCCGTGGCTCGGCGACTTCCGGCCCGCACCCGATCGCAGCTATCGCATGCCGGACTGGGACCTGGTGCTGGTCGCGTTCGGCGACTGGGGTCAGGTCTGGAACACCGACGCGGTGCCCGGCGAGACCAACGACACCCTGTTCGGCGCGGGCCTCGGCTTCGAGATCGTCGTGCGTCGCAACTTCGCAGTCCGCCTCGACTACGGCTGGGCGGTCCTCGGCGTCCCGTCCGCGCAGGTCGACGCCGGCGACGGCGAGGTGCACTTCTCCGCGCTGATGCGGTACTGAGCCATGAACCAAGCCAGACGAAAGTCGATCGAGCTCGCGCGACACCTGCTGGTGTCGGTCCTCGCCGCCCTGATCGCGGTCGGCCCGGCGCCGCTCGCGTTCGCGGGCCCGCACCAGACCGGAGGCAACGGCAAGGGCCATCTGATCGATCCCACGGACGCCGAGCCCAGCGTGTGGGTCGTGAAGGCCCAGAACGGCGCGATCCTCAAGTACTCGACCTTCAACATCGCGAACGGCGAGACGGTGCGGTTCGTGCCTCAGGTCGAGGGCACCAAGACCCTGGTGCGCGTGCTCAACCGCATCGACGGCAAGGCCCCGACGAAGATCGACGGCGCCATCGAGCAGCGGGGCGGCAGGTTCATGATCTACATCGTGAACCCGGCCGGCGTGTTCTTCGGCGCCGACTCGAAGATCAACGTCAACGGCTTGCAGGCCGCCGCCGGCAACCTCTCCGACCGCGACTTCGAGCGCGGCCTCGACCACTTCACCAACCTCAAGGGCAACGTCGAGAACAAGGGCAAGATCGGGGTGGATCCGAGCACGATCCCGGAAACCGACCCGAACCAGATCACCACCAACGAGATCGTCACCAACGCCGTGAGCCTCGTCGGCCGCCAGGTTCTCAACTCGGGCGACATCGACACCAACGGCTGGATCGTGATGGCCGCGGGCAGGGACGTGTTCATCGGCCGCGACCAGACCGGCAACGGCCTGCTGCTCCGGGTCGAGGGCGGAGCGGACGCCGTCTTCAAGAAGAGCGCGAAGGGGGTCACGAACGAGGGCAACCTCAATGTTGCTTCCATCGCGATGCCTCCCACGACCGACGATGGAGTCACCACCCAGCACCCGTCGGCCCCCGCCGGCCGCATCAGCCTCGGCGCGGGCGATCTCTACGGCACCGCGATCTTCAGCCGCGGCGCGATCCAGGCGCGCGAGATCGCGCTGCAGGCGAACAACAAGGGCGACGTCGCGCTGGCCGGCGAGGTGAAGGCGAGCACGGTCGGGATCACGTTCGGCGGTAACAACGCCGGCAAGCTGGTGGGCGCGACCGATGCGACCCAGACGCTGAACGCCGACATCCTCAATCTCACCGCGACCGGCGCCAAAGGCCAGGTCGTGGTCGGCGATCACTTCGTGGTGGAGCGAGCGACCCCGCCCGCCGCCACCGACACGACCAGCGTGAACGTCGAGCAGAAGGCGACGCTCACGACCTCGAACCTGGCGAATCTCGACATCCATTCCGAGCTCGACCCGGCGAAGGTCCGCCTCGACCTGAAATCGGCCACGGGGGTGGTCGTCGACGACCGGAAGCTCGTCCGGGGAACGCGGCTCACGGTGGAGGCGCCCGCCACGGCGATCACGGACGCGCGCAACCCGCTCGAGGTGGATCGGCTCGACCTGCAGTCGCGCTTCGTGCAGACCGAGGCCGATCTCGTCGCCACGGGCGAGGACGAGAGTCGGCTCGTGCAGGATCCGAACGATCCCAGCAAGAAGATCGAAGTCTTCGACCCGGTGATGCACCTCACCGGCAACCTCGAGGTCGTCACCAAGCCCGGCGGCGCGGGCGGCGTTGGTCTCGGCAGCTTGATCTCGGCGGAGAAGGGCACCCTCTCGGCGGTCGGCGACATCACCACCACCGACGGCGGCGGTCTGCGGATTGCGGCCGGCGACGTGAAACTCGGCACGTTGAACTCGGACGGGACGCTGAGCGGTGGCTCGATCGCGGACGCGGGCTCGCGGGCCGCGCGCGTGACGATCATCGCCGACAACACCGGGCTGGATCCTCACGTCCTCGGCAGCGTCCAAGCCAAGTCGATCATCACGCAGGCGGGCGTCACCGTGCCGGGGGTCGAGCAGGCCCCGGGTGGCGACGTCACCGTCGTCGCGCTCGGCAAAGCCCCTGAGGACGCCAGCGAGATCCCGAAGGGGGTCGAGGCCAAGCAGTACGGCAACGTCTCGCTGTTCGGCGACGTCGTCACCCTGGGCGGCGCCCCCCTGGCGTCGGGCGATCCACTGCACGACGGGGGCAGCGTGAAGCTCGTCGCGAACCAGACGCTCACCGTCCACAACATCCTCACCGGCGGCGGCAACAGTCCCACCGGGCCCGACGAGAGCGGCGAGATCTTCCTGCAGGGCGGCAACGTGGTCCTCGCGGGGAGCCTCGACGCGACCGGCGGCGACATCAAGAACACGCGGGGCGAGCGCAACCGAAGCGTGACGGTCCAGGCGCCGATCGGCGCGGTGACGCTCGGCGCGGACAAGGTGTCGATCAGCGGCGGCAACGTGGAGGTCGACGGCAAGATCGTCGAAGGGATGAAGAAGGACCCGGATCACCTCGACGAGGAGAACCCTCCGGAGATCCAGCGCGAGGTCGCTCTGAGCTTCAACACGAACCGTCTGGAGATGCTCGGCGGCGCCGACGTGAAGTCTCTCGACATCACGGCGCGGGGCGCGCAGAGCACCACCAACCCGAACGACACCGATGGCGTGCGCTTCTCCGGGCTCTTCAAAGCCGACGACTTCGTCCACGTCACGTTCGACACCGCCGATGGGGTGGTTCGCTGGGGGACGCCCGTCGGCGGGACAGCCACCGTGACTGCCCCCCAAATCTCCGTCACGGCCAACCACCCCGCGGGCTCGCTCGCGTCCGGGACTGCGGAGGTGGTGTTCGGCCCGAGCCTCAAATTCGATCTGCCCGAGCCGAGCAACGACGCCAACGACCCGCGCCCGCGATTCACGCTGTGGCAGACCGGAGTGATCGACAAGGACACGACGGCCAACCTGTTCGAGGGGAACCGCTTCGGCGACGGCGGGCTCACCGGCAGGACTCTCCTGCTGCGAACGAACTCGGCGATGAGCCTCGACGCGAGCGCGCTCCCGAACCTGAAGGGCACCGACCTCAAGCTGATCGCCGACCGCTTCGCGTTCAGCGGCGCGGCGCCGGGGACGACGCCGCTGCTCGACGTGGACTCGCTCGAGCTCACTACCCTCGGAAACCTCCTTGCCGACTTCGACGTGATCGCCCACGGCACGCGCGACGATCAGATCATCGGGCTCCACTCGGGCGCGACCGGCGTCGGCGATCTCGCCGTGAGCGGGAACCTGAAGGGCCGCGCGATCCTGCTCGTCGCGGGCGATGGCACGGATCCGGCCGAGGGCGGCAACACCGGAGCCGCGATCACCGTCAACGAGAACGCGCGCTTCGCCAACGCCGGCGGCACCGCCCCGCCCAAGGTGTTCGGGATCGAGCAGGACGCCAGCGTCGCGACCAACGCCGGGGTCGGGAGCGATGGTGATCCCTTGCTGCCGAGCAACTCGCAGTTCGCGGGCGGCTCCATCGCGGGCATGGAGTACCGGCTCGAGTCGGACGACGGCGACGTCACCCTCGAGAGCGGGGCGGCGGCCAAGCTCGCCGGCACCAACCTCTTCTTGAACGGGCAGACCCGCGTCAATCTGGGCACGGACGCGCTCACGCTCGCGGGCCTCGTCGCGCAGACGCGCGGCGACATGACGGTCTCCACCCCGGTCACGATCAAGGACGTGAAGGGCGGCGTGATCGACCTGAGCGCCGGTGAGGGCGGCAACGGCGTCCTCCACATCGACTCCGAGCTCACCGCGGACATCATCGACCTGCGCGCCGCCGGCGTCGGCGACGCGGCGGGGGGCAGCGCCTCGAACATCGAGCTCGACAGCGGTGCGCGCTTCGCCGGCGCCACGACGGCTTCCGGCCGGCCGACGCACTTCGGGATGGTTCAGGACGCGGACCTCGGTCAGGCCGACCTGCCGACCCTGGACGACTTCACCGCGAATACCCTCGACGGCCTCGACCTCGAGCTCCGCTCGCTGGGCGGCCAGCTCTCGCTCACGGATCCCACCCTCGTTGCCGGAACGGAGCTGAAGCTGGAAGGCAGAAGCGGGGTGAACATCCGGGGCTCGCTCGTCCTCCGCTCACTCGACGCGAAGGGTCCGCTGACCACCAACGGGAACATCCATACCACCACGGGCGACCTCACCGTGGACACCGCCGACCCCAACGGCATCGAGCGCGTAGTCACGCTGAACGCTCTTGCGGCCGACTCGAGCCCGGTGGACCAGGAGCTCGTCGCCGAGAACGGCGCGCTCACGATCAAAGGCAAGATCTCGAAGACCACCGCCGGAGACGTCGCGCTCAAGTCGCTCGGAGGAAAAAGCGATCTCGCAGTCGGCGACGTGGCGACTGCGCACACGGGCGGCCACATCGCCATCGACGCGGATGGCGCTGCGAAGGTCGGGGCGCTCGACGCGTCGGGCACGTCGCTGACGAGCGATGCCGACGATCCGGTCGTCCGCGTGACGGCCGGCGGCGCGGTCGAGGTCGCGGGAATCGACGCCCGCGGAAGGATCGGCAACACCGGCGCGAACGGCTCGAACGGCGGCAACGTGGAGGTGAGCGGCGCCTCGCTGCGGCTCGGCAGCATCAACACGTCGGGAGGGAACGGCGGCTTCGCGAGCCGCGGGGCCGAAACCCTGGGCGGCAACGCCGGCGCGATCGAGCTGAAGAAGAGCGATCCCAACGGAGCGATCGGTATCCTCGGCGACCTGCTGGCAGCCGGCGGCGTGGGCGTCAGGAACCCGCCGGACGACACGCTGCCCTCACAGCGCGGCAACTCGAACGACGTTCACGTCGGCGGCCCGCTCTTGCTGCTCGCCAAGGCCGAGGACGGGCCGACCAACGCGATCGTCGGCGCCAACGTGACGATCGACGGGAACGTGGCGCCGGGCAAGGAGAAGCTGACGGAGGACGCCGCCCCGACCGACATCGCGCCGAGCGCCACCGGCCTGCGGGTCGTCGCGGACAAGAAGCTCGACATCCAGGGGAACGCGATCACCGCCGGAACGCTCGACCTCGAGCAGCACACCGGTGACCTCGACCTCGGCACGAAGACGATCCACTCCGACACGATCCGGCTGGCGGCGACGGATGGCACGGGCCACGTCGTGGACGGCGCCGACAACGCGGTCGTGGACGTCGACCAGCTCACGTTCCTGGGCGCCAACGGAGTGCGGCGGATCCTGAGCCTCACGCTCGAGCAGGACCTGGGCTTCGGGCCCGGCGGCTCGGCGATCCCGGACGTGGACAAGTTCGGGGGCACCGTCGACCCCGAAACGGATCCCGCGCTCGCCCTGGGGCTGATCTCTCACGACGGCGCGATCGCGCTCGGCAGCGCCGACTTCCCGAAGGTCGCGGACACGCGGCTCACGCTCGCGGCGAACGTTCCGTCGCAGCCCAACTCGGCGCCGATCCAGATCGATGGCGCTGGGCAGGAGCTCTCGCTCGACTATCTGCAGCTCGGCAGCGCGGTCGGCGTCGGTGGCGGCGTGGGCGGCGACACGGACGTGGTGCTGAAGGATCTGAGCGTGGGCGGCTCCGGCGCCAGCAACGATGCGCTGCGAGCCTACGGAGACGTGACGGTGACCGGCAACGTCCACGTGCTCGGCACCGCTCGCTTCGCCGGCGAGGGCGACCAGCGGCTCGACGTCACGGGCAAGCTCGAGCTCGCGGGCGCCGACTTCTCCAAGAGCTCGAACGGGCTTCTCGCGATCAAGGCGACGCAGGGCATCGATCTGACGGGCGAGACGGCGCAGACGATCGCGAACGAAGGGGGCCGGCTCGAGATCGACGGCGCCCTCATCAAGGGCCAGTTCGGCACGGCAGACACGGACGGCGACGGCAACCTCGATCCGAATGCGCCCCCGCTCCGCGACCCGAACGACCCGAACAGCCCGCTCGCGGTGGGGCAGCGCGGGCTGTCGCTGCGCGGTGTATCGGAGAACCGGAACGAAGCCGCCGTCGTGGTCACGGGCACGCGGCCCCTGAATGAACAGGGTCCCGCGGATCAGCGCGAGTACGCGATCGCGATCGGCAACGGCGACCTCTCGATCAGCGCAGCCGTGCGCGGGGCGGGCAGCTCCAACACCTCGCTCGGAACCTACGAGCTCGGCGGCGACGTGCTCGCCTTCGGCGACGTCATCCTCTCCGGCGAGGGGTCCTTCATCGGCCACAAGCCCAGCTACACCGTGGAGGCGCAGCGCAACCCGTTCCAGCTGGTGGGCGAGGTCTTCTCCGGCGAGCTGACCATGGGCGGAATCTCGTCAGCCGACGGCGATCTGAAGCTCATCGCGCGCGGCGACGACCCCAGCTTCGACATCGCCCACCCGTCGGCGATCCATCTCAAGGGCGACTTCGCGGGGCTCTCGGGCGACCTCGAGGTCGACGGCTCACTCGACCTCGCCGAGGACACCTCGATCAGCGCGGGCGGCGACATCCGCTTCGACGACCGCATCCAGGGCGAGAAGGGTCTGTCTGTCGCCAGCAAGGGCCAGGTGGTGCTGTCCGACGACGTCGCCCTCACGGCCGGCGCTCTCTCGCTCACCGGCGACTCCGGCGTGCGCTTCGCCTCGACCAGCGACACCCAGTTCATCCAGGCCGGCGCCATCTCGCTCGGCAGCGGGGCGACCCGCACGCCCTCGGGCGCTGCGACCCTCGTCCGCGACGGCAACCTGTCGCTGGCGGCGAGCGGCGGCGACGTCGCGGTCGCGAACGGCCAGCGGATGGTCGTGAACGGATCGCTCAGCGCGTCCGCGAAGAACTCGATCTCGCTCACCGACACCGCGGCGCTGCGCATCAAGCTGGTCTCGCACGACCTGATCGTGCGCAGCGGCTCGACCGTGATGGCCAACTCGATCGTCTCCAGCGCGGCCCCCCGCGTGACCGGCGGTGGCACCGCCACCTTCGCGGTGCCGACCCGCACCGAGGTCACCGACAACATCCCGAGCGACCAGGTCCTGCTGAGGCAGATCAATGCCAACGGCTCGCCGCTCTCGCTCGCGAGCTCCTTCCCCGAGGGCGTGGAGTTCCCGGAGGTTCCGTTCCCGGTGGTGTCCGGCCCCGCGCAGTTCGACTACGCCCGCCAGACGCCGGAGCCGCCACTGCGCAAGCCGCAGACCCGCCCGCACGTCGACGCGATGGAGCTCGACGCCTCGCTCGCCAATCGACCGCTCTGGGCCGAGGAGCTGCTCGCCTATCTGGAGCAGCGCTCGGTCGAGACGCCGGGCGTTTCCGAAGCGGTCGAGCACCTGCCGCCGGTCGGAGCTCGCCCGGGCGATCCGCTCGCCTCCGAGGACCGGCGCGTCCGCAACGCCGCGGCCGAACGAGCCGTCGCGCTCTACCGCGAGCTGTTCCGCCCCGACGTCGCGCGCAATCCCGAGACCGGCTTCATCGACGAGCCCGCCCGCGCGGCCGCGATCCGCGCGGCTTTTCAGCAGCCGATCGACGCGCTTCGGCGGGAGAACGGCGGCAAGCCGGTCTCCGGCGACGCGCTGCGCGAGCTGATCGCGAGCACGCCGAGCTTCGCGCCGGCGCAGGGCTACGCCGCGCAGCTCGGTCAGTTGGTGGCGGCGGGCGAGCTCGCCCTCACCCCGGAGCAGAAGCCGCGCTTCAGCGCGCTGGTGCTGGCCGAGGTCACCCCGTACGGGATCGCGCCGGCCGAGTTCGCGGCCGCGATCCGCTAGCTCAGGGATTCTGGATTGCGGCTGCCGGCGGTGCGGGGATGGCGTCGGTCGGGCAGGACGCGTTGGGGTTGGTGACGCACGACTTGGCGAGCGGGCGCGGCCCATAGAGCGGCAGGCGCGCGAGCATCTCGAGCTCGCCCCGCACGTCCTCCTGCAGCTGGTCCTCGGCGCCCAGCTCGAGCGAGCGGCGCAGCACGCCTTCCGCCTCCAGGTACTGGTGCAGGTTCGAGAGCGCGAAGCCCAGTTGGGCGAGCGTGCGGACGCGGTCGCCGTGGTCGGGATAGTCGGTGAGCGCCTGCCGGTAGCGGCGGGCGGCCGCGTACCACGCGTGCTGATCGAAGTAGTAGTCGCCGATCGCGATGTCCTGGTCGGCGAGCCGGTTCTGGCACTCGATCAGACGGGTCGTAGCGTCGGCGGACATCTCGGAGTCGGGATAGCGCTCGAGCAGCGCCTTGAACTGCGCGACGGCCTCACGGGTCGGGCCCTGGTCGCGCTCCACGTCGCGCATCTGGTTGTACGAGCACAGCCCATTGCGATAGAGGGCGTAGGCCACCTTCGGGTGGTTCGGATGCAGCTCGACGAAGTCGTGGTAGTAGCTCGACGCCTCTTCGTACTCGCCGCGCTCGAAGTGGATGTCGCCGATCTGCAGCTCCGCCAGCACCGCGTAGTCGCTGTACGGATAGTTGTCGATGACTTCCTGGAAGTACTCGATCGCCTTGGCGTAATCGACGTCGTGGAGGAAGATGAAGCTGGTCTTGCCCTTGAGTGCCTGCTCGCCGTGCTGGTAGTAGGACTCGGCAGAGGGGAGCTCTTCTTCTTCTTCCGGGGTCGTGGTTGCGCACGCGCAAAGAAGGGCGATCGTCAGGACCGCGCCTGCGCCGAGCGCCCTTCGAAGAGGGCCGCTCTGATGCCGCGTTGGCTCTCTAAGTAGCTGGTTTATCAAGGGTTTCGCAGAGTAGCAGAAAGGGAGACGAGATGGCAGCCAAGGAGTTTCCGGACGTGCGCATGGTCGAGCGCTCGCAGCGCAAGCCGGGGGGTGCGATCAGCACGGCCGCCGACGACGCGCGCCTGCCCGACCTCGCGGCGAACTGCGCGGCCCCCTCCGCGGAGGATCTCGAGAAGCTGCGCGCGGACCTCACCACCGAGCACGAGCTTCGGACGCGCCGGATCGAGCGCTTCATCAAGGAAGGGCCCATCAAGCCGATTCCGCGCGCCGTGATTCCCGTCTCGGAGAACGACCTCTAAGCCGCAGCGGACCCGCGGTGATCAAGGAGCGGCTCGGCGAAAATCTCGATCAGGTCGTCTACCGGCTGTTCCCGTTCGTGCGCGCGCTGCGGGTCTCGCCCGACGCGCTCACACTCGCCGGCGCCGGGGTGTCCTTGCTCGCGGGAGTCGCCCTCGCCGAAGGGCACAGCTTCCTGGCGGGGCTCCTGCTCATGCTGGCCGGCTTCTTCGACCTGATCGACGGCGTGGTCGCCCGCCAGCAGGGCATCTCGTCCGCCGCGGGCGCGTTCTTCGACTCGTCGATCGACCGGCTCTCGGACCTGGTGATCTTCGGCGCTATCGCCGTGGGCTGCGCGCGCGCGGCGGATTCCGACGGGGACGGCGCTGGTGATCTGGGCCATCACGGCGTCGGTGATGACCAGCTACGCGCGCGCCGCGGCCGAGCGGCGCCTGCACACCTTGAAGGTCGGCTTCATGGAGCGCGGCGAGCGGTTCGGCGTCCTGATCCTCGGTGCGCTCAGCGGGTTCGTCATGACCGCGGTCGTGGTGATCGCGCTCGGCGCGACCTGGACCGCGGTCCATCGCGTTCTCGAAGGGAGGCGGCTCTTGCGGGTGCTCGAGACCACCGGCGTCGATCCGACCCGGCCGGAGACGGTCCATGGCGGGTGAACAGGGCGGGCCACGCGGATTCCGTATGAGTGATCCCGACGAGGCCGTGGGCTTGCCGGAGATGAGCTTCGCGACCTTGGTCCTGTCGCTATCGACCTCGGCGCTCCTGCACCTGGGCGTCGCGCCTCCGCCCGAGGCGGGGGCCGCTCCCGCGCCGGCGTCCGAGCCGAACCTGCCGCTCGCCCGCCAGACGATCGACATCCTCGAGATCCTGCGCGAGAAGACCCGCGGCAACCTCGACGGCCCCGAGGCCGCGCTGCTCGACCAGGTCCTGCACGACCTTCGACTGCGCTTCGTCGGGCTCGCGAAGGCGGCGAAGTGATCGAGGTCCGCGCGCCGGCGAAGCTGAACCTCGGGCTCGAGGTGCTGCGGCGGCGCGCCGACGGCTATCACGAGATCGAGACCGTGTTCGTGCCGCTGCGCCTGTTCGACCGGATGCTGCTGAAGAACACCCCGCCCGGGCGCGGCCTGGTGCTCGACGTGGCGGGAGCGGACCTGCCGGTCGACGGCACCAATCTGGTCTCCCGCGGCGCTGGAGCGCGGGGCCGCCGAGCTCGGCGTTCGCGCTGGACCTGCACGTGCGGCTCGAGAAGTCGATCCCGATCGGCGCCGGCCTGGGCGGCGGCTCGTCCGACGCGGCGGCGACGCTGCTCGGCCTCGAGGCCCTGTGCGAGCGCGAGCTCCCCGGCGAGCTGCGCCGGAAGCTCGCGCTCGAGCTCGGCGCTGACGTCCCCTTCTTCCTCGACCCGCGGCCGGCGCTCGGCCGCGGGGTGGGCGAGCAGCTCGAGGCCCTCCCGGGCATTCCCGAGATGCACTGGGTGCTGGTGGCCTTCCCGTTCCAGATCTCGACGGCCTGGGCCTACACCGAAGCGGGCCGCGAATTGACGCTCCCACGCGACCCGACTAGCATTGCCGCGCTTCTTCGGCCCGCTGGCCTGCGCTCGCCTCCCCGCAATGATCTCGAAGCCGTCGGCGCGCGCCGACACCCCGAGATCCGGGAAGCGCAGCGTTCGCTCGCACGAGCGGGAGCGCTCGCGACGGGCATGAGCGGGAGCGGACCGACGGTGTTCGGGCGGTTCGAGGACGAACGGGCGGCGCAGCGCGCCGCGGAGACAGTCGAGGTACCGGCGGGAGCGAGGACGATCGCGACGAGTTCGCCCGGCAGCGCCTCCGCCGACTGGACCGCCGGCAGTTGGAGATGGGGCGTCGCCAAGCGGTAAGGCAGAGGGCTTTGGACCCTCCATTCGCAGGTTCGAATCCTGCCGCCCCAATCCGAGCGATTCCAGAACCCGACGAGTGAGGACGACGCGGTGAGCACGAACATCACGAAGATCTTCACCGGCAACTCGTGCCCGGAGCTCGCGAGCGCGATCTGCGAGCACCTCGACATCGAGCTGGGCCGCGCCGAGGTCGGCAGCTTCGCGGACGGCGAGACCTCGGTCGACATCGGCGAGAACGTGCGCGGCATGGACGTGTTCGTGATCCAGTCCACCTGCGCGCCCGCCAACACGAACCTGATGGAGCTCCTGATCCTCCTCGACGCGCTGCGCCGCTCCTCGGCGCGCCGCGTGACGGCGGTGATCCCGTACTACGGCTACGCGCGCCAGGACCGCAAGGTGAAGCCGCGCACGCCGATCACGGCGAAGCTGGTCGCCGACCTGATCTCGACGGCGGGCGCCGAGCGGCTGCTCTGCCTCGACCTGCACGCCGGCCAGATCCAGGGCTTCTTCAACATCCCGGTCGACAACATCTACGCGATGCCCGTGCTGCTGCAGCAGATCCGCGCGCTGATTCCCGCGCGCGAGGAGATCGTGGTGGTGTCGCCGGACGCTGGCGGCGTCGAGCGCGCGCGCGCGTTCGCCAAGCGCCTCGAGGCGAGCATCGCGATCGGCGACAAGCGGCGCGAGAAGAAGGACGTCGCCGAGGTGACCCGCATCGTCGGCGAGGTCGAGGGCCAGACGGCCGTGATCGTCGACGACATCGTCTCCACCGGCGGCTCGCTCGTGCAGACCGCGGAGGCGCTGCGCGCCGCCGGCGCGAAGCGCGTGCTGGCCGCGATCACGCACCCGGTGCTCGCGGGCCAGGCGGTCAAGCGCATCGAGGAATCCTGCATCGAGCGGTTCATCACCACCGACACGATTCCGGTGCAGTCGAACGCCGCCAACAGCGAGAAGTTCGCCATCACCAGCGTCGCGCACCTGCTCGGCGAGGCGATCCGGCGCATCCACAACGAAGAATCCGTCAGCTCGCTGTTCGTCTAGAGCGCGGCGCAGCAAGGACTAGGAGCACCCCCATGGAGCGACTGAAACTCGAGATCCTCCCGCGCGAAGGCCGCGGCAAGAGCGTGACGCGCAAGCTTCGCGCCAAGGACGAGATCCCCGGCGTCGTGTACGGCAGCGGGATCGACCCTACGCCGGTGACGACGCAGCGCCTTGCGCTCGCGCGCGTGCTGCGCGGCGGCGCCAACGCGCTGGTCGACCTGGTCGGCGCGAAGAACGTCGAGGGCAAGCCGGTGCTCGTGAAGGAGATCCAGCGCGACCCGCTCTCGCGCAAGGTCGTGCACTTCGACCTCTACGCCGTGAACCTGCAGGCGCGCCTCGACATCGAGGTGCCGCTCATCTTCGTCGGCGTGTCCAAGGGCGTTCAGCTCGACGGCGGCGTGATGGAGCCCCTGCTGCGCACGCTCGAGGTCTCGTGCATGCCGCTCGCGATTCCCGAGTCGTTCTCGATCGACATCTCGAACCTCGCGATCGGCGACGCCATCCACGTGCGCGACATCGCCCTCCCGCCCGACGTCGTCTCCAAGGTCGACGGCGACACCACCGTGGTTCACGTGGTCGCGCCGCGCCTCGAGGAGGAGCCCGTCGTCGCCGCCGCCGTGCCCGCCGATGGCGAGGCCGCTGCACCGGCCGAAGGCGCCGAGGGCGCTGCACCGGCCGCCGGGGAGAAGGCCGAGGACTAGCCCGGCCGCCGCGCCATGCTGCTCTTCGTCGGGCTCGGCAATCCCGGCCCGCGCTACGCGGAGACCCCGCACAACGCGGGCTTCGTGGTCTGCGACCGGTTCGCGGCGAAGCACCGGTTCGGCGGCGATGGGCGCGAAGTTCCAGGGCGAGTTCGTGCGCGGCCGCGCGCTGGGCGCGGACGTCGGCCTGCTCAAGCCCCAGACCTTCATGAACCTGTCCGGCGAGTCGGTCGCCGAGGCGCTGCGCTACCTGCCCGTCGAGCCCGCGAACGTGGTGGTCGTGTTCGACGAGATGGACATCCCGAGCGGCAAGCTGCGCCTGCGCAAGAAAGGCGGGCACGGCGGGCACAACGGCCTGCGCTCGATCATCGAGTGCATCGGCTCGTCGGACTTCCCGCGCATCCGGGTCGGGATCGGCCGCCCGCCCGAGGGCTGGGAGGCGACCGGGCACCTGCTCTCGAAGGTCCCGAGCGGCGAGCGCGAGCGCTTCTCCGCGACGGTCGACCTGGCCGTCGAGGCGCTCGAGACGGTGATCCGCGACGGCTTCGAGACCGCGATGAACCGCTTCAACGGGCTGGCGCCGATCGGTGCTGCGGAGCCCGACACGGAAGGGTGACGTGAAGAACGCCTGGACGGGCGGCCAGTACAGCGTCTTCCGCTTCGTCCTCGGCGTGTATCTCGCGATCCACCTCGCCTCCGTCGCGGACGATGCCACGAGCGCGCTCCGTCCGCTGCTCGCGCTCGCCGTCGCACTCGGCTTGGTCGACCGGCTCATGGCCATCGTGCTCGCTGCTGTCTGCGCGAAGGAATCCCCCGTCCTGATCTCCCTCCTGCTGGCGCACGCGTTGACTCCGCCAAGACCGTACGGGTCGCTCGGGGCGCAGGGTCGCCCGGATCCGGGCGGAGGCTGGCGCATGCCAGCGGCGCTCCCGTGGGCGGCGCGCCTCGCGTTCGCCGCGGCGCTCGTCTGGTGGCTGGTCCGGCCGTCCGCCGACGTATGGCCCGCCGCGGTCTTCCTGCTCCTGTTGAGTCTCGACCCAGGCTGGCTACCGCCGCGCCGCGACTCGCAGCCCGCGACGCTCTTCTATGACGGGGCCTGCGGGCTCTGCCATCGCGCGGTCCGTTTCGTGCTGGCCGAGGACCGCGACGGACGCGCGTTCCGCTTCGCGCCGCTCGCGAGCCCGGCGTTCCTTGCGGCGCTTCCCGCCGCCGAGCGCGCCGCGCTGCCCGACAGCCTGGTCGTCCGGACTCCGGACGGCCGCATTCTCGTCCGGACCGCCGCCGTCCGCGAGATCTGCACTCGCCTGGGCGGGCTCTGGCGCGTTCTCGCCGCAGCTTCGCAAGCGGTGCCGGAGCGCCTGCTCGACCGCGGCTACGACCAGGTCGCCCGGCTGCGCTCCCGGATCTTTACCCGACCCGCCGAGGCTTGCCCGCTCGTGCCAGCCGAGCTGCGCCGCCGATTCGACTGAGCTCGGGCCGGCCTGCGCCGACCCCCCGACTTCGCATATCCTCGGGCCGCGCTGACCGCGCTCGTTTCGGGAAGAGGGGATCCATGGACGCGCTGATGCTTCGCTTCTCGCGCTTCTTCATCAAGCACCGACTCGTGAACCTGGTGCTGATCGGCGGAGCCACGCTGTTCTTCGCATACCACGCGCTGCAGCTGCAGGTGTTCAGCCAGTTCATCGACCTGCTGCCGCGCAACCACCCGTTCATCCAGATCTACGAGAAGTACAACCGGCAGTTCGGCAGCGCGAACGTGGTGATCGCGGCGATCGTGGCGAAGGAAGGCTCGATCTACGACGAGCGCATCCTCGAGAAGGTCTACGCGTTCACCGACCAGATCGACAAGATCGAGGGCGTCGACCACGGCCAGGTCGCGTCGATGACCGCAGTGAACGTGCGCGATACCGGCATCGACCAGTCCGGCGTGATCAGCTCGACCCAGGTGGTCGGCGAAGAGCCGCTCGCGCTGCTCGAGGCGCAGTTCTTCACCCGCCGCACCGTCCAGCGCGCGGAGAAGCGCGGCGAGACTCCGCCGCCCGATCTCGTCGCGTTCGTCGAGTTCGTGAAGAAGCGCAAGGGCGTGCTCGAGCCGCTCCTCGCCTCCGACTCGGAGCTCACCAAGGCCGCGGCCACGGGCGACGCGAAGAAGCAGGCCGAGCTCACCGAAGTCCGCCGCGAGAACGCCGAGCTCGAGTTCCTGCAGCTCCGTCTGGCCGAGCTGCCCGACACCTACAAGCTCGACGGCGCCAACCTGAAGGGCCCCGACGGAACGCTCCTCCCCAAGGCCGTGATCGAGGGCCTGCCCGACCGCATCCACCAGAACAAGCAGGTCTACGGCCGCTTCGTCTCGCGCGACGACAGCGCGGCAATGGTGACCGCGGGCTTCCTCGAGAGCCGCCTCGACTACCAGAAGATCTTCACCGACATCCACGCGCTGAAGGACGAGCTCGAGAAGGACGGCCTTGTGACGGTGCATCTGACCGGCCAGCCGATCCTGGTCGGATGGACGTTCTTCTACAAGTGGGAGATCGTGCTGATCCTCTCGCTGTCGCTGGGGATCCTGCTCTTGATGCTCGGCGTGTACTTCCGCCGCTGGTACGGGGTGGTGCTGCCGTTCTCGGGCGCGATCGCGTGCACGGTCTGGGGCCTCGGCTTCACCTCGCTCATGGGCTACCAGATCGAGCCGCTGGTGCTCGTGATCCCCATGGTCATCACAGCGCGCGCGATCAGTCACTCGGTGCAGTTCGTCGAGCGCTTCTACGAGGAGTACGAGCGCCTGAACGGGAACAAGGAAGAGGCCGTCGTGCTGTCGATGGCCGAGCTCCTGATCCCCGGCTTCCTCGGCATCGTCGCCGACGCGATCGGCATCATCGTGATCGGCGTTTCGTCGATCGCGCTGATGAAGAAGGTCGCGATCTTCGGCGCGTTCTGGTCGATGGCGATCATCTTCACCGAGATGCTCCTGAACCGCCTGATGATCATGTACATGCCGGCCCCGCGCGACACGAGCCACTACGTGCCGAGCGTGATCATGGCCGTGCTGAAGCGGATCGCGTACGTCACCACGACCCCGGTCTGGCAGCGCTCGATCGTCGGGGTGTGGGCGGTGATCGTGATCCTGTGCGCGACCGTCGCGCTGAAGGTGAAGATCGGCGAGTCGCACCCGGGCACGCCGGTGCTCTGGCCCAAGAGCGAGTTCAACCAGTCGGCAGCCGTCGTCGCCAGCAAGTTCTACGGCGCCGACGACCTGGTCGTGGTGATCGAGACCCCCGAGCCCGGCGCGGTGCACACGCCCGACGTCATGCGCGAGATCGAGGCGTTCCAGCGCTACATGGAGCAGGACCCCAAGGTCGGCGGCTCGATCTCGATCGTCGACTACCTGAAGGCGATCAACCGCGCCTACCACAACGGCGACCCGCGCTGGCTCGACCGGCCGTACAACACCGAGCAGATCGGCGGGCTCCTGTACCTGTACGAGGCCGGCTCGCCGGATCCGCGCGTCCTGAATCCCTACCGCGATCAGGAGGCGCAGAACGCCACGGTGAAGCTCTTCTACAAGGACCACCAGGCCGAGACGATCCACGACGCGGTGCACCGCGCGCAGGAGTACATCTTCGATCGGCCGACGGGGAAGGTCGCGATCCGCCTCGACACGCCGCGCCACGATCTGCAGGCGCGGATCCGCTGGTGGCTGGGGCCGCTGCTTCCGCCGCGCGATCCCGAGCTGGTCGTACTGACCCGCCCCGACCTGAAGGCCGAATACGCGAAGCAGGAGGTCACGCACCCCGACCGCGTCGAGCCGCCGCCCGAGGACTCGACCAAGCGCATCCTCACGCTGCCGCGCACGAGCAAGGAGCTGGTCCAGAGCCTGACGGACAGCGGCTTCGACGACGTGCAGAAGATCGCGGATGCGAATCTGAAGAAGCTCTCCGAGGTGCCGGGCTTCGACCTCGTGACCGCCTACGCGCTGAAGAAGTCGGCGCAGCTCGACCGCCGCAACTACACGGTCGAGTCCGAGTGGCAGGACGAGGCGGCCGGCATCCGCGCGCAGATCCGCCGGCGCGGCCTGTACGAGCTGCCCGAGCTCTGGGTCAAGTACAAGGACGGCGACTTCGTGCGCCGCGAGTCGGGCCAGTGGGCGGACGGCGCCAGCTTCGCGCTCGCGTCGGGCCTGATGGGCGTTCTCGGCGCGTCGAACGACGAGGTCGAGGGCAGCAACAACGCGACCCTGATCGCCTCGTTCACCGCGATCTTCCTGGTCATCGTGCTCACCTATCGCTCGTTCGCGATAGGTTTCCTGCTCTGCATCTCACTGGGCACGGCGACCCTGGTCTCGCTCGCCTACATGTACCTCGCGAACATCGGCTTCGACGTGAACACCCTGCCGGTGCAGGCGCTCGGCGTCGGGGTCGGCGTCGACTATGGGCTCTATCTCATGGACCGCATGGTCCACGAGCGAAAACGCGGGCACGACATCGACGAGTCGATCCGCATCTCGATCACCACCACCGGCATGGCCGTGTTCTTCACGGGCTCGACGCTCGTGGGCGGCATCATCTTCTGGTACTTCATCTCGAGCCTGCGCTTCGCGGCCGACATGAGCTTGCTCATGTCGATCGTCCTGGCCGCGAACATGGTCGGCGCGATGGTGCTCGTGCCCGCGATGACCTCGATGTTCAAGCCGCAGTTCGCGGCTGGGAAGCCGGTCGAGGGCCTGCACACGCGCGAGACGTCGGCGGTGTCGAGCGCAGCGGGCTGAGAGTCCGATTGCCTACGCTCGGCTGCGCCGCGCTGCTCGCTCCCTCAGCGCGCGATCGATCGTCTCGAGTCGGCGCCCGGTCACGCGACAAGAACGGTTCCGCCCGCGTCCCGGTCCGCGTAGAATGCGACCTTGCGATGGCGTACACCCTGTTCCAGGCGAACGGCAAGCCGCTGCGCGCCGCGATCTCCGTCGACGGCTGGCGGCTCGACGTGCGCTTCGCGCCCGGGGCGGGCCCCGCGCCCGGCGGCGCCAACCTGCCGGCGCACGAGCTGACCCACGTCGTCCAGCAGCGCTCTACGGTGCGCGCGAGCGTCCGCGCGGCCCCCGGCCGGCTGCCTCTGGCGGGACGGGGTCCCACAACGGGCCTCGTTCCCGAGGTCGGCGACGAGGTGCTGATCAGCTTCTCGTGCGCGGTGCCCCGCTCGACCGCGGTGTACTTCAACCCCAAGGAGTTCGGGCTCGACAAGAAAGTGCCGACGCTGCCCGCAGACCGCGGCGATGTCGGCATGATTCGCGCGGGAAACTACCGCGTGGTCCCGATTCAGAAGGGCCCCGCTCCGCTGGTCCTGGTGCTCGTCTGCGCGGCCGACTCGTCGCTCTCGCAGGAGGTGCAGGCGTTCCGCTTCGGCTAGCCGGGCGCCCCCTCGATCACGCTGACCCGCGCCGGTGTCGGCACGATCGCCGTGAGCCGGAAGCCCGAGGCCGCGTACAGCTCGCGGAACTCCGCTTCGGACCGCTGGCGGCCGCCGGTGCTCACCAGCATGTTCACGTCGTTCGCGGCGGCGCCGCGGCCCTCGAGCGTGCGCTCGATCTTCGCCGGGTACACGCCCTCGACGATCAGCAGCTTCCCGTGCGGCGGTACCACCGCGCGCACCCCGCGCAGGATCGCGCGCGCTTTCTCGTCGTTCCAGTCGTGGATCACGTGCTTCAGCAGGTATGCGTCGGCGCCGCTCGGCAGCTTCTCGAAGAAGCTGCCGCCCACGAGCTCGCAGCGATCGGCGAAGCCCGCCGAGGCGACGTGCGCCCGCGCGCGCTCGATCACGTGCGGCTGGTCGAAGACCATTCCGCGCAGCTTCGGGTTCGCGCGCAGGATCCCGATCATGAGCGCGCCGTTGCCGCCGCCCACGTCGGCGAGCACTCCGAACTGCCCGAAGTCGTAGCCGGCCGCGATCGCCGCCGAGGTCTGCGGCGCGAAGGTGGCCATCGCCTTGTCGAAGATCGCTGCCGCCTCGGGGTCGCGCGAGATGCTCGAGAACGCGTCGGCATCGTTCGGGCGGAGCTTCCGGTAGGCCGGCTCGCCGGTGCGCACGCAGTACTCGAGCTCGCCCCAGCCCTCCTGGATTCCCGGGCCGGTGAACAGCATGACGCTCGCGCGCATCGAGCCCGGCGCGTCGTCGCGCAGGATGTCGCCGAGCGCCGTGAGTGCGAACTCGCCGTCCTCGCGCTCCTCGAAGATCCCGACACTGGCGAGGAGCCGCAGCACGCGGCGGAGCGACGGGGCGTCCGTGTCCGTCGCCTTGGCGAGCGCGCGGAAGTCGCGCGCGCCGCGGGCGATGTGGCCGGCCAGATCGAGCTTCGCGGCGAGGTACATCGCACGCGACACGTAGTGGCCGGTGCCGAGCTGGTAGAGCTGGATTCCGGGGGGCAGTTCGGTCATGAGGTCTCTCCTTCCGTTCTGAACTTTCCCGCTAGGCGCCCGCGGTTCGCGGGTCGGCGGCCCACGAGTGCTCGCCGCCACCGAGCGGTGTCACGTAGAGCGCCACCATCGCGGGCTGCGCGTTCGCGCGGTGCCACAGGCCCTTGGGGCAGACGAACAAGCGGCCGGGGCTGAGCTCCGACGTGACCGGTCCGTCCTCGGTCAGCACCGTGATGTCGCCGCCGCCCTCGAGCACGACGATCAGCTCGTCGCCGTCGGGGTGGCGCTCCCAGGGCGCGAGGCCGGCGAACTTGGTGACCATGATCGTCGCCTGGTCGAGCGAGCCGAGGAGCCGGTTCGCGAATCCGGACAGGTGCTGCACCTCTTCGCGCAGGTCGCGCGACTGCAGCGCCTGCGGCGGGCGCAGCGCGAGGTCGAGCTTCTCGCGGAAGCCGCGCCGCGGCAGGTTGCGCAGCTCGACCGCCACGCGCAGCAGCGCCGAGAGCTCCGAGTTGGCGCGCGAGAGCGCGGCGCCCGGCTGGTCCAAGATCGCCTCCACCCGCTGGTCGAGCTCGTCGGCCGGCGTCCGTCGCTTCCTAGGCATCTGCTTCCCCGATCCGCTTGCGCAGCGCGGCCAGCGCGCGCAGCTGAAGCTGCTTGACGGCGCCCTCGGTCCGGCCGAGCGCCTTTGCGATCTCCTTGATCGAGCGCTCTTCGGCGAAGCGCAGCTCGATCACCCGGCGCTGGTCGGGCAGGAGCTCCGCGACCGCGGCGTACAGGCGCGCCCGCGCCTCGGCGTCGAGCCGCTCGGGCTCGCTGGGCGCGGGCTCGAGGTCCACGGCTGCCGGCTCGCGCCGCATCGCCTTGCGCGAGCGGTCGACCAGCGCGTTCGCCGCAATGCGCAGGAGCCACGCCGCGAACGGCGCGCCGCGCGACTCGTAGCGGGGGAGGCCGGCCAGCGCCCGCCGGAACGTCTCCGAGGTCAGGTCCTCGATCTCGGCCCGGCTCTTGAGCCGCCGCGCGACGTAGCCGTAGACCAGGTCGAAGTTCGCCTCGTAGAGAGCGGCGAACTGGCCGGGGTCCTGCCGGGCGGCCTCGATCCGGATCTGCTCGTCGACCTTCGTCATGCTCCGACGAGTAGAACGCCGGACCGGGCGTCAGGTCACGAGGTAGGAGCCGCCGAAGCGGACTTCCATCTCCTCTTTGGAGACGTCTTCCTTCTTGGTCGCGACCATCCAGCGGTGGCCGAACGGGTCGCGCAGGGTGGCCGCCCGGTCGCCGTACGGCTCGTCGTTCGGAGCGCGGACCACGGTCGCCCCGGCCTTCTCCGCCCGCGCGACCAGCGCGTCGACGTTCCTCACGTACATGTGGACTGTGACCGGGGTGCCGCCCAGCGTCTGCGGGCTGAAGACGCCGCCGTCGGGCCATTCGTCCGAGACCATGAGCGGTGCGCCTTCGATCGTGATGCCGGCATGGCCGATCGAGCCGTCCTTGCCCTGGATGCGGAGGGTTTCGACCGCGCCGAAGGCCTTGGCGTAGAAGTCGAGCGCCGCTGCGGCGCCCTTGCAGCACAGATAGGGGGTGATCCCGTCCTCGACCGGCGCCGCCGCCTTGGCCGCCGCCGGCACGGCCTTCGGGACGGCCTTGGCCTTGCGCTTCGGGGGGGCCGCCCGCTTCACGACCTTCTTCGCGGACCTCTTCTTCGCGGTCTTCTTTTTCTTCGCCATCGGGGCATCGTACGCCCGCGCTCGACGAGCGGGAAGCCTCCGGTTAGACTGCGGCCCCTTCCACCTCGGTCCCGGCACAGCCCGGGGCCAAACCCATGAGGAGTGGACGTGCGAGAGTACGAGTTCGTCTACGTGATCCAGCCCGACGCGACCGTCGAGCGCGAGGCCGAGATCCACCAGCGCCTCGACCAGGTCGTCGCCGACCACAAGGGCCGGCTCCTGCTGCGCGACGACTGGGGCAAGCGGCGCCTCGCCTACGAGATCAAGAAGTTCCAGAAGGGCCACTACTTCCAGGTGAACTTCCTCGGCCAGGGCAAAGAGGTCGCCGAGATCGAGCGGCTGATGCGGATCGACGCCGACGTGCTCCGCTACCTGTCGGTGCTGGCCAACGAAGAGGTCAAGGACATCGAGACCCGCGTGGTCGAGGCGGCGAAGCAGGCCGAGGAGCAGGCCCGGCGCCGCGCCGAGCGCGAGAAGGAGCGCGCCGAGCGCGAGGAGCGCGAGAAGGAGCGCGAGCGCAGCGGAGGCGGTCCCCCAGGCCTGGTCGACGACGACGACGACGATCGCTTCCGTGCCGACGACGGCGGCGATCGCGGCGGCCGATACCGCGACGACGATCGGGACGACGAGGAGTAGGCGATGGTCGAAGTCATTGCGAAGCGCCCCCAGAAGAAGCGCCGCCGCGCCGGCCGCAAGATGTTCTCGCGCCACAAGGTCTGCCGCTTCTGCGCGGACAAGGAGCTCGAGATCGACTACAAGGACGCGAAGACGCTGCGGATCTTCCTGACCGAGCGCTGCAAGATCATCCCGCGCCGGATCAGCGGGAACTGCGCCCGGCACCAGCGCTCCCTGACCCGCGAGATCAAGCGCTCGCGCCACCTGGCGCTCTTGCCGTACACCACGGCCCACGCCTAGGAGACCGGCATGGCCACGATCGAAGTGATCCTGACCGAGGACATCCACCGGCTCGGCAACGCCGGCGACGTGGTGAAGGTGAAGGCGGGCTTCGGCCGCAACTACCTCCTGCCGCAGGGCAAGGCCATGCTGGCCACGGCCTCGCGGGTGAAGGAGGTCGAGCACAAGCGCCGCGTGATCGAGGAGATCCAGAAGAAGGCGATCGCGGGCTTCCAGCAGATCGCCCGCCAGGTCGCCGCCGTGGACCTCACCTTCCCCATGCAGGCCAGCCCCGAGGGGAAGCTGTTCGGCTCGGTCACCAACGCGGACGTCGCAGCGCGCTTCGCGGCGGCCGGCATCGAGGTCGAGCGGCGCCGGATCGCGATCCCGGAGCCGATCAAGACCGTCGGCGACCACCCGATCACCATTCGGCTCCACCGCGAGGTGCAGACCCCGCTGGTGGTCAAGGTCGTCGCGAGCGGCGAGCCCGCCCCGGCGGAGGCCGCCGAGCCCGAGGGCATGGAGACCGAGGAACGCCGCGAGGAGTCCGATTAACTTCGCTCGCCTTCGGCTCGCTGCGCGCTTCGCTTGCGGCCTCGCTCGGGCGGCCTTCGCTCGGCCTCGCAGTGGCGGGCAGCGATCTCGAGAAGAGGTCTTCGCTTCGCTCAGACTGAGCCCCGGGGGTAGAATCGGGGCTGTACCGTTCCTTTCGGGGTGAGAGGACGCCTTGGCTGCCGCGTCACGAGAACAGCTCCGCGCGATTCCGACCGACCACGAGGCCGAGCGGGCCGTATTGGGCGCGCTCCTGCTCGACGGCGACGCCTTCTACAAGGTCTCGGACCGGCTCGACACCGCCTCGTTCGACCTGCCGCGACACCGGATCGTGTACGACGTGGTGCGCGACCTGGCCGAGAAGCAGCAGGGCATCTCGCTCATCACCCTGCGCAGCGCCCTGGAGGAGCGGGGCCTCCTCGAGCAGAGCGGCGGCGTGGCTTTCCTGTCGCAGCTCGCCGACGCCGTGCCGACCGCGGCGCACATCGAGCACCACGCCGAGATCGTCAAGCAGAAGGCGACCGCGCGCGCGCTGATCCGCACCTGCGAGAAGTTCGCCGCGCGCGGCTACGACGGGCTCGAGAGCGTGACCCAGCTCGTCGAGGACGCCGAGCGCGAGGTGCTGGCGATCGCCGAGCACGGCGCGCACGCCGGCTTCACCTCGATGAAGGACGAGCTGCAGTCGACCTTCGAGTACATCGAGCGCGTGCAGTCGGGCCAGATCGTCGGCGTGCGCACCGGCTACGAGGGATTCGACCAGCTGACCGGCGGCTTCCGCGGCGGCGAGGTGATCGTGCTGGCGGCCCGGCCCAGCGTCGGAAAGACCGCGCTCGCGCTCAACATCGCGCGCAACCACGCCGTCGACTTCGGCGGCTGCGTCGCGTTCTTCTCGCTCGAGATGACCAAGCGCGAGCTCGCGCTGCGGCTGCTCCTCGGGGAGGCCGAGATCGACAACAACCGCTTCGTGAATGGCGTGCTCTCCGACCGCGACTGGCGGCGGCTGACCCACGCGGCGAGCGTGCTCGAGAACGCGCGCGTGTTCTTCGACGACAGCGCGGCGGTCTCGGCGAGCGACATCGCGGCGAAGGCGCGCCGCATCGACCGCGAGCAGAAGCTGTCGCTGCTTGGTGATCGACTACATCCAGCTCGTCTCGGGCCGCGCGACCAACGACGGCCGCGAGCGGCGCGAGCAGCAGGTCGCCGACATCTCGCGCTCGCTCAAGCTCCTGGCCAAGGACCTCGACATCCCCGTGCTGGCGCTCTCGCAGCTGAACCGCGGGCCCGAGAACCGCCCCGACAAGCGGCCGCAGCTCGCCGACCTGCGCGAGTCGGGCGCGATCGAGCAGGACGCGGATCTCGTCATGTTCGTCTACCGCGACGAGATCTACGACCCGGAGACCCCCGACGTGGGCATCGCGGAGCTCATCATCTCGAAGCAGCGCAACGGTCCGATCGGCACGGTGAAGCTGCAGTTCGCGAAGGAGCACGGCCGCTTCCACAACCTGTCGCCGCGCAAGGACACGCCGCCGCCCGAGCAGGGCTTCGACCCCGAGCCGCGCGGCGGCTGGGGCGCGGGTCCAGAGGAGCCGCCCTTCTGAGCCGCAAGCGCCCGGGCCAGGCGCCCCTGCGCCCGCGCGCGCTGCGCGCCGACCGCGCGATCGGCGTGTGCGCCCCGTCGGGCCCGATCGAGGACGAGCCGCTCGACGCGGGGCTCGCCTGGCTCGAGGCGCAGGGCCATCCAGTCGTCGTGCGGCAAGCACGTGCGGGCGCGCGCGGGCTACCTGGCCGGCAGCGACGACGAGCGCCTCGAAGATCTCGCGGCGCTCGTGCGCGACCCGCAGGTCGGCGCGATCCTGTGCGCGCGCGGCGGCTACGGCGTCTCGCGCTATCTGGCGCGCCTCGACCCGCGCGAGCTGCGCCGCGCGCGCAAGCTGGTGGTCGGCTACAGCGACGCGACCCATCTGCTCTGCTACCTGCAGGCGCGCGCCGGGCTCGCGTCGCTGCACGGGCCGATGCTCGAGCGGACCGACGTCACCCCCGGCGCGCGCGCGCGCCAGCTCGCGCTGATGCGCGGCGAGCCCGCGGGTCTGGAGTCGCTCGCCGGCCGCGCGCTGGCGAAGGGCGTGGTCGAGGGCCCGCTCGTGGGCGGGAACCTGAAGATGCTCCACTCCAGCGTCGGCACGCCGTGGGAGCCCAACGTCGACGGGGCGATCCTCTTCATCGAGGAGGTCTCCGAGGCGCCGTACGCGATCGACCGCGCGCTCGTGCACCTGCGCGAGGCGGGCTGGCTGGCGAAGGTCGCGGGCGTCGCGATCGGTCAGCTCGTGCGCTGCGAGTCGACACGCTACCCTGGCGCGTCCGCGGAGGAAGCCGTCCGCGAGATCCTCGTCGCCGCCGTGCGCGGCCCGCTCGTCGAGGATCTCCCGTTCGGCCACGTCGCGGACAACCGCGCGCTCGGAGTCGGGGTTCGCGCGCGGCTGGACGGAGACCGCGGTCTGCTCACGGGACTGGAGCCGGTAGTGGAGAAGGACGCGTGAAACGCGCCGAAGTGAATCGCAGGCTCGGGAAGATCGAGCGCGCCTTCGAGAAGGCGATCGACGCGGGCGAGCTGCCCGGCGGCGTGGTGCTGGCGCGGATGGGCGAGGAGCTCGCCTTCGACGCGGCGTTCGGCGCGGCGGTGCTCGTGCCCGAACGGCACGAGGCGCGGCTCGACACGCTCTACGACCTGGCCTCGCTGACCAAGGTGATGGCGACGACGGCGTCGACCATGCTGCTCGTCGCCGAGGGCCGGCTGGCGCTCGACGCGCCGGTCGCGACCTACCTTCCCGCGTTCGCCGAGCGCGGCAAGGAGAAGATCCACGTCCGGCACCTGCTTGACGCACAGCTCGGGCCTGCGGCCCTGGCGCGCGTACCACGCGGACCTCATGGAGCGCGACCGCAAGCGCGGCGAGCACGTGGTCGGCACCGCCGCGGGCAAGAAGGAGATCGTGTCGCGCGTCCTGCGCAGCGCGCCCGTCCACGAGCCGGGCGAGGCGTCCGTCTACGGCGACCTCGACTTCATCGCGCTGGGGGCGCTGGTCGAGGCGGTGGCGGGCGAGGAGCTCGACGCGTTCTGCGCGCGGCGGATCTTCCAGCCGCTGGGCATGGCCGGCACGCACTGGAACCGCCTCCCGTTCGAGGGCTCGCGCGCGCGCTACGCCGCCACCGAGCAGTGTAGCTGGCGCGAGCGCATCCTCTGGGGCGAGGTGCACGACCCGAACGCCTGGGCCATGGGCGGAGTCGCCGGCCATGCGGGCCTGTTCGGGCCGGCCGGCGACGTGTTGCGCTTCGGACAGGAGATGCTCGCCGCCGAGCAGGGCCGCTCGGCGCTCTTCCCGGCCGAGGTCGCGCGCGAGTTCTTCCGGCGCCAGGAGATCGCGCCGGGCAGCGACTGGGCGCTGGGCTGGGACACGCCGACCGAGGGCCAGTCGACCTCGGGGAGTCACTTCTCGAAGCGCTCGATCGGCCACACCGGCTTCACCGGCACGAGCCTGTGGATCGATCTCGAGCGCGGCATGATCGTGGTGCTGCTCGCGAACCGCATCCACCTGGTCGCGAAGCGCAGCCGCTTCGAGCTGCGGCCGCTGGTGCACGACCTGATCTGGGAGGCATTCCTTGCGGCTTAGCCCGAGTCCGATTGAACTTCGCTCGGCTTCGCCTCGCTGCGCGCCGCTTGCGGCGGCTTGCGGCCTCGCTCGGGACGGCCCTCGCTCGGCCTCGTGGTTTCGACTATGAGGCTTAGCCTTCCCGCCGATCGAGGAGATCCAGCACGTGCACTTCGTCGCGGTGTGCGGCACCGCCATGGGCTCGCTCGCGTGCATGCTGGCCGCGCGCGGCTTCAAGGTCACCGGCAGCGACACCGACGCGTACCCGCCGATGAGCGATCAGCTCCGCGCGGCGGGGATCGAGGTACAGAAGGGCTGGGACCCGAGCCGCCTGCAGAACCAGCCCGATCTCGTCGTCGTGATCGGCAACGCCGCTCGGCCGGACAATCCGGAGGCGCGCGCCGCGATCGACGCGGGGCTCCCGTACGTGTCGTTCTGCGACGCGCTCTCCCACTTCTTCCTGGGCGGGAAGCACAGCGTCGTGATCACCGGCACCCACGGGAAGACCACCACCACGAGCATCGTCGCCTGGATGCTGACCCACGCGGGCCGCGACCCGTCGGCGCTGATCGGCGGCGTGTTCGAGAACTTCGGCGGCAGCTTCCGGCTGGGCGAGGGCCGCGAGTTCGTGATCGAGGGCGACGAGTACGACACCGCGTTCTTCGACAAGACCCCGAAGTTCCTGCACTACGACGCGCGCACGGCGCTGATCACCTCGGTCGAGTTCGACCACGCCGACATCTACGCCTCGCTCGAGCAGATCCAGGACGCGTTCCGCGAGCTCGTCGGCTCGATCCCCGCCGACGGCAGGATCATCGCCGCGACCGACTCCGACACCGTGCGCGCGGTGCTGAGCGGCGCGCACGCGCCCGTCGAGGGCTACGGCTTCCGCGACGGCGCCATGTGGCGCGTGTCCGACGTCGCATTCGACGCAGAGGGCACTCAGTTCACGGTCTGGAAGCGCGACGAGCGCGCGGCCCGCGTGCGCATGCCGCTGTTCGGCCGTCACAACGTCGAGAACGTGCTCGGTGCGATCGCGGTGTGCGCGAGCCTCGGCCTTCCGCCCGAGCAGGCGGCGCGCGCGATGGCCGACTTCAAGGGCGTCAAGCGGCGCCAGGAGCTGCGCGGCGAGGCCGCGGGCATGGCGGTGATCGACGACTTCGCGCACCACCCGACGGCGGTGCGCGAGACCATCGCGGCGATCCGCGCCCGCTACCCCGACCGGCGGCTCATCGCGATCTTCGAGCCGCGCAGCAACACCAGCCGGCGCCGCTTCTTCGAGAGCGAGTTCGCCGACGCGCTGGCCGCGGCCGACGAGGTGATCCTCGCCCAGGTGTTCTTCAAGCCCGACGGGCTCGGCGAGGACGATCGCATGCGCCCGGACTTCGTCGTAGACCGGATCCGCAAGGCGGGCAAACCGGCGAGCTACATCGCCTCGATCGACGACATCATCGAGCACCTGGTGCGCGGCAAGAGCGGCAGGGACGTGGCGCTCGTCATGTCGAACGGCGGCTTCGGGAACATCTGGGAGCGCCTGCTCGCGCGCCTGCGCCAGAGCTAGCCGAGAGCGGGGAGTCGAGCCGTGCACATCGATCCGTACCTGTTCGGCCCCGACGCCGTCGATCCCGCGACCCGCGCGGCCAACGAGCAGCTCGAGAAGCTGCTCGCGCAGGCGCCGCCGATCCACTCGCAAGAGCCGGCGGCGATCCGCGCCGCGCGCGCGAGCGGGCAGGGGACCTTCGGCCCGATCGTCCGGCTCCCGCACGCGCAGACCCGCACGATCCGGGGCCCCGCGGGGGACATCCCGCTGCGCGTGATCCGCCCGAAGGGCGACGTGCGCGGCGTCTACCTCCACATCCACGGCGGCGGCCACGTGCTCGGCAGCGAGGACATGATGGACCCGGCGCTCGACGCGCTCGCGAACCGCGCGGGCGCGGTCGTGGTGAGCGTCGGCTACCGGCTCGCGCCCGAGCACCCGTATCCCGCCGGGCCCGACGACTGCGAGGCCGCGGCGGTCTGGCTCGTCGAGAACGCGCGCCGCGAGTTCGCGAGCGAGCGGATCGCGATCGGCGGCGAGTCCGCGGGTGCGCACCTGTGCGCGGTGACGCTCGTCCGCCTGCGCGACCGCCACGGCGCCACGCCGTTCTGCGGCGCGAACCTGGTCTACGGCATCTACGACCTGACCTTCACCCCGACCGTGCGCAATTGGGGCGAGCGGATCCTGGTCCTGTCCACGCCGATCATCGAGTGGTTCTCGAACCACTTCGTACCGGACGTGTCGAAGCGCGGCGCGCCGGACGTTTCGCCGCTCTACGCCGATCTGCGTCGCCTGCCGCCGGCGCTCTTCACGATCGGCACGCTCGACCCGCTGCTCGACGACAGCCTGTTCATGGCGTCGCGCTGGAGCGCGGCCGGCAATCGCGCCGAGCTCGCCGTCTACCCGGGCGGCGTGCACGGCTTCAACCTCTTCCCGATGCCGCTCGCCGAGGCCGCGAACCGTCGCTGCCAGGCCTTCGTGGCGGACCGGCTCTCGGAGGCCTGAGCATGCAAGCGAACGAACTGCGCCGCGGCATGAACGTGATGCTCGACGGGCGCCCGTTCCGCGTCATGGAGATCGAGATCCGCACGCCGGGCAAGGGCCGCGCCTTCGTGCAGGTGAAGCTGCGCTCGATCCTCGACGGCACGCAGCGCGAGCTCAAGCTCTCGACCGCCGACCAGGTCGACGAAGCCGCGATCGAGTCGAAGGAGATGGACTTCCTGTACGCCGAGCCCGACGCCGCGGTGTTCATGGACATCCAGGACTACGAGCAGATCCACATCGCGAACGACGTCGTCGGCGACGCTCGCCCGTGGCTCGCCGAGAACATGCGCTGCTGGATCGACCTGCTCGACGGGATTCCGATCAGCGTGACCCTGCCGAAGATCGTCGAGATCAAGGTTCGCTCGGCCGAGGCCACCGTGAAGGGCCAGACCGCGGCCAAGTCCAGCAAGCCCGCGGTGCTCGAGAACGGCGTCACGATCCAGGTCCCGCCCTTCGTCAACGCCGGCGACAAGCTGCGCGTCGACCCCGCGGAGGGTCGCTACATCGAGCGGGCGAAGTAAGATCGGGGCGTGACGCTCCCGGTCAGTCGCCGGCCCGCCCAGGACAGCGACCGCGAGTTCCTGTTCCGCCTGCTCGAGCAGTCGCTGCGGAAGTACGTCGAAGAGGCTTTGGGCGGCTGGGACGAGGCGGCGCAGCGGCGCGACTTCAATGCGCGCCTGCTCCTGCCGACCCACGAGATCCTCGAGCGCGACGGCCGGGCGATCGGCTGTCTCAGCACGGCGCAGCTTCCCGATGCGATCGCGCTGCACCGCGTATTCCTCCTGCCCGAGGCGCAGGGCCAGGGTGTGGGCACGGAGCTCGTGCGCGAGGTGATCGCGCGCGCCGCAGCGCTCGGCCTGCCGGTGCGCCTGCGCGTGTTCAAGACCAATCCCGCGCACGAGCTCTACCGCCGACTCGGCTTCGCCGTGGTCGGCGAGTCGGAGACCCACTTCCAGATGGAGCGCTCGGCGCGGGTGACCGCGGGCGGCGTTCTGATCCGCGACGCGCGCGTCCTGCTCGGGCTCCGCAGCGCGGACCGCGCGTCCTACCCCGGCGTGTGGGACGTGTTCGGCGGTCACTGCGAAGGGAGCGAGTCGCCGCGCGAGGCGCTGGTCCGCGAGCTTCGCGAGGAGCTGGGCATCGAGCTCCGCGCCTGCGCGCCGCTCGCGAGCTTCGGCGGGTACTTCCTCTTCCACGTCACCGGCTGGCGCGGCGAGCCCGCGAATCTGGGCGACGAGCACGAGGAGATCGGCTGGTTCGCCCGCGCGGAGCTCGCCGGCCTCGCGCTCGCATCGCCGCACTACGTCGAGGTGCTCGCGCCGCTGCTCGCGTAGGCGACGACGTCGTCGGAGCGAGATCCGGCGTCCCACCTCGCCGCGTTCTTCGACTAGCCCGATCGAGCGCACCATGTCCCGCACGGACGCGCGCGTCTCGGCCACAGCCAGGCGAGCGGAGCCAGCACCGTCGCCCAGCGAACTCCCGGCGACCGATCGCCGTCGTCTCGATCTTGGTCCGACTCCTGCACAATCTACCTCTCGATCTCTGGGAACGCGCGCCCAGCCTACCTGGGGAGGTGACCCCAGCAACAGTCGAGCCCACTGGGTGTGCAAGAACGCCACATTCGCGAAATGGAGCGAAGCATGAGCCGAGAATCTGAACGCCTCGCGGAAGCCCGCCACGGCACGAAGCCTTGGAAGAAGTGGGGACCGTACCTGAGCGAGCGCCAGTGGGGCACGGTGCGCGAGGACTACAGCGACTCCGGCGACGCCTGGAACTACTTCAGCCACGACCACGCGCGCTCGCGCGCGTATCGCTGGGGCGAGGACGGGCTCGCTGGCATCTCCGACGACCGCCAACTCCTCTGCTTCGCGCTGGCGTTGTGGAACGGTCGGGATCCGATCTTGAAGGAGCGCCTGTTCGGCCTGACTAACAGCGAGGGCAACCACGGCGAGGACGTCAAGGAGTACTACTTCTATCTCGACTCCACTCCGACTCACTCGTACATGAAATATCTCTACAAGTACCCCCAGGCCGCGTATCCGTACGACGAGCTGGTCGCCACCAATCGTCACCGCAGCAAGACCGAGTTCGAGTACGAGCTGCTCGACACGGGGGTGTTCAACGGCAACCGCTACTTCGACGTGTTCGTCGAGTACGCCAAGGCGGGGCCCGAGGACATCCTGATCCAGATCACCGCTGCGAACCGCGGCCCCGAGCCGGCGTCGCTGCACCTTCTGCCGACGCTCTGGTTCCGGAACACCTGGTCGTGGGGCGGCAACGCGAACGCGGAGCGGCCGGCGCTGCGCGAGGCGGGCGGCGCGATCGTCGCCTCGCACCCCGAGCTCGGGGAGCGCTTCCTCTACGCGGAGGCTGCGGCGGAGCTGCTCTTCACCGAGAACGAGACGAACACCCAGCGCCTGGTCGGGGTCCCCAGCCGCACGCCGTACGTCAAGGACGGGCTCAACGAGTACGTCGTGCACGACCGGCGCGAGGCCGTGAATCCCGAGAAGCGCGGGACCAAGGCCGCGGCGCATCAAGTGCTCGACATCCCGGCAGGTGAGTCGCGCAGCCTCTGCCTGCGGCTCTGCGACGCCCCGCCCGCGCGCGGCAAGGCCTTCGCGAGCTTCGACAAGCAGATGAAGGCCCGCCGCGAGGAGGCCGACGCGTTCTACTCCGAGATCATCCCGGCAAAGCTCGCCCCCGACGCCGCGCGCGTGATGCGCCAGGCGCTCGGCGGCATGCTGTGGAGCAAGCAGTTCTACTACTACGACGTCGATCGCTGGCTCACCGAGCACGGTGCCGACCCGTTCAACCCCAAGCGCCGCGCTCCCCGCAACGAGCACTGGCACCACATGTACAACGCCAACGTGATCTCGATGCCGGACAAGTGGGAGTACCCCTGGTACGCGGCGTGGGACCTGGCCTTCCACATCCTGCCGCTGACCCTGGTCGACGAGGACTTCGGCAAGCAGCAGCTCGACCTCATGCTGCAGGATCACTACCTGCACCCGAGCGGCCAGCTCCCGGCGTACGAGTGGAACTTCAGCGACGTGAACCCGCCGGTGCACGCGTGGTCGACCATCTTCACGTACACGCTCGCGAGGACGGCCGGCAGCGACAGCGCGGTGGACCTGGCCTGGCTCGAGCGTGCGTTCCACAAGCTGCTGCTGAACTTCACCTGGTGGGTGAACCGCAAGGACCGCGCCGGCAACAACGCCTTCGAGGGAGGCTTTCTCGGGCTGGACAACATCGGCGTCTTCGACCGCAGCGCGCCGCTGCCGACCGGCGGCTACCTGGAGCAGGCCGACGGCACGGCGTGGATGGCGCTCTTCTGCCAGAACATGCTGCAGATCTCGGTCGAGCTGGCGCTCGAGCGACCCGCCTACGGGGAGATGGCGCTCAAGTTCCTCGAGCACTTCCTGTGGATCTCGTCGGGCCTGCTGCGCCCGGACCCGGACCGCGGGATGTGGGACGAAGAGGACGGCTTCTTCTACGACGTGCTGCTGCTGCCCGACGGCCGCTCGCAGCGGCTCAAGGTTCGCTCGATGGTCGGCCTGCTGCCGCTGTGTGCGGTGACGGTCTTCGAGGGGAAGCTCGTCCGAAAGTATCCGGAGCTGATCCACCGCTTCCAGCGGTTCCTCGAGGCGCGACCCGAGCTGACCGCGCTGATCCACGACCCGAGACGGCGGGGGGAAGGCGGCCGGATGCTGGCCTCGGTTCTCGACGAGACGAAGCTGCGGCGCGTGCTCGCCAAGATGCTCGACCGAGAACGAGTTCCTGAGCCCCTACGGAATCCGGTCACTGTCCCGCTTCCACGCCGAGCATCCGTACAAGCTCCGCGTGGGCGCGCAGGAGTTCTCCGTCGCCTATCTGCCCGCCGAGTCCGACACGGGGATGTTCGGCGGCAACTCGAACTGGCGCGGACCGATCTGGATGCCGGTCAACGCGCTGATCATCCGCGCCCTCCTGCAGTACTTCAGCTACTTCGGAAAGGGCTTCACGGTGGAGTGCCCGACGGGCTCCGGTCACCAGATGAATCTGTACGAGGTCGCCGAGGAGCTCAGCCGGCGCTTGACGAGCATCTTCCTGCAGGACGCGAACGGTCACCGTCCGGTGTACGGCGGCGCCGCGAAGTTCCAGGACGATCCGCACTGGCGCGACTGCCTCTGCTTCTACGAGTACTTCCACGGCGACAACGGGGCGGGGCTCGGCGCCAGCCACCAGACCGGCTGGACCGGAGTCGTCGCCCGCCTCATGCACCTGTTCGCCACCAGCTCGGCCGACCAGTTCGTGGAGTTCGGCCGGGTCGCGGCGTTCACCCCGGAGGGCACCCCCTGACTCATCCGTCGCTCTTCCAGATCAACACGCGAGTCTGGCTGACTGCGCTGTCGCAGCGAGTCGGCCGCGCAGCCACGCTCGACGACGTCCCCGATGCCGAGCTCGATCAGCTGGCGGCCGATGGCTTCGACTGGATCTGGCTCCTGTCGGTGTGGCTCACCGGCGACCTGGGGCGGAGCGTGTCCCGCGCGAACCCCGAGTGGCGGCGCGAGTTCGAGGAGACGCTCCCGGATCTGCGCGAGGAGGACATCGCGGGCTCGGGCTTCGCGATCCGGGGCTACACCGTGCATCCGGCGCTGGGTGGCGACGCCGCGCTCGCGCGATTGCGCGCTCGCCTGCGCGCGCGCGGCCTGCGGCTCATGCTCGACTTCGTTCCAAACCACACCGCGCTCGATCATCCCTGGGTCGAGCACCACCCCGAGTACTACGTGTCGGGAAGCGAGCTCGACCAGGCGCAGTCGCCGCAGAACTACACGTGGGTGCGACGGGCCGCTCGCGATCTCCTTCTGGCTCACGGCCGCGACCCGTACTTCCCCGGCTGGCCCGACACGCTCCAGCTCGACTACGGCAATCCGGCCGCGCAGGAAGCGATGATCGGTGAGCTCGAGAGAATCGCGACGCAGTGCGATGGAGTGCGCTGCGACATGGCCATGTTGGTGCTTCCGGACGTCTTCGAGCGGACGTGGGGGCGCTGCGCGCCGGAGTTCTGGCCGCGGGCCACCGAAGCGGTTCGCAAGCGCTTCCCCGACTTCCGCTTCATGGCCGAGGTCTACTGGGACCTGGAGTGGACCATGCTCCAGCAGGGCTTCGACTACGCCTACGACAAGCGGCTCTACGACCGACTCCGCGCGGGAGTCGCGCGGCCGGTGCGCGAGCACCTTCTCGCGCCGCTCGACTACCAGGCCAAGCTCGCCCGTTTCATGGAGAACCACGACGAGCCGCGGGCTGCCGCGAGCTTCCCGCCCGGCGTGCACGAGGCCGCCGCGGTCGTCACCTACCTGACGCCCGGCCTGCGCTTCTTCCACCAGGGCCAGCGCGAGGGCCGGCGGAAGCGCATCTCGCCGCACCTGGTGCGCGCGCCCCTGGAGCCGAGCGACGAGGGGCTGCGCCGGTTCTACGACGCCCTCCGCGCGGTGCTTCGGCGACCCGAGCTGCGCGACGGCGAGTGGAGCCTGCTCGAGTGCGCTCCCGCTTGGGACGGCAACTGGACGTCGGACTGCTTCATCGCCTGGTCCTGGCGAGGTTCCGACGGCCAGCGACTCGCGATCGCCGTCAACTTCGCCGGCAATTCGAGCCAGTGCTATCTGCGACTCGGCGGCGCCGAGCTCGCCGGTCGCGCGATCCGGCTGAAGGACTTGCTGAGCGACGCGAGCTACGACCGGGACGGCGACGACTTGAACTCGCGCGGCCTCTATCTCGACCTCGCGCCGTGGAGCCACCACGTGTTCGAGGTGACCGCCGCCTGAGGCCGCGCAACACTCTCGGCATGAGGTGGAGCGCAGTGCTCGCGGCGGCCTTGCTGCTCGCGAGCTCGGCCGGAGCGGGCACGCTGGGCTCCGTCGAGCGCGTCTGCCCGTTCACCGGCACGAAGTTCTCCGGGCGGATCGACCTGTCGGGCACGCGCTTCTGCGTCCGCCTCGACCTGAAGCCGATCGGCGTGACCGGCGCACCGCCCGAGCTGCCGGTGTGTCCGGACGACGGCTTCGTCGTGTTCAAGGAGACGTTCAGTTCCGCGGAGCTCGAGCGGCTGCGGCCCTGGGTCGGGTCCGCCGAGTTCCGCGCGATGACGGCGAACGAGTCGACCTACTACCGCTACGCGGAGACGCTGCGCCGGCTCGGCCAGCCGACCGACCAGGTCGCCTGGCGCCTCGTGCAAGCCAGCTGGCAAGTCGACCGCGACCGCGAGAAGTACGCGCGCTACGCGGCTCTTGCGGTGAAGGAGCTGGAGAGCCTCGCCGCGAATCGCGACATGGTCATGCTCGCGGCGGAGCTCCAGCGGCGCACCGGGCAGTTCGACCAGGCGCGCCTGAAGCTCGAAGGGCTGCAGAAGCAGGACGACCTTCCGGAGGGGCTGCGAGCCAACGTGGAGCGCGAGCTCCAGTTCGTGGCCGAGCGCGACTCGACCCGGCACTACATGCAGGCCGACGAGGAGCGCTGCAAGGAGCTCGACTGAAGATGGAGAAGCTATGTCGCATCGTGGCAGCAGCCCTCCTCATCGCATGCACGAGCTCGCCTGAGGAGCGATTGCGGCAGGAGTTCGTGTCGAAGTTCGTATCGTCTGTCGTTGAGGATTCGGACTTCTTCCGCGGATTTGTGTCACCGCACAGTGCGAGCTTGATCGATGAGGCGAGAAAAAACATGACGGGTGAGTTCGAGATTTTTCATCGCGAGGAGGCAGGCGCGGGTAACTACGAATACTCGGTACGATTCTCGAACGAAGCGACCGCGATCGTCTTTGTTCATGAGGAGGGTGGAACAGTGAAGAGCGTAGATCTGCTGAACAATGACCCACCGACAACGCTCAGATGAACGTGATGTCATCGCGGAACCCTGCACGAGCGCGCCGACCTGCGGAGGCTAGCGGGCTCGATCTGCACCGAACCCCGGGGCACCATTAGGCGCGATGGCCGCGCCGCTGTTCGCTCGTCTCGCACGGAACAATGCCTGGTCGAACCGCCGCCTCCACGCGGCCTGCGCGCTGCTCTCCCAGGCAGACTTCGAGGCCCCGCGCACGAGCTTTTTCCCCACCTTGCAGGCGACCTTGAACCACATCTACACGGTCGACGCCTACTACCTGGACGGCCTCGAGGCGGGCGGGCACGGTCTCGAGCTCGTCGCCAACCCGATCCCGCACCCGCGCATGGCCGAGCTCGCCCCCGCGCAGCGCGAGCTGGACGAGCGGCTGATCCGCTTCTGCAGCGTGCTCGACGCGGCCGCACTCGAGCGCGAGGTCGTGCTCGACCGCGGCGAGGAGGGTCTCACGCGCGAGCGCGCGGACGCCGTCCTCGCGCACCTGTTCGTGCACCAGATCCACCACCGCGGCCAGGCGCACGCGATGCTGTCCGGCACGCCGGTCGCGCCGCCGCAGCTCGATGAGTTCTTGCTCGACTACGACCTGCCGCGGCGCGCGGGTGAGCTCGACTGAGCCAGCTGGAAGCCGAGCCAGCCCGCGCAGCCGAGGAGGAGCGGCGCGGTTCCGGCGCCAGGGAAGTAGCCACCGGCGGCGGCCGCGAGCAGGAGATGACCCGTGCCGTTCGCGAGCTCGACCGCCGCCCAGCCGAGCGCAAGGCCGCGGCCGCTCGGCCAGTGCGCGCGCACCGGCACGGCCCAGCACCACAGGCCGAACGCGACGATCGCCGCGTTCAGGACCGCGAAGCCCACCGCGTGGTCGCTGCTCACGAGCGAGCTCGCGAAGCGCGCCGGCGCGAACACGTCGTAGAGTCGGGTCGCGTATTCCTCGACCGAATGCGCGGCCTGTATCAGGACGAGCAGCAGGAATGCGGCTCCGCTCCTGTCAGCGAAGGTTCCGCTCCAGGAACGCGACCATCTTCGCGATCGTCTCGCGCGCCGGCGGCAGGAACTCGTACTGCACGAACCCGTGCGGCATGCCGTCGAGGATCACGCTCTCGTGCGGGACCTTCGCGCGCTCGAGCTCGGCGACCAGCGCCTTCTGCTGGTCCATCAGCGGGTCGGCCGTGCCGACGACCAGGAACGACGGCGGCAGCTTCGCGGCCGCGCGCAGGGGCGAGACGCGCGGGTCGTTCACAAGGCCCGGGTCGCGCTTCGCGCCGAGATAGGCGTCGACCATCGCATCGCGCAGCTTGGTCGCGGCCTCCTCCTGCGGAGTTCCCTGCGCGCCGGCGAGATCGAAGGCCGCGAAGTCGAACACGCCGTAGATCAGAAGAGCGGCGCGGATCTTCGGGGCGCTCGCGTCGCCCGCGAGGTGCGCGGTGACCGCGGCCGTCAGATTCCCGCCCGCGGAGTCGCCGCCGACGGCGAGCCGCCTCACGTCGCCGCCCCAGCGCGCGGCATTCTGCGCCGCCCAGCGCACCGCGAAGACGCAGTCGTCGAACGGGCCCGGGAACGGCGCCTCGGGCGCGAGCCGGTAGTCGACGTTCACGACCAGGTAGCCCGCCTCGGCGAAGCGCAGGCCCAGCTTGTGGTGCGTGCGCGGGCTCCCGGCGACCCAGCCGCCGCCGTGCAGGTACACGAGCACCGGGTGCGGGCCGGGGCGATCGGGCACGAGGATGTCCGCCGTCACGGCCGGGCGCAGCGACACCGCCTCGTGTATTGCGCCGATCCTCGGGGGGTCGGAGTTCAGCAGCGGCGCGAACTCGTCCATCATCTTCCGCAGGCCCGGGATGTCGACCGGGACTTGCCCGCTCGACATCTGCGCCATGATCCGCGCCATCAGCTCGCTCTGGGTCTCCGCCATCGCTCGTCCTCCCTCCCCGCATCATGACATGCCGCCGGGGTAGACTGCGGCTCCACCGGACTGGGGAAGGGAAAGCCATGAAGAGCTTTGCAGGGAAGGTCGCCGTCGTGACGGGCGGCGGAACGGGAATGGGCCGCGAGCTTTGCCGCCAGCTCGCCGCGGAGGGGGCCTCGGACATCGCCATGTGCGACGTCTCCGAAGAGAACATGGCGCAGACCAGGGCGCTCTGTCTCTCCGGCGGCGCGAAGGTGAGGGTCACCACGCATCTCTGCGACGTCTCGATCGAGCGCCAGGTGATCGACTTCCGCGATCAGGTCGTGGTGAAGCACGAGGTCGACCACGTCGACCTGCTCTTCAACAACGCTGGCATCGGCGGCGGCGGCAGCTTCGTCTCCGACGATCGCGCGGAGTGGGACAAGACCTTCGACGTGTGCTGGGGCGGCGTGTACAACTGCTCGCGAGCGTTCCTGCCCCTGCTTATGCGCAGCACCGAGGCGCACCTGTGCAACACGAGCTCGGTGAACGGGTTCTGGGCGTCGCTCGGGCCTCAGTCCGCGCACACCGCCTACAGTGCGGCAAAGTTCGCCGTGAAGGGCTTCAGCGAGGCGCTGATCAACGACTTCAAGCTGAACGCGCCACACATCAAGGTGTCAGTCGTGATGCCCGGCCACATCGGCACCTCCATCGTGATCAACTCGGGCAAGATCCTGGGCCGCGACCCGAAGGAGATGAGCGACGCGCAGCTCGAGGACGCGAAGGCGCGCATCGTGCGCGCAGGCTTCCCGATCGCGGGCGCGACCAACGACCAGATCCGCGCGGCGCTGGTCATGATGGGCGAGGGCTTCCGCGACATGGCTCCGATGACGGCCGCCGAAGCGGCCGTGGTGATCCTCGACGGCGTGCGCGCCGAGAAGTGGCGCATCCTCGTCGGCAAGGACGCCGCGGTGATGGACCGGCTCGTGCGCGAGGCGCCCGAGGAGGCCTACAGCCAGTCCTTCATGGACCGGCTCCAGAAGGAGGCGCAGTTCAATCTCGGCCAGCCTGGGATGAACCAGCCGCAGAGCTGAGCCCCAGGATCCGCGCCCCCTTGCCGAGCGCGTGCGCGCCGGCGATGGCGCGCGCGAGCCACTCCTTCGCCCCCCGCGCGGCCGCCTCGAGCGGCTCGCCGCGCGCGAGGCGGGCGGTGATCGCGGCCGACAGCGCGCAGCCGGTGCCGTGTACCGGCCCCGCGTCGAGCCGCGGGCCGCGCAGCCAGAGCGCGTCACCGGTGCGTGTCGCGAGGTAGTCGTCGGCGGGCCCGTCGGCGTGGCCGCCCTTGACGAGCACGGCCGCGGCGCCGAGCGCGAGGAACGCGGCCGCGGCGCGCTCCGGGTCGGTCTCGCCGGTGAGCGCCTCGCACTCGGGCAGGTTCGGCGTCACGAGCGCGGCGCCGTCGATCAGCCGCTCGACCAGATTCCCGAGCGCGCGCTGCTCGAGCAGGAACGAGCCGTCGCTGGCCCGAAAGATCGGGTCGACCACGCGGGGGATCTCGAAGCGGTCGAGCACGCCCGCGACCGACAGCACGATGTCGTCGGTGGCGAGCATGCCGAGCTTCAGCGCGGCGGGCCGGATGTCGCCGAGCAGCGCGATCAGCTGCTCCGCGACTACGCTCGGGAAGACCGGATTTATGCGCTTCACGCCCACGGTGGTCTGCACGGTGAGCGCGGTCGGCACCGCCATGCCGTGCACGCCGTGCAGCGCGAACACCTGCAGGTCGAGCTGCAGCCCCGCGCCGCCGGTCGGGTCCGAGCCCGCGATCGTGAGCGCAGCGGTTGCTATGAGTGCTTCCCCGGCGGCGGTGACATGAACGTCAGCACGACCAGCCGCCGGTCGGAGTCGTTTTCGATCCCGTGCACCTCGCCGGAGCCGGCCATCACCGCTTCGCCGGTCGCCAGCGCGCGCTCTTCGTCGCCCACGCGCACGCGGCCGCGGCCTTCGACGACGAGATACACCTTGTCGCAGCCGTCGTGCGCGTGTGGCTTCTGGCTCTGGCCGGGCTCGAGGCAGTACAGGTCGAGGAAGAAGCGCTCGGTCTCGAACAACCCGACCTTCTTCATCTTGTCGGGCGAGAACGCGGTGGCCGACTCGTCCCAGCGCACGACCTTCATCAGGGCGTGTTCACCCACTCGATGTTGGTGCCGAGCACCGGCGGCGCCTCGGCGTTGAGCAGCGACAGCTTGCGCGCGATGAGCCCCGCGATGGTGCGGATCTCGCGCGCGGCCGGGGAGTCGGGAGCGGATACGATCGTCGGCTTGCCGGCGTCGCCGGCTGCGACCACGTCGGGCTGCAGCGGCACGTGCCCGAGCACGTCGGTGCCGAGCTCCTTCGCGGCGCGCTCCGCGCCGCCCTCGCCGAAGAGCGCGTGGCGCTTGCCGCAGCCGTCGCACTCGAAGAAGCTCATGTTCTCGACGATCCCGAGCACCGGCACGTTCACGCGCTGGAACATCTGCAGGCCCTTGCGCGCGTCGATCAGCGCCACCTCCTGCGGCGTCGTCACGATCACCGCGCCCGCGAGCGGCGCGGTCTGGCAGATGGTGAGCGCGGCGTCGCCCGTTCCCGGCGGCAGGTCGAGCACCAGATAGTCGAGCTCGCCCCACTTCACGTCGGACAGGAACTGGCGGATGATCCCGTGCACCATCGGCCCGCGCCAGATGACCGGCGCGTTCTCGCCGGCGAGGAAGCCGATCGACATCAGCTTCAGCCCGTAGCTCTGGAGCGGGTGGATCTTCTTGTCGGGCGTCACCTGCGGGCGACCCGAGATGTGCAGCATGAGCGGGATCGACGGGCCGTACACGTCGCAGTCGAGCAGGCCGACCTTGGCGCCGGTCTCGGCGAGCGCCAGCGCCAGGTTCACGGCCAGGGTCGACTTGCCGACGCCGCCCTTGCCGCTCGCCACCGCGATCACGTTCTTCACGTCCTCGAGCCCCTCGGGCCGCGACGCGTGGGTCGAGCCGCGCGTCTGCGCAGTCATCGTGACGTCGACCGAGGTCACGCCCGCGAGCCCTGCCACCGCCGCCTGAGCCTCCTGCTGAAAGCGCTCCTTCACCGGGCACGCGGGGGTGGTGAGCTCGATCGCGAACGAGACCTTCCCGCCGTCGATGCGCAGGTTCTTCACGAAGCCGAGGTCGACGATCGAGCGCTTGAAGTCGGGGTCCTGGATCGGGCGCAGCGCGTCGAGGATCTCGCGCTCGCTGGGGTGGCTCATCGGGGGTCTCCTAGGGGCCTCCAAGCATACGTCTCGCGTCAAGATTTCGCCGCGCTGCGCCGAAACGCCTGCAGCGCTTAGAATCGGGCCGGGAGAGCGATTGAAGGCCACCAGCTCGTACGAGCGCGTCTGGAAGGTCGTGCGGCGCATTCCGCGAGGGCGGGTCGCGACCTACGGTCAAGTCGCTCGACTGGCCGGCCTGGCCGGCGGCGCTCGGCTGGTCGGCTACGCGCTGCACGCGCTGGCCGGGGACGAGCAGAGCGTCCCCTGGCAGCGGGTCATCAACGCGCAGGGACGGATCTCGGCCCGCGGCTTCGGCGGCGCCGAGGAGCTTCAGCGCAAGCTGCTCGTGCGCGAGGGCGTGCGCTTCGACGCGCGCGCGCGGGTCGACCTCGCGCGCTTTGGTTGGAAAGGGCGTTAGTCGTGGCGAGCCTCGAAGAACCGCAGACCCGTTTCCTGGCGGGCGTGCGCCGGCGGCAGCGCCCGATCGCGATCGGCGGCGCGCTGCTCGCGCTGGCGGGAGCCGCCTATCTCGCGTGGGGCGTGCTGCGCTACGACCCGATGGTCGACCCGCGCAAGAACCCGGGCTTCGACGGGCCGGTGGCGAACCTCGCGTTCATCTTCGAGCGCGGCATGATCCTGGTCGAGAACGCCACGCCGCAGACGCCGTCGGAGGCGCGCATGCTGCGCGCGCTCTCCCGCAACATGAAGTTCTCGGCGGGCATCATGGTGACGATGATGCGGATCTTCCTCGGCACGCTCGCGATGCTCGGCGGGTTCATCATGATGACGGTCGCGGTCGAGCGCGGGCGGCTGCTCCGGTTGATCGCGAAGCTCGAGGAGTGAGGATGGCGCGACAGGCTGCACGCAAGGGAGGCGTTTCGCCGACCGCGCAGCGAGGCAAAGCCGAGCGTAGCTGGGTGGCCGCGGCCGCCCGCGGCCGGGCCCCATGAGATTCGGGCTGTGGTACGACTTCCGGAACCCGACGCAGTGGCGCCAGGACCCGACCCGGCTCTACCGCTCGATCTTCGCGCAGATCGAGCGCGCCGAGGCGCTCGGCTGGGACGACGTCTGGCTCTCGGAGCACCACTTCATCGCCGACGGCTACACGCCGTCGATGCTGGCGCTGGCCACCGCGATCGCCGCGCGCACGAGCCGGATCGAGATCGGCACGAGCGTGCTGCTGCTCCCGCTGCACGACCCGCTGCGCGTCGCCGAGGACGCGGCGACCGCCGACGTCGCCTCGGGCGGGCGCCTGCAGCTCGGCCTCGCGGTCGGCTACCGCAAGGGCGAGTTCACCGGCTTCGGGATCCCCGCGCGCGAGCGCGCCGCGCGCATGGACGAGGCGCTGCCGATCCTGCGCCGACTGTTCGCGGGCGAGCGGGTGACGACGACGGGCAAGTTCTACCGCTACACCGACGTCGAGCTGACCCCGCTGCCGGTGCAGCGCTCGCCAAAGCTCTGGATCGGCGGTTTCTCAGAGCCCGCGGTGCGCCGCGCCGCGCGGCTCGGCGACGCGTACATCTCGACCGGCCCGATCGCGCCGCTGGTCGCCATCTATCGCGACGAGCTCCGCCGCCTGGGCAAGGACCCCGACGCGCACGAGATCGCCGCGGGCATCACCTGGCTCCTCGTCGCGCGCGATCCCGAGAAGCGCTGGCGCGAGGCCGAGCAGCACTTCCTCTACCAGATCAACCTGTACGCGCAGTGGTTCGGCGAGGCCGGCATGCAGATCGCCGCGGTCGCGAAGAGCCGCGCGGATCTCGCCAACCGCGGCGCCATGATCGTCTCGCCCGAGCAGGCGCGCGACGCGATCGCCCGCTACGCCGCCGAGCAGCCGATCACCCGCTTCTACGGCTGGACGGTGCCCCCGGGTCTGCCGCCCGAGTGGAGCGACGAGCACCTCGAGCTGATGGCGCGCGAGGTGATGCCACACTTCCGCGGATAGCGGCTACGGCACCTGGGTCTTGAAGAACTCGGCGAGGTTCTGACCCGAGACCAGCTCGGAAGTCTTCTGCATGCGCTCGGTCGTCAGCACGCCGCCCTCCGCGACCAGGATGCGCAGGACGTCGTCGAGGCTCTTCTTCTCCTGCGTCGCTTCGCGGATCTTCGCGTCGAGGGCGTGCAGCACGGTGACCGCGCGCGAGGTGCCGGGGCCCGAGACGGTCTTGCTGCGCAGGTGCTCGGCCTCCTTAGCGCGCTCGGCCTGGAACTCGTAGTCGCGCGCCAGGCGCTCGGCGGAGATCGTGCCCGAGCGTCCCAGCAGCTGCAGCGCGTAGAACTGCGCCAGCCCCTCGATCGCCCAGTCGCCGTCGTTGCCCGGACGCAGCCCGAGCGCCGTGTGCATGACCTCGTGGAGCACCGGGCTCGGGCCGTGCTCGGTGATCAGCGGCCGGTGCGCGTGGATGAAGAGCGAGTCGGGGCCCGAGAGACCGCCGCGCCACATCGGGTCGGAGGCGGAGACGATGAGCAGCCGTTCGGGGAGCTCGGTCAGGACCTGGCGCAGGGTCGGGAGCGTCCAGCGCAGGAGCGCGAGCATGTCCTGGCGGCGCACGTCCATGCTCTTGGGTCCGGCGATCGCGACGCGCACGCCGGAGACCTCCTCGCGCACCACGCCGAGCACGCCGGCGATCATCCAGCCGGTCGGGCGCGACAGTCCGCGGCGGCGATGCGCGACCCGGTACTCGCCCGAACGCAGCTTGGTGTAGGGCGTCGCGATGGTCCAGCCCTCGGGCAAGCGCACGCGCAGGCGGGTGCGCGAACGGGCGCCGTCGTCGACCAGCGCTCGGGCCGGCGGCACCAGGTCCTCGCCGCGGAAGATCGTCCAGGTCTTGGCGCAGCGCGCGTCGTAGCGGCGCGCGTCGCGCAGGTGGTCGATGCGGAACACGTAGGTGAGCTTCCCGCCGGTCCTCGGCGGGATCCAGGTCACGTGCGCGCCTTCGGTCTTCACCTCGCCGTCGCCGCGGAAGAGGAGCTGGCGCTGCGGGTCGACGCGGAAGCGCAACCGGTGCACGTGCTCGGCGCCCTTGCCGAGCTCGAGCGTCACGTGGGCGGCGCGCTCGGTGGGCACGATCCGCGCGTCGACCCGGAAGTCGTAGCGCGGGTGCTTGGGCGGGGACTCCTGCGCGCCCGCGCCGCCGTCGAGCGCGAACGCGGCGGCGAGCGCGACGAAGAGCGCGGCGCGGCGGATCACGCGAGCTCTCCGGCGCGCGCGCGCCGCGCGATCTCGCGCCCCAGCGCGATCCGCTCCGGCCAGTGCATGTCGGCGCGAACGCTGCGGTCGACCGCGGCCAGGCGCGGCACCAGCCCCGCGCGGTTGGCGATCTGGATCGCCAGTCCCGGGCGCGCGTTCAGCTCGAGCACGAGCGGGCCGTGCTCGGCGTCGACCACCACGTCGGCGCCCACGTAGCCGAGCTGGGTCTGGTCGCTCGCGCGCACCGCGATCTCGAGCACGCGCTCGAACTCCGGGATCACGCGCGCCAGCACCGCCTGCTGCGTGTCGGGGTGAACGTCGACTTCGCGGCCGCCGCAGACCGCGAAGTGGGTCGTGCCCGAGTCGAGCTCGATGCCCGCGCCGACTGCGCCCTGGTGCAGGTTCGCGCGCCCGCGCGAGCGCCGCGTGGGCAGGCGGGTCATCGACATCACCGGCACGCCCCGGTAGATGACGACCCGCACGTCGGGCACGCCCTCGGCGGTGATCGCGGCGAACTCGGGGTGCACCTCGAGCCGCTCCTCGGCGAACGCCTGGTCCGGCTGCCCGCCCAGCGCGTACGCCCCCGAGATGATGCTCGCGGAGTGGTACGAGAGCGCCTTGCGGTCGAGCCACTGCCCGCCGCTGCGCAGGAAGCGGTCGCCGTTGCGCTCGCGCACGACCAGGATCCCGTTGCCCATCGCGCCGTGTGCGGGCTTGATCACGAACGACGAGTAGGCGTCGAGCTCGCGCAGCATGCCGCGCACCTCGGAGTGGACGCGCGCGACCGCAAGCACCGGCGCGGTGGCGATGCCGGCGTCGCGCAGCAGCCGCTTGGTCTCGAGCTTGTCGTCCACGCTCGGGTAGTGCGAGCGCTTGTTCCAGCGCGAGGTGTACACGGCGTTGCGCCGGTTCATGCCCAGCACGCCGAACGCGCGCAGCCGGCTCACCAGGCTCACGACGGGGCCTCGTCCTCGCGCGGCCGGCCGAGCGCGCGGAAGCGCCACAGCTCGGCGGCGCGGTAGCCCGTGTAGCCGCCGATCCAGACGAGCAGCCCCATGACCGAGATCACGAGCTCGGGGAAGCCGAACATCAGGTGCTCGAGCGCGGCGATCCGGAAGATCGGGTACACGCACATGGCCACCACCGTCGAGGTCGCCATCCGGCGCAGCGCGGCGGGCAGACCCTCTTCCGCCGTCGTGATGGTGAAGCGCTCGATCAGCATGGTGAGGATCACGACCGGGAACAGCACGCTCGCGAACAGGTCCTTCACCTCGTAGCTGCGGCCGAGCAGCGAGTGCAGGGTGATCGCGAGCACGACGATGCATAGAAGGACACCGAGCCGCGGCACCAGCAGGAGCTGCAGCCGCTCGATCACCAGCCGCGAGAAGATCCCGAGCACGATCACCGAGGCCACGAGCCCGAGCCCGAGCGCCAGCGGCAACTCGCGCAGCGCCAGCGAGATGAGCAGCGGCATGAACGTGCCGAACGTCCGCACGCCCACGATGTTCCGCCACAGCGCGATGATCAGCGCGCCGATCGGGAACACGAGCAGGATGCGCAGGGCCGCCTGCGAGCCGACCGGCAGCCGGTACAGCGAGACCGCCGCGAGCAGCGGGTTGGTCGGCACCATGAACGACGCCACTTCCGACGCGCGCAGCGACTCGCGCAGCACTCTGTAGCGATACGACATGGCGTCGAGGCCCGTCGCTTCCACCAGGGTCGCGCTGCCGGTGCGCAAGAGGAGCAGGTCCGGCGGCCGCGCGCCGAAGAAGCCCAGCGTCGGCGAGAGCGCGATCCAGCTGCCGCCCACCCACGCCTCGACCCACACCGCTTCCTTCGTCTCCTTGTCCGGACGCAGCCGCAGCCCCGCGGCCAGCCGCGCCGGGTGCCCGGACGCGCGCAGCAGCGCGATCAGGAGCCGCGCCTTCCCCTGCTGACTGCCCTCGCCGGCGGCCAGGGTCAGGAGCGCGTCGTCGCTGCCGGTGCTGGCGGTGCCGATCTCGTCGGTCACGTAGGCGAGCAGGCCGCGCATCTGCCCGAGCGGGTCGGTCGTCGACGGCGGCGCCACGCTCGCGAGCAGCTCGCGCACCTCGGGCGCGTCCGCCGGGAAGCGCCCGCTCGAGCGCAGGAACTGCTCCGCGATCTCCTTCGGCGGCTCCTTCTGGAGCTGGGTCGGCATCGGCAGCGGCTCGTCGGCGAGCTGGACGCGGAAGCCGTGCGACAGGTTGTGCAGGCCGTCGAAGCGCCCGCTCCAGATGCCGGTGCGCTGATCCTTGTCGGTGCGGATCGTGAACACCAGCCGGTCGTTGGTCTGGCGCTCGTCGAAGATCTCCTGCTGGGCGTCCGAGTCGGGCAGCGCCGCGCGGATGCTGCCGCGCTCGCCGCTGCCGCGCGCGTCGATCTCGAGCTCCACGCGCCACAGGTTCTCGACGTCCGAGGGCAACACCGGCAGGTGTAGAACCAGCGTCTTCCAGGCGAAGATCGACAGCCCGATCGTGACGAGGAGCGCGCCGGTCAGCGCGGCCGCGCGGTTCATGTCCGGGCCTCCGGGCTAATCGGGGCGCTCCTCGAGCTCGGCGCGCGCCGCCCCGGCGCCGTCGTCGACGCTGGGCAGCGCCGAGGCGGGCGCGTTCTCTGCGGCGTTCGTCTTGTCGGCCGGGCCCTGCGTCGCCAGATGGAAGGCCGCGTAGCCGGGCATGACGAGCTGGTCGATCGCGAGGCCGATCACGCGCCCGCGCTCGGGCGCGCGGATCTTCGAGCGCCGGTTCGAGATCGGATCGAACACCGTCCCCAGCACCTGGTTCGGCTGCACCGTGTCGCCCAGGCGGACGCGCGCCGACAGGATCCCGCCGTCGTCGGCGCGCACCCAGCGCGAGCGGAAGTAGATCGCCGGACTCGCGCGTTCGGCATCGGCCGATGGCCGCACGTTCAAGCTCGCGAGCAGCAGCTCGACCCCCGCGACGCCCTGGTCGATCGCGTCCTCCTGGAAGCGCATCGGCTCGCCCGCCTCGTAGGCGATTGCCGGAATGCCCGCTTCGGTGGCCGCGCGGCGCAGCGTGCCGGGCCGGCCTTCGTTGTGCACCGCGAGCTCGCTTCCGAACGCCTTCGCGAGCCGCAGCACCTCGGGCTTGCGCAGGTCGCCGCGGACCTGGGGCAGGTTGGTGCGGTGGAAGGAGCCCGAGTGCACGTCGACCAGCGCGTCGCAGTGGCGCAGCACGTCGAACAAGCTCCGCGCCAGCCGCGCGGCCGAGCTGCCGCGGGCGTTGCCCGGGAAGAAGCGGTTCAGGTCGCGGCGATCGGGCAGGTAGCGCGAGCCGCGCCGGAAAGCGGCGAGGTTCACGATCGGCACGCCGATCAGTGTCCCGTGCAGCTCGGCGGGCTTGGCGTGTCCGAGCGAGCGCCGCACCACCTCGACCCCGTTCAGCTCGTCGCCGTGGATCCCGCCAGTCAGGCAGACCACCGGTCCCGACTGCGCACCGCCGACGACCAGCACCGGGGTGGAGCTCTCGCCGCCGACCGAGTCGCCGACCGGCAGCGCCAGCCGGTAGGTCTGCCCCGGCTCGATCGCCTGGCCCAGGAGCTCGAGCGGCTCGGCACCCGCCGAGCCCGCAAGCCAAGCCAAGACCAACCCGAACAGAACCCCCCGCATCGCGGGGGCGATTGCAGCCGAAAAACCGACCCGCCGCCACTCGCTGGCGGCGCCGTCGCTCAGCTTTCCAGCACCGCCATCAGGGTGGTGCGCATCTGGTCCTCGGGGAACACGATCCCCGCGTCCTGGAGGCTCAGCGCGCCCATGCCCAGCGTGATGATCAGCTCGGCGGTGTGCTGGGGGTCGAGGCTCGAGCGAACCTCACCTTTGGCCTGCGCGCGCCGGATCAGCTCGGCCATGCTGAATACGACCTTGCCGAGCACCTCGGCGAAGCGGGTCTTCAGCTGCTCGGAGCGCGAGATCGCCTCCATCAGCCGGTGCGCGGCGACCGCGTACTTGCCGACGACCGGCCACTCGCGGTGGGTCATGTACCGCGAGAAGCGGGAGATCGCGGACCCGAGGTCGGTCTCGCCGTTCACGCCCACGACCGCCGCCATGATGCCCGTGAGGGCCCAGTCCATGACCGCGACGAAGAAGTCCTCGCGGTCCTTGAAGTGCACGTAGAAGGCCCCGCGGGTGTACCCGGCCCGCGCGCAGATGGCGTCCAGACTCGGCACGTCCAGGCCGTGCTCCACCAGCTCGGCTAGCCCGGCAGCCAGCAGGGCCTGGCGGGTGGCTTCCTTGGTCTCGGCCCGGGAGCGTCTCGGAGGGCGTTCAATATTTTCGTGCATGTTCCTTTCCCACTGCACAGCCTAACTAGCATGCCGAGAGGTAGGTTTTCAATCGGCCGGACCAGTTGCCGGACCGCCGCGTATCAGTCCGGCCCCGAAGATTCCACCTTGAGGTGTACGTCCGTCTGTGGGAAGGGGATCTCAATGCCGGCCCCGCGGAGCGCGTCGTGGATCGCGATGCCGAGCTCGCTCCTGATCCGCGCCGTCAGCTCGACGCGGCACCAGACGCGGAGCTCGAAGGCGAGCGCGCTGTCCTGAAACTTCGTGAAGTACGCCTCGGGCTCGGGCAGGGACATGCACCTCGCCGTGCGCGCGCGCGGTCTCGAGCAGGAGCGCGAGCACCTTGTTCGGGTCGGAGCCGTAGGCGACGCCGATCTCGAGGTCGATGCGCCGCGAGCGGTCCGAGAAGGTCCAGTTCACGAGCCGCTCCGAGATCAGCGACGCGTTGGGCACGATCACGTCCGCGCCGTCGAAGGTGCGGATCGTGCTCGAGCGGATCCCGATCCGCATCACCTCGCCCTGGAGCGGACCCACCTCGATCGTGTCGCCGGTCTGCACCGGGCGTTCGAAGAGGAGGATCAGCCCGGACACGAAGTTGTTCACCACGTTCTGCAGGCCGAAGCCGATGCCGACGCCGAGCGCGCCGGCCAGGAGCGTGAACTTGCCCAGGTCGAAGCCCGCGGCGCCGATCGCGATCAGGAAGCCGGCGACGAGGATCAGGTAGTGCGCGCCGGTCGAGATCGCGGCGGGCACGCCGCGCGGCAGCGTGAGCCGCGGCAGCACGTCCTCGTCCAGCACGAAGCGCAGGAACCGCGAGAAGGTGAAGCTGAGCCAGAGCGTGACTCCGAAGGCAACGAGGCTGCCGAGGCTCAGTGAGACGGTGCCGACCTCGAGCTTCGCGCCGAGCACCGCGCTGAGCGTGCTGCTGATCTTCCCATCCAGCCCGACCGACTGCAGCATGCCGTACACCCAGATTCCGAGCGCGGTCCAGACCTGCACCGAGATGATTCGCCGCCGCACGACCTCGCCGTGGTCGCGCACCAGGCGCAGCCGCCGCGCCCCCGAGCTGCGCAGGAGCCCCGTCACGGCGCCGCTGCCGAAGCGCACCAGCGCGTACAGCGCGATCGCCCCGTACACCGACACCAGCACGCCGCGCAGGATCACTCGCGAGAGCAGCGCCAGGCCGAACACGTTCGCGACCAGCGCCGCGATACCCAGCACCAGCGCAATCCGCGCGAACGGCGGCACCCAGGAGCCGAAGCGGCCGATCGCCTCGAGTCGGGTTGCCCGATCCCCGCGCAAGATCCACGTCATCAGCGCGATCAGGCCGAAGGTCTCGGGCAGGAGCAGGAAGCGCTCGACCGTGGGCAGCGCCGTGAGCATCTGGCGCAGCGTGCCCAGGAAGAATACGGCCGCGAGCCAGAGCATGGCCGGGCGCAGCTCGTTCCACAGCTCCGAAGGCAGGAGCCGCAGCACCGGCACGAGCAGCAGCACGGCCTCGACCTCCGACGAAAGTCCGGGCGGGCGCGGCAAGAGCCAGGTGGCGACCGCGAACGCGACCACGATCGCCGCGGAGACCGGGCGTTCGAGGATCCGGCGCGAGACGGTGAGCGCTTGGTCGACCTCAGCCGGCTCTGGATCCGCGCGCGAGCGGCGGCGCGCCGCGAGCAGCGCCGCCAGGACCAGTGCGAAGACGGAGACCTCGATCTCGACGCGCTGGATGCTGAGAGTGCGGAACTCGTCGAGCAGATCGAACCGGCGCAGGGCAGCCGCGCGCAGCTTGGCGGGCAAGAAGCCGGGATCGCCCGAGGGCGCGTAGGCCGCCCGGCTCCAGAGCGGTGGCGCGTCGCGCTGCAAGAGGCGCTGGTTGAGGTCGTCGCGCTGCCGCGTGATCCGATCGACCACGCCCCCAACGACGAGCTCCTCCTCGGCGACCTCGCTCTGCAAGTTCAGCGTTTGGCTGCGCAGGCGTTGCAGGCTCTTCTCGGCCTGAGCGAGCAGATCGACGGTCTCGCCGACACGCGCCCGTGTCGCCGGCGGCAAGGCGGCGTCTGGAACGCTGCTGGTGCGCTCCCAGACCTCGCGTTCCTCTTGGAGGTCGGCGCGGTCGGACTCGATCAACTGAGCGCTGCGGGTCAGCGCGACCCGCCAATCGGCCAGGCTCTTCGCGCGGGCGCGCCACTCGACGTCCAAGTCCACGAGCGCGTCGAGCGTGGGACTTCCGTCGAGCAGCGCATCGGCGCGCGCGAAGCGCTCGCGCAGCTTGCGAGAGGTGTCGGGGAGCTTCGACTCGATTTCATCCTTGACCGAGTCGTTCGAGGTCTGATCCAAGACCCGGCGCGCCAGAGCCTTGGCTTCCTCGGAGCGGTTCACGATCTCGGGGGCGGCGATCGGCTCGGGGGGGGCGGCGGGGGCGTCCGGAGTGCTCGTTCCGGTCGCGGGCGGCGGCGCCGGGACCGGATCGGCCGCCGCCGGCAGCGCGAGCCAGACGCTGGTCAGTGCGGCGGCGAGCCGGATCCCCAATCGTGTCGGCACGCCGACGAGTCTAGCGGGAGATCGCGGCCGTGCGGGGCTCGCGCAGCCAGAACTGCACCAGCAGCGCGTTCAGGACCTTGAAGCCGATCGCGCACGCGAACACCGCCGGGAACGAGTACAGGCTCGCGAGCAGCCCGCCCACGAGCGGCGCGACGACGTTGGTCGCTTCGCTCAGCGTGTTCGCGGCGCCGATGCGCAGCGGCAGGTCGGAGCGCTCGCCGAACTCGAGCACCATGTTCTGCTGGCCCATGAGCTGGCCGCCGAAGCCCGTGCCGATCGCGACGAACACCCAGACCAGCCCCTGGTAGCTGTCGATCCCGAACAGCGCGCAGGTCCCGGCGATCCAGATCGCGAGCGAGCCGAGGAACACCGCGCGGAACCCGAGGCGATCGGCGAGCCAGCCCCAGAAGAGGTTCAGCACCGTCGAGGCCAGAAGGAACGCCGCGGTCAGCTGGCCCTGCATCGTGCCGGTCAGGTCCAGGTGCTTGGCGGCGTACAGCACGTAGTAGGGCAGGGCCATGCGCCCGAAACCGCCGAGCACGCAGGCCGCGAGGAAGACGGCGAAGTTCGCGTCGCCGCGGACGAGCGCGGGCAGATCGCGCAGCCGCGACATGCCCGTGCGCTCGCGCACCTCGGGGGTCTCGGGCTCGCGGAGGAACATCATCGCGACGAGCCCCAGCTCGGTCAGCACGAACGCGAGCAGGAACGCCGCGGCGTAGCCGTTGCCCAGGGTGTTGTGCTCGCACGAAGTACGCGCCGGACAGGAATCCGACGCCGGCCGAGGTGAGCCCGGCCAGCGCGTTGCGCAGCCCCGAGAGCCGGCCGCGCACGTCCACCGGAATCACTTTGGCCATGAGGAAGTTGAACGCGACGCCCTGCATGCCCATGAAGAACCCGAACAGGCCGAGGAATACGCAGACCGCGATCAGGTTCTGGGCCGCGCCCAGGAAGAAGCCGGCCAGCGCGAGGCCGAGCACCTGCGCGCGCACCAGGTTGCCCACCCGCAGCGCGACCGGCAGGACGCGGCGGCGGTGCTCGATCACCGTCGCGGAGAAGAGCGGCGAGAGACACTGGCCGAGCGCCTGCGCCGAGCGCGCGACCCCGACCCAGATGGTCGAGCCGCCCGAGATCGAGCTCACGTACAGCGGGATGAAGGTGGGCGTCGTGACCAGCCGGAAGCCGGTCTGCCCGAACAGGCCGTGCAGCAGGTGCGCCACGTAGTTGCGCCGCAGGTTGCGCCGCACCTCGTCCGCGAAGGCGTCCTCGACGGAGGCTGCGACGGGCTCGGCGGCGAGTTCGGTCTCTGTCTCGACTGCCTCGCTCGCCATCGGGTCGGCGAGATTATCAGGTTCGCTCGGCCCAGCGAAGTCAGTCAGACACGGCGAACGACCAGCTTGATGGCGGGCTCGAGCCAGGCGTCGGCGGCTGCGTCCCAGTCCACCACGCGCGTGGTGATGGCGTCCGGGCGCAGCACGCCGGCCTCGATCAGCGGCACGACCTCGGGCAGCAGCGCCGCCGCGTGGCAGCGGCCGACGAAGAAGCGGATCCCGAGCGTGTACATGCGGCCGAGCGGCAGCGGCGTCTCGCGGCCGGGGTGGAAGCTGATGCAATGGCAGATCCCCTCGGGCTCGGTGGCGCGGACGGAGTAGGAGATGCCCGCGGGCGTGACTCCCGCGTCCACCACGATCGGCCAGGTCCGCGGGGGCTTGCGGAAGTCCGTCTCGAGCGGGTGTGCGCCCAGCTTCTCGGCGAGGGCGAGCGACTCCCGGTCGTCGCTGGCGAAGTCGACGCGGCCCGCGCCCAGGGCGACCGCCGCCTGCGCGGCGTAGAGCGGAATGCTCGGCGTGCCGTGCGAAACGACCAGCACTTCGGCGCCGGGGTGCGCGCGCAGGTGCGGCGCGACGGCGCGGTAGCCGTCGAGCGCGTTGTCGGAGACGCTCGCGAGCGCCACCGGATCCGCGCTCGGCGCGACCGGCTGCAGCATGGCCTCGGCGTACGGCACGCGCACCCGCTCGGCGAGCATGCCGCCGTACTCGATCGCCCGAGAGCGGCTGCATGCCGTAGTCGGAGAGCACCGGCATGCTTCTCGCAGATCGCGGTCAGCCCCGCGCGGCACTTCGCGCACTGCCCGCAGCTGATCTGGAACGAGGGGACGACGCGCTGGCCGAGCGCGAGCCCGCGCACGGCGTCGCCGAGCGCGACGACCTCGCCGACGCACTCGTGGCCGAGCGCGAAGGCGCCGCGCAGCGGGAACAAGCCGCCGGCCAGGAAGCGGTCGATGTCGCAGCGCGCGACCGCCAGGGGCCGGATCAGCGCATCGCGGTCTCCCTCGAGCCGCGGCTCCGGCACGTCGCGCCACTCGAGCTTGCCCGCCTCGACACAGGTGAGCTGTTGCATGCGCCGAAGCTGGCCCGCGCGAGGCACGCGGGCAAACGTTCATTTCGCATTTGCGCTTGTGTCCGGCGCAACCGTCGCCGCCAGCCGTTCGATCAGCCAGTCGCGCAGTGCGGCGATGCGCCGGTCGGCGAGCTCGGCGGGCCGACACACGAAGTGATAGGTCTCGCTCGAGCGCAGGACCTCGCGGAACGGGCGGACGAGCTTGCCCTCGCGCAGCCGGCGCTCGCACAGGATCGGGGTCGAGATCGCGACCCCCTGGCCCGACTCGGCGGCGCTGAGTGCAAGGGCGGCGTGGTCGTACGTGACGTGCCGGCGCGGCTCGAGCGCGGGCACGCCGGCCGCGCGCAGCCAGGCCGCCCAGGCGTCGGGCGTCTGAGCGACATGGATCAGTGTATGGTGTGCGAGGTCGGCCGGGACGCGCAGCCCCGGAGTACCGGTCCGGAGCGCGGGGCTCGCGACGGGGAAGGTCTCGAGCTCGACCAGCGGCTCGCTGTGCAGCCCCTCCCACGGGCCCCGCCCGAAGCGGATCGCCACGTCGACCGGGTCGCGCGCGAAGTCGGCGTAGCGCAAGGTCGCCTCGATCTGCAGCTCGATCCCCGGGTGCGCGCGCTCGAAGTCGGGCAGGTTCGGGATCAGCCAGCTCTCGCTGAACGACTGCAGGGCGCTGATCCGCAGCGGCCGGCCGCGCGGCGCGAGCGCCTCCTGCGCCGCGGAGAGCTGCTCTAGCACCGGATCGACGACCGCCAGGTAGCGATGTCCCTCGTCGGTGAGCTCGAGGCCCGGGTTCAGGCGCCGGAACAGGCGCACCCCGAGCAGGGCTTCGAGCCCGCCGATTTGTCGCGACAGCGCGGAGGCCGAGAGATGCAGCTCGGCTGCGGCGCGCTTGAAGCTCAGCGTGTGCGCGGCGCGCGAGAAAGCGCGCAGCGCCGGTGTGGGGGGCAGGTCGCGCTGCACACCCCGGAGTCTACTCCCCCAGGACCAGCGCGCAGCCGAGTTCGAGCGCGCGCTCCGCGCGGGCGGTCGTCCCCAGAAGCGAAAGTCGCGCCGCGCCGATCGCCCGGCGCAGGATCTCGACGCCGGCGAAGCGCCGGGCCCGGGCGAGCACGGCGCGCTCGGGCGCGTAGCCGTCGACGAGCGCGCGCTCGCAGGCGGAGCTCGCCCGGGCGCTCGAGGTCCGGACCCGGTGCACGTGCACGTGCGCCAGCGCCTGGCCGAGGTCGAAGGCGGGGTCGCCGACGTGGGCGATCTCCGCGTCGAGCAGCCGCGGCCGCGACGCCTGCACCAGCACGTTGCCGGCCTGCACGTCGCCGTGCACCAGGCACTCGCGCGACTCGTAGTAGCGGTTGCGCAGCTCGGCGATCCGCGCGCGCAGCTTCGGGCGCGCGAGCGCCTCGTCGGCGAGCGCGCGCAGCCGCGGCTCGATCGGGAAGTCGTTCGGCGCGAAGGGCAGGGCGAAGACGTGCTCGCCGTGGAGCCGGCGCATCTCGTCGTTCGCGAACTGGGGCGCGAGCGCCGCGGGGTCGTTCGCGGTCGCGCGGTGCACGGCGCCCAGGAACTCGCCCAGTGCGAACAGCGTGTCGGGCGAGGCGGTGCCGGCGTCGAGCTGGGCGTCGAGACGCTCGGCTGGATGAACGTCTTCCATGACGAGCGCCCGCGCCGCCAGGTCGAAGTGGAGCGCCTTGGGCAGGACGCGCGCCTGGCCGGGAACCAGCCGGCGCAGGATCTCGCCGTAGCGCGCCTCGAACACGATCCGGCGCGTGTCGACCCGGTACTGCGGGAAGCGCTCGAGCGCGGGGCGCGCCTGCTTCACGACCGCGCGCGCGCCGTCGGCGGCGACGACCCGCCGCACCCAGTTGATGTTGCCATCGCCCGCGGGCTCGACCCGCGCGCCCGCCGCGCGCAGCACGCCGCGCGCCTCGAGCCAGGCCGGCAGGCTGGCGTCGTCGAGCGGTGTCGGCTCGCCCGGCAGATCGGACGCGGCGCTCAAATCGTCGTCGACATCCCGCCGTCGACGGGGAGCACGGCGCCGGTCACGTACGCCGCGGCGCGCGAGGCGAGGAAGATCGCGGTGCCGGCCATGTCCTCGGGCTCGCCGATCCGGCCGCGCGGGTTCTGCTTCTTGATCATCTCGCCGAAGCGGTCGAGCGTCGCCTTCATCATCTGGCTCTCGAAGGGCCCGGGCGCGATCGCGTTCACGGTGATGTGCTCGCGTGCGAGCTTGTGCGCGAGCACACGGGTCATGTGGTGCAGGCCCGCCTTTGCGGCCGAGTACGCGAAGGTGTCGAGAGCGGGCACGTGCAGCCCGTCGATCGAGCCGATGTTGATGACGCGCGCGGGATCGGCCGGCGTGCCCGCCTTCCGCAAGAGCGGCAGGAGGTCGCGGGTCAGGAAGAAGATCGCCTTCAGGTTCAGGTCCATGACCTTGTCCCAGCCCGACTCGGGGAACTCGTCGATCGGCGCGCCCCAGTTCGCGCCCGCGTTGTTCACCAGGATGTGCAGGGCGGGCTCGCGGCTTGTGATCTCGCGCACAACCGTGGCGACGCCCTCGCTGGTGCCGAGGTCGGCGGGGATCGCCGTGCACTCGCCGACCTTTCGGAGCTCGGCTTCCGCCTGCTTGCAGGCGTCGGCCTTGCGCGAGCAGACGTACGTGCGGACGCCGTTCTCAACGAACCCGCGCGCGATCATCAGCCCGATCCCGCGCGTGCCGCCCGTCACGAGGGCCACCTTGCCTTTTACCGAGAACAACTGGTCGAGCTTCATGCGCTTCTCCTGCGGATTCCAGCGGGCGCATCCTACCCGAACGGGGATGTAGAATGCGGGCGTTCCGGGGAGGGACCTTATGGCTGAATTCTGCAAGGCCGAGCGCCAGGGGCGGATCCTGATCGTGACGATCAACCGGCCCGACGTGATGAACTCTCTGCATCCCGCGGCGAACCGAGAGCTGGCGAAGCTGTGGGATGACTTCCAGGCGGACCCGGAGCTCTGGATCGGGATCATCACGGGGGCAGGCGATCGCGCGTTTTCGGCCGGGAACGACCTGAAGCACCAGGCGAGCGGCGGCGACATGCGCGGCCAGCCGTCGACGGGCTTCGGCGGGCTGACGGAGCGCTTCGACCTCAACAAGCCGGTGATCGCGGCGGTGAACGGCGTGGCGATGGGCGGCGGGTTCGAGATCGCGCTCGCCTGCGACCTCATCGTGGCGTCGGCCGAGAAGGCGGTGTTCGCGCTGCCCGAGCCGCGCGTGGGCCTCGCCGCGCTGGCGGGCGGCCTGCAGCGCCTGCCGCGCATGATCCCGCTGAAGCAGGCCATGGGGATGATCCTCACGGGGCGACGCGTGTCGGCGCAGGAGGGCAAGGAGCTCGGCTTCGTCACCGACGTCGCGCCGCACGAGGAGCTCCTGAAGCGGGCGCTGGGCTGGGCGGAGCAGATGCTCGAGTGCTCGCCGCTCTCGATCCGCGCGAGCAAGCAGACGGTGATGAACAGCCTGAACGTCGCCGAGCTCCGGGAGTCGATGTCGAATTCGCGCTATCCCGCGATCGGCGAGATGGTGCGCAGCCAGGATTTCGTCGAGGGGCCGAAGGCGTTCGCCGAGAAGAGGAAGCCGAATTGGAAGGGAAAGTGAAGGAAGAGCGCTCGCCGACCGCGAAGGGCCGCCGCGAGCGCATCATCGAGGCGCTCTGCGAGCGCATGCTCGCGCGCGGGTTCGCGGCGACGACCCTGGCCGACGTCGCGCGTGCCGCGCACATGACGCCGAGCCACCTGCTCTACTACTTCAAGGGCAAGGAAGAGATCCTGAACGCCTGCTTCGAGGGCGTGACCGCGCAGATCATGTCGGGGCTCGCGCTGCTCGACGACGAGCCGCTGCCCGCGCGGCTCGACCGGATCGCCGAGTACTTCTTCGGCGGCAAGCTGCTCCACAAGAGCGACCTCGCGATCACGCTCGAGTTCTTCGGCACCGCCGTGCACGACAAGACGCTGCACGCGACCAAGGCCTGCTTCGACCGCGCGGTGAAGGCCTGGCTCGCGCACAGCTTCGAGGACGCGCCCCGCGCGCCGGGGATCTCGGCCGAGAACGCCGCGGAGGCGGCCTACGCGATGATCGTCGGGCTGTCGACGTCCGCGTTCTTCGACGAACGGCTCGGCTTCGAGCGCGCGCGCGCGCTGCTCGCCGCTTCGCTCCACAACCTGGCGGGGACGGCAGTCCCCCATGAGGTGCTCCCATGAAGCTGCTCTGGTTCCACCTGATGCCCTACACCGACCTGCCCGACGACTTCACCAAGAAGCACGCGTCGGTGTGGGTCGACATCGACTCGCGCCTGTTCGATCCCGCCAAGGCGCACGGCATGTACAACGATTTCATGGACGAGCTCGAGTTCGCCGCCGAGATCGGCTTCGACGGCATCTGCGTGAACGAGCACCACCAGAACGCCTACGGCCTCATGCCGTCGCCGAACATCATCGCCGCCTCGCTGGCGCGCCGGACCCGCGACGCCGCGATCGTGGTGATGGGGAACTCGCTCGCGCTCTACAACCCGCCGATGCGCGTCGCGGAAGAGTTCGCGATGCTCGACGTGATCTCGGGCGGACGGCTCGTCGCCGGCTTCCCCGTCGGCACGCCGATGGACACCTGCTTCGCCTACGGCCAGAACCCGAGCCAGCTCCGCGACCGCTACTTCGAAGCGCACGACCTGATCGTGAAGTCGTGGACGACGCCCGACACGTTCACGTGGAATGGCCGCTACAACAAGCAGCGCTACGTGAACCCGTGGCCGCGCCCGCTGCAGAAGCCGCACCCGCCCATCTGGATCCCCGGCGGCGGCTCGATCGAGACGTGGCGCTGGTGCGCGGAGATGGACTACGTCTACGCATATCTGAGTTACTTCGGCTACAAGCTCGGCCAGGCCACCATGCAGGGCTTCTGGGACGAGATGGAGCGGCTCGGCAAGGACAAGAACCCGTTCCGCGCCGGCTTCCTGCAGTTCGTGGGCGTCGCCGAGACGCACAAGGAGGCGCTCGAGCTCTACCGCGAGCCGGCCGAGTACTTCTTCAATCGCTGCCTGCACGTCGACGCGCGCTACGCGAACCCCGCCGGCTACTCGAGCGAGGCGACGATCCGCGCGCGCGTGAACTCGCAGGTGCTGGCCGCCGCGAACAAGGCCACCGACTCGGTCGCGTTCGGCCCGCCCTCGTTCGAGGAGATCGTCGACAAGGGCTACGTCATCATCGGCAGCCCCGACGAGGTCGCCGAGAAGCTGCGCGAGGTCGCGGTCAACATGAACGTCGGCCAGCTCATGATGCTCCTGCAGTACGGCAACATGAGCAAGGAGCTCACGTTCTACAACACGGAGCTCTTCGCCAAGCGCGTCGCGCCGCAGCTCAAGGGCCTGTTCGAGGACAAGTGGGAGAACCGCTGGTGGCCGAAACCCCTCCCGCGAGAGGACCGCAGCGAGCCGCGCGCGGTGGTGGTGCGATGAGCGCGCCCGGCCTCATGGAGCGGAGCGTGCGCGTGCAGGGCGAGGACGTGCGCGTCTGGGAGAAGGGGCAGGGCGAGCCGCTCGGCTTCTTCGCGGGCCTCGGCGGTCTGCTCGAGTGGACCCCGTTCCTCGACGAGCTCGCAAAGCGCCGCCGCGTGATCGTGCCGTCGCTGCCGGGCTTCCCGGGCGGCGGGCAGCTCCACCGCAAGCTCGACGGCCTGGCCGACTGGGTGATCTGCACGCTCGACATCCTCGAAGCCGCCGGCCTCGAAGGCCGCGACCTGGTCGGTCACTCGATCGGCGGCACCTTGGCCGCTGAGGTCGCCGCGTTCTCACGTTCGAGCGTGAAGAGCCTCGTGCTGATCGCGCCGTTCGGCCTGTTCGACGAGAACGAGCCGGTCACGGACGTGTGGGCGAAGCGGGTGCCCGAGATCCCCGGCGTGCTGTCGGCGAAGCCGGCCGAGTACGCGAAGGCGCGACTCACTCCGCCCGCCGGTCTGTCGGCAGACGACGCGACCGAGTGGGCGATCGTGCAGAACCGCGCGACGGAAGCCGCGGCGCGCCTGCTCTGGCCGCTCGGCGAGCTCGGTCTGGCCAAGCGCCTGCGCCGGATCACGTGCCCGGTGAAGCTCGTGTGGGGCAGCGAGGACCGCGTCGTGCCGCCGAGCTACGCGAAGAAGTTCGCCTCGGGGCTGGCGGGGAAGACGGAGACGGTGGTGATTCCCGGGGCGGGACACGCGCTGGACTTCGACGCGCCGGAGGCGGCCGCGAAGATCTAGGTCAGTGAACTGAGAAGCACTTCACAGACTTGATCCCTCCCACGCGTAGTCTCACACCCGAAGGCGGTGTGCGATGTGGCGAGATCGCGTCCTGGCAGCTTCCTTCGTGCTTCTGATGCCCTTCTCGGCAGAGGCCACCGATCCAGCCCGAGAGGTTCTCGACTGCATGGATCGGAACGCTCCACAGCGGTCGAGCTCCCAGATGGTTCGGTTCCGCGCGTTCGACCGATTGGAGCAGGAGGGCGACGGTTGCCGCGGAAAATTGATCGCGGCGAAATGCGACGACGAGCTGTTTCACATCAAGGTGTGTTTGGAGGAGCCGCTCCAGGTGCGGGGCATGAACTACCTCACGATCGAATCGCCTGACGGCCCACCGGTGAGCCGGATCTACCTTCCTGACGAGAGGCAGACCCGGGTCCTCACGGGCGCTGGGCAGCGGGCCGCGATCTGCGGCTCCGACGTCAGCTACGAGGATCTAGAGCGGTGGAGACGGCTCCACCGAGACGACGAGACCAAGCGCCTGGACGACTCCAAAGTCGATGGCCACGAGGTGTACGTGCTCGAGGAGAGACCGAGCCAGGCCGCCAAGTCCCAGTACGAGCGGGTGGTGAGCTACGTAGACAAGAACACCTGCGTCGTGATTCGATCGGAGTCGTTCGAGAAGGCCGGCGGCGAGCCTCGAAAGGTGGCGACCGCCGTCGCCGAGAAGGTCGACGGCCGCTTCGTGTCATCCGAGCTGCGAGTCGAAGACCTGCGCGATCGAACGCACACGATCGTCGAAGTGGACGACTACGTCGCCGATGGAAAGCTGGTGGCGCGCAGCCTCGAGCCCAGCCAGATCGACCACCGCTGCCGATAGGCGAAGGACAGCTCGCCGCCTCCGCGAAGTCGCTCGTGCCGTAGCTCAGTGCGCGAGCGGGACGAAGCGGCGCACCTTGCCTGTCTCGGGGTGGCGATCGAGACCATCGGCGCGGCGGACGGTCACCGCGGGATCCGCGAGGCCGGCGGCCTCGAGCGCGGAGCAGAGCTCGTCGCGCAGGCCGCTCTCCGCGAGACGGCCGTCCGCCACCGCGGCCACGTCCACCCCGTGCGCCGTCTGGCGCACCTGGTAGTCGATCACCTCCCGATGTTTCAGCAAGACCGCGCGCACCACGAGCGGGTGGATCTCGAGTGTTCCCCAGCGCAACACTTCGTCGGAGCGGCCAGTGACGCTGGCGCGCAGGTGGCCGTGCTCACGGGCGCCCCGATGGCGTGTGAAGTGGTCCTCGATCCGGTAGCGGATCAACGGCTGGATCCGATTGCAAAGGTTGGTAATCAAGGCGTGCGCGCGCGGCGTGCCGATCGGCACCGGCCGGTCCTCGGCGTCGACGAGCTCCACGATGCACGTGTCGGTGTTGAACACGAAGACCTCGCCGTCGGGATCGGTCGCGCCCATCAGGCCTTCGGTCGTGCCGAAGACGTCGACGATCGGCGCGCCGAAGCCGGCGCGGATCGCCGCCCGCGCTTCGGGGCTCAGCATCTCGCTGGTCGTCGCGATGAAGCTCGGCTCGATCGCGAGCCGGCCAGCGCATCTCTCCCGCGCCAGGCTCGCGAGGACTGTCGGGTAGCCGAGCAGGTGGTGCGGCTGGAGCTCGTTCAGCCGCGCGACGATCTCCGGCAGCGGCAAGGTGACGGGAACGGGGACGAGCGTCACAGGGCCTCTGCCGGGCCGGCTCGTCGCGGCGACGAGGCTCGTGGAGTGCACCGGGCTCGCAGCTCCGATCACCGCGATGATCCGCGGTTGGGTCGGCGCAAATCCGGTAACGGCTTCCGCGTGCGCGATGATCCAGCGCCGCCCGCCACCGCTCACCTCGGCCCAGGCCGGCGCATCGCTCACGAAGATGCCACGCCGACCGGAGCTGCCCCCGGTCGCTTGCACGAGGTAGGAGTCGAGGACGGGCACGGGCTCGTGCTCGGTCGCGGCGAGCGCGCGCTCGGCGAGCGCACGGTCGAGCCGGCGATCGGTGAACACATCGTCGAGCTCGCCCATGAGCTCGTGCTTGGTGACCGAAGGCAGGCGAGGAAGATCGGCGAGCGCGAACTGCGCAAGATCGAGTCCGCGCAGGCGGCGCGCATAGAACGGCGAGCGTTCGCCGGCGCAGACAAGCAACTCGCGCAGGCGGGTCGTCTGCAGCTCGGCGAGCTGGCCGGCGCTCCAGCGCATGCGCGCGAAGAGCGCGGGCATGGCGGCTTCGTTGGCGGCGGCGAACTTCTCCCGGAGCTCGGCGAAGGAGGTCATCGCTCCGGCTCGCGGATTCCGAGCAGCCGGACGATGGCCCGCTCGGCGACGGTCTGGGGCAGGCTGCGCGGATCCGCGGTGCGCTCCAGCAGCAGGCCCAGCTCGAAGGCGAGAACCAGCGTGGCGAGGTGGCGCGGCGACTCGACGAACTCGTCGCGCGAGTCGCCGAGAATCCGCTCCAGGGTCGCGGCCACGCCGGCGATGGTGCGCTGGTGCGCTTCGGTGTAGCGGCGGTTGAGCTCGCGGTCCCGCGCCGCGTGGAGCCGGAACTCGAGCAGGAGCAGCCGCCATTCGCGCCCTTGCTCGCTGTCCTCGCGCGCAGCGCGCAGGATGGCGGCGAGTCCCTCGGCGCCGGTTTGGCGCTTCGCGATCGCCTCGTTCTGCGCCGCCCGCTCCGCGATGCGCTGCTCGAGCAGCGCGAGGAACAGGTCGCCCTTGCTCTCGAACTGCGAGTACACCACGCCTTTGGAGAAGCCGGCCTCGTCGGCGATCGCGTCGAGCGTCGCGCGCTCGTAGCCCCGCGCGAGGAAGACCCGGCGCGCCGCGGCCAGCACCTGATCGCGGTTTCGTCCCACCCGCGCCGCTCGCGAGATCCGCTGTGCCATACCAATGGCACTATAATACCAATGGTATTCGGAAGTCTAGAGGTCAGAGCCGGGTCGCGGCGGTCGCGGCTTCGGCCCTTCGCCGGAAGAACGTCGGATCCGCCAGCCACATGAGCCCCATCAGCACGAGCCCCGTGACGAGCGACAGGATCCCGATCGCGAGCGGCAGGCCCATGCCGAGCCAGAGGCTGCCGGACTCGGAGTTCGCGGGGTCGGCGAGGTCGATGCACGAGCGCACGAAGACGTAGCCCAGGCTCGCGAAGCCGAGCAGCGGGCCGAGCCCGGCGATCGCGAACGTACGCAAGTCGTTGAACAACGCCTTGCGGAAGTAGATCGCAGAAGCCAAACCGGTCAGCGCCAGGTAGAACGAGATCGCGAGGCCGGTCGCGGTGACCGAGTCGGAGATCACGTTCTGACTCACGGCGCCTAGCGCGAGACACCAGACGATCGAGATCCCGCCCATCCACAGGGTCGATACCCCTGGTGTCAGGTAGCGCGGCGAGACCGCGCCCAGCGAGCGCGGCGCGGCGCCGTGCGCGGCCATCGCGAGCATGGAGCGGGTCGCGGGCAGGATCGTGGTCTGCGTCGCGGCGGAGGCCGAGGTCAGCACCGCCACGATCAAGAGCTTGTCGAGCCCGAACGGGAGCACGTGGCTGCCGAGCGCCGAGAGCACGTCCTCCTTGTTGTCGACCAGGAACTGCGGGCCGTGCACGGCCTGGGCCGCGACCCCCACGACGACGTAGATCCCGAGCAGGAGGAAGGTGCTGACGATCGCCGCGTGTCCCGGCGTGTGCGCTGCGTGCTCCGTCTCCTCGTTCACGGCGACGGCCGTGTCCCAGCCCCAGTAGATGAACACCGCCGTCAGCACGCCGGCGTTCAGAGCCGATGCGTCGAGCGGGAAGGGATCGAGCCACGCGAGGCTCGGTTGCACCGAGTCGGCGAACTGACCCGCGTAGACGCGCGCGAGCGCGACAGCGGCGAACAGGCCCAGCACGACGACCTCGGCCGCGAGCAGGAACCACTGCGTCTTCGCCGAGACCTCGATCCCGACGTAGCAGATCCAGGTCATGACGACGACCCAGGCGACACTGATCGCGGTCACCCAGAAGGCGCTCTGCGCCAGCTCGTCCGCGCCGAACAGCCGCAGCGAGTACTTGCCCGCGATCTGGCCGAGGCTCGCCATGATCAGGAGGTCCGCGACCAGCAGTGCCCAGCCCGCGATCCAGCCGATCCACGGGCCCATCGCGCGCGTCACCCAGGTGAAGGTGGTGCCGCAGTCCGGGTCCACTCGATTCATCGCGTAGTACGACGACGCGATGCACAGCATGGGCAGGAACGCGAGCCACAGGATGGCGGGCGATCGGGTCGCGACCGATGCGGCCACCACGCCGAGCGAAGCGGCGATGCTGTAGCCGGGCGCGGTCGACGCGACGCCGATCACGAGACTCGAGACGAAGCCGAGCGCGCCGACCTTCAGCCCCTTCTCGAGGGGCGCAGCGCCGGGCTCATCCATCAGAGCGGGCGGCGCAGCAGACGAATCCCGGGTGAGCCCCAGGTGCGCTCGAGCTCGGCGTTGCGCTTCTCGCTCACGGCTCGGAACCCCGCCTTCTCGTAGGCGAGCTGCGCGGGGTCGTTGCCGATGAAGATGCCGATGTCGGCGAGCCGCGCGCCGCGCGAGACGGCCCGCTCCAGCATCGCGTCCATGAGGGCGGACACCAGCCCGCGCCGGCGGAACTCCGGGAGGGTCGCTACGTTCTCGACGATCCACGCGCGCGGCGGGTGCTCGGGAGTCACCGACATGAACGGGCCGAGCCGCGCCATGCCTTCCTGCGCCGGCTTCGGGCGGGCGGCCGAGGGCACGGTCGACCTCGGGCATGATCCCGCCGAGCAGCGCGAAGCCGGTCTCCTCCTCGGTGAAGCCACACATCCCCGCCGCGGGCCGGCCGTCCACCTCGGCGACGAGGAACACCGAATGGTGGAACGGGTGGGGCTTCTCGGTGGACGCGAGCGCCGTCAGGTAGCGCAGGATCTCGCGCTCGTCGGGGCCGATGAAGAAGTCCCAGAACCCGCGCGGCAGGTGCGAGCGCGCGGCGGCGAGTGACACCCAGGCGATGAACGGGGCGTGCTCCTTGGTGGCCTCGACGATCCGCACGCCCCGTAGTCTAGACGATCAGGCCGGCGGCTTGGCGAGCCGCAGCTCGAAGCCGACTCCGTCCTCCACGATCTCGCCGGATCCGAAGCGAGTCCGCGAGGTCATCTCGACGAGCGCCCCATCGCTGTACGCGCGCGGGATCAGCATGTGCCGGAAGGTCCAGCGCGTGAGCCACCGGTTCAGCCGGGACAGGTGCATCTCCGCGACCTCGCGCTCGATCGCCTCCGGCGACGCGTTCTTGCGCAGGTCGAAGATCGACGCCTTTCCTCCCGGTTTCAGCACTCGATGGATCTCGTCGAGCGCGCCGACCGGGTCGGCGAAGTTCTTGAACGCCGCGCGGCAGACGACGAAGTCGAACTCGTCTCTCGCCGAACGGCATGTGCGCGGCGTCGCCGAGCCGGAACTCGATCTCGGCGCCCGCTGCGCGCGCGTTGTCGGTCGCGATCTGGACGAAGGTGCGGCTGACGTCGAGGCCGCAGATCCGGAAGCGGCCGAGCTTCGCGATCTCGAGCGCCAGGTAGCCCGGCCCCGGCGCAACTTCGAGCACGCTGCCGCCGGGCGGAACCTGCGCAGCGACGCCGCGAGCGACCCGCCGGTAGTCGCGCATGTCGCCGGCCGTGTTCCGCGCGTACCAGCGCGCGATGAAGCCCTCCATCCCGATGCCCTTGTACGGCTTGCGCGCCGACGTCGTGCTCGTCATGCGCGAACCGTACGCGTCCGCGACTCCGCGAACAACGCAGCGGGTCTGCTGCGTGCCGTCGATCCACTGCAGCTCGCGCGCTGTGAGAAGATGGCTCCACGATGTCCCTCGAGATCGATCTCTTCTGGTCCTTCCGGAGTCCGTACTCGTACCTGGCGACGCCGCGGCTGGTGGAGCTGGCGACGAAGTACGACCTCACGATCCACGTCCGGCCGGTCCTGCCGATCGCCGTGCGGATCGACGGCTTCTTCGACCGCGTGAATCCGCTCTGGCCGCCCTACCTGGTCCGCGACTGCTTCCGCATCGCCGAATCGCTGGGCCTGCCGTTCAACTGGCCGCGGCCCGATCCGATCGTGCAGGAGTTCCCGTCGCGGAAGGTCGCGGCGGAGCAGCCGCACATCTACCGGCTGACCCGGCTCGGCGCGCTCGCCGCGGAGCGCGGGCGCGGGCTCCCGTTCCTGGACGAGATCTCGCGCGTGATCTTCGGCGGCACGCTCGGCTGGCACGAGGGAAGCCACCTCGCCGACGCCGCGGCGCGCGCAGGCTGCGACCTGGCCGAGATGGACAAGACGATCGCGGCGCCGGCCGAAGCGGCGCGGCTCGACGCGGTCATCGTCGAGAACCAGGCGGCGCTCGAGAAGGCGGGGCACTGGGGCGTGCCGACGATGGCCTTCAACGGCGAGCCGTTCTTCGGGCAGGACCGGATCGAGCTGCTCGTGTGGCGGCTGCGCAAGAACGGGCTCAAAGAGCGCTAGTCACTCCGGCGCGCCGGCCAGTCGCAGCGCGGCCTCGTAACGCGCCAGCAGCGTCTTCTGCGGCGGGATGGTCTGCTCGAGCGTAGAGATCCGGAACTCGGGCTGGACCTCGAGCAGCCGCGCTAGCACAGTCCGGGCCTCGTCGAGCCGGCCGAGCTCGACGAGCGCGCAGATCCAGATGCGCAGATGCGCGCCGTGACCGGGGTGCGCGCGCGCGGCGCGCTCGGCGTAGCGCACGGCATCCTCGAGTCGGCCGACCGCGAGGCTGGCCATGGCGAAGTTGAGTTCCCGGAAGGTCGGGTCGGAGTCGCCCGGGTCGAGCCGGCCCACGAGCTCGAGGAGCGGCATTGCCTCGGACTCGCGGTCGCAGCGGACGAACGAGTTGGCCAGTTGGATCAGCACCTCGACCGAGCTCGGGTTGAGCTCCGCGGCGCGCTGCAGGCTGGTGATCGCCTCGTCGAACTCGCCGGCGATCGAGAGCGAGCTGCCCAGCGCCATCAGCGTCTGCCACGTCTCGCCCGAGAGCTCGAGCGCGCGGCGCGCCAGGTTCACGAGCGCGCCGCGGTCCGTCGAGAACTGGTCGCGCCAGCCGTTGACCGCGGCGCGGACCCAGGTGCTGCCCAGGATCCGGACGGCCTCGGGATTTCCCGGATCGCGGCGCAAGACGTCGTTGGCCAGCGCCATCGCGCGCGCGTTGTCCGCGGACCCGTAGGTTTTCATGTGCCAGCGCGCGAGCACGATGCTCTGCCAGGTGTCGAGGCTGGACGCCTCGCGATCCGCGATGCGCCCGCGCTCCGCGCGCAGGACCTCGGGATACACGCGCGAGACGACCGCCGCCACGATCTCGTCCTGGATCGCGAACACGTCGGCGAGCTCGCGGTCGTAGCGCTCGGCCCAGGCGTGGTGGCCCGTGCGCGCGTCGACGAGCTGCGCGGTGATGCGCACGCGCGTGCCCGCGCTGCGCACGCTGCCCTCGATCAGGTAGCCGACGCCGAGCTCCCGGCCGATCGTCTTCACGTCGACCGAGCGTCCCTTGTAGGCGAACGACGAGTTGCGCGCGATCACCGGGAAGTCGCGGCAGGTGGCGAGCCGCGTGATGAGATCCTCGGCGATGCCGTCGCCCAGCACCTCCTGCTCGCGCTCGCCGCCGAGCGGCGCGAAGGCGAGCACGGCGATCGCCGGACGCCCCGCGAAGCCGGGCACAGGCGCGGCGGCGCGGTCCGCGGCGGGCGCGTCGGATGACACCGCGAAGGCGTGCACCGGCCGCGCCAGGTTCTTCAGCGTCTGCGGTCCGAGGTCTCGCGCGCGCAGCGCGAGCTTGCCCGCGAGCTCGTCGCGCAGGCTTCCCGAGATGCAGACTCCGCCCGGCTCGGCGAGAGCCTGCAGCCGGGCGGCGACGTGGATCGCGTCACCGAAGATGCGCTCGCCCTCGGCGCGCACCTCCCCCGCGTGCGCGCCGAGGCGCAGGCGCAGCCGGCGCTCCTCGGGAAGGTCGGCGGACGCAGCCTCGCAGCTGCGCTGGATCGCGAGCGCGGCGCTCGCCGCATCGACCGCGCTCGCGAACTCGGCGAGGAAGGAGTCGCCCGAGAAGTCGACCAGCCGCCCCCGGTGCTGGCGCACGATCCCCGCCACATTGGCCTCGAGCGCTTGAACGGCGCGAATGGTGCCCTCTTCGTCTGCCGCCATCAGCCGGCTGTAACCGGCGACGTCGGCGTGAACGACCGCCGCGAGCCGGCGTTCGACTGTGCTCTCCATTGCGGGACACTCTAGTCTAGAAGCCCACCGCGAGAGGAGTTCGAAAGTGAAGGGGTTCATCTGCAGCGGAGCCTTGGTCGCGCTCGCGCTCGTCGCGGCGACTCCCACCAACGAGTCGGCGCCGCTCCCGCCCGAGAAGATCCCGGCGCCGATCCGAGACGCGGTCGCCGCGCCCGAGCGGCCCGACGCCGACAAGGCGCTCGACGCCGGCCGCCAACCCGCGCAGCTCCTGGCATTCTTCGGTGCTGCGCCCGGCATGAAGGCCGCGGACCTCTTCGCGGGCGGCGGCTACACGACCGAGCTGCTCGCGCGGGTCGTCGGCCCGAAGGGCAAGGTCTGGTCGCAGCTCCCGATCCTGCCGCCCGAGATGGCGCAGGTCGAGCAGGCCTGGAGCGAGAGACTCAAGAAGCCCGCGCTCGCCAACACCGTCGCGGTTCACGCGAACTTCGACGACGACTTCCTGCCGGTCCCGCCCGGCTCGCTCGACCTGGTGGTGATCAACTTGAACTACCACGACCTGGTCCTGCGCGGGGTCGACCGCGAGAAGGTCAACGCGGCCGTGTTCCGGGCGCTGCGCCCGGGCGGGATCTACGGGATCGTCGACCACAGCGCGAAGCCCGGCGCCGGCGACGCTGGGCTGCAGCTCCACCGCATCGACGTCGCACAGGTCGTGCTCGAGGTCGAGAAGGCGGGCTTCAAGCTCGACGGCGCGTCCAGCGTGCTGCGTCGCCCCGACGACGATCGCACCTGGAGCACGTCGCCCCGCACCGCGGGCGAGCGCCGCGGTACGAGCGACCGCTTCGTGCTCCGCTTCGCGAAGCCCTGAGCGCCGGGCTCATTCGGCAGCCGAGCTGAGCCGCTCCGTCACCACCATCCGCAGGCGCGTGCTGCAGTTCGCCGACGCCGCGTGCAGCATCCACGGATGCATGAGCCAAACGTCGCCGGCGTCGCCCACGAGCTCGACCACCTGCAGCGCCGAGCCCTCGAACTCGGTCGGCTTCTCCATGAAGCGCGCGATCCGGTCTTCGTCGAGGCGCAAGCTCGTGAGCTGGCGGAACCACGGCACCTCGCCCGCCAGCGCCCTGCGCACGTCGGCGGAGTGGCCCGCCCATCCGCTTCCCCTGCGCAGGCGGATCGCGTCGATCAGACGCGGCGTGCCGGCGACGACCAGGGTCGCGCGCGCCGCGCGGCTCGACCCGGTCGAGGCACAGGAAGACCTGGAGCCCGGGAAGGCCGCGCGCGGCGCCGGGCGCCATGTAGTCGAGGTGCCAGACTTGTCCGGCACGTGCCAGGCCTGGGCCGGCTGCGGCCAGGTCAGCGCGAGTATCTGCCCGGCGTGTCTCGGCATTCCCCAGCTCCCCGCGCCGAGCAGATCGTCGACCGCTGCGAGCACGTTCGGGCCCCAGAGGTCGCCGAAGCTGCACGCCTTCGCGACCGGCGCCGTGAGCGACGCCCGCACGGCGAGCCACTGGCCGCTGCCGCTCGGGGCGAGCTTCTTCTTCTCGACGAATGCGAGGAGGCGCTCGCGAAAGGCAGTGACGACCGACGACTCGACGGCTCCGTGAAGGCGGACGACTCCGCGCGCCGCGAACTCCCGGTGTTGCTCTGCGCTCAGCATCGCGACCTCGCGAGCCCCATCCCGGCGTACTTCCGCAGGGTGGCGTCGGGCTCGCGCGCGGCGAGGTCGGCGAAGAAGCCTTGGAGGTCCGCGTGCGGGTGCTCCCAGGCGAGGAACAACACTGCCTGGCGTCGCACGCGCAGGCTCTCGTCCTCGAGCGCGCGCTCGAGCAGGTGCGGCACCACGTCCGCGCAGCCCGCGCGCCCCAGCACGACCATCGCCGCGTGGCGCACACGCGCGCGCGGATCGTGCAGGAGCGGGGCGACGTGCGCCGCGTCCTCGGGCGCGGCGAACCGGAGCAGCCAGTACAGGCACCAGCGCCGCACCTCCCAGCGCCCGTCGCCGAGCCCGTCGTGCACCGCGGCGCGCGCCTCGGGACCCAGCTCCAAGAGCGCGGCGAGTGCGGCGTCGCGCCGGCTCGGGTCGGCGAGCGCCGCGACCCAAGCCTGCGCCTCACCGTTCGTTCGTATCTCGGTCATGGTCTCCTCCGCGAGCGGCCGGAGACTCGAAAGGCCCGGCGCTCGCTCCAAAAGTCGGCTCTCGTCGCGCGACCCGAGGGCGGTCGCAGCGGACGGTCCGATGGAGTGAGCGCGGGCCCTATTACCCGCGGATCACGGTTGTGGCCGCAGCATCGCCGGAGCGCGCGTATCCGTCAAGACCGCGCTTCCGCGCCGCGACCGGCGAGCGCCACGAAGCCGAGCGCGGTCATCACGAGCGGCCAGAGCACGTAGCCCTTCAGCGGGAGCGCGACGCCGAGGACCCCGAGTGCCAGATCCGCGACGATCGTGAATGCGCTCGTGGCCAGCGCGATGGTCACGCAGGCCGGGTAGCCGAGCCCGAGCCACTGCCCGCGCAGGAGCAAGAGCAGCAGCCCGACGGCGCACGCGTACGCGCCGCACACGGCCACGTTTCCGATCGCGGCGAACACCGGCAGGACGGTGGCCAGCCCGGGGTAGAGCCAGCGGTCGGCGGCGCGCCGGACCCAGCTGCCGTCGAAGAGCACGTGATCGCCGAAAAGCTTGGCGGCTTCGCTGGCCGGCCACTCGCGCGTCTGCCCGGGCTGCCGGAGCACGATCTTGTCGGCGCGCACCACCAGGCTCTGGGTGCCCTTCAGCTCGTCGTCGCGGACCGTCTCCTCCGGATCGAACAGGATCGCGGCGCTGCCGTCCGGGTTCTCGATCCGCAGGATCCGCTCGCCGGTCAGGCTGAAGTGCCCGCCGTCGAGGACGAGCGGGTCGGCGTTCGCCTCGTAGTAGGTCGCGAAGTTGTAGACACCGACGTGCGCGGCGTCGGCGACACGGATCCCGAACACGACGCCCGCGATCAGCGCCCACAGGCCCAGCGGGAGCAGGGTCCATCCGCCGTCGTGCTCGGCGCTCTCGCGCCACAACCTGGGCCAGAAGGGAAGGGCCGCCCAGCGCACGAAGAAGCTCGGCGAGCCCGGCGTAGCCATCGAGTCAGTGTATCACTCAGTGAGGCAGCTCTGCGGCATCCCGGCTCGCTGCCCTGCATCCTCGGCGCTGCTCACCCGGTCCCGCGCCTGCTCGATCGCTTCCGTCGCCTGGTCGACGCTGTCGGTATACGCCGTCTCGTCGCGGCTCATGAAGTTGTCCGTGCGGGACTGGATCTGGTCGAGCCGCTGCTCCGCGGCCTCGACCGACATCCGCGCGCTGCGCCACTGCGAGATCACGCCGCTCCAGCGCGAGCAGTCGACCTCCCGGTCCACACGGACGCGTCCCTCCCGGACTGGCGGCCCGTCGGCGCCCCAGAGCCAGCGCATGAAGGCACCCCAGAACCCGCGCAGCCAGCCGAGGAAGGAGTCCAGGACGCTCGAGGTCTCCTCCTGCGCGGCGGGCCTCGCCGAGCTGGCCGCGGGCCCGATTTCGCCGGCGCCGTTCGGCGGGGGAGTCGAGGTCACGTAGACGTGGCCGTCCTCGCCGACCCAGCGGTACACCTTGGGCTCGCCCGCGCGCGCGCCCGCCGCGAGCGCAAACAGCAGAAGTGAGACGGCGAAGAGCGGGGCTACCCGTGGACCCACATCCGACCGTTTCGTCCAGCCGATTCCGTGGGTTGAGTCAGTGGCCGTTCACTGGGCCAGGCAGCTCTGCGGGACTCCTGCTGCGCGGCCCTCCGACTCGATGCGGCGGGCGCGGTCGCGCGCTTTGCCGAGGCGCGCGTTGGCGCGGTCGAGGCTGGCGGCGTAGGTGTCGTTGCGGCGGACGAAGGCGTCGGTGCGCGACTGGAGCCGATGGATCGTCGCTTCCCAGCTCTCGATCGACTGGTGGGCGTCGCGCCAGCGCGCGACATGCGCGCCGTAGCGTTCGCACGCGACCTCGGCGGGCTCCGGCGCCGCCGGAACCGAGCGCGGAGCCGCCTCGGCCTTGCTCTGCGGCGGCGCGTTGCTCGTGTACACGCGGCCGTCCCGGCCGACCCAGCGGTACACCCTGGGCTCGTCCGCGCTCGCGGCCACCGCGAGCGCCCCCAGGAGGAGCGAGGCCGCGGCGAGCGAGATCACCCGTGGGCTCATGCCCGACTGCTTCGTCAGGCCGAGCCCACGGGTTGAGTCAGTCGGTCAGCCCGGCCGGTCCCAGCTGCGATAGCGCTTGTGGATCGCCTTGTGACCCAGGTGCTCGGCCACGACCTGGAGCGTGTCGGCCGCGAAGCAGTAGCAGCGCAAGTGAGCGATCTTCCCGTCGATCTCTTCCAGGCGGTGGATCTCGTTGAGCCCCTCGACACCGTTCAGTGTTCGGAAGCCGAGCACGATCGTCTCGCCCAGGTAGTCCACCAGCTCCCAGCGCGGGTTCTCGCCGAGCCCGATCTGCGGCATGACGAAGTGCGCGTGCTCGAAGAACGGGCGGGCGCGGTCGAAGCCGTCCATGTCCACGCCGCCGACCAGCTCGACGGTCACGTCGGCCGAGCAGAGCGCGCGCAGCCCTTCGAGGTCCTTGTTCGCCATCGCCTGCATGAAGCGGTCGACCAGCGCGGGCGGGGGCAGCGGCCCGGCGGGCGGCGCGCTGCGGTCGGCTTCCTCCAGCCGCCCGCGGCCGCGCTGCAGCGCCGCCTTCACGGCGCCGACGCTGGTCTGGAGGAGCGAGGCGCTCTCCTCGAGCGACAGGTCGAACACGTCCTTCAGCATCACGGCCGCGCGCTCGCGCGGCGCCAGCCGGGCGAGCAGCTCGGTGGCCGCCTCGCGCACCTCGCCCGCGCGGGACGGATCGCCCGTGCGCTTCGCCTCGGTCGCCCGCTCCCGTTCGCCCTCGCGTCGCTGCATCTCCAGCACCTCGCGCTCTCGCGTCCGCCGTCGCAGGCCGTCGATCCAGATCCGTGTCGCCGTGCGCACGAGATACGCGCGCGGGTTCTCGAGCTTGACCAAGTCCGCGTCGAGCTTGCCCATCAAGCCGAAGACCCGGAGCAGGGTCTCCTGCACCAGATCCTCGCCGTCCCAGACGTTTCCGGTGAGCTTCACGCAGTAGCGATGGATCGCCGGCCGCAGGGGCGCCAGCTCGTCCAGATAGCGGCGCCAGGGTTTGCGGACGTCGGTCTGGACCGCGAAGGGGGATCCGGGTTCGGCCATGGTCGCGAGCTCCTGTTGGGGTTCTGACGACAAAGACGAACGAGGCGGGGAAAAAGAAACGCCGGCGGCTAGCCGCGGCGGCCGCGCTCCAGCCAGGCGATCGCGTCGGGCGGGAGGAACTCGGCGGCCCGCTTCTGGTAGGCGTCGAGCTCGGCGGGGGTCAGCACGTCGCGCCAGCGGCCGTTGGTACCCTTGAACAGGAAGCTCTGCGCGCCGCCCTCGAAGTTCCAGAACGAGCCGACCCGGTCGCCGTTCGCCTTCATCGCTTCGAACGTGCAGCGCTCGACCACCGCAGGCCACTTCGCGGCGGGCACCTCGATCTCGAGGAACTCCGCGATCCGCCGCATCTCGCCGGCGAGGTCGGCCTTCAGGTCGTTGTAGTGCACGAACAGGATGTTCGGCTCGCCGCGCAGCTTCCAGAACGTGGCGACGTGCCGGAAGCAGCTCCGCGATATTCGAGCCAGAAGGTGAAGAAGCCGTGCACGTCGCCGTCCCACGGCGGCATCGGCGGCACGCCGTCGGCGAGCGCGCGCACGTTGAGCTGGTCGCGCACGTCGTCCTTGAACACCTCGCGGTGGTGGCAGAACGACATGAATGCGTCGCGGCCGTCGCGCGCGACGAAGATGTACTTGGCGTCGGGGTAGAACGGGATGCCGTCGGCCGGGGTGTGGCTCTTGATGCAGCGGCGGTGCGTCTGCGCTTCGAGCCGCGCAATCGTCTCGTCGAGCGGGTTGAACTCGGCCTCGAGCCAGGGCGAGAGCGTCATCACCGGCGCGGGGTGGTCGCCGTCCGGCCAGAGCAGGCTCGACCACGATGGTCTGGGTCCAGGTCGTGCCGCACTTCGGCGGCGTACACACGAAGATGTCGCCCGGGCGCGGCGCGAAGCGCGCCCAGCGCCGGTTGTCGTAGACCGCCGTCCGGTACGGCTGCAGGGAGGAGACGTCCGCCATGGGAGCACTCTGACCCCGCCGCCGGCCCGAGGTCAACGGTCTCGGGCGGTTGACTCGCCGCGCGCCGTCTGGTCCCATCGAGACGCATGATCAAGCGGGTCGGCGGCAATCTGACGGTCCGGAAGGGCGAGGCGCCTGCAGAGAGTGCGCAGCTCGAGCGCGACGGCTTCACCGTGATTCGCGGCGCCCTCGAGCCGGAGCTGATCGCCGATCTCACGGACGAGATCGCCAAGGCCTTCGCGACCTACGGCGCCGAGCGCGGGCGCAGCGACAAGTCCGAGTTCCGCTACGAGATGCTGAACCGGGCGCCGCGCTGCCAGAAGGCGGTGGGCCATCCGAGGATCCTCGCGGTGATCGAGCCGCTGCTCGGCGAGGACTGCCACGTGATCGCCAACACCGCCTGGTGGAACCCGCCCGAGTTCGGCGGCGGCCCCTGGCACTGCGACGCGGGCCCGCACGTGCCGCGGCCGGAAGGCGTGCCCTGGGACGACCGCATTCCGTACCCGGTGTTCGCGATCGGCGCGCATCTCTACCTGCGCGACTGCTCGCTCGAGAGCGGGCCGACCGCCGTGATTCCCGGCAGCCACCGCTCGGGCCGGCTGCCGCCGTTCGACCGCATGAACGACGAGCAGCTCGAGTACGACGGTCGCCCCGCCGTGCCGCTGGTCGCGCGCGCGGGCGACGTGGCGCTCTTCGTCTCCGACGCCTGGCACCGCGGCCTGCCCGCCAAGGCGGGCGGCACCGGCCGGCTCTTCCTGCAGGCGCACTACGCGCGCCGGGACCTCGCCCAGCGCATCCGCACGACCGCCGAGGTGAATCACCTCTCGCCAGAAGCCGTCGCGCGGATCGAGTCGCCGCGCGAGCGCACGCTCCTCGGGCTGCACACGCCCTTCTTCTACGACGGCTAGTGCGCCCGGACGATCGCGTTCCCGCGGCCTGCCTCGCGGCGTGGTTCGCCGTCTGGGCGATCTGCGCGATCTCGCCGAACTCGCGCATGGACTGGCTGCTCGAGAACCTCTTGACCTTCGCCGGGATCGCCGCGCTGCTCTTCGGCTACCGCCGCTTCCGCTTCTCGAACCGCGCCTACCTGCAGATCACCGCGTTCATGATCCTGCACGCGATCGGCGGGCACTACACGTACGCCGAGGTGCCGCTCGGGCGCTGGGTCGACGAGGCGCTCGGTCTGGCGCGCAATCACTACGACCGGGTCGTCCACTTCGCGTTCGGCCTGCTCATGCTGCGGCCGATGCGCGAGCTCGGCTTCCGCCGCGACCGGGACCTGGGCCGCTTCGGCAAGCTCTACTTCTGCGTCGCCGGCGTCGGGCTGTGGAGCATGCTCTACGAGGTCATCGAGTGGGTGGTCGCGGCGACCGTCGATCCGGAAGCGGGCACGGCCTATCTCGGCACCCAGGGCGACGAGTGGGACGCCCAGAAGGACATGGGCCTCGCCCTGCTCGGCGCACTGATCGCCGCGCTACTCCAGTACCGGCTCGACGGCCGCCCGACCTCACGTTAGAGGCGCGTCACTGACAGGTCGGCAGCTCCTCGGGGAACTGCGTGCCGTTCTTGTTCTCCGCCCAGCAGTTTCCGGTACCGGTCGTGTCCCAGGCGAGATCGACGGCGAACACCGGTGCGAGCAGCGGCGAGGGATTGCCGCCGTTGTTCTTCGCGATGTTGTGGTCGATCCGCGCGTCGTCGGAGTTGGGCTCGATGTCGAGCGCCGCGCACGCTTCGGGCGAGAGCGCATTGGCCACGCAGAAGTTCGCGACGGCGATCCCGTACGAGTCGTTGCCCAGCACCAGGTTGTGGTCGACCCGGTTGGCGTCGGCCGCGAGCACGAGCACCCCGGACCCCGACGGCACCGCGCAAACGGCGTCCTCCGGATCGGTGCAGGTGTTCTCCTTGTTGTTCGCGGTCACCAGGTTGTGGTCGATCCGATTGTCGCTGTTCTGCTTCACGTCGAGCCCGGGCAGGGTGAAGCTCAGGATCCCGCCGGTGTTCCCGGTCGCGATGTTGTGGTCCACGCGCACCATGCTCGAGTTCTCGATCTCGAAGCCGCTCACGTTACCCTGGGCCAGGTTGTGGTGGACGTGCACGTCGCGCGACTGGCCGATGTAGATGCCGGTGTCGTTCGAGCCCTTGGCGACGTTGAACGAGATCTGACCGCGCGTCGAGTGAGACGGGAAGATGCCGTACTCGGCGTTGTCGTTGGTCGCGTTCTGGGTCACGTCGAAGCGGTCGACACAGAGCAGGAAGATCCCCATCGCGTCGAAGCCGTTCACCGTGAAGCCGCTGACGCTGGCCCGCGCGAGGCGGCTGGCGTCGTCGTCCAGACAGGTCGGCGGAGCGACGTCGGACGGCGCGATCGCGATCCCGAACGCCTGGCCTCCCGGGTTCTCGAGCACGACCGGCCGGTGCTTCTTGGCCGCGCCAACGAGCTTCAGGTTCGCCTTGTTCACGGACACCGCGCAGGTCGCGCTCGGGTTCATGGGGCAGGGCGTTCCGGCTTCGTGATACGTGCCGGGTCCGACCTTTACGGTGTCGCCGGGGCTGGCCTGGTCGACGGCGGCCTGGATCGACTCGCCTTCCTTCACGTTCCAGGTCTTGGCGTCCGCGGACGCCGCGAAGGCGAGCGAAGCTGCGGCGAAGAACAACGTGCGAATGCGCATGGGGCTACTCCTCTTGCCCCGACCTTCTCCCAGCATACGCCCCCGCGACCGCCAGATGGTGACGCCGCGCACGCGTCCTAGACGAGCGGGCTCTGCGGGCGCAGGCCGAGGCAGATTCGGCCGGCGTCTTCGAGCATGCCGCGGCCCTGCACGAGTCCGCGGAGATCGTCGACTTGCTTGAGCAGCGCTCCGGGGTCGGCGTACTCCACTTACTTTGCGGGGGGCGGGCTCTGCGACGCGATCTTGGTCACCGCGATGTTGTCGACGATCTCCAGCGAGCCCGCGTTCTGCTTTGCGATGTTCACGGCCGCGAGGTGCTGGGCGGCGGTCTCGACCGCGCCGAAGAGCTGCAGCTTGCCGCCGCGCGCCTTCGCCGCGATCAGGTAGTAGGGCACCTGGCCGTCGGCGATCCACGCCTGCTCGACGGTGGCGGCGACCGCCATGTCCTCGGCCTGCGGCGGCAGCGCGGCCGGACCTGCGCCCGTCGAGACGCCGGCCTGCGAGGCGATCTTGGCGATCGCGATGTGATTGACGATCGGGGTCTTCCCCGCGTGCTTCCTCGCGATCGCGAGGGCCGCGTGGCGCTGCGCAGCGGTCTCGACCGCGCCGAAGAGCTGCAGCTTGCCGTCGCGAACCTGCGCGGCGATCAGATAGGCGGGGATCTTCGTGTCCGCTATCCAGGCCTGCTCGACGGTGGCGCCGAGCGCCGTATCTGCCGCGTCGTCCGCCCGACTCAGCATGGGGGCCGCCAAGAGAACGAACGTCAGAAGGGCGCCTGCGAACTTCACCATGTCTCCCTCCGGTGCTGGTTCGCGAACCACTCTACACTGACCGCGGGCTCGGCTTCAGGTCGGGAAGAAGGGGTTGCGCGGGGCGAGCCGCGCCTCGAGCACATCGTCCAGCGCCGGCTGGTTCGCGCGGCCGTTCGCGATCGCCGCGCGCGTGGCCGCGCGGTTGTTGCGATATACCGCGTCGGGGTCGCGTGCCGCTGGATCGACCCAGACCGCGGCGATCAGCGCCAGCTCGTCGACTTCACCGCGCGCGATCACAGCGTCCGCCACGGCGTCGGCGACGCCGCTCGCGACGCCGGCCTGCGCGGCGCCCCAGGTCAGGTTCGCGTGCGCGTCGCCGGCGATCGCCGCCTTGTTCACGAACAAGGTGAGCGGCTTCGCGGGCAGGCCCGGCCGGACCACGGCGATGAACGGCGTGTGGCCCGTCGAAGGCGTGGCGAGCGCCGTGGCCCAGGCCGAACCGACCGGGCCGGAGCGGGGCCCGAGCACGGTGTTGACGTGGGCGGCGTCGGCACCGTCGCCGACGAAGGCCTCCCCGATCTCCATGGCGCGCATCAGGGAACCGGTTCGCCGGGCAGTCTCCCGTAGCGGACGCGCTTCAGCAGCGGCGAGCTGTCCGTGCCCGGCTTCGCGTCGTACGCGAGCAGCGCCACGTAGCGCGGCACGGGCCCGCGGATCGGCGAGACGCGGTGCAGCGAGTGGCGCCCCTCGAAGACCATGAGCGTCCCCGGCGTCATCGGGATCGTCGCGACGGCCGCGCCGCCGTTTCCCTGCAGCACCGTGCGCACGAGGTCGTAGTTCTCGTCCGTCGCGCTGCGGACGAGCGGCACGCACTCGAAGTCGCCGCCCGACTCGCTCGACTGGATCGCGATCGAGACCACGAAGTCCGTCTGGTCGTAGTGCCAGTGCAGCTCGTCGCCGTCGCTCATCGACGCGAGGTTGAGCGCGCCGAACGGATCGGCGTAGCGGTACACGCGCTCGCGCCCGAGCAGGACGCGAACGAGCTCCATCAGCGCGTCCGACTCGTAGAGCGCCCGGAGCGCGCTGTCGGCGGGGAAGAGGTCGTACGCGACGGCGGTCAGTGCGGTTCGCTGGAGCGTCCGCCGCGGGTGGTCGTCGGGGAGATCGGCCGGCGGCGCCTCGATGTACGGCGTTCCGCGCACCTCCGAGAAGTGGCCGCGCTTGGCGAGCTGCTCGCACTCGCGGCGGAGCGGCTCGATCGCCTCCGCGCGCAGGAAGCCCGGCAGCACCGCCATGCCGGTGCGGGCGCGCTCGGCGTGCGCCGCCTGCACCACCTCGCGACCGCGCGCGGAGTCGAGCGCGAACATCGGGTAGCGCTCGAGGTCGACGAGAGCTCCGGCGCGCATCACGGCGTGAGCTTACACCGTTCAGCGGCCGCCGAGCGCGCGCAGCGCGAGGTGGCCGAGCGCCGCGAGCAGGGTGAACGCGAGCGGCGCGACCAGCACCGGGCTGACCACCCAGATCACGGGCTGGATCGGGAACGCGAGCGTGTTCGAGAGCCCCGCGATCTTGTACGCGTGGATCGCCTCGAACTCCTTCATGGTCGCCATCGCGAGTACGTCGCGCCGGCTCCGGTAGCGGATCGCCGCGCCGGCGGTCCAGCCCGGGTTCTTCTCGACGCCCCACTGCTCGACGTAGCCGCCGACCGCGCGGCCCAGGAACGCAGGATGGCCCGCGCGCCGGAACAGCGCGCTCATGAACGGACCCGAGTAGCGCTGCACCAGCTCCTGCGCGGTCTGCGCCGGACCGCCACCGGGCGGTGTCACCGGTCCCGGCTGCAGGCGCAAGAGGTTGAACATCAGGAACTCGCGGCCGTCGTCGGTCTCGAGGAACGCGCGCAGCGTCGCGAGCTGCTCGGAGTCGTAGTTGGCCGTGCCCTCGAGCGCGGCGAGACCGGCGTCGATCTCGGCTTTCGTGAGCGGCCCGCGCCAGTTCCAGTACCAGCCCGAGAACGCTGCGTACGCGGCGAGCGCGGCGATCCAGATCCAAACCGGGTGCATGGCGTCCCTCCTGCGAGTGGCGCGCATTATGGCATGACGAGTGCCACAATCAAACCGGCGGACTTGCTCTATTGGCACTCGACGTGCCAATATGCGCGGCGATGGCAATTCGCATTCAGAGCCGTCCGCCGCGCGCGGCCGACGGCCGCCAGCGGCGCAGCGAGCGCAGCCGCGACGCGATCGTGCAGGCGCTCTACCAGCTGACCAGCCAGGGCGAGCTCGAGCCGACCGCACAGCAGGTCGCCGCCCGCGCCCGGGTCGGCATCCGCAGCGTGTTCCGCCATTTCGCCGACATGGACAGCCTGTACGCGGAGCTCGGCGCCCAGGTCCGCGCCGAGGTCGTGCCGCTGATGCAGGCCGGGTTTCGCGGGACCCCCAGCGAACGGGCCCGCGAGCTCGTCGCCCGCCGGGCGCGGGTCTTCGAAGTGATCGGCCCGCACAAGCGCGCTGCGAACCTCGCGCGCCGGCGCTCGCTGTTCCTGCAGCGCCAGCACGTCGCGATGGTCCGCGAGCTGCGCACGGCGCTGCTGCGCGCGCTTCCGGAGGTCGCCGCCGCTCCCGCCGAGCTCGTCGATGCGCTGGACCTCGCGCTCTCGTTCGAGTCCTGGGATCGGCTGCGCAGCGACCAGCGGCTCTCGCGCGAGCGCGCGGCCGCGGTGGTCGAGCGCACCGTGCTCAACCTCGTCTCGGAGATCCTGCGCACGCGCAGAGGAAGGACGCGATGACCGAGACAGCCACGCTCACCGTGATCGGCGCCCCCGGCTCCCCGTACAGCCGCAAGCTCCGCGCGGTGCTGCGCTACCGGCGCATCCCGCACGTCTGGGTGCACCGCATGTCGCCCGAGAGCCGCGCGCTGCCACAGCCGCGCGTACAGCTGCTGCCGACCGTGGTCACGGCGACCGGTCCGGGCGGCGCGCTCGAGGCGCGCACCGACTCCACCCCGCTGATCCGAGCGTTCGAGCGCGAGCGCGCCGGCCGCGCGGCGATCCCGCCCGACCCCGTGGCCGCGTTCCTCGACGCGATCCTCGAGGATTACGGCGACGAGTGGCTCACGAAGGCGATGTTCCACTACCGCTGGGTGTACCCGGCCGACATCGCGAAGGCGGCGGCTCTGCTGCCGCGCTGGGGCCGGACCGACGTGCCGGAGGCCGACGCGCGCGCGATGGGCGAGATGATCGCGAAGCGCCAGATCGACCGGCTCTGGGTCGTGGGCTCCAACGCGACCACCGGCCCCGTGATCGAGGCCAGCTACCGGCGGCTGCTCGAGCGGCTCGATGCGCACCTCGAGCGCTCGCGCTTCGTCATGGGCGCGCGCCCGGGCGCGAGCGACTTCGCGCTGTACGGTCAGCTCACCCAGCTCGCGCTCTTCGATCCCACGCCCGCCGCGCTCGCGCTCGAGATCGCGCCGCGAGTGGTCGCGTGGGTCGACGTCGTCGAGGATCTGTCCGGGCTCGAGCCCGCCGATGCGGGCTGGTGGTCGCGCGACGCGATCCCGCCGACCTTCACCGCGCTGCTCGCCGAGGCCGGCCGCGTCTACGCGCCGTTCCTGCTCGCGAATGCCGCTGCGCTCCAGAGCGGCGCCGAGCGGGTCGAGTGCGAGATCGACGGCCGGCCGTGGGTCCAGCAGCCGTTCCCGTATCAGGGCAAGTGTCTCGCCTGGCTGCGCGAAGCGCACGCTGCGCTCTCGCCCGCCGATCGGCGCGCGGCCGACGCGGCGCTCGCCGGAACCGGGCTCGAGCGGCTCTTCGCCGCCTAGGAGATCGAAGATGCGCCGATTCGTGCTCGTCGTCCTCGGGCTCGTCATCGCTGCCGCGCTGGCGGTCGTGATCGGCCTGCGCATCCCCGCCGTGCAGGACCGGCTGTTCGAGCTCGCACTCTCGCGGCTCTCGGGCAGCAGCAACGCCCACTTCGACGACGGCGCGCTGCGCGTGCTGTTCTGCGGCACGTCGTCGCCGCTGCCGCACCCGAGCCGCGCGAAGGCGTGCGTGGCCGTGTTCGCGGGCAAGAAGTTCTGGGTCGTCGACACGGGGCCGAGCTCGTGGAACAGCGCGGCGCTCGCGCGGATCGACGCGAGCGCGATCGGCGGAGTGCTGCTCACGCACTTCCACTCCGACCACATCGGCGACCTCGGCGAGTGGAACCTGCAGAGCTGGGTCGCGGGCCGGCCGGGACCGCTCCCGGTGTACGGCGGACCCGGCGTCGAGCGGGTCGTGGCCGGCTTCAACGAGGCCTACGCGCTCGACGGCGGCTATCGCGTCGCGCACCACGGCGCCGAGTTCCTGCACCCCGAGGCCGGGAAAATGGAGGCGCACCCGGTCGAGCCCGGCGTCGTGCTCGACGAGGACGGGCTGCGCATCACCGCGTTCGCGGTGCACCACGATCCGATCTCGCCGGCCTACGGCTACCGCTTCGACTACCGCGGCCGCTCCGCCGTCGTCAGCGGCGACACCACCGCCGATCCGCGCCTGGTGGCGGCGTCGCGCGACGCCGACGTGCTCGCCCACGAGGAGCTCACCCCGGCGATGATCGCGAAGATCGGCGAAATCATGACGGCGAACGGCCGCCCGCGCGCGGCGAAGATCATGGCCGACATCCCCGACTACCACGCCGACCCGGTGGTCGTCGCGAAGGAGGCGAACGACGCCAAGGTGCGTATGCTCGTCTTCTACCACCTGCTGCCGCCGCCGCAGACCGCGTGGATGGAGCAGATGCTGATGCGCGGCGTGGACGCGGTCCGCCCGACCGGCTGGATGGTCGCCGACGACGGCACGCTCATCGAGCTTCCGCCCGACTCGAAGGAGATCTCGGTCCGCGAGCTGCCCTGAACGCAATTTTCTCCAAGTCCGCGGCGCGCGGCGGCCCTATCGTTCGGGCATGAAGCTCACCGGAGGCTGCACCTGCCGCGCGATCCGCTACGAGCTGCGCGCGAGCCCGCTGATCGTCCACGCCTGCCACTGCCGCGACTGCCAGCGGATCACCGGTGGGCCGTTCGTGATCAACTTGTGGATCGAAGCGAAGCACGTCGCGGCAACCGGTCCCGAGCCGCGCGCGTTCACGCTCCCGGGCGGCAGCGGGAAGCGGCACGACGTGTTCTTCTGCGCGGCCTGCGGCACCTACGTCTGGAGCCGCTACCACATCGCGACGGAGGACTGCCTGTTCGTGCGCGCCGGCACGCTCGACGATCCGGCGCAGGTCGCGCCCGACGTGCACATCTTCACGCGCACGAAGCTGCCCTGGATCCGGCTGCCCGACGGCGCGCGCGCGTTCGAAGCGACCTACAAGCTCGACGACGTGTGGCCCGCCGACAAGCTCGCGCGGCTGCGCGCGAACGCGGCCTAGAAGAAGACCGAGTTCGACTCCAGGCCGAGCAGCACGCGCGCCGCTGGCTCGACCAGCGCCGGCGACACCATGATGTGCTGGCCGACGACGTGCACGTCGCGCATGCGGCGCTCGAGCGGGCTCGCGAGGAAGTTGACGCTGGATCCCGCGGCCCGGTACACGACCTCGACGGCGCGCGCGCTGGCCGATACGGCCTGGGTGCAGGCGAGCATGGCGAGAGCGCGCTGCTTCGGACTGGGCGAGCAGCCGGCCAGCACGACCTGCCAGACCTCGTCGACGGCCTCGAACACGAACGCCCGCGCCGAACGGAGCCGCGTCTCGGCTTCGGCGATCGCCTCCTGCGCGAGATGCCGCTCGCGCAGCGGCTTGCTCATGAGGCGCGGCACCTTCTCGCTGGCCAGCGCGATGAACTCGTCGAGCGCGCCGCGCGCGATGCCGGTGGCGACGCCCACCTTGTTGTACGCGAGCCGCACGTAGGCGGGCAGGCGGAACAGCGGCCCGCTCTCGCGCAGCCGCTGCAGCCCCACCGTCGTGGTGAACGCGTCGGGCACGAACACCTCGCTGACCTCGACGTCGTGGCTGCCCGAGCCGCGCAGCCCCGCCACGTGCCAGGTGTCGACCACGCGGTACTCGCTGCGCGGCACCAGCACCTCGACGGGGCGCGGCTGGCCGTCGACCTTCTCGAGACACTGGCCCCAGAAGAAGTCGCTGTGCTGGCAGCCGCTGGCGAACGGCCAGCGCCCGGTCGCGCGCACTCCGCCGGGCACGCGCACCGCGCGGCCGAGCGGATTCAGCGCGCCGGAAAAGACTACCTCCGGATGCTTCGCGATCACCTCTTCGGCCGTCGCGGGGAGCAGCGCGGCGCTTGCGAAGCCCAGGCACTCGATCCCGATCATGAGCGTCCAGCCGGCCGCGCCGTCCGCTTCGGAGATGGCCTCGATCACGAGGATCTGCGCGCGCGGGTCCGACTCGACGCCGCCCGCCGACGCGGCCACCGCAACGCGGAACAGCCCCGCCTCGGCCAGCGCGCGCGCAAGCTCGGGCGGAAGCGTGCGCTCCGCCTCCGCGCGCGCAGCGAAGCTGCGCACGAGCGGCTGCAGCGCGCGAGCGCGCTCGACGAGCACCTCTCCGGTCAGTGTTTCCGGCATCACGCCAGCATACACGGGGAGGGAGTAGGATGCGGCGGATGGAGATCTTCCGGACCCCGGAGGCCCGCTTCGAGGATCTGCCCGGTTATCTGTTCGCGCCGCACTGGCTGGAGTGGAACGGGCTGCGCATCCACTACCTGGACGAGGGACCGCGGAACGCCCCGCCGGTGCTCCTGCTGCACGGCGAGCCGACCTGGAGCTACCTGTACCGCAAGATGATCCCGCCGCTCGTCGCGGCGGGATACCGCTGCATCGCGCCCGACTACGCGGGCTTCGGCAAGAGCGACAAGCCGACCCACGACGCCTGGTACGTGATCGCGCGGCACGTCGAGACGATCGCCGCGCTGATCGCGCGGCTCGACCTGCGCGGCGTCACACTGGTGTGTCAGGACTGGGGCGGGCCGATCGGACTCTTGAACGCGGCCGCGGAGCCGGGCCGCTTCGCGCGGCTGTTCATCCTGAACACCTGGCTGCACCACGACGAGTTCGTCTATGGGCCGGGAATTCGCTCCTGGCGGGCCAACGCCGTCGACCCCGCGCGCCTCGGCGGCGACATGCCGTGCGGGCGGATCGTCGCGCGCACGCTCGCGCGCCCGAATCAGGACCTCGAGGCCGTCACGCGCGCCTACGACGCGCCCTTCGTCGGCGTCGAGTCCAAGGCGGGCGCGCGCCGCTTCCCCTGGTGCATTCCGTTCGCGCAGCCGCTCGAGGGGCTCGCGGCCGAGCAGGCGCGCGCGCTCGCGGTGATCGACCGCTTTCCTGCGCCGGTCCACTTCGCGTTCGGCGACGCGGATCCGGTCTTCGCGTTCGACTGGGCCGAGAGCTGGACGAAGCGCACTCCGGGCTCGACCCTGGACCGCGTCGCCGGTGCGAGTCACTTCGTGCAGGAAGAGGCGGGCGAGGAGCTCGCCGAGATCCTGCTGCGGCGGGCTCGGGCCTAGTAGTCCTTCTGCTGGACCTTCGGGGGTTGATTCGGGGAAGGCAGGCCGGAACCGAACTTCTTGAGCTCTACCCACCCGATGTAGCTGGTGAGAAAGTCCAGGAAGGGTTGGGAGAAGATCCCGTTGTGACCGGTGATGACCGCCGGGTGCACCGACGCGACGATCAGCGCCTGATACGGGATCCCCTTCTTCTTCCCGCTCTTGCTGCGCTTCGACCGGAGCGTGACTTCGTTGAAGACGGTGTCGTCCGAGAAGTCCCATTCGGCCAGAGCTTTGACGTCGGACGGCAACGAATTGTCTTTGGGCGACTCGTCCTCATCGCTCGGCCACTCGTACCAGCTGCACTCGCAGTCCTCGCCGCCGCGCGCGCAACCCGGCGCAGCCTCCAGATCGCTTCCTCGGGTGCTCGCCTTGAGCCGGAGGTCCCGATTCAGCGGGGCGAGGCGGTGCGTCACTTGTTCGGCGTAGAGGCCGAGCGCCCGGCGCTCCATCATCTGCTCGCGCCGGTCGTCGTTTCCGGGCTTCCCGCCGAACCACTCTCCCTAGATGCGCCCCCAGCGAAACGCGCGATCGCGCGGCGGGTCGTCGTCGGCCGAGAGCGTGAGCATGACCGGCGTCTGGCTCGGATCGTACTCGAGCCTTTGGCCGAGCGTGAAGAGCCGGCCATAGGCCGAGGCTTCCACCGCAGGGTTGATCAAGACGACAAGGTCACCGAAGCCACTGACTGGCTCCTTCACGTTCCCGTGCGCCGGGCCCTTCGGTGTCCCGCGGAGATAGCCGGGCTCGTCGGCCAGGTTGGCGAGACGGTGCTCGATGAAGCTCGACGTGGCGCGCAGCACGACCTGCGCGCCGAAGCTGTGCCCGATCGTGATGAGCCCGAGACGGTTGTGCCCGCCGCTCGCAGACTTCGGCGGGTCCTCGTACAGGTTCTTCAGCCGGATCATGAACTCCTGGAAGTCGGTCTCGCCCACCCGCTCGGCGGCTTCCTTCCGGCCCCAGAAGGTCAGGTAGTCCAGAAAGCCGGGCAGCGACTGCCCGCGCCAGCCCACGTAGATCCCGATGATCTTGAAGGGCCGGTGGTTCGGCTGCGAGTACATGGTCGCTTCGAGCCGGTTGTGGATCCGTTGGAGAACCTTCTCGAATCCGACCACGTTGCCGTCGCAGCAGCTCGCGGAGTGGTGCCAGCCGTGCACGAAGACGACCACGAACGTGTCGGATTCTCGGACCGAGCTCGCGACGGCTTCCCGCGCCGCGCGGGCCTGACCGGGATCCCAGAACCAGCCTTCGTCATCGGCTTCGACGAAGTACAGGTTGTAGTACGGGGGTCTGGGCACATGGGACGGGTCGTTCAGTCGGTAGGCCTGGTGATACGCGGAGCAGGCCGACAGTATCAGCGCGATCACGCTCAGGCCGAGTGACGCCCGCCGGCCCACGCTCGTTCCCCCGAGGCTAGTATCCGACCGGCGCCCGGAAGCGGTCAATCGCCGCGAGCGCGCGGGCCTGCGTCCGTCAGCTGAGCCCCCGCGCGGCAGCGCGCGTGAAGTCGGGGATCGGAATCCCGATCGGACAGGCGCCCAGGCAGGGCGTGTCGCTGCAGGTGAGGCACGCGCTGGCGTTCGTCTCTAGCTGCGCGTACTCCGCGCGCGCCAGCGCGCGATCGCCGTAGTCCACCTCGTACATGCGCGTGCGCAGGACTTCCGAGATCGGAACGCCCGCGGGGCAGCTCGGCTCGCACGCGCGGCAGCCGTGCTGGCAGTGCGTGCGGCCGTTCAGTCGCGCGTAGTGCTCCAGCAAGCGCAGGTCGCTGGCCCGATTCCGCGCCTGGCCCGATGCGGCGACGTACTCGTCGATCATCGCGGGGCTGTTCATCGACACGACCAGCGCGTCGGCGTAGCCGCTGGCGAGCACCCAGCGGAACGCGGCCTGCGCGAAGGTGGCGCCGCCGTGCTCGTAGTCGCGCAGGTCGTTGAGTCGTGCGCCCATCAGCGTCTTCATCGCGATCACGCCCACGCCGGCCGCGCGCGCGCGGGTCATCAGCTTTGGCAGCTCGGGTTGCAGCGCGACGAAGTCGAAGCTCTTGAGGAACTTCTGGTAGAACGCCGGGTCCTGGCCGAAGTTGTGCGCGACCAGGATCACGTCCACCAGGTCGTTCGCGAGCGCGAAATCGAGACACTCGGCCAGGTGGCCGCCGTGTCCGGACATGCCGCTCCAGCGGATCTTGCCCTGCTTCTTGGCCTGGGCGACGAACTCGGGCCACTCGGGGTTCTTGGCGCGCGCGATGTCGTTCACGGCGTGGTTGAAGTACACGTCCACGTGATCGGTGCGCAGCCGGCCGAGGCTGCCCTCGAGTGCGCGCATCATGTCGACGCGGCTCTCGCTCGCACCCATCTCGGTCTTGGTCGCGATGAACACCTGGTCGCGCACGCCCGCGAGCGCCTCGCCGATCGCGCGCTCCGACGCGCCGCCCTTGTAGTCCTCGGCCGTGTCGAAGTAGTTGATCCCGCGCTCGAACGCGTGGCGCACCACGGCCGGATCGGAGGTGCGGCTCGAGCCGAACGAGATGTCGGAGATCTCGATTCCCGTGCGCCCGAGCTTCACGGTGCGCTGGATGCGCGGCGCCGGATCGGCGGCCAGCGCGCGGCCGGCCAGGAGCGGCGCGACCCCCGCCGCGGCGGCGGCGGCCGCGCTCTGGCGGAGGAAGTCGCGGCGGTCGAGCCGGTGACCCATCAGTGGCCGAACACCTGCTTCAGCAGGTCCGTCGTGCGCGCTGCCGGGTCCTTGCGGATCTTCTTCTCTTCCTCGCCCATCACCTTGAACAGGCCGCCGAGCGTTTGCTCCGTCACGTAGCTGCCGAGGTCGAGCTTCGGCGCCGAGGCGAACGGGGTCGAGGCGTACGAGCTCACGAGCTCGTCGTACTGCTTGACGACGCCGGTCTGCGCCATCGCCTGGTCGACGATCGGACGGAACCGGGTGGCGAGCTCGGCGCTCGTGGTCCGCTTGAAGTACTGCGTCGCCGCGGTGTCGCCGCCCTTCAGGATTCCCGAGGCGTCCTTGAAGCTCATGTCGCCGAGCGCCTTCGAGAACACGGGCGTCGCCTCGCCGGCCGCCTTCTCGGCGGCGTGGTTCATCGCCACCTCGAGCTCGTCGACCTTCGCTCCCATGCCCATCACGCGCAGGCCATTGGCCATGCTCTCGAGCTTGCCGGGCAGGGGGATGCGGATCGTCGGGTTGTCGAGGAACCCACCGGACTTCGAGGTGGTTTCCACCGCTTCCTCGGTCGCGACGCGGAGCGCCTCCTTCAGGCCCGAGGCGGTGGTTGCCGCGGAGAGCTGCGCGGCGACCGCGACGACCGCGAGGACTTTCGCGCCCTGCCACATGGCGTCGAGTCTATACTGGAACTGCTTCCGGGGAGCGGGAACAAACAGCGAGAGCCCCCTTTGATCGACCGCCTCCGCACGCGCAACGAGATCCTGTTCGCCGGCGTCCTGCCGCGCGCGGACCGCGCGCTCGCGTTCGCTTGGTGGGCGATCCTGATCCTGCGCGGCGTGCTGCCGGCCGGCTTCGCGATCGCGATGGGCGCGCTGGTCGGCGCGGTGCAAGCGGGCCGGCCGCTCGGGGCCGGCCTCGCGCTGATGGGCACGGCGTTCGTGCTCATGCAGGTGCTCGCGCCGCTGCATCTGGCGGTCGGCGCCAACCTGGGCAGCCGCACCGCGGCCTGGCTCTACGACCAGCTCACCCGTGTGTGTGTGCGCCCTCCCGGGATCGGTCACTTGGAGGACCCGAAGCTGACGACCGACCTCGTGGTGGCGCGCGACTTCGACCTGGGGATCATGGGCCCGCCGCTCGCGATCTCGATGGACTTCATCGCGGGCGGGCTGGTCCAGTTCTTCGCCGGCGTCGCTTCGGCGCTGTTGCTCGCGGCCTTCGCATGGTGGGCGCCGCTCGTGCTCGCCGGCTCCTGGCTGGCGACTCACTGGCTGCTGCGCGAGTCGGCCGTCTGGAGGGACCGCAACACCGACGAGGTTCGCGAAGCGCAGCGCCACGCCGACTACGCCTACCGGCTTGCGGTCGACGCGCCCGCGGCGAAGGAGCTGCGGCTGTTCGGGCTGGCCGCGTGGACGATCGAGCGCTTCCGCGCGCGCCGGCGCTTCCTCCACGAGCTGCAGTACCGCGCGACGCGGCTGCGCGAGCGGCCGATGACGCTCTCGATCCTGCTCGTGCTGGGTGCCAACGCCGCCGTGTTCCTGGCGATGGCCGTGGCGGCCGCCGACGGCAGTCTGCCGCTGGACCGGCTGGTGACGTTCGCGAGCGCCGCCGTCAGCACCAGCATGATCGGCTTCGGCGGGCTCTCCTGGGCGCTCGATGGCGCGGCCGCGCCCGCCGCGGCGGTCGTTCGGCTCGAGCGCGCGATGGCGCCGGCCGGCGCGCTCGCGTTCGGAACGCGCTCGGCGACGGGGCTGCCCGCGCGCGGGATCCGCTTCCGCGACGTGACGTTCGGCTACCCGACCGGCGGGGCGCCGGTGTTGAAGGGATTCGATCTCACCATCCCGGCCGGCTCGTCGCTGGCCATCGTCGGGCAGAACGGCGCCGGGAAGACCACTCTCGCGAAGCTCCTGTGTCGGCTGTACGACCCGCAGCAGGGACGAATCGAGATCGACGGCGTCGACCTGCGCGAGCTCGACCTGGAATCGTGGCGCGGACGCCTCGCCGCCGTCTTCCAGGACTTCATCCGCTTCCAGCTCTCGCTGCGCGACAACGTCGCGCCGGCGGGCGCGCCCGACGAGGTGATCCGCGCCGCGCTGGCCGAGGCGGGCGCTTCGAACCTGGCCAAGCTCGACACCGTGCTGGCGCGCGGCTATCCGGGCGGCACCGACCTGTCGGGCGGACAGTGGCAGCGGGTCGCGCTGGCGCGCGCGCTGTGCGCGGTGCGTCTCGGCGTCGGGCTGGTGCTGCTCGACGAGCCGACCGCGCAGCTCGACGTGCGCGGCGAAGCGGAGATCTTCGACCGCATCCTCAAGGCGACTCGCCGGACCACCACGATCCTGATCTCGCACCGCTTCTCGACCGTGCGCCACGCGGACCGCATCTGCGTGCTCGAGCACGGCGCCGTGGTGGAGCTCGGCACGCACGACGAGCTGATGGCGCTGGGCGGGCGCTACCGGACCATGTTCGACCTGCAGGCGTCGCGCTTCGGCGAGGCCGAAGACGGCGAAGCGAGCCTCGATGCTCTCGACTGAGCCGCTGCCGACGCGCGACGACCTTCCCCCAGCGCTGCCCGCGATGTGGCGCGCGCTCAAGCGCGGCTACGCGGCGGAGCCGTTCCTGATCAGCGTGTCGTTCGCGCTCGCGCTCGTCGCCGCGCTGCCCGACGCGCTGATCGCGCTGCTCCTGAAGTTCCTGGCCGACGCCGCGCTGCACGACCAGCGCGCGATCGTGATCGCCTCGGCGCTCGGGCTGGGCGCCTGCGCGGCGGCCACCTGGATCCTGGCGCTGGTCAGCACGCGCGTGCAGCGCCGCTTCCGCGACCGGGTGACGATCGCGCTCGAGTCGCACGTCGCCAGCTTGCAGGCGTCGGTCGCGACGATCGAGCACCACGAGCGGCCCGAGCATCTCGATCGCCTCGCCATGCTGCGCAACCAGGTCTTCGTGCTCGATCACATGTACATGTCGCTGTTCACGACCTGCGGCTGGGTGCTGCGGCTGGCCGTCGCACTCGGCCTGCTCATGTCGGTGCACCCCGCGCTGGCGCTGCTCGCGCTGTTCGCGCTGCCGACGGTGCTGGCGTCGACCTGGCGCCCGGAGGTCGAGCGGGTCGCGCAGGAACGCGGCGAGCCGCACAACCGCCTCGCGCGCCACCTGTTCGACACCGCCACGACCGCGCCGCCCGGCAAGGAGGTGCGCGTGATGCGCGTCGGCCCGCGCCTGCTGACTGCGCGGCGCGAGGCGTGGGAGCGCTGGTACGGGCCGGTCGCAGCCGCGCGCTGGGGCACCGCGGCCTGGAACACGCTCGGCTGGGCCGTGTTCGGCTGGCGCGTACGTGGCGGCCGTCGCCTTCGTCGCACTGCGCATGCGCGCGTCGCCGGGCGACGTGCTCCTCGTCCTGACCGCGGGGTGGCGGCTGTCGAACTACATCGGCGCGACCGTCGGCGAGATCGGCTTCCTGCGCGGCATCTGGCTCGACGGCTCGAAGCGCATGGCCTGGCTCGAGGACTACGCGGCGCGCATGCTCGAGGGCGCCGACACGCCGGCGCCCGACTCACTCGGCCGAGGCATCCGCTTCGAGCACGTGTCGTTCACTTATCCGGGAACCGACAAGCTCGTGCTCGACGACGTGAACCTCGCGATCGAGCCCGGCACCGTGGTGGCGCTGGTCGGCGAGAACGGCGCGGGCAAGAGCACGCTGGTCAAGCTCCTGTGTCGCATGTACCCGCCCTCGCGCGGGAAGATCACGATCGACGGGGTCGAGCTCGCGCGCATCCATCCCGAGGGCTGGCGCGAGCGCCTGGCCGGCGCGTTCCAGGACTTCTTCCGCTTCGAGTTCAAGGCGCGCCACAGCGTGGGGCTCGGCGACGTGCCGCGGCTCGACGACGCGGCGGCCGTCGCGGCTGCGGTCGAGCGCGCCGGCGCCAGCGACGTGGTCGCCGTGCTCACCGCCGGGCTCGAGACCCAGCTCGGGCCGACCTGGCCCGAGGGCGTCGACCTCTCCTTCGGCCAGTGGCAGAAGCTCGCGCTGGCGCGCGGCTTCATGCGCGAGAAGCCGCTCGTGCTGGTGCTCGACGAGCCGACCGCCGCGCTCGACGCCGAGACCGAGCACGCGCTCTTCGAGCGCTACGCCGCCGCCGCGCGCGACGACGAGAGCCAGATCACCCTGCTCGTGTCGCACCGCTTCAGCACGGTGCGCATGGCCGACTTCATCGTGGTGCTCGACGGCGCGCGCGTGGTCGAGACCGGCACGCACGACGCGCTCATGGCCAAGCGCGGGCAGTACGCCGAGCTGTACGGGATCCAGGCCGCCGCCTACCGCTGAGGCGGAGTGGTGCCCGGCGCGCAGCGCGTGCCGTAGGGCGCGCGATCGGTCCTGAGGTGAACCTTCTCCTGCTCGCGGAGCTCGGCGGCGCGCTTCAGCGTCGCGGCGGCGTCGGCCGTCTGCCCCGCGCCGCGCTGGGCCATCGCCTTCTGGTCGAGTATGTACGCGACGGCGGCCGGATGGATCGGCTCTTTCTTCCGAGTCTTCACCCGCTCCATCTCCGCAAGACCGCGGTCGAAGTAGTCGATCGCCGGGGCCCACTTCTTCTGGTCGAGCTCGAGCTGGGCGAGGTTGAAGAGCGACATGTAAGTGGGGCCGTTCGTCTGCTCGTCGAGCTGGAGCGCGGTCTGGAGCTCCTTCTCGGCCTCGTCGAAACGACAAGTGACTCCGGCGGCGCGGCCGAAGTTGTAGTGGAGCACGGCGAGCTGCTCGGTCGACTCGTGTCCGGCCTCGGCGTCCGCGAGAAGCTGCTTCCACTCGGTGTAGGCGGCCTCCCAGCGGTTGTTCCGCTCGTCTTCCCGTGCGAGCTCGAAGTGGTTCACGGCGCAGGCCGCTGCCAGCGCGAGCGCGCCGGCGAGCGAGAGCGCGCCCGCGCGCCGGCGAGTCACGGCGTCGGACATTCCTTGGGGTAGTGCTCCGCGACGAATCCGGGGAGCATGCCCGGATGGTCGGCGCGGATCTGCGCGCTCTCCTTCCGCAGCTCGACGGCCTGCGCCGTGTCGCCGGTGTGCTCGAGCGCGGTCGCGAAGTCGTCGAGCTCGTTCGCGAACGCGATCGGGTCGCCGCGGTCGACGCCCGCTGTGCGGGTCAGCGTGATCCCGCGCGTGTACCAGCCGACGGCGTCGGGGTACTTCTCGTTGCCGAGGTTCAGCCGCGCCAGCTCGAACAGGCGCATGCTGCTGAAGCCGCCGTCCGGTCCCTCCGCTTCCTCCTCAAGCACGAGCGCGCGCTCGAGCGAGCTGCGCGCGTTGTCGTACTCGCACATCCTTCCCACAACGCGGCCGTAGTTGTACAGCGCCGCGGACTCGGCCTTGGGCCCCAGCACGCCGATCTGCGCGTTGATGACCGCGCGCGAGTAGAAGATCTTGGCCTGGGGCAGGTTGCCCGCGTCCGCGGCGGCGGCGCCCGCGTCGAAGTAGCGCTCGTAGGTGACCGCGTTCACGGGGTTGAAGCACGCTACGGCGCTCGTCGCGATCGCTGCGAGGAGGAACGGCGCGGCGTGACTTCTCATGCGCGGCCCGAGTATAAGGGCGTCATGCCGCTTCGATGCACGATTCTTCTGGCTCTTGCTGCGCTCGCGCTCGCCTGCGCCTCGGTCGCGGCGCGCACCCCCGAGAGCATGCTCGAGAACGCGGGCTTCAAGACGATCGCCGCCAACACGCCCGAGCGGATCCAGGTCCTGAAGACGCTGCCGCCGAAGAAGGTCAGCCCGGTCGACCGCAACGGGGAGATCTTCTACGTGTACGCAGACCCGGACGGCTGTCGCTGCCTGCGCGTCGGCCGCCAGGAGCAGTACGAGATGTACCAGCGGCTGCAGGCCGGAAAGCAGGCGACCACCTTGGACCGCACGCGGACCAGCTCGAACGAGAACGTGCTGCAGGGATTCGACAAATGAAGCGACGGCGCCTCGTTCCCATCCTGGCGCTCGCCGCGCTCTGGCTCGGCTGCAGCTCGCTCGGCGATAGCTTGGACACCGACGCCCACGAGTTCAGCGCGAAGCAGCGCGAGAAGCTGCTCGAGCCGGCCGGCTTCCACATCGTCGCCGCCGACACGCCCGAGAGGATCAACGCGCTGAACGGCCTGCCGCCCGGGAAGATCTCGCGGGTCGGGCGAGGCGGACAGATCTACTACGTCTACCCCGACCGCTTCGAGTGTCACTGCCTGTGGGTCGGCAACGCCGAGCAGTACGCGCGCTACCGGCGGCTGGTGGCGGACGAGATGGTTCCGGAGATCGAGCTGGCCGGGTCCGGCGCCGAGGTCGATGCCTTCGGCAACGGTGCGGATCCGTGGGGCGACGATCCCTGGTAGCCCTCAGGGCGGATAGCGGTCGAGCTTCGGGTCCAGCGGATCCGGGATCCGGAACAGATCGCCGGGCTCGTTGCAGAACAGGAGCGACTGGCCGTCCCAGGTGATGCCCTCGACCTGTCCGGTGCGGCGCGGGTCGAGCGCGATCCGCGCGCGCGGCTCTGGGTCGAGGGTGCCGTCGGCGCGCCGCTCGAAGACGAAGATCTCCGTGTAGAGGAGCACCGCGACCCGCCGGCCGTCCGCCGACGCCGAGGCGGCGGTGACCGTCCCGAACAGCGCGCTCTCGATGGGCAGCGCGAGCTGCTGCACCGGCGCGAGCGTCTGCTCGGCTCCACCCTCGACGTCCGCCAGTCGGTACAGCGTGGTCCCCGTGTCGCGCCGGTGCTTGGTCAGGATCCACAGCGCGCCGTCGGCGAAGTACAGCCCCTCCGCGTCGAACGCGAGCCCCGGGTCGGGGAACGCCGACTGGTCGGCGTAGTGGAACGGCAAGGTGCGCTCCACGCGCAGGCGCAGCGACGGCTCGCCCGGGTCGGGCTCGACCAGGCGGTACACGCGCAGGTCGCGCCGGGCGCTCTGGTTGTTGCCGATGTCGCCGATGTAGAGGTGCCCCGCGCCGTCGGCTGCGACGTCTTCCCAGTCGACCGCGCGCGCGCCGTCGACCGCGTACTCCGCGACGAGCGCGCCGTCCGGTCGGATCAGGAAGAGGCGGGCGCGATCGCCCGAGTCGTTGTGGGTCCACAGCAGCTTCGGCGAGCGATGGCTCAGCGCGAGACCGGAGGCCTCGGTGATCTGGTCGTCGGCGATCGCGTGGGTCGCCCACTCGCCGGAGAGCCGCGGCGTCGGCAGCGGCGGGAACCACGCGCAGCCGGCGAGCGCCAGGAGCGCGCCCGACCGCGCGAGCGCCCTCACTCGAACTCGCCCGAGCGCGGGGTGCCGCCCGGGCCGCTGTACGACGCGGTGTAGCCGGGCGCGCGCTTCCACTCGACCGCCGGCACGGCGGCGAGCGCGCGCCGCCAGCCCGCAACGAGCGCGTCCTCGGCCGGGTAGTCGAAGGGGTCCTGGAGGATCTTCTCCTCGGTGCCACCGCGCTCCAGGGGGTGGGCGTCGAGCCAGCGCGCGGTTCGCGCCAGCGCCTCGCGCGCGGGCACGACATCGCGGTAGCCGAGCTCCGTGCGGAGCTTTGCGAGGTCGAACACGCGGTGCGTGGTCCACGGCTGCATGAGCAGCGGCCGCGCGGGCACGGCGAGCGCGCCCGGCAGCGAGACGATCTCGAGCGCCGCGCCGAGCGCATCGCGCACGATCTCCACGACTTGGCGCAAGGTCAGCGTCTCCTCGTCGGCGCAGTTGTAGATCTGGCCCGCCGCGCCCGGCGCCGCCCACCGCCAGCAGCACGGCGTGCGCGAGGTTCTCGGCGTAGCCGTAGGAGCAGAGCGTGAGGCCGTCGTCGGGCAGGACGATCCAGGGCCGCCGGTCGTGGATGCGCCGCACGATGCACCACTCGCGCGGCACCAGCTGGTGCGGGCCGTACACGTACGGGTAGCGGAAGTGCGTCGCGTTCGGGTGTAGCGCGAAGAGGCGCTCCTCGGTGCGCGCGATGCGGAACCCCTTCGCGTCGTCGGCCTCGGCGCTGACGAGCGGCGCGTCCTCGCCCGTCGGCACGGGCAGCCCCGCGGGCCGGCGCGTCTCCGCGTTCATGTAGCCCAGGTAGGCGGGGCCGCCGCCCACCGAGATGAACTGCCCGCAGCGCCCAACAAGCACCTTCGCGGTCGCGCGCAGCCGCCCGTAGGTGGCGACGCAAACGTCGAAGCTGCGGCCGTCGAGCGCCGCGGCGAGCGCGCGCTCGTCGAAGGGATCGGTGTGAACGTGCTCGACGTCGCCGGGGATCTCGTCGCGCTCGTGCCGGCCCGAGTGGAGCATCGCGACGGCGAACCCGCGCGCGCGGAGCCCGTTCACGATGAACGGCCCCGTCGGCCCGGTGCCGCCGATCACGAGAGCGCGCTGACTCACGCAGCGAGAGTAGCCTAGGAGCGAACGCGGACGGCGGCGGCGAACAGTCCCGCGAGTCCCGCCAGGGCCAGCGCAGCGGCAAACGGCTCGGGCACGCGCGAGACCGCGATCTGCTCGACCTGTCCGAAGACGGCCGCCTCGGCGCCACTCGAATCGCTCAGCACGAAGGTCAGATCCTCCCCTTCGAGTCCCCAAGCGGCGAGATCGAAGGGGACCGCTCCGAGCTGAATCGGCGCGGCGAGCGCGGTGCCGGTCGGGTCCCCGAGCAGAAGACCAAACGAGCCCGGGAGCGAGGCGCTCCCCGCGCTGACTGGCCCGCTCGCTGTCAGCAGGTAGTAGTCATTGTTGCCGTTGCCCGCCGGCTCGTCGAAGAGGATCACCTGGAATGCGTCTGGCAGAGTCGGATCTCCGGAGAGCGGTCCGGTCACCGCCAGATAGTTCCCGACCGCGAGCGTCATCTGGTTCGGCGGCACGGGAAAGATCCAGCGCGACTGCGTGTCAACCACTTCCGAGGCTGGCGCCGATTCGTCGTGGACGACGTGCAGCTGGAACGAAGTGCCGAGGCCGATCGAGCCATCGAGGACGCCTTCGTCGGAGATCTGGTCCACGGTCCCCGTGAAGTCGAGCGTCACGACCGCTGCGCCTGCATGAGACGAGAGAAGACCAAAGGCGAAAATCCACGCCGGCTTCCGCATGAGCCACCTCCGCATGGCGGCCACTCGACCACTGACTCACCGATCGGTCAACGAATTTTGCGGAGGCCTCAGTCACGGCGCCGGGTCGAGGAAGCTCTTGAAACCGTACTTCGGGTGCGGGCCGATCGCGATCTGCTCGAGCACGCCCACGCCGACGTCGTTGCCGCAGCGCGCGCGCACGACCTGCTGGATGTGCTGGTTGTCGAGCGCGTTCTCGTCGAGGTCGGCCGTCTTCCACGACTCGCCCGCCATCGCGAGCTCGCCCTTCCATTTGCCGTGGCCCCAGACCGGGTGCTGGTAGCCGATCCCCTTCATGCGGAAGCACTGGATCGGCTCGAGAATGATCTCGTTCTTCTTCCCGTCGACCTCGACCTTGGTGATCACCGCCCGCTTCGCGCGGCGCGTGCCCGACTGGTACTCGATCTGGTGGTCGACGTAGAGGAGCGGCGTGAGCCCGGGATCGTCGACGAGCGGGATCTTCGACGGGTCGTCGTACACCGGCACGATCATGCCGTCCCAGTGCCAGCGCACGCCCTGGTTGTTCTCGAAGATGCCGGCGTGCGTGCAGCGGTGCGGCCAGTGCAGCGGCGCCCACAGGAAGAAGATGCCGCCCATCTCGAACGGGCCCGGCGGGGCGCCGCCCAGGTCGGGATCGCCGACCGGGCGGATGCCCCAGCTGCGGTCCTTCGTGCCGTACACGCGGGTCGGGTCGACCCGCACGGTCTTGCCCGCGTAGCGGATCTCGCCCTTCCAGTGGCCGAACTGGTTGAAGCGGGTGGCCTGCATGGTCCCGCGGCGGCGGCGCAGGTACTGGTAGCCCTCGGCGAAGCTCGAGGTGCGCGGGATCCAGAGCAGGTCGGCGGAGATGCCGGTCTCGTTCGGCTCCAGCACCACGCGCAGCGACTTCAGCGGCTCGAGTATCTCGATCTTGAACGGGCCGACCTCGATCGCGCTCGGCTCGCGCGGCGCGCGCCGCGAGGCGTGGAAGGCGTGCTGCTCGCCGTCGCGAACGATCGAGAAGCCGCAGTCCATGATGCCGAGGTTCGGGTACAGCGCGGCGCCGATCCCGAAGTAGTACTCGCCGTCCCCCGTGTAGCCGTTGAACCAGAACCGGTCGTAGGCATTGCGGTCGGTCGTCGCCGACACGGCGATCGGCTCGGGGGTCTGGTGGATCGGGTAGTCGTCGAACTTCGAGAGCATCGGGTTCCCTCCCTGCGGAGGCCCGATTATGAACCGATCGCCACCCGCTCGCGCCACTCGGCGATCAGCGCGCGGTCGTCGATGCGCGCGGGGTGGAAGTCGCGCCGGAACCAGGCGCCGTACTCGCGGCCCAGCCCGCGCAGCAGCCCGTCGCGCCCGAACAGGAACCGCCGGCCGTCGCTCCAGCTCTCGCGCTCCGCGAGCCGGCCGTCCTTCCAGAGCATGTACGCGGTGCGCGCGAGGATCTCGACGAAGAGCCCCAGAGTGTTGAGCACGAGTGCGAACGCGCGCAGCGGGTAGCTCGGCGCGACCTGGCGCAGCACGTCGAAGGCCACCGTCTTGTGCTCGGCCTCCTCGAGCGCGTGCCAGCGCCAGAGCGCCTTCATGCGCGGGTCCATCGGCGTGGTGAAGCGCGCGCCGTTGGCGAGGATCCGCCGCGCGAGCAGGGCAGTGAGGTGCTCGAGGGACGCGGTGCTGGCGAGCGCGAAGCGCGGGAGCCGGCGGTTGATGAAGCGCATCACCCGGTCCGCGGCGCGGTTGATGCGCGCGAGCGCCGTGTAGCCGTGGCCCGTGAGCAGCTCCAGGTGCCGGTCGTGCTGATGGCTGTGCTGGCTCTCCTGGCCCGCGAAGCCCTGGATCGCGCGGCGCAACTCGGGGTCGTCGATCGAGTCGCGATAGCGGAGCACCGAGCGGACGAAGAACGCCTCGCCGTCGGGGAAGACCGACGACAGCGCGTCGAGGTAGTGCGTGGCGAACGGCTCGCCGCCGTACCAGTAACGGGGCACATCGGCCGTGAGCTCGAGCGCGGGTCGCCGCACCGAGATCGGGCTGGGAACGAGAGCTGCCATGGCTCCAGTGTGTACGAGTACGGATCGGTACGCCAGCGCGGGTATGGCACGATCCCGGGCATGAGCGCCGAGCTGGTCGATCACCTCGCCGACGTCCTGGGCCCGCTCGGGCGCGTGACCTCGCGGCGCTTCTTCGGGGGGCACGGCCTGCACGTCGGCTCCGTGCAGTTCGCGTTCGTGATCGATGGCGTGGTCTACCTGCGCGCCGACGCAAAGCTCGCCGCCGAGCTCGAGCGCCGCGGCGGCGAGGCGTTCAGCTACGACACCCGCGTGCGCACGGTCCGGGTCGCGAGCTACTGGTCGGTGCCGGAAGCGGAGCTCGACGACGCCGACGCGCTGGTCGGCTGGGGGCGAAGAGCGCTCGCGGCCGCCCGCGCGGCGAAGAAGTGAGGCTCATTCCGCTTGCGGCTCGGTGAGGTCCGCGGGCCCCCGCGCGAGGAGCGCCGGGTAGAGCGCGCTAGCGAGCACCGCGGCGAGGACCATCGCCAGGAACGCGAGCAGACGCGGCGGGTCCGCATGCCGCTCGACGATCAACCCGAAGTCCTCGGCGAAGAGCTGCAGCATCGGGCCGGTGAGAAGCTGGCCGAGGCCCGTGCCGAGCGCGATCGAGGTGAGCGCGATGAGCAGCCCATCCGCCAGCACCAGGAGCGCGAGCTGGCCGGGCTCGGCGCCCGCGGCGCGCAAGAGCGCGAGCTCGCGCCGGCGCGCGGCAACGCTGGCCAGAAGGAGGTTCGCGATCGCCACTCCGCCCAGGAAGAGCGCGAGCGCGGCGACCCCGAACAGCAGCGAGTCGAAGCGGTTCGCGAACACCGTCGCCCGCTCGAGCAGAGCCCGGCCGTCGGTGAAGAAGAGCGGCTGGCGCGCGTAGGTCGCGCGCCGGACGGCCTCGACCACGGGCGCCGGGTCACCGCGCGGCCACATCAGGACCGAGCGCGCGCCGACCCGCTTCCAGTACGCGTCGTAGGTCGCAAGGTCGAGGGTGATGATGCCGGCGGGCCCGGCCATCCCCCGGGTGAAGCCCGCGACGCGGAACCGGCGCGCCCCCTTCGGCGTCGAGAGCTCGAGCTCGTCGCCGGCGCTCACGCCGAAACGGTGCGCGAACGCCTCGCTGACGGCGAGCTCGCCGCGCCCGACCGCACGCAGGGTCGCTCCCAGGCGTTTCGCGGCGGGCGTCGTCCCGGTCCGAGGAGCGCAGATCGAAGCGTCGATCGCGACCAGCGTCACGTCGTGGCCGCGGAACGGCACCTCGGTGAAGACCTGCTCGGACAGGGCCTCGACTCCCGGCGCGCGGCGAATCGCTTCGATCACGTCGGGCGCCATCGGGTCGACCTTCATGTCGTCGAAGGGCGGGCTCGCGCTGACGAAGATCGAACCCGGGTAGCTGGCCCGCACGCGATCGAGGAGCGTCGCGCCGAAGCTCCCCGAGAGGATCAGCACCGCGTGGATGAACGCGACGATCGCCGTGATCGCGGCGACCGCCAGCGCCGTCCCGCGCAGTCGCACCGACAGACCCGTCCCCAGCAGATGGCCGATCGCCGGCAGCACACCGCTCAGTGCGGGCCGCGCGCGGTCGACCTGGCGGAGCGCGGGGCCGACGAGGCTGCCGGCCAGCACTGCGCCCATCACGAGCTCCAGCCCCAGCCGGGTGCGCGGTGCCACGCCCGGCGCCACCGCGAGCGCCGCCAGCGCGGCGGCGAGAGCGAGCGGAAGCCAGGGCCGGCGCGCTCGCGCCGCGGCCGCGCCGCCCGTCTCGAGCGCATAGCGGCGGGTCGCCATCCGCGCCGGGCCCAGCGTTCCCGCGAATCCGCACGTTAGCCCGACAGCCGCGGCTACGGCCAGCGTCTCGCGTGTGAAGGACACGTCCGAGGCGCTCGCGCTCGTCTGGATGAAGTACTCCGACGTCTGCGACAGCGCGGGCAGGAACCCCTTTGCCAGGACCCGCCCCGCCGCGAGTCCGAGCGCGCTCCCGCACAGCGCGAGCAGCGCGGCGTCCCATGCGATGAAGCGGGCGACGTCGCGCGCCGCGAAGCCGGTCGCGCGCAGCACCGCGAACTCCGGCAGGCGCCGCTCGACCGCGGTCGACATGGCGGCGTAGCAGAGAAGCCCTGCGACCAGGGCGCCCACCGACGCCACGATCAGGACCGCCGCGCGCAGCGCGTTCACCGACAGGTCGAGAGCCGAGCGCCCCGCCCCGGCGCGCTGAACCGTCGCGGCGCCGGCGACTCGCTCCACGAGCCGCGCCTCGAGCGCGGCGACGTCGACTCCGGGCGACGCGGTCACGCGGATCCGGTCGACGAAGCCCTCGCGCCCGACCAGCGCCTGCAGCGCGTAGACGTCCATCACCGCAACCTGACCCGCGTACGCGCGCGCGAGCCCGCGGTCCGCGAGCAGGCCCTCGACGTGCAGCTCGCGCACGCCGTTGGGGGCGCGCGCGCGGATCGGGTCGCCGAAGCTGACGCCGAGCTTCGCGGCGAGCCGTTCGGAGATCAGCACCGCGTCGGAGCGGCCGAGGAGCTTCAGCGGATCCGCGACCTCGACGCCGCCGCGGCCGCGCACGCCGAGCTCCCGCGTCCCGGCCGTCGCGACCAGGTCCAGTCCCAGGATGTGGAGGGGCAGGTGCGCCACGTCCAATCCGAGCGTCGCCTGGACCACGGGCGCGGCCTCGGCCACGCCCGGCAGCGCCGCGACCTCGTCCACGAGCCGCTCGGGAATCCCGACCTGACCCGCGGTGATCTCGAGCTGCGCCGACCCGGCGAGCGCCCGCGCGGTGTCGGTCGCCAGGCGCTGCACCGCCCGCGAGGCCAGCTCCAGGCTCGTCGCGAGCGCGACGCTCGCGGCGATCGAGACCAGCGTCACGGCGACGAACACGGCGTTCGGCCCGAGCGCGGAGTTCACGCCGAGCAGGAACCCGAGCGGCGCGCGCCAGCGGCGGCCGATCACGCGCGGACCTGCATGTCCTCGGCGATGGCGCCGTCGCGGAGCTCGATTACGCGATCCGCCCAGCCCGCCGCCTCGACGTCGTGGGTCATCATCACCAAGGTCGTCCCGCGCTCGCGGCACATCTCGCGAAACAGCTCGAGCACCCCACGCCCGGTCGCCGAGTCCAGGTTCCCGGTCGGCTCGTCCGCAAGCACCAATACCGGGTTCGCGACGAGCGCCCGCGCGATCGCCACCCGCTGCATCTGCCCGCCCGACAGCTCGCCGGTTCCGCGCGCCTCGAAGCCGGCGATGTCGAGCCGCGCCATCAGCTCGGCCACGCGCGGCCGCGTCTCGCGGAGGGTGCGTCCGTCCATCAGGAGCGGCAACGCAATGTTGTGCTCCACCGACAGCGTCGAGACGAGGTTGAAGAACTGGTACACGAGCCCGATGTGGCGCCGGCGGAAGCGCGCCGACTCGGTCTCGCTCTGGCGCTGCAGCTCGACTCCCCCGACCGACACGCGGCCCGCCGTGGGCCGGCGCAGCCCTGCGGCCAGATGGAGGAGCGTCGTCTTGCCGCTCCCGCTCTTGCCGCGCACGACGACGAACTGGCCGCGCGGGACGGTCAGCGAGAGCTTGCGCAGCGCCTGCACCGCGGTGTCGCCGGAGCCGTACACCATATCGAGGTCTTCGGCGCAGACGGCCGGACTCGACTCCATTGCGCGAGCCTACGACGACGCGAAGAGCCGACTGAGCGGAAATCGAGTCAGTGACTCCAGCGGATACGCCGGCGCGCGCTCCGGGCGCCGGGACCCGGTTCCAGCCAACCGTGGCGGCCGATACCGGCCTAGACCCCGGCGCGGTAGGATCCCGCGCGTGAATCGAGCTTCCAGGATCTCGGCGGCCGCGCTCGTCGTGCTGGGGCTCGTGCTCTACTGCGTCACCAAGCCGGTTCACATCGACGACACGAACTTCCTGCGCCTGGCCGAGGGAGCCGCCCAGGACCCGTGGCGGCCGCACGACATCACGATCAACTGGGTCGAGGTCACGCAGCGCGCGTTCGACGTCCTCTCGAATCCCCCCGGGATCGCGTACTGGCTCGTGCCGGTCCGCCATGCGCCCGAGTGGGTGATGCACCTGTGGATGCTGCCGTGGCTGGCGCTGGCGCTGTTCGGGACCGCGCGGCTGGCCCGCGCGTTCGAGGTGCCGGAGGAGCGCGCGATCCTGCTCTTGGGGACGGCGCCCGTGTTCGTGCTGACGGCGCAGTCGCTCACCCCGGACCTGCCGCTCCTGGCCTGCGCGCTCGCGGGGATCGGCGGCTTCCTCACGGCGACCGACGCGCGGCGCGCCGCCGCCTGGGCGTTCGTCGCGGGCTGCGCGGCGCTGTTCAAGTACTCGGGGCTGTGCATGGTGCCGCTGATCGGGCTGGCGGGCTTCCAGCGGGGGCGGCTGCGCGAGTCACTCCTGGTGGTGGCCCCGGCGGCGCTCCTGTTCCTGCACGACCTCCACGCCTACGGCCAGATCCACATGCTGGCGATGGTCGGGTTCCAGGGCATCTCGTACACGCCGTGGCTCGTGTTCCACAAGCTCGTCGCGGCGCTGGCGATGCTCGGCGGCGCCTGTCTCCTGCCCGTGCTGCCCTGGCGCCTGGGCGCGCTGCCGTTCGCCGCGGCCGGGGCGCTGCTCGGAGCGGCGGCGAGCCACTACAGCGGTCACACCGCGCTGCAGTTCGCGACGACGGTGCTCTTCGCCGCGGCGGGCGGGCTGGCGCTCGGGTCGTTCCGGCTGCGCTCGCCGGACGATCGTTTCCTCGCGATCTGGCTGGCGGGCGGGATCGCGTTCCTGCTCACGCTCATGTTCATGGCCACGCGCTACTGGCTGCCGTTCATGCCCGCGGCGGTGTACGCCGCGCTCCGGCGAAACCCGTCGAACCTGCGGTTCGGCGTCGCGGTGGGGCTCGCCGCGGTGCTCTCGCTCGCGCTCGCGCACGACGACGACGGCTTCGCGCGCGGGTACCGGGACGCGGCGCGCGAGATCACCGCGCGCAGCCCGGACAAGGGCCTCTTCTCCGGCCACTGGGGCTGGCAGTTCTACATGGAGCAGGGCGGCTGGCGCGCGCTCGAGCTGCACGAGCACGTGCCCGGGCGCCTGGCGATCGCGCTCGGGACGTGGCCGCAGATGTTCGACCGCAGCCAGTGCTTCAAACGCGAGCCGTCGCGCGTCCTCCAGAGCACCTGGCCGATCCGGATCCACAGCCGGGCTGCGGCGGCGAACTTCCACTCGTTCCTGATCTCGGGCCGTCCGGAGCTCGACACCTACGCGCCGTGGGGGTTCTCGACCGAGCCGTACGACGAGGTGGTCGTGATCTGGAGCTGCGAGGCGCTTCCCGGCGGTTAGGCCTGCCGGCGCGAGCGGTGGAACGGGCGGTCGCCGAGGATCGTCGCGCGGTGCATCACGCGGCGCTGGGGCAGGTAGTCGTTCACCGCGTAGTGCTGGGTCACCCGGTTGTCCCAGAACGCGATCGAGTTCGGCTGCCACTTCCAGCGCACCAGATACTCGGGCTTGGTGACGTGCTCGAACAGGAAGTTCAGGAGCGCGTCGCTCTCCTTGCGCCGGAGTCCCACGATCTTCGAGGTGAAGCCGAAGTTCACGAAGATGCCGTCGGCGCCGGTCTCCGGGTGCGTGCGGATCACCGGGTGCACCACGGGCGGGTGCTCCTCGACGGCCTTCGCGTGCTTGTCCGCGCCCGCGCCCTTCGCGACCGTGCCGCGCGCCGGGAAGCCGCGCGCGAAGTCGTGCACCGCGTCGAGCCCCGACAGGAAGCTCTGCAGCGGCTTCGACAGGCCTTCGAACGCCGCCTGCATGTTCGACCAGATCGTGTCGCCGCCCTCGGGCGGCAGCAGCTTCGCGTACAGGATCGCGCCGAGCGGCGGCGTCTCGATGAAGGTCACGTCGGTGTGCCAGGCGTCGTTGTCGGTCGGGTTCTGCGCGTGGTTGTCGAGGATGAAGAGCTCGGGCGCGTCGGGCACGCCGGGGTAGAGCGGGTGGGTGTGCAGCGCGCCGAAGCGGGCGGCGAAGTCGCGCTGCTCCGTCGCCGTGATGTGTTGGTCCTCGAAGAAGATCACCTTGTGGGCGAGCAGCGCCGCGCGGATCGCCGCGATCTCCTCGTGCGCGAGGGGCTTCGACAGGTCGACGTTCTCGACCACCGCGCCGATGGTCGGGGTGAGCCTTCGCACGCCGGGCTGGGTCGTCATGACGCCATTGGACGCCATCCGCTCCAAGGGCGCAATGGACAGACCAATCTGGTTAGACCAGAATGCCCCGTGGTCGGGCCATCGAACGCGGACGAGCTGGCCGGCGAGCTGCGCGCCGAGATCCTGCGCGGCCGCTACCAGCCCGGCGATCGCCTGCCGTCCGAGCGCGAGCTCGCCGCCCGCTTCGACGTGAACCGGCTCAGCGCGCGCGAGGCGCTGCAGCAGCTCGAGCGCCTGGGCCTGGTCGAGATCAAGAAGGGCGGGGCGCGGGTCGCAGCGCTGCACGACGCGAGCCCCGACGTGATCGCGCACCTCTTCGACGTCGGCGACGCGCTCGACGCAGCGCTGGTCGAGCAGTGGCTCGACGTCGGCGAGCTCCTCTTCACCGGCGCGGTGCGGCTCGGACTCGAGCGCGCGACCGACGCCGAGATCGCGCGCGCCCGGGAGCTCCTGCGCGCCCTGATCCAGACGGGCGCGAGCGGCGAGGACGCGAGCTACTTCGCCACGCTCGACGAGCTGGGCGACCTGATCTTCGCGGGCTCGCGCAATCTCGTGCTGCGCCTCATCCGCAACGGGCTTCGCGCGAACGTGCTGCCGCGTCTGCAGGGGAAGCGCGCGCGCCTGCGCCCGGTGCGCGCCGAGCTGGCCGAGCTGGTGCGCGCGATCGACGACGCCGTCGCCGCGCGCGATCCGGAACGCGCGCAGGAGGCCGTCCGCATGCTGCTCCGCGCGAACCGCGAACGAATCTTGAAGAGCTTGAGGAAGGGAATCGCATGACCGCAGCGAACGAGACCGAGGGCGTGAAGACCGCGCTGCGCGCCGTCTACAACTGGAACTACGCGCCCGAGATCGACCAGCTCCGCAGCCTGTACGCCAACGCGCTGGAGCGGCAGTGGATCGGGACGCGCGACCTCGACTGGAGCCAGCCGGTGGACCGCGAGGCCTTCTCGCGCAGCTTCAGCATGGGCGGCATCCCGGTGGACCAGACCGACTTCTGGGCGAACCTGCCGGCCGATACGCGCTGGGAGATCTCGCGGCGCAGCGCGGCGTTCATGCTCTCGAACTTCCTGCACGGCGAGCAGGGAGCGCTCTTCATCGCGGGCCAGCTCGTGAACGCCGTCCCGCACATGGACGGCAAGTTCTACGCCGCGACCCAGACGCTCGACGAGGCCCGACACGTCGAAGTGTTCGCCGCCTACATCTCGCGGCTCGACCACGTGTACCCGATCGCGCCCGCGCTGAAGCAGCTGCTCGACCGGGTCAGCGAGGCCGAGAGCTGGATGATGAAGGTGGTCGGGATGCAGATCGTGATCGAGGGCCTCGCCCTCTACGTCTTTCGCGACATGCGCAACACCACCAAGGAGCCGCTCCTGAAGCAGCTCCTCACCTACGTCTCGCGCGACGAGGCGCGCCACACCGGCTACGGGGTGAAGTACCTCTCGCACGTCGTGCCGACGCTCTCCGACGGGGAGCGCGCGGAACTCGAGGACTTCGGCTTCGAAGCGGCGCGCCTCTTGATCGACTCGCGCGGCGGCATGTCGGTGCGCGACGCGGTGCTCGGCCTTTGGAACGACGTCGGCCTCGACCCCGCCTACGTGATCGGCGAGATCGCCAAGGAGCGCGAGAAGCTGCGCAGCGCAGTCGAGCGCTCGGGCGGGCGCATGGGCCCGATCACCGGCTTCATCCTGCCGACCATGCGCAGCGTCGGCCTCGCAAGCGACCGGATCGTCGGCCACTTCGAGGACATGCTCGTCGCCAACAACGGCCCGCAGGCGCGCGAGCTGATGAGCCGGGTGCGCGACCTGCCCGAGGACCTCGAAGCCTGGGTGATGGCCGGGGCCTGAGTCAGTCAATCGTCGCAGGTGCTGCGGGCCAGGTTCTGCGTATGCGCGCGCTCCTCCGCGAGCGGCGTCACGCGACAGGTCGCGCGTACGTGCACGAGCAAGGCGTCCAGGCGCGGCTCGATGGCGCTCGACTCGGGCGGAGCCTCGACGCCGTAGGGAACGACGCTGATCTGGAGATAGAAGGTTCCGTTGCGACAGGGGTGCTCGATCATGACTGCGTCGAAGAAGCGCGGGCCCACTTCGCCTTGGGCCTGGAAGAACCGGATGAGCCAGCCGGGGGTGTTGCTTCGGAGCGGTCTCAGGTAGCGGACGCTCTGCTCGGTGACGCGGCCGAGGTCGTCGGGATCGCCGAGTGAGGCGAGCGCCCGCGGCACGCACTCGGCGATCGGCTGCGACAGGCTCAGCCCCGCACGGACCTCCGAAAGACTGGAGTTCACTCCCCGAGCTGCGCAAGCCGAGAGCGCGAGGGCCAGCGCGACCCGTTCAGCGCGCACAGGTCTCGGGGACCTCGGCCAGCATCCGGCCGCGGTCGATCGCGACGACCTTGGCGCGGCAGATCTCCGCGACGTGCGCGGCGATCGAGTCGAGCCGCAGCTCGAGGATCTCGGGCTCGGCGTTGTAGCTCGTGCCGTGCGGCGAGCCGGACAGCTCGAGATACGCGCTGCCGTCGGGGCAGCGGCGCTCGACCACGCGCGCGTCGAGGAAGTGCTCGGGGCTCACCGGGCTCGTGAACACGCGCAGGCGCTGGACCTGGAGCGCCTGGTCCTCCGCCAGCGGGCCGAGGTAGTGCGCGCTCTCGGCCGAGCCGAGCGCGCGAACCAGGCAGGACTCGAGCGGCCTGGCGACGTGGATCCCCGCGACCGCGTACGGCCGCGTCGGCGCGGGCGTGCGAGACGCGCAGCCCGCGGCGAGAAACGCCGCGAGCGCGACCGCGGCTCGCGCCCCGCTAGCCAATCCGCTCACCGAACACGATCGCGTTCCCGCACAGGTCCAGCACCGTGAACTCGCGGAAGCCCCAGGGCTGGTTCGCGAGCGCGCCGTTCGGATGGATCACGCCCGTGCGCTGGTACTCGGCGTAGAGCGCGTCGACCCCGACCACGTTCACCCGGCAGCTCGTCCACTCCGGCAGCCTGGGGTCGTCCATCCGGAAGAGGTGCAGCTCGAACGCGGCGCGCCCCACGCCGGCGTAGCCGTCCCACTCGAAGAGCTTGGTGAAGCCGAGCCGGCGCTCGTAGAAGTCGAGCGCCGTCAAGAGGTCGAGGACCGGGAAGCGCGGCACCGCCTTCACGAGCGTCGGGTCGCCGACCTGCGCGGCGTCCGCGATGAACGGAACGAGGAGCCCCCCGAGCACGCCGCCCGCGCTCGCCTTGAACGCGACGAATGGTCCGTACGCCATGCCGTCGGGCGCCAACCACGCGAGCAGCGCGCACAGCGGAAGAGCGAAGAGCCCCAGCGCCGCGAGCGTGAAGGCGCCCGCGCGCACGAGCGACGGCAGGCGCGCGAAGCGGGCGAGGGCGCTGCCGGGCGCCGCCATCCGGCCCGGCAGCGCTCTCGCGAGCGGAGTGACCGTGGCGTAGCAGGCGAGCGCGAGCACCGCGCTCCCGATCAGCGTGTCACTCGCGATCCCCCACGAAGTCCACAGCGGCAGCGCGGGAAGGAAGCGATAGGACCACGCGCCGAACGCCGCGTTCACCGCAAAGCAGATCGCGGCGCTCCTCCGGTCGAACCGCACCCTCACGCCGTCAGGATACCGAAGCGGCGGCGCAGGTTGTGGTGGCGCAGCCGGAATGCCAGCAGGAACAATGCGCGGAACAGCGGGCCGAGCGCGGCGATGCGCGGCGCGGAGCGGATCCGATCGCTGATCTCGCAGCCGCCCGGGCAAGGCTCGACCTTCCGCTCGTGCTCCCACTGCCGCTGACTCAGCATCGGCGAGCGCTCGAGGAAGCGCCCGGGCTCGAGCTCCACGAACGTCAGATCGTCGAAGTCGATCGGAAGGATCCCCGCGAACAGAATCCAGCTGCGGAACACCCGCGCGCCCAGGGGCACCGGCCGATCCGCGAGCGAGTCGAGCCCGCGCGGATGAGTCATTCGGACCAGCGGAAACAGCTCCGCGTTCACGCCGCGCATGCTGGTCGCGTGTGCCCACACCGCGTCCGCGGGCGCGGCCAGGCGCGAGCGCACCTCGAACCCGAAGTGGCTCGCCAGCGCTTCTCCGCGCCCGAGATAGGCGCCCGCCAGGCAGCCGACGATGGATGCGGCGAAGCCGATCGCCTCGGAGGACGCCGTGCTCATTCCGGCGTAGACCCTTCCGAGCGTCGAGAGCCCGTCGATCGCGAGCAGCGCCAGAGCGACACCGAGCCATGGACCACGGCGGCGGCGAGCGGCCACCCAGCCGCCGATGAACCCGGAGGTGGCCTCCAACGGTACGATCAGCGCCGGCACGAGGAGAAGCGACAGCCGGTCTACGAGCCCGGCGAACAGCGCAGTCACTGCCAGCGTCGCGAGAAACCCGAGCGCAACGGCGCTCAGCGCCGAGCGGGGCTCGAAGCCGGGATCCATCAGCGGCGCCTTGGGCGGGCGGTACGGATCGCCCGACATCGCTAGCGCAGCTCGCGCGCGAACGCGCGAGAGTCGCTCGGGGTTCTCGAACGGAGCAGGGCGCTCTCCATCGGCCCAGGATCATAGGCATTCGACCCGGGCGCGACTCCGCTGCAGTCCAATTGCGCCCGAGCTGCGCGCGAACTTCCGCTGCCGGCCACCCCTGGGCACCGCTGCCGCTCAACTCCGTGACTGTCCGCACCGATCCGAGAACTGACGCGCACTGGGGAGCGGGCGCGAAGGCGGCAGCGGGCAATGCTGGGACGACGAGTGCAGGCGATCCTCGTGGCCGTCGCCTCACTCAGCCTCGCCGCGGCGGACGCGCCGGGCCGGCTCTCGCTCCGCAGCGCCTTCGGAACGGTCGAGGTCCGGAGCGGCGTCGGCGACGCCTGGCGACCCGCGCGCAAGGGCGAGCAGCTCGAACCCGGCGTCGAGCTGCGCAGCGGCGCAGGCGGGCGCGCCGAGCTGTCGCTGCCCGCGGGTACGGTTCGCCTGTTCGAGCAGTCGCTGCTGCGTGTGCCGGAGGGAGCGGCCGGCGACGCGCGTGTGGACCTCCTCCGCGGCGCGGCGAGCTTCGAGATCCGACACCGCGAAGTGACGGGGCCGTTCGAGGTCCACACCCCGCACGCGGTGGTGCTGGTGAAGGGCACCCGCTTCACCGTGATCGCGGATCCCGACGCTTCGTCGGTCTCGGTCTCGCGCGGCCTGCTCGGAGTGCGCGAGCCCGACAGCGTGGCGCGCGAGATCCTCGTCCACCCCGGCTTCGGGGTGACCGGCGGCCGCGGCCGGCCCTTCGCGCTCGGGCTCTTGAGCCAGAAGGGCGATCCCTGGGAGGCCTGGTCGGGCGGCGCCGCGCCGTCCCGCCCCATGCTGCCGCGCCCCGGCGAGGCGCCGCCCGCCGCGCCGGGCGAAGCAGATCTCACGCTGCAGGCGAGCGAGGACGTGGCGATCCGCGTGCTCGCGGGCCGTTTGCCGAGCCGCGTGCACATCTCGAGCTCGGCCGGCCTCGACGCGTTCCTCACGCGCACCGACCTGAACCAGGTGCTGCGCGGCAACACCGCCGTGCTCGGGCCGCAGCTGCTCGGGCTGCTGCACCTGCGCGGTGTCTCGCCGGCGGCGTTCGCGCACCAGGTGCTCGACAACCTCTAGCAGCCCCCGTACCCCTAGCGCGTGCTGCTGTTGCCCCTCGACGGCGAAGGCCCGCTGCACCGACAGCTCTACCGCAGCTTGCGCGGGGCGATCCTCGCCGGGCGCCTCGCCGCGGGTGCGCGGCTGCCCTCGACGCGCAGCCTCGCGCGCGATCTCGGCCTCGCGCGGAACACCGTGATGCTGGCGTGCGAGCAGCTGGTGGCCGAAGGCTATGCGGCGCCGCGCGCGCGCTCGGGCACGTTCGTCGCGGAAGCGCTGCCGCTGCTCGGGGCGAAGGGCGCGAAGGGCGCGGGCGCGGGCAAGCGAGAGGATCCGCAGTCGCTCGAGCCGCGGCTCTCCGAGACCGGACGGCGTCTGCGCGAGATCGTCGCGCCGGGCCGCGCGAGCTGGAGCCCGTGGCAGGCTCTGCTCCCCTACGACTTCCGCTACGGCGAGCCGGACTACGCGGGCCTGCCGCTCGACACCTGGGCGCGCCTGCTCGGCCGGCGGGCGCGGCGCCTGTCGGCGCGGCGGCTCGCCTATCAGGCGCCGGGCGGCGCGACCGAGCTGCGCGAGGCGCTGTGCGGCTACCTCGCGCGCGCGCGCGGCGTGGTCTGCGCGCCGGAGCAGATCGTGATCGTGCACGGCTCGCAGCAGGCGATCGACCTCGCGCTGCGGCTGCTCGTCGATCCGGGCGACCGGGTCGTGCTCGAGGAGCCGGCGTACACCGGCTTCGCGCTGTGCGCGAAGGCGGCGGGCGCTGCGCTGGTGCCGGTGCGGGTCGACGAGCAGGGTCTGTGCACCGACGAGCTCGCCGCGATCCGCGCCGCGAAGCTCGCGTTCGTCACGCCGTCGCACCAGTACCCCGCGGGCGCGGTCATGTCGCTGCCGCGGCGGCTCGCGCTGCTCGCCTGGGCCGCGCGCACCGGCGCCTACGTGCTGGAGGACGATTACGACGGCGAGTTCCGCTTCGACGGGAAGCCGATCGAGTGTCTGCAGGCGCTCGACCGCGAGGGACGCGTGATCTACGTCGGCACCGCGTCGAAGCTGCTCTTCCCCGCGCTCCGGATCGGCTGGCTGGTCGCCCCCGAGCCGCTCGCGCCGCTGTTCCAGAACGCCAAGGCGCTGGCCGACACCGGCACGCCGTCGCTCGAGCAGCTCGCGCTGGCCGACTTCATCGCGGAGGGACACCTGGAGCGCCACGCGCGCCGCGCGCGGGCCCGGACCGCGGCGCTGCGCGCGGTGCTGCTCGACGCGGTCGCGAGCGAGCTCGGCGAGCGCGCGCGGGTGCGCGGCGCGAGCGCTGGGCTGCACGTGCTCCTCGAGCTGCCCAAGCTGGACGCGCGCCGCACCGCGCGGCTGCGCGAGGAGTGCCGCCGGCGCGGGGTGGGGGTCTACTCCGCCGCGCCGTTCTACGCGCGCCCGCCGGCGCGGGTCGAGCTCCTGCTCGGCTACGCGGCTCTCGACGAAAAGCGGATCCGCGAGGGCATCCGGCGGCTGCGACGCGCGCTCGACTCGCTCTGAGGCCGGGGAGTAGCATCGCGGCATGCCTCGCCTCACGAAGCTCTCGCGCTCGATCGCCGGCCGCGGCGCGCTCGTCACCGGCGCCGCCAGCGGCATGGGCCGCGCCACCGCGCACCTCTTCGCCGACGAAGGCGCGCAGGTCGCCGTCACCGACCTCGACAAGGACGCCGTCGAACTCGTCGTGGAAGAGATCGCGAAGGCGGGCGGAAAGGCGCGCGGCTGGGTGATGGACGTCGGCGACGACGCCGACGTCGCGCGCGTGGTTCCCGAGATCGCCGCCGCCTTCGGCCGGCTCGACATCGTCGTGAACAACGCCGGCATCGCGCGCTTCAGCCCGATCGACGGGCCCGACTTCAGGACCCAGTGGGACGTCTCGCTCTCGGTCCTGCTCACCGCGCATACCCGCGTGATCCGCGCGGCGCTGCCGTTCCTGCGCAAGTCCGACGCGGCGCGGATCGTGAACATCGCCTCGACGGAAGCGCTCGGCGCCACCAAGTTCGGCAGCCCCTACACCGCTGCGAAGCACGGTGTGGTCGGCTTGACCCGCTCGCTCGCGGTCGAGCTCGGCAACGAGGGCATCACCGTGAACTGCATCTGCCCCGGGCCGATCCGGACGGGCATGACCGCCGCGATCCCCGAGGAGCAGAAGGCGATCTTCGCCAGGCGCCGCACCGCGCTGCTCCGCTACGCCGACCCCGAAGAGGTCGCACACGGGACCCTGAGCTTCTGCCTGCCCGCGGCGTCGTACATCACCGGCGCGGTGCTGCCGGTGGACGGCGGGCTCACCATCCGCAATGCCTGAAGAAAAGAAGGAGAACCGAGATGGGCCTCTTGGCGTGGATCGTTCTCGGACTGGTGGTCGGCATTCTCGCGAAGTGGATCATGCCCGGGCCGCAGGGCGGGGGGTTCGTGCTGACGACCCTGCTCGGGATCGCCGGCGCGTTCATCGGCGGCTTCATCGGGTCACTGCTCGGGCTCGGCTCGGTGAACGAGTTCGACATCCGAGGCATCGCGTTGGCGACGATCGGAGCGCTCGTGCTGCTGTGGGGGCACCGGGCGCTGCGCGGAGGCGCGACCTAGCGACCCGCTAGACTGCCGCGCGTGGGTGCACTTCCGCTCGGCAGTCGCGCGGCGCTCGTCACAGGCGTGTCGCGGCGCGCGGGGATCGGCTTCGCGATCGCCAAGCGCCTGGCGTCGCTCGGGGCGGATCTGTGCCTGCACTCGTTCGCGCCGTACGACGCGGACCGGCCGTGGGGCGCGGACGCGGACGGACCCGAGGCGTTGGCCGGCGAGCTCCGCGCGACCGGCGTGCGGGTCGAGACCGTCGCGGCGGACCTCGCCGACCCCGCGACACCGGCGCGTGTCGTGGCCGAGGCGGCAGCGCGGCTCGGCCGGCTCGACCTTGTGGTGCTGAACCACGCGTACTCGACCGAGGGGGAGCTGGAGGCGCTCAGCGCGGACGAGATCGACCGGCACCTGGTCGTGAACGTGCGCGCGTCCCTGCTCGTCGCGAAGGAGTTCGCCGCGCGCCACGACGGCCGCGCGGGCGGTCGTCTGGTGCTGCTCACCTCGGGCCAGAGCCGCTCGCCCATGCCGGGCGAGCTCGCGTACGCCGCGTCGAAGGGCGCGCTCGAGGCGCTGGTGCCGAGCCTGGCCGCGCACCTCGCTCACCGCGGCATCACCGTGAACGCGGTGAACCCGGGGCCGACCGACACCGGCTGGGCCAGCCCCGAGGTCTACCGCGACGTGCTCGAGCGCGCGCCGCAGGGGCGCTGGGGCCACCCGGACGACGCCGCCCGACTGGTCGCCTGGCTCGCGACCGACGACGCGCGCTGGGTCACCGGGCAGATCATCCACTCGACGGGCGGATGGCTGTGAGCGCGCGGCGCGTGAACTCGGCCTCGTTCTCGCCGCGCGACCGGCCCGTGGCCGCCGCCGGGCACGACCCACAGCGAGGCGCTCGGGATCCCGCGGTAGAGCTCGACCCCGTGCTCGACCGGGTAGAGCGGGTCGCGGTCGCCGTACACGACGAGCGTCCGCGCGCGGATCTTCGCGAGATCGGCCGCGGAGAAACTCACGTCGTCGGTGCTGTCGGCGAGCGCGCGCATCGCGTCCCACAACGCTCTGATCTGTGCGTCGCCGCGAACGTGGCGGCCGCGCATCTCCGCCCAGTCCTCGGCCGAGCGGTTCTCGCTCGACACCGTCCGCATGAGCGCGCGCGCCTGCTCGCCGAAGCGCGGCGTCGCGCTGACCAGGACCATCGCCTCGATCCGTTCGGGCGCGAGCGAGGCGACGTGCAGCAGTGTATTGCCGCCCATGCTGAGACCGATCGCTGCGCAGCGCGCGATCCCGAGCGCGTCGAGCAGCGCCAGCACGTCGGCCGCGCACTGGCGGTGGGTCAACGTCGGCAGGTCGTTCGTGGAGCGGCCGTGGCCCCGCGCGTCGACCGCGATCGTGCGGTGCGCGCGCGCGAACGCCTCGCCCCCGAACCAGCGCCAGTCCTGCGCGCAGCCGCCCATGCCGTGCAGCAGGAGCAGCGGCGGCCCCTCGCCGCGTGCCTCGAACCAGAGCTCGATCCCGTTCACGCGCACCATCGCGGTCCTCCCTAGTGGCCGCACAGATTCGGAGGCCCGACGCGAATTTGACAGCTTCCGATTTCGCGCCGTAGGCTGGACGCTCGCGGTCTCGAAGGGGGGCTGCCTCCCTGGCTACCTGCTGCCGGCGCGCGTACGATCCCCGCCGAGAGGGGCGTCGCTGTGACCCGGATGCGCGCGCCAGACTGGCTTCTCCTCTGCGCACTCGGCGCGCTGTTCCTCGTGAGCCTGTGTCTGCACGTGCGGGCCGCGCGGTTGACCGGGCTCGGCGGACCCGCGGTCCTGGTCACCGCGCCGGAGAGCCCCGACGACTACCCGCGCATCGCCCCGTCGCTCCCGCGCGAGGACGGAGTCGTGCTGCCGATCGGGGCGCGCGTGATCCGAGTCGGCGACATCGACGTGCGCGGCATGGGCGAGCTCCGCTTCACCGCGGCGTCGCTCGAAGCGGTGGCCGATCGACGGGTCGTGCTGTGGGTGGACGAGGGCGCCGGCCCGCGGCCCATCGAGCTCACAGTCCCGCCCGTGATGCTCGTCTGGTGGTGGTATCTGCCGACGTCGCTCGCGTTCGGCCTGCTCGGCGTGATCGCGATCTTCCGGGTCCCGGACCGGCGCCTGGCGCGCTACGCGCTGACGGGCTCGATGCTGTTCGGCGCCATCTGGCTGCGCTTCTACGGCGGCCCGCGCGAGCTCACCTACGCGTGGATGGCGGCGAGCGGGCTCGAGAACACGCTGGCGCTGCCGCTGTGTCTGCGGGCGATGCTGCAGTTCCCCCCGGAAGCGGCGCGCAACGGCCGGGTCGCGCGCTTCGCGCCGTGGGGGCTCACGTTGCTCGGGCCGGCCACGTTTGGGATCACCCTCAACTGGCCGCTCCGGCTGGCCGTCGCGCTGCCGCTCACGTTCGCGCTCGCGGCGGTCGCGATCGCGAGCGCGCTTGCGATCCTGGCGGTCGGCTACCGCCGCGCGGGGCCGATCGGGCGGCGCCAGATCAAGTGGGTTCTGTACGGCGGCTACCTCTCGGGCGTGTTCGCGCTGGGAGCGATCGCGGTCGCATCGCTCTCGCGCGAGCGCTGGTGGGCGCTCGAGATGGCCTCGCCCTGCGGCGTGTTCCTCGCCGCGGGCTACCTGGTCGCGATCGTGCGCTTCCACCTGGCCGACGTCGACCGGGTGATCGGGGCGACCGCGACCTACTCGGTCCTCGCGGTGCTCGCGATCGCGGGCCTCCTGAGCTGCGTGCCGCCGATGGCACACGCCGCCAGCTCGACGATGGGCGTCGACCCGGCGACGGCGCAGACGGCGCTCTCGCTCGGGGTCGCGGCGCTGATCGTGCCGGCGTACCGCAAGCTGCGCCCCCGGATCGAGCGCCGGATGTTCGCCGAGCGCGCCGCGTTCGAGGACGGCATCGCGGAGCTCCTGCAGGAGATCGGCCGCGAAGGCGAGGCCGCCGTACTGCTTCAGCACGTCGGCGCGCGTCTGGATGCGCTGCTCCGACCGGAGAGCATCGCGATCTACGGGCGCGCCGAGGGCGCCTTCGTCTCGCTGGTCGCCCGAGGCAGCGCGACGCCGCCGGCCTTCGAGGCGAGCGGCGCGCTGGTGGCGACGCTTGCGAAGGCGCAGCGGCCGCTCACCGCCGAACGCTGGTCACGCTCACCGGCGCCGAGCGCCTTCGAGCGCGCGGCGCTCCAAGCGTTCGACGCCGCCGTGCTGGTCCCCGTGCACACCGGCGGAGAGCTATCGGCGTTCGTGAGTCTCGGCCCCAAGCGCTCGGGCGACATCTACACCGCGGGCGACTGCGCGCTGCTGGCCGCGGTCGCCGACCGGATCGACGCGGCGCTGGCGCAGTTCGACTCGGCCGAGCTGATGCGCCAGAAGCTCGACATGTACCAGTCGCTGCGCCGCTACGTGCCCGGCTCGCTCGCGGAGCGGATCGAGCGCGGGCAGGCGCTCGACGCGGGCGAACGCGACGTCTCGGTCCTCTTCATCGACATCCGAGGCTACACGAGCCTGGCCCAGGAGCGGCGCGCGGAAGAGGTGTTCTCGCTGGTGAGCCGCTACACGCTCGCGGTCGGCGAGGTCGTGAGCGCGCACGGCGGCACGATCGTCGAGTTCAACGGCGACGGCATGATGGCAGTGTTCGGCGCGCCCGACCCGCACCCGGCGAAGGAGGTGGCCGCGGTGTCGGCCGCGGCCGAGCTGGTCGAGAAGCTCGCCGAAGCGCACTCCGCGGGCGAGGCGCTGCGGGTCGGCGTCGGAATCGCAACCGGGTCCGCCTACGTCGGGAGCATCCAGTCGGTGGATCGCGCGATCTGGAGTGCGATCGGCAGCACCACGAACCTGGCCGCGCGGCTCGAGCAGCTCACCCGCGAGCTCGACGCGTCGATCGCGATCGACGCGCGCACGCACGCGGCGGCCGGCGAGGCGGCGAAGGGCTTCACCGCGCTCGCCGGCGTGCGCATCCGCGGCCGCGAGGAGCTCGAGGACATCTGGGTCCTCACACGGCGGGGACCGCCATTCCCTTCTTGACCGCCGGCCGCTCGCTGATCCGGTTCAGCCATGCGACGACGCGCTCGTGCTTCACGAGGTCGGGGAACTTCAGGTCGAGGGGGAACTTCAGCCAGGGGTAGTGCATGATGTCGCCGATCGAGTAGTCGCCCGCGAGATACGGGCGGCCGTCGGCGAGGATGCGATCGATCACGCCGTACAGGCGCGACATCTCGCCCTGGAAGATGGTGATCATCTCCTGGTTCTTCTCGCCCTCCTTGCGCAGCGCCGCGCCGAGGCGACCCAGGTTCGGACCGACGCCGCCGGCCTGGAAGAACGCGTACTGGATCGCGGCCATCCGCTTCCTCGCGTCCTTGGGCAGGATGATTCCCTTGGGGTCGTGCTTCTCGCCGAGGTGGAGCAGGATCGCGCCCGACTCCCAGATCACTTGATCGCCGTCCTCGAGCACCGGGATCTTGTGGTTGGGGTTCAGCTTCAGGAACTCGGGCGACATCTGCTCGTTCTTGCCGAGGTTCACGGCGCGCACTTCGTAGGGCAGCCCGAGCTCCTCGAGCGCGATCGAGATCTTGCGGCCGTTGGGCGTGGTCCAGGTGTGGAGGCGGATCATGCGTGGACTCCTTTGTTGGGGGTGAGCTCGGGATGGATGACTCCGAGCAGGATCTCGAGTGACTCGACGATGCGCGGGCCCGGACGGTTGAAGTACTGATTGCCGTCGAGCACCGCGGTGTTGAACCGATGCAGGCGCGGAGTGCGCGCGAGCTCGGCGCGCGCCTGCGCCAGCCCGAAGCCGCACGGGACGACCAGGACGACGTCGGGTGCGGCGGCCTCGAGCTCGTCCCAGGCGAGACGCGGCGAGTGCTCGCCGGCCTTGCCGAAGAGGGAGATCCCGCCGGCGCGCTCGATCAGCTCGGGCATCCAGTTGCCGCCGGCGATCAGCGGATCGAGCCACTCGAGCGCGGCGACACGCGGGCGTGCCGGCGCCGAGCGGCCCAGCCGGGTGAGCGCTTCGATCCGCTCGCGCAGCTCCGCCGCGAGCGCGCGCCCGCGCTCGGCCAGCCCGAGCGCCGCCCCGATCCGCGCCACGTCGGCGAGCACGTCGTCGAGCCCGAGCGGGGAGAGCGACACGATCTCCGGCGCGGCGCCGGTCCAGTCCGCGAGCGCCGCGGCCAGGTCCTCGGGGGTGGCGGCGCACACCTCGCACAAGGTCTGGGTCAGGATCACGTCAGGGCGGAGCGCGCGCAGGCGCGCGGCGTCGATCTCGTAGATCGACAAGCCCCGCGTGACCAGCTCCTCGACCCGGTCGTGGATCGCGCGGCCGGGGCGGGTCGGGTCGAGTCGCGGCGCCGAGAGCGCCGGCAGCGCTTCGACCCCGGCCGGGAAGTCGCACTCGTGCGAACGGCCGACCAGCGCAGCGCCTGCGCCGAGCGCGCACACGCTCTCGGTCGCCGAGGGCAAGAGCGACACGATGCGCATCGGGTTCGTTCTATACTGGGCCGGTGAAGCTGGCAACGTTCTCCCAGGCGGGCTCGACACGGATCGGAGTGATCGCGGGCGACGAGGTCGTCGACCTCGCGGCGGCCGCTCCGGAGATGCCCCGCGCGATGGAGGCGTTTCTGGCGGCGGGCGCGCCCGCCCTCGAACGCGCACGCGCGGCCGTCCGCGGCGGTCCGCGGCTGCCGCTCGCGAGCGTGAAGCTCGAGGCGCCGGTGCTCGCGCCGCGCAAGTTCCTGGCGATCGGCCTGAACTACAAAGACCACATCGCCGAGACAGGTCGGCCGGCACCCGATTTCCCGATGTTCTTCAACAAGCAGGTCACCTGCGTGAACGGGCCGTTCGACCCGATCCACATGCCGCGCGTCTCCGACAAGCTCGACTACGAGGGCGAGCTCGCGTTCGTGATCGGGAAGCGCTGCCGCCACGTGCCCAAGGAGCGCGCGCGCGAGGTGATCGCGGGCTACCTGATCTGCAACGACGTCTCGGTGCGCGACTGGCAGCAGCGCTCGGCGACCATGACCTTGGGCAAGTCGTTCGATACGCACGGCCCGCTCGGACCGTGGCTGGTCACCGCCGACGAGCTCGGCGATCCGCACGTGCTCGACCTCGAGACCACCGTGGACGGCGAGCGGCGCCAGAAGTCGAACACCAGGAACCTCGTCTTCGACTGCTTCGCGCAGGTGGAGACGCTCTCGACCGTGTTCACGCTCGAGCCGGGCGACGTCGTCTCGACCGGCACCTGCGGAGGAGTCGGCGTCGCGATGAATCCGCGCGGCTACCTGAAGGTGGGTCAGCGCGTGCGCATCGAGATCTCGGGCCTGGGCGCGATCGAGAACGAGGTCATCCCGGAGCCTGCGGACACGGCGCGGATATGAACGGCGCAGAGGCGTTGATTCGGACCGCCGCGGCGTGCGGCGTCGAGCTGTGCTTCGCGAACCCCGGCACGACCGAGATGCACCTGGTCGCGGCGCTCGACGCGGCGCCGGGGGTGCGCTCGGTGCTGGCGCTGTTCGAGGGTGTGGTGACCGGCGCGGCGGATGGCTACGCGCGCCTGGCGGGGAAGCCGGCGCTGACCCTGCTGCACCTGGGGCCCGGCTTCGCGAACGGCATCGCGAACCTGCACAACGCGCGGCGCGCGCACTCGCCGATCGTGAACCTGATCGGCGACCAGGCCACCTGGCATCTCGCGGCGGATGCGCCGCTGACGTCGGACATCGAGTCACTCGCCCGGCCCGTCTCGCGCTGGGTGCGGAAGTCCGCGACCGCGGCCGCGCTGCCCGGAGACCTGGCCGATGCGGTCGCCGCGGCGCGCGCGGGCGCGGGCGGCGTCGCGACCCTGATCATCCCCGCCGACTGCGCTTGGAGCGACGCGCCCGGTCCCGCGAAGCCGCGCCCGGTCGAGCCGCGCGGGCAGGTCTCGAGCGCGGCGGTCGACGCGGTGGCCAAGCGCCTGCGAAGCGACGCGCCCGCCGTGTTGTTGCTGGGCGGCGACGCGCTCTCGCGGCGCGGCCAGCTCGCGGCGGCGCGGATCGCCGCGCGCACCAAGGCGCGCGTCCTGCTCGGCACCTTCCCGCCGCGGGTCGAGCGCGGGGCCGGCCTGCCGCCGTTCGCCAAGTTTCCGTACTTCCCGGAGCAGGGCGTGGAGCTGCTCGCCAAGGTGGGCGAGCTCGTGCTCGCGGGCGAGAAGGAGCCGGTCGCGTTCTTCGGCTACCCGAAGACGCCCAGCGTGCTCGCACCCGAGAGCTGCCACATCTCGGTGTTGGCGTCGCCCGACCAGGATGCGACGGCCGCGCTCGAGGCGCTCGCCGACGCGCTCGGCGCCAAGCCCGACGAGGGCGAGCGCGCTCCGCGCGCGGTGATCGAGGCCGCCAGCGGAAAGCTCACCAGCGAGACGCTGGGCCGCACGCTCGCGGCGCTCCAGCCCGAGAACGCGGTCGTCGTCGACGAGGCCGCGACCTCGGGCGCGCAGTGGTTCGGCTTCGCGGCCGGCGCCGCACCGCACACGGTGCTGTCGCTCACGGGCGGCGCGATCGGGCAGGGTCTGCCGAATGCGCTCGGCGCGGCGCTCGGCGCGCCCGGCCGGCGCGTGATCGCGTTCCAGGCCGACGGCAGCTCGATGTACACGTTCCAGTCGCTCTGGACCATGGCGCGCGAGAACCTCGACGTCACCGTCGTTCTGTGCGCCAATCGCGCGTACCGGATCCTGAAGGTGGAGCTGGCCCGCGCCGACATCCAGCATCCAGGCCCGGCCGCCCGCGCGCTCACGGACCTCCATCCGCCGAATCTCGACTTCGTCTCGCTCGCGCGCGGCCTCGGCGTTCCCGGCGAACGGGTCGAGACCGCGGAGGCGCTCGCGGCCGCGCTCGCGCGGAGCTTCGCGACCCGCGGACCGCAGCTCATCGAGGCGCTGCTGTAGGCGCGAACGCAGGTCCTCTCGGCTAAGATCGCCGCGCCGACGTGAACGCGATCTGCCTCGACCACATCGCCATCGGACTGCCGCGGTGGCAAGACGCGCTCGAGCTGCTGGAGGAGCGGCTCGGCGGCGCGCCCGCGGGCGGATACGACGGCGTGCCGTTCGGCTTCCGGCAGTGGGAGTTCGCCGGCGGCGGGCGCATCGAGGTGATCTTCCCGACGGGTCCGCCCGACGGCTTCGTGCACCGCTTCCTCGCACGCGGCGGACCGCGCGTGCACCACGTGACCCTGAAGGTGCCGAGCCTCGACGAGGCCTGCGCGCGGGCCGCGCGGCTCGGCTACGACGTGGTCGGCGGCGACCGCAGCGACCCGCACTGGCAGGAGGCGTTCCTGCACCCGAAGCAGGCGCACGGCATCGTCGTCCAGATGGTCGAGCAGAAGCCTCGGCCCGGCGGCGAGGACTGGCCCGTGCCGCGCCCGCGCGACGACGCCGCGCGCGTGCTCGGGCTGCGCCTCTCGGCGAAGTCGGCCGACGCCGCGCGCGTACAGTGGGTCGACCTGCTCGGGGCGACCGGCTTCATCCAAGGCGAGGCGCTGGTGTTTCGGTGGAGCGAGTCACCGCTCGCCGTCTGGGTCGACATTCGTCCCGACGCGGACGAAGGTCCGCGCTGGATCGAGCTGCAAGCCGCGCGCGCGCTCGAGTTGCCCGATGGCGAGTATCCCGGGCTCGGCACCCGCTTCGTGCAGACCTTGCGCTAACCCGAACGAGCCGTGATCGTCTGCGGTCGCGTGCAGACCTCGAGTCATGGTGCCCGGGGTGAGATGCGCCGCACGGCGGTCGTGCTGGCGGCGCTGGCGCTGGCGTTCCTCGGCCGCGTCGTCGGGCAGGTTCTCGTCGTGGCGTTTGCGCCGTCGTGGCTGCCTCCAAACGCGGAGTGGTACTCGGGCCTGCTGCCGTATCCACTGCTGTTGCCGAGTCAGATCGCGATCCTGGCGCTGCAGGCGCTCGTCTCGCGAGATCTATGGCGCGGCGAGGGACGCTTCGCCGAGCGAATGCCGCGCCTCGGCCGCGCGATGCGTTGGTTCAGCATCGTCTACTTCACCGGAATGTTCCTGCGCTACCCGCTGACCATGTGGCTGCTGCCGGAGCGGCGCTGGTTCCACGGCACGATTCCGATCTTCTTCCACTGGGTGCTCGCCGCCTATCTCTTTTTGTGGAGCCGGTTTCTCGAGGGGCGCCGGTGAATGAGCCCGCCGTCGTGCTCACCGATCTCGCACTCGCGCTCGAGTGCGCCGGGTTCGCGCTGTGGCTGCGCGCGCACGGCGCGAACGGCGCCGTCGGTGGCTGGCTGGTTGGGCTCTTCATCGCAGCCGCGGTCGCGCCGCTTCTCGGCGGCGCCTATCACGCGCTCTACACGGAGCTGGACACTCCGGGCGCGCGGGTTCTCTGGCTCGCCGCGCTCTTCGCGGTCGGCGTCGTCGCGCTCGCGTGCTGGTCGCTCGGGGCGCACCTGGTGCTCCGCGCGAGCACGGCACGGATCGTGGTCCGGCTCGCCGCGGTTGAGCTCGGCCTGTACGCGGTGCTGCTCCTCGCCGGCTGGCAGAGCTTCTCGGCTGCAGTCGCCGTGTACCTGCCCGCGGTCCTGTTCCTGCTCGTCGCGTCGCTGCGCCGCAGCGTCGTCGCCGCCCTCGGGCTCGCGATCACGCTCGGCGCCGCGGTCGCGCAGCAGCGGCGGCTCGGATTGCCGGCGCTCGGGCTCGGCCACAACGCGGTGTATCACCTGAACCAGGCGGTGGGGTTCGCGCTGTTCTTCGCGGGCTCGCGGCGCTGGATCTCAGCGCCGCGACCGCTCACCAGGGAGGTCTGATGCTCACGCGTCGAGAGCTGATCGTGCGCAGCGCCCAGGCGGGAGCGCTCGCGCTCCTGCCCAGCGGCTGCTTCACGGGCCGCGACTTCGGGCTCGAGCCCAGGTCGCTGAACGACATCCACTCGCAGCTCAACGAGACCAAGGTCTACGGCGTCGTGCGGCCCAAGGACGTCGACGAGCTGCAGGAAGTGCTCGCGATGGCGGAGCGCGAGGGGCGCGCGCTCTCCATGTTCGGCGGACGCCACGCGATGGGCGCGCAGCAGTTCGGCACGGAGACGATCTGCATCGACACGGGCGGACTCGCGCAGATCGGAGAGTTCGACACCGTGCGCGGCACCGTCGAGGTCGGGGCCGGCGTGCAGTGGCCCGAGCTGATCGCCTGGCTGCAGGCGCAGCAGGGCGCGCCCGACGCCCCGGGCTGGGCGATCATCCAGAAGCAGACCGGCGCCGACCGGCTCAGCCTGGGCGGCGCGCTCGCCTGCAACGCCCACGGGCGCGGCCTCCGTTTCCAGCCGATCGTCGGCGACGTCCTTGAGTTCACGCTGCTCGACGCGAGCGGGACGCTGCGCCGCTGCAGCCGCACCGAGAACGCCGAGTACTTCCGCCACGCGATCGGAGGCTACGGGCTGTTCGGCGTGGTCACGAGCGTGAAGCTCAAGCTCATGCCCCGCGGCAAGCTCGAGCGGGTGGTCGAGGTGATCGACAGCACGACCGTCGCCGAGCGGATCGAGGGACGCATCGCCGACGGGTACACCTACGGCGACTTCCAGTACTCCTGCGACATCGGCGGCGACACGTTCCTGCGTCGCGGCGTGTTCTCGTGCTACCGGCCCGTCGCGGCCGACCGGCCGATCCCGCCCGGGCAGGCCGAGCTGCACACGTCCGACTGGCTGAAGCTGATCGGGCTCGCGCACCTCGACCGCGGCCAGCTCTTCCGCAGCTACTCCGAGTACTACAAGACGACCAACGGGCAGGTGTACTGGTCCGAGACCAACCAGACCGCCGACTACATCGACGACTACCACCAGCTCCTGCGCCCCCAGATCGGCGCGCTGGCCGACGGCACCGAGATGATCAGCGAGCTGTACGTACCGCGGCCGGCGATCCACGCCTTCATGGAGGCCGTCCGCGCCGACATGATCCAGTACCAGGCGAACCCGATCTACGGCACGGTGCGCTGGATCGAGCGCGACGACGTCACGGTGCTGGCCTGGGCGCGCGAGCCCTGGGCGTGCGTGATCGTGAACCTGCACACCGCCCACGACCCGGAGTCGCTCGCCACGACCGCCCAGCACTTCCAGCGCCTGATCGCGCGGGCGCGCGAGCTCGGCGGCTCCTACTACCTGACCTACCACCGCTGGGCGACACCGGAACAGGTCACCGCCTGCCACCCGCGCTTCGTCGAGTTCCTGAAGGCCAAGAAGCAGCTCGACCCGGAGGAGCGCTTCAAGAGCGACTGGTACCGCTTCTACCAGCGGATGTTCGCGACTTGAGTTCCGTTCAGGGCTTGGCTCGGCGCATCCGGATCGGGGACTCTGAGAAGGTCTTCTCGTCGATCGTCTCGTGCAGGCGGATGTTCCGGAGCCGAAGAACACTCTTCGCGCCGGTCTCCGCGTCATCCATCTCGATGCGCGTCGGCATGGGGTGGCCGTCGACGACCTGGACCTCTCCGAAGGTCGCGCGCTTGAACAAGCTCCCGCTGCGGTCGTAGTAGGACACGCGGACGGGCAACGAGGTCGCCGGGTCGATCACGGTCTCGACGCGCTCGTAGAGTGAGTAGGGTGCGCTCGTCACGCGGACGAGCGCGCGGCCGTTCTCCTCGATGCGCTCGACGCTCTTCCATTCCGATTCGACGGGCGCTGCGATGTCGAGATCCTCGTAGCTGAACTCGCTGGCCATGAAGGCATCGGTTCGGCGCGTCCCGACCAGGTTGCGCAGGCGCCGGACCGCAGGCAGATACACCCAGCGCTCGATCGGTTTCCCAGCCGTCGAGGACATCTCGTACACCGTGCCGACCGAGGGGTCCGGTTTGATGACGCGAATCTGTGTGTCGACCTCGGCCCCGCGCTGCCAGCGCACGAGCAGCATATCGGTGTCGAGGCCCGGACCGATCTCGTCGCTCGACTCGAGCGAGACGTCCGCCTTCACCGAAGGCGTGGGCCAGAGCGCGGCCGTCATGCGGTCGATCCACGAGCCGGGGGAGCCGAGGTCCGACGAGTTCGTCGCCGCCCGGCCGGGGCTCGCGGAGACGAGCACAAGCACGAAGAGCAAGCTCGATGAACGCATTCTCCGTCCTCCTTCGGGGTGGGGACGGCGCGCCGTTCACCTGTCGGAGACGGGAGAGGCGCGTAAAATTCGCTCGCGCGCCCTCAGAACTTCGGCGCGCGCTTCTGCAGGAAGGCCGCCGTGCCTTCCTTCATTTCCGGCGTGCCGCACAGCTCGCCGAAGATCTGCGCTTCGAGCTCGATCGCCGCGTCGAGCGGGCGGTCGAGCCCGTCGCGGATCGCGCGCAGCGACGCCGCCAGCGCGCGCGGTCCGTTCGCGAGCGCCTCTCCGATCCACTTCTTCGCGCGCGGCAGCAGCGCCTCGGGCTCGACGACTTCGTTCACGAGCCCGATCCGGAGCGCTTCCTCCGCCGATACGTGACCGCCGTGCAAGGTCAGCTCGATCGCCTTCCCGCGTCCGACCAGGCGCGGCAGCCGCTGGGTGCCGCCGAAGCCGGGGAGGATGCCGAGCTTCACCTCGGGCTGGCCGAACTTCGCCTTGCTCGAGGCGATCCGCAGGTGACACGCCATCGCGAGCTCGCAGCCGCCGCCGAGCGCGAAGCCGTTCACGGCGGCGATCACCGGCTTCTCGAGCCGCTCGAGCTGCGCGAACACCGCCTGCCCGCGCCGCGCGAAGGCGACGCCGCTCTCGCGGTCGAGCTTCGCGATCTCCTCGATGTCGGCGCCCGCGGCGAACGCGCGGCCCGCGCCCGTGACGATCGCGGCGCGAAGACCCGGCTCGCGCGCGACCCGGTCGGCCGCGTTCGACAGCTCGCCCAGCAGCGCCTGCGAGAGCGAGTTCAGCGCCTCGGGCCGGTTCAGCGTGAGCAGCGCAATCCCGTCCTCGACCGCGACCTCGACCAGCGCCACGCTAGACCTCCACCCCGACCAGCGCGCGCAGCCGCTCAGGCGGCGTGCGGTGCAGGAACTCGCCGGCCGGCAGCCTCTCGGGGTTCTCGCTCTTGATCGCGCGCAGCAGCCCGATCAGCACCGGCACCATCTGCTCCGACGAGATCTTCGCGTAGAGCACCTGCGCGATGCGCGTGCCCTCGCGCGAGCCGCCCACCATGATCATGTGCGCGTTCTTGCCGAACCCGGTGATGCCGATCTCGGCCGACGGCGGGCGCGAGCAGTGGTTCGGGCAGCCGGCCATGCGCACGACCACGTCGACGTCGCCCAGCCCCGCGGCCTCGACCGCGTCGGCGAGCCCCGGGATCGCGCGCTCGGCGTGGGTCATGGCGAGGCCGCAGGTCGGCAGCGCCGGGCAGCCGAAGGCCTGGCGCCGGAAGCGCGACATCCGCTCGGGCGCCGCCACGCCGTGCTCGGCGAGGATCTCCTCGACCCGCGCGCGCTTCGCGTCCGGCACGTGCGCCAGGATCAGGTCCTGGTTCCCGGTGATCCGGATCCCCACCTCGCGCATCTCGCGCGCGATCGCCGCGACGGCGCTGCGCAGGCGACACGTCTCGGTGTCCTTCACCCGGCCGCTCTCGACGGGAATCCCGAGGAACCACTTCGCGTCGCCGGCCTCGCGGAACCAGCCGTGCCAGAACTGGTTCGGGCCCAGCGGCTGCGGCGCGGCGTCCTTCAGCTCGAGCTTGAAGCGCTCGCGCAGCTCGCGCTTCACGAAGTCCGCACCCAGACGCCGAATGGTGTACTTCCAGCGCGCCATGCGGCGGTCGCCGCGGTCGCCGTGCTCCTTCTGCAGGATCGCGATCGCGCGGGTCGCGTCGACCACCTGAGCGCGCGGCACGCGGCCCAGATACAGCGCGAGCAGCGCCTTGGTCTCGGCCTGGCCGTGGGTCGTGCCGAGCCCGCCGCCCGCGTAGAGGTCGTACTGCTCGGCGACCGCGCCGTTCACCACCGGCACGAAGCCGACGTCGTTGGTCAGCACGTCCACCGAGTTGTCGAGCGGATGGGCGATCGCGACCTTGAACTTGCGCGGCAGGTACTGCGGGCCGTAGATCGGCTCGTCGCTCATGAGCGGCGTCTCGGTCTTGCCCTCTTCGTCGGTGAGGAACGCCTGCCAGTAGCCCGAGCTGCGCGGCGCCAGGTCCATCGCGATCCCGTAGGCGAGCTCGCGCGAGGCGAGCGGCAGCTCGGGGATCAGGTCGTCGACCACGCAGCACATGGTGTTGCGGTTCACGTCGCCGCACGCGGCCAGGGTCGACATCTGGTAGCCGCTGCTCGGGTAGGTGCGGTTCAGGAGCCGGATCAGCGGCCCCAGCGCCGGCGCCGTGATGTAGTGGAACTGGATGCCCTGGCGGGTGGTCAGGCGCAGCGAGCCGTCGCAGAAGCGGTCGCTGGCCTCGCAGATCGCCGCCCACTGCTGCGCGCTGAACTCGCCGCCGCTGGGCACGCGCAGGCGCACCATGAAGATGTAGTTGTGGGACTTGCGGCCCTCGATGCGCTCCTGCTGCTTGTAGATCCCGAAGTGCTTCGAGATCTCCTTGGCCTCGTTCGAGAGTGTCGGCGCGCGGCCTTCCGTGAGATCCTGGATCTCGGAGCGGAAGCTGTGCTTCGTCTTCCCCGCGACCCAGAACAGGCCCTGGCTCTCGACCTTGAGGGTCTCGTTCTTCGACATCTCCGAGAGATCGGAGTCGAGGAGCGTGGCAGGCTTGCTCGGGGGGGAGTCCGTGGCCATCGGCGGGCGACCTTACAGCCTAGAGGCCGCCGGAGCAAAGCTCGTTTCGGGCCGTCTGGGAACCCAACCCCGCGATCGGGAAAGAGAAGCCGATGAGCTCGCCCTCGGACGCGGAGGTGATCGGCCGCTCGCTCGGCGAGCCGCAGGCGTTCGGGCTGATCTACGACCGCCACGCCGCCGCCCTGCTGCGCTTCCTGGGCCGGCGGGCGGGCCCGGAGGTGGCGGAGGGCCTGGTCGGGGAGCTGTTCCGGATCGCCTTCGAGCGCCGCAAGACGTTCGACACGAGCCGGGGCACCGCGCTGCCGTGGCTGTACGGGATCGGCTCGAACCTGCTCCTGAAGCACCGGCGCGGCGAGGCGCGGCGCCTGCGCGCGAGCGCGCGGATGGCGGCGGGGCAAGCGGCCGCGGACGGGCGCGCGACCCCCGCGGCGTTCGCCGCGGCGCTCGACGCGCGCGTGCTCTTCCCGCGCGTGGTCGACGCGATCGAGTCGCTGCCGGACGGCGAGCGCGAGGCGCTGCTCCTGTTCGCGTGGGAGGAGCTCTCCTACCAGAGCGTGGCGGAGGCGCTCGAGCGTGCCGATCGGGACCGTGCGCTCGCGGCTCAACCGCGCGCGCACGCGCCTGCGCGAACTGCTCGAGGGCAACGGGAAAAGCAGGGTGAGGTCGCGATGAAGCCGACGGATCTCGTGTTGAAGCTGCGGCGCGACGCCGCGTTCGATCCAGCGGCGCTCGACCGGGGAAAGGCAGTGCTCATGGCGGCAATCCAGAACGAGGTCGCGCCGAGGCGGCAGCCCACGATCGTTCCGCAAGTTCCGTATCAGGACATCCGCGCAGCGCTCGCGTTCCTCGAGCGCGCGTTCGGCTTCCGCGAGATCCAGACCTCGCGCGTCGAGGACGAGAACGGGCGGATCGGCCACGCCATGGTCGAGTTCGGCGACGGCGTGATCGGCATCGGCGGGCAGGGCGGCCACGGCGCGATCAGCCCGAAGAGCGCCGGCATCGAGAGCCAGTACATCAGCGTGTACGTCGACGACGTGGACGCGCACTACCAGCGCGCCCTCGCCGCCGGGGCGCGCATCGCGAACGGGCTGCGCAACCAGTTCTGGGGCGACCGCACCTACGAGGCGCTCGACCTCGAGGGCCACCGGTGGCGCTTCCACCAGAGAATCCGCGAGGTGCCGCAGTCCGAGTGGCGCTGGGACCCCGCCGCCGATTAGCCCGCGCATTGGTCTAGACTCGGGGCATGGACGGCGGCGTACCCAAGCCGACGCGCGACCTCGCGCAGGCCGAGCAGGACCTGCGGGACTTCGGCGTCTGCCTGCTCGAGGGCGCGCTCCCGCCCGAGAAGCTCGCGCGCGTGCGCAACGCGCTCTACCGCGCCGCCGACGACGACCGCACGCGCGGGCGCGAGGCGAAGTTCGGCTTCGACTACGCGCACGACGATAGCAACCAACGGGTCTGGAACCTGCTCTCGCGCGATCCGATCTTCACGGACCTCGCCGAGGACCCGTCCGCGCTCCATCTTTTGAAGGCGTTCCTGGGCTGGCCGATCCTGCTCTCGAACATCTCGGCGAACATCACCGGCCCGGGCGGCGGCGAGATGATTCTGCACGCCGATCAGATCTTCATGCCCGAGCCGTGGTCGACCCAGATCCAGGGCATGAACGTCGGCTGGTGCGTCGACCGCTTCGCCGACGAGAACGGCGCCACGCGGATCGTACCCGGCAGCCACAGGCTCAACCGGAAGCCCACCGACGCGGAGCTCAAGACGGAGACGGTCGCCCTCGAGGCGCCCGCGGGGACGATGGTCGTGATGGAGGGCCGGCTCTGGCACCAGACCGGCAACAACCGCACGCGCGACGAGCGGCGCGGCGCGATCTTCGGCTTCTACACCCTGCCGATCTACCGCACGCAGGAGAACTGGTTCCTGTCGCTGAACCCCAGCGTGCCGCGCTACGCGTCGGACACGCTGCTCACCCTGCTCGGCTACAAGGCCGAGGGACTGGGCCTGGTGAACGGGGCGTCGCCACAGTGAGCCTCGACCTGCGCGCGAAGACGGCCGACGACGCGAAGCGGCTGCTCGACGCGGAGGGCGTGTGCGTGATCGAGGACGTGCTCGATGCGCGCGGCGTCGCGCGGGTGAAGGCGGCGCTGCTCGCGGGGATCGCGAGCGACGAGTCGGACGGCGTGCCGGTGCGCGGATTCCCGTTCGACCCCGACACGAAAAACATCCGGCTCTTCGACCTGATCGGGAAGGACCCGGTGTTCGCCGAGCTCGTCGAGCACCCGCTCGCGGTCGAGCTGGTGAAGCATCAGATCGGCGCGCCGTTCCTGCTGTCCAACTTCTCGGCGAACGTGACCGCACCCGGCTCGGGCGCGATGTACATGCACGCGGACCAGGGCTACGTGCCCGCGCCGTGGCCGCCGTATCCCATGGCGACCAACGTGGCCTGGGCGCTCGACGAATTCACCGAGGCGAACGGCGGCACGCGCTTCGTGCCGCGCTCGCACCTGCGCGACCACGGGCCGGACCCGGCCGAGAGGGCGGACACCGTCGCGATGGAGTGCCGCGCGGGCTCGATCTTCGTCATGGACGCGCGCGTCTGGCACCAGACCGGGCGCAACCGCACCGCCGACGTCACGCGCGCCGGGCTCTTCGCGTACTACGTGCGCCCTTTCATCCGCCCGCAGTGGGACTGGTACCAGACCGTGACCCCGGAGTTGCTCGAGAGGCTCTCGCCGCAGATGCGCGAGATGCTCGGCTTCGGCTCGAACGTCACGAGCTCGCTCGAGTCGCTCTACATGAAGAAGAGCGGGATCGAGCCGGCTCGGGTCGCGGAGGTCGCCCCGGCGCTCACCTCGACCCGGGCGCGGGCGTGACCGAGCGCCTGGAGGTCGTCGTCATCGGCGCCGGGCTCACCGGCATGTACGCGCTGCACAAGCTACGTGGCGCCGGCTTCCGTGTGCACGTGTACGAGGCCGGCGGCGGCGTGGGTGGGACCTGGTACTGGAACCGCTACCCGGGCGCCCGCTTCGACTCCGAGAGCTGGACCTACATCTTCTCGTTCGACCTGGAGATCCTGCGCGAGTGGAGCTGGACCGAGCAGTTCTCGGGTCAGCCCGAGAACCTGCGCTACTGCGAGTTCGTCGCCGACAAGCTCGACCTGCGCCGCGACATCACGTTCGGGGAGCGCGCCGTGGCGGCGCAGTGGGACGAGCGCGCGGGCGAGTGGGAGGTTGGCTTCGCGAGCGGCCTCCACGCGAGGGCGCGCTTCCTCGTGACAGCGCTCGGCCCCCTCTCTGCGCCCACCATGCCGCGGATCGACGGCATCGAGGACTTCCAGGGCGAGTGGTGGCACACGGGTCTCTGGCCGCACGAGCCCGTGAGCTTCGCGAACAAGCGCGTGGCTGTGATCGGAACCGGTGCGTCCGCGGTGCAGGCGATCACCGAGATCGCGAAGACGGTCGGCGAGCTGACGGTGTTCCAGCGCACGCCGAACTGGTGCGCGCCGCTCCGCAACGCGCCGATCGGCGCCGAGGAGATGGAGCGGATCCGCGCGAGCTACGCGGAGATCTTCGCCCGCTGCCGCGAGACCTACGGCTGCTTCATCCACGCCGCCGACCCGCGCAACGCGCTCGACGTGACTCCCGAGGAGCGCGAGGCGTTCTACGAGAAGCTCTACCACCTGCCGGGCTTCGCGTTCTGGCAGGGGAACTTCCGCGACATCCTCACCGACCGCGCCGCGAACGACAGCGTGACCGAGTTCGTGACGAAGAAGATTCGCGCGCGCGTCCGGGACCCGAAGGTCGCGGATCTCCTCATCCCGAGGGACCACGGCTTCGGCACGCGACGGGTACCGCTCGAGAGCGGCTACTACGAGGTCTACAACCAGCCGAACGTCGAACTCGTCGACCTGCGCACCACGCCGATCGCGCGAGTCACGCCAAGCGGCCTGCGCACGAGCGAGCGCGACTACGAGTTCGACATGATCATCTACGCGACCGGCTTCGACGCCATCACCGGCGGCTTCGACCGTATCGACATCCGGGGCCGCGAGGGCCGGCGCCTGAAGGAGAAGTGGGAGGACGGCCCGCAGACCTATCTCGGCCTGCAGAGCGAGGGCTTCCCCAACCTGCTCACGCTGATCGGCCCGCACAACGCCGCCACCTTCTGCAACATGCCGCGCTGCATCGAGCAGAACGTCGACTGGGTGACCGACCTCCTCGTGCACATGCGCGAGTCAGGACTCACCCGCGTGGAGCCCGAGCCCTCCGCCGAGCGCGCCTGGACCGCGCACGCGAACGAGGCCGCGTCGCGGCTCCTGGCTTCGCAGGTCGACTCCTGGATGACCCGCATCAACCAGAACGTCGCGGGCCACCAGAAGCGGATGTTCGTCGCCTACGCGGGCGGCGCCCCCAAGTACCGCCAGCGCTGCGACGAGGTCGCGGCGCGGGGGTACGAGGGGTTCGAGCTCGCCTGACGAGCTCAGGACGCGGGCACGATCTCCAGCGCAGTCCGGCCGTGCAATGTCACCGAGAGCTCCGCGCAGCCGCGAGGGTCGGCATTGAACCGCTGCTTCTCAGCGCCGCGCAGCTCGTAGGCGCGGCCCGGCCGCAGCCGCTCGATGCGCAGGGCTTGCACGCCCGGCTCGGCGCCCGGGTGCAGCACCAGCTCCAGGTCCTCGCCGCGGCTGAACGCGTGGGCGACCAGGACGTCGGGGTACTTCGCTTCGGCGAGGATCGGCCCTTGGAAGACGGAGGCCGGGGGCCCTTCGGCGGCGACCCGGCGGAAGTCGCCGCGCCGGCGCACGCGCGCCGTCACCGCCGACAGGTTCCCCAGGTTCGACATGCCCTGGTAGTGCGTCACGCCGCGGTCGTGGGTGGGCCGGCCGTGTAGATCGAGGCTGCGCTGCGCCGCGCGCGCGATCTCCTCGTCGCCGAACTCTTGCGCTGCGGCGGCGATCGCCGCGAACGTCGACGCCATGCCGAGCCGGTAGTTCCCGAAGTCGAAGCCGCGGCCGGGGATGGAGAGCTTCGGCTCTCCGTCCACGTCCTTGGTGACCGCGCGCGCGAGATCGTGGTGCGCAATCGTCCACAGGCGCTCCGCGCGCTGGGGCGCCCAGCAGTTCTCGAACGGCGCGAAGCCCAGCTCGCCGCCCGGGAACGGGAAGCGCAGACCCGTGAGCGACGAGCGCAGCCCGACGATGCTGCCGCTCTCGTCGGTGAACTCGCGGTCGAGATTCTCGAGCCAGTGGTCGAGGTTGTCGGGAACGTACGACGTGCCGAACAGGCGATCGTGCAGCAGGAGGCTGGTCATGCCGTAGTGGTTGCAGATCGGATAGACCCAGTTCGGCTCGCACGGATAGAGACAGAACGCGGAGCTCGCGAAGTTGTCGGCCACCGAGCGCGCCAGCGTGTGAACGTCGTGCCTGTACACGGTGCGCTCGTTCAGACGGAACGAGAGGCTGCCGGGCTCGGCGTAGCGGCGGTCGCCGGTGGTCGACATGTAGAGGCCGACGTGCAGGCCGAACCAGCCCGTCAGCATGATGTTGTCGCGCGCGGCGGGATCGAAGTTCGTGAAGTTGAGGTGCCCCCACGCGGTCTCGTACAGCCAGTACGACCAGATCTGGCGCTGCAGGTACTGCTCGATCAGGTTTCGCTGCGCCTGCGACAGATAGCCGTGGAAGCTCGGCGTGTAGGCGCACTGGATCTCGGCGAGCTCGTTGCCCGCGTGATTGATCTGGTAGCGCAGCGCCGAGGTCTGGAACTGGTCGATGCGGTCGAAGCCGCGCAGCTCGCCGATCGGCTGCAGCGCGCGGTCGAGGACGTAGCGCACGGAGCCTAGGTCGTCGGCGGAGAGCTCGCGCCGCTCGCCCGTCGCGCGCGCGAAGACCGTTGCCGCCGGACGCGCGAGGTACGCCGCGCGCTCGTCGCGCCGCGCGCGCGCCTGCGCGCGCCGGGTCTCGCCGCGGCGATGGAGCACGACCGCGCCGGCCGCGGTGAGCGTCGGAACGAGGAACGCCGCCGGCCGCCAGATCGCGTCGCCGGCGAGCGCCCCGGCGAGCAGCGCTGCGCCGCCCCAGACGAGCACCGGCGCGACGACCATGCCCGCGCCGAACCAGGCGATCAACGACAGGCCGAACAGCACGGCCGTGAGTGGCAGGAGCAGCAGCACGCTCCAGCCCCCGCTGGCCAGGAAGCCCGCGCCGGGGAACCACAGCCCGAGCCCCGCTGCCTGCAGGCCGGGCGAAGCGCCGACCAGCACTGGCAGGATCCCGAGCGTACACACGATGGCGTAGACCAGCGCCGTGCGGCGCAGCCGCGAGGCGGTGACGGGGCCGAGCGCGCGGCCGCGCCGACCGAGGCTCCGGGTGAAGAGGTTGTCGGCGATCGCGCTCATGGGGTGGGACCTCCGATGCACATGAAGGAAGCGGGCATGGCGCTTATCGCGTCGGCGTGCGACGCGTTCACCACCGCCAAGGTGACCCCGAACGCGAGCGCGCCCGCGCCCAACGCGACGGCAACGCGGAGGGGGATCGGGCTGCGCGCCGGCGCGACGGCCGGCTCGGGATCGCCGAGCCGCCAGGCCGCCGCGAGGTTTCGCGCCGCGCTCGCGCGCGCCGGGTCCGGCGCTCCGAGGAACCGCTCGCGCAGCTCCATCAACGCGAACACGATCTGGCTCACGAGGAACGCAGCGAAGGCGCAGCAGGCCATCGGCAGCTCCAGTCGACCTGCACAGGAGCATCCTCCTGCGCTTCGGGGCCGTCAACCGAGTGCGAAGGAGGCTCGCGAAAGCGCTCACTCGCGCGGGTCGACGCTCCACTCTTCGGTGTCGGCCACCCGCACGAGCTTCATCCACGGCACGCGCCGCGCCTCGCCGGCGTTGTGGCCGACCATGAGCAGCAGGCTGCCGCCCTCGAGGTGGCCGAGCTCGCGCTCGAGCTGCGCCTGCGACATGCGCCCGCGCGGGCACAGCACCGGGCGCACGGCGTAGGGCAGGGCGAGCCGGCGCCAGGTGTCCTCGTAGCGCGACGGCGCGACGATCGGCACCTCGGGGCGCTGGCGCGAGAGGAGCCGCGCCGCGATGCCGCCGCGCGACCAGGTCACGATCGCGCGCGCGCCGCACTCGCGCGCGGTGCGCACGGCGGCCTGCGAGAACACGACCAGGTCGCGCAGCTCGTCGTTCATGCCCGTCGATCGGCGTCTCTTTCTGGTGCGGGTACGCCTCTTCGGTCGCCTCGATGATCCGCAGCATCGCGCGGCAGGCGCGCACCGGATCGACGCCGACGGCGGTCTCGTCGGAGAGCATCACCGCGTCGGTGCCGTCGAGCACCGCGTTCGCCACGTCGGTGATCTCGGCGCGGGTGGGACGCAGCGCGCTCACCATCGACTGCAGCATCTGCGTCGCGGTGATCGCCGGCCGGCCGGCGCGGATCGCCGCCTGCACGATCCGCTTCTGCTCGATCGGAACGCGCTCGAACGGAATCTCGAGCGAGAGATCGCCGCGCGCGATCATCACCGCGTCGGCGCGCGCGAGGATCCCCTCGAGGTTCTCGAGCGCGAGCTTGGTCTCGATCTTCGCGACCAGACCCGAGGGCCGGCCCAGGCGCTTCAGCGCGCGGCGCACGATCGAGACGTCTTCCTCGTTCCGCACGTACGACACGCCGACCAGGTCGACGCCGAGCTCCGCGCCCAGCTCGAGGTCGCGCTGGTCGCGCTCGGCGAGGATCGGCCGCGACGAGACGGCGCCGGGCGCGTTCACGCCCTTGCCGCTCGAGATCGGGCCCGCCCAGCACCACGCGGCAGTGGATGTCCGCGCCGTCGACGTCGAGAACCTCGAGCTCCACCGCGCCGTCGCCCAGCAGGATCGGCGCGCCGGGCCGCGCCTCGGCGGCGAGGTACTCGTCGGGGACCGGCAGGTGCGCCGCATCGCCCTTGTCCTTGCCGCAGGCCAGGGTGATCTGCGCGCCGGTCTCCAGGGTGACGCTCGGCGGAATCAGCTCGCCCAGCCGGATCTTCGGCCCCGACAGGTCCTGCAGGATCGCGACCGGGCGGCCGGCCTCCGCGGACGCGGCCCGGACCCGGGCGACGTTCTCGCGGTGCTCGGCCTCCGTCCCGTGGGCGAAGTTGATCCGCGCCACGTTCATGCCGGCGTCCACCAGCCCGCGCAGGACCTCGGGCGACCGGCTGGCCGGCCCGATGGTGCACACGATGTGAACGGCGCGACTGCGCATCTTTTACTCGATACGGCGCGCGGCGGTTCTGGCTTGATGGTTGCATCGAGCTCTGCCGGGCGACCGTCGATTGGATAAGATCCCCGCCGCGCGCCCCCGCGCGAGGGGCAGAGGCAACGGAGGACCCACCGTGACGACCAAGCGTGTGAAAGAGATCCTTTCCTGGTACAGCGCCGACAACGCCGGCACGAAGGCCAACCTGGCGCGAATGCTGAACCACGGCCGGCTCGCGGGCACCGGGAAGATGGTCATCCTGCCGGTCGACCAGGGCTTCGAGCACGGCCCGGCGCGCAGTCCTTCGCGCCCAACCCGACGCGGCTACGACCCGCGCTACCACTTCGAGCTCGCGATCGACGCCGGCTGCAACGCCTACGCGGCGCCGCTCGGCTTCATCGAGGCAGGCGCTGCCGAGTTCGCGGGCGACATCCCGCTGATCCTGAAGCTGAACAACAACGAGTCGCTCACCAAGGGCGGCGAGCCGATGCCCGCCGTCACGGGCTCGGTCGACGAGGCGCTGCGCCTCGGCTGTGCGGCGATCGGCTTCACCATCTACCCCGGCTCGGGCGAGTCGAAGACCATGTACGACCAGATCGCGGCGCTGACCGAGGAGGCCAAGCAGAAGGGCCTCGCGGTCGTGGTCTGGTCGTACCCGCGCGGCGCGGGTCTCTCCAAGGACGGCGAGACGGCGATCGACGTCGCCGCCTACGCGGCGCAGATCGCCTGCCAGCTCGGCGCGCACATCATCAAGGTGAAGCCGCCCACGGCGCACCTCGAGCAGGCCGAGGCGAAGAAGGTCTACGAGAAGGAGAAGATCCCGATCGGCACCCTGGCCGAGCGCGTGCGCCACGTGGTGCAGAGCGCCTTCGGCGGCCGCCGCATCGTGATCTTCTCGGGCGGCGCCGCGAAGGGGAAGACGGAGATCCTCGAGGAGGTGAAGGGCCTCGCCGACGGCGGCGCCTTCGGCTCGATCATGGGCCGCAACTCCTTCCAGCGCCCGAAGACCGAGGCGATCGAGCTCCTGCACGAGGTGATGGACATCTACGCGGGCGCCTGAGTGTAGACTCGTCGCGTGCGAGTCCAGAAGTACTCGAGCGGCTGCGGCGCCGTCGTCACCGGGATCGATCTCGCCCACTTCTCCGAAGGCGAGAAGCACGAGCTCTGGAAGGCTTTCCTCGAGCACGGGGTCCTGTTCTTCGTCGACCAGGAGCTCAGCCCCGAGGACCACATCGCCTTCGCGAAGCGCCTCGGCTCGATCGTGGTCAACAAGTTCTTCCCCGAGAACACGGCCCATCCCGAGATCGCCGAGGTGCGCAAGGAGAAGGAGCAGCGCACCAACATCGGCGGCGGCTGGCACGCCGATCACAGCTACGACGAGGCGCCCGCGCTGGGCTCGATCCTGGTCGCGCGCGAGCTGCCCGAGGCGGGCGGCGACACGCTGTTCGCCAACCTGTACGCGGCCTACGACGCGCTCTCGGAGGGGCTCCAGCGGACCCTGGCCACGATGCGCGCGGTGCACTCGAACCGGCACTTGTACGGGGCGCACGGGCTCTACCGGAAGACCGACCTCGCGCCCCAGCTGAAGGGCGAGGAGGGTGTGGGCGACGCGATCCACCCGGTCGTGATCACGCACCCCGAGACGGGCCGGAAGGCGCTCTACGTGAACCCCGGCCACACCCTGCACTTCGAGGGCTGGAGCTCGGCCGACAGCCAGCCGCTCCTGCAGTACCTGTACGCGGTGGCCACCCGGCCCGAGCACACCTGTCGCTTCCGCTGGGCGCCGGGCTCGGTCGCCTTCTGGGACAACCGCTGCAGCTGGCACCTCGCGCTCAACGACTACCACGGCAGCCGCAGATTGATGCACCGGATCACGCTCGCCGGCGCGCCGCTCGCTTGACCCGCGAAGGTGGGGCCAGTACAAAACCTCGCGGCAACTGGGGTCGCAGGAGAGATGTGATGGAGGGGCACCGGGCGAGCGTCGCCCTGTTGGCGGTCGCCTTTCTGGCGTTCGCTTCGGCGAGCGGCTCGGCTCGCGCCGACGAGCAGCAGCTCGCGCGCGGGAAGCAGCTCTTTGCGCTGTGCGAGCAGTGCCACGGATCGAACGCGGGCGGCATGCACCTCTCGCTCGCGCCCTCGATCGCCGGCATGGGCGAGTGGTACATCCAAGGCCAGCTGAACAAGTTCCGCGACGGCCAGAGAGCCTCGAACTTCGACGACATTTCCGGATTTCGCATGCGCCCGATGGCGCGCTGGCTCCACAACGAGGACGACGTGAAGGCGGCCGCGGCCTACGTTTCCTCGCTGCCCCCGGTGCGGCCTCCGCAGACGCTCACGGGCGGCGATCCGAAGGTCGGGGCCGAGCTCTACGCGACCTGCTCCGGCTGCCACGGCGCGCAGGCCGAGGGCGTCGAAGCGGTGGGTGGCCCGGCGCTCAGCCACTCGAGCGACTGGTACCTCTACTCGTCGCTGAAGAACTTCAAGCAGGGCATCCGCGGCAGCGATCCGCGGGACGCTCAGGGTGCAGCAATGCGTGGCATGTCGATGCTGCTCGCCGACGATCAGGCCATCAAGGACGTGATCGCGTACATCATGACCCTGCCCCTTCCGGGGAGCCAAGCCGCGGCGGCGGGCGGAGGTTCGCAGTAGCGATGTCGAAGGAATACGCGCCGGACAAGTTCGCGGGCATCGTCTTCGGGATCTCGATGGCCGGCATCGTGGCCTGGATCGTCGCCTCGTTCTACTTCGTGATCGGGGTCCACCCATGAACTGGATCGAACACTCGCTCGATCGTTTCTTCCCCCCCGTGGCATCGAGCTACGGCGGCGAGATCGACTTCGTGTTCAGCTTCGTCTTCTGGATCGTCGTGGCCTTCTGGTTCATGCTGGTCCAGGGCGCGTTCTTCTACCTGGTGATGCGCTATCGGGCAAAGCCAGGCGTGAAGGCGCAGTACATCACCGGCGAGACGACGAACCAGCACCGCGCGATCGCCTGGCCGCACTACGTGATCATCCTGTGCGACATCGTGATCGTCGCCGCAGCGATCCGCGTCTGGTACAACGTGAAGCAGAACCTGCCGCCGGCCGACGCGACCGTCCGCATCGTGGCGCAGCAGTGGGCTTGGAGCTTCGTGCACCCCGGTCCCGACGGGAAGCTCGACACCCCGGACGACATCCGCACCGTCGACGAGCTGCACCTCGAGGTCGGCAAGAACTATCACTACCTGCTCGAGGCGCGCGACGTCCTGCACAGCCTGTCGATCCCGGTGTTCCGGCTGAAGCAGGACGCGATCCCGGGTCGCGTCGTCACCGGCTGGTTCAAGCCGACCGTGACGGGACAGCACGACATCCAGTGCGCGGAGATCTGCGGCATCGGCCACGGGCTGATGCCGGGTCGCGTGATCCTCGAGACGCCGGAGCAGCACGCCGCCTGGATGGCGTCGCAGGCGGGCGCTGGAACGCCCGCGGCGGGAGAATAGGAGCCGCAATGGCCACACAGCACGTCGACCCCGCGCACGAGCACGCCGCGCACCATCCGCAGGAATCGTGGTTCCGGCATTACATGCTGTCGACGGACCACAAGATCATCTGCTTCCAGTACATGTTCACGGGCATGGCGCTGGGGATCGTCGCCGCCTTCTTCTCGTACGTGTTCCGCATGCAGATGGCGTTTCCCGGCATGAACGTTCCGGGCTGGGGGCTCGTGACTCCCGCCCAGTACAACATGCTGATCACGAACCACGGCGCGATCATGATCTTCTGGGTCGCGATGCCCGTGCTGATCGCCGCCTTCGGGAACTACCTCATCCCGCTGATGATCGGCGCGGACGACATGGTCTTCCCGAAGGTCAACCGGCTCTCCTATCAGATCTTCCTCGCGTCGGTGGTCATCCTGGTCGCCTCGTTCTTCTTCCAGGGCGGCGGCTTCGGCGGCGCCTGGACCGTGTACCCGCCGCTGTCCGCGAAGCCCGAGTACAACCTCACCGCGATCGGCTCGACCCTCTTCCTCGCCGCGATTGCGCTCGAGTTCGTCGCGTTCCTGCTCGGCGGCATCAACTTCATCACCACGACCATGAACTCGCGCGCGCCGGGGATGGGCTACCACGACATCCCGATCGTGGTGTGGTTCATCGTGATCGCGAGCATCCTGTTCATGGCGTCGGTGGGCCCGCTGATCGCGGGCGCGATCATGCTGCTCTTCGACCAGCAGCTGCACACCGCGTTCTTCGACCCGGATCGCGGCGGCGACCCGATCCTGTGGCAGCACCTGTTCTGGTTCTTCGGCCACCCGGAGGTCTACGTCGTGCTGCTGCCGGCGATCGGCATCACCGCGGAGATCATCACGGTCTTCTCGCGCAAGAAGCTGTTTGCCTACAAGACGGTGCTGAACACGGCGATCGGCACGGGCGTGCTCTCGTTCACCGTCTGGGCGCACCACCAGTTCGTCGCCGGCATCGACCCGCGCATGGCGAACATCTTCACGGTCACCACCGTGATCATCTCGATCCCGATCGCGGAGATGATGTTCGTCTACGTCGCCACGCTCTACGGCGGCTCGATCACGCTGAACACGCCCATGCTGTGGGCGCTCAGCTTCATCGGCACGTTCCTGATCGGCGGCGTGACCGGCATCTTCCTGGGCGCGAGCGGCGCGGACATCTACCTGCACGACACCTACTTCGTGCTCGCGCACTTCCACTACACGTTCTTCCCGATCGCGATCATCGGCACGTTCGCGGGGATCTCGTTCTGGTTCCCGAAGATGTTCGGCCGCTACATGAACGACACGCTCGGGCGGATCCACTTCTGGGGCACGTTCATCGGCTTCAACGGGATCTTCATCCCGCTGTTCTTCACGGGCATGCTCGGCGATCACCGGCGCATCTTCGACCACAACTTCTTCCCGGAGCTGGCCACGCCGACGCTGCAGCACCTGCGGATCCTCGCGACGTCGTCGCTGCTCTTCATGCTCGCGTTCCAGCCGATCTGGTTCTACAACTTCATCACCAGCATGTTCTGGGGGAAGCCGGCGCCGAAGAACCCCTGGAACTCGAACACGCTCGATTGGACGGCGGACTCACCGCCGCCGCACGGCAACTGGGCGCAGCTGCCGACGGTCTATCGCGGCCCGTACGAGTACAGCCACCCGGACCGCGCCGAAGACTACTGGCCGCAGAACGCGCCGAGCTAGGCGGTTCGAGGAGAGCGACGAATGTCCGCAACGGCCCGACCCATCGCGACCACCCGCAGCTCCGCCGGGATGCCGACCGGCCGGCTCGCGGTCTGGTGGGTGATCGCATCGGAAATCGTGATCTTCGGCGGCATCATCGCGTCGTACGTCATGCACCGGCTGGCGCACGACGCATTCGCCGCGCAGGCCGCGCACACCAACACCTGGATCGGCGCGTTCAACACGTTCGTGCTCCTGACCTCGAGCCTGTCCGCGGTGCTCGCGCACAAGGCGGCCGACCACGGCGACGGCAAGGGCGCGGCGCGCTACCTCGGGCTCACGATCCTGGGCGGCGGCGTATTCCTGGTCGTGAAGGCGTTCGAGTGGACCCACGAGATCAGGGAAGGGTTCACGATCACGTCGAGCACGTTCTGGTCGTTCTACTACACGGCCGCGGGCATCCACGCCTCGCACGTCATCGCCGGCATGGCGCTGATGACGTACATCGCGCTCGACGCGCGCAAGATGAAGGAGCTGCAGCGGGTCGAGTACGTCGGCCTGTACTGGCACTTCGTCGACATCGTCTGGATCTTCCTGTTCCCGCTGCTCTACATCGCGAAGTAGGAGACCCGTCATGGCCGATCACGCACACGCGCACGGACACGACGAAGGCGGGCACGGCCACGGGGCCGGCGAGCACACCCACCACCCGAACTACGTGAAGATCTGGGCGATCCTGCTCGCGCTCCTGATCGTCAGCGTCGCGGGCCCGTTCATCGGCATCAAGATGGTCACGCTGATGACCGCCTTCGGCATCGCGATCGTGAAGGCGTACCTGGTCGTCAAGAACTTCATGCACATCGACATCGCCGCGAAGTACGTCGCGTACCTGGTCATGACGGCGCTCGTGTTCATGTTCCTGTTCTTCGCGGGTGCCGCGCCCGACGTCATGAAGTCGGCGGGCCGCAACTGGGAGAAGCCGAGCTGGGTCTCCGGCGCGGTGCACGCAACGCCCGCCGAGGGTGAGCTCGAGCACTCGGAGGAGCACCACTAGGAGATCGGTTCCGTGACCGCGCCTTCCACCCCGCGCGTCCGGCGTCTTCCGCCTCGCCCGCGTCCGCCCGTCGTTCCGAACGCCGTGCTCGGGATGCTGATCTTCGTCGCGACCGAGGTGATGCTCTTCTCGGGCTTCGTGTCCGCCTTCACGATCATGCGCGGCTCCGCGCTGATCTGGCCGCCGCCCGGCCAGCCGCGGCTGCCGATCGAGGAGACCGCCTTCAACACGCTTGCTCCTGCTCGCGAGCGGAGCCGTGCTGTACCTGGCGCACCGCCGCTTCCGGCGCGTCGCAGGCGAGCGCGCGCACGCCGCTCCTGGTCTCGATCGCGCTGGGCGCGGCCTTCGTCGTGCTCCAGGGCCGCGAGTGGGTGAGCTTGCTGACCCAGGGCCTGACCCTGCAGTCGAGCGCGCTGGGCAGCTTCTTCTACCTGATCGTCGGCTTCCACGCGCTGCACGCCGTCATCGCGCTCGGCATCCTCGCGTGGACGTGGCGGCGCCTCTCGCGCGGCTCGATCCCGCCGACGACGCTGGCCGCCGCCGAGATCTTCTGGTATTTCGTGGTTGGCGTTTGGCCGGTGCTCTATTGGAGGGTCTACCTGTCGTGAAGGCGCTCGTCGCCGCTTGCGTGGCAGCACTCGCGCTGCCGGCCGTCGCCTCGGCCTGCGACAACTGCCTCGCCGCGCAGGACGACGCGTCCAGGCGGCGTTCGCGATCGCTTCGGTGTTCCTGAGCGTGACCCCGCTCGCGCTGATCGGCGGCCTCGTGTGGTGGCTGCGCCGGCGCGCGCAGAAGCTCCGGGCCGAGGAGGCCGCGGGTGTCATCCGCCTGCCGCTCGCTGCCGCGCGCAGCATCCGCCGCTAGGCTCGTCGCGCTCGCGGCGGCGCTGGCGCCTCGCCTGCGGCCGACAGAGCGTGTACGAGGTGCACGGCATCGTGCGCGAGGTCGACGCCGCTGCGAAGCAGGCGACGATCGAGCACGAGGACATCCCGGGCCTGATGTCGGCGATGACCATGAGCTTCGACGTGCCCGACCCCGCGGTGCTGGCGAAGCTCGTGCCCGGCGAGCGCGTGGTCTTCGAGCTCGAGGCGACGAACCAGAGCTTCCGGATCGTCCGCGTGCTCGACGGCGAGGCGCCGCGCGCGGGGGCCTCGCGCAGCGCGTCGAGCGCCTCGGTCGCGCGCTCGGGCGACATAGCACCGGACTTCGTGCTCACCGACCAGAACGGCGCGCGCGTCTCGAGTGCCGACCTGCGCGGGCGCTATGCGCTGGTCGATTTCGTCTACACGCGCTGCACGGGCCCGTGCCCGATCCTGACGTCGCTGCAGGTCGATCTGCAGCGGAAGCTCGCGCCCGAGCAGCGGGACCAGGTGCGCTTCGTGTCGATCACTCTCGACCCCGAGTTCGACACCCCCGAGATCCTCGCCCTGTACGCGCGCTCGCGCGGCGCCGACCTCGCGACCTGGTCCTTCCTGACCGGGCCGCCGGCCGAGGTCGCCGACGTGGTGAAGCGCTTCGGTGTCGGTACCCTGCGCGCGGCGGACGGCCAGATCGACCACGTGGTGGCGACCTTCCTGGTCGACCCGCAGGGCCGCATCGTGCGGCGCTGGCTGGGGCTCGAGAACGGCGCCGAGGAGCGGCGCGCCGAGATCGCGGGGCTCCTGGCCCCGCCGGCGGCCGGCTCTTGAAGGGCTTCCGCCCGGGAGTCGGCCTCACGGTGTTCTCGTTCGGCGCGGTGGCGTTCTTCTGCTCGCTCGGCGTCTGGCAGGTGAACCGCTACCAGTGGCGCACCGCGGACCTGGCCGAGAAGAGCGCGCGCATCGAGCAAGCGCCGGTCTCGCTCGACGAGGCGCTGCGCGCGCCCGAGGCGAGCGCCTTCCGGCGCGCCGAAGCGCGCGGCCGCTTCGAGCTCGCCGACACGATCCTGGTCGGCCCCGCCGAACGCGGCCGCGACCTCGGGGCGCGGGTGCTGACGCCGCTGCGTCTCGAAGGCTCCCCGCCCGAGGCGCCGCGCGTGCTCGTCGATCGCGGCTTCATCCCCGGCGAGGAGATCGAGCGTTTTTTGCCGCCCGACTCCGGCGTCGGCGAGCCGGTCGTCGTGCACGGCCTCGTGCTCCAGCTCGCCGTTCCCGACGAGCAGCACGGCTCGCGCGCCAGACGCCAGACGCACTTCGCGATCTGGAACCCGGACCGGCCCAAGCGCGTGCAGAGCCTCACCGACCAGCTCCCGTATCCGCTCCAGCCGGTGATGCTGCAGTCGACCGAGCCCGAACCGAGCGGGCTGCCCATCGGCGAGCCGGCCAAGCCGGTCAGCCCCGTCGACCACCGGGCCTATGCGCTCACCTGGTTCGCGATCGCTGCGCTGTCGCTGGCGGCCTGGATCGAGTACGGGCGCCGGCGCGCGCGCGAGCTCGGCCAGTGAATCCGCGCGCGCCGCGCGGCGACGGCATCGTGCGCGTGCGCCGCGAGACCCAGGGCCGCGGCGGCAAGACGGTGACGACCGTCGCCGGTGTCGGCCTGGCCGAGGACGCGCTGCGCGAGCTGGCGAGCGAGCTCAAGCGCCGCTGCGGCACCGGCGGCAGCGTGAAGGACTACGTGATCGAGATCCAGGGCGACCACCGGGACGCGGTCGTCGCGGAGCTCGAGCAGCGCGGCTACATCGTGAAGCGTGCCTGATTGACTTCGCTTGGCTGCGCCTCGCTGCGCGCTCCTTCGTCGCGCGACCTCGCTCGCCGACAGCGGACCGCGGGCCGATGTCCCGCGGTGGGCCCTCGCTCGGCCTCGCACGATTCGAAATGACCGGTAGCCATCGGGTCCGCGTCTACTACGACTTCGCGTCGACGCTCTGCTACGTCGCGCACCGGGTGTTCGGGTCGATGGCGGGCGAGCTCGCGGCGATCGGCGTCGCGCTGGACTGGCAGCCGCTGGACCTCGCCGACCTGCTCGGCTGGCCTCGCCAGGTCGAGGTGGAGCCCGCACGGCTCGCCAACGCCGAGCGCGTCGCCGCCGAGCACGGGGTCGCCGTTCGGCCGCTCCGCGTCTGGCCGGACTCGCGCGACGCGAACGCGGCGGCACTCGTGCTCGCGCGCGGTCCACACACGGATGCGTATCGGGAGCGGGTCTTCTCGGCGGCGTTCGAGGAGCGCCGCGAGCTCGACGCACCCGGCGCGGTGGAGGGCTTCACGCGCGACCTCGGCGTCCAGCTCGCCCCGCGCGTGCTCGCCCGCGCGCGCGACGAGCTCGAGGTCCGCACCCGGCTCGCCGCCGAAGAGGACGTGACCGGCGTCCCGACCCTCATGCTCGACGACTTCCCGTTCGGCGGGATCCAGTCGCGCGAGACGACCCTGCTGGTGCTGGAGCGCTGGGTTCGCCGCCGCCGCTCGGGGTAGAATGGCCCATGGCGAATCCGGTCCTCTCGAGTCTCGTCGACCTCACCGCGCAGCTCCACGCCCGCAAGCTGTCCCCGGTCGAGCTCATGGAAGCGGTGCTGCTGCGGATCGACGCGGTGAACCCCGCGCTGAACGCGATCGTCGCGATGTACCCGCGCGAGTCGCTGCTCGCGCAGGCGCGCGCCGCCGAGGCGCGGATCGCACGCGGCGAGGGCCGGCCGCTCGAAGGCGTGCCGCTCGCGGTCAAGGACCTCGAGGACTGCGCGGGCCTGATCACCTCGCACGGCTCGGTGCCGTACAAGAACAACCTCGTGGCGAAGGACTCCGTGCAGGTCGAGCGGCTGCGCGCGGCGGGCGCGATCCCGATCGGCAAGAGCAACGCGCCCGAGTTCGGCTACACGGCGATCACCAAGAACCTGGTGTACGGCACGACGCGAAGCCCGTGGAGCGCCGACCGCACGCCGGGCGGCTCGAGCGGCGGCTCGGCCGCGGCGCTGGCGAGTTGCATGGTGCCGCTGGTGACCGCGAGCGACGGCGGCGGCTCGACCCGGATTCCGGCGAGCTTCGTCGGCGCGTTCGGGCTGAAGCCCACCTACGGCCGGATCCCCCAGGACGCGAAGCGCCTCTGGTACTACGGCGACACGGCGGTGCAGGGCCCGCTCACCAAGACCGTCGCCGACAACGCGCTCTATCTCGACATGACCGCCGGCTACGACCCGCGCGATCCAAAGTCGCTGCCGCACCCCGGCTTCTCCTACCGCGCGAAGCTGGCCGAGGGCGTGCCTGGGAAGCTGCGGATCGGCTACTCGCCCGACCTCGGCTATGCGGTCGTGCAGTCGGACATCGCGCAGGCGGTCTACGACGCCGCGCGCGTGTTCGAGAAGCTCGGCCACTCGGTGGAGCAGATCTCGGGTGGGCCGCCGAAGCTCGGCGAGGCGTGGGGCGTGTGGGGCTCGTTCGAGATGGCGGCCGCGCATCTGCACCTCCTGCCCGAGCACGAGGGCGAGTTCGCGCGCGCCGTGATGGCCTCGATGAAGGGCGCCTGGGACATGACACCGGAGTGGTTCAGCCGGATGGCGCAGGAGCGCGCGGCGCTGTCGGCCTGGGCGGCGTCGGTGTTCGAGCGCTTCGACCTGCTGATCACCCCCACGGTGCCGTACGATCCGCCGCCGGCGAAGGGCCCGTTCCCGACGGAGACCGAGGGCAGGCGCCAGCTCGCCTGGGGCGTGGCGTCGTTCACGATCCCGTTCAACCTGTCGCTGCACCCGGCGGCGTCGCTGCGCGTGGGGCTGTCGCGGGCGGGGCTCCCGATCGGGATGCAGCTCGTCGCCGAGCGCCACCGCGACGAGCTGGTGCTGCAGGCGGCGGCGGCCTTCGAGCGCGAGCGCCCCTGGCACCCGCACTGGCCCGCCGTCTAGGGCTCGTGCAATAGTCCCGCGGCGATGAGGATCGCCGTCGCCGCCGACCACGCCGGGTTCGAGTTCAAGCAGCGCCTCGTGCGCGAGCTCGAAACGCTCGGCCACTCCGTCACGGATTTCGGCACGAGCGGGACCGCGTCGTGCGACTACCCCGATTACGCGATCCCGGCCGCGCGCGCGGTCGGCGAGGGCAAGGCGGAGCGCGCGATCCTGTGCTGCACCAACGGCATCGGCATGGCGATGACCGCCAACCGCATCCCGGGAGTGCGCGGCGCGCTGATCTACAGCGCCCGCACCGCCGCGATGACCCGCGCGCACCACGACTCGAACGTGCTGTGCCTCGGCGCAGGCGAGTTCCCGGGCGACGAGCTGGTCGCCTGGGTGAAGATCTGGCTCGAAACGCCCTTCGAGGGCGGCCGGCACGAGCGGCGGGTCGGAAAGTTCCAGGCGCTGGAGAAGCAGTGAGCGCCGCAACATTGGCGGAGCTCGAGGCCGACGCGGCATTCGTTCACCAGGTGCTGCCGCCCACGCCGCAGATCGCTTGGCCGCTGCTCGCGCGTCGCACCGGCGCCGAGCTCTGGGTGAAGCACGAGAACCACCTGCCGACGGGGTCGTTCAAGCCGCGCGGAGGGCTCGTGTACATGCGCGAGCTCCGCGCGCGCGAGCCCGGGGTGCGCGGCGTGGTCGCGGCCACCCGCGGCAACCACGGCCAGAGCGTGCCGTTCGCGGCGGGCCGGCTCGGGCTTCCGGCGACGATCGTCGTGCCGCGCGGCAACGCGACGGACAAGAACGCGGCGATGCGCGCGCTCGGCGCGACCCTGCTCGAGCACGGACGCGATTTCCAGGAAGCGTTCGAGCACGCCCAGTCGCTGGCGGCCGCCGAGGGTCTTCACTTCGTGCCGTCGTTCCACCACTGGATCGTGCGCGGTGTGTCGACCTGGGCGCTCGAGCTCCTTCGCGCCGTGCCGGATCTCGAGCTCCTGTACGTGCCGATCGGGCTCGGCTCGGGGATCTGCGGCGCGATCCGCGCCCGCGACGCGCTCGGCGCGCGAACGCGCATCGTCGGCGTGGTCACCGAGAACGGGCCGACCTACGCGCTCTCGTTCGCGGCCGGGAAGCCCGTACCCACCGCCTCTGCCGACACCCTGGCCGACGGCCTGGCGGTGCGCGTGCCCAACGCCGACGCGGTGGCTCTGATCGGCGCCGGCGTCGAGCGGGTGGTCACGATCTCGGAGGCCGGGATTCGCTCGGCCATGCGCGCGCTGTTCAGCGACACCCACAACGTGGCCGAGGGCGCGGGCGCCGCGGCGCTCGCCGCCTGTCTGCGCGAGCGAGACTTGGTCGCGGGCAAGCGAGTCGGCGTCGTGCTCAGCGGCGGCAACGTCGACCGCGACGTCTATGCCGCGATCCTGGCCGAGAAGGAGGAGGCACCGTGACGAAACGCATCGGCGTCGCCGGGCTCTGCGCGCTCGCGATCCTCGCGGGCGCCGCGCGCGCGGGCGACCCGGCCGCAAATCCGTGGTTCCGAGCCGGCCGCGAGGCGGTGAAGCGCGCCGCTGCGGCCGCGCCGCCGGCGCACGCCAAGAACGCAATCCTGTTCGTCGGCGACGGCATGGGCATCGCCACGGTGACGGCGGCGCGCATCCTCGCGGGCCAGCAGCGCGGCGCGACCGGCGAGGAGAACCTGCTCTCGTTCGAGGAGCTGCCCTACACGGCGCTTCTCGAAGACCTACACGGTGGACTTCCAGGTCGGCGAGTCGGCGGGGACGATCACGGCGCTCATGACCGGCGTGAAGACGCGCTCGGGGGTGCTCGGCGTCGACGAGAGCGCGGCTGCGCGGCGACTTCGCGGCGGCGAAAGCGGCGTCGGTGCCGACCTTGCTCGAGCGCGCCGAGGACGCGGGCAAGTGGACCGGCGTCGTGACGACCACCACGATCACGCACGCGACCCCGGGCGGCTGCTACGCGCACACCCCCGAACGCAACTGGGAGTCGGACGCGAAGCTCTCGCCCGAGGCGCGTGCCGCAGGCTTTCCGGACATCGCGCGCCAGCTCGTCGAGTTCTCGCACGGCGACGGGCTCGAGGTTGCCTTCGGTGGCGGACGCGCGTTCTTCCTGCCGTCCGCGGCGAGGCGGCGAGCGGCTCGACGGCCGCGACCTCACGGCCGAGTGGCAGAAGCGCTTCGCGGGCGCGCCCTACGTCGCGACGCGCGAGGCGCTGCTCGCGCTCGATCCGGCGAAGGCGCGCCACGCGCTCGGCCTGTTCGCGCCGAGCCACCTCGAGTTCGAGAGCATGCGCGCCGAGAAGGCGCCGACGCAGCCGTCGCTCGCGGAGATGACCGGCGCGGCGCTCGACATCCTGGCCCGGAGCCCGAAGGGCTTCGTGCTCATGGTCGAGGGCGGCCGAATCGACCACGGCCACCACGCGGGCAACGCCTACCGCGCGCTCACCGAGACGATCGAGTTCGCCGACGCCGTGAAGCTGGCGCTCGCGAAGACCAACCCGAAGGACACCTTGATCGTGGTCACGGCCGACCACAGCCACACGCTCTCGATCTCGGGCTACCCCAAGCGCGGCAATCCGATCCTCGGGCTCGTGGTCGGCTCGAACGGCGAGGCGGCGCCGAGCAACGAGCCCGCGCTGGATCTCTCCGGACATCCCTACACCACGCTGCACTACGCGAACGGACCGGGCTACACCGGCGCCTCGGACGCTCAGCCCGAGGGCGCGAAGCAGTTCCCGCACATGCCGACGAAGGTCGAGCCAGTCGCGCACGGGCGGCCGCAGCTCGGCGAGGCCGACGTCCTCGCGCCGAGCTACCTGCAGGAGTCGCCCGTGCCGCTGCCGGCCGAGACCCACGGCGGCGAGGACGTGCCGATCTACGCCGGCGGACCCGGAGCGTCGCTCTTCCACGGCGTGCAGGAGCAGAACTACGTCTACCACGCGCTGGCCCGGGCGCTCGGGCTGGCGCCGCCGTAAGGTGTCGGGGTGAGCGAGCGCTTCGACGTCGCAATCGTCGGCGGCGGCGTGATCGGCGTCGCCAGTGCGGACCTGCTCGCGGCGCGCGGGGTGCGCGTGGTCCTGCTCGAGCGGGGCGAGGTCACCTCGGGCGCGTCGTACGGAAACGCGGGATGGATCTCGCCCAGCCACGGCACGCCGCTGCCGGCGCCCGGCGTGATCCGCCAGGCGCTGCGCTGGCTGTTCGACCCGGAGAGCCCGTTCTACGTGAAGCCGCGGCTCGACTGGACACTCGCGCGCTGGCTGCTCGGCTTCCTGCGCGCGTCGACGGCCGCCCGCGCGCGGGAGACCCTGCGCGTGAACCGCGAGCTGATCCTGGCGAGCCTCGAGCGCTACCAGAAGCTCGCTGCAGAGCCGGGGCTCGACTTCGGCTTTGCGCCGCACGGCCTCGTCGTCGCGTGCGAGTCGCACGCCGGCCTCGCCAAGGCGCGCCAGGAGCTCGCGCTGATCGAACAGCATGGCGGCACGGGTCGCGCCCTCGGCGCGGACGAGCTGCGCGCGCGCGTGCCGCGCGCCGCCCCCGGCCTGCGCGGCGGCGTGTGGTTCCCGCAGGACGCGCATCTCGATCCGGCGCGCCTCGTCCGCGCGCTCGCCCAGCGGGCCAGCGCGCGCGGCGCACGGCTCGCGACGGGCCACGAAGTGCTCGGCTTCGAGCGCGCGGGCCGGCGCATCGCGCGCATCGTCTCCACACGCGGCGACTTCAGCGCCGACCAGGTCGTGCTGGCCGCCGGCGCCTTCTCGCCCGCGCTCGCCGCGCAGCTCGACCTGCGGGTGCCGGTGCAGGCGGCCAAGGGCTACAGCGTCACGGTGCGGCGTCCGCCGGACTTCGCGAACCTGCCCGTCCTGCTCTCGGAGGCGAAGGTCGCGGTGACACCGCTCGGCGACGCGCTGCGCTTCGCGGGCACTCTCGAGCTCGCCGGGCTCGACCTGTCCGTGAACGCTCGCCGGGTCGGAGCGATCCTCCGCGCAGTCGAGCGCTTCCTGCCCGGGCTCGGGGCGGGCGAGCGGCTCGAGACCTGGCGCGGTCTGCGCCCGCTGACCCCCGACGACCGCCCGATCCTCGGCCGGCCGCGGGCGTTCGGGAACCTGGTGATCGCGACCGGCCACGGCATGAGCGGCATCTCGCAGGGACCGATGACGGCGCAGCTCGTCACCGAGCTCTGCCTGGGCGAGCCGCCGAGCCTGCCGCTCGAGCCGTTCGCACCGGACCGCTTCGGCTGAGCCGTTGGAGCTCTGGAGCGCCGGCCACTCGAATCGCAGCGCGGCGGAGCTCGTCGCGCTGCTCGCGGCCGCGGGCATCGCCTGCGTCGCCGACGTCCGACGCTTCCCGGTGTCGCGCCGCTTTCCACAGCACTCGCGCGCGCCGCTCGAGAAGTCGCTCGCCGCCGCGCGCATCGGCTACGCCTTCCTCGGCGACGCGCTGGGCGGGAGGCGCGAGCCGAGCCTGCCGCCGGAGCGCTCGCGCAACGCGGCGCTGCCCGACCCGGCGCTGCGCGCGTTCGCCGACGCGCTCGGCACGCCCGAGCTCGAGGCCGGTCTCGAGCGGCTCGAAGCGCTCGCGCGCGCGCGGCCGACCGCGCTCCTCTGCGCCGAACGCGACTGGCGCGACTGCCACCGCCGCATCCTGTCCGACGCCCTCGCGGCGCGCGGCTGGAGCGTCGTCCACCTGCTTCGCCCGGGTGAATCGGAGCCCCATCGGCTCGATCCAAGGGCGCGCGTCGAAGCCGGCCGGGTCTCCTACCCGACCCTGCTCTAGCGACGGATCCGCTTGACCTTGCCAGGTGTGGCGGTGCATGTACGCTCGGCTCTCCCGCAGGAGGTCTCCATGAAACGCCTGGTTGCTGCTCGCCTCGCCCTCGCGCTCGGCCTGATTGCGGCGCTCGCCGCCGGCTGCTCGCGATCCGGCGACGAGAAGAAGGCCGCGCCCGCGCGGCCCCTCTCCGTCATCTGGCCCGAAGTGCTCGCGCAGCGCGACGCGTTGCAGGCTCTGATCGACGAAGCCCCTGGAGGAGGTGACGCACGACGACTGCTCGGCGCTCGGCGCCGCGGCCCGCAAAGTGGACGAGCTGACCAACGAGGTCCTCTCCTACGTCCCGACGATCCCCAACATGGAGGAGGCTCGCCTGCGCGCGCTCGGCAACATGATCATCCAGCATGCAGGGCGTCACGACGAAGATCCGCGAGAGCGCGCTCGCCGAGGCGCCGGGCCAATGGGTCCAGCTGCGCTTTCCGCTCGACCAGTCCCTGCGCGCCGTCGAGAGCTACTTCACGCCCGAAGAGCTCGGTGGCCAGAGCGTCGCGGCTCGCCCGAACTTCGAGTCGAAGCCGCCGCCCGCGGCTCTGTCGCCGATCTAGCGACCTCGCCCGGCGCGGCTTCTCGACTTCGGGCTCTTGGCGGGGCCTTTTGCGCCCTCGCGCGCCAGCGCTTCGATCCGCGCCCACTGGGTTGCGGCGACGGGCATGACCGAGAGCCGCGAGTGCGTCACGAGTTGGAGCTCGCGCAGCGCCGGGTCGGCCTTGATCGCGTCGAGCGACACCGGAGCGGGTAGGGCTTCCACCGCCGCCAGCCCGACCGCCAGCCAGCGCGGATCGTCCGCCGTCGGGTCGGGAAATGCCGTCTTCGTCACCTTCGCGACCCCGACGACCTCTTTGTCGTGCGAGTGGTAGAAGAACACGAGGTCGCCGACCGCCATCGCGGCCAGGTTGTTGCGCGCCTGCGGATTGCGCACGCCGTCCCAGGTGGTGCCGCCGTCGGACACGAGCTTCGCGAACGGGTAGATCTCGGGCTCGGATTTGAGCAGCCAGCGCTTCCCCATCAGAGGAGCTTCTTCACGCTCTCCGGCATCTGCTTCGCCACCCGGATGATCGGAATGCCGGTCTGCGTCGCGTCGTACATCTCGCGCATCGCGCGCGGGAGATCTTCGAAGGCGTACACCTCTTTGTGCACGGTCGGCTTGAACACGACCCCGTAGAGCTCGGTCGCGGCGGTGCAGCCCTCGACGGTCTCGTAGTGCGTGTGGTCGATGGTCACCTGCTTCACCGACATCAAGGTCGAGTTGTATTCGACCTGGCGCGAGAGCTGCCAGCCCGCCGACACGTTCACGCCGCAGCGCGACGAGACCGCGAGCCCGGCCGCGAACACGGGCCCGCGCAGCATGTCGCACACGATGTGCATGTTCACGCCGCCGGTGAGCTTGCGGACCTCGCCCGAGAACGCGCGCACGTCGTCGCGCGAGGCGAAGCGGTTGAACGCCTTCTGATCGATGCCGTGGATGCCCTGGCGCTCCAGCGCGGCGCGCCGGTCGGGCGAACCCGAGCAGAAGTAGGCGTGGTGCCCCTCGGACTTGGCGAGCATCAAGAAGCACTCGCCGACGCCGCCGCCGAACGAAAGCACGTTCAGCCGGCGCAGCTTCTCGTCGGAGACCTTCAGCCGGAAGATCCCGAGCGCGCGTCGCCACAGGTGGTAGGCGGTCGGCGCGCGCAGCGGCAGCGCGGCGATCTCCCAGAGCGAGAGCCCGCAGCCCAGCGGCGCCGGGACCAGCTGCCAGTCGCCGACCACGGCCTCTTCGGCGTACCAGCCGATCGAGTCCGGCTGATCGTAAGCCCAGATCCGCTGCGGGAAGCCGAACTGGTCCGGGTCGCCGTTGCAGTGGGTGAGGGCGATGTCGCCCGGCTTGAAGCGCTTCACTTCCGCGCCCACGGCGAGGACTTCGCCTACGGCCGAATTGCCCGGGTAGATCTTCCCGCCGCGCGCCGCCGCGATCCCATCGGTATCAGCCAGCACCGCGTGGTCCACGTTGTGCTCGCCCGAGACGGCCAGGATCCGCAGGTGCACGTCCCGCGGTCCCATCGGCCGCAGCTCGAGCCGATCCAGCTTGATCGCGTTCGCGAAGTTGAATTTGCCGAGGTCGCCGTCGACACGCTTCTTCTCGGCCTCGATGTCCGTTGCGCTGATGGAATAAGCCCTGACCATGCGCGGCAGGTTATCATGGGGGCGTGAGCGGCGAGACGAAGCTCCGTCGACTTCTCCCGAGTGAAGTAGCGGCACAGATACGGGCCAAGATCCTGGACGGGTCCTTCGCCCCCGGCGACCGGCTGCCGCCCGAGCGCGAGCTGGCCTCGCAGCTCCACGTGAACCGCAGCTCGATTCGCGAGGCGCTGAAGAAGCTGGAGGAGCTGCGGCTGGTGGACATCCAGCAGGGCTCGGGCACGCGGGTGCGCGCGACCGAGCAGGCCAGCTTCGAGCTGGTCTGGACCATGCTGTTCCCGGCCGGGCCCGAGAACGTGCACTGGATCCGCGAGCTGCTCGAGCTGCGCGAGGTGCTGTCCCCGGGGGTGCTGCGCCTGGGACTCTCGCGCGCGACCGACGGCGAGATCGACGGCGCGGTCGCCGAGATCCGGCGGGTCGCCGACCCGGAGCTCTCGGCCGAAGCGTTCGTCGACGGCCTGCGCGAGCTGCAGCCGGTGATCGCCCGGCTGACGCACAACCGCGTCATCGTCCTGCTCGCCAACTCGATGACGCGCTTCCTCGCCCAGCGGGCGCTGGTGCAGGACATGCTCGAGCTGGTGGAGGACCGCCGCCAGGTCCTGCCGCTCTTGCAGCGTCTGGCGGTCGCCATGTCGGCGCGCGACGCCGAGACGGCGACCCGTACCGGCCGCGAAATCCTGCGGCGAGTGACCCGACTCGTGGTCGCGGCCGCGGAAGGCGGCCCCGGCAGCGCGCCTCCCGAGCCCGCAGAGAGTTGAGCTCGCCAGTTGACCCTCATCTCCTTGCGCGATAAAACCCGAGCACGCCCCCAAACCTCCGAGATCCGCAGGAGCAGGTGCCGATGAGTTCCAGCCCCCGCCGGCGCCAATCCGCCGCCAAGAGCTCGCTCGAGTTCTTCAAAGGCTTTCTCAAGAACCCGCGCGAGGTGGGCTCGGTGATCCCGAGCTCGCGCTTCTTGACGCGCCGCACCCTGGAGTGCGGGGACGTCCGGCGCGCGCGCGTGATCGTCGAGCTCGGTCCCGGCACGGGCGTCCTGACGCGTCATGCGCTCGAGCACATGCGCCCCGACGCCAAGCTCGTCGCGATCGAGATCAGCGAGGACTTCGTCGAGGTCCTGCGAAAGGACTTCCCGGACCCGCGCGTCTACGTGCACCACGGCAGCGCGACCGAGATCGAGGCCGCCCTCGCGAAGATCGGCGAGACCCGCGCCGACCTCGTGATGTCGGGGATTCCCTTCTCCACGCTCGAGCACGGTGTCGGGCTCGCGACCCTGCGCGCCGCCAAGCGCGTGCTCACCCCCGAAGGGCGGTTCGTCGCGTACCAGTTCCGCAGCAAGGTGCGCGACCTCGGCGACCCCGTGTTCGGCGCGCGGCCGGAGACCCACAGCGGCTTCTGGAACGTGCCTCCGATGCGGATCTACGTCTGGAGGCAGAGCGAGAGCCCTGCGTGAGGGTCGAGCTCCCGAGCGGTGCCGATAGACTCGCGGCCGAGCTCGCCGCGCCCGCGCACGGGAGGCCGGCCCCGGGAGTCGTGATCCTGCACGACGTCTGGGGGCTCTCCGACCAGTACCGCAGCGTCGCGAAGCGCATCGCCGACGCCGGCTTCACCGCGCTCGCGCTCGACCTCTACTCGCGCGGAGAGCGGCCGGGCACGCCGGCGGACATGCCGGCGGTCATGCGCTTCATGCACGGGCTGCCCGATCGCCGCGTGCTCGCAGACGTCCAGGCCAGCGCCGACTGGCTGCGCGCGCGCCCCGAGGTCGGGGGGCGAAGGGTCGGGCTGACCGGCTTCTGCATGGGCGGGAAGTACGCGTTTCTCGCCGCGGCCTCGGTCCGCGGGCTGGCGGCGGTCGTGCCCTGGTACGGGATGCTGCGCGCGCCGAGCCTCGACGAGAACAACCCCGAGCACGCGCTCGACGCGCTCGCGCGCCGGCATCCGCCAATCCTGGCGCTCTTCGGCGCCGAGGACGCGCTGATTCCACAGACCGACGTGGACGAGCTGCGCCGGCGCAGCGGGGAGCGCGGCTCCGACGTCGAAGTGGTCGTGTATCCCGGCGCCGGACACGCCTTCGCGAACGACTCGCGGCCCGAGGCCTACCGCGAGGCCGCCGCCAGCGACGGCTGGCGCCGCGCGCTCGCCTTCTTCGCAAAGCACCTGGAGCGCGACTGAGCTAGGATTCGCTTCGTCCAGGTCAGCGGAGGGGGGAGCGTGACCGAGGCCGCCGTGTATGCGCCGCCGCGTCCGGCGGCACCGAGCGTCGACGAGCTCGAGCTCGCGGAGCTGCACGACCCGGAGGAGATCGAGGTCCAGACCAGCGACGGCTGGACGCTCGTGCTCACCCGCTACCGCCCGCGGCCGCAGCCGTTCGCGCAGCCGCTCAAGGACGTGCCGCTCCTGCTCGTGCACGGCTACACGCAGAACCGGCGCGCCTGGAGCACCGGCGAGTTCGTGAAGAACATGCTGTTCTTCGGCGCCGACCTGTTCCTGCTCGAGCTGCGCGGCCACGGCAAGAGCTCGCCCGAGCTGCAGCGGCGGCGCGCGCGTGCAGCCGGAGTCGAGCCGCCCGCCGACATCGACTTCGGCTGGGACCTGGACTCGCACCTCTTGTTCGATCTGCCCGCGGCGATCGCCGCCGTGAAGCGCGCCAGCGGGCGCGACAAGATCTTCTACTGCGGCCACAGCCTCGGCGGAATTCTCGGCTACGCGTACGCGACGCTCTCGGACGATCTCTCGGGGCTGATCACGATCGGCGCGCCGTCGGACTTCGCGCGGCTGCCGGTGTGGCTGCGTGCGGTGTCGTTCGGGCCGCTGTTCGCGTTTCCCGCCGTCGACGTGGCGCTCGCGGCGGCGAACCTCGCGCGCCTGGCGGGCCGCGCGCTGCGCAGGCTGCCGGGCCTGCGGCCGCCGCCGCGCGTATTCACGCCCTGGCGCTTCAAGCGGCTGCCATTCCGCGCCGCGTTCCGCTGGCTCGAGGCGAACCTGCGCCCCGCGGTGCACGGGCCGCTCACCGGCGGGATGCCGTTCAGCCGTCCGCTGCTGTATCAGCCGCGCAACGTGGCGCTCGGCGCGCTGCGGCCGCTGCTGCGCGAGGGCGCCAGCGACGAGCCGCGCGCGACGCTCGAGCAGCTCGCGCGCTGGGCGCGGCGCGGCGAGCTCACCAGCCAGGCCCTGCGCCACGACATCGCCGCGGCGTTTCCGCGCATCCGCATCCCGCTGGCGATCTTCTTCGGCGACGAGGACCCGCTGGCGTCGGTGCAGACCACGCGCAGCGTGTACCGCTCGGCGTCGAGCGAGTACCTGCTCTGGCGCCCGGTGCGCGGCAACAGCCACCTCGACCTGACCATGGGCTACGACATCCGGCAGATCTGCTACGACGTGAAGAACCTGATGACGTACGCGCTCGACCACGAGGGCGCGCCCACCTCGCTGCCGCGCCGCCGCCGCGCGCGCTGACACCGATCGGTGGAGCTCTACCTGGTCCGGCACGGCGCGGTCGAGGAGGCTGCGGTCCTGCGCGCCAACCCGCCGCTCTCCGAGCAGGGACGCGAGCAGGCGAGGGCGCTGGCGGCGCGCCTGGCGCCGATTCAGTTCGACCGGTGCCTGGTCTCGCCGCTGGTCCGCGCCCAGGAGACCGCGCGCGTGCTCGTCGACGGGCGCGGGCTCGCGCTGGAGACCCACGCCTGCCTGGCCGAGGGGTCGCACGGCGCGCTCGACGGCCTCGCGCCCGACGAGGCTCGCCGCCGCCACCCCGAGTTCTACCGTTTGGGCAGGACCGTGCTGCCGCGGCTGGCCGCGACCGGCCGCACCTCGCCGGGAGGCGAGACTCGGGCCGAGTTCGTCGCTCGAGCGCGAGTCGCGCTCGAGCTCGTCCGCGAGCCGCTCTTCGATCCGACCGCCCGCGCCCTGGTGGTCTCGCACGGCGGGCTGCTCGCGTTCCTGATCGCGCTCCTGCTGGGGCACGAACCCCGCGACGAGGCGAGCTACGGCTTCGACAACTGTGCGTTCGCGCGGCTCATCGCATACCGCGAGGAGCCGGCGTACGGACCGTTCGCGATGCTCCACTTCGGCTGACCCACGCAGCTATTCGCTGCACCCGGCGCTTTTCGCACGCGTCTGCTTGACCCGACTCTGGGCCGCGGGTAACCATCGGCGCGTCGCATGGGATCGGGGAAGAGTACCCGCGTACTGATCGCGGTCGGCTTGCTCGTGGTGTGCGCGGCGGTCTTCGCCGGCGCCGCGGATCTCTATCCGTACACCGCCGAGGAACTGACCGGTCCGGAACAGCCGATCCAGTTCAACCACCAGATCCACGCCGGCGGAATCACCGACGGAAATCTCGGGATCCCGTGCTTGTACTGCCACGGTCCCGCCGAGCGCGGCTGGGACGCGACGGTGCCCGCGGTTTCGGTGTGCATGGGCTGTCACCAGTACGTGAAGCAGGGCCGTACGCCGGGCTCGGAGCAAGAGATCGCGAAGCTCCACGACCACTTCGAGAAGGGCGAGTCGATCCCGTGGGTGCGCGTCCACTGGGTGCCCGACTTCGTCCAGTTCAAGCACATGCGCCACGTGCAGGCCGGCGTCGCCTGCCAGGAATGCCACGGGCAGGTTCAAGACATGAAGCGCGTGTACCTGGTTCCGCAGACGCGCTTCACCAAGCGCAGCTTCTTCCTCCCGACGCAGAAGCTCGAGATGGGCTGGTGCATGGAGTGCCACCTGCAGCGCGGGGCCACCGACGACTGCGTCGCGTGTCACTACTAGCGCGGCAAGCGAGACGAAATGCCTGAGATCGATCGCCGAGACTTCCTGAAGATCGCGGGCCTCACCGCTGGCGCGGCGGCGACGGTCGGCTGCCACGACCCGGTCCACAACATCATCCCGTACCTGAATCAGCCCGACGAGGTCACGCCGGGAATCTCGACCTACTACAACTCGATGTGTCGCGAGTGCCCGAGCAGCTGCGGCATCCGCGTGCGAACGCGCGAGGGCCGCCCGCTCAAGATCGACGGCAATCCCGACCATCCGCTCTCCAAGGGCCGGCTGTGCGTGCGCGGCGAGCTCGGCCACATGCGCACCTACGACCACGCGCGCTTCCCGCAGCCGATGAAGCGCGTCGTCGACGCGGCTGGGGTCCGCTCGCTCGCGCCGATCAGCTGGGAAGAGGGCACGGCCATGCTCGTCGAGGCGCTCAAGAAGGCGCCCGGCAAGGCGGTGTTCCTCGGCGGCGGCGAGACCGGCACGGCGGACGCGCTGGTCGACCAGGTCCTCGCGGCGATCGGCTCGCCTCACCGGCTGCGCTTCGAGCCGTACGCCTACGAGGCGTTGCGCAGCGCGAACGAGACCGTGTTCGGAACCTCGGCGGTGCCGTCGTTCAAGATCGGCGCGGCCGACGTGCTGATCGCGTTCGGCACCGACTTCATCGAGACCTGGCTCTCGCCGCTCTCGAACCAGATCGGCTTCACCGAGGCCCGCCAGAACGGGCAGGGCTTCGCGATCTTCGTCGGTCCACGGCTCGGCCTGTCGGCGGCCAACACCGATCAGTGGCTCGCGCCGAACCCGGGCACCGAGGTCCTGGTCGCGATCGCGCTCGCCAGCGAGGTCGCCAAGCGCAAGGGCGGCGGTCCCGAGTCGCTGCGCGCGCTGCTCGGCAAGTACTCTGCGAGCTCCGTCGCCGACAAGACCGGCATCGCGGCCGTCGTGCTCGAGGGCGTCGCCGAGCGGCTCGCCGCCGCGCACGCGCCGCTCGCGCTGCCGCCGGGAGTCGAGGTCCAGGGCACCAACGCCGCGCGCTTCGCCGCCGCGGTGCAGATCCTGAACGTCGTCATGGGCGCCGTCGGCAAGACCGTCGTGTTCGGCCCCGACCACAACGTCGGCAAGCTCGCGCGCTTCCAGGAGCTGTCGGAGCTGGTCGGCAAGATGCGGGGCGGCGAGGTCGGGGTGTTGCTCGTGCACGACTCGAACCCCGCCTACACCGCGCCGCAGGTCGGCCTCGCCGACGCGCTGCGCTCTGGCAACGTGTTCACCGTCAGCTTCGCGTATGCGCCGAACGAGACGGCAGAGCTCGCGGACCTCGTCCTGCCCGACCACGCGGCATTCGAAGCCTGGGGCGACGCCGAGGCCGTGCGCGGCGTGAAGACGATCCAGCAGCCGACGATCCGGCCGCGTTTCGACACGCGCGCGACGGTGGACGTGCTGCTCGAGGCGGCGCGCGCGCTCGGCGCGACGGTGCCCGCGGGGAACTTCCGCGAGCTCCTGTTCGCGGCCTGGGGCGGCAAGCCGGCGATGGACATCGCGCTCGCACGCGGCGGCGAGTACAAGGAGGCGCCGGCGGCCAACGTCGGCCTGGCGAGCGGCGTCGGCAGCCTCGACTTCGAGCCCGCGCCGCTCCTCGGCAACGCGTCGGATCCGGTGCTGGTCGTGTACCCCTCGCTCCATCTGTACGACGGCCGGCTCTCCCGCGTGCAGGCGCTACACGAGATCCCGGACCCGGTCACGAAGACGACGTGGGGCAGCTACGTGGAGCTCCATCCCGAGACGGCCACGGTTCTCGACGTCGAGATCGGCGACGTGCTCGAGATCGAGACCGACGCCGGCAAGGTGCGCGCGCCGGCGTTCCCGCACCAAGCGGTGCGCCCGGGTGTCATCGCCCTCCAGGTCGGCCGGGGCGGGCTGCCGCGCGATCCCAACGCGCCGCTCGAGCCGCACTCGGCCTGGCAGCGGGATGTCTTCGGCGTGAACGCCTTCTCGCTGATTCCGGGCAAGCTCGATCCGCAGAGCGGCGCGCTCGCCTGGCTCTCGACGCACGCCTCGGTCGTGAACACCAAGGGGCGCGCGCCCGTGGTGCGCGTCCAGCTCACCTTCGACCAGGAAGGCCGCGGCTTCGGCAAGGCGGTCACGCTGGCGGAGCTCAAGAACCCCACGCCTGCGCATCAGCACCCAGGCGAAGAGCACGGTCACGGCTACGTGCCGATGGAGGAGCCGTCGGGCGAGACGCCGGGCAAGAACGACGCGATGCGTATGATGCCCATCCAGGGCAGCGCCGAGCACCTGCTGACCCGGAAATACGACCCGGCCGCCGATGCGGCGCCCAACAGCCCGTACCGCTGGGGAATGAACATCGACCAGGACGCCTGCACCGGCTGCAACGCCTGCATGGCGGCCTGCATCACCGAGAACAACATCCCCGTCGTCGGTCCCGAGAACGTCCGGATCGGCCGCGAGATGCACTGGCTCCGGATCGAGCGCTACTTCGAGTGGGCCGACGAGAACGAGGTCGACGTCCGCCACACGCCGATGCTGTGCCAGCACTGCGGCGCGGCGCCCTGCGAGTCGGTCTGCCCCGCGCTCGCGACGTACCACAGCAAGGAAGGCCTGAACGTCATGATTCCGAACCGCTGCATCGGCACGCGGTTCTGCTCCAACAACTGCCCGTACAAGGCGCGCCGCTTCAACCACTGGTCGTACGACTGGTACGTGCCCGAGCCCGAGAACTGGGCGCTCAACCCCGACGTCATGGTGCGCGCCAAGGGCGTGATGGAGAAGTGCACTTTCTGCGTGCAGCGCATCAACAGCGCGCGCGACGTCGCGGTGAAAGAGGGCCGCACCATCCGCGAGGGCGAGATGGTCACCGCGTGCCAGCAGGTCTGCCCGTCGAACGCGATCGTGTTCGGCAACCTGCGCGGCAAGGAAGAGAAGGTCACGGTGCTGCGCGACGACCCGCGCGCCTACCGGATTCTCGAGCACCTCTACACGCGGCCGGCCGTCTCCTACCTGAAGTCGATCCGGCGCGTGGAAGAGGCGTAGTCATGGCAGCGATCACCGAGCCGGTCCCGCAGAGCCCCGACCAGATCAACGACGACATCCTGCGCGTGCTGGAGCCGCCCACGCCGCTCTACGTGCTGATGGTGCTGTTCCTGCGCGACCCTGGTCGGCATCGCGCTGGTCGCGTTCCTGTACCAGACGTACTGGGGGCTCGGCGTCACCGGCCTCACCCACCCGGTCATGTGGGGCGTGTACATCACGACCTTCGTGTTCTGGGTCGGCATCGCGCACGCGGGCACCTTGATCTCGGCGATCCTGTTCCTGTTCCGCGCGAAGTGGCGCAACGCGGTGAACCGCGGCGCCGAGGCGATGACGGTCTTCGCGGTGCTGATCGCCGCGATGTTCCCGCTGATCCACATCGGCCGCGTCTACAAGTTCTATTTCATGGTGCCGTACCCGAATCAGCGCGGGCGTGTGGCCCAACTTCAAGTCGCCGCTGGTCTGGGACCTGTTCGCGATCAACACGTACATGATCATCTCGATCATGTTCTTCTACGTCGGGCTGATCCCCGACCTGGCCGCGGCGCGCGACCGCGTGCGCGACTGGCGCCGCTACCTGTACCGCGCGCTGTCACTGGGCTGGCGCGGCTCCGGCGAGCAGTGGCGCCACTGGGCGCGCACGGTTCTGCACCTGTCGGGGCTGTCGACGCCGCTCGTGCTCTCGGTGCACAGCGTCGTGTCCTGGGACTTCGCTACGTCGATGGTGCCCGGCTGGCACACCACGATCTTCGCCCCGTACTTCGTCGCGGGCGCGATCTTCTCGGGCATCGCGATGGTCATCACGGTGCTCGTGCCGGTGCGCAAGGCGTTCCACCTCGAGGCGTACCTGCGCAAAGAGCACTTCGACAACATGGGCAAGCTGATCCTGCTCACGTCGTCGGTGGTCGGCTACTCGTACGGCATGGAGTACCTGATGGCCTGGTACTCGCGCGAACCCGTACGAGCAGATGTCGTTCTGGTACCGCGGCTTCGGCTACCACTGGACGTCGACCTGGATCATGATCAGCTGCAACGTGCTGTCGCCGCTGCCGCTCTGGTTCAAGTGGTGCCGCACGAACGTGGCCTGGATGTGGGTCACCTCGATCTTCATCAACATCGGCATGTGGTTCGAGCGGTACGTCATCATCATGACGGGCCTCTCGCACGAGTACGATCCGGCGGCCTGGGGCTACTACGTGCCGAGCGTCACCGAGCTCACCATCCTCGTCGGCAGCTTCGCGCTGTTCCTCACCATGTTCACGATCTTCCTGCGGCTCGCGCCCGTGGTCGCGATCGCAGGAGGTGAAGGAGCTCTGGTTCGAGGACCGCGCGCGCGCGCAGGGGCACGGAGGGCACCACTGATGGCCCAGGTGCTCGGACTGCTTTCGAACCCCGAAGACACCGTGACGGCGATCGAGGAGCTCAAGGGCGCGGGCTTCAAGGAGCTCGAGGTCTACTCGCCGGTGCCGAGCCACGCGATCGAGCACGCGCTCGACCGCGGCCCGTCGCCGCTGCGGCTGTGGACCCTGATCGGCTGCCTCACCGGCGTGTCGTTCGCCTACTTCATGCAGATCTGGGTCGCGTACGACTGGCCGCTCGTGATCGGCGGCAAGCCGTTCGCGTCGATCGTGCCCGACACGATCATCGGCTTCGAGCTGAACATCCTGCTCGGCGGTCTCGCGACCGTCGCAGGGCTCATGTTCTTCGGCATGTTCCGGACCCGCAAAGGCCACGAGGCCTACCAGCCCGGCTTCTCGCGGCGATCTGTTCGGCTGCATCGTGAGCTGCCACGGCGACCAGGTCGCCCGCGCGCAGGACGTGCTGCGCCGCGCCGGCTCGACGGAGGTGCGCGTTGTCGAGGGCTGAGCGCGCCGTCGTCGGGGCATTGTTTGCGCTGGTCTGCGGCTCCGGCTGCTGGGAGCAGGTGGACAAGCACTGGTTCGATCAGATGAAGAACGAGCCCGCGGTGCAGACGCTCGAGAAGCAGCCGATCGCTCCGCCCGACGGCGTCGTTCCCGCGGGCGGCACGCCGCTGCGCGTCGAGTCCGACGACCCGATGTTCCAGGCGCCGATCTACGCGCCGCAGGTGCGCGACATCCCGAACCCGATCCAGGCGACGGCCGAGTCGATCGCGCGCGGCAAGCACGAGTACGAGACCTACTGCGCGGTGTGCCACGGGCAGGACGGCATGGCCGCGCAGGCCCCCGAGAATCCGGTCACGATGAAGCTCGCCAAGTTCGAGGCGCCGCCCGTCCCGCTGCTGGCGGTCCCCGGCTACACCGACGGCCAGATCTACACCAAGATCCGTTACGGGAAGCCGTTGATGCCCGGCTATCCGCAGATCGCCGCCGAGGATCGCTGGCACATCATCAACTACCTGCGAACGCTCTTCAAAGGGGCCTAGGACCGTGAGCCAAGACGTCGCCACACCCCGCGCCCTCCCCACGCGTGCGGCCGCCATCTTCGGCGGGCTGCTCGTCGTCGGCGCGATCACGTTCCTGCTCGGCGCCTCGAGCTCCGACGGCGAGGTCGCCAAGCGCGCCTACCGCGTGTTCCTGCACAACTGGCTCTTGTGGGCGGTGCTCGTCGAACGGCGCGCTCGTGCTGTCGGCGGCCATGCGCCTGACCAACGCGCGCTGGCAGGGTCCGATCCAGCGAGTCTGCGACTCGATGGGCTCCTACGTGCCGATCTCGACCGCGCTCTTCCTCGTCATCTACCTGGGCCGCCACCAGCTCTTCGAGTGGACCGAGCACCCGGTCCCGGGCAAGGAGTTCTGGTACGAGCCGGCCTTCACCTTCACGCGCGACGCCGCGGCGCTGCTCTGGATCACCTTCATCTCGACCGTTCTACCTGTACCTGTCCGTGCGCCCGATGCTCGGGCGCGCGCGCGAGTCGGCGACGGGCCTGCGCGGCACGCTCTACCAGCGCTGGACCGCGGGCTGGCGCGGCGAGGAGCGCGAGCGCGACCTGTCGCACGCGCCGCACCCGCAAGCTCGCCGCGGTGCTCGTGCTGTCCTACGCCATCTGCTACTCGCTGATCGGCATCGACATGGTCATGTCGCTCGCGCCCGAGTGGGTGAGCACGATGTTCCCCGCCTACTTCAGCTGGGGCGGCTTCCTGTGCGCGGTGACCATGACGACCGTGATCTGCCTGGTCATGCGCAATTCCAACGAGCTCGAGGGCGAGATCACCAAGAGCCGCATGCACGACCTGGGCAAGATGATCTTCGCCTTCTCGATCTTCTGGATGTACCTGTTCTGGTCGCAGTACTTCGTGATCTGGTACGCGAACATCCCCGAAGAGACCGGCTTCGTGATCAACCGCCTCGGCACGCAGTTCGTCCAGGACACCTGGTACTTCGCCGGCTTCTGGGAGCGGCTCCGCGAGCCGTACGTGCACGTCTCGCTCACGGTCTGGTTCCTGATCTGGGTGTTCCCGTTCTGGGTGCTGCTCGGTCAGAAGCCGAAGATGACCCCGGCCATCCTGGGCCCGATCGCGGCGGGGTCGCTGCTCGGCTTCTACCTGGAGCGCTACATCCTGGTGACGCCGTCGCTGGTTCCGCCCTCGGCGGTGCTCGCCGGGGCCGCGATCACACCGTTCTCGCTGGTCGAGGTCGGCATCGCGATCGGCTTCGTCGGGCTGTTCTTCCTCTCCTTCCTGTCGTTCGCCAAGGTTTTCCCGGGGGCACTGCCAGCGAAGTAGCTCGCCGTCGCGCGCGGCGGGCGCGCGGGACTCGTCGTGGGTCCCTTCTCGCTCGCGGACTCGCTGCGAAACCCACTCCTCGCTCCGCGCGCCCGCCGCGCGCGACTGCACCCAGCTGCCTCGGGGCGCGACCTGGGTTCCATACCCACTCCAGCCAAGGAGCGAGCAGCTCTCCTCTCTGGTGGGTGGAGAGCTTGGAGACCGGTTCGAGCTCGCGGGAGCGTTGGCGTCGCGCGGGATGCCGACGAGTGGGTTTCGCAGCGAGTCCGCGAGCGAGAAGGGACCCGCGAGGAGGCTTCCCGCGCGACGCCAACGCGGCGCACCAGCTCGATCACGGGGTATAGCCCTCTGCTACCATCGGCCTGGGGAAGGTGGTGGGCAGCACGATCCGGCGAATCGCAATCCTGAACCGCGGCGAAGCGGCCTCGCGCGCGCTGCGGGCCCTGCGCGAGCTGCGCACCGAGGAGGGCAGCGACCTCGTCGGGATCGCCCTCTACACCGAGCCCGACACCACGGCGCCGTTCGTGCGCGAAGCCGACGAGTCGCTCTCGCTCGGCCCGGCGCTGCGTCCGTCGGGGAACGGCGCGATGCGCCCGGCCTACCTCGACCACGACCGCGTGCTCGCCGCGCTGCGCGCGATGCGCGCCGACGCGGTGTGGCCCGGCTGGGGATTCCTGGCCGAGGATCCGGGCTTCGTCGAGAAGCTCGAGGCGAGCGAGATCGCGTTCCTCGGGCCGAGCGCCGCGACCATGCGCCGGCTCGGCGACAAGATCACGAGCAAGCTGATCGCCGAGGCCGCCCGCGTGCCGGTCTCGCCCTGGAGCGGCGGGCCGCTCGTGCGCGGCGAGGCGCAGGCCGCCGCCGGGAAGATCGGCTTCCCGCTGATGCTCAAGGCCACCGCCGGCGGGGGCGGCCGCGGCATCCGCCTGGTTCGCAGCGCGGACGAGCTGCTCGCCGCCTTCGACAGCGCCGAGACCGAGGCCGCCAACGCCTTCGGCGACGGCACGCTCTTCGCCGAGAGCGCGATCTCCGGCGCGCGCCACGTCGAGGTGCAGATGGCCGCCGACCGCCACGGAACGGTGTTGGCGCTCGGCCTGCGCGACTGCTCGGTGCAGCGCAAGCACCAGAAGGTGGTCGAAGAGGCGCCGCCTCCGGGCCTGTCGCCGGAGATCGTGCGCGGCATCCGCGAAGCCTCGATCCGGCTCCTGCGCGAGGCGAGCTACGTCGGGGTCGCGACCTGCGAGTACCTGGTCGTCGCGAACGACAAGGAGGAGCGCTTCTACTTCCTCGAGGTGAACCCGCGCCTGCAGGTCGAGCACGGGATCACCGAGCTCCTCACCGACTTCGACCTCGTGAAGGCGCAGATCCGGATCGCGCGCGGCGAGCGGCTGCCCGCGGTCGCGCCCGACGAGCGCGGCTGCGCGATCGAGGTGCGGTTGTGCGCGGAGGATCCGGCGAACGCGTTCGCGCCGAGCCCCGGACGGATCGCGCTGCTCGACCTGCCCGCCGGTCCGGGGATCCGGGTCGACGCGGGCATCGCCTCGGGCGGGACGATCCCCTCCGAGTTCGACTCGATGGTCGCGAAGATCCTCGCGCGCGGCTCCACCCGCGAGGAGGCGCGCGCGCGCCTGGTGCGCGCGGTGTCCGACGCGCGCGTGGTCGTGCTCGGCGGCATGACCAACAAGGGATTCCTGCTCGACGTGCTCGAGCACCCGGACTTCCGACGCGGCGGCGTGTCGACCGGCTGGCTCGACGGCACGCAGCTCGCCGCGCCGCCGACCCCGGCGATCGAGGCGCTGATCGTCGCCGCGATCCAGACCTACCAGCTCGAGCGCGCGAAGACGCGCGCGAACTTCTTCTCGGCCGCCGCCCGCGGGCGCCCGCGCGAGATCCCGCCGTCCGACGGCGCCGAGCTCGACCTGGTCTACGCGGGCCACCCGTACCGCCTGCAGCTCTTCGCGATCGGCAACTGGATCTACCGCGTGCACATGGGCGGCCAGGTCGTGCAGGTGACCCTCAACGAGCAGGGCCCCCACTCGGGCCTGCTCATCGTCGGCGAGAAACGCTCGCAGGTGTTGATCTCGGGCACCGCGGTCGAGATGCAGGTCGAAATCGATGGCCGGCTCCACCGGGTCCTCTGCGACCTGGGCGGCAAGGTGCGCGCGCCGTCGCCCGCGCTCTTGATCGACGTCGCGGTGAGAGCGGGCCAGCGGGTCGAGCTGGGCGCACGGCTAGGCCTGTTCGAGGCGATGAAGACCGAGACCGCCTTCTATGCGCCGGTCGCCGGGATCGTGCGCGAGGTGCTGGTGCGGCCCGGCGAGCGCGTGTCGGCGGGCGACGTGATCCTGGTGATCGAGCCCGCAGCGGGCGCCTCCGCGGCGGCCAGCCCGAGCGCAGGGGCGCTCGAGCTGCCCAGCGAGCCCGATCCGCTCGAGGTCTTCCGCGGCGATGGCGGAGGCGCCGAGTTCGAGCGCGCCGGCAACGAGGTCGCGTCCGTGCGCGCGGCCGCGGTGAACGCGCTGAAGCAACGAGACGCGGCGCATCTTCATGGGCTACGACGCGAATCCCGAGCGCGCAGATCTGCTCGTCGACGTCTTCGAAGCGCCGGTCGCGAAGGTCTCCGACGCGCTGCGCGCCGACCTGGCCATGCTCGCGAGCGTCGTCGAGGTGTACGCCGACATCGAGACACTGTTCTCGCGCGCGCCGACCCGGCTGGCCGAGGACGAGCTGGGCCCGTCGAACGACGCGCGCATGGCGATGTATCTGCGCCGCATCGCGGTCGAGGGCGCGGGCATCGACGCGGACTTCCTCGAGCTCGTGAAGAAGGCGCTCGCGCACTACGGCCCGCGCGGCCTCGAGCACACCGAGGCGCTCGAGCGCGCGGTGCTGCGGCTGTACGCGACCCGCACGATCCTGCCGATGCGCAGCCGCGTGATCGTGGCGCTCCTGCACCTGTTGATCGGGCTCGGCGAGCGCGGCGAGACGTTCGCGCGCCGGCCCGAGCTCGCGCTCGCGCTCGACGCGCTCTCGCTCCTGCGCGGCACGGTCTCGCCGAGCGTCGCCGACCTCGCGGCGCAGGCGCGCTTCATGCTGTTCGAGCGGCCGCGCCGCGCGCAGGGCGAGACCGTGCCCGGCCCGCACTGGGAGCTGCAACACACCCTGGTGGAGGCGCCCGACCCGGCCGGGCTCGAGCGCGCCGCCGCGGCGGTGGGCCTCTCTGCCGACGAAGCGCGCCGAATGGAGCTCTGGCGGCTGGCGAAGTTCGAGCTCGAGCGGCTCGACGTCTCGGGCTTCGCGGGCATCCACGCCTTCTACGGCGTGTCGCGCGACGACAACCGCGACGAGCGGATCATCTGCTTCGCCGAGGTCGGCGACGTCGGTCCCGGCGTTCCGTACGCGCCCGACCTGGCGCTGTTCGAGGAGCGCTTCCACGAGGCGATCGAGGCGATGCGCCGCGTGCAGGGCGAGCGCGACCCCGACCACCGGTTGCAGTGGAACCGGCTGTACCTGTTCGTGCGCCCGCCGATCGCCCTGTCGAATCAGCTGCTCACCGAAGCCTTGCGCCGGCTCGCGCCCGAGACGGGTCACCTCGGGCTCGAGAAGGTCATCGTGCGCCTGGCCAGCTTCGAGCGCGACGCGCCCGACGCCCCGCGCAAGATCGAGCTGCTAGCGGGCAATCCGTCGGGCAGCCGGGTCGAGTGGAGCCTGCGCGTCCCGCACGACCGGCCGCTCGATCCCGCCACCCCGTACGCGCAGCGGGTCGCGACCGCGCGCGCGCGGGGGCTCACCTACCCGTACGAGATCGTGCGCCTCTTCACGGCGCCGCCCGAGCGCGGCGCGGTCGGCATCTTCCACCCGACCGGCGCCGGCAGCTTCCGCGAACACGAGCTCGTCGACGGCGTGCGCGGTCGCGGTCGACCGCGAGCCCGGCCAGAACCGCACCGGCATCGTCTTCGGCGTGATCTCGACTCCGACCGCAAAGCACCCCGAAGGCATGAAGCGCGTCTTGATCCTCGGCGACTCGACCCGCGACATGGGCGCGCTCGCGGCGGGCGAGTGCGATCGGATCGTGGCTGCGCTCGATCTGGCCGAGCGCCAGCGGCTCCCGGTCGAGTGGGTCGCCCTGTCCGGCGGCGCGCGCATCGCGATGGACTCGGGCACCGAGAACCTCGACGCCACCGCGCGCGTGGTGCGCAAGCTCGTCACCTTCACCGACGCCGGCGGCGAGGTGAACGTGATCACCTCGGGCCCGAACGTCGGCGCGCAGAGCTACTTCGACGCGCTCGCCTCGATGGAGCTGCGCTCGCGCGGCATCCTGATCATGCTGCAGAACGCGTACATGGTGCTGACCGGACGCGCGGTGCTCGAGTTCTCCGGCGCCGTCTCGGCCGAGGACGAGATCGGGATCGGCGGCTACGAGCGCATCATGGGCCCGAACGGCGAGGCCCAGTTCCAGGCGCGCGATCTCGCCGACGCCTACGCGATCCTGCTCGAGCACTACGGCTGCAGCTACGTGGCGCCGGGCGAGAAGACGCCGCGCCGCTTCGCGACGAAGGACGCGCCGGAGCGCAACGCCATGCTCGCCGCCTACGAGGGCGAAGAGGGCTTCAAGACGCTGGGCGAGGTGTTCTCCGCCGAGGCCAACCCCGGCCGCAAGCGCCCGTTCGCGATGCGGCCACTGATGCGTGCGCTCGTCGACGCCGACGCCGGCTGGCTGGAGCGCTGGCGTGACTGGTCGGGCGGAGAGACCGCGATCGTCTGGGACTCACATCTTGGCGGAGTGCCAGTCACCCTGGTCGGGATCGAGAGCCGCCAGATCGCGCGGGTCGGCTACGTTCCGAACGACGGCCCCGACGGCTGGACCGCGGCGACGCTCTTCCCGATGTCGTCGAAGAAGGTCGCGCGGGCGCTGAACGCGGCGAGCGGCAACCGGCCCGCCGTCATCCTGGCGAACCTGTCGGGCTTCGACGGCTCGCCCGAGTCGATGCGCCGCGGCATCCTCGAGTACGGCGCCGAGATCGCCCGCGCGATCGTGCGCTTCGACGGCCCGATCGTTTTCACGGTGCTGACCCGCTACCACGGCGGAGCCTACGTCGTGTTCTCGCGCGAGCTGAACCCGCGCATGCGCGCGACCGCGCTGGAAGGCAGCTACGCGTCGGTGCTCGGCGGCCCGGCCGCCGCGGCGGTCGTGTTCTCGCGCGACGTGCGCAAGCGCGCGCAAGCCGACCCGCGCGTGGCGGCGGCGCGCGCGGCGGTCGAGGCCTCGTCGGATCCGGCGGTTCGAGTCGCGCGGCGCGCGCGGCTCGACACGCTGCTGGCCAACGTCATGCTCGAGAAGCAGAGCGAGATCGCGGCCGAGTTCGACGCCATCCACTCAGTCGAGCGCGCGCTCGAGGTGGGCTCGATCGAGGCGATCGTCAGTCCTGAGCGCCTGCGCGCCTCGCTCATCCGCTGGCTCAGTTCCGATTGACTACGCTCGCCTTCGGCTCGCTGCGCGCGCCCGCGGCGCGTGCGTCCTCGCTCGCCGACATCGGACCGCGGGCCGATGTCCCGCGGTGGGCCCTCGCTCGGCCTCGCACTCTCGAACGCCGAGCCCGAGAAGATCCGGATCAGACGAACTCGAGGGTCGAGGCGTCCTTGAGCGCCCGGTAGTAGCAGCGCTTGCGCGCCGCTCCGCTCGCATCCTGCGGTGTGGCAGACGCCCGAGCGCGGGCGCACGCGGTAGAGCAGGGAGTTCTGCTCGCAGTTCACGCGCACGTCGACCAGGTCGAGCCAGTCGCCCGAGGTCGCGCCCTTGTGCCAGAGCTCGTTGCGCGAGGTGGACCAGAGCACCGCCTGCTTCACGCGCAGCGTCTCGGCGAGCGCCTTCTCGTTCGCGTAGCCGACGAACAGGACCTCGCCGGAGTCGGCGTGCTGCAGCACGACCGGCAGCACGGACTGTCCCGTCTCGGCGATCTTGCGCAGCTTCGCGAAGTCGAGCCGCGCGCTTGTGCCTTCTTCGAGCTCGTTCATGGGGGGCGGAGAATACGCTACGCTCGCCGCCCGTGCGAATCGGGATCGCCGTCGTCGTGGTGGGGCTCGGGGCCGTGTGCGCGCTCGCCTGCAAGCCGGGCGGCGAGACGAGCCCGGTCGAGAAGGGCAAGCTCGTGTACGCGGCCAACTGCACCGCCTGCCACAACGCGGACCCGACCAAGGACGGCACGATCGGCCCTGCGATCGCGGGCAGCTCGCTCGAGCTGGTGCGCACGCGCGTGATGAAGGCCGAGTACCCGCCGGGGTACGCGCCCAAGCGCGACAGCCACCTGATGCCCGCGCAGCCGTTCCTCTCGGCCGACGTTCCGGACCTCGCGGCCTACCTGGGCTCGCTCGCGACGCCGGGTGAATAGCGCGGGTCGGCGGTCCGCACGCCGCGGCGCAGGAAGAAGTGCAAGGTCGCGCTCGGGCCAATCGGCAGGGCAGCCTGCACGTAGTCGCGCGCGAATTCCGGCTGTACGGGGACGTCGCCCTCGCGCGCGGCGATGTACGGGTTCGTGAAGGTGGGGAACTGAGCGAAGTCCAGCTGCCGAGCGTTCGCGACCAGGATGTTTCCGAGCAGGATCGCGTCCGGCTTCCGCGCCAGCACGTAGGCGCCGTCGTGCTTCTCGTGCCCGGCCCAGCCCGAGCCGGTCGCGATCGGAGCCCGAGCGATCGCGCGGTCGGTGAGCCCGACCATGTCGAGGATCGGGAGATCCGAGTACCAGCCGAGCGCGCCGATCGGCACCGCGGCGACCAATGCGTCGGGCGCCAGCGCCTTGCCGAGCGACTGGCCGGCCGCGCGCCAGGCCGGGATCTCGAAGTCGCGCTGCTCGACCATGAGCACATACTGCACGTCGGGCCGCGGGAAGCAGGAGAGGGCGCAAACGCACCCCAGCGCGGCGAGCGCCCATGCGGGGCGGGCGAGCGCGCTCGCGCCGACGGCGGCGAGCAGCGCCAGGAACGGAATCGCCGGCACCAGGAAGCGGTACATCGGCAGACCGTCTCCGCCGACGCCGATCACGATCGCGACCAGGGCGGCGAGCAGCACCGGCACGACGAGCTCGCCCCGCCGCCACGACGTGTAGAAGCCGATCAGCGCGAGCGGCACTTCGAGCCACACGAACCAGTTCTGCGCGAACCCCCACAGATACTCGAGACCGCGCAGCGCGTGGCGCGCGGTGAAGCCCGACTTCGCGTAGAACGTGTTGGGGAGCCAGTCGCCGAAGTACCAGACTCGCCAGGCGAAGTACGCGGCGCCGGCCACGGCGAACAGCGCGGCCCCGGGCGCGAGCGCGGCGAGCCGCTCGCGCAGCTCGCCCCGCGCCGAGGCGAAGACCGCGATCGTCAGCGCGACGTACACGGCCACTCCTTCCGGCCGGGTGAGCGCGAGCGCAAGCGCCAGTGCGCTGGCGAGCGCGAACCGTCGCGCCGTCAGCGCGCGCGCCGTGACCGGCAGCGCCGCGCCCAGTGCGAGCGCGGCGAACTCCGTCGTCTCGAGCCCCCCGCCTCCCCAGGCGGCGACGTATGGATTCGCCGCGACCACGAGCGCCGCGCCCGCCGCGGCGAGCGGCGCACCCGGCAGAAGGCGGCGCGCCAGCGCGCCCGTCAGCACCACGCACGCGACTCCCGCCAGCGCCGACAGCGCGCGTCCGACGAGGACGAGATCGGCGCCCAGCCGGTGGAAGCCCGCCAGCACTACGACCAGCAGGAAGTCGCTGTAGCCCTCGACCCGCTCGCCGGGGTTCCACACCAGGCCCAGCCCGCGCGCCAGATTGCGCGCGTAGCGAAACGCGATGAACGCGTCGTCCGAGACGAAGTTCGTGCGCGCGACGCCGAACAGGTACAGCGCGCAGGCGAGCGCGAGCAGCCCCGCGCGCGCTAGAGCAGGGCTACGGTGGCGAGCCAGAGAAGGAGCGTCAGCCCGAGCCCGGTGTGGATCGTGCCCGACACCGTGGCCAGCGGCTTCTGCGTCGTCGCGTTCCCGACGAAGATGTTGGCCTCGACCAGCACGGCCAGCACCAGCACGAGCAGCAGGTACGGCGTGTAGCCGGGCACCTCGGAGTGGACCAGCGCCAGATGCCGCGCCGCTCCCATGAAGAACAGCATCGGGATCGAGAACAGCGTGTTGGTGCGCGACGCGCGGCCGGCGAGCGGCGCCTGCTTGGCGGCCTCGGGATTCGCCTGGCCGCCCGCGGCGACGGCCTCAGCCGACGCGATCGTGAGCCGCTGCCGCGGCATGATCACGAACCACACGTTGTACCACATGAAAGTTCCGAGGGTTCCGCCGGTCAGGATCAGCGCGTAGTACGCCATCGAGCCGGTGCCGGTCACCATGTGCGTGATCACGATCGTCCAGCCGGTGAGGAACGTGATCATCGCGCCCCAGCGGAACCACCACAGCACGTTGGGCACGAGCCCGCGCACCATGCCGCCGCGCACGCTGCCACCGAGCTCGGTCGCGAAGAACGGAGTCTGCGCGAAGTTCAGGTAGTAGAGCATCCCGATCCACGTGATCCCGGCCATGAAGTGGATCCAGCGGAGCAGGAAGAGAAACCCATCGAGAGAGAACAGTGCCATGGCCGGCTATTCGAGCCGAGCCCCCAGGCGATGTCAAATCATTCCGGGCTCGGCTCGAGTCAGCGTCAGCTCTTCTTCTGGCGAATCACGGGCGGCCGGCCGGTCGAGCCGAGGTCGACGCCGATCATGGTCGCGAACGGGCTCTGCGCCTGGCCCTCTTGGCGCATGCGGGTGATGAGATTCGGACCCGCGGCGGTGAGCCCACCGTCCACCGTCAGCGTCTCGCCGGTCACGAAGCGCGCGTCGTCGCTGGCGAGGAACAGGGCGGCTCCCGCGATGTGCTCGCCTTCGCCGGCCTCCGGCCAGGGCTGCAGGTTCGCCATCCGGGCTCGCGCCGAGTCGGGGCTGCCGCGGTGCACGAGCGGCGTCACGATCCCGCCGGGGCAGATCGTGTTCACGCGGATCCGGTCGGGGCCGAGCTCGACCGCGGACGACATCGACAGGTTCACGACCGCCGCCTTCGCGGCCGAGTAGCAGAGCGGGCCCGCGCCGCCCGAGAGGCCGGCGACCGAGGCCGTGTTGATGATCGAGCCGCCCTGGCCCTGGCGCTTCATCGCGCGCGCGCCGTGCTTGATGCCGAGGAACACGCCGCGCACGAGCACCGCGAACGTGAAGTCCCAGTCCTCGACCTCGAGCTCCGTCAGCGGGCCGAACGCGCCGCCCAGGCCGGCGTTGTTGAACAGCACGTCGAGCCGGCCGAACTCGCGCACCGCCGTCTCGATCATGCTCGCGACGTCGGCCTCTTCGGCGACGTCGGTCTTCACGAACCGCACGTTCTTCGCGTGGCCGTCGGCCGACGCCTTCTCGAGGAACTCCTTGCCGGTGGCGTCGTTCAGATCCGCCACGACCACGCGCGCGCCTTCGGCCAGGAAGCGCAGCGCCGTCGCGCGCCCCATGCCGCTCGCCCCGCCCGTGATGACTGCAACTCGGTCCTGAAGACGACCGGCCATAGCTCGCTCCCTCCGCTAGGTAGGAGCGAGTGTACCTACTTGCCGCGGGGCTTGTCCGCGAACGGGAAGGCGCGGGCGCGGTCGGTGGTCTCCGGCGTGATCTTCAGGCCGTCCGGATGGCGGGCCGAGAACATGCGGCGGGTCGGCACGAACACGTCGCCGACGAGCTCGGAGCGGTACTCGGGCTTGCAGCCGCAGTGGCAGCGGTCGCTGCCGGCGCACGAGCCGCAGCAGTACCAGTCCTCGCCCTCGTGGGCCGCGGCGTAACCGAGCGGACAGCCGCAGCGGGTGCAGCTTCCGCTGACGGGTGCGAGATGGGACGAGTCGCTCACGGAGGGATCAATCGGCCATCTCGGGCGGATTCACAACCCCCGTGGCGTGGAGCCGGAGCTCGAGCGCGTCGTCGAAGGCCACGTGCGCGCGCACCAGATCCGCCACGCGGGGCAGGGCGAGGGCGATCTCGCCGTCGCGCCGGCCGGCCAGGCGCAGGCGCACGCGCGCCACCCCGGGACTCTCGAGCGCGACCGACTCGGTCTCGAGCGAGCCGGCGGCGAAGTGCAGGCTCGAGCCGATCAGCCGCGCGCGGTCGTCGGCCGGGTCCGGCACCAGGCGGAGCAGGCGCGAGGCGTGCGGCTCGAGCACGCCGAGGTTGACCCGGCCGCTCGCGCGCGCGATCTCGCGCTCGGCGAACACGTCCCAGACGCGGGTCGTGCCGCTGAAGCCGAGCGCGGCGAGATCGAGCTCGACCCGAGCCGGCTCCTCGCCGAGGTTCGCGCGCAGGTAGAGCGCGCAGCCGTCGTCGAAGCGGGTGACGAGCTCCTCGGGGACTCCGTTCCGCGCAGGTCCCGTGTCGGGCGCCCGCGAAAGGCTCGGCAGCATGCGGCGCAGCCAGGCCACGCGCTCGGGGGGGAGCTCGGCGAGCTCGTCCGACACCAGCGCGAGGCCGCCCGACAGCGCGATGGCCGCGGTGAGCGTGCGCGACTCGGACTCGGAGAGCTTCGAGCCCGACATCGGCTCGCCCGAGACCCGCCGCGCGGCCGTGCGCAGCAGCACGCAGTCGGGGTCGTTCAGCCAGAGCCGCTGGTGGAGCGGCGCGCGCGCGAACACGTTGGCCAGCGAGTTGCGCGCCGCGGGCCCGGCCTCGACCCCGACGAGCGTGTCGAACAGCGCATTGGTCCAGCGCCCCTCGACGTCCGGGCCGATCCGCATCGCCTCGCAGAGCCCGATCGAGGCGCCCAGCGGCGCCCCGCAGCCGACCACGAACACGCCCGGGCCGGCGCCCCGGCGCAGCGCGGCAAGGCCGCGGCGATAGGCCTGCACGGAGCTCGCGGCCGGGTCGTGGCGCTTCCCTGCGAGCGCGCCCGCGAACAGGAAGTCGAGCTTCAGGTAGTCGAAACCGAGCGCGCGCACCTCGCGGCCGAGCGCCTCGAGCCACGCCTCGACACCCGGATGTGTCGCGTCGAGCGCGTAGCAGCGCTTGCCCTTCCAGGCCGGGTTCCAGAGCGCGACGAGCGGCCGGCCGCGCCGGTCGCGCAGCAGCCACTCGGGCTTCTCGCGCGCCAGCCGCGCGCGCCGCGACACGATGAACGGCGCGAGCCAGAGCCCGGCGCGAAAGCCCTCGGCGCGGATCTCGCGCGCGACCGGCGCGAGCCCGTCGGGAAAGCCGGCCGACGGTGTCAGCCAGTCGCCGACCATGGACTGGAAGCCGTCGTCGATCTGCACGACGTCGAGCGGCGCGCGCAGCTCGCGCAGGGCGCGCAGGTTGCGCCGCACGTCGTCCGCCGAGACCTTGGTGCCGAAGCGGTACCACGAGCACCAGCCGCTCGGCACGCGCGCCGGGACCGGCGCCGCCATCTCGCGGCCGGCGCGCTCGGCCCAGAGCGCGAGGCCGGCTTCGAGCGGCGCGGCCACGCCGACGAAGAGCCGCTCGCTCGCCACGGTTGCGCCGGCCGCGAGCGGCCCGCCCTCGACGGCCGAGCGCGCGGCGAGCCGCGCGATCTTCTCGGGCGCGTTCGCGAGCTCGAGCCACGAGAACCAGCGCGCGTGACTCGTGAAGCCGAGCACCAGCCCGGCGCGGCCGGGTACGCCGAGCGCGGTCGCGGACTCGGACACGAACAGGCCACGGCTCGCGGCGGGCGCGAGCGGGCTCGAGTAGAGCCGGCGCGAGAGGTCGCTGCGCGGCACCTGCGGCCGCTCGCCCAGCGCGAGCCAGCGCGCGGGCGACCACGACTGATGGCCGAGCGCGAGGAAGCGCACGCCGCTCGGCTCTCCAGGCAGCGCCAGCCGCGCCGACTGGCCCGGCTCCCAGCGCAGCGGCTCGAGCGCGCGGACCGGGCAGGGCGCCGCGCCCGCGTTCCGGCACTCGAGCGCGATCACCGGGCCGGGCCAGTCGCTGCCGAGCTCGACCACCAGGCAGAGCTCGAGCCCGTCGCGCGCCGCGGCTCGCGCGCGCACGCGCAGCGCGCGGCCGAGCGGCGTCTCGACGTCCTCCTCGCTCGCGAGGTCCCGCACCAGGGTGGCGGCGACGCTGGTCCCGTCCACGTCCACCGCGGCGCGCGCGCCGGCGATTCCCACCGCGCCGTCCGCGTTCGCGACGGAGATCGACAGCGGGGTGAGCTCGAGCCGCACGCGCACGCGCTCGTTCGAGAGCACGACCGCAGCATCTTCTCGGCGCAGCGTGACTGCCAAAGCGCTCCTCCCGAAGCCGGGCCCAGTTATACTCGACCGCGATGAAGATCTACACGCGCGGCGGCGACGCCGGCGAGACCTCGCTCTTCGGCGGTGAGCGCGTCCGCAAGAGCGCCCCGCGCGTCTCGGCCTACGGAGAGGTCGACGAGCTGAACTCCGTGCTCGGCGTCGCGCGCGCCGAGCTCGAGGCCGCCGACCTGCGCGCGATGCTCGAGACGATCCAATCGTCCCTCTTCGACCTGGGGGGCGAGCTCGCGACCCCCAACGCGCCCGAGCGCAGCGCCAAGGGCAAGATCGGACCGCGCGTCGCCGAGAGCGACGTAGTGGAGCTGGAGGGGTGGATCGACCGCCTCGAGACCGAGCTCGAGCCGTTGCGCAACTTCATCCTTCCCGGCGGCGCGCGCGCCGCCGCGCTCCTCCACCTGGGCCGAACCGTGTGTCGGCGCGCCGAGCGCGCGGTGATCGGGTTGGCCGAACAAGAGGCCGTGGCCGCAGTGCTGATCCGCTACCTGAATCGCCTGTCCGATCTGCTATTCGTGATGGCGCGCGCGGTGAATCGCCGCGCGGGAGTCTCCGAGCCGCAATGGGTGGGGCGAGAGCGATGAACCCGCGCGAGGTCGCCAAGCTCCTGGTCTCGATCGGCGCGGTCGAGGTGCGCACCGACCCGGCGCAGTGGTTCACCTGGGCGTCGGGCGAGCGCGCGCCGGTCTACTGCGACAACCGGGTGGTGATCTCGTACCCGGACGCGCGCGGCCGGATTGCAGCGAGCCTGGCCTCGTCGATCCGCAAGTCGTACCCCGATGCGGAGGTGATCGCGGGAACCGCGACCGCCGGCATTCCCCACGCGGCCTGGGTCGCGTCGCTGCTCGAGCTCCCGATGGTCTACGTGCGCGGCAGCGCCAAGGAGCACGGCAAGGGCAAGCGGGTCGAGGGCCGCGCGCTGCGCGGCGAGCGCGTGGCGCTGGTCGAGGACGCGGTCTCGTTCGGCGGCAGCTCGCTCGCCGCCGTCGAGGCGCTCGAGGCCGAGGGCGGCAAGTGCGTCGGCGTGCAGGCGATCTTCTCGTACGGCTTCCCGAAGACGGCGGATCGCTTCGCGGCGGCGGGCGTGAACCTGCGCGCGCTCACGAACTTCGACGCCCTGCTCGAGGCGCTCGAGCTCGATGCGCCTACCCGGGAAGTGCTGCTCGCCTGGCGAGCGCGCTGAAGGCGTCGAGGGCGGAGCCCGGCGTCTTCGCGACGAGCTGCTCCGCTTCGGCGCGGCCGCCCGCGCGCTCGAGGCCGAGCGTCCCGTAGCGCCGCGCGAACAGCTCGAGCGCCCAGGCCATGCGCGACCGCGCGCGCCGCTGCTCGAGCTCGCCGTGGGCGAGGTGCGCGCGGTGACCGTCGATCGCCCCGGCGACGGCGTCGATGCCCTCGCGCGTCTCGCTGCTGGCGCCGATCACCGGCGGCCGCCAGCTCCCCGGCGCGAGCTGGGTCATCGCCAGCCAGCCGTCGAGGTCGGCGCGGGTTCGCTCGGCGAGCGCGCCCAGGTCCCATTTGCCGACGACCAGCACGTCGGGGATCTCGAGGATCCCCGCCTTCATGAACTGCAGCGTGTCGCCCGAGCCGGGCTGTAGCACGAGTACGACCGTCTCGGCCACGGTCTCGACGTCGACCTCGCTCTGGCCGACGCCGACCGTCTCGACCACGACCCAGTCGCAGGCGGCGCGCAGCACCGCGACCGCGGCGCGCGTCGCTGGCGCGAGCCCGCCGAGCTGCTCGCGCGCGGCCATCGAGCGGACGAACACGCGCTCCTCGGGGCGGAAGCGCAGGCGAGCGCGATCGCCAAGCAGCGCCCCGCCCGAGCGCCGGCTGCTCGGGTCCACCGCGACCATGCCGACCGCCGCGCCCGCCGCGAGCCAGTGCGCGATCAGGCGGCCGGCCAGCGACGACTTGCCGACGCCGGGCGGTCCGGTGACTCCGACCACCGCGCGTTCCCGCGGGGTCTCCGCTTCGAGCCGGCCGAGCAGGTCGCGCTGCAGCTCGAGCGTGTCGGGCCGGGTGTCCTCCACGTGCGCGAGCGCGGCGGAGATCGCCGCGTGGTCGCCCGCGCGCACGCCGCGGACGAGGGAGTCGAGCTCCGCGCTAGCCGGCGCCATGCGCCGCGGCGGCGATCTCGACCATCTCGCGCAGCACGCGCAGCACGTCGTAGTCGCGCGGCGTGTACACCGCGGCGACGCCTTCGGCGCGCAGCTTCTCGGCGTCCTCCTCGGGGATGATCCCGCCGACGATCACGGGGATGCGCGCGCGGCGCGCGATCTCGGGCGCGAGCTGGAGGTGCGAGCCCGACAGGATCGACAGCCCGATCAGGTGCACGCCTTCCTGGAGGGCGGCGTTCACGATCTCGTCGGGGGTGAGCCGGATGCCCTCGTAGACGACTTCCATGCCGGCGTCGCGCGCGAAGATGGCGATCTGCTCGGCGCCGCTCGAGTGGCCGTCGAGGCCCGGCTTGCCGACCAGGAGCTTCAGGCGCCGGCCGAGTTTCTTCGAGACTTCGTTCACCCGCTCGCGGATCGCGGCGAGCTGCGCTGCGTCGCCGCGCGGCGCGACCGCCGCCTCGACGCCGGTCGGCGCGCGGTACTCGCCGAAGACGGCGCGCAGCGCGTCCGACCACTCGCCGGTCGTGACGCCGGCGTGCGCGCAGCGGACCGACGCTTCCATCAGGTTCGCGCCCGAGGCCAGCACCTCGCGGAGCCCGCGCAGCGCCGCATCCACCTCGTTCTTGTTCCGCTTCGCGCGGTGCGCGCGCAGCCGCTCGACCTGCTCGCGGCCTGCCGAGTCGTCGACGGAGAGGATCGACGACGCGCCCTGCAGGAGCGGCGAGGGCTCGCCCTCGGTGAACTTGTTGACCCCGACGACGGTGCGCTGGCCGGCTTCGATCTCGGCCACCCGGCGGGCGTTGGACTCGACGAGCTTCTGCTTCATGTAGCCCGATTCGACCGCCGCGATCGCGCCGCCCTGCGCCTCGATCCGGCGGATCTCCTCCCAGGCGGCGCTCTCGATCTCGGCGGTCTTCTTCTCGATCACCAGCGAGCCCTCGAAGATGTCGCCGTACTCGAGCACGTCCGTCTCGAAGGCGAGGATCTGCTGGATGCGCAGCGACCACTGCTGGTCCCAGGGCCGCGGCAGGCCGAGCGCCTCGTTCCAGGCGGGGAGCTGCAGCGCGCGGCAGCGGGCGTCGCGCGACAGTGTCACCCCGAGCGCTTCGAGGGCGATGCGCGGCACGTTGTTCTCGGGCTGCGCCTCGGTGAGCCCGAGCGAGTTCACCTGCACGCCGTAGCGGAAGCGGCGCATCTCCTTGTCGACGACGCCGTAGCGCTCGAGGCCGATCTTGTCCCACATGCGCCCGAACGCGCGCAGCTTGCAGATCTCCTCGATGAAGCGGATGCCGGCGTTGCAGAAGAACGAGATGCGGCCGAACACCTGGCCGAGCTCGCCCTTGGGCACGCGCACCGAGTCGAGCACGGCCATCGCGTTCGCCAGCGTGAACGCGACCTCCTGCACGGGCGTCGCGCCGACCTCCTGCAGGTGGTAGCTGCAGACGTTGATCGGGTTCCACTTCGGAACCTGCGCGACGGTCCACTCGATCACCTGACGCGTGAGGTCGCAGCGACGGGCGCGGCGGGAAGATGTACGTGCCGCGCGACAGGTACTCCTTCACGATGTCGTTCTGCGTCGTGCCCTGGAGCTCTCCGCGCGGGACCTCGTGCCGCTCCGCGACGGCGACGTACAGCGCGAGCAGCCAGGCCGCCGTCGCGTTGATCGTCATGGACGTGTTCATGCGGCCGAGCGGGATGCCCTCGAACAGCGCGTCCATGTCGTCGACGTTCGAGATCGGCACGCCGACCTTGCCGACCTCGCCCGCGGCGAGCGGGTGGTCGGCGTCGTAGCCGGTCTGGGTGGGCAGGTCGAAAGCGATCGACAGACCCGTCTGCCCCTTCGCGAGGTTCGACCGGTACAGCGCGTTCGACGCGCGGGCGGTCGAGTGCCCCGAGTAGGTGCGGAAGATCCAGGGTCGATCGGCCATCGCGCTCCGCTCAGCCTTTCAGCGCCGATTTCGCGAAGCGGTAGACGCCGGCCATCGCGCGGTCCGCCTCGTCGATTCCCGGGAACAGCATGAAGTCGTGTGGCATGCCGGCGTGATTCTGCAGAACCACTTCGCGGCCCGCCTTCTTGAGCTTGTCGGCGAACTGGAGGGCGTCGTCGCGCAGCGGGTCGATCATGCCCACCACGACCAGGGTCGGCGGGAAGCTCGACAGGTCGCCGCGCAGCGGACTCGCGAACGGATCCGCCCAGTTCTTGGGGACGACGTACGAGTCGCGGAAGTAGGTCATGATGTCGGTGTCGAGCACGCCGTCGTCGGGGCCGAACGTGCGCATCGACTCGGTGTCGAGCGCCATGTCGAGCCACGGGCACAAGAGCATCAGCGCGCGCGGCGGCGCCTCCTTCGCGGCGACGAGCCGCAGCGCGACGGCGGCCGCGGCGTTGCCGCCCGCGGAGTCACCGGCGGCGCCGATCCGCGCCGCATCGCCGCCGAGCTCGGCCGCGTGCGCGCGCACCCAGCGGAAGGCGGCGAGGCAGTCGTCGAGCGGCGCGGGGTAGCGGTGCTCGGGCGAGAGCCGGTAGTCGACCGATACCACGACCGCGGCGACCCCCACGCACAGCTGCTTGGTGAGCTTCTCGTGGGTCTCGGGGCTCATCACGACGTAGCCACCGCCGTGGAAGTACACCACCACGGGGTAGGGGCCCTTCTTGGGATCCCCGGGCCAGAACACGCGCGCCCGCACGTTGCCGCCGGGACCCGGGATCTGGATCTCGCGCTCGGCCGCCACGGCCGGTGCGCCGGCGTTGAGCAGCGGGCCCAAGGCGCCCAGCCCCTCGCGGAGCGGCCCGGGCTGCAGCACCCGGGTCGGGCGGCCAGCGGCCATCATGTCGAACAGGACCTTGACCTGGGGATTCAGCGGAGCGCGGGGATCGGCGGGCACGGCTTGGGCCTCCTCAATCGAGGGCTGAAAATACCATCGAATCGCCTCGGGCCGCCTCCCGACCTGCACCGTAGATTTCGGCCATGCGATCTCCCTTTTTCCCGTCGCTCGTATGTCTGTGCGCTTTGCTCGGCCTCGCGCCGGCGGTCGCGCACGCAGGACTCTATGAGCTGTCCGCCTCGGGCGAGATCACGGGGACGACCCTGCCTCCCTTTGAGGGCCCGGAACTCGCCACGCCGTGGGAGTTCCAGCTCGTCTACGACACGGCCGCGCCGGACCTCGACTTCGAGACGGTCGGATCGCCCGATCCGACGTTCGGGCGATTCGCCAACAGCAGTGCGCCGCCCGCGCTGCGCTCGTTCCACTACCGGGCGGGGAGCTACGAGGTCACGCTCGACGACGCGGCCGACTTCGCGACGGGAAGCGCGGTGGTGATCACGTTCACGTCCGTACACGCGATCGACATCAACATCTTCGCGCCGGGCTTGTTCCCGCCGCTCGTAGGAGGAGCGGTCTCGTTCCATGCCGACTTCAACGACCTCAATTCGCGCCCCATCTTCGGGAGTGACGGACTGCCCACCGACACCACGCTCGGCCCCGGCAGCTTCGACGTGAGCACCGTCTCGCTGCTGCCCGCCTCGGGCGGCGAGGTGAGCGGCAGCTTGCCCAGGACTTTCGGGATCCGCGCGGTGCCCGAGCCTTCGCTGGTGGCGCTGGTGCTCGCCACGGGATTGCTGCTCGTTCGCTACCGGACGAAGGGTGTGATCTTCTCCTGGAGCTGCGCGGCCGAAAACGGCTTTCGCAGGTAGTCGTTCGCGCCCGCGGCCAGGGCTTCCTGCACCCGCTCGAGTCCGCCCTCGGTCGTGATCATGACGATGGGCAGGTCGGCGCCGCCCAGGGCCTCGTCGCGCACGCAGCGGACCAGGGCGAGCCCGTCCATTCCCGGCATGTTGATGTCGGAGAGGACCAGGTCGAAGTCGTCCTTGCGCAGCGCCTCGAGGGCGCTCGCGCCGTCCACCGCCTCGGCGAAGTCGAGCTCCCCGAAGCCGGCCTCGCGCAGACCCTTGATGATGATCTTGCGCATCGTCGCGGAGTCGTCGACCACCAGAACTCGTGCCATTCGCGCCTATTCGGTCCGCCGCGCAGCGCGCTTGACCGCTGCCGCGTTCAGTCCTGCAGGCTTCGGGACGAGAAGTGCCTTCGATGGACCCGCGAAAGATCGAGGAGATCATCCGCCACGCGACCCACAGCGTGTTCTCGACCATGCTCGGCACGGAGCTGACGCCGCAGCCGGCGTTCGAGGATCCGCAGCCGTTCACACAGAGCGAGGTCACGGGCTTCATCGGCATGGCCGGCGAGTTCGCGGGCTACGTGTCGGTGCACGTCACGCGCGCCCAGGCCACCGACTTCACGGCCCGCCTGGTGGGCGTCGACGTCGAGGAGATCACCTCCGAGGACGAGATCCGCGACGCGGTCGGCGAGATCACGAACATGCTCGCCGGCAACGTGAAGACCGCCCTGTCGGCGATGGGCCTCGTCGAGATCGCCCTGCCCACGGTCGTCATGACCCCGAAGGCCGAGCTGCGCGTGCGCGGCGCCCGCGGCGTCGCGGTGCCGTTCGAGGACTACACCGGCGTGTTTCACGTCGAGGTGGTGCTGTCGGACGGCGGCGAGCCCGCTCCGCTCGAGTCCGTCTAGGTACGCTCGGCTCCGCCTCGCTGCGCGCGGCTCCGCTGCTTGCGTCATCGAGCTCGGGAAGAGCCTGACTAGCGGACGTCCAGGTCGTCGAGCTCGCGCGCCAGGCGGGCTTCGAGCTCGGGCGACAGCGGGCGTTCCGCCGGGGCTGGCGTGCGCAGCGCCCGGCGCAGCACCCAGATCAGGCCGCCGGCTCCTGCGAGCAGCACCAGGATGGGGAGCAGCCAGCCCAGGGCCTGGCGAGGCACGCCGACCACGTGGTCGCCGAAGCGCGCTTCGATCCGCGCGCGCACCTGGTCGGGCTGGTCGCCCGCGCGCAGCGCCTCGCGGATCTCCACGCGGACCGCGGCGGCGTCGGGGCTGCTGCAATCGGCCAGGGTCCGGCCGGGGCAGAACGGGCTCATCAGATCGCGCGACAGCTCGTTCGCCTGCCGCGCGCGCGTGATCTCCGGATCCTCGTCGGCCCGCCCGCAGGCCAGCGAGCCCAGGCAACACGCGAGTGCAACGGCGAGAACGCGTCGGCGCATCGCTCCCGAGCATACCGCGCGCATCCCCATCAGTCCTGAGCTCGTTTTTCCTGCGCTCGTCTTCGGGGCCGGCAAACACGGGTGAGGATCGTCACGCTGTGGATCTGCCCCAGGCCGATTCGTCTCGTCGATGGAGAAGCGAGATCTCGTACGTTCGGCGGCGCGCAGCTTCGGGCTGGTGCTTGGACTTGCGCTGGGTCTTCTCGCGCTGTTGCCGGCGGGTGTAGCCCGGGCGCAGCTCCGCAACTACGACCTGGCCTTCCGGCCGCCCGCCGACCAGCGCGTGGTCGGCTTCCACGTCTACCTGAGCGGTAACTCGATGTCCTACGTCGACTACCGCGACAACATCAACTTCGTGCCGCCGGTCGACGGCTCGGGCGTCGCGCACTACACGCTGACCGGGCTCGAGCAGTTCGACGACGTCTACATCGCGCTGAAGTCCTACGATGGGACCGGCGCCGAGTCGGTGTTCTCGAACCAGATCATGCTGGCAGCCCAGCCGCAGCAGTGCACGGTCACGGGCTGTAACGACAACAACTCCTGCACGGTCGACACCTGCGGCACGAACGGCTGCACCTTCGACCCAGCCCCGCGGCGCGGCATGACCTGTGACGACGGCAACGCGGGCACGCAGAACGACGTCTGCCAGACCAACGGCACCTGCGCGGGCGTGGCGCCTCCGCAGTGCGTGGTCTCGGGCTGCAACGACAACAACTCGTGCACGGTCGACACCTGCGGCGCGAACGGCTGCACCTTCGACCCGGCCCCGCGCCGCGGCATGACCTGTGACGACGGCAACGCGGGCACGCAGAACGACGTCTGCCAGACCAACGGCACCTGCGCGGGCGTGGCGCCTCCGCAGTGCGTGGTCTCGGGCTGCAACGACAACAACTCGTGCACGGTCGACACCTGCGGCGCGAACGGCTGCACCTTCGACCCGGCCCCGCGCCGCGGCATGACCTGTGACGACGGCAACGCGGGCACGCAGAACGACGTCTGCCAGACCAACGGCAGCTGCGCCGGCGTGGCGCCTCCGCAGTGCGTGGTCTCGGGCTGCAACGACAACAACTCGTGCACGGTCGACACCTGCGGCGCGAACGGCTGCACCTTCGACCCGGCCCCGCGGCGCGGCATGAGCTGCGACGACGGCAACGCCCGCACCGTGAACGACGTCTGCCAGACCAACGGCAGCTGTGCCGGCGCGGCCGTCCAGTGCATCGCCGACGCGGATTGCCCGGCGCCCGCCGACATGTGCGCGGGTCCGCAGGCGTGCGTCGCGAACCGGTGTCAGGCCGGCACGAGCCCGCGGCCGAACGAGACGTCCTGCAACGACGGCAACGCCGCGACCCGCTACGACGTCTGCCGAAGCGGCGTTTGCCGCGGCTTCGCCTGCGGCACCGACGCGCAGTGCTCCGACAACCAGGGCTGCAACGGCGTCGAGCGCTGCGTGAACAACACCTGCGCGGCCGGCACGCCCATGGTCTGCGGCGACGGAAACGTGTGCAACGGCACGGAGACCTGCGTCAACGGCGCCTGCACGAGCGGCACCATGCTCTCGTGCCCGACCGAGGACGGTCCCTGCTTCGACGCGTTCTGCGATCCGGTCATGGGCTGCCGTGTGCAGACCCATCCGGACGGCACCACCTGCACCACGCAGACGTCGGCGCAACCGGGCATGTGCTCGATGGGCGTGTGCGTCGCGAACCCGACCACGCCTCCCACCGATCCGAACATGACGCCGACGGATCCGAACACCATTGGCGGAGGCCGCGATCCGCGGGCGCCTCAGACCCCGAACACGACCTGCAACACGGCGTTCGCGGCCCCGACCGACGTGCACCAGGAGCTCTCGAGCGATTCCGAGACCGACCGCAAGCTGGTCTGGAACGCGTCGTATCACCCGATGGGCGCGCTCCTGCAGTACCGCTCGTCGACGGGCGGCTGGAAGGGGCTGCGCGCGGTGCCCGAGACGCACAACGGCTGCGACGCCGTGTACACGGTGACGCTGTCCAACCTGAAAGCCGGCGCGCAGTACAGCTACCGGGTCAGCGGCTCCTCGCCGCAGGGCCGCGTGTGGAGCGACGTGTATACGCTGACCTCGGGCCCGGTCTCGGAGCGCGGGAAGTTCAAGTTCGCGTTCTTCGGCGGCAACGGTCTGCAGGGCAGCGCGCAGTCGACCCAGGCGGGTCGCGTGCTCGGGCAGATCCAGCGCGGCCACTACCCGATCGTGCTCGGAGGTGGCGGCTACGCGCTCTCCAACGAGGCGATCGCCGCGGGCGCCGCTACCAACGCCGATCAGGCGGTCGAGATGTGGAAGTCGCAGGCGAGCGTCGTGACCGGCAACTCGATCTTTGCGCCGGTTCTCGGCGACACCGAGGTCGCCAGCGCCTCGCACGGCGAGCGGGCCGCGGACTACGCCGAGTACATGCTCATGGCCGGCACCGCGCAGACGCCGCATGGGAGCTACTCGTACGACTTCGGAACGACCCACTTCCTGGCCGTGAACGCCCCGACGGTGGGCACGATCCATCCGAGCACCGCGGCGGGCGCCGCGCACCTGGCCTGGATCGACGCCGACCTCGCCGCCGCCAAGGCCGCGGGTGCGCGCTGGATCGTGGTGTACATGCACTCGGACCTCTTCTCGAGCGAGAAGAGCGACGCCTCGGTGGCGAGCGTGCGCACCGCGCTCGGCAACATCCTCCAGAAGAACGGAGTGAACGTGGTTCTCTCCGGCGAGGGCAACAGCTACGAGCGGACGCGCGCGCTGAGCGGAAACCTCGCGACCCCGAAGCTGGGTCCGGGCGCCGACATGGACGTGACGACCGCGACGGACGGCGTCGTGTTCGTGCGCGCGGGCGCGGGCGGCCGCACCGCCTTCGGCAGCTGGCTCACGGCGGCGCAGCCCGGCTGGTCGGCCCTCCGCGACAACACCCACGCGGTGTTCCTGCGGGTGGCGGTCTCGGACACCAAGCTCATGGTCACAGCCTACGGTCTCGACGCCAACGGCAAGCAGACGATCCTCGACGACGTGACGATGCGCTGACGGAGGCGCTTTTCCGCGGCGAGTGAAGCGGGCTTCCACTCCGCCCTGTCAGACGAGGGGTCCGCGCGCGCGCAACCCGACCCCTGAAGCCCTGCCGCGCCTCGCGCTTCCCTACCGACCGGAGCGCTTGGTACGGATCCTGCTCAACTCCCGGGCACGACCGCCCGTCGGACGTGCGCCGGGATCGGCAGCGCGGGCACTCCCAAAGCCCGTCTCCCTCCCCAGACGCGACACGCCGCTCCCTCGGCGCCAAGCCAGCGCACGCGGGTCCCGAGCGCACTTCCGACGACGGCGGCAACCCGCCCCGCGGCCACGCCCACCGGTTGCTATTGTCCGACCCCAGGAGGACGGCCATGGCTGGAGGCTCGGGCGTCGGCAGCATCCAGGTCGGAGCGAAGAGCTTCCGGATACACCGTCTGGCGGCGGTCGAAGAGGCGGGGCTCGGCGCTGTCGCGCGCTTGCCGCGCTCGATTCGCGTGCTGCTCGAGAACCTGCTGCGGCACGAGGACGGCGTCACCGTCACTCGCGACGACATCGCGGCGCTCGCGCGCTGGTCGCCGTCGGGCAAGAACGACGCCGAGATCGCCTTTCGGCCCGCGCGGGTGGTGCTGCAGGACCTGACCGGAGTGCCGGCGATCGTGGACCTCGCGGTGATGCGCGACGCCATGGCCGAGCTGGGCGGCGACGCCAGGCGAATCAACCCGCTGCGCCCGGCCGACCTCGTGATCGACCACTCGGTGCAGGTCGACTTCTTCGGCACGGCCGATGCCGCCGCGAAGAACTCCGTGCTCGAGTTCGAGCGCAACGCGGAGCGCTTCGAGTTCCTGCGCTGGGGCCAGTCGTCGCTGAAGCGCCTGCGCGTGGTGCCGCCCGCGACCGGCATCGTGCACCAGGTCAACATCGAGTACCTCGCACCCGTCGTCTTCTCCGAAGAGCTGGACGGCGAGTGGGTCGCTTATCCCGACACCGTCGTCGGCACCGACTCGCACACCACCATGATCGGCGGCGTCGGCGTCGTGGGCTGGGGCGTGGGCGGGATCGAGGCCGAGGCGTCGCTGCTCGGCCAGCCGCAGTCGATGCTGATCCCCGACGTGGTCGGCTTCCGGATGACCGGCGCCCTGCCGCCGGGCTCGACCGCGACCGACCTGGTGCTGACGGTGACCCAGATGCTGCGCAAGCACGGCGTGGTCGAGAAGTTCGTCGAGTTCTTCGGGCCGGGCCTGCGCGCGCTCTCGGTCGCGGACCGGGCCACGATCGCCAACATGGCGCCCGAGTACGGCGCCACGATCGGCTACTTCCCCGTCGACGAGAAGACGCTCGAGTACCTGCGTCTGACCGGCCGCAGCGACGAGCAGATCGCGCTGGTCGAGGCGTACTCGCGCGCCCAGGGTCTGTTCGCCGACGCCAGCTCGCCCGACCCCGAGTACAGCGCCGTGCTCGAGCTCGACCTGGGCTCGGTCGCGCCGTGTCTTGCCGGGCCGTCGCGGCCGCAGGACCGCGTGCTGCTCTCCGACGTGAAGGCCGAGTTCGCCCGGGCCCTGCCGGGCCTGGTCGGCGGCAAGAGCGCGCCCGACGCGGCGGCGCTCGCCAAGCGGGTGCCGCTGCGAGTGGCGGGCCGCGACGGCGAGCTCGCGCACGGCAGCGTCGTGATCGCCGCGATCACCAGCTGCACCAACACCTCGAACCCGAACGTGCTCACGGCGGCGGGCCTGCTCGCCAAGAAGGCGGTCGAGCGCGGGCTCGCAGTGCAGCCGTGGGTGAAGACCAGCCTGGCGCCGGGCTCGCGCGTGGTGACCGACTACCTGGCGGAGTCGGGGCTGCTCGCGCCGCTCGAGAAGCTCGGCTTCAACGTCGTCGGCTACGGCTGCACGACCTGCATCGGGAACAGCGGGCCTCTACCCCAGGAAGTGTCGGAGGCGATCACCGCCGGCAGCCTGGTCGCGGTGTCGGTGCTGTCCGGCAATCGCAACTTCGAGGGCCGGATCAGCGCGCAGGTGCGCGCGAACTACCTCGCGTCGCCGCCGCTCGTGGTGGCCTACGCGCTGGCCGGCCGGATCGACCTCGACCTGACCCGCGAGCCGCTCGGCGTCGATCGCGCGGGCCGGCCGGTCATGCTGGCCGAGCTCTGGCCGAAGGCCGACGAGATCCTGCGCACCGTCGCGAGCTCGGTGAAGCGCGAGATGTTCCAGAGCCGCTACGCCGACGTGTTCCAGGGAGACTCGACCTGGCGCGCCCTCAAGGCGCCGGCCGGCGACCGCTACGCGTGGTCGAACGCCTCGACCTACATCCGCAAGCCGCCGTTCTTCGACGGCATCAAGCGCGAGCCGGCGCCGCTCACCGACATTCGCGGCGCGCGTGTGCTCGCGCTGCTCGGCGACTCGGTCACCACCGACCACATCTCGCCCGCCGGCTCCATCTCGCCCAAGAGCCCGGCCGCGAAGTGGCTGCTCGACCACGGCGTCGCGCAGGCCGACTGGAACTCCTACGGTGCCCGCCGCGGCAACTACGAGGTGATGGTGCGCGGCACCTTCGCGAACACGCGGCTGCGCAACCTGCTCGCGCCCGGCACCGAGGGCGGCGTCACGACCTACCTGCCCGACGGCGACGTCACCTCGATCTTCGAGGCGTCGGAGCGCTACCTGCGCGCGGGCGTGCCGCTGATCGTGATCGCGGGCGCCGAGTACGGCACCGGCTCGTCGCGCGACTGGGCCGCGAAGGGGACGCTCCTGCTCGGCGCGCGCGCGGTGATCGCGAAGAGCTTCGAGCGCATCCACCGCTCGAACCTGGTCGGGATGGGGGTCTTGCCGCTCGAGTTCGCCGACGGCGCGAGCGCCAACTCGCTGGGGCTCAGCGGCCGCGAGCTCTACGACCTGGAAGGCCTCGCCACCCTGCGCCCGCGCCAGACGCTCATCGTGTGCGCGCGCGGCGAGGGCGGCGCGGACAAGACGTTCCGCGCGACCGTCCGGATCGACACGCCCCGCGAGCTCGACTACTACCGCCACGGCGGGATTCTGCCCTACGTCCTCAGACAGCTCGCGTGATCACCCCCGGCGGAGGTGTCACCGAACGGCGTAGCTGCGTCGTTCCCTCCGCCTAAGAACTGAGCGCGGTTCGCCGATCCAGGTGAGCGGAATCGCGGGAGTTCCTCCGCGGTCCGTCCGCTTGCGGAGGTCTCTCGCTTGGTATCCGATCCGAACCTGCTCTCGGAGTTCGCGACCGAGTCGCTCGAGCACCTCGAGACCGCCGAGCCGCTCCTCCTCGAGATGGAGAAGCGGGGCGAGGGCGACGCGGAGATGCTGAACGAGATCTTCCGCGCCATCCACAGCATCAAGGGCGCGGCCGGCTTCCTCGGGCTCGAGAACATCTCGGCGCTGTCGCACGCGCTCGAGGGCCTGCTGATGCGGCTGCGCGACGGCGAGTTCGACTTCCGACCCGCGATGGCGGACCCGCTGCTGCGCGGGATCGATGCGCTGCGCCGGATGCTGAACGCGCTCCCCGGCGAGGGCGACTCCGCCGACACCCTGATCGCGTCGCTCACGGCGCTCGTGGAGCGCGGCAGCGTGCGCCCGGAGCCGGCGATCGACGCCGCGCCCGATCCCTTCGAGGAAGCTTGCTCCGAGCAGCGCCGCAAGGGCCATCACCTGGTGCGCGTCCCGCTCCCGGTGCGCAAGCGCGAGCGCGAGAAGCTACTGGCGGCGCTGGCTCGCTACGGCGAGCGCGTGGTCGAACCCGGCGAGAAGAAGAGCGCAGTGTTCGGCTCGGCGCTGGAGCCGGACCTCTTCGCCGAGGCGGTGGGTCTCTCGGCCGGCGCGCTGCGCGCGCTGCCGTCGGGGATCGAGGGCGCGGTCGACGAGTTCCCGCTGCCCGAGACGGCGCGCCCGCTGCAGATGTATTTCGGTCAGATCGCGGTCGACCTCGGCTTCCTGAACGACGCCCAGCGCCGCGAAGTGCTGCGCGCTCAGCGCAGCTCGCTCCTGCGCCGCTCGTTCAGCGCGACCGCCATCGCGCTCGGCATCCTGACCCTCGACCAGGCCGAGGCGATCGCGGCCGCGCAGGCGCAGCGCCTGGCCGACGCCCAGCTGCCGGCGCACCCGTTCGAGGAGGACGAGCGGGCCAACCCGCCCGGCGCTCCCGGAGGGCCCGAGCCCGAGCTCGACGCGCCCGGCGCAGAGCGCCGCGCCGAGACGATTCGCGTGTCGCTGGCGCTGCTCGACAAGCTGATGAACCTGGCCGGCGAGCTGGTGCTGGGCCGCAACCAGATGCGCCAGCTGCTCGAGAGCTCGACCCAGGCCGGCGTGAAGTCGGTGCTGCAGAACCTGGATCTCGTCACGACGGAGATGCAGGAGAACATCATGAACACGCGGATGCAGCCGATCCGCGTGCTCTTCGACCGGATGCCGCGGCTGGTTCGCGACATCGCGCACCGGCTCGGCAAGCGGGTCGAGCTCGAGATGTCGGGCGGCGACGTCGAGCTGGACCGCTCGATCATCGAAGCGCTCGCCGACCCCATGACCCACATGCTGCGCAACGCCGTCGACCACGGGCTCGAGGATCCGAAGGGCCGCACGGTGCTGGGCAAGCCCGAGACCGGCCGGATCAGCGTGCGCGCGTACCACGAGCGCGGGCGCGTGGTGATCGAGGTCCAGGACGACGGCCGCGGCATCGACCCCGAGCGCGTGAAGGAAGCCGCGATGAGCCGCGGCGCGATCAGCCGCGAGCAGGCGCTCTCGCTCTCGGAGAAGGACGCGGTCGCGTTGATCTTCCAGCCGGGCCTCACGACCGCCAAGGAGGTCTCCGACGTCTCCGGCCGCGGCGTCGGCATGGACGTCGTGCGCACGAACATCCAGAACCTCGGCGGTCAGATCGAGGTGGCGAGCGCGATCGGCGAAGGCACGCGGCTCCGGATCCACCTGCCGCTCACGCTCGCGATCATCCCGTCGCTGATCGTCTCGGTCGAGGGCGAGCGCTTCGCGATCCCGCAGCTCAACGTGGTCGAGGTCGTGCGCCTGAAGCGCGAGGCCGAGCAGATCGAGCGGATCCGCTCGAGCGAGGTCTTGCGCCTGCGCGGCGAGCTCCTGCCGCTGGTGAGACTGGGCCGCTGCTTGGGCATCCAGGTGCCCGAGGGCCAGAAGCGGACCCGCGCGAACGTGGTCGTTCTGCGCAGCGGCTCGCACCTGTACGGCCTGGTCGTCGACGAGCTCCACGACAGCGAGGAGATCGTCGTGAAGCAGGTCTCGAGCTACCTGTCGGAGTGCGGCTGGTACGCGGGCGCGACGATCCTGGGCGATGGCCGGGTCGCGATGATCCTCGACGCGCTCGGCATCGCCAAGCGCGCGCAGATCCGCTTCGACGAGCTCGCCGACGAGCAGCGCCGCACGGCGCCGATCGAGCCGGCGGCGCCGCAGGCCGAGCGCCGATCGCTCGTGGTCTTCTCGAACGCCGCCGACGAGCGCTTCGCGATGCCGCTGCGCGAGCTGCTCCGGCTGGAGCGGGTCGAGAAGCCGATGGTCGAGTGGGTCGGCACGAAGCGGTTCCTCAAGCACCGCGGCCGCACGATCCCGCTGGTGCGGCTCGAGGACGTGCTGCCCGTGCGCGGCGGCTCGGACGACGCCGACGAGTTCTTCGTGCTGATCCCGCGGCTCGAAGGCCTCGAGGCCGGCATCGTCGCGACCCGAATCGTCGACACGCTCGAATCCGACGCCCAGCCCGACCCCACCCAGATCCACGCCCGCGGCCTGGCCGGCTCCGCGATCATCGAGGATCGACTCACGCTCTTCCTCGACGCGGCCGCGCTGCTCGAGGCCGCCGGCATCGAGAGGACCACGACGTGAACACCGCGACGAACGCGGGCGAGCGGCGCTTCTGCACGTTCTACCTGGGCGACGAGTGCTACGGGATCGACATCCTGACCGTGCGCGAGATCAACCGGCAGGTCCAGATCACGCCGGCACGCGGCGCGCCGGTGTCGGTGCGCGGGCTCATGAACCTGCGCGGTCAGATCGTGACCGTGATCGACCCCGCAGTCAGGCTCGGCTACCCGGCGCGCGAGCTCAAGAAGAGCACGCGGCTGGTGATCCTGAAGACCAACGCGGACCTCGCCAGCCTGGGTCTTTCGAAGCTCGCCACCAACGACGAGCTCGCGGGCCTCTGGGTCGACCGGATCTCCGACGTGATCACGGTCTCGGAGGATCAGATCGCCCCGGCTCCGCCCGATCAGTCCGGGAAGAACGACCATCTCTTGGCCGCAGTCGTGCAGCTCAAGGATCAGGTGATCCGCCTGGTGGATCCGAGCGCACTCCTCGGTCAGGACGCGGAGTAACTCGATGCCCGAAGCTCTCAAGGTCCTGATCGTCGACGACAGCGCGATCTACCGCAGCCTGGTGCAGGGCTGTCTGCGCGAGATGCCCGACCTGACCTGCGTGGGCACCGCCAACGACGGCAAGGATGCGATCGCCAAGGCGGCAGAGCTGCGCCCCGACGTGATCCTGCTCGACGTCGAGATGCCCGTCATGGGCGGCGTCGAGGCGATGCCGAAGCTGCGCAAGATCCTCCCGCAGGCCGGCATCATCATGGTCTCGAGCCTGACCACCAACGGCGCGAACGTCACCATGGAGGCGCTGCAGGCCGGCGCGTTCGACTTCGTCACCAAGCCCCAGGTGAAGGCGGGCGAGGACGGCTTCGCCGCACTGCGCGAGCCGCTGGCGACGGTGATCTCGGCGTTCCGCGAGGGCCGCGCGCAGCGCGCGCGACCGACGCAGGCGCCGAAGAAGCCGAGCCAGGCGCGCGGAAAGGTGCCCGCGATCGACGTCGTGGCGATCGGCAGCTCGACCGGCGGGCCCAGCGCGCTGGCCGAGCTGATCCCGCGCCTGCCCGAGGATCTGCGCGTTCCGGTGCTGATCGTGCAGCACATGCCCGCCCGCTTCACGGCGTCGCTCGCGACCTCGCTCGACCGCCGCTCCAAGCTGCGCGTGCGCGAGGCCGAGGACGGCCGGCCGCTGCGCAAGGGCGAGGTGCTGGTCGGCCCCGGCGGCAAGCACCTCGAGATCGCCGCCGGCGACGCCGAGCCGTTCGTGCGGCTCTCCGACAAGAAGCCGCCGGTGAACGCGTTCCGCCCCTCGGTCGACGTGCTGTTCAAGTCGCTCGCCGAGGCGGTCCCGGGCAAGGCGCTCTGTGTGGTCATGACCGGAATGGGCGCGGACGGGCTCGAGGGCGTGAAAGCCGTGCGCGCGCGCGGCGGCTGGTGCATCGCCCAGGACCAGGCGAGCTGCGCCGTGTACGGCATGCCGCGCTCCGTGATCGAGGGCGGCGAGGCCGACGAAGTGGTCGCGCTGGACGATCTCGCCGCGCGCATTCAGGCGATCGCGAAGGTGAAATGAACGTCCCCACCCTCGAGCGCCACGAGTTCGATCTCTTGCGCGGGTTGATCGAGACCTGGTGCGGGATCTCGCTCGAGGACGCGAAGATGTATCTGGTCGAGACGCGCCTCCGCGAGGTGGTGGTCGAGACCGGCTGCGCGAGCTTCGGCGAGTTCTACCACAAGGCCAAGGGCGCGGGCCCGACCTTGCGCGACCGGATCATCGACGACATGACCACGAACGAGACGTCGTGGTTCCGCGACATGCCCTTCTGGGAGACGGTGCGCCAGGTGATCATCCCCGAGACCGTCGAGCGCGCCCAGCAGGACGGGCGCCACAAGATCTCGATCTGGTCCGCGGCCAGCTCGACCGGCCAGGAGCCGTACACGATCGCCATCCTCCTGCGCGAGATGGAGCGCGCGGGCCAGCTGCGCGGCTTCCGCGCCGAGCAGTTCGAGATCCTGGCGACGGACATCAGCCGCAACGCGCTCGCGATCGCGGAGGCCGGCCGCTACGACCCGATCTCGATGCGCCGCGGCCTGCCGCTGAGGCTGCGCGAGCAGTACTTCGACCGCGATGGCCGCATCTCGGTCCTGAAGGACGAGGCGCGCAAGCTCGTGCGCTTCAAGCGCATGAACCTGCTCGACTCGTTCGGGAATCTCGGCGTGTTCGACATCGTGATGCTGCGCAACGTGTTGATCTACTTTGCCGCGGCCTGGAAGCGGAACATCCTGGCCAAGGCAACCGAGGTGATGCGCAGCGAGGGCGCGCTGGCGGCCGGCGCGACCGAGACGCTCGAGCTCTACAGCGACGACTTTCACGTCGTCCGCCATGGCCGGTCCACGTACTACCGGCTGAAGGAAACCTGAGATGAAGGTGCTGGTCGTCGACGACTCCGCAATCATGCGCAAGGTCATCGAGCAGATCCTCGAGATGCTCGGACACGAGGCCGTGCCGGCCGCGAACGGCGTCGAAGCGTTCGAACGGCTCAAGGAGCACGACGACGTGAAGCTGATCCTGCTCGACTGGAACATGCCCGAGATGAACGGGATCGAGTTCCTGCGCGCGATCAAGGATCGCCCGGGCCTGGCGAAGATCCCGGTCATCATGCTCACCACCGAGTCCGAGCGTCGCAAGATGATCGAGGCAATCGAGGCGGGGGCCAAGCACTACCTGACCAAGCCCTTCCAGCCCGAGACGCTCGCCACGAAGATCCTCCAGTGCGTCGAGCCGGGGAGCTGATGATGACATCGCACGATCGCAGCACGTCGCGGCGCCTCTCCATGCTGGCAGTCGGCTCGCTGGTCGCGCTCGCGGCGCTGTTCATGGCCGGCGAGCTCGGGCCCGACATCTGGCGCACGAGCTTGCACTGGGGCTTCGCCGCGGTCGCGCTCGGCGCGATCGCGGGGCTCTGGCTGTGGCTGCGCGGCGAGGTGTTCCGGCCGCTGCACGAGCTCGACGCGGCGCTCGCGACCGACAACGAGACGGCGCTGAAGAACCTGATCGAGACGCTGCCGGCCGGCGAAGTCGCGAGCGTCATGCGGAACTCCGAGCGCCGGCTCGCGGAGCTGCGCACCGACGTTGGCCACGTGCGCCGGGCCGCCGACGCGCTGACTCGCGCCTGCACCGGGCTCGCGCCCGCGACCGAGACGCTCGAGCAGTCCGCCCAGGGCCTGCTGCGGGACACCGAGGAGATGCACGACGCCAGCGAGTCCACGATCTCGGCGATCCAGGCGGTCGCCGCCGCGGTCGAGGAGTCCAGCGTCAACGTCCGCGACGTCGCGAAGGGCGCCGGGGCGGTGTCGGAGCACATGGGCTCGGCCGTCTCCGCGATCGAGACCTTCAACGACTCGATCCGCTCGGTGAACACCGCGGTCGAAGAGATGAGCGCGTCGCTGCGCGACGTGTCGTCGTCCTGCCACCACTCGGCCGACGTCGCGGTGCAGGCCGCGCGCCTGGCGGAAGAGACCAACCAGACCGTCGCCGTGCTCGGCACCGCCGCGCGCGAGATCGGCCGCGTGGTCGACGTCATCAACGACATCGCGGACCAGACCAACCTGCTCGCGCTGAACGCCACCATCGAGGCGGCCAGTGCGGGCGAGGCGGGCAAGGGCTTCGCGGTCGTCGCGAACGAGGTCAAGGAGCTGGCGCGCCAGACCGGCGCGGCGACCGAGGAGATCGCGAGCAAGGTCGACGGCATCCGCCGCACGACCGAGGGCGCGGTCAGCTCGATCGAGCGGATCGGCGCGATCATCCAGACCATGCGCGAGGCGACCCAGACGATCGCCACCGCCGTCGAGGAGCAGACCGCGACCTCGGCCGAGATCAGCTCGTCCGTCGGCACGGCCGCGGGCCGCGCCGAGGAGATCACGAGCTCGGTACAGCGCGCCGCCTCGACCACCCAGAACGTTGCGCGCACGACGGACGAGCTCTCGTCGGGCTCGAACGAGATCGCGCGCAACGCCGCCCACGCCTCGACCGGCGCCGGCTCGCTGCGGCGCAAGGTCGACTCGGTGCGCGGGGCCGCGCAGAAGACCCGCGAGTTCGCGACCGGCGCCGGCCAGGCGATCCACGAGATCGCCGCTCGCTGCGCCGAGATCCGGGAGATCCTCGGCGGCAGCTCGCGCTAGGACCGCGCCCGCTCCATACTGCGAACCGTGGATCGGCGCGCCCGCATCGAGGCCCTCTTGCGCGCGGCGTTCGCGCCGCTCGCCCTGGACGTGATCGACGAGAGCGCCGCCCACCGCGGCCACGCCGGCGCCGCCGACGGCGCCGGTCACTTTCGGGTACGGATGACTTCCGAGCGCTTCCGCGGGGTGAGTCGCCTCGCGCGGCACCGTCTGGTGTACGACGCTCTGAGGGCCGAGCTGGGGCCGGAGATCCATGCTCTTGCGCTCGAGTTGCGGGGATCGGACGAAGCAGCAAGCGAAGATGGGGAGCGTTGACTCGCCTGGACCCGGAGAGCGGAGAGCCCGCGTTCTTGGGCAGCTTCTTCGACAACGAGGGCTGCCCGTTCACTGGAGAGATCACGCCCTTCATCTTCTGCCCCGTAGACGTTTGCCCCCCAGGTCGGCTTCACGCTGACGCTGCCCGAGCCCCTCGCGCTTCCCCTCGTCGCGGTGCTCGTGCTCGCTGCTCACGCCCTTGGCGGGAAGATCCGGCGCAGGAGCGGGTCGGTGGGCGCGCCCACGTAGCGCCTGAAGCGCCAGTGCCGGTAGACGTACTCTGCGGCGAACAGGGCGCCTACGAGCAGGTAGGCGATGAATCCGGTGTAGAGCACCCAGGCTTCGCGGCTGCCGGCGAACGCGAGGAAGGCGGCCACGGCGCCATTCGCGGCGAAGAACGCGCACCAGAGCGCGGTCACGCGGCGGCAGTAGCGGCGCTCGTCTGCGTCGAGCGCGCCGACCTGTGCGCGCGCTAGCCGTTCGACGGTCGTCTCGCCTGACAGGAACGAAGAGGCGAACGCCGCGAGCAGCCCCAGGCTCGCGAGCGTCGGCGCGAGCAACAGGCTGCGCGGGTCGTTCCAGACGAGCGACACGAGACTCGCGAGCGCGAGCGCGATCCCGGCCGGCGCGAAGGCGCGCGCCGTTGCCGCGAAGCGCGCGGGGGCGAGGAACGCGAGCCGAGCTCCGACCAAGACGAGCGTGAGCAGCGCGACGGTGCGCGTCGACGCGACCTGCAGCGCGCAGTAGACCAGCACCGGGTAGGCGAGCAGCGCGAGCGTCTGTAGTGCTGTCGTCACTCGCGCTCCATGATACGCGTACGGCCGCCGTGTATCCTGTGTGGACTTTGAGCGAGAACGGCGCATGGATGAACATGGCGGAGCGCGGCTCGCTGCGCGCGCTGTACCTGCTGCGCGGGTTCTACCGCTTCTTCGGACGCCGCGCGTCGGTGGCGCTGCTCACGCCGATCGTCCTGTACTTCTTCCTGACCGGGCGAGCCGCGCGCGTCGCGTCGCGCGATTATCTCGACGCGATCTGGGCGATTCCCGAGGGCCGCGCAACGCTCGGCCGGCGCCCCAGCCTGGGCATGGCGTTCCGCCACCTGCACGCGTTCGCCGAGAACCTGCTCGACCGCATGATCCTCTGGAGCGGCGACGTCGAGAGCATCTCGATCGACAACCGCGGCCGCGAGCTGGTCGAGGCGCTGGTCCGCGAAGGGCGGGGCGCGATCCTCTTGAGCTCGCACCTGGGCAGCTTCGACATGCTGCGCCAGCTCTCCGAGGAGACCGGCATCACGCTGAACGTGCTCATGTTCACGCGCCACGCGGAGCGCATCAACACGTTCTTCGAGCGGCTGCAGGCGGGGCGCAAGCTGCGCCTGATCCAGGTCGAGCCGGGCTCCTTCAGCGCAGTCTTCGAGATGCGCGCCGCGATCGCGCGCGGCGAGTTCGTGGGCATCCTGGGCGATCGAATCTGGCCGTCGGAGCAACACCGCACGGTGACGCTCCCGTTCCTCGGCCGGCCCGCGCGCTTTCCGCTCGGGCCGTATCTGCTGCAGGGCGTGCTGGGCTGTCCGATGCTCTTCACCACCTGCGTCCGCACCGGCCCGGCGCACTACACCGCGACGACCCGGACGCTCGCGCCCGCCGGCGTGGTGCCCCGGCTGGAGCGCGCGAAGCACGCCGAAGAGCTGGCGCTGCGCTTCGCTTCCGCGCTGGAGCAGGGCTGCCTCGCGCACCCGCGCCAGTGGTTCAACTTCTTCAAGTTCTGGGGCTAGGCCGGGAGCTCGACCCAGAACCGCGTGCCCGGCTCCAATGGCTCGAAGCCGATCTCGCCGCCGTGCTCGCGCACGATGCGCCGCGACAGGTAGAGGCCGAGCCCGGTGCCCGAGCCCGTCGGCTTGGTCGTGAAGAACGGCTCGAAGACCCGCGCGCGCTCGTCGCGATGGATGCCCGCGCCGCTGTCGTCGACCTCGACGCGGACGCCGCCCGGGACGTCGTGCGTGCGCACGCGGATGTGGTGGGCTCGTTCGGGGGCTGCCGCGCACGCGTCCAACGCGTTGGTCAAGAGGTTCAGGAACACCTGGCCGAGCTGGGCGGCGTCGCCTTGGATTGGCCGGGTCGCGGCGAAGTCGCGCTCGAGTGCGGCGCGCGCGGCGAGCGGCCGAGCGACCAGGCGCAGGGTCTGCTCGAGCACTGCGTCGATCTGGACGGGCGCGCGAACCGGCTGCGCCGAGCGCGAGACGGAGAGCAGATCGCGCATCAGGTCGCGGATGCGCGCCGCGCCGTCGGCGGCGTCGCAGACCAGCTCGTCGACGAGCTCCAGCCCGCCCGCCTCGCGCAGCTTGGCTTCGAGATCGTCGATGCGCGCAGGCGCGGACTCGCCCGCCAGCAGGCGCAGCTCGCGCCGGTAGCCGGCCAGCGTCTCGGCGATCGCCGCGCAGCTCGCCGCGAGCTCGCGGAGGTTGCCGAGCACGTAGGTGATGGGGTTGTTGACCTCGTGCGCCATGCCGGCCACCAGGGTCGCCAACTCAGAACTCTCGGCCTCTCGATCGAGCGCCATCAACGACTCGTATCGGCAGCTTCCCGCGTGCGCTGCATCACTTCCCGGCAGGCCGCCGGCAGCGCGCCGGCAAGTCGCGCCGCGAGCCTCCACTCTGTCTGAACGGCGTGTACGTCGGGCGGGCGTGCCGTGCGTTTCGGCGCGGCACGGCCGTTGCACCGTCCGGCAGACCGATGAAGACTCGGCGAGCTCACCTACACCGAATCGCGTTGCTCACCCTCGCACTGGCCGCGGTCGCCGGGCCGGCGCGCGGCTCCACGCTCGACATCAACGGTTGGGCGCCCGGCGAGTTCGTGACGGTCGCCGGCCGCGGCAGCATCGCAACCTTCGAGTTCGGCGGCGCGCTCGACGCCTTTCGCGGCTTCAGCTACAGCGTCGACGTCGCGCAGAATCTCGAGCCGGGCGAGAGCCCGGACTGGACGATCCTCCCGCTCGACTCGGAAGGGCTGATCTGCGCGGCCTGGCTGGTCGGCACGTTCCACCCCGAGATACAGACGCTCGGCTGGGCCAGCGACGGCGCGGTCGGTCTCACCCGCGAGGCCGCGATCGCGGCGCTGCAGGTCGCAATCTGGGAGGTCATATCCGACGCCTCGGGCAACTACTCGCTCGCCTCGGGTGAGTTCGCGCTCCAACCCGGCGGAGCCAGCAACGCTGTGGTCGACCTCGCCTACGCCTACCTCGGGGCGCTCGGCAACGCTTCGTTCGACCGCTTCACGACGAGCAGCGTCCGGGTCCACCACGGGACCAAGCAGGACCAGCTCTTCACCGGCTACGTGCAACCGGTTTCCGAGCCGGGCACCGTCGTGCTGTGCGCCCTCGGCCTGGCGCTCGCGGCGGGGGCGTTTCCAAGATCAGCTCGCACCGAGGCCGGCTAGCCCTCCCGACAGCTACACTCGATCGCGCGATGCAGCCCCGAGCGATCCTGCACGCCGACATGGACGCGTTCTATGCGGCGATCGAGCAGCGCGACGATCCGGCGCTGCGAGGCAAGCCCGTCGTCGTCGGCGGCTCGTCGGTGCGCGGCGTCGTCGCGGCGGCCAGCTACGAGGCGCGCGCCTTCGGCGTCCATTCCGCGATGCCGTCGATGCAGGCGCGCAAGCTCTGCCCCGACGCGATCTTCGTGCGCGGGCGGATGTCGGTCTACACGCGCGAGAGCAAGCGAATCTTCGAGCTGTTCCGGCGCTTCACGCCGGCGGTCGAGGGCATCTCTCTCGACGAGGCCTTCCTCGACCTGACCGGGACCGAGCGCCTGTTCGGCCCGCCGGAGCGCACCGGGCGGAAGCTGCGGGAGCTCGTGCGCGCCGAGACCGGGCTCGCGGTCTCGGTCGGGCTCGCGCCGGTGAAGCTCGTGGCCAAGATCGCGAGCGACCTCGCCAAGCCCGACGGCATGCTGGTGGTGCCGCCGGGCCGGGTGGCGGAGTTTCTCGCGCCGCTGCCGGTCGGCCGGATCTGGGGCGTGGGCCCGGTGACGCGGGCGCGGCTCGAGCGCGCGGGGATTGCGACGATCGGCGCGCTTGCGCGCCGGCCCGACACCGAGCTGCGTCTCCTGCTCGGCAGCTTCGGACCGAGCGCCGCGCGGCTGGCGCGCGGCGAGGACGAGCGCGAGGTCGAGCCCTACCGCGAAGCCAGGTCCTACTCCGAGGAGAACACCTTCGAGCGCGATCTCCGCGACGCACACGAGCTCGAGCGCGCGATCCGCGCCCACGCGGAGGCCGTCGCGCGCCGGCTGCGCCACGACGGCCTGCGGGCCCGCGGGGTTCGGCTGAAGCTGAAGCTCGCGCGGAGCCTCGGCGGTGGGCGCTTTCCGATCCTGACCCGCTCCGCGACCCTGGCCGAGCCGAGCGACGACGGGCAGGCGCTCGCGCTCGCCGGCTGCGCGTTGCTGGCGCGCGCCGCGCTGGCCGAGCCCGTGCGGCTGGTGGGCCTGGCCGCCGAGCGGCTCGAGGAGTCGAAGGCCGAGCAGCCGAGCCTGCTGGCCGAGACGCGCGAGCAGCGCGAACGCCGGGTCCGCCTGAACCGCGCGCTCGACCTTATTCGCGCGCGCTTCGGCCCGCGGGCGCTCGAGCGCGCGGAGGGCGGCGTGGACCGGGCCGGGCTCTCGTTCCAGATCAAGCGCGGAGAAGAAGACCTGGACCCCGACCTCGACGGCTGACCGAGCGAGGGCCGCCCCGAGCGAGGGCGCAAGCGGCATGAGCGCGCGCAGCGAGGCGCGCCGAGCGAAGCCAATTTGATGGTATGCTCGCGCGATGCTCGACCAACGACTGATCGCCAAGGCGCCCGAGGACGTAGGGATCGATTCGAAGCTCGTCGACGCGCTCTTCGAGCGCGCCGAGAAGGAAGTGCGCGAGGGCCTCCTGCCCAGCGCCCAGATCGCCATCGCGCGGAACGGCCGCATCGCCGGCATGCGCACGTTCGGCCGCGTCACCCACGAGGGCCGCGACGCGGAGGCGACCGACCAGACACTCTACTGTGTCTTCTCGTCGACCAAGGCCATCACCTCGGCCGCGGCCTGGCTGCTGATCCAGGAGGGCACGCTCGACGTGCGCCGGAAGGTCTCGGAGCTCGTGCCCGAGTTCGCCGCGAACGGCAAGCAGGACGTGGTGATCGAGCAGCTCTTCACGCACACGGCGGGCTTCCCGCATGCGCCGTTCATCCCCGACCACTTCCTCGACCAGAAGAAGCGCCGCGCGCGCTTCGAGGCGTGGCGGCTCAACTGGAAGCCGGGCGAGAAGTTCGAGTACCACCCGAGCTCGTCCATGTACGTGATCGCCGACATCATCGAGCGCATCGCGGGCGTGCCGTACGGGCAGTTCGTGCGCGAGCGCATCGCCTTGCCGCTGGGGCTCGAGGATCTCTGGGTCGGGCTGCCGCGCGCGCTGCACGGCCGGCTGGCCGACTGCGTGCACGTGGGCGAGGCGCTCACCGAGGCGGACTACGCGAAGCTCGGCGTGCCGATGCCGCCGGTCACGGAAGTCACCGAGGAGGCCATCCTCGGCTTCAACAAGCCGTCGGTGCGCGAGGCCGGCATCCCCGGCGGCGGCGGCACGATGACCGCGGCCGAGCTCGCGCTCTTCTACCAGGCGCTGCTCGACGGCGGCCGCGCGCTCGCCGGCCGCGAGGTCTGGAAGCCCGCGACGCTCGCGTCGGCGCGCGAGATCCGCTCGGGCGACCTGCGCGACCTGTTGTTCCGCAAGCACGCGAACCGCGCTTTGGGCCTCATCATCGCGGGCGACGCGGACCGCAGCTACCGCGGCTTCGGTCACACGAACTCGGAGCTCGCGTTCGGCCACGGCGGCGCGGGCGGCCAGATCGCGTGGGCCGATCCCAAGACGGGGATCTCGCTCGGCTACTGCACCAACGGCCACGACCGCAACACCATGCGCCAGGGCCGGCGCGGCGTCGGCATCTCGAGCCGCGCCGCCGCGTCTCGATCGGCCGAGTGACGAAGGACGAGTTCTTCCGGGACGCGCGGCGGGACCTCGACCGGGCCGCTCGCCGGCGTGCGCGTGCTCGAGGCCACCACCACCTGGGCCGGGCCGATGTGCGCGTGCATCCTGGGCGACTTCGGCGCCGACGTGATCAAGGTCGAGCTGCCCGAGGGCGAGGTCGCGCGGCGCCTGCCGCCGTTCCTGCCCGACGCGCCCGACGGCGCGGCCGCGCTCTCGTTCATGCACACGACCGTGAACCGCAACAAGCGCAGCCTCACGCTGGACCTGCGCCGGGCCGAGGGCGCGGCGCTGTTCCTCCGGCTCGCGCGCCGCGCCGACGTGGTGGTCGAGAACTTCCGGCCCGGCACGGTCGACGCCTGGGGCATCGGCTACGAGCAGGTGCGCGCCGTCCGACCCGACGTGGTGTACGTCTCGATCCGCGGCTTCGGCCAGTTCGGACCCGACCGCGAGCGCGCGGGCTACGACCCGATGGCTCAGGCCGCGAGCGGCTGGCTGTCGCTGAACGGCGAGCCGGGCGGCGCGCCGGTGAAGGCGCCGACCTTCCTCGGCGACGACCTCGGCGGCCTGCACGGCGCGCTCGGCGCGATGGCGGCGCTGCGCCACCGCGACCGGACCGGCGAGGGCCAGCACGTCGACGTCGCGCTGCAGGACGCGCTGCTGTTCCAGTCGAACGGCTATCCGATGCTGGCGGCGCTCGGCGTCGACCTGCCGCGCATGGGCAGCCAGTTCGTGGTCGCCGCGCCCGCCGGCGTGTACCGCTGCAGCGACGACTACGTGATGCTGGGCGTGCTGACCGACGCCCACTGGCGGGTGCTGGCCGGCCTGCTCGGCCGCCCGGAGCTGGCGGACCATCCGGACTACGCCACCGGCAGCAAGCGGATCGGCCGCCGCGCGGAGCTCAACGCGCTGGTCGAGGCGTGGGTCGCGACGCGCACCGTCGCCGAGGTGGTCGAAACGCTGGTTGCGGCGCGCCTGCCCGGGCTCCGCCGTGCGCCGCTACGCCGACTCCGCGCGCGATCCCGCACGTGCTCGAGCGCGACATGCTCCAGCCCGTCGAGCTCGAGAACGGCCAGCGCGCGCCGGTGGTCGGCCCCGCGCCGAAGTTCTCGCGCACGCCGCTGTGCGCGTGCGCACGGCCGCGCCCGCGCTCGGCGCGCACACCGACGCGTTGCTCGAGGAGCTCGGCATCGGCGCCGCGGAGCGCGCCGGGCTGCGGGAGCGCGGAGTGATCTAGGCGATGCGGCGGATCGCGCTCGCCGTCGGCCTCTCGCTCGTCCTCGCCGGGTCCGCGCGAGCCGACGAGCCGACCGCTACGGTGCGAGGCGCGGAACCGCGCATTCGCGGTGACGGGCGAGAACGGCGCCTTCGAGCTGCGCGGCGTGCGGCCGGGCAAGCTCGCGCTGAACGCGTGGATGCCCGGCGCGCAGCGCGTGACCCGCGAGATCGAGCTCACAGCCGGCGGCGCGCTCACGGTCGACCTCGAGCTCTCGCAGACGCAGACGATCCCGCCCCATCTGCGCAAGGACGGCACCCCTTATCCTCCGGTGCAGGACTACGGACGAGATCCCTGATGGCGCGCGTGCGAGTGCGCTTCCGAACCAAGATCTGGATCGCCCTCTGCGGAATGGTCGCCGCGTCGCTCGCGATCGCGCTGCTCGTCGCGCAGGACGCCGCGCTCGGCCGCGCGCGCAGCGAGTCGCACGCGCGCTTCGACCGCACGCTCGCCGCGTTCCGCGAGCTGCAGCAGCTGCGCGCGCGCTTCGTCGCGGCGGAGATCCACTCGCTCTCGAACGCCAACCCGCAGCTCCGCACGATCTTGTCGACGGCGTCGTTGGCGGGAGCCGACCTCGGGCTCGGCGGGGCGGCGCCCCGGGAAGAGGCGCTGCACGACGCGAACCTGCGCCTGCAGTCCGCGCTGCCCTCGCTCGCGCTCGACGAGAAGCTGGTGGTGTTCGCGCTCGCCGACGTCTCGGGCCGGCTCCTGTTCAGCCGCGCGGACCCGGAGCGGTACGGCCAGGACTTGCGCGAGCTCGGCCGAGTGCGCGAGGTCGCCGGGGGCGAGCGAGCGACCTGGATCTGGCTCGACGGCGACGCGCAGATCGGCGCCGCGCGGCTGGCTCCCGCGTACCCGTCACCGGCGTTGTACCTGGTGCGCGGAGAGCCGGTCGTCTTCGGCGACGAGGTGCACGGCGTCGTGCTGCTGGGCGAGCCGCTCGACCGCGAGCTGCTCGAGTCGCTGCGCGCGATCTCCGGGGTCGATCTGGCGCTGGTCTCGCGCGGGCGTGCGATCGCGGCCCACGCTCTCGGGGCGCGGCCCACGAGGCGGAGCTGCCGCGAGCGCTTCCTCGCGCTGCGCGCCGAGCTCGACCCGGGCACGCCGATGGCCGACGCGGGGTTCCTGCTGCTCGCCTCGCTCGAAGCCGAGATGGCCGCCTATCGCGATCTGCGCGCGACGCTGCTCGGTGTCGGGCTGGTGGTGCTGGCCGCGGCGCTCGCCGTGGGTTTCGTCCTGGCGCGCGGGATCACGCGGCCGCTGCTCACGCTGGGCCGCGCGGCGCGGCAGATCGGGCGGGGCGAGCTCGGCGCGCGCGTCGCGATCGCGACGGGCGACGAGCTCGAGACGCTCGGCGACGCGTTCAACGACATGGCGGCGGGCCTGCGCGAGCGCGAGCTGATCAAGAGCACGCTCGAGCGCTACGTGAGCAAGCACGTGGCCGCCGAGCTCCTGCGCGAGCCCGGCCGGGTCGCGCTGGCGGGCGCCCGCCGCGAGCTCACGGTGCTCTTCGTCGACCTCGGCGGCTTCACGACCCTGGCCGAGGAGCTCCCGCCCGAGGCGGTGGTCGCCCAGCTCAACGAGTACTTCGAGGCGGTCTGCGGGTCGGTGCTCGACGAGGACGGCACCGTGAAGGACTTCCAGGGCGACGGCGTGGTCGCCTTCTGGGGCGCGCCGATCGCGCAGCCCGACCACGCCGTGCGCGCGGGCCGCGCCGCGCTGGCAACGGTCGAGCGGCTCGAGCGCCTGCGCGCGCGCTGGGATCGGCCGCGGGTCGCCGGCGCCGGGCTTCCGGATCGGCCTGCACACCGCGGAGCTCGTCGCCGGCGAGATCGGCTCGGCCGAGCGCGGCGCGTACGGGATCGTGGGCGACGGCATGAACCTGGCCGCGCGCATCGAGAGCGCGAACAAGCTCTACGGAACGCGCGTGCTCCTGTCCGAGGCGACCCGCGCGGCCCTCGGCCCGGCGTTCCTGTTGCGCGAGATCGATCGGGTGCGGGTGGTCGGGCGCAAGCAGCCGGTGCGGCTGTTCGAGCTGGTCGCGCACGAGAGCTCGGCGGGCGCGCTCGCGCGCCGCACCTGCGAGCTCTACGAGCGCGCGCTCGGCGCGTACCGAGCGCGCGACTTCGCGGCTGCGCGGGCCGCCCTCGAGGAGCTCCTGGCGAGCGCCCCCGACGACGGCCCGGCGCGAGTCCTGCTCAGCCGGCTCGCGGAGCTGGCGCGGAATCCGCCGCCGCCCGAATGGGACGGAGTGTTCGCGCTCGAGACCAAGTGAGGAGCAGGGCGGCAACACCGAACAGCGTTGCAGCAGGAGGCTCCGGCACGTCGGCGAACGCGTCGACCTCCGTGGACCAGCCGTCGCTCGCGAGCTGCGACACCCGCACGTACTCGATCCACGGCAGGCCGAGCCACCGCGAGGTCGATGCCCGTGCCGCCGCCCGAGCCGCCGTAGAGCGCCGCGATCTGCGCCGTCGTCAGGCCTGCGAAGTCCGCTGCCGTGAGCGCCGGGTTCACCACCTGCGTGTAGCTCGTCGGGATCGTCCCGCCGAAGCTGAAGGGGCCCGTCGGGTCCTGGTACGCGAGCGTCGGGAAGAGCGAGCCGTCCGCAAAGAGGCCCGGCACGTCGAACCACGTCGAGCCGTCCTGGCTCACCGAGATCAGCCCTGGTTCGGTGAAGATCAAGGTGCCGTCGGCGAGGCCGGTTCCGAAGTCGATGCCGAGGAACGAGTTTCCGAACACGAGCAGGTCGATCCCGTAGGGGTTCGCAGCGTCGTCGGTGACCTGGTGGTCGAAGCGCACGACGAGCGAGCCGCCCGCGCCGATCGACACCACGTCGCTGGCGGCGTAGGGCGCATTGAACGGAGTGACGTCGCCGTCGAAGGCGCCGCTCCCCGTCGTGCGGCCCGGCGAGCCGAGAGCGGTGTTGGGATCGCCGTAGCCCGCCGCGGTGTTGGAGCCGGGGGTGTACGAGACGACCTGGCTTGCGAACGACGCCGCGAAGGCAGACCACGGGAGGGCGGACAGAAACACGATGAGGAGCGCGAGGACGCGCATGACGAACTCTCTTTCTCGCTTGCGGAGAAGTTGTTCTCTGCTCGTCAGGCCGGTCTTCTGGCTCCCGGATCGTCCTCGCGCCGCGCCTTCCCAGAGAATCTCTTCTCCAGTGGCTTCTTGCGGCGTTCGTCCCCGGTCACAGCGACGGGCTCGCGCCGGATTCCCACCGGCTTCCCGACACCTGACGCGCTTCTTTTGCTGGCGTTCTACCTCGCTCGTCGAAGATCCGTCAAGCGTCCCACGCGCATTCGTGATATGAATCGCTCGAGCCCGGTGTAGGGAAGGCCGTGAGAATCGGCCGCGGTCCCGCCACTGTGATGGGGAAGTCAGACCGAGCGACGCCACTGGAGGCACGGCCTCTGGGAAGGTTTCGGTAGGACGTCGGACCCCTGAGCCAGGAGACCTTGCCGGGCAATTCGGGACGGAGTCCCGCTCTCCGCGGAGGGAGTCGCTCGGTGGTCGGAAGGCTCGTCGTCGTCGCGGCACTCGCGACACAATGCTGCGTCGCGGCTGCGCGCGCGGGCGAGCTCGGCGAGTCCGCCGCCGATCCGTCGGCGTTCGCGACCGTGATCGACGCGCGCCAGTACGACGACCGCTTCACCACGGTTCAGGAGCTGCTCGACCAGGCGCCCGGCGTGCGCGTGTCGCGCTACGGCGGGCTGGGCTCGTACAGCACGGCGTCGATCCGCGCGGCGAAGGCGGAGCAGGTGCTGGTGCTGCTGGACGGCGTTCGGCTGAACAGCGCCGAGCGCGGCACGGTCGATCTGTCCACGCTGCCGGTCCGCCAGATCGAGCGCATCGAGGTGCTGCGCGGCGCCGGCGCGCAGCGCTACGGCAGCGACGCCGTCGGCGGGGTCATCTCGATCACCACGCGCCGGCCCGCGGAAGCCGGCGAGCCCGAGGTCGACGGGTCGCTCACCGCGGGCAGCCACGAGACCTTCGGCGGCGACGGCTCGGTCTCGGCCGCAAGCGAGCGCGCGCGCGGGCTGGTCAGCTACTCGCGCCTGCGCAGCACGAACGATTTCGACTTCGACGCCGCGGCGCCGGCGCGGCTGCCCGTCCGGGGTCCGCGCGGCGGCCCCGTACCGTCGGGCGAGCCGACCGAGCACACGCGCCTCAACGCAGACTTCGTCGAGGACTCGGGCCTGCTCCGCGGCGGCTTCGACCTCGGCCCGCACACGCGGCTGGACGGCACGCTGGACCTGTACCGCAAGGACAGCGGCGAGCCGGGCGGCATCTGGAACCAGCCGCCGGACGCCCCCGACGAGCTGCTCTCGTGCACGCTGCCGGAGCAGTCGCAGCAGCGCGGCGTGGCGCGGCTGGCGTTCACCAACGAAGCGCTCGGCGGCGGGGGCCGCTTCGGCGCGCTCGAGCTCGCCGCGAGCGGGCGCGCCGAGAACTCCAAGCTGCGCGACCCGGGCAGCCTCTGTCAGCTCGTCTCGGAGCTCGTCACCGGCAGCGACACCTCGGCGTGGCAGGAGCGCGCCTCCGCGCTCGACGGGGCCTGGCGCTTCCCGCGGCTCGCGTGGCTCGACGGCGCCCTGGCCTTCACCGGGCGCAGCGCCGCGAGCCTGCGCTACGACACGGTGAACCCGTCGGGCGGCGACCGTCAGCGACGCACCACGGTGTTGGTCTCGCTGCAGCCCGAGCTGGCGCTGTTCGAGAACATGCTGCGGCTTTTCCCCGCGCTCGCGTACGAGCAGGCCTCGACCAGCGAGGGACTCACCCGCAGCGCCGCGTTCCAGCCGCTCGTCCCGTACGCGCCCCGCGACGAGACCGGCTGGCTGCCGGGGATCGGCGCGATCCTCGAGGTCTCCCCCGGGCTGCGCCTCAAGGCGAACTGGAAGCGCGTGTTCCGGCGGCCGAGCTTCACCGAGCTGTTCCACCCCGACTGGGGCGGGATCCGAGGCAACCCGACGCTGCTCGCGGAGAAGGGCTGGAACGCCGACGTGGGCTTCGAGCTGGCCGCACCCGGAGCCGGCTTCGCGCGCGAGCTGCACCTCGAGGCCGACGTGTTCCAGCGCGAGCTCGACCAGGGCATCGAGTGGCTGTTCACCAACCGCACATTCATGCCGGTGAACATCGGCCCGGCGCGCGTCCTCGGCGCAGAGGTCGCGGCGGGAGCGCTCTTCTTCGAGGTGCTCTCGCTCGACGCGACCTACACCTACAGCGACGGGCGCTTTCTGGGCAACGGGCAGCAGGCCGTGGCGTTCGTGCAGGTCCAGCGCGGCTTCCCGCACCTGCCCGAGCACGCCGCCACGGGCTCGGCCGCCCTGGACCTGGGCCCGGTCCGGCTCTTCGCCGACGTGCGCTACGAGAGCGAGATCTTCTACTCGGTCGGAGTCGTCAACGTGTCGCCGGCCACGACCCAGGTGGACGCGGGGATCACGTTCGTGCCCGCGCAGATTCCCGGTCTCGACTTCTTCCCCGAGCGCCTGTCGATCACCGTCCAGGGCTTGAACCTGACCGGCGAGCAGCGCTCCGACTCGCTCTCGATGCCGCTGCCCAAGGACCCCATCTGGCTCGTGAGCCTGCGCGGAGCCACGCCGTGAACCTGGCCGGCGCGCTGCTCGCGGTCACGCTCACCGTCTCGCCTTCGAGCGACACGCTCGAGCTCTTCACCTTGTTCCCGCCCGCGCTCGAGACGCACCCGACCAACGCGGACCGCGCCTTCGTCGGCATCTCGAGCAACGGCCCGGGCGTGTTCCAGCTCCGGACCGCGCCCGCGCAGAGCCTCGACTACGTCAATCCGTCCTACATGCTCCCGAGCGACCTCAGCTGCAGCGGCCAGCCGTTCAACGTTCCCAACGTGGGCGGCTTCACGCTCGAGCGCAACAGCGGCAAGACGCGCGGCTGGCTCACTACGTCGAGCTGCGAGCTCCTGGTGCCGTTCGACTACACGACCGGCGGCGAGCTGAACGTCGTCTACGGCGGCGTCACGCGCGGCGAGGTGCCCATGCGCTTCACGCTCACCGGCAGCTTCACCCGCTACCAGAACGGCGGCGGCGGCGCGTCGATCCCGTCCTTCGGCACGAACTTCACCGCGGCGGCGCTGCGGGTCGGCAACCGCCTGTTGGTCGCTACCTCGAACCTGCAGACCCCCGGCTCGAGCCCGGTCTACAACCCGGGCACGGTGCTGTTCTTCGCGCTCGACGACTCGGGCGCGACCACGACGGTCATGCCGGCCAGCCCGTTCTACGCGGTGACCTCGGACCCGAACCCGCTCGCGCTCACCGACCTGGGCGGCGGCCGGGTCGCGGTGACGAACGCCGGGATCTCCGACGCGTCGTTCCCGCCGCTCGTCACCGGGAAGGGCAGCATCGACGTACTCGAGGCGGCGACCGGGAAGCTCGTCGGTTCGTTCCCGCTGGGCCTCGGCAATCCCGGCGGGCGAGGGCTGGCGCTCGATCCGACGGGCTCCGTCGCGGTCGCCGGCTCGCAGACGTATCGCCGGCTCTACGCGGTCGACATCCGCGGGATCGCCGCGCTGGCCGCGAGCGACGTCGACCCGCGCCTGCAGCGCCCGTCGTGCAACGACGTCGCGGGCGACAGCGCGGGCGGTGTGGCGTGTCTGCGCACGCGCGTGATCCGGGGCGGCGCGAATCCCATCGTGCTGCCGCCGCCGCCCGGCTCGAGCGGCGTCTTCTCGTACGTGCCGCAGGTGCGCTTCGGCGCGTCCGGCGACTTCGTGGTGGCGACCTCGTTCAACGACGGCGGGCTCGCGCTCGCCGCGTTCGACCCGCGCAACCTCGCGGCAGGTCTGCCGCTGCTCGCGTCGCGCTTCGGCCCGCCGCAGACCCTCGCCGCGACCGGACCCGCCGGAGTGATCGGGCAGGAGTGCTGCCCCGGCCCGATGATCCTGCGCGCGAGCGCGAGCGGGACGCTGCCGGGAACCAGCGTCGTCTTCGCGACGGCGAGCCCGAACGCCTTCGCCGTGCGCGGCCACCTGTCGGGCACGCTCACTGCGCCGAGCGGCGACGCGGATGGCGACGGCGTGCAGGACGCGCTCGACGACTGCCCGGTCGAGCCCAACGCCGCGCAGACCGACTCCGGCGGGCTCGGCTCGAGCAACGCCGACGGCGTGGGCGATGTCTGTCAGTGCGGCGACGTCTCGAACGACGGGCGAGTCACCAGCGCCGACGTCGACGCGCTGCGCGTTTTCCTCACCGGCGCAGGGACGCTCGCGGCGCCGCAGAAGTGCGACGTGGGGAAGGGCGCGACGAGCGGCGCCTGCAACGTGCTCGACGCGACGCTGCTGCGGCGCGCGCTCGCGCTCGCCGCGCCCGGGATCGAGCCCGTCTGCGCGCCGTTTCTGCCGTAGACTCCCGCGGATGTCGAAGCAGCTCGGGCCGCGCGTGCGCCAGGTCGCCGGTGTCGCCGCGATCGACGCCGCGCTGCGCGCGGGCGCCGACGTGCAGCTCCTGCTCGTCGCCGACGACGCGCGCTCGGACGAGCTGGCGGCGCTCTTGACCCTTGCCGCGAAGGCGGGTGCGGCGGTGCGCACGGCCACCCGCAACGTGATCGCGCGCCTCTCCGCGGTGCGCCCCGCCGAGGACGTCCTCGCTCTCCTCGGCCGCGATCCGGAGGCCGACCTCGCCGGCTCGCTGGCGCGCGGCGGCGCGTTCTGGCTCCTGGTCGGGGTCGCGTACCCGGGCAACGTCGGCATGGTCATCCGCACGGCCGAGGTGTCGGGCGCGGACGGCATCGCCATCGAGGGCGCGTTCGACCACGACGGGAAGCGCGCCGCGCTGCGCGCGTCGATGCGCGCGGACAAGTTCATGCCGGTGTTCTGGACGGACGCGCAGGCGGTACTCGACGCCGCGCGCGCGGGCGCGGCCCGTCACCGTCTTGTGGCGCTCGACGAGTCCGCGGAGCGCGCGCACTTCGACGCGGAGCTGGGCGGCGCGCGCGTGTTCGTGGTCGGCGGCGAGAACGGCGGCATCCCGTCACGGCTCCTGGCGCACTGCGACGAGCGCATTCATGTGCCGATGGCCGGCTTCATCCCCTGCTACAATCTGCAGGCCGCCGTGTCGGCGGTGGCGGTGGAGCGCCTGAGGCAGCTCGCATCGTCGCGGTAGCCATGAGTGACTTCTTAGAGGTCCCTCATGGTGGGCCCGCAGGCGAGCGGCAAGAGGGCGCACTGCTATCCATCGAAGGCGACGGCGGGGGAGCGCCGCAGCGATGACCACTGCCGCCGAGAGCCCCGAGCGGGCCGCGGGCCGCGACGCGCATGCCCCCGTTTTCTCCATCGTCGTGCCGACCTTGAACGAGGTCGAGAACGTCGACGAGCTCCTGCGACAGATTTTCGCGCTCGACGATGCGGGCGGCCCGTTCGAGGTGGTCGTCGTCGACGACGCGTCGTCGGATGGCACCGTCGAGCGCGTGCTCGCATGGGCCGAGACGCGCCCCGTGCGGCTGGTGCAGCGCCAGGGAGCCCGCGGTCTCGCGAGCGCCGTGATCGCGGGCGCGCGCGCGGCGCGCGCCGACGTCGTTGTCGTGATGGACGCCGACCTCTCGCATCCGGTGCGCGTGATTCCCGCCCTGGTGCAGCCGGTGCGCGACCACCTCGCCGGCGTGGCGATCGGCAGCCGGCGCGTCCCGGGCGGGTCGACTCCGGGCTGGCCGCTGCGGCGCCGGCTCGCCTCGCGGTTCGCGTCGGCGCTCGCGTGGCCGATCAGCGCGGCGCGCGATCCGCTGTCGGGATTCTTCGCGACCCGGCGCGGGGAGCTGCTCGCGCTCGGCGATGCGCCGCAGGGCTTCAAGATCCTGCTCGAGGTGCTCGCAAACGGCGGCAGCCGGCTGCTCGTGACTGAGGTGCCGATCGTGTTCGTGGACCGTGCGTACGGGCAGTCGAAGCTCGGCCTCGGCACGGCACGCCAGTATCTGCGCCGGCTCGCGGTCCTTCTCGGCTTCGAGCTCGACTCGGCGCGTGCCCGTCGCCTGTGCACCGCGCTCGCCGTCGGTGGGCTCCTGGACGCGCTCGTCTTCGCGCTGCTCGCGAGCGCCGGCGCGAAGCTCGCGGTCGCACAGCTCGCAGGGGCCGCGGCGGCGCTGCTCGCGCCCGCCGCCCTGTGCGCGCGAGACCTGTTCGGCCGCGGCGAGCCTCGTCGACCGCAGGTCGCGCCGTGGCTTCGCCTGGCCGGGCTCGCGCTGCTCGCGGCGCTCTTGCGCGGCGGTGTGCTGGCGTCGCTCGTGCGCGCGGGGCTCGCGCCGCTCACCGCGTTCCTGCCCGCGCTGGCCGCGGGTCTCGCGCTGCTGTGGCTTGGCGCGGGGACGTTCGTCTTCGCTCCGGCGAAGCCCGCGGGCGACCGGGCGCTCTCGCTCCGCGTCGGCTTCCTCGCGCTCGCGGCGTACCTGTTCGCGCTGCGCGCCGCCTACTTGGGCGCGCTCGAGCTGTTGCCCGAGGAGGCGTACTACTGGAGCTACTCGCAGCACCTGGCGCTGTCCTACCTGGACCACCCGCCGCTCGTCGCCTGGCTGATCGCGGGCTCGACGGCGCTCCTCGGGCAGACCGAGTGGGCCGTGCGGCTTCCCGCGCTCGTGTGCTCGCTGGTCACCGCGGGCTTCGCGTTCGCGCTCACCGGGCGCTGGCTCGGCAAGACCGCCGCGGCCGCGACGCTGGCGCTGTGCGCGGCGCTGCCCTTCTTCTTCACCAGCGGCGCGCTGATGACCCCGGACGCGCCGCTCGCCGCGGCCTGGTCCGGCGCGCTCTATTTCCTGTCGCGCGCGCTCGTCGACGAGAAGCCGCGCGCGTGGTGGGGCGCCGGCCTCTGCATCGGCCTGGGGCTCCTTGCGAAGTACACGATCGCGCTGCTCGGCCTGGGCGCGCTCGCGTTCGCGCTCGTCGACCCCCGGGCGCGCGCACAGCTGCGCCGGCCGGAGCCGTGGCTGGCCGCCGCGCTCGCGCTGGTCCTGTTCTCGCCCGTGCTCGCGTGGAACAGCCAGCACGAGTGGGCCTCGTTCGCGTTCCAGAGCACGCGCCGGCTCTCGGCCGGATTCGTGTTCGGCCTGCACCATCTGGTGCTGGGAGTCGCGGTCCTGCTCGGCCCGCCGCTGGCGCTCGCGCTGGCGGCGCTGGCCGGCGCGCGCGCACGCGAGGCGCTCGGCCTGGACCGCCGGCGGATTTGCTTCGCGGCCTGCGCGGCGCTCGCGCCGCTCGCCGTCGTCGTCGCGTTCTCGCTCGCACATCCGCCGAAGCTGAACTGGACCGGACCGTTCTGGCTCGCGCTTCTGGCGCCGGCGGCCGCGCTGCTCGTCCTGCCCCCCGCCGCGCAGACCGGTCGGCTCGGCCGTGCCGCGGCGCGTAGCCTGATCCCGTCGCTCGCCGTCGCGCTGGTCGCCTACGGTGGCCTGCTTCACTCGCTGGCGCTCGGCGTTCCCGGCGCGGACTTCCCGGTCGGCACTCGCTACGCGCAGCGCTGGCGCGAGATCGCGGCGATCGTGGACCGCGAGGCCGACGCACTGATGGAGCGCGATGGCGCGGCGCCGGTCATCATCGGCTTCGACCGCTACGCGACCCCGAGCCTGCTCGCGTTCTACCAGCCGGCAGACGACGACGAGGACGCGCCCTGGGACGTCGGCGGCCTCGGCGTGTTCGGTCTCGGCACGAGCCTGATGTACGACCGCTGGCTGCCGCCCGCGGCGGCGGCGGGGCGTACGCTTCTCTGTGTCTCCGAGGAGCCCGAGGACCTGGAGCTCGCGGCGCGGTTCGCGCGCGCGCCCGGCCCGGTCCGGACGGCGGACATACCGGCCGGCCGCAGCGGCAGCGCGCGCCTGTATCTGCGCGCCTTGTACGGCTACGACCCGGGGGCGGTCTCGGGCACGAAGCGGAAGAAGGCGGCGGCCTCGAGCACGGCGGTCTCCGGCGCCTCGAGCTCGCACATGGAGCCGAGCTCGCGAATGCCGTCGGCGGCGCGCGCGTCCAGCCCGAGCTCCTCGGGTTTCGCCGGCTTCGCGCGGCCGAACGACTCGAGCAGCTTCGGCACCCACTCGGGGCGCGGCTCGCCCTTGGTGTCGAACACGAGCGCCTGCCAGTCGGGCCCGTCCTTGAACACGCACATGAGCCCCGCGCCCTTCAGCTCGGAGGAGGGCAGCGAGAACATCGTCGCGCGCCCGCGCACGCCGTCCTCGAGCTCGAGCAGGAGCCCCTCGACCAGCGGGTGACCGCTGGCGAAGAAGTCGAGCTCGTCCTTCTGCAGCGCCTCCTCGCGGTCGAAGGTGCCGAGCCAGCGGCTCTCGTCGGGTACGCCGGGGATCGACTCGACGGTGAGCGAGGTGCCGAGCTCCAGGTAGTAGAGCGCGTTGCCGCCCTTCTCGACGATGCGCATGCCCAGGTCGTTCGCCGCGCCGAGGCAGAAGCGGCGCACGTGGGTCTGCAGGTCGGGCGGGACGAGCGCGAGGATGGCTTCGGCCTGTGAGGCGTCGTAGGCGTCGCGGTACACCACGCGCGGCAGATCCGCGATCGACTGCGCGCGCGCTGCCGCGACCTCCGCCGCGAGCGCCTCCACGTCGAGCGGCGTCTCGTCGCGCTCCGCGCGCTCGAGCGCCTCGCGCACGCCGGACAGCGCGAGGTCGAGCCCCGCCGAAGGCCGCTCGTACAGGTCCAGCCGCTCGTACAGCCGCGCGATGTCGGGCGCCGCGCCGGCCGCGCGGAAGTACACGACCTCGACGTCCTTGGTGCGCCCGATCCGGTCGAGCCGGCCGATGCGCTGCTCGAGCAGCACCGGGTCGGTCGGCAGGTCGAAGTGCACCATGCGGTCGCAGAACTGGAAGTTGCGGCCCTCGGCGCCCGCCTCGGTGCAGATCAGGAGCGGCAGGTTCGTCTCGCGAAAGCGCGCGACCTCGATGTCGCGCTGCGCGGCGGTGAGCTCCTCGTGGAAGACGGCGATGTGCGTGCGCCCGGCCTGCTCGAGGTGCTTCTTCAGCTTCTCGAGCCGGTCGAGGTCGCGCACGAAGACGAGCGCCTTCTCCTTCTTCTTGTGCCACTCGCGCACGCGCGCGGCGAGCCACTCGCTGCGCGGGTCCTTCTTCAGATCCTTGCCGAGCGCGCCCACGTCGACGGGAACCGCGCGGCGCGGCGGCAGGCCGCCGAGGTCGGTGCGGCGCACCGCGCTCGTGCACGGGAACACCGCGTCGCCCGCCGCGACGGCCCGGTCGAACTCCTCGAACGTCGCGAAGCGGTCGGGATGCAGGAGCTGCAGCAGGTGGAAGAAGCCGCGCCGGTCGGCCGCCAGCGGCGTGGCCGACAGCAGGATCGCGTGCTTGGCGTTGCGGACCATGGGCGCGACCGCGGCGTCGAAGTGCTCGAGCGCCAGCCGGTGCGCCTCGTCGACGACGACGAGATCGAGCTCGGCGCTGCGCGCCTGGCGCATCAGCTCCGGGTTCGACGCGAGGTACTCCATCGAGATCACGCCGAAGGGGTGGATGTCGAAGACGTCGTTGCCCTCGCCGTAGTCGCGCTCGACGCTCTCGACCCGCGCCTCGTCGATCAGCACGAACACCTGGTGGAACTTTCGGTAGAGCTCGCCGAGCCACTGCACCGCCAGGGTCGACGGGGCGATCACGAGCGCGCGCTTGGCGCGCCCGGTGCGCACCAGCGCCGACAGGATCAGGCAGGCGACGATCGTCTTGCCCAGGCCGACCTCGTCGGCGAGAAGCCAGCGCACCGGGTCGCTGCGGACGGCGGCGAGCGCCGTGTGGAGCTGGTGCGGGAACAGGCTGATCCGCCCGCCGAGGAACGATCCGAGCCCGCCGGCCTCGCGGAGCTTCCGGAGCTGCAGGCCCTCGACCCGGTTGCGGAACGAGCCCAGCCGGTCGAGCCGGAACTGCGCCAGCCGCTCGATAGGCCCGGAGCTGCCCTCCGAGGGCCACAGCTCGCGGTCCTCGATGCGGCGGCCGTCGGCGAGCAGATAGGCGTCGCCGTCCCAGCGCTCTATCCGCACCTCGATTCCGGACTCGATCTCGATGGCGGAGGATCCGGGCGGCAAGATCAGAGGCGTCAGGCCCGCGCCCTGCGCGGCCATGGTCACCTCGCGCTCGACGGCGGGGAAGTAGACCACCAGATAGCGGCCCTCGACGCGCCGAACGAGGCCCACTCCGAGCTCAGGGTTGAACGGGTGGACCAGCTTGCTGCCTTCCCTCCAGGCAGGAACGGTCATGGGATCGGGGGTGGTAGCAAGTCTTTCGGATCTGCGCCCCTCGTCGGCCGCGCTCGTCGGCCGCGGCTCGGCGAGCGCGGGCTCCGCTCGCTGCTCGCGGGGGAAGGGGCATGTCGGCCTGACGGTCGGCGGGGCCCCCGCTCGGAAGAAACGCTCGCTCTGCCCGCGCTCGCCGAGCGGCTCCATCGAGGTGGGCCCTCCGGCCGGATCCAGGCCCCTAGCTTGAACCCGTGTGTGTCGGGGGCTTAGGCTGGCGCGCCGACGTCAAGGCAAGCTGCTCCGTAGGAGCAGCGCGCAGCGAGGCGCAGCCGAGCGAAGTGCGGGTGGCCGGGCTTCGCCCGGCCGGGTCCCGCCAAGGGAGGGAGCTTTCATGTCGTTCGAGGTGCCGGAGTCCGTGCGCGAGATCCGCGATCGGGTCGAGCGGTTCGTGGAGGAACGCTGCTACCCGGTCGAGGCCCTGGTCGAGGACCGCGGCGACGAGGCGGGCCGCGCAGCGATGCGCCGGCTGATGCAGGAGGCCAAGGAAGAGGGCCTCTGGGCGCTGGGCCATCCCAAGGAGATCGGCGGCCAGGGCCTGCCGTTCCTCGACTACGTCTACGTGAACGAGGTGGTCGGGCGCTCGGGCGTGGCGATGGTCGCGCTCGGCACCCACTCGCTGCAGGACTCGATCATGCTGCACGAGTTCGCCGACGTGGAGTGGCGCGACAAGTACCTGAAGCCCCTGGTCGACGGCGAGGTGTTCCCGAGCTTCGCCATGACCGAGCCCGACGTCGCGAGCTCGGACCCCACCCAGCTGCAGACGAACGCCGTCCTCGATGGCGACCACTGGGTGATCAACGGCCGCAAGTGGTTCACCAGCGGCGCGAACGTGGCGGCCTACACCACGGTGATGTGCCGGACCGAGACCGACCTCCCGGCGCACGACTCCTTCTCGATGATCATCGTCCCCACCAACACCCCTGGCTACAACATCCTGCGCGACGTGCGGGTGATGGGGCACTACGGCGGCCACTGCGAGGTCCAGTACGACAACGTGCGCGTGCCGAAGAAGAACCTGCTCGGGCCGCGGGGCGGGGGCTTCAAGATCGCGCAGCGGCGGCTCGGGCCGGGGCGCATCTTCCACTGCATGCGCTGGCTCGGCCAGGCGCAGCGCGCCTTCGACCTGATGTGCGAGCGCGCGAACTCGCGCGTGGCTTTCGGCAAGACGCTCGGCCAGCACCAGCAGATCCAGAAGTTCGTGTTCGACAGCCTGTGCGAGATCCAGGCCAGCCGGCTGCTCACCCTGCAGGCCGCTCAGAAGATCGACCGCGGCGACGAGGCGCGGGTCGAGATCGGCATGATCAAGGTGTTCGGGGCCCAGATGCTCCACAACGTGATCGACCGGGCGATCCAGGTCTTCGGCGCGAAGGGCGTCACCGAGGACACCCCGCTCGAGCGCATGTACCGCCACGCCCGCTTCGCCCGGATCTACGACGGCCCGGACGAGGTCCACATCACCACGACCGCCCGCCGGGTCCTCTCGGCCTACAAGATCGGGGACGGCTGGGACTTCGGCCTGCGCTGAACGCCCGATCAAGAGATTTTTCTTGACCCGGGATCGGTCCGACCGGTATTTCTTCCGAATCAGAACCGGAATTCGGGTTCTGTAGGAGAAGTACCGAGATGGCCGCCCCCCAGCTCACCACGCCCCCGGTTCCCGAGCTCGTCTGGGTCCGCCCGCCGCGGCAGGCGCGCAGCCAGCTGACGCTCTCGCGGATCCTCGATGCGACCGAGGCGATCCTCGCCGAGAAGTCGTGGGAGGACGCCGGGGTGGCCGAGATCGCGCGCCGCGCGGGCTCCTCGGTGGGCGCGTTCTACTCGCGGTTCCGCGACAAGGAGGCGCTGCTCGTCGCGCTCCACCAGCGCTTCATCGAGGAGGCGTTCGCCACCTCCGAAGCTGCGCTCGAGGAGAAGCGTTGGGCCGGGGCGTCGATCTGCGCGATCGTGCGCGAGTGCGTGGCCTTCCAGATTCGCGAGAACGATCGGCGCCGCGGTCTCCTGCGCGCGTTCATCCTGTGCGGGATCCACGACCCGAGCTTCCGCGCGCGCGAGGAGCGGCTGAACGAGCGGCTGCAGGAGCTCTTCACCAAGCTGGTGGTCGCGCGGCGGCACGAGATCCTGCATCCAGTGCCCGTGGTCGCGGCGAGCTTCGTCGGCCGCATGATCTCGGCGATGCTCCTGGGCCGGCTGCTGGATCCCAAGTTCGTTCCAGCCGGAGTGTCCTTCGTGGACGAGCTGACCCACGCAGCGCTCGCCTACCTGGGCGTGTTCCCCGAGGACGCGATCGACGTTCTGTAACGCCTCTGCGTTGACGGTCTCCGCAGGCTGCGCGCAAGCTAGGCGACGGCGGAGGAACCGGCATGGCAGCGATGGCGCGCGCGATCTCGGCGGCCGTGCTCTGCCTGGCGGTCGCGTGCGGCAAGGGGGAGTCCGAGTCCGCACAGGAGCCGGTGGCGGCGGCAGCCCCCGCGCCGATCGACGGCCGGATCGACCCGGCCCCGTACCGCGCGCAGATCGAGGCGACCGAGGAGATCCTGTACGGCGGGGGGCAGGGCGACGAACGCTGGAAGAACCTGTCGAAGGCCCTGCTCGAGCTGCACAACGCGATCGTGTTCCGCGATTCCTCGCCGTTGGCGCGCGAGACCAGCCGCCGCCTGTTCTTCTTCTCGGCCCAGGTCGACGCGGCCACGCCCGGCCCGCACGTCGACGAGCAGCTCGTGGCGATGCGCGGGGCCTGGGAGCGGATCCGAGCCGAGCAGTTCGCCTCCGCGGACTTCTTCCACGCCGCGGCCAACTGACCGGGCTTCGAGCTCGAGAGGACTGCGGTAGACGCTCCGCGGTCACTGCGCGAGAATCCGCGCGCGGCGCGACGGCCGCGGCGCTCGCAGGCGTCTCACGCGATGGCGGTCGATGACCACGGAAGCGCTCGCTGACGAAGACCGACTGAATCCGGCCGACCTGCGCACGATCTGGCGGATCCTCACGCCCGAGGAGCGGGTCGAGGCGTTCCACCTGATGGCGCGCGACGACGCCGAGGAGTTCTTCCTCGGCCTGTCGGCGAGCGACCTCGCGGGCCTGATGCACAACCTGCCGCGCAACGAGCGCCGCTCCTGGATGCGGCTGCTCGCGCCCGACGACGCCGCCGACCTGGTGCAGCAGGTGCCCGAGGAAGAGCGCAACGAGCTGCTCGGCCTGCTCGACGACCCGACACGGAAAGAGGTCACGGCGCTGCTGGCCTACAAGCAGGACGCCGCGGGCGGGCTGATGAACCCGCGCTACGCGCGGGTGCGGCCCGAGATGACCGTCGACGAGGCGATCGGCTACCTGCGCCGGCAGGCCCGGACGAACCTCGAGATCATCTCCTACCTGTACGTGATCGACGACGCGCAGAAGCTGGTCGGCGTCGTCTCGTTCCGGGACCTGTTCGCGGCCCAGCCCGAGAAGCGCGTGCGCGACGTGATGCGCTCCGAGTTCGTCAGCGTGCGCGACGACCAGGATCAGGAGATCGTCTCCAAGCTCCTGACCGAGAACGACCTGATCGCGATCCCGGTCGTCGACGCCGAGGGCCACATGAAGGGCATCGTCACCTTCGACGACGTGGTCGACGTCGTGCAGGCCGAGGCGACCGAGGACATCCAGAAACTGGGCGGCATGGAGGCCCTCGAGGCGCCCTACCTGGAGATCGCCTTCAGCCGCATGTTCCGCCGCCGCGCCGGCTGGCTGTCGGCGCTGTTCCTGGGGGAGATGCTGACCGCCACGGCGATGACGTTCTTCGAGGACGAGATCGCGCGCGCGCTGGTGCTGACCCTGTTCCTCCCGCTGATCATCTCGAGTGGCGGCAACTCGGGCTCGCAGGCGTCGACCCTGGTCGTCCGCGCCATGTCGCTCGGCGAGGTGCGCCTCGCCGACTGGTGGCGCGTGGTGAAGCGCGAGCTCGCGGCCGGTCTCGCGCTGGGCGCAGTTCTCGGCTCGATCGGGTTCCTGCGCATCGTGATCTGGCAGGCGGTCTGGCCACTCTACGGCGAGCACTACCTGCTGGTCGCGCTGACGGTGGGCGCCAGCCTGTGGGGCGTGGTGCAGTTCGGCACGCTGGCGGGGTCGCTCCTACCGTTCCTGTTCCGCCGGCTCGGGGTCGACCCCGCGAGCGCGTCCGCGCCGTTCGTCGCGACGCTCGTCGACGTCACCGGGCTCATCATCTACTTCACGGTCGCGAGCCTGATCCTGAGCGGGACCTTGCTCTGACATGAGCTCCGTCGGGGTCGCCGCAGCCGTGTTCGCGTTCACGTTGCTCGGGGCGCTTCTAGGCATGCGTTTGAGCGCGGGCTTGCCGGAGCACCACCTGAGCGCCGACTCGAAGTCCGTCGTGCAGCTCTGCATGGGGCTGATCGCGACCCTGACGGCTCTGGTCCTCGGACTGGTCACCGCGTCGGCCAAGGAGTCATTCGACTCCCAGGGCAGCGCCGTTCGCAACATGGCAGCTGCAGTCCTCGTGCTGGACCACACCCTCGCGGAGTACGGACCCGAGACGGCCCCGATCCGCGCCGACATCCGAGTGGCCATCACCAGCCGGATCGCCTCGATCTGGCCGGACGACCCGCCGCCGCCCGAGGCGACGGCGGCTTCCGCCGGCGCGAAGAGCCCCTTCGAGATCCAGAAGGAGATCCTCGATCTCGTGCCGAAGGACGACGCGCAGCGCTGGGTTCAATCACAGGCGCTGTCGACGGCGGCGGACGCGCTCAGGACGCGCCTGGTCTCGCTCACCCAGCAGAGCGTCGTCGTGCCGACGCCGTTCCTGCTGGTCATCACGTTCTGGCTCACCGTTCTCTTCTGGAGCTTCGGGTTGTTCGCGCCGCGCAACGGCACCGTGTTCGCGGTGCTCGTGCTGACGGCGGCGTCGGTGTCGGCGTGCGTGCTTCTCATCCTCGAGATGCAGACGCCCTTCACCGGCTTCATGCAGGTGTCGCGGGAGCCGCTCCTCTACGCGCTGCAGAACCTCGGCGGCGGCTAGAGCTGCGCAGCCCCGGGAATGATCTCCTTCCCGAACGTCTCGAGCGGCCCTAGCTCGTGGGCGTTGGGCAGGTTGAAGATCGCCTGGTCGATGCCGACCGCGGCCAGCTCGCGACAGGTCTTCAGCAGGTCCGCGGCGGACTGCTTGCCCGGCGCGAGCCAGGCCGTGCCGAGCGTGGTCTTCTCGATCGTCGCGAAGTCGCGCTTCTCGCGGTCGCAGTGGCGGCGCAGCACGTCGAGCTTGCGGCCCAGCCCGTCGGGACCGAGGAACGCGAACAGGTTGCACGCGTCCGCGTAGCGCGCGACCAGGCGCAGCGTCTTCTTCTCGCCGCCCCCTCCGATCAGGATCTTCGGCCGCGGCCGCGAGATGGGCGCGGGCACGCACAGGGTCTCGGCCAGCTTGTAGTGCTTGCCCTCGAACGGGGCGACCTTCCCGGACCACATCTGGAGGGCGATGCGCAGCGTCTCCTCGAGCCGCTCGAAGCGCTCGGCCAGCGGCGGGAAGGGGATGCCCAGGCCCACGTGCTCGCGCTCGAACCAGGCCGCGCCGATCCCCAGATAGGCGCGCCCGCCCGAGAGCACGTCGAGCGTTGTCACGGTCTTGATCAACACGCCGGGGTGTCGGTAGGTCACGCCGGTGACCATCGTGCCGAGCTTCGCGCGCTTCGTGACGCCTGCCAGCCACGACAGACCCGCGTAGCCCTCCAGCATCTCCTGCTCGGCGGCGCCGACCATCGGGATCTGGAACAGATGGTCCATCAGCCACAGGCTCTCGAAGCCGGCCGCCTCGGCGGTGGTCGCGATCTCGCGCAGCTTGCCCGCGAGCGCGGCGGGGCCGCCGGGCCAGGTGAAGATCGGAATTTGCAAACCGATTCGCATGACGTCTCCTAGGGTGTCGTGCCGTCGAGCGCGCGGCGGATCCAGCGGCGGTAGATCTCGATCGGCTGGGCGCCGCTGATCGCGACGTCGTTGCCTTCCATGCGGACCGCGGGCACGCCGCCGACGCCCATCTCGATGGCCTGGTTGTGCTCCTCGCCCACCTGGCGCAGCAGCCGGGGGTCGGTGGCGCGCTCGAGCTCCGCGTCGGCGAAGCCGACCTCGCGCCACAGCGCCGCCAGGGTGCGCGCGTTCGAGATGTCGCGGTTCTCCGCGAAGTACGCGTGGAGTAGCCGCGCGTGCATCGCCTCGAACGCGTCCTCGCCGAACGTGCCCGCGGCCTTCGCGACCAGGTGCGCCGGCACGCTGTGCGAGGGCGGACCCTCGTCGCTCGACCAGACCCGGAACAGCGCGTCGGGCTCCTCGGCGGCGGCGCGCTGCCACCCCTCGGTGTAGCGGCGGAACTTCTCGAGGTCGCGATTGGGTTCGGGCGCCGGCCGGAGCAGGAAGCTGCGCCAGGTCAGCGAGAGGTCGGGGCCGAACTCGTCGAGGAGCTTGTGCATTCGCACCGACGCGACGTTGCACCAGGGACAGAGATAGTCGGACCAGACCTCGAGGTGGACCCCGGCCAACTCAGCGCCTCGCGATGATCTCGCGCTCGCGCGCCCAGAACAGCGGCGAGTTCGCGAGGTCGATGAACTTGCGCTCGTCCTCGAGCAGGATCCGACCGGCCTCCGTGCCGCCGGGGAGCGTCAACGCGGCGGCGATGTCCTCTTCGCTGTTCCACCACAGCTCGGCCACGCCGTCGTAGCCCGGCGGTCCGCCGCGGGTCGCGCGCAGGGAGTCGGCCGCGTCGCCGAGCAGTGTATGCGTCTGCACGTAACGCTGGATGCGCAGCGCGTCCGCGTGTTTGCGCACGAGCGGCCCGTGCGTGTCGAACCAGTAGCGCTGGAACTCCTCGCGCGACAAGTGCGGCAGCCGCCGCAGGCAGAACGACAGCTTGATCATGGCGTCGAGGGTATCACGCCGGAGCTGCGCGCTTCCGGGCGACGACCACCTCGGTCTCGACTCGCTCGCGGAAGATCCCCGACGGGTTCGCCCGGAGCAGGGCGCGCTCGAGGTCTGCCTCGAAGTCGGCCCCGCGTTCTCCGAAGCGGTGTCGCGCCGAGGTCGATGACGAGTAGACCCAGCCGAGGATCGCGGACACGTCGCGCTCGATCCGCGACGGGAACTCGGGCGCGCCGGCCACGACGAAATCCTCCGAGCGCCGAAGCGCCGGCTCGTTCTCCGGCTCGGCATTCGTCAGCGGATGGCGATCTCGCGGCCCGAGGTACCTGGCGACGACGGACTGCGCGAGCTCTTCCCAGCTCTCCTGCGGCCTGCGGCGGCCTGGCGCGACGAGCGCAAGCCCGCCGCCGTCTTCGACCAGCGGCGCGAGGCGGCGCAGCACCCGGTCGCGATCCATCCAGTGGAACGATTGGCCCAGCGCGACGAGTCGGAATCGCCCGAGCTCTCGCGAGACGTCTTCTGCACGTGCGCACAGCCAGCGGATGTTCGTGCGTCCTTCGGCCTCGGCCTGGCGTTCGCCCTCCGCCAGCATCGCGGGGTCGATGTCGAGCGCGACGACTTCGCCGGCGAGGCGCGAGAGCGGAATCGAGAGGGTCCCCGGACCGCAGCCCAGGTCCAGCACGCGACACTGGGACTCGAGCCCGAACTCGCTGCGCAGGAACGCGAATGCCTCGCGAGGGTAGGGCACGCGGAACCGGTAGAAGGGCGCAGTGCCGGCGAAGGGCAGCGGAGCAGTCACGCTCCGCGCAGTCTACTCCTTGGGCAGGAGCGGCTCGAAGCGGGCCTTCTCGGTCGCCTTCACGTAGGCGTCGTGGGGGTCGACCTTCTTGGACGACGCCAGCTCGAACAGCGCGTCGTCCATGAGCTGCATGCCGTCGGCCTTCCCCTGCTGGATGAACGAGGAGAGCATGCCGACGTTCGACTCGCGGATGATGTTCGGGAGGGCCTTCGTCTTCAGCAGGATCTCGTTCGCGGCGCAGCGGCCCTTGCCGTCGGCGGTGGGCAGGAGGAGCTGCGCGACCACGCCGGCCAGCGACTCGGCGAGCGAGAGGCGGATCTGCGCCTGCTCGTCGGACGGGAACGTGTCGATGATGCGGTCGATCGTCTTGGGCGCGCTGTTCGTGTGCAGGGTGCCGAACACGAGCATGCCCATCTCGGCCGCGGTCAGGGCGAGCGAGATCGTCTCGTAGTCGCGCATCTCGCCGACCAGCACGACGTCGGCGTCCTGGCGGATCGCGGCGCGCAGTCCGGGGCCGAAGCCCTTGGTGTGCGAGCCGACCTCGCGGTGCGACAGCACGCTCTTCTTGTTCTCGTGCACGAACTCGATCGGGTCCTCGAGCGTGAGGATGTGCTTCGAGTAGGTGCGGTTGATCTTGTCGACGATCGCGGCGAGCGTGGTCGACTTGCCCGAGCCGGTCGGCCCGGTGACGACGACCAGCCCCTTGTGCAGGTGCGCCAGCCCTTCGATCGCCTTGGGGAGCTTCAGCTCCTCGAGCGGGACGATCTTCTCCGGGATCATGCGCAGCACCGCGCCGGCGCCGTGCTCCTGCACGAAGAAGTTCGCGCGGAAGCGCGCCACGCCCTCGAGCCCGTAGGCGAAGTCGAGGTCGTGCTTCTCCTCGTAGGTGCGCCACTGCGACTCGCTCGCGATCTCGCGCAAGAGCTTGCGCAGCCCGTCGTCGGAGAGCTTCTGCTGACCCTCGACCGCCTGCAGCTCGCCGTGCACGCGGATGCGCGGCTCGAGCCCGGCGGCCAGGTGCAGGTCCGAGCCCTTTTGCTGCTTCAGATGGCGGAGGAGATCGTCGAGCTGGGCCACGTCGTCTCCGCTCACTTCCCCGCCGGGATCAGCTTCGGATCCTCGGCGTGGAGGAGCGCGTCGTCGCGCTTGACCGTCCCCGACTTCACGAGCTGGGCGAGCGAGGCGTCGAGGAGCACCATCCCGGCCGACCCGCTCGTCTGCATGGTCGAGCGGATCTGCACGGTCTTCTCCTCGCGGATCATGTTGCCGACGGGCCGGTTCACGACCAGCACCTCGACGGCAGGCACCATGCCGCGCGCGTCGGCGCGCGGCAGCAGCCGCTGCGAGACGACCGCCCGCAGCGACTCGGACAGCATCGCGCGCACCTGATCCTGCTGGTCGGGCGGGAACGAGCCGATGATCCGGTTCACCGTGCGCACCGCGTTGTCGGTGTGCAGGGTCGCGAGCACGAAGTGGCCGGTCTCGGCGGCGGTCATCGCGAGCGAGATCGTCTCGCGGTCGCGCAGCTCGCCGATCACGATGACGTCCGGGTCCTCGCGCAGAGCTGCGCGCAGGGCGCGCGCGAACGACTCGGTGTGGCGCTTCACGTTGCGCTGGTTCACGACGCAGCGCTTCGAGGGGTGGAGGTACTCGATCGGGTCCTCGATCGTGAGGATGTGCTCGGCGCGCTCCTCGTTGATCAGGTTCACGAGCGCCGCCATCGTCGAGGACTTGCCGCACGCCGACGGGCCGGTGATCAGCACCATGCCCTGGTGGAAGTTGGTGAACTTCGCGAGCGAGTTGGGAAGCCCCAGGTCTTCGAGCGTGGGCGGCTGCAGCGAGATGCGCCGGAACGTCGCGTCGAGCCCGCCCAGCTGCCGGTACACGTTCGCGCGGAAGCGCGCGAGGCCCTTCACCGTGTAGCAGAAGTCGATCTCGCCTTGCTCCTCGAGCGCCGCGCGCTCCTCGGCGGAGAGCGCCGGCAGGATCAGCTTCTCGGCGAGGGACGGCGCGAGCTTCGCGTCGGGCACCTCGCAGAGCATCCCGCGCACGCGCAGCCGCACGTTGGAGCCGCTGTGCAGGTGGATGTCGCTCGCGCTCTGGCTCGAGGCGTCGACGAGCAGGGCGTCGAGGCCCTTGTCCAGCGCGATCCGGACGACCCCCGCGGGTGTCGGCGCCGCCACCGGCCGCGCCTTCGCGGCCGTCGAGCGCTCGACGGGCTGCGCGGTGGGTTTCGTCGCGGGGCGCGGAGCCGCAGCGGCGGGCGCCGCCGGGCGCGCCTGCCGGGCCAGGTCCCGGGCGGCGCGGGCGTCGCTCTCGGCGCCGACCTCGGACGCGCCGGCCGCGGGGGCCTCGGCGCGTTTCTCCTTGGCGCGCGCGATCACGCCGCGCTGCATCTCGATGGCCTTGGCGAGCGTCGCTTCGTCGACGAATCCGAGCGCGAGAAGCACCTGGCCGAGATTCCTGGTGTTGCCCGGCCGGCCCTGCTCGCGGGTCGCCTGAGCCAGCTGCTCCATGGTGATCATCTTCGCCGCGACGGCGACTCGACCGAGGAGCGCGTCGGCGGGGTTGGAAGTGGCGGGCGCAGCCATGGGCCCACGAGCTATCGGCAGAGGGCGCAGCGGCGTTGAGTCCCAGGCGCAACTTTTGCGCAAGTGGTCGCTGGACAATGACAATTCCGTGACTGCCGCCACTTCTCGATTGTTTCGGCGCACTCCAATGAGGTAGGCTGGGCTCGTTTAGAGGGGAGCGACTCTTATGCGGAAGTGGATGTTGGGGTGTCTGTGGCGCGCGGCTGGTCCCGCGCTAGCGGTCGCTGCGTTGGTGGCGCCGGGCTCGGCGGCGCGTGCTCTCCCGCTGCCGACCGGGCTCGAAACCGGCTGCGCGATCACCGGCTGTGCGGGCGCGCACCAGTGGACCGAGGAAGAGGGCGGCAACGGACACTACTACGCGTTCGTGGCGGCCGACGCCGAGAGCTGGGCGGACGCGCGCACGACCGCCGCGGGCTCGACGGTCGGCGCGGACAGCCACGGCTATCTCGCCACTGTCGGAGAGGCCTCCGAGAACGCCTTCATCATGGACCAGATCCTTCCGCTCGGCTTCACGCACAAAAACCTGGTCTGGCTGGGCGGGTTCCAGAACCCGGGGACAAAGACGCCGGACGCCAACTGGCACTGGATCAATCCCGAAGCCTGGAGGTACAACGACTGGACCCCGGGCGAGCCGAACGACGAGAACCCGGGTCACACGGGAACCGAAGACTTCCTCACGATGTGGGTGCACTATTACGTGGCCCAGCAGTCGGGCTTCGCGATCGACATGCGCGGGATGTGGAACGACGAGGGTCCGACCTCCGAGCAGAACGCCCCGATCGTCGGCTACATCGTCGAGTGGGAAGGCGGGGGCACCCCGGTGCCCGAGCCGGGAGCGGGCCTGCTCGCTCTGCTCGGCGTCGGTCTGATCGCGCGCCGCGCGCGGCGCTAGTCGCTTGTCGAATCTGCGGACCCTCGCGCTCCTCGGCGCGCTCGGGATGCTGCTCTCCGCCGCGGTGAGCGCGCGTGCGGCCGGCGAGCTGACCGGCACCTACGCGGGCTCGCTGTCCTGCAAGCTCCAGGGAGCGGCGATCACGTCTGCGCCGTCGCTCGTCCGGATCTCGGAGCGCGCCGGCTCGCCGGAGGCGTCGAACCTGGTCGTCGACATCGACGGCACGCGCTACCGAGGGCTCGCCGCCGGCGGCGACGCCGCCTTCGCCCACTGCGGGAGCATCAACCCCGCCTACGGCGACTCGTCGAGCCGCTACGAGCAGGTCTCGTACCAGGTCGATCCGGCGACGGGCGGGACGACGCTCCACGTCGCGTCGCGCTCCGAGTTCGGCCTCTGCGAGGCGACCTGGACGCGGATCGACACGAACGAGCCCGGGCTCGCCGCCTGCGGCGAGTGATCGGCTAGCGCGGGCACCGCAAGCTCCTAACCTGCTCAGCGATGAAGCAGGTGGTCGTGGTGGGCGGCGGCTTCGCGGGTCTCGCCGCGGCGCGCGCCCTCGGCCGCGAGCCCGAGGTCCTCGTGACCCTGGTCGACCGGCGCAATCACCACCTCTTCCAGCCGCTCCTCTACCAGGTCGCGACCGCCGGGCTCTCGCCCGCCGAGATCGCCGCACCCATCCGCAGCCTCCTGTCGCGCTTCGCGAACGTGCGCGTGCTGCGCTGCGAGGCGCAGCGCGTGGACCTGGCGGCGCGCGCGCTGCACACCGACTCGGGCGCGCTTCCGTACGACTACCTGGTGCTCGCGTGCGGCGCGCGCCACGCCTACTTCGGCCACGAGGAGTGGGAGCCGTTCGCGCCGGGCCTGAAGACGATCGAGCAGGCCACCGAGATCCGGCGCCGCGTGCTCGTCGCGTTCGAGGAAGCCGAGAAGGAGAGCGACCGCGCGCGCCAGCGGGCGCTGCTCACGTTCGTGATCGTCGGCGGCGGGCCGACCGGCGTCGAGCTAGCGGGCGCGATCGGCGAGATGAGCCGCTTCACGCTCGCGAAGGATTTCCGGCGCATCGACCCCACGCTCGCCCGCATCATCCTGATCGAGGCGGGCCCGCGCATCCTGCCGATGCTGGCCCCCGAGCTCGCGAGCCGCGCCGTGCGCGACCTCGAGTGGCTCGGCGTGCAGGTCTGGACCTCGAGCCCGGTCACGAACGTCGATGCGAAGGGCGTGGAGGTCGGCGCGGAGCGGATCGAGTCCGCGACCGTGCTCTGGGCCGCGGGCGTGCGCGCGGAGGAGCTCGGCCGCACGCTCGGCGTCGAGCTCGGCCGCGGCGGCCGCATCCCCGTCGGCCCGGACCTGCGTGTCGCGGGACACCGAGAAGTGTTCGTCGCCGGCGACCTCGCGCAGGCCCTGAACTCCGACGGCCGCGAGCTCCCGGCGCTCGCCCCGATCGCCCTGCAGCAGGGCCGCTTCGTCGCGCGCCAGATCCGCCGCGACCTGCGCGGCGAGTCGGAGCCGGAAGCCTTCCACTACGTCGACCGCGGCACCCTCGCGACGATCGGCCGCAGCCGCGCGGTCGGCCAGGTGGGACGCTGGCAGGTGAGCGGCAGCTTCGCCTGGCTGGTCTGGCTGCTCGTCCACATCTACTACCTGGTCGGCTTCAAGAACCGCCTGGTCGTGGTGATCCAGTGGGCGTGGTCGTACTTCCGCTTCCGGCGCGGCGCGCGCCTGATCGTGGAGAAGGACTGGCGCTTCTACTGATCGACTTCGCTCGCCTGCGGCTCGCTGCGCGGGCTTCGCCCTTGCGGGCTCCGCTCGGGGCGGCCCTCGCTCCGCCGTCGCGCTGTTGGCGGGATTGCTCGAGAGGAGCAGGATTCTCCGGACTCTTCTCGAGCTCGCTGCTCGTCACTGCGAGGCCGAGCGAGGGCCGCCCCGAGCGAGGTCGCAAGCGACGAAGGAGCGCGCAGCGAGCCGCAGGCGAGCGTAGTCAATCGGACGTGGAGCCCTGGCGGAGCAGCTCCTCGATCGGATCGCCGTTCTCGTAGCGCGCGGCGAGCTTCTCCGGGTCGAAGCGGACGCCGATCGGGTTCTTCGCGAACGCGTCCGACTCCATGAACCCGCGCAGCTTCGCGGGGGTGTCGAAGTTCTCGACCTGGAACTCCACGCGGCAGCCCTGCGGATCCTCGTAGTAGAGCGACGTGGTGAGCCCGTGGTTGATCGGCCAGGCCGGCTGGATGCCCTTGGCGGCGAGCCGCTTGTAGGTCGACAGGAGCTCGCCGAGCGAGTTCAGCGTGTACGCGACGTGGTCGAGCCCGGGTGCGCCCCGCGGCGCGTCTTCCGCTACGGGGGTCTCGGCGAGCGCCAGCCGGTGGTGCTCGTCGTCGTAGGTGAGGAACGCGATCTTCCCGGCGTGGTGCACGACTTCCATGCCGAGCACAGCCTGGTACCAGGCGATCGACTCCTCGAGGTTGCGCACGCGCAGCACGAAGTGCGCGAACTTGGCGGGGCGGATCACGGTCTGTGCGTCGAGCGTACGCTTCACGGCGGCTCCTCCTCGTCGCTCTAGTCTACGCCGCCCGGAGCTGGCGCACATCGCGGACGCAGAGCACGGCCAAGGTCGGCAGGACGATCGCGAAGAAGCACCAGACCAGGGTCAGCGGGACGCCCAGGCGGTCCACGCCCCAGCCCGCGAGCGCCTCGCCGACGGGCACCATCGCGATGGAGCCGAGCACGTCGTAGCTCGAGACGCGCGACAGCGCCTCGGGCGCGATGCGCGTGTGCAGCGCGGTGTTCCACTGCACGCCGAACACCTCGAAGCCCACGCCGGAAAGGAACGCCGCCGCCGCGATCGCGGCGACGGGCGCGGGACCGATCAGGAGTAGCGGGATCAGGGCGCCAGGCAGGCAGCAGAGCGTCGCCACGAGCATCGGGCGTGCGAAGCGGACGCGCAGCGCGATCACGCCGCCCGCGATCAGCCCCACCCCCATGGCGGACGCGATCCAGCCCCAGGTCGCCGCGCCGCCGAGCGACGTCTTCGCGACCACCGGGCCGACCACCGCCCACGCGCCGAACCAGCCCATCAGCATCACGGTGAACTGCAGAACGATCGTCCACAGCCAGGTGTGCGAGGTGAACTCGCGGAAGCCCTCGACCAGGTCGCGCACGAGGCTCGCGCTCTCGCCGCGCGGCTGCGGCCTGGTGCGGATCCCCGCGACGAGGAGGGCGCTCGCCAGCGCGGCCGCGCCGTCGACGGCCAGCGCGGAGCCCGCGCCGGCGGTCGCCGCGATCAGGCCGCCGACTGCCGCGCCCAGCGCGAGCGCGGTTGCATTCGCCATCGAGAGCAGCGCGTTCGCCGCCTGCAGGTGCTCGCGCGGCACGACCAGTGGAACCAGCCCCACGGCGGCGGGGAAGTTCAGCGCGAAGGCGATCCCGCAGAATACGTTCAGGAGCAGCGCGCTCGCAACGGTGGCCTGCCCGGAGAGTACGAGCGCCGCGAGCGTGCCCTGCGCCGTTGAGGCGAGCAGGTCGGCTCCCACCATCTGCCGTTTGCGCGAGCCCCGGTCGGCGAACGCGCCGGCGAAGAGCTGCATCGCCACCTGCGCCGCCGAGCCCAGAGCGAGCACGAGCCCGACGTCGCTCGCCTCGCCGCGCATGTCCACGAGCACCGCGAACGGCAGCGCGATCGGCGTCATCGCGCGCCCGAGCGCCGACACCATCCGACCCGCGAAGAGCCGCGCGAAGTCGCGGTCGCGCAGCAGCGAGAGTCCTTCGCGCCAGTCGCTGTCCGCCAAGGGCTCGGGTCAGGCCGCTTCGCTCGCCGGATCGCCGGCGATCCGCGTGTGGTGCATGACGCGCGCCTCCGCGTGATCCCAGGGACGCGCGCGGTGCAGCACGCAGCGGTTGTCCCAGATCACCACGTCGCCCGGCGCCCAGGTGTGCCGCAACGTGCGCGGCGGCTGACACGCCCGCTCGACGAGCGAGTCGAGCAAGTGCTCCGACTCCTCGGGCGCGAGACCGGGAATGCCGTACGCGTGGCGGCCGATGAAGAGCGACGGCCGGCCGGTGACCGGGTGGAGCTTCACGAGCGGCCGCAGCGGCGGCTTCGTCGACCGCGAAGCCGTAGCCGAGGCTGTCGTCGCCCGCGCCGATCTTCGCCTGCGAGTGGCGCAGCGAGTGGTAGGCGGAGAGCGCGCCGATCCGCGCGCGGGTCGCGTCGTCGAGCGCCTCGTACGCCGCGCGCATGTCGGCCCACTCGGTCTCGCCGCCGTGCGCACGGCACGACCTCGGCCGACAGCACCGACGCCTTCGCGGCGAGCGGCATGTACGAGCTGTCGGTGTGCCAGCCCTCGTTCCCGCGCAGGATCTGCATCGGGCCCTCGTCGTCGGCGTAGAGCGTTCCGTCGCGGCGCCGGTTGCTGACCGGCACCGTGTCGAGGTTGGCCACGATGTGCTCGATCTCGCCGAAGCGCCGCGCGAACGCGACCTGCTCGTCGCGGCGTCAGGTGCTGGCCCGGGAAGATCAGCACCGCGCGCTCGTGGAAGGCGGCCTCGATCGCCCGCCAGTCGGCGGGCTCGAGCGCGGCGAGGCGCACGCCGTCGACCACGGCGCCCAGAGTCGCCTCGACAGGGCTGGATGCGACACGCCATCGCCGGCAATTCGAGCACCGGGCGGTGTGATTTGCAATCAGAGCGTACCGGGCGCGAGACTGCCCGCAGCCGAGGAGATCCCCGTGTTCCAGCCAAAGCTTCCCGCGAGCGTGGACGACATCCGCTTCGACGACCCGTTGTTCTGGAGCCTGCCTATCGAGCAGCGCGAGGGCGCCTTCGCGCTGCTGCGCCGCGAGCGGCCGATGTCCTTCCACCAGGAGTTCGAGCCGCCGCCGGAGTTCCCCCTTCCGCGCGGGCCCGGGCTACTGGGCGGTGACCCGTCACGCGGACGTGGTGGCCGCGAGCCGGCGCGCGGACCTGTTCTGCTCCGGCAAGGGCATGAGCATCCCCGACCTGCCCGCGGAGATGAACGAGTTCTTCGGCTCGATGCTCGCGATGGACGACCCGCGCCACGCGCGGCTGCGCGGCATCGTGTCGCGCGGCTTCACGCCGCGCGCGCTCGGCCGCCTGCAGCACGACGTCGAGCGGCGCGCCAAGGCGCTCGTCGACGCGGTGTTCGATCAGGGCGAGTGCGACTTCGTGGCGAAGATCGCGGCGCCGCTCCCGCTCGGGATCATCTGCGACATGATGGGCATCCCCGAGAGCCAGACGCAGTTCGTCTTCGACCAGACCAACATCATCCTGGGCCTGGGCGATCCCGACTACACGGCGCCCGGCGCGAACTTGATCATCGCGGCGCTCACCGCGGGCCGCGCGCTCGTGGAGCTCATGAACGAGATCGGCAGGGACCGCCGCGCGAACCCGAAGGACGATCTCACCAGCCAGCTCCTGAACGCCCAGATCGACGGCCAGACGCTCACCGACCAGGAGCTCGCGTCGTTCTTCGTGCTGCTCGTCGCGGCCGGGAACGAGACCACCCGCAACGCGATCAGCCACGGCATGAAGGCGCTCTCGGACCATCCCGCCGAGCGGGCCAAGTGGGCCGCCGACTTCGAGGGCGTGGCGCCGACCGCGGTCGAGGAGATCGTGCGCTGGGCGTCGCCGGTGATCCACTTCCGCCGCACCACCACGCAGGACACGGAGCTCGGCGGGCAGAAGCTGCGCGCGGGCGAGAAGATCGTGCTCTGGTACAACTCGGCGAACCGCGACGAGGCGGTCTTCGCAGACCCGTACCGCTTCGACGTCACGCGCACGCCGAACGAGCACGTGGGCTTCGGCGGGCCCGGCGCGCACCACTGCCTGGGCGCCAATCTGGCGCGGCGCGAGATGACGGTGGTGTTCCGCGAGCTCTTCCGCCGCCTCCCCGACCTGGAGATCAGCGGCGAGCCGGCGATGCTGCAGTCGAACTTCATCCACGGCATCAAGCGCATGCCGTGCACGTTCACGCCGGGCGGGAAGCGCCGCGGCTAGCGCGGCCCGAGCTGGTAGACCCAGACCTCCTGGAACTGCATCGGGTCGCGCGCCCAGCTGCCGAGGCTCATCCAGACGACCGCGAACTCCTGCAGCTCGGCCCGGTCGACGACCCGCCGGGCGCGCAGCTCGTACACGTTCCCCTCGACGCGCGCGCGTACGAGCGGGTCCGCCTCGATGTTCTCGACCCAACGCGACTTCGAGTCGCCGGCCGAGACGTACAGCACATCGCCGACGACCGCGCCCTCGACGTTCACCGAGTAGGGGTCCGCCGGCCGCGTCTCGAGCTGGATCGTCCCGGCGTTCGCGGCGAACGCGAAGCTCGCCGGCGTGGGCTTCACCGGCCCGTCGAGCTTCGCGCCGGGAAGGAGCAGGAACGGTCCGCAGCTACAGCCGCAGACGAGGAGCGAGGCGAGCAGCGCGGATCTGAAAGCTCTCATCGCCGCAGTTCAGCACAGCTCGGCTAAGCGCGCGAGCGCTCGCTCGATGTCTTCGACGTTGAACAGCTCGACGCGCTGCACGCGCTCGCCGTCCGTCAGGATGATCCGGACGAACAGGTTCTCGAACGGGCCGCCTTCGCGCGTTCCAAAGATCCGGATCAGTTGCGCAGCGCCGCGCTCGTTCCAGGCGAGGATTCGCGGTACCTCGGCCTGATAGTCTGGCGCGAGCTGTGCCAGAGTCGCGACCGACTCGAGCCACTGGTCCCGGTCGAGCGCGCCGAATACGCTGGGGCTGCGCAGATCGTCGACGACGAAGTCGTCGGCGAGGCAGGTGCGGAGGGGATCGACATCGCTGCTGCCGAAGGCGCGGCTGTACTTCGCGATGAGCACCTGGCTCGAGACCCCGGCCGCCTCGCCGGCGACGAAGCGTTCCACCGCCTCTCCGAACGCGGCGCGGCGGTCGTCGGGGTCGAAGCGGACCACCGCACGTAGTCGCCCGTCGCCGGCCACCTCGGTGACGACGAGCTGTCCGAGCTCGAGCGCGCCCCCTGCCGCGCCGCGCGCGAACACGATGCGCTCGACGTCGATCCGGTCTCCCGCGGTCGCGACGAGCTCGCGGCGGTGCTGCGCACCTTGCTCGCGGAGAAAACGCAGGCCCCCGATCCAGCCATCGATGCCCGTGTCGACGAGAGCCTGCTTGCCGCGGTCCAGGAACTGGAAGTCGTCGCTCGCGAGCGCGCGCAGCCTCGCCCAGTCCGCCGCGGCCACGGCGTCGTCGACGCGCTCGCGCGCCCGCGTCGCGGCGTTCGGCGGGATCGCGAGCGGGTTCAAACTCGACGGCTCGGCGCACAGCTCGGCGAAGCGCGCGAGCGCGCGCTCGGTGTCTGCGAGGTCGAACAGCTCCACGCGCTGCACGCGCGCGCCATCCGTCAGCATGAACCGGACGTCCAGGTTCTCGAACGGCCCGCCTTCGCGGGTCCCGAAGACCCGGACCAGCTGCACGCCGCCGCGCTCGTTCCAGGCGAGGATTCGCGGCGCCTCGAACTCCCAGTCGGGCGCGAGCTCGGCGAGGGCCGCGACCGATGCGAGCCACTCGTCCCGGTCGAGCGTGCCGAGCACGTTGGGGCTGCGGCGATCGTCGACCACGAAGTCGTCGGCGAGGCACGCGCGGAGGGCGCCGACGTCGCTGCGAGCGAAGGCGCGGTTGTACGCCGCGATGAGCGCCTGGCTTGCGACCCCGGCCGCCTCGCCAGCGACGAAGCGCTCGGCTGCTTCCTCGAACGCGGCGCGGCGGTCGTCGGGGTCGAAGCGGACCACCGCACGGAGTCGCCCATCGCTGGCCACCTCGACGACGACGATCTGTCCGAGCTCGAGCGCGCCCGCTGCTGGGTCGCGCCCGAACACGACTCGCTCGACGTCGGTCCGGTCGCCGGCCGTCGCGACGAGCTCGCGGCGGTGCTGCGCACCTTGCTCGCGGAGAAAACGCAGGTTCTCGATCCAGCCATCGATGCCCGTGTCGACGAGGGCCTGCTTGCCGCGGTCCAGGAACTGGAAGTCGTCGCTCGCGAGCGCGCGCAGCTTGGTCCAGTCCGCCGCGAGCGCGGCCTCTTCGGCGTGTTCGCGCGCCTGCGTCGCGGCGTTCGGCGGGATCGAGCGCGGCTTCGACTGCGCCAGCGACTCGAACTGCGCCCGGGCCAGCTCGATCTGCTCCGGCTCGTAGAAGTCGAAGCGGCAAGCCCTTCCGGACAGATCCAGCTCGGTGACGACGACGCGCTGCACCTCGAAGTCGCCGCCTTCGCGGGTGCCCACCCACCTCGTGAGGCTCAGCCGCGCACGCCCTGAAATCCGAACGTGATCGACGCGAAGGCGCGCGTCCGGCGCCAGCTCCATCAGCGCCCGCAGCGATTCGAGGTACGCCGCAACGCCGTGAAGAGTCTCGAAGCCGAGCGGCCGATGATCGCGGACGACCAGCTCGGGCGACAGGCCTGCGGCGACCGCGTCCCAGTCCCTGGCGGCGATCGCCGGCCCGACCCCGTCGTAGCCGGAGACCACGCGTTCGGTGTAGCGGCGGTCGAGCTCCGCGTAGGCTGCGTCGAGGTCGTCGGGGTCGAACCGGACTGCTGCGATCCGCTGGCCGCGCTCGTTCAGCTCGACGATGTTGAGCGACTCGAGTTCGCTCGCCCCGACGTCGCCACTGCTCACCTGGAGAAGGATCCGTCCCAACGCGAGCCGCTCGCCGCGAGTCGCGAGAACTTCTGCGCTGCCGAGAGACGACTCCATCTCGAACATCGCGCGATGCAGCTCGAGGAGCCCGGCCCGATCCAGCTCGAGCACGTTCCGCCGGTCGAAGAGCCGCGCCTCCGGCGCGTAGCACGCCTCGATCGCGGGCCAGTCCCGCGCGTTCCACGCCTCCGTCATTCGCACCATCGCGCGGGTCGCGGCGTTCGCGAACCACGGCTCCGCGGGCGCGGCGGTGAGCTCGTCGAAGCGCGCGAGAGCCTCTGCCTCGCGTTCCGGCTCGAATATCTCGATGCGCGAGATGAGACCTTCCGGTGAGAAGACTCCGAGCAAGACGAAATGCTGTTCGTAACTTCCGCCGCTTGCGCGTACGGTGCCGACATTCGTCCGCCGCAGGAGCATTGCGTCGGGGCGGAAGGCGAGGACGTCGTCGAAGCGAGTGACGACGTTCTCGCCGACGTCGAACGAGGTTCGCAACCACTCCACGACGGCTTCGCGCCCACGCAGCCGGCCGGCCCCATGCGCCCGGTCGTCGACGTAGTCGATGTCGGGCGCCATTGCCGGCGCACGTCGATCCGGGTCGAACGGGGCGAACATCGCCGCAGCCGTACGCACTGTCGCGGCAGCGCGCTCGCGCGCCGGGCCCTCGGGAAGCCGCGCCGCGTAGCGCTCGTACAGACGCGCGAGCGCCTCGCCCAGGCGGTCGAGCGCGAAGCCCTCGATCCGCTCCGCTCGGCCTTCGGCGTCGACCTCGACCAGGTCGAGCTCGCCGCCTTCGTACTCACCGACGGCGAGCGCCGAGTCGTGGCTCGCGCTGCCGGTCCAGGACAACCGCAGGAGGGCGAGCGACTCGCCGAGAGTCGCGAGCGTCTCGAACTGGAGCGCGGCGTCCCGGTCCGCGAAGAAGAGGCGCCACCACTCCAGCGTGGCCTGCAGATCCATGACCGCGCCGGTCGTGTGGTGAACGAAGCGCACGCCTTCCGCGTGCAGCGGGCGGAGCGCATCGACGTCGCGGCGCGCCATCGCCGCATTCATCCGGGCCACCTGTGCGGTCACGGTGTTGTCCCGTACACGCCGGCGCGTGGGAGCTGGCCGGTCTCGCGAGAGCCCGTCGAAGCGCGCCAATGCGTCGGCCGCGCGGTCGGGATCGAACTGCTCGGCGCGCGTCACGCGGCCGTCGACTCCATAGCTGGTGAGCATCAGGAAGACGCGCTCGAACGCGCCGCCCGTGGCGCGATCGGTGCCGGAGTTCGTGACCCGGCGGAGCAGAGCGTCGGGGCGCGCGGCCAGAACCTCGTCGGTGCGGTTGCTCGCGTCGGGCGCGGCCTCGACCAGCGCCTGCAGCGCCTGCCTGAACGCGTCGCGTCCACGCGTCGTTCCCAGCCCGATCGCCCTGCGGTGGTCGACGTGCTCGATCTCGGGCGAGTAGGTGGCTTCGAGGTGGTCGAGATCCATCGGCCCGTGCGCCGTCGCGACGTGGCGCGCCGTCGCCGACGCGCGCTCGCGCGCAGCTCCCGCGGGCAGCAGCTCGGCGTAGCGCTCGTACAACCGCACGACGGCGTCGCCGAGACGATGCGCGGAGAAGAGCTCCGTGCGCACGCGCCGGCCACGTCCATCGACCTCGGCCAGGACGAGGTTCTCCATCTCATAGGGGCCCACGTCCCAGGTTCGGCTGCCCGCCCCCCGCGCGGACACGAGCTGGAGGCACAACGCGAGCGAATCGCCGAGCGTCGCCAACGGCTCGCTCCGGTAGCTCCCGCCGACCGCCGCAAGCAGCCCCCGGAAGGTCTCGCGCGAGCCCGCGCCGGCATAGGTCTCGCCGGTCGGATGATGCACGACCTCGCGCAGCTCTCCGACGTGCGCGGCGATCCCGGCGGCGTCGCGGTCGGCGACCGCCCTCTCCAGCGCCGCCTCGCTCGCGGTCGCGGCGTTCGGCCGCACGCGGCGCAGCGCGCGCCGAGGCCCGGTCAGCTCGTCGAAGCGGGCCAGCGCCTCGGCCTCGCGGTCCGGGTCGAACTGCTCGGAGCGGATCGCGCGACCGTCGGCTCCGTAGACCGCGAGCGCCAGGTAGGCGCGCTCGAATGAGCCGCCCGTCCTGCGATCGGTGCCGTTGTTCACGATCCGCCAGAGGAGCGCGTCCGGTCGCGCTGCCAGGACGTCGTCGACTCGGAAGCTCAGATCGGAAGCGTGCTCGGAGAGCGAGCGCACCGTCTGCATGAACCCGTCGTGCCCGCGGGTGGCGGGAAAGCCGACGGTCCGGTGGTCGACACGCTCGATGCTCGCAGCGAGCGAGGCCAGCGCGCGCTCGGGGTGGTCCACCGGGGGCATCGCTGCATTTCTCACGTCGCGCGCCGTCGCAGCCGCGCGCTCGCGGGCCGGGCCTTCGGGCTGCAGCTCGGCGTAGCGCTCGTAGAGGCGGACGATGGCCTCGCCGAGCCGATCGTTGGCGAATGACTCGACTCGCGCGGCTCGGCCAGCCTCGAGCTCCACCAGGTCGAGCTCGCTTGCGTCGAAGGCGCCGACGGCGAGCACGGGATCGTTGCTCGCGCTTCCCGACCACGAGAGGTGATTCAGCACGAGCGAGTCGCCGAGCACGGCGAGCGGTTCGATTCGGACGACGGCGTCGCGATCGCCGAGAAACAAGCTCAGCCAGCTCTGAATTCCCCGGGCATCCACGACGGCCCCGCTCTTGTGGTCGATGACCTGGAGCCGCTCGGAGAGAAGCGGAGTGATCGCTTCGGTGTCGCCCGCTGCGAAGGCTGCGTTGAGCCGGTCGACCTGGTCGCTTACGGTCGTCGTCCGCTTGCGCCGTTGTGCCGAGCGGATGGACGACGGGCGGCCCACGAGCTCGTCGAAGCGAGCGAGCGCCTCCGCGTCGCGATCGCCTTCGAAGACCTCGATCCCGGCGATGCCCTCGGCGGAGAAGGTCCCGAGCCATAGGATCGGCCGCTCGAAGCGGCTCTTCCCCGTGCGCTCGGTGCCGCTGTTCGTGAAGCGCAAGAGGAGCGCTTCGGGGCTCGAACCGAGGACGTCGTCGAAGCGGTTGGAGACGTCATCAGCGATCGCAGGCAGGGTCTGGAGCCACTGCAGCACGGCGGCGCGTCCGACCAGCCGATCGCCGCCCGCGCGCCGGTCGCGGTACTCGATGCCGGGCGCGAACGACTCGGCGTAGCGCGCGAGGTCGAACGGCCCGGTCAGCGCGGCGACGGCGCGTGCGGCCGCGTTCGCGCGCGCCCGCTCGGGCCCGTCGGGAAGCGTCTCGGCGTAGCGCTCGTAGAGGCGTGCGACGGCGTTGCCGAGACGATCGGCGGCGAACGACTCGAGGTATGTGCAACGAGCGCCGGCGTCGGCTTCGAGCACGATCGCGTAGGCGATCTCGTACGGGCCGATCGGGAGGTCGCCCGACACCAGCTGCGAGGCGGTCTCGACCGAGCGCGCGAGCGCCAACGACGGCCCGAGTGCAGCGATCGGCTGGTTGACGAAGGCCAGCCGGTCGGAGCGCTCGAGAACCTGGGACAACAGCTCGAGGATCGAGTCACCGTCGAAGTGGCGGCCCGAGACGTGGTCTACCTGCTCGATGTTTCCGGCCATGAGCGAGGCGATCGCCGCTCGGTCGCGAGCGAGGACGGCAGCATCGAGGCGCCGCATGTGGTCGGTCGCGTAGTTCTGCTGCACGCGCCGGCTCTGGACCGGCGCTTCGGGCGCGCGCGGTGGCGGCTCGGCGGCTCGCCCCACGGTGCGCCGCGCGCGCTCCGCGAGCCGGGTCGCCCCCTTGGCTTCCCAGAGCTCGATCGCGCGCGCCTCCTCCGCAGCCGCCTCGGCGCCGCGGCCGGCGGCGTGCAGCGCAGCGGCGAGGGCGAGTCGCGCGTCGGCGTGGTCGAGCAGGACGTCGGTGGCGGCGGCGAGCTGGACGGCGGCTTGTGCGAGCTCGACCGCGCCCGCGTGATCGCCGCGCCGCGCGAGCGCCTCGGCGCGCACGCAGCGCCAGGCGATGCTCGCCGGCAGATCGTCGCCCGCGAGCTTCTCGCTCTCGTGCGAGAGCGCCTCGGCCTCGGCTACGCGACCGAGCAGCAGCAGCGCCCGCGCGAGCAGTGCCGCAGCCTGGGCCGCGTCGATCCCCAGACCCTGCGCGCGCAGCCCCTCGTACGCCGGGCGCAGGCAACGCTCCGCCGCGGCGGCGTCGCCCTCGATCAGCTCGATCCGCCCCGCGAAGACGTCGGCCTCGAGCAGTCGGTGGGTGATGCCCAGCTCCTCGACCATGCGGCGCGACGAGGCCACCATCCGGCGCGCCGCCTCGCTGCGGCCGCGCAGCGCCTCGAGCACGCCCTGACACCGGAGCGCAACGGCCTCGACGGCCGGCGAGCCCTGCGTGATGCGCAGCACGCGGACGACGTCGAGGCAGCGGCCGCTCGCGCGGGTGACGGGCGAAGGGCCCGAGAGCACGGCGAGCGGCACCGCGGCGAGAACCGTGTTGGCGCGGCGGCGGTCGTGCATGCGCCGCGCGGCCGCCTGAGCGCGGTCGAGCGCGGCCTCGCAGGCGCCCATCCGACCGAGCCGCGCGAGCGCCTGGGCGTGGACGAGATGTCCCTTCGCCTCGCCGGCGGTGTCGCCTTCGGCGCTGAGCGTTTCGGCTGCCGCCGAGACCGCGCCGACGGTGGCCCGCAGTGAGTCGGGATCGGTGAGCGCGGCGCGCTGGCCCGCGAAGCAGGTGTGCCAGGCGCGGAGGCGCGGAGAGAGGTGCGCGAAGCGGCCGAACTCGTCGATCGCCGCCGCCGCGGCGGCGACCTCGCCCGCCGACAGGAGCGCCTCGCACCAGTCGAGCGCCAGCTCCGCGCGCGCCGGATCGTCCTCGCCGAGCCGCGCCACTGCGCGGCCGAGCAGGCTCGCCGCCAGCGGCAGGTCGTCGCGCTCGAGCGCGCGCCGGCCCGCTGCGCCCAGGTAGCGCGCTGCCCGTTCGCCGAGCTCGCGGCCGTGCGAATCGAGCGGGCCGAGCTCCGACAGGTGCTGGTGCGCCTGCTCCAGGTGCCAGCCGATCGTCTCGTCGTGCGGCGCCTCGTCGCCGACCCGGCGCAGCACCCAGTCGGCGAAGCGCTCGTGCAGCTCGGCGCGCCGGTTCTTGAGCAGGCGCCGGTAGGCCGCGTCGCGGGTCAGCACGTGGTGGAAGCGCAGCGCGGGCTCGCCCAGGAACCAGCCCGAGTCGGACTCGACGAGCTCGCTGCGCCGGAGCGCCTCGAGTACGCGGTCGAGGTCGTTCACTTCGCGCGGCAGGAGCTCGGCGAGCGCGGCGCGCGAGAACTGCCGCCCGATCACCGCGGCGCGCTCGAGCACGGTGCGCTCGTCCGGCCGCAGCCGCTCGATGCGCGCGGCGAGCAGGGCCTGGATCGTCGGCGGCATCTGGAGCGCGGAGAGCTGGGCGTCCGTGGTCCAGCGCTCGCCCTCGCGCACGAGCACTCCGTCCTGGACGAGCATGCGCACGAGCTCGCCGACGAAGAGCGGGTTGCCCTCGCTGGCGGTGAGCACGCGCCCGGCGACGGCGGCGGGGAGCTCGTCGGCGCCGATCGCGTTCGCGGCGAGCCGGGTCGCAGCGGCGGCGTCGAGGCCCGCGAGCGTGACCACCTCGGCGACGAGCGCACCCGGCGCGGTCAGCGACGAGCGCGCCTCGCGCAGCTCGGGCCGCGCGCCGACCAGGACGAGGAGCGGCGTGTTCGCGCTCCACTGGACCAGGTGCTCGACCAGGTCGAGCAGCAGCGGCTCGGCCCACTGCAGGTCGTCGAGCACGAGCACCGCGGGCCGCTCCGCGGCCACTCCCGCCAGGAAGCGGCGCACCACGAAGAAGGTCTCCTGGTGCGATGCCGGCGTGCCGGCGAGGAGCGCGGCGATGCCGGTCGCGACGCGCGCGCGCTCTGGAGCTTCGCCGCTCGTTGCGGCGTGGATCGCGGCGTGCAGCGCTTCGCCGCTCACGCCATCGGCGATGCCGAGCTGCGCGCGCAGCGCGGCGGCCACCGGCGCGAAGGTGGCTCCACCGGCCGAGTCGCAGCGCGCGGTCAGCACGGTCGCGGACTCCGCGAGCCGGCGCGCGACCTCGCCGATGAGGCGCGACTTGCCCAGGCCCGGCGAGCCCAGGATCACCGCCAGCCGCGCAGCGCGATTCGCGACGGCGTCGTCGAAGACCGCGCGGATGCGCGCGAGCTCGCTCTCGCGGCCGACGAACGCCGTGGCCGACGCGCCCGCCGGGCGCTCGAGCGACACCACGCGGTAGGCGGGCACGCGCTCGGCTCGGCCCTTCACGGCGAATGCGCCGAGTGGAGCCAGGGTCACGAGCTCCGCGACGAGCCGGCGGGTCGGCTCGGCGATCACGACGTCGCCGACCCGCGCCTCCTGCTGGAGCTGCGCCGCGACGGTGACGGGATCGCCGATGATCTCGCGCTCGGCGCTCGCGACGACCTCGCCCGTGTTGACGGCCACGCGCAGTCCGATCTCGCCCACCCGGCCGGCCTCCGCCTGCGACAGCGCGCGGAAGGCGCGCTGCATTGCGAGCCCGGCGCGGACGGCCCGCAGCGCGTCGTCCTCGGCGACCCGGGGCACGCCGAAGACCGCCTTCACCCCGTCCCCCAGGAGCTGTGTGACGACCCCGCGCTCGGCCTCGACCTCGGCGCGCATCGCATCGTGGTAGCGGTTCATGAAGCGCTGCGAGGACTCGGGGTCGAGGCGCTCCTGAAGCGGCGTGGATCCCTTCAGGTCGGCGAAGACGATCGTGACGACCTTGCGCGCGGCCGGGTCCTCGCGCGCGGGCGCGGCGAGCGCAGCGCCGCAGGCCTGGCAGAAGCTGGCTCCGGGCTCACCCGCAGCGCCGCACGCCGGGCAGCGCGGCGCGAAGGGCTTGCCGCAGCCCCCGCAGAAGCGGGCGCCCGGCTGACTGGCTCGGCCGCAGCTCGCACAGACCAAGCGAAGGACCCCATCTCAGTGGGCGCATTGTACGTCGCTGCGCCGGAGGCCGCGATCACACCGTTCGGTGGAGGGGGAGGGTCCAGACGTCGCGGCGTTCGCTCTGGCCGCGGATCGGCACGTCGCCATGGCGCTCGAAATCGGCGCAGACGTAGCCGGCGGCGCTGCGGGTCGCGTCGTCGATTGCGAGCGCGGCGTCGAGCTCGCGGGTGAGTGACTGCAGGCGCGCAGCCAGGTTCGTCGTGTTGCCGATCGCGCTCCAGATTAGCCGGTCGGCGGCGCGGATGTTGCCAACGAAGGCGGGCCCGGTCGCGATGCCGACCCCCACGGCGACCTCGCCCCCGAGCCCGTCGACGATCTCACGCGCGGCCTCGACCGCGGCCCGCTCCTTGCGCTCGAGCAGGCGCGGCGCGCCGAACACCGCCATCATCCCGTCGCCGTTGAACTCGACGATCGAGCCGCCGTGCCGGTGCACGAGCTCCGACACGCGCTGGGTGTGGGCGTTGACCGTGGAGAAGACCTCGTCGGCGGCTCGGCGTTCGGCGAAGCTCGAGTAGCCGCGGATGTCGATGAACATCACCGAGACCTCGCGCTCGCTCGATTCGAGCTCGCGCCCGCCCACGAGCTCCTCGGCCACGGCGCCGGGGACGTAGCGGCGCAGCGCGCGCTGCAGCTCGCGCGCTTCTCGGATCACGACTTCGTCGTCGAGCTTGACGAGCACCTCGGCGCAGCGGTTGGCGATCGCAGTGAGGTAGGCGATCTCCTCGGGGGTGTAGATGTCCCCCGAGTGCTTGCGGCCCAGACAGGTGAACGCGACCAGGGCGTCGCCCCGCCGCGTCGGCACGACCACGGAGACACCGAGCGTCTCGAGCGCGGCGCGGTCGAAGGGATCGAGCTCGGCCGCGTCGGCGGCGAGCGGCCGCCGCCGGCGCTCGAGCGCGCGCACCAAGAGCGAGTCCGTCTCGAACGCCGGCGGAGCGCCGCGGCCGCGAACGAACACCGGGGTGAACACGGCCTCCTCGCGCGCGTAGATCGCCAGCGACTCCGGCTCGAGCAGGTCCGCCATGCGATCGCCGGTGAGCTGTACCAGCTCCTCGACGCTGGCGCAGCGCCCGATCTCCTCGAGCAGGCGCTCGAAGCCGCGGACGCGCTCGTGGCGCGCCGCGAACATGCGACGGTCGATGCGCGGTCGCAGCGCGCGGTGGACGGGGATCGCCAGGCCGACGAGCGCCATGGTGAGCACCCACTGACCCGTCGCTGGGTCCACCCCCACCATCGGGGCACCGGCGTTCGCGATCCGGGGCACGAGCGCGAGGGCTCCGCCCAGCACGGCGAGTCCGACGAGCGTGTACGACGCCGCGGCGCTGATCAGGCGGTCGACGTCTAGCCAGCGATAGCCGAGCACCGAGACGAGGATCCCGGTCGGGATGGCGAGGTTGGCGACGGCTACCGCGAGCGAGCCGGACCCGGACGGGCCCCCGCGCACCACGGACGTGAGCACGAACAGGACCAGGGTCGAGAAGGTCACGTAGAAGCCGAGCAGGATCCAGCGCACCTGCCGTCGCTCGAGCGTGTCGGATCTCAGGTAGGCCCGCGTGAGGCCCGCCAGCGTCCCTCCAGCGAAGGCCGCGTTCGCAGCCAGGCGCAGCGCCCCTCGCTCGCTGGGCGAGTAAGGGAGCAACCACAGCGCGAGAAGCTGCCAAGCGAGCAGGCCGAACACGGCGACTCCGACCGCGCGGTGTGCGCGCGGGACGGGCCGGGCCGAGAGCGTGAAGTCCTGCGCGTTCCATACCGTGAGCGCAGCGCCGAGGGGCAGCCCCCAGACAGCGATCGCTTCCAGCAGCGTCGCCGGCTGCAACAGGAGGGGTCCCGCGGAGACCGCGAGCGCGACGAGCCAGCACGCGGCGAAGTAGCGCCACGCCAGGTGCCAGCGTCGGGCGCGGAGCAGGATCAACAGCGCCGTTCCCAAGAGGGTGACCGGGAAGAGGACGCTCACGAACCAGGCCTGAGTCGGGGTCGGCTCGAGCAGAGAGTCGAAGCTCCGGCCCGCCCGCTCGACCTGCAGGGAAACGCCGCCGCGCTCGCGCGCGATCCGAGCCGCCTCCAGGTCGAAGCGAATGGTGGTCCACCCCGCCGTGTCCTCGCCGTCGACCGAGAGGAGCACGTCGCCGGGCTCGAGCGCGGGGCTCGAACGGAGCTCGGGCCAGACCTCGACGACGACCGGGTTTGCGCCGGGCGCGGACGCCGTGGTGACGATGAGGCGGAGGCGCGCGTGCCCCGTGCGCAGCCCGTCTGCGAGGTCGAAGGCGAGAACCGCCCCCCATACCCCGAGCAGGCCGGCGATCCACGCCCAGTCCCGGGAGCTCAGCCGGTTCGGCACGGCGAGATCATACGAGACCCTCCTCCTCTAGGAAGAGCTCGCCGAGAGCGCGGCGACGAGTCGCCCGCCGAAGGGTTTGGGCGGGTCGGCGGCGTGAGTCATCACCGCGAAGGCGTCGGCGAGCCCCGAGCTCGCCAGCTCGGAGGCGAGTGCGCGGAAGGCGCTCCAGCCGGCGGCCTCGCCGCCCTCCTCGAGACCGCGCAGGAGCGCATCGGGCAGCGGCACGCGCAGGCGCTGGCCGATCTGCTCCGCGGCTACGAGCGAAGGCAGGGGAATCAGCATCGGCATGATCCGCACCTGCGGGAAGCGGGCGCGGATCGCCGCGGCGAAGGGCGCGAGCCGGGCGGGCTCGAAGATCGGCTGGGTCTGCACGAAGGACGCGCCGGCCTCGAGCTTCGGCCACAGGTTCGCGAGCGCGCGCTCGGCGGGCAGGTAGGGATTCAGGGTCACGCCGATCCGCGCGCCCGGGATGGCGGCGCGAACTTGCGCGACCAGCGCGGCGAGAGTGGGCGGGGGCGCGGGCTCAGGCGGACCGGCCTCGCCGCGCACGATCAGCGCCGCGCGCAGGCCGGCTCGCGCCGCACGCTCGATCTCGCGCTCGAGGTCGTCGCGCGTGCGGCCGCGGTTCAGCAGGTGCCAGACGGCGGGGATGCCGGCGCGCTCGAGGTCCTGCGCCGCTTCGACGCTGGGCTGGCGGTCGGGCCGCTGGATCACGTGCACGGCCGAGGCGCGCGGGCCGAGCAGGCGCGCGCGGCGCAGCAGCACCTCCGCGTTCGCGACCTTGGGCGGGGTGATCTCGAGCGCGACGCCGAGCGGTGTCATGCGCCGCTCGCGAGATCGGCGACGAGCGCCGTGCGGAACGCGCGCAGGGTCTCGCCGCGCCAGGCGCCTGCGGGCTCCTCGAGCCAGACCGCGTCACGCAGCTCGGGCCGGCCGGTGCGCACGGCGTGCAGGCGGCCGGTCGCGATGAGCGGCTCGGCGAGCTCGCGCGGTAGCACCGCGGCGCCCGCGCCGGCGAGCACGAGCTCGAGCGCCAGGTCCGTGCTCGCGGCGTAGACGCGCACATCGGGAGTGATGCGCTTGCGAGGGAAGTGGTGGCGCAGCCAGCGCCGGATCAGCGGGCTCGACTGGTAGTAGTCGACGAAGCGGAGCTGCGCGATCGCCTCGGCGCCGGCGCGGCCGCGCGCGAGCGGCTCGCGCGCGACGAGCACGAGCTCCTGCCGGAACAGCAGCGTCGAGCGGATCCGCGCGAGCGCGGCGTGGCCGGGGACGAGCGCGAGCGCGAAGTCGAGCTTGTTCGCGAGCAGCTGCTCGCGCAGCTCCGCGTGCGCGCCGTACAGGAGCTTCACCTGGACCTTCGGGTGCGCGGCGGCGAAGCCCGCGAGGAAGCCGGCGAGGGCCGGGCGCGATGCGCCGAGGAAGAGCCCGAAGCGCACCAGGCCGTGCACCTCGCGCTCGGCGTTGACCACGAGCTGGAGAGCACTGGCGAGCTCGGCGTGCATGCGGCCAAAGCGGCGCGCGAGCGTCGTGCCTTCGCGGGTCAGGACCAGCCGGCGCCCGACCCGGTCGAAGAGCCGCACGCCCAGCGACCCCTCGAGCCCCGACACGCTCTGGCTGACGGCCGAGCGGGTGAGCGCGAGCGTCGCCGCCGCGGGGCCGATCCCGCCGCGCTCGGCGACCGCCAGGAAGGTGCGCAGCTTGTTCAGGTCCACGCTGTTCAGATTCACTGAACGAATCCACCAGGAGATTTAACAGGACTAATCTACCAGACGCCGGCTAGGATCTGGGCATGAGCCTGCTCGAATTCCGCGGCGCGCGTCTGTCGGTCCACCTGGGCTGCGGCGCGGAGGAGCGCGCGACGGCGCAGCCCGTCGATCTCGACGTCTCGGTGCGCTTCGCGGAGCTGCCGGCCGCGTGCGAGAGCGACAAGCTCGAGGACACGCTCTGCTACGCGGACCTGATCGCGGCCGCGCGCGCGCGCGTCGAAGGGCGCGAGTGGAAGCTGCTCGAGCGGCTCGCCCACGAGCTCTACGGCGCGCTGCGGCCGCTGGTGCCGCCGGGTGGGGAGCTCTGGCTGCGCGTGACCAAGCTCCAGCCGCCGGTCGACGGGCTGTCGGACGGGGTATCGTTCGCGCTCGGCGATTTCGAGGTCGCGCCCCGGTAGAATTGCGCGATGGCGCGATTCGACTTCGACCTGTTCGTGATCGGTGCGGGCTCGGGCGGGGTGCGGGCCAGCCGCATGTCGGCGAGCTACGGCGCCCGCGTGGCCGTGGCCGAGGACCGCTACCTGGGCGGCACCTGCGTGAACGTGGGCTGCATCCCGAAGAAGCTCCTCACCTACGCCGCGCACTACGCGGACGACTTCGAGGACTCGGCCGCGTACGGCTGGACCCTGGGCGACCGGAGTTTCGACTGGGCGACCCTGATCGCGAACAAGGACAAGGAGATCGCGCGGCTGAACGGCGTGTACGCGAAGCTCCTCGACGACGCGGGGGTCCGGCGGATCGAGGCGCGCGCGCGCATCGTCGACCCGCACACGGTCGAGGCTGGCGGGAAGACCTACACCGCAGAGCGTCTGCTCGTCGCGACCGGCGGCTGGCCGGTGCTGCCCGAGATCCCGGGCATCGAGCTCGCGATCACCTCGAACGAGGCGTTCCACTTGAAGGAGCTGCCGCAGCGGGTGCTGGTCGCGGGCGGCGGCTACATCGCGGTCGAGTTCGCGGGGATCTTCCACGGCCTGGGCGCGCACGTCGTGCAGGTGTACCGCGGCGAGCTCTTCCTGCGCGGCTTCGACGACGACGTGCGCACGGCCCTCGCGACCGAGATGAAGAAGCGCGGCATCGAGCTGCGCTTCGGCCACGTCATGAAGCGGATCGAGCGCGCGGGCGCGAGCCTGCGCGCGGTGCTCGACGACGGGACCGCCTTCGAGGTCGACCAGGTGCTCTACGCGATCGGGCGCGCGCCGAACACGGCCGGGCTCGGGCTGAACGAGCTGGGCGTTGCGACCGGCTCGGTCGGCGAGGTGATCGTCGACGAGTTCTCGCGCTCCTCGCTCGACAACGTGTACGCGATCGGCGACGTGACCAACCGCGTGCAGCTGACGCCGGTCGCGATCCACGAGGCGATGGCGCTCGCGCGCACCCTGTACGGCAAGCAACCGACCCCGGTCGATCACGAGAACGTGCCGAGCGCCGTCTTCAGCCAGCCGCAGATCGGCTCGGTGGGCCTGACCGAGGCGGCGGCGCGCGCTCGCTACGGCGCGCTCGACGTCTACCGGACCAGCTTCCGGCCGCTGCGCCACACCCTGACCGGGCGCAGCGAGCAGACGACGATGAAGCTCGTCGTCGACCGCGCCAGTCAGCGCGTGGTGGGCGCGCACATGGTGGGCCCGGAGGCGGGCGAGATCGTGCAGGGCATCGCCATCGCGGTGAAGTGCCGCGCGACCAAGGCGCAGTTCGACGCGACCGTCGGCATCCATCCCACGCTGGCGGAGGAGTTCGTGACGATGCGCACTCCCGTGAAGCAGGACTGAAGGGCGGGGCTACACCCGGTGGTGACACGTGCGCGCTGGCGGATTGACACCTCGACAGCCCTCCAGTAGTTTGCGCTCGATGCGGAACTGGACCCGCGCAGGCGTTCGCCGACTCGCGTTGGTCGCCCTGTTCGCGCTCGCCGCTCAGGCCCTGCTGCCGTACCTGCACGCGCTCGGCGCCGGCTGCGGCCCGCTGGAACACGCTTGCGCGGCGGCCCGTCCCGGCGCTTCGACGCCGTCTTCCGACGAGGGCTCCGGCTCGAGTCACCCCGCCGACTGCGCGGTCTGCGGCGCGCTCGCCCACGGCGGCGCTCGCAGCTTCGACGCACCCGCAGCGACTTCGATCGCGCCGGCGCCAGTCTCCGTCGCGAGTCTCGACACCGCGCCCTTGCCGCTTGCGCCGTGCGTCGCCACGGCAACCGCGCACGCCCGCGCTCCTCCCGCCTCCCTTCGCCTCGCCTAGAGAAAAGTCGCCACTCGATCTGCGACCCACTTGGGAGGATGCGATGGGACCCGATCGCTCGGTGTCTCGCGCGGCCGCAGCGCTGTTCGCGCTGGGCGCGCTGTTTTCCGCAGGTCTCGGCCAGGCGGCCGAGACGCAGGATGCAAGGATCTCCGTACTCCAGGCTCAGCTGGCCGCGACCAAGAACGAGCTCGATCAGACCAAGACCGCGCTCGCGAAGACGCAGTCGGCGCTCGATGACCTGTCCCAGAAGGTGGCGGCGATCAGCGCCGGTGCGCCCGCGCCTTCGGAGCCGATCGCGCCCGAAACCGCGCGGCTGGCTCCGGTGAATGCCGACAACCCGGCGATCAGCTTCGTGGTCGACGGACAGGCCGCCACCAATACCCAGGGCGACGATGGCGCCGGCTTCCTGCTCGCGACGGGGGAGCTGTTCATCTCGGCGCCCATCGACCCGTTCCTGCGCGGCTACGCCAGCATCAACGGGACGACCGACGAGTCGTTCAACATCGAGGAAGCTGCGCTCGTCACCACAGCACTGCCGTACAACCTGACGGTGAAGGGCGGGCGCTTCATGGCCGACTTCGGGCGCTTTCCGCACTGGCACGACGAAGCGCTTCCGTTCGTCGACCGGCCGCCGTCGATCGAGAACATCATCGGCGGCGAGTCGATCTCCGAGGGGGTCGAGACCTCGTGGCTGGCGCCGATGGATCAGTTCCTGCAGATCACGTTCGGCGCCTACAACTCCATGGGCGCCGAGCGGCTGGACGATCCCGATGCGTTCGGCACCATGCCCGGCAGTCAGCGCTCATTCAGCCAGCTCAGCTACCTGGTACGCCCGCTCACCTACTTCGATCTCACGGAGAACCTGAATCTCGAGGTCGGCGGGAGCTGGCTCACGATTCCGACGGATGCGAACCGCGAGCTGTACGGCATCGACGTCACGCTTCGACATCAGCCCGGCACGAGCGAGTTCTATCAAGGCACCAACGTCGGCGTCGAGTGGCTGTGGAACAACGAGCAGTTCAACAACGTGGTAGTCGGCACGGACCCGACGACCGGGGAGGACATCCTGGGCTCGGGCCGCTTCCGGCGCGACGGCGGCTACGTGTACTTCGAGAGCTTCTTCAACCGACGCTACTCGGTGGGCGGGCGCTACGACTACTCGATGCAGATCTTCGGGGAAGCAGAGCGCCAGCGCACCGCGTCGGCGTTCGTGACCTGGCAGCCGTCGGAGTTCCAGCGGCTGCGCTTCCAGTTCGACAACATCGGCACCACCGGGACTGACGACCAGCGCTTCACGGTCCAGTGGACGGCCTTCATCGGGAGTCACAGCCATGGCTTCACGTCTCGGTAGCTCGCTGCTCGCGCTCACGTTCGTCCTCTTCGGTGCTTGCGGGGCAGGCGCCGCGCTCCGCGTGGTGGCGTCGCTGCCCGACGTCGCCGACATGACGCGCCAGATCGGCGGCGATCGGGTGGAGGTCATCACCATTGCCGAGGGCGGACAGGACCCGCACAAGGTTCCGGTGAAGCCCAGCTTCGTGACCAAGCTGAACCGCGCGGACGCGCTGGTCGTGCAGGGGCTCGGTCTCGAGCACGCCTACCTGCCCGCGCTGCTCGAGGTGGCCCGCAATTCCAACATCCTGCCCGGCGCGCCCGCGTACATCGACGCGTCGCTGTACGTCCATCCGCTCGAGGTTCCCACGAGCCAGAGCCGGACCCAGGGCGAGCTGCACCCGCTCGGGAACCCGCACTTCAACCTCGATCCGACGCAAGGCAAGCTGATGGCGCGCGCCATCGCCGAGGGGCTCGAGCGGGTCGATCCCGCTGGCGCTGCGGCATATCGCGACGGATTGAAACGCTACGAGGCGCTGCTCGACCAGAAGATCGCCGAGTGGGACAAGCTTGCGGCGCCGCTCCGCGGCGTGCGCGCGGTATCCTACCACCCGGACCTGATCTACCTGGCGAACCACTACGGGATCGAGCTCGTCGGCACGATCGAGACGAAGCCCGGGGTTCCGGCGACGCCGGGTCACCTCGAGGAGCTGATCGCGACGATGAAGGAGAAGAATGCAAAGCTCGTGATCCGGGAGGTCGCGTACGAGCTGCCGCTCGCGCAGGAGGTGGCGGATCGCACCGGCTCGCGCGTAGCGACCGTGTCGAGCTTGACCGGAGGTCTGCCCGGGACCACGACGTACATCGACTTCGTCGATGCGAACCTGCGCGCGCTGGTCGCTGCAGCGACTTCGGACGGCAAGAGCTGACGGGTGGCCGATGCACTGATCAGCGTGCAACGCGCCGACCTCGGCTACCCGGGGAACGTCGTGCTGCGCGAAGTATCGCTCGAGATCTGCCCTTCGGAGTTCGTGGCGGTGCTCGGCGCCAACGGTTCGGGCAAGACCACGCTGTTCCGCAGCCTGCTCGGCTTTCTCTCGCCCCTCGCCGGGCAGATCGAGCGCGCACCCGGCCTGCGCGTCGGCTACGTGCCGCAGCGCGAGACGCTCGACGACCTCTACCCGCTCACGGCTCAGGACGTTGCGCTGATGGGGACGTACCGGCGACCTGCCGTTCTGGCGCCGGACCGGCGCGCGCGAGCGCGCGCGCGCCGCGCAGCGCTGGAGGCGTGCAACGCCGGGGGCTTCGCGCGCACGCGCTACTCGGCGCTCTCCGGCGGCCAGCGCCAGCGCGTGCTGATCGCCCGCGCGCTCGCGACCGAGCCGCAGCTGCTGCTGCTCGACGAGCCGACGGCCGGCGTCGACCGCGAGACCGAGCGTGCGATCCTCGAGGTGCTGCGCGAGCTGCGCCGCGAGCGCGGGCTCGCGATCTGGATGGTGACCCACCACGCCGAGGCCGCGCGCGGCGTGGTCGACCGGGTCGTCGTTGCCCGAGGCGGCGCGATCTGCTCGAGGACGCCGCGCGTGATGGAGTTCCTCTCGCCGGACTTCCTGTTCCGCAACGCGATCGTCGGCGGCTGGATCGTCTGCGTGCTCTGCTCGGTGCTCGGCGTCTACGTCGCGCTGCGCCGCATGGTGCTGCTCGGCGTTGCGCTGCCGCAGGCGGGCGCGGCGGGCATCGCCTGCGTCTTCCTGTTGACACGACCACGTTCACGGCGAGGGCGGGCGCGCGCACTGGTTCGCGCTGGCTGGGTCGCTCGCCGCGACCTTCGCGGCGCTCGTCGCTGCTCGTGCTGCGGAAGCCGCGGCTCTCGCACGCCGGTCGAGTGGCGGATCGGCGGGCTGCTGGCGATCGCCTCGGCCGCGACGCTCTTGTTCGTCGCGCTCAATCCGACGGGCGATCTCGAGATGACGAGCCTGTTGCGCGGCGAGCTCCTGGCGATCTTCGAGCACGCGACCTCGCGATCGTCGCGGTGGTCGCCGCGCTGGTCATGGTCGTGTTCGTGCTGTTCCGGCGCGAGATCCTGCTGGTCTCGTTCGACGCGGAGTTCGCGCGCACGATCGGGCGCGACCCGACGCGCTACGACGCACTGCTGTACTTGCTGCTCGGCGTCGACGATCTCGGTCGGGGTGATGACGGCGGGGCCGATGGTCGTTTTCGCGTTCCTGGTGCTGCCCGGCGCTCGCAGCGCTGCGCGTCACGACGCATCTAGCGGCAACCTTCCTGGTCTCGGCGGCGATCGCGACGTTCTGCTCCTCGGGCGGATTCGCGATCTCCTACCGCGCCGATCTGCCGGCGGGGCCCGTCTACGTGTTGCTCGCCGCCGCAGTCTGGCTGCCTCGCCGGTTTGTTCGGGCGCACGCGAAGGCGAATCGCGACGCTCGCGCTCCTGGTCGCGCTCCTCGCGGCGCTGCCCGCGCTCTCCGGCTGCGGATTGCTGGAGACCCCCGACGAGCGCGCCGCGCAGCCGACGGAGCGCGGCAGCCTGCCGGAGCTCGCGGACGCACGGCCGGTCGTGGTCACGCCGTTCCGACAACGAGACCGGGCAGTCGCTGCGCATCGCCGGCGGGAATCCGCTCGACGAGCTCGCGCGCGCAGCCGGTCGCGCGCTCCGAGCGCCCTCCACTGTCGGTGCTCGACCTGCTCCAGGCTCACGCGGCACGCGAGCTCGCGCGACGCGGCTACTCGGTCGTCCGGCGATGCGGCCGACGCGAACCCCTCTCAGTGCCGGGAGCTGATGCTGCACGGCGGCACCTTGCGGCCGCTATCTCGCGGCCAGCAGGACGACCTGCTGCACGTGTGGCTCGAGCTCGAGCTCGTGGACTCCTCGAACGGCGAGGTGCTCTGGCAGGGTGTAGCGCGCCGACCCGTGCCGGTGCCTGGAGCGATCACGCTGGCGGAGGTCGCGCAGGACTCCGCGCCCAGCATCTTCGCCGAGGCATTCGGGTCGCGCTGAGTAGCCGGGTCCTTGTCGCTCGACGGGGCGCGTGGCACGCTCGCGCGCCGTGGAGCTGCAACACCCCGACGCGTCACTTCTCTTGCGCGCCTACGCGCAGGGCATCTTCCCGATGGCCGATCCGCGCACGGGCCGGATCGACTACTACAGCCCCGACCCGCGCGCGGTGATTCCCCTCGACGACTTCCACGTGCCGAAGTCGCTCGCGCGGAAGGCCAGGAGCGGCGTGTTCGAGCTGCGCAGCGACACCGCCTTCGAGCGCGTGATCCGCGCCTGCGCCGAGCCGCGCGCGGACCGCCGCGAGACCTGGCTCGACGAGCGGCTGATCGAGCCGTACGTCGAGCTGCACCGCGCTGGCTTGGCACACAGCGTCGAGGCGTGGCGCGACGGCGAGCTGGTCGGCGGGCTCTACGGCGTCCATCTCGGCGCCGCGTTCTTCGGCGAGAGCATGTTCAGCCGGCCGGAGGCGGGCGGACGCGACGCGTCGAAGGTGTGTCTGGTCGATCTCGTCGAGCGGCTGCGCGCGAGCCGCTTCCGCCTGCTCGACACGCAGTTCAAGACCGCGCACCTGGCGCGCTTCGGCTGCCGGGAGATCTCGCGCGAACGCTACCTCGAGCGACTCGAGGACGCGCTCTCGCACACGGCGAGCTGGCCCAGCGCGACTACCCGCGCTCCGGGTCGAACTCGATCCGCATCTCTTTCACGCCGTTGATGAAGTTCGAGCGCAGGCGGCGCGGCGGCGCGGCCAGGCGCGGGTTCTTCAAGCGCTTCAGGATCTCCTGGAAGATCACCGTGAGCTCGAGCCGCGCGAGGTTGGCGCCCAGGCAGATAGTGCTCGCCGATGCCGAAGGCGAGGTGCTCGTTCTCCTGGCGAGTCGACGTCGAAGCGGTCGGGATCCGCGAACACGTCCTCGTCGCGGTTCGCCGACGGGTACCACATGACGACCTTGTCGCCCTCGCGGATCTTGCGGCCGCGGAGCTCGAGTGTCCTGCGTCGCCGTGCGGCGGAAGTGGTGCACCGCCGGGTCGAAGCGCACGAACTCCTCGACCGCGTTCGGCACGAGCGACAGGTCGTTCGCCAGCAGCGCGCAGCTGCTCGGGATGGTCGAGCAGCGCCTTCATGCCGTTGGTCGTGACGGTGCGCGTGGTCTCGTTGCCCGCGACCAGCAGCAGCAGGAAGAACGAGCAGAACTCGATCTCGCTGAGCTTCTCGCCGTCGACTTCCACGTTCATGAGCGTGGTGGTGAGGTTGTCGGCGGGCTCGTTCTTGTATCGCGGCCGCGAGCTGCATCGCTATGCCGAACATCTGCATCGACGCCTGATGCGCGTCTTCCTCGGTGTTCCGGAACTCGGGATCGTCGAAGCCGATCAGCTTGTTCGAGAGCTCGAAGATCAGCTTGCGGTCCTCTTGCGGCACGCCCATCAGCTCGCAGATGACCTGCAGCGGCAGCTCGGCCGCGAGCTCCTCGACGAACTCGCATTCGCCGCGCTGCGCGACCTGGTCGACGATGCGCCTCGACAGCGCGCGCAGGTAGGGCTCCTGCTTGGCCGTCATCTGCGGCGTGAAGCCGCGCTGCACGATGCGCCGGAACTTCACGTGCTGCGGCGGGTCCATGTTGAGCATGATCATGCGCATGCCCACGAGCGCCTCGTCGGGGCGGTCGGGGATGTTCGTGCCGCCGCGCCACGACGAGAACAGCAGCGGATTGCGCGAGACGTACTTCAGGTCCTCGTACTTGGTCACGCTCCAGAAGCCGCGGCCGTCGCGCTCCTTGTGCCAGTGCACGGGGTCCTCGCGGCGCAGCTCGCGGAACCAGTGGTGCGGCGTGCCGGCGATGAAGTTGTCCGGGTTGTCGAGATCGATGTCGGAGAGGGCCAAGGCACGTCCTCCAGAGTCCGATTAGAACACGTTCTACTGGGGCGGGCAAGGCGCCCGCCGGCTCGACGGAGCTCCTGCAACGTGTTCCAATCCGGCCGATGACGACCCCCCACGCGATCGTCGAGAAGGACGGCCACGTCCTCGTCGTGACGATGAACCGACCCGAAGCCAAGAACGCCCTCTCGCCCGACATGCTCTGGCGCCTGTACGAAGCGTGGCGGCTGCTCGACCGCGATCCCGAGCTGCGCTGCGCGATCCTCACCGGCGCGGGCGGCACCTTCTGCGCAGGCGCGGACCTGAAGACGATGGGCCGCGAGCAGAAGCCCGACGCGGAGATGCAGAAGCGCATGCAGGAGGTGCCGGACCTGCACTGGCAGGCGCTGCTGCGGCACAACCGGCCGATGAAGCCGGTGATCGCGGCGGTCGAGGGCTACGCGGTCGCGGGCGGCACCGAGATCCTGCAGGGAACGGACATCCGGGTCGCGGGAGACACCGCGGTGTTCGGCGTGACCGAGGCGAAGCGCGGCCTGTTCCCGCTGGGCGGCTCGACGATCCGCCTGCGCCGGCAGATCCCGTACACGCTCGCCGCCGAGATCCTGCTCACCGCGCGCCACGTCTCCGCGCAGGAGGCCAAGGAGTTCGGCCTGATCGGGCGAGTGGTGCCGGCCGGCACCGCGCTCGAAGAGGCGCGCAAGGTGGCGACACAGATCTGTGAGAACGGGCCGCTCTCGGTGCAGGCGATTCTGAAATCGCTGCGCACGCTCGCCGACGAGCCGGAGTCGGTGGCGCTCGAGAAAGAGCTCGAGCTCGGCTGGCCCGTGTTCGCGAGCGAGGACGCGAAGGAGGGCCCGCGCGCCTTCGCCGAGAAGAGGAAGCCGAACTACAAGGGGCGCTGATGGCGGATCTCGACTTCGCGATCTTCGACGCCGACAACCACTACTACGAGGCGGAGGACGCGTTCACCCGCCACATCGACCCGCGCATGGCGAAGCGCGCCGTGCAGTGGGGCCAGGTCGACGGGCGCAAGACGCTGCTCGTCGGCGGCAAGATCAACCGCTTCATCCCGAACCCGACCTTCGACCCGGTCGCGAAGCCGGGTTGCCTGGAGCAGTACTTCCGGGGCAAGAACCCGAACGGGCTGTCGATGCGCGAGCTGTTCGGCCAGCTCGAGCCGATCCGCCGCGCGTACCGCGAGCGCGAAGAGCGCCTCTTGGTGCTGGACGAGCAGGGCATCGAGCGCGCATTCCTGTTCCCGACCCTCGGCGTCGGCATGGAGGAGGCGCTGCGCCAGGACCCCGAGGCGCTCTGCGCCGCCTTCCACGCCTTCAACCAGTGGCTCGACGAGGACTGGGGCTTCGCCTGGCGCGAGCGCTTGTACGGCGCGCCGATGCTGACCCTGGTCGATCCGGCCGGCGCGGTGAAGGAGCTCGAGTGGGTGCTCGCGCGCGACGCGCGCATCGTCTGCATGCGCGCTGCGCCGGTGCCCGCGCCCGACCACAGCCGCTCGCTCGGCGACCCGCTCTACGATCCGTTCTGGGCGCGCGTCCAGGAGTCGGGGGTCGTGGTCGCCTTCCACGGCGGCGACCACGGCTACAACAAGTACGCCGACGACTGGGGCGAGGGAGGCGACTTCCGCGCGTTCGCCGGCACGCCGCTGCGCGGTCTCGTCTCGGCCGACCGCGCGCCTTTCGACACCTTCGCAGCGCTGATCTGCCACGGCGTGTTCGACCGCTTCCCGCGCCTGCGCATGGCGAGCGTCGAGATGGGCTCGGACTGGGTGCGCGAGCTGCTGCGCAAGCTCCGGAAGAGCTTCGGCCAGAGCCCGAAGGCCTATTCAGAGGACCCGGTCGAGACCTTCAAGCGACACGTGTGGGTGTCGCCCTTCCACGAGGAAGACCTGCGCGGGATGGCCGATCTGATCGGCACCGATCGGATGCTGATGGGCTCGGACTTTCCGCACGCCGAGGGCATCCCCGAGCCGCGCGAGTACGTGAACGAGCTGCACGGCTTCACAGCGCGCGAGGTCCGGATGGTGATGCGCGACAACGCGCTCGAGCTGGCATCGCGCGGCTAGCGCGAGTCCGAGCGAGGGCCGCCCCGAGCGAGGACGCAAGCGCAGCGAAGCGGAGCGCGCAGCGCCAAAGGCGAGCGAAGTCAATCGGGCTCGAGCTTGAAGTGCGGGTTCCAGGCGACCTCCCAGAGGAAGCCGTCGGGATCCGAGAAGTAGCCCGAGTACCCGCCCCAGAAGACGTCTTGGCCGGGCTTCAGGAGCTTCGCGCCCGCACGCACCGCTTCGGCGAGCGTGCGGTCGACCTCGGCCTTCGACGCAACGTTGTGCGCGAGCGCGATTCCGCAGAAGCCCGAGCCTTCGGCCGGGACCTGAGCGTCCTTCGCCAGCTCGTCGCGCGGGTAGACCGACAGCCAGGTCCCGCGCAGCTTGAAGAACGTGATCGAGTCGAAGCTCGTGTCCGCCGGCAGGCCGAGCCCGTCGCGATAGAAACGGGTCGAGCGCTGCAGGTCCGACACACCCAGGGTGATGATGCTGATTCGTGGTTCCATGCCGTGAGCTTGTCACGCCGCACGGAAGCCGTATTGAACGAATCCGACAGCTAGCGGCGCAGCGGCAATTCGGCGAGCACGTCGCCGATTCTCTCGAGGTGGCGCGCGGCCGAGCCGAGCGTGAGCTCGATCTGCCGGGTCCAGATGTACGAGCGGTGCAGCGGGTAGTCGAGGTCCATGCCGATCCCGCCGTGCAGGTGCTGCGCGGCGTAGGTCGCCTGGTTGCCGCCGTCGGCGGCGAAGATCTTCGCCACCGACACCGCCAGCGTGGCGGGCCGGTTCTCGGCGAGCAGGAACGCCGCCTGCTGCGCGGTGAGCCGCATCGCCTCGACGTTGATGAACGCGTCAGCGGCGCGCTGGTGCACGGCCTGGAAGCTGCCGATCGGCCGGTCGAACTGCTTGCGCTCGGCGGTGTAGCGGGCGGTCATGCGCAGCGCGCGGTCGGCCACGCCTACCTGCATGGCGCACAGGCCCGCGATCGCGCGCTCGGCGATCCAGCGCGTCGTCTCGCGCCCCTTCGCCAGCGTGCCGAGGAGATCGGTGGCCTTCGCCTTCGCGCGCTTCAGCGTGAGGGTCGCCACGACCTCGCGGTTCGTCGCGCGCTGCAGCTCGAGCCGCACGCCGCTCGCCTTCGGGTCGATCCAGAAGAGGCCCATCCGGCCCTGGCCCGTCGACGCGGGCACGAGCACCCGCTCGGCGACGTGCGCCGCGGGCACGCAGATCTTGGTGCCGGTGATGCGCCAGCCGGCGCCGTCGCGCTCGGCGCGCGTGGACGGGCGCAGCGGGTCGTCGCCGTCGGGCTCCTGGAGCGCCGCGGTGAGGAACGTCTCGCCCGCGATCACTCCCGGAAGCCACGCCTTCTTCTGCTCGGCCGAGCCGAACTCCGCGAGCGGGAGCGCACCCAGCGCGAGCGCCGCGAAGTAGGGCACCGGTGCGACCGCGCGGCCGACCTCCTCGAGCACGAGGCACAGCTCGAAGAACGAGAGGCCGCTGCCGCCGAACTCCTCGGGCAGACACGCGCCGAGCAGGTTCGCGTCGGCGAGCGCCTGCCACAGCTCGCGGTCGATCCCCTCGGGGCTCGCCTCGATCGCCTTGGTTCGCTCGTGGGTCGCCTTGTCGGAGAGGATCTTGCGCGCGAGCTCGGCGAGCGCCTTCTGGTCGTCGGAGAGTGCGAAGTTCATCTCGGTCTCACGCCTTGTAGTGCGGCATCTGAAGGCCGGCCATCGCGATGATGTCGCGCTGCACTTCGTTGGTGCCGCCGCCGAAGGTCAGGATGAGCGCGGAGCGATACATGCGCTCGAGCCGGCCCGCGAGCACCGCGCCCGGCGAGCGCCGGTGGATCGTGCCGGCCGCGCCGATCACCTCCATCAGCGCGCGGTAGGCTTCGACGAAGAACTCGCTCGCGTAGACCTTCACCGTCGAGGCGTCGGCCGGGTGCAGCCGCGAGTGGGTCAGGGTCCAGGCCTGCTTCCACAGCATGAGGCGCAGCGCCTCCGCGCCCGCATAGCAGCGCGCCAGGTTGCGGCGCACGAACGGCTGGTCGATCACGCGCCTGCCGTCCGCGAGCTTCGTCTCGATCGCATAGCGGCGCACGTCCTCGGACAGGCGCTCGAACGGGCCGATCGGGAACAGCGACACGCGCTCGTGGTTGAGCTGGTTCGTGATCAGGCCCCAGCCGTTGTTGAGGCCCCCGACCAGGTAGCGATCGGGCACGCGCACGCCGTCGAAGTAGGTCGCGTTGGTGCGCACGTCGGCCATCGTCCAGATCGGCGTCAGCCGGAAGCCGGGCGAGGTCGTCGGCACGATGAACATGGAGATGCCGCGGTGCTTCTTCGCGTCGGGATCGGTGCGCGCGGCGAGCCAGATGTAGTCGGAGAAGTCGGCCAGGCTCGTGAACGTCTTCTGGCCCTGGATCACCCACTCGTCGCCCTCCTTCACCGCGCTGGTGGTGAGGCTGGCCAGGTCGGTGCCGGCGCCGGGCTCGGAGTAGCCGATCGCGAAGTGCAGGTCGCCGGCGAGGATGCGCGGCAGGAACTCGGCCTTCTGCTCGGGCGTTCCGTACGCCATCAGCGTCGGCCCCACCGTGTTCAGCGTCAGGAACGGCAGCGGGAAGCCGACCCGCTGGACCTCGTCGGCGAACAGGAACTGCTCGAGCGGCGTGCGGTCCTGCCCGCCGTACTCCTTGGGCCAGCCGATTCCGAGCCAGCCGTCCTTGCCCATCTTCTTGAGTGCGCGGCGATACTCGGGGCCGCCGCCTTCGCCGCCCGCGGAGAGCTCTGCGACGAGCTCGGTCGTCATGAGCTTCGCGAAGTAGGTGCGCAGCTCGTCGCGCAGCGCGCGCAGCTCGGGCGTGAGGTCGATGTACATGGCCCCTCCTGCCCCCATTAGAACGTGTTCCAAAGAGGTGGGTCAACCGGCGGCGGTGGGGCTCTTCCTCTTCGCGTCGCGGGCGCGGCGGGCGACGGCTTGCAGGATCATGCCCTCGCGGATGCCCCAGTCGCTGATCATCATGCCGTGCAGGCCGAGCATCTCGGACAGGGTCGCCAGGATGATCGCGCCCGTCGGGAGGAGATCGGCGCGGCGCGCGTCGATGCCGACCATGTCGATCCGCTCGGCGTGCGAGGAGCGGCGCAGCCTCTGCGCGAGCTTCTCGAGCTCGTCGGCCGAGACGAGCAGGCCGCGGATCGCGCCGTCCTCCTCTTCGAGCAAGAGCCGCCCGAGCGCGCGCGCGGTGCCGCCGGCAGCGATGCAGCGCGCCGGCTGCAAGGAGAGGATGTGGTCGACGTGGGGCGCGAGCAGCGACTCGACCCGCTCGCGCAGCTCGCGTGCTTGGGAGCCAGTCATCGGATCGGAAGGCTCGAGCTCCCCGTGCAGGCGCGCGACCCCGAGCCGCAGCGTCTCCTCGAAGCGCAGGTGCGACGCGTTGCCGACCGCGAGCTCGAGGCTGCCGCCGCCCAGGTCGAGCCCGAGCGCGGGCTCGTCGCCCAGACCCACGCGGCGCCGGAACGCGGAGAAGATCAGCCGCGCCTCTTCCTGGCCCGACAGGATGCGCACGTCGGTCTCGAGTGCGCGGCCGAGCTGCTCGGCCAGCTTGCGCCCGTTGCGCGCGTCGCGCAGGGCGGCGGTGGCGATCGCGAGCAGCTCCTCCGCGCCCGCGCGTCGCGCGGCGCGGCCGAGCCGGCTCGCGGCGTCGACGGCGCGCTCGCACGTCTCGGGCGGGATCAAGCCGTCGGCGCCGATCGCCGCCCCGAGCCGCAGCATCTCGCGCTCGCGCGCGACCCGCTCCAAGTGTCCGTCGGGCGTGGCGTCGGCGACCAGCATGTGGAACGAGGTGCTGCCGAGGTCGGCGACGGCGATGCGCACCTTCTCGCCCTCGGCGCCCGCGCCGAACCCGTGCCGGGGCGGCGGGATGTACGCGACGCGCAGCGGCTCGCCGTAGCTCCCCTGGAACACCCAGGTCGAGCCCTTCGGCACGGGAACGCCGGCGCCGCCCTCGAGCTCGAGCGCGCCGGGCGCAAGCCGGTCCACCAGTCCGGGGATCAGGTCGCCGTGCGAGCAGAGCACGACCGGGCGATTGCCGAGCGATCCGATCAGCGCGAGCGCGTCGCTCATCGACGAGCCCTCGCCGAGCCGCGGCTCGATCTCGACGACGAGTCCGAAGCGCGCCGCGAGCGGCTCCACGGTCTGGCGGCAGCGCAGGGCCGGGCTCGAGATCACCCGCGCGAGCGGGACGCCGTCGAGCCGCTCGACCAGGCCCATCGCCTCGCCGTGTCCGGCGGGAGAGAGCGGCCGCAGCACGTCCTCGTGCCACCAACCGGCGCGGCTCTCGGCCTTGGCGTGTCGGATCAGGTAGAGCTTCACTCCCGACCTCGACGAGAGCCTAATCTGTTCCCCGGGAAAGCGCTCAGCCGACGCTGGACGAGCGCTCGCGCGCGAGCTGCTGCAGCCGCTCGTGCGAGCTCGGACGCGGCGCCGACGCCGTGCGGGTCCACTCGCCGTCGGAGCCGAGCAGCCAGGCCAGCGGGTTGGGCGCGAGGTTCACCGCGAGGATCTCCTCGAGGCGCGCCTGCAGGAGCGGGTCGTCGATCTGCACCAGCGTCTCGACCCGCTTGTCGAGATTGCGGTTCATGAGGTCGGCCGAGCCGACGAAGTAGCGCGCGCCGCGCTCGGGCTTGCCGAAGCGGTACACGCGCGAGTGTTCCAGGAACCGGCCCAGGATCGAGCGCACGCGGATTCGCTCGGAGAGACCGGGTACGCCGGGCCGCAGGCAGCAGATGCTGCGCACCATCAGGTCGATTTCGACGCCCGCAGAGGACGCGTCGTAGAGCGCCTGGATGATTCCCTCGTCGGAGAGGTTGTTCACCTTGATGGCGATCTGGCCGTCGCCTGACTCCGCCTCGCGCCGGATCTCGGCGAGGAGCCGCGAGCGCAGCGTCACCGGCGCGACCAGGAGCCGCCGATAGCCCTGCGGGCGACCGCAGCCGGTCAGGTAGTTGAAGAGCTCCGAGAGGTCTGCGCCGAGCTCCGTGCGCGCCGACAGCAGGCCCACGTCCTCGTAGGTGTCGGCGGTGGTCGGGTTGTAGTTGCCCGTGCCGACGTGGCAGTAGCGGCGGATGTGCCCGGCCTCGCGGCGCACGACCAACGCGATCTTCGCGTGGGTCTTGAGCCCGACGATGCCGTACACCACGTGGACGCCCGCCTGCTCGAGCCGCCGCGCCCACTCGATGTTCGAGCCCTCGTCGAAGCGCGCCTTCAGCTCGATCAGCGCCACGACCTCCTTGCCCGCCTGCGCGGCGCGGATCAGCGCGCGCACGATCGGGTTGTCGCGGCCCGAGGTCCGGTAGAGCGTGTGCTTGATCGCCAGCACGTCGGGATCGTTCGCAGCCTGCGTGAGGAACGCTTCGACGGAGGTGCGGAAGGAGTCGTACGGGTGGTGAACCAACACGTCGCCCTCGGCGACGACGCCGAAGACGTCGGGTGGAGTGCCGTCGAACACCAGCCGCGGCGGCGTCTGCGGCTGCCACACCTCGTCCTTCAGATCCGGCCGGGCCAGCCCGTACAGCTCCCACAGCCCGCCGAGCCCGAGCGGCGCCTCGGTGACGTACACGTCGTCGGGGCTGAGCTCGAGCTCCGACGTGAGCAGGTCGCGCACGTTCACCGACATGCCGTTGTCGATCTCGAGCCGAACCGCGTCGTTGAGCCGCAGCCGGCGGTGCAGGCCCGACTGAACGGCCGCGAGCAGATCGGCCGCGGCGTCCTCGTCGACGGCGAGCTCGGCGTCGAGGGTCAGCCGGAAGGGGTGCTGCGAGACGATCTCCATGCCCGGGAACAGCGACTCGAGGTGCGCGGCGATCAGCTGCTCGATCGGCAGGAAGCGCTCGCCGTCGGGCAGCGCGTAGAAGCGCGGGAGCAGGCGGGGGACCTTCACCCGCGCGAAGCGGTTCTCGCCCGTCGCGGGATCGCGCACGACCACCGCGAGGTTCAGCGACAGGTTCGAGATGTACGGGAATGGGTGCGCGCGGTCCACCGACTGCGGCGTCAGCACCGGCAGGATCTCGTCCTCGAACAGGCGCGCGAGCCGCGAGCGGTCCAGCTCGTCGAGCCCGCTCCAGTCGACCAGGCGAATCCGCTGGTCGGCGAGCTTCGGGACCAGCTCCTTCAGCAGCGTCCCTTCCTGCGCGCGAAGCTGCTCGACCACCTCGAGGCGGATCTCGGCCAGCTGGTCCTTCGGGGTGCGACCGTCAGCGCCGGGCCGGGTCACCCCCGCGTCCACTTGTGCGAGCAATCCCGCCACGCGGACCTGGAAGAACTCGTCCAGGTTCGTGCTGACGATCGCCAAGTATTTCACGCGCTCGAGCAGCGGCTGCGCCGGATCCTCGGCAAGCGCCAGCACCCGGCGATTGAAGTCGAGCCAGGAGAGCTCTCGATTCAAAAACCGCGAGGTAGCCGAGAATGCCGGGAAGAGCGAAGGCTCGGCGGGGGTCGGGTCGGAAGGGGAAGACATGAACTCTGAAGACGGTACCTAGTCCGCCCCGAGATCATATGACATTCCGGTGACGATTTCGGGCGAAACCGCGCTTCTACGCGGAGTTGCAGGTGAATTTACCTTTCGCCATCCGGCAGCACCGCCAGCCGGTAGCCCACCCCGTGGAGGCTTTCGACGACCCAGGCCGCGTCGCCCAGCTTTCGCCGGATTCCCTTCACGTGGGTGTCGACCACGCGCGGGGTTCGGGCAGGTCCTTCGGGCCAGAGCTGGGCCAGGATCTCGTCGCGGGTGAACACGTGCGAGGGGCGCCGGAGCAGGAGCGCCAGCAGTGCGAACTCGATCTCGGTCAGGGCCACGGCCTGGCCGTTCGCGTGAACGGAGCGCCGGCCCGGGTCGAGCGCGATCGGGCCGTGCGCGAGCGGCGGGTCGGCCGCGGGACGTTCGCCTTCGCTGCGCCGGAGGAGCGCGCGAACGCGCAGCGCGAGCTCGCGGGGGAAGAACGGGCGCACGACCACGTCGTCGGCGCCGGCCTCGAGCGCGAGGATCCGGTCCAGGTCCGAGGTGCTCCGGGTGACGACCAGGATGGGCACGTCCTTCGCGTCGGGGTTCTCGCGGATCGCCCGGCAGACGGCGAAGCCGGACTGATCGCGCAGGAACATGTCGAGCACGATCGCGCGCGGCGACAGCTCGGTAAGGGCGCGGGTGGCGTCGCTGGCGGTGACGGCTTCAGCCGGGGCGAAGCCGGCTGCCGAAAGGCAGCTCGAGATCTCCGCCCGACCGGCCGGATCCGAATCCACGACGAGGACACGCACCACGCTCACGGATGTAACAGGCGTGTGGTGCGCTCCTGTAAAGGTTGTGTGCGGAGCTGGTGAAGTCTCTGGCTCGCGGGTTCCGCGAAATGACACCAAGTCGTCACCGAACGTGCCCTCGGATCCTTCACCCCGAGTTCGCAATGCCCTCACGAACGAACCACCACTCCGCCACGCGCGCCCCGTAGGCTCGGCTCGATGAATCGTGGGGCGATGGGCCTTTGCCTGGCTTGCGCGTTCGCGCTGCTTCCGCCGGGCGCCGGCGCGCAAGCGCTCGATCGAGTTGTGAAGGAGCAGATGGGCGCGGACGAGGAGGCCCGGGCCTCCCAGGCGCGCATCGACCAGCTCGACGACCAGACCCAGCGCATGCTCGGCGAGTACCGCCGCGCGCTCGCCGATACCGAGAGCTACGAGCTGTACGCGAAGCAGCTCTCGGCCCAGATCGCCTCGCAGAACGAGGAGCTCGCCGAGATCGACCGGCAGCTCGGCGAGGTCGACACGACCTCGCGCGAGGTGCTGCCGCTGATGCTCCGGATGCTCGACACGCTGGCGCAGTTCGTGGCGCTCGACCTGCCGTTCCTGCCCGAAGAGCGGGCGAACCGGGTCGCGCTGCTCCAGCAGATGATGACCCGGGCGGACGTCGCGATCTCGGAGAAGTACCGCCGCATCCTCGAGGCCTACCAGGTCGAGCTCGACTACGGCCGCACGCTCGAGGCCTACGAGGGCAAGCTCGGCAGCGGTCCCGACGCTCGCACGGTGCAGTTCCTGCGCGTGGGCAGGGTGACGCTCCTCTACCAGACCCTGGACGGCGCGGAGACCGGCTACTGGGACGCGGCGGCCAAGAAGTGGGTCGTCGACGACCGCTACCGGCACGGCTTCAAGGACGGCATCGCGGTTGCGAAGAAGCAGCGGGCGCCGGAGATGCTGATCGTCCCCGTGCCCGCGCCGAAGGTTCCGTCGTGACGCGTCTCGCCCGCGCTCTCCTGGCGCTCGCGGCCGCGGCGACGCTCCTCGCGGTCTCCGCGCGCGCCGCCGACAACCTGGACCAGTTGCTCCAGCAGACCCGGGATGCGCGCGCGATCCAGGCCAGGGCGAACGCGGCGCGCGAGCAGGAGTTCCTGGCGCGCCGCGACCAGCAGGCTTCGCTGGTGGCGGCCGCGCAGAAGGCCCGCGACGCGGCCGAGGCGAAGAGCAAAGCGCTCTCGGCGCAGTTCGACGCGAACGAGCAGAAGCTCGCCGAGCGAGACGCCGTCATGACCCAGCGGCTCGGCAGCCTGGGGGAGCTGTTCGGCGTGGTGCGGCAGGTCGCCGGCGACGGCACGTCGGTGATGTACAGCTCGCTCTTGAGCGCGCAGTTCCCCAAGCGCGACCAGTTCTTCGCGGGACTGGGCAAGGCCAAGTCGCTGCCGTCGATCACCGAGCTCGAGCGCCTCTGGTTCGAGCTGCAGCGCGAGATGACCGAAAGCGGCCAGGTCGTCCGGTTCCAGACCCAGGTCGTCGACGCCGGCGGAAAGCCGACCGACGCCGAGGTCGTGCGGATCGGCGGCTTCGTCGCGATGACCAACGGCCAGTACCTGAACTACCTGCCGAGCGTGGGTACGCTCGGCGTGCTGTCTCGTCAGCCGCCCGGCTCGCTCACGAGCGCCGCGCGCGATCTGCAGGCTGCGCAGAGCGGCTACGTGAGCGCCGCGGTCGACCCGTCGCGCGGCGTGCTGCTCTCGCTGATCGTGCAGCGCCCGAACGTGATGGAGCGGATCGAGAAGGGCGAGGCGGTCGGCTACGTGATCATCGCAGTCGGGGTGATCGGCGCGCTGCTCGCGCTCTACCAGACGGCCTTCCTCGTGCGCACGCGCATCGCGGTGCGGCGCCAGCTGGCACAGCTCGACACGCCGCGCACGGACAACCCGCTGGGGCGCGTGCTGAGCGCCGTGAACACCGACCTGGACAAGATCGATGAGGAGGCCGAGGTCGTCGAGCTGCGCGTCTCCGAGGCGGTGCTGCGCGAGGTGCCGCGGCTCGAGCGCTTCCAGGCGTTCCTGCGGCTCGCGGTCGCGGCCGGCCCGCTGCTCGGCCTGATCGGCACGGTCATCGGCATGATCATCACGTTCCAGAGCATCACCGAGTCGGGCTCGAGCGATCCGCGGCTCATGGCCAACGGCATCGGCCAGGCGATGATCGCGACGGTCCTCGGGCTCGGCATCGCGATCCCGCTCCTGTTCGCGAACGCGGGCCTCGCTTCGCTGTCGCGCCAGGTGGTGCAGATCCTCGACGAGCAGAGCACGGGCCTGCTCGCCGAGAGCCTCGAGCGCGCGCGCGACGCCAAGGAGATCGCGCACAGTGCTTGAGTCGCTCGCGGACAAGCTGCTCTGGCCGCTCGCCGCGGTTTCGGACCTGATCGCCGAGGGCGGACCGTTCGTCGGCTGGATCTTCCTGTGCGGCTTCGTGATGTGGACGCTCGTGATCGAGCGCGCGTGGTACTTCAGAAGCGTCCTGCCCGCGCAGGCGCGGGTCGCGCTGGAGACCTGGAAGGCGCGGCCCGACCATCACTCGTGGCGCGCGCACCAGATCCGCAAGACGCTGATCTCGCGCGTGAACTCGGCGATGAACGCGGGCCTGCCGCTGCTGCGCGTGCTGGTGCCGCTGTCGCCGCTGCTCGGCCTGGTCGGAACCGTGAGCGGCATGCTCGAGGTGTTCGATTCGATGGCGCTGAAGGGATCGGCCGACGCCCGCGCGATGGCCAGCGGCGTGTCGCACGCGATGATCTGCACGCTGACCGGCCTGGCCGTCTCGATCACCGGCCTCTATCCGAACTACTACTTCCAGTCGCGCGCGCGGGTCGAGACCGAGCTGCTCGCGGACAAGCTGGTCTACTGACATGCGGATGCGGCGGCACTTCCACGTCGAGGAGAGCACCGGCATCGACCTGGCGCCGATGCTCGACTTCGTCCTGAACCTCCTGATCTTCTTCATCATCACGGCCGTCTTCGTGAAGGAGGTCGGGCTCCAGGTCGCGCGCCACGGCGGCGGTGCGGCCGGCCCCGCGACGGGCAAGGAGACCGGCAGCATCTCCGTCGTCGTGAAGCAGACGGGCGAGGTGCTCGTCGACAGCCGCCTGGTCGACGTGCGAGCGGTGCGCGCGAACGTCGAGCGCCTGCACGCGCAGAAGCCCGACTGGGGCGTGATGGTCACGTCGGAGCAGAACGCCGAAGCCGGCCTGCTCGTCCTCGTGATCGACCAGATCCGCCAGGGCGGCGTCGACAACGTCTCCTTCGGCACGTCGTCGAGGTGAACGATGCGATCGCGCCGTCACGCGAGTCACGCCGGCGACGAGCACGGCATCGACCTGGCGCCGATGCTCGACTTTGTCCTGAACCTCTTGATCTTCTTCATCATCACCACCTCGTTCGTGCGCGAGGCGGGCGTGACGGTGAACCGGCCGGAAGCGCAGACGGCCGTGCACGCCGACAGCGGGAACATCCTGATCGCGATCCGGCCCAACGGCGAGATCTGGATGGACCGCCGCCAGGTCGACCTGCGCGAGGTGCGCCCGACGGTCGAGCGCCTGCACGTGGAGCGGCCGGAGGACACGGTGGTGGTGCTGGCCGACAAGGCCGCGAAGAGCGGGCTGCTGGCGCAGGTGATGGACGAGGTGAAGCTCGGCGGCATCCAGCAGGTCGCCATCGGTGCAGGGAGCCTCGCGAGTCAGTGAGCGATGGCGAAGCTGAGATTCCCGATCGCGTGTCTGCTGGCCGGCGTGATCACGGTCGCGCTGTTCGGCTTCCTGCGCGCGCTGACCGACACGCGGGTGGCGGCGGAAGCGGCGCTGGCGGCGCCGAAGATGGAGTTCGTGCGGCTGCGGCGCGAGGTCGAGATCGAGGAGAAGAAGCGCGAGAAGCCCGAGCGCGAGAAGCCGGAGCAGAAGCCGATGACGCCGACCCTGGCGGTCGCGAGCAAGGAGGGCGTCGACCTCGGGCTCGACGTCCAGGCGATCGCCTCGGGTCTGGGCGCGGAGTACGGCTCGGCGGGCGGCCGCGGCGGCGACGGCACCGGGGCGGCGTTCGGCGCCGGGCTCTCGGACCGCGACCCGCTGCCGCTGGTTCGCATCGAGCCGCAGTACCCGCCGCAGGCGCGCCAGCGCGGCCTCGAGGGCTGGGTCCAGGTGAGCTTCACGATCTCGACCGCCGGCTCCGTGAAGGACGCGGTGGTGGTGAAGTCGAGCAACGCACTCTTCGAGCGCAACGCGCTCCAGGCAGTCAGTAAGTGGAAGTACCAGCCCCAGATCCGCGGCGGCAAGCCGGCCGAGACCACCGGCCAGCAAGTCGTGCTGCGGTTCCGGATGGACAGCTAGAGGTGGGCATCATGCGCGCGTTCGCAGTCGTCCTCGTCATTGCGGCGGTGTTCCTCGCGGCGCCGATCTCCGCGAAGGAGAAGAAGCACGGCGCGGGTCTGAGCAAGCCAGTCGCGGACAAATTGCTCGCCGCGTACGAGCTCCTGCAGAACGACAAGCCGGATCAGGCGATGGCCCTCGTCGATCAGGCCGCCGGCCGCCGCAAGCTGCGCCCGGTCGAGCTCGCGCAGATCCACCGCTTCCGCGGCTACATCTACCTGGACAAGGGCGAGAGCGAGAAGGCGGCCGAGGAGTTCCAGCTCGCGCGCGACCAGAAGGCGCTCGACCCGGCCGCCGAGCAGGTGATGATCTACTCGCTGGCGCAGATCTACACCCAGCTGGGTCAGTATCCGCGCGCGCTCGAGCTCATCGACGCCTGGTTCCAGGCCGAGGCCGATCCGAAGCCCGAGGCCTACTACCTGAAGGCCATGATCCTCGCCCAGCAGGAGAAGTTCGCGGAGGCGCTCGAGCCCGCGAAGACGGCGGTTGCGATGACGCCGACGCCGCGCGAGAGCTGGCTCGGGCTGCTGGTCGCGATCTACAGCCAGCAGCGCGACTACGCCAACGTGGCGGCGACGCTGCAGCGGCTCGTCGAGGTCGCGCCGGGGAACAAGAAATACTGGGTGCAGCTCTCGGCCGTGCTGAACTACCTGCAGCGCGATCCCGAGGCGCTCGCGACGCTCCGGCTCGCCGACGTCGCCGACCTGCTGAGCGACGACCCCGACGTGCGGCAGCTCGCGCGGCTCATGTTCGTGCGCGAGCTCCCGTACCAGTGCGCGCGCGCGGTGGAGAACGCGCTGGCCGCCGGCGAGATCAAGGCCGACGCCGACGCATATCGCTTGATGTCGAACTGCTACCTGGCCGCGCGCGAGAACGACAAGGCGCTCGCGCCGCTCGCCCGGGCCGCCGAGCTCTCGAACGACGCCGAGCCGTACATTCTGCTCGGTCAGATCCATCTCCAGCAGGAGCGCTTCGACCCGGCGCTCGACGCGCTGCAGAAGGGGCTCGCGAAGGCCAAGCCCGAGCAACGGGGCTCGATCCACTTGCTGGCGGGCGTCGCGCTGCTCGGCTCCGACAAGCTCGACGCCGCCGAGCGCGAGTTCCGCGCGGCCGAGAGCGACGCCAAGACGCGCGCGGCCGCGGCGAGCTACTTGAAGTACGTCGAGCAGCAGCGCGCCCGGCAAGCCCAGGAGCTGCACGCCGCGCTGCCCGACGCGCGTCCGGTCGACTGACTCGAGCACGCGCGCTCGTCACCCAATCGCGCTGATGTCCTCACGAGTTCGTGAAATAGCCTCGGCGGGCGACGAGTAGAGTCCACAATCGCATGAACGCTCGCGCGACGCGGCTCGCCGCCGTATTGCTGTTGCTCGCCTGCGTCGCCGTTCTGGCTGCACCCGTTCGGGCACAGCAAGCGGGGGCGGCGGGCGCCATCGCCGGGTCGGTGGTCGACGAGAAGGACGGCGCACCGCTCGACCGCGTCAGGGTCACGCTGACCGGACGCGATGGAACGGTCGCGAACAGAGTCACGCGCGCGGACGGAACCTACGAGTTCAAGGACCTGCCTCAGGGCGAGTACCAGCTCGACTTCGTCAAAGACGGCTACACCAAGTCGCGTATCGCCGCGTTCCCAGTCACCCCGGGCGTCGACAACCGCGCCGACCTGCGGCTGCCGCGGGCGCCGGCGCAGGACGCGCTGGCGGGACCACCCGGCGTCGAGGAGTTCGTCGTGGTCGGCACCAAGGCCGAGGCGATCGAGGCGGCGCGCGCCGAGTCGGACAAGCTGGTGAACACGCTGAACGCCGCGGAGATCTCGAAGTTCGCGGCGAACGACGTCGCCGACGCGCTGAAGTTCGTGCCCGGTGTCTCGGTGCAGAAGGGCCAGTTCGCGATCATCCGCGGTCTCGAGGACCGCTACTCGAGCGTGCTCTACAACGGCGGCCCGATCCCGAGCCCGGACCCCGACCGCCAGTCCGTCCAGCTCGACCTGTTCCCCTCCGAGGTCGTCAGCGACATCGTCGTCACCAAGACCTTCGCGCCCGAGCTGCCCAGCAACTCGTCGGGCGGGTCGATCGACATCGTCACGCACGACTACCCGGAGGGCTTCGAGGTCAAGGGGTCGACGGCGGTGCAGCTGAACTCGAACGCCAAGAACAAGTTCATCCACTTCGACAACGGCTCCTCGGTCGGCAGCGAGACGGACAGCTACTCGAGCGTGCTCGGCAGTGACTTCGGCCTGTCACTCGCCGGCCGAGGCACGATCACGGAGCGCGAGGTCCGCTACAAGGTCGTTCTCAGCACGCAGACCGAGTACGAGACCGCGAACGGAACCCAGCAGGGGCTAGAGCCGCAGAAGAGCCAGGTCGCGGTCGTCGGGCCGGATCGGGGCAAGGTGACGCGCACCGGCGATCTGGCCATCGGGAAGCTCGGCCTGAGCGACGGGCAATTCGACCTCACCGACAGCGAGAAATCAGAGCAGGACCTCGCCTACGGCGGCTTCGGCTTCGACTTCGACCGCAACGGGAACCATCGGATCGATCTGTCGGCGTTCTACACGCACAAGAAGGAGTGGGTGGTCGAGGAGAAGGACAACGGGACTTTTCCCGGCTTCGACTACGGCACGCTCGCTGACAAGCAGCAGAGCGGCGGGGGGATTACGCAGGCAGACTTCACGACGGCGACGCCGAACGCGTGGCCCTCGACGACGGTCCGCGAGACCCCCGGGCATCCGGCGTCGTTGGGGCTCATGTGGTACACGAACCTCAGCTCGAGCACGTCATTCGACCGCGACCGCGATCTGCTCGTGACCCAGCTCGGCGGCGACCACACGATCGAGCAGATCCCCGGGCTGCACGCCTCCTGGGCGGCGAACTACGCGAAGACCACGCAGAACGAGAGCGCGCTCGGCACGCGGATCTTTTTCGAGCCCACCGATCCGAACCTGATTCCGAGCCAGATCCCGCCCAGTTCGGGCTTTCTGCGCTCCGGCAGGTTCGCGGCCAAGGACAGCGGCATCCTGGAGAGCGGCGACGACGTCGACGAGCACCAGTACTTCGCGCGCTTCGACGGAGACTACGAGAGGATGCTCTGGACCGATACCCTCAACCTCAAGCTGAGTGCCGGTGGTTGGTTCGAGAACGCACACCGAAATGTGTCGGCCAACTTTCTCCAAGACGCCTCGGTCGAATCCGATCTCTGCAGCCCGGGCGTGATCTGCATCGGTACCAACAGCCAGTTCTCCTTCCTGGGCGACACGCCCAACCAGCTCGGACACAACACCTTCGACAACCTGCTGCGCGACAAGAGCGGGAACTTCGCCAGCGAGCGCATAACCACGAACGACTCGTCGCGCCGGATCGATGCGGGCTACGTCGGCGCCAAGAGCACCCTCTTCGAGCAGGTCGACCTTCTCGGCGGCACCCGCTTCGAGCGGATCCGGATCGATTCGAACAACGACCCGTTCACCGGCGAGGTCCGCTTCACCGCGCCCGAGGCGCCCGCGATCTTCCCCGAGGCTTATCTCTTCTTCGACCGCCTCGACAATCCCGCCCGCGGTGAGGTGACCAGCGCGCCGCCGAAGGGAACCGTCTTCAACGACCAGATCCTCGGCGTGGACGTGCCGAAGGACCCGAACACGGGCTTCGTCGATCTCACCACCAAGGCGTCGATCCAATCACTCGTCAACGGCAAGATCGACGAGAACCGCTGGCTGCCTTCCGCTGGCTTCGCGTACCGGCCGTCGCAGATCGAGGGTCTCGCGCTGCGGGGCGCTTGGTCGCAGACCGTCGCGCGGCCCTCGTTCCGGGAGATGGGCTACTACGTCTCCGTCGAGCCGGGGAACGACGACCTCATCGTCGGCAACCCGCAGCTCAAGCTCTCGGACGTCGAGAGCTACGACCTGCGGCTCGAGTACATGTTCGGCGAGGGCGACCTCGCCTCGGTCGGCGGCTTCTACAAGACGATCGACGACCCGATCGAGAGCCTCGTGATCCGCAACCCGATCAATCTCTCGGGCACTCCGTCGGCGCTCTACCGCACGTTCTTCAACAACCCCAACCGGGCGCGCCTCGCCGGGGTCGAGACCGAGCTGCGCAAGAACCTCGGCTTCCTCGGCTTCGACTGGGCCGAGTACTTCACGCTCGGCGGCAACTTCACGTACATCGACGCGAAGGTCGACCGCAGCAGCTTCGAGATCCAGCGCGCGCAGCCGTTCTTCGGAGCGACGCCGGGGACGATCGCGATCCACCAGGGCCTGAGCACGAGCCGGCGCCTGTTCGGCCAGCCGGAGTGGATCGCGAACGCCGACCTCACCTTCGACCAGCCCGAGTGGGGCACCCAGGCGACCGTCGCGTTCTTCGGCATCAGCGACGTCCTCGACGCCGCCGGCGTGGCCAACCTCAATCCCAAGAACGAGGTCTACTCGCTCACGCTCGACCGCTACATCGACTCGTACTCGCGCCTGGACGTGATCGTGAGCCAGCGCGTGACCATGCCGCTATTCGGCAGCGACCTGATCTTCAAGATCAGCGGGAAGAATCTGACCAACACGACGCGCCGTATCGTGTACGACCCCGGTCAGACGGACCAGCGATACCCCGAGCGCGCGTACAAGGTCGGTCGGAACTACAAGTTCACGATCGCATTCGAGTACTGACGTGCTCCCCCTGAAAACGTCACGCAGCGCTCAGACGAACGTAACGGGATCGAGCCGGGTTGGTAATCCCGCACCGCCACCATGCGGGCACACCAATCAGAGGACTCTTAACCCATGTTTCGACGAATTTACGCCATTGGGCTGATGGCCCTCGGAGTCGCCCTCGGCGGCTCGAGCGCGTCCGGTCAGACGATCGTTTCGGCCGACATCACGACGAACACGACCTGGGGCAACGCGGGCAACCCGAGCCCGATCATCCTGCAGGCGACGATCTTCGTGAAGAACGGCGCCATCCTGACGATCCTTCCCGGCACCATCGTCCGCGGCCAGCCCCGGCAGGCGGCCGTCGTCCCCGGCTCGACCGTGGGCGCACCCGGCGCAGTGATCGTGACCCAGAACGGGCGCATCAATGCCACCGGGACCGCGACCTCGCCAATCATCTGGACGACCGCGGCCATCGACAACAACAACGACGGCATCGCGGACGACCTCCGCGCGCCGGCCGGGTTCAAGGACGAGTGGACCCCGGGCGACACCTTCCTCGACGACACGCCGACCACTGCGCCGCTCGCGCCGCTCGACAAGGCCGGCAATTCGAACCTGCAGCTCTGGGGCAGCCTCGTGATCCTGGGCAACGCTCCGACGAACCTCGCCGACAAGTGCGGCGTCGGCTTCGGCAAGTGCACGGTCGAAGGTCTGACCGTTCCCGGCTATCCGGCGGCGGACTGCACCTACGGCGGATCCGAGCCGCACGACAACTCGGGCACGATCAAATACAACTCGTTCCGCTACGGCGGCGACGAGATCGGCAACAGCAACGAGCTGAACGGCATCTCGCTGGCCGGCGTCGGCGATGGCACGACGATCGACAACGTCGAGGTCTTCGCGAATTTCGACGACGGCTTCGAGTGGTTCGGCGGCACGGTGAACGGCTCCCACCTCGCGGTGTTCTTCCAGGGCGACGACGCGTTCGACCTGGACGAAGGCTACACCGGCGTGAACCAGTTCCTGTTCAACGTGGCCACGTTCTTCAACCAGAACGGCGGCACGCCCTACGGCTCGGCGTCGGGCGACAAGATCGGCGAGTTCGACGGCGACAACTACCGCCCGGACAACGTCGCACAGAACGACAACGTGACGGTCAAGGCCCGCGTCGATCTCGCGACCACGGATCCCCAGCCGAACCCGCTGTCCGCGTTCAACATGTGGAACATCACGGCGATCGGCAGCTCGCCGACGGCTCCGCAGGCGTTCACGCCGGTTTCGGTCAACGCGGCGAACCTCGGCCTGCAGTGGCGCCAAGGCGCGGCCGGCAACGTCTTCAACAGCATCGTGACCAACACGGGCACGGAGAAGACGATCATCCTCGCAACCGACGTGAACGGTGCGCCGGGCTTCAACGCGAACCAGAACGCGGCGGCCGGCTTGAGCAACGTGGTCTGCACGACGCTGGCCAACGGTGCGGCGTTGGCCGCGCCCGAAGACCTCCTGATCAGCAACGGCAACGCGCTGAACCTGGTGCTGGGCGGGACCGCCGCCGGCGCGAACACGGTGTACGCGGCGGGCTTCAACAACCTGGTCAACCGCGACCAGACCTTCGATCCGACCGGCAACGCCGCGGGCAAGCTCGTAGCTTCGCTGAAGGCCACGCCGCTCAACCCGCGCCCCGCGGCCGGGTTCGTCGGAGTCGGCGGCTGCGTAGCGCCGTTCGGTCCGGGCCTGGACCGCTCCGCGAGCTACCGCGGCGCGTTCCCGTCCACGGCACCGACCCTGTGGACGACGGGGTGGACGGCGATGAACGTAGCCGGACTGCTCGCGAACTGAACGGTCCGATCAAAGAGGCATCCATCAAAGAGGGAATGGGAAGGACATCATGAAGAATCGATTCTGGATCAGCTCACTCGCCGCAATCGGCATCTCGATGCTGAGTGCCGGGGGAGCCAACGCGACCATGATTGCGGGTTGGGACTTCTCGCAGTATCTCGCGCCCGGCGCACTGACCATCGATGGTGCCAACGGCACCAACGTGCTGTCGGCCAACTACTCGAACCTGGACCTCACGGGCGGTGCAGGCGCGGAGTCGGCGGCCTTCGGCACGATGTACATGAACGGTCTGAATGGCTCGAGCAACGTCGACCCGCTCAGCGCCAATCCGGCCTTCGCGCCTGTCGCCGGGTCGCTCGTTTCGAACCTGACGGCCCCCGGCACCCCGGAGTTCGATACGTTCTCCATTCTGACCGACGAGCACCAAGCGTTCACCAACCTGCTCAGCATGAGCGCGCAAGGTGCGGCGAGCATCGTGTTCAGTGCAAACCTGAGCTCGGTGCCTCAGACCGGGTCCGGCTGGGCGCTGAGCTTCGGCGGCCAGACGTTCGCGGGCACCTCGCTGGTCTCGATCGCATTCTCCACCGACGGCACCAGCTATACGTCGTTCGGGAACGTGACCCTGACCACCGTCGACACGCCCTTCACCGTGGCCTTCGGCCCGACCGTCGCGGACACCGTGTACGTGCGTCTGGGTATGGCCCCGACCGGGACCGGCGGCGCCGGTCAGCCGATCATCGACAACGTCGCGCTCAGCGCGAACCTCAGTGTTCCGGTTCCGGAGCCGCCCGGCCTGGCGGTGCTCCTCGGTCTGGCTCTCGCGGTCGTCGCTGGCGTTCGCCGGTGCAGCGCCTGATCGTCCGGAGAGAGAGAATGAAATCGAACCGCCACCCGTTCTGGGTGGCGGTTCTTTTTCCTCTCTGCGCCTTCGCCGCGTGGTCCAGCGCGGAGGTGCGCGATGCCTCGCCGAGCGACGGGTTCCCCGAGTACCACGCGGAGGACGCGAACGCGCCGGTGGTCACGGAACAGAACCTGCTCTCGAGTGAGCGCTTCTGGCCGTATCAGACTGCGCTCACCAAGCCTTGGAAGTCGGTTCCCGTCGGCTCCGTCGGGGTCCTGATCCGGGTCGACAAGGGCGACGAGGCGCGGGTCGACTTCGGCCGTGACGGCCTCTTCGACCTGCCCATCGGCGCGACGGACCTGGTCGAGCGGAGCAACGCGATTCGCCTCGGAAAGGTCGAGAAGGAGGCGCCGAACTTCCTCTACGCACTCGGCCCGCGACTGCTCGATCCAGCCACCGCGAAGATCTATCCGTTCGAGGAGACGGCGCGCAATCAAGTCTTCCTCTGCGTCTTCGCCGACCCGTGGCGCGTGGAGTTCGGCTCGCTCGTCAGCGAGCTCGAGGCGTTCCAAAAGCAGCGCCCCGGCACGATGCTGATGCTGTTCCCGCAGGGGCGTCGGCCCGACAGCGAGGTGAGAGGACAGCTCCTGGCGATGAAGTGGACGGCGCCCTTCGTCTTCGATCACCTCTCCGAGCCCTACACGCGAACGCTGCTGTCGTCGGGGACCCCGCTGCCCGCGATCCTGGTGCAGACCGCCGAAGGGAAGGTTCTGCTCGAACGTCGCTGGAGCTCGTCGGTCGTGCGCGAAATCGATGCCGTGCTCGGCCGGACCGCCGCGGCGAAGTGAGCGCGCTGCGTATCGGCGACGGTTCGGTGGAGATCTCGCAAACCCCGCTGCGCCCCGTGCGAACCGCTCTACACTGCGAAATGTAGCTTCGTCCATCCGCAGCAGCGCAGACGGCCCGCCCCAACCCCTGACACCGCAACCCGTGGCGGGCCTCCGGGGCCTGGATTCTCCCCCGAGTCCAGGCCCCTTCTATTGAGCTACGCTCGCGGCTCGCTGCGCGCTCCTTCGTCGCTTGCGACCTCGCTCGGGGCGGCCCTCGCTCGGCCTCGCAGTTGCCGACTTCTGGTCGAGTTCATTGAGCTACGCTCGCCTTCGGCTCGCTGCGCGCTCCTTCGTCGCTTGCGACCTCGCTCGGGGCGGCCCTCGCTCGGCCTCGCAGTTGCCGACTTCTGGGTCGAGAAGACTGAGAGCGAGCTCGGGCGGACCCTTGCTCGCGGACCTCGCGCAGGCGCGGTGCGCTACCGTGCGCGCGATGCGACTTCGGGCTGGGGCTGCGCACTTTCGGGTCGAGGAGCTGCCTGCCTATGAGCCTGGCGGCGCGGGCGAGCACTTGTATGTGCTCGTCGAGAAGGAGGGCCTCAATACAGACGACGTGGCGGAGGCGCTCGCTCGCGCGACAGGGCGCGCGCTGCGCGAGGTCGGGTATGCCGGGCGGAAGGATCGGATTGCGATTGCTCGGCAGTGGTTCAGCGTGCAGCTCGGCGAGGAGGCGGGGCTCGCTCGCCTTGGGGCGCCGGGCGGTGGCGGGCGGCTCGAGGTGCTCGAGGTCTCGCGCCACCGGAACAAGCTGCGCCTTGGCCACCTTCGCGGGAACCGGTTCCGGCTCGGGCTCGAAGGCGCGGACGAGCCCGGTGCGGCCGCGCGGCTCGCTGCGGCGCTCGAGCGGCTGTCGCTGCACGGTGTCGCCAACCGGTTCGGCGGGCAGCGCTTCGGCGCGGGCGGCGTGAACCTGGCGATCGCGCGCGCCTGGGCCGCGGGCGACGTTGCGCGCGCGGCGGCGTTCTGCGTCGATCCCGCGGGCGCGTGGCGCGCGGGTGAGCCGCTGCCCGGCGGATTTCGGCCGGGGCTCATGGGCCGCGTCGTGGGCCGACTGCGCACGAGCCCGGACGATCCGGAGAAGGCGCTCCATGCGGCGGGGAACGGATTCCGCAAGCTCCTCGCCTCGGCCGCGCAGAGCGCGGTGTTCAACGCGGTGTACGACGCGCGCGCCGCGGCGGGGCTGGTGCACGAGCCGCGCGCCGGCGACGTGTTGCGCCGGCGCGATGGCGGTCTGTTCCGCCTCCTCGAGGCCGACCTCGCCGACGCGCGCGAGCGCGCCGCGCCCGGACGGCTCGAGCTCCTGGCGACCGGCCCGCTGCCCGGCGACGAGTGCTATCTGCCGTCGCCTGCGGTCGACACCGAAGAGCGCCAGTGGAGCGCCGCGGCCGAAATCGACTGGGCGTGGTTCGGGCGCGGCCGCCCGCTCGCGAGCCCGGGGGATCGCCGCGAGCTGGTCGCGCCGTTCCTCGAGCCGCCACAGCTCGAGTCGGACGGCGCGCACGCGCAGCTGTCGTTCGCGCTGCCGCCGGGCAGCTATGCGACCGAGGTGCTCGCGCAGAGCGGGGTCGGCGGTCGCGTATCATGACCCGCGCGACATGAGCGCAGCACCGCCGGTCTCGATCGCCTTCGCCCGCCACATCGCCGCCGCGCACGAGGCGCTGCACGTCGAGGGCATGCGCGCCGCCGCCGCGCTCGAGGGCAATCCGTTCGAGATCGAGGTCCGCCGCTTCGGCCGCGCCGTCGCGACCTCGTCGCGCGTGGTTCCGCTGGTCGAGTGGTACAACCGCGTGGTCGGGCTCGAGCAGCCGGACGCGCGCGCGCTGCGCGAGATCCTCGGCCACTACCGCGCGTTCGGAATCCGCGCGCGCTTCGAGATCGGACCCGCCGAGCTCACCTCGGCGTTCGCCGTCGCGCTCGCGCTCGAGCGGGTCGGCCTCGAGCGCTTCGAAACGCAGCTGTACGCGCCGATCGACGCGTACGTCGCGCCCGTTCCGAGCACCGTTCTCGTGCGGCCCTCGCCGCGCGAAGAGCTCGACCTGTATCTCGAGATCTGGGCGCGCGGCTTCGCGCTCCCCGAGTTCCTCTGGCCCGACGTGAAGCGGATCCGGGCGGCGTGGTTCACGGTGCCCGGCTTCCAGCGCTATCTCGCGCTCGTCGACGGCGCGCCGGCGGCCTGCGCCGCGCTCTACGTGCACGGCGACGTCGGCTACCTGTGCATGTCCGCGACCCTGCCGGAGCTGCGCGGGCGCGGCGCGCAGAGTGCGCTGATCGCCCGGCGCTGGCGCGACGCGCGCGACGCCGGCTGCCGGACCGTGATCACCCAGACCGCGTTCGGCGGCACCAGCCAGCACAACATGGAGCGCGCGGGCATGCGGCTCGCGCACACCTTCGGGATCTGGCTCGACTACGGCCTCCCGATGTAGCATGCGCCTCGCGCGAGGAGGCAACAGTTGAAACGGGTGGTGGTGGCGGCATTCCTCGCGCTCGCCTCGTCCACCGGGCCCCAGCCCGGAACCACCGGCGTGCCCGCGGGCGCCGGGCATCCCGCGGAGCCGGATTGCACGTCGTGCCACACCGGCTTTCCGCTGAACTCCGGACGGCCGCGGCGTTCTGACGCTCTCCGGTGTACCCAAACGCTACGTGCCAGGCCGGCACTACGCCCTCACGATCGAGCTGCGCCACCCGGACGAGGACCGCAAGCGCTGGGGCTTCCAGCTCACCGCGATCGCGGAGAAGACCTGGACCGGTGCGGGCCAGTTCGTGATCACCGACACGCCCAGCACGCAGCTGATCAACGGCACCGACGCGGGCCGCGCCTACGTCAGCCACTCCTACTACGGCACTTGCATCGAGGAGGCCGGCGGCTGCAAATGGAGCTTCGAGTGGGTCGCACCGCCGCGCGCGACCGGCGGAGTCGCGTTCTACGGCGCCGGCAACGCGGCGAACGCCGACGGCTCGAAGGAGGGCGACCGCATCTACACCCCATCCCCCAAGCCGCTCGCCGTCACACAGCCGAGCCGCCCGAAGAGGAAGACGAAGTGAAGTTCTGGCAGGCCGTATCGTTCACCGAGATCGACCAGCTCGTCGAGACTGCCGTGCTCGTCGAGCAGGCGGGCTTCGACGGGATCCTGGTCTCCGACCATCTGTTCTACCCCGAGAAGCTCGGCTCGAAGTACCCCTACACACCGGACGGTGTTCCAGGCTTCACGCCGGACACGCCCTGGCCGGAGCCGTTCGCTGCGGTCGCCGCGATGGCCGCAGTCACCCGGCGCCTGCGCTTCGCGACCATGGTGTACATCCTGCCGCTGCGGAACCCGGTCGAGGTCGCGAAGGCCACCGCCACGCTCGACGTCCTGACCGGCGGCCGCTTCATCCTGGGCTCGGGCGCGGGCTGGATGAAGAACGAGTTCGACCAGCTCGGCGTCGACTTCAAGACTCGCGGCGCGCGCTTCGACGAGTCGATCGAGGTGCTGCGCAAGCTCTGGCGCGGCGGCATGGTCGAGCACCGGGGCCGCTTCTTCACGATCGAGCGCCTGCAGATGAGCCCGGCGCCGGCGAAGCCCGTCCCCATCTACGTGGGCGGCGCCAGCCCGGCCGCGTTCCGGCGCGCCGCCCGTCTGGGCGACGGCTGGCTCGGCGCCGGCAGCGATCCGGCCGAAGCCGCGCGCCACCTGGCCGAGCTCGCGGCGCTGCGACGCGCGGCGGGCCGCGAGCGCGAGCCGTTCGAGGCGATCGTGCCGCTCACCACCCCGCCCGACGCGGACGTGCTGCGCCGGCTCGAGGACCAGGGCGCGCACGGCACCGTCAGCTACCCGTTCCTGTACGCCCTTGGGCCGACCTCGACCCTGGACCAGAAGCGCGCCTACCTGGAGGGCTTCGCCGAGAACGTGATCCGCAAGCTCCGGTAGAATCGCTCGAGACCCGGAGGAGGAACGACTATGACGGCGGCGGTCGAGCTACAGGGCCAGTGCGACGCGCGCTTCAAGCGCGTGCGCGAGATCCTCGAGGCGTCGTTCGCGAGCGGGGCCGAGCTCGGCGCGGGCCTGTGCGTGTACGTGGACGGCCGGCTCGCGATCGACCTCTGGGGCGGCTTCATGGATCACGAGAAGACGAAGCCCTGGCGGCGCGACACGCTGGCCAACGTCTACTCGACCACCAAGGGCATCACGGCGATCTGCGCGCATCAGCTGGTCGAGCGCGGCGAGCTCGACCTCGACGCGCCGGTCGCGCGCTACTGGCCCGAGTTCGCGCAGAACGGGAAGGCGGAGCTCCCGGTGCGCATGCTGCTCTCGCACCGCGCCGGTCTGCCGGCGATCGCGAAGCCGCTGCAGCCGACCGACATCTTCAACTGGAACACGATGACCAGCGCGCTGGCCGAGCAGACGCCGTGGTGGAGGCCGGGGACCAAGCACGGCTACCACGCGCTCACCTACGGCTGGCTCGTCGGCGAGCTCGTGCGCCGCGTCTCGGGCATGAGCATCGGCCGCTACGTGCGCGAGCACATCGCCGCGCCGCTCGGCGCCGAGTTCTGGATCGGCCTGCCCGAGGAGCTGGACGCGCGGACCGCGAGCCTCTGCCAGGGCCCGATCCACGAGAGCGGCGGGCCGAACATGCTCGAGATCATCCAGAAGGATCCCGAGGGGATGCTCGCGAAGACCTTCGCGAACCCGCTCCTCTTCGCGATCAGCCCCAACTCGCGCGAGTGGCGCGCCGCGGAGCTCGCGGCCGCGAACGGGCACACGACGGCGCACGCGCTCGCGCGCATCTACGCGGCGCTCGCGCAGGGCGGAGAGCTCGAGGGCACGCGGCTGCTCGGCCGCGAGGCGATCGAGCGCGCGCGGGTCCAGCAGTCGTACGGCAGGGACGAGGTTCTGCCGCTCGTCTCGCGCTTCGGGCTCGGCTTCATGATGCCGCCCCGCGAGGAGCCGCTCGGCCCCAACTCCGAGGTGTTCTTCCACGCCGGCGCCGGCGGCTCGCTCGGGCTCGCCGACCCCGAGAACAAGATCGGCATCGGCTACGTCATGAACCTGATGCACACGGGCGTCTGGCTGGTCGACCCGCGCCCGCGCGCGCTGCTGAAGGCGGTCTACGAGGCGCTCTAGCGCGGGAGACCGATGAGGATCGTCGCGTGCGCGGGCGCCGCGCCGAGGCGCTTCTGACGGATCTCCCACGTGTACGCCTCCGGATGTCGGGGCTCGAGCCGCGCGATCAGCTCGCGCAGGTCGTCGGGCATGTACACGCGCAGGCACGAGACCAGCCCGTCCCACAGCACGAAGAGCGGCAACACCGGCAGCAGGTACGTGAGGGGGACCCACGTCCAGCGGAACGGGCGCAGGAAGGGCAGGGCCAGCGCGAAGAGGAGCGGCGAGAACAGGATCCCGAGCATCGTCGCGGGCTCGCGCCCGGCGATCTCGAACACCGCGATCGGCTCGCGCGCGTCGGCGGCCGCGCCGAGGATGCGCGCGGCGCTCGCCGGGCGGAAATGGTGGAAGGCGTTGAAGATCGTGCGCAGGCCGGCGAGCTCGGGCGGCACCCGGGTGGCGTCGACGGGCGCGGGCGAGAACGCGATGCGCCCGCCCGAGCGCTCTCTCGCGCGCTCGAAGGCGGGAAGATTCGGGTAGAAATCGGTGAGCGTGACCTCGATCGGCTGGCCGCTGCGCGCGAGCTCCTCGGCGATCGCGACGACCGGACCGCCGCCGCCCGAGCACAGATCGACCACCCGCTTCGCCCCGCTCGCGCGCAGCACCCGCTCGAGCTCGGGAGCGAGCAGCGCCGAGTGCCCCGCCATCCGGGCTGCGAGCTCCAGATAGGCGGTTCCCGCGTCGCGCAGCAGGCGCGGGAACCAGGGCTGATCCTCGAGCTCGACCAGATGCACTCGGCGCACGCCGTCCTTGTAGCACGGGGCCGCCCGGTCCTACGCTACCCGCCGTGAGCTCCTGGATTCCGATCGGCCGCTTCGCCCAGCTCGCCGGCTTCACCGTCCGCGCGCTCCGCCACTACGAGAGCCAGGGGCTGCTCCTGCCCGCGCGGGTCGACCGCGAGAGCGGCTACCGCTACTACCGGTCCGAGCAGCTTCACGACGCGCTGCGCGTTCGGCTGCTGCGCGCGCTGGAAATGCCGCTGCCCGAGGTCGTCGAGGTGATGCGCGACCCCGAGAGCTCGGCCTCGATCGAAGCGCTGAGAGTTCACCGTGTACGTGTGGCGGAAAGGCTGGCCGACGTGGCGAAGCTTCTCGCGCGCCTCGACGAATGGCTCGACGGCGCCCCGCAAGAGCTCGACGACGCCGTCGCCGCGCTCGACGAGGAAGCGCCGTCGTCGGAGCTCGAGCCTCACCCGGCGAGCGACCGCATCGCGCGCGCGTTCCTCGAGCTCTTCGGTCCCGGCGACGAAGTCTGAGATCGAGCGTTCACGCGACTTGATCGATCGTACACGGATCGGTGTGACTCGGCTCACGCGCAGCCCGTGAGCAGAGTCACGGCAACGCATTTGCCGTCGAGCGATGGTTCCGTTCGTCCGCATCGCTCGGGGGGGCCATCATGCTGTTGCTGCTGCTGCCGCTGCCACGGGTCTACGTCTGCTTCGGATTCCTGCTGATGCTCGCGCTGTCGATGGACGCCCGAGCCGATGCGGTACTTCTCCGCTTCCGTCCGCCGACGAACGGCGTCGTCGCGGGCTACAAGGTGTACGCGGCGTTCGAGACGACGGGGGCGATCACGAGCGCGCCCATCGACGCCGGCGCGCGCTCGCCCGACTCGACGGGCGTCGCCAGCTACTCGCTCGCGAACCTCGATCCCGCGCGCTCGTACAGCGTCGAGATGACGGCCTACGACTCGGGCGGCGTGGAGTCGGCCCGCTCGAACCGCATCACCCTGGCGCCGCGCGTGCAGCCCAGCGTAGAGACGCTCGGAACTCCGCTCTGGCAGAGCGACTTCAGCCTGTTCGCGCCCGGCGTGCATGCGCCGGGCTTCGTAGATCTCGTCGGCGATACGCGCACGACCACGACTTCGGACATCTTCAAGGTCAGCTACTTCGGGAACACGAATGCCGCGTTCGGCACGGCGGTGCAGCCCGGTGCGGTCGCGTCGCGCTACATCGGCAGCGCCAGCAACAACTGGGGCTCGTACGAGATCGCGGGCCGCGTCTGGGCGAACACGACGACGGGACAGCTCGGAATCGCGGCGCGCAGCACCGGCGACAACACGCGCTACTTCGCGCTCGGCCAGAACACGAGCGGCGGCTGGCTGCTGCGCGCGTGGAGCGAGCCGGCGCTGACTTGCGGGAGTGGACCCGCCACGGGGGTGACTCAGCCCGCCTTCCGCTGGTACCGGTTCAAGCTCCGGACCACGCGCGCCTCGAGCCTGACGCGCGTGCGCGCGAAGGTCTGGAGCGACGGCGCGGCGGAGCCCAGCGCCTGGCAGGCCGACTGCTGGACCACGCTGGCCGCAAGCGCCGACTCGGGCTCCTTCAGCCTGATGCGCGGCGGCTCGGGCATGGCGTACTGGGACGACCTGAGCGTGCGACCCGTACAGGGGACGCTCGACCGAATCCCTGGACCTTGAGCGCTCGTCGAGCAGCGGAGCCGCAGGCGAGCGCAGTCGATCAGAAGCGCGGGCTGTTCGTGCGAGCGGCGACGCCGCCGTCGGCGACGATGGCCGCGCCGTGGACGTACGACGCTTCGTCGGACGCGAGGAACAAGGCGACCGCGGCCATCTCCTCGGGGCGGCCGAGGCGGCCGCACGGGATCTGCCGTTCCCATCCGGCACGTCCGCCGGTCGCTTCGACCGCCGCCAGGAGCGGCGGCGTCTCGATCGGCCCGGGCAGGATCGTGTTGATGCGCACTCCGCGTCCGGCGTTCTCGACCGCCGCGGTCTGGGTCAGGTTGACGATGGCGGCCTTCGCCGCGCCGTAGGCGCCGAGCCCGGGCTCGCCCGCGACCGCCGCGCCCGACGAGATGTTCACGATCGCGCCGCCGCCCTGCGCGGCCATCACCGGGATCGCCGCGCGCATCCCGTAGAAGACACCGTCCAGTGTCACGCTCTGGGTGCGCCGCCAGTCCGCGTCGCTGAGCGCCTCGACCGCGCCCGGAACCACCGCCGCGGCGTTGTTCACCAGGACGTCGAGCCGGCCGAAGCGCCCGACCGCCTCGCGCACGAGCGCCTCGACCCGGCGCGGGTCGGAGACGTCGCCGGGGAACGGCTGCGCGCGCCCGCCCGCGGCCTCGATCTCCTTCGCGACGCGCTGGGCGGCGTCGGCCACGAGGTCGTTCACGACCACGGCGGCGCCCTCCGCCGCGAAGCGCAGCGCGATCGCGCGGCCGATTCCCGAGCCCGCGCCCGTCACGATCGCGACCTTTCCCGAAAGCTTCACCGGCCGGCCCCTCCGCGCTTGTCAGCGCGTGTTGAAACGTGTTCTAATTTTCTACCCGGCCGCCGGTGAAGTCCAGCAGGAGGATCCCATGGCGCGCTTTCCGTTCGGCTTCGCGAACAGCTGGTACATGATGCTGTACTCGGACGAGCTCGCGCGCGGCGAGGTGCGTCCGATCCACTACCTCGGCCGCGAGCTCGTCGCCTTCCGCGGCGAGGACGGCGCGGCCCGCGTCTTCGACGCGTACTGCCCGCATCTGGGCGCGCACCTCGGGCGCGGCGGGAAGGTGATCGGCTCCGAGCTGCAGTGCCCCTTCCACGCCTGGCGGTACAACGGCGAGGGCAAGTGCGTGCACGTGCCGTACACGGACAAGATCCCGGCCAAGGCCGAGGTGAAGTCGTGGCCGGTGGTCGAGCGCAACGGCGCGATCTTCGTCTGGTACCACGAAGAGGGTAAGGCGCCCGAGTTCGACATCCCCGCGCTCGCCGAATGGGGCGACAGCGGCTGGACGCGCACGTGGCAGAAGTACGAGTGGACCGTCCGGACCTGCCCGCAGGACATCATGGAGAACGCCATCGACTGGCCGCACTTCCACAGCGTGCACCTGATGGAGATGCCGCCCGAGAAGAGCCACAAGTTCGACGGCAAGATGTTCTTCTGGAACATCGGGACGACCAAGAACGTCTCGACGATGGGCGTCTCGGACAACCTGTACATGGAGGCCCAGAACTGGGGCCTCGGGTACAACTTCCTGACCTACACCGGGATGTTCACGACCGTGATCTCGACGGGCCTGACGCCGATCGACGACGAGCACACGCACTTCCGCACGGCGATCATCGGCAAGAAGGACGGGCGCAGCGAGGAAGAGACCCTGCAGCTCCTGAAGGCCTACATGGACGACCAGTCAAACGCGATCACTCAGGACTTCGAGATCTGGGAGAACAAGCGCTTCCGCGCCAAGCCGATGCTCTGCGACGGCGACGGCCCGATCGCGGAGTTCCGGCGTTGGGCCCGCCAATTCTATTCCAAGGACTGGTCGGCGGAGGCGGAGTAGCTCCGCGGCCGAGGACGCCATGCCCCCCGAGATCTCGCGGCGCGACTTCCTGCAGCTCGCCGGTGCGGCGAGCGTCGCGCTGAGCGCGGCCGCCTGCGCGGCGGCGCCCGCGCCGGTCGCCGCCGCGGGCTCGGGCGAGGCGAGCGCCTTCGAGCACGAGTGCGACGTCGTCGTCGTCGGCACGGGTGCGGCGGGCGCCACCGCGGCGCTGTACGCGCAGGCCGGCGGCGCGCAGGTGATCGTGCTCGAGAAGGCGCCGCTCTTCGGCGGAACCACTGCGAAGTCGGGCGGCGTGTACTGGATCCCGAATCACCCGATCGAGCGCGAGCGCGGGCTGAAGGAGCCGCGCGACGCCACGCTCCAGGCGATGTGCCAGGCGTCCTATCCGCTCCTGTTCGATCCCGTGAAGCCGCACTACGGGCTGGCGCAGAACGACTACGAGCTGATCGAGACCTTCTACGACCGCGGCGCCGACGCGGTGGTCGGGCTCGAGAAGATGGGCGCGCTCGTGTCGATGCCCGCCGACGTGCTCGTCGGGCCCATGCCCGACTACATCGAGCCGCCCGACGCGGCGAAGATCGTCGATCGGCGCTACTGGGCGCCGAAGACCTGACGGGTCGTTCGGCCTCGGCGACGAGATGGTGCGCCAGCTCCGCGCCGCGCTCGACGCGAAGAAGGTCCCGATCCTGCTCGGCCACCGCGCGCAGCGGGCGCTCGTTAACCCGCGCGGCGACGTCGTCGGGCTCGAGGTCCAGGGCAAGGCCGCGGCGCCGCTGCGCGTGCGCGCGCGCCGCGGGGTCGTGTTCGCGAGCGGCGGGTTCACCCACGACGACGAGCTGGTGCGGAACTTCCAGCCCGGTCCGATCTTCGGCGGCTGCGCCGTGCCGACCAACCAGGGCGACTTCGTGCGCATCGCCGAGTCGCTCGGCGCGCGGCTCGGCCACATGCAGAGCGCCTGGCGCGCGCAGGTCGTGCTCGAGCAGGCGCTGCAGTTCTCGTCCACCCCCGACGACGTGTTCATGCCGCCCGGCGACAGCATGATCCTGGTGAACCGCTTCGGCCGGCGCGTGGTCGACGAGAAGGCGAACTACAACGAGCGCACGCGCGTGCACTTCGCGTGGGACCCGGTGCGCCACGAGTGGGCGAACCTGCTCCTGTTCATGGTCTACGACCAGCGCACCGCGGAGCTCTTCGGCGGGCGCTTCCCGCTGCCGGCCGCGGGCACGAGCGCGCCCTACGTGCAGAAGGCCGAGAGCTGGCCGGCGCTCGCGAAGGCGCTCGACGCGCGGCTCGCGCAGGTCGCCGGGCGCACCGGCGGTCTGCGGCTCGCGCCGGACTTCGGCGCGCAGCTCGCCCAGACCATTGCCCGCTTCGACGGCTACGCGAAGAGCGGCGTCGACCCGGAGTTCCTGCGCGGCGATCGCGTCTACGACCGCGACTGGCACGCGAAGATCTGGTCGTTCGCCAATCAGGGCACGAAGCACGCGCTTCCGACGAAGAACGTGACGATGCATCCGTTCGCCGCGAAGGGGCCGTACTACGCGATCGCGCTCGCGGCGGGCACGCTCGACACGAGCGGCGGGCCGGTGATCGACCGGCGAGCGCGCGTACTCGGCGCGGGCGGCAAGCCGATCGCCGGCCTGTTCGGCGCCGGCAACTGCATCGCCTCACCGACCGGGCCGTCGTACTACGCCGGCGGCGGCACGCTCGGCCCCGCCGTCACCTTCGGGTGTATCGCCGGCGAGGCGGCGGCGCAGGAGCCCGTGAAGGAGCTCGGTTGAACACGCGGAGCCAGCTCGTACGCGCCGAGCGCGGCGCCGCGGCGCCTGAGCGGCTCGGCACGCTCGTCGCGCTCCACGCCGACGGCGCGGACTGCACGCAGCTCGTGCCGATGTGCTCGACCGCGGCGCCCGGCCTCGACCTCGTCGCGCCCCAAGCCCCGCGCGCGCGCGACCCGTTCCACTCGAGCGACGCGGGGCTCGCCGCATACTCCGGCTACTCGTGGTTCCGCAGCGACGACGCGGGCCGCCCCGAGCCCGCGAGCTTCGGCGACAGCCTCGCGCAGCTGGAAGCGCTCGTGCGCGAGCTGACCGAGGGCGGCGGCGCGCCGCTCTACCTGCTCGGCTGCGGCACCGGCGCCACGCTGGCGCTGGGCGCGGCGCAGGCGTTCCCGGAGCTCCTGGCGGGCGTGGTCGCGTTCGAAGGCGCGCGCCCCGAGATCCCGGGCTGGAGCGATCGCTTCCCGATTCCGGCCGAGCTGCCGCTCGTCGAGCTCGGCTCGCGTTCCCGCGACCGACTTGCAAGGAGTCATGCCATGGGCGCAGCCGAAGCCAAGAAGCTGATCAAGACCTACTTCAAGCGGATCGCCACGGGCAGCCCGAAGCTTCCCGACCTGCTCGCCGACGACGTCACCTGGTGGGTGCCGCCCGGCTCCGACATGGCCGGCCTGTACGAGGGGAAGGCCAAGGTGCTCGAGCTCATGGGCAGCGGCGTCGGACTGTACGACCAGAGCTCGCCGATGGTGATCGACGTCGAGGAAATGGTGGCCGAGGGAAACACTGTCTGCGTGCAGTTCGTGCTCAGCGCGAAGACGGCGAAGGGCCGCGACTACCGCAACCACTACCACTTCGTGTTCAAGCTGCGGCGCGGAAAGATCAGCGCCGTGAAAGAGTACGTCGACACGAAGTACGCCCACGACGTGCTCTTCACATGAAGAACTCCTGGATCCATCTCGCGAAGGGCCAGACCCCGCGACAGGCGCACGTCGCCGTGCCGAAGGGGCTGAAGGAGGAGGAGATCGGACGCGGCGGCTTCCACGGCCGCGTCGCGAACCTGTACCGGAAGAACGAGCCCACCGGCTGGATCCGCGTCGAGGGCGACTTCGCGCCCGGAGACGTCGACGGCGAGCGAGTCGACACCACCGACCGCGCCAGCGCGCGCGGCGTGCCGACGCGCCTGTTCTGGAACGACGACCTCACCGTCTCGGCCAGCCGGCGCAGCGAGCCGATGCCGTACTTCGCGCGCAACGCCGACGCCGACGAGCTCTGGTTCGTGCACCGCGGCGAGGGCACCTTCGAGACGGAGTTCGGCCCGCTCGAGTTCCGGCCCGGCGACTATCTCGTACTCCCGAAGGGAGTGACTCACCGGATGGTTCCGCAGACGCGCGACAACTACTTCCTGGTCGTCGAGTCGCGCGGCGAGATCGGCTTCATCGAGCACTCGAACCTGGGAAGGCACAACCCGTTCGATCCCGACGTGATCGGCGTGCCCGAGCCCAAGGCGATGGACGGCGACGGCCGCGCCGAGTACGAGGTGCGAGTGAAGCGCGACGGCCGCGCGACCTCGTTCTTCTACCCCAACCATCCGTTCGACGTGGTGGGCTGGAAGGGCGACCTGTTCCCGTTCCGCTTCCACAACACCGACTTCCGCCCCGCGACCGCGGACCGCAACCACGTTCCGCCCGCCGCCTTCGGCCTCTTCTGCGCCGACGGCTGGGTACTCTGCAACTTCGTGCCGAGCCCGCTGCAGCGCGACCGCGAGGCCGCGCGCCTGCCGTACTACCACCGCAACATGGACTACGACGAGATCGGCTTCCTGCACGGCGGCAGCATCGCGGGCCAGCCGATGGAGGGCACCACGATCATGTGGCATCCGCGCGGGGCGGTGCACGGTCCAGGCGAAGAGGCGCGCGCGATGGCCGAGCAGTTCTGGAGCGAGATCGGGATGAACGACATCGAGGCCGTGAACATCGACAGCATTCGGCCGCTGCAGGTCGCGCCGGAGGCGATGGCCGCCAAGCGCGATCACGTGCAGCTCACCGTCAGGAAGGACGGGCGCTAGCAATGGCATTCCCTCAGCTCGCGCGATATCCCGCCGCCGGCCCGAGCTTGTGGTCGTTCGAGAAGCTGCCCGACGGCGTGCGGGTCGAGCCGCTGCCGCTCGTCGCCGAAGACGGCGGCGAATCGCACGGCACTCTGTTCACGCGCGGCGGCGAGCGTTGCGTGGCCCTGTTCATGCACCCGCGCGGGGACATGCAGCGGCACTACGCGATGCCGCGGCTGCTCGAGGCGGGCGTCGCGACCTTCGGCCAGGCGGGCCGCTTCATCAACAACGACGTGAACCTGATCCACGAACGGCTCATCCTCGACGTCGCCGCGGCGATTCGCCGCCTGCGCGAGCGCGGGTTCGCGAAGATCGTGCTGGTCGGCAACAGCGGCGGCGGGGCGCTCTACAGCTTCTACCAGTCGCAGGCCGCGACCGCGCCGCCAGGCCGGCTCGAGGACACCGCGGCGGGCGATCCGTGCGACCTGAACAAGCTCGACCTGCCGCCGGCCGACGGCCTGGTCCAGCTGGCGACGCACCTGGGGCAGGGAAAGCTCATGCTCTCGATCATCGACCCGTCGGTCGTCGACGAGAGCGATCCGCTGTCGATCGACCCGTTGCTCGACATGTACGACCCGGCAAACGGCTACCGGCCGCTGCCGGCCGCGTCGAAGTACTCGGGCGAGTTCCTCGCGCGCTACGGCGCGGCACAGAGCGCGCGGGTCGCGCGGATCGACGCGGTCGCGCGCGGCCACGTGGCCGAGTGGAACCACTGGCTGCGCAAGCTCGGCGCGCCCGACGTGGACGCGCTGCCTCCTGCCGAGGTGCAGCGCATCGAGCGCCGCGCGTTCGTCGGCCGCTACTTCGCGATCCACCGCACCGAGGCCAACCCGGCCTACACCGACCTGAGTCTCTACCCGTCCGAGCGCGCGATCGGCTCGTTCTTCTCGCCGCGCCCCGACGTGTTCAACTACCTCGAGGCGGGCTTCGGCAAGTACCAGACCCCGCGCGCCTGGCTCTCGACCTGGTCGGGTCATTCGTCGCGCGCGTCGACCCTGGACTGCCTGCCCAAGCTCACGCTGCCGACCCTGGTCGTCGCGTACCTCGGCGACAACGCCGTGTTCTCGAACCACACCGATTCGATCTACGAGCGCTCGCCGTCGCGCGACAAGCAGATCTTCCGCGTGTCGGGCGACCACCTGGGCTACGGCCCGAGCGGCATGCGCGACCGCTCGGGTCAGAACGCGGCCCTCGACCGCATCGTGCCTTGGATCAAGGAAAGGTTCGCATGAAGATCGATCTGTTCGCGATGCCCGCCGTGCCCGCCACGCTCGAGGAGCGCGAGCGGCTGCGCCCGATCGGGCGCTCGACCGAGCGCTACCAGATGATGCTCGAGGAGCTGCGCCATCTGGCGATCACCGCCGACGAGCTGGGCATCGACGCGTTCTCGACCACCGAGCACCACTTCCACACGGAAGGCAACGAGCTCTCGGTGAACCCGATCCTCCTGTTCGCCGACTTCGCCGCGCGCACCAAGCGCATCAAGTTCGCGCCGATGTCGATCGTCATGACGGTCGCGAACCCGATCCGCGTGGCCGAGGACCTCGCCATCCTCGACCAGCTGACGAAGGGCCGCGTCGCGGTGGCGTTTGCGCGCGGCTACCAGAAGCGCTGGATGCAGGTGCTCGGCCAGGGCGCGCCGATCGCCACCGGCATGGGCGACGACGTCGACCGCCAGAACCGCGAGCGCTACGACGAGAACATCGAGATCCTGCTGAAGGCCTGGACCCAGGACTCGATGTCCTACAAGGGCAAGTACTTCCAGGTGCCGTACCCGCACGACGAGGGCATCAAAGGCTGGGGCGCGCCGAGCTACACGCGCCAGTACGGCACGCCGGGCGAGATCGACGACGACGACGTCATCCGCGAGATCGGCGTCTGCCCGCGTCCCTATCAGGAGCCGCACCCGCCGATCTGGGTGCCCATCACGGGCGGTATGCCGTCACTCCTGAACTGCGCGAAGCACGCCTGGCTGCCGTGGATCTGGGAGTCCGACCCCGTGAAGTTCCTCGACATGTGCCAGGCCTACCAGCGCGTCTCGGCCGAGCACGGCCACGACTTCGCGCTGGGCGAGAACTGCGGCGCGGTCCGCGCGATCACCATCGGGGACACCTACGACGAGGCTTTCCAGCTCGCGGCCGACACCACCGGCCACGACTACCAGGAGTACTTCGGCCGCTTCGGGTTCCTGGAGCTCTTCCGCAACCCCGAGGACGACCCGAACTGCCGGCCGCTGCTCTTCAAGAGCAACGAAGCGGCCACCCAGCGCATGATCGAGAAGGGCTACCAGATCTGCGGAACCGTCGACCAGGTGAAGCGGCACTTCGAGAAGCTCGCGAAGTGTCACGGCGGCGGGGACCTCGAGTGGCTATCCTGGAACTTCTTCTACCAGGGCACGACGCCCCGCCACGTCCAAGATCGCCAGCTCGAGCTGTTTGCGACCAAAATCATGCCGGAGTTCAAGTAGTGCCTTTCGCGAACATCAATCGACACCACATGTACTACGAGGACTCGGGCGGACGCGGTCCCGTGTTGCTCTTCAGCCACGGCTTCCTGCTCGACCACTCGATGTGGGAAGAGCAGGTGGCCGAGTTCGCGCCCGAGTACCGCTGCATCACCTGGGACGCCCGCGGCCACGGCATGAGCGAGTGTCTCGGGCCGTTCGACTACTACGACCTGGCCAGCGACTGCGTCTCGCTGCTCGACCAGCTCGGCATTCCGGCGGCCACCATGGTCGGAATGTCGCAGGGCGGGTTCGTCGCGATGCGCGCGGCGTGGAAGTACCCGGCGCGCGTGAAGGCCCTGGTGCTGGTCGATACGGCCGCCGCGCTGTTCTCGGACGAGGTCCTCGAGGGTTACCGCGCGACCGCCGACTCCTGGCTCGAGCACGGGCCGGTCGGCGAGATCGCGAGCGGCATGGCCGAGCTCCTGTTCGGCAAGAAGTACAAGGCGAACGTCTGGCTGGGCAAGTGGCAGTCGAAGCCGCCGTCCGAGACCGCGCACGCGTGGGAGACGGTGCTGGGACGCGACGACTTCATGGCCCGCCTGTCCGAGATCAAGTGCCCGGCGCTGGTGATCCACGGCAGCCTCGACCAGGCGTTCGATCTCGCGACCGCGAAGGGGCTGCGCGATGCGCTGCCCGACTGCAAGGGCCTGATCGTCGTGAAGGGGGCCGCGCACGCGCCGAACGTCACCCACCCCAAGCAGTTCAACGCGGCGCTGCGCGAGTTCCTGGGAAAGAACAGATGACACCGCTCGGTTTCGGCATCTGGGACGGCGACAACCACTACTACGAGCCGCGCGACGCGTTCACCCGGTTGATCGAGCCGCGCTGGCGCGACCGCGCCGTGCGGGTGATCGACACCCCCCTGGGCCGGCCGCAGATCTGGATCGGCGACCGCGAGTTCCACTTCCTCGACGACACCTTCGCGAGCTTCGAGAAGACGGTGCGGCCCGGCTCGCTGCGCGAGTTCCTGAAGTCGCTCGGCAGCGACCGGCTGGTCGAGCCCGAGTCGATCGAGATTCCGATGGACCCCGCCTTCGTGAACCGCGACGCGCGCCTCGCGCGCATGGACGAGCAGGGGGTCGAGGCGGCGTTCCTGTTCCCGACCCTGGGCGTCTGCGTCGAGCACTTCCTGCGCAACGACGTCGAGCTCTCCTACGCGAACCTGCGGGCGTTCAACCGCTGGCTCGACGAGACCTGGGGCTACGCGTGGAAGGGGCGGATCTTCGCGTCGCCCGTGATCTCGCTGCTCGACCCCGATCAGGCGCTGCGCGACCTCGAGGACGTACTGGCGCGCGGCGCGCGGCTCATCAACGTGCGCACCGGGCCGGCCGGCGGCCACTCGCCCGCCGACCCGGTCTTCGACCGCGTCTGGTCGCTCGCGAACGAGGCGAAGCTCGCGATCGCGTATCACGTCGGCGAAGCGGGCTACAACGAGCTGATGTCCGTGCACTGGGGCGAGGCGGCGAACCCCGCTTCGCACCACCAGTCGGCCTTCCAGTGGGTCTGCATGTACGGCGACCGCCCGATCATGGACACGATCGTGGCGCTCATCATGGGCAACTTCTTCGGGCGCTATCCGGACATCAAGGTGCTGTCGGTCGAGAACGGGTCGCTCTGGGTTCCCTATCTGCTGAAGGCGATGGACAAGATGAAGGGCATGGGGCGCAACGGCCCGTGGCTCGGCGGCCGCGTGCACGGCCGTGCGAGCGAGATCTTCAAGCAGCACGTCTGGGTGAACCCGTACCACGAGGAAGACCACAAGGCGCTCGCGGACCTGATCGGGATCGAGCACGTGGTGTTCGGCTCGGACTACCCGCACGCCGAGTGCGTGCCGCACCCCGAGGAGTTCATCGCGGGCATCCAGAAGCAGTTCGCGGCGCCCGACGTCCGCAAGCTGATGCGCGAGAACGCGCAGCGCCTGGTCGCCGGACCGTGAGCGCGCGCGAGTTCGAGGGCCGGGTCGCGCTCGTCACGGGCGGCGGCGGCGCGTGCATCGGCGGGCCGAGCGCCCTGCGCTTCGCCGAGGAAGGCGCCTCGGTCGTCATCTGCGACATCCACGCGCGCCGCAACCGCGAGATGGCCGACCGCATCCGCAAGGAGACGGGCGCCCAGGTGCTCGACTTCCACCTCGACATCGCCGACCGCCCGAAGGTGGACGCGATGCTGGCGGAGACCGAGAAGCGGCTCGGCGGCGTCGACATCCTCGTCTGCAACGCCGCCGAGAACAAGCTCGGCAAGATCGTCGGCTACGACATGACCGACTGGGACCGCACGCTCGACGTGTCGCTCACCGCGAACTTCTTCCTCGCGCGGCGGGTCCTGCCCGGCATGGTCGCGCGCAAGCGCGGGAACATCGTGAACATCTCGTCGGTCGCGGGCTGGATCGGCAACCCGAACGAGAAGGACGGCGAGCCGGCATACGCTGCGGCGAAGGCGGCGCTGTTCGCGCTGACCCGCAACATCGCGCACGAGGTCGGCCCGCACGGGATTCGCTGCAACGCGATCGCGCCCGGGCTGATCTGGTCGCGCTTCGTCGAGAAGTTCGACGCCGACTTCCGCCCCCTGGTCGATGAGACGCCGCTGCGCCGCTACGGGCGCTCGGAGGACGTGGTCGAAGCGGTGATGTTCCTCGCTTCCGACCGCCGCTCCGGGTTCATCACCGGCGAAGCGCTGAACGTGTCGGGCGGCTGGTACATGCGTCCGTGATCCCTGGCGGCGGGCCGCAGACCGTCGCGGAGGTGCTCGATCGCCAGGTCGCGCGCGCGCCCGACCGGCTCGCGCTGGTCGGCCGCAGCGGGCGGATGACGTACGGCGAGCTCGACCGCGCCGCGAACCGCGCGGCCAACGCGCTCGCCGCGCTCGGGGTCGCGCCCGGCGACCGGGTGGCCGCGTGCCTGCCGAACGACGTCGACATCGTCGTCGCCTTCCTCGGCGCCGCCCGGCTCGGCGCGATCTGGGTCGGGATCAACCGGCCGCTGGCCGCGCCGGAGAAGGCATGGCTGCTGAAGGACTCCGGTGCGCGCCTGTTCCTCGGCCCCGAAGACGTGATCGCCGCGCACCGCGCCGACACCGCGCACGGTTCGCGTCGACCCCGGTCAGCTCGCGGCAACGGGCGACGAGACGCGGCGCTCCGTCGAGATCGCTCCCGAGACGCCGGCCGCGATCGCCTACACGAGCGGCACCACCGGCTTCCCGAAGGGCGCCGTGCACAGCCACCGGAACCTGCTCCTGCCGGGAGCGGTCGCGGCGGCGTCGGGCGCCTACGGGCCCGAGCTCCGCCAGGGGGTGCTGCTGCCGCTCACGATCCTGAACCTGATGGTGCTCGGGCCGCTCGTCGCCTTCCAGGACGGCTCGGCGCTCGTGTGCATGGACCGGATCGACGCGCCCGGCGTCGCGGAGTGGGTGCGCGCGGAGCAGGTCGGCCACTTCGCCGCCGTGCCGACCATCCTGTACGACCTGCTGACGCATCCCGGTGTCGCCCGCTCCGACCTCGCCAGCCTGCGCCGGCCCGAGGTCGGCGGCGCCGAGTGCCCGGAGGAGTTCCGCGCGCTCTACCGCGAGCGCTTCGGCGCCGAGGTGACGATCGGCTACGGCATGACCGAGGCGCCGACCGCGGTGACCCGCTCGGACGGCTCGGCGGCCCCACTGCCCGGACTGTGCGGGCGCGCGGTGCCGCAGGTGCAGATCCTGATCGTGGACGAGAAGGACCAGCTCGCCCCCGAGGGCGAGGTCGGCGAGATCTGCGTCGCGCCCGCGGTGTCGGGTCCGTGGGCGGGCGTGTACACGCCGATGCTCGGCTACTGGAACCAGCCCGAGGAGACGGCGAAGGCGCTGCGCGGCGGCGTCTACCACACGGGCGATCTCGGCTTCGTCGATGCACGCGGCGACCTGTACATCCGCGGCCGGCGCAGCGAGCTGATCCTGCGCGGCGGCGCGAACGTCTACCCGGCCGAGGTCGAGCGGGTGCTGCAGGAACATCCCGGCGGTGGCCGCCTCCGCGGTGCTGGGCCGACCCGACCTGCGGCTCGGCCAGCGCGTGGTCGCGGCCGTGCAGCTCGCGGCCGGCGCCGCGGCGACCCCCGCCGAGCTCGCGGCGTTCACGCGCGAGCGGCTCGCCCGCTACAAGGTCCCGGAGGAGATCGTGCTGGTCGCGAGCCTGCCGCGGAACGCGATGGGCAAGGTCGTGAAGCGCGAGCTCGAAGGGCTGTTCGGAGCCGGCGCATGAGCCGCAGCAGCGTCGGCCGCACCGTCGCCGAGTCGCGCGCCGCGCAGCCGGCCAACCCGCGTCCGCCGGCGGGCGCGCCGAACGTGGTCGTGGTCGTGCTCGACGACCTCGGCTTCGCGCAGCTCGGCTGCTTCGGCTCCGACATCGAGACGCCGACGATCGACGGGCTCGCCGCGCGCGGCCTGCGCTTCAACCGCTTCCACGTCACGGCCATCTGCTCGCCGACGCGCGCGTGCCTGCTCACCGGCCGCAACCACCACGCCGTCGGCATGGGCTTCCTCACCGACATCCCGATGGGCTTCCCGGGCTACGACGGCCGCATCCCACGCTCGGCCGCGACGCTGCCGCGCGTGCTGCGCGACGCGGGCTACGCGACCTTCGCCGTCGGCAAGTGGCACCTCGCGCCGCGCTGGGAGCAGACGGCCTCCGGCCCGTTCGAGCGCTGGCCGCTCGGGCTCGGCTTCGAGCGCTACTACGGCTTCCTCGCCGGCGACACCAATCAGTGGACGCCCGAGCTGGTGCGCGACAACGGCTTCGTCGACGCCGCCGCGCACGCCCGAGCCGAGGGCTACCACCTGACCGAGGACCTGGTCGACGAGGCGATCCGCATCGTCCACGACCAGCAGCACGCCACGCCCGAGAAGCCGTTCTTCCTCTACTTCGCGACCGGGCGCGATGCACGCGCCGCACCAGGCGCCGCCGGAGTGGATCGAGCGCTACCGCGGCCGCTTCGACGCACGGCTGGGAGGCGTGGCGCGAGCGCGCCTTCGCGCGCCAGCAGGAGCTCGGAGTCGTGCCGGCGGGCACCACGCTGACGCGAGCGCCCGCCGTGGGTGGACGCCTGGCGCGAGCTCGCCGGCGGACGAACGCGCCGTCGCCGCGCGGCTGATGGAGGTGTTCGCCGGCTTCCTCGACGCACACCGACGCGCAGATCGGCCGGCTCGTCGCCTTCCTCGAGCGCGAGGGTCTCCTCGACGACACGCTTCGTGCTGTCCTCTCCGACAACGGCGCGAGCGCCGAGGGCGGCCCGGCGGGCTCGTTCAACGAGCACAGCTTCATGCACGGACCGCGACGACGAGATCGCGCGCAGCGCTGGCGCGTCTCGACGAGCTCGGCGGCTCCGCGCGCGTACAACCACTATCCGTGGGGCTGGGCGTGGGCGGGCAACACGCCGTTCCGGCTGTGGAAGCGCTTCACCTGGCTCGGCGGCGTGCGCACGCCGCTCATCGTGCACTGGCCCCGCCGGCATCGCGCGCGGCGGCGCGGTGCGCACGCAGTTCTGCCACGCCGTCGATCTCCTGCCGACGGTGCTCGACGCGGCCGGCGTCCCGCGGCCTGCGCAGGTCGACGGCGTGGCCCAGCAGCGCGCTCGACGGCGCGAGCCTGCTCGGCTGCTTCGACGACGCCGCGGCCCCCGCGCCGCGCGAGACGCAGTACTTCGAGATGCTCGGCAGCCGCTCGATCTACCACGACGGCTGGAAGGCGACGACCGACCACGTGGGCAATCAGCTCCCCGTCGAGCGCGGCCTCGTCGCGGGCAGCCACGACTTCGCGACGGACCGCTGGTCGCTGTTCCACCTCGAAAGCGACTTCTCGGAGGCGCACGACCGGGCCGACGCCGAGCCCGCGCGTCTGCGCGCGCTCGTGGATCTGTGGTGGGCGGAGGCCGGCCGGAACCAGGTGCTGCCGCTCGAGGACGGCTTCCTCTCGCGAGCGGGCGCGATGGTGCGCCCGCCTTTCGGCTTCCGGCGCACCTTGGAGCTCTCCGCCGGCGGCAACCCCATCGCGGAGGACGCCCTGCCGCAGCTCTTCGGCGGATTCGCGCTCGTCGCGGAGTTCGCGCTGCCGTCCGCCCCCGGCGAGGGTGTGATCGCGGCGCTCGGCGACTGGACGAACGGCTGGGCGGTGTACCTCGCGGGCGGGCGCCCCGTCGCGGTGTTCAACGTCTGCGGCGACCTGCACCGGCTCGCGTCCGACGAGGTCGTCGCGGCCGGCCCGCACGAGCTCCGGCTGGAGTACGTGCGCTCCGCGTCGGGCGGCGGCAAGGCGGTGCTCGACGCTCGACGGCCGTGCGCTCGCGGAGCTCGAGCTCGCGCGCGACCTGCCGTTCCGCTGGCAGATCGGCGGCGCGGGCCTTTCGATCGGCCGCGACCGCGGCTTCCCGGTCTGCGACGACTACGCGCCGCCGTTCCCGTTCACGGGCGAGCTCCACCGCGTGGTGTTGGACGCGGCGCGCGGCGGCCGGCGCGATCCCGCACAGGAGGTCGCGGCCGCGCTGCGCCGCGAGTGAGCCATGGCCGTTCTTCGCGTCGGGCACATCGGCATCTGCGTCTCGGACCTGGGCCGCGCGCGCGCCTTCTATTCCGACCTGCTCGGCTTCCGCCCGCTCACCGAGACCGTCGTCGCCGATCCGCTGTCCGCGAAGCTGCTCGGACTGCCCGAGGTCGACCAGACGACCGTCTTCGTCGAGCGCGATGGCGTGCGGCTGGCGCTGTTCGCGTTCCGCAAGCCCGGCACGCTGCGCGCGCCCATGCCCCGCCCGATGAACCAGTCGGGCATGGCCGCGCTCATGCTGCGGGTCGACGACCTCGACGCGACGGTCGCAAAGATCCGCGCCGCGGGCTTCCCTGTGCTCGACGACACCCGCATCGAGCACCCCGCGTACGGTTCGAAGCTGCTCTTCGTCACCGACGGCGACGGCACGATGATCGAGCTCATCGAGATCCCCGGCGACCCGTACACGCCGTTCGGGAAACCGGTTGCGGGATCGGCTCGCTAGCCCTTCCTCGGGAACTTCCGGTGGTGCGCGCCGACGATGAACACGGCGAGCCGCGCGGGCTGGGTCCCCTTGTTGTGCCAGGCGTGGCGCGTGCCGTTCTGCACGACGGTGTCGCCCGCGCGCAGGTGCACTTCCTTCCCGCCGTCGAGCTCGAGCCATACCTCGCCGTCGAGCACCACCTCGAAGTCGATCGTATCGGTCGTGTGCATGCCCGGGGCGTCGGGCTCCATGTAGCCGGCGAGCCCGGGCAGCTTCTGCTCGAGCTCGCGCGCGGCCGCTGCGGTGTCGGCGGGCTGCGGTCCCACCGCGCGCGACTGCGGCGGCAGGCTGAACATCCCGAAGCGGAAGCCGCCGACCGGCGGGAAGTAGGTCGGCTGCGCCGGAGGCGCGCCGTCGTCGGGGAACTGGGGCGCGCGGTCGCCGCCCCAGAGCTTGTGGAACTCCGAGCCGGGCAGGAGCGCGGCGGTGACCGGCTCCACCTCGGTGTCGGAGACGAACACGGACTTGCCGGTGGAATCGTGACCGGTGACGACGCGGCGGACCTTCATGGGGTTCTCCTAGCGAAGCGGGGTCGCAACCTCGCGCATGAATCGGTCGAGCGTGGCCAGCTTCTGCTCGCGCGCGCCGAGCGTGAAGTCGGGCACGATCAGCTCGTCGACGCCCGCCTCGCGGTAGGCGCGCACGACCTCGCGCACCTCGTCGGCGTTGCCGACGATGGTCGGACGGCCGATCGGGCGGCTCTTCAAGCGCTCGACCAGGGCCCGGTCGTCGGTCAGGAACAGCAGCGCGACCGCGGAGCGCTGGATCGCCCGCGGTGGCCGGCCGAGCTCCGCGCAGTACCCGTCGAGCAGCGCCATCTTGCGGCGCAGGGTCGCGACGTCGCCCCACACGTTCCACTCGTCGGCGAACTTCGCGGCGATGCGCAGCGTCACCTTCTCGCCGCCGCCGCCGACGAGCAGCGGCAGCGGGCGCTGCACGGGCTTGGGCTCGAGCACGGCGGCGTCGAGCGCATAGTGCTTGCCGTGGAAGCTCGTGGTCTCGTTCGCGAACAGCGACTTGATCAGCTCGCACGCCTCGGCCAGGCGCTCGAGCCGCTCCCGAACGGTGTAGAACGGGATGCCGTACTGGCGGTGCTCGTTCTCCTGCCAGCCGGCGCCCAGGCCGAGCACCAGCCGCCCGCCCGACAGGTGGTCGACCGTCGCGGCCATCTTCGCGAGGACGGCCGGATGGCGATAGGTGTTGCCGGTGACGAGCGGGCCCAAGCGGATGCGCGGCACGGTCGCGGCCAGGGCCGAGAGCGTGGTCCAGGCCTCCGGCTGGGGCACGCGCGTCTTGTCGCCGTCGGGCATGAAGTGGTCGGCGTACCAGATGCCGTCCCAGCCCGTGGATTCGGCGTGGCGCGCGATCTCGAGCACGTCTTCGAAGGGCTGCTGGGGATTGGGCCAGACGCTGAAGCGCATGTCCGGATCATGCCACAGCGGTTCGGGTACGATGGACCGGCCGAGGAGGGCCGCAGGTGTTGGTGTTCGACAAGTTCCTGATCGACGGAGAGTGGGTCGCGCCCGACGGCCGCGGCCATTTCGACGTGCACGACGCCTCGACGGAGGAGGTGATCGGCCGGATCCCCGACGGAAGCCCGGTGGACGTGGACCGCGCGGTCGCGGCCGCGCGCCGCGCCTTCCAGCCGTGGGCCGAGACGGCGCCGGCGCGGCGTGCGCAGGTCCTGCGCGAGATCGCCGAGGGCATTCGCAAGCGGCGCGAGGAGCTGGTCGACGTGATCCTCGGCGAGCTGGGCGCGCCGCGGCCGATGACCGAGCAGTTCATGGTCGACTTCCCGGCCAGCACCATCCAGTTCTACGCCGACCTGCTCGCGACCTATCCGTTCGAGGAGAAGATCGGAAACTCGCTGGTCGTGAAGGAGCCGGTGGGAGTGGTGGCGGCGATCACGCCCTGGAATTACCCCCTACACCAGATCGTGGCGAAGCTCGGTCCCGCGCTCGCCGCCGGCTGCAGCATGGTGCTGAAGCCCAGCGAAGTCGTGCCGCTGTCGTGCTTCATGCTGGCCGAGATCGTGAACGGGACCTCGATCCCTTCGGGCGTGTTCAACTTCCTCTCCGGGACGGGGCCGGTCGTGGGCGAGGCGATGGCCGCGCATTCCGACGTCGACATGGTCTCGTTCACCGGCTCCACGGCGGCAGGCCGGCGCGTGGCGGAGCTCGCCGCTCGCTCGGTGAAGAAGGTCTCGCTCGAGCTCGGCGGCAAGTCGGCGAGCGTCATCCTCGACGACGCCGACTTCGAGAAGGCGGTGCGCGCAAGCCTGAACCACGCGTTCATCAACTGCGGCCAGACCTGCGCGTCGTGGACGCGCATGCTCGTGCCGCGGGCGCGCCAGGAGGAGGCGATCGGCTACGCCGCCGACGAGCTCGCGCGCTCGAACGCCGTGGGCGATCCGCGCGTCGGGAAGGCGCGGCTCGGGCCGCTCGTGTCGGCGCGGCAGCGCGAGCGCGTGCGCGGCTACATCCAGTCCGGAATCGATGCGGGGGCGCGGCTCGTCGTCGGCGGGGTCGAGCCGCCCGACGGCCTCGAGCGCGGCTACTACGTGCGCCCGACGCTGTTCGCGGACGTGACGAGCCGCATGAGGATCGCGCAGGAGGAGATCTTCGGTCCCGTCTGCACGATCCTCCCCTACGACGGCGAGGACGACGCGATCCGGATCGCGAACGACACGATCTACGGCCTGGGCGGAGCGGTCTGGTCGCGGGACGTGACGCGAGCCACGCGGGTCGCACGGCGGATCCGCACTGCGCAGCTCGACATCAACGGAGCGCCCTTCAACCCGCACGCGCCGTTCGGCGGCGTGAAGCAGTCGGGGAACGGCCGAGAGCTGGGGAAGTACGGACTCGAGGAATACGTCGAGCCTAAATCTCTACAGCTCCCCTAAAATTCGCGACCGATTTGCCCGAGCGGTCAACAATCCGGGCCGCGACGAGCCCTGCGTGCCCGCGAACACAGTCTTGTGCGTAGCGCAGCATGAAGATTGGCGCGGATCGGCATTGGGATGCCTTTCGGATCAGGGGAAGCATGGCCGTGGTCTATCGATTCGGGCCATTCGAGCTCGACGAGAACGTCTACGAGCTGCGCAGGGAGGGAGCCGATCTCAGGATCAGGCGGCGAAGCTTCGAGGTTCTACGCCTGCTGATCGATGAACGGCACCGCGTCGTCTCCAAGGACGAGGTGCTCGATCGTGTCTGGGAACGGCGGTACGTGAGCCAGTCAGCGCTGGCGAATTGCATCAGCGAACTGCGGAGCGCCTTCGGGGGCGAACTCGAGTCGAGCGCCATAATCCGTACGGTCTACGGCCGCGGCTACCGCTTCGTGGCCAAGCTGGACGAACCGGTGGAAGCGGTTCCCGAGCCGCGGATGAACGCAACGACACCGAACGGTGTGGTCGCGCCGACACCCAAGCCCGCACACGACGGCTTCGTCGGCCGCGAGCGCGAGCTCGAGCGCCTGGAGGCGGCGCTCGACGAGGCCGTGCAGGGCCGCGGCCAGATCGGGCTCCTGCTCGGCGAGCCGGGAATCGGCAAGACGGCGACGGCCGCGCGCTTCGCCGCCCTCGCGCGGGGCCGCTCGGTGCGCGTGCTGGAGGGGAGCTGCTCCGACGGCGGGGTCGCGCCGATCGGTTGGCCCTGGCCCCGGCTGCTGCGCGCGCTCCTGGGCGAGCGACCGCGCGAGCGCGCCGTCGAGCTGCTCGGCGAGTCCGCGCTGGCGCTGGGACAGCTCCTGCCCGAGCTGCGCGGCGGCGAGAACGGGCAGGACCCGCAAGAGGGGCCGATCGACCCCGAGCGGCCGAACGGACTCTTCGAGGTGGCGACGCGCGTGCTGCTCGGGGCGCAGAGCGCGCCACTCGTGCTGATCATCGACGACGTGCAACTGGCCGACGCCACCTCGCTGAACCTGCTCGGCTTCCTGGCCAGCGAGCTGCGCGACGCGAGGGTGATGCTGGTCTGCACGCTGCAGCCGCCGGGTCGCGCGCTGGCCTCGCCGTTCGTGCGCCTGCTCTCCGACCTGAGCCGTCACCCGAGGACCCAGACGCTCGAGCTGGAGCCGCTCTCGCGCGACGAGGTCGAGCAGCTGGTCGGGCGCGCGGATTCGACGCGCGCCGTCGGTGGCCTCGCCGAACGCATCTACGAGCGCAGCGAGGGCAACCCGCTGTTCGTCGCGCAGCTCGTGCGCCTGCTCGAGGATCACCCGCAGGGCGACGCGCTGCCGCGCGACGTCGCATTGCCGCCAGGCCTGTCGGCGACGATCTCGCTGCGCCTGGGCCGCCTCTCGCTGGGGTGCCGGACGCTGCTCGGGGTGGCGGCGGCGCTCGGACGCGACTTCCGGAGCCATCTCCTGCAGCGGGCGACCGAGCTCCCGCCGCGCGAGTGTCTCGATCTCCTGCAAGAGGCCGTCGACGCCCGCCTGGTGGAGGAGACGAGTTCGCAGGGCAGCGCCGAGAGCTTCCGCTTCCGGCACGGGCTCATCCAGGCAGCCGTGTACCACGGACTGGCCGCCGGCGAGCGCGCCGAGATCCACCGGCGCATCGGCGCGGCGCTGCGCGGCGCGGGCGACAAGGTTCCCGACGAGATCAGCGGCGACCTCGCGCACCACTACTACCAGTCGCACGATCCGGCGCTCGCCGAGAAGGCCGTGAAGTACAGCCGGATCGCGGCGAGCCACGCGGCGGCGCACCGAGCCTACGACCGGGCCGCGGAGCACCTCACGCGGGCGGTGAACGCGGCGGGCGAGCTCGCCCTCGATCCGCGGCTGCTCTGCGATCTCGAGCTCGCCTGCACCGTCGAGCTCCGCCGCTCTGCTCAGTTCGCGCGCGCGGACGAAATGCTCGGGAAGGCGATCGAGCACGCGCGCGCGCTGCGCGATGAGGGCCGTCTCGCCGGCGCAGCGCTGGTCTCGGGAGGCTTCGACAGGATGGGCTCCGCCGACCCGGTCTGGTGTCGGCTGCTCGACGAAGCGCTGCGCGGCCCCGGCCGCGCGCCGAGCCCCGTCCGCGCGTCGCTCCTGATCTCCCTGGCCATGGCGCGGCTCAACGCCGATTCGGCCGAGGTGAACGAGGCGCGCGTGCGCGAGGCGCTCGCGATCGCCCACGAACACTCGTGCCGCTCGATCCAGCTCACCGCGGTGAGCTTCCTGTACGCCTTCGTCGCGGGCCCGGAGCGGGTGGGCGAGGTCCGCGCGACCATCGACAAGTTCCTGCGGGTCGGGCTGTCGTCGCCGCTGCCCGCGGCGCGCATGGGCGCCGCGATCGCGCAGGCGGCGCACCGGATCGAGTGGCTCGACCCCGACGACGGCGGCGCGCGCGCCGAGTTCTCCAGCACCGTGGTCGGCGACGAGCGAACCCCGGCGCTGCTCGGCTCGCGCGTCGCGCGCGAGCTCCTGGGCGGGCGGATCGACGAGGCCGAGCGCGACGTCGAGGCGCTCTGGCGCGACTGGCTGCCGCTCGCCAACGACGGCCGGCTTCCCGTCGGCCTCGCCTGCCATCTGCTCCTGCTGCGCCGCGACCAGGGCCGGATGGGCGAGCTCGAGCCCTTCGTGCGAGGCATGTTCGAGCACCGCCCCGAGGTCAGCCTGTGGAGCGTCTTCCTGGCGTTCCTGTGCGCGGAGACCGGCCGCGGTGCCGAGACCGTCGAGCTGCTCGCGATGCTCGCGCGCGACGGCTTCGCGACCCTGCCGCGCAACGGCTTCTGGCTGGGCAACGCCGTGCTCCTCGCGGAAGCCGCGGCCGAGATCGGTCACGCGCCGACGGCGGGTCTGCTCTACCCGTTGCTCGCGCCCTTCGCGGACCGCGCGGCGCTCGTCGGCAAGCTCGTCTGCGCCGGTCCGGTCGCGCTGCCGCTCGGCCGTCTCGCGACGGTGCTCGGTCGGCACGCCGAAGCCGAGGCCCACCTCGACACCGCCGAGCGCGGCTGCGCCGCGTTGCATTCGACGTCGTTCGAGCTGCGCACCCGCCTCGCGCGCGCCGACTTGCTGGTGGCGCGCGGCGCGCTGCCGGAGGCGGAGCAGCTGCGCGAGGAGACGCGCGCGCGCGCGCGCGAGCTCGGACTGAACGGCGTCGCCCCGCGCGCGTGATCGCGCGCACGTTTGTCGTCGGATTGAACGAAAGTCTGACTCTCTTATGACGCTCCTCTCCAGATCCCGAACCTCGCGCTGCGTACGCTCGTGACGGGTCCCAGGTCGGTCCTGGGACGGGGTCTCTTTCAGGGGAAGGGAGCGGAACATGGACAAGCGACGCAGCACTGCGCTTCGCAGCGGTGCAATCGCAGCAGTCTCTGCAGCAGTGGTGGGATTCTCCGGCTCCGTGAGCGCCATCACGATCAACGCGCCGGAACTTCCGGCGCTCAACAAGGGGAACATCGTGCATTGCGACTCGGCGGTCGCGACGCACGAGTTCGACGAGGTCTTCGAGTGCGGTGACGAGCTCTTCGCCACGGTGTTCAACGCGCTCGACGGCGTCGGTGCCAACGTCGGCGACGGCGGGCGCTTCACGCGCGTGCCGCGCTCCGATCTGAACGGCACCGGGCAGTGGAACCGGAACATTCCCGCACGCATCACCGGTCCGAACGGACAGGCGTGCGAGGAGTGCCACAACGTGCCGGTGGGAGACGGCGCGGGCTTCGCCAACTCGAACGTCATCCGCGATCCGCAGCACCTGAACCTGCCGCAGAAGTTCGTGCAGCGGAACACGCCCCCCGTGCTCGCGCTCTCGGGTCCGCAGCGACTCGCCGAGGAGATGAACGTCGATCTGCTCGCGGACGAGCAGAACGCGATCCGCGCGGCGTGCCCCAACAACCCGGCGAACCGGCACAACGTGACGGCGCCGCTCGACTCGAAGGGTGTGAACTTCGGCTCGGTCAGCGTCGTCGCGAGCCCGACCGCCTCGCGCTGTCCCACCAGCGTGACGCGCAACGTGCAGGGGGTCGACCAAGACCTCGTCGTCAAGCCGTTCCAATGGAAGGGCGTGGACACGTTCGTGCGCGCGTTCAACCGCGGTGCGGCGCACAACGAGCTGGGCATGCAGCCGGTCGAGATCACGGGCGACAACGTGGACGGCGACGGAGACGGCGTCGTCAACGAGATGACGGTCGCCGACATGACGGCGCTCGCCGTCTACCTGTCGGCGCAGCCGCGGCCGCTCTCGCTGATCGAGCTCGACGTCCTGCGCCAGGTGCTCAACCAGATGGGCGCCGCCGGTCAGGCCGAGGCCGTTCGGCTGGGGCTGCCGACGCTGTCCTCGGCGCAGAAGAACGCGATCGCCAACGGGGCGGCCAAGTTCGTGCAGGCGCAGTGCGCGTCCTGCCACAAGCCCACGCTCCTCGTCGCGAATCCGACGTTCTCGGAGCCGAGCCAGAACCCGCGCTACCGCGACGCGACGTTCCCGGCCGGTCAGAACCCGGTCCAGCGCGGTGTAGACCCGGCCAACCCGATCACGTTCAACATCCGGAACGACCCGCCCGACAACGTGATCTCGGTGAACGGGACGGTCGTCGCGCGACTCGGCGGCTTCCCGCGTGATCCAATCACCGGGCAGTCGATCGTGCCGCTGTTCGGCGACCTGAAGCGCCACAACATGGGGCCCGGCCTGGCCGAGAACATCGACGAGGACGGCTTCGGCGCGTCGGTGTGGATGACCGCCGAGCTCTGGGGCGTGGGCTCGACCGCGCCCTACCTGCACGACGGCCGCGCCACGACGTTGACCGAGGCCATCCTCGAGCACGACGGCGAAGCGGCCGGGTCGCGCGCGGCGTTTCGTTCTCTCGCGACTGCCGACAAGGCCGACCTGCTCGCATTCTTGAACAACCTGATCCTGTTCAAGACTCCGGAGGAGTAGCTCGGCACCCACAGCGGCGCGTCCGTCGCTCACCCACGGACTGGCGCGCCGCTGTGGGCCATCGCCGCGTGACCCGTCGCGGCGTCGCGAATTGATGATGTTCTGATTCTATTGTGAAGGTCTTCTCCAGATCGCTCGCCTCAACCTGCTCGGCTTCCAGGACACGCAGGACCTGTTCAACTTCCTGCGCTCGCTGTAGCGACCAAGCGAACGACCAACGACCCGTCCCGTCCGGCGGGCTCCGCCGGACTTCCGGTTCTAGCGAGTGCGCAGCGCGCGCACGAGCGTGAGCGCGCTCGCCGCGAGGCCGTCGATCTGGGCGCGGAACGCGCTGGTGTCGGCCTTGCCGCCCATCACGCCCTTCAGGTATCGCGCCATCACGCCCTCGACGATCGCCGCGAGTCGCCAGTACTGGAAGGCGCGGTAGTAGTCCACGTTCGAGACGTCGCGGCCGGTCTTGCGCGAGTAGAGCTCGAGGATCTCGGCGCGCGTCTGGAAGCCGCCCGCCGCGGACGGCGACGCGGCGGCCGCAGCGCTGCCGCCCGTCTCGCCGGGCTCGGCCCAGTTGTTCATCAGGTAGCCGATGTCCGCCATCGGATCGCCGAGCGTGCAGAGCTCCCAGTCGAGCACCGCCTTGATCGTGCGGTCGTCGCCGCTGATGCAGTTTCCGAGCCGGTAGTCGCCGTGGACGATGGTGGCGTCCTTCTGCTGCGGCATCATCGCGACCAGCGACTCGTGGACTTCCTCCATCGCGGGCAGCTCGCGCGTCTTCGAGTTCTCCCACTGCGTTCGCCAGCGGTTCAGCTGGCGGGGCAGGTAGGCGTCCTTGCGGCCCAGGTCGCCGAGCCCGATCGCGTCGGGGTCGACCGAGTGGAGCCGCGCGAGCACGTCGATGAGCGAGGCGCCCAGCTCGGCGCGCTGCGCGGGTGGAAACAAGCGCGAGACCGTGGCCGAGTCGGTGATCACGTGGCCGACCACGAACTTCATCACGTAGAACGGGGCATCGTTCACGGCGAGGTCGCTGCACAGCCCGAGCGCGGGCGCGACTGGCACCGTCGTGTGTCGCCCCACCGCCGAGATGATCTTGTGCTCGCGGCCCATGTCGTGGGCGGTGGCGAGCACCGCGCCGAGCGGCGGCCGGCGCAGCACGAACAGCTCGTCCTGCGCGTCGGTGACCTTGTAGGTCAGGTTCGAGTGGCCGCCGGTGATCAGCTCGAACCGGAACGGGGCGCGCGCCCCCGCGACGTTCGCCGTGAACCAGGCGGAGACGCGCTCCTGCTGGATGCCCCGCACCTCGCCGCCGGCTGCTCCCTCGCTCATGGGCGCGATTCTATCTCAGGCGAGGAACTCGACGCGGACTTCGCCGAGCGCCCCGAAGTCGGCCCGGACGCGATCCCCTGGCGCGGCCTCGAAGATGTCCGTGCAGCAGCCGGTCGTTACGAGGTCGCCTGCCGCGAGCCCGCGCCCCTGCTGCGCCAGCGCATTCGCCAGCCAGTGCAGCGCCAGGAGCGGCGAGCCCAGCACGTTCGCCCCGCGGCCGCGGGTCACTTCGCGGTCGTTGCGGAACGACACCATCTCGAGCCCGGCCAGGTCGAGCCCGCGAAAGTCCGCGCAGGCCGGGCCGTGGACCCAGCCGCTGTGCAGCACGTTGTCGGCGACCGCCTCCGCCGGCGAGAGCTTGCGCCAGTCCGCGAAGCGGGAGTCGACCAGCTCGAAGGAGGGAAACACGACCTCCACCGCGTCGGCGACCTGCTCGGGCGACCAGGGCGCGGCGCGCGGGGGCAGGGCGCGCGCCATGCGCACCCCGACCTCGGTTTCGATCACCCGCGCGGCGAAATCGGAGGCGGGCAGCGCGGCCGGGCTCGCGAACACCCGGTCGACGAGGAGCCGGCCGAACACCGGCGACGGAATTCCCAGCGAACGCTGCAGCGCCGGGTTCGTGTACCCGATCTTGTAGCCCGCCGTCCGGCCCTGACCCGCGACGAAGCGATCCTGCACGGCGTAGGCCTGGGTCAGATCGGCGGGCGCGCACTCGGCGGGCAGGGGCCCGCGTTGCCGCCGGGCGCGCCGCGCCTCGAGCAGGAGCTCCGCAGCCCGTTCGATCGACATGGCCGCTCTTGTGCCACGAACGGCGACCTGGCACAACCCGACTGGAACATGTTCTAATCCGGCTGGGAGGTCCCCCCGATGAAGCGCATCCCGCTGCCGCACTCGCCCAACGGCTGGTTCAAGGTGGTGTTCAGCGACGAGCTCGCGGTCGGCGACGTCCGCGCGATCCACCAGTTCGGCCGCGACCTGGTCGTGTTCCGCGGCGAGGACGGGACCGCGCACGTGCTCGACGCGTACTGCCCGCACCTGGGCGCGCACCTGGGTGTCGGCGGCAAGGTGGTCGGCAACGCGATCCAGTGCCCCTTCCACGGCTGGCGCTGGGACGGCTCGGGCGCGTGCACCGACGTGCCGTACGCGAAGAAGATCCCCGCGCTCGCGCGGATCGGGACCTGGCCGACGCGCGAGCAGAACGGCTACGTCATGGCCTGGCACCACGCCGAGGGCAAGCCGCCCGAGTTCGAGGTGCCCGCGATTCCCGAGGCGACCGACCCCGCGTACTACAAGTACAAGCGGGTGCGCTGGGAGCTCCAGACGCACATCCAGGAGATGTACGAGAACGCCGTCGACATCCAGCACTTCGCACACGTGCACGGCATGCAGATCGAGCGCGTGAACTGGGACGGCGACGGCGCGATCGCGACGCTCGTGCTCGACCTGAAGCGCGAGGCGGACGCGCAGACCAACGCCGAGGGCGAGAGCTCGTTCCGCTCCTTCATGTACGGCCCCGGCCTGTCGCTGACGCGTGTCACCGGGAAGATGGCGGGCGTGTCGATCCAGACCCTGACCCCGATCGACGACGAGGTCTGCGAGGTCGTCCACACGTACTACGCGAGGAAGAGCGAGCCGGCGAGCCAGGCCGAGCTCGAGGGCTTCTTCGACTTCTACGCGAGCGACTGGGAGCTCGACTTCAAGCTCTGGAACCAGAAGGTCTACCGGCCGCAGCCGCTGCTCGCCGAGAACGACGGCGACGTCGGCCGCTTCCGCCGCTGGTACAAGCAGTTCTACTCGACCGACCTCGGCATCGATCGCTTCTGAGGTGGCTCGGATAGAGACGGTGCTCGGCCCGATCGCGCCGAGCGAGCTCGGCGCCACGATGTCGCACGTGCATCTGACGCTCGACATCACCTGCTGGTACGCCCCGGCGCAGGACCCGGAGCAGGCGCGCCTGGCCGCGGAGCCGCTCGGGCTCGCCAACCTGGGGCTCGCGCGCCGCAACGGGCTCATGGTGCGCGACAACCTGGTCCAGTCCGACGTCGAGCTCGCGATCCGCGAGGCCGGCGAGTTCAAGCGCGCGGGCGGCGGCGCGCTGGTCGACATGGAGCTGCCCGGGATCGGCCGCGACGTGGCGGCGCTGCAGCGGATCTCGCGCGCGACGGGGCTGCACGTGATCGCGTCGACCGGGTGGTACACCCAGGCGAGTCACCCGCCCGAGGTCGCACAGCTCGACGCGGGCGCGCTCGCCGATCGGATGGTGCGCGAGCTCGAGGTCGGCATCGGCAGCTCGGGGGTGCGCGCGGGCAACATCGGCGAGGTCGGCTGCAGCGGCATGCCCGACATGCCGTGCCTGCCCGACGAGGAGAAGGTGCTGCGCGCCGCGGCGCGCGCGCAGGCGCGCACCGGGGCATCGCTCACCGTGCACCCGAACGGCGGCACTCACGGCTCGCGCGAGACGCCCAAGCACCACCTCGACTTCTACCTCGACGTGCTCGAGGCCGAGGGCGCGGACCTGGGCAAGGTCTACATGTCGCACATGGGGTTCTACTCCGCCGACGTCGCGCAGCACGTGCTGCGGCGCGGGCTCGGCTTCGTGTCCTACGACCACTTCGGCCACGAGGAGTACTACGAGATCGTCGGGCCAGGCCGCGCCTTCCCGCGCGACAAGGAGGAGATCGACGCGGTCATGCGCCTGGTCGAGGCCGGCCACGCCGACCGCGTCCTGATCGGCAACGAGATCGGCTGGAAGACCTGCTACAAGGCGTACGGCGGCTGGGGCTACGCGCACGTGCTCGAGCACGTGGTCCCGTGGCTGCGCGACTGCGGCGCGAGCGAGGCGCAGGTCCGCCAGATCCTCGTCGAGAACCCGGCCAGGCTGCACGGCATCGCATGAGCCGGAGGTAGCACCGGTGGACGCTCTCGAAGCCCTGACCACGACCCGCGCCATGCGGCGGCTGAAGCCCGACCCGATCCCCGAGGATCTGATCCTGAAGGTCATCCACGCCGCCACCTGCGCGTCGAGCCCGGGCAACTCGCAGGGCTGGGACTTCGTCGTGGTGCGCGACCCCGCGCAGCGCGCGCGGATCGGCGACCTGATCCGCGAGACCGTGCTGCCGCGCCTGGTGCCGATTCCGGATTCGGGGGGCGTCGAGGCTTCGCGGCGCAAGATGATGAGCGGCGCGCGCCACCTCGCCGGCAACTTCGGCGCGGCGCCCGTGATCGTGTTCGTCTGCGGCGCCTCGATCTACCCGCCCGGAGCGCCGATGGAGGAGTTCGTCCCCGCCGCGCTCTATCCCGCCGCGCAGAACCTGATCGTCGCTGCGCGCGCGGTCGGCCTCGGCACGGTCTTCACGACGTTCCACATGTTCTGCGCAGCGGAGCTGGCGAAGATCCTGGGGCTGCCCGCGAGCCACCGCATCCAGGTGACGATCCCGATGGGCTGGCCGGAAGGGAAGTTCGGACCGGTGGCGCGCAAGCCCGTGGAAGAAGTCATCCACTGGGACCGGTTCTGATCGACTACGCTCGCCTGTGGCTCGCTGCGCGCTCCGCTTCGCTGCGCTTGCGGGCCTCGCTCGCCGACATCGGACCGCGGGCCCATGTCCCGCGGTGGGCCCTCGCTCGGCCTCCCGTCCGACTGCGACGTCGCTAGCCCTGGCGCTTTCCCGGGGTGAACCGCACCGGCAGGTGCTTGGGGCCCGAGATGAACGTCGAGGGCAGCCAGACCGCGGGGCCGGCGGGCTCGATGTCGGGCAGGCGCGTCATGATCTCGCGCAGCATGGCCTCGATCTCGACCCGCGCGATGTGAGCGCCAAGGCAGAAGTGCTGCCCGCCGCCGAACGCGAGGTGCAGGTTCGGCGAGCGAGCCACGTCGAAGCGGTCGGGCTCCGGGAAGATCGACGCGTCGCGGTTCGCGGAGCCGTAGTACATGACGACCTTGTGCCCCGCGCGGATCTTGCGCCCGCCGAGCTCCACGTCCGCCGTCGCCATGCGGCGCATGTAGATCACGGGGGAGACCCAGCGCAGCATCTCCTCGACCGCGCTCGGCAGCAGCGGGTCGAGCGCCGAGGCGAGCTTCCGGCGCTCGTCGGGGTGCTCGAACAGCGCGAGCATCCCGCCGCCGACGAGGTTGCGCGTGGTGTCGCCGCCCGCGTCGACGAGCAGCATGAAGAAGAGGTTGAAGTCGATGTCGTCGAAGCGGCGGCCGTCGACCTCCGCGTTCAGGAGCTTGGTCGCGAGATCGTCGGCCGGGTGCGCGCGCTTCTCCGCGATCACCCCCGACGCGTACTGGAACATCTCCATCACGGCGAGCGCCTGCGCTCCGGGCGGGAGGCTCTCCGGCGCCGAGTGGATCGTCTCCGTCAGCCGGTACAGCTTGCGGCCGTCCTCGAGCGGTATGCCGAGCAGGTCGGCGATCACATAGGAGGGCAGCTCGCCCGCAATGTCCTCGACGAGATCGCACTCGCCGCGCTCGATCACCCGGTCGATGATCATCGCGGCGAGCTCGCGCACGCGGGGCCCGATCTCGCGCGCGCCGCGCGGTGTGAACTCGCTCGAGATCAGCCGGCGGTACTGCGTGTGCTTCGGCGGATCCATCATCAGCATCATCTGATGGCCGTCGATCTCGAAGTTCATCCCGGGCTGCGGATCGGCGATCAGGATCGTGGGGACGGACGAGAAGTTGCCCGGATCGCGTCCGACGCTCCGAACGTCCTCGTAGCGCGTGAGCGCGAAGAAGCCCGGGCCGCCGTCGGGCTCGGCGTGCCAGTGCACGGGGTCGTGTTCGCGCAGCCAGCGGAATGCGTCGTGGGGCTGGCCGTTCGCGAAGCTCGCGGGGTCGGTGAGGTCGATGCGGGGGTTCGCGCTCACCGCGCCAGCATAACCTGCTCGACGACGCGCCACACGGCGGTCGCCTCGCACAGCGCGGCCACCCGCCGGCGCAGCGTGACGGCGCAGTCGGGGGAGTCGAACGGGTGCAGCGGCGCGCGCGCGGCGTCGGCGAAGGACACCTGGTAGAAGGCGTCCCAGTCCGGCGCGTCGGGCGGGAACAGCTTCCGCTCGATCCGCTCGAGACCGACTCGCGAGGCGAACGGCTGGGCGGCGAGCACCTCTGGCAGGAGGTCGGCGACGAGCGCCGCGGCGAAGCGCTCCGCCGAGAGCCGCGGCTGGCGCCGCAGCGCGCAGATCCACTTCGCGCCGCGGCTCGGTGCGCCGTGCGCCGCGAGCTCCGCCGCCTGGTAGCCGCTCGCGCTGCCGAGGAAGCGCGCGTGATCCTCGGTCACGATCCGCTCGCCTTCGGGCGAGTCGTAGTTGCGCGTCTCGAAATCCGCGAGCGCGTCGTACTCGAGGACGTTCAGGCTGTCGATCGCCTCGGCGCCGTCGCCGCCCTCCTCGACCAGGTTCAGCGCGTAGCCGCGCAAGGTGGTGTGGTGGCGCAGCGCCAGCGGCGCATGGCGCTCGAGCAGATGCTGCGCGTACTGCGCGTGCGAGAGCCCGGCGCGCCGCGTACAGAGGAACCAGAGCTTCACCACGAGGGGCGATGTTACACTCGCGACATGGCCATCGTGACACCGATCGACGTACCTGCCGGCGCGCGCCGCCGACTCCAGATCTCGAGCCCCGTCACGCGGGAGAAGATCGGCGAGATCGAAGTGCAGACCGCCGCCGACGTCGGCGCCGCGCTCGAGCGCGCGCGCAAGGCGCAGCCGGCCTGGGCTGCGCTCCCGGTGGCGGAGCGGGTGCGCGTGGTGCAGCGCGCGCTCGGGATCCTGGTCGAGAAGCAGGACCGCATCGTCGAGATCGTCGTGCGCGAGTCCGGCAAGCCGGCCACCGAAGCGCGCATGATGGAAGTGTTCGCGGCCTGCGACGCAATGTCGTACTGGAGCAAGCGGGCGCCGCGCCTGTTGCGAACCGAGCGCGTGGCGCTGCACGGGCTGCTCCGGCTGACCAAGAAGCTCGAGATCGCCTACCGCCCGCTCGGAGTGGTCGGCGTGATCAGTCCCTGGAACGGACCGGTCATCCTGTCGCTGAACCCGACCGTGCAGGCGCTGCTCGCCGGGAACGCAGTGCTGCTCAAGCCCTCCGAGGTCACGCCGTTCTCGGGCCAGATCGTGGCCGACCTGTTCCGCGAGGCGGGGCTGCCCGAAGGCGTGCTCGAGCTGCTGGTGGGCGACGGCGAGACCGGCGCGGCGCTCTGCGAGGCCGGGGTCGACAAGATCTCGTTCACGGGCAGCGTGGCCACGGGCCGGCGGGTGGCCGTCGCGTGTGCGGAGCGGCTCATCCCGTGCACGCTCGAGCTCGGCGGCAAGGACCCGATGATCGTGTGCGCCGACGCGGATCTCGACGCAGCCGCCGGCGGCGCGCTGGCCGGCGCCTTCCTCAACGCGGGCCAGTTCTGCTGCGGCACCGAGCGGGTCTACGTGGTGAACGACGTCGCCGACGCCTTCATCGAGAAGGTCGTCGCGCGCGCCCGAGCCCTGCGCCAGGAGACCTCCGGCGAGTTCGACGTTGGGGCCATGTTCTGGCCGCGCCAGCTCGAGATCGTGGCGCGCCACGTCGACGAGGCCGTCGCGGGCGGCGCGCGGGTGCTGGTCGGCGGCCGCCGGAACCCGCGCTTCGAAGGTCTCTTCTTCGAGCCGACCGTGGTCGTCGACGTGCGCTCCGACATGGCGCTGATGCGCGACGAGACGTTCGGCCCGGTGCTGCCGATCGTGCGCGTCCGAGACGTCGACGAGGCGATCGCCCGCGCGAACGAGACCCGCTACGGGCTGGGCGCCAACGTGTGGACGCGCGACCCGAAGGCTGCGGGCGAGATCGCCCGGCGCATCGACTCCGGCAGCGTCTGCGTGAACGACCTGACCATGACTTACGGAGTCATCGAGGCACCGTTCGGCGGCCTGAAGGAGAGCGGTGTCGGCCACGTGCAGGGCCGAGACGGCCTGCGCGGCTACTGCCACGCGCAGCCGCTGATCCGCGACCGCTTCGGCGGCCGCCAGGCGGGCAGCCACTACCCGTACAGCGAGAAGCGCGACGCGGGAATGAAGAAGCTGATCCGCTTCCTGTTCGGCACGCCTCTGGGGCGCTGGTTGTCTTGAGCCTCGCCTGAAACGACTGCGCCCCCGCGCGTTGGCGCGGAGGCGCAGCTTCGAATCAGTGCGTTTGCGGACTAGGCGCGGCGGCGAAGACCCGCGACCGCTGCGAGGCCGAGACCCATCAGCACGACCGTCGTCGGCTCAGGCGCCTGCTCGACCTGGAAGAAGCCCTTGGTCGAAACCTGGTCGCCAGCGGTCAGGCTGAATCGCCAGCGGATCTGGATGTTGCCGCTGGCCGGCCCGAACACCGCGCTCGGAATCGGGTCGCCCCAGGTCTGCTGCGACTCGTTGCCGAAGACACCGGGGCCCCCGTTCGCGTTCAGCGTGAACGAGCCGAGGCCCTGCGAGAGGATTCCATTCACGAGGGCGCTGTAGAACGGATTCGCGCCGACGGTCGCGAGCGTCACGTCGCTGTTTCCGCTCGTGTCCGTGTACTGCGTGCCGTTCACCACGTCGCCGAAGTAGCCACCCTGAACCGTACCCGGCCCGAGCGCCCCGATCGGCAGCGTCACGGTCATGACGAAGTTCTGCGTGACGGCAGTGATGTTCGTCAGAGTGAACGTGCTGGTGATCTGCGGATCGGGGTTGACCACGATCGACCAGTCGCAGTTGAAGGGCGTGCCATAGACGGCCCCGTCGACGACCCCGGCCAGCCCGAAGGTTCCGTCCGGATTGGCCGTACCCTCTGCCGTGTTGGAGTAGCCCGCGTAGCCGGCAGCGTCCGACGAGATCTCGACCGTGACCACCGGGGCGGCCAGCGCCTGTGCGGCCCCGACCATCACCGCCGCTGCTACACCGAGGCGTGTCAGCGCCCCGAGCCAGCTCATCCGAATCATCGTCTCCCTCCAATCCGATGAAGACCGTTTCAAACCCGCTCACCCTCAGCCCGACGCGCTTGATGCGTGCGTCCCGGGCGCGATGCGGAAGCCGCCCGTAGGCAGAATCCTACCAGAGCCCTTTGTGCAAGCGGGGATCTTTTTCGTGGCAAACAAAAGAAAATCCCGGCGCATCACAGCGAAAAGGCTGGCAAAGTCGGTGTTGGGATACGGCTCGGAACGGCAGGGCTAGGCGCGGCGGCGGAGACCCGCGATCGCCGCGAGGCCGAGACCGAGGAGCACGACGGTCGCCGGCTCAGGAGCCTGCTCGACCTGGAAGAAGCCCTTGGTCGCCACCTGGTCGCCGGCGGTCAGACTGAACTGCCAGCGGATCTGGATGTTCCCGCTGGCCGGCCCCTTGGCGGCGCTTGGGATCGGCGTGCCCCAGGCCTGCTGCGGAAGTGACCCGGATACAGGGGCGCTGACCGTGAAGCTGCCGAGGTCCTGGGAAACAATGCCGTTCACGAGCGCGCGGTAGAACGGGTTTGCGCCGACCGTCGCGAGGGTCACGTTGCCGTTGCCGCTCGTGTCGGTGTAGGTGGTGCCGGTGACGCCGTCGCCAAAGTAGCCGCCCTGCACCGTCGTCGGGCCGAACAGCCCGATCGGCAGCGTCACGGTCATGACGAAGTTCTGCGTGACGGCAGTGATGTTCTTCATCGTGAAGGTGCTGGTGACCTGCGGATCGGGGTTGACCACGATCGACCAGTCGCAGTCGAAGCTCGTGCCATAGACGGCCCCGTCGACGACTCCGGCCAAGCCGAAGGTTCCGTCCGGGTTGGCCGTACCCTCCGCCGTGTTGGAGTAGCCCGCGTAGCCGCCGGCCTCCGATGCGATCTCGACCGTGATCACGGGCGCGGCGAATGCCTGGGCAGCCCCGACCAATACCGCCGCTGCGACCCCGAGCCGAACCAACGCGCAAGGCAAGCCCATCCGAAACATCGTCTCCCTCCAATCCGATGCGAGAACTCTCTTGCGAACCCACCCTGGGAAGCGCCGGCGCGGATGCCGCGCCGACGGGCTGTTGATGCAAAATCTTCAGCCCGTGGGGCAATCCTACCAGAGCGAACTGCTCGAAGGGGCGCTCTTTCTTGCCGCGCGAGCGAGAAAAATTCCCGCCATCACTGCGAACAAAGAGGCGAAACCGGGCTCGGGGACGACGCCCCTTCACCCGGCCGCGCTATTCGAGCGAGTGCGTCCTGCGGGAAAACGCGAGGAAAACCGCGGCTACCCCAGCGAACAGGGCCGCGAAGCTCGGCTCGGGCACGACGACGAACTCGAAGGGCACCTCGACCTTGTCCCCAGCCGTGAGGCTGAACCCCGGGAAGGCGACGCCGATCGAGCTCGCGACGCCCGGGCCGGCTGTCGGCCCGAAGGTCTCCTGCGAAGTCATGCCGAAGGCGCCCGCCGAAGCGGTCTGGGAGAAGCTGCCCAGGGGCATGACGCCGCCGCCGTCGATTTGCGCCTGGTAGAAGATTGCGGCCGCCAGGGTCACGCCGTTGTCGTTCAGGTCGGTGTAAGTCGCCTCGCCGTAGAACCCGCTCATGCTGGTCGCAGGCGGGATCGGCACCAGTCCCCCGAGCGTCGCGGTGACCGTGAAGGTCTGCGTAGTCCCCGACAGGTTTTGCAGCGTGAAGCTGCCAGCGACCTTCGGGTCGGAGTTCAGGTTGAAGTTGAACAGGATCGAGAAGCTCGTCAGCGTGTCGCCGCCGACCGCCGAATAGCTGCCGTCCCCGTTCGCAGTGAGCGTCGGGGTCAGGTGGAGAACGTCCAGCCCGACGCTCGAAGTGGCGTCGAGCGTGAAGGTGGGAGGAGCACCGCCCACGGTGCCCGCGCCCGCGTGCGCCGAGAAGGACAAAACTGCTGCCGCTACTGCAATTGCCCGCATCAGCTTCATACGGCGGAGCATATCAGAACGCGGTCGCTTTGGGGGCAAAGTCCTTCGGGTTCAGGCCGTCCCGGGCGCGAGCTCTCCGGTGACGCCTCCACAGGCGATCAATTGTGCCCGGAGCGCCGCCGCGCGGGCTCGCCGGCGCTCGCGGCGCGCGTCGGTGTCGCAGAGCCGCTCGAGTACCTCCTGCCCCCAGGCGACGTGTCGGCGGGTGCGCCGGAGGACGTCCTCGAGGATCTCGATCGTCGGCGCGTCCGCGATCTGATCGGTCTCGAGTGCCGTGCGCTCGTAGACGTCGATCAGGTGCGGCTTCAGCACGTCGAAGACCCCGACCAGCTTCTCGATCGTCTGGTCCGGGCGCTCGGGCTCGGTCACGGCCTGGACGACCTCGGCGAAGCCCTGGTTCGGCGACTCGGAGGCCGCCACCGACTTCCGGCCGCAGCGCAGCTCGGGCAATCGCTTGCCCAGCGCGTCGGCGGCCTGCGCCGACTCCCAGATCACCTTGCCGAGCCCGGTCTTCACCGGGATCTCGGGAATCGTCGCGACCCAGCCGCCCATGGCCATCATCATCCACTCCTCCGCGTAGCGGAAGTTGCGGATGCGCCGCGCCATGGCCTCGACGTCGTAGCGGCCGTGCAGCTCGCGCAGATCCGCCGGGATCTCGAAGGCGGAGTAGGGCGCGAAGGTGGTCCGCTCGTCCTTGCCCGTGCCGGGGTAGAGTCGCGTCTCGCTCATGCCCGCTTCTCCGCGGCGGCCTTGCGGGCCAGGTGCTTGATGCGCAGGACCTCAGCGGCCTTCCGGAGCGTCTCGCGCGACGGGCCGTCGCTCGAGAGATCGGTGAGCTCGTCGAGCTCTTGCTCGGTGAAGCCCGCCTCGATCCGGTCCTCGCGCGCGATCCGGATCGCGGCGTCCTCGCGGTCCGAGCGGGAGCCACCAAAGCTGAACTGCTTGTCGACCTGGCGCCGGAACGCCTGCGCCGCCTCGAAGCGGCCGGGGTCGTTCTTGGTGAACTCCTTCACCCACTCGCTTCCGAAGCGCACGTGGGTGAGCTCGTCGGCCAGCACGTAGTCGATCGCCTGCTGCATCAACGTGTCGCCGGTCTCGGCCGCGTAGCGGATCATGTCGCGGAACACGTCGCAGGCCAGGCCCTCGAGGCCGCGGTTCACGCCGGCGACGCGCAGCGCCGGATCGTCGGAGCACGCGCACTCGAACAGGAAGCTCGACTCCGGGAACATTCCCACGTAGCCGCCGCAGTGCACGAGCAGCTTCTCGTAGATCTGCACGTGGCGCGCCTCGTCCCAGCACTGGCGAGCCATGTTCATCTTGAACTCCCACGGAGCCTCGGGGAAATCCCAGAGCGAGCGGCCGGCGCCCTCGAGCGCCTGCAGCTCACCGACGAAGATTCCGTGCATGCGCAGCAGGAGCCGAGTCGAGCCCGCGGGATCGTTCGCGCGCAGCGGCTCGTTCAGCGTGACCAGGCCGAACGCGGGACCGTACTCCTCGTACAGTGGCTCGGCTTCGGTGCCGCGCACCGAGACCTCGATGATCGGCGTGAGCCGATCGAACATCTCGACGACCTTGTCGACGTCGTCGGGCAGAGTCGAGAGGACCGTCGCCGCGATGTTGTCCTGGCGGATGAACCGGCTGTCTCGAGCCAGCTCGTGGTGGGCAATGAAGCGCTTCATCGGATCTCCCTCTCCCGTTGTGCTCGTTCGGCACGGGAAAGTTTCGCGCCCTGCCGAGGCCCGCGTCAACGCGAGCACCGACAGGGCGCGGTGTGGAGATCCGACGGCCCGCGGGCCGCTCGGTCAGAGCACGGTCAGTACTTCCAGGCGGAGCCGTCGAAGCGGAAGATCTCCATGACCTCCACGCGCTCGACGACCTCGGGCGAGCTCTTCTTGGCGCTCTCCACCGAGTCGCCCGCCTTGCGGTAGTGCAGCTCGTTGTAGACGAGCGTGCCGACGCCCGGCGCGCCCGGCTTGGCCTTCGACTGGCAGCGCACCGGCGCCTGGTCGTAGCCGGTGTAGGTGCCGACCACGCGGCCGCCCGCACTCGAGTACTTCACCTTCTGAATGTTGTCGTGCTCCCGCGCCGCGAGCTTGCCCATCCACTCGGCGCAGAAGCTGTCGAAGCTCTGCGCCGCATGGGCGCTCGGGGGGAAGGCGCAGAGTGCGCCCAGCGCGAGCACGAGGCCCGCATTTCTCAACACAATCGCGATCGACCGACTCGACATCGCTCGAAGCCTCCTGCCCTCCCTGCGCCTGCTTCGATCGGCAGAATCTCACGGCGATTGAAGACTCGCACGTCCAGACCCGGGCGTCTCTGGATCTTTGCGGCGCGCTTGCAAATGGCGCAAATCCAGTCATCATGCGGGCGGGCCGTTGCGACCTGCGCGGTAGCTGCATCAGTGTGAACCCAACCTGCTGATGCGACACGGGATACGCTGCGGCCGGGAGTGAGTTTGGGAACATCTCTGGAGGTCCCCCGAAAATGAACAGGCTCATGGCTCTGGTGTCGGTCGGCGCGCTCGCGGTCAGCTCTGGCTGTGCGGGCTTGTACGATACGTTCGGCAACGCAACTCCGGTCGTCTGCGCCATTGCAGGCGGTGCGCTCGGTGCAGTCGGCGGCGGCGTCGCCTCCAACTGGCACCACGGTACGGATGATCGCGACGACCTGCGCGAGGCGGCGGCGATCGGCGGCGGCGTGGGCGCAGTCGGCGGGGCGCTCCTGTGCGCGCTCATGGCTCCCGAGGAAGCAAAGACCGCGCCGACGGCGCGCTGTACTGCGACTCCAAGCTCGGGCGCTCCTCCCCTCACGGTGGACTTCCGCAGCGTGGGCACCTCGGATGCGGGCGTGAAGAGCTACGCGTGGGACTTCGGCGACGGCACGAAGTCCACGGAGCAGAACCCGAAGCACACGTACTCGAGCGCGGGCAACTACAACGCCACGTGCACGGTGACGGACAACAACAACATGACCGGCACCGGCAGCGCGCCGGTCTCGGTCGCGGCGGCGACCACCAAGAAGCAGATCGTTCTCCGCGGCATCAACTTCGACTTCGACAAGTCGAACATCAAGCCCGAGGCCGAGCCCGTGCTCGACGCCGCGGTCGACGTGCTGAAGGAGAACCCGGACGTGCACATCCGGGTCGCCGGCTACACCGACAGCACTGGAGCCGACGCGTACAACCAGGGTCTGTCCGAGCGCCGCGCGAACTCGGTGCGGGACTACCTGGAGGCCCACGGGATCGCGGCCTCGCGGCTGACCGCCGTCGGGTTCGGCGAGGCCGATCCGGTCGCGTCCAACGACACGAAGGACGGCCGCGCCCAGAACCGGCGCGTCACCCTCGACGTCCAGTAGCGATCGACCCACAGAGAGACTGAAACGCCGGGGCACCGCGAAGGGTGCCCCGGCGTTTCGCTTTTCGTGGCCCGCGAGAGGTCAGTAGGACTTCGGAACTTCCTTCGCGGCTTCGTCCGCAGCGCCCTTGGCCGCGTCTGCCGCGCCAGCCTCCGCTGCGGCGAGCTTCGCGTTCGCGGTCTCGAGCGCGGCCTTCACCTTCTCGTTGGTCGAATCGAGGCTGAGCGCGCGCGTGCAGATGGGCACCGCGTCGCTGTAGTTCGCACTCGCCACCAGGTCGAGACAGCTGGTCGCGTCCTGGTTCGCGCCGGCGCTGACATCGGGCTGACCCTCCGCCGAGCCCTTCTGGCCCTGGCCGCAGGCCGTGAGCCCGAGCACCACGAAGCCGATGATGATCCCTCGACGCATGACACCTCCCTCGCCCGAGTAGTGGGCGCGGTTGAAGCTAGCTTCCGCGGCCCCTCGTCGCGTGATGCCTGTCACCAATTTGCGTAGCGGCGCTGCAGAGCGGCGCACGGGTGCCGCTCCGGTATCCTCCCGCGCGATGTGGGGGAGGCTCGCGACTCGCGCGGCTGGCGGCGCCGCGCTCGCGTGCGCGCTCGGCGCGTGTGCGGCGCTGCCTTGGCCGAGCGGACCGACCCGGCCGAACGAGCAGGTCCCCGCAGGGGCCTACTACGACCTGCGCGGAGCCGTGCACGTCCACACCCGGGCCTCGCACGACAGCAAAGGGGACGTCGGCGAGCTCGTCGACGCCGCCCACGGCGCCGGTCTGGCGTTCGTCGCGCTGACCGAGCACCCGCGCCACGCGCGCTTCCGGCCCGCGCGCGGAGTGGTCGAGGGAGTGATCGTGATCCCGGGCTGGGAGTTCGGCACGGCCGGCGGATCGATCCTGGCGCTTGGGGATCGAGCACCGCCGCGGCATGCCCCGCGAGCCCAGGGCGCTCGTCGAGGCGATCCACGCGCGCGGCGGCGCCGCCTTCGTCGGTCACCTGGAGCAGTCGGTCCTCGCGAACCCCGAGCGCTACGCCGAGGTCGACCCTGACGGAGTCGAGATCGTGAACCTGCACGCAGCCGCGCTCGACGCGCGCTTCGCGCTCGCGCTCGGCTCGCTGTTCCTGCCCGCCTGGCTGGCGCAGCGCCCCTTGCTGCGTCCGCCCACCGAGAACCTGGCGCGGCTCGCGCAGCTGCCGGAGGTGCGCGGCCTGGTCGGAGGCGTCGACGCCCACGCGAAGTTCAGGCTGCTGGGGCCGCTCGGCGGCACCCTGGACCGCTATCGCGACGTCTTCCGGCTGGTGACCACCCACGTGCTGGCCCGGGACCGCAGCCAGCGCAGCATTCTCGAGGCGCTGCGCTCCGGCCGCACGTACGTCGCTTTCGAAGGGCTCGGGCTGGTCGACCGGTTCGTGGCCGTGCGCGTCGCGGACGGCGTCCGCGTGGAGGCCCCCGGCGAGGCGGATCTCCGACTCGTTTGCGCGGGCGAGCGCGTGGCCGAGGCCACCGGCCGGGAGGCGCTGCTGGTCCCGCCGTCCGACGCCAAACGGTGTCACGTCGAGGCCTGGCTCGGCTCGGACCTGTGGATCATCAGCAGTCCGCTCTGATCGATTGCGCTCCCCTTCGACTCGCTGCGCGATCCCCTTGCGACCTCGCTCGCCGACAGCGGATCGCGGGCCGATCTCCCGCGCTGGGCCCTCGCTCGGCCCTCGCACATTTGCTGTAATCCGCGCATGCCGGGCGCCACGCCGACGCTGCGCTTCGACGACCTCGGGAAGTTCCTGCTGCACAAGAACGGGAACTACCTGTACAAGGTCCCGTTCCAGGGCCGCGAGGCGGTGCTGAAGGTCTACTACGGCAGCCTGTCGATGGCGCGCTACGCGCTCAAGAGCGCGGGCAACGTGCTGCTCGCCAACCAGAGCGCGGTCATGCCGTGGTCGCGGCGCCAGACCGAGCTCGACTGCATCCGGCTGTGGGGCGAGGCGGGCTTCCGCGTGTTCGGCGTGTACGACGCGGTAGTCGAAGGCCTGCCGGCCGAGGGCTACGCGCTCTACGAGTGGGTCGACGCGCCGCGCTTCGTCAACTACTTCGCGGACCGCTCGCTGCCGCTCGAGACGCGGCTCGCCACCTGGCGGCGCTTCCTGCCCGTCTGGCACCGGCGCCACCGGCTCGCCGTCGACCGGCGCGAGCCGCGCTTCGTGCACGAGAACGGCGATTTGAAGCACGTGATGATCGTCGGCGACGACTTCCTGTTCTTCGACTTCGAGACCGTGTTCCGCTCGCGGAGCCGCGTGCGCGAGGTCGTGGCGCGCGAGATCCTCTGCTACCTGAAGTCGATGGCGCGGACCGTCGGCGACGAGTTCGAGACCTTCCTCGCCGCGACCGTCGAGTCGTACCCGGGCCGCGATCTCCTGGCCTACACGCACGAGTTCGCCTTCGCCGATCCGAACCCGCTGGTGCGCGCCGGCCGCAAGCTCGACCTGGCCTTCCGCGAGCGCGCGCAGAAGCCGTCCTCGAAGTACCGGATCGCGGCCCGCCTGGACTCGCTGCTCGGGCGCGGATGAGCGGCGCGGTCGGCCGAGCGGTCCGCGTCGGCGGGCTGGACGGCGTTCTGCTCGCGCGCTCCGAGCGCGGCGACGGCCGCCACCAGGTGGTGTCGGCTCGGCTGGGCGGACGCGACGTCGTGATCAAGGTGTACGCGCGCAAGCGCGCGCACCTGCCCACTGCGCTGCGCGGCTTCGGCCACCGCTTCCTGGTCGGCAAGACGGGGCTGGGCGCGCAGGCCCGCCGCGACACCGAGGCCCGGGTGCTCGGGCTCTGGCGCGCGCACGGCTTCGCGGTGCCTTGCGTGTTGGAGCTCGAAACCCCCGAGCCGATCGCCGCGCCGCACCTCGTGCTCGAGCACCTCGCGGGCCCCACCGTGGACCTGCGCCTGCGCGAGCCGAGCGCGGGCGCCGGACTCGAAGCCGGCCTGCGCGCGTTCGCCGCGGAGTGGAGCCGGCGGCACGGCCTGGCCGAGACCCTCCGCGAGCCGGGCCTGGTGCACGCTCACCCGGGCTTCGCGCACCTGATCGACTGCGGCAGCGCGTGGTCCGCCTTCGACTTCGAGTACGCCTACACCGACGCGGGTCGGGTCGAGGAGCTCGTCGCGGTCGAGGTCGCGGGCTTCGTCGCCTCGCTCCGGCGCGCGGCCGGGGCGCGCGCTCAGGCCTTGCTGCGCGCGCTGGTCGCGGCGTATCCCGAGCGCGCGCGCCTCGAGCGCGTCGTTCGCGCGGGCGCGGTCGGCCGCTTCCGCGCGCTCGAGCCGCTCGCGCGCCTCGTCCCGGCGCTGCGCGGCCGCGGCCCGCGCAAGCTGCGCGAGAGCGTCGCGGCGCTCCGCGAGGCGTTGGAGAGCTAGGTCGGGATTGCGATCGGCAGGCGCAGCACGAAGCGCGCGCCGGCCGGGGAGACGGCCGTCACGTCGCCGCCGTAGGCGCGGGCGATCGCGCGCGCGATCGGCAGGCCCAGGCCCGTGCCCGCGCCGCTGCCGGCGCGCGTCGAGTAGAAGCGCTCGAACACGCGCTCGAGCTGGTCGGTCGGCAGGCCCGGACCGGTGTCTTCGATCGCGACCTCGGCCGCGTTCGCCCGGACGGCGACGCTGACCGTGACCTTGCCGCCGCGCGGCGTGTGTCGGACCGCGTTGTCGAGCAGGTTCAGGATCGCTTGCCGGATCTGATCGGCGTCGGCGTCGACGAGTGCGCTCTCGCCCCGGCACTCGAGCGAGACGCCGCGGTCCTCGGCGATGACCTGGAGGTGATCGACGAGCGCGTGCGCGTGCGCGAGCAGGTCGAGCCGCTGACTCGTCTGCAGCTCCCCTAGGCCGCCCTCGAGCTTCTCCAGCAACAGCAGCCGGTTCACGAAGCGGACCAGCTCGTCGACCTGCTCGATCGCGGTGGCGAGCGACTCGGCGGCGCCGCCCTCGGCGTGGGAGGCCTGCAGCTCTAGGTGACCGCGGATGGCCGTGAGCGGCGTGCGCAGGGCGTGGGCCGCATCGGCGGTGAGACGCCGCACCCGCAACACTTCGGCGCGTATGCGCCGGAGCAGGTCGTTCAGCACCGCGGCGAGCCGATCGACCTCGTCGCCCGAGCCCGTACGCGGCAGCGTGCCGTCGGGCAGGTTGCCGAGCGCGCGCGCCTGCGCGGCGATCCGTGCGATCGGCAGCAGCGCGCGCGCCGAGACGAAGTATGCCGAGAGCGCGCCGACCAGCGCGATCAGCACCAGCGACGTGACCAGGTTCTTGCGCAGGGTCCAGTACCAGCGCTGCACTTCCTGGAGGCTCATGCCGATCCGCACGTGCCACGGCCCGACCCAGGTCTCGAGCGCGCGCACGCGCCGGGCGCCGCTCCTGCTGCGCGGGTGCACGAAGTCCCAGTAAGCGCGCCCCCCGCCCATCGCGACGTTCGGCGTGCCCGGGAAGCCGGTCTCCGGCACGTTCTTGCTGCGCGCGACGACTCGGCCGGCGGCGTCGCGGATCTCGAGGAAGATCTCGTCCTCGCGCCGGTGCTTGCCCGTCGTCTGTTCGATCCATGCGTCGAGGTGGTCGCTCCCGAGCACGACGCGCAGCTCGCCGAGATCCTCGTCGAGCCGGTCGTCGATCTCCTCGATGAAGCCGTGCTCGAAGCGCGACAGCACGTAGAGGATCTGGAGGGCGACCAGCCCGACGACGACTGCAAAGACCGCGAGCGCGATCCGCAGCCTGATGCTGCGGTTCACGGGGTGGCGCTGAGCACGTAGCCGACCCCGCGGCGGGTGTGGATCAGCTTCTTCTCGAACGGCTCGTCGATCTTGCGCCGCAGGTAGCGGATGTACACGTCGATCACGTTCGAGAAGCTGTCGAAGTTCATGTCCCAGACATGCTCGGAGATCATCGTGCGCGTCACGACCTCGCCGGCGTGGCGCGCCAGGTACTCGAGCAGCGCGAACTCCTTCTGGGTGAGGTCGAGCTTCTGGCCGGCGCGCTCGGCCTTGCGCGCGAGCAGATCGACCTTGAGATCGTCGATCTCGAGCAGGCTCGGGCGCGCGGTGCCGCGGCGCAGGAGCGCGCGCACGCGCGCGAGCAGCTCGGCGAACGCGAACGGCTTGGGCAGGTAGTCGTCGGCGCCGGCGTCGAGGCCGCGCACCCTGTCGTCGACCTCGTCGCGCGCGGAGAGCACGAGCACCGGCGTGGCGCGCCCCGCCGAGCGCAGCTCGCGCAGCACCGAGAGTCCGTCGCGTTTGGGCAGCATCAGGTCGAGCACGACCGCGTCGTAGGGATTCACGAGCGCGAGCCGCAGCCCGTCCTCGCCGTCCGCGGCGGCGTCGACCGCAAACCCCGCCTCGCGCAGGCCGCGCTCGACGAAGCTGCGCACTCGGAGCTCGTCTTCGACCACCAGGACTCGCATGCGTGGAGGGTAGCGCCGCGTATACTGCGGCGCATGGATGGGGAGAGGCGTCCGGGTCTGGTGGTCGCGCGCGTCCTCGTCGGCCTGGGCCTGCTCGCGACGACCCTGTGGGTGCTCCGGCCGTTCCTGATCCCCGGCATCTGGGCGACGATCGCGGCCTACGTGACGTGGCCGGTGTTCGCGCGCGCGCGTGCGCTGACCGGTCGGCCCCGACTCACCGCGGTGTTGCTCTCGCTGGCGTTCGCGCTGGTGATCGCGATCCCGATCGGCTGGGTGCTCGTCGTCTTCGCCACCCAGGCCGCGGGTGTGGCGACGGATCTGCAGGACTGGGTGCAGCAGGGCGCCCCGCTGCCGGATTGGGTGAGCGCGCGCCCCTGGCTCTCCCACCGGATCGACGAGCTGCGCGCGAGCCCGCTGTTCGGCGACGCCGCCGCGGGCGAGTGGATCGCGCGCTACGGTCAGACCGGCTCCCAGTGGGCGGTCGCGGTGACGGGGGGAATCGCGCGCAACCTGCTCGAGTTCCTGATCACGATGGTCGTGCTCTACGCGCTGTACGTCGACGGCGAGCGCGTCACGGTGCTGGCTCGCCGCCTCGCCGCGCTCCTGCTCCCCAGCGACGACCCGGGACTCGTCGACAAGATCGGCGGGATCGCGCGCGCGGTCGTGTTCGGCCTGCTCGGCACCGCGCTCGCGCAGGGCGTGCTCATCGGTCTGGGCTTCTGGATCTTCGGCGTCCCGTCGGCGGTGTTCTTCGGCTTCGTCACCGTGATCCTGTCGCTCGTGCCCGCGGGGCCCGCGCTGGTGTGGATCGGCGCGTGCGTCTGGCTCTGGTCGCAGGGATCGGTGGGCGGCGCGATCGGCATGGCGCTGTGGGGCGGCCTGCTGGTCTCGACGATCGACAACGTGCTGCGCCCGCTCCTGATCAGCGGGCCCACTCGGATCCCGTTCATGCTGGTGTTCTTCGGGGTGCTGGGCGGGCTTGCGAGCTTCGGACTGCTGGGCATGTTCGTGGGCCCGGTGATGCTCGCGGTCGGCTTCGGATTGCTGGCGGAGTTCCCGGCGCGCTACCGCGGGGGCGAGAACGTTTGACACAGCCTGGCGTCGCCACGAGCCGGCGCGCCTCACGAGGCGCTCGCGAAGTACTACCGCGACAAGGCGGCCAGCGAACGCAAGAAGGCCGAGGAGCACAAGGCAATGGGCGCGGCGTACGGCGGCACGAAGATGACGATCGCGCAGGCCGAGAAGGCGCACTGCGCCAAGCTCGCGGCGCTGCACGAGAGCGCGGCGGCGGAGTACGACGCGATGGCCTCCGAGCACGAGTCGCTCGCCAAGAAGTGATTCAGGCGGACAGGTCGGCGGCCTCAGCGTCCTCCGCGACCTCGACGCTCCAATGGAGCTCGTCGCGCACGGCCGCGGCCAGGGCAGCGGCCCGCTCGGGCTCGCCGTGCACGACGAAGGTGCGTCGGGGCGGGTGCGCGAAGCGGCGCAGCCAGGCGAGGATCTCGCCGCGATCGGCGTGCGCGGAGAGCCCGTCCAGCGTGACGATGCGCGCGCGCACGGGCACGTCCCCGCCGTGGATCCGCACGTGGTCCGCGCCGTTCTGCAGCGCGCGCCCGCGAGTGCCGTCGGCTTGGAAGCCGGGCAGCAACACCGTGGTGCGTCGGTCGGGCAGGCGCAGCTTCAGGTGGTGCAGGATGCGGCCCCCGGTGGCCATCCCGCTCCCGGCGATCACGACCAGCGGACCTGCCAGGTCGTTCAGCCGTTTCGACTCCTCAGGGGTTCGCAGCAGCTCGAGCTGGCGCGTGGCGAGCGGGTTGCGCCGGGCGTCGACGAGCGCGCGCATGTCGAGGTCGTGCTCCTCGCGGTGTCGCCGGTAGATCTCGGTGACGGCGATCGCCATCGGGCTGTCGACGTAGACGGGCAACACCGGAATGCGCGCCTCGTCCTCGAGGCGGCGCAGCGTCCAGAGCAGCTCCTGCGTGCGGCCGACCGCGAACGCGGGGACGAGCAGCGCGCCGCCCCGCGCCGCCGACTCGGTCACGATCTCGCAGAGCCGCTCCACGGAGTCGGTCGTGTGCAGGCGATCGCCGTAGGTCGACTCGACGAGCAGGACATCGGCGGCCTCGACCGGCTCCGGATCGCGCAGGATCGGCCGGCCCGGCCGACCGAGATCGCCGGAGTGCACCAGCACGAGCGGCTTGCGCTCGCCGAGCCGCAGCTCGACCGTCGCCGCGCCGAGGATGTGCCCGGCGCGTCGGAAGATCGCGCGCGCGCCAGGCGCGACCTCGAACTCGCTTCCATAGCGTTGAGGCTCGAGGCGCTGCAGCGCCGCCTTCGCGTCCTCGGGGGTGTAGAGCGGAAGCGCGGGATGGTGCTTGGTGTAGCCGAGCCGGTTCGCGCGGGCGGCGTCCTCGACCTGGAGGTGCGCTGAGTCCGGCAGCAGCACGGCGAGCAGGTCGGCGGTGCCGGGCGTGCAGTAGACCGGTCCGCGAAAGCCCGCGCGCACCAGCAGCGGCAGATAGCCCGAGTGATCGATGTGCGCGTGACTCAGCACGACGGCCGAGAGCGCGGCCGGATCGAACGGCGGGCGCGCCCAGTTGCGCAGCCGCAGCAGCTTCAGGCCCTGGAACAGTCCGCACTCGAGCAGGATCTGCGCCCGCCCCGTCTCGACCAGGAACTTCGAGCCCGTGACCGTGCCAGCCGCACCCAGGAAGCGGAGTCTCGCGGCGCCGCTCACCGGCTCAGGCCCGCCGGTGCAGCGGCGGCTTGTGCAGCGCGGCGCACAGACTGGCGTGGCTCGCGCGCACGAGCTCCACGGCTTCGCCCGGGGTCGAGACCTGGTGGATCCTGCGCCGGTCGTGGGGCGCGATCGCGCCGTGCTCGAGCATGGCGTCGAGCTGACTCAGGAGACCCGACCAGTAGCTTCCCCCGAACAGCAGGATCGGGAAGTGCGGAATCTTGTGCGTCTGCACCAGCGTGAGCGCCTCGAAGGTCTCGTCCAGCGTGCCGTAGCCGCCCGGGAAGATCATGAACGCGCAGGAGTACTTCACGAACATCAGCTTGCGCACGAAGAAGTACCGGAAGCGGCACTCGAGATCGACGAACCCGTTGGTGCGCTGCTCGTTCGGAAGCTCGATCGTCAGTCCGACGGAGAGACCGCCGCCCTCGCGGCAGCCCAGGTTCGCCGCCTCCATGACGCCCGGTCCGCCGCCGGTGAGCACGTTGAAGCCCGTGCGGGCGACGGTCTCCGCGACCGCTCGCGCCTGGAGGTACTCGGGCCGACTCGCGCCGGCGCGCGCCGAGCCGAACATGGCGACCGCCGGCTCCACCGTGTGCAGGGTCCGGAAGCCGCGCTCGATCTCCGCCTCGATGCGCGCGAGCCGCGCTACTTCTTCCCCTACACCCGTCCAGCCGATGCTCTCCAGCGCCTCGGGGGAGGTCGGCCCGTTTTCGCTCATCTCTCACAACCTAGCGGGCTCGCGCTTCGAGCGGGGGCCCGTCACCGTTCCGGATCATGAGCGAGCCCTGGCACGCAAGGAGCGCGGCGGAGGCGGCGACCGAGCTCGGCAGCGATCCGCGTCTCGGGCTCAGCCGGGTCGAAGCGGCGCGCCGGCTCGCGGCCGACGGTCCGAACGAGGTCCGCCGCACGGAGGGACGCTCGGCGCTCGCCATCTTCGCCCAGCAGTTCTCGGGGCTCGTGATCTGGGTGCTGATCGGCGCAGCGCTCCTGTCGTTGGGCCTTCGCGAGTACGTCGACGCAGTCGCGATCCTCGCGATCATCCTCCTGAACTCGCTGCTCGGATTTGCACAGGAGTACCGCTCGGAACGGGCGGTCGCCGCACTGGCGCACCTGGCCGCACCCCGCGCGCGGGTCGTCCGCGACGGGTTCTCGGCGATCGTGCCGGCGCGCGAGGTGGTTCGTGGAGACCTCCTCCTGCTGGATGCCGGAGATCTGGTCGCTGCCGACGCGCGCCTCCTCGAGAGCGCGTCTCTGCATACGGCCGAGGCGGCGCTCACCGGCGAATCGGAGCCGGTCGCGAAGCAGCCGGCAGCGCTGGCCGAGGCGACGCCGCTCGCCGAGCGGCGCAACTCGGTCTTTCTCGGCACGAGCATCGCGAGCGGGTCTGGAAGCGCGCTCGTGACCGCGACCGGCATGAGCACCGAGTTGGGGTCCATCGCGAAGCTGCTCGCGAGCACCCCCGTCCGCGAGACGCCGCTCGAACGGCGTCTCGAGCACGTCGCGCGGCGGCTCTTGTGGGCGAGCCTCGGCATCGTGGTCGTGGTCGCGGCGCTCGGCGCTGCGCGCGGGCATCCGCCCTTCGAGCTCCTGATGACCGCCGTGAGCCTTGCCGTTGCCGCGATCCCGGAAGGCCTGCCCGCGGTGGTCACGCTGGCGCTCGCGCTCGGGGTCGAGCGCATGGCGCGGCGCAACGCGCTCGTGCGCCGGCTCGCCGCGGTCGAGACGCTGGGCTCCACGCAGGTCGTGTGCACGGACAAGACGGGGACGCTCACCGTGGGCGCGATGACCGTGCGCAGGCTTGTTCCGACCCCGGGGACCGCGGGTCCGGAAGCGCTGCTCTGGGTGGCCGCCGCCTGCAACGACGCCGAGCTCGGCTCCGGCGCCGAGTCGGGCTTCGTCGGAGATCCGACCGAAGGAGCGCTGCTCGAGGCCGCTGCGAAAGCCGGGATCCTGCGCGAGCGGATCGAGTCCGACTCGCCGCGCGTCCTGACGCTCCCCTTCGACTCCGAGCGCAAGTGCATGACGGTGGTGCGGCGCGGACGCGATGGGATGGTCGCGGCGGTGAAGGGCGCGCCCGAGGTGATCCTCGCGCGCTGCACGCACGTGCGGACGAACGAGGGGATCGCGCCGCTCGACCCCGCCGGCCGAGCCGCCGCCCGGGAGACCGTGGCGTCGCTCGCCCGCGGCGCTCTGCGCGTGCTCGCGTTCGCCGAGCGTCGGTTCGACGGCCTTCCGCCGCCCGCGCAGGTCGAGGAACAGCTCACCTTGCTCGGCTTCGCCGGGCTGCAGGATCCGCCGAGGAGCGATGCGCGCGAGGCGGTCGCGCGCTGCAAGAGGGCCGGCATACGGGTCGTGATGATCACCGGCGATCACCCCGACACCGGCCGCGCGATCGCGGCCGAGCTCGGCATCTTCGCGAGCGGCGACGAGCTCATGGTGGGGTCGGAGCTAGAAGGGGTCGACGACGCCGCGCTCCGCGACCGGGTCGAACGCGTGGCCGTCTACGCGCGCGCGACCGCGGAGCACAAGCTGCGCATCGTGCGTGCCTGGAAGTCCCGCGGCGTGGTCGTCGCGATGACCGGCGACGGCGTGAACGACGCGCCCGCGCTCCGCGAGGCGTCGATCGGCGTCGCGATGGGCCGCACCGGGACCGAGGTGGCCAAGCAGGCCGCGGACATGGTGATCGCCGACGACCGCTTCTCGTCGATCGTCGCGGCCGTCGAGGAGGGCCGCCGCATCTTCGACAACATCCGCAAGACGCTCGGCTATCTGCTGGCCGGCAACGCGGCCGAGCTCGGGGTGATGCTGGTCGCGGGGCTCGCGGGGCTGCCGCTGCCGCTGCTGCCGGTGCAGCTGCTCTGGGTCAACCTGGTCACGGACGGCCTGCCCGCGCTCGCGCTCGCGACCGACCCGATCGACCCGGACGTGCTGAGCCGGTCGCCCCGGCCCGCGGGTTCGCCGATCGCAGATCGCGCGCTGCTGCGCTCGGTCCTCGTCACGGCGGCGCTCACCGCCGGCGTGACCCTGGGGATCTTCGTCTGGGAGCTGCGCGCGGGCAGCAGCATCCCGGCGGCGCGGAACGCGGCCTTCTCGGTGCTGGTCATCGCCGAGCTGCTGCGCTCGTTCGGCGCGCGCAGCGAGACGCGCTCCGTCCGGGAGGTCGGCCTGTTCTCGAACCTGCGCCTCTTCGCCGTGGTGGCGGCGAGCTTCGCGCTGCAGCTCTCGATCGACCACATCGGCCCGCTCGAGGTCCTGTTCCAGACCGAGCCGATCGGCCCGCGCCAGTACGCGCTGTGGATCGCGCTGGGCGCGCTGCCGCTCGCGGCGCACGAGCTGGAGAAGTGGCTGCGGCGCCGCCTTCAGCCGGAAGGAAACAGCCGGACTTCGTCGGGGCCCAGATAGCTGCCGTCGATCCAGACGCGCTCGAGCCGGCGCGTGCGGATGCGCCAGCCTTCGCGCGTGCGAACGAGCTCGTCGCTGTAGATGCTGCCCTCGGTGGTGCGGGTCTCGCTGCCGTCGCGGCGCACCTGCAGGTGTGTGCCTGTGAGATAGGACTTGCAGCGGGCGGTCTCGCCGTCCAGCTCGACCAGCGGGTTCGTGACGACGTGCTGGGTCACCTTGAAGATGGCCATCGCGCGCGCGAGCCACGGGCCGAGATCCGCGAAGGACAGCTCCGCGCCGCGCTCGACCGCGTAGTGGATCAGGGCGTCCGAGGTGAACACCTCGCCGAGCGCCTTCCAGTCCTTCGCGTCGATCGAGCGCGCGTAGCGGTAGAGGAGCTGCTGGATCTCGACGATGTCGTCGGAGCGGCGCGTCGGCACGCTAGATCGCCCGCTCGCGGTTCGCCCAGTAGGGGTCGCGAAGCTTGCGCTTGTACAGCTTGCCGTTCGGGTCTCGCGGCAGCTCGGTGATGAAGTCGATGGTCTTCGGCGTCTTGAACTTCGCCAGCTTGTCGGCGCACCAGCGGAGAATCTCGTCGGCGAGCGCCTGGCCCGGCTCCACGCCGGCGGCGGGCTCGATCACCGCCTTCACCTCTTCGCCCCAGTCCTCGTTCGGGATCCCGAACACCGCGACGTCGCCGATCTTCGGGTGCGCGAGCAGCACGTTCTCGATCTCGGCGGGGTAGATGTTGGCGCCGCCCGAGATGATCATGTCGATCTTGCGGTCGCACAGGAACAGGTAGCCGGCCTCGTTCAGGTAGCCGACGTCGCCGACCGTGAAGTAGTTGCCGATCCGGTTCTTGCGCGTCTTCTCCTTGTCCTTGTGGTACTCGAAGTCGGCCTGGCCCAGGCGCATGTACACCGTTCCCTGTTGGCCCTGCGCGACCTCGTTCGCGTCGTCGTCGTAGATCTTGATGTCGGCACCGGGCCACGCCTTGCCGACCGTGCCCGGGTACTGCCGCCACTCCTGCGGGGTGACGAGCGTGCCGCCGCCCTCGGTCGCGGCGTAGTACTCGAAGATCGAGTCGCCCCACCAGTCGAGCATCCGGCGCTTCACGTCGGGCGGGCAGGGCGCTGCCGCGTGCACCATGGTGCGGGTCGAGCTGCAGTCGTACTTCGCGCGCACGTCGGGCGGCAGCGCGAGCATGCGGTGGAACTGGGTCGGAACCATGTGGCTGGTGGTGACCCGGTAGCCCTCGATGAGCCGCAGGCACTCCTCCGGCGTCCACTTCTCCATCAACACCACCGGGTGTCCCATGTTCATGGACGCGGAGCCGAACACGAGCACGGCCGTGTGGTAGAGCGGCGAGCCGACGATGTGGACGTTCCCGTCCTCGGGCTTGATCCCGAACATCGCCAGGAAGCCGGTGAAGAGCGTCGCGAGCGTGTCGGGGTCGAGCGGCGCGAGCGGCCGGCGCACGCCCTTGGGCTTGCCGGTCGTGCCCGAGGTGTAGTTCATGACGGCGCCCGCGGCGCGCTCGCCCGGCAGCGTGCTCGGCTGGCCCTTCACGAGGTCGGCGAACGGGCGGAAGCCGGGAATGGCGCCGATCGCGAAGCGGTTGGCGGCGGGGAAGCCGATCTCGTCCGCGGCCGCGCGCGCGACCTCGGCGATGCGCTCGTGCGCGATGAACGCCTTGGCCTCGCTGTCTTGCAGGATGTACGCGATCTCGGCCGGCGCGAGGTGCCAGTTGATCGGCACCAGGTACCAGCCCGCCTGCGCGCAGGCGAGGTTGGTCGCGATGAACTCGGCGCAGTTCGGCATGGCGATCGCGACCGCGTCGCCGCGCGCGAGCCCGGCGGCGCGCAGCCCGTGCGCGATCTGGTTCTGCAGCGAGAACAGCTCGCCGCGCGTCCACTCCTTCCCGTCGGGCGCGACGAGCGCCAGCTTCGAAGGGTCGCGCTGGGCAAAGTTCCAGAAGCCCATGTCGGCCATCGGTCTTGTCTCCTAAGGCTTGTGGTCGGCGACGATGTAGGTGGAGAAGTACTGCGAGCCGCCGCCGTACGCGTGGCCGAGCGCCTTGCGCACGCCGTCGACCTGGTGCTCGCCGGCCTGGCCGCGCACCTGCATCGCCGCCTCGGCGAAGCGGATCATGCCCGACGCGCCGATCGGGTTCGACGAGAGCACGCCGCCCGACATGTTGACGGGCAGGTCGCCGTCGAGCGCGGTCGCGCCCTCGTAGGTCATCTTCCAGCCCTGGCCCTCTTCGGCGAAGCCCAGGTTCTCCATCCACATCGGCTCGAACCAGCTGAACGGCACGTAGATCTCCGCGCAGTCGATCTCCTTGCGCGGGTTCGTGATGCCGGCCTTGGCGTAGAGGTCCTTCGCGCTCATGCGCGCCGGCGAGCGGGTTCACCTGGTCGCGGCCCGGCGAACATGGTCGGCTCGCTGCGCATCGCGGTGGCGTGCACCCAGGCGGGCTTGCCGCGGCGACTTCGCGGCCGTGCTCTCGCTCGCGAGCACCATCGCGCACGCGCCGTCCGACGACGGGCAGGTCTCCAGGTAGCGGATCGGGTCCCACAGCATCGGCGACGCCATCGACCTGCTCGAAGCGTGACGCCGGGGATCTGCAGGTGCGCGTACGGGATTCTTGAGCGCGTTCTGGCGGTCCTTCAGCGCGACGCGGATGCCGGTGTCCTCGGGCGCGCCGGAGCGGCGGATGTAGGCGCGGATCAGCGGCGCGAAGTAGCCGCCCGCGCCCGCGACCACGGCGACGCTGGAACGGCGTCGGACGGTGAGCGCCCACATCGCGTTGCTCTCGGACTGCTTCTCGAACGCCACGCGTGAGCACGCGCTCGTGCACGCCGGCCTCGATCAGGCTGACGACGCGACGATCGCCGGTCGAGCCGCCGACGCTGCCCGCGGTGTGCACGCGCATCATGCGGCTTGCCCGCGGCGCCGAGCGCGTCGGCGAGGTAGAGCTCCGGCATCATCACGCCCTCGAACATGTCGGGCGCCTTGCCGATCACGACGGCGTCGATGTCCGTCCAGTCGAGCTCCGCGTCCTCGAGCGCGCGCGAGCGCCGCCTCGCGCACCAGCCCCGGCATCGAGACGTCGATCCGCTTGGCGTCGTGCTTGGTCTGGCCGATGCCGACGACGGCGCAGCGCTCGCGCCATCACTCCCCCTCCAGCACGCAGACCAGGTTCTGCTGCAGGCACGGACCCTGCGTGGCGTGCGCGACCGCGCGGTCGCCGTCGCCGGCCATGATCCGCGCGCGCCGCCTCGCCGATCCGGATCAGGCCCGCGGCCATCAGCGGGTTCGCGGCGAGCGCGCCGCCCGACGGGTTGATCGCGACGTCCGTCGCCGAGGCCGAGCGCCGTCGCGCAGGATCAGCTCCTGGTGCGTGAACGGCGCGTGCAGCTCGGCGACGTCGACCCTGCCCTTGCGCACGCCGGCCTTCTCGCCGGCGAGCTCGGTCGACGCGGAGCGGGTGAGGTCGCGCACGCCGAGCGCCTGCGGCTCGATGCGGTGGTCGATGCCGCGGATCCACACCGGCCGCTCGCAGAGCTGGCGCGCGCGCTCGCCCGCGACGAGCACGACGGCCGACGGCGCCGTCGGTGATCGGCGGGCAGTCGTGCTCGCGCAGCGGCGAGACGACGTACGGCTCGGCGAGCAGCTTCTCGACGCTCGAACGTCGCCCGACACGACCGCGTGCGGGTTGTCGATGGCGCGTCGCGCCGGCTGCGCGCCGCGACCTCGGCCAGGTCGCGCTCGCGTCGACGCCGGTCGCCTCGAGGAACGCGCGCGCCTGGAGCGCGGCCACGCTGTCGCGCGTCGGGCCAGAGCGGCGTCACGGTAGTACGGGTCGAGCTGCAGCGCCAGCACCTCGGCGAGGTCGCCGAGCGACGACTTGCCGAACGAGTAGACGAGCGCCGAGTCGACCTCGCCGGTCTGGATCTTCACCCAGGCCTCGTACAGCGCCCAGGCGCCGTCCATCTCGACGTGCGACTCGTTGATCGGCGGCCACGCGCCGACCGCGTCGAGCGCGCATCGACGAACGCGAAGCGGCTGGCCCTGCAGGTAGTCGCAGCGAGCCCGAGCAGGTGAAGCCGATCTCGGTGCGCGGCGATGCCCGAGCGCCTTCACCGCCTCGTGCACCACCGGCATCAGGATCTCGACCTCGTTGCGCGAGCTCGCGCGCGCTTCGCGGACTGCGCGAACGAGACGATCGCGACGTCGCGCATCAGAGGTGCTCCTTGTACGAGTCGTACGGCGCGTCGGGCTCGCCGATCGGCTGGAAGTAGCGGATGCTCTCATGCGTCGGCGCCAGCTCCGCCTTCGGCGCCCACACCGCCTCGCACGCGCATGCCCATGCGCACGTCCTCGAGCGCGCACTCCTGCAGCACGTGGAAGAACGGGATGTCGGCGCCGTCGAGCAGCACGCGCGACGCACGCGTACGGCGGCGTCGAACGTCAGGTTCTCCGAGGGCACGCGCACGATGCAGAACGTGGTGACCGTGCCCTTGTCGGCGACCTCGACCTCCTCCTCGGTCGGCACCGCGCAGCGCGGGCAGGCGCCGCGCGGCGGCACGTAGACGCTGCCGGCACTCGGGCAGCGCTGGCCGAGGATCTTCCCTTCGGCGATGCCGCGCAGGAAGCGCGCTCTGCGCGCGACCGGTCGACGTAGTCGTAGTCGAGGCCGATCGGGGGTCGTGATGCTCTTCACCAGCTCCATCGTCGCTCACGCCTCCGGCTCGAAGCAGGCGATGTCGCGGATGCTCGCCCTTCGTCTCGGCGCGCCAGCGCGGCCGCACGCGCATGCCCCGTGCGCATGCGCGACTCGCTGCCCGCGTCGACCGCGTGCAGCAGCGCGGTGTCGGCGCCGTCGAGGCGGATCAGCGCGCAGGCGAAGGGGTGCGGTCGAGCGGCTGCTTCGCGCGCGGCGCGCTCACCCAGGTCCAGCTCGTCACCACGCCGCCGGGACCGACCGGCACGAATCCCTCGGCGGTCGCGTCGCCCGTGTCCGGGTCGTACTCGGCGGGCGGCACGAGCACCCTGCCCGCGGCGCGTGCGCACGCCGACGATCCGGCGCTCGCGCAGCTCCGCGAAGAAGCGCCCCAGCACCGGGCCGACGGAGCGCCGGTAGGCGTACTCCAGATGGTGTACCGCCGTGAGCGGCGCCTCGTGCTCGCGATCCGTCTGCGCCAAGGTTCCCTCCCTCAGGATCTCGCGGCGAGGCGCGGCCCGTCGAGCATGAGCCGCGCCGCGCTCTCCATCTTGCGCGGAATCGACGCCGGGTCCGGGTCCGCCCCGATCGCCCAGCCGATCAGCGCCGCGAACCAGACTCCGGTCAGCGCGTCCGCGAGCTCCGCCTCGAGCGGCTCAGGCAGGAACGACTCGAGCGGGCCGTGCAGGTCGCCCGGTCGATCGTGCAGCGACGCCACGATCATGCGCGCGATGCGCCGCCCCGACGCCGCGATCTGGACGGCGGTCTCGCGCTCGCTCCCCGACATCGCGCGGATCAGCGCGCTGCCGAGGTCGGGGTTGCGCAACAGCCCGCGCGTGGCGGTGCGGAAGAAACCGGCCACCCGCGCGAGCGCGCTGCCGCCCGCGGGCGCGCGCGCGGCCAGGCTCTGCTCGAGCCGGCTCACGCCCTCGTCGAACGCGAACAGGAGGATGTCCTCCTTGCTGCGGAAGTACTTGTAGAGCGTCCCCAGCGCCACGTCCGAGCGCTCGGCGACGTCGCGCAGCCGCACCGCCTCGAACCCGCCCGACTCGGCCAGCTCGACCGCCGCGTCGACGATCCGCCGCATGCGCCGCAGCTGGCTCGCAACCAGCTTCGCGGGGGGCGCGGCCGCTGGACGCGCGGCAGTGGCCAAGGGGGTGTGGCGCATGGCCGATTAGAACACGTTCCAAACCCCAGTGTCACGTCCGTGTAGAATCGTTTCATGAAGCTCGGACTCCAGCTCGGCTACTGGCAGGCGCAGCCGCCGCCGAACCTCGTCGAGCTCGCGCAGGAGGCGGAGCGGCTCGGCTACGACTCGGTGTGGACCGCCGAGGCGTGGGGCTCGGACGCGTTCACGCCGCTGGCCTGGATCGGCGCGCACACGTCAGCGCATCAAGCTCGGCACCGGCGATCGTGCAGATCTCGGCGCGCACGCCCGCGTCGACGGCGATGCACGCGCTCACGCTCGACCACCTCTCGAACGGCCGCGTGATCCTCGGCCTCGGCGTCTCGGGTCCGCAGGTCGTCGAGGGCTGGTACGGCCAGCCGTTCGGCAAGCCGCTCGCGCGCACGCGCGAGTACGTCGACGATCGTGCGCCAGGTGCTGCGCCGCGAGGAGCCGGTCGCGAACGCCGGGCCCGCACTACCCGCTGCCCTACACCGGGCCGGGCGCGTGGGGGCTCGGCAAGCCGCTGCGCTCGATCACGCACCCGCTGCGCGCCGACCTGCCGATCTACCTCGGCGCCGAGGGCCCGAAGAACGTCGCGCTCGCCGCCGAGATCTGCGACGGCTGGCTGCCGCTCTACTACTCGCCGTTCCGCCCCGAGGTGTACGCCGACTCGCTCGCGGCGCGCGAAGCCCGGCTTCGAGATCGCGCAGTGGCATCGCGGTGAACGTCACCGACGACATCGCGGCCGGGCTCGCGCCGGTGAAGGCGATGCTCGGCTTCTACATCGGCGGCATGGGCGCCAAGCAGCGCAACTTCCACAAGGAGCTGATGGCGCGCATGGGCTTCGAGGCCGAGGCGCAGACAGATCCAGGAGCTCTTCTTCGAGGGCAAGCGCGGCGAGGCGATCGCCGCGGTGCCCGACCAGTTCGCCGACGAGATCTCGCTGGTCGGGCCGGTCGAGCGCATCCGCGACCGGCTCGGCGCCTGGAAGGGCACCCCGGTCTCGACCCTCTTGGTCCAGGGCCAGGACGCGCAAACCCTGCGCAAGATCGCGGAGCTGGTTCTCTAGCCCGCAACCGGATGGCCGGCGAAGGCCACCCTCTGACGGGCTTTACTCGGAACGTACCCAACGGTTAGGGTGCACCCGCGTTTCTGAGTACACGGAAGGGGAGCCCGTGACGGGAATTGCTGCGCTTTCGGAGCGCTGGGCGAAGCTCGACGCCCGGCTTCCGGCCGACGTGCGCTCGCGCGCGCTCGCCGACGCGCGCGTGGTCCGCCTTCCCGGCAACGTGCCTCCCTGGACCGACACCGGCCTGCGCATCGCGCGCGGCGACGAGGTTTCCATCCTGGCGGAAGGCAAGATCGTGACCTCGCCGGAGGCGGGTCTCTGGTACCGGCCGCGCTTCGCGCTCTGGGCGCGGGTCGGCGAGCGCGGGCCGATCTGGACCGGCACCCGCGACACGCAGAGCTTTCGCGCGTCGAGCGAGGGCGCGCTCGAGCTGGCGGTCTACAACGGCGAGTGGAAGAGCCCGGACGGGCTGCTCGCGACGCCGGTCGAGGCGTACGCGACCGCCAGCGGCGCGATCGAGGCGCTGATCCTGCACTGGCGCGGCGACGCGCGCGCCGGACTCGAGACCTTGGAGCGCGCGGCGCCCGGCGAGCCGCTCATCGCGGCCGAGCTCGAGCGGCTGAGTGCGCCGGCGCTGCGCCCGGGCGGCTGGAGCTACCTGTGGTTCCTCGGACAGAGCGAGGTGTTCCGCGCCGCGCGCGACGAGGGACGCCACCAGATCGCCTGCCGCTGCGACGACGACGTCGCGATCCTGCGCCGCCCGGTCGACCTGCCGCTAGCGGCCGACACCGAGATCAGCTGGCGCTGGAAGATCGACCGGCTCCCCTCGCGCGCCGCGGAAGACACGCTCCTGTGTCACGACTACCTGTCGGTCGCGCTCGAGTTCGAGAACGGCCGGGATCTGTCCTGGTTCTGGAGCTCGAGCCTGCCGGTCGAGACGAGCTTCGCCTGTCCGATTCCGCAGTGGAACCCGCGCGAGACCCACCTCGCGGTGCGCTCGGGCAGCGACGGGCTGGGAAAGTGGCAGCGGGAGCAGCGGCGGGTCGCCGCCGACTACGCTCGCGCGATCGGCGGGCCCGTGCCTCAGCGGATCGTCGCGGTGTGGCTGATCGCCGTGAGCCTGTTCCAGCACGGGCAGGGCGTCGCCGACTTCGCCGAGATCGAGGTCCGCACCGGCGACGAGCGGGTCGAGGTCGTGAACGGATGACGCACGCCGTGGTGCGAGAGTTCGAGGCGGCGGACCTCGAACCGGCGAGCGAGCTCGTGGCGGCGCGCTTCGCTCGGCTGCGCTCGGTCGAGCCGCGGCTAGCGGACGGCGCGAGCGACGCGCGGCGGTGTCGCGCGGCGCTCGAGGAGCTGCTCCAGCGGCCGCACGTCGGCGGCGCGGTCGCGACCTGGGCGGGCGAGCCGATCGGCTTCGTGCTGGCGCAGGCGAACGTCACGGCGCTCGATGCACCGCAGTCGTATTTCAGCCCGCCGTACTCCGTATCGACGCCGCTGGGTGCGCACGCGTGCGCGGGCAGCGAGGACCCGGCCGAGGTCTACGCCGCGCTCTACGCGGAGCTCGCGGAGCGCTGGGTCGTCGACGGCTTCCTCGACCACTCGATCGGCGCGCTCGCAGGCGAGCGCGACCTGCACGACGCGTTCGCCTCGCTCGGCTTCGGGCGCCACTTCGCTCTGGCGCTGCGCGGGCTCGAGCCGCTCTCGGAGCCGACCCGCGCCGACCTCGACATCTGCGAGGCGGGCGAGAAGGAGCTCGAGGAAGTCTTTGCGCTGACCGCGGAGCTGCGCGCCTTCCACGCCCGCGCGCCGATGTTCCAGGCGAACCCGAGCATGCTGCGTCACGGGCAGGAAGCGCTGGTGCGCTGGCTGCAGCGGCAGCCGCGCTGCCCCGCGTTCCTGGCCTACCGCGCCGGCCGCCCGATCGGCCTGTTCCTGTTCGCGCCGGCGGCTTTCGTCTCGACGCCGTTCCGCCGCGACGACGTGGCCTACCTGCTGCAGGCGGTCATGCTGCCCGCCGAGCGCGGCGGCGGCGCCGGCGCGGCGCTCCTGCAGCACGCGCTCACCTGGCTGCGGCGCGAGGGCTTCACGGGCTGCGGCCTGCACTTTCTCACGGGCAACCCCTCGGGGCCCCCGTTCTGGACGCGGCACGGATTTCGCGCCGCCGAATACCACCTGCGCAGGATCGTCGATCCGCGCATAGCTTGGAGTGCGCGGTGAGCGAGCGAGCGACGACCCGGTTCGGGCATTTCGTGGTGCGACAGCGGGGGCCGATTGCGCTCCTGTTGATCCTGTCGACGGGCTTCTTCTTCTACCCGATCGCGAATGCGATCTCGAGTGCCGTCGGCCATCCCTGGCCCGGCCCCTCGGTGCGCGTCGGCAGCGACGCCCGCGCGCAGCAGCCCGACCACCCGTTCATCCACGCGCAGAACAAGTTCGCCGGCGAGTTCGGCAACTCGACCACGGTCGTGATCATGCTGACCGTCGACGAGGGCACGATCTACACGCCGGAGATCCTGCAGAAGATCGACGCGATCACGAAGTCGCTCGACGGCTGGGACTACGACGCGCGGGTCGACGAGCGCAAGGCCGAGAAGCAGCGCCTCCAGAAGGAGGGCAAGAAGACCAGGGCCGAGATCAACGCGCAGCTCGATCGGATGTTCCCGCCCTATCCGGTGAACCACGACCAGGTGCGCTCGCTCACCCACCTGTCGACGCGCGTCGTCGTCATGGAGAAGGAGGGCACGATCGTCGCGCAGCTCCTCATGGAGGAGCCGCCCGAAGACCAGAAGGGCGCGGACGAGGTTCACCGCAAGGTGAACGAGCTGATGCCGGACGAGGCCAAGCAGCTGCTCGTCTCGCCCGACGAGAAGGCTGCGCTGATCACCGCCGGCTTCGTCACCGACCGGCTCTCGAACCTCGAAACCTACCGCGCGGTTTTCAACCACCTGATGGAGCTGCAGAAGCGCGAGCAGACCGAGCACGTCCACCTGTACATCACGGGCGCGCCGCTCGCGGTCGGCTATCTGCTGGCCCACTCGTGGGAGATCGGCGTCTCGGTGCTGGGCGCAGTGGCGGCGATCTTCCTCCTGCTCTGGGCGTACTTCCGCCGCTGGCACGGGGTGCTGATCCCGATGGTCGCCGCGTTCGTGACCGTCATCTGGGGGGCCGGCTTCACCGGCTGGGCGGGAATTGCGTTCGACCCGCTCGTGCTCGTCATCCCCATGCTGATCACCGCGCGCGCGGTCTCGCACACGGTGCAGATGGCGGAGCGCTTCTTCGAGGACTACGAGCGGCTGTTCCCGCTCTACGGGGACGCCAAGCGCGCGAAGCTCGAGGCGGCGGCGATCGCGATGGGCGAGCTGATCGTGCCCGGCACGCTCGGCATCCTCACCGACGTCGCGGGCCTGCTGGTCATCCTCGTGACCACCATCCCGCAGATGCGCGACCTCGGCGTGTTCGGCGCGTTCTGGGTCGCGGCGATCGTCGTCACCGTCGAGATCCTGCATCCGATCCTGATCTGCTGGCTGCCGGCGCCGCACGACTACCACCACTACACGCCCGGCTTCATGCAGCGCTTCGTGGGCTGGCTCGGCAACGTGGTCACCGACCCGGTCGGGCGTTGGGTGGTGGTGGGGACGTTCGCGGTCCTGTTCCTCGCGTCGGGCGCGGCGACCTGGGCGTGGTCGACGATCGGCGAGGCGCGGCCCGGCATCCCGCTGTTCTGGCCGAATCACCCGTTCAACCAGGCGATCGCGAAGATCGGCGAGAAGTTCGGCGGCTCGGACGCGCTCGTGGTGTTCGCCGAGGGCGACCGCAACGAGGCGGTCGCCGACGGCGAGGTGCTGCAGAGGATGCAGGGGCTCGAGCGCGTGCTGACCAACGAGACCGGCGCCGTGGCGTCGGTCTCACCGGTGCGGCTGGTGCGCGTGGCGAGCCGAACGCTCCGCTACGGCGAGCCGAAGCAGGAGCTCATTCCCGAGGGCTCGTCGGCCCGCGCGATCCTCCTCTTCATGCGCTTCAACAGCCCGCCGGGCGCGCTGACCTCGATCCTGACGAACGACGGCCGCGCCGCGACCGTCACCGCGATCTATCCCGACCACAAGGGCGCGACGATCCGGAAGGCCGTCGAGGCCGCCGAGGCGTACATCGCCGCGAACCCGATGGGCACGATCCAGATCCGGCTCGACAAGGACAAGGCCGCGCCCAAAGCGCCGTTCTACAACCCCGAGCGGATCAAGGACTTCGTCTACTACATGATCGGGCCGCTGCTCCCCGCACGCGCGCACACGCTCGCGGTGCTGCGCCGCGAGGAGGCCCAGCAGTACGTCCCGTTCGAGGTGAAGACCGTCGCGAAGGATGGACTGCCGCCGTGGATCGAGGACTTCCGCAAGTCGGCGCTCGCCAAGTACGACAAGGAGAAGCAGCACGTGAAGCCGGGACGCACCTTCGTGTGGCCGGCGCGGCTCGCGGACTGGGAGGCGAAGGACGTCGACCAGTGGTTCGAGAGCGACGAGCTGCGCATTCGCGCCGTCGCGGTGAACACCCAGGACCTGCTCGTCGAAGATCAGAAGCAGAAGGGCTCGGCGCCGACCTACCAGCCGACCAGCTCGTGGACGCGGGGCGTGCAGTTCGTCATGGCGGGCGGGCCGATGGGCATGCTCGCGGCGGTGAACGACGAGGTCGAGCGCGGCCACCTCGCGAACATCTCGCTGATCCTGTTCGTGATCTTCGTGCTGCACTCCGTCACGTACCGCTCGGCGGTGAGCGGCGGAATCATCTTCCTGCAGCTCGCGACGGCCACGTTGTTCTCGCTCGCCTACATGGCGGTGCGCGGCGTCGGGCTGAACATCAACACGTTGCCGGTGCAGGCGGTCGGCGTCGGGGTCGGGGTCGACTACGCGATCTACATCGTCGACCGGATCCGGCAGGAGATGGCGGTGCGCCGCGACCTGGACGACGCGATCCGCACCGCGGTGCGCACCACCGGCATGGCCGTGACCTTCACCGGCACGACCGTCGTCGGCGGGATCGGCTTCTGGGTGTTCTCGAACCTCCGGTTCCAGGCCGAGATGGCCCAGCTCCTGATCGTGCTGATGGTGATCAACATGCTCGCCGCGGTGACCCTGGTGCCGGCGCTGTACTCGATCCTGCGGCCGGGGGTCGCCACGTCGCTGCTGCGGCGCGACGAGGCCGAGTCGCACGCGACCGCGACGGGCGCGGAGGCCGACGCCGCCGGCTGAGCGAGCTCAGAGCAGAGGGAGCTGATCGCCGCCGGGCGGGCGGAACGAAGCCGTCGAGAGCTCCGGCCCGCGGGCGGCGAGCCCGTGGCGCCGGCGCGCCAGCTCGACCAGGTCGGCGATCTGCTCGGCGAAGAGGCCCGTCCCGCGCTGGCGTACGCCGAACTGTGTCTGGTAGAGCTTGCCGTCGCGCACGGACTCGATCCGGTGCAAGACCTTGTCGCGGCGATCGGGGAAGTGGTCCGCGAGCCACTGCGCGAACAGGTCCTTCACGGAGTAGGGCAGCCGCAGCATGACCCAGCCGGCCCATTCCGCGCCCGCGGCAGCGGCGGCCTCGGCGAGCTTCGGGATCTCGTGGTCCGTGAGGCCCGGCACGATCGGCGCGAGGTTCACGCCCACCGGCACCCCGGCGCGCGCCAGCGCTTCGACCGCCGCGAGCCGCGCGCGCGGCTGCGCGGCTCGCGGCTCCATGAGCCGCGCGAGATCGGGGTCGAGCGTCGTGAGCGAGAGCGTGACCGACACCGCCTGGTGGCGCGCCAGCTCCTGCAGCACGTCCGCGTCGCGCGCGACCAGACGGCTCTTGGTGATGATCGAGCAGGGATTGCGGAAGCCGGCCAGCACCTCGAGACAGCGCCGCGTGAGACGCAGCTTCCGCTCGATCGGCTGATACGCGTCGGTGACCCCCGAGATCGCGACCACCTGCGGCTTCCAGCTCCGCCGCGAGAGCTGCGCGCGCAGGAGCTCCGGAAGCTCGTGCTTCACGAGGATCCGCGTCTCGAAGTCGAGCCCGCTCGAGAAGCCCAGGTACTCGTGGGTCGGGCGCGCGTAGCAGTTGTGAGTCGCGAGCCCGGCCGCGAAGAAGGTCCCGGTCGAGGTCTGGATGTCGACGACATCGCGCGTCCCCGCGGGCTCGATCGCCTCGACCGGCTCGAGCGTACAGGCGGGCTCCCGGCCGAAGACGCTCGCGAGCTTGCGGCGGGTCGCCGGCTGGACGGTCGCGAAGAAGCGCATGCGCGCCGCGGTCGAGCCGAGCAGGCGCAGCGAGCTCGCACCGCGCGCGCGGCGCTCGAGCAGGAGCTCGAAGCCGAGCGACGCAGCGTAGGCGCGGGCGCGCTCCAGCCCGTCGAGGTCGACGTGCGAGATCCGCAGCGACGTCCCGGCGTGGCCCTCCGCGTCGAAGAAGCCGGCCACGAACCCGCGCCGATAGCCCGAGCTCGCGCGCTCGACGAGGATCAGCTTGTCGACGATCTCGAGAGGCGCGGGCGCGTGGACCTCGACCTTCGCCAGCGACGTTCGCGGGCGCGCACCGGGCGAGAACGGCCGGATTCCGCTCTCCACGCCGAAGGACTTCAGGTACTCGACCACGCGCTCGAGCGGCTCGCGGTCGGCCAGCGCGATCCGCCAGCCCGACCGGTGTCGAGCCGTCCCGCCGCCGAGCGACAGCCCCGCGAGGTATCCCGCTCGATAGTCGTCGTCGATCTCGGGCGCGGCCGCGATCGGAATCCGGCGCAGCGCCTTGCCCGGCGCGAGCTGCTCCGTCCGCGACCAGCGGAAGTCGCGCGCTTGCAGCCAGCGGTGCTCGGCCGTGGTGACGACCTCGGCCGAGCGCGTGACCAGCCGCAGCGCGGGTCGCCGTGACCACCACACCGCCTCAACGCGCGCCGGGCGGAGCTTGCGGGTGCTGCCCGGTACGGCGAGCTCATCGAAGCCCACGAGCGAGTCGCCCACGCGGATCGCGCCGAGCGGCCGCCAGCTCATGTCCGCGTGGAGCACCGGCGTCTCCGGGGCCAGGCAGTAGACGCAGCCGTGCTCACAGCCGCGGTAGGGGTTGATGCTGACGTCGAACCCGACGTCGGGGCTGTCGTTCTTCGCGAGCGCGGAGCGCGAGGCGTCGCGCAGATACTGGGTGCGCGGGTCGGGCGCCGGCTCGCCGAACTCGTCGCCCTCGACGGCCTCCGGCACGAACGCCGCGGACTCGAAGCGGTTGTGCGGGGCGATGCGGGTGCCGCGGCCGCGGATCGGAGTCTCGCGCGGGGGTTCGCGATGGCCGTTCATGTCCCGCAGCGTAGGCGAAGATAGAACGAAAGTCTATCGTCCCAATCTTCTTCCGGGCCGACTTGGTAGAGTCGCCGCGAAAGGAGATTTCCATGAGCGAGCTGCTCTACGAGAAAGACGGCCCGATCGCGACCCTGACCTTGAACCGCCCCGAGCGCTTGAACGCGATCTCGGGCCCGATGCTGGCCGCGCTCTCGGAGCGCCTCATCGAGGCGAACGGCGATCGCGACGTGCGCGCGATCATCCTCACGGGAGCGGGGCGCGGGTTCTGCGCGGGCCTCGACCTGCAGGACGCGACGAGCGGCGCCGGGATCGGCGGGGCCGGCGGGGCGATGCCCGCGACGCTCGACCTCCGAACCGCGCCGCCGACGGTGCTCCACTCGCTCGACAAACCGGTGATCGCCGCGCTGAACGGCGGAGCCGCCGGCTACGGGATGGACCTCGCCCTCGGCTGCGACATCCGCATCGCTGGCAAGCGCGCGAAGCTGGCGGCCGCGTTCACGAAGCGGGGCGTGCTACCCGAGTCGGGCGGCACCTGGCTCTTGCCGCGGCTGGTGGGCTGGTCGAAAGCCGCAGAGATCATCTTCACCGGCCGCACGCTGGACGCGGACCAGTGCCTCGAGCTCGGCCTCGTGAACAAGGTCGTCGCCGACGACGCGCTCATGGGGGAAGCCCGCGCGCTGGCGAATGAAATCGCCGCGAACGCGCCGCTCGCCGTGCAGGGCGCCAAGCGCATGATGCGCATGGCCATGGCCGAGCAATTCGACGACCACGTCCACCACGTCTACCTGCAGCTGCTGCCGCTGTTCCAGAGCCAGGACTTCCGCGAGGGGATGAAGAGCTTCCTCGAGAAGCGCGAACCCAAGTTCCAGGGCCGATAGCAGGCACACCCGGAACGTCGGCCGTCGTTGCGACGGCCGCGGACACGCCGGCCGGACGTATCGCGCGGGGCTTGGGCCCCGCGCGATCGTTTAGCTAGTAGCGATCGCGATCGCGGTCGCGGAAGCCACCGCCACCGCCGCCGCGCGGGCCACCGCCGCGGGGTCCGCCGGGACCACCGCCACCACCCGGACCACGGCGCTCGTTCGCTTCGCTGACGCGGAGCTTGCGGCCGCCAAAGTCCTGACCGTCGAGCGCGTTGCGCGCTGTATCGGCTGCGTCCCCTTCCATCTCGACGAAGCCGAAGCCTCGCGAGCGGCCGGTTTCGCGGTCCGAAATCACGTTGGCCGATTCGACTCGGCCGTGCTTCTCGAACAGCGAACGCAGGTCCGCATCGTTGGTGTTGTACGGAAGGTTCCCGACGTAGAGCTTCTTACCCAAAACACAGTTCCTCGGTGCCCAAAAGTGTCCGCGCATCCGCGGTGGCACCCTACTCGCCTTGACTCCGGGCCGGCATTTCCGGCGAGGGAGCCCATGCAAAGACCTCCGAAATGGAGGTCCACCGAGGCGGAGCTTATCACACGATCTGGAAGGGACCCGCAGAAAAGGCAGAAAAGCACGGTTCCCGCTGGGAAAGGGGGCCGGACGGAGGGCCGCCTCTAGGCCCCGAAGGCCTTTCCGTAGTCGACCGTGAGCCAGCGCTCGGGCCGCAGCCGGACGACGACGCTCTCGTCGCCGCCCCCCGACGAATCCGCCAGGTAGCGGTCTCCGAGCTCCCGGCCCAGGTAGCGGTGCGCCAACACCCGCCTGTGTCGTTCCAGGTCGGCCCGCTCGATGCCCGCGATGGGGCCTTCGACGGAGACGTACTGGTAGGGCGGGGTCTCGGTCTGGACGCAGAGCGAGACCCGGTCGACCAGGAGCAGCCGCTTTCCCTTGCGGGAGTCGCGGTCGGTCACGAACCAGACGTCGCCGCCGGGCTCGTAGCCGTACCAGACCGGGATCGTGAGGGGCCCGCGCGCTCCGTCCGCGATGCTGAGGACCCCCACGCGCACCGCGGCCAGGAACTTCTCGCGCTCCGCGCGCGACATCCGAGTGTCGGCCATCGGCAGGGGGCCTACTCGAAGACGATCACGCTGCGGGCGGCGGTGCCCTTGCGCATCTCGTCGAACGCGTAGTTCACCTGATCGAGCTTGAGCCGCGCCGAGATCATCTCGTCGAGCTTCAGCAGGCCCGTGAGGTAGAAGTCCACATAGCGCGGCATGTCCACGCGGAAGCGGTTGTCGCCCATCATCGAGCCGAGGATCTTCTTGCCGCTGATCACGACGTCGAGCGCTGGGACATCGACCGTCTGCCCGATCGGAACCACGCCGACCCACACCGCGGTGCCGCCCTTCTTGACCATCGCGACGACCTGCGCGCCGGTCTGCTTGGTGCCGATGCACTCGAAGGCGTAGTCGACCCCGCCTGGAACCAGGCTCTGCACCGCCGCCACCGCGTCCGTGTCCTTCGCGTTCACGCCGTCGGTCGCGCCGAGCGACTTCGCGAGCTCGAGCTTCCACGCCATGGTGTCGACGGCGATGATCCGGCTCGCGCCGGCGATTCGGCAGCCCTGGATCGCGGCGAGTCCGACGCCGCCGCAGCCGATCACGACGCAGGTCGAGCCCGCGGGAACCTGCGCGGTGTTGAGCACGGCGCCGACTCCCGTCGTCACGCCGCAGCCGATCAGCGCTGCGCGGTCGAGCGGCATGTCCTTCCGGATCTTCACGACCGCGTTCTCGTGCACGAGCATCTTCTCCGCGAACGACGAGAGATGCGCGAACTGGCGGATCTCCTCGCCGCCCTTGGAGAGCCGCGGCGCCGAGCCCCGCGGCCGCATCGTCGCGGCGCCGCCGCACATGTTCGGCCGGCCCGAGAGGCAGTACTCGCAGCTCCCGCAGAACGCCGACAGGCAGCCGATCACGTGGTCGCCGGGCTGCACGTACGTGACGAGCTCGCCCACCGCCTCGACGACGCCGGCGGGCTCGTGGCCCAGCACCAGCGGCGGCGGCACCGGCAGGCCCGCCTCGAGCACGTGCAGATCGCTGTGGCACACGCCGGTCGCGGCGGTGCGCAGCAGCACCTCGCGCGGGCCGGGCTTCGAGATGTCGATGTCCTCGAGCTCGAGCGGCGTCTTGAACGCGCGCATCACGGCAGCCTTCATGGGTTCCTCCTCGTGCGGAACCCCATTCTGTCACGCCGGGGCGCCGAGCACCTCGTCGAGCCGCACGCGGTAGGTCTTGGCCAGCTCGCGGCTCCGCCTGCGGCTCGAGTCCAGCGTCGGAAGAGCGCCCGAGAGGTGCGCCTCGAAGTCGTCGAGCCAGAGGTGCCAGCCGACGGCGACGCCCTCCTCGTCGGGGATGCCGCGCCGCGCCATGCCGTGGTGCGCGAAGGTGAAGCGGCAGCCGGCGCCGTCGGGCTCTAGCGTCCACTCGATCACCGACGTGCCCCAGGCGTAGGCGAGCCGGCGCGCAGGCTCGATCCGCACGATCACGCCGTCGAGCGTTCCTTCCGAGGTCCGGCTGAAGTCGACGCTGTAGTCGCCGCCCACGCGCAGGTCCACTCGAGCCGGGTAGCTCATCCAGCGGCTCAGCTCGCCCGGGTCCGTGATCGCGCGCCACAGCCGCTCCGGCGAGTGCTTCGAGCGGCGTTCGTAGCGCAGGCTGTAGCCGCGCGTGATCTCTCCCAGCTCGTTCACGACTTCTCCTCCTCGTCCATGTGGGCCTCGAGCGCGTCGAGGCGCTTCGCCCAGAGCGCGCGGTAGCGCTCGAGCCAGGCGTCGATCTCGCGGAGCGGGCCGAGCTCGAGCCGGTAGCGGCGCTCGCGACCCGAAGGCTCGACCGACACGAGACCGGCCTCGCGCAGGATCCGCAGGTGCTTCGAGATCGAGGGCTGCGAGATCGGGAAGAGCTCGACGATCTCCTTGACCGAGCGAGCCCGCTGCGCGAGCCGCGCCACGATCTCGGCGCGGGTTGGATCCGCCAAGGCCCCGAAAGCCCTCATGAAACAAATCCATAGCCAGATGGCTATGAATTGCAAGGGCTATCTCTGGAGGAGCCTCGCGGCCAGCCAGCGTCGCTGGCTCATGGCGTCGCCGAAGGCGGGGCGGGTCGTCTGCGCGCGCTTCATGTAGAGGTGCGCGTCGCAGTCGAGCGTGAAGCCGAAGCCGCCGTGCAGCTGCACCGCGCGCGACGCCGCGAACACGAACACGTCGCAGGCCTTGGCCTTGGCCATGCGCGCGAGCGTCTCGGCGTCGGCGCTGCCGGAGTCGAGCGCGGTCGCGGCAGCGTACACCAGCGAGCGTAGCCCCTCGACGCCGACCAGGACGTTCACGAGCGGGTGCTTCACGGCCTGGAAGGAGCCGATCTGCTTGCCGAACTGCTCGCGGGTGGCGGCGTAGGTCGAGGTCATCGCGAGCAGCGCGTCGGCGCCGCCCGCCATCTCGGCGGCGAGCGCGACGCAGGCCCAGGGCGTGAGCTGCGCGAGGAGCTCGCCCGCGGGGGCCGGCAGGAACGCGTCGGCCGGAGGCGAGACGCCCTCGAGCGACAGCCGCACGCTGCGCCGGGTGCGGTCGAGCACGAGCTCGCTCTCGACCCGAACTCCGGCCGCGCGCTTGTCGACGATCGCGAAGCGCTCGCCCAGCCGCGCGACGAACGCGTCGGCGCGCTCGCCGCCCCAGACGGCTTCAGGGCCCGAGGCCAGCACGAGCCGCGCCTCTCCAGCGACGAGCGGCCGCAGCCAGCGCTCGCGCTGCGCTGCGGCGCCGCTCTGCGCGAGCACCAGCGCGGCCAGGGTCGAGGGCAGGAGCGGGGAGGGCAGCAGCCGCCGGCCCGTCTCCTCCATCAACACCGCCAGGTGTACGGCCCCCAGGCCGGCGCCCCCGTATTTCTCGGGCACCACCAGGCCGAGCCAGCCCAGCGCCGCCAGCTCCTTCCAGTCCGCGGGGTCCTCGCCCGCCTCGCCGTCGGCCAGCTCGCGCACCCGCGCGATCGGAAAGCGCTCGTCGAGCCAGCGGCGCGCCTCGGCGCGCAGGAGGGCGTGCTCCTCGTCGTGGTGGATCGGCGTGTTCATCGCGTCTTCGGCAGGCCGAGCACGCGCTCGCCCAGGATGTTTCGGAGGATCTCGCTGGTGCCGCCCGCGATCGTCATCGCGAACGAGTTCAGGTACGAGCGCTGCCACTCGGCGTTCGCCGGGACGTGCGGATCGCCGATCCAGAGGCCGGCCGAGGGACCGAGCAGCTCGCAGGCGAAGTCCGCGAGCGCCTGGCCGTGCTCGGAGCTCGCGAGCTTCGACATCAGCGGCAGCGCCTCGGGTCGATCCGCGACGAGCCCCGGCACGCGGACGCGCGCCCCGTTCGCGCGCAGCGCCGTCTCCTCGAGCCAGAACTGCGCGAGCCGGTCGCGCACGACCGGGTCCTCGAGCACCGGCCGTCCGTCGGCGCTGAGCCCGCGCGCGAGCCGGAGCAAGCTCTCGATCTGCTCGCTCCCGACCCAGGAGCCGCCCGCCGAGCCCTCCGCCGCGCCGCGCTCGAACTGCAGCGTGGCCATCGCGATCTCCCAGCCCTGGCCCGTGCGCCCGATCAGCGCGTCGCCGGGGATCCTCGCGTTCGACCAGATCACCTGGTTGAAGCCGCCTTCGCCGGTCAGCTTGACCAGCGGCTGCACCTCGACGCCGGGGACCTTCATGGGCGCCAGGAAGTACGAGATGCCGGCGTGCTTCACGGCGCCCTCGTCGGTGCGCGCGAGCAGGATACACCAATCGGCGTAGCGGCCGAGAGTCGTCCAGACCTTGTGGCCGTCGATCCGCCAGTCGTCGCCGTCGCGGACCGCGCGCGTGCGCAGCGACGCCAGGTCGCTGCCCGCGCCCGGCTCGCTGAAGCCCTGGCACCAGATCTCGTCGCAGCGCAGCAGCGGCTTCAGGAATTTCCGTTTGTGGGCCTCGGTCCCGTAGCGGAGGATCACCGGCCCGGCCCACGACAGCGCCACCAGGTTCAGCAGGAAGGGCGTGCGCGCGCGCGCCAGCTCGGCGTCGATCGCGCGCTGGGCTCCGCGCGGTTGACCTCCGCCGCCGTATTCGCTCGGCCACTCGGCGCCGACGAAGCCGGCGTCGTACAGTTTTCGCTGCCAGTCGCGCAGCCAGTTGAACTGGCGGTCCTCGGCCACCTCGAGCGCGCTCTGCGGCAGCTTCCAGCCCGGATCGCCCGGGTGGTTCCCGGCGACCCATTCCCGTACCCGGGCCCGGAGCCCCTCGTGTTCGTCCATCGCCCGCATCATACTGCGCCGATGCGACTCTTCGATCACCTCGACTGGCACGCGCGCGAACGGCCCGACGCCGCGTTCGCCTGGTTCAACGGGCGCGAGATCTCCTACCGCGCGGCGCGCGAGCGCAGCAACCAGATCGCGCACGCGCTGCTCGCCGAGGGCCTGGCGCCGGGCGCGCGGGTGGCGTTCCTCGCCAAGAACACGCCCGAGTTCGTGCTCTTCTACTACGGCGCCGCCAAGGCCGGGGTCGTGCCGGTGCCGCTCAACTACCGGCTCGCCCCGCCGGAGTGGAGCTACATCGTCAACGATTCCGGTGCCGAGCTCCTGATCGCACGCGGGCCGCTCGCCGCCGCGATCGCCCCGATCCGCGGCGAGCTGCCCAAGGTGAGAAAGTTCCTCGCGCTCGATGCGCCGCCGCCCGCGGGCTGGGAGAGCTACGAGGCGTGGGTGGGGAGCCAGCTCTCCACCCCGCCCGCGCTGATCGTCGACGACGGGGCCGACGTGTACCAGATGTACACCAGCGGCACGACCGGCCGGCCCAAGGGCGCCGTGCTGCAACACCGCGCGGTGACGGCGAACGCCGACCAGCTCTCCTCGGTCGCGACGCTCTCGCCCGGAGACCGCTACCTGGTGGTCGCGCCGCTCTACCACGCCGCGGCCGCCGTCGCCTCGTTCTGGATCATCCGCCAGGGCGGCGCGCTCTACATCCAGGAGGACTTCGTCCCGGCCGAGGCCGTGCGCGCGATGTCCGAGGACGGGATCGTCGGCGCGACCCTGGTCCCGGCGATGATCCAGGCCTGTCTGGTTGGCGTGCCCGACGTCGCCAAGCGCCGCTTCGACGACCTCCGGATCATGATCTACGGCGCCTCACCGATCGCGGTCGAGACATTGCGCCGCGCGATCGAGGTGTTCGGCTGCGGCTTCGCGCAGGGCTTCGGCATGACCGAGACGACCGCGGCCGCGACCTTCCTGCTCCCGGCCGACCACGAGCGCGCGCTGCGCGACAAGCCGGAGCTCCTGCTCTCGTGCGGGCGCGCGCTGCCCGGCACCCAGGTGAAGATCGCCGACGCCGACGACCGGGAGGTCCCGCGCGGCGAGATCGGCGAGATCCTCGTGCGCGGCCCGCAGCTCATGCGCGGCTACTGGAACCTGCCGGAGGCCAGCGCCGAGGCGCTCCGCGACGGCTGGATGCACACCGGCGACGCCGCGGTGATGGACGACGAGGGCTTCGTCTACATCCAGGACCGGGTGAAGGACATGATCGTGTCGGGCGGCGAGAACGTGTACCCGCGCGAGATCGAGGACGTCTTGTTCCGCCACCCGGCCGTGGCCGACGCCGCGGTGATCGGCGTGCCGGACGCTCAGTGGGGCGAGGTCGTGAAGGCGATCGTGGTCCTGCGCGCCGGCGCCAGTGCGACTGAGCCGGAGCTGGTCGAGTACTGCCGCGGACAGCTCGCCAGCTACAAGCGGCCGCGCTCGGTCGACTTCGTCGCCGAGCTGCCGCGCAATCCCAGCGGCAAGGTGCTGAAGAAGGACCTGCGCGAGCCCTTCTGGAAGGGCCACTCGCGGCGCGTGAGCTAGCGGCCAGCCCTCCTAACCGTTGATCTTCTCCAGCACGTTCTCGCCCTGGTTCGTGCCGAACGCGCCGAACACGGCGTTCAGCCCGCCGTCGATCGAGAGCGCCACGCCCGTGACGAACGACGCGTCGTCCGAGAGCAGGAACGCCACGACCCGGCCGATCTCCTCGGGCTGACCGACCCGGCCGAGCGGGTGCGCGGCGGCGAGCGGGCCCTCGGTGAAGGTCTTGTTCTTGTGCAGGGGCCCGAGGATCGGCGTATCGATCACCCCCGGGCAGACCGCGTTCACGCGGATCTTGTGCTGCGACAGGTCGCCGACCGCGCACTTCATCAGCCCGAGCACGCCGTGCTTCGAGGCGCAGTAGCTGCCCATGCCGCCGCCGCCGCGCAGGCCGGCGTCGGACGAGGTGATCACGATCGATCCGCCGCCGGCGTCGCGGATCGCGCGGGCCGAGGCCTGCAGGCCGTAGAAGACGCCCGACAGGTTGATTGCGATCGTGCGGTTCCACTCCTCGAGCGTGGTGTCGAGCACGTTCGAGGTCGCCGCGACCCCCGCGTTCAGGTGCGCCAGCTGGAGCTTCCCGAAGCGCTTCACGGTCGCCTCGACCGCGCGCCGGTTGTCGTCGGGATCGGCGACGTCGAGCCGCAGCCCGATCGCCTCGCCGCCCGCGGCCGCGATCTCCTTCGCCACCGCTTCGGCGCCCTCGGCGTTCAGGTCCGCGCACGCCACCCGCGCGCCCTCCGCCGCCAGCGCGCGCGCGCTCGCCTGCCCGATGCCCGACGCCGCGCCCGTGACGAGCGCCACCTTGCCCGAGAGCTTCCCTGCCATTTGTGTCCTCCCCTTGCGGCGAGCATACCCCGCACCCGGGGTGGCATGTAAACTCGCCCCAACCTCAGGAGGATCGTTTGGGCAATTCCACGGCCGAAACTCACAACATCGCCGTCTACATCGATCTCGAGAACGTCGCCATCGGCTGCCGCGACGCCCGCTACAAGGTCTTCGACTCGTCGCTCGTCTTCAAGCGGATGATCGACAAGGGCAACGTGGTCACGCGCCGCGCCTACGCGGACTGGACCAAGTACCCCGAGTACCGCCGGCCGCTCCACGAGAATGGCGTCGAGCTGATCGAGATGCCGGGCTCGAAGCTCACCGGCAAGAACAGCGCCGACATCAAGATGGTGGTCGACGCGCTCGAGCTCTCGTACACGAAGCCGCACATCGACACGTTCACGGTCGTGTCGGGCGACTCGGACTTCTCGCCGCTGGTCGCGAAGCTGCGCGAGAACAACCGCCACACGATCGGCTGCGGCGTGAAGAACTCCACCTCGCCGATGTTCATCGAGCACTGCGACGAGTTCATCTACTACGACGACCTCGTGCGTCGGACCGTCGAGCGCAAGCCCGCCTCGCCCAAGGCGAAGGACCTGCCGAAGAAGCAGCAGGAGGCGTTCGAGGCGCTGCTCGACGCGGTCGAGGCGCTGCAGCGCGAGAACAAGGAGCTGCACGGGTCGCTCGTGAAGGAGACCATGAAGCGCAAGAACCCGGGCTTCAACGAGGAGTACCACGGCTACCGCTCGTTCTCGCGCCTGCTCGAGGACGCCCAGAAGAACAAGGTGATCGCGATCCACAAGGACGCGCGCAGCGGGACGTACGTGATCGACGAGGTGCTGGACTAGACCACCATGCGATGCCGCTGCGGCAAATCGGTCGGCTACCTCGTGACCTTCGTGCCGAGCCCGGCCGGCGGCTCCGACTTCAGGACCGCGCTCGAACGGCCTGCTCCCGGCCCGAAGCCGTGAGCACCCCCGCGCTCGTCGCGGCCTTCTACACACGGATCACGGATCTGGAACGTACGTGCGATCGCTCCACGCGGCGCTCGCGGAGGCAAGCCTGTGTCGTGGGCCGGCGCAGCCCTCTTCGCGCTGCGCGGCGAGCGCATCGCGAGTCTCTGGGTGCTCGGTGACTTGTCCGCGCTCGATGCAACCCTGCGCGCCAATCGCCCGGGCTAGCGCTTCGACCAGCGGCCCGCCCAGTCGTGGAGCGGCGCGAGCGCTTCGAGCAGCGACTCGCCGAGCGCGGTGAGCGCGTAGCCCGAGCCCGGCTCGTGCGCGACGATGCCCGACTCGCGCAGCTCGGCGAGCCGAGCGTTCAGCACCGTGGGGGAGACGTCGTCGCAGCGGGTGCGCAAGGCGCGAAAGTTCTGCGCGCCTTCGCGGAGCTCCCACAGCACGCGCAGCGCCCAGCGTCGGCCGAGCAGGTCGAGCGCGGCCATGATCGGCCGGCCCGTCCTCGAGCCGCGCACGGCTTTGCCCGGCCTCGGAGTAGGCACGCTCGCCTCCTTGCGCTACGAAAATCGTAGCCGTAAGATACGAATACAGTAGCACGGAGAAACGCCATGGACGAACCCCGACTCGCCCCGGCGCCGCGGCCCTACGCCCCCGAGATCGAAGCGGCCCTCGCCAAACTGATGCCGCCCGGCGTCGAGCCCCTGCGGCTGTTCCGCACCCTCGCCCACAACGAGCGCGTTCTCTCGCGCTTCCTCGCGGGCGGGCTGCTCGACAGGGGGAGCCTCACGCTGCGGGAGCGGGAGCTCGCGATCCTGCGCACCACCGCGCGCTGCGGCTCGGAGTACGAGTGGGGCGTGCACGTCAGCTTCTTCGCCGCGCGCGCAGGCCTGTCGGACCCGGAGGTGCGCGCGACCTGCGCGCGCGAGCTTCCGGACGATGTCCTGCCCAAGCGCGACCGCGCGATCCTGCGCCTGTGCGACGCGCTGCACGATCGGGCCAGCGTCGACGACGCGCTGTGGGCCGAGCTGGCCGCAGAGTTCGCGCCCGCCCAGCTGGTCGAGCTGATCGCGCTGGCCGGCTTCTACCACACCGTCGCGTTCGCCACGAACGCGCTCAGGATCGAGCTCGAACCCGGCGCCGCCCGCTTCCCCGCGTGATACGATCGCGCCGCGATGACGGACACGCGGCGGATCGAAGAGCTGCTCGAAAAACTCACGCTCGACGAGAAGGCCGCGCTCAGCGCGGGCGCCGACCTCTGGCACAGCGTCGCGATCCCGGCCAAGGGCGTCCCGGGTCTCGTGCTCAGCGACGGCCCGTCGGGCGCGCGCGGCGTGAACATGTCGGAGGGGGCGACCTCGGCGTCGTTCCCGTGCGGCAGCGCGCTGGGCGCGACCTGGAACCCGGAGCTCGTGGAGCAGGTCGGCGCCGCGATCGCCGACGACGCGCGCACCAAGGGCGTGCACGTGCTGCTCGGGCCGACCGTGAACCTGCACCGCTCGCCGCTCGGGGGGCGCAACTTCGAGTGCTACTCGGAGGACCCGCACCTGTCCGCGTGCATGGCGGTGGCATTCATCCGCGGCGTACAGAGCCGCGGTGTCTCGGCCTGCGTGAAGCACTTCGCCGCGAACGACCAGGAGACCGAGCGCATGTCGATCTCCTCCGAAGTGAGCGAGCGCGTCCTTCGCGAGCTCTACCTCGTGCCGTTCGAGGCGGCCGTGCGCGAGGCGGGCGCGTGGTCGCTGATGTCCGCCTACAACAAGCTGAACGGCACCTACGCGGCCGAGCACCCGTGGCTGCTCGGCGCGCTCCTGAAGCGCGAGTGGGGCTTCGACGGTCTGGTCGTCTCGGACTGGATCGGCACGCACAGCACCGCGCCGAGCTCGAACGCCGGCCTCGACCTCGAGATGCCTGGCCCCGCGCGCCATCTCGGCCCGAAGCTGGCCGAGGCCGTGCGCGCGGGCGAGGTATCGGAGAGCGTGCTCGACGACCACGTGCGCCGGCTCCTGCGCCTGGCCGAGCGCACCGGCGCCTTCGAGCGCCAGGCGCCCGAGACCGAGGGCGCGGTCGACCGGCCCGAGCACCGCGCGCTCGCGCGCCGCGCCGCGGCGGAAGCGATCGTGCTGTTGAAGAACGCCGACGTCGCGGGTGAGCCGGCGCTCCCGCTCGAGCCGCGCCGGCTGCGCCGGGTCGCGCTGATCGGGCCGAACGCAGTGAACGTATCCACGCAGGGCGGCGGGAGCGCGCGCGTCCGCGCACACTATTCGGTGTCGCCGCTCGAGGCGCTGCGCAAGCGCCTGGGCGACTCGGTCGAGGTGTTCCTCGAGCCCGGCTGCACCAGCCACAAGACCACGCCGACCCTCGGTCCCGAGCTGCTCGCCGGCAAGCTGTCCGTCGAGTACTGGAACGGCCACGACTTCGAAGGCTCCCCCGCGCGCGTGCGCGACGCCCACGAGGCGAGCTTCACCTGGTTCGGCGTGTTCGCGCCCGAGATCGACGCGCGCGCCTTCTCGGTGCGCGTGCGCGGTGAGCTCGCGCCGAAGGAGTCCGGGGCGTACCAGCTCTCGCTCGTCTCGGCTGGCAACAGCCGGCTCTTCGTCGACGGCGTGCAGGTCGTCGACAACTGGACCGCGCAGACCCCCGGCGAGGCCTTCTTCGGGCTCGGCTCGAGCGAGGTGCGCGCGGAAATCCAGCTCGAGGGCGGCCGGCGCTACGACCTCGCGGTCGAGTTCGCGAACCTGAGCCGGCCGATGCTCGGCGGGCTCAAGGTCGGCTGCCTGCGCGCTCCCCCCGCCGACCTTCTGGACCGCGCGGTCTCGCGCGCGGCGAGCTGCGACGCCGCGATCGTGATGGTCGGCCTGAACGACGAGTGGGAGAGCGAGGGCCACGACCGCACCACGCTCGCGCTCGCCGGGCGCCAGGCCGAGCTGCTGGAGCGGGTCGCCGCCGCGAACCCGCGCACGATCGCTGTGGTGAATACTGGCGCGCCGATCGCGCTCGACTGGCTCGAGCGGGTTCCCGCCGCGCTCCAGCTCTGGTACGGCGGTCAGGAGACTTCGAACGCGCTCGCCGACGTGCTGTTCGGCGACGTGAACCCGTCGGGCCGGCTGCCGCAGAGCTGGCCGCGCCGCCTCGAGGACACGCCGGCGTTCCTGAACTGGCCCGGTGGGCACGGGAAGGTCGAGTACGGCGAGGGCCTTTTCATCGGCTATCGCTGGTACGACGCGCGCAAGCTCGAGCCCGCGCTCCCATTCGGCCACGGCCTGTCGTACACGCGCTTCGAGTACGGGAAGCTCCGGCTCTCGAGCCCGAGACTGCGCACCGGCCAGTCGCTCGAGGTCGCGCTCGAGCTCCGCAACTGCGGCGCGCGCGCCGGCCAGGAGGTCGTCCAGCTCTACCTGCGCGACGTGGCGTCGGCCGTCCAGCGGCCGGAGAAGGAGCTGCGCGCGTTCGCGAAGGTCGAGCTCGCGTCCGGCGAGGCGCGCGAAGTGCGCTTCAGCCTGCCCGCGCGCGCGTTCGCCGCCTGGGACCCGGGAGCCGTGGATTGGGTCGCGGAGCCAGGCGAGTTCGAGGTTCTGGTCGGCGCATCGTCACGCGAGATCTGCGCACGCGCCTCCGTCGTTCTCGATCCCGCCTGAGCTCCGCGACTCCCTCCCTCCTGGAACCTCGGACCGCTCAGCCGTTGCAGCCCGTGCTGAGCCCGGGGCCCGCGCCCGCGAGCGCCCGCCGCAGCACGGTGACGTCGACGATGTTGCAGCTTCCGGCGCCGCTGCCGTTGGGGCCGCTCACGTTGCACTTGCCCGGCGCTACCGGCGTCGAGGCCTGCGCGAGCAGCGCGCGCTCGGCCGAGACGTCGGCCGAAGCCGCGACGCCATCCGCGGTCACGTCGCCACACTGATTGGCGTCGCGGATCCCGTCCGGGGCCGACGCGTCGCCGACGCCGCCGCGATCGATGCCCAGCCGCTGGCCGGAGTCGGGCGGCACGCAGGTGTAGGTGAGCTCCTGGCCCGGGGTGTTCGCGAGCAGGCGCAGGCTGGCGTCGGTCTGGACCCCGTCCGCAGCGGAGTCCGGGGTGAACGTGTTGGCCGCGGACAGCCACCAGCCCCGCGGAACGCCGCCGATCCGGCCCTTCACGACCAGGTCGCACTCGTTGTTGGGCGAGCGATCGACGTCGGCGTACGGGGTCATCGCCTTCGAGATCAGGAGTGCGAGCCGCGTATTGAGCGGGCCGTCGGCGGCATTCGCGGCGGTGAGCGTCACCTGCTGGCCGACGATCGGCGAGAGATCCGACGGGAATCCCATGACGAGCTTGGCGACGTTCTGACGCATCGCGGCGCCCGCATTGCCGTAGTTGGAGGTGGCGTCGTTGGGGTCGGAAGGAAAGGCGAACACCGACCCGTTCAGGAAGCTGATCACGTTGTCGATCGAGCCGTCGTGCAGGTACCCGAAGCCGCGCATCTGCGGCGCGTTCGGGTCGCCGTGCGCCGGGATCCCGCCGGCCGCATTCATGCCGTACATGCCGACCTTCTGATACGCGTTGCGCAGGTGCGGGACCTTGAAGTGCTGTGACTCAGCCCTTCGAAGGTCGACAGGCCGCCGGTGCCGAAGGCGCCGAGCGACTGGTTCAGCGTGTGGCAGCCGTTGCAGGTCTTGATCGTGTCGGAGATCGTGTTGTTGTAGAAGAAGAGGCCACGCCCTGCCGGGGTCGGGCTGTTGGGGTCGACCGGCCCCTCGAGATCGCGGATCGGATTGGGCGGCTGCTGCAGCTTCAGGATGAAGCTCGTGTACGCCTGCATCTCGCTCGGGGTCAGCTGGCCCGATCGGCCCAGCAGCCCGACGAACGCGACGTTGAACTTCATGAACGCCTGATTCTCGTCGAGCGCGTTGTTCGGGTCGCCGGCCCATTGGTTCCCGCTTACGTTGCGCTGGCTCGGAAGCGGATTGCCGCCCCCATCGACGAGGAGCTGCCCGCCGGAGCGATCGCCGCGCCAGTGCATCGGCCCGTCGTGCTCCATGCCGCGCAGGGTCTGCGTCGTCATCGGGCCCTTCAGCGGGTGGAAGTCGACGTTGCCGCCGAGGTTCGCGATCGCGGGTCCGGTCGGTGCCGCGTGCCGATCTTGCACGAACGGGTTGTTGTTGAGCAACACGGTGCCGTCGGGCGACGGCGCGCCGAGGTCCCACGCCAGCGAGTCGAAGTCGCCGAACACGTGGCACACCGCGCACGACGCCTCGCCGTTCGACGACGTCAGGTGCGTGTCGTACAGGAAGCGCCGGCCGTTCGTGATCACCGTGGGCTCGGGGTTGTGCACGGTCAGGTGCGCGAGCTCGAGCTTCGCGGTCGGATCGACGACGGAGATGCCGTCGTCGAAGCGCGTGTACACGTAGAGGCGGTTGCGCGACTCGTCGAGCACGACGCCGCCCGGTCCGCCCGCCGACAGCGGGATGTGGTTCGCGGCGCTCGGCGTGAACGAGTCCGCGGCCAGCGCCGCCGTGTCGAAGACGCCGATCTCCTGCGAGCCGAACGCCGCCAGGTACAGCGTCGTGCCGTGCGCGGTTGATCGCCATCTCCGTCGGGATTCCGAGGCTGGCCGCGTTCACCGCTGCCGGCGCAACCGCGGGCGCATAGTCGATGTGCTTGTTCAGGTGGCGCACGCTGACCGTCGAGGCGCCGGAGAGGATCGAGATGCGCGCCTTGTGCAGCTCGCCGCGCAGGTTCGGCGTGCCGAAGCCCTCGAAGCGGTCCATGTTGTTCGCGTCGGTGTTCGACACGTAGACCACGCCGGTCGCGGGGTTCACGACCATGTTGTAGAGGACCGTGCCGACGCCGTTGTAGACCGACGTCTGCGCCGGAGTGTTCGCGTCCGCGTTGATCGCGAACACGTCGTTGTCGGGCAGCTTGAAGCGGACGACGCCGCTGTGGGCGCCACCGTTCGCGTCGAGCCAGGTGTCGCCCGACTGGTACTTCAGCATCACTGCGAGTCTGCGCGGTCGGCAGTGTTCCCCCGGGGGGGCGTGGGCATGTCGAGCGTCTGGAGCGGCGGCAGGGTCGGGAGCACGGTCTGCGGGACGTCGGTGGTCTGGTTGCCCGAGTGGAACACCGCGGCGTAGACCGTGCCACCCGTCGGTGTCACGGCGAGCGCGCGCGGCGTGTCGCCGAAGAGGTTCAGAACGGTGATCGGCGTGCCGCCCAGTGCAGCGCCGAGACTGTTCGCGTCGAACACCCAGACGTCGCTGCGGCCGACCCCGCCCTCGAGCAGCTGCGGATCGCCCGGCCGGTTCTGGCCGCGGTGAGCGGCGGTGATGAAGGCGCGGTTCTTGCCGCTGCCGCCGAACACGATGTCGCGCGGCTCGTCGCCGACGAGCAGCGTTCGGGTCACGCGCTGGGTCGCGACGTCGACGATCGAGATGCTGTCGGACAGATGGTTGACGACCCAGACCTCGGCGTTGCTGCGAGCGGCCACCGCGACCGGCTCGAGGCCGACCTGCACGGACCCGATCAGCTTCGGGCTGCCCGACGTGACGTCGAAGATCTCGAGGCGATCGTCCGGGATGTTGCACGCGAAGAGCTTCGTGCCGTCGGGCGAAAGTGCGAGCGGCCGCACCGGGCCGCTCTCGAAGAGGGTGTATCCGTTCTGCGCCCGGGCCGAGCCACTGGCGGTGGCGAGCCAAGTCAAGGCGAGCGCGGAAATCAGGCAGCGGCAGCGTCCCATGGTTCCCCTCCCAATCAGCCCCGAGAAAGCCCCGAGAATCCGTCCCGAGCGAAGTCGGCGGATCTGATGCGGACCCGCTTCCGGCCGAGGATCATACGCCCAGGGTGATCCAGCAGGGAAGAGCGCCGCTCACCTACCTATTGGTTGCAGGCAGAAGAAAGTGACGGGCTCTGGCCGGCCAGAGCGCGTGTCAGCACCGCGACGTCGACGATGTCGCAAGTCCCTGCAGGGCCGCCCTCCTCGTCGATCACGTTGCACTTGCCCGGGGCGGCGGGAGGATCGAGGCTGGCGAGCTGGGCGCGGATCGCCGCGACGTCCGCCGCGGCGGCGACACCGTCCGCGGTCACGTCGCCGCACTGCTCGGCGTCGAGGATGCCGTCCGGCTGGGAAGCGTCGCCCACGCCGCCGCGATCGATGCCCATCCGCGGCCCGGAGCCGGGCGGCGCGCAGGTGTAGGTCAGGTCCTGGCCCGCGGTGCTCGCGACCAGGCGCAGCTCGGCGTCCGTCAGGGTCGGCTCGGTGCTCTTGTCGGACGTGAAGACCCCGGGCGCGCTCATCCACCAGCCGCGCGGCGCGCCCGCGACCAGGCCCTTCACCACGAGATCGCACTCGTTGTTGGGCGAGCGGTCGACGTCGGCGTAGGGGGTTCCCGCGCGCGCGACCAAGAGGTCGAGTCGCGCGCCGACCGCCGGGTCGCCCGCATTCGCGGCGGTGAGCGTGACCTGCTGGCCGACGACCGGCGCCAGGTCCGTGGGAAACGCCATCATGAAGTTCGCCAGGTCGGCGCGCTGTGTCGCGGCGACGGCGGCGTTGGGGTCGAAGGTGAAGGCGTTCGGGTCTTCGAGGAAGCTCACGCACGTGTCGGTCGACCCGTCGTGGAGGAAGCCGAAGCCGCGGATCTGATCGACGGGGCTGAGAGCCGAGCCGTGCAGCGGCAGGAATTGCACGTTGCGTCCGAACATCCCGACCTTCTGATACTGGTTGCGCAGGTGCGGCACCTTGAAGTGTTGGGTCTCGCCCTGGACGGTCTGGAACGCCGACCGGCCCCGCGTGCCGAACGCTCCGGTGGCGGGGTCGAGGGTGTGACAGCCCGAGCACTTCTTTTGCGCTGCGTCAGTTTGCGGTCCGACGAAGAGCGCGAGCCCCGCCGCCTGAGACGCGGTCAGCGTCCCGTCGAGGTTTCGGATCGGGTTCGGCGGCTGCTGCAGCTTCAGGATGAAGGTCGCGAACGCCTGCATGTCGGCGGGGGAGAGCTGGTTCGCGCGGCCGAGCAAACCGACGAACGCCGGGTTGAACTTCAGGAACGCCTGGTTCGCGTCGAGCGCGTTCGGGTCGGCGTCCCAATCGGGCGCGCGGGTGCTGAAGCCGCCTCCGGAGCGATCGCCGCGCCAGTGCATGGGCCCGCCATGGTCCATGCCGCGCAGGGTCTGCGTGGTCATCGGGCCCTTCAGCGGGTGGAAGTCGACCGGGTTCGCGGCTTCGTCGCTTGCGGTGACCGCGGGGACCCCCGGCGTCGTGTCGAACGGAAAGATCTTCACGAACGGGTTGTCGTTGAGCACCACTGCGCCGTCGGGCGAGGGCGCGCCCAGATCCCACGCGAGCGAGTCGAAGTCGCCGAACACGTGGCAGACGCCGCACGACGCTTCGCCGTTCGACGACGAGAACTGCGTGTCGTAGAGGAAGCGCCGCCCCACCGTGATCGCAGGCGGCTCGGGGTTGTGCACCGAGAGGTGCGCGAGTTCCGTGTGCGCGACGGCGTCGACGACCGACACGCCGTCGTCGAAGCGCGTGTAGACGTAGAGGCGGTAGTACAGCTCGTCGAACACCAGTCCGCCCGGCCCGCCCGCCGACAGGGGAATGTGACTGGCGGCGCTGGGCTGGTAGGCGTTGGGGTCGTTGGGATCGAGCGCGAGCGACGCGGTGTCGATGACGCCGATCGCCTGCGAGCCGAACGCGGCGACGAAGAGCGTGGCGCCGTCGGACGTGATCGCCATCTCGGTCGGAATGCCGAGGCTGGCCTGGTTCACCTCGGGCGGCGCGACGGCGGGGCCGTAGTCGATGTGTCGGTTCAGGTGGCGGGGCGTCACCGTCGACGTTCCGGTCAGGATCGAGATGCGCGCCTTGTGCAGCTCCCCGCGCAGGTTCGGATTCCCGAACCCCTCGAAGCGATCCATGTTGTTGGCGTCGGTGTTGCGTGACGTACACCGCGCCCGAGACGGGGTTCACGATCATGTTGAACAGGACCGTGCCGACGTGGTCGTACACGCCGGTCTGCACCGGCGGCGTGGCGAGTGCATCGATCGCGAACACGTCGTGATCGGGCAGCAGGAACGGGACTTTGTCCGTATACGCCGCGCCGGTCGGTCCGCGCCAGGTCGTGCCCGACTCGTAGCGCGCCATCACTCCCACCGGGGGGTTGGTGATGGTGAGGCTCTCGTCCGGGGGTGGGGCGTTCGCGGGCAGCGTCTGGAACGGACCGGGCTGCGGGACCACTCCCTCCGGAATCACGGTGGTCTGATTCCCCGACTGGAACACCGCCGCATAGACCTTCGAGCCGTCCGGGGTGACCGCGAGCGCGCGCGGCGTGTCGCCGAACAGGTTGAGGATCGCGAGCGGCGTGCCGCCGAGGGCCGCGCCCAGGTCGGTCGAGTCGAACACCCAGACGTCGCTGCGGCCGACTCCTCCCGCGAGGAGCTGCGGGTCGCCGGGCCGGTTCTGTCCGCGGTGCGCGGCGGTGATGAAGGCGCGCTCGCGGCTCGCGCCCGCGAAGACGATGTCGCGGGGCTCGTCACCGACCAGGAGCGTGCGGGTGACGCGCCGGGCGGCGACGTCGACGATCGACACGCTGTCGGACATGTGGTTCACGACCCAGACCTCGCCGTCCGAGCGGGCCGCGACCGCGACCGGCTCGAGCCCCACCGGCACCGAGCCCAGGTGCGCGAGGCCCGCGGGCGAGACTGCGAAGATTTCGAGCCGCGAGTCGGGCACGTTGCAGACGAACAGACGGGTTCCGTCCGGCGAGAGCGCGAGCGGGCGCACCGGTCCGCTCTCGAAAAGGACATAGCTGTCCTGTGCCGACGCGGGGGCCGCGAGCAGCAGAATCAGTCCAATCCAGATTTTCCAGAAGAAAACGCGGCCCATTAGGCCTCCCGCGGAAGGCCCTTCCCCAGGGGTGCATCATACCCGAACGGCCAGATCCAGGAGAAGATTCTCATGTGCCAGAATGCGCAGGGGAGGGCGGAACCATGAAGAGCAACGTCGGCTTGTTCCTGCAGAAGCGAGCGCAGCTCAATCCGAGCCTCGAGGCGTTCATCGACACGCACTCGAACCGGCGCCTGAGCTTCGCCGACCTCGACGCGCGCGCGAACCGAACTGCGCATTTCCTGGCCCGCGAGCTCGGTGTGCGGAAGGGAGACCGGGTGGCGCTGCTCATGATGAACAGCCCCGAGTTCCTGGAGAGCTTCTTCGCGATCGCGAAGCTCGGCGCGGTCTGCGTGCCGCTCAACTGGCGGCTGGTTCCCGACGAGCTGCAGTTCATCCTGAAGGACAGCGGCGCGAAGACCCTTCTGTATGGCGGCGAGTTCGCCCAGGCGGTTGCCGAGCTCGAGAAGCGCGGTCCGGCCACCGACGTCAAGCACTGGGTCCACCAGGGCGCCGACGCGACCCGCGCCAAGTTCGCGCTCGACTACGACGCGCTGCAGCGCGCCGCCTCGACAGAGGCGCCCGCCTGCACGGCCTGCGACGACGACCTGCTCTACATCATGTACACCTCCGGGCACGACCGGCCTGCCGAAGGGCGCCGTGCACACCCACGAGACCGCGATGTGGGGCGTGCTCACGATCGGCGCGACCGCCGAGATGCGGCTCAAGGACCGCTACCTGGTTTCGCTGCCGTTCTTCCACGTCGGCGCGCTGACGCCGATCACGCTGAACATCTACAAGCGGCGTGACCAGCGTCGTGATGCGCGCCTTCGACCCGACCAAGGTCTGGGAGCTGATCCAGAGCGAGCGGGTGACCGTCGCGCTCGAAGGTCCCTGCGATGCTGAACTTCATGCTCCAGTCCTACGACCCGAAGAAGTACGACATCTCGAGCCTGCGCTGGATCATGAGCGGCGCCGCACCCGTGCCGGTCACCCTGATCGAGGCGTACGCGAAGCTCGGCATCGAGATCCACCAGGTCTACGGGCTCACCGAGAGCTGCGGCCCCGCGTGCCTGATCGGCGCCGCGACGATGCGATCGCGAAGGCGGGCTCGACGGGCAAGGCGTTCTTCCACACCGACGTGCGCGTGGTCGACGACAAGGGGAACGACATCAAGCCCGGCGAGCAGGGCGAGGTGATCATCGCGCGGCGCGCACATCATGAAGGAGTACTGGAACCGCCCCGAGGCGACGGCCGAGACGATCAAGAACGGCTGGCTCCACTCCGGCGACGTCGCGACCGTCGACAAGGAAGGCTTCATCTACATCCAGGACCGGATGAAGGACATGGTCATCTCGGGCGGCGAGAACGTGTACCCGGCCGAGATCGAGAACGTGATCCTCGGCAACCCGAAGGTCGGCGAGGTCGCGGTGATCGGTCAGCCGAGCGCGAAGTGGGGCGAGTCGCCGTTCGCGATCGTCGTGCGAAAGGACCCGTCGCTCACCGAGCGCGAGGTCATCGACTGGTGCAACGGCAAGCTCGCGCGCTTCAAGCAGCCGCGGGCCGTCGCGTTCATCGACCTGATCCCGCGCAACCCGTCGGGAAAGGTGCTGAAGCGCCTGCTGCGCGATCAGTTCCCGGGGCCGGCGCCGGAGTAGTCCCCCCGCTCCGCGCAGGGACGCCGAGCACAAGCTGCAGCTGCCGCTGGGTCACTTCGACCTCCAGATCGCCCGGGTGCAATCGAGGCTGGATCGGCCCGCGGACGGTTTCTGGTAGAGTCCCGCGATGCGCGCGCACCCCTGCTGGACATTCCTGTGCCTGCTGGCTGGCTTTCCGCTCCCTGCGAGCGCAGCCAAGCTGATCCTGAACGAGTACAACGCCGTCAGCGCGACGAGCTACCTGAACGGCGGCGCGGCCGCTGCCGACGAGGACGGCGGGACCGCGCAAGACCCCGCCTTCGGCCGCGTGCTCGGCAACGGCGGCGACTGGTTCGAGCTCGTCGTGGTTGCCGATCACCTCGACGTCCGAGGCTGGAAGCTCGACCTGTGCGACAACGGCGTGTGCAACGAGCAGCTCGTGTTGAGCCAAAATGCGCTCTGGGTGGACCTGCGAGCAGGTACGATCATCACGGTGGCCGAGGACGTGCCCACCGACGTCTCCTACAACCCCGCCGGCGGCGACTGGACGATCAACGTCCAGGCCATCGACGGCGGCAGCAGCGCGTACATCACCCCCAACAGCTTCCCGGTCTCGAACGACAACTGGCAGATCACGATCCACACCGCGGCCGACGCCCTCGTGTACGGTCCGGCGGGCGAGGGGCTCGCCTCGAACCCGGCGCTGGGCTGCGATCCGCCACCGGTCGGTGTCAACAGCCGCGAGATGTTCAAGCTCGAGGCCGACCCGAGCGCGGTGGTCGAGCGCTGCTCGCACTCCTACAACGACGGCAAGAGCAGCACCTTCGGCGCGCCGAACGTCTGGAACGGCGGCGCGGCTTCGCAGAGCTTCACGGCCCTGCGCCAGGGTCTGCCGCTTCCGGACCGCGACACCGACGGAGTGCCGGACGACGGTGACCACTCGGGCGAGGTCGGCGACCACCCCTGCGCGAGCGGGGTGACAACGGGCTGCGACGACAACTGCCCGGGCGAGCCCAACCCGAACCAGCTCGACACCGGCCGGATCGGCGCGGGCGGCGGCGAGGGGATCGGCGACGCGTGTCAGTGCGGCGACGTGAGCAACAACGGCGCCGTGACCACGGCGGATCGGACGCAGCTCCGGCAGAAGCTCGCCGCGATCGTTCCCGACGTGAGTGCGCCGCGGAAGTGCGGAGTGCTGCGCGCGGGCGAGTGCGGAATCGCGGACGCGAGCGAGCTCGCGCGCGCGGTCGCCGGGCAATCCCCCGCGGCCCAGCAGGTGTGCCCGGCTGCGTTCCCGCCGACCGACTCGAGCGCGCTCTGGTTCGACCCGAACCGGCTCGTCGAGGTCGACATCACCATGGCGAAGGCCGACTGGGACCTGATGCGCGTGCAGAAGCGCGACCTGTTCGCGGTCTTCGTCACCACCAGCTGCGGCGACGCGCCGTTCCCGGATCCGTACACGTTCTTCCACGCGCCGACCGTCGTCGTGGACGGGCAGACGCTGACGGACGTGGGCATCCGCAAGAAGGGCTTCTTCGGCTCGCTCTCCGACACGAAGCCCTCGCTGAAGCTCGACTTCGGGGAGTTCGAGTCGGGCCAGCACCTCGAGAGCCTCGAGCGGATGACCCTGAACAACTCCCTGCAGGACCCCGCATACATCAAGCAGTGTCTGGGCTACGAGATCATGACCGCGGCCGGCGTGCCCGCCCCGCGCTGCAACTTCGCGCACGTGCGCGTGCACGTCACCGACCCGAACCTGCCGACGTCGACCGCCGTGGACTCGCTCTACGTCAACGTGGAGTCGATCAAGGAGCCGTTCCTGGGCCGCGTCTTCGGCGACGCCACCGGCCGGCTGTACGAGGGCACGCTCTCGGACTTCTGGCTGAAGGGCACTCCGCCGCCGGCGGGCGGCGAGCCCTGGCGCTACACGATCGAGCCGAAGGACGACGCTTCGGCCGCGAACCAGGCCGAGATCGACGCACTCACCACCGCGCTGACCACTCCGACCAGCGGGACCTTCACCAACGCGCAGCGGCGCGCAGCGATCGAAGCCGTGCTCGACCTCGACGCCTACCTCACCTTCTGGGCCGGCGAAGGTCTGATCGGTCACTGGGACGGCTACGCCGACGACCAGAACAACTTCTTCTTCTACGTGAAGCCGCAGGACGGCAAGATCCACTTCATCCCCTGGGGCATCGACGACACCTTCGGGCGCGGCAACCCGCTGATGAACCGCGCGACGACCAATCCCACCGCGGACCCGAACCACGCCGATGCGATCGTGCCGCGCGCCGCACTGGCGCGGCGCCTGTACGAGATGGCCGACACCAAGGCGCTGTACCTCGCAAAGCTGCAGCAGAAGCTCGACACGGTCTGGAACCCGACGGCGCATCTGGCCGAGGTGGACCGGATGCAGGCCCTGATCCAACCGATCACCGGCGACCTCACGACGCAGATCGCGCCGATCCGGCAGTGGATCAACGATCACCGCGCCAGAGTGCAGGCGCAGATCAATTCGCCGCCCGCGCCCTTCACGGCGCAGCCCGACCACTTCTGCTTCTTCGACTAGAGCGGGGAGAACGCCCATGGCCCTTCGCGTCCTGGACCCGGAGCTCTTCTCGGTCACGCACGACTCGCTGACTCTGTCGTTCGCGGTCGCGGACGCCGGCGGCCCGGTCGAGGCACCGGCGCGCGTGCGGATCGACGGCGAGCTGCGCGCGACGTCCGAAGGGCCGGCCGGAACCCGGCTGGTGCGCGTCGAGGGGCTCGCGGCCGACGCCGAGCACCGGATCGAGATCGAGGTGACCGGCGCGGCGGGCGTCGAGCCCGACAAGTACTTCTCGGGCCGCGCCCGCACGCTGCCCGCGCCGCGCGGCAAGCGAGTCGCGCGCTTCGCCAGCCTGAACGATCTGCACTTCGGCGAGGCGCGCTTCGGCGGCACGCCGCTCGCCGAGGGAGAGTTCGGGCAACCGGCGCCGAAGTTTCCGGTCGCGCGCGAGACGGACGGCGACGTCCCCTACTGGCAGCTGATGAACGAGGACGCAGTCGCGGACATCAACCGGCTCGGCGTCGACGCCGTCTTCATCAAGGGCGACATCGCGGACCGGGGCCAGCCAGAGCAGTTCGAGGCCGCGGCGCGGACGTTCGCTGGCTTCGAGGCGCCCTGGCACGCGTTCCTCGGGAACCACGACCACTACGCGCTGCTCGAAGGCCGGGAGGTCGACGGCTACGCAATTCTGGGTCAGCCGAAGGCGCCGCGCGCCGTCGAGCTCGGCGGCTGGCGGCTGCTCCTGCTCGACACGGTCGAGCCCGGGGAGCACCACGGCGTGTTTCCCGATGCGCGGCTGCGTTGGCTCGAGGAGGAGCTCGCGGGAACCCGCGAACGCGCGCAGCCGACGCTGCTGCTGACCCATCACCAGCCGGTTCCGCCCGAGCACCGGCACTCCTACCCCAACTCGATCGGCATCATCCCGGAGCACTCGCTGCGCATGTTCGATCTGCTCGGCAAGAATCCGCAGGTGCAGGGCGTGTTGATCGGGCACACGCACCGCAACCGGGTGCGGCGCTACGCGGCGTCGGGCGCGATCCCGTTCGTCGAGGTCCACTGCGTGAAGGACTACCCGGGCGGCTTCGCCGTCTACGAGCTCTACGACGACGGCACCTTCCGGCAGGAGGTGCGGCGCACCTCGAGTACGCGGGCGCTCGCGCACTCGACCCGCTGCCGCGACTTCTTCGACGGCGGCTACCGCGACTTCTCGCTGGGCACGCTCGGTGAGCGCGCGTTCATCGCCGGGGGTACCCGGCCCTGAGCGAGACCGTTTAGAGCGCGTCGCGTTGGTCGATCTGCAGCGCCTTCACGGGCTGGAACAGATCAGGAATGATTCCTGATTAAAAACCCGCGCTATCCTGTCCGTGTGTCGCGTCCGCGCATCGAGATCGAGTACTGCACGCGCTGCCGCTGGCTGCTGCGCGCGGCGTGGGCCGCGCAGGAGCTCCTGCAGACGTTCGAGGCGGAGCTCGGCGAGGTCGCGCTCGTGCCGAACGACCAGGGCGGCGTCTTCGAGGTGCGCCTCGGCGGCGAGACGATCTTCTCGCGCGTCCAGGCCGGCCGCTTCCCCGAGGCCGCGGAGCTCAAGCGCCTGGTGCGCGACCGGGTCGCACCCGAGCGCGATCTCGGCCACGTCGACCGCTAGACCCGCTCCAGCCGGATCGCGTCCTCCGGGCACGCCGCCACGCACAGACCGCAGCCGTGGCACCGATCCGCCGCCACCGCGAACGCCTGCCGGTTGCCGTGGGCCCAGGCCTTGAGCCGGCCGACGAACGACAGCCCGCGCTTGTCGTCGGCCGACAGCGCGCGGATCTCGAACACGGAGTAGGGACACACGCGCACGCAGTCCTCTTTGGCTTCGCAGCGGTTGCGGTCGATCACCGGCGCCATGACGCCCGGCGGGTGCTTGCACGGCTCGGCCACGATCCGCTCCTTCGCGACGCTCGCGTATGATGCGCCGATGAGTCGCATCCAGAGAATCGCAGTTCGGGACATCGAAATGGAAGTCGAGGAGGCCGGCCAGGGCGGACGCGGCTTCGTCCTGGTCCACGGCTTCACGGGCTCGCGCGACGACTTCCGCGAGCAGATGGCGCCGCTCGCCGAGCGCGGCCGCACGCTCGCCCCCGACCAGCGCGGCCACGGCGGCAGCACGAACTCGGGCGTGCACGAGCTCTACACGGTCGGGAACCTGGTGCTCGACTTGAAGGGCGCATTCGACGCGCTCGGCCTCGAGCGGGTCGACCTGCTCGGCCACTCGCTGGGCGGCTTCGTGACGCTGCGCTTCGCGCTCGCGTACCCCGAACGCGTGGCCTCGCTGGTGCTGATGGACACCTCGCCGCGCTCGATCAAGATGCGCTTCTCCGAGAGCGCGCGGGCGGGCATCGCCGCGTTCGCGCGCGAGCACGGCATGGTGGCGCTGGCCAGGCGCAACCGGGAGTTCGCGGCGACGAGCCCCGACGTTCCGCCCTCGGCCCGACGCCTCGAGGAGCACATGGGCTCCGACGTCTTCTGGCAGCGCATCGAGCGCAAGCACGAGCAGATGGACCCGGTCGCCTGGGACGCGCTCTCGGCGGAGCTCGGCAAGGTCGAGTCGGTCACGGAGCGGCTCGGCGAGATCCGCTGTCCGACCACCGTGCTGGTCGGCGCCGAGGATCTCCCCTTCCTGAAGCCGTCGGACGAGATGGAGCAGGGCATCCGCGGCGCGCGCAGAGTGACGATTCCCGACGCCGCGCACAGCCCGCAGCTCGAGAACCCGACGGCATGGCTCGCAGCGATCCGCTCGCACCTCGACTGGGCAAGGGCAGCCACCTGATGATCGAAAGTGCAGTCCCTGCCGAGGACTGCAGCAGCCGGAATGCGCGAATCGAGACGCGGCGCGTTATCCGTGCGCCCCGCGGCTGGCACGCCGCGTGCAAAACCAGGGAGCGGCAGCAGCAAAGACCGGAACTAGGGTCGCTTCGCCGGACTCCCTCCCGTAAGGCGGCTGAAAACCGGTCCCAAGTCTTCCCGACACGAGCGCCCCCCGGATCGGAAGATCCGGGGGGCCTCCCTCCTTGATCTTCTCGCCGAGCTAGACTCGCCCGCGATCCCTTGGAGGTTTCCCCCGACATGGCGAAGAAGGCGAAGAAGGCGAAGAAGACTTTCCTCACCGACGTGAAGACCCTGCGCAAGCGCGCCCGACAGCACATCGAGCAGGGCGCCGTCACGCAGGGTTACCGCGCCAAGCGCGAGACCGTGCTCAAGATCCTGAACGAGGCGCTCGCGACCGAGATCGTGTGCGTGCTGCGCTACAAGCGGCACTACTTCATGGCGTCGGGTATTCACGCGCAGAGCGTCGCGGCGGAGTTCCTGCAGCACGCCAACGAGGAGCAGGCCCACGCCGACGAGATCTCGCAGCGCATCGTGCAGCTCGGCGGCGCGCCGAACCTCTCGCCCGAGGGAATGCTCACCCGCTCCCACTCCGAATACGTCGAGGGCGACAACCTCATCGACATGATCAAGGAGAACCTCGTCGCGGAGCGGGTCGCCATCGACAGCTACCGCGAGATGATCGACTACGTGAGCACGGACGACTCGACCACACGGCGCATGCTCGAGGGGATCCTCGCGATGGAAGAGGAGCACGCCGAAGACCTGAATACGCTGCTGGCCGAGCTGGGCTAGTGAGCGCGCCGTCGCGCGCGGCGATCGTCGGCGTCGCCGAGACGGACTACGTGCGCGGCTCGGACCGCCTGCCCGAGGAGCTCATGCTCGAGGCGGCCCACGCAGCGCTCGCCGACGCGGGTCTCGTCGGTTTCGCGACGTCGACGGCCTGGTCCCGCCGTCGGGCTTCACGACCACCGAGTCGCTCGCGGCGAACCTCGGCATCGAGGACCTCCGCTACGCGGTCACGGTGCACATGGGCGGCGCGAGCCCGGTCGCCGGCGCTGCAGAGCGCGGCCCTCGCCGTCGCGTCGGGCATCGCGACAGCGCGTGCTCGTGGTCGTGGGCTGGAACGGCTACTCGGCGCTTCCGCCCCAAGCCCGGCGCGCGCCGGCCGCGGCTCGGCTTCGCGCCGACGGCCGCGGCCGAGCAGATCATCGACTTCTACCTGCCGCTACGGCGCGATGCTGCCCGTGCAGCTCTACGCGTGGATCTGCATGCGACACAAGCAGGTGTACGGATCCCCGACGAGGCGGCGGGCCGCGGTCGCACTCGCCTGCCGGCGCCACGCGCAGCTGAACCCGAAGGCGCTGCTGCGCGGCAAGCCGCTCACGATGGAGCGACTACCTCGCCGTCGCGCTGGATCTCCGAGCCCTTCCGCCTCTACGACTGCTCGCTCGAGACCGACTGCGCGGCCGCGGTCGTGGTCACTACCCAGCGAGCGCGCGCGCGACCTCGCGCGCCGCCCGGTCGCGATCCTCGGCGCCGCGGAGGGCCATCCGTATCCGGCCGACGACATCCCCAGCCGGCCCGATCTGTTCCGCGTCGGCCTCTCCTTCGCCGCGCCCGCGGCGTTCGCGCAGGCCGGGCGTCCGGCCCCACGACGTCGACTTGCTCGGCATCTACGACTGCTTCACGCTACGTCGCGCTGCTGCAGCTCGAGGCGCTCGGGCTGTGCGGACCCGGCGAGTGCGCGCGACTTCGTCGCCGACGGGAACATCGAGCTCGGCGGCCGCTATCCGATGAACACGCACGGCGGGCTGCTCGTCGCAGGGCCACATGTGGGGCATGAACCACGTGGTCGAGATGGTGCGCCAGCTGCGCGGCGAGGCGGGCGAGGCGCAGGTGCCGGCGCGCGAGCTCGGGCTCGTCACGGGCTGGGGCGACTTCGGCGACGGCAGCCTCGCCATCCTGGGCGCGCACGTGAGCGCGCCCGCCCTCCCGCCGAAGCCGCTGCCGTCGCTCGACGGCCCCAACGGCGAGTTCTACCGGCGGCTCGCCGCCACCCGCGAGCTCGCGTTCCAGTGCTGCGCGGCGTGCGGCCGACTGCGCCATCCGCCGCGCTTCCGCTGCGCGACCTGCGGCTCGGCCGACACGAGCTTCGCGCCGTCGCGCGGCCGCGGCCGCGTCTACAGCTGGACGGTGACCCACCAGGCGCTGCATCCCGCGTTCGCGCGCGAGACCGCCGTACGCAGTCGTCGTGACCGAGCTCGACGAGGGCGTGCGCATCGTCAGCGGGATTCGCGAGATGACCCCCGACATGCTGTCGCTCGACCTGCCCGTCGAGGTGGTGCTCGAAGAGGCGGGCCCCGGAGTCGTGCTCCCCTACGTGCGCCCGCGGAGATCCTGAGCGATGCCGATGGACCTGTCGTGGATCGGCCGCGAAGTTGGACCCTTCGAGATCAACTGGGGCGCGGACCAGGTCATCCTGTACGCGCTCGGCGTCGGCGCGCACGAGCTCCAGTTCGCGACCGAGAACAGCGAGGGGACTCCTCTCCACGTGCTGCCGACGTTCGTCACCACCGTCGGGAAGGGCGGCGGCGCCGGGCAGGTCTCGGTGCTCTCCTTCGGCAGCTACGGCCCGCACCAGGTGGTGCACCACGCGCAGCGGGTCGAGGTGTACGGCGCGCTCCCGACGGTGGGGCGCGCGCGCTCGACCCTGAGGGTGGCCGCGATCTACGACAAGCGGGTCGGCGCGCAGGTCGAGCTGGTCTCGACGGCGGTCGATGCCGCCACGGGCGAGCTCCTGTTCCGGAACTTCAGCTCGCTCTTCGTTCTCGGCGAGGGCGGCTTCGGCGGCGATCGCGGCCTCCAGAGCGGCATGGCGCGCCGGCCGCGCCGGCCGGCGGACGCCACCGTCATTCAGCGCACCGATCCCGCGCAGGCGCTCCTCTACAGCCTCTCGGGCGATCGCGCGCCGATCCACACCGATCCGCAGGTCGCGCGCCGCGCCGGCTTCGAGCGCCCGATCCTGCACGGCCTGTGCACGTTCGGCTTCGCCGGCCGCGCGCTCCTGCACGCCACGTGCGGCGACGACCCCGCTCGGTTCAGGAGCATGGAGGGCCGCTTCGCGAAGCCCGCCTACCCCGGCGACGAGCTGGTGACCGAGATCTGGTTTGGCGCGGAGACGGCGTTCTTCGAGGTGCGCAGCGTGCGCGGCGAGCTCCTGATCGAGCGCGGCGTGTTCGACTTCGCGAAGTCCCAGGAGTAGCCGTGCGCTTCTCGTACGCCGAGTCGATGTGCGACCCCAGTCAGTACGCGCCGCTCGCGCTCGCGGCCGAGGCCGCGGGCTGGCACTCGTTCGTGGTGCCGGACTCGCTCTGCTACCCGGAGGTCTCCGACAGCAAGTACCCCTACACCGCCGACGGAAATCGCGAGTTCCTGGCCGACGCGCCGTTCCTGGATCCATTCGCGCTGAGCGCGGCGCTCGGCGCGGTGACCGAGCGCCTGCGCTTCACCACGTTCGTGCTGAAGCTGCCGATCCGCTCGCCGGTGCTGGTCGCGAAGTCCGCCTGCTCGGTCGCGGTGCTGACGAACGACCGGCTCGGGCTCGGCGTGGGCCTCTCGCCGTGGCCGGAGGACTTCGCCGTCACCGGTACGGACTGGGCGAGCCGCGGCGCCCGCACCGACGAGGCGATCGAGATCATCCGCGGGCTCGCGCGCGGCGAGTTCTTCGGGTTCCAGGGCGCGCACTACCGGATCCCGAGCATCCGCATGAAGCCCGCGCCGGCGAAGCCGATCCCGATCCTGATCGGCGGCCACGCCGAGCCCGCACTGCGGCGCGCCGCGCGCCTGGGCGACGGCTGGATGCACGCGGGCGGCGACCCGCAGACGCTGGCGCGCTGCATCGCGCGACTGCGGGAGCTGCGGCGCGAGTACGGGCGCGAGCGCGAGGCGTTCGAGATCCACGTCATCTCGCTCGACGCCTACTCCAAGGACGGCGTGCGCCGGCTCGAGGACCAGGGTGTCACGGATGCCATCGTCGGCTTCCGCAATTCCTACGAGCGCGACACGCAGACCCTGCAGCACAAGCTCGACGCGCTGCGCGGCTTCGCCGACCGGATCATCGCCAAGGTCTGAGCAGCCGCTACGCCCCGAGCCAGCGCTCGAGCAGAGCGTGGAAATGGCGGATCTTCGCTTCCTGGTAGTTCCCGAGCGTGAGCCCGGGCTTCTGGGTGGCGCGCAGCCCGCGCTGCACCTTGGGCAGGTTGAACGAGTCCTGGTTGAAGATGCGCGCGAGGGGACCGAGCTCGGGCGCGTTCGTCCAGTCCTCGTCGAAGTCGAGCCAATGGATCTTCGCGGCCGGCGGCCGCTCGCCCTCGCGAAACGGCGCCAGGTACATGCACTCCATGATCGACGTCTCGTGATCGTCGCCGTTCGGGCGGAATCGGTAGACGATCCGGTTGAACGCGCCCCACGGATGGAAGTTCGGGAACACCGTGTAGTAGAAGCTGTCGGCGAGCTCCGCGTCGCACAGGCTCTCGGCGTACTCGGCTCCGCAAACCGCTCCCAGCATTGCGCGACCGCCCGCGGCGGAGATCTGGCGGGCGGTCACGCCCGGCGGGATCGCGACCAGCGGCGCCTCGTCCTCGCGCCGATCCGTCATCGCGTCGAACATCTCCTGCTCCGTCGGCGCCCACTCGAGGTGCGGCGACGGCGTGCCGTTCGGCGTGATCGCGCGGCTGAAGTTCTCGTAGACGTCGTACTGCGAGTTCGCGTCGCCGATCCCGGCCAGGATCTGCGGGTGCGTCGCGACCACGTGGAAGGCCTCCATGAAGGCCTCCTGCACCACCTTCCAGTTCGCGCGCATGCGCTTGGCCACGTGCGCCTGCTTGTAGCGGCGCTCGAGCGGCCAGCGCTCGAACTGGCGGTCCAGCCCGACCAGGAACTCGTCGAGCGGCGCGCAGGCCGGGTCCATGTTCACGAACACGAACCCGCCCCAGGTCCCGACCCGCAGCTCCGGCAGCGCGAACTTCTCGGGGTCGACGTGCGGGAAGTCCCACTCGCAGGGGACGTGCGCGAGCTTCCCGTTCAGGTTCCAGGTGAAGCCGTGAAAGGGGCAGCGGATCTCGCGCGCGTTGCCGTCGCGCTCCTTCAGCAAGCGGCCGCGGTGCAGGCAAACGTTGTGGAACGCGCGAATCGAGTCGGGCGCCGCGCGAACGACCAGCACCGAGAGGTTCGCGATCTCGTAGACGACGTGGTCGCCGACCGCGGGGATGTCCTCCTCGCGGCAGGCCATCTGCCAGACGCGCTTCCACACCTTCTCGACCTCGAGCTCGTGGAAGGCGCGCGACGTGTAGCGCTCGACGGGGATGTCGTGCGAGCCCAGGTGGCGCGGCCGGCTCTCGCGGAGGATCGCCGGCACCGGGTGCGTGTCGCCGTCGAGGAGCTGTTGGTAGGAGAGGCCGCGCGACTTGGGCAAGGTCGCGTCAGGCCGGCCGATCAACGCGGGCTCGCGGGCTTGCATCGCGTTTGAACCTCGTTCAAACGCGAGCCTACCACCGCGCGAGCTGCGGCTTCAATCGGACTTCGCGGGCTCGAAGCGGCGGCGGCTCTTGTCGTTGCCCACCCAGCCGCACAGCTGCGGGTCGGCCTCGCGCAGGTCGCCGTGGCTGAAGCTCCCGTCGCCCCGGAAGAACCCGACGGCTCCGTCCGGCGTCTCGACCCGCACCAGGCCGTCGTCGCATGCGTCGTACACCGCCCCGAGACCGGATGGCGAAGCTTCGGCAAGGCCTTCCTCCCGGCGCGGATGGTACCAGAGCGAGCTCGCACGGATCCCTTCACACATCGCCGTCACACATCGGTGTAAGAGCGAGGGAAAATCCCAAGTTAACCCCACGCTCGGGCTGTGCGGAGTCGGATAGGCTCGACCCGTGTTCCGCACTCGGGGGGTCTGGGCCCAACCGCATCGACACCTTCGCACGGCCTATGCGAGAATCGCTCACCTGCGACCTCGTATGGGTAAGGGAGGTGCAGGGGCCGAGTCGGGAGGCGAGGGCGTGAGCGCGAGCGATGGCGGCATCGCCTTCGGCCCCTTCCTTCTGGATCTGGCCCGCGGCGAGCTGGTGCGGGCGGGTGAGCTGGTGCAGCTGGCTCCCAAACCGTTGGCCTTGCTGGGCTACCTGGCCGCAAACCGCGACCGCGCGGTGCCCAAGCAGGAGCTCCGCAAGCAGGTATGGCCCGATGTCTTCGTGAGCGAGGCGGCGCTGGCGAGCGCGCTCAAGGACCTGCGCCGCGCGCTGGGGGACGATGGCGCGCGGCAGAGCGTGATCCGCACCCTGCGCCGACGCGGCTACCGCTTCGTGGCGAAACTCGACGAGCGGCCGTCCGAACGCGTGCGCGCGGCCGAGGCGCGGGCGCGCGCGGCGCTCGACCTGCCCAAGACTCCGCCGTTCGTGGCGCGCGGGCGCGAGCTGCGCGCGCTCACCAGTGCGGTCGTGCAAGCGGGCCGCGGGCGACCGCGGGTCGTGCTGATCTCCGGGGAAGCCGGCTCGGGCAAGACGCGGCTGCTCGAGCAGCTGCTCGCACATCCTGTCTGCGCCGAGTTCGCGATTGCGGCCGGGCGCTGCCGCGCGGACGCCTCGCTGCCCTACCTGCCGTTCGCGGAAGCGCTCGGCGCTCACCTGCTGGAGAGCGAGGAGAGCACCGAGCACGTGCTCGGCGAGGACGCGCACATCCTGCGCCCGCTGCTCCAGCCCGACGCCCCGAACCTGACTCCGCCGGACCCGATGGACCCCGGCCACCCTACGCACGAACGCGCGGACCTCTTCGCGGCGGTGTGGAAGCTGCTCGGGCGCTTTGCGCAGCGGCGCGCTCTCCTGCTCGCGATCGAGGACCTGCACGGCGCCGACGCCGCATCGCTCGGACTGTTCGCGGATCTGGTCGCAGCCGCGTCGGATCCGCCCGCCGGCACCAAGCTGCCCGTCCTCATCGTCGCGACCACCCGCCCGCCGCGCGCCGGCGAGCGCCTCGAGCAGATCCTGCCGCGGGTCGAGCGCCAGGCCGCGTTCAGCCGGATCGAGATCGCCGGCCTCGGCATGGGCGCCACCCGACGCCTGGTCGGGAGCCTCGGCCTGGCGCGGCCGACCGAGCCCACGCTGCGCGCGATCCAGCAGGCAACCGACGGCAACCCCCTCTTCATCCGCGAGGTCGTGCGCGAGGCGGACCGCTCCGGCATTCTTCACGTGCGCGATCGCGATCGCGACCGCGAGCGCGAGCCTGCCTACCGCGCCGAGCCATCGGCTCAAGCCTCAGACGGGCTGCGCGCGGCGCTGGCGGCGCGCATCTCCCGCCTGGATCCCGCCTGCCGGGCGGCGCTGCGCGCGGCCGCATTCATCGGCGACCGCTTCGGCGCGCTGGCTCTCTCCGCAGTCTGCGGCGTCGATGCGGAGAAGATCCGCGGCCAGCTCCAGACGGCGGCGCGCGCCGAGCTCCTGATCGGCGAGAGCCGGAGCTTCCGCTTCGATCACCCGCTGATCCGGGAGATCCTCTGCGAGGACACGCCCGACGCCGAGCGCCGCGAGATCCACCGCGACGTGGCGGCCGTCCTCGAGGACCTGTACGCCACCGCACCGGGCGAGCACGCGCTCGAGATCGCGCACCACCTGGTCGAGGCGGGACCGCTGGTCGAGCCCCGGCGCACGCTCGAGTTCGCGCGCCGCGCTGGCGACCAGGCTTCGTCCGTCTTCGCCTGGCACGAGGCTGCGCGCTTCTACTACGCCGCCGTCGACGCAGCCGCCGCGCTGCCCGCCGGCGAGCGCGGTCCCCTGCACCTGCGCGCGGGTTTCGCGGCCAACCATGCCTACGACGTGGATCACTGCCTGTTCCACTACGCGCGCGCGGCCGAGGATTACGGTACGGCGGGCGACGACGTCGGGCTCGCCTGGTCGCTCATGTACCTGACGCGCGCTCGGCTCACCTTCCCCGTCGCGAACCTGGGCGGCGAGAACGACGTGAGCGCGCTCGAGGAGACGATCGCGCGCCTCGGCGAGACTCATCCGATCCTGCGCGCGCTCTTGCTAGAGACCATGTCCGAAGCGCACTGGACCTCGGGCGACGCGGAGAGCGCGGAGCGCGCCGCCGCCCGCGCGATCGAGATCGGCAAGCTCTACGACGACGACGTGGTCTGCCACCACGGCTACCAGGGGCTGGGCCTGGCCCAGCTCTCGCAATTGCGCGTCGAGGAGGCGCTCGAAAGCTGGCTCGAGTCGGCGGCTCGCGCGCGGCGGGCACACGACGCCTGGCTGCAGGCGCTGCCCGGACCACGGATCGCGCTGGCGCTGCACCTGCTCGGGCGGCTCGACGAGGCGCGCGAGCGCGGGCTCGCCGCAGTCGACTTCGCCCAGCGCGCGAACAACTACGCCGAGCAGGGCTTCGCGCTCGCGAACCTGGCGGCGGTCGAGGCGACCGCCGGCGACTTTCCGCGCGCCGACCAGCTCTCTGGCGCCAGCCTCGCCGCGCTCGAGCGGTCGAGCTACCCATGGGCGGGGCTGGTCGCGCTGACCGGCCGCGCCTGCACCGCGGCAGTGCGCGGCGATTTCGCGCAGGCGACCGCGGCGCTGGACGAGCTCGTCGCCGAGGGCCGTGTCTTCGAGAGCCCGGGTCCTGCGATCCAGTTCATCGCCGCGGCGTACCGCGAGCTGGTCACGGCGCTGCGCGACCCGGAGCAGCTCGACCCCGCGCGCCTCCATCAGATGATCGGCGGTCTGCGCGCCGGGCGTCTCGACGTGTTCCTGCTCGGCCCGGCCTGCGCGCTCGCCGAGGCGTGTGCGACGCTCGGGGACGCCGCGCTGGCGCGAAGCGCCGAGGAGCTGCTGGAGAGCGTCGACGAGCGCGGCATCGTCTTCAGCGTCGGCGGCGTGTTCCTGGTGCCGCGCGTGATCGGCCGGTGCGTCGCAGCCGCGCGCCGCTTCGGCGACGCCGAGACCTGGTTCGAGCGCGCGATCGGCATCGCGCGCCAGTCCGGGGCGCGGGTCGAGCTCGCCCGCGCGCTGCTCGATCGCGCACAGCTGCGCTGGACGCGCTCGCACTCTGCGGAAGCGGCGCGCCGCGCCGCCCGCGACCTGGACGAGAGCATTCCCATCCTGGAAGAGCTCGCGCTGCGACCCGCGCTGCGCGGAGCACACCTGCTGCGGCAAGCCACGCAGACCCGCAGCTGAACGAACCACCTCGTTGTCGAGGTGGAAGGAGACACCAGTGCCTGGAGGCATGCCCGGCTTCGTGGGGAAGGGCCCGATCTTCGCCAAGCTCGACGCGCTGCTCGCCGACTCGGCCAAGCGCGCGACGTTCCTGACGCGCATCAGCAAGAAGAAGCCGAACGGAAAGTGGGACGAGGAGTTCCTCGACGTGTTCGCCGCGATGCTGAACCTGAGCAGCGCCGAGAAGGACCACATCGACGAGCACTGGTTCGGCACGGGCTACGAGGCGTGGTGGCCCAAGCTGCAGCCCGGGCAGATCATCTGCCGGCTGGGCTTGATCCAGGCGATCGGGCTCGCCGCGCAGACGACGCCCGCCGCGAAGATGGACATCTACTGGGTGTGCGGCGTGAACGACTTCCAGTTCGCGACGATGGTCGGCCCCGGCCAGGTGACCGGGATCGTGTTCACCCCGTTCGCACCGGTGTCGGATCAGATGCCGGGAACGTACACGGGCAACCTCGAACAGATCTACACGGTCCGGCACAAGAGCCTCGGCCCCGGCGAGAAATTCCTCGGGGAGGACGACTTCTGCGAGATGGCCCAGCTCTACGTGCCCAAGAGCTGACGGGCACAAATCGCACAATTCCCACCTAATTCCCAAGTTGCGCGCCTCGCTCCTTCCTATACTCCGACTTGGGAAGGAGCGGACGCGAAATGAAACCTCGCGCCATGCAGTACTGTTTGCGCATCCCGCGGGACGCGTACGACGACGCCTTGGACATCGCGCGCGTGTTCGACATGAGCCTGAACCAGTTCTTCCTGCAGGCGATCCGCTCCTACGTGGAGGCGCAGAAGAAGCAGGAGGTCATCCGCGCCGCGGTGGCGAAGTCGCGCGAGGCCCGGCGGGCGGGGCTCGCGAACGTCTCCGAAGCGGAGATCGCCGAGACCTAGGCCCCGAACGCCGCCGCGGTCCAACCGCTATCCTGGCCGGATGGCGAGCAACCTCGCGGATCTGGACTTCATCGGCGGCGCGGAATATCAGGCGAACGGCTACCCGCACGCGGCGTGGGCGCGCCTCCGCCGCGAGGCCCCCGTCTTCTGGACCGAGCGCTCGGACGCGTTTCCGTTCTGGGCCGTCACCAAGCACGCGGACATCGTGGCGATCTCCCGGCAGCCGCGGCTCTGGCAGAACGCGCCGCGCCTCGCCGTGTTCCCGGACCTCGAGAAGGAGGTCGAGAAGCGGATGGCCGAGACCGGCCAGACCATGGAACAGGCCCGGCAGCAACAGCCGGACGTGCGCCACCTCCTGAACATGGACCCGCCCGACCACGGGCGCTTCCGCAAGCTGGCGAGCTCCCACTTCACGCCGCGCGCGCTCGAGCCCAAGCGCAAGGCGATCGAGGAGATCTCGGCCGAGATCCTCGACGAATTCGCGCACGGCGGCGAGCTGACCACGGGCGACTTCGTGGAAGGCGTGTCGGTGAAGCTCCCGCTCGCGGTGCTGCTCGACATGCTCGGCGTCCCGCATTCCGACTGGAAGCTGATGATGCAGTGGACGAACGAGACGATCGGGGCGACCGACCCCGACTACCAGCAGGGCCAGAGCGCGCTCGAGACCGCCGAGCGCTCGCGCTTGCAGCTGTTCGGATACTTCATGCAGATGGTCGCGGAGCGGCGCCAGAAGCCGGCGAGCGACATCGTCTCGGTGCTGGCCAACGCCCAGCTCGACGGGTCGCAGCTGCCGCCGATCGAGCTGCTCTCCTTCTACTACCTGCTGGTCGTCGCAGGGAACGAGACCACGCGCAACGCCACGACCGGCGGCCTCTTGGCGCTGATCCAGCACCCCGGCGAGCTCGAGAAGCTGCGCCGCAACCCGGACCTGATCCCGAGCGCCGTCGAGGAGATCGTGCGCTGGACCTCGCCGGTGATCCAGTTCTGCCGCACCGCGCTCTCGGATACGGAGGTGCGTCGGCCAGAAGATCAAGGCGGGCCAGGCCGTGTGCCTGTTCTATCCGTCGGCGAACCGCGACGAGGAGGTGTTCCCCGACGGCGATCGCTTCCGCGTCGACCGCGACCCGAACCCGCACCTGGGCTTCGGGATCGGCGAGCACTTCTGCATGGGCGCGCACCTGGCGCGGCTCGAGCTGCAGGTCGTGCTCGCGCAGCTGGTGAAGCGGCTCGAGCACGTGGAGCTCGCCGGCGAAGTGCGCCGCCTGCGCTCGAGCTTCGTGGGCGGGCTGAAGTCGATGCCGATCCGCTACAAGCTCCGGCGCTCCCGGTAAGGCCCTAACGCCAGCCGATCACTTCGTAGCCCTTGTCGGAGAGGCACCGCTCCATGAACTGGCGGTAGGCCGGATCCGGATCGCGGCGGGTGCGGAAGATGCCGCGCACCAGACCGCCGGCCACGCCGGCGGCTGCACCCGTGGCGGCCCCGCGGCCCACGTCGCCGTTCCAGACCGCGCTTCCCGCCGCGCCCGCCGCGCCGCCGACCGCGGCGTCCTCAGCCGCGCTGCCCGCGATCTCGCCCGAGCGGTCCGAGCTCGCCTCGTACTTCTCCGCGAGCTGCGCACACAGGTCGGTGTCGCGGTCGGCCTGCTCCTGGCCGTTCGACTCGAGCGTCGCGTTCGGGTAGAGGATGGGCTCGGGCGTCGCGCAGCCGAGCGCCAGGCTGGCGCAGGTCGCGATGGCGCTGGCCCGGAGGCGCATCGCCGGCTAGCGCCCCTTCGGGAAGCCGGCGAGCCCGGGGTCGAGCTGCACGCCCAAGCTGTTCAGCGCCATCGAGACCAGGTTGTAGTTGCCCACGGTGAAGACGACGTCCATCAGCTGCTGGCTGTTCAGGTGCTTGGCGAGCTCCGCCCAGGTCGCGTCCGAGACGCAGGCGTCGCCGTGCAGCTCGTCGGTGGCGCGCAGGAGCGCCCGGTCGAGCGCCGACCAGCCGGGCGCGTCGGGGCCCTCGCCGATCCGCCGGATCTCGTCGTCCGTCAGCCCCTCGCGCTTGCCGATCACCACGTGCTGCGCCCACTCGTACTCGGCGCGGCACAGCCAGCCGATGCGCAGGATCAGGATCTCGCGCTCGCGCGGCGGCACCGAGTTCTTGCCCAGGATGTGGTTCGCGAAGACCATCCAGCGCTTGGCGAGCTTCGGGTAGTTCGCGAGCGTCCTGAAGATGTTGAGCGCGGGAAATGCCGCACCCGGGGCGCCCACCGGCGCCAGCGCGTCCTTGGCCTCGGCGCTCCACTCCTCCGGGGGGATTGCGCGCAGTCTCGGAGTCTTGGGCCGCATGTCGAGTCTCCTGTGGTCGTCGGGCGACCATACACCCGCGTACAATCCGCTGCATGGGTAGACGGCCGAACTTTCTGTTCATCGTGACCGACCAGCACCGCGCCGATCACACCGGCTTCGGCGGCAACGAGATCGTGCGCACGCCGAACCTCGACCGCATCGCGGCGCGCGGCCGGGTCTTCGAGCGCGCAATCGTGGCGAACCCGATCTGCATGCCCAACCGCTCGAGCATCGCGACCGGCCGCGTGCCGTCGGTGCACGGCACCCGCACGAACGGCATCCCGCTCGACTGGGGCGCGCGGACGTTCATGCGCGGGCTGCGCGAGCGCGGCTGGCACAACGCGCAGATCGGCAAGTGCCATCTGCAGAACATGGGCGTCGGGAAGCCCGTGCGCGATGCGCTGCTGAAGACCGCGCTGCCCGGCGAGGCAGTGCGCACGCCGTGGCCGGAGGGCTGGGACGAGTGGGAGAACAATGACCGCCACAAGCGCGAGCGGGTGGTGGTTCCGCCCGACTACTACGGCTTCGACGAGGTCGACCTCACCGTCGAGCACTCCGACCTCGCGGGCGGCCACTACTACCAGTGGCTGCTCGAGCAGGGCGTCGATCCGGTCGCGCTGCAGGGCCGCGGCAAGGCGCTGCCCTACGACGCGAAGTGCAGCCAGGTGTGGCGCACGCGCGTGCCCGTCGAGCTGTACCCGTCGAGCTACATCACCCGCCGCACCGTCGAGTTCCTCGAGCGCCGCGCGCGCGAGCCCGAGAAGCCGTGGCTCGCGTTCTGCTCGTACCCGGACCCGCACCACCCGTTCACGCCACCCGGCCGCTACTTCGACATGTACGACCCCGAGAAGATCCCCTTGCCGGCGACGTTCGAGGACCCGCACGCTGCCTCGGTCCCTCACCTTCGGCGGATGCGCGCAACGCGCGGCGTCGCGCAGCGCGCCGCGCTCGCACCGTTCGCACCGACCGCGGAGCAGTTCCGCGAGATGGCCGCGGCCGAGTACGGGATGCTCGCGCTCGTCGACGACGGCGTGGGCGCGGTGCTCGCCGCGCTCGAGCGCAGCGGCCAGAGCGACCGCACCTTCGTGATCTTCACGAGCGACCACGGCGACGCGTTCGGCGACCACGGGCTGATGCTCAAGGGCGGCATGCACTACCAGGGCCTGATCCGGGTGCCGCTCGCCATCGCCGGGCCCGGCATCGAGCCCGGGGTGACGCACTCGCTGGCGAGCTCGCTCGACCTGGCGCAGACCGTGCTCGAGCTCGCGGGCGTTCCCGCGTACCACGGCATGCAGGGCGCGAGCCTCGTGCCCGTGCTCGCGAATCCGCAGGCGACCGTGCGCGATCACGTGCTCGTCGAGGAGGACCAGATGGCGGACCTGCTCCGCGTCGGCCGGCCGCTGCGCATGCGCACTCTGGTGACCGAGGACGCGCGCGTCACGCTGTACCGCGACAGCGACGAGGGGGAGCTCTTCGACCTCGCGCGCGACCCGAACGAGCTCGACAACCTGTGGGCGCGCCTCGACGCGCGCTCGCGCCGCACCGAGCTCGTCGAGCGCCTGGCCCACGTGATGATGGAGTACGCGAACCCGTCGCCGAAGCAGGGCTACTTCGCGTAGCGCCGCTCAGTACCTCGCGTCGAAGTCCAGCTCGACTTCCTCTTCGCCCTCGAGCCGCGACTGGCAGGCCAGCACCCAGCCCTTCGCGAGATCCTTGGCGGTCAGCGCGTCGTGCGTGCGCATCTTCACCTTCCCTCGGCGCAGCTGCGCCATGCAGCAGCCGCAGTAGCCCTCTTCGCACGAGAACGACGGCTCGAGGCCGGCGCGCTTCGCGGCGGCCAGCAAGGTCTCGCCCGGTGCGACCGGCACCTCGTGGCGGGTTCCTTCCAGCATGCACACGTAGCTGGCGGCGAGGCTGGCGCCCGGCTTCGCGGCGGGCTCCGGTTCGACGGGCACGCGGTCCGGATCGGAGGGCGACACGAAGCGCTCGATGAAGATGTGCCCGCGGCCGACCTTCCTCTCCTCGAGCGCCGCCTCGACGACGTCCATGAACGGGCCCGGCCCGCAGATGTAGAAGTCTGCGTGCTCGAGCCCGGAGAAGTGGTCCTTGGCGTTGGCGGCGTGCATGAAGCCCTGCTCGGCGTCCAGGTGGTGCGCGATCTGGAGCCGGTCGGGGAAGCGCGCGCGCCACGACTCGAGCTCAGCGCGAAAGATGATCGAGTCGCGGTCGCGGTTGGCGTACACGAGCTTGATCGGGCGGCGCGTGCCCGTCAGAGCCGTCTTGACGAGCGAGATGATCGGCGTGATCCCGCTGCCGCCGCCGAACATCACGAGCGGGCGCTCGAGCTCGCCGCGGCGCAGCACGAACAGGCCCTCCGGCGGTTTGACCGCGAGCGTCTTGCCGGGGGCGAGCTCGTCGTTGAACCAGTTCGACACGCGCCCGCGGTCGACCCGCTTCACCGTGACCTTCGGCAGCGGGTCGCAGCCGGGGGCGCTCGAGAGCGAGTAGCAGCGGTGCAGCCGCAGGTTCTGCCACGGGATCTCGAAGGTCAGGAACTGGCCGGGCACGTAGTGGAAGAGCGCCTCGAGCTCGCGCGGGATCTCGAAGCTGAACGAGCGCGCGTCGGACGTCTCCTGGATCACGTCGGCGATGCGCAGCGCGTGAAAGCTGTGCTTCGGATCGGCAGTCGTCATCGCGCGCGAGCCTAACTTCGCAGCTTGCGGAAGGCCAGCAGGTGGCCGAACAGCGCCGCGGGGACGAGGAAGGAGGGCAGCCACACCCACGGCCACGCCGCGACGAACGTGTTGGCGGGCTCGCTTTCGAACACGCGCAGCGGCGTCGGCGTGGAGAGGATCGCGATCGTCACGACGTTCGCGAGCAGCGCGAGGCCGAGCCCGTTCCAGGCGACGAGCCCGCGCACGCCGAGGCGGTTCTGTCCCAGCAGCCACGCGACCAGCGGCGCCGACAGCCCCGTCAGCACGTCGAAGTTCCAGCCGTGCCAGGCCATCTGCGGGGGCGCCACGCCCGCGCCGGCGAGCGACGCCAGCACCCCCTCCACCGGCAGCCGGAAGACCTGGAAGCCGATCAGCGCCGGCCAGGCGCTCCGCCCGGCCAGGCGGGCGCCGAACGGCGAGAGGGCGAGCGCGACCGTGGCGATCGCCGTCGGCAGCATCAACACGAAGAAGTGCGGCGGGCGGCGGTCGAACTCGCCGACCCAGCCGCTCGCGGCCAGCGCAGCCGTCGCGCCGAGCCAGGCGAGCCCACACAGCGCCGTGTACGGCAGCCAGCGCGGCTCGGCGCGCCGGACGCCCGCGAGGAGTACCGCGTAGACGAACGCGACCGTCGCGAGGAACACCGCCTCCGTCACGGGAGCAGCGCGGCCAGGGCATCGAGCGAGTCGACCGCGACGTCGGCGTGCTCGGCGAACTTGAAGCCTCCGCTCAGGTCGACGTACACCGTGGCGGTGCCCGCCGCGCGGCCGGCGAGCAGGTCGTAGCGGTAGTCGCCGACCATCACCGCCTGGTGCGGCTCGGCGCGCCAATGGGCCAGCAGCCGGCGGATGCCCTCGGGGTCGGGCTTCGGCGCGGCGGCCTCGCGGCCGAGCACGCACTCCGGCGCGAAGAAGCGCGCGAGGTCGCAGGCGCGCAGCGTCTCGAGCGCGTTGGCGAAGCTGTTGCGGGTCACGATCCCGAGTCGCGCGTCGCGCGCGCACAGGCGCTCGAGCAGCGCGTGCGCGCCGTCCGCGGCCCGCGCCCGGCGCGCGAGCGCGAGCTCGATCTCTTCGAGCCGCGCCAGCAGCGCTCGCGCTCTGGCCTCGGGCGCCTCCGCGATCTGCTCGAGGATCGGGTCGCTCGGGCGCAGCCCGAGCTCGGCGCGCATCGCGTCGAAGTCGTGCACGGCGACCGTCAGGGTCCCGTCCATGTCGAAGATCCAGTAGGGACGCTGCTCGAGATCCACTGCCTCAGATTGCCGCAAGCTCGGCCAGCTCGTCGAACGCGCGCGCGAGGTCGTCGCGCAGGTCGGCGAGGTCGGGCAGCAGCGCCGAGTCGGCGTTCAGCCCGAAGAAGAGCTGTCCCGCATAGCTGAAGAGCGCGACGCAGAGCGCCTGGTTCTGGAACAGCGGCCCGATCGGGTACGACTCGCGCAGCCGCGCGCCGACCAGGTACAGGGGCACCTGCGGTCCGGGCACGTTGGTCACGACCAGGTTGTGCGAGCGCCCGAAGTTCTGGAACGCCGTGCCCAGCGACAGCAAGGTGGTGCCGGTCCACTCGGTCACCGAGGAGAGCAGGTCCGCGCCGAGGGCCGTGTTCGACTCCTTGAGCCGCCGCGTCGCGATGCGGATCGCGTCGAGCCGGCGCAGCGGGTCGGGCTGGCCGATCGGCGCGCGGACGATCCACGCCGACACGCGGTTGCCGAGCACTCCCTTCTCGGAGCTCGTGCGCACGGAGACCGGCGCCGAGATGCGGAAGTCGAGCTCCGACACGTCGACCAGCCGGCGCTGCAGGAAGCGGCGCATCGCGCCGGTCACGACCGCGAGCACCACGTCGTTCAAGGTCCCGCCGAGCTTGTCCTTCAGCGCCTTCACCCGCTCCAGGTCGAGCGCGAGGTACTCGAAGCGGCGGTGCGGGCCGATCTCGCGGTTCAGCGGCGTGCGCGAGGCGGGAACCAGGCTCTGGAGCACGAGAGATGCCGCGCCGCGCAGCGCGTGGCGGAGCTCGGCGCGTTTCTCCGCCTGGAGCAGCCCGCCGAACTCGCGGCCCGCCGCGAACGGCGTCCCCGCCAGCTCGAGCAGCTCGTCGCGCGCGAGCTCGGCGCGGCTCGGCTGAGGCCGGGGAACGAAGGGCGGCGCGTGCTCCGCGACGGCGTCGGGCTCGAGCCCCATCAGCACCGTCATCAGCTCCGCGCCCGAGATCCCGTCGACCATGCAGTGGTGGACCTTCGAGATCAGCGCGAAGCGCTCGCCGCCCTCGAGCCCCTCGACCACCCACAGCTCCCAGAGCGGGTGCTCGCGGTCGAGCGGCTGTGCGCCGACCCGTCCGATCAGGCGCTTGAGCTGGGCGGCGTCGCCCGGGTACGGCAGCGCCGTGTGGCGCACGTGGTACTCGACCTTGAAGTGCGGATCGTCGATCCAGACCGGGCGCCGACGCAGCGGCGTGTAGGCCAGGCGCTGCCGGTAGCGCGGGATCCGGTGCAGCCGCGCGTCGATGAACGCGCGCACCCGCTCGATGTCGATCCCGCCGTCCGCGGTGCGCAGCGGCCCCGAGTCGGCGACGAAGACCGCGCCGATGTGCATCGGGGTGGCCGGGCCCTCCGCCGAGAGGAAAGCTGCATCCTGAGGCGAGAGCGGTTCGTAGCGGTAGCTCGCCACCCCTGAATACTACGCTCGCCTGCGGCTCGCTGCGCGCTCCGCTTCGCTTGCGAGGCCGAGCGAGGGCCGCCCCGAGCGAGGTCGCAAGCGACGAAGGAGCGCGCAGCGAGCCGCAGGCGAGCGAACGTCAGTCAGAACGGAAGAGCCGCGATGGCGCGGGCGACTCCGTCCTCGGCCGCGAGCGCGGCGGCGATCCGCGCCGCGCCCGCGCGGTGATTCGGGTTCTCGACCAGGTCGCGAAGCGCCTCGCCGAAGCGGTCGGCGTCGAGCTTGCGGCGGCGGAACGGGCGCGGCCCCGCGCCGAGGCGCGCGACCCGCTCGCCCCAGAAGCGCTGGTCGGCCATGAACGGCACCACCATCGAGGGCTTGCCCGCGCGCAGCGCCGCCGAGGTCGTGCCGGCGCCGCCGTGGTGCACCACTGCCGCGACCCGCGGGAAGAGCCAGTCGTGGGGCGCGGCGTCGAGCGCGAACACGCTCTTCGGCAGGTCCATGCTCGCGAGCGCGCCCCAACCGGAGAGCAGGATGCCGCGGCGGCCGGCGCGCGTGAGCCCGCCGACGACCTCGCGCGTGAACGCCGCCGGGTCGGGCGAGGGCATGCTCCCGAAGCCGACACAGATCGGTGGGGTCCCTTCGGCGAGGAAAGCCTCGAGCTGGGGCGACGGCCGCCAGCGCGGGTCGCGGTCGAGGAACCAGTAGCCGGTGACGTCGACCGTCGGGCCCCAGTCGGCCGGCTTCGGCACGACCGCGGGGCTGTACCCGTACAAGGTCGGCCAGCCGCCCTCGATCATCTCGGCGAAGCAGTTCCGGGCGGGGCCGAGCCCGAGCACCGTGGCTCGCGCGCGGTCGTTGGCCTTGCGCATCACGCCGAACAGGATCCGCCAGACCAGCCGATGGCTGGCGCGGCGCAGCGCGCCGCAGAACGGCAGCCAGTCCGGGATTTCCGGGAACATCCAGCTCCCGAACGCGGCGGTCGGGTGGCCGGGCTGCAGGAAGCCGCCCACGAACGGGAGCTTCTGCCGCTCGCGCAGCGACTGGGCGAACGTCAGCGCGGTGGGCGCGACGATCAGAGCGTCGGCGTCGGCCGTGCTCTGCACCGCGTCGGTGTAGCCCTTCTCGAGCAGCGGCTCGAGGAGCTTCGCGAGCTCGCCCAGCAGGCGCAGCGGATTGCCGAGTGACCCCACCAACGCCTTGGCCTCGGGCGACTGCAGGAGAGCGCGCGGATCGCCGCAGTCGAAGCTGCGCCACTCGACCCCGTGCGACTCGACGAAGTCGCGAAACGCGGGGGCGGCCAGCACGACCGGCTCGTAGCCGGCCGAGGCGAGCCCGCGCGCGAGCGCGACGTACGGCTGCACGTCGCCGCGCGAGCCCAGCGTGAGAATGGCGAGCCGCATGGGCTCACATCGGCCTAGCGCAGGCGCGAGATGAGCCAGAGCAGCGCGGACAGGACGACCGAGACGAGCAGCGAGGTCGTGAGCGGTACGTAGACGCGCAAGTTCGGTCGCTCGATGCGCAGATCGCCGGGCAGGCGGCCGAGACCGCCGAGCCCGGGGGCGAGCCAGAGCAGCACACCCAGCGCGACCAGCACCAGGCCGGTGGTGACGAGAAGGCGCGCGACGGGCGGCACGGGCAAGAGCATACGGCGCCGTGCGAGAATCGGCGCCGTGGAGGAACTCGCCGACCGCCTCACCGCCTACGCCGCCCACCGCATGCCGGGCGCGAGCGACGTCGCCGCGAGCGGTGTCGACCGCATCCACGGCGGCGCATCGCGCGAGACGTACCGGTTCGTGCTGCGCTACCGCGAGGGCGGGCGCGCGGTCGAGCGCCGGCTCATCCTGCGCCGCGATCCGCCCGGCAGCCTGATCGAGACCGAGCGCGCGGCCGAGTTCGCGGCCTACCGCGCGTTCTACCAGAGCGCGGTGCCGGTGCCCGAGGCGCTCTGGCTCGAGAGCGACCCGCGCTGGCTCGACCACCCGTTCTTCGTGATGGAGGAGCTGGCCGGCTTCGAGGCGTCGCCGCAGGCGATCGGCGCGCCGCCGTACCTGCAGCACCACGAGCGGCTCGCGCGCGAGAAGTGGTCGATCCTCGGCGCGATCGCCGCCGCCGATCCGGAGAAGCTCGGCCTGTACGACGCGCTGCCGGTGCGAGCGCCCGCCGACTGCTGGCGCCACGAGCTCGACTACTGGGCGGGCGTCATCGACAAGGACGAGCTCGAGCCGCAGCCGATCATCCGCGCCGCGATCCGCGCGCTGCGCCGAGCGCCGCCAGCGCCGCCGAAACGGCTGCACGTCGTGCACGGCGACTACCGCACCGGGAACTTCCTCTACGACAAGGAAGGCGCGATCCGCGGGATCCTCGACTGGGAGATGGCGCACCTGGGCGACCCGCTCGAGGACCTGGCCTGGAGCCTCAACCGCGTCTGGTGTTGGGCGCGCGACGAGCGGGTGGGCGGGCTCGCGACCAAGGAGCGCGCGATCGCGATCTGGGAAGAAGCCAGCGGACTGCGCGCGGATCCCGTGGCGCTGCGCTGGTGGGAGTTGTTCTCGAGCGTGAAGGGCCAGGCGATCTGGATCTCCGGCAGCCAGGAGTACCAGGACGGCTCGAACAAGGATCCGGTGCTCGCGTTCTCGGGCTGGTGGCTCACCAACTCGCAGGACCGGGCGGCGCTCGAGGCGATGGGGAAGCTCGGATGAAGCCCGACGTGCCCAAGCTGCTCGAGATCCTGTCGGCGCGGCTCATGTTCGACGTCGCGCCGAACGTGCAGCCGAGCTACCGGCAGTCGTCGGTCGGCATCACCGGGATCCTGCTCACGATGGTGCGCGAGGAGACCGAGCGCGCCGCCGCGCGGCGGGTGGACGAGAATGCGGCGCTGCGCGCGCTGTTCGCGCGGGCGGTGGGGCAGGTGGCCGACGCCTCGCTGCGCGGCCGGCTCGACGCAGCCGCGGCGAGCCGCGATCCGAGCCTGCTCTTGTCCGAGCTCGAACGCGCCAACGCCGAGCTGCGCGCGCTCCTGATCGAGCTGCACGCGCACGTCGAGGAGCAGACGGCCCCCTGGGCGCGCGCGCTCGACGCGGAGATCTGGCGCGAGCTGGTCGCGTCGACCGAGCGCCGGCGGCTCTCGCTCGCGCCGTTCTGATCTACTTCGCTCGGCTTCGCCTCGCTGCGCGCTCCGCTTGCGGGCTCCGCGCGAGGGCGGCCTCGCGCTCCGCCGTCTCCTCACGCCTCGCCGCTAGGCCGCCCAATACGAGTACAGGGCGAGGAAGCTCGCGGCGGCCAGCATGAGCCAGGTCAGGACCGTTCCGACGAAGCGTCCGAAGCTCCTGCCGGTCACGCGCGAGAACCCGTAGGCGTGGAGGATCCGCGCGGCGAGCAGGCTCCCGCCGAGCGCGTTCAGAAGCAGCGGCGCGGCGCCGTTCAGCTCGAGCACGAGCAGGAGCAGGAGCCCGAGCGGCACGTACTCGATGAAGTTCCCGTGCACGCGCTGGCGCTGCAGCAGGTCCACGTTGCCGCCGTCGCCGAAGAGCACGTTCTCGCTGTTGCGCAGCTGGACCACGCGCCCCGCCAGATACAGCATGACGATCCCCAACAGTCCCGCCCACAGTGCAGTGATCGGTGCGTGCACTCGGTTTCCCCCTTTTCGAAGAGTGTGATCGCGGCGCCGGGTGTGCGCTAGAGTGCCCGCCCCGATGTGGCGCAAGCAGCCGATCGCCGCGGCATTCGCAGCGCTGCACTGGGCGCTGATCGCCGCCGCGTACGGCCGCCTCGCTGCCAAGGCGTTCCTGCACTTCCCGACCGACTGGGACTTCCTCGCGTATCACCTTCCCGGCGCGCTCGCGGCGTGGGGAATCACGAGCTACACGCCCGAGCCGCGCCTGGTGGCGGTGATCGCGGGCTTCCCGCCCCTGCCGCGAATCGTCGAGGGAGCGCTCGTGCTCGCGACGGGTCGTTTCTCGGCGGCGGGCATGCTGAACCTCGTCGGTGTCGCAGGGCTCGTCGCGGGGCTCGGCTGGCTGTACGGGCACGCGCTCTCGCTGCGCTGGCTGCTGACGGCGCTGCTCGGAGTGCCTCTCTTCGTGATCCACCTCGCTTCGGGCTACGTGGATCTGTTCACCGCCTGCTGGCTCGCGCTTGCGCTCGCGGCGCTCTCGGAGCTCGAGTCCGGCGCGCGGCGGCCCCGCGCCGGGGCCGCGCTCGCGATCGCCGCGCTCGGCGCCGCCCAGCTGTCGAAGTTCCAGGCCTGGCCGGTGGCGGCCGTCGTCGGGCTCGTCGTGATCTGGCGCCTGGCGGCGCTCGCCCGCAGCGGCGCGCTCTCGCGCCGCGCGGCGTTGGCGGGGGTCGCGGCGCTCGGGATCGCGCTAGGCGCCTGGCCGGTGCGGAACCTGGTCGCGTTCCACAATCCGGTGTACCCAGTGGTCTTCCCGCTCGCGCCCAAGCTGTTCCCCAACGCGAGCATCGACGCCGACTCGGGCGTCTACAACCTGCCGGTCTGGCTGGCCGACGCACCGCGCCCGCTGCGCTTCGCGGCATCCGCGCTCGAGTGGAATCGCTTCTACTCGGGCGAGCGCTTCGTCTGGAGCATCGACGCGAGCGCGCACGCCGACAGCGTGCGCAGCCCGCACAATCGGCTGGGCGGCTGGTTCCCGTGGACCGTCGCCGCGCTCGCGTTCGGGAGCATCGCTGCGCTGCGCCGGCGCCTGGTTCCGCGCTCGGCGCAGGCGGCGTTCGCCGCGTCCGTCGTCTTGGTGGCGTTCCTGCCCCAGAGCCACGAGCTGCGCTACTGGCTGTTCATCCCGCTCGGACTCGCGATCGCTACCGCCCGCGCGTTCGCCAGCGAGCGGCCGCCGCGCGCCGTCGGGGCGATGCTCGTTCTCGGCGCGGCCTTCGTGCTGCTCGTGCTCCGTCCCTTCGGGATCGACGCGCGCCCGGCCGAGGCCTACGCGCCACGCGCCGCGCGCGCCTTCTGGGCCGAGCAGAGCGCGCACCCGAAGCCGGAGCCCGTCCGCATCTGCGACGTGAACCCGGAGGGGATCTTCTACGCCGGCCCGCACTTCCGCGAGTACGCGGTGATCGCCTGCTTCGGCGAGTGAGAGCTCACGGGCGACAGAGCGTGGCGAGCTCGGGGTAGGGGGGCCACTTCGCGTTCGGGTCGTCGCCGTGCAGCGCGCTCTGCACCTGATACAGGAACGGGCTGCCCCAGTTGCGCGCGAAGCGCGGGTCGAGGTGATACGCCATGTCCTTCAGCGCGTCGTCGAGCGGGACGAAGCGCACACCCATCGCCTCGTACTCGGCGAGCAGGTCCTCGATCATCTCGGCCGTGAACGCGCCGGCGTGCAGCAGCAGCACCTGGCGGATGCGGCGCCCGAACAGGTCGCGCGAGAGACGATCCGCGTCCAGCAGTGCGTCGCGCGCGGCGCGGCGGTAGCGGGCGCGCAGCGCGCTGATCCCCCGCTCGTCGTTCGCGCCCGCGCAGCGCTCGAACGCGCCGAACCACTGCCAGTCCTCGAAGTCGACGGTCACTTCCGCGATCCGGTAGCCCTTCTCGAACAGGTGCGCGCGCACCGCCTCGCGGGTGGCCTGGCTCGCGCCTTCTTGCAGGAACGGGTAGCGGAACACGCGCCAGTCGCGGCCCGGCACGGGGGGGCCCTGCAGCCGGGTCAGGAGCGGCTCGTTGCGGTCGATGTCGGCGTAGAACTCGGGCAGCGTGACCCGCGCCAGGTCCAGGTGCGAGTAGGTGTGACTGCCGAGCAGGTTGCCCGCCGCGAGCCAGCGCTCGAGCGCGGCTCGGTCCTCGGGGTGCTCGCGCAGGCGAAGCCCGTTCAGGAAGCCCGTGACCGGCGGCAGGTGGTGCGCCGCGAACGCGCTCACCAGCTTCTCCACGACCGGCCCGGCGGGCTCGTCGTCCGCCTGGAAGGCGGGCCGGGACAGGTCGTCGACCGTGATCGCGACCTCGATCGGGGTGCCAGGCTCGTCCGCGGCGGGCTGGCGGACGGCGCGCACACCGAGCAGGCCCGCGCCGGCCACCACGACCGCGCTCCAGCGGAGCAAGAGTGAGAGTCGATGCATCACGGACTCTCCCGCGTCCCGCGCCATGAAGGCGCTATCGGAACGCCGTCGCCGCGAGCTGAGACGTCCCTGCTACCGTCCGGATTCGCTGCGCGCACGAGTGACGCCTTTGCGACAGAATGTCGCGCCGGAGGTCTCGGGCGATGGAAGCTCTGCCAGCCGCGCGCAGCGCGCGCGGCATCCTGGTGATTCCCGCCTTCAACGAGGCGCCGCGACTCCCTCGCGCTGCTGGAGCGTATCGCCGCCCAGGGCCTCGCGCTCGAAGTCGTGGTCGTGGACGACGGCTCGCGCGACGACACCGCCGCGGTCGCGCAGGCCGCCGGTGCGACCGCGCTGCGCCATCCTTTCAACCTGGGCTACGGGGCCGGTCTGCAGACCGGCTACAAGTACGCCCTCGAGGTCGGCGCGAGCTGGGTCGTGCAGATGGACGCGGACGGCCAGCACGACCCCTCCGACATCGCGCGCCTGCTCGCGCCGATCGCCGCGGGCGAGTGCGAGCTCGTGATCGGCTCGCGCTTTCTCGAGCCGACCGGCTACCACATGGGCGTGACCCGCACCCTGGGCCGGCGCTTCTTCACCGGCCTCGCGCGGCTGTTCGGGATTCGCGTGACGGACCCGACCTCGGGCTTCCAGGCGCTCGACCGCAAGGTGCTCGAGCTCTACGCCGGTGACGCGTTCCCGAGCGACTATCCCGACGTCGACGTGCTGCTCACCGCGCACCGCTGGGGCCTGCGCGTGCGCGAGGTCGGCGTGGTCATGCACGCGTCCGAGCGCAAGTCGACCCTGCACGGCGGGCTGCGCTCGGTCTGGTACGTGTACAAGATGCTGCTCGCGGTGTGGGCCGCGTCGTCGCGCACGCGCGCGCCGACCGCCCGCGCCCGCTCGCAGGGAGGTCCCGATGGACGAGACGGCGACGCTCGCTCACCTGCGTGAGCTGTTCCTCGACAATCCCGATCTCGAGCAGACGCGTTGGCTCGCGCTGTCGATCTCGCTCGCGCTGGTCGCGGCCGTGCTGTGGCTGGTGCGCCGGCGCCGGCTGCGCGAGGAGTACACGCCGATCTGGCTCGTCGTGTCCGGCGCGCTCGTGTTCGTGTCGTTCCGGCTCGACTTCCTGCGCGAGCTGACCCGCGCGATCGGCGCGTGGACGCCGAGCTCGACGGTGTTCTTCCTGGGCGAGCTGTTCCTGGTCGCGATCTGCCTGAACTACGCGGTGCGGCTCTCGCGCGCGGGGCTCCTGATCAAGAACCTGGCGCAGGAGATCGCGCTGCTGCGCGCGCAGGTCGAGAAGCTCGAAGCGCGCACGGCCGAGCGGCGATGAGCGAGCTCTGGCCGACGCCGGAGTGGCCGCAGGGCCAGCCGCCGAGCGGCTTCGCGCTGCCGCCGGAGGTCGATCTCGGGGCGACCCACGCTCTGGTCGTGATCTGGCGCGGCCGGCTCGTGCTCGAGCGCTACGGGTCGGGGCACGGGCCCGACGAGCCGCTGATCTCGTGGTCGGTCGCGAAGAGCTTCCTGCACGCGCTGGTGGGCATCCTGGTCCGCGACGGCAAGCTCGACCCGCGCGCGCGCGCCGACGTTCCCGCCTGGCAGGGGCCCCGCGATCGGCGCGCGGCGATCACGCTCGACCAACTCCTGCGCATGTCGAGCGGCCTCGCCTGGCTCGAGGACTACGTCGACGCGCAGCAGTCGGACGTGATCGAGATGCTGTTCGGGCGCGGCAAGGACGACGTCGCGGCGTTCGCCGCGCAGTCGCAGCTCGTCCACCCGCCCGACACCGTCTGGTGCTACTCGAGCGGCACCAGCAACCTGGTCGCCTCGATCGCCGCGCGCGCGATCGGCGGGGGCGCGCCCGTGTACCGCGAGTTCCTGCGCCGCGAGCTGTTCGCGCGGATCGGCATGGCGAGCGCGAGCGCGCGCTTCGATCCGGCGGGCACCTGGATCGGCTCGTCGTTCGTGTTCGCCAGCGCCCGCGACTTCGCGCGCTTCGGCCTCCTGTACCTGCGCGACGGCGTCTGGGAGGGCGAGCGCATCCTGCCCGAGGGCTGGGTCGAGTACGCGCGCACCGCCACGCCGGGCTCCGCCGGCGAGTACGGGGCGCACTGGTGGCTGCCGCCGGGCGGCGAGGGGATGTTCTCCGCGAACGGCTACCGCGGGCAGTACGTGTTCGTGGCGCCCGCCCGAGACGTCGTCGCGGTGCGGCTCGGCGAGTCGACCGCCGAGCAGCAGCCGCTCGTCAAAGCCTGGCTCGGCGAGCTCGTCGCGCGGTTTCCGAAGCGCGCCTGACCGCGACTTACGACGGCGACTGAGGCGCCGGCGCCGGCGGTGCGGGCGCGGCCGGCGCCGCCTGACCCTTCGCCGCGAGCTCCGAGTCGACCCACTTGGTGAAGTCGTCCAGGGGGCGCGCGCCCGAGATCAGGATCCCGTTCACGAAGAACGCGGGCGTGCCGGTCAGGCCCGCCTGCTTCGCGGCGGCGGCGTCGGCGCTCACCTTGGCGTCGGTCGCGGGGTCGGCGCGACAGGTCTTGAACTTTGCCGCGTCCATGCCGAGCGTCGTCGCGTACTTCTCGAGGTCCGCGTCGTTCAGCGCCTGCTGATTGGCGAACAGGGTGTCGTGGTACTCCCAGAACTTGCCCTGCTGCTCGGCGCACACCGCGGCGATCGCGGCTGGCCGCGCGCGCGGGTGGATCTGGTCGAGCGGCAGGTGGCGGTACACCAGGCGCAGCTGGGTCGGGTACTTCTGCATGAGCGCGGTGACGGTCGGCTCGGCGCGCTTGCAGAACGGGCACTGGTAGTCGCTGAACTCGATCACGACGATCGGCGCGTCGGCGGGGCCGCGCGACGGGCCGTCGGGCGCGACCGAGACGCGCGGGGGCTGCAGCAGCACCGCGATCTTCGCGTCCTTGCGGAGCTGCTCGCGCACTTTGTCGGGCCGCTGCGAGGTGAGGTGCTGGCGGATCCGATCCTTGAGCGCATCGAGCGTCGCGTCCGGCGGAAGCCGCTGTCGGTTCTGATCGAAGAACGCCTGAATCTCCGCGTCGGTCACCGGCCCGAGCGCCGCGACCTGCTCGTCGATGTAGACGTCGGGGGTCTTGCCGGCGGCCTTGGCGGCGGCGTTCAGGATCTGCTCGTCGATCAGCGAGTCGATCGCCGAGACCTCTACCTCGTAGGCCTCGCCCGCAGCCTTGCTCTGGACCTCGGTCTTGTAGAGGTCGTCCTTGATCCACTGGGTCAGCTCGGCCCTGCGGATGTCGCGGCCGTCGACGGTCGCGACGACCGGGTTGTCGCCGGCTTCGGCCGTTGCGGCGGGGGCGGCCGAGTCGCCGCCTTTGCACCCCAGCGCGGCGAGGAGTAGCGCCGCAACCGCTGCGCGCGCGAGCACCGACCGATCGACCATGTCTGCGAAGCCTCCGAAGTGGGGGAGGCGCAGTCTAGCCTTGTCGCCTCCCGGCTGCCCGGAGAAAATCTGCGCCATGGGGCGCTTGATCTGCGTCGGCCTCGGGGGTGGGAGCGGCGCCGGTAAAAGCGCGCTGGCGCAGGAGCTTGCGCTGGCGCTGGGGCCGGAGCGCGTGCTCCTCCTGGCCTGTGACGCGTACTACCGCGACCGGCCCGAGCTCGACCCCGCGGCGCGCGCCGCGCAGAACTTCGACCATCCCGACGCGCTCGAGACCGAGCTCCTCGCCGCGCAGCTCGACCTCCTCCGCGCGGGCCGGGCGGTCGACGTGCCGAGCTACGACTTCGCGCAGCACCGCCGGCGCGGCGAGACCCAGCGAGCCGAGCCCCGCGAGGTCGTCGTGGTCGACGGGCTGCTCGTGCTCTGCGACCCGGCGCTGCGCGCGCGCTTCGACCTGCGCGTGTTCGTGGCGGCGCCGGAGCAGCTGCGGCTGGAACGCCGGCTCGCGCGCGACGTCGCCGAACGCGGGCGCAGCGCGGAGTCGGTGCGCGCGCAGCTCGCGGCGACGGTGCAGCCGATGCACGCGGCCTTCGTCGAGCCGAGCCGCGCGCACGCGGACCTGGTGCTCGCCAACGACCGGGAGCTCGAGCGCGCGGTCGCGCCGCTCGTCGCGCGCGTGCGCGAACGGCTCGCGCTACTTCAGGCCGGCTAGGAACTCGAGCAGCGCGCGGTTGGTGCCGCGCGGATCCTCCTGCTGGTTCCAGTGCCCCGCGTCGGGCAGGAGCGCCGTGCCGCGCAGGTCGGTGCAGAACGTCGGGAGCATCTGCACGCCCGGCCCCGGCCCGGTGCCCTCGGGCCCGGTCACGACCGCGTCCTTCAGCCCGCCCACGAAGTACGACGGGATGGTCACCTTCGCGTCCGCCCAGGGCGCGAGCAGCTCCCAGTTGCGGTCGAAGTTCCGGTACCAGTTGAGCCCGCCGCGGAAGCCCGCGCGCGCGAACTCGCCGGCGTAGAAGTCCAGGTCGGCCTCGCTGAGCCACGCGGGGAGCTTCTCGGGCTCGTTCATGGCGTCGAGGAAGCCGGCCGTCTTCGGCACGTTGCGGCGCCACTTCTCGCGCGGCATCGAGCCCGACGCGCTGTACAGCAGCATGCGCATGGTGCGTTTCGGGTCGGCCTCGAGCTCGCGCTCGGCCTTCCCGGGCTCCTGGAAGTAGAGGATGTACATGAAGTTCTCGCCGGCGGCGGCCTTGAACATGGTGAGCGGCGACATCGGCAGGCGCGGGAAGAACGGCACCGACATACCGACCACGCCGCGGAAGCGCTCGGGGCGCACGAGCGCCGCGGTCCACGCGACGATCGAGCCCCAGTCGTGCCCGACGATCACGGCCTGCTTCTGGCCGAGCGCGTCGCACACGCCGAGCACGTCGCCGATCAGGTGGAACACCGTGTAGCGGTCGATCTCCGCAGGCTTGTCGCTCTGTCCGTAGCCGCGCATGTCGGGCGCGACCGCGTGATAGCCCGCGGCGGCGAGCGCCGGCAGCTGGTGGCGCCACGAGTACCAGGACTCGGGCCAGCCGTGGCAGAGGAGCACGAGCGGGCCTTCACCCGCCTCGGCGATGTGCAGGTTGATTCCGTTGGTCGCGATCGTGCGGTGGCGAATTTCGGTCATCGGACTTGCAGGCTATCACGGGGCCCATTCAGACTTCCGCCATGCCGGGTCGGATCCCATGCACGCCGCCGAGAAGCTGACCCTCGAGCAGGCCGCGGCGCAGTTCGCGGAGACGGAGCGGTGGCTCGGCGCGATCGTCCGGCGCATGGAGCCCCTCGTGCGCGCGCCCAAGCCGTGGCGCGTGCTCGACATCGGCGCGGCCCAGGGTCGCGGGCTGATCGCGCTGTCTCGGCTCGGACACCGCGCGTCGGGCGTGGAGCCCGACCGCGATGCGATCGAAGTCTCGCGCCAGCTTGCGGCGAAGGAAGGCGTCGCGGTCGACATGCGCGAAGGCGTCGCCGAGGCCATTCCGTTCGCCGACGCCAGCTTCGACCTCGTGATCGCGACGTCGGTGCTGGAGCACGTCGGCGATCTCGAGGCATCCCTGCGCGAGATCAACCGGGTGCTCTGCGTGGGCGGCGTGTTCTGGTTCAACTCGGCCAGCGCGATGTGTCCGCGCCAGATGGAGATCGCGCGCTTCCCCGCGTTCGGCTGGTATCCGGATCGGCTGAAGCGGCGCATCATGGCGTGGGCGCGCGATCACCGGCCGGCGCTGGTGGGTCACACCCGGCACCCCGCGTTCCACTGGTTCACCCCGGGCAAGGCGCGGCGGAAGCTCGTCGAGGCGCACTTCGGCGAGGTGCTCGACCGCTGGGATCTGCGCCGCCCCGACGAGGACGCTGGCTTGCGCGGCCAGGTGATCGCGCTGATTCGCAGACACCGCGCACTCCGCTTCATGGCCGACGTGTGCGTCGAGGGCTGCGCCTACGCAGCTCGGAGGATCGCCTGACCATGCCCGTCGTACACGAAGAGAAGCTGCGAGTGAACTGGGTGGACACCGACGCCAGCGGGCGCATCCACTACACGGCGGCGCTCCGCTACTTCGAGATCGCCGAGCACGGCCTCATGCGCCAGCTGTTCGGCGGCATCGCGGGTCCCGGCAACCGGCCCTTCTCGCTGCCGCGCGTGCACGTCGAGGCCGACTTCAAGCTCGCCCTTCGCTATCCGGACGAGTTCACGTGCCGGGCGCGCGTCGCCCACGTGGGCGCGAGCTCGGTCTCGTATCGCTTCGAGATCAGCGATGCTGCCGGGCGGCTCGCGATCGAGGGCCGCATCGTGGCGGTGTCGACCGACCTCGAGGGCCGCAAGACCGATCTGCCCGACCCGCTCCGCAAGGCGCTCGAGTCAGCGATCTAGCGCAGCTCTCGCGCAACTCACACGCAGGTCGGACGTGACGGGGGTCTCACTCTGAGAGGCCGACTCGCCGACCAGAAGGGGAATGGCGCGCGCGAAGCTCGGGTCGCTGAGTGCCGCTTTCTGCGGCCTCGTCTGCCTGCTCGTCCTGGGCTCGTCGGCTCAGGCGCAGGGACAGGCGAGCGCTCCGCGCCGCATGCTCGTGCGCTATCGCGCCGAAGTCTCGACTCAGCGCCAGCACGCACTGGCCGGTCACTTCGGGCTTCGCGAACGCAAGCAGCTGCGCGGCCGGCGGCTCTCGGTCGTCGAGCTGCCCGCCTCGGCCGACGCGGACCTGGCGCTCGCCGCGCTGCGCGCGCAGCCCGAGGTCGAGTACGCGGTCCCGGACGTGCGCATGCAGATGACTGCGGCGCCGAACGATCCGGGCTTCACGTCGCAGTGGTGGCTCGCCGACTCGGCTGACACCGACATCGACGCGCCGCAGGGTTGGGACGTCCTGCACGACGCGGCGGGCGTGGTGGTCGCGGTGGTCGACTCCGGGGTCGACGCGCAGCACGAGGACCTGGCGGCGAACCTGTGGACGAACCCCGGCGAAGTGCGGAACGGCCTCGACGACGACGGCAACGGCTACGTCGACGACGTGCACGGGATCGACTGCGTCGACGGTGCCCGGGACCCGGTGGACGACAACGGACACGGTACGCACATCGCGGGCACGATCGCCGCGGTGGGCAACAACGGTCGCGGCGTCAGCGGCGTGGCCTGGCGCGCGCAGATCATGGCGCTGAAGGCGCTCGACGCGGACGGCGGTGGCTGGTACTCGGACGCGATCGAGTGCATCGACTATGCGCTCGTCATGAAGACGCGCGGCGTGAACGTGCGCGTCATCAACGCGAGCTGGGGTGCCCCCGACTTCGATCCGATGCTCGAGGACGCGTTCAGGACCGCCGGGGACCTGGGCGTCATCAGCGTCGCGGCGGCGGGGAACGACGGCTTGAACCACGCGCAGCACCCGTTCTATCCGGCCAGCTTCCAGCTCGAGGGGCTGCTCGCGGTGGCGGCGACCACCGACACGGGCGCGCTCGCGAACTTCTCGGACTACGGGTCGGACGTGGAGATCGCCGCGCCGGGCGTGTTCATCCTGAGCACGCTGCCGGGCGGCCTCTACGGCTACCTGTCCGGCACCTCGATGGCGAGCCCGCAGGTCGCAGGCGCGGCCGCGCTGCTCGCGGGCCTCGCCCCCGGGGCGTCGGTCAGCTCGCTGCGCGACCGGCTGCTCTCGTCCGCGGACCGCACCGCCTCGCTCAAGGGGAAGGTCCAGAGCGGGCGGCTGAATCTCGGGGCCGCGCTGCGAGGCGCGGCCACGGTGCCGCTCGCGAGCGCGCTGCCGGTCGCGGGCAAGAAGCTCGCGGTCGCGGACGTCACGGGCGGGGCGAAGTCGAAGCTCGCGCTCAGCGCGAAGGACGTCTCGATCGGGCCCCCTGTGCCGGGCGGCGCCGCCGACCCGACTCTTCACGGCGGCGAGCTCGTCGTGCGCAATCCCGAGAGCGGCGAGACCCTGCGCGTGCCGCTGGAGGCATCCGGCTGGCGCTTCGCCAAGAAGGCCTACCTGTACAAAGGGGAGACCGGCTGCAAGGTCGTGCTGAAGGCCGGCGCCCTCTCCGCGAAGTGCGCCGGATCCGCCTCGCGCTTCCCGCTCGAGGCCCCGGTCCAGAGCGAGCTCGCGGTCGACCTGGTGCTGGGTCCGGCGCGCCTGTGCACGGCCTTTGGCGGGACGGTCGCCAAGGACTTCGGGATCGGGTTCGGCCCCAAGCCGACCAAGGGCGCCTATGCGGCGACCGCGGCCCCGGCGCCCGCCGTCTGCGCCCCCGACTAGCCGCCGGCAGGCCCCTTTTGCCGCAGTGCAACAACCGGTTGCGCGCGGCGCATCGGCAGGCGGCCGGCAGCTCAATCCTTTGCTTCACCTACTCGTGGCAGCGCATTTACACTCTCGGCCAACCGGAGGGCCAGCCCCGGGCTCCTGAGAGTCTGTGCGCTACGGCACAGCCTTTGCGAGACCGCCCGCCGCGCTGACACAGGAGAACCCGCAAATTGGCGAACCAAGCGCTGCTGACCTGGGTCGAGGAGATGAAGGGGCTCTGCCAGCCGGAGGAAGTCCGGTACTGCGATGGCTCGCAGGCCGAGTTCGACGAGATGATGGGGCTCCTGGTGGCGGGCGGGACGGCCGTGCCGCTCGACGCGAAGCTCCGTCCCAACAGCTTCCTGGTCCGTTCCGATCCCGGTGACGTCGCGCGCGTCGAGGACCGCACCTTCATCTGCTCGGCCAAGAAGGACGACGCGGGCCCGAACAACAACTGGCGCGATCCCGACGAGATGCGCCGCACGCTGCGCGAGCTCTTCGCCGGCTCGATGCGCGGCCGCACCATGTACGTGGTGCCGTTCTCGATGGGGCCGCTCGGCTCGCACATCGCGCACATCGGCGTGCAGCTCACCGACTCGCCGTACGTGGTCGCGAGCATGCGCACCATGACCCGCATGGGCAAAGGGGCGCTCGAGGTGCTCGGCGACGGTCCGTTCGTGCCGTGCCTGCACTCGGTCGGCGCGCCGCTCGCGCCGGGTCAGAAGGACGTCGCGTGGCCCTGCGACGCCGAGCGGAAGTACATCGTGCACTTCCCCGAGACCCGCGAGATCTGGTCGTACGGCTCGGGCTACGGCGGGAACGCGCTGCTCGGCAAGAAGTGCTTCGCGCTCCGCATCGCCTCGGCGATGGCGCGCGACCAGGGCTGGCTCGCCGAGCACATGCTGATCCTGAAGCTGACCTCGCCCGCCGGCCGCGTGCGCTACGTCGCGGCGGCGTTCCCGAGCGCGTGCGGCAAGACCAACCTCGCGATGCTGCAGCCGACGATTCCGGGCTGGAAGGTCGAGTGCATCGGCGACGACATCGCCTGGATGAAGTTCCACTCCGACGGGCGTCTCTACGCGATCAACCCCGAGGCCGGCTTCTTCGGCGTCGCGCCCGGCACCAGCGACAAGTCGAATCCCAACGCGATGCGCACGGTGGCGAAGAACACGATCTTCACCAACTGCGCGCTCACCGAGGACGGCGACGTGTGGTGGGAGGAGATGACTCCCGAGCCGCCGGCGCGGCTCACCGACTGGCGCGGTCAGGCCTGGACCCCGGCCAGCAAGACGCCGGCGGCGCACGCGAACGCGCGCTTCACCGCCCCCGCCGCGCAGTGCCCCGTGATCGCGCCGGAGTGGCAGGACCCCAACGGCGTGCCGATCAGCGCGATCCTGTTCGGCGGGCGCCGCGCCACCGTCGTGCCGCTGGTGAACGAGGCGCGCGACTGGGCGCAAGGCACGTTCTTCGGCTCGATCATCGCGAGCGAGAAGACTGCGGCTGCAGCCGGCACGATCGGCGAGCTGCGCCGCGACCCGATGGCGATGCTCCCGTTCTGCGGATACAACATGGCCGACTACTGGGCGCACTGGCTGAAGATCGGCCGCGCCGAAGGCGCGAAGCTGCCCAAGATCTTCTGGGTGAACTGGTTCCGGAAGGGACCGAACGGCGAGTTCCTGTGGCCCGGGCTACGGCGAGAACGGCCGCGTGCTGAAGTGGGTGTTCGAGCGCTGCGAGGGCGAGGCGAAGGGCGTCGAGACGCCGATCGGGATCCTGCCCTCGGAGGCCGAGCTCGACACGAGCGGCCTCGACCTCGATTCCGAGGACCTCGCCGTGCTGCTCGGCGCCGACGTGAAGGGCTGGCTGGAAGAGATCCCGCTGATCCGCACGCACTACGCACAGTTCGGCGACCGGCTGCCGCGCGAGCTCTCGGTTGAGCTCGACGCGCTGGAGCAGCGGCTGAAGAGCGCGCAGCGCTAGTCGGACCGTTCCTTCCAGATCGCCAGCTGCGCGTTGAACCTCGCGGCGACCGGCGCGTTCGGCTCGGCCGAGTCGATCTGCTCGGCGAGACAGCGCAGGTAGGCGTCGCTGCCGGCGACGAATGCCGCGACGGCCGCGCGGGCCCGCAGCATCTCGCCGTCGGCCGCGGTCGCGCCGTCGGGAATCGAGGGTGGGTCCGGAACGCGGCACTCCTTGGCGGCGCAGAGGCTCGCGGCGAGCGCGAGGATCAGCGCGCCGGCTCGGCGACGCCGCGCCGAGGCGAGGGCCGCCCCGAGCCGAGGCCGCAAGCGCCGCAGGCGCGCGCAGCGAGGCGCAGCCGAGCGAAGTCAATCAGACTCGACGGGCATCATGTTGACGATGGTGCCGCCGTCGAGCAGCACCCAGGCGGACGCCTGCTCGTAGCCCTTCGCCTCGCGGTAGCGTTCGAAGGCGGGGTTCACGCGCAGGTACGAGACCACGAACGAGAGCGGCATGCGCCACGGGAACTCGGCGACCATGCCGCGCTCGGCGCGCAGCTCGCGCGTGTGGACGTCGGGCATGCCGGCGAGCTTGTCGAGCCCGTCGCCCACGGCGACACCGATCTGCGCCGAGCCGTCCGGCGCGTATACGCCCAGCGGCCGCAATCCGCTCGCGCCCGCCGCGGACAGCTCGGCGACCAGCGCCTCGGTGACGCGCCCGACGTCGGCGGGCGTCGCATTCGGCAGCTCGCGGTAGGCGAACGCGTAGGGGCCGATCGGGCGCTCCTCGATCGCGACGTCGGCGAATGCGCCGAGCCAGGCCGCGAACCCGAGGCACGCGGCGCACAGAGCCACGAGCGCGAGCGCGGCGACCCTCAGGCTACCCCTCCGGCGTGAACCGCACCGGCATCGTCTTGATGCCGTTGATGAAGTTCGAGCGCAGCCGCGTGACGGGGCCGGCGAGCTCGAGGTCCGGCATCCGCCGGAACAGCTCCTCGAACATCACCCGCATCTCCATGCGCGCGAGGCTCGAGCCCAGGCAGAAGTGCACGCCGATCCCGAAGCCCAGGTGCGGGTTCGGGTCGCGCGCGACGTCGAAGCGGCCGGCGTTCTCGAACACCCGCTCGTCGCGGTTCGCCGAGCCGTAGAACATGACGACCTTGTCGTTCTCGCGGATCGCCTGGCCGCCGAGCTCCGTGTCGGCGGTCGCGGTGCGGCGGAACTGCATCACCGGCGAAACCCAGCGCACCATCTCGTCGACGGCGCCCTCGAGGAGGTCGCGCTCGCGCAGGAGCCGCTCGCGCTGCGCAGGAAACTCGCACAGCGCCTGCATGCCGCCCGAGATCGCGTTGCGGGTGGTCTCGTTGCCGGCGACCACGAGCAGGAAGAAGAACATGTTGAAGTCGAGCCCGCCGAGCTTCTCGCCGTCGAGATCCGCGTGCACGAGCGTCGAGACGATGTCGTCGGCCGGCTCGGTCCGGCGCTGCTCCGCGAGCCAGCCCGCGTACTGGAACATCTCCATCACCGCGAGCGGCGCGTCGGCGGGGCTGCCGTACTCCGGATCATCGGCGCCGATCAGGCGGTTGCTCCAGTGGAAGAGCTTCCAGCGGTCGGCGATCGGCACGCCGAGGAGCTCGGCGATCACCAAGAGCGGCAGCTCCGCGGCCACCGCCGTGACGAAGTCGCACTCGCCCTTGGGCGCGACCTTGTCGACGATCGCGCGCGCGTGGTCGCGGGTGCGCGACTCGAGCCGCTGGATCATGCGCGGGGTGAAGCCGCGGTTCACGAGCTTGCGCAGCTTCGTGTGGCGCGGCGGGTCCATGTGGATGAGCTGCTGGCGGAACAGCATCAGTTCTTCCGGAGGCATGTCGGCGTTCACGGCGCTGCCGCGCTCGGACGAGAACAACTCGTGGTTGCGCGATACCGCGACCACGTCCTCGTAGCGCGAGACGACCCAGAAGCCGTGCTGATACGGCTCGGTGCGACCCGGGAAGATCTCGCGCCCTGGCCGGCCCGGGATCCAGTGCAGGCCCGGCTCTCCGCGCAGGCGCTCGAAGAACGCGTGCGGCGGACCGGACTCGAACGTACGGGGATCGAACAGGTCTACGTTCTCGCGTGTCACGCGCGCGAGTGTATCAGCCTAGGCGAGGCGAACGGTGAGGCCGATGGCCTCGTGGTCGGAAAGCGCCTGGGTCGCGATCACGGCCGGCTCGGCGACCTCGAGGCCGCGCGCGAAGAACCAATCCAGCGCGAGCGCGCCGCGGCCGTCGCGCTTGTAGGTCGACCGACCGGAGAGGTTCGCGGCGCGCCACTCGAAGCCGTGCTGCTCGGCCAGCGCGAAGAGCGGCTCATGCGCGACCGGGCTCAGCAGGCGGCCCGGGTCGGCGGCGAGGGCGGTGCGCAGGCGCGTCCGGTCCTCGAGCTCGGCGCGCCCGAGCGAGTGGGTGTTCACGTCGCCTCCGACGAGTGCCGGCGCGCCGGGCGCGAGCCGCTCGAGTGCGGCGAAGACCGCTTCGAGCTGCGCGGCGCGCTCGTCGGGGTCGGAGTGACTCTCCAGGTGGAGCGAGGCCAGCGCCAGCTCGCGCTCGCGCCCGACCGCGTCCAGGATCGGAAGCCGACACAGAACGGCGATGCGCGAGCCGACCCGGCGCTCGCCCAGCTCGCCGTCGAACCAGCGGCCGCCGGGCTCGAGCCGCGCGACCGCCGGCGCGACCAGCGCCTGCCGCGCGAGCACCGCGCCGCCGTGCCAGCCGAGCGCGTTCTCCTGGCCGGCCAGAGTCGCGCGCTCGCCCGCATCGCCCAGGCCGAGCTCGAGGAACTCGACCGCGAAGGCGAAGCCGCAGCCCAGCCGCGCCGCCAGCTCGCGCGGCACGTGCGCCTGGCGCGAGCGCGCCATGCCGACGTCGACCTCGGACAGCAGGAACGCGCCGGCGCCGGTCGCGCCCAGGAGCTCGGCGGCCCGCGCCGGGTCGGTGCCGCGCTGCGCGTTCCAGGCCACGACCCGCAGCTCGCGCGCCGGCGCGGCCGGCTCGGGCGGCGGCGCGACCTCGAGCGCGTCCGCGAAGCCGAGCGACGCGAGCAGCTCGGCGTGCAGGCCCGCGCGGGGCGCGAGCTCGAGCAGAGCCCGCCGCTCTGCGGGGAGGATCTCGGGCGTGAACGCCACCTCCAGACCATCGAGGGCCAGGTTCGAAACGGCAAGCGCGCTCAGTCTTCGTCGCTTGCCTTGCGCTCCGTTGCCACCCAGGTCGCCAGGTTGCGAAGCAGCGCCTTTCGGTCGATGGGCTTGGTCAGGAAGCCGTCGAATCCGCCAGCGAGCGAGCGATCGCGTTCCTCTTGAACGGCGTTCGCGGTGAGGGCCACGATCGGACTCAGGTAGCCTGCGCGGCGCAGCTCCGCCGTTGCCTGGTGTCCGTCGAGGTGAGGCATCTGCAGATCCATCAACACCACGTCGAATGGTTGCCCGGCGCGCAGCGCCTCGAGGCCGAGCGCAAGAGCCTCGCGGCCGTCGCTGGCGAGCGTCACGTCGACCCCGGCCTTGCGAAGCACGAGCTCCAGGAGCCTGCGGTTGTCTGGACCGTCGTCGACGACCAGGATCCGGCTGGAGCGTAGGGGCGCCGGGTGCGTGAAGGCCGGAGAAGAGCGGCTGTCGTCGTTTTCTCCCGCATCCAGTGTCGGCAGGCAGACGGAGAACTCCGTTCCTGTCCCGGGCGTGCTCGAAGCGCGAAGCGTGCCTCCCAATGCGTGCGTCAGATCTCTTACCAGTGTGAGGCCCAGACCCGCGCGTCCCTGGGCGGCGGGATTCGTACCTTGCGCAAAGGGCTCGAACGCCTCCCGGAGCTGCTCCGAGGTCATTCCCAAACCGGTATCTCGAACGTGGAACTCGACACCTCCCTGCTCGAGGCGGGTAGCGGCAATCTCCACTCGTCCCTCGGTGGTGCACTTGATCGCGTTGACGGCGAGGTTCGTGAGGATCTGCCGTACCCGTGTGGCATCACTCCTGAGAGGTTCGATCCCATCAGGAACACGGGTCAGCAGCTCTGTACGCTGCTCGAGGGCGCTCGGGCGGAGGGTGACCGCGAGGTCGCTGATCAACTCCGAAACCGAGAAGCGGGCCACCTTCACACGCAGGCGGCCCGCTTCGATCTGCGAGAGATCGAGCAGATCGTCGACCAGTCGCAACAAGTGTTGGGCGCTGCGTCGGATGGTTCGGATTGCTTCATCGGATCCAATCGGTGGGTCGGCAGACGTCGCTGGAGAAGCCGGAGCTTCGGACTCGAGCAGCTCCAGGAAACCCAGAATCGCGTGGAGGGGTGTGCGCAGCTCATGACTCGCGCGCGCGACGAACTGACGTTTGGCGTCGTTCGCATCCTCGGCCGCCTTCTGCGACTCGCGCAGCCGTGCGAACGCGTCGCTGGCTCGGAGCATGTAACGCACCCGCTGGCAGAAGATCGTCCATGCGACCGGCTTGATGACGAAGTCGTTCGCGCCGGCTATGAAGGCCTGTTCGATCGAGGCAACGTCGTCGCGCCCGGTCAGCATGAGGATCGGGGTGTGCAGGCCTGCGGCGCTCTCCCGGATTGCCGCACAGGCGGCGAATCCGTCGAGCACAGGCATTTCGACATCGAGAACCACGAGGTCGATGCCGCCGGCCTGAAACCGCGAAAGTGCCTGAGCGCCGTCCGGCACGCAGATGGCCTCGAACCCGGCTTGCTCCAAAGCTGCCTGCGCCAGGAGCGTTGCCGTCCCATCGTCGTCGCCGACGAGAATGCGGGCGCGTCGGTGCTCGGTCATGGTTGAGCGTGCCTTGACCAAGCGCGCTGGCAGTCCATCTCGGTCGGTTCGGCGATCGGGAAGGTGATCTTTAGAAGGGCGCTAGGAGCGTCAGCTCGCGGTGCGCGAGATCAGCCAGCCCAAACCGAGCAGGAGGCACAGCGCGACGACCTGCTCGAGCGGCTGCCAGTGGAAGAAACGCCCGCCCAGTACGGCCACCCCGACGATCGTCACGACGAACCAGAGGATCGTCTGTAGTTCCGCCGCGAAGATCCCGGCCTCGGACAGATATCGGACCGCGCCCCAGTACATCAGCATGCCGAACAGGAAGCTGCTTGCGGACATGGCAGCCTCGATCCAGACCACCTGTCCGCCCTTCCACATCCGGGCCGCATGCGTGAACGCGAGCGAGTCGAAGATCCCCGAGACGATCGTGAAGGCGGTGACGAGGAGCGACAGTCGCACGTCGGCGCCCAAGCTCACGGGATCCCGAGTCCCGCTGCGTACTCCTTCCGCGCGACGGCGAGCATCAGGCCGTCGTAGTCCCGCGACGGCCGGTCGGCGGGAATACTCCGAAGCTCGATCTGCTTCGGCCCGAAGCCCGTCTCCTCCAGCAGCTCGATCAGATCGTCCTCCGCGATGTCGACCGCCGGGAACCGCCGTGAGCCGACCGCATAGCTGCCCGCGCCCTTGAGGGCAGACATGATCAAGACGCCCCCTGGCTTGAGGAGCGACACGATGTTGATGACGAAGGCGCGCCACTGCCAGCGGTCGGAGGTCGCCGACTCCGCGCAGAAGTTCGTCACGACCACGTCGTAAGGCCTTTCGACCCCCTCGATCGGCGGCGTTCTCGACGCGTCACATCGCATCACGCGAGTGACGAGGCGTCTGATCTCGTCCTCTCGGCGTGCGATGTCGGCATTCGAACAGGGCGCTTCCGTTTCGAGCTCGATCGCCCGTCGCACGAAGTCGCGCCAGTCGAAGGCCGAGGGGTCCTTCGCGAGCCATCGTCTCACCTCTTCCAGATTTGCCGGCAGGTAGTCCGAGAAGTGGATCTCGGCGACCTTGCCGACCGCGGAGATGAGCGGGTAGATCGTGGGCCCACCGCCGAAGTCCAGCAGCCGGCCGTGCGGAGGAAGCTGGCGGTAGGTCTCGTTCATGAAGCGCAGCAGCGCGAGATTCTCCGCCCCGACGTCGCCGTAGTACTCGTTCAGGTACGCCGCCGGGTCGAACTGCGAGAAATCCCTCGTGAGGGATGGAACCTCGATCTCAGGCATCCCACGCCTCGCTCGCGTACACCGCGATGACTAGCGCGCAGACGGGATCGCCCTCGCACACCGCGCCCGCGATCGCGAACTCGTTCTTTCCGTAGTCGTACGGGCGCGCGCGCTTCATCGAGTCCAGCGTCGCTTCGATCGCGTTCTCGACCCCGCGGCGGTTCGGCCCGTGAAGTTCGACGAACAGGCCACGGCCGCTCTCGGGCTCCTGGGTCCAGCCGAGCCCGGCCCAGGCCTCGTCACCGACCTGTGTCGCCTCGTGCCGGGCGATCACGACGTAGAGGCGGTGGCCGTACTCGTTGGCGGGCGTGAAGACGCCACCCTGCTCCAACACGGCGCCCGCGGGAATGACCGAGGAGAGCGGGATGAGGTTGTAGTTCTCGACTCCGGCATTCCGGAGCGCGGCGTCGAACGCCCCCAGCGGAGTCGGCCCGTGGCCCACTGCAGAAGCAATTCTGATTCGCATCGAGAGACCTGCCGCGGGACCGCGCCCTCGACATGGCCTTCCCATTGCGGCCACGCCGATGGACCTATCGGGTCGCCTGCGTCGACCCTAAAACGCAACGACACACGTCGGAGTTGCCGGATACCTGCGTACGGCTTTCAGGGATTCGGCGGCGCAAGTCTCACGCGAAGCGTCGCGAGTTCCGCTTCGAGCGCCGCGATCAAAGGCTCCGCCTGCGCCAACGTATCGGACCGGCCCAGCGCCTCGAGCTCGCCGGACAGCCTCGCGACCTCGAGCGCGCCGATTTGCGCGCTGCTCGACTTGAGCCGGTGTGCAGCGCGTGCGAGCTCAGTTGCGTCACCTTTTCGGTGCGCTTCTCGAATCACAGCTCCGAGCGGCAGCGAAGTCGCCAGGTAGGTCGCGAACACGCGCTCCACGAATGCCGGGCCTTGCGCGCCGGCGAGAGCCTCGAGCTGGCTCAGAGCTGCCTCGTCCAGGCCGGTGCTCGTGGCTCTCGGCGTCGCGGCGATCGGCGAACTCAGGGGGCTGCTTGGCGCCGGGCTCTCGGCCGACGGCAGCCAGCGCGCAATCACGGCGGCCAGCTCATCGCGCGAAAAAGGTTTCGTGACATGGTCGTCCATCCCTGCCATCAGGCAGCGCTCACGGTCGCCTTGCATTGCGTGTGCGGTGAGCGCGACGATCGGGATGCGCGCTCGCCGAGAGCCTGCCCGAGGGTCCGAGAGCAACCGGCGTTCGTGTTCCCGAATCTTCCCCGTTGCCTCGAACCCGTCCATCTCGGGCATCTGGCAGTCCATCAGCACGAGGTCGAACCGCTCCCGTTCCAAAACGTCGACGGCCAAGCGGCCATTCCGAACTACGCGCACCCGGCAGCCGAGGCCTTCGAGCATTGCAGTAGCCACCTCTTGGTTCACTTCGTTGTCCTCGGCGACGAGGACGGTGGCATTCAGCGACCTGGGGTGGCTGGGCTGTTCGGCTGCGCGCGGGAACACGGCCGACGGGCGCGCCTCGGCCTCGACCGCGACCAGCAGCGCTCTTCGCAGCTCCTGTCGCCTGAGCGGCTTTGTGAGATGGGCGGAGATGCCCAGCGTTGCCTGCTCCTCGGGGGTGAGCACGACCCCGACCGAGGTCAGCATGATGATCCTCGCGCTGCGAATGCTCGGCTCGGCGCGGATCGCCTGCGCCACGTCGAGCCCAGTCATGCCGGGCATCATCATGTCGAGGAGGACCAGATCGAACGCCTCTTGCCGCTGCGCGGCCCGACGCAGGTCGTCCAGCGCGCTGGGACCGTCGGCAGCCATTCCGACCCGACAGCCCCAGGCCACGAGGTGCTGGCAGACGATTCCCCGATTGGTCGCGTTGTCGTCGACGATCAGTGCACGCAGGTCCTGCAGCGCAGAGTTCGACTCGAACGTGCGGTCGAAGTCGAGAACCTCGACCGGGAGGGTGAACCAGAAGCGCGAGCCTTCATCGACCCGGCTCTCCAGTCCGATCTCACCGCCCATCAAGTCGACGAGCTGTTCGCAGATCGCGAGACCGAGACCGGTGCCGCCGAAGCGCCGCGCCATGGACTCGTCCACCTGCGTGAACGCACCGAAGATTCGGGACTGCGCGGCTTCGGGAATCCCGACACCGGTGTCGGTAACGGTGAAGCGAAGCAGTGCCCGCGTTCGAATGCCCGCTGCATCGTCGCCCTGGGTCGCGAGTGTTTCGGAGCTGACGTCGACGACCACCTCCCCGGCATCGGTGAACTTGATCGCGTTGCCCAGCAGGTTCGTCAGAATCTGCCGCAGCCGGACGGAGTCCGCGCGAACCCTCGTGGGAACGACGTCGCTGACGCGGCACACGAGCTCGAGCCCCTTCCGTTGCGCAAGCTCCGCCAGTAGGTCGACCACGTCCTCTGCGATCTCGCGGGGATTGAGGTCGGAGAGCTCGAGGGTCAGCTTGCCAGCTTCCGCCTTCGAAAAGTCCAGTATCTGATTGATCACACCGAGAAGTGTCTCGGCCGACTGCCGAATCGTGCGTGCGAATTTCCTCTGACTGCTCGAGAGCTCGGTGCCGAGGAGCAGCTCGGTCATGCCGAGGACTCCGTTCATCGGCGTGCGGATCTCGTGGCTCATGTTGGCAAGGAATTGGGACTTCGCGCGACTTGCCTCCTGGGCCTGTTCCGCCAGGCTGTAGGCCTCCGCCGTGGCGTCCTGGAGCTCGATGGTCCGCTCCTCGACCTTCGCCTCCAGGCTGAGCTGATAGCTCTCGACCTCGCCGCGGGATCGACGCAGCCGTTCCAGCATCAGGTTGAACGCCGCGGCCAGGTGGCCGATCTCGCCATGGGCGGAGACCGGCACCTCTTCTTCGAGGCGTCCCTCGGCGATCGCGTTGGTGACCCGAACGAGCTCCTGAACGGGCGAGGCGATGCGACGGGTCATGAGCAGGGTGAGTGCCGCGCCGACGAGAGCCAGCGCAACCGTGAAGACGGTCGTCGAGAAGAGGAACGCCCACGCTTCTTGCCGCATTCGCTCCTGACTGAGGCCGAGCTGGACGTATCCGATGATCCGCGCTGCTCCAGCCCGGCTGCTCGATCCCGGAAAGAGATCGAGTGGCCGCTCGTTCGCGAGGCTCACGACCGGCACCACGATGGAGATGTGCGTCTTTCGATCGTGAGGGCTGACGAAGTTCTCGTGGAACGCGGTAGTGGGGAGCGGGCGTCGAGGAATCGGAATCGTCATTCCCTGGATCATCGCTTCGCTCACGAGCATCTGGAGGTCCGCGTTCAACACCGCGACGTAGGAGATGTCCACGTCTGCTCGCAGGCTGTCGACGATTTGCTGCAGATCGTTTCGATCTTCCGTGAAGACGCCGTACTCGCTGTTGCGCGCAACCATCGCGGCGGTCGTCACGCCGTGCCGCAACAGCTTTTCGTAGTTGCTGGCACGGTCCCGGTAGATCACGAACGTGCCAATCCCCAACGCCGTCGCCAAGATCAGCGATATGGTGAGGATGTTGAACTTCGCGGTGAGATTGAGTCCGGCCGAAGTACCCAATTCTATGCCTCCTACCGGAACACCTGGTTGGCGCCTTCGATGAGTTCAGGAGCGATCTGGAGCTTCATGTGCTCGGCCGCCCGCAGGTTGACCGCGTACGTCAGCTTGCGTGGCCGCGTCGCGGGAAGGGCGCTCGGCATCGTTCCGCCGAGCACCTTGAAGGTCATCTCGCCGCACTGCGCTCCGATGTCGACGTAGTCGCGGTCCAATGCATAGAGCGCGCCGGCCTTCACCCAAGACTCGGAGAGTCCGGTGAAGGGAATGCGATTTCGCAGCGAGAACAGGAGGATTGCCTCGCCTGTCTGCGGAGAAAGCACCAACTGATCCGTCAGCCCCCAGAGGACGTCCGCTTCATGCGCCAGGCTCGCCAACGCCCCCGGCAATGCCTGCGGGCTGTTGACCTCTCGTGCCACCAACCGAAGGCCTAGTCCGCGCGCAACCTTGGTGGCCGCGTCGATCTGGTTCTGATTTTCGCCCGGGTTGTACAGGACGCCGATGGTCTTGCCCCTGGGGACGAATCGCTTCATCCACTGGAATTGGGTCTCGAGAGGGAACTCGAGAGTGACTCCTGTGGCGTTGTGTGCGTCCTTGAGGTCCTGGCCGTTCACGATCATGCACGCAATGACCGGTGCATCGCCCTCCATCTTGAGCGCGGCGGCCGTTGCGGCGGATCCGACCGCGAGGAGCGGAGCGTTCGCTCTCCTCCGCGCCTCGGACAGCGCTCGCTTCGCGTCCGCCGGATCGGCCTGCAGAGAGTGCAGGCTCAATGGGGCGTCGATCCCATGCTCGGTCAGGGAGGCGCGAAGGCCCTCCAGGACGCGCTGATATGGAAGCGTATCGTCGCTGGTGACGACGACTAGGCGGTCACGCTCCCTGCCGAAGGTGAAATCTGAACCGCCTGCCGCGGCGAGCACGGCAGCGACTGCCGCGATCGACCGACATAGCAAGCCACGGGAGACGGTGGACACCGGAGGCGCCGCTCAAAAGCCGTACTTGATCTTCAGCCAGTACGTCCGCCTATCCTGTGCGATGGCTCTCTGGCGGTGCTCACCCGAAGCCGGGTCGTTGTACTGTTTGTCAAACACGTTGTAGATGCTGGCCGTGAGCTCGATCCCCTCTACGAGTTCGCCGCTGTAGAGCGTGAAGTTGGTGGTCGAGAATCCCCCAGTCGTACCTCCGGCTGGCACCCTTCGTTCGCTCATGTACAGGACGTCGACGCTGGCAAACACCTTGTCCCAGAGAATCGGCACGCCGAGGTTCAGCTTCGCGAGATGTTGGGGAGAGTTGGTGAGTCGTTGATGCGTCGCGAGATTTTCGGTGCTCTGAATTGCGTAGCCGAGACTCCCGTCGAGGCCGAGCGGCCACTTTCCTTCGAGGTCCAACTCGAGCTCCAGCCCGCGTGCGCCGATCTCCTCTGCGTTCTCGAATACGAGAAAGCCGTCCGCAGGGTCGGTCACCTGACTGATCAAGTTCCGGCACTTGTAGTAGTAGCCAGACGCGGAGGCGCGCAGAAGGTCCGCCCAGTGATGCTCTACCAGGAGCTCGTACGTCCGAATGGTCTCCGGCTGGAGATCGCTGCTGGCCTTGAATCCAGTGCCGATGTAGAACTGCTCGTAGGCATTCGGAGCGCGAAACGCCTGACCGTAGAGGGCTTTGAACGTGGTCGCGTCGAGGTTGTAGATCAAGCCGAGGCGAGGATTGATGGTTCCGCCGAACGAGTCGTAGTGGTCGTAGCGGACGCCGGCGTTCAGGAGCAGGTTGTCGACGATCGAGTACTCGTCTTGAAGAAAGATGGCCCAGTTCGCTGAGTTCTCCGTTGCGTCCAGATAGGTGATGGTTGGACTGGTGTCGGCGTTCGCGAGGTCCTGGCGGTAGCTATCGTGATACTCCGCCCCCGCAGTGACCTTATGTGTCTCTAGAAATGTCCGGTCCAGCTTGATCTCGGTGCCCCAACCGTCGCCCACGCTCTTGTCGCGGTTCAAAACGACTACGGGGTCGTCGTAAAAATAGTCGCCCCGGTAGTAGAAGTGATCATAGTAGAGGGTTCCCGTCACACCGAGTCCGTCCGTGAAGTGATGGTCGAAGCTCAGGTTCGTGTAGGCGTGTTCGTCGGTCGAACGAGTCTTGTCGGTGTTGAGTGCCGTTCCGTACGACGCCGTCGGAATGCCCTTCTCTCGGGACACGAAGCCGGCCTGGAGCGTGAAATCGCGGAAGGAGAGCTTCGCAAACCCGGTGGGAAACGAGTCGTCGTCGGCGTGATCGGCGGTGAAGTCGTCGAAGAAGAGGTTGCCGTGGCCGTGGCTGTCGTAATAGGCGCCCGAGAGCAGCATCTCCAAGCCGTTCTCGAATTTGTCTCCGTAGGTCGCGCGCCCCTTGTACGAGCGAAAGCTGCCGACCTCTCCGGAGACCTGGGCCCCTTGAACGTCGCGGCCGCGCAGGGTGATGACGTTGATGACACCCAGGAAGGCGTTCGTCCCGTACAGGGAGGAGCTCGGCCCGCGGATGATCTCGATCCGATCGATGAGGTCGACGTCGATCAGGGACTCGGTGCCCAAGCCGGCCTGGTCGTAGAGGTTGTCGTTGAGGCGATGGCCGTCGACCAGGAGGAGAACTCGCGAGTTGAAATCTCCGGGACGGTTGAAGCCACGAATTCCGAGGTAGTTGTAGTTCCGGTCGTAAGTGACGAACAGGCCCGACGCCCTGCGGAGGGCTTCCGCGAGCGTTCGAGCGCCGGAGCGCTTGATCTCGTCGGACGTGACCAGCGTGACCGACGAGGGGGCTTCAGTCACCTTCTGGTCGTAGCGAGAAGCGCCGAACACGAGGGGGATCTCGCGAAACAGGATCTCTTCCTTGCCTTCGGTGGCCGGCTCTTCCGCAGGCGCCACGACATCGGGGACTTCGCCCTGGCCGAGCGGATCCGCTCGGGGGGTGGGCGCAACTGCGAGAAGGAAAAGACAGACACAGACTGCGGAACGACGCCGGCTTGACGGCTCCCCTGGCGGCACGTGTCGGTTCTTGCCCATCGGATCCATCTCCCACCGCGAGGAGTGCAACGCGCGACGACGTCATTCGTGCGCGCGCGAAGCGCGTGGCAGCCCGATATCGGCTGTGCGGTTCAGGTGATTGAGCGAGCGAGCGGTCCGCTCGAGCTGAAGCAGCGGCTCTCATGCAGCGCCCTCGACGTCTCGGGTATGCTCGCGGCATGGAGACCATCAAGCGCGACGTTCCGAACGGCAAGATCGAAGGCAGCTGCGACGCCCGCTTCATGGCGGTCGCCGACGAGTTCGAGAGGAACTTCCGCGAGCGCGGCGAGGTCGGCGCCTCGCTGTGCGCCACCCTCGAGGGCCGGACGGTGATCGACCTGTGGGGCGGGCTCGCGAGGGACGACGCGCCCTGGCAGCGCGACACGGTCTCGATCGTGTTCTCGTGCACCAAGGGCGCGACCGCGATCTGCGCGCACGTGCTGGCGAGCCGCGGCCTGCTCGACGTCGACGCGCCGGTCGCCGAGTACTGGCCCGAGTTCGCGCGCAACGGCAAGGAGCGCGCGACCGTGCGCATGATGCTCGACCACTCCGTCGGTCTTCCGGCGTTCAAGACGCCGGTGCGCCCCGGCGGCTGCAACGACTGGGACTACATCGTAGGCATGCTGGCCGACGAGGAGCCGTTCTGGGAGCCGGGCATCCGCAACGGCTACCACATGCTGAACTTCGGCTGGACCGTCGGCGAGCTCGTCCGCCGCGTCTCGGGGAAGTCGCTCGGGACCTTCTTCCGCGACGAGGTGACGGCGCCGCTCGGCGCCGAGTTCTGGATCGGCGCGCCCGAGTCGGTCGAGCCGCGGATCGCGCCGATGCGCATGTACATGCCGCAGCCGGGCGACGCGCCGAGCGAGTTCATGCAGAAGGTGATGATGGACCCGAAGTCCATCTCGTCGCTCTCGCTGCTGAACGGCGGCGGGTTCGACCCGAACTCGCGCGAGTGCCACGCCGCCGAGATCGGCGGCGCCGGCGGCATCTCGAACGCGCGCGGGCTCGCCGGCATCTACGCGCCGCTCGCCTGCGGCGGGTCGCTCGGCAAGGTGAAGCTCGTCGACGCGCGCCAGCTCGCGCGCATGGGCGAGGTCTCGGTCGCGACCAACCAGGACGCGACGCTCTTGATCCCCACGCGCTTCGCGCTCGGCTTCATGAAGTCGATGGACAATCGGCGGCGCGCGAACGGCGACCGCGACTCGGCGGTGCTCTCCTCGACGGCGTTCGGCCACGTCGGCGCCGGCGGCAGCATCGGCTTCGCCGACCCCGCGGAAGGCCTCTCGTTCGGCTACTCGATGAACCAGATGGGCGCTTCGATCCTCTTGAACCCGCGCGGCCAGTCGCTGGTCGACGCCACCTACCGGGCCCTCGGTCACAGCGACAGCCTGTCCGGAGTCTGGCGCCGTTAACGTGACCCGCCGTCTCTAGCCGCGGCGCGCCCAGGACGAAGAGTCGTGGGCGGAGGGCCCGCGCGGTTGAGCGACCCCAACAAGCAGACGGTCGTGAGCATTCCCGTCCCGGCTGCGCGCGAAACGGACAAGATCCGCCGCACGCCGGGTCTGGTCGTGGTGCACGGCGCCGAGATCGGCAAGCGGCATCCGCTGCCGGCGGATGGCCTCGTGATCGGCCGGGATCCGCTGCAGGTGGGGCTCGTGCTCGCGGATCCGGCGATCTCGGCCCGACACTGCGAGGTGGAGCTCGAGGGCGACGGCTCGTTCCGCGTCTCGGACCTCGGCAGCCGCAACGGCACCTACGTGAACGGCGAGAAAGTCGCCGAACGGACGCTGGCCGAGGGCGACAAGATCTTCGTCGGCGAGACGGTGCTGCGCTTCTCGCTGCAGGACGCGATCGAGGAGAGCTTCCACCAGCAGATCGAGACGCTGATGAACGTGGACGCCCTAACCGGACTCCTGGTGAAGCGCGCGTTCGATCTCGAGCTGGCGCGCAGCTTCGACACCGCGCGGCGCACGAACGGGCCACTGGTGCTCCTGATGATGGATCTCGACGGGCTGAAGTCGATCAACGACAACCGCGGGCACCAGATGGGCTCGCTGTGCATCGCCGAGGTCGGCAAGATCGTGGGCCAGGAGATCGCCCCGGTCGGGCGCGCCTGCCGCTACGGCGGCGACGAGTTCATCGCCTACGTCGAGATGCCCGACTCGGGCGCGGCCGAGGTGGCGGAGCGGATCCGCGCGCGCGTCGAGAGCTTCGAGTTCATCCGCGACGGCGTGCGCGTGCACTCGACCATCTCGATCGGCCTGGCCGAGCTGAACGGCGGCCTGGGCACACCCGACCACCTGCTGCAGGCCGCCGACGAGGCGCTCTACCGCGCCAAGCGCGCGGGCCGCAATCGGGTGGCGCGTTAGAGCGTAGACTCCTTCACGGGCACTCGCGAGCGAGACCCGCACCGCGCGCGTGCGCCTCGAGCTCGGCAACGGCGATCTCGCGCTGCGCCCCGAGATGTTCGTCGACGTCGCGCTGCGCGCGGACCTCGGCGAGCAGCTGCTCGTCCCGGCCTCGGCGGTGATCGTCTCGGGCGAGCGGCGGGTCGTGTTCGTGGACCTCGGCGAGGGCCGGCTCGAGCCGCGCACCGTCACGCTCGGGCCCGCGAACGCCGACCGGGTTGCGGTGACGAGCGGCCTCGAGCCCGGCGAGCGGGTCGTCGAGTCGGGGAACTTCCTGATCGCCGCCGAGAGCCGGATCCAGTCCGCGCTGGAGCAGTGGTGATGGTGGCGCGCCTGATCGCGCTGTGTGCGCGCAACCGCTCGCTCACTCTGCTGGGTGTCGCGGCGGCGTTCGCGTGGGGCGTGTACGCCGTCGGGCGAACCCCGCTCGACGCGCTGCCCGACCTGTCGGACGTGCAGGTGATCGTGTCGGCGGAGTGGCCGGGCCGCGGGCCGGACCTGGTGGAGGACCAGCTCACCTACCCGATCTCGAGCGCGCTGCTCTCGGCGCCGCGGGTGCGCTCGGTGCGCGGGCAGTCGCTCTTCGGTCTGTCGCTCGTGTACGTGATCTTCGAGGACGGCACCGATCTCTACTGGGCGCGCAGCCGGGTGCTCGAGTACATGGACGCGGCCAAGGCGCGACTCCCGGCGGGAGTCACGCCCACGCTCGGCCCCGACGCGACCGGTGTCGGATGGGTGTTCGAGTACGCGCTCGTCGACCGCAGCGGCAAGCACGATCTGGCCGAGCTGCGCGGCTTGCAGGACTGGAACCTGCGCTACGCCCTCGCGAGCGTGCCGGGCGTCGCCGAGGTCGCGTCGATCGGCGGGTTCGTGCGCCAGTACCAGGTGCAGGTCGATCCAGAGCGGCTGCGCGCATACCAGATCCCGCTGCGCGACGTGGTGGCGGCGGTGCGCGGCGCGAACCAGGACACCGGCGGCGGCGTGATCGAGATCGCCGGCCACGAGCAGGTCGTGCGCGGGCGGGGCTACGTCCGCTCGCTCGAGGATCTCGAGCTCGTGCCGCTGCGCGCGGGCGCGCGCGGCGCGCCGGTCTATCTGCGCGACGTGGCCACCGTCGCCTTCGGTCCCGACCTGCGCCGCGGCCTGGTCGAGCTCGACGGCGAGGGCGAGGCCGTCGGCGGGATCGTGGTCATGCGCTGGGGCGAGGAGGCGCTCTTGAGCCTGTACGGGAAATACGTCCTGCCGCGGCTGCTCGATCTCGCGATGCGCAGCGAGGACCTCGCGGCGGTGCGCGCGGGGCTCGTGCCGCGCGCGGTGGGCACCACGCTCGAGCTCGGCATCGGCTCGGGGCTGAACCTGCGCCACTACTCGCCGAAGGTGACCCGGCTGTACGGGGTGGACCCGTCGCTCGAGCTGCAGAAGCTGGCGCGCGAGCGCGCGCCCGCGGGCCTGCGGCTCGAGTTCCTGACCCAGTCCGCCGCCGACCCGCTGCCGCTCGCCGACCGCAGCGTCGACACGGTCGTCGTCACCTGGTCGCTCTGCTCGATCCCGGATCCCGCTGCCGCCCTGCGCAACGCGCGCCGGGTGCTGCGGCCGGGAGGCGAGCTCATCTTCGCCGAGCACGGGCTCGCGCCCGACGCCGGCGTCCGGGCCTGGCAGAACCGACTCAATACGGTGTGGGGCTGGATCGGCGGCGGCTGCAACTTGAACCGCCGGATCGACGCGCTGATCCGCGCAGCCGGCTTCCAGCTGGGCGAGCTCGAGACGAGCTATCTGCCCGGGCCGCGGCCGCTCACGTACACGTACCGCGGCGTTGCTACTTGACCCGCATGCGGAACTGGATCGTGAAGCTGGGGGCGGTGCCGGCGTTCGCCGCGAATGCGCCCGTCGGCGCGATCCGGAGGTTCGTCACCGCGGGATCGGTGCCGTTCACGTTCGCCGTCGGCGTGTAGGTCCAGGTCGTCCCGCCGTCGTTCGAGAACTCGAGTGAATCGGTCGTGCTTGCGAGCGAGGTGAACGTGTAGGTGAGGCCGCTGGTCGGCGAGCCCTGCGTGAACAGCACGGGCCCGCTGCCTGCGCCGCCGATGTTCGCCACCACCATCTCGCCCTGGGTCGGGATCGGGTCGCTGAGCCGCACCGAGTTCGCGTCCGACGCGCCCGAGCCCTGGTTCGTGACGGTGATCGTGTACGTCTTCACCGAGCCCGGGAGCGACTTCGGGTTCGTCGTCCCGTTCACGGGGTCGGAGAACGTGGTCGAGCTCTTCACCATCACCAGGTTCACCTTCACGAGCGAGAAGACCTGCTCGTCGATGTTCCAGAAATGCGCCTGGTCCTGCGGCGTGTTCGCCGTGCCAGCGATGTGCACGTGGCCGTTGGTCGCGCCGATCGCACTGGTCGATGCGTCGCGCGCGAAGACGCGCACCAGCCAGCTCGCGCTCTGGGCGTCGCCGGCGCCGAATGTGTAGGTCGGGTTGGCGGCCACGCTGCCGTTGTTGGTGAAGATGCGGTCGCCCGAGGCCGCGTCGCCGTGCGTGCCGTCGTCGTAGAGGATCACGCCGGCCGCCACCACCGTGCCCGACGGGTTGATCACGTCCGCGCGGACCGCGCTCGTCGTCGCTTGCACCGCTGCGCGGATCGTGAGCGTCTGCGCGACCTGGTACTGGGACGGCGTGGTGGCGCCGGTGTCGTTCGGCGCCGTGACGTTCGCGCCGAAGGCCTGCACCTGGGAGGCGGTGATGGTGGCCGTCTGGCGGCTCCACTCGACGTCGTCGACGTGGAACCAGGTGCGGTACTGGTTCGTGTGGCTGCTCGAAATCCGCAGCGTGATCGTCTGCCCGGCGTAGGCGGCAAGGCTCGAGGTGAGGGTCCACCACGGCTGCGAGCCGCGCGCGGCGGTCATGCCCGAGCGGTGGGTGCCCTGCGTGCTGGTGTCCCAGCCGTTGTACTGGCCGTAGCCGGACTGGGTGTTCGACGCCTGATTGGCTCCCAGGTTCGGGCTGAACGGCAGCGTCGTGTAGTTGCCGGCGGTCGGCCCGACGAGCTCCGTGGTCGCCCCGGCGACGATCGCGATGCGGATGTAGTCGTAGTTCGTGCTGCCATTCGCGCCGCTGTCCCAGCCCTCGGGCCGGTAGCGGACGACGAGGTTGCCGGTCGCGCCGGCGGCGGGGACCGTGATCGTCTTCGTTAGCGTGACCGCCGGGAAGTTCGTCGTCCCCGGCTCGTTCGCGGAGCGCGCGCCCATCAGGTACGAGAAGCTGCCCGTGAGCGGCGTACCGTCGGTGGTGATCGGCTGCGGCGTGCCGTTGCCCACCCCCGTGCCGTCGGAGCTGATCGCCGGGGACTCGCTCGGCCGCATCTGCGCGTCGAAGCCGGCGGTCGCCGTCATGGCCCAGCCGGTGGGCGTCGCGGTGCCCGACGCGCCGACCTCGAAGTTCCCGTTGATCGGCGTCTGCGGGTTCGCGGCCTTGGCGCCGTTCGCGGTGGTGTCGAAGTACAGCCAGTAGGTCTGCACGCCCGCGTCCTGCGCCAGGAAGCGCAGCTCGCCGCGGTTGTTGGCGGCGGCGTCGGTCGCGCCGGCGTACACGCGATCGGTCCACTGCTGGATCGCGACCAGGGTCGTGCCGTCGGCGCGGGTGACGCGCGGCGAGTTCACGTCGAGCGTGCCGCTGATTCCGAGCTGCGTCAGCAGCGCCGCGAAGTCCACGTCGACGACGTTCTGGCTGCTCACGGCGGAGGCGGCCGGCAGCGCGACCGGCACCCGGTAGTGCCAGCTCGGGTCGAGCCAGGCCGGCGACGTGCGCAGATCGCCCCGAGCCACCCCGCTCACGGCGAGGAGCAGAACCGCAATCCAAGCGCGCCGCATACCGCTTTTGGAGCGGGCTTTCGGCGAAGCGACTTGAGAAGAGCAGCGAGAGGCGCCGGGCAGCCGCGAAATCTGGTGAGTTGCGTCGCGGAGTTGCGCTACTCGCGGACCGCCCCTTTCAGCTCGGCTTGCGGAAGGCCAGCACGTGCTCGCGGCGGTGCGTCCGGCCGCCGTGGTCGGGGCGCTCGAGCGAGGCCCCGGCGAGCAGCTCCAGCCCCGCGCGCTCGGCCGCTTCCGCGCTCGGTCGGGCCGAGTCGATGGCGCCGCTGGGCACGAGCCCGTCGCCGATCACGAGCACCAGGTGGCCACCCGGGGCCAGCGCGCCCGCGGCGGCCTCGCTCCACAGTTCGGTGTCGCGCTGCCAGGTCTCGCGCGCGTCTCGCGCGCCCTTCCGCCACAGCCGGCGCGAGCCGATCTCGCGGCTCGGGTCCGGTCGCTCGCCGAGCCAGACGTGTCGCAGGTGCTGCATCGGCAGGTAGTCGTAGGTCGAAGGGTAGGGCGGTGAGGTGAGCACGAGATCGACCGGCGCGTGCAGCTCGAGCTCGCGCGCGTCGCCGACCTGGATCTCCGCCTCCGGCGTGCCCGCCGGGATGGCCGCGCGCAGCTCGGCGAGCTGGCGCGCGAGCTCGCGCGCGCGCTTGTGGAACAGGACCGCCGTGGTTCCCGCGGGCCGGTGGTGCTTCTCGCGCGCCGCCTTCGTGTCCGACGCGCGCCAGCTCACCTTCACGAGGATCGAGGAGAAGATCGCTTCGAGCAGACCGCGCAGCGCAGCGTCGGACTCGGCGATTCCGCGCCGCAGGCTCTCGAGCTCGCGCAGCGCGTGCTCGGCGTACCAGGTCTGGACCGCGTGCAGGATCGGCTCGTCGGGAAGCGGTCCGCGCGCCGCGGCGGAGCGCGCGCGCGCCGCGAGCGCTCGTGCGCGCGAGCGCAGCGCGGACAACGTCGCCTCGTCCGGCGCGGCGCAGCGCGTGCGCGCCACGCGCACCGCGATCGGCGACACGTCGCAGCCGAGCGCGCGTCGTCCCGCGGCGCGCGCCTCGACCAGGACTGTCCCGCCGCCGCAGAACGGATCGAGCACGCTCGCGCCCGGAAACAGCGCAAGCAAATCCCGCGCGACGTCCGCTTGAAGCGCAGCCGGGTAGGTGTGAAACAGGTGCGTGTAGCGCTCGGTTGCGCTGTCGTGCGCGAGCGCGTCGCGCAGCGCGCAGCCGAGCTCGGCATCGCCGCGAGAGGCGCTGGCGAGGAACTCCGCGCGTCGCGCGGTTCGGCGGGTCTTCGGCATGCGCGCGCACACGCTACCGCGGCGCGAGGCCCGCGCCACACCGTCGGAATCGCCCCTTGTCAAGGTCGTGTTGCCGCAGCAAAGCGCGGCGTACGGAAATGTGATGGCGACTGAATAGACAGCGCCGGGCCGACGTATATACTGCGCCCCGTGCGGAGCCCCGTTGGCGTTGCCAAGCGGCTGCAAGGTGCAGCCGGGTGGCCGTTAGAGACGCCGATTCCCTCCGCAAGCCAGTGTTTGGACTGGTCAAGAGACCGCCAAAACTACCCTCGCCTCCCCTAGCTCGAGCGCGCGCCGCATCCGAGGCGCCCGCGCAGGGTTGACGTCGCGAGACCTTTGGAGCGATCACCCGAGCCGGGCGCAGTGTAAGCGCGGTTCTCGAGTAGCCACGCGAGCGGGGCGGAACCTTATGCGTCGCTCCAGCCTCTCCCTCTTGGTCCTCGTCGGCCTCGCAAACTTTGCCGTCTTTGCACTGCTGAACCGCCCGGTCGATCCACCTGCCTGGAAGGGTGTGATCGCGGGCGTGTCGTTCAGCCCCTACCGCATCGGGCAGGGGCCGGTCGACAAGGTGTTCCCGACGGCGGAGCAGATCCGCGAGGACCTGCGCGACCTCGCCCCGCATACGCGATCCGTTCGCACGTACACGTCGCTGGACGGCATGGACCAGATCCCGCGGCTCGCCAACGAGTTCGGGCTCTCCGTCACCGCTGGCGCCTGGATCGACGGCGACAACAAGAAGAACGAGCGCGAGATCCGCAAGCTGATCGCGAGCGCCCGGGCCAACCCGAACGTCACGCGCGTGATCGTCGGAAACGAGGTGCTGCTGCGCGGCGACCTCGGCGAGCGGGGCGCCCGCCGGCTCGCCAGCTACCTCCGCCGCGTACGCGCCCAGCTCTCGATCCCCGTCGGCACCGCCGAGCCGTGGCACGTGTGGCTGAAGCACCCTGAGCTCGCCCGCGACGTCGACTTCATCGCGGTGCACCTGCTGCCCTACTGGGAAGGCGTCTCCGCGGACAACGCGATCGGCTTCGTGCTCGACCGCCTGGCCGAGGTCAAGAAGCGCTTCCCCAACAAGCCCGTGATGATCGGCGAGGTCGGCTGGCCGAGCAACGGCCGCATCCGCCGCGGCTCGGTGCCGTCGCTCGCGAACGAGGCCACGTTCCTGCGCGAGTTCCTGAACGTCGCCGACGCGCGCGGGATCGACTACTTCGTGATGGAAGCGTTCGACCAGCCGTGGAAGATCCCGGTCGAAGGCGGCGTCGGCGCGTACTGGGGTGTGCTCGACGCGGAGCGACAGCCGAAGTTCGCCTGGTCCGGCGAGATCATCGGCGTGCCGAGCTGGCCGCTCTTGTTCGGGCTCGCGACGTTCGTTCCGCTGCTGCCGCTGCTCTGGTTCCTGAACCGCTTCGACCGCTTCCGCGCGCGCGGCCGGCTCTTCTTCGCCGCCTTCGCGCAGGCCGCCGTGTCGCTGTTCGTGTGGGTCGGTTATCTCACCGTCAGCCAGTACCACAGCGCCTACTCGGCGAGCGCGTGGGTCGTCCTGCTGGGCGCGCTGGGTATGCTGCTCGTGATCGCGCTGACCGAAGCGTTCGAGCTCACCGAGCTGCTCTGGCACCGCAAGCTGGTGCGCCGCTTCCGGCCCGTCGCTCCCGAGAAGCTCGAGCGCTGGCCGAAGGTCTCGCTGCACCTCCCCATCTGCAACGAACCGCCCGAGATGGTGCGCGAGACCTTGAACTCGCTCGCCGCCCTCGACTACCCCGAGCTCGAGGTGCTGGTGATCGACAACAACACCAGCGACCCCGGTCTGTGGAAGCCCGTCGCCGACGCCTGCGCGATCCTCGGCCCGCGCTTCAAGTTCTTCCACGTCGACCAGGTCTCGGGCTTCAAGGCCGGCGCGCTCAACATCGTGCTGCGCGAGACCGACCCCGCTGCGGAGATCGTCGCGGTGATCGACAGCGACTACGTCGTGCGGCCCGACTGGCTCCGCAACCTGGTTCCGTACTTCGCCGACCCGAAGATCGCCATCGTGCAGGCGCCGCAGGACTACCGCGACGGCCGCCAGAGCGCCTTCAAGGCGATGTGCGGCTGGGAGTACGCGGGCTTCTTCGACATCGGCATGGTCCACCGCAACGAGCGCAACGCGATCATCCAGCACGGCACGATGACGCTCGTGCGCCGCAGCGCGCTCGACGCGCTGGGCGGCTGGGCGCAGTGGTGCATCTGCGAGGACGCGGAGCTCGGCCTGCGCGTCATGGAAGCCGGCTACGAGAGCGCATACGTGAACCACTCGTACGGCCAGGGCCTGATGCCCGACACGTACACCGCCTATCAGAAGCAGCGCTTCCGCTGGGCGTACGGCGCGATCCAGATCCTGAAGCGCCACTGGCGCGAGCTGGTTGGGCTCAAGGCTTCGAATCTGACCTGGGCGCAGCGCTACCACTTCGTCGCGGGCTGGCTGCCGTGGTTCGCCGACGCGCTCAACACCGCGGTGACCGTGCTCGCGCTGGTCTGGACCGTCGGTCTCGTCACGCTGCCCAAGGTGTTCGAGTTCCCGCTGCGCTTCTTCCTGTGCGCGTCGCTCGGTTTCTTCGCGCTGAAGGTCGGCAAGACGCTCTGGCTGTACGCCGCGCGCGTGCACGCCAGCGCGGGCGAGAACCTGGCCGCGGCGCTCGCGGGGCTGTCGCTCACGCACACGATCGGCAAGGCGGTGTTCTCGGGTCTGTTCACGTCGGAGCGGCCGTTCATGCGCACGCCCAAGTGCGAGGACCAGCCGGCGCTCGTGCGCGGCCTGCTCGCCTCGCGCGAGGAGAGCACGATCCTCGGGCTGCTCGCGCTCGGCGCGCTCGCGGTCGGCTTCCGCTACGGCCCGCAGGACGTGGAGGCGCTGCTCTGGATCGCGCTGTTGGGCGTGCAGTCGCTGCCGTACCTGGCGTCGTTCGCGACGGCGATGATCAACGCGCTGCCCGCGCGCGGCGACACCGTGGCCAAGCCGGTGGCCGAGTACGAGTCCGCGATGTCGAGAGCCGTGAGCGGGACCGATCGGCGCTGAGACGGCTTCGCGCGCCGCACAAAGGCTACTATCGAGTCCGATGACGGCAGCCCGGGTCCCCGCTCGCCTCGCGCTCGCACTCGCACTCACGCTCCTCGCCGCGGCCGGCGGCTGCCGGCGGGCGGATCCGCCCGCCCCGCCGCCGCTTCCGGTCAGCGTCGCCGAGGTCCGGCAGGCGGCGATCCCGGTCTACCTCGAGCACGTCGGCACGACCGAAGCCGTGAGCACCGTCGAGGTGCGCGCGCGGGTGAGCGGCGTCCTGGAGAAGGTCCTGTTCAAGGAGGGCGCCGACGTCCAGCAGGGCGACCTACTGTTCGTGATCGAGCAGAAGCCCTACCAGACGCGCGTCGCCCAGGCGAAGGCCCAGCTCGAGCAGAAGCGAGCGGCGGAGCTGCGCACCGGGGCGGACTTCGAGCGCACGGCCGCGCTCGAGAAGAAGGACGTCGCGAGCAAGGCCGATCTCGATCACGCGCGCGCCGCGCGGGACGAGGCCGTTGCCGAGGTCGACGCGGCCCGCGCCGCGCTCGAGCAGGCGGAGCTCGACCTCGGCTACACGGAGATCCGCGCGCCGATCTCCGGGCGCGTCGGCAAGCTGTTCGTGGACCAGGGCAACCTGGTGGGGTCGGGCCAGCAGACCGTGCTCGCCACGATCGTGCAGCTCGACCCGATCTACATCTACTGGAGCCCGAGCGAGCGCACCCGGCTCGACGTGCTGCGCCTGCGCAAGGAAGGCGTGTACGGTCCGCGCGACGACATCGACGTGCACGCCTTGCTGGCCGACGGCAGCGAGTATCCGTACCTCGGCAAGATCGACTTCGTCGACAACACCGTCGATCCGACCGCCGGCACGCTGCGCGTGCGCGCGATCTTCCCGAACCCCGACAAGCAGCTCCTGCCCGGGCAGTACGCGAACCTGCGCGTACTCGTCGGCAAGGACGTGCCGGCGCTGCTGGTCCCGGCGCGCGCGGTGATCGAGGAGCAGGGCGGGAGCAGCGTGTTCGTCGTTGCAGCCGACGACGTCGTCCAGCCGCGCGCGGTGGTCGCCGCCGGAACCCATGGCCAGGACCGCGTGATCGAGAAGGGGCTCGAGGTCGGCGAGAAGGTCGCCGTCGACAACCTGGGCAAGCTGCGCGCCGGGATGAAGGTCGTGATCAAGCTCGCGGAGGCGGCTCCCGCTCCGCAGTCCTCACCGGCCCAGAAACCGGAGTGAAGCGCTCGCGGATCCGCTCGACCAGCACGAAGAACACCGGCACGACGGCAAGCGAGAGGAACGTCGCGAGCAGCATGCCGCCGAACACCGTCGTGCCGAGGGAGTTGCGACTCGCCGCGCCCGCGCCCGTCGCGATCAGCAGGGGGACCACGCCGAAGATGAACGCGAACGAGGTCATCAGGATCGGCCGCAGCCGCACGCGCGCCGCGTGCAGCGCCGCGCGTTCGATCGACTCGCCCTGCTCGCGCAGCGCCTTGGCGAACTCGACCACCAGGATCGCGTTCTTGCTGGCCAGCCCGACCAGCATGACGAGCCCCACCTGGCAGAACACGTCGTTCGGCAGCCCGCGGATGAACTGCGCGGCCAACGCGCCTAACACGGCGAGCGGCACAACCAGCATGATCGTCCAGGGCAGCACCCAGCTCTCGTAGAGCGCCGCGAGGCACAGGTACACGACGATCAGCGCCAACCCGAACAGGACGGGTGCAGCGCCGCCCGCGCGCAGCTCCTGAAGCGACAGCCCGGTCCACTCGAACGAGGTGCCCTCGGGCAGCGCGCGCGCCGCGATCGCCTCCATCGCGCGAATCGCCTCGCCCGAGCTCCGGCCCGGCGCGGCGGAGCCGTTCACGCCCGCAGTGCGGAACATGTTGTAGTGCGAGATCACCTGGGGGCCCACGATCGGCGTGACGGTCGCGAGCGTGGACAGCGGGATCATCTCGCCCTTCGCGCTGCGGGCGTAGAGCCGGGTGACGTCGGCGGGCACGGCGCGCTCGCCGACGTCGGCCTGCACGGTCACGCGGAATACCCGGCCGAAGATGTTGAAGTCGTTCACGTAGTAGCCGCCCAGGTACGCCTGCAGGGTGCCGAACACGTCCGAGAGCTGCAGCCCGAGCGTCTTGGCCTTGGTGCGGTCGATCTCGATCGAGTACTGGGGCGTGTTCGCGCGCATGCCGGTGACGACGTTCTGCACCTGGCCTGAGGCGTTTGCGGCGTCCAGGAACGCGCCGACCCGCTTGGCGAAGTCGGCAAAGTTCGTGCCGGCCTCGTCCTGCACCTGCAGCTGGAAGCCCCCCGTCGTGCCGAGCCCGCGGATCGGCGGCGGATTGAACGCGACGATGACGGCGTCCGCGAACTGGCTCAGCTCGCGTCGCGCGCGCGCCAGGATCGGCGCGAGCTGCAGCTCGGCCGACTTGCGCTCGTCCCACGGCTTCAGGATCACGTAGCAGGAGGCGGCGTTCGACGCGGCCGCGCCGGTCAGGAAGTCGCTGCCTCCCTGCACCACCGCGCTCCCGACGCCGGGGATCGCGAGCATCTTCTCGACGACCTGCTTGGTCACCGCCTCGGTCCGCGGCAGCGAGGCGCCGTCGGGGAGGGTCACCGACACGATGAAGTAGCCCTGGTCCTCGTCAGGCAGGAACGCCGTCGGCAGCCGGCCGTACAGAACGATCGTCGCGGCGATCAGGAACGCGAACACGCCCATCACGTAGGTCCAGTGCTCGACCGAGAGCGCGCCGATCCGCTCGTACCAGCCGACGAAGCGCTTGAAGCCCGCGTCGAAGGCGCGGAAGAACGCGCGCTTCGGTCCGTGCTCGCGGCGCAGCAGGATCGCGCACAGCGCCGGCGACAGGGTCAGCGCGTTCAAGGTCGAGATCGCGACGGAGATCGCGATCGTGAGGGCGAACTGCTGATAGAGCTGGCCGGACACGCCCGGCACGAACGCGACCGGCAGGAACACCGCCATCAAGACGAGCGAGATCGCCACGATCGGCGCGGTGACCTCGCGCATCGCCAGCACCGTCGCCTCGCGGATCCCGAGCCCGCGCTCCTCGATCAGCCGCGACACGTTCTCGACCACCACGATCGCGTCGTCCACCACGAGCCCGATTGCGAGCACGAGCCCGAACAAGGTGAGCACGTTGATCGAGAAGCCGAGCAGCGCCATCACCGCGAAGGTGCCGACCAGCGAGACCGGCACGGTGATCGCCGGGATCAAGGTGGCGCGGAAGCTCTCGAGGAACACGAATACCACCAAGAACACCAGCAGCATCGCCTCGAACAGGGTCCAGAGCACCTCGCGGATCGACTCGGTGACGAAGCGGGTCGGCTCGTAGAGGATCTTGTACGCGACGCCCGCCGGGAGCCGCGGCCCGATCCGCTCCATCTCCGCGTGCACGGCCTGCGCGACGTCGAGCGCGTTCGCGCTGGGCAGCGCGAACACCGCGACGCCGGTCGACGCCTCGCGGCCCAGCCGGCTGAAGTTCGCGTAGCTCTGCGCGCCGAGCTCGACGCGCGCCACGTCGCCCAGCCGCAGCACCGAGCCGTCGGGCTTGGTGCGCAGCACGATCGCCTCGAACTCCTCGACCGACGACAGGCGCCCCTTCGTGGTGAGCGCCCACTGGAACTCCTGGCCGGGCAGGGTCGGCGGCTGGCCCAGGGAGCCCGCGGCGACCTGCTGGTTCTGGTCGCGCAGCGCCGCGATCACGTCCTGCGCCGACACGCCGAGCGCCGCCAGCTTGTCCGGGTCGAGCCAGACACGCATCGAGTAGCGCCGCTCCCCGAACAGGATGATGTCGCCGACGCCGGCCAGCCGCTTCAGCCGGTCCGCGATGTTGATCGCCGCGTAGTTCGACAGGAACACGTCGTCGCGCGAGCCGTCGGGCGAGATCAGGTTCACCACGATGGTCAGGTCGGTGGAGACGCGCCGGACCGTGACGCCGCTGCGCTGGACCTCCTCGGGCATCTGCGGCAGGGCGACCGCGACCCGGTTCTGCACGTCGACCGCGGCGATGTTCAGGTCGTAGCCGACCTCGAACGTGACGATAATCGTGGAGCTGCCGTCGTTGGCGCTGTTCGACGACATGTACAGCATGCCCTCGACGCCGTTGATCTGCTGCTCGAGCGGCACGGTCACGCTGTTCTCGACGACTTCGGCGCTCGCGCCGGGATACGACGCGGTCACCCGCACCGTGGGCGGGGTGATGTGCGGGAACTGGGCGACGGGCAGGAACGGAATGCAGACGGCCCCGGCGAAGGTGATCAGGATCGCGAGCACCGACGCGAAGACGGGACGACCGATGAAGAAGTCGACCAAGCGCGAGGAGCGTACACCAGCGCGCGCGGTAGAATCCGGTCGTGGTGGGCGAGGTACTTCCCTGGCTTCTGTTGGCTTTGGTCGCCGGCGCGGGCGCGGTCGCCGTGTTCCGGCTGGTCCGCGACGAGCTGCGCCAGAACCGCGAGGAGCTGCGTCAGGGCCGTGAAGAGGCCCGCCGTGCGGCCGCCGAGCTGCGCGAGGAGGTCGCCAAGCGCTTCGGCGAGAGCCAGCTGGCGCTGGCCGACACGCTCCAGGGCGTGACGGGGCAGCTGAAGGACCTGCAAGAAGGGAACGAGCGCAAGCTCGACCAGATGCGCCAGACGGTCGACGAGAAGCTGCAGGGCACGCTCGAGCGGCGCCTCGGCGAGTCCTTCAAGCTGGTCAGCGACCGGCTCGAGGCCGTGCAGCGCGGCCTCGGCGAGATGCAGAGCCTGGCGACGGGCGTCGGCGATCTCAAGCGCGTGCTGACCAACGTGAAGACGCGCGGGACCTTCGGCGAGATCCAGCTCGGCGCCATCCTCGAGCAGATCCTGACCCCCGACCAGTACGGGCGGAACGTGCGCCCGCGGCCGGACTCGGGCGTGACGGTCGAGTTCGCAGTGCGCCTGCCCGGACCGGAGTCCGCGCGCGAGCACCCGTGCTGGCTGCCGATCGACTCGAAGTTCCCGCACGAGGATTACGGCCGGCTGCTCGCGGCCGTCGAGGCGGCCGATGCCGTCGCCGTTGCGGCGGCGGGGGTCGCCCTCGGCCGTGCGGTCCGGCTCGCCGCACAGGAGATCCGCAGCAAGTACGTCGCGCCGCCGCACACCACCGACTTCGCGATCCTGTTCGTGCCGACCGAGGGCCTGTTCGCCGAGCTGCTGCGCCAGCCGGGTCTGTCGGAGTCCCTGCAGCAGGACCAGCGCGTGATCCTCGCGGGCCCGACCACCCTGGCGGCGCTCCTCAACAGCCTGCGCCTCGGCTTCCGCACGCTCGCGATCGAGCAGCGCGCGAGCGAGGTGTGGAAGGTGCTGGCCGCAGTGAAGACCGAGTTCGGCAAGTTCGGCGAGGTGCTCGACCGCGTGAAGCGCCAGCTCCAGACCGCCAGCAACACGATCGACGAGACCGGCGTGCGCAGCCGCGCGATCACGAAGCAGCTGTCGGCGGTCGAGAAGCTGCCGATCGGGCAGGGCAGCCTGCTCGAGCTTCCCGACCCCGGCGACGACGAGCCGCCGCTCCTGCGCTGAGGCCCGGCCCGGTTGGCGCGGCCCGCCGCCGGCGTGGGATGATCGGCGGCGATGGGCGAGCGGACGCTGCGCGGGAAGGTCGCCGTCGCCGGGGTCGGCGAGACGGCGTACTGCAAGCGCGGCGAGGCGAAGGAGCCCGAGTTCGTGCTCGGGCTGCGGGCCATCCTGGCGGCGTGCGCGGACGCCGGCATCGATGCGCGCGACGTCGACGGCTTCGCCTCGTACTCGAACGATCGAAACGAGCCGTCGCGGATCGCGGCGGCGCTCGGCTGTCGCGAGCTCACCTTCTCGAACATGCAGTGGGGCGGCGGCGGCGGCGGCGGCTCGGCCGCGGTCGCGAACGGCGCGGCGGCGATTGCGGCGGGGCTGGCCGAGATCGTGGTCGTGTACCGCGCGCTCGCGCAGGGACAGTTCGGCCGCTTCGGCGCGGGCGCGCGGCGCGAGCGCGTGTCGGGCGATCCGGCGCTGTGGCTGCCCTACGGGCTGATGTCGCCCGCGCAGATGTTCGCCATGCGCGCGCAGCGGCTGATGCACGAGCACGGCATCCGCCAGGAGGCGTTCCGCGCGGTCGCGCTCGCGTCGTACCAGCACGCGCAGAGGAACCCGCGCGCGGTCATGTTCGGGCGGCCGCTCACGGCCGAGGCATACGACGCGTCGCGCTGGATCGTCGAGCCGTTCCATCTGTACGACTGCTGTCTCGAGAACGACGGCGCTGCCGCGCTGATCCTGGTCTCGGCCGAGCGCGCGCGCGACCTGCGCCAGCCGCCCGCCTATCTGTTGGGCGCGGCGCAGGGCTCGGAGCGGCGGGCGGGCGCGGGCTCGCACAACAACCCCGACTACGCGACCGCCAGCTTCAAGACGGTCGCCCCGCGCCTGTACGAGATGGCGGGCGTGAAGCCGGCCGACGTCGACGTTGTGCAGAGCTACGAGAACTTCACGGGCGGGGTGGTGATGAGCCTCGTCGAGCACGGCTTCTTCGACTACGCCGAGGCGAACGAGTTCTGCACGCTCGCGAACTTCTCCGCGCCCGACGGGCGGCTGCCGCTCAACACCAGCGGCGGCAACCTGGCCGAGTGCTACATGCACGGCCTCGAGCTGCAGCTCGAGGCGGTCCGCCAGATTCGCGGCCAGTCGACGGCCCAGGTGCCGGGCGCGCGGGTCGCGCTGGTCGGCTCGGGCCCGATGGTGACGCCCGTTTCGGACATGATCCTGGGCAGCGAGGACACCCAGTGAGCGCCGCGACCGTACTTCCCGAGGGACTGCCCGCGCCGGCGCCGTCGCCTGACGGGCTCGATCGGCCCTACTGGGACGCCGCGCGCCGACACCAGCTGGTGGCACAGCGCTGCAACGCCTGCGCGTCATGGCAGTGGGGACCCGAGTGGATCTGCCACGCCTGCCACTCGTTCGACGTCGGCTGGGCCGCGCCGCCGGGCCGCGCGCGGATATTCGCCTACGAGCGGGTCTGGCACCCCGTGCACCCGGCGCTCGCGAAGGGCGTGCCGTACGTCGTGGTGCTGGTCGAATTCCCCGATGCCGGCGGCGTCCGCATGATCGGGAATCTCGCGGGCGACCCGCGCGCCGAGGTCTGCGTCGGCGCCGAGGTCGTGCCGGTCTTCGAGGACCACGACAGCTACACTCTGATCCAGTGGAGGACGCCATGAGCTCTCCCGCAACGAACCCCAACGCCTGGCGCACGGCGACACCGGGCAGCGTAGGCTGGCCGCGCACCGCGCGCGCGGGCGACCCCAACAAGTACTTCGTCGTCTCGGCGGACACCCACGCGAACGAGCCCGCCAACCTGTGGCGCGAGCGGATCGACGCGAAGTACAAGGACCGCCTGCCGCGCATCGAGGTCGACGCCAACGGCGTGCGCTGGAGCGTGATGGAGGGCTTCCGTCCGCAGAAGCTCCGCGACTCGAAGTTCGAAGGCGAGGACCTGATCCGGTCGAAGGCGGGCGCCGATCCCGAGGACCGGCTGCGCGACCTCACCGCGGACGGCGTCGACGCCGAGGTGATCTTCCCGAACAAGGGCCTGTCGATGTGGGCCACCTCGGACCCCGTGTTCGCGAACGCGATGTGCAAGGTCTACAACGGGTGGGCCTGGGAGACCTTCGGCCGCTACAACGACCGGCTCTCGCCGGTGGCATGCGTCGCGACCGGCGACCTCGACGGCGCGATCGCCGAGATCGAGCGCACCGCCGCGCTCGGCTTCCGCGCGTTCACCTTGCCGTGCAAGCCGAACTGGGGCGCGCACGACGCGGACGCGCGCAACTACAACCTGCCCGAGTTCGATCGCCTCTGGGCCTGCGTGCAGGCGACGGGCAAGCCGGTCACCTTCCACGTCTCGACCGGTCGCGACCCGCGCGCGGCGCGCGGAAACGGCGGCGCGGTGATCAACTACGTGGCGCATTCACTGGCGCCGACCATCGAGCCCGTCGCCAATCTGTGTGCGTCAGGCGTGCTCGAGCGCTACCCGGGAGTCCGCTTCGCCTCGATCGAGGCGGGCATCGGCTGGGTCGCGTGGGCGCTCGTCGCCATGGACGAGGCCTACCACAAGCACCACATGTGGGCGTACCCGAAGCTGCGGATGCTGCCGAGCGAGTACTTCAAGCGACACGGATTCGCGTCGTTCCAGGAGGACGCGCCGGGCCTCGAGCTCGCCGAGCGCTTCGGCCTCGAGGACTGCTTCATGTGGGCGAACGACTACCCGCATCACGAAGGCACCTGGCCGCACTCCGCGGAGGCGATCGAGCGCACCATGGGCGGGCTCAGTGAGACCGCGCGCGCGAAGATCCTCGGTCTGAACGCCGCGCGTCTCTTCGGCTTCGAGCTTTCCTCGTCAAAATAGTTCTCGCCTCCGCGCGGCGACGGAATATGCTGCGAGCTGGAGTGGCCGCGCGCATTCCGCCGCTGCTCCGTGCGGAGAACGCGATGCGCCGTGTGCTGCGGATGCTCCTCGCGTCGATGGGGTTGATTGCAGGCGTCGCCGCTGCTGCGCCGCAGCCGCCGGTTCGGGTGGCCGTCTTCGACGACGGCGCCTTCGTCGACACCGCGAGCGGCGGCGTGTCCGCCGAGTCCGACAACGTGCAGGCGACGCTCGCCAGCCTCGGCTTCACGGTGACCACCTTCGTCGGTACGACCGAAGTGGCGTGGCGCACGGCGAGCGGGAACGCCGACGTCGTGCTCGTGCCCGATCTCGAGAACGGCGACCTCGCCACGGCGCTGAGCGAGAACGCCGAGCAGGCGCTCGTCGACTTCGTGGGTGCGGGCGGCGTACTGATCGTCCAGGGAAACGCGTCGGGCCGGCAGACCGCACTCCTGAACACCGTGTTCGGCTTCGCGACCTCGAGCGGGGCAGGCGCCGCCACGGACCTGGAGGTGGTGGCGACCGGGACGCGCTTCGGCGAGGGACCGGCCACGCTGCCCGTCAACAACTCGACGGTCTCACTCCTCGGATTCCCGCCGGGAACCACAGGGGTCTACGTATCGCCCTTGCACGTCATCACCGTGGCCGAGATCGCCTACGGCGCCGGCAGGATCATCTTCATGGGCTGGGACTGGTTCGGCGCAGCGCCGACCGGCGCCCTGGACGGCGGCTGGGTCGAGGTGCTGCGCCGCGCGGTGCTCGAGGGCCGACCGCCGACCCGGCGAGTGGCGGTTCTGAACGACGGCCTCTACGTCGACGCCACCGGCGGGCCGACCGCGGAGTCCGACGCAGTTCAGGCTGCGCTCGGCAGCAAGGACATGCTCGTCCGGGCGTTCTTCGGCGTCTCACCAGTCTTCTGGACCACCGCTCTGGGCGATCCGCGCCGCCCGCGCGCGGACGTGATGGTCGTGCCCGAGCTCTCGAACGCCGATCTGGCCGCCGTGCTCGATCCCAATGCCGCGACGACCCTGCGCAACTACGTCTCGATCGGCGGAGTGCTGGTCGTCTGCGGGGGGACCCAGCCCGGGCGCGCCTCGGCACTCCTGAACACGGTCTTCTCGTTCGCGACGACCGCGGGCCCGGCCGTGGTCAACCCGACCCTGCTCACTCTGACGACCAGCAACACGCTCTTCAGCGAGGCGCCCGCGACGCTCGAGAGTCCATCCGACACCTCGACCTTGGGGAACCTCCCGGCTGGCGCGCAGAAGCTCTACTCGACCGACGGCGGCATCTTCGGCGATGCGAGCGTCGTGCTGATGCCCTACGGCGAAGGGAAGATCGTCTTCCTCGGCTGGGACTTCTTCAACGCCGCGCCGCTCGGGCCCGCCGACGGCGGCTGGCTCGACGTGCTCGACCGCGCGACCCGCACGTCGCGCCCCGCTCGGCGCGTCGCGGTGTTCAACGATGCCGCCTACGTCGAGCCGGGCGAAGCGGTGCTCAATCCCACCTTCGCCGCGGCCGAGGCGCTGAACATGCGCGCTTCGCTAGCCGCGCGCGGGCACGTGCCGCGGCCGTTCGTCGGCACGACGCCGGCGCAATGGGACGCGGCGATGGCGACTGCCGAGGCCGTCGTCGTGCCCGAGCTCGAGTTCGCCGACCTCGCGCCCGCGCTCAGCCCGATAGCGCGCGCCGACATCGCCGCGTTCGTGCGCCGCGGCGGCCTGCTCGTCGTCGATATCGGCCAGGCGGGGCGCGGCGTCACGCTGGTGAACGCGATCTTCGGCTACGCGATGACGACCTCCTTTCCCACCGGCCCGTACCCCGCGACCCCCTCGACGCCGGGTACACCGTTCGGCGTTGGCGCCGCCTCGCTGCCCGAGAACAACGGGACCACCGGCGTGACTGGCTTGCCGGCCGACGCGCGCGCGATCTACGGCGTCGGCAGCGACGCCGTCGTCGTCTGGATCCGGGTCGGCGCCGGTCACGTACTGCTGCTCGGGTGGGATTGGTTCGACGCGGTTCCCGCGACCGGCGCGCAGGACGGCGGCTGGATCGACACCCTCGACCTCGCGGTCGAGGCCGCGCGTCCGCGGATCCGCCAGGTTGGCGTCTTCGATCTCGCGAGCATCGTCGACAGCGCCGGCGGACCGAGCGCTGAGGCCGACACGGTCCAGGCCGCGCTCGAGCTGCTCGACCACCCCGTCAGCACCTTTGGGCACGGCGACGCCTCGGGCCTGCGCCTCAACCTCGCCCGCATGGATGCGGTCTTCGTTCCCGAGCAGGAGCTCGGGGCTGCGGCCTCCGTGTTTTTCGTGGACGGAGCGCGCGTGCTGCGCGACTGGGTCGGCGGCGGCGGCGCGCTGATCCTCTCCGGTAGCCCCAGCTCGCGGACGAGCCTGCTGCTCAACTCGCTCTTCGGCTTCGCGTTCAGCAATCCCGCAGGTGCGCCCGTGGCGCCGTTCAGCTTCGACGCGGCGGCCGCGCTCGGCACGCGCTTCGCCGGCGCACCGCCGACGCTCTCGAACCTCAGCGCTGCCGTGCGCGTGACGTCGCTTCCGTTCGGCTCGCGCACGATCTACGCCGAGGCGGGTGGCGCCTCGATGGTCACCTGGACGCCGTACGGTCTCGGCCGGATCATCTACCTCGGCTTCGACTACTTCGCTGCGCTCCCGCTCGGCCCGCAGGACGGTGGTTGGATCGAGGTGCTCGACCGCGCGGTGCAGGAAGCGCGTCCGCGCACGCGCCAGGTCGCGGTGTTCGACGATGCGTCCTACGTCGACACGGCGCTCCCGGGCGCGAGTGAAGCGGAGAACGTGAAGCTCGCGCTGGAGGCAGGTGGCCAGGCGCCGGTCGCGTTCGGCGGGACCAGCGCCGCCGCCTGGAGCGCGGCGCTCGCGAAGTCGCAGGCGCTCGTGATTCCCGAGCTCGAAGTCGCCGATCTCGCCGCGGCGCTGCCTCCCGACACCCGCCAGCTGCTGCGCGACTTCGTCGCACGCGGCAACCAGCTCGTCATCTGCCTCGACGGCTCGAGCCGCGCGGTCGGACTACTCAATGCGGTGTTCGGCATCCCGTTCACGAGCGCCGACACGGCTTTCGACCCGTTCGCAGCCACCGTCCCGCTTCCGCTGAGCTCCGGAGGGCCTGCGCAGCTCCGGAACCTACCCGCGACACGCGCGCTGGCGTCGATCCCTTCCAACCTGGTCGCCACCGATGTCTATGACGACGGCGCGCTCGGCAACCGCGCGGTCGTCCAGATCCGCTACGGCGCCGGCTGGATCGTCACGCTCGGGTGGGACTTCTCGGGTCACGCTCCCTACGAGGCGAGCGACGTCGGCCAGGCGGGCTGGTTCGAGCTGCTGCGGCGCGCGCCGGTGATTCAGGCGCCGCCCGCCGCGCGTCGGGTCGCGGTGCTCGACGATCCCGCATACGTCGACACCGGCGGCACGAGCAGCGACGAGTCGGACGCCGTGCAGGCGTCGCTCTTGCGGCTGGAGCACGCGGTGGTGCCGTTCACGGGAGTCACCCAACCCGACTTCGAGACCGCGATCTCGCGCGCGGACGTGCTGCTGGTGCCGGAGCTCGAGGTCGCCGACCTGGCGCCCGCCCTCATTTTCGGGATCCGGAACGACATCCTCGCGTTCGTGAACACCGGCGGCGACGTCGTGGTGAACGGCACCAACGCGCCCAGCGGCCGTGCGACCGGCTTCATAAACGCCGTGCTGGGGAACACCGCGCTCACCGAGCTCGTGAGCGTCGACGTCGCGGCGACCCTGCAGCCCGATGCGACCGGGACCCAGTTCGCGGGCGGCCCCGGATCGCTGCCCGAGAACAACCCGACCTCCGGCGTCGGCGCGCTGCCGCTCGGCGCGAAGCGGGCGTACGTGAATCCCTCGGGGAAGCAGACCGTCGCCGTGATCCCGCGCGGGATCGGGAGCGCCGTCTATCTCGGCTTCGACTGGAGTCAGGCGGTGCCGCTCGGCCCCGCGGACGGCGGCTGGCTCGAGATCCTGGACCGGGCCGTGCGCGAGGGCGCCGGCGGCGACGCGGACGGCGACGGATTGGTCGGCCGCGGGGACCTCTGTCCGCAAACGGAGAGCTCGGCGAACGCGGACGCCGACATGGACGCGGTCGGCGACGTCTGCGACAGCTGCGCCAACATCGCGAACCCGCGCGTCGCGGACGGTCCGGTTGCGTTCCTCGCAGCGAACGACTGGGCCACATTGACGGGCGGCCAGCGCGACGATGACCACGACGGCTACGGGAACAAGTGCGACGGCAAGTTCCCCGGAGTCACAGGGCTCTTCGTCAGCAACGGGGACCTGATCGAGTGGCGCGCCGCCAACACGAAGAACCGTACTCTGGACCAGTGCGGAACGGTTGGTACGCGCCCGTGCGCGATCTACGATCTGGACGAGACGGGGCTCTTCATCTCAAACGGCGACTTGATCCAGTGGCGGACCCTCAACACCAAGCAGCCGGGTCCCAAGTGCACGACCTGCCCGCTGCCGTGTAGCGCCGGCATCACCGGAACCTGCAACTAGAACGGGAAGCCGATCCCCGCCGTGTAGACGAAGCTCTCGTGCTGGTGGCCGAACAGGCCGCCGTCGCCCAGCGGCATGCGCACTGCGAGCCGCAGCCACGGCACGCGCTCGTCCACCGTCGCTCCGAGCGGCACCTCGAGGAATGGCGTCAGGTAGACGATCGAGCCGCCGCTCGAGTCGTAGACGTTGTCGTCGGATGTGTCGTGGCCCGCGTAGCGGAAGTTCAGCTCCGCGCCGGGCCGCAGCCAGAGGCCGTCGACGAACGGGAGCGCCTGGCTCGTCGCCACCACGTTCGCGAGGAACACGTCGCCGTACTGGTAGTCGAGCGAGCCCTCGGTGTTGACCCGGTAGAACGTGCTCGCGTACAACGCGTAGTCGTCGAAGTGGTGACCCGCTGCCAGGCCCAGGCCGAAGTCCCATGAGCCGGTGCCGACCTGCAGGTGCGGGTCCTGCTCGCCGGCGATCGTCTTCGAGCTCTGTCCCGTCGGCGCCTTCACCATTCCGCGCAGTTCGAGCCAGGTCGTCGGATTGCGCTCGAGATCGCGCCACAAGACGGTCGTGACGTAGAGCGCGGCGTCGCCGAAGCCGCGGTTGTTGTGGGAGTGCGAGCCGCCGTCGGCGGGCTCCTCCGTGACCGTGATCCAGCGGAATGGCACGCTCGCGGTCAGCGTGACCTTCGCGACCGGCGTCCAGCTCGCGTACAGCGTCAGGTCGCGGTCGAAGCTCTTCTCCCGGTCGCCCGGATCGGGCGGCTCGTCGCCCTCGGGCAGCACGCCGCTGCTCTTGGTCGAGAAGAGGCTCTCGAGATAGACGCTGAAGGCGCCCGCGGGCTGCGAGCTCGCGCCTTCCGGAGTGAAGAGCGGATCGCCGCACTGACAGACCGAGCACGCGCGGCTGGAGGTCGGAAGCAGAAGCGACACGGACGCGAGCAATGCAATGAGACGGAATCGACGCGAGACCATGCTCGCACCTCCCTGAGTGAAGTCGAGGTCGAAGGACGAATTCGCTCGAGGTCAGGCGGAGGCGATCGGAACGTGGTCGATCGGGTGCGGCGGAGCGGTCGGCAGATCGGGTGGAGCGTCGCTCTGGGGCAGCGCGCGCGGCGGCGCGAGAAGCGCGAACTCGGCCGGCGGCGCGGCGAACTGCGAGAGTCCGATTCCCGCGAGCGCGGCCGCGTGCTGCGCGCAGCCGCACGGACACGGCGTGCGATAGGCGAGCTCTTCCTGGCCGGCGGTCTGCGGCGAGTGCGCGTAGACCACCGAGAGGCAGACGCTCGCGTCGTCGAGGAGCGCACAGAGCGCCAGCGTGGCGAAGACGCGCGTCGCGAGCGCGCGCAGGCGCATCAGTGCCCCGCCGCCTCGAGCGCCTCTAGCACCTTCGCGGGATGCTCGTCGGCCTTGGGCACGCGCGCCCAGTGCTTGCGCACGACGCCGTCCGGGCCGATCCACACCGTCGAGCGGATCACGCCCTGCACCTTCTTGCCGTACATCATCTTCTCGCCGAAGGCGCCGTAGCTGGTCATCACCTTCTTGTCGGGGTCGGAGAGCAGGGTGAACGGAAGCTTGTACTTGACGCGGAACTTCTGGTGCGCCGAGTCGCGGTCGGGCGAGACGCCGAGCACGACCGCGTTCTTCTTCTGGATCGCGCCCCACAGGTCGCGGAAGCCGCACGCCTCCTTGGTACACCCGGGAGTGTCGTCGCGCGGGTAGAAGTACAGGATCACGTGCTTGCCCGCGTAGTCGGCGAGCTTGACCTTGTTGCCGTCGGCGTCCTGCAGGGTGAACGCCGGCGCCTTCTTGCCTTCCTGAACGGGCACGAAGCGACTCTACCTCAATCCACGGCGCGCTTGGAAGGAGTTCGCGCCGACAACCACTGGTTGGCGCGATCGGCCCGGCACACGCTGCCGCTGCAGAAGATCGCGTTCAGCACCTGCGCCCCGACGGTCGAAGCGTTGGTGTGCCAGCGCCTCTGCTGCACCACCAGCACCGCGATCGCGATCTTGGGGTGGTCCGCGGGCGCGAGCCCGATGAACCACTCGTAGCGGCCCGGCGGCTGGGTGCCCGAGAGGCTGCCCGTCTTGGCGGCGACGCTCATCTCGCGCAGGAGCGGCCGGCCGTAGCGGCCGTGGAAGGCGCGCCGCGCGGTGCCGGAGAGCGTCGTCTCGACCATCATGTCGCGCAGCCGCGAGGCGGTGTCCGCGGGCACTACGGTCTGGGGCCCGATCCGCTGGGGCAAGGTCAGCTCCTTGCCCGCTGCGTCGGTGACCCGCGCGATCCAGCGCGGCGCCACTCGTCGGCCGGTCGAGAGGGTCGCCGCGATCTCCGCCGCGTGCAGCCCCGTGATGCGAAGCCCGGCGAGGCCGCAGCCGAGCTTGCCCAGCGCGAAGCGATCGCCCTCGGGCGAATCGGCCTCGCCGCTCGGGTGGCCCGGCCCCGGCGACTGGAGCAAGCCGAAGCGCTTGAACGTCTCGAGCAGGCGAGTCGCACCGAGATCGTTCACCGCGATCTGCGCGAAGCACTGGTTGTTCGAGGTCGCGAGCGCGCGCTCGAGCGAGATCTCGGTGCCGCGCTGCGGCGGCACGATCCGCGACGGAGTCAGCCGGTACGGGCTGCCGACGAAGTGGCAGGTGCGGCTCGCCACGCCGGGCACCGTCTCGAGCGCGGCAGCGGCCGTCACCACCTTCACCAGCGACGCGGCGGGGTAGGTCTGGTCGGGAGGCAGCCGGCGCGGGTCGGTGCCGGCGTAGGCCAGGACCTCGCCGGTAGCGGGGTCGAGCACGACCGCCAGCCCGAGCTGCACGCGCCCGCGCTCGAAGATGTCGTAGATGGCGTCGGTGAGCTCGGCGTCGAGCGTGTACTCGACCCGGAGCTGGCCGCCGCCGTCGGCGGCTGCGAGCGGCACGAACTCGACGATCCGCTCGCCGCGCGCGACCTGGGCCTGCGCCGCCGAGCTCTTGCTCGCGACCAGGCGCGGCCCGGAGGCGCGGCCGGTGCCGGGCTGAGGGATCGGAATCCGGGCGAGGATCGCGTCGGGCACCCCGCCGGCGCGCGCGGGCGCGATCCGCACCGGAGCCGGCTCGGGCCGCCGCTCGACCGGCAGCGGAGCCGGGGGAAGGACCGGCTCGACCGGATCGGCGTCCGGGGCTTCGGTGCCGGGCGCCTGTGGAAACGCGCCCACCGCGGCGACCGCGCCGCCAGCCGCCGGGCTCGCCGCCGCCTCGCCGCCTTCGCCGCCGAACAGGGCGTGGACGGCAAGAGACGACACGAGCGCGATCGCCGCGATCGTGAGCCGACCGCGCAAGAGCATGCGCGGCCGCACCCCGTGCGGTTCTCCTCTCACTCGACCTCCCCCGGAGTCTGCGTGTTTAGCAATCGCGGCTCGGTGCGCGCCAGCCTCGCGCCGGACAGCCGCGGAAGCGGACAGCCGAAAAGGAGCCAATGAGATCCGACGACGCCGTTCGGGTCCGAGCCGGCGAAGAGATCGACGCCGCGCGGGTCGCGGAATTCGTGCGCGCACGGATTCCCGACTGCTCCGAGCCGCTCGAGGTCCTGCAGTTCCCGCGCGGCCACGCGAACCTCACCTACCTGCTGCGCTTCGGCGCGCGCGAGCTCGTGCTGCGCCGGCCGCCGCACGGCCCCCTGGCGCGCGGTGCGCACGACATGGCGCGCGAGCACCGGGTGCTCGCGGTCCTGTGGCGGGCGTTTCCGCTCGCGCCGCGCGCGCTCGCGCTGTGCGAGGACCCGGCGCTGATCGGCGCCCCGTTCTTCGTCATGGAGCGCCGGCACGGTCTGGTGGTGCGCACCCGGGTGCCGCCCGAGCTCGATGCTCACCCCGAGGGCCGGCGCCGCGCGGGGCTCGCGCTCGTGGACGCGCTGGCGGACCTGCACGCGGTCGAGCCCGCGTTCGCTCGGGCTGGACGACCTCGGCCGACCCGACGGCTACCTCACCCGCCAGCTCGAAGGCTGGAGCTCGCGTTGGAGCCGGGCGGTCGACCGCGAGCAGCCGGTGTTCGGGCGCATCCGCGAGCGGCTGGCGGCCACCCAGCCCGAGCCGCTGGCGCCGGCGCTCGTGCACAACGACTGGAAGCTCGACAACGCCATGCTCGACCCAGCCGACCCCGGGCGGCTCCACGCGGTGCTCGACTGGGACATGGCCACCCACGGCGATCCGCTCGTCGATCTGGGCACTCTCCTGGCGTACTGGAGCGAGGCCGGCGACATCCCCTGCCGCCGGGGCGTGACCCCGGTGACGACCCACCCGGGCTTCCCGAGCCGCGCGGAGCTTGCCGGGCGCTATGCCGAACGGCGCGGTACGTCGCTCGCGGCGCTCCGCTGGTACGAGGCCTTCGGCCTCTGGCGCCTGGCCATCATCCTGCAGCAGATCTACATCCGCTTCGCGCGCGGTCAGACCGCGGACGAGCGCTTCGCTCGGTTCGGCGAGGCGGCCACGGGGCTGCTCGACGCCTCGGCTGCGCTGCTCGGGGTCGCGATCGGCTAGACTGCGCGTCCGATGGTTCTTCGCTCGCCTGCGGCTCGCTGCGCGCTTCGGCCCTCGCTCGGGCTGGCCATTCTGATCCTTCTCTGGGCGCCCGCTGCGTTCGCGCAGAAGCCCGACCCGATCGCCGAGGTGAAGGACTGCCTGAAGCGCAACGTGCCCAAGCACTCGAGCGTGCAGACGGTGCACTTCACCTCCTTCGACCGGATCGGCGGATCGCGCGAGTTCCGCGGCAAGATCCTGGCGATGACCATGGAAGACGGTACCCGCCGCGGGAAGCTCTGCATCAACCAGCCCCCCGAGATGCGCGGCTCCGAAGTGCTGTCGATGGAAGTGAAGGGCGCGGCGCCCGAGAACTTCCTCTACACCAACGAGCTGCGGAAGACCAAGCGCGTCACCGGCGACGGCGCGGGCGGCAGCCTCTTCGGCACCGACTTCACGTACGAGGACATGCAGCGCTTCATGCAGCTGAATCGGCCCGAGGCGACCACGCGGATGCCCGACGGAGAGCTCGACGGGCACGCCGTCTACGTCGTGCAGGCGGTCCCCAGCGACGCCGCGGCCTCGGCTTACACCAAGGTGATGAGCTACATCGACAAAGAGACCTGCGTGATCCTGAAGAGCGAGTCGTACGAGGCCGGCGACCGGCTGCGCAAGGTGCTCGTCGCGCGGACCGAGCAGATGTTCGAGGAGAAGGGCATCCACGTGCCCAGCGAGGCCACCATGAACGACGTGCGCGACACGACGCACACGGTGGTGGCGATCGAGGATCTCGATGTGGACGGCGAGATCGACAGCCGCAGCTTCGAAGTCAGCCAGCTCGGGCGGCACTGCCGCTAGACGGAGATGGTCCACCGGTCGTTGCGCGCGCTGCTCTGGCTGGCGGCCTCCGCGGGCCTCTTGCTGGTCGGCTTCGCGCTGTTCGGCGGGGCCCTCGTGGCCCTGAGCCTGATCCAGCGGGGAACCACGCCGGATCAGGTGGGGCTCGACGCGCTGGGGGTCGTCTACCAGACGATCGCCGTCCAGGCGCTCCTGCCGGAGCTCGGCTTCGCCTTCGCGAGCTGGCTCCCCATCGCGTACCTCTGGCCGGCCCCGGAGCGCTCGCGGCTGGGCCTGGCGGTCGGGCTGACCGCGGTCGCGGCGCTCTGGTTCCCCCTGATCGGGGAGCGCTTCTTCACGGTCTGGCGGTCGACCGGTCCGGGCACCTACGGGGCGACCTGGGGGCTCGTGGCGGGCGGCGCGGCGGCCTCCCTGTGGTTGGCTCGGGTCGGGTTGCCTGCACTCGCACCGGGGTGTTTCGCCGCAGGGGCCTCTCGCGATATCGTGGTCCATGGTGACTGAGCCCGCGATCCCGACCAAGCGCAGCCGAGGTCGCCCCCCGCTCCCGCGGGAAGGGCAGCGGCAGCGCCTCGTGGACGCGGCCATCCGCGCCTTCGGCCGGACCAATGGCGAGAAGCTGACCGTCTCGGACATCGTGCGCGAAGCCGGCATGTCCTCGCGCACGTTCTACGACCACTTCGATTCCAAGGACGACCTGGTCGCGGAGCTGTTCATGTCCCAGGCCCGGCGCTTCGTCGCCGAGCTGGCCGGGCTCGCCCAGCGCACCCGGGGGGCGGCCGCCCGCTGCGAGCTGGGGGTCCAGATCTTCTGCGACCTCTTCCCCCAGGCCAGCACCATCGACTTCGAGCGCCTGGGCGGCGACGCCGCCGAGCGCGTGCGGGCGGAGCGGCGGCGGGTCGTGAACCTGATCGCCGAGACCATCGTGGCCGAGGGCGAGGAGCTGTACGCGCGGGGCGAGGTCTCGTTCCGCCCCAACCGGGCCCGGATCGAGCTGGTGCTGATGGGCATCGAGAGCCTCTCGCTGCGCTACTACAGCGAGGGCCGGATGGCCGAGTTCGCCTCGCTCAAGCCGGTCATGCGGGAGATGCTGCTGCACGCGATCGGCCCCTAGATCTACGAGGGCGGGTTCCCCGGCGATTCCCTTATAGTGGGCGCCCGGGGAGGCTCACTTGCAGCGGATTTTTGCGTGGATCGCGCATCGGCCCTGGCCGGTGCTCCTCGCGATCGCCGCCCTGACGGCGCTCGCGGCCGCGCCGCTCGTCGACTGGGAGCACCGCAAGCTCCGCCTCGAGGTCGACATGTCGACCGACCGGCTGCTCCCCGAGGACTCGCCCGCCCGCATCTTCTACAAACACGTGCGCAAGGCGTTCGGCAGCGACGAGACCATGGTGGTCGCGCTCTCGGCCGACGACGTCTTCACGCACGACGTCCTGTCCCGGATCGCGACCCTGGTCGAACGGCTGTCTCGGATCGATCAGGTTCACCACGTCACGGCGATCACCAACGTCGCGAACGTGAAGGGCAACGAGGAGGGGATCGACGTCCGCCCGTTCGTCTCCGAGATCCCGACCGATCCGGCCGCGCTCGCCGCGCTCCGCCGCGAGGCGCTCGAGAATCCGATCTACGCGGGCAACCTGGTCTCCAAGGACGGGAAGACCGCCGCGATCGTGGTCGGCTTCCTCGACTTCAGCGACAAGGAGTTCATCGCCAAAGGGATCAACAAACAGGTCGACCAGATCGCGCGCGAGGTGGCGGGGCCCGTGCAGGTGTACGTCACCGGCGGGCCGCACATGAAGGTCGCGCAGGTTTTCTACCTGCTCGAGGGCTCCAAGCGCAGCATCCCGCTGTTGATCGCGGCGATCGCGCTCGTGCTCAGCCTGTCCTTCCGCACCGTCCGCGGCGTGCTGCTGCCGCTGGCCGCCGTGGTCGTTGCGCTGATCTGGACCATGGGCATCGAGGCCTGGCTCGGCAACGAGCTGACGATCACCACCTTGCTCGTGCCGCCGATGCTGATGATCCTGGGCGTCGCGTACTCGGTGCACCTGGTCTCGGAGTACTACGACGTGCTGCGCGAGGACCGCGCGGCCTCGTCGGCGCACGTGGTCTCGCACGTGATGAAGGTCTCGTATATGGCGGTGGTGCTGACCGGCCTCACCACCGCGGCGGGCTTCTTCTCGGAGGTGCTGACGCCGATCGAGGCGATCCAGGACTTCGGCTACATGGCGGTGGTCGGCGTGCTGTGCACGCTGGTCGTCTCGCTCACGCTCACGCCGGCGCTGCTCAGCGTGCTGCCCAAGCCGCGCCGCCTCGCCCGCTCGGAGGAGATCGACGAGGAGAGCCTGTTCGGCCGGCTGATGCTCTGGCTAGGCGAGTTCGACCTGCGCAACAAGCGGGCCCTGTACGCGTTCTGGACGGTCGTGACGGTCGGCTCGGTGCTGGCGGCCACGCAGCTCAAGGTAGGCAACGACAGCCTGCGCTTCCTGCCGGAGCGCGCGCCCGAGCGACTCGACTTCGACGCGGTGAACGCGAGGCTCGACGGCGCGAACGCGTTCCAGGTGGTGATCCAGGCCGACTCGCCGGCCACGTTCAAGCAGCCCGAGAACCTGCGCGAGCTCGAAGCGCTCGAAGAGTGGCTCGAGGCGCAGCCGGAAATCGGCGGCACTACGGGGATGGTCGACTTCTTGAAGCTGATGAACCGCGCGTTCCACGAGAACGACCCCGCGCACCTCGCCGTGCCGCAGACCGAGCGGCTCGCGGGGCAGCTGCTGTTCCTGGGCGCCAGCGACGAGCTCGAGGGCTACATCGACGCGAGATACCAGATGACCAACATCCAGGTGCGCACGACGCTGTTCGACACCGAGCTCGTGATCGATCTCGAGAAGCGGATCGAGGCGCGGCTCGCGCAGCTCCCGCCCAGCTTGCACGGCCAGGTGACGGGTAACTCGATCCTGATGGCCCAGGTCGTGGACAACCTGATCTGGGGCCAGGTGCAGAGCATCATCGGGGCGATCGTGATGATCTACGTGCTGCTCTGGGTGATGTTCCTGTCGCCGTGGCTCGGGCTCGTCGCGCTGATCCCGAACATGATCCCGGTTGCGGTCTACTTCGGCGCGCTCGGCCTGACCGGGATCACGCTGAACTTCGCGACGAGCATCATCGCGCCGATGGCGCTGGGCGTCGCGATCGACGACACGGTCCACTACTTCGTGCGTTTCAACAACGAGGCGAAGCGGCTCGCCGACGAGCGGCAGGCGACGATCAACGTGCTGCGTTCGGTCGGTCGGCCCGTGCTGTACTCGACGGTCTCGCTCTGCGTCGGGTTCCTCACGATGGCGTGGAGCGATCTGCTCTCGTACCGCCAGGTGGGCGGGATGGCGGCGTTCACGCTCGGCTTCTCGCTCTTCGTCGAGGTGACGCTGACGCCGGCGCTGTGCGCGGGCCTGCGCATCGTCACGCTCTGGGACACGCTCTCGCTCGACCTGGGCGAGAGCCCGCAGAACTCGATCCCGCTGTTCAAGGGCTTGTCGGTCGCGCAGTGCCGGATGGTCGCGCTGATGGCCAGCCTGCGCAGCGTTCCCGCGGGCGCGCCGCTCATGCGCGTCGGCGAACAGGGCCGCGAGATGTACGTGATCATCGACGGCTCGCTGCGCGTCTGGAAGGAAGGCCCGGACGGCCAGATCGAGCTGCGCACGTCGGAGCGCGGCGACGTGATGGGCGACGTGGGCCTCTTCACCGGCGAGCGCAGCGCCAACGTGGACGTCGCGAAGGACGCGCGGCTCCTCCGCTTCACGCCGAGCAACCTGCAGCGCCTGCGAAAGCGCTACCCGAAGATCGCCGCGACGGTCATGCGGAACCTGAACGAGATCCTGGCGCGGCGGCTCTGGGACCTGACCGAGCGGCTGCGCTAGCGGGGCTTCGCCTTCTGGTACGTGCCGACGAGCTCGGCCTCCGCGAGCACGTGGCCCTTCATCGCGGCCTGGAGCGCGGCCTTCGAGAGCTCGCCGCGGTCGCCGAGGGTCACCTCCAGCGCGTAGAGCTTGAAGAAGTAACGGTGCCGGCCGACCGGCGGGCAGGGCCCCTTCCAAACGGTCTCGCCGAAGTCGCTGGTGCCGTGACGTGCGCCGGCGGGCAGCGCGACGCCCGGCGCCAGCTCGCCCGCCTTGGGGGGCAGGTCGTACACGACCCAGTGTACCCAGACGCGCTTGGGCGCGGCCGGGTCGGGTGCGTCGGGATCGTCGACGACGAGCGCGAGGCTCTCGGTGCCCAACGGCGGCGCCGACCAGCGCAGGGTGGGCGCGAGGTTCTCGCCCTCGCAGGTGTTGCGCGCCGGAATGGCGCCGCCGTTCGCGAACTGCGGTGAGCTCAATCGAAACTCACCCGCCGCCGCCGCGAGAGGTGCACCCAGTAGACACAGGAGGAGGGTCGTGCGCGCCATCGCGCACACCCTACCTCAGATCCCCTCACGGCGAACGAATCACACCCGATCCGGCGACCAGGCTGATCACGAAGATCACCAGGAACACGAAGAACAGGACGCGCGCGATTCCGGCCGCCGCCACGGAGATGCCTCCGAAGCCGAGCACGCCGGCGACGAGCGCCACGACCAGGAACATGAGAGACCAGTAGAGCATCGCGGACTCCTTTCGCGTCGATGCGACGGGCCGACGATGGAGCAAGGGGCGTGCCGCGCTCCCGGCCGCGCAGACCGGATCCCGGCGCGGAATTTCTACAAACGGGCCCGATGCGCGCGGCGCGGCGCGCGCCACGAGTGGTTCCTCTGGCACGGAAGCTGCTCTGGCGTCTCTCGAAGCTTGGACGGAGGTCACGCGTGAGGGGCTTGGAGAGATCGGTCGAAGAGCTGCGGCTGTTCGATCTGGTGTGCGCCGTGCAGGACGTCGCGTCGGACGATCGCGAGGTCGTCGCTGCGCTGCAGCACCTGCTGAACGCGCCGGCCGCCACCGACACAAGACGGCGTCGGCCGCCGCGCGAGCGCCCGCGCCGGCATGCGCTCGCGCATCTGTTCGCACTGGCGCTCCTGTTGGGAGCGAGCGCGAGCCGTGCAGACGTCTTCGACCGGACCGCCTGTCCCGCGACCCCGGCCGAGCCCGTCACCGGAGCCGCGCCGACCGAGGAAATACCGGCGCCGACCGAAGCCACCCAGGTCTCGGCGCACGAGGAGTCGACCGGCTACACGCTCCTGCCGACCCGCCCGCTGTACGATCCGTTGATCGCCGATCCGCGCTGGCCGCGCTTCTCGGCGGAGTGGCAATGGTACCGGGGCGATCCGGAGCTCTCGAACGTCGGCAGCGTCGCGTTCGGCGGCTTGCTTCCGCTCGTGCAGGGTCCGTTGCCCGGCGAGGGCCGCTGGGAGCTCGGCTTCCAGGCGGGCGTGTTCTCGATCTTCGACATGAGCAGCGACTCGAAGGACCTGATCAACACCGACTTCTGGGTCGGCGTTCCGATCACCGCGCGCTGGGGCTGGTTCTCGACGCTGGCGCGCGTTTACCACCAGAGCTCGCACCTGGGTGACGAGTTCCTGCTCCGCGGCGGTGTAGATCGGGTCAACCTTTCCTACGAAGCGATCGACCTCCTTCCGTCGTTCGACCTGTGGGACTGGGGCCGGATCTACCTCGGCGGCGGCTGGCTGTTCGACGTCGACCCGAGCAGCTTGAAGCGCTGGTACGCCCAGCTCGGCGGGACTCTCAAGAGCCCCGTCGCGTTCTGGGGCTGGCTGCGCCCGATCGCCGCGCTGGACCTGAAGAAGACCGCGGAGCAGGACTGGGGCACCGACTACTCCGTGAAGTTCGGCTTCCAGTTCGAGAACGAGAAGGTGTTCAAGGGCCGCCAGCTCCTGCTGCTGGGCGGCTACTACAAGGGGAACTCGCCCAACGGGCAGTTCTTCGGCCGGCGGATCGAGTTCTGGAGCGCGGGCCTGCAGTTCTACTTCTGAAGGCTCAGTGGCTTCCGCTCCGGGCCTCGCGGATCTGCGCGGTCCCGCCCTCGCCCGGAGTCGCGGCGAGCACCGGCGTCGTGTCGGGCAGGTAGGTCGCGACGTAGCTGCCGGTGTCGGCGGCGAACACGGCGAAGTCCGCGCCGTCGATCGTCTCGACCGTGTACGCGGCGGGTGCCCCGCCGCGCGTCAACGCCCCGAGCGTGCGTGTTCCCGCGCTCATCGGGAGGAGCGCCCGCAGGTTGCGCGCGCCGAGCCCCTGGACGACCGAGAAGGTCAGGTCCTGACCGTTCCAGGTCGGCGCGCCGAAGGTCGAGGCGTTGCGCCCGTCGATCCAGGTCAGCATCTGCTTCGCCGAGACCACCGCGACGCCGCGCGCCTGCGCCGACGCGACGATGTCGAGCGCCCAGGCCTCGGCGCTCGAGTTGCCCGCGTCCGTGTGCATGTTGGCGGTGAACGCGCCGTAGTAGCCCTGGGGGCCAAGCGCGCGGTCGAGCAGGGTGTCGATCGTGAAGGGAAACGACTGGCCGGACTCGTTGGTCATCTGGGTCGTGGCCTGGTAGACGTCGATGAGGCTGCCGTCAGTCTGGGCGAAGCGCATCGGCATGCCCGAGCCGGTGAAGAAGCCGGGGCGGTCCTGCAGCCAGTGGGGCGGCCAGTAGTAGTAGTTCGCGTCGAGCCGGATCTGGTGCGCGAGCTCGACCACCGGCTGGCTCGCCCAGTCACTCCAGGCGATGCAGTGCGTGCGGTTCGTCGCCGGCGCAGGCACGCTGGGGAACTGCGCCGCGAACGCGGCCAGATCGCTCGCAAAAAAACTCTCGAGCAAGGCCGGCGTCCAGTCGGCGCAGCCGGTGTCGACGTGCAGGGCGAGCTCGAAGCCCTGCGCCGTGACGGCCGCGCCCTCGGCGTCGCTCATGTCGCTGCCCGCCGACGGGTAGACGTAGGACGTGCCGCGCACGCACTGCCAGTCGTCGACCGAGCAGCCCAACGGGCTCGCGGCGGCGAACGAGCTCCAGCGGGCGCGCGTGCCGTCGCAGCAGGCGTGCTCGTCGCCGGTCATTACGACGACGGCCTTCCGGAAGCTCGGGAAGTACCAGAAGCTCGGGAATGGGTGGCCCAGCATCGCGCGGATCTGACGGGCGAACAGCCTCTGCTGCACGTCGGCCTGGGGAATCGCGACGCGCGACAGGTCGACCCAGTCGGGCTGCGGGTCGCCGGCGGCGGCGCCGAAGAACAGGTCGTCGGAGCGGATTGGCCTCGCGCCGTCGCGCTCCGTGCCCGCCCAGGCAGGGTTCCCCTGGCGGGTCAGCACGACCGAGCGCGCCAGGTCGAAGGCCCAGGCGCCGGCCTGACCTCCGTTCGACCCGACGCTGTTCAGTGTCACAGCGGGAAGGGCGGAGGGCCCCGCGCCGGTCGCGAGTGAGGCGAGCCGTGAAGCGCTGCCCAGCCTGTACTGGTTGGCCGGCCCGTGGAACTGCAGCGTCATGGGCTGGGAGCCCCAGCCGCTCTCGATCCAAACGTAGGAGTCGGAGTAGGCACCCCGCTGCGGAGTCAGGCCGAGCAGCGGGGCGAGCTGCGGGTCGGGGCGCAATGCGAGCAGCTTCCCGCCGCCGTTCACCCAGCTGGAGAGCAGCGTCACCTGCGCCGGAGTGAGCGTCATCTCGCCCAGCACCACGAGCTCGTGTGCCGCGAGCGCCGCCGCGTCGAGCGCGCCGATGTCCAGGGTCGCGAACGCGTTGAGGCCCTCGCTGCGCAGGATCTCGGCGTAGTAACTGGTGAACGGATTCGCGCTCGAAGTGACGAGCAGGATCGGCCCGCCGGGCCCGACCTCGGGGCCCGACGATGGCGGCGCCTCGGTCGTGGACGACCACGCGACGCTGGCGACGAGCGGGTTAAGGGCCGTGTCTTGCACGCCGCCCGCGCCGCGCCGGACCGTCGCGGTGTGGGTGCTGGAGTCGGCGAGCGCGCCGCCCGGGTCGAGCGTCGAGCCGATGCACGCGACGACCACGACGACGATTGTCAGGATGCCGAGCAGTAGGGTTCTCAGCACGAAGCGCTTCTCCGCTCAGCCGGTCAGCCCGGGGACGATCTTCGTCGGGGCCCTTCTGTGGATACGTCGCGCGCCCCGGTCTCGGGTTTGGCCAAGGGCACGGGATCGAAGCAGCCCCTCACGGGCGCCTCCGTCCTGGCAGGACTTGGGAGCAGGTTCCGTGCCAGCGAGGCATCCGCGGAGCGAGGCGCACACAGGGGCCGGCGGGTGCGTTTCTAGAACCTTCGCAACACCCGGCGACCTCGGCGAGCCCACCAAGAAGGCGCTCCAAGCCGCCGAGCGTTCAGGCTCCGCAATCGTGTCGATGCGATCTTCGGCTGGCGTTTGCGCAGGAGCTGCCGGTCAGTGGATCCCGCTCCCGCCCGAGAGCGCCTTCACGATGTCGCCGATCACCGCCTTCGCGTCGCCGAACACCATGAGCGTGTTGTCGGCGGTGTAGAGCTCGTTGTCGATGCCGGCGAAGCCGGGGTTCATCGAGCGCTTGATGGCGATCACGCTCTTGGCCTTGTCGACGTCGAGGATCGGCATGCCGTAGATCGGGCTCGTCTTGTCGTGGCGCGCGGCCGGGTTCACGACGTCGTTCGCGCCGACCACGAGCACCACGTCGGTCTGCGGGAAGTCGGGGTTGATGTCGTCCATCTCGACCAGCTCGTCGTAGGGGATCTCGGCCTCGGCGAGCAGCACGTTCATGTGTCCGGGCATGCGGCCCGCGACCGGGTGGATCGCGAACTTCACGCCGATCCCGCGCTTGGTGAGCTGGTCGCGGAGCTCGCGCACCCGGTGCTGCGCCTGCGCCACCGCCATGCCGTAGCCGGGCACGACGACCACCTGGCTCGCGGTCTCGAGCAGGTCCGCCGCGTCCTGCGCCGTCGCGCTCTTCACCGCCTTCTGCTCGCCCTGCGCCGCCGCGACCTGCACCTGGCCGAACGCGCCGAAGAGCACGTTCGTGAACGAGCGGTTCATCGCCCGGCACATGATGATCGACAGGATGAAGCCCGAGGAGCCGTCGAGCGCGCCGGCGATGATCAGCACCTTGTTCTCGAGCACGAAGCCCATCGCCACCGCCGAGAGGCCCGCGTACGAGTTCAGGAGCGAGATCACCGTCGGCATGTCGGCGCCGCCGATCGGGATGATCAGCAGCACGCCGAACAGGAGCGACAGCCCGACGATGAGCGGGAAGAGCTGCCACTGGGTCGGGTCGATCACCAGCCACACGCCCGCGCCGACCGCGATCGCGAGCAGGAGCAGGTTGATGAAGTTCTGGTTGCGGTAGGTGATCGGCCGGGTCGGGATGATCTCCTGCAGCTTGCCCGCCGCCATCAGGCTGCCGGTCAGGGTCACGAAGCCGAGGATCACCTCGACCGCGATCGCGAACATGCGGAACGGCGTGAGCTCGCCCTCGCCGAGCCACAGGCTGTACTTCGCCGCGCCGACGAGCCCGGCCGCGAGACCGCCGAACGCGTGCGAGAGCGCGGTCCGCTGCGGCACCGCGGTCAGCGCGACCCGCGACAGCGGCACGCCGATGATCGTGCCCACCACCACCGCGATCGCGATCCACTCGAAGTGGCGCACCTCGGGGTGGAGCAGCGTGCCGACGACCGCGAGGCTCATGCCGAGCACGCCCGCGAGCACGCCGCGGCGCGCGGTGTCGGGCCGCGACAGCCAGCGCAGCGAGAAGATGAACAGGGCCGAGGCCAGCAGGTAGGTGGCCTGGGTCAGGTGCTCGATCAACTCGGGGCTCATTTCACGGGCTCCCGCTTCTTGAACATGCGCAGCATGCGGTCCGTGATCAGGAAGCCCGAGACGATGTTGGTGACCGAGGCCGCGACCGCGATCGTGCCGAGCACGGTCGAGAAGGTCGTCTTCTGTTCGCCGGCGATGATGATCGAGCCGACCACCGCGATCGCCGAGATGGCGTTGGTCAGCGACATCAGCGGCGTGTGCAGGAGCCGCGACACGTTCCGGATCACGTCGAAGCCGATGAACGTCGCCAGCATGAAGACGAACGCCATCGACCAGAGGTCTAGCCCAGCCACTCCACCACTCCTTGAAAGACGACTAGCCGAACACGTACTGCGAGAGCAGCGCGAACCCGCCGCCCACCAGACCGGCCGCGGGCAAGGTCAGCACCCAGGCCACCAGTATGTCCCGAGTGAGCCCCCAGCGTACCGCCGAAAGGCGCTGCGTCGCGCCCACCCCCATGATCGAGGTCGAGATCACGTGGGTGGTCGAGACCGGGAAGCCGAAGTGGGCGGTTCCCAGGAGAACCGCGGAAGCCGCCGTCTCGGCTGCGAATCCGTGCACCGGGGTCAGCTTCACGAGCCGCATGCCCAGGGTGCGGATGATCCGCCGTCCCCCGGAGTAGGTGCCCAGGCCGATCACCACCGCCGAGGACAGCTTCACCCAGAGCGGCACGTCGGCGGTCGGGATCGCGCCGGCCGCGAACAGCGCCAGCGTGATCACGCCCATGGTCTTCTGGGCGTCGTTCGAGCCGTGGCTGAAGGCCATGAACGAGGCGGAGACCAGCTGCGCCAGCCGGAAGCGGCGCTGCAGCTTGCCGGGGTGCGCCTCGCGGAAGACCCACAGGATGACGACCATCAGCGCGATCCCGACCGCGAAGCCGATCAGCGGCGCGCCCACGGTGGGGATCAGCACCTTCTCGACGATCCCGGCCCAGAGCACGTTCGACGGACCCGAGGTCGCGAGCACCGCGCCGGCCACGCCGCCGATCAGGCAGTGCGACGAGCTCGAGGGCAGCGCCCACCACCAGGTGAGCAGGTTCCAGAAGATCGCCCCCACCAGCCCGCCGAACATGACCGGCGGGGTCACCGCGCCGGTCGCGACGATGCCCTTGGCCAGGGTCGCGGCGACGTTGGTCGAGACGAGCGCGCCGACGATGTTCAGCGCCGCGGCGGCGAACAGCGCCACGTTGGGCGGCACCGCGCGGGTCGAGATCGAGGTCGCGACCGCGTTGGCCGCGTCGTGAAAACCGTTCGTGTAGTCGAAGAGCAGCGCCACCAGGACGACTGCGACGAGCAAGGGCTCCATCAAGTGTTCTCGAGAACCACGCCCTCGATGACGTTCGCCACGTCCTCGCAGAAGTCGACCGCGCGCTCGACGTCCTCGTAGATCTCCTTCCACTTGATCAGCGCGCGCGCGTCGCTCTCTTCCTTGAACAGGCGAGCGGTCGCGCGGCGCAGCACCCGGTCGTTCTCCTTCTCGACCTGCTTCACCGCCGCACACAGCCCGCGCATGTGGGTGGCATCGAGCCGGCCGCCCAGCGCGTCGACGGCGGCCTTCAGCGCCTCGGTCGCGCGCACCAGGTTCGCGCCCATCTCGATCACCTCGGGGGTGGGCCGGGCGATCTCGTACAGCCAGATCCGCTGGGCCGTGGCTTCGATGTGGTCGACGATGTCGTCGAGCCGGCTCGACAGCTGGTAGATGTCGCCGCGTTCGATCGGGGTGACGAACGTGGAGTGCAGCATCTCCATCGTCTCCTGGCAGACGCGGTCGGCCTCGTGCTCGACCTCGTGGACCCGGTCGTAGCCATCCTTGCCGCCTAGTGGCTGGGCGAGCAGCGCCGCAAGGAGCCGCGCCCCCTGGACGCAGAGCTCCGCGTGGCGCGAGAACAGTGCGAAGAACTCGGATTTCCTGGGCAGGAGCTTGGCGAGCATTGGGACCCCCTCGGCGGGACCGTATTAACACATCCGGGTCCGTTTGGTGTGCCTACCTCGGGTTTTCGTAGAAGACGTAGTTCGTCCCGAAGTCCGAGATCTCGAAGTAGAGCTTCTTCTCGCCGGCGTCCGCGACGTAGTTCTGGTTCTCGTCGAAAACGCCGTAGCCGTAGCGGTAGGGCCGCGGCTCGTCGCTGCCGTGCGACGTTCCGAGGCTCGTGGTCAGCTTGTCGATCTTGATGAAGCGCATCGCGAGCTTCTCGCCCGCGTAGACATCGAGGACGCCGTTGTCGCCGGTCCAGTTCTGGATCGCGCGGCCCAGCCGGTTCTGGCTCTCCTGCGTGCAGGCGAGCGCGAGGGCGGCCGTGAGGACTCCGAGCGCGAGCACCGTCCGAGATCCCATGTCGTCTCCTTCCGCGTAGAGCGGTCGGCGGCGAGGTTGCCGGGCGGGCGCGGCTGCGTCCACAATCGCCCGAAAGAGGTGCCGCATGAAGGTGTCGCTGTTCTATCTGCCGTCGATCGGCACGCGCGCGGAGATCGAGGCCGGCCGGGTCGGCCTGCGCGGGGACGTCTACGACCGCATGCTCCGCGATCTGTCCGAGCAGGCCGTGCTGGGCGACGCGCTGGGCTACGACTCGATCTCGTTCACCGAGCACCACTTCCACGTCGAGGGCTTCGAGCTCTCGAACAACCCGGTCCTGCTCGACCTGTTCGTCGGCATGCAGACCAAGCGCATCCGCGTGGGTCAGCTCGGGATCGTGCTGCCGACGCAGAACCCGATCCGCGTCGCCGAGGACATCGCGATGCTCGACCACATGACGGGCGGGCGCGCGAACGCCGGCTTCGCGCGCGGCTACCAGCGGCGCTGGGTCGACGTGATGGCGCAGCAGACCCACGGCATCCACGGCGCGCTGCCGCACCAGCACGACGCGATCGACGAGGCGAACCGCCAGGCATTCGAGGAGAACTTCCAGCTCATCAAGCGCGCCTGGACCGAGGACTTCACGAGCTTCGAAGGGAAGTACTGGCGGATCCCGCCCGGGCCGACGCCGTGGACGCTCGAGGCGACCGCGAAGTGGGGCGGCGGGATCGAGAACGGCGTGGTGAAGGCGCTCGCGGTCGTGCCCAAGCCGGTCCAGAAGCCGCACCCGCCACTGTTCCAGCCGTTCGCGTCGTCGGAGCGCAGCATCCGCTGGTGTGCGGAGCAGGGCGTGGTGGCGATCCTGCCGCCGCTCCACCCCGACCGCGAGCGCGCGCTCTTCGAGCTGTACGCGGAGGTCTCCGGCAAGCCGATCGGGCAGGGCGTCGGCGTGCTGCGCGACGTGATCGTCGCCGACACGGACGAGGAGGCGGACGCGCTCTGGCGCAGCTCGAGCACCTTCGTGGCCTCGGCCTGGTTCGAGCCGTTCGGCTTCTACCAGGGGCTCGCCGATCCGAAGGGCGGCCCGCCGGTCGAGGACTTCTTCGGCACCAGTCTGGCGTTGGTCGGCTCGCCCGACACGGTGGTGCGTCAGCTCGAGGCGCTGCAGCGGCGGCTGCCCGTCGAGTGGATCTTCGCCTGGGAGTACATCTCGCTGATCCCCAACGAGACGCTGAAGAAGTCGATCGAGCTTTTCGCGACCAAGGTGCTGCCGCGCGTGAGCACGCGATGATCGAGAAGATCCCCTTCGGGCGGACGGGACACGAGAGCACGCGGATCCTGTTCGGCGCGGCTGCGCTGGGCGGCATGAAGCAGGAGCGCGCCGACGGCGTGCTCGAGCTGCTCCTGCGCTACGGGGTGAACCACATCGACACCGCCGCGGGGTACGGCGAGTCGGAGCTGCGGCTCGCGCCCTGGCTCGGCGCGTACCGGCGAGACTTCTTCCTCGCCACCAAGACCGACAAGCGCACGAAGGCGGACGCGCGCGAGCAGCTGCACCGCTCGCTCGAGCGCATGCGCGTCGACTCGGTCGACCTGATCCAGATGCACAACCTGGTCGAGCCGGCCGAGCTCGACGTGGCGCTCGGCCCGGGCGGCGCGCTCGAGGCGCTGGTCGAGGCGCGCGCGCAGGGGCTGGTGCGTTTCATCGGCGTGACCGGCCACGGCACCCACGTCGCCGCCGCGCACCTCCGCTCGCTAGCGGCGTTCCCGTTCGACTCCGTCTTGTTGCCCTACAACCACTCGATGATGGCGCAGCCGGAGTACGCCCGGGACTTCGAGGCGCTCGTCGCGCTGTGCGAGGCGCGCGGCGTCGCGATCCAGACCATCAAATCGATCGCGCGCCGGCGCTGGACCCCCGACGAGACCGGGAAGCGCTTCAGCTGGTACGAGCCGATCCGGGAGCCCGACGCACTGCGCCGCGCCGTGCACTGGACGCTGCAGCGGCCGGGCTTCTTCCTGAACAGCTCGAGCGATGCGACGCTCCTACCCGCGATTCTCGAGGCGGCAAGCGCGGTTGACGGCGCGCCTTCGGACGCGGCGATGCGCGCGGACGCGGGAAGACTCGGGATCCAGCCCCTGTTTGTGCGCGGAGTGTCGGACAGGATCTAATAGGGGTCCTTTCTGGAGGGCCCCCCATGGACTTCGACATCCCGCGCGACATCGCGGCGTACCTGCTCGAGCTCGACGAGTTCATCGTTCGCGAGATCAAGCCGCTCGAACAGAAGAACGACAACATCCGCTTCTTCGACCACCGGCGCGAGGACGCGCGCACCGACTGGGAGCGCGGCGGCCTGCCGAACGAGGAGTGGGAGCAGCTGCTGCGCGAGGCGCGCAAGCTGGCCGACAAGGCCGGCCACTACCGGTATCCGCTGCCGAAGGAGCTGGGCGGCAAGGACGGCACGAACCTCGGCATGGCGATCATCCGCGAGCACCTGTCGCGCGAAGGGTCTCGGCCTGCACAACGACCTGCAGAACGAGCACTCGATCGTCGCGAACAACGTGGGCGTGCTGCTGATGATCGAGTACGGCACCGAGGCGCAGAAGAAGGAGTTCGTGACGGGGCTCCTCGAGGGCACGACCGGCTTCGCGTTCGGCATCACCGAGCCGAACCACGGCTCCGACGCCACCCACATGGAGACCCACGCCGTGCGCGACGGCAACGGCTGGCGCATCAACGGCGAGAAGACCTGGAACACGGGCATCCACAAGGCCCCCTACGACATGATCATGGCGCGCACCGCGGGCAAGGCCGGCGACGGCAACGGCATCACCGCGTTCCTGGTGCCGACGAACTCGCCGGGCTTCAAGGTCGAGGAGTATCTCTGGACCTTCAACATGCCGACGGACCACGCGCGCATCTCGCTCACGGACGTGTGGGTTCCCGACGCGGCGATCTTCGGCGGCGAGGGCCGCGGCCTCGGGGTCGTGCAGCACTTCTTCAACGAGAACCGGATCCGCCAGGCGGCGGCGAGCCTGGGCGCCGCGCAGTTCTGCATCAACGAGGCGGTCGAGTACGCCAAGCAGCGCAAGCCGTTCGGCAAGCCGCTCGCCAGCAACCAGGGCATCCAGTTCCCGCTGGTCGAGCTGCAGACGCAGTGCGAGATGATGCGCGCGCTGATCCACAAGACCGCCTGGCAGATGGACACCTACGGCGTGTTCTCCGTCTCGGACAAGGTCTCCATGTGCAACTACTGGTCGAATCGGCTCTGCTGCGACGCGGCCGACCGCTCCATGCAGGTGCACGGGGGGCTCGGCTACTCGCGGCACAAGCCGTTCGAGCACATCTACCGGCACCACCGGCGCTACCGCATCACCGAGGGCGCGGAAGAGATCCAGATGCGGCGCGTGGCCGGCTACATGTTCGGCTTCATGAAGCAGCGCGCGCCGAAGGGCGTCGTCGAGGACTGACTCGGCCCGATCTGTGAAGTCAACATATCGAAAAAGCTAGCGAAGTCTTGCGAAACCCGAACTTGCGTTCGGGATTCGTCGGAGGTAAGCTGGGCCCAACTGCCGCTTCAGAGAGGAGGGTCTCATGGCTGCGCTCGCCGCCACCGCACCCCGACTCGACGAGATCGACCTGCTCGAGGCCGCGCTGTTTCAGAAGGGTGACTTCCACACCGCGCTGCGGATCCTGCGCCGAGAAGACCCGGTCCACTGGAATCCGGGAAACGCAGAGTTCAACGGGTTCTGGGCGCTCACGCGCTACCACGACATCCGCTTCGTCTCGCGCCGTCCCGAACTCTTCGTCTCCTCCAAGGGCATCGCGGGCGCGATCGCCCGCGACCAGTCGCAGTTTCCGGGGCCGCCGCCGGGCGCCGCGAGCATCATCATGTTGGACCCGCCGCGGCACGTGAAGCTGCGCCGGCTCGTGAACAAGGGCTTCACGCCGCGAGCCGTCGACAAGCTGGAGCCCCGAATCCGCGCGATCGCGAACGAGATCCTGGACGACGTCGGGCAGCGCGGGTCGTTCGACTTCGTGGTCGAGGTCGCCGCGAAGCTCCCGCTCGCGGTGATCTGCGGGATGCTCGGGCTCGAACGCTCGGTGTGGCCGCTCATGTTCGACCTGACGAACCGGATGCTCGGCGCCGGCGACCCCGAGTACCAGGACAGCGTCTCCGCGGAGTCGCGGGGGACGCTGCAGGCTCAGCGCGACACTGCGATGGCAGCCCGCTTCGCGATGTTCAACTTCTTTCGCGAGCAGGTCGAAGAGCGCCGCCGCTCGCCCGGCGACGACATCGTGAGCGGCCTGATCGAGGCCGAGGTCGGCGACAAGCTCACCGAGTTCGAGTTGATCGCCTTCTGCCTGCTGCTCGTCCTCGCCGGAAACGAAACGACGCGCAACGCGATCTCCGGCGGCATGGTCGCCTTCGCCGAGCACCCGGGCGACCGCGCCCGCCTGCAGAAGGATCCGGCTCTGATCGACACGGCGGTCGAGGAGATCTTGCGCTGGACCTCGCCGCTGCATCACATGGCACGCGTGGCGAGCGCGGACGCGGAGATCCAGGGCCGCAAGATCCGCGAGGGCGACCGCGTGCTCATGTGGTACCCGTCGGCGAACCGCGACGAGGAGATCTTCCCGGAGCCGTACCGCTTCGACGTCGCGCGCGAACCGAACGAGCACCTCGCGTTTGGGATTGGCGAGCACTTCTGCCTCGGCGCCGGCTTCGCGCGCAAGGAGGTGAAGGTGATGTTCGAGGAGCTGTTCCGGCGCTTCCCGAACATCGAGGTCACGGGGCCGCCGGAGCGCCTGCGCTCCAACTTCATCAATGGCGTGAAGCACCTGCAGGTGCGCACCTAGACCGGCGCGGCGCGCGCACGCGGCTGCGTAGATCGGTTACTGTACGGACCGCATCGCGCAGGTCGCGGAGGAGGAACGCGCGCTTTGGGCGACTTCGAGGCAGCGCTCGGGCGCGTGCTCGAGCGGCGGGTTCCGGGCTGTCGCGGACTGGTGTCGGCCGAGCGGCTCTCGGGCGGCGCGAGCCAGGAGACCTACCGGGTCGTGATCCGCACCGACGCGGGCGACAAGCGGCTGGCCATGCGCCGCGCGCCCGGGGGGCATTCGCCGCTGCCGACCTCGGGCCAGCCGGGGCTCGCGACCGAGGCTCTGCTGATGCGCGCGGCGCGCGCGGCCGGCGTGCCCGAGCCCGAGGTGTTGTGGGTGCTCGAGCCAGGCGACGGTCTCGGCGATGGCTTCATCATGGAGTGGCTCGAAGGTGAGGCGCTCGGCGCGAAGCTGGTGCGGGATCCGGCCTTCGACGCGGTCCGCCCGCGGCTGGCCGAGCAGTGCGGCGAGATCCTGGCGCGCATCCACGCGATCGATCTCGACGCCACCGGGCTCCGCTCGCGGCTCGCGCACACCGCGCCCGAGAACTACGTGCAGCAGACCTGGCAGCGCTACCAGGCGCTCGGGACGCCGCAGCCGATGATCGACTTCTCGGCGCGCTGGCTCCTCGACCACCTGCCCGCGTCGTACGACGAGGCGCTCGTCCACAACGACTTCCGCAACGGGAACATGATGGTGTCGCCTCAGAGCGGCGTGGTCGCAGTGCTCGACTGGGAGGTCGCGCACATCGGCGATCCGATGCGCGACCTCGGCTGGATCTGCACCAACTCGTGGCGCTTCGGGCGCAGCGATCTCCCCGTCGGCGGCTTCGGCAGCTACGCCGATCTGTTTCGCGGCTACGAGAAGGTCTCGGGCAAGAGGGTCGACCCCGAGCGGGTAAAGTTCTGGGAGGTGTTCGGCTCGTTCTGGTGGTCGGTCGGCTGTCTCGGCATGGCCGAGCACTACCGCACCGGGCCCGACAAGACCGTCGAGCGCCCCGCGATCGGCCGGCGCAGCTCCGAGTGCCAGGTCGACTGCGTGAACCTCCTGATCCCGGGCCCGGTGGAGCTGCTCGCGCCCGACCTGCAGGTCTCCACGGTGGACATGCCGCGCCTCGACGAGCTGGTGACGAGCGTCCGCGACTATCTGCGCAACGACGTGATGGCGGCGACCAAGGGCCGCACCCAGTTCCTGGCGCGCGTCGCCTCGAACTCGCTCGACATCGCGCTGCGCGAGCTCGCCGTCGGGGCGCAGCACCGCGCGCGCCAGGTCGAGCGGCTGCGCGCGATGTTGGGCGAGTCCGGCGGGCTCGAGTCGCTGCGCAGGTCGCTGGTCCAGAAGCTGCGCGCGGGCCGCATCGCCCTCGACCACCCCGGCCTCGCCGAGTACCTGCGCGAGAGCGTGGTGAACCAGGCCGCGATCGACCAGCCGAGCTACAGCGGCTTCAAGACGGCGCTCGCGAACGCGAGATGAGGCGCGGCTAGTCGGGCCAGGCGCTGCCGCTCTCGGTGCGCCACCAGGCCAGGCCGTGGAGCTGCTGGTATCTGCGCACGAGGTCCTGCGCGGGCGCCTTCGCCGGCAGACCTTCCAGATTCTCCACCTGTGTCGGCCGGCGAACGTTCAGCACGAAGTCGGGCGTGATCACGGTGTCGTTGCCGTAGCCGACCTGAGTCTGGGTCGGATCGAGCAGGTCGCGGCCGAAGCTGTGGTACGCGAAGCCCGCGGGAGCGACGAGATCGACCAGCGTCGGCACGATGTCGAGGTGCGACCCGGCCAGCGGCCCTGGACGGGCCACGCGCGCGAGCGCGTCCCGCCCGTACAGCACGAAGGGCACGGACGAGGACTCGTAGAGGGTCGGCCGCGGATTCACCGCCTTCTCGCGCGAGTAGTGGTCGCCCGTCATCGCGAAGAGCGGGCGCACCAGCCGGCGCTCAGCCTCGGCGACGAAGTCGCCCAGGGCCTCGTCCGAGTACCACAGATGCCCGAGGACCCGGAGCTGCTGCGTCGACAGCTCCTGACAGAGCGGGTTCGCGCGCAGCGGCGCGACATCGAAGCCGGCGGCTTCGAGGTCCACGCTGAAGGGCGGGTGGTACGAGGTGCTCATTATCACGTCGAAGGTCGGCTGTACGCCGGTGCGCTCGAGGATGAACGCAAAGAGGGCCGCGTCGTCGACGCCCCACTCGTTCCCGGTGAGTCGGGCGCTCATCAGGTCGCCGCCGTAGACCTCGTCGAAGCCTTGCTCGCGCGCGAACTCGCCGATCCGCTGCCAGCTCAGGTAGCCGCCGTAGAAGAAGCGCGTGCGATAGCCCAGCTGGTGGAAGATGCGAGCGGCGGACGTCGGCACTCCGGCGCGCACGATCGGGAGATAGTTCACGTACAGCCCCATCGACGGCAGGCCGGTCATGATCGCGCCGAGGCTCTTCATCGTGCCGCTCCCCGCCGACACGAACGCCCGCGCCTGGATGCCGTCGCGCGCGAGCGCCGACAGGCGGTCGGTCAGATGCAGGGAGGCGAACTTCGGCTGCATCGGCCACGAGTCGTAGCTCTCCATCACCACGACTAAGACGTGATCCGCGCGCGGCTCGACTCCGCCCGGGGCACGGCGCTCGAGGCTCGCGTCGAGGTCTGCAGCGCCGGGTCGATCCGGGAACAGCTCCCGCGCCGCCCCCTTCACGTCGCCGTCGGGCAGGAAGGACCGGATCCCCGCAGACGTCTCGAGGTGCAGGTGGTTCTGGATCGCGGTCCACATCGCGAAGAACGGGTTCGGCACGAGCTTGTTGAGCAGCACGTCGCCCGTCGTTGCGATGTCCTTCTCCTGCAGCGGGCGGCGGCCGACCGAGCCGCGCAAGCCGAAGCCGACGAGGGTCAGCAGGACGGCGAATGCAACTCCGCGTGCCCAGCCCCCCTCGAGCCAGTTTGGAACCGCGACCGCAGCCGAGGCGCGGCGGCTCAGCCGGCTCACGACCCAAGTCGCAGCGAGCGCGCCGGCCGCGCAGAGCAGGAGCAGCGACGCGACCGGGTAGGTCTTCCAGATCGTCGTCGCGATCGCGCCCCGATCGTCGTAGACCAGCCCGAAGATCCAGTGGTCGAACTGGTCGTCGTACTCCGCGAAGTACGCCGCGTCCGTCGCGAACGCGAGCGCGTAGAGCGAGAGGACGACCGGCGTCAGCGTGCGGCGGATCCGCTCGGGCCAGCGACCCAGCGGGACGAGGTACGAAGCCAGGGTCGGCAGCAGCGACAGCAACAGTGTGTACGTCGCGACCAGGACGTCGAAGCGCAGGCCATTCGTGAAGCAGCGATAGAGCGCTTCGGACCCGGCTTGCGGCGAGAGCTCCGCGCGAAACCACCAGATTGCGAACGCCCGAAACGCCGACAGCGAGAGGACCAGCGTGAGCCAGAGGACTGCGCTCGCTGCCAGATCGCTCCAGGGTGCGCTGCGCTCCGCCCGCGCCGACAACCGCCGGAGCTCCTACTGCACCGCGCGTAGCGCGAGGTCGAACGGCAGGCTCGACTCGGCGTCGCTGCGCGGGTGGAGCTCGACCGCCAGCACATTGTCGCCTTCGGCGAGCAGCTCGGCCGCGACGAGGACCTCGACCGGCCCGCGCTCGACCCCGACTGCCTCGCCCGGCGTCGGGGCGGGCATCTCGAGGTCGGGGTCCGGCAGGTTCCAGCGAGCCACCTCGACCCGATTCAAATAGACGACTCCGGCACCCGCGCGCGCCACCTGCAGGAGCAGCTGGCGGAACGCGGAGCCGTCCGCGACGCCGAACTCGCCGCGCAGCCGGACCACGCCCGACGCGGTGAGCGGCGCGGCAGAACGCGACCAGGCGGAGTCGTCGAAGCCGGCCTTCTTCCAGCCGGGTGGCGCAGCGCCGCCGCCATCCAGGTACCGCCAGGTGGTGCCCGCTCCGACGAGCTCCGAAGTCGCGGCGTAGCCGACGAGCTCGGCAGTGAAGCTCGCCGCATCCGGGGGCCCGCCCCGGTGTCGAAGCTCGACGGCGACCAGATTCGCGCCGGTCACGAGCGCGGTCGGATCGACCAGCGTGTGGGACAGCGTCGCGCTCCCCGCGGGCTCGCGCAGGTGAGTCGCGTGAACGACCTCTACACCGTTCAGGTGCGCCAAGACCTCGTCGTCGGGCGGAAGCGCCAGCTCGATCCAGCCGAAGGCCTTCGGATCGGGCACGTCGAAGCGGCGGCGCAGGAAGCTCGAGGTGAAGGGGGCCCCATGGGTCTTGGTGAAGGCGATGTGACTGATCTTCGAGCTCTTCGCGCGGTCGGCGCGCGCGCCGGTGACCGTCCAGCTCGAGTCGTCGAACTCGTGGCTGCGCCAGGCCTCTCCTGGAACCGAGCCTTCGGCGAGATATCTCCAGCGAGCGCCTGGGGGGATGAGCGACGTCGCAGCGGGCAGGTCGCGGGCCGAGGGCAGCGCGAAGCTGTCCAGCACGATGCCGTCCGACGTCGCGAACCGCGCGCTCGCCCGCTCTTCGCGCACTTCGATCAGGAGCGCACCGTGCTGCTTTGCGAGCCGGACCTGGCTGCCTCCCGCGATCGCCGCCTTGAACTCGTAGAGACGCTTGCCGCCCGTACCCACGATGACGTAGGGCATGCCCGCGCGATCGATGCGCTCGTAGCCGTGATCGTGTCCGGCGAGAACCGCGGTGGCGCCCCACTCGCGGAACGGCCACTGGACTGTCGGTGACGAGTGGTGCTCCCCGGAAGAGAAGGGCGGGTGGTGGAGCAGCACGATTCGGTAGCTCGCCGTCGACCCAGCGAGCGCGGTCCGGAGCCAGTCTGCCTGCACCGAGTCGCGCGTGATCCCGTCGGGCTCGTGCTCGTCGCTGTCGAGGAAGAACAGCTCGATCGCTCCGCGCCGAACGGCGTAGTAGCGCTCGTTGCCCGGCAGGTCGAAGTAGTCGAGGTGGGGTTTGGCACCGGCCGTCTTCCAGTCGTGGTTTCCCAGCGCGGGGAAGAAGCGGTTCGTGGGAGCCCCGGTGCCGAACCTTCCCGAGTACGGCGCGATGAACTCGTGGTAGTACTGACCGATGTTGGCGTCGATCGTCTCGGCGCTGCCGTTCGGGTAGTTGTTGTCTCCCACGGTCGCGACGAGGTCCGGGCGCCAGGCTCGGACGAGCGCCGCAACACTCGCCTCCACCGCGTCGTTGCTGCCGAAGTCTCCGATCACGGCGATCCGCAGGCCGGAGCGTCTCTCCTGGTCGGGGATGGGGCGCCCGCAAGCGACTCCGCCCACGATGCACGAGACCATCGCCGCGCAGCCGATCCACTTCGACGAAGAGCTTGCCACCGTGGGCTACTCCGTGATGCCGACGAGCGAGAACTCCATTTTCACCGGCCGCTTCGTCTTCGGAGTCGGATGGACCTCGATTGCCAGCTCGTTGCGGCCGCTCACGAGAGCTGAATGAGCTAGCGGAACCTCGACGAAGTCCAGCCGCCTGCTCTCGTTGACTGACTTCGGCGCGAGCTCGTCGGGTGCGACGGCGCGCTCGGGAAGGGTGCCACGAGTGCACGAGCGCCGCCACGCGAGCCTCCCCCTTGGAGTTCGCGCCGAAGTCACCGATCGCGGCGAAGCGCACGTCCGCGCGGCCGCTGTCGACGACAAGCGGCTCGGCTCGCGCAGCCACCGGCGCCACCCCTAGCCATGCCGCACACAGTCGTGTGTAAGCTCGCCCCTCCATGACCGCCTCCGCCTCCGAGGGCGAGCTTCGCTCGGAGCTTCGAGGCGCGCAGCCACACATATGGCGTAAGACATTTGGCGGACGAGGCATAACGCCCCTCCCGGGTCGCCGGGGGTGAGGGGTTCGTGAGGATCCTGTAACTGGCGGCCGAGCTCGATCAGCCCTGGCGCGCGAGCTCGCGCTCGAGCAGCGAGTCGTAGATCGGTACGCTGCCGAGTCGTACGGCGACGCCGTACGCGGCGAGGCTGCCGAACAGGATCGGCAGCGCGAGTCCGTACGAGTCCGTCATCTCGATCAGGAGCACGATGCCCGTAAGCGGCGCCCGCACGACCCCGGTGAAGAGACCCGCCATGCCCACCACTGCGAGCAGCGGCAGCGGTGCACCAGAGTCGGGAAGGAGCGTCAGCCAGACGCCGTGGAAGGCGGTGCCGGCGAGCGCGCCCAGCACGAGCAGCGGCGCGAAGATCCCGCCCGGCGCGCCGAGGCCGTAGCTCGCCAATGTCAGCACGACCGAGAGCGCGAGCAGCCACGCCGCCGCCTGCGCCGATACGGCGCCCGCGACCGCGCGCTGCGCGAAGCCGATTCCGCCGCCGGGCAGCGCGGGCACGAACCAGGCGACCGCGCCGACGGCGGCACCGAGCGCGAGCCCCAACGCCCAGCCCGGAACGCGCGCGCGCAGGCGCTCGGCCGCGTCGAGCGCGCGCAGCAGGCCGGCGTTGAAGCCGGCGCCGCCCGCGCCGCATAGAGCGCCGAGCAAGAGCACGGGAACGAGCGTCGCGGCCGACGGCTCGAGATAGCTGGGCACCGCGAGCTCGGCGCGCGGGCCGAAGGCGGCGCGGCAACACAGATCGGTGATAGCCGAGGCCAGCAGGGTTCCGACGTAGACCACTGGCCGCAGCGGGACCTTCAGCTCCTCCAGCACGAACAGCGTCCCCGCGAGCGAGGCGTTGAAGGCGCCCGTCAGGCCCGCGCCCGCGCCGATCGCGAGCAGCACGCGCCGGTCGGCGCGCGACAGCCCGAACCGCTCGCCGAGGTATTCGGAGAGGGTCGCGCCCATCTGCACGGTCGGTCCTTCGCGGCCGAGCACGAGCCCGCCGCCGATCCCGAGCACCCCGGCGGCGAACTTCACCCAGCCGACCTCGCGCGGCCAGAGCGGCAGTCGCTCGCGCAGCACGCCCTCGACCGCCTGGATCCCGCTGCCCGCCGCCTGGGGCGCGAAGCGCTCGGTCAGCCACAGCGCGAGCGCTACCGCGACCGCGCACACGCCGATGACTAACGCCGCGCCCGCCGGGCCGAACGGCTCCGCCCACGCGGTCAGCCCCTCGCGCAGCGCGAGCGCGCCGTCGACCGCTGCGTGGAAGGCGACCGAGACTGCGCCCACGGCGAGCCCCGCGAGGGCGATGACCAGCCAGACACGGCTGGCCCCGGCCTCCCCAATCCTCGCACTCTGCGTCATGCCCGGGCATTCTCCACGATTCGGAGGAACACGCATGGCCACGGCCCACCTGTCGCGTGCGGAAGCGACGCGCCGGCGCCTCACCGCGATCCGCTTCGCCGTGCTGGGAATCGCGCTCGGCCTGACGATCGCCGGCGTCATGCTCCTCACGCCGTTCGCAACCGCTCGAATCGTGGTCCAGATGCTGATCTCGGTGCCGCTCCTGGCCAGCCTCTACGTCCTGAGCGACAGCCGGCGGCTCACCTTGCTCATGGCCGCGGCGATCGCGGTGCTGTCCGGCTTCGCCGTGCTCTTCGTGAATCGCGGCGACGCGTGGCTCTTGATCGTCGACACCGGTCTACGCGCGTTGGTCCTCGCCGGAGTCACCTGGTGGATCGCGCTCGAGGTGGTCAGAGAGGTGCGGATCTCACTCGACACGATCCTCGGCGGAATCTGCATCTACCTCCTGCTCGGGTTCTTGTACGCGCACCTCTACGTGATGCTCCAGCTCGCCGATTCGGGGGCTCTGCTGGCCGGCGGCCAACCGCTCGCCGAGCTCACGAGCGAACACCCGCTGAGGGGCGTTTCGGCGATCGTCTACTACGCCTACGCAACCCTGACCACGGTCGCCTACGGCGACATCGTGCCGGCCACGCCGCTCACGCGCTTCATCGCGATCAGCGAAGCGATGCTCGGCCAGCTCTTCCCGACGATCTTCATCGCGCGGCTGGTCAGCCTGAACGTCGCCCAGATGGGCTCGAGCAACGGCTCTTAGGAGCTGAACGCCATCGTGTGCGCGTCCTTGGGGAACTCCTCGGGCGCGAGCGGGCGGGCGACGTCGTCCGGTGTCGGGCCGAACTGGTCGGCGAGCTTCTGCAGCACGGCGAGATCGAAGTCGTAGAGCTTCGCCGCGTTCCCGCCCAGCATCGCGCGGACCTCGCTGCGGTCCATGCCGTTGAAGGTGTGGCGCAGGGACTTCCGGGTGTGCGGATACGTGCCTTCGTAGTGCGGGTAGTCGCTGCCCCAGCACAGGTGGTCGACGCCGATCTCGTGCCGGCCCGCGAGCTCGCGCGGCGACGGCGAGCTCGCGCCGTAGAAGCAGTTGCGCTTGGCGTAGAAGCTCGGCTTCTCGGGGGGGAGCGAACCTTCCGCGAACTGGAACTCGCCCACCATGCCGGTGCGCATGCGCGCCCACAGCGCGTCGAGGTTGGCGAGCGTCGCCGGCACCCACGCGCAGCCGGACTCGGTCACGATGTAGCGGAGCTTCGGGAAGCGCTCGAACACGCCGGCCAGCAAGAGGTGCGTGTAGCTGCGGATCGAGAACCAGCCCGTCTCGACCAGCCGGATCGGTAGCGCGACCTTGTACGGGCCGTAGTCCGGCGAGCCGGTGCCGCCGTGGTGGTTCAGCACGACACCCAGGTCCTGGCAGACTGCCCAGAAGCGGTCGTAGTCGGGCGCGTAGAGCGGCTTGATGTGCGTGCAGTCGGGCGGGACGTGCGGCAGCAGCACGCCGCCTCGCAGCCCGTGCTTGGCGATCCACTGCACGTCCTCGATCGCCGCGTCGATGTCGTTCAGGTAGACGAGGCCGATGCCCGCGCGCGACTCGGGGTGCTCGTTGCAGAAGTCGGCGAGCCAGCGGTTGTGCGCGCGGATCCCCTCGCGCCAGAGCGGGTAGTCCGCGACCGACGGGTTGCCGCAGATCAGGACGCTCGTGCGGAAGAACGGCGGCACCGTGTTCGGGAAGATGATCTCGCCGACGACGCCCTCTTCGTGCATGTCGTTCATGCGCTCGGCGTCGTCCCAGTTCTTGTGCTTCTTCGAGCCGATGTGCTCGCGCTGCGGGTTCTTGTAGCCCCCGCGCCACTCGTCGAAGAGCTGCTTGTGCGCGTCGTCCAGGTACTCCCGGTAGGCCTGGATGCTGGCGCCCGCGTGGGTGTCGGACGAGATGACGACGTAGGGGCGGGTGTCGGAGGCGGTATCCATGACGCCCATGCTACTCCGCCGTCAGGGCGTACGCGACGGCCTGCTCGAGGGTGAACGCGCGGCCCGCCGCCAGCGCGGACTCGAACGCCGCCTCGCCAAGCGCTGCGCGCGCAGTCGCACGCGCGGGAGAGGCGTCTGGTCGCACACGCGCGGCCCCCGGCCCACCCATCAGATCCACTACCCGCTCTGTAGCCCCGAGCAGAAGTGCGGCGCGCTCGCTGTCGCCTTGCCCGGAAGCAGTCTCGGCGAGGCTGAGCAGGCTCGCGCCGATGAACATGCTGTGACCCAGCTCCGCCGCGAGCGCCAGGCACTCGCCGCTGAACGCCTGCGCGCTCGCGTAGTCGCGCCTGTTGCGCGCGCCGATCGACATGACGAAGAGCGCGTTCGCCAGCACCCAGCGGTCGCCGCTCGCCCGCGCAGCAATGAGACCCTCCTGCACGAGCTGCCCGGCTCGCGCGGCATCGCCTCGTGCGAATACGAAACCCGCAAGGTTGGTGAGCACACGGGACGCATGGACCTGATCTCCGGTCTCCCGTGCGAGCGCGAGTGCCTCCTGGTAATAGCTCTCCACGCGCTCGCTGCCCTCGTGCTCTGGTCTCCCCATGCCCAGGTACAGGAGCGCGCGGGCGGTTGCCCTCTTGTCGCCAACCTGTCGGTAGAGCTCCAACGCCTCGCCTGTCAGGCGCCTGCCACGCTCGGGATCCTGTCCCAGTTGGGCCCCGATGTACGCGGTTCCCATCTTGACCTTGGCCTGAATCGCGGGCCCAGCGGTGTCGGCGCGATGAAGCGCGCGCTCGAAGCGCTCCATGGCTTCGGACCACGGCCCGCGCACGTGCCAGAAGAGCCGGAGCGCGGAAGTCAGCCGCAGAGCGGGTTCGGCGGACTCGAGACCGATCGACCAGTCCAGCGCCGCCCGAATGTTGTCGCGCTCCAGCTCGAGCCGGCGGAGCCAGATCAGTTGATCCTTCGTCTCGAGCCCCGGCTCCGCTGCCTCGGCCAGCCGCACACACCAGTCCAGGTGACGCGAGCGCACCGCGCCGTCCTCAGCGGACTCGACGAGCTTCTCGTGCGCGAACTGTCGGACGGTCTCCAGCATCCCATAGCGCGTCTCGCCATCGCCGTCTCTCGCGTTCAGGAGGGACTTCTCGACGAGGCGCGCGAGCAGCGCCAGCACGTCCTCCGCAGCGATCGCGTCGTTCGAACAGACGGCCTCCGCCGCGTCGAGGGAGAAGCCGCCGGCGAAGACGGAGGCCCTGCGCAGCACGGCGCGCTCGTGCTCCGACAGCAGGCCGTAGCTCCAGTCGATCGCGGCGCGCAGGGTCTGGTGTCGCGGCAGCGCAGTGCGGCTGCCTCCGGTCAGGAGTCGGAAGCGATCGGAGAGCTTCGCGGCCAGCTCGGTCAACGAGAGCACCTGCACCCGCGCGGCCGCGAGCTCGATCGCGAGCGGAATGCCGTCCAGCCGCTCGCAGATCTGAGCCACGGCGGGTCCATTCTCGGGAGTCAGCTCGAACCCCGGCCGGTGGAAGCGCGCGCGCTCGGCGAAGAGCTGCGCGGCGTCCGACGCGAGCAGCGACGGGACCGGGTAGATCCGCTCACCGCCGATTCCGAGGCCTTCGCGGCTCGTCGCGAGCACCCGCAGTCGCGGACAAGCGCGCAGGAGTGCGTCGACGAGCTCCGCGCAAGCGCCGAGCAGATGCTCGCAATTGTCCAGGTAGAGCAGGAGCTGTTTCGTCGCGAGGTAGTCGCTGAGCGCCGCCACGAGCGGCCGCCCGGGGACCTCGCGGAGACCGAGCGCCGCCGCGACCGCGCGAGTCACCAGCCCAGGGTCGGCGAGCGAGGCGAGCTCGACCATCCATACCCCGTCGCGAAACTGCCCGAGCATCGCCGCAGCTGCCTGGAGGGCGAGCCGCGTCTTCCCGCAGCCGCCGACACCGGTCAGTGTGAGCAGCGACGTGTCCGCGAACAGCTTCTCGACCTCGGCGATCTCGCGTTCGCGTCCCACGAAGCTCGTGAGCTGTCGCGGCAGGTTGTTCGGCTGCGTGTCGAGCGTGCGCAGCGGGGGAAAGTCGGCGGGCAGCTCGGGAACGACGAGCTGGAACAGGTGCTCGGGCTGCGCCAGGTCCTTCAGGCCGTGCGCGCCCATGTCTCGCAGCGTGATCCCGTCCGGCAGGTCGTCCGCGAGCAGCTCGCGCGTGGTCGGCGAGAGCAGGATCTGGCCGCCGTGTCCCGCGGCGCAGATGCGCGCGGCGCGGTGGACGTCGATCCCGACGTAGCCCGTCTCGGTCCGCTCGGGCTCGCCCGTGTGAATCCCCATCCGGATCCTTACGCTCCGCCCGTCCGGCCAGGCGTGCGCAGCCATCGCGCGCTGGCACGCCACGGCTGCGCTCACCGCGTCGTGCGCGCGCCGGAAGACGATGAACATGCCCTCGCCCTGGCTGTCGACCTCCTCGCCGCCGCCCTCTCGGACGAGCTTCCGCAGGATCTCCTGCTGGTCGGCCAGGAGCTGGGCGTACCGTTCACCGAGGTCCCGGAGCAGGCGCGTGGACCCCTCGATGTCCGTGAACAGGAACGTGACCGTGCCGGTCGGGAGGTCGCGGGGCGGAGTCATGGCCGCTCCTTCACCGTGCGGTGTCAGAGAGCGGTGTCATGGTACCCCGGCTCGCGCGTCAGGGCGTATGCGACGGCCTGCTCGAGCGTGAGCCCGCGGCCTGCGGCCAGCGCGGACTGGAACGCCCCTTCGCCGAGAGCCGCGCGCGCAGTCGCACACGCGGGAGAGGCGTCCGGTCGCACACCCACGCCGGCGCCGGGCCCGCCCATCAGATCCACCACCCGTTCTGCAGCCCCGAGCAGATGTGCGGCGCGATCGCTGTCGCCTTGCGCGGAAGCAACCTCGGCGAGGCCAAGCAGGCTCCCGCCGATGAACATCTTGTGACCCAGCTCGACCGCGAGCGTCAGGCATTCTTCGCTGAACGCTCGCGCGCTCGCGTAGTTGTGAGCGAGGCGCTCGCCGATCGACATGAAGCTGAGGGCGTTCGTCAGCACCCAGCGGTCGCCGCTCGCCCGAGCCGCGACGAGACTCTCCCGCATGAGCATCGCCGCTCGCGCTCCCTCGCCCCGTGCCAACGCCAGACCCGCTAGGTTGGCGAGCACGCGGGACGCATGGACCTGATCTCCAGTCTCGCGTGCGAGCGCGAGTGCCTCCTCGAATTGACTCTCCGCGCGTTCGCTACCCTCGTGCTCGGGCCTAATCATGCCCAGGTACAGGAGCACCCGGGCGGTTCCCCACTTGTCGCCCACCTGTCGGTAGAGCTCGAGCGCCTCGCCGCAGAGGCGCCTCGCGCGCCCGCGATCCTGTCCCAGCTGGTCCCCGATGTACGCGGTCCCCATCTTGACCTTCGCCTGAATCGCTGGCCCGGCGGCGTCGGCGCGACGAAGCGCGCGCTCGAAGCGCTCCATCGCCTCGGACCACGGCCCGCGCACGTGCCAGAAGAGCCGGAGCGCGGAGGTCAGCCTGAGCGCGGGCTCGGCGGGCTCGAGACCGATCGACCAGTCCAGCGCCGCGCGGATGTTGTCGCGCTCGCGCTCGAGCCGCTCGAGCCACTCCAGCTGGTCCTTTGTCTCGAGCTGCGGCTCGGCCGCCTCGGCGAGCCGGAGGAAGAACTCGAGGTGACGCGCGCGCACCGCGGCCTCGTCCCCCGACTCCACGAGCTTCTCGCGCGCGAACTCGCGGACGGTCTCGAGCATCCGGTAGCGAGTGTCGCCGTCCGTGTCGGTGGCGTTCAGGAGCGACTTATCGACCAGTCGCGCCAGCAGCGCGAGCACGTCGTCGGCCGCGATGTGCGGGCCCGAGCAGGCCGCCTCCGCGGCGTCGAGCGAGAAGCCGCCGGCGAACACCGAAGCGCTGCGCAGCACCGATCGCTCGCGCTCCGACAACAGCTCGTAGCTCCAGTCGATCGCTGCGCGCAGGGTCTGGTGCCGCGGCAGCGCGGTGCGGCTGCCTCCAGTCAGAATTCGGAAGCGATCGCCGAGCTTCGCGGCGAGCTCCGCCACCGACAACGCGCGGACTCGCGCGGCCGCGAGCTCGATCGCGAGCGGAATGCCGTCCAACCGTTCACAGATCTGCGTCACGACGGCGACGTCGCCGGGGGTCGGCTCGAACTGCGGCCGGTGGAAGCGCGCGCGCTCCACGAAGAGTCGCGCGGCGTCCGAGCCCAGCAGCGACGGAACCGAGTAGATCCGCTCGCCGCCGATTCCCAGCCCTTCCCGGCTGGTTGCGAGCACCCGCAGCCCCGGACTGGCGCGGAGGAGTGCGTCGGCCAGCTCGGCGCAAGCCCCGAGCAGGTGCTCGCAGTTGTCGAGGTAGAGCAGCAGCTGCTTGGTCGCCAGGTAGTCGCGCAGCGAGTCGAGGAGGGTTCTCCCCTTGACCTCGCGGATCCCGAGCGACGTGGCGACCGCTTGAGTCACGAGGCCTGGATCCGAGAGCGACGCGAGCTCGACCACCCACACCCCGTCCCGGAAGCGTCCGAGCATCGCGGCAGCGGCCTGGAGGGCGAGGCGCGTCTTGCCGGAGCCCCCCACCCCGGTCAGGGTCAGCAGCGGGGCGTCGGCGAAGACACGCTCGATCTCGGCGAGCTCGCGCTCGCGGCCGACGAAGCTGGTGAGCTGGCGCGGGAGATTGTTCGGCTGGGTGTCGAGCGTGCGCAGCGGAGGAAACTCGCTGGGCAGCTCGGGCACGAGGAGCTGGAACAGGTGCTCGGGCTGCGCGAGGTCCTTGAGACCGTGCATCCCCATGTCGCGCACCGTGATCCCCTGGGGCAGGTCGTCAGCCAGCAGCTCGCGAGTGGTCGGGGACAGCAGGATCTGACCGCCGTGACCCGCCGCGCAGATGCGCGCGGCTCGGTGGACGTCGATGCCGACGTAGCCCGTCTCGGTTCGCGCGGGCTCGCCGGTGTGAATCCCCATCCGGATCCGCACGCTCCGCCCGTCGGGCCAGGCGTGCGCCGCCATCGCGCGCTGGCACGCCACGGCCGTGCTCACCGCGTCGTGCGCACGGCGGAAGACGATGAACATGCCCTCGCCCTGGCTGTCGACCTCCTCGCCGCCGCCCTCCCGGACGAGCTTCCGCAGGATCTCCTGCTGGTCGGCCAGGAGCTGGGCGTACCGTTCACAGAGGTCCCGGAGCAGGCGCGTGGACCCCTCGATGTCCGTGAACAGGAACGTGACCGTGCCGGTCGGGAGGTCGCGTGACATCGCGAGCTACTCCGGCATGCCTGCGGCCCGCAGGCCGGCGAGGATGCGCTCCAATAGCTCCGGCAGCACTTGCGCCTCGAGGCGCCGGGAGACCTCGCGCACGCCGACGTCCGGGATCCGAGCGAGCTCGCGCCTCGCCTCCGCCAGCCGGCGGAGATCACCCAGCACGGCCACGGCGATCACACGACTCTGCGCGGACTCGCTCTGCTCCACCGCCATCTGTGCGCAGCGCAAGGCTTCGCTCGCTTGGCCGGATCCGAGATGGGCTTGCGCGAGAACCAGGTACCCGTCCGCCGAGCTCCCGCGCTGGATGCGCTCCCGGAGCGCCAGTGCTTCCTCGCCCCGCGCGATCGCCTCGGGGTAGGCGCCGATGGCGGTCAGAAACCAGGCCAGCGTGAACAGCGGCACCGGATTCTCGGGCTCGAGCTCGACGCCGCGCTGGAATGCTGAGCGAGCGCGCGCGTGGTCCCCAGCCTGGAACGAGACGACTCCGATCGCGGTCTGCGTGTCGCGGCTGTTCGGGTCGAGTGCGAGCGCGGTGCGGGCGGCCGCGAGGCCGTCGGCCAGCGATCGCTCGCGGTCCTGGCTCCAGCCGTTGATCACCCCCGTGCACTCGACGATGGCGACGGCGGCCTGCAACGGCGCGAAGCGCGGCAGCGCCGCGGCGGAGTCGCGCAGGAGGCGCCTTGCCTCCGCCCAGTCTTCGGCGGTATGTCGGTTGTGGTGCCATTGGGCCCGCATGAAGGCATCCCACGCGTCGAGGCTCCCGGGATCGCGCGACATCGCGCGCTCCTGCTCCACCCGAACGAGCCGCGCGCCCAACGCCAGCTCGATGGAGTGCGTGAGCTCGTCCTGGAGCGCGAACGGATCTCCGAGCTCGCGGTCGAAGTTCTCGGCCCACGCGTGTCCGCCGGTCTCCGCGTCGATGAGCTGCACTGCCAGCCGGATGTGATTGCCTGCGCGCCGGATGCTGCCCTCGATCACGTAGCGCACGCCGAGCTCGCGCCCGATCTGGCGCACGTCGAGCGCGCGGTCCCGGTAGGCGAAGCTCGATTGGCGCGCCACGACGGGAACTTGCCAGCGCGACAGCCGAGTCAGCAGGTCCTCGGCGACTCCGTCGGCGAGATACTCCTGCTCCGGATCGCCGGAGAGGTTCTTGAAGGGGAGCACCGCGATGCCGAGGCGATTCACGCGAACGGACGGCGCGGATGGAGCGGGACCAAGGGCGGTACTCGCGGCGGAGAAAGCGCGGATCGGGTCCGGGATATTCTTGAGCCGCTGCTCGCCGCGGTCCTCGAAGGCGAGCTCGAGCTTGCCCTGGACCTGTGCGTGCACGACCGCGGAGATCCAAACGCCTCCGGGCTCGGCGAGCGCGGAGAGGCGCGCGGCCACGTTCACCGCGTCGCCGGCCAGCGCGTCGCCGTCCACCAGTATCTCGCCCAGGTGGATGCCGACCCGGAAGGGCAGGCGGCGCGGCTCGGGCAGCGCGGCATCGCGCGCGGCGAGCGCCGTCTGCGCGTCGATCCCACACCGAACGGCGTCGACCGCGCTCGGGAACTCGGCCAGCAGGTTGTCGCCGACCGCGTCCACGACGCGCCCGCCGCCCGCGGCGACGCGCTCGCGCAGCAGCTCGCGCCGCAGCCGGAGCTCCGCGAAGGTACCGGCGTCGTCCATCGACATGAGCCGGCTGTAGCCGACCGCATCGGCGCTCCAGATCGCGGCCAGACGCCGGCGCACCTGCTCCGGGGACATCGCGCTCCTTCGCCCTCCTCGATTCTACGCTTGCGCCCGCGCCGCGGGCGCACGACGTTCGGGGTCGGTGACCACGCCCCAGGCCGTCGAGATCGTTCTTCTCATCCTGGGCGTCGTGCTGCTCGGGATGTCGGCGGCGCGGCGGCTGCCGGTTCCCTACCCGGTGCTGCTCGTCCTGGCCGGGCTTTGCGCGAGCTTCGTGCCGGGGCTGCCCCACGTCCGGCTCGACCCCGAGCTCGTGTTCTTCGTGTTCCTGCCCCCGGTGCTCTGGTCGGCGGCTTACTTCACCTCGATCCGCGACTTCCGGGCCAACGCGCGGCCGATCACGTTGCTCGCCGTGGGCCTGGTGCTGGCGACGACTGCAGCGGTCGCCGTGTGCGCGCGCTGGCTCATTCCCGGCCTGCCGTGGCCCGCGGCGATCGCGCTCGGCGCGATCGTCTCGCCGCCCGACGCGGTCTCCGCGACCGCGGTCGTGCGGGTGCTCGGGGTGCCGCGGCGGCTGGTCACGATCCTCGAAGGCGAGAGTCTGGTGAACGACGCGACGGCGCTGATCGTCTACCGCGGCGCGCTCATAGCGCTGGTGAGCGGCGCCTTCTCGCTCGCCGACTCGCTGCTCGGCTTCGTGCTCGCGGCGACGCTCGGCCTGACGCTCGGCTACGCGATCGGCCGGATCGCAGCGCTCGCGCGCCGCTTCAGCGACGACACGTCCACCTCGATCCTGATCACCTTGATGGCGCCGTACCTGGCGTGGATGCTCGCCGAGTACGCGCACGCGTCCGCGGTGCTGGCATGCGTGGCGGGCGGGATCACCCTGCGCCGCGCGCCCGCGACCGACCTCGCCCCGAGCGCCCGGCTGCAGGCGACGCCGGTCTGGGAGCTGGTCGTGTTCGTCGCCAACGGCGTGCTGTTCCTGCTGATCGGGCTGCAGCTGCGCGGGCTCGCGGCCGACGTGCCGGCGGGCGGGCTCGTGCCGCTCCTCGTGCAGGGCGCGGTCGTCACCGCGGTGGTGGTCGTCGTGCGCCTGGTCTGGGTGCCGTTCTTCGCCTGGCTGCCGCGCGCGCTCTCGGCGCGGCTGCGCGCGCGCGACCCGATGCCAAGCTGGCAGGCCATGTTCCTGATCGGCTGGACGGGGCTGCGCGGGATCGTGTCGCTCGCCGCCGCGATGGCGCTGCCGCTCACGCTCGCCGACGGCTCGCCGCTGCCGTACCGCTCCGAGCTCCTCTTGATCACGTTCACGGTGATCTTCTGCACCCTGGTGCTGCAGGGCATGACGCTGGCACCGCTGGTGCGTGCGCTGCGCTTCCCGGCCGATGACGCGGGGATGCGCGAGGAGGAGCTCCAGGCGCGCTCGCACGCCGCGCGCTCCGCGCTCGAGCGACTGACGCAGCTCGCGGGCGAGTCGTGGGCCGACCCAGGCGCTCTCGCCCTGCTGCGCGAGCAGTACGAGGACCGGCTGCGCCGCGCGACCGACGGCGAGTCGAGCCTGCTCTGCGACCGCGCGGTGAAGCGCGCGCGCTTCGAGAGCCTGATGGCCGAGCGGCTCGCGCTCACCACGCTGCGCGACCGCGAGCAGATCAGCGACGACGTGTTGCTGGCGCTCGAGGCGGAGCTCGATCTCGAAGCCGCCCGCCACGGCCTGGCCGAGCTGCGCCGCGCCGACGCGCTCGGCGACTGAGCGGCGCCCGCTCAATTCCGGTCCGAACCGTCAATTCGCCCCGCACCTCCCACCGATAGAAGGCTGACACCAGTCGGTGGAGGCGTTTCATGGCGGGTCTGGCGTTCCTGTTCCTCGCGATCTACACGGTGGCCAGCGGCATCGTGGGTGTGAAGCTCCTCGCGCGCGCGCGCAAGTCGAAGGGCGTGCCCGAGCTCTCTGATCGGGCTGGCCTACGTGGCGGCGCCGGCGCTCGGCTACCCGCTGTGCGTGCTCGCGCCGATGCTCTCGAATCGCGCGATCGTCACCCCGCTCTACGTGTTCGGCGAGACGTCGCTCGTCTTCGGCTGCTGCTGCTACCTGTTCTTCACCTCGAAGGTGTTCCGACCCACGGAAGCCTGGGCGACCTGGTGCGCGGCCGTCGGCTCGCTGATCCTCGTCGCGGCGGGGGTCCAGATCACCTGGTCCTATCTCGTCTCCGCCGACCAGGCCGAGAACGTGGCGCGCGCGCGCATCGGGCTCACGCCGATGGTAGCGGTGCTCGGCCTCTACTACGTGTGGACCGCGTTCGAGGGCTTCCGCTACTACGGGATGATGAAGAAGCGCATGGCGCTGGGCCTGGCCGACGCCGTGGTGACCAACCGCTTCCTGCTCTGGGCGATGTGCGGGCTGGTCTCCCTGTCCTGGAACACCGTGTCGGCGGTCTGCCTGATCGCGCGCATCGACCTGCGCAGCACAGTGCCGCTGTTCTCGACCTCGGCCGGCGGCTTCGCGAACACGATCCTGCTCGTGCTGATCTTCATGCCGCCCGCGGCGTACACGCGCTGGGTCAACCGCTCGGCGCGCGCCGGCGCGCTGGCCCAGCCGGCGTAGAGCGATGGCCAACTCTGCAGCGTTCGACGCCGCGCACGCGGCGCTCGAGAAGTCCTCCGGGATGGATCGCTGGGCTGCGCGCGGCGCCATCCAGCTGGCGCTCATGGACGCCGGCCTCGAGGCGAGCAGCGTGACCAAGGACCAGATGGCGGTCGTCGTCGAGAAGCTCCTGCCGCGCCAGCTGCAGAGCCAGAAGATCGCCGACGTCACGTCGGTGTGCACGCGCATCCGCGACGCGCTCCAGCTCCTGCGCGAGGACAAGAAGGTCGAGACCGCGGACCAGGTCTTCCAGAGGCTCGCCTGAAGTACAATCGGCCCGGGAGGGCCGATGATGGCGGAGCGGACGGTCCGAGCGAACGGGATCGAGATCTGGGCCGAGGACTTCGGCGAGCCTCGCAATCCCGCGGTGCTGCTGGTGATGGGCGCGGGCGGGCAGGGGATCCTGTGGCCCGATGAGTTCTGCGCGGCGCTCGTCGCCGCCGGCTTCTACACGATCCGCTACGACAACCGCGATACCGGGCAGTCGACCTGCGTCGAGTTCGCGGAGGCGCCGTACACGCTCTCGGACATGGCGCGCGATGCGATCGCGGTGCTCGACGCGTTCGGCGTGGATCGGTCGCACGTGGTGGGCGCGTCGATGGGCGGCATGATCGGGCAGACGCTCGCGATCGAGCACGCGGGCCGGCTGCGCACGCTGACCTCGATCATGTCGTCTCCGGCCGGCGCGGGCATCATGGCCGGGCTCATGGGCCAGGAGTCCCGGCTGCCGGGCCCGGCGAAGAAGCTGCTGGACCTGCTGAGCGCGTCGGCAGCGAACCCACCGCGCAGCGACGAAGAGCGGATCGGGCCGCGGTCGCCCTGTGGCGCACGCTCGCCGGCAGCGGCGAGCCGTTCGACGAGGCCGCGGTGCGCGCGCGCGAGGCGCTCGTCCTGGCGCGCGCCCGGAACATCGACGCGGCCCAAAACCACCAGCTGGCGATTGCGTCGTCCCCCGACCGCGACGAGGCGCTGCGCTCGGTGCGCACGCCGACGCTCGTGATCCACGGGACCGACGACCCGATCCTGCCGCTGCCCCACGGCCGCGCGACGGCCGACGCGATCCCCGGCGCGAAGCTGCTGGTCCTCGAGGGCGTGGGCCACGACATCCCGAAGGGCGCGCAGAAGCGGATCCTCGAGGCCCTGCTGGAGCACACGCGGGGGCGCTAGCGAGGGAGGCTGTCGAATTCGGTGCGCTCGCACGACCTCAAGAAGGAGAAAGGAGCCCGCGATGAAGATCGTTGCCTACCTGAACTTCGACGGAGAGTGCGAGGCCGCCTTCAAGTACTACGAGCGGCTGCTGGGCGCGAAGCTCGAAGCCCTGCTCAGCTTCGGCAGCACGCCCGCCGCCGAGGGCGTGCCGCCCAGCCACCGCGACAAGATCATGCACGCGCGGCTGGTGCTCGGGCCCGGCCAGGAGCTGATGGGCTCCGACAGCCCGCCCGGCCGGCACGAAACGCCCAGGGGCATGCACGTCTCGCTCATGGTCGACAGCATCGCCGAGGGCGAGCGCATCTTCCGCGGCCTGGCCGACGGCGGCGCAATCGAGATGCCGTTCGAGCCGACCTTCTGGGCGCCCCGCTTCGGCATGGTCGTCGACCGCTTCGGCACGCCCTGGATGGTGAACTGCGAAGTCGCCTAGAGCCCCGGCACCTCGGCGTCGTGTGCGTGGCCGATCGCGCGGCGCAGGCGGGGATCGAGCTTCTTGCAGTCGAACACGACCTTGTGGGCGTGCACGGCGTGGACCGCGCTGCGCGGCACGGTGAAGTCGCCCGCGTTCTCGACGTACACCACGAGCTCGTTCGGGTAGACGTCCCGGACCGCGCCGAACTCCTCGCCGCCGTCGGAAACGAAAGCCTGGAAGCCGACCTCGATCTTCTCTGCCATGGCGTTTCCCTTCGCCTGGACGATACACCTACAATCGCCCACCACCCAGCGGAGGGGGCAGCCATGACGAACTGCGAAGGGGCGCGCTGATGTGGCGCACGATCCTGCTCGGAGTCCTGGCCGTTCTGGTGGTGGCGATCGCGTTCATCGCCTCGCGCCCATCGGCCTTCGTGATCGAGCGCAGCGCGGTCGTCCTCGCGCAACCGGAGGCGGTGTTCCCCCTCTTGACCGACTTCCACCAGTGGAGCCGGTGGTCGCCCTACGAGAAGCTCGACCCGAACATGAAGCGCACGTTCGAGGGCCCCGTGAGCGGGCCAGGCGCTAGCTACGCGTGGTCGGGGAGCGGCGACGTAGGCGAGGGGCGGATGAAGATCATCGACGCCGAACCCAACAAATCGGTGACGATCGACCTCGAGTTGCGCAAGCCGTTTCCGGCCAGGAACTACGCGACCTTCACGCTCCTCCCGTTGGAGGGGGGGACGAGGGTGGTGTGGTCGATGAAGGGCGAGAACGGCTTCCTGGGCAAGGCCATGTCGCTCGCGGTGGACATGGACGCGCGGGTCGGCAAGGACTTCGAGCAGGGGCTCGCGAATCTGGACAAGGCGGCGCGGAACGCCGAGTAGAGACTAGAATGGCGCTCCCTAGCGGAGGAACGCCATGACGGTTCGCGCGCAGCCCGAGGAGTTCGTCTCGACCCGCTCCATGCCCTGGGCCGAGTTCTCGCCCGGAATCTGGATGAAGGTGCTGCGGCTCTCGCCCGAGACCGGCACCTGGACGCTGCTGCTACGCGCCGAGGCGGGCGCGTCGTTCGCGCGCCACCGCCATCTGGCCGCGGGCGAGTACTTCATGCTGTCGGGAAGGATGGAGCTGCGCGGCGGCGTGCAGGCCGGCGGCGTCACGGCGCTCCCGGGCGACTATGGCTGGGAGCCGGTCAGCGTGATCCACGACCACACCTACTTCCCCGAGCCCACCGAGTTCCTGTTCACCAATCACGGCGCGGTGCAGTTCGTGGACGAGCAGGGCAACACCACGATGGTGCTCGACTGGGAAGTGATCCAGTCGCTCGCCCAGAAGGCCGGCGCGCGCGCGGCGTGAGCTAGCGGTTCACGGCCCGGCGGGACCCAGCCGCCGGGTGCAGCCAAGCGCCGAGAGCGTGTTGGCCTCGCTCGCCGCGGTGAAGGCGATGTAGTCGGCGGCGTCGACGTCGCCGTCGCGATCGAAGTCGGCGAGTGACGCGTCGCAGATGTTCTGGCCCGCGGTGCAGAGGAACAGCCGCGACTCGTCGCTCGAGTCGACGTCGCCGTCGCGGTCCAGGTCTCCACACTGGCAGGTGTCGGGCACCAGGTCCGCGTTCGTGTCGAGCGTCTGCTCGGCCGCGCTGTTCGGCCAGCCCGGACACAGATCGGCGGCGCCGAGCAGGCAGTCGCCGTCCGGATCCGACGGATCGACGGTGCAGACCGCCGGGCGGCAGACCTGCGCGAGCGGCGAGCCGAGCGCTTGCGCGCGGGCCAGGAGCGCCCAGTCGAGCACCGTGCAGGCGCCCGTCACGCCGTCGACCGAGCAGCGCGAGATGACCGCGCTCGAGGGCATGGTCGACGCGCCGGCCAGGAACAGCCGCACCTCCGCCACGTCGAGCGCGCTCACCACGCCGTCGGGTCCCGCGTGGACGGCGTCGGTCACGTCGCCGCACTGGCACCCGTCGCCGATCCCGTCGGATCCGCTCGCGAACACGCCGCCCAGATCCGACTGGCTCGGGTTGGGCGCGAAGCGGCAGTTGTCGCACGCGTCGCCGCGGCCGTCGGCGTCGGCGTCGGCCTGGCTCGCGTTCGCGATCAGCGGGCAGTTGTCGCCGGCCGTGCAGGCGCCCGGTCCCGGCGGCGCGGACGGTCCGTCGCAGCGGCCGTCGCCGTCGGTGTCGGCCAGGGTCGGGTTCGTCCCGCCCGTGAGCTCGGCGCTGTCGTTCAGTCCGTCGCCGTCGGTGTCGGCCAGCTTCGGGTTCGTCCCGCCCGCGACTTCCGCGCCGTCGGTCAAGCCGTCGCCGTCGGTGTCGGGATTGAGCGGGTTGGTGCCGAGCCGCGATCTCCGCGCCGTCGTTCAGCCCGTCGCCGTCGGTGTCGGGGTTGAGCGGGTTGGTGCCGGCGGTGAACTCCGCGCCGTCGTTCAGCCCGTCACCGTCGGTGTCGGGGTTGAGCGGGTTGGTGCCAGCGGTGATCTCCGCGCCGTCGTTCCGGCCGTCGCCGTCGGTGTCGGGGTTGAGCGGGTTGGTGCCGGCGGTGAACTCCGCGCCGTCGTTCAGGCCGTCGGCGTCGGTGTCGGGGTTGAGCGGGTTGGTGCCGGCGGCGATCTCCGCGCCGTCGTTCCGGCCGTCACCGTCGGTGTCGGCGAGGTTCGGGTTCGTCCCGCCCGCGACCTCCGTGCCGTCGCTGAGACCGTCGCCGTCGGTGTCGGCCAAGTTCGGGTTCGTCCCGGTGTTCGTGGGCGAGACGTAGATCCCGGTGCCCGTCTCGTACACGTTCGGGATCCCGTCGCCGTCGGAGTCCAGGGTCTCGCTCTGGCAGGTCGCCGAGCAGCCGTCGCCCGAGACGAGGTTCCCGTCGTCGCACTGCTCGGTGCCCTCGGTTACGCCGTTGCCGCAGACCGGGGAGGCTGGAACAGGTGAGCGATACCTCGAGGAGCCGCGGCGTCGCGTTGGCGTCGCCGGTCCCGAGCGAGGCTTGGTACTGCGCGTAGCGGCCGACCTGGCCGACGGGGCGCCCGGCGCGCCGAGCACCGCGAAGGCGCTCCACGATCCGTCGGGAACCGGCGTCGGTCCCGTGCGCACCGCGAGCACGAGGCTGGTCGAGGCCGGCGTGGCGCTGCTCCACTGCGCGGTGCCCCAGCTCGAGGCGGCCCCCGCGTCGCCGATCCGCGACGTGAACGTCCCGGCCGCGACGTAGGGCGGAGCCACGCGCAGGTAGTCGAGCGTCACGGCGCCGCCGCCCGGGTTGAAGTCGCTCACCAGCGCGCGCATCGGCGCCCCGATCGGGGTCGGGTGAGTCACGAGCAGCGCGCCGTCGACGTAGTACTGCACCTGCGCGGCGCCCCACACGATCCGGAACAGGTGCGGCGTGCCCGGCGCGATGCCGAGGGGAGTGTCGGACTCCGACGCCCCGTTGTTCGTGCGCGCCAGCAGCGCGCCGCCGCTGCCCGTGCTGAAGATCGCCCAGACCGAGTTGAAGTCGTCGCTGAAGCCGACGTGCTGGAAGGGGTCGCCGCTGAAGGTCGCGGTGAACTCGAGAGTGGTGCCCGGCGTGAAGCTCGCCAGCGGGCCGACGAGCGCGCCGTCCACGGTCAGGACGCCGCCGGCCACGCCCGCCGGAGCCGCCGCCCGACCACGGAGCGACGCTCCAATCCGCCGGGAGCGGCGCGTCGAACGGACTGGTCGCAGGCCCGCGGCCAGGTGGACGTCGACGTCCGTCGCCGTGCCCGCGTTCGTGCCGGCGGCGAAGTCGGCCGGCAGCACGTCGTGCAGACACGCTCCGGCACTGCCACTGGTCGTGAAGCTCGCGGGAGCCGCGGGCGGCGCCGGCTCGGTCGCGGAGTTGCCCGAGGCGTCGGTGGAGGTGACCCGGTAGTAGATCGTGGTCCCCGCCGGGAGGCCGGAGAGCACCAGCTGGTGGGACGTGACGAGCGCGGCCGAGGAGACCGACTGGGTGAGGCTCCCTGGGCTCGTGCCGTACGCGACGAGGGAGGTCGCAGGCTCGTCGCTGGTCCAGTGGATCAGCGCGGTCCCGCCCGCGCCCGGAGCCGCGGCGAGCGCCGAGAGCACCGGCGGCGTCGTGTCGGGGGCGCCGGGGAGGTAGGTCGCGACGTAGCTGCCGCTGTCGGCGGCGAACACGGCGAACTCGCGCCCTCGATCGTCTCGACGCTGTAAGGGTCGGCTGCCCCGCCGCGCGTCAACGCCGCGAGCGTGAGCGTTCCCGCGCTGACCGGCAGGAGCGCCCGCAGGTTGCGCGCGCCCAGCCCCTGGACGACCGAGAAGGCGAGGTCCTGGCCGTTCCAGGTCGGCGTGCCGAAGGTCGAGGCGTTGCGCCCGTCGAGCCAGGTCAGCATCTGCTTCGCCGACACGACCGCGACGCCGCGCGCCTGCGCGGACGCGACGATGTCCGCGGACCAGACTCGCCGCGAAGCGAGTTGCCCGCGTCGGTGTGCATGTTCGCGGTGAACGCGCCGTAGTAGCCCTGCGGGCCGAGCGCGCGGTCGAGCAGGGTGTCGATCGTGAACGGGAACGACTGGTCGGACTCGTCGGTCATCTGGGTCGCGGCCTGGTAGACGTCGATGAAGCTGCCGTCGGTCTCGGCGAAGCGCATCGGCATGCCCGAGCCGGTGAAGAAGCCGGGGCGGTCCTGCACCCAGTTGGGCGGCCAGTAGTAGTAGTTCGTGTCGAGCCGGATCTGGTGCGCGAGCTCGACCACCGGCTGGCTCGCCCAGTCGCTCCAGGCGATGCAGTGGGTGCGGTTCGTCGTCGGAGCGGGCACGCTCGGGAACTGCGCCGAGAAGTCGTCGAGCTGGCTCGCGAAGAACGCCTCGAGCGAGGCCGGCGTCCAGTCGGCGCAGCCCGTGTTCACGTGCAGGGCGAGCTCGAAGCCCTGCGCGGTGAAGGCCACGCCCTCGGCGTTGCTCATGTCGCCGCCCGCCGTCGGGTAGACGTAGGACGTGCCGCGCACGCACTGCCAGTCGTCGACCGAGCAGCCCGGCGGGCTCGCGGCGAGGAACTGGTTCCAGCGCGTGCGCGTGCCGTCACCGCGAGGCGTGCTCGTCGCCGGTCATCACCACGACGGCCTTCCGGAAGCTCGGGAAGTACCAGAAGCTCGGGAACGGGTGGCCCAGCATCGCGCGGATCTGGCGGGCGAACAGCCGCTGCTGGATGTCGGCCTGCGGGATCGCGACGCGCGTCAGGTCGACCCAGTCGGGCTGCGGGTCGCCGGCGGCGGCGCCGTAGAACTGGTCGTCCGAGCGGATCGGCCCCACGCCGTCGCGCTCCGTGCCCGCCCAGGCGGGGTTGCCCTGGCGGGTCAGCACGACCGAGCGCGCCAGGTCGAAGGCCCACGCGCCGGCCTGGCCGCCGTTCGAGCCGACGCTGTTCAGTGTCACGGCGGGGAAGCTGGACGCCGCCGGCGGAGGTCGCGAGCGAGGCGAGCCGCGTGGCGCTGCCCAGCGTGTACCGGTTGGCCGGACCGTGGAACTGCAGGGTCAGCGGCTGGGCGCCCCAGCCGGCGTTCGATCGACAGGTAGGAGTCCGGGTAGGCGCCCGCCTGCACCGGTCAGACCGAGCAGCGGGGCGAGCTGCGGGTCGGGCCGCAATCGCGAGCAGCTTCCCGCCGCCGTTCACCCAGTTGGAGAGCAGCGTCACCTGCGCCGGCGTGAGCGTCATCTCGCCCAGCACCACGAGCTCGTGCGCGTTGAGCGCCGCCGCGTTGAGCGCGCCGATGTCCACGGTCGCGAAGGCGTTCAGGCCCTCGGTGCGCAGGATCTCGGCGTAGTACTTGGTGAACGGGTTCGCGTTCGAGGTGACGAGCAGGATCGGCCCGCCGGGCCCGACCTCGGGGCCGGGCGGCGGCGGCGCCTGGATCGTGAACGACCACGTGACGTCGGCGGCGAGCGCGTTGCCGGCGACGTCGTGCACGCCGCTCGCGCCGCCGCGAACCGTCGCGGTGTAGGTGCTGGAGTAGGTCGAGCGCGCCGGTCGGGTCGAGCGTCGCGGTGCGGGTGACCGCGGCATAGCCGAAGCTCGCCGGGACCAGCGCGTTCGAGGCGTCGCGCAGCTCGAAGGTCGCGGCCGTAGATCGTGGCGAGGTCGAGCGCCTCGCTGAAGATCGCGGTCACGTTCGCGGCCGCGGAGACGCCGCTCGAGCCGTTCGCGGGCAAGACGGTCGTGACGCGTGGGCGGGGTGACGTCGACCGGCGGCGGCCCGACCTCGCCCTCGAAGACGACGTCGACCCAGTAGTTGCTCGCCTGGTAGGTGCCGGTCGGGAACGCCGAGCGCGCCGTAGTGGTAGACGCCGTTCCCGCCGAGCTCGCCGTCCGCGAGCGCGCGCAGCGGCGGATTCTCGTGGCGCGGTCGCGAAGTAGTTCACGTCGAACGCGTAGTGGCCCGAGTCGGTGTGGTACGACGCGACGTAGGTCGTGCCCGCGGTGACCGCGACCGGTGTCGCGAGGGCCACCTGCTGCCAGCCCGTCGCCGTCTCGCCCGTGAAGGTCGCCTGGGCCAGCAGCGTGCCCCCGCTGGTCCACAGGTGCCCGACGTGCGGCCCGGTGTTCGCCGGGCCCTTGTAGAAGCGCAGCGCCGTGATGAAGCCGTCGCTCTCGGGCTGGAACTTCACGCCGAGCTCGACCGGCGTCGGGTCGTTCTCGCTGGGGTTGCGTCGGGACCGTGCCGGTTGCTCCACAGCGAGCACGGGCACACCTGCGGAGCTGCGGTCACGGTGATGGCCGCGCCCGGCGCCTCGAGGTTCGCGCTGTCGTCGGCCGCGCGAGCGCGGATCGTGACCGGCCCGAGCACGGCAGGGGTGAAGGTGTAGCTCCAGGTCTCGCGCCCGGTCGCGGGGTGCCAGCTCGCGCCGCCGTCGACCGAGACCTCGACCGCGCCGACCCGGCCGCCAACGTCGCTCGCCGTGCCGGTCACGGTGATCGGCACTGCGACGCTCGCGCCGTTGAGCGGCGCGGTGATGATCGTGGTGGGCGGAGTCGACGTCCGTCGACGCGGTCGCCGCGACGAGCCCGCCCTGCAGGGTCGTCGGGCTGCGCGCCGATGTCGGCGAGCAGGTTCACGGTCGCCTGCTGCATGCGCACGTCGGCCGGGTCGTTGCCGCGGTCGTGGACGTCGTCGAGCCCCCAGCTCCACTGCACGGTGCCGGCGCCGAACACCAGCGCGCCGCTCGCATGGCGGTACAGCGTGAGGTGGTGCGTCGCGGTGCCCGGCCCGTAGTTCGAGCCGAAGTCCTGGAGCTTCTGACGGACGTCGACCACCGTCGCGCTCGACAGCTGCACCAAGCCCGGGGGGCGCGCGCCGTTGTCGAGGTCCTCGTCCCACTCGTAGCCCAGCGTGTTGGGACCCAGCGTCGCGGTCTGCCCGGGCGCGAGGGTCGCGACGCTCGTGTTGCGCCAGAGGCGCAGCTTGCCGTCGGCCTCGGGCACCTCCATGGCGTAGGTGCAGCAGTTGACGGTGAAGATCGTGCCGGTGAGCCCGTTCTCGGGCTTCCCGCCCTCGCGGGTTGAACGCGCGCGGGTCGCGCCAGGTGCCGGTCCACACGTTGGCGACCGGGTCGATCTTCGCGCCCGCGTGCGTCTCCTTGTAGGAGACGAGCGTGCGGTGCGTGGCGAGTCCTCCCAGCGGGTCTTCCAGAACACCTCGTTGCCGGAGAAGAAGCCGAGGTTCACGCCCGCGGCGCGCGCGGCCTCGACGTTGGCGCGCTGTGCGACCGGACCAGTACTCGTCGTGGCCGACGGAGAGGAAGACCTGGTGCTCGAGCAGCTCGGCGCCGCGCCGATCGGTGTCGACGCCGGTCGATGTAGCTGACGTCGTAGCCGTTGCGCTCGAGCCAGCGCACCATCGGGTACTCGGCGTTGAAGACCGAGTCCTCGGCCCCGGTGCCGCGCGTCGTGAACGGCCGGTTGTAGCTGACCTTGTAGGCGCGGCCCGGGTTGGTGCCGGGTCCGCCGACGTACAGGCTGTTGCCGCCGTACTGGTTGTACGCCTGCCAGGTCGTGTCCGAGGTCTGGAAGAGGATCTTCGATCCGCCGGTGTCGTCGCGGACCACGAACACGACGTGGCTCGTTTCGCCCACGTGTCCAGCATCCTCGCGCACCAGCTTGGCGACGTAGATTCCGGAGACGGCGTCGCCGGGGACGCTCCACGACGCCGACACGCCCCAGTTGCCGCAGTCGATCAGGCCGGTCGCCGCGTCGTTCAGGCAGGCAGGCTGCGACTGCGCGAGCGTCGCCGTCGACGGGATGGTCGCGACCTTGCGCGCGCCGAGCCCCCCGTACCAGCCCAGGCGGTAGAGGTCGATCCGGAAGGACGCCCGCGCTGTCGACCTTGAACTGGACGGTATCGCCCGGGGCGGCGCTGATGTCGGTCGCGAAGCCCTGGATGCTCGAGTCGCCAGCCCCGGAGATGTCCCACTCCGACGCCGGGTTCCCGGTCAGCGCGTTCTCGAGCACGATCTTGTTCTGCGCGCTTGCCTGCGGCGTGTGCAGCAGGAGCGACAGACACAGAAACGCGAAGACGCAGGTAGCTTGCGCTCTGCCTGCCAGCCTCATCGTCCGGTCCCCGGGCCGAGCGCTGCTTTCCAGGCTCGGTTCGGCGCCCACTCTACACGAAGCCGGTGTGCGACGCGCGAGAACTTTGTGGGGGCGAGGGGAATTGTGAGGCTCGCTGCCGGAGTCGAACGGGTCGAGAACGGTACGAGAGCTATCAGCGCTCGCGGGTTCCCGAGACTCCGAATCTTTCACAAAAGCGGTCATCACCTTCCCACCCACTCTCCGCGCACTCTCGGAGAGCCGCTCGAAAACGACCTTTCGACCGGAGCCGGCGTTATCGCACATCCGCTGTGCAAAGGGTGGGCCACGAGCGTCCGTTCCGCGCACACCGTGAGTAGGACGACGCGGGGACGCACTGCAGATGCAGGTTGCGTGCAAGTCGAGGGCAGATCGCCGAGGCCTACGGGATCGGGCCGCAGGTTCCCTCGGATCCGGCCGCGCACGCGAGCGGGCAGGACGGGCACTTGGGACCCGGCTGCTTGGTGTTCAGGGTCCGCCACTGGATCAAGTCGCCGTTTCCGATGAAGAGCCCCGTCTCGTCGAGATCGTAGATCGCGCACGGGTGCGTCCCAGCCGTTCCGCACTGGTCCAGAGTGCGGTTCTTCGTGTTGGCGGTACGCCACTCGATCAGGTCCCCGTTGCTGACGAACAGCCCGGCGACCCCGGGGAACTTCCCGTCGCACTTGTTCCCGTAGCCGTCGTGGTCGTCGTCGCGCTGGCCGCCGGTGAGGGTGGCCCAGGGATTCGCGCCGAGGAAGCTGGCCTCGTCCGGAGTGACTCGGGGGTTCGGCACGCTCACGCAGTTGTCGCAGGCGTCGCCGACCCCATCGCCGTCCGCGTCCGTCTGGGTCGCGTTGGGGACTGCCGGGCAGTCGTCGCAGACGTCGCCGACCCCATCCCCGTCCGCGTCCGTCTGGGGCGTGTTTGGGACGACCGGGCAGTCGTCGCAGGCATCGCCGACCCCATCCCCGTCCGCGTCCGTCTGGGTCGCGTTGGGGACTGCCGGGCAGTCGTCGCAGACGTCGCCGACCCCATCCCCGTCCGCGTCCGTCTGGGTCGCGTTGGGGACTGCCGGGCAGTCGTCGCAGACGTCGCCGACCCCATCCCCGTCCGCGTCCGTCTGGGTCGCGTTGAGGGCGATCGGGCAGTTGTCGCAGGCGTCGCCGACCCCATCGCCGTCCGTATCCGTCTGGGTCGCGTTGGCGACGATCGGGCAGTTGTCGACGGGGCCGAAGCCTGAGACGTTGCACACCCCGTCGGCGTCCGGATCCGACGGGCAGGTCGGCGGTGCCGGGGTCTCGAAGACGACGTCGACCCAGTAGTTCTCCGCCTGGAAGGTGTTGATCGGGAACGCCGACGGGCCATAGCCGTACAATCCGTTCCCACCGAGCTCGCCGTCTGCGGGCGCCCGCAGCGGCGGATTCTCGTACGCGGTGGCGAAGTAGTTCTCGTCGACGGCGTAGTTGCCGGCGTCGGAGTGGTAGGAGGCGACGTAGGTCTGGCCCGAGGTGACCGCGACCGGTGTCGCGAGGGCCACCTGCTGCCAGCCCGTCGCGGTCTCGCTCGCGAAGGTCGCCTGGGCCAGCAGCGTGCCCGCGCTGGTCCAGAGGTGCCCGACGTGGCTGCCCCCGTTTCCCGGGCCCTTGTAGAATCGCAGCCCCGTGATGAAACCGTCCGCCTCGGGCTGGAACTTCACGCCGACCTCGATGGGCTGCGGGTCGTTCTCGGCGGGTTTGGCCGGGAGCGCGAGGGTGCTCCAAAGCGAGCACGGGCACGCCGGCGGAACCTCCGTCACGGTGATGACCGCGCCCGGCGCCTCGAGGTTCGCGCTGTCGTCGGCGGCGCGCGCGTGGATCGCGATCGGGCCGAGCCCCGCGGGAGTGAAGGTGTAGCTCCAGGTCTCGCGCCCGCTCGCGGGGTGCCAGCTCGCGCCGCCGTCGACCGAGACCTCGACCGCGCCGACCCGGCCGCCGACATCGCTCGCCGTGCCGGACACGGTGATCGGCCCCGCAACGCTCGCGCCGTTTGGCGGCGCGGTGATGGTCGTGGTCGGTGGAGTCAGGTCGGTCGACGCGGTCGCCGCGCCGAGCCCGCCCTGCAGGGTCGTGGGCTGCGCGCCGAGGTCGGCCAGGAGGTTCACGGTTGCCTGCTGCATGCGCACGTCGGCGGGGTCGTCGCCGCGGTCGTGGACGTCGTCGAGCCCCCAGCTCCACTGCACGGAGCCGGCCCCGAACACCAGAGCGCCGCTCGCGTGGCGGTAGAGCGTCAGGTGGTGCGTCCCAGTGCCCGCTCCGTAGTTCGAGCCGTAGTCCAGGATCCGCGACGGTTCGTCCCACGTCGCCGACGACAGCCGCACCAGCCCCGGCGGGCGCGCGCCGTTGTCGAGGTCCTCGTCCCACTCGTAGCCCAGCGTGTTGGGACCCAGCGTCGCAGTCTGCCCGGGCGCGAGGGTCGCGACGCTCGTGTTGCGCCAGAGGCGCAGCTTACCGTCGGCCTCGGGCACCTGCATCGCGTCGGTGCAGCAGTTGATGGTGAAGATCGTACCGGTGAGCCCGTTCTCGGGCTTTCCGCCCTCCGGATTGAACGCGCGCGGGTCGCGCCAGGTGCCGGTCCATACGTTTGCGACCGGGTCGATCTTCGCGTTCGCGTGGGTCTCCTTGTAGGTGACGAGCGTCCGGTACGAGTTCTCCCAGCGGGTCTTCCAGAACACCTCGTTGCCGGAGAAGAAGCCGAGGTTCACGCCCGCGGCGCGCGCGGCCTCGACGTTGGCGCGCTGTGGACCGGACCAGTACTCGTCGTGGCCGACGGAGAGGAAGAGCTGGTGTTCGAGCAGCTCGGCGCCGCGCCGATCGGTGTCGACACCGGTCGAGTAGCTGACGTCGTACCCGTTGCCCTCGAGCCAGCGCACCATCGGGTACTCGGCGTTGAAGACCCAGTCCTCGGCCCCGGTGCCGCGGGTCGTGAACGGCCGGTTGTAGCTGACCTTGTAGGCGCGGCCCGGGTTGGTGCCGGGTCCACCGACGTACAGGCTGTTGCCGCCGTACTGGTTGTACGCCTGCCAGGTCGTATCCGAGGTCTGGAAGAGGATCTTCGATCCGCCGATGTCGTCGCGGACCACGAACACGATGTGGCTCGCCTGGCCCGCCGATCCCCCGTCCTGGCGCACCGGCCTCGCTACGTAGATCCCGGACACGGCGCTGGCGGGCACGGTCCAGGACGCCGACACACCCCAGTTGCCGCAGTCGATCAGGCCGGTCGCTGCATCGTTGATGCAGGCCGGCTGCGACCGCGGGGTGACTTGCGTCGACGGAATGGTCGCGACCTTGCGTGCGCCGAGCCCCCCGTACCAGCCCAGGCGATAGATGTCGATCCGGTAGTTGCTCGACGGCGTGGCGATCTTGAACTGGACCGTGCCGCCCGGCGCCGCGCTGATGTCGGTTGCGAAGCCCTGGATGTTGGCGCTGCCAGCCCCGGAGACGTCCCACTCCGACGCCGGGTTCCCGGGCAGCGCGTTCTCCACGGCGATCGCGTTCTGCGCGCGCGCCAGCGGCGCCAGCAAGATCGCGAGGAGCAGCGCGAAGACGAACCGAGCCCGAGCCACGCCAGCCTACGTATTTCCTGTCCCGAGCGGCGCCCCCCGAGCTCGAGTGCGGGCGAAGTCTAACATGCCCCGACCCTGAGGCGACGAACTGCGTGAGGGGTTGGAGTATGCTCGCAGCGGAGGACCCCCGATGAGCGCTGCCGCCGTCCCCAACCTCGAAGGCCTGTCGCTCGACAAGCTCGACGTCATCTCGCCCGCGCACTACGAGCAGAACGGCTACCCGCACGCGGAGTGGACCTACCTGCGCAAGCACGCGCCGGTCCACCGCTTCACCGGCGAGAGCTTCGACCCGTTCTACGCGATCGTGAAGCACGCGGACATCGTCGAGATCGGCAAGAACCCGACCGACTTCATCATCGAGCCGCGGCTCGCGGTGTTCACGCGCGACATCCCGCCCGACCAGACGAAGCTGCGCCATCTGCTGACGATGGATCCGCCGGAGCACCGCACCTACCGGATGGTGACCGCCAAGCAGTTCACGCCGCGCATGGTCCAGCACTGGGAGCCGAAGGTTCAGCGCATCACGCGGCAGATCCTGGACGAGGCAGGCGCAAAGGGCGCCTGCGACTTCGTGCAGGACGTGGCTGCGCCGATCACGATCGCGGTGATCGCCGAGATGCTCGGCGTGCCGGGCGACGACTGGCGGTTGCTGTTCAACTGGACCAACGAGACGATCGCGCCCGAGGACCCCGAGTTCCAGCGCGGCCGCACCACCGAGGAGACGCTGATCAGTGCGCGCACCGAGCTGTTCCAGTACTTCAACGAGCTGTCGCAGCGGCGCCGCAAGAGCCCGCAGGACGACATCGTCTCGGTCGTCGCGTCCGGCAAGGTCGACGGCAAGCCGCTCGAGCCCTTCGAGCTGATGTCGTACTACCTGCTGCTGGTCGTCGCCGGCAACGAGACCACCCGCAACGCCATGACCGGCGGCATGCTCGCGTTCTACGACAACCGCGACGAGTGGCGGCGCCTGGTCGCGAACCCCGGCCTGCTCGATCCGGCGGTCGAGGAGATCGTGCGCTGGGTGACGCCGGTGATCCAGTTCACCCGCGAGGCCACGCGCGACTACGTGCTGCGCGGCACGAAGATCGCGAAGGGCGAGTCGGTCTGTCTCTTCTACGCGTCGGGCAACCGCGACGAGGACATCTTCGACGAGCCGTTCCGCTTCCGCATCGACCGCAATCCGAACGACCACATCGGCTTCGGGCGCGGCGAGCACGTCTGCCTGGGCGCGCACCTCGCGCGTCTCGAGCTGCGCACAGTGTTCGACCAGATCCGCGAGCGGCTCGAGTCGTTCGAGCGCACCGGCAAGGAAGAGCGCGTGCGCTCGTCGTTCGTCGGCGGCATCAAGCGCGCGCCGATCACCTGGAAGCTGCGGCCGGCGAAGGACTGAGAGCGCCCGGGACAGACTCGCGATGGCTTGGGCCGAGTTCACGCGCTGGCTGTACCGCGGGCATCGCCCGAACGCGTTGGCGCGCGCGATGAACCGCGTTTCGGCGATCGTCCACGCGCTCGGGGTCGCGCCGAACTACCTCTGCACGCTGGAGGTGACCGGGCGCCGCTCGGGGCGCGCGATCTCGTTCCCGCTCGTCATGGCCGTCGTCGGCGGCGAGCGATACCTGGTCTCGATGCTCGGCGCCGAGGTCGCCTGGGTCCGCAACCTCCGCGCCGCGGACGGGCGCGCGCGGCTCATCCAGGGGCGCAGCGAGCGTGTGCGGCTCGAAGAGATCCCGGCCGCGGAGCGCGCGCCGATCCTGAAGGCCTATCTGAAGCGCGCGCCGGGGGCGCGGCCGCACATCTCGGTCGACAAGGACGCGCCGCTCGAGGAGTTCGCGGCGATCGCCGCGCAGATCCCCGTGTTCCGGGTGCTCGCCGACGCCTAGGCGTATGGGCGCGTGATGACTTCGAACAGGTGGCCGTCGGGGTCCGCGAAGTAGACGCCGCGCCCGCCGAAGTGGTGGTTGATCTGGCCCGATTGCTTGCGGAACGGGTCGGCCCAGTAGTCGATCCCGCGCGCGCGGATGCGCGCGAAGATCGGGTCGAACTCCGCCTCGTCGATCAGGAACGCGTAGTGCTGGCGGTCGAACGGCGCGCCGCCCGCGTCGAGGAAGTCGAGCGACGCGTCGCCGTCCAGCGCCACGCAAAGGAAGTGGCCGAACGGGTGCGGCGCCGGCAGCCCGAGGATGTCCGCGAGAAAAGCAGCGGACTTTTTCTTGTCGGTGCTGTGCACGAGCGTGTGGTTGAAGCGGATGGCCATGGTCGCTGTCCGGGGAAGGTTAGCGCGGGCGCAACCGCGCGCGGGATTCGGCCGATCTCTCGCTCATGAGCGACGGGTCGGCGACGGGCGTCTTTCCCCTGGCGAAGATGTGCGCGCTGATCTGGATGCTCACGGTGGGCCTCCTGCTGCTCCCCGTGCTGTTCTTCGCCACCGTGGTCTTCGGAGGCTCGCCCCTCGCGATTCCGGGCGTCTTCATCGTCGCCATCTACGCCTGGATCTGGCTGCGCATGCGCCCCACGCGCTTCGCCGTGTCTCCCGACGCGCTCGAGGTCGTCTGGCCGCTCAAGCGCCAGCGCATTCCGCGGCGGGAGATCGCGAGCGTGCGGCTCATCGACAACGACGGCCTTCGCCGCGAAGTGGGCTTCGGCATGCGCGTCGGAGCGGGCGGGCTGTGGGGCGGCTTCGGCTGGTTGTGGAGCCGGCGGCGCGGGATCGTCCAGATGTACGTCTCGCGGATCGACGGCTTCGTCTGGATCGAGACGCTCGGCGGGCGGCCCTGGCTCGTCACGCCTGCCGAGCCCGAGAGCTTCGTGCGCGCGCTGTCGACGGGCCGCTAGCGCCAGCGGCGCACGCGCTCCGGGAAGTCGGTGAAGCCGATGCGCGCGCAGAAGTCGCGCAGCTCCTTGCGCGCGCCGCGCCACTCGAGATCGTCGAGCGACTCGCGCAGCGGGACGTCCTCGCGCAGGGTGGCCAGGCGCTTGTAGAGGAGCGCCTCGTCGCGGCGCTCGGTCAGCGTGGCTGCGAGCTTGTCGGCGCCGCGAACCTTCACCTTCCAGCTCGACGCCGCGCTCGGGATCGCTTCGATGGTCCCGTACGCAGCAAGCACCGTCGCGGCCGAGACCGCGCCCCAGCCCGGCAGGCCGGGGTAGCCGTCCGCGGAGTCGCCGACCAGCGCGAGCCAGTCCGCGATCGAGCGCGGCGGGACGCCGTACTTCGCGCGCACGCCGTCCTCGTCGAGCGTCTGCTTGCGGCGGCGGTCGAGCATGACGACGTGCTTCCCGCGCACGCACTGCGCGAGGTCCTTGTCCGGCGTGGCGATCAGCACCTGCTCGGCCTGCGGGGCGAACTTCGCCGCGCCGGCCGCGAGCGCGTCGTCGGCCTCGAACTCGACCATCGGCCAGACCACGAGCCCGAGGGCGGCCATCGCTTCCTCGACGAGCGGAAACTGTGAGAGCAGCGCCTCCTCGACGCCCTCCTCGGTCTTGTAGCCCGCGTACAGGTCGTTGCGGAAGGAGCGGATCACGTGGTCCGTCGCGCACGCCACGTGCGTCGCGCCCTCCTGCTGCACCAGGTACAGCAAGGTCGCCAGCACGCCGCGCGTCGCGCCGACCTCGCGCCCGTCGGGCGCCTGGGCGGGAGGCACCGCGAAGTGCGCGCGGAAGAGCTCGTACGTCCCGTCGACGAGGTGAACGGTCGGAACACGGTCGGTCACGACCGTGCATGGTACGTCGTCTCAGCGGCGGCTGCGCCCCTCGCTGCGCGCGGCAAAGTCGCTCGCCTTCTCGCGGTAGCGGCGATCGGCTTGGCAGGCGCCGTGGGCGCAGCTGGCGCTCGCGCCGGCGGTCACGCGTTGTGGGAGCAGAAGTGCGGGCGCGTGCCTACTGAGCGGTGCAGTTGGCGGGCTTCTGGCCCTCGCGCATCAGCATGGCGTGGTCGCCCTCCGCGAGGAACGTCACGCCCTCGGCGGAGTAGTTCGCGCCGTACGCGCCCGGTGTCGGCGTCAGGGTCTGCGCCTTCCCGTCCATGGTGAGGACGATGGTCCCGTTCTGGACCTTCGCGTTCAGCTTCACGCCGTCTTCGCAGGTGTAGTCGTGGCCGTTGTTCACCATCGGTGCGGGTGCGGAGACGGGCGCCGGCTCGCTCGCTGCTGGAGCGGCGGCCTCTGGAGCGGCGGCCGCTGAGTCCGCTGCCGCGGCAGGCGGAGCCTGCTCGTTGCGGGAGCAGCCGGTTGCGTACAAGCACAGCGCCAGAAGGGTCGAGGCGGTGAGAATCTTCATGGAGACGAGTTTGCTCCCCCCGGAGAACGCATGCAACGCCGGAACCGCACTACCTCTGCTGGTTCAGCGGCGCGGACCGAGGGCCTAGTTCGCCGGTTTCGCAGGCTCGGCCTGGATCTCGACGTTCTTGTTGCGTGCGGCTTTCTTGCGGGCCTCGGCCTGGACCTGCAGCGCCAGCAGGCGGGCGCGGCGCGCCTGCTGCTCGGCGTCGAGGGCCACCTTTCCGAACACGACCTGGCGCTCGAGGCGGCGCTCGCGTCCGTCGCTGGCGACCGCCACGATCTCCAGCTGGTTCGCGCCCGCGATGAACGGCACGAGCGCGGACCACGCGCCGGTCTGGTCGCGCGCGAGCTCGGTCGCGGGAGCGCCGGTCGTCTTGTTCTGCACACGCAGCTCGCGCAGCGAGCGGAACTCGATCTTCGCCAGGAGCGGCGCGAGGTTCGAGAGGTCCTCGACCGCGTGGTAGTCGCCGCGCGTGACCTTCGCGACCGGCTCGATGTCGCGGCCGGCGTCCTCCGCCTCGCTCCCGATCGCGAAGATGTGCACGCGGATGTCGTGCTTCGCCAGCTTGCGCGCCGCGCGGGTCGCGGCGTGGACCGGACCGTTCAGCGGCAGGGTGGGCATGCCGTCGGTCAACACCACGAGGTGTCGGACCGCGTGCTCCCGCGGCTGGCTCTCGGCGCTGCGCGTGCCGAGCAGCTCGATCGCCCCGCGCAGCAGCCCCGCGGACAGGTCCGTGCCGCCCTCGGGATCGATCAGCAGGCGGTCCGCGAGTGCCTTGCGCACCTGCGCGTAGTTCGAGGTCAGCGGCGCATCGGTCCAGGCATTGTGCTCGTAGGGGTTCTCGCTCCCCGCGAAGCCGACCAGGCCGACCCGGGTCGTGCGCGGGTCGAAGCCGTCCAGCAGCGACTCGATCGCCGCCACCTCGGCGCCGAGCACGCTGTCGCTGCGCGCGACCTGCACCCCGGGAAGGTGAGAGAGCCAGGTCGAGTGCTCGCCCAGGCCCGACGCGTCGGCCGTGCTGCCCGAGGTGTCGATCACGAACACGACGTCGAAGAGCTCGAGCTCGCCCTCGTGGGCGAACGCCCGCCCGGACAGGAACCCTAGCCCCGGAACGCCCGCGGGCGGCCGGACGACGTCGACCGTGTCGAGCGTGAGCGTGATGTCGGGGCCGGGGGCCGGCTCGGTCTGGGCGCCGGTCGCGGCCAGGGCGAGCGCCAGGACGACGCCGAGCGCGAGCGCGGGGGGCAGCGAGCGCATCCCGGAAGTGTATTGCTCGCTGGCGCGATCGGCCGCTCCCCGGGAGATGATCGCCCGCGAAGGCCGCGACACAGCAGCCCGCTGACCCCGCTCATCCGACCATCTGCCGCACCGTCTGCAGCAGAACGATCGCTGCAGCGGCTCCCGAGAAGCCCAGAATGTCGATCCGCGCGGTCCAGACGCCGTGCTTTCCAAGGCCCCAGGACACGACCGGATAGGCCAGAGCCGGAGCGGCGGCCACGCCCGCGACGAGGCCGACCTCGCCGAAGAACGCGCCGCCGAGCGCGATCGAGGTCAGAAAGAGCACGGCGCTGATCAGCAGCACCACGAAGCGCCGGTACGGATCACCGAGCGCGAGCAGGACCGGCAAGGCGTTCTCGTTCGCGCTGGCGAAGACTGCGCCGCAGGCGAGCACGCGGAGCATCCAGCCGGCCTCGTGGTAACGCTGGTCGTAGAGCGCGCCCACGAGCCAGTCGCCGAACACGGCGACCAGGCAGAGAACCGGAAGCGCAAGCAGCAGGAAGGTCTGTCGCCTCCGTTCGATCTCGAGTCGGAGCAGCGAGCGTCCACCCGCTCCCAGCCGCGCGAAAACCGGGAACAGCACGTTGTGACTCACCTGACCCACCACCGCGACCACGAGCAGCGGGACGAAGCACGCAATGTTGTAGGCGCCGAGCTCACCGACGGACAGTCCCTTTCCGATCACCAGCCGGTCGCTCCGCATGATGACGAACAACAGGACCGTGCTGGGGAGCATCCACCGGCCGAAGCGCACGAGCTCCTGCGTATACGTGCGCTTCCAGGCGAATCGCGTACCGCGAACCGGGAACATTGCGTGGGAGGCGGCCAGGGCCATGGAGCTCGAGAGAAGCTGACCTGCCACGAGCGCCCAGACCGAGTGATACAGCCATGCGCACGTGATCACGATCGCGATGCCCGAGAGCTGGACCAGAAGATCGAACAGGACCAGGCGGCGAAGCGCCATCTCGCGGGCCGCGACGAATTTGCCGGTCGACTGGAGCCCTTCGAGGATCAGCACGCTGCCGGACACCATCAGCAGCCCGACCAGGGTCGGCTCTTTGTACCAGCTCGCGATCGGCCGGGCCAGGAGCGCCAGCACGCCAAACAGCAGAACGCCGCGCAAGGCATGGACTGACCACGCGGTGTTCAGCAGATCTCGATCGGGAGGATCCTTGCGCTGGACCAGTGTCTGGACGATCCCGGTGTCCGAGACCATCTGCAGCCCGATCAACAGCGTGTCCACGATGGCCATGAGTCCGAAGGCCTCGGGATTCAGCAGTCGCGTGATGATCAAGTTGGTAGCGAGGCGGAGCGCCTGACCTACTCCGTAGCCGCCGGTCGTCCAGACTACGCCTTGGGTGACCGCGCTGTTCCAGCGCTCGCCGAGTCGCTGCCACCAGCGCGCGGCGCTTCTCGACGCCATCTCCGTGCTCACGAAGGTGGATTCCTGGGAGCGGCGTCATGGGTCCTGGAAGTGCGCTGCCAGGCGGCGTCGGGGCGCGAACTCGCGACGATCCGACCCAGCAACGGGAGCTTCCAGAGCAGATAGAGTGGCGCGGCGGCCAGTACGGTCAGGTCGGAGAGCCGGCCCCCGAGTCGCGCGGCGAGCGCGACGTGGAGCGCGAGCACCGCGATTCCGAACCCAGCCCAGATCCTGCCGGGCCACCAGGGGAGCACCCCGAGCAGCGCGAGAAGCGACGCGTGATAGGCAAGCGGAAGCGTGAGCAGGTCCAGCAGCGGCTCGACCAGCCGCAGGCGTCCCGCCGCGATCTCGCGCACCAGACGCGGTCCCCAGCGCCACACCAGGTTCAATCGCCCGCCTTCCCAACGGACGCGTTGGCTCGCCGCCTCCCCTCCACTCGTCACCATCTCGGACCACACCGTGGTCGAGTCGACGAAGCGCGCGCGCCGACCCGCGTGCACGAGGCGAAGGTGATGGTCGAGGTCCTCCGTGATCGAGCCTCCGCGGAACGGGACCTGCTCGAGCGCGTCGCGCCGCACGGCGAAGCCGTTGCCAAACAGGCCGGCCGACAAGCCGAGCCGTTCCCGTCCGAGCGGCCGCACCACGTTCATCGCGAGCAGCGCGAGCGCGAGCAGCCGGGTGCGTACCGACTCGTCCGCATTGCCCACCAGATCTCGAACCTGCACTGCGTCCGCGCCGCGCAAGTGTCTCCGGATCTCGCAGACGAAATTCGGCTCGACGATCGTGTCCGCGTCGACCACCGCCAGGGCATCGACGTCCTCCGATCGGAGCTGCTGCCAGGCATGACTGAGCGCGAAGCCTTTTCCCCGCTCGTGGCTGTGCTCTCGCACGAGCACGCGTGCGCGCAGAGCTTCGCAGACCTCCGCCGTCGCGTCCGAGCAGCAGTCCGCCACGACCACCAGGGAGGACTGGCCATCCGCCTTGATTGCCGCCTGGAGAGCCTGCACGCAGGCACCGACCGTTCCTTCCTCGTTGTGCGCGGGAACGACGACCGCGATCTGGCCGCAGCCCCCACCTTCTGGTGGCCGCGGCGGGCGCCAACGGGAGACAAGGGCAGCGAGGCTCAGGACCAGCAGCTCCAGGGTGCCGGGCAGCGTGGCCAACACGCAGAACAGCGCAAGGGCGCTCGCCAGCTCACGCACCTATCGGCTCCCCACTACGCGTGAACGCCCCGTTGGTAGGGACGGGAAGCCAGAGCCGCGAGCTGCTGCGAGCGCCGGGGCACACGCGCCCGGACGGCGAGGCTCGCCGACACGTACAGGACCCATGGGATCGAGCTCTCCTGGATGTTCGCGACCTCCCAGAGGTTGTAGACCAGCACGAACGTCGCGACACAGTACGGCCAGAGTGCAGCGCGATCGCGGAGCTGTGTCCAGGCAAGAGAGCGAACCACGGTCGTCAAGAGCTGGAACAGGAACAGGCTCAGCCCGACCAGTCCCAACTCGATAGCGAGCTGCAGGTAGCCGTTGTGGGCATTGGGGAACCACATGCCCGTGCTCTCGACGATCTCTTGCTGCCAGAAGGACGCGATCGACCGCCCGAGCAGCGGGCGCTCCAGGACGAGCTGCATCGACTGAGACCAGATCTCCGTCCGCGAGGATAGCGTTGGGTCCTTTCCGAGCGCCCCCAATAGCGGGTCGAGCAGATCGCCCGCTGCGGCCAACGAGCCCATGAGAACCGCGAGCGGAGGAATGACGACGACCCAGGCTGACGGCGCGAAGCGGTGTAGGGCGATCACGGAGCAGAGCATCGCGGCCGCCAACACGCCGCCGAGGGAGTTCGAGAGTCCGAGGAACAGCACGGCGCCGGCGAGCGCAACCCGCATCCCCCAGCGTCGGGCGGCGCTCCCGCCGCCCGTGCCCAGGAGCAGCGCGGGAATCGCCAAGGCCATCAGACGCGCGACCTCGTTCTTGTGCGGGAGCGGGCCGTGGAAGGCGAGCTCGTAGCCCGGCGTAGAGAAGGACCCCACCGGGTCGAGCAGCGCGCTGGCGGAGAAGACGAGGAGCGCGATCACGACCAGCGTGGAGAACACGCGCAGCTGCTCACCTACGGAGAACCGCGACGCGAGGTAGAGGCCGAAGGCCGTGGTCTGCGCCATCACGGCCGCACGCTTGAACGCCCAGGCCGGCTCGTCCGACCAGAGCGCCGACGAGAGCAGGAACGCGATCAGGAGCCAGAGACCCCAGTCGCGCATGGCGACGCTCAACGAGGCCCGCCAGCGCAGCAACAAGAGGCCGATCACGGCAAGGTAGAAGACGTGTTTCAGCGGGCGGAACCCGGACGGCGCGAACGCCTCCGGGATCCCCGTGCAGAGCAACAGCCCGAACAGCGCGAAGTACGGCTCCAGCCAAGCCGCGCTCCCTGCCTGGCGCGCGCGGCCTGTTCGAGCGCCCGCGCCCGTCACGCTTCGGTGTCGGTCGATCGCCGCGACTGGGAACCAGCGTCCGGCAGACTCGCGTCGCGCGGGGCCCGGCGCATGGACTGAACGAACAGGCGGGCGAAGGAAAGCCCGTCGAGGACGTAGCGCGGACCCAGGCGGAACGGCTGAGACATCATCCGGTGCAACCACTCCAGGCCCGAGTTGCGCATCCACTTCGGGGCTCGCCTCTGGCGACCGGCCAGGAAGTCGAACCCGGCGCCGACGCCGACCACGACGGGCACGTCGAGCTGACCGGTCACGAGGTGATGGTGGATCCACTTCTCCTGTTTCGGAGAGCCGAGCGCCACGAGCAGGATATCGGGACGAGATTCGCGGATGGCCCCGAGCAGTTTGCGGTTCAGGGCGGCGTCCGTCGTCGAGTCTTCGGTGGGAAAGACCGGTGTCTCCATGCCAGCGATGGGCAGGCCCGGCGCGACCGCGCACAGGGAGTCCGCCACGCGCTCGGCCACTCCGGGCTCTCCACCGACCAGGAAGATCCGCCACGACTCTCTCGCCGCGACGACCGCGAGGGGCTTCAGCAGGTCGGCGCCGGTGACGCGCTCTCGCAACGGGCGCTCACCGAGTCGAGAGACCCAGACGATCGGCATTCCGTCGGCGGTGAGTACGTCGGCCGAGCTGAGTAGCTCCCGAAACGAGCTCTCGCGCGCCGCAAGGCAGATCAAGTTGACGTTCAGGGTTGCGATCCAGCAGCGGCTGCGCTCGCGAAGCGACTTTCCGATCCGTTCGATCAGTCCATCTTGAGTCAGATCATCGAAAGCGAAGCCGAGGATGTTGGTCTTTCCGTCGCCGGAGGAGCTCAAGGAGGCTTGACGGCGTTCTTTCATGCAATGCCTCGCTGCTGCCTGCCTGCGTCAGTAGGCTTCCCGCTTCCCGCCTGCGTCGAGCTGGTCCTGTCCGGCTCCCCTGGGGAAATCGTACTACGAACGTGGCGCTCGTGTCCTCGTCTGGCACAGCGATGCGCCGCGTTGAGAGGCAATTCGTACGCAAAACGCCAACTGCCGTCGGTTGTTATATTTTCCACCAATGCAGATTCAGATTCCGACGCGACGCGACGCGGGTTGGGCCGCGCGCGCGGTCTGGGTCGCGCCCGGGAGCCCGTTCGCAGAGGCGTTCCGACATCTGGCACAGCGTGTCCGCGACCGGCTCGTAGGAGACGGCGCCCAGAGCGTGCTCGTGACGAGCGCTCTGCCCGGAGAGGGCAAGACCGTGACCGCCTGCAATCTCGCGTTGGCCCTGCGTTCCCTGGCTCCCGGCGAGAGGATCGCGCTGGTCGACTTCGACCTTCGGGTGCCCGGGGTCGCCGCCGCACTGGGCATCGAGGCAAAGACCGGGGTCGAGGAGGTGCTGCGAGGGACGGCGTCGATCGACGCGGCGTGCGTGACGACGGACGCCGGCATCGACGTCTTCCCCGTTGCGGCCGCCCACGCCGCTGCTTACGAGCTTCTGGCTCGACCCGAGCTCGTCGAGTTCATCCGGAAGCTCGAGGCGACCTATCGCTGGATCATCTGCGACTCGGCGCCGCTGCTCGCGGTGACCGACACCGGGCAGCTCCTCGCCCAGCTCAAAGCGTGCCTCGCCGTCGTGCGCTCGGGCAGGACGCCGCGCACGGTGCTGAGCGAGCTCGCCGAGCGACTTCCGAACGAGAAGACGCTCGGGTTCTTCTTGAACGACGGGCGCGCGCCGGCACACCGCCGGCGCCACCACCGGACGAGCTACTACACGACGACGGGCGGGCGACGGCGCTGGTGGCAGCGGAGCAAGCCGTGAATCCCTTCGGTCCCGAACCTCCCGCCGCGATCGCGTCGACGAATCCCTTCGGGAATCCGTTCGGCGTGCTCGCGCGCCACTGGCGCGCGATGCTCGCCCTCTTCGGCGTGGGTGCGCTCGCGAGCCTGGCGCTGTGGAGGCTGACGCCAACTCGCTACTTCGCTGCGGCGACGGTCGTCGTCTCGGGTCCGATGGACTCGACCGGCGTGGTCGGCGGAACGGGCCAGGGCGAGACGCTCCCGGTGACGGAGGTGCTCGTCGCCCAAGTGCTCTCAGACAGCAACCTCGCGCACCTCATCTCTGCGTTCTCGGTCTATCCGGAGCTCCGGGGCCTGAAGCTGACGGCGGAGGTCGTGGAGCGCGCGCGCTCTCAGGTCTCGATCCGCGAGCTGAAGAGACTCGACAGGGGCGAGAACGCCTTCGAGCGCGTGTACTCGATCGGGTTCGAAGCGACGACGCAGGAAGCCGCGGTGGCCGTCGCGAACGGCCTGGCCTCGGCGTTGGTGCAGATCGACACTGAGAAGCGGCAGCGTCAGCAAGAGCTCGCGATCTCGTTGCTTCGAAGCCAGCTCGAGCGCAGCCAGGCCGAGCTCGAGCAGCGAAACCAGGCAATCGCCACGTTCCGGCGCCAGAATCGCGGCCTGCTTCCGGGCGACATGCATGCGAACACGGCCCGCCAGCGCGAGCTCGCCGTGCTGCGCGACAAGCTGGTGCAGCTCCGCTCGCAGGACACGAGCCGACATCCCGCCGTTCAGGATCTGGAGCGACAGATCGCGGCTCATCAGCAGGAGTCCGCAGCTCTGGACGCGCGGAACGCGAAGATGAGAGAGGTCGAGGAACAGCTCGCGCCGCTCGAGGCCGCGGCGACGCTCTCGCGCGAGGAGTATCTCGGGTTGAAGCGCGAGCTCCAGCAAGCGGAGCTCGGCGGAAGTATGCTCGACGCGCAGCCCGGTGGTCGCCTGTCGGTGCTCAACCCCGCCGAGCCGCCCGCGCGCAAGGTGGGCAGGGGCTGGCTCTACCTCTGGCTCGGTCTGGCCGCATCGCTCGCGCTCGCGTTCGTGGGTGGCATCGCGCTCGAGCTACTCCACCCCGTCGTCATCTCACCCGACGACGTCCTGGAGATCGTCGGACAACCCGTCCTGGGCTGGGTGCCCCGAATTCGCTAGCGGCTCCGGGTCGGGGAACGGCATGCCGAAGTTCGGCTTCTGCGGTCGTCGCCCCAACACCCACTCGTAGACCTCGAGCATCTGGCGCGCCTTGGCGTCCCAGCTGAACTGGCCGGCGGCTCGAGACTGCGCCGCGCGTCCCAGCTTCGCGACCAGATCCGGCGCCGTCGCAAGGCGCTCGAGACACTCACGCATCCTCGCGATGATCTGCGGGCGCGTCCCGAGCGCGACCTTCAGCCCCGTGCTCGCGGTGACGAGCTCCCCGGGCCCGCCGTAGTCGACGACCACCGGCACGACGCCCAGAGCCATCGCCTCGAGCACCACTGCCCCGCCGAACTCGCGAATGCTGGGGAATCCGAGCACGTGCGCCTGCGCCATGCGCGCTGCGAGCTCGCGGTGCGGAAGCCAGCCCGCGAAGCCCACCCCCAAGCCGAGTTGCTCCCTCTCGACCAGCTGCCTCAGCCCCGGCATCTCCGGGCCGTCGCCGATGATGTCGACCCGGACCCGCCCGTCGCGCACCAGCGGCGCCGCGGCAGCCAACAGCATGTCGGCGCCCTTGTACGGTACGAGCCGGCCCACGAACACCACGCGCAGCGGAGGCATCGGAGGTCGCTCCGGCGCCACGGCGAATCGCGCGGGTTCGTAGCCGTTCTCCGGGATGTAGACGCACTTGGAGCGCCAGGCGGCGCCCATTTGTGCCAGCGTGTCGCGAGAGCCGACGACGATCGCGGCGGCGCTGTCCCGCGTGCGGCGATACCCGGGGACGAGTCGGTAGAGCTCGCGCACGTAGCTGAGCCACTCCTTCTCGCGCCGGCGCTCGGACTCGAAGCCACTCGGCCACGGGACGCCGCCGTTCAGCGGGCCGAGCACGAACGGGATGCCAGCGCGTGCGCAGAGTGGCGCCAGCGGGCTGGGCGTCGTCGGACTCAGCGGAGTCAGGCGGTGAACGAGGTCGAATTGGCGCGCGCGGATCTGCGCCGAGAAGCGCTTCCAGACCAGCCGCTCGAAGTACCAGTTCGTGAGCAGGCCCACGGCCGTCGCGGTCGTCCAACCCTTGTCGCTCCCGCCTCGAACGAACTCGATGAACTTCCAGGCGGGCCTGGCGATGCGCTCGGAGTCGATCACGCTGAACTCCAGGCCCTCGCGGAGACCCGCACGCAGGATCGCGTCTCGGCTCCGGATCTGCGTGACCAGATGCGCATCCGTGACGCGGGCGATCGCGCGCGCGTGGCTCCAGCCGACGAGCGGGACGCTAGCTCCGTCCGGGTCCGCGACCTCGGCGATCAGCAGCACCCGAGGTCGGCTCACGGCGCGCCCATACGCTCGCGCGGCACCGCCGCATAGTCGTGAACGTGCGCGTCTGCCCCGCGGATCGACTCGACCGGCAGGAGCTCGTAGCGCGTGAGCCGCTTGCGGATGCCGAGCACGCGATAGTCCAGGGCGCGGAACACGCTCCCGACCGCCGAGCCCGGCTCATCCGGATTGCCGTCGTGCTCGAAGACCACGGCGCGCGGCCTCCAGCGCGCCAGGATCGGCTGCAAGCTCCGCAGCACCGGCTCCTCGTGACCTTCGACGTCGATCTTCACCAGGTCCAGCCGATCCAGACCGCTCCGCTCCATGAGCTCGGGGCCGGTGATCATCTCGGCGGGCTCTCTTGCGAGACCGGAGGCGTCGCACTCCGGCGTGTCGCGACTGAGCCGGCTCGCTCCGGAGTTCTGCGGATCGTGCAGCATCGCGCCGACGCCGGAGACGTCGGAGACGGCGGCCTGGATCGCGGTCCCGCGTCCCGCGCCAACCTGTTGCAGGTTCGTCGCCAGCAGCGCGTGAATCTGCTTCTGTGGCTCGACCGACACGACGCGGGAATGCGGCATTGCATGGAGCAACGCGCACGCCACGTACCCGCAGTTGCCGCCGATGTCCAGCACTCTCGCGTCGGGCACGGCGAACCGGAGCAGGACTTCGACGATGGTTCGATCGAACTGCCCCGTGAGGTAGATGTGGCGCCCGATGTGGTCGTTCGGGAAGACGGTCATCGAGAAGCCGTCCACGGTGCGCACGCGCAGGGTCTCCTCCGCGAAGCGCAGCGCGCGCAGCGGTGTTCGGTCGATCAGGCGGCCCTGCCCGCGCGGGAACGGGTAGAAGCGCATCACTGTGCGAAACGCCCGCGCCATGACGCTGGCCATTCTCGTCCCTGCGGCTCTACGCCCGCGGCCCGAAAGGGCTCCGATCATGGTACACACTTAGTCATGCCGCATACTTAGGATCGCGCCGGCACGGAGTGCACAGGGAATAGTCATGAGGCTTTGCGTGGCACTGCCGGGGTTGCACCGTGTCGATCGCGGAGCCGAGGTCGCCTTCGAGCGGGTCGCCGATCTCCTCGCGCAGGGGCCGGATTGCCAGGTCACGGTGTTCGGCTCGGGCCCCGAACGGGCCGGCCGTCACTATCGCTACGTCCAGGTTCCTTGCGTACCGCGGGATCGCTTCGAGAATTGGCCGCGGGGGCCGTTGTTTCGAGACGAATGTGCGTACGAAGAGCTGACCTTCGCGTGGAACCTGCGGCGAGCGTTGGATCCCGAGGACTTCGACCTGACGATGACGTGCGGCTATCCGTACTTGAACTGGGCTCTGCGTCTAGGTCGCCGCCGCGGCCGGCCGGGTCACATCTTCGTGACGCAGAACGGCGACTGGCCGGCCTATTGCACGAAGGGCGAGTTCCGGTTCTTCGATTGCGATGGCCTGATTTGCGTCAACCCGGTGCACGAGGCGCGCAATCGCGCGCGCTGGCCGTGTGCGCTGATCGGCAACGGAGTCGATCTCGAGAGCTTCCTTCCGGGCCCCGGTCAGCGAGAGCGCTTCAGGGTTCCGCGGGACGTCCCCGTCGTGTTGATGGTGAGCGCGTTGATCCCGACGAAGAACGTCTTCTCGGGAGTTCGTGCCGTCGCGAAGCTGCCGGGCTACTTCCTGGTCCTGGCAGGCGACGGGCCGCTGCGCGCCGAGACGGACGAGCTCGCCGCGCAGCTGCTTCCGGGGCGGTACCGCCGACTCACCTGCGGGCGCGAGGAGATGGCGGAGCTGTATCGCTGCGCAGACGTCTTTCTCCACCTCGCCAAGGAGGAGTCGTTCGGGATCGCCTATCTGGAAGCGCTCGCCTCCGGTCTTCCGATCGTCGCGCAGGACTCGCCAGTGGGGCGCTGGCTCCTCGAAGATCAAGCGGCGTTCGTCGAATTCGGCGACGAGGCCGGCGTCGCCCAGGCGCTCGACGCAGCGACCCAGCTCCGCAAGCCGGAGCACCTCGCCGCGCGCGCAGCGCTCGCGGGCCGCCGGACCTGGACGGCGAGCGCGGCGATGTACCTCGAGTTCATGCAGCGGATCCACGAAGGACTGGAACGAGCGCAATGACCCCGAAGCTCGGCGTGGTCGTGATCGGACGAAACGAGGGCGCGAGGCTCGCGCGTTGCCTCGCATCGCTACCGACCGGCCACCCCACCGTATACGTCGACAGCGGCTCGAGCGATGGCAGCCTGGAGCTCGCACGCGCTCACGGAGCGGATCTCGTGGAGCTCGACCCCAGCTTGGGCTTCACGATGGCGCGGGCACGCAACGCCGGCATGCGGCGCCTCCTGGAGCGGATGCCCGACCTGGAGCTGATCCAGTTCCTGGATGGCGACTGCGAGCTCCGACCCACCTGGCTCGAGCACGGCCAGCGCACGATGCAGGCGCGCCCGGACGCCGCCGTCGTGTCGGGACGGCGACGAGAGCGGCACCGGGACGCCAACATCTACCACCGCTTGATGGACATGGAGTGGGACACGCCGATCGGAGAGGTCGACGCGTGCCACGGCGACGCGATGATGCGCGTCGCCTTCCTGCGCGCCGCGGGTCCGTTCGACGAGCGTCTGATCGCGGGCGAGGAGCCCGAGCTGTGCGTGCGGCTGCGGGCCGCCGGTGGACGCATCCTGCGCGTGGACGCCGAGATGAGCCTGCACGACGTCTCGATCGACCGCTTCGGTCAGTGGTGGAGACGTTGTCTTCGGAGCGGGCACGCCGAAGCGCAGGCCTCGGGGCGTCATGGCTGGTTGCATGACTGGGCGGCGTCGCGCGTGCTGCTCAGCGCGTGGCTCTGGGTGTTCTTCGTTCCTCTGGGCATCCTGGTCTGTGCACGGCTGCTCGGTGGCTGGGCGCTCGCGGGGTTCCTCGTCTATCCACTGCACACGGCGAAGATCGCCCTGGGGCGCTTCCGGCGCGGAGCCTCCGTCGAGGACTCGCTGCTCTACGCGCTCTTCATCCAGGTCGGACGCTTCGCGACCTGGCTCGGACATTGGAGCTACTGGCTCACACGTCTGCGGCGACGCCCGTCCACGCTGATCGAGTACAAGACTGGCGCGCGGAACGAAACGTGAGGGTCGCCGTCGTCGGAGCCGGCCGCATTGCCGAGCAGCATCTTCGCGCGCTCGCCGAGGTCCCGAGCCTCGAGGTCGGAGTTTGCGATCTCTCGCCGGTGACGGCGGAGTTCGCGGCCGAGCGCTTCGGGCTCTCGCATCACTACACGGATTTCGGCGCGATGCTCCACGAGCTCCGGCCCGAGGTCGTCCACGTCACGACCCCGGTGGGCGCGCACGTTCCCTTGGCGATGCGCAGTCTGGCGGCCGGTGCGCACACGCTGGTCGAGAAGCCCGTCGCGCCCAGCTACTCCGAGTGGCTCGCGCTCCGCTCCGCGGCTGCGTCCGCGCAACGCTGGCTGATCGAAGATCACCCGTACCACTTCAGCCGACCCGTGCAGCGCGTCCTCGGCCTGATCGAGAGCGGTCGCTTCGGCGAGGTCGTTCACGTCGACGCCACGCTTTCTCTGGATCTCGCGGCGCCGGGCAGCGCGTTCGCCGATCTGCATTTCCCGCACCCTTCGCACGCGATGCCGGGAGGGCCGATCTCCGACTTCCTCTCGCACCTCGCGTCGATCTGCTGCTTGTTCGTAGGCGACCACGTCTCGGCGCGAACGATCTGGCGCAAGCGGAATCCGCGAGCCGCCGCACCCTTCGACGAGATGCGGTCGCTCGTCGAAGCCAGACGCGGCACAGCCTCGCTCGGGTTCAGCGCCGCGCAGCCCGACGGATTCGTGGTCCGGGTATTCGGCACGCGCATGACGGCTGTGATGAGCCTCTTCGAGGGTTCGCTCGGGATCCAGCAGGGCTGGCCAGGCAACTCCGCGCTGACGCCGCTGATGAACGGCGTCACCGGCGGCTGGACGAGCGGCGCTGACGCCGTTCGCTCCCTCTGGTGCAAGCTCTCCGGGCGGCCCGCGGTCTACGAGGGTCTGCGAGAGCTGGTCGTGCGCCTCTACGCGGCGCTGCGCGGCGGCGAGCCGGTGCCGATCCCCGTCGAGCACATCGACGCCGTGAACCGGCTCGTCGAGGAGCTCATCGCGGAGCTGAAGGGCGCATGAAGGTCCTGCTCACTGGCGCGGGCGGATTTCTAGGGGTTGCCGTCGGATCGGCGCTGCGGCGACACGGTCACTCGGTCCGCGCCCTGGTGCGGACCGGTAGCTCGACGTCGAAGCCTGCACCGGACGGCATGGAGATCTGGTTCGGGGACCTGCGCAGGATGGATCTCGACGCCGCACTGACCGGCGTCGACGCGGTGGTGCACTTGGCCGCGGTCTTCCGCGGGGACGTCATGGAGCAGTTCCTCGGCACCGTCGTTCCGACCGAGAAGCTGCTCGAGGCGATGGTCCGCAGGGGAACGCAACAGCTCGTGCTCGTGAGCACGCTGAGCGTCTACGACTGGCACGCTGCCGCGGGAGCGCTCGCGGAGGACTCGCCGCTCGAGCGTCGCCTCGCTGCGCGCGACGGCTACGCAATCACGAAGACCTGGCAGGAGCGCATCTGCCGGCGCTATGCAGAGACGCACGGGTGGAAGCTCACGGTCCTGCGACCGGGCTTCATCTGGGGAGCGGAGCGCCCGTGGGTCGAGGGAGTGGGCATCCGCATGGGGGGCACCCTGCTCGTGAACGGACCGTTCCGGCGGCTCCCGCTCACCCACGTGGAGAGCTGCGCCGAATGCATCGCACTGAGCGTCGGCTGCGACGCCGCCAAAGGCGAGACCATGAACGTGATCGACTCCGACGACGTCCGGGCGTGGCCCTACGCGGGTGAGCTGGTTCGGAACGGGGTCGCGAACGTGCGCCGGCGGATCGCGCTCCCCTATGCGTTGGGATTGGCCGTCGCGATGCTCGCGAGCGCGGTCGCGCGTCTTCTGCTCGGCCCGGACCACCGGTTGCCGGGGATCCTGATTCCCGAGCGATATCGCGCGCGCTTTCGCTCGATGCGATTCCCGAACCAGAAGGCGGTCCGTGTGTTGGGCTGGAAGCCGGGCGTTCACGGCGAGCACGTGCGCCCCGCGGGTTGAGGGCCACGTGACGGAGCGCGGCCGCATCGCGTATCTGAGCGGGCTGTACCCGCACGCCGGTTCGACGTTCATCACGATCGAAGTGCAGGAGCTCCGGCGCCTCGGCTTCGACGTCTCCACGTTCGCCGCGCGCAAGCCGGAGCACGATCAGCTCGTCGGCGAATCGATCGCGGAGGAGTACGCGCGAACGGAGTACCTGTTCGACGGGAGCAAGTCGCGTTGGATTCCAGCATTGCTGTGGGCGGTAGCCACCCGCCCGCGCCGCCTCCTCACCGCCATCCGTCACGTGTGGACGACGACGCCTCCCGGCCTGAAGGCGAAGGGGAAGGGCGTCGCGTACCTGCTCGAGGCGTGCCTTCTCGCGCGGGTGGTGACGCGACGGTCGATCCGCCACATCCACAACCACATCAGCGAGGCATCGGCCACCGTGGCGATGGCGGCGGCCGAGCTCTCTGGCATCAGCTACAGCCTCACGGAGCACGGCTCGGGGATCTTCTTCCACCCGGTCGCCTGGGGCCTCGGCGCCAAGATCGCGGGCGCTTCGTTCACCGCGTGCATCAGCGACTTCTGCCGAAGTCAGTGCCTGCTGTTCGCGCCGCGCGAAGCTTGGCCGCGGATCCAGATCATTCGCGCGTGCGTTCAACCGGAGTTTCTCGCGGGCGAGCCCACGCCCGTGCCCGATTCAGCGCGCGTGTTGTTCGTCGGTCGCCTGACGGCGGCAAAGGGCGTGCCGCAGTTGATCGAAGCCGTGCGGCGACTCGAGAGGAAGGGCACGCAGATCGAGCTCACCCTGCTCGGCGACGGGCCGCTTCGCGCCGAGGTGGAGCGCGATCTCGCCGAGCTCGGCGATCGTTTGCGCCTCCTGAGCTGGTGTCCGAGCGAGGTCGTGCGTGCGGAGCTGGCGCGAACCCGCTGCCTCGTCCTGCCGAGCCTCACCGAGGGATTGCCGACGGTGATCATGGAGGCGTTGGCGATGCACCGACCCGTCGTCGCCACACAGATCGCGGGCATCTCCGAGCTGCTGGAAGAAGGCGTGGGCGGCTGGCGGATCCCGGCGGGTTCCGTCGAGGCTCTCGAGGCAGCGATGCGCGAGGCGGTGGAAGCTCCGACCGAGGAGCTCGAGCGACTCGCAAAAGCCGGAGCAGCCCGGGTGCGCGAGGCGCACAACCCGGCCCTCGAGATTCCGAAGCTCGCCGCTCTGTTCGACGCGGCCCTGCGAGTTCGGAACGGCGCGTGAGCGTCCGGTCGAACGCATTGCTCGATCTGATTCGAGCCGGTGCCTTCGACTGGCGCCAGCTCGCGGGCTGGCGGAGCATGGTGCGCGCCGCGCGGCTGCTCAGGCGCCCCGAGAAGCTCGCCAGCCTCCTCGAGCTCGACCTCGTGAAGACTTCGCTCGTGCAGGCGCGCGGTCCTCTGGCCTTCTCGTTTCTCACGAGCCCGCGCTTCCTCGCGCGGACGCTGAGCTTGGAGCAACGCGTCGACTGCGCGTTCCACCACTACGCGTACGAGCAGGCGACGTTCTCGGCCAGCTACGTCGACGCGGTGTATCGAGGGGAGGGGCTGGAGTTGTGGCGCAGCGTGTCGGAGGATCACACCTTCTCCATCCGACTGATGATCGCGAACGACAACCTGTTCGAGGGCTGCCTCAGCATCGTCGCGTTCGTGGACGACCAGCGAGTGTGCCTGCTGTCGTTCTCGTACGTAGACGCGGCGATCTTCGGTCGGGTGGCGGGAACGATGATCTTCGTCACGCGGAAACAATCCGGACGCCATCCGGAGCAGCAGCAGGCGTTTGCTCGCGCCTTCAACCACAGTTCCCCGCCCTACTTTTGTGTCGCGGCGCTCGCGGGGGTCGCGCTGGCCACCGGCGCTTCGGAGCTCGCCGCGATCCGACACGAAGCACATCCGACCTACCTGTACGGCAATGCCGAGGCGTTGCGGACGTCGTACGACGAGTTCTGGGAGGTCTTCGGCGCGACGGAGCTCGACGAGAAGGCCTACCGGATCCCCGTTCCGCTCCACCTCGGTGAGCTGGCGGAAGTCGCCAGCAAGCATCGGCGGCGGGCGAAGCTGCGGCGGCAGCACTGGTCGGAAGTCACGGAGGGCGCCCGCGAGACGATCCGCGGCCACCTCGCCACGCCCGAGCCTGCGGCGCGGACATGAAGCGCGCGTCCGCGCTGATCGCTGCGCTCGTCGTCGTCGCCGGCTCCGCCGCAGCGGGCGACTGGAGGCCGGTGAAGATCGGAGGAGGCGGATTCCTCACCGGGATGGACATGTCCCCGGACGGAACGACCCGCTGCGTTCGCGCCGACACGTACGGCGCGTACTGCTACGACGCGGCGGGTGAGCGATGGAGGCAGGTCGTGACCGCCCGCACGATGCCGGCCAAGGACGTCGCGCCGGGCGCCGGGGAAGGTGTGTACGAGCTTCGCATCGCTCCGTCCGATCCCCTCCGTCTGTACATGGCGCTGAGTGGATATGTCTTCCGCTCCGTCGACCGAGGCGAGAAGTGGACGCGCACGAATTTTCGGCGCGTCGCGATGGATGGGAACGACGCGTTTCGAACGTCCGGCGAGAAGCTCGCCGTGGATCCCATCAATCCAGAGGTCGCGGTTCTCGGCACGCAGAAGGACGGGCTCTGGCTCACGACCGACGGCGGCAAGACCTGGCGCCGCGATCCTACGCTGCCGACCGCGGAACGAATCACCGGCATCGCCTTCGACGTGTCGAGCGGCAACACGAACGGGCGAACGAACGTCATCTACGCCGCCAGCGCGAGCGGTGGCGTCCACCGCAGCGCGAACGCGGGCGGGAGCTTCCAGCCGATCCCCGGCGGCCCTGCCAAGGGCGTGACCCATGGCGTCGCGAAGGACGGCGTGTACTACGCGGCGTCGTCCGAGGGCAAGCTGTGGAAGTACGCGAACGGCGCGTGGAAGGACTTCACTCCCGCGGGCGGAGCAGGCGTGCAGTTCCACTCGATCGCGCTCGATCCGTTTACCGCGGGCCGGCTCGTCGCGGCGAGCAGCAGCGCGCAGGTCTTCATCAGCATGGACAACGGCGCGACGTGGCAGTCCGATTGGTACTACGAGGGGCATGTGCGCTGCCCCGACGCACCGTGGCTTTGCCAGGCGTACGAGGCCGCCTACCTCGCGAACGGGACGATGATGTTCGACCCGGTCGTCGCAGGCCGGCTGTGGATGTCCGCCGGCACGTCACCGTGGTACGCCACCGTTCCCGCGGCGCCCCCCTCGATCACGTGGACGAGTCGCGTGGAGGGCATCGAGCAGCTCGTCGCCAACACCGTGATCGTGCCGCCCGGCGGCAGGCCGGTGGTCGCCTCGTGGGACTTCGGCTTGTTCCGCATCGTCGACCCCGAACGGCATCCCGTCGACTACGCGCCGACTCCGCACGTGTTCGGCGCTGCATGGCACGTGGACTGGTCCAGCGCCGACCCGCGCTTTCTCGTCGCGTTCCTGTGTTGGGACGGGCCTTCACAATCGAGCTTCTCGCGCGACGGCGGCGCGACCTGGACGCGCTTCCCGTCCGTCCCGGTGGGAAATGACTGCGACGACACCTGGGGATGGGGCGGCACCGGCGCCGCGGCATCGCCGACGAGCTGGATCTGGGTGCCGAGCAACAAGCGCGCGCCGTACTACACGACGGACGGAGGCGTCAGCTGGCGGAAGCTCTCGTTGCCAGGTGTTCCCGACGATGCGTCCGATGCCGGATGGGGAACGCTCCACTTCGCTTACTACCTGGATCGCCACATCGTCACTGCGGACCGCGTGAACATCGGCACGTACTATCTCTACCACCCCGCGCACGGTCTCTTTCGCTCGAATGACTTCGCGGCGACGTGGAAGCTCGTCCGGTCCGGAGAGATCGCGCCGTTCTCGGGCTTCAACGCGAAGCTGACCAGCGTGCCCGGCCGGGCCGGTCATCTGTTCTTCACGTCTGGCCAGCAAGGCAATCCGCGCGACCCCAACCCCGCCGCCGCCGCGCCCTTCATGCACTCGAAGGATGGCGGCGTCAGCTGGGCGGCAGTGCCCGGTGTGAAAGAGGTCTACGCCTTCGGCTTTGGCAAAGCCCAAGGCGCGTACCCGGCGATCTTCATCGCCGGCTGGGTGCGTGGCGCATACGGGATCTTTAGGTCGACGGACGAGGGCGCGACGTGGACGAGGCTCGGAGACGAATACGCCCTCGGCTCCTTCGACACCGTGACTACGATCGACGGCGACAAGGTGGACGGGCGAACCGTCTACGTCGGTTTCTCCGGATCCGGCTACGCCTACTACCAGGAATCGGGACCCGCCTCGGTGACCCGATGAAGAACGCCCTCATCGCGCTTGGGCGCTGTCTTCCCGAAAGGGTTCGAAACGCGGTCTTCCACTACGGCTACAACATCGCGCGCGATGAGCACGACCGGTTCGCATTCCTCTTCAGCGGCGGCCACGAGGTGCATCTGCGGGCTCTCGCCGACGAGCGGCTTTGCCCCGAGACTCATCGTCGACATCGGCGCCAACAGCGGGGAGTGGACCCGCACGGCTCTGTCCGTCTGGCCGAAGGCCCGGGCGATCCTGGTCGAGCCAAACGCGCTCCATGCGAACGCCCTCCGGACGCTGGCCGGCGCGCTGAACGCGACTGTCAGTACCGACCTTCTCGGCGCCGAGGACGGCCGCGAGGTCGATTTCCACGTCATGGAGGCCAGCTCGGCGACAGGCTCCTCCGTATTCCCAGAGCGAAGCGACGTGGCGCGCACGGTCGAGCGCCGCCGCCTGCGTTCCCTCGACTCACTTCTTGCGGGTGAGCCTGCCGACCTGCTGAAGATCGACACGCAGGGCTACGAGCTCGAGATCCTCAAGGGCGCGGCCCGGTCTCTGCCGAAGGCCAAGGCCGTGATCCTCGAAACCTCGCTGATCGAGATAAACGAAGGGTGTCCCCTCTTGCACGAGGTCGTCGCCTACATGTACGAGCGCGGCTTCGTCGCCTTCGACATCCTCGAGACACACCGGCGACGAGCCGACGCGGCGCTACTTCAAATCGATTTTCTATTCTGCCCGATCGCGTCCCCGCTCCGCGCCAACCTCCGATTCTAGGCGCGGCGCGGGACCAGGCCGCTCACGACAGCAGAGCCGCGACCCGGCGCGCGATCGCGAGGCTCGCCGTCACCCCCGGGGACTCGATCCCGCCGAGGTGCACGTAGCCGCGGTCGTGCCAGATCAGGAAGTCCGCGACCGGCCCTCCCGGGCGCTGCAGCTTCGGGCGGTAGCCGACCTGTCCCGGGGCGAGATCGTCCGCCTCGAGGTCTGGCAGGTAGCGGCGCGCCGCCGCGAGGAAGTCCGGGCGACGCAGGTCGTCCGTGCGGTAGTCGAGCGGCGCGCCCTCGTCGAGCCACTCGGTGTCGGGCCCCAGGTGCGCGTGCCCGTCGACGTCGAGGGTCACGTGCACGCCGAGACCGCCCTTCGCGTGCTCCGGAACGGGGTACACCAGGTGCCGGAGCGCACGCGCCTTCGCGGGCGTCACGATGTCGTAGTAGCGGCCCTTGTTCACGGTCTGGCGGATCGCCGGCGAGGCGTCCCCGCCGTCGAGCGGGTAGCCGAGCATCGCGCCGACGGCCGGCGCGGCGAGCCCGGCGCTGTTCACCAGCACCTCCGCGCGCACCGACGTCGCGCTGCCGTCGGGCGCGGTCAGCTGGAGCTCGAATCCGCCCGGCACGCGCTCGACGGCCGTCAGCTCGTTCTTCAGTGCGAGCCAGCCACCGCGCTCCTCGAGGGCGTGCGCGAACGACGCCATCAGCTCCGACGGGTCGACCACGCCGCTGGTCGCGGAGTGCAGCGCCGCGACGCAGCGCACCGCGGGCTCGAGCTCGCGCAGGCGGGAGCGGTCTGCGATCAGCGAGAGGCCGGGTACGCCGTTCGCCTCGGCCCGCGCGCGCAGCTCCTCGAGCGCGCCGAGCTCGCTCTCGTCGACGGCGACGATCAGCTTGCCCAGGCGCGCCGCCGGCACGTCGTGCGCCTCGATCCACGCGTACAGGAGCCGGTTGCCCTCGAGGCACAGCGTGTGCTTGAGCGAGCCCGTCGGATAGTAGATCCCGGCGTGGATCACGCCGCTGTTGTGCGAGCTCGTCTCCAGCCCCGCGCGCTCGCGCCGCTCGATGACGGCGACCTCCCGCGTGGACGCGAGCTCCATCCCGCAGGCGAGTCCCACTACCCCGCCTCCGATCACCGCCACGTCGAGATCCAGCCGGTCGCTCACGGGCCGGAGCGTAGTAGTTGCGCGCCCAATGGACAAAGCACACCGTCAAAATGTCGTTCGCCGCGAGCACACCGCACTGAAGAGCAAGATCTCGCTCGTCGACAAGATGGCGGGCAAGGGCGTCAGCAAACGAACACCAGCGCCGCCGGATCGGCCCGGGGTCACACAGTCCGTTCATGTACTCGATCGTCTGGACTGCGATTCTCGGACTCGCGCGGAAGCGTGCGCCGGGACCCGCGCCGGAGCTCGAGCGGCCGTGGCTGCAGCGGATCAGCCCCACGGTCTGGGCACTCGGCTTCACGAGCCTGCTGACGGACGTCTCGTCGGAAATGGTGGCGAGCGTTCTTCCGATGTATCTCGTCCTCCAGCTCGGGATCAGTCCCGTGGCGTTCGGCCTGATCGACGGCCTGTACCAGGGCACGGCCGCGCTCGTGCGAATCCTCGGCGGCGTGCTCGCGGATCGCTCGCGCAAGTACAAGGAGCTGGCCGCGGTCGGCTACGGCGTCTCGGCCGCCTGCCGGCTGCTCATCATCGCCGCCGGCGCCGCCTGGACGACGATCGCGGGGGTCGTCGCGATCGACCGCATCGGCAAGGGCCTGCGCACCGCCCCGCGGGACGCGCTCATCTCGCTGCGCAGCCGGTCGGAGGATCTTGCGACGGCGTTCGGCGTCCATCGCGCGCTCGACGCGGCCGGCGCGTTGATCGGCCCGGTCGTTGCGTTCCTGCTCCTCGCGCGGATGCGCGGCGCGTTCGACGTGCTGTTCGTCGCCAGCTTCGTCGTTGCGGTCCTGGGCGTGGCGGTGATCGCGCTATTCGTCGAGCCGACGACGCGCGCCGAGCTGGACGCCGTCCGCGCCGAGCAGGCACCGGCCGCGAGCGCGTGGAAGGTCATGGGGCAGCCCCGTCTCCTGACGCTCTTGTCGTGCGCGTTCCTGCTCGGCCTGCCGACCATCAGCGACAGCTTCCTGTTCCTGTCGCTGCAGTCGAACCTGAATTCGGCGGCAACGGCGTTCCCCCTGTTCTACGTCGGCACCTCGATCTCGACCGCGCTGCTGTCGGTACCCGCCGGCCGCTCCGCGGATCGCCTCGGCCGTTCCCGCGTTCTGCTCCTCGGGTACTCCTTCCTGGCGATCGCGTACCTGGTGACGCTCGTCGCGGCCAGCGCCGCCGCCGCCGTCGTCTGCCTGCTGTTTCTCGGCGCGTACTACGCGGCGACCGACGGCGTGTTGACGGCGATGGCTGCGGCGGAGCTGCCCGTCGCCGCCCGCGGCGGCGGTCTCGCGATCCTCGCCACGGTCACGAACGTCGCGCGCCTGCTGGCCTCTGTCGTCTTCGGCGCGCTGTGGAGCGCGCTGGGCATGCAACGCGCGACATGGCTCTACTTCGCGGTGCTGATCGCGGCCATCGTCGCGTCCTTCCTTCTGCTGAGTGTGGGGTGGCACCGCACCCCGCGAGCCGACGCCGTTGACTCCGCACCGTAGGCGGCTCGCGGTCTTTCTTCTCTTGTGCGCCGCCGGCATTGCGGTGCTGGCCGGCTACATCCAGCTCGTCCATCGCCCCCGCCTCGCAGAGTCCACGCAGGTCGCAGAGCGAGTCACCTCGAATCCCGCTGAGTTCGCCGCCTACAGCAGCGGCCCCCACGTGGTGTTCGTGAACACGTCGCTCGACCAATACAACGATCGGCTCGCCGTCCTCGCGCTCGACGATCGGAAGGGATCGAGATTCGTTGGCGACCTGCGCTGCGAGCGCGTGCACGTTGGAGCCGGGGTCGGTCTCTGCCTGAACGCCGACCGCGGGGTTCTCACGCGCTACTACGGATACCTCTTCGACGAGGCCTTCCATCCGCGGTCGGAGTTCCCGCTGCAGGGCACGCCGAGCCGCGCCCGGGTCTCGCCCGACGGCCGTCTCGGCGCGATCACGGTGTTCGTCGCCGGGGACTCGTACACGAACAACAGCTTCTCGACACGGACCACGATCCTCGACACGGCGTCGGGGCAGGCGCTCGGGGACTTGGAGCAGTTCACCGCGATCCGCGACGGGCAGCCGTTTCACGCGGCCGACTTCAACTTCTGGGGGGTGACCTTCGCGCACGACCCGGGGATCTTCTACGCGACTCTCGCGACCGGAGGCCACATATGGCTCGTGCGCGGCTCCGTGCCGCGCCGCGAGGTGACGGTCGTCCACGACGGCGTCGAGTGCCCGTCGCTGTCGCCCGACGACAGCCGGGTTGTGTTCAAGAAGCGGGTGAACGACAACGGCCGTCTCGGCTGGCGGCTTCACGTGCTCGATCTGCGGACGCTCGCATCCGTGCCGGTCGCCGAGACGCGCAGCGTGGACGATCAGGCGGAATGGCTCGATCGGGGCCACGTGCTGTACGCGCTGCCGCGCGACGCCGGCGGCACGGCGCTCTGGTCGGTACCTGCAGACGGCACTGGCACGCCGGTCCTGTTCCTCGACAACGCGTACTCGCCGTCGATCGCGCGCCCGTAGCCACGCGGCTGCGCGCGCGGGGATGCCGCGAAGCCTACTTTCCGCCCGCGGACACCGGTCCCTTCAGCGCGATCTTGTAGACGCCCTTGCGCAGCACGCCGTTCACGGTGACGAAGAGCTTGACCTTCAGCTTGAGTGCCGCCTTCGTGCGCGCCTTGTTGAGCTTCAGCTTGATCGGGAACTCGTCCAGCGAGTCGAGCGACACGTCGGCGCCCGACTCCGCTTCGAGCGCTGCCTCGAGCCAGCTGCGCAGCGCCGATAGCGACGCAGCGTCGAGGCTGGCGGTGAGCGAGGTCCGCTTCCGATTGGCGCTGATGCTGCCGGCGAGCGGGGGCGCGGCGTCGCCGACGCCCGTCCAGGTGGACTCCTCGAGGTCGACCGAGACCGACGCAGGAGCGCGCACGTTTGCGACCTTCTTCAGCTTGAGGTGAGCGGTGCCGGCCAGCGCCAGGTTCTCCCCGCAGGTCGAGCAAGTCGATTCCGGCGCGGAGTCGATCCAGGCGCCGAGCAGGGAGACGGCCAGCGGGTCGGGCACGTTGGACTCTTTTGGCATGCGCACCGCGTGATCGGTCGACTGCACGCGCTGCCACAGGACGCTCTGCGCCCTCGAGCCCGAGTGGATGCGTTGCGCGCCGGCGATGCCGAGGTCGCCGAACTCCGGCGCAACACCGATGAGGTTCATCTGCTCGAGCGGCGTCGCCGCGCGCATGTCCATGCCGCCGGGCCCCGGCCCGCCGGGGCGATGGCAGTGCGAGCAGTTCGCCGCCAGGTAGGAGCGCGAGCGCTCAGCGAGCGAGTGCGTCGTGTCCGCCGGATCCACCCAGACCGGATAGCCGGCGGGATCTCCGAGCGTCTGATTGAACAGACCGAGGCAGCCGCCCCAGGCGTGGAGCTGCTGGTCGCTGCCCGGCGCGTAGTCGAACCTCCTGTTGAGTTGCGGTGTACGCACGCCCAGGACGATGCCCGCGGCGTTCGTGTGGCAGCCGAGGCACTGCGCGGGCGAGGGATATTGCCACGTCTGCTGCTTGGGTCCGCCGCCCGTGTCGACGGTGAACGTGTCCGAGGCCGCGTCGGTGAGCAGCGTTGCGTCGGTCTGCGCCGCGTTCCACCGATAGGTGTAGCCCACCCAGCGGTCGACCTGGCGCAGCAGGACGCGAGTCTCCACGCGCCGCGTGGTCGAAGCCGTCACCGGCAGCTCGAAGTGCTTCACGAACGCGGTGCCGACCGGAAAGCTCCAGTCGCCGCTGGCGGAGAAGCCGATCTGCTGCGTGCCCGGCAGCGCGATCCAGCGGCGCTTCCGCGCGCCGTCGGACCAGAGCGGCGAGTTCACGCCGTATTCGACGAGCCCGGGTGCGGGAGTCAGCGTCGCCGCGTTAGCGAACAGCCCCGTCTGCGACAGCAGGGTCGGGAACGGATGCACGCTGCCCCCGGCCGCTTCGCCCAGCTGGTACAGCTCTCCCGAGATCGCGACAAGGTACAGCTCGCCGTCGTTCGCCTCGCCGAAGGAGACGATCATCGAGGGGTTCGCGACTACCACAGAGGGCTGCGCCGGCGTCGGGCGCGCCCAGAGCTTCGCGTAGGCCCAATCGGCGTACAGGTACGAGCCGTACAGGGACGGCAGGCGGCCGCCGCGATAGACGTAGCCGCCGGTGACCGAAAGTCCGCCGCTCGGATCGTGCGGATACTCGAGCAACGGCGGGCGCGATTGGATGCTCGAGCACGTGCCGGCTATTCCGTCGTGCGTGCCCTCGCAAAAGGGCCAACCAAAGTTCACGCCTCCCGGGCTGCCCGCAGGCAGGTAGTCGACCTCCTCCCAGCTCGATTGGCCGACGTCTCCGATCCAGAGGTCGCCCGTGAGCTTGTCGAAGGAGAAGCGCCATGGGTTGCGCAGGCCGTAGGCCCAGATCTCCCCACGGCGGCCGGTCTGGCCGCGGAAGGGATTGTCGGCCGGGATCGCGTAGGTCGAGCCGCGCACGTCGATGCGCAAGAGTTTCCCCGTCAGCTTCGACAGGTCCTGCGCGCCGCCGTCGTCGCCCTCCGAGGCGTACAGCATGCCGTCGGGTCCGAACGCCAGCATGCCGCCGTTGTGGACCGTCTCGTCGCGCGTGATCTCGAGCAGCTCCAGCTTGCTAGCCGGATCCGCCTGGTTCGGATTCCCGCTGCGCGCGAGGAAGCGAGCGAGCTTCATGCACGGAGTGGTGCTCCGGCAGTCGCGACCCGGCGCGATGTAGTCGACGTAGAAGCGGCGGTTGGTCGCGTACGCAGGGTCGAACACCAGCCCGAGCAGCCCCTGCGCGTCCGCGCTCACGATCGACGCCGAGAGGTCGAGAAACACCGTCGCGCTCGCGCCCGACGGATCGGCCGGCAGGATCCGGATGCGGCCGGTCTTCTCGACCACGAACAGCCGTCCCGTCCCGTCCGGCGGTGAAACGAGCTGCAGCGGCTGGTCGAGCACGACATTCGGATAGACCCGGATGATCCCCAGCGAGCTCGCCGTCGTCTCTCCCGAGAGGGGCAGAGCGTGTCCCGCGAAGGGAACGCGCGGACCTACGCTGCACTGTTGCGCATTCGCGCTTCCGGACGCCAGGACCACCAGCAGGACGCATGCGCAGATGAACCAACCCTCGTGCGCTGCGCTGCGAACGAGATGCCAGCGGACCATGTCGAGACTATACGCGGATCGCGGCACAGACCAACATGCATGGGCCGCGATGCCATACTCAACAGGACCAGCCGCGAGCGTGAAGCCCATGATGACCGCCGCCCTGAAGTCCAACCTCGACGCGATGCACGGCGCGGTGGCGCAGCCCATGGGCGCCTCGCGGGGCTCCACTCCGAACGTCCTGATCTACAAGGTCATGGGCAAGATGTTCGCCATCCTGTCCGTTCGCGGCGATTCCAACGTGATCCTCAAGTGCGACCCGGATCTGGCGGAGAGCCTGCGCGAGCGATACAGCGGAGTCGGTCATCGCTCGCATCTGGACCGCCGCTTCTGGATCAGCGTGAGTCTCGACGCCGACGTGCCCGCCGCCGAGATCAAACGCCTCGCCGCCCACTCCTATGAGCAGGTCTGCGCCAAGCTCACCCGCAAACAACAGGCGGAGCTCGCGCGTCGGCAAGTGTGAGCTGGAGACGCCTCCGGGAGTGCGTCAGTCGTCCCAGCTCGACTCGCCGTCGGAACGCGAGGATCTGCGCTCGTGTGAGGCCGAGCCTTGGGTGCGTCACGTCGTCGCCTCGAAGCTACCGCGACGATCGCCTCGACTACGCGCTCATCGTCCGCTCAGGAAGGACCGGCGGTGCGCCGATGCCGGAGAGCTGAGGAGGACTACGCGATGGGATGGATGCGCGGCTGGGCAGTGCTGACCTTGCTGACCCTCTTGCCTGCATGCACGACGGACCCCTTCACGGGTGAGCGCCAGCTCAGCAAGACCGCGAAGGGGGCGCTGATCGGCACGGCTGCGGGAGCGGCCGGCGGAGCGGCCATCGGCGCGCTCTCGGGCCGCAAGGCCGCCAAGGGCGCGCTGATCGGTGCGGGCGTGGGCGCGCTCTCGGGCGGCGCGATCGGCGCATACATGGACGTCCAGGAGTCGAAGCTGCGCGAGCAGCTGGCCGGCACCGGCGTCAGCGTGACCCGCGACGGCGACAACCTCATCCTGAACATGCCGGGCAACGTCACCTTCGGCTCCAGCGAGTCGGCGATCCTTCCCTCCTTCTACCCCGTGCTGAACTCGGTCGCGCTGGTGCTGAAGGAGTATCCGAAGACCCTCGTCGAGGTGCTGGGCCACACCGACAGCACCGGCTCGGACAGCCTGAATCGCACGCTCTCGAAGGAGCGCGCCGAGAGCGTTGGCAGCTACCTCTCGGCCCAGGGCGTCGACCACCGCCGGGTGCTCGCGCAGGGCTTCGGCAAGCGGAGCCCGATCGCCGATAATGCGACCGCCGAAGGTCGCCAGGCGAACCGCCGGGTCGAGCTGCGTCTGGTGCCGATCACGACCTAGAAGCGCGGGGCCACCCTCGGTCCCGCCCTTCCCGAACGGGCCAGCGCGAAGAGCGTGATCGATCGCGCTAGGCGGATCGATCGCGTGCGGCATCGGCGACGAGTTTTCCGCCGAGCGGCCCAGCGCAGGCGTGCCGGTCGAGTTCTTCGTCTGCGAGAACACGGAGGTCGACTCTGACTCGGGGACGCGGGCTCGGTCGTCGGGGTGACGAGGCTCACCCCGTCCCCGCGCCGAAACGGCGCTAGCGCGGATCGAGCCGCACGCGCGGCGGCGAGTGCCGCCGCTCACGCAGCCGAGCAGCGCGATGCCGAACAGCTGGACAATGCGGGCACTCGCTCTCGCGACTGTGATCGCCGTACTCTCGGCGCCGAGCGCGGCGCACGGCCAGCTTCGCAACATCGATCTCCAGTTCCGGCTGCCGTCGGACGCGCGCGTGGTCGGCTTCCACGTCTACCTGGCCGCGAACTCTCGCGCGTACATCGACTACCGCGACGACATCAACCATCTCCCGCTCCTGGACGCGAACGGTGTCGCACACTACGCGCTGGCTGGTATCGAGCCGTACTCGGATACCTACGTCTCGCTGAAGTCGTACGACGCCAGCGGCCTGGAGTCGGGCTTCTCGAACGAGGTCGTCTTCGCAGCGGACTCCAGCTGCACAGCGACCAGCTGCAGCGACGGCAATCCCTGCACCGCGGACACGTGCACCGCGACAGGATGTGCGTTCGATCCCGCTCCTCGCGCGGGAAGCTCGTGCGACGACGGCAACGCGATGACGTTCGGCGACGTCTGTCAGTCGGGCGGCACCTGCGCGGGAACGCTCGGGCAATGCAGCGTCGACGCGGACTGCCCTGCGCCTTCGGACCCATGCTCGGGACCTCGCGCCTGCGTCTCCCACCGCTGTCAGGCGGGCAGCTCGCCGCAACCCGACGAGACGCCCTGCAACGACGGCAGCGCGAGCACCCGGTACGACGTGTGCCGCGCGGGCGTGTGTCGTGGCTTCGCCTGTGGAGCCGACGCGCAGTGCACCGACGGCAATGCCTGCAACGGGATCGAGTACTGCGTGGCGAATGCCTGCCGCGCGGGGGCCCCGATGGTCTGCGACGACGGGAACGCCTGCAACGGTCTCGAGACCTGCCAGAGCTCCGCGTGCATCGCGGGTACGTCGCCCGCGTGCCCGACCGACCAGGGCCCGTGCTTCGCAGCCTATTGCGATGCGAGCGCCGGCTGCGGTGTACAGACCTACGCCAACGGCACGGCGTGCGTGACGACCTCGGGCGGCGCGGGCACCTGCTCGGCCGGAGTCTGCACGGTGCCCACGGCCCCGCGCGTGCACCGCAACGGGGCGGCCACAGAGGAGGCGCTGACCTGCGCCGCCAATCCCGCCTTCCTTCGCTCGACGCAGACCCACAGTGGCACCGCTAGGGGTAAGATTTCGTGCAGCGATCCAACGCGAGGAGGCGGACATGAGCAAGCTCCAGGAAGACCGACGCATCGACCCGCGCATCAAGGCTGCGATGGCGGCGTTCCCCAGCATGACCCAGAGCGACGTCCGGAGCCGCGACGAGCTGCTCGCAGAGGTCAACCAGCCCGCAGGCGATCGCCCAGCGCGAGCAGATGACCAAGGTCTTCGACCTGATGGACAACGAGCAGATCGCGCCCTCGAAGGGCCTCTCCGTTGCCACGCACGAGTTCCGCTCCTCGCCCGACGGCAACACGATCAAGCTGCAGCTGATCCGGCCCGAAGCCCGCGAGCCGCTGCCCTGCGTCTACTACATCCACGGGGGCGGCATGCAGGCGATGTCGTGCTTCGACGGCATGTACCGCGCCTGGGGTCGGATCATCGCGGCGCAGGGCGTCGCGGTGGCGATGGTCGACTTCCGCAACGCGCTGACTGCCTCGTCGGCGCCGGAGGTGGCGCCGTTCCCGGCGGGTCTCAACGACTGCGTCTCGGGCGTGAAGTGGCTCCACGAGAGCGCGGCGCGGCTGGGCGTCGACCCGGCGCACATCATCGTTGCGGGCGAGAGCGGCGGCGGGAATCTGACCTTGGCGACGGGACTCAAGCTCAAGCAGGACGGCCACCTGGGACTGGTGCGCGGGCTCTACGCGCTCTGCCCCTACATCGCCGGGCACTGGCCGCAGGACCGGCTGCCGTCCTCGATCGAGAACAACGGCATCCTGCTCGACCTGCACAACAACCGCGGCGCGATGGCTTACGGGATCCACGAGCTCGAGCGCAAGAATCCACTTGCCTGGCCCGGCTTCGCGTCGGAGCAGGACGTGAAGGGCCTCGTGCCGACCATCATCAGCGTGAACGAGTGTGATCCGCTGCGCGACGAGGGCATCGAGTTCTACCGCCTGCTGCTTCGCGCCGGGGTGCCCGCGCAATGCCGCCAGGTGATGGGCACGATCCACGGCACGGAGATCTTCGCGATGGCCTGCCCCGACGTGAGTCGCGAGACCGCCGCGAGCATCGCGCGGTTCTGCCGGGAGGTCTGAACCGGCCGCGCGATCCGAGGAGACCGCCATGCTCGAGGGATCCTGCGAGTGCGGCGCCGTCCACATGCTCGATCTGCCGCTGCTACGCAGCGCGCTGGTCGTACTTCGACCCGAAGCGGGTGCGGATCCCCATCACTGCACGGTGTGCGGCTGCGTCACCCACTGGGCCCCCGTGGACAAAGGCTATCCCCGGATGTGGGTGAACATGCGCATGTTCGCGCCGGAGATCTTGGCGCCGCTCAAGGTCGTCCTCTGCGACGCCGCGTCCCGGTAGCTCGAAGCCGACTTTCGCTGTTCGCAGCCGGAAAAGGGCGGCAAGATCGGCGCTGGTGACGCCGTGACCGAGGCGAGCTCTCCCCGCGAACCGGCCGAAGTCCAGAGCACGTGGCTCCCTGGGGTCGTCGCGGGCTTGATCGGAGCCGCGGTGATCTCGCTCGTCTACCTCGCCATCGACGTCGCCGGCGGGCGACCGCTGTACACGCCGAATGCGCTCGGTGCGGCGTTGTTTCGCAGCGAGTCCCTTGGCCCGGATGCACCGATCGAGCTGACGTTGGTGCTCGCCTACACGGCCGTGCACGGCGGGGTGTTCATCGCCTTCGGCCTGATGGGCGCGCTGAGCATGCTCGAGGGAGCTCGCCGCCTGAGGAGCGCCGCGGCCGCAGCTGCACTCGCGGCGGCGGCGCTGTTCGCCGGCTTCGAGATCACGTTCGAGATCTTCGGGCTCTTGTTCGCGCCTGCGGGCGGGAGGCTCGGAGGGTGGCATGCGGCGTTCGCCAACGCGCTCGCTGCTCTGGCGATGGCCGGCTACCTGACGGTGATTCGCGCGCGCTCGGTTCGCTAGCCCGATGCGAGGAGGGCAAGTGGATCCGACTGGGTGTAGTTCCTAGCGCAAGCGGCTCCTGCGACCTCGCGAGAGAAGTTGCCTCTTGATCAAGCCCCCAGGAAAGGAAGAAGCTCGGACTACCACGTTGATCCAAGCAGGAGACGGAACAGGAGGCCTCATGAGCACGCGTTGGTCGGTCGCAGTAGCCGTGGTGGTTGCAACCCTATTCGGATTGTCGGACCTGGTGCAGGGCCAGACCGTCGAGACGATCATCCCCGACTTCATCGTCACGTGCACCAGTGCGGGCGAACTGTGTGATCCGCCCTTCGTCGTGTCGGTTGAAACCGGCTCGGTCCTCCAGGCGCAGTACTTCGTTCGCCCCACCCACTGTGCGTCCGTGCGGGTGGGTTTTCTCGTCGATGGAGCGCTCAAGGCGACCAGTGATTTTTTGGGATGGCCTGGCGCTCCAGCCCCATTTTCAGACCTGGCATTGGACACGGGCCTCGTCGATCTAGGACCTGTGTCGCCGGGAGCGCACGTACTCGGTGTTCAGGCGGAGGGCCAAGTGGGTGGCTGCAATTCCGGCCAACTCGACAATTGGGGTGGCAGCTTGAAAGTGCTCACTTCACCGCCCGTCGTGCCGGTGCAGATCGACATCAAGCCCGGGAGCTTCCCGAACAGCATCAACCCGAGAAGCCGCGGCAAGATTCCAGTGGCCATTCTGACGACCGACAGCTTCGACGCCACCACCGCGAGCCCGAAGACGCTGCGGTTCGGCCCGACCGGCACCGAAGCTGCCCCGGTGCGCTCGGCCCTGGCGGACGTCGATAGGGATGGGGACATCGACCTGATCCTCCACTTCAATACCCAGGCCACGGGAATCAAGTGCGGGGGCACCTCTGCCCTGTTGACCGGGGAGACGTTTGGCGGGCAGGCCATTGAAGGGTCCGATTCGATCAGGACGGTCGGATGCAAATAGCTCAGCGCTTCGGCGCCGCGAGGAAGTCCTCGAACCGCTCCTTCCACTCGGGATGCCAGCGCGAGAGGGCGGGGCGGTTCTCGACGATGTCGAGCGCGTTCCACAGCACGCGTTTCTGGTCGAGTGCCCGCGGTGTCTCGCCGTCTTCGCACCAGAGGTAGAAGTCGCCGCGCGCCAGACCCTCGAGCATGCGATCCACGACCTGCCCGGGGGTCCATGCGCCAGGCGGCTTCTGCGGGATGCGGCGTGCGGTCATGCCGGTGTAGGTGAAGCCGGGGATCAGGAGGTGGGCCGTCACCTGGCAGCCCGCGCGGTTGCGCAGCGTGTGCGCGAGGCCCTCGGTCAACGCCTTCACCGCGGCCTTCGAGACGTTGTAGGCCGTGTCGCCGGGCGGACAGGTGATCCCCTGCTTCGAGCCGGTGTTGATCACGAGCCCCGGTGCGCCGCGCTCGGCCATGGCCGGCACGAACGTCTGCACGCCGTGCAGAACGCCGAAGAGGTTGACGCCGAGAACGCTCGACCAGCCCGCGGGGTTGGACAGCGCGTCGCCGCCGCCGCCCACGCCGGCGTTGTTCATCAGCACCGAGACCGGGCCGAGCTCGCGCGCCACCGTCTGCGCGAGGGACTCGACGGACGAGCGGTCGGAGACGTCGGTCGCCACGGCGATGGCCCGCGCGCCGAGCTTGGCCCGGGCGTCGCGAAGCTTCTCCGCATCCCTGTCGGCCAGACAGACCCGGAGGCCGGCTTCGGCGAAACGCTGCGCCGCGGCGAGGCCGATGCCGCTGGCCGCGCCGGTGACGACGGCGACGTGGTCGGGAGCGATGGCGGGATGAACGGTTCGCATCGTACGACGGTACGCGCGCGGTGGTACGCTGGGCAACCGTGATGAAGATCGGCGTCTTCGCAACGTTCATGTCGCCGCTGGCGACACCCGAGCTCGTGGCGGATCTCGGCCGCCGGCTCGAGGGGGCCGGGATCGAGTCGCTCTGGATGGGAGAGCACGTCGTGCTCTTCGACGAGATGGAGTTCCCGTACCCTGGATCGCGGGACGGAAAGATCCCCGTCCCCGAAGGCGGGGGTCTCCTCGACACGGTCGCCACCTTCGGCTTCCTCGCGAGCGCGACGAAGACCTTGCGGCTCGGCACCGGCATCACGCTCGTGCCCCAGCGCAATCCGATCTACACCGCGAAGGAGTTCGCGACGCTCGACTGGCTGACGGGCGGTCGCATCGATTTCGGCGTCGGCGTCGGCTGGTGCAAGGAGGAGGTCATCGCCTGCGGCTACGGCTGGGAGGACCGCGGCGAGCGGTGCGACGAGTTCCTCCGGGCGATGATCGCCCTGTGGACCGAGCCCGTCGCGTCGTTCCAGGGCAAGCACGTGAAGCTCGCGCCCTGCCGGATGGACCCGAAGCCAGTGCAGAAGCCGCACGTCCCCATCTTCGTGGGCGGTCATGCGCCGCGCTCGCTGCGGCGCGCGGCCGAGTTCGGCCGCGGCTGGTACGGCTTCGCGCTGACGCCGGAGCTGACGGCCGGCGTGCTCCGAGGACTCGACCGCGCGCTCGCGGCCGCGGGCCGTTCGCGCAAGGGCTTCGAGATCGTCATCACGCCGCAGCAGGCGACGCCCGAGACGCTCTCGGCCTTCGCCGATCTCGGGGTCGACCGCCTCGTCGTGCAGCTCGGCTCTCAGAAGCCGGACGCGATCGAGCGGCGGCTGCCCGAGCTGGAGCGGCTCGTGAAGGCGGCCCGCTAGGCGCCCTCAACCGCGGGCGAAGACCTTGGTCGTCTCGCGCGCCATCTCGTCCATCGACTCGTCCGCCCGCCGGGTCAGGCGCGAGAACATCAGGAAGCCGTGGGGCATGTCGTCGTAGTGCGTGTGCAGCGTCGGCACGCCGGCCTTCTTCAGCGCCTCGGCGAGCCAGACGCCGTCCGAGCGCAGCGGGTCGTGACCGCAGGTGATGACCGTCGACGGGGGCAGCCCCTCGAGGTCGGCGTGCAGCACGCTCACCAGCGGATTGCCGGCGTCCTTCGGCGCGTAGACCTTCACCATGAGCTCGCCCGCTGCGCGGCCGACTCCGGGCATGTCCGTAGTGTCCCAGTCGCTCGACTTCAAAGTCGTGTCGGTGAAGGGGTAGTAGATCGAGAGGTGCGCGATCGCCGGGCCCTTGCTGTCGCGGCTCGAGAGCGCGAGGGCCACCGTGAGGTTGCCTCCCGCGCTCTCCCCGCCCACCGCGATGCGGGTAGGATCCAGGCTCGCGGGCCTCGACTCCGCCATCCACCGCAGCACGTCCTCGCAGTCCTCGAACCCGGCCGGGAACGGGTGCTCCGGAGCGAGGCGGTAGGACAGCCCGACGACGACGTACCCCGTCCGAGCCGCGAGCCCGCGCTGCACGTTGTCGCAGAAGTCGACACCGCCCTCGATGAAGCCGCCCCCGTGGATGAAGAGGATCGCGGGAGCACCTGGCTGCACGTCGGCACGCGTGTAGACGCGCGCCGGGACCGGACCGCCGCGACCCTCGACCCGGACGTCCTGCGTGCGGATCGAGCGGTCGCCCGGCTTGCAGGCGATGCCCATCGCCTTGCGCGCGAGCCGCTCGTCGTGCGGCCTTTCGAGCGCGGAGACCGGCGTCGGCAGCCAGCCGCGCTTGATCGCGAAGGTCGCGACGGCCACCAGCGCGCGCAGCCGGAGAGGGAGTGGGGTAGGCATGTCCGATGGTACCGCGCGAAGCCGGCTCTGAAGTGGTTGGCGTCGAGCCGCCGAGGAGTAAGATGCGGTCGACGATTCACCCGAGGCGGCCAAACGTCGCGCGGTTCTGCCGGGAGATCTGAACGAGAGAGGGAGACCACCGTGCTCGAAGGATCCTGCGACTGCGGCGCGGTCCGCATCGAGCTCGACGACGCGCCCGACGAGGTCACCAACTGCAATTGCGGGATCTGTCGCCGCTACGCCGCGCTCTGGTCCTACTTCAACCCGAATCGGGTGCGGCTCCTTCCGCCTGAAGGCGCGACCACGATCCACAAGCGGGGGAAGCGGATCCTCGAATTCCATCACTGCACGGTTTGCGGCTGCGTCACCCATTGGGCCCCGGTCGACAAGCAGTACCCTCGGATGGGAGTGAACATGCGCCTGTTCCCGCCCGAGGTTCTGGCGCCGCTCGCGGTCGTCTCGTGCGACGCCACCTCCTGGTGAGGCCTACACCAGGGTCTTGCCACCGTCCACGATCAGGACCTGGCCGGTGGAGTAGGTTGCGCGGAGGAGATGGAGGTACGTCTCGGCGACCTCGTCCGGTTCGCCGGCGCGAGGGAGGGGAAGCCGGGCGGTCATGCGCCGGATCTGCTCCGCGCGGCGATCCTCCGGGATGCTGTTCCACACGTCGGTGAGGACCAGGCCCGGGCACACGGCGTTCACCCGAATCGGCGCGAGGTCGACCGCCAGTGCGCGCGTCAGGTGCTCGATGGCCCCGGCCATCGCCGTGTTGAGCGCAGCGCCTTTGCGCGGCCGGTGCGCGACCACGCCGTTGGTGAGGGTGATCGAGCCGTTCGGCGAGATGCGGCCCTGCGCGTGCTTGATGGCCGCCAGCGCGCCCCAGAACCGGACGGTGAAGACGGCGCTGGCGCCGAGAAGATCGAGCTCCGGGAGCGAGCCGCCGCTGCGGAGCGCATCCCAGTCCCCGGCGGTGAACACCAGGTGATCGAACCGACCGCTTCGCTCGAAGAAGGCGGAGACGCTCGCCTCCTCGCGCACGTCCACCGCCGATCCGGACGCCGCGGATCCCAGCCGCTTCACCGCGTTCTCGACGCGCGCAGCGCTGCTGGACCCGACGACGACCTGCGCTCCTTCACGGATCGCCCGCTCCGCCACCGCGAAGCCGATGCCGGAGCTGCCGCCGATGATGACGACGCGTTGCCCCTCGAGCGCCGGAACCGGCATGACGGGACCTCCTCGACGAGACACAAGGATACAGGATGATGCGTGGCGACTGGCGCGCTCCGCTCGTTCCGCAGGCAGATCGGCGCGTACGCGGGCGTTCTGGTCGTCGGCCAGCGCTGCAGCCGGTCGCCCGCTCCTCGTTCGCTAGCGCCGGCGGACGCGCGCCGGCGTCACCGCCGAGCCTGGCGGCTCTCGCACGTAGTCCGCGGGGATCGCGTACGCGATCTTCGCCGCGGGTCGTGCGTCTACCTGCGCCATGTAGCGCGCGACGTGCTTCATCTCGTCGAGATCGACCGCCTGGATCATGCGCGCGATGCGGATCGCCCAATGGACGCCGATGTCGGCGGCGCCGAACGAGTCGCCGGCGACGTGGGCAGAGTCAGCCAGTGTGTCGTCGACGTGGCCCACCGCGATGTCGAGCGAGCGCCGCGCCGCGTCGCGCACCTTCTCGTCGAGCGGCGTCGTCGGCCAGATGCCCGACGAACGCAGGTAGCCGACGAGCGGCGGCGCGAGGGTCGCTTCCGCATAGTGGAACCACTGCAAGAAGCGCGCGCGCGCCGGGCTCCCCACCGCGGGCATGAGACGCTTCTCGGTGTCGTGACGCTCGACCAGGTACTGAACGATCGCCATCGACTCCATCATCTTCAGGTCGCCGTCCTGGATGACGGGCGCCGCGCCGAACGGATTGATCGCGAGGACGTCCGGCTTCTTCAGCTCCGAGCGCCTGCGTAGGTCGATCTCGTACGGGATGCGCAGCTCCTCCGCGACGAAGACGATCCGCGACGAGCGGCTATTGGGCATGTGGATGATCTTCAGCATGTCTTTGCTAGGTCGCCTTTGCCTTCAGCAAGGCGTCTAGAAACGTCTGATTGCCGAAGAGCTTGTCCATGGCGTCCTGGAGCGCTCGGTCGAGCGCGAGCTTCGCGTTTCCGCCCGACGCGAGCTGAACGTTGGGCTCCTTGCCTTCGCCTGCGATGACCGATGCGTAGGTGATCGCGCCGCCGGTCGTCAGGACCTGGACGCTCAGAGTGACTTCGGCGACGGCATCCCCCGAGAAGAAGCCGTTCTTGAAGTCGCAGTAGTATTTCTGGACTTCGGTCTTCACCGTGAGTCCGGTCTGCCCGATCTGGAAGCCGCGCCCGCGCAGCTCCGCCTCGATAGCCTGCCGGACCACCGAGACCGGATCATTCTGAGACGTGATCGCGGCCATCTCCATGCCGTAGCCGTTCTTCTTGCTGCTGACCCGATCCGTACGGCTCCGGGTATCGGAGACCGAGACGAGGACTGTCACGGTCTCGGCCTGCTGGATCTGCGCAACGCCCGTGCGAGGGGAGTAATCGAGCTGGATCGTCTCCGTCGTCAGTGCGCACGCGCTGCTGACTGCGAGCACGAAGAGTCCGAGGACGGCCGAGTAAATGATCCTCATGAGACCAGCATAGCTGGAGTGACTCGACCGCTGTCAAGGAATTTTCGCCGCGCGACCTACAGCCCGACGTGCTTTGCCAGCTCCTCGCGGTGGTGCGCGGCGTCGCCGAACAAGAGCTCGCTCGACTTCGCGCGTTTGAAGTACAGATGCGGCGCGGCCTCCCAGGTGAAGCCCATGCCGCCGTGGATCTGGATGTTGTCCGCAGCCGCGTGGAAGTAGGCCTCGGAGCAATACGCCTTGGCGAGCGCGGCGGCTTCGACGAAGTCGGGCTCGTTCGCCGCGGCGATGAAGAGGGCGTTGGTCGCCGCCGACTTCGCCATCTCCACGGAGACCAGCATCTCGGCGCACTTGTGCTTGATGGCCTGATAGCTCCCGATCGGGCGGCCGAACTGGAGCCGGCTCTTCGCGTACTCCGTCGCCATCTCGAGGCACTTCTGTGCGCCCCCCACCTGCTCGGCCGCGAGCGCCGCGCATACGAAGGCGAGCACGCGCTCGAAGTTGGCGGTCTGGTCGCCGCTCGAGATGCGCGTCGCGGGTGTGCTCGCGAAGCGGATGCGCGCGAGCTTGCGGGTGAGATCGAGCGGCGGGATCGCGCTGCGCGAAAGGCCGGGCGCATTCGCGTTCACGCGCAGCAGCTCGAGGCCTGCGTCGCCGCGCGCGACGACGAGCAGCTCGTCGGCGCTCTGCCCGTCGAGCACGAGCGTCTTCTCGCCGTCCAGCGTCACGTTCGCGCCGGTGCCCTTTGCGCGCAGCGCGATGCCGGCGAGGTCCCAGCGCCCGTTCGGCTCCGCGTGCGCGACGCTCACGATCGCCTTCCCCAACGCGATCTTCGGCAAGAGCTCCTTCTGCGTGACTGCGTCGGCGCACGTGAGCAGCGTCTGCGCTGCGAACACCGACGTGCCGAGGAACGGCGCGCAGAGCAGCGCGCGTCCCATCTCCTCCATCGCGATCAAGAGCTCCACCGGGCCGAAGCCCGCACCGCCGTGCTCCTCGGGGATCACCAGGCCGACCAGGCCGAGCTCCTCTGCGAGCTGCTTCCAGACCTCGGGGTCGTAGCCGCGCTCGCTGACCATCGCAGCGCGCACGGCCTTCTCGTCGGAGCGCTTCTGCAGGAACGCGCGCACGGTCTTGCGCAGCTCGTCGTGCTCATCGGTGAAGACGAAATCAGCGGGCATGGGTCGCTTGCTCCAATCTTGCTCGAGCTTCGTCGCTCACGAGCGCGGCACGTCCTTCCAGGGAACGTCCTTGTCGACGCGCGGGTCGCCGGGCAGGCCGAGCACGCGCTCGCCGAGGATGTTCTTCATGATCTCGGAGGTGCCGCCCTCGATCGAGTTCGCGCGCGAGCGCAGGAACTGATACTTCGCGAGCGCCTCGGGCGTGCGCCCCTCGAAGCCGCTCTGGCGCAGCTGGTAGCCCGCTTCGAACGCGAGCCCGTCGCTGCCGAGCACGTCGATCGCGAGCTCCCAGAGGCGCTTGTTGATCTCCGCCTGCGCGAGCTTACCGACCGAGCCCTCCGGTCCCGGGGTCCCGGACTTCTGCGCCCCGCGCGCGCGCTGGTTGGTGATGCGCAGCAGCTCGTTGTCCATCCACGCGCGTGTCACGCGATCGCGCATGATCACTTCCTGCGCCGGCGAGAGGGCGCCCGGCTTGCGCTTCTGCCAGAGCTCCACGACCTGCGAGATCGCCACCCGCGCCCTTCTTCTTGGCGCCCATGCCGCCGATCGCGACGCGCTCGTTCATCAGGGTGGTGATCGCGACGCGCCAGCCCTGGCCTTCCTTGCCGAGCATGTTCGCGTGCGGGATGCGCACGTTGTCGAAGAACACCTCGTTGAACTCCGCCTCGCCCGTGATCTGATAGAGCGGGCGCACCGTCACCCCGGGGGTCTTCATGTCGACGATGAAGTACGACAGGCCGTCGTGCTTCGGGACGTCGGGATTCGTGCGGACCACGAGCATTCCCCAGCTCGAGAGATGGGCGACCGAGGTCCACACCTTCTGGCCGTTCACCACCCAGTGGTCGCCGTCCCGCACCGCGCGCGAGGAGAGGCCCGCGACGTCGGAGCCGGCGCTCGGCTCGCTGAACATCTGGCACCAGATGTCCTCGCCCGAGAAGATGCGCGGCAGGTGGTACTTCTTCTGCGCCTCGCTCGCGTAGGTGAGCACGGTGGGCGCGCCCATCCCGATGCCGATCGTGCTCACCGGCGGATCGTGATGCACGACCTTCGAGTGCTTCGAGATCTCGTCCTGCACCGTCAGCTGCTGCTTCGGGCTGATGCCCAGGCCCCCGTGACCCTCCGGGAAGTGCACCCACGCCAGGCCGTGCTCGAACTGCTTGCGGCGGAAGGTGATCGAGTCGGTGCGCTCCGGATGCGCTTCCGCGAGCAGCTTCTGAACGCGCCCGCGAAGCTCGGCTTCGGGCATCTCGCGCAGATCGGCCATGGCGTCTCCTTGGGTACCCTCGAGCGGCCCGGCCGCTCCTCGGGGCTTGGATTGTACGGCGAATCGTTCGCGGGTTTCAGCGTCCCGTCCCGTTCTGAAGCGCCGCAGGCGTTGCGCTGCGGTGCAGCCTCTCGCCTGCAGAGCGCACCCCCGCCGTGCGCCGGCGGACGGTCTCGCCGGCTCGTGTCTGGCACGCGAGACGCAGAGCTCCCGGTCGGGAGGACAACATGAGTTCCCGACCACGGCTGCACATGAGCGCGAGCGAAGACCCCCAGGACGAGCGCTACGACGAGATCGAGGAAAGCGATGGGCCGGGCGCGGATCCCGACGCGCGCTTCGACGACGAGATCCCGCGCAAAGACACCGCCCACCGCATCGCCCTCACGCTCCTGTTCGCGATCATCGCGGGTGCAATTCGCACGCTGCTCAGCCTGATCGTGGTCTTCGAGCTGCTCTTCACTCTGGTCACGCGGCGCCCGCCAGGCTTGCGCGTTCGCGCGCTCGCCAACCGGATCACCACCTACTACTACCGGGTGCTCCGCTACCTGACCTACAGCGAGTCGCAGGTCCCGTTCCCGTTCAGCGACTTTCCGGAGCCGCTCGAGCCCGACGCGTTCAGCGCCGACGACCGCGACTCCGAGGTCCTCGACCGCTAGCGGCGTTTTCCTGATTCGCCTCGCCCGAGAGGTGGGCCATTCGTGGTATGGTTGGAGCCCCGGAGGCTCCGAAGGAATGCTGCGGTCAGGGCTGCTTCTGGTCGTCCTCGGGCTGAGCGTGTCGCTCCCAGAGACGACACACGCCTATCCGATCACATTCGCCTTCACCGGGAACGTGATCGAGACGAACAAGCCGGACGTGTTCCCGCTCGGGCAATCTTTCAGCGCGAGCTACACGTTCGACTCGGACACTCCGGTGTATTTTACGAACGGCGAGCAGGCGTCCTACCGGGGCCTCGCGGGCATGACGTTTGCGTCCGGGTCATACTCCGCATTGGCGACACCGGCGAACAGCTTCAACGATGGCGGCGACATTCTCATCAGCCGCGACGTGGGCTTCCCTCCGCAGACGTACGAGGTCTTCGTCTCGAGGGCCACGGAGAACGATCCGTGGGGGCCCGACGTCGGCGGCGACGCGTTGAGGGGGATGGATCTGACGCTGCACGACGACGTGGACCACGCCATTACGAGCCTCGACCTCCCGCTGGTTCCACCGGACCTGAGCGACTTCACCTCGAACACGTTCGGTTTGTCCTTCTACAACGACGGGACGTTCAGCGGGGTCGTGTTCAGCGTCACGTCGCTCACCGTTCCGGAGCCTTCGGCAATTGTGCTGGGACTCGTCGCTCTCAGCTTCGCCTTGGCCGCTCCCTCTCGAACCTGAGCGGGGCTGTCTACAACCCGACGCAGACCCTCGTCGGCATCAACCGCGGGTGGAGCCGTCGCCCGCCTGCCAGCTGGCGGCATCCGAAACGGGCGACGAGGCGACGTCGGGGACTTCGGAGTCATGGTTCGGTGCTGCGCAGCGCCGCCCCGACGTAGACGACCGCGAGCACCGTGAAGATGTACGCCTGCAAGAGACCGATCAGGAGGTCGAGCGCCATGAGCGGCATGGGCACGAGAAGGCCCGCGAGCGCGACGAGCAGCGAGACGACCAGGTGTCCCGACATCATGTTCCCGAACAGGCGCATCGAGAGCGCGAGCGTGCGCGACAGCTCCGAGAGGATGTGCAGCGGGGCGAACAGCGGGTTCGGCCGGAAGTATTCGAGCAGGTAGGCGCGCAGCCCGCGCGCGCGGACGCCGGCCGCGGGCACCGCGAGAAATACGATGACGGCGAGCGCCGACGTCGTGGCGAGGCTGGCCGTCGGCGGCCGAACTCCAGGAAGCTGCCCCGCCAGAGTGCACGACGTGATGAACGCGAAAAGACTGCCCGCCAGAGTGACGAGCCCGGGATCGGCGCGACCCACGACCTGCTGCACCAGATCGTCGATCCACTCCACGCTGAGGAGCGCAAGCGCCGCGAGAGTGCTCGACTCCGAGCGCGCGAGCCCCACACGCAGGCCGATCGCGATCAGCACGAGCGCGAGCGAGACCGCGAGTGAGGTCAGCATCGTCGCCGTGATCGGCAGCGCGCCCAGCCAGAACACGATCGACTCGCCGAAGACCCGCAACTCCATGTCGCTAGCTCCGGTGCTCGCGCAGGATGCGCGCCGCGACGATGCCCCCGAGGAGCACCCCCGCGACCAGGAGCATCAGCGTGAAGCGCACGCCGGTCGCGAGCCACACGTCGAGGCGATGGCCGATCCATGCGCCGCCGACGGAGGGAAGCGCGATCGACCAGCCGATGGTGCCCAGCACCGAGAGGGAGCGCCAGAACGAGGCGCTGCCCCTCTCGCGGCGCTGGAAGCGGCCGACGTCGCGCTCGAGCGAGCGGCGAGCGTCGGGGCGCTCACTCGGCGTCGGGCGATCTTCCGGCTCAGCCATGGACTTGCCCTCGGCCGGCACCGCGGCGCAGCTCGAGCAGGATTCCGGTCTCCAGCCGCTGCAGCGCGGCGCGCAGCTCGAGTTCCGCTCGCGGCGCACGCAGGGTCTCGTCGAGCGCCAGGGCCACGGCACGCTCGCTGTCGCCGATCACCGCAACGGGCGTGAGCAAGGTGGCCCGGCGTCCGTCGCAGCGCAGCAGTCCCCCAGCCGTCGCGAGAAAGCGCAGCTGCCCGCGCACCTTCGCGAGCACCAGGCCCGGCTCGACGACCAGGACCGTCGGCTCCGCACGTGGCCGCAGGCCCACCTGGCCCGTGTCGGTCGGCAGTCGCAAGGACGTCACGGCCTCGTCGAGCACGGCGCGTTCCGGGGTTCGCACGACGAGCTGCAGCGTCTGGTCAGCCACGGCTACCCCTCTCGGGAAGTTCGTCGAGGCTCCCGATCATGAACAGCTCGCGCTCGTCGCGCTCGTCGCAGCGGCCGTCGAGGATCGCGGCCGTGTCGCGCACCGTCGTCTCTGCCGGGACTCGCCGGCCCGGCCGACCGGTGAACGCCTCGGTCACGTGGAAGGGCTGCGAGAAGTAGCTCCGCAGCCGGCGCGCGCGCGCGACCGTGCGCCGGTCCTCCGCCGAGAGCTCCTCCAGGCCGAGCATCGAGATGATGTCGCGCAGCTCCTGGTAGCGACCGAGGACTCGCCGTGCCTCCTGGAGGGCCTCGTCATGGCGGCTGCCGATGATCTCGCGGTCGAGCGCCTTCGACCACGAGGCGAGCGGATCTACCGCCGGGTACAGGCCCTCGGCCGCGACGTCGCGCGAGAGCACCAGCGCGCTGTCGAGGTGCCAGAACACGTGGGTGATGGCGGGGTCCGAGTAGTCGTCCGCGGGCACGTACACCGCCTGCAGCGAGACCATGTCGGCGCGTCGAGTCGCGGTGATCCGCTCCTCGAGCTCCGCGAGATCGGCGGCGAGCGTCGGCTGGTAGCCCACGCGCGACGGCATGCGCCCGAGGATCCCGGAGACCTCCATGCCGGCCTGAATGTGGCGGTACGCGTTGTCGACGACGAAGAGCACATCGCGCCGCTCGCGGTCGCGGAAGTATTCGGCGACCGTGAGCGCTGCGAGGCCGACGAGGAAGCGTGCGCCGGGCGGCTCCTTCATCTGGCCGAAGACCAGCACGGTGCGATCCATGACTTTGCGGCGTTGCAGCTCCTGCCAGAGCTCGAGACCTTCGCGCGAGCGCTCTCCGATCCCTGCGAACACGGCCACGCCTTCGAGTGACTCGACGGCATTGTGGATGAACTCCGTGAGCACCACGGTCTTGCCGACCCCGGCGCCGCCAAACACCCCGGCGCGCCCGCCGTACGCGATCGGACAGAAGAAGTCGATCACCTTGATTCCCGTCTCGTAGATCCCGCCCGACGCGCGCCGCTCGGACGCAGGCGGCGGCGGCCGGCGTATCGGCGACGGCAGGCAGCCCTCGACCGGCGGCCCGCCGTCGAGCGCGCGCCCGTGGAGATCCACGACCCGACCCAGCAGCTGCGGGCCCACGGGCACCTGCAGCGGCTCCCCGTCGGACTCGACTGGATCGCCCCGGCGCAAGCCGCGCGTAGGCTCGATCGCGACGGCGCGCGCAGTCGTCGCGCCCGTATGGCCGTAGATCTCTGCACTGATCGCCGCGCCTCCCGCCCCTCGACACGTCACTCCGGCCCCGATGGGAGGCAGCACGGTCTCGAAGCCGATTTCGACGACGGTTCCCTCGATGGATGCGATCGCTCCGCGCAGCCGCCTGCCGTTCATCGCGACCGCCCCATCTGGCGGCGCGCCGCGCGCGCGCCCGCGGCGACCTCCAGGACCTCCTGCGTCGACGTCTCGCGCCGGATGGCGCCGGCGAGACGGCGCGTCGCGGCGATCCGGTCAGAGAGCCACGAGCGCGCGGACTCTGCGACCACCAGGCGCTTGCTGTGCTCCGACGCGAGAGACTCGAGCAACGTCTCGTAGAGAGCCGCGTACAGGTACTCGCGCACCACCACCGCTCGCACGTGCGGCGCGGCGCAGTAGGGCGAGATCGGGAGGGCCGGTCGACCGGCCGGCGGCTCGATCGGAAGCACCGGTACGCGCATGGGCGAGAACTGTCCCGCGCCCTCGAAGCGCGCCCCCACGAGCCACAGTGACTCGAGCTGTCCTGTTTGGCGCAGCCGGAGCAGCTCGTCGACGAGTCCAAGGAGCAGCGTCGAGAGTCCGGCGACGCTCGCCGGCGCAGGTCGCACGGACGTCGGCGCGACGCCGGACTTGGCGAGGATCGACACCGCTCGGTGGCCGACGCAGACGAGCGGTCCGGGCCCGCACTCGGCGCGCAGGTCCAGCGCCTCGCGCACGAGCCGTGCGCTGTAGTCGCCGACCAGGCCGAGGTCTGCAGTCACCAGGACGATTCCGGAGTGATCCGCGGGCGACTCGCGCGGTGTCCTGGCTTCGAGCGTCGACAGGAACGCGCCGACCTCGTCTCGATACGCGCGCGCAAAGGGGAGCGGCGCGCGCGCGGCGCGGAAGTGCCTGGCCGAGAGCGAACGGAGCGCGCCGATCGCCTGCTCGAGCGTCGAGAGCGCGCGCAGCCGGCGTTCGAGCGTGCGCTCCCGGCTCATGGGTGCACCTCCCCGGGGACGCCCTGCGCGGCTCCCCGCAACGTGCCCGCCAGCGCGCAGACCGCCTCGAGCCATCCCTTCTCGGACGCCTCGCCCCGGTCGAGCCGCTCGGCGAGCTCGGGCTCCTCGGAGCGCACTCGAGCGACGAGGCTCTCGACGAAGCGCTGCGCGTTCGCGGGGGCGATCCCGTCGAGCCAGCCTTCGCTCACCGCGCTCACTGCGAGAACTTGCTCGGCGATGCCGCGCGGCGCGAGGCGCGGCTGGCGCAGGAGAGCGCGCAGAAGGCGTCCGCGCTCTATCTCCTGCTTCACGCCCGGCTCCAGCTCGAGGCCGACGCGAGAGAGGGACTCCAGCTCCTCGAACCGAGAGAAGAGGATGCGGAGGTTGCGTGCGGCGAGACGTACGGCCACGGGCTGTGCGGCGGCGCCGATGCGAGAGACGCTCTTGGCGATGTCCACCGCGGGCCGCTCGTTGCGCGCGAAGCGGGTCGTGTCGAGATACAGCTGACCGTCGGTGATCGAGATGATGTTCGTCGGGATGTATCCGGCGATGTCGCCCTCGGTGGTCTCGACGATGGGGAGTGCCGTCACCGAGCCTCCGCCCGCAGCGGCGTTCCGCGCCGCCGCGCGCTCGAGGAGCGCGGCGTGGATGAAGAAGACGTCGCCGGGAAACGCCTCGCGTCCCGGCGGTCGGCCCAGGAGAAGACTCAGCTCGCGGTACGCGTCCGCGTGCTTGGTGAGATCGTCGTAGACGACGAGCGCGTGACCGCCCTGGTCGCGGAACCATTCCGCGACGGACGCTCCGGCGTACGGCGCCAGGTAGCGCATGCCGGGCGGCATCGACGCATCGGCGGCGACGATCGCGGTGTTCCGGAGGGCGCCGGCCTGCCGCAGGGTCTCGCGCAGCGCGAGCACGCGGGACATCGGCTGGCCGATGGCGACGTACACGCACGCGACGTCGCCCGCGGTCTGCGCCGCGGTCGCGTCCTGGGCCAGAGCGGTCTTGCCGACGTTGCGATCCCCGATGATGAGCTCGCGCTGGCCGCGACCGATCGGGATCGCGACATCGATCGCGAGCACTCCCGTGCGCAGGGGCGTAGCGACGGCCGCGCGCTCGATCAGCTCGGGCGCGGGCCGGAAGAGCCCGAGCCGGGGCCGCTCAGGTAGCGGTCCGCTTCCGTCGATCGGATTGCCGAGAGGATCGATCACGCGCCCCAAGGTCGCGGGCCCGACGGGAAGGTCGGGCATTCGACCGGTTCCCACGACGCCTTCTCCCGCCTGCACCTGATGGGCGCCCGAGAGCAGAAGCACTCCCGTCGTACTCGCGTGCAGGTCGAAGGCGATGCCGAGAGCGCCCGAGTCGAACTGCACCAGCTCCTCGTAGGCGACTTGGTCGAGCCCGGCCACCTGGGCGACGCCGTCTCCGGCGTCGAGGACGACGCCCCGCGCTTGCAGCGCGACGGTCAGGTCCAGCGCGCGCGACGCGTTCGCGAGGGAATCGAGCGGGCCCGATTCAGACCTTGTTGGATCGCTCATGATCAAGTCTTCCTACGAGCAGTTGCTGCGCCTGTGCGGCCAAGCCAGCGGCGGAAATGTCGACCACGCCCTTGGCCGTGAGCACGCGCAGTCCGGCGACGAGATCGGGAGCGACCCGGTGCGTCACCTCGGCGGCCGAAACGCCCGCCGCCGTCGCGAGCGAGCCCAGCGCACCGTCGTCCAGGGCCCGCGCTGCCTCCACGACGAGCGGCGCAAGCGAGCCCGAGGCGCGCAGCTTTGCCACCTCGCGACATGCCGCATCGAGCAGGGCCGACTCGAGCTCGGGGCCGTCGACCGCGGACAGGAGGCGCGTGACGATCTCGCGCGCGGCGAGCGCCGCGTCGCGGCCGAGCGACTGCGCGTTCGCGCGCCGCAGCGCGACGAACTCGCTCGCGACCTGCTCGCGATCGCGCTCGTTCTGAGTGCGAGCCGTCTCCAGAAGCCGCGTCCGCTGCGCATCGGCCTCGTGTTGTACGCGCTCGCGCAGCCCCTCCAGCGAGTGCTCGAAGTCGGCGCGCTGCGCGCGCGCCTGCTCGAGCTCCGCCTCGAGCTTCCGGTGCGTCTCCTCCGCTTTGGTCCGCTCCCGCTCGAGCTCGCTGCGCCGGCGCTCGAGCGCGGCGCGCACCGGCCGGAAGAAGAGCCAACCCAAGACCCCGGCGAGCAGCAGGAAGTTCGCCGTTTCGAAGACGAACGTGACCCAGGAGGCCGACACGGCGCCCGTCGCTCATCGCCCTGCGAGCGGATTCGCAAAGAGCAAGATCAGCGCGACGACCAGGCAGAAGATCGCGGTCGACTCGATCATGGCGAGTCCGACGAAGAGGGTGCGCGTGATCGACCCAGACTCATCGGGCTGGCGCGCGAGCGCGTCCATCGCCGCAGCGCCGAGGCGACTCTCGCCGATGGCGGCGCCGACCGCGCCGGCTGCCATGGCAAGCGCGGCGCCCGCGATCGAAACTACCGCCAACCAGTCGTGTCCATTCATTGCGAATCTCCTCCACGACTCCGACGATACCGCGCCGAGGTCCCAGACGAGAGCTCAGCCGGAACCCGCCCTGGGAATTCGGGTTCATCGCAGGATCATGGGAGGAACGAGCGCACGGTCTTTGCGCAGCTCGTCGTGCTCATCGGTGAAGACGAAATCAGCGGGCATGAGTCGCTTGCAACGGAGTGGAATTGTACGACGGTTTCGCTGACGAGTTCCGGCCGCGAGATCACCCGCGCGTCGAGCCGTCGCCCGCCTGGTACGACGCGAAGAGGTGCTTCCGCACGTCGTCGGTGACGGGCACCGCGCCGACCACGACGGGGCGGATCTTGTCCAGGTCGACGCGCACGCCGCGCTGCACCGCGGGCCGCGCGAACACGCGCTCGACCCACGCGTCCATGTGCGGATACGGAGCCTCGTTGGGGTAGCCGAGCCCGAACATCTTGACCCACGGCACGCAGGCGATGTCGGCGATCGAGTACTCGTCGGCGAGGTACTCCCGATCGGCGAGCGTGCGGTCCAGGAGGCGCCGCAGCCGCTCCACCTCGCTGCGATAGCGCGCGATCGGATACTCGAGGCGCTCCGGGGCGTAGCGCACGAAGTGGTGCAGCTGGCCCATCATCGGCCCGACGTAGCTCATCTGCCAGAAGAGCCACTGCATGCAGTGCGCGCGCCGCACGGGATCGCGGGGCAGGAGCGCCCCGGCCTTCTCGGCCAGGTAGAGCAGGATCGCGCCGGACTCCCACAGCGTGAGCGGCGCGCCGCCCGGACCGTCGGAGTCGACGATCGCCGGAACCTTGCGGTTCGGGCAGATCGCCGCGTACGCGGGCTCGTTCTGGTCGCCGGCGACGATGTCGATCGGATGCACGCGATAGGGAAGTCCGAGCTCCTCCAGCGCGATCGAGACCTTCTGGCAGTTGGGCGTGGGGCAGTAGTAGAGGTCGATCATGCGCCCAGCTTAGGGCATCCGAATCCGCGCGAGGCGAAGGGCTATTTGAACTTGAGCTTCTCGAGGTGGACCGGGATGGCGTTCCACGCGACGCCGCAGAAATCGACGATCGGGTAGCTGTAGTGGAACGCGACGTCCCCCTTGGACGTCAGCCCCACGATGTCGGTCGAGACGTTGGGACCGGCCAACGTGTAGTCGAGCAGGTAGTTCTTGCGACGGTCCTCGTAGACGCTGGAGCAGAACGGGCTGTAGATGCTGGGGTCGGCGACGTAGGTCCACTTCTCCTTGGCGACCTTCTTCTTTGCGCTGATCCGGTACTTGCGGGCGGCGCTGTAGTCGCGGTTGTCACCGGCGGGAGTCTGGTTCAGGCTGTTGGCGCCGTCGTCGAACAAGAGCAGGTTTCCGCCTTTCGCGACGGAGACGGCGTGCTGACCGATGGGCGGCAGGGTGTCGTCCCCGAGCCTGAGCGCGAATTTTCGGAGCGACGGGAACTGGAACCAGTTCTTCGTGGGATCACCGAGGATCCACCGGATCTTGCCGGTGTCGTAGTCGACGGCAATCACGAAGTTCTCCCGGCTCGAGAGAATGAGCGAGTTGGTCGACTTCTGGTAGCTGCACGCGTTGTTGTGGAACCAGTCACCGCCGTCTTTCACCAGGCCGTTGGGGTCATCGCCCCCGGCGAGCATTGCTGCGCGCAGAATCTCGTTCATGTCCCACGTCTGCAGCGGCTGGCCGGTCGCGTCGACTTCGATGACGACCGACTCCCGGGCAGCGCTGGTGTCCACTTCGACCAGTATTCCGCGCTTGCCCGGGTCGAAGTTGTGGTGGAAGTCGACGACGCCCAGGCTCCCGTAGTCGGCGAGGTCGCTGAACGTGCCGTCGAGCTCCATTCGCGTGAGCATCGTACCCCTTCCGACGTAGATCCCGTTCTGATACAGGATCGCGGGCATGCTCGATGCGTTCGCCGTGCCCACCCACCGGACCTCGCCTTCCGTATCGACGATGACCGGGGACAGCCCCTCGATGTATCCCTTCAGCATGATGTAGTCGTAGCTCAGCTTCTGCGCAGAGGAGCGCGCACGCAGGACCGTCGGGTTGACGTACACGCCCATCGGGTCGTCGAACGGTTGCGTGGGGATCGCGAGTGTCAGACGACGCGCGCTGCCGTCCTTGAAGGTCGCCTTCAACTCGACCGAGTTCGTGAAGTCGGCGTACAGCCCGAAGACCGGAACCGTCACCTCACCGGTCTGCAGATCCAGGTATCCACGGGCCTGCAGATAGGCTCGTGAGTATTTTGCGCGGATCGGACGTACCGCGGACCCGGGCTTGGATGCGACCTCGAACTGGATGCTCTTCAACGCGCTCGGCTTGCTGACCGCCATGTCGACGATGCTGATGAACGGCGTCGGCCCGGGGGTCTGCCCGTTGATCGTCACCGTCCCGCCGGCGGCGGACCCTGCGAAGACCCAGAACAATGAAGTCGCGAGGCCGAGCCAAGCTTTTCGCGTCGTCATCAACCACTCCCAGGACGATGTTTCGCACAACGGTTACCCGGAACGGACCGGTGAGGACGGTGATCCAGGTACCTCCGCGGGTACCCCGGAGCGGGCGGAGGTAGGCGAGACGAGCCGGCTGATGCACCCCGGGAGACGAGCCGGCGCGGAGCATGGCCTCGATACGTGATGAGCGTTGTCTCGAATCGCCTGCTAGGGTGCTGCCTATCGAGACGTTCGACCGGCTAGCAGACCCTCGCCTTATCGGCCTGAATCTGTCTTCCCGTCGGACTCCTTTGCGACCCGCTCGGCGGCTTTCGTCCGGACGTTCCGGACCTGGAGCCGGAGCAGGTCGTACAGTGTTTGCAACGAGGATTCATTCGGAATGAGCAAGAAACTCTATGTCGGCAATCTTCCCTTCAGCGCGACGGAAGACGAGCTGCGCGAGCTGTTTGCGCGCCACGGCAGCGTGGACTCCGTCAAGGTGATCATGGATCGCGAGACCGGCCGCCCGCGCGGCTTCGCGTTCGTCGAGATGTCGGAGCCGAGCGCGGCGACCGACGCGATTCGCGCCCTCGACGGCACCCAGCTCGGCGGCCGCGCCATGAAGGTGAACGAGGCCCAGGACAAGGCTCGTCCGGGCGGCGGCGGCGGCGGCGGCCGCGGCGGCGACCGCGGCTCGCGCTACTAGCTGCTCTCGGGCGGGGAGCGCGCTGCCCTTCGTCGCCCTCTCCTCCCGAACAGCGAAGGAGCCCCCACGTGGGACAGTCCAGCAAAATGTCCGTGCAGAAGCGCGCGCGCGAGCGGAAGAAGGCCGAGCAGGCTGAGCTCAAGCGCGCGGCGCGACGAGGCGCAGACACCGAAGAGGCGTCGCGGGGCGGCCAGGTTGCCGACCGCGCCGACCTCGACAGCTACGGGGTCCTCCCGGCGGCGTCGGACACGCGCGACGACCGCTAGTGCGGGTCTACGTGAGCTTCGATCTCTAGCACGATCGGGACCTTCACGACCGGCTCAGAGTCTCACGTCGCACGCCGCAGCTTTGGCGATGCCGAGCTTCTTCATGCGCGCCTGAAGCGTGGTCCGCTTGAGCCCCAGCTGCGCAGCCGCGCCGCGGGAACCGCCGATCACCCAGTTGCACGACCGAAGAGTCCGCAGGATCGCCTCGCCAGGCTGCCGATCGCCGTGGTCAGCCGTATGCGCGTCCTTTCGTGTTGCGAGGAACAGGCGAGGGGGGAGAATCGAACTCCCGACACCAGCGAGTGACGGGACTTCGCGGGGTTACGCGACACAGGCGCGCCTTCCCGAGTAGACCGCGCCCGAACGACCTCCCCGTCCCGGGGGCCGGTGCACCTGGCCGACCAGTGTCCTGTTCACGCGCACGGGCAGATGGGCGTAGGCTTCTCTCGAGCGGAGGCGCGCCGCGGCATGCCGATCCGGGTAACGGGCAAGAGCACCCCCCGCGCTCGGCCACTTATGGCGCGGGTGCTCGCGGCCTTGGTCGCGCTGGGCGCGCCGATCGCGGCGATGGGCATCGCCCGCTCGGCGCATGCGGCTCTGGAGTGGGAGCTGCCTGGCGAGCGCAAGCTCGAAATCCACGGCTTCTATGAAATGCGGCTCCTCTTCGTCGGCGCGAACCTGCCGGCCGACGACGTGACCTTCTCGCAGTTCCGTCACGTGCTCTCGAGCGAGATCGAGTTCTCGATCGCCCCGGACGGCTTCGGCCCGTTCGACTCGATGTTCCTGTTCGCCCGCGGGCTGGCGAGCTTCGACTGCATCTACTCGCGCGCCTGCGGCATGTGGAACAGCACCGACTCGTACGGCGGCGCGTACAGAAAGGTGGTGCGGCAGCCGGCCAGCTTGAAGCAGAACGTCGAGAACAAAGCGCCGTATTTCGGCGGCCTGCTCCCGATGAGGTACATGCCGGGCACCCTCGCCCCCGCGCAGGAGGTGCTCAACCCGAGCCGGCGCTACCGAGACTGCAACGACCCGGCCGGAACCTTCCAGAACCCGTTCCCGCTGGCGGCGTTCTGCAACCTGAACCAGACGTCTCAGCTCGACGGTCCTTTCACGCCGGGGCTCTCGCAGCGAGGCTCGAGCGGGAAGCTTCGCGCGGCTGTCGCGCGAGAACCTCTTGACCGCGGCGCGACCGACGCTCGGCGAGACGGAGTACAACCGACTGCGCAGCCTGCTCGTCAACGCCGATGTCCTATCGACAACCCGTGAAGCCGAGCGCCGCGGCCTCACCGCCGAGGCAGCGCAGGCGGACAAGGCTGGTGACAAGCAGCTCGCGAAGCAGCTTCGCAAGCAGGCGGCGGAGATCCGCGGCAGCTCCGAAAGTGACTTCGACGCGAACATCCCGGAGCTGCTCGGCACACGTCCCGACCCGAACGGGTTCGCGATCTTCTCGCGGTCCCTCGCGCCGGGTCTGCTCAGCTCGCGGTGGGGCACGAACAAGATCGGCAGCACGATCCTGCCGTTCCTGGCGACCCTCAACACCCCGATCGACCCGCAGGGCTACTTCGCAGTCTCGCGGAGCCTGAACTGGTACGGGCAGCTCGAGGCCGGCCTGGCCGACGACATGAGGTTCGCCGAGCTGTCCGGCGCGCCGTCGGCGACGGATGCGGACGGCCTCACGGTGATTCGGCCCGATCTCTCCCTGAATCGCGTGATCCCGTTCTTCGTCGGGCCCGATGGCCTGCGCGATACCGCGGACGACTTGCCTTATGTGACGACCAACCCCCAGGCGACTGCCGCCGGCTATGCGCTGGCGACGCCGATCACGGGTACCCCGGAGGATCGCTTCGACCGCGTCCAGGGCTCCGGGGTGAACGCGCTGCAGGTCTACACCAAGACGGCTCAGATCACCGTGCCCGCGGCGACCGATCCAAGTGTGTCCAAGCTGGTCGAGCTCTACGGCGTCTACAACCCGAGCTTCGTCGAGCTGAACGGCTGCCGCCTCGCGCTGGGCGGCAGCTACGACCGGCAGACCCGGACCTGCACGAGCCCCACTGGCGAGGACATCACGGCTCTCGCGCTCGAGCGCGGCTGCCCGACCATTGCGAGACAGAGCAGGAGCAGCGCGATCGAGATCGGCATCAATGCGGACGGCGACTGCATCGAAGTGAATACGAGCTCGATCGGCGGCACCACCCGCGTCCAGTACGAAGTGCTGGGCCTGCTTTCGGATCTCCGCTCGCGGCCCGCGCAGGCCAGCAACGAGCCGCTCGACGCGACCGATCTGCGCCTGTACGGCAACGAGGGTCTGCAGCTTCCGGCGCGGCCGCGCAGCAAGAGCAACGGCATCGTGTTCCAGTCGCCGGGCGCCAAGAACTTCTACGACACGCACCGGAAGGTCGTCTCCTACCTCGACCTGCACTTCAACGAAGACGAGCTGCAGTGGAACCACGGCGCGAGCCAGCAGGAGCACGAGTTCGCCGAGGGCTACCTCGAGTTCGAGACGTTCGACAGCCAGCTGTTCGCGCGCATCGGCAAGCAGCTGCTGATCTGGGGCAAGACGGAGCTGTACCGCAACCAGGACCGCAACAACCCGCTCGACCTCGGCAACGGCCTTCTCGGCCCTCTCGACGAGGCGCGGGTCGGCCAGTGGGCGCTCGACGTCACGCTCTCGCCCGAGGCGTTCACGCGGGTCGGGCCGCTCGAGGACCTGCGGCTCGAGCTGCTCTGGATCATGAACCAGTTCACGCCGACGGACCTGGGGAAGTGCGGAGAGGGGGCTTCCGTCGAGCTGATCTGTCGGAAGAGCTTCGGCGCGATGGCCGCGGGCCTCGCCGGGGTCGGCATCCTGGGCGAGACGCGACCGACGCGGGATTACCACGGGCTCGCGACGTACGACTACGGGGCGCGCATCGAAGGCCGCTTCGACCGTTTCTCCTTCTCGGTCTCCGACTTCTGGGGCTGGGACGACGGCTCGGTCATCAACCTGGAGCAGCAGTATCAACGCACCGCCGACTTCGCGACCGGCGCGCCGCTGGCGATCGACCAGATCCGCACGGGCGGGCAATGCAGGATCCGCACGAATTCCAAGGGCGTACCTGTCGGACCGGACGGCATCCCCGGCGACGGCGACGAGGCCTTCCCGAGCGCCGGCAACTGCCTGCTCTGGAACAAGCCGGACGAGAACGGCCAGCAGCACCTGCGCGCTCCCGACGCGGTGGCCGCGCGGCAGCAGGTGAACCAGACCCTCTTCCACTCGGTCTGCGCGTTCACCTTCGACCCGGACGAGGGTTACTGCGCCTTCGACCGCCTCAACAACCCCGACACGTTCGACCTCATCTCCTCCGCGATTCTCGGCGGCCTGGGCGGCTTCGGCGGCATCGTCCTCGAGGGCACCCAGACCATTCACAGCGCGGACAGCCCGCTCGACAGCATCGCGTCGCCGGAGCAGCTGGCGACCGCCTTCCAAGCGGTGAACCCGAAGGGCGCACAGAACTTCACCGGGCAGGACCTGGGCCTCAACCTGCAGCCCGAGCAGTCGGCGCTCCTTGGCTGCGGTCCGGCGTACGCGTCGCCGTGCAGCAAGAAGCAGGGGGTCGTGTGGTCGCAGTCAGCGGCGATCGTGAACGACTTGAAGCGGTTCCCGAACGACCCGCCGCCGTCGTTCGGCGGCATCGATCTGATGAACGCCGACGGCAGTGTCGTGACCCAGGAGTTCGTCGGCCTGAAGGCGCTGTCTCCCGGCGCGCTCATCGGCACCCGCACCAACCAGCACGGCGTGCAGGTCTATCTGCCCGGCATGAACTACAGCCGCAACGGGACCTTCATCTCCGTCACCGCAAGCCAGGAAACCGTGGCCATCGAGCAGGGCGTGTACCTGCCCATTACCCCGAGCCAGGTGATCAACCTGGGCCGGGTCGGCCGCGCCGAGTTCCAGAAAGAGGCGGACCCAAACTCGCTGCAGGCAGACGGCTGGATCGAGCCGATGCCCTGGAAGGTCGACCCCAAGGCCAAGAAGAAGTGGGGCGCGATCGTGTTCCAGAACGATCCCAACGCGCCGTTTGACCTGAACAGCCCGCTCAACGTCTGGAACACCATCGACAAGAAGAACAGCCACCCGACGGCCTACGACCAGATCGACGGCGAGTACTGCGCGCGCTGGATGAACCCGAGCTCGGCCACGAACTTCGATCCGGCCGATCCGGCGAACACGTACACGCCGTTCAACCACGGCTGCACCGTGCTCGAGACGGCGTCGGCGAACTTCGAGCGTCTCTTGATTGCGAACGAGATCATCGGCTTCGACCGCGTCTTCGATCCGCCGGAGAGCCTGGCCGAACTCTCGGTCTGGGGTCAGAACAACACCGACTTGCAGCGGCGCGGCGATCCGATCGCGGGCCCCGACGGCATCTTCGTCCGGAACCAGTACGTGTTCAACGACGACGAGATGGACTTCCAGGTCTCGCTGCTCGAGAACGCGGCGGCTGCCGGCAGCCAGGTCTTCCAGGCGGTGGCGGACAAGCAACAGGCGCTCATCGACCTGCGGAACTTCGACCCGACCGTGAGCTGCGTGAATACGCAGCGCTGCATCCTCGACGTGAGCGCCACGCTGCGGGACAAGAGCGACGCGAAGTCGGTCGGGCCTCTCGTGCTGACCCTGCCGATCGGCTACACGGTCGATCGGATCGTGATGAGCAACCCCAACGATCCGAACGTCCCGAACACGCCGATCGTGATCGGACAGACCAAGGTCAACCTCGCGCGCCTCGAGAGCGTCGACCGCCACTCGCTGCTGATGCTATTCGCAGGGCAGCCGGTCAGCGTGAACGGCGACCTCGTGCGGATGAACCAGGCGGAGCGCGAGGGCCTGCTCAGGAGCCCCAACCCCGCGACGGTCGCCGACCTCGACCAGGACGGCGACGGCGTCTGGGACGGTCAGGACGACTACTCACCTGGCCCGGTCACCGACGACAACATCCTGTGCGGCACGGGACTGCGCGGCGATCCGTTCCAAGAGGGGGCGCAGTACGAGCCGTACCGACTCGACGAGGCGCAGGGCAGCGCAAAGTTCAAGGGGAAGTTCCCGAACGGCCTGCCCCCGCGCTCGCCGGTGTTCTGCAAATCGATCGCGGGTCTCCTCTCCACCACGACGCAGAGCCAGCCGGTGCGCAAGGCGGGCGGCGACGGTCGGTACGGCCGGCGCGACTTCCTGTGGCAGGGCGGCCGCCAGGTCTCGCTCGGCTACCAGAAGCGCAACGTGCTCGGGTTCGGCCTCGACTTCGCCGAGGACGTGACGAAGACCAGCTGGGGCATCGAGTTCTCCTGGATGGCGCGCAAGCTGATCGACAACTCGACGACCTTCAGCAACCTGTCGCAGACCGACGAGCTGGTGCTGTCGGTCTCGGTCGACCGGCCCACGTTCCTGAACTTCCTGAACCCAAACCGCAGCTTCTTCATGAACCTGCAGATGTTCGTGCGCTACCTGCCGAACTACCAGGGCGGCAAGCTCCACAACGACGGAAACTACGGCTACGCGGGCAACCAGTTCTCGGGGAACATCGTGTACACGTTCTTCACCGGCTACTTCCAGGATCGCCTCGTGCCGCGCGTCTCGGTCCTGTACGCGCCGCTCGAGTCGCAAGCCGCGATCATCACCGGCCTGTCCTATCGCTGGAGCGACGCGTTCATCACCAGCCTGGGCTACGCGCAGTTCTTCGGGCACGTGTACGACCAGCAGGGCCCGTACTTCCCGATCGCGCAGTACGGCTCGACCGAGACGTACGACGGCGCCGTGCTCGGACGCGGCGTTGCGCCCATCATCAACCACGATCAGGCCGAGGTCCGCTTCCGCTACACGTGGTAGGGTCGACTAGGCCGACGGGGCGGCACCGGCGAGCGGCAGGGTCCAGATGTCGAGCCGCTCGAGGCGTCCGCGGATCGGCACGTTTGCGTGATGCGCGAAGTCGGCGCAGACGTACCCCGCAGCCTGGTGAGTGACGTCGTCGACCGCGATCGACGCGCCGAGGTCGCGCGTGAGCGTCTGCAGGCGGGCGGCGAGATTCGTGGTGCTGCCGATCACGCTCCAGATCCAGCGATCGGCTGCGCGGATGTTCCCGGAGTAGGCGGCACCCGTCGCGACGCCGACCCCGACCGGGAGGGCTCCGCGCGTCGAGTCGACGATCTCGCGCGCGGCCTCCACGGCGCGGCGTTCCTTCTGGGCCAGCCCTTCGGGGGCGCCGAACACCGCCATCATCCCGTCGCCGTTGAACTCGACGACCGCCCCGCCGCGCTCCCGCACGATCTGCGAGACGCGCTCGGTGTGCTCGTTCACGCTCGAGAAGACGTCTCCGGCCCGCCGCGCGTCGGCGAAGCTCGTGTAGCCGCGGATGTCGACGAAGAGCACGCTGACCTCGACCTCGCCCGCCTCGAGGCCGCTGCCGCGCTCGATCTTCTCGGCGACCGCGCCCGGCACGTAGCGGCGCAGCGAGTCGTGCAGCGCGCGCGCCTGCCGGAGCAGCTCTCCGGCGTCGATCCGCTGCAGGACGTCGCCCGTCTTGCTCGCGATCGCCGCGAGGAGGGCCAGCTCGGCCGGAACGTAGATGTCGCCCGAGCGCTTGGCGCCGAGACAGCTGAAGGCGACCAGGGCCGCGCCGCGCCGGACGGGGGTGACGACCTCGGCTCCCAGAGTCTCGAGCGCCGCGCGGTCGAAGGGATCGAGCCTGGCCGAGCTCGCCGCAAGCGGTGTGGCGCGCGCCTCCAGCGCGCGGACCAGCAGGCTCTCCACCGCGAACGCGGGCGGCAGCGCCCGCCCGCGCGCGAACACGGGGGTGAAGGCGTTCTGCTCGCGCGTGTAGGTGGCGATCGACTCGGGCCGGAGGATCTCGTCCACGCGCTCTCCGAAGAGGCGGATCAGCGCGTCGGCGCTCTCGCAGCCGTCGAGACCGCGGACGACCTGCTCGAGACCTTCCTCGACTGCGACTCGCTCTGCGAAGAAGCGCCGGTCGATCCACGGCCGGAGCCGGCGGTGCGCAGGGATCACCACCGCGGCAAGCGCGAGGGAGAGCACCCACTGACCCGTCGCCGGGTCGACCCCCACGAGTCCGCCGGCTGCGCCGGCCACGCGCGGGATCACGACCAGCGCCCCTCCCAGCAACGCGACGCCGAGAACGGTGTAGGAGGCGGTCGCGCTGATCAGGCGGTCGATGTCGAAGAGGTGATACCCGATCACGGAGGTGAGGATGCCGAGCGGAAGCGCGACCTCGGCCAGCCGCTGAATCGTCTGCGCAGTCGGTGAGTACACCTCGCCAACCCCGAGGAATTGCCCCGCGAAGTGGAGCGCAACCGGGAGCCAGGTGACATAGGCTCCGAGGACCACCCAGCGGAGCTGGCGACGCTCGAGAGCGTCGGAGCGCCGGTAGACGCGAGTCATTCCCGCGAGGACCGAGGCGGAGAAGAGGACGTACAAGCCGCCGCCCAGCTCCCACCAGCCAACCCAGGGAACGCGGGGGGGGAGCCAGTAGGCAGCCGCCCAGTTGCGCCTGGAGGAGCAAGCCGAAGATCCACGGCTGTGCGCGCTGCCAGGGACGGAGCGGCAGGGCGGACTCCGTGAACTGCCAGTAGTTCGACAGGGCCAACGCGAGGCCAGTTGGGTAGCACGCGAAGGCGACCAGGGTTCCCAGGTACCACTCGTGGGCTCCCGCCGGGAACGACGCCGAGCCGATACAGAGGAGCAGCCCGGACGCGAAGTAGCGGCGAGACAGGTGCCAGTGGGGCGCTCGCACGAGCAGGACGAGGGCGGCGAGAGCGAGCCCGACCTGCCCGGGAATGGCGACCCACCAGAGCGGGTTCTCGGGAACGAGGCGAGTCGTGAAGATCTCGGCTCCGCGCTGGACCTCGAGGTCGATCGCGCCCGACTCCTTCCAGGCCGCGGTGGCCCGCGCGTCGAACCGCAGGGACGTAGCGCCGCGCAGGTCCAGGCCCGAGACCCGCAGGATCCGGTCACCGCGCGCGAGAGGCGGCCCCTTGATCGCGCTGACGAGGGTGATCAGCTCCACCGTGGGATAGTCCTCCCCGCTCGCCGCGGACGCGAGGGCAACTGGAACGCCCGCGCTTCGGAACTCGACCCCTTCCTTCACCTCGATCCAGAGCATCCCGAGCCAGGCGGGAAGAAGTGTCGCGGCGAGGAGCCAGTCCGCGACCCGGGAGCGGCGCGACCGAGCCGTCACGCACGGTAGGGTAGCAGCATGGCGGGCGAGCAAACTGATCGCCACCGCCCATGTGAGCCGCGAGTCACTCTTCCGGCTCCGAGGCGTATGCTGCGGCCACCGGTCCCGGAAGGTCGGAACGGCGGAGGCCCGATGAGCGATCTCGATCTGTGTGGACTGACGATCGCACGCGCTGCGACGGCGCTCCGCGCGCGCGAGCTCTCGCCGCTCGAGCTCTGCGAGTCGTACCTGCGGCGCATCGAGCGGCTGAACCCGCGCATCAACGCGTACATCACCGTGACCGCGGAGCGCGCGCGCGCCGACGCGCGGCGCGCGACCGAGGACTTCGCGGCCGGCCGGGTCCGCGGCCCGCTGCACGGCATCCCCGTCGCGCTGAAGGACCTGTTCGAGACCGAGGGAATCCGCACGACCGGCGGCGCGAAGATCCACGCGGACCACGTTCCCAGCCGGGACTGTACGGTCGCAAAGCGCCTGCGCGACGCGGGCACGATCCTGCTCGGCAAGCTCAACACGCACGAGTACGCCTACGGCGTGACGACGAACAACCCGCACTTCGGGCCGACGCGGAACCCGTGGAACCCGGCGCACATCCCGGGCGGCTCGAGCGGCGGCTCGGGCGCTGCGATCGCCGCCGGTCTCGCGACGGCGACCACAGGCACGGACACCGGCGGCAGCATCCGGATGCCCGCGTCGGTATGCGGCGTCGTCGGCTTGAAGCCGACCTACGGGCGCGTGAGCAAGGCGGGGGTGCTGCCGCTCTCGTACCTGTTCGACCACGCGGGCCCGATCACGCGCACGGTCGAGGACGCGGCGCTCGTGCTGAACGCGATCGCGGGCTACGACCCGGCGGACGCGACGACGGTGCGAACGCCGGTCGACGACTACACGCGCGAGCTCGCTGCAGGCTTGCGCGGGCTTCGCATCGGCGTACCGCGCGGCTACTTCTTCGATCGCCTCGAGGACGAGGTCCGCGCGGCCGTCGAGCAGGCGCTCGCCGAGCTGCGGCGGCTCGGCGCCGATGTCCGCGACGTGAAGGTTCCCGACGTCGAAGCGGGCTTCGCCGCGATCTTCGCGCTGGTTCTCGCCGAGGCGCAGGAGATCCACGCGCACTCGCTGCGCACGCGGCGCGCGGATTTCGGCGCCGACGTGCTCGCGCTGCTCTCCCAGCCCGCGCCCGACGCGATGTCGCTCGCCCTCGCGCTGCGCGCGCGGGACGCGCTCAGCGTGTCGATGCGCAGCGCGCTCGAGTCGGTCGACCTGCTGGTCACGCCGACCACGCCCATCGTCGCCGCGCGCATCGGCCAGGAGAACATCCGCTACGGCGGGGTCGAGGAGTCGGTGTTCGGCGCGATGATCCGTTGCACCGGCCCGTTCAACGTCACGGGTCTTCCAGCGCTCTCGCTGCCGTGCGGCTTCACCCGCGCGGGGCTGCCGGTGGGCCTGCAGGTCGTGGGGCGGCCGTTCGACGAGATCACGCTCGTGCGCGCAGGTCACGCCTACGAGCGGGCGACGGAGTGGCACCAGCGCGTGCCGGCGCTCTGAGCGGGTCGCGGAAATCGCTGCAGCTCGCGGGTGGCGCAGGGCGGAATCGAACCGCCGACACGCGGATTTTCAGGCTAGAGCCGCCATGCGCCTGAAGGGCGTAGGTGCCGTCCAGAATGGCCGAACGTCCGCTCAGGTCGTCGCGCTGCGCGCCGATCGCGTGGACCTGGTGCTGGACGTCGATCTGCCGCGGCTGTTGCTGCGGAGTGCGCGCGTGCCTGCCGTGGTAGCGCTCGCTTCCGCGCGCGACATCACGCGCCGGCGGGGAACCCTGCTCGGATCAGGCCCTGCTTGAAGCGCTCGTAGTCCGCTGGCTGTGCGCCGACCAGAACCCAGCGACTTTGCTCGATCGAGAAGTCAGGCTTCTCGGCGAGCAGCTTCTTCGCCGCCAGCTCGGCCTCGGCGTGGCGGCCCAGGAGTGCGTTGGCCGAAGCAATCGCGGTGTAGTTGACCCAACCGGTGGGCTTGAGGCGAAGGCTCATCTCGGCCCAGTGGACCGCAGCCTCGTAGTTGGCGCCGATAAAGTTGGCTAGCGTCAACGAACTATAGAAACTGTCGAGCTCGGGATCGCGCGGGCTCAGCCGGATGGCCTCCTCGACCTCCGCGATCCCCCTCGCCGGATCCCCGCCCAGCGCGAGGAACTGACCCATGAACGAGTGTGCACGCGGCAGGCTCGGATCCCACTCGAGCGCGGTGCGGAGGGACGCGATCGCCCTTGCGTGGTCCGGGACCAGCATCGACGAGAGGGCGACCAGCACGTAACCAAGCGGGTCACATTGATCGATGCTGATGCACAGCTCGCCTTCCCGGCGGATCTCTTCGCGGACCTGTGCGAGCGGCGCATCGGTCCAGCGTTCGAAGAACTCGGCGTAGCGCGAAAGGGCTCGGTAATAAACGGGAAGCACGAAGCCCGGGTCCGCTTTGATCGCATCGTCGAAGTGGCGCCTCGCCCGCTCGTTGTCTTGGCGCGTCTGCCGCTTGAAGTGCCACAGCCCGCGCACGGCGACGTCCCAAGCACCCACCTGCGTTGGATCCCGCAAAATGGCGCGCTCGCTCTCGGAGCGAAGCAGCTCCGGGTGCATCGCCACGGCGATCGCCTCAGTGATCTGGTCCTGCAGCTCGAAGATGTCCTCGAGCGAGCCGTCGAAGTGCTGAGCCCAGACGTGGTGTTGGGTCGATGCGTCGATCAGCTGGGCATTGATCCGGATCCGGCCGCGCGCGCGGCGGACACTGCCCTCCAGGACGTAGCGCGCGCGGAGTTCTCGGCCCACCTGCTCGATCGCGACGGACCGGCCCCGGTAGACGAACGAGGAGTTGCGCGCGATCACCGGGAAATCGCGCCGGCGCGAGAGCCGCGTGATGAGCTCGTCGCACAAGCCGTCGGCGAAGTAGTCCTGGTCCGGCTCCTCGCAGAGGTTGTCGAACGGCAGCACCGCAATGGCGGGCCGGCTCCCCTGCTGGCCTGTGAAGCGGTCGACGCCGGTCGCGACGCCCTTCTCCTCCCCCTCGACCTGGATCCGGTACACGTGCACCGGCCCCGGCAGGTTTTTGATCCTTTGCTCGCCCAGGTCCTCGCATAAGAGCTCGAGGTTGTTGCGCACGAGACCGTAGACCTCGGCCGAGACACAGATCCCACCAGACCGCGCGAGCGCCTGGAGACGTGCCGCGATGTTGACGCCGTCGCCGTAGATGTGGGTCTCGTCGCCCGTGACGTCCCCGACGTGAATGCCTATGCGGAAGAGCATCCGACGCTCAGGCGGCAGATCCGCGTTCTGACCCGTGAGCTCGCCCTGGATCTCTACTGCTGCCCGGACCGAGTCGAGTGCACTCGGCAGCTCGGCGAGGACGTTGTCCCCCGGTGTGTCGACTACACGCCCCCCGTGCCGGCCGATCGCTTGCGCGATGAGTTCGCGGTGAGACGTGATCGCGTCGACAGTCGCGTCCGGGTCTTCAGCCATCAGCCGGGTGAAGCCGACAGCGTCCGCGCTGAGGACCGCGGCGAGCCGCCGATTCCGGCGACCGGAGTCGGCGTTCCGGGGCTCGAGTCGTCCATTCTCCGCAATCACGAGTATCGTTCCCTCATGTAGTCTACGCCAAGATGGCCCGTCTCCGGCTGCGGGTTGGTGTACTCGAGCTTCTGGTCGCAGAGGTCGCCTGCAGCGCCGCGCACCGGATCTACGGCTACCTTCTCACGCGCCAGTACGCGGGGATCATGTCGCAGACCGTGAGTGTCTGGTGCCGCCGTCTCGGCTGCAACACGTTCTATGCGACGTACTACGGACAGGCGGATCCGGGCTCCTTGCTTCCCGCCGACCTCGACGTCGTGCTGATCTCGGCCTACACGCGCGCAAGCGCGCTTGCCTACGCCCTCGCCCGTCTGTTCCGCGAGCAGGGGGCGTTCACGGTTCTGGGCGGGCCGCATGCGAAGTCCTTCCCACAGGACGCCCGCCGCTTCTTCGACGTGGTCGTGCGGGAGTGCGACGAGAGCCTGCTCGAGCAAATCCTGCGCGAACGCCCGAGGGGCGAGGTCCTGACCAGCGGCCGGCGGCTCTTCGACTTTCCATTGGCGGAGGAGCGCCTGCCGGAGCTGCGGATCGCCAACTTCGTGGCTGGCCGCGCGGCGCTCACGACCGTGGTTCCGCTTCTGACCAGCGTAGGGTGCCCGTACGCGTGCGACTTCTGCACGGACTGGGACAATCCCTACGTGCAGCTCCCGTTCGACCGTCTCGAGCAGGACTTGCGTTTCATCTCCGGACGGCTTCCCCGTGCCAAGCTCGCGTTCCAGGACCCGAACTTCGCCATCAAGTTCGACCCCGTCCTCGAGGTCCTCGAGCGGATCCCGAGCCAGCGGCGACCGCGCTATTTCATGGAGAGCTCCCTCTCGGTCTTGCGGGGGCCCCGCCTCGCACGACTGCGCGACACCAACTGCTGGTACGTCGCCCCGGGGATCGAGTCGTGGACGGAGTACTCCAACAAGTCCTCGGCGAGGCGTGGAAGCGGTGCGGAGAAGCTCGATCGGGTGGTCGAGCACTTCGACGAGATCCACCAGTACGTTCCTGGCACGCAGGCGAACTTCATCTTCGGGATCGACGTCGACCAGGGGAACGAGCCGGTCGAGCTGACCAAGGAATTCATGTCGCGCGCGCCCTGGGTATGGCCGACGATCAACATCCCGACACCGTTCGGCGGCACGCCGCTGTACGACCGGTACCTGACGGAGGGGCGCGTACTTCAGACGCTGCCCTTCGCCTTCTACTACGCGCCCTACCTGGCGGTCACTCTCAAGCACTACGATCCGGAGAGCTACTACGCGAAGCTCGTCGACTTGTTCGAGCACCTGACGTCCCAGCACCTGCTCCGGGCGCGGATGCACTCGACCCGCGGGTTGTTCCGCCTGGGAATGCTCGTGCGGACGCTCGGCCAGCGATCGACACTGAGCGAGTTCCGCCGCATTCTGTCGCGGCTCCGCTCCGACCGTCGCTTCCGCGCGTTTCACGAAGGTGCGAGCCGCGTGCTCCCGCCCTTCTACTCCGAGCGCTTCGCGGCGCTGCTCGGGCCCTACGCCGGGCTGCTTTCCCCGGACGACGCGCGTCCGCTCCTCGAGGCCCCGAGCGGGCCAGACACCCGTCGCCCTTCGAACTCCAGGTTGAGACTGAGCTCCAATTCTTGAGGGAAGAACAGGTTGAGGCTGCAGGACGACGCCGCCCAGCGTCGGTGATGAACATCCCGTCGCCCGCGCAGTACGCGGCGTGCGAGTCGCTCCCTCCTTCCAAGTCGGCGACGATCTTCGAGACCGGGAACATCTCCCGGACGCATGAGAACGTCGCCTTCACCTAGCCTGTCGATGGCACACGCCTTGGTTGCTTGCGCGGAGGCCATCGTCAGGCCCTCAGTCGCCCCTTGAACGTCAGGCTGGGACTCTGCTCCATGTCGCGAGGGGAGACCATGTTGAGCGGGAGGTCCAGGTATCCCGTCCCCGCCCTGACCGCCTTCGGAGCGGCGTACTGCTCGAGGAGATGGATCAGGTCGGCCAGGGCTCCCGGCGCATTCCACTTCGCAGAACCGCGCCGATCTCCAGCGAGCGCCCGCTCTACGACGCCCTCGTTCGCGATCGCGAACTCCGTCCCAGCCAGCATCTGCTTGACGGCGGCCACGTCCTCGGCTGAGATCGCCGTGCGTTCCAGGCCATCTGCGACAGTGTCCACGCTGAAGCCGAGGAACTCCTGGAAATCGGCGTCGATTGGATAGGCGCCTTCCGGCCGGATGAGAGGTTTGTGCCCTGCGTCGCGCTCGGGCCGATCGAACGTGAAGATGCCGACCAACCGCCTCGCCCAGAGCGCGCCGGTCACGAACTCGAGCGCGTATTTCCGATCGCGATTGTCGCCGTTCCAGAACGCCGTCGTCACGACCTCGGTGCAAGTCATGCTCGACTTCGGGCCCTCGCGAGCTTGCCGCACCTCGTTCGTGAAGTCGGCGACAGTCCTTCCGCCTCCCTGCTGGCTTTTCAGGAACTCGCGGATGACCTTGATGGACGTCGCGAGGCCGTGCAGGTTCCGGCGCAGGTGCTGCAGCCCGACGATGAGCGCCACCATCCGGAGGCTCGCATGGTCGTACGGTTGCCCCTTGAGCTTCCGCGCCGCCTCCGTGACGGGACTCGCTACGGCGCCGACGAGGACCTTCGGTCGAAACACCCCGACGTGCTGGAAGTGAGTCGTGTCGAGAAGGGAATCGACCCCTTCCTCCACGACACCTTCTGTCGTCCCGTGGACGAACTTGCCCTTACCGACGTAGCAGGCGGCGTGGGAGTAGTTCCCTTCTTCCAAGCGGGCGATCAACTGCGAGATCGGGGACGTACCCAGGCTCATGAGCACGTCGCCATCCTGGAGGTCGGCGAACCGGCACGTCTCGGGCGGCGTTCCCGGGGAGGCCATCGGCTCCATCCAACCGCACCCGCGGCGCGCGGTCAAGCTTCGTGTCTGCCGTAGCAGCTTCACGCTCCAATGCCGAGGGTGCTTTGCCGGTGAAGTTCGGCTGCTCCGCGTGGCAGACAAGAAGCGGATCACGGTCTTCATCATGCCGGACGGGAGATGCTTTTCGAAGGCTCCGCCCCCCGCCCGCAGTTGTTCGGGCCAGGAATGTTCGGCGGGGGCACGGTCGCCCACCGCGCGCGAACTGGCATATTCGTCGGAATTCCTAGTTGCATACTGATTTCCACCGTCGCCAGAGCTGTCCCAGATCGCGGTGGGTCGCAGCGTGCGTGCGCGAAGATTCGATCGAGATATTCGAGATACTTTTAGTTGCGTCGTGATTTGGGAGTCGCTTCTCGGTCGAGACCCGCCCGAAAGGGGAGGTGGGCTTGGGTGCGCTAGCGAAGGTTCGGCCGGGCGGGATTGACCGCGTGCGTCCGTTGGGGTTGGATAGTCGTCGATGCCCGGTAGGCCCACGACGTGTCGCAGTGCGGACCTCGAGGAAGGCGATCTCCTCATGTGCCTCGGCACCTCCCCGATCTCGCAACTGATCGCGGACTTGGAGCAGGGGAGCTACTCGCACGCGACCTACTGCACTGGGAACGGGACGTTCATCCACGTGACCATGGAAGGCGTGAAGGAGCAGGAGGTTGCCGCGCTGCTGGACTCGGCGATCTACCGCCGCGTAGGTGCTTATCGACCAAAGGTCTTCGAGAACGGTCCACCAGGGCCCGTTACGGCGGCGGCGAGGGGCCTGATCGGGAAGCCGTACGACCACACAAGCCTTTGGATGGTGGCCCTGATTGTCGGACTGAACTCCCCCCTGCGGAACCTCGAGGGGCTTGTGAGGGCGCTTCCGGTCCTTCGCGCATTCGCAGAGAGGTACTACGGCCCGGCGGACGGAGCGATCGCTAGGCTGACTGCCGCCGTGAAGGAGTCCGTCCGCAACTTCCGCGAGGGCGATCAGTCGAGGCTGACCTGCACCGAGGTGGTGACGACTGCGTTCTGGAACGCCGATACCGACCGGCGCTACGCTCTGGAGTTCGCAGCCTCGGCGTTCTGGGTGAAGCGAGTCGCCGGCATCTTCACAGTGAAGTCGACCGGTGTCGACGCCCGGCTGCCGCCCCGCAAGCCTCTGGTGCTCCCGGAACAGATTGACGAGGAATTTCGGGGTCTCGTCGAATACTCCGTCGAGACTGTCGAAGATCTCCTAGCTGCGACCTCGATCGCGGACGACGACGTGCCCCGCATCAAGTCCGCGCTGGCCCCAGTGCTCGAGACCGCGGATCTGGCCTTCGTGGATCGAATTCTCGACCGCCGGCGAGGCGGCGCGATGCCGCCAGATGCATTGGGACCGTCCGAGGACATACTCCGCCGCCTCGAGACGAGCTTCCAACCGAAACCGGTCCGAGCGGGAACCGGCTTCTGGGACCTCCCGCTGAACATGGTCAGCCCGCACGACATGGAGGTCAGTCCGAGCCTCAGGTCAAAGGGGTGGCTGGTGCGCTGAAGGCGCCGCCAAGCGGAGCGAGGACCGGAAGCATGCATGTGTACGCCGAGATCAGGGGCGACCGGCGGTGCCTCCACCGCCTGACTCCGATCACGGGGAAGGACGCGAAGCGCTACTGCGGCGACCGCTGCCGGGGCGCGGCGAAGCAGGCTCGATTCCGCGAGAACGACCCGCGTCTACCCGAATGACCCGTCGAACGACGAGGTGCGCAAGACGCCGCCGTGGGAAACGCGGAGGCGCGAAGCCTTCAGAAAGGGAAAGGGCGAGGTCTAGCGCCGAGCGCGTACCATGGCGCCGCCATGGTACGCGGTTCCATGGTACGCTCGCGCACGGACGCGCTCGAACGACGCCCACGCAAGTGCGCGGCACGTCGAGCGTTCCTGGTGGCGCAGGGGAGAATCGAACTCCCGACACGCGGATTTTCAGTCCGCTGCTCTACCAACTGAGCTACCGCGCCACTTAAAGCGGGCGCGCAGTATCGCCTACGCGGGGCCGGTCGTCACGCGTGGGGGATCGCGAAGCGGACGGCGAACCAGACCGGTTGGATCGGGTCGCTCCAGTCGCCGCGCGGCGGGGGCAATCCGCCCGCGACTAGAGCGGGGAAGGGAAGACGGCCGATCGCCCGCGCCGGGAGGGGGATTTCCGGCGCGGGCGCGGCGGTACCCAGGAGGGAGCCTGGGATTTCCGGGGACAGCGCGTACAGGCTCGGGGCGATGTGCTCGTCGAACCAGAGGTCGGCGCCCGCGCGGATCGCGGCGTCCGGGAGGGTATCCGGTTGCGCCATTGCGGCCCGCCATGGGATCGCGAGAACGACGGCCAGTTCGAGAGCAACGGTGGGAGTCGCGTCCAGAGCTTGCTTTGCGCCATCGCCGTACTAGACGCGCCAGGCGCGCGCGAGTTGCTGACAGCCAGATGAAAACGGGCTCAGCGCGAAACGATCGTCACGGACTCGACCACCACGTTCTCGAGCGGCCGGTCGGCGGCATCGCGCGGAACACGTGAGATGCGATCGACCACATCCTGTCCTTCCAGCACGTGGCCGAACACCGAGAACTGTCGGTCGAGCTGTGGGCGCCACGACTCGGAGCCGCGGGTCATGATGAAGAACTGACTGCCTGCGCTGTCTGGGTCGGCGGAGCGGGCCATGGACACGACGCCGGGCGAGTGCGGCGCGGCGCTGAACTCGGCCTTCACGCGGTAGCCGGGTCCGCCGGTGCCGTCGTTCTTCGGGTCGGCGTCCTTCGAGTTCGGATCGCCGCCCTGGATCATGAAGTTCGGGATCACACGGTGGAACGTGGTGCCGTCGTAGAAGTGCGCGTCGGCGAGCGCGATGAAGTTCGCGACGTGGCGCGGCGCGAGCTCGGGCTGCAGCGCAATCCGGATCTCGCCCTGGCCGCGTACGCGCAGCAGCGCGACCGGGCCCGTGGGCTCGGCGCCCCGGCCGCAGGCGGCGAAAGCGAGCGCGATCGCGAGCGCGACCTCAGCGCGCCGCATCGACCACGTGCCCCCACACCGACAGGTGTTTCGCGGCGAGCGGAAAGCCCGGGAGCTCGGCGCGCGAGAAGCCGGCCGCGCGGAACGCCTCCCTCAGCTCCGCCTCGCGGTACAGGTTCGACTGCCACCAGCGGCCGATCAGCGGTCGGGTCAGCCAGTTGTCCCGGGTGATGAACAGGACGAGCCGGCCTCCTTCGCGAAGCCTCGCGCGGAGACCCGCCAGCGCCTCGGCGAAGCGCTCGCGCGGAACGTACTCGAGCATCGACGCGGTGACGACGAGGTCGTAGCCGGTCCAGTCGGGGGGAAGCGATTCGAGCGCGAGCACGTCGGCGCGCGCGGTCGCCACGCCCTCGATCCCGCGCCGCGCCATCACTGCGCGGAAATGCTCCAGCATGGCGGGGGTGAGGTCGAACGCGTGCATCGCCCGGGGCTGGAGGCCGCGCTCCGCGAGCGCGCCGAGCAGCGCGAGGGTCAGCGCACCGGTGCCGCAGCCGGCGTCCAGGACGCGCAGCCCCGCGCGCAGCGCCGGGTCGTTCGCGAAGAACGCGCGCAGTCCCTGCGGGTAGCGCACCGCGCGGATGAAGCGCGCATAGGTCTCGTGGCGGTCGGTGAAGAGCTGCAACGGTCCGACGTCATGCCGCATCGCACGGGCGCAAACGCTAACACGCGGTCGGCGGAGTTGTGTGGTATACGGTCGCCCTGATGCGCGCCCCCTCCAGGTTCCTCGTTGCGCTCGCCGTCTGCGCGCTCGCGGCGCGAGTGGCCGATGCTGCAACCCCCGGTCCGGCCTGGGGCACGCACGGCATGGTGGTCACATCGGTCGGGCCCGCGGCCGAGGCCGGGCGCGAGATCCTCGGCAAGGGCGGCAACGCAGTCGACGCGGCCATTGCGATGGCGTTCGCTGCGGGCGTCGCACACCAGTACAGCTCGGGGCTCGGCGGCGGCGCGTTCGCGGTGGTGTACATGGCGGAGTCGGGCGAAGCCGCGGCGCTCGACGCGCGCGAGACGGCGCCCGCCAGCGCGACCACCGCGAACTATCTCGACGGCGAGGGGAAGGGCATCCCCGACATGTCGCGGATCGGTCCGCGCGCGATCGCGGTGCCGTCGCTCGTGCAGGGCCTCTGGGATCTGCACCAGAAGTACGGGTCGCTGGAGTGGAAGGAGCTCGTGAAGCCGGCGATCCGGCTGTGCCGCGACGGCGTCGAGGTCGGCCCCGCCCACCGGCGCATGCTGCAGCTCGTCGCGCCTCGGCTCGCGAACTTCCCCGAGACCGCGCGGATCCAGCTCGACAACGGCAAGATCCCGCCGCTCGGCTGGAAGCTCAAGCAGCCCGACCTGGCGAAGACCCTCGAGCTGGTCGGCGCGAAGGGCGGCAACGCGCTCTCACAGGGCGCGATCGCCCGCTCGATCGTGACGGCGAGCGGGGGAGCGCTGTCGCTCGAAGACCTCGCGAGCTACCGCGCGATCTGGCGCACTCCGATTCGCGGCGAGTACCGCGGCATCCAGCTCGTCTCGATGCCGCCGCCGAGCTCGGGCGGCGTGCTGCTGGTCGAGATGCTGAACGCGCTCGCGCCCTACGACCTGCCGAAGCTGGGGCTCAACTCGAGCGAGGAGATCAACCTGGTCGCGGGCGCGATGAAGCTCGCGTTCTCGGACCGCGCGGTGTATCTCGGCGACCCGGACTACTGGACGGTGCCGACCGACAAGCTGGTCTCGAAGGAGTACGGCGCCGAGCTCGCAGAGGAGCTGCGCACGCCGCCGTTCTTCCTGCGCGCGCCGTGGAACTGGGGCAAGCCGGCCTTCCCGAAGGCGCGCGCGCCGCTCGTCGCGCCGCCGACCGACGCCGGCACGACACAGATCTCGGTCGTCGACGAGAAGGGCAACGCGGTGTCGCTGACCCAGACGGTGAACACCTTGTTCGGATCGCTCATCACGGTGCCGGGCACGGGCATCGTGCTGAACAACGAGATGGACGACTTCTCGATCACGCCGACCCTGCCCAACGCCTGGAACGCGCTGGGCAGCGACGCGAACGCGATCCGCCCGGGCAAGCGCCCGCTCTCGAGCATGACGCCGACGATCGCGCTCGAGAACGGCCAGGTGCGCTTCGTCGTCGGCAGCCCGATGGGCACCTTCATCATCACCGCCGTCCTGCAGACCGTGCTCAACACGGTCGACTTCAAGATGGACCCGCTCGCGGCGGTGTCGGCGCCGCGCTTCCACCACCAGTGGATGCCCGACCAGCTGATGGTCGAGTCGGGCCACCCGACCGACGTGCTCGACCGGCTGCGCGACTGGGGCCACGACGTCCAGCCCAGCCCCTACCCGATGGGAGCCGTGCAGCTGATCACGCGCGACCCCCAGTCGGGCGCGTGGCTCGGCGCGACCGATCCGCGCCGCGACGGAGCGGCGCTCGGGTACTAGCCGCTACTTGATGATCGCGACCACGGGCGCGTCGAGCCGGATCACCCGCTTCGCCACCCGCTGCACGGCCGCAGCGTCCACCGCGGAGATCCGCGCGCCGTAGTCCAGGTGGTGCGTCGCGCCCAGACCGTAGAGGTCGTCGAGCGCGAGCTGCATCGCCTGCGCGCCGAAGCGCTGCAGCCCCACCGCCTGGGTCCCGATCAGGTAGCCCTTCGCGCGGCCGAGCTCCTCGTCGCCGACCGGCTCGTTCACGATCTTCGTGAGCTCGGCGCGGATGCCATCGAGCGACGGGTCGAGCTTGGCCGGGTCGCCCGCCATGTACACCGCGAACGTGCCCGGGTCGACGCCCTCCATCTCGAACGCGGTCACCGAGTACGCGAGGCTCTGCTTGTCGCGCAGCTCCACGAACAGCCGCCCGCCCTGGCCGCCCAGCACCTGCGTGAGGACGTCGAGCGCGGCGAGGTCGGGATCGTCGATCGAGAGCCCGAGGAAGCCGTACACGATGTGCGACTGGTTCTTCTTCTTGACCACCGTCGCTTCCTTGGCCTTTGCGGGAGCGCTCGGCGCCGTGCGCGCGGGCAGGGTGACCGGGCCCGTGTCCTTCCAATCCGCGAAGTGCGCGCGGATCTGCTCGACCACGCGGTCGGGATCCACGTCGCCGACGACGGCCAGGACCCCGTTCTCGGGCTGCGCCAGCTTCGCCCAGTAGCCGGCGAGGGAGGCGCGGTCGACCTTCTCCAGGCTCGCCGCGGTCCCGATCGACGAGAAGCGGTAGGGGTGCGCGGGGTAGAGCGACTGCTGGAACAGCTCGAAGGCCTTCGTGCCCAGGTTGTCTTCGCGCCGCCGCAGCGCCGCGCGCCGCTCGGTGCGAAGCTTCTCGATCTCCTCTGCCTCGAACGCCGGGTGCAGGAGCACGTCGGCGAACAGGTCGAGCCCGGTGTCGAGCGAGTCGGCCAGGAAGTCGCCCTGCAGGCCGAAGCTGTTGCGGCCCGCGAAGCCGCCGATGTCGCCCGCGATGTTCTCGACGTCGGTCGCGAACTGCGCGGAGCTCCGCGTGCTGGTGCCGCGGGTCAGCATCTCGGAGACGAACGAGGTGATGCCCTCGGTCTTCTCGTTCTCGGCGAGCAGCCCGCCCTTGAACGCGAGCCGCAGCGACACCAGCGGCACCGAGTGGTTCGGCTTCACGACCACGCGCAGGCCGTTGGGCAGCTTGTACTCGCGGATGCCGTCGCGCAGCTCGGTCGCGGCGAGCGGGGCCGCCTGGCCGCTCGCACCGCGCTCGAGCGCGGCGAGGAGCTCCGCCTCGCCCACGCCGGTGCCCGCGTCCTTGCCGAGCAGCGCGACGACCGTCGCGCGCTCGGGCACCAGGTACTTCTGTGCGACCCGCCGCAGGTCGGCCTGCGTCGCGCGCTTCACCTGGTCGAGGTACTGCTGCTCGGCGTCGAGCCCGCCGACGAGGAGCTCGAAGTAGCCGTACTTCTGCGCCTGGCCCTGCATGGTCTCGCGCTCGTGGACCTGGCTCGCCAGCAGGTTGGTGCGCGCGCGCTCGAGCTCGGCTTCGGACGGGCCGAAGTCGCGCATGCGCCGCACCTGGTCGCCGATCGCCGCCAGGGCGGGGTCGATGTCGGCCGCGTCGAGCTCGGCGTCGACGAAGAACAGCCCCGGGTCCTGCGGCGTGTAGGAGCTGGCGTGGATGCCGTGCACGAGCTGCTGGCGGTCCTTCACCTCGCGGTAGAGCCGCGAGCTGTCGCCGCCGCCCAGCACCATCGCGAGCAGGTCGAGGTAGGGCGTGTCTGGGTCCTTGAAGGCGGTGGCCTTCCAGGCGACACCGAGCAGTGACTGCTCGAACTCGCTCTTCACCACCGCCGCGCGCGCGCGCGGTCTGCGGCGCCTCGGCCGCGCGGGGGTGCTCGAGGTCGGCGCGCGGCGCGGAGCCGGCGAACGCTTTCTTGATCTGCTCGAGCATGACCGGCGCGGCGAAGTCGCCGACCGCGACGAACGCCATGTTGTTCGGCACGTACCAGTGGTGGTAGAAGTCGAGCAGGCCCTCGCGCGAGAAGCTCCGCACGCTCTCCTGGGTGCCGATCACTTCGCGGCTGTACGGATGGGTCTGGTAGGCGGTCTCGAAGATCGCCTTCGAGACCAGGCTGTCCGGCGAGTCGTCCGAGCGCTTGATCTCCTCGATGACGACCTCTTCCTCCTTGGCGAGCTCGGTCGCGTCGAAGGTCGAGTGCAGCACGGCGTCGGCCAGCACGTCGACGCCGACCGAGGCGTCGCGGGCCGCCATCGTGATGTGATAGACGGTCATGTCGTACGACGTGAACGCGTTGATGTTCCCGCCGGCGCCCTCGACCGTGGCCGCGATCTCGCCCACGCCGAACTGCTGGGTGCCCTTGAAGAGCATGTGCTCGTGGACGTGCGCCATGCCCCACTGCTCGGGCCGCTCGTCGGCGCTGCCGGCGCGGACCCAGACGTTCAGCGCCACCACGGGCGCGGAGTGATCCTCGACCAGGATCACCTTGAGGCCGTTGTCGAGCGTGGTTCGCAGCATCCCATCCTTCTTGGGCGGCTCGGCGCCGCCCGGCATCACGGCACAGCCGCAGAGTAGGCCCGATAGGGCCAGTGTAAGGGCTCGAGGCAGAGCAGAGGTACGCAGCAAGAAAAGGCTCCTCCCCCCGCCGGTGGCGGGGCGCATAGGATACGGAGCGTGAGTCGCGGAACAAGCGGCGCCGACCTGGGCGTGTACGTGCACGTGCCGTTCTGCGAGCACGTCTGCCCGTACTGCGACTTCGCCGTCGTCGCGGTCGGCCGGCTCGGCGCGCCGGACGAGGACGCCTGGGTCGAGCTCGTGCTGCAGGAGTGGCAGCGCTGGCGCGAGGCCGTCGCGGGCCGGCGCGTCGCGAGCGTGTACTTCGGCGGAGGCACGCCGTCGCTCTTGCGCCCGAAGTCGCTCGAGCGCGTGCTGGCGGCGCTCGCCGCGGCGCTGCGCTTCGACGCGCCCGAGATCACGGTCGAGCTGAACCCGGGCCAGCTCGAGGTCGCGCGCGTGCCCGAGCTGCGGGCGCTGGGCGTGAGCCGGCTCTCGATCGGGCTCCAGTCGACGGACGACACCGTGCTGCGACGGCTCGGCCGCGCGCACCGCGCCGACGAGGCGCTGCGCGGCCTCGACGTCTGCCTCGCCGCGGGCTTCGACTCGCTGTCGGTCGACCTGATCTACGGCGCGCCGGGCCAGACGACCGAGCTCCTGCTGCGCGACGTCGAGCGCGTGATCGCCCGCGGCGTGCCGCACGTCTCCGCCTACGCGCTCACGCTCGAGCCCGAGACCCCGTTCGCGCGCGCGGCCGGCGCCGGCCAGCTCGAGCTGCCGGACGAGGACACGGTCCTCGAGATGAGCCTCGTCCTGCGCGCGCAGCTCGCCGCCGCGGGAGTCGAGCAGTACGAGATCTCGAGCTACGCGCGTCGCGGCCACCGCTCCCGTCACAACCAGCGCTACTGGACTCGCGCCGAAGTGCTGGGACTGGGCCCGTCCGCCGCTTCATTCATCGGCGACCGCCGGCTGCGCAACGCGCGCTCCTCCGCCGACTGGCGCGCGGCGCTCGCGCGAGGCGCATCGCCCGCCGTCGAGGACGAGCCGGTCGCCGAGCCCGAGGCGCGCCGCGAGCACTTCTACCTCGGGCTGCGCCGCCTCGAGGGCGTCTCGCGCGCGGACTTCCAGCGCCGCTTCGGCGGCCCGCCCGAAGCCTTCCTGGGCCCGGAGCTGGTCGAGCTGCGCCGCCGCGAGCTGATCCTCGACCAGGCCGGGCGGATCCGCCTGTCCGAGCATGGAATCCTCTTTGCGGACGAGGTGTTCATGGGGCTGCTCGGGCGTTGACACCCGTCCGCGCCCGTGGCTAGCCTCGCACGGCTGTGAAGACGACGGTGGAGCTCGGCGACCTGCCCGGGCGCCTCAGCGAGGTGCTGCTCGCAGTCCTGCGCGGCTACGTCGACACGGGCCAGCCGATCGGCTCGCGCGACGCGCTAGGCCGCGGCGAGCTCGAGGTGTCGTCGGCGACCGTGCGCGGGGCGATGGCCGAGCTGATGGAGCTGGGCCTCCTCGAGCAGCCCCACACCTCCGCTGGCCGGGTTCCGACCGATGCCGCCTTCCGGCTCTGGGTCGACCACCTGCTGCACGAGCCGCAAGCGGAGCAGCGCATGCCGGTGCGGCTGGCGCGCGAGCTGGCCGAATCGGCGAACGGGCTCGTGCCGCCGCTGCAGCGCGCCGCCGACGTGCTGACCGAGGTGACCGGCCAGCTCGGCTTCAGCCTCGCGCGCGAACGCGATGGCCTGCGCCTGGTGCAGGTCCACTTCGCCCGCGTCTCGAGCGACCGGGTGACGGCGCTGCTCGTCTCGGAGCGGGGCTCGGTTCGCACGCGGATCTTCGAGGAGCGCGAGTCGGATCAGCGGCGGCTCGACCGGATCTCGGCCGAGCTGTCGGAGCTGGTCGCGGGTCTCACGCTGGAAGAAGCGCGCGCCCGGCTCAACGCCGAGATCGAAGGCGACCGGCGCCGGCGCGACGCACTCTGGGGCGAGACACTGGCGCTCGGAGCGCGCGGGCTCGATCTGGACGTCGCGGCCCCCGGCGAGCTCTTCGTCGGCGACCGCAGTCGCCTGCTCGACCAGCGCGAGTTCGCGGACGCCGAGCGGCTGCGCGAGGTGCTGCGCGCGCTCGACGAGAAGCAGCGGATGCTGGCGCTGTTGGACAAGCTGATCTCCGCGCGCGGTGTCCAGGTCGCCATCGGCGAAGAGCTCGGTGATCCAGGTGTCGTCCACTGCGCCGTCGTGGCCGAGCAACTCGGCCCCGCGCCGCGCTGCGGGCTGGGCGTGATCGGCCCGGTTCGCATGCGCTACGATCGGATCATTCCGATGGTGCGATACGTGTCAGGCAAGCTTGCACCTTCGGTCGCCTAGACACCGATACGCGTAGAGAGCGATGACCGAGCCCAAGGGCCCGAAAGTGGATCTCCCGAACGACCTCCTCGCGGAGCTCGATGAGGAGGAGTCCGCCAAGACTCCGAATCCGGCGGTGGAGTCCACTGCGCCAGCGCCGCCAGCGGCCGCAGGTGACACGAGCGCCGAGCTCGCCGAGCTCAAGGACCGCCACCTCCGGCTGGCGGCCGAGTACGACAACTTCCGGCGCCGCTCGCTCAAAGAGCGCCAGGATCTGCACAACTACGCCAACGAGAATGTCTTCAAGGAGCTCCTGCCCATCGTCGATAACCTCGAACGAGCGGTCACACATGCACGCAGGGAGGAGCAGCGCCCCGACAGCGAGAACCTTCTGCAGGGAATCGAGCTGACCCATCGGTCGCTGCTCCAGATCCTGGCCAAGCACGGCGTGGTCGAGATCGAGGCGCAGGGCCAGCCGTTCGATCCCCAGGTCCACGAGGCGGTGCGGCGCGTACCGTCCAGCGAGCACCCGCCCGGCACCGTCGTCGAGGTCTACCAGAAGGGCTACAAGCTGAAGGATCGAATGCTCCGGCCGGCCATGGTCGCGGTCGCGAGCGAGCCTGCCTAGGAGGCGAGGTCCGGCGCAGCGCATCGAGGAATGGGAAGAGTCGTCGGCATCGACCTCGGTACCACGAACAGCTGCGTCGCGATCCTGGAACGCGGCGAGCCGTGCGTGATCGCCAACAGCGAGGGCAGCCGCACCACCCCTTCGATCGTCGCCGCGAACCAGGACGGCGAGAAGCTCTGCGGCCAGATCGCCAAGCGCCAGGCGGTGACCAACCCCGCGCACACCGTGTTCGCGGTGAAGCGGCTGATCGGGCGCCGCTTCGACGACGAGAACGTCGCGCGCTTCCGCGAGATGTCGCCGTTCGAGATCTGCCAGGCGCCCAGCGGCGACGCCTGGGTCAAGCTGCGCGGCAAGGAGTGCAGCCCCGAGGAGATCTCCTCGCTCATCCTGAAGCGGATGAAGGAGACCGCGCAGGACTATCTCGGAGAGGAAGTCACCGAGGCGGTCATCACGGTCCCCGCGTACTTCAACGACGCGCAGCGCCAGGCGACCAAGGACGCGGGCCGCATCGCGGGCCTGAACGTCCTGCGCATCATCAACGAGCCGACCGCGGCGGCGCTCGCCTACGGCCTCGACAAGCAGGGCCAGGAGACGATCGCGGTCTTCGACCTCGGCGGCGGCACCTTCGACATCTCGATCCTGCGCATCGGCGATTCGGTGTTCGAGGTGCTCTCGACCAACGGCGACACCTTCCTGGGCGGCGAGGACTTCGACCAGGCCGTCGTCGAGTGGCTGGCCGGCCAGTTCTCGAGCAAGAACGGCGGCGCCGACCTGCACAAGGACCCGATGGCGCTGCAGCGTTTGAAGGAAGCTTCCGAGCGCGCGAAGCAGGAGCTCTCGTCCTCGGCCGAGACCGACGTGAACCTGCCGTTCATCTCCGCCGACGACGACGGTCCGAAGCACCTCACCGAGACGCTCTCGCGCGCCAAGCTCGAAGAGCTGTGCACGCATCTGATCGAGCGCCTCGAGCCGCCCTGCCGCGCCGCGCTCACCGACGCGCACCTCGACGCCGCCAAGATCGACCGGGTCATCCTGGTCGGCGGCATGACCCGTATGCCCGCGGTGCAGGCGAAGGTCGAGCAGATCTTCGGCAAACTGCCTCACCGCGGCGTGAACCCGGACGAGGTCGTCGCCGTCGGCGCTGCGATCCAGGGCGGGGTGCTCAAGGGCGAGGCCAACGACGTGCTGCTGCTCGACGTGACCCCGCTCTCGCTGGGCGTCGAGACCCAGGGCGGGATCATGACCAAGATCATCCCGCGCAACACCACCGTGCCCACCCGCAAGAGCGAGGTGTTCTCGACCACCGAGGACAACCAGAACCTGGTGCGGGTGCACGTTCTGCAGGGCGAGCGCGAGCTCGCCGCCGACAACTCGACCCTCGGCCGCTTCGAGCTGGTCGGAATCCCGCCCGCGCCGCGCGGCGTGCCGCAGATCGAGGTCAGCTTCGACATCGACGCCGACGGCATCCTGAACGTCTCGGCCAAGGACCTCGGCACCAAGCGCGCCCAGCAGATCCGCGTCTCGGCTTCCGGCGGCCTCGCTCCCGACCAGATCGACAAGCTCGTCAAGGAAGCCGCCGCGCACGCGCAGGACGACGCGGAGCGCCGGGTGATGGTCGAGCTGCGCAACACGGGCGAGGGCCTGGTCTACTCCGTCGAGCAGACCCTCGGCATCTACGGCGAGAAGCTCGAAGCCTCCGAGCGCGCCGAGGTCGACACGGCGCTCGCCCGCGCCAAGAAGGCTTTGCCGGCCGGCGACGCCGACGAGATCCGCAACTCGGTCGAGGACCTGCAGCAGCTCGCCTACAAGATGACCGAGGCCATGTACGAGCGAATGGACGGCGGCACAGCGGTAGCCCCCAATGCCACCGGCGTCCCCCCGGCCGATGACGAGCTCATCGAGGACTAGCTCCACTCTCGCACACCGAGCCCGACCAGCCCCGGACCCGCACGGTGCAGCGGCTCGCCGGGGGCGGCGCGCGGAGCGAGCGTCTCTTGCCGAGCGGGGGCCAGGCTGCCCGACCAGATCTCGAAGCCCGTTCCCCCGCGAGCAGCGAGCGCAGCGCACCGCCCCCGGCGAGCCGCGGCGAACCGGATTTCGGCCTTGCGCAGGCGAAGCGAGGCCATACGCTCTGCCCGCCCAATGAAGCGCGACTACTACGAAATTCTCGGCGTCAGCCGCGGCGTCGGGCCGGACGAGCTCAAGAAGGCGTACCGCAAGCTCGCCCACCAGTTCCATCCGGACAAGAACCCCGACAATCCGGAGGCCGAGGCCCAGTTCAAGGAGGCCAGCGAGGCCTACGCGATCCTCTCGGACGACGAGAAGCGGGCCCAGTACGACCGCTTCGGCCACGCCGCCTTCGGAGCGGGCGGGGCCGACCCGTTCGGGGGGGCCGACCCGTTCGCGAGCTTCTCGGACCTCTTCTCGGAGTTCTTCGGCGGCGACATCTTCGGCAGCCGCCAGCGCGGGCGCGGCCGGCGCGGCGCGGATCTCCGCTACGACCTCGAGGTCGAGTTCTCGGTGGCCGCGCTCGGCGGCGAGCAGGCGCTCAAGATCCCCAAGCACAAGACCTGCGCGACCTGCACCGGCACCGGCGGGGAGCGCGAGCAGTGCCCGCGCTGCGGCGGCCGCGGCCAGATCGCGATGCAGCAGGGGTTCTTCCGGATCGCGCGGACCTGCGACCGCTGCGGCGGCGTCGGCCAGAGCCTGAAGCGCGCCTGCGGCGACTGCCGCGGCAAGGGCCGGGTCGAGACCGTGCAGAGCCTGTCGGTGCGGATCCCCGCGGGCGTCGAGACCGGCATCCGGCTGCGCCTCACGGGCGAGGGCGAGGCCGGGTACGACGGCGGCGGGCCGGGCGATCTGTTCGTGGTCGTGGTGGTGAAGGACCACCCGCTCTTCGAGCGCGACGGCAGCGACCTGCACTGCGAGGTCCCGCTCTCGTTCGCGCAGGCGGCGCTCGGGGCCGAGATCGAGGTTCCGAACCTCGAGGGCAAGCAGAAGGTCGAGGTGAAGCCCGGCTCGCAGTCGGGCGACGTGATCCGGCTGCGCGGTCGCGGTCTGCCGCGGCTGGGCGGCGGACCGCGCGGCGACATCATCGCGCGCCTGTTCGTCGAGGTGCCGACCCGGCTGAACGAGGAGCAGCGCAAGGCGCTCGAAGAGTTCGCGCGCATCTCCGGCGACGAGGTCTCGCCGCGGCGGCGCGGCTTCGTCGACAAGCTGCGGGACCTGTTCGAATGAGCCGGCTGCGCCTCCGGCTCGCGCTGGGACTCGGGGCGCTGTTGCTCTCGTGCGCGCAGCCCGAGGTGGTGCGCAACGGCTCCTCGCTGCCGTACGAGAAGGCCGCCGACTCGGATCTCGCGCAGGCCAAGGCGGCGCTCGCGAAGGGCGACGCGGCGAAGGCCGAGCAGATCCTGACCCGCTTCCAGACCGAGCTCGGCAAGAGCAAGCGCGCCGACGAAGCGCTGTTCATGCTGGGCGAGGCCCAGGTCGCGCGGAAGAAGTCGGAGCAGGCCGCGTCGAGCTACCGGCGGCTCGTCGAGGACTACCCGAACAGCGCGCAGAACGTCGAGGCGGCGCTGCGGGCGGCGCAGCTGTACCAGAAGCTCGGCCGCGGTGCGGACGGGCGCGCGGTGATCGAGCGTGCGACCGCGGACCGCGCGGATGCCGCGACCCGCGCGAAGCTGTATCGCCTCGACGCGGATCTGGCGCGCAGCCTCGGCGACTGGCCCGAGGTGGTGCGCGCGCTAGCGCTCGCCCGCCGCGACACCCAGGACCCGAACCAGCTGCTCGAGATCGACACCGAGATCGCCGACCTGCTCGAGGTCCGGCTGCGCGAGCCCGATCTCGAGGCGCTCGCGCCGCGCCTGCCCAAGGGGCCCGTGTACGACCGCGTGAACCTCGAGGTCGCGCGGCGGGCGCTGGCCCGCGGCGACGTCGCCGCGGCGCGCACGGCGCTCGATCGGCTGCCGCGCCGGCTCTCCGACGCCGACGAAGCCGAGCGCGCGATCCTGCAGGCGCGCGCCGCCGATCTCGCCGGCGAGGCGGCCGCCACGCTCGGAGTGGTGCTGCCGCTCTCCGGCCCCTATGCGAAGGTGGGCGAGTCGATCCTGCGCGGGATTGCGCTGGGCGCTGGCCTCTACGACGAGAAGTCGTCGCAGCTCCACATCCAGGTCCGCGACTCGGGCGGCGAGGCGGCGCGCGCCGCCGCGGCCGTGACCGAGCTCGCCGCCGCCAACGTCGCCGCGATCATCGGCCCGGTGCGCTCGGCCGAGGCGATCGCCGCCGCGCCGCCGGCCGAATCGGCGCGCGTGCCGCTGCTCTCCTTCGCGCGCCGGGACGACATCGCCGGGCTCGGCGAGTACGTCTTCCGGCTCGGACTCACTCCCGGCGACCAGGCCGGGCAGCTCGTGAAGTGGTGCGCCGACCAACGCGGCTGCAAGCGCTTCGCCATCCTGTACCCGGCCGACGAGTACGGCTCGAGCTTCAAGGACCGCTTCTGGGAGGCGGTCGAGGCCAGCGGCGGGACGGTCGTGGGCGTCGAGAAGTACGCACCCGGCTCGGTCGACTGGCAGCCCGAGATCAAGCGCTTGGTCGGCCTCGACCATCTCTCGCGCGAGCAGCAGGCGCTGGTCGACGAGCGCAACAAGCTGCGCCGCCGCGCGGCCGACAACGCCGACAAGCTGGCCTCGCCGCGCTTCCAGGGGCTGCCGCCGTACGTCGACTTCGACGCGGTGTTCATCCCCGACGACGCGCCGAGCGTGGGCCTGATCCTGCCGCAGCTGCGCTTCTTCGACGTGCGCGACGTGGTGTACCTGGGGGGCAGCGGCTGGAACGACCCGGCGCTGGTGAAGATCGCCGGCCGCGAGGCGACGCGCGCGGTGTTCACCGACGAGTTCTTCGCGGGGAGCACGCGGCCCGAGGTCGCCGAGTTCGTGCGCCGCTACGCGGCCGCCTACGGCGCGCCACCGGACGAGTACGCCGCCGAGGGCTACGACGCGGCCGCGCTGCTGCGCTACGTGCTGGCGGGCGGCGACGCGCCCGACGGCGAGGTGCTGCGCGATCGCCTGCTGCGGGTCAACGCATTCCCCGGCGTGTCGGGCGTGCAGTCATTCGACGCGTCGGGCGGCGCGCGCAAGTCACTCGAGTTCCTGACCGTGCGCGAGAACGCCATCGTCGCCACCACACCGCCCGTTTCCGCGCCGCACTGAATCAAGCTAGGGCCGCGCGGCGTCGATTCCTTTTCTCGTGGAAAGCGATGCCCCCGGCGCCTTCGAGATCCCTGGTCAGCTCCCGCTCCTGCCCATTCGCGACGCCGTCGTCTTCCCGTCGATGATCCTGCCCTTGTTCGTCGGCCGCGACGTCTCGGCGCACGCGATCGAGACGGCGATCGAGGGCGACCGCCTGCTGGCGCTCGTGACCCAACGCGATCCCGAGATCGACGAGCCCGGTCCCGACGACCTCTACTCGGTCGGCGTGGTGGGCATGGTCATGCGCATGATGCGGCTGCCCGACGGCCGCTTGAAGGTGCTGGTGCAGGGTCTGTCCAAGATCCGCGTCACCCAGTTCCTGCGCACCGAGCCGCACATCGACGTGACGATCGAGCCGCTGCCCGCCGAGCCGCCCGCGCCGTTCAGCGTGGAGATCGAGGCGCTGGTGCGCGGCGTGCGCGAGAAGCTCGAAGAGCTCCTGCCGCTGAAGCACCTGCCGCCCGAGATCCTGGCCGTCACCGGCAGCGTCGACGACCCGGGCCGATTGGCGGACCTGGTGGCCTCGAACCTGCGCCTGCGGGTGGAGGAGGCGCAGGAGATCCTCGAGATCTCAGACCCGGTCCGCCGCCTGCGCAAGATCGACGCGCTGCTGCGCCGCGAGATGGCGGTGACCTCCGTGCAGGCCGAGATCCAGACCGCCGCCCGCGAGGAGCTGTCGCGCTACCAGCGCGAGCAGTTCCTGCGCGAGCAGATGCGCCAGATCCAGGAAGAGCTCGGCGAGGGTGCGGAGCGCAAGTCCGAGCAGGACGAGCTGCGCACGCGCATCCAGAGCGCCGGCATGAACGACGAAGCCCGCGCCGAGGCCGAGCGCCAGCTCGACCGGCTCGCGCGCATGCACCCCGATTCGTCCGAGACCCAGGTGATCCGCACCTACCTCGAGTGGGTGACCGAGCTGCCCTGGGCCAAGCAGTCCGACGACAACCTCGAGCTCGGCCACGCGCGCGAGGTGCTCGAGCGCGACCACGCGTACCTGAACCGCGTGAAGGAGCGCATCCTCGAGTTCCTGGCCGTGCACAAGCTGCGCGGCGGCGCCAACGGAAAGGGCCCCATCCTGTGTCTGGTCGGCCCGCCCGGCGTGGGCAAGACGTCGCTGGGCCGCTCGATCGCGCAGGCGATGGGCCGCGGCTTCGTGCGCATGTCGCTCGGCGGCATGCGCGACGAAGCGGAGATCCGCGGGCACCGCCGCACCTACGTGGGCGCGCTGCCGGGCCGGATCATCCAGGGCATGCGCCAGGCCGGCACGAGCAACCCGATCTTCCTGCTCGACGAGATCGACAAGATCGGCGCCGACTACCGCGGCGATCCGGCGGCGGCGCTGCTCGAGGTGCTCGACCCCGAGCAGAACCACACCTTCCGCGACCACTACCTCAACGTGCCCTACGACCTGTCGAAGACCTTGTTCGTCGCGACGGCGAACCTGATCGACCCGATCCCGCGCGCGCTGCTCGACCGCATGGAGGTGATCCGCCTTCCCGGGTACACGCCCGAGGAGAAGGAGGTCATCGCCCGCCGGTACCTGGTGCCGCGCCAGATCGAGGAGTGCGGCCTGACACCGGAGCGTGTCCAGGTCTCGCGCGCCGCGGTGCGCGAGGTGATCTCGGGCTACACGCAGGAAGCGGGCGTGCGCGGGCTCGAGCGCGAGCTCGGCCGACTGCTCCGCAAGATCGCGCGCCGCATCGCCGAGGGCGAGACCGAGCGCGTGTCGGTGAACCTGCGCAATCTGCGCGCCTCGCTCGGCCCGGCGCCGCTGCTCGGCGAGAGCATCCCGCGCTCGGCCGAAGCTGGCCTCGCGCGCGGTCTCGCCTGGACGGAAGCGGGCGGCGAGGTGCTGGTCGTCGAAGCCACCATGGTGCGCGGGCGCGGACTCCTGCTCACCGGCCAGCTCGGCGACGTGATGAAGGAGTCGGGTCAGGCAGCACTCTCGTACGTGCGCTGGCGCGGTGCCGAGCTCGGCATCGCCGAGGGCCTCGCCAAGCACGAGATCCACGTGCACGTGCCCGCGGGCGCCACGCCCAAAGACGGCCCCTCGGCGGGCATCACGATGGCGACGGCGATCGTGTCGCTCTTGACGGCGATCCCCGTGCGGGCGGACGTCGCGATGACCGGCGAGGTCACCTTGCGCGGGCGCGTCCTGCCGGTCGGCGGCGTGCGCGAGAAGGTGCTGGCGGCGCTGCGCCGCGGCCTCCACCGAGTGATCCTGCCCGAGGCGAACCGCCACGACCTCGAGGACGTGCCGCACGAGCTCGCGCGCAAGCTCGAGTTCCTGTTCGTGCGCAACATGGACGAGGTGCTCGACCTCGCGCTGCAGGAGCCGATCTTCGCCAAGCGCAAGCCGCGCCGCGCGGTGCCGCGCGTGCCGACGGCGATCATCCGTTCTTAGCCGTGTACGGCGGCGGGCGGCCGCCGCCTACGGCCTTCGCTCGGCTGCGCCTCGCTGCGCGCGTCTTCGGCGCTTGCGGGTAGTACGCTCTCCGGCACCATGGCGCTGGAGCTCGTCCCGTTGCGCGCGGAGCACGCCGACGAATATCTCGCGTTCTTCGACCGCGCGTTCGCCGACAACCCGGCCTGGTCGGGCTGTTACTGCGCGTTCTACGAGGACCCGTGCTCGGACGTGGACTGGAGCCCGGCAGCGTCGGCCGGGCCGGCTCACCGCGCGGCGCGCGGCGCGCAGATCCGGAGCGGCCGCGCGCACGGTGTGCTCGCCTTCGACGGGAAGGAGATCGTCGGCTGGTGCAACGCGGGGCCGCGCTCCGCGTTCGGCAACCTGCGTGTGTTCGGCACGGCCGTCGACGATCCGAACGAGCCGGTCGGCGCGGTCATGTGCTTCGTGATCGCGCCCGAGCGGCGACGCGAGGGGATCGCGAAGGCGTTGCTCGGGCGCGCCGAGCAGCTTTTCCGCGAGCTCGGTCTCTCCGTCGCCGAGGCCTACCCGCGCGCGGTGCCGCCGAACCCTGCGGTGCCGGCGAGTGCGTCGTACTACAAGGGCTCGCCGGCGATGTACGAGCGCGCGGGCTACGCGCCGCACCGGCGCTTCGAGCGCTTCACCTGCGTGCGCAAGGCGCTGTAGGTTCGCCGTCGTGGACCTGCAGGCGCTAGGCGAGTTCGGACTGATCGAGGCGATCCGGCGCCGCGCCGGTCGCAAGCACCCGGGCTGGCGGGTCGCGATCGGCGACGACGCGGCGGTCCTGACGCCGAAGCGCGGCGAGGAGATCGTGGTCACGGCCGACGCGCTGGTCGAGGACGTGCACTTCCGCTGGAAGACCACCGATCCGCGCTCGCTCGGGCACAAGACGCTGGCGGTGAACCTGTCGGACGTGGGCGCGATGGGCGCGCGGCCGCTCGGCTTCCTGCTCACGCTCGCGCTGCCCGCCGATGCGGAGGCCGCGCGCCTCGACGCGTTCTTCGCGGGACTCCTGCGACTCGCGCGCGCCAGTCACTGCCCGCTCGTCGGCGGCGACGTCGTGCGCTCGCCGGTCTGGAGCATTGGCGTCACCGCGCTCGGCGCCGTCGCGAAGGGCTGCGCGCTCCTGCGCAGCGGCGCGCGCGCCGGCGACCGCTTGTTCGTGACCGGCGAGCTCGGCGGCGCAGCCGCGGGGCTGCGTCTGCTCGAAGGCCCGGTCGCGCTGGGCGCGGCAGAGCAGCGGCTCGTCCGGCGACAGCTCGCGCCCGCTCCGCCCTGGCGCGCAGGGGCGCGGCTGGCGAAGGCGCGCCTGGCGCACGCGGCGATCGACGTCTCCGACGGGCTCGCCCAGGACCTCGGCCACCTGGCGCGCGAGAGCCGGGTCGGCGCGCGGGTCGAGCTCGAGCGCCTGCCGCTCGCGCGGGGGCTCGCCGCGGCGGGCGCGCGGATCGGCGTCGATCCCGTCGAGCTCGCGCTCGCCGGCGGCGAGGACTACGAGCTCCTGTTCGCCGCGCCGGCCCGCGGGCCGAGCGCCGCCGTGTACTCCAAACGACTCGGCTGTCGCGTGACCGAGATCGGTGTCACCACCGCCGCGAGGCGGGTCGTCTTCACGCAGGCTGGCCGCTCGGTCGAACCCAAAGCCCTGGGGTTCCAGCACTTCAAGGCGCCTCTCCGCGACTCCGAGAAGTAGCCAGGCGCACGCATTTCCCGCGGAACTTGCGCCTCGGAAAGGCCTCGTGCGGCTCGATCTGTCGCAGAAGCTCGTGCTCGGTTTCACGGCGGCGACCGCCATGGGCGCCGCCATCACGCCTGCGCTGCACCTGCTCGGCGCGCCGGGCTGGGGCGCGTTCTTCGTCGCGATGCTGCTCGGCGTCGGGCTCGGCTGGATCTACGCGGGCCAGCTCACCTCCAACTTCCGAACGCTGCGCGCGTGCACCGACCGGATCAGCCGCGGCGATCTCACTGCCGAGGTCGACATCGAGGCGGGCCGCCGCTTCCCGGACGAGACCGTCGACCTCGCGCGCTCCGTCGACGTGATGCTGCAGAAGCTGCGCGAGCTGGTCGAGCACATCCAGCGCGCCGCCGACGAGGTCGCGCAGAGCTCGCGCGACGTCGCCGCCTCGTCGCAGAGCGTGAACAGCACGAGCCACGCGCTCGGCGCGACCATGGAGAGCGTCGCCTCCGGCGCGACGCAGCAGCAGAAGGACGTCGAGCAGATCCGCGGGCGCATCCACGAGATCGCCGAGTCGCTCCGCACCAACGCCGAGGCCGCGCGCCGCGCCTCGGCGCTGACCAGCGAAGCGAGCCAGCGCACCATCGCGGGGGTCGACGTCTCGCGGACCTCGCAGGCGACCATGGCGAGCCTCTTCGAGAAGATCGAGCAGGCGGGCCACCGGGTGGAGAGCTTCGAGGCCAAGATCCACTCGGTGCACCGGGTCACCGAGATGATCACGAGCGTCGTCGAGAAGACGCACCTGCTCTCGCTCAACGCCTCGATCGAGGCCGCGCGCGCGGGCGACGCGGGGCGCGGCTTCTCGGTCGTCGCCGAGGAGATCCGCAAGCTCGCCGAGAGCGCCGGCAGCTCGGCCGAGCAGATCGAGGCGCTGATCCGCCAGCTCGAGGACGAGTCCAAGCGCATCGCGCAGGAGACGCTGGCGATGCGCGACGACGTGCGCGGCGGGCGCCAGGACCTGGAGGCGATCTTCGCCGCGCTCGAGAAGGTTCAGGGCGCCGTCACCGAGGCGTCGCAGCGCGCGGAGGAGATCACGCGCGAGGCCGGCGGCCAGGCGGGCGACTCGGAGCGGATCGTCGGCGACGTCGAGCGGATCGCCGCGGTCGTCGGCCAGAACGCCAAGGCCGTGAACGAGATGCGCACCGGGCTCGGCGCGCAGACCCGCACCGTCGAGCAGATGGTTCGCCAGGCGGCGCGGCTCTCGGACATGTCGGTTCAGCTCGGCGAGGTCGCTCGCCGGTTCCGGACGAGGTGACGCGATGAGCGTGCCGTGGCTGCGCTTCGAGGTCGCCGAGCAGGGCTACGCGCTGCCGCTCGGCGCCGTCGTCGAAGTGATGGCCGCGCCGCGGCCGCACCTGATCCCGCGCGTCTCGCTCGAGACCGGCGGCATGGTGAACGTGCGCGGCGAGCCGCTGCCGGCGGTCGACGGGGGCGCCTTGCTCACGGGCCGGTCGGCGCTGCGCCATCGACACATGCTGGTGTTGGAGCGCGGCAGCCTGCGCCTGGGCGTGCTGGTCGGCGCGGTGCAGAGGATCGAAGGGACGCTCGCGTTGCTCGAGAACGCGGAGCTGCCCCGCAGCGGCGAGTTGGTGGAGTGGGTCACGGAGGACGGCCGGCAGCTCGGGCTGGTCGATCCTGAGGGCTTGATCGAACGGGGCGTACTGCTGCTGACGGAGCTCCGCAGCAGGGTTTCAGTTGGAGGTGAGGAGCGATGGCAAACCGGGTTCTGATTGCGGACGACGCGGCGTTCATGCGCGAGATGCTCCGCGACATCCTGACGGACGGCGGCTACGAGATCGTGGGTGAGGCGGCGGACGGCAACGAGGCGGTGTCCGCCTTCGCCAAGCACAACCCCGACCTGGTGACGCTCGACATCGTGATGCCGCGCAAGAGCGGGCTGGAGGCGCTGCGCGAGATCGTCGCCAACCATCCCGGCGCGTGCGTGGTCATGTGCAGCGCGCTCGGCCAGGAGGCGCTGGTCATGGAAGCGCTCGAGGCGGGCGCGCGCGACTTCATCGTGAAGCCCTTCAAGCCCGACCACGTGATCGAGGTCGCGCAGAAGGCGCTCGCGAAGCAGGTCGAGTAGCGAGGCTGGTCCTGAACCTCGAGAAGTACAGGACGCTGTTCGTCGACGAGGCGAGCGACCATCTCCAGGAGATGGGCCGCGCGCTCGCGGCGCTGTCCGCCGGCGACGAGCCCGTCGCCGAAGCAGTCGACACCCTGTTCCGCATGGCGCACTCGATCAAGGGCATGGCCGCGTCGCTCGACTACGGCGCGGCGGCCGCGCTCGCGCACCGGCTCGAGGACTGGATGGAGCCGCTGCGCGCGGGCCGGGAGGTCGACTCCGCGGGTCTCTCGCTCGTTGCCGAGGCGATCGCCGCGCTCGAGGAGATGGTCGCGTGTGTCGACGAGAGCGGCGAGGCCCCCGCGCCGCGCGAGGATCTGATCGCGCGGCTCAGCGCTCCGAAAGAGCCCGCCGAGTCCGGCGGAGACGCCTCTCCAGCCGCCCCGCTCAAAAAAAAAGTCCTGAGACCGCAGCACCGCCGCTGTCCCGCACGGTCCGCGTTCGCACGGAGGCGATCGATCGCTTCCTGGCCGCGGTAGGCGTCCTGATGCAGGGCCACGCGCGGCTCGAGAAGCTGCACCGCGACTCACCGTACTTCGAACTGCACGGCGCCTTCGGGGACGAGCTCGACCAGCTCGCCCGCACCGTGCGCGAGCTGCGCCGCCGCGCGCTCGACATCCGCACCACCCCCGTGCGCCGGCTGCTCGAGCGGCTGCCGCGCGTGGTGTACGACCTGGCGCGCGAGCTCGGCAAGCGCGTCCGGGTCGAGCTGGCCGGCGAGGAGGTCGAGGTCGACCGCGGCGTGCTCGACCACCTGGACGACGCGCTCCTGCACCTGGTCCGGAACGCGCTCGACCACGGGCTCGAGAGCGAGGCGGAGCGCACCGCCGCCGGCAAGGATCCGGTCGGCACCTTGCGGCTCTCGGCCGCGCGCGTGCTCGGCCGGCTGCAGCTGCGGATCGACGAGGACGGGCGCGGGATCGACGTCGAGAAGGTGCGCCGGCGCGCGATCGAGCGCGGCCTGCTCGTGGAGATGGTCGCGGAGGACCTGCCGGCCGAGCGGATCCGCGAGCTGATCTTCGAGCCGGGCATCTCGACCAAGGACGAGGTGAGCGAGGTCTCTGGCCGCGGCGTCGGGCTGGACGCGGTGAAGCGCCAGGTCGAGGCGCTCGGCGGCGCGATCACCGTCTCGAGCGAGGCCGGTCGCGGCACGACCTTCCTGCTCGACCTGCCGTCGATGGTCACCCTGCAGCGCGTGCTGGTGCTGCAGGTGGGCGGCCAGCGGATCGCTCTGCCGATTCTCTCGATCGAGGCAGTGCTGTCCGCGGCGGAAGCCGCGGTCGAGCGCGCCGGGGTCGACGCGTTCTTCATGTTCAAGGACGAGCCGCTGCCGCTGGTCGACCTCGGCCCGCGCATCGGCCTGCCGAGCGCGCCGGCGGGAGCCGGCTGCGTGGTGGTGCTCGAGGCGCGCGGCTTCAAGCTCGGCGTGCTCGTCGAGCGCGTGGTCGACGACCTCGAAGTGTTCGTGCGCGAGACGCCCGCGCCGCTCGCCGAGCTCTCGCACCTGGGCGGTGTCGCGATCCTGCGCGACGGCGCGCCGGTGTTCCTGCTCGAGATCGGCTCGCTCGTGGAGAACTTCGGGTGAACCCGGATCGCGACAAGCTGGCCGAGCTCGCGAACATCTGCGCGGGCCACGCGGCGGGCACGCTCGCGATGCTGCTCGACACGGTCCTGCTCACCCAGGTCCCGGAGCTGCGCGACCTGCCGGCGGGCCGGCCGCTCTCGGCGCTCTTCCCGCGCGACCAGCGGGTGGCCGGGATCTTCGCCGACCTGCGCGGCGTGTACCCGGCCAAGGCGGCGCTGCTGCTCTCGGCCGGCGCGGTCGAGGACGTCGTCGCAGCGCGTGGCCGGCAAGGAGGCATCCGAGGTGGCGTCGATCGCGGTCCTGGCCGAGCTGGGCAACATCGCGGTGTCGGCCGCCGCGAACGCGCTCGCGCAGATGCTCGGCGAGACGTCGTTGCCCTCCGTTCCGCGCGCAGGCTACGCGCCGCAGGGCGAGCTCGACCTGCCCGAGCTGACCCGCTTCGAGCCCGAGCTGCGCGTGGTCGCCAAGGTCGTGCTCGCCGAGCGCGACGGCCCGCTGCGGATCCACTTCGTGCTGATGCCGGGCGCCGAAGACGAGGCTTAGGACCCGCCGTTCGCACGGCGAGACCGAGCGAGGGCCCACCGCGGGACATCGGCCCGCGGTCCGATGTCGGCGAGCGAGGTCGCAAGCGCAGCGAAGCGGAGCGCGCAGCGAGCCGCAGGCGAGCGTAGCTCAATCGGATATCCTGCCGGCCGCATGGATCGGGAGCGGCTCTACGCTTTGCTCGAGCGCCACGCGCGCGGGGAGCTGTCGCGCGAGGACCTCGTCGAGGCGCTCGCGGTCGCGCCGTTCGTGCGAGCTCGGCGACGCGCGCGTCGACACGCACCGCGCGCTGCGCGCCGGGTACCCCGAGGTGGTGCTCGGGACGGGCAAGACGGTCGACCAGATCGCGCGCATCGCGCGCACCCTGGCCGCGAGCGGCGAGAACGTGCTGGTGACCCGGCTCGCGCCCGAGCCGGCGGCGGAGCTGTGCGCGCAGGTCGCCCGGCTTCGAGTATCTCGCGGCGCCGCGGCTGGCGGTCCTGCGCCAGGCGCCGGTCGAGCTGCGCGGGCGCGGCGCGATCGCGGTGGTGTCGGCGGGGACCTCCGATCTCGCCGGTCGCCGAGGAAGCCGCGGCCGTCGCCGAGCTGTTCGGCAACAAGGTCGAGCGCGTCTACGACGCGGGTGTCGCCGGGCTGCACCGACTGCTGGCGTCGCTCGAGCTGCATGCGCCGCGGCGAGCGTCGTGATCGCGGTCGCCGGCATGGAGGGCGCGCTCGCCGTCGGTGGTCGGCGGCCTCGTCGGCGCGGCCGGTGATCGCGGTGCCGACCAGCGTCGGCTACGGGGCGTCGCTCGGCGGTGTCGCTGCGCTGCTTGGCGATGCTGAACTCGTGCGCCTCGAACGTGACGGTCGTGAACATCGACAACGGCTTCGGAGCGGCGTACGTCGCCTCGCTCATCAACCGCGCGTAGCGGAGTCGGGCGAAGGGGGGCGGGCGGGCGCCTGCTCCACTTCGACTGCTTCTCCGGCGCGGCGGGCAACATGCTGCTCGGCGCGCTGCTCGAGCTGGGCGCGCCGGCGTCGCGCGGTGCGCGCCGCGCTCGCCGGTCTCGGCGTCGGACCGGTGCGGATGCAAGACGGCGCGGGTCTGGCGCGGCGCGCTCGACGGCGCGCTACGTGGCCTTCTCGGGCGCGAAGCGCGAGGCAACGCGAGCGCACCTGGAAGGCGATCCGCGCGCTGCTCGGCCGCGCGCGGCTCTCGAAGGGCGTGCGCGAGCGCAGCCTCGAGGTGTTCGAGCGGATCGCGCGCGCCGAGGCCCGGATCCACGGCATTCCGATCGACCGGATCCACTTCCACGAGGTCGGCGCGGTCGACGCGCTGGGCGACGTGGTCGGGGTGTGCGCGGCCGTCGAGGCGCTCGGCGTCGCGCGAGATCAGCTGCTCGCCGCTGCCGCTCGGTCACGGGCAGGGTGAAGACCGACCACGGCGCATCTGCCGCTGCCCGCGCCGGCGACGCGTCGAGCTCCTGCGCGGGATTCCGACCGTGCCCTACGACGTCCCGTGGGAGACGGTGACGCCGACGGGCGCCGCGCTCCTCGCGACCCTGGCGAGCTCGTTCGGGCCGCTGCCCGCGCTGCGCCCGCTGGCGCAGGGCTTCGGCGCGGGCGACGATCGGAAGGGTCCGCTGCCGAACGTCCTGCGCGCGGTGCTCGGCGAGGCGGAGGCCGGGCTCGCGCGCGACGAGGTCGCCGTGCTCGAGACGCACCTCGACGACATGACCCCGGAGCACCTCGCGTTCCTGGTCGAGCGCCTGCACGACGAGGGCGCGCTCGACGCGTCGCTCGCGCCACTGGTCATGAAGAAGGGGAGGCCGGGGCAGCTTCTGCGCGTGCTCGCGCGGACCCCCGACGCCGATCGGCTGGCGCGGCGCGTGCTCTCGGACTCGACCGCGCTCGGCGTTCGCGTCCAGCGGGTGCCGCGGCTGGTGCTGCGAGCGCGGCACGCGGCTCGGTCGCCACTCCTTACGGGCCGATCCGCGTGAAGCTCGCGCGCGCAGCCGACGGCAGCCGGCGGGTGAAGCCCGAGTACGAGTCGTGCGCGCGCGCGGCGCGCCGCCACCGCGTGGCGATCGCGGCCGTGACCCGGGAGGCGCAGCGACGCGCCGAGGACGAGCTCGCGTGAGCCGTCGACGCCTCGCCCTTCCGGCTCGGCGACCCGCGCGGCGGGCTCGCGCCCGCGGTGCTGTGCGTGCACGGCCTCACCGGCACTCCATACGAGGTGCGGCCGCCGGCCGAGGCGCTGGCCGAGGCCGGCTTCTACTGCGAGGGCCCGCTCCTGCCGGGCCACGGCACGATCCACACCGAGCTGCAGCGGACTGCCGCGTGCGCGCTGGATCGACGCGGTCGTGGCGGCGCACGACGCGCTCGCCGAGCGACACGAACGGGTGTACACGCTCGGACTCTCGCTCGGAGGCTTGCTCGCGCTCGCGCTCGCCGAGCGCCGGCCGCTGCGCGGTCTGGTGGTGATGGCCGCGCCGCTCGATCTGGGCTGGCTCGTGCATTCAGCGGTGCCGGTCCTGCACCGAATCGTGCGCCACCTGCCCAAGACACCCGCGATCCTCGACCCCGAAGCCCGCGCGCGGCACCCGGGCTACGACCGGATGCCGCTCGGCGCCGTGAACGAGCTGCTCGGACTCGCAGCGCGAGGTCCGCGCCGGGCTGGCGCCGGATCGAAGCCGCCCGTCCAGCTGATCTACAGCCGGCTCGATCCGACCGTTCCGGTGCGCAACGCAGAGCTCGTGCTGAGGGCGACTTCCGCCCGGCGAGCGAGAGCTCCGCTGGCTCGAGGCGTCGGGCCACGTGATCCCGGTCGACGCCGAAGGCGGCCAGGTGGCCCGCTGGGCGGTCGATTTCCTCTCCCGGCTGGAGAAGCGCTAGCGGTTGACGGCAGCGCTCGGGCTGGGAATCCTAGGCCCGAACCAACGAACGGTTCCGGGGGCGAGTGAGCACATGGCTGAACTTCCCGCGGCTGCAGTGAAGCGGCTGCTCGTGAAGCACGGTGGAGAGCTGCGGACGTCCGGTCCGGCGGTCGATCTGGCGGTCGCCGCAGCCGAGGAATACATCGCGCGGCTGGCGCAGGAGGCCGGGAACGCGGCCCAGCGCGAGAAGCGCAAGACGATCATGGACGACGACATCAAGAAGGCGCGCCAGGTCGTCGGCTAGGTCCCGCTCTGCGCGCTGCGGCCCGCGCGGCGCGCCAGGTCCTCGATCAGCCGGATCCAGCGCGACTCGCCGTCCTCGAGGAAGCGCCGGAAGCGGATGCCTGCCAGCACGCTCGCGTAGCCGGGCAGGTTGGCGCGCGAGATGACGTCGCCATCGACGTCGATGGGCTCGAACGGCGCGGGCAGGTGGATGCGGTAGCGCTCCACCGCGCCCGGCAGGATGTCGCGGCGGGTTCGCAGGCAGATCCCGCCGCGCGCGACGAGCTCGGTGAGCTCGTCCCAGGCGCCGGCGCTCGCGGCGGTTCGCACCGCCATGCGCGCTGGGAAGCGGCGGAAGCGGCGCTGTGCGGCGTGATCGAGAAGGTCCAGGAGGCTCGGCTCGACCTCCTCCCAGAGGACGGGCTTGGCCAGGTAGAGCTCGGCGCCGGCGTCGCGCGCGGCCAGCCGGTTCGTGTTGCTGTCGCGCTCGTCGACCACCACGACCGGGAGCCGCTCGACCCCCGGTAGCCGGCGCAGGTCCGCCGCGAGCTCGAGGCCGTCCTCGCGTCCGAGCCGCGCCTCGACGACGCAGAGCTCGAAGCTGCGCTCGCGAAACGCGGCGAGCGCATGGGTCGAGTCCTTGTACGACTCGACCTCGACGTTGCGCATCGCGAGCAGGGTCGCGAGCTCCACGAGCTCGGTCGGCGAGGTCGAGATCAGCATCACCCGGCGCGCGCGGTTGCCCCGCCCGGGTTTCCCCTCTTCAGGACCCGCCAGCGGGGGCGGCGTGGTCGTGCGATGCGCGCGCTCCGAGAGCGCCGACGAGATCGACATCGCCAGCTCGTTCGCGCTCTCGAGGCTCGGCAGCGGCCGGAACCGGCGCTCGGCGGGCTGGCCGAGCGAGCGGCGCGCGAGCGCACCGGAGCTCGGCAGGAGCAGCTCGCGCGGTGCGCGCACCTCGATCGGGCCGCTCTCGCCGTCCATGAAGCGGAGCCGCGCGCCGCCGGCCACCAGCTGAGTCTCGGCGTCGAGGCGCTTGAGCCAGGTGAGCGCTTCGCCGAGAGCGCGCATCTGCGCCGCCCAGGTGCGGCGGAGAGCACCCTCGATGTCGCTCTTGGAGTTGCAGCGGCCGACGTCGAGCGCGGGCAGGTCGAAGAAGATCGCCGGGTCGTAGAACTTCAGGCGGTTGTGGCCCAGCGTGTAGAAGCGGGCGCGCGAGAAGACGAGCGGGCGGCCGAGCGTCTCGAAGGGGGTCGCGCCCAGGGGCAGCACGCCCTCGGCGGACGGGCCGCTCGGCGCGAGATCGACCGACAGTCCGAAGCTGCGCAACCGCGCAGTCAGGAACTCGGCGTGTCGCTCAGCGGAGGACATCGCGCGCCGCTCACCCCGGGGGACGACTCTCCCCCCCGACGCGATCGGCGCGCGACGTTCCCGCCTGTAGGACGGGGACCTAGTGCGCGTGGCCCGCGTGCTTGTCGGCTTCTTCGTCCTTGGGCCGGTCCGCGATCATCGCGTGCGTGGTGAGGAGCAGGCCGGACACGCTCGCCGCGTTCTGCAGCGCGGTGCGCACGACCTTGGTCGGGTCGATCACGCCGTCCTTGACCAGGTCGCCGTACGTGTCGGTCGCGGCGTTGAAGCCGAAGGCGCCCTTGCCGTTGGCGACCTTGTCGACGACGACCGAGGCTTCCTGGCCGGCGTTCTGCGCGATCATGCGCAGCGGCTCTTCGACCGCGCGGCGGATGATGTCGATGCCCGCCTGCTGCTCGGCGTTGGCGCCCTTCAGGGTCTCGAGCGACCTTCTTGGCGCGAATCAGCGCGACACCGCCGCCGGGCACGATGCCTTCCTCGACGGCCGCGCGCGTGGCGTGCAGCGCGTCCTCGACGCGGGCCTTCTTCTCCTTCATCTCGCTCTCGGTCGCGGCGCCGACCTTCACCACCGCGACGCCGCCCGCCAGCTTGGCCAGCCGCTCCTGGAGCTTCTCGCGGTCGTAGTCGGACTTGGTGTCCTCGATCTGCTTGCGGATCTCGTTGCAGCGCGCCTCGATGTCCTTCTTCTTGCCCGCGCCGCTGATGATCGTGGTGTTGTCCTTGTCGATCATGACCCGGCCGGCCTTGCCGAGGTCGTTCAGGGTCACGTTCTCGAGCTTGATGCCGAGCTCCTCCGCGATCACCTGGCCGCCGGTGAGGATCGCCATGTCCTCGAGCATCGCCTTGCGGCGGTCGCCGAAGCCGGGCGCCTTCACGGCGGCGACCGACAGGGTGCCGCGGATCTTGTTCACGACGAGCGTCGCGAGCGCCTCGCCCTCGACCTCTTCGGCCACGATCAGGAGCGGCTTGCCCGCGCGCGCGACCTGCTCGAGCAGCGGCAGGAGGTCCTTCATGCTCGAGATCTTCTTCTCGTGCAGCAGGAGGAGCGGGTTCTCGAGCACGACTTCCATGCGCTCGGGGTCGGTGACGAAGTAGGGCGAGAGGTAGCCGCGGTCGAACTGCATGCCCTCGACCACGTCGAGCACGGTGTCGAGCGCCTTGTTCTCCTCGACGGTGATCACGCCTTCCTTGCCGACCTTCTGCATGGCGTCGGCGAGGATGTTGCCGATCTCGGCGTCGTTGTTCGCGCTGATCGTGCCGACCTGCGCGATCTCGGACGGGTCGCGGGTGGGCTTGGAGATCTTCTTCAGCTCCTCGACGATCGCGGCTACGGCGCTGTCGATGCCGCGCTTGAGCTCGATCGGGCTGTGGCCCGCGGCGACCATCTTCAGGCCCTCGCGGAAGATCGCCTGCGCGAGCACGGTCGCGGTGGTGGTGCCGTCGCCCGCGACGTCGGAGGTCTTCGAGGCCACCTCGCGCAGCATCTGCGCGCCCATGTTCTCGAACTTGTCCTCGAGCTCGATCTCCTTGGCGACGGTCACGCCGTCCTTGGTCACGACCGGCGAGCCGAAGCTCTTCTCGATGATCACGTTCCGGCCCTTGGGACCGAGCGTCACCTTCACCGCGTTCGCCAGCGTGTTGACGCCGCGGATGATGGCATCCGAAGCGTTCGTATCGAATTTGATTTCCTTGGCTGCCACGTCTCGGCTCCTTCTCTCAGCTCAGAATCGCGAGGACGTCTTCCTCGCGCAGGATCACGTGCTTCTCGCCGGCGACCGTCACTTCGGTGCCGGAGTACTTCCCGTAGAGAACCCGGTCGCCGACCTTCACGTCGAGCGGCGTGAGCTTGCCCGTCGTCGCGGATCTTGCCTTTGCCGGCCGCGATCACGATGCCCTCCTGGGGCTTCTCCTTGGCCGTGTCGGGGATGATGATCCCGCCGGCCGTCTTCTCCTCGCCTTCGCTGGGCCGGAGCAGGAGCCGGTCCTGCAGCGGTCGAATCTTCATGGTGGCCGCCCTCCCTCTCTGTGGTTGCTGTGACTGGCACTCGGGCTATTCGAGTGCCAGGGGGCGCCAGATTACGGCGGCTGGAATAGGTGTCAACGGGCGGCGAGGGGCTTCTTCAGACGCTCGACGTTGGCCAGAAGGCTCTCGGGGCGCGCGAACGGGCCGCGCGGGATGGCGCGCTGGAGGGCCTCGAGCGCGAGCGCCTGCTCGCCCGCGGTCTCGTAGGCCTGCGACTCCAGCTGGTAGAGCCCCTGCTCGAAGCGCGAGTCGGCGGCCAGACCCCGCTGAGTTGCGGCCGCGATGCCCGCCAGGTCCTTCTCGCGCGCGGCGGATTGCATTAGGTCGCCGTAGCCGCGCTGGAGCAGCGGGTCGAGCTGCAGCGCGCGCTCGATCAGCGGCCGCGCATCGGCGGGCCGGTTCTGGTCGTTGAGCATCGCGGCCCGCGCGAGCAGGTACTGCGGATCGTCGCCGACCACCTCTTCCGGATGCGGATAGCGGCGGTTCAAGAGGGGCGAGCGCGGCGGCACCATGATGGCGGCCACTTCATCGAGGTAGAGGAGCGTCCAACCGTACTCGGGCGAGACCAACGTGCGCGCGAGGGGGCCCGGGGGCAGCAGGGCGACGTCAGGCGCGTAGAGCGCGAGTCGCGCGGGCAGGCCTTCGGTCGCCCCGATCAGCGCCAGGTAGTCCTTGTAGACCCGCTCGTCGTAGATCGTGTTGGCGCGCCCGTCGATGAAGAGCTTGAACTCGGGCGCGTGCAGCATCAGGTAGCCGCCCCAGTTGTAGTAGTTCAGCACGCGCGGTCCCGGGGCGAGCGCCTGCAGGTACTTCACGGCCGCGCGCGGATAGAGGTGGAACTCGGTCCAGCGCGACAGCGGGTGCGGAACGAGATCGACGTCGCGCCAGAGCAGTAGCGCGGCCGCCAGTGCGAGCGCGGGCAGGGCGGCGGCCGCGCGCGCCGGGAGTCGGCGAGCGACAGGCGCGACGAGATCGGCGACCAGCCGCGCGACCAGCGGCACCGACGTGATCGCGAACAGCGGGATGAAGCGGCGCGATGTGAGCGCCATCGCGCTGGTCACCGTCGCGAGCGCCACGAAGTAGAGGTCGCCGCCCGCCCGACCGTCGCGCCAGCGCCCGCGCACCTCGAGCGCCGCGCCGAGCACCACGGTCGAGCAGAAGCCAGAAGAAGCGGCCCGAGAACTGGCGCAGGTCGAGATCGAACGGCGGCGGCTGCCACTCGAGGATCTCGCGGAACGGCGAGCTCGAGTCGAGGTACGCGATCGGATACTCGAGAATTCGCAGGCCCCACGGGTTCGCGAGAAACGCGAGAAGCGCCAGAGCCACGCCGAGCCAGAGCGTCCAGTCGATCGAGAGCCGCCGCGCGGCGAACGACGCCTCCAGCGTCTGCACGACCGCGACCAGCCCGATCGCGCCCAGCCCGAACACGAACCCGCCGTGCAGGTTGCACCACAGCACCATCAGCGGCGCCCACAGCCAGCGCGCCCAGGGCCGCTCGCGAGTCGCGAGCACGACGCCCACGAAGAGCAGCGTCACCTCGTGCGGGCGGATGTCGAGGAACCAGTACGAGGTCGCGGCCGCAGCCCAGAGCGCGGCGCCCGCGGCGAAGAGCGAGCCGACGTGGCGCCAGGCGACCCACAGAGCGACGGCGAAAATCGCGAAGAGAAGCGAGAGGTTCGCCCACGCCACGGCATCGGGCGCGAGCCGGTAGACGAGCCAGTAGCCGGTGCCCCAGAGCCACTCGTGGTGCATCCAGGGCTGGCCCGCGAAGGTGTACGAGAAGTGGTCGGTCGTCGGGACCGCGTGCTGCTCCCAGATCTCGCGCCCCGCGGCGAGGTGCCACCAGAGGTCCGAGCCGGCGACGGACGGCTGGAACCAGGCAGCCGCGCCGAGCAGTGCGGCCAGCGCCGCGAGCCCCCGATTGAGTTTCGCCATACTTTCGACTAGGCTCCGAGCTCGCGGATCTTTACCGGTCGATGGCCGCGGAGAGTAGACTCGGACGTAATCCGGGGGTCATGGGAGTTCGCATGCACCTCACCAAACGGCAGAAAGAGATCTTCGATTTCGTCTGCGAGTACCTAGAGCGCGCAGGCTACGCACCCAGTCTCGAAGAGATTGGCGAGCGCTTCGGGTTGTCTTCGGTCGCGACGGTTCACAAGCACGTGCAGAACCTCGTCGACAAAGGGCTGTTGCGAAAGGCCTGGAATCGGAGCCGCTCGATCGAGGTCGTGCGCGAAGAGCCGCCGGCGAACGGGGTAGAGATCCCGCTGCTCGGCCGCGTCGCCGCGGGCTCGCCGATTCAGGCGGTCTCGACGCCCGACTCGATTTCGGTTCCGCAGGACATGATCGGCCGACGCGAGTGCTTCGCGCTGCGCGTCGCCGGCGACTCGATGATCGACGATCACATCGTCGACGGCGACGTCGTGGTGCTCGAGTCGCGCAAGCTGCCGCGCGCCGGCGAGACGGTGGTCGCGCTGATCCGCGGCGAAGAGTGCACGTTGAAACGCTTCTACCAGGACGGCGGCAAGATCCGCCTGGTGCCGGCGAACGAGCGGCTGGCGCCGATGGAGTTCCCGGCCGAAGACGTCGAAGTGCAGGGCGTCGTCGTCGGACTGATGCGCCGCTTCTAGGCTTCGTGCTCCTCACGCGGCGGATGGACTTTTCGGCCTCGTATCGCGATGCGAGCGGGGCGACGCACGGGCACAACTACGTGCTCGAGGTCACGGTCTCCGGCCCCGTAAATCGCGAAACCGGAATGGTGATCGACCTGAAGGACCTCAAGGACCTGATGACCCGGGAGATCGAGGCGCGCTTCGACCACCGTTCGCTCTCCGAGGACACGCCGTACTTTCGCGACCGGGTGGCCACGCCGGAGAACTTCGCGGCGCTGATCTTCCGGCTGCTCGACGAGGCTCTGCCGGCCGGGTCGCTCGAACGGATCCGGCTCAGCCCCAACGCCGATCTCACCGTCGAGGTGACCCGGTGATCCGCGTGATCCGCCACTACGACTTCAGCGCGGCGCATGTGCTCGCGCGGCCGGAGTGGAGCGACGCCGAGAACCGGCGGATCTACGGGAAGTGCGCGAACCCGGCGGGCCACGGCCACAACTACCGCCTCGAAGTTTCGATCGAAGGGGAGCTCGACCCGCGGAGCGGTCACCTGCTTCCGCCCGCGCAGCTCGACGCGCTGGTCGGCGAGCGGGTCCTGCGCGAGCTCGACGGGCGCTTCCTCAACCGAGAAGTCGCCGTCTTCGAGAAGCTCGTGCCCACCGCCGAGAACATCGCGCGCCACATCTGGGATAGCCTGGTGGGCGGCGTGGCACCCGCCCGCCTCGTCGGCATCCGACTCGTCGAGACGCGCAACAACTCGGTCGAGTACACCGGCAGCGAGGAGCTCCCATGAGCCGCATGGAATCCCTGATCGAGGAGCTCTTGCGCGAGCTGGGCGAGGACCCGCGCCGCGAAGGCTTGCTGCGCACCCCGGGCCGCGTCTCCCGCGCCTTCGAGTTCATCACGCAGGGCTATGGGCTCGACCCGCAGAAGATCCTCAACGACGCCGTCTTCGAAGAGTCGTACAACGAAATGGTGATCGTGAAGGACATCGACTTCTTCAGCCTCTGCGAGCACCACATGCTCCCGTTCTTCGGCCGGGCGCACGTCGCCTACGTGCCGAACGGCCGGATCGTCGGGCTGTCGAAGATCGCGCGCCTGGTCGAGATGTACTCCCGGCGCCTTCAGGTGCAGGAACGGCTGACCAACGAGATCGCCCACGTGATCGAGAAAGTCCTTCAACCTCGAGGGGTTGCGGTGATTCTCGAGGCCCAGCACCTGTGCATGATGATGCGCGGGGTGCAGAAGCAGAACTCGTACGCGATCTCGAGCGCGATGCTGGGGGAGTTCGAGTCCGACCCGAAGACCCGCGGCGAGTTCGTCCAGCTGGTTCGCAGCCCGCGGAGCGTCTAGGCGCCCCGCGCTTTCCGAATCTGCGCACGTCGGGCCGCGTCACAGGTTCGGCAGGCGGATCGGCGCGGGCCGGGGGTTCGCGAGCGACAAGTCGGGCCGGAGCTGCCGGCTCGAGCGCGTCGCCGGAGTCGCTGCAAGTACCTGAATGGACAGCCGTTTGACCCGGAAGATAATTTCTTGACACGGATCCTAAAGTCGCATAGGGTCGGCGACGAAAAGAAGGCAGCAGAGTTCCATCCTTTCGTCCGGCCCCCCCTTCTGGCGGGTTCCTTCGAAGCCGTCGGAGTGCGAGTGGAGCCGTTTTTTTGCATACAGATTTTGACACGCTGCGTCGAAGGCGAGCGTGGTTCGTTGGCGGCGTTGCGGGGGTGACGCCGCGCAGGCTCGAGAACACTGGGCCGCGGAGCAGGGCATCAAATGGATGACCGGCCTGGGCGGGTGATCCAAAGGGCCAAGTCGGCGGTTTCAAGGATGTCAGGGTTCGAGAGGCAGTACCGCCTCAGTCAGGACCCGGCAGGAAAGACGGAAGCAGCATCATGAAAGGGGCACGCTGGGCAGAGTCGACGACGAAGGTGGTCGATCCGGAGCACTCCAACGTGGATCCGGAAGAGGAGGCGGCACGCAATCGCAACACGCTGCTCTCCTATTTCAACGACATCGCGAGCATCCCGACCCTCACCAAGGAAGAGGAGGTCATGCTCGCGAAGGAGATGGAGTCCGCGACGCACGAGATGCGCAGCGGGATCCTCTCGGTCTCGTTCACCTGGCGCGAGGCGATCGACATCTGGCGCGGCCTCCAGGCCGAGAACCGCGTGACCGCGAAGATGTCCGAGGCCTACGGCTCGGGCACGCCCGAGGGTGAGGAGCGCGGCGAGAAGCTCGACAAGTGCCTGAAGCGCGTCGAGGCCCTGCTGCAGAAGTACGACGAGCAGGCCGCCGCGAACAAGGACGACAAGACCGCGCTGGCCAAGCTCGAGCACAGCATCCAGAAGGCGCTGCGCGACGCGGATCTATCGATGCAGATCTTCGAGCGCATCCGCCGCAAGCTGCGCGGCGCGCGCGACACGATGGCGAGCTACGAGCGCCAGATCCGCGACATGCGGTCGCCGAAGCGCGTGCCCAAGACCGAGAAGGGCAAGCAGGATCGCGAGCGCGAGCTGCGCAACGTGCGCAAGCAGCTGCGCGACGTCGAGCTCTCGATCGGCGTGAAGGCGCCCGACTTCATCAAGCTGATGGACGGCGTCGATCTCGCCTACGAGCGCCTGATGTTCCACAAGAACAAGTTCGTGCAGCACAACCTGAAGCTCGTGATCGCGATCGCAAAGGACTACCGGAACATGGGGATCGCCTTCCAGGACTTGATCCAGGAAGGCAACCTCGGGCTGATCCGCGCCGTCGAGAAGTTCGACTACCGCCGCGGCCACAAGTTCTCGACCTACGCGCTGTGGTGGATCCGGCAGGCGCTGATCCGCGCGATCCAGAACCAGTCGCGCACGATCCGCATCCCGAGCCACATGCACGACACGCTGCTCAAGTACTACCGCACCTACAACGCGCTCTCGAAGCGACTCGGCCGCGAGCCGAAGACTTCGGAGCTCGCCAAGGAGCTGAAGATCTCGCTCGAGCAGACGGAACGGCTGCAGAAGATGACCCGCGAGCCGGTCTCCCTCGAGACGCAGGTCAAGGGGACGGACTCGAAGGTGCTGAAGGACTTCGTCAAGGATCCGGCGACGGTTTCACCGCTCGACGGCCTCGACCGCCTGCGGCTCGAGCGCGCGACGGAGGAGTCGATCTCGCAGCTCAACGAGCGCGAGCGGAACATCCTGCGCTGGCGCTTCGGCATGAAGGGCGAGCAGGACCACACGCTCGAGGAGATCGGCGAGAAGCTCGGACTTTCGCGCGAACGGGTTCGCCAGCTGGAGGCACGCGCAATCGAAAAACTGCGCCACTCCTCGAAGCAGCGCCTGCTCGAGGCTTTCGCCGAGCTGTAGAACCCGACCGATCGGGTAGCTTCGAATGCCAAGCCCCCGGGGGATCACCCCGGGGGCTTTTGCTTTTCGCCGCCGGCGGTTGTGATCAGAACCTGCTCGCGTGAAAAACGCGCCACTTAGTCCGCCACCCTCCCACTAAACACCAGGAATGCCTCTCCGGGAGTGGGGTTCGAGCCCCAAGAAAGTGCTTGGTTTCCACTCCTGGGCATGAGAGGCTTCCGAGGCGCTCGTGGCGCTGAGGGAGACAGTTTTGAAGCAACTCAAGGGAGGGGAAATGGTCGCTCTACGACTATTCTCGCTGCTGCTGGCGGTTGGATATGCGCTGCCGGCGTACGCGCTCACTTTTCCGTACGAGTACGTGGTCACAGGCGGACGCAACAACATCATCGATTCGAACGCCGAATCGTGCGACAACAGCACGTTCGTCGGCGGCGTTTGGACGCCACCCAACGGCGGCCAGGGCTGCTACAACCGGACCGGCGGGCTCTGCTCGGCGGACCAGAACCACATGTGCGATCTGCAGATCGTCCCTGCGAACCGCTGCACGTACGGCGATCCTGCGCCTCTCGTCGGCACCAGCTGCTTGTGGCCCCACGGCGGCGGCCGCTGCACTGGCAACACCCACGTCGGCTGTCTGACCGACGCGAACATCATCAACCCCGCCAACGTGGCCACCGGCCCCAGCGCCATGTGCACGGGCACCGGTAATCCCGAGTGCAACATGACCGTCGATCCGTATGGCGGCGCGTTCAATTCGAACTGCCGCTGCCAGGGTACCGACGCGAGCTTGCCCACCTTCGAGACGACCGTCTGCGGCACCGCCAGCGGCGCCCTCAAGGCAGTGTGCTCCGACGGCGATCCCGAGCGCGACACCGGCGGCTACGGCACGGCGCTGGGCGTCGAGCTGAACGGCGCAACGGGCGTCAGCTTCGCGAACATGGGCCCGTCGATCACCGGCGACACGCAGCCCGTGTCCTCCCCTCCCTACCCCATCGAGAACATCTCCAGCAACTCAAACCTCGAGCCGCAGCGCGCACCCGGTACCATCAACCGTCCCGGAGCCCAGGTAACGCCGATCATCCGAGCGCGGACCACAGACGCGCGCGACTTCGATCCGAACTTCAACGCGGCACTCCAGGTCACGAAGGTGATCAGCTTCGGTGACTCGTACTGGGGCGACTGGGTCTTCGCTTCCCTGCCCGTCACCGGCACGTTCAACACCCACATCGTCGTCTTCTCGTGCGACCCGCAGGTCGGCTTCCAGACGCAGAACAAGATCGACCCCACCCCTGCGCTGCCCAACAGCGGCGACGAGAAGTACTGCAGCGAGGCAAGCCGCGACGGCGTCTCGTTCCAGTGGGGCCGCGACCTGACCCCGACCGAGCAGGCGTTCCCGAACTGCCCGCCGGCGTGCAAGAAGGACTACGACATCACCACCACCGAGATCGAGGCGTTCATCGCCGCCGGTCTCCAGGATCCGGACGCGGGCGCCCAGCTCGCGATCCAGAGCGGCGAAGGCCCCAGCGTCGGCGCCGGTGACGTCATCGGCGTCGCGGTCGTGACGTCGAACACGTGGCTCTTCGCCAACGACATGCGCTGCCGCTTGGGCGGTTGGGGCAATGCACCGAACTTCATCGGCCGCTGCGCCGACGGTGCGACTGTCTGCAACCCGGCCCTGAACGACGCCAATGGCAATCAGGGGCCGCCGTCGGGGGTCTGCACCAACCAGGGCAATGCCTGCCGCGCATGCAACGGTCCGATCTCGGTCGCCAACCCGCTCGGCCTCCCGATCGGCTACAACACCCACGGCCTCCCCGAGCTAGACCTCGTGGCCGGGCAGCGCATCGGCGGCATCGCCGGCGTCGGCTCACTCGTGCGCGTCCCGCTCTTCGTCGTCGGCACGACCGGCCTCGCGGCATCTGACTTCCGCGATCTGCCGGGAACCGAGGCAGGCAGCTTCGACCTCGCCGACATGGGTCTGGTCGACAGCTTGTCGTCGTTCGGGGTCGGTGTCGGCACGGGCGGCACCTTCGGTACGGGGCTCCTGCCGATCGGCGAGCAGTGCTGCACGATCACGCCGAACGGCCCGGCCGGCGGCACTCCGATCGTTTGGCAGCCCGATAACGTCGGCGATCCCGCCAACGCAGCCGGGTTCAACCGTGTGTTCGATCGCGGCCCGGGTCCGGACGGCATCCCCGGATGCATGAACGACAACCCCGCGGGCGGATCGCCGGCAGGTAAGGACGCCTGCAACCAGCGCCTGGGCAAGGGGCCTGATGCGGACAAGTCGCTCGCGTTCAACGCGACCGGCAAGGACGACGTGAGGACCCTCTTCAACGTGGGCACGTCCGGCCTCATCCCGGCGTCGGACAATCGCTACGGCGTGCGGCCTGCGACCGCGGCGGTGGTCAGCCACTTCCAGGGTCCCCCGTACAACTACGCGAGCCCGAACCCGCCGTCGTACAACTCGATCGCATCGTTCACCTTCCGCGACATCCAGGTCACGCAGCCCGCGGACACGGACATCCTGGTGAAGGTGAACAACTCGTTCTGCCCGCTCGTCGGCAACCTGCCGGCGTGCACCCCGGCGGTCGTCGGGGCTGATGCTGATGGGGATGGCGTTCCCGATGCGTCGGACAACTGCCCGAGCGTCCCGAACGGCATCAATCAGGCAGCCGTGCCCAACGTCGGGAACCAGACCGACGGGGACATCGACGGCGTGGGCGATGCGTGCGACAACTGCCGCACGTTCTCGAACCCGCGCGTGGCGCCGAACACGGCGGCCTTCCTGGCCGCCAACCAGTGGGCGACGCTCACCGGTGATCAGCGCGATGACGACCACGACGGCAACGGGAACAAGTGCGACGGCAAGTTCCCCGGCGTCACGGGTCTTTTCGTCAGCAACGGGGACCTGATCGAGTGGCGCACCGCAATACGAAGAACCGCAATGCGGACACGTGTGGAACGGCAGGGACCCACCCGTGCGCGATCTACGATTTGGACGAGACGGGAGTCTTCATCAGCAACGGGGACTTGATCCAGTGGCGGCTCTTGAACACCAAGCAGCCAGGTCCCAAGTGCCCGACCTGCCCGCTGACCTGCGCATCAGGCACGGCAGGCACCTGCGGGGCGTTCCCGTGAGGCTTTCTAGGTAGGGTTCTCCCGGGTCAAATTTCCTCCGGGAAACCGAAGGAAATTTGACCCGGGAGGTGGTTCATGTGGTAGGATCGGCAGGAGTCGATCCACCGGGCTCAAGCAGAAATCTCGCATCGAAGAGCTTCTGGCAGGGTCCGGTCAATTTTACTGGAGGGAAGGAACTAGAAATGAAGAAGCTGGTTGCAATGGCCGCCCTGGTGGCCGGGATGATGGCAAGCGGTGCGGCGATCGCCGCGCCGGTCGACATCATCCTCACGCAGAACGGCGAGGGTTCCACGAGCTGGAATCTGACCATCAACAACAGCAGCTCCGTGGGCGTCGGTGGTATCAACTTCGAGATCGTGGGTCTGAACGTGATGGTCGTGAACGCTGCCAACACCGCCATCGAGGCCGCCTCGAGCGCGATCAACGTGGATGCGTTCGGTCCGGGTGACGGCTTGCTGGCATCGCCGCAGTGCCCAACATGGCGACTGCTCCTGCGGGCACCCTGAACAACCTCCTCGCGACCCTGACCGGGCTCTCGACGGGTGTGCAGCTAATTCCCTCGGAGACGAACGCCGGCTCGCCGACAGCGTTCGACGCCACCGGCACCCCCATAGCGTCGGCCGATATCTCGATGACGGTCGTGCCGTTCACCGTGGTTCCGCCGGTTGTTCCGGAGCCGGCTACGGCGCTTCTGCTCGCGCTCGGCCTTGGCGGGGTTGCCTTCGCTCGCCGCCGGACTGCCTGAATCTGCGCATTGCCTTTGAGGCCGTGAGGTCTCTGAGGGGGCGGCGCCGCAACCGCGGCGTCGCCCCCTACTCACATCTGGGCTCGCTCGAGAAGCACCGCGCCACCGAGTCTTGATGATTGACGACTCAGAAGTCGCGTGCTCCCATGAGCGGCGCGGGAGGTTAGAGACGTGGTGATGCTGCGCTGTCGGTTGGTTCGTGGAATCCTGGCGTTCGCTGCGCTCGTCGCGGCGACTCCGAGCTGGGCTGCCGGGAGCGTGAGCGTGTTCCAGGACCCGACGAACACGGGCACACCGGGCGCTCCGCCGGTCAACGTCTCCGCTGGCGGGCCCAGCGTCTCACTGAACCTCTTCTACCAGCAGATCGGGGGCAACGCGTCGGCAGCCGGGACCGTGTGTCTCTCGGGAGAGGGCGACGAGATCTGCGGCTGGGACATCTACGTCGGCGCGTCGGCGCCGACCATGGTTCTGCAGAGCTTCACGCCGAACCCGGGCTCCGACATCGTTGCCAACATCAGCGGCAACGTGCTGCGGGCCAACGGCGGCGATCCGATCAATGGCGAGATCGGAATCCATCGGCTGGGCACCCTGGTCGTGAGCACGTCCGCTGCCGGCCCCACGTTGACCGTCTCGGGCAATCTCTCCGTCACCGCAAAGCTCGCTTCGACGAACGTCGCGACCGGCAACATCCTCGCGCAGGGGGTCAGCGGCGGTGACAGCGACGGCGACGGCGTCGTCGACGGGAGCGACAACTGCCCCACCGTTCCGAACGGCCTCAACGAGGCCGGTGTGCCCAACGTAGGCAACCAGGTCGACGGCGACGGCGACGGCGTCGGCGATGCCTGCGACAACTGCCGCACCGTCGCGAACGCCCGCGTCGTCGGGGGTGCAGCTGCGTTCGTCGCCGCGAATCCGTGGGCGACGCTCACGGGTGATCAGCGCGACGACGACCACGACGGCTACGGGAACAAGTGCGACGGCAAGTTCCCCGGGGTCGCCGGGCTGTTCGTCAGCAACGGGGACCTGATCGAGTGGCGTACCGCAAACACGAAGAACCGTACTCTGGACCAGTGCGGAACGGCTGGGACGCACCCGTGCGCGATCTACGATCTGGACGAGACGGGGCTGTTCATCTCGAATGGCGACTTGATCCAGTGGCGGACACTGAACACCAAGGCGCCGGGTCCCAAGTGCCCGTCCTGCCCGCTCGCGTGCGTGTCCGGCTCCGCCGGAACCTGCGGCGCGATCCCGTAGCGGGGGAACCCGGTCAGCGCCCGGCCGTGATCTCGAACTGCTGCACCTTCCCGGCGGCTTCGAGCTCCTTCAGCCGCGTGTTGAACCAGACGCCCGTCGTGATCCCGCGCTCGCGCTGCTGCAGCTTCTCGCGCATCGACGACATCTCCGAGGCGATCTGCTCCTCGCTCGGCTCCTCGCGCGTCTGCAGCGCGATCACGTAGAGGTTCTCCGGGTCCGCGAAGACGCGGCGTGCGACCGGATGCTCCTCGCTCAGCGCGAACGCCGCTTCGCGCAGGTCGGGCACGCCGCCCAGACCGGGAACCTGCGCGTCCTTGAACGAGAACGGCGGCGTGATCGTGACCGGCAGCTTCACCGACTCGGCGGCCTTCACGAACGGCTCGCCGGCGCTGGTCTTCTCGATCACCTGGTTCGCGGCGTTGCGCGCCGCTTCGCCGGCGCGGTCGTCGCGCAGGATCTCCGTGGCCAGCTTCTCGGCGACCTCCTCGAAAGGGGTCTGACTGGCCGCGTCGTGGCTCTCCACCAGGATCAGGTGGACGCCCCGGTCCGTCTTCACCGGACCGCTGGGCACGCCGACCTCGAGCGCGAAGGCGACCTCGTCGAAGCTCGGCATCATGCGGCCGCGCGGAAAGGTTCCGAGCTCGCCGCCCTCGCCTCGGGTGGCCTCGTCGGCCGACACCTGCTTGGCGACGTCCGCGAAGCTCTCGCCTCCGTCGATCCGCGCACGGGCCTTGAGAGCCTGCGCCTCCGCGTCGTCGCCCGTGAACAGGATGTGGCGCGCGCGGATCTGCTCCTCGCGCGAGTAGTCGGCGATGCGCATCTGGTAGGCGGCCTTCACGCGCTCGGGCTCCTTCGCGAGCAGCGCCTTCGCCTCCTCGGGCGTCACCGCAATGTGTTCCCGCAGCGCGGCCCTGCTCGCGGTCGCCACGCGCAGCGTCAGCTTGGTGTCGTTGCGCAGGATCTCGTCGCGCACGTCACCGTCGGAAACCCGCACCGGCGACGCCACGAAGCGCGAGAAGTTGCGCAGCAGCATGTCGCGCCGGTGCTGAGCCCAGTACTCGCGCACCGAGGCCGGTGCGGTTGATGTAGCGCTCCGCGATCTCTCGGTCGTACTTGCCGTCGCGCACGAAGCCGCGCTGGAAGTCCTCCTTCAGCGCGGCGTCCGAAACGGAGAGCCCCAGCGCCTCGGCTTCCTGCGCCATCAGATAGCGGCGCAGCAGCGACGACCGGGTCTGCTCGTCGATCAGCTTGCGGAGCTGCTCCGAATCGACGCCCTGCTGCTGGTACTGCTTGAACGTCTCCTCGTTCTGCTCGCGGAAGAACTCGAAGACGTCGCGCGAGATCTCCTCGCCGTTCACCTTCGCGACCACGTTGCGCCCGTGCCCGTCGCCGGTCTTCGAGCTCGGCCCGAAGAAGAAGACGAACGCCCCCAGCACCGCGAGCAGCAGCGCGTTGCGAATCCAGATCCAGGCCCGGCCCATGTCGAATCTCCCGTTCAGTTCGGGGAGGCTGCCCTTTTTCGGGCGGCTCCGACAACCCCAAACTTGCGCGGCGAAAGCCTGCCTCGTAGAATCGCCGCGGGGCGCAAGGAGCACCCGAAACCCGCGATTAATCGACACTTATGCCCTCCGCTTACCGCTCGGCCAGCGGCCTTTCGACCGATCGGGAGAGAGCGAATAGGGCGGCGAGGTGAGCCGGCCATGCTGAAGGCGCTCAACCGAGTCCTGGGCCTCTTCTCCAACGACCTCGCCATCGACCTCGGCACCGCGAACACGCTGGTCTACGCCAAGGGTCGCGGGATCATCTCGAGCGAGCCCTCGGTCGTCGCGGTCGACACCGAGAAGCACCGCGTCCGGGCCGTCGGCAAGGAAGCCAAGAGCATGCTCGGCCGCACGCCCGGCTCGATCACCGCAGTGCGGCCCGCTGCGCGACGGCGTGATCGCCGACTTCGAGATCGCCGAGGCCATGCTCCGCTACTTCATCCAGAAGGCGCACAACCGCTCGACCTTCCTGCGCCCGCGCATCGTCATCTCGGTCCCGTCGGGAATCACCGAGGTCGAGAAGCGCGCCGTGCGCGAGTCCGCGCTGTCGGCGAGCGCGCGCGAGGTCTACCTGATCGAGGAGCCCATGGCGGCGGCGATCGGCGCCGGCCTGCCGATCACCGAGCCGTCGGGGAACATGATCATCGACATCGGCGGCGGCACCACCGAGGTCGCGATCATCTCGCTGTCGGGGATCGTGTACGCCAACAGCGTCGGGTCGGCGGCGACAAGATGGACGACGCGATCCTCAACTACGTGAAGCGCAAGTACAACCTGCTGATCGGCGAGCGCACCGCCGAGCGGATCAAGATCGAGATCGGCTCGGCCTACCCGTCGGACGAGCAGCGCTCGCTCGTCGTGAAGGGCCGCGACCTGGTGGCCGGGGTCCCGAAGACGCTCGAGATCAACAGCGAGGACATCCGCGAGGCGCTCACCGAGCCAGTGAACGCCATCGTCGAGGCCGCCAAGATCGCCCTCGAGCGCACCCCCCCGGAGCTCGCTGCGGACATCGCCGACAAGGGCATCGTGCTCTCCGGCGGTGGCGCGCTGTTGCAGAACCTCGACATTCTGCTGACGGGAAGAGACCGGTCTGCCGATTATGTTGGCGGAGGACCCGTTCACCGCGGTGGTGATGGGCTGCGGGCGCTGCCTCGACGAGGCAGACCTCCTTCGGGACGTGACGGACAAGGCCTAAGACAGGCCGACCGGGCGGGGGCGCCGAGCGACTTGAGCGAGCTGCTGAGACGGTTTCGCTACGGGTTGTCCTACTTCGGGCTCGCCTCGCTGTGCGCGCTCGCCATGGCTTCCCAGCACTCGCCGCACGAGCTCGGCTTCGCCCCGAGGCTCGTCCTGAACCTGACCCTGCCGCTCGAGCGCATGGTCACCATGCCGCTCGGCGAGATGCGCGGGGTCTGGGGCGACTACGTGGCGCTGGTGGGCGTTCGCGAGGACAACGAGCGCCTGCGCGGCCGCCTGGCCCGCGCCGAGGAAGAGAACCACCAGTACCGCGAGGCGATCCTGTCGTCCGAGCGGTTCCAGAAGTTGTCCGGGTTCCGCGCCCAGCGCGAGGTCCCGATGGTCCCGGCGAACGTGATCCACCAGGACCTCTCGGCCTGGTTCCAGTCGCTGATCATCGACCAGGGCGCCGCCGCGGGGATCCGCCCCGGCATGCCCGTGATCACCGACTCGGGCGTCGTCGGGCTGGTCTCGGGGACCACCCCGGGGGCCTCGAAGGTCCTCCTGATCGTCGATCCGCAGAGCCGGGTCGACGCCTACGTCGAGCGCACCCGCGCGCGCGGCACCGTGCGGGGCACCTCGAGCCACCAGGCCGACTTCGAGTACGTCCTGCGCCAGGAGAACATCGAGGAGGGCGACCTGCTGCTGACCTCGGGCCTGGGCACGGTCTACCCGAAGGGTCTGGTGGTCGGCCGGGTCGCGACCGTCGACCGCAAGACCTCGGGCCTGTTCCTCTCCGCGAAGATCAGCCCCGCCGTCGACTTCACCCGGCTCGAGGAGGTCTTCGTGATCCTCGAGCAGCGCCAGATCCCGGACGAGGAGGCCTTCTCGGCGGCGGACGACGGTCTCTGGCCCGCTGCGCCGAAGAAGGCGTCCGAGACCGCAGCCGCGACCCCGGCGACCCCGCCGAAGCCGACCGCGCCGGCGAAGCCCAAGCCAAAGCCGGCTCCGGCCGCGGCTCCGCCAGCGCCTCCCGCCGAGACGACGCCCCCGGGCATGGAGCCCTTCCCGGCGGCTCCCGCCCCCGCGGAGCCGCAGGAATGAGCGCTCTGCTCCGGCTGGTCGGGGTCGGGATCGCCCTGCTACTGGCGCAGGCCCTGGGCCGCCTGGTCCTGCCCGCCGTGGCCCAGCCGGACCTGGTCCTGGTCTACGCCCTCGCGCTCGGCCTGCGCGGAGGGGGGCTCCAGGGGCTCCTGCTGGCCTTTGGGGCCGGCTTCGTCGAGGACGTGCTGTCCGGGTCGCCTCCGGGCCTGTTCGCGCTGCTCTGTGGCACCGCCTGCGCCGCCACCCGGCTCCTCGACCGCGCGCTCTACCTGCGCGCCGCTGGACCCTGGGCCACCTACGTCGGGGTCTACGCGCTCTTGAACTTCGCGCTGTGCGGCTTCGCGCTGCGCATGTTCGCGCCGGCGGCGGCGCTGCCGTGGGATCTCCTGGCGCTGCGTGCGCCCGGCTCGGCGCTGCTCAGCGCGCTGTGCGCGGCGCCGCTCCTGAACCTGTTCCGCCGGCTGCTGGTCGAGGCGGACCGCGACGGGTCCTGGCCGGTGCTGGCGACGCAGAGCTCGCGCGGCCGGCCGTGAACCGGCTGACCGCGACCGGCGCGCCGTCCGACGCCATCGTCGAGCGACGCCTCACGGGCGTCGCCGTGCTGGTGGTCGCCGTGTGGATGCTGCTCTTGACCCGGCTCTTCTACCTGCAGGTGGTGCAGGGCGACGTCTACCGCGTGTCGGCCGAGAAGAACAGCGTGCGGACCCAGCGGGTCGACGCGCCGCGCGGCGTGATCACCGACCGCAACGGCGACGTGCTGGTCGGCTCGCGCCCGTCGTTCGACGTCCTGGTCGTGCCGCAGGAGACCGACGACGTGCCGACGACCCTGTCGCGCATCGCGGGGCTCACCGGTCGCGATCTGGAGACCGTCCGCACCAGCTACGGCGAGCCGCGCGGCCGCGCGCGCTTCCAGCCGCAGCGGGTCGCGCACGACCTCGACCGCGACTCGCTCGCCCGGGTCGAGGCGCGGCTGTGGGCGCTCGGCGGCGTGATCACGCAGGTGACCCCCGTGCGCGGCTACCGCTACGGCCCGAGCGCGGCGCATCTGGTCGGCTGGCTGGGCGAGATCGGCGCCGAGCAGCTGAACAAGAAGGAGTTCCAGAACTACCGGCGCGGCGACATCATCGGCGTGGGCGGCATCGAGAAGCTCCTCGACACCGATCTGCGCGGCCGGCCGGGCGGCCGCAACCTCTTGGTGGACGCGCACGGGCGCGAGCTCCAGCTGCTGTCGTCGGTCGAGCCCGAGCCCGGGCGCAACGTGGTGCTCACCCTCGACCACCGCCTGCAGGAGGCCGCCGAGAGCGCGCTCGACCGCGAGAACAAGAGCGGAGCGGTCGTCGCGCTCGACCCGCGCAACGGCGAGATCCTCGCGCTCGTGAGCCGGCCCGGCTTCGACCCGAACGAGTTCGCGATCGGGATCGACCCGCTGCGCTGGCGCTCGCTCAACACCGACCCGCTGACGCCCCTGGTGAACCGCGCGCTGCAGGGCCAGTACCCGCCGGGCTCGACCTACAAGGTCGTGACCGCGATCGGCGGGCTGGAAGAGAAGCTGATCGGCGAGCACAGCGATGCGAACTGCGCCGGCTCCTTCCGGCTCGGCCGCCGCACCTACCGGTGCTGGAAGCCGGGCGGCCACGGCATCGTCGACCTGCACACCGCGATCGTGCAGTCGTGCGACGTCTTCTTCTACAAGGTCGGTCTCGACCTGGGCGTGAACCGGCTCGCCTACTACGCGCGCGCGCTCGGGCTCGGCGCGCGCACCGGGATCGATCTCTCGGGCGAGATGGGCGGGCTCGTGCCGACGAAGGAGTGGAAGGAGCGGCGCGACGGCACGCCCTGGGTCGAGGGCGACACCGTCTCGCTGTCGATCGGGCAGGGCATGAACCTTTGGACGCCGCTGCAGCTCGCGACCGCCTACGCGGCGATCGTGAACGGTGGCGTGCGCTACCGCCCCCACGTCCTCAAGCGCCTCGAGGAGCCCGACGGGCGGATCGTGCGCCAGGTCGAGCCGGAGGTGCTGGGGGAGGTGCCGGTTTCGCCGCAGACCCTGGCGGCGGTGCGCTCGGGCCTGGTCGGCGTCGTGCAGGAGCCGCACGGCACGGGCTCGGTGATGAAGAACCTGCCCGGCGGCGTCCTCGCCGGCGGCAAGACCGGCACGGCGCAGGTCGTGGCCCTGCCGCAGGGCGCGCGCGCCGACCTGGAGGACGTCGAGCACCACGAGCGCGACCACGCCTGGTTCGTGACCTTCGTGCCCGCCGACGCCCCGCGGCTCGTCGTCGCGGTCCTGGTCGAGCACGGCGGACACGGCGGCAGCGCGGCCGCCCCGATCGCGCGCGAAGTCGTCACTCGCTACCTCGAAGGCGAGGCGGATCTGTATGCCGGGAATCGACCGTAGGCTCCTGCAGAACTTCGAGTGGCCCATCTTCGTGATGGGCCTCGCGGTCGCCGCGATCGGGATCGTGAACCTGATCTCGGCGTCGCCGGAGCGGACCGAGTTCATGCCCGACACCGCCTGGCGCCAGGCGGTCTGGATGGGCCTCGGCCTGGTGCTGTTGCTCGCGACCCTGCTGGTGGACTACCGCACGCTGGAGCGGATCGCGTTCCCGTTCTACGGCTGCGTGATCGGCCTGCTGGTCTCGGTGCTCTTCATCGGCCGGATCGTGAACGGCTCGCAGCGCTGGATCGACCTCGGGCCGATGAACCTGCAGCCCAGCGAGCTCGCGAAGCTGGCGCTGATCGTCTTGTTCGCGCGCATCCTGGCGCGGCGCAGCGCGAGCGCGCCGGTCGGCCTGCTCGATCTGATCGTCCCCGCCGTCATCGTCGGGATTCCCGCGGCGCTGATCGTGAAGCAGCCCGACCTCGGCACCGCGTTGGTGCTCTCCGTCGTGTCGGCGAGCTTCCTCGCGGTGACCCGCGTGCGCGTCGGGCTCGATGCTGCTGCTCGGCGCAGCCGGCGTCGCCGCGGTGACGGTCGCCTGGTTCTTCTTCCTGCACGACTACCAGAAGGAGCGCGTGTTCACGTTCCTCGATCCCGGCGCGCGATCCGCTCGGGGCCGCGTACCACGCGATCCAGAGCCAGATCGCGGTCGGCTCCGGGGGCCTGTTCGGCAAGGGCTTCCTGCACGGGTCGCAGAGTCAGCTCGACTTCCTGCCCGAGGAGCAGACCGACTTCGTCTTCTCGGTGCTGGGCGAGGAGTGGGGCTTCGTCGGCGCCGCCACCGTGCTGGCGCTCTACCTGGGAATCCTGATCCGCGGGCTGATGATCGCCCACTCCTCGAAGGACCTCTTCGGCGCCTACCTCGCCGTGGGCATCGTCGCGCTCTTCTTCTGGGCCGGCGCCATCAACGTGGGCATGGTGATCGGCGTGCTGCCCGTGGTCGGCGTCCCGCTGCCGATGCTCTCCTACGGCGGCTCGGCGCTCCTGACGTGCATGGTCGTCCCTGGGCCTGCTCATGAACGTCTCGATGCGGCGCTACATCTTCTGACGGATACAATTCGGCCATGAAGCGGCCGTCCAGAGTCGGCGCGTTCTTCGACGTCGACAAGACGATCCTCGCCGAGAACTCGGGGACCGCGTACCTGAAGTCGCTCTACGAGCGCGGCGAGATCGACTGGAAGCAGGTGCTGTTCGGGCTCGGCACCTACCTTCGCTACAAGCTGAACCTGCTCGACATCGAGCGCTGGGTCGAGAAGAACGGCGTGCTGTTTCGCGGCCGCAGCGAGGCTTCGCTCGCGCAGGAGGCGGCGGAGCTCTTCCGCACCGTGCTCCTGCCGTCGATCTACCCGAGGCCGACGCGCGCGTGCGCTGGCACCTCGAGCAGGGACACCTGGTGGCGCTCGTGTCCGGCGCGACCAAGTTCGTGCTCGAGCCGCTCGCGGCGCACCTGGGCGTGAAGCACCTCCTGTGCACGCATCTGGAGGCCCACGACGGCGTGTTCACCGGCCGGGTCGTGCGGCCGATCTGCTTCGGCGAGGGGAAGATCTACTGGATCCAGCAGCTGATCGAGCGCGAGTCGGTGGACCTGGCGCGCAGCTGGTTCTACACGGATTCGATCACCGACGTGCCGTTGCTCGACCTCGTCGGGCATCCCATCGTCGTGAACCCGGACCCGCTGCTCTACCGGCGCGCGCTCGCGCGCCACTGGCCCGTGCGCTTCTTCGAACGTCCGGCCTGATCGAGCTTCGCTCGGCTGCGCCTCGCTGCGCGCTCGCTTCGCTCGCTTGCGGCCTCGCTCGGGGCGGCCCTCGCTCGGCCTCGTTCTTACAAGGCCGGCGCGATCAATTGCTTGATCTTGTCCTTCGGCTGGCGGCCGACGAGCTGGCCGACCACCGCGCCGTTCTTCACGACGAGCAGGGTGGGCATGGCGCGCACCTGCATCTGTGAGGCGGTCTTCGGGTTGGCGTCGACGTCGACCTTCACGACGCGCAGCTTGTCGCCGTACTCCTCGGCGAGCTCCTTGATCGTCGGGGCGAGCTGCCGGCAAGGCGCGCACCACTCGGCCCAGAAGTCGATCAGCACCGGCCGCTCGTTCTTGAGCACTTCCTGCTCGAACGTGGCGTCGGTCACGTCAAGAATCTTTCCCACGTCGATCCTCCTGCCTCTGGGTTGCGAGAGCATAGAACCTGCCTCGCTCATCTGCATCGCGAGGGATGAACAGGAGCACCGGTTGGTTTCCGGCGCGAGCGAAGGCGGCGGCTCGGATGCGCGCGGCGCGCGCGTCGAGGCCGAAGACCAGCACCCCGGCACCCGCGGGAACCTCGGCCTCGGCGAGCGGCTCGCCGGTCCGCGGGTCGAGCGCCGCCTCGACCACGACCAGCTTCGCGCCCTGGACCGCGCGCCGGGCCTCGTCGAGTCCCACCAGACGAAACTGGTGGGGAGGCGGCGGACACGCGCACAGCGCCAGCGCCAAACCGACCCACACCCGAGCTCGAAGCGACATCCGAGACAGCGTATCGGAGCGGGTCACCCGCTGCTTGCCGCCCCCCTGCGTTGGCGCGAAGATCCTTCGACGATGGGCCGAATTCTGCTTTCGGAAGGCGACATTACGGCCATGAAGGTCGACGCGATCGTGAACGCGGCGAACACCGAGCTGGTGCTCGGCTCCGGCGTGGCGGGCGCGATCCACCGCCGCGGCGGCGAGAGATCCAGAAGGAGTGCGATGCGCATGGACGAGTCGAGCTCGGCGGCGTGGCGCTGACCACGGGCGGCTCGCTGCCCGCGCGCCTCGTCATCCACGCCGCGGCGATGCGCCCCGGTGGCGCGGTCAACGAAGACTCGCTGCGGGGTGCGACCCGCCACAGCCTCGAGCTCGCCCGCGACCGCAAGCTGCGCAGCATCGCGTTCCCGGCGATCGGCACCGGGGTGGGAGGCTTCCCGGTGCAGCGCTGCGCGGAGATCATGCTCGAGGAGGCGCGCGCGCATCTGAGCGGTGAGACCTCGCTCGAGGAGATTCACTTCGTGCTGTTCGGCGAGCCGGCCCTGCGCGTCTTCGAGCAGGTGAACGACGCCGAGCAGGTGCGCAGCACCATGGCGAGGTTCGCGCGATGACTCTGGTGGCGCAGGGCTTCGCGAGCGCGCTCTATCTCTTCGCGGCGGTGCTCGGCTGGACCGGGCGCAACCTCGGACTGGGCGCGCGCAGCATTCCGCTGATCGTCGCGCTCGCCGCCGCGCTGCACGCGCTCGGCTTCTACGGGCTGCACCTGCAGACGCCGCCGGTGCCGCTCTCGAACTTCCCGGCCGCGCTCTCGCTGATCGGCTGGGGGACGGCGCTCGGCTGGCTGGTCGCGCGCCGCTGGTTGGGCCTGCGCAGCGCCGGCCCGTGGGTGGCGGCGATCGCAGCGGCGTTCACGCTGTCGGCGGAGCTCGGCCTGCAGCTCACCGCGCCCGCACGACGATCCCACGCACGAGCGCCGGCATCTGGTCGCACGCGCACGTGCTGCTCGGCACGGCCGGCTTCAGCCTGCTCGCGCTCGCCAGCCTGGCGGGCCTGGGCTACCTCGCGAAGGAGCGCGGGCTCAAGCGCAGCGCCGCCCGTGGCAGCAGGGCCTGCCCGCGCTCGAGAGCCTCGACCACGCGGAGCACTTCACGCTGGCGCTCGGCTTCGCGCTGCTCACGCTCGGCGTCGCGACCGGCTTCGCGTGGAGCGTGAGTCAGGATCTCGATCCCTGGAACCGCCACACGCTCTTCCTGCTGGCGGCCTGGGGCGTGTACCTCGTTCCCGTGAGCGCGCGCGTGCTGCGCCAGCAGCGCGGGCCGCTGGCCGGCGCGCGGCGTGGTCGCGGGCTTCGCGTTCCTGGCCTGCTCGCTACATCGGGATCCACCTGATCGGGTCGGGCACGTGAACCTGTTCCTCGTCGGTCTCTCGTACCGGACCGCGCCGGTGTCGGTGCGCGAGCGCTACGCGGTCGCGCCCGTGCACCTCGCCGAGCGCGACGCGAAGCTCGTGGCCGAGGCCCGGCTCGACGAGGGCGCGCTGCTCTCGACCTGCAACCGCACGGAGCTGTTCGGCGCGACCCGCGCGCGGCGACCACGCGCTCGAGCTCATGCACCGCTTCCTGCGCGAGGAGCTCGGCGACGGCACGGCCGCGCCGCGTCAGATCTACGAGCTGCGCGACGGCGAGGTCGTGCGCCACCTGTTCCGGGTCGCCGGCGGGCTCGACTCGATGGTGCTCGGCGAGGCGCAGATCCTGGGCCAGGTGAAGGACGCCTACCGCGCCGCGGTGGCGGCGCGCAGCGTCGGCCCGGTGCTCGGGCGCCTGTTCCAGCACGCGTTCCGCGCGGCGAAGCGCGTGCGCACCGAGACCGGGCTCGGCGCCGTCCTCCGTCTCGGTCGCGCGCGTCGGCGTCACGCTCGCGCGCGAGATCTTCGAGGACTTCGCCGGCAAGCGCGTGCTGCTGATCGGCGCGGGCGAGATGGCCGAGTCCGCTCTGCACGGGCTGCGCGAGTCGGGCGCGCGCGACATCACCGTCGTGAACCGCACGCTCGGCACGGCGGTCGAGCTCGCCGCGCGCCACGGCGGCGAGGCGAAGCCGCTCGAGGCGCTGCCGGACGAGCTCGCGCGCGCCGACATCGCGATCTGCTCGGTGCAGGTCGAGCGCCCGCTGCTCGGGCCCGCCGAGCTCGATCGCGCGCTCGCCCACCGCCGCGGCCATCCGCTCCTGCTCGTCGACCTCGGCATCCCCCGCAACGTCGACCCCGCCGTCGCGTCCTTCGAGAACGTGTACCTCTACGACCTCGACGACCTCGAGGCGACCGCCGAGCGCGGCCGCGCGCACCGCCAGGCCGCCGCCGAGCAGGCCCGCGAGATCGCGCGCGACGAGGCCGACCGCTACCTGCGCTGGCTCGCGCTGCTGCCGCATGTGCCGACCGCCCGCGAGCTGCGCGCCCGCCTCGAGCGCCAGGTCCAGGCTGAGCTCGAGCGCGCGCCCGGCAGCGACCCCGTGCGCGCGGCGCAGGCGGTGGTGGCGAAGCTGTTGCATCGGCCGCTGGAGCGGCTGCGCCGCGAAGCCGATCAGGGCGCAGCGCCCTACTATGCCGAGGCGCTGCGCGAGCTCTTCGGGCTCGACGACGAGGAGGAGCCGTGACCACGCTTCGCTTGGGGACCCGCGGCAGCGAGCTCGCGCTCGCGCAGGCCGAGACGGTCGCGCGCATGCTGCGCGGCGAGGGCCACGAGGTCGAGATCGTGAAGATCGTGACCACCGGCGACCGGGTCGAAGGCCCGCTCTCCGAGCACGGCGGCAAGAAGGTCTGGGTCGAGGAGATCGAGAGGGCGCTGCTCGACGGCGCCATCGACCTCGCCGTGCACTCGGCCAAGGACCTGCCGACCACGCTGGCCGACGGGCTCACGATCGGCGCGTACCCGCAGCGCGAGGATCCGCGCGACGCGTTCGTCGGCGCGCCGGGCCGGCGCTTCGCGGCGCTGCCGCCGGGCGCGCGGGTGGGCACGGGCTCGGCGCGGCGCATGGCGCTCCTGCGCGCGCTGCGCCCCGACCTCGAGCCGGTCGCGATCCGCGGCAACGTGCCGACCCGGATCGCCAAGATCGAGACCATGGAGCTCGCCGGGGTGATCCTCGCCGCCGCCGGTCTGGTGCGGCTCGGGCTCGAGGACCGCCTGCTCGATCCGCTCGACCCCGAGCGCTACGTCCCCGCCGGAGGGCAGGGCGCGCTCGCGATCGAGATCCGCATCGACGACGAGGACGTCCACCAGATCGTCTCGCAGATCGACGAGCGCGACGTCGCGGCGCAGATCCGCGCCGAGCGCGCGTTCCTGTTCGAGCTCGGCGGCGACTGCCACACGCCGATCGCCGCATTCGCCACGATCCACGGCATCCGCCTGCGCCTGCGGGCGCTGGTGATCTCGCCCGACGGGCGCGAACGGGTCGAGGGATCGGCCGAGGGCGAGATTGCCGCGCCCGAGATGCTGGGCGCGACGCTCGGGCGCGAGCTGCTCGGCCGCGGGGCGCGCGGCGCTCTGGTCGTACGGGGCGCCGAGGTGAGTGGCCGCGTGCTGCTGGTCGGCGCAGGTCCGGGCGATCCGGATCTGCTGACCGTGCGCGCGCTGCGCGAGCTCGAGCGCGCCGAGGTCCTGCTCTACGACGCGCTGATCGACCCCGCCGTGTTGGCGCTCGCGAGCCCGACCTGCGAGCGCATCGACGTCGGCAAGCGCGGCGACGGCACCAAGGGCGTGGCGCAGGACAAGATCGCCGACCTCATGATCGAGAAGGCGCGCGAGGGGAAGCGCGTGGTGCGGCTCAAGGGCGGCGATCCGTTCGTGTTCGGGCGCGGCGGCGAGGAGGCCTCGCGGCTGCGCGCCGCGGGCGTGCCGTTCGAGGTCGTCCCGGGGATCACCTCGGCGCTGGCCGTCCCCGCCTACGCCGGCATCCCCGTCACCGATCGGCGTCTCTCGTCGTCGCTCGCCGTCGTGACCGGGCATCGCGGCAAGGACGAGTACGACCACCGGATCGACTGGGAGGGGCTCGCGCAGAGCGCCGAGACGCTGGTCGTCCTGATGGGCACGCGCTGGCTCGCCGACATCGCGGCGCGGATCGTCGCCGGCGGACGCGATCCCGCGACTCCGGCAGCCGCGATCGAGCGCGGAACGACGCCGCAGCAGCGGGTCGTCGTGGCGCGGCTCGGCGACCTCGCCGCGCGCGTGCGCGCGGCCGGGCTCGCCGCTCCGGTCGTCGTCGTGATCGGCCGGGTGGTCGAGTTCCGCGAGCACATTGCCTGGTACGAGCAGCTCCCGCTCTTCGCCAAGCGGGTGCTGGTGCCGCGCGCGCCACAGCAGGCGGACGAGCTCGCGCTCGAGCTGCGCCGGCGGGGTGCCGCGCCGGTCGCGGTCCCGCTGCTCGAGTTCGCGCCGAGCTCCCGGCCCGAGGAGCTCGCGCGCGCCTGCGCGGCCGCCGCGGAGTACGACTGGATCGTGTTCACGTCGACGAACGCCGTCCGCGCGAGCGCGCCGCTGCTGGCGCCGCTCGGCCGTGCGCGGGTCGCGTGCATCGGCGCGGCGACTGCGCGCGCCGCCGAGAGCGCGGGCCTGCGCGTCGAGCTCCGCCCGCAGGAAGAGGGCTCGCCCGAGGCGCTGTGCGCGGAGCTCGCGGGCGCGGGCGAGCTGGCCGGCGCGCGGGTCCTGTTCCCGCGCGCGGCGCGGGCGCGCGAGGAGCTGGGCCAGGAGCTCGCCCGCCGGGGTGCGCGGGTCGACGCGCCCGAGGCCTACCAGACGCGGGCGCCAGCCGGCGCTCGCGCGGCTCTGCGCGCGGCGCTGGAGGATGGCATCGACGCCGTCGCGCTCACCAGTCCGTCGACCGTCGAGCACCTCTTCGCGCTGCTCGAGCCCGACGAGCAGGCGCGCCTGTGCGCGGCCGCGCGCTTCGCGTGCATCGGCGCGACCACGGCCGAGGCGCTGCGCGCCGCCCGGCCCGAGCTACGCTTTTCGGTGGCGGAACGCCCGTCCATGGCCGCGCTCGTCGCGGCGCTCGAGCGCGCCCACGCGGAGGAGCCCGATGGCATTTCCTGAGCACCGACCCCGGCGGCTGCGCCGGACCGCCGCGCTGCGCGAGCTGTCGCGCGAGACGCGCGTCGTTCCCGCCGACCTGGTCGACGCCCTGTTCGTGGTCGAGGGCAGCGGCGTGCGCGAGCCGATCGGCGCCATGCCCGGCATCTCGCGCCTGTCGGTCGACCAGCTCGCCGACGAGGCGAAGCGGATCGAGGATCTGGGCCTGGGCGGGGTCATGCTGTTCGGCATCCCGGCGCAGAAGGACGCGCTCGGCACCGGCGCCTACGACCCCGACGGCGTCGTCGCGCGCGCGATCGGGGCGATGAAGCGAGCGGCGCCGGAGCTGATCGTGATCGCGGACGTGTGCCTGTGCGAGTACACCGACCACGGACACTGCGGCGTGTACGAGGACGGCGCCGTGCACAACGACCCGACGCTCCCGCTGCTCGCGCGCACTGCGGTGGTCGCGGCCGAGGCCGGCGCCGACATCGTGGCGCCGAGCGACATGATGGACGGCCGCGTCGCCGCGATCCGTCGCGCGCTCGACCAGGCGCAGCTCGAGGAGACGGTGATCCTCTCCTACGCGGCGAAGTATGCGTCGGCGTTCTACGGCCCGTTCCGCGAGGCCGCCGAGTCGGCGCCGAAGAGCGGCGACCGGCGCGGCTATCAGATGGACCCGGCGAATGCGCGCGAGGCGCTGGCCGAGCTCGCGACCGATCTGGCCGAGGGCGCGGACATGCTGATGGTGAAGCCGGCCATGCCCTGCCTCGACATCGTGCGCGCAGCGCGCGAGCGCTTCCCGACGCCCGCTCTTCGCCTACCAGGTGAGCGGCGAGTACAGCATGCTGCAGGCGGCGATCGAGCGCGGCTGGCTCGAGGGCCCGCGCGCGATCGACGAGAGCCTGCTCGCGATCCGGCGCGCAGGCGCCGACCGGATCATCACGTACTTCGCGAAGGACTTCGCGCGGCGGCACCGTGGCTGAGCTAGTCGAGTACAAGGTGATCGAGACCTCGTCGGTGACGGACGAGGTGCTCGAGAAGATCATCAACGAAACCGTCGCGCAGGGCTGGGCCTTCGACGGCATGCAGTTCGCCATGCGCGACTCCTCCAAGCGCCCGTCGATGGCGTTCCTGATCTTCACGCGCCCGAGCGGAGGAGCCGGTGGCGGCTAGGCCGCGCGCGTGGCTCGCCGCGGCCGCCGTCGCGCTGGCCGGCTGCGCGACGACGCCGGCGCCGCTCGCGTTCGAGCCGCATCTGGGCTGGGACGCCTCCGACGACGCGGCCTGGGCGACCGCGCCCGCGCTCGGCGTCGCGCCGTTCGCGGACGAGCGGCCGGTGGAGCTGCGCGGCGGCTGGCGTCCGGAGCTGCACTACCGCGCGCTCGGCGTCGAGCGCGCGGGCGTCGAGCGCACCGGCGACGCCGACTTCGACCGCCCGGTGGCGGACGGCGTGCGCAGCGAGCTCGTCGCGACCCTGGCGCGCGCGAGCGTGTTCCGGAGCGTGCGCGCCGTCGACTTCGATCCGCGCGACCCCGCGGCGTGGCCGGAGGGCGCGCCGCCGCTCGTGCTCACGGGGGCGGTCGAGGAGTTCGACGGCCGCCAGTGGCACAGCTTCGCGGTGAGCCCGCTGCGGATCGGCTTCGTGACCGAAAGCTGGGGTCCCGCTCAGGGCCGCGTGTCGCTGCGCATCGAGCTGTACGCCAACGGCGAACGCGTGTTCGAATCGCGCGTCTCGACCCGCCACGACGCCGCCAGCGGCGATGCGCCCGAGGCAGTGCTCGCGGCGCTGGCGCTCGACGCCGAGAAGCTCGCGCTGCGCCTCGACGCCCGGCTGCGCGCCGAGCGCCCGCTGCCTCCGCGGGCGCTCCCGGTGCGGGTACTCGACGGCTGCGAGCTCGGCGACGCCCACAGCGCGCAACTCGTGCGGGAGACCAGCGCGATCTTCGAGCGCGAAGCGGGCATCGTCCTTCTCGGCTCTCGCGAGCCCTGGAGCGACCGGCCGCCCGGTGCGAGCCTCGACCAGCTGCTCGAGGCCGCGGCCCGGGTGACGCCGCCGCCGGGCGGCGTGGTGCTCGCGCTCGCCCCCGCGCAGCAGACGCACGAGCTCGGCCTCGGCTCGGTGCGCACGGGACTGTCGCAGCCGCTCGGCGCGCACGCGGTGGCTCTGTGCTCCGCGCCCGACGAGGTCAGCGTGCTGACCGCCGCGCACGAGCTCGCGCACCTGTTCGGCGCCGTCCACGTGCGCGACGCGTTCTCCGTCATGCACTCGACGTCGGACTTCGACGCGCGCTTCTTCGATCCGCTGAACCGGCGCATCGTGCGGAGCCTCCGGACCCGCGACTTCACGGCCCCGCTCGACCCGGCCAGCAGCGCGCAGCTCGCGGCGATCTATCGCGAGGCGGAGGGATCCGATCAGGTCGACCCTCGAGAGCTCGACGGCGCATTGCGAGCGCTCGACGAGGTCGGGCGCTAGAAGGCGGAGGCGACCTCGGCGAGCCGTTCCAGCGCGGCCTCCACGTCGGCCGGCTCGGCGCCCGGAACCTGCACGCGCGCAACCAGGTGGGTCATGCCGAGCGCCTCGCGGTGCAGCGCGATCGCGTCCTCGACCTGGGCGCGCGAGCCCACCAGCGCCACGCTGTCGACGTCGGCGGTCGCCGAGCGGCGCAGCGCGGGGGCGCGCGACGAGGCCAGCGCCGCGGACTGGCCGGCGAGTGCTTCGCGCACGCGCCGCGCGAGCGCCGCGTCGTCGCAGACGAACACGGTGCGCATCACCGGCACGCAGGCGCGCCCGTTCGCCGGCTCCGGAAACACCGAACGGTGTCGTTCGTAGTTCTCGACCAGCACCGGCAGCGGCTCGATCGGCGAGGCGAGGTAGGGCAGGCCCAGGCGCCCCGCCTGCTCCACCGCCTTGGGCCCGAACGCGGCGACCCAGAGCGGCGGGTGCGGCTCCTGGACAGGCAGCGGCGCGAGCCGGACCGGCGCGCCGCCCTCGGCCTCGCTCGCGACCGGCTCGCCGCGCCAGGCGCGGATCATGGTGTCGAGCGCCGCGCCGAACAGGTCGCGCTTCTCGCGCGCCTCCACACCGAAGGCCGTGAACAGCTCGCCGCGCCAGCCGCGGCCGAGCCCCAGGATCACCCGGCCGCCCGAGAGTCGATCCAGCACCGCGACCTCTTCCGCGACCTGCAGCGGATGGCGGATCGGCAGCAGGTAGGAGGTCGTGGCGAGCTTGATGCGCCGCGTGCGCGCGGCGACGGCCGCGAGCAGGAGCAACGGCTGCGGGAGCGCGCGCGTGCCGAAGTGGCTCTCCGGCAGCCAGAACGACTTGAAGCCGAGCGCCTCCGCGCGCTCGCCCTGCGCGGCCAGCGGCTCGGCCGCGCCGTTCGAGTCCGTGCGCCACGGCGTCAGGCCGAAGTGGAGGTCGCTCATCCGGGCGCCGGCCCGGGCGCGAAGAGCTCGGGCAGAAGCGCCTTCGCCAGGTTGGGGCGCGCGCCCAGCTGCGCCGAGACGCCGGACAGGAGACCCAGCACCCGGCCCAGCAGGAACAGGTGCGGCGGCACGGTGGCGAGCGGGTCGGCCCGGAGCAGCTCCGACAGCTCCGCGCCAAGTCCCTGCAGCGCCGCCGCCGCGTCGGCGCCCTCGTCGCGCAGCACCAGGTGCGCCGTCAGCCGCTCGGCCATCCGCTCGATCGTGCGGGTGCTCGGGTCGCGCGTCTCGAGCCCGAGCTGGTGGAGCGCGGCCGCGACGCCGGCCGCATCGCGCGCGAGGATCCGGCGCGCGAGCTCGAGCGCGCCCTCGCGAAAGCCCGCGGGCACCTCCTGCACGATGCCGAAGTCGACGAAGCAGAGCGCGAACTCGCCGCGCTCGCCCGGCAGCACCAGCAGGTTTCCCGGGTGCGGGTCGGCGTGGAAGAACGCGTGCCGGAACACCTGGGTCGCGTACGAGCCGAGCAGGGCGTCGACCAGCCGCGCCGGGTCCACCCCCGCGCGGCGCAGGCGCGCGCGGTCGGTGATGCGGATCCCGGGCAGGTACTCGGTGACGAGCACGCGCGTCCGCGTGAACTCGGGCACGACCGCGGGGATGCGCACCCCCGGCGTGCCGGCGAAGTTGCGCGCCATGCGCTCGGCGCAGGCGGCCTCGAGCGTGAAGTCGAGCTCGCGCGCGAGGCTCGACTCGAGCTGGTCGAGCAGGAGCGCGAAACCGAGCGAGCCCTCGAGCCCCTCGATCGCGCGCACGGCCACCCGCAGGGTCGAGAGATCGGCCGAGAGCGCGGCGCGCACGTCGGGGCGCTGCACCTTCACCGCGACCTCGCGGCCGTCGTGCAGGGTGGCGCGGTGCACCTGCGCGAGCGACGCCGACGCGATCGGCCGGCGCCAGACCCGCGCGAACAGCTCCTCGGGCGGCGCGCCGAGCTCCTCGCAGAGCACTCGACGCACGTCGGTGTACGGCTGCGGGCGGGCGCGGTCCTGCAGCCGCGCGAGCCGCTCCACGTAGGCCGCGGGCAGGACGTCGGCGCGCGTCGACAGGAACTGGCCCGCCTTCAGGAGCACGCCGCCCAGCTCGATCGCAGCGTGGTTCAGCGCGTTGGCCGAGACCCGGTCCCAGCGCTTGCGCGCGGCGCCGACCAGCGGCTGCAGCGGACCGCGGTCGAGCAGGTGCAGACCCTTGTAGCCCAGGTAGATCCGCGCGATCGCCGACCCGGTCCGCGCCGCTCGGCGGATGCGCTCGCGGCGGCCGAGCTCGGGCTGGGTCACAGGTCCTCCCTCACCAGAGCTTAGGCGGCTCCTGCGGGCAGGACCAGGAACCGTTCAGGCCGTGCTGGGCGAGGGTCGCGCGCGCGGCGGCGTCGTCCTCGGCGGACTTTCGAGAGCCCACGTCGGGCATGTCGCCGTGCTCGGCGCCGTTGTCCGAGGCCGCGCCGTCCTCGGCCTCCTCGCCGGGCTCCGACGCCGCGAATTCGTAGGGCGGGCTGTACTGACACTGCACCCAGAGGACGCTCGCGAACTCGAGCGCGTAGGAGTCCCCGTAGTTCAGGTAGACGAAGCGGTCGCCCTCGTCGCGGAACAGGCCGATCGGGGGGCGCGGGATCTCGGTGAGGTACTTCGGAATCAGGTCGTCGAGCGCCTCGGGGTAGGTCGAGTTGTCCTTCTTGTACGCCTCGAGCGCCTCGAGGACTTTGACTGCCGTGACGTCGCGCGCGCGGCGCTGCATGGCGTTCGCCGCAGCGTCCGAGCCGACGATCGCGGCGAGCAAGAGCGCGCCGACCGCGGCCCGCACGAGGCCGCGCCGCGCGCCGCGGTCGGCGTCGCGGCGGGTGCGGAAGATCAGCGCGCCGGTCACCGCGATCGCGAGCAGTGCCGTGAGCGCACGCAGCCCGGGCGCGCCGAACGCGCTGCGGCCGGCGAGCCAGCCCACGATGGCCGCCGCGACGAGCCCCAGCGCGATCCCCACGCCGCGGCCAAGCCGCGCCTGCAGCCACACCGCGGCGCCGGACGCGAGGTGCAGCGAGGCGATCAGCGCGCCGAGGAACAGGAAGCCGATCAGCGTGATGAACGGCCACGGGCTCACGTTGTAGGCCATCTCGAGGTCGGTGCCGGTCACCTCGGTGCTCATCAGGAAGATCCCGGCCACCGCGGCGAACGCGATCGCCGCGGCCAGCGCGCGCGAGCGCGCCAGCGCGGCGTCGAACAGCGACGGCGCGAACAAGAGCGCCGTGATCACCGCGGTGAACGCGCCGAAGACCAGCGCGAAGCGCCACTCGAGGAAGCGCCAGATCGTCTCGAGGCGGAGGCCGTAGTAGACGAACGAGCACATCATCACCGCGAAGAAGAACAGCACGGCGCGTCCCAGCGCGCCGCGCATGAAGCGCCAGCCCACCGCGCACAGCGCGATCGCGGGCGCGAAGCCCAGCAGGATCGGCACCCACGCCTGCGGGAAGCCCGCGCGCGCCATCTGCGCGAGCCCGGCGAAGTGCAGGTCGCGCATCAGCGTGCCCCAGGGCTGCCACCACTCGAGGTCGTCCATGTAGTCGGACGCCGTCGGACCCGCGCCGAAGAAGTAGTAGTAGAAGACCGTGAGCGCGCCGGCGCTCACCAGGAACAGGAGCCGCGACATGGAGTCCTCCCGGTGCGGGCGGGATTCTACCGCGACGACGCGCCGGCCAGGCTCACTTTCGCCGCGAGAGCAGCGACAGCTCGGCGGCGCGCTCGGACGGCCGCCGCTTTGCCGAAACCGAAATCTTGAACTCGAAGTCGTGTTCTTCGAGCAGCTTGCTCATGATCTGCGCCATGTCTACGCGCTGCAGCCACTCGCCGAACTCGCGCGACATGCGCTCGAGCAGCTCCGCCCGGACGTCCGTTCCCTGCCGGTTCAGGTAGTCGATCCAGTCGGCGGGAACCGACTCCGCGAAGGCCCGCCGCACCGCCTCTTCGGTGGTGAAGAAGGTGGACAGGCCGAGCTGGGCCGCCCGCTTCACGGCCTCCTGGAAGAAGGCCTCCAGCGGCCGCCGCCGCCGCAGCTCCAGGTCCTCGTCTTCCCGGTCTTCGGCCATCTGCGGGAAGGATAGCAGTACTGTTTGTCAGGGCGGTGGGGGACGTGGTACGAACGCCCGATGGTCGCCGTCCGCTCCGTGATGAAGAGGAAAGTCGTGCGCATCTCCGCGGACGACACGCTCTGGATCGTCAAGGAGATCATGGACCTGGCCCACGTGCGCCACCTGCCCGTGGTGAACAAGGGCGAGCTCGTCGGGGTGGTTTCTCAGCGCGACCTCATGCGCGCGTCGCTCTCGAACGTGATGGGAATCTCCGCCGAAGAGCAGAAGATCTTCCTCGAGGGCGTGAAGATCGCCGAGGTCATGTCGGCGCCGCCCCGGACGATCGGTCCAGCCGAGTCCGTGCAAGCCGCCGCGCGCGCCATGGCGGAGTACAAGATCGGCTGCCTGCCGGTCGTCGATGGCGACGAGATCGTCGGGATCGTGACCGAGACCGACCTGCTGCACCATTTCGCGTCGCTTCCGGAGCGGTAGTCCTCAGACCAGGACGTGCTTCCAGCGACCGCGCGCGAAGCGGCCGACCAGGAGAGCTGCCTTCACCGCGTAGTCGAAGATCAGCATGCCCCAGACCACGTTGAGCGGGGCGTGGAAGACGAGCGCCGCGATCGCCGCCGGCAGGACGCGGAAGCAGAACAAGCCGGTGAACACCGCGAACAGCGGGAAGCGGGTGTCGCCGGCTCCGCGCAGCGCGCCGCCGAGCGTGTACTCGATCGCCATCAGCGGCTGCACCGCGCCGAGGATCCAGACGAAGTCGACGGTGCGTTCGGCCGCGAGGGGCGAGAGTCCGAACAGCCCGGCGAGCTGCGGCGCAAAGCCGATGATCACCGCGCCGATCGAGCTCATCGCCAGGATCGCGCCGCCCATCGAGCGCCACCCCGAGCGCGCCGCCGCGGCCGGATCGCCCTCGCCGAGGTGCTGCCCGACCAGGGTCGCCGCCGCTGCCCCGAAGCCGAGCCCCGGCAGGAACGAGAACGCGAGGATCTGCGCGCCCACGTTGTACGCCGCCACGGCCTCGGTTCCGTACGGCGCGAGCAGGCGCATGAAGAACCAGAGCCCCGCCTGGAACAGGATCCCCTCGATCGCGGCCGGGTAGCCGATGTGCAGCAGCCGGGACATCACGGCCTTGTCGGGTCGCGCGGTCGCCCCCGCAGGCGCCACCCGCAGCCGGCCCGATCGCCACAGCCAAAAGAAGACAGGGAGCTGGAGGGTGACCGCGACCGTGGCCGCGATGCCCGCGCCGGCGACGCCGAGCGCCGGGAACCCGAAGCGGCCGTAGATCAGCGCCCAGCCCAGCGCGATGTTGATCAGGTTCGCCGCTGCGCCGATCGCGAGCGGCGTGCGCGTGTCGCCCGCCGCGCGCAGAGCCGAGCCGAACACGAGTGACAGCGTGAGCGGCACCATTCCGGGCGTCGCCCAGAGCAGGTACTCGCCGCCGGCGGCGGTCACCTGCGCGTCGACCCCGTACGCGGCGATCGCCGCGTACGACATCGGCAGCAGCGCCGCGGTGGAGAGCACGCCGATGCCGAGCCCGAGCCACAGACCCTGGCGCAGCGCGGCGTCCGCCAGCCGCGCGTCTCCCGCGCCGACGGCGCGTGCGAGCAGCGCGATGATCCCGGTCGGAGCCACCGTGCCGAACGCCTGCACGAGCCAGAAGAACTGGTTGGCGACGCCCACTCCGGCGATGGCGCTCTGGCCCAGCGACCCCACCATGAGCAGGCTCACCACGCGGACCAGGGTCTGCGTGCCGAAGGCCAGGATCGTCGGCCAGGCCAGCTCGAAGACGCCGAGCGCCTGGGGCGAGGGGGCGGGTGGCGACCCGCCCTCCTCGTACACGTCGACTAGGTCGGAGGCGAGCTCGGGCGCGTCGCTCACGGCGCGCTTATCGCACACGCGCGGACCCGGCGTCAAAACTCGCGATTGACACCCCCGGAGCGATCTTCTACGAAGCACCCCGGGGGAGACGAACGATGGCGTTGCTTCGGCCGGTCGATGCTCCGCGCGAGCTGCACGGACGGCGCAAGCTCGACGTGTTCAGCCCGGCCACTCTCGAGCGCCTCGGCGAAGTCGAGATGGCCACGCCCGACGACGTGCGCCGCGCGGTCGCGCGCGCGCGCGAGGCGCAGGCGGCCTGGGCGGAGCGCAGCTTCGAGGAGCGCGGGCGCTTCCTCCTGCGCGCGCGCGACCTGCTCGTCGAGCGCGTCGACGCGATCGCCGAGACGATCTGCCGCGACACCGGAAAGCCGCGCATGGAAGCGGTGGCGACCGAGGTGCTCGCGGGCTGCGACGCGCTCACCTTCTACGCGAAGCGCGCGGGGAAGCTGCTGCGCGACCAGCGCCAGGGCCTGCACCTCCTGAAGACCAAGAAGCTGGTGCTGTCGTGGCGGCCGATGGGAGTGGTCGGGATCATCACGCCCTGGAACTTCCCGTTCGTGCTGAGCCTGAACCCGACGGTGCAGGCGCTCATGGCCGGGAACGCGGTCGTGTTGAAGCCGAGCGAGATCACTCCGTTCGTCGGCGAGGCGCTGGCGAAGCTCTTCGCGGACGCGGGCCTGCCCGAGGGCGTCTTCCAGATGGTGACCGGCGACGGCGCGACCGGCGCGGCGCTGGTCGACGCCGGCTGCGACAAGATCTCGTTCACGGGCTCGGTGCGGACGGGGCGCAAGATCGCCGAGGCGTGCGGTCGCGCGCTGATCCCGTGCACGCTCGAGCTCGGCGGCAAGGACCCGATGATCGTGTGCGACGACGCCGACCTCGAGCGGGCCGCGCGCGGCGCGGTCTGGGGCGCGTTCGCGAACGCGGGCCAGATCTGCATGTCGACCGAGCGTGTGTACGTCGGCCCGCGCGTGGCCGAGCCGTTCATCGCGCGGGTGGTCGAGCTCACCAAGGAACTGCGGCAGGGCCCCGAGACCGACGGCGAGGTCGACGTCGGCGCGATCACCAGCCCCGCGCAGCTCGAGGTGATCGAGCGCCACGTCTCGGACGCCCTCGCCAAGGGCGCGCGCGTGCTGACCGGCGGCCGACGCAATCCTGCGTACGAGGGATTCTTCTACGAGCCGACGGTGCTCGTGGACGTGAACCACGACATGGCGATCATGCGCGAGGAGACCTTCGGCCCGTGCCTGCCCATCCAGGTGGTGCGCGACGAGGACGAGGCGCTGCGGCTCGCCAACGATTCGAGCTACGGCCTGCAGGCGAGCGTGTGGACGCGCGACTCCTGGAAGGGCAAGCGGCTCGCCAACCGGATCGCCGCCGGCGGCGTGGTGGTCGACGACTGCATGACGACCTACGCGATCGCCGAGAGCCCGTTCGGCGGCCGCAAGGAGAGCGGGATCGGGCGCGTGAACGGGGAGATGGGCCTGAAGAGCTACTGTCACGTGCAGTCGGTGGTGCTGCCGCGCTTCCGGCCGAAGCGCGAGATGCTCTGGTACCCGTATCGCGCGGCTGACCTGTCGCGGCTGAAGAAGGTCCTGCGTCTCCTGTACCGCTCGCCGCTCGGCAAGCTGCTCGGGAACTGAGGCCCGGGGTGCGGCTCGCCGAGCTCGCCGCGGCGCTCGCGCTTCCGTTCGAGGGCGACGGAGCGCTCGCGCTCGACGGCCTCGCCAGCCTCGAGGACGCCGGCCCGCGCGAGCTCGCGTTCGCGACCGGGCCCAAGTACAAGGCGGCGTTCGCGGCCTCGCGCGCGGGCGCGTTCATCGTTCCGCCGGACTTCGATGCGCTCGGTCGCGCCTGCCTGCGCTCGCGGGCGGCCTACGCGGACTTCGCGCGCGCGGTCGAGCTTCTCCGCCCGCGCCCGGTGCCCGCACCGGGGGTCCACCCGAGCGCGGTCGTCGCGCCCGACGCGGCGCTCGGCCCCGGCGTCTCGGTCGGCGCGTACGCGGTGATCGGCGCAGGCGCGCGGCTCGGCGCGCGCGTGCGCATCCACCCACACGTGACGGTGTACCCCGGGGTCGAGATCGGCGACGACGCCGAGGTCCACTCCGGCGCCAGCCTGCGCGAGGGCACGCGGCTGGGGAAGCGCGTGGTGGTGAACAACGGCGCGGTGATCGGCGCGCCCGGCTTCGGCTTCGCGACGGGCGCGGACGGGAAGCGCGTGCGCGTCCCCCACGCGTGCCCGGTCGAGCTGGGCGACGACTGCGAGATCGGCGCGAACACCACCATCGACGCCTCGCACCCCGCGCACCCGCGCCGCGGCCACGCCGACGTGCGGACCCGGCTCGCCGCCGACGTGAAGGTCGACAACCAGGTGCACATCGCGCACGGCTGCGAGATCGGCGAGCACAGCACGGTGTGCGCCCAGGTCGGGCTGGCCGGCAGCACCGTCGTCGGCAAGCACGTGTACCTGGCCGGGCGCTCGGCGTCGGCGGGACACCTGACCATCGGCGACGGCGCGATGGTCGGCGCGCAGACGGCCGCCGCGGGCGACGTCGCGCCCGGCGCGCAGGTGCTCGGCATTCCCGCGATCGACCGCCGTTTGTGGGCGAAGGTCGCCGCCGCGTGGAAGCGGCTGCCCGACCTGTTCCACCGGGTGCGCCGGATCGAGAAGAAGCTCGGGCTCGAGCGCAGCGAGGAGTAGCGGTGGAGCTCGGGATCAAGCGGGTCGGCCTCGCGGAGCTGCGCAAGCGCTTCGCGGAGTCGGGCGCGCTGGCCCCCTCGCGGCTGGTGCGCGCGCTGCGCGCGGATCCGCGCGCGGGCGCCCAGAAGCTCGCCGAGGAGCTGGCCCAGCGCGCCGCCCGCCGCGGCGAGGAGCTGCGACGGATCGCGCGGCTGTGGCGGCTCGAACGCGAACTCGCCGCGCAGGGCTACGCGTGCATCGCCGGCAGCGACGAGGTGGGCATGGGGCCGCTCGCCGGTCCGGTGGTCGCGGCCGCGGTCGTGCTGCCGCTCGGGATGCGCCTGGTCGGGCTGGACGACTCCAAGAAGCTCACCGCCGAGGTGCGCGAGCGGCTCGCGGCCGAGATACGCAGTTGTGCGTCGGCGGTCGCGCTCGGCGTCGTCGAGCCCGACGAGATCGACCGGCTCAACATCTACTGGGCCGGGCAGGCGGCGATCGAGCGCGCGGTGGCCGCGCTCGGGCGCAGCCCCGACGCGGTCGTCGTCGACGGCCGGCGGGTGCGGGCGCTCACGTGTCACCAGGTCGCGGTGGTCGGCGGCGACGCGCGCGTCGCGTCGATCGCGGCGGCGTCGATCGTCGCGAAGGTCCACCGCGACGGGCTGATGCGCGAGCTCGATGGGGCGCACCCGGGCTACGGCTTCGCGCGGCACATGGGCTACAGCACGCCCGAGCACTTCGCGGCGCTGGCGAGGCTGGGCCCGAGCCCGATCCACCGCCGCTCGTTCGCGCCCGTGCGCGCCCGAGATCGAGCGGACTAGCGATGCCGCACGCCGTGATCGCGGGCGAGGTCGACCTCGCCGGGTTCGCGCGCGCCTGGACGCCGCTCGTCCTGCGGCACGGCGCCGACGTGCTGCGCGCCGACGAGCTCTACCTCGAGCGCGGCGGCCGCGCGCTCCTGATCGAGGCGCTCTCGGTCGAGGCGGGCCGCAAGCAGCCGTTCTACGTGAAGATCGCGCTGCACGACCGCGGCAGCGCGACGGTGCGGCTCGACCCGATGACCCATCCCGAGCGGAGCGACGGCGTGCGAGCGCTCGTCGCCGAGATCGCCGCGCGGCTGCTCGCGGCGACGCCCGGCGCGCGCGTCGACACCACGAACCTCGTGTTACCATCCGTTCGCGACAGAGGAGACCCAACATGAAAATCGCCAAGGACGTGACGCGGCTGATCGGAAACACGCCGCTCGTCCAGCTCAACAAGGTGACCGCCGGTGTGAAGGCGCGCGTGGTTGCGAAGCTCGAGGCGCAGAACCCGGCGAACAGCGTGAAGGACCGCATCGGCGCCGCGATGATCGAGGCCGCCGAGCGCGCCGGGAAGATCAAGCCGGGCAAGAGCACCCTGGTCGAGCCGACGTCGGGCAACACCGGCATCGCGCTGGCGATGGTCGCGGCGGCCAAGGGCTACAAGCTGATCCTCACCATGCCCGACACCATGTCGAAGGAGCGGCGCGCGGTGCTGCGCGCCTACGGCGCCAAGCTCGTGCTGACCCCCGGAGCCGACGGCATGAACGGCGCGATCAAGCAGGCCGAGGAGATCGCCGCGAAGATCCCCGACAGCTTCATTCCGCAGCAGTTCAAGAACCCCGCGAACCCGGCCGTGCACCGCGAGACGACCGCGCTCGAGATCTGGAACGACACCGACGGCGAGGTCGACTACCTGATCTCCGGCATCGGCACCGGCGGGACACTGACCGGTGTCGCCCAGGTGCTGAAGGCCAAGAAGCCGAGCTTCAAGGCGATCGCGATCGAGCCGGCCGAGAGCCCGGTCATCTCCGGCGGCAAGCCCGGCAAGCACAAGATCCAGGGCATCGGCGCCGGCTTCATCCCCGAGATCCTCGACACGTCGCTGATCGACGAGGTCGTGAAGGTCTCGAGCGAGCAGGCGATCGAGATGGCGCGCCGGCTCGCCACGGAAGAGGGCCTGTTGTCGGGCATCTCGTCGGGCGCGGCGGTGGTTGCGGCGCTCGAGATCGCGCGGCGGCCCGAGGCGGCCGGCAAGCTGATCGTGACGGTGCTGCCGAGCTTCGGCGAACGCTACCTCTCGACGGCGCTCTTCGAGCACCTGCAGTACGACGGCAGCGATCCCATCTAAGCGACCCGCGAAGCGCAGCGAGCGCAGCCGCAAGAAGATCCTCGACGCGGCGCGCGCGCTGTTCTTCGAGCAGGGCTTCGAGCGCGCGAACCTCGACCTCGTCGCGGGCCGCGCGGGTCTGGCCAAGGGCACGATCTACCGCCACTTCGAGAGCAAGGCCGAGCTCTACGTCGAGGTGCTGGCGCAGAACGCCGACCTCTTCGTCGAGCGGATGCGGCGCGTGCTCGACCCGAGCCAATCCGCCGCCGACCAGATCCGCCGTCTCGGCCGCTTCTACTTCGATCACTACACGACCCAGCTCGAGTACTTCCGGATCTTCTGGGCGATCGAGAACCAGCGCCTGATCGGCCAGCTCCCGCCGCACCAGGTCGAGCTCGTGACCGAGGTCTGGAAGCGGGCGCTCGGCGTGCTGGCGGGGGTGATCGAGCGCGGCGTGGCCAGCGGCGAGTTCGCTCCCTGCGATCCCTGGCTCGCCGCGAACATCGTCTGGGTCGGCGCGAACGCCGTGATCCAGACGCTCGAAGTCCCCGCGCGTCGGGAGCTCTGGGAGCGCGACGTCGCACGGGTTTTCGCCGAGACGCTCGAAATGTTTCTGCGCGGGCTCGTGGCGGTCGAGGGGAAATCCCCTCCGCGTTGACAAGCCAAAGGCGGTAAATGACACTGAGCGCAGCCTGAAAGTGACCCTGAGTCACATTCTGGGGAGGCTGCCGGGGAGACCAGAACCGGTGAACCAAAGGGGGGAGGAGAGGTTCGATGGATCTAGCGGAGCGCGTGAACGCGATCGTGGCCGAGCAGCTGGGAGTCGAGAAGGAATCGCTCGTCCCGGAGGCCAACCTCCTCGACGACCTGGGCGCAGACTCGCTCGACGTCGTGGAGCTCGTGATGGCGATCGAGGAAGAGTTCGGCATCGAGGTGCCGGACGAGGACGCCGAGAACATTCGCACGCTGGGTGACATCACCTCGTACATCGAGGCGCGCGTAGAGACCGCCGCGTGAGGATTCGCATCTCCGGCACGGGCTCCGCTCTGCCGGAACGGATCGTCAGCAACGCCGACCTCGAGCGGCTCGTCGAGACCAGCGACGAGTGGATCGTCTCGCGCACGGGCATCCGCGAGCGGCGCATGCTCGCGCCCGACGAGGCGACCAGCGATCTCGTGACCCGCGCAGCCGAGCGCGCGCTCGAGATGGCGGCGCTGGGCCCCGAGGATCTCGATCTGATCATCGTGGCCACGTGCACTCCCGACACGCTGACCCCGGCCACCGCGAACTACGTGCACCAAAACCTGTGCCGCGGCCTGTCGATCCCTGCGTTCGACATCTCGGCCGCGTGCTCGGGTTTCGTGTACGGGCTCTCGGTCGCGTCCAGCATGCTGAAGTCGGGCGACTACAAGCGGATCCTGCTCGCCGGCGGCGAGGGGTTGACCCGCTTCATGGACTACGAGGAGCGCACGGTCTGCGTTCTGTTCGGCGATGCGGCGGGAGCCGCGGTGCTGGAGTCCGACGACGGCCCGGGCGGCATCCTCGCCACCAAACTGTGTTCCGACGGCCAGTACACCGACGCCATCATCATCCCTGGCGGCGGCTCGCGGATGCCCTGCTCGCCCTACGTGCTCGCGCAGCGCGAGGCGTTCGTGCACATGAAGGGCGCGCAGGTCTTCAAGGTCGCGGTTCAGTCGATGGAGCAGGTCGCGCGCGACACGCTCGACCAGGTCGGCTGGAAGATCACCGACGTCGACCACGTGCTCGCCCACCAGGCGAACCAGCGCATCCTCGGCGCGGTCGCCGAGCGGCTCGAGATCCCCAAGGAGAAGATGCCGAGCAACCTCGAGATGCGCGGCAACACCTCGGCGGCGTCGGTGCCGGTGCTGCTCGACGAGTGCAACCGCGCCGGCCGCTTCCGCCCGGGCGACAAGGTGCTGCTCGTCGCCTTCGGCGCCGGCCTCACCTGGGGTGCGTCGGCAATCGAATGGTCGTGAGCTCGGAAAGATAGTCGCCGGGCAGGCGCCAGCGGGCGCCCCAGCGCAGCATCTTCTCCAGGTAGATCGGGTTGGGCGCGTACTCGCCCTTCTCGACCACCGTGTAGCTCGTCGCGGCGAGACGTTCGCCCGCGGCGTCGAGCGCGAGTGCGGTCCGGCGGTAGCCGCTCTCGAACGGGTCGAGGCGCGCGAAGTCGTCGGGTCCCATCTCGTACACGAGTCCCCACACCGAGCGCCCCGGCGCGGGCAGCACGTCCGCGGCGCCGCCGCTCCAGCGCTTCGAATAGTGCGTGAAGTCGAGCCGGTGGTCCGCGAGCCGCGCGATGCGCAGCGCCCGCGCGGTCGGACAGCGCGCCTTCATCTGCTCGGCGTCCAGGTTCGAGCCGTACGCGAAGTAGAGCGGAGCCTGGCTCAAGGGCGGCGGGTCCAGCGCGAGACCAGGAACCCCGAGACCAGGAACGACGCCGCGAGCATCGGGTAGATCAGCCCCGAGCCGACCAGCCGCGCGCGCACCTGCTCGGCGACGAAGTCCTGGTCCGCGTCCGCGGGCACGGGTTCGCTCAAGACCGGCCAGGAGTAGGCGAGGGCGAGCGCGAAGAAGAGCGCGATCCCGCCCGCGATGACGAGCGTGGCGGCGGGCATGAAGCGGGGCCTTTGCAGTTGCGGCGGGCGCTGCGACACGCCGACAGGTTCCGCGGGGTTGTGGCGCCGCGCAAGGACGGCGAGATTCTCGGCATTCATGGCGTTCGACTGGGGGAAGATCGCGGACGACGTCGCGGGCCAGCTCGGGGCCGGCGCGGACGTCCTGCAGCGAATCCGGAACCGCGTGACGGAGCACGCCCGCGGCATCGCGGAGCGCCGCTTCTCGCCCGAGGCCAACGTGGCCCGCGGCCAGATCACGCCCGCGGGGCCGGGCGACGTCGAAGCGCTCGACGAGATCGCCAGCGGCGAGCGCGAGGAGCTCCAGCGACTGGGCCTCGCGGCGATCGAGAGCGGCGCGGTCGCCGTCGCGGTGCTGAACGGCGGCATGGCGACCCGCTTCGGCGGCGTCGTGAAGGGCATCGTCGAGGTCGCCGGCGGCCGGACCTTCCTCGAGATCAAGCGCGATCAGGCGCGCCGGCTCGGTCCGGTGCCGTTCCTGATCATGAACAGCTTCGCGACCCACGCGGCCTCGCTCGAGTTCCTGCGGCGGAAGGGGCTCGAGCGCGACGTCCTTCCCTTCGAGCAGGAAGTATCGGTGCGGCTCACCCCGGAGGGCGAGCCTCTTCTCGACGAGGGTGGTCGCGTCTCGCTCTACGCGCCGGGCCACGGGGACTTCCCCGAGTCGCTGGCCAACTCGGGGCTGCTGCGCGAGCTCGCCCGCCGCGGGGTCGAGACGATCCTGCTCTCGAACGTCGACAACCTCGGCGCCGAGCTCGACCCCGTGCTGATCGGTCTTCACCTGAAGCGCGCGCGCCCGCTGACGGCAGAGGTCGCGAAGACGCTGCCCGGCGACGTCGGCGGAGCGCCGGCGTTCGTCGAGGGGAAGCCCCAGATCGTCGAAGGCTTCCGCTTCCCGCCGGGCTTCGACTTCACACGCGTGCCGTTCCTGGCCACGAACACGTTCGTCATCTCGCGCGCCCTGCTCGAGCGCCAGCACGAGCTCAGCTGGTTCTACGTCGAGAAGAGCGTCGAGGGACGGACCGCGGTGCAGATGGAGAGGCTGGTGAACGAGCTGTCGCGCTTCGTTCAGACGACCTACGTCGCGACGCCGCGCGGCGGCCCGCGCGGGCGCTTCTTCCCGATCAAGGTGCGCGAGGACCTGGAGCGGCTGCGCGCCGACCCGGAGCTCGTGCGCCGCTTCGCCGGGATAGAATGATTCGGAATGGCGCAGAAGCTCCTGCTGATCGACGCGAGCAACAGCATCTACCGCGCGTTCTTCGCGCTGCCCGCGCTCGCGAATAGCGCCGGCGTCCCCACCCACGCGACGCTCGGCTTCACGACCATGCTGCAGAAGCTCCTGCGCGAGAGCGCGCCCGACGCGGTGGTCGTCGTGTGGGACGCGCCGAGCCGCACGAGCCGGCGCAAGGAGCTGTACTCCGACTACAAGGCCACGCGCGACGCGACCCCCGAGGACCTGCGCGCGCAGATCCCGTGGATCCGGAAGATCGTCGCGGCGTATCGCTTCGCGACCGTCGAGCAGCCGGGCGAGGAGGCCGACGACGTGATCGCGGCGCTCGCGCGTTCCGGCGAGCGCGCGGGCTACACGGTCGAGATCATGTCGACGGACCGGGACCTGCTGCAGCTCGTGTCGGACAGGATCGTCGTGGTCGACACGATGCGCGACCGCCGCCTCGGTCCCGCCGAGGTCGAGGCGCGCTACGGCGTGCCGCCGGCGCAGATGCTCGACCTGCGCTCGCTGGTGGGCGACTCGTCGGACAACATCCCCGGCGTGAAGGGGATCGGCGAGAAGGGCGCGGCCGAGCTCCTGCGCACGCACGGCACGCTCGACGCGCTGCTCGCCAATCCCGACGTCATCGCCGGCAAGCGCGCGCGCGAGGCGCTGCGCGCGGGGGCCGACATGGCCCGGCTCTCGCGCGAGCTGTCCCGCCTGCGCGACGACCTGCCGATCGAGTTCGACCCCGTGGCGATGGCGCTGGCCGAACCCGACCGCGACGCGCTCGCGGCGATCTTCCGCGAGCTCGAGCTGAAGCGCCTGCTCGAGCAGCTCGGCGACACCACACCGGTGCGTGTCGCGGTGGAGGCCGCGCCCGTCGCGATCGCGCTCGCCGCCACTCCGGCCGATGCCGCGGCGCTGGCCGCGCGGCTCGCCGACGCGCCCGTGCTCTCGCTCGAGCTCGCGCTCGAGCCGAAGCTGCCGCTGCGCGGCGAGCTGCTCGCGATCGCCCTCGGCACGGCGGCCGACGCGGCGGCGGTGGTGCTGGTGCGCGGCGCGCCGGGCGACGACGTCCTCGCTGCGCTGGAGCCGCTCTTCGCGCGCGCCGAGCGCACCTGGATCGGCAGCGACCTGAAGGCGGCGCAGCTCGCGCTGGGCCGGCGCGGGATCTCGCTCGCAGGGCGGCTCTGCGACTCGACCGTCGCCGCGTACGTCGCCGATCCGTCGCAGCCCGTCGACCGGCCCGAGATCCTCGCGCGCACCTACCTCGGCCGCGCCTTCACGCCCGACGACGAGCGCTTCGGCAAGGGCGCGAAGCGCCGCGCGCTCGACGCGGTCCCCGACGCGGAGCTCGCCCAGCACTTCGGCGAGCTCGCGGCGCTCGAGCAGGCTCTGCTGCCCGCGCTCGAGGCGGCGCTCGAGCGCACCGAGCAGCTCGCGCTCTACCGCGAGCTCGAGGTGCCGCTGGTCGGCGTGCTCGCGCGCATGGAGCAGGCCGGCGTGCGCATCGACGAGGCGAAGCTCGCGGCGCTCGGCAGCCGCCTCGAGCAGGAGCTCGACGCCGCGACCAAACGCATCTACGCGCTCGCGGGCCAGGAGTTCAACATCGGCTCGCCCAAGCAGCTGCAGATGATCCTGTTCGAGAAGCTGGCGCTGCCGCCGACCAAGAAGACCAAGACCGGCTTCTCGACCGACGAGTCCGTGCTCGAGGAGCTCGCGCTCTCGCACGAGCTGCCGCGCGAGATCCTCTCGCACCGGCAGCTCTCCAAGCTCAAGAGCACCTACGTCGACGCGCTGCCGACCTTCGTCCACCCCGAGACCGGGCGCATCCACTGCAGCTTCGACCAGGCCGTCGCCGCGACGGGCCGCCTGTCCTCGTCGCAGCCGAACCTGCAGAACATTCCGATCCGCACCGCGGTCGGGCAGGAGATCCGCGCTGCGTTCGTGCCGGCGGAAGGGCGCGTGCTGCTGTCGGCCGACTACAGCCAGATCGAGCTGCGCATCCTGGCGCATCTCTCGAAGGACCCGGAGCTCGTGAAGGCGTTCCAGGAGGGGGCGGACATCCACGTGCGCACCGCCTCGCAGGTGTTCGGCGTGCCCGAGCGCGACGTCACGCCCGAGCAGCGCGCGCGAACCAAGGCGATCAACTTCGGGATCATCTACGGGCAGTCGGGCTTCGGGCTCGCGCGCAACCTCGGCATCTCGCAGAGCGAGGCGCGCGAGCAGATCGACGCCTACTTCGCGCGCTACCCCGGAGTGCGCGCGTTCATCCAGAGCGCCATCAAGAGCGCCGAGGAGCTCGGCTACGCGCGCACCATGGCGGGCCGGCGCCGTTACCTCCCGGACCTGCGCTCGGGCAACCGGGCGGTCCGGCAGGGCGCCGAGCGCATGGCCGTGAACTCGGTCATCCAGGGCACGGCCGCCGACGTGATCAAACGCGCCATGGTGGACCTCGACGCCGACCTGCGCGGTGGGCTCGTCCCGAGCGCCCGGATGATCCTGCAGGTCCACGACGAGTTGGTCTTCGAAGTTGCACCTGCCGATCTCGAGCGCCTTTCGCGGCGCGTCACCGAGCGCATGCAACGGGCGACGGAACTATCGGTTCCCCTGGAGGTGCACGTAGGCAGCGGGGCCAATTGGCTGGCCGCTCATTAGAAATGCCACGGACAAAGATGGGACCTGGCCGAATTAGCCCGCTCGGGCGAAGGTCGAAGGCGTGGGCAACCAGGATCGAAAGGAAGAGTCGCGCGTGGACGCGGTCGTCACGTTCGGCCGGCTACCCGGGTTGGCGCCGACGGGTCCCGAGGCTGCTCGGACCGATGCGGAGCTGATCCGGGAGGCGCAGGCGGATTCGCATGCCGCCTTCGAGACGCTGGTTCGGCGCTACGCCGAGCGCGCCTATCGCGCGGCTTACCGGGTGGTCAGGGATCAGCAGGCGGCAGAAGAGGTTCTTCAGGAAGCGCTGATCAAGGCCTATCGGGCACTCCCCAGGTTCGAAGCGCGCTCCTCGTTCTACACCTGGCTGTACCGGATCACCGTCAACCTGGCGCTGGATCGGCGCCGACGCGGCAAGCGGGCCCCGGCCGTCGAGTGGGACGACACGATCGCCCACGAGATCGACCCGCGGGCTGCCCTCGCGGAGCCTGCGGATCCGGAGGTCGCCTCGCTGCGGCTGGAAGTGCGGGAGCTCGTTGCGGAGGGGATCCAGACGCTGCCGGACGGCCAGCGCGAAGTGCTGCTCCTGCGCGAGGTCGATGGCCTCTCGTACGAGGAGATCGCCGAGACCATGCAGATCTCGAAGGGAACGGTGATGAGCCGGCTACACTACGCACGCAAGAAGATGATGGCCTTCCTCGTCGAAAGAGGAGTTGAGCCCGAGGACGTGGTTTGAAGCACGAGAAGTTGGACAAGAGAATCAGCGCCTACGCGGACGGGGCGCTCCGAGGACCCAAGCGCGCGCGGCTCGAGCAGGAACTCGAGCGCGACCCGAAGCTCGCCGCACAGCTCGGTCGCTCCCGCGCGCTCGGCCGCCTTGTGCGGGAATCGTGGAGCGAAGGACCTGCGGCGCCCTCGCCCGACTTCCTGCTCGCTTCGATCCGGCCCGCGCTCGCGCAGATCGACCGCGAGCGCCGCGCGCGACCGAGCTGGTTGCGCCAGCTCGAGATCGCGCTGGCCCGGGTCGGCGCGGCGCTGCGGCCCTCGCCGGCTCTCGCGGCGGCGGCCGTCGGCGCGTTCGTCTTCGCGCTCGCGATCCTGCCGCACGAACCGCTGCCGACCGGGCTCGGCGCGAACCTGTTCGAGGTTGCGCACCAGAACGCCGAGAGCGCGAGCCTGACCCGCGAGCTCGTCCACATGCCGCCCGCCCCCGACGCCTTCAGCCTGTCGGCGCCGGCCGACTACAGCGCCGACCTCGACAACGTCTACGATCTCTCGCCGGGCCGGCCGGCCGTCTTGTTCCAGTCGGGCGACGGCTCCACGACGCTCTGGCTGATCGAGGACGGCGACATGTCGCGGCTGTTCGGCTCCAGCGAGGACTGGGGCTGATGCTCGCTCGCTGCGCCAGCTCTGCTGCGCTCTCGCTCGCCGCCGCGCTCGGGCTGGCGGGCGCTGTGCCGGACGTGGCGCTCGCCCAGGCGACGGTGAACCCGGAGCTCGCCGCGCCCGCGGCCGAGCCCGCGCGCCAGCTGCCGCCCATCCGCATCCGGCTCATCATCGCGCGGGCCAGCGAGGTCGAGGGCGCCGTCGATCCCGGCGCGCGCGACATCTACGAGCACCTGCCCGCGAAGTACCACTCGATCACGCTGATCGAGGACCGCACGCTCAGCGTGAACCTCGGCGACCAGGCCCACGTGTACCTGCCGACCGGCTCCGAGGTGCGCCTGCTGCCGGTCGCGGTGCACGGCGGCCAGCTGCACATGCAGCTCGAGATGCCCGACGTGCTCAACACGAGCATGCGGATGGCGAACAGCCGCGCGTTCTACGTCGGCGGCGTGAAGCTCGGCGGGGACACGATGGTGTTCAAGCTCGTGCCGGAGTTCAGCGAGTACGTGTCTCCCCCGACGGCGAGCGTCGCGGGCACGCCCGTTCCGAAGGGCCAGACCGCCGCCGGCCACAAGTGAGCCGAGGCCCCGGCCTGTAGACTCCTCGCGACGAGGAGGCTCTGGCATGGCTCTCGAGTCCCGCTTCTCGATGCCGCTCGAGGAGGCGATCCGCACCCAGCGCGCGCTGCGGCGGCTGCGGCCGGATCCGGTTCCCGACGCGCTGCTGCTCGAGCTCCTCGAGCTCGCGCTCAAGGCGCCCACGGGCTCTAACGCGCAGAACTGGGAGTTCGTGGTGGTGCGCGACCCCGCGGTGAAGGCGGCGCTGGCGCGCCAGAACCGGCGCGCGTTCAGCCTCTACGGCGCGCTCGGTCGAAGGGTGAGCGCCGACGACCCGAAGATGCTGCGCGTGATCGACGCGGTGCAGTGGCAGGCCGACCACCTGCACGAGACTCCGGTGATCGTCGTCGCGTGTCTGCGCGGGATGCGCTTCCCGTTCTGGAACCTCGCGGCCGCATCGTTCTACGGGTCGATCTTCCCCTCGGTGCAGAACCTCCTGCTCGCCGCACGCGCGGCCGGGCTCGGCGCTGCGCTGATCACCCTGCCGCTGTGGAGCACGTTCGTCGCGCGGCGGATCCTCGGGCTGCCGTGGAGCGTGACGCCGTGCGCGGTGATCCCGCTCGGCTGGCCCAGCGGCCGCTACGGACCGACGACCCGCCGGCCGGTCGGCGACGTGGTGTCGCTCGACCGCTTCGGCAACCGCCCGTGGATGGGGCGGAGCGCCGCCGACGTCGGCGACTCGGGCAGGTAGCGCGAAGCGCTCTGCCAGCCGCGGGTCTCGACGGCGCGGCCGTCGGCGTCGAGCAGGATTCCCTGCGCGTCGGGGGTGGCCTCGAGCAGGGCGACGCCGTCGCGCTCGCCCAGGATGAGCAGGGCCTTCGAGAGCGCTTCGGCGCGCGCGCCGTCGCTGGCCAGCACCGCGGCGATCTGCTCACGCTCCAGCGGCGCGCCGCTGCGCGGGTCGATCACGTGCCCATAGCGGCGGCCCTCGATCTCCGCGAACTGGCCCAGACTGCCCGAGATCGACAGCGACTGGTCGCGGAGCAGCACGGTTCCGGCGACCCCGCCGGAGGCGTTGCCGAGCGCGAGCCCCCAGCCTTCGGCGTCGGGCGGCGCGCCGAGTGCGGCCACGCTGCTGTCGCCGAACGAGAGCAGCGCGCGGGTGACGCCGGCCGCGCGCAGATCCTCGACCAGCCGGTCGAGCGTCCAGCCCTTCGCGATGCCACCGAACTCGAGCGACGCACCGGCGATGCGAAGCTCGATGGTCTTGGCCTGGAGATCGGCCTGCACGGCGTCGAAGCCGGTGCGCGCGCGCGCTTCGGCGAGCGCGGCTGCGCTCGGCAAGCGCCCCGCGCGCCCGGCCTCGCGCCAGAGCGCGACGAGCGGGCCCACGGTCGGGTCGAAGCTCCGCTGCGTCTCCTCAGAGAGCACGAGCGAATCGACGGAGAGCCGCAGGAGCTCGAGCGAGACGACCTGCGGGCCCGAGCCGGCAGACCGGTTCAGGCGCGAGACCTCGCTCTCGGGGTCGAAGGTCGAGAAGCTGTGCTCGAGCGCTGCGACGCGCTCGAACGCGCTCGCGAGCAGGCGGGCGCCGCTCTCGCGATCGGGCGCGCAGAGCTGGATCTCGAGCACCGTGCCCATCCGGTACTGTCCGTCCGAGACGAGCGCGGGACAGGGGTCGGGAGCTCGCTGGCAGCAGGCGAGCGCGGCCAGGAGCACCAGCGCCCCGACGCTCCGCCTCAATCCTCGCCGCTCCGGTAGCTCGTCGAGGTTCCGCGGAACGTCGACCACAGCGCCAGCCCGACCAGCACCGCGAGGCTCGTCTGCAGCGCTAGGAAGCCGGCGATCTTGGCGAGCGCGAAGAGCGGCGAGACGAAGCGCACGAGCCAGCCCGCGCCTTCGTCGAGCAGCGCCGACGCGAACGGCGCCACGATCAGCCACGTCTTGGCGCGGTTCGAGATCGGCGTGAACAGCACCAGGTGCGTCAGCACCAGCAGGAGCATGCCCATCGCGAACAGGTGGAAGTGCGAGATCTCGAGCATGCCCGCGAAGCTGCGCGGCTCGGTGAACTGCGCCGGCGAGCCCAGGTAGTAGTCCACCACCGACCCGTAGCTCAGGCTCATCTTCGAGAAGTAGAGCAGGGCGTTGGTCACCCAGAGCAGCCCCACGTAGAGCGAGTACGCGACCACGATCGCCTGCAGGAGGCGATTGCGGTTCATCTCGCCCGTGACGACGAAGCGCAAGCCTACTCCGCGGCGGCGCCGTCGTGGATCAGCGACCTGGTAGAGCGCGAGCGCCGTGCGCACGCCGCGGGTGACGGCCTGCGAGGACAGGGTCGCGCCGGCGATCCCGTGGATTTCGCGCTTCAGGTGCAGCTCGGGCGAGAGGCGCTTCCCGTCCATCTGCTCGAGGAAGTGCTGGTTGGGCTGGTACTCGCTGGGCTCGTGGAAGGCGATCACGCGCACGGAGCGTACCGAACCATCCGGCGCGAGCACGATCAAGAGCGCCTCCGGGCAGGGTGCGCACGGTGCGCACGTCCAGGACGGCGTAGCCCAGGAGCTCGGCGCCGCGGTGGGCGCTGTGCACGGTCCAGACCTTGCGCTCGAGGTCCGCCTCGGCCAGCTGCCTGATGCGTTCGGCCTGGGCGTCGTCGAGCACGTACGCGTGGGGCTCGATCCGGTCGGCGTCGGGGAAGGCGGCGCGGAGGGCCGCGTCCTGGCTGGCGAATACGGCCGCGCGCGCGGCCGGAGCCGCGAACGCGATCAGGACCGCGAGAGCGCTAGAACACCAGACCGAAGCCAATGTCCACCTGGTCCGATGCCTCACCCGCGAAGTCATCGACGTTTCGGTAGTCGAGCTTCAACACCACGTTCGGGATCGGCTTGAACTGGATGCCGGGGATGTAGATGCGCTGCTTGTACAGGCGATCGACGACGAAGCCCGCGGGCACGTCGTTCTGCGTGTCGACGTACTCGAAGCGGAAGAACGGCTCGAGCGACATCTCGGAGCCGGAGCGGAACAGCGGCATCACGTCGTAGGCGGCTTCGACGTAGCCGCCGATCATGCGCCTCGAGATCACCGGCTGCTCGTTGCCCGCGTCGCTGAACAGCTGCGAGAGCTCCGCCGCGTTTCCGACGCGGGCCTGCGTCCAGAGCGCGCGCGTCGTCAGGTTGCGCCAGGCCCAGGTCGAGTGCAGCTCCCAGATCGAGGTGCGTGCGTTGGGCAGCTTGAACTCGGTTCCCCCGACGTCGATCTTCTGCGACTGGCCGGCGTTGCCGCTGTAGTAGGAGCCGCCGAGCACCCAGCCGTCGAGCGGCTCCCACTCCAGGCGGCCGACGTAGGCGAGGTCCTGTGCGATCGCCTCGCTCGCGCCCTGCCGGCCCTCGCGCAGGCCTGAGCTCTCGTAGCCCTGGGCGTCGAGCCCGTTCACCACGTACACGCGGTAGCTCACGCGCTCGCCGAGCCGGCCGAACAGACCCACGCCCATGTCCGACCAGGTCGCGGGAATGATCACCTGCTCGGCCTGCGGCCGGAACACGCTGTAGTAGAACGGCGGCTCGTGGACCTCGTTCACGATGCCCATCGGGATCAGGAGCTCACCCATGCGCAGGTTCACGCGCGGGTCGAACAGGAAGTCCAAGGTCGCGAACTCGACCGACACCGAGCCGTTCTTCTCGGTGGTGCCGTTCTCGAACTCGATCTCCGAGTTCCAGACGATCCAGTCGTTGAACTTGTAGCCGAGGTAGAGCACGGCCCGATCGAGGTTCGCCTCGTTCTGGCCCGGCGCGTCGCCGACGGCGTTCGAGTAGTGGCCCTCGACGTAGCCGCCGACCGAGACTCCGCGCGTGACCGAGTAGACCTTCGAGGCCGCGGGGCCGAAGCCGTTCTCGCTCTCGAGCTCGGCGGGGATCTCCGGCGCGGCGACCTGCGCGCGGAGCTGCTCGAGCTCGGTCACGACGGTGGACAGCTGGCGCTTGAGCTCGGCGATCTCGTCGTCGCGCGCGAGGTCCTTGTCGGCCTGCTGAGCGAGCGCGGGTGCGCTGCACAGCGAGAAGGCGAGGATGGCCACGGCGCGGACGGCTCCGAGACGGTTCATGGGCGAGTTTCCCCTTCGAGTGACTGCGCGGGGTCTCGAAGGGACCTCTGGCCGGACGTCTCTGGCTCGTCGCTCGGCTCGAGCGGAACCAGCTGGATGCGCTTGCAGTGGCGGCACTTCAGCTCGACGGCGCCGGCGACCACGCGCGCGAGCAGGGCGCCGCAATCGCAGCGGCAGTCGCTCGCAGCTCGGCTGCCGCGCATCCCAAGTGCCTCCCCGAAATCGACCCCGCCATCGCCCCGGCGATTTTGAGAATCGTTTTCAGTTAGGCATGCTAGCTGGCGCGCCTCGCGGGTGTCAATTCCGGGCGCTCGGAGGGCGCTTCGCCGGGGGTGGTGGGGCGCGCGCCGCGCCGGAACAGGCGCTTCACGAACTCGACCCCGTCGTCGAGCTTCAGGTAGAAGACCGGCACGATCAGGAGCGTGAGCACGAGCGACGAGAACATTCCCGCGGCCGTGGCGATTGCCATGGGCGCGCGCGTCTCGGCGCCGGGGCCCACCCCGAACGCCGCCGGCAGCACGCCGAAGATCATCGCGATCGCGGTCATCAGCACCGGCCGCATCCGGATCGGGGCGGCGCGCCGCATCGCGGTGAACTTGTCGAGCCCTTCCGCGCGCAGCTGGTTCGCGTAGTCCACGAGCAGGATCGAGTTCTTGGTGACCAGCCCGCACAAGAGCAGGATCCCGATGATGCTGAACAGGTTCAGTGTGTTGCCGGTGAACAAGAGGCCGAGCAGGGCGCCGACGAACGCGAACGGGACCGCGAGCATGACCGAGAGCGGGTGGATGAAGCTCTCGAACTGCGCCGCGAGCACCATGTAGATCACGAGCAGGCCCAGCGCGAGCGCGAAGCCGAACTGGCGCACGCTCTCCTGCATGGACTGCGCGGACCCGGAGAGCGCGAGCGTGATGTCCTCGGGCAGGGTCTCCTTCGCGACCGCGAAGGCGTCCTGGATCGCCGTGCCCATCGGCTTGTCGTGGAGGTTCGCGGTGACGGTCACGCTGCGCTGGCGGTTGCTGCGCGTGATCTCGGACGGCGCGGCGCCGGTCTCGAGCTTCACGAGATTGCGCAGCGAGGTGAGCTTGCCGTCAGCGCCGCGCACGTAGAGCTGCTCGATCGCGTCGGGGGTGTCGCGGTTCTGCCGCTCCAGCCGCATGCGGATGTCGAAGCGGTGGCCGCCCTCCTTGAACGTGCCGACGTCGAGCCCGCCGATCAGGAGCTGCACGACCTGCGACAGCGTGGTCGCGTCGACGCCGAGCTCCGAGGCCTTCTCGCGGTCGGGCAGGATGCGCACCTCGGGCAGGCCCAGCTTCAGGCTCTTGTCGACGTCGACGAAGCCCCCCTTCGTCCGGAGCTTCGCCATGAACTTGTTGGCGGCGTCGTCCAGGTCGGCGAGCGCGAGGTTCCCGCGCAGCATCACCTCGAACTGCGCGCCGCCGCCGGTCTGCATCGACGACGGGTCCATGATCTTGACGGTCTGGCCGGGGATCGTTCCGAGCACCGCCCGCGCGTCGTTGATGAACTGATAGACCTTGCGCTTGCGATCCTTCAGCGGCTTCAGGGTCGCGAACATGATGCCCTGGTTCGCGCGCGCGACGCCGTCGGGGCCGCCCATGCCGACGGCCTCGAACAGCCCGACCAGCTCCGGCTGCGCCAGCATGTACTTCTCGTTGATGTCGAGGATCTCGGTCGTGGCCGCGAGCGCGGTGCCGGGCGGCGTCTCGAAGCGGGTGAAGAACATGCTCTGGTCCGAGACCGGGAACATCTCCTTGCCGAGCTTCGAGCACGTGCCGAACGCGATCGGCAGCGACAGGAATGCGATTCCGAGCATCATCCACTGGTGGCCGAGCGACCAGTCGAGCGCGCGCTCGTAGCCCGTCTGGATCTTCTCGAAGCCGACTTCCAGGTAGTGGTAGAAGCTGCCGTGCGCGCGCTCCTTCGGCGCGGGCATGCGCGAGGCGAGCATCGGCGTCAGCGTCAGCGCGACGAAGAGCGAGATCAGGACCGACCCCGCGACCGTGAGGCCGAACTCGCCGAGCATGTTGCCGACGATGCCCTGGACGAAGATCACCGGCAGGAACACCGCGGTGACCGAGAGCGTCGCCGCGGTCGCGGCGAACGTGATCTGGCGGGTGCCGTCGGCAGCGGCGTCGCGGCCGCTCTTGCCCATCTCGCGGTGCCGCTCGATGTTCTCGAGCACGATGATCGCGTCGTCGATGACCACGCCGATCGCGAGCGCCATGCCCAGCAGGGTCATCGTGTTCAGCGTGTAGCCCGCGAGCCAGACCAGCGCGAAGGTCGTGATCAGCGAGACCGGGATCGCCGCGGCGACGATCAAGGTCGGCCGCGTCCGGCGCAGGAACACGAACACGGTCAGCACCGCGAGCAGCCCGCCGAACACGAGCGCGAACTCCGTCTCCGCCACCGACTCGCGGATCGACTGCGAGAAGTCGATGAAGCCGTGGCCGTCGCCGATCGTGATGCCGTCGGGGAGCAGGGGCTTCAGCTTCTCCAGCCGGCGGTTCACCTCGTCGCAGATCGCGACCGTGTTGCCGCCGGTCTGCTTGCGCACGCCGATGCCGACGGTCGGCACGCCGCGGAAGCGCGCCATCGCGCGCACGTCGGCCTCGCCGTCCTCGACGCGCGCCACGTCCTTCAGGAACACCGGCGCGTCCGGGCGCTGCGCGATGACCATGTTCCCGAGCGCCTCGGTCGAGCGGTACTCGGCGTCGGTCTTCACGGTCCACTCGACGCGCGAGCCCTCGACGAGGCCGCCGGGAATGTCGACGTGCTCGCGGTGCAGCGCGTTCATCACGTCGGTCGCGGCCAGGCCGCGGGCGCGCAGCGCCTCGCCGTCGACCCAGATCCGGATCGCGCGGTCGCGCCGGCCGAAGACCACCACGCCGCCCACGCCGGGGATCGTCTCGAGGATCGGCTTCACCTGGCGGCGCACGTACTCGGAGGTCTCCACCTCGGGGCGGTTGGAGCTGAACGGGATCCACAGGATCGGCTGGTCGCCGAAGTTCATCTTGCTGACGACCGGCGGTTCGGTCTCCTTGGGCAGGAGCCGGCGCGCCTTCGCGACCTCGTCGCGCACGTCCTGGATCGCCTTGTCGAGGTTCGTGCCGAGCTGGAACTCGACGACGATCTGGGCGACACCGGTCAGCGTCGTCGAGCGCAGCTCGCGCACGCCGGCGATCGTGTTCAGGTTCTCCTCGAGGACGTCGGTGACGTCCTCCTCCATGCCCTCGGGGTTCGCGCCCGGCAGGGTGGCGACCACCATCACGACCGGGAACTCCATCGGCGGGAAGCGGTCCACGCCGAGGCGGGTCACGCCCAGCGCGCCAGCCACCACGAGCGCGAGCATCATCATCCAGGTCAGTACCGGCCGCTGGATCGAGACGTCGGAGAGGGTCATGGCACTCCGCCTGCTACGGGGTTCCGGTTTCGATCGCGCCGCTGGCGACGTCGGGCTCCGACGCGGTTCCGTCGGCGTTGCGCACCACCACGGCCGAGCCGTCGATCAGCGAGACGTGGCCGCGCGTGACGACCCGGTCGCCCGCGACGAGCCCGTCCAGGATCTCCACGCGGTCGTTCTTGTGGACGCCCGTCTTCACGACGCGCCGCTCGACCCGGTTCTCGGGCGCGAGCCGGAACACGACCTGGCCGTCCGAGCGCTGCAGGATCGCCTCCTCGGGAATCATCAGCACGTCGTCGCGGTGCGAGACGCCGAGGTCGGCGCGCGCGAACAGGCCGGGGCGGAGCTTCCCTTCGCGATTCGCGAGGGTGCCCTTCACGCGCAGGGTCCGGGTGGACGGGTCGATCATCGGCGAGACCAGGGTCACCGTCGCCGGGAAGACCTCGTCGGGGAACGGGGCGACGCGCACGTCGACCGTCTGTCCCGGCTGCACGCGGCTCGAGTCGACCTCGGCCACGCGGAACTCGACCTCGATCGGATCGAGCGCCACCAGCTCGAACAGGCGCGCGCCCGGCTGCACGAACTCGCCCACGCTGGTGAAGCGCTGCGCGATCAGGCCGGCGAAGGGCGCCTTCACCTCCGCGTCGCGGCGGGCGCGCTCCGCTTCGCCGAGCCGCGCAGCGGCGCCCTCGGCGCGGGAGCGGGCCAGCGTGAGCTGGGTCTCGGCGGTGTCGAGCTGCGCCTTCGACGCGACGTTGCTCTTGAACAGGGCCGCGACGCGATCGGCGGCGCGCTTGCCCTCGACGACGGCGGCCTGTGCCTCGGCGTTCGCCGCGCGCGCAGCGCGCAGCTCGAGCTCGCGGCGCTCGGGGTCGATCTCGAGCACGCGCTCGCCCTTGCCCGCGGGCTTGCCCTCGTCCAGGTAGAGCGAGGTGATCCGGCCGCCGACCTCGGCCGCGATCACGGCGTGGTTGGGCGAGGTCAGCTCTCCGGTGGCCACGATGCGGTCGTCGATGTCGACCGCGACCGCGTCGCCGAGCGAAACGGCGGGCGCCATGACCGAGTTGTCCTTGTTGCCCCCCGAGCAAGCCGCGAGACCGAGCAGCGCAACCCAAGCCAGCGTGTGACGAGCGTTCATGACTCCGAGCCTTTCCCGTTCTTCCCATTGCGCGCAGGCAGCGCGCGAACCAGTCCGCGCAACGCAGTCTCCAGTGCAACGTCCGCAAGATTCTTCGACCAGGCGTACTTCGGATTCCCGATCCGGAGCGCGATCACGCCGTGCAGCATCGCCCACAGCGATTGCCGCGCGGCCTCCACGTCGTCGGTCCACAGCCGTCCCTGGGCAGCCAGCGCGAGCAGCGGCGCCGACATGATGTCGCGCGCCTGCTCGGCGGCGCGGATCTTGCGCTCGCCGCCGTCGTTGGGCCCGCGCAGCATGACCCGGTAGAAGGTCGGGTTGCTGGTCGCGAAGCGCAGGAACGCGCGCCCGTACTCGCGCATGTTCTCGACCTGGTCGGGCCCGACGGCCACCCTTCGCACGCGCTGCAGCAGGCGCGAGAAGCGCTCCTCGAGCAGAGCGTCGATCAGGCCGTCCTTGTCGCGGAAATAGTGATATATCGTGGGCGCGGTGTACCCGCAGCGCGTCGCCAGCTTGCGGATGGAGAACAGCTCGATGCCGTCCTCGACGAGGATCGCCTCGGTCGCGTCGAGGATGGCCCGGCGGGCTTCCTCGCGCTGGCGAGTGCGCCGCAGTGCGGCGGGTTGGAGCTGGGGTTCCATGGAACGGCGTGCAAGCCCTATAACGGCGTTAGATCACTATACCGCCTTGTATACCACGGCGGGGGCCCCCGACCAAACCGGGCCGGGCCCGAGGCCGCCGTCGTGAGGCCGCTGGCCCGGACCTCGCCGATCCGCAGCATGACGATCGCCTGCGCCAAGGCGGGCGGGGTCAACCTGGCCCAGGGCGTCTGCGATACGCCGGTGCCCGAGGCGGTGCGGCGCGCCGCGCAGGCCGCGATCGAGGAAGGCGTCAACACCTACACGCGCTCCGACGGGCTGCCCGAGCTGCGCCGGGCGCTCGCCGCCAAGATGCGGCGCGACAACGGCCTCGACTACGACCCCGAGGGGGAGATCGTGGTGACGAGCGGCGCAACCGGCGCGTTCTACGTCGCGGTGCAGGCGCTGCTCGAGCCGGGCGACGAGGTCGTGCTGTTCGAGCCGTACTACGGCTACCACCGCAACACGCTCGAGGCACTGGGGGTGCGGCCGGCCTACGTCGGCTTGCGCGCGCCCGACTTCGCGTTCGAGCCGAGCGCGCTCACGGCCGCGCTCGGCCCGCGCACGCGCGCGCTCGTGATCAACACCCCCGGCAATCCGTCGGGCAAGGTCTGGACCCGCGCCGAGCTCGAAGCGGTCGGCCGGATCGCGCGCGAGCGCGACCTCTACGTGTTCACCGACGAGGTCTACGAGCACTTCGTCTTCGACGGCAGGAAACACGTCTCGCCCGCGGCGCTGCCGGGCCTGCGCGAGCGCACGATCACCATGAACGCGCTCTCCAAGACCTTCGCCATCACCGGCTGGCGGATCGGCTGGCTCGCCGCGCCCGCGCGGCCTGGCCGAGACGTTCGCTCACCTACACGACCTCGTGTACGTGTGCGCGCCCGCGCCGCTCCAGCTCGGCTGCGCGCGCGGGCTCGAGCGGCTCGACCCCGAGTACTACGCGGCGATCGGCGTCGAGTACCAGCGCAAGCGCGACCAGCTCTGCGCGGCGCTGGCCGATGCCGGGCTCGAGCCGACGGTTCCCGCCGGGTCCTACTTCGCGCTGGCCGACGTCTCGCGCCTGCCCGGAGCGACCGGCGACGAGCGCGCGCTCGCGCTGCTCGAGCGCGCCGGCGTCGCGAGCGTTCCCGGCACCGCCTTCTGGCGCGACGGCGAGGCCCACCGGCTCTCGCGCTTCTGCTTCGGCAAGACCGACGCCGATCTCGACCTCGCCTGCCGGCGACTCAGAAACATGCAGGGTTGACGGTTTCTGCGGAACCGCCTAGGCTGCGCGCTCCGAACCCCCCCCGAGGTCCCGTGTCCCTCCCCGCAGCACAGCCACGCCCGCGCCGAACCCAGGTGGAGCGCAGCGCCGAGACGCGCGCGCGCCTGCTCGACGCGACGCTCGAGTCGCTGATCGAGTTCGGCTACGCGCGCACCTCGACGACGGCGGTCTGCGCGCGCGCCGGCCTCTCGCGCGGCGCCCAGCTGCACCACTTCCCCACCAAGGCCGATCTCGTGATCGCCGCGGTCGCGCACCTGGCGCACCGCCGCGCCGAGGAGCTGCGCCGCGAGGGGGTGCCGGGCGGCAGCGACGAGGAACGGCTGGCCCGCGCCCTCGACGCGATCTGGGCCAGCTTCTCGGGGCCGCTCTTCTCGGCCGCGCTCGAGCTCTGGATCGCCGCGCGCAGCGACGCCGAGCTGCGCGCCAGCCTGGTGCGCTTCGAGCGCAAGGTGGGCCGCGCGATGGCGGCGCTCTTCACGGAGCTGGCCGAACCCGTCGCGGCGCCGCCGCGCGAGGTGCGCCAGCTGCTCGAGCTGACCTTCCACGTCATGCGCGGCATGGCGCTGCAGCGAATCCTGCGCGGCGACGACACCGAACGGCGTCGCCTGTTCGACCTCTGGAAACGCATGGTTTCCGAGTCGCTCGCCGCGCGCAGCCGAAAGGAGCGATAGCGATGAGCGAGATTCGATTCGACGGACGGGTCGCGGTGATCACCGGCGCCGGCGGAGGCCTGGGCAAGACCTACGCCCTCGAGCTCGCGCGGCGCGGCGCCAGCGTGGTGGTGAACGACCTGGGCGGCGCGGCCGACGGCAGCGGCAAGGGCCACTCGATGGCCGACCAGACCGTGAACGAGATCAAGGCCGCGGGCGGCCAGGCCGTCGCGAACTACGACTCGGTCGCGACGCCGCAGGGCGGCGAGGGGATCGTGAAGAGCGCGCTCGACGCCTTCGGCCGGGTCGACATCGTGATCAACAACGCCGGCATCCTGCGCGACAAGAGCTTCGCCAAGCTCGAGCCGCAGGACCTCGAGATCGTCCTCGACGTGCACCTGAAGGGCGCGTTCTACGTCAGCCAGCCCGCCTTCAAGGCCATGAAGGAGCAGAACTACGGGCGCTTCCTGTTCACCGCGTCGGCGGCCGGCATCTTCGGGAACTTCGGCCAGAGCAACTACGGCGCGGCCAAGATGGGCCTCGTCGGTCTCTCGAACGTGCTCGCGGTCGAGGGCGCGAAGAACAACATCAAGTCGAACGTGATCGCGCCGATCGCGAAGACGCGGCTCACCGAGAACCTGCTCGGTCCGCTGGCGGCCAACCTCGACCCCACCACGGTCACGCCGCTCGCCTGCTACCTCGTGTCCGAGGCGTGCGAGCAGACCCACGAGGTGTTCTCCGTCGGCGGCGGCCGCTTCGCGCGGATCTTCGTCGGGCTCGCGCCCGGCTGGTTCGCGGGCAAGGGCAAGGCGGTCTCGCTCGAGGACGTGCGCGACCACCTGGGCCAGATCATCGACGAGAAGGGTTACATCGTGCCCAAGAGCATTGGCGACGAGATGCGGGTCATCGCCAAGGATCTCGCGGGCTGAGACACAGAAGGAGACACTGACATGCCGATCGATCTAGAGAAGGCGCGCGGCGCGAAACTGGCGCCGTCGCAGGGCGAGTGGGGCCAGGACCAGGTGATCCTCTACCACCTGGGCATCGGCGCGGGCGCGGGCAAGGCGACCGACGCGAAGGAGCTCCAGTACACCTACGAGAAGGAGCTCAAGGTCCTGCCCAGCTACGGGGTGATCCCGGTGTTCGGCGCCGTCGGCGGCATGGCCGGCGTGCCGGGCATCCAGATCAACTTCGCGCTGGTGCTGCACGGCGAGCAGGACATCGAGATCCACCGCCCGATCCCGGTGCGCGCGAAGATCGAATCGCAGGGGCGCATCGCGGGCATCTACGACAAGGGCAAGGCGGCGCTGATCGTCGTCGAGGTCGAGACGAAGGAGCAGGGCGGGGCGCCGCTCTTCACCAACCGCTTCTCGATCTTCGCGCGCGGCGAGGGCGGCTTCGGCGGCGAGTCCGGCCCCAAGGCAGGGAACGAATCGCCGACCCGCAAGCCCGACGCGGTCGTCGAGTCGCCGACGCGTCTCGCACCAGGCGCTGCTCTACCGGCTGTCGGGCGACAAGAACCCGCTGCACGCCGATCCCGCGTTCGCGAAGATGGGCGGCTTCGACAAGCCGATCCTGCACGGGCTGTGCTCGTTCGGGATCGTCTGCAAGGCGGTGGTCGACGCGCTGCTCGACGGCGACATCGACCAAGGTCGCGCGCTACCAGGCGCGCTTCGCCGGCGTCCTCTTCCCGGGCGAGACGATCGAGACGTCGCTGTGGCGCGAGGGCAACCAGATCCTGATCAGCGCGAAGTGCAAGGAGCGCAACGCGCCCGTCATCAGCAACGCCGCAATCACTCTGCGGTCGTAAGAAGGAGTCACAAAACCATGGGTCGCAAGGTATTCGTCATCGGCGTCGGCATGACCAAGTTCGAGAAGCCCGGCTCGAAGGACTGGGACTATCCGGACATGGGCCGCGAGGCGGGCCAGAAAGCGCTCGCCGACGCGGGCATCAAGTTCTCGGAAGTCGAGCAGGCGGCCGTCGGCTACTGCTACGGCGACTCGACCTGCGGCGAGCGCGCGTTCTACGAGCTCGGCCTGTCGGGCATCCCCATCTACAACGTGAACAACAACTGCTCGACCGGGTCGACGGCGCTGTTCATGGCCAAGCAGTTCGTCGAGGGCGGGCTCGCCGAGTGCACGATGGCGATGGGCTTCGAGAAGATGGAGAAGGGGTCGCTGGGCATCAAATACACCGACCGCACCACGCCGATGGACAAGCACTTCAAGCTCATGGTCGCCGAGCGCGGCTTCGCCAAGGCGCCCGGCGCGCCGCAGATGTTCGGCAACGCCGGCCTCGAGCACATGGAGAAGTACGGCACCACCGCCGAGCAGTTCGCGAAGATCGGCTGGAAGAACCACAAGCACTCGGTGAACAACCCGTACTCGCAGTTCCAGGAGGAGTACACGCTCGAGCAGATCCTGGCGGCGCCGACGGTGTACGGCCCGCTCACCAAGCTGCAGTGCTGCCCGACCTCGGACGGCGGCGGCGCGGCGGTGCTCGCCAGCGAGGACTTCGTGCGCAAGCACAAGCTCGAGGCCAAGGCCGTCGAGATCCTCGGCATGGCCATGGCCACCGATCTGCCCAGCACCTTCGACGAGAAGAGCATGATCAAGCTGGTCGGCTTCGATCTGACCAAGAAGGCCGCGGCGCAAGGTCTACAGCAGTCGGGCTTCGGCCCCGAGAACGTCGACGTGGTCGAGCTGCACGACTGCTTCTCGACGAACGAGCTCATCACGTACGAAGGTCTCGGCCTGTGCCCGGTGGGCAAGGGCGGCGAGTTCGTCGACTCCGGCGCGAACACCTACGGCGGCAAGGTCGTGGTGAACCCGTCGGGCGGCCTGATCTCGAAGGGCCACCCGCTCGGCGCGACCGGTCTCGCGCAGTGCGCGGAGCTGAACTGGCAGCTGCGCGGCCAGGCCGACAAGCGCCAGGTCGCGGGCGCGAAGATCGCGCTGCAGCACAACCTCGGTCTCGGCGGGGCAGCCGTCGTGGCCATGTACCGGAAGGCGCAGCTCGCCTGAGTGACTCGAGCCCTGATCCAGAGCTAGAGGCGCCGGACGATCCGGACCTCGCGGCGGCGCTGCCTGCGGGCGCCGTCGCGGCGGCCGCGGGCCCCGGTGCGCCGACGCGCGAAGAGCTGCGCCGGCGCACCGACCGCGACATCGTCCGGCTGGCCTGGCCCGCGATCGTCTCGCAGGGCCTGGCCACGAGCGTCTCGCTCGTCGACGCCTGGATGCTCGGGCGCCTGGGCACCGACGCGCTGAACGTCGTCGGCTACACCTCGCAGTACTTCCAGCTCGCCCAGGCGATCCTGCTCGGCTTCTCGGTAGCCTGCGTCGCGCTGATGGCGCGCGCGATCGGCGCGGGCGAGCCGAGCCGCGCGCGCCAGGCGTTCGCGGCGTCGATCGTGCTCGCGCTGCTCGCGTCGCTGTTCATCTGCGGCATCGCGCTCGGCCTGCCGCGCACGCTCCTGCTCGCGCTCGGCGCGCGCCCCGAGCTGGCGGAGCTCGCAGTGCCGTACTTCCGGCTCACCTTGGGCTCGTCGGCCTTCTTCGCGCTCTCGCTCACCATCGAGAGCGCCTTCCGCGCCGCGCGCAACACGACCATCCCGCTCGTGATCGCCGCGATCGTGACGGCGGTGAAGCTCGGCCTGAACGCGCTCTTGATCTTCGGCAGCCTCGGCTTCCCGCGGCTCGAGCTCGAGGGCGCCGGGCTCGCGACCCTGGCCGCGCAGGTGGTCGGTCTGGCCCTGTTCGGCGCGCTGACGACGCGGAGGGGCGTGCGCATGTCGGCCTTCGTGCGCATCTCGCGCGCCGACTTCGCAGAGCTCGGCCCGCGCGTGCGCGAGATGCTGCGCGTCTCGTGGAGCGCCGCCGCCGAGCGTCTGTTCCTGAACAGCGCGATCCTGATCTACTTCTGGGTGCTCTCCGGCTACGGCCCCGCCGCGGTCGCCGCCTACACCGTCGGGGTGCGCCTGCTCGCGTTCTCCTGGATCCCCGCGACGGGAATCTCGATCGCGGCGTCCACGCTCGTGGGCCAGGCGCTCGGCGCGCGCGATCCGCGCCTGGCCGCGCGCGCCGGCTGGCGCGCGACCCGCCTGTCGCTGCTCGTCTCCCTGGTCCTGTTCGCGCTCTTCGCGGCGCTGCGCCTGCCGCTCGCCGAGAGCTTCACGGCGGACCCGCAGGTCCTCGCCGCGCTCGAGCCGTTCATGCTCCTGCTCGGCATCGCGCAGCCGTTCCTGGGCGTTCACTTCACGCTGGCGGGAGCGCTGCGCGGCGCGGGCGACACGGTCACCCCGCTCTGGTCGGCGGTCCTCGGCAATTGGTTGTTCCGCGTGCCGCTCGCCTTGCTCGCGGCCAAGGTGTTTCACTGGGACGTGGTCTGGATCTGGGCCACCGTCGTCTTCGACCACGTCACGCGCGCAGTCTGGCTGGCCTGGTCGTTCCGGCGCGAACGGTGGGCGAAGAATCTCGGCGCGGGAATTCGCTCGGCCGCGTGAGATCGCTGCGCCACCCGCGGTGTGCGCGGGATACTCTCAAGAGAGGAGGGAGTTGCGCGTGTACCTCGCCCGCGGTCTCCTCACCTTCTGTCTCCTCGCCGCCGCGTCGCAGTCGCTGGCGCAGGTGGCTCCCTACGAGTGGGTGACCCAGGCTGGCCCGAACAACATCATCGATTCGAACGCCGAGTCGTGCGATCACAGCAAGTTCGTGGGCGGAGTTTGGATGCCACCGAACGGCGGCCAGGGCTGCTACGACCGGACCGGCGGACTCTGTTCGGCGGATCAGAACCACATGTGCGACCTGCAGATCGTCCCTGCGAACCGCTGCACGTACGGCGATCCTGCGCCTCTCGTCGGCACCAGCTGCTTGTGGCCCCACGGCGGCGGCCGCTGCACCGGCAACAGCCACGTCGGCTGTCTGACCGACGCGAACATCATCAACCCCGCCAACGTGGCCAGTGGCCCCAGCGGCATGTGCACGGGCACGGGCAATCCCGAGTGCAACATGACCCTCGATCCGTATGGCGGCCCGTTCAATTCGAACTGCCGCTGCCAGGGTACCGACGCGAGCTTGCCCACCTTCGAGACGACCGTCTGCGGCACCGCCAGCGGCCCCCTCGAGGCAGTGTGCTCCGACGGCGATCCCGACCGCTACCTCGGAGGCTACGGGTGGGCCATTGGCATCGAGCTCAACCTCTTTGGCCAGGTCAGCTTCGCGGAGCTCGGCCCTGCCGTGAACGGGAGCACAATCCCCTCCACCTCGCCGCGCTACGCGATCGAGAATCCCCCGGGCGTTTTCGATCCCCAGCGCGCCGCGGGCAGCATCGGCCGCGGCAACAACGGAGCTATTCACCGCGTGCGCACCACCGGAGCGCGCGAGCGAGCGCCACTGTTCGCCGCCCTAGGAGTCGAGATGCTGCGCGGCCTCGGCGACTCGTTCTGGTCGGACTGGAGCTACGAACGCCAGCCCACCACCGGTCTCTTCAACACGCACACGACCTTCCTCACCTGCGCGCCGCAGTCCGGTTGGGACCCGAGCCAGAAGGTCGACCCGACCCCCGCGGCGCCGAACAGCGGCGACGAGGCCTACTGCAGTCAGCTCGGCCGCGACTCGCTCGCGGTCCTGTGGGGCCGCGACCTGACTCCCGCCGAGCGCGCTGCGCAGCCGGCCTGTCCGCCGACCTGCAAACGGGACTTCGATCTCGCGACGGTGGAGACCGAGGCGATCCAGGCCGTCGCTGCGCTGGACCCCGGTGCCGGCCTGCAGCTCGGGCTGCAGAGCGGCTCAGGCCCCTACGCGGGAGTGGGCGACGCGATCAGCGCGACCCCGCTCACGTTGGTGTCGATCTTGTTCGCTCAGGACTCCCGCTGTCGTCTGGGCGGCTGGGGAAATCCGCCGGGCTTCGTCGGCCGCTGCGCCGACGGTGCAACTGTGTGCAACCCGGCCTTGAACGACGCCAATGGCAATCAGGGGCCCCCGTCAGGGGTCTGCACCGGTCAGGGCAATGCCTGCCGCGCATGCAATGGTCCGATCACGGTCGCAAACCCGCTCGGACTCCCGATCGGGTACAACACCCACGGCCTATTCGAGCTCGACCTCGTGGCCGGGCAGCGCATCGGCGTCATCGCCGGCTTCCCCGTGTTCCTCTCGATGCCGCTCTTCCTGGTGGGCACCAGCGGCTATGCCGCCGCGAGCTTCCGCGACCTTCCCGGCACGAGCCCCGGCACGCTCGATCTCGCAGATCTCGGCGCCGTCGATCCCCAGGGCCCGGCCTTCGGAGTCGGGATCGGAACGGGCGGGACGTTGACGAATGGCTCGACCTTGCCGATCGGCGCGAGCTGCTGTGCAACCGGCGCCGACATCGTTTGGTCTCCCGCCCAGCTCGGGGGGCCCGTCAGCGTGTTCCAGCGAACGTTCGACACGGGCCCCGGTCCGGACGGTGTTCCCGGATGCTTCGGCGACAACGCGCCGACGACGAACGGAGTCGACGCGTGCGACCAGCGGCTCGGCGCCGGCGCCCCCGGACCGAAGACCGACGGCGCGTTCAACACCGGGCTCGACGACGTCGCGCGCACGTTCGCCGTCGGCGCTTCGGGAACGATTCCGGCCAGTGCGGGGCGCTTCGGCTGGGGATTCACGGCGGTGAACCGCCTGCGGTGGAACCAGGTGGCGGCTGCCGCATTCCGCGACGTCACGATCCTGCAGCCCGCCAACACCGACGGCTTGGTGAAGCTCGAAGTCAGCTACTGCCCGATCGTCAACGGGGTCGCGAACTGCGCCTTCGAGGACTGCTTCGGGGGGGAAGACGACGGCGACGGCGTCTGCATCCCCGACAACTGCCCGACCATCGCCAACGGCCCGAACCAGGCCGCCATCCCGAACGTCGGCAACCAGACCGACACGGATGGCGACGGCGTCGGCGATGCCTGCGACAACTGTCGGCTCGTCGCAAACCCCCGCGTGGCTGCGAACTACCTCTCCTTGAACCCGTGGGCCACGCTCACCGGTGATCAACGCGACGACGATCACGACGGCTACGGGAACAAGTGCGACGGCAAGTTCCCCGGGGTGTTGGGGATCTTCGTCCACAACGGCGACCTGACTGAGTGGCGGGCCAGCAACGCCAAGAACCGCACTTTCGACCAGTGCGGGACCCTTGGAACGCGCCCGTGCGCGATCTTCGACCTCGACGAGAGCGGACTGTTCATCAGCAACGGCGACCTGACCCAGTGGCGGCTCTTGAACACGAGAGCGCCGGGTCCCAAGTGCCCGACCTGTCCGCTGACCTGCGCCGCGGGTACCGCGGGGACCTGCGGCTTCTAGGCCGAGAAGATCACGCACTGATCACGCACCCCGAGGGCGTTGTGGGTGTACCTTGACGGCATGAGCCAGACGCTGTCCCGAGGGTTCGCGTTGACCGCTCTCTCGCTCTGCCTTGCCCTGACTGCTCGGGCGGAGGTGTTCGGATACGAGTGGGTCCTCCAGAGCGGCCCCAACAACGTCATCGACTCCACCGCGTCCTGCGGCTTCAGCGGCTGCTATGACAAGACCGGGATCCTCTGTCGCTCGACGCCCGGCTCGATCTGCAACCTGCAGATCGTCCCAGCGGGGCGCTGCAGCTACGGCGCCCCGGGCAACACCTGTGTCTGGCCCCACGGCGCGGGTCACTGCGCGAACGATCCGTCCATCGGGTGTCTCCCCGACGCCTACCTGCTCGACCCGAATGACTTCTTCGAGGGACCGAGCGCTCTGTGCGCGGGAACCGGCGACAGCTTCTGCATCATGGACGAGGACCCTTTCGGCGGCCTCACCCGCGAGGACTGCTCGTGCCGCGGGGACTACGAGGGAGATCCGGCGGGCGAGCTGGTCTGCGGCGTGCCCGGCGGCGTCTGCTCCGATGGCGACCCAGACCGGGACGTCGGCGGCTATGGGCTCGCTCTCGGCATGGAGTTCTACTTGGGACCGCCGCCGTTCGGGGGGATCGCGTTTCCGACGCTGGGCCCCAGCGTCAACGGGACCTCCGTCCCGACGACCTCCCCGCGCTACCCGATCGAAAACCCGCCGACGGCGGTCGCCCCCCAACGCGATCCCGGCACGATCAATCGGGCCGTGGCGCTGCCGGGGCCGATCCACGTCGCGAAGACGCGGCTGGCGTTCGAACGGACGTCCCTCTTCCCGTCGCTCGGCGTCGAGAAGCTGCGCGGGATCGGGAAGTCCTTCTGGGCCGACTGGACGACCGACCCGGGTACGATCTCTCAGACGTCGCTGACGACCCACGCCGTCCCGTTCGCCTGCGACCCCCCGTTGGGCTGGGCGCTCGACGCGAAGATCGACCCCACTCCGGGTGCGCAGAACAGCGGGGACGAGGCGTACTGCAGCCAGCTGAGTCGCGACTCCGTCACCGTTCTTTGGCGGCGCGACCTGACGCCCGCGGAGAAAGCGGCGAACCCCGCGTGCCCGCCGACGTGCGGCAAGGACTTCGATCTCACGACCACTGAGTACGAGGCGATCCAGCTCGCGTCGATCCAGGACAAGAACGCAGGTCTGCAGCTCGGCATCCAGAGCGGCGAGGGCCGCCCCGCGGGCGCCGGCGATTCCATCTCCGCCGCGCCCATCACGGTCATGCTCTGGATCAACGGGATGGGGGCGGGTGGAAGCGATCTTCGCTGCCACCTCGGCGGCTGGGGAGCTGTCCCCGACACGCGGATCGGCCGCTGCTCCGACGGGCCGATGGCCTGCCGCCCACTGGATCCGGTCGACGGCGACGCGCTCTGCGCCGCGCAGTCGGCCGGTCAGTGCCGCGCCTGCAACGGACCGATCGACTACGGCAATCCCGACACCAACAACGGGCTGCCGAACGCCCTGGGTCTTCCTCCCGGCTACGACCCGCAGGGTTTGTCGGTGCTCCAGCTCGACAAGTCCGAGCGGATCGGGGGAATCGCCGGTGTCGGCGCTTCGGCGCGCATTCCCCTGTTCCTGATCGGGACGTCGGGGTACGCGGCCTCCGATTTCCGGGACACGCCGGGGACCGTTGCCGGCTCGCTCGACGTCGCCGACCTTGGCCAGGTCGATCCACTCGGGGATCCGTTCTCGGTCGGGATCGGCACCGGGGGCACCTTCACGAACGGCTCGGCGCTCCCGATCGGCGCACCCTGCTGCGCGGGTGGAGTGAACGTGAGCTGGTCGCCGGCCCAGGTCGGGACACCGAGTCTTGACACCTCGTTCTTGCGAACTTTCGACTCGGGCCCCGGTCTGGACGGGATCCCGGGCTGCTTCGGCGACAACGCCTATTCGGGCAACGGGGGCAACGCCTGCAACCAACACCTCGGGCAGGGAGCGGTCGGACCCAAGACGGACCCGTTCTACGCGACAGGCCTGGACGACGTGCCGGTTGTTCTGCCGGTCGGCGCGTCGGGCCCGGTTCCGGCGAGCAGTGCGCGTTTCCCCGCGCGCTGGCCGGTCGACGGAAGCTGTCCGCTGCCGGCCGGGGCGAAGCCGGTCTTCAACCAGGTCCACGCCCTGGCATCCCGCGACAGCAACGTGATTGCGACCGCGAACACGGACCTGTTGCTCAAGCTGAACGTCACCTACTGCCCGGCCGTCGGGGCCAACTCCCACGACTGCGCAGTGGCCACGTCCCCCTCCGACGCGGACTGCGACGGCGTCGCGGATGCCAGCGACAACTGTCCCACCGTTCCGAACGGCCTCGCGCAGGCCGGCGTGCCCAACGTCGGGAACCAGACCGACACCGACGGCGACGCCGTCGGAGACGCGTGCGACAACTGCCGCACGTTCGCGAACCCGCGCGTGACCCCGAGCACGGCGGCCTTTCTGACCAGCAACCCGTGGGCGACGCTCACCGGCGGTCAGCGCGACGACGACCACGACGGCTACGGGAACAAGTGCGACGGCAAGTTCCCCGGGGTGTTGGGGATCTTCGTCCACAACGGCGACCTGAATCAGTTTCGCGCCAGCAACACGAGGAACCGCACGCTCGACCTGTGCGGGACCACCCAAACGGGCCCGTGCGCGGTCTTCGACCTCGACGAGAGCGGACTGTTCATCGGCAACGGCGACCTGATCCAGTGGCGGCTCTTGAACACGAAAGCGCCGGGTCCCAAGTGCCCGACCTGCCCGCTGACCTGCACCGCGGGCACTGCGGGGACCTGCTCCTAGGCCGCGCTATCCTCGGAGCGTGACGGATCGGCTCGAGCTCGACCTGCGCGCGCGCGAGAAGCGCCTCTACGACCGCTTCCGGGCGCAGGTCGCCAATGCGCCCGGCGGCCGTTCGGGGTTTCGCGACCTCCTGCTGTTCCTGCCCGACCTCGTCGTGTTCCTGTTCCGGCTCGTGCAGGACCCGCGCGTGCCGGTGGGCTCGAAGGCGATCGCGGTGTTCGGCATCGGCTACGCGCTCTCGCCGATCGACCTCTTGCCCGAGATCCTGTTCGGGCCGATCGGCTTCGCCGACGATCTCCTGGTCGTGGCCGCGGCGGTGTCGCGGATCATCAACCACGTGCACCCCGACCTGGTGCGCGCGCACTGGCCCGGCGCGGGCGACGCGCTCGAGGTGGTGCGGCGGGTGACGTCGTGGGCCGAGAATCTCCTCGGCGCGACGATGACCCGCGTGCTCGGCTTCAAGCGGATCTAGCGACACCGCTTGGTGGCGTGACACAATCCCTGCTCAGGAGGGAGCGCGCGTGCGCGTCGCTCGCTATCTGTTCGCCTTCGCTCTTCTGACCGTCGCAGGCGTCTCGCGGGCCCAGCTGGTGAGTGCGTACGAGTGGACCACGCAGGCCGGCCGGAACAACGTCGTCGACGCCAACGCGAGCTCCTGCGACCCCGTCGAGGGCTGCTACGCCGAGCGCGGCCAACGCTGCGCGCTCTCCCCGGGATCGATCTGCAACCTGCAGGTCGTCCCGGCCGGCCGCTGCACGAGCGGCGACCTGTCCAATCCGGCGACTTCGTGCGTGTGGCCGCACGGCGCCGGGCACTGTGCCGACAACCCCCGCGTCGGCTGCGTGACCGACGTTTATCTCAAGACGCCGTCGAACTCGGCGTCCGGCACGAGCTTCATGTGCGCGGCCTACGCCTCGAACGACTGCTCGATGACCACGGACCCGTTCGGCGGCGCGTTCAACAAGAAGTGCGCATGTCAGGGAACGAATCCGGCCGCGACGGACTTCGAGGTCGCGGTCTGCGGCGGCTCGCAGCCGGTGTGTTCCGACGGTGACCCGCATCGTTTCGATGGCGGCTTCGGTCTGGCGGCGGCGAGCCACATCCTCTTCTCCACTCCGAGCTACGCGCTGCTCGGGCCGAGCGTGAACGGCAGCTCGGGGCCGAGCACTTCGCCGCGCTACGCGATCGAGAATCCGCCGGTCGGCTTCGATCCGCAGCGCGATCCGGGCTCGGTCGGCGGCGCGAACAGCGGTCCGATCCTGCCGGCGCGCACGACCGATGCGCGGGCCTGGTCCGACTTCGCTCTCGCGCTGGGGGTCGAGGTCCAGCGCTCGTTCGGCGACTCGTTCTGGAGCGACTGGACGCTCGAGACGGTGGGGACGTCCGGCGCCTTCGGCATGGCCCGCGCGCTGCTTCCCTGCCGACCCCCGGTCGGCTGGCAGGTCAGTGAGCCGGTCGACGCCGGCGCGCCCGGCCCCGCCGACGACGTGTACTGCAGCGACGCGGCGCGCGACGGGCTCGCGTTCATTTGGAACCGGAACCTCACCGCGGGAGAGCTGACCGCGAATCCGAACTGCCCGCCCAACTGCAAGAAGGACTTCGATCTCACCACGCCGGAGTACGAGGCGATCCTCGGCGTCGCGGCCGCGGACTCGAATGCGGGCATCCAGCTCGCGCTGCAGAGCGCCCAGGGCCGACAGGCCGGCGCCGGCGACGTCGTGAGCGGAACGCCGCTGTACGTCGGCGAATGGATCGCGCTCACTGACCCTCGCTGCAAGCTCGGCGGCTGGGGCAATGCGCCGGGCTTCATCGGCCGCTGCAGCGACGGGCCAGGCGCGTGCATCCCTGAAGATCCGGTCGACGGAGACGCGCGCTGCACGGGCCAGGGAGGCCTCTGCGTGGCCTGCGGCGGCCCGATCGACCCCGCGAATTTCGACCTCACGAACGGTCATCCGAATTACCTCGGGCTGCCGCCGGGCTACTCGACCCACGCTAGGGCCCCGCTTGACCTCGTCGGCGGCAAGCGCATCGGCTCGGTCGCGGGACTGGGAGTCGACCTCGTACTGCCGCTGTTCCTGATCGGGACCACCGGCTCGGCGACTGCCGAGTTCCGCGACCTCGCCAACGAGGACGGGGCGACCTACGACTCGGCCGCCCTCGGCCAGGTCACTAACGGCCCGACAGCGTTCGGTGTCGGGATCGGTTCGGGCGGCAGCTTCCAGAACGGCGCTCCGCTTCCGATCGGCGCGACCTGCTGCGCGTCGGGCGCGAGCATCTCCTGGAGCGCGGCGGCGCCAGGCACGCCGGTGGGGCCGCTGCTGCGCACGTTCGACTCGGGGCCCGGCCCCGACGGAATCCCCGCCTGCACGGGCGACAACTCGCGCCTCTCGAACGGCTTCTCCGCCTGCGACCAGCGGCTCGGCAGCGGGCCGGCCGGCGCGAAGACGGACCCCGCCTTCAACACGGGCCTCGACGACGTGACGATCACGGAGGCCATCGGCGGACCCGCGGTCCCGGTGGCGAAGGCGCGCTTCGGCCTGCGCCATGCGGGCCTCTGCTCGCAGATCCCCGTGCTCTTCCCGGTCTACAACCAGGTGTCTGCGCTGACCCTGCGCGACGCGAACTTCTTCGCGGCCCGCGCGCTTGACACCATGGTCAAGCTGGACGTCTCTCACTGCCCGATCGTGAACGGCAGCCCGAGCTGCATCGACAGCGACTGCGTCAACGATCCCGACGGCGACGGGCTCATCAACCCGTCGGACAACTGCCCCACGGTCGCGAACGCCGATCAGGCCGACGGCGACGGGGACGACGTGGGGAACGTCTGCGACAACTGCACGGCGGTCTCGAACCCGCGTGTCGCGGGGAGCTTCCTGGGCGCGAACCCTTGGGCGACCCTGACCGGCGAGCAGCGCGACGACGACCACGACGGCTACGGGAACAAGTGCGACGGAAAGTTCCCCGGAGTCACAGGGCTCTTCGTCAGCAACGGGGACCTGATCGAGTGGCGTACCGCCAACACGAAGAACCGCACTGTGGACCAGTGCGGAACAGTGGGGACGCGCCCGTGCGCGATCTACGATCTGGACGAGACGGGGCTCTTCATCTCAAACGGCGACCTGATCCAATGGCGGCTCTTGAACACGAAGGCGCCGGGTCCCAAGTGCCCGACCTGCCCGCTGACCTGCACCGCCGGCACTGCGGGGACCTGCTCCTAGGCGCGCTATCCCCGGAGGCGTGACCGATCGGCTCGAGCTCGACCTGCGCGCGCGCGCGGCTAGCGGTCGAGCAGCTCCAACCGCTCCGCGGTCTTGAACACCGCGCGCAGGCGCTCCCAGTCGGCGGTCGTGAACGGCTTGTAGGCGGCGTCGCCGCGTTCGCGGAAGTACAGCGGGTCCTTCACGCGCACGGGGTGGAAGTGCACGCGCTTCAGCTCGCGCACCAGCACCTTCTGCGTGCCCGTGTACTCGAAGTCGGAGACGATCCGCACGAAGTCCGGGAACCACTTGCGGTCCATGCCGCCGCCCGAGATCTGGCGCTCGCAGAAGTCGAAGAAGCCCTTCGGGTCGAACTCGGCGCCGTCGCGGAGCTTCAGCGCCGCCATCACCAGCTCGTCCGAGACCGCGCACGGCACCCCGTAGGCGGCGGCGAGCGGCACGTCGGGGTGCTCGGACAGCATGCGCGCCACCTGCAGCGCCGAGAAGTTCTCGCCGTCCTTGCGGATCCAGTCGTCGGTGCGGCCGTCGAAGAACAGGAAGCGCTTGCCGTCGCGCTCGAGGACGTGGCCGAGGTCGCCCGAGTGGTACACGCCGTCGCGGTACTTGGACGAGTTCGCGTCGGGGTTGTCGAAGTAGCCCTGGAACAGGCCGGTGTCGGTCGAGACGCGGCAGATCTCGCCGACCGCCACCTCGTAGTTCGCGATCTTGCCCTCGGCGTCGAGCCGCGCCGGCACGCACTCGCTGCCGTTCTCGCGCAGGATGCGCACCGAGGCGTCGGTGACCTCGCCGACGCTGCCGCGCGGGTCGCCCTTGCGGCGCATGGTGCTGATCGCGGCTTCCGTCGAGCCGTACAGCTCGAACATGTCCTCGAGGCCCATCCAGCGGCTGAACTTGTCGATGTCGGGCGGCGATGCGCCGTTGCCCACGGCGAAGCGCAGCTTGTTCTTCGGGTTCTCGGTCAGCTCGCGGCGGATCCGCGCCTCGTCGCCGCCGTACTCGCGCTCGATCGCGGCCAGCACGTAGTGCACCGGCTCGCCCACGTAGTTCCAGCCGGTCACGCCGTACTCGAAGCAGTCGGGGACGAAGCGGCTGCCGCTGAAGCGCTCGCGCAGGCCCATCGCGGCGCCGACCCAGAAGCACGGCATCAGGCCGACGAACATCGAGTTCGAGTGGAACAGCGGCATGCACGCGTAGCCGACGTCGTCGCGGCCGAGGCCGACGCTCTGCGACACGCCGATGCCGGTCGCGCACAGCTTGAAGTGGTTGTTGTTGATGCCCTTCGGCAGCCCGGTGGTGCCCGAGGTGTAGATCACCATCAGGTTCGTCTGCGGCGTCACCTTCACGTCCGGGAAGGGCAGGGACTTCGAAGCGGGCCCGGCCTCGCGGGTCACCGCCTCGGCGAACTCGCGGGTCGAGAGCAGGTTCTCGGGTGCGACGTGGCGGAGCTCGCGGCGGATCCGGTCGACCTCGGGCAGGAGCTTCTCTTCCACGACCAGGAGCCGCGCGCGCGACTGGTTCAGAACCCCCGCGAGCGTCTCGCCGCGCAGGCCCGTGTTGACACCGAACAGCGTCGCACCCGCGACCGCGCAGCCGCCGTAGAGCGCCAGCAGCTCCAGGTGGTTCTCGAGCAGCATCGCCACGTGCGGCTCGCCGGCGCCGGCCGCGCCGAGCCGGCCGAGCACGAAGTGCGCGACCCGCGAGGCCTCGTCGCGGAACTGCGCGTAGGTCCAGCGGCGCTGGTCGTGCATCAGGAACGTGCGGTTCGCGGACTCCGGGAACTCCGCGCGCACGCGGATCTGGTCGCGCACCGTGAGGGGCGCAGGCGGAAAAGCCATCGGTCCGTTGCTCAAGCTGCGCTCTCCTCGAACGATCCGCCGCGATCTTATCCTAGAATGGCGCCGTGCCACACGCGGGGGTCGAGGAGCTGCTCGAGCTGATGGCGCGCCTGCGCGCGCCGGGCGGCTGCCCGTGGGACCGCGAGCAGACCTTCGAGACGATCGCGCCGTTCACGATCGAAGAGGCGTACGAGGTCGACGACGCGATCCGCCGCGCGCATTGGCCCGACCTGCGCGACGAGCTCGGCGATCTGCTGCTGCAGGTGGTCTTCCACGCCCAGATGGCGCGCGAGGCGGGCCGCTTCGACTTCGCCGACGTGGTGCGCGGACTCTGCGAGAAGCTGGTGCGCCGACACCCGCACGTGTTCGGCGACGCCAGCGCCGCGGACGCGGACGAGGTTCTGCGCGAGTGGGAGAAGAACAAGCAAGCCGAACGCGCCGCGCGCGGCGGGAGGCGCGCTCGACGGCGTGCCGCGCGCGCTGCCCGGGCTGCTGCGCGCCGCGAAGCTCGCGAAGCGCGCCGCCCGGGAAGGCGAGGGCGGTGCGATCCACGATCCCATCGCCGCGGAGGCCGACCGCGCCCTCGCCAGCGGCGGAACCGACCGGTTGGGCAACTTCCTGTTCGCCCTCTCCGCGCTGGCCGGAGCCCGCGGCGTGGACGCCGAGGCGGCGCTGCGCGAGGCCTGCGCGCGCTTCGAGGCGGCCCGCGGCGGAGGCGCGCGATAGCGTAGGATTGCGCCCGTGCTGCACGGCACGCGCGCAATCGAACTCGCGAGCGAGCTCGGGTCGCTCTGCGGGCAGATCCTCGCGGACCTCGGCGCGGACGTCGTTCTGATCGAGCCGCCTGGCGGCTCGCCGCAGCGCCGCCGCGGCCCCTTCTGGAAGGACGAGCCGGACCCCGAGCGCTCGCTCCCGTTCTGGGCCTGGGCGCGCGGCAAGCGGAGCGCGGTGCTCGATCTCGAGACCGAGGCGGGCCGCGCGGAGCTCGCGCGGCTCGCGGCCGGCGCCGACTTCCTGGTCGAGGCCGAGCCGCCCGGGCGGCTGGCTGCGCTCGGCCTCTCCACCGACGCGCTCGCCCGGGCGAACCCGGCGCTGATCCACGTCTCGCTCTCCCCGTTCGGCGGCGACGGCCCGAAGGCGCAGTACGTTTGGACCGACTTGATCGTGGCGGCGGCGAGCGGCCCGATGTTCCTCACCGGCGACGGCGATCGCGCGCCGCTGCGGGTGAGCCTGCCCCAGATCCACGCGCACGCCGCGACCGACGCGGCGGTCGGCGCGGTGATCGCCCACTTCGAGCGCAAGCACTCGGGGCTGGGCCAACACGTCGACGTGTCGGCGCAGCAGGCGCTGACCCTGGCCACCTTGTTCCACAGCATGGACGCGCCCTGGAAGCAGCCGCAGCCGCAGCGGAGCTCGGGAGTCGTGCAGCTCGGCAAGCTCACGATGCGCGTCCGCTACCAGAGCCGCGACGGCTGGGTGGTCCTCGGCCCCGGCTTCCTGCCCTCGACCGGCCCGTTCCTCACCCGGCTCGCGCGCTGGGTGTGCGAGGCCGGGCTGTGCGACGAGTGCTTCACCGCGGAGGACTGGGGCAGCTACGGGATCCGCTGCCTGCTCGGCCAGGTGCCGCCCGAGCACTACGCGCCGTTCGACGCCGCGCTCGAGAAGCTCTTCGCCGCGCGCACGAACGTCGAGATCCTGGCCGAGGCGGTGGCGCGCAAGCTGCTGGTCGCGCCCACGCTGACTCTGGCCGAGCTCGACGGGCTCGCGCACTTCCGCGAGCGCGGGAGCTTCGTCGAGGTCGAGCACGCCGAGCCCGGGCTTCGCGTGCGCTATCCCGGACCGTTCGCGCGCTTCGGCGCGTCGCCGCTGCGCTACACCCGCCCGCCGCCGCGGCTCGACGAGCACGGCGCCGAGCTCCGCGCCGAGCGCGCGCCGGCGCGACCCTCGCCCCCTCCAGCGTCGAGCCGCCTGCCGCTCGCGGGGGTCCGGATCCTCGACTTCTTCTGGGTGCTCGCCGGGCCCGCCGCGACGCGCACGCTCGCGGACTTCGGCGCGACCGTCGTGCACGTCGAGTCCACGCGCCGGGTCGACACGATTCGCACGATCCCGCCCTGGTACGGCGGCGCGCCGTCGCCCGACGGCTCGGGGCCGATGCAGGGCGCCAACGCGGGCAAGCTGTGCATCACGCTCGACCTCGCGCACCCGTCGGCCCGGCCGGTGATCGAGCGGCTCGTGAAGTGGGCCGACGTGGTCACCGAGTCGTTCGCGCCGGGCGTGATCGCGCGGCTCGGGCTCGACTACGCTTCGCTCGCGAAGCTGCGCCCCGACACGATCCTGATGCTCGAGCTGCCTGCATGGGCCAGAGCGGGTCGCTGCGCGACTTCGCCGGCTTCGGAAACCTGGCCGCCGCGGTCACCGGCTTCCAGCACTTCGCGGGCTGGCCCGATCGCGCGCCCGTCGGTCCCGCCGGCGCGTACACCGACTTCGTCGCCGCGCGCTACAACGCGCTCGCGATCCTGGCCGCGCTCGACCACCGCGAGCGCACCGGCCAGGGCCAGTGGATCGACCAGTCGCAGGCCGAGTCCGCGTTCCACTTCCTCGCACCGGCGCTGCTCGACCACGCGCTGAACGGCCGCGTGCCGTCGCCCTGCGGGAACGACGATCCCGAGCTGTCACCGCACGGTGTCTATCCCGCGCGCGGGCACGGACCGCTGGCTGGCGCTGGCGGTGCGCGATCGCCGCGACTGGCAGGCGCTGTGCGCGCTGCTCGAGCGCGCCGACTGGGCCGCCGACCCCGCGCTCGCGAGCGCCGACGCGCGACGCGCGCGCCGCGCAGAGATCGACGCCGCGATCTCCACTTGGACGCGTACGCGCGAGCCGGACGCGGCCGAGCGCGAGCTGCAGGCGCGCGGCGTTCCCGCTCACGCGGTGCTCGACATGCCCGGACTGTTCGCCGACCCGCAGCTCCGCCACCGCGGCCACTTCGTCGACGTCCCGCACCCGACGCTCGGCCCGGTCGCGGTCGAGGCGCCGCGCTTCAAGCTGTCGCGCACCCCGGCGCGCGTGCCGGAGAAGGCGGTCGGCTTCGGCTGCGACAACCGGCGCGTGCTCGGCGAGCTGCTCGGCTTCGCGCCCGACGAGATCGCCGCCCTCGAAGCTGCCGGTGCGCTGCGCTGAGGCAAGCGAAGCGCGCAGCGAGCCGCAGGTGAGCGAAGGACGGGTGGCGCGGCTCCGCCGCGCCGGGGCCCGTCAGTTCGGCCGCGGCTTGAACCGGAAGATCTGATAGGGCGCGTGCGCCGCGATCTCCGCCGCGTCCTTCCCCAGCACCTGGTGGAGCGCGCTGCAGGTCACGTAGAGCCAGCCGTCGGGGCCGAACGCGAGCCCGTCGGGCCAGCGCAGGCGCTCGTCCTTCACGAGCGTCCGCAGCTTGCGGTCGGGGCCGAGCGCCACGATCGCGGAGTGCTCCAGGTCCGTCAGGTACACCGTGCCTTCCGCGTCGATCGCGATCCCGTCGCTCATGGTCTTCTCGGCGTAGCGCTCGACGTCGGCCTCGAGCGGAACGCGAGTGAGCGAGGCGTCGTCGAGGTCGCGGCGGTGCACCCGGTACAGCCAGCGGCTGGTGACGGGCGCGAAATACAGCCAGTCCCCTTGATCGTCGAGTGCGATCGAGTCCACGCCCGGGCGCACCGCGAAGAGTCCATAGAGCTCCATGCGCACGCCTTGCACGACCGGCACGAACGGCTCGGGCAACACCGACTCGTGTCCCTGCAGGAGCCGCCGCGAAGCCTGGCGCGTGACGTCGTAGTCGATGATGCCGGGGACCTGCAGGAGCAGGCTGGCGTCGGCGATGTACACGCGCCGACCGTCGGGGGCCACCGCGAGGTCGTTCAGATGCGAGCCGAGCAGAGCGATCTTGCGCGGGAAGTCGTGCCGGTGCACGAGCGCGTCGGTCGCGAGGTCGAAGCCGAGCAGCCGCGCCGTGCCCACGCCCTGATGCCCGTAGTCGAGCACCCAGAGCCGGTTGCGCGCGTCGACGTGCACGCCGAGCACCGTCTGATAGCTGAGCCCGCCCGGGAGCCCGCCGGGCGGATACGCCTCGGGCTTCCCGTCGCGCAGCTCGAACACCGCCATCGGTGGGTTGCCCTCGGGGTGGAAGCTCGCGAACACGCGGCCCTTCGCCGAGACCGCGACGTTGCCCGGCGGGAAGTCGAGATTCGCGACGACCTCGAGCGCGTCCGCGCCCAGCTCCGGCGGACCGGTGCGGTCGGGGAACTCGGCGCCGCCGCCGTAGCGCGCGCGCAAGCCCACGAACACCAGCGCCAGCAGCGCGAGAACCGAGACGAAGATCGCGCGAACTAGGCGCACCGGCGCACGTTAGCACCGAGCCCCTGTGACGTCGCTCACGACACCGCAACCGGGGGGCGTGGATCCTGTTCCAATGAGCGGGAGGCAATCAGCCCATGCAGAAGTTCGTTCGAACCCTCGCTCTTGCCGGCGCCTTTGCGCTGGCGCTGCCGGCGATCGCGTCGGCGGACAACTGGCACGGCCACGGTCATGGCTACGGCCACTACAACCACGGCCGGCCCGTCTACTACGCCGCGCCGTGTCCGCCGCGCGCCTTCTACGCGCCCGTCGTGTACGCGCAGCCGGTGTACTACCCGCGCCCGGTCTACGTGGCGCCGGCTCCCGTCGCGTTCTTCCCGCCCGTGATCTCCGTGCGCACGCCCAACGTGGCCGTGACGATCGGCGGGTGGTTTCCGTACTGACGTTCCTCTTGGGGGGAACGGGATCGAGCTCGGCAACGAGCGTCGGCCCGGCGCAGCCCTGCGCGAGCTAGTCCCAAGCTAGCTCGCGCGGGGCTCGCAGATGAACGTGAGCGCGCCGTCCTGCGCGTCCACGTTCGCGGTGCCGCCCTTGGCGAGCTTTCCGAACAGGAGCTCGTCGGCGAGCTTGTCCTTCAGCTCGGTCTGGATCACGCGCGCGAGCGGGCGCGCGCCGAACAGCGGGTCGTAGCCCTTCTCGGCCAGCCACTGCCGCGCGGCGGGGCTGAGCGCGATCTGGACCTTCTTCTCCGCGAGCTGCTTCTCGACCTCGACCACGAACTTGTCGACCACGCGCAGCATCACCTCGGGCGTGAGCTGCTTGAACTTCACGACCTCGTCGAGGCGGTTGCGGAACTCGGGGCTGAACAGGCGCTCGACGTCCTTCTGACCGTCGCTCTTCGCGCCGCCCGCGAAGCCGATCGAGCGCGCGGTCATGTCGCGCGCGCCCACGTTGCTGGTCATGATCAGCGTCACGTGGCGGAAGCTCGCCTCGCGCCCGTGGTTGTCGGTCAGGGTCGCGTGGTCCATGACCTGGAGGAGGATGTCGAAGAGGTCCTGGTGCGCCTTCTCGATCTCGTCGAGGAGCAGCACCGCGTAGGGGGTGCGCCGGATCGCGTCGACCAGGATGCCGCCCTGGTCGTAGCCGACGTAGCCGGGCGGCGCGCCGATCAGCCGCGCGACCGCGTGCTTCTCCATGTACTCGCTCATGTCGAAGCGGATGAACTGGACGCCCAGGGTCTTCGCGAGCTGCTTGGCGAGCTCGGTCTTGCCGACGCCCGTCGGGCCCATGAACAGGAACGAGCCCACCGGGCGGTCCGCACCGCCCAGCCCCGCGCGCGCGCGCTTCACCGCGCGCACTACCGTCGAGATCGCCTCGTCCTGGCCGAACACCACGCGGCGCAGGTCGCCGTCGAGCTTCTCGAGGCTCTCGAGGTCCGAGGTCGAGGCGGTCGGGAGGGGGATCTTCGCCATCTGCGAGAGCAGCACCTCGACGTCGCGAACGCCGACGGTCTTGCGCTTCTCGCCCTTGCGCAGTCGCACCGCCGCGCCGACCTCGTCCATGACGTCGATCGCCTTGTCGGGCAGGAAGCGGTCGAGCAGGTGCTTGGCCGAGAGCTCCACGCAGGCGCGCAGCGCCGGCGCGGTGTAGTGCACGCCGTGGTGCGTCTCGTAGTGCGGCGCGAGCCCTTCGAGGATCTTCACCGCGTCGTCGATCGAGGGCTCGTGCACCTCGATCCGCTGGAAGCGCCGAGCCAGCGCGCGGTCGCGCTCGAAGTGGCGGTACTCCTGGAACGTGGTCGAGCCCATGCAGCGCAGCTCGCCGTTCTGGAGCAGGGGCTTCAGCATGTTCGACGCGTCGACCGTGGCGCCCTGCGCGGCGCCGGCGCCGAGCACGGTGTGGATCTCGTCGATGAACACGACCGGGTTCGGGCGCTCGCGGACCGCCGCGACGAACGCCTTGAAGCGCGCCTCGAAGTCGCCGCGGTAGCGGGTGCCGGCGAGCATGGCGCCGAGGTCGACCGCGTAGATCTCCGCGCCGATCAGGTCCTTGGGCACGTCGCCCGAGGCGATCCGCTGGGCCAGCCCCTCGGCGATCGCGGTCTTGCCGACCCCCGACTCGCCGACCAGGATCGGGTTGTTCTTGCGCCGCCGGGCGAGCACGTGGATCACGCGGTCGATCTCGGCCTCGCGTCCGACCAAGGGGTCGAGCTTGCCCGCGAGCGCGCGCTCGGTGAGGTTGGTCGCGAAGGCGGTGAGCGGATCGGCGATCTCCTCCTCGCCGTCGTCCATGCTCGCGCGCCGCGGCGGCGGGGCCGAGCCGTTCGGCGCTTCCGCGCCCGAGCGCGACTCCGGCAGCTTCGAGATCCCGTGCGACACGTACTTGAGGACGTCGAGCCGCGACACGCCCTGGGCGCGCAGCAGCGCCAGCGCCTGCGAGTCGGGCTCCTGGAAGATGGCGGCCACGAGATCGCCCGCGTCGACCTCCTCGCGCTCGGCGTTCTGTGCGTGCGCGAGCGCGCCCTGGATCACGCGGTGGAACGCGAGCGTCTGGCCGGTCTCGACCGGCTCCTCACCCGGCTCGCCGGCGATCTCGTCGTCGAGGAAACGCGCGAGCTCGCTCTTGAGCTTCCGGACGTTCGCGCCCGAGTGGCGCAGCACCTCGGCACCGCGCTCGTCGTGGCAGAGCGCGAACAGGAGGTGCTCGACCGTCAGGTAGGCGTGGCGGCGGCGCACGGCTTCGCGCATCGCCGCCTGCAAGGTGAGCTGCAGCTCGCGGTTGAAGCGGCTCATTCGGGCTCCGACCCCGCGCGCAGGGGATATCCGCGTTCCTCGGCCATCCGGTGAACGGTAGCGACCTTCGTCTCCGCGATCTCCAGCACGTACACCCCTGCGATGCCCATGCCGCCCTTGTGGATCTGCAGCATGAGCTGCGTCGCCTCGGACGGGCTCTTCGAGAACACGTTCTCGAGCAGGTTCACCACGAACTCCATGGGCGTGTAGTCATCGTTCCAGAGGATCACCTTGAAGCGCTTCGGGCGCTCGACCTTGGGGCGCTCGCGGGTGGCCAGGCCGCCCTCGCGCTCGCGGTCGCGCTGGACCGTGGGCTCGCCCGGCGACTTGGGCGGCGGCTGCGCGGGCGGCGTTCTTCGGCTCGTCGGGCATTTCGCCCCAGGATAACCCGCGGGGTACACTGCGCGCCGGTGGTCGAAGTCGAGATTCTCTCCGGCGTGCGCGAGCTTCCCGCCGCGGAGTGGAACGCGCTCGTCGGCGACGGCTCGCCATTCCTGGAGTGGGAGTGGCTCGCGTCGCTCGAGGACGCGGGCTGCGTGGGCGGCGGCAGCGGCTGGACGCCGCGCCCGCTGGTCGTGCGCGACGCGGGGCGGCTCGTCGCAGCGGTCCCGCTCTACGAGAAGACGAACAGCGAAGGCGAGTTCGTGTTCGACTGGGGCTGGGCCGACGCGGCCGAGCGCGCCGGGATCTCGTACTACCCCAAGCTCCTGGTCGGCGTGCCGTTCACGCCGGTGACCGGAGCGCGCGTCCTGACCGCTCCGGGGGCGAAGCGCGGCGAGTGGCTGGCGCGGCTGGGCGAAGCGCTGCTCGCGATCTCGCGGGAGGGCGCGTTCTCGGGCGTGCACGTGAACTTCTGCGGCGCCGACGAGATCGAGGCGCTGCGGCCGCTCGGCTTCGAGCTGCGGGTCGGCGTGCAGTACCACTGGCACAACGCCGGCTACCAGAAGTTCGACGACTGGCTGGCGCGCTTTCGCAGCAAGCGGCGCAACCAGATCCACCGCGAGCGGCGCGAGGTGCGCGAGTCGGGCGTGCGGATCGAGGTGCTCGCGGGCGACGCGATCCCCGACGCGCTCTTCGAGCCCATGTTCCGCTGCTACCTGACGACGGTGCGCGGGCGCGCCTGGGGCCGGCAGTACTTGAACCGGAAGTTCTTCGACCTCGTGCGCGAGCGCTTCCGCGAGCGGCTCTGCTTCGTCGTCGCGTTCGCTGGCGACGAGGTCATCGCCGGCACCTTCAACGTGCAGAAGGGCGACGCGCTCTACGGCCGCTACTGGGGCGCGCTGCGCGACGTGCGGAACCTCCACTTCGAGGTCTGCTACTACGCGGCGGTCGAGCACTGCATCGCGCGCGGGCTCGCGCGCTTCGAGCCCGGCGCCGGCGGCGACTACAAGCAGGCGCGCGGCTTCGACGGCACGCCGACCTACAGCCTGCACTGGCTGGCCGAGCCGCGGCTGCGCGCGGCGGTCGGCGCGCTTCCTCGCCGACGAGCGCGAGCGCGCCGAGGGCGGCATCGCCTGGCTGCGCGAGCACAGCGCGCTGAAGCCCGCAGTGAGCGCGGATGAGCCTCGGCCTGGGCGCTGCGGCGCTCGTCTTGCTCGCCGCGGTCCTGCACGCGACCTGGAACGCGCTCACCAAGTCGAGCGGCGATCGCGTGGTCACGATGGCCGGCGTGATGGGCACCTGCGCGCTGCTCGGCGGTGTTGCGTCGCTCTTCCTGCCCGCGCCCGAGCCGGCGGCGCTGCCGTACCTGGCGATGTCGTGTTTGTTCCACTTCGGCTATCAGCAGTTTCTGCTGGGCGCGTACCGGCACGGCGATCTCTCGCTCGTGTACCCGATCGCGCGCGGGCTCGCGCCCATGCTGGTCGCGCTGCTCGCGGCGGCCTTCGCGGGCGAGGTGCCGCGGCCCGTGCAGGCGGGCGGGCTCGCGCTCGCGTCCGCCGCGATGGCGAGCTTCGCCTTCGAGCCGCGCGAGCCGCACCCGGGCGTCGCGCGCTCGGTCGCTTCGGCGTTCGCGGCGGCGGCGATGATCGGCTGCTACACGTTCCTCGACGGCCAGGGCGTGCGGCACGCGGGGAACGCATTCAGCTACGTCGCCTGGAGCTCCTGGGCAACGAGCCTCGCGTTCTGCGTCTACGCGCTCGTCCACACGCGCGGCCGGCTCGCGCCCTTCTTCGACGGCGCGGGCCTGCGCGGCGTCGCCGCCGGCGTGCTCGCCACGGTCGGCTACGGGATCGTGCTCTGGGCGATGGCGCGCGGGGCGATGGCCAACGTCGCTGCCCTGCGCGAGACCGGCGTCGTGTTCGCCGCGCTGATCGGCACGCACCTGCTGGGCGAGGGCTTCGGCGCGCGCCGGGTCGGCGCGGCGCTGTGCGTGGCGCTCGGCGTGCTTCTCCTGCAGTCGGGCTAGGAGTAGGATCCCGGTCCAGGAGACACCATGAAGTGTCCTGCTTGCACCGCCCCGGTGCGGCCGGGGCTCGTCTTCTGCGACTCGTGCGGCGCGCGGCTCGAGAGAGCCTGTGCGCGGTGCGCCGCCAAGAGCCCGCTCGGCTCGCGCTTCTGCGGCATGTGCGGCGCCGCCTTCGAGCCCGAGACCCCGCCTGTCAGTTCGCCCGAGGAAGGCGAGCGCCGGCAGCTCACGGTGATGTTCGTGGATCTCGTGCGCTCGACCAGTCTGTCCGCGAGCCTCGACCCCGAAGAGTGGCGCGACATCCTGCGCGCCTATCAGGCGGTTTGCGCCGAGGCGGTCACCCGCTTCGGCGGCAAGATCCAGCAGTACGCAGGCGACGGCGTGTTCGCGTACTTCGGCTATCCGGTCGCCTACGACGATGCGGCGCGCCGCGCCGTTCACGCCGGACACGCGCTGCTCGCGGGCGTGCGCGGGCTGGCGTCGACGACGCTCGCGCAGCACGGCCTCGAGCTCCAGGCGAGGGTCGGCCTGCACACCGGTCTGGTGGTCGTGGGCGAGATGGGCGCGGGCGAGACCCGCGAGAGCGGCGCGATCGTCGGCGAGGCTCCGAACATCGCGGCTCACGTGCAAGCCGTGGCCCGTCCCGGGACGCTCGCCCTCAGCGCGGCGACGCGACGGCTGGTCGAGCCGGCGATCCGGCTTCGCTCGCTCGGCCTGCAGCCGCTGAAGAACGTCGCCGAGCCGCTCGAGCTGTTCGAGGCGCTGGAGGGCGAGGGCGAAGGCCGGCCTCTCGCACCGCTGGTCGGCCGCGCGCTCGAGCTCGATCATCTGCTCGAGCGCTTCGCCAAGGCGAAGGCCGGCGAGGGGCACGCGGTGCTCGTCTGCGGCGAGGGCGGGATCGGCAAGTCGCGTCTCGTTGCAGAGCTGCGCGAGCGCGTCGCGCCGGACGGCAGCGCCTGGCGCGCGCTGCGCTGCTCACCCTTCCACCAGAACAGCGCTCTCCAGCCGATGATCGATCTGGTCGAGCGCGGGCTGGCCACCGTCCCGGACGAGCAGGCGCGAGGTCGCCTGGGCAAGCTCGAACGCCTGCTACAGCGCAGTGGGCTCGACGACCCGGCGACGCTCTCGCTCCTGGCCGCGTTGATCGGCGCGAGCGACGGCGATCCGGAGCTCGCCCCGGACCAGCGCAAGAAACGAACCCTCGCAGCGATCCTGACCTGGCTCGCGGCCGACGCGCAGCGCCAGCCGCTCGTGATGGTGGTCGAGGACCTGCACTGGATCGACGCGTCCACGCTCGAGCTGCTCGGCCTGGTGCTCGAGCAGCTCGGCCAGCCTGCCCGTGCTGGCGGTATTCACGTTCCGGCCCGAGTTCGTTCCTCCCTGGGCGCCGAGCTCGCGCACGACGATGCTCCCGCTCGGGCGCCTCGCGCGCGCGGAAGTCGAGAGTCTCGCGCAGGCCACTACCGGCGGGCGGCCGTTGCCGGGTCCGCTGCTCGACGCGATCGCCGCCCGCACCGACGGCGTGCCGCTGTTCGTCGAGGAGCTGTGCAAGGCGCTCGTCGCCCGCGGCGTGGTCGTCGAGCGCGAAGACCGCCTCGAGCTGGCTGGACCGCTCGAAGGCAGCGAGATCCCGAGCACGCTGCGCGACGCGCTCATGGCGCGTCTCGATCGCCTCGCCGGCGCACGGGCGGTCGCTCAGCTCGCCTCGGTGCTCGGACGCGACTTCGCGTACCCGCTGCTGCGCGCGGTGTCCGACCTCTCCGACGCAGAGCTCGACACTCAGCTCGCGGCGCTCACGCGCGCCGAGATCCTTCTGCAGCGCGGCCTGACTCCGAGCGCGAGCTTCGCCTTCAAGCACGCGCTCATCCAGGAAGCCGCCTACGACACGCTGCTGAAGAGCAGCCGCCTGGCGCACCACCGCCGCGTCGCCGAGACCTACCTCGCGCGCTTCGCGGACGAAGCGCGGGCCAGTCCCGAGGTCGTGGCGCACCACTTCAGTCGCGCCGGGATGCCGCTTCGAGGCGATCGTTCACTGGCAGAAAGCCGGAGAGCTCGCGACCACGCGCGCGCGGCTACGCCGAGGCGATCAGCCACTTCAAGAGCGCGCTCGCGCTGGTCGAGTCCCTGCAGCAGACGACGGAGCGCGACCGCCTCGAGCTGTCGGTCCGCGTCGCGCTGGGACCTGCGCTCCACGCGGCCAAGGGGCTCGGCAGTGCGGAAGCAGGCGCCAACTACGCCCGCGCCAGCGAGATCTCCCAGTGGCGGACAGCTCCGAACGGTTCACGGCGCTTTGGGGCGACTGGCTCTACAAGGGGCATTCGGGCCAGATCGAGAGCGCAGCGACTCGCGCCGATGATCTGGTCGCTCTGAGCCAGCGCCTGGGCGATGCCGACCTCGTGCTTCAAGCGCATCACTCGCGATGGACGACGTTCCTGTTCATGGGCCGCTGCGCGATCGCCCGCGCCGATACCCGGCAGGGCCTCCGCCTCTACGACCGGAAGCGCCACGATCGCCACGCGCTCCTCTACGGCGGACACGATCCCGGCGTTTGCGCTCGCGGCTTCGGCGCGATGAGCGCGTGGCTCACCGGCCAGCCGGACGAGGCCGCCCGGCTGGCGGAGGACGGAGTCGAGCTCGGTCGCGAGCTCGGCCAACCGTTCAGCCACGCGATGAGTCTCTGGTTCGCTACCTACACGTTCATGTTTCGGGGCGAGGGCTCGAGGTGCTGCCTCACGACCGACGAGTTGATCGAGCTGTCGGAGCGCCACGCCCTCAAGCAGGCGCTGGCCTGTGGCCTGATCTTCTCGGGGTGGGCCTCCGTCGACGGCGGCGAGATCAGGGGCCGGACTGAAGCGGATCGACCGGGGGCTAGACATGTACCGCAGTCTTGGCCAGCGAGGCTTCCTACCATTCCTGCTCTGGGTCTGCGCAGATGCGCACGATCGTGCGGGCGAGCCCGCCCGCGGACTGGAGCTGCTGGACGAGGCAATCGAGATGTCCGAGCAGACCAAACAGGGACTGTGTCGCCCGGAAATGCTGCGCCTGCAGGCACGACACGGCGCTGGCGCTTGGCCGGATCGATACGGCGGCTGCGCGCGCCCAGCTCGAAGCGGCGATCGCGCTGGCTCGCGAGCAATCCGCCGTCGCTCTCGAGTTCCGCGCGACCTGCTCTCTCGCGCGGCTTCTGGACAAGAACGGCGAGCGGCCGAAGGCGCGCGAGCTGGTCCAAGCCGGCTACGCCGTCTTCAGCGAAGGCCACGAGACCCGCGACCTGCGCGCAGGCAAGGAGCTACTCGAAGAGCTCTCGCGCTAGGCGCTCTGCGCCGCCGGTTCCTGCTCGGCCGGCAGCTCCCGTGCGATCAGCGCGCGCACGCGCTCGGTCAGCGCCTCGATGCTCTCGCCCGCGAAGCTCGCGGGGTCGACCGCTTCGAGAATGCGCACCGTGATCGGGTGGCGGCCCTGCAGCAGGTAGCCGCGCTTGGGCAGCGCGCGTGAGGTCCCGTCCAGGGCGATCGGCAGGATCGGCGCGCGCGTGCGCAGCGCCAGCTCGAACGCGCCGCTCTTGAACGGGCGCATGCGGCCGTCCACGGAGCGCGTACCCTCGGGGAAGATCATCACCGAGCTGCCACCGCGCAGTGTCGCCTCGCACATCTCCATCATCCGGATCACGCTCTCGCGCCTGCCGCGCACCAGCGGGATGTACCGGTTGAGCGACATGTTCCAGCCGATCAGCGGGATCCGGAAGTTCTCGATCTTCGAGACCCACTTGAAGTGCCGGAACAGCCGGAACAGCACCAGGATGTCCACGAAGGACTGGTGGTTCGAGACCATCACGTAGGCCACGCCGTCCCGGATGTGCTCGCGGCCGGAGATCGTCACCGGCCAGGCCGGGTTGAACCAGGTGTAGAGCGAGCCCCAGAAGCAGGTGAAGCGGTGCAGGACGACCAGGCGCCGGTCGAACGGGGCGGTCACGGCCCAGACCAGCACGGCGACCGGGAAGAGCAGCAGCGAGGTCAGGGCCAGGAAGGCCCAGAAGCCCAGCGACAGGATGTGGCGGCCCAGCACGGGCGGGATTGTCGCAAAGCGTCCCGCCGCTCCGCTAGACTGCGCCGCGCATGGCGGATCTACGGGTCAGCTTCACCCTGGGCGAACGGGACCTCAAACACTTCCGGCGGGTCATGGCCAAGGCCATCGACGTCGCGAATCCGGAGAAGGAGCGCGAGATCACCGCCGCGGCGGTCGAGCTCATCGCGCGCGCCCGCGAGGCGGTGCCGCCCGACTACGTCCGCGAGCGGCTCGACCGCCTCGAGCAGATCGTGGCGATGAGCTACGACGACGAGTGGAAGATCCCCGAGGTGGTGAAGCGCCGCATCCTGGCGGCGCTCTCGTATCTGACCGACCCCGAGGACATCATCCCGGATCACGTGCCCGGCCTCGGCTTCCTGGACGACGCGATCATGATCGAGCTGGTGAGCCACGAGCTGCGCCACGAGCTCCAGGGCTACGCCACCTTCTGCGACTTCCGCCAGCGCGAGACGCAGCGCTTCCACAAGCAGGGCGGCATCAGCCGCGACCGCGCGGTCGAGGCGAAGCGCAAGGAGCTGCGCGGCAGAATCGCCAAGCGCGAGAAGGCGCCGAGCGAGACCAAGAAGAAGCGCTTCAAGCTCTGGTAGCGAGGCCGAGCGAGGGCCGTCCCGAGCGAGGTCGCAAGCGGCGCAGCCGCGCGCAGCGAGCCGCAGGCGAGCGTAGTCAATAAGACTATCTGTCGTCGCGTTGGTGCGGACGGACGATGCGCTGAGCGAGGATCGTGCCCTGCTTCTTCGTGTCGGACTGGAGCCCCTGGATCGCGGGGAGCGTGTCGACCAGCCGCTCGATCTTGCGCCGCGACTCGGGCGCCATCCAGTCGAAGCGCAGCGCGAGACCGTGCTCGCCGTCGTCGCGCACCACCGTGGCTTCGACCAGCACGGGCTCTTCGCGCGCAGAGAGCTGGACCGCGAGGGCGAGCTTCGAGTCGAGGCCCAGGCCCTCGATCGGCTCGATCCGCATGCCGCCGACGGAGAGGTCCAGACACAGGATCATGTAGGAGTCGCTGCCGTCGACCGCGCGCACCGGCTTGCGGTACGGACGGCGCGCGTTGACCCGGCGGCGCCGGCCCTTGAGCACGTCCGCGGTAGTCGGCTGCCCGTCGGCGCGGGGCGCAGGGCGCTCCTCGGCGGCGGTGAAGGGGATCGCCGCCTCGAGCGCGGTCGGCCCGATCACGCGCTCGGCGAGCACCGCGCGCAGGCGGGCCGTGGTCTTGTCGTCGAGCGAGGCGAAGCGCACGCCGACGGAGAACTCGGCGGCGACGCCGCCCTCCTGACCCGCTGGCGAAACGCGGACCGCGTGTCCGCGCAAGCGCAGCGGCTTGCCGTCCGCGAGCTCCTTCGAGATCGTGATCTGGAGGGCCGCCTTCTCCGCGATCACCTTGTCGACGAGCAGGCGGCAGCCGCGTGGAGACAGGTCGATCAGCGTTGCGTTGCGGGGCCAGAAGCCGGTCCGATAGCGGACCGGGTGACCGCAGGCGACTCGCTGTGCGCGCCGCGTGTTGCTGCCGCGGAACAGCGCGCGCTGGAACAGCACGCGCAGCGCCGTCGGATGGACCGGCTCGCGGATCAGGAAGTCGAAGCCCGCCTTCTGGAGCGCGTTGCGCTGGGTCTTCGAGTCACCGCTCACGAACGCCATCCAGGTGGCGCGGTTGGGAGTGGGAGTCAGCGTGCGCTCGATGCGCAGCGTGTGCGCCGCACGCGCCGTCGCGATCAAGAGCCGGGCGGGCTGCGGCAAGGTGCGGGGTGCACTGGTGGCGGTGATGGTCTCGACGTCCGCGCCGAGCTCTTCGAGCAGCAGGCGCACGGAGGCCAACTCGCCATCGTCGATCAACAGGACGGGAGGCGGGAGGGCGGTCATGACTCCATCCGCTCTCGCATCCGGGTCGGATCGGGAGCGGTCCGGCCTGCCTTGAGATGGGTGAGATCTCAGGTCGCGCCACTCCGGACGGAGGCCGCCCGCGGCGGCGCTGGCGCCTGGTGTACACTGCGCCGCGATGAGCGGGAAGGTGCGCAGCGAGAAGGACGGAGCGCTCGGCTGGATCGTCTTCGACCAGCCCAGCCGCCGCAACGCGGTGTCGGCCGATATGTGGCGCCAGATCCCGGCGGCGGTCGAGGCCTTCGCCAAGGACGACGACGTTCGCGTGGTCGTGATGCGCGGCGAGGGCGAGACGGCGTTCGTCTCGGGCGCGGACATCTCCGAGTTCGAGGAGCGCCGCGCGGGCAGCAGCGGCGCCGGCGAGTACGACCGCGGTCTCGGGGCTCGCGTTCCGCGCGCTGACGGGCCTCGAGAAGCCGCTCGTCGCGATGATCCACGGCTTCTGCGTCGGCGGCGGCGTCGGGATCGCGCTCACCGCCGACCTGCGCTTCGCCGCCGACGACGCGCGCTTCGCAATCCCCGCTGCGCGGCTCGGGCTCGGCTACTCCGCCGGGCTGCTCGAGCCGCTGCTGCGGCTGGTCGGCCCGGCGCGCGCGCTCGAGATCCTCTACACCGCGCGGCGCTACCGCGCCGACGAGGCGCTCGAGATGGGCCTGGTGAACGCCGTCGCGCCCAAGGCCGCGCTCGAGGCGCTGGTGCGCGAGGCCGTCGACCGGATCGCCGCCAACGCGCCGCTCACCCTGCGCGCCGCGAAGATCGCCGCGCGCGAGCTCGCCAAGGATCCCGCGCGCCGCGACCCCGCCGCGATCGATGCCGCCGTGCGCACCTGCTACGAGAGCGAGGACTACCGCGAGGGCGTGCGCGCATTCATGGAGAAGCGCAAGCCGGCCTTCAAAGGACGGTAGGTCGCGCAACCCCGGGGAGCTCCTCCGGGATGTGGTCGGCAATCTTGGCGAGGCTCGAGTTGCGCGAGAGCAGATCGACCACCACCTGCGCCGGCCGGGTGTAGACCTTCGGGTAGACCCACTCGCCGCGCACCGCCAGGCTGGGCTCGCCCGTCGAGAACTGCGCGTCGAGGCCCGGCCGGTTCCCGCGCGCGTCGAGCCCGATCCAGCGCCCGAGGCTCGCGAGGTACACGCCGTTGAAGCCGTACAGGACGGTGCCGGGCTCGTCCTCGCCGCGGCGCACGACCTGGTAGCAGAAGCCGGTGGGAACCCCGGACGCGCGCAAGAGCGCCGCGAGCAGATGGCTCTTGGCGAAGCCGATGCCGGTGCCCGCGGCCAAGACCTCGCTCGCCCGACAGGGCAGGGCGTCGTGGCCGGCGTCGGCCGAGTGCGCGATCTCGTCGCGCACGAACCCGTAGCACGCACGCGCCTTGGCCTCGTCGCCGCTCTCCGCGCCGGCGAGCCGGCGCGCGGTGTCGCGCACGGCCGGGGTCTGCCAGTCGATCGTGATCGTGTCCTCGACGTAGCCGTTCCAGCTCTCGGTCTCGGGGCGCATCGCGGTCAGTCTAGCGGAGTGACCGTGACCTCCGTCTTCACCGAGTTCGCGATGAAGCAGACGTGGTGCGCCTGCTCGTGCAGCTTGCGCAGATCGTCGGCGCTCGGCGGGTTCGCGCCGGAGAAGCGCACGCGCGGGCGCAGCTCGACCCGGGTGATCGCGATCCGGCCCTCGGCGTTCTTCTCCATGTGGCCGATCGCGTCGTCCTCGTACGAGTCGACCGTCAGCCGCTTGCGCGCGGCGATCGCGAGGAACGAGAGCATGTGGCAGCTCGACAGCGCCACGACCAGCGCCTCCTCCGGGTTGGGCAGCGACGCGTCGCCGAGATACTCGGGCGCCGACGAGCCGTCGAGCTCCACTCCACCGCCGAAGCGCCAGTGGTGGCGCCGCGGATAGGCCTCGTACGTGAACGGCTCGCCGCCGCGCGCCCAGCGGACCGCCGCGCGGTGCTCGGACATCTAGTGCCGGCTCTCCGGGATCACGATGTCGCCGGTGCTGGCGTCCTCCATCGACTCGAGCACGCTCGCGTCCTCCCAGACCGGGATGCCCGCCGCCTTGTAGAGCTCGCGCGTGCGCGGAGTGACCGCGCCCACGCGCACCAGCGCCGGCATCATCAGGTCCTTGAAGCTGTGGATCGAGCCGGGCGGGAGCTTCGCGTTGATGCCCGCCGCGCCGGCTTCGATCATGCCCTTGATGAAGTCCTGCGGATCGATGTTGCAGGCCTCGAGCACCTTGAAGAAGCCGGGATCCGCGCGGCGCTGACCCGTGCCGTCGACGCCGCCCTGCGAGTCGACCATGCTCTTCACCGCGTCGAAGGCGAACTGCGCGATGTCCTCGCGCTCGTCGGGGTGCATCGCCGCGATCGTCTCCTTCACGTAGACGTTGCCGAAGGCGACGTGGCGCGACTCGTCCTGCAGCACGTAGTGGGTCAGGTCGCGCAGCAGCGGGCAGGTGGCCTGGCGGCGCATGTTGTGGAAGGCCGCGAGCGCGAGCCCCTCGACCACCATGTTCATGCCGATCAGGATCTTCACGAAGTGATCGCCCTGCAGCGTGACGTCGATGATCTCCTTCAGCCACGGCGAGATCGGGTACACGATCGCGAGCTTGCGCACGTAGCGCTCGTACACCTCGACGTGGCGCGCCTCGTCCATGGTCTGGGTCGCGCCGTACAGCTTCGCCTCGTAGTCGGGCACGGCGTGTGTCAGCGCGGCCGCGGTCATCAGCGCGCCCTGCTCGCCGTGCAGGAACTGCGACAGGAGCTGCGCGGTCGCGTGCGCGGTGAACATTTCGCGCTGCGACTGCGACATCCGCTGCATGAACGGCATGCGCAGGAACATGAAGCGGTCCTCGCCGACGATCGGCTTGGACGGATCGACCTCGACCGACCAGTCGAGCTTGCGACTCCGCGTCCCACTGGAACTGCTTCGCCTTCGAGTACAGGTTGCGCAGCTTCTCGATGCCGATCTCGTAGTCGAACTGCCAGGCGATCTCCATCGGCGTCTTGTAGGTGTCGAGAACCTGCCAGTCCAGGCGCGGGGCGACGGGCTGCGTGGCCATCAGGGGTGTTCCTCCAGGAGGTAGCGGCAGATCATGTCGATCAGACCCTCGAGCACTCGCTCGGGGGCGGGTTCGGGGACGCGGTGCACCAGCACTTCGGTCGCGGCGATCCGGATCGAGTGCCGGACCAGGAAGGCGGCGGCGAGCGGATCGAGATCCTTGCGCATCTGCCCGCGGCTCTGGCCGAAGGCGATCAGCCCGGCGAAGCGCTCGGTCGCGACCCGGTCGATCATCCCGAAACGGGTGCGCACGTCGGAGTCGCGCTCGGCGAGCTCGAGGATCACGAGGAAGAAGCCGCCGTCGCGGCGCAGCTCGCGGTAGCTCGCATCGAGGTGCGAAGCGATCGCCTTGCGCGGGTCGTCGCCGAGCCAGCGCTCCATGTCGAGCTCGGTGCGGTTGCGCGTCATCTCGCGGTCCGCCCAGTCGTCGATCAGCGCCAGGAGCAGCGCCCGCTTGTCGGGGAAGTGGTGGTAGAGCGTGCCGACGCCGATGCGCGCCCGCTCGGCGACGTCGGCCATGCCGGTCGCCTCGTAGCCGCGCCGCGAGAACAGCGCCTCGGCGGCCTGCAGTACACGCCGCCGCGTCAGGACGCCGCGCGCCTGCGGTCGGCTGCGCTCGAGTCGGACGACCTTGGCCATCGCCAGCAGGCTACGCGAGCGGAAAACCGAATGCAAGTTCGAGAAATGGATCGAAAGTGCAGTATTTTCGCGGCACTTCCATCAGCGATGGAACAGAACGAAGGCGCGGTTCTCAGCCCAGCAGCGCGCGGGCGCGCTCCAGCAGCGGCACGATCGAGCGGCCGGTAACCTCCCAGAGCGGGTCGTGGCGCTTGCCGCGCCGGTGCAGCCCCAGGTTCAGCCCGGTGATGATCGAGAACTTGTAGGCCGCGAGCGCCCGGAACCACGCCACGTCCGGCAGCGGCGCGCCCCAGGCGCGCGCGTACAGCTCGACCAGCTCGTCCGCCGGGATCAGCACGGGCGTGACCGCGCCGCCCGTCGCCCAGGCGGCCGGATCGCTGAACGTCGCGACCCAGCCGACATCGTTCAGTGTCGCGCCGATCCCGCACAGCTCCCAGTCGATCACCGCGAGCAGGCTCCCTTCCTTCGACCAGAAGGTGTTGCGCCAGTTGTAGTCGCCGTGGAAGAGGCCGATCGGCGCGTCCTTGGGGATCGAAGCCAGGAGCTTCGCGCGCACCTCGGGCACGAGCCGCATCGACTCCGGCTCGGCGGCGCGCTCGACGAAGCGGTCCCAGCGGGTGACGTCCTCCTCGAACGGCATCGGCTCGCCCAGGTACGCGAGCTTGGTGCGCCAGTCGACCCGGTGGATGTTCGCGAGCGCGGTCATGGCTTCGGCCGCCATCTCGCGCCGCTTCGCCAGCGGCAGCGGCTCGGCCCACTCGCCGGGTCCGAGCATCAGCACGTCGCCCTCGAGCTTGGGGACGACGAAGTAGGGCGAGCCGAAGTACTCGAGCTCCGCGCCCGCCCACTTCACGGAGCAGTGCGGCACCGGCCCGCCGTCGAGTGCGCGCAGCGAGGCGACCTGGCGCAGCACGTCCGCGGTGCCCTTCCACTGCACGTTGGGCGGGGGCAGCCGCAGGAACCAGCTCTCGACGGCGCCGCGCGAGCGCACCGAGAAGCCGTACGAGAAGCCGGCGTGGCCGGGCATCTTGTGCACGCCGGTGACCTGGGCGAAGGGATCGTCGTACTTCGTCCGCGCGAAGGGGACGAGGCGCTCTTCGAGCTCGGCTAGCTCCATGGCCTCATTCTACCGGCGGCTGACGGGTCCGTGCGGCGGGCGTGCGCGGAGCTCGGCGGCGCCGGCGCGGACCTTCGCCAGTCCGGCAAGCAGGTCGTCGACCTCCCGGTCGCCGCCGAGAAAGAGCTCGTGCGGCAGCCAGAGCGACTCCGCGAACGCGGCGCGCCGGGCGTTCGGGAAGGCGGCCGGGTCGTAGGCGACACCCATGCGTGTCGCGAGGTTGGTGAGTGGGTCGCGCGCGAACAAGGGGTCCTCGGCCAGGGGCGTGTAGAACTGGCCGGAGCAGGGAATCCCTTCGGCGCGCAGCGCGAGGATCACGTGGTCGCGCGGGACGCCTGCGAACTCGCGCGGGTCGTAGCGCAGCACGAACTGGTAGGCGGCGCGCGCGGTCACGCGCGGGTCGCGGCGCAGCGGGCGCAGCCCGGGGATCGCGGCGAGCTCGCGCTCGAAGCGGGCCAGGTTCCTCTCGCGGCGCGCGTTCTGCTCCGGCAGTCGCTCGAGCTGCGCGCGCAGCACCGCCGCCTGCCACTCGGTCATGCGCAGGTTGTGGCCGAGCATCTGCTCGGGGAAGCCGTCGGCGCCGGGCTCCTTGCGCCCGCAGTTCACCAGCGACGCGAGCCGCTCGGCGAGTGCGCGGTCGTTCGTGGTGACCGCACCGCCCTCGCCGGCGGTGAGCAGCTTCGAGCTCTGCATCGAGAACGAGCCGGCCGTGCCGAGCGCCCCGGCGCCGCGGCCGCGCCAGCGCGCGCCGTGCGCGTGCGCGCAGTCCTCGATCACGGCCAGGCCGTGCTGCCCGGCGAGCGCGCCGAGCGCGTCCATGTCGGCCAGCGTGCAGGCCAGGTGGACCGGCATGAGCGCGGACGTGTTCTCGGTGCGCGCGGCGGCGGCCGCGGCGGGGTCGATGCAATAGGTCTCGGGATCGACATCGGCCAGCACCGGGATGCAGCCCGCGGCGAGGATCCCGCCCGCCGTACCCACGAATGTGTAGGCCGAGGTGATCACCTCGGAGCCGGGCGGCACGCGGGCGGCCTGGAGCGCCAGCATGAGCGAGAAGGTGCCGTTGGCGCAGGGGACGGCGTGCTCGCTACCGACGAAGCGCGCGAACTCCTGGCCGAAGGCGCGCGCCTCGGTGTTCGGGCTCGGGAAGCCGCCCCAGCTCCCGCTCTCCAGAACCCGCGTGAGCGCCGCGCGCTCTGGCTCGCCGTGCTCGGGCCAGGCGGGCCAGGGCCCGGTACGCAGCTTCGCGCCGCCGTGCAGTGCGAGCTTCTCTCCAGGTCCCCCGACACCCCTCCGTGACACGCCCAGACTTTGACACTCCGAGCGAGCAACGGGTAGGCTCGCTCGGTGCCGGAGAAGTACGTCCACGTCGACGAGATTGCGACCTTCGTTCGCCACGTCGGCGCGACGACCCTGCCCGAGAAGCCGCCCGACCTGTCGCGCGGCGAGACCGTCGTTTGTCTGCACTGCGCGTACGGGAACAGCGCCCTCTACGGCGAGCTGCTCGAGCGGCTCGGCGGGGCCCACAGCCCGCTCGCGCTCGATCTGCCCGGGCACGCGCGCTCGGGCAGCCTGGACGGGCTGGGCTCGATCGCGCGCGATGAGCGCACACCTGCGCGGGCTGCTCGCGAAGCTCGGGGTGCGGCGCGCGGTGCTCCTGGGCGAGTCGATGGGCGGGATGGTGGCGCTCGAGACGGCGCTGGCCGCGCCCGAGCTGGTGCGCGCGCTCGTGCTGATCGGGACCGGCGCGCGCGTTCCGGTCGGGGACGCGCAGATCGAGAAGCTGCGCCTCATCACGGAAGGCAAGGCGCGGCGCGACTTCGACCGCTCCATGTACGGCGCGTCGGCCACGCCCGACCACATGCGGCGCGGCTTCGTGGAGGACCTGAAGACGGACCCGCGCGTGGTGCACCAGAACGCCCTCGCGGTGCGCGACTTTGACCGCGAGCGGGACCTCGCGCGCGTGGCGTGCCCGACCCTGGTCGTGGTGGGTGAGGAGTCGACTCACCTGGAGCCGGCCGCCGACGTCCTGGCGCAGGGCATCCCCGGCGCGCGCCGCGCGGTGATCCCGAAGTGCGGCGGGCGCGTCCCCTTGGTCCAGCCCGACGCGCTCGCCGGCGCGGTCTCGGCGTTCCTCGCGGAGCTGCCGCGATGACGCTCTCGCGCGCGGTCGCCATCGCGGGCGTTCACGAGCACCCGACCCGCTGGGCGCCCGACAAGACCGAGTTCCAGATCATGGCCGAGTCGGCGCGCGGGGCGCTCGCGGACTGCGGGCTCGAGCTGCGTGACGTCGACGGCCTGTTCGCGGCCAGCATGTCGATGGGCGCGATGGGCATCGTGTCGCTGGCCGAGTACCTGAACCTGAAGCCGCGGCTGCTCGATGGCACCAACATCGGCGGCTCGTCGTTCGTCGCGCACGTGAGCCACGCCGCCGCGGCGATCCACGCGGGCCTGTGCGAGGTCGCGCTGATCCTGTACGGCAGCACGGCGGCGTCGAACCAGCTGGCGATCGGCACCGGCATGGGCGGCGGCCGCGACGCCGGCGCGTCGTTCGTCTCGCCCTACGGCATGACCACGGTGGGCAGCTACGCGCTGGTCGCTCAGCGCCACATGCAGACGTACGGCACGACCTCGGCCCAGCTCGCCGAGATCGCCGTCACCATGCGGCGTCACGCCGGCCTGAATCCGCTCGCCAAGATGCGCAAGCCGATCACGGTCGACGACGTGCTCGCGAGCCGCATGATCTCGCGTCCGCTGCACCTGCTGGACTGCTGCATCATCAGCGACGGCGGCGGCGCGGTGGTGGTCACGAGCGCGGCGCGCGCGCGCGACCTCCGGAGGCGCCCGGTGCTCCTGCTCGGCTGCGGCGAAGCGGTCTGCCACCAGGAGCTCGGCGCGCCCGACCTCCTGACCATCGCGGCGAAGCAGTCCGGCGCGCAGGCCTTCCGGATGGCGGGGGTCAGCCACGACGACATCGACCTGCGCCATGATCTACGACTCGTTCACCATCACCGTGCTGGCGACGCTCGAGAACCTGGGCTTCTGCAAGCCGGGCGAGGGCGGGGCGTTCGTGTCGAACGGGCGGATCGGGCTCGGCGGCGCGCTGCCGCTCAACCTCGACGGCGGCGGGCTCTCCTCGAACCACCCCGGCATGCGCGGGATCTTCCTGGTCATCGAAGCGACCAAGCAGCTGCGCGGCGAGTGCGGCGAGCGCCAGGTCGCCGACGCGCGCATCGCCCTGGCGCACGGCACCGGCGGCACGCTCGGCGTCGCGCACAGCGGGGCCACCTTGATCCTGGCGAGGGACTAAAGCCGTGGCCAAGGAGCTCGAGAACCCCCGACCCGTGGCCGACTGGGAGACCCGCGGCTACTGGGAGGGCGCGGGCCGAGGCGAGCTCGTGTTGCAGCGCTGCAAGGCCTGCGGGACGGTGCAGCACCGCCCGCGCGCGCTCTGCGTGACCTGCTTCAAGGACGAGATCGAGCACTTCGTCGCGTCAGGACGCGGCACGGTCTACACCTTCACCGTGACCGAGCAGAACCAGGCACCCCCGTTCCGCGACTCGCTTCCGTACGTGCTGGCGTACGTCGAGCTCGAGGAAGGCCCGCGCCTGCTCACCAACATCGTCGGCTGCCCGCCCGACGAGGTCCGCATCGGCCTGCCGGTGCGCGCCGAGTTCCGCACCGCGCCCGGCGACGCCCTCGGCGTGCCCGTCTTCCGGCCGGCATGATCCTGGACCTGCACAACCACTCGATCGTGTCCGACGACGGGCGCGCGAAGGTCGACAACTACTGCCAGTGGATCCGCAAGCGCGAGATCCCGCTCGACGGCTTCGTCCTGACCGAGCACCGCCAGTTCGACGGGGACTCGAGCTACGAGAAGCTCGCCGACGAGTACGGGCTCCAGATCCTGAAGGCGAGCGAGGTCGAGACCGACTACGGCCACGTGCTGGTCTTCGGCGTGAACGACGCCATGCGCGCCGCCTTCGACTTCGCGCGCATCGACCTGCCGCTGCGCACGGTGCTGCGCGAGGCGGAGCGCTGCGGCGGGATCGCGGTGCCGTGCCATCCGGGCCGGCCGCGGGTCGGCATGTGCGCGCACTTCGAGACCAAGGGACCGGTCGAGGGGATCCGCGTGATCGAGACCCGCAACGGCGGCAGCCGCGCCCGCGAGGACGAGGCGGCCCTGCGGCTGGCCGAGACCTGCGGATACCGGGGGATCGGCGGCAGCGACGCGCACATCGTCAGTCACATCGGCCGCTGCGTCACCCGGTTCCCCGCGCCCGTGCGGGGCGTGGGAGAATTGGTCGAGGCGCTTCGCGCCGGGGAGTTCGAGGCGATCTCGTGGAAATCGACGTCGACAAGCTGAAGCGGGACTGGGCCGGGGCGGCCTTCGACACCGCGGAATTCGAAGTCCGCCCGGAGGACCTGCGCGACTTCGCGCTGGCCTGCGGCGAGACTGCGCCGCACTACACCGATCCGGCGGACCCGGAGTTCCGGGCGGTGCCGAACTTCACCTCGCGCTACGTGGGCCGTCGGGTGCTGCCCGACAACTTCCCGCGCTTCTCGAGCGGCTTCGGCTTCGACGCCGGCAAGTGCGTGACCGTGCTCGGGCCGATCCGGCCGGGCGACCGGGTCACCGCGAAGAGCCGGATCCACGACATCTACACCAAGACCGGTCGCTCGGGGACGATGCTCTTCATCGTCCACCGCATGGAGTTCTCGAACCAGCGCGGCGAGCCGGTCTCGATCGTCGACTGGCGCATGGTGCAGCGGGCGGGCAAGACATGAGCGGGCGCAGCTACGACAGAGTCGAGTTCGGCGAGGAGCTGCCCGCGTTCCAGCCCGACGTGTCGCTCGCCAACGTGCGCCGCTTCACGGGCGCCGCGGGCATGACCTTCCCGCGCTTCCACGACCACGAGGCCGCGCGCAAGGAGGGCCTGCCGGGGGCGATCGTGCCGGGCATCATGAGCCAGGGGATCCTGGCCGCGCTCGTGCACCGCTGGGCGCCGGGCGCGCGCGTGGTGCGGATCGACACCGTGTTCCGCTCGCCGATCCTGGTCGACTCGAAGCCGCGCGCGACGGGCGTGGTCACGGACAAGAACGACGCCGAGCGCACGTTCGAGGTCGACCCTCGAGATCAAGAACGAGGCCGGCGAGTCGCCGGTCGTCGGCACCGCCACGGTCGCGCTGGAGCGTGGGTAGGGTGCCCACGCGACCATCGGACGTGACCGGCGCGGGCCTCTGCGCCGGCAAGGTCGCGCTCGTCACGGGCGCGGCCCAGGGAATCGGCCGCGCCTCGGCGCTCGCGTTCGCGCGCGAGGGTGCGAAGGTCATGGTCTCCGACGTCGATGCCGCGGGCGGCGAGGAGACGGTGAAGCTGATCTCGCGCGCGGGCGGCGACGGGCGGTTCACGCGCTGCGACGTCACCAGCGAGTCCGAAGTGGCAGAGCTCGTGCAGTCTTGCCTCGACGCCTTCGGCCGGCTCGACTGCGCGCACAACAACGCCGGCGGTCCGGGGCTGGGCGGACCGGTGCACGGGATCACGACGGCGGACTGGAACGCGGTGATCGCGCTGAACCTCTCCAGCGTCTACTACTGCCTGAAGAACGAGATCCCCGTCATGCAGAAGCAGGGCGGGGGTGCGATCGTGAACACCGCCTCGGGCGCGGGGCTGATCGCGGTGCCCGGCCTCGGCCACTACTCCGCCGCGAAGCACGGCGTGCTCGGCCTGACCAAGACCGCCGCGATCGAGAACGCGCGGACGGGCGTGCGCATCAACGCGATCTGCCCGGGCAGCGTCGACACGCCCGCGCTGCGCGTCCACATCGCCAAGGACCCGCGCATCGAGAAGGCGATCCTCGCCAGCCAGCCGGGGGGCCGGCTCGGCACGCCGGACGAGATCGCGGAGGCAGTCGTCTGGATGTGCTCCGACCGCGCGTCGTTCGTGACGGGCGAGTCCTTTGTCGTCGACGGGGGCGCGGTCGCCCGCTGAGCGGGCGACGAATTTCTCAATCGGCCCGACTGCGACTCCGACAAGTCGGTCGTGAGTCGCAGAGAGGCCCCCCCGCTGATCCTCTCGCTGGCGCCGCCCGAGAGCTACGCGGCGCTGGCCCGCATCACCCTCTCGCGCGCCGGCTACTCGATCGTGTCCGCGGAGCGCTGGGCGGAGATGTCCAAACGGGTCCCTCGCGCGCCCGACGTGGTCATCGCCGACCTCGAGTGCGGCGGCGCCGGCGTTCCTGACGGCGTGCCCTGGATCGCGCTCGCGCCGCGCGGAGCGGAGCGTCCGCCGCGCACGCCGATCATCGGCGTGGTCGAACGACCCGCGGAGTTCAACGAGCTGTACCGCCTGCTGCAGCTCGCGCTCGAGCCCACGCCGCGCGCGACCGCGCGCGTGCCGACCTGCCTGGCCGCGCGGCTGCGCGACGACGCGCAGGCCTGGCACGCGCAGGTGATCTCGCTCTCGCGCGGCGGCTGCCTCCTGTGGCGCCAGGACCCGCCGCCCGCCGGCGAGCGCTTCACCGTCGAGCTCGACCTTCCTCAGGCGGGCCGGGTCGAGGTCCGCGGCGAGACCGTGTACCGGCGCGCGACCGAGGTCGGCATGGTCTTCCGCGACGTCTCCCCGCCCGACCAGCGCTCGATCCAGCGCTTCGTCGAGGAGCGGCTGCTCACCCGCTGAAGCTACGCGATCGCCTTGCGGTCTCGCAGCTGCTCGAGCTCGCTCGCGCTGAAGCCCCAGTCGCGCAGCGCCTCGTCGGTGTGCTGGCCGACGGCCGCAGGCGGACGCGAGATCGCGCCGTCGGTTCGGCTGAAGCGCGGCGCTGGGCGCGGCTGCACCACTCCCGCGATCTCGACGAACGTGCCGCGCTCCCGGTTGTGCGGATGGCGCGGCGCCTCCGACGGCGTGAGCACGGGCGCGAAGCAGACGTCGCTCCCCTCCATCAGCTGGCACCACTCGTCGCGCGTCTTCGTCAGGAACAGCGCGCCCAGGCGCGACTTCAGCTCGGGCCAGCGCGAGCGGTCGTTCTGTGCGGGCAGCGGCTCGGCCTCGAGCCCGAGCTTCTCGAGCAGCTCGGCGTAGAACTGCGGCTCGATCGAGCCGATCGAGACGTACTTGCCGTCCTTGGTCTCGTAGGCGTCGTAGAAGTGCGCGCCGCTGTCGAGCATGTTCGAGCCCGCGGTCTCGCTCCACCAGCCCGACTGAGCCGCGCCGTAGAAGATCGCCGTCAGCACGCGCCGCGCCGTCGACCATCGCCGCGTCGACCACCTGCCCCTTGCCCGAGCGCGTGCGCTCGAGCAGCGCGCAGACCATCCCGAACGCGAGCATCAAGCCGCCGCCGCCGAAGTCGCCGACCAGGTTGAGCGGCGGCGTCGGCGGCTGCGCCGCGGCGCGCCGATCGGGGCAAGCGCGCCGGCCAGCGCGATGTAGTTGATGTCGTGCCCGGCGGCCTGCGCCAGCGGTCCGGTCTGGCCGAAGCCGGTCATGCGCCCGTAGACCAGGCGCGGATTGCGCGCGAGGCAGACGTCGGGGCCGAGCCCGAGCCGCTCCATCACGCCGGGGCGGAAGCCCTCGAGCAGGCCGTCCGCCTTCTCGACGAGCCGCAGCACCGTCGCGACGCCGTCCGGGTGCTTCAGATCGACCGCGATGCAGCGCCGCCCGCGCGCGAGCGTGTCACCTGCGCCGCGTCCGCCGCCCGACGTTCGCGACGCGCTCGATGCGCAGCACCTCGGCGCCCAGGTCGGCGAGCAACATCGCGCAGAACGGCCCGGGCCCGATGCCCGCGATCTCCAGGATCTTGATTCCGTCGAGGGGTCCCATCGCGCCGATGGTACGCGATTCAGGCCGCGGGCTGGGCCTCCCCCCGGGCGAGGTCGGACAGCTGCGCCGCAGGACGTCGAACCGCGCGGCGCCATTTCGACGGCCCCGCGTGGCATGATCCGGCGCGAAGGAGCGCGTCATGCCCATGCCGACCGGGATCGGTGTCATCGACCTGATGCTGCGCGATCCCGACCGCCGACACCGGCCGCTGGTACGAGTTCATGAAGCCCTTGCTCCGCGACCGCGAGAGCCGCGAGCAGTTCAAGATGCCGGCCGAGTACATGTTCCGGAACATCCCGGGCTTCGCCCCGGGCTTCGACATGCTGAAGGCTCGTCGTCGCGGAGATGGACAAGCACGGGATCGAGCGGGCGATGGTCGGACGTCGACGACGACGACCGACGCCTCGATCCGCGCGCTGAAGGAGTATCCCGAGCGCTTCTTCGCCAGCTACGAGGTGAACCCGAACAACGGCATGGACGAGGTGCGCAAGATCGTGGCGCTGCACGACGAGCTTCGGCATCAAGGCGCTCACCGCGTTCCCGTCGGGGCTGTGCCCGCAGGTGCCGATCGACGACAAGCGCTTCTACCCGATCTACGCGAAGTGCGTCGAGCTCGACATCCCGATCTGCGTCTGCGCCGGCGTGCCCGGGCCGCGCCTGCCGATGGCGCCGCAGCACGTCGAGCTGATCGACGAGGTCTGCTGGTTCTTCCCCGAGCTGAAGTTCGTCATGCGCCACGGCGCCGAGCCGTGGACCGACGCTCGCCGTGAAGCTGATGCTGAAGTGGCCGAACCTCTACTACTCGACCAGCGCGTTCGCGCCGAAGCACTACCCGAAGGACATCGTCGACTTCGCGAACACGCGCGGCGCCGACAAGATCATGTACGCGGGCTACTTCCCGATGGGGCTCTCGCTCGAGCGGATCTTCAGCGAGCTGCCCGCACGTGCCGTTCCGCGACGACGTCTGGCCGAAGTTCCTGCGCGAGAACGCGCTGCGCGTCTTCAAGCTCGCTTAGTCAGTCCTTCGCGAAGCGCGCTTCCCAGGCTTCCTGGCCCTCGGTCACCCAGGGCCGATCGAAGGGAACGGCGCGCTTCACGGGCGCGGTCTGGAACTCGTTGGCGTAGGCGCGCCGCACGTTCGGGCTCGTGTTGGGCCCGGAGCTGTGCAGCATCCGGCAGTGGTGGAAGATCGCGCCGCCGGGCGCGAGCGGCAGCGCGACGGCGCGGCTCGGATCGACGTCGTCCGTGAAGAGCGCGTGCACGGTCGGATCGTCGCCGACGTGGCGGTGCTTCCGGACGTCGCCCGTGTGCGAGCCGGGGATGAAGCTCATGCAGCCGCTGGCAACGGTCGCCGGGTCGAGCGGCATCCAGCAGCCGAGCGCGCGGTAGTCGAAGCCCGGGTCCCAGTAGGCCTCGTCCTGGTGCCACGGCAGCGGCGCGCCGATCCGGGCCGGCTTGCGGATCATGTGGCCCCAGCCGCGCACGCTCGCCGGGTCCGCGCCGAGCAACACCGAGGCGAGTCGCCGGCCGTTCTGGAACAGCGCCGTCTTGCGCAGGTCGGGCACCAGCGCCTCGGGCGCGAGGAGCTGCGGCTGCAGATCCTCGCCAGCGCTGTCGTATGGCCGGGACAGGTCGAAGTAGCCGCCGGGCACGGCCTGCTTCCGCTCGCTGAACAGCCAGTCGTAGAGCTCGCCCAGCCAGGCCAGCTCGGCATCGCTGGTGATGCGCGCGACGTGAGTGAACCCGAGTGTGCGGAACTCGTCGACCTGCTCGGGGCGCAGCTCGACGACAAACGACTCGACCGGACGGCGTGCGACCAGCTCTTCCAGCATCGGTGACATCATCGCCCGGCCGGGGTCGCGAAAACCAGCAGATCGACCCGCAACCCCGGCAGCGCGGCAGCCGATAGGGAACCACCCGTGACCCGCCTGTGGCAGAGATTCGTCGCCCCGGCCGGCGACGCTGAGCTTCCCGAGCTGCACCGCTTCCTCGTGCGCGGGGTGCGGGTGGCCGCGCTCGTCTACGCGCCGCTGCTGCTGCCAGTCGGCTTCGTCCTCTCGCTCCGCGGCGGCACCTCCTTCGCGGAGGCGCTCGTGTCGCTGGTCGTCGCGCAGGCCACTACCTGGACCTGCTTCGCCGTCTCGCACACTTCCCTCGGGCGGCGTCGCGCGGAGGCGCTCCTGTTCCTGGAAGTCGCGCTCGGCAACGCGGCGCTGCTGCTCGGCGATCCGCGCATGCACGGCGACGCGAGCGCGCTGAGCTGGGCGGCGCTGTTCGCGCCGGTCTTCGTGGCGACCTTCGCGCCCTGGCGGCCGCAGCTCTCGGTCGCGCTGGGCGGAGCGATGGCAGCGCTCGAGATGCTCGCGGTCTGGCTGGTGCCGGCGCGCGCCGGCGCGTTCCCGCTCGGCCCGGTCGTCACGGCGCTGGCCAGCGGAGTCGCGGGAGCGCTCGCCTCGCGCGCGCATCGCGGCTGGTGGTCCGCGACGGTCGCGGCGCGGGAGCTGGCGGACGCCGCGCGCTTCGCCGCACTGGCAGCGGACCGCGCGAAGTCCGAGTTCCTGGCCAACATGAGCCACGAGATCCGGACGCCGCTCACCGCGATCCTCGGCTTCACCGACGAGCTGATCGACGAAGCCGCGCGCACCGGCACCGCGCTCGGCCCCGACCCGGCGCTGCTCACGGTGAAGCGCAACGGCCACCACCTGCTGGCGATCGTGAACGACGTGCTCGACCTCTCGCGGATCGAGGCCGGCAAGCTCACCGTGCAGGACGTGCCGTGCGCGCCACTGCGCGTGGTGGCCGACGTCGTGTCGCTGCTCCGGCCCCGCGCGGTCGAGAAGCAGCTGCGGCTCGACGTGCGCCTGCGCGGCGCGATCCCCGAGATGATCCACTCCGACGCGACGCGGATGCACCAGATCCTGGTGAACCTGGTCGGCAACGCGATCAAGTTCACCGAGCACGGCGGCGTGACGCTGCGGCTCGAGCTCCTGCCCGCGGGGCCGGAGCGACCGGCGGCGCTCCTGGCGATCGACGTGATCGACACCGGGATCGGCCTCGACCCGACCGAGCACCAGCGCATCTTCGAGGCGTTCGCCCAGGCCGACGCGTCGCTCACCCGCCGCCACGGCGGCACGGGACTCGGGCTCACGATCTCGCGCGAGCTCGCGCGCCTGCTCGGCGGCGACATCGCGGTCGAGAGCGCAGCCCGCCGGCGGCAGCGTGTTCCGCGCGACGTTCCTGACCGGCTCGCTCGACGGCGTGCGCATGATCGACACGGTGGCGAGCGACCTGCTGCGCCCGACGACGCCTGCGGCGACGCGCGGGATCCCGCGCGGGCTCGAGCCGCTGCGCGGCCGCGTACTGCTGGCCGAGGACGGCCCGGACAACCAGGCGCTGATCTCGAGCCTGCTGCGCCGCGCGGGCCTCGAGGTCGAGCTCGCGAACGACGGACAGATCGCCTGCGAGAAGGCGCTCGCCGCGCGCGACGCGGACGCCCCCTACGACCTGATCCTCATGGACATGCAGATGCCCATGATGACCGGCTACGAGGCGACCGCCGCGCTGCGCCGCGAGGGGCTGCGCGTGCCGATCCTCGCGCTCACCGCGCAGGCCATGACCGGCGACCGCGACAAGTGTCTCGCCGCCGGCTGCGACGAGTATCTGTCGAAGCCCGTCGACCGCGGCCGGCTGCTGGAGATCGTGCGCGCGCTGCTCGAGAAGCCCGAGCCGGAGCCCGGCGCGTGAACGAGCGCGTGCGCCGCTTCCTCCGCCCGGTTCCGACCGCGGAGATGCCCGACCTCTCGGGGTGGATCCAGCGCGGCTCGCGGGTGCTGGGCGTCTCGCTCGCGCTGATGGGCGCGTTCGTGTGCGTACTGCACGCGACGGTCGGCGACTGGCTGCTCGAGCGCGTGCTCTACATGCTGCTCGTCGTCGAGCCGTTGATGGCGGGCTGCATCGCGCTGACCTACACCGCGTTCGGCCGCAAGAACCCCGAGCTCCTGCTGTTCGTGCTGGTGACGATCGTGAACGCCTACATCAGCCTGGCCGGGCTGCAGTCTCCGACCGGCCAGAACCCGTACCTGGTGCTCGCGCTGATCTCGCCAGTGACGATCGCCGCGTTCACGCCGTGGCCGCCGTCGATGTCGCTGGTCACCGCGGCCGTCGCGGCCGTCGTGTGCCTCGCCTCCGGCTTCTTTCTGCCGCCGGGCGGGGCGCTGCCGATTCCGGTGGTCGTGGCGATGAGCGCCGTGTGCGGCTCGCTCGGCGCGGCCGCCGGTCAGAGCCAGCGCATGCTGTGGGCGAAGATGCACCGCGCGCGGCAAGCCGCCGAGGCCGCGCGCCGCGAGGCGCAGGCCGCTGCTCAGGCGAAGTCCGAGTTCCTCGCGACCATGAGCCACGAGATCCGCACGCCGATGACCGCGATCCTCGGCTTCGCCGAGGAGCTCCTGGTCGACCTCGACGCGGGGGGCAGTCCGAAGCGGCCCGCCGGGCCCGCGCTGCACACCATCCAGCGCAACGGCGAGCACCTGCTGCGCGTGCTCGACGACGTGCTCGACGCGGCGAGGATCGAGTCGGGGAAGCTCCAGCTCGAGCTGGTCGCGTGCTCGCCGGTCGAGCTCGCCGACGACGTCGCCGAGCTGCTGCGCCAGCGCGCGCAGGCGAAGGGGCTGCGGCTGGTCGTCGAGCCGCTGCCTACCGCGCCGCCGGCGGTCTGGACCGACGTCACGCGCGCGCGCCAGATCCTGGTGAACCTGGTCGGCAACGCGATCAAGTTCACCGAAGAAGGGGAGGTGCGCGTGCGCGTCGGCGCCGACGGCGAGCGCGCCGCTTTCGAGGTCGTCGACACGGGGATCGGCATCAGCCCCGAGCAGCAGGCGAAGCTGTTCGAGCCGTTCACCCAGGCGGACGGCGCGGGCGGGCGCCGCCAGGGCGGGACCGGGCTCGGGCTCTCCATCTCGCGCAAGATCGCGCGCCTGCTCGGGGGCAGCGTCACGGTCGAGAGCGAGCTCGGGCGCGGCAGCCGCTTCCGCGCCACGCTCGGCAGCTCCGCGAAGGGCACGGGTCCCACCGCGCGGCTGCCCACGCCGCCGCAGCCCGCCCACCCGCTGCGCGGGCGCGTGCTGCTCGCGGAGGATGGCGTCGACAACCGGGCGCTGCTCGAGCGCGTGCTGCGCCGCGCGGGCCTCGAGGTCGAGCTGGCCGAGAACGGACGCGAGGCGCACGCGAAGGCGATGAGCGCCACCCTGTCGGGGACACCGTTCGACGTCGTACTGGTCGACGTCGAGATGCCGGAGATGTCGGGCAACGAGGCGGCGAGCGCGCTGCGCGCCGACGGCTACGACGGCGCGATCGTGGCGCTCACCGCGCACGGCCGCGCCGAGGACCGCGAGGCGTGCCTGTCGGCGGGCTGTGACGAGTTCGCGGCCAAGCCGATCGACCGCACCGCTCTGCTCGCCACGCTCGCCCGGTTCCTCGATAAATCGAAGACCTGAATCGCGTATCATCCCGCGATGCAGCCGAGATTCGCGGGCAAGGTGGTTCTGATCACGGGCGCGGCGTCGGGCATCGGCCGCGCGAGCGCGGAGCGGATCGCGAGCGAGGGCGGGTCGCTGTTCCTGCTCGACGTCGCGGCGCAGGGCCTCGAGGAGACCGCGAAGACCGCGCGCGAGCTCGGTGCCGAGGTCGAGACCCGACTCTGCGACGTGTCGGATCCCGCGGCCGCGCGCGCCGCGGTCGAGGCCTGCGTGCAGCGCTTCGGCAAGCTCGACTCGCTGTGCAACATCGCGGGCATCCTCCACTTCGACCACACCCACGAGCTCGCGCACGAGAAGTGGCGCAAGGTCCTGTCGGTGAACCTCGACGGCACGTTCTACATGTGCCAGGCCGCGCTGCCGCACTTGCTGGCCGCGAAAGGCAATGTGGTGAACATGTCGTCGACCGCCGCGCTCGCGGGTCACCCGTGGACCGCGGCGTACTCCGCGTCGAAGGGCGGCATCCTCGCGCTCACCTACACGCTCGCGATCGAGTACTGCGCGCAGGGCCTGCGCGCGAACGCGATCTGCCCGGGCTCGGTGACGACCCCGATGCACGCGGCGTTCAAGCTGCCCGAGGGCGCGGACCCGAAGCTCGTGCGCCGAATCATGCCGCCGGATCGCTCGTTCCGCGGCCCTGAAACCGTCGCAGCTGCGGTGGCTTTCCTCGCCTCGGACGACGCCGCCCACGTCACGGGAGAAGCGCTCCGGGTCGACGGCGGCACCCTCTCTTAGGCCGGATTAGAACACGTTCCATTTCGGCTCGGGCTGTGGCATGATGCGGCCATGAGGCTCCAGAAGCGCGAGTTCCCGTTCCCGATCCCCAACGGCTGGTTCGCGGTCGCCTACACGGACGAGCTGGCGGCCGGGCAGGTGAAGGGCGCTGCGCTACTTCGCCGAGGACCTCATCGCCTACCGCGGCGCCGATGGCGCGGCGCGGGTGATGGACGCGCTACTGCCCGCACCTGGGCGCGAATCTGGGCCGCGGCGGCAAGGTCGAGGGCGACACCATCCGGTGTCCGTTCCACGGCTGGCGCTTCGCCGGCGACGGGGCCTGCGTCGAGATTCCCTACGCGCAGCGCATCCCGCCGACGCGCGCAGTTGCGCGCCTGGCCCGCGCTCGAGCGAAACGGCCTGCTCTGGGTCTGGCACCACAGGGAGGGCAAGCCGCCCGACTGGGACGTGCCGGTGATCCCCGAGGTCGGCGATGGCGAGTGGACCGCGCCCGAGCGCTACCGCTGGAAGATCCGCTCGCGCAACCAGGAGATGGCCGAGAACGCCGCCGACCGAGCGCACTTCCGCTACGTGCACGGCACCATGGAGGTTCCCGCGTCCGAGGTCACCGTCGACGGCGTATGGCGTCGCTCCCTTCAGCGCTCGAAGATGCTCACGCCGCGCGGCCCGGTCGACGGCTGCATCGACGCCAACACCTTCGGCTTCGGCTGCGGCTTCACCCGCTTCACCGGCATCTGCGAGACGGTGCTGATGGCCTCGACCTCGCCGATCGACGAGGACTACTGCGACGTCCGCTTCGACTTCGTCCAGCGCAAGGAGAACGGCGCCGCCCCGCGCGGCGGCGTCGGCGCCGCGATCATCCGCGACATCGTGAAGCAGATGAACGAGGACATCCCGATCTGGGAGAACAAGGCGTACCTGCCGCGGCCGATGCTGTGCGACGGCGACGGCCCGATCGCCGAGCTGCGCCGCTGGGGACAGCAGTTCTATAGCTGACCCCGTGCCCGCAGAGGCGCCAGTCACTCCGCGGCGAGCTCAGGTCTACAGATCCGGCAGCTTGATCGGGAAGTTCGAGGTCTCCTGTCCTCCGTCGACCTCGATCACCTTGCCGGTCACCCAGCTCGCCGCGTCCGACGCAAGCCAGAGCGCGGCGGCGGCTATGTCCTCGACCTGGCCGATCCGGCCGAGCGGGGTGAGCGCTTCCATCTTCTCGCGCATGCCTTCGGCCTTCAGGAAGGGCGCGAGCGCGGAGGTCTCGACCGCGCCGACCGCGAGCGCGTTCACGCGCACGCGCGGCGCGAGCTCGTTCGCGAGCAGCCGCGTGAGATGGGAGAGCGCCGCCTTCGCGGCGCCGTAGGCCGAGAAGCCGCGGTCGGTGACGCGGCCCATTGCCGACGACACGTTCACTACGGCGCCGCCGCCGTGAGCGAGCATGTGCGGCACGGCCAGGCGGGTGAGCAGGAACGCCGAGGTCACGTTGAAGCGGTACGCCTCCTCGAAGGCGCGCTCGCTCGTCTTCAGGAACGGGGTCCAGGGCGCGCCGCCCGCGTTGTTCACGACCAGGTCGATGCGGCCGAGCTCCTTCTGGGTCTGCTCGACCAGCGCTTCGAGCTGCGCGCGCTGCATGACGTCGCAGGGGAGGGCGATCGCGCGGCGGCCGAGCGCGCGCACCTGCGCGGCGACGCCTTCGACCTCGCTCATCGTGCGCGCGCCGAGCGCCACGTCCGCGCCGGCCTGCGCGAACGCGAGCGCGATGCCCGCGCCGATGCCGCGGCCCGCGCCCGTCACGATCGCGACCTTGCCGTCGAGCTTGAACCGATCGAGGATCATCTCGTTCTCCCGCGCCTGCGCAGCATATCAAGCCTCGCCGACCGCCCGCGCGCGCTCGAGCTTGCTGGCTTCGGCCGCGCCGACCCGCGACCAGGCCAGCGCGAACAGGACGGCCGAGAGCGCGAACGGCGCGAGCCCGAGCTGCATCGCGGAGCGGAGCGCTTGCCCGGACTCGGCGCCGCCGCTCGCGAACACGTCGCTCACCTTGCCCACCGCGTACGGCCCGAGCGCGAGCCCGATGAAGGTCACGATCAAGAGGTAGAACGCCGACGCGATCGCGCGCATGCGCGGCAGCACGAGCTCGTTCACGGTCGTCGCGGCGGGGCCGACCCAGAGCGGTGACACGATGGTGAACGCGAAGTTGCACAGGTAGGCGAGCTCGACGGTCGGTGCGTGCAGGAGGCCGAGCCCGAACGGCACCGAGGTGAGATCGTCGCCACGCCCATCCAGAGCCGCGCCTTCTCGGTCCGGCGCCGCAGCGCGTCCGAGAGGATTCCTCCGAGGGTCACGCCGATCCAGCCGCCCAGCGCGGACGCGAGCCCGACCCAGATGCCGACCTCGCTCGCGCTCACCTTGTGGACGCGCAGGAAGAAGGGCGGGCCCCAGAACGCGAGCGCGTAGGTCACGAACGCGATGCACGCGAAGCCGCCCGCTGAGAGCAGCAGCGCCGGCGTGCGGAAGATCAGCGCGAACGCTGGTTCGTCGCGAAGGCGCAGGCCCTGCGCCCACGAGAACGCCGCGTACACGCCGATCCCGAGCGCGACCCACTGGGCCGTGCTGCCGGTGGCGGCGATCAGGCCCGCGGCGCCGAAGCGCGATCGCGACGGCCCCTGCGGCATTGCGCGCCATGACCCCCGCGCTCGCGCCACCTCGCCAGAGCGAGATCACGTTCAGCGGTGGCAGCACCGCGAAGAGCTCGCGGCCGAACTCGGCGAACGGGTGCGGGTGCCGCGCCGGCTCGGGCAGTCCCTCGCTCCGACCGCGGCGCGGCTCGCGCAGGCTCGCGACCCAGAGCGCGAGCGCGAGCCCCGGCAGGCCGACCGCGAAGTAGGCCACCTGCCAGCCGCGCAGGCCGAACGGTGCAATCCCCTCGGCCTCCGGATACGCCGCGCGCCAGGCGTCCACGATCCAGCCGCCCAGGAAGATCCCGATCCCGGCCCCGATGTAGACACCGCTCGAGTAGATCGACAGCGCGGTCGCGCGCAGCCGCGCGGGGAACCAGTCGACCAGGGTCGAGAAGGCCGCGGGCGATGCGCTCGCCTCGCCGATCCCGACACCGATCCGGTACGCGCCCAGCGACGCGAAGCTCGACGCGGTGCCCGAGAGCGCCGTCATCGCGCTCCAGAACCCGAGCCCGCAGGCGATCAGGCTCTTGCGCACCCACACGTCGGCGAGCCGGCCGAGCGGCAGGCCGAACAGCGCGTAGAACACCGCGAACACGGTGCCGTACAGGAAGCCGATCTCGGCGTCGGACAGGCCGAGATCGCCTTTGATCTCCTGCGCGAGGATCGAGAGGATCTGCCGGTCGACGAAGTTCGCGACGTAGACGAGGACGAGGACCGCGAGCACGTACCAGGCGTAACGACCCCCGACGACGTCCTCCCTCTCCATCCGCGTATCATACGCGCGATGGTCGAAGCCGCACCGGCCGCGACGGTGGTTCTGCTCCGCGATCGCGTCGCGCCCGGCGACGCGGGCGGGCTCGAGGTGCTGCTGCTGCGCCGCAACTCGCAGCTCGCCTTCCACGGCGGCGCCTGGGTCTTCCCCGGCGGGCGCATCGATCCGGTCGACGCCGGTCCAGGCGGCGACGCGGGCGCGGCGCGCCGCGCGGCGGCGCGCGAGGCGCGCGAAGAGGCGGGGATCGCGGTCGATCCCGACTCGCTGGTCCAGATCTCGCACTGGACCACGCCCGAAGGCCTGCCCAAGCGCTTCGCGACCTGGTTCTTCGCGGGGAAGGCCGACACCACGCGCGGTTCAGGTCGACGGCGGCGAGATCCACGCGCACGCCTGGCGCACGCCGCGCGAGGCGCTCGCGGCGCAGCGAGCCGGCGAGATCGAGCTGCCGCCGCCGACCTTCGTCACGCTCGCCACGCTGGTGCCGCACACGCGCGCGGCGGACGCGCTCGCCGCGGTGCGCGCCACCGACCCGCCCGTCTTCCACCCCCGCGTGGTGCGGATCCCCGGCGGCGCCTGCTCGCTCTACCCGGCCGACGCGGGCTGGGAGGCGCGCGACCCCGATGTCGCCGGGCCGCGCCACCGCCTGCTCATGGTCGATTCCGGCTGGATCTACTTGCGCGAGGAGTGAGCGCGGCGCAATCGCGCGCTACACCGTGAGCGTGCACGACGCTCACGAGTTCTTCCGCTCGCTGACGATCGTCCTGGCGGTCGCGGCGCTGGTGACGGTGGTGTTCCACCGGCTGCGCCAGCCGGTCGTGCTCGGCTACGTGCTGGCGGGTGTGATCGTCGGCCCGCACGTGCCGATCCCGATCGTCGCCGACCCTGGGATCGTGCGCACGCTCTCCGAGCTCGGCGTGGTGCTGCTGATGTTCTCGCTCGGGCTCGAGTTCAGCCTGGGCAAGCTCGCTCAGGTGGGCCCGACGGCGGGGATCACGGCCGTGACCGAGGTGCCGATCGTCGCGATGCTCGGCTTCCTCGCGGCGCGCGCGTTCGGCTGGACCCCGCTCGAGTCGGTCTTCACCGGCGCGATCGTCGCGATCTCGAGCACCACGATCATCGCGAAGGTGTTCGACGAGGAGCGGATCGGCGGGCGGCTGCGCGAGCTGGTCGTGGGGATCCTCCTGGTCGAGGACCTGATCGCGATCGTCTTCATGGCCGCGCTCACCGCGGTGGCGACCGGCGCGGGTCTGTCGGCGGGGGCGCTCGCGACGACGCTGCTCGCGCTCGCGGGCTTCCTGGCCGCGCTCCTCGTGGTCGGCATGCTGGTCGTGCCGCGCTCCATCCGCGCGGTGGTCGCGATCGGCCGGCGCGAGACGACTTTGATCGCCAGCATCGGGATCTGTTTCGTCATCTCCTATGTCGCCCAGGAGGCGGGCTACTCGGTTGCGCTCGGCGCGTTCCTCGCGGGGTCGCTGATCTCCGAGTCGGGGCGCGCACATCAGGTCGAGTCGCTCGTCGAGCCGGTCCGCGACATGTTCGTGGCGATCTTCTTCGTCTCGGTCGGGCTCTCGATCGACCCGGCGCTGTTGCTGAAGCACTCGGGAGCGGTCGTGGTCCTCTCGGGGATCGTGGTCGGCGGCAAGATCGCGAGCGTGGCGATCGGCGCGTTTCTCACCGGCAGCGGCACGCGCACGGCGATCCAGGCGGGTATGAGCCTCGCGCAGATCGGCGAGTTCTCGTTCATCATCGCCGTGCTCGGGGCGCGGCTCGGCGCGACCGGCGAGTTCCTCTATCCGGTGACCGTCGGTGTCTCGGTCGTCACGTCGCTGGCGACGCCCTGGCTGATCCGCGCCGCGGGACCGGCAGCGTCCTACGTCGACCGCAAGCTGCCGCGGCCGCTGCAGACGTTCGCGACCCTCTACGGCGCCTGGCTGGAGCGGCTGGCGGCCTCGCCGGATGCACAGGCGGCGACCCGGGGCCGGGTGATGGCGCTGCTCGTGCTCGACACGTTCGCGCTCGGCGGGCTCGTCGCGGGCGCGGCCGCGACGCTCGAGCGCGGAGTGGTGGCGATCGCGGGCGCCACGAGTGCGCCGCCCGAGGCCGTGCGCGCCGTGCTGATCGGGCTGGCCTGCGCGTGCGCGACGCCGCTGATCGTCGGGATCGGGCGGCTTGCTCGGCGGCTCGCGCGCCAGCTGGCGGTCGGCGCGCTGCCGCGCAAGGCGGGCTCACTCGACCTCGACGCCACGCCGCGCCGCGCGCTCGAGGTGACCCTGCAGTTCGCGGCGACCCTCACCGCAGGCGTCATCGCGATGCTGATCGCACAACCGTTCCTGCCGACCGTCTCGGCGCCGATCGTGCTGGGCGCCCTCCTCGTGGCGCTGGTGGTCGCGGTGTGGCGCAGCGCGGCGAACCTGGAGAGCCACGTGCAGGCGGGCTCGCAGGCGGTCGTCGAGGCGCTGCGCAGCTTCGCCTACGCGGGGCGGACCGGTGAGACGCAGCGGATCAACGAGATCCGCTCGCTCCTCCACGGCCTGGGCGAGCCGGTTGCGGTGCGGCTCGGGCCGGAGACGCCGTCGGTGGGGCGCACGCTCGCGGAGCTGAACCTGCGCGGGCGCAGCGGCGCGACCGTGCTCGCGATCTCGCGCGGCACCGGCTCGATCGTCGCGCCGCCAGCGAGCGAGCGGCTGCGCGCGGGGGACTTGCTCGCGCTGGCCGGCACCGACGAGTCGATCGAGGCGGCGCGCAAGATTTTGACGACGGGCGCCCCGGTCGCGCCGCCCGAGCCCGCGATTTAGCGCCGCTTGCCTACTCGAGCAGGTTCATGCGCCGAAGGAGGCCGGCGAAGCGAGGGTCGGCTCGGTAGGGCAGGTAGAGGCTTGCTCGAGACACTCGAACATCCGATCCGCCTCGCCGAGAACTGCGAGCGCTCTCGCGCCGGCGCGGGGGTCGTCGGTGCACGGCTTGCCGCTCTGCGCGACGAGCCGCTCACGGTAGATCCGGAGCGTCTCCCGGAAGCCCGCGCGGTCCAACGGTTACGGACGCGAACCGCGGTGAGACCGCGGCGCTCGCGGCGATCTCGCCCCGGGGCGAGCTCCGGCTGCGTGTCGGCTCTCAGCTGCCGTGCCGCGCGAACCAGTCGAGCTCGCGCTTCGCGTAGTCGAAGTCCTGCGACGGCGTACGCACTCCGTGCGAGCCGCCCGGATATCGCACCAGCTCGACCTCGCGGCCCAGCAGCTTGAGTCCGGTGAAGAACTGCTCGGACTGGGCAATCGGACAGCGCAGATCCCCCTCCCAGTGCAGGACGAGGCAGGGTGTCTTGACGTTCTGCAGATGCGTGAGGGGCGAGCGCGCGCGGTACTCCTCGAAGGAAGTCTCCGGCGTGCCGCCCAGCGACTCGATGTTGAAGTGCGGGATGTCGTCGGTGCCGAGACTGCTCACCAGGTCGGTGATCGGCGCGCCGATCGCGGCCGCGCGAAATCGCTGTGTCTGTCCCACGACCCAGCTCGACATGTAGCCACCGTACGAGTAGCCGCTGACGTAGAGCTGCGCGGGATCGGCGATCTTGCGCTCGACGAGCGCGGAGACACCGGCCATCAAGTCCTCGTAATCCAGGCCGCCCCAGTCACCCACGCAGCCGCGCTCGAACGCCTCTCCATACGAGGTGCTGCCACGCGGGTTCGGCATCAGCACGACGTAGCCCGCACCGGCGAGCGCCTGGGCGCGCAGCACGTTGAACGTCGCCGGGTGCGCCCCGTGCGGACCGCCGTGGATCTCGAGCACGGTGCGCGCGGGCTTGTCCTTGCGCTGCCCTGGCGGGCGGAGCACGAACGCCTCGATCTCGAGGCCGTCCTTGCTGCGGTAGCGAATGCGCTCGGTGGCGCGAAGCTCGACGCGCGCCGCGAGCGGCGCGTTGGCGCGCGAGATCGGGCGCCGTGCCGCGCCGCGTCCGAGCGCGGCGACCTCGATCTCGGGCAGGCTCGAGCTCCACAGCGAGGGGAAGACCACGTGCTTGCCGTCCAGAGTGAGCTCGATCGCCTGCGCCTGGAAGTCGCCGTCCACCAGTGGCTTCGCGCTGCCGCTCTCGAGCTCGACGCGCCAGATCGGCACCGCGCCGCGCTGGCCCGCGAGGAAGAGGATGCTCCCGCCGTCCGGGCTCCACTGGAACGGGTCGCCGAACGCAGCGTTGCCGGAGACGTTGCGATCGAGGTCGGCGCTGGTCGCGCGCGGAGCACCGCCCCGCGCCGGCACGACGAAGAGCGCGCTGTTGCGGCCCGCCGCGCGGTCACCGTGTTCGTTCCCGACGAACGCGATCTGCTTGCCGTCGGGGGAGAACGACGGCGAGGACACGCTGCCCCGCTCGCGCGTCAGCCGGCGCGGCTCGCCGCCGCGCGCCGACACGATCCAGAGGTCGCTGCGGAACAGCTGATTCCAGCGGCGCTCGCTGCGGTCGGAGACGAACGCGATCTGCGCGCCGTCCGGCGACCAGGCCGGCTGGGTGTCGTGCCAGTCGCCGTCGGTGACTTGGTGCTCTTCGCCCGTCGAGACGTCCACCACGAAGAGGTGCCGGCGCCTCTCGTCGAAGGGCCCGAACCCGTCGAGCTTGTAGTAGAGGTCGCGCACCACGACTGGAGCGTTGCGCGCGCTCGGCTCCTTGCCGCGGCGCGGGCCCACCGCGCGCGCGAACGCGATCCGCCGGCCGTCCGGCGACCAGCGTGGGCTGGTCGGGCTTCCCTGTTGCTTCGTCACCGGGCGCGCGTCACCCCCCGCGAGCGGTGCGACGAACAGTTGATTGCCGTTCCCGCGGTCCGAGACGAAGGCGAGCTCCTGGCCGTCCGGGGACCAGCGCGGCGAGTTCGCCGCCGCCCCGCGCGTGAAGGCGCGCGGCGCCTCACTGCCGTCGAGCGGGGCGAGCCAGATCGAATCGACGTTCGCGTCCCGCTCGCGGTCGCTGTGCGTCTGCACCCAGGCCACGAGCCGCCCATCCGGCGAGACGCGGGCATCGCGCACGCGGACCAGGTCGTAGATGTCCTCAGGAACGACGGGCCGCTTCTGCTTCCGTTTTGCAGCCATGCGGAATTCTACCCGCCCCGCCACCTCGACCGGGAGGGGTTTCTCGCGACCCGGTGATTCCTGGGTCGACGCCGCGCCTAGCCCGGCTAGCGCAGCCGCTCGAGCGCGCCGTCGAGGGCTCGCTCGAGGCGCTCGCCGATCAGGTCGATCTCCTGCTCCGAGATCGTGAACGGCGGGCCCAGCGTGATCACGTCGCGCGCGGGGTCGACGCCGCCGGGATAGACGAAGATTCCCTGCGCGATCCCCGCCGCGACCACCTTCTCGGTGAGCTTCGCGCTCGCCGCGAACGGCTCGCGGGTCGCCTTGTCGGCCACCAGCTCGACCGCCCACAGAAGCCCGCGGCCGCGCACGTCGCCCACGTTCGGGTGCGCGAGCAGACGCGACAGCCGCTTGCCGAGCTTCTCGCCCATCGTCGCGGCGCGCGCGACCAGCGCCTCGCGCTCCATGATCTGCAGCACGCGGTCGGCCGCGGCGCAGCTCGCGGGGTGCGCGGAGTAGGTGAAGAACATCAGCTCCTGACCCGCCGCGACGATCGGCGCCACGACCGCTTCGCTCGCGACGACCGCGCCCATCGGCGCGTAGCCGCCGGTGAGCCCCTTGCCGCCGACGAGGATGTCGGGAGTGACTCCCCAGTGGTCGACGCCGAACTTCTTGCCGGTGCGGCCGAAGCCGGTCATGACCTCGTCCGCGATCAAGAGCACGCCGTGGCGGCGGCAGATCGCCGCGAGCTTCGGCCAGTACTCGTCGGGCGGAACGAGCGCGCCCGCCGTCGAGCCGCCGATCGGCTCGGCGATCACCGCGGCCACGGTGTCGGGACCGGCGCGCAGGATCGCCGCCTCGACCTCGTCCGCGCACGCGACCGCGCAGCTCGGGTACGTCTTGCCGAGCGGGCAGCGGAAGCAGTAGCAGGCCGGCGCCTTCGGCAGGTCGGCCAGCCAGGGCTCGAAGCCCGCGCGGCGCTTGGTGTGTCCGCCGACCGCGAGCGTTGCGAGCGTAGTGCCGTGATAGGACAGGTCGCGGCCGATCACCTTCCAGCGCCCGGGCCGACCCGCGCTGACGTGGTGCGCGCGCGCGACGCGGAGCGCCGCGTCGACCGCCTCCGAGCCGCCGCTCGTGAACGCGATGCGCGTCAGCCCGGCCGGCAGCCAGCGCTGGACCAGGCGCTCGACCAGGCGCACCCGGCTCTCGGTCGCGAACGGCGGCAGCAGGTAGCTGGCGCGCTCGAGCTCGTGTGCGTAGGCCTCGGCGACCTCGCGCCGGCCGTGGCCGATGTTCGCGACGATCGCCCCGCCGGACGCGTCGAGGATCGCCTGTCCGTCTTCGGTGTAGAGCCAGGCGCCTTCGGTCCGCGCGATCCGCAGCGGCGTCGAGCCGGGCTTGCTCGCGAAGCCGAGCCGGCGCGCGCGCTCGGCGTCCATCAGGCCAGCCCGACGAGCTTCGCGCTCTCGTCCCAGAGCGCGCGGGCGAGCGCCGGGTCGAGCGCAGCCGCGGCCGGTGCCTTCTCGCGGCCGCCCACGAAGTACTTGCCGGACGTGCCCTCGAGCTCCGGCGCGCTCGCGAGCAGGACCGAGGTGCGCGCGCCCTTGGCGGGGCTCGTGCCGACCAGGCGCATGCCGGCGCGCATCCAGAGCGGAGCGTCGCGCGCGATCTCGGTCGCGACCCCGCCCGGGTGGAGCGAGTTCGAGCTGACGCCGCGCCCCGCGGTGCGCCGCGCCAGCTCGTTCGAGAACAGGATGTTGGCGAGCTTCGACTGCCGGTAGGCGCCCATCGCGTCGTACTTCGCCGGGGCGCGGAAGCTCGCGAAGTCGATCGCGCCGCCCGCGTGCATCATCGAGCTCACGTGCACCACCCGCGAGGGCGCGCTCTCTGAGAGGCGCTCCAGCAGGAGGTGAGTGAGCAGGAAGTGGCCCAGGTGGTTGACCCCGATCTGCTCCTCGAAGCCGTCCGCGGTGGTGCGCAAGGTGGGCGGGAACACGCCGGCGTTGTTCACGAGCACGTCGATGCGCGGGCAGGCGTCGAGCACCGCTGCGGCGCAGCTGCGCACGGAGGCGAGGCTCTTGAGGTCGAGCGGAATCACGTCCACCTGTGCCGCCGGGGTGCGAGCCCGCACCTCGGCGCGCGCGGCCTCGGCCTTCGCCGGCTCGCGGCAGAGCATCACGATCCGCGCGCCGCGCGCGGCGAGCTCGCTCGCGGTGGCCTTGCCGATGCCCGCGCTCGCGCCCGTGATGAGCACCGTTCGTCCCGTCATCGAGGCGCATGATAGCCTGCGGCGAGACCCGCCGCGGAGGTGCCCCATGAAGCTCGGACTGTTCCTCCCGTTCGCCACGCCCGTGGCCGACGCCGCATTCGTGCGCGCCGCCGGCAGCGCCGCCGAAGAGGCCGGCTTCGACTCGATCTGGGTCGCCGAGCACGTGGTGCTGTTCGACGAGTACGCCTCGAAGTACCCGTACTCGGCGGACGGGCGCATCCCGGCGGGCGGCACCTCCGGGATCCTCGAGCCGTTCAACGCGCTCACGTTCCTGTCGGCGTGCACGAGCCGGATCCGCCTGGGCACCGGCATCTGCCTCGTCCCGCAACGCAATCCGGTGTACACGGCCAAGGAGGCCGCGACCGTCGACTGGCTGTCGGGCGGGCGGCTCGACCTGGGCGTCGGCGTGGGCTGGCTGGCCGAGGAGTTCCAGGCGGTCGGCGTTCCCTTCGAGCGCCGCGGCGAGCGCTGCCGCTCCTATCTGGAAGTGATGAAGCGGCTCTGGTGCGATCCGGTGTCGGAGTACGCCGACGAGTTCTACGAGCTGCCGGCCTGCCGCGCCTACCCGAAGCCGGTGCAGCAGCCGCACCCGCCGATCCACTTCGGCGGCGAGAGCGAAGCCGCGCTGCGCCGGGTCGCCGACGTGGGGCAGGGCTGGTACGGCTTCAACCTCGGCCCCGAGGAGCTGGCGGACCGCCTGAAGCGCCTCGACCAGCTGCTCGCCGCGAAGGGCCGGCGGCGCTCGGACCTGCAGATCACCGTGTCGCCGTACCTGCGCTCGCGCACGCCAGACCTCGAGGCTTACAGGCGCGCGGGCGCCGATCAGGTGATCCTGCTCTGCTTCGCCGCCAACGCCGACGGTGCGCGCAGCGCGATCGCGAAGCTGGCCGAGGAGTTCCTGCCGCTGGCGCGCAAGCTCGCTTGAAGCGGCTCGCGCTCGCTCTCGCGGCGCTGGCGCTCGGCGCGTGCGGCGGCCCGCTCGGCTGGGTGCCCGGCGGAAAGCTCGACGGCGAGCCCGTGGACGCGCCGATCGACGACTGGTCGTTCGCGAGCAAGACCGAGAACCTGCAGCTCGAGACCGACCCCTCGGACCCGTACTCGGTGAACATCTGGTTCGTGACCGAGGGCGCGCGCCTGTGGGTGTTCGCGGGCGGCGGCGAGTCGAGCACCTGGGCGAAGCACCTGCTCGCCGATCCGCGCGCGATCGCCCGCATCGACGGCAAGCTCTACCCGCGCAAGGCCGTGCGCGTGACCGATCCCGACGAGATCGTGCACGTGGAGCAGCTCTACCTCGAGAAGTACCACTACACGCGCGACCCGAAAGGCGCGTTCGGGCCGGTGGAGTTCCGACTCGACCCGCCCTGAGCGGGGCCCGGCCGGGCGCAGCCCGGCCACCCGCACTTCGCTCGGCTTCGCCTCGCTGCGCGCTTCGCCCTTTGGGCTCCGCTTGCTGAGCGTTCGTTCAGCGCTGGAGCTTCGTGAAGTCCGGGGTGCGCTTCTCGAAGAACGCGCGCACGGCTTCCAGGTTCTCCGGCGAGCCGACCCGCACGCGGAAGGCTGCGTCCTCGCCCGCCCGCGCGGCGCGCACCTGCGCGTCGCGGGTCGCGAGGAGGAGCCGCTTGGTGTGGCGCAGCGCTTCGGGCGGCAGCGCCGCGAGCGCGGTCGCCTTCGCGTCCGCCACCGCGAGGAGCTCGCCGGGCGCGCACACCGCGTTGGCCAGGCCGATCTCCGCGGCCTTCTTCGCGTCGAGCCAGCCGTCGCCGTACAGGAGCTCCTGCGCCGCGCGCCAGCCGATCACGAGCGGCAAGAGGTAGCTCGACGCCGCCTCCGGCACGACGCCCAGCGTGACGAACGGTGCGCGCAGCCGCGCGCCCTCGGCTACGTACACGAAGTCGCAGTGAAGCAAGAGTGTGAGGCCGATCCCGACCGCCACTCCGTTCACCGCCGCGACGAGCGGCTTGTCGAACTGGCACAGCTCGTCCATGAACTCGCCGAACGGGTGACTGCCGCCGCCACCCGCGGGCGCGGTCGTCGACTGCGCCATCTCGCCGAGGTCCTGCCCGGCCGAGAACGCCGAGCCCGCGCCGGTGACCAGCACCGCGCGCACCGCGTCGTCGGCGCGCGCGTCGCGCAGGGCGTCGCGCGCCTCGCGCCACTGAACGGTGTTGAAGGCGTTCTTCTGCGCCGGCCGGTTCAAGGTGAGGCGCAGCACACCGTTGGCGCGCGCCTCGAGCACCGTCTCGCGCGTCATGAGATCACCCGGGCGCGGACACCGAGCGAGGGCCGCCCCGAGTAAGGTGTGCAAGCGCTGAAGGCGCGCGCAGCGAGGCGCAGCCGAGCGAAGTTCATGTGTGACGTGGCGCGAGTGCCTCGAGCACCTTCAGGTCCGGGAGCGGCACGCCGGCCGGGTTGATCGGCTGGATGCAGACGTGCGACGCGCCCGCGTCCTGGTGCGCGCGGATCCGCTTCTGGATCGCGCCGACGTCGCCCCAGGCGATCGTCGCATCGATGAACTTGTCGCTGCCGCCGTTCGCGAAGTCGGCGTCCGTGAAGCCGATGCGCTTCCAGTTGTTGCGGTAGTTCTCGAGGCCCAGGTAGATCGATGCGGCCGCGCGGGCCAGCGCGCGCGCCTTCGCGGCGTCGGTCTCGAGCAGCACCTTCTGCTCGACGCACAGCCAGGCGCTCGGGCCCATCGTCTTGCGCGCGAAGGCGGTGTGCTCGGGAGTCGTGAAGTAGGGATGGGCGCCCTGGGTCATGCTCGCGGCGAGCTTCAGCATCTGCGGGCCGAGCGCCGCCAGCACGGTCGGCGGCGGCTCCGGCGGCGGCACCGCCATGTACGGGGCCTTCGCCATCCGCTCGAGGTACGCCTTCATGGTCGCGACCGGGCTCGCGTAAACGTGGCCGCGCACGCCTTCGACCATCGGCCGGTGCGAGACGCCCAGCCCGAGCAGGAAGCGCCCGCCCGACTGCTCCGCCAGGGTCTTCTGCGCGGCAGCGGTCGCGGCCGGGTCGCGCGCGTAGATGTTCGCGATGCCGGTCGCCACGATCAGCCGCTCCGTCTTCGCCAGCAGCCACGAGGCCTGGGCGAAGGCATGGCGGCCGACCGCCTCCGGGATCCACAGCGCCGAATAGCCCAGCGACTCGACCCTCTGCGCGAACTCCGCCGACTGCGGCGCCGTCAGCGACTCCGTGAAGTACCAGACCCCGATCGGACCGAGCTGCATGCGTTCCCTCCTGAAGGCCCTTGTCTCATACTCGCAGACCGCTTCGCCAGCGCATCCGAATGCGCGCGCCGCTCGTAGAAAAGGGGAGGAGGGCCGCAGGGTTTTGCGAACGACCGGCAAATCCGCGGCGACCTCCAGCGACGGGGATCTGCTGCGCCGCCTCGAGGCGCGCGAGCCCGACGCGCTCGAAGCGCTGTACGGCCGATATTCGGCCTACGTGATGGGGATCGCGCTTCGCATTCTCGGCTCACGCCAGGAAGCGGAGGAAGTGGTGCAAGACGTGTTCTGGCAGCTCTGGAAGTCGTCGCTCTGCTACGACCCGGCCCGGGGCCGGTTCTCGACCTGGCTGTTCTCGGTCGCGCGCAACCGCTCGATCGACCGGCTGCGCGCGAGCAGCCGCACGCCGCTGCGCAGCGCGGCCGAAGAGCTCGACCGCCTCCCTTCCAACGACGACCAGGAGGGCGAGGCCTACCTGGTCGAGCGGCAGAAAGAGGTGCGCGCGCAGCTCGAGCTGCTGCCCAGCGAGCAGCGCGCCGCGATCGAGCTCGCGTTCTTCCGCGGGCTCTCCCACGGCGAGATCGCCGCCGAGACCGGCGAGGCGCTGGGCACGATCAAGAGTCGAATCCGCCGCGGCCTGTTGCGGCTGCGGCAGGGCCTGGAGTTTCTAGAGGTGGCGCAATGACCGACCACGCGGAGCTCATCGAGCTGGCCGAGCTGTACCCGCTCGGCGGACTCTCACCCGAGGAACGCCTGAAGCTCGCGGTGCACGCCGCCGACGGCTGCGCCGACTGCGAGGCCGTGCTGCGCGCGCACACGCGGATCGCCGACGACCTCTTGCTCGCCGTCCCGCCCGTGCAGCCGTCCGCCGCGGTGCGCGACGAGCTGATGGAGCGCGTGAAGAGCGAGTCGCGCGCGCCGGCCGCGCCGCAGCGCATGGCTGCGCCGCCGCTGCGCCGCGCGCGCATCTCGCGCCCGCTCGTCGCGGCGGTCGCGGGGCTGGTGCTCGCGGTCGGGCTCGCAGGCCTGCTCGGCGTTCGCCTCGCGGGCGAGATGGCGGCGCGCGGCGAGCTCGAACAGACGCTCGCGAACGAGCGCGCCGAGCTGGCGCTGATGGATCGCGACATGAAGACGGCCCACTCGGAGCGGCTCGCGATCGAGAAGCGGATGAGCGAGATGGCGCGCATCACCAACGTGATCGAGTCGCCGGTGCTGCAGACGCTCGCGCTCGCGGGTCAGGGAGAGTTCAGGAACGCGGTCGCGCGCGCGTACATCGAGCCCGAGAGCGGGCGCGTGATCCTCTACGCCCACAACCTGCCGCAGGCTCCCGACGGCCGCGTCTACCAGATGTGGGTGCTCGTCGAGAAGCAGGCCCCGCTCAGCGCAGGGCTCCTGAAGGTCGACCCGAAGGGCGAGGCCCAGTACGACTCGGGTCCGATCCCCGGCCTCGAGGGAGCGGTGAAGGTCGCGGTCACGCTCGAGCCCGAGGGCGGCGTCCCCGCCCCGACCGGCCCGTTCGTCCTCCTGAACGAATCGTGACAGGCTGAACTTCGCTCGCCTGCGGCTCGCTGCGCGCTCCTTCGTCGCTTGCGTCCTCGCTCGCCGACATCGGACCGCGGGCCGATGTCCCGCGGTGGGCCCTCGCCCGGCCCCGCCGGCGCCTTGAGCATCCGGCTGCATCCACCTGGGGCAGGTGGCCGTACCACGCTTCAGGAGGACTCTTTCCATGCGGAAGATCGCTTGGATTCTGTGCTGCGCGCTCGCCGCGCCGGCGTTCGCAGGCGAGAAGAGGGGGGCCGACGACGCGCTGGCGACCACGCCGTTCCGGGAGGGCGACACGATCAGCTTCGCGGAGATCGACAAGCTCAAGAACTTCCTGCCCGAGCAGTTCTGGGAGAACCGCGAGTTCTTCTTCTACGAGGGGATGCAGCTGGAGATCGGACCCACGCAGAGGAAGTACGGCGCCGCCGACGCCTACGTTACGGCGACCGAGAAGCACAGGGGCGAGGCGAAGATCGTCGAGGACGGCGCGCTCGCGGACTACGTGGCGGGCCAGCCTTTCCCCAACCAGGCCATCGACTGCGTGGGCGATCCGGACGCCGGCACCAAGATCATCTGGAACTTCACCAAGGGGTGGAACGGCGACGGCGCGAACGCGGCGTGGTCCTACACGTATTGGGATCGCGGCGAGCAGCTGCCCCTCTACTACGAGGGCACCTCGCGAACGGTCTCACTCGCGAACCGGGTCGAGCCCGAGTACGAAGCGAACGGCGGCGACATCTTCGCGAGCGAGAAGCGCCTGGGCGCGTTCGGCATCGACGTCGAGGCCCCCTTCGACGCGCGCGGCATCCAGGTCCTGACCTACCGCTACAAGGCGGCCGACGCACCGCGGAAGCAAGCGAAGAACGACGACACCTGGGTCTACGTCCCCGACCTGCGCCGCGTGCGCCGCATCTCGACGGCGCAGCGCACCGACTCCGTGCAGGGCACCGACTTCACGATGGACGACCTGCGCAGCTTCTCGGGCATTCCGCCGCAGTACAAGTGGCAGTGCCTCGGCGAGAAGACGGTGGTCGCGCCCGCGAACACCAAGTCGCTCGCCTACCCCTACACCGACACGTACAACTTCGGGCCGTACGGGTTCTCCTACGCGAGCGATCGCTGGGAGGTGCGCAAGGCGTGGATCGTCCGCTTCACGCCGAAGAACGAGGACCACCCGTACCACCACAAGGACATCTACATCGACCAGGACACCTACGAGCCGCTCTACAGCTTCGCGTACGACCGCAAGAACGAGCTGTGGAAGGTCATCTGGCACAACCACCGCTACAGCGAGGACTGGAACGGAAAGGCGAACGTGGATCCGAAGGCGTCCGACGGCGTCTGGTACCCGGGCTGGGAAGGCGTGCCGGAGCCGAAGGACCTGCGCGTGGTGTCCGACATCATCGTGAACGTCCAGACCGGCACGGGAAACCGGATCGAGTTCTGGGACAACCAGGGCACGCCTCTGCCGACGCGCGGCAAGGTTCGCCAGTGGATCGACATTGGGCGGCTGAACAAGGGTCGTTAAGCCGCGGGGCCGGCGTCCGCTGGCCCTCTCCTGAAGAGCCTCGGAACGAGTGTTCCGAGGCTCTTCGTGTGACCGGGCCTGGCCGTCGACCCACCCGTGGCACAGTCTCCCGGCGTGCGCGCGATTCTCTGTGCCTGTGTGGGACTCTTGCTCGGCTGCGGGGCAGTCCCGGCGCGCGCGCCGAAACGGGCGGTCGATCCGGCGCGGCTCGAGCGCGACGTGCGGATGCTCGCCGAGAAGTTCCATCCGCGCGACGCAGATCACGCGAACAACCTCGACGCTGCCGCGGCGTGGATCCGCGGAGAGCTCGCGCTCGCGGGCGCGACGGTTACCGAGCAGGTCTGGGAGACCGATGGCGAGACGTACCGCAACGTGGTCGGCCGCTTCGGGCCCGGCAGCGGCGAGCTCGTCGTGGTCGGCGCGCACTACGACACTCGCGGGCCGAAGCCGGGCGCGGACGACAATGCGAGCGGGGTCGCCGGTCTGCTGGAGCTGGCGCGCCTGCTCGGTGCAGATCCCCCGCGCGGACCGGTCGAGCTGGTTGCCTACACGCTGGAGGAGCCGCCGTACTACGCGACTCCCCACATGGGCAGCGTGCACCACGCGGACTCGCTCGCCGAGGGCGGTGTCGAGGTACGCGGCATGCTGTCGCTCGAGATGCTCGGCTTCTACAACCCTGCGTCCGACGGGCAGACCTATCCCTTCTCGGCGATGAGCCTCGTCTATCCCGACACGGGCGACTTCATCGCGGTGGTCGGAAACCTGACGGAGCTCTCATTGGTCCGGCGCGTGAAGCGCGCCATGCAGTCTGCCGGGACCGACGTGCCGGTCGACTCGATCAACGCGCCCGAAGCGGTTGCTGGCGTCGACTTCTCGGACCACCGCAGCTACTGGGCTCGCGGCTTCCCCGCGGTGATGATCACCGACACGGCGTTCCTGCGGAACCCGCATTACCACGAGGCCACGGACACGCCGGAAACACTCGACTACCGGCGGATGGCGTCCGTCGTGACGGCGGTCTACGCGGCGGTCTTCACGCTGGCGGACGAGCCCTGAGGGGCAGCCTCGTCCTTCGTGTACCACCAAGCCCAGAGGATCAGCACGAGCTGCAGGGGCAGCCGGATGTAGCCGAGCGGGCCCGCCCCCTCGGTCGCGCCGAACACGGGCACGTTGTTCACCGCGACGTGGATGTTCGCCGGGAACACCGCGATCAGCAGCGCGATCGTCCCCCACGCCGCGAGCTTGCGCGTGGGCGGGAACAGGACGCCCAGGCCGCACAGCACCTCCGCGGCCCCCGACAGGAACACGAGCTCGGAGTGCCACGGCAGATAGGGCGGCATCATGGGGACGTAGTAGTCGGGGCGCAGGAAGTGCGCGATCCCGGCCCACACGTAGAAGGCGCCCATCACCCAGAGAAGGATCCGCTTCGCGATCGACACGCCGCGGATTCTATACGGACTATTTTTCTCCGGGGGCGGGCGGCTTGGTCGCCAGGGCGATGCCCTTGGCGCCGGCCTCCTGCGCGAGGTCGAGGATGTTGACGGCCTTGCCGAGCAACACCTTCTTGTCACCGCGCAGGATGACGATCTTCTCCTTGGCCTTGTCGAGCGCTTCCTTGAGCGCGCCGGCGAGGTTCTGCTCGGAGACGGCCTTGCCGTCGACCTCGACCTCGCCCTCGGACGTGACCGTCACGCTGACGCCGGTCGGCGTGGTCGACGCGACCGCCGAGTTGGGCAGGTCGACTTCCTTGCCCTGATTCGAGATGACGCTCGTCGTGACCATGAAGATGATCAGGAGGACGAGGAAGATGTCGGTGAGCGGAGTGATGTTGATCTCCGCGACGATGCCGTCGGAGAGATCGTCGTCGCCTCCGCCGCCGTTAGGCAGGGACCGCGCGGCCATGCCGGACCTCCTCGGACTTCTCTTCCTCGAAGGCCGGCGAAGCCGACTCGACGTAGAGCAGGGCTTGCACGAGCCGCTCGCACGAGCGCGCGAAGACGCCGGCCACCGCTCCGACCCGCACCTGCAGCCAGTTGAAGGCGGCGAGCGCGATGATCGCGACGAGCAGGCCGACCGCGGTCGCGACCAGCGCTTCCGAGATGCCGGCCGCGACGACCGCGAAGCCGCCCGAGCCCTGCGTCGCCATGTCGTGGAAGGCCTTCAAGATGCCCCAGACGGTCCCGAACAGGCCGATGAACGGGGCGAGCGAGCCGATCGTGCCCAGCATCCACAGCCCGCGGCGCAGCTCCGTGATGGCTTCGCTGCGCGAGGTGGAGAGCACCCCGATCAGATCCTCGAGCGCGATGTTCCGCCAGCGCAGACCTTCGAGGAAGATCCCGGCGAGCGGCGTCTTGGCCGACTCGCACAACGAGCGCGCCGTGACGAGGTCGTGCTTCACGAGCGCGTCGACCACGCCGCGGGTCAGGTCGCGGCTGCGCCGGTCGAGCCCGCGCAGCCGGAACAGCTGCTGCAGGACCACGGCGATCGCGATCACCGAGCAGAGCGCGAGCGGGATGACGGTCAGCCGGCCGACCCAGAGCATGTGCAGAATCGCCGTGGTGTCGAAGGTCGACATCGGCGCGGCCTGGGTCATGCTCATCGCTGCTTGAGACGCTGGATCCACGGCAATCCCTTCCCTATGGGTCGTGTATGGGTGGCCTGGGGCCTTCGGAGGTGATTCTTGCGGAGGGGCCCCAAGCTATCCAATCGCTCGCGCGCTCGCAGGGTTTGGGACCCGGGTGCGCGCGTTGACGCCCCTGCCTCGGGTCGCCTAGCATGCCGTCGCCACCCGCGTTTTTCAGCTCCGTCATCTGCCGAATCGGCCCTTCGGGGTACGCGTCGAAAGGCGTACCGGACGCTTGAGCGGCCCGTTCCGCTTTCCGATAGGGACATCGGCACGGATTTGCCGCCGCATGAGCACGCAGCCCGAACCAGGACGAAGTCGCGGCGACACCCAGGCTGGTGACGGCGCCACGAGTTCCAGGAGCGCGCGCGAACAGATGAGCCAGCCACTTCGAATCCAACGGCGACACGGGCGCAGTCCCCTGCGCACGCGCCGGATGGGCGCCGCGTTCCGTGCGGGTGCGCCGGCCGCGGGGCGGCGCCAGGCCTTCCCGGGCATGAACCTCGAGGTCGCCCGGAGCCGGGGTGAGACGGTTCGCTCCACCTCGCTGTCGGCGCTGATCCACGGCGCGCTGCTGCTCCTCCTGCTCCTTCTGGCGTACGTGAGCCCGACCATCCGTGAAGAGGTGTTGCCGGTCACGCTGATCAAGGAAGCCGCGCCGCCTCCGCCGCCGCCCGAGGAGAAGGTGGAGGTCGAGCCCACCCCCGAGCCCGAACCGGCGCCCGCGCCCAAGGCCCTGGCCGAGCGAAAGTCGATGGACTTCAAGCCGCAGGCCCAGGCGCTCGCAGCGCAGGTGATCAACCCCACCGTGATCCAGCAGGCCGCGCCCGCGGTGAACGCGGAGGCGCTGAAGCTCAACACGGTCGCGCCGGCGATCGCGCCGAAGGACATCTCGCACGCGGTGGTCGTGGCCGAGGCCGTGAAGGTCTCCGCCTCGCTCGCGGCCGCGCAGACCGCCAAGGTCGACATGGGCGCGAGCGCCGCGCCCGCGCTGCGCGGCCCCGCCGACGGGGCGCAGCCCGTGGGGATCTCGTCCGGTCCGCGCCAAGTCGTCGCGCGCGGCGACACCAGCGGCACCGGCACCGCCGTGGACCTCGGCAGCGGCTCGTCGGTGCGCGAGGGGATCGCGAGCAACCGCGACGTGCTCGGGTCGCCGGACGGCGGCCCCGTCGCCGACGTGAACACGCGGGTCGGTACGGGGCTGATGCGCGGCACCGGCGGCAATGGAACCGGTCTCGAGGGCGGCGGCGGCGACGACTGCCTGAAGCGTCCAGAGGTGGCGCGCTACATCGAAGAGATCCGCCAGCGCACCTACGGCCGCTGGACGCCGCCGGAGGAGACGCCGGAGAATTCGAAGGTGGAGCTCCGCATCCAGCTCGATCCGAGCGGCTCGCTGATCAGCTGCGACACGCTCAGCGCCGCGAATTCGGGCCTTGGCCAGAGCGCGAACGACTCGCTGCGCTCCGCGTCGCCGTTTGCCGCGATGCCGCCCACGGTGCGCTGCCTCGCGCGCACGCCGATGAGGCTCACCTTCACCGTCCGGCGGTGAGGCAGGTGAGCCCGCACCTCCCGCCGCGCGCACTCGCGCTCGCTCTCGCAGTTCTCGCCGTGGGAGTCTGGCCGGCGCCCGCGCCCGCCGCCGACAAGTGCGGGAAGGGGGCGCTGCTGGAGTACGACTCGAACGCCGCGGTCGAGACGCTCTTGCGCAAGAAGCGCGACCTGAACGGCGATGGCATCTGCGACGAGACCGTCTTCTACAAGAACGAGCTCCCGGAGCACGCCGAGAGCGACACCAACTTCGACGGTAAGGTCGACCTCTGGATCCGCTACGACCTCGCCGGCAACGAGATCGCGCAGGAGCTCGACTCGAACTTCGACGGCAAGGTCGACCGCTGGATCACGCTCGAGGGCGGCAAGCCGAAGGTGCAGCGCGACGACAAGAACGGCGACGGCAAGCCCGAGTCGGTCACGTACTACGAGAACGGCGAGCGCACCAAGTCCGAAGAGGACACCAACGGCGACGGGCGCGTCGACCGCTTCGTGACGTACGTCGCCGGCAAGGCCTCCAAGGTCGAAGACGACACCAACGGCGACGGCAAGGTCGACGTGCGCGCGGAGTTCGACGCCGAGGGCAAGAAGACCGTCGAGATCCAGGACACCAACGGCGACGGCCGCTTCGACGTGACGATCCGCTACGACAAGGGCGTGAAGGTCCTGGTCGAGGAGGACACCACCGGCGACGGCCAGCCCGACATCGTCACGGCGTACCAGGGCGACACGATCCTCAGCAAGAAGGCCGACACCGACAAGAACGGCTCGCTCGAGACCGTCTCGACCTACGAGAACGGAAAGGAAGCCAAGCAGACCCGCGACCTCGACGGCGACGGCAAGCCCGACTTCATCGCAACCTACGAGAACGGCGTGCGCGTGAAGGAGGAGTCGTTCGAGAAGGGCGCGACCCAGCCCAAGCTCGTGCGGACCTACGCGAACGACAAGAAGATCCGCGACGAAGAGGACACCAACGGCGACGGGAAGCTCGACCTGGTCACCGACTTCGCGAACGACAAGCCGACCAAGAGCGTCGCCGACACGAACTTCGACGGGAAGAACGACACCACGATCGAGTACGCGAACGGCGTGAAGACGCGCCAGGAGGAGGACCGCAACGGCGACGGCAAGCCGGACGCGATCTACAGCTTCGACGCCGACGGCAAGGTCGTCTCCGAGCAGCTCGACGACGACCACGACGGGCGCTTCGAGAAGGTGGCCGAGTCGAAGAACGGCGAGCTCCAGCGCCGCACGGTCGACGCCAACGGCGACGGCAAGCCCGAGCGCACCGAGATCTACGGCGAAGGCCACCTGGTGCGGGTCGAGCTCGACGAGAACGGCGACGGCGCGGTCGACCTGTGGAACTTCTTCGATCCGCAGGCGCGCATGGAGAAGCAGGAGCAGGACGCCGACCACGACGGCAAGGTCGACACCTGGGTCGTGCTCGACCCCGGCACCGGCAAGGAGACGCGCGTCCTCAAGGACACCAACAAGGACGGCAAGGCCGACAGCTGGCGCACCAACGACCCGAACGGCGTCACCCTGAAGGTCGAGGAGGACACCAACTTCGACGGCGAGCCGGACCGGGTCGTCGAGTTCGCCGCCGGCGTTCCCGTCCGCGCGATCGAGGACGCCAAGCACGACGGCAAGCCCGACGTGATCCAGACGCTCGGCCCCGACGGCCAGGTCGTGAAGGAAGAGCGCGACACCAACGGCGACGGCAAGATCGACCTGCGGGTCGAGTACGCGAACGGCCAGAAGGTGCGCGAGGAGCGCGACAGCAAGGGCACGGGCCGCTTCGACGTCGCGACGACCTTCGAGAACGGCAAGCCGGTTCGCCAGCAGCAGGACACCAAGGGCAGCGGCACGTTCGACTCGGTGATCGCCTTCAAGGACGGCCAGCAGGCGACCCAGGAACGCGACACCAACGGCGACGGCAAGATCGATCTCTGGGTGAGCTTCGACGCGCAGGGCAAGACGCAGCGCGAGGAGATCGACACCAACGGCGACGGCAAGCCCGACGTCGTGAAGCTCTACTCGGCGGGCGACCTCGGCACGCGAGGAGCAGGACCGCGACTTCAACGGGACCTTCGAGCTCGTCATGTCGTACGTCGGCGGCAAGCCCGCGCACTCGGAGGTCGACACCGACGGCGACGGCAAGCCCGACGTCATCGATCGAGTACCAGAACGGCGTGAAGGTCGATCCAGGTCGAGGACGACGAACCACGACGGCAAGCCCGACGTGCGCACGACCTTCGCCGCCGACGGCACGCCGGAGCGCAGCGAGGCCGACACCGACGGCAACGGCAGCTTCGAGACCGTGAACTTCCTCGAGAAGGGCCAGGTCGTGCGCAGCGAGAAGGACACCAACGGCGACGGCAAGCCGGACGTGTTCGTCTGGTACGCGGCGGACGGTGCGGTCGTGCGCCAGGAAGAGGACGCGAACTTCGACGGCGTGATCGACAAGCGCTCCGCCGCGGGCAAGGGCGGCGCGCAGCGACGCAGGAAGCCGACTCGAACGGCGACGGCAAGATCGACACGTGGCTCACGCTCGACGCGAACGGGAACGTCACGAAGAAGCAGGAAGACAAGGACGGCGACGGCAAGCCCGACGTCACCGTGACGCTCCGCGACGGCAAGCCCGTTCGGCTGGAGCAGGGCGCGGGCGCCTGCCTGACGCTCGTTCAGGAGCTACGACGCCGCCGGCAACGTGACCAGCGAGCAGAAGGACTCGAACGGCGACTGCAAGATCGACACGTGGACGTACCTCGCGAACGGCGCCGTCGTGCGGCAGGGCCAGGACACCAAGGGGCTGGGCAAGCCCGACGTGCTCACCGTGTTCGGCCCCGACGGCAAGCCGCTCGGAGCAGGAGCTGATCTCCGATCCCAAGCGCAAGCGGCCCGACAAGCGCCTGTGGCTCGACGCGAGCGGCCAGGTCACCGCGCAGTGCCTCGACACCGACGGCAACGGCACCCTCGACGCGCGCGCGACCGTGTCGAACGGGGCCGTGAGCGAGGTGCTGCTCGACACCAAGGGCAAGGGCAAGGTCGACCAGCGCGAGGTCTACAAGGACGGCCAGCGCAGTCGCGCTCGAGGCCGACACCAACGGGGATCGCAAGGTCGACGTGATCCAGACCTTCGAGGGCGGCCAGCTCGCGCGCCAGGACGAGGACACGAACTTCGACGGCACGATCGACCGCAGCTTCGCGGGCGGCAAGGCCGCGCCGCCGCCCGCCAACCCGAAGATCTCGAGCGAGCCGTTCGCCGCGCCTCGACTGCGGCCGCTTCAGCGACTTCTGGACGACGAGCCGCTAGGCCGCGCCGGCTCGGCCCGCAAGCGAAGCGCGCAGCGAGGCGAAGCCGAGCGAAGGCGGGCAGGCGGGCTTCGCCCGCCGTTGCCCCGCTAAGGCCTGCCTCCGCCCAGCGCGTCGAGCGTGTTCGCGCGTCCGCCCAGCGTGTGCGCGATCCCGGACAAGAGCGAGAAGGCGCGCGCGACCAGCACGAAGTCGCTCGGCACCTCGACGATCGGGTCCTTGCGGATCGACTCCATCAGCTCGTCGGTCATCTCTTCGGTGAGCTCGCCGCGGGTGTCGCCCCGTTCGGCCGAGCGCATCATCTCGCCGGGCGATCCGCCGGTAGGACTCGGGATCGCCGGTCTTGGTGCGGAAGCCCAGCTCCTTGAACGCGCGGATCATCGCGGACTCGTTCTGGGTCATCATCGAGAACATCATCTCGAACAGGCCCAGGCCGAAGCCCCGCGGGAGCTGCTTGGCCAGCCCGAAGTCGAGGATCACGAAGCGCGGCCCGCGGGAACCCGCCTGCACCAGCACGTTGCCCGGGTGCGGGTCGGCGTGGAAGAAGCCGAGCCCCATGATCATCTGGTTCCAGAGCGACGTGACCCCCGCGACGACGTCGGCCGGATCGAGCCCCGCCGCCTCGAGCGCCGCGCGGTCGTTCACCTTGATGCCCGAGACGAGCTCCATGGTGATCACGCGCGCGCGCGAGTGCGCGTAGTCGATCTCGGGCACGACCACCGACTTGTCCTTCGCGAAGAGCGCGCGGATCCGGTCCGCGTTCTCGACCTCGCGCCGGAAGTCGAGCTCCAGCGCCAGGTGGGTCTGCAGCTCGTCGAGGAGCGGCAGGAGCTCGAGCGGCTGCGGGTCGAAGCGCTCGTAGATCTGGCAGATCCGGCGCAGCGCGGCGAGGTCGGTGTGCACGATCCGCTCGACGTCCGGGTACTGGACCTTCACCGCGACCTCGCGCCCGTCGAGCAGGCGCGCGCGGTGCACCTGCGCGAGCGAGGCCGAGGCGAGCGGGATCTCGCTCGAAGCTCGCGAACACGGCGTCGAGCGGCTTGCCGAGCTCCGCCTCGACCACCGCGCGGATCTCCGGGAATGCGCGCGGAGGCACCCGGTCCTGCGCGCGCTGCAGGGTGCGCACGTACTCGGGCGGGAACACGTCCGAGCGAGTGCCGACCACCTGACACACCTTGAGCAGGAGCCCGCGCAGCCGGGTGGCGGTCCGGTAGATCTGCTCGGCGTTGCGCAGGTGGATCGCCGAGAAGTTCCGCTGCGCCGGGTCGCGGCCGCGCGCGCGATCCCACCAGGTCGGGATCTTCTCGCGCAGCCAGACGCAGAGCGCGGTCCAGGCGATCCGCGAAGTGCGCGCCGCGCGCTCGAGCTCGGCGCGGATCCGCCTCAAGGTCGCAGCAGCGTCAGGCGTTCGTCGTCGCTCACGGGGAACACCCAGCCCGAGTCCAGGCCCTCGAAGCGGCGCGCGAGCGCGGTCGCGCGCGGGCGCGTCCTCGATCGCGCGGTGGATCGCCGCGCGCACGTCGTTGCGCTCGCGCGCGGGCCGGGTGGTCGCGATCGTGCGGAGCTGCGTCGCCAGGATCCGTCGACGACGGTCGCTCCGTCGAGCTCGTGCGCGCCGTCGGCGCGAGCGCAGCGTGCGCGCGCGCAGCTCCGACAGCGCGGTGCGCAGATACTCGACGTGCGGCTTCTCGTCGGCCTGGATGTGCGCGACCAGCGCGGGCGCGCCGGTCGGATCCGACGGAGACCTCGCGGATCGCCGAGCAGCTGCCTTCGCCCACTCGAACACGTCCTCGGCGAAGATCTCGACCACCATCACGTTGGCCATGAAGCGCGATCATGTCCTCGAGGCGGCGACGACAGCTCCGGGAACATGCGCCGGCGCTCGCCGCGGCCGCCGCCCTCATCATCGCGAGCAGCACGTCGTCGGGGATCTCGGGCTTGGCAAGCCCGAGATCGCGCGCCGCCTCCCACATCTGCTTGTGGCCGCCTTCCTCGCGAAAGCCGGCCTCGTCGCGCGCGTGCGCTTCGAACAGGCCGTTGCCGAGGTGGGCGAGGGCGGTGCCGGAGAGATCGCCGACCACCTCGCGCGACAGGTCGGGCAGCGGCAGATCGCGGATCCGCGCCCCGAAGCCCTCGACGATCGAGATCGATGGTCAGCGCGCGGACGACCGGCTCGCGCACGCCCTCCTGGAGCAGGAGCTTGGCCTGCGGGTAGTTCGGGTAGTGCGGCGGGACGAACTCGTGCGGCACGTCCACGAGCAGGTGCCCCTCCGCGCGGAGCCGCGCCTGCCAGGCCTCGATCGCCGGCGCGCGGTGCAGGGTTCGCGGCGACACGTACTTGCCGCCCGCGAACCCGCCGTGGCAGCGGACCCCGCCGGCGAAGAGCGGCTCGTCATAGGGCAGGTCGCTGAGGAGCTCTTCTCGGGTCCATTCGAGCTTTGCCATTATGCAGCCCAGTCTTGCGCCTTCGACCGCGAGACTCAAGCGCCGGGGTCTAGCCGAAACCGGCGGCACGGGCGATCCTCGCGCCCCATGATCAGCCCCCGCATCGGCCTCCGAGCTGCCGCCGCCGCCCTGTCACTCGCCTTCACCTTCGCGCCGGGCGCGCGCGCCCAGACCACGAACCCGCTGTTCGAGGTCGTCACTCAGGCGCAGAACCCGATCTTCGTCTCCGATCCGGGCGACGGCCGGCTCTTCATCGTCGAGCGGGCCGGCTACATCCGCATCTTCTCCGGCGGCACGCTCCAGCCGCGCGACGCGACCGCGTTCCTCGACATCCACGCCGTCGTGAACACCAGCGGCGAGGGCGGCCTCACCTCGATGGCGTTCGACCCGGACTTCGCGTCGAACAAGACCGTCTACGTGATGTACACGCGCACCAGTGCCACACTGGACGTGGTGCTGCAGTCCGTCGTCGCGAGCTACCAGGTGATGGACGGCGACCCGAGCCGCCTCGACCCCACGACGGCCAAGGAGCTCCTCAACCTCGACGCTCCGGCTGGCGGCGGGTTCACCAATCACAAGGGCGGTCAGATCCAGATCGGCCCCGACGACATGCTCTACATCGGCTTCGGCGACGGCGGCAGCGGGAACGACCCGAACTGCCTGGCGCAGACGCGCAGCGTGCTCTTCGGGAAGATCCTGCGCATCGATCCGCACGGCACCGGTCACGGCATCGGCGGCGTCGGCTACGGGATCCCCGCCGGGAACCCGTTCGCGAGCGATCCCAACTACGCGCCGGAGATCTGGCTGATGGGCCTGCGCAATCCCTGGCGCTACTCGTTCGACCGCTCGAACGGCGACCTGTGGATCGGCGACGTCGGCCAGGACGCCCGCGAAGAGATCGACCTGCTCACTCACGGCACGCTCCCCGGCGAGAACTACGGCTGGAACGTGGTCGAGGGCGTGATCGCGAGGCCGGGTGGCGGCGGCAATCCCATCGGCACCTGCCCGGCGTACGTGAAGTCGATGAGCGACCCGAACGCGAATTACACGCCGCCGATCTTCGACTACGAGCACACCGACGATCCCGACCTCCCGAACCATCCGCACCGCTCGATCACCGGCGGCTACGTGTACCGCGGCAGCCTCGCGCCCGCGTGGCAGGGCCGGTACCTCTTCGCCGACTTCGAGACTTCGCAGATCTTCGCGCTGCGCAACAACGGCTCGAGCTGGGAGAGCGCGCAGCTCTCGATCAACGAGGTCAGCGGGCCCGCTTCGTTCGGCGAGGGATCGGATGGCGAGCTCTACGTCGCCGACCTCATCCAGGGCTGGGTCTACAAGCTGCGCCTGGATCGAATCACCGCGAGCAAGACCAACGCGGCGTGCGTCACGAAGCTGAACGAGGGCTTCGCGAAGCTCGCGAACACCGCCTCGAAGCTGACCAGCGCCTGCGTCGCGAAGGCCGCGAAGGGGAAGCTCGGCGGGAGCGACATCGAGACCTGCAGCTCGAGCGATCCCAAGCTCGCGAAGGTCGCCGCCAAGAACGTGGCGACCGAGATGAAGAGCTGCGGCGAGGCGCCCAGCTTCGGCTTCACGAGCGCGGCGAACGGGAACGCCGCGGCGACGGACAGCGAGAGCGCCCTCGCCCACGACGTCTTCGGCGACGATCTCGACCTCGCCATCGTCTCGAGGGCCGGCGACAAGGATGCGGCGGCCTGTCAGAAGGCGGTGCTCAAGGGTGTGGCGTCCTGCCAGAAGACGCGGCGCGCCGAGTTCGTGCGCTGCAAGAAGGTCGGACTCAAGAAATCGACCATCGCCAACATCGACGAGCTCGCCGCGTGCCTGGGCTCCGATCCGAAGGGGAAGATCCAGAAGGCGTGCGATGTCACCAGCGGCAAGCTCGCGACCAAGACGATCGAGAAGAGCTGCAGCGCGCGCGGGGTCGATCTGTCGGACGCCTTCCCGGGCTGCGAGACCGACGACCCGGGCGTCCTCGCTCAGTGTCTCGCCGGCGCGGGCTGCGAAAGGAGCTGCGAGATGTTCGATACGGCGGACGGGCTCGAGGCCGACTGCGCCGCGCTCTGCGAATAGATCGTGCTCCCACTCGACACGGCCGTGCGCTTCGGTTTCAGCGCTGGCTTCGCGAGCGCGCCGGCGGCTCGCGCGACGGTCGAGCTCGCCGAGCGGCTGGGCTTCGACTCGCTCTGGGTCGGCGACCACGTCGCGTTCCCGATGCCGATCCTCGACCCGCTCCTGCAGCTCGCAGTCGCGGCCGCGCACAGCGAGCGCCTCTGGTTCGGCACCTCGGTGTACCTGGTCCCGCTGCGCCATCCCGTGCTGATCGCGAAGCAGGTGGCAACGCTCGACCTCTTGTGCGGCGGGCGCTTCGTCTTCGGCGTCGGCGTGGGCGGCGAGTTCGTCCGCGAGTTCGAGGCCGTCGGTGTGCCGGTGCGCGAGCGCGGCGCGCGCATGTCAGAGGCGCTCCCCTTGCTGCGGCGGCTGTGGAGCGGTGAGCCGGTCGCGCACGCGGGTCGCTTCCACTCGTTCCCCGAGGTGCGGCTCCTGCCGAAGCCCGCGCAGCCCGGCGGGCCGGCGCTCTGGTGCGGCGGCCGCAGCGACGCCGCGCTCGAGCGGGTCGCCCGCATGGGCGACGGCTGGCTCGCCTACGTGGTGACTCCCGAGATGTTCCGCGCCGGCCTCGAGACGATCGCGCGCGCGGCCGAGCGCGCCGGCCGCCGCTTCGAACGCTTCGGCACTTCGCACCTGGTGTTCGTGCGCATCGACGACTCGTACGAGGCCGCGCTCGACACCGCGACGGTTCACCTTTCGCAGCGCTACGCGATGGACTTCCGCAAGGCCGCCGCGCGCTACGCGGCGCTCGGCCGGCCCGCCGACGTGGCTGCGAAGCTCGCCGAGCTGGCGAAGAGCGGCGTGCGCCACTTCGTGCTCGACCTGGTCGGCCCGGGCGCCGACCGCGACGCGCAGCTCGAGCGCTTCGCGCACGAGGTGCGCCCGCTGGTCGGAGGCGTCGCGCGGTGAGCGCCGAGCGCCCGACCCCGCGGCTCGCGGCCACCGTGCTGCTCGTGCGCGACGCCGCCGACATCGGCCCGCGGGCCGATGTCCCGCGGGGGGGCCTCGAAGTGTTCATGGTCGAGCGCCACCACCAGATCGACTTCGCGACCGGCGCGCTCGTGTTCCCCGGCGGCAAGCTCGACGAGGCCGACGGCGACCCGCGCCTGCGCGCCCGCTGCGCCGGCGCCGACGGGCTGGACGACGCGGCGCTCGCACTCCGGGTCGCCGCGATCCGCGAGACGTTCGAGGAGTGCGGTGTGATGCTCGCGCACGGGATCTCGCGCGCCCCCGCGGCCGACCCCGACTTCGCGGGGCTCGTGCTGCGCGAGCAGCTCTCGCTCGCCTGCGACCGGCTGCTCCCGTTCGCGCACTGGATCACCCCGGCCGTCGTGCCCAAGCGCTTCGACACGCACTTCTTCCTGGCGGCCGCGCCGCCGGATCAGCTCGCGCTCCACGACGGCAGCGAGTCGGTCGATTCGGTGTGGATCGCGCCCGCCGCGGCGCTCGGCGAAGCCGAGGCGGGCCGGCGCACGATCATCTTCCCGACCTTGATGAACCTGGCGCGGCTGGCGCAGGCGAGCGACGTCGCCGACGCGTTCGCGCGCGCCCGCGCGCAGCCGGTCGTCACGGTGCAGCCCGAGCTCGCGGTCGGCGCGGGCGGCAGGCGCGAGCTGCGCATCCCGGCCGAGGCCGGCTACCCGCCGCTGCCGCCGGGGCTCGCGAAGTACGGCGCGGTGTAGGATCTCGGGCGATGGCGACGCCCGAAGACACGGCCACGGCCCTGCGCTCGCGGATCGCGCGCTGGGAGAGCAACCCGCCGACCGTGAGCGCGACCTTGCGCGAAAAGCGCCGGCTCGCCGCCGCCATGCGCGTGGTGATCGCGCGGCTGGTCGAAACCGACGCGCCCGAAGCCGAGCTCGCCGCCGCGGCCGACGCGCTCGAGCGTTACGCCGCCCGGCTCGCGACGCACCCGCGCCCGAACCGCTACGAGGGCTTCGCCGAGACCTCGAACGCGGGCGACACGGCCGGCTTCTTCGATCACAGCCCGCTGATCGGGCTGGCCAACCCGCTCTCGCCGCCGCTCGAGCTGCGCGCGGACGAGGACCGGGTGCGCGTGCACGGCCGCGGCGTCTTCGGCGCGCCCTACGAGGGTCCGCCCGGTTCCGTACACGGCGGCTACGTCGCCGCCGCCTTCGACGAGGTGCTCGGCTTCGCGAACGCGCTCTCCGGCACCCCGGGAATGACCGGCACGCTCACGGTGCGCTACCGCCGGCCGACGCCGCTCCACACCGAGCTGCGTTTCGAGGGCCGCTACCTGCGCAGCGAGGGCCGCAAGATCTTCACCGAGGGCAAGCTCTTCGCCGGCGAGACGCTCTGCGCCGAAGCGGAGGGGCTCTTCATCGCGGTCCCCGCCGAGCGCTTCCGCGCGCTCTACGAGGAGCGGCAACGCCGGACCGGGGATTGAGGCGGCGCCGGGCCGAGCCCGTGAGGAGGCCTGGGTGACGCCGTTCCGCCGGATCCTGCGCGCTCTGCTCGGCCTGGCCGGGATCGTCGTGGTCGGCACGCTCGGCTACGTCTGGATCGCGGACTACACGCCGCTCGACGCCCTCTACATGACGGTGACGACGATCGCGACGGTCGGCTACGGCGAGATCCAGCCGCTCGGACCGGGCGGGAGGATCTTCACGATTGTGCTCATCCTCGGCTCGGCCGGGGTGGCGCTGTACCTGCTCGGCCAGCTCGCGCAGGTGCTGGTCGAGACGGGGCTGCACGCGGTGCTGCAGAGGAGAACCATGGAACGCAAGCTCGAGAGCCTTTCGGGCCACGTGATCGTGTGCGGGTACGGGCGGCTCGGCCGCGTCGTGGTGGGCGAGCTGACGCGCTCTGGTGTCGCCCTGACGGTGGTCGAGAGCGACGCCGACAAGGAGGCCGACCTCGTGCGCTCGGGACACCCGTTCGTGATCGGCTCCGCGGCGGTCGACGAGGTCCTGCTGCGCGCCGGGATCACGCGCGCCCGCGCGCTCGTGGTCGCCACCGGCTCCGACGCCGACAACGTGTACATCACGCTCACGGCGCGGGAGCTCTCTCCGCCGCTCGAGATCCACGCGCGCGGAGAGTCGGACGGGGCGCTCCGGCGGCTGCAGCAGGCGGGCGCGACGCGCGCGGTGTCTGCCCACCAGATGGGCGGCCTGCGCATCGCGAACGCGCTGCTGCGCCCCTCGGTCGTCGAGTTCGTCGAGATAACCCACCCCCGCGTGGGCGAGGAGGTCGACCTCGAGGAGGTGCGGATCGCGCCGGGGAGCCCGTCGGTCGGGCTCACGGTGCGAGCGCTCGAGCAGCGCGTGCCCCGACTGCGGGTCGTCGGGCTCAAGCGCAGCGAAGCGCGCATGCAGCTCGTCCCCGACGAGAACCTGGCGCTCGCCGCCGGCGACCTGCTCGTGGTGATCGGCGAGCGCGCGAGCGTCGAGCAGATCGCGCGGCTGTCCGGTTGATCCCGATTCAGGCCGTGAAGGGCGCCAGCCGCGCGGCGACCGCGGCGGCGCTCGCGCACCGCTTCGCGGGAGTCTTCGCCATCATCTCCAGCACGAGCTCGGCGAAGCCTTCGGGGATGTTCTCGGCGCGGGTGCGCGGGTCGGGCGGCGGCGTGTGGCGGTGGTGGTAGGTGACGTCGCCCTCGCGGAAGGGCACGCCGCCGGTGAGCAGCTCGAAGAAGGTGACGCCGAGCGCGTAGATGTCGGCGCGCGCGTCGACCGCGTCGCCCACCGCCTGCTCGGGCGCCATGTAGTAGGGCGTGCCGCCGATCACCGTCGCCTGGCGGCGCACCTCTTCGACCATCTTCGCGAGGCCGAAGTCCATGATCTTCACGACCTTGCCGCGCGTGAAGAACAGGTTCGCGGTCTTGATGTCGCGGTGCACGATGCGCCGCTCGTGCGCGTACTCGAGGCCCGCGCAGATCTGCACGCCGAGCCGCGCGCAGTCCCGGGCCGAGAGCCGGCCGGCGCGGCGCAGGATCACGTGCAGCGGATCGCCCTCGAGCAGCTCCATCGTGATGAAGAAGGTCTCGTTCTCCTGGTCGGCGTCGTAGATCGTGACGATGTTCGGGTGGTTCAACGCCGCGGCCGCGCGCGCCTCGCGCAGGAAGAGCTGCACCGCCGAGGGATGGTCGCGGAGGTTCTCGGGCAGGCGCTTCAGCGCGACCTCGCGCCCGAGCCGCTTGTCGCGCGCGCGGAACACCACGCCCATGCCGCCGCGTCCGATCTGCTCGACGATCTCGTAGCGGCTCTCGCGCGCTTCGGTGTTCATCGGCAGGGTCGCCGCGGTGATCCGGTTCGCGCTCGAGTCGCGCGCCTGGGAGAGCCGCTTGCGCAGGCCGTCGATGCGGGTCCCGATGTCGGGGAACGTCGGCTCCTCCTGGCGCAGCTTCTCCAGCACGTCCAGCGCGCGCGGCGCGTCGCCCGCGCGCTCCAGCAGATCGGCCAGGCGGCCGCGCAGGTCGGGGTCGCTCTGCCCCTGCGGATCGCGCTCGATGCGCTCCTCGAGCTTGCGCGCGGCCAGGTCGCAGTGGCCCTCCGACTCCAACGCGTCCGCGAGTAGGAGACACGCCTCGGCGTAGTTGGTGTCGTCGGGCAGGACCTGCTGCAGGAGCTTGATCGCGCGGCCGCGGTCGTCGTTGTCACGCGCCAGCACCGCGGCCTGGAACGAGTCGCCGCTCCGCTCGAGCACGCCGATCACGCGCTCGGTCTCGCCCGCCTCGCGGTAGCAGGCCAGGGCGCGCTCGTAGTCGGCCGCCGCCTCGTAGGCCTTGCCCGCGCGCACCGGGTCCCCTGCGCGGCGGAACATGTCGGCGGACTTCACGGGCTCACCCGCCTTCTGGTAGAGCCCTGCGGCGCGCGACCACTCCGAGAGCTCCTCGCGCAGGCGCGCCGCATCCGCGAAGTACTCGGCGTACTCGAAGTGCTCGGCGGCGCGCGACTTGTTGCCCTGCACAGCGTGCATCCGCGCGAGCAGGTAGTTCGAGAGCTTGTCCTGGCCCTCGCGGGCGAGCGCGCGCGCGGCCGACTGCACGTCCCCCTGCAGGTACGGCGTGACGGCCGGCGGGCAGCCCTTGAAGAGCACGCCCTCGGCCCGGCCCAGGTCCACTTCGACGGTGAGCGTCGCGTAGCTGTCGACCACGATCTCGCGCTCGGCGACGCGATCGCCCGCGCCCAACGCGACCAGGTGGCGGCCCAACGGCAGGCCGAGGCGCACCGACTGGCCGCGCAGGTGCCGGAACGTATCGGGTCGGCCCGCCACGGAGACGGCGCACTGCGAGACCGGCTGGCCGTCCCAGGCCACGCGGATCTCGACCGGGCAGTTGCGCGGCTTCAGGTCAAACTCGAGGCGGCAGGTGTCGCGGCTGCCGACGTGCACCGGCTGGCACTCGTAGGGCTCCTCGAGCGCGCCGTCGCTGCCCGATCCGTGCAGCTCGCCGTCCACGGTGACCCAGTAGCGGCCCGGCACCACTCCCCGAAACTGCGTCTCGCGCGACACCAGGTGGTGTTCGGTGCGCGACGAGACCTTGTTCTTCGCCGCCTCGCGCTCGGCGGCGCTGAGTCGCTTGCGCCGCGGCTTGCGGCGCGACAGCGCCACCGTGAAGCTGCCGCGCAGGTCGTCGGGGTAGGCGATGCAGACCACCAGGTCGCCGTGACCGCGCGCGGTCCGCGCGCCCACCAGCGCGAGCGCGGCCAGGAACAGACCGGCGAGCAGCCAGCGCCGGCCCGACGCATCCCACGCGAAGTCGCGCAGGCGCAGCAGCCGTGCCTGCCAACCGGGCGAGAAGCCGTCGTAGCTCCGCGCGAGCGCCGCCTCGAGGCGCGGCGCCCAGCGCTCCCAGCTCTGCCACAGCTCGAGCCGGACGTCGGCGGGGATCACCCCATCGAGGTCGCCGAACGACGGCGGCTCGGGCGCGGCGGGCGCGATCGCGATCGGAGCAGCCGAGGCGTGCTGCTTCTGCGCGAGCCGCTCGCGGATCAGCTGCTCGACGCGCGCGGAGTCCGCTTCCGACGCGGCGTCGGAGCGCGACTCGTCGTCCGGGCCGAGCTGGTTCCAGCTGCGCGCGTGGCCGCCCTCATCGGTCGGGGAGCGCGGCTCGCTCTCGAAGCTCCAGGTGGAGTCCCGCTTGGAGTCGGAGCTCGCCGCACGCGCCGGGGGAACGGCGAAAAGCAGCGCCGCAGCGAGGGCGCAAGCGCCCGCTCTTGCAGGGGTCATGACACGCATCGAGTCGGGAAAACTCTTCGGTGTCGCGGGGCTTTCGATTGAGCCGGGGGACGGCCGTTCTGCGACACGCTCGCCTCGCCGCGGCGCCGCGCGATAGCATCCGGAAGGAGGCCAGAGCGATGCGCGCAGGGACCTTCCTGACGGAGGAGATCGAACGCGGCCCGGCCGGGCCGAAGGTCGGCGCCTTCTTCGACGTCGACGGCACCTTGCTCGCGGGCTTCTCGGGGCTGGCCTTCTGGCGCGACCGGCTGCTGTCCGGGCAGATGAGCACGGCCGACCTGTCCGAGAACGTGCTCGCCTGGGTCGGCTTCCAGCGCGGGCAGGTCGGCTTCTCGGGCATCCTCGCCACCTGGTCCGGCATGCTGCGCGGGACCCCGGAGCAGGAGCTCGTCGACACCGGCGAGCGCCTCTTCAACTCCGAGCTCGCGGCTCTGGTGTTCCCGGAGTCGCGCGCCCTGGTCCAGGCGCATCTGCGCCGCGGCCACACCGTCGCGATCGTCTCCGCCGCCACCCGCTATCAGATCGATCCGCTGGCGCGCGATCTCGGAATCGAGCGCGTCCTGTGCACGCGGCTCGAAGTCGACTCCGAGAACCGCTTCACCGGCCGCTTCGTCCGGCCGGCCTGCTGGGGCGAGGGCAAGGCCGACGCGGTCCGCCAGCTCGCGGCCGAGGAAGGCCTCGACCTCGAGCAGAGCTACTTCTACAGCGACGCCGCCGAGGACCTGCCGCTGTTCGAGCTGGTCGGCCGGCCGCGCCCGACGAATCCGGACAGCCGGCTGCTGCGCATCGCCGAGCGCCGCGTGTGGCCGGTCCGCCGGTTCGCAAGCCGCGGCCGGCCCAGCTTCGCCGACGTGGTGCGGACGGGCCTCGCGACCTGGTCGGGCGGGCTCGCGCTCGCGCTCGGCCTGCCGCTCGGAATCCTCACGGGGCGCGCGCGCGCCGTCTTCGACTTCGCCATCGGCGCTTGGGGCGACCTCGGCACCGCGCTCGCCGGCATCGACGTGCGCGTGCGCGGCGAGGAGAACCTGTGGTCCGCGCGGCCGGCGGTGTTCATCTTCAACCACCAGAGCGCGCTCGACGTCCTCTTGCTGGCGAAGCTCCTGCGCCGCGACTTCGTCGGCGTGGCCAAGCAGGAGCTGCGCCGGGTGCCGGTCTTCGGCGCGCTGTCCGCGCTGCTCGGGACCGTGTTCATCGACCGCGCGAACTCGGCCGCCGCGATCGCCGCGCTCCAGCCCGCCGTCGACGCGCTCCGCTCCGGTCTCTCGCTCGCGATCGCGCCCGAGGGCACCCGCACTCCGACGCCGCGCCTCGCGCGCTTCAAGAAAGGCGCCTTCCACATGGCGATGCAGGCGCGCGTCCCGATCGTGCCGATCGTGATCAAGAACGCCCTCGACGCGCTGCCGAAGAACGGCCTCGTGATCCGTCCCGCGCGCATCGAGGTCGTCGTGCTCCCGCCGATCGACACCCGCGAGTGGCGCCGCGAGACGCTCGACGACCACATCGCGGACGTGCGCCAGCTTTACGAGGACGTTCTGGCCGAGGTCTAGCGCAGCCTCGTCTTGCCGCGGCTCTCCGGGCGCGGCTGGCTAGTTGCACTGGATTTGCGCATCCGCGATCTCCTCCTCTCGGGGCAGTGCGATCGCAAGCGCCGGAAGGCGCGCGCAGCGAGCTGGAGGCGAGCGTAGCTCAATCGGATAGACACCCGCGCGACCGGCTGCGCCCTCAACTCGGGCTCACGGACGCGACTTTGCTTTGCGTCGCGTCCGTGATCGGCTCCGGGATCTTTCTCACTCCGGGGACGATCGCCGAGCGGCTGCCGCACACGGGCCTGATCCTCGCGGTGTGGCTGGCCGGCGGCGTGCTCTCCCTGTTGGGAGCGCTGGCCAACGCGGAGCTCGGCGCCATGTACCCGCACGCGGGCGGCGACTACGTGTACCTGCGCGAGGCGTTCTCGCCGTTCGCGGGCTTCGCGACGGGCTGGGTCTCGTTCTTCGCGATCTTCACGGGCACGGTCGCGACCCTGGCTGCCGGCGTCGGCGAGGCGCTCGGCGCGTTCGTGCCTCTCGGCGAAGGTGGGAAGCTCGGGATCGCGCTCGCGGTCACGTTCGCCGCCAGCTGGCTCAACGTGGTGGGCGTGCGCGGCAGCGCCTACGTGAACAACGCCGGCGCGCTGTTGAAGCTGTTTGCGCTGGGAGCGCTCGTCCTCCTGGTGCCGTTCTCGGGACTCGGCGACTGGAGCCGACTCGCGCCGTTCGCGCCGGGCGCGGGCGCGGTCGCGCCGAGCGAGTTCGGGCTCGCGCTCTCGCCCGTGCTGTTCAGCTACCTGGGCTGGAACGCGACGGTGTTCGTCGCGAGCGAGATCCACGACCCGCAGCGCAACGTGCCGCGCTCGCTGTTCCTGGGGCTCGCGTTGTGCATCGCGATCTATCTGGCGGTGAACGCCGTGTACCTCTACGCGCTCCCGCTCGCCGCGCTGCAGGGCGCGGGCAACGCGGGCGAGGCGACCGCGCGCGCGCTGTTCGGCCCCGTTTCCGGAACGCTGCTGTCCTTGTTCGTGCTGGGCTCGATCGCGGCGACGCTGAACGCGACGATCCTGGTGGGCCCGCGGATCGCGTACGCGATGGCGCTCGACGAGCGCTTCTTCCGCGGCGTCGACGGCGTGCACGAGCGCTACCGCACGCCGCACGTCGCGATCTGGCTGCAGGCCGGCGTGGCCGCGCTGCTCTTGCTCGTGCTGCGCAGCTTCCCGAGCGTGCTCGACTTCACCACCTTCGCGATCGTGCTGGCGACGATCGCCGACACGCTCGCGCTCTACGCGCTGCGCCGCAGCCGCCCGGACGCGGCGCGCCCGTACCGCGCGTTCGGCTATCCGTGGCTGCCGGCGATCTATCTCGTCGCGAACGCCGCGGTCGCGTTCGCGATGCTGCGCGGCAACCCGCGCGAGACGCTGATCTGTCTCGCGGTCATCGCCAGCTCCGTACCGTTCTGGTTCGCGTTCGCGCGGCGGCGCTGAGCGAGCGCTACTGCGGCTGCGGCGGGTAGTACGCCGCAAGCTTGGTGAGCGCGGCCTTGGCCTTGGTGAGCGGAGGGCTCAGGAACGCGGTGATCGCGATCTGGCCGGAGTAGCCCATCAGCTCGGAGTGGATCTCCTGCAGCCGCTTGTATGCGGGCAGTGTCTTCTTCAGGCCCCTGCCGCTCTTCAGCATCGCGTTCAGATGGATCGCCTCGAACTCGAGGATCCCGAGGCTGTCGCTGACCTGCGCGACCGTGTCCTCCATCATGGGATCCATCGCCTGGGAGCTGTTCTCCAGGTCGGTCTGCAGCCCCTGCACCGAGTTCATCAGCTCGCCGGAGAGGGCGGTGACCTTCTGCTGATTCCATTTCTCGGTCTGTGCGCCGGCCGTAGCGGCGATCGACAGCGCGAGCGAGACCAACGCGGCAACGGCGAAGCGCGGCATGGCAACCCCCTCTGTTCCGTCCAGCATGGCATAATCGCGTGTGTTTGCGCGCCCGAAAGGCGACCTGTGAGCCCCTCGTCTTCGATCCTCGTTGCGTGTCCCGACTGCGACCTGCTGCAGCGGCTCGGTGACATTCCGGAGGGCACCACCGCGCGCTGTCCCCGCTGCGGAGGCCTCTTGCGCAAGAACCCGCGCAACGGGCTCGAGCGCGCGCTCGCGCTCACCTACGCGGCGGCGATCCTGTTCGTGGTCGCGAACAGCTTCCCGTTCCTCTCCTTCGAGATGAAGGGCGAGGAGACGCAGACCACGCTCGCGACCGGCATCATCGACATGTACAACCAGGGGAAGTGGGAGATCTCGCTCCTGGTCGCGTTCACGATCGTGATCGCACCGGTCATGCAGATCGGAATCCTCGCCTACCTGCTGACGCCAATCCGGCTGGGCCGGGTGCCGTACGCGCTGCCGCTCGCCTTCCGGATCCTCCGCCACATGCTGCCGTGGAGCATGATGGAGGTGTTCATGATCGGGATCCTGGTCGCGATCCCGAAGCTGATGGGCATGGCGAGCGTGATTCCCGGCACCGCGCTGTTCGCGTTCGTGCTGCTCATGCTCGTCCTGTCGGGCGCCAACGCCGCGTTCGACCCCGAGTCCGTGTGGCAGAGGCACGAGGGCGCCAAGTGAGCGCGCCGGGCGCGACCGCGATCTCGATCGGCTGCGCGACCTGCGACGAGTGCGGGCGGCTCTGCCGCATGCCGCGCGGCGGGCACGATCCGGATCGCGAGGCGCTCTGCTCGCGCTGCGGCTCGGCGCTCCACGTCCGCAAGCCGGACAGCTTGAATCGCACCTGGGCGTTCGTGATCGCCGCGGCGATCTGCTACGTGCCGGCGAACCTCTTCCCGGTCATGACCGTGATCTCGCTCGGCAAAGCGGAGTCCGACACCATCATCTCCGGCGCGATCTACCTGTTGACCCACGGGATGTGGCCGCTCGCGCTGATCGTGTTCGTCGCGAGCATCACCGTTCCCTGCGCCAAGATCGTCTCGCTGATCAGCCTGCTGGTCTCGGTGCACCGCCGCTCGTCCTGGCGGCCAGTCGATCGCACCCGGCTGTACCGGATCACCGAGGCGATCGGGCGCTGGTCGATGGTCGACATCTACGTCGTCACGATCCTGGTGGCGCTGGTGCGGCTCGGCAACCTGGCGACGGTCGAGGCGGGCTGGGGCGCGGTGTTCTTCGGCTCGGTCGTGGTGCTGACCATGATCGCCGCGGAGTCGTTCGATCCGCGGCTGATCTGGGACAACTGCGGTGAGGAGTCCGCGTCATGACCCAGCACGACGTCGAAGAAGCGGTCGTCGAGGAGAAGCGCCGGTTTTCGATCGTGTGGGTGATCCCGATCGTCGCCGCGCTGGTCGGCGGCTTCGTCGCCTGGCGCGCGATCGCCTCGCGCGGCCCGGAGATCACGATCACCTTCAAGACCGCCGCGGGCCTCGAGGCGGGCAAGACCAAGGTCAAGTACAAGGACGTCGAGGTCGGCATGGTCGAGTCGGTCGAGCTCGCGCCCGACCTGAAGGGGATCGTCTGTCACGCGCGGATGGTCCCCGGCGCGGACGCCTGGCTTCACGACAAGACGCAGTTCTGGGTCGTGAAGCCGCGCATCTCCGGCGGCCAGGTCACGGGGCTCGAGACGCTGCTCGAGGGCGCGTTCATCGGCATGGATCCCGTGCTCGAGGGCGAGAAGACGCGCGATTTCGCCGGCCTCGAGGTCGCGCCGATCGTGACTTTGACCGAGCCCGGCCGCTACTACGTGCTGCGCTCCGAGCGCGCCGGGGCGATCGACGTCGGCACGCCGGTCTACTTCCAGCACATCGCCGTCGGCAAGGTGGTCTCGTCCCAGCTCGATCCGAACGACGACTTCGTGATCACCCGCGTATTCGTCGCCGAGCCGTACGAGAAGCGCGTGCACGCCGACACCCGCTGGTGGAACGCGAGCGGCATCGACATGAAGCTTTCGGCCGAGGGTTTCTCGGTCGACACGCAGTCGCTGATCTCGATTCTGATCGGCGGGATCGCGTTCGAGACGCCGGGGGAGGAGCACGGGGACCCGGTAGCCGCCGAGACGACCTTCGCGCTGCACGAGAACCGCCAGGCGGCCGAGGAGCGCGCCTACACCTTCGCGACACCCTACCGGCTCCACTTCGACCAGACGGTGCGCGGGCTGTCCATCGGCGCGCCAGTGATGTTCCGCGGTATCCAGATCGGCGTGGTCACGGACATCGATCTCCAGTTCGACCCGACGAGCAAGGTGGGTTTCCACATCCCGGTCACCATCAAGCTGCAGCCGGAGCGTTTCATGGGCGGCCGGGCTCCGGTCTCTGACGAGGTGCGCCGCAGCGTCGTCGACCGCATGATCGCGAACGGCCTGCGCGCGCAGCTCCGCAGCGGAAACCTCCTCACCGGCCAGATGTTCGTGGCGCTCGACCTCTTCCCGGACGCGGCGCCCGCGAAGGTCGACTGGAGCGGCAAGGTCCCCGAGCTGCCGACGGTGCCGGGCTCGATCGAGGAGATCACCAACAACTTGACCCGGCTCGCGGATCGCCTCGGCAAGGTGCCGGTCGAGCAGATCGGCGCGGACCTGAAGAACTCGCTCGCGTCGCTCTCGATCACCTTGAAGAGATCCGAAGACACCGGACCCGAGCTCAAGGCGACGCTGCAGGCCGTGCAGAAAACGCTCGCCAACACCAACGCGCTCATCGGTCCCGACTCGACGGTCAACAACGAGCTGCGCCGTACGCTGATCGAGCTGTCCGAGGCCGCGCGCGCGCTGTCGCGCGCCGCAAACCAGTTCGAGTCACAGCCCGACTCGGTGATCTTCGGAAAGAAGGGACACGAGTGAGACCGCTCGCGCTTGCCTGTGTGCTGCTCGCGCTCGGCTGCTTCGGGAGCGCGGCGCCGCACTTCTTCACGCTGTCGTCGAGCTCGACTTCGACGCCGCTCGCGGCGAACCCCGAGCTCGGCATCGCCGTCGGCCCGGTCGACGTCCCGCGCTACCTCGACCGGCCCGAGATCGTCTCGCGCGACGGCGCGAACCGGCTCACCGTCGCCGACGACCACCGCTGGGCAGGCTCGCTGCGCAACGACATCCAGCGCGTGGTGGCCGACGAGCTCGCCAGGCTCCTCGGCACCGCGCGGGTCGCGGTCTATCCGGACCAGCCGCGCTTCCCCGCCTCGTACCGGGTGCTGCTCGACGTGCGCGAGTTCGAGGCCGTCTCGGACACGAACGTGCGGCTGCGCATCCGCTGGACCATCGCCGCGGTTCCGGATGGCCACGCGCTCGCGGTCGAGGAGTCGGTCGTCGACGAGCCGCTCGCCTCGAGCGGCTACGAGGCGATCGTCGCGGCCGAGAGCACGGGCCTCGTGGCCCTGACCCAGAACATCGCAGCGCGCGTCGCGTCGCTGTCTGCGGAGGCGAAGCAATGAAGACCTTCCTGCTGGTCGCGCTCGTCGCGCTCGCCGGCTGCGCCGGCAACACCGCGCCGCCGCCCGAATCGCTCGGCGCAAGCAGCTGGACGCCGCCCGGCGCGCCGCCTGCCGATCCCGACGCCTGGCCGCGACAGTTCCCGGAGCCCGACGCAACGCTGCTGATGTACCAGCCGCAGGTCGAGTCGTGGGTCGGCAACCAGCTCGCGTTCCGCGCTGCGATCGCCGCCAAGCCGAACCTGGCGAACACGGAGACCTACGGCGTGGTGTGGGGCAGCGCGCGCACCGAGGTGAACCGCGAGCTGCGCCAGGTGACTCTCCAGGACATCCAGCTTACCCGCGCGAGCTTTCCCACGCTCGCCGACAACGGCGCGGGCTATCTCGCCGAGCTGCGGCAGCACCTGCCCGAGGGCGCGAAGATCGTGGCGCTCGACCGCATCCAGACCTCGCTCGCCGCGTCCCAGGCCCAGCTGCCGACTGGCGTCGCGGTGAAGAACACCGTGCCGAAGATCATCGTCAGCACGAGCCCCGCGGTCCTGATCCCGATCGACGGCAAGCCCGCGATCCGCGCGGTCCCGGGACAGAGCGCCGAGCGCGTGCTCAACACGCGCGCGCTGATCGTGCGGCCCACGGGCACGAAGACCTGGTACCTGCACCTGTACGACGGCTGGCTGTCGGCGCCCGCGCTCGGCGGCCCCTGGACGCTCGCGGCGAATCCGCCGAGCGCGCTGCCGGTGATCGCGCAGACGCTCGCGCAGTCCGGCGAAGTGGATCTGATCGACGGCGGCAACGCGCAGCCCAGACCGTCGCTCGCGAACGGCGTGCCGACGGTGTACGTGAGCCAGGTCGCCGCGGAGCTCGTGGTGCTGAAGGGTCAGCCCGAGTTCGTGCCCATCGGCAATACGACGCTCATGTGGTGCACCAATACGGCCGCCGACATGATCTTCGACAACGTCGCCGCCCAGTACTATCTGCTGCTCTCCGGCCGCTGGTTCCGCGCCGGGGCGCTGCAGGGCCCGTGGAGCTTCGTCGCGAGCAACGCGCTGCCGCCGTCGTTCGCGCTGATCCCGGCGGCGTCGCCGGCGGGTGTCGTGCTCGCGTCGGTCGCCGGCACCACGCAGGCGCGCGAGGCGGTGATCGCGAACTCGGTCCCGCACACGGCGACCGTTCCGCTCGTCGATCCGCCCACGTTCACGGCGACCTACGACGGTGCGCCGCAGTTCGGCCCGATCCTCGGCACGCCGCTCCAGTACGCGCTGAACTCGCCCACGCCGATCATCATGGTGGAGCCGGCCAGCTACTACTCGCTGCGCGCCGGCGTCTGGTTCACGTCGACGTCGGCGACCGGCCCGTGGTTCGTCGCGAGCAGCGTGCCCGCGGTGATCTACACGATCCCGCCGAGCTCGCCGCTGCACTACGTGACCTACGCGCACGTGTACGGCTCGACGCCCACCGAGGTGTACGTGGGCTACACGCCGGGCTATCTCGGCACCGTGGTCGCGCCCGACGGCGTGGTCGTGTACGGCACGGGCTACGAGTACAGCCCGTGGATAGGCTCGGCGTACTACGCGCCGCCGCCGACCTGGGGAATCGCCGCGGTTCCCGTCTACAACCCGTACGTCGGCTGGGGCTACGGCTACGGCATGGGACTCACGACGGCCGCGATGGTCGATTCGTGGCACAGCCCGTACTACTACTCGTCGGTCTACCACGGCTATCCGTGCTGCGGCTCGACCAGCGCGAGCGTGTACGGCCAGTACGGCAACGTGAAGACGTCGGGCACCGAGAGCTGGTACGCGAATGACGGAACCGAGGGCTACAAGAACACCGGCACCTACACGAACGAGGCCACCGGCACCAAGGGCTCGTACGACGCCAACCGCAGCTACGACTACGACACCGATACGGCCAAGCGCGACTACAACCGTTCGTTCACCACGCAGGGCGGGACGACCGGTGACGTGACGCGGACTCAGACTTACGACACCGAGACCGGCAAGGAGACGTACAGCTCCTCGGCGACCGCGACGGGTCAGCAGGGCAACACGGTGGACAAGAGCGTGTCGGCGTCGTCGAGCCCGGGCAAGACCCCGACGTACAGCTCCTCGACGTCCGTCACGAGCGGGAAGACCGGCCAGACCTACGACGTTCCCAACGACAAGTTCGCGGGCTCCGATGGGAACGTGTACCAGAACTCGTCGAACGGCTGGCAGAAGTCCGGCTCGAATGGCTGGCAGAACTCCGGCGGCGACAACTCGTGGGCCGACAAGGAGCAGCAGGCGCGCGGCCAGGGCGACTCGAACTTCTCGAGCTTCCAGAACCACGGCGGCGGTGGATTCGGTGGAGGCGGCTTCGGCGGTGGCGGCGGCTTCGGGGGTGGCGGCGGCTGGGGCAGCCACTTCGGCGGCGGCGGTGGGTTCGGCGGCCGCTTCGGCGGCGGGGGCCGGCGCTAGTCGAAACTGCCCGGAAGCTCGCGACCTCCTGCGCGCGAGTTGCTGGTAGAGTTGCGCAGTCCGCGGCTCGCCCGCGGTGGGAGGTATGCATGAAGCGAGGAATCGCGCGCCGCGCGTGCAGCGCCGTCGCGATCGTTCTGCTGCTCGCCGGCTGCGCGACCATGCAGCAGGACGTCGAGAACAATCCGAAGGCCGTGCTCGGCTCGCTGCTCGGCGCGGGCGCCGGCGCGGGCATCGCCGCCCTCGCCGGTGGCAATCCCGCCGTCATCATCGGCTCGGCGCTGGCCGGCGGCCTGCTCGGCGGCTACATCGGCAACCGCCTCGACAAGCGCGACAAGCAGATGGCGGCCGAGGCCGCGCAGCGTGCCTTCGACGCCAATCCCACCGGGCAGCCTTCAGTTTGGAACAACCCGGACTCGGGACACTCCGGCTCGATCACGCCGACCAAGACCTATCAGCTCGCGAACGGCCAGTACTGCCGCATGTACACGCAGACCATCAACATCGGCAACGAGCCGCAGCAGACCTATGGCACCGCGTGCCGCCAGCCGGACGGCAGCTGGCAGATCCAGCCGTCGTGATGGAAGGGGGAAGCGCTTTGATCCGCACGATCTCCGGCGCGCTCGCGGCGCTGGCTCTCCTCGCCGGGACCGCGAGCGCCCAGCAGAGAGCCTACGACCCGAAGCAAGCGTTCAAGGAAGCCGACACCAACCACGACGGCTCGATCGAGCTCGACGAGTTCTCCGCGCGGCTGACCGACGTGTTCTTCATGGGCGACGTGAACAAGGACGGCAAGCTCAGCAAGGAGGAGTACGACGCGGTGGTCGTGATCCGGGAGGACTTCAGCGCTGCCGACCGCGACGGCGACGGCTTCGTCTCGCGCACCGAGTTCGTCCGAGCGCGGCTGCCGTTGTTCAAGCAAGCGGACAAGAACGACGACGGCGTGCTGTCGGTCGAAGAGGTCACCGCTCTCTACGAGGCGAACAAGAAATGACCCGCACCGCCGCAGTGCTGGTCGGGGCGCTGGCGCTCACGCTGGGGTGCCAGACCGCCTACAACAACGCCTACGACGCCGAGACTCAGCGGCTGGAAGCCGAGCGCTCGGCGCAGAACGCGCAGCAGTCGGCGGCCCACGCCGAGGCCGCGCGCTACGCGGCGGTCGTGTACTTCCAGACGGGCAGCGCCCAGCTCGGCACCGACGCGATGCGCCAGCTCGACTGGTTCGTCGAGAAGATGGCGCCGTACCCGGAGGCGACCTTCGACGTGCAGGGCTTCGCTGACTCGACCGGCTCGGAGGGCACCAATCAGAAGCTCTCCGATCAGCGGGCGCAGGCCGTCTCGTCGTACCTGCAGTCCAAGGGCATCGCGGCGGGGCGGATCTACGCCGCCGCGTTCTCGACCAGCTCGCCCGCGGCGACCAACGCCACCGCGGCCGGCCGCAAGGACAATCGCCGGGTCGAGATCACGGTCCGCTAGAAAGGATTCCACCATGAGGTTTCGGGGGGCGGTGCTCGTCGCCGCGTGCATTCTGCTCGGCTGCGCACCGACCAACGTCGAGACGACCTACTCGCGCTCGATCGCGATGCCGCGGCCACAGCGCGTGCTCGTGTACGACTTTGCGGTCGCGCCCGACGAGGTGCACCTCGACCGCCTGCTCGGTCCCATCGAGGAGCGCGCGAAGGACAAGACGCCGACGGAGCTGGAGCGCGCGGTCGGGCACGAGGTGGCCAAGGCGCTGGCGCTGGAGCTCGCCAAGAAAATCACCGCGATGGGCATTCCCGCGCAGCGCATGTGGGGGATGCCGCAGAGCTGGGGCGACGTCGTCGTGATCGAGGGTCAGCTCGTGTCGGTGAACCAGGGCAACGAGGCGGAGCGGGTCACGATCGGGCTCTCGGCCGGCAAGAGCGACGTGCGCGGGATCGCGCAGCTCTTCGCGGCCACGCCGACGGGCCTGCAGCTCCTCGAGCAGTTCGACTCCGACGTCGCGAGCGGCTACATGCCGGGCATGGCCGAGACGATGGGCGCGGGCGCGATCGGCGGACACCTCGCGGTGGCCGCGGCGGCGGGAGTCGTGACGCACGGCCTCGGCGAGAAGTTCAGCGCGTCGGTCGACGCCGAGGCGAGGCGGACCGCGGACGCGATCGCGCAGCAGCTGCGGCCCTACTTCGAATCGCACGGCTGGCTGGGGCCGCAGTAGAGCGATCTCGAGGTGCCGCGGCGCTCCGGGCGCGGCGCGTCGCTCCGCTGATCGCGGGGAACCGTCGTCGCTGGTCGCGGCTAGCGCCGAGGCCCCCGCTCGAGAGACGCTCCGCTCACGCGCCGCGCCCGGAGCGCCGCTCCGCCGTCGTGTGCCCCGCTCGTCCCTGTTTCAGTGGGTCACGGAGCCAGCGGGGCCATGTTCGCGGAGTCGGCGATTGCGTTGCAGTCGTTCGAGTCCAGGCAGATCGTCATGTAGACGATCTGTCGGTTGCAGCCGCGCACGCCGATCGTGTATTCGCCGCGCCACATGCCGCCCGCGAACGGTGCGGGATCGATGATCTTGCTCGAGAGCACGGTGGTCTGGACGTCGGGGCAGTTGAGCTCGAAGCGGCCTCGGCTCTGCGCGGCGGCGAGCGCTGCACCCTGGTTCTGATCCAGGAACTGCTGGGTGGTCTGACAAGCGAGCGCGAGCGCCAGCCCGGCTCCGGTGAGCGCGATCTTCTTCACGGTTCGTCTCTCCTTGCTACTTCGTCTCGGTCTCGACGACTTCCATGTACGTCGCCACGTTCTTGCCCGATGACTTGTCGCCGTTGACCGCGAGGCGCCAGCCCTTCTTCAAAGTCGGCGAACACCACGTGGACGCCGCCTTCTCCGTTCGCGCCCTTCAACGTTCGCGCGCAGCATATCAGGAAACTCCCCGATCAACGCACTTGCGCGGTCGCACGTTTTCGGGTGCGATCCGCTCCAACGACGTCACTGGCGGGAAGTTCCTGGTCAACTGGGTAGCGCGCGGCCACCCGCGCACCGTTCACTTCCCCCGTACGATCGTGCAGTACTCGCCGACGATGTTCATGAAGTTCCGGGCGGAGTGATCGATCACCGAGACCTCGTTGATCTTGCCGTCGGCCTTTGCGGCGCGGACGCTGGCGTCGCCCTGCGCGAACAGCCCCAGGATGGTGTCCATGCAGGCGCGCCCTTCCTTCGTGTCCTTCGTCGTGTCGTCGCCCTGTGCGAAGTCGCCCCAGCGGACGCGGTTGCCGAGCATTCCCTTCACCGGCGAGTCCACGATCATGCAGCCGGCCATGGCGAAGCTGCCCGCGAGAACGGCGGTCATGGTCAGTGATCGAGTCAATTTGTCTCCTGTTCGATTTGAGGGATCCGGAGCTTTCGACAAACGAGGAGGACCTCGTCGACGTCGTCGGTAGCGATCATTCCCGAGGCGAGCGTCAGCTTCTTCTGGAAGCGGACGCTGAAGGGCATCACGCGGTTGTACCACCACATCGCGCGCTCGCGACGATGGGTGAGGCCCCAGATCGCGGCATCGAGAAGGCGCGACGAGCGCGGCTGCATGCCGAACACTCCGCTCTGCTCGACTGCGAACCCGTGCCGCGCGAGCTTCGCGACGAAGGTGTTCGCTTCGTAGCGCCGGTAGTGACCCACGAAGTCGTCGAACGCGTTCCAGCGCGACTCGTGAAGCGGCACCGAGACGAGGAGGCTCGCGCCGGGCGCCGCGACGCGTGCGAGCTCCGCGAGCGCGCCGTCATCGTCGACGACGTGCTCCACGATGTCGAGCGCGCACACCAGGTCGAACGCGTGGTCGGGCAGCGGAAGCGCGCCGACCAGGCCGAGCACCGTGCTCGCTCCGCCGTCGCGAAGGCGCCGCAGCGCCGGTGCGCTGATGTCGACGAACACGGTGCCTGACAGCGGCAGGCGCGGCCGCAAGCCGGGCGCGACCTCGAGTCGGCGCGGTGACCGCGCCGAGAGAGCGCGCGCGAGCGGCCAAGTGTTGAAGCGCTCGGGGGCGACCAGGCGCGCGTCGCTCCACAGCGCGTCGTAGAAGTCTCGATTCGTGTCCACGATCGTCACGCGCAGCTCGGCTCACTCAAGAGCTCGGAAACGGTGACCCCTTGCAGGCCCTTCTCGCGCAGACCCTGCAGAATCGTGGGCAAGGCCCGCGCCGTGGCGGGTCGATGCCGGCCCGGGAGGTCGTGACCGTCGTGCAGCAGCACGATGTCCCCGGGGCGAATCCGAGCGAGCACCCGCCGCGCGATCGCCTCGGGATCGGAGGTCCTCGAGTCGTGGCTGTGCAGCGACCATGCGACGAGCGTGAGCCGCTGGCGGTAGGCGGCGCGCGCCATCGGGGGGCTCTTCATCCCGAGCGGCGGACGATACAGGGGAGCCTTCCCGCTTCCCGTGACCGCGGCGATCGCGCGTGCGCCGCGGTCGATCTCGCGCTCCTGCTCGGCGACCGCGAAGAAGTTCTGGTAGCGCGAATGCCGCCAGGAGTGATTGCCGAGCTCGTGACCCGCAGCCACCATCTCATCGGCCAGGCTCGGGTGCGCGGCCAGGGCTCCGCCAATCGTGAAGAAGGTCGCGCGCGTGTCGTACTTCGCGAGCGCGCGGAGCACGAGCGGGGTCACTTCCGGGTCCGGCCCGTCGTCGAAGGAGAGCGCCACCCGAGTCCGATCGCGCGGCCCGTGCGTCACCGTCGGGTAGGCGAGGCTCGAGCCAGGTCGCGCGATGCCGTCCGCGCACAGCGTCAGGAAGATCGCCGCGGGAACGCCCAGGGTCAGCGCCGACGGGCCAAACGCCGCGGCCGCGCCCGCGCCCACGGCACCGCAGGCCAGGGCCACCAGGTTCAGCCGGGTCAGCACTCGGTTCCGCTCTTGACCGGCGAAGTGCGCCAGAACTCGAAGAAGTTGAACCACTGATAGGGCGTGCGCAGACACTGGCGTTCGAGTGCCGCGGCATAGCGCATCGCGAGCTCCTCGGCGTACTTTACGCGCTCGCAGCGCGGAATGACGACCGCGGGTGCGAAGCGCTCCGTCGACGCCAGATAGCGACCGCGTCCGGTGCGAACGCAGGTGCTGAGCAGCATCGGGCAGCCGAGCGTCGCCTGCAGCAGGAACGGGCCCAGCGGGAAGCGGGTGCGCCGGCCCAGGAACGACACCTCCACCGACCGGCCGCGCTCGGACTCCCAGATGCGGTCGCCCAGAATGCCCACGAATTCCCCGCGCTCGATCGCCGCCTTGATCTCCAGGGCGACGCTGATCGAGCCGGGCTCGAAATGGAGCATGCGCATGCGCAATCCCGGCTGCAGCTGATCGAAGAACGCGTTGATGCGCGCCGTATGGCGCGTGAAGCTGAGCACGTTCAGGACGATGCCGGTCTGCTTCGAGAGCACGCGCAGCATGTCGGAGCTGCCGAGGTGGGCGCTCAGGAGGAACCCGCCGCGACCCTTGCGCACGAGCTCGAGCAGGTGCTCGCTGCCGCGCTCCTCGATCTGGATGCGCTCGCCGTCACCGCTCCACACGATCATGCTGTCGACGATGTTCTCGGCGAACTCGTACAAGTGTCGGAACACGTGGCGTCGCGTCGGCGGCCGCCCCAGGCTCGCGCGACCGCGCGGCGTCGCCCAGAGCGTGCGCAGGTAGTCGAGTGAAGCCCGGCGAGCCGGGCCGCCCGTCGCGAAGAAGTACCCCACGATCGGGGTGAGCAGCGTCATCACCGCCCAGCGCCCGAAGCGGCGGTAGATCCACTGGATCAGGAACAGCGCGCGCAGCGAGCCGCGCTCGGCCACTCCGGTCCAGGCTCGGCGACGGATGGGGCCCTCCACGACGGTTCGCGCCGGGGTCAGCTTCGGAGCCCGAGCGCTCCGGGTCCCGGCAACCCGTGAGGCCTTCTCGGATCGAGTGCTTTGCATCTAGTGTCGAACTTCGCTGAACGATCGCACCGTGGCGGTCGTCTTGAAGCTGCCGTCCGGGCGCACAGGCAGGGACGGGTCGGGCGCGTAGGAGAAGGCCAGCGAGCCCTGCGAGGGGATCAGGGCAGCCAGGCGGATGTGAGTCGCGCGCCCGGGATCGTCGTCGCCGGGATGGCGCTCGTCTCTCCAGGACCAGGTGTGACTCACCAGCAGGTCGACGTCCTCGATCTCGGTTCCGCTGCGATTGATGATCGTGCCGTCGATGGATCCGTCGCTGCGGATCGTGAGCCCGGCGAGCTCGACCGCGGCGGCCGCCTCAGGACCCGAGACGATCGCTGCAGGCTCTTCTGCTCTGGCGAAGGGAGAGCTCCATAGGGACGTGGTTGCGGCGACACAGAGGAGCAGCGCGAAGGGCTTCATCGGATGGCTAGCTGTTGGAGCGGGCCAGCACTTCGACATGGCCGTCGCGCTGGGAGCACCGCTCGATGGAGTCATTGCACTTCGCGCGTTCTGCGCCGAAGTCGCCGGTGTCGATTCGACTGGACGGGACACCGGTCTTGATCAGCGCGTCACGCACGTTCGCGATGCGCTGCTTGCTCAAGGCCGTGTTGTACTTGTTGGTGCCGCTGAGAAGGTCCGTCGCGCCGTCGATGCCCAAGCGAACACCGGGGTTCTGCTTCGCGTAGGTCGCGATTTCCGAGATCTTCGTCAGCTCGGCGGCACGCAGGTCCGTCTTGTCGAAATCGAAGACGATGTCGCGGAGCGAGACCCAGCTCGACCCCGGCTCGGCAGAGCTCGACGAGCCGGTCACGCCCTGGGCGCCCGTCATGCCGGCCGGGCCCTGGGGACCCGTCATGCCAATCGGACCCTGCGGGCCGGTGGCGCCGCGCGGCCCAGTACAGGCGATCGCGAACAGCGCGATTGCCGAGAACACGAGTGAGCGTTTCATCGTAGCTACCTTCTTTCGGGCTGGAATTTGGTTGGAGGCGCTCATGAGCCGATGCGGTACGAAGACAGCGGCCCGAGCACACCGAAAGCCGAGAGAAGCCAGAGCACGACGACGATCACGACCACGATGTTGAGGATGTTCTTGATCTTGCTGTCCATCGGGATGTAGTTGTTCACGAGCCACAACAGCACACCGACGACGATCAGACCGACGATGAGATTGATGAGCGGCATGGCGCCCAAGAGAGCAACGAACGTGCCGCTGCGTTTGCTTCGCTTGTCCGCTTGGCAGATCTTGCGGGGTCTCTTTGTAGAAAGAGGTCCGGCTCAGTCGGTACGCGGTCTTGTGGCGGCGAGGCGCGCCTCGAGCGAGCGGCGCAGCTCGGTTTCCGAGGCGGGCGTCTTCGCCAGCGCGAACTGGACGAGGGTGCGGCCGATCTCCATGTCGCCCGCGTCGAGCGCGGCGGTCGCCAGGGCTGCCAGCTCGCGGTAGCCGACCGCGCTCCGGTACAGATCGCCGAGCGCGCTCCGCAGCACCGCATACGCGCGGTCGGGGCGCCCCAGCCGCGTGTAGCCCGACCAGAGCCGGGTCTCGAGGTCGAACTTGTCCTGGGCCGTCGCGTCGGCGGTGAGCCCCGCGAGCGCGGCTTCGTAGGCCTGCGCCGCGTCGGCGAGCCGGCCGCTCCGGAACAGTGCATCGCCGCGCAGGCGAAGAGCGTCGGCGGAAGCGGGATGGCGCTCGAGCACGGCGTCCGCGCTGCGCAGCGCCGCTTCGGTGTCGCCGCGCTCGAGCGCGAGCTCGCCCTCGAAGACGCGCAGCCGCGCCCCGTCGGGGTAGAGCGCGTTTGCGCGCGCGAGCTGCGCCGCGGCCTCGGCGCGGTCGCCGGTGATCAGGAGTGCGTGCGGGTCGATCGCCGACAGCGCGTGCCCCGCGACCAGCTCCGCCTGCGCGCGCGCGTCCGCGTAGAGCACGGACGCGTCGTCGGCGAAGACGGGGACGTAGTCGGCGACCTGGCCGGCGAAGCGTCCGAAGTCGCGCGCCCGCCGGGGCGCGAGCACGAACGCCGGCCGGTACTGCGCCACGACTCCCGCGAACACGCGCGGATCGCCGAACATCTGGCTTCCGACGAACACGTCGCGGTGGGAGAACAGGTAGGGCGACTGCATGTCGACGAAGATCTGCTGGCGCGGCGACAGCTCCCACTCGAGGTAGCCGCCGTCGTTGGGGTGGTTCAGGACGGTGCCCGTCGCACCCACCTGCTTCAGGAACGCCACCGAGCCCGCCGGCAGGTCGCGGCCGCACAGGGGGAAGGCGCAGTCGGTCTCGAGCACCTTGTACAGGTGCCAGAAGGGGAGCGCGGCGACGCCGATCGCGAGCGCGATGCGGAGTGGCGCGGCGACGGCGGGCGCGAGCGCGAGGCGCGGCCGGAACGCGGCGAGCAGCGGAATCGCCAGCAGCACGAACTCCGTCGCGAAGCGTTCCGCGCGCCAGAGCAGCACGGCTCCGCCCGCGACGAGCACCAGGTGCGCGGGTCGCAGGCGCGCGCGCTGAAGGCTGACCGCGGCGGCCAGCGCGCTCGCGGCGACGAGCAGCGCGAGGAAGCCCGCGCGGGGGAGATAGAGCCCGTCGAGGCTGAGCGACAAGAGCCCGCCGAGGTCGGGGGGCTTGAGCTCCTTGATGTACAGCGGAAGGAACCCGACCGACATGAACGGCGCCGCCAGCACGCCGACACCGTACGGCGTTGCGAGCAGCGCGAGCCCGGCAGCGCCGGCCGCCGCGAAGGCGCGCCACGGGGGCGCCGCCACGCCCGCGAGCAGGCCGAAGCGCGCCAGGGTCCACTCGCCCAGGTACGCGCCCAGGATCAGGAGCATCACGGGGTACTCGATCCCGTGCAGGTTCACCCAGGCGAGCGCGAGCGCCGGCAGCGCCAGCAGACCGCGCCGCGACTCGAGGACGAACAAGAATGCCGCGATCGAGAGGTACGAGAAGTTCCCGGGCCGCAGCATGGTGAGCCGCCCGACCAGGAACAGCGCGGCTGCCGTGAACACGATCGCAGTCCAGCCCCAGCCCTCGCCGCGCTGGCCGGTCCGCAAGGTCGCGAGGATCAGCGCGTAGGTCGCGAGCGCCGCCAGCGCGCGCAGCTCGACCAGGCCGAGATAGCCCCCCGCCGAGTGGACGCCGTAGAAGAGGACCTGCGAGAGCCAGGAGTAGTCGAGCCAGGCGGGGGAAGGGCGGATGAAGGAGAAGAACGCCGTCTGCGGCAGCGCGCCGTTCGCCGCGATGAAGCGGCCGGCGTTCAGGTGGAACCAGAGGTCGGTGTCCGCCGCGACGATCGGCCACGACACGAACCCGACCGCCAGGGCGGCGCCGAGCAGACCGACGTAGACGAGCGGGAGCCGTGGCACCGCGGCAGGCTACCAGACGCGGACGAGGGCGCGGCTAGTTCGCCTTCGCCGAGGCCTTCGCCGACGCGGCGATCGCGCGGCACTGCGCCAGGTCCTCGGCGCTCATCGGCGCGCACTGCACCCAGACGTGCAGCTCGGGCACCATGAAGTCGGCCGCGACCTCGTCGGCGCCGCCCGTGCCGGGCAAGGCGCGCTCGAAGCGAATCTCGTAGCCGGGCCGCCCGCCGAGCTCGACGTCGTTCAGGTCGCTCGCCTGCCACTTCCCGTAGTCGGGAGTCTCGAACTCGAGCCCGACCATGGCCGACTCGACCGCTTCACGGGAGAGGTCGAAGTCGACCCGCCGCACGATCGCCAGCGCGTTGCGGCTCGAGCGCGAGTGCGGCACGCGAACGGTTCGCAGCTCCGAGGTCCCGTTGGGGTTGCTGCGCTCGGCATTGCACCAGCTCGGAGGCAGCTGCACGACCACGCCATCGAGGTCGCGCTCACCGCCGCGCCAGGTCCGCTCGACCCCGCACTTCACCAGCAGCGCCGACCGGTGCGGGCCCACGAGCGCTGCGATCGCAGCCAGGGCGAGCCCCGTGGCGAGAACGATCCAAGTGGTGCGAGAAGGCCGCTTCATCGCTTCTCTCTTCGCTCGCAGTCTCTGCCGACTTGACTCAACCGAGAGGGAAGCGCTCCCCGACCAGCTCTTCGCTCCGCGCCCAGAGCGCCTCGGCGCGCGCCGGATCGAGCGCGTAGCTGCGCACGCCGCCGCTGGCGTTGGTGTCGGTGGTGAGCTTCGCGACGCCGCAGTCTTCGCAGTACTTGCCCCCCACCTCGGCGGCGTCCGCGACGAGCCCGGCCCAGACCGCGGTGGCGGCGCCCTGCGGGACCGACTTGAACTGCGGCGCGCCGGAGCTCTGGATCCGCTTCATGAGCGCTGCCATCGCCTGCTGGTCCAGGTGGCGTGCGAGCTCGGTGCGGATGCCGCCCGGGTGGACCGCGGCGGCGCGCACCCCGCGCGCCCGCAGGCGCCGGTCGAGCCCGACTGCGAACAGAACGTTCGCGGTCTTCGCGCGGCCGTAGGCGACCCACGGATCGTAGGGCGTGCGCTCGAAGCCGGGATCTTCGAGGTCCACGTCGCAGAAGCGGTGGCCCGCCGACGAGAGAACCACGATTCGGCTCGGCGCGCCGCGCAGCAGGAGCGGCACGAGCCGGTTCACGAACACGAAGTGGCCGAGGTGGTTCGTGCCGAACTGCGTCTCGAAGCCGTCGCGCGTCTTTCCCTGCGGGCACGCCATCACGCCCGCGTTCGCGATCAAGAGGTGCAGCGGCGCGCCGGCGGCGACCAGCCGGTCTGCGCAGGCGCGGACGCTCGCGAGTGACTCGAGCTCGAGGTCGCACAGCTCGACCGTCCCGCCCGAGCGCGCCGCTTCGCGCGCGACCGCCGCCGCTCGCTCGCCCTTGGCGAGGTCGCGCACCGGCATGATTACGTGAGCCCCGTGCGCGGCGAGCGCGCGCACCGTCTCGGCTCCCAGACCCGCCGAGCCGCCGGTGACGAGGATCCGGCGGCCGGTGAGGTCGACGCCTTCGAGCAATTCGTCGATCGTGGTCTCGCGTCCGAACGTGGGGTTGGGCATCCCCGATTGTCTCACGCTGGGCGCGCCCAAGCTTCGAGCCGCTCGGCGGGCCAGGTGTTCGCGACTCGCTCGCGCGCGACCCAGGCGCGCTCGGCGTTCAGCGCGGCGTAGCGCACGCGGTCGAGCTCGCGCGCGTGGTGGGCGTCGCTGGTGAGGACGAAGGTGACGTCGCGCAGGCTCGCGCGGCGCAGCGCGTCGACGGAGAGGTCGAGGCGCGGCAGCGCGCCGTTGATCTCGAGCGCGGTGCCGGTCGCCTCCGCCGCGGCGAAGACCTGGTCCAGGTCGAGCTCGACCGGCGGCCGGCCGCCGATCATGCGCGCGGAGAGGTGCCCGATCATGCGCACCGACGGATCCTGCATGGCGGTGACGACCCGCCGGGTCTGCGCCGCGCGGTCGAGCTCGAAGTGGTCGTGGATCGAAGCGAGGCACCAGTCGAACCCGGCGCGGAACTCGGCGTCGTAGTCGAGCTCGCCGTTCGGGCCGATGTTCAGCTCGACGCCGTGCAGGAGCGCCAGCGTGTCGCCGAGCGTCGCCTGCAGGGCGCGGATCTCGGCGCGCTGGGCGAGCAGCGCCTCGCGGCCGACGCCGGAGAGCGTGCCCTCCGCGTGCTCGGTGATCGCCAGCACGCGGCAGCCGCGCGCGAGCGCCGCGGCCACCACTTCCTCGAGCGTCGAGCGGCCGTCGCCCGACACCGAGGTGTGGACGTGGAAGTCGCCGATCACGTCGCCGAGCGGGAGCGGCAGAGTCCCGTTCTCGGCGGCCTCGATCTCCCCCGCGTCCTCGCGCAGGACCGGCGGGATCCAGGCGAGCCCGAGCGCCGCATAGATCTGCTCCTCGGTCTCGCTCGCGACCACGCGGCCGCCCTGGATCTCCGAGAGCGCGTACTCGTTCAGGGTGAGATCGCGCGCGAGCGCGCGCATGCGGAGCTTGATGTTGTGGCCCTTCGAGCCCGTGAAGTAGAGCAGTGCGGCGCCGAGCTGGGACTCGGCCACGACGCGCAGGTCGATCTGCGTGCCGCGGTGCGTGACCACGCTCGTCTTCGACTCGCCGCGCCCGAGCACGCGCTCGACGACGGGCAGGGCGACGAACGCGTCCATGACCGCTGCCGGATCGGCCGCCGCCACCACGACGTCGACGTCGCCGATCGTCTCGGAGAAGCGGCGCAGCGAGCCGCATACCGAGGCGTGCGTCACGCCCGGCACTTCGCGCATCCGCTCGACGATCCGGTTCGCGAGCGGCAGCGCGACCGAGATCGGTGTACGCCCGACCGAGCCCTGGGCGTCGAGCCGGGCCAGCGCCGCCGCGAGCTTCTCCTCGGACTTGGCGCCGAAGCCCGCGAGGTCGCGCACGGCGTGCGCCGCGAGCGCGCGGCGCAGGTCGTCGATCGAGGCCACGCCGAGCTCGCTGCGCAGCTTGGCCAGCGCCTTCGGTCCGAGGCCCTGGACCCGGAGCAGCGCGACCACGCCCGGCGGGTGCTTCTGGCGCAGCGCCTCGAGCTTGGCGACCCGGCCGGTCTCGAGCAGCTCGCGGATCTTCTCGGCCGTGCTCTTGCCGATCCCCTCGATCTTCTGGAGCTCCTTGGTCGTGAGCACGCCGAGGTCGGTCGCCTGCGCGGCGATCGCGTGGGCCGCGCTCTCGTAGGCACGCACGCGAAACGACTGCGGATTCGCCTCGTCGAGCTCGGTCAGCTCGGCGAGCTCCCGCAGCATGTCGAGCACGTCCTGCTTCGTGTCCGCCACGCGACAGGTGTAGCCTCCGGCTCGTGGCCAAGGAAGAGCCCGCGCACGTCCTCGCGATCGACGGCCGCGAAGTCCGGATCTCGAACCCGAGCAAGCTCTACTTCTCGCGCGAGCGGCGGCTCACCAAGCTCGAGCTCGTTCAGTACTACCTGTCCGTCGCCGACGGCGCGCTGCGCGGGATCCGCGACCGCCCGGTGGTGCTGAAGCGCTTCGTGAACGGCGCCGAGGGCGAGGCGTTCTACCAGAAGCGCGCGCCCGAGAACCACCCGGCGTGGCTGCGCACGGTGACCCTGCGTTTCCCGTCCGGGCGAACCGCCGAGGAGCTCGTGGTCGACGATCCGGCCGGGCTCGCCTGGATCGTGAACCTGGGCTGTATCGAGCTGCACCCGCACCCCGTGCGCTCCGATGCGCTCGAGCACCCCGACGAGCTGCGCGTCGACCTCGACCCGACCCCGGGCACGAGCTGGGACCAGGTGCGCCGGGTCGCGCTCGAGGTGAAGGCGCTGTTCGACGAGCAGGGCCTCCTGAGCTGGCCGAAGACGAGCGGCTCGCGCGGCATTCACATCTACGTGCGCATCCAGCCGCGCTGGAGCTTCACCGAAGTGCGTCGCGCGGCGCTCGCGATCTCGCGCGAGATCGAGCGCCGCGCGCCGATTCTGGCCACGTCGAAGTGGTGGAAGGAGGAGCGCCACGGCGTCTTCCTCGACTACAACCAGAACGCGAAGGACCGCACCACCTGCTCGGCGTATTCAGTGCGGCCGCTCCCCGACGCGCGCGTGTCGACGCCGTTGGCTTGGGACGAAGTCGAAGACTGCGAGCCGGCCGACTTCACCGTGGCGACGGTGCCCGCGCGCTTCGCGAAGCTCGGCGATCCGCACGCGGCCATCGACGAGGTGGCGGCGTCGCTCGAGTCACTGCTCGAGCTGGCGGCGCGCGACGAGGCGGCAGGCCTCGGCGACGCGCCCTGGCCGCCGCACTACCGGAAGATGGAGGGCGAGGCGCCGCGGGTCTCGCCGTCGCGGAAGAAAGGAGCGGCCGCGGCGAAGAAGACGCCGCGCGTGAAGCTGCCGCTCCTGACGATCGCGAACTCGCCCAGCAAGGAGGCGGCGCTCGCCGGGCTCGAGCGCTGGAAGGCGCGTCACCCCGAAGTGGCGGCGCGGCTCGCGGTCGAGGACGTGCTCGTCGACTCGATGCGGGGACGCTCGTCGACCTGGACCCGGATCCGGGTGAACCTGAAGAACGTTCCCGAAGCCGAGCGCCCCGCGCAGGAGACGCCCGACCCCGACGACGATCCGACTCGGGAGTGGCGCGCAAAGTGGAAGCGCGGGAAGGGCGCTACTTGAAGATCTCCGCCAGCTCGTGCGGCGGCACGACCTCGAGCTGCGCGTAGGTGCAGTCGCTCGGCTTCTTGTCCGTCCGCCAGCGCCGGAACTGCGCGATGTGCCGGAAACGGGTGCCCTGCATGTGGTCGTAGCCGACCTCGGCCACGAGCTCCGGGCGCAGCGGCTCCCAGGCGAGGCTCTTGCCCGCGCTCCAGCGGCTGCCCGCGCCCGGCCGCCGCTGCATTCCCGCCTCGGCCTCGTGGCCCGCCCAGTCCTTCCAGGGGTGGCTCGCGAGCGCGTTGTCGCGGTACGGCGCGAGGAACGCGATCAGCTCCCGGCGCCTCGCGTCGGTGAAGCTCGACGCGACCCCGACGTGCTGGAGCGCGCCTGCGTCGTCGAAGAGACCGAGCAGGAGCGACCCGAGCGCCGTGCCCTCTCCGTTCTTGTGCCAGCGGAAGCCCGCGACCACGCAGTCGCACTCGCGCTCGTGCTTCACCTTGAGCATGGCGCGCTTGTTCGGCTGGTACGTCCCGGTGTCGGGCTTGGCCATGACGCCGTCGAGGCCGGCGCCCTCGAATCGCTGGAACCAGTCGAGCGCGGTGGCGCGGTCCACGGTCGCCGGAGTCACGTGCAGCGGCGGCTTCGCGCGCGCGAGCAGCGCCTCGAGCGCGGCGCGCCGCTCGCGGAACGGGCGCGCGCGCAGGTCGCGCTCGCCCTCGCACAGGAGATCGAAGAATACGATCGAAGTCGGGATCTCCGCCGCGAGCTTCGCCACGCGCGAGGCGGCGGGGTGCAGCCGCATCTGCAGCGCTTCGAAGTCGAGCGCGCCGTCGCGCGCGATCACGAGCTCGCCGTCGAGCACACAGCGCGGCGGCAGCTGCGCCAGCAGCGCCGCGCGCAGCTCCGGGAAGTAGCGGTCGAGCGGCTTCTCGTCGCGACTCTGGAGCAGGAGCTCGTCCCCGTCGCGGAACACCAGCACCCGGAAGCCGTCCCACTTGGGCTCGAAGATCCAGCCGGCTCCCGCGGGCAGCTCGCTGACCCGCTTGGCGAGCATGGGGAGGACGGGCGGGGGGACGACAAGCTCCACGCGCGCATTCTAACCTCGGCTCCTGTGGCTCCCCACCGCGTGTTCCTGCTCTCGCCCGCGAGCAGCACGGGCAAGCGCGCCCAGGCGCTGCTCGGGCCGGGCGCATCGTTCGAGCTGGCCGTGCGCGTGCGCGCCGAGGGCGCGCCGCTAGGCGAGGTATTCAGCTTCCTGTCGGCGCTCTACTTTCGCGGCAAGCTGACCTACGCGCAGCGCTTCGCGACCCCACCCCACGCTTGCCCCGGCGTGTTCGTGATCACGCCCGACCGCGGGCTCGTGCCGCCCGACACGGCGATCGCAGTCCGCGACCTGCGCGCATTCGCGAAGGTCGGAATCGACGCGGCGAACCCGAGCTATGCGGTGCCGCTGCGCGAGCACGCGCAAGCCCTGCGCGACCGGCTCGGAGCCGACGCCGAGATCGTCCTGCTCGGCAGCATCGCGACACCGAAGTACGTCGAGGTTCTCGGCGAGGCGTTCGGCCGCGCGCTGCTCTTCCCGGGCGACTTCGTCGGCCGCGGCGACATGAGCCGGGGCGGGCTCTTGCTGCGCGCCGCGCGGGACGGGGTAGAGCTCGGCTATCGCCCGGTCGACGGCGCCGAGCGCCGCGGCTCGCGCCCGGCGAAGCTGCCGTCGCGCCGGTGAGCCGCTAGGCGGGCGGCTGCGCCGCCGGGCCCGCGAGCTTCATCGCCTTCTGGTACGCCGGGCGCGCCTCGATCCGCTTCACGTAGGCCTGCACGTTCGGCAGGTCGGTCACGGCGCGGCCGCCGAAGAGCGGCAGCTCCGTCAGGTTGAACGTCACCATGATGTCGGCGCAGGTGAACTCGGGGCCGGCCAGGTACGGCGATCCGCCGAGGCGCTCTTCGAGGAAGCGGTAGTAGCCGTCCTCGCGGCGCTTGATGAAGCCGCGGACCCGATCGGCGTTGGGGCCCTCCGCCTGCGCGCCGAGCGCGAGCTTGGCGAAGAACAGGCCCTGCACGTTGTTGTTGAAGTGCATCCAGTACACGTAGTCGAAGTAGTTGGGCGCGCCGGGAGCGACGGTCAGCCGGCCGCCACCGTGCCGGTGACAGACGTACTCGAGGATCGCGGCCGACTCGGAGAGGACGCGGTCGTCGTCCTCGACGACCGGCGCCGTCGACGCCGGATGCAGCGCCACGTACTCGGGCGGCTGCAGGCCGTCGGCTCCGCGCTTGTACCAGACGAGCTTGTACGGGAGCCCGAGCTCCTCCATCAGCCAGACGACGCGATCGGACTGCGAGACCCCGAGGTGGTGGATGGTGAGCATGGCGGCGAGTGTACACTGGGGGTCGAAGGAGGACGGCGATGGCCTGGGATTTCGAGACGGAGCCGGAGTATCAGCGCGAGCTGCGAGTGGGCGGACGCGTTCCTGCGCGAGAAGGTCGAGCCGCTCGACCTCGTGCTGGGCGACGTCTACGACGTGCGCGACGCGCGCGCGCAGAAGATCCTGCGCCCGCTGAAGGAGGAGGTGAAGGAGCGCGGCCTGTGGGCCTGCCATCTCGGCCCCGAGCTCGGCGGCCCCGGCTTCGGCCAGCTGAAGCTCGCGCTCCTGAACGAGCTGCTCGGCCGCTCGCGCTTCGCGCCGATCGGTGTTCGGCTGCCAGGCGCCCGACTCGGGCAACGCCGAGATCCTCGCGCACTACGGCACGGCCGCGCAGAAGGAGCGCTTTCTCAAGCCGCTGCTGAACGGCGAGATCGTCTCGTGCTACTCGATGACCGAGCCGCACGCGGGCGCCGACCCGACCCTGTTCAAGACTCGCGCGGTGCGCGACGGCGACCACTGGGTGATCAACGGCGAGAAGTGGTTCTCCTCGAACGCCCGCTGGTCCTCGTTCCTGATCGTGATGGCGGTGACCGATGCCGAGGTCGACGCGCACGGCGGCATGTCGATGTTCATCGTGCCGACCGACACGCCGGGCGTGAACATCATTCGCAACGTCGGCGTCGGCTTCGAGCGCCCCGAGCACGCGAGCCACGCCTACATCCGCTACGAGAACGTGCGCGTGCCGGCCGACCACCTGCTCGGCAAGCCCGGCGGCGCGTTCGTGATCGCGCAGACGCGGCTCGGCGGCGGGCGCATCCACCACGCCATGCGCACGATCGCGCAGCTGCGCCGCGCGTTCGACATGATGTGCGAGCGCGCGCTCTCGCGGCGAGGTGCGCGGCGGCGTGCTCGCCGACCTGCAGATGACGCAGGAGAAGATCGCCGACAGCTGGATCGAGATCGAGCAGTTCCGCCTGCTCGTGCTGCGCACGGCGTGGCTGATCGACCGCTACAAGGACTACAAGAAGGTGCGCAAGGACATCGCCGCGGTGAAGGTGGCGATGCCGAAGGTGCTGCACGACGTGGTGTACCGCGCGATGCACCTGCACGGGTCGCTCGGGCGTCTCGAACGAGATGCCGCTTCGCGAGCATGCTGATCGGCGCGGCCGTGATGGGCATCGCCGACGGCCCGACCGAGGTGCACAAGATCACCGTCGCGCGCCAGGTGCTGCGCGACTACAAGGGCACCGACGGCCTGTTCCCGAGCGGGCACATCCCGTCGCGCCGCGAGGCGCTGCGCGAGCGCTTCGCGGAGCTGCTCGAGTCCGAGGTCGGGAACCTCTAGTAGAGGGCGTCGGCTCCTGGAAAGTCCTTGACAGCGAAGCACCGCCCGGGCTAGAAGATGACTATGGTCATTATTGACTGTGGTCACGATCGATGAAGGCGACCTCGGCCAAGAACGCTTCCGCCACCGTCTTGGGCCGGCGCGAGCGCGGGAAGCTCGAGAAGCTCGCGCGGATCCGCGCGGCGGCTCACCGCTTGTTCGCAAAGCAGGGCTTCGCGAACACGACCACCCGGGAAATCGCCGCCGAGGCGGACATCGGCTCGGGCACCCTGTTCCTCTACGCGCCGACCAAGGAAGACCTGCTCGTGCTGATCTTCCAGGACGAGATCGGGCGCGCGGTCGACCGCAGGTTCGCGCGGGTTCCGAACGCGCCGTTGCTCGAGCAGGTGATGCACGTGTTCAACGCGCTGATCGAGCACCACGCCTCGGACCCGGCGCTCGCGCGGGTGTTCGTGAAGGAACTGCCGTTCGTCGACGAGCCCCGCCACGGCGTCGCCCAGTTCGTGAACCAGCTCTACACGCGCCTCGGCGCGTTGATCGACGACGCCAAGGCGCGCGGCGAGATCGCGGCGGACGTCCCCTCGCGACTGCTCGCGCAGAACCTGTTCGGCTCGTGCTTCCAGCATTTCCAAATGTGGCTCGGCGGGCGCATGTCCGCGCTCGAGCCCGACGATGGACGCTTGCGCTCCGCACTGGAGCTCCAGCTCCGCGGCGCCCTACCCAAGGAGTGATCCGATGGCCGCGCGCAATGGAAAGCAATATCTCGAGGGCCTCGACGACGCGCGCACCGTCTGGCTCGGCGGCAGGAAGGTCGACGTCCGGAGCGAGCCGGCGTTCGCCGGTTCGCTGGCCGGCATGGCGGGCTATTTCGACTGGCAGCTCGAGCACGCCGACGACTGCCTCGTCGCTGACCCCCGGACGGGCGCCCCGATGAGCGCGAGCCTGATCGTGCCGGAGAACGCGGACGACCTGGCACGCCGCACGCGCTGCTTCGATCGTCTGGCCCGGTACTCCGCGGGCATGCTGGGCCGCACGCCCGACTACGTGAACGTGACCCTGGCCGGCTTCGTCGCGCGCGCAGACATCTTCGCGCGCGCCGGCGACGGGAGCGGTGCGGAGCGCCTGCGCCGATTCCACCGGGAAGTGGTCGAGAAGGACCTGTCGCTCACCCACACGATCATCAATCCGGTGATCGACAAGGCGATCGGCGACCTCGAGGGGTTGAACGGCGAGCTCGCGGTGCGCGTCGTGCGCCGCACGAACGACGGCATCGTGCTGCGCGGCGCGAAGATCCTGGCCACGCTCGGCCCGTTCGCGGACGAGCTCTTCGTCTATCCCGGCCAGCCGCTGCCCGGCAACGCCAGTCCCGACTACGCGCTGTCGTACTCGATTCCGCTCGCCACGCCCGGGCTGCACACGCTCTGCCGCGACCACTACGGCGTGGGCGGAAGCGTCGCGGACCGGCCGTTCTCGACCCGCTTCGACGAGCAGGACGCGTTCATGATCTTCGACGACGTGCTCGTGCCGTGGGAGCGCGTGTTCATCGACGGTGACGTCGAGTCCTACAACGCGCTGATGCGCGAGGGCTGGGCCGCGAACATCATGCAGCAGACCTGCATCCGCGCGGCCGTGAAGCTCGAGTTCGCCTACGAGCTGTGCACGCGCATGGCGCGCGCGACGAACTCCGAGCGGCGGCCCGAGGTCGCGCAGATGCTGGGCGAGATCCTGACCTTCGCCACGCTGACCCGCGCGTCGATCCGCGCCGCCCTGGCGGATGCGCGCGACTGGGGCAACGGCGCGTTCTTCTGCGACGACAAGCCGCTGCGCGCGATCCGGTGCATGATGCCGTCGTGGATGGTGCGCGTGAACGACATCATCAAGACAATCGGCTCGCACAACCTGCTGGCGACGGCCTCCTGCGAGGCGTTCGACTCGCCCGAGCTGGCGCCGCTGGTCGAGCGCTACATGCCCGGCGCGAAGGGCATGAGCGCGCGCGAGCGCGCGCAGCTGTTCCGCACCGCGTGGGATTTCGCAGGCTCGGCGCTGGGCGGGCGCGTCGAGCTGTACGAGCGCTTCTACCTGGCCAGCGCCCCACGCAACCTGGCGCTCGACCACATGATCGCCCAGAAATCGGGCGAGTGGGCGGAGCTGCCCGCGTTCCTGGCCGCGGCCGGGATCGCTTGAGGAGAACGAGATGACGGCACGAGTCGCGGGCGTCGAGATCTCGACCGAGCACTGGATCGGCGGCAAGCGGGTGCCGTCGCGCGAGACCTTCGCCGACCTCTCGCCGATCGACGGCGCGCACCTCGCCGACGTGTCGGCGGGCGGTGCGGGCGAGGTCGGCGCCGCGGTCTCGGCGGCGCGCGCGGCGTTTCCCGCCTGGGCGGAGCGCGGACCGAATGGCCGGCTGCCGATCCTGCAGGCGTTCGCGGCGGGAATCCAGGCGCGCGCCGCGGAGCTGGCCGCGGTCGAGACCGTGGACAACGGCTCGCTCCTGGCGGGGAACCTGCAGCGCGTGGTACCTCGCGCCGCGCTGAACATCTCGTTCTTCGCCGACTGGGCGGCGACGAAGCTCCAGGGCCACGCGATCGACTCGCCCGAGGTCACCAACCACGTGCGCTACGACCCCGCGGGCGTCGCGGCGCTGATCACGCCCTGGAACGCGCCGATGATGCTGACCACCTGGAAGATCGGGCCGGCGCTGGCCGCGGGGAACACCGTGGTCGTGAAGCCGCCGGAGTGGGCGCCGCTCACGTGTTCGCTGCTCGCGGACATCGCGCGCGACGCGGGCGTGCCCGACGGCGTGCTGAACGTCGTGCAGGGCATCGGCGAAGATGCGGGCGCCGCGCTCGTCGCGCACCCGGATCTCGACCGGATCAGCTTCACGGGCTCGACCGACACCGCGAAGTCGATCGGCCAGGCGGCGGCGCGCTCGATCACGCCGCTCGCGGCCGAGCTCGGCGGCAAGTCGCCGTTCATCGTCTGCGCCGACGCCGACCTCGACGCCGCGGCGCAGACCGTCGCGGGCCAGTACGCCAACGCCGGCCAGGTCTGCCTGGCGGGCACGCGCGTGCTGGTCGAGCAGAGCATCGCCGACGGGTTCCTCGACAAGGTGCGCGCCGCCTCGGCCCGCATGACGGTGGGCGACCCGCGCGACTCGAAGACTCGGGTCGGGCCGCTGATCACGCGCGAGCACTTCGCGCGCGTGTCCGGCTTCGTCGAGCGCGCGGTGGCGGCGGGCGGCCGGCCGCTGTTCGGCGGGGCGCGCGACACGGTGGGCGAGCTCTACTTCCAGCCGACGCTCTTCGACCGCGTGAAGCCAGACTTCGAGATCTCGCAGCGCGAGGTGTTCGGGCCGGTGCTCACCTGGCAGACTTTCACGAGCGACGACGAGGTCGTCGCGCTCGCGAACGGAACCCGCTACGGGCTCGCGGGCGTGCTGTTCAGCCGCAACGAGAAGCGCGCGATGGCGATCGCCGAGCGGGTCGTCGCGGGCACCCTGTGGGTGAACTGTTTCTTCGTCCGCGAGCTGGCCGCGCCCTTCGGCGGCGCGCGCGACTCGGGCCTCGGGCGCGAGGGCGGCAACTGGAGCTTCGACTTCTACTGCGACGTGAAGAACGTCGCCGTGCGGAAAGGATCATTCCATGGCGGTCACTGAGCTCGGCTACATGGGACTCGGCGTTTCGGATCTCGAGGCGTGGAAGGTGTTCGCGCGCGACATCGTCGGGCTCGAGGTGGTCGACCTTGGCGAGAAGGACCGCTGCTACCTGCGGATGGACTACTGGCATCACCGCCTGGTGTTGCACCGCGACGCGAGCGACGACCTCGCCTATCTCGGCTTCCGCGTCGCGGGGCCCGACGAGTTCCTCGAGACGCAGAAGCAGCTCGCCGACGCGGGCATCGAGTTCCGGGTCGGCTCGCTCGAAGAGGCCGAGGAGCGGCGCGTGCTCGAGGTCATGAAGCTCGCCGATCCCGGCGGCAACCCGATCGAGATCTTCCACGGGCCGCTGGTGCGCTTCGCCAAGCCCTTCCATCCGGGCCGAGGCATGCACGGGAAGTTCGTGACCGGCAGCGGCGGGCTCGGTCACTGCATCATCCGCCAGCGCGATTCGGAGGCCGCGGTGCGCTTCTACCAGGCGCTCGGCATGCGCGGCGGGGTCGAGTACAAGTTCGGCTCGGGCGAGCGCGCGGTGCAGCTCCGCTTCATGCACTGCAACGAGCGCGACCACACGGTCGCCTGGGGCATCGGCGGGGGCGCGAAGCGCCTGAACCACATCATGCTGGAGGTCGACAATCTCGACGACGTCGGGCTCACCCACGACCTGGTGCGCAAGGCCAAGATCCCCGTGCACATCCAGATGGGCAAGCACTCGAACGACCACATGTACTCGTTCTACTTCCGCAGCCCGTCGGGCTTCATGATCGAGTACGGCTTCGGCGCGCGGCCCGCGACCCACCAGTCCGAGTACTTCGGCGAGGACTTCTACGGCCACGGACCCGAGGAAGGAGGCTTCTGAGATGAGCGTGTTCGACGGCCCGCGCACGGAGACGCGGCGGATCCTGCACCAGGGAACGCCCCAGTGGGTGACACTGGACGGTGATGAGCTGGTGCTGGGCGACGGCCGGAGAGTGAAGGAGGCACAGGCCAACTATCTGGCGCCGTGCGAGCCGACCAAGATCCTGTGCATCCACCTGAACTACGAGTCACGGCGCATCGAGTTCCGCGCCGAACCGCTCATCACGCCCACCTACTTCCAGAAGCCCGTCACCGCGCTGAACGCGCACCGCGGCGCGCTGTGCCGGCCGGCGAACTGCCAGTACCTGAACTACGAGGGGGAGGTCGCCGCGGTCGTCGGCAAGCCGATGCGCAACGTCGCGCGCGCCGACGTGTGGGACCACCTGGCGGGCTTCGCGCCCGCCAACGACGTCGGCGCGCAGGACTTCCGCGACACCGACGCGGGCTCGATGCTGCGCGTGAAGGGACAGGATGGCTTCTGCCCGATCGGCCCCGGGCTCGTCCGCGGCGTCGACGTGCGCCAGAGCGCGCTGCGCACCTACCTGAACGGGAAGATCGTCCAGGAAGGGAAGGTGTCGGAGATGACCTTCCCGATCGACTACCAGCTCGCCGATCTCTGCCGCCACATCACGCTCCTGCCCGGCGACATCGTCCTGACCGGCACGCCCGCGAACTCGCGCCCGATGCAGCCCGGTGACGTCGTCGAGGTCGAGGTGAGCGGGATCGGGCGGCTCTCGAACACCGTCGTCGAGATCCCGGCGCCGCTGCACGACGTCGGCCACCAGCCGACGGACAGCAAGGCCGTGCGCGCGGTCGCGCTCGGCAGCGACTCGCGGAAGTGACGTTCGTCCGGAACCTCTGGTACGTCGCGGCGTGGAGCCACGAGGTTCCACCCGACCGGCCCCGCGGCGTGCGCGTGACCGGCGAGCCGATCGCCCTGTACCGGCGGCGCGACGGGACGGTGGTCGCGCTCGAGGACCGCTGCCCGCACCGCCACGCGCCGCTGTCGTTCGGGCGGATCGAGGGCGACGACCTGCGCTGCATGTACCACGGCCTGCGCTTCCGCTCGGACGGCGTCTGCGTCGAGGTTCCGGGCTCGACGCGGGTCCCGCCGCGGCTCGCCGCGCGCAGCTTCCCCGTCGTGGAGCGCTCGAGCTGGATCTGGGTTTGGCCCGGCGATCCCGCGAAGGCGGATCCCGCGCTCGTGCCCGAGGCGTTCGGGCTCGACAACCCGGAGTGGGTCATGCGCGCGAGCGCGATGGACTACGAGGCCGACTACCAGCTCCTGAACGACAACCTCTGCGACTTGTCGCACCTGGATTTCGTGCACGAGACCACGCTGGGCGGATCGACCGGCGCGAAGTGGTCGGCGGAGCCGCCGCGGATCACTGCGCTCGAGCACGGCCTGCTCTTCGAGCGCTGGTTCCGCGACCACCCGCTGGGCGGCGCGGCGGAGCGGGTCGATACCTGGAACTCCTACCGCTACCTGCTGCCGGGTGTCTTCCTGATGGAGACCCAGGCGTACCCGGTCGGGACGGCCGAGGCGAGCGGCTTCGGTCCGCCGAACGCCAAGGCCGTCTTCCGGCGGGTCGAGCAGCAGGCGGTGACACCGATCGGTGAAGGGCGCACCCGCTACCTGTACGCGTCGGGGGTCGAGGCGCGCATCGCCACGCCGAAGTTCGTCGAGGCGATCTTCGCGGTGATCAACGCCTCGTTCGCCGAGGACAAACGGATGATCGAGGCGCAGCAGGCGATCTGGAGGGAGACGCCGCCGGATCGGCCCAAGGCCGCGATCCCGCAGGACCACGCGCCAGCTCTGTTCCGTCGTATGCTCGTCCAGCGCCTGGCAGAAGAGAGGAGCGATCCGTGAGCCGCTACGCCAATGCCTTCGGCCCAGAACACCCCGAGGCCACCTACGTCCCCCACGCCTTCCCCGAGCGCCTCTGCGACACCGGCGAAGTTCAGCTGAACTACGCCGTCGCGGGCACGCCCGACAAGCCCGCGCTGCTCCTGATCCCCGGTCAGTCCGAGTCATGGTGGGGCTACGAGGCGGCGCTCCCGCTCCTGGCCGAGCACTTCCAGGCCTTCGCCGTCGACCTGCGCGGCCAGGGCCGCTCGACGCGCACACCCGGCCGCTACACGCTCGACAACATGGGCAACGACCTGGTGCGCTTCATCGACCTGGCGATCCGCCGGCCCACGCTCGTGAGCGGCCTCTCGTCGGGCGGCGTGCTGTCGGCGTGGCTCTCGGCGTACGCGCGTCCCGGGCAGGTGCGCGCCGCGTGCTACGAGGATCCGCCGCTGTTCGCATCCGAGCTCCACACGTCGTGCGGCCAGTCGATCCACCAGAGCATCGGCGCGTTGTTCGCGCTCTGGAGCAAGTACCTCGGCGACCAGTGGAGCATCGGCGACTGGGACGGGCTGGCCGCTGCGGCGCCGCGCGAGCTGCCCCCGCGCCTGGCGGGGCTGGCCCGGATCTTCGCCGTCGACCCCGCGTCCGGAGGGGCGCCGCCCCAGAACCTGAAGGAGTACGACCCCGAGTGGGCGCGCGCCTTCGTCACGGGAACGGTGGCGGCGAGCTGCAACCACGCGCGAATGCTCGCGAGCGTGAAGGTGCCCGTGCTGCTCACCCACCACTTCCGGGTGATCGATGAGGCGTCGGGCGGCCTCCTCGGCGCGCTGTCGGATCTGCAGGCGAGCCGCGTGCGCGAGCTCGTCGCCGGAGCGGGGCAGAGGATCGACTACAAGTCGTTCCCGACGATGGGCCACTCCATGCACGGCCAGGATCCGAAGCTGTTCCGCGACACCTTGGTGGAGTGGGCGTCCGGTCTGTGAGGCGATCCCGGGGTCTGCTCCTGGCGTGCGCGCTGGTCGCCTCGCTCGAGCTCTCCGCCGGGCGGTCGCTCGCCGCCGACGATGCGAACACTCCGGAGGAGGAGCAGCGAAAGCCGAAGGAGGACATCGAGCCCTTCTGGTCCGGGCTGCCGCTTCTGGGCGACGAGGCGCGCGCCGCGGGCGCGGACCTGCCGCTGCCCTTCGGCGTGGCGCTGGTCGGCACCGGCCTCACCGGGCGCAACATCGAGATCACGGACGTGCGCCTGGGGCTGAACGGATCGCCGAGCTCGGTGAGTCAGTTCGTGACCCTCGGCTCGACCAGCGACGTCGCCAACGTGAACCTCAAGCTCGACGCGTGGCTGCTGCCGTTCCTGAACGTCTACGTGCTGCTCGGGTACGTACACAACGAGACGAGGACGCGCGGGTTGGTGACCGTTCCCAGGCCCGGGCCGCTCCCGGGGACCCGCACGACCACCGTCGACATCGAGACCGAGCTCGACGGCTTCGTCGGCGGCCTCGGCGCGACACTGGCCGGCGGCTACCGGGACTTCTTCATGGTCGCCGATTGCAACTACGATCAGATCGACATCGGCTTCGACGACAAGTTTCATGCGCTCGTAGCGAGCGCGCGCGGCGGCTGGAACGGCATGATCCGCGAGCTGCCGGTGCAGCTCTGGGTGGGAGCGGGCTACTGGGACACGGCGGCCACCGCGAAGGGGCACACGGACATTCCCGGCGTCGGCCGGCTCGAGCTCGAAGCCGATCAGCGGCCCGTGAAGTACTGGCTGTACGACGTCGGCGGGATGGTCTCGTTCACCAAGCGCTACCAGATCCTCGTGGACTTCGGCACCGATTTCGACGGCGGCTACGTGATCGCGGTGGCCCCGACGGTGCGCTTCTAGCTCAGTCCGCGATCCAGCTCCCGTGGAAGCCGTACGGCACCCGCCGCGGCAGGTGCACGCGCGCGACCGGGCCCTTCTCGAACTCCTGCGCGTCGATGATCACGAGGTCGGAGGCGTCGCGCGCCGGGTCGTACACGAAGGTGAGCAGGTAGCCCTCGTCTTCGCCGGTGCCGGCGCGCGCGAACACGGCTTCGCCGGCGCCGCAGCCCGGGCCGAAGCGCAGCGACTGCGACTTCCCGGTCTGCAGGTCGTACTTCAGGAGCTCGCCGCCGAACTCGTCCATGCCGCCGGCGCCGAGCGCCGTCATGTACCCGAAACGGTGCTTCAGCCCGACCTTCTCGTCGGCCACGCGCGGGAAGTCGGCGGCGCGGTCGTCGAGCGGCTGCTCGCGCACCTTGCCCGCCTTCCGGTCGATCGTCCAGCGGTGCAGCTTCGCCGGCGTGCCCTCGCCGTCCTCCGGGCTGAACGCAAGCTTCTGGAAGCGCGCCACGTCGAGCACGATCGTGTCGCCCTCCTCGTACGCGTTCATCGGGTGGAACACGTAGCAGGGGTCGATCTCGTACCAGACCACGTCCTTGTCGGTGCCGTTGCGCGGCATCACGCCGAGCCGCGCGCCGTAGTCGTCGCTCCAGCGGATCGGGATGCCGCCGCTTCGCGAGCATCGACAGGTCGAAGATCATCGGCAGGTCCATGAACACGACGAAGTTCCGGGTCACGTTCCAGTCGTGCATCATCGTCGGACCCTTGACGGTGATCTCTTCACTTTGAACGAGCGTACCGTCCTTGGCGACGCGGTGATAGGTCAGGTACGGCGGCAGCGCGCTGTAGCCGAAGAAGAGCAGCTCGCCGGTGACGGGGCAGATCCGCGGGTGCGCGGTCATCGAGCTCTTGAGCTTGCCGCCGAAGTCGTGCACGCCCACGGTGTCGAGGTCCTTGGACACGATCCACGGGAAGTGGCCTTCTTCGAGCGCGAGGATCTTGCCGGCGTGAGCGACCACGTGCGTGTTCGCGAGCGACGCGGTCATGTCGGTGCTGCCGTCCTCGCGCATCGCCCCGGCGGCCTCGTTCTCGAACAGCGTCGTGCGCACGTAGCGGTTGCGGTACCAGACCGCGCGGCCGTTCTCGAGCCGCACGCCGTGCAGCATGCCGTTGCCGAGGAACCAATGCGGCGACGTCCCGCTCTTCGGGTTCGAGCCGTTGCGGAAGAAGCGGCCCGAGAGCGCCTTCGGGATCGCGCCCGTGACGGGCAGGTCCGTGACCGTGAGCTCCTCGAAGACGGGGGCGAAGTTGCCGCGCAGGTGGAAGGGCTCGGCGAACAGCGACGTGGCCATGGGTTACCTCCTCGGGTGGCGAATAACATACCGCGAGTAGATAATGTTTGTCATGTCGGGACTGAAGGCACCCAAGGTGGCCCGGCGCGGCCGGCCGAGGATCGCGGACCGCGCGCGCCTGCTCGACGCGGCCGAGCGCGCGATCCGGCGGGCCGGGCCGACGGTCTCGCTCGAGCGCATCGCCTCCGAAGCCGGGGTCACCAAGCCCGTGGTGTTCGCGCACGTCGGCGACCGGCGCGCACTGGTGCACGCGCTGGGCGAGCGCCTGCTCGGGCACATCGAGGCGTCCATCCAGACGGCGCTCGCGAGTGGGAGCGAGGGGCGCGCGGCGCTCGAGCGCGTGATCGCGGCCTACTTCGCGGCGGTCCAGTGCCACCGGCATCTGTACGCCTTCGTGAACGGCGGCGGTGCCAGCGACAAGTCGCTGGCCAGCACGCTCGCCTTCGCGCAGCGCGCAGCGGCGCCGCTGATCGCCGGCATTCAGGACGCGCGTGCGCGCAGTGGCCGGGACCCGTCCGCGGCCGAGCCCTGGGGCTACGCGATCATCGGCATGCTGAACATGGTGGGGCTCTGGTGGCTCGCCGAGCCCGACCGCGAGCTCGACGCCGCCCGGCTCGCCGCGCAGCTCACCGAGCTCCTGTGGAGCGGCCTCGCACCGCCGGCTGGCGGCTAATGGCGCGCACGCACGACCACGAGATCGTCTCGATCTACCCGTTCAGCGAGGCCGAGGTCGAAGCGCTCGTGACCCACGCGAACGAGTGCGTGCTGATGTGGTCGACGAAGGACGGCTGGCCGGTCGGCGTGACCCACGCGTTCGTGTGGCGCGACGGCGCGATCTGGCTGACGTTCGCCTCGCACCGGCACCGCGCCGAAGCGATCCGCCGCGACCCGCGCGTCTCTGTGAACGTCAGCAGCGCCGGCTACCCGCCCGGCGCCCCGAAGTCGCTGCCGCGCGGCGCGATCACGTTCAAGGGCCGCGGCGCGTTCCACGACGACGCGAAGACCAAGGAGTGGTTCTACGCGGCGCTCGCGCGCAAGCTCAACCCCGAGAGCCCACCCGGCGAGAGGATGTTTCGCGACCTGCTCGACTCGCCGCTGCGCACGATCCTCGCGGTCACGCCGGTGAAGACGATCATGTACAACGCGCGGCTCGCGGGCGCGCACATGGCCGGCACGATCGAGGAGAAGGAGCTCGGGCCGCGGCTCGGGAGCGACGCGGTGCGCATGAACCGAGAGCGCGCGAGGCTCGGGCTCCCCCCGCGCTAGCCGTGCGGCGCTCAGCGAAGCGCGCGCAGGAACTCGAGCACGACCGCGTTCGTCTCGCGCGGCCGCTCTTGCTGGAGCCAGTGACCCGCGCCGTCGAGGATCCGGCTGCCCAGCCAGTTCGGGATGTGCTGCGCCGCGCGCTCGATCGCCTCGGCGCCCCACCACGCGCCGACGTCGTACTGGGCGCCGAGGAACATGGCTGGAACCTCGAGCGGTCGCCCCTGCATGGGAGCCAGGTCGTGCCAGTCGTTCTCCAGATTCCGGTAGTAAGAGAGGGGACCGGCGAAGCCGCCACGCTCGAGCGCGTCGACGAAGACGTCGAGATCGGCGTCGCTCAGCCAGTCCGGCATCCGTTCCGGCGTCGCGAAGCGCTCGCGCATGCTCCGGCCGTGCGGGATGCACAACGGGCTCGCGCGGATCAGCGCGACGCGATCCGGCGCGGCCAGCTCCAGGCCGCTCGCTGCCATCGCGTCGCCCGATACGCTCCACATGAGGTCGCGCACCCAGCCGCGCAGGTCCTGCTCGATCTCCTCGATGACGGGTCCGAGCGTACTGAAGTAGACCTGATAGAAGTCCTGACCGGGCCCCGCGATCGCCTGGTGGATCTCGTGAGGCGGTCGCTCGCCGAACGGATTGCCGGGAAGAGCGATCAGGCCGCGGCCCGCGAACGGCACGCTCATCCCCAGCACTCCGCTGAACACGTCGGGGTGTAGCCAGGCGGCGGACCAGACGACCGCCGATCCCCAGTCGTGTCCGATCAGGATCGCGCGCCGCTCGCCGAGCGCGCCGACGAGGTCGACGAGATCGCGAACCAGCTCCCCGATCCGGTAGGCGTCGCTCTGGCCGAACTTCGAGGAGCGCCCGTACCCGCGCTGGTCCAGGGCGACGGCGCGATACCCCGCGCTCGCGATCGCCGGGATCTGGAAGCGCCACGAGTACCAGAGCTCCGGGAAGCCGTGCACGAGCAGCACCAGCGGCCCTTCGCCCTGCTCGGCGACGTGCAGCCGCGCCTTGCCGGTGTTCACGAGCCGGTGCCGAAGCGCGCTCATCGGCTCTCTCCGAAGCCGAGTGCGAACGCGATGATCACCTGCGCCGTGCGCAGGAAACGCATGTCTCCGATTGAGGGACTCGCGCAGCGCGCCGCCACCATCGCCGCGGTGAATAACACATCTCTGTGCGACGCGGCGCGCGAACGCGCTACCTCGCCGCAATCGACTGAAGAGGATTCATGCGCATGCGAGTGCTTCTCACGCTGGCCTTGATCGCGATCGTGTCCGCGTCGGTCGCCCAGGCGGCATCCACTCCGGCTCAGAAGTGCGCAGTGGCCAAGCTCAAGGCGGCGACGCGCAAGGCCGACGCCGAGCTGAAGTGCCACAAGAAGGCGTTGGCTGCGGGCCGCGCGGTCGACGCGGCCTGTCTCGAGAAGGCCCAGGCAAAGTTTGCGCAGGCGTTCGCGAATGCCGAGGCCAAGGGCGGCTGCAAGAGCGAGGGAGACGCCGCGGAGGTCCAGGAATCGGAAGAGGCGTTCGTCGATGACGTGGTCACCACGCTCGGGCCGCCCAAGAGTTTGGCCGCCGACGTCCAGCCGATCTTCGCCGCGAACTGTACGTCCTGCCACGCGGGCTCGTTCTCCCCGAAGAACCTGAGCCTCGCCCTCGGCGACTCGTTCGCGTACCTCGTGGACGTCGACAGCGTGGAGATCCCCGGGGTGAAGCGCGTGCTCCCGGGCGACCCCGACAACAGCTACCTGTTCTTGAAGATCACCAATGCCCCGGGCATCGGGGGCATCCCCATGCCGTACGGCAGCTACCCGATGACGCAGCGCGAGATCCGCATGATTCGCAGGTGGATCGAGCAGGGCGCGTCCGACAACTGAGCGGCTCCCTGGAGCCGACGCCCGGACTCGAACCGGGGACCTGCTGATTACGAATCAGCTGCTCTACCAACTGAGCTACGTCGGCGCAGGGCGCGAACCAATAGCCTAGTACGAGACGAACCGCACTTGCGGCCCGGCCGAGATCCGCAGGGTGTGCGCCGGCGGGAACAGGTCGGCGTCGACGCTCCAGGCTTCGGGCGCGGCGAAGCGCAGCTCGACCGTGCGCGCCGGGTGGTGGCGCAAGCAGCTCGCGGGGCCGTGGAGGCCGAGCCGCTGGGTCGGGAGCTCCAGGCTGACCCGGACCGGGCCCGCGTCGGTATACAGGAAGTGGATGCGCTCGGGGTCCGAGCCGGCCGTGCGGAAGGGGCGGAAGCCCAGGCCGATGTCGCGCACGGTCGAGGCGCCCATCACCGTGAAGGACTCGGCCTCCGCGAGGCCCTCGCCGTCGACGGAGATGGCGACCCGGCGGCGCTCGAACAGCTCGCGAGCCAGGCGCGTGCCGGTCAGCGCCGAGCGCGCGATCCGGCCGACCAGGGCGGCGGCGGCGCCAGGGCCGAGGTCCTCACCCTCGTAGTAGAGCTCGAGCCAGCGCGCGGCGACCCCCGACACGAAGATCATGCCGGCTCGGGCCGGGGCATTCTCGGGCTCGACCTCGACCAGCGGCCGGACGGTGTCGAGCCGGGGCGGGGCCTCGTCGAGGAGCTTCATCAGCGCCTCCTCGGGCGAGTGCGCCGCCTCCAGGGAACGCGCAATGGTGTTGATGGTGCCGCCGCGCGACAGGGTGACACTGGGAAACGGAAGGCCGCCCGCAGCGAACACGCGGAGCAGCGGCGTAAGCGAGCCTCCGACGGTTCCGTCGCCGCCCACCAGGAGCAGCTGCTCGACGGCCAGCTTGCGGAGGCGTTCCAGGGCGACGTCCAACTCCTCGGGGCTGCCCGTCACGTGGACGTACTGTTCCGGCACGAGCCGCCGCAGGCGCTCGGGCAGGCTGCGGTCGCGGCTGGCGCGCCGCGCGCGCCCGTTGATCAGCACTCCAGGCGGCTTCACGGACCCCCCTCGCTCCCCACGGGGCGAGAGGCTAGCCGAGGACCGCTACTGGAAGTAGACGCGGAACATCTCGCGCCGGGTCGGATCGTTCCAGTCGTCCAATTCGACGGGCGTCGTCTCGACCGCGGGCGGGGCCTCGTTGGCCACGAGAACCAGGCCGCCTGCCGGGTGGCGCGCGACCCTTCGCTCCGGGATGGGCTCGGCCGGGGCGGTCGTGCGGAACGGGTCGTACAGGACGGGGTTGTGGTAGTCGCGGATGGCTCGCTCCTGCGACGCGGCGATCAGCGGCTGCACGAACTGGCGGAAATAGAGGTCCGCGCCGGCGTCGATCGAGGCGTCCGTGCTCCGCGCCGTCTCCTGCGCCTGCGCCCTCCAGGGCAGCGCGACCAGGAAGGCCAGTGCGACGAGCGTTCCTACCCGCTGGGCCGTCTTCATGGTCTTCATCATGCGCCATACGATAAGCACCGTCCTTGGGCGCGCTGTGAAATCCTCAACATCCGGGAAAATAGTTAGACTCCGCGCGATGTCGGTCGCGGAGCGAAAGATCTGGCACAACGGTCGGCTCGTGCCCTGGTCCCAGGTCACGGTGCACGTGCTCGCGCAGTCGATCCAGCGCGGCACCCTGGTGTTCGACGTCATGCCCGTCTACTGGCTCGCGCGCGGGCCGGCGATCCTCGGGCTGGACGAGCACACCGCGCGCTTCCGCCAGTCCCAGGAGCTCGCGGGCATGAAGCCTCCGTACACGGTGGCCGAGCTGCGCGCCGGCATCGGCGAGGCGGTGCGCGCGAACCCGGGCGCCGAGCTCGTGAAGATCAGCGCGTACTACCCGGGCGTATCGCTCGACGTGCTGCCCGTGGATCCGCAGCCCGACATCGCGCTCGCCGCGTTCACCATCGCCGACATCGTCCCCGGCGGCGCGCGCGCCGGTGCGGGCGGGCCGGCGCGGCTGCAGATCGCGGCATCGGTGAAGATGCCGGCGCGAGTGCTCTCGCCGCAGATGAAGATCGCGGCCGGCTACACGCACGCGGCGCTGGCCAAGCAGCGCGCGCGCGCCGCCGGCTTCCACGACGTGCTGTTCCTCGACGAGCGCGGCGGCCTCACCGAGTCGTCGGCGCAGAGCTTCTTCCTGGTCGTCGACGGCCAGATCCGCACCGCGCCGCTCGACTGCGTGCTGGACGGCGTCACGCGGCGGGTGGCGGTCGAGCTCGCGCGCGACGAGGGGATCGAGGTGAAGGAAGAGCCGATGCCGCGCGAGCTGCTCGCGCGGGCGAGCGAGGCGTTCCTCACCGGCACCACCACCAACGTCTGGCCGATCGCGGTGATCGATTCGCTCGAGCTGCCGGCGCCGATTCCCGGTCCGATCTCGGCGCGGCTGGTCGGCCGCTTCAAGCGCCTGGTCGCCGACGAGGACGCGGTCTTCTCGAAACGCTGGCTGCAGGCGGTCTAGTGGCCGAGCCGAAGCCGTCGAAGCGCCCGCGGATCGCGGGCCAGCAGGTGCTCGCGGGGATCCAGCCCTCGGGGATCCAGCACATCGGCAACTACTTCGGCGCCGTGCGCCAGTTCATCGCGCTGCAGGAGGAGAACCGCGCGGCCTACTTCATGGCCGACCTGCACTCGCTGACGAGCATTCGCGACGCGAAAAAACGCCGCGAGCTCACCCACGGCGTCGCGCTCGACTTCCTCGCGCTCGGCGTCGATCCCAAACGGTCGGTCCTCTACCGGCAGAGCGACCTGCTCGAGGTCACCGAGCTGGCCTGGATCCTGACGACGGTCACACCGATGGGTCTGCTCCAGCGCTGCGTCTCGTACAAGGACAAGCTCGAGCAGGGCCTGAAGCCCGACCACGGCCTCTTCGCCTACCCGGTGCTGCAGGCCGCCGACATCCTGATCTGGCGCGCCGACCAGGTGCCCGTCGGCCAGGACCAGAAGCAACACCTGGAAGTGACGCGCGACATCGCCGTGAAGTTCAACCTCGGCTACCGCGAGGTGTTCAAGCTGCCCGAGCCGTACATCCTGGAAGAGGTCGCGGCGATCCCCGGCATCGACGGCAAGAAGATGAGCAAGACCGTCGGGAACGGGATCGAGATGTTCGCGTCCGACAAGAAGCTGCGCAGTCAGATCATGTCGATCGTCACGGACTCGAAGGGCGTCGCCGAGCCGAAGGACCCGGACGGGAACACGGTCTTCCAGCTCTACTCCTTGTTCGCGAACCCCGAGGAACGCGCCGCGCTGGCCGACGCGTTCCGGCGCGGCGGGCTCGGCTACGGAGACGTCAAGAAGGCGCTGCACGAGAAGGTGGTCGCGTACTTCGGCCCCGCGCGCGAGAAGCGGCGCGCGCTCGAGGCGCGGCCCGACACGGTGGAGGACATCCTTCGCGACGGCGCCAAGCGCGCGCGCGAGGCGACCGCGAAGCTGATGGACGACGTGCGCTCGGCCGCGGGCGTGGGACCGCCAAAGTAGGAGAGGCGAGGCGGTGGAGATAGAGGGCAAGGCCGCGATCATCACGGGCGGCGGCACCGGCGTGGGGCGCGCGACCGCACTCGCGCTGGCCGAACGCGGCTGCTCCGTGGTGGTGAACTACAGCCGTTCGCGCGAGGACGCCGAGCGCACCGCCGCCGAGTGCGCGAAGAAGGGGGTGTTCGCGCTGCCCTTCAAGGCCGACGTCGCCGACGACGCCGCCTGCCGCGAGATGGTCGAGGTCTGCATGTCCGAGCTCGGCCAGCTCGACATCCTGGTCCAGTCCGCCGGCACCACCGTGTTCGTCCCGCACGCGCAGCTCGACAAGGTCTCGGCCGAGGACTGGCAGCGGATCTTCCAGGTGAACGTGGTCGCGCCGTTCCAGATGGTGCGCGCCGCGCGCGGCGCGCTCGAGAAGTCCGGCTCGGCCGACGTGGTCATGGTGTCGAGCGTCGCGGGGATCGTGGGGCAGGGCAGCTCGATCCCGTACTGCGCCTCGAAGGCGGCGCTCAACAACCTGGTGGTCACGCTCGCGAAGGCGCTCGCGCCGAAGATCCGCGTGAACGCGGTCGCGCCGGGCGCGATCACCGGCCGCTGGCTGAAGCAAGGCTGGGGTGACAGCTACGACGCGGTGATGAACGCCGTCGCGCAGCGCGTTCCGCTCGGCCGGCCGTCCGAGCCCGAGGACATCTCGGCCGCGATCCTCGGCCTGATCGGCGGCTCCGACATGATCACCGGACAAGTGATCGTGTGTGACGGCGGGATGACGCTGGGCGGCTGAGCGGCTTCGGCCTGGCCGGCGCGAGCTTCCCCGAGAAGATCGAGGGGCTCGCGTTCGGCCCGGACCTGCCGAGCGGCGACCACCTGCTGCTCGTGACCGCGGTCGCCGCAGCGGCGCTCGCCGCTCGTCGAGTCCGGCCCTAGAGATCCATCGGGTCGACGCCCGAGCCCTCGTCGTCGTCGGAGTGGCGGACTGCCGGGATCGGCCGCGGTCGCGGCGCGGGTCGCGCCGGCTCGGGCCGCGCCGGCTGCTGCGGCGGCATCAGGCCGCGCGGGTCGTAGTAGAACCGCTCGGCGAAGATCTTGTCGCCGCGCACCTCGTGGACGGCGATTTCCTTGAGCTTCACGTTGCGGCCGTCCTTCATGACGATGTCGGCTTCCCACTCGACGCAGATCGCCTTGCCCGAAACGAATACGTTGCGCGCCTTCCACTGCGCGCTGCGCAGACCGGCAAGCCAGCCGGCCAGCTTCGAGCGCAGTGACTGCAGCCCGGTCGTCGTCCCACCCGCGGGCTCCTCCGAGACCGCGTCCTCGGTGTAGAACTTGCCCAGGTCGAGGTTGAACTCGTCGTCCATCGCGGCGACGATCCGCTTGGCGAGCTCCTCGGTCGGCGTGGGCCGGCGCGACGGCGCGCGCAGCGCGCCGCCCTTCCCCTTCTTGCGCGCAGCTGCCTTCACGGCGGGCTTGCGCGCGGTGGCCTTCGCGCCGGCGGGTCGCTTGCCCGCGGGCTTGCGTGCGGTGGACTTCTTGCGAGCGCCGATGGCCATGACACTCCTCCCCCTGGTTCGCCGGTCCGCCGGCGACCTGCGCCGGATTCTAGCCACCACTCACCGGGGCTGAAAGCGGATTCTGGTAAGCTGAGCGGGCATGCCGAAGTACACGCGCGTCGACGACGGCCTCCACGAGTACCTGCTCGCGCACCGCAGCCCCGACGACCCGATCCTCGAGGAGCTCCGCGCCGAGACGCGCCGGGCGATCGGGGAGCGCGCTCTGATGCAGGTCTCGGCCGAGGAGGGGACCTTCCTGGGCCTGATGGTCGGAGCCCTCGGCGCCCGCCGGGTGGTCGAGGTAGGCACGTTCACGGGCTACAGCGCACTGTGCATGGCGCGCGCGCTCCCCCCCGGCGGGAAGCTCGTGTGCTGCGACGTATCCGAGGAGTACACCGCGATCGCGCGCCGCTTCTGGGAGAAGGCCGGGGTCGCCGACCGGATCGAGCTTCGCCTCGGCCCCGCCCTCGAGACCCTGCGCGCCCTGCCGCCCGATCCGCTCGACTTCGCCTTCATCGACGCGGACAAGGAGAACTACCAGGCCTACTACGAGGCGCTGCTCGCGCGGCTCCGCCCCGGGGGCGTGATCGCGATCGACAACGTCCTGTGGAGCGGGCAGGTGATCCGCCCGGACGACCAGAGCGAGAACACCCGCGCGATCCGCGCACTGAACGACCACGTCGCAGGCGACCGCCGCGTCCAGTCCGTGATGCTCGGCCTCTCCGACGGCGTGACCCTGGTCCGCAAGCTCTAGCGATGGGCCGAGTGAGGGCCGTCCCGAGCGAGGCCTGCAAGCGCCGGAGGTGCGCGCAGCGAGGCGCAGCCGAGCGAAGTCGATGAGACTTGCTCTGGGCGTCGCGGTCGTCGGCTTTGGACGAGCCGGCGCGGCGCGGGTGCGCGCCCTCGAGGCGAGCTCACGGGCGAAGCTGGCGGCCGTCGTCTCGCGCAGCCGACCGATGGCAGTGTCGCTCGAGGCGGCGCTCGCAGATCCCGAGGTCGCCGCCGTGATCGTCTGCACTCCGAACCTGCTGCACGCCGCGACCACGCGCGCGGCGCTCGCCGCCGGAAAGCACGTCGCGGTGGAGTTCCCGCTCGCCGCCTCCGCGGTCGAGGCGCGCGATCTCCTCGCCGACGCCGCCGCGCGCGGGCGGGTGCTCCACGAAGAGCACATCGAGCTCCTCTCGCCCTCGCAGCTCGCGCTGCGCGCGCGCGCCCGCGAGCTCGGCCCGCTGCGCAGCGGCACGGTGACCTTCTCGGGTGACTCGACCGGCTGGATCGCCGAGCCGGCCCTCGCGGGCAGCGCGGCGCTCGGCGCGCTCGCGCGACTGCACCGTCTCGTCGACCTGTTCGGCGAGGCCGAGGTTCGGGCGGCGCGGCTCGAGACCGCCGGCGCGCGGCGACGGCTGCGAAGTCCAGCTCGGCTTCGCTCGCGGCGGCGTCGCGAGCCTGGTCGAGGAACGCGGGCCCGGCGCCCCGCGCGCCACCGAGTGGGCGCTCGAGTGCGAGCGCGGTCCGCTCACCACTCCGCCGCCCGAGTCGCCCGGGGCCCTGTTCGCGCGCGACCTCGAGAGCTTCCTCGACCGCATCCTGCGCGGCGCCGCGTCCTATGTCTCGGACGCGCGGGTGCTGCACGTCCTCGAGCTGGTCGGAGCGATCGAGCGACGCCTCTGATAGGCTCTCGCGCGTGAGAGGGATGCGTCGCTTCGCCGTGCTCGCGCTCTGCGCGCTCGCCTCCGCGAGTGGCTGCAAGCGCGAGAGCGAGTCGAGCGCCCCCGCCACGTTCGGCCCGGAAGCGGGCGCCCCCGCGTTCAAGGTGGCCCTCTTGACTCCGGGCTCGATCCGCGACGGCGGCTGGAACCAGAGCGCGTACGAGGGCCTCCAGAAGATCAAGACCGAGCTCGGCGCCGAGATCGCCTACCAGGAGACGAAGACTCCGCAGGACTTCGAGTCCGGCTTCCGTGACTTCGCGGCGCGCGGCTTCAAGCTCGTGTTCGGTCACGGCTTCGAGTTCCAGGACGCCGCCGCCAAGGTCGCGGGCGAGTATCCCGACACCGTCTTCGTCACGACCAGCGGCTCGACCGTGCGCCCGAACCTGGCGCCGATCGTGTTCGAGCTCGAGGAGGCCACGTATCTGCTCGGCTTCTGTGGCGCGCGGCTCTCGAAGTCGGGTGTGCTCGGCGCGGTGGGCGGCGTGAAGATCCCGTCGGTGGCGAGCACGTTCACCGCGTTCGAAGGCGGCGCGCGCGCGGCGAAGCCCGACGTCGAGGTCGTGGTCGCGTACATCGGCGGCTGGACCGACACTGCGGCGGCGCGCGAGGCCACGCTGGCGCAGATCGCGGGCGGGGCGGACGTCCTGATCCACAACGCGAACGAGGCCGCGGCCGGCTTCTTCCAGGCCGTGAACGACAGCCCGAACGTGCTCGCATACGGCTCCAACAAGAACCAGAACGACCAGGCGCCCGAGCGCGTGCTGGCGTCGGCCACGCTCGACGTTCCGCGCGCGCTGCTCCTGGTCGCGACGCAGGTGAAGTCGGGCCAGTGGAAGGCACAGCCGATGCGGTTCGGGCTCGAGAGCGGCGTCGTGCGGGTCGAGTGGAACGACCGCCTCAAGGAGCGCGTTCCCGCCGAGCTGCGCGCCGAGCTCGACGCGCTCGCGGCGAAGATCGCGACCGGGACGCTCGAGGTCCCGCGCGGCGGCTTCTAGCGGCGTGGCACTCGTCGCGCTGCGTGGGATCTGGAAGCGCTTCGGCTCGACCGAGGCGCTGCGCGGCGCGGATCTCGAGCTCGAGGCGGGATCGGTGCACGCGCTGCTCGGCGAGAACGGCGCGGGCAAGACCACGCTCGTCCGCACCTTGTTCGGCAGCGTGCGGCCGGACGCGGGAGTGATCGAGCTCGAGGGCCGCCCGGTCGCGATCGACGGACCGCGCGCGGCGCTCGCGCTCGGCATCGGCATGGTGCACCAGCACTTCATGCTCGTCCCCGCGCTGTCGGTCGCCGAGAACCTGGTCCTGGGCGAAGCGGGCTCGGCGTGGCTGCCGCGCGAGGCCCTGCGCGCGCGGGCGCGCGAGATCCTGGCGCAGTCGGGCCTCGCGCTCGACCCCGACACGCGCACCGACACGCTCCCGGTCGGCGCGCTGCAGCGGCTCGAGATCGCGCGCGCGCTCGCGCGCGGAGCGCGCGTGTTGATCCTGGACGAGCCGACCGCGGTGCTCGCGCCGGCCGAGGTCGAGGCGCTCTTGCGTCTGCTCGCCGAGCTACGGGAGCGCGGCCTGTGCGTCGTCCTGATCTCGCACAAGCTCGAGGAGATCACGGCGATCTGCGATCGAGTCACCGTGTTGCGCGCGGGAGTCACCGTGCTGTCGCGCTCGCTCGAGGGCCTGAGCGCGAGCGAGCTCGGGCGCATCATGGTCGGCGATGCGCTGCCGCCGCCAGGCCGCCCGCCCGAGACCGAGCCGGGCCCGGTCGCGCTGCGCCTCGGCGCCGCGGCTGCGGAAGGGCTGGGGCCGGTCGACCTCGAGCTGCGCGCCGGCGAGCTCGTCGCGCTGGCGGGGATCGACGGCAACGGCCAGGGCCCGCTCGAGGAGCTGTTCGCGGGCGTGCGCCCGCTCGCGTCCGGGACGTTCGAGGTTCTGCGCGGCCCGCTCGCGCTGGTGTCGGGCGACCGCCAGCGCACCGGTCTCGTGCTCGAGCTGTCCGTTGCCGAGAACCTGGTGCTGCCCGAGGCCGCGGAGGGCGGCGCGCCGCCCGTGTTCGAGGCGGGCTTCGTGCGGACCGATGAGCTCGAGCGTGCGGCGGGAGCGGCGATCGCGCGCTTCGCGATCCGGGCGCGGCCCGCGGATCCCGCGAGCGCGCTGTCGGGCGGGAACCAGCAGAAGCTCTGCGTCGCGCGCGCGCTGCGCGCGGCGCCTGGAGTGCTCGTCGCCGTGAACCCAACCCGCGGGCTCGACGTCGCGGCAACCGCGGCGGTGCGCGAGGAGCTCCGCGCGCAGGCGCGCGCAGGCACGGCGGTGCTGCTCGTCTCGACCGAGCTCGACGAGGTGCTCGAGCTCGGCCAACGCATTGCGGTGTTGTTCCGCGGGAAGCTGCTCGAGGTGCCGGCGGAGGAGCGCACGCGCGCGGCGATCGGGCGACGCATGCTGGGCGAGGCGGGCGGGTGAGCCGGCTGCGCGCGCTCGGCGGACCGCTGCTCGTCTCGAGCGCGGCTTCATCGGCCGGTTCGCCTACGCGCGCGTTCACCACGGGCTGTTCGGACACCGCGAGACGCTCTCGGAGGTCGCGCAGCGCGCTGAGGCGAGCCGCAGCGCGCTCCACAACGCGCTCCGCGCCGCGCCGGGCGTCGAGGCGTGCGTGCGCGAGTTCGAGACACAGGCGCTGCAGCGCCGTGAGAGCGCCCTCGGCGAGCTTGGCCGCGCGCTCGTGCTCGGTGGTCGCACGCGCTCGACCCTGCGGCGCGCGCGGAAGCTGCTGCGGAAGAGCCCGCCCGGCACGCTCGCGGTGCCGGCCGACACCGTCGCGCGTGCGCTGCGCCGGCACCTGGCGCTCGTGCGGCGGGTCGCGGAGTTCGGCTTTTACGAGCGGGTGCTCGGCTTCTGGCACGCGCTGCACGTGCCCCTCTGCGTCATCCTCTTCCTCGCGGCGGTGGTCCACGTGATCGCCGTCCATCTCTACTGAGTGCGCGCCGTCGGACGCCTTGCGGTCGCGGGGCTCGCGGCGGCTCTCGGGCTCGTCGCGACTCCGGCCCGCGCCCAGCTCGAGAAGCTCGTGATGCCGGGGCCGGTCGCGAAGGCGCACGCCGATCTCGAGTCGGAGTGCAGCAAGTGCCACGTCGCGTTCAAGGCCTCGGCGCAGACCCAGCTCTGCCTCGACTGCCACAAGGATGTCGCGCTCGACGTGCGCGCGAAGACGGGCTTCCACGGACGCTCCTCCGCGGGCGCGGGCGCGGACTGCAAGGTCTGCCACAGCGACCACCTCGGCCGCGACGCCGACATCGTGGGCCTGAACCGCGACGCGTTTCGCCACGACCAGACCGACTACGCACTGCACGGGGCGCATACGCGCCTGGCGTGCGAATCGTGCCACGCGGCCGGCAAGAAGTTCCGCGACGCGCGCTCGGGCTGCGTCGACTGCCATGCGCGCGACGATGCGCACCAGGGGCGTTTGGGCCGCGACTGCGCGCACTGCCACCAGGAGACGGCCTGGCGGAAGGCCGACTTCGACTACGCGAAGACCCGCTTCCCGCTCGAGGGCAAGCACGCCCAGGTGGCTTGCGCGCTCTGTCACGCGGGCGAGCGCTACAAGGACACGCCGCGCGACTGCGCGACGTGCCACGTCGCTCGACGACGAGCACAAAGGCCGCTTCGGCCCCAAGTGCGAGACGTGTCACGCCGCCGCCGGTTGGGCGCAGGTGCGCTTCGACCACGCGCGCGACGCGCACTACGCGCTCGTCGGCGCGCACCAGAAGCTGGCCTGCGCGACCTGCCACACGGGCGACCTCTACAAGCAGAAGCTCGGCACAGACTGTCTCTCGTGTCATCGCGCCGACGACGTTCACCAGGGCCGGAACGGCGCGCGCTGCGAGGACTGCCATCAGACCGCGGCGTGGAAGACGGTGCGCTTCGACCACGATCGGAATACGGACTTCCCACTGCACGGCGCGCATCGCCAGGTTGCCTGCGAGGCTTGCCACACCCGGCCCGTGCACGAGCAGAAGCTCGGCCGCAATTGCATCGACTGCCATCGAGTCCGACGATCCGCACCACGGCCAGCAGGGCACCGACTGTGTGCGCTGTCACGGCGAGACGGGCTGGCGCGACAAGGTCGCGTTCGACCACGACCTTGCGCGCTTTCCGCTGCTGGGCATGCACGCGGTCGTCGCCTGCGAGGAGTGCCACCGCACGCGAGCGTTCCACGACACCGACCGCACCTGCCTCGGCTGCCACAACCGCAAGGACGTGCACCACGGCAAGCTCGGCGCGCTCTGCGAGCAGTGCCACACCCGAACGGGTGGAAGCTATGAATTCGACCACGGGACCCAGACCAAGTTCCCGCTGCGCGGCGCCATGCGCCGCTCGGCTGCGAGGCCTGCCACCGCGCGGCGATGGCGGAGGTCACGCTGTCGACGAACTGCAACTCTGCCACTCGGCCGACGATCCGCACCGCGGCTCGTTCGGCCGGCGCGCAGCGCCAGACACAGTGGGGTGTCGGCTCCCGACCCGTGCGCCTCGGCGCTCGCGCCGCCGTCGAGCAGCGCGCGCACCGCCGCGGCGTCGCGGCGCGCACGGCGCGACCCAGCGCGGAGCTGCCGTCGGCCGCGAGCAGGTCGGGCGCGCGCCCGCGCGCAGCAGGAGGCTCACGATCCCGGCATCGGGTCGCTCCGCGGCGCGGTCGAGCGGCGCGCGGCCGAGGTTGTCGTGCGTGTTCGGATCGGCGCCGCGCGCGAGCAAGAGGCGCACGACGTCGGCGTGGCCCTCGCCCGCTGCCCACGACAGCGCTGTCCGCCCGTCGCGACCGCGCGCGTCGCGATCCGCGCCGGCGTCGAGCAGGAGCGCCGCGACGTCGGGATGCCCGGCGCGCGCGGCGCAGGCGAGCGCCGTGTTGCCGTCGGCGTCGCGCGCATCGGGCGGCGCGCCGCGGGCCACGAGCTGCCGGGCGATCTTCGCCTCGCCGCGCTGTGCGGCGAGCACGAGCGCTGCGCCAGGGCTGCTCGCCTTCTCGAGCCAGGCGACCGACTCGTCTCGCGCGGCCACCGGCGGGTCGGCGGCGCGCTCGCGGCCGGCGCGCGCGCGCGGCGATCGCCTCGCGTTCGGACGACGGAGCCGGGGCAGCGGCCGGATGAATTCTCGAGCGTCTGCAGCGCCGCGGCGGCCGCCTCGTGCTTCTGCGCCGGCCGCCGCGGCGAGCCAGCGAAGGGCCTGGTCGTGGTCGCGAGCCACGCCGTAGCCGTCGCGCAACATGATTCCGATGCAGTACTGCGCGCGCGGGTCGCCCGCCTGCGCCGCAGCCAGCCAGTACTGGTACGCGCGCGCCGGATCCTGGGGCACGCCGCGGCCCAGTCGGTACAGCGCGCCGAGCTCGTACTGCGCGTCGCGGTCGCCGCCGTCGGCGAGCTTCTGCCAGATCGCCGCGGCGCGCGCGAAGTCGCGCGTGCGCGTCGCCGCCTGCGCGTCCTCGGCGAGGTCGGCCGAGGCGGCCGATGCGACAAACACAGCGCCAGCCGCGAACGCGCGCGCGGCCCGGCTAGCGCAGCGCGCGTCCATGGACGACCTCGGTCTCGACGCCGGCATCGCGCAGGAACGCGCTGGGCAGGATTCCGCCCGTGCACACGATCACGGCGTCGGCGGGAATCTCCTCCTCGGTCGCCGCGCCGGCGCAGGAGCACGGAGCTCGCGCGGATCTCGACCGGGTTCGTCTCGAGCAGCACGCGCAGGCGCCCCGCTCGCGCGCGCGGCCTCGACGCGCGCGCGGTTCTCCGCCTTGGCGCGCGCGAATCCGGTCCCGCGATAGACGAGCGCGACCTGCGTGCCCGGCTCGTCGGCGATGCTCGTGCGCGGCCTCGAGCGCGCTGTCGCCGCCGCCGACGACCAGCACGCGCCGGCCGCGGTACTGCTCGGGATCGACCAGGCGGTAGACGACCTTGCGCAGCTCCTCGCCGGGGACGCCGAGCTTGCGCGGCGTGCCGCGGCGGCCGATCGCGAGCAGCACGCGCGCGCGCGCGTAGCTCGCCGCGCGTGGTCTCGCACCGCGAAGCCGCCGCCGTCGCGCGCGCGATCGCCTCGACGCGCTCCTGGTAGCGGATCTGCGAGCCCGGTGCTCGCGCTCGACCTCGCTGCCAGAAGCGCGAGCAGCGCCTCCTTGCGTCGTCTCGGCGCAGCTGCACGCTTGCCGTACAGCGGCAGCGTCGCGCGGGCGCGTCATCACGATCTTGCCGCGCGGGTAGTGCGCGACGGTGCCGCCGAGCGACTCCTGCTCGAGCGTCACGATAGCGCAGGCCGCGCTCGCATGGCGGCGAGCGAGGCGGCGAAGCCCGGCGGTCCGGCGCCGACGATCACGACGTCGAGGCGCCGTCGCCGCGGCCGATGCCCGGCAGCGGCGCATCGACGTCGATCGCCTGGCGGCCCTGCTCGATCGCGTTGCGGATCAGGCCCATGCCGCCGAGCTCGCCGGCGACGAAGATGCCCGGGCACGTTGGTCTGGAAGTCGGGGCCGAGCACCGGGATGTCGACGCCGCGGCTTCTCGGTGCCGAACACGAGCGAGATCGCGTCGACCGGGCACGCCGTCTGGCACGCGCCGTGGCCGATGCAGTCCGTCGGGTTGACGAGCACCGCCTTGCCGTGCGACCATCCCGAGCACGTCGCTCCTCGGGACACGCGGTGACGCAGGCGCCGTACTCTCGTGCGATACTGAGTACCGAGGCTCCGAACAGTCAATCAGAGGACGACTCGGAGCGACAAGCTCTTCTCGGGCGGCTTGCTGTTCGCGCTGAGGAGCGCGTCGAGGCGCTGTCGCACGCGCTTCGGCGCCTTCGCCGGCGGGATACCACTTCAGGTACTCCTCGTACTCGGCCTTCGCGTGCGCGAGCTGGCCGTGGCGCTCGCGCGCGACTCCGAGCAGCTCTTTCGACTCGGCGGAGTTCGCGTGGTCCGGGAGCGAGTTGACCTTCGTGAAGATGCGGATCGCCTCGTCGAGCTCGCCGTCGGTGAGCGCGCGCCGGCCGGTGGCCATGAGCTCGTCGCTGCGCTTCAGCGCTGTGTCGGTGTCGGAGGGCATCGGCGCGGGCGCGCCGGGCCGAGCGGTCTTCGGAGAGGAGCGGATCGATGACGACCAGGCTGCGGAAGTCGCGCCCCGGCCGGACGTCGAACGCGACCTCGCGCGAGAAACGCACGATCACGTAGCGGCCGTTCGAGCGGTTGCCCTCGTAGACGACCTCGAGCAGCGGCACGGGCCAGCCCGGCGGCGCGCCCAGGCTCTCGCGCCGCGCGAGGGACGTCGTGTCTCCCGGGTCGAGCGAGACGGGCGCGACCTGGATCTGGATCGTGTCGCCCGAGGCCGCCGGCGAGTGGCGCAGATAGCGGATGGGCGTGGTGAAGCGGATGCTCACGTCGAACACGTCGTCGTGCTCGCGCGAGCTCCAGCGCCTCGAGGAGCCGTGGCAGGCTCGTCTCGGCACGTGCCACCAGCGCAAACCCCAGCAGCGCGAGCGCGAGCCAGATCGGCGCGCGCCGCCATGCCGGTCGCGCCGACATCACCAGTCGCCCGAAGAGACGCGATGGTGTCCAGTGCGCGAGGTCTTGATGCGCGTGAGCGTGTTGTCGGTGTACGTGTGGCAGGCGCCGGTGCAGTCGCGGAGCTCGCTCACGGTGTAGAGCACCTGCGGCGAGTCGACCTTCTTGGCGCGTCGCCCGCGCGGAAGTCCGACGCGTGGCAGCCCGCGCAGTCAGGCTTGTAGGCCGCGGTCTTCCAGGCGTTCAGCTCCGCGTTGCCGATGTGGCAGCTGCTGCAGCTGAAGGTCTGCCGGTGACCGGCCGGGAACGCCGCCGACGTGTGCACGTAGTTGACCGGCGTCCAGGCGACGGTGGTGTGACACTCGACGCAGTCGCGCGACGTGATGAAGTGCGAGGTCGGCTTGCCGGTCGCGCGCGACCCGTTGTGACAGGTCGCGCAGCTGCCCGTGATCGCCGGCGTGGTCGAAGCGCGCGGGCGTCCAGGCCGTGGTCGTGTGGCAGTCGCCGCAGGTGTTCGCGCTCGGGATGTGGTTGGTCGGCTTGCCCGTGGCGGTCGTGCCGTTGTGGCAGGTCGCGCACGCGGCGGTGACGCCGGCATGGTCGAAGCGCGCCGGGCTCCAGGCCGTGGTGGCGTGGCAGTCGCTGCAGGCGGCCGTCGTCGGAACGTGATTGGTCGGCTTGCCCATGGCGGTCGTGCCGTTGTGGCAGGTCGCGCAGGCGGCGGTGACGCCGGAGTGGTCGAAGCGCGCCGGGCTCCAGGCGACCGTCGTGTGGCAGTCGTCGCACGTGTTCGACGTGGGCAGGTGGTTCGCGGGCTTGCCGGTGGCGGTGGTGCCGTTGTGGCAGGTGGAGCACGCGGCGGTGACGGCGGAGTGGTCGAAGCGCGCCGGGCGTCCACGCGGTGGTGGTGTGGCAGTCGCCGCAGGCGGCGGTCGTGGGGATGTGGCTGGTCGGCTTGCCGGTGGCGGCGGAGCCGTTGTGGCAGGTGGAGCAAGCGGCGGTGACGGCGGAGTGGTCGAAGCGCGCGGGAGTCCACGCGGTGGTGCGCGTGGCAGTCGCCGCAGGCGGCGGTGGTCGGGATGTGGTTGGCCGGCTTGCCGGTGGCGGCGGAGCCGTTGTGGCAGGTGGCGCAGGCCGCGGTGACGGCGGAGTGGTCGAAGCGCGCCGGGGTCCACGCGGTGGTCGTGTGGCAGTCGCCGCAGGCGGCGGTGGTCGGGATGTGGTTCGCTCGGCTTGCCGGTGGCGGCGGAGCCGTTGTGGCAGGTGGAGCAGGCCGCGGTGACGCCGGAGTGGTCGAAGCGCGCCGGGGTCCACGCGGTCGTGGTGTGGCAGTCGTCGCAGGCGGCGGTGGTGGGGATGTGGCCGCTCGGCTTGCCGGTCGCGGTCGAGCCGTTGTGGCAGGTGGAGCAGGCGGCGGTGACGCCGGAGTGGTCGAAGCGCGCCGGGGTCCACGCGGTCGTGGTGTGGCAGTCGTCGCAGGTCGACGTGCTCGGGATGTGGCCGCTCGGCTTGCCGGTGCGCAGTCGAGCCGTTGTGGCAGGTGGCGCAGGCGGCGGTGACGCCCGAGTGGTCGAAGCGCGCGGTCGTCCAGCTCGCGGTCGTATGGCAATCTTCGCAGCGGTTCGAAGACGCGATGTGGCCGGGGGGCTTGCCCGCGACTCGGACGCCGTTGTGGCAGCTCGCGCAGGTGCCGGTGGCATCGGCGTGCGCGAAGTGCGCCGCGCTCCACGTCGCGGTCGAGTGGCAGACTTCGCAGGAGCTGGAGGTGGGGATGTGATTCGCTGGGCTTCGCGGTCAGCGCGCGCGAGCCGCTGCCTCCGTGGCACGCGCCGCAGGTCGCGGGAGTGCCGGCCATCTCGCCCGCGAGGTGGCAGCTCTCGCAGCTCGACGCGCACGTGCGCGCCAGTCAGCGGGAAGCCGGTGCGCGCATGGTCGAACTTCGCAGGCTCGGTCGCCGCGCGCGCAGAGAGGCCGATGATCGGCGAGCAGACAGAGCCCGAGCGCGAGCGCGGGCAGTCGTGTGGCGGTGAACCACACCCGCACACGGGCCAGCTTCAGGCGTCGTCCAGCTTCCGACTCGTCCGCACCCAGCGCCGAACTTCACCTTACGGCAAGTCGCGGACGACGGAACTTGTGTGGCGCGATCACTTTGGCGCGACTCTCTCTACACCGCTCGGCGTCGAAGGACGCCGCTTGGTCAGCATGCGGCGTCGCGACTGGGCGGCTCTCATGGAAGGCGCGCGTGACGCGCGTCCGGTCTTCGCGCCGCTCGTCGCCGCCGCTGTCGCGCTCGCGGTCGCGGGCGGCTGGCTCGCCCTGCTCGGCGCCGATCCGCTGGCCGCGCTGGGCGCGCTCGCGAGCGGCGCGTTCGGCGACACCGTCGCGCTCGAGAGCACGGCGGTGCGCGCGGGGCCGCTCCTGCTCGTCGGCCTCGGCGTCGCGCTCTCGTTCCGCTGCGGGATCTGGAACATCGGGGGCGAGGGGCAGCTGCTCGCGGGTGCGCTCGCCGCGACGGCCCTCGTGACCCGCGTGCTCGGCGACGCGCCGGGCGCGCTCGGGCTGCCGCTTGCGCTCGGCGCCGGGGCGGCGGCGGGGGCGGGACTCGCCGGAATTGCCGCTCTGTTGCGCGTGCGGCGCGGCGTCTCGGAGGTGCTGTCGACGATCCTGCTGAACTTCATCGCGGCGCTGCTCGTCGCGTGGGCGGTGCACGGCCCGCTGCAGGAGGCGAGCGGCGCGTACCCGCAGAGCGACGCCTTCCCCGACGCGGCGCGGCTCGGGCTGCTGCCCGGGCTGCACCGGGCGCACGCGGGGCTCGTGCTCGCGGCGCTCCTTCCCGTCGCGCTGTGGCTGCTCCTGTTCCGGACCGCGGCCGGCCTGCGCCTGCGCGCGGTCGGGCTCGCCCCTGACGCCGCGCGCTACGCACGCGTGTCGCCCGAGCGGGAGACGGTGCGCGTGCTGTTGATCTCGGGCGCGCTCGCGGGCCTGGCCGGCGCGCTCGAGGTCTGCGGAGTCACCGGCCGGCTGTTCGAGAATCTCGCCACGGGCTACGGCTTCACCGCGATCGCGGTGGCGCTGCTGGCGCGCCTGAACCCGCTCGGCGTCCTGCCCGCGGCGCTCTTCTTCGCGGCGCTCGCGGTGGGCAGCGGGGCGATGCAGCGGGTGGCGGCGGTGCCGTCGGTCGCGGTGCAGGTGATCGAGGCGCTGGTGATCTTCTTCTCGCTCGGCGCCGCGCTGCCGCGCCGGGGGAACGCGTGATGGACGCGACGACGGTCCTCCTGTTCGCGTCGACCCTGCGCTTCGCGACGCCGCTCGCGCTGGCGGCCATGGGCGAGCTCGTGGCCGAGCGCGCGGGGGTCCTGAACGTCGGCATCGAGGGGATGATGCTGGCCGGCGCGCTCGCGGCCTTCGAGGTGGGCTGCGCGACCGGCTCCGTCGCGGCGGCGCTCGGCGCGGCGATGCTGGCGGCGAGCGCGCTCGCGCTCGTCTTCGCGGCCTTCGCGCTGTGGCGCCGCGCGGATCCGATCGTCACGGGCACGGCGCTGAACGTGCTGGCGCTCGGCGCGACCGGCAGCGTGTTCCGCATGCTCCACCCCGCGGGCGAGGCGCTCGGCCGCGCGCCGCAGCTCGGCGAGCTCGCGCCGGGCGTGAACGGCTTCACCGTTCTGGCGCTCGCCCTGGTGGGCGCGGTCGCGCTGTTCCTGGCGCGCACGCGGCCCGGGCTCTCGCTTCGCGCCGTGGGCGAACGCGCCGAGGCCGCGCACGCGCAGGGGATCGCAGTGCTGCGCGTGCGGATCGGGGCGACACTCTTCGGTGGCGCCTGCGCGGGGCTCGCCGGCGCGGCGCTCGTGCTCTGGCTCTCCGACGTGTTCGTCGAGGGGATGACCAGCGGCCGCGGCTTCATCGCCCTGGCGCTGGTCCTCTTCGGCGGCTACCGGCCGCTGCGGATCGTCGCGGGCGGGCTGCTGTTCGGCGCGGCGAGCGCGCTGCAGTTCCGGCTGCAGGCCGCGGGCTCGGCGATCCCGTACACGCTGCTCTTGATGACGCCGTACCTGCTCACGCTCGCGGTGCTGGCCGGCGCGTCGCTGCGCGCGCGCCCGCCGGCCGACCTCGCCCGGCCTTTCCACCCCCGAGACTGAGCCAGCGCCGGAACTCGACGATCACCGGCAGGCGGTCGAGCCAGGCCGAGGCGTCGGCGCGGTACGCGTCGTTCGGGCTCACCGGCCCCGCGAAGCCGGGCGGGATCTGGCTCATCCAGACCGGCGGCTCGTCGAACTCCAGGTAGTGGTACTCCATCGCCGGCACCACGAGGTCCTCGGGGACGGAGACGTCGATCGTGCGCACGCCGAAGCTCGACAGCTCGGTCGTGAGCGGCTGCGGATAGCCGATCCAGGCCAGCCGCGGCGCCGCGAAGAACAGGTACTGCATGCGGCGGTTGCGCGAGAGGATCCGGTAGCGCGCGACGGCGCCCTCGTAGAGGCGGCTGCGCGAGTGGGTCACGTCGATGAGGCCCGAGCGGAAGTCGGGCTCGAAGCCGGCGGCGAAGCGCAGTGACTCGGGCACGTTCGGGCGCAGGAAGCGCGCGATGTCCTTCCCGCCGTGGACGAGGTTGCGCGGGTTCGACGCCGCGCGCCGACGCGGCTCGGTGAAGTCGCGGTACGCGCAGAGCCGGTCGTCGGGCGCGCGCCGCACGAAGAGCCCGAGCGCAGCGCGGTCGCGTGACGACCCGGCTCGCGCGCAGCATGAGCGACTCGACCGCCATCTGCATCTCGAGCGGGAGGTCGGTCGTGTGCTCTGCGGTGAAGAGGAACTCGCGGCCGTTTTCCTCGCCGGCCTTGAGGTCGCCCTTGCCGATCCAGTTCTCGGTCGCCGACTTCGCGAAGTGCGACGCGCAGCGCCACAGGAGCGACCCGTCCTTGTACAGGATCCGCGCGTGGACCTCGCCCTCGTGCACGATGTACGCGGGGAAGAAGCGCACGTCCTCGTTCTGGCGCACGTCGCACATGTAGTACGTGACGCCGAACAGCTCGAGCTTGTAGCGCGGCACGTAGCCGAGCGAGAGCAGGCGCTTGGGGTTGCGTCGAGCCGAGCCCACGCAGAGGATGCGCGCTCCCTTCGCGGTGAGCCGCATGAACTCGCGCCGCACCTGGGCCGGCGAGAGCGCCGCCGGCTCGATGCTCGGCACGATCCTGCGCTCCAGCACGGGCGCGCGCGTCACTCGCGGTACTCCGCGAGCGCGCGCTCGAGCCGCGCGATCGAGTCGGCGAGTCCACCGGGGCGGCTGCGCGCGAGCCAGCACTCGCGCTGCTCGGGAATGAGCGGCGCGAGGTCGTCGCTGAGCTGGACGGCGGTCGGGCCTTCGCCGAGACACGCGTGCATGAGCCGGAACGCGCCGTGGCGCGCGAGCGCCGCCGCTTGCGCGAGCTCGCGCGCGACGAGCGCGCCGCCGAAGCCCAGCGGCTTCGCGCCCGGCAGCTCGGCGCGCGTGCGCTCGAGCTCGGCGACGATCGCGTCGAGCCGCGCGCGGTCGGTCTTGCCCCAGGTCGGTTCGTAGCGCTTCCACGGCCGCAGCAGCGCCATGGCGATCGGGCTCGAGTTCAGCGCGCGAATCCCCGTCTGCGCGTAGAGCGCGCCCAGCCGCGCGAGCGCCGCGCCGATCGTCCCCGTCGCATCGCGCACGACCAGCGCGTCGAGCGCAGGGAAGAGCTCGAGCTCGGCGTCCGACTCCGTGGACCAGGCGAGCGAGGCGGCCCAGGCGAGCGCCGGCAGCGAGATCGAGGGCGGCTGCAGGTGCCCCAGATCGCCCCAATCCGTGAGCAGCAGGCCGCGCGCCCCGAAGGCGCGCGCGGTGCGCGCGGCGTCGCGCACGTTGCCGAGCGCATTCGGCACGCGGCCCACGAGCGAGAGCCACGACGACGTGCCGGGGCAGACCATGAACGGGATCCCCGCTTCGGCGTAGCGCTTGGCCTGGACCTCGAAGCCGAGCAATGCCTCGACGTCGACCCCCGCGCCGGCGAGGGCGCTCGTGATGTTCGCGGGAACTTCACCGGGCTCGAGCGGCGCCTCGTAGCCCCAGGCGAGCGCGATCAGCCGCTCGCGCGGCAGCTCGGGGATCAGCTCGCGGTGCTGGCCGATGATGTCCCCCCAGAACTGCACCGTGCGCCCCTCGGCCTGCAGCGGGCGGACCAGCTCGAGCAGGTACTCGAGGTACACGCGGCCCTTGCCCTGCTCCTCGCAGCGCAGCCGCGAGCGGCCGCGCCCCAGCTCGAACGGCTCGTCCAGGCCGATGTTCACCTGGCGGCTGCGAAAGCAGGGCAGCAGCTCGGCGTAGAGCGACCGCATGAACGCGGCGCTCTCGGCGGTGGGCGCCAGCGTCGTCCCCGGGCCCGTGCCCGTGTCGGCCAGCTCGCCCAGCGCCGTGTACGGCTCGTGCTTCAACCAGCGCTCCATGTGACCGAAGCCGTTCTGGTTGGGCACGAGCTCGATCCCGCGCTCGACGCACCAGTCGTCCACGGTGCGGATCTCGTCGGCCGTGAAGGGCGAGGCGTGCTCCCAGACGCGCGCGTGGTCCCGGTACGCAAAGGTGTGTTCGGTGTAGAGCTGGAGCTGGTTCACGCGCAGGAGCTCGAGCAGATCGACGAGCTGCGCCAGCGTGTCCATGGTCGGCACCCGGTCGCGCGAGACGTCGAGCATGTAGCCGCGCACCGGTAGATCCGGCCAGTCGCGGAGCCGCAGGCAGGGCAGCTCGGGCGCGCGCTGGCGCGCGAGCTGGACCAGCGCGCTCGCGCCCCAGTTCAGTCCGCGCGGGTCGCGCGCGTGAAGGCGGACTTCGTCCGGCGCGATCGCGAGCTCGAAGCCTTCGGCCGGAAGCGCGAGCGACGGTTCGATCCGGAGCTCCACCCGTGCGTGGCTGGGCGCAAGCGCGCTTGCGATGCGGGCGCGGGCGCGTTCTGCGATCGGGCTGGGAGAGAAGAACGTACTCACGACCGGCGCGGGTCTCGCGTCTCGGGGCCGCAGGACGCCTGACTCGAACACGAGCTCGCGCGGCCGCGGCAGCCAGTGCAGAGCTCCCTTCATTCACATCCCCCCTCGATCCAATGATAGGGGTAGCATCTCGTCAACCAGCAACCGGGGGACGAAATGCACCTTCGACAGGCCGTCGTGGTCCTGACCGTATTCTGCATCGCCGCGGGCGCGCGCGCCGCACGCGCGGACGAGACCTGCCTGTCGCCGTACATGCCGAAGATCACCGGGCAGGAGGACTACGTCTACGTCTGGACGCTCGGCGTCGACGGGACTCGGCGACGGCTCCGACAAGCTCGTCACCATCGGCGCGAACCCGAACAAGCCGGGCTACGGCAAGGTCGTGACGCCAGACGTCGATGCGGCGGCCGGCACGAGGCGCACCACGGCGACTTCACCGACGACCGCCGCTAGCTCTGGCTGGGCGGGCTCGACGACAGCCAGATCTTCGTCTTCGACGTCGCCACCGATCCCGGCGAATCCGAAGCTCGTGAAGACCATCAAGGACTTCGTCAAGAAGAGCGGCGGCGTGGTCGGCCCGCACACGTTCTACGCGCTGCCCGGCCGCATGCTGATCACGGGGCTCTCGAACGCGACCGACGGCGGCGGCAAGACGGCGCTGGTCGAGTACAACAACGACGGGCGAGTTCGTGCGCACGATCTGGATGCCGAAGGGCGCCGAGTACGGCTACGACGTGCGCGTGCAGCCCGACCTGAACCGCATGCTGACGTCGTCGTTCACCGGCAAGAAGAACTACATGCGGACGCTCGGCGAGCTGATGGGCGACGCCGAGGCGATGAAGCAGTTCGGCAACACGATGGTGGTCTGGGACTTCCACGCGCGCAAGCCGATCCAGACGCTCGAGGTGCCCGGCGCGCCGCTCGAGATCCGCTGGGCGCTCAGCCGCGCCACAACTACGCGTTCACGTCGAGCCGCGCTGACCGCCGAAGCTCTGGGGCGTGATCGCGCAGCAGGACGACGGCACGTTCGAGGCGGTCGACCGGTCGCCGACATCGGCGACCCGGCGAAGACCGCCGCTGCCGGTCGACATCAGCTCTCGGCCGACGACCGCTTCCTGTTCGTCGACACCTTCATGGACGGCACCGTGCGCGTCTTCGACGTGTCCGATCCGCACAAGCCCGAGCGTGGTCCACGAGCAGAAGATCGGCAAGCAGGTCAACATGGTGTCGCAGACCTGGGACGGCGAAGCGCGTGTACTTCACGTCGTCGCTGCTCGCCGAACTGGGACAAGACCGGCGACGACAACGAGCAGTTCCTGAAGGCCTACCGCTGGGACGGGAAGAAGCTCGACGCCGCTCTTCGCCGTCGACTTCACGGCCGAGAAGCTCGGCCGCCCGCACATCATGCACTTCGGCCAGGAGGGCTTCTGGGCGAAAAGCCGAAATCCCGCGCGCGGCCGAGTAGCGCGCGCGCTCGCGCTCGCCGGCGCGCTGTACCTGCCGCCCGAGCCGGGCAGCTACGAGCTGCCGCCGATCGCGCGCGTCTCGGCGCGCGAGCTGGTCGACTCGAGCGGCGCGCGCGCGCAGTTCCCGGCGCTCGCGAAGGGCCAGGTCGCCGTGGTGGCGTTCGTGTACAAGAGCTGCCACGACGCGGAGGGCTGCCCGGCGGCGCTCGCCTTCCTGCAGGAGCTCGATCGCCGGCTCGCATCGGATCCCGCCGAGGCCGCGCGCGTGCGGCTCGTGAGCGTCAGCTTCGATCCCGCGCGAGACACGCCAGAGAAGCTGGCGGAGCTGCGCGAGCTCATGGCGCCGCGCGGCGACTGGCGCTTCCTCGTGCCCGCGAGCGCCGCCGACCTGGCCGCGATGCTGCGCGACTTCGGCCAGGACGTCGCGGTGCTCGAGAGCGGCGCGCAGCGCCACGTGGTGAAGATCTTCCTGGTCGACGACCGGCTGCAGGTGCGGAACGTCTACTCGTCGGGGTTTCTCGATCCGGATCTAGTGCTGGCCGACGTCGCGACGGTCACGTCAGTCCCGGGTCGAAAGTAGCCGCTCGAAGATCCGTCTCGCGGTCTCGATCTGCGCGATCTCGACCCACTCGTCCTTGGTGTGCGCCTGCGCGATCGAGCCCGGTCCGAACACGATCCCCGGCCAGCCGCGCGCGCTGAACTCGCCCGCGTCGGTGCCGAACGCGACGCTCGCGACCTGGGTCGAGAGCTTCTCGTGCGCGAGCGCGGCCTGCAGCGCGAGCACCGACGGATCGTCCTCGGGCGTGGCGAGCGACGCCTTCTCGAGCGTGCACCACTCGACCGAGACGTCGGGCAGGTCGGCCTTCGCGAGCGCGCCCTCGAGCTCCGCGCGCACGCTCGTGTCGTCCTCGCCCGGCAGGCAGCGGCGATCGAGCAGGAGCCAGGCGTCGGCGGGGACGATGTTGGTCGCGCTGCCTCCCCCGATCCGGCCGACCGAGAGCGTGGCCGCTCCCAGGTGCGGATCGATCCGCGAGCCGAGCTCGGAGCCGAGCTCCTCGAGCGCCAGTACCGCCTTGGCGAGCGCGACCACGGCGCTCTTGCCGCGCGCCGGCTCCGAGCTGTGCGCCGCGACTCCTTCCGCGCGGAGGCGCGCGTGCACGATCCCCTTGTGGCGGGTCACGCAGCGCAGCTCGGTGGGCTCGGTGGCGATCACCCAGTCGGGCCGGTGGCCGCCGAGGTGCGCGAGCACGTCGCGCACGCCGGTCGAGCCGAGCTCCTCGTCGGACTCGCCGACGAGGATCAGATTGCGGCGCAGCCCGCCCCGCGCGAGCAGCGGCTCGAGCGCCGCGACCAGCGCCGCCATACCGCTCTTGGTGTCGCACGAGCCGCGGCCGAAGATGCGGCCGTCGGCCACACGCGGATCGAACGGATCGATCTCCATCCCGTCGACCGGCACGGTGTCGAGGTGCGAAGCGACCAGGATCGTCTCCGCGGCATCGGCGACGCGCGCCTCCGCCACCAGCGAGGGCCGCGCCGGCTCGCCGACCAGCTCGGCGTCGAGCCCGAGCGCGCGCAGCTGCGCGCGCAGGTGCTCGGCGTAGCGGCGCTCGCCCACGATCGCCTCGTCCATGTCGGTGCGGCGCATGGGATTCACGGAGGGAATCGCCACGTAGTCGCGCGTGTAGCGGACGCACGCGCTCTCGACCCGTTTGGCCATCGCACCTCCTCGGTCGCGGGATTCTAGGCCAGCTCGCCGCGCTTGACTGCGCAGGCCTCGGCTCTACGGGTACAAGCGGCCCCGCGGTGAGCGGGTACAAACGGAGGCAATCGCAATGGCACTCTTCACGTTCAGGCGAGATCTGGACCCCGTGAACGCGCTGTTCCGGCTCCAGGAGGAGCTGGGGCGCGTATTCCAGAACCCGCGCGGACTGGACCTCGGTCCGTCGGGACACGGCGTACATCCGCCGGTCAACATCTTCAGGCAGGGCGACGACGTCGTCGTCCGACTCGAGGTCCCGGGCTTCGCGCCCGAGGATCTGTCGATCGAGAGCCGCGAGCAGACGCTCGCGATCAGCGGCAAGCGCTCGGAAGAGCCGGTCGCAGAGGGCGCGTACCACCGGCGCGAGCGCGTGGTGGGCGAGTTCTCGCGCTCGATCCAGCTGCCGCGCGACGTCGATCCGGCGAAGGCGGCGGCCAGCTACAAGCACGGCGTACTGACGGTGCGCCTGCCGGCGCGGGCCGAGGCGAAGCCCCGGCAAATCGCCGTCACGGCGGCCTAGGAAGGAAGACGAAATGGAAACGACCAAGGAAGTGACCCAGACCCAGAGCGCGGCTGCGACCCGCGAGGAAGCGACGCGACCCGGCCGCACCTACCGGCCGAAGGTCGACATCGTCGAGACCGAGAACGGCCTGCGCCTGTGGGCGGACCTGCCCGGCGTCGACGAGAAGTCGATCGACGTGGAGCTGGTCGATGGAGTCTTGACCCTGCGCGGCCGGATCGCCACCGAGGAGTACGAAAACCTGGAGCCGCGCTATACCGAGTACGGTGTCGGCGACTTCGAGGCCCGCTTCCGCCTGTCGAGCCAGATCGACGGCGAGAAGATCAAGGCGAAGTTGCGCTACGGCGTGCTCGAGCTCGAGCTGCCGACGGTGGCGGCCGCGCGACCCCGCAAGATCGAGGTCGCCGTCCACTAACCGCCGGCGATCTCCTTCAGGTACCGCGACACGCCTTCCTCCACCGTGAGGAACGGCGTGTCGCAACCTGAGCGCCGCAGCTGGGTCAGGTTCGCGCAGGTGTGGCTCTGGTAGCTGCCGCGCAGCTTGTCCGGGAACGGCACGTACTGGATCTTCCCGCGCCCGTGGTGGGCGATCACGGCGCGCGCCACTTCGTTGAAGCTCTGGGCGCGGCCGCTGCCGACGTTGTAGATGCCCGAGACGTCGGGGTGGTCGAGGAACCACAGGTTCACTGCGACCACGTCGCCCACGTACACGAAATCGCGTCGCTGCTCGCCGTCGGCGAAGCCGTCCGTGCCTTCGAACAGGCGCACGACGTCGCCCTCGCGCAGCTGCAGGTGGTGCTTCCACGCGACGCTCGCCATGTCGCCCTTGTGGCTCTCGCCCGGGCCGTACACGTTGAAGTAGCGCAGGCCCACGACCTGGCTCGAGAGCCCCCGCAGGCGCGGCCGCAGCCAGCGGTCGAAGAGCAGCTTCGACCAGCCGTACAGGTTGAGCGGCCGCTCGCAGGCGGGGTCCTCGCGGAACTCCGGGCCCAGGCCGTAGACCGCCGCGGACGAGGCGTAGACGAACGGGATGCCGCGCGCCGAGGCGAACGCGAACAGGGTCTTCGACGCCTCGTAGTTGTCGCCGAGCATGACCTGGCCGTTCCACTCGGTGGTGTCGGAGCAGGCGCCCTGGTGCAGGATCGCCTCGATCGGCCCGGGCAGCGTCCCCGACGACACGCGCGCCAGGAACGCCGTCTTGTCCATGTAGTCGGCGAAGTCGCAGTCGACCAGGTTGGCGAACTTGTGCCCGTTGGTGAGGTCGTCGACGAGCAACAGGTCGGCGCGGCCCCGCGCGTTCAGCGCGCGCACCAGGTTGCTGCCGATGAAGCCCGCGGCCCCCGTGACGACGATCAAGCTCGACTCTCCCTCCGCCCGGCCGCTATGCTGCCGCGCCGTGAGTCCGACCGCCACGCCCGAGGAGCTCCGGGCCTTCGCCGCCGACGGATACTTCGTCCGCGAGCGGGTGCTGCACGAGCCCGAGCTCGAGCACCTGCGCGCCGGGGTCGAGCGGGTCCACGAGCGCGTTCTCGGCGCGGCCGACGTGCCGGACGCCGCCCCGATCGAGCGGGTGGACGACAAGCGCTACCAGGACCTGCTCGGCTCGTGCGTGAAGTGGGAGTGGGACGAGGGCCGGCGCGAGGTGCGCTCGATGGAGCCCTTCGTGCACCTCGACCCGGCGCTCCACGCGCTGCCCGACGACCCGCGCCTGTCCGAGCCGATGCGCTCGCTGTGCGGCGCGCCGAGCCTCGCGCTGTTCACCGACAAGCTGAACTTCAAGCGGCCGGGCGGGGCGCCGTTCCCGTGGCACCAGGACAGCCCGTACTTCGCCTTCGAGTGTCCGCACGTCGACCGGCTCGTGTCGGTGCAGCTCTACCTGGACGACGCGACCGAGAAGAACGGCTGCCTGTGGATGATCCCGGGCTCGCACAAGAACGGCCCGCTGCCCGGGCTGACCGAGCGCGGCACGCTCGGCCGGCTCTACACCGACGTGGAGCGGGCGCTCCCCGCCGCGAGGCTCGTCCCGCTCGAAGCGCCCGCCGGCTCGGCGATCTTCTTCCACGGCGACGTCGTGCACGGCTCGCGCAGCAACCGCAGCGCCGCGAGCCGCCGCGCGTTCGTGCTGACCTATCAACCCGGCGGCCACCCGCAGTTCCGCCGACCGGGCGTGCGCGAGATCAAGACCGCAGTCTGATCAGGCCTTCCTGGGTCACCGACGCGACGAGCTCGCCCGCGCGCGTGAACACGCTGCCGCGGTTGAAGCCGCGCGCGCCCGAGGCGCTCGGGCTGTCCTGCGCGTAGAGCAGCCACTCGTCGGCGCGGAACGGGCGGTGGAACCACATGGCGTGGTCGAGGCTCGCGGTCTGGAACTTCTCGCTCCACCAGTTGATCGCGTGGGGGAGGGTGCTGTTGTCGAGGAGCGTCAGGTCCGAGGCGTAGGCCAGCACGCACTGATGGAGGGCGCGGTCGTCGGGAAGCGTATCGACCGCCTTGAACCAGACGTTCTGGTGCGGCGGGCGCGGCTTGGGGTCGAACTCGTCCACCGGGTCGATCGGCCGCACCTCGATCGGGCGGTCGCGCAAGAAGCTCGCGCGCATCTTCTCCGGCAGGCGGTCGGCCACCCGGGCGCGCAGCTCGCGCTCGTTCGGGAGCCCTTCGGGACCGGGGATGTCCTTGGGCATCGGCAGCTGGTGCTCGAGCCCCGGCTCGTCGACCTGAAACGACGCCTGCAGGTTGAAGATCGCCCGCCCGTGCTGGATCGCGACCACGCGTCGCGTGGTGAAGCTCGAGCCGTCGCGGATCCGGTCGACGTCGTAGAGGATCGGCACGGCCGGGTCGCCCGGCCGCAGGAAGTACGCGTGGAACGAGTGCGCCGCGCGCCCCTCGACCGTCCGCCCGGCCGCGACCAGCGCCTGGCCCAGCACCTGCCCGCCGAACACGCGCTGCCAGCCGTCGCGCGGGGAGACCCCGCGGAACAGGTTCACCTCGATCGGCTCGAGGTCGAGGAGCTGGATCAGGTCCTGGAGTACACGCTGCATCTCGAGAGAGATGCATCAACTCCGCGCGCGGCGGTACCCCTGCCTGAGCGCCGCAACGACGGCGAGTACGGCCCCCGCGAGCGCGATGGAGACGTCAGGAGACGGCTCCGGAACGGCGAGCGAGTCCAGCGCGCCCAGGACTTCGACGATCCGCCCGCCGCCGCCGAGGAATCGCCAAACGACCTGAGGGTTCGGATCGGAGAACGCGCTCAGGCTCCAAGGCACGGACGACAGCGAAGGGGAATGCAGAGGCTCGTCCAGCGCACCTCCCGTCAGGCCGAGATAGACGTACACCGGACCGACGATGGGACCGCCGGGCGCCGGAAGCTCGCCCACCTGCGCGCCCACGATGACCTCGTCCGGACGGAACTGGCTCAGCTCCCAGTCATTGAGCCCGATGTTGTAGCCGCCGGGCAGCGGCGGGCCCAGGCCCGGCGGGAACGGAATGTCGGGACTCACATCGGTGACGAAGGCGCCGACTTCGGTGTGATACGCCCAGTCCGTCGCTCGGAACCGGTAGTCGGCCTCCGTGGGAAATCCCTCGTTCGGATCTCCCGGAGACAGTCGGTTGGGTGGAGCCGCGTCGTCGAAGCTGAAGTAACCGGAGAACGGTGTGCCGACTTGAATCGAGCCTCCGATGGCAGCGGCCGGATCGGAGACGTCAGAGGTCTCCCTGAACCCGGAGACGTGGCCGGCGAAGCTCACACGAACGGTGGCGCCGCGTGAGGATGCAGGGGCGACTCCGAACGCGATCGCAGCGACGAGCCAGACGAATCGCATTCCCGCACCATACCACTCACCGGCGCGCTGGAGGTGGACTGTAAGCCGGGTCCTGTACCCCTACACCTTGCGATGTAGCGGTGAGGATCATTCGTCTAGGCCCGCCGTTGCCGGCGGGCTCGAGCACTCAGACCCGGACACCCTCGCACCCTCCGAAGAGGGCGCGCTACGGACGGGCCGCCCTTCATGGTGTCCCTATTCGAGCTTGCTCCGGGAGGGGTTTGCCTCGCCGCCGGTCACCCGGCTGTCGCGCGTGAGCTCTTACCTCACGATTTCAACCTTGCCGCTGACGCCGAAGCGTCAGGTTGGCGGTGTCATTTCTGTTGCACTTTCCCTGAGGTCGCCCTCGGTGGCCGTTAGCCACCTCCCTACCCGATGGAGCCCGGACTTTCCTCTCCCGGGCCGAAGCCCGGCAGCGATCCTCCGTCCACCTCCAGCGCGCCGAGTATAGTTGCCCGATGCGCCGAGCACTCGTGATCACCGCTCTCCTGGTCATCGCCGCGATCGGCGCCTGCCGCGCGTTCCTGCCCGAACGCTTTGCGGTGAACGCTCCGGTCTACGGCACCTTGTTCGGCGCGAAGCCGCCAGCGAAGAGCGAGCTCGAGCAGCGCCTCAAGGTTCCGCCCGGCTTCCAGGTCGACCTGTACGCGGAAGGGATTCCCGACGCGCGCGAGCTCAAGGTCACCTCGGCCGGCGACCTCCTGGTGAGCTCGCCTCGCGAGGGCGACCGTGTTCCTGGTGGAGCGCGACACGAACGGCGACGGCCGCGCAGATGGCGTGCGCAAGCTGGTGACCGGACTCAAGGACGAGCAGGGGCTCGAGATCATCGACGACTGGCTCTACGTCGCCGAGGACGACGCCGTGAAGCGGGTGAAGTTCGACGCCGCGGCGCGCGCCACGCACGGCGAGCTCGAGACCGTGCTGCCCGGCCTGCCGCCCGGCGGAAATCACTGGGGCAAGTACATCCACCGCGGCCCGGACGGCTGGATCTACCTGACGATCGGCTCCAGCTGCAACGTCTGCCTCGAGGACGACCGCCGCCGCGCCACGATCGGCCGGTTCAAGCAGGGCACCTCCGACTACGAGACCTACGCCACGGGCCTGCGCAACGCGGTGGGCTTCGACTGGCGGCCCGCCGACGGGGCGATGTACGCGACCGACAACGGGCGCGACCTGCTCGGCGACGACGTCCCGCCGTGCGAGCTCGACAAGGTCGAGCAGGGGAAGTTCTACGGCTGGCCGTTCGTGCTGGGCAACGGCGATCTCGACCCGGACTTCGGCGCCAAGGGCGGCGACTTGGTGGCGAAGGCCGTGCTTCCGGCCCATCCCTTCGCCGCCCACGTGGCCCCGCTGGGGATCCGCTTCTACCGGGGCACCGCCTTCCCCGAGCGCTACCGCGGCCAGGCCTTCGCGGCGCTGCACGGGTCCTGGAACCGGACCAAGAAGAGCGGCTACAAGGTGGTCCTGCTCGAGTGGAAGCCCGACGGCTCGATCGCCGAGTCCGACTTCCTGACCGGGTTCGAGCTGAACGAGGACGTGATCGGCCGGCCGGTCGACGTGCAGGACGGCCCGGACGGCGCGCTCTACGTCTCGGACGATTTTGCCGGTGCGATCTATCGGGTGAGCCCGACGGGGTCCGGCTCGGAGTAGAATCGCCCGCCATGAGGGGAATCGATCCGGTCGAGGCGGACCGGCTGCGCGCAGCCGGAATGGCGATTGCTTTGCACGCAGCCGAGGCGCCCGAGCGGATGGCGATCCTCTCGCGGGCGGGCGACCTGACGTACGCGGAGCTCAACGCCGGCGCGAACCGGCTGGCGCGGGCGCTCCGCGCGCGCGGGCTGTCGCGGGGCGACTCGGTCGCGCTCTTCTGCGGCAACCGCCCCGAGTTCGCGATCGCCTACGCCGCTGCGCTGCGCGCGGGCCTGCGGCTCACGCCGCTGAACTGGCACCTGCAGGCGGACGAGGCGGCGTACATCGTCGAGAACTGCGAGGCGCGCGCGTTCCTGGCCGACGCGCGCTTCCGCGACGTCGCGATGGCCGCGGCCGCAGCAGCGCCCAAGGCGAGCGTGCGGCTCGCGATCGCCGGCGAGATCCCCGGCTTCGACCCGTTCGACACCGCGCTCGCGGCCGAGTCGGGGACGGATCTCGCGGACCCGATCCTGGGCGGCTCGATGCTCTACACCTCGGGCACGACCGGCCGGCCCAAGGGCGTACACCGAAAGGAGACGCCGGCGGCGAGCGGGGTCGCGCGGCTCACCGCGCAGGCCTGCGCCTACCAGCCGGCGACCGACCGGTCGCTGTGCACCGGGCCGCTCTATCACGCCGCTCCGCTCGCGTTCAATCTCGCAGGTCCGCTCGCCGCGGGGCTCGGCGTCATCGTGATGGAGCGCTTCGACGCCGAGGACACGCTCCGTTCGGTCGAGCGCTGGAGCGCCACCCACACGCACATGGTCGCGACCATGTTCCACCGCCTGCTGGCGCTCCCCGACGACGTCAAGTCCAAGTACGACCTGTCGTCGCTGCGCGTGATCCTGCACGGGGCCGCGCCGACGCCGCCGCACGTGAAGAAGGCGATGATCGACTGGCTCGGGCCGGTCCTGCACGAATACTACGCAGCGACCGAGGGCGGCGGCACGTTCATCTTCGCCGACGAGTGGCTGAAGAAGCCCGGCAGCGTGGGCCGGCCCGCGGACGAAGGCCGGCTCGAGATCCGCGACGACGCCGGCAAACCGGTGACGCCGGGCAGTGTCGGCACCGTCTGGTTCCACGCCCCGGCGCGCGGCCGCTTCGAGTACTGGAAGGACGCTCAGAAGACCCAGTCCTCGTACGACGGCGACTGGTTCACGATGCGCGACATGGGCTACCAGGACGAGGACGGCTACGTCTTCCTCACCGGCCGCACGGCGGAGCTCATCATCTCCGGCGGAGTGAACATCTACCCGGCCGAGATCGACGCGGTGCTCCTGATGCATCCCGCCGTGGCCGACGCCGCGGCGGTCGGCGTGCCGAACGAGGAGTTCGGCGAAGAGGTGAAGGCGGTCGTGCAGCTCGCCGACGGCTACGCGCCCTCCGAGGCGCTGGCGCGCGAGCTGCTCGAGCACTGTCGCGAGCGGCTCGCGCACTACAAGTGTCCGCGCACGCTGGACTTCGATGCAGAACTCCCGCGCAGCGACGCGGGCAAGGTGCAGCGCCGGGTGATCCGCGAGCGCTACTGGCAAGGCCTCGGCCGGCAGATCTAGTGATTCGCGCCGCCCGTCTTCTGACCCTCCTGATCGCCGTCGCCGCGGGGCTCGCGCGCGCCGCGGCCCCGCTGCCCGAGAAGTGGACCGTGGTGCAGTGCGGCTCGGTGCTCGCGGTGCCGGGCCAGCCTCCTCGCGGCGAGACGACCCTGGTCGTGCACGACGGCGAGATCGCCGAGGTGCTGAACGGGCTCGTCGCGCCCGACCAGGTCATGGCGGGCAAGAGCGGGAGCTCCGAGCTCGTCGACCTGCACGACAAGTTCGTGCTGCCCGGGCTCATCGACCTGCACGTCCATCTGACCGCGGAGTACACCGCGGACGTGCGGCTGCGCCGCGTGACCGAGGACGAGGCGGACGCCGCGCTGCGCGGCGCGATGTACGCGAGGCACACGCTGGAGGCCGGCTTCACGACCGTGCGCGACCTCGGCGGGGGCGGGGCGGTGTTCGCGCTGCGCGACGGCATCGCGAACGGCTGGGTTCCCGGCCCGCGCATGTTCGTGGCCGGCAGCGCGCTGACCATCACCGGCGGACACGGCGACCGCACCAGCGGCTACCGCGCGGACCTGTTCGATCCGCCCGGTGCCTATCAGGGAGTGGCCGACGGACCCTACGCGGCCCGCGCGGCGGTGCGCGCGCAGGTGAAGCTCGGCGCCGACTGGATCAAGGTGCACGCCACCGGCGGCGTGCTCGACAACGTGGCCTCGGGCACCGACCAGCAGTTCAAGGACGACGAGCTGATCGAGATCGTGACCACCGCGCACATGCTCGGGCGCAAGGTGGCGGCGCACGCCCACGGGGCGAAGGGGCTGAACGCCGCCCTGCGCGCCGGGGTCGACACGATCGAGCACGGCACCTTCCTCGACGCGGAGTCGATCGAGCTCTTCAAGAGGGACGGGCGCCTGGTACGTGCCCACGATCATCGCGGGCAAGACCGTCGAGGAGCGCGCGAAGGTGCCCGGCTTCTTCCCGCCCAACGTCGCCGAGAAGGCGCGTGCGGTCGGCCCCAAGATCCAGGACGCCCTGCGCCGGGCGCTCGCGGGTGGAGTGAAGATCGGCTTCGGCACCGACGCGGGCGTCTACCCGCACGGCGAGAACGCGCGCGAGTTCCAGTACATGGTCGAGGCGGGCATGACCCCGATGGCGGCGATCGAGGCCGCCACCCGCAGCGCCGCCGAGGTGCTCGGCATCGCGAACGAGATCGGCACGCTCGAGGTCGGCAAGCGCGCCGACCTGATCGCCACCAAACGCAACCCCCTGGTCGACGTGATGGAGCTGCAGCGCGTGGTCTTTGTCATGCGGGGCGGCGCGGTGTATAGACGCGAGCCGTGATCGTCGCCTGCCTCGACCTGGAAGGTGTGCTGGTCCCCGAGATCTGGATCGGCGTGGCCGAGCGCACGGGCATTCCCGCGCTGCGCCGCACCACCCGCGACGAGCCCGACTACGACAAGCTGATGCGCGGCCGGCTCGCGATCCTGGACGAGAAGAAGCTCGGCATCCGCGAGATCGAGGCCGTCATCGCGGGCATGGAGCCGCTGCCGGGCGCGCTCGACTTCCTGGCCTGGCTGCGCGACCGGTTCCAGGTGCTGATCCTGTCCGACACCTTCTATCCGTTCGCGCGGCCGCTGATGCGAAAGCTCGGCCACCCGACCCTGTTCGCGCACGACCTCGAGATCGAGCCGTCCGGGCGGATCGCCAGCTATCGCCTCCGCATGCCCGACCAGAAGCGGCAGAGCGTGCTGCGGCTCCGCGACCTGAACTTCCAGGTGATTGCGGCCGGCGACAGCTACAACGACACCAGCATGCTGTCGGCCGCGCACGCCGGCATCCTGTTCCGTCCGCCGGCGAACGTCGCGGCCGAGTTCCCGCAGTTCCCGGTGACGATGGAGTACGCCGAGCTCGAGCGCGCGTTCGACGACGCCGCGCGCCGCATCTGATCGGCTTCGCTCGCCTTCGGCTCGCTGCGCGCGGCTTCGCCGCTTGCGGCCTCGCTCAGGGGCGGCCTTCGCTCGGCTCACCGCTTCGCCCATCCGGTTTTCGGAATCCGTTCCAGTCCGTATACTGCGCCGCGCCCCCGCCTCGACGAGGAGACCCCCCGATGGCTGATGCTCCGCTCGTGCGCGAGCCCGGTTCCCCGATCCGCAAGCGCAAGGACGGCACGCTCGAAGTGCCGGACAACCCGACGATCGCCTTCGTCGAGGGCGACGGCACCGGGCGCGACATCTGGAAGGCGTCGGTGCGGGTGTTCGACGCCGCCGTCAAGAGGGCCTACCACGGCCGCCGCAAGGTCGGCTGGTACGAGGTGCTCGCGGGCGAGAAGGCGTGGAAGCAGACCAAGAGCTGGCTGCCCGACGAGACCGTCGACAAGTTCCGCTCGGCCCTGGTCGGGATCAAGGGACCGCTCACGACCCCGATCGGCGGCGGCATCCGCAGCCTCAACGTGGCGCTGCGCCAGATCCTCGACCTGTACGTGTGCCTGCGGCCGGTGCGCTGGTACGAGGGCGTACCCAGCCCCGTGAAGCGCCCCGAGCTCGTCGACATGGTGATCTTTCGCGAGAACACCGAAGACATCTACGCGGGCATCGAGTGGAAGGCCGGCTCGGCGGAAGCGAAGAAGGTGATCGCCTTCCTGCAGAAGCAGATGAAGGTGAAGACCATCCGCTTCCCCGCGACCAGCGGCATCGGCGTGAAGCCGATCTCGCGGCAGGGAACCGAACGCCTGGTGCGCGCCGCGCTCGACTACGCGATCGAGCACAAGCGCAAGTCCGTGACCCTGGTGCACAAGGGCAACATCATGAAGTACACCGAGGGCGCGTTCCGCGACTGGGGCTACAAGCTGGTCCAGAAGGAATACAAGGGCCGCGCGATCGGCTGGGACGACTGCGACGGGAAGGCGCCCGACGGCCAGGTCCTGGTGAAGGACTCGATCGCCGACATCACGCTGCAGCAGGTCCTGACCCGCCCCGACGAGTTCGACGTGATCGCGACCATGAACCTGAACGGGGACTACCTGTCCGACGCGCTGGCCGCCCAGGTCGGCGGGATCGGCATCGCCCCCGGCGCCAACATCAACTACAAGACCGGCCACGGCATCTTCGAGGCGACCCACGGCACCGCGCCGAAGTACGCCGACCAGGACAAGGTGAACCCGAGCTCGGTGATCCTGTCCGGTGTGATGATGTTCGACCACCTCGGCTGGGGCGAAGCGGCGCGCATGATCGACCGCGGCATCTCGCGCTCGATCGCCCAGAAGCGCGTGACCTACGACTTCCACCGCCTGATGGACGGCGCGACTCTGCTGAAGTGCTCGGAGTTCGGCGACGCCATCATCGAGAACATGGAGTGACTCCGTGAAGCGACCGAAGATCTCGCTGATCGGCGCGGGCCAGATCGGCGGCGTGCAGGCGCAGCTGATCGCGCAGCGCCGGATCGCCGACGTGGTGCTGTACGACGTCGTCGAGGGCGTGCCGCAGGGCAAGGCGCTCGACATCTGCCACGCGCTCTCGGGCTGGGGCAGCGACGTGTCGATCACCGGCACGAACGACTACAAGGACACCGCGGGCTCCGACCTCTACATCGTGACCGCCGGCGTGCCGCGCAAGCCCGGCATGAGCCGCGACGACCTGCTCACCGTGAACCTCGGCATCATCAAGACCGTCGCAGCCGGCATCAAGCAGCACTCGCCCAACGCCGTCGTGATCGTGGTCTCGAACCCGCTCGACGTCATGGTGCTGGCGATGAAGCAGCTCACCGGCTTCCCGAAGGAGCGCGTGTTCGGCCAGGCCGGCGTGCTCGACTCGTCCCGCTTCCGCTTCTTCGTCGCGCAGGCGCTCGGCGTCTCGGTGCGCGACGTCCACGCGGTGGTGCTGGGCGGTCACGGCGACACGATGGTGCCGCTGCCGCGCTACTGCTCGGTGGGCGGCGTGCCGCTGCGCAAGCTCATGGACGACGCGACCATCGCCAAGATCTCAAAGCGCACGCAGGACGCCGGCGGCGAGGTCGTGGCGCTGCTCAAGACGGGCTCGGCGTTCGTGTCGCCCGCCGAGGCCTCGATCGAGATGGCCGAGGCGGTGCTGTTCGACCAGAAGCGGGTGCTGCCCGCCGCCGCGTACCTGTCGGGCGAGTACGGCCACAAGGACTTCTACTTCGGCGTGCCCGTCGTGATCGGCAGCAAGGGCGTCGAGCGCGTCCTCGAGCTCGAGCTCGACAGCGCGGAGCAGTCGCTTCTCGACAAGAGCGCGGAGGCGGTGAAGGCACTCGTCGCCGCGGCAAGACTGTAGGGCCCGCAAATGAACGTCCACGAGTACCAGGCCAAGGGTCTCTTGCGCGAGTACGGCATCGAGGTTCCGCCCGGCTGCTTCGTCACGACCGCGGCCGAGGCCGAGCAGGCCGCGCGCGACATCGGCGGCACCGTCGTGGTGAAGGCGCAGGTGCACGCGGGCGGCCGCGGCAAGGCTGGCGGGATCCGGGTCGTGAAGACGCCGGAGCAGGCGCGAGAGGCCGCGTCCGAGATGATCGGCATGCGGCTCGTCACCAAGCAGACCGGAGCCGAGGGCAAGATCGTGCGCCGGCTCTACGTCGAGGCCGGCTCGAAGATCGAGGGCGAGCTCTACCTGGCGCTGCTCGTCGACCGCGCCACGCAGAACGTCGCGATCCTCGGCTCGACCGCAGGCGGCATGGACATCGAGGAGGTCGCGCACTCGACCCCCGAGAAGATCCTCACCGTGCAGGTCGACCCGCTGGTCGGCGTGTGCGACTTCCAGGCGCGCGAGCTCGGCAAGAAGCTCGGGCTCACGGGCAAGCGCAACGAGTCGTTCGTCGGCCTGGTGCGCAACCTGTACCGGCTGTTCGTCGAGAAGGACGTCTCGCTCGCCGAGGTGAACCCGCTGGTGATCTCGGGTGACGGCGTGATCCCGCTCGACTGCAAGCTGAACTTCGACTCGAACGCGCTGTTCCGGCACAAGGACATCGTGGCGCTGCGCGATCCCGACGAGGAGGACCCGCGCGAGGCCGAGGCCGCGAAGTACGACCTGAACTGGGTCTCGCTCGACGGCGACATCGGCTGCATGGTGAACGGCGCGGGCCTGGCGATGGCCACCATGGACATCATCCAGTACGCGGGTGCGAAGCCGGCGAACTTCCTCGACGTGGGCGGCGGCGCGGATGCCGAGCGGGTCGCGCACGCGTTCCGCTTGATCCTCTCCGACAAGAACGTGAAGGGGATCCTGGTGAACATCTTCGGCGGGATCGTGCTCTGCGACAAGGTCGCGGAGGGGATCATCCAGGCGGCGAAGACGGTCGGCGTCACGGTGCCGCTCGTGGTCCGGCTCGACGGCACGAACGCCGAGAAGGGGCGCCAGATGCTGGCGAGCTCCGGGCTCGGCATCACCCCTGCCGACGGCATGAAGGACGCGGCGGAGAAGATCGTCGCGGCGGTGCGCGCATGAGCATCCTGGTCGACGCCAATACGAAGCTTCTGATCCAGGGCATGGGCAAGACCGGCCAGCTGCACGCGGGCCTGTCGCTCGAGTTCGGCACGAAGGTGGTCGGCGGGGTGACACCGGGCCGCGGCGGGACCGAGGCCCTCGGCATGCCGGTGTTCGACACCGTGCGCGAGGCCGTGAAGGAGACGGGCGCGAACGCCTCGGTCGTGTTCGTGCCCGCGCCCGGCGCGGCCGACGCGATCCTCGAGGCCGCCGACGCGGGCATCCAGCTCGTCTGCGTGATCACGGAGGGCACTCCGGTTCGCGACATGCTGCGGGTGCGCGCGGCGCTGCGCGGCTGGAAGGGGCGGCTGATCGGTCCGAACTGTCCGGGCCTGCTCGATCCGGCGCTCAAGGTCCGCATCGGCATCGCGCCGTACTCGATCTTCAAGCCCGGCAGCGTCGGCGTGGTGTCGCGCTCCGGCACGCTCACCTACGAGGCGGTGCACCAGCTCTCGCGGCTGGGCATCGGTCAGTCGACCTGCGTCGGGATCGGCGGCGATCCGATCCCGGGCACGAGCTTCGTCGACGTGCTCGCGCTCTACCAGAAGGACCCCGGCACCAAGGCGGTGGTCATGATCGGCGAGATCGGCGGCAGCGCCGAGGAAGAGGCGGCCGAGTTCGTCGCCTCGCAGATGAACAAGCCGGTCGTCGCTTTCATCGCGGGAGCCTCCGCGCCGCCGGGCAAACGCATGGGCCATGCGGGCGCGATCATCTCCGGCGGCAAGGGCACTGCCGAGGGCAAGCGCAAGGCGCTCGAGAAGGCGGGCATCCCCGTCTCGATCTCGCCGGCGAGCATCGGCGAGACGCTGGCCCAGACCGCACCGAACGTGCGCTAGATGAGCCTGCTCGTCGTCGGCTCCGTCGCGCTCGACGACATCGAGGCGCCCGCGGGCAGCGTGAAGGGCGTGCTCGGCGGCGCGGCGTCCTACTTCGGTGTCGCCGCCAGCTTCTTCGTGCCGGTGCGCGTGGTCGCGGTGGTCGGCGAGGACTTCCCCGAGGAGCACCTGCGCTTCCTGCGCGGGCGCGGTCTCGACCTGACCGGCGTGCAGCGCGTGCCCGGGCGCACCTTCCGCTGGGGCGGCCGCTACCACGACTCGCTGAACCAGCGCGACACGCTCTTCACCGAGCTCGGAGTGTTCGAGCACTTCGACCCGAAGATCCCCCCCGCCTACCGGGACTCGGAGTGGGTCTTTCTCGCCAACATCCAGCCCACGCTCCAGCGCGGCGTGCTCGAGCAGACCCGCGCCCCGCGCTTCTCGGCGATGGACACCATGAACTTCTGGATCACGGGCGCGCGGCCCGAGCTCGAGAAGACGCTGGCGCGCGTGAACGGCCTGGTCATCAACGACGAGGAGGCGCGCCAGCTGACCGGCGAGCCGAACCTGGTGCGCGCAGCCGACGCGATCCGCGCGCTCGGCCCCAGCGTGGTGATCGTGAAGCGGGGCGAGCACGGGGCGCTGCTCTTCGACGACGCCGGCGTGTTCGCCGCGCCCGCCTTCCCGCTCCGCGAGGTGCAGGACCCGACCGGCGCCGGCGACAGCTTCGCCGGCGGACTCATGGGGGCGCTCGCGAGCGCAGGCGAGCTCAGCCGCGACGCTCTGCGCCAGGCGATGATCTACGGGTCCGTGCTCGCCTCGTTCTGCGTCGAGCGCTTCAGCCTCGATCGCCTGCGCGACCTGACCCGCGCCGAGGTCGACCGCCGCTTCGAGGAGTTCCGCAGCTTGACCCGATTCTGACGCAAGCGAAGCGCGCAGCGAGGCGCAGCCGAGCGAAGCGTGGGTGGCCCGCGGCCGCCCGCGGGCCGGGCCCCACTCAGAGGTGCAGCTTCGCAGCCCAGATCCCTCAAGCACGGCCGTTTTCGTCCCGATAGGCCGGACATGCTCGCGAAGGCCGACGGTCCGACCGCGCTGCGCGCGGAGTTGATCCGCGCACTCGCCTTCTCCGAGGGCAAGATCGAGCGGGCTGGCAGCGCCGAGCCGGTCGACTCCGTGGCCGCGCTCGCCTCGGTCTGGAACGGCCGCAAGGGCTACGTCGCGCTGCTCGTGCGCGACGTCGACCCCGCGCGCATCGAGCGCTGGGTGACCGAGAGCACGATCACCAGCGAAGAGGCGCTCGCCGCAGCGACCGAAGAGGCGATGGGGTTCGCCGAGTCACTCGGCTTCGCGATGGACAACCCCGAGTTCACCAAGCTCAGCGCGTTCGAGCGCGACCAGCGCCTGCACCGCTGGAACAAGCTGCGCAAGGTCCGCAAGCCCGCGGCGGAGCCGGAGCCCGATCTCGAGGCCAGCGCGCCCGTGCTCGACATCCCCGAGCCGCCGCCTTTGAACGAGCTCGACGGGGACATCGCGCTCGAAGAGCTCGCCGTCCCCGCGCCTCCGCCCGCCCCCGACATCGATACCTCGTCCTTCGCCGCTCTGGCGGAGACCCCCACCGATCCCGAAGCCGAGACGAGTCTGCTCGCGCAGGCGAACGCGCTCCAGTCGAGCGCCGTGCTCGGCCGGATCTCGCTCGTGCGCAAGGGCGGCGCCGACGCGCGCCGCAACGAGCAGCTCGCTCGACTGCTCGCCTTCTTCTAGCTCCAACGGAGGGAACATGACCAAGCAGAACGCGCTCATCGCGTTGACGGCGCTCCTCGCCGTCGCAGGTTGCTCGAGCGTCAGCGAGCGCGAATCGCTGATGGCCGACACGCACCGCGACCTGGCCGGCGTGAAGCTCGCCCAGGGCGAGCCCGAGGCCGCGATCACCGAGTACAGGCGCTCGCTCGCGCTGGACCCGGACGAGCCGGACACGCACATGGGGCTCGCCGAGGCGTACCGCCGCAAGGGGCTGCTCACCGAGACGGAGCACGAGCTCCGCGAGGCGCTGCGCCTCGATCCCCAGCACCAGGAGGCGCGGCTCGCGCTGGGCGTCACCTTCCTGCAGATGCAGCGCTGGGACGACTCGGCCGCCGAGTTCCAGCGGCTCGTCGACGACCCCACCTTCATCCGCCCGTCGCGCGCTCTTGTAAACCTGGGCTGGGCTCACTACAAATCCGGCAAGCTCGACCAGGCCAAGGCCGATTTCGAGCGCGCGCTGCAGTCCGATCGCTCGAACTACATCGCGCACCTCGATCTGGGCATCGTGCTGTACGACCGCGACAACCTGGTCGAGGCGATCCAGCATTTCGAGGAGTGTGTGAAGATCGTGGGGGAGCGCCCGGCGCCGGTCTTCGGGTCGGCCGAGGCGGAAGCGCGGTTCCGCATGGCGCAGGCCTATGTGCGTTTGAACCAGCGAGAGCGCGCCTTGGACGCGCTGCGTGTGGCGGTGGAGCGGGGGGGTGAGAGCGAGTGGGCGCGGAAGTCGAGCGACTATCTGAAGGTGCTGCAGTAGCCGCGGCCGCGGCAGCCGCTCCGGCCGATGGGCGCGCCTTCGGGCCGTGGTATCGCCGACAGCGCGAGCTGCGGGGGATCTCGGTCTTCTACGTGGCGGCGCGCACCAAGCTCTCGCCCGAGCGGGTGCGCGAGATCGAAGAGGCGAGCGCCCCGCTCGATACCGACGGCATCGGCCGCGCGACCGCGCGGGTTCTCGCCCACGCAATCGGGGCCGACCCCGACGAGGCCGCCTCGCTGCTCGGCCAGGTGCGCCCGACGCCGCTGACGGCGCGGGTGCGGCTGCCCTGGCTGCGCGAGCGACTGTTCCGGATCGGCCGCGCCGCGGCCTTGGTGCTCGTGCTCGGGGCGGCGCTCTGGCTGCTCGGCCTGTGGCTCTCCAGCCCGCGCTCCGACGCCTCGACCCCGGAGCGGATCTACAAGCCCGACTACGTCGAGAAGCTCCTGCACGGAGAATAATCCGGCGTAGACTGGTGCCCATGCCCGTGGAGCATCGGACTCGCGCACTGATCCTGCGGACGTTCGATCAGGGCGAGTCGGACCGCGTCGTCCACCTGTACACGGCGGGGGTCGGCCGGGTCAGCGCGATCGCCAAGGGCGCGCGCCGCTCGAAGCGCCGGTTCCCCGGCACGCTCGAGATCCTCTCGGTCGCCGACGTCCGGTTGGTCGACCCGCCGCGCGCTCAGCTGATGCGGCTCGAGAACGCGAAGCTGGTTCGCTCCTTCGAGGCGATCCCGCAGCGGCTGGGGCGCTACGCCATCGCGTGTCAGTTTCTCGAGCTGCTCGATCGCTCGACCCCCGACCGCCAGCCGCAGCCCGAGCTGTTCAGCTTCGCGCTGGGCGTGCTCGACGTGCTGGACCAGTCCGAGCCGGACGCGCTGCTCGCGCTGCTCGTGCTCGCCAAGACGCTCGCGCGGCTCGGCTACCGGCCTCAGCTCGTGCGCTGCGCGCTGTGCGACGCCGATCTACCGGCGAGCGGCGCGCGGGTCGCGTTCATGCCGGCGCACGGCGGCGCAGTCTGTCGCGCCTGCGCGCCCGTCGAGGATGCGCGGGTGCCGGCGCGGCTGCTGCGCGCGCTCGAGAGCGGGCTGCGCCAGCCGCTGCGCGCGCGCGGCGAGCTCGCTCTGTCGGCGCGCGACGTCGAGCTCCTTGCGCGTCTGGTCGAGCGCTTCTTCCGCTTCCACATCGGCTTCGAGCTGCGCTCGGAGCCGTTCCTCCGTCATGCGCTCGCCGACGCCGCGGCGCAGCCGGCGTCGGTTGACGCAAGCGCAGGTCGCGAGGATACTGCGCCCCCGTCCGACCCCGACGCAGCCACCGCACGGCTCGAACGAGGAGACCACGAGCTTGGCGAAGCGATCCGTTAGGGCGACCGCGCCAAAGGCCAAGGCGCGCGCGCAGCGGCGCGTGTACTTCTTCGGCGCGGGCCGCGCCGACGGCAGCGCCGCGCAGAAGAACCTGCTCGGCGGCAAGGGCGCGAACCTGGCCGAGATGACCCGGCTCGGCGTGCCGGTGCCCGCGGGCTTCACCATCTCGACCGACGTCTGTACCGAGTTCAACGACGCCGGGCGCCGCCTGCCGAAGGGGCTCGAGGCCGAGGTCCGCACGCACCTCGCGAAGGTCGAGAAGGCGATGGGCGGCACCTTCGGCTCGCGCGCGCGGCCGCTGCTCGTGTCGGTGCGCTCCGGCGCGCGCGCCTCGATGCCGGGCATGATGGACACCGTCCTGAACCTCGGGCTCAACGACGAGACGGTCGCGGGGCTGATCGAGGAGAGCGGCGACGAGCGCTTCGCCTGGGACACCTTCCGCCGCTTCATCCACATGTATGGCGACGTGGTGCTCGGGGTGAAGCACGAGCTGTTCGAGGCGAAGCTCGATGAGTTGAAGCACGCTCGCCGGGTCCGGCTCGACACGGAACTCGCCGCGAAGGACCTGAAGGAGCTGTGCAAGCGCTACCGCGCGGTGGTGCGCGAGACCACTGGCGCGGACTTCCCCGCCGATCCCTTCGAGCAGCTGCGCGGCGCCATCGCCGCGGTGTTCCTGTCCTGGAACACCCCGCGCGCCGAGACCTACCGCAAGCTCAACAACATCCCGCACGAGTGGGGCACCGCGGTCAACGTACAGGCGATGGTGTACGGCAACCTCGGCGACGATTCCGCGACCGGGGTCGCGTTCACGCGCGATCCGTCGACGGGCGAGCGGCGCTTCTTCGGCGAGTTCCTGCCGCGCGCGCAGGGCGAGGACGTCGTCGCAGGGATCCGCACCCCGCAGGCGATCGCCAAGCGCGACAAGGCGAAGGGCGACCTGCCGTCGCTCGAGGAGCTCATGCCCAAGAGCTACCGCGAGCTCCTGCGCACCGCGCAGCTCCTCGAGAAGCACTACGCCGACATGCAGGATCTCGAGTTCACGATCCAGCGCGGGCGGCTCTGGATGCTGCAGACGCGCAACGGCAAGCGCACCGCGGCCGCCGCCGTGAAGATCGCGGTCGACATGGCCCGCGAGGGTCTGATCGACCGCAAGACCGCGCTCGAGCGCGTGAATCCCGAGTCGCTCGACCAGCTCCTCCACCCGACGCTCGACGCCAAGGCTGCGCCGCCGCCGATCGCGCAGGGCCTGCCCGCGTCGCCGGGCGCCGCCGTCGGCCGCGTGGTGTTCACCGCCGAGGACGCCGAGGCCGCGGCCGAGGCCGGCGAGCAGGTCGTGCTGGTGCGGCGCGAGACCTCGCCCGAGGACATCCACGGCATGCACGCCGCCCAGGGCATCCTGACGGCGCTGGGCGGAATGACCTCGCACGCGGCGGTGGTCGCCCGCGGCATGGGCAAGTGCTGCGTGGCCGGCTGCTCCGCGCTTTCGATCGACCTCGAGCGCAAGCGCGCGACGCTGGGCAGCGTCGAGCTCACCGAGCGCGACGTGATCACGCTCGACGGCTCGACCGGCCACGTCTTCAAGGGCCGCGTGCCGACGATGCAGCCGACCCTCTCGAAGGACTTCCAGGTGCTGATGCGCTGGGCCGACGCGGCGCGCCGGCTGCGCGTTCGCGCGAACGCCGACACACCCGGCGACGCCGAGCTCGCGGTGCGCTTCGGCGCCGAGGGCATCGGCCTGTGCCGCACCGAGCACATGTTCTTTCAGGCCGAGCGCATCCTCGCGGTGCGCCGGATGATCCTCTCCGAGAGCGCCGACGAGCGCGCCGCGGCGCTCGCCGAGATCCTGCCGATGCAGCGCGAGGACTTCGTCGGAATCTTCCGCGCGATGGCCGCGCGGCCCGTGACGATCCGCCTGCTCGACCCGCCGCTGCACGAGTTCCTGCCCCACACCGGCGAGGAGATGGCCAACCTCGCGCGCGACCTCGGCGTGCCCGAGCTCGAGCTGCGCCGCAAGGTCGAGGGCCTGCGCGAGTTCAACCCGATGCTCGGCCACCGCGGCTCGCGGCTCGCGGTCACCTATCCCGAGATCTACGAGATGCAGGTGCGCGCGATCGTCGAGGCCGCCTGCGTGTGCGCCGACACCGGCCTGCGCACGCAGCCCGAGATCATGCTTCCGCTCGTCGCGGGCGTGCGCGAGCTGCAGCTCCTGCGCGACCTCGTCGATCGCACCGCCAAGGCGGTGATGAAGGAGCGCGGCAAGACGGTGCGCTACCAAGTCGGCACCATGATCGAGGTCCCGCGCGCCGCGATCGTCGCCGACCGGCTCGCCAAGATCGCCGAGTTCTTCTCGTTCGGCACCAACGACCTGACCCAGATGACGCTCGCGCTCTCGCGCGACGACTCGGGCCGCTTCCTGCCGGCCTACCTGCAGCGCCAGCTGATGGACGCGGACCCGTTCGTCACGATCGACACCGGCGGCGTCGGCGCGCTGATCCGGATGGGGATCCAGAACGGGCGCAAGACGCGCCGCGACCTGAAGGTGGGGATCTGTGGCGAGCACGGCGGCGAGCCGCGCTCGATCGCGTTCTGCCACGAAGCCGGCCTGGACTACGTGAGCTGCTCCCCGTACCGGGTTCCGATCGCGCGCCTGGCTGCCGCGCAGGCCGCGATCGCGAGACGCGGCGGATGAAGCTGGCCCCGATTCGGGCGCTCCTCCTTCTGGCTCTCTGCACCGCATGCTCCAGCGGGGGAGGACCGACTTCTGCGGCGCCCGCGGTGGCCGTCCCGGACGCAGAGGTGGCCGCGTTCTCGGCGCGGATCGAGAAGTTCTACGGTGCGCTCGAAGGGGTGCCGCTCGACGCCCTGGTCACCTACCAGAGCAGCACGCTGCGCGACTGCTTCACCAGCCCCGAGAGCTTCTCAGACTACTTCTCGGCGCTCGCCACGGCCGCCCGCCTCGAGTCGTTCCGCTACACCACCGCCCGGCGGGTCCAGATCCGCGAGTTCAACTTCGTGAGCCCCGAGGAGGCCACCGTCTTGGTCTCCTTCATCAGTGTCAACCAGCGCGCTCTCCGCTTCTGGAGCATCTACTTCGATCGCCTCGACACCTGGGCGCGAGGGGAAGACGGCGTCTGGCGGATCGTCCCAGCGAAGCTCTGATCAGGCCGAGCGAGGGCCGCGCCGAGCGAGGCGCAGGCGCGAGCAATCAGTCGATCTCGGTGTCGGAGTGTGAAGTTGTTTTCCTCTTAGTGGGAAGCGCACTTCTCCTGCCTACCGTTGATGGGCCACCCGGCCGACCCCACCCGGACCCCCAAACGCGGCGGATCCCCGCGTGCTTGCACGAATTTCGCTTGGTGACGTCCTTGGCATGACGATTGCTCAAGCGTCCTGTCGTGAAGGAAGCCGACCGCAGCATCGTCGAGGCGATCCGATCCGGAAACCCGGGGGCCTTCCAGGAGTTGTACAAGCTCCACTTTCGCCGGATCCACAACTTCGCGGTCCGGCGCCTGGGCGACCCGGCCGAGGCCGAGGACGTCTGCCAGGAGGTCTTCGAGGCGGTCTACTGCTGCCTGGATCGCTTCGAGGGCAAGTCCGACCTCGTCGTCTGGATCTACGGGATCACCCGGAACATCCTCAACAACCGCCTGCGCCGGCGCGGCGGGGTCCGGCTGATCTCGATCGACGACATTCCGCCCGAGGCGGCGCCGCTCGATCTCGGGCCGGAGCCGCTGGCCCAGGCGCGCCAGGCGCTGGGCCGGGTGCGCGACGCGATCGAGCGCCTGCCCGGCGAGCAACGGAAGATCCTGGAGCTCCGCCACGGCAAGCGGCTCAACATCCGCAAGATCGCCCAGCTGACCGGTCGGAGCGAAGACGCGGTCAAGTCGAGCCTGTACCGCGCCCGCCGCACCCTGGCGGCGCAGCTCCCGGGTCACGTCTCCCTCTAGGACTTCCCCCGGCCGGGCGCGAAGAGCCCGGGCTGGCGCGTGAAGTCAATCACATCCGCCACCAAGCGGCCCCTGCTTACACCTTACTGTCGTAGGGGCCCATGGGATGAGCGAGCGGAAGACACGACAGCACGCGCAGGCCTGCTCCGGCCGGTTTGCCGCGCGGTTCTGGGACGAGGTCGAGAGCGAGATCGAAGCGCTCGACCCGGCCGACTTCGCGCTGTTCCTGGGCGCTGACCGGTTGGACATCGAGCCGCGCCGCGGGTTCGAGCGAAGCCTCCAGACCCACCTGCGGGCGCTGGTGCGGCGCCGCTGGTCGAACTGACCCACCGCAGCTACCTACTGCGCGCATGAGTTTCGTGAAGAAGCGGCTGCGCCCCCGCCTGCTCGCGGTCTACGCGCTGGCGGGCCTGGCGCTCTGGCTGTCGCGCCCGTCGATGGCGTCGATTGCCGCCGGGGCGCTCCCGATCGCGCTCGGCGAGGGCCTGCGCCTGTGGGCAACCGGCCACCTCCACAAGAACGACGCGCTGACCATCACCGGGCCCTACGCATACCTGCGTCACCCGCTGTACTTCGGGACGCTCTTGATCGGCCTGGGCTTCCTGATCATGGCCTGGAGCCCGCTGGCGCTCGCGCTCGCCGCGGTCTTCGGCGCGGTCTACTTCGGCTACTACATGCCCTACAAGGACCGGATCGAGAGCGCGCGGCTCGAGAGCCTGTACGGCGACGCCTACCGGCGCTACGCGGCCGCGGTGCCGCGACTGATTCCCCGTCTGCACGCCTACGCGCCGCTCGCCGCCGAGCGGGCCCGCGAGTCGAGCTGGCGCGGCACGCGCTTCAGCGACAACAACGAGACGGGCACGGCGGTCGTGGTGGCCGTCGGCGTCCTCTGCATGGTGGCGCGCTGGAGCCTCTCCTAGCGCGCGGCGATCTCGAGGGTCCGCGGGTCGCGGTCCTGAACCTCGGGGGCTGGACGAACCCCGACGTGCTGCTGGTGCGGCGCGACGGCGCGACGCCGGTCGTCGTGAAGGACTGGGGCCGACGCAGCGCGTGGGTGCGCGCGCTGGTCGCGCCGCTCCTGGTGCGCCACGAGCTCGCGATGCTGGCCCGCGCTTCCGGCGTCCCGGGCCTGCCGCGCAGCCATCGCCGCATCGACCGGCTCGCGCTCGAGCTCGAGTTCATCGAGGGACGGCCGCTGCGGCGGCGCAGCTTCGGCGGCGCACTACCGCCCGAGTTCTTCGCGGCGCTGGAGAGAATGCTCGCGGGGCTCGCCGAGCGCGGCGTCGCCTACCTCGACCTGCGCAGCCCGAGCAACGTGCTGGTGACGCCGAGCGGAGCGCCGGCGCTGGTCGATCTGGGCTCGGCGGTCGCGCTGCCGATCCCCGGGCGGCTGCGCCGCGCGCTCGACCGGCGCGCGCTCGTCAAGCTGCGCGGGCGCTTCGAGCGCCGCGCCGGCGCGGCGCCGCCGGTACTCGCGGCCGAGCCGGTCGATCACGGCCGCGACCTCAAGGTCGCGGGGACCCGCTTCCGGCGTGCGCGAGTGGAGCGGCGGCGTCGACCCGCAGCCTCTCGTGCTGGTGCCCGACGCGGGCGTCTCGGCGCGGCTGCTCGAGCCCTTCGGGCGGCGCGCCGCCCAACTCGGCCGGCGGGCGATCGGGGTCGACCTTCCCGGCTTCGGCGGCTCGCGCCGGCGGGTGCGGAGCCTGCGGCCGGCCGACGTCGCGGCCCAGCTCGAGGCGCTGCTCGACGCGCTGCGGGTCGGGCGGATCGACGTGATCGGCGCGGGTTTCGGGGCGCTCGTCGCTGCCGAGCTCGCACGGGCGCGGGTCGGAACGAGAATCCTGCTCGACGCCGCGCCCGAGCGCATGCAGGCTCGCGCGGCCGATGCGGCGCGCGACGTCGAGGCGCTGCGCGCGCGGCTCATCGCGGAGCTACCCGCGCAGCTCTCGCATGCGCTCCGCGCCGAGCTCGCCGCCGACCTCGCGCGCGCGCCGGCCGAGAACCTGCGCCGCGCGGCGACACCAATCGGCGTCGCCTCGGTCGGCTGGGACGCGGCGCTGGCGTCACTCGGCTAGGGCGCGGCGACGAGCGAGGAGTCCTCGGGGTCGGGCGTCGCCCGTGCAGAGCTCCGGAGCTCGATCCCGGGCGCCGTGTGGTCGCGCATCTCTTCGGCCAGCAGCGCGCGCAGCGCCTCGTCGCTGCACTCCGCGGCGACGGCGAGCGGGCGACCCGGGCGCTTCGCCGTGCCGCGGCCTGCCCGCTCCAGCTTCACCTCGAGCTCGTCGGCGAAGGGCGGATGGACGAAGCGCAGCGCGACGGCGCCGCCGGGCGCGATCGGCGCGCGGTAGAGCCAGCGCGAGCGGAACGCGCGCTCGGCGCCCTCGAAACGGCTGGTCGCGACCAGGGAGAGCTCGACCCAATCGACCGGCGACGCCCCGGTGTTGCGGACGAGCGCGCAGGCCTCGGCCCGATCCGGGATGCCCTCGAAGTGGGTGCTGTAGGCGCCGCGGTAGCGCTCGAGTCGCAGCGGTGTCGTCGCACAGCTGCACAGGAGCGCGAGCGCGGCGCAGAGCGGCGCGAAACGCATGGGGGTCTCCATGCGCTTCTTCGACTCGGCGGGCTCGGGGCTTTACGCCCGCAGCAGCGCGTCCTTCACGAGCACCAGGCGGTCGTTGCCGAAGTACATGTCGCTCTTGTTCACGAACATGGTCGGCGAGCCGAAGCCGCCGCGCGCGATCAGCTCGTCGGTGTTGGCGCGCAGGCGGTCCTTGTAGTCGGGCTTGGCGATGGCGGCGAAGAAGTCCGCGCGGTCGAGGCCGGCGCGCTCGGCCAGCGGCGCGAGCACGTCGTCCTGCGAGATGTCCAGGAGGTCGCCCCAGTAGGCCTCGAACACCGAGCGCGCGTAGCGGGGCAGGACGCCGCGGTCGAGCGCGTACAGCGCGCCGCGCATGGCCTTCACGCTGTTCACCGGGAACACCGGGGGCTGGCCGATGCGCAGACCGTAGAAGCGGGTCCAGTCGCGCAGGTCCTTGGCGTAGTAGCGGGCCTTGGGCACGCACCGGGTTCGCGCGCTGCTCGTAGACGCTGCCGTTCACGGCGTTGAAGACGCCGCCCACCAGGATCGGCTTCCAGACCAGCTCGGCCCGCGTCCCGGCGGCGAGCTCTTCGATCTTGTGGAACGCCAGATAGGTCCAGGGGCTCGAGCAGTCGAAGAAAAACTCCAGCCGGGCCATGCACACCTCCGTCGGCTGGAGCCATTCTACGAGACGCGCGTCCGCAACCGAAATCCGGTAGAGTGCGCCCCGAAATCGGGGAGGGCGCGTGGAGGTCTTTCGGCACGACATCGTCCTGGTCGGCGGCGGGGGCGCTGGCCTGCGCGCCGCGATCGCGGCCGTCGAGGCGGATCCGAAGCTCTCCGTCGCCTGTGTCTCGAAGCTCTACCCGATGCGCAGCCACACCGTGTCGGCCGAGGGCGGCGCAGCCGGGGTCGCGCGCGACGACGACAACCTCGATCTGCACGCCAAGGACACGATCAAGGGCAGCGACTTCCTCGCGGACCAGGACGCGGTCGAGGAGTTCGTGTCGGAGGCTCCGCGCGAGCTGTACCAGCTCGAACACTGGGGCTGCCCGTGGAGCCGCGAGAAGGACGGGCGGGTGGCGGTGCGCGCCTTCGGCGGGATGAGCACCAAGCGCACGTGGTACGCGACGGACAAGACCGGCTTCCACATGCTGCACACCCTGTTCCAGACGTCGATGAAGTACCCCGGCATCGTCCGCTACGACGAGTACTTCGCGACCAAGATCCTCGTCGAGAACGGCCGCGCTGTCGGCGTCGCGGCCTTCGACATCCGCAGCGGCCAGATGCACGCGGTGCTCGGCCGTTCGGTGATCCTCTGCACGGGCGGCGCGGGACGCATCTTCCCCTTCACCACCAACGCCGCGGTGAAGAGCGGCGACGGCATGGCGCTGGCGTACCGCGCGGGCGTGGGCCTGAAGGACATGGAGTTCGTGCAGTACCACCCGACGGGGCTGCCGGGCACCGGCATCCTGATGACCGAGGCGTCGCGCGGCGAGGGCGGGTACCTGAAGAACAACAAGGGCGAGCGCTTCCTCGTCACCTACGACTACGGCGTCGGCAACAAGGCCGAGCTCGGCCCGCGCGACATGGTCTCGCGCGCCGAGATGCGCGAGTTCCAGGCCGGCCGCGGCTTCAAGGGCCCGTACGGCGACTACGTGCACCTCGAGCTCATGCACCTGGGCGAGGAGAAGATCGACAAGAGGCTGCCGTTCGTGCGCGAGCTCGCGAAGAACTACGTCGGCGTCGATCCGGTCTGGGCGCCGATCCCGGTGCGGCCGGTCGTGCACTACATGATGGGCGGCGTCGACACCGACAAGCACGGCGCGACCGAGCTGCCGGGCCTCTACGCCGCGGGCGAGTGCGCCTGCGTGTCGATCAACGGCGCCAACCGGTTGGGCTCGAACTCGCTCACCGAGTGCCTGGTGTTCGGCGCGCGCGCGGGCCGCCACGCGGCGCAGTTCGCCAAGGGCTCCTCGGCGGGCGGCGAGTCGGCCGCGCTCGAGCAGGCGCGCTCCGAGGAGGCCCGGCTCGCGAAGCTGCGCGGCAAGCACGGCGGCGAGAAGATCGCGCAGATCCGCCGCGAGCTGAACCACGCCACCGAGAGCGGCTGCGGCGTGTTCCGCGAAGAGGAGTCGATGCGCGCGACCGCCGAGACCGTCGCGCAGCTGAAGGGGCGCTACGCGGACGTGGGCCTGTCGGACACCAGCCAGGTCTTCAACACCGAGGTGGTGCAGGCGCTCGAGCTCGGCAACATGCTCGACGTGGCCGAGGCGGTCGCGATCTCGGCGCGTGGCCCGGCGCGAGTCGCGCGGCGCGCACACGCGCACCGACTACCCGACCCGCGACGACAACCAGTTCTGGAAGCACTCGCTGGTGAAGTTCGCCCCGGACGGCCCGCGGCTCTCGTACAAGCCGGTGGTCAAGACCCGCTGGGAGCTCGAGGAGCGCAAGTACTGAGCATGGAGCGCCACAAGGTGAAGTTCGAGGTGCTGCGCTTCCGTCCCGAGAAGGACGAGCGGCCCGTGTTCGAGACCTACGAAGTCGAGTGCATGGAAGACTGGGTCGTGCTCGACGCGCTCAACGCCATCAAGGACGACATCGACCCGACCCTGTCGCACCGCTGGTCGTGCCGGATGGGCGTGTGCGGCAGCTGCGGCATGCTGGTGAACGGGCGCCCGGTGCTGACCTGCGCGGCGTTCGTGCGCAACTACGAGGGGACGATCCGGGTCGAGCCGCTCTCGAACTTCCCGATCGTGCGCGATCTGGTCGTCGAGCTCGACAGCTTCGTGGAGAAGATCCAGAGCGTGAAGCCGTGGATCATCCGCAAGATCGAGAAGGATCTCTCCGAGGGCGAGTATCTGCAGAGCGCCGAGCAGCTCGACGAGTTCAAGCAGTTCTCCATGTGCATCAACTGCGCGCTCTGCTACGCGGCCTGCCCGGTGCTGGCGAACGAGCCGGAGTTCGTCGGTCCCGCCGCGATCGCGCTCGCGCACCGCTACAACCTGGACTCGCGCGACGAGGGCAACGCCGAACGCTTTCCGGTGCTCGACTCGCACGACGGCGTGTACGCGTGCTCGTTCGCCAACGAGTGCAGTCAGGTCTGCCCGAAGCACGTCGACCCGGCCATGGCGATCCAGCAGGCCAAGCTGACCGACTTCCTCGAGTGGGCGCACGTTCTGCCCAAGAAGAGCTTCACGTGAGCGCGCACGCGCCCGCGGCTGCGAAGACCCGTACCGCGCCCCCGCGGCCGCCGGACGGCTTCCCGATGGGCTTCTACCGCTACCGCAACTACGTCGTGTTCGCGGCGACCAGCCTGTTCATGATGCTCGGCTGCGCGATGCTGCTCGACGCGATCCACGCGCTGGGCCAGGGCGAGGAAGCGTGGCTCGCGTTCCATGCGCGCATGGCGCGGCCGTACTACCTGGCCACCTCGACGGTGGTGCTGCTCTTCACCTTGTACTTCGTGTTCCGCTTCGCCTGGGTGGGCCGCAAGATCGCCGCCGGGCGGATCGGGCCGATTCCCCGGCCGCCGGTGCCGATGTTCGTGACCGGCGTCGCGCCGATCGGCGGCTTCGTCACGCTCTGGCTGATCCTGCTCCTGATCCTGGGAGGTTTCCTGCCGTGAAGCTGATCCACAGGCTCGAGCCGCTGTGGTGGATCCTGTTCGGCGCAGGCGGCTTCACCGCGTGCTTCTTCCTGCCCGCGTTGATCCTCGGCGTGTTGATCCTCACGCCGCTCCACGTGATCGCGCAGGGGCTGGTCTACTGGCGCGCGCACGAGCTCGCCGCGCACCCGCTGGGGCGGATCTTCCTGGTCTCGGTGATCTCGCTCGTCCTCTGGCACTGCGCGCACCACATGCGCCACTTCGCACTGGACGTGTTCGGCCACAAGGCCGCGCCGGCAGCCGCGTTCACGAGCTACGGGCTGGCGCTGGTGGGGACGATCGCCGCCTTCGCGCTCGTCTCAGCGCTCTAGCTCGGCCAGGATCTTCGCGCGGTCCCGGTCGAGGGCCGGTGCCGGCGGGCGCGTGTCGCCGTCGGCCATGCCGTCGAGCTTGATCGGGTTGCCCGGCATCTCGAGGCGGCCCGCGACGGGGTCGTCGACCGACACGATCATGTGTCGCGCGCGAACGTGCGGGTCGGCCAGAACCGCGGCGACGTCGTTGAGCGGACCGCAGGGCACGCCCGCGCGCTGGAAGCGCGCCAGCCAGTCCGCCGCGTCGCGCGCCGCCAGTCGCTTCTCGAGCTCCGCGCCGAGCGCGTCGGCGTTGGCCACCCGCTCCGGGATCGTCGCGAAGCGCGGATCGGCGAGGAGCGCAGGCGCCTCGAGCGCCTCGCACAGCTTCGCGAACGCGCCGTCGTGCCCCGCGGCGATCACCAGGGGCTTGTCGCGCGCGCGAAACGCCGCGAACGGCGCGATCGACGGATGGCGCGCGCCGAGCGGCCCCGGCACCACGCCGGTCGCCGCGTAGCGCGCGATCGCGTTCTCGAGGATGGCGACCTGCGCGTCGAGCATGGCCACGTCGACGTAGCGGCCGAGGCCGGTCGTCCTGCGCTCGTACAGCGCGGCGAGGATGCCGATCGCGCCGAACAGGCCTGCGGTGATGTCGCCGATCGACGTGCCCACGCGGGTGGGTGGACCGCCGGGATGCCCGGTCAGGCTCATCACGCCGCCCATCGCCTGCACGACCATGTCGAAGGCGGGCCGCGGCGCGTAGGGCCCGGTCTGCCCGAAGCCCGAGATCGACGCGACGACCAGCGCCGGATGCCGAGCGTGCAGGACGTCCCAGCCGAAGCCGAGCTTCGCCAGCACGCCGGGCCGGTAGTTCTCGACCAGAACGTCCGCGCGCGCGACGAGCTTGGCGAAGATCGCGCGGTCGCCGTCGGCGGCGAGGTCGAGCGCGATGCTCTCCTTGCCGCGGTTCAGCGACATGAAGTAGGCCGACACGCCGTGGAGGAAGGGCCCGACCTGGCGCGCGTCGTCGCCGGTGTCCGGGGCGCTCGACCTTGATCACGCGCGCGCCGAGCTCGGCCAGCACCAGCGTGCAGTACGGCCCCGCCAGCACGCGCGTCAGATCGATCACCGTGACTCCGGCGAGCGGGCGGTGCGCGGGGTCGGCTGCTTGGCTCATGCGGGGCGGCATCGTAGCATCCCGGGATGGCCGACTCGCGCGCCGCCGCCGGCCCCGGTGCGGTTCTCTCGACCCTGGAACAGGTGCGCGAGCTCGGGCTCGTGCGCGGGCTCGCCGTGCTGCGGCGCGTGAACCAGGTCGACGGCTTCGACTGTCCGGGCTGCGCCTGGCCCGAGAGTCTGCCGCGCCATGCGCTCGAGTTCTGCGAGAACGGCGCGAAGGCGGTCGCCAACGAGGCGACACCGAAGCGCGTCACCGCCGACTTCTTCGCGCGCTTCTCGCTCCTGGAGCTCGAGGCGCAGGACGACGTCTGGCTCGAGGCGCAGGGGCGGCTCTGCGAGCCGATGTGGCGCGCGCCGGGCGCGACGCACTACGCGCCGATCGCGTGGGACGGCGCCTTCGCGCGGATCGCCAGCCACCTGCAGCGGCTCGCGTCGCCCGACGAGGCGGTGTTCTACACCTCGGGTCGCACCAGCAACGAGGCCGCCTTCCTGTGGCAGCTGTTCGCGCGCGCGTTCGGCACGAACAACCTCCCCGACTGCTCGAACATGTGCCACGAGTCGAGCGGCACTGGCCTGGGCGAGTCGATCGGGGAAGGGAAGGGCACCGTCGGGCTCGACGACTTCGCGCGCTGCGACGCCATCTTCGTGCTCGGCCAGAACCCGGGCTCGAACCACCCGCGCATGCTCACGGTGCTGCAAGCGGCCAAGCGGCGCGGCTGCGCGATCGTCAGCATCAACCCGCTGCGCGAACGCGGGCTCGTCGCGTTCGCGAACCCGCAGGAGGCGCTGGGTCTGCTCGGACGTGGCACGCCGCTCGCGGACCGCTTCGTGCAATTGCGGGTCGGCGGCGACGTCGCGCTGCTGCAGGGCGTCGCGAAGGCGCTGCTCGAGCTCGAGGACGCCGCCCCGGGCACCGTGCTCGACCGCGCCTTCATCGACGCGCACACGCAGGGCTTCGAGAGCTGGCGCGCCGCTCTCGCCGCGCGCTCGTTCGACGAGCTCGAGCGCGGCTCGGGCATCCCGCGTGCCGAGCTGCGCGAGCTGGCCGAGCTGTACGCGCGCTCGAAGTCGCGTGATCGCTTGCTGGGCGATGGGGCTCACCCAGCACGAGCACGGCGTGGCGAACGTTCAGGAGCTCGTGAACCTCCTGCTCCTGCGCGGCAACATCGGCCGGCCCGGCGCGGGGCCGTGTCCGGTGCGCGGCCACTCGAACGTGCAGGGCGACCGAACGATGGGGATCTGGGAGCGGCCGACTCCCGACTTCCTCGCGCGGCTCGGCTCCGAGTTCGGCTTCGCCCCGCCCCGGGAGCACGGCCTCGACACGGTCGCCGCGATCCGCGCGCTGCAGGCCGGCCAGGCCAAGGTCTTCATCGCCATGGGCGGGAACTTCGCGCGCGCGACCCCCGACACGCCGCTCAGCGAGGCGGCGCTGCGCCGCGCCGAGCTCACCGTGCAGATCTCGACCAAGCTGAACCGCTCGCACCTGATCGCCGGGCGCGAGGCATTGATCCTGCCCGCGCTCGGCCGGACCGAGCGCGATACACGGAACGGCGTCGACCAGTTCGTGACCGTCGAGGACTCGATGCGCTGCGTGCACCGCTCGCAGGGGCGGCTCGCGCCGCCGGGCCCCGAGGTTCGCAGCGAGCCGGCGATCGTCGCGGGCATCGCGCAGGCCGTGCTGGGCGAGCGGTCGCCGATCCCTTGGGCCGAGCTCGCGGGCGACTACGACCGGATCCGCGAGCGGATCGCACGCGTGATCCCCGGCTTCGAGGACATGAATGCGCGGGTGCGCGCGGACGGCGGCTTCGTCCTGCCCAGCGGCGCCGGCGCGCGCGCGTTCCGCACCCCGTCGCAGCGCGCGCTCTTCACGGTGCAGACGCCGCCCGAGGCCGAGCTCCCGCCCGGCCAGCTCTGGCTGATGACGATCCGCAGCCACGACCAGTACAACACCACGGTGTACGGGGAGAGCGACCGCTACCGCGGCGTCTCGGACCGGCACGTGGTGCTCCTCCACGCCGACGACCTCGCGGCCGCCGGGCTCGAGCAGGGCCAGTCCGTCGAGCTCACCAGCCACTGGCGCGGCGAGACGCGCCGGCTCGGCGGCTTCCGCGCACACGCCTACGACCTGCCGCGCGGCTGCGCGGCGGCGTACTTCCCGGAGGCGAACGCGCTGGTGCCGCTCGGCGCGCACTCCGCGCGCAGCGGGACGCCCGCGTACAAGTCGATCCCGATCACGCTGCGGGCGGAGCCCGCGGCGCCCGCCTGAAGTCCCCGATCCGCTCCGCTGGTGTTCCGGCTCGATTTCGCCGATATTGAGAGCGGTTCTCAAAAAGGGGCGGGCCGATGTCGGAAGCGATCCCGTTGCTGGCGCTCGCGGTGGGCCGGATGGCCCGGATCGCAGAGCCGCCGCCGGGGAGCGAGATCCCGCGCCGGCTCGCGGACCTCGGCTTCGTGCCCGGCACCGAGCTGTCGATCGTCCGGCGCGCCCCGTTCGGCGACCCGCTCGAGCTCGAGATCCGCGGCTACCGGCTGTGCCTGCGCGCCGAGCAGCTCGCGAGCCTGCGGGTGGTGCCGTGAGCGCCGCGCCCGAGCTGGCCGAGCGCCCGGTGCGGGTGGCCCTGATCGGCGCGCCCAACGCCGGCAAGACCACCCTCTTCAACGTGCTCACCGGTTCGAGCGCCAAGGTCGGCAACTACCCCGGCGTGACGGTCGAGCGGCGCGAGGGCGTGCTGCGCAACACCGAGCGCGACGTGCGCGTGCTCGACCTGCCCGGCACCTACAGCATCGTCGGCGAGACGCCGGACGAGCAGATCGTCGAGAAGGTGCTCGCGGGAAAGCTGGCCGACGAGCCCGAGCTGGACGGGATCGTCGCGGTCGTGGACGCGACCACGCTGCGGCGCGGGCTGGGTCTGGTTCGCGAGCTCCTGAAGCGCGGCCGGCCGACCGCGCTCGTGCTGACCATGATCGACGAGGTGCGCGCGCGCGGCGGGAAGCTCGAGCCCTCGCGGCTGTCGCAGCTGCTCGGCATTCCGGTCCTCGGCGTGGTCGGCCACCGCGGGGTAGGCATGGAGCCTCTGTACCGGATCCTGCAGGAGCCGTGGACCTGGTCGACGCCGAAGGAGCTGCCGCCCGCCCCCGACGCGGCCGCGCGCTTCGCCTGGGTGGACGAGGTCTGCCGCAAGGTCGGCGCCGAGCTGCTCGAGCCCGACACGCGAACGGATCGGATCGACCGCGTGCTGCTGCACCCCGTCGCGGGGGTCGCGGTGTTCGGGCTGGTCATGCTGCTGCTCTTCCAGAGCATCTTCTCGTGGGCGGTGCCGGCGATGGACGCGATCGACGGCGGGGTCGGCGAGATCGCGCGGCTGTCGCGCGCGGCGCTGCCCGCGAGCTGGCTCACCGATCTCTGGACCGACGGCGTGCTCGCGGGCGTCGGCTCGGTGCTCGTGTTCCTGCCGCAGATCGTGATCCTGTTCACCTTCATCCACCTGCTGAACGACCTGGGCTACATGGCGCGCGCCGCGTTCGTGGTGGACCGGGTGATGGGCTGGGTCGGCCTGCAGGGGCGCAGCTTCGTGCCGCTGCTCTCGTGCTACGCGTGCGCGGTGCCGGGGATCATGGCGACCCGCACGATCTCGTCGCCGCGCGAGCGGCTCGCCACGATCCTGGTCGCGCCGTTCATGACCTGCTCGGCGCGCCTGCCGGTGTACACGCTCCTGATCGCGGCGTTCGTGCCCGCCGCGACGCTCGCCGGTGTCGTCGGCGTGCAGGGGCTCGTCTTGTTCGGGCTGTACGCGCTGGGCGCGGTCACGGCGTTCGCGTCGGCGGCGCTGCTCGGCTCGACGCTCCTGCGCGGGACGCCGTCGGTGTTCTACATGGAGCTGCCGCCGTACCGCTGGCCGACCGCCCGGCTGCTCGCGCGCCAGGTGTGGCACAGCGCGCGCGCGTTCCTGAAGCGCGCGGGGACCATGATCCTGGCGACCTCGATCGTGCTCTGGGGCCTGCTCTCGTTTCCGCGCGCGGAGCCGGACCCGGCGCGCACGCCCGCGCAGGAGGCGAGCGCGAACCTGGAGGCGAGCGCCGCCGCGCAGGTCGGCCGCGCGATCGAGCCGGCGATTGCGCCGCTCGGCTTCGACTGGAAGATCGGCGTGGGCCTGATCGCGAGCCTCGCCGCGCGCGAGGTGATCGTCGCGACCCTGGCCCAGACCTACGCCGTCGAGAGCAAGGACGACTTCAACGGCCTGCGCGACGCGCTGCGCGCCGACGTCGACCCGCGCACGGGCCGGGCCGTCTTCTCGCTGCCGGTCGCGCTCGCGCTGTGCGTGTTCTTCGTGTTCGCGCTGCAGTGCACGTCGACGATCGTCGTGATGGCGCGCGAGACCGGCAGCTGGCGCTGGCCGGCGCTCGCGTTCAGCTACATGCTGGCGCTCGCCTGGACGGCGAGCTTCGTCACGTACCGCGTGGCGTCGGCGCTGCTCTAGCCCCGTTCAGCCGGGCTGGCCGTTCTTGAGCGGCGGGTGGCGCTTGATCTGGAGCGGCGCGTCCGGGGGGATCCGCATCCGGTCCCCGCGCTCGTCGTGCGCGAGCCGCAGCATCGGCTGGAGCAGGCGCCCGAGGATCTTCACGTCGTCGAGCGCGTCGTGGCGGCGCAACCCGACGGTGTCGACCGAGAAGCGCGCGAGCAGCTTCGAGGTGCTCCAGCGCTCCTCGGGCGGGCCGAGCAGCCAGGTCGCGAGCACGACCGAGTCGAGGATCGCGGGCAGCTCCGACGCCATCCGGTGTCGGGCGAACTCGGTCTCGAGCAGCGGCACGTCGAACTCGAACACGCTCTGGCCGAGCCAGAAGTCCGCGCCCTGCGCGGCGGCAAGATGGCTGCGCCAGGCCTCGGGCAGCGCGGGCGCGCCCGCGAGCTTGTCGAGGGTGATCCCGGTGAGTTCCTGCACCACCTTCGGGATCTCGACGCCTTCGCCGGGCCAGACGAACGTGACGAACGCGGTCTCGTCGCGCACCTGTCCGTTCTCGAACATGCAGCCCGCGATCTGGGTCACGCGCTCCACGCTCGTGTCGAGCCCGGTCGCCTCCAGGTCCCAGAGCCAGATGCGCTTGCGCGAGAGCTCGGCGAGGTCGAGATCCGAGACGGCGTAAAGCTCGTCCGAGACCGGCGCGATGCGCAGCATCGGGTGCTTCAGCGCGGACACGCGCGCCTCTCGAACTCGCGCACGAGCGCGGTCGGCCCGGCCGCGAGCAGCGGCAGCGAGCAGGACGTTCGCCTGGTTGTAGCGGCGCGCGCCGCGGCCGACCTCGCTGAGCTCGCCGCCGGCCTCGCGCACGAGCAGGTCTCCGGCGCAGACGTCCCACTCGCTCTTGGGCGCTGCCGAGATCCACAGGTCGCCGCGGGCGGCGGCGATCCAGGCGAGCTTCAGGGCGACCGAGCCGACCGGCTCGATCCGCGCGAACAGCGGGCGGAACGGCTCGACCTGGCCGCGCGACATCTCGGTGCGGCTCGAGAGCATCACGCTCTTCTCGAGCCGGGTCTCGCGCGACACCGAGAGGCGTTGCTCGCCCAGGTGCGCGCCCAGTCCGTCCGCGGCCCAGAAGCTCTCGCCGCTCGACGGGTCGTGCACGCAGCCGGCCACCGGCCGTCCGCGCAGCGCGAGCGCCACAGATACGGCGAACTGCGGCACGCCTTCGACGAACTCCTTGGTGCCGTCGAGCGGGTCGACGATCCAGACGCGCTCGGCCGCGAGCCGCTCGGGCCGGTCGGCCGTCTCCTCCGAGAGCAGCGCGTCGTCGGGAAACGCGGCGCGCAGCCGGGCGCAGATCGCCGCGTTCGCTTCGAGGTCGGCGGCGGTCACCGGGTTGTCGTGCGACTTCTGCCACGACGCCCGCTGCGCCGCGCTCGCGTGCCGCGCGACCACCTCGCTGCCGGCCTGGGCGGCCTCGCGCGCCACCCGCGCCTCACGCTCGAAGCTCACTCGTCGTCGTCTCGCTCGTCGGGCCGGCCGCCGCGTCCCTTCGAGCGGCGCCGGCGGCGGCGCAGCTTGGGCTCGCAGACGTCGCAGTGCCCGCACGGGGTGGGCTCGCCGTCCTCGAAGTAGCGCCGGATGTGCATCATCCGACACTCCTCGGTGTTGTTCGCGTAGTGGATGATGCTCTCGAGCCGGCGCCGGTCGGTGGTCTTGCGCTCCTCGTTGCGCCGCGAGAGCAGCTTCACCGCCTCGTTCACGTCGATCTCGCGCGAGAGCGAGAACTGCGCGTCGGTCTCCGTCACCAGGCTCGCGTCGCGCAGGCCCTCGAGGATCGCCTTGGTGCGGGTGACGCCGACCTCGGTGGCCATGGCCAGGGTGGACGCGTCGACGCGCACGGCCGTCCTTGGTCCAGGCGGACAGACCTTCGACCACCTTCTTGATCTGCGAGCGCGTCGCCGGGCCCTCCGACAGGAAGTGGCGCTGGACGTCGATGTCGCGCGGATCCCAGAGCAGGATGCAGCGGGTGGGCAAGCCGTCGCGTCCGCCGCGTCCGGCTTCCTGGACGTAGGCCTCGAGCGAGCCCGGCACCTGGTAGTGCAGCACGTAGCGGATGTCGGACTTGTCGACGCCCAGGCCGAAGGCGCTCGTGGCGATCATCACGATCCGTTTGCCCGACGACATGAAGCGCTTGTGCGCGTGGTCGCGCTCGGCCTTGGTGAGCCGGCCGTGGTAGATCTCGGCGGGGATGCGCGCGATCTTGCAGAGGGCGCCCAGCTCCTCGACGTCCTTCACCGTCGAGCAGTACACGATCCCGGGACGGCGCAGGCGGCGCAGGTACTGCACCAGCTCCCGGCGCTTCACGTCCTCGTTCATGCACTCCTTCACTTCGAAGCGCAGGTTCGGACGGGCGACGGGCCGCACCACGATCGCGGGCTCGCGCAGCGCCAGCCGCTTCACGATCTCCTCGCGCACGAGCGGCGGCGCGGTCGCGGTCAGCGCCAGGATCGTCGGCCGGCCGAGGTCCTCGGCGAGCGCGCCCAGCGCCAGGTACGAGGGCCGGAAGTCGTGCCCCCACTCCGAGACACAGTGCGCCTCGTCGATCACGAGCAGCGACACCTTCTGGTCGGCGATGCGCTTCTTGAACGCCGGGCCGGTCGCCCCTTCCGGCGTGATCAGCGCGATCTTCTGGCTGCCCTCCTCGAGCAGCGAGAGCGCCTCCTCCTTCTCGGTGCCGGTCAGCGAGCTGTCGACCCGCACCGTCTCGATGCCCTGCTCGCGCAGCTTCTCGAACTGGTCGCGGATCAGCGCGATGAGCGGCGAGACGACCACTGTGAGCCCCGGCAGGAGCAGGCTCGGGAGCTGATAGGTGAGGGACTTGCCGCCGCCGGTCGGCAGCACCGCCAGCGTGTCGCGGCCGTCGAGCACCGCGCGGATGACGTCTTCCTGCCCGGGGCGGAAGTGGCGCAGGCCGAACTCGCGGCGCAGCAGATCGAGCATCTGGCGCAGGCGCTCGTCGGGAACCGGGCCGCCCCCGCCTCCGCCGCGGCGGCGGCGCCGCCGGCGGCGCGGTCGATCGCGCTGCCACGGCTCGAAGTCCGGGCCGGGCGGGGAGTCGGCGCGGGGCGCCTCGGCGCCGTCGCCGTCGGACTCGAGCGCGCTCTCCGGGCCCGTATCGTCGCCGTCCCACGGCTCGTTCGAGTCGAAATCGGGGTCGTCCAGGGCGGGACCGAGATCGCGATCGTCCGGATCGAGCTCGCGCCGCGGCTCGTCGGTGAAGTCGCGCCGGGGCTCGTCGGCGCTCGGGCCTTGGCTCCCGTTGCCGTTCCCTTCGGGCGGTCGCCAACCGCCGCGCCGCCTGCGCCGCCGCCGGCGCCGCTGCTCGCCGAACTGCGGCTGCGGAGACTCCGAGGGGTCCGACGACGCGGCTTGCGCCGGGGCAGGATCGCTACCGTTCGCAGCGACGGGAGCTCCGTCGCCGCTCGGCGGATTGCCGTCGGCCGGGAAAGGTCGACCCCCCCGGCGGCGGCGGCGCCGGCGCCTTCGGCGCGGCTGGTCCGCAGCCCCTCCGGCGGGCTGGTCGTTGTCCGATTCCAGGATAGGCCTCCGGCAGAAGGGAACCGCGGGTTGAGTATATGCGGGAATCCGCGGCCCGCTCGTGTTCTCGCAGAAATCTCGCCCGGGACGTTGACCGCGAGCTAGATGTACAGCATTTTGCTGTACAGCATGTCCCGACCCCGGAGCAAGCAGCGCGTCACCTTCCGGATCGACCGGGAGCTCGGTGAGGCGCTGCGCCACCTGCCCAACCAGACGGCCTTCGTCGAGCGCGTGCTGCGCGAGGCCCTCGGCCGGATCTGCCCGCTGTGCGACGGCAGCGGCGAGGTGCGCGACGTGCACCTGGCCGTCTCGAACCTGAAGCGCTTCGCGATCGGCCGGCTCGACCGGGTCGGCGCGGCTCAGCTCAAGGCGCTGGTTCGGCTGGGCCGGCAGCTGCTGGCGACCCACCTCGAGCTCGAGCCCTCGAGCGACGAGGGCGAGCTCGAGTTCCGGCTGGCCCGTGCGGACCAGCTGCTGCTCGCCGGCCGCATCCCGCGCGGCGCTCGCGAAGTTCCACTGACCCACTGACCGGCGCGCCCGCCGACCCAGCGAACCGAAGGAGTCCCCCATGTCCACGATGATCACCGAGGAATGCATCAACTGCGGCGTGTGCGAGCCGGAGTGCCCGAACGAGGCCATCAGCGAGGGCGAGGAGACGTTCGTCATCAACCCGCGCCTGTGCACCGAGTGCGTCGGCTTCCACGCCAAGGAGCAGTGCGCCGAGGTGTGCCCGGTCGACTGCTGCGTGCCCGACCCGAACAACACCGAGACCGAAGACGCCCTGTTCGCGCGCGCGAAGGCGATCCACCCGGATCAGGCCGCGTCGCTCGAGCTGGGCCCAGAGACGTCGCGCTTCCGCGCGGCCTAGGCCTCGCTGATGTCGGGCCCAGTCCGCCGCGTTCGCGACGAGGATTGGGCTCTCGTGCGCGACGTTCGGCTCACGGCGCTCGCCGACGCTCCGGACTCGTTCGCGTCCACCTACGCCGACGAGGCGCGCCTGTCCGACGAGGAGTGGAAGCAGCGGGCGCAGGCGTGCGCGGAAGGCGGGCCGGCCGCGGCGTTCACCGCGCTACGCGACGGCGTCGCGTGCGGGCTCGCCATCGGCATCCCGCTCGCGAATGAGCCGGCGACGGTCGAGCTGAACGGGCTCTGGGTCGCGCCGTCCGCGCGCAGGAAGGGCCTCGCCGGCGCGCTCGTCGAGGCGGTCTGCGGCTGGGCGCGCGAGCGGCGCGCGGAGCGCGTGGTGCTCGAGGTCACCGAGTCCAGCACCGCCGCGATCGCGCTCTACCGCGAGCTCGGTTTCTCGGACGTCGCCTCGGCCGCCTGTGGAGACAGGCGAGCGGCCGCGCGCCGCATGGAGAAGCGAATCTAGGCGCGGATCGCGAGCTCCCCGTTCCCGACGCGCGAGTCCACCGCCATACCGCGCTCCTGCCAGAGCGCGTCGGTGCGCTCCGTGATCAGGCCGAGGCGGCGCAGGTTCGGCACCACCGTGTGCATGAACGGCATCGAGTTGAACTGCTTCCACTCGGGCAGCGACATGGACATGCCCACGACCGCGTCCGGGTCGATGTCGTACTTCGGACCGAGCACGCGCAGCATGTCGAGCTGCTGGTTCGCGTTCAGCGCCTCGAGCACCGCGAAGGCCCAGTCCTCCATGCGCTGCCGCTCGGCGACGGTGCAGCTCTTCACCACGCGCCGCATGGTGAGCACCCCGAAGGCCGCGTGGCGTGACTCGTCCTGCTCCACGCGCCGGATCACGTCGGTGATGAGGGCGTTGCGGGAGTTCTCGCGGAACTGGTCCATGATGCCGACCGCAGTGCCCTCGAAGAGCGTCTGCATGCCCAGGCACTTCATGGTGTAGCCCTCGATCGAGAGCAGCTCGTCGAGCAGGATCTTCAGGTTCGGGCTGATCGGGTAGATCGTGCCCATCTTCTCGGCGAGCAGCCGCGCGAACACCTCGGTGTGGCGGGCCTCGTCGTACACCTGGTTCGCCGCGTAGAACTTCTCGTCGGTGGTCGGGCACAGGTTGGTGAGCTGGCCGCAGATCTGCAGCGCCGCCTGCTCGCCGTGCAGGAGCTGCGAGAGCACCCAGTTGATCTCGTCGAACATGGCGGCCTTCTGGGTCGCCTCGTCCTTGCCCATGAGCTTGGTCACGTTGCCGAGCAGCGACAGCTCAGGGCCGGCGATGAACTCATCCTTGGTGAGCGGGATCGACCAGTCGATGTCGTGCGTCGCGTTCCACTGGTTCTCCTTGCCCTTCTCGTAGAGCGCGCGCAGCTCCGAGACCTCGCTGCCGTACTCCCAGTGGTTCCAGCGCACCGCCATCGGGGAGGGCACGTCGAGCTTCTCGCGGATCTTCGCGACCTGGCCCTCGTCGGGGAAGTCGACCAGCTCGAAGCTGCCCAGGTTGCGCCGGTTCTCCTGCATGAACTTTTCCAAGGGGATCCTCCTCGTCAGTCTGTCGCACGAAGCGCGCGGTCCATGAAGGACACGACGTGTTCCTTCCGCTTCCGGATCTCGGCCGCGGAGTAGAGCGGGGCGCCGAGGACGTCTTCGCCGAATTCCCCGGTCGCGAAATGGAAGACGGTCATCCCGATCAGGCGTCTGCAGGGTGTGCGGGACCGAGACGGGGCGGATCTCGCCGGCGGCGATGCCGGTCTCGAGGCAGGCGGCGACCCTGGCCAGTACCCGCTGGAGGACGTCGCGGGCCGCGGCGTCGGCCGGCTCCTCGTCTTCGACCTCGAAGAGCGAGCGCAGCAAGAGCGGGGCGCGCGACGGGTTCTCGGCCAGGGCATCGATGACCGCCTCGAGCGAGAAGCGCAGCGCTTCGAGGGCGCTCGTGCCGCGGTCGGCGGCCGCCGCGATGCGCGCCTCGAAGTCGAGCATGCTCGACTCGAGGACCGCCGCCCACAGCGCGCGCTTGGTCGGGAAGTGGTGGAAGAGGGCCGACTTCGAGACCCCGACCGAGTCCGCGACCGCGCGCATGCCGACCCCGGCGAAGCCGAACTTCGCGAAGAGCGACTCGCCAGTCTCGACGATCTTGGAGCGGGTCGAGGGCGACGCTTCCGGCTCGCGCTCGCTGTCTGGATCGTCGACCACCGTCGAACTCCGACCGACCGACCGGTCGGACGGCATACTATCGGGCGGACTTGACGGATGCAAGCGCGGCCGGCGAACAAGTCTCCATCCCCATGCCGATCCCGGAACTCGAGCCGCTCTTCAAAGCCCTCGCAGAGGCCGTGCACGGCCAGGACGACGCGGCAACGGGCCTCGTGCTGGCGCTCGTCGCCCGCGAGCACGCCTATCTGGAAGGGCCGCCGGGCTGCGGGAAGTCGGCGCTGGCGCGGGCCGCCGCCGCGCGCGGCGGGGGCGCGGACGGCGGAGCTCGCCTTCCACCGCGACGCCAGCGCCGCCGACCTGCTGGGCGAGGTCCACCTGCGCCGCGAGCGCGCGGCCCACGGCAGGGGCGAGCGGATCTCGCTCGAGCTCGCCGCAGGTCCGAGCGCGCGGGCCGAGGTCCTGGTGCTCGACGACCTCTCGCGCGCCCCGGGCGAAGCGCTCGGCGCTGCTCCTGCGCGTGCTCGGAGAGCGCCGGCTCGCCGACCTCGCGCTGCCGCTCGAGAGCGCGCTCGCAACCGCCGGCGCGCCGGACCTCGAGAGCTACGCCGACCCGCTCGAGCCGACCCAGCTCGACCGCTTCGCGATCCAGGTGCGCATGCGCGGGCTGGTCGGGGGGCGGCGTTTCGGGGTGGCGCGCGCGCTGCTCGACCGAGAGCCGGCCGCCGCCGCACCGGCGCCGTCTCGACACCGAACGGCGTCACGCGCTGCAGCGCCGGGCCGCGGCGCTCCCGATCGTTCCCGCGGCGCGCGCCGCGCTGCTGCGCGCGGTCGAGAATCTCGCGCGCGCCTCGGGCAGCGAGCCGGCGCTGCTCTCCGACCGCGCGTTCGCGCGCGCCGCGCCCGCGATCCTCCGCGCGAACGCGCTGGTGCGCGGCGCCGAGCAGGTCGAGCCCGCCGACGTGCGCGCGCTCCGCTTCATGCTGGCGCGCCGCGTGCCCGAGGCGCTCGAGCCCGAGCTGGTGGGACTGATCGAAGAGGCGATCGCCTGCCGACGCACCGGCGGTGGTCACCGGCGCGCGCCCAGCCGCGGCAGCCGAGCGCACCGGGCCCGCGCCCGGCCCGCGCGGCGGCGCGCCCGACGCCGCGATCCCCGTCGAGTCGCTCGAGGCACGCAACGCGGCGCTCGACGCGGTGGCGCCGCTCGCCGCTTCGCGCGGCGGCGACGACACCGCCGCGGTCGAAGCCGCTGGTCGCTGCGCTCGCGGGCAAGCTCGAGCGCGGCGCGGTCGAGCGCGGCGACGATCCCGGCGGCCAGCCGCGATCGTTCCGGCGGCATGCGGCGGCTCGACGAGATCGCGGACGCCGACGCCGTCGACGCGCTGCTGTTCGTCGAAGGCCGGCAGCCCGACGGCGCCCGCGTGTACCGGCGCGCGCGGCGCAACTCGGGCGGCGCGCTCGCCGTGCTGCGCGACGTCTCGGCGTCGATGGAGGGCCGCCTGGCGCGCTGGGCCGGCGAGGTCGTCGCGGGCCTCGTCCGGGTCGGCGCGCGCCGGCGCATGCGCCTGGGCTACGTCGAGTTCAACCACGAGGCCGAGCGCTTCGCCGCCGGCGGCGCGTTCTTCCACCGCCGCTACCGGCGGGTGCTCGCGCTCGCGGGGCGCCGCCGGGCGGAGGGCCGCACCAACTACGAGGCGCCGCTGCGCGCCGCGCTCGCAGAGTTCCAAGAGCACGGCGGGGCGCGAGCGCCACATCGTCCTGCTCTCGGACGGCGTGCCCGTGCTCGGCGATCCCGCGGTGCAGAGCGAGCGCGCGCTGGCCCGCCGGCTCGGAGTTAAGGTACACACCGTCTTCCTCGGTCTGGGCGAGTGCCCGGCCGTGCTCGACGAGATCTCGCGCGAGACCGACGGGCTGCGCTTCGAGGCGCGGCCGCGCGCAGACGGACGGTTGGCATTGTTGGAGCGGAGCATGACAGCGCCTGCGCGAGCTGCTCGACCGCCACGTCGTCGGCCACGACGAGGCGAAGGACGCGCTCCTGCTCGCGCTGGTCTGCCGCGAGCACATCTACCTGGAGGGCCCGCCCGGCTCGGCGAAGACGCGCATGGCGGAGCTCGCCGCGCGCGGCGCGAGTCTCGGGTTCTTCTTCTACCAGATGCACCGCGACACGCGGCTCTCGGAGCTCGTCGGCGACGTGGTGCTCGAGCGCCGCCCGCTCGCCGAGGGCGAGGGCGAGCGCATCCACCAGGCGATCGAGCCCGGCGGCATCCTGACCGCCGAGGTGTGCGTGCTCGACGACATCTCGCGCGCGCCTGGCGAGGCGCTGAACGTGCTGCTGCGCGTCCTGAACGAGCGGAAGTTCGGCGAGCGCCCGATCCCGCTGCTCACCGCGATCGCGACCCGCAACCCGCTGCGCGACGAGTACTACAACGAGCCGCTCGACCCCGCGAACCTCGACCGCTTCGCGCTCCAGCTCCGCGTGTCGGGGCTGATCCAGTCGGGCGAGCGCGCTGCCGCCCGCGCGCTCGTCGACCGCTTCGCGGACGGAAGCGTCGTCGAGCAGCCCGAGCCCGGCCGCGGTGCTCGTCGCGGGTCGACCTCGACCGCCTCTACGCGGAGCTCGCGCGGATCGACGTCCCGTCGACCGAGAAGGACCGACTGGTCGAGTTCCTGCGCCGACTCGTGGTCGACTATGATTGCAACGAGACGAACTCGCTCCTCACCGACCGCAGCTTCCTGGTCAAGGCGGTCAAGCTCCTGCGCGGACGCGCGCTGCTCGCGGGGCGCAAGTCGAGTGGAACGATCGCGATCTCGCGGTGCTCTCGCTGATGACCACCTTCCGCGTGCCGGAAGAAGTCGCACGCGAAGGTGCCCGAGCTGATCGAGGAGATCGCGGCGTGAAGGTGTCGGTCGAGGTCAACGGTCAAGTCCACGAGCGCGACGTCGCCGCCGCGGCTCCTGCTTGGTCCACTTCCTGCGCGAGACGCTGGGGCTGACCGGCACGCACATCGGCTGCGAGACGACGATCTGCGGCGCGTGCACGGTGCACCTCGACGGGCGCGCGGTGAAGAGCTGCACGCTGTTCGCGGTGCAGGTCGACGGCCGCAAGGTCACCACCGTCGAAGGGCTCGCCAAAGACGCCGAGCACCTGCATCCCGTGCAGATCGGCTTCTGGGAGGAGCACGGGCTCCAGTGCGGCTACTGCACGCCCGGCATGATCATGACCACCTCGGCGCTCCTCGCCGAGAACCCGAGCCCGAGCGAGGCGGAGATCCGCCACGCCATCGACGGCAACATCTGCCGGTGTACGGGCTACCAGCAGATCGTGAACGCGGTGCAGCACGCAGCGCGCGTCGCGAAGGAAGTGCGCTGATGCCGGTGCGGCCCGTCTCCGTCGGCGAGCGGATCAAGCGGCGCGAGGATCCGCGCCTGATCCGCGGCCTGGCGACCTACACCGACGATCTGAAGCTCCACGGGATGCTGCACGTCGCCTTCGTGCGCAGCGACTACGCCGCGGGGAAGATCCAGAAGATCGACCTGTCCAAGGCGCTCGCGCGGAAGGGCGTCGTCGCCGCGTACACCTTCGACGACCTGCGCGGCAAGGTCGGGCGCACGCCGAACGTCGCCCGGCCCGAGCCCGGGCGCGACGCCGAGCACCCGCTGCTCGCCGACGGTTTCGTCCGCTACGTCGGCCAGCCGGTGGCGGTGGTCGTCGCCGAGGACCGCTACATCGCGCGCGACGCGGCGCTGGACGTGGAGGTCGACATCGCGCCCAGCCGCGCGGTGGTCGACCTCAAGAGCGCCCTCGACCCCACGAAGGGCAAGGTCTACGCCGACCACGCCGACAACGTGGCGCTGGCGGTGCCCGCCGCGAACGCCGCCGAGGTCGACAAGCTCTTCAAAGAGGCCGACGGCGTGGTGAAGCTCGAGCTCGTGAACCAGAAGGTCGCGCCGGTCTCGATGGAGGGCCGCGCCGTCCTCGCGAGCTGGGACGAGGGGCCGCAGAAGCTCACGGTCTGGACGTCGACTCAGGTTCCGCATCTCGTGAAGCAGCAGCTCGCCCAGTGCCTCGGCCTCTCCGAAGTGCGGATCCGCGTGATCGCGCCCGAGGTCGGCGGCGGCTTCGGCTGCAAGATCCCCGTCTACCCCGAAGAGTGTCTGCTGCCGTGGATCTCGCGCGCGCTCCGGCGGCCCGTGAAGTGGGCCGAGACGCGCACCGAGAACCTGATGAACACGACCCACGGCCGCGGCCACATCCACGAGATCGAGGCCGCCTACAAGAAGGACGGCCAGCTCGTCGCGCTGCGCGGGCGCGTGCTCTCCGACGTCGGCGCGTACCCGTCCTTCTTCGGGCCCGCGATCGCGACCTTCACGCCGCTGATGATGCCGGGCTGCTACACGTTGAAGGGGCTCTCGGTCGAGGTGGTTTGCCTCTACACGAACACGATGGCCACCGACGCGTACCGCGGCGCGGGCCGGCCCGAGGCGGCCTACACCGTCGAGCGGGTGATGGACGAGATCGCAGTCGCAACCAAGCTCGACCCGGCCGAGGTGCGGCGGCGGAACTTCATCCCCAAGAGCGCCTTCCCGTTCACCACCGCGGCCGGCGCCGTGTACGACTCGGGCGACTACGGCCCTACGCTCGACAAGGCGCTCGCGAAGTTCGACTACAAGGGCGCGCTCGCGCGGCGCGACAAGGCGCGCGCGGAGGGCAAGCTCGTCGGCATCGGCGTCGCCACCTTCACCGAGATCTGCGGCCTCGGGCCGTCGACCGGCGCGTCGCCGATCCAGCGCACCGGCAGCTGGGAGTCGGGCCAGGTCCGGATCGAGCCGACCGGCAACGTGGTGGTCATGACGGGCGCGTCGCCGCACGGGCAGGGCCAGGAGACGGCCTTCGCGCAGATGGCTGTCGGACGCCTTCGGCGTCGACCTCGACGACGTCGAGGTGCTGCACGGCGACACCGACGTGGTTCAGCACGGCGTCGGCACCTTCGGCAGCCGCGGCCTGGTGGTCGGCGGCACGGCGGTGCACATGGCGATCGAGAAGGTGAAGGCCAAGGCCGCGCGGATCGCCGCGCATCTACTCGACGCAAAGGTCGAGCAAGTCAGCTTCGACGGCGAGGCGTTCCGGGTCGCGAACAGCGACCGCAAGCTGACGTTCCGGCAGGTCGCCGAGGCGGCGCACCTGTGGAACGTGCCGATCCCCGGCGAGGAGCCCGGCCTCGAGGCGGTCGCGCGCTTCGAGCCGACCGGCACCACCTTCCCGTTCGGCTCGCACCTGTGCGAGGTCGAGGTCGACGCCGACACCGGCGAGGTTCGCATCGTCCGCTACGTCGCCGTCGACGACGCGGGCAAGATCGTGAACCCGCTGCTCGCGGAAGGGCAGCGGCTCGGCGGCATCGTGCAGGGCCTCGGCCAGGCCCTCTGCGAGGAGGTCCGCTACGACGAGAGCGGGCAGCTCCTCACCGCCACGCTGATGGACTACGCGATGCCGAAGGCGCCGATGTTCCCGCGCATCGAGCTCGACTCGACGTGCACGCCAACCCATCTCAATCCGCTCGGCGCGAAGGGCATCGGCGAGCTCGGCACGATCGGTTCGACGCCGTGCCTGGTGTCCGCCGTGCTCGACGCGCTGCGCCCGCGCGGGGTCACCCACATCGACATGCCGCTCACGCCGGAACGGGTGTGGCGCGCGCTGTCGGGAGCGGCGAAATGATCGCGCAGGACTTCGAGTACTTCGCCCCGCGCACGGTTCGAGAGGCGGTCGACCTGCTCGCGAGGAACCCCGACGCGAAGCTGCTCGGCGGCGGCATGAGCCTGATCCCCGCGCTGAAGCACCGGCTCCAGACCCCCGCTGCGCTCGTGGACCTCGGCCGCGTGCCGGAGCTCGAGAGGATCGGCGAGAAGCGCGGTGCGATCGCGATCGGCGGTCGTACGACCCACGCCGCGCTCGCGCGCGCCAAGGAGCTCACCGACGTGCACGCGATCGGCGAGGCCGCCGCCGCAATCGGCGACGTGCAGGTGCGCAACCGCGGCACGATCGGAGGCAGCCTCGTTCACGCCGACCCCGCGGCCGACTGGCCGGCGGTCTTCCTGGCGCTCGACGGCGAGGCGACCGCCACTGGCGCGAAGGGCGAGCGCGCGATCCCGGCCGCGCAGTTCTTCACCGGCATGCTCGCGTCCGCGGTGAAGCGCGACGAGGTGCTGACCGAGGTGCGCCTCTCGGTCGACCGCAAGCGCGCGGGCACGGCCTACAAGAAGCTCCGCCAGACCGCGTCGGGCTTCGCGGTGGTCGGCGTCGCCGCGCTGGTCCTGGTCGACCGGCAGGGCCGGATCGAGCGCGCGGCCGTCGCTGTCACCGGCGTGAACCCGGTGCCGTTCCGCGCGAGCGCGCTCGAGAAGCGGCTCGTCGGCCAGCTGCCGGATCCCGCGAACCTGGCCAAGCTGTGCGCGCGCATCGAGGAGGCCGACCCGATGGAGGACCTCTTCGCGTCGTCCGAGTATCGCGCTCATCTCGTCGGGGTCTTCGCCGCGCGCGCGCTGGCCGCCGCCGCGCAGCGGGCCCGCGCGTGAAGCTCGACGGTCGCCAGGTCGTCGACGTGCCGCTCGCCCGGGCCTTCGAGCGGCTCAACGACCCGCGCGTGCTGAAGGCGTGCACGCCCGGCCTCGAGCGCCTGGACGCGCGCGACGCCGACCACTTCGACGCCGTGCTCGAGGTGAAGCTGCCCGCGATCACCGGCCGCTTCGAGGGCACGCTCGAGTACCTGGAGCGCCAGCCGCCCGACCGCGTGCGGCTGCGCGTGCAGGGCAAGGGCGCGGTGGGCTTCGTCGACGGCGAGGTGACCCTCGAGCTCGCGAGCGCCGACGAGGGCACGAGCGTCCACTACATCGCCGACGTGCAGGTCGGCGGCCAGGTCGCGCGGCTCGGCCAGCGCATGCTCTCGGGCGTGACGCGCGAGATGGCTGCCCAGTTCTTCGGCGCGTTCGAGCGCTGGCGGCCCGAGGCGCCGGAGCAGAAGGTCGCCGCGCCGCCCGGCCGCTCCTTCCTCCAGCTCGCCTGGCGGATGCTGCTCCGCCTGTTGGGGCTGCGCCGCGACTGAGCCGCTTGCGATCGAGGCGTTCGCGCTCGCTGCCGGGCGCGGCAGCCGCATGGGCGGCGCCAAGCACCTGCTGCCACTCGACGGTGTCGCTCTCGCGGAGCGCGTGATCCGGGCGCTCGCTGCCACCAGCGCTGCGCGCGTCTCGCTCGTGCTCGCCCCAGACGACGCGGCCGGCCGCGCGCTGGCGGCGGCGCTCGGCGTGCGCGCGGTGCCGGCCGAGAACGCCGACGAAGGGCGCGCCGCCTCCGTGCGCGCCGCCGTGCGCGCGTGCAGCGCCGACGCGGCCGCGATCCTGATCGCGCTCGCCGATCAGCCCTTCCTCGAGCCGGCCGACTTCGAGCGCCTGCTCGCCGCGCACCGCGAGGCGCCGGCCGCGCGCTCGATCGTGCGCGCGCGCTACGCGGGCGAGCCCGGCACCCCGGTCCTGTTCGCGCGCGGGCACTTCGCCGAGCTCCTCGCCCTGCGCGGCAAGGACGGCGGCCGCCGGGTGATCGAGGCGAACCCGCAGAAGGTCTGGCCGATCGACTTCCCGCCGGACCGCGGCCGCGACCTCGACACCCCCGAAGATTGGCCCGACTGACGCCCGGGTCTTCTCGAGCGAGGAGCCCGCCAGCGCGAGGCCGAGCGAGGGCCGCCCCGAGCGAGGTCGCAAGCGCCGCAGGCGCGCGCAGTGAGGCGGAGCCGAACGAAGTCGGTAAGATGTGCCCGCCCATATGCCTACCGAAAGAACACTCTCGATCGTGAAGCCGGACGCCGTCCGGTCGGGGAACCTGGGCGCGGTGCTCGACATGATCGAGCGGTCGGGCCTGCGGATCGTGGCGATGAAGATGCTGCAGCTCGACCAGACCGTGGCCGAGGGCTTCTACGCGGTCCACCGGCGAGCGGCCCTTCTTCAAGGACCTGGTGAAGTTCATGACCTCGGGTCCCGTGGTCGTGTCGGTTCTCGAGGGCGACGACGCGGTCGCCCGCTACCGGAAGCTGATGGGCGCCACCGATCCGGCCAAGGCCGAGGCGGGTACCCTGCGCAAGCAGTTCGCGAGCAACATCGAGCAGAACGCCGTGCACGGCTCGGATGCTTCCGACACTGCCCGCACCGAGATTGCGTACTTCTTCAGCGCGACCGAGCTGGTTCGCCGGTAGCTCCCAAAAGAAGTGCGAACGGTCGTATCCTAGGGGGGTGGGCGACGGCTGCGTCGCCCGAGTGGTAGGATCGCGCGCCCGCTAGGGAAGACCGGGCGCCGGCGCTGCAACGATGCACGAGGGGAACGCTTAGCCATGGCTGAAACGCCGCAACATCACATCCGCGAGACGGCAACGCTGCGCTTCGCGCGCTTGGTCACGCGCAACCGCTTGCCCATCGCGATCGCGCTGTTCCTCACGACGGTGTTCTTCATGTACCCGATCGTGAACGCGGTCTTCGCAGCGACGGGCCACCGGCTGCCCGGCCCGGTGATTCGCGTGAACACCTCGGCGCGCGCGCAGTATCCCGATCACCCGTTCATCAACGCGCAGGACAAGTTCGCGAACATCTTCGGCACCTCCTCGCTGGTCGCGATCGCGGTGGTCGTGGAGAAGGGGACCATCTTCACGCCCGAGACGCTCGAGGTGATCAACCGGGTCACCAACGCGCTCGACGGGCAGAGCTATGACCCGCACACCGCCGAGCGCGAGAAGCTGCGCAAGGAGCTCGAGGACGCGGGCGAGCTGTCGCGCGAGCAGATCCTCACGGAGCTCGACCGCCACTATCCGCCCTATCCGGTGAACCACGACCAGGTCGCCTCGATCGCCCACGGCAGCACGCGCGTCACGCAGATCCAGCCCGACGGCTCGATCGAGTCGACCGTGCTCATGGAAGAGGTCCCCGAGGACCAGAAGGACGCGAACAAGATCCGCGAGGTCGTGCTCCAGAACCCGCCGCTCATCTACGGCCGGCTCGTTTCGCACGACGAGAAGGCCGCGCTCGTCACCGCCGGGTTCGTCACCGACCGCCTCAACCAGCGCGAGATCTACAAGGCCGTCTTCGACTACGTCCAGGACATCAAGACCAAGGAAGAGACCGACAACATCAAGATCTACATCTCCGGTCTGCCGATCGCGGTGGGCTGGATCCAGCGCCACGCCGGCGAGATCGTCGGCTACACGGTCGGCACGGTCATCATGGTGTTCCTGCTGCTGCTGGCGTACTTCCGCCGCCTGCACGGCGTGTTGATCCCGTTCGTCGCCGCGATCATCACGGTCATCTGGGGGCTCGGCTTCACGGGCTGGACCCACATCTCCTTCGACCCGTTGGTGCTCGTCATCCCCATGATCATCACCGCGAGAGCCGTCTCCCACACGGTGCAGATGGCCGAGCGCTTCTTCGAGGACTACGAGCTCCTGCTCCCCGTCTACAAGGACCCCAACGTCGCCAAGGTCCAGGCCGCCACGGTCGCCATGGCCGAGGTTCTGGTCCCGGGCACGCTCGGCATCCTGGTCGACGTCGGCGGTCTGCTCGTCATCCTGGTGACGTCGATCCCGCAGATGCGCGACCTCGCCATCTTCGGCGCGTTCTGGGTCACCGCGATCCTGGCCACGGTGGAGCTGCTCCACCCGATCATGATCTGCTACCTGCCCGCGCCCCACGCGCACGAGCACTTCCTGCCCAGGTCGATGATCGCGTTCACCCGCTTCGTCGGGAACGCCACCACGCACCCGACCTGGAAGTGGGTGATCGCCGGCGTGACGGTCCTGATCTTCACGAGCTCGGTGTACATCACCCTGTTCCACTCGAAGATCGGCGAGGCGAGCCCGGGCACGTCGCTGCTCTGGCCGAACCATCCGTTCAACGTGGCGACCGCCGAGATCGCCAAGCGCTTCGGCGGCGTCGACTCGTTCGTCGTCTACCTGAACGGCGACCGCGACAACTCGAGCACCGACTCCGAGCCGATCCGCAAGATGGACGACTTCGGCCGGCACATGAAGAAGGAGACGAACCTCGGCGTCGCCGTCTCGCTGGTGCCGTTCCTGCGCGGCCTCTGGCAGCAGCTCCACTACGGCGACCCGAAGTGGCAGTACGTTCCGGACGCGCCGGGCTCCGTCCGCACCATGATCTTCCAGCTGCAGACCAACGGCCCGCCGGGCTTCCTGCGCCCGTTCATGACCGACAACGGACGCGACGCGAACATCCAGTTCTTCTACCCGGACCACAAGGGCGAGACGATCGTGCAGGCCGTCGAGGCGGCGCAGGAGTTCGTCGACCACAACCCGATCGGCGACGTGATCGTGCGGCTCGACAAGAACAAAGCCGCCAAGGACGCGCCCTGGTACAGCAAGGATCGCCTGCTCGACACCTGGTACTACATGATCGGCCCGATGCTGCCGCCGCGCGCGCACACCCTGACCGTCCAGCAGCGGGGTGAGGACGGGAAGTACACCCAGATCGAGGTCAACCGCGGCACCCAGCCGCCCTGGATCGACGAGTTCCGCGAGAAGGCGGTCGCCGACTACGAGGCCAAGAAGGCCAACCTGAAGGAAGGGGAGCTGCTGACCTGGCCGAAGTCGCTCGCCAACTGGAACGACGGCGACGTGGACGCCTGGTGGGAGAGCCCCGAGAAGGGCGTGCGCGCGGTCGCGATCGACACCGACATCCTGATCGTCGAGGACCTGAAGGCCGTCGCCGGCCGGGGTCAGGGCGGAAAGGCGAAGGCGGGCGGCATCGGCGGCCCGAAGTACCAGCCCACCAATTCGTGGACGCGCGGCGTGCAGTTCGTCATGGCCGGCGGCGCGATGGGCACGCTGGCGGCGATCAACGACGAGGTCGAGCGCAGCCACGTCGCCACGATCTCGCTGATCTTCTTCGTCATCTTCGTGCTGCACTCGATCACGTACCAGTCGATGGCGAGCGGCGGGATCATCTTCCTGCAGATCGCCACGGCGACGATGCTCTCGCTCGCCTACATGGCGCTGCGCGGGATCGGGCTGAACATCAACACGCTGCCGGTTCAGGCGGTCGGCGTCGGGATCGGGGTCGACTACGCGATCTACATCGTCGACCGCATCCGCCAGGAGGTCGCCGAGACTGCGGACATCGACGAGGCCATCCGCCGCGCGATCCGCACCACCGGCATGGCCGTGACGTTCACTGCGACCACGGTGGTCGGCGGCATCGTCCTCTGGGTCTTCTCGAACCTGCGCTTCCAGGCCGAGATGGCCTACCTGCTCGTGATCCTCATGATCATCAACATGCTGGGCGCCATCACCGTAGTCCCGACCTTCTACTCCATCCTGCGCCCGAGCGTCGCGACGGCCCTGCTGACCGACGAGCAGCGCGAAGCGATCCGCCACCAGAAAGAGCTCGAAGCCAAGCGCGACCACGCCGCCGCATAGCGAGGCGAGCGCTGCGCGAACCCGTGCGAGCCGAGCGCGGCGCGCCGCTCCGCTGATTCGCGAGGAACCGGCGCCGCGCTCCGGCCGTCATCGAGCCCTCGCTCACGCTGCGCTCGCGCGGCGCGCCCGCTCGAGGTGGCTCGAACACCGCTACGAAGCGGACGGCGGAAGGCCCTCCGGCCGCCGGCGGCGAGTGGCCCGGCCGTCGCAATCCCAAAGCTCGCGAAGAGCTGGAGCGGGTCGCCGGACCTGTTGCTCGCACTGGCACAGCGGCCGAGTGCGGGCGCATGAGCGCAGCGTGTGAGCGGGGGCGAGAGGAAGGCCTCGACACCAGCGACCCTTCCCCGCGAACCAGCGGAGCGACGCGCCCGCACTCGGCAGGCGAGCGACTCGCTGCGCGCTTCGCTTACGACCTCGCTCGGGGCGGCCCGATGCTCGGCCCCGCCGTCGCAATCCCAAAAGCTCGCGAAGAGCTGGAGCGGGTCGCCGGACCTGTTGCTCGCACTGGCACAGCGGCCGAGTGCGGGCGCATGAGCGCAGCGTGTGAGCGGGGGCGAGAGGAGGGCCTCGACACGAGCGACCCTTCCCCGCGAACCAGCGGAGCGACGCGCCCGCACTCGGCAGGCGTCCACTCCGACGGAGAAGCCTAGGCGTACCCGATCGCGATGAGCGCCATGAGCACCAGGTACGAGGCGACCAGCAGGAGGTTGCGGCGGAGCGTGCTCTGGGTTTCCGGCTTCGGTTCGGCGGCTTCCATCGTGTGATCCTTCGGAAGAGTTCGGCGCGAGCTATAGAGGCGCGCGGACCGAATCGGCTAGTTGCGCAGGATTGTGTCGAGGTGATCCGCGCCACGGGCGACGGTCCACCAGAAGAACGGGAAAACGGTGTAGTGACCGCAGGGGAGCTGGTACCAGAGAGGCTGCCCGACGGCTTCCCATAGCTGTTGCGCGTATTCGTCGGGGATCACCGTGTCGAAGCGTCCCGACGCCAGCATCAGGAGCCGCGGGTCGAGGCGGTTCGCGTAGGTCAGCGGGTCCACCGGCTCGGTGAGGGGCCTCACACCGGCGATCCACTCCTCGCGGGTCTTCCAGCCGTAGGCCGCCATCATCCGGTCGCGGAAGTCGCGGACCGGAGTCTCGCTCGAGTCGTAGAGGATCTCGGCCAAGTTGCCGCCGGTCAGCACGTAGAAGCCGCCGCGGATCCGCGGGTCGCAGGCCGTGAGCAAGAGCGCCTGGATCGACCCGATCGACACCCCGGCGGCGGCCAGGCGGGTGGGGTCGATCCTGGGGTGCGTGACCAGCCAGTCGAGCAGCCGGCGCGCGTCGACCACGCCTTCGCGCAGGCGGTCGCGCACGATTTCCGGCTTGTTCTGGTGCGGCAGGTCGAGCCCGCGCCGCTCCAGCCGGACGACCGCGTAGCCCCGGTTCACCAGCGCCTTGGCCATGCCTTCCGAGACGTCGTGCGGGCCGTCCAGGATCTCGAACGCCACCACCCCGGGGTGCGGGCCGTCGCCGGGCGGGATCAGCAGGTGGCCGATCCGCTCGCCCCCCTCTTCGTCCTGCATGACCAGGCGGAAGGCCTTGTAATCGCGGGAGTGGAAGAGGGTGTAGAGGTCGAGCACCCAGCTCTGCTCCACCGTGAGCCCCTCGGGCTGGACATCCACGGTCGCAGGGTCGAGGGGCTTGTAGGCGAAGAAGTCCACCGGCGCGGGCGCGCTCGCCGCCGCCACCGGCTCGCGCGCGGCGGGCGGTCCGTCGGTCGACGTGCAGCCCGCCGCGCAGAGCAGCGCAGCACCCGCGGCAAGCAGCGCGCGGATGCGCAACTCGCGCTAGTCCGAGTCCCGCGAGCGGCGGATGAAGGCGGGCACGTCGTACTCCTCCTCGAAGGGGGAGACGAAGTCGTCGGTGCCGTTCATCTCGAGCTTCGCGCGCGGCACCGGGGCCTCGTAGGTCGTCGTGGCATCGGTGAGGGTCTCGGCCGAGGCGGCGGCCTCGCGCAGCGGCAGCCGCAGCGGGTGCACGTTCTCGAAGCTCTCCGTGATCGCCGCCTTGCGCCGCGTGCGCGAGGCATCCGACAGGCCGGTCGCGATCACCGTCACCCGGATCTCGTCCTTCAGGTTCTCCTGAACGACCGAGCCGAAGATGATGTTCGCTTCCTCGTGTGCCTCCTCGTGGATCAGGCTCACGGCTTCGTTGGCCTCGTGCAGCTTCATGTCGGGCCCGCCCGTGATGTTCACGAGCACGCCGCGCGCCCCCTTGATCGAGAGCTCCTCGAGCAGCGGGTTCGAGATCGCGGCCTGGGCGGCCTTCAGGGCGCGGCCCTCGCCGGTCGCCCGGCCGGTGCCCATCAGCGCCATGCCCATCTCGCTCATGATCGTGCGCACGTCCGCGAAGTCGAGGTTGATGATGCCGTGCACGGTGATCAGGTCCGAGATGCCCTGCACCGCGTTCAGCAGCACGTCGTCCGCGATCCGGAACGCCTCGATCATGGTGGTGTCGTGGCCGGCCATCTGCAGCAGCCGGTCGTTCGGGATCGTGATCAGCGTGTCGACCACGTCGTGCAGCGCGTCGATGCCCTGCTCGGCCTGGCGCTTGCGGACCCCCCCTTCGAACAGGAAGGGCTTGGTCACCACCGCGACCGTCAGCGCTCCCAGCTCCTTGGCCACCTCGGCCACGATCGGCGCGCCGCCGGTGCCGGTGCCGCCGCCGAGCCCGGCCGTGACGAACACCATGTCCGCGCCCGCGAGCACGTCGCGCAACCGGTCGCGCGAGTTCTCCGCCGAGCTGCGTCCCACCCGGGGATCGGCGCCGGCGCCGAGGCCGCGCTCGCCCAGGTGGATCTTCGCTGCCGCGAGGTTCTCGGACAGCGCCTGTGCATCCGTGTTGGTCGCGACGAAGTCGACGCCGGACAGCCCGGCTCGGATCATCGTGTTGACCGCGTTACCACCGCCACCTCCGACGCCGACCACCTTGATCCGCGCGCGGAGATCCGTCGCCTGCTCGAACTCGATCATCTCATCCCCCCATGAACCGGACGGACTGACTGTAACTCGCTTTCGCGAAAATCGGTCTACCCGGCGTGCAGATTTTCAACGCATTTCTCCGTAGAACCACTCGCGCATGCGCGTGCGAACCTTGCGGAACGACGAGCCGTCGTAGATCCGGAAGCGCGGCTTGCCGACGCGCTTGCTGCCGTAGATCGCGAGGCCGACGGCCGTCGAGAACTCGGGACCCGCGACGCGGTCGACGAGTCCGCCGATCCCGCGCGGTGTACCCCGGCGCACCGGCAGCTCGAAGATCTCCTCGGCCAGCTCGGGCAGCCCTTCGAGCGCGCTGGTGCCGCCCGTCACAACGATGCCCGACGGGATCTTCTCGAGGTGCCCCGTGCGGCCGAGCTCCTCGCGCACGAGCGAGAGGATCTCCTCCATGCGCGGCTCGAGGAACTCCGAGAGCATCTTGCGCGATACCTCGCGGGGCGCGCGGCCGCCCACGCTCGGCACGGTGAGCAGCTCCTCACGCGGCAGGTAGCGCGCGGCCGCACAGCCGAAGCGGCGCTTGATCCGCTCCGCCTGGTCGAACGGGGTGCGCAGCCCCACCGCCGCGTCGTTGGTCAGGTGGTAGCCGCCCAGCGAGAGCACCGCGGTGTGCTTGATCGAGCCGTCGCCGAACACCGCGAGGTCCGTGGTGCCGCCGCCCAGGTCGATCAGGGCGACTCCGAGCTCCTTCTCGTCCGGCGCCAGGGTGGCCTCGGCCGAGGCCAGCGGCTCGAGCACGATGTCGATGACGTTGAGCCCCGCCTTGTTCGCGCTCTTGATCACGTTCTGCGCGGAAGTGACCGCCGCCGTGACGATGTGCACCTTGGCGATCAGCCGCACCCCGGACATGCCGACCGGCTGCTTGATCCCGTCCTGGCCGTCCAGCTCGTACTCCTGCGGGATCACGTGGATGACCTCGCGGTCGGCCGGGATCGCGATCGCCTGGGCCTGCTCGATCACCCGCTTCACGTCGGCGAGCCGCACCTCGCGGTCCTTGATCGCGATCATGCCGATCTCGTTGTGCGCCTGGATGTGGCCGCCTGCGATGCCGGCGTACACCGAGCTGATCTCGCAGCCCGCCATCATCTCGGCCTCGTCCACCGCCTTGCGGATCGAGTCGACGGTCGCCTCGATGTCGACCACCACGCCCTTGCGCAGCCCGCGCGACGGATGCGTCCCGATTCCGATCACCTCGATCGAGTCGCCCGCAGGCTCCGCGACCACCGCGCAGATCTTGGTCGTCCCGACATCGAGACCCACGATCAGCTCATCGTGCTTCGCCATCTTCACCCCCCGTAGTTCGCTTGAAATCGCGCAGCACCGGATTGCTCCGGAAACGCAGATCCACTTCCTGGGCGCCCTGGCTCTCGACCAGGCCGGCGTCGGCGAGCTGCCGCCAGTCGGCGAACGACGCCTTCGCATCGCGACCCACCACCAGCTGCACCGCGCGGCCGAGCGTGCGCACGCGCACCTCGCCGCGGCCGCGCGCGTCCACGCTGGCCAGGTGGAGGCCCTGCTCGCGCGCGGCGGCGATCACCGGCAGCGCCACCCGCGGATCCCCCGACAGGAGCGGCAGCCGCTCGACCTCGTCCGAGAGCGGCGGAAATCGCTCGCCCGACGCGTCGAGCGCCAGTCCGCTCGTGGCCTCGAGCGCCACCGGCACCCGCTCGACCAGACTGATCACGAGTCGATCGGGCGGCAGGCGCATCGCGCGGGCGCGCGCGATGCGCGGGTGGGACGCCAGCAGGTCCGCCGCGCGCTCCGGGTCCAGGTCGACCAGCGGCGTGCCCGCCAGCACCCCGGCCAGCCGGCACAGCTCGGCGCGGTCGAGCGCGCGCGCGCCGAGGAAGTCGACGTGCCGCAGCGCGAAGCCCGGCCCGCGCAGCCCGCTGCGCAGCCAGTCGGCCCGGAGGTAGCCGTGGTGGCCCACCCAGGCGGCGGCGAACGCCAGCGCGAGCAGCGCGAGCGCGATCTTCACGAACCGCGGCAAGGTCGCGCCGTCGAGCCGGCGGGCGGTCATGGCTCGGCTCCCACGATTCGGACTTCGGTTTCCAGGCGCACCCCGGTCTGCGCGAGCACGGCCTCGCGCGCGCGCTCGATCAGGCGCAGCACGTCGCTCGCCCGCGCGCCGCCGGTGTTCACGATGAAGTTCGCGTGCAGCTCGGAGATCGCGGCGCCGCCCTCGCGCGAGCCCTTCAGGCCGGCGGCCTCGATGAGCCTTCCCGCGAAGTCGCCCGGAGGGTTCACGAACACCGACCCGCACGACGGCTGGTCGACCGGTTGGGTCGCGCGGCGCTGGGCGAGCAGCTTCTTCTGGCGCTCGCGGATCGCGTCGGGGTCGTCGGGGGTCGTATCGAAGCTGGCGGCGAGGACGACGCTGCCCGGGGGCAGCTCGGTCTTCCGGTAGTGGAAGCGCAGCTCGGCGCGCTCGAGCTGGCGCACACAGCCCTCCGCGGGGTCGAACACCTCGACCGAAGCGATCACGTCCTTCACCTCGCGCTCGCGCGTGCCGGCGTTCATCGCGACCCAGCCTCCGATCGTGCCCGGGATGCCGATGCCGAACTCGAGCCCGGCGCGGCCGCTCTCGGCGGCGAAGCGGGTGAGCTGGGCGTGGCTCGCGCCCGCCTCGGCGCGCAGCCGGCCGCGCGCATCGAGCGCCACCTCGCGCAGGCCGGCCAGCCGCGCCACGACCCCGCGAACGCCGCCGTCGCGCGCCAGCGTGTTGAAGCCGCCGCCGAGCACGAACAGCGGCAGCCCGTGCTCGTGGCAGAAGCCGATGAGCAACGCGAGGTCCTCGCGCGTCTCGATGCGCACGAAGCGCGTCCGCGGGACCGCCCACCCGGAGCGACGTCCAGTCGGCGAGCGGCTCGCGCGCGACGACGCGCTGCGGGAGCAGAGCCTGGAGCTCGCGCGCGACTTGGGAATCAATGTTCAGGGCTCCCTCCGTCGCTCGCCAGGAACTCCTTCGCGAGGCGTCCGATGTCGCCGGCGCCCATGAAGAAGACGAGGTCGCCCGGGCGCACGAGCTCGCGCAGGCGCGGCACGATCGCCGACTTCTCCGGCACGAACTCCACCGCGCGGTGGCCGCAGGCGCGCACCGCCTCCGCGAGCACCTCGCCGGTGACGCCGGCGAGCTTCGGCTCGCCCGCGGCGTAGATCTCGGTCAGCACCAGCACGTCGGCGTCGTGGAAGGCGCGCGCCAGCTCGTCGAAGACGTCGCGGGTCCGCGAGTAGCGGTGCGGCTGGTAGGCGACCACGATCCGCCGGTTCAGGCCCTCGCGCGCGGCGGAGAGGGCGGCGCGCATCTTGGCCGGGTGGTGGCTGTAGTCGTCGATCACGGTGATGCCGCCGCGCTCGCCCACGATCTCGAAGCGGCGCTCGACCCCGCGGAACTCTGCGAGCGCGCGCGCGATCACCTCGACCGAGACGTCGAACTCGAGCCCCACCGCGAGCGCGGCCAGCGCGTTGGACACGTTGTGCCGGCCGGGCACGCGCAGGGCGAAGTTCCCGAGCGGCTGGCCGTACGCGCGCACCGCGAAGCGCATGCCGAGCCCCGCGGCCTCGACCCGGTCCGCGGCGATGTCGGCCTGAGGCGAGAAGCCGTAGGTCCAGGCGCGACGCGTGACCTGGGGCAGGAGCGTCTGCACGTGGGGATCGTCGATGTTCAGGACCGCGGCGCCGTAGAACGGCACGCGATTGGCGAACTCGACGAACGCCGCGTGCAGCTTCTCGAAGCTGCCGTAGTGGTCGAGGTGGTCGCGGTCGATGTTGGTGATCACGACGACCGTGGGTACGAGCCGGAGGAACGAGCCGTCGCTCTCGTCGGCCTCCGCGACCAGCACCTCTCCCTCGCCCAGCCGCGAGTTCGCGCCCAGGCTGATCACGCGCCCTCCCACGATCGTGGTCGGATCGAGCCCGCCCGCCGCGAGCACCTCGGCGGTCATCGAGGTCGTGGTGGTCTTGCCGGCGGAGCCGCCGATGGCCACGCCGTACTTCATGCGCATGAGCTCGGCCAGCATCTCGGCGCGCGGGATCACGGGGATGCAGGCCAGCTCGGCGGCGCGCAGCTCGGGGTTCGAGGCGGGAACCGCGGAGGAGAACACCACCACGTCGGCGCCTTCCACGAGCGAGGCGTCGTGGCCGATCGCGATCCGGATGCCGAGTTCCCGCATGCGCAGGGTCGCCGCCGTCTCGCGGACGTCGGAGCCCGACACCGAGTAGCCCTGCACCTGCAGGATCTCGGCGATCCCCGACATGCCGACCCCGCCGACCCCCACGAAGTGCACCCGCTGGACGCGCCGCCTCATCGCAGGAGCTCCTTGCAGGCCCGCCAGATGTCGGCCGCCGCGTCCGGGCCGCGCGCGGGAGAGCGCGGCCGCGGCCATGCGCGCGCGCCGCTCCGGGTCGCGCAGCAGGCCGATGACGATGTCGCCCAGCCTGGCGGCCGCTTCCGCATCCGGCACCACCGCGCAGGCGCCGGCGCGCTCGAGCTCGCGCGCGTTCGCCATCTGGTGGTCGTCGGCTGCATAAGGGTAGGGGACGAGCACCGAGGCGACTCCTGCGACACAGATCTCGGCCACGGTTCCGCCCGAGCGGGCGACCACGAGGTCCGCGCGCGCCATGCGCTCCGGCAGGTCTTCGAAGAACGCGGCGACCTCGGCGCGCACGCCCGCTGCGTCGTAGGCGGCCGCGGTCTCGCCGAGGTCGGCCTGGCCCGTCTGGTGGGTGATCGCAAGCTTGGGAATCTGCGCGAGCTTCGGCAGGGCGGCGGCGATCGCGCGGTTCACCGAGCGCGCGCCCTGGCTCGCGCCGGTGATGAGCAGCCGCAGCGTCTCGCCCGAGCGCACCTCCGCGCGCGGCAGCGCGCGCACGGGCCGGCCCGTCAGCACGGCGCGGCCCGCGGGGAAGTACGGGATCGCGTCCTCGAACGCGACGAAGATGCGCTTCGCGAAGCGGCCGAGCAGGATGTTCGCGCGGCCCGGGCGCGCGTTCGGTTCGAGCAGCGCGGTGGGGATGCCGAGCGTGAGCGCAGCGGCGACCGCCCCGACCGAAGCGTAGCCGCCGACGCCGATCACGAGGTCGGCGGGGCTTGCGCGGAGCTGCTGGCGCGCGACCCAGATGCCCTGCAGCGCCTGCGCGATTCCGCCGATCCCGCGTTTCCAGCCGCGGCCGGTCACCTGTCCGCTCGGCACGAGCTCGAGCGGATAGCCCGCCGCGGGCACGTACTTGGTCTCGAGCCCGCGCGCGGTGCCGACGAAGCGCACACGCGCGTCGGGCTCCGCCTTGCGGATCGCCTCGGCCAGCGCGAGCGCGGGAAAGATGTGGCCACCGGTGCCGCCGCCCGCGAGCACGATCGCTAGCGCCATCCCGACCTCCCGCGCTTGGAGGGCCGGGCCGCGTTCGCGATCAGGCCGAGCGCCGCGAGGCTCGCGACGAGCGAGGTTCCGCCGTACGACAGCAGCGGCAGGGTGCTGCCCTTGGTCGGGAGCAGCCCCATGGCGACGCCCGCGTTGAGCAGCGCCTGCAGCCAGAGCGTGAGGCCCGCGCCGATCGTGACGAGCGTCGCGAAGCTGCTCTTCGCGCGCTGCGCGATGCCGAGGGACGCCAGCGCCAGGACCGCGAAGCCCGCGAGCACGAGGCCCACACCGAGCAGCCCCGCCTCCTCGCCGACGACGGACAGGATGAAGTCGTTGTGCGCCTCGGGCAGGAAGAAGAGCTTCTGCTGGCCGGCGCCGAAGCCGACCCCGAACAGCCCGCCGGCGCCGAACGCGAGCTGCGACTGCACGAGCTGGTAGCCGTGCCCGCGCGGATCGGCCCACGGGTCGAGGAAGGCGAGCAGCCGCTGCACGCGGTACGAGCGCATGAGCAGCGCACCGGCCAGCGCGGGCAGGGCGAGCGAGGCCGTGAGCAGCAGGTGATCGAGTCGCGCCCCCGCGGCGAACACCAGCACGGCGGTGAACAGGAAGATCAGCATCGCGCCGCCGAAGTCGGGCTGCGCGAGGAGCAGCAGGATCGGGATGCCCGCGAGCGCGCCGGGAACGAGCACGCTCACCCGGTAGTCGGCAGAGCTCGGACTGCCGCGAGGCGAGCCACTGCGCGAGCCCGAGCACGACCCCCAGCTTGGCGGGCTCGAGCGGCTGGAACACGATCGGACCCAGGGCGATCCAGCGCTGTGCGCCGCCGCCGCTGGCGCCGAGCGGCGTGAAGGTGGCCGCGATCGCGAGCACCGACGCGCCCCACGCGAAGAGCCCCACCTTCTCGAGCCAGGCGAGCGGGGCGTAGAAGCAAGCCGCCGCCACCGCGAGGCCGAGCGCGAGCGCCAGCGACTGGCGCCCGAGGTAGGCGAGCGAGCTGCCGAACACGACCTCGGAGCGCGCGGCGCTCGCGCTGTACACCATGACCAGGCCGAAGCCGACGAGCAGCACGCCCGCGACGACCAGCTGCGACGTGCCGAAGCGGCTCAGCATGCGGCCCCCTCCGGCAGCGCGCGCGCCAGCTCGGCGAAGCGCCGGCCGCGCTCCTCGAAGCTCTTGAACTGGTCGAAGCTCGCGCACGCGGGCGCGAGCAGGACCACGTCGCCCGGCTGCGCGAGCGCGGCGGCGCGCGCGACCGCCTCGGGCAGGTCCTTCGCGAGCTCGAGCGGCACGGCGCCCTCGAGCGCGCGCTCGAGCTCGCCCGCCGACTCGCCGTAGAGGATCGCGGCGCGCACGCGCGCGCGCCGCGCGACGTCGGCGAGCTCGGCGAAGGCCAGGCCCTTGTTGCGCCCGCCCGCGAGCCAGATCACGGGCGCGGTCTGCGCGAGCAGGCTCGCGGCGGCGGCTGCGGGATTGGTCGCCTTGGAGTCGTCCACGTAGCGGACGCCGCGGCGCACGCACACGTCGCGCACTCGGTGCGGCAGGCCCTCGAAGCGCGCGAGCACGGAGCGGATCGCAGACTCGCTCGCGCCGGCCAGGTCGGCGGCGGCCGCGGCGGCCAGCGCGTTGTCGACCGGGCGGCGCGACGCGGTCGAGAGCTCCGCCAGCGGGATCCGCGCGCGGCGATCGCCGTCGCGGGCCAGCACCAGCGCGTCGAGCTCCAGGAACGCGCCGGTTCCGACGGGGCTCCGGGTCGAGAACTCGGCGACCTGCGCCGGTGCGCGCTGCGCCACCTCGCGCGCCCACTCGTCGTCGCGGTTCGCGACGACCCAGGCGTCCGGGCGCTGGAGGAGCGCCAGCCGCGCCTTGGCTTCGCCGTAGCGCTGCAGGCTGCCGTGGCGGTCGAGGTGGTCGGGGGCGAGGTTCAGCAGCACCGCGACGTCGGCGTGCAGCTCGCGCGCGTGCTCGAGCTGGAAGCTCGACAGCTCCGCGACGAGCCACGCCGAGCCGCGCCCGACCAGCGAGCAGAGGGCGGTGCCGATGTTCCCGCCGACCCCCGTCGCAAAGCCGCTCGCCTCGAGCATCTCGCCGACGAGCGTGGTGGTGGTGCTCTTCCCGTTCGAGCCGGTGATCCCGACGAGCTTCGCGTCGAGGAACTGGGCGGCGAGGTCGACCTCGGGGATCAGCTTGGGATCGGGCCGGGTCGGCACGCCGGGGCTCGCGATCACCGCGTCGAACGCGGCCGTGCTCGGCTGCTGCGCCCCGGAGAGCGCCTCGACGCCCTCGGGCAGCCCGCGCAGCGCGTCCGGATTCCGGTCGTAGACCGCCACCCGCGCGCCCGCGCGCAGGAGGAGGTCGACCGCCGCGAGCCCGGAGCGCGCAGCGCCCAACACGAGGACGTGTCGTCCTTCGTACGTCATCGGAGTTTCAGCAACGACAGCGAGACCAGTCCCAGGACCACCGAGATGATCCAGAAGCGGACGATGATCTGCGGCTCCGGCCAGCCCCGGAGCTCGTAGTGGTAGTGGATCGGCGCCATCCGGAAGACCCGCTTGCCGCGTGTCTTGAACGAGGCGACCTGGATCATCACCGAGAACATCTCGACCATGAACACGCCGCCGGCGATCGCGAGCACGAGCTCCTCGCGGATGATGATGGCCACGGTCGAGAGCGCGCCGCCGAGCGCGAGCGCCCCGGTGTCGCCCATGAAGACCGACGCGGGGTACGTGTTGTACCAGAGGAAGCCGAGCCCGGCGCCCATCAGCGCCGAGCAGAAGATCGCCAGCGTCCCCGCTCCCGGCACGTGCTTCAGCTCGAGGTAGTTCGCGATCACGACGTTGCCGACCACGTAGCTGAACAGGCCGATCACGCCTGCGGTGATCATGGTCGGCCCGATCGCCAGGCCGTCGAGACCGTCGGTCAGGTTCACGGCGTTCGAGAAGCCGACGATGAAGATCACCGCGAGTGGCACGTAGAGCCACCCGATCACCGGGTGGAAGCCCTTCACGAGCGGCAGCGAGATCGCCGCGTCGAAGCCCGTCATCGCGTAGAGCCAGACCGTGGCGATGGTCGCGACGATGCACTGGCTGACGAATTTCTCTCTCGCGCTGATTCCCTTGGGGTTCTTGTGGATCGCCTTGCGGTAGTCGTCGACGAAGCCGATCGCGCCGCAGCCGAGCGTCACGAACAGGACGATCCACATGTACGGGTTGGTCCACTCCGCCCACAGCAAGGTGCTGACGACCACCGCGGCGAGGATCAGCACACCCCCCATCGTCGGCGTGCCGCGCTTGCCCTGGTGGCGGGCGGGCGTATCCTCGCGGATCGTCTGGCCGATCTGCCGGTCCCCGAGCTCGCGGATCAGCCACGGTCCCGCGATGAACGCGATCAGCAACGCCGTGAGCGCGGCGCCGACGCTCCGGAACGTCAGGTAACGGAAGACGTTGAGGCCCGAGACGTCGGACGACAGCAGCTCGTAGAAGAGGTGGTACAGCATTCAGCGGTCCATCCGCGTGGCTGCGCGCACGAGGAGGTCCACCGCGGCGCGCCCGGAGCGCGCCGCGCCCAACACGAGGACGTGTCGTCCCCGATAGTTCAACGAAGCTTCAGCAATGACAGCGAGACCAGACCCAGGATCACCGAGATGATCCAGAAGCGGACGATGATCTGCGGCTCCGGCCAGCCGCGCAGCTCGTAGTGGTGATGGATCGGCGCCATCCGGAAGACGCGCTTGCCGCGCGTCTTGAACGAGACGACCTGGATCATCACCGAGAACATCTCGACCAGGAACAGCCCGCCTGCGATCGCGAGCACGAGCTCCTGGCGGATGATGATGGCGACCGTCGAGAGCGCGCCGCCCAGCGCGAGCGCGCCGGTGTCGCCCATGAACACCGATGCGGGGTACGTGTTGTACCAGAGGAAGCCGAGCCCGGCGCCCATCAGCGACGAGCAGAAGATCGCCAGCGTCCCTGCGCCCGGCACGTGCTTCAGCTCGAGGTAGTTCGCGATCACCGCGTTGCCGACCACGTAGCTGAACAGGCCGATCACGCCGGCCGTGATCATGGTCGGCCCGATCGCGAGGCCGTCGAGACCGTCGGTCAGGTTCACGGCGTTCGAGAAGCCGACGATGAAGATCACCGCGAGCGGCACGTACAGCCAGCCGATCACCGGGTGGAAGCCCTTCACGAGCGGCAGCGAGATCGCCGCGTCGAAGCCGGTCAGGTAGTAGAGCCAGAGCGCCGCGATCCCCGCGACGATGCACTGGCCGGTGAACTTCTCGCGCGCGCTGATGCCCTTGGGGTTCTTGCGGATCGCCTTGCGGAAGTCGTCGACGAAGCCGATCGCGCCGCAGCCGAGCGTGACGAAGATGACGATCCACACGTACGGGTTGGTCCACTCGGCCCAGAGCAGCGTGCTGATCACCACCGCGGCGAGGATCAGGACGCCGCCCATCGTCGGGGTGCCGCGCTTGCCCTGGTGGCGGTCGGGCGTGTCCTCGCGGATCGTCTGCCCGATCTGCCGGTCCCCGAGCTCGCGGATCAGCCAGGGGCCCGCGATGAAGGCGATCAGGAGGGCGGTGAGCGCCGCGCCGACGCTGCGGAACGTGAGGTAGCGGAAGACGTTGAGGCCCGAGATGTCGGACGACAGCAGCTCGTAGAACAGGTGGTACAGCATCAGCGGGTCTCCGTGAGGATCGCAACGACGCGCTCGAGCTTCATGCCCCGCGACGCCTTGACCAGAACGACGTCGCCCGCGCCCGCGTGGGCGCGCACGAGCGCCGCGGCTTCGTCGGCGCTCGCCGCTTCCAGCGCGCGCGCGAGGCCGGCTTCGCGCGCCGCTTTGGCAGTGTGGGCCGAGAGCGGGCCGACGGCGATCAGCACGTCCACGCCGCTGGCCGCGGCGGCGCGGCCGACCTCTGCGTGCAGCGCGGCCTCGCCGTCGCCGAGCTCGAACATGTCGCCCAGCACGGCGATCGTCCGGCCGCCAGCGCGGAGCTGCGCGAGTGTCTCGAGCGCGCGGCCGACCGAGTGCGGATTCGCGTTGTAGCTGTCGTCGATCACGACCAGCCCGCCGGCGGTCTTCGCGAGCGCGACCCGGCCAGGCACGCCGGCGAACGACTCGAGGCCCTTCGCGATCGCCTCGAGCGGGCGGGACCCGAGGAGCCCCGCGGCGAAGGCGGCGGCGGCGGCACAGAGTCCGTCGTCGACGAGGTGCAGCCCCGGCACGCGCATCCGGATCTCCGCCGCTCCGCCGGGACACTCGAGCGTGTAGGCCGCGCAGCCCGCCTCGGCGCGCACGCCGGCCGCGCGGAACTCGGCGCTGCCGCGCACGGCGAAACGGAGCTTCCGACCCGCGAAGCGCGCGGACTGCGCCACGCAGTGCGGGTCATCGGCATTCACGATCGCGGTGGCCTCGCCGCGCATGCGCGCGAAGAGCTCCCCCTTGGCGCGCGCGATCGCCTCGATCGAGCCGAGCATGCCCAGGTGCGCGGGGGCGACGTTGGTGATCGCGCCGACGGTCGGATCGGCGATCCGGGCCAGGTGGTCGATCTCGCCCTCGTGGTTCATGCCCATTTCCACGACGAGCGCCTCGTCCGCGGGCTCGAGCGCGAGGATCGAGAGAGGCAGGCCGATGTGGTTGTTCAGGTTCCCGGGCGTGCGCCGCACGCGCCGGCCGGCGGCCTCGAGCACGCGGGCGCACAGCTCCTTGGTCGTGGTCTTGCCGTTCGAGCCGGTGATCGCGACGACCGGGCCGGCGAACTTCGCGCGGTGCGCGCGGGCGAGCTCGCCGAGCGCGAGCACCGTGTCGGCGACCACGATCGCGGGCACCGCCGCAGCGGGCGGGCGCGCCACCAGCACGGCCGCGGCGCCGTGCGCCGCGGCGTCGGGCACGAAGTCGTGGCCGTCGAAGCTCTCGCCGCGCACCGCGACGAAGAGCGAGCCCTTCGCGAGCTTGCGCGTGTCGGTCGAGATGGCTTCGATCGCGAGCCCGGTCGGGCCGGAGAGCTGGCCACCGCATGCGCGCGCGAGCTCCCCCAAGGTCCAGCTCATTCCGCGCTCCCGCGCTCGGCGAGCGCGCGCGCCGCTTCCTCGCGGTCGTCGAAGTGGCGCTTCTCGCGGCCGACGATCTGGTAGTCCTCGTGCCCCTTGCCGGCGATCACGACGCAGTCGTCGGGGCGAGCGCGCTCGATCGCGCGCTCGATCGCGCGGCGCCGGTCGCGCGATCACCTCGTGAGCGCCGGAGAGACCGACCGCGACCTCGCGGAGGATCGCGTCCGGGTCCTCGGTGCGCGGGTTGTCGCTGGTGGCGATCACGTAGTCGGCGTTCGCGCAGGCCGCGCGCGCCATCGGCGCGCGCTTGGTGGGATCGCGGTCGCCGCCGCAGCCGAACACGGCGATCAGCTCGCCGCGCACCAGCGGCCGAACCCGCGCGAGCATGCGCTCGAGCGAGTTCGGGGTGTGCGCGTAGTCGACCAGGACGATCGGCGTCGACTGGCCCACCCGCTCCAGCCGGCCGGGCACCGGCGGGCAGGTCTCGAGCCCGCGCACGGCATCGTCCCACGACAGCCCGAGGGCGCGCCCGACCGCGAGCGCGGCCAGCGCGTTGTCGACCTGGAAGTCGCCGGGCAGCGGGAGCAGGAGCTCGCGCTCCGCGTCGGGTCCGCGCACGCGCAGGCGCGAGCTGCGACAGCTCGATGCGCTCGTCGAGCGTGCGTGTAGTCCGCGCCGCTCTCTGCGCCGCGCCCGTACGTGACGACCTGGTTCCCGCCCGAGCGCGCCAGCTCGGCGAGCCGCTTCGTCCACGGGTCCGCGACGTTCAGCACCGCGGTGCCCGCGAGCAGCTCGGGCGCGAAGAGCAGCGCCTTCGCGCGGCCGTAGCTCTCGAGGTCGCCGTGGAAGTCCAGGTGGTCGTGCGGCGAGCTGGGTGAATACGGCCACCGCGAAGCGCAGGCCGCGCACGCGCCCCAGCGCCAGGCTGTGAGAGGACACCTCGAGCGCGACCGCCTCGACGCCGCGCGTCGCGCATTCGCGCGAGCCAGCGCTGCAGGTCGAGCGACTCCGGGCGTGGTCATCGCGGCCTTTTCTTCGAAGCCGGGCCAGCGCACCGAGATGGTGCCGAGGCTGCCCGCGCGCCGGCCGCCCGCGCCGAGCACCGACTCGCACATGCGCACGGTGCTGGTCTTGCCCTTGGTGCCGGTGACACCGACGAGCGACAGCGCGCGCGCGGGGAACTCGAAGAAGCGCGCGGCCACGTCGGCCAGCGCGCGGCGCGTGTCTGCCACGACCGCGATGCCGACCTCGGCAGGGCGCTCGCCCGGCGGCTCCTCGACGAGCAGCGCGCTCGCGCCCGCGCGCAGCGCGTCGGGGATGAAGCGGTGGCCGTCGGTCTGCGCGCCCCGCAGCGCCGCGAACAGCGCGCCGGGCCGGATCTGGCGCGAGTCGTAGGCGACGTCGCCGACCCGCGCGCTCGCCGGCCCGACGATGCGCGCGCCGAGATCCACGACCAGCTCGCCGAGCGTCGCGCTCATTCCGCCTCTCCCGCCGCGTCGGCCAGCCGAGCCTCGATCGAGCGCGCGTCGACGTCGCCTGGCGAAGTCGGCTCGCTCTCGCCGCCGGCCTGGTCGAGCGCGTAGCCGGCGACCTCGCGGAAGACCGGCGCCGCGACCAGGCCTCCGGTGTGAGCCCCCTGCGGTTCGTCGATGAAGACGCCGATCACGAAGCGCGGATTCACGGCCGGGGCGATCCCGACGAAGGACGCGATGTAGTCCTTCTGCGAGTAGCCGCCGTCCTTCACCTTCTGTGCGGTTCCCGTCTTGCCGGCGACCGGCGCGTTCGGCAGCGCGGCGAGCGATCCGGTGCCTTCCGTGACGACCATGCGCAGCATCGTGAGCACGGCGTCGGCCGTGCGCGGCGAAACGACCTGCGGGCCGGGCTCGAGCGGCTCGCGCGGATCCACCGCGTGCAGGCGTGGCGTCACGCGCCGGCCGCCGTTCGCGAACGTGGCCATCGCCGCGACGAGCTGGACGGGCGTCACGGTGATGCCCTGGCCGAACGACAGGTTCGCGCGCTCCACGGCCTGGCGCTCGCGCAGGTCGCGCACCGCGCCCGCAATCTCGCCGGGAAAGCCGCTGCCCGGAGCGTCGCCGAAGCCGAACCTGCGCATGCCGTCGACCAGTCCGCCGCGTGCCGAGGCGTTCCGCGATCTTGGCGGCGCCGATGTTCGACGACACCGAGACGATCTGAGAGACCGTGAGCAGGTCGTGCGGGTGGAAGTCGCGGATCGTGCGCCGGCCGATCTTGTAGCGGCCGCCCTCGCAGTCGAACACGTCGCTCGGCCGCACCGCGCCCGCGTCGAGGGCGAGCCCGACCGAGAACGGCTTCAGGGTGCTGCCCGGCTCGAAGCCGTCGACGAAGGCGCGCGCGCGGTACAGCGAGCTGTCCTCGAGCCAGAAGCGGTTCGGGTCGAAGCCGGGCGCCTCGGCCAGCGCGAGGATCTCGCCGGTCATGGGATCGAGCGCGACGAGGGTCGCGTGGCGCGCGCCGGTCTTGCGCAGCGCCTCGGCCAGCGCGCTCTCGGCGAAGTGCTGCAGCCGGACGTCGAGCGCGAGCTGGATCGGCTGGCCCGTGCGGCCTTCGGCCCCGCTGGCCACGTTGGGCAGCATGTTGCCGCGGGCGTCGCGGTGCGCGACCAGCTCGGTGCCGGCGCCGCGCAGCTCGCGGTCGAAGCGCAGCTCGAGCCCGGACAGCCCGCGGCCGTCGCGGTCGGCGAAGCCGAGGTACGCGCCGGCGAGGTCGCCGTTGGGGTAGAAGCGGCGCCGTTCGCGCAGGAGCTGCACCCCGTCGAGATGCAGCGCAGCGACCTTCTCCGCCGTGCCGGGAGTCACCCAGCGCTGCAGCCACATGAAGCCAGAGCCCTTCGCGAGCCGCGCCTCGAGCTCGCGCGCCGGGATCCGGAGCGGACCGGCCAGGGCCCGCGCGGCAGCGCGGCGGTCGCCGATCTGCTTGGGCCAGCCGGCGACGGACTCGACCGAGGCGGAGACCGCCAACACCGTTCCGCGTCGGTCCACCAGCGGCGCGCGCAGCGCCTCGAGCGAGACCACGGTCGCCGCCTGCTGCTCCGCGCGCTTCGCCAGCCAGTCGGCGTCGAGCGTCTGCAGCTGGACGGCCCGCGCGAACAGGGCCGCGAAGCCCAGGAGCCCCACGATTGCGATCAAGTCGATGCGGCCCGGCCGCAGGCCCGCGCGGCGGCGCCGAGCCCGGCGGGCGCGCTTCACCGCTTCGCTCCCGCCGCGACGTCGCGCTGCGTTCGACTCGCCGCGTCGAGCGCAACGATCTGCTCAGGCTTCGGGTAGACCAGGCCCAGCGCCTTGGCGCGCGGCTCGATCCGCTCGGGAGCGGCGAGCGCCGCCGCCTCGATCCGCAGCCGCTCCACCTCGAGCCCGAGCTCGTGCTCCTGCGAGACGCGCCGGCCGAGCTCGTAGCGCAGCGACGTCAGCTGCGTGCGCACGTAGACGAGCACTCCGGACGCGGCGATCGCGCCGAGCGCCAGCGCCAGCAAGCCGTAGAACCAGGGACCGCTCTTGCGCAGCCGCGCGTTCAGCACCGGACGCCTCCGCGCAGGCGCGCGCTGCGCGCCCGCGGGTTGCGGCGCGCCTCGGCGGGCAGCGGTCCGCGCCCGCGGCCCAGCAGGCGCATGCGCGGCTTCCGGCCGCAGCCGCAGACCGGCAGCTGGGGCGGGCAGATGCAGCCGCGCGCCTCGCGTGCGAGGAACTCCTTCACGCGGCGGTCCTCGCCGGAGTGGTACGAGAGCACGGCGAGTCGGCCCCCCGGCGCGAGCACCTCGAGCGCCGAGGCCAGGCCGCCGTCGAGCTCGGCCAGCTCGTCGTTCACCGCCATGCGCAGCGCCTGGAACACGAGCGTCGCCGGATGGTGTCGGCGCCGCGGCAGGCGCACGCCGTCGAGCGCCGCGACCAGCTGCTGCACGGTCTCGATCGGGGCGCGCTCGCGGAGGGCGCGCGCGACGCGGGCGGGGAAGGGCACTCCGCCGCTGCGCAGGAGCTCGACCAGGTCCTTCTCCTCGATCCGCGCCAGCAGCTCGGCGGCGGTCTCGCCGCGGCTGCGGTCGAGGCGCATGTCGAGCGCCACCGGCGCATCGCCCGCGCGGAACGAGAGGCCGCGCTCGGTGGCGTCGAGCTGCGCCGAGCAGACGCCCAGGTCGAACAGCACGCCGTCGACGGGGGCGACCCCCGCCCCGGTCACGACCTCGCGCAGGAACCCGAAGCGCGCGTGGAAGAGCCGCGCCGCCGAGCCGAACCGCGCGAGGCGCTCCTCGGCCACCGCGAGCATCTCGGGGTCGCGGTCGAGCCCGACCAGCACGCCGTCCGGCCCGAGCTTCTCGAGGATCGCCTGGGCGTGCCCGCCGTGACCGGTGGTGGCGTCGACGATGCGCCCGCCGGGCCGCGGCTCGAGCAGCTCCAGCACCTCGTCCACCATCACCGGCTGGTGCGCGGGGCTCACCGCGCGCCCCGCAGGAGCCGCGAGTGCTGGCCGTAGTTCTCCTGCGCGCTCGCGATGGCGGCCTCGTAGCGCGCGCGATCCCAGATCTCGACCCGATCGGTGAGGCCCGTGAACACGATCTCGCGCTCGAGCCGGGCGCGGCGGCGCAGCGGCGGCGGAATCAGGATCCGGCCCTGCTTGTCGACACTGCACGGTGTCGCGTTGCCGACGATCAGCCGCTCGAGCGCTTCGGCGGCGTCGTTCAGCACTTCCGCGGCCAGGCGTTGGCGCAGCCGGTTGAACACGTCGGGCGGGAAGATCGACAGACACTCGGGGCCCGCGGTGAGCCAGGGCGACTCGGATCCGCGAGTCAGAAGCTCGCGAAATTCCTTGGGAAGGGAGGTGCGCCCCTTCTCGTCGAGAACATGCTCGTGGCAACCCCAGAACATCTCGGTCGCCGACCCCCGCGCAGACGGGTGAGAAGGGGGCCCCAAAGGCTCGGTGCTCCCCCCCTGATCAGCACCTGGAGCCCTTGGGGCCCTATCCCACTGAGTTGGATCGTACCTCCACCTACTCCCACCAGTCAACCCCAAAATGCAAGAAAAATCGCGGCTGTGACTCGACCCGTCGCACCCCAGCTCGGCTACTGCATCTGGGGGACGCGACCCGGCCCCGCTCAAGATCTAGGGTCTAGAGCGTGGTTCGCAGGCGGAGCGCGGGCCAGTGGGCGGCGTGAGCGGCCCGAAAATTCTTTGCCATCTCCACTCCACTCGGGGTCGGAGCGGGAAATTCGAGCGCCGGGAGCTCGGGCGCGGCGAGCACGCCGACGACCGCCGCCACGGACTCGCCCAGAGCGTCGAGGTCGTAGCCGCCCTCGAGCGCGAGCACGATCCGGCCGCCCGCGACCTCCTCGGCGACCGCGCACAGCCGCGCGGCGAACCCGGCGAAGCCGGCGCTCGAAACGCGCATTCCGCCGAGCGGATCGCGCGCGTGCGCGTCGAAGCCGGCCGAGACCAGCACGATCTGCGGCCGGAACGCGAGCAGCATCGGCACCACCAGCTCGTCGAAGAGGTGGCCGTACACCGCGTCGCCGCAGCCGGCCGGCAGCGGGAAGTTCACCGTCGAGCCGAGCCCCGCCCCGCTGCCGCACTCGTCGAGGGCACCGGTGCCCGGATAGAACGGGAACTGGTGCAGCGACATGAACAGCACGTCGCGCTCGGCTTCGAACAGGTGCTGCGTGCCGTTGCCGTGGTGGACGTCCCAGTCGACGATCGCGATCCGCTCGACCTGCGCCTCCGCGCGCAGCGCCTGGGCCGCGACGGCCACGTTGTTGAACAGGCAGAAGCCCATCGGCGCAAGCCGCTCGGCGTGGTGGCCGGGCGGGCGGAGGGCCGCGAAGGCGCGCTTGGCGTCGCCCGAGGCGACCCGCAGCGACGCCTCCACCAGCGACCCGGCGGCGAGCCGCGCCACCTCGACGCTGCGCGGGGACGCGTAGGTGTCGGGGTCGAGCTGGCCGCTCCGGCCCTCGATCCCTGCCAGCGCGTCGAGGTACTCGCGGCCGTGCGCGCGGAGAAGCTCGTCGGGGGTGGCCTCGCGCGGGGCCGAGCCGCCGCACCCGGTCGGCCAGCGGGTCGAGCGCCCGGTCGATCGCCTCGAGCCGCTCGGGCCGCTCGGGGTGGTGGCCCCGGGGCGTGTGCTCGCGAAAGCGCGGATCGCGTACGACGAGGGGGCGCGAATCGGTCATGCCTGCAGCATACTGACTGACGTGGGCGCCAGGCGAGAGCCAGATCTCCGACGCCGGGGCCTCGCGATCACCGGTCTCGGCACATTCACGGGCGCGCGGCTGGCCGAGCGGCTGCTCGAGAGCGACTCGGCGCGGCGCATCGTCGCGCTCGACCTGCGTCTGCCGCGCCGGCTCGAGGGCCGCGTGCGCTTCCACCGGGTCGACCTGACGGAGCCGACCGCCGACACGCTGCTCGCCGAGGTGCTCGAGAAGGAATCCTGCGAGGCGCTCTTGCACGCCGCCTTCTTCACCGACCCCAACCCCGACGTGGAGCTCTCGCACGAGCTCGAGGTCGTCGGCGCGCTGCACGTGATGAACGCCGCCGCCGCGGCCGGCGTGCGCAAGCTCGTGGTGACCAGCACCGCGCAGGTCTACGGCCCGCATCCCGACAACCCCGGCTTCCTCTCCGAGCAGCACCCGCTGCGGCCGCACCGCTCGGCGCACGCGCTGCGCGACCGCGCGGAGCTGGAAGGTCTGTTGCGCATCTTCGCGCAGCGACACCGAGACATGACGGTCACGGTGCTGCGCCCCGCCTGGCTGATGGGACCGTCCGTCGACTCGTCAGTCACTCGCCGGTTCGAGGCCTCGCGCGTGGTGACGCTGCTCGGCTACGACCCGCTCCTTCAGTTTCTCCACGAGGAGGACTGGCTCGACGCCGTCGAGCTCGCGCTCGAGCGCGACGCGGCCGGCCCGTTCAACCTGGCGGGCGACGGTGTGCTGCCGCTCTCGACCCTCCTGCGGCTCGCGGGCAAGTCGAGTCTCCCGCTGCCGCACCCGCTGCTCTACCGCGCGGCGTATCTCGATTCGTTCGCCCGCACCGGCGATCCGCCGGCGGCCTTCTACGACCACCTCCGGTACGGCTGGCTCGTCGACAGCGCGCGCGCGCGCGACGAGCTCGGCTTCGAGCCGATCTACACGTCGCAGGAGGCGTGGATGAGCTTCGTGGTCGCGCGCAAGCTGCGGGGCTACCGATGAGCGCCGACGGCCGCGGCCGCGCGAACGGCGGCCTGCCGCCCGAGGCGCTCGCCGAGCTGCGCGCGTCGGTGCGCGCGCTGCGCAGCGAGCTCGAGCGGCGCTTCGGCGTCGGCGAGGTCGGGGATCCAGCGCCGAGCGAGCCGGAGCCGGACCCCGAGCCCGAAGCCTGGCCGGACGACCCGCTCCCGGATCTGGACCGCGCGCCCGACGCCGAGCCCGAGCCAGGCTGGCTCGAGCGCACGGCGCGCGAGCTGCGTGGGCGCCTCGACGAGTTCGACGTCGTGAAGGTCTACGAAGCGCTGCGCGAGCGGGTCGCGCTGCCGGGCCGCGGCGACATCTCCGCCGAGGTCGACGACTTCGGCCTCGACCAGCGCTACCTCGAGCGCGCGCGCGGCTGGCTCGACTGGTTGTTCGACACCTGGTGGCGGGTCGAGGTCTCCGGCCTCGATCACGTTCCCGACGCGCCGCGCGTGCTGTTCGTCGCCAACAGCGCCGGCATCGTCCCGTGGGACGCGCTGATGATCGCGCACGCCGTCGAGCGCGCGCATCCGTCGCGGCGTCGCCCGCGCCCGCTGGTGTCGGACTGGATCGCGACCCTGCCGTTCTCGCAGTCGCGGCTCGCGCGCATCGGCGCGGTCCGCGCGTGCGCCGAGAACGCCGAGCGGCTGCTCCTCTCGAATCAGTGGGTGATCGCGTTTCCCGAGGGTCAGAAGGGCGCGCTCAAGCCGTTCCGCGAGCGCTACCGCTTGCAGCGCTTCGCGCGCGGCGGCTTCGTGCCGCTGGCCGCGCGGCTGCGGGCGGCGCTGGTCCCGGTGGCCGTGATCGGCTCCGAAGAGGTGCACCCGATCCTGTTCGAGCCGCGCATCCTGCGGCGCCTGCTCGGCGTGCCGGTGCCGATCACGCCGACGTTCCCGCTGCTCGGCCCGCTCGGCGTGGTGCCGCTGCCCAGCCGCTGGCGGATCCGGTTCGGCGAGCCGCTCTGGTTCGACGACGTTTCGCCCGAGCTCGCGAGCGACCCGCTCTACGTGAACCGCACCCGCGAGAAGGTGCGCGGCGCAATACAGACCTTGTTGGACGAGGAGTTGCCCCGACGCCGCTCGGTCTTCGCGTAGGTGACTTCGCTCGCCTTCGGCTCGCTGCGCGCCTACGGCTTGCGGCTCCGCGCGAGGGCGGCCTCGCGCTCCGCCGTCGCGTTGACCGTGTTCCAGCTCGAGAAGAAGCCTAGACCGTCCTGTCGCGGTCGGCGGTCGCCAGCCGGGCTTCGAAGCTCTCGAGCGCCGCGGCCAGGCGCTCGAGGTTCTTGTTGAGCGCCTCGAGGTCGCCCCGGGTCGGAAGGTCGGCGACGCGCAGCACGCGTTCCACCGCATTGTGTACGGTCTCCCGGATCTCCGAAGTGTCGAGGCGCGCGCCGACCTCGCCGGGCGTCTTGATCCAGCGCTTAACGTTGTCGCGCATCTCGTTCAGATTGGTCTCGACGTCCCCTACACCGCGGCGCACCAGGCTGTAGAGCGCGTCGCCGCCGCGCTGGATCAGCTCCGCGAGCAGCGTCCCGGAGACCGCGCCGTCCCGATCGGCGCCCCGGTTCTCCTTCTGATCGTCGACCAGGATCTGTGACAGCACGATCGGCGTGATCTCTTCGCCGCTCTCGTTGTCGATCACGCAGATGTCGTGCCCTTCGCGCACCAGCTCCGAGATTCCGCGCAGCGTGATGTACCGGCTCGACTCCGTGTTGTAGAGCTTCCGGTTCGCGTAGCGCTTGATCAGGATCGCCATGGGTCGCGAGTATCCCACCGCACCCCGGGGGGGTCAAACATCAGCGCCCGTGCCTCGCGGCGCGCGGCTGCGGCGCTTGCGGCCTCGCTCGGAACGGCTCTCGCTCGGCCTCTTCGCCGTGCGGCGGCTCGAACACGTCGGCGAGGGCGGCGAACAGCTCGGCGACGCGCGCGGCTGCGAGATCCGTCTCGCCGCGCGCGCGCCAGCGGCGCTCCTCGCTGCGCAGCGCTCGATGCAGCTCGGCGAGCGCGCGCGAGCCGGCGCCGAACGTCTGCAGGGAAAGCAGCGCCGCCAGTGCGAGCTCCTCGGCGGCGCGCGCCAGGTGCTGCAGGACGCGCTGCGCCGGGTCAGCCATGGTCGAGCCGTCCGAAGATGGCGTCGGCGATGCGCGCGAGACCGTCGAGCGCGTGCACGTCCTCGGCGAACAGCGGCACTTGGGTGAGCGCGTCGGCCTCGAGCGGCAGCGCCGCCTCGAGCTGCGCGCGGACCCGCGCGTCGCGCCGCGCCAGCGCCGCCTGCGCGCGGGCCGCGCCGACGAGCGCGCGCGCGCTGGCGGCGGCGTCGATGCCCGGATCTGCCGCCGCGAGCGCGTTCGCCAGCCAGCGCTCCGCCGCCGCCGCCTCGGCGGGGTCGTCGGGCGGTGGCTCGCCTGCGCCGGGCCACGGATGCACCCGGTTCATCACGAGCCCGACCAGGTGGATGGCCTCCGCCGAGAGCCGCTCCCAGAACGCCTCGGCGCGGCGCGCCTGCGCGAGATCGGGACCCGCGACCAGGACGAACCCGCAGCTCGGATCGCGCAGCAGGCGCTCGACCTCTCTCGCGCGCGCGCTGAAGCCCGAGAGCAGCTCCTCGAAGGCGAGCAGGAACTCCGAGATCGCGCCCAGGAACTCGAGCCCGGTCAGGCGCTCGAGCGCGCGCAGCACGAGCTCGGAGCCGCCGCGGAACAGCCGCAGGCTCGCGCGGCCCACCACCGCGGCCGGGTGGGCCAGGAGCTTGATGAACTGCCCGTCGAGGAAGCCCGAGAGCCGGCGCGGCGCGTCGAGGAAGTCGAGCGCGTGGGCCGCGGGCGGCGTGTCGAGCACCACCAGATCGAAGCGCCCTTCGGCGCACACCTGCAGGAGCTTCTCGGTCGCCGAGTACTCGCGGCTGCCGGCGAGCGCGTCGGAGAGATTGCGGTAGATCGGATTCGCGAAGATCCGCTCGCGCGCGGCGGGGTCGGGCGCGAGCCGCTCGACCAGCTCGTCGAAGGTGCGCTTGGTGTCGAGCATGAGCGCCCACAGGCTGCCGCCTTCGCGCGCGCCCAGCGCGCGCAGCCGCTCGGCCGGGACCTCGCGCGCGTCGTGGTCGAGCGGGCCGGTGCCGAGCGCGTCGGCGAGCCGGCGCGCGGGGTCGATGGTCATCACGAGCGCGCGCTTGCCCTCGCGCGCGGCCGCGAGCGCGAGGGCCGCCGCGACCGTGGTCTTGCCGACGCCGCCGGTGCCGACGGTGACGAGCACGCGGCAGTCGAGCCAGCGGCCCGGCTTCACGCGAGCGCTCCGCCGAGCGCGTCGGCGAGCGCGCCTACGCCTTCGGGACCGTCGACCCCCTGGGCCAGCCACGGCAGCTCGCGCGCGGGCTCGCCGAGCGCGTGCTCGAGCTGCCCCAGGAAGCCGCGCTGCAGCGCCCCTCGCGCGAGGCGATGCCGCGCTGCGGCCCGCACCACGTCGGGCGCGGCCAGCGGCGGGGCTTCTGCGCTGCCTTCGATCGCCGCGACGGCGGCGAGCACGCGCTCGGGGTCGGCGAGCGCCAGCGGCGGCTCGACTCCGTTCGCGATCACCGGCCCCAGCCCGACGCCCAGCTGGCGCACGCGCGCGCGCAGCTCCAGCGTCTCGTTCACGGGCAGCTCCTCGGGCAGCGTGATCGGCACGACCCAAGTTCGCGCCGGGTCGACCAGGAGGTCGTAGATCCGATCGGCGTTGTGCCGCAGCGGACCCACGCGCACGGTGTCGCGCACCACCGACGGCACCGACAGCAGCGAGAGCCCGTGGCCCGTGGCCGGCGCGTCGACGATCACGAGCGGCCAGAGCGGCCGGCCGGAGCGGTCCTCGCGCGAGACCAGGTACCAGAGCTTCCCCAGGGTGACGAGCTCGCGCCAGCCGGGAGCCGCCTCCAGGAAGCGGTGAAAGGCCGAGTTGTCGACGATCGCGCGCGCCACCAGCCGCACCCGGAGCTGCAGCTCGAGGTACTCGCGGAGCGTTTCCATCGGCTCGATGCGCAGCGCGAAGAGGCGCTCGGTCACCGGCTCGGGCTCGCGGCTCGCCCCCGACTCCGGTGCGGCTCCCGGATCCCGCAGGAGCTCGCGCAGCGCGTTCGACTCGCCGAGCTCCACCACCACCGTGCGCACACCCCGCCGGGCGGCGAGCACCCCGAGCGCAGCCGCGACGCTGGACTTGCCCGTTCCGCCCTTGCCCGTCACCAGCAGGAGCCGGCGAGAGAGGACCTTCTCGAGCAGTCCCGTCACCTGCGGCCCTCAAGCGCGCGCGGCTCGGCACCGACGAGGAACGCTGCGGCCGAGGCAGTCCCATGATCGTCCAGTGCGAGAGTTGCGAGACACGCTTCCACGTTGCGGACGCGCGCATCCCCGAGAAGGGGGCGCGGGTGCGCTGCTCGCGCTGCCACCACCGCTTTCACATCACGCCCTCGTCGGCCGCGCCGGAGGCAAAGGCCCCTGCGGCCGATGGTAGCGCGCGGCCCGGCGCGCGTGGCGCCCCCGACGAGCAGCTCGACAATCCCGAGTTCCTCTTCGACGACCAGACGTCGCAGACCGAGCGGACCGCGGACCCCCGCACTCCCTCGAAGACGCCCTCGCGCACGCCGCCCACCACCAAGCTCCAGAAGGCCCCGACCCCGGCAGTCGCGCGCCCCAAGCCCGAGCCCAAGCCGACCAAGCCCGAGCCCAAGCCCCCCAAGCCCGTCGAGAAGCCGGCGCAGGCGAAGCCCGCGGTGCCCGCGGCGCCCGAGCCGCCGCCCGAGCCGGTCACCGAAGAGCGGATCGTCGCGACCGGCGGGCAGACCGCGCAGGAGATGCTCGACGCCGGTGCGCCCGACCTGGGCTCTTCCAAGGCCGAGTTCGGCGGCTCGCTGCTCGGCAACCAGGTCGGCGAGGAGGAGGAGGACACTGCGAGCCGGTTCTTCCTCGGCGAGGACCCGTCTCCTCCCAAGAGTTCGAGTGCGCCAAAGCCCTCCAAGCCGCCGCAACCCTCCGCCAAGCCGAGCCCGGTTCTCGCGAAGGATGCGAAGTTCAAGGACATCGACGCCGCGTTCGGCGCGGGCCTGTCCGACGAGGACCAGGGCGACGCGGGCTGGGAGTCGCTGACCAAGGACGCGCCGGCCAACGTATTCGAAGCGGGCGCGTCGTTCGGGCTGGCCTCCGAATCGAGTTCGGCGGCGGGCGACGAGCCGGCGAAGAGCGCGAGCGCGTTCGACCAGCCCGACATTCCGGTGGCCAGCGCGAAGAAGCGCGCGGCGCCGGGCCCGGCCGATTTCGACCCCGAGGCGGGAAGCTCCGCAGCGGTGATCGTGCGCATCGCCGCGGCGCTCGTAGGGGTCGCGTTGCTCGGCGGTGCGGTGCGCGGGCTGCGCCTGCAGCGCGAGGCGAACCTCGACACGCCCGCCGTCGAGCAGGCTGCGGGCTGGATCGCCGCCGACGTGGAGACCTTCGTCGCGCGCGACAGCACCGGGGCGCGGGTGCTGGTCGTGCGTGGGAATCTGTTCCCCGACGGGGCCGCTCCGCCGCCGGAGGTCGAGGTGAGCTTGCTCGAGACCGACGGCGCGCGCGTCGGCGAGCCGAGCCGCGCCTGGCTGCAGCGGCTCGACGACGCCGAGATCGCGCCCGACCGCCTGGCGATTCGGCTCGCGTCGAACGCCGGCGAGCTCTCTGGGACCGGCCCGCAGGTCACCGGCTTCACCGCGCTCCTGGCCGATCCACCCGCGCGCGCGCGGCGCATCTCGATCGCGCTCTCGGCCGGCAAGGCCGCGCTGCGCGGCACAGCGATCGCCGTGAGTCCGCCTCCCGCCGCGCCGGCCCCGCCGCCCCAGCTCGCGCCCGCGCCTGCCCCCATGCCTCCGCCCGCGCCGCCGACGGCCACCGCGAGCGAGGCTTCGCCGAAGCCGCCCGCGCCGATCGCGCGGCCCAAGCTCGCGCCCGTGCCCGAAGAGGTCGTGCCGGCGGCGCCCGCGCCCGAGTGAGTCGCGCGCGTTGCTCCGCGCGCTAGTGCTCGGGCTTCTTGGGCTCGTCGTCCTTGGGCGTGACGTCGATCTCGGGCGGCGCCTTCAGGGCGGTGCGGAAGTTCTTGATGCCTTCGCCGAGACCCTGCCCGAGCTGCGGCAGACGGCTGGCCCCGAAGATCACGACCACGATCACCAGGATGATGAGGAGCTCGCCGGCGCCGAGTCCGAACATGGCTTGAAAGGTCGGCGACGGCCCGGTTGAAGTCAACTCGGGGAGCAGGAACACTGCGCCGTGATGAACCCGGGAATCTTCAAGGCCTACGACATTCGTGGACTCGCGCCCGAGGAGCTCGACGCGCGCGCGGCGCTGGCGATCGGACGCGCACTCGCGCGCCACCTCGGGGGCGGCCCCGTCGTCGTCGGCTGGGACATGCGCGCCAGCGCGCAGGAGCTTCGCAGCGCGCTGGTCGCGGGCTTGCGCGGCGAAGGCGCCGACGTGATCGAGATCGGCCGCGTCTCGACGCCGATGCTCTACTTCGCGACGGCGACCACTCGGGCGGCCGGCGGCGCCATGATCACCGCTTCGCACAACCCCGGCGCCTACAACGGCTTCAAGGTGTGCGGGCCCAACGCGGTCCCGATCGGGATCGAGTCGGGGCTGCGCGCGATCCGCGACACGGCGTTCGCGCTGGAGAACGAGCCCACCCCGGCACCCAGAGGCGCGCTGCGGACGCTGGACCCGAGGACACAGTATTGCGACAGCCTGCTCGAGCTGTTCCCCGCACGCGCCGCGCTGCGCGCGGTGATCGACGCAGGCAACGGCATCGCGGGCGAGGCGAACTCGGCGCTGCTCGACCGCCTGCCGCTCCAGGCGAAGCGCATGTACTTCGAACCGGACGGCAGCTTCCCGAACCACGAGGCCGACCCGCTCAAGGCCGAGAACCTGCACGACCTGCAGAAGGCCGTGCTGGCCGAGAAGGCCGACCTCGGGATCGCCTGGGACGGTGACGGCGACCGCGCCGTGTTCGTCGACGAGCACGGCGAGGCGGTGCCGGCCGACCTGATGACCGCGCTCTTCTGCGACGTGATTCTCGAGCGCAAGCTGCTCGGTTCCAAGCCCGGCATGCCGTTCCTGTACGACCTGCGCTCGAGCCGGGTCGTGCCCGAGACGCTGCGCGCGCGCGGCGCCGAGCCGGTACGCGGCCGGGTCGGGCACGCGTTCATGAAGGCGGTCATGCGCGAGCGCGGCGCCTGCTTCGGCGGCGAGCTCTCGGGCCACTACTACTTCCGCTTCCCGGCCGGCTACATCGGCGACGACGGCGCGGCCGCGATGCTGCTCCTGCTCGAGGCCATGGCCGCGCGGGCGCGCCCGCTCTCCGAGCTGTGGCTGCCGTACCGGCGTTACCGCCAGAGCGGCGAGATCAACCGGCGCGTCGCCGACGTGGCGAAGACGCTCGCGCGGGTGCGCGCCGCGTATCCGGACGGCGACGCCGACGAGCTGGACGGTCTCACCGTCAGCTATCCCGACTGGTGGTTCAACCTGCGCCCGTCGAACACGGAGCCGCTCCTGCGCCTGAACCTCGAGGCGCCCGACGACGCGTCGCTCGCGCGCCACCGCGATCGCCTGCTGGGACTGATCGGTCCGTGACCGCGCTGCGCGTCCTGCGGCGCGCGTGGACGATGCTGCGGCGCGAGCGCTCGCTGTGGCCGTGGGTGCTGGTGCCGTTCGCGCTGAATCTCGTCGCCTTCGGCCTGGCGGCCGCGGTGTTCGTCGCGAACCTCGACGTCGTCGCAGGCCCGCTCGAGCGCATGCTCAGCGTGGCCACTCCCGAGCACTGGTACGGCTACATCGTCGCCGGCCCGCTGTGGCTGCTCGCCGCGCTGGTGCGGCTGGTGCTGCTGGTCGCGTTCGGAGTCGCGATCTACTTCGCGTTCACGGCGATCGGCGGGGTGATCGCAGCCCCGTTCCTGGACGTGCTCTCGGAGCGGGTCGAGCGGCTCGTCCGCGGCGCCGCGCCGCCGCAGGCGCCGGGACTGGCCGCGGTGCTCGGGCGCGCGGGCCGGAGCGTGCTCGAGGAAGGGAAGCGAGTCGCGTTCCTGCTCGGGCTGCAGGCGGCTCTGCTCGCGGTAGGGCTCGTGCCCGGGCTGCAGCCGTTCGCGGCCGTGGCGAGCCTCGCGGTCGCGGCGCTGTTCCTGCCGCTCGTCTACACCGGGTTCGCGCTCGACCGGCGCGGCGTGCGCTTCGCGGCGCGGCGGCGCTGGGTTTTCCGCCATCCGTTCGAGATGCTGTCGTTCGGCGGCGTAGCTCTCGTGCTCTTCGTCGTGCCCGGGGTGTCGTTCCTGTGCCTGCCGTGGCTGGTGACCGCGGGAACGCTCTTCGCGCTCGAGCTCTGGCCAGAGGCAGCCGCCTAGGGCAGCCAGCCGGGGTCGGGCTCGCGGGCGGCGGGCTCGAGCCGGACCTGCGCGAGACGCGGGTCGGTGCCGACCGCGCGCAGGAGCTCCGCGCTCCGGCCGACACCGAAGAGCGACACCCGCGCGAGGTCGAGCTCCCCGTCGCGGGCCAGGTGCGCGAGCAGCGCGTCCACGTCGGCGCGGGTCTGGGTCTCGAGGTCCGCGCGCAGGCGCTCGAGCGCCTGTGGCGAGATCTTGCCGCTGCTCCGCGCGCCGCACAGCGGCAGGTCGAACGCGACCAGCGCGGCCCGCGCGGACCAGATCGCGCGCGCCGACTCGACGAACGGACCCGCGGCGGCGCCGTCGGGCGAGCCCAGGATCACGACCGGATGCGGCCCGCGCCGCGCCGGCTTCCAGAGCCGCCCGCGCACCCGGTCGCCGCGCGATAGAAGGATGAACGGGGTCTCGGGGGCGCTCCCGCTCACGCGGCCCTGCGCCCGCCGAGCCGGCGCGACAGCGCGCGCAGCTCGCGCGCGCCGGCGCTGGTGCCGTCGTCGCTGGCGTGCACCGACTCGCCGCGCAGCAGCGCACGGTACAGCGCGGGATCGCGGGGCAGGGCGGGGGCGACCTCGACGTCGAGGCCGTGCTGGCGGCGCGCGGCCGAGGCGAGGCGTTCGCCGAGCCCGGCAGCGTCGCTCGCGCTGTCGGCGCCGACCACCCAGGTGAGCACGCGGGTTCCGGCGAGCGCTGGCGCCAGCTCGCGCAGGAGCCGCAGCGCGCGCGCCACGCCCCAGCTCGCGCCGTCGACGGGCAGCAGCACTGCGTCGAACTGGGCGCGGTTCAAGAGCGCGGCGATCCGCTCGGGCCGCTCGAGCGCCAGCGCGGGCTCGTCCGCCGGCACGTCCGCGAGCAGGTCGGCGAGCTCGGCGGGCGCGCACTCGCGCGCTTCGACCCGCACGCCGGGAACTTCGGGCAGGAGCGGCGATGCGGCGAACGCCGCCAGGACGCGCGCCTGGCCGCGCTCCGCCGCGAGCGCGCCGGCGAGCTCGAGCGCCAGCGCGCACCAGAGCAGCCGCTCCGGCGAGGCGGGCACGCAGATGCGGGGCGCCGGGCCACGCGGCGCGGCCTCGCGCGTGTTCGGCTCGGCAGCGCTCTCGCGCGTGCGCGCGCGCGCTGCGGTCTGCTCGTCCTCCGGAATGAAGTAGTGGAGGACGTCGCCGAGATTCCTGCTGCGGGCCACTCCGCCTCCGCCCCTTCCGCTGCGCGCGCCGTCGGCGCTTGGGGCCTCGCCCGGGGCTGCCCTCGCTCAGCCGCGCGAGCGCTCTAGCTGATGATCAGGACGGAGTTTACCCCGCCTGCCGGGCCTTCGACCCGGCGCGGGTTGCTCGGGTCCGGAGTCCACTCGCCGTCGACGAAGTAGCGGTACTGGTACACGCCCGGGCCGAGCCGCACGACCTTCTCCCAGGTGCCGCCCGGACCCTGGCGCGTCTCGACCCCCTGGTCGGGGATCCAGTTGTTGAAGTCGCCCGCGAGCTGCACGTCGCGCACCTTCGGGTTCTTGAAGGTGAACACCACGCCCTTCTCGCCGGCGCTCTGGATCTCGGCGTCGGTGGGGAGCTCGGGCGCGGGCTTCGGCGCGGCCTCTTCCTCTTCGCGGTCGTAGAGGACTTCGAGCGCCAGCGACATGTAGTCGACGAAGCCGTAGGAGCGGCGGTCGAGTGCGGCGATCGGAATGCCGCGCTGCGCCGCTTCGCGCAGCCGCACGTTGGAGCGGATCACCGTGTCGAATACGAGGTCCTTGTAGGTCTCGCGGATCTCGGCGAGCGCGCGCTTGGCGAAGCGGGTGCGCCCGTCGAACAGCGTGGGGAGGATGCGGATCTTGAGCGAGTGGCCGATCCGGTCCTCGAGCAGCGCGATCGTCTCGAGCAGCTTCGCGACGCCGTGCATCGAGAAGTAGCTGGTCTCGAGCGGGATGATCACTTCCTGCGCCGCGCGCAGCGCGTTGAACGTCAGGATGCCGACGTTCGGCGGGCAGTCGATCAACACGAAGTCGTACTGCTTCTCGAGCTTGCCGAGCGCCGAGGCGAGCCGCTCCGTGCGGCCGCGCGCGCCTTCGGCGGTGAGCTTCTGCTCGAGCGCCGACAGGATCACTCCGGAGGGGGCGACGTCCAGGTGGGCGCCGGCCTCCACGATCACTTCACCGAGCCGGGCGCCTGCGCCTTCGGGCTCGGCCAGAACCTCGTACAGGTTCTCGTCGATCTCTTCGGGGTCGATGCCCAGACCCAGCGTGGCGTGGGCCTGCGGGTCCATGTCGACCACGAGTACCGCGTGACCTTCGGCGGCGAGGCATCCTGCCAGACTCACCACGGTCGTGGTCTTGCCGCAGCCGCCTTTCTGATTCATCACCGCGATGCAGCGCATTTCTGTCCCTCCCCTACGAGACAGTCTCGCGACGTGTAGCGTCCGCGAGGAGCGGGAGCGCCGCGAGAGCGAGACGTCTACGCTGCTGCGCGCTGCACGCAGGGCACGGTCTCGATGCCGCCGAGGCAGATCGCGGGATCTCCCTCAAGTTCTCCCCACCCCCCAGTGGATGAAGCGGAGCGTAGCAGCAGGGGACAGCAATGGCCAACACCGGACACGAAAAACCGCGGCGCATCGGCGTGTTCGACCTCGGCTCGAACACGATCCTGCTCCTGGTGATGGGCGCGGACGGTCGGGTGGTGCGCGACGTGTCCCGGATCACACGGCTCGGGCAGGGTGTGTTCGAGCGCGGCGAGCTCGCGTCCGAGGCGATCGCGCGCACGCAGGCCGCGATCGCCGAGCTCGCCGCGCAAGCGCGGACGGACGGCGCCGAGCGGCTGGTCGCGGTCGGCACCGAGGCGCTGCGCCGGGCGCGAGACGGCGCGGAGTTTCTCGCGCGGCTGGTGCGGGCGGGCACCGTGGACGGAGCGCGCCTGCTCTCGGGCGACGAAGAGGCCGAGCTCACGCTCGAGGCGACGCGGCTCGGTGTCGGAGAGCAATCCGATGTGATCGCAGCGATCGACGTGGGGGGCGGAAGCACCGAGGTCGCCTGGCGCTCGACCCGCTCGGGTCCGACTCGAGGCGTGTCGCTGCCGATGGGCAGCGTGCGGTTGACGGAGGCGCATCTGCCTCGTCATCCGATCCCGCCCGCGGATCTGGCGGCGCTTCGCGCGCGCGTGCGCCAGGTCGCCGAGCCGCTGGCTCGCGCGCTCCCGGGCGGTCTACCTGCGGACGCCGCGGTGGTCGCGGTCGCCGGCACCGCGACCACGCTCGCGGCCCTCGAGCTCGCGCTCGATCCCTACGACCCGGCCCGGGTCGAAGGGCTCGCGCTCCACGCCGATCGGCTCACGCACTGGATCGAGCGGCTTGCCGCATTGGGCATCGAGGCGCGCCTGCGCCTTCCTGGGCTCGAGCCCGGCCGCGCGGACGTGATCGTCGCCGGGCTCGTCTGTCTCGAGGTGGCGCTGGCGCGCCTCGGCGCGACGCACTTCCGCGTCTCGGAGCGCGGGGTGCGGCACGGGGTCGCACTGCGGCTGCTCGCTGGCCAACTGTCGGTTTGATACCGTCGGGAGCCCTTGGAAGAGGTAGCGCTCGTAGTCGTAGGTCCCGATGGACCGCGGCCGTTCATGCGCGGGATCCTCGTGCAGTCGCTGGTTCGCCGCGGAGTTCCCTTCGACGTCGCACTCGCAACGGCCACGGCGATCCGCGACCGGATCGCGCCGCGCGGCAAGGTCCGCCTGGAAGAGATCTCGCTGCTGGTCGACGAGCTGCTCGACGACCGCTACGACCTCGACGCGCTGGGCGCGGTCACCGCCATCGAGCCGCCGCGGGTGGTCGAGGAGGACGGCTCCTGGAGCCCCTTCTCGAAGGGCATCCTGGCGGTGTCCCTGATGGGCGCGGGGCTCGAGCCCGAGGACGCCCACGACGTGGCCCGCGAGATCGAGCTCTCGCTGCTCCGGCAGGGCCGCGCGGCGATCGACCGGACCGAGCTGCGCCACCTGGTGGCCGCCACGATCGAGCGAACGGACGGCCCGGGCCCGGCGCGCTGGTACCGGGTCTGGCGCAGCGCCCGTGACGACGGCAAGCCGAGCCTGGTGCTCCTGGGCGGCGCCACGGGCTCCGGCAAGACGTCCCTGGCGATCGAGGTCGCGCGCCGGCTCGAGCTGCCCCGCGTGATCGGGACCGATTCGATTCGCCAGATCATGCGTCTGATGTTCTCGCCCGACCTGATGCCGGAGATCCACTGCTCGACCTTCGACGCCTACCTGGCGCTGCCGCGCGCGACGTCGCTGGTCGGCGACCCGGTCGTGGTGGGCTATCGCGAGCAGGCGCAGAAGATCGCGGTCGGCGTGCACGCGCTCCTCGAGCGGGCGGTCGAGGAGAACACCAGCATGCTGATCGAGGGCGCGAACCTGGTGCCCGGCATGCTCGAGCTCGGCCGCTACCAAGGGCGCGCCCACGTCACCTTCATCATGACGGGAACGCTCGACCCAGAGGCCTATCGCAGCCGTTTCGCCTCGCGAACCGCCAAGGCGCGCAGCCGATCTGCCGATCGGTACCTGGAACATTTCGACGAGATCCTGGCGATCCAGCGCTACCTGATCGCCGAGGCCGAGCGCCATGGACTGCCGATCGTGGACAACGTCCAGTTCGACACGGCGGTGGTCGCGGTGATCCGGGCGGTGATCTCGACACTGGAGAAGACGCTTGCCGCAGCGCCAAGAGGAGGGGAGCGAGTGATCCGGCGAACGGTCGCACTCGGCCTGATCGCCGTGACCCTGACCGCCTGCGGCACGATCTCGGTCGAGGAGGAGAAGCGGCTCGGCGCGCAGTACCAGGCGCAGGCCCGCAAGGAGTTCACGTTCGTTCGCGATCCAGTCACCGTGAACTACGTCCGCGAGTTCGGCGCGTCTCTCGTGAAGGGCGCGCGCCCGTCGCCGTTCGAGTTCCGCTTCTTCGTGATCGAGGACGACGAGCATCAACGCCGGCGCGGCCCCGGGCGGCGCCATGTACGTGAACACGGGGCTGCTGCTGGCCGCCTCGAACGGCGCCGAGCTCGCCGGCGTGCTCGCGCACGAGATGGGGCACGTGACCGCGCGCCACGTGGCCAAGAGCGTGAACACGCAGCGCGGCACAGGCTTCGTCGCGCAGCTGCTGTACCTCGCGGCCTACTTCCTGAGCGGCGGGAACCCCATCGTCACCAACGCGAGCGGCATGGGCATCTCGGTCGCCGGCACGGCGTTCCTCACGTCGTTCACGCGCGACGACGAGCGCGAGGCCGACGACCTCGCCGTCGAGACCATGGTCAACTCGGGCTGGAACCCCGAGGGCTTCGTGACCATGTTCGAGACGCTGAAGCGGGAGTATGGAAGCGGCGGCGGCCCGCAGTTTCTCGCGTCGCACCCCGCGACCGACGAGCGGATCGAGAACATCCAGCGCGACATCCTGAAATACCCGGGGTCGGACAAGCTCCGGCTGGACGATCCGAAGCTTCCGATCATCCAGGAGCGCCTGAAGCTCATCCTCGGAACGGACCGCGAGAAGGAGGACAAGAGCGAGGGCGACGAAGAGGACGACTCGGACTAGTTCGGCGTACAATTCCCCGCCCGCGGGGCTCCGCGGCGGGAGGCGGGACATCTTGGGACGACCCAGCACGCTCGGCGAGCTCAGGGCGTCGGGCTACCGGCCGCGCAGCGTTCGCGAGGAGCTGCGCACCAACCTGATCGCGAGGCTGCGCGCGAAGCAGCCGTTCCTTCCTGAGATGATCGGCTACGCAGACTCCGTGATTCCGGCCCTCGAGCACGCGCTGCTCGCCGGTCACGACATGATCTTCCTCGGCGAGCGCGGCCAGGGTAAGTCCAAGATGATCCGCAAGCTCGTCGAGCTGCTCGACGACGCGGTGCCGGTGCTCGCGAACAGCGAGGTCAACGACGACCCGCTCGCGCCGATCAGCCGCTGGGGCCGCGAGCAGGTCGAGAAGCACGGCGACGCGCACGGAGGTCGCCTGGATCGGCCGCGACGCGCGCTACGGCGAGAAGCTCGCCACGCCCGACGTCTCGGTCGCGGACCTGATCGGCGAGATCGACCCGATCCGGGTCGCCGAAGGCCGCTATCTCGCCGACGAGTCGACCATCCACTTCGGGCTCATCCCGCGCACCAACCGCGGCATCTTCTGCATCAACGAGCTGCCCGACCTGGCGGAGAAGGTCCAGGTGGGGCTCTTCAACGTGATGGAGGAGCGCGACTTCCAGGTGAAGGGCTTCAAGGTGCGGCTGCCGCTCGACGTGCTCGTCGTGGCCAGCGCCAACCCCGAGGACTACACGCGCCGGGGCCGCATCATCACGCCGCTGAAGGACCGCTATCAGGCGCAGATCCGCACCCACTATCCGCCCACCCGCGAGCTCGAGATCGACGTCATGAAGCAGGAGCGCCGCAAGCCGCGCGAGGCGGCGGGCGAGCTCTACGTGCCCCACTTCATCGAGCAGATCATCGCCGAGCTGACCATCCAGGCGCGCAAGAGCCCGGACGTCTCGCAGCTCTCGGGCGTGTCGGTGCGCGCGTCGATCGCGAACTACGAGACGATCATCGCCGAGGCCGAGCGCCGGGCGCTGCGGCTCGGCGAGCCCGAGGCCGTGCCGCGGCTCACCGACCTGCCGGGTCTGCGCGCCTCGATGGGCGGCAAGCTCGAGCTCGAGTACGCCGGCGCGGAGAAGAGCGAGGGCGAGATCCTCGAGAACTTGATCAAGCGCGCGGTGCTCGAGGTGTTCGGCGAGCTGTCGAACGGCATCGAGCTCGACGCGATCGTGCGCGCCTTCGACGACGGCTGGAAGGTCGAGGTCGGCGAGGAGCTGCCCTCGAAGGAGTACGCCGACGGCGTCGACAACATCGCGGGACTGCGCAAGGCGGTCGAGCTGCTCGGCTGCGGTTCGAGCCCGGCGCGCATCGCGGCCGCGGTCGAGTTCGTGCTCGAGGGACTGCACCTCTCGAACAGGCTCAACCGCGAGGTCGCGGGCCGCCGATTGACGTACGGATGACCGCCTCGCGCCTGCGCTACAGCCGCTGGGACGGCACGCAGCGCGCGTTCTCGCTCGCCGCCGAGCAGGCCCTCGACCAGCTCGCTCGCCACCTGATGGAAGGGATGAGCGTCGAAGAGGCGCTCTCCTGGATGCGCTACCAGGGCTTCGAGCTCGCCGGCATGGACTTCCGGGTGATGGGCGTGGAGGAGCTGCTGCAGGAGCTCCGCCGCCGCGCGCGCGAGCGCATGGCCGGCAACAACATGGACCACACCTTCGACGAGCGCTGGCAGAAGCTGCGCGACATCCTCGAGCGCGAAGAGCGCGCTCAGAGCGAGCAGAGCGGGGTCGAGTCGAAGCCCTGGTCCGACTTTCACGCCAAGAAGGACGAACCTGCCCAAGCGCCTGTCCGAAGCGCTGAAGCGCTTCTCCAACCACGATTGGGCCGACGCCGACGCCGAGGCCGACTTCCGCGACCTCGAGAGCGAGCTCGACCAGCTGCGCGCGCTCGAGGACTTCCAGGCGCGCAACCGCCAGATGCTGCGCGGCGGCCACGACCTGTCGTTCGACGAGGCGCTCGAGCTGATGCGCGAGATCGAGCGGCTGGGCCAGATGGCGCGCAACCTGCTCGAAGGAAAACTCGACCAGATCTCGCTCGAGGACCTGCGCGACCTGGCCGGCGAGCAGGGCGTCGAGTCGCTCCTGATCCTGCGCGACATGCGCCGCAGCCTGGAAGAGGGCGGCTACCTGCGCCAGGGCGACGCCGGCCTCGAGCTGACGCCGCGCGCGATCCGGCGCATCGGCGAGCTGGCGCTCGAGGACATCTACGGGTCGCTCAAGCGCGGCTCGCCCGGCGCGCACGCGACCAGCCACCGCGGCGGCGGCCTGATCACGATCGAGCGCAGCAAGCGCTACGTCTTCGGCGAGCCGGCCATGCTCGACGCGGTCGGCTCGGTGCGCAACGCGCTGCTCCGCGACCCCGCGAACGCGGGGGTGCCGGTCGCCCTCGAGCCCGGCGACCTCCAGGTCTGGGACACCGACCAGCAGACCGACACCACGACGGTGCTGCTGCTCGACATGAGCTGGTCCATGTCGTGGTCGGGGCGCTGGCCGGCGGCCAAGCGGGTCGCGATCGCGATGGACCAGCTGATCCGCACCCGCTACCCGCGCGACCGCTTCTTCATCGTCGGCTTCTACACGCGCGCCCGCGAGCTGCGCCTGCCCGAGCTGCCCGAGCTGATCTGGAACATGGAGGACCCGTTCACGAACCTGCAGGACGGCCTGCGCGTGGCGCAGCGGCTGATCGACCGCAATCCGTCCGCGAACAAGCAGATCATCGTGATCACCGACGGCCAGCCGACAGCCTACTTCGTCGGCGAGGAGCTGCGGGTGGAGTGGCCGAGCGGGGTGGGCGGCACCAGCCCCCGCGCGAACAAGGAGACGCTCGGCGAGGTCAGCCGAGTGACCCGCAAGGGGATCACCATCAACACCTTCATGCTCGACGACTCGCCCGAGCTGATGCGCTTCGTCGAGGGCATGACCAAGATCAACAAGGGCCGCGCGTTCTACACCACGCCGGGTCAGATCGGCGAGTACGTGATGGTCGACTACCTGTCGCGCAAGCGCCGGAAGATCCGCTAGCGGGGCCTGGGTAGCTGGCTCTCCGGAATCCCGATGCGGCGGACCAGCTCGACGAAGCGGGGATCGTCGCGGAGCGGGTCGAGCCGGGCGTCGGTGCGCAGCAGACTGAGCTGGCCGATCCGCGCGGCGTAGGCGAGCTCGAGTTCGGCGAACGCCTCGTCTCGCTGGCCGAGGCGAACGTGGATCTCGACGAGTGTCGGGTAGGGAGGCGGCGGCTGCGCGGCGTCGCGCGCGAGGCGCAGGCGCTCCCGCCAGTAGCCGAGCGGACCGCCTTGCGCGAGCGCGGTGCGCAGCGCTGTCGCCTCGGCGGGCTTCAGCGTTCCGCCGAGCTCGTGCGCGCCGATCGCCTCTTCATGGCGATCCAACACGTCCAGGGTTCGCCCGAGCAGGCGGTGCGCGCGCCAGTAGCTCGGATCCATCGCGACGACTTCGCGCGTTGCCGCCACGGTGGCGTCGAAGGCGCGCGCCATGAAGGAGATCTCCGCGAGCGAGGTGCGCATCCACAAGTCGAGCGGGGCGAGCTCCACCGCCCGCCGCATGGCTGCGATCGCTTCCTCGAGGCGACCCATGGCCGCCATCTGGAACGCATGGGTCTGATGAACCCAGGGAATGCTGGGATTGAGCCGGAGCGCGGTCTGGACGTGGCGTTCCGCGGCCGCGAAGTCCCAGTCGAACGAGCCCACCACGCGGCTGAGGGCGCCGTGTGCCTCGGCGAGGTAGGGGTCCGCCTCGATCGCCCGCAGTGCCGCGGCCTTCGCGCGGGGCATCCCCTCGCGCGGGGGCACCGCGCCGAGCGGCTGGGTCAGCACCCACCACGCGAGGCTCAGCCAGGCGTGCGCCGGCGCGTAGCCGGGATCGAGCTCGATCGCGCGCTCGAAGGACGCGATCGCGCTTTTCAATGAGTCCACTGTCGAGCGTCCGACCTGGTAGATGCCCCGCAAGAGCGCGTCGTGCGCGGCGGGGTCGACCCGCGGGCGCGCGCTGAGTCGTGCCGTCTCCGCCGGGGTCAGGTCGAGCTCGATGCGACGGGCCACCGCACGGGCCACGTCGCTCTGCAGCTCCAGGATCCCGCGCAGCTCGCGGTCGTAGCGCTCGGACCAGAGGTGATGGTCGGTCTGCCCGTCGATGAGCTGCGCGGTGACGCGCACGCGCTCTCCCTCGCGCGTCACCGTACCCTCGAGGAGCGCGTCCACGCCGAGCTCGGCCGCGATCTCGGGGAGCGATTTGCGCGCGTTCTTGTAGCGCATCACCGAGGTCCGCGAGATCACGCGCAGCGAGCGGATGTTCCCGAGCTCGCCGATCAGTGCCTCGGTCATGCCGTCGGCGAAGTACTCGTGCCCGGGGTCGCCGGAGAGGTTCTCCAACGGAAGCACTGCGAGGAAGCGGATCGGGCCCGGCGCCCGCTCGCGAGGCCGCGCGCGGGCCGAGGCTGCGGGCTCGCCGCTCCGGACGCCATAGGTGCGCACGGGCTCGGGGATGTTCTTGAGTGACTGCGGGCCGAGATCCTGATAGGACGCGGCCAGCTTCTTCCCGAGCTGGTCGCGCACGGTTGCCGAGACGCAGACCCCGCCGGGCTCCGCGAGCGTCTGGAGCCGCGCCGCGATGTTCACGCCGTCTCCGTAGAGGCGCTCTCCCTCCACCCGGACCTCGCCCAGATGGACGCCGATGCGGAACTCCAAGCGGCGTTCCGCTGCCAAGGGGGCGTTCTGCACCCCGAGCCAGCCCTGGATCTCGAGGGCGCAGGCGACGGCCTCGGTCGCGGTCGGGAACTCCGCGAGAACCTCGTCTCCCGGCGAGTCCACGACGCGGCCGCGGTGCTGCCGGACCAGGAGCCCGATGCCGTCTCGGCAGGCTGCGAGGGTGCGCACCGTCGCATCCTCGTCCTCCGCCATGAGCCGGCTGTAACCGACCCCGTCGGCGGAGAGGATCGCGACGAGCCTTCGCTCCACGCGGTGCATGATAGACGCGCGGGGAGTTTTTCAGCAGCCTGCTAGCCCGTTTGTCCCCGGTCGTCTCCGGCGAAGATCTCCGCGAGCGCGGGCTCGGCGCGTGCCTGGGCGCCGAGCGCATCGTGCTCGAGCTCGGCTTCGGCCGCGGCGAGCTGCTGCTCGACCTGGCGACTGCGAGCCCCGCGCGGGTGTTCCTCGGGGTCGAGATCTCGCGCAAGCGGGTCGAGAAGATGGCGCGCCGCGCGGAGAAGCTCGGCGCTCGCCAACCTGTTCCTGCTCCACGCGCCCGCCGAGTACGCGCTCGAGCGCGTGCTGCCACCGTCGCTGTGTCGAGGAGCTCTGGATCAACTGCCCCGACCCGTGGCCGAAGAAGCGCCACTGGCGCCGCCGCTTGATCCAGGCGCCGCTGCTCGCGCTGGCGGCGCGCGCGCTCGCGCCGGGCGCGCTCCTGCACCTGTCGACCGACCACGAGGGCTACCGAGACTGGATCGCGGAGGTGCTGGCGGGGCAGAGCGCGCTCGCGAACTTGCACGCGCCGGCCGCCTGGGTCGGCGAGCGGCCGGCGCGGCGCGAGACCGCTTACGAGGCCGAGTGGCGGGCCGAAGGTCGCACGATGGCGTACTTCGACTATCGTAGGGCCACTTGAAGGCGCTCCTCGCCCATACCCCCGACGAGCTGCGCGCCGAGTTCGCGAGCGCCGGCACCCCCGGCTTCCGAGCGGCGCAGGTCGCGCATTGGCTGTACGGCCGCCGCGTCCGCGACTTCGCGGCGATGGCGAACCTGCCGCGCGCAGCTGCGCGAGCGAGCTCGGCGCGAGCTGGCGCGCGCGCGTCGCTCGAGCTCGACGTCGGAGCACCGCGCGGCCGACGGCACGCGCAAGCTCGTGCTCGCGACCGGCGACGGCGCGAAGATCGAGGCGGTGATCATTCCCGAGGCGCGCCGGCAGACGCTGTGCGTCTCGTCGCAGGTCGGCTGCAGCCTCGACTGCGTATTCTGCGCCACCGGGCGCCTGGGGCTCGGCCGCAACCTGCGCGCGGACGAGATCGTGGACCAGGCGCTGCACGCCGCGGAGCTCCTCGCCGCGGACGGCAAAGCGCTCACCCACGTCGTGTTCATGGGCATGGGCGAGCCGCTGCTCAACCTGAAGAACGTCGTCCAGGCGATCCGGATCCTGACCCACCCGGACGCGTTCGCGCTCGCGCCGCGACGCATCACGGTGTCGACCGCCGGGGTCGCGCCCAAGATCGCCGAGCTCGGCCAGGCCGTGCCCGTGCGGCTCGCCATCTCGCTCCACGCCGCCCGCGACGAGCTGCGCGACGTGCTGGTGCCGCTGAACCGGCGCTTCCCGATCGACGAGCTGCTCGCGGCCTGCGCAGCCTATCCGACGCCCAAGCGCGAGCGGATCTCGTTCGAGTACACGCTGATCGACCGGCGTGAACGACGCGCCCGCCGACGCCCACGCGCTGGCCCGGCTCGCGCGCAGCGCCCGCGCGAAGGTGAACCTGATCCCGCTGAACGAGCACCCGGGCACGTCCCATCGCCGGCCGAGCGAGGCGCGCATGGAGAGCTTCCTCGCCACGCTCGCCGCGGAGGGGGTCACCGCGACCCTACGGCGTTCGAGGGGCGACGACATCTTCGCCGCCTGCGGACAGTTGGGAGCCCGCAGCGATGCGCAGCCGTCCGCGGCAATCCGCGGCGCTTCCATCCGATAAGACTGGCCGTAACATGCTCTACGCGATCGGCGACATCCACGGCATGCGCGACGAACTCGCCAAGCTGCTCGGGCGGCTCTCGCTCCAGCGCGGCGATCGGCTGATCTTCATCGGCGACTACGTCGACCGCGGCCCCAATCCGAAGGGCGTCGTCGACGACCTGATCGCGCTGCAGAAAGAGTACGAGTGCATCTTCCTGATGGGAAACCACGAGGCGATGTTCCTCTCGTTCCTCGGCTGGCAAGGGCCGCAGTACTTCGGCTCCGAAGCGTTCCTCCACAACGGCGGCGAGACCACGCTCGCGAGCTACGGCTACTTCGGCGCCGACGAGAACTTCGCGCTCGAGCCCGAGCATGAGCGTTTCTTCAAGTCGCTGCGGCTCTGGCACCTCGAGGGCGAGTACGCGTTCGTGCACGCGGGCATGTCGAAGGCGTCGCTCGGCCTCTCCGATCCGAAGTACGCGCTCGGCAAGGAGAGCCCGAAGGATCTGCTCTGGCAGCGCGAGACCGCCGACCTGCCGCACAGCCTCGGGGTGACCGTCGTCTACGGCCACACACCGCTGCCGGACTTCGGTGTAAGGTGGAACCTGCCGTACTCGATCGGAATCGACACGGGAGCGGTCTACGGCGGACCGCTCACCGCGATTCGACTCCCGGACGAGACGGTATTTCAGTCCTGATGAAAACCTCCCCCGATCACGAGCTGATCCGCGACTCGGTTCGGCGTCTGGCCGAGGCGGAGCTCGCGCCCATCGCGGCGCGGATCGACGCCGAGGACTGGTTTCCCCGCGACTTCTTCCTGCGCCTGGGCGAGATCGGCGCGCTCGGCGTGCTGGTGCCCGAGGAGTACGGCGGCAGCGGCGGCGACTACATCGGCGCCACCCTGATCATGGAAGAGCTGGCCCGCGTCTCCGGCTCGGTCTCGCTCTCGTACGGCGCCCACGCCGTTCTGTGCGTCGGAGCGATCGCGCGCGACTGCTCGCCGGAGCAGAAGGGCCGCGTGCTGCCGCGACTGTGCAGCGGCGAGGCGATCGGCGCCTGGGCGCTCACCGAGCCGAGCTCCGGCTCCGACGCGCTCGGCATGCGCACGCGCGCGGTGCGCCAGGGCGACCACTACGTGCTCGACGGCGGCAAGACCTTCATCACCAACGGCTCGGAAGCCGAGACTCTGGTCGTCTACGCGCGCACCGATCCGTCGCGCGGGCCGCAGGGGATCTCGGTGTTCCTGGTCGACGGGAAGACCCCGGGCTTCAGCTGCAGTCGCAAGCTCGACAAGATGGGCATGCGCGGCAGCCCCACCGCCGAGCTGCGCTTCGACGGCATGCGCGTCGAGGCCGCCGACCGGATCGGCGACGAGAACCGCGGCGTGGCCATGATGATGCGCGGGCTGGACGTCGAGCGCGCCACCCTGGCCGGGATCTCGGTCGGGCTCGCGCAGGCGGCGCTCGAGCACTCGATCGGCTGGGCGCGCGAGCGCGAGCAGTTCGGCCGGCCGATCGCCGAGTTCCAGATGGTGCAGAAGCTGATCGCCGACATGTACGTCGACGTCGAGGCCGCGCGCCTGCTCGTCTACGAGGCGGCCGCGCTGTGCGTCGCGCAGGCGGCGGGCTGCTCGAAGCTCGCCTCCGCCGCGAAGCTCTTCTCGAGCGAGATCGCCACCCGCGCGGGCCTCGCCGCGGTGCAGGTCTTCGGCGGCTACGGCTACACGCGCGACTATCCGGTCGAACGGATCGCGCGCGACGCGAAGCTGATGGAGATCGGCGCGGGCACGTCCGAGATCCAGCGCACGATCATCGCGCGCGAGCTGCTGCGGGATCGATAGCCCGCTGCGGCGAGCCGCCTCTGGGACGAGGCGATGCGCCCCAGACCGATCTCGCCGTGCCCGGGGCGGCGCGCTCAGCCGGCACGTCCATTGCTCCGCTGCTGGCGCACCATGGCTTTCGCGCCGATTCGGAAGCACTCGGCGGCGGGCGCGCCTGCGCCGAATCTGGCCGACTACGCGGCGACCCGCTCCGCCTTCACGTGGGAGCAGGCGCGCGCCGCGCTGGAAGGTTTGCCCTCTGGCCGCGGCCTGAACATCGCGCACGAGGCCGTGGACCGGCACGCGAACGGCCCGCGCGCGGGCCGCACCGCGCTGCGCTTCCTGAGCCGCGAGCGCGCGCCGCGCGACGTCAGCTTCGCCGAGCTCGCCGAGCTCTCGAGCCGCTTCGCGAATGCGCTGCGCGAGCTCGGCGTGGGGAAAGGTGACCGGGTCTTCGCACTGGCCGGGCGAATTCCCGAGCTGTACGTGGCGGCGCTCGGAGCGCTCAAGAACGGCAGCGTGTTCTGCCCGCTCTTCTCCGCGTTCGGACCCGAGCCCATCCGCACGCGCCTCGCGCGCGGCGACGCACGGGTCCTGGTCACGAGCGCCGCGCTCTACGCGCGCAAGGTCGCGCCCCTGCGCGAGGCGCTGCCCGCGCTCCAGCACGTCCTGCTCGCCGACCGCGGCGCCGGGGCGCTGCCGGGGACGCGCGACCTGGCGCAGCTGCTCGCGGCGGCCAGCCCGCGCTTCGAGATCCCGCCCACCGACCCCGACGACATGGCGCTGCTCCACTTCACCAGCGGCACGACCGGCGCGCCGAAGGGTGCCGTGCACGTGCACGGCGCGGTGGTCGCCCACCACGCGACCGCCCGGTACGCGCTCGATCTGCAGCCAGACGACACCTTCTGGTGTACCGCCGATCCGGGCTGGGTCACGGGCACGTCGTACGGGATCATTGCGCCGCTCGCGCTCGGCGCAACGAGCCTGGTCGACGAGGCCGACTTCGACGCCGAGCGCTGGTACGGAGTCCTCCAGGACGAGCGCGTCACCAACTGGTACACGGCGCCGACGGCGGTGCGCATGCTGATGAAGGCGGGCAGCGAGCTGCCGCGCCGCTTCGATCTCTCGCGGCTGCGCTTCGCGGCGAGCGTGGGCGAGCCGCTGAACCCCGAGGCCGTGCTGTGGAGCGTCGAGGCGCTCGGCCTGCCCATACACGACAACTGGTGGCAAACCGAGACCGGCGGAATCATGATCGCGAACTTCGCCTCGCAGGAGATCCGGCCGGGCTCCATGGGCCGAGCGCTCCCCGGAATCGAGGCCGGGATCGTGCGCCGCGGGAGCGGCGAGACCGTGGAGCAGCTGCGCGAACCCGACGCGGTCGGCGAGCTGGCGCTGCGCCCGGGCTGGCCGTCCATGTTCCGCGGCTACCTCCACGACGACGAGCGCTACCGCAAGTGCTTCGCCGGCGGCTGGTACCTCTCGGGCGATCTGGCGCGGCGCGACGCCGACGGATACTTCTGGTTCGTCGGCCGGGCCGACGACGTGATCAAATCGTCGGGGCACTTGATTGGTCCGTTCGAGGTGGAGAGCGCGCTGATGGAGCACCCGGCGGTTGTCGAGGCGGCGGTGATCGGCAAGCCCGATCCCGTCGCCGGTGAGCGGGTGAAGGCGTACGCCGTTCTGCGCGCCGGCTTTGCGCCGAGTCCGGCCCTCGCACGCGAGATCATCGCCTTCGCGCGGACCCGGCTGGGCGCGGCGGTCGCCCCCAAAGAGCTCGAGTTCCGGGACAGCGTGCCCAAGACGCGCAGCGGAAAGATCATGCGGCGGCTCTTGCGGGCGCGCGAGCTCGGCCTGCCCGAGGGCGACACCTCGACCCTCGAGGGCGGCGCTTGAGCGCGTCGGCCCCGCTCGCGCCGCGCGACCGCGAGCACGCGCTGCGGCTGCTAGCCGGCATGGTGCGCATCCGCCGCTTCGAGGAGGCCGCCGCCGAGCAGTACTCGAAGGGGAAGATCCGCGGCTTTCTCCATCTCTACGTCGGCCAGGAAGCGGTGGCGGTCGGAACGATGGCGGCGCTCGCGCCCGACGACGCGATCGTCGCGACGTACCGCGAGCACGGCCACGCGCTCGCGCGCGGTCTCGACCCCGGCGCGGTGATGGCGGAGATGTTCGGCAAGGTCGAGGGCAGCAGCCGCGGCCGCGGCGGCTCGATGCACATCTTCGACGCGAAGACGCGCTTCTACGGCGGCAACGCGATCGTCGCCGCGGGTCTGCCGCTGGCCGTCGGCCTGGCGCTCGCCGACCGGATGCAGGGGCGCGCGCGGGTGACGGCCTGCTTCTTCGGCGAGGGCGCGGTCGCCGAGGGCGAGTTCCACGAGTCGATGAATCTGGCCGCGCTGTGGCGGCTGCCGGTGCTGTTCGCCTGCGAGAACAACCTGTACGCGATGGGCACCGCGCTCGCGCGCTCGGAGTCCGAGACCAACCTGTGCGTGAAGGCCGCGAGCTACGAGATGCCGGCGTGGTCGGTCGACGGGATGGACGTGCTCGCGGTCGAGGACGCGGCGCGGCGCGCCGCACTCGCGGTGCGCGCGGACGGGCCGCTCTTCCTCGAGCTCCGCACCTATCGCTTCCGAGCCCACTCCATGTTCGACCCGCAGCTCTACCGCGAGAAGGCCGAGGTCGAGGTGTGGAAGCAGCGCGACCCGATTCCCGCGTTCGTTGCCCGCGCGCTCGCCGCGGGCGCCCTGCGCGACGACGATCTCGCGCGGCTCGAGCAGGAGGCCGCGGCCGAGGTCGCGCGCGCGGTCGAGTTCGCCGAGGCCGGGCACTTCGAGCCGGTCGAGGAGCTCGCGCGCCACGTGTACTTCGAGGGCGAGCGCACGTGAGCGAGCCGCGGGTGAAGCAGAGCTTCCGCGAGGCGTTCCGGCAGGCGCTCCGCGAGGCGCTGCAGCGCGACGAACGCGTGTTCCTGATGGGCGAGGACGTGGGCGCCTACGGCGGCAGCTACGCCGTGAGTCACGGGCTGCTCGCGGAGTTCGGCGCGGAGCGGATCCGCGACACGCCGCTCTCCGAGGCGGCGTTTGTCGGAGCGGGCATCGGCGCGGCGCTCGGCGGCATGCGCCCGATCGTCGAGATCATGACGGTGAACTTCAGCCTGCTCGCGCTCGACCAGATCCTGAACACCGCCGCCACGCTCTCGCACATGTCTGGCGGCCAGCTGCACGTGCCGCTCGTGATCCGGATGGCGACCGGCGCCGGGCGCCAGCTCGCGGCGCAGCACTCGCACAGCCTCGAGGGCTGGTACGCGCACATCCCGGGTCTGAAGGTGCTGGCGCCGGCCACGCTGGAGGATGCGCGCGGCATGCTCTGGACCGCGCTGTGCGACCCGAACCCGGTGCTGATCTTCGAGCACGCGCGGCTGTACCCCGTCGAGGGTGAGATCGCCGCCGACGTCGGCCCCGTCGAGATCGAGCGCGCCGCGCTGCGCCGCCCGGGCACCGACGTGAGCCTGATCGCCTACGGCGGCACGCTCGACCGCGCGCTCGAAGCTGCCGACCTCCTGGGCGCGGACGGCATCTCGGCCGAGGTGCTCGACCTGCGGGTGCTGCGCCCGCTCGACGAGGAGTCGATCCTGGCCAGCGTCGCGCGCACGCACCGCGCCGTGATCGTGGACGAAGGCTGGAAGAGCGGGAGTCTGTCGGCCGAGGTCGCCGCGCGCATCGCCGAGCACGCGCTCTCGGAGCTCGACGGGCCGGTTCGCCGGGTCTGCTCCGCCGAGGTGCCCGTACCCTATCCGAAGCACCTCGAGGATGCGGTGCTGCCGCAGGCGGCGCGCATCGTCGAGGCGGCGCGCTCGCTGGTGACCGGCCGTGGCTGACTTCTGCATGCCGTCGCTCGGCGCGGACATGGACCGCGGAAAGATCCTGGAGTGGCGCAAGCAGGTGGGCGAGCCGATCGCGCGCGGCGAGATCGTGGCGCTGGTCGACACCGACAAGGCCGAGATCGAGGTCGAGAGCTTCACGGCGGGAGTGCTCGACGCCATCCTCGTCGCCGTCGGCGAGACGGTGCCGGTCGGCACCCCGATCGCGCGGATCCGGGCGGCGGAAGGGGCGACGCCGGCTCCTCCGCCGCGCGCGCCACAGGCGCCGCCGACCGTCGCGCCGCCGCCCGCGCGGGCCCGGCCGCCGCCCCATCCCGCCCGCGCATCCGCCGGGCGAGCGCAGTCACGCGAGCCCGCTCGCGCGGCGCGTCGCTGCCGAGCTCGGCGTGGACCTCGCAGGGATCGCCGGAACCGGCCCCGACGGCGCGATCACCCGCGCCGACGTCGAGCGCGCGGCCGGCAGACCCGCCGCCCCGAAGGCTCCGGCCGCGGCTGCTCCTCCGCCGCGCGACCGTACCGCCGCCATGCGCAGCGCGATCGCGGCGGCGATGGAGCGGGCGAACCGCGAGATCCCTCACTACTACCTCGAGACCCGGGTCGACCTGTCCCGCGCGCTCGCCTGGCTCGCCGATCAGAACGCGGCCCGTCCGCTCGCCGACCGCATCCTTCCCGCGGCGCTCTTCGTGAAGGCGCTCGCGCGAGCCGCGCGCGAAGTGCCGGAGCTGAACGGCTTCTGGCGCGACGGCGCGTTCGTGCCCGGCGAGGGCGTGCACGTCGGAGTGATCGTCTCGCTGCGCCAGGGCGGGCTGCTCGCGCCGGCGCTGCACGACGTCGCGGACAAAGCGCTGGCGCAGATCATGGCCGAGCTGCGCGACGTCGTCGCCCGCGCGCGCCTCGGCAAGCTCCGCAGCTCCGAGGTCTCCGGCGCGACGATCTCGCTCACCAACCTGGGCGACCAGGGCGCGGAGCGCGTCTACGGTGTGATCATGCCGCCGCAGGTCGCGCTGGTCGGCTTCGGCCGGGTGACCGAGCAGCCGGTCGCCGTCGACGGCCTGGTGGGCGTGCACCGCGCGGTCGACGTCACGCTCGCGGGCGACCACCGCGCGAGCGACGGCCACCGCGGCAGCCGCTTCCTCGGCGCGCTCGCGCGCCATCTGCAGGCGCCGGAGGCACTGTGACGCCTGCGCTGCTGCGCCAGCTCGTGCTCGAGGTGCTGGGCGAGATCGCGCCCGAAGTCGATCCGAGCGCGCTCCGGGGCGACGTGCGCCTGCGCGACCAGGTCGACCTCGACTCGATGGACTTCCTCAATCTGCTGGTCGGGGTGCACCAGCGCACGGGCATCGAGATTCCCGAGGCCGACTACCCCAAGCTCGCGACCCTGGACCAGCTCGTCGCTTACCTCGCAGCCAAGGGAACGGGCGTTGCATAGGAGCCCGTCATGGAAATCCACTGGGACGAGCTTTCCGATCTGAGCCAGCAAGAGCGTGAGGCGGCAGAGGCACGCCTGAGGCGCATCGCCGCGCAGCACGACGACCTGCTCGCGGTTCGCATCGCCGGCCGCGACAGCAGCCACCACCGGCAGGGCGGGCGCGAGGTCCACGTCAGCGGGAGCGCAAAGGGGCGCGAGATCGCCGCGTCGCGCGGCGGTCCCGACCTCGCCAAAGCGCTCCACGACGCGCTCGCCGCTTTCGAGCGCGAGCTGCGCCATCTGAGAAGCCGACGTGTCTGTCGGCGCCCGCGCCCTCGCGCCGGCGGGCCGGCGACGTTCGGATCGGTCGACCGCCTCGCGCGCGACGAGGGCTACGGCTTCGCGCTGACCGACGATGGGCGCACGGTGTACTTCCACCGCAACGCGGTCTCGGGCGGCCTGTCGTTCGAGTCGCTCGAGGTGGGACAGCGGATCGGCCTCTCGATCGAGGCCGGCAAGGACGGACCCCAAGCGAGCGTCGTCGTCCCCGCAGGGCCCGACACGCCGTCGCCTTGACCGAGGAGTGACTCAGTCCTTCAGGTCCTCAACGACGCGGAGGAGGTCGAACGCCGAGATGACTCCCAAGAGCTGGCCGTTCTCGGCGACGAAGACGCGGTGGATGTGCCGCTCCCGCAGACTGCGCGCGATCGCGGGCGCCGGCGTGGAGGGCGGGATGGTCAGGGCATCCGCCGTCATCGCGTCGGAAACTCGCAACTCGGCGAGGCGGTCTTGAAAGTCCTCGGGACCTGCGGACCAATCGGGCGCGGAGTAGGGCAGCAGGTCGCGAAAGTAGCCGGACTCCATGCGCGCCGTGCCGCGCTCCTCGTCCACGGCGCGGATGAGGTCGCTTGCGGTGATCACTCCGAGCAGCGTCCCGTCGTCGGCGACCACCGGTGCCCCGCTGATCTCCTCGTCGGCAAACAGCTGGTGAACGTCCAGAAGCGACGCGTCGGCGTTCACGCTGATCAGCCGGGTCTCCATCAGATCGCGAGCGGTCGGAATCATGCCAATACCTCCGACGGGATCGGCGGTGCACGCCGCGTGCCGCGCCCTGCGCAGAGCGTGCGGCGATCTCGGCGCGGCCTGACGACTCAGCCTGCGGCGAGATGCCTCGCCACGAGATCGCGGTGACCGTGCCCGCGGCGCTGAAGCAGATCTCGGCGGCCGTCTGGGAGCTGCCCGTCGGCTTTCGTCCCGGCATGCGGGTGCCCGTGCGGATCTACGCGACCGAGGAGCTCGTGGCCGCGTTCGATGACCAGGTCTTCACGCAAGCCGCGAACGTCGCGACCCTGCCCGGCATCGTCGGAGCGAGTCACTGCATGCCCGACGCGCACTGGGGCTACGGCTTTCCGATCGGCGGCGTCGCTGCGACCGATGCCGAGACGGGAGTCATCTCGCCGGGCGGGATCGGCTTCGACATCAACTGCGGCATGCGGCTCGTGCGTTCGGACCTGACCTGGGCCGAAGTCGAGCCGCTCTTGCGGCGTCTCATCGACGCGCTCGCCGCGCGCGTGCCCGCGGGGGTCGGTCAGCGCGGCTTCGTGGACTTGAGCGCCGCGCAGTTCTCCGACGTGCTGCGCGAGGGCGCGCGCTGGGCGGTCGCGCACGGCTTTGGGACGCAGCGCGATCTCGACTTCACCGAGTCGCGCGGCTGCTTCCTCGGCGCGGACCCCGAGTGCGTCTCCAAGCAGGCGGTCGCGCGCGGCCGGAGCCAGCTCGGAACCCTGGGCTCGGGCAATCACTACCTGGAGATCCAGGTCGTCCGTGCGGGCGCCGTGCACGACGCGGCGCTCGCCGCGACCTTCGGCCTGGATCGGCCCGAACAAGTCGTGGTCATGTTCCACTGCGGCAGCCGTGGCTTCGGGCACCAGGTGGCGACCGACTACCTGGACCGCTTCCTGCGCGCGATGCCGACCAAGTACGGGCTTGCGATCGTGGACCCCGAGCTCGCCTGCGCGCCGTTCCGCTCCGACGACGGAGAAGCCTACTTCGCGGCGATGTGCTGCTCGGCGAACATGGCCTTCGCCAATCGCCAGGTGATCCTGCATCGGATTCGCGAGGTGTTCGGCGAGGTGTTCGGCCGGCCCGCGGAGTCGCTCGGCCTGGAGACGGTGTACGACGTCGCGCACAACACCGCCAAGCTGGAGACCCACGAGGTCGGCGGAGTGCAGCGCGCGCTGCTCGTGCACCGCAAAGGCGCCACCCGTGCGTTCCCGCCCGGGCACCCGGAGCTGCCGCGCGCGTATGCGAAGAGCGGTCAGCCCGTGATCATCGGCGGCAGCATGGAGACCGGGTCGTACCTGCTCGCCGGCTGCAAGACCGGGAGCGCGAGCTTCTACAGCACCGCCCACGGCAGCGGCCGCACCATGAGCCGGACGCGCGCGCGCAAGCTCGTGCACGGCCGCGAGCTCGAGCGTGCCATGGAGGCGCGCGGGATTCTGGTGCGCGCAGCGTCGCTGCGCGGCCTCGCCGAGGAGGCCGGCATCGCGTACAAGAGCGTCGACGCGGTCGCGGAGGCGACCGAGCTCGCGGGCCTCTCGCGGCGGGTCGCACGTCTCGCCCCTGTCGCGAACGTGAAGGGCTGATGGCCGGGAGCACGCACCGCTTCGTGGAGGACGTCACGAGCGACCTCACCTTCGAGGCGCGCGCCGACTCGCTGGCAGAGCTCTTCTCCGCGTGCGCGGAGGCCCTGCTCGCGGCGACCGTGGAGCGGCCCGACTCGGTGCGCCCGCTGGAGACGCGCGCTGTCGAGCTCGCCGACGAGCGTCTCGACTGGCTCCTGCGGCGCTTCCTGTCGGAGCTCGTGTTCCTGCGCGACGCCGAAGGCCTGCTGCTCCGCCCGATCCGGGTCGAGGCCGGCGACACCCCCGAGCCGCGCGTGTCGGCCCAGCTCGCCGGCGAGCCCTTCGACCGCGCCCGTCACGGCGCGGGCGCCGACGTGAAGGCGGTCACCGCCCACGCCATGCAGGTCGTACGAGCGCCCGACGGCTGGCGCGCGCGAGTGACACTGGACGTCTGAGCGTCGGGCGCGCGCGAGGCGTCAGCCCAGCTCGGGCATTCCGGCGGCGCCCGGCACGGGCTTTTCCTCGATCTCCGTCAACGTGCCCTCGGCGAGCAGCAGCACGCCCGCGACCGACACCGCGTTCTCGAGCGCGGACCGCACCACCTTGGTGGCATCGATGATGCCGGCCTCGATCAGGTCGACGTAGGCGCCGCGCGCGGCGTCGAAGCCGTAGGCGCCCGTGCCCGCGCGCATCCGCTCCACGACCACGCCCGCGTCGCAGCCCGAGTTCGCCGCGATCTGTCGCGTGGGGGCTTCGAGCGCGCGGCGCAGCATGCGCACGCCGGTCTGCTCGTCGCCCTCGCACTTGGGCTCGAGCTGCTCGACGGCGCTGATCGCGCGCAGCAGCGCGAGCCCCGCGCCGGGCACGATCCCCTCCGCCATCGCGGCCTTGGTCGCGCTGATTGCGTCGTCGAACGCCTCGCGGCGGCTCTTCAGCTCCGCCTCCGAGGGCGCGCCCACGCGGATCACGGCCACGCCGCCCGACAGCTTGGCGAGCCGCTCTTCGAGCTTCTCCCGGTCGTAGTCGGAGGTCGTCTCGGCGACCTGCCGGCGCAGCTCCTCGCAGCGCGCCTTGACCGCTGCGGGGTCGCCGGCGCCGGCGATGATGGTGGTGTTGTCCTTGTCGACGATCACGCGCTTGGCGTTGCCGAGCTGGGACACCTCCAGGTTCTCGAGCTTGAGCCCCAGCTCTTCGGCCACGAACGTCGAGCCGGTGAGGATCGCGATGTCCTCGAGCATGGCCTTGCGGCGGTCCCCGAAGCCGGGGGCCTTCACCGCGCAGACGTGCAGGGTCCCGCGCAGCTTGTTCACCACCAAGGTCGCGAGCGCCTCCCCCTCGACGTCCTCCGCGACGAGCAGGAAGGAGCGGCCGTCCTTGGCGATCCGCTCGAGCAGCGGCAGCAGGTCGCGCATGGTCGAGATGCGCTTCTCGTGCAGGATCACCAGCGCGTCCTCGAGCACCGCCTCCGCCTTCTCGGGCGCGGTGATGAAGTACGGCGAGAGGAAGCCGCGGTCGAAGCGCATCCCCTCCACGATCTCGAGCGCGGTCTCGGTGCCCTTGGCCTCCTCGACGCTCACGATGCCCTCGGCGCCGACCCGCTCGATCGCGCTCGCGACCATGCGGCCGATCTCGCTGTTGCCGTGCGCGGAGATGGTGGCCACCTGCTCGCGCTCGCGGGTGGTCGTCACCGGGCGCGAGATGCCGCGCAGCGCCTCGACGGCGGTCTTCACCCCGCGATCGAGCCCGCGCTTCAAATCGATCGCGCTCGCGCCGGCGACGACGTTGCGCACGCCCTCGGCGAAGATCGCGTGCGCGAGCAGGGTCGAAGTCGTGGTGCCGTCGCCCACCGACTCGCCGGTGCGCACCGCGGCCTCGCGCAGCATCTGCACGCCCAGGTTCTCGTCGGGGTCGGGAAGGTCGATGCGCTTCGCGATCGTCACGCCGTCGTCGCACACGATCGGCTCGGCGTACTTGCGCTGGATCAGGATCGACTTCGAGCGCGGCCCCAGCGTGACGCGAACCGCGTCGGCCAGCGCCGTCGCGCCCGCGAGGATCTTCCCCCGGGCCTCGTCCCGAAACAGGATGCGGGTGTGAGCCATGGCCGGGTGGCCTCGCAAAGGCCGTGCCCGGCGCGGAGCTCGCTGCGCCGCGCGACCCCGGTGCGGTGGGACCGCAGGTCGCATTCGCTGAGTCGATCCGTCGCGGATGCGGCCTAGCGGGTGCGCGCGCACACCACGCGGGCGCGGACCTTCGCGAGGCGGGCGAACTCGAGCTCGCGGCGCCGCAGCGGCCACCAGTCGTAGAGGAAGATCTCGAGCGGGCGCCACATGGCGACCCAGCCCCCGATCACCAGGCTCTCCCGCAAGAGCGCGTGGAGCGTCGAGTCGCCCGCCCGGTCGACGGCGTTCGCGGCCATCACGCAGGCGCCGGCGAACGCGAGGCCGATCGCGAGGCTGATCCGGCCGCGCCGCAAGAGCTCGCGGAGATCCCGGCGCGTGCGCTCGGCCCGGTACTGGAAGTGGTTGTGCACGGCTTCGCCCACCACCGCGGTGAGCTCCTCGTCGCTGTCGCTCTGCGGCTCGGCGAGCTGGACCACGAGCTCGAGCTCGGCGTCGCGGGGCACGTCGCGCACCCAGTCGACGATGAACTCCTCGGCGGTCGCGTCGAGCTCGCGCTCGCGGAACGGCGAGGGATCGAGCGAGTGGAAGAGCTGCGCCAGGGTGCGGAGTTTCAGCTCGATCCGTTCGCGGGCGCCGTCTCGCCGAGCTTCTCCACCACGGGAATCGAGAGCTTCATTCCCGCGGTCAGCTTCGCGAAGTCGAGGTCGGGGTTGTAGCGGTGGATGAGCCACGTCGGCACACCGTACAGCTTGTGAGACAGAACCCACAGCGTATCCCCCGAGCGCAGGGTGTGCTCGACGGTTCCGGTCACCCGGAAGCTGCCGAAGAAGTCCTCCTCGATGCCCTTGTGGTACTCGAGGCGGCGCTCCTGGAACTCGTCGGGGGAGACGCGGGCGAAGTCGAGCTTGAGCTTCTGGCCGACGTGGATCGGCCGGTTCGGCTTCAGCTTGTTCAGGGTGCGCAGCCGCTGCGGCGAGACCTCGAGCCAGTCCGCGAAGTGGCCCAGCGTCTCGTCGTCGTCGACCACCACGCGGTCCTTGTCGACGCGGCGGAAGGGCGAGCCGTCGAGCGAGCCGGGCGGACCGACCTCGTCGTCGCGCGCCACCGCGGGCTCGGCCAGCGCGACCTGCGCCGAGATCGGCTTGGGAGTCTTGGGCTTGGCGGGCAGCACCACCGGCTCGATCGCCTCGAGCTCCTCGGCCGCGAATGGCTCGTCGCTGTCGGCTTCGGCCTTGGCCTCGGTCTCGGCGGCGGCTTCGGCGTCGCTGTCGGCCTGGGCCTCGGCCTCGGGCTGGGGCTCGCCTGCCGCCTCGGCTCCGGGCTCGGGCCGGTCGGGCTCGACTGCGGCGACCGTCTCGGGGACGACCGGCTCCGCCGGCTTCGGGAGCGGCGCAGGCGGCGCTGGGGTAACCAACGCGAGGGGCGGGGCCGCAGCGGGCTTCGCGACCTCCGGCTCCGGCGTCGGCGCGACGGTCACCGTGGGCGCTGTGGGCGCCGTCGCGGCGACCTCGATCGCCGGGGCCGGCCGCTTGGACGGCCTCGCGCCCGGCCGGTCGGGGAGCTGCAGCACCTGGCCCGGGTAGATGCGCCCGCGCCGGCCCAGGTCGTTCTGCGCGACCAGCGCCGATATCGTGGTGCGGTTCTCCGACGCGATCTCGGACAGCGTATCGCCGCGCCGAACGGTGTAGTAGCGGTTCTCGTGCTGCTCGCCGTGCTGGGCCGTCACGGGCACGGCCGCGAGCCAGGTCGAGCCGTCGCCCTTCACGGTGCCGGCCGGCAGCCGCAGCGCGTAGCCGCGCGGAATTCGCTTGCCGGAGCGGAACACCGGCGGGCGCAGGGCCGGGTTCAGCTCGGCGATCAGCTCCGGCGAGACGCCGAGGTTCTCGCGCAGGTCGCCCACGTCGGCGTAGAAGGGCAGCACCACCACGTCCACGGACTGCGGCGTATCGCGCTTGACCGGGCCGAAGTACGACTCGTAGTGCGAGATCACCTTCCGCGCGGCGAGGAACTGCGCGTAGAAGTTCCGCGACGCGAAGCCGAAGCTGCGGCTGTCGTAGTTCGCGACGATCTGGTCGATGTCGGTCGTGCCCAGCTGCTTGACCGCGCGGCCCATGCCCGCGGCGCCGTGGTTGTAGGCGGTGAGCGCGAGCGGCCAGGTGCCGAGCAGCGAGTAGTTCTCGTTCAGGAGCCGGGCTGCGGCATTGGTCGCGGTGATCGGATCGAGGCGCTCGTCGATCACGTAGTCGACCTTCATGAAGCGCCGGCCCGTGCCGCGCATGAACTGCCAGACGCCGGCTGCGCCGTACTTCGAGTACGCGCGCACGTTGAACGACGATTCGACGTGCGGAAGGAGCGCCAGGTCGTCCGGCAGCCCGCGCTCGCGGAACACCGCGCGCATCTCCTCCTCGTACCTGCCCGAGCGGACCAGGCCGTCCTTGAACTTGTCGCGCTGGCCGAGCTGGAAGCGGAGCTCGTCCTTCGCGTCCCGGTAGTCGCTCGCCGTGGGCTCGTGCCCCAGCGCGACCGTGAACAGCTTCACGATCTGCTGCTCGCGCGCGTTGCGCGGCGGCTCGCCCTGCGCGAGCGACTCGAGCACCTCGCGCCACGCCTTCTTGCGGCTGTCGACGATCTGCTCGCGCGCCCGCGGCCGGGTCTCGCCCGAGAAGCGCACGTGCTCGTAGACGACGTCCATGAGCCGCGCGTCGTGGATGAAGCCGCCGTCGGTCGACGCCTCGGTGTAGACGCGCACCCAGAAGGCGACCGCCGGCTCGAGCGCCTTCGGCTCGGGGAACGGCTGCGTCTGGGCCCGGACGGCGACAGACCCGCCGAGCGCGAACGCGAGGCTGAGCGCAAGAGTCAGGCCTAGCCTCGGGATTCGGCTCAAGAAGACCCCCTGGCAGAATGTATCGCCGAGCACGTGCGTGCCCTTGAGGCGCCGGAGCATAACGACCTGATATTCTCGTGCGCTATGGGACCACTTAATGGCATCCGTGTGCTCGAGTTCGCCGGGATCGGCCCGGGCCCGTTCTGCGCCATGCTGCTCGCCGACATGGGGGCGGACGTGGTGCGCATCGACCGGGCCGGCAGCGGCCGCGCGCCGATCGATCCGCTCCTGCGCGGCCGGCGCAGCATCGCCGTCGACCTGAAGAACCCGAAGGGCATCGAGACCGTGCTGCGCCTCGTGGCCGGCGCCGACGCGCTGATCGAAGGGTTCAGGCCGGGCGTCATGGAGCGGCTCGGGCTCGGGCCCGACGTCTGCCTCGCGCGGAACCCGAAGCTCGTGTTCGGGCGCATGACCGGCTGGGGCCAGGACGGCCCGATGGCGCAGGCGGCGGGACACGACATCAACTACATCGCGCTCGCGGGCGCGCTCGAGGGGATCGGCCGCAAGGGCGAGCCGCCGCTCCCGCCGCTCAATCTCGTCGGCGACTTCGGCGGCGGCGGCATGCTGCTCGCGTTCGGGGTGCTCGCGGGGCTGCTCGAGACGAAGAGCTCGGGGAAGGGCCAGGTCGTGGACGCGGCCATGGTCGACGGCGCGGCGCTGCTCATGTCCATGTTCTGGGGCATGAAGGCCATGGGCATCTGGAGCGAGGAGCGCGGCACCAACCTGCTCGACACCGGCGCGCACTTCTACGAGGTGTACGAGTGCGCGGACGGGAAGTACGTCTCGCTCGGCTCGATCGAGCCGCAGTTCTACGCGGAGCTCGTGAAGCTCGGCGGGCTCGACGCGGAGAAGTTCCCGCAGCTCGACCGCGCGCGCTGGCCCGAGCTGAAGCAGAACCTCGCCGCGGTGTTCAAGCGCAAGACCCGCGACGAGTGGTGCGCGATCATGGAGGGCAGCGACGTGTGCTTCGCGCCGGTGCTCGCCATGAGCGAGGCGCCGGCGCACCCGCACAACGTTGCCCGCAAGACGTTCGTCGAGATCGGCGGAGTGACTCAACCGGCGCCGGCGCCGCGCTTCAGCCGCACCGCGCCCGCGCTGCCCAGCGCCCCCGCCAAGACGGGCGGCGACGGCGAGAGCGTGCTCGCGAGCTTCGGCTTCGGCGCCGACGAGATCCGCGCGCTGCGCGAGAGCAAGGCGGTCGCCTGACGGAGCCGTTCGGGATCGACTCGGCGCGCCACATCGCCGGGCTGCAATGCGAGCTGCGGCTGTGGCGCGAGGTGCACGAGCCCGAGAGCGCGGATCCGGCGGTCGTCGCGCGCCGGCGTGCCGAGCGGGCCGAGGGCTCGCGCGCGCGCGCCGAGCTGTGCGCCCGCGCGGCCGAGCTGTTCCCGGGTGCGGCGGACGCGGGGGGAGATCCGGGACGCACGCGCGAGCGGCTCGCCGATCCGACCGTCACGGCCGTGCGCGACGCCGCGTTCGCCGCCGGCGGGGTTCGCGGACGCGCGGACTTCCTCGTGCGCGAGGCGAGCGGCTGGGGCCTGCGCCGGGTCAGCGCCGTGCTGCGGCCCGGCGAGACGCAGTTCGACGAGCTCGCCTTCGCGCACTTCGCGGCGCGCAGCGCCGGGGTCGCCGTGGCGTCGGTCGCGCTGCTCCACCTGGATCCGGACTTCGTGCGCGGCGCCGCGGCCCCGACCGCGCGCGAGCTCCTGCGACACACCGATGTGACGCGTGAAGTGGCGCCGCTCTCGCGCGACCTCTTGGCGCGGGTCGCTGCGCAAGCAGCGGTGCTGGCGGCCGCGGAGCCGCCGACGGTCGAGCCGTCGCCGCACTGCCACCGGCCGGACACCTGCGCGTTCCTCGCGCGCTGCACGGAGAAGCTGCCCGGCGACTGGATCGGCCGGCTGCCCGGCCTGCGTCCTCAGCATTTCGCCGCACTGCGCGAGTCCGGCGCCGCGCGGATCGCGGACGTGCCCGCGGAGTTCCCGCTGACCCCGGCGCAGCGCAACGCGATCGCCAGCCAGAAGCTCGGCGCGCCGTTCGCCGCGCCCGACCTCGCGGCCGCGCTCGCGGCGCTCGAAGGCGGCGCGGACTTCCTCGACTTCGAGGCGATCATGCCCGAGATCCCGCTCTACCCGGGCACCCGCCCCTACGAGCCGGTGCCGTTCCAGTGGTCGGCGCACCTGCACGGCGAGCGCGGGGAGCTCTCCGTCGCCGGCTTCCTCGCCGAGCGTCCCGACGATCCCCGCCGCGCGTTCGCGGAGAGCCTCGCCGCCGCGTTCGCAGGGCGCCGCTTCCCCGTGGCGGTCTACTCGGGCTTCGAGGCCGAGATCCTGGCGGCGCAGGCGCGCGTCTTCCCGGAGCTGGCCGCGCCGCTCGACGCGCTGCGCGCGCGGCTCCTCGACCTCCTGCCCGTCCTACGCCGCTCGGTGTACCACCCGGGGTTCCAGGGCTCGTTCTCGCTCAAGCGCGTGGCGCCCGTGCTCGCGCCGGGCTTCGGCTTCGACGACCTGCCCGGGATCGCCGACGGCGGCGCGGCGGCGCGCGCCTGGCACGCGCTGGCGCGCGGCGAGCTCGCGGGGCCGGCGGCCGCGGCTGCGCTCGCGGAGCTCCGCGCCTACTGCGCGCGCGACTCCGAAGCGCTCGCCCGCGTGCTGGCCGCGCTCCGGGCCATGGCCGCTCACTCCTCGCCGTAGCTCACGCTCGAGCGCGCCCAGCGCATGCGCGCGGCCTTCACGTCGGCCGACGCGCTCTGCGGCAGCTCGACTACGAACTGCGCGCTGGTGCCGGCGTCGATCCGCGCCACCGTGAACGGCACCTCGCGCTTGCCGACGCTGAGCCGGAACTCGGCGCGTGCCTGGTCGAGACTGGTAGCGTTCACGATCTTGCCGCGCACGCGCAGACCGCCGCTCGAGTCGATGACCGAGGTCGGCGAGACCAAGAACCCGCTGCCGATCGCCTGCAGCGTCGGGTTGGTCAGGTCGACGCTCGCCGCGCCGTCGCCCGCGGGTCGCGCCGCCAGCGCGTCGCCCTCGCTGCGCTCGCCCTTCGCTTCGCGGGAGGGCTCGCGCGGCGCCGTGGCAGGCGGCGCGGGCGCGGCGGCGCTCGCAGCGTCGCGCTGCTCCGACAGCGTGCGCGCGATCGCGCCGCGGCGCAGCTCGAGCGACACGCCGCTCCCGCCCGCGAACAGCGAGGAGGACGCATCGCCGTCGAGCGACGAGAGCGAGACCGCGCTCCCGAGCGGAGAGGTCGCGAGTCGCATCGTCTGTTGGGGCGCGCTCCCAGGTTTGGCCGCGAACAGCCCGATCACCGCCTGGCCGGCCGCGCCCGCCGCGCGGTCCGGCTCGCGCCCGATCCAGACCAGGTCGCGGCCCTCGTCGTCGACCACCCGCACCGCCCTGTGCACCTGGAGCTCGTCCACGCTCACGGTCCCGCCGCCGCCGAGCCCGCTGGCCAGGCCCGCGGGCAGCTCGAGGTGCGTCGCGACCATGGCGGCCGCGATGCCCAGGCTCGCGAGCGTCGTGAACGTGAGCACGAGCCCGGCCCAGAGCAGTCGGTTGCTGCGCTCGAGCGCGGCGATCCGCGCCAGCACCCACGCGTCCTGAGACTCGTTCGTTTGCATGGAGCCATCGTCCAGCAAGCGGCGCGAATGAACAAGCCGCTACAGGTGTCCGGTGGCGTTCCAGTACAGAAGACGCGGCTCGGGCTCGAGCACGAGCTCCGAGAGGCCGCAGTTGGCCAGGTGATAGCGCTGCCACTGATTGGGGTCGCGCTCGATGAGCGAGCCCAGCGCGAGGCCGAGCGCGGCGCCGTGACTCACCACAACGACCTGTTCGCCGCGGTGCGCGCGCGCGATCGCCGCGAGCGCGGCGGAGACGCGCGCGACGACCTGGCGCGGGGACTCACCTTGCGGCGGCGCGAAGTCCGGGTCCGAGGCGATCTTCTCGAAGAAGCGGTGCTCCTGGGCGAGCGCCAGGTACGAGATGCCCTCGAGCTCGCCGATCCCGTACTCCGCGAGCCCCGGCTCGACCCGCACCTCGAGCCCGAGCTCGGCGGCGATCGGCTGTGCGGTCTCGCGCGCGCGCAGGAGCGGGCTCGTGTAGAGGGCGACCGGGGCGGGCGCGCGCTGCGCGAGGTGGCGTGCGGTGCGCTCGGCCTCGCCGCGCCCGCGCTCGGTCAGCGCGCTGTCGGTGGAGCCGTGCCAGATCCGCTCCGTGTTCGCGGCGATCTGGCCGTGGCGGACGAGGAGGAGCGTGGCAGCGGGGTCGGCCACGCTAGACCAGCATCGCCAGCTGGCGCGAGTGAGCGAGCAGCACGCCGCTGCGCGTCCAGATCTCGCCGTCTTCCTCGGCGAAGCCGTCGCGCAGCGTGTTCGAGCGGAACACGGCCAGGTAGAAGTCGTCGGGCAGCGCGCCCGCGGGGACGGCAGCGCGGAAGTGGATCGTGAGGTCGACCGTCGGCATGCCGCCGGGCGGCTTCTGGGCGAGCGCCTGGTGCTGCGCGACCGCCGGCGGCCAGGCGTCGCAGAACATCGCGAGCAGCGGCGCGTCGAGCACGCGGGCCTCGGCCAGGCGCAGCCAGCCGCCGGCGAGCGCGCGCGGCGCGGCGGCGCGCATCGGCTCGCCGAACGCGAGCCGCGAGTCCAGCTGAGCGCGCAGCGGGCTGACGCGCGCGAACTCGCTCGGCATCGGCCGCAGCGACTCCGGCGGGGGCACCTCGGGCATGCGCAGGTCGGCGAACTGGGCCGACTCGCGCGGGCGCGCGAAGGCGGCGAGCGCCGTCACGATGAGCTTGCCGTCCTGCTCCATGCGCGCGGTGAGCGTCGAGAGCGAGCGGCCCGCGCGTTCCACACGGGTCGAGATCCGCACCGCGCCTTCGCGCGCCGGCGACACGTAGTGGATCGTGAGCGAGCGCGGCGTGCGCTCGGGATCGGCCACGCTGGCCTGCAGCGCCCGCGTGACGATCGCCGCGAGGTAGCCGCCGTTCGGGCCCACCACGATCCACCAGCCGGGATCGATCCGGGCCTCGTACTCGCCGTCGGCCAACCGGCGCACGGCGGTGTCGCGGTCGAAGCGGGTGTCGCTCACGCGGCAGCGAACGCGGGCAAGACCTTCTCCGCGAAGAGCCGCGCCGGGACGCGCGTGTCGCGCCCGAAGAATTCGCAGACGAGCAGGCTCGCGCCCAACTTGCGATGCCGCTCGATGCAGTCGATCACGCGCTCGGGCGCGCCCCAGATGCCGTGCTCCTCCAGCGCGCCGCCCATGTGGCCGCCGTAGATCTTCACGGCCTTCTCGAGCGACTCCCGCGCCTTGGCTTCGTTCTCTTCGATCACGACCACGCACTGCTGCGACACGCGCAGCTCGCCGAAGTCGCGCTTCACGTCGTCGCAGCGGCGCTTCAGCGCCTCGACCTTGTGGCCGAGCTGCGCCTGGAACACGGCCAGGTTGTTCCAGATGTCCGCGTGCTGCGCGGCGATGCGCAGCAGCACCTTCTCGCCGGAGCCGCCGATCAGGATCGGCGTGCGCCGGGCGGGCTTGGGCTCCGAGACGCAGTCCGACACCTGGAAGTGTCGGCCCGCGAAGGTCACGCGCTCCTCGCTCCAGAGGCGGCGCAGGATGATCGCGGTCTCCTCGAGCGCCTTCATGCGCTCGCCGAGCGGGGGGAACGGGCTGCCGGTGCCCTTGAACTCGGCTTCGAACCAGCCGGCACCGAGGCCGGCGATCGCGCGACCGCCCGAGATCTGGTCGAGGGTCGCGATCTGCTTGGCCAGGACGGCCGGGTTCCGGAAGAAGGGCGGGGTGACGAGCGTGCCGAGCTCGACCCGGCTCGTGATGGCCGCGACTGCCGCGAGCTGCGTCCAGGCTTCGAAGATGGGCAGGTTGGGCGCGGGTACGCCGTACACGTGGTCGCAGACCCAGGCCGAGTGGAAGCCCAGCTGGTCCAGCTCCTCGGCCACCGCGCGCGCCTCGGCCCAGGTCCGCTTGATCTGGGGCAGCGTCGCCCCGAATTGCATCGCCATGGCTTCCCTCCGCGCCCGGCAGTGTATCAGCCGTCGGCTGCGACGACGCGGTTGCCCCCCGCCGCCTTCGCCGCGTAGAGCCGCGCGTCGGCGACGCGGACCAGCTCGGCGGCGGTGCCGCCGTCCTCGGGCGCGCAGGCGACGCCGCCCGAGAGCGTGAAGGGGTCGCCCTCGGGGCGCTCGGCCTCGATCGCGGCCCGCACCTTCTCGGCGACCGCGATCGCGCCCGCGCGCGGCGTCTCGGGCAGGACCAGTGCGAACTCGTCGCCGCCGTAACGCCCGGCGGTGTCGCTGACTCGCGTGCCGCCGGCGATCACGCGGGCGGCGCAGACCAGCGCGCCGTCGCCGGCCACGTGGCCGTGGCGGTCGTTCCAGCGTTTGAAGCCGTCGAGGTCGAGCATCACGACCGAGAGCGCGCGGCCGTAGCGCGCCGCGTGCGCGACCTCGCGCTCGAGCAGGACCCAGAACTGTCCGTGGTTGGAGAGTCCGGTCAGCGGGTCGAGCTCGGCGCGGCGCAGCGCGGCGGCGTGGACGTCCGCGGCGGCGAGCGCGCGCGCGCCCGCCGCGACGAGCTGCCGGAGGAGCCGGAGACGCGCGGCGCCGGGAGCGCGCGGCGGGTGAAGGCGCAGCTCGCCGAGTGCGCGGCCCGCAGCGCGCAGCGGCAGCGCCACCGGCTTGCCGCTCGCGCGCCCGCGCTTCGCGACGACCTGCGGAGCGCCCGTGCTGCCGCGCAGCGTCACCTCGCCCGCCCGCGCGCGCGCGAGTCGGAGCGCACCGGAGAGCAGCCGGCGGCTCGCCTCGCGCGAATCGAGCGCGGCGACGAGCTCCCGCAGTGCGGCGGCGTAGTCGCGCTCGGCTTTTCGGTCGCCGGCCACGCGCGCGCTCAGGGCAGCGCCGCGGCGGCGGCGATTGCGAAGCGGGGCGAGGCGGCGGCTTCGCAGACGCCGCTCGCGGGATCGCGCGCAACCGCCAGCACGCGCCCGTGCTCCCAGGGCCCGGCCCGGCGCAGCCGGTGGCCGCGCCGCTCGAGCTCGTCCTGCGCGTCGGCGGCGATCCGCGACTCCGCCGCGACCACGCCCGGCTGCGACTGCCGCGGATAGAACGAGTCGGGCATGTGGTGCGAGTGAACCGTCGGCGCGTCGATCGCGCTCTGCAGGTCGCGCGCGCCGAAGTCCACGAGGTTCAGGAAGAACTGCAAGGTCCACTGGTCCTGCTGATCGCCGCCGGGCGTTCCGAAGGCGAGCATGCGTCCGTCGGCGAGCCGCGCCAGCGACGGGGACAGGGTGGTGCGCGGGCGCTTGCCCGGCTCGAGGGCGTTGGGGTGTGCCGGGTCGAGCACGAACATCTGGGCGCGCGTGCCGATCGGGAAGCCGAGCGACGGGATCACCGGCGAGGACGGGATCCAGGCGCCCGAGGGGGTCGCGGAGACGAGATTGCCTTCGCGGTCCACGGCGTCGAGGTGAGTGGTGTCGCCGCGCCCACGCGACGCGGCCAGCGCCTGCGGCTCCTGCGACGGCGCCGGCTGTCCCGCGATGCGCGGCCAGCCCGCCGGCAACCGGCCCAGACCCGGCCGCAGCTCGAGCGAGGCGCGCGCGCGGTCGACCAGCGCCCGACGCTTTTCGGTGTAGGCGTCGGAGAGGAGCTCGGCGAGCGGGACGTCGCTGCGGCGCGGGTCGCCGTAGCTGCCCTCGCGGTCGGCGAACGCGAGCTTCGCGCACTCGATCACCCAGTGCAGCGCGTCGGCGGAGTTCTGCCCGGCGTCCGCGAGCGGGAAGCCTTCGAGCAGCCGGAGCTGCTGCAGGAACACGGGGCCCTGGCTCCACGGCCCGCACTTCCAGACGCGCGCGCCGCGGTACTCGGCGCTGGCCGGCTCCTCGACCGCGCCCTCGTACCCCGCGAGGTCCGCCGCGCGCAGCAGCCCCGCATGCGCGCGGCCGCTCGCGTCGCGCACCGGCGCCGCAAGGAACTTCTCGATCGCCTCGGCCGCGCGGCCGCGGTAGAACGCGTCGCGGGCCGCCCGGATCTTCGTCTCGCGCGAGCCCTTGGCCGCGCGCTCGGCGTCGACGAGCTCGCCCAGGAATGCCGCCAGCGGGGGGTTCGTCTGCGGCTCGCCGATCCGGCGCAGCGGCAGATACAGCGCGGCGCTCGTCGGCCACTCCTCCCGGAAGCGCTTCTCGAGAAAGCCGAGCACCGAGCGCAGGAACGGGTACATGGGAAAGCCGCGGCTCGCGAGCCCGCGCGCGGGAGCCAGCACGTCGGCGAGGCTGCGCGTGCCGAAGCGGGCGAGCAGGGTGCACCAGGCGTCGAGCGCGGCGGGCACCGTCGCCGCGAGCAGCCCGTCGCCCGGGATCAGGTCGAGGCCGAGCTCCGCGAAGCGCGCGCGGGTGGCGGCTGCGGGGGCCGTGCCCTGGCCCGAGATCGCATACGAGCGCCCCTCGCGCGCCACGTGGACCAGGATCGGCACCTCGCCCGCGGGCCCGTTCATGTGGGGCTCGAGCACCTGCAAGGCGAACCCCATCGCGCAAGCCGCATCCGCCGCGTTGCCCCCGTCGGCGAGCATCGCTGCACCGACCTGCGCGGCGAGGTGGTGTCCGGCGGCGACGGCGCCTCCGTAGCCCCGCAGAATTGGAGTGGGTCGCTCGGTCACCCGGGCATTGTATGCTGCGCGACTCATGCCGCGCGCCGTTCTATTCGCCGCTTTCACCGCGTTCGTGCTCATGCTCGGGCTCGGGGTCCTGTTCCCCGTGCTGCCGTTCCTGACCCGCGACCTGGGCATCTCGGACGCGGGGGCGGGCGCGTTGCTCGCGGCGTATCCGCTCGCGTCGTTCATCTCGAGCCCGTTCTGGGGCCGCTTCTCTTCGCGGCGCGGGCGCAAGCCGGCGCTCGTGATCGGGCTCGTCGGCTACGGGGTGGGCTTCGGTCTGTTCGGGCTGGGGCGCGACTTCAACGAGCTGCTCGCGGCGCGGGTGCTCGGCGGGGCGATCTCCGCGGCGGCGCTTCCCGCGCTGTTCGCGACCGTCGCCGACGTGACCACGGCCGAGCGGCGCAGCGCGGGGATGGGCCTGCTCGGCGCTGGGATCGGGCTGGGAGTCACCTTCGGCCCGCTGCTCGGCCTGGTGACCTGGTCGGCCTTCGGTCTGCGCGCGCCGTACTTCGTGTCGGCCGCGATCGGCTTCCTGAACGCGGCGCTCGTCGCAGTGGTCATGCCCGAGAGCTTGCGGGAGAGCGAGCGCGAGGAGGCAGCGCGCACCGGCTTCGCGGAGCTCCTGGTCGGCCCGCTCGCGCCCTTCCTCGCCGCGAGCTTCCTCACCTCGACGGCGCGGATCGCCGTCGATTCGACTTTCGGCTTCTTCGCGCAGAACCAGCTCGGCGCTACGCCGCGCGGTGTCGGCACTCTGCTCTTCGCCATGGGCATGATGAGCGCGCTGGTCCAGGGCGGGCTGCTGCGGGCGCTGGCGGGCCGGGTCTCCGACGGGTCGCTGTTCGCGGCGGGCTGCGCGGTGATGGGCCTCGGGCTCGGCGGCTTCGGCTTCGCCGCGGGCTGGGGCGCGGCGACGGCAGCGGGGCTCGCGGTCGCGGCGGGCTTTGCGCTGTTGTCGCCGACCCTGACGGCGCTCCTCTCGCGCGCGGCCGAGTCGTCGCAGGGCGAGGCGCAGGGGCTGAACGGCAGCGCGACCGCGCTCTCGCGGGTGGTCGCGCCGCTCCTGTTCACCTCGGGACTGTGGCCGCGCTTCGGCGGGCCCGGGACCTACGGCGTCGCGGCGGTGCTGTGCGTGCTCGCGTTCGCGATCGGGCTCGCGCGTTTCAGAAGCCCGGCGGCGGCGTGAACCCGCCCGAGAGCTCCGCGAGCCGGCGCGCGAAGTCGAGCGTCGTGCGGTCCTCGAGGTGCGAGCCGACGATCTGGATCCCGACCGGAAGATTCTCCGCGGTGCGGCCGGCGGGCACGACGCTGGCCGGCAGCTTGCACATGGTGGCCGGCGCGATCCAGCCGAGCAGGTCGGTGTAGGGGATCGACTTCCCGTTCACCGCGAGCGTACGCAGCGGCATCGGCGGCTCGTGCATGTGCGGGATCGCCGGCAGCTGGTTCACGGGCAGGAGCAGCACGTCTAGCTCGCCGAACAGCGCGTGCAGCTGTGCGCGCAGCCGCTCGCGCTCCTCGTTCGCGCGGAGCCAGTCGGCGTGACTCGCCACGAAGGCGCGCGCGGTGATGACCGCGGGGTCGCTGCTGTTCGCGGGCGCCGCCGCGGACACGGCGCGGAACTGCGCGAGCGCCTCGGGCGGGAAGCTCGCGGCCATCAGCGGCATGAGCAGCATGTCGTAGGCGCTCCGCGCCGCGACGATGTCGAAGGGCGGCCGGTCGTACGTGCGGACCTCGACGCCCGCCTTGCGCAGGCGCTCGACCGCGGCCTCGAGCAGCGTGCGCACGGACGCGTCGACGGGATACGCGTCCGAGTGGAAGCACGCGCCCACCCGGTAGTCGCGGAGCTGGGTCCGGCGCGGGGGCGGCAGCTCGAGCCGCCAGCCGACCGCGTCGAGCTCGCCCGGCCCGGCGAGCACGCCGAGCGCGAGCTCGAGATCCTCGACCGAGCGCGCGATCGGCCCGCACACGTTCAGGTCGGGCGCCGCGAGCATGCCCGGCGGAGGCGGGATGTGGCCGCGCTGCGGCACGATCCCCCAGCTCGGCTTGTGGCCGAACACGCCCGACCAGTGCGACGGCACGCGGATCGAGCCGCCGATGTCGCTGCCCAGCTCGAGCGGGGTCTCGCCGGTGGCGACCGCCGCGGCCGCGCCGCCCGACGAGCCGCCCGGCACGCGCGCCGGATTCCACGGGTTGTTGGTGGTGCCGAAGATCTCGTTGAAGCTCTGCCAGTCGCCGGCCATGAACGGGACGTTGGTCTTGCCGAACACGATCGCGCCCGCGCGGCGCAGCCGCGCGACCGCGTCGGCGTCGCGCTCGGGAACCAGGTTCGAGAGCTCGGGCGCGCCCGCGGTCGTGCGCAGCCCGGCCGTCTCGAACGTGTCCTTGATCGTCATCGGCAGGCCGTGGAGCGGGCCGCGCGCGCGGCCGCGCGCGAGCTCGTCGTCGGCCGCGGCGGCGTCGGCGCGGGCGCGCTCCGCGTCGAGCGTAACGACCGCGTTCAGCGCCTTGCCGTGTTTGGCGACGCGCGCGAGCAGCACCTCGAGCAGCTCGCGGCTCGACACTTCGCGCCGGCGCAGCATGCCGACGAGCTCGGTCGCGGTTCGAAACGCCAGCTCCGCCATCGCGCTCTCCTCTGGATCCACGGCCCGGCCGCATCGTACCATCGTTGCTAGGAGGCGATATTGGGCGACTCGGAGACGGTCACGCGCGGGATTCGCGTCAACGTGCGCTCGCGTTATGTCGCCGAGCGTTCGCGCCCGCTCATGAACGAGTTCTTCTTCGCCTATACGATCCGCATCTCGAACGAGGGCCGCGAGACGGTGCGGCTCGTCTCGCGCGCGTGGCACATCACCGACGCCGAGGGTCACGTCGAGGAAGTGCGCGGCCCGGGCGTGGTCGGCGAGCAGCCGGTGCTCGCGCCCGGCGAGGCCTTCGAGTACACCTCGGCGTGTCCGCTCTCGACGCCGTTCGGCTCGATGCACGGCACCTACCAGATGGTCACCGAGGGAGGTGCGCGCTTCGACGCAGAGATCGCGCGCTTCCAGCTCGCCGAGCCCTATGCGTTGAACTGATTGAATCGTGCGTGGCCGAGCGAGGGCCGCCCCGAGCGAGGTCGCAAGCAGCGCAGCTGCGCGCAGCGAGGCGCAGCCGAGCGTAGGAGGTGTGTGAGACTGGAGCGCGCCGAGATCGACCGCATCCTCGCGAGCTGGCCGGTCGCGCGCCTCGCGACCCTGGCGCCGGACGGGCGCGCGGAGCTCGTGCCGATCGTGTTCGCGGAGAGCGGAGGCGCGCTCTGGTCGCCGATCGACGGCAAGCCCAAGCGCGGCGGCGAGCTCGCGCGTGTTCGCAACCTGCGCGCCGATCCGCGCGTGTGCGTGCTGATCGACCGCTACGACGCGAACTGGGAGCGGCTCTGGTGGCTGCGTCTCGACGGCCGCGCAGAGCTGGTCGCTGCGCGCGAGGCTGAGGCCGCGGTCGCGGCGCTGCGCGCGAAGTACCCGCGCTACGCGAGCGGCGCGACGGCGCTGTTCGCGGGCGAGCCGACACTGATCCGGATCGCGGTGGAGCGCAGCATCGGCTGGCGCGCTTCTGCTAGCCTTCGGCTCGAGCTCGAGGAGGGGATGCCGTGAGCGAGCGCGAGATCCGTACGTTCTGCCGGGTGTGCGAGCCCGCCTGCGGGCTGGTCGCGAGCGTTCGCGACGGCCGGCTCCTGAAGCTCGCGCCCGACCGCGCCCACCCCGTCACGCACGGCTTTGCGTGCAACAAGGGCCTGGCGGGGCTCGAGATCCACCACGACCCGGACCGGCTCGAGTTTCCGCTCGGCCGAGGCGCGAGCGGCCGGCTGGAGCGCGCCTCGTGGGACGCGGCGATCGAGGCCATCGCCGGGAAGCTGCGCGAGATCATCGCCGCGCACGGGCCGAACGCCGTCGCGAGCTACGTCGGCAACCCCACCGCCTTCAACACGCTGGCGGGGCCGGCGATCGGCGCGTTCGCCGCCCAGCTCGGCACCAAGCGCGCGTTCTCGTCCGGCACGCAGGACTGCGCGAACAAGTTCGCGGGCAGCGAGGCCGTGTTCGGGTCGAGCACGATCCACCCGATCCCGGACCTCGCGCACTCCGACTTCGTGCTCGTGTTCGGCGCGAACCCGCGCGTCTCCCACGGCAGCTTCATCTCGATCGCCGACCCGGCGCGCGTGCTGCGCGACGCGCGCAAGCGCGGGGCGAAGCTCTACTTCGTGAACCCGCGCGAGACCGAGTCGGCCGAGCCGGGCGAGACGATCCTGATCCGGCCCGATACCGACCTGTACTTCATGGCGGCGCTGCTGTGCGAGCTCGACCGGCGCAACGCACTGGACCTCGAGACGCTCCGCGCCCGCGGCGCCCACGTCGCCGAGCTGCGCGCGTTCGTCGCGCGCTACCCGGCGGAGCGAGCCGAGCGCGTGACCGGCGTGCCTGCCGCGACGGTTCGCCGCCTGGCCGCCGAGATGGCGGCGGCGCGCGGCGCGTCGGTGCACATGTCGACCGGCGTGAACATGGGCCGGCAGGGGACGTTGGCCTACTGGCTCCTGCACATGTTGTCCTTCGCGAGCGGGAACCTGGACCGCCGCGGCGGGAACATCCTGTCGGTCGGCTTCTACCCGGCGGCGAAGGCGGGCCGGCGCGACTTCGCTCGGAGCTTCGCCGACACCGAGTTCGGCAGGCTCCGCCGCGGCGCGCTGCCGGGCAATCTGCTGGCCGACGCGATCCTCGACGCCGAGAACCCGGTGCGCGCGCTGATCGTGGTGGCGGGCAATCCGCTGCTCTCGATCGGCGGCGAGGAGCGGCTGCGCGCGGCGTTCGAGAAGCTCGAGCTGCTCGTCTGCATCGACCTGTACAAGAACGCCACCGGCGAGTACGCGCACTGGCTCCTGCCATCGACCGACATGTTCGAGCGCGCCGACATCAACATCACCGGCCTCGGGCTGCAGTGGCAGCCCTGGATCCAGTGGACGGACGCCGTCGTGCCGGCCCAGGGCGAGCGGCGCGAGGAGTGGTGGATCTACGCGCGGCTCGCGCAGGCGCTCGGCCACAAGAGCGCGCTCGACGCGGGACCGAGCCCCGACCTCTGGGGCCGCATCGACCACATGCTGCGCTCGCGCGGTCACTCGCTCGAGGAGCTCCGCACGGGCGGCGAGCCGCTCGTGTTCGAGCCGCTCACTCCGGGGCGGTTCTTCGGCGAGCAGCTGCAGACTCCCGACGGCAAGGTCGACTGCTGCCCGCCCGCCTTCGCCGACGCGCTGGCTCGCGCGGAGGAGCTCTTCGCGGAGCTGGAAGGCGAGGGCCTGTCGCGGCTCAAGCTCGTGACCCGGCGCGACCCGTACATGCACAACAGCTGGTACGCGAACGTGCCGGTCATGAAGCGCGGCGAGCGCGACCGCAACTGGCTCTACGTCCACCCCGACGACGCGCGCGAGCGCGGCCTCGGGGACGGCGCGAAGGCGCGGCTCTCGAACGCGCAGGGCGCGCTCGAGCTCGAGGTTCGCCACGACCCGGGGCTCATGCGCGGCGTCGTCGCGCTGACCCACGGCTGGGGAAACCGCGGCAGCACGGGCATGAAGTTCGCGGCGCGCACGCCGGGGGTGAACGCGAACGCGCTGCTGCCGATCGGTCCCGGCAGCTTCGAGCCGCTCTCGAGTCAGGCGTTCATGACGGGGATCCCGGTGGAGCTGAGCGCGCAGTAGCGACGCGACGCCTCATCTGAGCGAAACGTCACAGCGTGCTTCCCCGGGGCGCGCCGGATCTGGGGCACGAGCATTGCCGAGTCCGGTCGGAAACAGAGCCATCGGCTCATCGACCAGGAGAAGCTGCCTTGTAACGACGCCTGCTCGCCCCGCTGTTCGCCGTTCTCGCTTCGCTCTCGTTCAACTCTGCAAGAAGGCGCTGAAGAACTGCCAGCAGTACGTCAAGGACGCGGCCGCCTCTGTGAGAAGGCGGAGATCAACGACGACGCCTCGTACGAGAAGACCGAGTGCGAAGTCGAGAACGAGCATGGCACCGAGACCAAGACCTGCAAGACCGAGGTCGAGCACGCCCACGGCGACGACCACTCGGCGTCGCGGGCCGATCGCGATGTGGCCCTCGGCCAGTGCGCCGCCTGGGCGAACATCTGCAAGGCGACTTGCTCGAGTCTCCCAGAAGACCGCTAGACGAGACTCACGTGCCCTGACAGGTCGCCTGGCAGATCGAGCTCCACTCGTCGCAGGCAGCGATCGACTCTCGTAGGTCCGACTTCACACCTGCCTTGTCCGCGGCGGCCTGGCTCTTGGCGGCCAGTTTGCACTCTCGCAGTGCCGCGGGGTCGTCGGTGATCGTCTCCTTGCAGTTCGACTTACCCCAGGTCGCCCGCTTGCCGAGGATCAGCTTCTGGCACGTGAAGGTGAGCCCGACGAGCTTGCGGCACTCGAATGCGGCCAGGCGACACAGATTGTGACAGTCGAGGACGCCGGTGAAGGCGGAGTTCGGGTCGCCCATCTGGGCGCCGGCGTAGTCGGTCTCACCGCAGCCGGAGATGTCGAACGGATCCGGGACCGCCGGGGGGCCGGCGAGAGCGGAGGCTCCCAGCCAGAGCGCGCTAGCGACAGCCACGAGAACCAGAGCCGTACGCATCCATCCCCCCGAGTCGTAGGGCAGGGATGAATAGAAAAAAGCCGGCCGCGCGCAAGCGCGGCCGGCCTCGATAGAGCGTCTTACTCTCGCCCGGCGGGCTTGGGCGGGGCACCCTGTCCGGGTACCCCGCCCTCCCGAATGGGAGCGCGTGAGGCTTCGACTCTCTTCCTAGACCCGAGGTCCTAGAGGATTCCGAGGTCGCCCTTGCACTTGATCGAGATCGAGCCCTTACCCTTGCTGGAGTTGAGCTTGACCTTGACGGTCTTGCTGCTGGCGAACGCCGCCTGGAGGCTGGTCGCCTGGGCTGCGCTGAGCACCCCGAAGATGTCGTCGCTCTTGCAGTCGACCGTGATCGAGCCGGTCGCCTTCTTGGTGTTGACCGAGCCGGAGACGCTGCACTTCTCGACGAGCCCCGGGCCGACCCCGCCGCCGTCGAACGAAATCTCGAGCTCCGAGAAGGTGCCCTGCTTGACCTTCAGCGACTGCGTCTTCCGGGTGACGCTGGTGGGCTGGGGCGTGAAGTAGCTGACCACAACCACGACGGCACCGTCCATGCCGGTAGCCGAGCCCTCTACGAAGAAGTCGCTGCCTTCCGCGCCCACCAGGCATTCGGTTTGAGTGTTCGGCTCCTGGCTGCTGATGATGCTGAAGTCTCCGTCGATCAAATCGGAGGTAGCGCCACCAATACCTGCATGAGCGCGCCCGCCAAACATGGCGAGCCCCGCACACAAACTGATCGCAAGCGCAAATCGATTGACACGCATTCCCATCTCTCCTGATTTTTCGTGCTGGTTAATGGGAGGCCCCGCCAGGCAGCCAACCCCTGCGAACCACCTTTTACTCGTCCGGCAAGTTGCCGTCAACTTGCGTTTTTCTTTCCGCAAACGAGGCGAGCTCGGTGAGGGGGGGTCTCACACGCCGCTGCAGAGCGCGAGGCACCCGTCCGACGCGTTCAGGAAGAGGTCACACCTCGGAATACCGAAGCCGTCGCGGCTGTCCTTGATCTGAGTGCGCCAGATCTTCAGATCGGCGGACGCGCTGGCCTTGCAGTCCTTCCGGTCCGGAGCCTCGAGGCCCGCACACTCGACGGCGCTGTCGAAAGCGACCCAGTCGGAAGCGAAAGCCAGCTGGCAGGAGGCGGCCGCCTTCATCGCCCGCTTGCACGAAGCGGCGGCTTTGCGGCAGAGCGACTCGCACTTCGCCAGGCCGACGAAGCTCCCCACGAAGTCGTACGCGGTCGACACATCGACAAGGCTGGGGCAGGTGCTGCCGGTGAAGACCGAGCCGAGGCCCGCGCGCGAAGCGGTGGCCGGGAAGAGCGCACCACCGATCAGAAATGCGAATGCTGCCGTGAATCGGATCAGCTCAGGGCGCATCGCTGCAGTTCCCCGCGCATTCCTGCGCCTTGGCGTCGCAGACGTCGAGCGCCGCGTTGCGCTCTCCGTCGAGCTCGTCGCGGTCGGCCTTCTTGTCGGCGTCGAACGACCGGCGGCATTCCTTCAGCGCGGACCCGGTCTGGCCGGCGCAGCTGACCTGGACCTGGAAGAAGCTCGAGTCGTCGATGCTCTTGCGCGTGCAGGTGGCGGCGCGCTTCACGTGCTTGGCGCAGGTCGCGCCGGCCTTCTTGCACAGCTTCTCGCAGGCCTTCTTCTCGATCGGGAAGCCGGTCTGGAACGCGATCGCATCGATGACCTGCTGGGGGGTCTTGCAGGGTGCGCCGGGTCCGAGCGGTCCGTCGGCGCGGGCGGCGGGAGCGCAGGCCAGCAGCAGGATGAGCGCGAGGCGCGCTCGGGAGGTGCAACGCATCGCGGCACTCTACCAGAATCGCGTGGGTTCGAAATCGTCCCGAGCGCCGCTCTTCGTTGCGGCGCTCGGGACGGTGGGATCGAAGCGCGAGTTACTGCAGCGGAGCCGAGCAACCCATGATGCAGGTCTCGAGGAACGCGCCGCAGTTGGCCAGCGCGCTCGCCTTGTCGTCGGCGATGCTCTCCTTGAAATCCGACTTGTCGGACTTCAATGCATCGACGCAGTTCTGCTTCTCGGTGCCCGTGAGCGTGGAGCACATGATCCCGAACGGGCAGTTCGGCCAGCCCAGAAGCTGCCGGCCGAAGCTCTCGCGGGGACTTGCGAATGAAACTGATCATGATCATATTTGCGTCATGGCGGAGCTGGCTCTCGGACAGCGCGAGCGGAACAAGCGCGAAAAGCTCGAACGCATCAAGACGGTCGCCCGCACGCTGTTCGCCAAGCGCGGCTTCGAGGCCACGACCGGCCGTCAGATCTGCGAGCGCGCGGGGATCGGCACGGGGACCCTGTTCCTCTACGTGCGCGACAAGCGCGAGCTCCTGTTCCTGACCTTCGAAGAGGACGCGCGCCGGATCTTCGCCGAGGGCCGCGCCGCGGGCGCGCGCGAGCCCGACCTGTGCGGCCAGCTGATGGCGATCTTCTCCCGCTTCATCGCGTACTACGCGCGCGACCCGGGGCATGCGAAGGCGCTCCTGCAGGAGCTCTTCTTCCGCGAGCACGACCCCGAACGGATGGGGCGCCTCACGCTCGAGTTCGGCGCGCACGTCGCGGACCTTGTCGCCGCAGCGCAGGCCCGCGGCGAGCTGCGCAGCGACGTGCCGCCGCTGCTCACCGCGAGCGCCCTGTTCGCGCACTACACATACTGGATCCTCGGCTGGCTGGGCGCGGCGCTGGTGCCGCGCGCGGTCGCCGAGGATGGACTGCGCCGCACGCTCGAGCTCCAGCTCGACGGCCTGCGCGCGCGACCCGAGAGGAGCGACTCATGAGCGACGCCAGCGCCGCACTCACCGTGGGCCAGGCCCGCAAGCAGTATTTCGCCGACGCGGGCTTCCCCGCCGACGGTGGCTACGCGGCGAAGTTCGTGAAGCTCGGCCAGCTCGGCCCGATCCCGCTGGGCTTCCCGAACTCGGACGCGCGCCGCAAGGCGGTGGTGCTGCACGACCTCCACCACGTCGCCACCGGCTACAAGACCGACTGGACTGGCGAGGCGGAGATCAGCGCGTGGGAGATCGCGTCGGGCTGCGGACGGTTCTGGTTCGGCTGGTTCATCAACCTGCAGGGCATGGTGATGGGCTGGGTGGTGAACCCGCGCGCCACCTGGCGCGCCTTCGTGCGCGGCCGCCACAGCCGGAACCTGTACCCCGAAGGCTTCTCGGAGGGGCTGCTGCGCGAGACGGTGGCGGAGCTGCGCGCGCGGCTCGAGCTGGATCGGCCCGCGCCGGCGCCCAGTGCGGCCGACCGCGCGTCCTACGCCTTCTGGTGTGGGGCGGCGGTGGTCGACGCGGTGGTCACGCTCGGCGTCCTGTTCGCGCCGCTCGCCCTCTTGGTCCGCGCGCTAGTGCGTTAGCCGCTTGAAGTGCATGCGGTGCGGCTGGTCGGCGTCGACGCCGATGCGCCGCTTCAGGTCCGCCTCGTACTCTTGGTAGTTGCCCTCGAAGAACTCGACGTGGCTCTCGCCTTCGAAGGCGAGCATGTGCGTCGCGATGCGGTCGAGGAACCAGCGGTCGTGGCTGATCACGACCACGCAGCCCGAGAAGCCGAGCAGCGCCTCCTCGAGCGCGCGCAGCGTGTCGACGTCGAGGTCGTTGGTCGGCTCGTCGAGGAGCAGCACGTTGCCGCCCGCCTTCAGTGTGCGCGCCAGGTGCAGGCGGTTGCGCTCGCCGCCCGACAGCATCGAGACCCGCTTCTGCTGGTCGGGGCCCTTGAACCCGAACGAGCCTACGTACGCGCGGCTGGGCAGCTCGCGGCTGCCGACCTTCATCTTCTCCTCGCCGTCGCTGATCGCCTCGAACACGGTCTTCTTCGGGTCGAGGTTCGAGCGCGCCTGGTCGACGTAGGCGAGCTTCACCGTGTCGCCGAGCCGGAGCGAGCCGGCGTCCGGCTTCTCGCTGCCGGTGATGAGCCGGAACAAGGTCGTCTTGCCCGCGCCGTTGCCGCCGATCACGCCGACGATGCCGCCGGGCGGGAGCTTGAATGCGAGGTCCTCGAACAGGAGCACGTCGCCGTAGCCCTTCGCGAGCCCCTTGGCCTCGATCACGTTCTCGCCGAGGCGCGGCCCGGGCGGGATCGCGATCTCGACCGTGTCGAGCGCGCGGTTCTCCTCCTCGGCGCGCAGCTTCTCGTAGGCGGCGACGCGCGCCTTCGACTTCGCCTGGCGCGCGCGCGGCGCCATCTGCACCCACTCGAGCTCGCGCTGCAGGGTGCGCTGGCGCGCGGTCTGCTTGCGTTCCTCGAGCTCGAGGCGCTTCCGCTTCTGCTCGAGCCAGGCGGTGTAGTTGCCCTTGTACGGGATGCCGCGGCCGCGATCGAGCTCGAGGATCCAGCCGGCCACGTTGTCGAGGAAGTAGCGGTCGTGGGTGACGGCCACGACCGTGCCCGGATAGTCGTGCAGGAAGCGCTCGAGCCAGGCGACCGACTCGGCGTCCAGGTGGTTGGTCGGCTCGTCGAGCAGGAGCATGTCGGGGCGCTGCAGCAATAGCCTGCACAGCGCGACCCGGCGCCGCTCGCCGCCCGATAGGTTGCGCACTTCGGCGTCGCTCGGCGGAAGCCGCAGCGCGTCCATCGCGACCTCGAGCTGACGGTCGAGCTCCCACGCGTTGGCAGCTTCGATCTTGTCCTGAAGCACCGCCTGCTTCTCGAGGAGCGCGTTCATCGCGTCGTCGTCCATCGGCTCGGCGAACTTGGCCGAGATCGCTTCGAAGTCGGCGAGCAGCACGCGCGTCTCCGCGACGCCCTCGTGCACGATGTCGAGCACGGTCTTGGCCTCGTCGAGCTGCGGCTCCTGCGGCAGGAAGCCGATGTTCAGCCCCTCGTGTGGCCGCGCGACGCCGACGAACTCGGGATCGACGCCCGCCATGATTTTGAGCAGCGTGCTCTTGCCGGAGCCGTTGTGGCCGAGCACTCCGATCTTCGCGCCTGGGTAGAACGAGAGCGAGATCCCGTCGAGCAGGATGCGGTCGGGCGGGACGACCTTGCGCAGGTCCTCCATGACGAACACGAACTCGGGCACGACGACTCCTTGGCGGCAGCGTGCTGGCGCTGCGGGCCGCGGATCATAACGAAGGCCGGCCTACGTGCGCATTCGCTCCGCGAGTTCTCGCAAATCCTCCGGGCCGCCGAGCAGCGGGCGCGAGAGCGCGACGCGCCGGAACCACAGGTGCAGGTCGTACTGCTCGGTGAAGCCGATGCCGCCGTGCACCTCGGTCGCTTTGCGCAGGATCTCGCTGGCCGTCTCCGAGAGGTGCGCCTTGCACAGCGCCGCCAGGCGCTCGGCTTGGGCGGGCTCGTGGTCGAACGCGTGCGCCGCGTACCAGCACAGCGAGCGCGCGGGCTCGAGCGCGGCGGCGATCTCGGCGAGCATGTGCTTCACCGCCTGGAACGAGCCGATCACGCGGCCGAACTGCTTGCGCTGCGCGGCGTAGGCGAGCGCGAGCTCGAGGGCGCGCTCCGCAGCGCCGAGCGAGTCGAAGGCCAGCGCGAGCCGGCCGGCGGCGAGCGCCCGCTCCGTCGCGGGCAAGACGCCCACGGGCTCGGCCGAGCGCAGGCGGATCTCCGCGATCCGGCGGGTGCGGTCGATCGCGACGAGCGGGACGACCTCGACCCCGGCCGCGTCGGCGGCGAAGAGCGCGAGCCCGTTCGCGGTGTCGACGAGCAGGCGATCCGCAGCGACCGCATCGAGCGCGAACAGCGCCGTACCAGAAGCCACGCCCCGCTCGAGCCGGACCCCGGCGCCGTCGCGCGCGCCATGCGCTTCGGCCAGGGCGACACCGATCCGTGTCCGGCCGGCCGCGAGCTCGGGCAGGATCTCCTTGCCGAGCGGCGCGTCGCTCGCGCCCTGCAGCGCGACCGCTGCGACGACCGCGCTGGCCGCGTACGCGCCCGGCCCGGCCGCGCGTCCGACCTCTTCCGCGATCAGCATGGCGTCGAGGAACGAGAGGGCGCTGCCGCCGTGCTGCTCCGCGACCAGGGCGCCGAGCGCGCCGTTCTCGGCGAGCAGCTGCCACAGCGCGCCGTCGTGGGCGCTCGCGGTGCCCGAGATCTCCCGCGCGCGCGTCGTCGGGTAGGCATCCGCGAGCAGGCGGCGGATCGTGTCCTGCAGCAGCCGTTGTTCCTCGCTGAGCCCGAAGTCCATTACGACGGGTCCCGGCCGCGGTCGGCCGCGGCCACCCGGCTCCGCGCGGCTGCGCTGCGCTGCGCGCTTCGCTTGCTCATCACGCCGCCTTCGGCTCGCGCGGCAGGCCGAGCCCGCGCTCCGCGATGATGTTCTTCTGGATCTGCGCGGTGCCGCCGCCGATGATCAGCCCGAGCGCGAACATCCACTGGTTGGGCCAGGCGCCGTTCGCGCGCACGTGCGGGCTCGCGCTCGCCAGCGGCCCGAGCTCGCCGAGCGCGTCGAGTGCGAGCGCGCCGATCTGGTGGTTCAGCTCGCAGCCCTCGAGCTTGACGATCAGCCCCGCCACGCCGGGGTTCTCGCCGCGCAGCTGGCAGGTCAGGAGCCGCAGCGCGTGGAACTTCATCGCCAGCACGCGCGCCTCGAGCCGGGTGAGCCGGTCGCGCAGCACCGGCGAGTCGATCGCGCGCGCGCCTGCGGCGCCCTCCGTCTTCATGAGCGCGACGAGCTGGGCGAACAGCGACTCGGTCTGCGTCGTGTTGCCCAGCATGTTCCGCTCGTGACGCAGTGTGGTGTTGCCGATCTTCCAGCCCTCGCCGCGCTTCCCGACCAGGCTCGACTTCGGCACGCGCACGTCGGTGAAGAACACCTCGTTGAACTCGGCGTTGCCCGTGAGCGTGTGCAGCGGCCGGATCTCGATCCCGGGCGTCGACATCGGGAACACCAGGTACGAGATGCCCTCGTGCTTCTTCGCATCGGGCTCGGTGCGGATCAGCGCAAAGATCATGTCGGCCTCGCGCGCGGTCGACGTCCAGATCTTCTGGCCGTTGATCACGAACGAATCGCCGTCCTCCGTCGCGCGCGTCTGCAGGCTGGCGAGGTCGCTGCCGGAGCCGGGCTCGCTGTAGCCCTGACACCAGATCATCTCGCCGCGAATCGTCGGCCCGACGTACTTCTTCTTCTGCTCGTCGCTGCCGTGCTCGAGAAGGGTCGGCACGAGCATGCCCGGTCCCTGGCCGGCGACGCCACGCGACACGCCGGCGCGCGAGAACTCCTCGTCGATGATGATCGACTCGAGCAGGTCGGGCGCGGCGCCATGGCCGCCGTACTCGCGCGGGATGGTGCGCGCCGCGTAGCCGTGCTCGATCAGGGTGCGCTGCCAGGCGAGCACCTTCTCGCGCGACGCACCGCCGCCGTAGCCGAGGCCGGCGCGCGGCGCCGACGCCGCATGGGCCGTCAGGAAGGCGCGAACATCGGATCGGAACGCTTCGTACCTGGGGCCGTACTCGAGGTCCATGGCCCCATTGTGGCACCCGTCAGACGTCCTCGTCTTCGTCGATGGGCTTGAGCAGGATCGGCGAGGGCGCGTACTCCGGGCCGCCGGTCCAGCCCGGGATGCGCTCGGCCTCGATCAGCCAGGAGCGCGCGATCGATTCCTCGACGACGACGCTCGAGTTGTCGAACGACTCGAGCAAGGTCTCCCACAGCGCGCGGCCACCGCTCTTCCACCAGAGCGGGGCGGGGCACTCGAAGTCGATCGCGAGCTTCACCAGCATTCCAGGATGAAGCTTACCTGAGCGGGGCCCGGGCGGGCAGAGCCCGCCCACCCGCCCTAGACGACGTTCAATTCAACATCGCGGAGCGCATCCGCGAGCGCAGGCGCGAGACCGCCTTCGAGTGGATCTGACAGACCCGCGACTCGGTGATGCCGAGGATCTGCCCGATCTCCTTCAGGTTCAGGTCCTCGTAGTAGTAGAGCGAGATCACCAGCCGCTCCTTCTCGGGCAGGCCGGCGATGCCGTTGGCCAGGGCCTGGGTCAGCTCGCGCTGTTTGAGCTGCGCGAACGGGTCCTCGGCGTTGACGTCCTCGAGGTTGCCGCTCGGCAGCGGCTGGTCGTTGTCGCTCTGCCCGCGCAGGTCGTCGAGGTTCACCATCGACACGCCGCGCGTCTGGTTCACGAGCACGTGGAAGTCGTCGAGCTGCAGGCCGAGAGTGCCGGCGACCTCGTCTTCCGTCGCGGGACGGCCGAGGCGCTGCTCGACGGCGTTCGTCGCCTGCTCGAGCTGGCGGCTCTTCTGGCGCACCGAGCGCGGCACCCAGTCGAGCGAGCGGAGCTGGTCCAGGATCGCGCCGCGGATTCTGAACTCCGCGTACGTCTTGAACTTGCAGTCCTTGGTCGGGTCGTACTTGTCGACCGCGTCCATCAGCCCGATCACGCCGGTGTTGTGCAGATCCTCGAGGTCGACGTGCGACGGCAGCCGGACGGCTATGCGACTCACGATGTACGAGATCAAGGAAGTGTGCTCGATGACGATCCGTTCCTTGAGCTCGGGCGGAATGCGACCGTGCCGTTGCCACGCTTGCCGGATGAGAGACTCCATCCGCTCCATCTCCTCCACGACCAGATGTGTTGCCAGCCCCATTGCGGGAGCAGGCGTGTGCAAAGGAGGTGCCCGGCGCTCCATCGGCTCGTGGCGAAGTGCGCTTGAGGCTGTGCAGGCGCAGCTCTCCGACGCGCAACTCACCGGAAACTCTGGTGAATCTCGAGCGCGGGCGCGCCCGGAGCGGAGCCGTGGCGCGCTCCCGACCGCGCCCGGCCTGCGCGCTCGGGTGTCGGCTCCTTGACGCTCTTCCGCGGTTGGAGCGCTGGAATCCCGTCGCCCGAACACTCAAACCGCGCGGCGATTCGGCCGAACTACGCGGGATGGAGTTCGAGGACGACACGCTCCGCGAAGCGCCGGTCCGCCGGGTCGCTCCGCGCTACATCGTCCGGATCCCGGTGCTCTTGCGAGTCGGCTCGAGCGAGTTCGACGGGACGATCGTCGACATCTCGGACAGCGGCGCACGAGTCGAGTGCAAGTCGCTGCAACTCGCGCCGGGGACCTCGGTCGCGCTCGAGCTGCGCTGGTTCGACGGCTCCGACCGGGTGGCCATGCTGGCCAAGTTCGTGCGCGAGAGCGCCGCGGGCTGCGCGCTCCGCTTCGCCGACCCCGATCCCTTCCTGCGCCTGTTCGTGAAGCTCGCCCGGATGCACGACACGACCGTGCCCGACAAGTTCGAGAAGCTCGAGTCTTATTGACTACGCTCGGCTGCGCCTCGCTGCGCGCGCCTGCGCCGCTTGCGACCTCGCTCGGGGCGGCCCTCGCTCGGCCTCGTGTGTCGAGCTCTGAGCTCGAGAGGATTCGGATCAGCTCGGCCGCAGCAGCTGTTGCAGGCGCGCGCGGGCCTCTGGAGTGATGGTCAGCGGCAGCTCGAGGAGCTGGGCGGCGAGGGCGCGGTAGAGCGCGGCCAGCTCGGGCTCGCGCTCGAGCTTGGCGAGGTGACGCTCGACGGTGTCGGGCTCGCCGCGCGCGATCGGACCCGTCAGCGCGCGCTCGAGCGGCTGGGCGGCGGCGTTCGCGGCCGCGCCCATCAAGAGTGGCGCGAGGGCGGTGCGCGCCTCGGCTTCGGGCAGACCCGCGAGCGCCCACACCCGGCGGGCGGCCGCGAGCAGCGCCACCCCGAAGCCGGCCGAGAAGACGGCGGCGGCGTGATAGAGCGAGCGGTCGACGCCGTCGATGCGGAGCGCACGTGCGCCGAGGGCCGCGGCGAGCTCGACCAACCGGGGTGCGAGCGAGGGCGGTCCGGCGATCCCGCAGGTGATCCCCGCGAACGGGTTGCCGCCCGCCTCGCCGGCCGCGAAGGCGCGCAGCGGGTGGAAGCTGCCGGGCAGCGCGTCGCGCGCAGCGGCGGGCTCGAGCACCGACAGGTCGAGCGCGCCGCTCGTGTGCACCACGGCCTGGCCCGCGCGCCAGAGGTGCTCGGCGGCGACGCTCGCGACGCACGGGTCTGGCAGCGCCAGGAAGACGAGGTCGCAGCGGGCGACGACGTCGGAAGCGGCGACGGGCTCCGCACCCGCGATCCGGCGCGCGAGCGCGCGCGCCGTGTTGTCGCGCCGGCTGGAGACCGCGGCGATCCGGTGACCGCGCTCGGACAGAGCCAGGGCGAGGGCGGTTCCGACCCGTCCGGCGCCGATCACCCCGATCGCGCTCTCCCGGAAGCCCGCGCTGGCCGCGCCCTGCACCGACACGCACTCTAACTCGGCAAGTTCGCTGCCGATACTGTGTGAGCAGAAGGTTCGGCGGAAGGTTCCTTGGCGGACACGATCACGCGATTCCCAAGCACGATCCTGCGACAGCGCTTCGAGCGCGCGCGCTCGCTTCCTCTCGAGGCGCAGATGCGCGAGTGCGTCGACTATTTGCAGAACCCGGAGGTCCTGATCCAGGAGTTCGTCGACGCGTACACTGCGGTCGAGAGCTGCTGCGATCCCGACGAGCACGCGTTCCGCGCGCTCGCGCCGGCCGCCGACGATCCGCGCAGCCGCAAGCTCATCCTCGAGCGCCTGTTCGCGGCAAGCCCGGTCACCGTGTTCGACACCGTGCCCTTCGAGTTCAGCTGCCTCGCTCGCGACGTCGCGTCGGTGTCGGGTAGCACCGGCCAGCCGCAGCCGCACCTGGACGGCCTCGACTACGTCGGCCACATGGTCGACGCCGAGCCGGTGGGCGTGCTCGGGGTGGTGCAGTACGCGGACGAGACCTCGCCGTACGCGCTGTTCCTGCGCCTGATCACCTGTCTGTCCGAGATGGCGCCCGAGGCGCTGCTGCGCGCCGCCGACGAGACTCTCTTCAAGGGCGGGCTCGGCCCCGAGCCGAAACTCGACCTGCAGATGCTGCTGCGCGAAGCGGAGAGCGATCCCGGCCAGGCCACGCTGCGCCAGCTGACGCACGACCTCGCGGAAGCCTTCTACGGCGGCATCTCCGAGGAGTGGCAGTTCCCCGACGTGCTGCGGAACATCGTGTGCCTGCTGCCGGCGCCGGTCGACTCCGACGAGCTCCTGATCCTCGAGTGGTGCGTCTAGCGCCGCTTCCCTAAGTCGGCTCCCTGAAGAGGGAGAACGAGGCGGTGTAGCCGTGCAGGAAGCTGCGCGGGCCGACGGGGCCGATCTCGCCGTTGCAGAAGAAGCCGGCGAGCGGGACGTCGGCGAAGGCGCGTTGGAAGCACTCGCTCTCGCGGTTCGGCGCGCCGTACAGCGCCGAGCCGCGGCCGAGGCACGAGAAGAGCAGGGCGCCGCGCGGCGCGCCGCCGCCGCCTCGCTCGAGCCGGGCGAGCGCGAGCTCGAGGTCGCGCTCGGCGGTGCGCGGATCGCGCAGGTGGAACTGCACCACCTGCCCCTCGTGCACGGGCGCATCGACCGCGAGCTCGCTGCGCTCGGCGGTGACCCCCGCGATGTTGCGCACCAGGAAGTCGCCCTGCGCGTAGGAGCTCTCGCCCTCGCGCATCGCCACGCCCAGGAAGAGCGAGCCGTGGAAGAGCGCCTGGTCCTCGGCCGGGCTCGCCGCGAACACCGCCTGCAGCACCTCGAGCGGCGGGCGTCCGTCGAGCGCGCCGATCAGGTTCTCGCGGCCGCTCGTGACGAACATGGGCTGGCCGATCGGGCGACACCCCTGCGCGACGCTCGACGCCACCTCGAGCGCCCCCGACAGCGCGACGCCGACGCAGCCGCTGCGCCGCACGCGCCCGCCCACGAAGAGCGAGTGGTGCCCCGGGGAGGTGCCGCCCGAGGCGAGCCCGCCCACGACCGAGCCTCCGTGCGCGGCGCTGCCGAGCGCGGCGAGTGCGCGCTCGGTGTCGAAGCTGAACGGGTCGGCGAACAGGATCCGCGCGGCGCCGGCGGGAATCGGGAGCTCGGCCGCCCGCTCCGGCAGGTCGAGCTCGAACGGCGCGAGCTCTACACCGGGCAGCGTCGCAGCGACGACGGCCAGGCTCGACTTCTCCTCGACCTCGCGGCCGCCGCCGATCACGCTGCGCGCGCTGCAGCCGACCACGACCGCGTCGGGCCAGGCGCGCTCGAGCCGCGCCAGCATGCGCTCGCCGCCGTCCGCGCAGCGGCCCGCGGCGAACACGAACGCGAGGTCGGGCGCGCCGCCCAGGCCCGCGTCGATCTCGGGCATCACCTGATCGAGTGCCGCGCCGACGGCCGCACTCTCTGCGAGCGCGGAGACGAACTTCATCGCGCGTCGATCGTACAGGAAGTCGGCGCGAGCTGGTACGCTCGCGGCGTGAGCCGGGCACCGGTCCGCTTCTTCTTCGACTACATCTCGCACAACGCCTACCTGGCCTGGGTGCAGCTCGGTCCGCTCGCGGAGCGCTGCGGGCGCGCGGTCGAGCCGGTCCCGGTGCTGTTCGCGGGGCTCCTGAACGCGCACGGCCAGCTCGGGCCGGCCGAGGTCGCGCCGAAGGCGCGCTGGATGATGCTGAACGTCGCGCGCAAGGCGCGGCTGCTCGGGATTCCGATCGCCCCGCCGGCCACGCATCCGTTCCCGCCCTTGCTCGCGCTGCGCGCCACCTGGGCCGCGCCTCCCGGCGAGCCACGCCGGCGGCTGATCGACGCGCTGTTCCGCGCCGCCTGGGCCGAGTCGAAGGACATGGGCGATCCGAAGACCGTGGCGAGCGCCGCGCGCGCGGCCGGCCTCGACGGTGACGCGCTCGTCGCCGAGACGGCGCGCGACGAAGTGAAGGCGCGCCTTCGCGACGCGACAGACGCCGCCATCCGCGAGGGCGTGTGGGGCGTGCCGACCTTCGCCGTCGACGGGGAGGTCTTCTGGGGCTTCGACGACCTCGCCTACCTCGAGCTGTTCCTCGCGGGGCGCGACCCGCTCCAGCCCGGCGACGCCGCGCGCTTCACCGAGTACCAGGCGAGCGCGCGCCGCCGGCGACCCGGGGAGAAGTGACGGGGCCCGTCAGCCGGACAGGAGCTCGGAGGCGATCTTCCGAGCGACGTTCCCGTCCACGTCGCCCTTGTGCGCCTTCATCACCGCGCTCATCACCTTGCCGACGTCCTTGGCAGAGGTCGCGCCGCTCTCGGCGATCGCCGCCTTCACCCAGCCGCGCACGGTCGCCTCGTCGGCCTGGCTGGGGAGGAAGCCGAGGATGATCTCGAGCTCGGCGCGCTCGGCCGCCGCCTGCTCGGTGCGGCCGGCGCCGTCGAACGCCTCGATGCTCTCGCGCCGTTGCTTCTCGAGCCGGCGCAGGATGGGCACGCAGTCCGCGTCGGACAGCGTCTGCGAGCCGTCCTCCTTCAGCCGGGTCAGGAACCCGGCGCGGATGTTCCGCAGCGCCTGCAGCCGCAGCTTTTGCTGGGCGCGCAGGGCATCCTTCATCTGGTTGTTCACGTCATCGAAGATCGCCATCGCGCGAGTCTGCCAAATCGCCGCGGCGCTCGCGCTCGCGTGGCTCGCGAGCGGCTGCGCAGGGACTGCGGTGTACCGCTCGCAGGTGCGCGGCTACGGGCCCGAGCGCTACTCCGCGTGGTTCGCGGACGAGCGCGACGGAGTCATCTACTTCGGGCTGTCGCCGTTCTGGACCGAGCTCCACGCGCACGGCGGCGCCGCGACCGGCGACCTCGACGAGCCGAGCGCGCACCTGATCGGCCGCTTCGAGCTCGGGCGCTACGGCTTCCTGCCGCTGCTGGTCGCGCGCAGGCCGGGCGACGACTCGCGCTCGTCGGTCTGGGACGTGCTCGCGCACCCCAACGGCTGGGTCTACTACACGACCTACTTCGAGGAGATGGGGCGGGTGCGCCCGGCGACCGGCGAGGTCGAGCACTTCGAAGCGCTGGGCACGGGCCTGAACGAGATCGCTCTCGGCGCGAACGGAGACCTCTTCGTCACCCGCTACGGCTCGGCGGACCCCAAGCAGCCGGCGGCGAGCGACGGCGCGCTGGTCGAGATCTCGCCCGACGGAAAGCTCGTCCGCGAGGTGCCGCTCCACGGGCTCGACGGCGCCTTCACCGCGGCCAAGAGCGTTGCGGCCGATCCGCTCTCGGGCGAGGTCTGGGTGAACGCGGACGTGATCGCGCCAGACGGCGCGGTCTCGTACGCGACCTTCCATCTGGGCGCGGACCTGGTCGTGCGCGAGACGGTCGCGGCGCCACCAGAGCTCCTGTTCGTGGCGTTCGGCCGCGACGGGCGCGGGCTGTTCGTCGAGGACGACGCCGGGGCCCTGCGCGCGCGCGTGGTGCGTGCCGGCCGCGAGCTCGCCCGGGTCGAGCTCGGAGCGCGCGCGGCGACCGACTTCGCCCAGGACGTCCACTTCGCCGCGGACGGCACCGCCGCGATCGCGTTCTGGTCCGGGCGGGTGGAGCTCGTGCGCGAGCGGACGCCGGGCCAGTACACGAGCACCCGGCTGGACCTCGAGAAGCCCGCCGACTGCGGCGACGCGGAGCACCCGGCCATCTTCTACAGCGCGTTCGCGGAGACCACGGGCGTCTACGCGACACTGTATTGCGACGCGACGATCGTCCGCGCTCCTCTGCCCTAGAGCGAGCGGTCCTCCGGCTTTCCCGTCGGCCGCATCAGACCTTCCTGCGCCACCGACGCCACCAGCTCGCCCGCGCGCGTGAAGATCGTCCCGCGCGCGAAGCCGCGCGCGCCCGCGGCCACGGGGCTCTCCTGCGCGTAGAGCAGCCAGTCGTCGGCGCGCACGTCCTTGTGGAACCAGATCGCGTGGTCGAGGCTCGCCATCATGACCGGGCCGAGCGCGCCGGAGCGGCCGTGCGGCAGGATGACAGTGTCGAGCAGCGACATGTCCGACGCGTAGGCGAGCGCGCAGCGGTGGAAGAACGGGTCTTCGGGCAGCTGGCCGAGCGCGCGGAACCAGACCTGGTTCCCGCCGCGGCGCGGCCCGCCGCCCAGGAAGGTGGGCGTCTCCACGTGGCGCAGGTCGATCGGCCGATCGCCGCGCACCCACGGCATGGAGCCGCCGCCCGCCGCGCGCGCGCGCTCCTGCCAGGTTGGCAGTGACTCGGGATCGGGCGCCGCTGGCATCTCGAGCTGCTGGTGCTCGTAGCCGCGCTCGTGCACCTGGAACGACACCGCCACGCTGAAGATGGCCTGGCCGTGCTGCACCGCGACCACGCGCCGCGTGGTGAAGCTCTGCCCGTCGCGGATCCGGTCCACCGTGTAGAGAACGGGGATCGACGGATCGCCGGGGCGCAGGAAGTAGGCGTGCAGCGAGTGCGCGGCGCGTCCTTCGACGGTGCGGCCCGCCGCGGCCAGCGCCTGTGCCGCGACCTGTCCGCCGAACAGGCGTTCGCGCGGGCCGCCCTCGTTGCGGCCGCGGAAGATGTTGCGCTCGATCTCCTCCAGGTCGAGGAGCTCGACCAGTCCGTTCGTGGGCGTCGCCATCGCGCGAGTGCATAGCACGCGCGCGCGCCCTGCTACACTGCGCCGATGGAAGTCAACGGCATGGCGCACGTCATCCTGACCGTGCGCGATTTCGCGGCGGCGCGCGCGTTCTACGGCGCGCTGCTCCCGTTCCTCGGCCTCACTCCGGTCGTGGACAGCCCCCAGTACTACTACTGCGTCGGCGGGCGGACCGCACTCGGGATCCGGCCCGGCGATCCTGCGCGCGCCGGTGAGGCGTTCAGCCAGGAGCGCAGCGGCCTGCACCACCTGTGCTTCCGCGCGCGCTCGCGCGAGGACGTGGACGCGGTTCACGCCTTCCTGGTCGGGCGCGGCGAACACATCGTGCACAAGCCGGAAGAGGGCGGCTTCGCGCCCGGCTACTACTCGGTGCTGTTCGAGGACCGCGAGGGGATCCGGCTCGAGGTGAACCACGTGCCCGGGCGCGGCTTGCTCGAGCCCGGGGTGCGGCGGCCCGCGTGAGCGATGCGGAAGGCGAGGGCGAGCAGCTCCAGCTGCTCCGCACCGCGCAGTTCGACTGGGCGCAGACGCTCGCGATGGCGCTCGAGGACGAGGGCATCACGTTCCGCGTCCTCGCGGTGGAGGAGAAGCGCACGAACGAGCCCCAGTGCGCCGTCTACGTCGCACCCGGCGAGCTCGAGCGCGCGCGCGAGATCGATCGCGAGGTGATGCTGGAGCTGTTCCCGGATCTGCCCGACGACTTCGACCCCGGGGCGCTCGACACCAGCCGGTGTCCCGCCTGCCAGGAGCCGGTGCTCGAGGGCGCGGCATCCTGTCCGAGCTGCGGGCTCGCGCTGATCGATGCGTCGGAATAGGCCGGCCGCGCTGGTCGCGGCGGTGCTGGCGCTCGCGCCCGGCTGCAAGCCGGAAGCGCCGGCGGCCCCGGCCGGAGCGTCGGCTCCGGCGCCGGCCGCCGAGTTCGTCGGCAGCAAAGCCTGCGCCGAGTGCCACGCCGCCGCGGCCTCGGCCTGGCGCGGCTCGCAGCACGCGCGCGCGATCCAGCTCGCCGACGCGAACGGGGTGCTCGGAGACTTCGCGCAGGCGGAGTTCGCCGCGCGCGACGGCAGCTACTTCGTCCACGCAGCGGGGCCCGACGGCTCGGTCGCCGACTTCCGGGTGAAGTACAGCTTCGGGCTCGAGCCGCTGCAGCAGTACCTGCTCGAGCTCCCCGGCGGACGCCTGCAGGCCTACACGCGCGCGTGGGACGTGCACGCGCGGCGCTGGATCGATCTCTACCCCGACGAGAAGCTCGCCCCCGGCGACGAGCTCCACTGGTCGGGTCGGCAGCAGAACTGGAACTACATGTGCGCCGACTGTCACTCGACGAACGTGCGCAAGGGCTACGACCCGGCGACCCGGGGCTTCGACACGAAGTGGAGCGACTTCGCGGTGGGCTGCGAGGCCTGCCACGGCCCTGGCTCTCGGCACGTGGGGTGGGCGCGCACGCGCTCGGGCGACGCAGAGCTCGGGCTCACGGTTGCGCTCGCCGAGCGCCGCGGAGCGCACTGGTCGATCGACCCGCACACGGGCAACGGCGTGCGCAGTCGCCCGCGCGAGAGCGACACCGAGATCGAGACCTGCGCGCCGTGTCACTCGCGGCGCGCTCAGCTCGCCGAGGGCTGGCGCGCGGGCGCGCAGTTCCTCGACTTCTACCGTCCCGCGCTGCTCGAGTCGCCGGGCTACTGGGCCGACGGCCAGCAGCGCGCCGAGGACTACACCTGGGGCTCGTTCCTGCAGAGCCGCATGTACGCGCACGGCGTCACCTGCAGCGATTGTCACGAGCCGCACACGAGCGAGCTGCGCGCCGAGGGCAACGCGCTGTGCGCGCAGTGCCACTCGGCGGAGAAGTACGACGGCCCCGCGCACACCTTCCATCGCGTGAAGAGCACGGGCGCGCAGTGCGTCGCCTGCCACATGCCGACCACGACCTACATGCAGGTCGATCCGCGGCACGACCACAGCTTGCGCGTGCCTCGACCCGCGCAGACCGTGGCGCTCGGCGTGCCGAACGCCTGCGAGAGCTGTCACCGCGAGCGCGGCGCCGCCTGGGCCGCGGCCCAGCTCCGCAAGCGCCTCGGTCATGATCCGACCGGCTTCGAGACCTTCGGCCCCGCGTTCCGCGACGCGGAGCTCCACGCGCCGGGTGCGTCCGCGGGGCTGGCGGCGATCGCGAACGATCTCTCGCAGTCCGCGATAGCGCGCGCCTCGGCGCTGGCGCGGCTCAGCCAGCTCCCCGACGCCGCCGGGATCGAAGCGGGCATGCGCGGCGCGCGCGACTCGAGCGCGCTGGTGCGACTGGGCGCGGCGATGCTCGCCAATGGGCTCACGGCCGAAGCGCGGGTCGCGGTGGCCGCGCCGCTCTGCGCCGATCCCGCGCGCGCGGTTCGGGTCGAAGCGGCCGGCGCGCTCGCCGGCGTGCCGCGCGATCTGTTCACCCCGGCGGAGGGGGCGGCGTTCGCGCGCGCGTCGACCGACTACGTCGACGCGCAGCGCTTCGCGGCCGAGCGCCCCGAGGCGCACGTGAACCTGGGCACGTTCTACGCGAACCTGGCCCGCTTCGACGAGGCGCAGGCCGAGTTCGCGGAGGCGCTGGCGCTCGAGCCTGCGTTCATCCCGGCGCTGGTGAACTCCGCCGACGCGTACCGCGCGCAGGGCCGCCAGGACGACGCCTTGCGCGCGCTCGAGAGCGCGAAGGCGCGTGCACCCGACAGCGCGCCGGTGGCGTATGCGCTCGGGCTCGCGCTCTCGCGCAATGGGCGAGCCGATCCCGCGCTCGCGGAGCTCGAGCGCGCTGCAATGCTCGCGCCCGACGACCCGCTCTATCCCTATACCGCCGCGGTCGCCCTGCACTCGATGGGCCGCAGCAGCGAGGCGATCCGCCGCCTGCAGCAGCTCGCGAAGCGCTTCCCCGGCAACCGCGACATCCTTTTCGGCCTGGCCACCATGCAGCGCGACGCCGGCCAGCGCCCGGCCGCGCTCGCCACCGCCCGGTCACTGGTCGCCAGCCATCCGAACGACCGCGGCGCGCGCGCGCTGGTCGAGGAGCTCAGTCGAGCTGCATCGCCCCCATCATCGCCCTGACTCGAGCGTGGAAGTCGTACGGGTAGACGAGCTCCAGGCGCGACACTTCGTTGAGCCGCTTGCGCTCCTCCTCGGGGATCACCAGGTCGGCCGCACCCAGGTTGTCCTCGAGCTGTTCGAGCGTGCGCGCGCCGAAGATCGGCGAGGTGACACCGGGCTGCGTCGCAGCCCAGGCGAGCGCGACCTGGCTCGCGGTCTTGCCCAGCGCCTTGGCCGCGCCGACCACCGCGTCGGCGATCGCCAGGTTCTTCTCGTTCTCGAAGCGCTCGCGGTTCGTCGGGTCGACCGCCGCGCGCGAGCCCTCCGGCGCGGCGCCGCCCTTGCGGAACTTCCCCGTCAGGAGCCCTCCGCCGAGGGGGCTCCAGGGAATCACGCCGATGCCCTCCTCGAGGCAGAGCGGGATGTGCTCGCGCTCGATCGAGCGGCACACCAGCGAGTACTGCGGCTGCAGGCAGTCGAAGCGCGCGGTGCCGAGCTCGCGCGCGAGCGCGGTCGCCTTCATCAGCTGCCAGGCCGAGAAGTTCGAGCACCCGAGGTAGCGCACCTTGCCCGAGCGCACGCAGTCGTCGAGCGCGCGCAGCGTCTCGTCGAGCGGCGTGGTCGGGTCGTAGGCGTGCACCTGGTACAGGTCGAGGTAGTCGGTGCCGAGCCGGCGCAGGCTGCCGTCGATCGCGTCGAGGATGTGCTTGCGCGAGAGACCGAGGTCGTTCGCGGTCGTCCCCATCGGCCCGGCGACCTTGGTCGCGAGGATCACCTGCGAGCGCTTGTTGCGGATGGCGCGCCCGGTGATCTCCTCCGAGACGCCGGTCGAGTACACGTCCGCGGTGTCGACGAAGTTCCCGCCTGCGTCGAGGAAGCGCGCGACGATCCGCGCCGAGGTCGGCTCGTCGCAGCCCCAGGTCGAGTTCCCGAACGTCATCGTGCCGAGGCAGAGGTTGGAGACCTTGAGGCCGGTCCGGCCGAGCTTGCGCAGCTTCATCGCGTTCCCTCCGTGAGTGGAGGGAAGCCTACCACGCGGGCTACACCCGGAAGGCGGCGACCAGCGAGCGCAGCCGCTCCACCTCGCTCGCGACCTTGTTCGCGGCGCCGAGCGTGGTGTTCGCGACCTGCCGGTTCTCGCGCGCGGCGTCGGCGACCCGTCGCACGATCTCGCGCGCGCTGCTCGAGCCCTCGACCGCGTCGACCGCCCGCTCGGACATCTCGATCGCCACGCGCTTGAGCTCGTCGCTGCCGCGCGCGGAGCCGGCGCTGGCGTCGGCGGCGCTGGCGATCGCGCGGGTGATCTCCTCGGTGCGCAGCACGGCGTCCGCGACCGCCGCGGCGATCTGGCTGCTCGTGCTGGTCTGCTGCTCGACCGCGACCACGATCGTGCGCGTGTTCTCGGCCATCTCGTCGATGATCCTCCCGATCGTCTCGATCGCCTCGACGGCCGAGCGGGTCGAGGACTGGATCGAGTGGATGCGCTCCTCGATCTCCTGGGTCGCGACGGCGGTCTGCTTGGCGAGCTCCTTGACCTCGTTCGCGACCACCGCGAAGCCCTTGCCCGCGTCGCCGGCGCTCGCGGCTTCGATGGTGGCGTTCAGCGCCAGCAGGTTGGTCTGGTCGGCGATGTCGTTGATCACGCCCACGACGTTGCCGATCTCCTGGGCCGCGCGGCCCAGCTTCTCGAAGGTCGGGTTGGTGTCGCGCGCGGTGCGCGCCGCCTTGTCGGCGATCCCGGCCGAGTAGTTCGAGCTCTTCGAGACCTCGCCGAGCGACGCGGAGAGCTCCTCGACCGCGGTCGAGACCGAGCGGATCGAGGCGTTGATCGACTCCACCTGCTCGCGCGCCGTCGCCATGCTCTTCATGACCACGGCCGCGCCGGTGGCGAGCTCGCTCGCGCTGCGGCTCGACTGACCCGCCGCCGCCGCCACCGCGCCCAGGTTCTCGGACGCGCTCTGGGTCGCCTCGTCCACCGCGCGCGAGCTCTCGCCGAGTGACTCGGCGCCGCGCTCGATCTGCTCGGCCGCGGGGGTGAGCGACTCCACCGTGTCGGCCAGCACCTCGACCGAGCCCTTGACCTGCCCCACCAGCGAGCGCAGCCCGTCGATCATGCCGCGCAGCGCGCGGGCCACGTTGCCGAGCTCGTCGTTGCGCCGGATCGCGACCTCGCGGGTGAGGTCGCCGTCCGCCACCGCGTTCGCGAGCTCGGTCGTGGTCTCGACCACCTCGCTCACGATGCTGCGCGACAGCCTGGCCGAGAACGCGAGCCCTGCGCCGAGGGCGGCGAACAGGGTCAGCGCCAGCACCATCGCGTTGTGGCGCGAGTACGCCGCGATCTCCTCGAGCTCCGTCGAGATCGAGGCGGCGCGCTCGCTGCGGAAGTCGTCGAGCATGCGCAGGAGCCGCGCGGACACGTGCCCATCGCGCTCGACCTCGTCGCGCATCCTCTCGCTCACGTGCCCGCCGAGCATCGCCGCGCAGTGGTCGAGCGCATCCGACGCGTACTTGCGCGCCTGCACGCGCAGATCGGAGATGACGGAGTCCCTCGCCAGCTCGCCGAGGCCCGCGAGATCGGCGTCGAGCTCGCGCGCCATGCCGCGCGCGTGCTCGAGCGCGGACGCGTCGAAGCTCCCGCACGCGCTGCTCGCGGTCGCCTGGAACGTCGTGAGTCGGTTCGCGGCTCGGCTGGTGGCGTCGAGCACGGGATAGTGCATCTCGGCGAGGCCGCGCGTGTGTTTCTGGACCTCGAGCGCACCGCGTATCGCCCAGACCGCCGAGACCAACGGGAGCATCAGCACGGCGATGAAGCCGAGCAGGATCCTGCCCCTCAAGTTGAGTCGGTGCACCGTGCCTCCTCCGCTGCGGCCTGGGCCCGTTCTCGATCGGCGGACGGGCACTTGGACTGAAGGCTTGCAGGGCGCTGACGGCGCTCGCTAGCCCGCCAGCATCAGGACCTCGCGCTCGTACGTCTCGGGGTCGGGGAACTCGCGGAACGGGAGACCGCGAGCGGATCCGCCGTCGGGGAGGGGCACGGCGCCACTGCGCGCCAGGAGCTGAGCCAGGAGCGCGCGCAGGGCTTCGAGGGCGCTGCCGTCGCCACCGACGAGAGAGCGCGCGCGGAAGGAGTCACTCCGGAGTCTCAGGACCTCGAGCACGCCGCTCCGCGCCTCGGCCCAGTTTGGTAGCAGATCGATCACTACGATCGGCTTTGCGGTCAGACCGGAGACGAGACCGACGCCGACGCCTTGTACGCGCTCCCAGGCGAGCACGGTCTCCTCGCGCCCGTCGATGCGCAGGCGGATTCCGGCCGGCGCGAGCTCGAGCGGAACCGCGGGAGTCACCTTCGTGCCGGAGGGTCCCAGGTGAGCGGACCCCGGCTCGGGGTCGGGGAGCGCGGACGCGTAGAGCTGGGTCGTCATGTCGTCGGGTCCGCCTTCCTTGGCCAGGTTCGTCGGAGCGCGATCGAAGTGCTGCGCGCGGGCTCCGGGCTCGGAGGTCGGGCCGCTCTCCTCCGGCGGCGCGACTGCGAGCGCGACCTTGGCCTCTGCGGGCAGCGACGGGGCGGCGAGCGCGGCCGCGGCCGGGCCCAGCTTCGCCTCGAGCTCGCGCGCGAGCTGCTCGAGGCGCGCCCGGGGCTCGTCGGCGAGCTCGCCGCTGCTCAGCGCCGTGCGCGCGGCGCGCAGTGCGCAGTCGGGATCGAGATCCGCCGCGAGCTCCGCGGCGCGCACGGCCTGACCGATGCTGAGCGCGCGCCCGCTCGCCACGACGGTGCGGAGTGCGCCGATCGCCGCGTCCCGGTGAGCCGCCAGGACGAGCTCCGGCACGATTCGGAGCAGCACCGGGTTCTCGACCCGCGCGTCGGGCAGCGCGCGCAGCAGCTCGTCCCAGAGGCGCGCCGCCGCGGCGAGCTGGCCGTGTCGCGCGTGCAGCTCGATCAGCCGCTTCGCCGAGCTCGCGCCCGCCGCCTCGCGCCCGGCCGCCACGTGGGCGTTCCAGATGGCGAGGAGGGCATCCGGGTCGTCGGGTCGTTCGCGCAGCACGGCGGTCGCCATCGCGATGCCCTGGTCGTGCGAGCCGCGCGCGATCGCGTCGAGCGCGCGGCGCAGGCGAGGGTCGAGCTGGGCCGCGCTGCGCGACGCCACCGCCTTCGCGGCGAGGCGCTCCTCGATTCGCAGCGCGCCGAGCGCGAATGCGGCGCTCGCGCCGACACCGAGCGCGGTCACGCTGGTGGCGAGCGACTCGCCGGTGTCGACCTGGGCGTCGCCGAACAGGAAGTGCGTGAAGACCTGAGCTCCGAGCCAGACGGGCACGGCCAGCCAGGCCGGCGCGGCGAACGTCCCGTGTGCGATGCGTCCGCGCGCGAAGAAGACGTAGCCGAAGCGGATGTCGTCGCGCGTGAAGCGGACCAGGAACGCGCCCAGGAGACCCGCGGCGAGGCCCGCTGCGCCGATCAGCGGGGCGTGTGCCTCGGGCTGGGTGAGCGCGTGCGCGCCGGCGCTCGCCACCACGGCGATCAGGCAGAGCGCGGCGAAGACGACGCGTCCGAAGACGTCCTCGAGCGCCGGGCCCGCGAGCCAGACACAGAGCAGGGTCAGCGCGAGGTGAAGCCAGCCCGCGTGGAAGAACGGGTGCGCGAAGAGTGCGAGCGCGCGCGGCTGGGCGGGGATCCAGCCGTAGAGACGGAAGGGATGGTTCGGCCCCGGCAGCTCGTCCGAGCCGCGCAGCGCCACCGCGGTCAGGTGGTCGAGCTCCTTCTGCTGGGTCGCCCACGTGCGGGGGTCGACCTTCGCGCTCGCCGCTTCGGCCTGCGCCCGCGCGACGAGCTCGCCGACGTTCTCGCCGTCGCGGCCGGCCTGCGCTTCCCCGAGTAGCTGCGGATCCAGCGCGAGGTACGGGTGCTGCGCCCAGACGTCGAACGCGGCGTCGATCGAGACGTCGGGCTCGCCACCGGCGAAGCCCTGCGCGCCGCGCACCGCGAGAAACGTCGCGACACACGCGGACAACAGCGCGAGCGTCACCCACGGGAGTCGCACCAACTTCGCCTGGTCGTGCCCGATCGGAAAGATCATCTCGCCGCCGCTCGAACCGCGCACGCGCGCAGCCAGCGAGATATCGACAGAGAGTAGTTTGGGGCTTTACCTCAGCGGGGCCCGGCGCGCCTTCGGCGCGCCACCCGCACTTCGCTCGGCTGCGCCTCGCTGCGCGCGCCTGGGCGCTTGCGTCCTCGCTCGGGGCGGCCCTCGCTCGGCCTCGCCTCATCGAGGAGTTCGTCAGACCCGGAAGTCACCGCTCAACACGCGTGCGTGCTTGTCGGCGTCGAGCGGGACGTAGGCGCGGGCGGCGTCGTCGCGGACCCAGAGCGGATCGCGGACCTTCGCCGGGTCGTAGCCCTCATGCTGCAGCTCGACCTTGCGGAGCTTGAAGGTGCCGGTGAGGTCGGCCTCGCGCTGGATGCGCACGAAGACCGGCATGGCGTAGGCGGGCAGGGCGGTGACGACGTGGGCGTAGAAGGCGCGGCCGTCGAAGTCGTCCTTCCCGGCCAGGGTCAGCGCGACCATGCCCGCGCGCCCGTCGGCGCCCGGCACCTCGACGCCGTAGACGTTCGCGAGCTCGACCCCCGGGTAGACGCCGATCGCCTCGGCGACTTCCTGGGTCGAGACGTTCTCGCCTTTCCACCGGAAGGTGTCGCCGATCCGGTCGACGAAGTAGAAGTAGCCCTCTGCGTCCTGCTTCAGGAGGTCGCCGGTGCGGAAGAACGCGTCGCCCTCGGCGAACGCGTTGCGCAGGATCTTCCGCTCGGTCGCCTCCGACGAGGTGTAGCCCTCGAAGCGGCCGCGGTTGTCGCCCGCGCGGCGCGGCAGCGCGCCGATCAGCTCGCCGGCTTCGCCGGGCGCGCACTCGATCAGGCGGCCGTTGGCGTCGCGCGCGTGTTCGTCGCGCTCGACGTCGTAGCGCACCAGCCGCGCGTCCATCAGCAGGCGGGTCGGGATCCGGCCCACGGAGCCGACCTTGTTGTCCATGTTCAAGAGCGAGACGTTGCCCTCGGTCGCGCCGTAGAACTCGACGATGCGCGGGATCCGGAAGCGGTCGCGGAACGCTTCCCAGATGTCGGGGCGCAGCCCGTTGCCGATGCAGAACTCGAGCGCGTGCTGGCCGTCCTGCGGATCGGGCGGAAGGTTCAGCAAGTAGCGGCAGAACTCGCCGATGTACTGGAACGAGGTCGCGTTGTAGCGCCGGACGTCGCTCCAGAACTCGCGAGCACTGAAGCGGCGCCGCAGCACGAGCGTGCCGCCGGAGAGGATCACGGCGCCGACGGCCATTGCGCCGCCGGCGCTGTGGTAGAGCGGCAGCGCGCAGTACATGGCGCTCGACGGGCCGAAGCCGACCAGCCGCGAGGCCGTGCCCGCGGTCATGAATTTCATGTGGCTGAAGCGGGCGGCCTTGGGCAGGCCGGTGGTGCCCGACGTGTAGATGTAGAAGAGGTCGTCGCCCGCCTTCGAGCCTTCGCGCACCTCGCGGCCGGGATTCGCCGACGGCCGGGTGGCGAGGTCCGCCGCGAAGTCGCGCGCGCCGGGGGGCAGCTCGGCCGGCGCCGCACCTGGCTCGTTCGCGACCCACAGCTGCCACGGCGCGTTCGCGAGCTCGGCGCAGGCCGGCACGCACTCGCCGCCGGCGATCAGGTGCTTCGCGTCCGCCGTCGCGACCGCGTGCTCGAGCGCGCGGCCGGTCAGGTTGGTGTTGATCAGCGCCGTGGTGACGCCCAGCTTCGAGAGCCCCGCCCAGATCGCGAGGAACTCGGGCCGGTTCTGCATCAGCAGGGCGACCCGCGCGCCGCGGCCCAGCCCGTGTGCGCGCCCCCAGTGCGCGACTCGATTCGCCTCGCGGTTCCACTCGTCGTAGCTGACCCGGCGATCCTCGAACAGGATGAACGGGTGCTTGGAGCGCGCGGCCGCCTGCTCCTCGATCACGTCCGCCAGGGTGCGCGGCGACTCGGGCCCCATCCGCACGAGCGGCAAGGCGAACCTCGCGAAGCGCCAGAGCTGAGCGGCTCGTTCGAAGGCCATCGCTTTGAGCCTATCACTAACGCCGGACGGGAACCCTGATCTTGCGCTTGTCCGGCTCCCGGTTCTGGCGGAACAGGATGCCGACGTGCCCCACCACCCCGACCAGCTCGGCGAGGGTCTGCTCGGCGAGCTTGCGCAGGATCTCCCGCTTCTCCTCCTTGGCGGCCTGGAAGCGGATCTTGATCAGCTCGTGGGCCAGGAGCTCGGCATCGGTCTTGGCGACCACGGCCTCGGTCAACCCTTCCTTGCCGATCATCACCACCGGCCGCAGCGGGTGGGCGAGCCCGCGCAGGTGCCGTCGCTGATAGCCGTCGAGCTCTTCCATTCTCATTGACTCCGCTCGCCTCCGGCTCGCTGCGCGCGGCTGCGCCGCTTGCGTCCTCGCTCGGGGCGGCCCTCGCTCGTCCCTCTCGTCTCTCCGCGCGCAGAACGTATCATGCGCAGCCATGTATCGAGACCGACGGGTGGTCGTCGTCATGCCCGCTTACAACGCGGAGAAGACACTGCGCCGCACCTACGACGAGGTGATGGCACAGGGGATCGTCGACCAGCTGATCGTGGTCGACGACGCCAGCAAAGACGCGACCGTGCAGATCGCCTCGCAGCTGCCGCACACGATCGTGCGGGTTCACGAGAAGAACCGCGGCTACGGCGGCAACCAGAAGACCTGCTATCGGGCTGCGCTCGAGGCCGGCGCCGACGTCGTGGTCATGGTGCACCCCGACTACCAGTACACGCCGAAGCTGTTGCCGGCGATGGTCGCGCTGGTGGGCGGCGACGTGTACCCGTGCGTGCTCGGCTCGCGCATCCTGGGCGGCGGCGCGCTCAAGGGCGGCATGCCGATCTGGAAGTACATCGCCAACCGCGTGCTGACCCTGACCGAGAACTGGCTGCTCGGCTCGAAGCTCTCCGAATTCCACACGGGCTATCGCGCGTTCAAGGCGGAGCTCCTGCGCGAGCTGCCGCTCGAGCACAACTCGGACGACTTCGTCTTCGACAACCAGATGCTCGCCCAGATCCTGTGGGCCGGGCACGAGATCGCGGAAGTCACCTGCCCGACGGCGTACTTCGCCGAGGCGTCGTCGATCAACTTCGCGCGCAGCGTGCGCTACGGGTTCGGCTGTCTCGGGACTGGACTCGAGTTCCGGCTCGCGCGCTGGGGCCTGCGTGCGTCGCCGCGCTTCCCGCAGGCGGCCGGTTGAGGCCGACACGGATCGGCGTCGCGGCCGGGCTCGCCGCGCTGGTCGCGGCCGCGTACTCGGGCGTCGTCGAGCTCGGGTTCACGACGTTCGACGACGACGGCTACGTCACCAAGAACCCGATGGTGCTGGGCGGGCTCACGCCGCGCGCGGTCTGGGCGGCGTTCAGCCAGTTCCACGCGCAGAACTGGCATCCGCTCACCTGGCTCTCGCACATGCTGGACGTGTCGCTGTACGGGCTCTGGCCCGCCGGGCACCACCTGACGAGCGTCGCGCTGCACGCGGCGAACGCCGTGCTGGTGTTCCTGGTGCTCGAGCGACTGACCGGCGCCACCTGGCGCGCCGCGTTCGCGGCGGCGCTGTTCGCAGTGCACCCGCTGCGCGTAGAGTCGGTCGCCTGGATCGCCGAGCGCAAGGACGTCCTGTCGACGTGCTTGGGGCTGGCAGCGCTCTACGCGTGGTCGTTCCGAAGCTACTGGGCCAGCGTCGGGCTGTTCGCGGCGTCGCTGTGCGCGAAGCCGATGCTCGTCACGTTCCCGTTCCTCCTGCTCGTGCTGGACTGGTGGCCGCTGCGCCGGCTCGAGTCGCCGCGCGCGCTGGTCGCGCTCGCGCGCGAGAAGTGGCCCTTCTTCGCGCTTTCTTTGGGCTCCTGCGTGGTCACCTTGTTCGCGCAGCGCGAGGCGATGGGCTACGCCCCGCTGCCGCTGCGGCTCGCGAACTCGATCGCGGCCTTCCAGGAGTACCTGTACCGGGTCGTCGACCCGCGCGCGCTCTACCCCATGTACCTGTACCGCGGGCGCTACGGCGCAGGCGAGATCGGGCTCGACCTGCTGCTGGTCGGCGGCATCAGCGGCCTCGCGCTGTGGCAGGCGCGGCGGCGGCCCTGGCTCCTGTGCGGCTCGCTCTGGTTCACCGGTACGCTCGTGCCCACGCTGGGGATCGTGCAGGTCGGCGTGCAGGCGTTCGCCGATCGCTACACGTACTTTCCGTTCGTCGGGCTCGCGCTGATCGCCGCCTTCGCAGGGGGTGAGCTGGCCGAACGCGTGCGCTTCGGCCGCGCGCTCGCGGCCGCCGCAGCGGCGCTGGTGCTGGCCGCGTGCGTCGTGCAGACCCGCGCGCAGGTGCCCGTGTGGCGCGACCAGGTGAGCCTCTTCGAGCACGCCATCGCGCTCGACCCCGCGAACTGGTACGCGCACACGGAGCTCGGCATCGCGCTCGCGGCAGGCGGCGACGGGGCGCGCGGCAAGGCCGAGCTGGAGGAAGCCGTCCGGCTCCGGCCCGGCCACGCCCGCGCGCTCGGCAACCTGGCGATGGCCGAGGCCGACCACGGCGACCCCGATCGGGCGCTCGCGCTGATCGAGCGCGGGCTCGAGCTCGACCCTCACCTTGGCGGCGGCCCGCTGGTGCGCGCGATCGCGCTCGAGAAGACCGGCCGCTACTTCGCGGCCGAGCAGGCGTACCGGCGCGCGCTCGAGCTCGAGCCGGACACGCGCGAGACCGCTTTCCGGCTGGCGCGCCTGCTCTCGCTGCTGCCCGATCCGGCGCTGCGCGACGGTGCGGAGGCGGTCGCGCTGTGCGAGCGCGCTTGCGCGGCCCGGCCGTGCGACTCGGCCGAGGAGCTCGACGTCTGCGCGATGGCGTACATGGAGGCGGGCCGGCAGGCGGAGGCGATCGAAAAGGCCACCCGCGCTGTGGACCTCGCGGGCGCCCGCGGCGACCTCGCGCTCGCCCGGAAGATCGCGGGCCGGCTGGCGGCCTACCAGCGCGGACAGCCCACGCGACTCCGCACGACGCCTAGCGGTGTAGCTCCCGAGCGATGAGCAGCCACAGCCCGAGCGCGAGCAGCAGCGCCGCGGCCTGCTCGGCGCGCCGCCCGCGCAGCAGCTCGCGCAGCCGCGGCCGCGCGGGACCGAGCGAGCGGCGCTCGCGGTAGAACCCGGCGATCAGCCGCGCCAGCTCGGGCTCGGACGCCACCGGCACGAGCTCGCCGTGGCGCGCAGCCGAGATCGCGCCGCGCTCTTCCGACACGACCAGGCAGAGCGCGTCGCTCCGCTCGGACAGCCCGACCGCCGCGCAGTGCCGGGTGCCGAGCGCGCGCGGCACGCTCGGCCCGCGCGCGAGCGGGAGCTGCGCGCCGAAGCGCACCACGCTGCGGTCCTCGATCACCACGGCGCCGTCGTGGCCGGGCGAGTGGGGGTCGAACAGGCTCGCGAGCAGCGGGGCGGAGAGCTGGCCGCCGAGCTCGTGCCCGCCCTGCAGGTGGCGGTCGAGCTTCTGCGTGCCGGCGACCACCACGAGCGCCCCGATCCGGGCGCTCGCCAGCTCGCCGAGCGCGTGGGCCAGGAGCTCGGGCGCATCGAGCCGCGCGTGCCGCGCGCCCGGCTGGCCGAGCGCGAACGCCGCCAGCTCCTCGAAGCCGCGCCGGAGCTCCTCCTGGAAGATCACCACCAGCGCCACCGCCAGGACCGCAAAGGTCCCCTGGAAGACGCGGGTGGTGAGCTGCAGGCCGAGCAGCCGCGCCCCGAGGTACACCGCTCCGAGTAGGGCGATCCCGCCCACCGCGAGGGCGGCATGGGAGCGGCGCAGCCAGCACAGGGCCGAGTACAGGAGCAGCGCCACGATCGCGACGTCGAGGGCGTCGGACGGACCGAAGCTGCGCAGGACGGCGATCAAGCTTCCCCCAATTTCGAAATCGAGGGGTGCGGCGACCTTACCGAATCGCGCGCGCGAGCTGTAGTCTCGAGCGCCGATGATGGCCAGCTTGCGCGCGAGATGCCTCGAGATCCTGGAGTCGGGTGAGCTCGAGGCCAAGCTCGCTCCGCCGTTCGGCGCGGACGGGACGCTGCTGTGCGACGAGCCGCGCGGCGAGTCGCTCGCGATCGAGAAGCCGGCGCGCGGGCCGGGGCTCGCGATGCGCTCCGGCGCCGCGCGGCTGCCGCGCCCGGCCGAGCTCGGCGACCCGCGCGCACGCGCCGCCTGCCTGCGCCGCTTCGCGCACCACGAGCTCATGGCGGTGGAGCTCTTCGCCTGGGCGCTGCTGCGCTGGCCGGAGCTTCCGGTCGAGCTGCGCCGGGGCTTCGCGCTCGCGCTCGCCGACGAGCAGCGACACTGCCGCATGTACCTCGAGCGGCTGGCCGCGCACGGCGAGGAGCTCTGTGACGAGCCGCTCTCCGACTACTTCTGGAAGCACACGCCGGCGATCGCCGCGCATCCGCGCGGGCCGCTCGCGTTCCTGGCCGCGATGGGGCTGACGCTCGAGCAGGCCAACCTGGACTTCACGCTGCTCTACGCCGAGGGCTTCCGGCGCGGCGGCGACGAGGCGAGCGCGCGGGTGGCCGAGCGCGTGCACGCGGACGAGCAGCGGCACGTGGCGCTTGCCGCGGAGTGGCTGGGCCGGCTCGCGCCCGCGGGCGAGAGCGAGCTCGAGGCCTACACCGCGTCGGTTCCGTTTCCGCTCGAGGCGTCGCGCGCCAAGGGCAAGAGCTTCCGCGCCGACGCCCGCCGCGCGGCGGGCCTGTCGGAGGCGCTGATCCAGCACGTGCGCGCGCGCGCGCGCGACCCAGGAGAGCCGGCCGCGCCGGCGATTCGGCGCGTGAGCGGCCCGCCCACCCTGTTCGCGAATCTGGGCGCCGAGGAGGGCGAGGGCTGGCCGCGCATGGCGGCGCATCCGCGGGTGCGCGCGGCGGCGCGGCTGTGGACCGCGCTGTTCCCGGCGGGCGCGCGGGCGCTGGGACCCGCCGCGCCGCCCTGCGACGGCCTGCTCGCGCCGTTCGACGCCGACTGCGCCCGCCCGGCGTTCTGGTTCTGCGACCCCGGAGAGCGGCTGGTTCCCTGGCTTGCGACCGCCGAGGCGCGCTCGTTCGCCGGGCGCGCAGGGCTGCCGCTCGAGGCCGCGGCGCCCGAGGTGATCGGACGCGTCCACGACAAGGCGTTCGCGCTCGACAGCGCGCGCGCCGCCGGTGCGCTGCCGCCCGAAGTCGCCGAGACCGCCCTCGCGCTCGGACCCGAGGACCTCGGCGCGGCCGACGCCGTGCGGTGTCGGATCGAGGCCGAGGTCGCTCGCTGGCCGGTCGCGCTCCGGCTCCGCTTCGTGCTGAAGCCGCGGCTGGGCACGAGCGGCCGCGGGCGGCTCGAGGGCCGTGAGGGCGGACTGGATCCCGAGGCGCTGCGCGGCGCGCTGCCCCGGTTTCGCGCGTGCGGCGGCTGCCTCGTCGAGCCGTGGCTGGAACGGATCGAGGATTTCTCGACGCAGCTGTGGATCGGCGACGACGGCGAGCCGGTCGTGCTCGGGACGCTCGTGCAGGTGCAGAGCCCGGGCGGCGTTCCGCTCGCACACCGCGGCGAGCTGGGCGCGGACGGCGCCGTCCGCTCGGGCAGCCGCTGGGACGCCGAGCTCCGCGAGGCCGCGCGGGCGCTGGGCCGCGCGGCGGGCGCGGCGGGGTTCGTCGGCCCGTGCGGCGTCGACGCGTTCTCGTACCGCGATCTCTCCGGCGCCGAGCGGCTGCGCGCGGTGGTCGAGCTGAACGCGCGCTACACCGCCGGCACCTCGGCGCTGGGCGTGATCGCGCGCGCGCGCCAGCTCAGGCTTCTGGAACGGCGCCGAGCGTTCCAGATCGGTGTCGCCCCGGGGCTTCCCGACGGCGAGCGGTTCGCGCTCCTCGCCGGCGACCCTGACACCGCCCTCTGGCTGTCCTAGCCGCGGGTGTGGCGCAGGTAGAGGCCGCAGGTCGCGGCGATCTCGGCGCTCGCGCCGAGCGTGCGCGAGACCGGGCCGGCGAGCGACAAGCGGTCCAGCGGCCCCTTGCTGGCGCCGGTCGCGCGGCGCATCTCGTCGACCGTCGAGCGCCCGCGCGGCGCCAGCCAGTCCCAGAGCTTCGCGAGCTCGGGGTGCGCGAGCTCGGCATCGATGCGCGCGAACAGCGTCCGCGAAGCGGCGAGCGCGCGGTCGTCGAGCGCCTCGGCCGCGCGGGTGAAGCGGTGCGCGTCCAGCCACGCGGCGAACACCGAGGGATGTCCCCCGCTGGCGCGGAAGCCGCGCTCGAGGTCATCCTCGGCGAGCGCGACCCCGGATGCGGCGGCCCAGGCGCGCAGGTCGCGGCGCAGGAGCGGGACCAGCGGCACGCGCTGGATCGCGCGGCCGTCGAGCTCGCGGACCCCGCCTCCGCGCGCGAGCGCGCGGTGCAGCGCGAGTCCGCCGCTGCGCAGGACCACGCCGGCCGCCGAGCCAAGATCGACCGCGGCGTCGCCGAGCTCGAGCAGCACGGGCTCGATGCCGCGCTCGCGCAGGCGCTCCGCAGCGGCGAGCAGCACGGTCGTGCGGCCCATGCCCGGCCCGCCCAGGACGACCGGCGCCCGCCCGTTCAGTGCCCCGTCGACGATCCGCCGGACCGTCGCTTCGCGCGTGAGCCAGCTCACCTCGAGCGCCGCTACGCCATCACCTGGCCACCGTTCACGTCGAGTGACTGGCCAGTGATCACGCGCGAGAGGTCGGAGGCGAAGAAGAGCGCCGCGCCTGCGATCTCCTCCGAGGTGGGAATCGCGCCGAGCGCGATCTTCGCCGCGACCTCGCCGTAGACGACTTCGGGCGCGACGCCGCGCGCGGCGGCCTGCGCCTTGAAATAGCCCTCGAGGGTCGCGCCCCAGATGTAGCCGGGCAGGACCGAGTTCACCCGGATCTTGTGCGGGCCGAGCTCGCGCGCGAGGCCTTGCGCCGCAGCCAACAGCGCCCCCTTCGATGCGGCGTAGCTGGCCATGGTGGGCAGCACCTCGCGCACGATCATCGAGTTGATGAAGACGATCGAGCCGCCGCCGCGCTGCTTCAGGAGGGGAACCACTCGCTGTGTGAGGCGCAAGGAGCCCAGCAAATTCACTTCGAGCGGGGCGCGCCAGCGCTCGAGGTCGGCCCCCTCGAAGAGCTCGTACGTGCCCGGGTGGTAGGCGTTGTTCACCAGCACGTCGACGCCGCCGAGCTCGGCCTGTGCGCGCGCGGCCAGTCGGGCGCAGTCGTCCGGCACCGCGATGTCGGTCGGGACCGCGATGGCGCGGCGCCCCAGCGCACGCACCTCCTTCGCGACGCCCTCGACGTACTCGCGCGAGCGCGCGCCGAGCGCCAGGTCCGCGCCCTCGCGCGCGAAGAGCAGGGCGATGTCGCGCCCCATGCCGGGGCCGATCCCGGACACGATCGCGATCTTGCCGGCGAGCAGGCTCATGACAGGATCGTCTCGCTCGCGACCACGGACATGACGCGCTCGAGGTCGAGGAAGCTCCGCGCGTCCGCGAGGATGCGCTGGATGTTCGCGGCCATCGCGTCCGCACCGCCGTAGAAGCGCGCCGGGTCGGTCAGGTCCGCGAGCTCGCGCACGTGCTCTTCGACGATGCCCGCGTAGTCGGGGGCGCCTTCCGAGAGCGGCCGCGCGACCACGTTGCGCACGTAGCGCCAGAGCGGATGGACCTCGAGCGAGAGCGGCGTGTGCGAGCCGTGCCAGCGGGCGATGAACTCGGCGCGGGTGAGCCGCGCGGGCCGCTCGAACACGCTGATCATCTTCACCCCCGGGCTGCGCACGCCGTTCGGCCAGCTGCGCTGGTCGAAGTCGCGCGGCACCGACTCGGTCACCAGGTAGCCGGCGCTGCGCGGCGCGCCGTCGCGCAGGATCGCCTCGTAGGCCGGCGCGTCGTCCACGCAGGGGAGCCAGAACGAGACGAGCCCCGCGAACTGCGGCGCCGAGTCGCGGATCGGGACCGTGCGCGCCAGGTCGGCCTCGCGGTCGGCAGCATTCACGGCGACCTGCCGGGCGCCGCTCGCGCAGAGCTTGGGGCCGACCCCCTCGACCAGCCGGCGCGCGAACGCGTCGGCGCCCTCGCTCGGGTCGCGCCACAGCAGGTAGACGAGTTTTTCCATTCGATGCGGGCCGCATTCTGGCATAGCCGGAAATGGAACGTGTTATAGTCCGCGCCCATGTCGCGCATCCCGCTGCCTCCGTACCCCAACGGTTGGTTCGCCGTCGCGCACTCCGATCAGCTCGCGCGAGGCCAGACCCGGGCCGTCCACTACCTGGGCCGCGACCTGGTCCTGTGGCGCGGCGAGGACGGCCAGGTGCGGGCCGCCGACGCCTACTGCCCGCACCTCGGCGCCCACCTGGGCAAGGGCGGCAAGGTCGAAGGCGACACCATCCGGTGTCCGTTCCACGGCTGGCGCTTCGACGGCCGCGACGGGCGCTGCGTCGAGATTCCGTACGCCAAGCGGATTCCGCCCGCGGCCCGGCTCGACACGCTGCCGGCGCTGGAATGCAACGGCATGGTCCTGGTCTGGCACCACCTGGAAGGCAAAGAGCCCGAGTGGAAGCCCGAAGTCGTGCCCGAGATCCTCGACCCGCGCTACGTCCTCCACGACACCCACGAGTGGACCATCAAGAGCCACCCGCAGGAGATCATGGAGAACGGCGTCGACTTCGCGCATTTCGCGACGCTGCACGGCTGGAAGTGCAAGGCGATCCACTGGGAGCCCGACGGCCCGTACTACCGGCTGAAGATCGACGTCGACACCGGCGCCGAGGACCAGGCCGCCACCGCTTCGGTCACCACCGACGTCGACTCGTTCAACTCCGGGCCCGGCTTCCTGTACACGCGCTTCAAGGGCGAGATGGACGGCATCGCGGTGAACGCGCTCACGCCGATCGGACCCGAGAAGCTGCACATCATGCACCGCTACTACGCGCACGAGCGCTGCAAGCCCGAGGTCGTGAAGGCGTTCTACGAGTTCTACGTGAACGACTACAACCTCGACATCCCCATCTGGTCGAACAAGATCTACCGCGAGCGCCCGCTGCTGGCCGAGCCCGAAAAGGACTTCGGCCGTTTCCGCCGCTGGTACCGCCAGTTCTATTCGTCAGCGGGACCCGACGCGGCGTAGCCGCGTCACCCGCCCTTCGCTCGCCTCCGGCTCGCTGCGCGCTCCGCTTCGCTGCGCTTGCGACCACGAGTTCTTCTGTCCGGAACTCGAAGGCGAGCACGAGCGCGGGCTGGCCGGGGCGCTGCTCGACGAGTGGGTTTCGCAGCGAGTCCCCGAGCGAGAAGGGACCCGCGAGGAGAGGAGCGCCCCCGCGCCAGCCCGCGCGCGGAGCGGAGCCCCACGCTAAGCTGAGCGCCTATGCGGCGCGACATCTTCTCCGACGAGCACGAGCTCTTTCGTTCGCAGTTCAAGCGCTTCGCCCAGGCCGAGATCGTTCCCAAGATCGCCGGCTGGGACGAGAAGGGCATGAGCGACCGGGCGACCTGGAAGCGCATGGGCGAGGAGGGCTTCCTCGGCGCGAACGCGCCCGAGGCGTACGGCGGCGCGGGCGCCGACTTCCTCTACGACGCGATCGTCATGGAGGAGCTCGCATACGTGCGCGCGCACGGGCTGATGATGTCGCTGCACTCCGACATCTGCATGCCGTACATCACCGAGTTCGGTACCGAATCGCAGAAGCAGAAGTACCTGCCCGGCGACGATCTCGGGCGACGTCATCCTGGGCATCGCGATGACCGAGCCGGGCACCGGCTCCGATCTCGCGAACGTGCAGACGAGCGCCATCACGCGACGGCAACTCGTACGTCCTGAACGGCTCCAAGACGTTCATCTCGAACGGGCAGATCGGCGACCTGTTCATCGTGGTCGCGAAGCACGACCCCAAGGCCGACCCGCCGCACCGCGGCATCAGCCTGTTCCTGGTCGAGGCGACGGCGCCCGGCTTCGTGCGCGGGCGCAAGCTCGACAAGCTCGGCCTGCGCGGGCAGGACACGAGCGAGCTCTTCTTCCAGGACTGCCGCGTGCCGGCGGACGCGCTGCTCGGCGGCCACGAAGGGCGCGGCTTCAAGCAGCTGATGACAGAACCTGCAGCAGGAGCGACTCTCGATCGCGGTCGCGTCGATGGCCTCGTGCCGGCGCGCGCTCGACGACACGCTCGAGTACGTGAAGGGACGGCGCGCGTTCGGCCAGCCGATCGGCGCGTTCCAGCACATCCAGTTCCGGCTCGCCGAGCTCGCGACCGAGGTCGAGGTCGGCCAGGCCTTCACCGACAAGCTGCTCGCCGCGCACGTCCGCAAGGACCAGATCGTCAGCGAAGTCTCGATGGGGAAGTGGTGGACCACCGACCTGCAGAAGCGGGTCACCGCCGAGTGCCTGCAGCTCCACGGCGGCTACGGCTTCATGCGCGAGTACCCGATCTCGACCGACTACGCCGACGCCGCGGTGCAGTCGATCTACGCTGGCACGAACGAGATCATGAAGCGCATCATCGCGCGCAATCTCGGCCTCGACCTCTGTTGAAGGAGAAGGACTGTATGCGGTTCGGATTTGCCGCGACTGCTCGTGGTTTGCCTCGCGTTTCAGCGCGGCGGCGTTCGCCGCGGAGGAGAAGAAGATGGGGGACTCTGATCCGGCGATCGCCGCGATCGACGCACAGATCGCGAAGGCCAAGGTCGACAAGATCGCAGCGCGACTGGAAGTCGCACGTGCCCAAGCCCGAGAAGGTGAGCTTCGACCCGAAGCACACCTACTACTGGGTGCTCGACACCAACAAGGGTCAGATGGAGATCAAGCTGTTCCCGAAGGTCGCGCCGATGCACGTGACCAGCACGATCTACCTCACGCGCATGGGCTTCTACGACGGCGTCGTCTTCCACCGCGTGATCCAGGGCTTCATGGCCCAGGGCGGCGACCCGACCGGCACCGGCAGCGGCGGCCCGGGCTACAAGTACGACGGCGAGTTCGCGCCCGACGGCCCAAGCACGACAAGGCGGGGATGCTGTCGATGGCGCACGCGGGGCCCGGCACCGACGGCAGCCAGTTCTTCATCACCTTCGGTCCCACCCCGCACCTGAACAACGTGCACACGGTGTTCGGCGAGGTCGTGAAGGGGATGGACACGCTCAAGAAGCTCGAGGCCGCGGGCTCGCGGCAGCGGCCGCACGAGCGAGAAGCTCGAGATCGTGAAGGCGACGATTCGGGTCGAGTGAGCGTCCGCCGCGGGGTGCCGGATGTGCTCCGGCACCTCGCGCAGGTCCCAGACGATCCCGACCGCTGCGAGCGCGCGCAGCACGTAGTACGTGATGTCGACCTCCCACCAGAAGAAGCCCTGGCGGGCGGACGTCATGAACCAGTGGTGGTTGTTGTGCCAGCCCTCGCCCAGGGTGAGCAGCGCCAGGACCCAGTTGTTGCGGCTGTCGTCGTCGGTGGCGTAGCGCACGCTGCCCCAGCGGTGCGCGAGCGAGTTGATCGTGTAGGTCGTGTGCCAGAGGAGCACCGTCGACAGCACGTAGCCCCACAGCACGCCCGTCCAGCCGGCGAGCGCGGTGCACAGGATCGCCAGCAGGATCGGCGGCACGAAGTGCCATTGGTTGAGCCACACGAGCTCGGGGAACCGCGCGAAGTCGCGGATGCGCTCGACCTCGGTGCGCTCCCACTTCGTGTCGAGGATCCAGCCCTGGTGCGAGTACCAGAAGCCCTCGCGCGGCGAGTGCATGTCGCCGGGCAGATCGGAGTACCTGTGGTGGCGGCGGTGCCCGCCCGACCACCACAGCGGACCCTTCTGCGTGGCCGACGCGCCCACGAACGCGAGCACGAACTGGAACGCGCGGCTGGTGCGGAAGGCCCGGTGCGCGAAGTAGCGGTGATAGCCCGCGGTGATCGAGAAGAGCCGCACCCAGAAGGTGGCCGCGGTGAGCAGCAGCACGGTCGTGTTCGGCGGGTAGAAGACCACGCCCAACGCGAGAACGTGTAGGCCCCAGTAGATCAGGGTCGGCAGGAGCTGCTTCTTTGCGAGCACGCCGTCGGCGGGGCGGTCGTCGCGCGGGTCGGAAAGCTCGGCAGGCAGCGTGTCGGCGGGAGCGCTCAAATCGGGGTCCTCCGGGACGGGAATGCTACGAACAGGATCGGCCGAAGGCCCCGCAAAACTGGTGAAAGTTCTGTCAAACTGGTCCGCGGAGACGCGAGGAGACGAGCATGGCGCGGCGCATCGGGGTGGGGTTCGACTGGCAGGGCACGCTGGACCGCGAGCGCGCGTTCGTGCGCGCCAAGGCGGCGGAGGACGCGGGGGTCGACTCCCTCTGGGTGGCGGAGGCCTGGGGCCGCGACGCGTTCTCCCTGCTGACCCAGGTCGCCGAGCGGACCTCGCGCATCCAGCTCGGCACCGGGATCGTGAACATCTACTCGCGCACGCCGGCCGCGCTCGCGCAGCACTTCGCGACCCTGGACGAGCTGTCCGGCGGGCGCGTGATCATCGGCCTGGGCAACAGCGGGCCGAACGTGATCGAGCACTTCCACGGCGTCCCGTTCCAGCCCGCGCTGCGCCGCATGCGCGAGACGGTCGAGCTGCTGCGCCTGTTCTTCAAGCACGAGCCGGTGAAGTACGCGGGCGAGATCTTCAAGCTCGAGCGCGGCTTCACGCTGCGCTTCGACCCGGTGCGCAAGGAAGTCCCGATCTATCTCGCGACTCTGAACCCGAAGAGCGTGAAGATGACCGCCGAGCTCGCCGACGGCTGGATGCCGGTGATGATCCCGATCGACCAGCTCGCGACCGAGGTCGAGCGGATCAACCAGTGGGTCCGCGAAGCCGGCCGCGACCCGAAGAAGTTCACGGTGCGCGCGCCCGGCGGGGTGACCGTCGCGAACACGCCCGCGCAGCTGCAGCTCGCACAGCGCCGCTCGGCGGGAACGCTCGCGTTCTACTGCGCGCGCATGGGCGAGTTCTACTACCGCCAGCTCTCGCGCCAGGGCTTCCAGGCGGAGGCCGACCGAGTGCGCGCTGCGTGGGCCGAGGGCGGTCCCGAGAAGGCCGCCGCCGCCGTGCCGCCGGCGATGATGGCGCGGCTCGGCTTCGCGGGCTCTACAGAGCAATGTGTAGAGCGGCTCGAGCAGGAAGAGGCCGCGGGCGCGACGCTGCACTCGGCGACGGTCCTCGAAGAGGATCCGCGCGAGGCCGCGAAGATCATGGCCAAGCTGGTCGGCTAGGCCGAGCGAGGGGCGGAGTCAGTCGGTCTCAGAATTCAGGGAAGCGCTGCTTCCGCAGGTTCAGCGAGCTGAACATGTTGTCGGGGAGGTCCGGCGTCTCCAGCGCGTGGACCAGCGCGATCTCGCTGGGGCCGTCGTCGGGCCAGCTGCGGACGACGCGCTTGAACGGAAGCCGGCGGCCGTCGACCTCGCGGAAGTCCTCGGGCTTCGAGGTGAGCTGTCGCATCATCTTCTCGCGGAGGTAGTAGCGCTCCTCGAGCAACAGCCCGCTGCTCTTCGCGAACACCAGCTCGACCCGGTCGAACCCGAGGTACGAGGTCGGCGTGGTCCCGATCACGACCCGGCACGGAACGTCGCCGCTCAGCTCGTCGGGTCCGGCCGCGTAGCCGAGCTCGCCGCGCGCGGTCGGGCGATAGTCGCCGATCGCGAGCATGCCGAAGAACGCGTGGCGCTCCAGCAGCGACGAGGGCGCGCGGCGCACCCTGCGGTCCAGGTACTGCGAGCCCGTCTTGTCGACGTAGAAGAACAGGTCGTCCGAGCCGCCGCGGGTCTGGCGCAGGAGAACGGCCCACTTGTCGAAGTCGGCGGGCTCGCGCAGGTCGAACATCAGCTCGGCGAGCCCATCCTTCCAGCGGCGCGCGACCGTGAAGACCGCGCGCGCGGGTCCGCGTGTGACCTCGTAGGTGAGGAAGGCGTCGAAGCGCTGCGCCTCGTCGAAGTAGGTCTCGGCGAGCGCGGTCGGATCGGCGGTCGCGGGGTCGAACGCCGGAGCGGCGGCTGCACCGGATTCTGGCGCCGCGGGTGAAGCGGTGTCGCGATTCGCCGGCTCTTCGGCATGCACCGAGATCACGCCCGCGAACACGAACGCGCAGCAGATCAACGCGCAGCCGATCAGTCGCACGACCCGAGCCATATCGTGCTCCTTCGACTTGCTCAAGATAGGGTACGCTTCGAGTTCGGCCACAGATTCGTCTGCTAGCTTCGCGCGCATGCCTCTCCTGCCGGGCGTGCTGCTCGCGAGCGCACTCGCCGCTGCACCAACGCTGCCTGCTGGCGATCCAGTGGTGTTCCGGTCGCCCGACGTGGCGGCGGAGCTGCGCGACTTCGAGCCGTCGCCGCCGGCGTGGAGCGCGGATGTGGTGAATGCGCTCTACGGCGAAGGTCCGATCGCCGTCGAGGAGCGACGGAGCGGGTGGCTCTCGAGTCCCGCGCGCTGGGAGCTCGTCGACTACGTCGACCGCGCATTCAACTACCAGACGCAAGGTTGGCTCGCGCGCCGCGGCATCGCCGCGGAGCTGTACGGCTACAACGAGTTCCAGGAGACGCTCGCGATGCGTCCGGAGGGCGCGCTCGAGCACTTCGGCGAACGCGGTCTCGCGCGCGGACTGTTCGGCGAGCTCGTGATCGACCCGAACCTCGGGCCGCCGCCGAGGTGGGGCCTCATCGCCGATCCGCTCGAGCCGCGCTGGGCGGCGGTGCTCGGCTACGACCAGGCGCCGAGCCCGCTCGTGAGCGACGCGCTCTCGCAGGACAACCTGGCCGGGCCGCTCTCGCGCATGGGGCCGTACGCGGCCGGACATTTCGGCGATGCGAACGTGCGCGGCTTCGCGGCGTGGCGCAGCGCGCGCGGCGAGTCGCCGGTGCCCGACGTGCGTGCCTACGCGCGCGCGCACGCGGGCGCGTTGTTCGCGCAGATCCCCCCCTATGCGCCCCAGGCGGACATCAACTGGCCTCGCGCGAGCGCGGCCGCGCAGGCGATCTGCGACGACCCGGTGCTCGCCGACCACCAGGTGTTCATGAGCGCCGCGAACCTGCAGGTCTTCACCCGTCTCTACACCAATCTGCGACAGGTGGCCACGCGCGCGGGGCGCGCTTACGACGTGCACGGGAATCTGGGCGGCGGAATGATGGGCACCGACGTTTACGCCGTCGCGCTCGGGAGGCTCCTCGACACGCCCTGGGGCGAGGGCTGGAGCACGACCAGCTACGACCTCTTCCAGCACGGCTGGTGGAACGCGTGGGGCTCGCTGCGCCTCGCGATGGCGGTGGCGCTCGCGCACGGCGAGCGGGCCGTGCAATACCTCGTCAGTCCCGACCACCGCCGTCCCCCCCAGCTGCTCGAACACGAGCTCGCGGAGGACAGCGCGGGCGGGGTGGTGCCGCTCTTGAACCCCGATCTGCTCGCGCGCGACGCCCCCGCGGCCGTTCCCGTCTACGACGCCTATCTGCAGTTCCGCGACGCGCACCGCGCGCTGTTCGTGCCGGGCGGTCGCACGCGTGTGGCGGACGTCGCGCTGCTCTACTCGGTCGCGACGTTCCTCTTCGATCCGTGCATCCCCGGCGTGAGCAGCTGGGACACCCCGCCGCTGAACGACTTCTCCGGGGCGGCGCGCGCGCTCGAGGAGCTGCACATCCCTTACGACGCCGTCGTGGTTCCCCACCCGGCGCTCGTCGCCGGACCGCCGCGCGAGCCCGACGTCTCGCGCTACCGGCTGCTGGTCGCACCGTCGCTGGAGAACCTCTCCGACGCCGACCTCGCGTGGCTGGCGCGCTGGCTGCGCGGCGGCGGCACGCTCGCCGTGCTCGGCAAGCTGGGCGGACGCGACGAGCGCAACCAGCCGCGCGCCCGCGACGCGCTGGCCGAGCTGCGCGCCGCGGGCAAGGTGCGCGTACTCGTCGGCGGCTCCTCGCTTCCCCTGCACCGGGGGCTCCTCGGCCCCGGCGCGCGCGCGCTCGTGGCGAAGCTTCTCGGCGAGCTGCGCGAGCTCGCGGCCGACCCGATCGTCGCCGGCGCGCTCCCGGCGATGACCTGGGTGAAGACCTGGCGGCACGCGGGCGGCATCGTCTCGGTGCACTTCGTGAACTACGACTTCGACGGCGCAACCGGAAGCGCTCGCCCGGCCGCAGCCGCGCGCGTGCGCCTGCGGCTGCCCGCCGAAATCCAGGCGACGAGCGCGCGCTGGCTCGTGCCGGGCGAGCCCGAGCGCGAGCTCGAGCTCCGGGCGCGCGGCGGGACGATCGAGCTCACGATTCCCGCGTTGCGCATCTACGGCGTGCTGGTCCTCGGCCCAAAGGGCGCCGAGGCGCGCGCGAGCGCGCTCCTGCGCGGCGACCGCCGGCTCGCCCGCGCGAGGATGGCTGGTCGCGGCGCGCCCGGTCTCGAGACCCGCCTCGCCGCCGTCCAGTCACTCCGCGCGAGTCAGCCGGCACGCTACGACGCGTCGGCGGGTGAGCTCCTGCGCGCGCTCTCCAGCGAGCGTGAGGAAGCCTACCTCGGCTGGATCCGCAGCCTCGCCGACTACGGCGATCCGGTCGCCGCGTTCGCGTTCGGCAGGCCCCGCTACGACCGCCCCTGGACGCCCGTCGAAGCCCGCACCGAGTACCTGCCGCAGCTGGGCTACGGCTGGCTCCCGATCGACGACGACTCGCGCCCGTCGCCGGAGGATCGCGACTACGGCATCGCCGTCGACTACGACGCGGACGCGCTCGCCTGGGTGGCGCTCACTGCGTCCTACTGGCCGTATCCGGGCACGGCGATGCCCAAGCCGCTCGTCGCCTCGATCGTCTCGGGCCGGCCGCGCCGCTTCCGCGTGGACCTCCCCGACGGGGACTACCGCGTCTCGGTGGTTGCGGCCAACGGCTCGTACAACCTCGCGAGCCTCGCCGTGTCCGGGATGGTCGTCGCGAACGGGCGGCCCGTGCTGCTCGACGTCCCGATGCTCAAGGGAGCGCTGCTGCGGCGCAGCTTCACTGCGCGGGTCGGGGGCGGCGCGCTCGAGCTGCGCTTCGGCGGCGCGACCGGCTTCGGTGTCGCGGCGCTCGTCGTCGAGAAGGCGGACGCGCTCAACGCCGATCCGCTCGAGGCCGGCGCGATCCGGCGCTGGCGCGTGTCGGAGCGCCACCCGAATCCGGACTGGGCGCCGCTGCGCGACCTCGGCGTCCCGGCCGCGCAGTCGAGCCAGGCGATCGCGGCGGCCGAGCAGGGCATCCCGCTCGTCGACCTGGGCACGCTCGCGAACGCGGAGATCGGCGACGTGGTGACCGCCAGCGCCGAGATCGAGCGCGCGAGCGCCGGGCCGGCCGAGCTCTCGGTCGGCGCGAGCAGCGCCGCGCGCGTCTACCTGAACGGAGCGCTCGTTCTCGACCTCGTGAACCAGCGCGGCGTCGAGCGCGACGAAGGCGTCGCGCGAGTCGCGCTCGCGGCCGGGACGAATCGGCTCGAGATCGTGCTCGAGCGCTTCTGGGAGCGGCGCTGGCTGTTCTACGCGAGCGTGCACTAAGCTGGCCGCCGTGGCGCGTCTCGAGCGGATCGCGATCGTCGGCGCATCGCTGGCCGGGCTGCGCGCCGCCGAGTCGCTGCGCGCGCTCGGCTACGGCGGGGCGCTGCTCGTGGTCGGCGCCGAGAAGCACCTTCCCTACGACCGGCCGCCGCTCTCGAAGGAGATCCTGCAGGGCCGTTGGGACGTGGACCGGATCGGCCTGCGCAAGCAGCCGTACGGCGAGCTGGGCCTCGATCTGCGGCTCGGCGTGCGCGCCACGGCGCTCGACGTGGCGGCGCGCGAGCTCGTGCTCGGGGACGGCGCGCGCGAGCGCTTCGACGCGCTCGTGATCGCCACCGGCTCGTCGCCGCGCCGACTGCGCGATCAGCCCGAGCTCCACGGCCTGCACCTGCTGCGCTCGCTCGACGACGCGCTCGCGATCCGCGCCGCGCTCGAGCGCCGACCGCGCGTCGTGGTGGTCGGCGCGGGGTTCATCGGTGCCGAGGTCGCGGCCTCGTGCCGCGCCCGCGGGCTCGAGGTCGCGGTGATCGAGCCGCTGCCCGTGCCGCTCGCGCGCGGACTCGGCGAAAGAATGGGCGGGATCTGCGCCGAGCTCCACCGCGATCACGGCGTCGATCTGCGCTGCGGGGTCGGCGTCGCGGGCTTCGAGGGTGCGGGACGGGTCGAGCGGGTCCGGCTCGAAGACGGCTCCGCCATCGCGGCCGACCTCGTGGTGGTCGGAGTCGGCGCCGCGCCCGAGACCGCGTGGCTCGCGAGCTCCGGTCTGCGGCTCGACGACGGCGTGGTCTGCGACTCCTACTGCAGCGCGGCGCCGGGCATCTTCGCCGCGGGCGACGTGGCGCGCTGGCACAACCCGCTGTTCGCCGAGAGCATGCGGGTCGAGCACTGGAGCAACGCGGTCGAGCAGGGCGCCTACGTGGCCGCGCGCCTCGCCGGCAGCGACCTCGGCGCGCAGCCGTTCGCGCCGGTTCCGTTCTTCTGGTCGGATCAGTACGACGTGAAGATCCAGTTCGCGGGCCGCATGCGTGGCGACGACGAGGTGCAGGTCGTGGCCGGCTCGCTCGCCGAGCGCAAGTTCACCGCGCTCTACGGCCGGGCGGGAAAGCTCGTGGGCGTGCTCGCGTTCAGCCGCCCGCGCGACCTCGCGAAATACCGCCGCCTGGTCGCGGCCGGAACCGACTTCGCGGCAGCCGTCTCAGGAGCGCGCGGCTAACGCAGCCGAGAGCACCTCGCGCCGCGCGGCAGGAATCGCCACGAGCTTGCCTTCGTCCGACACCATCGCGTGTTCGGTCACGCCCGTCACGATCGTGTCGCCGCCGCGCCGGATCACGTAGCCGATCGCGAGCGACACCCGCTTCAGCCAGTCCATCCAGCAAGTCACCTCGAGCAGGTCGTCGAAGCGCGCGGGCATCTGGTAGGCGAGCTCGCAGCGGGTCACCGCGTAGTGCAGCCCTTCGGCGACGTAGTCGCGGTACGGGCGGTCGTGCTCGTCGAGGAACGCGATGCGCGACAGCTCGAAGTAGTGGACGTAGCGCGCGTGGTGGACGATCCGCATGCCGTCCGTGTCGTAGAAGGGCACCCGGTAGACGATCGTCGAGGTCTTGGCGCCCGCGGGTGGAGAAGTGGGGAAACGTGACACGCCGCGAGTGTAGACTGCGCGGCGTGGTGGAGTCGCGCCTGCCCTTCGGCATTCCCGAGAGCGAGCTGAGCTTCACGTACGCGCGGAGCTCGGGCCCCGGCGGCCAGAACGTGAACAAGACGGCGAGCAAGGCGACGTTGCGCTGGGACCCGTTCGCGAGCCGGGCGCTGCCGCCGGACGTGCGCGAGAGGTTCGCGCGCGCGTACGCGAACCGGCTCACCGTCGAAGGCGAGCTCGTGCTGCACGGCCAGCGCCACCGCGACCAGGCGCGCAACGCGGCCGACTGCGTCGCGAAGCTCGCCGAGATGCTGCGCGCCGTCGCCAGGCCCAAGCGCGCGCGCCGGCCGACGCGGCCGAGCCGGGGCTCGGTCGAGCGCCGGCTGGGTCAGAAGAAGCGGCGCAGCGAAGCCAAGCGCGAGCGGCGCGGCCCGCGGGGCGACGACTAGCCCGCTGCAGCCGCCTGCGCGGTGGCGGCGAGCAGTCTCTCCAAGGCGAACACGTGCTCGTCCTCGGCCGCCAGCTCGCGCAGCGCGCCGGCCAGGCGCAGCACGTACTCGGCGTTCGGACCGCTGGGGCCGCGCGCGCGGGCGACCTGCGCGGCGATCGCCTCGAGCGGCGCGGGGCCCAGGTAGTTCGGATTCTCGGGGGTCGCCACGTACACCAGCCCGTGTGCGACAGCGCCGTCAGTGAGGAAGAGCGGTAGACGCCGGCGCTCGTAGCCGCCGCGCTCGCGGTGGTCGAGGCCTTCGAGCACGCGCGGCGAGTCTTCGTCGGCGATCCGGTACGCGACGCCGAAGCAGCGCGCGCGCGGCTCGGGCTCGAGCGTCACGACCCGGCCCGGGGCGCCCGGGACGCCGCGGTGGTCGGTCGAGCCCTGCCAGAAGCGCCGCGCGAAGCCGTCGATCCAGGCGCTGCGGCGCTCGGCGAAGGGGAACGCGGGGCGCCAGACCAGCGACCCGTACCCGAAGATCCACAGCTCCTCTCGCATTCGCCCGACGCGCTCCCGAATCGCAGGCGGCGAGAGTAGGAACGCCGATTCGCGCGTTCAAGCACCCCTGCGCCGGTCCCGAAGAGATCGACGGGAACGCTTCGGACGGCGGACCCGAACCCTGTAGCCCCCCGAGGAGCGCGGCGTGCGGTTCGAGACGCTGGGACGGCGCATTGCGGCCGCGCCGCGCGCGATCGTGCTCGGGCTGGTCGCGCTCACGCTCGCGCTGACTCCCGGCGGAGTGCGCGTGCGCGTTGCTCCGGCGTCGCCAGGCGAGCCCGAGCTCGCGTCGTTCGCCCTCACCTGCGATGGCGGCGTCTGGTCGCTCGAGTGTCTGGCGAACGTGGACGAGCTGACGCGTGTGCTCGCGAACACGCCCGCGCTCGTCGCGCGGGTCGACTCACTCACGACCCGCCGGCAGGTCGTCGTCGAGGACGGCGCGCTGCGGCTGCGCCCGTTCATCGCGGAGCGGCCCGCGGACCCCGAGGAGGTGCGCCGGCTGCGCGCGCGCGCGGCGGCCGACCCCGCCGTGATCCGCGGGCTGGTGGCTGCCGGTGAGGGCACGACTCTGGTTCGCGCCGAGCTCCGCGATGCCGCTTCGCCGGACGAAGTTCACGCCCTGGTCGAGGCGCTGCGCGCGCGCTTCGCGCGGCGGGGCGAGCTGTCGCTCGCAGTCGTCGCGCACGCGTGGGGCGACCGCGAGCTCGCGGAGACTGCGCATCGCGACCTCGTGCGCTTGCTGCCCGCGACCCTCGTCGCCTTGGCATTGCTCGCCGCGCTCGCGCTCGCGAGCGTCCGCGCCGGACTGCTCGTGGCGGCGCTCGCCGGCGTCGCTGCGTTCTGGTGCGCGGGCTTGTCGGCGCTGGTCGGGCTCGACCTCGGCGCGGGTGCGGCCGCGCTGTCGTGCGCGATCGCCGCGAGCGCGGCGGCTGGAGCGCTGGCGCTCGCTCACCGTCTGCGGAGCGAGCGGCGGGGCGCGCGCGGCGACGCGGACGCGGTCGCGCGGGCGCTCGCTTCGCTGGGCGTGCCGCTGGGAGCGGCCGCTCTCGCCGGCGCGGCTGCGTTCGCCGTTCTCGCGTTCGCGGGCGGCGGCGCGATCCGCGCACTCGCGCTCGGCGCGAGCTGCGGCGTCGCCGGCTCGGCCGTGCTCGTGTTGATCGGACTGCCGGCGGGCTGGCTGGCCGTCTCTGCAGGGTTGGAGTCATCCGCGCCGCGCGGCTTCGAGGCGCGCGTCGAGGCGGCGCTCGCGCGGCTCGACGCCCGACTGCGCGCGCGCAGGTCCTGGCGCCGCTGGGTCGCGCTGCTGGCGGTCGTCGGCGCCGCGGTGTTCGGCGCACTTCGGCTCGATTCCGATCCAGCTCCCGGCCGCTTCTTCGCGCAGGGAAGCCCCGTGCGCGACGGGTCCGAGCGGCTCGCGGGCGGATTCGGCGGTTCCGAACCCGTGCGGGTGGAGCTCGACTCCGGCAGCGCGGGCGGCGCGCTCGAACCGCGCTTCCTCGAGCGAGCGCTCGCGCTCGAGCGGGCGCTCGCGCTCGAGCCGTCGGTCGGCTCGACCTGCTCGCTCCTCGACAGCGCGGTGCTGCCTGCCATGCGCGCGCTCCACGATTACGACGCGGGCTTCGCGGTCGTACCGCCGACCCGGGCGCAGGTCGAGGAGGTCGTCGAGGTCCTGGCGCGTGACGCGCCCGCGCAGCTGACCGAGGGGCTCGATCCCGAGCTGCGACGCCTCGCCCTCGAGCTGTGGGTCGACGCGCGCGATCCCCGCGCGTTCGAGCGCCTCGAGTCCGCGCTCTCCGCGCTGTCCCTGGAACACCTCGGAAGGCGCGATGCCGCGGTGCTGCACGGACGAGCGTTGATCGCTGCAGCCGCTGGCGCGCGGCTTCGCCGCGGCGCTCTGCTCGGGGTGTTCGCGGCGTTTGCGGTGCTCGGCGTGCTCGCTGGCGCGGCGCTCCGCAGCGCGCGCGCGGGCCTGTTCGCGACCGCTCCGTCGGCGCTGGCGGCTTTGGCCGCGTTTGGCGCGCTCGGTCAACTGGGTCTGCCGCTCGACTCCGTCTCGGCGAGTCTGGCTGCGCTCTCCGCACTCGCCGGCGCCGCCCCTGCGCTCTTCTACCTGACGCGGCTGCGCGAGCTGCGATCCGCCGGCGCGGAGCAGGGTGTGGCGGTCTCGGTTGCGCTCCGCGACACCGGCCGACCGATTGCATCGGGGGCGCTCGCGGGACTCGCCTTCCTCGCCTTGCTGGGGTCGGCCTTTCCCCCCGTCCGCTGGTTCGGCGCACTGGCCGCCTTCGAGGTACTCGCCGGAGCCGCGCTCTGCCTGGTGGTGTTGCCCGCGCTCGCCAGACGCTTTCCTGTGTAAGAGTGCGCCAAATCGCACTCGGGGTGACGCGGGTCACCGTTCGCGGTGGCGAGATGCGGCAATTTTTCTGGTGCGAGCCGAGGGGATGGGAGCCCCCACCGTTTCGCCCCGGTTCAGTCGCGCACCGTAACGATCACAGGGATCGAAGTCTCCGTTTCTCAAACGAACCCCCCAAAAGGGCGAGAGGATGCGAATCCTGTCGAGACTTCCCGCCAGACGAGCATCGATGGCCATTGCTACCGCAGGAGCACCGGCCCGCAGGGAGCGCCACGCCGACGCGCACGACCGCGCGCCGCGCATGCCCCTCCAGCTCGACGAACGGCCCGACTCGCTCGCGCCGTCGCGCGGCATCGGGCTGGCGATCGCGCTTGGTCTGGGCGCCTGGGCGCTCGCCATCACGGCCTTCCTCATCCTGTAGCGGTCGCACACCCGTCGCGGCTCGACGTGCGAGAATGCGCGCATGTTCGCGTCGCTCGCGCGCGAAGACCGCCTGCGCCTGATGAAGTTCGTCTGCTCGCTCGCCTGGGCCGACCTCGAGGTCCAGCGCGAAGAGCGCGCCTTCGTGCGGCGGATGACCACACGCCTGGGCCTGCGCCCGGACGAGGTGGCGCAGGTCGACAAGTGGCTGCAGGTCCCGCCCCACGACGTCGACCCCGAGGAGATTCCGCGCGAGCACCGCAGCCTGTTCCTCGGTACCCTGCGGGAGCTCGTCTTGGTCGACGGCTCGGTCGACGAACACGAGCGCGCGAGCCTGGCGTTGCTCGAGGACCTGCTGAAAGCGGAGGAGTAGCCATGGACCCGGCAGCCATCCTGTTCGAAGAGCGCGATTCCATCGCGACCCTGACCCTGAACCGACCGGAGCGGCGCAATCCGCTGTCGCGCTCGGTGATGCTAGAGCTGCGCGACCAGCTTCGCGCGATCGGCGCGAGCAAGGCGCGCGGCGTGGTGCTGGCGGCGAACGGGCCGGTGTTCTCCGCCGGCCATGACTTCGCGGACATGGTGAACCGCGACCTCGCCGGCATGCGCGAGCTCCTGGCGATCTGCACCGAGCTCATGGGCGCGGTGCAGTCGATCCCGCAGCCGGTGATCGCCCGCGTGCAGGGTCTGGCGACCGGCGCGGGCTGCCAGCTCGTCGCGGCCTGCGACCTCGCGATCGCCTCCGAGGACGCCAAGTTCCAGACCCCGGGCGGCGCGGGCGGTCTCTTCTGCACCACGCCGATGGTGAGCGTGTCGCGCGCGATGGGACGCAAGCGCGCACTGGAGATGCTCTTCACCGGCGACAAGGTCGACGCTCGGACCGCGGCGGAGTGGGGGCTGGTGAACAGGGTCGTTCCCGCCGGCGAGCTCGTCGCCGCGACCGACGCGCTGATCCGCCGGGCCACGCGCGGCAGCGCGTTCTCGAAGGGCCTCGGCAAGCAGGCCTACTACGCGCAGATCGACCTCGACCAGCCGAAGGCGTACGCCTACGCGGTCGAGGTCATGGCGTCGGGCGCGGTCTCCGCGGACGGACAGGAGTCGATCCAAGCCTTCGTCGAGAAACGCCGCCCCCGTTTTACGGGTTAGCGGCGAGCGAAGCTCGCCTGCCCGCCTACGCTCGGCTTCGCCTCGCTGCGCGCTCCGCTTGCGCTAGCCCGCTGAGACAGGCTCGATTCGCAGGTACGCGCGCTTTCCGTAGCGCCCGGTGAGGCGCGAGCCGGCGTCGGCCAGAAACATCAGCCAGCCGTACTTCGCGTGGAGCACCTCGTCGGCGCGCGCGCGCTGGGCGGGGTCGGTCACCACGTAGGCGCGCGCCTCGTGCCAGTCGCCGTGGACGCGCCCGCGGCCATCGCAGGCGGCGATGCGCGCGCGCGGGGAGTTGCGCAGGCGTTTGACCTTGCCCGCGTCGCCGGCGCTGAACGCGTACAGCACCCGCTCGTCGCCCGCGAACCAGATCGGTGTCGCGACGGCCCGGCCGTCGCGGCGGAACGTGGCCAGAGACAGATACTGTTCGTCTTCGAGCATCGGTCCGAATGTAGACGAAGGCGAGGGCGCCGGCCGCTGGCTATCCTCGCCGCGCATGTACACGCCGCGCGAGCTCGCCGAATACGCCGCGTTCAAGACCGCGGTCGCCGCGCTGCGGAACCTGCCGCTGCCGCTCGCGCAGAGCGCGGGCGCGCGGCTCGCCGGCGCGCTCTTCGATCTCGGCGGCAAGCGGATCGAGTACGTGCTCGCGAACCTGCGCGTCGCGTACCCCGATCTCTCGGAGGCCGCCCGCCGCGCGATCGGGCGTGCGAGCTACGTGAACCTGGCTTTCATGTTGATCGACGTCGCGCGCGGAGCGCACTGGACGGCCGACGACGTGCGGTCGCGGTTCGAGATCGTGGGTCTCGAGCACGGGCACGCGGCGCTCGCCAAGGGGGCCGGAGCGGTTGCGGTGAGCCTGCACCTGGGCAGCTTCGAGCTGGCGATGCGCGCGATGCCGACGGCCGGAATTCCGATCACCGTGATCGGGCGCCCGCTCGGGAACCGGCTGCTGCGCGACGAGATCAAGCGCCAGCGCGAGAGCACCGGCGCGGAGCTCCTCGCGCACCGCAACATCCTTCCCGAGCTGCTGCGCGTGCTGCGGAAGGGGCGCGCGGTCGTCGCGCTGAACGATCAGTACGCGCGCCGCTCGCGCGGCGTGTTCGTGCCCTTCCTGGGCGCGCGCGCGTCGACCTCGCTCGGTCCCGCGCTCCTGGCCGTGCGCACCGGCGCTCCCATGGTGCCCGCCTACTGCGTGCGCCTCGCGCCGGACCGCCATCGTCTGACGATCCTGCCCGCGCTCGAGACTCCGGACACGGGCGACCGCCGCAAGGATGCGGAGCTCCTCACTGCGCGCAGCAACGCTGCGCTCGAGCAGATCATCCGCGCGCATCCCGAGCAGTGGATGTGGAGCCACCGGCGTTTCCGCCACAGCCCCGACCTGCCCGGCGATCCCTACGGCGGTCGCTAGTCGTCGCTCGTCGCGCTCAGCGCCAGGCCGAGGTGCCCGCGTCGAACACGCGCAGCTGGACGTCGCCGAGCGGGCTGACCACTGCGGCGACCACGGTCGAGTCGCCGTCGGTCAGGTAGACGCCGCCGGCGCCGCTGCCCCACGAGGTCGGGCTGGCGGGATCGACCGCCACGCCGCGCTCCGAGAACGCGATCACCGGGCGGCCATCCAGCGCGTTTACCGGGAAGGTCGCGCCGTGCACGACCGTCTCGGCGACCGTTGCCGTGCGCTCGGCGAGGGTGCTCTTGCCGGCCTTGCCCGAGGAGCCCTTGCCCGAGGAGCCCTTGCCCGAGGAGCCCGAGCCCGAGGAGCCGGAGCCCGAGGAGTCCTCGTCCTCGCCCTCGTCCTCGCCCGAGCCACTGCCGCTCGAGCCACCGAGGCCGCCCACCAGGCCGCCGACGGTCCCGCCGAGGCCACCCACGGTCTCGCCAAGCCCGCCGACTGTGCCGGCGACGGTTTCCCCGAGGGCGGGGAGAATGCCGACTGTTGCGGCGTCGGGCGCGCGGACCGCGCGGTCCTCCGCCGGCAGCGGCACCGCCGCGATCTCGGCTGACGGGTCCGAGCCCTCGCCGTACGGCTTCACCGTCTTGCACGCCTTGTCCGACAGCTTGAACTCGCGGGTCTGGTCCCCGTCCGTGATCGAGTAGCTGTGGTCGGTGTCGCGCACCTCGACCGCCATCACGGAGCATCCGCCTTCGGCGTCGACCTCGGGCGCGTTGAAGTACACCAGGTGCGGCGTGCCCTCGGACAGGGCGCGCGCGCGCGCGTCGTTCAAGAGCCCTGCAACCTGCGTCGCGCTGGCCTTGGCTTCTTGCCTGTTCAGCATGTTCCGCATGCTCGGGAAAGCGAACGTCGCCAGGATTCCAAGAATCGCGACGACGGTCATGATCTCCAGGAGCGAGAAGCCCTGCGTGTCCCGCAGAGTCCTGCCGCCGTGCTCCCTGTGGTCCGTCATTGCCAGATCTCCCTTCGTACCGGATCTGGCCCCTCCAGCCGCCCCCTGTAGCATTCAGTTTCCGTGCCTGGATTCGGGGCGCCGCGGCCCAAACGCTCGCACGCTCGCGGGCTCGCGAAGCGGCCTGCCGGTGCGCTGCGACGGGGAGAGGGGCCCGTGCGCACGCAGCGTGTGAAGTGGATCACCTTTTCGAGGTGACGCGCGTTCCACAGGGTGGAAGCGCGCTCCACACATCGCGAGCGCGCATCCGCGCGGGCGGGTGCCTTGGGTTCCGCTACGATGCGGCCGTGAATCGCGTACGGGTTGCCGCGCTCGCGGTGGTCGCGCTGGTCGTGATTTGCAGCATCGGGGCCGCCGCGCGGGGCGACGAGCGCCCGGTCGTGATCCTGCTCTCCTGGGATGGGACCCGGCACGACTATCCGGAGCGGGTGCCGACGCAGGCGCTCGCGCGCATGCAGCGCGACGGCGCGCGCGCCGAGCGACTCACCCCGGTGTTCCCTTCGAGCACCTTCCCCAACCACGTGTCGCTCGCCACCGGCACCTACCCGGATCGCCACGGCATCGTCGAGAACATCTTCCGCGACGCGAGCGGCAAGGAGTACAACTACGGCAGGGGCGGGAGCTGGATCGAGGCGGAGCCGCTCTGGATCGCCGCCGAGCGCCAGAACGTTCGCGCCGCCGTGTTCTTCTGGGTGGGCTCGGAGGCGGAGTGGCGCGGGCGCATCGCGACGTTTCGCGTGACCCCCTTCGATGCGAAGGTGCCGGAGTCGACCAAGGTCGCGCAGATCCTGGCGTGGCTCGACCTGCCGCCGGCCGAGCGACCCGGCCTGATCATGAGCTGGTGGCAAGGCTGCGATCAGATCGGCCACGAGCTGGGGCCGAACTCGCCCGCGATCGTGCGCCAGCTGCTCGTGGAGGATGGCCAGCTCGCAGCGCTGTTCGCCGGCATCGACGCGCGCAAGGCCTGGTCCTACACGACGGTGATCGTCACCGCGGACCACGGGATGAGCGAGATCGGCGCGATCGCCGACGTCCAGTCGCCGCTCGACGCGGCCGGGATCCAGTCGTACATCGACTACGCCGGGGGCGAAGCGCAGATCTATCTGGCCGACCCCAAGCGGATCGACGCCGCGCTCGCAGCCTACGCGGGCCAGCCCGGACTGCACGCGTACCGCAGCGATGCGCAGCCGAGCGGGCTCCGCGGCCACTTCCCGGGTCGCGGTGGTCAGATCACGGTGATCGCCGACCCGCCGGCGGTGGTGGGCAGGGGAGGGCTACGCCAGAAGGCGTCGGCGTGGTGGCACTGGCTGCGCGGCACGCAACCTCACGGCGCTCACGGCTACGACCCGCGCTTGCCCGAGATGGGCGCGATCTTCTTCGCGCTCGGCCGCGGCGTGCCGCCCGGCACCAAGCTCGGCGAGGTCCGCTCGATCGACGTCGCGCCGACCGTCGCCGCACTGCTCGGGATCGAGCCCCCGCAGAGCTCCGAGGGACGCGCGCTGTTCAGCTCGCCTCAGACCGCTTCGAATACCGACGCAAAGCCCTGACCGCCGCCGACGCACATCGTGACCAGGCCGTAGCGCTTCTTGCGGCGCCGGAGCTCCCGCAGGATGTGGCCGGTGAGGCGTGAGCCGGTCATGCCGAACGGGTGACCGATCGAGATCGAGCCGCCGTTCACGTTGAGCTTCTCGTCGGGGATGCCGAGCACGCGCTGCACCTGCAGGACCTGCGAGGCGAACGCCTCGTTCAGCTCGATCAGGTCGATGTCGTCGAGCGACATGCCCAGGCGCTTCAGGAGCTTCGGCACCGCGTAGATCGGGCCGATGCCCATCTCGTCGGGCTCGCAGCCCGCCACCGCCGAGCCGCGGTAGATGCCCATCGGCTCGAGGCCGAGCGCGTTCGCCCGGCTCGCGGACATGACCAGCGTGGCCGACGCGCCGTCGGAGAGCTGGCTCGAGTTGCCCGCCGTCACGGTCCCGCCCTCGGGCTTGAACGCGGGCGGCAGCTTGCGCAGGCCGTCGATCGTGGTGTCGGGGCGGTTGCACTCGTCCTTGTCCACCACCGCGTCCTCTTCGCGCGGCTCCTCGCCTTTCTTCTGCACCATGCGGCGCACCTTCATCGGGCTGATCTCGTCGTCGAAGTAGCCCAGCTGCTGGGCGCGGGCCGTGCGCTGCTGGCTCTTCAGCGCGTACTGGTCCTGGTCCTCGCGCGCGACCTTGTAGCGCTCCGCGACGATCTCGGCGGTCTGGCCCATCGCCATGTACAGCCCGGGCGCCTTCTTGTGCGCGGCGGGGTTGAGCAGGCGCTTGGTGTTCTGCGAGCCGTCCTGCAGCATCGTGATGGTCTCGACGCCGCCGCCCACGGCGATGTCGACGCCTTCCTGGATGATCTGGTTCGCGGCCATCATGATCGCCTGCGAGCCGGACGAGCAGAAGCGGTTCACCGTCGTGCCAGCCACGGAGGTCGGCAGCCCGGCGACCACGGTCGCGATGCGCGCGACGTTCATGCCCTGCGGGCCCTCGGGAATGCCGCAGCCCGCGATCACGTCGCCGACCTCGGCCTTGTCGATGCTCGGGTTGCGCGCGAACAGCTGCGCGATGCAGTGCGCGAGCTGGTCGTCGGGTCGGGTCAGGTTGAAGGAGCCCCGGTGGGCCTTCGCCAGGCCGGTGCGCACGCTATCGATGATCACGGCCTCGCGAGACATGCGACGGTCCTCCGGGAGACAGGGGTGGATCCCGAGGCCATGATATCAGCCAACCGGCAGGCGGCCACGGAGTATTCGAAATGGGTCCGATCCAGCGCGCGGCGTTTCTCGCGTTCATGAACGCTCACACCGCGCTGTACCGGCTCACGAGCGGCCGGATCGGCGGAAAGATCGGCGGCCTCAGGGTCCTGCTCCTGACGACGACCGGCCGTCGCAGCGGCCAGCCGCGCACCGTTCCGCTCGTGTTCTTCGAGGACGGCGAGCGACTGGTGGTGATCGGCTCGAAGGGCGGCGACCCGAGGGACCCGCTCTGGTGGGAGAACTTGAAGAAGAGCCCCGAGGCCGAGGTGCAGGTCGACGGCGAGCGCCGGCGCATGCGCGCGCGACTCGCATCAGCCGAAGAGCGCGCGCGGCTGTGGCCGCGCGTGAAGCGCGAGAACCCGACGTACGCGGAGTACGAGAAGCGCACGACGCGCGAGATCCCCGTGGTGCTGCTTCAGCCGTGATCGCCCGCTCTGCACGGGTCCGACCATCCCGCTATGCTCCGAGACGAGAAGTGAAGGGAGAACTGCGATGCACGTCGGTATGGCCGCGATCTTTCAGAACCCGGAGCAGGGCAGGACCGATCGAGACGTCTGGCGCGAGGATCTGCGCCTCGCGCTGATGGCAGAGTCGCTGGGCTTCCAGTCGCTGTGGGGGGTGGAGCACCACTTCACCGACTACACGATGTGCCCCGACGTCCTGCAGTACCTGACCTACCTCGCCGGCGCGACGGAGCAGGTCGAGCTCGGCTCGATGGTGGTCGTGCTGCCGTGGCACAACCCGATGCGCGTCGCGGAGCAGATCGCCGTGCTCGACCACGTGTCGAACGGCCGCTTCGTGCTCGGCCTCGGCCGTGGGCTCGGGCGCGTGGAGTTCGACGGCTTCGGCGTGTCGATGGACTCGAGCCGAGAGCGCTTCACCGAGTCGGCCGAGATGATCCTGACCGGGCTCGAGCGCGGCTGGTGCGAGTACGACGGGAAGATCATCAAGCAGGTGCGCCGCGACATCCGCCCCAAGCCCTTCAAGAGCTTCAAGGGCCGCAGCTACGCCGCCGCGGTCTCGCCCGAGTCGGGCCCCGTGATCGCGAAGCTGGGCCTGGGCATGCTGATCATTCCGCAGAAGCCGTGGGAGGCGGTCACCGAGGAGCTCCGCAACTACAACGCCGTGTACCAGCAGGTGAACGGCGTTCCCGCGCCGCCCTCGATCTGCGCGGGCTGGGTTTTCTGCGACGAGGACGCCGGCCGCGCCGAAGAGCTCGCGCGCAAGTACATCGGCGGCTACTGGCACACCGTGCTGAAGCACTACGAGCTGCGCGGCGACCACCTGATGAAGACCAAGGGCTACGAGTCGTACGGCCGCATGCAGGAGATCGCGAGCGCGCCCGGCGGCGCCGAGGCGATGATCGACTTCTTCCTGGGCCTGCAGGTGTGGGGCACGCCGGAGCGCTGCTACCAGACCATCGTCGACACACAAAAGCGTCTGGGCTCGGACCGCTTCGTCGGCGTGTTCAGCTACGCGGGGATGCCGGCGGCGGAGGGCGAGCGGAACCTGCGCGTGTTCGCGCGGACGGTGCTGCCGGAGCTCAACCGCTACCAGGTGTGACGAGGACGTAGCTGCGCTGCACGCACAGCGGGCGGAAGCCCAGCGCCGCGTACATCTGCTTCGGCGTGTCGTCACGCGCGCGCCGATCAGGACGGGGCCGGCGCCGCGCTTGCGCGCGTCGTCGACGCAGGCCGCGATCAGGGCCGTGCCGATGCCGCGGCCGCGGAAGTCGGCGCGCGTGAACAGGTCCTCGATCTGGCCGACGCCGTTCTCGCCGGGCCAGCTCGAGAAGAAGGCGCAGTCGACGCCATCGGCGCGCGCGAGCACGTAGCGCACGTCGGGCGCCTTCGCGCGCTTGGCCGCGACCACCTGGCGCGTGACCTCGTAGTCCCACGGCGCGTGGAAGCCCTGAGCGACTTCCTCTTCGTGGTCCAGCCGGCAGAGCGCCTCGAGCGCGCGCCAGTCCGCGTCGCTCTCGCAGGCGCGCACCTCGAGCGCCGGTCCGCGCTGCGCGAGCTCGCCCTCCAGCACGAGGATCAGGTCGTCGTCGGCCCCGTATCCCTCGAGGAGGAGGCGTGCCTCGAACTCCTGCGGCATGCCCGGATCCCAGAAGTAGTGCCGGTGCGACAGACCCGCGAACGCAGCGTCGGCCGCGGCGAGCACGGCGTCGATCTCCGCCGGCGTGCGCGCGCGGACCCGGCCGACCAGGTTCGCGTCCCACACCAGCGGCACGCGCGCGTCGCGCACGAGGCGCGCGTGCGGATGGTCGAGGACCTCGTGGCCGCGAGCGGTCCAGCCGAGCAGCGAGTCGAAGGCACGCGCGACGAGATCCGACATGGCGAGCGCGCAGTTTCGGGTATGCTGGCGCGCGAGGAAAGGGCCCCGAGATGCCGCATGCCATGGGCGCACGCCGCCCCTTCGGGCTGGCCTATTGGCCGCTGCCCGAGGACGACCCGAAAGTCGCCGTGCGCCGCGAGGACGTGCGCATCGTGACCGCGGACGGCGCGCTCGTGCGCGGCATCCTGTGGACGCCTCCCGCAGGCCAGCCCTGGAAGACCGGCGTGGTCCTGTCGCATCCGCGCGGCGACTTCTCGGTGCACTACGCGTGTCCGCTGCTCGCCGCGGCGGGCTACGGCGTGCTGGGCTTCGCGACCCGCTACATCAACAACGACATCGACTGCCTGCACGAGAACTGCGCGCTCGACGTCGAGGCGGCGGTGCTCGAGATGAAGCGGCGCGGCGCAGCGGCGGTCGTCCTGCTCGGCAACAGCGGGGGCGGCTCGCTGATGGCGCTCTCGCACGCCGAGCGCGGGGTCGGCGACGGCTGGATCGCGATCGCGGCGCACCCGGGCGAAGGCGTGTTCATGAACAGCGTGATCGACCCGTCGGTCGCCGACGAGAGCGATCCCGAGTCGGTGCTGCCCGAGCTCGACATGTACGACCCCGACAATGGCTGGCGCCCCTGGCCCGAGCCCTGTTCGTACGACCGCACCTGGCTGGCGCGCTACCGCGAGGCGCAGCTCGCGCGGGTCGCGCGGCTCGACGCGATCGCGCGCGCGTCGCTCGAAGCCGCGGAGAACGCGGGAAAGATCTTGAAGAGCATCGACAAGAAGAGCGACACCAAGGCGTGGCGCTACTGGCGCCAGCGCGCGGTGCACGCGAAGTACATGGTCATCTACCGCACGCTCGCCGATCCGGCGTATCTCGATCCGTCGATCGACCCGGACGACCGGCCGCTGGGCTCGCTGTTCGCGTTCCCGGATCCGCTCGACGGCAACTACGGGCGCTTCGGGCTGGCGCGCGTGATGAGCGCGCGCGGCTGGCTCTCGACCTGGTCGGGGCTGTCGTCGCACGCAAAGCTCGAAGACACGATGCCCAGGGTGAAGGTTCCGTCGCTGATCCTGCACGCGACGGCCGACACCGAGATCCGCCTCTCGCAGGCGCACGCGATCCGCGACGCGTGCGCCGCGGACGACGTCGAGTACCACGAGCTCAAAGGCGCGCCGCACTACCTGGAAGGGCGGCGCCGCGAGGCCATGGAGCTGTGCGCGTCCTGGCTGCGAGCGCGGTTTCCGTGAGCGCGCCGGGGACCAACGAGAAGCTCTCGCTCGGCATGAAGCTGATCTACGGCGCGCCGAGCGTCGCCGGTGCGGCGATGGCGATTCCGGTCGCGATCCACGTCAACCCGTTCTACTCCGACACGGTGCTCGTGCCGCTCGCCTGGGTAGCGCTGGCGGGCGCGCTCGCGCGCGTCCTCGACGCGATCATCGACCCGTTCGTCGGCTGGCTCTCCGACCACACGCAGACGCGCTGGGGCCGGCGCCGGCCATGGATCGCGGTCGCGGCGCCGATCGCGGCGCTCGTGTTCGTGGCGCTGTTCACGCCGCCCACCTGGCTCTCGACACAGAGCGCGGCGGTCTGGTTCGGCACCTGCCTGATGCTGTTCTTCATGCTGAACATGCTCTACGGGCTGCCGCACGCGGCGCTCGGGCCCGAGCTCACGCTCGACTACCACGAGCGCTCGACCCTGTTCTCGGTGCGCGAGGGCTTCGCGCTGGTGGGCACGCTCGTCGCCGCGGTGGTGCCCGGCATCCTGATCGCGAAGATGGGGGACGAGCGCCGCGCGTTCGCCTACATGGCGCTCGCTTACGCGACCCTCATGGTCGTCCTCTACTGGCTGCTGGTGATCCGCGTGCGCGAGCGGCCGGACTTCGTGGCGCGCAAATCGAACCCACTCGTCCCCGGCGTCCGGCGGTCGCTGCGCAACCGGCCCTTCTCGGTGCTCTTTCTCTGCTACGTCGTCGCGAGCATCCCGGGAGCGATTCCGGGACTGCTCATGCCGTACTTCAGCCGCTACGTGTTGAACCCGCCGCCCGTCGACGCCGGTGTGGCGCAGAGCTGGCTGTCGATCTTCCTCGCGGCGTACTTCTTGTCGGGGCTCGTGTGCCTGCCGCTCTGGCTCATGCTGGCCAAGCGGGTCGGCAAGCTGAACGCGTGGCTGACGAGCTTCGTCATGGGCATCACCGGGGGCCTCGCGCTGTTCCTGCTCGGGCCGGGCGACAACCTGGCGTGCCTCATCGTGATCACGTGGGCGGGCTCGAGCTTCGGCGCCGGGCTCTTCCTGCCGCCGGCGATCCAGGCGGACGTGATCGACTACGACGAGCTGCACACCGGCAAGCGGCGCGAGGCTCAGTACCTCGCGCTGTGGGGGCTGGTCCCGAAGTTCATCGTGATTCCGAGCGCGTCGCTGCCGCTCGCACTGCTGGCGTGGCTCGGCTACCAGCCGAACCTGCCCCAGTCGCCCGAGGTGCGGATGGCCATCCGGGCGGTCTTCGCGCTGACTCCGTCGGCGTTCTCGATCGCGGCGTTCTTCATCGCCTGGCGCTTCCCGATCAGCGAGACGGTGCACCGCGCGATCCTCGCGGGGGTCGAGGCGCACCGGCGCGGCGAGTCGGCGGTGGATCCGCTGACCAACCAGCTGCTCGCGCCGCCCGACGACCGCGACGTCGAGGAGGGCACGAGCTGGTTCCTCGACTACTTCTCGGTCGGCGAGCTGCGGCGCGTGCTGAGCCGCGGCCCGCACGGCGCGCTGATGGACGTGCTCCGGGTCGCCGCGCTCTCGCTCGCGCTGACCCTGGGGCTCGCTCTCTGGGTCACCAGCGAGCTCGCCGACACCGGCGGGAACCCGGGGCCGCTCGCGGTGATCGGGATCGTGATCGCAGGCTTCGCGCTGACCCTCTTCGTGTTCCACCTCTCGCGCATCGGCCCCGCGCTGCGCCTCCGCCGCGACCCGATCCCCGAGGCCGTGATCCGCGCGCACCTCGCGCACATCGACGGCGCGAGCGCTGAGGCTGTGCACGCGCAAGCGGCGAGCGCGGCCACCCAAGCCTAGCTTGAGCGACGCGAGCCGCCTGGTTGGGGCCCGCGGGTTGCGCGGGTTCGGCGACGGCTGGCTCTCGGTCGTGTTGCCGAGCTACCTGCTCGGGATCGGCCTGTCCTCGTTCCAGGTCGGCGCGATTGCGACCTCGACCCTGCTGGGCAGCGCGCTGCTCACGCTCGCGGTCGGTCTGGCGGGGAGCCGGTTCGCGCCGCGCCAGGTGCTGCTCGGCGCGTGCGCGCTGATGGCCGCGACCGGGCTCGGCTTCGCGGGGCTCACGAGCTTCGCGGCGCTGCTCGTGGTCGCCTTCGTCGGGACGCTGAACCCGACCGCCGGCGACGTGTCGGTGTTCCTGCCCACCGAGCAGGCGCTGCTCGCGGAAGGCGGCGACGTGCACGCGCGCACCCTGCGCTTCGCGCGCTACAGCGTCGCGGGCGGCGTGTGCAGCGCGTTCGGCTCGCTGGCGGCGGGGCTGCCCGAGCTCGTCTCGGCGCGCGCGGGGATCGAGCTCGGGAGCGCATTGCGCGGGGTATTCGTCGGCTACGCGCTCCTCGCCCTCGCGCTCGTGGGACTCTACCTGGGCCTGGCGCCGCAGCCGGCCCCGACGATCCCAAGCCGATCGCCGCTAGCCCGCTCGCGCTCGATCGTGCTGCGGCTCACGGCGCTCTTCTCGCTCGACTCGTTCGGCGGGGGCTTCGCGGTGCAGTCGCTCCTCGCGCTTTGGCTCTTCCAGCGCTTCGGGCTGTCGCTCGCCGAGGCGGGAACGTTCTTCTTCGGCGCCTCGATCGCGTCGGCCTTCTCGCAGTTCCTCTCTCCCCGGCTCGCCGCGCGGATCGGCCTGATTCCCACCATGGTCTACACGCACCTCCCCGCGAACGCGCTCCTGGTGGCGGCCGCATTCATGCCGAGCGCGCCGCTCGCGCTCGGCTGTCTGCTGGCGCGGGGTGCGCTCTCGCAGATGGACGTCCCCGCGCGCCAGTCCTACGTGATGGCCGTGGTTCCGCCCGAGGAGCGCGCCGCCGCGGCCAGCGTCACCAACGTGCCGCGCAGCCTCGCCTCGGCGCTCGCTCCGCTGCTGGCGGGGGCGTTGCTCGAGCATTCGAGCTTCGGCTGGCCGCTGATCTGCGCCGGGCTACTCAAGATCGTGTACGACCTCCTGCTCCTCTGGCAGTTCCGCCGTGTGAATCCGGTGTAGCCAGTCCGTTCGATCCGCCATACATTGCCGGCATGGCAGCAAAGAAGAAAAAGAAGGCTGGGGGGAAGAAGAAGGCGGCTTCGAAGAAGAAGGCGGGGGCGCGCAAGAAGCCGGCCGCGAAGAAGCGAGCGGGGAAGAAGAAGGCCGCCCCGAAGAAGAAGAAGGCCGCTCCCGTGAAGAAGAAGCCCGCTGCCGCCAAGCCGGCAGCCGCGCCGCCGAAGGCCGCCGCTCCGATGGCTCCGAAGCCGATGGCCCCGAAGCCAATGGCGCCGGCACCCGATGGCTCCCAAGCCGATGGCTCCCAGGCCAATGGCTCCCAAGCCGATGGCCCCGAAGCCCGCGGCGCCCAAAGCGGTCCAGCCCGCTCTGGTGCCGCCGCCTGGGGCGCCCGCCGGGAGTGTCTCGGCGGCCGAAGTGAACATGGGGCACGTGATGGCGCTGCAGACCCACACGGGATTCAAGATGGAAGCCTTCACGGAGGCGAAGCGGGCGCTCGCGGACCGGAGGTTCGCCTCGATCGACGACGCCGCGCGAGCGGTAGCCGAGAAGGCGGTCGAGCTGTCCAACGACGCGGGCGGCGACCCGTTCGAATAGGGCCGCCGCTTAGCGCAGCTGCGGGTCCGAGGTCTCCGAGAGAATGATCTCGGGGTGGCGCGCTAGCGCTCGCTCGATGTGCCAGAGGCTCTCGGCGAGGAGCACCGCGCGGCCGTCGCGGTCGGCGACGAGCTTCATCGCGTCGGAGTAGCGCAGCACGTCGGCGTCGAACTCGCCCTGCACCCAGCGCGCGATCTTGTAGGGCAGGGTCCCGAGCCGGAGCTCGACCCCGTACTCCGACTCCATGCGGTGGACCAGCACGTCGAACTGCAGCGGGCCGACCACGCCGAGCACCGGTGCGGCCGTACCCGATCCAGGCTCCGCGAAGATCTGGACGGCGCCCTCCTGAGCGAGCTGGTCGAGCCCCTTGGCGAGGGCCTTGCGCCGCTCGACCCCCGCGACCTCGACCCGCCGGAAGTGCTCCGGTGAGAACAGCGGGATCGCCGGGTGGACGACTTTGCCGCTGGTCGAGAGCGAGTCGCCGATCCGGAAGACCCCCGGGTCGAACAGTCCGACCACGTCGCCCGGAAACGCCTCGTCGACCTCCTCGCGGCCCTGGCCCATGAGCAGGGTCGAGTGGGCGAGCCGCACCGGCTTCCCGGTGCGCGCGATGCATCGCGTCGGCGCCGCGCTCGAAGCGGCCGGAGCAGACCCGCAGGAACGCGACGCGGTCGCGGTGGTCGGGGTCCATGTTCGCCTGGATCTTGAACACGAAGCCCGAGAACTCGGCGCGCACGGGATCGATCGGCCCGGCGGCGGTCTCGCGCGGGCCGGGGCAGGGCGCGAGCTCGAGGAAGCGCTCCAGGAACGGAAGCACGCCGAAGTTGGTGAGCGCGCTGCCGAAGAACATCGGCGTCTGGCGGCCCCGCGCGACTTCGACGGGCTGGAACTTCGCGCCCGCGCCGTCGAGCAGCTCGAGCGCCTCCCGCGCGCGCGCGTCCTCGGGCGGGCCGGCGACCTCGCGCTGGTCGAGCAGCTGCGTGCCGTGCTTCCCACCCGAGAAGTAGAGCGTCCGTTCGCCGACTCGGTCGTACACGCCCCGGAACTCGCTGCCCGCCCCGATCGGCCACGAGAGCGGGACCACGTCGATCTTCAGCACTTCCTCGATCTCCGCCATCAGGTCGAGCGGGTCGCGGCCCTGGCGGTCCATCTTGTTCACGAACGTGAAGATCGGGATGTGGCGCAGCCGGCAGACCTCGAAGAGCTTGCGCGTCTGGGCTTCGACGCCCTTCGCCGAGTCGATCAGCATGACCGCCGAGTCCGCCGCGAGCAGCGTCCGGTAGGTGTCCTCGCTGAAGTCGCGGTGGCCAGGCGTGTCGAGGATGTTCACGCGGACAGCGCCGCGCGTGACGTCGAAGTGCATGACCGAGCTCGACACCGAGATGCCGCGCTGCTTCTCGAGCTCGAGCCAGTCGCTGGTGGCGTAGCGGGCGGCGCGCTGGGCGCGCACCGCGCCGGCCTCGCGCACCGCGCCGCCGAACAGCAAGAGCTTCTCGGTGAGCGTGGTCTTGCCGGCGTCCGGGTGCGAGATGATCGCAAACGTGCGCCGCCGCTCGACCTCGCTCGCCAGGCGCCGCGCGCCCGCCTCCATCGACTTCGCCTCCACCGCTTACGGCGAGCGCTGTGGATACCCAAAAGCCCCGCGCGATCAAGGCCTTGCGCGATCAAGCCGGGCTGCGGTCCGACCGATGCGGTGCGGCGGGGGAAGCGCGGGGCGGATGGCGGAGTTGGCGCGCAGAGTGCGCGGTTGGGTCGCGTTCGTCGACCGGCTGGTTCCGGCGGCGCTGCACCGCGGCGACCCGATCGTGCGGCTGCGCGCGCGCGTGATCGTGTTCAACACCACGGTCATCTGCAGCTACGCGCTGGCGCGCGCATTCGTCGAGCTCGCCCTCGAGCCGGAGCACGGCTGGCGCACCGCCGCGCCGCTCGTGATCGGCGCCGTCGCCGGCCTGGTCATCACCGGCATCTGGCTCTGGCGGCTGGGCGACACCGAGCGCGTGGCGCGCGCGGGGCTGTGGCTGGTCGGCGCCGTCGCCGTCACGTTCACGCTGGCCAAGGGCGGGCTGCGCTCGCCGGGGCTGGTGTGGTTCGCGGTGATCCCCGTGATGGCTCGCTCGTGCGCCGGCCGCACGGCGGTGTGGGTGACCACCGGGCTGGTGCTCGCGTTCCTGGTCACCTGCGGGCTCTTGGAGCTGTATGGCGTGCCGCTCCCCGCCGCGCCGACCGGCGCGCACCTCACGCTCGAGCGCGTGATCGCGCTCGTGGCCGCGACGGTCCTGTGCGCGGGGCTCGTCAGCATGCACGGCGTATTCGATGAGGAGGCGCAGCGCGCCCTGGTCGCGGCGCGCGACGCCGCAACCTCCGCCAGCCGGGCAAAGAGTCTGTTCGTCGCCAACGTCTCGCACGAGATCCGCACGCCCATGACGGCGATCCTCGGCTACACCGACATCCTCGCCGAGCCCGAGCTCACCGAGGGCGAGCGGCGCGACGCGATCGAGACCTTGCGCCGCAACGGCCACCACCTGCTGGCGCTGATCAACGACATGCTCGACCTGTCGAAGATCGAGGCGGGCGGTCTCGAGGTGCGGCGCAGCGAGACCTCGCCGATCTCGGTCGCTCAGCACGTGGTGGCGCTGCTGCGCGAGCGCGCGCGCGCGAAGGGGCTGCTGCTCGACCTGGAGCTCGCGGCCGACGTGCCCGAGCTGATCCACACCGACGCGCTGCGCCTTCAGCAGATCCTGGTGAACCTGGTCGGGAACGCGATCAAGTTCACGGAGCAGGGGGGCGTACGCCTGGCGGTGTCGCGCGACCCGGAGCAGGGCCCGCGCGCCGAGCGGATGCGCTTCGAGGTGACCGACTCGGGCATCGGCATCGCGCCCGCGGACCGCGAGCGCGTATTCGCGCCGTTCTCGCAGGCCGACCCGTCGGAGTCGCGCCGCTACGGCGGCACCGGGCTCGGGCTCGCCATCTCGCGGGGCCTGGCGAATCGGCTCGGCGGCGCGCTCGAGCTCGAGAGCGAGCCCGGCCGCGGCTCGACCTTCCGGCTGCTCGTGCCGGTCGGCGAGCGGCGCGGCTCGCTGGCTTCGGACGCGCGGCTCGAGGCGGAGCTCGTCGCGCGCGGCGGGTCGCCGTCCGCCGAGATGCCGAGCTTGCGCGGTCGGGTGCTGGTCGCGGAGGACGGCCTCGACAACCAGCGCCTGATCGAGCGCCTGCTCACGCGCGCCGGCCTCGAGGTGGCGCTGGTCGCCGACGGCCGGGAAGCGATCGACGCGGCGCTCGCCGCCGAGCGCGAGGGCCGGCCGTTCGCCGCGCTGCTCATGGACATGCAGATGCCCGAGGTCGACGGCTACGCCGCGACCCAGGCGCTGCGCGACGGCGGCTACGCGCGCCCGATCATCGCCCTCTCGGCGCACGCGATGGTCGAGGACCGCGAGCGTTGCCTGGCCTGCGGCTGCAACGCGTTCGCGGCCAAGCCGATCGACCGGCGCGCGCTGCTGGATCTGCTCGCAGAACACCTCACGAAGTCCTAAATCCTCCGCGCTGAGAAGGGGGGACGCTTCATGAGACTCCAGGGCAAGGTCGCGCTGATCACCGGCGCGGGCAGCGGGATCGGGCGCGAGACCGCGCTCCTGTTCGCGCGCGAGGGCGCGGCGATCGTGGTCGCCGACGTGAACGCGCAGGCGGGCGAGAAGACCGCGGGCGAGGTCGCGAAGGCGGGCGGCCGCGCGCACGCGATGAAGGCCGACGTCTCGAAGGCCGCCGACGCGAAGGCGATGATCGAGGCGGCCGAGTCGAAGTTCGGCCGGCTCGACGTGCTGATGAACAACGCGGGCATCTCGCACATCGACGACAACGGCGCGGTCGACACCGAAGAGTCGGTCTGGGACCTGACGATGGCGATCAACGTGCGCGGCGTGTTCCTGGGCTGCAAGTTCGGGATTCCCGCCATGCGCCGCGCGGGCGGCGGCTCGATCATCAACGTGGCGTCCTTCGTCGCGATCCTGGGTGCGGCGACTCCGCAGCTCGCCTACACCTCGAGCAAGGGCGCGGTGCTCGCGATGTCGCGGGAGCTCGCCGCGATCCACGCGCGCGAGAAGATCCGCGTGAATGCGCTCTGTCCGGGGCCGCTGCGCACGGAGCTCCTGATGAAGTACCTCGACACCGAGGCCAAGCGGCAGCGCCGGCTCGTGCACATCCCGATGGGCCGCTTCGGCGAGGCCGCCGAGATCGCCAAGGCCGCGCTGTTCCTGGCCTCGGACGAGTCGTCGTTCACCACCGGGGCGACGTTCCTCGTGGACGGCGGGATCACGGCCGCGTACACGACCCCGGAAGGCGAGCCGCGTTAGCTAGTAGCGCGTGCTCTTCGTCCGCTGCCCGAACGACAGGTAGGCGATCCGCCGGAAGCCGAGGTCCATGTCGGGCGCGAGCGTGCGCACGAGCGTGTCGCCGGCGATCTCGAACTCGGGGAGCTGCGCGAGGTTCGCGCGCAGGCCCTCCTCGAGCGGCTCGCGCAGCTCGACCTCGATCTCGTGCGGCGCGGGCTGGTCGCGGTAGACGGGCAGCTCGCCGCGCTTGGCGCGGTCGACCGCGCGGCGCGCGCCGCGCCGGATCTCGTCGCGGGTGCGCGCGGGCGGGATCACGTCGCCCGACACGTTCGAGAGCGCGCGCTTCACGCACACGGTCTCGATCCAGGGCGCGCGCTTGCTGAGCTCGGCGCACACGATCTGATCGCCGCTCACGAGGCCCACCGGCACGCCGAGCTCGCCGGCGCGGATCGTCATGATCTCGCTCTCGCCGACCGGCGCGCCCGCAATGCGCACCTCGCGGAAGCGCTCGTAGGAAACGGTGTGCGCCATGATTCCCGGGAACGAGCCGGCGCGCGCGTGGTGGCCCACGAACAGCACCACCGCGGTGTCGCGCGCGAGCCCGGCCATGGTGGTGGCGCTCGGCCGGCCCGCGCCGCGCACCACCCGACAGCGCGGGTCGATCTCGTCGAGGACCAGGTCGCAGAGCTCCTCGACCCCGTGGTTCTCCTCGACGACGACCTCGGTCGCGCCCGCGTCGAACGCGCCGGCGATCGCGGCGTTCGCGTCCTGGGTCATGAAGCGGCGGTTGCGCTGGAAGTCCATGCCCGTCGAGATCACGTCGGCCCACCGCACCAGGCCCGAGATCCCCTCCATGTCGACCGAGATCCAGACCTTCATGTGCTCGTCACGGCTTGTACGCCACGCAGTCGATCTCGACGAACGCGCCGAGCGCCAGCGCCGAGCAGCCCACGGTGATGCGCGCCGGCGGCTCGCTCGGGAAGAACTCGAGGTAGGCCTCGTTCATCTCGCCGAAGCGCGCCATGTCGGTGACGAAGACGTTCACCTTCACCACGTCCTGGAGGTCCGCGCCCGCGGCGCGCAGGATCGTGCGGATGTTCTCGAGCGTCTGCCGGGTCTCGGCCTTGGCGCCGCCGGCGACCAGCTCGAACGAGCCGGGCTTGGTGCCGAGCGTGCCGGCCACGAAGATGAAGCCGCCGGCCTTCGTCGCGTGCGAGAACGCGCGCAGCTTGCCCAGCTCCTGCACGTTGAGCTTCTGGATGTCGGCCATGAAAGGCGATGGTACCATCGCGGCCATGAAGCTCGCTGGAGTGCACCACGTCTCGCTGAACGTCGACGACGCCGAGAAGACGGGCCGCTTCTACATCGAGGTGCTCGGCCTCGAGGTGCTGCCGCGCCCGAACTTCCCCTTCAAGGGCTACTGGCTGCGCACGGGCGGTCAGGAGATCCACTTGATCGAGGTGAAGGACCACCGTGTGCCGGGCGGCGAACACTTCGCGTTCGGGGTCGAGGACCTCGACGCGACTTGCCGCGAGCTCGAGGGGCACGGTGTGAAAGTATCCAAGCCGATGGACATTCCCGGCGGTGGCCGGCAGGCGTTCCTGCGCGATCCCGCCGGGAACCTGCTCGAGCTGAACCAGCCGCGGCGGGCGTAGGATGAGCGCGCGCCTTCTGCGGCTCGCGCTCGCGAGCCTGGCGTTCGCGGTCGTGTTCGCGGAGGACGCGCGTGCGCATGCGATCCTGGTCAGCTCGCAGCCGGTCGCGAATGCGGAGCTCGCGGGGCCGGACGTCGACGTGCGGCTCGAGTTCAACAGTCGGATCGACGCGGCGCGCTCGACCCTGCAGCTCGCGAAGGACGGCGGCGCGCTCGCCCCGCTCGCGCTGGCCGAGTCCAAGGAGCCGAACCTGCTCACCGCCCGAGCAGCCGGTCTCGCGCCCGGCGCGTACCGCCTGCGCTGGCAGGTGCTCTCGGTCGACGGCCACGTCTCCCGCGGCGACGTGAACTTCAAAGTGCGCGCGCCGTAGGGCGAGCTTGGCGCTCTTCGTCGACCTGTTCGGCTACCTGTCGGTGGTGCTGCGCGGCGGCACCCTGGCGATGCAGGCGCTCGCGGTGGGCGGCGTCGCGTTCCTGCTCGTGGTCGCGCGGCCGCGCGCGCCGTGGCTCGGCGAGACCGGACACCTGCTGCTGCGCCGCTCCGGGCTCGGCATCACGCTCGCGTCGCTCGCTCTGGCGGCGTTCGCGGTGCTCTCGCTCGGGTCGGATCTCGGCGCGCTGATCGAGCTGCTCGGGCTCCAGACGGCGGATCCGCTGAACGCGAGCTTCGTGCGCGCGGGGTTGGTGCAGGCCGGTGCGGCGCTGGCGCTGGCGTTCGTCGCGCGACAGCCCAGGGCGCCGGCCGTCCTCTACGTCGTGCCCGCGCTGGTGATCCTCGGCGCATCGGCCGCGACCAGCCACGCGGCCGCGCGGCTCCAACACCAGGCCGTGTTGGGCGCGATCACCTTCCTCCACGAGGCCGCTGCGTGCTGCTGGATCGGTGCGCTCCCATACCTGCTGGGCGCTCTGTCCCTGCCGATCGAGGGCAAGGAGCGCTACCCGCTCGCCCGCCGCTTTCATTGGCTGGCCGCCGCGAGCCTCGCCACCTTGTTCGCGAGCGCGGCGGCGCTCTCGTACGCCTACATCGGCGCGCTGGACGGCTTCTACGGCACCGCCTACGGCGTGATGGTCGGCGTGAAGATGGCGATGGCCGGGACCCTGGTGACGCTGGGCTATTTCAACTCGCGCCGGGTCGAGCGCCTGCGCGACGATCCCGACGCGCCGCTCCTGCCGCTGCGCCGGTTCACCGAGGTCGAGGTCGGGATCGGCCTCACCGTGTTCCTCGCCACCGCGTCGCTGATCTCGGTGCCGCCGGCGGTCGACCTGCGCGAAGGCCGGCTCACGCTGGCCGAGATCGGCGCGCGAATGGCGCCGACCTGGCCGCGCTTCGACAGCCCCGAACATTCCGAGCTCGCGCTGCAGAAGCTGCAGGCGAAGATGGACGCCGAAGCCGCCATCGCGGGCACGCGCGCCGCGCCCGCCTACGTGCCCGGCGCAGGCGTACCCCCTCCGTACAAGGCCGAAGACGTCGCGTGGTCGGAGTACAACCACCACTGGGCGGGCGTGTTCGTGCTGGCGATCGGCGTGCTGGCGCTGATCGAGCGGATCTTCCGCGCGCGCTGGGCGCGGAGCTGGCCGCTCCTGTTCGCGGGGCTCGCGGTGTTCCTCTTGATCCGCTCCGACCCCGAAGCCTGGCCAATGGGGAACATCTCGTTCTGGGCGAGCTTCCGCGAGCCCGAGGTCGCGCAGCACCGGATCTTCATGGTGCTGATCACAGTGTTCGCGTTCTTCGAGTGGGGCGTGCGCATGGGCTGGGCCCGCAACCCGCGGGCCGCGCTGGTGCTCCCCCTCCTGTGCGCGCTGGGCGGCGCGATCCTGCTCACCCACTCACACGCGCTGGGCAACGTGAAGGAAGAGCTCCTGATCGAGTACACCCACGCGCCGCTGGCACTTCTTGGTGTCGCCGCGGGGTGGTCGAGGTGGCTCGAGGTGCGCCTGCCGGGAACGGCCGCGGCGAGCCGCGCGTCGTGGATCTGGCCGGTTTCTTTCGCGCTGGTGGGGCTGTTGCTGATCTTCTATCGCGAGGCGTGAAGCTCGTGAGCATGCGGAGCATCCGCCAGACGAGCCAAGAGTATACTGACGAGGGCCTATCCGGAGGCGTGATGGCGCACGATCTCGTGGTTCGCGGCGGAACCCTCGTCGATGGGACCGGTGTGCCGGCGCGCACGGCCGACGTCGCGATCTCGGACGGGCGCATCACCGAGGTGGGTCGCGTGACAGGCACGGCGCGGCGCACGCTCGACGCCGACGGCCTCCTCATCACCCCCGGCTTCGTCGACATCCACACGCACTACGACGGGCAGGCGACCTGGGATCCGCAGCTCGCGCCGTCGACATGGCACGGTGTCACCACGCTGGTGATGGGCAACTGCGGCGTCGGCTTCGCGCCGGTGCGCGCGGGCCAGCACGACTTCCTGATCGGGCTGATGGAGGGCGTCGAGGACATTCCCGGCGCGGCGCTGGCCGAGGGGATCGCGTGGGAGTGGGAGAGCTTCCCGGAGTACCTCGATGCCCTCGCGCGGCGCCGCTTCGCGTGCGACGTCGGGACCCAGGTGCCGCACGGAGCGGTGCGCGCGTACGTGATGGGCGAGCGGGGTGCTGCGAACGAGCCGGCGAACGCGGACGACATCGCGGCGATGGCGGAGCTCGTGCGCGAAGGGCTCGCGGCCGGCGCGCTCGGCTTCTCGACCTCGCGCACGATCGTGCACCGCGCGATCACCGGCGAGCCGGTGCCCGGAACGTTCGCGGCGGAGGACGAGCTGTTCGGCCTAGGGCGAGCGTTGGGCGAGCTCGGGCGCGGGATCTTCGAGGTCGCGGGCGCCGGCGCGGCGGGTGAGGACATCGCCGGGCCGATGCGCGAGATCGACTGGATGCGGCGGCTCTCCGCCGAGATCCGCCGCCCGGTCACGTTCGCGATGCTCCAGTTCGACGCCGCGCCGGAGCTGTGGCGCGAGCTCCTCGAGTACTCCGCTGCCGCAGTGCGCGAAGGCGCGCAGATCTTCCCGCAGGTCGCGGGCCGGCCGTTCGGGCTCCTGATCGGCCACCAGACCAAGATCCATCCGTTCTCGGGCCGGCCGACCTGGGATGCGCTGCTCTCGCTTCCGTTCGACGCGCGCATCGCGCGCCTGCGGGACCCCGAGGTGAGGCGGCGCATCCTCGCCGAGCGGGTGAGCGCGCCGTCCTTCCTCGCGGCGCAGTACCGCAAGACCTTCCCCATCGGCGACCCGCCCGACTACGAGCCGCCGTACGAGGCGTCGATCGAGGCGATCGCGGCGCGCACCGGGCGCGACCCGGAGGACGTGCTCTACGACCACCTGCTCGAGAAGGACGGCCGCGAGCTCCTGCTCGTGCCCGTGCTGAACTACAGCCAGCTCTCCTGCGAGCCCATCCGCGAGATGCTGCTTCACCCGCGTGCGGCGCTCGGCCTCGGCGACGGCGGCGCGCACTGCGGGATCATCTGCGACGCGAGCATCCCCACGTTCATGCTCACGCACTGGGCGCGCGACCGGACGCGCGGCGCGAAGCTCCCGCTCGAGCTCGTGGTCCGCCGCATGACCCGCGACACCGCGGAGCTGTACGGCTTCGCCGACCGCGGCACCGTCGAGGTCGGCAAGCGGGCGGATCTGAACCTGATCGACTTCGCCGCGCTGCGCCTCGAGCCGCCGCGCATGGCGCACGACCTGCCCGCGGGCGGTGCGCGCTTCCTGCAGCGCGCGCACGGCTACGAGGCGACGATCGTCTCGGGCGAGGTCGTCGCGCAGCGCGACGAGCCGACCGGGACGCTACCGGGCAGGTTGGTCCGCGCCGGCTAGCTCGATCAGTGGCGTGCCTGCCACCGCCCGAGGGCCGCCCGAACTCTCGGCGGGGCATTGGGTGCGATCGCAACCAAATCCTCGTGGCTTCGGTGAAAAGGTACCGGACAATCGCAAAGTCGCGGCGACATCAGTCCCTTGTCGACGCCATTGAGACGGTACCCGTGGCGCAAGAGGAGGTCCGCCGCAGCTCGATCGTCACCGTGGCCTCGAGCTTCGAAGAGGATGACGCGTACTCTGTGCGTGGACAGCCAAGCTTCCATGCCCCTGAGAACCTGGGCCTCGTGGCCCTCGACATCGAGCTTCATCAGGTCGATCCCGCGCACGCCGATGCCCTCCAGAAACTCGTCCCCTCGCCGGAGCGATATCGGGATCGTGGCCTCGCCGGGAGCGGTTGCCGCGCCGATCCTCGACATGCCGAGGTGGTGCGCATCGACCGCGAGCGTCGCCTGCCCGGTGCTCTCGGAGAGAGCAAAGCGATGGATCGTCACCCGGGGAAGCGCAGACGCTCGGACGGAACGCTCGATCAGGTCGGCCAGCAGAGGGTGCGGCTCGACGGCGTGCACAGCGGCATTGGGGGCCGCGGCCGCCATCGAGAGTGCGAAGAAGCCGACGTTGGCACCGACGTCCACGATGACTTCGCTGCCGCGAGCCAGCTCCTCGAGCACCATGAGCAGGTGGGGATCCCAGGTGCCGGTCAGGTAGAGCTGTCGCCCGATCAGGTCTGACGGCACGACGTAGACGACGAGCCCGTTCCGGCAACGAATCGGCTCCGCCTGGAGGAGCGGTGCCGTTGCCCAGCGGGTCAGCGGATTGTGCACGATGCGGGCTGATCGGTGGAACGGATAGCGAGCGCCGAGCGAACGCAGGGCCGAGCGAGCAAGCCGACGCAGCATTCGCAAGCCTAGCACTCTCACGAGGCTCGTCTGGCTGCCTCGCGCTGCCTGACGTAGCTCCGACGAAGGTAAAAGGCCGCCTTTTACAACGCAGCGATGGCCCGAACAGGAACCGACGACGCGGGGCCCGCAGCCCCGGGCCACTTCGTGGCACGAATACTGCTCTGTTCGTACGTCGGAGGCTCACCGATGATCGGCACCATTCTCGTGATCTTGCTGGTTCTCTTGCTGCTCGGCGCGCTGCCGACCTGGGGCCACAGCCAGAGCTGGGGCTATTTCCCGAGTGGAACCCTCGGGACGATCCTGCTCGTGGTGATCGTGCTGGTCGTGCTGGGCCGGATCTGACCGCGCTCGAAGGGGTGTACACTCTGGACGTCGAGCGAGGGGGACCTACCAAGCAACGGGGCGCCATTGAATGAGATTCGGAATCAGGCAAGACCACCGCCGCCGTTTCATCGGCGGTTCGGTGAGCCGGCGGAGCGGCGACGCGCGGCCGGCCTGATTCCCACCCTGATCATCCTTGCCCTCGGCGTCGCCGCCTCGTTCCAGCTCTGGCAGACCCTCCAGCGCCAACAGGACTCCGAGCTCGAGGCCAACGCAACTGCGGTCGCCAGCGTTCTCGCCCGCGTGGTCCGGGCCCAGATCGAGGACCAGGAGCTCGGTTCGCTGCGCCACTGGGCCAACGTCTCCGAGACGGAGACTCGAAAAGGCTCGTCGAGCTGGCAGGACAAGGCCGAGCACTTCCTCGCGGACCACCCCTCCTTCAGCGCCTTGATGCGCGTCGACCGCGGCGGACGTGTCAACGAAGGCGCTGGCGCGCCGGAGGCGCGCGATACCCTGCGAGGCCTCGCGGCCGAGTCGGGATGGGGATCGGCCGAGACTCTGGTCGGCCCGGTCCGGCTCGCAGATGGGCGCCCCGCGTTCGGTGTGTCGGTTCTGCAGCGCGGATTTGCCAAGGAGCCGAGCGTGCTCTTCGCGCTGTTCGAGCCGACCGTCGCGCTGCGCCGCGTGCTCGAGAACGGCGCCCCGGGCTACTCGATCCGCGTCCTCTGCCGGAACGAGGAGCTGTTCCCGGCGCTTCCCGGCGACGCACAGCCGCAACCCGGCCGGTTCTGGCGAGCCGCAGACGTCGGGCTCAGCCTGAGTGCGCCGTGGACGGTGGCGGTGCACCCCACGGCAATGCTGGTCGACGGGGTCCGCTACCAAGGGGCGACCGTGGCGCTGGTCGCGGGTCTGACGATCTCGGCTCTCCTTGCCGCGCTCGTGCACATCGGCCAGGTCGCGCGCTCGCGCGCCGTCAGCCTGGTTCGCGTCGACGCCGACCTGCGCGAGAGCATCGACGAGACCGAGCGCGAGGAGACTGAGATCCGCGAGCTGCGCGGTGAGCTCGAGACGCGCGTCACCCAGCGGACCGCCACGCTGCACGAGACCATCGAGGAGCTCGAGACCTTCAACTACTCGGTTTCGCACGATCTGCGCTCGCCGATCGGGGCCGTGATCAACTTCGCAGCGATCCTTCAGCACGACTACGGCGACCAGCTCGACGAGTCGGCGAAGGACTGTCTCGATCGGATCTCCGTGAGCGCGAAGGTCGCCGTCTCGCTCATGGACGGCCTGCTCGCGTTCTCGCGCAGTGGACGCGAAGAGATCCACAAGGTCAGCGTGGACATGCGGGACCTGGTCGAGGGGGTGCGCGACGACCTCTCCGCCGCGGATGGGAGCGCCGGCACTGCGATCCAGATCGGAGAGATGCCTGACGCATACGCCGACCCCGCGATGATCCGCCGCGTGTTCACGAACCTGATCTCGAATGCGCTGAAGTTCTCTCGCAAAGGCGAGTCTCCGAGCATCGACGTGGCCGGCTACGCACAGGGCGGCGAACTGGTCTACTTCGTGCGCGATCAGGGCGTCGGCTTCGACATGCGCTATGCGCAGAAGCTCTTCGGTGTGTTCGAGCGCCTGCACTCGAATGAGGAGTTCGCAGGGCACGGCATCGGTCTCGCGATCGTCTCGCGTCTCGTCCGCCGCCACGGCGGACGGGTCTGGGCGCAGGGCGCCGTCGGGAAGGGCGCAACCTTCCTATTTTCGCTGCCGGAATCCGGCGGCCGGGAGCTTGGAGCGGATGGCACGCCATAGGTTCGAAGTACTGCTCGTCGACGACGACTCGAACGACGTCACGGTCGCGATGCGCGCCTTCCGGCGCCACGGGATGGAGCAGAACGTGATGGTGGCGCGCGATGGCGCCGAAGCGCACGAGTACCTGCTCGGCGAGGACGTTGCCCTGAACGGCGAGCGACGGCTCGTGCCCAAGGTGATCTTCCTCGACCTCAAGATGCCCAGGGTCGACGGCTTCAAGCTGCTCACGGACCTGCGCGCAAACGATCGGACCCGCGAAGTGCCGGTCGTGGTCGTGACCTCCTCGGACCGCGAGGTCGACGTGAAGGAGTCCTATCGCCTGGGCGCGAACAGCTTCGTGGTGAAGCAGTTCGATCCCAACAAGCCCGGCGAGTACCTGGTCGACATCGCGCGCTATTGGCTCGACCTCAACCGGGCGGCGCGCTGATGGCAGAGCCCGGCCGTCCGCCGCTGACCGCGCTGATCGTCGACGACGACCCGAACTATCGCCGCATCCTCGAGGTGATCGTGGAGCGCGAGGGCTTCACGACGCGCCTTGCCGGCTCGCTCGCCGAGGCGCGCCTGAAGCTCGCCGCCGAGACCCCCGACGTCGTGCTCATGGACCTGAAGCTGCCCGACGGTGACGGCCTGCAGTGGCTCCGCTCCGAGGAGAGGGCGGCCTCGTGCGAGGTCATCGTGATCACCGGGGGCGCCACCATCGACTCGGCCATCGACGCGACCCGCGGCGGAGCGCTCGACTACCTGACCAAGCCGATCGACGCCGCGCGCCTCACGACCGCGCTCCTGAACGTGGCGCGTACCCGCGCGCTCAAGGAAGAGGTAGGCAGCCTGCGCAGCGATCTGCGCGGGCTGGGTCGCTTCGGCAACATGGTGGGGCGCTCGAAGGCGATGCTGGAGATCTACGATCTGATCTCGCGCGTCGCGCCGACCGATGCGACCGTCTTCATCACGGGCGAGAGCGGCAGCGGCAAGGAGCTGGTCGCGGAGACGGTTCACCGGATCAGCCCGCGCAGGAACGGCCCGCTCCTGCCGGTCAACTGCGGAGCGATCTCGCCGAACCTGATCGAGAGCGAGCTCTTCGGCCACGAGCGGGGCAGCTTCACCGGCGCAGACAAGCAGCGAAAGGGCTACTTCGAACGCGCCACAGGCGGGACGCTGTTCCTGGACGAGGTCAGCGAAATGCCGCACGACCTCCAGGTGAAGCTCCTGCGGGTGCTCGAGACGGGCACAGTGGTGCGAGTCGGAGGCTCCGCGCCGATCAGCGTCGACGTGCGGATCATCGCCGCGACGAATCGCAACCCGGAGCAAGCCGTTCGTTCCGGCCAGCTGCGCGAAGATCTCTATTACAGACTGAACGTCTTCCCGATCGCCGTGCCGCCGCTGCGCACTCGCCCCGACGACGTCGAGGCGCTCGCACTCCACTTCCTCGCCGAGCTCAACCATCGCGCCGGCGGTGCGAAGCGCTGGACGGCGGCAGCGCTCGAGCGGTTGAAGCAGAACCAGTGGCCGGGGAACGTGCGCGAGCTCCGCAACGTCGTGCAGCGAGCGTTCATCCTCTGCGACGACGAGATCTCGGCTGACGCGCTGCCGGTGGCGGAGGCGGCGCCGTTCCTCGCGGCCGCGAGCCCGATTCTGCAACTCCGACTCGGAGGCTCGATCGCGGCGGCTGAGAAGCGGGTGATCCTCGCTACCCTCGAGATGGAGAACGGCGACAAGCGCAAGGCTGCGGCCGTCCTCGGCATCAGCTTGAAGACGCTGTACAACCGGCTCGGCATCTACCGGGGCGTCACCGACGAGGTCGAGTGAGCGGCACGTCTCTTGCTCTGTCTGTTCCTGGGTCGAGCATCGCGGGCGAACGATGAGCGCGACAAGCAGCGCTCGCATGACCGCGAAACACTCCGACTCCAAGGAACCAGTATGCAATCTCAGTTCATCGCGAAGCTCTGCCGAAGTCTCGGCAAAGCAAGCCTCACGGCCGCCGCCATTCTCGCGGTCTCAGCAGTGCCCACGGGGGCGCGAGCCGACTCGATGCCCGACGCGTGGGTCACCACGAAGGTCAAGACGGCGCTCCTCACCACTGACGGCGTCTCCGTAGCCAAGGTGCACGTCGACACGATCGACGGACTCGTCACGCTGTACGGCAGCGTGCCCACAGCGGCCGAGAAGGCCAAGGCAGAGACCGTCGCGCGCAGCGTCGAGGGAATGCGCGACGTGCGAAACCTGCTGCAAGTCGTCAGCGAGCCGACCGAGCAGGCCGTCGCGGTGACCGACGAGGGGCTCAACAAGCGCGTCTCGGGGGCTCTTGCCGCCGACCCGGCGCTGGCCGACAGCAGCATCAGAGTCAAGTCCGTGAACAAGGGCGTGGTGCTCCTGTCCGGCGACGCGAAGACCCTGTCCGACCACGTGCGCGCGCTCGAAGACGCGCGCCGTGTCCACGGCGTACGCGGCGTGGCCAGCGAGATCCAGAGCCCCAACACCTTGGCAGACGCAGAGATCTGGCGCGACGGGAAGTACGACCCGAAGCTGTCCCAGCGCTCCGCAGCCTCGGACATGTGGATCTCGAGCGACGTGAAGGTCCGCCTGCTCGCCAGTGATCAGACGCCTGGCTTCGACATCAACGTCGACACCGAGAACGGCGTGGTGACGCTGTTCGGTGTGGTCGACTCGCAGAAGGCGAAGGACGCCGCCACGACCGAGACCCGCAAGGTGGACGGCGTGAAGAGCGTCATGAACGAGCTCCAGATCGTCGCGCCGGGCAAGCAGGCCGCGGTCGCGGAGAACGACGACGCCATCAAAGACGCAGTCTCGAAGCGGCTCGACGGCAACAGTCAGCTGTCCGACTCCCACATCACCATCGAGGTGAAGAACGGCATCGCGCGGCTGACGGGCGACGTGCAGAACCAGAGCGACCGTCTGACGGCGCTCACGGTCACGCGCGCGACCTCGGGTGTTCGCGGTCTCGTCGACGACCTGAAGCTCCAGCCCAAGGCATGAACTCGCGTTAGGGGCTCGCGGCCGCCACTGCAACCACCCACCCCGACTCTCGCGCGGCGGCATCGAGCAGGTCCGGGAGCATCCCGCATGCTCCCGGACCTTCCATTTCCAGCTACCCCAGAACGACGCGCACCTGATGGACCTCGCCGTCGTCCGCGAGCGGGATCCGCGCCGGCGCCCCGACGGCGAGCGCCTTCCCGTCGAGCTCCGCATGCGCCACGCCACGACCCTTGCCGGCCGGGTTCTCGACCGAGATCTGGTAGCGCGACGAGCGGAAGCGGAACGCGATCTCGAAGCCGGGCCAGCTCGCCGGCACGCACGGCTCGAGCTCGAGCGACTCTCCGCGCACGCGGAAGCCGAGAATCCACTCGAGGCCCGCGCGATACATCCAGCCCGCCGAGCCCGTGTACCAGGTCCAGCCGCCGCGCCCGACGTGGGGCGCGACCGAGTAGACGTCGGCGGCGATCGCGTACGGCTCGACCTTGTAGCGGCGCACGCCGGCTCGCGTGGCGCTGTGGTGGATCGGATTCAAGAGCGAGAACAGCTCGGCGGCGCGGTCGCCGTCCCCGAGCAGCGCGAAGGCGATCACCGACCAGGTCGCGGCGTGCGTGTACTGGCCGCCGTTCTCGCGCACACCGGGCGGGTATCCCTTGACGTAGCCGGGATCGAGCGACGTCTGGTCGAAGGGCGGCTCGAACAGGAGCGCGAGTCGGTCGGCGCGGCGGACGAGCCGTGCGTCGACCTCCGCCATCGCGCGCGCAGTGCGCTTCGCTTCGCCGGCTCCGGAGAGGACGCTCCACGACTGCGCGATCGAGTCGATGCGGCACTCGCTGCTCGCGGCCGCGCCGAGCGGCGTGCCGTCGTCGTAGTAGCCGCGCCGGTACCACTCGCCGTCCCAGCCGGCCTCCTCGAGCGCCTCGCGCAGCGCCTCGGCGTGCGCGCGCCAGCGGGCCGCGCGCGTGGGCTCGGCGCGCGCATCGGCGACGGGCGCGAAGGCCGAGAGCGCGGCGTGGAGGAACCAGCCTAGCCAGACGCTCTCGCCTCGTCCGGCCGCGCCGACGCGATTCATGCCGTCGTTCCAGTCGCCGGCCCCGAAGAGGGGAAGGCCGTGGCTGCCCACCGCGAGACTTGCGTCGAGACCGCGCGCGCAATGCTCGAAGAGCGTTGCGGTCTCCCCCGAGATCATGGGCTGGAAGTAGGCGTCGCTCTCGTCGGCGTGGAGCTGCGCGCCCTCGAGGAACGGCACGCGCTCGTCGAGCACGCCCAGGTCCGCCGTTGCGGCGAGATAGTGCGCGACCGCGTAGGGCAGCCAGGCGCGGTCGTCGGAGATCCGCGTGCGAACACCGCCTCCCGAGTGAGGCAGCCACCAGTGCTGGACGTCGCCCGCGGCGAACTGGCGCGCGGCGGCGCGCAGGAGGTGCTCGCGTGTGAGATCGGGCCTCGCGGTCACGAGTGCCATCCCGTCCTGGAGCTGGTCGCGAAAGCCGTACGCTCCGCTGGCCTGATAGAAGGCGGAGCGGGCCCAGACCCGACAGGCGAGCGTCTGGTACAGGAGCCAGCGATTGAGCAAGAGGTCCATGGACCGATCCGGTGTCCTGACCTGCACCGTTCCGAGCATCTCCTCCCAGCGGTCGGTGACGCTGCGCAGCACGGCGTCGAGATCGGCCGTGCGATAGCGATCCAGGAGAGCGCGGGCTTCGGTCGCGTCCGCGGCCTGGCCCAGCAGGAAGACCACCTCGATCTGCTCGTTTGCGCGCAGCTCGAACGCGGTCTGCAGCGCTGCGCACGGGTCCAGGCCCGCGCCGACGCGATTCGACAGCTCTCCTTCGTGCGCGAGGGCAGCCGGCGCGTCCAGCGCTCCGTTTCGTCCCAGGAACTCGGTGCGGTCCGCGGTCAACGAGAGCTGCTGGCCGCGGAGGTCCGCGAACCCGACGCGCGCGCCGAACGCTGCATTCCACGGATTCCGCGCGAAGAGCGCCCCCGAGTGCGGGTCGATCTCCGTCACGACGAAAGGCGCCGACGCGCTGCGCGACGTGCCGAGCACCCACTCGGCGTACCCGGTCACGGAGAGACGCCGGGTACGCCCGGAGAGATTCCGGAGCGTGAGCCGGGAGATCTTGATGGGGTCGTCGAGCGGAACGTACTGGAGGAGCTCCTGCGCGATCCCGTGCGACGTGTGCTCGAAACGCGAGTAGCCCTGTCCGTGGCGAGCCAGGTAGCGCGCCGACTCGTCGCGGATCGGAAGGGCCGTAGGTCCCCACAGCTCCCCGCTGTCGTCGTCGCGCAGGTAGAGCACCTCTCCGGTGCGGTCGCTCACGGGATCGTTCGACCAGGGAGTGAGATGGTTCTCGCGGCTGTTCTCCGACCATGTGGAGCCCGCGCCTTCGACCGAGACCTGAAAGCCGAACCTCGGGTTCGCGATCACGTTGATCCAGGGCGCCGGCGTCCATTGCCCGCCGCCCAGGGCCGTGACGTACTCGCGCCCGTCCGCCGCGAAGCCGCCGAGACCGTTGTGGAACTCGAGACCGATCGGCCGCGGCGTCTGCACGAACGGCTCCGAGGGCGGCTCCCTGCGAGCGGGCGGCGCAGCTCCGGGCTCCTCCTCCTGCAGCCGGGCGAGTTGCTCGGCGAGGCTCCCGCGGCGGCTGACGAGCACGATCCGGGCGGCGGATTGCAGGAGCTCGCGCACCTGTAGCGAGATCAGATCCGCGCGGAGCACGAAGACCGCGCCGCGAGTCCCGTCTCCGGCGAGCCTCGGTCGCGACTGGCTCGTGCGCACCAGCGTCTCGAGCGCGACCTGCAGATCCTGAACGTAGGAATGGGCCCGTTCGTTCAGGATCACCAGATCCACCGAGAGCTGTTTCGAGCGCCAGTACTCGTGCGCGCGCAAGAGCTCTCGCACGAGCGGCAGCTCGCTGCTCTCGTCGATCCGCACCAGCACGAGCGGCAGATCGCCCGAGACGCCCTGCGCCCACAGCATCCGTTGCGCGCCCGCGCCCCGCTGCAGCACGTCCGGCGGCGGGCGCAGGCTGGGGTTGGCATAGAGAATGTGTCCGGCGAGCTGTTGGAAGAGGTTCGCGTCGCCCGAGTCGATGCCCAGATGGCGGAGCTGCACCTGCGCCTGCGTCCACGCCAGCGTCGAGGCGCGCTCGAAGGCCGTCGGGTCGCGGTGCTTGTCGACCAGATCGAGGACCTGCTCGCGCGTGTGCGCGATCACGGTCCAGAACGCGACGCGGGCCGTCGCGCCGGCCGGAATCCGCATGCGGCGGCGCAGCGCGAAGACCGGATCGAGCACCGTGCCCACCGTCCTCGAGAGCGGTTGGCCGTCCATCACTGCGATCGGCGCCCGCAGGCCATGTCCGCGTCCGAGGAAGCGCGCCCGGTCGGTCTCGAACTCGAGCGGGCCGGCAGTCTCGCCTTCGGCGACGCAGAGGTGCGCGGCCCAGACCTCGGGCTCATCAGGCGACCGTCGCCGGCGCGTCGCTAGAATCGCGCCCGCGTCGGCGACCAGCTCCGTCTGCACGAAGAGCTTCGAGAACGCCGGATGGGCGGCGTCCGCAGCAGCCGGTGCCAGCACGATCTCGGCGTAGGATGTGAGCTCGATCTCCCGGACGCGGCTGCCGGAGTTCACGATCGAGATGCGGCGGACCTCTGCATCGTCTTCGGGCGAGACGAGGACCTCGAGCGTCGTGTCGATCGAGCCGTCGCGTCGCGAGATCTCGACCCGGTCCTCGGAGAATACCGCCTGGTAGCGGACCGGCTCGACTCCGCTCGGTTGATACCCGGCGGACCAGACCGCGCCGCTGTCCGCGTCGCGCAGATAGACGAACGACCCCCAGTCGTCGCACGTGACGTCCTCGCGCCAGCGAGTGACCGCCAGGTCGCGCCAGTGGCTGTATCCCGATCCCGCCGCCGTGACCATGACCGCGTAGCGGCCGTTCGAGAGCAGATTCGTCGGCGGCGATGCGTTGTGCGCCGAACGATGGCGGCGCGGCGCCGGCCCGATGAGCTCCTGCGATCGCGCCGCGGTCTTGATCTCTTCCGCCCGCGGATGAGCGACTGCCACATCGCGCGGCATGCGCTCCTGCAGCAGCAACTCCGTCGCCTGCACGATCGGCTCGGCGTGGAACCGGCTGCGCATCAGGCCCTCCATGAGGGCGTTCGCGATCGCGACCAGCGTCATCCCCTGGTGGTGCGCCATGTATGCGCGAACGATCGCGACGTCGTGGCCCGCGGGCAGCCGCGACGGTGTGTAGTCGAGCGCCTCGTAGAAGCCGTAACGCCGGAGAGCCCCCGCGTGCATGAGCCGGACGAAGTTCCGAGCGGCGGCGCTCGTGTCGACCATCGTCGCGAGGGCGGTCGCATAGGGAGCCACAACCGCGTTCTCCGCGAGCCCGCGCTTCAAGCCCAGTCCGGGAACTCCGAAGTTCGAGTACTGGTAGGTGAACTCGAGATCGCGGGCGTTGTATGCGGACTCCGAGATTCCCCACGGCAGGTCGAGCTCGGCCGCATAGGCGATCTGGCGCCGGACCACGGCCCGGCTCGTCTCGTCGAGCAGGCTCCCGGCTGGCCCGCGAAGGACGAGAGATGGCATCAGATATTCGAACATCGATCCCGACCAGGAGACCAGAGCTGCGCCGTTGGCGACGGGTGTGAGCGCGCGCCCGAGCCTGAACCAGTGCCTCGCCGGGACGTCGCCCTTGGCGATCGCCACGAAGCTCGCGAGCCGGGCTTCCGACGCCAGCAGGTCGTAGCAGCTCGGGTCGAGACTTCCCTCCGCGACCAGATATCCGATCGAGAGGAGCTTGCGCTCCCGGTCGAAGAGGAAGCCAAAGTCCATCTCCTCGGTCAGCGTCCGCGCGCCGACTTCGAGCGCGGTGAGCCGCTGCACGAGCGCGCGCGCAGCGCTCTCGGAAGTGGCAGCGAGGTCCCGACGCTGGCTTTCGATCGTGCGCTGGGTGGCCTCGGCCCACACGAGCAGCTCCGCGCTGGCTTCGCTGCCGCGTTCCTCTGCGATCGTTCGGGCCATGTCGGTCACTGTGGCCGCGTGCGACGCGAGCTCGGCCAGGCGCAGCGTGAACTCCACGGTCGAGTGGGGCGGCTCGCGCAGAGAGCCGGCGACGACGTCGAGCGCATCCTGGAGCTCGCGGCGGGTGACCGTCAGATTGCGGCGGTCGTCGGGCAGAGCCCGCAATGATTCGCGCGTCAGCTCGACCGCGTCTTCGATTCCCGCGAGCTGCTCGCAGCCCGCCAGCGGCAGGTGGATCTGCGCGCGACAGGCGTTCGAGAGTGCCAGCAGATGTCCGGCCAGGTTGCCGCTGTCGACCGAGGACACGTACTTCGGGTCGAGCGCGCGCAGGTCCTGCGTGCTGTACCAGTTGTAGAAGTGCCCGCGATGGCGCTCGAGCGTGCGCATCGTCTCGAGCGTCGCCTCCAGCCGATCGACCAACTCGAGCGTCCCGATCCAACCGAAGTCGCGCGCGCTGACGACCGAGAGCAGGTACAGGCCCAGGTTGGTCGGCGACGTGCGGTGCGCGAGCACCGGCCTGGGGTCCTCCTGGAAGTTGTCCGGTGGCAGCCAGTGATCCTTCGCCGTGACGAAGACCTCGAAGAAGTGCCAGGTCCGGCGCGCGACCGACCGCAACAGGCGAGCGTCGTCGGGCGAGACCGCGAGGCGGCCGGCCGTCCGCGGAGACAGACTGGTCCAGCGCGCGAGCGCGGGCGCGGCGAGCCACAGCATCACGAACGGCGCCGCGAGCAGGCGCGTCTCGAGCGCGCCCTGCCAAGCGACGGCGCCGGCGACGAACGCGAGCGCGACGCCGCCGGCCATGCGCCCGTAGAAGCGGCGAAGATCGAGCGTCGACTCGAGCGCTGCCTGCGCCGCGGTCATCCACTCGAGGAGGTGGCGGCGAGTCACGAAGAGCCGCAGCAGCGTGCGCGCAATGGCGTCGGTCATCAGCCAGGTCTGGTGCGGGAGGAGCGCGACCAAGAGCCCCGTCTGAAAGACGGCGAGCCACGCGTCCGCCCGCAGCGCGCGGAAGTGGCCGCGCAGCGCGATTCCGCCGTGTCGCGGCGCGATGACGGCGAGCGCCGGCACCAGCTGCGGAAGGGCAAGGGCCGCGAGGACGAAGCTGCTCCACACGAGCGCCGCGGGGAAGGGCAGCGTCCAGCCGGCCAGCAGAGCGAGAAAGCTCGCGGGCGCGGACAGGGTGCGCCGCAGGTTGTCGAGCATCTTCCAGCGACCGCTCAGCGGGATCGGGCCGCCGCGCCCCAGCAGCCAGGGGAGCAGCTGCCAGTCGCCGCGCGCCCAGCGGTGATGGCGGGCAGCGGCGGCGTCGTAGCGCGCCGGGAACTCCTCGACGACCTCGATGTCCGAGACCAGACCGGCGCGCGCGAAGATCCCCTCGAACAGGTCGTGGCTGAGGAGTGCGTTCTCCGGCACGCGGCCCGCGAGCGCCTGTTCGAAGGCGTCGACGTCGTAGATTCCCTTTCCTGCGAACGAGCCCTCTCCCAGCAGATCCTGATACACGTCCGAGACCGCCGCGGAGTAGGGGTCGATCCCGCTCGGGCTAGAGAACGTGCGCTGGAACAGCGAGCCCTCCCGACCGATGGGAAGCTGGGGAGTGACTCGCGGCTGCAGAACCGCGTGACCCTCGACCACGCGCCCGCCGGCCCGATCGAAGCGCGGCTGATTGAGCGGGTGCGCCATCTTCCCGACCAGCCTGCGGGCGGCCTCGCGCGGCAGCCGCGTGTCGGCGTCGAGCGTGATCACGTAGCGGACGCCGGAAGGTGCGACGGGAGCCCGGCCTCCGACGGCGATGAAAGTCGTGTCGGTCGCACCGCGCAGCAGTCGATTGAACTCGTGCAGCTTGCCGCGCTTGCGCTCCCAGCCGATCCACTTTCCCTGTCGTTCGTTCCAGACCCGGCGCCGGTGGAACAAGAGGAAGCGCTCGCCCTGGGGAGCCGGACCGTAGCGGAGGTTCAAGCGCGCGATTCCGGCGCTCGCGACCGCCAGGAGCGCGGCGTCGCCCTCGCAGCTCTCGACGTCTGCGTCGGTCCAGTCCGAGAGCAGAGCGAAGCAGAGCTCGCCGTCCGGACTCGCGAGGTGATGGATCCCGAGCCGCTCGATCTGCTCCTCGATCGCCTCTCGCGCAGTGAGGAGCGTAGGGACGACCAGGACGGTGCGAAGACTGGCGGGCACGCCCTCGCGGAGCTCGAGAGCGGGGAGGGCCCGCGCGCTGAGGCGGTTCGTCGCGCCGCGATTCACCAGTGCGACTGCCGCGTCGAGCGCCGGGAGCAGGCCGAGCAGCGCGAACACGCCCAGCTGCCAGCCGACGAGCGGCGCGTCGGTCAGCAGCAACGCCAAGCTGAGGATGAGCGCAGTGATCAGCGCAAGGCTGGCCAGGTAACCGCGGATTCCCGCCGCAGAGCTGATCCGACCCATCCACGTGTGCAGCGGCGCGCGGAAGGCGAGCGAGGCCTCGAAGGGCCGGCGTCCGCCCGCGATCAGGTAGTAGCCTGGGTCGCGCTCGCGAGCGGTGCCTTCCGTCTTCGCCGCTTGGAGGGCGGAGCGCGCGACTTCGAGCTCGGTGCGGCCGGAGCCGCGCGCGAGCTCTTCGATCGCACCGCGATAGCGGTCGCGCGTCGGGAAGTCCATCTGCGCGAAGTCGCTCTCCGCGCGGAGCGCGGCGTCGACGAGGCTGACGCTCTCGAAGAGCTCCGCCCAATCGACGGCGGAGATCATGCGCACGCTCATGATCGCGTTGCGGACCGTCACGTTCATCGCGCCCTGGCGCTGGTGCTCGTGCCGCACGATCTCTTCCGCCGTCGTTCCCTGAGCCGCCAGGCGCTCGTCGAGCCACTGCAGCGCCGGAGTGACGCGCGGATCCTGGTCCCGCAGGCGCTGCACGAGCTGAACCGCGAACGTGCGCGGCAGTGGCGCCTGTCCGTACGCGCGCAGCACTGCGGCGACCGGCTCGGCGTCGCGGCCGCCGACCCCGAGCAGCCGGTCCGCCACCAGGTCCGCTTGCCCGCGCGCTTCGCGGCCGCGCTCGATCCGCTCCGCCGCGCGGCGCAGGTTCTCGACGAGGACGATGCGCAGCGTGATCGCGACCGCCCAGAGCTCGCCGATCGTCAGCGGCTGAACGCGCTGGTAGGCGCCGACGAATCGGCGCAGGAGCTCCGGGTCGAAGCGGCTGTCGCCGTGGGCCACGAACGCCCAGGCCAGGCCGAAGACCCGCGGATACCCGGCGAGCGGCCCGTCGGCCAGCTTCGGCAGCTGCCGGTAGTAGCCGGCCGGCAGATCCTCGCGGATCTCCCGGATCTGGTCCTCCACGACGTGGAAGTTGTCGACCAACCACTCGGCTGCGGGCGTGATCGGATGCCCCTGGTCGATCACCCGGGCGATCGTGTGGTACGCACGCAGGAGGACCCGAGCGTTGTCGCCCAGACGGCGCGAGAGCGGGTAGACGGACTTCGGGGAGTCAGTGACTTGCTGGGCGATCGCCAGGCTCTCGGCATGCTGCTCGAGGCGCTCGGCGCTGAAGAGCTCCTCGCGGATCAGCTCCTCGTTGTTCCACGGCGACCCGTGCGCCCCGCGCCGAAGCACGCGCGCGACGACGGCACGGAGTCCGTCCGTCCTCAAGCTCTCGCCTCTCTCCCGGTGGAACGCACGCAGACCGAGCGGCCATGACGCTCGGGCGGGCGGCGGTCGCGAGGGGGAACCCGGGTTGAGCGCGACCGACTGTAGCCGGAAGGTAGCTCAGCGCGGCTGCCCGGACCCGCCTAGTTCGGGCGCGCGTCCAGCCGGCTGATCACGCGCTTCTCGTTCCAGCCCGTGCTGACGTTGTTCGCGAAGTACGACGGACGGGTCGGATAGGCGTCGGTCTCGAGCCAGAGGCGCTTCAGGTGGCGGACCTTGCCGGGCCGGTCCTGGTACGCGGTGCGGCCGTGCAGCACGTGGTAGTTGTTGATGAACTGGATGTCGCCAGGCTCGAACGCCATCTCGACGTTGAAGCGGCCGGCTTCGGCCATGTCGATCATCCAGGTGAGCGCCTCTGCTGCGTCGCGTGTGAGGCGCGGCGCTTCCTCGTGGCGCTGCGACGCGAGGATGTAGGGCGGGATGTAGCCGCATGAAGAGGCGGTCGCCCCACTCGGTGAAGACCGGCACGAAGTAGAACGGCTTGCTGCCCTGCGCCTGCTCGCCGCGGAAGTCGTAGGGGAGCGGCTCGTAGAGCGCGGCCGCGAGCTCGGGGCGCTCGCGCACGAGCTCGTTGTGGAGCGAGACCGCGTTCGCCACGCGCGAGAGGCCGTCCTCTGCGCCGGGATCGAGGCACAGGAGGCCGACGAGGTCCGAGCCGTCGCAGTGGAACGGCAGGCGGACGCCGCCGATCTCGTTGCCGCGCGCGGTCGGATCGTCGGGTGCCTTGCCCTGGTCGGTGACGTCGCCGAGCACGTGGCCCTTCGCGTTCTGCGGCCACGGCTTGCCGAGGTGCGTGCCGATGCCCCAGTAGATCAGGCACATCTCGTCGTTGTCGTAGCGCGCGCGGTCGATCCCGCGCAGGCGCACGACGCCGCGGCCGTCGATGAGCTCGCGCACGATGCGCCCGAGGCGCGCGCGCACGCGTGGCAGCGGGAAGTCGGCGGCGCCGATCTCGAGCAGGTCGTCGGACTTCGCCTGCGCGACGCGAAGGGCGGCGTCGATCTCGTCGAGCTCCGGCGGCGTGAGCAGCTCGGTCCAGAGCGCGGGGTCGCGCATGTCGTCGGCGGTCCACTCGCAGTGCGGCTCGAGCACGCGCATCACGGGGCGCTCCGCGCGCCGCGAACCAGGCGGCCGGGCAGGGCGTCGGTCGCCTCGCCGTTCCGGTAGGTGATCTGGCCCGCGACGATGGTGACCTCGTAGCCGTCGGCCCGCTGGACGAGGCGGCGGCCGCCGGCGGGCAGGTCGTAGGCGACCTGCGGCGCGTGCAGGTGCAGCCGGTCGTAGTCGATGACGTTCAGGTCGGCGCGCGTAGCCGGCCGCGATCACGCCGCGATCGTAGCAGGCCGACCGCCGCGCGCGGTGTCGCGCGTCTGCATCTGCACCATGTGCGCGAGGTCGAGCTTCGGCCCGCGCGTGCGGTCGCGGGTCCAGTGCGTCAGGATCGAGGTCGGGAAGCAGCCGTCGCAGATCATGCCGACGTGCGCGCCGCCGTCGGCGAGGCCCGGGATGGTGTGCTCGTGCGCGCATCATCTCGTAGGCCGGATCGAGGTTGCCGTCGGCGTAGTTGAGGAACGGCAGGTAGAGCATGCCCCGCCCGCCGCTCGCGAGCAGGTGGTCGAGCGCGAGCTCGGCGGGCGCGACGTTCCGGCGCGCGCGCCTCGGCGGCGACGCTCTGCTCCGGCGTCGGCTCGTAGTCGGGCGGTCGCCTGCATCGAGGAACAGCCGATCCCACGCGGAGAGGTTCATGCGCGAAGCCGCCCGGTCGCGGCGGCTCGGCGAGCAGGCGCGCGCGGAACGCCGGATCGCGCAGGCGCGCGACGCGCTCCGCGAGCGGCAGCTTCGCGATCTCCTGGTAGGTCGGGTGCATCGAGAACGGATTCAGCGTGAGCTCGAGGCCGAGCAGGAGACCGACCGGCCGCGCGCAGACCTGCGCCTTCATCGGCAGGCCCGCGGCGTTGGCGCGCTCGAGCGCGGTCGAGCTGGCGCCGCCAGCCGTCGCGCGTCGCGTCTGCGCGAGCGAGAACGAGAGCGGCCGACCCGAGCTTCTCGACGATCCGGCGGAGCATCGCCGAACTCGGCGTCGACGTCCGCGAAGTCGGAGACGACCTGCAGCACGCCCTTGCCGGCCGCCCTGAGGCCGAGCGCGATGCCGATGAGCTCGTCCTCGCCGGCGGTGAGCGTCGGCGTGGGCTCGCCGTCGCGAGGTGCGGTGGTTGAGCGTGCGCGAGGTCGAGAAGCCGAGCGCGCCCGCTTCGACCGCGCGCTGCGCGATCGCCGCCATCGCCGCGATGTCCGCCTCGGTCGCGGGCTCGCGATCCGCGCCGCGCTCACCCATCACGTACACGCGCAGCGCCGCGTGCGGCAGCTGCGCGCCGATGTCGATGTCGAAGCGGCGCGCCTCGAGCGCGTCGAGGTAGTCGGGGAAGCTCTCCCAGTTCCAGGGCAGGCCCTCGGCCAGCACCGGGACCGGGAATGTCCTCGACGCCTTCCATCAGCTCGATCAGGCGCTCGTGGTCGCCGGGCTTGCACGGCGCGAAGCCGACGCCGCAGTTGCCCATCACGACCGTGGTCACGCCGTGCCAGGACGAGGGCTGCATGCGCTCGTCCCAGGTCGCCTGGCCGTCGTAGTGCGTGTGGATGTCGACGAAGCCGGGCGTGACGAGCTTGCCGCGCGCGTCGATCTCCTCGCGCGCCGCGCCCGGCGATCCGGCCGACCGCCGCGATCGCGCCGTCCGTCGACGGCGACGTCGGCCTCGCGCGGCGGCGCGCCGGTTCCGTCGATCACCAGCCCGTTGCGGATGACCAGGTCATGCGCGCTGTCCATCGCCGCCTCCCTCGTTGCGCCGCAGCCAGACCAAGAGGAGCGCCATGCTGGCGTGCAGCGCGACCGCCGGCCACAACAGTATGCCACTCGCCTGGCCGGTGCCGCCGAGGGTGCCCAGGTACAGGGAGACGGCGGCGTTGTAGAGCAGCATCCCGCGGAATACCGGCGCGACTCCGATTGCCAGCAAGCCGATCCCGAAGCAGCGCGCCAGCACCGGCCCTACGCCGGTGAGCTCCGCCCCCAGGAGCAGCGACACGACGAGCGCAGGTGCGACCAGGAGCGCGAGCCCCGTCGCGGCCTCGACCGCTCTCGGCGGTCATCTTGTACGACTTGCCCAGGATGTTCGGCGCGTTGCTGGAGTTGATCCCGGGGTTCACGCCCTTGTAGGTGAACTGCGTCTTGCCGGCCGTGGCGCTCGGCCGCGGTGCGAGCGCGCGCGCGAACGTGTCGTTGTCGAGCGGAAGCACGTTGTACTTGACGGCTTCCTGCTGCCAGATCGCCTGCAGCTCCTTCAGCTTCGCGGGATTCTTCGCCGCGAGGTCGTCGGCCTGCGTGAAGTCCTCCTTGAGGTTGTACAGCTCCCACTTGTAGTCCTGCGGGGCGGGCAAGGGCGCGTTCAGGATCCACGGCCCGTGCGGCGGCGTCGTGCAGGCGTACCAGCCCTCGTGGTAGATGCCGCGGTTGGCGATCATCTCGAAATACTGGGTCGTGCGCTTCGAGGGCGCGTCGGCGTTCTTCTTGTCGAAGGTGTACGCCATGCTCACGCCTTCGATCGGCTTCTGCTTGATCCCGTCGACCATCTGCGGCGACTTCAGGCCCGCCGCTTCGAGGATCGTCGGCACGATGTCGATGATGTGGTGGAACTGGTGGCGAATGCCGCCGGCGTCCTTGATGCGTGCCGGCCACGAGATCGCCAGACCTTGTCGCGTGCCACCGAAGTGCGACGCGATCTGCTTGGTCCACTTGAACGGCGTGTCGAACGCCCAGGACCACGCCACCGCCATGTGCGGGTAGCTCTCCGGCCGAGCCCCAGGCGTCGTAGAACTTGAGCTGCGCTTCGATCGGGAAATCCAGGATGCCGTTGTACGAGGTGTACTGGTTCGGCGTGCCGGAGAGCGTGCCTTCGGGGCTCGTGCCGTTGTCGCCGTCGATGTAGATGATCAGCGTGTTGTCGAGCTGGCCCATGTCCTCGACCTGCTGGATCACGCGGCCGATCTCGTGGTCGGTGTAGGCCGTGTAAGCGGCGTACACCTCGGCCTGCCGGGCGAACAGCTTCTTCTGGTCCGCCGACAGCGTGTCCCACTTCGGCAGGCTCATCCGGCCACTCGCGTCAGCTTCGCGTTCGCGGGAATGACGCCGAGCTTCTTCTGGTTGGCGAAGATCTGCTCGCGCAGGGCGTTCCAGCCCATGTCGAACTTGCCCTTGAACTTCTCGATCCACTCCGGCGTCGGCTGGTGCGGCGAGTGACTTCCGCCGGGCACGTAGTACAGGAAGAATGGCTTTCCCGGGCGCCGCGGCGTTGAGCTCCTTCAGATAGGAGATCGCCTCGTCCGCCATGTCGGTGGTGAGGTTGTACCCGGGCTTGCCGAGCCACGGAAAGATCTGCTTGTTGTTCTGGAACAGGTAAGGCGTCCACTGGTCGGTCTCGCCGCCCATGAAGCCGTAGAAGTATTCGAAGCCCATCCCCGACGGCCATTGATCGAACGGGCCTGCAAGCGCTGTACTGGTAGGCGGGGGTGTTGTGGTTCTTGCCGAACCACGACGTGGCGTAGCCGTTGTCCTTGAGGGTCTTGCCGACGGTCCCGTCGGAGGGGCCCATGACCGAGTCGTAGCCCGGGTAGCCCGTGGACAGCTCGGTGATCACGCCGAAGCCCGACGAGTGGTGGTTGCGGCCGGTGATGAGCGCGGCCCGCGTGGGCGAGCAGAGCGCCGTGGAGCTGAACTGCGTGTAGCGCAGCCCGCTGTTCGCGATCCGGTCCAGCGCCGGCGTCGGGATCACGCCGCCGAAGGTACCGGGCACGCCGTAGCCCTGGTCGTCGGTCATGATCAAGAGCACGTTCGGTGCGCCCTTGGGCGGCACGATGGTCGAAGTATCAGGTGCGGGAGCTCGACGGCGGTGGACTCTGCGCGGAAGGCGCCGCGACCGAGCACGGTGTACTTCCCGTCACCAGTGAGGATCGTCGCCGCGAGCTGATCCGGGTCCTCGAACGTCCGGGTCGCAATCCGCGCAGCCGCCATCGCGGCGGCAGCATGTCAGCGCGTCAGCGCGCGAGCGCCCGACGGTAGAGCTCGAGCTGCTCTGAGAGTCGCGCCCGGAACTCGGGCGTCGCGCCGCTGGCGGCGAGTTCGACGGCGCGCGCCTGGGTGGCGAGCGCGTCGGCGCGCAGACCCGACGACCACTCGGCCGCGGCCAGGGTGTGCAGTGCGGTTGGGTCGCGCCCACCGGTCGCGTTCGAAGCGGCGCGCGCGTGCTCGAGGGCTTCGGCGAGAGCCCGCGGATCGCTGCTAGCGAGATCGAGCTGCGCGAGCTCGATGTGAAGCTGCGCCGAGTTCGGGTTCACGGCGAGCGCGGCCCGCAAGCTCGCCGCCGCCGCGCTCCGATCTCCCCGCGCCAGGCGGGCCCGCGCCAGCGCCAGCTGAGCCTCCTCGAAGCGCGGCTCGAGTGCGACCGCGCGCTCGCAGTGCTCGACGGCGCCGTCCCGGTCGCCGAGCCGGTCGAGCGCCAGAGCGAGATCGTAGTGGGCGCGGGCATCGTCCGGCGCGAGCCCGAGCGCACGGCGGTATGACTCCACGGCCTCGCCGTACGCGCCGGCCTCGGCTTGCGCGATGCCCAGGTTCACGTGCGCCTGTGACAGGCCCGGAGTTGCGGCGACCGCGCTCTGCCACAAGGTCACCGCGCTCGCGTAGTCGTTGTTCCGGGCGTAGGTCGCAGCGGCGAACGCGACTGCGAGGACGGCCGTCACCGCACGCGCGGCGATCGGCGCCGTCACCGTCTGCGCAACCGCGACCGCGAGCGCCGCCAGCGCGGCGAGCGGCAGGTACATCCGCCGCTCCGCCGCGAACTCGGTCGCGATCGGCACGAAGCTCGAGGTCGGCGCGAGCAGCAGGAAGAAGAGAACCGCCGGGTAGCCCAGACGCGGCGAGCGCCAGAAGAGTGCGAGCGCCGCCGCCAGCGCGCTCGCGACGACCAGCCCCGACGCAATCGTCTCGCGCAGCCCGACCCCTGCGACCGGGCCGTAGTACGGGGTCAGTGGATGGGGCCAGACCGCGAGCCCGAGGTAGTGCGCGACCGCGACGAGCTGGCTCTGCGCATAGCCGAGCGCGCTCACGTGCAGGTCGAGCCCGACGCTCTGCGAGCGCGGTGCGAGCAGGAGCAGCGCGAGCAGCACGCCCCAGGTCGCGACGAGTGCGGCGTGGAAGAGCCGCTCGCTCGCGAGGAGCGCGCGAACGCTGGGGTAGCGGTACACGCGCTCCCAGAGCAGCACCGCGAGGGGAGCGGTAACCATCGACTCCTTGCACGCCATGCCCAGCGCGCAACACAGAACCGCGACGGCGCGACGGCCGCGCGAGACCGCGACCAGCGCGCCGAGATAGAACGTGCCGAGCAGGAGCTCCGTGCGCTGCGTCAGGTAGTCGACGGCCTCGGTATCGAGCGGGTGCAGGGTCCAGAGCAGAGCGCCCGCGAAGGCGGCTCCAGAGCTCAGGTGAAAGCGCAGCAGCGCGAGCAGGAGCACGCCGTTCAGGAGGTGCAGGGCGACGTTCACGACATGATAGGCGCGCACGTCGAGCCCGGCCGCCTTATGGCACAGCGCCATCGAGAGCGTGACGAGCGGCCGCCCCGAAAGCGAGCTCTGCGGCGCGAGCGAGAGCCAGTGCGAGGGCGGCCACATCTCTCGAACGTGCGGGTTGTCGCGGATCGATAGCTCGTCGTCGAGCACGAACGGCCCGCCGAGCGAGTTCGAGTATGCGAGCGCGCCTAGGAGCACGAGCGCCAGCGCAGCGTATACGGGCCGAGACACGACTCCCGAGGTCATGCGGGAGAGCGCACTCGCGAACCAAACGACACTGAATCGCTTAACTCGGATGGGTAGTTGCACATCTCCCCGCGTTCACCCGGACCGTTCGGAATTTCACCCACTATGTGACGCCCGTCGCAATCCGCCACCCGCGACGGACGTAGCGTCGGTTCAGCCGAGTGTGGCAGCTCGGGTTTCCGTTTGGGGAGTGGGGCGTGCGGGGCTTGGACGAGGGGTAGTCGTCCATGCGGAAGCATTACACGCAATTTCGTTTTCTTCTCACTCTCTCGTCATCCGCGGCAATCATCGGGCTGGGGAGCCCAGTGAGCGCGGTCACGATCAGCGCGCCGGAAGTGTCGGCGCTTCAGACAGGGAACATCCAACACTGCGACGCGGTGGTCGCGACGCGCGATTTCACGGAGACGTTCGAGTGCGGTGACGAGCTGTTCGGTACGGTGTTCAACGTAATCGACGGCGGCGGAATCAACGTGGGGGACGGCGGTCGCTCCACGCGCGTTCCGCGCGCGGACCTGAACGGCAACGGCCAGTGGAACCGCAACGTGCCGGCGCGCGTCACGGGGCCGAACGCCCAGGCCTGCGAGGAGTGCCACAACACTCCGATCGAAGACGGCGCCGGGACCATCAGCAGCAACGTCATCCGCGATCCTCAGCGCGGGAACGCGCCCGGTCGCTTCATCCAGCGCAACACCCCGCAGGTGCTCGCGCTCTCGGGCTTGCAGCGACTGGCCGAGGAGATGAACCAGGAGCTGCTCGACGACGAGGCCAATGCCATCCGGGACGCCTGCCCGCGCGACAGGGATCGGCGCCAGAACGTGACCCGAACCCTCGACGCCAAGGGCGTGAACTTCGGGACCGTCCAAGTGACTGCGTCGCGGCGCAGCTCGCGCTGCCCGAGCGGCGTGAGCCGAAGGGTGGCGGGGATCGACTCGGACCTTCGGCCCAAGCCGTTCCAATGGAAGGGCGTCGAGCCGTTCGTCCGTTCCTTCAACCGCGGCGCCGCACACAACGAGCTGGGCATGCAGCCGGTCGAGCTGACCGGTGACAACGTCGACGGCGACGGGGACGGCGTGAAGAACGAGATGTCGATCGCCGACATGACGGCGCTCGCGGTCTATCTCGCAGCGCAGCCGCGACCGGTCACGCTGATCGAGCTCGACCTCTTGCGCCAGACCCTCAACACGATGGGTGCGGCGGGTAGGGCCGAGGCGATCAGGCTGGGCCTGCCCACCCTGACGACGGCGCAGAAGAACGCGATTGCCAACGGCGGCGACAAGTTCGTGGCGGCGCAGTGCGCGGTATGCCACAAGCCGACGCTCCTCGTCGACGATCCGATCTTCTCGGAGCCGAGTCAGAACCCGAACTACCGCGACAAAGTGTTCCCGGCCGGCCAGAGCCCGCTCTCGCGCGGCCTCGATCCCGCGCACCCCATCACGTTCAACATTCGCGACGATCCACCGGACAACGTGGTCCTGGTGAACGGAGCCGTGGTCGCGCGGCTGGGCGGGTTCAAGAAGGACTCGTCCGGGCGCACGATCATCCCGCTGTTCGGCGACCTGAAGCGCCACAACATGGGTCCCGGCCTCGCCGAGAACATCGACGAACAGGGCTTCGGGGCCTCGGTGTGGATGACGGCCGAGCTGTGGGGCGTGGGCTCGACCCCGCCGTACCTGCACGACGGCCGCTCGACGACTCTGACCGAAGCAATTCTCGAGCATGACGGCGACGCGGCCGGGGCGCGAGCGGCGTTCCGGTCTCTCTCGACCACCGACAAGTCCGACCTGATCGCCTTCCTGAACAACCTGATCCTGTACAAGGTTCCGGAAGCCGACTAGCCGGCACCGCGCCGGCGCGCCGGTCGCTCACTCAGCGACCGGCGCGCTGGCCGCGGGCGATCCGGTGCGACCCGGTGACACCGAATCGCGTAACTCTTGGCGGTCCCTACGGGAGTCGAGCCGGGGGAGCGCGAGGCTAAGCCCGCGAAAGATAAGCAGTCGGGGTCGTAGGGCTTGTCACGCCCTCGCGCCAGTCACTCCGACCCGATCGGCCATCCGAACGAGGTCGGCGACCGATCCCGCCTGCATCTTGTGCATGACTCGGGCTCGGTGGACCTTGACCGTCTTCTCGGCCATGCCCAGTTCGAGGGCGATCTGCTTGTTCAGCATTCCGGTCACGACCCGCGCGAAGACCTGGCGCTCGCGCGGGGTCAGCTTCGCGACCCGCTGCTGGAGCTCGCCGAGCTGTGCGTCATCGCTCCGATCGTGCGCGTCCTTGGCCAGGGCGCGCTCGATCGCCCCGAGCAGGTCCTTCTCGTCGACCGGCTTGATCAGCAGATCGACCGCCCCGGCCTTCATGGCGGTGACGCTCATCGGGACATCGATGTGACCCGTCACGAAGACGATGGCCATGCGACGGCCCTCGGCGGCCAGCGTCGTCTGCAGATCGATCCCGCTCGGTCCCGGCATGCGCACGTCTAGCACCATGCAGCACGGTCCGGCGTAGGGCGGCCGGGTCAGGAAGTCGAGGGATGATGTGAACGCCTCGACCTCGTAGCCCGCCGACGAGAGCAATCGAGTCAGGCTCTTGCGCACCGATGCGTCGTCGTCCACCAGGAAGACCCGCGGCGCTTCGGTGCTCATCACAGCTCGTCCCTCGCGATCGGCAGCGTGAAGCGGAAGGTCGCGCCGCCCTGCGGGTTGTTCCAGGCCGCGATCTCGCCACCGTGTGCCTCGACGATCGTACGTGCGATGGCCAGGCCCATACCCAGACCGTCCGCCTTGGTCGTGTGGAGCGGTTGGAAGATCTTCTCTTCGTGCTCCGGCTCGATCCCGATGCCCGAGTCCTCGACGGAGACGGCGACGATGCTCGCGCCGTTCGCGGCGGTCCGGATCACGAGGTTCCGCTCCCCGGCATGCGGCTCGCGCATGGCGTCGAGGCCGTTCAGCACCATGTTCAGCACCACCTGCTGGAGCTGAACGCGATCTCCGCGCACTCTCGGAAGTCCTTCGGCCAGCTCGACGCTCATCGCCACGTTGCGGATGACCGCATCGCTCCGGACGAGCCGCGCCACTTCGCTCACGATCTCGTTCAGGTCGAGAGACATGCGCTCGAGGTCGCCCTTCTTGAGCAGCGAGCGCAGTCGGTGGATTACTGCGCCGGCTCGCTTGTCGTCCTCGACGATGTCGCCCAGGATCTGGGTGATCTGCTCCAGATCCACGGAGTCGGCTGCGAGCAGGCGCCGGGCCGCCTGGGCATTGCTCAAGATCGCCGCCAACGGCTGACTCAGGTCGTGGGCCAGCGACGCGGTGAGCTCACCCACGGTCGAGAGCCGGCCGATGTGCGCCAGATCCTGTCGCAGCCGCTGGGCCTCGCGCTCGACCTGCCTGCGCGACAGAGCGTTGGCAAAGACTTCGGCGAGCAGATTGAGCTGCTGCGTCAGGTCCTCCGAGGAGCCGCGCGAGGCGCCGATGGCGCTGAACACCAGCCCTCCGACGACGGTCCCTCCCACGACCAGGGGGACCGCGAGACACGGCTTGACCCGATAGGCGAGATAGCTCCTCCGGTCCACGGTGGCTTCGTGAGGAAGCTCTTCGAGCGAGGAGACCATGACGGAATCCCCGCGCTGCAGCCGAGCCGTCAGCCAGGGGAACTCGTCCGCGTCCATCCATTCCTCGACCGCCCAAGAGCGCACCTTTTGGCTGTCGCGGGAGAACTCGATCAGACTGCCGCGATCGGCGGCCAGGAACTCGACCACGCGGTGAAGGCCGTGCCGGATCTCCCGATCGAAGTCGATGACGGACAGGTCGCGGAAGGAGGCGGTCAGGTTGGACAGGAGCTTCTCGAAGCGCAGGCGCTCGGCCAGCGAGAGGTCCATCCGCTTTCGCTCGAGTGCGCTCGCGAAGGCTTCGCTCAAGAGCCGCAGCCGCTCCACGAGCTCGTTCGGCCAAGCGCGTTCGCGCCGAACCGAGCCAAAGGAGAGAGAGCCCAGTACGCGTCCGCCCGCTTGCAGCGGGAGTGACACCTTCGAGCGGGTGCCCGAGCGCTTGTAGCTCGCTCGGTCGATCGCTGCTTCCTCGGGAAGCTCGTCGACCCGAGAGAATTGGACGACCTCTCCGCGCTGCAACCTCTCGGCGGCCCAAGGGAACCGGTCGGCCGCCATGATTCGCGGCGCCTCCTCGAGGCCCGGGAGCGCCCATGCGATGCGGGTGCCGGACCCTGTCTGGTACTCGTCGAGATCGCCGCGATCGACGACCAGGAACGTGACCACATCGCGCAGCCCGGCCTCGAGCGCCGCGTCGATCCCGTTGGCGGGGACGTGGATCAACCCCGCGCTGAGCTCCGAGAGCAGCGTCTCGAACCGCAGCCGCTCCTCGAGCAAGGGCGCGGCCGCGACCTCGCGGCTCGCCGAGACGAGAGCGGCGAACAAGATGGCCATCAGGCACGTCGCGCTCATGAAGCTCTGCAGCCGCAGCAGAGCTTCGTGTGGATCCGCTCGCGCGAAGGGACCGAGCCCGTTCAGTGTCCCCCACAGCGCGATGCCCGACAGCACGAGCGCGGCCGTCGCCGTCTCGCGCTGTGCGAAGCGAAAGGCCGTCCACAAGAGCGGAGGGAGAGCCATGAAATCGAGCGCGTAGATTCTCGCGCCTGGCGGGAGAAGCTCGCCGAACACCGCTGCTCCGGTGAACGCGAGCACGAACGCGAGCAGCGTCGCTTCGAGCATCTGCCGGTGGCTCCAGCCCAGCTCGCGGTCGGTGCCCCACAGAATCAGCGGCGGAGCCACGACCAGGATTCCGGCCATGTCTCCGAGCCACCAGGTCGACCACACGGATCCGTACTGGTTCCAGCCGGAGAAGCCGCCCAGGGAGAGGCTGGTCACGCCGACGGTTGCGCTCACCACGGGGCTGATCGCTCCGGCGAGCGCGGCAAACTTGAGGACGTCCTGGGGACGCTCGAACGAGCGAAGCCCGGCCGAGAACCTCTCGATCAGGTACGCCGCCACGATACCCTCGAGGGTGTTGCCCGTGGCGATGCCGAGGGATGTCGCGAAGCTCGCGGCGGTCGTGAGATTGACGAGCAGGGCGCCGAGCAGGATCGCGGGCCAGATGCGATAGCCGAGCAGCAGGAAGGCGGCGAGCGCGATCCCCGACGGAGCCCAGACTGCCGTCGCGTTCGCCTGCTCGACGGCCAAGAGAAGCCCGAGCTTGCCGGCGACCACGTAGCCGACGGTCACGGCGAGAACCGAGAGCAGAGTCACTTGCGGCTTCACGGCCATGTCGGCTCGACCTTTCCCTCGCGCGATCTCCACCGCATTGGACCAAGGTCCAATAGCTGCCGCTGCATGCGACATCTATTTTACCCCGCAGGAGCCGGCAGAGAGCGCCGGCGATTCGGGGGGATCGAGAATTGTTTCGTGTTGACCATGCGGCGCTGCCGCAAGAGTTCGGGCGACCCCCCAGTTCGCGTCCGCCAATGCGCCAACTGTGCAGAGGTCGCCGTCGGGTTGATCCCCATCTCGACTGAGATCGCACTGCAACCCACCCCCCGGCGTCTTGGCGGGCGCGAACATCTGAGCCGCTGAAGCAACACGCTCGCTTGAAGATGCGCGCTCCGAGCGCGTCGCAGTAGCGAAGCGCGAAGGGCAGCGAGAGCACCCACTGCCGAACTGGCGCCTCGGGGAGAACGCGCTCGACGAGATGCGCTGCGGTGTCGGGCATGCGCCGGCCACCGCGCGAGGGACAGAAGCCCCGCCCCTTGCACGAGAACGGGACGACACGGTCGAGACCGCAGGCGTCGCAGTGCACGCGCAAGAAGCCGTCAGCTCTGAAGCCCCGACGACGCCTTGGCCGCCGGCCTCTCCGTCCTTGAGCGCGGCCGAGGGCGCTAGAAGACCGGGCTGTCCCGACCAACGCCAAGCCTGGCGGATCCGGCTGCAGCTTGAGGACCGAGTCATTCCTGCCCAAACAAGAGGAGTAACTCAAGGACCTGGGACTCCTATGCTTCGCAGCTGCTCTCGGCCGGGACGAGCCTAAAGTTCGTGAGCCTGCAGCTCGGCCACTCGACCACCGGGATCACCGAGCGCCACTACGCGCGATGGTTGAACGAGGGCTACCAGCAGCCCGAGCGACTCGGCGAGGGCAAGCTTCCGTCAGACCTGCTCGCACGCCTTGGTTCGAATTCGGTACGACCTGGCGACACCGAATCGCGTAACCCTTGGCGGTCCCTACGGGAGTCGAACCCGTGTCTCCAGGGTGAGAACCTGATATCCTAGGCCACTAGACGAAGGGACCGGCCGTCGGCGCGCACTGTAGGTGGGAGTGCGCACGGCGTCAACGGACGACGCGAACGGGGTGAGAGATGAGCGAGAAGCCGGGGCAGCCGATTACGGGGCTGCGGCGCGGCGCCGTCGGAGAGAACGTCTTCCTGTGCGGCGATCCCGCGCGCGTGGCGCGGATCGCGAAGGGGTGGACGAACGCGCGCGAGATCCTGAACCTGCGCGAGTACCGGATCGCGGTGGGCGAGCGGGACGGCGTGCCGCTGGCGGCGGCGTCCACCGGGATCGGCGCGCCGAGCACGGCGATCCTGGTCGAGGAGCTCGCGAAGATCGGCGCGAAGCGGTTCATCCGGGTGGGCAACAGCGGCGGGCTCGCGCCGTCGCTCGCGCTGGGCGACCTCGTCATCACCACGGGCGCGGTGCGCGACGACGGGACCTCGAAGAGCTACGTGCTGCCCGAGTACCCGGCGGTGGCGAGCTGGCAGGTGGTCGCTGCGCTGGTGGCGGCAGCGCACGCGCGCGGCGTGCGCCATGCGGTGGGCGTGACCTGGTCCATGGACGCGTTCTACGCGCGGAACGCGGTGCTCGACGCCGATGGTGCCATTCAGACGATGAGCACCGCCGGCTATCGCGCGCCGGAGCTCGAGAGCCGGCTCGTCGCGATGCGCGACGCGCGCGTGCAGAACTGCGAGATGGAGAGCGGGATCCTGCTCACGCTCGCCACGCTCTTCGGGCTCGATGCGGGCTGCATCTGTGTGGTCTCGGACCGCGCGCCGTGGCCGGGGCCGGCCGAGCTCGACATCGACAAGAACATGGACGCGTGCATCGCGGTCGCCGTCGACGCGATGCTCGCGCTCGCCAAGGGTTGAGCGCGCTCTCCGTCTGGGCGCCGCGCGCGCTCCTGCCGGAAGGCGAGGTGGCGCGCGTGCGCGTGCGCTGCGCCGGGGGCCGGATCGAGGCCGTCGAGCGCGGGGCCGAGCCCCGCTCGGACGACGTGCGACACGAGAATGCGACGCTCGTCCCAGGGCTCGTCGACCTGCAGGTGAACGGCGGTGCGGGCGGAGCGTACGACGATCCCGATCCCGCCGCGCGCCGGCGTGCGACCCAGTTCCACCTGCGCGCGGGGACGACGAGCTTGCTTGCCACGCTGGTGAGCGCGCCGCTCGACCACCTCGAGGCCGCGACCGCGCGCCTGCTCGGCGAGATCTCGGCGAGCGGGCCGCTGCTCGGGGTTCACCTCGAGGGCCCCTTCCTGGTGGAGGCGAAGCGCGGCGCGCACGACGCAGCGCACCTCTGCGATCCGACCCCGGAACGGGTGAGCCGGCTGCTCGACGTCTCGGAGGGCGCGCTCCGCATGGTGACCCTGGCGCCCGAGCGCGCGCGCGCGCTCGAGGCGGTGGAGCGCTTCGCCGGCGTCGGCGCGGTCGTCGCGGCCGGCCACTCCCGCGCGACGCTCGCCGAAGTGCGCGCGGCGATCGAGCGGGGCCTATCCTTCGTCACGCACATCGGCAACGCCAGCGACTGGCCGGCGCGCGTGCTCGACCCGGCGCTGGGCCGCCGCGTCTCGGAGCCCAACCTGGTCGGCGCGTTCCTGATCGACCGCCGGCTGCGCGGGAGCCTCATTCTGGACGGGCACCACCTGCACCCCGAGCTCGCGCGTGTTCTGGTCGAGCTGCGCGGAGCCGAAGCGATCGCGCTGGTCTCCGACGCCACCCCGGCCGCCGGCCTGCCCCCGGGGCGTTATCGGATGGGAGGGCTGGACGCGGAGATCCACGCGGGCGGCCTCGCGACGACCGGCGAAAGCCTGGCGGGGAGCGCCATCCCGCTCCTCGACGCCGTGCGCACGGCGGTCCGTCTGGCGGGGCTGCCGCTGGCCACCGCGATTCGCATGGCCAGCTTCGTGCCCGCCGCGGTGCTCGGGCTCGAGGGCCGGAAGGGCTGTCTTGCCGGGGGCGCAGACGCGGATTTGCTGGCGCTCGGACCCGATCTTTCCCTCCGCGCGGTGTATCGGGCCGGCGAGCCGCTCGCGCTCTAGCGGCCAACTGCGGGCGGGATCATCAAGTTCCACCCGCGCCTGGTCCGATGTACTCCAGTGACGCCGCGGCCCCCGCCGCGAGCAGGAGGACCTCATGCGCAAGCTGATCCGCACCACCGCCGCCGCAGTCGCTCTGGCAGCCGCGCTCGTCATCGTCCCGGGCCCGGCCAGCGCCATCGGCTACGAGGATTCGCTCGACGACTGCGCGTACCCGCAGTCGTTCGACGTGTTCGTCATGCGCCCGCTCTCGTTCACCGCGATGCTCGCCGGCTCGGTCCTGCTGGTCGCGGGTGCCCCGGTATGGGCCGCCTTCGACGCTCGCGACGCCGGCACGATCGCGCACAACCTGGTGGGTTCGCCGGCGAGCTTCGCGTTCGGCCGCGGCATCGGCGAGTGCGGGCACAGCGCCGAGTACTAGTCGAAGCCCTCTCCGACCTCTCCGACCTCCAAATGAAGCGAGGGACCCGCCGGATTTCTCCGGCGGATCCCTCGCTGTGTCGTCTGGAGGGAGAGTAGGCAGCTCACCGACACCACCCAGGGGGTCCGCGAGCAGCAAGCCTGAATCAGAGGGAGTGGGGTCTGGCTCGCAGTCTGCCGCCGGCTCTCGCCGATGGCCCCTCGCGGACCCGGGTGGGTGCGTGTCGTCGTTTGTTACGACGAGGCCCCCGCAGGCCGTATTCAAGGAGCGGCGACAGGCCCGAATTGGTTGGCGGACTAGGATTCGAACCTAGATTAACGGGGCCAGAACCCGTCGTCCTGCCGTTAGACGATCCGCCAAAACCCGCGGGCAATATAGGCGGGGATCACGCCGGGATCGAGGCCTGAGCAACGTTCAACCGCGCGAGGCTCCGCGCCCGGCCCAGGACCTCGAGGGTCTCGAAGATCGGCGGGCTCACGGTCCCGCCGGTGATGGCGACCCGAACCGGCTGCGCCAGCGCTCCGAGCTGCAGCCCGTGCTTCCCGATGACACCGCTGAAGGCTGCTTCGAGCGACGCCTTGTCCCACGTCGGCAGCGCCGCGAGCGCGTCGCGCAGCTCGCGCAGCGGCGCGGCGATCTCCGGCTTCAGGAACTTCGCCGACGCCTTCGGATCCAGTGCGAGCTCGTCCACGTAGTAGAAGCGGGCGAGCTGGGCCATCTCCACCAGCGTCTTGCTGCGCTCGCGCAGCAGGTCGACGAGCTGAGTCAGCCCCTCGTCGACGGGGACCGGCCGCTTGGCCTCGGCGTCGAGAAAGCGCTGCAGGTGCGCGAGCAGGCGCTCGCGCGGCAGCGTCTTGATGTAGTGCTGCGACAGCCACAAGAGCTTGTCGTCGTGGACCTGCGACGGCGAGCTGCCCACGCCCTCGAGCGTGAACAGCCGCGCGAGGTCGGCCTGCGAGAAGATCTCGAGGTCGCCGTGGCTCCAGCCGAGCCGCGCGATGTAGTTCAGCACCGCTTCGGGCGCGAACCCGCGGTCGCGGTAGCTCTGCACCGACACCGATTCCTGTCGCTTCGACAGCTTCTTCCCGCCCGGCTCGACGAGCAGCGGCACGTGCGCGAACAGCGGCGGCTGCCAGCCCATGCCCTGGTAGATGAGGAGCTGGCGCGGCGTGCTGGTCATGTGCTCGCGGCCGCGGATCACGTGCGTGATGCCCATGTCGTGGTCGTCGACGACGACGGCGAAGTGGTAGATCGGCGTGCCGTCAGTCCGCGCGATCACGAAGTCGTCGAGCTCCGACGCGTCCTCGCCGGACGGACCCGCGATCAGATCGTTCCAGCGCGTGTTGCCCCCGGTGTCGGGCACGCGCAGCCGCAGGCAGAACGGCAGAGGACAGTCGGGCCCGATCTTCTTGTCGCGGCAGGTGCGGTCGTAGCGGGGCTTCTCGCCGCGCGCCTTGGCGCGCTCGCGCATCGCGTCGACCTCGGCCTCGGTGCAGGTGCAGCGATACGCGTGTCCGCCTGCGACGAGCTCCGCGATCGCTTCGCGGTAGCGGGCGTTGCGCTCCGACTGGCGCGGAATCCCGGCGAAGCCGGGCACCGGATCCCAGTCCATGCCCACCCACTCGAGCGCCTCGAGCACGAGCTTCTCGGACTCCAGGGTCGACCGCTCGCGGTCGGTGTCCTCGATCCGGAGCAGGAACGCGCCGCCCTCGTGGCGCGCGAACGCCCAGTTGAAGAGCGCGGTGCGCGCCCCGCCGATGTGCAGCGCCCCGGAAGGACTGGGCGCGTAGCGAGTGACGACCCCCATGCCCGCAGTCTAGAGACTTGCGTTGACAACCGGGAGGCTCCGCCCTAATCGTGAGCCTTCAGCCGCGTCACCAGGGTAAATCCGCGTCGTTGTGGGTTTTTTCACGAGAGGGCGAGCCGGTGGGCGACCTCACGGTCCATACCGAGACCATCCACGAGACCCCCCGGCACTTCCGGCTCGAGGCCGACGCTGCCTGGTGGGCCGAGGTCCGCTCGCTGTTCCGCGACCCGGACGCGAAGCTCGTGACCGCCCTGGCCGCCGAGTTCGAGGCCTACCGGCTGGGCGCGCGGCTTCTGTTCCGGGGCCGGCTGACCGGTCAGATCGAGCTCCGCTGCTCTCGCTGCGGCGAGCCGGTCGCCCTGCGCCTCGGGGAGCCGCTGGAACTCCTGCTCGAGCCCGCGCAGAATCCCGCCCAGATTCCGGAGGGAGGGATCGAGCTCGACGCCGAAGATCTGGAGCTCGGGCGCTACGCAGGCGACGAGCTAGACTTCGGCCCGGTCGTTCTGGAAATCCTGGCGCTCGCGTGGCCAATGCAACCGCTCTGCTCGGAGTCCTGCTCTGGACTCTGCCCGGTGTGCGGCGTGGTGCGCAGTCGGCAGGAGTGCTCGTGCGAGACGCAGCAGACGAGCCGGCCGTTCGCCGGCCTCGGTCAGCTCCTCGAGGAATCGCGACGAAAACAGCGCCGCGGCAAGTGAGAAGAAGGACTCGTCATGGTTGGCCCCAAGAAGAAGATGTCGAAGTCACAGTCCCGCATGCGGCGCGCCCACGATGCGCTGACCGCGCCCGCGCGTTCGACCTGTTCGAAGTGCGGCGCGACCAAGCGTCCACACCGCGTGTGCCAGGAGTGCGGGCACTACCGAGACCAACAGATCTTCCAGGTCGAGGCTGAGCAAGAGGTGTAGGTCGCGCGGCCCGAGGCTTTTGCCATGCTCGCAGTCGTCTTCCCCGGACAGGGCTCTCAGACCGTCGGCATGGCCCTCGACTTCGCGCGCGCGTTCGGCGAGGCGCGTGCGGCGCTCGACGAAGCCGACGCGGCGTTCGGCGGCGGGCTCGTCGACCGCATCGAGAAGGGGCCCGAGAGCGAGCTCGCGCGCACCGAGATCACCCAGCCCGCGATCCTCTCCGCGTCCGTCGCGATCTGGCGGGTGATCGAGAAGCGGCTCCCGCGCCCGCCCACGCTGTTCGCGGGCCACAGCCTGGGCGAGTACTCGGCGCTGGTCGCGGCGGGCGGCCTGCCGCTCGCCGACGCCGTGAAGCTCGTGCGCCGGCGCGGCGCGCTGATGCAGGAGGCCGTGCCGCAAGGCGAGGGCGCGATGGCCGCGGTGATGGGGCTCGATGCCGAGGCGATCGCGCGCGTCTGCGCCGGGATCGACGGCGTGGTGGCGCCCGCCAACTTCAACTCGCCCGTGCAGACCGTGATCGCCGGCCGCCGCGCCGCCGTGGCGGCCGCGGGCGAGGCGCTGCTCGCAGCAGGAGCCAAGCGAGTGATTCCGCTCGACGTGTCCGCACCTTTCCACTGCGAGCTGATGGCGAGCGCGATGGAGAAGCTCACCCCGGAGCTCGCCGCCGCGGGGTTCCGCAACCTGCGCATCCCCGTCGTCGCAAACGTCGACGCCAAGCCCTACACCGAAGCGGCGCAGGCGCGCGCGAAGCTGCGCGAGCAGGTCTGCGCGCCGGTGCGCTGGGTCGAGTGCGTGCAGGCGCTCGTCGCCTCCGGCGTGCGGCTGCAGCTCGAGGTCGGCCCCGGCAAGGTGCTCTCGGGCTTGGCCGCGAAGATCGACCGCAATCTCGGCCGCGCCAACGTCGAGAAGCTAGAGGAACTCGAGCCGGCCCTCGCGAAGTGCGCCGAGGTGTCGGCGTGAGCGCGGGCGAGCTCGCCGGGAAGGTCGCGCTCGTGACCGGCGGGTCGCGCGGGATCGGCCGCGCCATCGCCGTCGAGCTCGCGCGCGCGGGCGCGAAGGTCGTCTTCACCTACGTCTCGAACCCGGACGCGGCGCGCGAGACCGAGAAGGCGATCGCCGAGGCAGGAGGGGTCGGCCGCGCCGAGCGTTGCGACGTCGCGGACCACGGCGCGGTCGAGGCGCTGATCGCCGCGATCGTGCAGCAGGAGGGCCGGCTCGACATCGCCGTGAACAACGCGGGGATCGCGCGCGACCAGCTGATCCTGCGCATGAAGCCCGAGGACTTCGACGCGGTGATCGCCACCAACCTGCGCGGCGCCTGGAGCGTCTGCCGCTGCGCGGTGAAGCCCATGCTGAAACAGCGCGGCGGGCGCATCATCAACCTGTCGTCGGTCGTGGCGGAGATGGGAAACCCCGGACAGAGCAACTACGCGGCGAGCAAGGGAGGCGTCGAGGCGCTGACCCGCTCGCTCGCGCGCGAGATCGGCAGCCGTTCCGTCACCGTGAATGCGGTCGCGCCCGGCTTCATCGACACCGACATGACCCGCGGCCTGCCGGAAGACGCGAAGCGGGCGCTCACCGAGCGCATCCCGCTCGGCCGGCTCGGCACCGCAGCGGATGTCGCCGGCGTCGTGCGCTTCCTGGCGAGCGACGCCGCAGCGTACGTCACCGGCCAAGTGATCCACGTGAACGGGGGATTGGACTGAGATGGCAGTCGAGGACAAGATTCGGGAGATCATCGTCGAACAGCTCGGGGTCTCGGCCGAGGAAGTCGTCCCCGAGGCGTCGTTCATCGACGACCTGGGCGCGGATTCACTCGACATCGTCGAGCTCGTGATGGCGATCGAGGAGGAATTCGGGCTCGAGATACCCGACGAGGACGCGGAGCGGATGCAGAACATCAGCGACGCGATCAGCTACGTCGAAGAGCGGACGGCCGGAAGGGACGACTGAGGCGATGCCCCGGCTCCACTCTCGCACGGTCGCGCTGAATCGGGTGGTGATCACCGGCATGGGCACGGTGAACCCGCTCGGGAACGACGTGACCACGAGCTGGAACGCGGTCCTGAAGGGCGTGTCGGGGATCGCGCCGCTGGTCGGCTTCGAGACCGGAGACCTCGCGGTCCGCTTCGGCGGACAGGTGAAGGGCTTCGATCCCGAGACCGTGCTCGACAAGAAAGAGGCGCGCCGGTACGACCTGGTGCTGCAGTTCGCGATGGCCGCCGCGGTCGAGGCCGTGGCCGACTCGGGCTGGCAGGTTCCTCCCGAGCGCTCGGACCGCACCGGCGTCCTGATCGGCTCGGGCATCGCCGGCCTGCAGACCATGTACGACAACTGCGAGGCGCTCGCGAACCGCGGCCCGCGCAAGGTCTCGCCGTTCTTCGTGCCCTACGCCATCGCCAACATGTCCTCGGGCATCGTCTCGATGCGCTTCGGCGCGCGCGGCCCGAACAGCTGCGTGGTCACGGCGTGCACCACGGGCACGCACGCGATCGGCGACGCCTTCCGGATCCTGCAGCGCGGCGACGCCGACGTGATGATCGCCGGCGGAGTCGAGGCCTCGGTGAACCGGCTCGGCGTCGCGGGCTTCGCGAGCATGCGCGCGCTCTCCCAGCGCAACGACGACCCGCCGCGCGCCAGCCGTCCCTTCGACCGCGGGCGCGACGGCTTCGTGATCGCCGAGGGCGGGGGAGTGATGGTGCTCGAGACGCTCGAGCACGCGCTCGCGCGCGGTGCGCGCATCCACGCCGAGGTGGTCGGCTACGGGATGTCGGGGGACGCGAACCACATGACCGCGCCGCCCGAGGACGGCATCGGCGCGCAGCTCTCCATGCGCAACGCGATCCGCGACGCGGGAGTCTCGGCAGCGGACGTCGGCTACATCAACGCGCACGGCACTTCCACGGAGCTGAACGACAAGACCGAGAGCTTCGCGATCAAGCAAGTCTTCGGCGCGCACGCCCACAAGCTGGCCGTCTCGTCGACCAAGTCGATGACCGGCCACGCGCTGGGCGCCGCCGGCGGGATCGAGGCGATCTTCACCGCGCTGGCCGTCGCGCAGGGGAAGCTGCCGCCGACGATCAACCTGACCGAGCCCGACCCCGACTGCGACCTCGACTACGTCCCCAACACCATGCGCGAGGCGCCAGTCCGGGTGGCCCTGTCGAACTCGTTCGGCTTCGGCGGAACCAACGCCACCCTGGCAGTCGCGCGCTGGGAACGCGAGCCGTAGAGTCTCCTCACTGGAGGTCCCTCCCTTGAAGCTGCGCCACTCCGACCCCGAAGTCGCCAGCGCGATCGCCCGCGAGGTCGAGCGCCAGCAGACCTCGCTCGAGCTGATCGCGAGCGAGAACTTCACCTCGCCCGCGGTGCTCGAAGCGGTCGGCACCGCGCTCACCAACAAGTACGCCGAGGGCTACCCCGGCAAGCGCTACTACGGCGGCTGCGAGTACGTCGACGAGGTCGAGGCGCTCGCGATCGAGCGCGCCAAGCGGCTGTTCGGCAGCGACCACGCCAACGTCCAGCCGCACTCGGGCTCGGGCGCGAACATGGCGGCGTACTTCGCGGTGCTCGAGCCCGGCGACAAGATCCTGGGCCTCGAGCTCTCGCACGGCGGGCACCTGACCCACGGCTCGCCGGTGAACTTCTCGGGCCGCTTCTTCCAGTTCGTCCGCTACGGGGTGTCGGGCCCCGAGCAGCGCATCGACTACGACCAGGTGCGCGCGCTCGCGCGCGAGCACCGCCCGAAGATGATCCAGACCGGCCACAGCGCGTACCCGCGCACGCTCGACTTCGCGGCGTTCGGCGCGATCGCGCGCGAGGTCGGCGCCATCCTGTTCGCCGACATCGCGCACATCGCGGGGCTCGTCGCCGCCGGGGTGCATCCCTCGCCCGTCGGGCACGCGGGAATCGTGTCGACCACCACGCACAAGACGCTGCGCGGGCCGCGCGGCGGCATGGTGCTCTGCGACCAGCAGTTCGCCGACCCCGTCGACAAGGCGGTGTTCCCGCAGACGCAGGGCGGTCCGCTCATGCACGTGATCGCGGGCAAGGCGGTCGCCTTCGCCGAGGCGCTGCGGCCCGAGTTCAAGGACTACGCCGGCCAGATCGTGCGCAACGCGCGGGCACTGGCCGACGTGATGCTCGCGCGCGGCTTCAAGCTGTTCTCGGGCGGAACGGACAACCACCTGTTCGTGATCGACTTCGGCGAGGGGGGGCTCTCGGGCAAGAAGGCGCAGGACACGCTCGACCGGGCGGGCATCACCACCTCGAAGAGCACGGTGCCGGGCGAGAGGCGCTCGCCCTGGCTGACCAGCGGCCTGCGGGTCGGCACGCCGGCCGTCACCACGCGAGGCATGCGCGAGCCCGAGATGGCGCGGATCGGCGCGTGGATGGCCGACGTGCTCCAGAAGCCGGACGACGCGGCGGCGATCGCGCGGATCCGCGGCGAGGTCGCCGAGCTCTGCAAACACTTCCCGCTGCCCTACACCCCACCGGTCTGAAGGCGGGGCCGCCGGAATGCGCTGCCCGTTCTGCGATCATCCCGACACCAAGGTGATCGACGCGCGCAACCAGCGCGACGCCGCGGTGAAGCGGCGCCGCCGCGAGTGCTCCGAGTGCGGGCGGCGCTTCACGACCTACGAGCGCATCGAGGACCTGTTCCCGATGGTCGTGAAGCGCGACGGGCGCCGCGAGATCTTCGACCGGCTCAAGATCGTGACCGGCATCCAGAAGGCCTGTCAGAAGCGCCCGGTGTCGGTCGACGCGATCGAGCAGGCGGTCGTGCGCATCGAGCGCGTCATCCTCGACACCGGCGAGCGCGAGATCGCGACCACTCGGATCGGCGACGAGGTCCAGGGAGAGCTGCGCGCGCTCGACCCGGTCGCCTGGCTGCGCTTCATGTCGGTGTACCTCGGCTTCGACACGATCGAGGACTTCCGCGCCGCCATGGAAGAGCTGGCGCCGAAACCCGGTGGCTAGCTCCGCGCGCGACCGCGACGCGGCCTGGATGCGCGCAGCGATCCAGCTCGCCGCCCGCGGCCGCGGCCGCACCGCGCCGAACCCATGCGTCGGGGCGCTGGTCGTGCGCGGCGAGCGCGTGCTGGCGCGCGCCCGCACCGCGGACGGCGGCGCGCCTCACGCGGAGGCGCGGGCGCTGGGGCGCGCCGGCGCGGCGGCGCGCGGGGCCACGCTCTACGTCACGCTCGAGCCGTGCGCCCACGTCGGCCGCACACCGCCGTGTGTCGACGCGGTGATCGCCGCGCGCCCGCGCCGGGTCGTGATCGGCATGGTCGATCCGGACTCGCGCACCGCGGGCAGCGGCATCCGGCGCCTGCGCCGCGCCGGGATCGACGTCGCGGTCGGCGTCGAAGCCGACGCCTGCGCGCGCCTGCACGAGGGCTTCCTCTCGCGCGTCCTGCGCGGCCGCCCGTTCACGACCTTGAAGCTCGCTGCGAGCCTCGACGGCCGGATCGCCACCGCGTCCGGCGAATCGCGCTGGCTCACCGCCGAGCCCGCGCGCGCCTTCGTGCACCGCCTGCGCGCCGGGTCCGACGCGGTCGCGGTCGGCTCCAACACGGCGCTCGCCGACGACCCGGAGCTCACGGCGCGACGCGGCGCGCGGGTCGTCCATCGCCCGGTCCGGGTCGCGGTGGACTCGCGCCTGCGAATCCCGGCGAGCACCAAGCTCCTCGACGGCGCGCTGATCCTCTGCGCGCCCCACGCGCCGGCGCGGCGGCGGCGCGCCCTGGAGCGCGCGGGCGCTCGGGTCGTCCCCGTCCGCGCGCGCGCGGGCCACCTCGACCTCCGCGCCGCCTGGCGCCGGCTCGGCGAGCTCGGGGTGAACGACCTCCTGGTCGAAGGCGGGGGAGGGCTGGCTGCGGCGCTCCTGGCCGCGGGCCTGGTCGATCGCCTGCATCTCTTCCTCGCCCCGCTCCTGATCGGGGGCGACGGCCGCGCGGTCCTGGGGCCCCTGGGGGCCGACCGCCTGGCCCGGGCGCTTCGCCCGGCGCGACTCGTGTGGCATCGTCTCGGTCCGGATCTCCACGGCACCGCCGAGTGGTAGGAAGCGAACCATGCGCACGATCGAGACACGCCTCGAAGCCCGCGGATTGCGCGTGGCCGCGGTCGTCGCGCGCTTCAACCACCTGATCACCGCGCGACTGCTCGAAGGCTGCTCGCAGAGGCTGGCCGAGCTGGGCTGCGAGGCGCTCGACGTGCTGTGGGTGCCCGGCGCGTTCGAGATCCCGCTCGCGGCGCAGCGCGCCGCGCGCACCGGCAACTACGACGGCCTGGTCGCGATCGGCGCGGTCGTGCGCGGCGACACGCCGCACTTCGACTACGTCTGCCAGGGCGTGACCGACGGCGTCGGCCGGGTCGCTCTCTCCGAGAACCTGCCGATCGCGTTCTGCGTGCTCACTACCGAGACGATCGAGCAGGCGCTCGAGCGCGCGGCCAAGCCCGAGGAGCCCGGTTGCAACAAGGGCGCGGAAGCGGCGGAGGTCGTGGTCGAGATGGTGAACCTGGCGCGCGCCGTCGAAGGGGGGCCGTAGTCGTGGGCACGCACGGACCCCGGCGCATGGCGCGCGAGGCGGCGCTCCAGGTGCTGTTCGCCGCCGACCTCGCGACCCCCGCGCTAGACAGCGACTCCGTGCGCAGCGCGTTCGACACCGTGTCCGCCGAGTTCGACCTGCCCGTGCGCGCGCGCCAGCGGGCCCTCGAGATCTGCCTGGGCGTCGTGCACCACCGCAAGGACATCGACCTCGCGATCGCGCGCGCGAGCGAGCACTGGAAGGTGGAGCGGCTCGCCGCGGTCGAGCGCAACGTGCTGCGGATCGCCGCCTTCGAGCTCCTGTTCGAGCCGGAGACGCCGGCCGAAGTGGTGATCGACGAGGCGGTCGAGGTCGCGCGCCGCTTCGCCAGCGACAAGTCGCCCGCGTTCGTGAACGGCGTGCTCGACGTCGTCGCGCGCCACGCGCGCGCCGCGCGCGGAGCGGGCGGGTGACCCAGCTCGAGATCTCGCTCTTCCCGGGCTCGGTGGTCGAGGCTCCGGCCGACACGATCCTGGTCCCGCTGCCCGAGGACGAGCGCCCGCTGCGCGGCGACGCCGGGCTGGTCGACTGGCGCCTGTGCGGCCGGATCTCGGAGCAGCTCCGCTCGGGCTACGTCTCGGGTCAGCTCGGCGAAGCGGCGCTCCTGCCGGGCTCGCGGCCGCTCTCGCCTGGCCGGATCCTGCTGGTGGGCACGGGCAGGCCGCCCGCACGCGGCGGCGCGCGCCCGATCCTGCGCGCCATGCGCACGGCGGCGGGGAAGCTCCTCATGATGCGCAGCCCCGCGGCGCTCCTGGCGTGTCCGGGCTCGATCGACTTCGCCGAGGACGCGGTCGCACTGCTGCGCGGTCTCGTGCACGGGCTCGCCGAGAACCAGACCGAGATCGGCCTGCACATCATCCTGCCGGACGGCCAGCGCAAGGAACGGGCGCTCCTGTCCGCGCTTGGCGAGGTGGTGCCCGGCGCGCACAGCTGGGGCATCTCGCTCAACGTCAGCTGGGTCGACGTCGACGGCGAAGAGCTCCGCGCCCCGCCGCGGGCTTAGGCCACCGCCCCGCGATTCCGATTCTCTCTCGGGATGAGTCTCGCCGGAAATCTGTCCGATCTGAGCCTGCCGGAGCTGCTCCAGGTGGTCGCGCTGTCGCGCAAGACGGGCGCGCTCGAGATCTGCTCCGAGGGCGGCGTCGCGTGGCTCGGGCTGCGCGACGGCGGCATCGTGCGCGTTGCGCTCGAGGGCGGCGATCTCGACCGCGACACCATCCTCGAGAAGGCCGGCCTCACCGAGGGCGGCGACTCCGACGTCGCCGCGGCCATGCTCTGGGACGCCGCGGTGCAGGCGATCCTCGGCATCTTCGACTGGTCCGAGGGCGAGTTCACGTTCGAGCCGCTCGACGATCCCGCGCTGCAGTGGCGTGGACCCCAGGGAATTCTGCTGCCGAGCCCGCTGTCCCCCGAATTCCTGGCCCTCGAGGGCGCGCGGATCGAGGACGAGAACGCGGCGACGCAGAACGAGATCCGCTTCGCGGGTGAGAAAGACGCCGCGGACTCGACCGACGTCGCCCAGGCCGAGCCGGAGCTCGAAGCCGGGCCGGAGCCCGAGCCCGTCGAGCCCGACCCGGAGCCCGACCCGGAGCCCGAGCCGCTGCGCGCGGCCCCGCCGGTCGCGCCCGTGATCGAGCCTCCCCGCGGGGAGCCCGCTCCGCCGCCGGATCTCGAGGCGCTGCCGTCGCCGCCCGTCGAGGACGACACGCCCATCCGGCTGCGCGCGGTCGAGGACGCGCGCCGCGAGGCGAAGACGCTGCCCGCGCCGCGCGCGTTCACTCCGGACCCCGACGCGACCGTCGTCTCGCACGAGCCCTTCAACGTGGCGGTCGCGCGCGGCGGCGCCGCGGTCAAGCTGCCGACGTCGCTCATCTGCATCGACGGCGACCTGCCGCTGCTCGAACGCGTGAAGGCCAGCCTGACCAACCAGCCGATTCGGGTCCACATCTTCCAGAGCGCCAACGACGCGCTCGCGCGCTTCAAGCAGTACGTGATCCGCGGCGAGGTGCCGGCGGTCGTGCTCGGCAGCGGCATCGAGGATCCGCTCGACGCGCGCCAGGGGCTCGGCTGGCGCCGCTTCGCGGGCCGCCTGCTCGCGATCGCCCCGCGCATGCGGATCGTGATCGTGTCGCGCCCGGGCGAGAGTGTCGCGGCGCCGGGCCTGGCGGTGGTGCGCCGGCCCGAGCCGCGCGCGCCGGCCGCCGACGTCGAGTCCTTCCTGCAGAGCGTGCGCGAACAGCTGAGCGGGAGCGCGTAAAGCGTGCTGGCGACGGCGCCGATACTGGCTGCGGCTGCCGGAGCGTGGAGCGCCCCGAGGAGTCCCGCGTGATCGCCGCCTGCCCCCAGTGTCAGACCCGCTACCGGCTGGCCCGGGAGAAGATCGGGCCGCAGGGCGCGCGCATCCGCTGCAGCCAGTGCCAGACCATCTTCCGCGTCCAGGCGCCGCCCGAGGGCACACCCGCGACGCCCGCGGAGTCCCGACCGTCGCCCGTCGCCGCGCCCGCCGCGGCGCGGGCCCCGGCCGCTCCGCCGCCCGCTCCGCCCAAGCCGCTGCCGCCGCTCGCGCGCGCTGTGATCGCGGAGGTCGACGCCGACACCGCGAAGGGCGCCGCAGAGATCCTGGCGAGCTGGCGGATCGAGGCCGAGGTCGTCGACGACGGCGGCGAGGCCCTTGTCCGCATGTTCCGCACGCCGCCCGCGCTGGCGATCCTGGGCGCCGAGCTGCCGTCGCTGCGCGCCTCGCGGATCGCCGAGATCTGCCAGCGCGCCAGCGAGCTCGCCGCTGTGAAGCTGGTCCGGATCGCGACGGTCTCGGACCAGAGCGGCACCGCCGGGTTCGACTCCGAGGAGATGCTCGAGGCCGGCGACTATCCGGCGGGCCTCGGAGAAATTCTCGGCCGGCTCGGAATCGGCGCAAAGCCGAGCGCGGCGCCGCCCGTACCCGCGGCGAAGCCGCCCGTGGCCAAGCCGGTCCCGGCAGTAGCGCCTGCAGTGGCTCCGAAGCCTCCCGGCGCCTCGGCGAAGCCGTCCGTCGGCCCGGCGCCTTCGTCGGTCCCTCCGACCCGGGCCGCACCGGCGCCGCGGATGCCGACCCCGGTGCAGGCGGTTCCGTCTCCGGTCCCGCCGGCGCCCGCGCCCGCAGCCAGGCCCGCACCGCCGCCGCTGTCGAGCGACCCCGCGATCGCCGCCGCAGAACGCCTTGCGCGAATCGCCGTCTCCGACGTGATCCTCTACAACCAGGAGAAGTTCGCGGCGGCCGCCGCGCGCGGCACCGCCGCCAAGGAGCTGGCCAGCGAGCTCGGCGAGGCGCGCCAGCACTTCAACTCGCGCGTCGCCCCCGCCATCCGCGCCGAGCGCGACTTCCTGGTCGAAGAGCTCGAGCGCCGCGCCTCCGCACTGAAACGCTAGGTCGGGCGGAACGACTCGCTAGAATCCGGCGCGATGATCCGCGGACTCCTGGTCTGCTCACTGCTCGCGCTGGCGGCCTGCGGCTACAAGCCGGTCGGCGGGCGGGACGTTTTCGGCCCCGGCGTGCGCTCGATCGAGCTCGTGGCCTTCGACAACCAGACCCGCGAGCCGGGCCTCGAGCAGATGGTGGCGGAAGCCATGCTCGAGGAGTTCGAGCGGCGCAGCTGGCTCGAGCCCGACCTCCAGGGCCAGGTCGCCAATCCGGACCTGGTCATGCGCGGCATCCTGCTCAGCGCCACGGTGCGCTCGAGCTCGTACTCGGCGGGCGGCTTCGCGCTCGAGGAGTCGATCGACGTGACCTTCGACGTGAGCGTGCGCCGGACGACGTCGGGCGAGCTCCTGTACGAGCACCCCGAGTTCCGCGTCCACGAAGTGTTCCTCTCCAGCGCGGACCCGCAGGTCTACGCCAGCAACAAGGAGCAGGCGCTGCGGCGGGTCTCGAGCGAGATCGCCGAGCGAGTCCACGATGAGCTCTTCCAGCGCTTCTGAAGCTCCGCTCGACTTCGCGCCGGTGGTCCTGATCGAAGGGCCGGAGGCGACCCTGCGCGAGGCCGCGTTCGCCGAGCTGCGCGAGCGCGTGCTGGCCGGCGCGATGCGCGACTTCAACGAGGACCGCTTCGACCTGTCGACCGCGGGCGTCGATCCGCAGGCGCTGATCGCCGCGGCGCGCACCCTGCCGGTGATGGCGCGCGCCCGCCTCGTGCGGGTGCGCGGCGTCGGCGAGAAGCGCGCCGAGAAGTTCCTCGACGGGGCGTTCCTCGAGTACCTCGAGGCGCCCGTCGCGACGACCTGTCTCGTGCTCGAGGCCGAGAGCGTCGATAAACGCCAGAAGTGGGTGAAGCGGGTCGCGAAGATCGGACAGGTGATCGACTGCGCGGGACCAAGCCGCCCGGCCGACGTGCGGCGCTGGATCGAGGCGCGGATCAAGCAGCGCGGCGTGAAGGCTGCGCACGGCGTGGCGGCGACCCTGTTCGATCTCGTCGGTCCCGACCTGGACCGGCTCTCGCTCGAGGTCGAGAAGCTCGCGCTCTACCTGGGCGAGCGCGGCGAGCTCTCGGTGGACGACGTGTCGGAGCTGGTCGGTCAGCTGCGGCCGCGCGCGGTGTACGAGCTGTGCGACGCGATCGGCGAGCGCCGGCTCGCGAACGCGCTGCGGATGGTCGCCGAGCTCACCGAGCAGGGTCAGCCGCCGCTGGCGCTCCTGGGCGCGCTCGCCAATCACTTCCGAAAGCTGCTGCGCACCCGCGAGCTGCGCCCGCTCGATCCCGCCGAGGTGCAGCGCAAGCTGGGCGTTCACCCCTTCGCGGCGCAGAAGCTCGTGGAGCAGGCGCGCCGCTTCGATCTGCGGCGCCTGCGCGTCTGTCTGGACGCGGTGCGCCGCACGGACGACGCGCTCAAGGGCGGGGTGCCGATCGGGCCGCGCCTGGTGCTCGAGCGCCTGGTCCTGGCCGTCTGCGCGTGAGCGGCGCGACTCAGCTCAAACGCGCGCGGCGAGCTTTGCGAGCCGGGAGACTGTCCGCGAGACGGTCTTCTTGTGCATCACGCCTTTGCTCGCGGCCTTGCGCAGCAGACGCTCGGCGTCGGACAGGAGGCTCGGCAGCTCGGCCGTTCCCGGCGGCCTTGGCTTCGCGCACCTCGCGCACCGCACCGCGCACGGTCTTGCGGATCTGGTTGTTGCGCGCGCGCCGGCGCAGCGACTGGACGTGGCGCTTCTTCGCCGAGCGGTGGGTAGCCATGCAGACCTCCGAGGAGGCCGGTAAGTACCCTGGCGCGGCGGCGGTGTCAACGGACGCCGCCAGCCGGGTCGGGCGCTCGGCCGGGGTCGTGGCGGCCGCCACGATGGCCAGCCGCGTGCTCGGCCTGGTCCGCGACAGCCTGATCGCGTACGCGTTTCCGGTCGCTGCGAGCGACGCGTTCTTCGTCGCTTTCACGATCCCGAACCTGTTCCGGCGGCTGGTCGGCGAGGGCTCGCTGACCCTCGCCTTCGTCCCCATCTTCAGCTCGGCGCTGCAGCGCTCCGCCGACGACGCGCGCCGCGTCTTCCACGCCACCTGGACGCTGGCGCTGCTGGTCGGGCTGGCGATCTGCCTGCTCGGCATGCTCTTCGCGGACCCGCTCGTCGTGCTCTTCGCGCCCGGCTACGCGGCCGACCCGGTGAAGCGCGCGCTCACCGGCGACCTGCTGCGGATCTGCTTCCCGTACATCGTGAGCCTGACCCTGGTCGCGGTCGCGATGGGCGCGCTCAACGTGATGGGCCACTTCTTCCGGCCCGCGATTGCGCCGGTGTTCCTGAACCTGTGCCAGATCGCGGCGGTGTTCCTGGGGCTCTGGCTCTTCGATCCGCCGATCGTCGCGCTGGCCTGGGGCGTGGCGATCGCCGGCGTCCTGCAGGTGCTGGCGCAGCTCGGCCCGCTGCGCGAGCGCGGGCTACCGCCGAAGCTGCTCTGGGCGCCGCGCGACCCCGCGATGCAGAGGCTCCTGGTGATGCTGCTGCCGTCGATCGTCGGCGCGTCGGCGTACCAGCTCAACACGATCACCACGCGCGCGATCGCGTCGTTCTTCGGCGACGGGCCGGTCTCGTACATGTACTACGCGACCCGGCTGCTCGAGCTGCCGCTCGGCGTGTTCGTGTTCGGGCTGGCGACCTCGAGCCTGCCGCTGTTCGCCCGCCAGGTCGCGAGCGCCGACCGCCCGGGCCTCGACCGCTCGTTCGCACAGACGATCGGCCTGGTGCTGGCGCTCGCGCTGCCGTGCACGGCGGGGCTCGCAATCCTGCGCGACCCGATCGTCGCGCTCCTGTTCGGCTGGAACCCGGCGACGTTCGGCGCCGAGGCGGTGCGCGGCTGCGGGCTGGCGCTCCTGTACTACGCGCTCGGCCTCGTGCCGATCGGGCTCGCGCGGATCTGGGTGAATCTCTGCGTCGCGCACCACGACACGCGCACCGGCGCGCAGGCCGCGGTGGTCAGCCTGGTCGTGAACGTCGTCGCCGCGCTCACCTGCGTGGGACCGCTGCCCGCCGGCGTGCTGCCCGACTGGGCGATCGAGCTGCAGCACCGGCTCGTGTGGGCGGACTTCGGCTGGCTGGGCGTGGCGCTGGCGACGTCGCTCGCGGCGGGAGCCAACGCCGCCTACGTGATCGCCGTCTCGCACGTCCGCCACGGCCCGCACGTGCACGCGAGCGACTGGCTGGGCTACTTGCGGCTGCTGGCGGCGACGGCGCTCCTGTCCGCGGTCGTCGCGGCGGGGCTGTGGATCGCGCCCGCCGAGGCGTCGCTCCGCGCCGGGCTCCGGCTCTGCGTCGTGATCGGCGCGGGCGGACTCGCCTACCTCGCGGGTCTCTGGCTGTTCCGCGCGCCGGAGTTCGCGCTCGTTCGCGGCCTCCTGCGCCGCGCGTTCCGGCTCCGTCCTTCAGCGTCCTGATCGCACGTCCGAATCAAGACGTGAGTCGGTCGACTGCGTGGAAAGGAGAGGCGTGCGCGCGATCTTGCGGACGCGCTCGGCGCCCTTGGCGCTCGCGGCGCTCGTGTGCCTCTGCCTCGGCGCGGCTCCGCGCGCCGGCGCGCAGTCCGCACAGTCGCCCGGGCATACGCCAGCCGCTGGTCGTGCCGACCGGGCCGCTGCCGGAGCCCGAGTCGTCGGCCCAGCTCCCCACCGCGGAGCGGGTGCTGGCCGCCGCCGAGGCGCTCCGCGAGCGCGGTTACGAGGAGCTGCCGATCCTGGCCTGGGCGCTGCTCGAGACCGCCCGCAAGGAGGGGCGTGCCGAGCTCGTCGACCGGGCGGTCGAGCTCGCGCCCGGCTCGCCCGGCGTGCGCTTCGAGGCGGCGCGCATCTCGGGCGACGTGAAGCAGCTCGTCATGGCGTTGGCGGCGATGGGCACGAGCTTGCCCGGCGCGCTGTTCGCGCTGGCGTTCGCCGGGGTGGTGTTGGGCGGCGGTGTTCTGGCGATGGCGCTGGGCGTGTCGCTGGTCGCGGCGATTCGGGGGCTCGGGCTGCACGGCCACGCTTTCGGCCACAAGCTCGCGGCCAAGGACCCGCCCGGCTGGCCGGGGGTGCTGCTGCTCCTGGCGGCGCTCGCGGCGCTGCCACTCTTCGGTGTCGGCCCGGTCGCGCTGGCCGCACTGTTCGGCGCGGCCGGCGCGCTGCGCCTGCCGCGCGCAGACTGCTTCCTCGTCGCGATCGCGCTGAGCGGCGCCGGCCTCGCGCTCGGGCCCGGCCTCGAGCACATGGCGCCGGCGCTGGCGGCGGTCGGACGCGAGCCCGCGCTGCTCGCGTCCTGGCGGATCGACCGCGGCCAGGCGCTCCCCGGCGACCTCGAGCGCGTGCAGAGCGCCAGCCGGCGCGCGCCGGGCGACGCCGTGTTCAACTTCGCGCTCGCGACCAGCGCACTGCGCGAGGGCGAGCTCCTGCGCGCCGAGCGGCAGATCGGCACGCCCAGCGACGAAGCCGGCCCGGTGCTGGCCGCCGCGGGGTTCAACTTGCGCGGGATCGTCCGCCTCGCGCAGGGCGACCTCGCGCAGGCGATCCCCGCGTTCGAGCGCGCGCGCGCCACGCAGGAGTCGGCGCCCGTCGAGTTCAACCTGTCGCAGGCCTACGGCCGCGCGCTCCGGCTCACCGACCAGCAGCCCGCCTTCGAGGCCGCCCGCAAGCTCGACGGCGACCTCGTCAGCAGGTACATGAGCAACGAGGGCGCGAACGTCCATCACTACCTGATCGAGTCGTCGCTCCCGCTCGAGCTCTACGCGCTGCGCGCGCTCGCGCCCAGCGAGGACTCGCGCGCGCTCGCGGCGGAGCTGCGCGAGCGCCTGCTCGGCACCTTGCAGCGGGACCGGCTCTGGATGCTCCTGCCCGCCGCGGGCCTGCTCGCGCTGTTCTTCCGCCGGCACAACGTGTCGCGCTGCAGCCGCTGCGACCAGCCGATCTGCTACCGCTGCTCGCGCCAGGCGATGGCGGGCGGAACCTGCATGCGCTGCGTGCGGCTGTTCCTGAAGCGCGAGCGCACCGACCCGCGGCTGCGCAAGCTGGAGCTCGACCGCGACCGCCGCCGCCAGCGCCGGGCGATCCTCGGCCAGGCGTTCGGGGCGCTGGTCGCGCCGGGCTGCGTCGATCTCTCCGACGGTCGCAGCGCGCGCGGGCTGGCGCTCCTGTTCGCGACCGGCGCGGGTCTCGCGGCGCTGCACGCGCCCGGGGTCCTGCCGGTGCCGTGGGACCTGGGCACTTTGGGGTACGCGCTCCCGGTGGTGACGGCGCTGCTCCTGCTCGGCCCCACCTTCGCGCTCGGGGCGGCGCAGTTCGCCAACAAGCTGGGCCAGCTCCGGAGGCGCGAATGAGCCTCTCCGGGCGTACTCGCCGACTTCCCCGTCGCCGACGTCTTCCAGCTGATCGCGCAGCAGCGCAAGACCGGCGTGCTCGAGGTCGAGCGGCGCGGCCGCACGCTGCTGGTGTTCTTCCTCGAAGGGCAGGTGCTGTCGGCGCGTCCGTCCGAGACGCGCCCCGACGGCTCGCTCGCGGGCTACCTGTTGCGGGCGGGCGCGCTCGCGGAGAGCGCGCTCGGCGAGGCGCGCAAGCACCAGGAGTCCACCCTGGAGCCGCTGGTCGCGACGCTCCTGCAGCTGAACCTCGTCTCGCGCGCGGACCTCGAGCAGGTCACCAAGCTCTCGACCAACGAGACCATCTTCGAGCTCTTCCTGTGGGACGAGGGCCGCTTCGCGTTCCGCGCCGAGGACGTGACGCCGGGCCCCGTCGACAAGGCGGTCGGGGCCGAGATGGTGCTGCTCGACGCGCTGCGCATGCGCGACGAGTGGGTGTCGATCCAGGGCTGGCTACCGGATCTGACGGTCGTCGTCGCGCCGACCCTCGAGGTCGAGAGCTTCCGCGCGCAAGCGCGCCACGATCGAAACGAGCTCGGGCGTTTCCGGCGCGGACCTCGAGAAGCTGTTCACCCTGGCGAACGGCCGGCTGGCCGCGCGCCGCGTGATCGATCTGTCCCGCCTCGGGACCTTCCAGGGCGCGCGCGGTCTGGTCGCGCTGATCCGCGGCGGCGCGCTGCGCCAGGAGGCGCGCGAGAGCGAGCCCGAGGAGCGCGTCGAGGCGCGCCGCGATCGCCCGTCGGTCGCGGCGCTCGCGCTCCTGGTGGTGTCGGCGCTGCTCGCCTGCGCGCTGTTCGCGTCGCGGCCGCCGCGGCTGCCCGGACGCCCGCTGCCCAGCGACCCGGTTGCGGAGCTGCGCGAGAGCGCGGCGACCGAGCGCCTGCAAGCCGCGCTCGAAGCCCACCGCTGGGCGCAGGGCAACTATCCCGACTCGCTGGCCGCTCTGGCGGACGCCGGCGCGCTCTTGGCGGCGGTTCCGGTCGACCGATACAGTTACGCCCGCTCGCCCGATGGCTACCGTCTGTGGCGCATTCGCCCCTGAGCATCCACCCCTGAGCATTCGCCCGTGAGGTTCGCCAGATCCCCAGTCAAGGAGGGCCGTTGGCCGACGAAGATCCGCTGATTCTCGAAGACAACGCGCTGGCCCAGGTCGTCTACGGACAGAACGACCGCAACCTGCGCAAGCTCGAGCAGCAGATCGGCGTGCGCGTCTCGGCGCGCGGCAACCGGGTGAAGATCAGCGGCCCGGCGCTCGAGACCAAGCTCGCCAAGCGCGTGATCCGCGACCTGTACGACCTGGCCGCGGCCGGGGCGCCGGTCGAGGAGTCCGACGTTCGCCAGATGGTCGCACCTCGGCGAGGACGGCAGCTCGGAGGCGTCGCGCGCGCTCGTGGCGGGCTGCTCGGTCGAGGTGGGCCGCCACAAGCGGATCCTGCCGCGCACCGAGAACCAGCGGCTCTACCTGGAGACGATCCGCGAGTCGGCGATGACCTTCGGGATCGGTCCCGCGGGCACGGGCAAGACGTACCTGGCGATGGCGATGGCCGTCGAGGCGCTGCTGCGGCGCGAGGTCGGGCGCATCGTCCTGACCCGCCCGGCCGTCGAGGCGGGCGAGAAACTCGGCTTCCTGCCGGGCACTTTGTTCGACAAGGTCGACCCGTACCTGCGGCCGCTCACCGACGCGCTGCACGACATGATGCACGGCGAGGAGGTCGCGCGGCGCATGGACCGCGGCGTGATCGAGATCGCGCCGCTCGCCTTCATGCGCGGCCGGACGCTGAACGACGCGTTCATCATCCTGGACGAGGCGCAGAACACGACCTCGGAGCAGATGCGGATGTTCCTCACGCGCATGGGCTTCGACTCCAAGTGCGTGATCAACGGCGACGTGACGCAGATCGACCTGCCGCGCGGCACGACCTCGGGGCTGATCGAGGCGCGCAAGGTGCTGGCCGAGGTGCCGGGGATCTCGTTCGTGACGTTCACCGAGAAGGACGTCGTGCGGCATCCGCTGGTGCAGGAGGTCATCCGCGCCTACGACCGCTTCGAAGCGGACCAGTAGGCGAGGGGAGCGCGTGCCGAAGTCCGACACCAAGCCGTTCCGCGGCACCGGGCGCGAGAGGCCGGCGTACGTGGACACCCGGCCTTCGGGGCCGGCGCTCTTCGCCGCGGCGCTGCTCGCCTGCCTTGTGCTCTCGGCGCTGCTCACGCTCGAGATCCTGCCCGGGCCGGTGGGCGGGCTGCGCGGCCGGCATGCCCGAGGTCGGCGACATCGCCGACCACGACGAGAAGGCGCCGTTCGCGCTGACCATCTCGGACCCGCCGGCGACCGAGCGGCTGCGCCGCGAGGCGACCGACGGCGCGCCGGCCATCTACGACTTCGACGACAAGCGCTCGTCCGCGCTGCGCGACAACATTGCGGCCGCCTTCGCGGCCGCGCGCGCAGTCCGCGCCGCCGCGCCCCCGGTGCGGCCGGGCACGCCGGCGCCGCCGCCCGACCCGGCCGCGCGCACGCCCGCGAGCGCCTTCCGCGAGGGGATCGGGCCCGACGTGCAGGTTCCCGACGCCGCCATCGCTCACCTCGAGAAGAGCGGCTTCTCGGCCGACGACGAGCGCCTGCTCGGCCAGCTCGTCGAGGGCGCGGCCGGCCGCATGATCATCGACGACGCGGCCGAGTTCGAGCGCCAGGCCGAGTCGCGCACCGTGGTCGTGCGCGACCTCGCCTCGGGCAACGAGCGCACGCTGAAGCCCAACCCGCACGTGCTCTCGACCGAAGCCGCGCGCGCGCAGCTCGAGAAGAGCGCCGGCGAGCTCCTGGCCGACACGCCGCCCGCCGCGCGCGCCGCGCTGCTTCCGCTCGCCAAGGCGCTGGTTCGGCCGAACCTGTCGTTCAACCTGCGCGCGACCGACGAGCGCCGCAAGGCCGCCGAGGCGAGCGTCAAGGAGGCGACGATCTCGCTGCGCAAGGGCGAGATCATCGTGCGCGACGGCGACCCGATCACGGAGCGCACGGTGCTGATCCTGAACGGCATCCGCGCGCAGCAGAGCGCGCTGTCGCGCGCCGCGGTGTTCATCGGCGTGGCGCTCCTGCTGTTCGCCGTGATGCGCGTGGTCTGGCGCTTCGGCGCGACCAGCCTGCAGCGCTTCCCGCGGCGCAGCCGCGACGCGCTGGTTCCTGCTGACGGTGCTGGTCGGCGACGTCGCTGGGCACCTCGCTCGCGCTCTTCCTGACCGACGCCGACGGGCGAGAGCCCGCGGCTCCAGTCGCTGGTCGACGAGTGGCCCGGGGTGCTGCAGTTCGTGATCCCGGTGGCGGCGGCGACCATGCTCGTGCGCATGGTGCAGAGCGCCGAGACCGCGGCGCTGTTCGCGGCGCTGGTCTCGCGTGATCGTCGGCATGCAGGTGCACGCCGACCTCGGCTTCACGTTCTACGCGCTGACCGGCTCGCTCACCGCGGCGATCGGCGCGGCGCGCGTCGTCGCAGCGCGGCACGCTGCTGCGCGGCGGGGCTGCGCGTCGGGCTCGCCAACGCGTCGGTCGTGGTCGCGCTGCCTGCTCGCTCGGCAACCACTTCTCGCCGGCCGCGGGGCGCTCGCGCTCGCGCTCGCTGTTCGCGAACGGCGCACTGTGCGGGATCCTGGTCTCGGGCGTCGCGCCCGCTCGTCGAGTGGCTGTTCTCGTACACCACCGACGTGAAGCTGCTCGAGCTCGCCAACCGCGAGCAGTCGCTGCTGCGCGAGCTCGAGCTGCGCGCGCCCGGCACCTACCACCACAGCATGATGGTCGGGCACCTCGCCGAGAAGGCAGCCGAGGCGATCGGCGCCAACGCGCTGCTCGCGAAGGTCGCCGGCTACTACCACGACATCGGCAAGATGCGGCGGCCGCAGTTCTTCGTGGAGAACGTCACGATCACACAGGGCGAGAACCGCCACGAGAAGCTCTCGCCCTCGATGTCGGCGCGCATCATCCAGGCGCACGTGAAGGACGGCGTCGGAGATGGCCGAGCAGCACCACCTGGCGCTGCCGATCCTGCGCGGGATCATGGAGCACCACGGCACCAGCGTGATCCGCTTCTTCTACGAGAAGGCCAAGGAGTTCGCCGACCCCGAGAAGGGCGACCTGGTCGCGGAGCACGACTACCGCTACCCCGGCCCGAAGCCGCAGACGCGCGAGGCGGGGATCCTGATGCTGGCCGACTCGGTCGAGGCTGCGTCGCGCACGCTCGCCGACACCGCGCCCGCGCGCGTGCAGCAGCTTGTCCAGCGCATCATCAACAACTACTTTCGCGACGGCCAGCTCGACGAGTGCAACCTGACGCTGCGCGACCTGCACGCGATCGCGCGCAGCTTCATCGACACGCTCTCCGCGATCCGCCACGAGCGGATCGACTATCCCGAGACCACCGACGCGGCGGGCCGGCGACTCGACGAGGGGGTCGATGAAGGTGCTGTCTGAACGCAGCGACACCCGCGCCGGAGGTCGACCGGAGGGCGCTCGCGAGAAGCGCGAGGACGATCTTAAGCGTCTTGGGCTGGACTGACGCCGAGCTCTCGGTCACGCCTGGTCGACGATGCGGAGATCGCGCGCCTGGCGCGGCGCCTACGGCCGGCGCCCGCGCGCGACCGACGTGCTGGCCTTCGCGCAGCACGAGGGCCCGGGGCCGCGGCGTCGAGCGCGTGCCTGGGCGACGTCGTGATCTCGCTCGACACCGCTCGGCGTCAGGCGGCGCGGCGCGGCGTGCCGCTCGCGCGCGAGCTCGCGATGCTGCTCGATCGCACGGCTGCCTGCACCTGCTGCGGTCTCGACCACATGCGCGCCGGCGACCGCGCGCGCATGCGCGCGCTCGAGCACCACCTGCGCTGGGAGACTCGCGAGGCTCGCGTGAGGGCAGCTCGCGCTGGGCGCCGCGTTCGCGCTGCTGTTCGCGCTCGTCGTTCCCGTTCCGCGCGGGCGACTTCGCGCTTCGACCTCGGGGCCGGTCGCGGGCTGGCTCGCGCTGGCGCCGCTCTGGCTGCTCGTGCGCGGCCAACGCCCGTGGCGTGGCGTTCCGGCGAGCGCTTGGCGCGACCACCGCGGGCTACGCGCTGGTGTGGTGGTGGCTGTACATCGTGATCACCGTCTACGGCGGCGCGCCGCGCGTTCGCGGGGCGTCGGCGGAGCGATCGGCGTCGCGGTCTACGCGGGGTTCATCGCGAGCGCGGCGATCGCGCTCGCCGCGTTCGCTCGCGCCGCACGCCGGGCGCGCGGCGCCGCTCCTCCTGCCCGCCGCCTGGGTGCTCGCCGAGCGCGCGCGTGCGCCCGTCGATCTCGCGGGCTTCCCGTGGGCGTTCCTCGGCTACGCGGTGCACGCCGACGCGCCGCTGCGCGGCGCGGCGTCACTGTGCGGTGTCTACGGACTCTCGTTCGCGCTCGCCCTGGCCGGCGTGTGGCTGGCCGAGCGGCGCTTCGCCGCCGCGCTCGCGCTCGCGGCCGGGCTGCACGCGGTCGGCTGGCTCGCGCTGCCCGGCCTGCTGGCGCCGCCGCCCGGGCCCCCGCTGCGCGCGGCGCTGATCCAGGGGAACATCCCGCAGAACGAGAAGTGGGACCCGGGCGCTGGCCGAGCGCAACTTCGCGGTCCACCTCGAGCTCTCGCGCGAGGCGCTCCGCGAGCACCCGGACGTCGTGTTCTGGGCCGAGGCGTCGACCGCCGCGATCATCCTCCTGCCGCGCCAGGACCGCCTCTTTCCCGGGCTCGCCGAGATGCAGGCGCAGTTCCGCGAGCCGCTGCTCGCGCTCGCGCGCGAGAGCGGCGCGATCTTCGTCGTCGGGGGCCTGGGCGTCACCGACGTGCCCGGCGAGCGCCAGGCGCGGGTCCACAACAGCGTGTTCGTGCTGGACCCCGCCGAGGGCATCGTGGACCGCTACGACAAGACCGTGCTCGTGCCCTTCGGCGAGTACGTGCCGCTGCGCGCCGTGTTCGGGTCGCTGGGGGCGGTGGCGACGAGCCTGGCGGACATGGCGGACATCACGCCCGGGGCCGGAGAACGCGACCGCTCGCGGGGCTTTCGCGTTTCGGCCCGGAGCGGGCTCCGACAGGCCTCATTTGTTATGAACTCGTCTACCCGAGCCTGGTGCGACAGGCCGTGCGCGGGGGCGCGCGCCTGCTCCTCAACCTGACCAACGACGCGTGGTACGGGCGGTCGAGCGCACCGCATCAGTTCCTGGCGATCGCGCAGCTGCGCTCGGCGGAGCACGGGCTGCCGATGCTGCGGGTCGCGAACACGGGGGTCAGTGCCTTGATCGATGCGGGGGGAGCAGTGCTCGAGGAGACGCCGATCTTCGAGCGGCGCGTGCTCGCGGTCGAGCCGCCGCCGCCGCGCGCCAGCGCAACCTTGTACACGCGGCTCGGCGACTGGCCGCTCTACGCCAGCGCCGCGCTGCTTCTGTTCCGCTGGAGGGAGACGCCTTGTCGGACGACGCCAGCGCTAGGCTGCGCGAGCTCCGCGACGAGCTGCCCAAGCTGCGCGAACGCCTCGCGGAGCTGCGGAGGCATCTTTGACCTCGCCGCGAAGCAGGCGAAGCTCGAGGAGCTGCAGCAGCGCGCCTCGGACCCGGAGCTCTGGGACGACCGCGAGCGCGCCGAGCGCACGCTGCGCGAGCAGCGCGAGCTAGAGCGCAGCGTGGCGTTCTTCGCCGAGACCGAGAAGCTCGCCGAGGAGGCCGAGCTGTCGCTCGAGCTGGCCAGCGAGTCGGCAGAGGCGGGCGCGATGCTGGTCGACGAGGTCGCCGCCGCGGCCGGCGCGCTGCGCGCCAAGCTCGACGAGGCCGAGCTCGCGCGCATGCTCGCAGGCCCGCACGACCGGCTCGACGCGATCGTCTCGATCAACGCGGGCGCGGGCGGCACCGAGTCGCAGGACTGGGCCGAGATGCTCCTCCGCATGTACCTGCGCTGGGCCGAGCGCCACGGCTACGCGGTCGAGATCTTCGACATCCAGGCGGGCGAGGAAGCCGGCATCAAGGGCGTGACGTTCAACGGTGAAGGGCGAGTACGCCTACGGCCGGCTGCGCAGCGAGATCGGCATCCACCGGCTGGTGCGCATCTCGCCGTTCGACTCGCAGAAGCGCCGCCACACCTGCTTCGCGTCGCTCTCGATGATCCCCGACATCGGCGACGACATCGAGGTCGACATCGACGAGAAGGACCTGCGCATCGACACCTACCGCGCCGGCGGCGCGGGCGGCCAGCACGTGAACAAGACCGACTCGGCGGTGCGCATCACGCACCTGCCCACGGGCATCGTCGTGCAGTGCCAGAACGAGCGCAGCCAGCACAAGAACAAGGCGCTGGCGATGAAGATGCTGCGCGCGAAGCTGTACGAGAAAGCGCGGCTGGAGCACGAGGCCAAGATCGAGCAGGTCGCCGGCGAGAAGAAGAAGATCGACTTCGGCAGCCAGATCCGCTCCTACACGCTGCACCCCTCGCAGCGCGTGAAGGACCACCGCACCGACGTCGAGGTCGGGCAACGCGCAGGCGGTGCTCGACGGCGAGCTCGACCCGTTCATGCGCGCGTTCCTGCTCGCGGACGCCAAGTAATGGCGACCGAGGCGGAGATCGTCGCCGCACGCCGCGCCAACGCGGAGCGCCTGCGCGCGCAGGGCGTCGAGCTGTTCCCGGCGCGGGTGCCGCGCGACCGCATCGCGATCGCGGAGATCCTGGCGCGCTTCGGCACCGCGGACGCGGCGGCCCTCGAGCGCGCGGCGGAGACCGTCTGCGTCGCCGGCCGGATCGTCGCGCTGCGCAGCTTCGGCAAGATGGCCTTCGCCACCGTGCAGGCCGACGGCGAGCGCCTGCAGCTCTGGCTGCGCAAGGACCAGCTCGGCCCCGAGCACTGGGGGCAGTTCCAGCTCTACGAGGTCGGCGACTTCGCCTTCGCGCGCGGGCCGCTGGTGCGCACGCAGAAGGGCGAGCTCTCGGTCGACGTGCGCGAGCTGGGCTTCCTGGCCAAGACGCTGCGCCCGCTGCCCGAGAAGTGGCACGGCCTCGTGGACGTCGAGGCGCGCTACCGCCAGCGCTACCTCGACCTGCTCAGCAATCCCGAGGTCGCGCCGCGGCTTCGTGATCCGCTCGCGCATGATCAGCGCCATCCGCGAGTGGCTCGACGCGCGCGACTTCCTCGAGGTCGAGACCCCGATCCTGCAGCCGATCTACGGCGGCGCGCACGCGCGACCTTTCACGACGCACCACCACTTACTCGATCAAGAGCTCTACTTGCGGATCTCCTTCGAGCTGTACTTGAAGCGGCTCGTGGTGGGCGGGATCGACCGCGTCTACGAGATCGGCCGCGACTTCCGCAACGAGGGCATCTCGAAGAAGCACAACCCCGAGTTCACCATGCTCGAGGTCTATCAGGCCTACGCCGACTACGAGGACATGATGGCCCTGGTGGAGCAGATGGTCGCCTTCGCCGCCGAGCGGGCGCTGGGCACGACCTCGGTCGAACGCGAGGGCCGCAAGCTCGAGCTCGCGCCGCCGTGGCCGCGCCGCAGCATGGTCGAGCTGATCCGCGAGGCCTCCGGGGTGGACATCTCCGTGGCCACCGACCTCGAGGCGCCTGAAGGCCGCGGTGAAGCAGGCGCGGGTCCCGAACGTCGATGTCGCGGGGGCCCACACCTGGGCGGGGCTGGTGGACGCGGTGTTCTCCGAAACGGTCGAGCCGTCGCTCGTCGCGCCGACGCTTCGTCGTCGACTATCCCGCCGCCCTGTCGCCGCTCGCCAAGCGCGACCCCGCACGTCCTCAGATGGTCGAGCGCTTCGAGGGCTTCATCGGCGGGATGGAGATCTGCAATGCCTTCAGCGAGCTGAACGACCCGGACGATCAGCGCGAGCGCTTCGCGGAGCAGGCCGAGGCCGCGGGCCGCGGCGACCTCGAGGCGCGAGCCGCTCGACGAGGACTTCCTGCGCGCGCTCGAGCACGGCATGCCGCCGACCGGCGGGATGGGGCTCGGGATCGGGCGGCTCGCGATGATCTTCACCGGCGCGAGCCATCTGCGCGAGGTGAAGCTCTTCCCGCACCTGCGGTCGCGCGATGATTGAAGTCCTGACCCGCAGCCTGGGCTTCGTCTCCGCGAGTCTGGTCGCGCTGATCGCGCTGGGCTTCGGGGCGATGTTCCTGTTCTTCTCCGGCTCGGCGGCGCTGATCCTGGGCCACTTCCTGCGCTTCGTGCGCTCGCCGCGGGTGGCGCTGCCGGCGATCGCGCTCGCCGCGGCCGGGCGTGGGCGCGCTCGCGTTCGCCCTCGGCGCCCCGATCTGGTGGTGGCCGGCGGCCGGCCAGGTCGTCTGCTCGGTGGTCGCCTGGGGCGGCGTCGTGCTCGTGCACTCGGTCCCCGGGGCGCGGCGCGCGCTGCGCTGGGGCTTCGGCGCGCTCCTGCTCGTCTGCGGCGGCCTGTTCGTCGCTTCGCTCGGGCTGGCGGCGCTGGGCGAGCTGGGCCACTCGGCCATCCTCCTCGCGGCGCTGGTCGTCATGCTCGGCGCGTTCGGGCTCTGGCCGCTCGTGCTGGCCGGCCTGGTCGAGCACCGGGTGCAGAAGCCCGTCGAGTGGTTCATCGGCCTGCGCTACCTGGTCGCGCGCCGGCGCCAGACCTTCATCTCGATCATCTCCGTCATCTGCGTGGTCGGGGTGGCGCTCGGCGTGGCCGTGATCACCGTGGTGCTCTCGGTCATGAACGGCTTCTCCTCGATGTGGGAGGAGAAGGTGATCGGCGCGCGCGCGCATTTCTCGGTGCTCTCGCGCGCGGGCGACATCTCGAACTACTTCGCCATCAACGACCGGATCGGAGGCATGCCGGGGGTCGTGGGCGCGACTCCGTTCCTCGCCACCGATGCGATCCTGCGCGGCCACGACGGCGGGCTGCAGGCGATCATGCTGAAGGGCATCGATCCCGGGACGGTCGGCAACGCCACCCAGCTGCTCGAGACGATCCGCGCGGGCTCGCTCGCCGACCTCGAGCCCAAGCCCGACGGCGACGAGATCGCGCGGCTGCCGGGCCTGATCGTCGGCGCCGAGATCGCGAACCGGTTCCTGCTGCGGGTGGGCGATCCGCTCGTGCTGATCTCGCCGATGGGCGGGCAGCCCACGCCGCTCGGCCCGGCGCCGCGCCTCGAGCGCTTCCGCGTCGCCGGCGTGTTCCGCTCCGACTTCTTCCAGTTCGACGAGAGCTTCGTCTACGCGAGCCTCAAGGGCGCCCAGAAGTTCATGAAGCTCGGCGACGTGGCGCAGGGCATCGAGGTGCGCACCGTCGATCCGTACCGCTCGCGGCAGATCGCAGCCGAGGTGGAGAGCCAGCTCGACTCGGGCGGGCTCTACTACACGCGCGACTGGAAGGACTACTTCCCGGGCTTCTTCCAGGCGCTCAAGACCGAGCGCGTGATGATGTTCGTGCTGCTCAGCTTCATCATGGTGGTCGCGGGCTTCATCATCGTCGCGACCCTGATCATGATGATCATGGAGAAGTCGCAGGACATCGCGATCCTGAAGACCATGGGCTGTCCCGACGAGGGAATCCTGCGCGTGTTCGCGATCGAGGGCTTCCTGATCGGGGTCGCCGGGCTCGCGCTCGGGATCGGCATGGGGCTCGTGATCACCTGGAACCTCGACGTGATCCAGAGCGGTGTCGAGCGCACGTTCGGCTTCGACGTGCTGCCCGCGAACGTGTACCAGCTGCAGAAGCTGCCGCACCACGTCGAGCCGGGGCAGCTCGGGCTGATCTCGCTGATCGCGATGGTGCTCTCGATCGGCGCGACGCTCCTGCCGTCGTGGCAGGCCTCGCGCCTCGATCCCGCCGAGGCGCTCCGCTATGAGTGAGCTCGAAGCCGCCGGCATCGTGAAGCGCTTCCGTCTCGGCGACGAGACGATCGAGGTGCTGTCGGGGGTGAGCGTCACGCTGCGGCCCGGCGACTCGCTGGCGGTGCTCGGCGTGTCGGGGGCGGGCAAGTCGACCCTGCTCTACGTGCTGGGCGGACTCGAGCGACCCAGCGCGGGCGAGGTGCGCTACGGCGGCCGCGACCTGTACGCACTGCCGCCCGACGAGATCGCGGACTTCCGCAATCGCTCGCTCGGCTTCGTCTTCCAGTCGCACCACCTGCTGCCGGAGTTCGACGCGGAAGAGAACGTGATGATGCCGTGCCTGCTGGCGGGCTGGACCCGGCGCCGCGCGCGCGACCGCGCCCGCGAGCTGCTCGGCGAGGTCGGTCTCTCCCACCGCCTCCACCACGTGCCGGGCAAGCTGTCGGGCGGCGAGCGCCAGCGCGTCGCGATCGCGCGCGCGCTCGTGCAGGGCCCGGCGGTCGTCCTCGCGGACGAGCCGACCGGCAACCTCGACCCGCACACGGCCGACGACGTCGTCGACATGTTCCTGCGCCTGGTCGCGCAAGCGCAGACTGCGCTGGTGCTCGTCACGCACAACGAAAAGCTCGCGAACCGCCTCGCCAAGAAGTGCTATCTGGTCGAGGGGCGGCTGGTCTCATAGGCCGTGGCAAGCGCCCCTCTCGAGCCGAGCGAGGGCCGCCCCGAGCGAGGCCCACCGCGGGACATCGGCCGGCGGTCCGCTGTCGGCGCCGTAGCGGCGCGGAGCGAGCCGCAGGCGAGCGAAGACGACCAGATGAGCCTCTCCTCGGGGTACACTGCGGCCCCCCTGCGAAGCGGCGCGCCACCTTGAACGATCACCTCCGTGCAAAGTCTCTTCGCCCCAGGGGCTGCGCCGCGCTGTGCGCGCTGCTCGCCGCGCTCGCGACCGCTGCCTACGCCCAGAACGCGCAGCCCCCGGCGCAAGCTCCGCTCGATCTCGCCGCGCCCACGGGCGAGACGCCGACGGAAGCGCCGGTCGCCACGGGCGAGGTCGTTCGCGAGATCCGGGTCGAGGGGAACCGGCGCATCGAGGCCGACGCCGTCAAGGCGGTGCTCAGCACCAAGGTGGGCGAGAAGCTCGCCCAGGCGCACCTGGCCGACGACGTCCGGCGCATCTACGGGCTCGGGTTCTTCCACGACGTGCGGGTCGAGCTCGAGAACGAGCCGGCGGGCGTGATCGTCACCTTCGTCGTCACCGAGAACCCGGTGATCCGCCAGGTCAGCATCACCGGCAACGAGGAGATTCCCTCCGACGACATCAAGGACAAGCTGACGATCACGGTCGGCTCGACGGTCGACTACCCGCTCCTGGTCGAGAACTCGCAGCGGATCGAGGCCCAGTACCAGGCCAAGGGCTACTACCAGGCCAAGGTCAGCTACAACCTCGAGCCCCAGGGCGAGGGCGCCGTCGGCGTGAACTTCGAGGTGGTCGAGGGCAAGAAGCTGAAGCTTCGCGCGATCGACTTCTCGGGCAACCAGGCGTTCACCACGAGGCAGCTCGAGAAGGTCATGCAGACCAAGCCCTGGACCCTCACCTCGTGGGTGACACAGATGTGGGACAACTCGGGCCTCTACGCCGAGCCGATCTTCTACCAGGACCTCGACAAGATCCAGCGCCTCTACATGGACAACGGCTACATCCGCGTCCAGATCGGCGAGCCCCAGGTCAAGGTGACCGACGAGGGGATCACCGTCGCCGTCGACATCTCCGAAGGCCCCCAGTACCACGTCGGAGTCGTCGACGTGCTGGGCGACGACACGATGGACCGCGACCAGCTGGTCGCGCTCATCGAGCAGAAGTCGGGCGACGTGTTCAGCCGCTCGAAGCTCACCGCCGACGTCGACCGGCTGCGCGCCTTCTACGGCGACCGCGGCTTCTACGACGCCGGCGTGGATCCGAGCACCCAGGTCGACCCGGAGAAGCTCTCCGTCGACTGCCTGTTCAAGGTGAAGAAGGGCGAGCTCTACTTCGTCGAGGCCATCGACCTGCACGGCAACACGCGCACCCTGGACCGGGTGGTGCGGCGCGAGCTCTCGATCGACGAGGGCGACATGTACTCCGCCGCGATGGTCCAGAACAGCAAGGCCCGCGTGCAGCGGCTCGGCTACTTCGAGGAGGTCGACATCTCGGCCAAGCCCGCCGACCAGCCGCACCGCGTCTCGATGTCCGTCGACGTCGTCGAGAAGCCCACCGGCAGCTTCAGCTTCGGCGCCGGCTTCGGGTCGGTCGACGGCTTCATCGTCTCGGGCTCGGTCCGCCAGGACAACATGTTCGGCACCGGCCGTTCCCTCTCGGCCGGCGTCGACCTCGGCTCGATCAACAAGAGCTTCTACCTGCGCTTCATCGAGCCGTACGTGCTGGGCACCGCTGCGAACCTCGCGCTGACCGGACAGAGCGCCACCAGCGAGTACCCGGACTTCGAGGAGAGCCTGCAGGGCGCGAGCGCCACGATCTCGTATCCGCTCGACGAGAACTACACCTTCGTCTCGACCGGCTACTCGTTCGCGAACCGCGAGGTGACCGGCTTCGAGGACTTCCAGGCGGCGTCGCTGATCGAGCGCGAGGAGTTCCAGGGCACGACCTCCTCGTCGATGATGACCTTCGCGTTGCGCCGCGACTCGCGCGACGACGTGCGCTTCCCCAAGAGCGGCTCGGTCTCGGGCCTCGCCGTCGAGTTCGCCGGCCTGGGCGGCTTCTCGAAGTTCCTGCGCATCGAAGGGCGCACCACCCAGTTCTTCCCGATGAGGCGCTGGCTGGGCTTCGACTCGACCTTCATCTTCAACTCGCGGGTCGGCTACGTGCTGCCCTGGAACACGATCGCCGACTACGACCTGCCGGGCTGCGGCTTCCAGGACTGCCAGAGCTTCAACGACGAGGTCCGCTTCCTGACCGACATCGACACCGACCTCAAGCTGCCGCTCACCGAGCGCTACTACCTCGGCGGCATCGGCGCCTTCCAGGTGCGCGGCTTCAAGCAGCGGTCGCTGGGCCCGCGCCGCACCATCCTGACCTCGGAGAAGGTCGCGACCGGGGAGCGGCTGTTCACGCCGTTCGGGCGCTACGTGACCGACCCCGACCTCGGAGGCCCCCAGAAGGCCGGCGACTGCAAGCCGGGCAACATCTGCAACCGGATCGAGGACAAGGAGATCCGCGACTTCGCGAACCTCGACGCCACCGACGTGATCGGCGGCAACTCGATGGCGCTCGTGAACCTGGAGCTCGACTTCCCGATCTCGGAAGAGATGGGCCTGTCCGGTCTGGTCTTTGTCGACGCCGGCAACGCGTTCGCCGAGAACGACATCATCAACCCGGCCGAGTTCCGGGTCGGCACCGGCGCGGGCATCCAGTGGTTCAGCCCCTTCGGTCCGATCCTGGTCGTGATCGGCTTCCCGCTCGATCCGTACTCGGACGAGGACGGCTCGGTCTTCGAGTTCTCGCTCGGAGGCCAGCAGTACTAGCCTCATGGACTACGCTCGCCTTCGGCTCGCTGCGCGCTTCGCTCCGCTCCGCTTGCGGCCCTCGCTCAGGGCGGCCCTCGCGCGTACCGACGCCTTTCCCTCCGGGCCGCGAAACGGCACGGTGTACACCCCAAAAGGAGAATCCATGCTTTCCCGCACCCGAAGCGCCGGGCTCCAACTCGGCCTGGCCCTGGCCCTGTTCCTACCGGCGCTCCCCGCGGCGGCCGACTTCAAGCTCGCGCTGGTCGACCGCCAGCGAGCGCTGCTGTCGAGCGACAAGGGCAAAGAGGCGGAGAAGACGCTCTCGCAGCTCCAGGACAAGAAGAAGAAGGAGCTCGAGCCGCGCTCGAACCAGTGCAAGAAGATCCAGGAGGACTCCGAGTCGCAGAAGTTCGTGCTCTCGGACGACGCCATGCAGGAGAAGGCGATCGAGTTCCAGCGCTGCACGCGCGATCTCGAGCGCGACTTCCAGGCGGCGAAGGACGAGCTGGTCGTGCAGCAGCAGAAGCTGCTCGCGCCGCTGGCGAAGAAGCTCGAGGAAGTCGTGACGGCGCTGGCCAAGGAGAAGGAGTTCGACCTCGTGCTCGACCGCTCGACTCCCGGGGTGCTGTTCGCGCCGGAAGGCCTCGACGTGACCGACCTCGTGGTCAAGCGGTTGAACGGGCAGTAGCCCATGGACAAGGCTCCGTTCGGCAGCGAGCGCATCCGGGAGCTGCTCCCGCACCGCCATCCGATGCTGATGATCGATCGGGTGCTGGAGCTCGGCGAGAACTACATCCTGGCCGAGAAGCTGGTCTCCTCGGCGGAGCCGGCGCTGGCGGGACATTTTCCGGGCCAGCCGATCTTCCCCGGCGTCCTGATCATCGAGGCCATGGCGCAGGCGGCCACGATCTGGGCGATCAGCACCGGGTCGGTCAAGGCCGGCCTGCTCTGCGTGCTCGCGGGCGTCGACGGCGCGCGCTTCCGGCGCCAGGTCGTGCCGGGCGACGTGTTGCGGCTCGAGGCGCGGGCGCTGGCGGCGCGCTCGAAGCTCGTGAAGATCGAAGCGAAGGCGAGCGTGGCGGGCGAGTCGGTCGCGGAGGCGGTGCTGCTGGCCGCGTTCGTGCCGCGCAACGCGGAGGGGGGAGCATGAAGCGCATTCATCCGAGCGCCATCGTGGAGTCCGGCGCCGAGCTCGGCGACGGCGTCGAGATCGGACCGTTCTGTCTGGTCGGCCCGAACGTGCGGCTGGGCGACGGCGTGGTGCTGCGCTCGCACGCGGTGGTCTCGGGCCACACGACGGTCGGCGCGAACACGGTGGTGTTCCCGTTCGCGACGCTCGGCGAGCCGCCGCAGGACGTGAAGTACAAGGGCGAGCCGACCCGGCTCGAAATGGGCGCGCGCAACGTCGTCCGCGAGCAGGTCACGATCCACCCGGGCACCGCCGTGGGCGGCGGCACGACCTTGGTCGGCGACGACAACCTGTTCCTGGTGAACGCGCACGTCGGCCACGACTCGCGGATCGGCAGCCACGTGATCCTGGCGAACAACGTCATGCTCGCGGGCCACGTCACCGTCGAGGACTACGCGTACCTGGCCGGAGGCGCCGCGGTGCAGCAGTTCGTCCGGATCGGCGAATCCGTCATGGTCGGCGGTCTGTCGGGGCTGATGCAGGACGCGGCGCCGTTCACCTTCGTGAACGGCTACCCCGCGCGGCTGGTCAAGATGAACCGCATCAACCTCGAGCGCCGCGGCTTCGCCGCCGAGCGCATCGAGCAGGTCGAGAAGGCGTTCCGGATCATCTTCCGGGAGGGGCTCACCGCGCACGCCGCGTTCGCGAAGGTGCGCGCCGAGCTGCCGGGCTCGGCCGAAGCGGAGCGCATGGTCGCGTTCCTCGAGAAGGCCGAGAGCGGCTTCGTGCGGCGCCGTTAGCGCCGGGGCGGGGGACGCGGAGATGCCGGTCCTCGGGCTGATCGCGGGCAGCGGGCCGCTGCCGTTCGAGGTCGCGCGCGCGGCGCGCGAGCGCGGAGTCGGCGTCGCGATCGCCGCGATCGAGGACAACACCGACCCCGCGATCGAGCGCGAAGCGAGCGTCGCGTTCGCGTGGCTGAACGCGGGCGAGCTCGGGAAGCTCATCGAGTTCCTGCGCGGTGCGGGCTCGCGCGAGGTGATCCTGGCCGGCGCGGTCAGCAAGCGCGAGGTGCTGCGCGACCCCTCGCGGCTGCGCCCCGACGCGCGCGCGCTGGCGCTCCTGGGCAAGCTCGGCGCGCGCGGCGACGACGCGATCCTGCGCGCGGTCGCAGACGAGCTCGAATCGGAAGGGCTGACGGTGGTCGAGTCGACGCGCTACCTCGAGAGCCGCATGACCCGCCGCGGAACCTTCGCCGGTCCGGAGCCCGACGCGGCGCTGCGCGCCGACCTGGGTCTGGGCCTGCGCGTGGTCGCGAGCCTCGGCCCGCACGACGTCGGCCAGGCCTGCGTCGTGCGGCAGGGCACCGTGCTCGCGGTCGAGGCGCTCGAGGGCACCGACCGCATGGTGCGGCGCGCCGCCGAGTTCGGCGCGGGGGCGGTGCTGGTGAAGGCCGCCAAGCCGAGCCAGGACATGCGCTTCGACGTGCCCGTGATCGGGCCGACCACGCTCGAAGCTCGCGCGCGAGTGCAGGCTGCGCGCGATCGGTCTCGAAGCCGGACGCACGCTCGTGCTCGAGCGCGAGCGCAGCCACGCGCTCGCCGCGCGAAGCGGGGATCTCGCTCGTCGGGCTCGGCCCGGAGGACGCATGAAGCAAGCCGCGCATCGCGGTCGTCGGGGTCGGGCCACATGGGCCGCTTCCACGCGGAGAAGCTCGCGCAGCTCGCAGGCGAGGGCCTGGTCGAGCTCGCCGGCGTCTGCGACGCGGACCGCGCGCGCGCTGCCGAGATCGCGCACAAGCACGGCACGCGTGGTGCTCGAGCGGATCGAGGACGTGGCGGCGCGCGCCGACGCCGCGGTCGTCGCGGTGCCGACGTCGCACCACGCGCGACGTCGCCGAGTGCGCTGCTCACGGCCGGCCTCGACTGCTGATCGAGAAGCCGATCGCGACCAACGCGCGCCGACGCGCGCCGGATCGTCGACCTCGCGCGTGCCAGGCAGCGCGTGCTGCAGGTCGGCCACATCGAGCGCTTCTCGCGCGCGTTTCGCGCGATCCGTCCGGCGCTCACGCGCCCGCGCTTCATCGAGGCGCACCGCATCGGCCCGTATCCCGCGCGCGCGACCGACGTGTCGGTCGTGCTCGACCTGATGATCCACGACCTCGACATCGTGGCCGAGCTCGCCGGCGCCGAGGTGGAGCGCGTCGAGGCGGTCGGCGTGCCGGTGCTCTCGCAGACCGAGGACATCGCGAACGCGCGGCTGCGCCTCGCGGACGGCTGCATCGTGAACCTGACGGCGAGCCGCGTGTCGCTCGAGCGTCTGCGCAAGGTGCGGCTGTTCCAGTCCGACGCCTACGTGTCGCTCGACCTGGGCGAGAACAAGATCACCGTGGTGCGCCGCGAGGGCGCGCTCGAGACGGGCGTCGCGCCGCGCATCACCGCGGAGAAGCTCGAGTTCGACGCCGGCGACGCGCTGCTCGCACAGGACCGCGCGTTCGCCGAGAGCGTGCGCACCCGCGCCGAGCCCGAGGTCTCCGGCGAGGACGGCTACCGCGCGCTCGATCTGGCGCTGCGCATCCAGGAGGCGATCGAGCCGATAGAGTCGATCGAGGTTCCCGGGTGATCTTCTCGACCCGCGCGATTGCGAGTGCGAGGCCGAGCGAGGGCCGCCCCGAGCGAGGACGCAAGCGGAGCGCGCAGCGAGCCGCAGGCGAGCGTAGTCAACAGTGAGAGTCTTCCTTTCGACGGCGGACGCGTCGGGCGATCTGCACGCCGCGGCGCTGGTCGAGGCGCTGCGCAAGCGCGCGCACGATCTCGACGTGTTCGGGCTCGGCGGCGCGGAGCTCGAGCGCGCGGGCTTCCGGCCGATCGTCGCGCAGTCCGAGATCGCGATCGCGGGGCTCACCGAGGTGCTCGGCCGCGCGCCGCGCGTGCTCGGGGCCTACGCCCGCCTGCGCCGCGCGCTCGACGCCGAGCGCCCCGACCTGGCCGTGTTCGTCGACTCGCCGGACCTGAACCTGCCGCTCGCGTCGGTCGCGAAGCGGCGCGGGGTTCCGGTGCTCTACTACGTCGCGCCGCAGGTCTGGGCCTGGCGCGCGGGCCGCGTGCGCAAGCTCGCGCGCCGCACCGATCAGGTCGCGGTGATCTTCCCGTTCGAGGAGGCGTTCCTGCGCGAGGCGGGAGTGCGCGCGACGTTCGTCGGCCATCCCGCTGGTCGACCGGCTCACGCCGCTGCGCTTCGAGCGCGACCGCTCGGAGCTGGCGCGCGAGCTCGGCCTCGATCCCGGCCGGCCCGTGCTCGGCCTGCTGCCCGGGCAGCCGACACAACGAAGTGGAGCGGAACTGGCCGCTCCTGCGCGACACCGCGGCGCTGCTGCGCGGGGCGATGCCCGAGCTGCAGGTGCAGCTCGTGGTCGCGCCGACGCTGGCCGCCGAGAGCTTCGGCGCGCCCGAGTGGCTGCGCGTGGTGCGCGGCCGCTCGCACGAGGCGATGGCCGTCTCGACCTGTCTCATCAGCGCGGCGGGCACGGCGACGGTCGAGGCGGCGATGCTCGGCGTGCCGCTGGTCGTCGCGCACCGCACGCAGCCCGCTCACCTTCGAGCTGGCGCGGCGGCTCGCGACGGTGTCGTCGCTCGTGCATGGTGAACCTGATCGCGGGCGAGGGCGTCGTGCCCGAGCGGATCCAGGCGCAGGCGCGGCCGGCGGCGCTGGCGGCGCTCGCTGCGCGACTGCTTGCGCGATCCCGGAGGCGCGCGCCGACATGCAGCGCGGCCTCGAGCGGGCGGTCGCGAAGCTCGGACCGCCCGGCGCCGCGGAGCGCGTCGCCGATCTCGCGCTGGCGCTGGCGAGGCGCGCGTGATCCTCGCCTACGACCTGCTGCTCGTGCCGCTCGCCATTCTGCTCGCTCCGCTGCTCGCGCTCGCCGCGCTCACGGGCGCGTTCGGCCCGCTCGGGTCGGTGCTCGAGCGCCTGCGACCGCTGCCGCGCATGCCCGAGCGCACGGTGTGGGTGCACGCAGCGAGCGTGGGCGAGGTCGAGGCCGCGGCGCCGCTCATCGCGCGCCTGGTCGACCAGGGTGTGCCGGTGCTCGCGACCGCGACCACGGTGACGGGCCGCGCGCGCCTGCGCGCGCGGCTGCCCCGCGTGCGCAGCCGGTTGGCGCCGCTGGACCTGCCCGGGCTCGTGCAGCTGTCGCTTGCGCGCGCGCGCGTGGCGGTGCTGGTGCTGATCGAGACCGAGCTGTGGCCGAACCTGCTCGCTGCGGCCGCCTCGCGGGGCGCCCGCGTGGTGATCGCCGGCGGCCGGATCTCGGACCGCAGCTACCCGCGCTACCGCGCGCTCTCGCCGTTCTTCGCGCCGCTGCTCGCGCGCCTGCACCACGTCGGCGCGCGTGCGGAGCTCGACCGCGCCCGCTTCGTGGCGATCGGAGCGCCCGACGAGCGCACGTCGGTGGTCGGCGACCTGAAGCTCGACCGCGCCGCCGCGCCCGCGCCGACCCCGGCGCTGCTCGACGCGCTGGGGCGCGGCCCGTTCCTGATGGGCGGCAGCACGCACCCCGGCGAGGAGGAGGCGCTGCTGCAGGCGTGGCAGCGGCTGCGCGCGACGCGCGCGCCGGAGCTGCGGCTGGTGCTCGTGCCGCGCCATCCCGAGCGCGTGCCCGAGGTCGTGCGCACGGCGCGGCGCAATGGCGCGCGCGCGGGCCTGCGCTCGCAGGGCGCGGCCGATGCCGACGTGGTGGTGGTCGACAGCGTCGGCGAGCTCGCGAGCCTGTACCACGTCGCGGAGCTCGCGTTCGTGGGCGGCAGCCTGTCTCCGATCGGGGGACACAATCTGGTGGAGCCCGTGCAGGCGGGCCGGGTCGCCGTGCACGGCCCCCACACCGAGAACCAGCGCACCCAGCAGGGGCTGCTCGCGCCTCTCGGCGTGCTGCGCCGGGTCGAGAACGCGGCCGACCTCGAGCGCGTGCTGCGCGAGCTCTGGGCCGATCCCGACCGAAACGCGCCCGCGCGCGAGGCGGCGAAGCTGCTCGAGGAACACCGCGGCGCGACCGACCGGGTCCTGCGCACGGTGCTCGAGGCGAGAGGCTAGCGAGTTGCCCGAGTTTCTGTGGCGGATCGAGGAGTCGCCGGCCCGCCAGGCGCTGCTCGCGCCGCTCGCGCTGGCCGCGCTCGGCTACGGCGCCGGCGCGCGCCTGCACCGCTGGCTGTACGACGCAGGTCTGCGCGAGCGCGCGCGGCTCGACGCGCGGGTGATCTCGATCGGCAATCTCGCCGTGGGCGGCTCGGCCAAGACACCGCTGGCGGCGTACCTGGCGCGCGAGCTGCGCGCGCGCGGACGCAAGGTCGCGCTGCTCTCGCGCGGCGTGGGCGGGCGGCGCAGCCGCGAGCTGAACGTCGTCTCGGACGGAGAACGCCTGCTCGCCGCGCCCATCGACGTCGGCGACGAGCCGTGTCTGCTCGCGGCGAGCGCCCCCGGTGTGCCGGTGCTGGCCGGAGTGAACCGCACGGCGCTGGGGCTGCGGGCGATCTCGGCCTTCGGCGTCGAGGTCCTGATCCTCGACGACGGCTTCCAGCACCATCCGCTCGCGCCGCGACCTCGAGCTCGTGTGCCTGGACGCGCGGCTCGGCCTCGGCAACGGCCACGTCCTCCCGCGCGGCCCGCTGCGCGAGCCGGTCGCCGCGCTCGCGCGGGCGCACGCGCTCGTCTTCACCCGCGCCGCGCCGGGCGATCCGGCGCCGCCCGGCACTGCGCGCCTGCCGCCGGGCCTGCCACAGTTCCGTGTCGCGGTCTCGAAGCTCGGGCTGCGGCCGGTCGAAGGCGGCGAGCGCGCCCCGCTGGAACGCCTGCGCGGTGCGCGGATCGGCCTGCTCGCCGCGATCGCGCGCCCCGATCGCCTGGCGCGCGACCTCGAGATGCTCGGCGCCGAGATCTGCGCGCGCCGCGTCTTCGCCGACCACCACGGTTACGCGCGCGCAGACGTCGCCGACCTCGACCCTGAGCTGCTCTGGGTCACCACGGCGAAGGACGCGATCAAGATCCCGCCGGGCTGGGTCCAGCCAGGCCGGGTCGCCGTGCTCGAAGAGGAGGTCGACCGCGCGAGCGGCGCTCCGCTCGTCGACTTCGTCGCCGCGAAGCTCTGAGCCCCGCTAGCTAGGACAGGAACAGCGCGTACTTGCGTCGGACGAAGGCCACCAGGCCCAGCAAGAGCAAGGCGACCACGGGGGCCACGGGCGGTCCCGCCTCGGGGTGTGTCACATGCGTGTGGACGGCGCCGATCATGATGAGGATCAGGCCGCAGGCGGCCCAGAAGGCGAGACGCGGGATCAGCAGGCCGATCGCGCCCGACGTCTCGGCCAGCCCGATGAAGATCCGGAACCCGTCCGAGAAGCCGAAGCTGCGGAAGCCGTCGACGGCCTGCTGCGCGCCCATCCACTTGGGCGGGCCCGCAAACAGGAACAGCGCGCACAACGAGCGCGCTCGCCACCCATGTAGCGATGTTCAGGCCGCGGCTAGGTGCCGCCGGAGTCGTGGACGCCTCCATCAGGACTTCACCTCCTCTGGGGTTCCAATCAAGAACGCCTGTGGGCGACGTACCCACGCAATGAATCCAAGAATATACGAGGTGAGAACGGGCGTAGCCCACAGCGCTTCTTGGCCGTGGGTCATGTGCGAGTAGACCGCGCCGCTCATGATCGTGAGCAGCCCGCAAGCCGCCCAGAACGCGAAGTTCGGGAAGAGCAGAGCGATGCCGCCGATCGTCTCGCAGACGCCGATGAAGACTCGGAAGCTGTCGGAATAGCCGAACTGGTGGAACATCTCGACCGGCTGGTCCGCGCCGCGCCACTTGGGCGGGCCGGCGTACAGGAAGAGGGCGCAGAGCAACGCGCTGGCGATCCACGCGGCGACGTTCAGGCCGCGTTCTGGCTGTGCCATTCGACGCCTCCTGTATTCACCCCCGCTTCGCATTCAGCCTGTCACGTGCACCCGGGTCGGTCAAACGCGGCGCGCGACCCGGGTTTGATATGCTGCGCGCGCCATGGAGCTCGATCTCGCGAAACGAAGTCTCGACGGGCCGCCGCTCGCTGCGGCGGAGCTCGCGCGGACGTTGCAACCCGAAGTCCCCCTGCTGCCGCTCCTGCACGAGGCGCGGATCGTCCGCGAGGCGAGCTTCGGCAACCGCGTCCGCGTGCACATCCTGAACAACGCGCAGAACGCGCGCTGCCCCGAGGACTGCGGCTACTGCTCGCAGTCCGCGATCACGGACGCGCCGCTCCGCCCGTATCCGTGGAAGCCGCAGGCCGAGCTCGTCGACGAGGCGAAGCGCGCCTACGCCGCGGGCGCGTTCCGCTACTGCATGGTCGCGAGCGGTCGCGGCCCGACGGACCGCCAGGTGGACTACCTCTGCGACGCGGTGCGCGCGATCCACGCCGAGGTGTCGGTGCGCATCTGCGTGTCGGTCGGCCTGCTCGACCTACCGAAGGCCCGGCGCTTGAAGGCCGCCGGCGTCGACCGGCTGAACCACAACCTCAACACCAGCGAGCGTCACTACCCCGAGATCTGCACCACGCACACCTACGCGGATCGGATCGCGACCCTGCGCGCCGCGCGCGCGGCGGGGCTCGAGCAGTGCAGCGGGCTGATCGCGGGCATGGGCGAGGAGGACGCCGACCTGATCGAGGTGGCGCTCGCGCTGCGCGAGCTCGAGGTGCCCTCGATCCCGGTGAACTTCCTGCTGCCGATCGCCGGCAACCCGCTCCAGTCCGACGGCTCGATCACGCCCGAGCGCGCGCTGCGCGTGCTGGCGATGATGCGGCTGGCGAACCCGCGCGCCGAGGTGCGGATCGCGGCCGGCCGCGAAGGTCACCTGCGCTCGCTCGAGGCGCTGTCGCTCTGGCCGGCCAACTCGCTCTTCGTCGAGGGCTACCTCACCACGAAGGGGAAGGGCGCTGCGGACACCTACCGCATGATCCGCGACGCCGGCTTCGTGGTCGAAGGGCCGGAAGGAGAGCTCATTCCGTGGCCCGCCCTGGGCTTGGACGAGGTCTTCCGAGTCGAGGGCACCGAGGACATCATGAAGCCCGCGGTGCTGGCCCAGCTTCGATAGTGTCCGAAGGCGCAGAGCTCTTCAGTGTTTCGGCCGAGCGCGGCGTAGATGAGCACGACACGGCCTGCGTCGCCCTCAAGGTCCAGTGCCGGGACTGCGAAATCAACGTCTGGGTCCCGCTCCTCGAACTCCCACTACTTCTCCGGGTTCCCTCCGCGCGCTGGCTCGCCGGGGCGCTTCGCATCGGAACGTGTGTCGGAGCAGCGGTTTTCTGGGCGTGCGATGAAGGCCGGATCTCCATCCTCGTCGGGCACGATGATCAGACCTGGGATTTCGGCGTTTTTTTCCCCGAGAACCACTTCCCGAGCCTCATCGCCGAGGTCGAACGGGAGGTCGGCTCCTCTCTAGCCGCGCCGAGGGCCCCGGGCTAACCTCCGGCCAAGCAGGGGAAGCTCGGGAAGGGGACACGTTTGCCCATGCGGCACGTCGAGATCGGTGACACCACTTCGGGTCGGGTGCGGCTCGGCGAGGGGCTGCCGCTGCTCTGGATCACGGGCCCGTGCGTGATCGAGAACCAGACGCTGATGGCCGCTACGGCCGAGCGCCTGAAGAAGCTCTCCGAGAAGCTGTCGGTGCCGCTCATCTTCAAGTCGTCCTATCTGAAGGACAACCGCTCGGACGAGCTGTCCTACCAGGGCCCGGGCCTCGAGGACGGGCTCGAGATGCTGGCGTGGATTCGCAAGGAGTTCGAGCTGCCGGTGCTGTCGGACGTGCACAGCGTCGAAGAGATCGCGGCGGCGCGCGAAGTGCTCGACGTGATCCAGATCCCGGCGTTCCTGTGCCAGCAGACGACCTTGCTCGTCGCGGCCGGCAAGACCGGCAAGCCCGTGAACATCAAGAAGGGACAGTTCATGTCCCCGGGCTCGATGAAACACCCGGTCGGCAAGGTCTCGCGCACCGGCAACGAGCGCATCCTCATCACCGAGCGCGGCGCGCAGTTCGGCTACCACAACCTGGTGGCGGACATGACCGCGATCCCGGTGATGAAGGAGATCGGCTACCCGGTCGTGTTCGACGCCGGGCACCAGATCCGCCGCTACGGAATTCCCAGCACCGACCCCGCGGGCGGTCACTCGCGCGAGCTGATCCCGGTGCTGCTGCGCTCCGCGATCGCGGCGGGGGTGAACGGCGTCTTCCTCGAGACGCACCCGAACCCGAAAGAGGCGCTGTGCGACGCGGCCAGCCAGTTCCCGCTCGACCAGCTCGAAGACTTGATGATGCAAGCGCGCGCGCTCGCCGAGCTCGTCCGCGCACAGGGGCACGCATGAGCGCACGAATCGATCCCGAGCTCCTCGAAATCCTGGTCTGCCCGAAGTGCAAGGCGGAGCTCGTGGTGAAACGCGCATCCGACGGCGCCGAGCAGTCGCTCGAGTGCGCCGCCTGCCGCTTGGCCTATCCCGTCGAGGACGGGATCCCGGTCATGCTCGTGGAAGAGGCGAGACCGCTGTAAGCGGGGCCCCGCTTCGCTTGCCGGACCCGGCTCAGGCCTCTTTGTGCGCAGGCGCGGACACGGAGGGCCGCTCGCCGGCCAGGCGGTAGCCGAGTCGGTGCAGCCAGAGCTTCCACTGCTCGCGGCGGATCCAGCCGCGCAGCTCGGCGCGCAGCCGGCGATCCCCTCCGGTGTAGGCGCCGACGAACGCGGCGAGCTCGCGCAGGCCGATCCGGCCGCGCCAGAGCCCGGCCTTCACCGCGGAGCGGGTCAGCCGGCCGAGGTTGCGCGCGCGCAGCCGCGCTGCGAGCGCGCCGCGCGGGTGGTAGACGGCGCGGTCGAGGTCGACCACCACGATCCGGCGCTTCTGGCCCTCGCCGACCGCGAGGATGTTGTGGAGCTGCAGGTCGCGGTGGTCGACGCCGGCGTCGTGGAGCTTGCGCACGGCCTCGCCCACTTCGCGCAGGAGCCCGCGCCGCGCCTGCGGATCGTCCTCGGCGAGCAGGACGTCGCAGAGGTCGCGCGCGCCGCGCTCCTCGCGCGTGCCGATCAGCGCCGACCAGAACGGCCCGGCCGCGGGCCAGAGCGCGAGACAGAGCACGTGCGGAACGGGCGCGCCGAGCGCCTCCGCGCGCGCGGTGACGTGCAGCTCGTCGAGCGCGCGCGACGGACCCAGGTAGAGGTTGCGGGTGATCCCGCCGAACAGCCCGCCGTGCTGGTAGCGGCGCAGGATCGCGTGGACGTCCCGGCGCAGCGAGACGCTCGGCGCCGCGCCGCGACCGCGCCTGGGCGCGCGCGCGAACAGCCGGCGGCGCGCGTCGGGATCCGCCAGCCGCAGCGCGACGAGCTCCGACGCGTACGCGGAGTCGAACACCAGCCAGGCGTCGGCGACGCGGTGCACCACGTAGCCGGGCGGGACGTTTCGCACCGGACCGCGCATCAGTCGTCGCTTCGCGCCAGGCGCTGGATCAGGACGACGCCGATGCCCAGCACGATCACGTTGGGTACCCACAGCCCGAGCCACGCCGGCACCACGCCGCGGGTCGCCGCGGTGTCGCCCAGGGAGAAGAGCAGCCAGTAGAGGCCCATCACCGCGATCGCGGTCAGCGCGCCCGCCGAGCGGCCCGAGCGCACGGGCCGGATGCCGAGCGGAACGGCCACGAGCGCGAGCAAGAGCGACGCCAGCGGGAACGCGAGCCGCCGGTGGATCTGCACGTCGAGCGAGGTCCCGTATTTTCCCTGCAGGCGACGCTTTTCGGCGTCGGTCTCGGGCAGCCGGTGCGCGGCGAGCAGCTCCGTGAAGGTGAGCTGGCTCGAGCCGGGCTTGGGGTCGGTGTACTCCGAGATGTCGATCGCCGTCTTCATGGTCTCGAACTTGATCCGCCGGTAGTGCGTCGGGTCGGGATCGCGGAAGTGGATCGAGCCGTCGTGCAGCACGAACGCGAGCGTGTGGCTGCCCTTGTCGTCGATCAGCGTGCCGCAGTGGGCGGCGGCGTAGAAGCTGCGCTCGCCCTCGGTAGCGGTGCCGATCAGGATCCCCTGCAGCGGGCAGCTCGCGTCGCCGAGCGCGTGCACGTACAGGAGCCGGTCGCCGAACTCGAGGAAGCGCCCGGGCTCGATCACCTGCACCGAGCCGGCGAGCTGGCGCAAGAGCACCCGCATGCGCCCGACCGCGCGCGGCTGGACCTCGAACAGCAGGTACACCGCCGCGAGCGCCGCGAGGCCGCCGAGGATCAGGGCGGGCGGCAGGATCCGCGCGGCGCTGATTCCGCTGGCCCGCATCGCCACGATCTCGCCGTCCGCCGACATCCGGCCGAACGAGAGCAGCACCCCGAAGAGCAGCGCCGTCGGCAGCGCGTAGGACGCGTAGACGGGCAGGATGGCGAGCACCAGCTGCCCGAGCGCGGCCAGCCCGACGCCCGCGGCCGCGAGGTCCTCCATGAAGCGGAGCACGTTCGCCACGACCAGGAGCAGCGTGATCGCGAACAGCCCCAGCAGTGCGTGGAGCAGGATGTCGCGGAACATGTAGCGCCACAGCAGCCGAGGGGCGACCATCGCGCCTGATGCTAGGCCCGATCGCCGCGGATGCCACCGGCGCACGTCTCGCCGCGCCACCCGCCGCGGAGCGCGTGCTCGTGATCCGGCTCGGCGCGCTCGGCGACGTGGTGCGCACCCGCTACGCGTTCGCCGGCGTGCGCGCGCTGTACCCGCGCGCGCACATCGAGTGGCTGGTCGAGGACCGCGCGGCGGCGGGGCTCGTCGGCCTGCCCGGGCTCGACGGCCGGGTGGAGATGCCGCGCCGGAAGCTGCGCGCGCGCCATCCGCTCGTCGCTCTGGCCACCTTGCGCGAGTTCGCGGCCGAGCTGCGCGCGCGCCGCTACGACCTGTCGATCGACTTCCACGGCGTGTTCCGCAGCGGCTTCCTGGCCTGGGCCGCGCAGATCCCGGTGCGGGTCGGCTACGGGCCGCCGATCGCCAAGGAGTCGAGTCACTGGTTCCAGACGCTGCGCGCGACGGTGCGCGCAGGGCACATGTCGCGCTTCGAGCGCAACGCCGCGCTCGTGCGCTTCCTGGGCGGCGAGGTTCCCGCGCGCCCCCACGTGCTCGAGCTCGACGGCGCGGGCGCGGAGCTCGACGGCTTGCCCGAGCGCTTCGCGCTCATCCACCCCGGCACGAGCCCGAAGACGACCTACAAGCGCTGGGAGGCCGAGCGCTTCGCGGCGGTCGCGCGCGGCCTGCACGAGCGGGCCGGCGTTCCCTGCCTGGTGGCGTTCGGCCCGGTCGCGGGAGAGCGGGAGGCGGCGCGCGCGGTGGTCGCGGCGGCAGGCGGCGCGGCGGCACTGGCGCCCGCGACCGAGTCGCTCGCGGAGTTCCTCGCGCTGCTCGCCCGGGCGAGCCTCTTCGTGGGCTGCGACTCCGGGCCCATGCACCTGGCGGGCCTGGCGGGAACGCCGGTCGTGGCCATCTTCGGGCCCACCGACCCGGTCGAGAACGCCCCCTTCGCGGGGATCCCGGCCCGGATCGTGCGCCGCGACGTGGGCTGCAATCCGTGCCGGGAGGGCTGCCCGGCCCGGACCTGTATGCGCGCCGTCGAGCCCGAGGCTGTGATGGAGGCCGCATTCGCGTTGCTCGACAAGCCCCGGGAGGGTATCTAGGAGGACAGCGAAGGAGCCGCGCGGTCCCAGTAAGTGTCGGAAAGCAAAGAGAAAATATCCGTCGTCCTGCCGAACCACCTGGGCGACGTCGTGATGGCCACGCCGGCCTTGCGCGCACTGCGCCGGGGCCGGCCGGACGCCGAGATCCGCGCGGTCGTGCGCGGGTCCCTCGTGGGCGTCCTGCGCGGCGCGCCCTGGATCGACCGCTTCGTCGCGCACGACATCTACAAGAAGAGCGGCGTGATCGCGCAGTTCGCGGCGCGCATGCGGGTGGCGCGCGAGCTGCGCGACAGCGACGTCGCGGTCGTGCTCCCCAACTCGCTTGCGAGCGCGCTGCTCGCGTTCGCCGCGCGCGCGCCGCGTTCGGCTCGGCTATGCGCGCCGAGGCCGCAGCCTCCTCCTCACCGACGCGGCGCCCGCGCCGCGCGTGAACGGCCGCTTCACGCCGGTGGCGATGGAGCGCTACTACCTGGACCTGGTGCGGCGGCTCGGCTGCCCGGACCTCGGCACGAACGTCGAGCTCTTCCTCGAGCCCGAGGCCGAGCGCGAGTGCGACGCGCGCTTCACCGCGGCGGGGCTCGAGCGCGGGCGCCCTCTGGTCTGCCTCGCGCCGGGCGCGGGCTTCGGCCCGTCGAAGCTCTGGCCGCTCGAGTACGTGGCGGAGGTCGCGGCCTCGCTGCGCCGCGACGGGGCGCAGGTGGCGCTCGTGCACGGGCCGGGCGAGGAGCCACTCGCGGCCGAGATCGCCGACAAGGCCGGGCGCGGCATCGCGAGCCTGGGCGGCGACGGCATGTCGCTGTCGCTGCTGAAGTCCGTGCTCGCGCGCGCGCAGCTCCTGATCTGCAACGACGCCGGCGCGCGCCACATTGCGGCCGCGTTCGAGCTGCCGACGATCGTGCTGATGGGCCCGACGGCGGTGGGCTACACCAATCTGAACCTGAAGCGCACCAAGCTGATGCGCGAGCCCGTCGAGTGCTCGCCGTGTCAGCTCAAGGTCTGTCCGATCGACCACCGCTGCATGACCCGGCTCGTGCCCTCGCGCGTGCTCGGCGAGGCCCGCGCCGCGCTCTCGCGCCCCGACTGGCAGGGCTCGGTCGAGCTGGAGCTCGCCACGTGAACCCGGCGAGCGTCGACCTCTCGATCGTGATCGTCGCCTGGAACGTGCGCGACCTCGTGCTCGACTGCCTGGCCTCGATCGCCGATGCGAAGCTCGGTCTCACCTACGAAGTGATCGTGGTCGACAACGGCTCGGCCGACTCCACCGTCGAGGCAGTTGCGCGCCAGTTCCCCGACACGCGCCTGCTGGCGCTGCCGAAGAACATCGGCTTCGGCGCCGGCAACAACCGCGGGCTCGAAGTGATGCGCGGCCGCCACGCGGTGCTGCTCAACAGCGACACGATCGTGCTGCCCGGCGGGCTCGAGGCCTGCGTGCGCTTCCTCGACGAGCACCCGGACACGGGCGCGGTCGGCCCCCAGCTCCTGAACCCGGACCGCAGCAAGCAGAACTGCATCCACAACTCGCCCACGCTGGTGTCCGAGATCGTGGGTCAGTCGCTGCTGCGCCGGATCATGCCGGGGCGCTGGCCCAGCAAGAACGTCCACTACGAGGCCCCGGTCGAGGTCGAGGCGGTGCTCGGCGCCTGTCTGTTCGCGCGGCGAGAGGTCATCGAGCAGGTCGGCCTGATCGACGAGGACTACTTCTTCTTCCTCGAGGAAACCGACTGGTGTCACCGCATGCGCGCCGCGGGCTGGCGGATCTTTCACCTGCCGGACGCGCACGTGATCCACCTGTACGGCGAGTCGACCAAGAAGAAGCAGCCGCTGCGCACGCGCATCGAGTACTACCGCAGCCGCTACATCTTCTTCCGCAAGAACCGCTCCGCCGGGGTGTACCGCGCGCTGCGCGCGATCGTCATGGCGAAGATCCTGCTCGGCTGCGTGTTCGGCGGGCGGCGGGCGCAGGAGTACCGCAAGATCCTCGCCTGGCACGGCGACGGGCGAGCCCGCGACTTCGGGGCTCGCGGCGGTCTAGCTGCCGACCGATTCAAGGAACGGGGGACGACGCATGAAGATCCTGGTCACCGGTGGCGCGGGTTTCATCGGCTCGCATCTGGTGGACGCGCTCGTCGCGGAAGGGCAGACGGTTCGCGTGCTCGACTCGCTCGACCCGCAGGTGCACGGCGCCAACGCGGACTGGCCGAAGCATGCGTCGCCGAAGGCGGAGTACCTGCGCGGCGACGTGCGCGATCCGGAGGCGGTCGCGCGCGCGCTCGACGGCGTGGAGGTCGTGTTCCACCAGGCGGCCGCGGTCGGCGTCGGTCAGTCGATGTACGAGATCGCCGCCTACGTCTCCGCGAACTCGCTGGGCGCGGGCGTGATGCTGCAGGAGATCTCGGCGCGCAAGACGCAGGTCAAGCGGATGATCGTCGCCTCGTCCATGTCGATCTACGGCGAGGGCGCGTACCTCGACGCCGAGGGCAAGCTCGCGACCCCGAGCCTGCGGCCCGACGAGCAGTTCGAGAAGCGGCAGTGGGAGCTGCTCGATGGCGCCGGCAACGCCTTGCGCCCGATCGGCACGCCGGAGACCAAGCCGCTGCAACCGACTTCGGTGTACGCGGTGACCAAGCGCGATCACGAGGAGCTCTTCCTCGCGGTCGGCAATGCCTACCGGATTCCCACCGTCGCGCTGCGCTACTTCAACGTGTACGGCGCGCGCCAGGCGCTCTCGAACCCGTACACGGGCGTCGCGGCGATCTTCAGCTCGCGATTGCGCAACGGCCATCCGCCGCTCGTGACCGAGGACGGCCTGCAGAGCCGCGACTTCGTGCACGTCTCCGACATCGTGCGCGCGAACCTCGCCGCGCTGCGCTGCGAGGCCGGGGGCGGGCGCGTCTGCAACGTGGGCACCGGGCGGCCGACCACGATCCGCGGCCTGGCCGAGCTGCTCGCCGCGCGGCTCGGTCTGGCCATCGCGCCCGAGATCACCGAGAAGTTCCGCGCCGGCGACGTCCGCCACTGCTTCGCGGATCCCGGCTTCGCCAAACGCGCGCTCGGCTTCGAGGCCAAGGTCAGGTTCGAAGAGGGCATCGAGGACGTGATCGCGTTTGCCCGCGCGCAGAAGCCGCGCGACGACGTCGACCGCGCCCAGCGCGAGCTCGCCGAGCGGGGACTCCAGCGTTGAACGACTCGCCCGCCCACGTGCGCCGCTCGATGACCGGCTTCGGCCGCGCGGACGGCGCCGACGGCCTGGCCGCCGAGGTGCGCAGCGTGAACTCGCGCCATCTCGAGATCCGGCCGCGGCTGCCGCGCGAGCTGGCGGCGCTCGAGTCGGAGGTGCGCGGCGTCGCGGCGCGCCACTTCGAGCGCGGCCAGGTCGAGGTCGCGGTGCGCCTGCCGCGCGAAGGCGTCTTCGCCGCCAAGCTCGAGATCGACCTCGAGGCGGCGCGCGCCTACGCGCGCGCGGCGGGCGAGATCGCACGCGATCTGCACCGCGCCGAGGAGCTCCCGGTCGCCTCGCTCCTGGCGCTGCCGGGGGTCGCGCGCATGCGCGAGCCCGAGCTCGAGGCGGAGTCGCTCGCCGCCGCGGTGCTCGCCGTGGTCGAGCGCGCCTGCGCGGCCGCGGCCGAGATGCGCGCGCGCGAGGGCGAGGCGCTCGCGCGCGAGCTGCGCGGTCGGCTGGCCGGGATCGAGAAGCTGGTCGGCGAGGTCGAAGCGCGCGTCCCGGTCGTGCGCGGCGCTCTGCGCGAGCGGCTCGAGAAGCGGCTCGCCGCGCTCGCGCCCTGCGCTGGAGGCCGATCCGGGCCGGCTCGAGCAGGAGATCGTGCTGCAGGTCGACCGCATGGACGTCACCGAGGAGACCGTTCGGCTGCGCAGCCACTGCGCCCAGTTTCGCGAGACACTGGACGCGCCCGGCGCGGTCGGCCGCAAGCTCGAGTTCGTGCTGCAGGAGATGGGCCGCGAGACGAACACGATCGGCTCGAAGTCGGCCGACGCCGAGCTCTCGCGCGCGGTGGTCGCGCTCAAGACCGAGCAGGAAAAACTCCGGGAACAGGTGCTGAACGTCGAGTGAAGCTCTTGAACGTCGGCTACGGGAACGTCGTGGTGGCCGCGCGCGTGGTCGCGGTGGTGGCCTCCTCGGCCGCGCCGATCCGCCGGCTGCGCGAAGAGGCGGGCCCGCGCGGCAAGCTCGTCGACGCCACCCAGGGCCGTAAGACGCGGTCGGTCATCATCACCGACTCGGACCACGTGGTGCTCTCGGCGGTCCAGCCCGAGACGATCGCGCTCCGGCTCGCCGGGGCGGGCGACGACGGGGAGGGGCCATGAGCCCGAGGGAGGGCCGCCCCGAGCGAGGGCCGCAAGCGCCGCAGGCGCGCGCAGCGAGGCGCAGCCGAGCGAAGTCGATCGAAAGCACCGCACGCCGCGGCATCCCGTTCGTCGTGTCCGGCCCGTCCGGGGTCGGCAAGAGCACGATCGTGCGCCGCGTTCTCGACGCCGACCCGCAGGTCCGCTTCTCGATCTCGCACACGACCCGCGCGCCGCGCGCCGGCGAGACGAACGGGGTCGACTACTTCTTCGTCAGCGAGCCCGAGTTCCGCGCGCAGATCGAGAAGGGCGCCTTTCTCGAGTACGCCGTCTACCAGGACCACTTCTACGGCACCAGCCGGGCCGCCGTCGACGAGCCCACCGAGAAGGGCTTCGACCTGATCCTCGAGGTCGAGATGCAGGGCGCCGAGCAGCTCCAGGTTCGGCTGCCGCACGCGGTGCGCGTGTTCATCGAGCCGCCCTCGCTCGACGTGCTCGAGACGCGCCTGCGCGATCGCCGCACCGAGACCGAGGCGGTCCTGCGCGGCCGGCTGCAGCGCGCGCAGGAAGAGCTGGCCTACGCGAAGCAGTGCCACCATCGGATCGTCAACGATTCCGTGGACAAGGCGGTCGCCTCGCTCTTGCAGATCATCCGCGACACAAGGCGGGGGCGCGTTTAGTGGCGCGCATCAACGAGATCGTCGAGAAGGTCCAGGCGAACTCGCCGGACTCGGACGTCTCGCAGCTCGAGAAGGCATACGTCTACTCGGCCAAGGTGCACCAGGGGCAGATGCGGCTCTCGGGCGAGCCCTACCTGACCCATCCGCTCGCGGTCGCCGAGATCCTCGCCGAGATGCGGCTCGACCCTGTGACCGTCGCGGCCGGCCTCCTGCACGACACCGTCGAGGACACCTTCGCGACCGACGCCGACATCCGCACGCAGTTCGGCGACGAGATCGGCGACCTCGTCGGCGGGCTCACCAAGCTGGCGAAGATCGAGTTCCAGAGCCGCGAGGAAGCCCAGGCCGAGAACTTCCGGAAGATGCTGATCGCGATGTCGAAGGACATCCGCATCATCCTGATCAAGCTCGCCGACCGCCTCCACAACATCCGCACGCTCGAGTACATGCAGGAGGACTCGCGGCTGCGCATCGCGCGCGAGACGCTCGACATCTACGCGCCGCTCGCGCACCGGCTCGGCATCTACTGGATGAAGGAGGAGCTCGAGGACCGCGCCTTCCGCGTGCTGCACCCGGAGGTGTACGCGCAGATCGAAGAGCGCATCGCGGGCACCAAGAAGGAGCGCGAGAAGTACATCGGCGACGTGAAGTCGCGGCTCCTCTCCGAGCTGCAGTCGCGCGGCCTGCACTGCGAGGTGACCGGGCGGCTCAAGGAGGCCTACAGCCTCTACAAGAAGATGCAGCAGCAGAACCTGTCGATCGAGCAGATCTACGACTTGATCGCGTTCCGGGTGATCGTCGACGGGACGACCACCACCTGCTACGAGACGCTCGGCATCGTGCACGGTCTGTGGAAGCCGGTCCAGGGCCGCTTCAAGGACTACATCGCGATGCCCAAGCCCAACGGCTACCAGTCCATCCACACGACGGTGATCGGGCCGTTCGGCGAGCGCATGGAGGTGCAGATCCGCACCCAGGAGATGCACCGCGTGGCCGAGCTCGGCATCGCCGCGCACTGGAAGTACAAGGGCGACGGCTCGACCCGGCCCAGCGACGAGCAGAAGTTCGCCTGGCTGCGCCAGCTGCTCGAGTGGCAGCAGCAGCTCAAGGACCCGAACGAGTTCCTCGAGACCGTGCGCGTCGACCTGTTCAGCGACGAGGTCTACGTGTTCACGCCCAAGGGGGACGTGCAGGCGCTGCCGGCGGGCGCCACGCCGATCGACTTCGCGTACGCGGTGCACAGCGAGGTCGGCAACCACTGCGCGGGCGCCAAGATCAACGGCCAGCTCGTGCCGCTGCGCCACAAGCTCTCGAACGGCGACACGATCGAGATCGTCACCTCGCCGCACCAGCGGCCGCGCCAGGAGTGGCTCGACTTCGTCGTCACCGGCCGGGCGCGCAGCCGCATCCGCCACGTCTTGAAGCTCGAGCAGGTGGAGCGCGCGCGCGACCTCGGCCGCGACCTCTTGCACCGCGAGCTGCACAAGCGCGGCATCAACTTCGAGAAGCTCGTGAAGTCGGGCGAGCTCAAGAACAACGCCAAAGAGCTCGGCGTGCGCGACCTCGACGGGCTCCTGCAGGCGGTGGCGTACGGCAAGCTCGACGCGCGCGCGGTCGCGCGCAAGATCGCCGGCGTCGGCGAGGACGAGCCCGAGCCCAAGCCGTCGCTGCTGCGCCGCGTCCTTCCGTTCGGGCGCAGCACCGGCCAGGTGCGCGTGTCCGGGATGGAGAACGTGCTGGTGCGCTTCGCCAAGTGCTGCGCGCCGGTGCCGGGCGACTCGGTCGAGGGCTTCATCACGCGCGGGCGCGGCGTCACCGTGCACGCGAGCGACTGCCCGAAGATCTTCCACCTCGATCCCGAGCGGCGCGTGCCCGTCACCTGGGAGGAGGCGCCGGGCGAGCTCGTGCGCGTGAAGGTGCGCGTCGTGTCCGAGGACCGGCACGGGCTCCTCGCGGCGGTCACCAACAAGATCAGCGCCGAGGGCGTGAACATCGACAGCGCGCAGGTCCACACCAGCGAGGACAAGCGCGCGATCCAGGTGTTCGAGCTGTCCGTGAAGAACCGCAAGCACCTCGAGGGCGTGCTGCGCCAGATCGCCAAGATCAAGGGCGTGGTCACCGTCGAGCGGGTGCGCGGATGACCAAGCTCCCCGTGTCGGGGCTCGTCATCTGCCTGAACGAGGCGGACCGGATCGCGCGCTGCCTCGACTCGATGGCGTTCTGCGACGAGATCATCGTGGTCGACTCGGGCTCGACCGACGGCACGCGCGAGATCGCGCGGCGCTACACCGACCGCGTGATCGAGCACCCCTTCATGGGCTACTCGGGTCAGAAGAACTTCGCGATGGAGCACGCCAAGCACGCCTGGGTGCTCTGTCTCGACGCCGACGAGGCCCTCTCGCCCGAAGCCGTCGCCGCCGCGCGCGCGGCGCTCGAGCGCAACGATCCCGCGGTCGCGGGCTACGCCTTCGAGCGGGTCGCCTTCTACCTGGGCGTCTGGCACGAGTACGGCGAGTGGTCGAACGACTGGCAGCTGCGCCTGTTCCGTCGCGCGCGGGGCAGCTTCGGCGGCGTCGAGCCGCACGACCACGTGAACATCGAGGGCGCGGTCGTCCGGCTGCCGGGCCGGCTGCAGCACTGGACCTACCGCAGCCTGTCCGAGCACATCCAGACCACCGACCGCTTCTCGGCGCGCATGGCGCGCTCGTACCACGAGAACGGCCTGCGCTTCCGCCTCGTCGATCTGCTGTTCCGTCCGCTCGCGCGCTTCTTCAAGGGCTACGTGCTGAAGCAGGGCTTCCGCAAGGGGCTGCCGGGCTTCGTCGTGTCGGCCGCGACCGCGTACTACGTGTTCATGAAGTACGCGAAGCTCTGGGAGCTCGAGCGTGCGGCGCGGAAGTGAAGATCCTCCAGCTCACCAGTGACTGGAAGTGGACCGGGCCGGCGGAGCCGATGATCCACGCGGTCGTCGGGCTGCGCGCGCGCGGACACGCGGTCGACGCCGCCTTCCCGGCCACGCCACCCGGCTATGGCGACGCGCTCGCGGAGCGGGCACACGCGCGCGGCGTCGTCCCCGTCTACGAGCCCGCGCGCGGGCAGGGGTACTGGCCGCTGCGCGACGGCGGCGAGGTGCGCCGGCTGCGCGCGTTCCTGCGCGAGCGCGAGTACGACGTGGTGCACGCGGTCCACGCGCGCGCGCAGATCCTCGCGCGGCTCGCGCTGGGCCGGCGGCGCGAGCGCACGGCCCTCGTCACGACCTGGACCCACGGCGAGCCGATCCCCGCGCGCCCGTGGAATCGCTGGCTGTACGGTCCGCGCGGCTGCGACGGCCTCGCGGTCCTTTCGGAGCGGCTGGCCGAGCAGACGCGCGCCTGGCTGGGAGCGACACCCGAGCGGATCGGCGTGGTCGAAGGCGTGGTGGACACCGACCGCTTCGCTCCGCGCCCGCGCCGCGCCGAGCTCGCCGAGTCGCTGGGCCTGAAGCCCGATCAGCGCGTGGTCGGCCTGATCGCGCGCTTGCAGCCGCACCGGCGGGTGGACCTGATTCTCGAGGCGCTGCGCCGCGCGCTCGCCGACGCGCCCGGGCTGCGGCTCCTCGTCGTCGGTCGCGGCACGCGCGCGCGCGAGGTTCTCGACGAGCCCGCCCGCGCGCTCGGTCTCGAGCACGCCGTGATCCGCGCCGGCTACCTGCGCGGCGAGGACTACCTCGATACGCTCGCGCTCATCGACGCGCTCGTCTACCTCGTGCCCGGCTCCGACGGCTCGTGCCGCGCCGCGCTCGAGGCGATGGCGATGGGCACTCCGGTGATCGGCTCGCGGCGCGGCGTTCTGCCGGAGCTGGTCGGCAGTGACGCCGGCATCTCGTGCGACGAGGACGCGGCGGTTCTCGCGGGTGCCTTCGTTTCGCTCGCGAACGACGCCGCGACCTGGCGCGCGCGCGGAGACGCGGCGCGGGCGCGCGCGCGCGCGCAGTTCGGAATCGCGCGCTGCGCCGAGACGAGCGAGGCGCTCTACCGCACCGTCACCGCGCTCGCGACCCTGGAGGAACCATGACCGATCTCAAGACCATCGCGCCCCGCTTCGTCGAGATGGCGCACCGCATCGTGTGGGCGAGCGCGGCCACCGTCGACAAGCGCGGGCGTCCGCGCACCCGGGTTCTGCACCCGCTCTGGATCTGGGACGGCGCGGCGCTGTACGGCTGGATCGCGACGAGTCCGACCCCGGTGAAGCGCGCGCAGCTCGAGGCCAGCCCGTTCATCGCGCTGAACTACTGGGCGCCGACGCAGGACACCTGTCTGGCCGAGTGCCGCGCAACCTGGGCCTTCGACGATCCGACCCGCAGCCAGGTCTGGAACCTGTTCAAGAATGCGCCCGCGCCGGTCGGCTACGACCCGGCGATCATCCCGCCCTGGTCGGGCGGGCCGACCTCGCCCGCGTTCGCGGCGCTCCGGCTCGAGCCGTGGCGACTGCGACTCATGCCGGGCTCGGCCATGATGGGCGGCGGCGGCGAGGTGCTGAGCTGGCGCGCGTGACTCGCTAGGGCGACTTGGCGGGCTCCGGCCCGCCGCCGAGCTCCACCTCGCCGAGCACCTCGCCTTCCTCCTCGCGGATGACCGTCACCTGCCCCCCGCGCTCGATCCGCCCGAGCAGCGCGTCGAGCTTCGTCCTGGTGTCGCCCTCGCCGCGAAACTGGATCTGGTCGCCGGGCTGCAGCCCGAGTCGCGCGGCGGGAGTGTCGGGCAGCACGGACTCGACCCAGATGCCTTCGTCCGCAACCGCCGCGAGCACGCCCACCCGGCGCGCGCTCGCCCACGGCAGGCCGTACCAGGTGAGCGGCTCCTCGTCCACGCGCCGCAGCCAGAGTCGCTTGTGCTGGTAGTCGATGCGCATCACGAAGTGGGACAGCACCTCGTAGCCGATCAGTGAGTCCGACGAGGGTCCTTGGTTGTAGAAGCCGTGCGGTGCGACCTCGATCGGCACCTGCGTGAAGACGAACGGTCCGAGCGCGAGCTTCTCGGCCTCGACGAGCTGTCCCTCGGTCGTCCCGACCACGCCGCCGACGACCATCCGCGCGAGGACGGGCTTGGTGAACCCGGCGCGCTCGGCGCTCTTGCCGGACAGCAGCATGGTGCCGGGCGCGCCGGTATCGACCATGACCTCGACCTTCTTGCCCTCGAGTTCCACCTCGACGATCGCGCGGTTGCCCACGATCTTGAGCGGCAGCACGGCCTCATTCGGGGCGCTCACCTCCTTCGGCACCGAGTAGCGCTCGGGATCGATGAAGCGGACGTGCCGGCCGGGGAAGTCGACCTCGAGCACGTACTCGGCCAGGAACACACCGCCGAGCAAGCCGTACTCCCAGCCCGTGCGCGAGCGCGTGCCGCTCGACCGAGTGTCGACCCAGAACTGCAGCGAGCGGCCGAGCCGCGTCTCGCGCTCGTAGGGCCGATCGACCCGCGCACTCCGGACGATGACCCCGAGCGCGTGCGCGTACTGCGGAGTGAGCACAGTGTCCGACGCGCCCGTGTCGAGCATCAGGTTGAATGCCTTGGAGCCGTCGGGCGCGAGGTTCAGCGCAACCCGGTTCATCTCGGGCCACTTGAGGAAGGGGAGGTCGCCGATGACGGCGTCGGGCGGGACGTCGGCTGTGGGCGAGTCGGCCAAGGCGAGGGCGCTCACCGAGCTGAGAACGACGAGAACACCGAAGAGCCGCGCGGGTGACATCGCTCGAACGATACCACCGCGGCACCCACAGCTAGGATTCCATTCGCGCACGAGTCCTGGCGATCAAGTGAGTGTGAAGCGTATCCACCAGGCCCGACGATGGAGCCTGATTGCGGTCGGCGCGGCTGTGGCCCTGTTCGCCTCTCGCCCCCTGAGCGGCTGGACCGAGGGCCCGTCACTCCCCGAGCCCCGAGGCGCCGGTACCCGAGAGGAGCCGTCGGGCCAGTCCACCACGAGCCGCGTGCTGCAACTTTCTACATTCAGGCGCGAGGTGCGCGTCACATTCCTGCGTTGGCCGCCACGTAACGCGGGGGCACACTCGTTGCACTCTCGTTTGCAGTGACCACTTCGTTCCCGACTTTCGATGCGATCCCGATCCCGACGGGGGTCGACGTGTTCCGCGAAGCCCACATCTTCGCGGGCCTCGCGCGCGGCGCGCTCCAGCTCCCGCGCGCGCTGTTCGCGCCTGCGGGGCGGAACGAGCCGGTGCTCTTCCTTCCGGGCTTCAACACGGGCGACGCCTCGACGTGGCTGATGCGGAGATTCCTCCGTCATCTCGGCTGGGACGCGCGCGGCTGGGGGCTCGGCGTGAATCGCGGCGACGCACCGGTGCTGCTACCGCGCCTGGTCGAGCTCGCCGACGCCGCCGCGCAGCGCAGCGGCGGCGCGGTGCACCTGGTCGGCTGGAGCATGGGCGGCTTCCTCGCCCGCGAGGTCGCGCGCGACCGCCCGGATCTGATCGCGCACGTCGTCACGATGGGCACTCCCGTCGTCGGCGGCGCGAAGTACACCGCCGTGGCGCCGCTCTTCCGACGCCTGGGCTACGACATCGAAGCGACCGCGGCCGCGTGCGCGTCGCGGGCGTGCCGGATCATCCCGCGGCGCATCACTGCGATCTACAGCCGCCGCGACGGCATCGTCTCGTGGCAAGCGTGCATCGACCGCGAGAACCCGCGCGTGGAGCACGTGCACGTCGGAACGACACACTTCGGTTTCGGCTTCGACCCGCGCGTGTGGGGGATCGTGGCCGACCGGCTCGCGCGTCAGGTCCGGGCGCAGCCGGTCCTCGCTCGGACCACGAGCTCGCGCAGCGCGGCAAACTAGGCGTCGCGCACTCGCAGGTGGGCTTTACCGTGACCCGCGGCGCGGGAGACAATGGCCGCATGCGGTTCAGCTTCACGGAAGAGCAGGAGGAGCTGCGCCGGGTCGTGCGGCGCTTCCTCGAGGAGAAGTCGCCGGTCGGCGAGGTGCGGCGGCTCATGGATACGGCCGAGGGCTACGAGCCCGCGGTCTGGAAGCAGCTCAGCCAGGAGCTGGCACTTCCGGGTGTCGCCATCCCGGAGGCGTACGGAGGGCAGGGTGCCGGGTTCGTGGAGCTCGGCATCGCGCTCGAGGAGATGGGCCGCGCGCTGCTGTGTGCGCCGTACTTCGGGTCGGTCGCGCTCGCCGCGAACGCGATCCTGAACGCGGGCAGCGAGGCGCAGAAGGGGGCGATCCTGCCCGGGATCGCGCGCGGCGAGACGCTCGCGGCGCTCGCGGTCGCGGAGCCGAACGGGCGCTGGGATGCGGGCGGAATCGCGCTCGAGGCGCGCCAGAGCAAGATCGGCTGGACACTCCACGGCGAGAAGTCGTTCGTCGTCGACGGCGCGAACGCGGACCTCCTGGTCGTCGCCGCGCGCGCGCCGGAGCTCAGCTTGTTCACCCTGCGCGCGAGCGCCGACGGCGTCACCCGCCGCGCGCTCCAGACGATCGATCCGACCCGCAAGCTCGCGTACATCCGCTTCGAGGGCGCGCGCGCCGAGCCGCTCGGCGAAGTCGGCGCGGGCGCCCTGCCGCTCGCGAAGACCCTCGACCAGGCCGCGGCTCTCCTGGCGAACGAGCAGGTCGGCGTCGCCCAGAAGCTCCTCGAGATGACCGTCGACTATGCGAAGGCCCGCGTGCAGTTCGGCCGGCCGATCGGCTCGTTCCAGGCGATCAAGCACAAGTGCGCCGACATGCTGCTCGAGCTCGAGCTCGCGCGTTCGGCGGCGTACGCAGCCGCGTCCGCCGCGGCTGAGGACGAGAAGGACTTCGCCGCGACGGCGTCCCTCGCGAAGGCGCTCGTCTCTGACGCGGCGCTCCACATCGCCGCCGAGTCGATCCAGATCCACGGCGGGCTCGGTTTCACGTTCGAGCAGGACGTGCATCTCTACTTCAAGCGCGCGAAGGCGAGCGAGGTGCTGCTCGGCGATCCGAGCTTCCACCGCGAGCGGGTCGCGCAGCAGTGGGAGCTGTGATGGAAGCCGAGGACGTCCGCCGCGAAGTGCGCGCCTGGCTCGAGGCGAACTGGAACCCCGAGCTGTCGCTCGTCGAGTGGCGCAACAAGCTGGCCGACTCGGGCTGGGCGGCGCCGACCTGGCCCGAGCGCTGGCACGGTCGCGGCCTGCCGGTCGCGCTCGGCGACGTCGTCGCCGAGGAGATCGAGCGGATCGGCGCGGTCGGCCCGCCGACGGGGAGCGGCATGACCCTGGTCGCGCCGACCCTGCTCGAGCACGGCTCCGACGAGCTGAAGGGGCGCCTCTTGCGCCCGATCCTCACCGGCGAGCACACCTGGTGCCAGCTCTTCAGCGAGCCGGGCAGCGGCTCCGATCTCGCGGGCCTCACCACCCGCGCCGAGCTCGACCCGGCGACCGACGAGTACGTCGTGAACGGCCAGAAGCTCTGGAGCACCAGCGCCCACCACGCCATGTACGGGATGCTCCTCGCGCGGACGAACTGGGACGTGCCCAAGCACCGCGGCATCAGCTACTTCGCGCTCGAGATGCACCAGCCCGGCGTGGTGGTGCGGCCGCTGCGCCAGATGAACGGCTACGCGTCGTTCAACGAGGTGTTCCTGAACGGCGCGCGCGTGCACCGCCTGAACGTGATCGGCGAGGTCGGGAACGGCTGGACCGTCGCGCTCGCCACGCTCGCGCACGAGCGGCGCATGTTCGACGCGATCCAGGCGCGCGGGCGCTCGCCCAAGGGCAAGGGCCGCGCGATCGAGGAGAACCGCGCCGAGATCGCCGACCTGATGGAGCCGTACAAGTGGTACCCGCAGCGCGCGGGGCGCGTGGACCTGATCGTCGAGCGCGCGAAGGCGACCGGCAAGAACACCGATCCGGTCGTGCGCCAGGAGGTCGTGAAGCTGCTCTCGCTCGCGCGCGCCGCCGGCTGGACGCAGCCAGCGCGCGAAGGCGGCCCGGGTGCTCGGCCGGCCGCCCGGCCCCGAGGGATCGCTCGGCAAGCTCTACGCGAGCCAGATCGCGAAGGGCTGCGCGCGGGTCCATACACTGATCAGCGGCACCGACTCGCTGCTGCACGGCGCCGACGGCCCGCTCGAGGGGACGATCGCCGAGATCCTCCTGTCCGTGCCCGCCGTGTCGATCGCCGGCGGCACCGACGAGATCCAGCGCAACATCGTCAGCGAGCGCGTGCTCGGCCTGCCCAAGGACCCGGCGATCGAGGTCGACCGGCCGTTCCGCGACGTGCCCAAGAATCTGAGCGGCCGGCGGTGAGCGCGCTCGACCGCGCCGGAGTGCGCATCCACTACGAGGTGCGCGGCAGCGGCCCCGCGCTCCTGCTCACGCATGGCTTCTCCGCGTCGTCGGCGATGTGGGCGTCGGCCGCCGAGCAGCTCGCGCGCACGCACACGGTCGTCACCTGGGACATCCGCGGCCACGGCTCGAGCGACTACCCGGCCGATCCGGCGCTGTACTCGGTGCCGCTCTCGGTCGGCGACATGGCGGCGCTACTCGACGCCGTCGGCGCGCAGCGCGCGGTCGTCGCGGGCCACTCGCTGGGCGGCTTCTTGTCGCTGGAGTTCCATCTCGCTCACCCCGAGCGCGTTGCGGCGCTGGTCCTGATCGACACCGGCCCGGGCTACCGCAGTGACGCTCCTCGCGCGGTCTGGAACGAGCGGATCGAGAAGATGGCCGCCGCGTTCGAGCGCAAGGGTCTCGCCGCGCTCGGCGACGGCGCGGAGGTGCGCGCCGCCACCCACCGCGACGCGACCGGCCTCGCGCGCGCGGCTCGCGGCATCCTCGCGCAGAAGGACGGGCGGGTGGTCGAATCGCTCCCGAAGATCGCCCGTCCCGACGCTCGTTCTGGTGGGAGAGCACGACGAAGCCTTCCTCGCCGGCTCGCGCTACATGGCCGAGAAGATTCCGGGCGCCGAGCTCGCGGTGATTCCCGGCGCGGGTCACTCGCCGAACCTCTCGAAGCCGGTCGAGTTCCACCGCGCGCTCGAGGCGTTCCTGGCGCGAATCGCCTAGCTTTTCTCCGCCAGGGGGTGGAGCATGGTCCGCAGGATCTCGCTGGTTGTGGCGCTGGCACTGCTCGGTGTCGCCTCGTGCAAGGGTCGAGAGCCCGAGCGCGTCCTCTACACGAACCCGCTCGACTCGATCGAGCAATCGCTGACGAAGTCCGGAGTCGCGATCGACCAGGGCGGCCTGCGCGTCGACGCGACCGGGCCCGTGACGATCGCGCTCGCGGAGTTTCGGCCCGAGGCCGCCGAGAACGCGAGCCTGTTCTATCGCGCGAAGCTGCGCAGCCAGAACCTGGACGGCCAGGCGTTCCTCGAGATGTGGTGCGTGGTGGCGGGCATGGGCGAGTTCTTTTCGCGCGCGCTCGACCGGCCGCTCACCGGAACGAGCGACTGGGTCAGCCAGCAGACGCCGTTCTTCCTCGACTCGGGCCAGCGCGCCGAGCTGGTGAAGCTGAACCTGGTCGTGACCGGTCCGGGCACCGTCTGGATCGACGACCTGTCGCTCGCGCAGGCGCCCCGCTAGACGATCAGGACGCGAGCCAGAAGAGGATCGCGATCGCGACCAGGACGCCCGCGGCGACGAAGGCGTAGCGCAGCCAGTCGCTCTGCCTGAGGTCTCTGGGCGAGGAAGCTCCCGCCGTGCGGCCAGGAGCGGTCGACTCCGGAACGCTCGAAGGCGGCTGCTCCTTCTGCGCGCGTCGCGCGAGCAGGGCGCCGATCAAGGCGAGAATCGGCCCCGCGATCGAGACCAGCCGACCCCAGCTCGGCCGCTCGGCCGGCTCCCGCTCGCGCCGCTCGGTCGGTGCCGGTTCTGGAGGCGGTGGCGCCTCGAAGCGCGCGATCAGCTTCATCCGCGCGAGACAGCGCGCTTCGGGCGGCATCTCCCCGTAGGGGGCCCCCGAGGCCAGCGCCTCGCTCGCCGACTGCGCGGCGGCCTCGCTCGTCTTGGTGCGCACTTCCGCGCTCAGGATTACGCCGTGCTCGTCGAGGCGGAAGGCGATGACCGCGCTCGCCCCCGGCTCGTCGGCGGCGGTCCAGCGGCCGTAGGCCCGCTCTTTGACCGCAGCCACGTAGGCGCGGCTTTCGGGGCGGTCGACGCACGCGACCGGCGCAGCGACCGGGGGCGGAGTGTCTGCAGTCACGCGCCCGAATTGAGCTGGAGTCTGACGAGCTCCTGATACAGCCCGCCGCGCTTCGCCAGCTCGTCGTGCGTGCCGGTCATGCTGATCTTTCCGTGCTCGAGCACGGCGATCACGTCGGCCGACTGCACGGTGCGCAGCCGGTGCGCGATCACCAGCACCGTCCGGCCCTTCATCAGGTTCGCGATGGCGTCCTGCACGGCCTGCTCGGAGATCGCGTCGAGCGCCGAGGTCGGCTCGTCCAGGATCAGGAGCTGCGGGTCGCGCAGGATCGCGCGCGCGATGGTGATCCGCTGGCGCTGACCGCCGGAGAGCTGGCCGCCGAGCTCGCCGACCTGCGTGTCGTAGCCGGCCGGCAGCTTCTCGATGAACTCGTGCGCGTTCGCGGCGCGCGCGGCCGCGACGATCTCGTCGTGGCTCGCCTCGGGCCGGCCGTAGCGGATGTTCTCGAGGATGGAGGTGTCGAACAGGAACGGTTCCTGGGTGACGACGGCGCACAGGTCGCGCAGCGAGCGGCGCGAGAGCTTGCGCGCGTCGATTCCGTCGAACTCGATCGAGCCGGACTCGGGGTCGTGGAAGCGGAGCAGGAGGTCGGCCACGGTGGTCTTGCCCGCGCCCGTCGGCCCGACCAGCGCGACGGTCTTGCCGGCGGGGATCTCGAGGTCGAGCCCGCGCAGCACCTCCTCACGCCCGTAGTGGAACACCACGTTGTGGAAGCGGATGCCGCTCTTGATCCGCTCGATCGGCCGGGCGCCCGGCGCGTCGAGCGGCTCGGGATCGGCGTCGAGCACCTCGAAGATGCGCTCCGCCGACGGCGTCGTCTCGTGCACCGTATTCCAGAGCTGGGTCAGCGCCTTCAGCGGTCGATACAGACTGCCGGACACGAACGAGAACGCGATCAACGTGCCCAGCGTGAGTCCCCAGAACTCGCCGAGCACGGCCCAGATGCCGAGCACCAGCACGCCGACCATCACGGCCTGGGTCATGAACTCGACGAGCGAGCGCGAGTACACGCGGTTGCGCACGACGCTCAGCGCGCGCCGGAAGTAGCGCATGATCTCGTCGTCGAACGTGCGCTCTTCGGTCGCTTCGGCGCCGAACGCCTTGATCACCTTGATGCCCGACAGGATCTGGACGAGGCGCTGCATCACCTCGCTGACCTGCTCCTGGCGGCGGCGGCTTGCCTTGCGGATGCGCGTGCCGAACACCGAGAGCACCAGCGCGATCGGCGGCCCGATGACGAGCAGCGCGACCGCGAGCTGCCACGACAGGAGCGCGGCGCCGATCAGCGCCGTCAGCACGACGCCGAAGTCCTCGAGGACGTCGCCGAAGATCTGCGACTGCAGCCGATTGGCGACCGCGGTGTCACTGGTGAGCCGCGCGATCGCGTCGCCCCGGCCTTCTCTCTGATGTCGTCCCAGTGGGGTGCGCAGCAGCTTCTGGACGAGCTCCCGCTGCATGTCGACCAGGACGCGCGTCATCACCCACTCCGACGCGTAGTCGCGCACCAGCCGGATCAGCGGCATCAGGATCACGAGCGCGACGGCCTCGAGCGCGATCTTCGCGAAGTTCTCGCGGACCTTGCGCTTCAGCTCCCTGCGCTCGTTCCGGAGCTTCTCGGGGTTGATCGCCTCGATCTTCGGGCGCTTGAGCACGTCACGGATCGACTCGACGCGCGCGTTCTCGAGCGCCACGTCGTCGACCAGGTCGCGCAGGATGAAGGCGCGGCCCGTCACGCCGCCGCCGTAGAGCAGCGAGAAGAGGACCACGAGCCCGACCAGCCACGCATAGGGACGCGCGTAGCGGAGGAGCCTGAAGGTGGGGCGGTCGCTCCCGGGAGTGGGTTCGGGCACGGCCGCCTAGGCGACCTTCGTGACCTTCCCCGAGCGAATGCACTGCGTGCAGACCCGCAGCTTCCGCACCCGACCGGAGACGATCGCGCGGACGCGCTTCAGATTGGGAAGGAAGCGGCGGCGCGACTTGTTGTTCGCGTGGCTGACGGTGTTGCCCGTCGAGGGTTTCTTTCCGCACACCGAGCACGTGAAGGCCATGACCACTCCCGATTGCCGAGGCTAGCGGGGCTTTTACCAAAAGCCCCCGTCCCTGTCATGGCAATCCTCTCTTGGCCCCGAGCCGCTCGGCCAGGCGCAGCGCGGCCTGGCGGGCGAGCAGGAGCTCCCCCTCGAAACCCAGCCCCGGGGCCAGCTCGGCGCCGACCGCGTAGACGGGCGGCTTGGCTCGCAGGGCGGACTCGCTGCGGGGCTCGAGGAACCGGTGGTCGGCCGCGTCCCGGTCCCAGCGCGGGGCCGGGCCGAGGTCGATCGGGACGAGCCCGCTGCCCGGGAACGGGCAGAGCGGCCCGAGCGGCTGGTCGGGCGGCAGCGCCGCGGCCCCCGGACCGCCGACCAGGAGCCATTCCACCCCCTGCTGGACCGGGTCGGCGTAGCGGGCCAGCCAGTGCAGCTCCTCCGGGCGACCCGGAGCCACCACCGCGCGCGCCGCCAGGCCGATGGGCAGAGAGTCCGGCTCGGCCCGGAACAGCCGAACCGGTAAGTCGACCGGCGGGGTGCGCGGCGTGAGCCAGCGCGGCGTGTTGCCAGCGCCCGCCGAGACCCGACGGATCAGCTCGAGCGGCGCCGCGATCACGACGCCGCGGGCGAAGAGCCGGCCGCGCGGCAGCTCGATTCCCAGCTCGCCGCGCTCCGTGACCAGCGAGAACTCGCCCACGCTCTTGATCTCGCCGTGGAGGGTCAAGAGGCGCCGGCGGAACAGATCGAGGAAGGGGGAGCCCGCGTCGGGCATGAAGAAGCCGCCGTCGCGGGTCCCGCGCAGCAGCATCGCGGCGTCGCGGCCGGCGGGGCTCTCGGGGGTGAGCCGCGAGAGCGCCGCGAGGAGCGCCGCAAGCGCGGGGCCGAGGCCGTCGGGCACCGCGCCGAGGCCCGGATCGGCGCTGCCGTTGCGACCGGACCGCGCGAGCAGTCGCTGCACCAGCGGCGCGCCCGCGTCGCCGGCATCGCCCTCGACGAGCCGCGCGCGCAGCTCGTCGCCGCGGGCGTCCGCGCTCTCGAAGAACGCCTGCGCTGCGACCGGGTCGCACACGTCGAAGGCGGCGAGCTCGCGGGCCAGCTCGCGCCGGCCCGCGTGCACGTCGATCCGGGCGTCGGGCAGCAGCACCTGCAGCGCGACCGAGCGCTGGGCCACCCGCCGCTGCTCGATCAGCGGCAGCGCGAGCTCCCGCAGCACGCGGTGCCCCGGGCCCTCGATCTCGAGCCCCGACAGCGCGAACGGCTCGCGCAGAAGCGGCGGCCGCTTGGCGAGGCAGTCCTCCTCGATCAGCACCGTGCGGAGGCCCGCCCGCGCCAGGTAGGTCGCGGCGACCAGACCCCCGAGGGAGCTCCCCAGCACGAGCACATCGGAGCGCAGCGTCGTCATGGCGCGGCTCTGGTCCCCCCCAACTCACTGAACCACTCGCCCGCGGGATTGTAAATCCCTTCGAGCCTTCGCACTCTGTCGGCGTGCCGGGCGCCGGCGTGGCGATCAGCGTAGTCATCCCGACCCTGAACGAGCAATCCCGGATCGAGCGCGCGCTCGCCTGCAGCGCGGCCCCCGGGGTCGAGCGGATCGTGGTCGACGGCGGCTCGACGGACGGGACGGCCGAGGCGGCGCGGTTCCGCGGGGCCGAGCAGGTGCTCCATTCGAGCCCCGGCCGCGCGCTGCAGATGGACGCCGGCTATCGGGCCTCGAAGGGTGCGGTGGTGGTGTTCCTGCACGCCGACACTCGGCTCGGAGCGGGCTGGCGCGAGGCGATCGAGCGCGCGCTGGCAGACCCCGCGACCGCGGGCGGCGCCTTCCGGCTGCGCTTCGACGAGGCGGGCTTCGGCATGCGGGTGATCGAGCTCGGCGCCGCCCTGCGCGCGCGCCTCGCAGGCCTGCCCTACGGCGACCAGGCGCTGTTCCTGCGCCGCGAGATCCTGGACCGGGCGGGCGGCCTCGCGCCGGTGCCCATCTTCGAGGACCTCGACCTGCTGCGCCTGATCAAGCGGGAGGGCCGGCTCGCGCTGCTCTCGGCACCGGCCTGGACCTCGGGGCGCCGCTACGCGCGCAACGGCGTCGCTCGCCAGTGGCTGCGCAACCAGGTTGCGCTGGCCGGCTACTTCCTGCGCCTGCCGCGGGCCCGGATCGCGGCCTGGTACCGGCGGCGGCCCGCGGGATGAGCTCCGGGATCGTCACGCTCCTGTCGGACTTCGGGACACGCGACGGCTACGTCGGGGCTCTGAAGGGCGTGATCCTCGCGCGCTTTCCGGCCGCCCGGCTGGTGGACCTGGCCCACGAGCTCGCGCCCGGCGACGTGGCGGCGGCCAGCGCGGTGCTCGGGCAGTCGGCGCCGTTCTTCCCGAGTGGAACCGTGCACGTGGCGATCGTCGACCCCGGGGTCGGGACGGCGCGGCGCGGGATCGCGGTCGGGGTCGGCGGGCAGTTCTACGTGGGGCCGGACAACGGGATCTTCACCGCCGTCCTCCACTCGACCGGGCCCGTCGTCGCCCACGCGCTCGAGAAGCGCCGGCTCTGGCGCGAGCCGGTCTCGCCCGTCTTCCACGGCCGCGACGTGTTCGCGCCGGTCGCCGCGCACCTCGCGGGCGGCGGGTCGCTCGCCGACGTCGGCCCCGCGCTCGCCCCGGAGTCTCTGGTGCGGCTGCCCGCGCGCGAGCCGGCGCCCGAGCCCGACGGGCTGCGCGGGGAGGTGGTCCACGTCGACCGGTTCGGGAACCTGATCACGAACCTGCGGGCGCCCGGGTCCGAGCTGGCCGGCGCCGCGACGATCCTCGTCGCGGGCCGCGAGCTCGCGCTGGTCCGGACCTACGGCGACGCGGCGCCCGGCGAGCTCCTGGCGCTGGTCGGCTCGTCGGGGCGGATCGAGATCGCCGTGAACGGCGGCAGCGCGGCGGCCGTTCTCTCGTCCAGCGTCGGTCTTGTGGTAATCTTGCGCGCCCCGAGGGAGTCCGCTTGACCCCGATGCAGCGCGTCGTCGCCTACGTGCGCCGCTACCGCGGGCGCTACGCGGCCGGTGCACTGGTGACGATCGGCTACTCGATCGTGTTCCAGATGGTGCCGCTCGCCGTGCGCGACGTGGTTGCGGAGATCTCCGCCAAGGCCCCGCTCGACGCCGTCACCCACACGGCGCTGTGGCTGGTCGGGATCGCGGTTGCGTTCGCGCTCCTGTCCTACTCGTCGCGCCAGGTGCTGTTCACCGCGGCGCGCGAGATCGAGTACCAGCTGCGCGGGGAGCTGTTCGCGCACCTGCAGCGCATGCCGCAGTCGTACTTCGCCGGCCAGCGCACGGGCGATCTCATGTCGCGCGCGGTGAACGACGTGAACAACGTACGGCTCTTCTTCGGCATGGGCCTCTTGAACGTGGTGCAGACGCCGGTGCTGTACCTCGGCGCGATCGGCGTCATGCTGCACGTGGACTGGCAGCTCACCCTGTGGGTGCTGTCGCCGTATCCGCTCTTCATCGCGGTCGCGCGCTTCTTCGGCCGGCGCATGCACCAGGCCACGATCGACGCGCAGGAGCAGCTCGGCGCGCTCTCGTCGACCGTGCAGGAGAACGCGGCCGGCGTGTTCGTGGTGCGCTCCAACACCATGGAGGCGCGCGAGCGGGAGCGCTTCGACGCCGAGGCCGTGAACCTGTACGGCCGCCAGATGCGCCTGGCCGTGATCAACATCGGCATGATGACCACGATCCAGATGCTGCCGACCCTGGCGCAGATCGGCGTGCTGGCGGCGGGGTCGTACGGCGTGATCGGCGGCCGGCTGAGCGTCGCCGACCTCTGGCTCTTCTACCTCTACACGATCCAGCTCACGTTCCCGACCTTCATGGTCGGCTGGGTGATCAACATCGTGCAGCGCGGGCTCGCGGGCCTGCAGCGGCTCGGCGAGATCCTGGACGTGCTGCCGTCCATCCGCGACCGCGCCGACGTGCTGCCGCTCGAGAAGATCGAGGGCGGAGTCGACGTGCGCGACCTGCGCTTCGCGTTCCCCGGCCGCGAGGAACGCCCGGCACTGGCCGGTGTCACGTTCTCGGTCCAGCCGGGGCAGACGGTCGGCGTGGTCGGGCTGGTCGGCTCGGGCAAGAGCACGCTCGTCTCGGCGATCCCGCGCCTGCTCGAGATCCCCGACGGCACGGTCCTGATCGACGGCTCGGACGTGAACCGGATCCCGCTGTCGCTCCTGCGCTCGAGCTGTGCGGTGGTGCCGCAGGACTCGTTCCTGTTCTCGACCTCGATCGAGGAGAACATCCGCTTCGGCTGTCCCGACGCCGGCCGGCCGCACGTTCGCGAGGCCGCGCGCCGCGCACACGTGCTGGAGGACATCGAGGACTTCCCGGACGGCTTCGAGACGGTGGTCGGCGAGCGCGGCATCACCCTGTCGGGCGGCCAGCGCCAGCGCATCGCGCTGGCCCGCGCGCTCGCGCTCGATCCGTCGATCCTGATCCTGGACGATGCCCTGTCGAGCGTGGACGCCGCGACCGAGGAGGGGATCCTGAAGGAGCTGCGCGGCGCGCGCACCGGCCGCACCTGCTTCATCGTGGCGCACCGGCTGTCGGCGGTGCGCGACGCCGACTTCATCCTGGTTCTCGACGAGGGCCGGGTCGCGGAGCAGGGCACGCACGACGAGCTGGTCGCGCACGGGGGGATCTACGCGAAGATCCACCACCAGCAGCAGCTCGAGGCCGAGATCGAGGGAGAGGTGGCGTGAATCCCGGCTTCCACGACGAGGAGCTGCTCGGCAAGGTCTACGACTCGACCTTGATGCGCCGGCTCTGGCCGTTCCTGCGCCCGCACTGGCGCTTCGTCGCGGCGTCGATCGCGCTGATCCCCTTGCGCGTGGTGCTGGAGATGATCCCGGCGTCGCTCTTCGGCTTCGCGCTGAACCACCTGGCCGGCGTGGACAAGTTCCCCGGCCTGCAGATCCTGAAGCCGCTCTCGGAGCCGCCGGCCGGCATCCCGCCGATCCCGTGGCTCGCGCTGATGTTCTTCTGCGTCGCGGCGCTTGCGGGGCTGGTCGAGCTGGCGCGCTCGGTGTCGATGGCGGTGATGGGCCAGCGCGCCATGCTCGCGGTGCGCCGCGTGCTGTTCGACCACGTGCAGCGCCTGCCGCTGCGCTTCTTCGACCGCTACCCCGTCGGGCGCCTGGTCACGCGACTGGGCAACGACATCGAGTCGGCGTCGGAGATGTTCTCTGCGGGGCTGGTCGCGCTGCTCGCGGACCTCGTCATGATGGCCGCGTTCGCGGGCGTGCTGTTCTGGCTGAACTGGCGGCTCGCCGCCTGCGCGATGGCGGTCGTTCCCGTCATGGCCGGCGCGGCGATCGTGTTCCGCTGGAAGGTGCGCGACGCGTTCCGGGTGGTGAGGCTCAAGATCGCGCGGATCAACGCGCATCTGCAGGAGACCATCACCGGCATGCGCGTCGTTCAGCTCTTCGCGCGCGAGGAGCGGAACTTCGCCGAGTTCATGCGGACCAACGGCGAGCACCGCGACGCCTGGTTCCGCTCGATCCGCTACGAGTCGCTGCTCACGTCCACGATCGGCCTGGCCGGCAACCTGACCACCGCGTTCATCCTCTGGTACGGCGCGCGGCTGATGGGCTTCGGCTCGGTCGCCCCCGGCGATCTGCTCCTGTTCGTGGACTGGATGCGCCGCTTCTACCGGCCGCTCCAGGACCTCTCGGCGAAGTACTCGGTCATGCAGTCGTCGATGGCGAGCCTGGAGCGCGTCTTCCAGCTGCTCGACGTGCCGGCCGAGGCGGCCGAGGCCGTACGAGCTCCGAGCGGCCACGTGGTGCGCGGCGAGATCGTCTTCGAGAACGTGACCTTCGCCTACGAAACGGATCCAGTCCTCAAGGATCTCTCGTTCCGGGTCGCCCCCGGCCAGCGGGTCGCGGTAGTGGGCCACACCGGCGCCGGCAAGACCACGGTGCTGAAGCTCCTCGCGCGCATGTACGAGCCGCAGCAGGGCCGCATCCTGGTGGACGGGATCGACGTCCGCGCGATCCCGCGCGCCGAGCTGCGCCGCCACATCGCCTACGTGCTCCAGGACGTGTTCCTCTTCACCGGCGACCTCGGGTACAACGTGAGCCTGGGCCGCACCGACGTCTCGCAAGCCGAAGTGGAATCGGCCATGCGCACGGCACACCTCGAGGAGTTCGTGAGGCGGCTCCCGCTCGGCTATCGCCAGCCCGTGCACGAGCGCGGCGGGAACTTCTCGGTCGGCGAGCGCCAGCTGCTCTCGTTCGCGCGCGCGCTCGCGCAGAAGCCCGAGATCCTGCTCCTCGACGAGGCGACCTCGAGCGTCGACACCACCACCGAGGCGCTGATCCAGGACGCCCTGCACGCGCTCATGCGCAACAAGACCTCGATGGTCGTCGCGCACCGGCTCTCGACGATCCAGGACGTGGACCGGATCCTCGTCCTGCACCACGGCGAGCTGCGCGAGAGCGGCACGCACGAGCAGCTGCTCGCGCAGCGCGGCCTGTACTGGCGGCTCTACCAGCTCCAGTACGCAGTGCAGGAGCGAAGCGCCGCGTGAGCTCGCCCGTGAAGTTCGGGAACGCCGTCGCGGCGGGGCGGGACACGCGCGGCTGGTTCATGGGCCACTTCGTGCCGGGCGAGGAGAACCCGCTCCGCTCGCGCGACCTCGAGGTGAAGTGGTTCACGCACGCGCGCGGCGAGACGCGTCCCGAGTGGTCGCCAGCGAGCGCGGTCCGCACCCTGAACGTCCTGATCCGGGGCCGCTTCGTGCTGTGCTTTCCGGGGCAGGAGGTTACGCTCGCGAAGGAGGGCGACTTCGTCGTCTTCGGTCCCGGAGTCGCGCACTCGTTCCGGTCGGAGGAGGAGTCCCTCGTGCTGACCGTGCGCTGGCCGTCCGCGCCCTGACTACGTCGAAGCGCAGCGCAGCGGGAGGCTGCGCAGGCCGCGCAGCATGAAGGAGTCGACTCGCTCGATCTGGCCCGTCGCCTCGCGCGCGAGCCCGGGCAGCTCGAAGAGCTCTTCCAGCGCGACCCGCGCCTCGAGCCGCGCGAGCGCGGCGCCCAGGCAGAAGTGCACGCCGAAGCCGAACGAGACGTGCGGCGCGCGCTCGCGGTCGAGGTCGAAGCGGTCGGCGTTCGGGAATGCGTCGTCGTCGCGATTCGCGGAGCCGAGCAGCGGCGCGACGACGGAGCCCTCCGCGAGTCGAACCCCGCCGAGCTCCGTGTCGCGGGTGACGTGGCGCAGGACGAGCTGCACCGGCGAGTCGTAGCGCAGCACCTCCTCGATCAGCGCCGGCACGAGCGCGCGGTCGCGTTGCACGCGCGCGAGCGCGGCGGGGTGGTCGGTCAATGCGAGAAGAGCGTTGCCGAGCAGGTTGGTGGTGGTCTCGTTCCCGGCCACGAGCAGGAGCAGCGCGAACATCAGGACCTCGGCGGGCCGGAGCGCCGCGGCGCCGTCCTCCGCACGCACGAGGATGCTGACCAGGTCCTCGCGCGGCGCGCGCCGGCGCTCCTCGATCACCGAGGCGAGGAAGCTGAACAGCTCGGCGAACGCGATCAGCCCTCCGGGGTTCGCCGCGCCAGGCATTCCGCCGCCCGCGGCGCTGGCGACGATCGTGTCCGACCAGCGCTTGAAGTCCGCGCGCCGGTCCGGGTCGACGCCGAGCAGCTCGGCGATCACGGTGACGGGCAGCGGGATCGCGAGATCCGCGACCAGGTCCAGCTCGCCCTTGCGGCGCGCCTCGGCCAGACAGCTGCGTGCGATTGCGCGGATGCGGGGCTCGAGCTCGGCGATCCGGCGCGGCGTGAAGCCGCGGTTCACGATCGCGCGCATGTCGTTGTGATCGGGACCGTCGGTCGCGATCAGGTTCCGGGCGAGCGCGAGCTCGGCCGGCGGGAAGGGCAGGGACGCGAACAGCTTCGCAACGGCCTCGGGCGGCGGGCTGCCCGCGCCCGCGATCATCGGCGGCTGCGGCCGGCCGTTCGTCGCCGTGAAGCGCATCGCGCGCGACGAGAAGACGTCCGGGCTGCGCAGCACCTCGACGACGTCGCGGTGGCGCGCGACCGCGTAGAAGCCGGTGCTCTCGACCTGCGCCACCGGCGCGCTGCGGCGCAGCTCGCGGTAAGACGGGTACGGGTCGCGCCGGACCCTGGGGTCCATGGGGTCGTACGGGCTCGCGGCCATGACTCCCCTCCGTAGGCGTACTCTGACACGTCGCCACATCCCTTTTCACGCATGGGGCGGGCAGGCGCAGAGCGGAGCTCTCCGACGACCCGGGGAAGTGGCATCGCGCCTGCAATCAGGAGGTTCCGATGAGCGCAAAAGACGAGCTCTCGCCTGCGGAAGCGGCGGGACGCTTGGGCGAGTTCGAGCCGATCGACGTGCGCGGCGAGCACGAGTTCGCGGGGCCCCTGGGCCGGGTCCCGGGCGCGCGCCTGCTTCCCCTTCCCGTGCTCGCGCAGCGGGCCGAAGAGCTTCCGCGCGGGCGTCCGCTGCTCCTGATCTGTCGTTCCGGGGTGCGCTCCGCGAAGGCGTGCGCGCAGCTCGCCGAGCTCGGCTTCGGGCCGACCGTGAACCTGACGGGCGGGATGATCGCGTGGAATCAAGCCCAGCTTCCCGTCGAGCGAACGCCGCCTGCAAGCCTCGAGGCGCTGGTCGAGAACGCGGTCGCGTGGCTGGCTCAGGTGACGGCGCAGGCACCCGACGCCGCGCGCGCGAAGCTGCTCGCCGACCTCGGCGATGCCCCCGCAATGCTCAACGCTCCCACGAAGGCGGAGGTGGTGCGGATCCTGGACGCGATCGGAAGACTGGCCGGCACGCCGCCCGACCGCGAGCTCTCGCTGGTGGCGTTCCGGGACGCCCTCGGGGAGCTGTGAGCGCGCCGTGGTAGGGCTCGGCTACGCGCTGAGCATCCTCGTCGGGGTCTCGCTCGGCTTCTTCGGCGGCGGCGGCTCGATCCTCACCGTGCCGCTCTTGGTCTACGTATTCGGGCTCGCGCCCAAGACGGCGATTGCGAGCTCGCTCGTCGTGGTCGGCAGCGCGAGCCTGGTCGCGATGGGGCAGCACTGGCGCGCTGGCAACGTCGAGCTCCGCACCGGCCTCGCGTTCGGGATCGCCGGGATGATCGGCGCGTACCTGGGCGGGCGCGCGAGCCAGTTCATCGACGGGGCGCTCCTGCTCGTGCTGTTCGCGTCGGCCATGGCGCTGACCTCGCTCGCAATGTGGCGTGGGCGCCGCGAGCCGCTGGCCGCGGCTGCGCGTCGCTCGCTCCCTCACCTGCTGGTGCAGGGCTTCGCAGTCGGCTCGTTCACCGGCCTGGTCGGCGCCGGAGGCGGCTTCCTGATCGTGCCCGCACTCGCGCTCTGGGCGAAGCTGCCCGTCCACAAGGCGGTCGGTACGTCGCTGGGGATCATCGCGCTGAACTGCGCCTCGGGCTTCGCCGGCTACGCGAGCTACGTGAAGCTCGACGTCCTGCTGGTCGGCGGGGTGGCGGCGAGCGCGATCGCGGGCTCGTTCCTCGGCGCGCAGCTGGCGCACCGCATCCACCCGCAGTCGCTGCGCCGCGCGTTCGCGGGCTTCGTGCTCGCGATGTCGGTCGTCATACTGACCCGCGAGGCCGACACCTGGCTGCAGTCGGCGCGCTCGGCGCTGCCCGAGTCGGTCCCGCAGGCGCTCTTCGCGGCGGCGGTGCTGGGGCTCGGGATCGCGGCGGGTCGCTGGTCCCGTGCGGGCGGCGCCGAGCCGCTCGGCGAGCGGGGCTACGAAGGAGGGGCGGGGATATGACGATCGCGGAGACCTTCACGCCGGGGCTCGGGCTCGCCGGCGGCGCGCTGATCGGGCTCGCCTCGGCGGGGCTCATGCTCGCGAACGGACGGATCGCCGGGGTGAGCGGGATCCTCGGCGGCAGCCTCGCGCCCAAGCGCGGCGACCTGGTCTGGCGGCTCGCGTTCCTCGCCGGCCTGCCGCTCGGAGCGAGCCTCGCCGCCGCCGCGCTGGGCGACCTGAACGGATTCGCGATCGCGCGGAGCTGGCCCGTGCTCGGCGCGGGCGGTCTCCTGGTCGGGTTCGGGACGACGCTGGGCAGCGGCTGCACGAGCGGTCACGGCGTGTGCGGGCTCGCCCGCGGCTCCAAGCGCTCGCTCGCGGCGACCTGTGTGTTCATGGCCGCGGGCGCGCTCACCGTGTTCGTAGTCCGGCACGTCCTGGGAGGTGCTTGATGCGCGAGCTCGCGGCGGGAGTCTGCGGACTCGTGTTCGGCGCGGGGCTGCTCGTCTCGGGCATGACCAACCCGCAGAAGGTCCTGGGCTTTCTGGACTTCAGCGGGACCTGGGACCCGACACTCGCGTTTGTGATGGGCGGCGCGCTCGCCGTGAACGGCGCCGCGTTCGCATGGACGCGGCGGCGCGCGAAGCCGCTCCTCGCGGAGGCGTTCGCGCTGCCGACGGCGAGCGCGATCGACGGCAGGCTGGTCGCGGGCGCGCTCCTGTTCGGCGTCGGCTGGGGTCTGGTCGGCCTGTGCCCGGGCCCCGCGCTCGCGGGCCTCTTGCGCGGGGAGCCGTCGATCTACGTGTTCGCGCTCGCCCTCGTGGCCGGGACCTGGCTCGCGAGCTCGTCGGGTCGGGAGTACCCTTTGCGGATCGTCGGAGGTTCGCGATGGCTTTCCGGCTCTTCCGATCCCTCCTAGTCCTGTCGGCGCTCGCAGGGGTGCCGGAGGCGCAGGCCGGCGACCCGTTCGGGGCTGCGCCCGACGGCCCGCGGCCCTCTGCGCCTCGCCCGCTGCCTCAGGCGCCGATCGGGGAGATCGCGCCGTACCTCAACAGCCACCCGAGCAGCGCCGGGCTCGAGTTCCGCTCCGGACCGAGCAGCATCGACGACTACCGGTACCTGCGGACGGCGCCGCCGACGCCGGAGATCGCGTTCTACCAGCTCGTGGTGCGCAAGCCAGCGTCGCTCGACGTCTTCGAGGAACCGCTGACGCCGATGCCGCCGCTCACCAGCGAGGTCTGCAGCTCGGCGTGGTTCACCGACAGCGCGTGCGTGCTTCGGCTTTACACAGGCGAAGGCCGCCGGTAACCTCGCCGAAACTCGCATTCCTCCTCTCGTATTCCTCCGAAGCCAGCGCCGGTCCTGATTCGCTTCCTCCCCCCGGTCGTGAAGATGTTGGCCGCGCGAATTGAAGTGGCGGGGCTCGGTTGCGGATCCGTTCACTAGAACTCGTGGGCTTCAAGTCCTTCGCGGACCGTACGGTGTTCGCGTTCGACCGGGGCATCTCTGCGATCGTCGGGCCGAACGGCTGCGGCAAGTCGAACGTCATCGACGCGCTGCGCTGGGTCATGGGAGAGCAGAACCCGCGCCATCTGCGCGGCCGCGGCATGGAAGACATCATCTTCGCGGGCACCGAGAAGAAGCCCGCCGTTGGGATGTGCGAGGTCACGCTCACGCTCGACAACTCCGACGGTCTCGCGCCGCAGCCCTACGGCGGCTTCTCCGAGATCGAGGTCTCGCGCCGGCTCTACCGCGACGGTGAGAGCGACTACCTGATCAACAAGGTGCCCGTCCGGCTGCGCGACGTGCTCGACTTCTTCCTCGACACGGGTGTGGGCACGCGCGGCTACACGATCGTCGAGCAGGGCCAGATCGCGGAGCTCGTCTCGTCCAAGCCCGAGGAGCGCCGGGTCATCTTCGAGCAGGCGGCGGGGATCGGGAAGTACCGCCAGCGCCGCAAGGAGACCGAGTCCAAGCTGCGCGCGACCGAGCAGAACCTGCTGCGCGTGAACGACATCCTGGTCGAGCTCAAGCGCCAGATCGCCTCGCTCGACCGGCAGGCCGCCAAGGCGAACCGCTACAAGAAGCTGCGCGCCGAGCTGCGCGAGCTCGAGCTCTGCGTCGCGCGCGAGAGCTTCGGCCGCGACTCGGCCGAGCTCGCGCGCGCCGAGAGCGCGCTCCTTGACCTGCGCGCCGAGGGCGTCGGGCTCGACGCGCGCGCGGGCCGCGCCGACGCCGACCTCGAGGGCGCGCGCCGCGCACACCTGGACCACGAGCGCGAGCTGTCGCGCGCGAGCGAGGCGCTCTACGCGGTGCGCAGCGCCATCCAGTCGCTCGAGAGCAAGATCGGCTACGAGCGCCGCGAGCGCGCGGGCCTCGTCTCGCTGGCCGAAGAGCGCGAGGCCGAGCTGCGCGAGCTCGAGGTGCGGCTCGCGAGCGACTCGGGCGAGCTGCGCGACGCGCTCGCGCGTCTGGCCGAGCTCGAAGAGCGCGTGCGCGCCGACGAGGCCGAGCTGGCGCGCCGCGACGGCGAGCTCGCCGAGCACGCCGAGCGGCTCGCCGCGGCGCAGGGCCGGCGCGAGGCGCTGCACGCGCGCCTGATCGAGCTTTCGGCCGACGAGGCGTCGACCCAGGCGCACGAGGACCGGGTCGAGGAGCGGCGCAGCGAGCTCGAGCTGCGCCTGCGCGAGAACGAAGAGGCGATCGAGGCCGGATCGCAAGAGGTCGAGCAGCTGCGCCTGGGCGAGGAAGGCCTCGAGGCGCGGCTGCGCGAGGGGCTGGCCGAGCGCGACGACCACGGGCGCCAGCTCGCCGAGTCGCTGCGCGCGCTCGAGCGCGGCCGCGAGCGCGAGCGGGAGCTGGCGCACGAGCTCGAGCGCCAGCGCGAGCGCCTGCAGTTCGTCACCGCGCAGCTCGAGTCGCTGCGCGAGACCGAGCGCCGCGAGTCGCTGCGCGCGGGCGCCTTGCTCGAGCAGCTGCCCGAGGGCGAGCGCAGCCGCGTGCGCGGCCTGCTGGCGGGCGCCCTCCACACCGAGGACGGTCTCGAGACCGCGGTCGAAGCCGTCCTCACCGCGCGCCTCGAAGGCTTCATCGTCGACGATCCGGACACCGCGCTGGTGCTGCTGCGGAAGCTGCGCGCGGAGAACCTCGGCCGCGCGACGGTGCTGCCGCTGCGCGCGGGGCACGACGGCTCGAGCAGCGGCTTCGTCCCGCTCGGCCGACCGCTCGCCGACTTCGTGCGCGCCGACGACTCGATCGCGGCGCTCGCCCAGCGGCTGCTGCGCGACGTGTACCTGATCGACGACCTCGGCCAGGCGATCGCGCGCTTCGGGGCGGCCAGCCCGCCGGCGACCTTCGTCACCCGCGCCGGCGAGGTGCTCGACCGCTCGGGCGCGCTCACCGGCGGAACCGGCGCGCCGCCGGGAGCGCTGTCGCGCGCGGGCGAGATCCGCCGGCTGTCGGCGGAGCTGGCCGAGCTCGAGCCGCGCCTCGCGGCGCTCGCCAGCGAGCACACCGCTGCAGTCGCGCGGGTCGAGGCGCTGGGCCGCGAGATCGAGAACGCGCGCAGCCGCCGCCACACCGCCGACATCGCGGTGGTGAACGTCGAGAAGGACCTCGAGCGCATGCGCGAGCGCGGCAAGCTCGCCTACGACTCGCTCGAGCAGGACAAGACCGGCAAGCGCAGCCTGCTCGAGCAGCTCGAGACGCTGGGCGACGAGGGCGCGCGCACCCGCAGCCGCCACGAGGAGCTGGTCCGCGAGCGCGCGCGCGCCGAGGCCAGCCGCGGCGAGCTGCAGCTGCAGCTGCAGGCGCTCGGCCGCGAGCTCGAGCGCGTGGAGCAGCGGGTCGTGCAGTCGCGCATCGAGCTGGCCGAGCTCGGCGCGCGCCGCGACCAGGAGACCCAGGCCCGCGATCGCCTGCACGGGGCGGTCGAAGAGGGCCGGGAGCGGATCGCGCGCCGCCGCGAGGAGGTGCGCAGCGCGCACGAGCGCGCGGCGGAGCTGCTGCGCTCCGCCGACGAGGCGCAGCTCGAGCTCGACGCGCAGATCCGTCTCGAGGAGGAGCGCCGCCTGCACCAGTCGGGCCTGCGCGAGCGCTACGAGTCGAGCACGAGCTCGGTCGAGTCGCTCGAGGTCGAGGTGCGCGCCGCGACCCGCGAGCGCGAGGCGCTGCGCGAGCGGCTGGCCACGAGCGAGATGTCGGTGCACGACGCGCGCATGCACCTGCGAGCAGCTCGTGGCCTCGATCCGCGAGCGCTACGAGGTCGACCTCACCGCGCCCGCGCCGACCGCCGAGAGCGAGGCCGCCGCCGCGCCCGAGCTGCCCGGCACTCCCGAAGAGCGCGAGGCCGAGCTCGAGCGCGTGCGCCAGGCGCTGCGGTCGCTGGGCGAGGTGCACCTGGGCGCGATCGAGGAGTACGAGGAAGTCTCGGAGCGCGCCCGCTACCTGGACGAGCAGAAGACCGACCTCGAGCTCTCGATCGAGCGCCTGCGCGGCGCGATCGCGCGCATCAACCGCACCAGTCGCGAGCGCTTCCGCGAGACCTTCGACGCCGTCGACAAGGTGTTCCAGACGGTGTTCCCGAAGATGTTCGAGGGCGGCCGCGCGCACCTGGCGCTGACCGGCGACGAGGACATCCTCGAGGCGGGCATCGAGATCATCGCGCAGCCGCCGGGCAAGAAGCTGCAGAACGTGAACCTCTTGTCGGGCGGCGAGAAGTCGCTGACCGCGATGGCGCTGCTGGTGGCCGTGTTCACCGTGAAGCCGTCGCCGTTCTTCCTGCTCGACGAGGTGGACGCGGCGCTCGACGACGCCAACGCCAACCGCTTCAACACGCTGCTCCGCGAGATGTCGAAGACCTCGCAGTTCCTGATGATCACGCACAACAAGCAGTCGATCGAAATCGCCGACGCGCTGTTCGGCGTGACCATGCAGGAGCAGGGGCTCTCGAAGCTCGTCACGGTCGACCTCGTCGAGTAGGTCGAGCGAGGGCCGCCCCGAGCGAGACCGCAAGCGCCGAAGGCGCGCGCAGCGAGGCGCAGCCGAGCGAAGCCGATTGGACTAGACTGCCGGGCCCGTGCCCGACCTCCTCTCGCAGCTGACCCCAGAAGTTCTCGAGCTCGTCGGCGGAGCCGTCGCCGTCGCGGCGGCGTTTGCGGGGCTCGTGTTCGGCCTGCGCCGCGCGCGCCGGTCGGCCCCGCCCAAGCGCCTGCCGGTTCCGCCGCCGCAGCTGCCGCGGGAGGTCGAGCCGCCCGAGGGCGTGGTCGCGGTTCCCGCGGCACCCGCCGCGCCTGTAGCGAAGCCGAAGCCCGCGCCCGACTGGCGCGGCGGCCTGGCGAAGTCGCGCGCCGGCTTCATCGGGAAGCTCGAGGGCCTGCTGCGCGGCAAGAGCGCGCTCGACCCGGCCACGCTCGACGAGGTCGAGGGGGTGCTGTTCGGTGCGGACCTCGGCGTGCGCACTGCGGACGCATTCCTCGCGGAGGTGAAGAAGCTCTCCGACCCGTCGCAGATCCGGGGCGCGCTCGAGGCGCGCGCGCAGGCGATCCTGGCCGCGCTGCCCAGCCCGGTCGTCCCGCACGCGGAGAAGCCGCACGTGATCCTGGTCGTCGGCGTGAACGGCTCGGGCAAGACGACCACGATCGGCAAGCTCGCCGCGCGCTACGTCCGCGAGGGCAAGTCCGTGATCGTCGCGGCGGGCGATACCTACCGAGCCGCCGCGATCGAGCAGCTCGGCATCTGGGCCGAACGGGCGGGCGCCGAGATCGTGAAGGGCGCGCCGGGCGGCGATGCGGCTGCGGTCGCCTTCGACGCGCTGCGCGCCGCGCGCTCGCGCGGGCTCGACGTGGTGCTGATCGACACGGCCGGCCGCCTGCAGACCGACCAGGGCCTGATGGACGAGCTCGCGAAGCTGCAGCGCGTGCTGCGCAAGGAGATGGCGAGCGCGCCGCACGAGGTGCTGCTCGTGCTCGACGCGAACACCGGCCAGAACGCGATCCGGCAGGCGCAGGAGTTCAAGAAGGCCGTCGCGGTCACGGGCATCGCGCTCACCAAGCTCGACGGCAGCGCGCGCGGGGGCGTCGTGCTCGGCGTCGCCCAGGAGACGGGCCTGCCGGTGCGCTACGCGGGGCTCGGCGAGTCGGCCGACGACCTCGCGGACTTCGACGCTCACGAGTTCGCCGCAGCGCTGTTCGAGCCTTAGCTCGCCGGCGCGAAGCAGACGACGCTGATCGCTACTGCGGGGAGCTTCGCGTCGAGATTGCGGTAGCCGTGGCGCTGGTCGCCTCGGAAAACGAGCGCATCGCCTGGCTCGAGCTGCCACTTCTCGCCGGAGGCGACGAGCTCGATCCGGCCCGAGATGCAGGTGAGGTACTCGCGCGTTCCCGGGGTGTGCGGGATGCCGGTGAGGCGGCCGTTCGGCGCGAGCTCCATGCGCGAGATCTCGAGGCCCGGGATCGTCTCGGGAAGCAGCGGCCGCAGCCGCGCGCCCTGGCGCTGGCGGACCCGCTGCTCGGCCGCGGCGTACAGGCGCGCTGCCGTCCGCGGCGGACCGATCAGCTCCTCGATCGAGACCTGGAGTGCAGCGGCTGCGCGCGCGAGCACGGACAGGGTCGGGTTGGAGCTGCCCGCTTCGAGGCTCCCCCAGGTCGGGCGGGGGATGCCGGAGAGCTGCGCCATCTGGCGTTGCGAGAGCCCGCGCGCATCGCGCAGGCGCTTGAGGTTGGCGGCGAGATTCGTCCCCGCTTCGGCCATCGGCCGCCACGATAGCCGCTGGCCAGCAGAATGGCCAGATGGATGCATAACGGTCCAGACCCGACCACCCTGGCGCGACACAGAGGAGAACTGCCATGACGATCCGCCTCGACCACGCCAACCTGACCGTCCGCGACGTCGACGAGACGCTCCGCTTCCTGCGCGCCGCCTTCCCGGACTTCCGCATCCGCGGCGAAGGGAAGAAGTGGAACGGCACGCGCTGGGTCCACGTGGGGACCGACGACCTGTACCTCGCCCTGGACCAGGCGAGCGGCGAGCCCGCCGAGCGCTGGGTGCCGTACGCCGGCAAGCCCGGCACGAACCACCTGGGCTTCGAGGTCGACGACGCCGAAGCGCTCCGCGCACGCCTGCGCGCCGCGGGCTACGCCGACACGACGGTTCCGAACCGTCACCCGTTCCGCCGCCGCGTCTACTTCCACGACAAGGACGGCAACGACTGGGAGTTCGTGCAGTACCTGTCCGACGATCCGAAGGAGCGGAACGACTACGAGCTGCCCGACGCGACCTGAAACGGCCGCTCGCTCCAGGGCTCGTCGAGCACGCGCCCGCCGCGCGCCACCCAGAGCCGGTCGTCGAACGGGCGCTCCGTCTCGCCGTGGATCGCGTGCCCCGGGATGAACTGGATCACCCAGGAGCGGCGCGGGCTCGCGCTCGGGTTCGCGCCCGCGCGGTGCATGGTGAGCGACGAGAAGACCCCGACCTCGCCGGCGGCGAGCTCGAGCGGCTCGCCGGTCTCGGGGCCGTCGTAGCCGATCTGGAAGAAGCCGCCCGTGTCCTTGTGCGGCTGCGGGCCCGCGCGGTGGCTGCCCGGCTGGATCCACAGACAGCCGTTGGCGACGGTCATCGGGTCGAGCGCCAGGGTCAGCGTGACGTACTCCGCGGGAACCACCGCGCCGTAGCCGTTGTCCTGGTGCCAGGGCGTCTCGGAGCTCGTGCCGGGCGGCTTCGACACGGCCTGGTCCCAGTAGAGGCGCACGTCGGGGCCGAGCAGAGCGAGCAGCGGCTCGACGAGCGGCGCGGCGGTCGCGAAGCGCCGCAACACCGAACTGCGTAGCTGGAGCAACGGGCCGTACTCGAACTTCGACTTGCCCGGCTCGCCGATCCGCATGGGCTTGGCGAGCGCCGCGTCGTAGGCGGCGCCGAGTTCCGCGAGCTCGCGCTCGCCGAACGGCCGGCCCAGGACGAACCAGCCGCGCTCGCGGAAGAGCGCGATCTGCTCCGCCGAGAGCGTCACGTCCGGCGCAGCACGCGGCCGGGGCGCGCGCCGGTGTGGGCGCCGTCGCGCACGACTCGCGCGCCGTTGACGAACACGTGGTGGATGCCCGCGGGCGGGTGGTTCGGGTCCTCGTAGGTCCCCACGTCGGCGATGCGGGCGGGGTCGAAGACGACGAGGTCCGCGAAGGCCCCGGCGCGTATCTCGCCGCGGTCGGCCAGGCCGAACTTCCGCGCCGGCATGCCGGTCATGCGGTGCACCGCCTCCTCGAGCGGGAACAGCCCGAGCTCGCGCGCGTAGCGGCCGAGCACGCGCGCGAAGGTTCCCCACAGGCGCGGGTGCGGCTTGCCGGGCAGGCTCGGAATGCCGTCGGAGCCGATCATGGTGCTCTTGTGGCGCATCACGGTGCGCACGTCGTCCTCGCTCATCGAGTGGATCACGGCGGTGACGCCGGGCGCGCTCGCGGCGACGTGCTCGGCCGCGGCCTGCGGGTCCTTGTCGAGCCGCCGCGCGAGCTCGGCGATGCTCAGCCCCTCCCACTCGGGGTGACCGGGCGCGGCGGCGACCGTGACCTTCTCGGGCGGCACGCGGCCGAGACCGCCGGGGCGGCCGTCGAAGGTGCCGTTCTGGATGATCGCGCCGAGCCCCGTACTCCCGGCGGTGTAGGGGTACTGGTCGGCGTGCACGTCGAGGCCTTCGGCCTGCGCGCGCTCGATCAGGGTTAGCGACTCCTTCACCAGCCCCCAGGCCTGCTGGCCCGAGGCCTTGTGGTGCGAGATCTCGACCGGGAGCCCCGTGCGCCGGCCGACCTCGATCGACTCGCGCACGGAGTCGAGCAGGCCGAGCCCCTCGTCGCGCATGTGGGTCGCGTAGACGCCGCCGCTGCCCGCGAACTCGCCCGCGAGCGCGGTCACCTCGGCCGCATCGGCGTGGCAGCCAGGCTCGTAGATGAGCCCGGTCGAGAAGCCGACGGCGCCGGCATCGCGGCCCTCGCGCACGATCGCGCGCAGTAGCTCGAGCTCGGCGTCGCTGGGCGCCCGCTTCGCGTTCCCCATGACCGAACCACGCGCGGTGCCGTGGCCGACGAGCGCGGCGGCGTTTACGCTCGCGGGCTCGCGCTCGAGCTGCGCGAAGTAGCCCGAGTAGCCGCTCCACTCGGGCAGCCGCACGCCCGGGTGGAAGGCCGCCGCCATCCCGCGCGCGAGCGGCCAGGGCGCGGCGCCCATGCCGCAGTTGCCGACCACCACTGTGGTGACTCCGCCGAGGATCTTGAAGTCCATCTCGGGGCGAACCACGAGCGCGAAGTCGTCGTGCGTGTGGACGTCGATGAAGCCGGGCGCGAGCGCGAGGCCCGCCGCGTCGAGCGACGCGTTCGCGTGCAGGCCCGAGCCGTCGCCGACCGACGCGATCCGGTCCCCGCGCAGCGCGACGTCGGCGCGTCTCGGCGGCGCACCTGTCCCGTCGTACAGCGTCGCACCGCGGATCAGGACGTCGCACGCTTCGGACATGGCGCGATCATACCGGAGCGCGCTACCTAGGGCGCATGTCGATGTACGTCCTCGCGCTCGACCAGGGGACCACCAGCTCGCGCGCGATTCTCTTCGACGCCTCGGGCTCCGCGCTCGCGAGTCAGGCACACGAGTTCAAGCAGCACTATCCCGAGCCGGGCTGGGTCGAGCACGATCCGATCGAGATCTGGGACTCGCAGCTGCGGGCGGCGCGCGGAGCGCTGCAGCGCGCGAAGGTGCGCGCCGACGACGTCGCGGCCATCGGCATCACGAACCAGCGCGAGACGACGATCGTCTGGGAGCGCGCGACCGGCCGGCCGATCTACCCCGCGATCGTGTGGCAGTCGCGCCAGACGGTGGCGATCTGCGAGGAGCTGGTGCGGCGCGGGCTCGAGCCGGTGGTGCGCGAGCGCACGGGCTTGGTGGTCGACGCGTACTTCTCGGCGACGAAGCTCGCCTGGATCCTGGACAAGGTCGAGGGCTCGCGCGAGCGCGCGCGGCGCGGCGAGCTCGCGTTCGGCACGGTCGACACCTGGCTCGTCTGGAAGCTCACCGGCGGCAAGGTGCACGCGACCGACTACAGCAACGCGTCGCGCACCATGCTGTACGACATCGCGCGGCGGCGCTGGGACGACGAGCTGCTCGCCGCGCTCGACATCCCGCCGCAACTCCTGCCCGAGGTGCGCGACTCGAGCGGCGGGTTCGGCACGACCGACCCCGAGCTGCTCGGGGCGAGCGTGCCGATCGCGGGCGTCGCGGGCGATCAGCAGGCCGCGCTCTTCGGCCAGGCCTGCTTCGAAGAGGGCAGCGCCAAGAACACCTACGGCACCGGCTGCTTCATGCTGATGAACACCGGGACGACGCTACGCCGTTCGGCGTCGGGCCTGATCTCGACGATCGCCTGGGGCATCGGCGGTCGGGTCGAGTACGCGCTCGAGGGCGCAGTGTTCGTCGCGGGCGCCGCCGTGCAGTGGCTGCGCGACGAGCTCGGCCTCCTGCACAGCGCGGCCGAGAGCGAGGCGCTCGCGCGCTCCGTGCCCGACACCGGCGGCGTCTACGTGGTGCCGGCGTTCACGGGACTGGGCGCGCCCTACTGGGATCCGGCGGCGCGCGGCACGATCGTGGGCATCACGCGCGGAACCAGCCGCGCGCACCTGGTGCGCGCCACGCTCGAGGCGATCGCGTACGAGAGCACCGACCTGCTGCGCTGCTTCGAGCGCGACACCGGCGTGCGCGCGACCCAGCTCCAGGTCGACGGCGGCGCCACCGCGAACGACTTCCTCATGCAGTTCCAGGCCGACATCATGGGCTCGCCGGTGCGGCGCCCCAAGGTGCTGGAGACGACCGCGCTCGGCGCCGCGTACCTGGCCGGCCTCGCGGTCGGCTTCTGGAAGGACCGCCGCCAGATCGCGAAGAACTGGCAGGAGGACCGCTACTTCGAGCCCGAGATCTCGGAGGCCCGCCGCGCCGAGCTGTACGGCGGCTGGCTGCGCGCGGTCGAGCGCGCGCGTGGCTGGGCGCAGCCCCCGACGTGATGCTGAACATCGCCCACCGCGGCGCGTCGCAGGATGCGCCCGAGAACACGCTGGCGGCCTTCGACCTGGCGATCGAGCAGGGCGCGGACATGATCGAGACCGATCTCCACCTGCTGCGCGACGGCGCCATCGCGCTCTACCACGACGACGAGATCGGCGGAGTCGCGGTCGGCGCGCTGAGCCTGGCCGAGCTGCGCGAGCGGCTGCCGCGGGCGCCCACCCTGCAGGAGACGCTGGACCGCTGCGGGGCGCGCATCCCCTTCAACCTGGAGATCAAGAGCCCGCCGACGGGCGACTACGCCGGGCTCGAGAAGCGGGTGCTGCGCGAGATCGCCCAGCGTGGCCTGTTGGCGCGCACCTTGTTCTCGAGCTTCTCGGACTCGGTGCTCGCGAAGCTGCGCGAGCTCGAGCCGCAGGCCCGCCTGGGAACGCTCGTCTGGGTCCGCCAGCCCGGGAAGCCGATCGAGCGCGCGTCGCGGGTCGGTGCAGAGGCGGTCCACCTGCACGTGGCGCTCGCGAGCGAGACCGCGGTGAGCGACGCGCACGCCGCGGAGCTGCGGGTGAACGTGTACACCGTCGACGTCCCCGAGGTGCAGCTCCGGCTGCGCGGCTACGGCGTGGACGGCATCTTCACGAACGCACCGGGGAAGCTGCGCGCGCTGCTCGCAGGTCAGTAAGCGTTCGGGTCGTTGAAGCCGCGCAAGAGGGTCAAGAAGATGATCCTCACGTCCAGCGAGAGCGACCAGTGGCGCAGGTACGACATGTCGAACTCGAGCCGCTTCTCGATCGAGGTGTTGCCGCGGCAGCCGTTCACCTGCGCCCAGCCCGTGAGGCCGCCCTTCACCTTGTGGCGCAGCATGTAGCCGGGCAGGCCGGCGCGGAACTCGCGGATGAACTCGGGGCGCTCCGGACGCGGACCGACGACGCTCATCTCACCGCGCAGGATGTTCCAGAACTGCGGGATCTCGTCGAGGTTGGTCTTGCGCAAGAACGCGCCGAGCGGAGTTCGCCGCGAATCGTGCTCCACCGCCCAGACGGCGCCGGTCTCGCGCTCCGCATCGGGCACCATGGTGCGGAACTTCCACATCGAGAAGAGCTGGCCGTCGAGGCCCATGCGCTCCTGGCGGTAGAAGATGGGGCCGGGCGAGGAGAGCTTGACCGCCAGCGCGAGCGCGGCGTAGAGCGGCGCGCCCAGCACGAGCGCCGCCGAGGCGAAGACCACGTCGAAGCCGCGCTTCAGAACGGCGTTCCAGCCGACCAACGGCGACTCGATCAGGCGGATCATGGGCAGTCCGTCGAAGTCCTCGATGCCGCCCTGCACGGTGTCGATCCCGAGCAGGTCCGGGACGAAGCGCACGGCCGCGGTCGTGTCGTGCAGCTCGCGCAGGAGCTTGAGCGGGTTCGCGGGGTCGCTGCGGTCGAGTGCGAGCACGACCTGGTCGATCTCCTCGCGCGACACGAGGTCGTGTAGCGCGTCGTAGCCGCCCAGCCACGGCGCCGAGTCGCCGCCGAGCCCGGCCGGGGACGGCCCGAGGAAGCCGCGCACGCGGAAGCCGAGCTCCGGATGGCGCGCGAGCCGCGCGTGGATCTCGCGCGCGAGCGTGCCCGTGCCCACGATCAACACCGTCTGCGCGAAGCGCCCGCGCCGCCGCAGGCTGCGCAGCGCCAGCCGCAGCGCGATCCGCGCGCCGACCAGGAGCCCGCCCGCGAGCGGCGCGAACACGCCGACCGTCAGGCGCGAGACCCAGTCCTGGCGCCCGAAGAAGGTCAGGGTCGCGAGCATCACCGTGCCGAGCAGGGAGACCTCGACGATGCGCCGGACCTCGGACACGAGCGAGTGGACGCGATGCCCGTCGTACAGCCCGCGCCAGCGCAGCAGGATGTGCCAGATCGGCAGGATCCCGAGCAGGAGCCCTGGGTAGTAGGACAGGTCGAAGCTGCGGGTCGGCTCGGGCAGCCAGCCCGAGCTGAAGCGCAGCCAGGTCGCGGCGAGCCACGCCGCTGCGACCAGCGCCAGGTCGACGAGCGCGAGCGAGCCGCGCAGCACCTCGCTGTGCTTGCGAATCACGGGGACAGGCTAGCGAGTCGGGGCGGAGAGGTCCCGATCGATCTGGGCCGCGGCCTCGCGGCCCTCCGCGATCGCCCAGACCACGAGCGACTGGCCGCGGCGCATGTCGCCCGCCGCGTAGACCCCGGGCACCGTGGTGGCGTAGCCGCGGGTCGAGACGTTGCCGCGGTCGGTCAGCGCCACACCGAACTGTTTCAGCATGTCGTCCTGGACCGGGCCGAGGAAGCCCATCGCCAAGAGCACCAGGTCGACGTCCAGCGCGAACTCGCTGCCGGGAACCGTCTCCATGTTGCGCCGGCCGCTCGCATCCGGCGCGCCGAAGCGCACCCGGGTCGCGTGCAGCTTCTCGACCCGGCCGTTCGAGCCGGAGAAGGCGACGGTCGAGACGCCCCAGTCGCGGGAGCCGCCCTCCTCGTGCGAGCTCGAGGTGCGCAGAATCTGCGACGGGCCGGGGTGCACCGGCCAGGGCGCGTCGCCGGGCCGCGTCTCGGGCGGGCGCTCGAGCAGCTCGAAGTTGAACACGTGCTTCGCGCCCTGCCGGTGGCTGGTGCCGATGCAGTCGGAGCCCGTGTCGCCGCCGCCCAGCACGAGCACGTTCTTGCCCGTCGCCAGGATCGAGCGCGCGTCCGACACCGCGTCGCCGGCGACGCGGCGGTTCTGCTGCTCGAGGAACGGCATCGCGAAGTGGATCCCTTCGAGCTCGCGCCCGGGAACCTTCAGATCGCGCGGCGCCTCGGCGCCGCCGGTGAGCAGCACCGCGTCGAACTCGCGCTGGAGCTCGGGGCCGGAGATGTCCACGCCGACGTGCACGCCGGTGCGCACCTGCACGCCCTCGGCGATCATCAGCTCGAGCCGGCGGTCGATCGTCCATTTCTCGAGCTTGAAATCGGGAATGCCGTAGCGCAGCAGACCGCCGATCCGGTCCTGCTTCTCGAAGAGCACCACCTCGTGGCCGGCGCGGTTCAGCTGCTGCGCGGCCGCCATGCCCGCGGGGCCGGAGCCGACCACCGCGACCTTCCGGCCGCTGCGCCGCGCGGGCGGCTCGGGGGTGACCCAGCCCTCCGCGAAGCCGCGCTCGGCGATCGTCTTCTCGATGAACTCGATCGTAACCGGGTCGTCGTTGATGCCGAGCACGCACGCCGACTCGCACGGCGCGGGACAGATGCGGCCGGTGAACTCGGGGAAGTTGTTCGTGCGGTGCAGCCGCTCGAGCGCCTCGCGCCACTTGCCGCGGTACACCAGGTCGTTCCAGTCGGGGATGATGTTCCCGAGCGGACAGCCGCTGTTGCAGAAGGGCACGCCGCAGTCCATGCAGCGGCCGGCCTGGTCGCGGATCGCCTCCTCGGGCGGCTCCGCGTAGATCTCCAGGTAGTCGTGGATGCGCTCCTTGGCGCCGCGCTTGGGCGGGGTCTTGCGCCCGAGCTCCATGAAGCCCGTGACCTTGCCCATCAGTAGCTCGCCTTCCCGAACTCGATGCCCATGAGCGCGCGCTTGTACTCGCGCGGGAAGACCTTCACGAAGTGGGGCAGGGTGGTGGCCCACTTCTCGAGCACCTGCTCTGCGCGCTCGCTCCGAGTGTGGCGGAAGTGGCTCTCGACGAGCTCGCGCAACTCGCGCTCGTCGGCCTCGGTCTCTACCTGCTCGAGATCGACCGATCCCTGGTTGCAGAGCTCCGGGAACGCGCGCAGCGGATCGAGCACGTAGGCGATGCCGCCGCTCATGCCGGCGGCGAAGTTGCGGCCCACGCCGCCGAGCACGACCACGCGGCCGCCCGTCATGTACTCGCAGCCGTGGTCGCCGACGCCCTCGACGACCGCGCGGGCGCCGCTGTTGCGCACCGCGAAGCGCTCGCCCGCGACGCCGCAGAAGTACGCCTCGCCGCTGGTCGCGCCGTACAGCGCGACGTTGCCGATCACGATGTTCTGCGCGGCGTCGAAGGTGGACTCCGCGTGCGGGAACACGACCAGCCGGCCGCCCGAGAGACCCTTTCCGGTGTAGTCGTTCGCATCGCCTGCGAGCTGCAGGGTGATTCCCTTGGGCAGGAACGCGCCGAAGCTCTGGCCCGCGCTGCCGGTGAAGCGGATCCGGATCGTGTTGTCGGGCAGGCCCTCGAGGCCGTGCCGCAGCGAGACCGCGGAGCCGAGCATGGTGCCGACGGTGCGGTTCACGTTGCGGATCGGCAGCGACAGCTCGACCGGCTCCATGTTCTCGATCGCCGGCCGAGAGAGCCGGATCAGCTCGAGGTCGAGCGCCTTCTCCAGCCCGTGCTGCTGGCCGCATACGCGCCGGATCGCCACGCCCTCGTAGGGCGGCGTCGGGCGGTGCAGGATCGCGCTCCAGTCGATGCCCGTTGGGGAGCTTCCAGTGGCGGATCGTCGGGTCGCCTTCGACGAGGTCGGTCCGGCCGATCACCTCGTCCAGCTTGCGGAAGCCCAGCGACGCGAGGATTTCGCGCGTCTCCTCGGCGACGAAGCGCAGGAAACGCACCACGTGCTCGGGGTCGCCCGTGAACTTCTTGCGTAGCTGCTCGTTCTGGGTGGCGACGCCGACCGGGCAGGTGTTCAGGTGGCAGACGCGCATCATGATGCAGCCGAGCGCCACCAGCGCGATCGTGCCGAAGCCGAACTCGTCGGCGCCGAGGATCGCGCCGATCACGACGTCGCGGCCGGTGCGGAGCTGGCCGTCGACGTGCACGCGGATGCGCCCGCGCAGGTCGTTCATGACCAGCGCCTGCTGGGTCTCGGCCAGGCCGATCTCCCATGGCACGCCCGCGTGCTTGATCGAGGTGAGCGGCGACGCGCCGGTGCCGCCCTCGAAGCCGGCGATCTGCACCGACTCGGCGTGGCCCTTCGAGACGCCCGCCGCGATCGTGCCCACGCCGCTGACGGAGACGAGCTTCACGCGAGATGTCGGCCTTCGGGTTCGCGTTCTTCAGGTCGTGGATCAGCTGCGCGAGATCCTCGATCGAGTAGATGTCGTGGTGCGGCGGCGGCGAGATCAGGCCGACGCCCGGCGTGGCGTTGCGCACGCGCGCGATCCAGCGGTTCGACCTTGTAGCCGGGGAGCTGGCCGCCTTCGCCGGGCTTGGCGCCTTGCGCGATCTTGATCTGGAGCTCGTCGGCGTTGACCAGGTACCAGCTCGACACGCCGAAGCGGCCCGACGCGACCTGCTTGATCGCGCTGCGCCGCCAGTCGCCGTTCGGGTCGGGGGTGAAGCGCTTGGGGTCCTCGCCGCCCTCGCCGCTGTTGGACTTGCCGCCGATCCGGTTCATCGCGATGGCGAGCGTCTCGTGCGCCTCGGCGCTGATCGAGCCGAAGCTCATCGCGCCCGTGCAGAAGCGCTTCATGATCTCCGCCGCGGGCTCGACCTCCTCGATCGGGATCGGAGTTGCGCCGCTCTTGAAGCGGAGCAGGCCGCGAATCGTGTAGTGCTCGCGGCTCTGGTCGTTGATCGCCTTGGCGTAGTCGCGGTACTGGCCGACGTCGTTGCGGCGCACCGCGTTCTGCAGCCGGTGGATCGTGGTCGGGTTCAGCAGGTGGCGCTCGCCGTCGCGCCGCCACTGGTACTCGCCGCCGAGGTCGAGATCGGGCTCCGCCGCCGCCGCGTGCGGGTACGCCGATTCGTGTCGCAGGAGCGCCTCGCGCGCGAGCACTCCGAGCGTCGACGCCGCCGATCCGGGTCGCGGTGTCGGTGAAGAACTCGTTGACGACCGGCTCGTCGATGCCGACCGCCTCGAAGATCTGCGCGCCGCGATAGCTGTGCAGGGTCGAGATGCCCATCTTCGCGAAGATCTTGAGCAGGCCCTTGCCGATCGCCTTCACGTAGTTGTACTCGGCCTTGTCGGGCGTCAGCTCGGCGGGGACCCAGGTACTGTCCGCGACGAGCTGGCGGATGCTCTCGAAGGCCAGGTACGGGTGCACGGCGGCGGCGCCGAAGCCGATCAGGAGCGCGAAGTGCGCGACCTCGCGGGCGTCGCCGGTCTCGACGACGATGCCGCAGCGCATGCGCAGGCCTTCGCGCGACAGGTGATGGTGCACTGCCGAGGTCGCGAGCAGGCTCGGCACGGCCGCGCGCGCGCGACCCGCGGCGCGATCGGAGAGGACGAGGATCGAAGCGCCGCCGCGCACCGCCGCCGCCGCTTCGGCGCGGAGCCGGTCGAGCGCGCCGCGGAGTGCTGCGTCGGCGGCGGCGAGCTCTTCGCCGTTCGCGGCGGGCGGCTCGAACGTGCAGTCGAGCGTCGCGGCTCGCAGCCAGGGATGATCGATCTGGCGGATCTTCTCGAGCTCCGCGGCCGACAGGATCGGCTGCTCGAGCTCGAGCAGCCGCGCGTGCTCGGGCGTCTCGTCGAGCAGGTTGCCCTCGGCGCCGACCGTGCTGATCAGCGACATGACGCTGTCCTCGCGGATCGAGTCGATCGGCGGGTTCGTGACCTGCGCGAAGCCCTGCTTGAAGTAGTTGAACAGGAGCTGAGGGCGCTCGGAGAGCGCGGCGATCGGCGTGTCGTTGCCCATCGAGCCGTCGGCCTCGACGCCGTTCGCGGCCATCGGTGCGAGCAGGATGCGCAGATCCTCGAGCGTGTAGCCGAACAGCTTCTGGCGGGTGTGCCGGTCGGTCTCGCCGTCGCGGCCCGGGCGCGCCGAGCGAGGCGCGAGGTCCTCGAGCCTGGTCAGGTTGTCGCGCAGCCACTGCCGGTAGGGCCGGCGGCGCGCGTAGTAGGACTTCAGCTCCTCGTCGGGGATGATGCGGCCCTCGGAGGTATCGATCAGGAGCATGCGGCCCGGCTGCAGCCGCCCCTTGTACTTCACGTCCTCGGGGTTGATCGGGAGCACGCCGCACTCGGACGAGAGCACGACGAAGCCGTCCTTGGTCACCCAGTAGCGGGACGGGCGCAGGCCGTTGCGGTCGAGGACCGCGCCGATCCGCGTGCCGTCGGAGAAGGCGATCGAGGCCGGGCCGTCCCAGGGCTCCACCAGGCACTGGTGGTACTCGTAGAAGGCCTTCTTCTCGTCGCGCATCAGCGGGTCGCGATCCCAGGCCTCGGGGATCAGCATCATCACCGCGTGCGCGAGGTCCCGCCCGGAGAGCACGAGGAACTCGAGCACGTTGTCGACCATGCCCGAGTCGGAGGTGTCGGGGTTCACGAGCGGCAGGATCCTCGGCAGGTCGTCGCCCCAAACGCCGGAGCGGATCACCGCCTCGCGCGCGCGCATCCAGTTGTGGTTGCCGCGCACGGTGTTGATCTCGCCGTTGTGACACAGATAGCGGTAGGGGTGCGCGCGGTCCCAGGTCGGCCAGGTGTTCGTGCTGTAGCGCTGGTGCACGAGCGCGAGGCCGCTCTCGACCGCAGGGTCGGCCAGGTCGGAGTAGAACTTCTTGACCTGGTAGGCCAGCAAGAGGCCCTTGTAGACCAGCGTTCGGCTGGACAGGCTGGGCACGTGGAAGGGGCCGACGCCCTCGCTGCGCAGCGCGTGCTCGACGACCTTGCGGATCACGTAGAGCTTGCGCTCGAAGCCGGCGGCGTCGAGGCCGCTGCCGCGCAGGACGAAGAACTGGCGGATCGCCGGCATGCGACGCCGAGCGGTGTCGCCGATGTGCTCCGGGTGGACCGGCACGTCGCGCCAGCCGAGGAAGTGCTGGCCAAGGTCGGCGACCGTGCGCTCGATGTGCGCTTCGGCGAGCGCGCGCAAGGCAGCGTCGGTGGGGAGGAAGGCCGTGCCGACGCCGTATTCGCCGGGTTCGGGCAGGCGGATGCCGAGGCTCGCGCACTCGCGCTCGAGGAACGCGTGCGGGATCTGCATGAGGATGCCCGCGCCGTCGCCGGTCTCCGCGTCCGAGCCCGTCGCGCCGCGGTGCGTCAGATTGACGAGCACCTGCAGGCCGCGCTGGATGATCTCGTGCGACGGCCGCCCGTCGATGTTGCACACGATCCCGACGCCGCAGGCCTCGTGTTCGAACCTCGGATCGTAGAGTCCCTGTCGCTCCGGCACGCTCATCCGCACTTCCTCGCAAGACTCCGTGCGCACCGGTCCAGAGTGCGAGTCACCGCGCGCGCGGCCGATCTCGCCAGGGGAGCGGCGTTACGGAGGTCAACCTCCGCGGCTCGCGCGACTTCGAGGTCTCACTCCCGAGACCTGCTTCGAACCGAGATCCGTTTCGAGGGCCGTTCAGCGCTCGCTTCGAGCTCTCACCCGCCGGGATCAGTCGGTCGGAAGTGCGCGATTTTCCGGGGATTTTGACTATGGGCAAAACTAGCCGAACGCGCGCGAGCATGTCAAGCAACTGGTGCACATTGGCATGCGATGCTGGAGCGGAGCGCAAGGAAACTCGGGTAACGCGCGAGCGGCGCTCGATTTTCTCTGGGCGGAGGTGCTTGACGACGCGCTCTTGCCGGTGAACCATGGGCGTACCCCCCATGCGAGCACTGCTGCGCGCCGGCGCGCGCGAGGGGATGTCGGCCGTGATCAACGAATCGGCGGACCTGTTCGAAGCTCCGACGGGGCAGCGGCGGGAGCTTCTCGGGGGCGATCTCTGGACGGAGCTCGGCGGCCGCGTGCAGCGGCTCGTCGAGCGCCAGCGCGCGACGCAGCGCGCCGTGAACGAGCTTCGCGAGGCCGTGGCCCAACGCGACCGGCGGATCGTCGAGCTCGACGCGAAGCTGGGCGCGGCGGAGCGCGCGCGGGGCGAGATGGTGGCGCGCATCGACGCGCTGCTGGCCGAGGTGGACGAGATGATGAGGGCGGAGGCCGTGCCGGCCGGGGCGGGCGAGCGATGAGCGCGCGTTCGACGGTGATCAAGATCCTCGAGCGCGAGTACCGCGTTCGGACGGACGCGGATCCGGAGCACCTCGAGACCGTCGCGGCCTACGTCGACGGCGTGCTGCGGGAGGTTCGGCGTTCGACCCCCGATACACAGGACGCGTCGGTGCTGGCGGCGCTCAACATCGCGAGCGAGCTCCTGCGCCAGCGCGACATGGTCGCGGTGCCCCGCGCGCGGATCCAGGCGCTGATCGACCTGGTCGACTCCGCCTGAGCGAGGCCGGCGCGGAGCGGAAGGCCGCGCTGCGCGCCGAAGCACGGCGCCTGCGCGCGGGCACCCCGGCGGCTGCGGCGGCTGCGCAGACGCGCCTCTCGGGGCTGCCCGAGCTCGTGCGCGCGCGCACGGTCGCGATCTACTCGGCGATCGGCGACGAAGTCCCGCTCGAGCCGGTGGCGGACGCCTGTCGCGGGCAGGGGATGTGTGTGGTGTACCCGGTCGTGGTGGGGCCGGAGCTCGAGCTCGCGCCGGAGCCGGCCAGAGCGGAGCGAGTCCCGGTCGGGGAGGTCGACGTCTTCGTCGTGCCCGCTTTGCGCTTCGACCGCGCAGGCCGACGGCTCGGGCGCGGGGGCGGCCACTACGACCGGCTGCTGGCGCGCCGCCGGGCGGATGCATGGCTCGTGGGAATCTGTTACGACGATCGCGTGATCGACGAGCTGCCAGAGGAACCGTGGGACGTCCGCATGCACGTGGTCGTCACGGATCGAGTCCTGCTGCGTCTGGCGGCACCGTGAGCCCGTCGTTCGACGCCGCGCTCGAGCGCTTTCGCGCCCGCTCCGTCGACCTGGTGGCGGAGGGGGAGCTCGCCGCGCGCCTGCAGAAGGGCGCTCCGCTGCGCATCAAGTACGGCTGCGATCCGTCGGCGCCGGACCTGCACCTGGGCCACACGGTTCCGCTCGACAAGCTGCGCGAGCTCCAGGAGCTCGGCCATACGATCATCTTCCTGATCGGCGACTTCACGGCGATGATCGGCGACCCGACGGGGCGAAACAAGACGCGCGCTCCACTCACTCGCGAGTCAGTCAAGCGGAATGCGGAGACATATACGCAGCAGGTGAGCGCACTGCTGGATACGTCGCGGAGCGAGATCCGGTTCAACAGCGAGTGGATGGACGCGATGTCGCCGGCCGAGTTCATCCGGCTCGCGTCGCACCAGCCGGTGGCGCGAATGCTCGAGCGCGACGACTTCAAGCGTCGCTTCCAGAGCGGCGTATCGATCGCGATCCACGAGTTCCTGTACCCGCTCGTGCAGGCCTACGACTCGGTCGCGCTGCGCGCCGACGTGGAGGTCGGCGGAACGGATCAACTCTTCAACCTCCTGCTCGGCCGCGAGATCCAGCGCGCCTACGGGCAGGAGGCACAGATCGTGATGACGCTGCCTCTGCTCGAGGGCGTCGACGGCAGCGAGAAGATGTCGAAGTCGCTCGGCAACTCGATCGGGATTCGCGACGCACCGGAGGACATGTACGGCAAGACCATGTCGATTCCCGACGCTCTGCTGCCTCGCTGGATCGAGCTCCTGGGCCGGCCCGAGTGGGGTCTCGCCGAAGCGCCGCCAAACCCGCGCGACCGGAAGGCGGCTCTCGCGGCACGCCTGGTCGAGCGCTTTCACGGATCCGCGGCCGCGAAGGAAGCAGAGGCCCATTTCGACCGGGTGTTCAGGCAGCATCGCGCGCCCGAGGACGTTCCCAGTCGCGATCTTCCTGCGGTGGAGCCTCGCGGGCTTCGCTTGGTCGACGCGCTGGTCGCGGTGGGCTTCGCGACCAGTCGGTCAGACGCAAGGCGGCTGGTCGGCCAGGGCGGCGTGCGGGTAGACGAACAGCGCGCGAACGACCTCGAAGCATGGCTCCCGCCCGGCGAGCATTTGCTGCAAGCGGGCAAGAGGCGCTTCATACGGGCTCGCGTCGTCTCGGCCTAACCACCTGAATTAATTGGCGATTTCCAAGTTTGACAGGTCGGACGAGTTGGCATAAAGTACGCCCCCTCTCGACCACGTCGGGCGTAGCCGTTCCGGCGGTGTCGGCTCTCGGGGCACTCTGCCTCGAACACCTCGGTCTTTGAAAAGCGAATAGTACGCGGACCTTGGTCTCCTTCGTCGCCTGCGTCGGAGGAGACAGATGAGTTCGGATTCTCGTCGATTCTCGACAGATAATCGGAGAAGTCGCTCTGCTGATGAGTGACTCTTCGTCTTCAGTTTTCATAACTGGAGAGTTTGATCCTGGCTCAGAACGAACGCTGGCGGCGTGCCTAACACATGCAAGTCGTGCGAGAAAGTCACTTCGGTGGCGAGTAAAGCGGCGCACGGGTGAGTAACACGTGGGTAACCTGCCCTTGAGTCTGGGATAACCCGGGGAAACTCGGGCTAATACCGGATACGGCCGCGAGGTCTTCGGACCTTGCGGAGAAAGACGGCGCTCCTTCGGGAGCTTTCACTCAAGGATGGGCCTGCGTCCCATTAGCTAGTTGGCGGGGTAACGGCCCACCAAGGCAAAGATGGGTAGCTGGTCTGAGAGGATGGCCAGCCACACTGGAACTGAGACACGGTCCAGACTCCTACGGGAGGCAGCAGTGGGGAATTTTGGGCAATGGGCGAAAGCCTGACCCAGCAACGCCGCGTGTGGGATGAAGGCCCTCGGGTCGTAAACCACTGTCAGGAGGAAAGAATGGCCGGCCGGATAATACTCGGTCGGTTTGACGGTACCTCCAAAGGAAGCGCCGGCTAACTCCGTGCCAGCAGCCGCGGTAATACGGAGGGCGCAAGCGTTGTTCGGAATTACTGGGCGTAAAGCGCATGCAGGTGGCTGAGTAAGTCGAATGTGAAAGCCCCGAGCTCAACTCGGGAACTGCATCCGAAACTGCTTGGCTAGAGTCCCGGAGGGGAGGGCAGAATTCCCAATGTAGGGGTGAAATCCGTAGATATTGGGAGGAATACCGGTGGCGAAGGCGGCCCTCTGGACGGTGACTGACACTCAGATGCGAAAGCGTGGGGAGCAAACAGGATTAGATACCCTGGTAGTCCACGCCGTAAACGTTGCGAACTAGGTGTCGGGGGTATTCACCCCTCCGGTGCCGAAGCTAACGTCTTAAGTTCGCCGCCTGGGAAGTACGGCCGCAAGGCTAAAACTCAAAGGAATTGACGGGGGCCCGCACAAGCGGTGGAGCATGTGGTTCAATTCGATGCAACGCGAAGAACCTTACCTGGGCTTGACATCCAGAGTATCTCCCCGAAAAGGGAGAGTGCCCGCAAGGGAACTCTGAGACAGGTGCTGCATGGCTGTCGTCAGCTCGTGTCGTGAGATGTTGGGTTAAGTCCCGCAACGAGCGCAACCCTTGCCCTTAGTTGCCAGCGGTTCGGCCGGGCACTCTAGGGGGACCGCCGATGTCAAATCGGAGGAAGGTGGGGATGACGTCAAGTCCTCATGGCCTTTATGCCCAGGGCTACACACGTGCTACAATGGTCGGTACAGAGGGCAGCGACAGCGCGAGCTGAAGCAAATCCCAAAAAGCCGACCTCAGTACGGATTGGAGTCTGCAACTCGACTCCATGAAGGTGGAATCGCTAGTAATCGCGGATCAGCATGCCGCGGTGAATACGTTCCCGGGCCTTGTACACACCGCCCGTCACGCCACGAAAGCTGCCCGAACCAGAAGTCGGTGCCCTAACCCGCAAGGGATGGAGCCGCCCAAGGTTCTGGTAGTGATTGGGGTGAAGTCGTAACAAGGTAGCCGTAGGGGAACCTGCGGCTGGATCACCTCCTTTCTAGGGAGCTGCGAGTCACTGAGCGAGCAATCGTGAGGTGGCCGTAGATAACCTTTGTGAACACTGGACTCGGTGACTCCTCGGAGTCACAGATGCGAGACGTCTGAATCCCGGCCTAGCCGGTAACTCGTTCCATCGGGGGACGTCCTTCCAGTGCGAGAATCAAGGAACTCATCTTCCGCGTACTATTCGGTTTTGAGAGACCGAGCGTGGCGCACATGTGGTGCCGTGCTCGAGCCTAGCGGGCCTATAGCTCAGTTGGTTAGAGCGCGCGCCTGATAAGTGCGAGGTCGGTAGTTCAACTCTACCTAGGCCCACCACCTCTAGCGCCGAAGGCGCTCATCGGGCGGCCGCACGAGTCGGCGCGATGCTGCTCTTGGGGCTGTAGCTCAGCTGGGAGAGCGCGGGCTTTGCAAGCCTGAGGTCGTCGGTTCGATCCCGATCAGCTCCACCACGCGCCCTTGGTCTCGAGAGATTTGTCCTGATCTTTGAAAACTGAATCGTTCGATGTTCCGTGTTCTAGACGACGCTGAGTATTGAGCCGAGTCATGCAATGAAAATCGATTTCCCGTGGCTGCCCGCGAGGGTGACTGCGGAAAACGGTTTTTGGTCAAGCTAGTAAGAGCATGCGGTGAATGCCTTGGCGGCAGGAGGCGATGAAGGACGTAGCGAGCTGCGATAAGCCTCGGGGAGCTGCTAAGCGAGCAATGATCCGAGGATTTCCGAATGGGGAAACCCGGCCGGGGTCATGCCCGGTCATCCCGCACTGAATTCATAGGTGCGGAGAAGCGAACCCAGGGAACTGAAACATCTAAGTACCTGGTGGAAAAGACATCAACCGAGACTCCCCTAGTAGTGGCGAGCGAACGGGGACCAGCCCAAACCGGCGAGAAGCAATTCTCTCCGGGGTTGTGGGACCTCAATGTGGGATCGATCGTGTTAGTCGAACGGACTGGAAAGTCCGGCCATAGACGGTGATAGCCCGGTAGACGAAAACGCGTGAGACCCTAGAGGTATCCCGAGTAGCGCCGGACACGTGAAATCCGGTGTGAATCTGGGGGGACCATCCTCCAAGGCTAAGTACTACCTGCCGACCGATAGTGAACCAGTACCGTGAGGGAAAGGCGAAAAGAACCCCGGTGAGGGGAGTGAAATAGAACCTGAAACCGCTTGCTTACAAACGGTGGGAGCTCTATGGCGCCTTCGGGCGCAAAGAGTGACTGCGTACCTTTTGCATAATGAGTCCGCGAGTTACGTCTTGCAGCTAGGTTAAGCCGATTAGGTGTAGCCGCAGCGAAAGCGAGTCCGAACAGGGCGATGAGTTGCAGGAAGTAGACCCGAAGCCAGGTGATCTACCCATGGCCAGGGTGAAGCTGAGGTAAAACTCAGTGGAGGCCCGAACCGTAGTAAGTTGAAAATTACCCGGATGAGCTGTGGGTAGGGGTGAAAGGCTAATCAAACCTGGAGATATCTGGTTCTCCCCGAAATATATTTTGGTATAGCGTCGTGCGATCTCCACCGGAGGTAGAGCACTGGATGGGCTAGGGGTCCTACCAGATTACCGAACCCAACCAAACTCCGAATGCCGGTGAGAGCAGCGCGGCAGTCAGACGTATGGGGGATAACCTCCGTAGTCGAGAGGGAAAGAACCCAGACCGCCGGCTAAGGTCCCCAAGTGTGTGCTGAGTGGGAAAGGATGTGAGACCGTTCAGACAGCCAGGAGGTTGGCTTAGAAGCAGCCATCCTTCAAAAAGTGCGTAACAGCTTACTGGTCGAGTAGTCTCGCGCCGAAAATGTAACGGGGCTAAGCACACCACCGAAGCCGCGGATTCAGTCACTCTTCGGGGTGACTGTCTGGTAGGGGAGCGTTCCAGTTGCCAGTGAAGGTCGACCGTGAGGACGGCTGGAGGCCCTGGAAGTGCATATGCGGACACGAGTAGCGATAAAGCAAGTGAGAAACTTGCTGGCCGTAAACCTGAGGTTTCCTGGGTAAAGCTAATCTTCCCAGGGTCAGCCGGCCCCTAAGCCGAGGCCGAGAGGCGTAGGTGATGGGAAACGGGTTAATAATTCCCGTGCCGCTGGAGTGGCGTTTGACCGAAGGGGGGACGGAGAAGGGTAGCTGTACCGCCTGTTGGATTAGGCGGGGAAAGTATGTAGGCGGGGCCCGTAGGTAAATCCGCGGACCCATTCAACGCTGAGATACGAGACGACGGCATTTTGTCCGAGAGTCAGTGATCCCATGCTTCCGAGAAAATCCTCGTAGGGAGTCATTCCGGCGACCGTACCGCAAACCGACTCAGGTAGGTGGGGAGAGTATCCCAAGGCCCTTGAGAGAACCGTGGTTAAGGAACTCGGCAAATTAACACCGTAACTTCGGGAGAAGGTGTGCCTCGGTTGGTGAGAGGATTCACTCCTCGAGCTTGCCGGGGTCGCAGTGACCAGGGGGTAGCGACTGTTTACTAAAAACACAGCACTCTGCTAACTCGCAAGAGGATGTATAGGGTGTGACGCCTGCCCGGTGCCGGAAGGTTAAGGGAACTTGTCAGCCTCTTCGGAGGCGAAGCGATGAACCGAAGCCCCGGTAAACGGCGGCCGTAACTATAACGGTCCTAAGGTAGCGAAATTCCTTGTCGGGTAAGTTCCGACCTGCACGAATGGCGTAACGACTTCCCCGCTGTCTCAACCACGGGCTCAGCGAAACTGAAATGACGGTGAAGATGCCGTCTACCCGCGACTAGACGGAAAGACCCCGTGCACCTTTACTACAACTTCACACTGGCCGTCGGGCTTGCATGTGTAGGATAGCTGGGAGGCTTTGAAGCTGGGACGCTAGTCTCGGTGGAGCCAACGTTGAAATACCAGCCTTGTGTGTCTGACGTCCTAACTGGAACCCGTCATCCGGGTTCAGGACAGTGTGTGGTGGGTAGTTTGACTGGGGCGGTCGCCTCCTAAAAAGTAACGGAGGCGCACAAAGGTCCACTCAGGCTGATTGGAAACCAGCCGTAGAGCGCAAAGGCATAAGTGGGCTTGACTGTGAGACTTACAAGTCGATCAGGGACGAAAGTCGGTCTTAGTGATCTGGTGGCACTGTATGGAAGGGCCATCACTCAACGGATAAAAGGTACGCCGGGGATAACAGGCTTATGGCGCCCAAGCGTTCACAGCGACGGCGCCGTTTGGCACCTCGATGTCGGCTCGTCACATCCTGGGGGTGAAGCAGCTCCCAAGGGTTCGGCTGTTCGCCGATTAAAGTGGCACGCGAGCTGGGTTTAGAACGTCGTGAGACAGTTCGGTCCCTATCTGTCGTGGGCGTAGGAGATTTGAGAGGAGCTGTCCCTAGTACGAGAGGACCGGGATGGACGCAGCTCTGGTGCACCGGTTGTCGTGCCAACGGCACAGCCGGGTAGCCATCTGCGGACGGGATAACCGCTGAAGGCATCTAAGCGGGAAGCCCACCTCGAGACTAGATCTCCCTTGGACTTCGGTCCGCTAAAGACCCCTCCGAGACCAGGAGGTTGATAGGCTGGGTGTGGAAGCGCTGTAAGGCGCGGAGCTGACCAGTACTAATCGGTCGTGAGGCTTGACCTAAAACCGTCAATCTTTGCTCGTGCTCAGCGGAAGCTGTCACGGAACATCAGAACGTTCAGTCCCCCGGGCCGTCCTTCGCTGGAAACGGCGAGAGGCGGTCCGGGGGCAACAGTTTTCCCGCCGTCCATAGAGCGGGGGCCACACCCGATCCCATCCCGAACTCGGAAGTTAAGCCCCGCTTCGGCGATGGTACTGCCGAGCTTACTCGGTGGGAGAGTAGCGCGACGGCGGGTTTTCTAGAGACGCGGCCCCGTCGGCAGCAATGCCGGCGGGGTCGTCGTGTTTAACCCCGGCGAACCGCGCACGGCCGCGAGCCGTCGAGCATTCCCCCGATCGAGCGGCGCCGGCGGCGCCGTGCTGCGCGGGTTCGCCCACCCAGGACCAGACCACCGAACAGCACCGCCCCCGCCCAGAACCACGTCTCCATCTTCCCCTCCCGAGCGTTCCCGGCGCTCGAGTTCCGGATCGGACGAAGCCGTCGCGACTTGAGCGCGATCTTGCGCGACCACGCGTGAGCGATCGGCTCAAGTCCGCCGTCCGGCACTCCGAACACAGCCGAGAGAACCCCGGACTGAACATGTTCCGGGGCGGGAGGTAGGTGTGCGCACCACGACGTCCGTCATTGCTCGGGCCCTCGGCGCCGTCGCGCTCTTGATCTGGGCGCTCGGCTGCGCCAGTGCGACCTGGGAAGGCGCGAAGGAGTCGAACACCGTCGCCGGCTACAGCCGCTTCCTGCGCGACAATCCGAGCTCGGAGCACGCGAAGGAAGCCGAGGAGCGAATCGCCTCGCTGCGCACCCTCGCGCACCAGACGATCGAGTCCTACGAGAAGTTCGTCGAGACCTACCCGCAGAGCTCGCTGCTGCCCGAGATGCACCGCGCGATGGAGCCGCTCTACTTCGCGCGGGCCCGCGGGACGAACACCCCGGAGTCCTATCAGGCGTTCCTGTCGCAGTACCCCGACGGCGAGCTCGCGCGGCGGGCGAGTGGCGATCTGGCCTACGTGCAGATGACCGACACCCAGCCCAGCGTCGCCACGCTGCGCGAGTTCATGCGCCAGTACCCCGAGAGCGACTTCGCGACCGACGCGCAGCGCAGCCTCGACCTCGTGGCGTTCAAGCGGGAGACCACGATCCACCACCTCGGGATTCGCGTCGAGGTCTCGCCGAACACCGCGCAGCCGCAGCGCGTGCGCCGCGGCTTCGTCTCCGTCGTCGCGCACGAGTACCGCGAGCACGGCGTCGACGTCACCTTCATCCCTACGGGCGCCGAGGCGACCCCCGACATGGATGGCTGGTTGCGCCTCGACTACGAGGAGTCGCCGGCGCCGGGCACGTTCGGCGGCTCGACGATCTTGTCGCGCTGCCGCGTCCGGCTCTACCACAAGACAGCGCCGAAGGACGCGATCTGGGATCGCACGTTCGAGGCCCCGGCCGAGCACATCCTCAAGGGGACCTACGGCCGCGACAAGACCGTCTTTGGCAACTCGCGCTATCCGTTCTGGAACCAGTTCTTCGTGCCGGTCGCCCTGTGGGCGAGCACCGAGTCCAAGGTCCAGAAGCTCGACTACCTCGAGGACGTCCGCGCGATGGACATGCGCGGCGATCGCATCGCGGTGCTGTTCGCCCGCGGCGGGTTCGATCTCGTCGACGTCTCGTCGCCCCTCGACCCGCAGGTCATCGACCGCTTCCGGCGCGAGGACGACCTCTCGAACTGGACCGGCCTCCGCATCGTCGACGACCGGCACGTGCTGATCTACGGGCCCGACGGCGCCGAGCTGATCGAGCGCACGGCCGAGAAGCCGATCTCGCGGGGCCGCTGGGAGGTCGCCGAAGTGGGCGCCGTCCAGGCCGCGGACATCTGGGGCGACACCGCGCTGCTGGCCGGCACGAAGGGCGTTTTCGCGGTGCGGCTCAGCAGCGAACGGCTCACCTCGCACCGGTTGCTGGAAGGTCACTTCGTCGCGCTCGAAGTGCGCAAGCCCTTCATCTATCTCGCGCGGCCCAACCGTGCCGAGGTCACCACGCCCAAGCACTTGCTGCGCCACCTGACCGGCGGGGCGGTCCCGTTCCCGGAGAACTTCGTGGCCAAGAGCGGCCGCATCGCCGGCAAGTCGTTCATGGTCTTCGGCAAGGACTCGGCGATGGAGATCTCGATCGAGAATCCCTCGCATCCGCAGGCCGTCGGCCCGCTGACCGCCGACAAGGTGGGTCGCCTCGCCGACATGGTCTCCGACGGCGACCACTCCTACATGCTCGGCGATCGCGGCATCCAGGTCGCCGCGCCGGGCGAGCGCAAGATCCGCGACTCCATCCAGGTCCGCGGCGACCAGGGCGTCGCGATCAGCGGCCGCTACTTGTTCGTGGCGGGCGAGCGCTCGCTCGAGGTCGTCGACATCGGGCCCTACCAGGTGAACGACCTGGCCGCGCTCGATGTGGCGAACTCGGCGCCGCCCGCGGCCGCTCCGAGCTCGGCCCAGAGCGCGCCCGCGAGCGCCGAGCCGACGCAGCCGATGGCGCCCGAGTCCGCCGCTCCCGCGGAGGAGATGGCCCCCGCTGCGCCCGACATGGACGCGCCTGTGGCTCCGAACTTCGAGGACGAGAACCCGGCGGGCGATCCCGGCACGGACGAGACCATGCCCGAGGCGCCCATGCAGGTGATGCCGCCCTCGGCGACCGTTCCGGACTGAAGCGCTTAGGCCGACAGCCGCCGCAGCTCGTCGAAGAACGCGGGGAACGTCTTCGCGACGCACTCCGGGTCCTGGATCGTGATGCCGTCCGCCGCCAGGCCGGCGACGGCGAAGCTCATCGCCATGCGGTGGTCCTGGTAGGTCGCGATCGACGCCGGCGTCACCTGCGCCGGCGGGTCGATCAGGAGATCCGTCGCCGTGGTCTCGACCCGCGCGCCGAGCTTGCGCAGCTCGGTCTCGAGCGCGGCCATGCGGTCGGTCTCTTTCAGCCGCAGGTTCGGCACGTTGCGAATCGCCGTGCGGCCGCGCGCAAAGAGCGCCACCACCGCCAGCGTGAGCGCGCTGTCGGGCAGCGCGTTCAGGTCCACATCGACGCCGTGCAGGTAGCGAGGACCGCGCACCGAGATCCAGCGCGGGCCGCGCTCGACGTTGCAGCCCATCCGCTCGAGCACCTCGACGAAGCGCACGTCCGCCTGCAGCGAGGCGGCCGACAGCCCTTCGACCCGTACGCGGCCGCCCGTCACCGCCGCGGCCGCGAAGAAGTACGTCGCCGCCGACGCGTCAGGCTCGACGTGGTACGTGCGCGGCCGGTAGTGCTGCCCGCCGGCGATCCGGAACGACTCGGCGCGCGTGTCGACCGAGATCCCGAACGAGCTCATGATCTCGAGAGTCAGGTCCACGTACGGCCGCGACGTGATGTTCGCGGCGGTGATCTCGACCTCGGCCTCGGCCAGCGGCGCGACCATCAAGAGGGCCGACAGGAACTGGCTCGACTTCGAAGCGTCCACCGCGACGCGGCCGCCGGCGAGCCGACCGCCCTGCACGGTGACCGGCGGACAGCCCGCGACGGTGCGCACGTTCACGCCCAGCGCGACCATCGCGTCGGCCAGGTCCTGGATCGGCCGCTCGCGCATGCGGGGTACACCGTCGAGCACCACGCGCCCCTGCACGAGCGCCGCGCAGGCGGTGAGGAAGCGGATCGTCGTGCCCGACGCGCGGCAGTCGATCGGGTGGAGCGGAATCGCGAAGTTGCCGCCCGTGCCGTGCACGACTGCGTCGGCGCCCGAACGCTCGACCCGCACGCCCAGCCGCGCCAGGCCGTCGATCATTGCGGCGGTGTCGTCGCTCTCGAGCCAGCCGACCAGACGGCTCGGCCCCTCGGCGAGCGCCGCGCACACGAACGCCCGGTTCGTCAGGCTCTTCGAGCCCGGCACCCGCACCGTTGCGTCCGGCGCGGCGATCCGCGCGACCACGTGCTCCGCCATCCCCGGCAGCGAACCGTAGCACAGGGCCTAACCCGCTGAAACGGAAGGCAAAACCCATTCTCGCCTGGAAGACGTCCGCGTTGACCGGACCGGTTCGCCGGGATAACCTCGCCGCCGTTTGCGCACCCGACCTGTGGTCGCACGGGCACCCTACCCGTGCTCCGCTTTCCCCCCCGTGCGCTTCGGGAGATCGCTCGAATGCCGAAGTACCGGCTCCTGACCCCCGGTCCCGTCGCCGTGCCCGAGCGCGTCCTGCTCGCCATGGCCAGGACGCTCATGCACCACCGCGCGCCCGCGTTCATTCCGGTGTTCAAGGAAGTGCGCGCGAACCTGAAGAAGGTCTTCCAGACCGAGTCGGACGTGCTGATCCTCGCCTCGACCGGAACCGGCGCGATGGAAGCAGCGGTGATCAACACGCTCTCGCCGGGAGACCGCGCGGTCGTCGTGCGCGGCGGCAAGTTCGGCGAGCGCTGGACGGAGATCTGCGAAGCGAACGGCATCCGCTGCGAGAACGTCGACGTCGAGTGGGGCAGGGCAGTCGAGCCCGCCGCCGTGCGCGCCGCGTTCCAGCGCGCGCCCGACGCGAAGGCGCTGTTCGTCCAGGCCTCCGAGACCTCGACCGCGGTCTACCACCCGATCCGCGAGCTCGCGGAGGTCGCGCACGAGAAGCCCGAGCGGCTGATCGTCGTCGACGGCATCAGCGGCGTCGGTGTGCACGACCTGCCGATGGACGCCTGGGGCCTCGACGTCGTCGTCTCGGGCAGCCAGAAGTCGTGGCTGCTCCCGCCGGGCCTCGCCTTCATCGCGCTCTCCGAGCGCGGCAAGGCGGCGGTGAAGGCGTCGAAGACACCGCGGTACTACTTCGACCTGCGCAAGGAGCTGAAGGCCCAGGTCGACGACCAGACGGCGTGGACCGCGCCGGTGTCGCTCGTGGTCGGCCTGCGCGAGGCGCTCGACATGATCCTCGCCGAGGGCCTGCACGAGGTGTTCGCGCGCCACGAGGCGCTCGCGCGCGCGACCCGCGCCGCGATGACGGCGCTGGGCCTCAAGCTCGTCGCGCCGGACTCGCCCTCGTTCGCGTGCACCGCGGTGTACGTGCCCGACGGCATCGACGGCAACCGCTTCGTGAAGCACCTGCGCGACGCCTACAACGTCACGTTCATGGGCGGGCAGGGAAAGCTCGAGGGCAAGATCTTCCGGGTCGGCCACATGGGCGACGTCGACGGCTTCGACATGATCAGCGCCGTCGCGGCGATCGAGATGACGCTCGCCGACATGGGTCACCCCGTGAAGCTCGGCGAAGGCACGCGCGTTGCGACCGAGCTGCTCCGCAAGGCCGGGCTGAAGAAGGCCTAGCGATGTCACGCGTGCTGATCTCCGACAAGCTCTCCGACGAGGGCCTCGCCATTCTCGCGGCTGCGCCGGGCATCGAGGCGGATCACCGCCCCGGCCTCGCGCCCGACGAGCTGAAGCGGATCCTCCCCGAGTACGACGGGCTCATCATCCGCAGCGGCACCAAGGTCACGGCCGACGTGATCGAAGCGGGCAAGAAGCTGCGCGTGATCGGCCGGGCCGGCATCGGCGTCGACAACGTCGACCTCTCGGCCGCCACCGCGCGCGGCATCATCGTGATGAACACGCCCGAGGGGAACACCGTCACGACCGCCGAGCACGCGATCTCGCTGATGACCTCGCTCGCGCGCCAGATCCCGCAGGCCACCGCCAGCATGCGCGCCGGCAAGTGGGAGAAGACCCGCTTCAACGGCAAGGAGCTCTTCGAGCAGGTGCTCGGCGTGATCGGGCTCGGCAACATCGGCTCGATCGTCGCGGACCGCGCGCGCGGCCTGCGCATGCGCGTGATCGCGTTCGACCCGCTCGTCTCCGACGAGCGCGCGCAGCGGCTCGGCGTGGACCTGGTCACGCTCGACGAGCTCTTCGCGCAGGCCGACGTCATCAGCGTGCACGTGCCGCTCACCGAGGGCACGCGCGGCATCCTCGGCAAGGCGGCCTTCGCCAAGATGAAGCCGGGCGTCCTGATCGTGAACGCGGCGCGCGGCGGAATCGTCGACGAGACGGCGCTGCTCGAGGCGATCAAGGCCAAGAAGGTCGCGGGCGCGGCGCTCGACGTCTTCGAGCAGGAGCCGCCGCCCAAGGACCACCCGCTGCTCCAGTGCGAGGAAGTGATCTTCACGCCGCACCTGGGCGCGGCGACCGAGAAGGCGCAGCTCAACGTCGCCATCGCGGTCGCCGAGCAGGTGCGCGACTACCTGACGACGGGCGTCGTGCGCAACGCCGTCAACCTGCCGTCGGTGTCGGCCGAGGACCTCGACGTGCTGCGCCCGTTCATCACCCTGGGCGAGAAGCTCGGCCTGTTCCAGGGCCAGGTCGCGCGCGGGGGGATCTCGGAGATCGACGTCGAGTACGCCGGCGAGATCGCCGAGCGCAACGTCGCGCCGATCACCGTCGCGGTGCTGCGCGGCATCCTCGCGCCCTGGGTCGGCGACGAGGTGAACTTCGTGAACGCCCCCGTCGTGGCGCAGAAGCACGGCGTGCGCGTGATCGAGACCAAGACCGCCGCGCCCGAGGACTACGTCTCGCTCCTGACGGTGCGCGTGCGCTCGAAGACCGGCGCCCCGCACCTGGTGGCGGGCACCATCTTCGGCCGCACCCAGCCCCGCATCGTGCGGGTGGACGACTTCCGCTTCGAAGCCATCCCCGAAGGCCCGACGTTCCTGATCCGCAACCAGGACCGGCCGGGCGTGGTCGGCCGCATGGGTACACTGCTCGGTGGCGCAGGGATCAACATCAAGCGCATGCAGCTCGGCCTGCACCTCTCGAGCGGCCAGGCGCTGCAGCTCCTGTCCGTCGAGCCGATGCCCACGCCCCAGATCCTGGAGGCCGTGCGCAAGCTCGAGAACGTCGAGATGGCCTACCTGCTCGATCTCGGCGCGCGAGTAACCTGAATGCCGAACGTCGTCGTCGTCGGCGTCCAGTGGGGTGACGAGGGGAAGGGCAAGGTCGTCGACCAGCTCGCCTGCCGCGCCGACCTGGTCGTGCGCTTCCAGGGCGGTCCGAACGCCGGCCACACCCTGGTCGTCGACGGCGAGACCACGATCCTGCACGTGGTCCCCTCGGGGATCCTGCAGCCCTCGGTGCTGAACCTGATCGGCCCCGGCGTGGTCGTCGACCCGGATCTCCTGCTCACCGAGATCGCGGGCCTCCACGCCGCGCGGCCTCGCGGTGGGCCGCGAGCGCCTGCGCCTCTCGGACCGGGCGCACGTGATCCTGCCGGTGCACGCAGCACTCGACAAGGCGCGCGAGGAGTCGCGCCACCTGACGACGATCGGCACGACCGGCCGCGGCATCGGCCCGGCCTACGAGAGCCGGGTCGCGCGCACCGGCATCCGGGTTTGCGATCTGCTCGAGCCCGAGGCGCTGCGCGAGCGGATCGAGATCGCGCTCTACGAGCGCAACTTCCTGCTCGAGCACCTGTACCACTGGCCGAAGATCGACGCCGACGACTTGTTCGAGAAGGCGGTGGTCTGGGGCGAGAAGCTCGCCCCCTACGTGGACGACATCGGCGTCGAGCTCGACCGAGCCGTCCGCGACGGGCGCTCGGTCCTGTTCGAGGGCGCGCAGGCGACACTGCTCGACGTAGACCACGGGACCTACCCGTTCGTGACCTCGTCGACCACGATCGCCGGCGGTGCGTGCGCCGGCGCCGGCATCGGCCCGACCCGGATCGACTCGGTGATCGGCGTGAGCAAGGCGTACGCAACTCGGGTCGGCGGGGGTCCGTTCCCGACCCGCGACGACGGCGAGGCCGGCGAGCACATGGGCCGCGTCGGCCACGAGTTCGGCGCCACCACCGGCCGCAAGCGCGCGTGCGGCTGGCTCGATCTCGTGGTCATGCGCTACGCGGTTCGCGTGAACGGCATCACCGGCCTGGCGCTGGGCAAGCTCGACATCCTGACCGGCCTTCCCGAAGTGAAGGTCTGCGTGGGCTACCGCGTCGATGGCAAGGAAATGCGCGAGATACCCGCGAGCATCCGCATGCTCGAGCGCTGCGAGCCGATCTACAAGACCTTCCCCGGCTGGGACGAGCCGCTCGCCGCCGCGCGTTCGCTCGACGACCTGCCGCCGGCGGCCCGCGACTACGTGCGCTGGGTCGAGGACGCGCTCGAGGTCCCCGTCGAGCTGCTCGGCGTCGGTCCCGGCCGCGACGCCACGATCGAGCGCGCCAACCCGTTCGCGCGCTCGGCCCGCCGTTGATCCGATCCGCGGCCCGCAGGCTCGGCGCCGGGCTGCTCGCCCTCGCCGCGCTCGCGCCTGCGTCCGCCCGCGCCGACGAGCCGCCCTGCATGGCGCAATGCCGCGACATGGCCGCGAAGAAGCAGCTCCGCGCGGGCGTGAACGAGCAGGGCTGCCAGGTCAACGTCTGCCAGCAGGACGGCCGGCGTCTGTACAACGAAGGTCAGTACGACGCCGCGCTCGCGTCGTATCAGGCCGTGGCAGACAGGCTGGCGAGCAGCCCGTCGTTCCTGCTCGACCGCGGCGTCACCTACTACGCGCAGGGCCGCTTCGAGCTCGCGCTCGCCGACTTCGACAAGGTGCTCGACGAAGTCCCCGACAGCTTCCAGGCCGGCGCCGAGCGCGCGCACACCTTGATGCGCCTGGGCCGCTGGTCGGATGCGCGCACCGAGTTCAAGAAGCTGATGGACGCGCCCGCTTCGCAGCGCGAGTTCCGCGGCCTGCGCACGAGCTCCTATCTGCAGGGCAACATCGGCGTGCTCGACCTGCTCGCCGGCGACTACGGCAAGGGCAAGACCGAGCTCCAGGCCGCGCTCGAGAGCGACGGCCGCAACAGCCTGGCCGCGACCTACGTCTACCGCGTGCTGCCGCAGCTCGAGCAGAAGAACATCGACGCGAACGGCATCGCCCTTCTGCTCAACGCCAGCGAGGACGTCGGGCTGGGCCGCCGCGACGCCGCCAAGAAGGCGATCGACGAGCTCGTCGCGAAGTACCCGAAGTTCCCCGAGACCTATTTCCTGGCCGCCGAGCTCTACCGCAACTCGGGCTACTTCGAGGTGTGCGAGCGCGTGCTCAGCGCCGGCGAGCGCGCGATCCCGAACGAAGTCGACCTCAAGGCCGAGCGCCTGCGCTGCACCCTGCTGAAAGTCGGCCCGATGAGCGTCGAAGCGAAGCAGCCGCTGGCCGAGCTGAAAGCGCTCGCCGCCTCCCACCCCGACAACGCCCTGCTCCAGCAGATCGTCGACGCGGTGGAAGCTCCGCCTCAGTAGCTCAGCGTTTCTCCAACGCGGCGACCTTGGCCAGCCGCCGCAAGTGCCGGTCGGCCCGGCTGAACTCCGCCGAGAGAAACCTCTCCACCAGCTCCCACGCCACGCTGGGCCCGATCGTCCGACCGCCGAGGCAGATCACGTTCATGTGATCGTCCTCGACGCCTTGATGCGCGGAGAAGTGATCGCCGACGAGGGCCGCGCGCACTCCCGCGATCTTGTTCGCGCAGATCGACGCGCCCACGCCGCTGCCGCACAGGACGACGCCGCGCTGCACGGCGCCCGCTGCGACCGCGCGCGCGAGCGGGATCACGAAGTCGGGATAGTCGTCGGCGGGGTCGAGCGCCGCCGCGCCGAAGTCGACGATCTCGTGGCCCGCCTCGCGCAGCTTCGCGACGAGGATCTCCTTCAGCGCGAACCCGCCGTGGTCGGTCGCCACGCCGATCCGCATCAGCGTCGCTCCAGCGCGGCCGCGGCGGCGCGATCCACCAGCGCGAGCGCGCGTTCGCCGCGCACGCGGCCGGCGGGAATCGAGCGGTCGCCGTCGCGCAGGCGCGCCAGCATCGGCGCCTTCTCCGCGCCCGTCACGATCCAGAGGATCTCGCGCGCGCGGTCCAGAACGGGGTAGGTCAGGGTCATGCGCCGCCTCTCCTGGTAGGGTCCAGTCACTGCGACGTCCCGGTTCGCGACGCCGAGCGCGGAGTCGCCCGGGACGAGCGACGCCGTGTGGCCGTCGGGGCCGAGCCCGAGATGGACGAGATCGAGCACGGCGGGCTCACCGGCGATGCGCGCCAGCTCCCGCGCGTAGTCCGCGGCGGCGGCTTCGAGAGCGCGTGCCTCGACCGGCATGGGGTGCACCTGCGCCTGCGCGGGCAGGCTGGCGCGCAGGTGGGTGAGGTTGCGGTCGGGATCGCCCGCCGGCGCGACCCGCTCGTCCACCTGGAAGAAGTGCACCTCGCTCCAGGGAACCTCCTCGCCGGCCAGCGCCCGCAGCATCGCCCATGGCGTGCGGCCGCCGCTCACCGCGAGCGCACAGCGCCCGCGCGCCGCCACCGCGGCCCGGCTCGCGGCGGCGATGTGCTGGGCCGCGCGGCGCGCGACCGCATCCGGATCCGGGAGAACGTCGATCTTCACTTCTTCTCGACGTGACCCCCGAACTGCAGGCGCATCGCGGACAGCAGCCGGTCCTGGAAGTCGGACTGGCCGCGCGACGTGAAGCGCTGGTAGAGCGCGGTCGACAGGACCGGCACGGGCACGGCCTCGTCGATCGCGGCCTTGATCGTCCAGCGTCCCTCGCCCGAGTCGGAGACCCGGCCTGCGAAGTCCGCGAGCTCGGGATCCGCGGCCAGCGCGGACGCGGTCAGATCGAGCAGCCACGACGAGATCACGCTGCCCCGCCGCCACACCTCGGCGATGTCGCGCAGGTCGAAGTCGTACGCGTAGTGCTCGGGCTCGCGCAGCGGCGTGGTCTCCGCATCGGCATCGTGGCTGCGCTTGCCTACGTTCGCGTGGCGCAGCACGCCGATGCCCTCGGCGTAGGCCGCCATCAGCCCGTACTCGATCCCGTTGTGCACCATCTTCACGAAGTGCCCGGCGCCGTTCGGCCCGCAGTGGAGGTAACCCTGTTCGGCGGTGCTGCGCAGCTTCTCGCGCCCGGGGGTGCGCGGCGCGTCGCCGGCGCCGGGCGCGAGCGCCGCGAAGATCGGATCGAGCCGCCGCACCGCCTCGGCGGGCCCGCCGATCATCATGCAGTAGCCGCGCTCGAGGCCGAAGACGCCCCCGCTCGTGCCGACGTCGAGGTACTGGATCTGCCTCGCCGCGAGCTCGCGCGCGCGCCGGATGTCGTCGACGTAGTAGGAGTTCCCGCCGTCGATCACGACGTCGCCCGGCGCGAGGTGGGGCAGCAGGTCGCCGAGCGCCGCGTCGGTGACGGCGGCGGGGACCATCAGCCAGACCGCGCGCGGCGCGCCGAGCTGCGCGGCGAACTCCGCGACCGACCCCGCGCCGCGCGCGCCTTCGCCGGCGAGCGCCGCGACCGCCTGCGCCGAGCGGTCGAACACCACGCACGAATGCCCGGCCTTCTGCAGCCGGCGCACCATGTTCGAGCCCATGCGCCCCAGACCGATCATTCCCAGCTGCATGCGGACTCCTGCTTCAGGCCGGCTTCTTCGCGTTGCGATAGCGGCGGATCAGCGCGTTGGTCGAGCTGTCGTGCGCGAGCGCGGGCTCGGCCGGGCTCTCGAGCTCGGGCACGATCCGCTGCGCGAGCGCCTTGCCCAGCTCGACCCCCCACTGATCGAACGCGTCGATGTTCCAGATCGCCGCCTGCGTGAACACGCTGTGCTCGTACAGGGCGACCAGCGCACCCAGCGTCTCCGGCGTGAGGCGCTGGGCGAGGATCACGTTCGAGGGCCGGTTCCCCTCGAAGGCGCGGTGCGGCTCCGGGGCGCTCTTTCCGAACGCGAGCGCCTCGGCCTGCGCGATGACGTTCGCGAGCAGCAGGTCGTGGTGGCGGCCGAGCGGATTCAGCGACTCGGCGAACACGATGAAGTCGCACGGGATGAGCCGCGTGCCCTGGTGGATCAGCTGGTAGAACGAGTGCTGTCCGTTCGTGCCCGGCTCGCCGAAGTAGACCGGCCCCGTGTCGGCCGCGACCGGCGCGCCGTCGACTTGAACCCGCTTCCCGTTGCTCTCCATGGTGAGTTGCTGGAGGTAGGCCGGGAAGCGCTTCAGGTACTGCTCGTACGGCAGCACGGCGACGGTCTGCGCGCCGAAGAAGTCGTTGTACCAGACGGCGAGAAGACCGAGCAGCACCGGCAGATTCCGCTCGAAGGGCGCGGTCCGGAAGTGCTCGTCCAGCGCATGGAAGCCCGCGAGCATCGCGCGGAACGCCTCGGGCCCGATCGCCAGCATCGTCGACAGGCCGATCGCGGAGTCCATCGAGTAGCGCCCGCCGACCCAGTCCCAGAAGCCGAACATGTTCGCCGGGTCGATCCCGAACTTCGCGACCTCGGCCGCGTTCGTCGACACGGCGACGAAATGCCGCGCGACCGCCGACTCGTCGCCGCCGAGCCCCGCCAGCGACCACGCGCGGGCGCTCTGCGCGTTGGTCATCGTCTCGAGCGTGGTGAAGGTCTTCGACGAGACGATGAAGAGCGTCTCGGCGGGATCCAGGTCGCGCACGGCCTCGGCGAAGTCGGTCGCGTCCACGTTCGACACGAAGCGGAACGCGAGATCGCGGCGGCTGTAGTGGCGCAGCGCTTCGTACGCCATGACGGGGCCGAGGTCGGAGCCGCCGATCCCGATGTTGACCACGTTGCGGATGCGCTTGCCGGCGTGACCCTTCCAGCGGCCGTCGCGAACCCGGTTCGAGAAGTCGGCCATGCGGTCCAGCACGGCGTGCACCTGCGGCACCACGTTCTCGCCGTCGACCGAGAGGATCGCGCCGCGCGGCGCGCGCAGGGCGACGTGCAACACCGCGCGGTTCTCGGTGACGTTGATCTTCTCGCCTGCGAACATCGCGTCGATGCGCTCGCGCAGCCCGCACTCGCGCGCCAGCGCGACGAGGAGCGCGAGCGTCTCGTCCGTGATGCGGTTCTTCGAGTAGTCGAGGTAGAGACCGGCGGCCTTCAGGGCCAGGCGTTCGCCGCGCCGCGGGTCTGCCGCGAAGAGCTCGCGCAGGTGCACTCCCCGGATCTTCGCGTGATGCGCCTCGAGCGCCTGCCAGGCCGCGCGCTGCTTCAATCGACCGCTCCTCGCTTCCGGGGATCGTACAACACGTCGCCGCGGTTGCTGCTACGTTGGCTCTCACCATGAGCGCGGCGCTTCCCGTGATCACGCTGGCCCGCCACGGCGAGACGGCCTGGACGCAGAGCCGCCAGCACACCGGCCGCACGGACCTGCCGCTGACGGAGCAGGGGGAGCAGGACGCTCGCCGGCTCGGCGCGCGCCTGCGCGGGATGGCCTTCGCGAAGGTGCTCACGAGCCCGCTCCAGCGCGCCGCGCGAACCTGCGAGCTGGCCGGGCTGGGCGCCGCCGCCGAGCCCTGCGCCGAGCTCGTCGAGTGGGACTACGGGAAGTACGAGGGCCGGACCAGCGCCGAGATTCGCGCGGAGCAGCCCGGCTGGGACCTCTTCCGCGACGGCTGTCCCGGCGGCGAGTCGCCCGCACAGGTCGGCGCACGCGCGGATCGGGTCGTCGCCCGTCTGCGCGCCCTCGACGCCGATGTCGCGCTCTTCTCGAGCGCGCACTTCCTGCGCGTCCTGGCGGCGCGCTGGCTCGGGCTCGAGCCCGCTGCGGGGCGACTCTTCGTGCTGGGCACGGCGAGCCTCTCCGCGCTCACCTACGAGCACGATCGCGCGCACCCGGTGGTCGGGCTCTGGAACGAGCTGGCGCGGTGAGCGCGCCGGAAGCGATCGTCTTCCTGGTCGACGTCGACAACACGCTGCTCGACAACGACCGCGTCCAGGCCGATCTGCGCCGCCGCCTCGAACGCGAGTTCGGCGCGACTTCGCGCGACCGCTACTGGGCGATCCTGGAGGAGCTCTTCCTCGAGCTCGGCTATCGCGACTATCTCGGCGCGCTGCAGCGCTACCGGGTGGAGCACCCGCGCGACGTGCACCTGCTCGCGATGTCGTCGTATCTCGTCGACTACCCGTTCGCGAACCGCCTTTACCCCGGGGCGCTCGACGCGCTCGAGCAGCTCGGCCGCTTCGGCGAGACGGTGATCCTCTCCGACGGCGACGTCGTGTTCCAGCCGCGCAAGGTCGAGCGCTCGGGGATCGCGGAGGCCGTCGACGGCCGGGTCCTGATCTACATCCACAAGGAAGAGGCGCTCGACGACGTCGAGCGGCGCTTTCCGGCGCGGCACTACGTCCTGGTCGACGACAAGCTGCGCATCCTGACGGCGGTGAAGAAGGCGTGGGGACCGCGCGTGACCACGGTCTTCGTCCGCCAGGGATTCTACGCGCACGACCCCGCCACGCTGGCCGCGAATCCGCCCGCGGACCGCAGCTTCGCGCGCATCGGCGAGCTGGCCGAGTGCGCGCTCGCGGACCTCGTTCCGTGAAGGTTCTCGTGATCGACGTGGGCGGCACGCACGTGAAGATCCTCGCGAGCGGCAAACGCGCGCACCGCGAGTTCGAGTCGGGTCTGACGCTGACTCCGCGCCGGATGGTGGCCGGCGTGCGGAAGCTCGCGGCAGGCTGGAGCTACGACGTCGTCTCGATCGGCTATCCCGGTCCCGCGCGGCGCGGCCGCCCGGCTGCGGAGCCGAGGAACCTCGGGCCCGGCTGGGTCGGGTACGACTTCGCGCGGGCGTTCAAGAAGCCCGTGCGCCTGGTCAACGATGCTGCCATGCAGGCGCTCGGCAGCTACAGCGGCGGGCGCATGCTGTTCCTCGGCCTGGGCACCGGCCTGGGCTCGGCACTGATCGTCGACGGAGTCCTCCAGCCGACGGAGCTCGCGCACCTGCCGTACCATCACGGCAAGAGCTTCGAGGATTGCGTTGGCTTGCGCGGGCTCCGCCGGCTGGGCAATAGGCGCTGGCGCGCGGCGGTGTGCGACGTGGTGGCGAAGCTCGCGGGGGCGCTCCAGGTCGAATACGTCGTGCTGGGCGGCGGCAACGCCCGGCTCATGAAGTCGCTGCCGCGGAACACCCGGCTCGGCAACAACGACAACGCGTTTCGCGGTGGCTTCGAACTCTGGAAGGAGCGGTAGATGGATGCGGCGCGCTCGGATGCGCTCGTCTTCTTCGGCGCGACGGGCGACCTCGCGTACAAGAAGATATTCCCGGCCCTGCAAGCGATGGTGCGCCGGGGAAATCTCGCCACCCCGGTGATCGGCATCGCGCGCGAGGGCTGGAGCCTGGAGCGGCTCCGCGAGCGCGCTCGCGCGAGCGTCGTGGAGCACGGCGGCGGCGTCGATCCCGCCGCGTTCCCGAAGCTCGCGGCGCTCCTGCGCTACGTCGAAGGCGACTACACGAACCCGGCGACCTTCGACCGGCTGAAGCAGGCGCTCGGCGGCGCGGCGCACCCGGCTCACTATCTCGCGATCGCGCCGAGCCTGTTTCCGACGGTGGTCGAGGGGCTCGCGCGCTCGAGCTGCGCGAGCGGTGCGCGGGTCGTGCTCGAGAAGCCCTTCGGGCGCGATCTCGCCTCCGCGCGCGAGCTGAACCACACCCTGCACAGCGTCTTCCCGGAGTCCGCGATCTTCCGCATCGACCACTATCTGGGCAAGGAAGCGGTGCAGAACCTCTTGTTCTTCCGCTTCGGCAACTCGTTCCTCGAGCCGATCTGGAACCGCAACTACGTGCGCGGCGTTCAGATCACGATGGCCGAGAGCTTCGGCGTGGCCGGGCGCGGGAAGTTCTACGAGGAGGCGGGTGCGATCCGCGACGTCGTGCAGAACCACCTGCTGCAGGTGGTGGGCTTCCTCGCGATGGAGCCGCCGATCTCGACCTACGCCGAAGCGGTTCGCGACGAGCAGGTGAAGGTGTTCCGCGCGATTCCACCGCTCGACCCCACGCAGATCGTGCGCGGCCAGTTCCGCGGCTACCGCCAGGAGGCCGGGGTCGCGCCCGAGTCGCAGGTCGAGACCTTCGCGGCGCTGCGTCTCGAGATCGACTCGTGGCGCTGGGAGGGCGTTCCCTTCTTCATCCGAGCCGGCAAGAACCTGCCGGTCACCGCCACCGAGGTGCGCGTCGTTCTGCGGCGTCCGCCGCTCGCGCGTGCCGAGCACCACAAGGGCAATTACGTTCGCTTCCGACTCAGCCCCGAGCTGCAGATCGCTCTCGGCGCGCGTGTGAAGCAGCCCGGCGAGGGGATGGTGGGGATGCCGACCGAGCTCTCGTTCGTGCACCGCGCCGACTGCGACGAGATGGATGCCTACGAGCGCCTGCTCGGCGACGCGATGGAGGGCGACCAGACGCTCTTCGCGCGCGAGGACGCGGTCGAGGCCGCCTGGGCGATCGTCGATCCCGTGCTGGGCGCGCCCACACCCGTGCAGTCGTACGAGCCGAAGACCTGGGGCCCCGAGTCCGCGGCGCGGCTCACCGCCGACGTCGGCGGCTGGCTCGACCCGGAGGTCTGAGCGCTAGGTCGGCCGGGTCCAGCCGCGCCGCGAGATCAGAAGGCCCAGGAGCGCGGTCCAGCCCGTCTGGTGCGAAGCGCCGAGACCCTCGCCGGTGTCGCCGTTGAAGTACTCGTGGAAGAGCAGCTGATCGCGCCACTCCACGCGTTGGAACAGCTCGACGTCGCCGAAGATCGGCCGGCGCCCGCGCTCGTCCGCGAGGAACAGGCGCAGGAGGCGCCGCTCGAGCTCGTCGGCCACCGCGCCCAGGTGCGCCAGCTTCCCCGAGCCGGTCGGCAGCTCGACCCGGAAGTCGTCGCCGAGCGAGTCGTGCAGGTGGCGCAGTGACTCGAGCGCCAGGATGTTCAGCGGGAACCAGATCGGCCCTCGCCAGTTCGAGTTCCCTCCGAAGAGGCCCGACGTCGACTCGGCCGGCTCGTACTCGAGCCGCGCCTCGACACCGTCGAGCGACACCACCAGCGGATGCTCGCGGTGGTGCCGCGACAGCGAGCGCAGGCCGTGGTCCGAGAGGAACTCGTTCTCGTCGAGCATGCGCGCCAGCACGCGCTGCAGCCGCGGCTTGTCGACGGTGGCGATGAGCCCCGGCTGGTCCCCGCGCATGTAGCATTGGAGCAGCGCCAGGAGCTGCGGTCGGTTGCTGATGAACCAGTTCGCGCGCTTCCGGAAGTCGGGCAGCGCCTGCCAGAGGGCCGGATCGATCTTGACCGCCGCGAAGAGGGGCAGGAGCCCGACCATCGAGCGCGCGCGCAGCGGCAGCACCGAGCCGTCGGCCCGGCGCAGGCGGTCGTAGAAGAAGCCGTCCTGCTCGTCCCAGAGCTCGTCCATGGCGGCGGCGATCGCCCCGAAATGCTCGAGGAACTTCACCGCGACGCCCTCGTACGCGCGGTCGCGGTTTGCCAGGCGCAGCGCCATCTCGAGCATGTTCAGGCAGAACTTCGCCATCCACGCGGTGCCGTCCGACTGCTCGAGCAGCTCTCCTGGGGGCAGGATCGCGCCGCGGTCGAAGGGCCCGATGTTGTCCAGGCCCAGGAAGCCGCCCTCGAAGATGTTGTCGCCGAGCGCGTCCTTGCGGTTCACCCACCAGGTGAAGTTGATCAAGAGCTTGTGGAAGGCGCTCGCTAGGAACTGGAAGTCCGTGCCGCCGTCGATGTTGAAGATCGCCAGCGCCGCCCACGCGTGGACGGGGGGGTTCACGTCGCCGAAGTTCCACTCGTACGCCGGTAGCTGCCCGTTCGGGTGCATGTACCACTCGCGGAACTGCAGCAGGAGCTGGTGCTTCGCGGCGGCGGGATCGACGTGCGCGAGGATCGCGGAGTGGAACGCCAGGTCCCACGACGCGTACCACGGGTACTCCCACTTGTCGGGCATCGCGAGGATGTCGCGGTTGTTGAGGTGACGCCAGGCGCTGTTGCGGCCGGTCTTGCGCGACTCCGGCGCCGCCGGCTGCGTGGGATCGCCGTCGAGCCAGCGGTCGACGCTCAGGTGATAGAACTGCTGGCTCCAGAGCAGGCCCGCGTACGACTGGCGCATCACGCGCCGCTCGTCGTCGGTCGAGCCAGCCGGGGCCATCGCGGCGTAGAACTCGTCGGCCTCGCGCTCGCGCTGGGCGAGCGTGCGCTCGAAGCCGGCGCCGAGGTCGCGCGGCTCGCCGCGGGCGAGCCGGAGCCGGAGCTCCACGGTCGCGCCGGCCGCGACGGTCAGGCGGTACCAGCAGGCGAGCTTCGTCCCTTCGCGCTCCGGGTTCACGGTCTTCGCGCCATGGACCACGTGATCGTTGATGCCGTCCTTGGGGTAGGGTACGACCCGGTTGGAGTCGAAGACCCGACTCAGATTGGTGTCGTTCTCGCAGAAGAGCAGCTCGGGCGGCGCGCCGGAAGGGTCGAGGCCGGCGGCGAGATGCCAGCTGCCGAGCCTCTCCTCTTCGGCGGCGGCGCAGGTCGGGCTCACGGCGCGCAGCATCGGCCGCAGTGCGCCCTCGTCCCACGCCCAGCGGTTTCGGAACCAGAGCGTCGGCAGCACATGCAGCTCGGCTGGCTCCGGCCCCGCATTGCGGATCCGCAGCCGCACACAGAGGTCGTCCGGCGCCGTCTTCGCGTAGTCGGCTTGGATCTGCCAGTAGCGATCGCCGTCGAAGACGCCCGTGTCGGCCAGCTCGAACTCGCGTTCACGCTTGCCGCGCCGCGCGTTCTCGTCGCGCAGCCGCGCGTACGGGAACTCGGCCTGCGGGTAGTGGTAGCGCCAGCGCAGCCACGAGTAGCTCGGCGTGGCGTCGGCGTACCACCAGTACTCCTTCGCGTCCTCGCCGTGGTTCCCCTCGTTCCCCGTCAGCCCGAAGATGCGCTCCTTCAGGATGGGGTCGCGCCCGTTCCAGAACGCGAGCGCGAAGCACATGCGCTGCTCGAGATCGCAGATCCCGGCGAGCCCGTCCTCGCTCCACCGATACGCGCGCGAGCGCGCGTGCTCGTGCGGGAAGTACTCCCACGCCCGCCCGTCGGCGCTGTAGTCCTCACGGACGGTTCCCCAGGCGCGTTCGGACAGGTACGGCCCGAGCTGCTTCCACTCGCCCGCGCCGCTCGCGGCCGACGTCGCGATGCGCGCGTCCTCTGCGGTGCGCGGGCGGGCGCGCGGAGTGGGGGTTGGGGAGCGGTCGTCGCCGGGCGGCACCCGGCCATCCTACATGCAGCGGGCTAGGTGCGACTCATCCGCCGGACGAGGACGCCCGCGAGCGCGGCCGCGAGCAGCGCGACCGAGGGCTCGGGCACCGCCGTGACGTTCACGTTGTCGACCTTCCCGTAGTCGGCCTCACGCTGCTCAGCCACGGCACGAGCCGCGCATTCACCTCGGCCGGGCGCTCCTGCTGCGTCCAGTGACCGCAGCCCTCGAGCACGTGCGCCTCCTCGAGGTTCGGCACGTGCGCGCGCATGCCGGCGATCGGATCGCCTGCGGCGGCGAACATGTTGAACGCGGGATCGCGCGAGCCTGCGATGAAGAGCGCCGGCTGCTCGATCCTCCGGCCCTTGAACTGCTGCAGGTAGTGGAAGTCGCGCGTGTGGTTGCGGTAGCGGCTGAGGGGCCCGAAGAACCCCGAGCGCGCGAACTCCTGGACGTAGAAGTCGAGATCCTCGTCGCTGAGCCAGGCCGGGAAGGGGCTCGGATCCTCGAGGCCCGCCAGCAAAGTGTCGGACGACGTCTTGTTCGTGGGCCACGAACCGGGCCTCGCGTCGCCGGAGAGCGCGAAGAAGAAGCGGCGCAGGAAGTCGCGCGGATCGCGCTCGAACACGGCCTCGGCTCGGCCGGGCTCGCGGAAGTACGACTGGTAGAAGAAGCGGTTCTTGTCGTCGAAGAGCTCCTTGATGATCTCGTCGAAATTGCGCTCGGGCACGCCGTTGTAGACGACGCTCAGGCCTGCGACGGCGGAAAACACGTCGGGGTGGATCAGCGCGGAGTTGTAGACGATCGGGGCGCCCCAGTCGTGGCCGACCAGGATCACGCCCTCGCGCGGCGAGAGCGCGCGGGCGACGCCGCGCACGTCGGCGACGATCTGCTCCAGCGCGTAGTCGGCGACCGCGGGGAACTTCTGCGAGCCGCCGTAGCCGCGCACGTCGATCGCGCACGCGGTGAAGCCCGCGTCGGCGATCGGCCGGAGCTGGTGGCGCCAGGAGTACCAGCTCTCGGGGAAGCCGTGGACCATCAGCACGAGCGGGCCGGTGCCTTCGATGGCGGCTCGGATCCTGGCGCTGCGGGCGTCGATCAGCTTGAGCTCGGGCATGGCGCGATCTTAACGGACGCTCGACTCCCCCCGCACCACGAGCCGATCCCGTCTGCGAACGGTCACAAATCGGTAAGGATTCGCGGCGCTCCCTGTTCGTAGACTCCGCCATCGCGTGAGCCGATGAAGGCTCATGAACTGAGTCTCATTCAAAAGCGCCCGTCCAGACACTCGGGCAAGGAGTCATTCATGTCGTTCCGTCCGTCGCTGGTGCTTCTCTTGTTGGGAGTCTCGACGGCAACCCTGCTTCCCGGGCTCCGCGCCGAGGCGAAGTACACCGCGGAGCTCGATGCCGACACGCTCGTCCTCACCGGCGACGGTAAAGGCGACACCCTGGCGGTCCGCCTCACCCCCGGCGACCCGACCCACCTCGACGTCGACGTGAGCAACGACGGTACGGCCGACTTCAGCTTCGACCGCTCGCTGTTCAGCACGGTCTCGATCTCGGCAGGCGCCGGGCGCGACACGATCCTGATCGACGAGACCGTCGGGGCCTTCACCGACGAGAAGATCGTGATCGACGGCGGCGGCGGCAACGACACGATCACCGGCGGGTCCGGCGACGACACGATCATCGGCGGCAACGGCAACGACGTCATCGACCCGCGGCGAGGCTCGGACGTGGTCCAGGCCGGCGCGGGCGACGACACCGTGATCTGGAACCCGGGCGACGGCAGCGACGCGATCGAGGGCGAGGACGGCGACGACCGGCTCGTGTTCAACGGCGCCAACATCAACGAGATCTTCGATTTCTCCGCAAACGGCTCGCGCGCGCGCATGACCCGCAACGTGGCCAACATCACGATGGACCTGAACGGCGTCGAAGAGGTCGACCTGACGACGCTCGGCGGCGCCGACACCGTGACCGTGAATGACCTCACGGGCACCGGCCTCGGACACGTGAACGTCGACCTGAACGGCGCCGGCGGCGTGGCCGACACGCTGATCGACGCGGTGGTCGTGACCGGCACCGCGGGCCCCGACGTGGTGACCGTGGGCGCCACCCAGGGCGTGCTCGAGGTCGAGGGAGTCGGCAGCCAGGTGTCCGTGACGAGCGCGGAGCCCGAGCTCGACGTGCTCGATTTCGTAGTCCAGGGCGCCGACGAGGTGCACGTGCTCGGAACCTCCGACCCGGACAACATGTTCGTCACTCCGTCGCCGGCGCCGGCCTCGGTCCGGACGAGCGTCGAGGGGTTCCCGACTGCGGTCGACGTCACCAACGGCGGCAAGCTCGTCCTCTTCGGCCTCGGCGATGCGGACACCCTCACCGCGAGCAACGGCCTGAGCACGCTGGGAACGTCCCTCGAGATCGACGGCGGTGCCGGCGACGACGTCCTCAGGGGCGGCGACGGCGACGACGTGATCTTCGGCGGCGGCGGCGACGACCTGGTGAGCGGCGGAAGGGGCGCCGACGTGCTCAACCTGGGCGCCGGCAAGGACACCGCGCTCTGGAACCCGGGCGACGGCAGTGACGTGGTCGAAGGCGACGGCGGGAGCGACACGCTGATCTTCTCGGGGGCAAACATCAACGAGACGATCGACGTGTCGGCCAACGGCACGCGCGCGCGCCTGTTCCGCAACATCGCCTCGATCACGATGGACCTGAACGCGGTCGAGCAGATCCTGCTGCAGGCGCGCGGCGGCGCCGACGACGTGACCGTGAACGACCTCTCCGCGACGGAGGTCAAGTCGGTGACGGTCGATCTCGGCGCACAGCCGGGAACGGCCACACCCGACGGCGCGGTCGACACCGTGCGCGTGAACGGCACCGACGGCGTGGACAAGTTCACTCTCGCCCCCACACCCAGCGGTGTCGAGGTCTCGCGCAAGGGCAAGGTATCCATCGACAACCCCGAGCCGACCGACTCGCTCGTCGTGAACGGACTCGGCGGCGTCGACAAGTTCACCGTCGACCCGGGCGTGTCGGCGGCGATCTCGCTCACGCTGAACCCGGACTGAGGTTCGCGATGTAGGCGGGAGCGGCCGGGATCCAAGACCCCCCTGGATCTCGGCCGCCTCGACCCGCCGGATCCGATAGGATCGGGCGATGAAGACCACCACGCGCCTCCGCCGGCTCCTCGCGCAGCCCGAGATGGTCGTCGCGCCCGGCGCCTACGACGGGCTCACCGCGCGGCTCGTCGAGCAGGCGGGCTTCGCCGCGGTGTACATGACGGGCGCGGGCACGTCGCTGGCGCGCGGCTTCCCGGACTTCGGCCTGCTCTCGATGAGCGAGATGGCCGAGAACGCGGGTGTGCTCGCGCGCACGGTCGAGATCCCCGTGATTTCCGACGCCGACACCGGCTACGGCAACGAATTGAACGTCACCCGCACGGTGCGCGAGTTCGAGGTGCGCGGGGTGGCGGGGATCCACATCGAGGACCAGGCGTCGCCCAAGCGCTGCGGGCACCTCGACGGGAAGGAGATCGTCCCCGCGCCCGAGTTCGTCTCGAAGATCCGCGCTGCCGTCGCGGCGCGGCGCGATCCCGACTTCCTGATCATCGCGCGCACGGACTCGCGCGCAGTGGCGGGGTTCGACGAGGCGGTCGCGCGCGCGAACGCTGCGCTGGAGGCGGGCGCGGACATGGCGTTCGTCGAGGCGGTGCAGACGCCGGAAGAGGTGGCGCAGGTGCCGAAGCTCGTGCGCGGGCCGTGCCTCTTGAACGTCGTGCCGGGCGGGAAGACGCCGGCGGTGACGCTGGCCGAGGCGGAGGCGCTCGGGTATCGGCTGGCGATCCTGCCGGGCCTGCTGCTCGGCGCGACCCTGGCGGCGTGCGATCGAGCGCTGCGCGAACTGCGCGAGACGGGCGCGCCGCCCGCCGCCGCGGCCGGGCGGAGCGTGGCCGACATCTTCCGGCGTTTCGGCGCGGACGAGTGGAACGCGCTGCGGAAGCGGTTCTCGTAGTCATGGCTCGCACGCTGTGCGAGAAGCTCTGGGACGCGCACGTGGTGCGGGAGCTCGGCAGCGGCTGGGATCTGCTCCACGTCGACCGGCACCTGCTGCACGACCTGTCGGGTCCGCCCGCGCTCGGCGAGATCCACCGGCGGAAGCTCCCGGTGCGCAATCCCGAGCTGACGTTTGCGGTCTCGGACCACGCGATCTCGAGCGCGCCGGGCCGGAATACGGCGCCGGGCGAGCTCGGCGCGCGGCTGCACGGCGCGCTGAAGAGCCGCGCGCTGTCGAGCGGGATCCGCTTCTTCGACCTCGGCGAGGTGGGGCAGGGGATCGTGCACGTGATGGGCCCGGAGCTCGGGCTCGTCCTGCCCGGGCTGACACTGATCTGTGGCGACAGCCATACCTGCACGAACGGGGCGCTCGGCGCACTGGCGTTCGGGATCGGCACGTCGGAGAGCGCTCATGCCTTGGCCACTCAGACCATCCGGCAGCGGCGTTTGAAGCAGATGCGCGTGTGGCTTGACGGAGCGCTGGCGCCGGGAGTCGCGGCGAAGGATCTGATCCTGCACGCGATCGCCGCGCTGGGTGCCGCGGCCGGAGCGGGGCGCGCGATCGAGTACGCCGGGCCGGCGGTCCGGGCGCTGCCGATCGAAGGTCGGCTCACGCTCTGCAACCTCGCGGTGGAGCTGGGCGCGAAGGTCGGGATCGTCGCGCCCGACGAGCACACGTTCGAGTACCTGCGCGGGCGGCCGTTCGCACCGAAGGGCGCGGACTTCGCTGCGGCGTGCGCGGCTTGGCGGACGCTGTCCAGCGACGCGGAAGCGAAGTTCGACCGCGACGAGCGGATCGACGCGAGCCGGGTCGCGCCGATGATCACCTGGGGCACGAGCCCGGAGCACGCGATTCCGATCGACGGGGTGATTCCCGATTCTGGGAATGCCGCCGCGCTCGAGTACATGGGTCTCGCGGCGGGCCAGCGCATCGCCGGCACGAAGGTCGACTGGGTGTTCATCGGCTCCTGCGCGAACTCGCGTCTGTCGGATCTGCGCGAAGCCGCGGCGCTCGCGCGCGGCAAGCGGGTCGCGAAGGGCGTCACGGCCTGGGTCGTCCCCGGCTCGGAGCAGGTGAAGAGGGAAGGGGAGAAGGAAGGGCTCGACGCGATCTTCCGGGCCGCCGGCTTCGAGTGGCGCGAGCCGGGCTGCAGCCTCTGCGTCGCCGCGAACGGCGAGCGCGTGCCGCCCGGCGCGCGGGCGGTGTCGACGTCGAACCGCAACTTCGTCGGCCGCCAGGGCCCGGGCGCGCGCACGCACCTGGCGAGTCCGGCCACGGCCGTCGCTGCAGCCGTCACCGGCGAGCTGTGCGACGCGCGGAGGCTGTGACGATGTCGATGGAGCCCTTCACGCGCGTGACCGGCGCCGCTGCTCCGCTGATGCTCGCAAACGTCGACACCGACGTGATCATCCGGATGGACTCGCTGTTGGGCGGCGGCGACCTCGGCCGCTTCGCGCTCGCCGCCCTGCGCTTCGCGTCCGACGGCACGCCGAACCCCGAGTGCATCCTGAACGAGCCGCGCTTCGCGGGCGCGCCAATCCTGCTGGCGGGCCCGAACTTCGGCTGCGGCTCCTCGCGCGAGGTCGCAGTGACCGCGCTCCAGGCGATCGGCGTGCGCTGCGTGATCGCGCCGAGCTTCGGCGACATCTTCCACGCGAACTGCTTTCGCAACGGCATGCTTCCCGTCGAGCTCCCTCAGCGCGAGGTCGAGCGGCTCGCGGCGGAGTCGCGCAGCGGCGACTTCACCGTCGATCTCCACGCGCAGCGCGTCACCACCCCCTCGGGCGCGGCGCTGCCGTTCTCGATCGACGCGCTCCAGCGCGAGGCGCTGCTCGAGGGTCTGGACGAGATCGGCCTCACCTTGAAGCACGCGGACGAGATCGC
>CAVPRM010000002.1:0-2793441 GCA_963707945.1 uncultured delta proteobacterium
CTTGGAAAGACCGCCTTGACGCGGTCTGCGCGCCGGTGGACGGGCCGTCGTACGCCACGAAGGCGACGAGGAGCTCGCCTGGCGCTGCGGTGGAGAAGGGCGGGGTCGTGAGCGCCCCCTGTCCGTCTCGCGATACCTGGATGTCGATTCCGATCGGGTCGGGGGGGGCTGCAGAGTTGTCGACGTTCACGACCACGGACTGCGAGCTGCCGACGTTGCCGGAGGAGTCCGAGGCGGTTGCGCTCAGCGTGTGGGGGCCGCTCGCCGAGGCGCGCGTGTTCCAAGTCGCCATGAACGGCGGGCTCGACACCGGCGTTCCCAGCGGAACTCCGTCGAGGTAGAACTGCACGACCGGGATGCCCTGGTCGTCGGTCGCGATCGCCGCAACCACGGTGTTCCCGGACACGGTCGCGCCGTTCACGGGATCGGTGAGCGTCACCGTGGGTGCCGTGGCGTTGTTGAGAACGGTGACGCGGACGACCTCCGAGGTCCCACTGATGCCCGACGCGTTCGTGCTCTGTGCGGCGAGCCAGTGCGTGCCGTTGGTCGCCAGACGCGTGTCCCATGCGAAGACGTACGGCGGCGCCGCGATGAGGGGCTCGAGCGGCTCGCCGTCGAGGAGGAACTGAACGCCTGTGCTTCCGACGGGGCTGGTCGAGGTTAGCGAGATCGTTCCCGAGACGTTTGCGCCGTCGAGCGGCGCGGTCATCTGGAGCGTCGGCGGCGCCGAATTCGGATTGGCGGTCGTGGTCGCGGTCACGGTGTTGTTCGAGATGGTGACCTTGACGTCGGTCTCGTTGTTGGACTCGTCGGCCTCGACGAGGTCGTTGTTCGGGTCGGTCATCGCGCGGAACCAGTAGGTGCCGTCGGGGACGCCGTCGAACGGGATCGACTGGCCGGGGTCGCGGTAGTCGTACTCGTCGGCGGCGCCGACGGACAGGCCGCGCAGCGTCGTCGGGTCGCTGCAGCTGCCCCTGGGTCCCGAGGAAGACGCCGGCGTGCGGGACGGTCGAGTTGTAGATGTAGGAGTCGGCGATGCAGAAGCCGTTCTTCGGCGAGAGCGTCACCGGCGCTCCGGGACCTGCCGTTGGCAGCGACGGCGTAGAGGCCGAACGCCGCGAGCGGGAAGTGGAAGTGGCCGTGCGCGGCGTGGAAGACGAACGCGTCGGCGACCGGCGCGTCTGGCTGACCTGCGACCAGCGTTGCTCGCGTTGTGCGTGTAGACAGCTGCTGCTTGCCGAGGTAGTTGCCCGACGTCTGCTGTACTGCGGCTGGATCTCGAGCGGGCCCGGTCCGGCGTTGTAGACGAGGTGCGTGTAGCGGAACTCGCGGCCCGTGGCGTCCCTGGACGATCGGAGACGGCGTTCGTCGGGATGATCGTCGGGAGGTCCGGGTAGTGGATCGTTCCGGCGGGGTTCGCACCCGCCGGACTCGCGAGGCCTGCGGCAAGGCCGATCGACCACACGACTACGACACCAAACCGCAACAACACCTTGCCCACTCCAGCCTCCTTCGCGCGGTTCACAGTCACAGACTTCTTCCGTTGCCGGCTAGTTCAACGGCCCCTCGAGGCGCATCGAGACGGCTGGCGCACCGACGGTTCCAGCGCACCTTCTTGTGGCGCAGGGGAAGGCTTCGTGGCTCCAGGCAGGGCGGGGCACGTTATACCACACGCGTGTCGACGCGTGTCGGTGGGCGACAGTCGAGCCGCAGAGCAACCTCCTCTGCGCCGTCGAAATCTACGAGCTGTCTTGGCCCATCGTACGATCAAGCCCGAGGCGACGGAGCCAGTGCTGGCGGCTGCAGCGTGGCCGTCGACCCCGGGATTCCTCGGCTGCGCATCCGGCGTGAGCTGTGACGTACGCCCTCGTGTGCTAGGAAGCCTAAATCGCGCTCGAGTGGCGGCCGATGGACGAGAAGCTCGGCACGCGAAGGTCGCGACGGGAGCGGACACGAACGGACGTACGGGCGACGCCTGTGGACGCCTGTGGATAGGGCTCTGCATCGCTGCGTCGGCCCGTCTTGCTCGCGGCAGCTGATACGCAGATGTACGTGTAAAGACCACTACGGGCCTGCGCTACGCTGTTCGCGGACAACCTGCCGGGCGACGCTCTGGTCCGGCTGGGATTGCTTCAACGCCTGTCTCGGCGATCGAGGAGGACGTTCATGATCGGTCGACTTCAGGAACTCGAAGGCAAGCTGCGCGCGCGCGACGCCGAGATCGCCGTGATCGGGCTGGGCTACGTCGGCCTTCCGCTAGCGCTGCACTTCGCCGAGGCGGGGTTCCGCGTCACGGGCGTGGACATCGACAAGGAGAAGATCAGCGCGCTTCGCGCGGGCCGCTCCTACATCGGAGACGTCCCCTCGGAGCAGGTCCGCCGTCTCGTCGGAGGCGAAGGCCTTCACAGCGACATCCGAGTTCACCGACCTCTCGCGCGCGGACTGCATCAACATCTGCGTGCCGACGCCGCTGCGGCAGACCAAGGATCCGGACATCTCCTTCATCCTCTCGGCGGTGAAGGAGGTGCGCATGCGACTGCGCTCGGGGCAGCTCATCGTGCTCGGCAGCACGACCTACCCCGGCACGACGCACGAGCTCTACCTGCCGATCCTCGCGGAGTCGGGTCTGCGCTTGGGCACGGACTTCGCGCTCGCGTTCGCGCCCGAACGCATCGACCCGGCGAACAAGACCTTCGCGTTCAAGGACGTACCCAAGGTCGTGGGCGGCGAGACCCCGGTGTGCACGCAGCTCGCGGCCGAGATGTTCAGCGCGATCTTCGAGCGCGTGGTCGTGGTCTCGAGCTCGCAGGCCGCGGAGATGACGAAGCTGCTCGAGAACACCTTCCGCATGATCAACATCGGGCTCGCGAACGAGGTCGCGATGATGTGCGACCGGCTCGGACTCGACGTGTGGGAGATCATCTCTGCCGCCGCGACGAAGCCCTACGGGTTCATGAAGTTCACGCCGGGCCCTGGCCTGGGCGGGCACTGCATCCCGGTCGACCCCGCCTACCTGTCGTGGAAGCTGCGCAGCCTCAACTTCAGCGCGCGCTTCATCGAGCTGGCCAGCGAGATCAACGCAGCCATGCCCGAGTGGGTCGATCGAGCGCGTCGTGCGCCTGCTGAATCGCGAGCGCCGTGCGGTGAACGGCTCGAAGATCCTCCTGCTCGGGATGGCCTACAAGGCCGACATTGCCGACGTCCGCGAGTCACCCGCGCTCGACATCTTCGCGAAGCTTCGAGGAGCTCGGGGCCGACGTTCGGTTCCACGACCCCTACGTGCCGACGGTCGAAATTGCCGGGCCGCGAGCATCAGAGCGTCCCGCTCGACGAGAAGATGTTCGACGGGTGGACCTGGTGGTGATCACGACCGACCACCGGTCGGTGGACTACGCAGCCTGTGCAAGCGCGGCGTGCGCGTGCTGGATACCCGGAACGCCACCGGGCCACTGGGCAAGCTGCAGAACGTCGAGCGGCTCTGACGAACTCTGTTTCGCGAGTGACTAGTTGTCTTCTCGGGAGGACGAGATGAGTGGCGCCGCCGAGGATCGGGCACTGATCGTATGGTGCGCGGCGATTTCATGGGATCGCGTGCCCAGGATCAACGACAGACCGCTCGTCGAGAAGATGCTCCGCCACGCGGACATCTTGTGGGTCGACCCGCCGGTCAGTCCGATGACCAAAGCCGAGTATATCGGCAGCGCGGGTCGCTATCCCTGGCCGACGTTGACCAGAATCGGCCCCTCGCTGCATCGGCTCACCCCGCGAGCCCACCCCTTCCACAGGCGAGTGCTGACGAGACTGACGGCAGCTTTGGTGCGGCGCCAGATAAAGTGGGCGCTGCGTCGCATGCAGCAAAAGCCGTACGCGGTCGTCGTCACTTCTCTCGACGACGTACTGGGCTGCTGGGGCGACGATGTCCTCGATGTGATCTACGGGACGGACGACTGGGTCGCCGGCGCGGTCATCCATCGCGTGGACCCGCGCAAGCTCGAGCGCGCAGAGCTGTGGTCTCTCGAACAGGCGGATCGAGCGGTCGTGATCACACCGATGTTGGCCGACCGCTGGCGCAAGCTCGGCTTCACACGCCCGCTCGCCGTGGTGCCGAACGGTGTGAACGTCTCCGCATACGCGGGGATGGATGGAGTCGAGCCGGCCAAGGGGATCGATCTCGAGCCGCCGGTCGCCGGCGTGATGGGGCATCTGTCTGCCCGCATCGACATCTCGCTGCTGGAGTCCGTGCTCGCTGCGGGGTGCTCGCTCCTGCTCGTTGGTCCTCGCGACCCAGCCTGGGAGCCGAAGCGGTTCGATCGCCTGCTTGCTCACCCGCGTGTTCGGTGGGTTGGACCCCAGCCATTCGAAACACTGCCGAGCTATCTCAAGTGGATCGATGTGGGACTGACCCCCTACGCAGACTCCCACTTCAATCGAGCGTCCTTTCCGCTGAAGACTCTAGAGTACCTGGCCGCGGGCAAGCCCGCTGTCAGCACGGATCTACCTGCCGTTCGCTGGTTCGACACTGACTTGATCACCGTCGCGGGCGGGGAGAGGTTCGGCGCCGCTGTTCGAGAGGCAGCCTTGCAGCCGGCGAACGAGGAACTCAAGAGACGGCGCATTTCGTTCGCGAGCGAGCACACGTGGGAACAACGGGCGGAGGCGTTCGCAGCGGCCATTGGTCTGACCCCAGTTCGAGGATAGGTGGTGAAGATCGCCGTCTACGCGCACTCGATCGAGATCGGCCACTCGCAACTCAATGCGATAACGCCTTCAACGCGCTCCACAAGGCTAGCCCTGAGACTAGGCTCAGGGAATCAGTCGTGGGCGCTGCTCTCTTCGCGGCGGTGGGTCGCGCGAAGGGCGGGTCTTGCGATCACCGAGCAACCAACCCTTCTCCTGAGTGCCCGCGGCGATCGCAGAAATGAGCCAGAAGAAGATAGAAGATCATCTGGTCGTAGTAGGCCACGGAGAAGAAGCAGACGCAGTGGGCGAGCAGGGCTACGCCCGTAGTCCACGCGAGCCACTCGGTGTCGGGGTGGATCGAGCCGCGCCGGACGCGAAACGCCCGGCCCAACCCTCTGAAGCACGTCCAGATGATCGCCAGGAACAAGCCCAGCCGCAGCACTCCTCCTCCTACCGCCTCGACGAGGAAGTGATTGGTGAGGTCGATGTTGTTGGGATCGTTCGGCGGGAGCGGATAACCGCCCCAGTGCACTCGTCACAGGCGTGCCGGCGAGCCACCACTCGTCGAAGTGCCGGATTGCCGCATCGATGATGTAGGAGCGATGCCACCCTTCGCCGCCGGTCAGGTCTCCAATTGCTGTCGAAGATCCACCACACGGGCCGCGACATCCCCAATTGGAGAACCAGCAAGAGACCGACGAAGCCCAGCAGCACGAGATGCATCGAGCGACGCATGCGCCACAGGAGCATGGCGCCAATGCTCGCGATGGCCGCGAGGAGCGCGCCACTGCTGGCTGCTGCCCAGGCTACGAAGGCGGAGCAGCCGGTGCCGAGGACTCCGATCTCGTCGAAGGCCGCGATCCTTCATGCGCATGAGCCCGACCATCAGCGGCAGCACCGTCGCGCCGAAGGTTCCTGCCAGGATCGGATGCTGGAACGCACCCTGCGCCCTGAGCTTGCCCTCGCGGATCAAGGTCATCTCGCTGACGCCGCCGAGAACCGCGAAGACGTTCCTGCCGGTCGCCTTCTCGTAGAGCATCGCCGCGACGAGCGGAACCAGAATCACGCGCGAGGAACCGGATCTGCAGGAGGAAGTCCCGCCTGTCCCGCAGCAAGCAACGAGCGACGATGTAGCTGCCCGAGCCCGTTGTAGAGCAGGCCCATCAGGTGACGGACGCGTCCAAGACCGTGCGACACCGTACCGAGGACGATGAAGGCAATCGCCCAACAGAACACCAGGGTGTCCAGTCGACACCAGTTGACGGCCCTCACTTCGCCCCGGATCAGTGCGCGTACGAGAGCCGCGAGCAGCACCAAGCGGAACAGAAAGAAGTTGAGACCGGCCACCCGCAGCGATTGCCCGATCGGGAAGGAAGCAGACCGAGGCAAAGATCGGCAGCATGGCCGTGCGGCGCGGGAGCAGCAGGATCAACGTCGTTCCCAGGAGCGCCAGTGCGGCTCCGAGGGGACTCAGTGCGCCGCTTTCCATCTACCGGTGGGGCCTTCTGCTTTCGCGGGTGGCGGTGCAGCGGGTCGAGAGCTCAGCGCAACGACTGCTCGCCGCGCTCGCTTCGGTATTGGTATCGGTAGCGCTCCGCGGACGGGAACCGCGACGCGGGAGACCGCTCCGCGCGAGGCGGTCTTGTGCACATCGGGTACGGTACGCCAGCCTCGTAGGTCCAGCTGGGCTTGGTTTGGTCCGATCTTAACGGGATGATGTGCAGTCCGTCGTGTGGCGTGGCGAGCTTTACGTTCCCCGTCTCATGGGAGAGCCGCAGGCCGTGAGCTCCAAACAGCGTACCATCGTGATGATCGCGGGTGCGCGACCCAACTTCATGAAGCTCGCGCCCGTCTATGCCCAGCTGAGCGCGACGCCCGGCATCCGCAGCCTCGTCGTGCACACCGGCCAGCACTACGACGACAGCATGAGCTCCGCGATCTTCCGCGATCTCGAGCTGCCCGACCCCGACGTCCATCTCGGCGTGGGCTCCGCCCCGGCTTCCCTCCAGACCGCGCGCATCCTGTCGGAGCTGGATCCCCTCCTGCGACGCGAGTCGCCGGCGGCCGTACTCGTCTTCGGGGACGTGACCTCGACGCTCGCTGGGGCCCTCGCCGCGTCGAACCTGCAGGTGCCGGTCGCGCACGTGGAGGCCGGGCTGCGCAGCTTCGATTGGAGCATGCCCGAGGAGCGGAACCGCGTCCTGGTCGATCATCTGTCCCAGTGGCTGTTCGTGACCGAGCCGTCGGGAGTGAAGAACCTCGCGAATGAGGACATTCGCGCCGGGGTCCACCTCGTCGGCAACGTCATGATCGACTCGCTGACTCGGGTGATCGAGAAGGCGAGAGCTCGAAACGTCGCGGCGCAGATTGGCGTCAAGGAGCCGTTCGCAGTCCTGACTCTCCATCGCCCGGGCAACGTCGACGACGATGCGCGTCTCGCGGAGGTCGCTCGCGTCATCGGGGCGGTGGCCGAGTTCCTTCCCATCGTCTTCCCGGTGCATCCCCGGACCCGCCCGGCCCTGGGCAAGATCAGCCTCCCCGCCAACTGCATCCTGACGGATCCACTGGGCTACCTCGACTTCCTCGGACTCGTGAGCCAATCCGCCGTCGTGCTCACCGACTCGGGAGGGATTCAGGAAGAGACGACGGCGCTCTCGATTCCGTGCCTTACGCTCCGTCCCAACACGGAACGACCGATCACGGTCGAGGTCGGGACGAACGAGATGGTGGACCTGGACTGCGATCGGATCAGGCGCTGCACCGCGAGCGTGCTCGAGGGCAAGTTCCGCAAGGGTCGGCTGCCGGACCTCTGGGACGGTCGAGCCGCCGAGCGCATCGTAGAGATCCTCCTTCGCGATCTTCCGGCATGAGCACGAGCGACTGGCTTCCCGAGCTCTGCATCGAGGGGCTCGACCGGATGCGCGACGGCGAGACGCCGATGTTCTCGTCGCGATACCTCGTCGATTTCGAGCTGAACGAGTGGGAGCGCGCCACCGCGTTTCGCTACACGATGAACACTCTCCTCGGGCTGGCGCGCTTGCGAGAGACGGGCGTCTCGCTCCCGTGGGATCTCGAGGGGATCTACGGTGCCGCGCTCGCTGGCGCGTCGGATTCGGTGCTCGGGCCGGCCAATGTCGGGATGTGTCTTTGGGCCGCGAGAGCCCTCGACCTGGAGCCGTCGCCCGACTCGCGCGACCGCGCGCGCGTGCTCCTCTCGAACGAAGGCCCATCAGCGCAATTGGAATGCGCAGGACTTCGGATGGCTGGCTTCTGGCCTGGCCGCTGCGGGGACCGACGAGGGCATCGCAGCGGCGCGGAGCCTGCTGCGTCGGGTGGAGGCGGAGCTGCTGGTTCCGAAGACCGGCCTGTTCCGCTACGTGGCGCGAGGTCTGCGACGCAGCCAAGCATCGTTCGGCGGGCTGACCTACCTCACGCACGCCTTCCTCAACTTCGCGAGCCGGACGGGTGACGACTGGGCGCGCGCAATCGGGACCCGCGCCTGTAGAGCGCTCGTGGAGCTGCAGGGCCCGCAGGGCGAGTGGCCTTGGGTCGTCGATGTCGAACGCGCGTCCGTCACGGACTGGTACCCGGTCTACAGCGTCCATCAGGACGCGATGGCGCCGCTCTTCCTCACGCTCGGAATCGACGTCTTCGGTCTCGAGGTCGCGGGTGCGCTGGCGAAGAGCGTCGGCTGGATCTTCGGGGAGAACCAGCTCGGCCTCTCGATGATCGATCCTCGCCGGCCATTCATCTATCGGTCGATCCAGCGAACCGCGCCGTTCCCCAAGCTGGCGCGCGGCGCTCGAATGTTGCGAGCGGGCTCGTGGCGCCTTCGCAAGATCGGCTCGTAGCCCCGCCGAGGGTTCGCATCAACCGCGAGTGCCGCTCGTATCATCTCGGCTGGATCCTGTACGTCTGGGCGACGTCGCTGTCCTTCCGTGAGGTCGTTCGCGCGCAGCCCGCGCCGGCGCTCCGATGGAGCTCTAAGGAGCGCCGGGCCAGTGCGATCCCGCGCAGGAACATCCTCGGTGTTCCAATGGACGCAATGCGCCTGCAGGATGTGGTCGGCGCTTGCTGCAACGCCGTGTCGGAGGGCAAGCAGATCGAGATCGGCGTCGTGAACGCCGCCAAGCTCGTGAGCATGCGAGAGGATCCCGCCCTGCGGGCATCCGTCCTCAACGCGGATCTCGTCGTTGCGGACGGCATGAGCCTGGTGTGGGCAGGTCGTCTGCTCGCAAGCCCTCTGCCGGAGCGCGTGCCGGGGATCGATCTCTTCGAGAAGCTGCTCGCGGAGGCAGACCGCCGAGGGTTGTCCGTCTACTTCCTCGGCGCGACCGAGGCCGTACTCGGAAGGGTGGTCGAGCGGGTTCGCAACGAGCTCCCCGGCCTCCGGATTGCCGGTGCGCGGAACGGCTACTTCGAGAGCAGCGCCGAGCCCGGCATCGCGGCGGACATTCGACGGAGCGACGCGGATCTGCTCTTCATCGCGATGACGTCGCCTCGCAAGGAGAAGTTCATCGGGGCATGGGGGGAGGCCACCGGCTGCAAGGTGCTGCACGGAGTCGGCGGCTCGTTCGACGTGTTCGCGGGTCACGTTGCGCGCGCGCCGGATTCGTGGCAACGGGTCGGCCTGGAGTGGCTGTATCGCGTGCTCCAGGAGCCGCGGCGCCTGTGGTGGCGATACGCGCGGACCAACACGATCTTCGTCGGGCTGCTCGTGACGAGCCTGGCGCGCCGTCTCACCTCGGGACTCGGCGCGCGCGGAAGATCGCCGGTGCCATGGACGGACTAGATTCGAAGAATCAGGAGTTCGACGGGGTCGTCTGCTTCGGCGGGGTCGACTGGTGGTACCACAATCGCGGCCACTACGACCTGCAGATGATGAATCAGCTGCGGCGACATGTTCCCGTCGTCTACGTGAATTCGATCGGAGTCCGAGCGCCGCGACCCAGCGAAGGCCGGATGTTCCTGCGCAGGGTGATTCGCAAGTCGAAGAGTCTGCTGCGCGGCCTCGTGCCCCAGCGAGAGAACTTCTTCGTGCTGAGCTTGTTCCTTCCCCCAACGCAGAGAGGTGTCGCGCTCTTCCGGGCCATCGCGCGGCTTCAGCTCCGACGGGCGTGCCGCCGTGCAGGGATCACGAAGCCGCTCATCTGGGTGACCTGTCCCACCGCCGCCGACCTGCTCGAGAACTTCCCGGACAGGCCGGTCGTCTACGAGCGCACGGACCGCTGGGAGGAGTTTCCTGGCTGCGATCGTTCAGCGATCGAGCGCCATCACGCGCAGTTGCGGTCGCTCGCGGTGCTCACCTTGTATGCCTCTCGGGCGTTGCACGGCGCGGAGTCGGCATCGGCGCGGCGCGCTCTCGTGCTCGACCATGGGGTCGAGTTCGAGAGGTTTGCATCCGCTGGAGAGAAGCCGCTCCCGGAGCCCGACGATCTGGCACCCGTTCCGCATCCCCGAGTGGGCTTCGTGGGCTCCATCGACAGCCACACGTTCGACGAGAGCTTGTTCCGTGCCGTGGTCGCGAAGCTGCCCGAGGTCTCGTTCGTGCTCGTTGGACCGTCGTCGATCGGGGCAGAGAGCTGGACCGAGTCGAATGTGCGTTTTCTGGGCCAGAAGGACTACCAATCGGTGGCGCGCTACATGGCGGGATGCGAGGTCCTCATCATGCCGTGGAACGACAACGACTGGATCCGCGCCTGCAACCCCGTCAAGCTGAAGGAATACCTGGCGGTCGGGAGGCCGGTCGTGTCGTCTCCATACCCCGAGCTCGAGCCGTACTCCGACGTCGTCGAAGAAGCGCGCGGGCCGGATCAGTTCGCCGACAAGATCCGACGCGCGCTCTGTTCGCCGCTCGACGCCACGCGGCTGCGAGCGCGCGTGCGCGAACAGACCTGGGATGCGAGAGGGCGCGAGCTGCTGGCGGCCCTTGAGCGCGCCGGGGTGACGCCGGCGCGCAGAGGCTAGCTCACCTGCACTCGGACCCGTTCACGACGGGGTTCTTCGCGTCGAGGTTCTGACCGGTCTCGAGCACGATGTTGCCGGTGCGTCTCCACCCGTCACTCGGCGCCCCCCGCGTGAACCAGACTCCCGCGGAGCCGACGCACGGGAAGTGGACGTTCGAAAAGAGATTGTTCGTGAACCGGATGTTGGTCACGGTGAAGCCGCCCGCAGGGCTTTGCTCGGAAGGGCTGTAGTCCTCGGCGTAGACCGTGAAGCCTCCACCGGTCATCAAGTTGCTGTCGACCGAGATGTCGTCGCTGTTCCTTCGACTGTTCCAGATCGACAGCGCAGCGTTCTGACTCTGGCTCACGTCGAAGGTGTTGTGCCGGATGACCCCGTGCGACGCTCCTTCGGTCTGGAAGCCGTCGATGTGCCCATTGGAAGTCTCGGTCGTCATGTTGTGAACGTAGTTGTCCTCGAGCGTGAAGTTGTCGCCATCCCAGGAGAAGATCCCGTCGTTGACGCCGAAGATGTTGTTTCCTCGCGCGACGATGCTGACACCCTGGAAGAAGATCCCGGCGTGGGTCCGGTTGCTGCCATCCAGCGTGCAGCGCTCGATGGTTGCGCTCGCGCCGGTCTCGACCTTGACGACGCCCGTGCCGTTGACGGCCTGGCCCGTCCCGAAGCTGCTGATGATCCAGGAGTTCCGGACGGTGACGTTTTTCGCCGCGATGACGAGTCCGCCGGTGATCTTCTCCCCGTCGATCACCGTGTTGTCCGTGCGGATCGTCCGGCCCGTGGTGTTGACCAGCTGCGTTCCGGGCGGGTACCCGCTGTTGCTCGGACCGGGCCAGCCGGCCGCGAGCGCTTCTTGGAAGCTCTTCGGAGCCACCGCCCCGGGCGCGAGCAGGATCGGAGGGGAAAGGGGACCGTCCTGCGCGGCGACCGAGGTCGCGAAAAACAGCAAGGCCGCCGCCGCGGCCTGGAACGCTCGTCTCAGCACTTTTTCACGGCCCCCACATCGCACAACCCGCACAACCGACTATCGGATTGCGAGAATGAGCCAGCGGTGATCGTGCTCACCCCAGCCAAAGCGCGGCGGCGCGACACGCCTGGGCAGTGCTGACGACGCGGGTGGTGGCGCAGCCGCACCGGATGGTGATGTGCGCGGGTGGCCTTGCAGTCCAAGAAGATTGCGACAGTCTTCGGGGGCGCTTCCCGAGGAGAGCGGGTGGCGTACGGGACGGGGTGAGCATCGATGCCGCAAGCGATCGGCAAGCAGGGCGCGCATTCCTCGCTCGCGCGTTATCTGCGCGACCCCACGCTTCGCTACTCGCCCGCCCGTTGGGCTCGAGGGCGCCGGCTCCGCCTCTTCCTGAAGATGCTGGAGCAAGTACCTGGGAAGGTCGAAGTGCTCGACGTCGGTGGCACGGTGGCCTTCTGGGAAGAGTCGGAGATCGCGCTGGATGAACGGGTTTCGATCGTCGTAGCGAACCTGGTCGTCGATCCGACTCAGCCGAGGACTCGCGCGATCAGCGCCATACAAGCGGATGCACGCGACCTGTCCATGTTCCCCGATGCGCGCTTCGACGTCGTGTTCTCCAACTCCGTGGTCGAACATCTGATCGGATTCAGCGATCGTGAGGCGATGGCGAAGGAGATCCGTCGAGTCGGGCGGCGCTACTTGGTCCAACCCCGAACAGGTACTTCTTCGTCGAGCCTCACTTCGGGTTCCCGTTCTTTCAGTTCTTGCCGGTCTCGGTTCGTGCCTGGCTGCTGCAGCATTTTGCGCTTGCGTGGGCCGGCAAGATCGCGGAGCGGGACAAGGCTCTCCGCGTGGCGGCTGGGGTGGAGCTCCTCGGAGCCTCCGAGCTGCGAGCGCTGTTTCCAGGTTGTTCCCTGCAGCGCGAGCGCATCGCCGGGGTGACGAAATCGCTGATCGCCTATGGGGGATGGTGACTGGCGCATGCCGGGTGACTCTGGTCACGTCGCAGCTCTGCAATACATCCGATGGTCTAAGCCGCGACGAAGGAGAATTTCTTCAATGAACGCAAGAGCCGTGCGCATTGGTTTCTTTGGAGCTCTGCTCGTCGCGGCGCGCCTGGCGTCTGCTGCCGGCGAATTGCAGCCGCCCACACTGCTGGCCCCAGGAGCAAACCCGGGGGGAGGCGGAGGGAACCTCGCTTCTCAGTGTTCTGACGGCATCGACAACGACGGCGACGGAAAGATCGACTGGTTCGGCAAGCCCGGCGGCGGCGACTCAAGCTGCCCGACACAGGATTGGCCTCTCGGAGAGTGCAACGAGCCCAGTTGCGCACCGAACCCGGCGGTAGCGGGCCTCAAGGTCATCGCGGATGCCGGCGTTGGCGCATGGCCGGGCGCGTACAAGGCTCCGGGGACGGGTGGCTGTCCTTCGGGGAACACGCTGTCGAGTGCGAACACCATCTACAGCTATTGCCAGTTCGACGGTCGCCTCACGGTCTCGGCGGACAACGTTACCTGCTACGGATGTCGAGTCAGAGAGAGGGGCGATAGCGCCTTCGCGATCTTGCAGCAGGGCCACAACTTCCGTTTGGTCTACTCGCTCGTCGAGCCCAGTGGTGGCGGCAGCCCCCCTTGGGCGTACAGTTCGGGCTATCAGTTCGGTATCTACATGTGGGCCGGAAGCTGGGCGCCGATGACGATTGAGCGCAGCACCTTTCGAGGCTACGGCAACGCGATCAACGTCGACGGCGGAGGCTGCGGTGCCTCGGCGCCGTGCACGATTCGCGGAACCCTCGTCGGATTCCCTCGCGAGGACGGCGGCCAGGATCACACCGACGGTGTGGGCTGCACGAGCTCGGGCAACTGTTCCGCGAACTATCTGACCGTCACCGGCAGCGTCTTCCTTGGCTGGTATTCCGGCTCCAGGAGCAGTGCCAACACCAACGCTCTCGCCATGCAGGAAGGCGACAACAACACCAACGGCTACGACCACCTGATGTTCACCCGCAACTACGTCAGCGGGTGGAACACGTCGATCACGCCCGAGGAAGGGCCGACGAACAACACGAACAACCTGTTCGTCAACAACTGGTTCGGGACCGAGTGGGCGCCGCTGAACAACCCGATCTATCAGTGGAGCGACAACGGCGGCAGCAACAAGTGGGCCGCGAACCGGTGGAACGTCAACAGCAACGGTACCTGGAACTATCCAACGGCCAGCGATGGCGGGAAGTTCTGGTATCCCAGTGACTCGAAGACCGGGGCCAAGCACGCGACCGACTACAACGGCAACACCCAGGTCCCGTACCCTGAGCCTCTCTGCAACGATGGGCTCGACAACGACGGCGACGGGAACATCGACTATCCCTGGGACTCCGGCTGCACGTCGCCCTGGGATACGGCCGAGTAGCTAGACGGTTCTCGCCCGGCGTCCGATCGCGAGCAGCGCTCCCATCGCGGCGAGCGCGCCGAGCCCGGCGGGCTCTGGCACGGAGCTGAAGCTGAGACTGTCGAGGCTGTAGAAGCGGTGGTTCCCGTTGATCCGAACGCTCGAGAAGGGCGTATCGGAGACGACGCCAAAGAAGAACGCCACGGGGACGGGCCCGGGGGCACCACTGGCAAGGTGCAAGCGCTCACCGTTGAGCGTGGCAGAGATCGTCGAATTCCCGTCGATGCGCCTCACGTCGAAGCCGATCGCATTCACCGGCGCGTGAAAGACGAAGTCGTTGTAGCCGAGGAAGGGAACCTCGCTGTCCTCTTCCGCGTCGCCGAAGAAGGCTCCGTCGTGGATGCTCGTTTCCAGGACGACACCCCAGGGATCACGATGTCGAAGCCGGGGGTGTACAAGACGCCGCCAACGAACATCGGGATCGACTGATCCGGCACGCCGTCGAACGTCTCGGTGTAGAGCGAGCCGGAGACGGCCGCCTCCCATGCCACGCGGTCCAAGTACACGGTCGACGAGGCGTGAGCGGGGGCAGCGAGCGCGGCCACTGCCAGCAGGGTGGCGAAGCGAACCACGGTGAGCCCTCCGAAGTCCACCCGCCACGGCGGCGCATCGTGGCACACGCTCGAAGCACGCGTCAAAAGATCGACGCCGCCCGCTTCGGGCGCGCTACTCAAGCGCCTCTGCCTGGAATGAGCCCTAGGGTGCACCGACGACCGGCACGCGCGCACGGGCGATCGACAGGTCGTCGAGGCATCGCCGTCCGTGTGCAGGGATGTAGCCAAAGTCTCCGGGGAAGTGGCCGGTCGCAAGCCCACGCCGAGCGATGCGTGCACCATGCGTGCCATTCGGGTACAGACGCGCGGGGACCGCTGGCACCCGCTCGCGCTTCTAGTTGCACGCTCTAAGGTAGGCAGTTCGATTGGGGCGAATGGCGGACGCCCCCACCTGGTCCGGTACTTGCCTTGGGCCCCACCCCGGCAATACAGTGCAGTGGCGATCCGGTCCGATAGGCATTGGGAGCGGATTGAGGGCGAAGGCATGTCGTACTTGGAGATCACGGACGGCAAGTACGGGCATTTCGACGCCACCTCAATGGGCGAGCGGGGCCGAGAGCTGCAGGAGAGCTACGTCGGCGCGACGCCCTTCCCGCACATCGTGATCGACGACTTCCTGCCGGCTGACGTGCTGGATCGCTGCCTGGCCGATTTCCCGAGTTCGCCCGATCCCGACAGCGTCGCTTTCGAGCGCCCGCAGGAGCGCTACAAGACGAGCTTCAATCCCGACTACGTCGCGGCGCCCGCGCGCTCGCTGTTCTACTCGTTCAATTCGCGGCCCTTCGTGAAGTTCCTCGAGAACTTGACTGGCATCGAGGGTTTGATCCCGGATCCGTACTTCCTCGGCGGCGGTTTCCACCAGACGACGAACGGTGGCCACCTCAGTGTCCACACGGACTTCAACTTGCACAAACCGCTGCTGCTCGAGCGCCGGCTGAACGTGCTGATCTACCTGAACCGGGGCTGGGAGCTCGGCTACGGAGGCGCGCTCGAGCTGTGGGACCGCGATGTGAAGCAGTGCGTGCGACGGATCGCCCCCGAGTTCGGCCGCTGCGTCGTGTTCTCGACCACCGATACGAGCTTCCACGGCCATCCGGAACCGGTGCAGCATCCCCAGGGAAAGCCGCGACGATCGATCGCGCTCTACTACTACACCGCGACGTGGGACGAGGCGAAGCGGTCGGTGACGACGCAGTTCCAGGTGCGGCCGGGTACGGAAGACGCCTTCGACTGGCGCGTGAGGGGCAGGCAATGGGTCACCGATCTGCTGCCGCCGATCGTCCTGCGCGCCGTGCGGCGCGCCACGCGACGGGCCCACTGATCCGGAAGGCACCAGCTGGTCGATCATCCGGCGGCTTGGCGGGGGTAGTGGGAGGCGCATTCGGCCGCTGAACGCACCTGCGCAGCGAGCGCCGTCGCCCGGCCGGGCTCAGGTTCGAACGGCCCCGCGACGAAGAACATGCGTAGGCGAGCGGCGGCGTCAGAACTGGACACGCAGCGCGATCTGCGACAGCCTCCCGTCGAAGCGCAGGGGCGACATTCGGTCCGGAGTGGTGCGAGATGAGCCTGTTCGAGATGTACGAGCGGGCGTGTGTAGCCGTCGCATTTCCGATCTTCGGCCGGTCATTGCTCGATCCCGAGTGCGGTCGCGAATACGGCATCACCACGGGCCAGAAGCTCCAGCCTCGTGGCGATCGATCCGGCGGAACGTTCGCATGATTACGAGCGCGACGAGTTGGCTGGAGCACCTGCTGCTCGTGACGCGTGTGCTGTCCCTGCCAAGGGATCTACCAGGTGACGTGATCGAGTGCGGCTGCTTCAAAGGGTCGAGCACATCGAGCCTGTCGCTCGCCTGCAAGATGACCGGTCGAAGGCTTGTCGTCTGCGACTCCTTCGAAGGTCTACCGGACGTCGCCGAGCACGACGTCGTCCATGTCAGCGAGGCCGCCGGCCGATACGAGACGTACGACAAGGGCCAATACGCCGGGAGCCTTGACGAAGTACGCGACGAACATCCACCGCTACGGAGATCTGTCGGTGTGCGACTTCGTCAAGGGGTACTTCGAGCACAGCTTGCCTAGCCTCGATCGCACCCCCGCGATGATTTTCCTCGATGTCGATCTCCACGACTCACTCCGGAGCTGTCTCATCAATCTCTGGCCCAAGCTCAGCGACTACGGGTATCTCTACACGCACGAGGCGCGTCAGCTCGACTATGTCTCTCTGTTCTTCGACCGGCAGTTCTGGGAAGAGAACTTTGCATGTAAACCTCCCGGGCTGATCGGCGCGGGGAGTGGTCTCCCGACCGGAATCGGATCGGGCTCGGGGCTCGGCTATACGCGAAAGCTGCCCGCGATCCCGACGTCCGACGACGACCCGAGGCGCCAGCTCTTCTGCGGCGATCCCACGCAGCGATAGCGCGAGTTTCGCCTTGCTGCCCCGCTACGGGCTGACAACCGGGGGTCCCTTACGCACTATCCGCCGTGGTGGTCGTACAGTTGAAGTCCCGCCACCAAAGGAGCCACACCGCCGGGGAGTCGCGGTCGATCGAGTATCGACCGGATCTGGATGGTCTGCGCGCGATCGCCGTGCTGATGGTGCTGCTGTTCCATTGCGACTTCGGTCGTTTCGCTGGTGGTTACATCGGCGTCGATGTCTTCTTCGTGATCAGCGGCTTCCTGATCACCTCGTTGATCCTGCAAGAGCTTGCGAAGGGCCATTTCTCGTTTGCGCGGTTCTTCACGCGTCGCGTGCGGCGACTGCTGCCGGCACTGCTCGCAACGGTCGTGTTGACGCTGGCCGCTGCGACGATCATCATGAGTCCGGAGGATCTCGTCGACACCGCTGCGTCCGGAGGCCTCGCGGTCGTTTCGCTGTCCAACTTCTATTTCGCCACGGCTGCCAGCTACTTCGACGTGTCCGGCAACTCGAAACCGTTCCTGCACATGTGGTCGCTGAGCCTTGAGGAACAGTTCTATCTGCTTCTGGCCGCTCACCGTGTTCCTGGTGTATCGCTGGAAGCGGGAGTGGGCTGTTGCGGCATTGGTCGTAGCCGCAATTCCCCTCGGTCTCGCGCTCTCGCAGTACTGGGTCGACAGAAACGTCGAAGCAGGCGTACTTCCTGTTGCCGTTCCGTGGGTTCCAGTTCCTCCTGGGCGCGGCCTGCATCTGGCTGTCGCGCGTCAGGATCCGCAGCAGCGTGGTCGGAGTGCTGGTGGGCATATGCGGGCTTGCGCTCATCGCGTTCTCGGCGACCACGTTCTCGGAAGACACACCGTTTCCTGGCGTGGCGGCGTTGGTGCCGTCGCTCGGTGCCGTGCTGGTCATCTGGCAGGGGCAGCAGGTCGGCATGCAGCGGCTGATTGGAAACCGGCCGACGGCATGGTTTGGGCGCATCTCCTATTCGACCTACTTGATCCATTGGCCGATCATCGTGTTCTGGTGCTACCTGTCCATCGAGCCGCTCTCACTCGTAGACAAGGTGATACTGTTCCTGCTGAGCGTCGCCGGAGGACAGCTCCTGCACTCTCTGGTCGAGCAGCGTTTTCGGCACGAGCGTGGCGAGGAGCCGCAGCGCACCCCCAGGTTTCTCGTCGGTATCGCCGGTGTCGTGGCGGGGGTCGGCGTTCTCTGTTTCGCGGTGGTAGCCACCGACGGATTGCCGCGCCGTCTGGCGCTCGTCCCCGAAGTAGCGCGCTACAGAAGCGAGAGCCAGTTCCCGTTTCTCCGTGACTATGGAGACGGGATACTGCACCTCGGATCGCGAGGATCAGCCCGAGTTTTGGTCTTCGGCGATTCAATGATGCAGAACTATATTCCTGCGCTTCTGCAGATAGACGGCATACGGCAGGCCGAGATCGACATCGTGTCTCGTGGTGGGTGTGTGCTGGCGAAGAGCGCTGTCCTCGTCCAATTCGGTTCTACGGATCAGTATTGCCGCGAGCTGCGGGATCACCTCTATCAGATGACCGGTCCGTACGACATGGTCATTTGGGGACAGAATTGGATGAGCTATGGCGACTCCCTGCATTGGGAGAACGAACGCGGGAAACGGACACGCGCATTCACCGGGTCCGCAGAGATTGGCGGCTGGCGCATCGGCATCGAGCGGACGCTGGAGCATTTCGCGCCCCGCGCCAGGACGATCGTCGTGATCGGTCCGCCCGTCACCGTGGAGAACGTCAATCCGATTCTGTCGCGCATCGGACCACTGACCGACATTTCTAGGATACCTGTGCAGTTTGCGTCGATGCGGGAGGTGTCCACCAGCCAGCGCGAGGCGCTCGACAGCGGCATCCGCGGTCTCGTCGCCAACAGGGCGAACACTCTGTACATCGATCCGCGCTCGGTTGTCTGCGGCGACGGTGAGCAATGTGAGCTGTGGGGCGGTGAGTTCAGCTACTACATGGACAGTCTGCACAACACCGCCGCGGCAACGCCCATGCTGCGCGCGGGGCTCGAGCGCGCGGGGCTCGGGATGCGGCGGGGCACCACCGACTGATGCTGGATTTTGCGGCGGCGCCACGTTCGAGGAAACGGGGCAGGTCGACATCATCCGCGGATGAGTCTCGTCTCCAGCTGCACTTCACGCCGAGCGCGCCACATACCGCAGCACGCGTGAGCTCAAGCGCGCGATCCACGACTACCTCGAGCGCAACAACCGGGCGCCGAAGCCCTTCATCTGGACCAAGAGCGCCGAGCAGTTCCTCGACATCCTCGCGCGATGCTGCCAGCGAACCCTCTCGTCCATGCACCCGATGTACTCAACCGACCTTCAGGTTCGGAATACTAGGTGTCGTTTCTCAAACGGTGTTCACTCGGGATTCTCTGAGAGAATTGGAAGGGACCAGACCAACAATTCCTTTGGCGAGATCCGCGGATCGGGCTTCACCGTAACGCACGGACGACGCTTGGACCGCCATCAAGGGGACCAGACGCCCAGCCGCGTCAGCAGCAATCGAAGAGCCGGTAGGTAGGCTCCGTCGACGGAGATCAGGCCGACGAGGGTTCGCACCGAGTAGGCGCTGCTCAAGACGGCCGCCAGAACGCCGATCCCCGTCGCCATGGACGGTGGAAAGATGCAGTAGCTCAAGAACACCAGTGCGATCGAAGAAACAAAGACGGAGCCAGTTCTCGTGTTCTCGCGAGACGGCGCAAATCCACTCAGCCGTCGAACCAGTAGACAAATCAGAATACCGTGAAGCAGATATGAACCAAAGAACGCGATGCCAGCGCCTGCCAGCCCGAAATGATTCACGCACAACCAAGTGAGTGAGACATTGCTTACCGTCCAGGCTAGATCCGATCCGAAGAACAGCACTTGCCTGTTCATTGCCACGATGATGAAGCCCATCGGCCAGATGATCACTCTCAACGCGACTCCAAGGCATATCCAACGCAACGGCTCTACGGCCTCGCCGAACTTCGCGCTGTAAAAGAGCGAGATCACCAAGGGTGCGAATGCAAGGGTGGCGATCACTCCGGGACCCGCGAGCAGCAGGCTGATGTGCGTCTGTTCGTTCACCAAGCGGTTGCACTCGGAGTGGTCGTCGGCGACTGCGACCAAGCGAGGGTAGAAGTCTGTTCCCATCGCGTTGAGAATGAATCCGACATAGAGTCCGCCAAGGGTCCAAGCAGACTGGTACAAGCCCGCCGCCTCGAGCCCGGCATGTCGGACGACAATCAGCCGAGCAGCGTATGCGGCGCCCATCGTCGAGAATCCACTCGCCATGAACGCGAAACCCAGCTTCAGCAGTGACGCCGCTTCCTGCCAGGCCTCGGAGCGCGTCAACTCGGCAGGCTGGACTCGTACCCGCCGAGCGAACCATGTCGCGGTTGCGAGGGCTACTGCGGCGCTGAGCAAGAGAGAGGGCGCCACTCCATCCGCGCCCAGCGCATACACCAAGCCTATGCTACCCGCGGTCCCGAATAGCGCTCCGACGACGCTCAATTTTGCAAGGTCTGAGATTCGCCGCAGCCCCTGCAGCGACGCGCCGCGAGCCCCTGCCATGACTTGAAGTAACAGAGCGACCGACAGCAGTGCCACTGCACTGCCGTGGAGATCGTTGCCGAACGTCCACGCGGACACCTGCCTGCGAAGGGCGATCAATGCGGCCGCCCCTGCGACTCCTAGTACCATCGCTGTTCGTTGCATCACTGCAAGCGTCCGCGCGATCCGGGCGCAGTCTCCTGATCCCGCAGCCGCCGCAATTTGCCGCACACCGCTACTGCTGACACCCATGCCCGCGATGTTCTGAGAAAGGTCGAGTATTGACCCGTACAGGCTGACCAACCCGAACCCCGCTGGCCCCAACAGCACGGCGATCACCTTGGTGCGGACAATGCCGATCGCGATGTTTAGGCCGGATGCGGCCCCGATCACCGCCGACGACTTCAGAATGTTCCGGTAACTGCGGCTACCCGACACGTCTCGTGTCCCTACCTCGCAAACGATCCGTCTCGAAAGACGAGAACTCGGCGAAGACTGCTGCGTGGTGTCCCCCAGAGCTCGTGCCCAGCGGCGACGTCCCCGACGCGAATGCGCGGCGAGAGTCCTCGTCGGCTATTGGAATCTCGACGGCTCGGCCGCCCGACGACGGGCGGCCCGCCCATGCCGTGCCTGCTGCAAAAGCTCGGACCTGCCGAGAACTTCCTTGACCCGATGCCACGCCGCCCGAGCAACGTCGGCTGCGCGCTCTCGAGCGCCGCGACGGAACTCGGTTCGACTACGGAAGAGGTCGTAGAAGCGGGCGTTGTCGCGGTCTGCAGCGGGCTTCCACGGCTTCATGCTCGTCACGAAGTGAACGATCGCAGGACGATCGCCGGGCGCGAAGCTCGAGAGCTTCACCTCCAGGTGACTCTGGAAGTTCCAATGCGGATCGAGAGATTTCCAGTACCCGTCGCAGGCGACGTTCAGCGCGTCTTGGTCTGAAAAGGGTGATCTCGGGTTAGTAGACAAGTACGAGAGCGCTCGCTCGGATACTCGTTCGGTGCGCCAAGCGTTCAGGTCGATGAGCAACACGCCGGCGTTGAAGTAGTTCTGAACTCGAGGAACCCCATCCAGCCCGGGACTATGACTCTTGATCTGTGAGTCCAACGCGTCGACGACTGCGCCGACTATGCGCCCCTCAAGATCCGCGTCACTCAGCATGCGGAGGCTGTTGAGTACCAAGATGTCGGCGTCCAAATAGAGAACTCGCGATACGCTCTGCGAAAATACCTGTGGAACCAGGATCCTCGCGAACGTCATGGGCGAGATATACGTCATGGTTCCGAAGTGCTGGAACGCAGAAAGGTCCACCTCTATCCAGCGAATCGAGATCGACTCATCCGGAAGAGATTTCACAACGTTGGCCCGCAGCTCTTCGGAGAACCCCTTCACCATGACGTGAACGTCTAGGGGCCACGCGTCCGCGTTTGAATCTGCCATGGATCTGAGGGCAGTGGCGAGCTGAGCCGCGTACCCGCCATCGCAAGCCAGAACCACAGGGCACAACGGCCGAATTGGAGGCGGCGCCAAAGGATTCCCCTCAATGACGGAGTTGACCAACCGCATCTTCTCGCTTTCTCGAAGGGCCCGCCCACGTGCGGGCTAAGCCTCGACAGACCGGTCCGTCAGCCACGCCGTCCGCCGAACGGCGGAAGCGGCGCCTCACGATCCTCTCGTGGCGCTGATTTCACCGGTACTCCTCGTACGCGCTGCGAGGCTCGTCGACGAGCTTCAACCAGCGAGCAGCCCGTCGACTGAGACGACTTAGGATCGCCCCTCGAAACAGGGAGGCCGTCTTCCCGAACACATAGAGATCCCATGGGGCTGGGATCCGAGGCAATATGTAGTGGCACAGCGCCTTGAGCAGTGGAATTGGGATCGATCGACCAGCGCGCGTGTGTTTCGCCGTATGACAGGCTTGGAGCACACCGGTGCTCAACTTTGGCTTGAGCCGCTGCGCGTAGGCTTGGCTCAGCGAAGCCTCGAGGGCCTCCCCGTATCCCCAGCTCCACTTCGGCAAGTACCTAGACCAATACTCGTAGACAGCCCTTGGAGTCGAGATCATGGGCAAGGGAGAGTAGATGGCGTGCATCGTCGGCAGCGCCCGAGTTGCGGTCTCAAGATAACTTCGCCAGCCCAACCCTGTGTGGTGCCTTCGCACTTCTCTCTGGAGCGCTGCACCCAGTTCATTTCGCTCGGAGTCCTCTTGCGCCAATCGAATCACCGAGTAGGCGTAGTCAGGTACGGACGTCGGGCGGGTCAACAGAGAATCGAGAGCTACTCCATCGGATCCGTATGGTGGCGGACACTCGGCGGGGCTGAGAACCGCCGGCAAACCACGCAAACCCGCCTCCAGCAGCGCAGTCGTAGTGCCGAACGGGAAGCCCTCGAGAAAGATGTCAGACGCTATGTGCAGCGCTGCAAGCTCATCTTGCGACACGCGCCCCAACGTTCGAATGCGATTGCCCGTAGATCTCCCGGCGTCTGCCCATCGACGGTCGCCTGCAAAACCAACGACAAGCAAGATCGCTCGAGGAACGTTTTCCAGGACGCTCTGGCAAGTCCTTACGAAGTCCAGGCCTTCTACGGCGACATACTTGAACCACGATCCAACGGTCAATAGGACCACTGCATCGGAGGGAAGACCAAGACGATCACGCACTGTTCTAGCTTCAAGCGTTCTGCCGGACCCGTCCGACAATGGAATAGGCAAGGTGCAGAATCGTCGTGTGCCGCGATGCGAAGCTGCCCAGACACCCTCCAAGTCCGATCCGCGGCAGTTGAGAACTAGATCCGCGATCGAAGTGCCGACCCAGAAGGTGTGAGCGGCATGGTTGACGATCATGACGGGAGGGCCACCGGGAACCCCGAACGCGATGGAAGCGACGACTTCCGCGGGATTGACGTGAAGGGCCACCTGCGACGCGGTCTGATACGCCAACTCTCTCAGCCAAACAGCCTTGGCTATTGGAGACAAGTCCGCAGCAGCACAGTGGACTACTCCGCCTCGCGCAGAGACTGCTTTGGCAAGGGGCTCTGGGATGGGTGTGCTTTGACTCAGCAATGCGACAGAGTGTCGCCGACCGCTTTCGTCACCCAGAATCCAGCGAGTGACCATCGCAGTATGGCCACCGGCCCGAAGTGCCTCGCTAAGAACGTGAAGGCAGGTGTCTTCGGGCTTGTCACAGCGAGAACCGTTGAATCGTGTCGGTAGCTTCTCGGCAACACGCAGAAGACTCGCCTCGAGTCTGGGACTGCACAGCGTGCGGTTCTGTCGGGACAAAACGCTCGCGGCGATGCCTGCGTAGCGCGTTGCAGACTCTAGGTCACCCTGGCCATATGACTCAGCGGTCAGGTCGACGAGCCAATCAGCAACAGAGTCGGCGTAGTCCAGAGCCGCGTCTACGTCGCTCATCTCTCAGGTCGATCTCCCGCTCTGTTGTATGCAGGTGCGTCGCAAGCCTTCCGCCACATGCAGCTGCTCTTCTAGTGTGATTGCGGGAAAAAGGGGAAGTATCACGCTCCGCTCCTGTGCCTCTTCCGAGACCGGCAGCGAGACTGGTCTGTGCGGGCAAGCGTATGCAGCCTCGCGATGGCTGCACATGATGCCGCGGCGCGTGGCGATGCCGTCGTCGAGCATCTGCTGCATGACCGCGCGCTGGTCGCAGCGGTCGGGCAGGCGCACGCAGAAGCTCTGCCAGTTGCTGCGCGCCCAGTCGGGCTCGTGCGGCAGCACGAGGCCGGGGATCGTCGCCGAGCAGCTCGCGGTAGCGCTCGGCCATCGCGCGGCGCGCCGGGACGATCTCGGGCAGGCGCTTCAGCTGCTCGCGGCCGACGGCGGCCTGGATGTCGGTCATGCGGTAGTTGTAGCCGACGATCGGGTACGCCTCGAAGATCACCTGGCTCGCGCCGTGGCGGACCGTGTCGGGCACGCTCATGCCGTGCTGGCGCAGCAGCCGGAACTTGCGCGTCCCACTCGGCGTTGGCCGTCGTGATCATGCCGCCGTCGCCGGTGCTGATCACCTTGCGCGGATGGAACGAGAAGCAGGCGACGTCGCCGTGCGGCCCGCCGATCCTCTCCCAGCGCCCGTCGCCACGAGGATCTCGCTGCCGATCGCGCAGGCGGCGTCCTCGATCACCGGCAGCGCCGCGCGCGCGCGCGACCGCGAGGATCGCCGCCAGGTCGCAGGGCATGCCCATCTGGTGCACGCACAGGATCGCGCGCGTGCGCGGCGTGATCGCGCGCCTCGATCAGCGTCGGGATCGATGTTGAAGGTGTCGGGCTCGATGTCGACGAACACCGGCGTCGCGCCGCAGTAGCGGACGGCGTTCGCGGTGGCGATGAAGGAATGGCTGACGGTGATGACCTCGTCGCCCGGGCCGACGCCGACCGCGAGCAGCGCCAGGTGCAGCGCCGTCGTGCAGTTCGACACCGCGCAGGCGTGCGGCGCGCCGACGAACGTCGGCGAACTCGCGCTCGAAGGCGGCCACCTCCGGGCCCTGGCGTGATCCAGCCGCACAGGATGACGCGGCGCGCGGCCTCGGCCTCGCGCTCGCCCATCACCGGCTTGGTGATCGGGATCATGCCGTCGCCCTGACCGCGCGCGGCCTGCCACCAGCGCACGAGCCGACGCGAGTCCCTCCTCGAGGCCGACCTGCGCCTCGGAAGCCGAGCATGCGCTCGGCCTTGCTCGTGTCGGCGAGGCGCCGCGACACCGGGTTCACCTTGCGCTCCGGCCCGTACTCGGGCGCGAGCTTCGAGCCCATCACGCGCAGCAGCGCCGCGGCGAGCTCGTTCAGGCTCGTCTCGACGCCGCTCGCCACGTTGAAGACCTCGTCGGTGACGTCGGACTGGAGCGCCAGGATGTTCGCGCGCGCGACGTCCTCGATGTAGACGAAGTCCATCGTCTGGTTGCCGTCGCCGAGGATGAGCGGCGGCTGTGCCGGCGGCGATGCGCTCCATCCAGCGGATCAGCACCTCGGTGTACTTGCCGTGGATGTCCATGCGCGGGCCGTAGACGTTGAAGTAGCGCAGCGCGACGTAGGGCAGGCCGTACATGTCGTTGAACGAGCGCAGCAGGCCCTCGAGCATGATCTTGCTCGCGCCGTACCAGGTGCGGTTGTTGTAGGGGTGGTGGTCCTCGCGCGTCGGGAACGACGTCGGCCAGGCCGTAGATCGAGGCGCGACGACGCGGCCACGACCTTCTTCACGCCGCGCGGCCTGCGCCGCCTCGAGCACGTTGAAGCTGCCGTCGCACATCACCTCGAGCGCCTCGCGCGGCTCGGCCGCGCAGGCGGTGATGCGCAGCGTCGCCATGTGGATCACGGCGTCCATGCCCTGCGTGACCTTGTGCACCGTGGCGGCGATCGCGGATGTCGCCGCGCACGAGCGTCGACGCGCGGGTCGCTGCAGCGCGTCGCTCGACGTTGGCGAGCGTGCCGCGCTCGAGGTTGTCGAGGATGACGATGCGCTCGGGCCGGTGCTCGCGCAGCAGCAGGTCGATGGTGGTCGAGCCGACCAGGCCGCAGCCGCCGGTGACGAGGATGCTTGCGCCGTCGATGTTCATCTTCGCTCTTCTCCCTGGATCAGATCGGCCGGGCGGGGTTGCCCGCGACCCGCGCTCCGGGCGGGACGTCGCGGATCACGTTGCTGCCCAGGCCGACCAGCGCCTGGTCGCCGATGCGCACGCCGTTCATGATGCTCGTGCCGCTGCCGACGTAGCAGTTCTGCCGATCGCCGTGCCGCCCGCGATCGTCACGTTGGACCCGACGAGGCTCCAGTCGCCGATCACGACGTCGTGGTGGATCACGGTGTTCGGCAGCACGCACACGTGGTCGCCGATCACCGCGTTGCTGGTCACGACGACGCCGGCCATGAGGAGCACGTTGCGCCCGAGCACCGCGAGCGGCGAGACCGAGCGCGCGCGGGTGAACGACGCGCGCGAAGCGCTCCGGCGTCGATGCCCAGCCCCTCGATCAGCTGCGGCGCGGTCCGGGTACGACGTCGGGCTCCCGGGCACCGCGAGCACGCTCGCGTCGCGGCATGCGCGCGAAGCGCGTCGCGCGCCGAACACGGGGTGGCCGTGCGTCGACGCGTGCCCTGCTTCTCGGGCGTGTCGTCGACGAAGCCCGACGCAGCGTCCAGGCGTCGCCCAGGCAGTCGAGCGCCTCGAGCGCCGTTCCCGTTGCACGGAAAGATCAAGCAGCGGCCTGGCGGTCGCGCGACGGCGCGATCGCTCATGCCACGCGCGCGGCGCAGCTCGCGCACCGCGCTCGCGCACCGTCTCGCTCTGCTGCGGGCGTGAGCTCCGGGAACATCGGCAGCGACAGCACCTCGGCGGCCGCGCGCTCCGCGTGCGGGAAGTCGCCGCGCTCGGTAGCCCAGGTCCGCGAACGCCGGCAGCAGGTGCACCGGGATCGGGTAGTGGATGCCGGTCTGGATGCCCGCGCGCCTGCAGCGCCTCCTGCCACGCCTGCCGCTTCGGCGTGCGGATCGCGTAGATGTGGTAGACGTGGCGGGCGTGGGGCAGCGCGGCCGGCGTCGCGACGCCGCTGCCCGTCGAGCAGCTGGTCGTAGCGCGCGGCGGCCGCGCGGCGCGCCTCGGTCCAGCTTCTCGAGATGGCGCAGCTTCACGCGCAGCACCGCGCCCTGGATGCCCTCCAGCCGGTAGTTGTAGCCCTTGAGCACGTGCTGGTACTTCTTCTCCGCGCCCCAGTCGCGCAGCATGCGGATCGTCCGCGCGTAGTCGGCATTGTCGGTCGACGACCATGCCGCCTTCGCCGTAGGCGCCGAGGTTCTTGCCCGGGTAGAAGCTGAAGCAGCCCATGTCGCCGATGCTGCCCGCGCGCCGGCCCTTGTACTCGGCGCCGTGCGCCTGCGCCGCGTCCTCGATGACGAGCAGCCCGTGCTTGCGCGGCGATCTCCAGGATCGGATCCATGTCGGCCGGCTGGCCGTAGCAGGTGCACCGGCAGGATCGCCTTGGTCCGCGGCGTGATCGCCGCCTCGACGCCGCGCCGGGTCCATGGTGAAGGTCTCGGGATCGATGTCGACGAAGACCGGCGTCGCGCCCGTGTAGTGGATCGCCGACACCGTCGCGACGAAGGTGAACGGAACCGTGATCACCTCGTCGCCCGGGCCGACGCCGGCCGCGAGCAGCGCGAGGTGCAGCGCGCTCGTGCCGCGTGTTGACGCCGATGCCGTGCGTCGCGCCGCAGTAGGCGGCGAACTCCTCCTCGAACGCCGCGACCTCGCTGCCGAGCGTGAACTGGCAGGACTCCAGCACGCCCTGGATGGCCGCGTTCGACCTCGGCCTTGATGCTCGGTACTGCGCCTTGAGATCGACGAACGGAATCACGCTTCGTTCCTCTTGCGTCTGGATGTAGACGGTTTCGCCGCGGCCTCGCATCGAGCTCGTCGCCGCCTCGATCAGCTCGACGACGCGCAGGCCGAGCTCGCCGTCGGTCTGCGGGCGTCTTGCCGTTCTCGATGCAGTCGACGAAGTGCTCGCCCTCGACGCCGCAGCGCCTCGGTGCCGTCGAGCTTCGGCGCCCACATGTCGCCGGTGCGGTAGCCGACGCGCATCTCGTGGATCTGCTTCGGGTCGTCGGTGAAGCTGACGCCCTTGTCGTAGACCTTGACCTTCTCGCTCGGCTCGAGGTCGTCGTAGGTGATCATCTTCTTGCTGCCGCCGATCAGGATCTGGCGCACCTTCACCGGCGCGAGCCAGCTCACGTTGATGTGCGCGATCGTGCCCGAGTCGTAGAACAGCGTGATGTAGGCGAGGTTCTCGGGCGTGCCCGGGAAGTGATTGATGCCGCTCGCCGACACCGCGACCGGGTGCTCGTCCGAGCAGGTAGTCGAGGATCGAGAAGTCGTGCACCGCCAGGTCGGAGATCACGCTGACGTCGCGCTGGAACAGCCCGAGGTTGACGCGGATCGAGTCGTAGTAGTAGATCCGGCCGAGGTCGCCGCTCGCGGATGATCTCGCCCATCTTGCGCACCGCGCCGGTGTAGATGAAGGTGTGATCGACGAGCAGCACGCGCTTGCGCCTCTCGGCCTCGTCGACGAGCTTGCGCGCCTGGAGCGAGCGTCTCGGTCATCGGCTTCTCGAGCCACAGGTGCTTGCCGGCCTTGAGCGCCGCCATGCCGAGCTCGAAGTGGGTGCTGACCGGCGTGGCGACGGCGATCGCGTCGATCGTCGGGTCCTCGAGCAGGTCCTGGAAGCGGGTCGTGCCGCGCACCGCCGGGTAGCGCTTCTGCACGATCTCGAGCTTCTTCGGGTCGAGGTCCGCGACCGCCGCGACCTGGGTGTTCTCGCCTTCGGCGAAGTTGCGGACCAGGTTCGGCCCCCAGTACCCGTAGCCGATGACACCGATCTTGATCACCGCTTCGCTCCAATCCTGCTCTTGGGTTCTGCCCCTCGCGTATCGCCCGTGACGCGCGCCGGCACGCCCGCGACGATGGCGAAGTCCGGAACGTCCTTGGTCACCACCGCGCCCGCGCCGACCAGCGCGCCCTCGCCGATCGTCGACGCCCGCCAGGATCGTGGCGTTGGAGCCGATCGATGCCCGGCGCTTGACCCGCGTCTCCACCAGCGTCCAGTCCGCCTCGGTCTGGAGGCTGCCGTCGCTGTTGGTCGCCCTGCGGGTAGACGGTCGTTGGTGAACATCACGCCGTGGCCGATGAACACCTCGTCCTCGATCGCGACGCCTTCGCAGATGAAGGTGTGCGAGGAGATCTTGCAGCGCGCGCCGACGGTTGCGTTCTTCTGGATCTCGACGAAGGTGCCGATGCTTCGTGTCGTCGCCGATCGTGCAGCCGTACAGATTCACCAGCGACGGGTGGTAGATCTGGACGTTCTTTCCGAGCCGCACGGAATCAGCGATCGGCATTGGGGTTCCTCGATCTCCGCGGGGGGCATCCCCCGGGCGCCGGGTCGCGCTGCAAGAACCGCTCCACGCGCCGATTGCCGCGCGCCGCACGGCCCGTGGATCGCCGTCCAAGTGTACCCAGTATGCGCGAACGCAGGTCTGCTGCAACTGACCGGCAGGGCAGACGCAAACAGCCGGGAACTGCGAGCAGCCGCTCGCGGGGCCCGAGTTCCTGGGGGAGGGAGGCTCGCCCCGCAAAAGTGCACTCAGACCGGTCAGAATACGCCCTACACTCCACCTCCTCGACCAAGGCAATCCGCTTCGCGACCCAGCACGTGAACCGAGGGAGCGCAGTGATCGCCGGCACACGCGTTGCTAGTATCGGGCGGCTCGGGACCTCGCAGCCGTAGGGGTTAGTGATTCATGCAGGGTGAAGGTCCGTACGACCACGAGGGTGGCGCCTCCGAGGAGCAGGAGGGCTTCGATCTCCGCTCCGCGCTGGCGATCCTGCGGCGCAGGCGAGCCGTCATCCTGCTCGTGGCCCTGCCGCTGCTGATTCCCGCCTCGCTCCTCCCGTTCGTGCTGCCGAAGTCCTACGAGGCGACCGCAACGGTCGAGTTCGAGAAGCGCGCACCGGTTCTGGAAATCGGTCCCGACGTGATGGCGGACGGAGTCAGCGACCGCTCCGGCGCGGCCCTCGAGGCCTCCGTGGTCACGCTGGTCAACTCGGAGGCCGTGCTCGGGCGCGTGCTCGATGCCATGCCCCCCGGGAGCGAGGGGAGCCTGACGCTGAAGAGCCTTGCGAAGCAGCTGTTGGGTGAGGCGACTCCGACCCCGGCTCAGAAGCGCCAGGTGCAGCTCGTATGTGATGCGCAGCGCGCTGCGCGTGCAGCTCGAGGGCGCGGGCGACTACGCGCTCATCACCGCGAAGGCGCCCAAGCCCGGGCAGGCGGCCGCGCTCGCGAACGCGGTGGCCGATTCGTACGTGCGGCAGATGTCGGAGAAGCGCGAGGCCGCCGCGCGCCGGGCCGTCACCTGGCTCGACCAGCAGATCTACGAGCTGCGCAGTCAGACGTCGGAGAAGGAGCAGGCCGCGAGCGACCTGATCTCCCAGGGGCTGAACCCCCGGATGTTCGACACCAGCGCCAACGGGAAGGGGAACTCCGCGCTCGCCCAGCTCGAGGACCAGATCCGCGACACGCGGGTCGACCTCGTCGCCGCCACGCAACGGCTCGCCGAGATCTCTCCCGCGGGGACGGACCAGAACGGGGACTCGGAGGAAGTCGCCGCGCGCGCCCGCCTGCAGAAGCAGCTCGAGGAGGAAGCGGCGAACCTCGAGGCCGCGCGTCTGAAGTACACCCCGACGCACCCCGAGGTGCGTCGGCTCGAGGAGACGGTCGCGAGCCTGGCCGCGCGCGTCGGCCCGCCGGACGCCGGGCGGGGCAACGTCGACCTGACGGCGGACATGGCCGAGTACCAGAGCCTGAGGCGCGAGAAGAGCAAGCTGCAGGCGAAGCTCGCGGTGCTCGAGAAGAGCCGCGACGACCAGATCCCACAAGGCCAGAAGTCGGACGCCTACGGGCGCTATCGCCGGCTCCAGAGCGAGCTCGCCGTCGACCGCGAGATGCTCGGGCTGCTCCTGTCGCGCCGCAACGAGACGATGGTCGCCTCGGCCAAGCAGGACACCGGCGCGCGCGTTCTGGATGCGGCGGTCGCGCCTCTCGATCCGGCGGGCCTGGGGCGAACAAAGGTGCTGGGGCTGGCCTGGCTCGCGGCGATCGCGGCCGGATTCGGCGTCGCGGCGGCTGTTGGAGCTCTTGGATCGGCGGCTCCGCGATCCGGACCACATCTCGCGCGTGCTGGGTATGCCTGCCCTGTGCGCACTGCCGGTTCTGCCCGTGGACGAGGCCGTCCCCGAGCGGCAGGGCGGCTTGCCCCCGGGCTCGATCGGCTCCGAGCGCTACCGCTCGCTGCGCACGGCTCTGGTCTTCGCCATGCGCATCCGCAAGGTGCACACGCTGCTCGTCACCAGCGCCGTCCCGGGGGAAGGCAAGACGACCACCTGCGCGAACCTGGCGGCGACGTTCGCCAGAATGGGGAAGAAGGTCGTGCTGATCGACGCCGACATGCGGCGGCCGCGCCTGCATCGGGTCTTCGGCGTCGCGCGCACGCCCGGCCTTGCCGAGGTCCTGGCCAACAAGGCCCGACTCTCGGAGGCGCTGCTGCGGCCGAAGGGCGAGGAGTTCGATCTCCTGCCGGCGGGCGCGCTGCCCGACAATCCGACCGACCTCCTGGCGTCGGGTGCATGGACGGATCTGATCGGCGAGCTCAAGCTGGACTACGAGTTCGTCGTCATCGACTCCCCGGTCGTCCTCGCGGTCCCCGACTCCCTGCTGCTGGCTGCGGATGCAGACGGCCTTCTGCTCGTGCACAAGCCCGGGAGCCTCGAGCGGCGCGGACTGGTCCAGCTGCGCGACGATCTCCGCAGGGCCGGCGCGCGCTCTCTCGGCGTAGTCTTCAATCAGGTCGATCGAGCTGATCGCGATCTCTATCCGGTCTATCTCGAGTCACCGTATCTGCGGACGAGCGACGGCAAGCGCCAGCGCCGGAAAGCCGTCTGAGGACGCGAGACGCAGGATGGCGAGGTGGGGCGATCCGGGAAGGCGTGGGCAGGAGACGCGAATCCTGCTGCTCGGAACGGGCAATCGCGCCCAGCGCATCGCGGCGCAGATCGAGAGCCCGCAGCGGCGCCCGCTGCGGGTGATCGGCTTTCTCGACGACGACCCGTCGGAGGACGACCGGCGCAAGCTGGGTCAGCGCTACCTCGGACGGCTGGATCACCTGGGCGACGTCGCGGCGCGGGAGTGCGTGGATCGCGTGATCTTCGGGCTCCCGCGCAGCTATCTGGCCCAGGATGTGATTGCCAACGCGATCGGCCTCTGCGAGTCGCTCGGCGTCGACTTCTCGATTCCGGTCGACCTGTTCGACACGCGCGTGGCTCGCATCGCGCAAGATGAGCTGGGCGGCTTGCGGGCAATCTCGTTCTCGGTGCAGGGCGGACGGCCGGCGTGGCAGTTCGCGCTGAAGCGGACGATCGACGTCGTGGGCGCGCTCGCAGCGCTCGTCATCAGTCTGCCGGTGTGGCTGTTCGTGTCTCTGGCCATCAAGCTCGATTCGCAGGGCCCGGTCTTCTTCGTCCAGTCGCGCTGCGGCCAGTACGGCAAGATCTTCCCCTTCCTGAAGTTTCGCACCATGACGACGGACGCCGAGAGACGGAAGGCGGAGCTGCGGGCGCTCAACGAGAAATCGGGGCCGGTGTTCAAGATCGAGCGCGATCCGCGCGTGACGCGGGTCGGCCGAGTCCTGCGCAAGTACTCGATCGACGAGCTTCCGCAGCTCGTGAACGTGCTCGTCGGGCACATGAGCCTCGTCGGACCGCGCCCGCCCGTCCCCGGCGAGGTCGATCAGTACGAGATCGACCACCGCGGGCGGCTCGGCATGCGCCCGGGGATCACCTGTCTTTGGCAGGTCTCGGGCCGCAACGAGATCGAGTTCGAGGACTGGGTGAAGCTCGACATCGAGTACGTCGAGCGTTGGTCGCTCCTGCTCGATCTGCAGATCCTGCTCGCGACGTTCCCGGCGGTGATCTCCGGGCGCGGCGCCAGCTGATAGCACAGGAGTGTGTATGACCAGGGGTGAGGGGATGCGCGTGGTGTTCGTGCTCGCGTTGGCGGCGACCTGCATGGCCTGCCAGACGACCTCGGGCGGGAATCCGGGCCAGCCGTCGCTGCAGGCCGAGTACCGGATCGCGCCGCCGGATACCCTGACCGTGACGGTGCGACCCGAGCCGGAGATCGCGCGCGAGATCGTCGTGCGGCCCGACGGGCGCATCTCGTTCGACTTGATCGGCGACGTCGAGGTGCGCGGCCGTACGATCGGCGAGGTGCGCACCGAGATGACCCGGCGGCTGAAGGAGTTCATCGTGCAGCCGGACGTCACGGTGGAGCTCAAGAAGTCCGAGAGCCGCATCTTCTACGTCTTCGGGGAAGTGAGGCGGCCCGGCGCCTACCCGCTGATCGGCGACGTCACCGCGGTCTACGCGCTCGGCATGGCGGGCGGCAGTACGATCCTCTCCTCCGAGAACAGCTCGACCCTGGTGCGTCCATCCCCCGAGGGGAGGCTCACGTACCCGATCTACTTCGAGTCGATCACCCGCAAGGGCGAGGGCGGGACCAACTACATGCTGCAGCCGGGCGACGTGGTCTACGTGCCGCCCTCGATCTCGGGCTCCATCGGTTACGCGATCCTGAACTTCTTCTTCCCGGTGCAAGCCATTTTGGGCCTGGGCGGATCGCAGGGGATCACCGTCATGACCGGCGGCGCACTCTAGGGTACCCGACTCAGAGCGGGGGCAGAGGCGCCTTCAAGAGCGTGTCGCGCGGCTCGGTGTTCGTCTCCGGGAAGTCGACCGTGTAGTGCAGGCCGCGGCTCTCGTGCCGCTCCGACGCGGAGCGCACGATCAGCTCGGCGACGGTCACGAGGTTGCGCAGCTCGACCAGGTCCGGCGTGACGACCACGTTCCAGTAGTACTCGCGGATCTCGCGGGCGAGGTTGACGATGCGCCGGCGCGCGCGGTCCAGCCGCTTGTCGCTGCGCACGATCCCGACGTAGTTCCACATGAGCCGCCGGATCTCGTCCCAGTTCGCGTTGACGAGCACGGTCTCGGTCGGGTCGACGGCGCGGCCGGGATCCCACTCGGGGAAGGACGGCGGCTCGGCGATCCCGGCCGCCAGCCGCGCGGTGCACTCCGCGGCTGCGGCGCGCGCGAACACCACGCCCTCGAGCAGCGAGTTCGAGGCCAGCCGGTTCGCGCCGTGCAGGCCGGTGCAGGCGACCTCGCCGGCGGCGAACAGGTTCGGGATGTCGCTCTCGCCGCGCAGGTCGGTGCGCACGCCGCCACAGCAGTAGTGCGCGGCCGGGACGACCGGCAGCGGCTGCTTGGTCAGGTCGAAGCCGTAGCGCAGGCAGCGCTCGTAGATGTTCGGGAAGCGCGCGCGCGCGAACACCGGATCGAGCGCGGTGCAGTCCAGGTACACGCAGTCGTCGCCCGAGCGCTTCAGCTCGAAGTCGATCGAGCGGGCGACCACGTCGCGCGGCGCCAGGTCGGCGCGCGGATCGTAGCGGCGCATGAACGCCTCGCCGCTCCGGTTGCGCAGCACCGCGCCCTCGCCGCGCACCGCTTCGCTGATCAGGAACGAGCGCGCGTCGGGATGGTAGAGGCAGGTCGGGTGGAACTGGATGAACTCCATGTTCGCGATCGTGGCGCCCGCGCGGAACGCCATCGCGACGCCGTCGCCCGAGGCGATGTCCGGGTTGCTCGTGTACAGGTACGTCTTGCCGCAGCCGCCCGTGGCGAGCAGCACGATGCGCGCGCGGACGCTCTCGACCGCGCCCGTCTCGGGATCGAGCACGTAGGCGCCGCACACGCGTGACGGGCCGGGCAGGCCGAGCTTCGCCGTGGTGACCAGGTCGACGCTGATCCGATTCGAGAGCAGGGCGATGCGCGGGTTCGCCTCGCAGCGCTCGACCAGGACGCGCTCGATCTCCTGGCCGGTGAAGTCGGCGGCGTGCAGGACGCGCCGCTGGGAGTGGCCGCCCTCGCGGCCGAGGTCGTAGCCGGGCGCCGATTCGCTCTTGTCGAAGCGCACGCCCAGGTCGATCAGGCTGTTGGCTGCGTCCGGGCCCTGCTCGACCACGAAGCGCACGGCCGCCTCGTCGCACAGCCCGGCGCCAGCGACCAGGGTGTCGCGGATGTGGTCCTCGAACGAGTCCTCGGGCCCGAGCACCGCGGCGATGCCGCCCTGGGCGTAGTTCGTGGCCGACTCGGCGGTGCCCTTTTTCGTCACCACCACCACCGAGCCGTGCTCGGCAGCGCGCAGCGCGAACGAGAGGCCCGCGATCCCGCTGCCGATCACCAGGAAGTCGCAGGCGCTCGCCACGGCGCGAGTTTAGACCGGCATCTCAATTACGTCCTGCGTCTCGCCGATGGACGTGTGGGGAAATGCGCGCCTCGGGGGCGCGGCAGGGGTGGAATGGGCGTTTCCGGCGAGCGCACGCGCAGGGCGATCTGGCTTCTGGCCACGCTCGCGCTCTTTGCTCTCCCGTGCGCAGCGGATGCGCAGATCTTCGTCTATCGCGACGAATACGGCCGCACCTACTTCACCGACACGCCCCAGCACGAGGGCTACGAGCGCTACAAGCCCAAGGGCACCGTCCGCCACCGGCCCGGCGTGACGCCGCAGCTGCACGCCAAGACCTTCGACATCGCGATCAAGCGCGCGTCGGTCCAGCACGGGGTGTCGGCGGCGCTGGTCAAGGCGATCATCGCGGCCGAGTCCGGCTTCGATCCGGAGGCGATGTCGGACAAGGGCGCGCGCGGCCTCATGCAGCTCATGCCGGACACCGCGCGCGAGCTCGGGGTGGACGACGCGCTGGACCCGTGGCAGAACATCGATGGGGGGACGCGGTATCTGTGCGCGATGATCGATCGCTTCCCGGGCGAGATCGAGCTCGCGCTCGCGGCTTACAACGCCGGGCCGCAGAAGGTCGCGCAGTTCCAGGGCGTCCCACCGTACAAGGAGACCCGCAGCTACGTGAAGCGCGTCCTCTCCTACTACAAGAAATACCATGCAGATTTCCGCTGAGAAAACTCCCACTCTAGGCGGCGTCATGGCCGAGACGTTCTGGACGCTGCCGAACGCGATCACGGTCTCGCGCATCGCGCTGACGCCGTTCCTGTTCGCGCTGCCGTGGCTCGACGAGCAGTGGTGGAGCACGGTCATGGGCATCGCGTTCCTGGCCGTCTCGCTGACCGACCTGGTCGACGGCTACCTGGCGCGGCTCAACAACCAGGAGAGCCGGATCGGGAAGCTCCTCGACCCGCTCGCGGACAAGCTGCTCGTGATGACCGCGTTCGTGATGCTGGTCGGCACGGCCCGAGTCCCGCACTGGGCGCTCCCGCTGGTGGTCGCGATCCTGGCGCGCGAGCTGGTGGTGACCGGCCTGCGCGGGATCGCCGGCTCCCAGGGCGTGGTGATCGCGGCGTCGAGCCTGGGCAAGTGGAAGACCGGCTTCCAGATCGCGGCGATCACCGCGCTACTCATCCACTGGCCGTTCCTGGGCCTGCCCGCGCACGAGGTGGGCCTGGTCCTGCTCGTGATCGCCACCGCGCTGACGGTGCTCTCGGGGTACCAGTACCTGCGCGGGTACTTCGGCAGCGCCGGCGCCACTTGACGGCCCCGAGCAGGGGCCCCATAAAGTCGCCGGTTCGAGCACGAGTAGCTCAGTTGGTAGAGCTCCACGTTGCCAACGTGGAAGTCGCCGGTTCGAGTCCGGTCTCGTGCTCCAATCTTTCCGCAGGTCGCCTGCGGGCGTTGGGATCGAAGGCGGCGGCGAACGCGAGCCAGACGCGCCCGCGGCGCCGGTTGTGGACGTAGTAGAGCCAGCCGCGGCCCTCGAGCCAGAGCGCCAGGCGGTGCGACGCATATGGCGCCGCGGCCGCCCCGAGTCCCCAGAGCGCGAGCTTCACGGGACCGCCACGAGCTGGTCGAGCCAGCCCCGCAGCACGCCGAGCGGCCAGCCGATCACGGAGACGCCGAACAGTGTCGGCGCCGCGACGAGCGCGATCAGGAACAGCGGGCCGAGCCGCGCGTAGACGTCCCAGGCGGGACGGAGCGCGTCGGGCACGAGCGCCGCCGCGATCCGGCTGCCGTCGAGCGGGACGATTGGAAAGAGGTTGAAGAGCCCGAGCGCCGCGTTGACCAGCGCGACGACGTAGAGGAGCTGCACGGACAGCGCGTGGCCCGCGACGGCGTCCGGCGAGAACCGCGCGATCGCGGCGAGCAGGCCGATCGCGCCCGCCGAGAGCACGAAGTTGGAGAACGGACCGGCCGCGGCGGTGAATGCGATCCCCTTCGCCAGGCTCATCACGCTCGGGTCGAAGCGGCGCGGGTCGATCGGCACCGGCCGCGCCCAGCCGAACGGGACGCCGAGCAGGGGCAGGAGCACGGTCCCGATCGGGTCGATGTGCGCGAGCGGATTCAGGGTCATCCGGCCCTGACGCGCGGCGGTGTCGTCGCCGAGCCGGAATGCGGCGCGGGCATGAGCCCACTCGTGAACCGACAGCGAGAGCCAGACCGGGACGAGCAGGAACACGCGGCCGAGCAGGTCCGACATCGCCTGACTCTAGCCGCTGGAACTTTGTAGATCACGGCAGCCGCCCCGGGCAAGATCGGTCGGGTCCGCCGGCCTTCCGTGGCATGGCGCTTGCTCCGCGTGCTCACATGTCTCGCGAGAACCGACGCGCGTCGAAGCGCGGCCCGGCCAAGGTGCGCTACGCCGTGGTCGGCCTCGGGCACATCGCCCAGGTCGCGGTGCTTCCCGCGTTCGCGCACGCGCGCCGGAACTCCGAGCTCGTGGCGCTCGTCTCCGACGATCCGAAGAAGCTCGAGAGGCTGTGTCGCCGGCGCGGGATCCCTCACTGCGCGCACTACAGCCAGTACGAGGACCTGCTCGAGACGGGCGAGGTCGACGCGGTCTACATCGCGCTCCCGAACCACCTGCACCGCGAGTACGCGATGCGCGCGGCAGTCGCCGGCGTGCACGTCCTGTGCGAGAAGCCGCTCGCCTGCAGCGTCGCGGAGTGCGAGCAGATCATCGACGCCGCGGAGGACGGCGGCGTCAAGCTGATGACCGCCTACCGCCTGCACTTCGACCCCGCCAACCTGCGCGCGCGGGAGCTCGTGCGCAGGGGCGCGATCGGCGAGGCGCGCTACTTCACATCGCAGTTCTCCATGCAGGTGGTCGAGGGCAACGTCCGGCTCGATCGCCAGGCCGGGGGCGGACCGCTCTTCGACATCGGCATCTACTGCATCAACGCCGCGCGCGCGATCTTCAGCGCGGAGCCGCTCGAGGTCAGCGCGCTGCGCGCGAACGGCTCCGATCCGCGCTTTCGCGAGGTCGACGAGATGGTCGCCGCGACGCTCCGCTTCCCGGGCGAGCGCCTGGCTGAGTTCGTGGTCAGCTTCGGCGCTTCCGACGTCTCGTCGTACCGCGTGGTCGGCACCAAGGGCGACCTCCTCGTCGAGCCCGCGTACGACTACGCCGCCGCGCTCGCGCACCGGCTCACGGTGAAGGGAAAGACGCGGATCCGCCGCTTCGAGCGCACGGACCAGTTTGCCGCCGAGCTCCTGCACTTCTCGGACTGCGTGCTGCGCGACCGCGAGCCCGAGCCGTCGGGGCTCGAGGGTCTGATCGATGTCGCGGTGATCGAGGCGCTTCAGGAGTCGGCGGACATCGGTGCGCCGGTATCGTTCGCGCGGCCGCGGCGCTCGCGCCGTCCCGGAATCGAGCTCGCGACCCGGCGCCCGCCGGTGCGCAAACCGCAACCCGTACACGCCAAAGAGAGCTCGCGCTAGCCGCGAGCAAGGAGGAGCGAGATGAACTTCCAGGAGATCGTGGACCACCTGCCGCCCCAGAAGGACCTCGTGCGAATGGCGCGCTTCGTCGCCTCGCTGCGCAGGCCCGCCCGCTCGGAGCTGATGCTCTTCGGGATCGCGGGCCTCTTGATCGGGGCAGGCGTTGCGCTCTTGTTCGCGCCCTCGCGCGGAAGCGAGCTGCGCGGCGCGATCGGGGAGCGCCTCGAAGAGTACTGGCGCACGGCGAACGAGTCGGTCAAGGCGAACGGCCATGCAGCCGCCGACGAGCGCTAGGGGCACCGTGGCAGCCCCGCTGGCGAACGGCTCGTTCGTATCGGGCCTGTTTCGCGTCTTCGAAGCAGGCGAGCGTCTGCTCGTCGAGCAGGCCGAGCTGTTCCGGCTCGACTCGCGCGAGAAGCTGGGCTCGTTCGCGGCGCGCTTCGGGCTCGGCGCGCTCGGCGTGCTCTGCCTGCTCACCGCGTGGCTGGGGCTGCTGGCCGCGGCGGTCGTCCAGTTCGATCAGACGCTCACGCTCGGCGGACGACTGGCCCTGGCCGCATTGGCGCAGCTCGCGCTCGGCATCGCTCTGATCGCCGCAGCGCGCAGGAACATCAAGGGAGAAGGCAATGCATCATGAAGCGGAACGCGAACGGCTCGAGAGCAACATCGAGCAGCACAAGAGCGAGCTGCGCCGCGCGCTGCGCGACCTGGGCATCTCGGCGCTGATCGCGATGAACCTGCCGCGCCGCATCCTGCGCAGACCGGTGCCTTGGGCGATCGCGGGGGTCGGCGTGGCGGCGTTCCTGTACGTTCGGGCACGGCGCCGGCGAGCGCAGGCGCCGTGGCACCTGCGCTCGCGGGGTCACTAGGACGAGGCCGCCTCGCTCCGGCGCGTGCGCTCGCGCTCGAGCGAGGTCGGTCGCGAGTGCTCCTTCCGGTACTCGCGAGCGCGCGTCGCGAGCTCGCTCGCACGCTTCTGCAGGCGCTTGGCTCCCTTGCGCGTGTTCGCACGGAGCTCCTGGCCGCTCGTCGGCGCCAGGTAGAGAGCCGTGATCGCGCCGAAGCCGAGCAGCGCCAGCGCGCCGAGCACGCGCGGCGTGCGCGACGGACGCCGCGCGGACCAGGTGATGCTGGGCACGATCGCGCGCAGCAAGCCGTACACGTCGCCGCCGAGCTCCGAGGCGGAGCGCGGCCGGACGTTTCGCGGGCGAATGTTCTGGAGGGTCATCGAGGTCTCCTAACCGTTCGTGCGGCCGCGGCCGCGGTCGTCTTCCAGCGCGTCGAGCGTGTCGTCGATCTTCTGCTCGACCGCCTTCTTCACCTTGTGGGCCTTGTCCTTCACCACGCCGATCGCGTGATCACGCTTGCCTTCGCGCTCGAGGCTCTTGTTGCCCACGGCGCGACCAATCGCTTCCTTCGCTCGACCCTTCGCTTTGTCCACTTGTCCGGCCATCTCTGAATTCCTTTCGAGGTTTGGCAGCGCGGGACAACGCAAGCGTCGTGCCACGCTCGCGCACCCGCGCCGTCGCCGAGACGCGCCGGGAGTGCTCGTTTCTACACAGCGCCCGGCCCGCTCGGGCAGAGCGCATGCAAATCCCGGGATTCGAAGGAGGAGGAGACCCCGGGCCGCTAGCCGCCTTCAGCGCGCGCTGCGTCTCGCCGCGTGAAGGTGATCCACGGCGCCGGTCTCGCCCGAGCGCGAGGCGCAGTGCGCGCAGCAGTACGTCATGTCACCGCTCTCGATGCCGTGTCCGATGATGCGGGTGCCGCAGTCGTCGCAGAGCGGCGCGAGCAGTTGGATCGCGCACTCGAAGCTGTCGAAGACGTGGGTCACGTCCTCCATCACGACGAGGAACGCCTTCGCGTAGTCGTTGCCGCAGACCTCGCAGGTCTTGTTGTTCCGGTTCATCGAGTCCATCGGAGTCTCCTTCCTGGCAGGGGTCAGCTCGACAGGGAGACGACCAGATCCAGGTCGCCCGTCTGGCGCAACACGCGCAGGTCGACGTGGTCGCCCTCGCGCTCGCACAAGAGATCGATCGAATTGCCGTCGACTGCGAGCTCGCGGATCACGAGCCAGTCGACGAACGAGGGCAGGGTGGGCCGCACGAGCCGGATCTGGCGTCTGCGCGCGTCGACCGAGAGACCCAGCACCGACTGCAGCAGCAGGAACACGCTCGCGGCCGACCAGGCCTGGGGCGAGCACGCGACCGGATAGGCCGTGGGCCCCTCCCCGGGCACGCGGGTGAAGCCGCACAGGAGCTCGGGCATGCGCGCATCGTCGAAATGGCGGCTCGCGTCGAAAGCTGCCGAGAGGATGCGGTTCACGCCCGCGATCGCGCCGAACCGGGCCAGGCCGTGCGCGACCAGAGCGTTGTCGTGCGGCCAGACCGAGCCGTTGTGGTACGACATCGGGTTGAAGCGCCTCGACGACGCTCCGAGCGTCCGTACGCCCCAGCCAGAGAAGAGATCGTCGGAGAGCAGCGTCTCGCCGACCAGCGCCGCGTGGTCGCGAGTGGCGATGCCGGCGAAGAGCGCGTGGCCGGCGTTCGAGCTGCGCACCCGGCAGGGACGCTTCGCCCCGTCGAGCGCGAGCGCGTAGGTGTCGAGCTCGGGACACCAGAAGGCGTCGAGGAAGCGCGCGCGCAGGCGCTTGGCATCCTCCTCGAGCCCCTCGGCGCCGGAGGCGTCCCCGAGCCGCCGCAGGCAGCGCGCGAGCCCGAGCTTGGCGCCGTACACGTAGGCCTGCACCTCGCACAGCGCGATCGGTCCGCTCGCGAGCGAGCCGTCGGCGTGCGCGATCGAGTCGTGCGAGTCCTTCCACCCCTGGTTTGCGAGGCCGGTCGAGCGAGCGCTGCAGGTACTCGACGAAGCCGTCGCCGTCGGGATCGCCGGGGCCGTCGAGCCAGGCGAGCGCGCGCTCGAAGTTCGGCCAGAGCTCGCGCATGAGGTCGTCGTCGCCGGTGCGGTCGTGGTAGGCCCCGGCGAGGAGGAGGAACAGCGGGGTCGTGTCGACGCTGCCGTAGTAGCGCGCGAACGGCACTTCTCCGAGCGCGGCCATCTCGCCGCTGCGCATCTCGTGAACGATCTTGCCCGGCTCGGCGTCCTCGGCCGCATCGTGGCGATTCGACTGAGTCGCGGCCAGGAAGCGCAGCACGCCGCGCGTGAGCGCGGGGTCGAGCCAGAGCACCGAGTACGCCGCGATCAGCGCGTCGCGACCGAACGGCGTTCCGAACCAGGGCACCCCCGCGTAGGGGAACGGACCGGAGCGGGTCTCCGCGGTCAGCATCGAGAGGTCGGCGGCCGAGCGGCGGATCCAGGCGTCGAACGCGGGGTTCGACGAGCCGATGAACAGCGCCGAGGGGGGCTCGCGGCGCGGGGCGCGCGCCAGCGCGAACGCCCCGGAGCGGGTGCGCTGCTCGCCGCCGCGCAGCTCGCAGTCGACCACGAGCGAGAGCGCGCTGCGCTCGCCGGGCACGAGCTCGAGCTGGAACTGCGCGAAGTCCGGTCCGAGCGCGATGGGCGCGGGCTCGAAGGCGAGCCGGGTGTGCCGCGAGACCCGATCCAGCCCCAGGTAGGAGAGCTCGACGAAGTCGCGGCCGACGAGCGGTGTCGCCACGGTCCCGCGCTTCTCGCGCCGCGCGCCGCGCACCTCGAAGACGTCGGCGAAGTCCGCGGCGAAGCCGAACTCGAGCTCGACCGAGATCGGCTCCGGCGCGTAGCTGCGCAGCGCGAACTCCATCCGGCAGCCGCCGTCGAGCAGCTCGATCGAGCGGTGCAGGTAGACGCTCTCGCGCGGCAGGCGCAGGACCTCCCCGTCGCGCACGTCGGAATTCGTCGAGTGGATCGAAAGCCCTTCGTTCCCGCCGCGCGTTCCGGACGAGAGCAACAGAGGTCGCCTCCGCGCGAGCCGGACGCGCAGAGCCGACAGGAAGCGCGTGCCGTCGAAGAACAGGCCGTGCCGGCCGGTCGCAGTGGGGCGCAGGTCGCCGTGGCGATCGAACAGCGCGAAGCTGTCGCCGCGGGCGAGCACCAGGCCGCGAAAGTCGTCCCCCTCCTCGGCGAGGATCGGAAAACCGGTCTGCTCGGGGGTCATGCCAGGAATCGCTCGTACACGGCCGCGTAGTCGCGCGCCATCCGCTCGGCGGTGAAGCGGCGCTCGAACTCGGCGCGGCAGCGGCGGCGGTCGAGCTCGCCGATGCGCTCCACGGCCCGCACCGCCTCGTCGATCTCCGTGCAGAGGTAGCCCGAGACGCCGTCCTCGAGGACCTCGGGCACCGAGCCGTGCGGCCAGGCGATCACCGGAGTTCCGCAGGCGAGCGCCTCGATCATGATCAGCCCGAACGGCTCGGGCCAGTCGATCGGGAACAGCACTGCGGCGGCGTTGCCGAGGAAGTCGTTCTTCTCGCCGTCGCCGAGCTCGCCGACGTACTCCACCAGCGGGTGGTCGAAGAGCGGCTGGATCTCGCGCTCGTAGTAGGCGCGATCGGCCGCGTCGATCTTGGCGGCGATGCGCAGCGGGCGGCCGGCGCGGACGGCGATCTCGATGGCGCGGTCGACCCGCTTCTCGGGCGAGATGCGGCCGAGGAACGCGAGGTAGCCGTCGCCGGCCGTCCCGGAAGCGGTACAGGTCCGGCGGCAGGCCGTGGTGGATCGTCGCCTGCCAGCGCGCGCCGCGGCAGCGGCCGCGCGCTGGTGGTCGGAGATCGAGATCACGCGCTGCTCGGGGTATTCGCGGAAGACCGGAACGAGCGAGGGCAGGTCCAGACGCCCGTGCAGGGTCGTCACGACCGGGCAACGCACGCGCCGCGCGAACGGGAACGCGAGGTAGTCCACGTGGGCGTGGATCACGTCGAACTCGTGCGCCCGCGAAAACGCCTCCTCGAGCATCACCAGGTGCGCCGCGATCGGATCGGGCGCGCCCGGATCGAGCCGCAGCGCTCGCGGCGCACACGGCACGAGCTCGGCCTTCGTCTGCGAGTCGCCCGAGGCGAACAACACCAGCTCGTGTCCGGCGGCGACCAGCGCCTCGGTCAGCCACGAGACCACCCGTTCGGTCCCGCCGTAGCCGGACGGGGGCACCGACTCGTACAGCGGGGAGATCTGCGCGATCCGCATGCGCTGCATCACTTGTCCTCCGGGAACTCGAACACGCGGTAGGGCGCGCCGAGCACCGGCTGCGCCACGTTGCGCACGGCGACACCGCCGTGGGTCACGCCTTCCTCGCAGCCGAAGTGCGCGTGGCCGTGGAGCGCGAGGTCGGCGCCGGCCGCGTCGATCGCGTGGCCGAGCTCCTCGCAGCCCAGGAAGGGGTACAGCTCCCGGCGCTCGCCCATCAGCGTGTCGGGCACCGGCGCGTAGTGGAGCAGGGCGATGCGCACGTCCGAGTCGAGCGCCGCGAGCGCCGCACAGAGCCGCTCCGACATGCTCCGGGTGCGCGCGGTGAAGGCCTTCATCTCCGGCTCGCCGAAGTCCGAGGCGCGCGCGTTCGCGAAGCCGCCGCCGAAGCCGGTCGTCCCGGCGATCCCCACGCTGCGCCCGCCGATCGACAGACGCACGTGGCTGCCCTCGAGCACGCAGACTTCCGCGCGTTCGAGGATCCGCCGCACGTCGTCCTCTTCGCCCGCGTCGAGGTCGTGGTTGCCGAGCACCGCGACGATCGGCAGCGGGACGTCCGCCAGCGCGCCCGCCAGGAAGCGCGCCTGCGCGCCCGTGCCGTTCTGGGTCAGATCGCCCGCGAGCAGCAGGAGGTCGGCGTCGTCGGCTAGCCCCGCGAACGCGTCGCGCCAGGCGCCGGCGCGCTCGTCGTCGACGTGAAGATCGCCCGTCGCGGCCACGCGCAGCCCCCTCACTCGAACAGCACCCGATTGGCGAGCTTGCGCAGCGCCACGCTCGGGACCCAGAGGTCGCAGGAGCTCGCGTACACCAGCAGCGCGAGGACCCGCCGCGGCGCGCGATCGGCCCGCGCGAGCAGGTAGTCCCAATCGAGGTCGCGCCGAGGGATCAGCGCCAGCGCGTCGTGCCAGTGCCGCGGCGTCTCCTCGTCGTGGACGATCGACTTGATCACGATCAGGTCCTCGGGCGGGATCACGCGCACCTCGCAGCCCAGCACGGTCTCCCTCCGCGCGCGGCGCAGCATCTCGCGATCGAGGTAGATGTCGCCGACCGTCTTGAACAACAGGTCGAGCAGGATCTCGCTGTGGAAGGCCTTGAAGAGCCATGCCGGGTTGGTCTTCTCCGTCTTGAACCCGACCTTCTCGAGCACCTCGAGCGCGTGCGGCGCCGACTCGGGCGCGACGAACAGGTCGATGTCGCTCGAGCAGCGCGGCCGGCCGAGCGCCGCGGAGGCGAGCCCGCCGATCAGGACGTAGGGGACCTCGGCGAGCTCGAAGGCATGTACGGCGCGCCGGAACACGGCGGCGAGGGCCTCGAGATCGCCCGTCGACCCTTCGTGTATGCAGGCACCGGGCAGCATGACGCAAGGACGAGCAAGCCCCGTGCCGCCACCGCCGGCAATGCGCTTTGTACAACCGTCACTTGAACTCGGCGGGCGCCGTGAACGCAATGCCCGACTGATGCTCCGCGAGCACCTCGACCACGGCCAGGTAGAGGTCTTCGGCGATCGCGAAGTACTCGTCGAGCGAGCGGGTCATCACGTAGGCCGAGATCTCGAGGTTGATCGAGTACGCGCCGAAGCCCACCACCCGCACGCGCGCGCTGTCGCGCTCGATCTCCGTGCGCTTCGCGAGCAGCTCGCGGAGCGAGGCCAGGATCGCGCGGAGCCGGTCGGGCGGAGTGTTCGAGCGCAGCGCCAAGGTCGGGTGGAACCAGATCTTGTCGCGCAGCCCGAAGTTCTCGAGCTGCAGATTCGCGAATTCGGCGTTGGGCACCGTCACCAGCGTGCGGTCGGGAGTGCGCACCCGGGTCGAGCGCAGGCCGATCTCCTCGACCTCGCCGAAGCGCTCGCCGAAGCGGCAGAACTGCCCGACCCGCACCGGCCGATCGAGGTAGAGCGTGACGCCGCCGAACAGGTTCTCGATGGACTTCTGCGCGGCGAGCGCGATCGCGATGCCACCCAGCCCGACGCCGGCGAGCAGCGCCGTCACGTGCACTCCCGCGTTGTCCAGCACCATGATCGCCGCGATGCCGAGCGCGGCGATCTTCGCGGCGCGGTGCGCGAGCGCGAGCGTCGAGCTCGCCTGACCCTGGCCGCGCCGCTGGAAGCGGTGTCGGTAGTCGTCGGCCAGCAGGTCGAGCAGGCGCAGCACCTGCCAGAACCCGGCGATCACGAGCAGCGTGCTCTCGAGCGTCGCGAACAGCGCGGTGCTCGCCTTCGACAGCTCGATCGGCCTGCGCGCGAGCGAGAAGAAGAGCGCGAACAGCGCGAGCCGCAGAGGCCCGGCGGCGGTGCGCAGCAGGCGGTCGTCGAAGGTCGCCGGCGTGCGCCGGGTCATCGCGCCGAGCGCGCGCAGCACGAGCAGCGACACGAGCCACGCGCCGGCGACCGCGAGCGCAAGGGCCGCGAACATGCCGAGCCATTCGGCCAGGTCGAGACGCGCGAGCGCCGCTTGCGCCTGCGCTAGGACGGGGACGGGCATCGCGGAGCCGTCGTGCAAGCCCCGGGCCGGGGCACGCCTCTTGCTCCCTGTATCCGCGCATGCAGGCCGCGCAACACGCCGTACCGGGACGAACCTGCTGGCGCACCGAGCGCGCGGGCCGAGTCGCGTTCCTCGTCGATGGCGCCCGCTACTTCGCCGCGCTCGCGCAGGCGCTCGAGCGGGTCGAGCGCAGCGTCCTGATCGTCGGCTGGGACTTCCACGGCCGCACGCGGCTTCGCCCGGACTCGCCGGTCGACGACCTCCCGGACGAGCTCGGGCCGCGGCTCGACGCGCTCGTGCGTCGGCGCCCGGAGCTCGAGGTCCGCGTGCTCGAGTGGGACTATTCGCTGCTCTACGCGCTCGAGCGCCGCTTCGCGTCGTGGCTCGACACGGCGTGGTCTCGCCACGAGCGCTTTCAATTGCGGCTCGACGACCAGCACCCTTTTGGCGCGAGCCAGCACCAGAAGCTGGTCGTGCTGGACGACGCGCTCGCCTTCACCGGTGGGCTCGACCTGACGCTGCGCCGCTGGGACACGTCCGAGCACCACTGTGACGACCCGCGCCGCGTCGCTCCCGACGGCCGTCCGTACGACCCGTTCCACGACGTGCAGATCGCCGTCGACGGCGCGGCGGCGCGCGCGCTCGGCGAGCTGGCCCGCGAGCGCTGGCGCCGTGCGACGGGCGAGGTGCTCGCCCCGGTTCGACCCGGCCCCGACCCGTGGCCCGACGCTCTCGAGCCCGACGCGGGCGACGCGCCCATCGCGATCGCGCGCACCGAGCCCGCGCTCGACTCAGCGCCCCCGGTGCGCGAGGTGCAAGCGCTGCTGCGCGCGGCGATCGCCGGTGCGCGTCGCTCCATCTACATCGAGAGCCAGTACTTCACCGCGCCGTGCGCGGCCGAGGCGCTGCGCGCGCGGCTCGGCGAACGCGATGGCCCCGAGATCGTCCTGGTGCTGCCCGCGCGCTGCTCGGGCTGGATCGAGCAGAACACCATGGGCCGCTTGCGCGTCGACCTGGTGCGCTCGCTGCGCGAGGCGGACCGCTTCAAGCGCCTGCGCGTGCTGGCCCCTCTGGCCACCGGCGGCGCGCCGATCAACGTCCACTCGAAGCTCTGCATCGTCGACCGCACCTTTCTCAAGATCGGCTCGGCGAACCTGTCGGCGCGCTCGATGGCCATGGATAGCGAGTGCGACCTCGTGCTCGAGAGCGGCGATCGGCCGGACTTGCGCAGGGCGATCGGCGGACTGCGCACCCGGCTCCTGGCGGAGCACCTGGGCGTTTCCGCGACTCAGTTCGAGGCGGCGCTCCTGCTGGCGCGCGGGTCGCTGGTCGCGGCGATCGACTCGCTCGCGGGCGGCGAGCGAGGGCTCGTGCCGGTCACCGGCTGCGAGCGGGCCGCAGGAGGCGACTGGATGCGCGCGCTGCCGATCGATCCCGAGGACCCGCTCCCGATCTCGGCCCCCGCCGCCAAGCGGGGCGGCCTCGCGGCGATCGGGGCGCTGCTGTGCGCCGCGGGCGCGCTCCTGTGGCTGCGCCGCGCCCGCGACTAGTGCTTGCCCACGCTGTGCTCGAGCCGCGGCTTCAGACCCTCGATGAACGCGTTGTAGAGCGCGCTGCCGAGGGCCGGCCAGAACTCGGGCTGGGGCGTATTCGTCGAGCCCTCGACCGGAATCCGCGAGGCGACGTCGTCATCGCGGCGGTTGCGGAAGACCTGGAGCACCGCTTCGACGACCGCCTCCCAGGCGGACGAGATCGGGTTCTGCTCGACGATCTCCGCGTCCCAGCCGAGCACCTCGACGTCCTTGAAGAATGGCTTCAGGTAGCCGTGGAAGGCGCCGTTCTCCGCGAGCAATTCGGCGTACAGGGTCAGCTTGCCGTGCTCGACGTCGACGCCGGCGTAGGCGCGCAGGAAGTCGTTCCAGGCGCGCAGGTCGGCGCCGCGGATGATCAAGTCGCAATCGAAGGACGGCGCGGGCGCGTCGGGCTCGACGGCCGAGTGCAGGATGAGAATCCCCGAATCCTCGAATCGGCCGCGCATCTCCACCCGGCCGGCGCGCTTCGCGTTCGTGTGGTTGGTGTCTTCGAGGTTCCCCGCCACCAGATCGACGTCCGTCAGGTACACGTCGACCTTCGGGTCCGCTTTGAAGTTCCGAAAGTGGATCGACCCGTCCTGCACCTCGATTCGATTGAACTTCGCCGGGAAGAGGCCTTTCACGAGCCGCCGCCACTGGCCTTCGCCGGCGACGCCGGTCTGCCGGTCGGCCTCGGTCGGGCCGGCGACGAAGTTGAGCTGCGGCTGCTCGAGCACCATCTCGCCCACGAACCTCCCGCGCACCAGCTCGTTCCACAGGACGGAGACGTCGATGAGCGGCGCTTTGAGGAAAGGCACCGGCACGCGGCCCCCGCGCTTGCGCATCTCGACGTCGTGGATCTTGTACGCGCCGCGATAGAGCGCGACGTCGACCTCGCCGACGCTGCCCTCGTACCTCGGGTTCTTCTCGAGCAAATGGTTGAGGTGGATCCGAATCGCGTTCGGCAGGGCCAGCCGCGCGGAGACGAGGAGAATCGCCAGCGCGAGCAAAGCGAACATCGAGTTCCGACTGCGGCGCCCGAAGGTGATCACGTTCGAGGTTGGTCCAGCAAGAGATATGCCGCGCGATTTTGTCGTCGGTGTGCCGGAGTTTTGTAGACGAGTTCCGTCGACGAACGTGATCGCGCGCACTATTGTGGACTCGCGCGCGTGCACACGATGCGACAGCGCGACCCCGCGCGCAGGCACGCGCTCTGCACACGAAGCTCTGCGCCCGAAAGCTCGGGCGGGTTGAGACGGAGGCTCGGGGATGCAGCGAGAAACTTGGTCCATCGTTCTTGCGGGCGGCGAAGGCCGTCGCCTGCGCGCGCTCACGACGCTGCGCTCGGGCGTCACCGTGCCTAAGCAGTTCTGCTCGCTCGCAGGCGGGCCGAGCCTGCTGGCCGAGACGCTGCAGCGCGCGTTCGGGCTCGGCTCGCGCGAGCGCACCCTGGTGGTCGTGTCCGAGCACCATCGCCCGTTCTGGCGCGACCAGCTTCGCGCGCTGCCGAGCGAGAACGTGATCGTGCAGCCGCTGGGCCGCGGCACCGCGCCCGGGATCTACCTGCCGCTGCTGTCGATCGCCGCGCGCGACCCCGACGCCGAGATCGCGGTGCTCCCCTCCGATCACCACGTCGACGACGAGGGCGCCGTTCGCCAGGCGTTTACGGCGGCGCACGAGGTGGCCGGCCGCGATGCGGGCGCGATCGTGATGCTCGGCATCACTCCCGACTCGCCCGACACTCAGTACGGCTGGATCGTCCCGCGCGGCGTGCCGGTGGCCGGGGCGAGCCGCATCGAGCTCTTCGTCGAGAAGCCGGCGCGCGAGGTCGCGCGGCGACTGATGTCCCTGGGCGCGCTCTGGTCGAGCTTCTGGCTCGCGGCCCGCGCGCCCGCGCTGCTCGACGCCTTCCGCTCCGCATTGCCGGAGCTCGTGCGCGGGATGCCGGCCGAGATTCCCGGCGACTCGTCGGCAGACGAACGGGCCGAGCGCCTGCGCACGTGCTACGCGGAGCTCGCGCCCAGGGACTTCTCGCGCGACGTGCTCGAGCAGGTGCCCGAGCGCCTGCGCGTGGTCACGGTTCCGCCGTGCGGCTGGACCGATCTCGGAACCCCGGACCGGATCGCGACTGCCCTCAGCGGCCGGCTCGCGCGACTCGATTCCGAGTCGTCGAGCCGGCTCCCCGTGCTGTCACAGCGGCTCGAGTGGGTCGCGCACTAGCGCGACCGCCAAGATTCGAATCAGGTTCATCGCGAGTTCTCCGGCGCCCCCTCGGGCGAATCTTCAGGCGGGTTGTCTTCCGGCGACGCACTCGGCGTCGGTGCTCGCGTCGGCGGCGGCGCGCTGACGTCGACCTGGATGTCGTTCGTCACCTCGAGCACGCCGTAGACGTCGTCGGCGAGTTCGCCGGCGATCTTCCGCTGCGCGGGCGTCTGGACGCGCCCGGTCAGGAAGACGTGGCTCCCGTCGCTGCGCACGTGCACGTCGGTCGACGCGAGGGCGGGCTCCTTGGCGAGGCGCGCCTTGACGGTCTGGTCGATGTCCGGGGCCGGGACCTCGCGATCGCATGCGAGCGCCAGTCCGGCGGTCGCGGCGAGCGCGAGCAGGATTCCTCTTCTCATCGATGGCTCCTTCATCGCTCGGACGTCTCGGGCGAAGGAATGCGGCCGCGCCACGCGCCCGTCTCGTGGCCGCGCCGTTCGATGAACTCCTTGAAGCGCGCGAGGTCGCCGCGCGCGCGGCGGGAGACGACGCCCAGGAAATCGCCGACGTTCTCGACCAGCCCCTCCGGCTCGTACTCGAGCTCGAGGTGCACGCGCGTGCGTTGGTCGCCCAGCCGATCGAAGGTGACGGAGCCGGCGTTCTTCGCGCCGCTCACGCTGCGCCAGGCGACGCGCATGTCTGGAATCTGCTCGGTGATCTTGGCCTGCCACTCGACGGTCTTGCCGCCGATCTCGGCCTTCCAGAAGAGGCGGCTCGCGTCGAGCTGGTGCACGGACTCCACGCCCTCCATGAAGCGCGGGAACTCCTCGAACTGCGTCCACTGGTTGTAGGCGGTCGAGAGCGGGACCTCGACCTCGACGCTCTCCCGGATCTTGGACCCGGCCATGGCGTTCTCCTCTGCTTCACTCGGTTGGAGCAAGAACCGAACCAACCCGTGGCGGCGCGAGCGCGACGAAGCGATCCGGCGCGAGCTCGATGCGGTCGAGCGCGATCGCGCAGTCGTCGCTGGAGGCGAGCTGGATCTCGACCGGAGCGAAGCGCTCGAGGGGGATCGAGACGCGCTCGTGGCCGAAGCTCGCGGCGATCTGCACGGGGCCGCGCCGCAGCAGGATCCAGCCTTCCTTCTCGCTGCAGCGCACGTCCAGCTCGAGCAGCCGTCCGGCGCCGAGCGCGCGCACGCGTTTGCGCAGGCGCAGCAGGGAGCGATGCCACTCGAGCATTCGCCGGTGCGCCGGCCGCACGAGCTCGGTCCAGTCGAGCTTCGCCGAGAGGAAGGTGTCGGGCGCGCACGGATCGAGCGAGTCGTCGTGAGCGTCACCGCAGGTGCCGGTCGCCTGGCGCCGGCCGTGGCGAACGCTGTCGCACAGCCCTCGGTCGCGGTAGTCGCAGAAGAAGGGGAACGGCGTCCGCGCGCCCCACTCCTCGCCCTGGAACAAGAGCGGGATGCAGGGGCCGCACAGGACGAGCCCCGCCACGACCTGGAGGCGCTCCGGGGAAAGCAGCGCCGAGAGTCGCTCGCCGCGCGGTCGGTTCCCGATCTGATCGTGGTTCTGCGCGAAGCCGACGAGCTGCGCACCCGACAGGCGCGGATCGGCGCGCCCGTGTCGGCGCCGGCGGTGGGGCGAGTAGCGGCCCGCGTAGACGAGGCCGCGCGAGAACGCCTCGACCAGCTCCGCGCAGCCGCCGAAGTCGGAGTAGTAGCCGTGGCGCTCGCCGGTCGCGAACGCGTGGAGCGCGTGGTGGAAGTCGTCGTTCCAGATCGCGTCGAGGCCGAAGCCTCCGTCCGCGCGCGGCCGCACGAGCCGCGGGTCGTTCGCGTCGCTCTCGGCGATCAGGAAGAGCGGCCGCCCCAGCCGCAGCGACAGCGTGTCGACCGCAGCGCGCAGCTCCTCGAGAAAGTGGAGCGGCGAGCGGTCGACGAGCGCGTGGACGGCGTCGAGACGGAGGCCGTCGCCGTGGTAGTCGCGCAGCCAGGCGAGCGCGCTGTCGATGAACAGGCGGCGCACCTCGTCCGAGTCGGGGCCGTCGAGGTTCGGCGCGCGTCCCCACTGCGTTCCGATCTGTCCCGACAGATAGGGGCCGAAGCGCGGCAGGAAGTTCCCCTCCGGGCCGAGGTGGTTGTGCACGACGTCGAAGACCACCGCGAGCCCGCGCGCGTGGCACGCGTTCACCAGCTGCTTCAGCTCTTCGGGGGTGCCGTAGGCGGGGTGGGGCGCGAACGGCGCGACGCCGTCGTAGCCCCAGCCGTGCTCGCCGGAGAACGCGGCGATCGGCATCAGCTCGACGTGGGTCGCGCCGAGCTCGACCAGGTGATCGAGGCGCTCGATCGCGCCGAGGAACGTGCCCGCGGGCGTGAAGGTGCCGACGTGCAGCTCGTAGAACACGGCGCGCGGGAGAGCTTCGGCGGTGAAGCCGTCGTCCTGCCACGGGAATGCGCCGTGGCAGAGCGTCCGCGAGTAGCCGAACACGCCGTCCGGCTGCCAGCGCGAACGGGGGTCGGGCAGCGGGTAGTCGCCGTCGAGCGAGAATGCGTAGTCGAGATCTCCGTCGTGCGCGTGGTCGCGCCGCCACCAACCGCCGTCGCCGCGGCGCATCGGGAAGCGGCCGTCGCGGGTGACGAGCTCGACGCGCCCGGCTGCGGGCGCCCAGACTTCGAAGCGGGTCATGATTCGTCCTCCTCGCTGGAGAGCAGTGCGACCGGGAAGCGGGCGAACAGCCGCGCCACCGGCACGATTCCGCCCGCGAAGCGCTCGCCGCTGAACACGTCCCGGTTTCGGCCGGCGGGCAGCTCGAGCTCGGTGTCGCCCCAGCCGTCGAGCCGCAGTCCCAGCCGCGGAACGGCGCAGACGAGTCCCCTGCGGGCGAAGGCGACCACGCGCTCGGCGGCGACCCCGCGCGCGAACAGAGGGACGTAGCCGCTGCGCGCGCCGAAGCGTTCGGGGTGGCGGCGCCGCTCGGCGAGCGCGCGCTGGATCACGAACAGCTTCGGCAGACCCTCGTCGGCGCGCGCGATCACCTGCTCGCAGGTCGCCGCGCGCACCGCGGCCAGCAGCTGGCGGCGCGCCGCGAAGTCGACCGGCCGGCGGTTGTCGGGGTCGACCAGCGACAGATCCCAGAGCTCGCTGCCCTGGTACAGGTCGGGCACGCCCGGGCTCGCGAGCTTGAGCAGGAGCATCGCCAGCGAGTTGACCCGCCCGGCGCCGGTGAGCTCGGCGGCGAATCGCTCGAGCTCGAGGCGGAAGCCGCGATCGTCGAAGAGCGCGTCGACGAAGCGCGCGACGGCGTCCTCGAAGGTGCGGTCGGGTGCGAGCCAGCTCGTGCGCTCCTTGGCTTCGCGCGCCGCCTTCAGCGCGAACGCCGCCGCGCGCTCGCGCGAGATCGGCCAGGCACCGACGAGGGTCTGGTAGAGCAGGTACTCGAGCTTGGGATCCGGCCCGGCGGCGGAACGGTGGCGGCGGTTCCGTGCGAACCAGCCGCGCACCGTGTCGGCCCAGCGCGCGGGGATCTCGGACAGGAGCGCGAGCCGCGCGCGGACGTCCTCGCTGCGCTTGGTGTCGTGCGTCGAGGTCGCCAGCAGGGTGCGCGGCCAGCGCCGCTGCGCTTCGCCGTTCGCGCCGTGGAAGTCGAGCGGCGACACCGCGAACGCGCCCGGGTCGCAGCCGACCTCGCTCAGCGCCGCGAGCCGCGGCCAGGCATAGCCGGCGGTGTCCTCGACCCCTTTGGCCATGAGCGCGCTCGAGAGCTGCTGGAAGCGCAGCACGAGCTCCGTCTCCTGGGGGCCGTGCAGCTGGCGGTACAAGAGCGCACCGAGGAAGTCGAGCAGCGCCGGGTCGAGCTCGGGCGAGCGCTCCTTCGCGGCGCGCAGCGCGCGCGCGACCGTGTTCTGCGACGCCGGGTCCAGAGCGGTGTCGCGGCCGCGCGCATAGCTGCGGTAGCACGGCCAGGCGACGAGGAGCGCGGCCAGGGCGCCCTCGAGCTCGGCGCGCGACCAGTCGCGCTGCTCGACGCGCGCGTCGCAGATCTCGGCCAGGAGCTCGCCGAGCCGGCCGAGGTCGGCTGCGAACAGGTCGGCGAGCGCGCGCTCCTTCCCGTCCGCCGCGGCGTCGCTCCAGCTGCGCGCGTCCCCGGTGAGCTCGGTGTACAGCGCGCCGAGCGCCTCCTCCCCCGCGGGATCGACGAAGAGGCCGGTCGAGCGCCACAGGAAGTCGTAGCCGGTCGTTCCGGCGATCGGCCAGCTCGCGGGCAGCGCCTCGCCCGTCGCCAGGATCTTCTCGACCACGATCCACGCCGCGGGCGCCGACAGGGCGATCCAGTCGAGGTAGCCGCGCGGGTCGCGCAGCCCGTCCAGGTGGTCGATGCGCAGCCCCGCGATCTCGCCGCGCGCGAGCCGCTCGAGCACGAATCCGTGCGACTCGGCGAACACGCGGCGGTCCTCGACTCGGACGGCGACCAGCTCCGAGACGTCGAAGAAGCGCCGGTAGTCGAGCTCCCGCGCCGCGCCGCGCCAGTGCGCGAGCCGGTAGTTCTGGCGCTCGAGCAGCGTGTGCATGCGCTCGGGGTCGGCGTTCCAGCGGCCGATCGCGGCGTCGACCGCCAGCGCGGCCGAGGGATCCTCGCGGCACAGCCGCGCGAGCAGCCCGCGCAGCACCTCCTTGTGCGAGTGACGCCGCTCTACGCTCGCGGGATCGAGATTCGTCGCGAGGGGCAGCGCGCCGTGCGCGTAGGCGAGGAACTCGAGCAGCGGCGAGCCGGCGCGCTCGGCCGCGTCGCGCAGCAGCTCGTCGACCGAGCGCGGCGCTATCGGCAGCTTCTGGGTCGCGACCTGCAGGACGAACGAGCCCTCGTCGCGGGCGAGCCGCAGCTCGCCCTCGTTCAGGACGGAGCCGTAGCGTTCGCCCAGGATCGGCAGCAGGATCCGATCGGCCTGGTGACGCTCCGCGCCGCGCCAGTCGACGTCGAAGAACCCGGACGCGCGGCTCGCGGGACCGTTCTCGAGCACGTCCCACCACCAGCGGTTCTCGGGCGCACGGGTGGACATGTGGTTGGGGACGACATCGAGCAGGAGCTCGAGCTCGTGCTCGCGCAGAGCATCGAGCAGGACCCCGAACCCGGCCTCGCCGCCGAGCTCGGCGCTCCAGCGCGAGGGGTCGACCACGTCATAGCCGTGCGCGCTGCCCGGCGCCGCCTGCAGCAGCGGCGAGCTGTACAGGTGGCTGACGCCGAGCTCGGCGAGGTAGTCGGCGAGCTCGGCGGCCTTCGCGAGGTCGAGCTCGGGCCCGAGCTGCAGGCGGTAGGTGGCGCGCGGCGCGGTCGCCACGGCTCAGCTCTCCCGCCGCAGGAGCACGCTCGAGCGCGCCGCGACTTCGAGCCTCGCTCCCGCTTCGAGACGGAGCGGGCTCGCGACCAGGTCGTCCGCCGTGTCGAGCTCCACCGCCCACGCGCTCCCGAACAGCGCGGGCGGAAGCGCGAAGCGCACCGGCTCGGGCTGCGCGTTCAAGAGCCAGAAGAAGCTGTCGTCGCAGCACCCGCTCGCCGCGCGCGTCGGGGTGCGGGATCGCCTCGCCGTTCAGGAACACGGCGAGCGCGCGCGCGCCCGACTGCCAGTCCTCGTCCTTCATCAGCTCGCCGTCCGCGCGGAACCAGGCGATCTCGGGCGCGGGGTCGTGCGTGGGCAGATCGCCGAACCAGCCGCGGCGCCGAAACACCGGGTGGCTGCGCCGGAGCTCGACGATGCGGCTGGCGAACTCGAGGAGCTCCGCGTCCGCCGCCTCCCAGTCGAGCCAGGTCGTCTCGTCGTCGAGACAGTAGGCGTTGTTGTTCCCGCGCTGGCTGCGGCCGAGCTCGTCGCCGGCGAGCAGCATCGGCACGCCCTGCGACAGGAGCAGCGTCGCCAGGAAGTTGCGCTTCTGGCGCGCGCGCAGCGCGAGCACCTCCGGATCGTCGGCTCGGCCCCTCGGCGCCGCAGTTCCAGGAGCGGTTGTGCGACTCGCCGTCGCGATCGTTCTCGCCGTTGGCCTCGTTGTGCTTGTCGTCGTACGAGACCAGGTCGTGGAGCGTGAAGCCGTCGTGCGCGGTCACGAAGTTGATGCTCGCGTGCGGGCGGCGGCCGCTCGTGCCGTAGAGATCCGAGCTGCCCGCGATGCGGCAGGCGAGCTCGCCGAGCGCGCCGGTCTCGCCGCGCCAGTAGTCGCGCACGGCGTCGCGGTACTTGCCGTTCCACTCCGACCAGAGCGGCGGGAAGTTGCCGACCTGGTAGCCGCGCTCGCCGATGTCCCACGGCTCGGCGATCAGCTTCACCCGGCTCACGACCGGGTCCTGCTGGATCAGGTCGAAGAACACGGCGAGCCGGTCGACGTCGTGCAGCTCGCGCGCCAGCGCCGCGGCGAGGTCGAAGCGGAAGCCGTCGACCTGCATCTCCTGGACCCAGTAGCGCAGCGAGTCCATGATCAGCTGCAGCACGCACGGGTTGCGCATGTTCAGGCTGTTGCCCGTGCCGGTGTAGTCGGTGTAGTAGCGCGGGTCGCCGTCGACGAGGCGGTAGTAGCCGGCGTTGTCGAAGCCCTTGAGCGAGAGCATGGGTCCTGCGTGGTTGCCCTCGGCCGTGTGGTTGTAGACGACGTCGAGGATCACCTCGATGCCGGCCGCGTGGAGCGTCTTCACCAGGTGCTTGAACTCCTGCACGACCTGGTGCGGGCGGTCCGCCGCGGCGTAGGCGGCGTGCGGCGCGATGAAGCAGACGGTGTTGTAGCCCCAGTAGTTGCGAGCGGCCGCGGTCGACCAGGTGCGCGTCGTGCGCGAAGGCGTGGATCGGCATCAGCTCGACCGCCGTCACGCCGAGCTTCTTCAGGTGGGCGATCACGGCGGGGTGCGCGAGGCCCGCGTAGGTGCCGCGCAGCTCGGGCGGCACCTCCGGGTGGCGCATCGTGAAGCCGCGCACGTGCAGCTCGTAGATCACGGTCTCGTGGAGCGGCGTGCGCGGCGGGCGGTCGTCGCCCCAATCGAACAGGGTCGAGACGACGACCGACTTGGGCAGCGCGCTCGCGCTGTCGGTCGGGTCGGGCGCGCCGTTCGGATCGCCGTCGAGCGGGTGCGGGAACAGCGACTGACCCCAGCGGAACTCGCCCTCGAGCGCGCGGGCGTAGGGATCGATCAGGAGCTTGGCGGGATTGCAGCGCTGGCCCTGGCGCGGAAGCCACGGACCGTGGACCCGATAGCCGTAGCGCTGGCCGGGCTCGACCCCGGGCAGGTAGCCGTGCCACACCGCGCCCGTTCGCTCGGGCAGGAAGACGCGCGTCTCCACGTCGTCCGCGTCGAAGAGACAGAGCTCGACCGCGTCGGCGATGTCGCTCGTCACCGAGAAGCAGGTGCCGAGCCCGTCGAACGTCGCCCCCAAGGGGAAGGGTTGCCCCGGCCAGACTTTCACGTCCGCAGAGCGGAGCACGTTGTGTGCCACGCGCGGAGCGCGCTCTTTCTCCCACGGGTCCGCGCAGACGCGCGGAGCGAGCGCTTTCTACAAGTGCCGCATCCGATCTACACCGGTGACGGGGCGCACGTTCCGCGCGGGACGCAGACGAGCCGGCACGGTGCCTGCACACCCGACTCAGCATGACGCGTGCCGAGGGGACTCCTGGCATCGCGACCATCGCCGCCGGCGCAGTGGTCGTCGCGGCACTCTACTTCGCCAAGGACTTCCTGCTGCCGCTCGCACTGGCGGGGCTATTCGCCTTCATGCTGGGTCCGCTGGTGCGCCGGCTCGAAGCCGCGCACGTGCCGCGCGTGCTCTCGGTCATAGCGATTGCGGTCGCGCTGCTCTCGGCCCTCGCGCTGATCGGCTGGTTCCTCTCGAACGAGGTCACGAGCCTCGTCGCGAGCCTCCCGGATTTTCGCGCGAACCTGGTCGAGAAGCTGCGCGCTCTGCGCGGGCCGCTGCGCTCGCTGGCCGACGCGCTGGGCTGGATCGACCGGCTCAGCAAGGAGATCGACCCCGCGGCCGCGCACGGTCAGGCGCCCAAGGTCGAGATCGTGGAGTCGCCGACGGCGATGGGCGCGCTCGGTCGCTTCGTGACGCCGCTGCTCGACGTGCTCGGAACGGCGGGCATCGTGGCCGTGCTCGCGATCTTCATCCTCGTGCAGAGCGATCTTCCCAAGCGGATCTCCGCGCTGTTCGCGCTGCGCGGCTCGCGCATCTCGCCGCGCGCGCTCGAGGAGGCGGGTCAGCTCGTCAGCGGCTTCCTGGTGCGCCAGGCCATCGTCTGCGCGACTGCAGGGCGTGATCGTGACGATCGGCCTCGCGCTGATCGGCGTGCCCGGCGCGCTGCTCTTCGGCTCGCTATCGGCGCTGCTGCGCTCGATCCCTTACTTCGGACCGACGACCGCTGCGGCGCTCCCCATCCTGTTCTGTCTGGCCGCGTTCCCGGGCTTCGAGATGGCGCTCTGGACCGCCGGCTTCTTCGTCTGCCTGGAGCTCTTCACGAACAACGTGCTCGATCCGCGCGTCCTGGGGCAGGGCGCCGGCCTGTCGCCGTTTGGTGTCATCCTCTCGGCCACGTTCTGGGCGTGGCTCTGGGGCCCCGTGGGTCTGTTCGTCGCGATTCCGCTCACGGCTTGCTTGACGGTGGTCGGACGCTACGTGCCGCAACTCGCGTTCGTCCCAGCGCTCCTGGCGCATGATCTGGTGGTGCCGCCGGCGACCCAGCTCTACGAGCGACTGGTCGCGCGCGAGTCCGAGGACGCGGCGACCTTGCTGCGCCACGCAGTGAAGGACGGCGACCTCGTAGAGCTCTCGGACGCATTGGTGCTGCCGATGCTGGTCACGCTCGCGGCCGAGCGCGAGGCCGGCCGCTGTACCCGCGCGGACCAGTTGCGTTGTCTGCACCTGTTGCGCGACTTGCTGGCCGAGCTCGTCGGAGCCGTGCCAGTCCCGGCGAACGGCGCAGCCACCCGGACACTTTCGGTGGAAGAGCTCCGAGGCAGCCTCGTCGATCGCTTCGCGCGTGATTGGGTCGCGACGGTCCTCGAGAGATCCGGCTTCGCCGTGGTGACGAGCCCGGAAGTCGCGCCGCTGGTCGTCTTCACCGTGGTCGGCGCTCGCAGCGTCGAGGACGCACTCCACTCGGCGCGAACCGCCGCGCGGGTCCGTGACCGCGAAGGAGTCGTGATCGCCGCCGTCGGAGATCAGGACGGGGTCCAGCGCATCGGCTCGCTAGCGGTCGTGCGCTCGTGCGCAGCGTTGCTCGCCGCGCTCGCGCCTGCGCCGATCGCGCGCAGCGAGCGCCCGAGCGACACGTTCGAGGCGGCGGTCGTCGAGCAACGCGCGGCCGCGTCCTGACGATTCTGCAATTCGCGAGAGACTTCCCAAGGAAGGAGAACCGATGCCACGGAAACCAGAACGCCCCTTGGGCGACGAGGATTTCGACGAGCAGGGCGAAGACTGGCGCGAGCCCGTCGAGGCCGAGACGCCGTCCAAGGTGACGCAGAAAGGTGACGCCCCACACAAACCAGAGCCCGACGATGAGCTCGACGCCGTGGACGAGGCGTCCCGAGAGTCCATGGACGCGAGCGATCCGCCCGCGCGCAGCGCCGTAACGCGCACGGGCGACCCCAAGCGCCCATCTGATCCTCGGCCGCGCGACCCCTTCGCGCGCTGAGTGGCACGGCCCTTGCTCTATCACCCTGCGCGCGTCGCCATGACGCCACAGGAGACACAGATGAGTTCTTCGAGCACCAGAATCCAGCTTCGCGTCGCGGCTGCCGCGCTCGCGCTGGCGCTCTTTTCCGTGGGCCCGAGTCGGGCTGCAACGGAAGCGCCCGACGCATGGATCACGACCAAGGTGAAGATGGCGCTGCTGACCGCCGAAAACGTACCGGTCACGGCAATCAACGTCGACACGGTGGACGGGCGCGTGACGCTGCACGGTGTCGTCGCAACCGACGCGGAGAAGGCGAATGCCGAGACCGCGGCGCGGTCGATCGACGGCGTGAGCACAGTGCAGAATTTGCTCCAGGTCGTTCCCGCCAGCCGCAAGGAAGCGGTGAAGGTGGCCGACGCCCAGCTGCAGAAGAACGTCGAAGCCGTGCTGACGCGCGACGCGGCGCTCGAGGACAGCTCGGTGAAGGTGGCCTCGGTGCACGACGGCGTCGTGCTGCTCTCGGGCAAGACCACGACCTTGTCCGGCCACCGGCGTGCGCTCGAAGACGCGCGCGCGGTGCCCGGCGTGAAGCGCGTGTCGAGCGAGATCCAGAGCCCCGATCGACTCGGCGACGCCGAGATCTCGGCCAGCGGGCCGATCGCGAAGGACGCGTCGATGAAGTCCGCCGCCTATGACGCCTGGATCACCACGGACGCCAAGGCGCGCCTGCTCGCGACGGCCGACGTGCCTGCGCTCGAGGTGAACGTCGACACCAACCGCGGCGTGGTCACGCTGTTCGGTACGGTTCCGACCGAGACTGCCAAGCGCGCCGCCGAAGCCGAGGTGAAGAAGATCGACGGAGTGAAGGCCGTCCAGAACGAGCTGCAGATCGTCTCGAAGTCGATGGCCAAGGCCGTCGAAGCCAAGGACGACGACATCCGCAAGGACGTCGACGCGCGCCTCGAGGCCCGGCCCGAGCTGAAGGACGCGAGCATCGACAGCCAGGTCGAGAAGGGCGTCGTGCGCCTGACCGGCTCGGTCACGAGCCAGTCCGACCGCCTGCTCGCGCTGACCACCACCCGCGCCACCCCCGGTGTCCGCTCGGTGATCGACGCTCTGAAGGTGACCGCGGCCGTCAGCTCCCGGTAGCTGCCGGTCCGTTTCGTTCCCCGCAACCCCCCCATCCGCAACCCGACCCCCGCAGCAACGTAGTGCCCGAGAGAGCTTCCCCCTCTCTCGGGCACTACACCTTTAAGGCTCGGGCGCTTCGGATCGGCTCCGTTTATCATGCCGGCGCCGTGAACAACCTCGAGGCGCTCGAAGCGGAGGCGATCTTCATCCTGCGGGAGGTGGTCGCCGAGTTCCGCAACCCGGTCATGCTCTACTCGATCGGGAAGGACTCGGGGGTGCTCGCGCACCTTGCCCGCAAGGCGTTCGCGCCGGGCAAGCCGCCGTTCCCGCTGCTGCACGTCGACACGACCTGGAAGTTCCAGGACATGTACGCGTTCCGCGAGCGGTTCGCGCGCGAGTACGGCTTCGAGCTCATCGTCTGGACCAATCCCGAGGGCAAGGCCAAGAACGTGAACCCGTTCGACTACGGCTCGAGCGTGTACACGAACATCATGAAGACCCAGGGCCTGATCCAGGCGCTCGAGAAGTACGGCTTCGACGCCGCCTTCGGCGGCGCGCGCCGCGACGAGGAGAAGGCCAGAGCCAAGGAGCGCGTGTACTCCTTTCGGGACCGCAACCACCAGTGGGACCCGAAGAACCAGCGCCCCGAGCTCTGGAACCTGTACAACGCGCGGGTCCACAAGGGCGAGTCGATCCGCGTCTTCCCGCTCTCGAACTGGACCGAGCTCGACATCTGGCTCTACATCCACCGCGAGGGGATCCCGGTCGTGCCGCTCTACTTCGCCAAGGAGCGGCCGATCGTCGAGCGCGACGGCAACCTGATCATGGTCGACGACGAGCGCATGCGGCTCAAGCCCGGCGAGAAGCCGGAGCTGCGCAAGGTCCGCTTCCGCACGCTCGGCTGCTACCCGCTCTCGGGCGCGATCGAGTCCGACGCCGACTCGCTGCCCGCCGTGATCCGCGAGATGCTGCTCGCGCGCGTCTCGGAGCGGCAGGGCCGCGTGATCGACTACGACGAGGAAGCGTCGATGGAGAAGAAGAAGCGCGAGGGGTACTTCTAGCGATGCTGGAGACCCTGGCGCTGCGCGACGTCGAGGCCTACCTCGACCGGCACGAGAACAAGGAGCTCCTGCGGCTCCTGACCTGCGGCTCCGTCGACGACGGCAAGAGCACGCTGATCGGGCGGCTGCTGCACGACTCGAAGCTGATCTACGAGGACCAGCTCGCGGCGGTCGCGCGCGACAGCAAGAAGGAAGGGCACGACCGGCGGCGAGATCGACCTGGCGCTGCTGCTCGACGGGCTCAAGGCCGAGCGCGAGCAGGGCATCACGATCGACGTCGCCTACCGCTACTTCTCGACCGAGAAGCGCAAGTTCATCATCGCCGACTGCCCGGGCCACGAGCAGTACACGCGCAACATGGCGACCGGCGCGTCGACCGCCGACCTGGCCGTGATCCTGATCGACGCGCGCAAGGGCGTGCTGCCGCAGACCCGCCGGCACAGCTTCATCGTCGCGCTGCTCGGCATGCGCCACGTGGTGGTCGCGGTCAACAAGATGGACCTCGTCGACTGGTCGCAGGACGTCTTCGACCGGATCCGAGCCGACTACGAGGCGTTCGCGAGCCGGCTCGATCTGCCCGACATCCACTTCCTCCCGCTGTGCGCGCGCTACGGCGACAACGTGGTCGAGCGCAGCGCGAAGCTGCCCTGGTATCACGGCGCGCCGCTTGCTCGATCACCTGGAGAACGTGCACGTCGCGTCGGACAGCGCGCTCGCCGATCTGCGCTTCCCGGTGCAGTGGGTGAGCCGGCCCGAACCTCGACTTCCGCGGCTACGCCGGCACGGTCGCGGCCGGCCGGCTGCGCCCCGGCGACCCGGTGCAGGTGGTGCCCGCGGGCAAGACGAGCCGCGTGCAGCGCATCACCACCGCCGACGGCGATCTCGCCGAGGCGAGCGCCCCGATGGCGGTGACGGTGACCCTGGCCGACGAGATCGACGTCTCGCGCGGCGAGATGCTGGTGACCCCGGGCAGCCTGCCGCGCATCGAGCGCGACTTCGAGGCGATGCTGGTGTGGATGAGCGAGGAGCCGCTCGCCGTGGGCCGCCAGTACTTCGTGAAGCACACCCACAACCTGGTCGCGGGCTCGATCGCGCAGGTGCGCTACGCGGTCGACGTGAACACGCTCGAGCAGAAGCCGGCGGCCGGGCTCGCGCTGAACGAGGTCGGCCGCGTGCAGGTCTCCCTGTCGCGCGCGGTTCCCTTCGACGCGTACGCGCGCAACCGCACCACGGGCGCGTTCGTCGTGATCGACCGGGTCACGAACGGCACCGTCGGCGCGGGCATGATCGTTCAGCGCCAGTCGGGGCCCGAGCGCGGCCGCTCGTTCTGGGAGACGGAGCCCGCCAGCGATCTGCTCCGGCGCAAGACGAGTCCGGTGTCCGCGGAGGAGCGCGCTGACCGCCTGGGCCAGCGCCCCGCGACCCTGCTGCTCACTGGCCTCACCGGCGCGGGCAAGTCGACCCTGGCCTACGCGCTCGAGCGGCGGCTCTTCGACGCGGGCCGCGAGGTGATGGTGCTCGACGGCGAGAACCTGCGACTCGGCATCAGCCGCGACCTCGGCTTCAGCTCGGTCGAGCGCTCCGAGAACGTGCGCCGCGGTGCCGAGGTCGCGAGGTTGGCGAACCAGGCGGGGCTGCTGTGCGTCTGCTCGTTCCTCGCTCCGAGCCACGACGTGCGCGAGCGGATGCGCGAGATGATCGGCGCCGAGCAGTACCTCGAGGTCTACCTCTCCGCGCCGCTCGAGGTCTGCCGCGCGCGGTCGCCCGAGCTGTACCGGCGCGCCGAGGCCGGCGAGATCCCGCAGCTCCCGGGCGTGTCGGCGCCGTACGACGTGCCGGCCGCGCCGGACCTGGTCCTGCCCACGCACGAGATCGACGTGGAGACCTGCGTGGACCGGGTCGTCCAGCTGCTGGAGCGCAAGGGCCGGATTTAGGTCTTCGCGCCCAGCACCTGGTTCAGGATCCGCTCCGGGTCGTCCCAGCCGGTCTCGTCCTGCAGCTCGCGGCAGCGCTCGAGGATCTGGCCGAACTCGACCCCCGGAGTGAGCCCGCGCGCGATCAGGTGGCGGCCGAGGACGACGTCGCGCGGCGCGTGGTGCTCGATGGCGAGATCTCGGGCCTTCGCGAGGAACTCGTCGCCCGCGGGAAACTGCTTCTGGAGGGCTTCCTGGGTCGTGCGGCCGAAGTGGTCGGCGCGCGCGACCCGCACCAGGAGCTCGACCGACGCGCCGGCCGCGTCGAGCTTGCGGGCGAGCCGGCGGTAGCCCTTCGCGGTCGCGCCGTTCTTCACGAACAGCGCGGGGGCCAGGTGGTGCTCGACCATCGCCGAGACCCGCGCGACCAGCTCGGTCGGCGCGCGCATGCGCTCGAGGAAGGCGGCCGCGAGCGGAACGCCGCGCACGTCGTGGCTCGGCGAGCGCACACGCCCGTTCTCGGCAACGGTGGTCGGCGGCTTGCCCACGTCGTGGAGCAGGGCGCCGAACATCAGCACCGGATCGTCCGGCCCGCCGTCGCGCAGCCGCGCCGCCTCGTCGATCACCATCTGGTTGTGCACCCAGCAGTCGCCCTCGGGGTGCCACTCCGGGTCCTGGGGTACACCGACCAGTGCCAGGAGCTCCGGAAAGAAGCGCAGCAGGTCCGTCTCGCGCAGGAACTCGAGCCCGCGCGACGGGCGCACACCCTTCAAGAGGAGCTTCCGCCACTCCTCGAGCACGCGTTCGCCCGAGAGCTCGGAGAGATCCAACGCGCGGCAAAGCTCGCGAAGCGCGGAATCCACGCGCATCTCGAAGCGCGCCGCGAACTGCGCGACGCGCAGGCCGCGCAGCGGGTCCTCGGAGAAGTGGGCGGGGTCGGTCGCGCGCAGCAGGCCGCGCTCCAGGTCCGCGCGGCCGCCGTGGGGGTCGAGGATCTCCTCGGTCAGCGGGTCGAGGCCGATGCTGTTGATGGTGAGGTCGCGGCGGCGCGCGGCCTCGGCGAAGTCGAGGCCGGGATCGAACGCGATCTCGAAACCCTTGTGCCCGGCGCCCACCTTGCTGTCGCGCCGCGGCAGCGAGAAGTCGATCGCGACCCCCTTGATCTGCAGCACGCCGAAGGCGCGCCCGATCGCGATCACCTCGCCGAAGCGTCCGAGCGCCGCCTCGAGCGCGGGCAGGTCGAGGCCGAACACCTCGACGTCCTGGTCCTTCGACTCCTGGCCGAGCAGCCGGTCGCGCACGCAGCCGCCCACCAGCAACGCCCGCCCGCCCGCCGAGCGGATGGCGCGCGCGATCTCGACGACCTTCGGATCCACCGGAACCGGACTCAGCCGCCGATCCGGAACATCTCGACCCGCTCGCGCTCGGCCGCGTCGGCCTGCTCCGCGCGCTCCTCGGAGTAGCGGTCCTCGCGCGCGCGCCAGATCCCCGCGATCCGCTGGGCCAGCTGCTCGTCCGACTCGCCCGCGCGGAGCGGCGTCTTCAGGTCGGCGCCGCGGGTCGCGAACAGGCAGGTGTACAGGTGCCCGTCGGCGGAGAGCCGCGCGCGCGTGCAGTCGCCGCAGAACGGCTGCGTGACCGACGCGATGATGCCGATCTCGCCCTGGCCGTCGCGGTAGCGGTAGCGGCGCGCGACCTCGCCGCGGTAGCTCGGCTCGAGCGGCTCGAGCGGGAACTGCGCCTCGATGCGGTCGCGGATCGCGCGGGCGTCGAGCACCTCGCCGCGGTTCCAGTGGTTCAAGGTGCCGACGTCCATGAACTCGATGAAGCGCACGATCGCGCCGGTGCCGCGGAAGCGGCGCGCGAGCTCGACGAGCGTGTGGTCGTTCACGCCGCGCTGCACCACGCAGTTGAGCTTCAGGGGCGCGAGCCCGGCGCGCTGCGCGGCGGCGATCCCCGCCACGACGCGCTCGACCGGGAAGTCGCGTCCGTTCATGCGCCGGAACACCGCGTCGTCGAGCGAGTCGAGGCTCACGGTCACGCGGCGCAGGCCGGCGTCGGCGAGCGGCTGGGCTTGCTCCTCGAGCAGGTAGCCGTTCGTGGTGAGCGCGAGGTCCGGCGAGCCGGGCAGGGCGGCCAGGCGCGCGACCAGGCCGGGGAGCTGCGCGCGGAGCAGCGGCTCGCCGCCAGTCAGGCGCAGCTTGCTCACGCCCAGGCCCGTGAAGATGCGCGCGAGCCGCTCGATCTCCTCGAACGACAGGATCTCCTGGCGGGGCAGGAACGCGTACTTCTCGCCGTAGATCTCGGCCGGCATGCAGTACGGGCACCGGAAGTTGCAGCGGTCGGTGACGGAGATGCGCAGGTCGTGCAGCGGCCGCCGCAGCCGATCGGTCGCGCTGGACTGCGCGAGGGGGAGCTCGAAGAACGGGGCCATCTCTCCGGGGCGAGCGTAGCACAGGGCCGACGCAGTCCGGCTCGCGAACAGGCTCCGGCTGCGGCACCTCTTGGGTGAGTGCAGAGGCACAAGTGGCTCCTCGTGTTCGGCTGCGCCCTGGCGCTGCGGCTCGCCTATCTGGCCGAGCTGCACGGGAGCCTGCTCTTCACGACACCGCTCGGTGACGCGCGCGCCTATCTCGAGTGGGCGCGCGCGATCGCGGCCGGCGACTGGCTGGGGCACGACGTCTTCTACCAGGCGCCGCTGTACCCGTACTTCCTGGCGGCCGTCCTCTCGCTGACCGGTTCCGAGCTGTGGGCGCCGCGGCTGGTCCAGGCGCTGGGCGGGGCGCTCGCTTGCGTGCTGCTGGGCCGGGCGGCCGAGCGCTTCTTCCGGCCCGCGGTCGGGCTCGCCGCGGGGATCGGCCTCGCGGTGTACGGGCCCGCGGTCTACTTCGACGGCCTGATCCAGAAGCCTGCGCTCGACGCGCTGCTGGTGTCGGCGCTGCTGTTCGCCCTTTCGGGCGCCGTGTCGCCGGTCGGCGTCGGCCGGGCCGTGGCGGCCGGCGTCCTCCTCGGGCTGCTCGGCCTTTCGCGCGAGAACGCGCTCGCGCTCGCGCCCGTGGTCGCGGTGTGGCTCGCGACCCTGCCGGGCCCGATGGCGGTGGGGCGCCGCGCCGCGGCGGTGGCGGCGCTCGCCCTCGGAATCGCGCTGGTGCTGATCCCGGTCGGCGTTCGCAACGCGGCGCTCGGCGGGCGCTTCCTGCTGACCACGGCGCAGCTAGGGCCCAATCTCTGGATCGGCAACCACCCGGGCGCGAGCGGCCGCTACGAGCCGCTGCGGCCCGGTCGCGGCAGCGCGCGCTTCGAGCGCGAGGACGCGCGCGCTCTCGCCGAAGCGGCGGAGGGCCGGGCGCTCTCGCCCGCCGAGGTCTCGGACTACTGGCGCGACCGCGCGCTCGGCTTCGCGCGCGAGAATCCCGCCGAGTGGCTCCGCCTGCTCGGCTACAAGGGAATGTTGACCTGGAATGCGCGCGAGCTGCCCGACACGGAGGGCATCCAGGCGTACGCGCAGGAGTCCTGGCTGCTGCGCGCGCTGTGCTGGCCGTTCCACTTCGGTGTGTTGGCGCCGCTCGCGCTGGTGGGCATGGTCGCGGAGCGCCGGGCCTGGCGGCGGCTCTGGCTCCTGCCGGCGCTGGCGCTCGCGCTCGCCGCGAGCGTCGCCGCGTTCTACGTGTTCGCGCGCTACCGGTATCCGCTCGTGCCGGTGCTGATGCCGCTCGCCGCGGCGGGTGCGCTCGGGCTCCACGGCGCGGTGCGCACGCGGGCATGGCCGGCGCTCGCGCCGCTCGCCGTGGCCGGCCTCGTGGCGGCGGTCGCCGTGAACTGGCCGCTCGGGCGCGCCGAGAGCCCCGGGCTCACGCACTACGGAACCGGGGCCGCGCTCCTGGAAGCGGGCCGGCTCGCGGAGGCCCAGACCGAGCTCGAGCGCGCCGTCGCAGACCTTCCCGGATTCGCGCCCGCGCAGTCGCGGCTCGGCGACGTGCTGCGCAAGCGCGGCGAGCCGGCGCGCGCGCTCGCCGCCTACGAGCGCGCGCTCGCGCTCGACCCGCAGCTAGCCGACGCGCACGCGGGCCGCGGGATCGCGCTCGAGGCGCTCGGCCGCGCGAGCGACGCGGAGGCCGAGTACGGCCGCGCGCTCGCGCTCGACCCGAACCACCCCGACGCGAACAACAACCTGGCGAACCAGCGGATGCAAGGCGAGCGGTACGGCGAAGCGGTGAACCTGTACCAGCGCGCCCGGGCCGCGCGCCCCGACGATCCCGACATCGCCGCGAATCTAGGTGCGGCTCTCGTCCGCACCGGCGATTTCCAGGGAGCGCTCGCGATGTTCGACGCGGCGCTCGCGCTCGACCCGCACCACGCGTCCGCGCAGTACAACCGCGCGCTCACGCTCGCGGCGTTCGGCCGGCGCGACGAGGCGCGCGCCGGGCTCCAGCAGCTCCTCGCCCAGCAGCCGCCCGACTCGGCCTGGGCCCGCAGGGCCCGCGAGGCGCTCGCCGCCCTGTAAGATCGCGGCTCGAGGAGGAACGATGGAGCTTCGCGAGCTGTCGGACGTGCGCTACGAGATCGACCGCGGCCTGGCCTGGATCACGATCGCCCGGCCGGAGCGCTTCAACGCGTTCCGCGGCCGCACCGTCGACGAGCTGGTGCGCTGCTTCAAGGCGGCCTGGGCCGACCGCGAGGTCGGCGTCGTGGTGCTGACGGGCGAGGGCGACAAGGCGTTCTGCGCGGGCGGCGACCAGAAGCAGCGCAACGAGACCGGCGACTACGGGCCGACCGAGACGGGCCTGTTCGAGGTCGAGACACTGCACCGTGTCATCCGCGACATCCCCAAGCCGGTGATCGCCGCAGTGAACGGGGTCGCGATCGGCGGCGGCCACGTGCTGCACGTGCTCTGCGACCTGACCATCGCCGCCGACCACGCCCGCTTCGGCCAGGCCGGCCCGCGGGTCGGCTCGTTCGATGCCGGCTTCGGCAGCTCCTACCTGGCGCGCATCCTGGGCGAGAAGCGCGCCCGCGAGGTCTGGTACCTGTGCCGCCAGTACGACGCCGCCACCATGCAGAGCTGGGGCCTGGTGAACGCCGTGGTGCCTAAGGCCGAGCTGCGCGCCGAGGTGCGCCGCTGGGCCGACGAGATGCTCGCGAAATCGCCCACGGCGCTGAAGGTCCTCAAGCACTCCTTCAACGCCGACAGCGAGGCCATCGCGGGCATCGGCACGCTGGCCTTCGACTCCCTCGACCTATTCCTCGAGACCGCCGAAGCCCGCGAAGGCGTCACGGCCTTCAACGAGAAGCGCCTTCCCGACTTCGGGAAGTACCGCCGCTAGCGCTAGCCGTCTCCGTATCGGTCTGCCCCGTCGAAGCCGGCGCGCACTCCCGCGGCGCGCGCGTCGAAGAACGACCGCGTGGCGGGGTGGGTGAAGATGTAGGCCTCGTCGTTCTCGACCGCAGCGCGGACCCGGCGGCCGACCCACTCCGGATCGCGGCCGGTGCGCAGCACTTCGCCGAGGTCGGCGCCGCTCGGCGGGACGAACGGCTTCGACTGGCCGAGCGCGGCGGGGCGGTTGCGCTCGCTGGTCATGATGTTCGTGCTCACCGCGCCGGGGCAGAGCACCGAGCAACCGAGCTGGTAGGCCGGGCCTTCGAGCCGCAGGGTCTCCGAGATCCCGACCACCGCGTACTTCGTCGCGGTGTAGATCCCCAGCCCCGGCAGCGCGGCGATGCCGGCGACCGAGGCCGTGTTCACCACGTGCTTCGGCCCGGGCTGCGCCTTCATGCGCGGCAGGAACGCCTGCAGCCCGTTCACGACGCCCTCGAGGTTCACCGACAGCACCCAACGCCAGTCGGTGTCGCGCTGCTCGTGGAGCGGACCGAAAACGGCGACGCCGGCGTTGTTGCACAGGAGGTGCGCCGCGCCGAGCTCGCGGTACGTGCGCTCGGCAAGCGCCTCGACGGACCCTCGCTGGGCGACGTCGGTCTGGACGGCGAGCGCGGTCTTCCCGCCGGCCTGGATCTCCGCGGCGACCTTCTCCGCGGCCGGCAGCTCGATGTCCGACACCACGACCCGCATGCCCGCGTCCGCGAAGGCCAGCGCCATGCCGCGGCCGATGCCGCTCCCGCCGCCCGTCACCACGGCCACTTTCCCGGAAAGCTCGCGCATCGAAGTCTTCCTCCCTCGCGCGCGATCTTCGCACATACTGTGAGGGCGATGGCCGAGGCCCTGCCCAAGCACACGTTCGCGATGGTGCAGACGGGCGTGCGAACGCTCGAGCCGCGCGAGCTCCCGATCCCCGAGATCGACGACGACAGCGCGCTGCTGCGGGTCGAGGTCTGCGGCATCTGCGGCAGCGACTACGAGCAGTACGCCGGGGTACTGCGCACGCCGGTGCCGGTGATCCCCGGCCACGAACCGCTCGGTCGGATCGCGAAGCTCGGCGACCGCGCGGGCAGGCGCTGGGGGGTCGAGGTCGGCGACCGGGTGGCGGTCGAGAACATGATCTCGTGCCGCTTCTGCGCGGCGTGCCTGGGCGGGCGCTCGCACCTGTGCGAGCGGCGCATGATCTACTCGTACGTGCCGCTCGGCGAGTGGCCCGGCCTGTACGGCGCCTACGCGCAGTACCTCTGGCTGCACCCGAACAGCGTCGTGCACAAGGTGGACCCGCGGCTGCCGCCCGAGATCGCCGCCATGTTCAACCCGCTCGGCGCCGGCTTCCGCTGGGCGGTGGAGATCCCGAGCCTTCTGCCGGGCGAGTGCGTCGTCATCCTCGGTCCCGGACAGCGCGGGCTCGCGAGCGTGCTCGCGGCGCGCGCGGCGGGGGCGGGGCAGATCATCGTGACGGGACTCGGCGCGGACGCGCGCAAGCTCGCGCTCGCGCGCGAGTTCGGCGCCGACGTTGCCATCGACGTCGAGCAGGAGGACGCGAAGAAGCGGATCCGAGAGCTCACGAACGGGCGCGGCGCGGACGTGGTGCTCGACGTATCGTCCTACGCGCTCGACCCGGTCTCGGCGTCGCTCGACTACGTCGCGACCGGCGGGCGGATCGTGCTGGCCGGCGTGAAGGGCTGGAAGCCCGTGCCCGAGTTCGTCTCGGACAAGATCGTGATGAAGGAGATCCGCATCTCGGGCGCGATCGGCGTCACCTCGTCGGCCTACCGCAACGCGATCCGCCTGCTCGAGTCACAGCGCACGCCGATCGCGAAGATGCACACGCACGATTTCCCCCTCGACCAGGCCGAGCTCGCGATCAAGACTCTCGCGCGCGAGATCCCGGGCGATGAGTCGATCCACTCCTGCCTCGTCCCCGAGCACTAGACCCGTAGCGCGCCATTTGTGCCAGCTTCAGCCCCGAGCCGAGCCGCCCCAGCGCGCGCAGGCGGGCGAACGAGCTTCGCGGCGGGGCGCTTCCGGGAGTCACGCGGGCGGCTCGCTCTCGGTCAGCGCTCGGGGTAGCGGCGCTCTACGGCGTCGCGCAGCGCCGACATCATCTGGATCACGGAGCGCTCGCGGAGCCGGCGCTCGAGGAACTCCGGAACGCTGCGGCCCGCGCTGATGCGCGACTGGTAGCGGACCACGGTGGCGCGGCCCTGGTCGACCGCGACGAGCTGCCAGGCGCCCTCGCTCGAGGCGATGTCGTGCGGCTGCTCCAGGTCGAGGTGCCAGCTCAGCCGGCCGTCGGCGGGGTCGAGCTCGTACACCGTGGTGTGGCGCAGCGGGTACCACATCACACTGTAGTGCTGCGCGACCCAGAGCGTCGCGCCCTCGCGGCGCTCGACGTGGGTCTCGTTCACGAGCGGCATGAACTCCGGCCAGTGCTCGAAGTCGGTCAGCACGGCCCAGACTTCGCGCGGCGGCCGGTGCACCAGCGAGGCGCCGCCCTGGCCGGCGACCGGGCTCGCGCCGCTCTCGTCGCGGCCGAGGTCCTGGTGCAGCACCGCGCCGGACTCGAGGGTCGTCCAGTCGGCGCTCGAGAACAGCGCCTTCGGATCCGGCAGCGGCGCGCGACAGGCGATGCAGGGCGCGCTGCCGACCGGGGGCGTCGCCGGCTCGGGCGCGAGCGCGATCCCGCACGCTGCGACCCAGAGCAAAACTGGAGCCAGCATGCGCTCATTCTACCCTACGGAACGGCCCGAACGGCGCGCAACAGCGCGTGCATCGCGCCGTCGCGCGCGCCGTGCCGGCCGAGCTCCGCCACGGTCTGCTCGAGATACTCGCGACACTCCCCGAGCGGACCGCGGGCGTGGGCGAGGAGCTGCGCCACGCGCTCCGGCGGCAGCCGGCCCGTGTAGCGGGGGTGCGCCCGGTTCACGACGAACGTGACTGCGGTGATCGGGTCGGCGCTCGTAGCGAGGCGAACCCAGCGGGGCAAGTAGGCGCCCGTCAGCATCTCGCGGTTCCAGAGGACGCCGAGCTCGCTCCTCACCGCCTCCGCGGCGATCCGCAGCGCCACACCGGCGCAGGCGCCGCCCGGCTGGAGCGCCAGCATCAGCCCGGGCTTCTCCGGCGAGCCGCGTCCGAAGGTGTTCCAGAGGCAGAAGCTGCGGTGCCAGCCGTGCAGCCGCGCGGGCCGGAGCTCCACGTGGTGGAAGGCGGGATTCCACATGAGCGACCCGTAGCCGAAGACCCAGACGTCCTGGTCCGCGGAGATCTCGGCGAGGGTGGCTTCGAGCGAAGCGGCGCGAGCCTCGGCGCCCATGATGCCGTGGTCGCGGAACATCTCCGCGATCCGCGCGTCGTTCACGAGGAGGAGCTGCTCGCGGGTCAGCGCCATCGGCTAGGCGTCCCTCGCCAGCTTCTCGAGCGCGAGCACCAGCGCCTGCGTGCCGCTGCGCGCGTGGCCGTGCGCGGCGAGCTCGCGGTACAGGCGCTCGGCCAGCACCAGACCCGGCAGCGCGAGGCCCATGCGCTCCGCCTCGCGCAGCGCGAGGCCCATGTCCTTCACGAAGTGCTCGACGAAGAAGCCCGGCGCGAAGTCGCGGCGCGCGATCCGCGGGCCCAGGTTCGCGACTCCCCACGAGCCGGCCGCCCCGCTCGACACCGTCTCGATCACCGCGAGCGGGTCGAGGCCCGCGCGCTGCGCGTAGAGGAGGCCCTCGCAGACCCCGATCATGTTCGACGCGATCAGGATCTGGTTCACGAGCTTGGTCTGCTGGCCCGAGCCCGCCGGGCCGTGCCAGCGCAGGTTCTTCCCGAAGCAGGCGAGCACCGGCGCGAGCCGGTCGAAGTCCGCGCGCTCGCCGCCGGCCATGACCGTGAGGGCACCGGCGCGCGCGCCGACGTCGCCGCCCGAGACGGGCGCGTCGAGCATTCCGACGCCGCGCTCGCGCGCCGCGGCCGCGAGCTCGCGCGCGAGAGCGGGGTCGCTGGTCGTGAGATCCGCGGCAAGCGCGCCCGGGCGCAGCCCCGCGAGCGCGCCTTTCGGCCCGAGCCAGACCTCGCGCACGTCCGCGGGGAAGCCGACGATCGAGAGGAGCGCGTCCGAGCGCGCGGCGACCTCGGCCGGCGTGTCGGCCCAGACCGCGCCGCGCGCGACGAGCTCGCCGGCCTTGGCGCGGGTGCGCGAGTGGACCGTGACCGCATAGCCCTTGGCGAGCACGTGGCCGCACATCGCCGCGCCCATGACGCCGGTGCCGATCCAACCGACCCGGGTGCGGCCCGGCTCCAGCAGGTCACTCATCGGTGTAGAGTGCCGCCATGGAAATCCTCTCGATCGTGACCCTGCTCGCGCTGCTCGAGTACGTGCTCATCTTCCTGCTCGTCGGTCGGGCGCGTGCAAAGTACGGGATCAAGGCCCCGGCAACCAGCGGCCACGAGATCTTCGAGCGCTACTTCAGGGTTCAGCAGAACACGCTGGAACAGCTGGTGATCTTCCTTCCGGCGCTCTGGATCTTCGGCTGGTCGCTGAGCTACGGGGTGGCCGCGCTGCTCGGGCTCGTGTTCATCGCCGGTCGCGCGCTCTACCTGCGCGGCTACGTGGCAGCGCCGGAGCAGCGGGCCCTCGGCTTCGGGATCTCGGCCTTCGCGAACCTGGCGCTGGTGCTGGGCGGCCTGGTGGGCGCGGCGCTGCGGCTCTTCGCCGAGCGCGCCACGAACTAGACCAGCGCGTCGACCGTCTCCTTGGCGCAGACCGCCTCGAAGCCCTGGGCGATCCGCTCGCGGGCGGAGGCGAGCGACGGCGCGAGGCGCTCGACGGGCTGGCCTGGCGCGACCAGGTCCGCGAGCTGCGGCCAGGCCTCGCCGCCGAGCGCGAGCGTCTCGACGGCGCGGCCCGCGAGCCAGCGCGCGCACGCTTCGACCCGACGCAGAAAGGCGTAATCGCGCAGGAGCGACTCGACGCGCGGCCCGGCGGCGGCCGCGCGCAGCATCGCCGGAACGGCGGGCAGCGCGTCGCCCGCGAGCTGCAGCCCGCGCTCGAGCAATGCGCCGGCGCCGAGGAAGTCCATGTCCATGATCCCGCCGCGGCCGGTCTTCAGGGCGAGCTTCTTCGCGTCCTCGCGGCCGCGCTCCGCGACCACGCGGCCGCGCATGTCGGCGAGGTAGCGCCACGGGTTCGGCGCCTCGCGGGCGATCCGCTCGCGCGCGCTCTCGAGCCCGGCCTGCGCGCGCGCGACGTCGCCCGCCACCGCCCGCGCGCGCAGGAGCGCGACGTGCTCCCAGGTCGCGGCCTGTTCGATCTGGTAGCGCGCGAAGGCCTCGTGCGTGGTCACGAGCGCGCCCTGCTGACCCGAGGGCCGGAGCCGCGAGTCGACGTGATAGGCGTAGCCCGCGCCGGTCATGGTGGTGAGGTTCCCGATCCAGCGCTGGGCGACCCGCGACGGGCGCAGCGCGTCGGGCGCGTCGTCGCGGAACAGGAAGATCACGTCGAGATCTGAGTGATAGGTGAACTCGCGGCCAGCGAGCTTGCCCATGCCCAGCACCGCGAGGACGCCGGGCACTCCCGGCGCGCGACCCTCGGCGCCCGCGAGCGCGCGCTCAGAGCAGAGCTCGGCGAGCTGCGACAGGAAGGTCGAGACCGCGTCGAACGACGCGAGCCCGGAGAGGTGCGCGCAGGCGGCGAACAGCATCTCGTCGCGGCGCAGCAGCCGCAGGCCGTCGAGGAAATCCTCGAGTGCGCTGGCGGGGTCGGGAAGCTCGACCCGCGCCAGCTCGGCCGCGCGCCGCTCGAGCGTGCCGGGCTCGAGCGCGGCGAGCCGCGCGAACAGGGCGGGGCGCGAGGACAGGTAGCGCGCCGACTCCGGGCTCGCGGCGAGCGCGCGGGCGACACCGCGCAGTGGCGCGCCGTCGAGCTCGGCCGCGGCTGGATCCGCGCCGCGCCGCTCGACGAGTGGCTCGATCGCCGTCGCCAGCCGCGCGCGGAGCGGCGAGCCGGCGAGCGAGGCGTCGAGCCGGTTCTCGAGCCGGCTAGGCATCGGTGCTCGCCAGCAGCAGGTTCTCGAAGTGCGTGCGCACGACCGCGCGCACGCGGGTCCAGTCGTCGAGCAGCGCGTCGCGCGCGCGCGCGGCCTCGAGCTGCGGGTAGCCGAGCCGCCGCGCCAGGCCGAGCTGCGCCGCCGCGTCGCGCGGGAACGCCTGGGTCTGGCGCTCCTCGACGAGCTGCACCGCGTGCTCGGCGCGGCGCAGCCACAGGTACGCCTCGCAGAGGTCGCGGGTGATCGAGGCGTCGAGCAGGCCGAGCCGCTCGAGTTCGCCCAGCGCGCGCAGCACGTTGCCCGTGCGCAGCGCCGGCTCGCGGCCCCCGAACAGGAGCTGGAACGCCTGCACCAGGAACTCCACGTCGCGGATCCCGCCCGGGCCTTCCTTCAGATCCGCCTCGAGGTCTCGGCCCGCCTCGAGCCGCTCGTCCTCGATGCGCCGCTTCATCGCGCGCACCGAGCCGATCGCGTCGAGGCTCATCGTGCGGCGCCAGACGAAGGGGCGGATGCCGCGCTCGAAGGCCGCCGCGGCCCGCGCGTCGCCCGCGACGAAGCGCAGCCGGATCAGCATCTGGCGCTCCCACGGCGCGCCGAAGCTCTCGTAGTACGAGAGGGCCGCGTCCACAGAGTTCACGATCATCCCGGTCGCGCCCTCGGGGCGCAGATCCAGGTCGACCCGGTAGCCGAAGCCATCTTCGCTGGGTACTTCGAGGTGCTTCTTGAAGCAGCGGATGAGCTCGACCAGCGGCGCGAGCTCGACCGGGTCGCCGCTCGCCGGCTCCGCGTCGTGGATGAACAGGAGATCGACGTCGCTCGAGAAGTTGAGCTCGCCGCCCCCGAGCTTGCCGAGCGCGAACAGGGCGGGCGCGGGTGCGCGGGCCTCGCGGGCGGCGGCCGCGAGCGCGGCGGCGAGGCAGCGGTCGGCCAGGCCCGACAGCTCGGCGAGGCTCGCTTCGAACGGACGCCCGCACAGGTCGCGCGCAGTGACCCGAAGCAGCCCTTTGTACTTTGCGATCCGAATCGAGGTCCAGTCCGGCTCGATCGCCGCCTCCTCGGGCGCCGCGGGCGGCGCGCCGGAGAGCTCCTCGCTCCAGTTCGGATGGCGGAGCAGAAGTCGTGCCAGGAAGTCGCTCGCGCCCATCACCCGCGCGAGCGTCGGCAAGAGCTCGGGAGCGAGCGCGCGGCCGCGGGTGGCCCGGTAGCGGACCGCCAGCTCGCCCAGACACTCGGCAGCGTTGCCCGGTCGCGCGGCGCGGAGCAGCACGGGCAGCCACGCCTCGCGGGTCGGCGCGAGATCGGGCTGCGCGGTCGCGGAGACGAGCTGCGCGCCGGCACGGCCCGGGTCGGCGCAGCCGATCAGCCCGAGCGCCGGCGCCGGCACCTCGCCGCGCACGAGGCCGTCGACCAGCGTGCGGAGGAGCGGGTCCACTACGCGGTCGTCGCGCTCCGCTGCTCGCGCTTGAGCTCGGCGGGAAGCGCGAAGCGCATGCCTTCGTCGACGGTGGGCAGCGCCTCGATCCGGGTCGCGCCCAGCCCGCGCAGCCGCTCGCACACGGCCTGGACGAGCTCCTCGGGAGTGGACGCGCCGGCGGTGACGCCGATCCGTGTCGCGCCGGCGAGCCAGGCGGGATCGATGCCCGCGGCGTCCTCGACCAGCTCGGCGCGGGCGCCGCGCGTTCGCGCCACCTCGACCAGGCGGTTGGAGTTCGACGAGCTCGGCGCGCCGACCACGATCACGAGCTGGCTCCGCGCCGCCAGCTCCTTCACCGCGTTCTGGCGGTTCTGGGTCGCGTAGCAGATGTCGTCCTTGCCGGGCACCCGGATCTGCGGGAAGCGCTCGCGCAGCGCCTCGATGATCTCGCGCGTGTCGTCGACCGAGAGCGTGGTCTGGGTCAGCACCGCGAGCTTGGCCGGGTCGCGCACCTCGAGCCGGGCGACGTCTTCGACGGTCTCGACCAGGATGCATGCGTCCGGGCGCCTGCCCGAGCGTGCCCTCGACCTCGACGTGGCCGCGGTGCCCGACGAGCACGATCTCGTAGCCCTCGCGCGCGAAGCGCAGCGCCTCGACGTGGACCTTGGTCACCAGCGGGCAGGTCGCGTCGAGCGTGCGCAGCTTGCGGCGCTCGGCCTCGGCCGCGCACCGCGGGCGAGATGCCGTGGGCGCTGAAGACCACCAGGCAGCCTTCGGGAACGTCGGAGAGCTCGTCGGTGAAGATGGCGCCCTTCGCGCGCAGGCTCTCGACCACGTGGCGGTTGTGCACGATCTCGTGCCGCACGTACACGGGCCTTCCGTAGATCTCGAGCGCGAGCTCGACGATCTCGATCGCGCGGTCGACCCCCGCGCAGAAGCCGCGCGGGGTCGCCAGTTCCAGTTCGAAGGGCATCGCCCGCGAATCCTAGCTGGCCAGGGCCGCCCGCACACGGGGCACGTTCAGCAGCAGCGACAGCCCGACGTAGTAGCCCGGCCCCAGGGCCAGGGTGATGTAGAGCCAGGCGAGCGACGGGTTCGGCCGCACCGCGAGCCAGGAGAAGATCAGCACCCAGAGCGAGAGCACCGCGAGCGAAAGCGGCCGCAGGACCCGGGTGCGGCTCGGGTAGATGTACTTGATCGGCACGAAGATCGCGGCCGCGAGGCCGAGCACCCAGGCCAGCACCACTCCGGGCCCCGAGCCCAGCAGGTACAGGTACATGACCGCGACGTTCCAGTACGACGGCCAGCCCAGGAAGAAGTAGTCGTCGGTCTTCGCCTTGTCTTGGCTGAAGCCGTAGGCGGAGGCGAGCACCGGCACGGCCGCCCAGTACGACCCGGGCAGCATGCCCGCCGCGATCAGGAAGCAGCCCGGCACCACCACGTAGGTGAAGTAGTCGCAGATGTCGTCGAGGCGGCGGCCGTCGAACCAGGGGATCTGGCGGCGCACGTCGACCAGCCGGGCCAGCGTCCCGTCGGTCGAGTCGATCACCATGGTCAGCATCATCAGGTACATGGCCAGGTGGAACTGGCCCCGGAAACAGGCCATGACCGCCCACAGCCCGAAGACGGCGGACGACGCCGTGTACAGGTGCACGAGCCACGCGCTGACGAGCCGCACGGGCACAGCATAGCCGAGGCCGGTATATTGGGACCGATGCCAGAGCGCCACGAAATTCTGCGGCAGGGGCAGGACTCGTTCCTCACCACGACCGTCGACGCGGTCGTGAACTGGGGCCGGAAGTACTCGTTCTTCCTGTACCCGTTCGTGACCGCGTGCTGCGGCATGGAGTTCATGTCGGCCGCGGGTCCGCGCTACGACCTCGACCGCTTCGGCGCCGCGCTGCCGCGCTTCTCGCCGCGGCAGGCGGACCTGCTCATGGTGGTCGGCACGATCAGCCACCGCCAGGCGCCGATCCTGAAGAAGGTCTACGACCAGATGGCCGAGCCCAAGTGGGTCGTCGCGTTCGGCGCGTGCACCTGCTCGGGCGGTCCGTACAACAACTACTCCACGGTGCAGGGCATCGACACGATCGTGCCCGTGGACATCTACATTCCCGGCTGCCCCCCGCGGCCGGAGGCCGTCCTCGACGGTCTGATCAAGCTCCAAGAGCGGGTCCAGCGCACTCCAGGGTGGAGCGTTCCGCACCACGTGGAGACGGACGACCTCTCGCTGCCGATCATCGAGAAACCGGTCGCCTGACGCGCCTTCCCGTCCACTTCTGCCGCTCAAGGAGCCGGCAAGATCCGTCGAAGAAGAGGACGGGGAAGGACTGCGCGCGATGAAGTCGTTCGATCTCGTGGTGATCGGTTCCGGGCCGGGCGGGTACATCTCCGCCATCCGCGCCGCGCAGCTCGGTCTGTCGACCGCGATCGTCGAGGAGGCGCCCACGCTCGGCGGCGTCTGCCTGAACTGGGGCTGCATTCCGACCAAGGCCATCCTGTCCTCGGCCGAGATCTACGCCGCCGTGAAGCACGGCGTCCCGGGGCTCGTGGTCGAGGGCCAGAGCGCGAACTACGGCCAGGTGATCGACGCGAGCCGCAGCGCTGCCGACCGGCTCGCACGCGGCGTGGCGAGCCTGATGCGGAAGAACAAGATCGAGGTGCTGGCGGGTCGCGCCAGGCTCGCCGCGGGCAAGGAAGTCGTCGTCACGAAGGACGGCGCTTCGGAGTCGATCGAGGCGCGCAACGTGATCCTCGCGACGGGCTCGACCGAGTTCGTGTTCCCGGGGGTGCAGGTCGACGGCAAGCGCGTGCTGACCAGCCGCGAGGCGCTCGAGTCGCGCGAGATGCCGAGCGCGATCGTCATCATCGGGGCCGGCGCGGTGGGGCTCGAGTTCGCCTACTCGTACAACGCCTACGGCTCGCAGGTCACCGTGATCGAGATGCAGGACCAGATCCTGCCGGGCTTCGACAAGGAGACCGCGGACACGCTGTCGCGCTCGTTCCAGCGCAGCGGAGTGAAGGTGCTGACCAAGACCGCGTACAAGAGCCTCGAGGTGAACGGGCAGGGCGTGGTCGTCCACGCGACCGGCGAGAAGGGCGACGTCGAGCTCAAGGCCGACCAGGTGCTGCTCGCGGTCGGCCGGCGCGCGCTCGTCGCGGACCTCGGCCTCGAGGCGCGCGGCGTCGCCGTCGAGCGCGGCTTCATCAAGGTCGACGCGCACTACCGCACCAGCGCCGAGGGCGTCTACGCGATCGGCGACTGCTCGGGTCCGCCTCTGCTCGCGCACAAGGCGTCGCACGAGGGTGTCGCCGCGGTGGAGATCATCGCGGGGGTGCGCAAGCACGGGATCGACCTGAAGAAGATCCCGGCGTGCATCTACTGCCAGCCGCAGGTCGCGAGCATCGGGCTGTCCGAGGCCGAGGCCAAGGCGGCGGGGCACGAGGTGAAGGTGGGCAAGGCGCCGTTCGCAGCCTCGGGCAAGGCGGTCGGCACCGGCCACACCGAGGGCTTCGTGAAGATCGTCTCGGACGCGAAGTACGGCGAGATCCTGGGCGCGCAGATCATCGGCTACGGGGCGACCGAGCTCATCAACGAGATCGCGCTCGCGATGGTGATCGAGTCGACCACGACCGAGGTCGGCGAGACCTCGCACGCGCATCCGACGCTCGGCGAGATGCTCATGCAGGCGGCGCTCGCCGCGGAGGGGCGCGCGCTCGACTTCTGAGCGCGCGCGAAGGCGGACGATGGCGATCTCGGTGGTGATGCCCCAGATGGGCGAGAGCGTGGTCGAGGGCACGGTCGAGCGCTGGCTCGTGCGCGAGGGCGAGCGGGTCGAGAAGGACCAGATCCTCTGCGAGATCACGACCGACAAGGTCGACGCCGAGGTGGTCGCGCCCGAGTCCGGCGTCGTGACCCGGATCGTCGCGCCGCAGGGCCAGACCGTGCCGGTGGGCGCGGAGCTCGCGAGCCTGGAGCCGGTCGGCGCTGCGGCGACGACGGCTCCGGCCGCGCCGGCGCCGGCGGCGGCGACACCGAAACCGGTCACGCCCGCAGCCGCGACCGGGCCGGCCACCGCCGACGCACCGCGCGTTTCGCCGGTGGCGCGCCGCGTCGCCGAGGAGAAGGGAATCGATCTCGGCTCCGTCGCCGGCTCCGGCGTCGCGGGACGCGTGATGAAGGCCGACGTCACCTCGGCGCGGCCCGCCTCACAGCCCGCGGCGCAGCCTGCCGCGACGGCCGCCGCGGCCGCGGCGGCGCCGGGCTCGCTCGGCGAGTTCCTCGCGCACATGCGCGTGCCCACGCACCGGATCGCGCCCGAGGACAAGGTCATTCCGTTCACGGCCATCCGCCGGCGCATCGCCGAGCACATGGTCGTGTCGAAGGTCGTCTCGCCGCACGTCGGCACCGTGGCCGAGGTCGATCTCTCGAAGCTCTCGAAGCTGCGCGACCGCCACAAGAAGGCGTTCGAGCAGGCGCACGGCTTCGGCCTCTCGTTCCTGCCGTTCGTGGTGGCTGCCACCGTGCGCGGCCTGCGCGACTTCCCGCGCGTGAACTCGGCGGTGGTCGGCGACGCGATCGTCGAGCGCGCCGGCATCCACGTGGGCGTGGCGGTCGAGACCGAGCGCGGATTGCTCGTGCCGGTCGTGCGCGACACCGATCGGCTGTCGCTGGTCGGGATCGCCGAGGCCATCAACGAGCTGGCGCTGCGCGCGCGCGACCGCACGATCACGGCCGATGAGCTGGCCGGCGGCACCTTCACGGTCAGCAACCCGGGCCGCGAGGGGAATCTCTACGGCTTCGCCGTGATCAACCAGCCTCAGGTGGGAATTCTCCGCATGGGCGAGGTGAAGAAGCGCGCGGTGGTGATCGATTCGGCCGGCGAGGACCAGATCGCCATACACCCGATGATGTACCTGGCGCTCTCCTACGACCATCGCATCATCGACGGGGTCACGGGCAACGGCTTCCTGTTCCGCGTCGCGCGCACGCTCGAGGCGGCGGAGTTCGAACTCTGATGGCGATCGCGGCTGCAGACCAGCTCACGATGTACCGCAAGATGGTGCTGATCCGGCGCTTCGAGGAAGGCGTCGCGGAGGCGTATGCCGACGGCTTCATCGGCGGCTTCACGCACCTGTACATCGGCCAGGAAGCGGTGGCGACCGGCTCGATCTCGGCGCTCAACCACGACGACTACGTGATCGGCACCTACCGCGTGCACGCGCACGCGCTGTGCCGCGACACGCCGCCGCGCGCGCTGATGGCCGAGCTCTACGGGCGCTCGACCGGCATCTGCAAGGGCAAGGGCGGCTCGATGCACTTCTTCGACGCGTCCCGCTACATGCTCGGCGGCTACGGCATCGTCGGCGGCAACCTGCCGATCGGCGTCGGCGCCGCGCTGTCCATGCACATGCAGCAGCAGGACCGGGTCGTGATGAACTTCTTCGGCGACGGCGCCTCGAACCAGGGCGTGTTCCACGAGGCGCTGAACATGGCGAAGCTCTGGAACCTGGGCGTCATCTTCGTCTGCGAGAACAACTTCTACGGCATCGGCACCGACGTGCGCACGAGCTCCGCCTTCAACGAGATCCACAAGAAGGCGCAGGGCTACGGCATCCCGGGCCACGTCGTGAACGGCATGGACGTGGTCGCGGTGCGCGAGAAGTGCGAGGAGCTCGTGAAGTTCTCGAGCGCAGGGCGGCGGCCCGGTGCTGCTCGAGGCGCGCTGCTACCGCTACCAGGGCCACTCGATGACCGACGCGGGCAAGTACCGCTCGGTCGCCGAGGCCGAGCTGTGGAAGAAGCGCGACCCGATTCCGCGGCTCGCCAAGTCGATGCTCGAGGCGGGCATCGTCGACCAGGCGAAGCTCGACGAGATCCAGCAGGAGACGAACGCGATCGTCGAGGACGCGATGCGCTTCGCCGAGGCGAGTCCGCGGCCGGCGCCCGAGGCGCTGTACGAGGACCTGTACGTGGAGGAATCCGTTGCCTGAGCTGCGCTACTACGAGGCCGTGCAGCGCGCGCTCGCCGAGGAGATGGCGCGCGACGAGCGCGTGTTCATCCTGGGCGAGGACGTCGGCCTGGTCGGCGGCACCTTCCGCGCGACGGAAGGGCTGATGGCCGAGTTCGGCGCGCGCCGGGTGCGCGACACGCCGATCGCCGAGGCCGCGATCATCGGGGTCGCGATCGGCGCGGCCATGACCGGCCTGCGCCCGGTCGCCGAGCTCATGACCCTGAACTTCGGGATCGTGGCGATGGACCAGATCATCAACCACGCTTCGAAGGCGCGGTACATGTTCGGCGGCCAGGTGAACCTGCCCATGGTGATCCGCGCAGCGGCCGGCGGCGGCACCCAGAAGGGCGCGCAGCACTCGCACTCGATCGAGTCGTGGTTCGTCAACGCTCCGGGCATCCGGGTGGTGATCCCGTCGACTCCCTACGACCTCAAGGGATTGTTGAAGACCGCGATCCGCTGCGAGGATCCGGTGCTCTTCATCGAGCACGAGATGCTCTACAACATCAAGGGCGAGGTGCCGGACGAGGAGTACCTGCTCCCCTTCGGCGTCGCCGACGTGAAGCGGCCCGGCCGCGACGTGACGATCGTGGCCTGGTCGAAGATGCTGCACGAGGCGCTGAAGGCCGCAGAGGCGCTGGCGGGCGAGGGGATCGAGGCCGAGGTCATCGACCCGCGCACGCTCGACCCGCTCGACATCGCGACCATCCTCGGCTCGGTCATGCGCACGCGCCGCGCGGTGATCGTCGAGGAAGGCTGGCGCACGGTCGGGGTAGGCGCGGAGATCGCGTCGCAGATCCACGAGGCGCTCTTCTACGAGCTCGAGGCGCCCGTCCAGCGGGTCGCCGCGGCCGACGTTCCGACCCCGTACGCGTCGAACCTCGAGAAGCTCGCGCTGCCCGACGCGCAGCGGATCGTCGACGCCGTTCTCAAGATCACGCTCTAGACGGAGAAGCGATGCCCAAGCAGATCCGCATGCCCAAGCTCTCGGACACCATGGAAGAGGGCCGACTCATCGCGTGGCGCAAGAAGGTCGGCGACCCGGTGAAGCGCGGCGAGGTGCTGGCCGAGATCGAGACCGACAAGGCCGACATGGAGTTCGAGGCCTACACCGAGGGCACGCTCGCGCAGATCGTCGTCGAGGCGGGCGCGACCGTGCCGGTCGGGACCTTGATCGCGGTGCTGCGCCTGCCGGGCGAGGCCGAGGGCGCGGTCGCGGCGGAAGAGGCGCCGGCCGCGCAGCCGAAGGCGGAGCCCGCGGCCGCGGCGGCGCCCGCCGCGCGCGAAGCCCGCGCCCGCCGCTCCGAGACCTGCGCCGGCGAGCCGGCCCGCGCCCGCGCCGACACCGGCGCGTGTCGAGCTGCCGCCCGCGCCGTCGGGGCCGCGCGTGGCGGCGCCGCTCGTCCAGGACGACGGGCGCATCCGCGCAACGCCCCGCGCGCGGCGCCTGGCCGAGGAGAAGTCGATCGACCTCTCCGAGCTCACCGGCAGCGGCCCGAGCGGCGCAATCGTGGCGAGCGACATCGAGGCGTACCTGGCCCAGCTCGAGGGACAGGCGCCCGACAGCGACGGGATCCGCGCGACGCCGCTCGCGCTGCGCATGGCGAGCGAGCGCGGCACCGACCTCGAGGCCGTGAAGGGCAGCGGCCCCGGCGGCCGCATCACCAAGTCCGACCTGCTCTCGCACTGGAAGCGCGAGCAGGCGCACAGCAAGGAGCGCGAGGCGGTCATCTACCGCGGCACCCTGCAGCTGTCGCAGAAGCGCAAGGCGCTGATCCGCAACATGGTGCGCAGCAAGGCCGAGGCGCCGCACTTCTACATCCAGATGGACGTCTCGACCGACGCGCTCCGCGAAGTGCGCGACCAGGTGAACCGCGACGCCGGCGACAAGCGGCCGCGACTCACCTACACGCACCTGATGCTGAAGGCGGCGGCGCTCGCGCTCGAGCGCCACCCCGCGGTCAACGCGACCTATCGGCCCGAAGAGAACGACATCGCGATCTACGACGCGATCAACGTCGGGCTCGCGGTGGACGTGCAGGACGAGCTGGTCGCGCCGACCGTGAAGGACTGCCAGGGCCGCAGCGTCTGGGAGCTCGCGGAGGAGGCGAACTCGCTGATCCAGCGCGCGCGCATGCGCAAGCTCCAGCCGGCCGACTACGCCGACGGCACGTTCACGATCTCGAACCTGGGCATGTTCGGCGTGGACCGCTTCTACGCGATCATCACGCCGCCGCAGAGCTCGATCCTGTCGGTCTCACAGATCGCGCAGCGCCCGATCGTGCGCGAGGGGAAGATCGAGATCGGCTCGCTCACGACGCTGGGCCTGTCGGTCGACCACCGGGTGGTCGACGGCGTGCGCGCCGCGCAGTTCCTGGCCGAGATCAAGCGGCTGCTCGAAGGGCCGCGCGAGCTGGTCCAGGATGGCCACGGTCTCGGCTAGCCCGCTCGAGGTCCGGCGCCTCGGGCGCGTGCCGTACGCGGACGCGCTCGCGCTGCAGGAGGAGCTGCGCGAGCGGCTCGGCCGCGGCGAGATCGGCGACACCGTGCTCCTGCTCGAGCACCCCGACGTGGTCACGTTCGGGCGCTCGGCCAAGCCCGAGAACGCGCTCCAGAGCGACACCGATCTGCGTCGGGCGGGCTACGACGTGTTCCGCGTGAACCGCGGCGGCGACGTCACCTGGCACGGCCCCGGGCAGCTCGTCGGCTATCCGATCCTCGACCTCACCCGCCACGGCTCGGACGTGCACCTGCTACCTGCGCGCGCTCGAGTCGGTGCTGATCAGAGCACTCGCGGACTTCGGCCTCTCCGCCCGGCGGCGCGAGGGCTACGCGGGCGTGTGGCTCGACGAGCGGCGCAAGATCGCCTCGATCGGCGTCGGCCTGCGCCGCTGGCTCACCGTGCACGGGTTCGCGCTGAACGTCGACTGCGACCTGTCGCGCTTCGGCGCGATCGTGCCGTGCGGGCTGGCCGGCGTCGAGATGGTCAGCATGGCCAGCGCGCTCGGCCGGCCCGTGGATTTCGAGGCGGTCGCGGACCGGGTCGAGCTCGAGCTCCAGAAGGTGTTCCAGTGAAGGAGCCGCGACCGCCCTGGCTGCGCGTCCGCTACCAGCAGACGCCGGAGCTCGACCGGCTGCTCGACCTGGTGAAGACCGAGCGGCTCAACACCGTTTGCCAGTCGGCCGCCTGCCCGAACCTGGGCGAGTGCTGGGCGCACGGCACGGCGACCTTCATGATCGGCGGCAACCTGTGCACCCGCGCCTGCGGCTTCTGCGACGTCATGACCGGCCGGCCGGGGCCGCTCGATGCCGACGAGCCCGCGCGCGTGGCGCACGCGATCGCCGAGCTCGGCCTGCGCTACGCGGTCGTCACTGCGGTCGCGCGCGACGACCTGGCCGACGGCGGCGCGGAGCACTTCGCGAAGACCATCGCGGCGATTCGCGCCGGCGCGCCGGGCTGCAAGGTCGAAGTCCTGATCCCCGACTTCAAGGGCGACCGGGCCGCGCTCGCGACCGTGCTCGCGGCCTCGCCCGACGTCCTGAACCACAACCTGGAGACCGTCGAGCGCCTCCAGCGCGAGGTCCGCAAGGCGGGCCGCTACGACCGCTCGCTCGCGCTGCTCGCGACCTCGCGGCGAGCTCCGGCCCGACATCCCGACGAAGACGGGGCTCATGCTCGGCCTCGGCGAGACCGAGCCCGAGATCCGCGCCGCCCTCGTCGACATCCGCGCCCACGACTGCCGCCTGCTCACGATCGGTCAGTACCTGGCCCCGAGCCCGAAGCACCTCCCGGTCGCCCGCTGGGTGACCCCGGCCGAGTTCGACGCCTGGGCCGAGGAGGCGAGGGCGATCGGCTTCGACGAAGTGTTCTCCGGCCCGCTCGTCCGCAGCTCCTACCGCGCCGAGAAGCTCGCCGCCGCGCTCGACTCGGCGAAGCGCGCGTTGAATCCGAGTACTCCTTCCGTATAATCGCGCCGCGTTTCGGGAGTCGGTTCAGCGCGGGGGTCGAGTGCCGGGTCGAGTGAAGAAGGTGCGGCGTGCGGAGCGGCTCGGTTGGGCCGAGCGCCTGTACCTGCCCACGATCTTCGTCGGCCTGTGGGTCACCGCGCGCGTGTTCTTCCGGAACTTCTGGGGCTACATGGTCGGCCGGCCGTCGACCTTCGTGGTCCAGTACCCGGAGAAGCGCCTCGACTACGCCGACGCGTTCCGCGGCCATCCGGTGCTGGTGCAGATGGAGAACGGCCAGCCCAAGTGCGTGGCCTGCGGGCTCTGCGAGTTCGCGTGCCCGACGGACTGCATCACGATCCTGCCCGCCGAGACCGCGGACGCGATCGAGCGGATCCCCGGCGTGTTCGACATCGACATGTCGCGCTGCATGTTCTGCGGCCTGTGCGAGGAGGCCTGCCCCGAGGAGGCGATCGTGATGAGTCGCGACGTCGAGCTCGCGACCTACGACCGCGGGGCGATGCTGTGGCACATGAAGGACCTGCTGCGAACCGAGGAGCAGATCGGCCGCCGGCTCGACCTGATCCGCCGGGACTACGGGCGCTAGTGGCGACGGCGCCCGACGAGCTGATCGCGCGCGTGCGCAGCCTGCTCGGCGCGCAGGTCCTCGACTCGCACTCGCACGTCGGCGACGCCACCGTGCTGGTGCCCGTCGACGCCGCGCGCGAGTGCCTGCAGCGGCTGCGCGACGACGCGGGGCTCGCGTTCAACCTGCTGATCGACCTGACGGCGGTCGACTACCTGGGCCGCGAGCCGCGCTTCGAGCTCGTCTACCACCTCGCGTCGCTCGACCAGTCGCCGCCGCCCGACCAGCCCTCGCGGATCCGCCACCGCCTGCGGGTCAAGGTGGGCGTGACGGAGAAGGACTGCGAGGCGGACTCGGTCGTGTCGCTCTGGGACGCGGCGAACTGGTACGAGCGCGAGGTGTGGGACCTCTACGGCGTGCGCTTCCGCGGCCATCCCGATCTGCGCCGGATCCTCCTGTACGACGAGTTCCAGGGCCATCCGCTGCGCAAGGACTACCCGAAGGAGCGCCGCCAGCCGCTCGTCGGGCCCCGGAACTAGGAGGGCGCGTGACGACCGCCGCTTCGCTTCGCACGCAGCGCCCGAAGGGCGACCTGCACACCGAGACGCAGGTCATCTCGATGGGACCGTCGCACCCGGCGACGCACGGCACCGTGAAGATCATCCTCGAGATCGACGGCGAAGAGATCGTCGAGATGGACGTGCAGATCGGCTACCTGCACCGCGGCTTCGAGAAGGAGTGCGAGAGCGGGACCTGGTACCAGGCGATCCCCTACACCGATCGGTTGAACTACAACTCGGCCATCCTCGCGAACCTGGCCTTCTGCATGTCGGTCGAGAAGCTGCTGGGCTGCGAGATCCCGCGCCGCGGCCAGTGGGTGCGCACCCTGGCGAGCGAGCTCTCGCGCATGGGCGACCACCTGACCCGGTTGGGCGCGGCGTGCCTGGAGCTCGGCGCGATGACGCCGTTCCTGTACGGGATCGAAGCGCGCGAGCTGTGCTGGGACCTGCAGGAGATGCTGTGCGGCGCGCGCGTGACGTCGAACTACATCCGCATCGGCGGGCTGCAGCGCGACGTGACGCCGGGCTTCCTCGCGCGGCTGACCCAGTCGCTCGCGCGGATCGAGGAGCTGCTCGCGGACTTCGACAAGGTCGTCACCGCGAACCGCATCTTCGTCGACCGCTTCAAGGGCACAGGCATGCTGCCCGTCGAGAAGTTGCTCGCCTATGGCGTGACCGGCCCGATGCTGCGCGCCGCCGGCATCCCGCTCGACCTGCGCAAGGCCGAGCCGTACCTCGTGTACGACGAGATCGACTTCGACGTGCCGGTCGGCACGACCGGCGACAACTACGATCGCTTCCTGGTCTGCCAGGAGGAGCTCGTCCAGAGCATCCGCATCATGCGCGCGTGCATGCCCGTGATCGAGAAGACCGAGGGCGAGCCGGTGAACGTCACCGATCCGCGCATCCGCTGGCCCGGCAAGGAGCGCGTGTTCGGCCGCATGGAGGAGCTGATCCAGCAGTTCAAGGGCGTGACCGAGGGCATCAAGGTGCCCGCGGGCGAGGCCTACGCCGCGATCGAGTCGCCCAACGGCGAGCTCGGCTTCTACGTGGTGTCGGACGGCACGGGCAAGCCGTACAAGGTGCCGCTGCCGCCCGCCGAGCTTCGCCAACGTCGCGCCGATGCGCGAGATGCTCGTCGGCGGCATGCTCGCCGACATCGTCCCGACCTTCGACATGATCAACATGATCGGCGGCGAGTGTGATCGCTGAGTCGAGCTCGACGCACGCCGCGGTGCGCGAGCGCTTCGGCCTGCCCGACGAGCAGATCGGCAGCGTGAACGACCCGCGCACCCGCGAGGAGAACGGCGTGCGCTGGAACGAGAAGTGGGTCTACCTGCTGCCCGACGGCGCGCGCCGCATCGTGTACTGGCACCGCTACGATTTCCGCGGCGCCGTCCTCGAGGGCGCCGACGGCGCGGCGCGCGCGGAGAAGCTCTGAGCGACGGCCCGCCGCCGCTCCGCCCCTTCGGTCTGGTTCTGCGGCGCGACGGCAGCTTCTGGCACGAGGGCGTCCCCGTCACGCACCCGCGCCTGCGCGCGCGCGCTCCGCGCCGGAGTTCGCTGGGCCGACGCCGAGCAGACGCTTCATCGTCCAGCTGCGGCACTTCCGCGGCTGGCTCGACGTCGAGGACACGGCCTTCTTCGTCGAGAGCTACGACGCGGCGACGGGCGAGATCGAGATCTCCGATGGGACTCGCGAGCCGCTCGACGCTGCGACGCTCTGCGCCGACCCCGACGACGCCTTGCGCTGCACCGTGAAGCGGCGCTTCCCCGCGCGCTTCACCCGAGCGCGCCCAGGAGCACCTGCTCGCGGCGGTGGAGGTCGACGGCGACGACGTCTTCGTCCGCGCCGGCGCGCAGCGCCATCGCGCCGCGCGTCTCGCTCGGCTAAGCTACGCCTTCCCCTGTCCCCGTTCAGGGCGCCGTCGCCAAGTGGTAAGGCAGAGGCCTGCAAAGCCTTTATCCCCGGTTCGAATCCGGGCGGCGCCTCCAACCCGATTCGCGTACGCTGGCTCCGCCCGGATGGTGGAACTGGTAGACATAGGGGACTCGAGGTCGGGTCTCCCGCGCGGCGACGCGCGGGTAACAAACTGGGTGAACTCAGGGGAACCTAAAGCGGCTGCGAGCCGCCATGGCAATCCTGAGCCAAGCCGCGGAGGGCGCACAGGTTCCGCGGAAGGTGCAGAGACTAGCGGGGTGAGCCCCAACGATAATCCCCGCCGACGAGCGCCCAGCACCTCGGCCGGAGCATGGGTAGGGTGCCCATGCGACCATCGGACGAGATGAAGAGATAGTCCGCCCCGGAGGGAAACCTCCGGACACGCGTAAAATCCTCGGAGGCGAGAGCCTCATGCGGGTTCGAGCCCCGCTCCGGGCATCAGGTCTTAGCGGGGCCCGGCGCGGCGAAGCCGCGCCACCCGCCTCTTCGCTCGGCTCCGCCTCGCTGCGCGCCTGCGCCTGCGGCGCAGCGGCTTGCGTTCCTTTATCGGAACGTCATGCAGCTTCGGACGGTGGATTCGGGGGTCGCTTCGAGCAGGCTCGTGAGCGTCTCGCGGTCCAGGATGGTCGTGCGGTTGTACGACCAGTCGGGGCGCTCGAGCTCGATGCGGTAGAGCTCGGGCCCCTTCATGATCTGACGGACGTGCGCGCGGCCGCCTTCGTCGAGGTCGCGCTGGATCGACTTGATGATCGAGCGGATGCGCTGCAGGCGGAGCCGCTCAGGATCCAGCTGCCACGAGCGGACCCCGCGGATCCATCGGAAGTTGCCTGGCGGTTTGCCGCGCTGCATCGCTGCTCATGCTATCGGCGGTCCCGGGAGGAGGCAACCGCCGTCGTGGAGTGGTTTTCGTCCGCGGACGCCGCGACGCGCGCGAGGCGTCCGAGCGCGCGGCCGTAGCGTTCCAGCGCCCGCGGCGCGCCGCCGAGGAGCTCGAGACCGACGAGCGCGGCGGCGCGCGCGCCGTGCTCGCCGGGCACGAACACGACCTTGGTCCAGCGCGCGAGCCCGACCACGTCGATCGGGGCGTCGTCCGGAAAGCGGAGCTGCACGAGCACGCGCGAGCCGATCTCGGGCGGGCGCTCGCAGCGAATGCACAGGCCGCGGCGCGACAGGTTCGTGGTCTCGTCGTCGTCCGCCACGTCGTAGAAGAACGCGCCCGTCACCGGATCGCGCGAAGCGTCGATCGAGCTGCGCTGCACGCGCAGCGAGAGGGCCGTGCGGTCGTCGACCCGGCGCTGGGGATCGGCGGGCGCCGCGAGCGTCGGCTCAGCACCGCCCGGCAGCGGAATCCTGCGCCAGGTCGGCGCGTCGTCCGGGAGCTCGACGGGCGCGCCGCCCGCCGTCTGTCCACCGCGCGTCTCGATCGAGCTCTTCATCGCCGACCCCCTCGTGACCCGAAACTCGCTTCGGCCTCGCGCGGAGGGCGCTTGAGACGGAGCTCAGACCTCGACGCCCCAGCTGCGCGCGAAGCCGCGGCCCTTGTCGCGCGTTTCGGCCAGCTCGCGCTCGGGCTCGGAGTCGGCGACGATGCCGCCGCCTAGGTGGAGCTGGAGCTCGCCGCGCACCGCGACGGCCGTGCGGATCGCGATCGACAGCTCGAGGCCGCCGGTGGCGTCGATCCAACCGAGCGCGCCGGTGTAGACGTCGCGCGGGGAGGGCTCGAGCTCGGCGATGATCTGCATCGCGCGCAGCTTCGGTGCGCCGGTGATCGAGCCACCCGGGAAGGTCGCTGCCAGGAGCCCGGGCCAGTCGCGCGGCTCGCGCAGCCGGCCCCGCACGCCCGACACGAGATGGTGTACGTCGCTGAAGCTGCGCGGCGCGCACAGCTCGGACACCCGCACGCTGCCGATCTCGCAGACGCGGCCCAGGTCGTTGCGCTCGAGGTCGACGATCATGACGTGCTCGGCCCGGTCCTTCGCGGAGCCGAGCAGCTCGCCCAGGAGCGCCGCGTCCTCGGCCGGGGTCGCGCCGCGCGGACGGGTCCCCTTGATCGGCCGGGTCTCGACCTCGCCGCCGCGGCTGTGCAGGAAGCGCTCGGGCGAGCTCGACAGGATCGTGCGCTCGCCCGTCTCGAGGTAGGCGCAGAAGGGGGCGGCGGTCGCGTCGGCCAGCCGCGCGTACAGCGCGCGGAGCTCGGCGGCGCTCGGCGCCGGCGCGGCGAGCCGGCGGGCCAGGTTCACCTGGTACACGTCGCCCTCGCGGATGTACTTCTTCACGAGCTCGACGGCGTGGAGGTAGCTCGACTCCCCAGGCCCCGAGAGACGGGGCGGCGAGGGCAAGGTCGGTGCGGCGTCCGCGGGCAGCGCGGCGATGCGCTCGGCGAGGGCGGCGACCGCGCGCGGACAGCCACCGACGACGGCGCCGCGCCGGGTGACGGGCTCGTAGGCGTAGACCGCCCGGAAGCCGGCCAGCTCGACCGGCGCCGCCGCGGACTCGCCGCGCGCCGCGACCCGCCCGCCGGCGAACGCGGCTCCGAGCTCGTAGGCGAAGGCTCCGATCAGCACGGCGTCGAGCGCGCGCCCGGCGCGGAACTGCGCGAGCCAGCGCGCCGCCTCGTGCAGCGCCGCGGGACCACCCCGGAAGCGCACCTCCGGCTCGAGCCCCAACAAGCTGTGCGTCCAGCCCTCCGGTCCGCGCGCATCCAGAAGGTGGGGCGAGCCGCCTGGCGGCAGCCGCAGGAGCAGCTCGGCCGGCGACGGCGCAGGAATCGCGAAGGGGCGGATGAGGGAGGCGTCCACGGGTAGAGTTCGAGCGATGGCGCCCGACCCGACGCAATTTGCCCTGATCGAGGGCGCCCGACCAGTGATGGAGGCGCTGCGCGCGGGGCGGCGTCGCGTCCATCGCGTGGTCCTGCCCGAGGGCGACGGCAGCGCCTCGCGCCGCGAGCTCCAGGCGCTGCTCGCCGAGCGCGGGATCCGGCCCCAACGCGCGAAGGCGGGCGAGGGGGTCCACGCCTTCGCCGACCCCTATCTCGAAGAGGACGTCGAGGCGCTCATCGGGGCGCCCTCGCCGCGCTTCCTGGTCGCGCTGGACCGGGTGACGGACGTCGGGAACCTCGGCAGCATCGCGCGCTCGGCCGAAGCCGCCGGTGTGACCGGTCTGGTGCTCGAGCACCGTCACGCCCCGCCGATCCGGGCCGGGGCGCTGCGCGCCAGCGCGGGAGCCCTGGAGTACCTGCGGGTGGGGCGAGCCCCGAACCTGGGCCGGGCGCTGGACCTGGCCGAGGCCGAGGGGCTGGTGATCCTGGTCGCCGACCCCGGCGGGCATCCAATCCACCAGCTGCCGGCGCACCTGTTCACGGGCGACCTGGTTTGGGTCTTCGGGAGCGAGGACCTGGGGGCCCGGGCGGGGATCCGGAAGCGAGCGAAAGCGACCGTGGGGATTCCCCTCGCCGGGCGGACCAGCTCCCTCGGGGTGGCCGCCGCGGCGGCCCATCTGCTCCTCCGAACGGCCGAACTCAGGGGCGCAACGGCCGGCGCAAAGATTGCTGGCAGCGGGGAAATCTCCTGATACAATCGCCGCTTGCGCTGGCGTAGCTCAACTGGCAGAGCAGCTGATTTGTAATCAGCAGGTTGGAGGTTCGAGTCCCCTCGCCAGCTCCGTGCGCGAATCGCCGGAGCGGCCGCTCGAACCAATCACCTGATCCACACCAGCGCGCGTCAGTCGAAAGCCGGGCGGGAAAGCCGGGCGGGCAGCACGGTCAACACTCAAGAGAGACAGGTTCCTTCCTGCGCCGCGGGAAACGGGGGCACTCCGCGGGGCGGGATATTTTTGCGTGCGATCGGGCGGAGAGATTTCGGGGAGAGGTACCAAAGCGGTCAACTGGGACGGGCTGTAAACCCGTTGGCTCACGCCTTCGAAGGTTCGAATCCTTCCCTCTCCACCAGACCTACACAAAGGAGTTTCAAGCGGGAATAGCTCAGTTGGCTAGAGCACAAGCCTTCCAAGCTTGGGGTCGCGGGTTCGAGTCCCGTTTCCCGCTCCAGCCGTTGCAGCAGATCCGTGCATGCGTGCCCATGTAGCTCAGGTGGTTAGAGCGCATCCTTGGTAAGGATGAGGTCGGCGGTTCGACTCCGCCCTTGGGCTCCAGCGAGTCTCGAAAAACAGTCTCTGAGAGGGAACTAGACGAGCGATGTCCAAGGAGAAGTTCGAGCGGAAGAAGCCTCACGTGAACGTGGGGACGATCGGGCACGTGGACCACGGCAAGACGACGTTGACGGCGGCGATCACGGCGCGGCAGGCGACGAAGAAGCTGGCGCAGGTGATGCGTTTCGATCAGATCGACAAGGCGCCCGAGGAGCGCGAGCGCGGCATCACGATCGCGACGGCGCACGTGGAGTACGAGTCGACGAAGCGCCACTACGCGCACGTCGACTGCCCGGGCCACGCCGACTACGTGAAGAACATGATCACGGGGGCGGCGCAGATGGACGGGGCGATCCTGGTGGTCTCCGCGGCGGACGGTCCGATGCCGCAGACGCGCGAGCACGTGCTGCTCGCCCGGCAGGTGAACGTTCCGTACATCGTGGTGTTCCTGAACAAGGTGGACATGGTGGACGACCCGGAGCTGTTGGAGCTGGTGGAGCTCGAGGTGCGGGAGCTTCTGTCGAAGAACGAGTTTGACGGGGACAACACGCCGATCGTGCGCGGCAGCGCGCTTGGCGGCGGGGAAGGCCCCGGACGACGCGGCCGCGAACAAGTGCATCGACGAGCTGATGGACGCGCTTGGACAGCTGGATCCCGGAGCCCAAGCGGGCGCTGGACAAGCCGTTCCTGATGCCGATCGAGGACGTGTTCTCGATCTCGGGTCGCGGGACGGTGGTGACGGGGCGTGTGGAGCAGGGGAAGGTGCACACCGGGGACGAGGTCGAGATCGTGGGGATCAAGCCGACGACGAAGACGGTGGTGACGGGCGTGGAGATGTTCCGGCGTCTCTTGGACGAGGGTCAGGCGGGCGACAACATCGGGTGTCTGCTGCGCGGGACGGAGAAGGACGACGTGCAGCGGGGCCAGGTGCTGGCGAAGCCGGGATCGATCACGCCGCACACGAAGTTCAAGGCGGAGGTGTACGTGTTGACGAAGGAGGAGGGCGGGAGGCACACGCCGTTCTTCAAGGGATACCGGCCGCAGTTCTACTTCCGGACGACGGACGTGACGGGCTCGGTGGAGCTGCCGGAAGGGACGGAGATGGTGATGCCCGGGGACAACGTGACGATCGGGGTGGAGCTCCACACGCCGATCGCGATGGACGCGGGGGTCTCGCTTCGCGATCCGCGAAGGCGGCCGCACCGTCGGCGCCGGCGTCGTCACCCAGGTCGTCGAGTAGTTACGCGCAGGTCAGTAGCTCAATTGGTAGAGCAGCGGTCTCCAAAACCGCAGGTTGGGGGTTCGAGTCCCTCCTGACCTGCCACTCCGATCCGAACTCCGAACCAAACGCATTCCGAACGCAGCCGAGGTCAGCCCGTGGAGATGAAGAACCCCGTCGATTGGGCCCTGCAGGGGCGCGAGTTCTTCTCAGAGGTCCAGCTCGAGTGGAAGAAGATCACCTGGCCCACCCAGAAGGAGACGATCGGCGGAACGGTCGGCGTCATCGTCCTGGTGGCGCTGGTCGCAGTCGGTCTCTTCGCGGTGGACGGGGTGCTCGCCTGGGCCATGAGGACGATCTGGCCATGATGCGCGGTCACGGGGTCGCAGACAGATGGAGGGCGTAGTGGCAGCGTCGTGGTACGTCATCCACACCTTCTCCGGCCAGGAGGCGCGGGCCAAGCAGACGCTCCAAGAGCGCGTGAAGCAGTTCGGCCGGGAGGGCGCGATCGCCGAGATCGTGATCCCGGAGGAGGACGTCGTCGAGGTCGTGAAGGGCCAGCGGCGGACGTCGCAAGCGCAAGTTCCTGCCCGGCTACCTGCTGGTGAAGATGGAGCTCGACGACGAGCTCTGGCACATCGTCAAGAACACTGCCAAGATAAGCGGCTTCGTGGGCTCCGGCGCCAAGCCCACCCCGATCCCAGAGGACGACGTCCGCCGCATGCTCGGCCAGAGCCAGTCGAGCAAGCCCAAGCCGCTCGTCACGTTCGAGGAGGGAGAGGACGTGCGCGTGATCCACGGCCCGTTCTCGAGCTTCTCCGGGGTGGTCGGCGAGGTCCGGCCCGAGAAGGAGCAGGTTCAGGTTCTGGTGGCGGTGTTCGGGCGTTCGACCCCGGTCTGGCTGTCGTACGAGCACGTAGAGAAGGTCTGATTCCCCCATGGCCAAGAAGCTGATTGCGATCGTGAAGCTGCAGTGCCCCGCCGGGGCGGCGAATCCTGCGCCGCCGGTCGGCCCCGCGCTCGGCCAGCACGGCGTGAACATCATGGAGTTCTGCAAGGCGTTCAACGCGCGGACCGCCGATCAGGCCGGCCTGATCATCCCCGCGGTGATCTCCATCTTCTCCGACCGCACCTTCACGTTCATCCTGAAGACTCCGCCGGCGGCCGTGCTGCTGAAGCGCGCGGCCAAGCTCGCGAAGGGCTCGGGCGAACCGAACAAGACCAAGGTCGGCTCCGTGTCGCGCGCCCAGGTGAAGGAGATCGCGCAGCTCAAGCTGCCCGATCTGAACGCGAACGACATCGACGCCGCCATGCGCATCGTCGAGGGCACCGCGCGCTCGATGGGCATCGAGGTTCAGGGATAGTCATGGCGCGAGGCAAGCACTACAAGAAGATCTCGGAGCGCATCGACCGCGAGCACGCCTATCCCTTCTCGGAAGGGATGGACCTCCTGGTCGCCAGCAAGCGCGCGAAGTTCGACGAGACCGCGGAGGTCGCCTTCAACCTGGGCGTCGATCCGCGCCACGCCGAGCAGAACGTCCGCGGCGCGGTCTCGCTGCCGCACGGCACCGGAAAGTCGCTGCGCATCGTGGTGTTCGCGAAGGGCGAGAAGGAAAAGGAAGCGCGCGACGCCGGCGCCGACGAGGTGGGCGCGGACGATCTCGCCAAGAAGATCACCGACGGCTGGCTCGACTTCGACCGCCTGCTCGCGACCCCCGACATGATGGGCGTGGTCGGCCGGCTCGGTAAGGTGCTCGGCCCGCGCGGCCTGATGCCCAACCCGAAGGTCGGCACGGTGACCCAGGACATCGGGCGCGCCGTGCAGGAGCAGAAGGCGGGCAAGATCGAGTACCGAGTCGACAAGAACGGCATCGTCCACGCGCCCTTCGGGAAGCTCTCCTTCACGAAGGAGCAGCTCGCGAAGAACCTGCTTTCGATCACCGAGGCGATCGTCCGGGCCAAGCCGGCGTCTGCCAAGGGCACGTACATGAAGAAGGTGTCGATCTCGGCGACGATGGGCCCGGGCATCCGGCTCGACCCAAGCGACCTGCAGGCGCAGCTCGGCACCGACGTCTAGCGGAGGCTCCCCATGCTCACGCGACAGCAGAAACAGGAACAGGTCGAAGTGCTCCGCACGCAAGCTCGCGAAGGCGAGCTCGCTGGTGGCGCTCGACTACCGCGGCATGACCGTGACCGAGGCCAACGCGCTGCGCTCCAAGCTGCGCGCGGCCGGCGGCAAGAACATCGAGTACCGGGTCGCCAAGAACACGCTGCTGCGCATCGCGACCCAGGGCACGCCGCTCGCGCCGATCGAGAAGCACCTCGAGGGGCCGACCGCGGTCGCGATCGCGTACGACGAGCCCTCGGCGATGGCCAAGGTGCTGATCGCGTACGCGAAGGAGAACGACAAGCTCAAGATCAAGGGCGGAGTGGTGGACGGCGCGGCCGCCGATCTCGCCGCGATCAGCGTTCTCGCGACGCTTGCCGGGCAAGCAGGAGCTGCGCGGCATGCTCGCCGGCACGCTGCAGTCGCCGCTCCGCAACCTCGCCGGCACCTTGCAGTCTCTGCTCGGGCACCTGCGCAACGCTCTCGAACAGCGCCAGCAGAAGCTCGAAGCCAACTAGTTCCCCCAACAGATTCAGGTTCCCAACTGGTTCCCCAAACCAACCGAAGACCCGGCTCTGGCGCGATTGCGCCTTAATTCGATTCGGGCAGGAAGGACGAAGTCATGGCATCGGTCGAAGACATCTTCTCGCAGATCAACGAGCTCAAGCCGATGGAGATCGCGGCGCTGATCAAGCGCATGGAGACGGAGTGGGGCGTCACGGCTGCTCCGGCCGCCGTCGCGATCGCAGGTCCCGCCGCGGGCGGTGGCGCCGCCGCCGTCGCCGAGGAGAAGACGGAGTTCGACGTCATCCTCACCTCGGCGGGTGACAAGAAGATTCAGGTGATCAAGGAAGTTCGCGCCGTCACCGGTCTCGGCCTCAAAGAGGCCAAGGACCTGGTCGAGGGCGCGCCGAAGCCGATCAAGGAAGGCGTCTCGAAAGACGAGGCCGCCAAGATCAAGGCTCAGGTCGAAGCCGCGGGCGGGCAGGTCGACATCAAGTGAGTCGGTGACCGCGCGACTCGAGCACCGCAAAGCATCGAAATCCAAGGCCGGTCAACTCGGCTCCGGGCGCACGTGCGCCCGGGGCTCGCGTGTCCGGAAAGGGGAGAAGTGAATGGAAGCTTCCTTCAGCTCAGGCCGCATCCGGAAGGACTTCTCGAAGATCGAACGCATCATCGACATCCCCAATTTGATCGACATTCAGAACCGCTCGTTCGAGCGGTTCCTCCAGGCCGACGTGGCGCCCGAGAAGCGCGAGCCGGTCGGTCTCCAGGCGGTGTTCCACTCCGTCTTCCCGATCCGCGACTTCAACGAGACCGCCTCGCTCGAGTTCGTCTCGTACACGCTCGAGAAGCCGAAGTACGACGTCCAGGAGTGCCTGCAGCGCGGCATGACCTACGCCGCGCCGATCAAGGTCACGATCCGCTTGATCGTCTGGGACAACCCCGGTGAGGGGCACCAGAACATCCGCGACGTGAAGGAGCAGGAGGTCTACTTCGGCGAGATCCCGGTGATGACCGAGAACGGCACGTTCATCATCAACGGGACCGAGCGGGTCATCGTCAGCCAGCTGCACCGCTCGCCCGGCATCTTCTTCGACACCGGCCAATCGACGGCGGTCACCTCGGCGGGCAAGAAGCTCTACTCGACCCGCGTCATCCCGTACCGCGGCTCGTGGCTCGACATCGAGTTCGACCACAAGGACCTGATCCAGGTCCGCATCGATCGGCGCCGCAAGCTGCACGCGACCGTGCTCCTGAAGGCGCTCGGCTACTCGGCCGAGGAGCTGCTCTCCTTCTTCTACGCGCCCGAGATCATCAAGATCGACGGCCGCAAGCTGATGAAGAAGGTGGCGGCGCCGGAGAAGCTGCTGGGCCAGCGCGTCACCAAGTCGGTGAAGTCCGACGATGGCGAGACGATCGTGCGCGAGGGCCGCAAGTTCACGCAGGCCGCGGTGCGCAAGATCAAGGAAGCCGGGATCGAATGGATCCAGATCGGCCTCGACGACCTCGTGCGCGACGACGGCGTGAAGCGCGTCGCCCCCGAGGACATCGTCGACGAGACGACCGGCGAGGTCATTCTCGAAGGCAACGAGTCGATCACCGAGGAGATCCTCGAGGAGCTGCGCAAGCGCAACCTGCTCGAGTTCCCGCTCCTGTACCTCGACCCCGTCACGACCGGCACGGCGATCCACGACACGCTGAACGCCGACAAGACGATGACCCGCGAGGAGGCGATCATCGACATCTACCGGCGCTTGCGGCCGGGCGATCCGCCGACGATCGAGACCGCGACCACGGTCTTCAACAACCTGTTCTTCAACGCCGAGCGCTACGACCTGTCGCGCGTCGGGCGCTTGAAGCTGAACCACAAGCTCGGCGTCGACGTCCCGCTCGACGAGACCACGCTGCGCAAGGAGGACATCCTCCTCGCGGTCAAGTATCTCGTCGACCTGAAGAACGGCGACCCGGACAAGCGGGTCGACGACATCGACCATCTCGGCAACCGGCGCGTGCGCGTGGTCGGCGAGCTGCTCGAGAACCAGTACCGCATCGGCCTCGTCCGCATGGAGCGGGCGATCAAGGAGCGCATGAGCCTGCAGGAGATCGAGCAGCTCATGCCGCACGACCTGATCAACTCCAAGCCCGTCTCGGCGGTGATCAAGGAGTTCTTCGGCTCGAGCCAGCTCTCGCAGTTCATGGACCAGACGAACCCGCTGTCGGCGGTGACGCACAAGCGGCGGCTGTCGGCCCTCGGGCCCGGCGGCCTGACCCGCGAGCGCGCCGGCTTCGAAGTTCGCGACGTCCACTCGACCCACTACGGGCGCATCTGCCCGGTCGAGACGCCGGAAGGTCCGAACATCGGGCTGATCGCGTCGCTCTCGACCTACGCGCGCGTCAACGACTACGGCTTCATCGAGACGCCGTACCGCGAGGTGAAGAACGGCAAGGTCACGGACCACGTCCGCTACCTGTCGGCGCTCGACGAGGAGCGGGCCGCGATCGCGCAGGCCAACGCGCCGCTCACCGACGACAAGAAGTTCAGGAACGAGACGGTGTCGGCGCGCGAGAACGGCGAGTTCGTGATGCTCGGCCGGGACGAGATCGACATGATGGACGTCTCGCCGAACCAGCTGGTCTCGGTGGCGGCGTCGCTGATCCCGTTCCTCGAGAACGACGACGCGAACCGCGCGCTGATGGGCTCGAACATGCAGCGCCAGGCGCTGCCGCTCCTGCGCACCGACGCCCCGATCGTGGGCACGGGCATGGAGGGCGTGGTCGCGCGCGACTCGGGCGCGACCGTGGTCGCGAAACGCGGCGGCATCGTAGAGAGCGTGGACGCTGCCCGCATCGTCATCAAGCCCGAGGCGGACAGCGAGGGCGCGGACTCGGCGCCGGACATCATCAACCTGGTGAAGTACCGCCGCTCGAACCAGAACACCTGCATCAACCAGAAGCCGATCGTGAAGATCGGCCAGAAGATCCGGAAGGGTCAGGTGATCGCCGACGGCGCGGCCACCGACCGCGGCGAGCTCGCGCTCGGCCGCAACGTGCTCGTCGCCTTCATGCCCTGGGGCGGGTACAACTTCGAGGACTCGATCCTGATCTCCGAGAAGATCGTGAAGGACGACCTGTTCACCTCGATCCACATCGAGGAGTTCGAGGTCGTCGCGCGCGACACCAAGCTGGGTCGCGAGGAGATCACGCGCGACATCCCGAACGTGGGCGAGGAGGCGTTGGCCGACCTCGACGAGTCGGGCATCGTGCGGATCGGCGCCGAGGTGAACCCCGACGACATCCTGGTCGGCAAGATCACCCCGAAGGGCGAGACCCAGCTCTCGCCCGAAGAGCGCCTGCTGCGCGCGATCTTCGGCGAGAAGGCCGGCGACGTGCGCGACACCTCGCTGCGAGTCCCGCCGGGACAGAGCGGCATCGTGATCGGGGCGCGGGTGTTCTCGCGCCGCGGCACCGACAAGGACGACCGCGGCCGCTCGATCACCGACGGCGAGATCGCCAAGCTGCGCATCGATCAGGAGGACGAGATCCGGATCGTGCGCGAGTCGGCGCTGAACCGCGTGCGTGAGCTGATGATCGGCGAGCGCTCGAGCGTGCGAATGGCCGACGAGCGGCGCAAGGACGCCTGGCTCGAGCCGGGCGGGGAGATCAACGAGGCGATCCTCGCCGAGATCCCGCGCCGCAAGTGGCGCGACATCCGGGTCGAGAGCACGCCCAAGCAGACCCGCATCGAGAGCATCCTCTCGGCGGCCGAAGAGCAGGCGAGCCTCATCAAGACCGTCTTCGAGGAGAAGATCGGGCGCTTGAAGAAGGGCGACGAGCTCCCGCCGGGCGTCTTCAAGATGGTGAAGGTCTACGTCGCCACCAAGCGCAAGCTGTCGGTCGGCGACAAGATGGCCGGGCGCCACGGCAACAAGGGCGTCATCTCGCGGATCCTCCCCGAGGAGGACATGCCGTACATGCCCAACGGCGAGCCGGTCGAGCTCGTGCTCAACCCGCTCGGCGTGCCCTCGCGCATGAACATCGGCCAGATCCTCGAGACTCATCTCGGCTGGGCGGGACGCGGCCTCGGCGAGCAGATCCAGAAGTACCTCGAGGACAACTGGTCAGCCGGCGAAGCTGCGCGAGCGGCTGAAGGCGATCGTCGCCAAGCCCGCGGCGAAGAAGCAGCTCGACACGATGTCGGACGACGAGATCCTGGATCTCTGCCGCCGCCACGTGCGCGGCGTGCACGTCGCGACCCCGGTCTTCGACGGCCCCTCCGAAGCCGAGATCAAGGCGGTGCTCACCGACGCCGGGCTGCCGACGTCGGGTCAGACGGTGCTGTTCGACGGTCGCTCCGGCGAGCCGTTCCACGGCGACGTCACCGTCGGGATCATGTACATGATGAAGCTGCACCACCTGGTCGACGACAAGATCCACGCTCGCTCGATCGGCCCGTACTCGCTCGTCACCCAGCAGCCGCTGGGCGGCAAGGCGCAGTTCGGCGGCCAGCGCCTGGGCGAGATGGAAGTCTGGGCCATGGAAGCCTACGGCGCGGCCTACGCGCTGCAGGAGTTCCTCACGGTGAAGTCGGACGACGTCGTCGGCCGCACTCGCATGTACGAGTCCATCGTGAAGGGCGACTGCGAGCTCATGCCGGGCCTGCCGGAGAGCTTCAACGTTCTGATCAAGGAAATGCAGAGCCTCGGGCTCAACATCGATCTGCTCGAGGACATCCAGTAACCAAGCCTTAGGAGGGCGACATGCGCGACCTCTACAATCTGTTCGAGAAGCCCAAGGATCCGCTCAGCTTCTCGGGCATGAAAATCACCATCGCTTCTCCGGAGAAGATCCGGGAGTGGTCGTACGGCGAAGTGAAGAAGCCGGAGACGATCAATTACCGGACGTTCAAGCCGGAACGCGACGGGCTCTTCTGCGCGAAGATCTTCGGTCCGGTCAAGGACTACGAGTGCAACTGCGGCAAGTACAAGCGCATGAAGCACCGCGGCGTCGTCTGCGAGAAGTGCGGCGTCGAGGTGATCCAGTCCAAGGTGCGCCGCGAGCGCATGGGCCACATCACCCTGGCCGCGCCCGTCGCGCACATCTGGTTCCTGAAGTCGTTGCCGAGCCGCATCGGCAACCTGCTCGAGCTGACGCTGAAGGATCTCGAGCGCGTCCTCTACTTCGAGTCGCACATCGTGATCGACTCGATGGACACGGCGCTGCGCCGCGGTGAGCTGCTCAGCGACGAGCGGCTCATGCAGTGCAAGGAGGAGTTCGGGCCGAACTCCTTCAAGTACGGGATCGGCGCCGAGGCGATCCGCGACATCCTCGCGAAGATCGAGGTCGACAACGAGTCCGTGCAGCTGCGCACCGAGATGAAGGAGGCGACCAGCGAGGCCAAGCGCAAGAAGCTCGCCAAGCGCCTCAAGGTGCTCGACGCGTTCTGCGAATCGGGCAACAAGCCCGAGTGGATGGTGCTCGAGGTCATCCCCGTCATCCCGCCCGACCTGCGCCCGCTCGTCCCGCTCGACGGCGGCCGGTTCGCGACGTCGGACCTGAACGACCTCTACCGCCGCGTGATCAACCGCAACAACCGCCTGAAGCGGCTGCTGGAGCTGAACGCGCCCGAGGTCATCATCCGCAACGAGAAGCGCATGCTGCAGGAGGCCGTCGACGCGCTGTTCGACAACGGCCGCCGCGGCAAAGTGATCACCGGCCCCAACAAGCGCCCGCTGAAGTCGCTCAGCGACATGCTGAAGGGCAAGCAGGGCCGCTTCCGCCAGAACCTGCTCGGCAAGCGCGTGGACTACTCGGGCCGCTCGGTCATCGTGGCCGGGCCCGAGCTGCGCCTGCACCAGTGCGGGCTGCCCAACAAGATGGCGCTCGAGATCTTCAAGCCGTTCATCTACTCGAAGCTCGAGCAGCGCGGCTACGTCACCACCATCAAGGCCGCCAAGAAGATGGTGGAGAAGGAGCGCCCCGAGGTCTGGGACATCCTGGCCGAGGTCATCCAGGAGCACCCGGTCATGCTGAACCGCGCTCCGACGCTGCACCGGCTGGGCATCCAGGCCTTCGAGCCGGTGCTCATCGACGGCAAGGCGATCCAGCTGCACCCGCTGGTGTGCTTCGCGTTCAACGCCGACTTCGACGGCGACCAGATGGCCGTCCATCTGCCGCTCTCGGTCGAGGCGCAGATCGAGGCGCGCGTGCTGATGATGAGCACGAACAACATCCTGTCGCCCGCGAACGGCCGGCCGATCATCACGCCGACCCAGGACATCGTGCTCGGGGCTTACTACCTGACTCGCGAGCGGCACTTCGCGCGCGGCGAGCACATGAAGTTCGGTTCGATCGACGCGCTGCGCGCCTGCTACGACGCCGGGGCGGTCGATCTCCAGGCGATCGTCGAGTGCCGCATCGGCGGCAAGCTCGAGAAGACCACCGTCGGCCGGGTGCTGTTCTACGACATCATCCCCGAAGGCGTTCCGTTCGAACTCGTGAACCGGGTCATGGACCGCAAGACGCTCGGTGAGCTCGTGAACGAGGTCTACCGCCGCGTCGGCAACAAGGCGACGGTGCTCCTGTCCGACCGGCTGCGCACGCTCGGCTACGAGTTCGCGACCAAGGCCGGCATCTCGATCTGCATCGACGACATGCGGGTGCCCGAGAGCAAGGCGCGGCTGATCGAAGAGGCGCAGTCCGACGTCAGCGAGTTCCAGCGCCAGTACCAGGAAGGCCTGATCACCGACGGCGAGCGCTACAACAAGGTCGTCGACCGCTGGGCGGCCGTGACCGACGAGCTCTCGCAGGAGCTGATGGCGGCGATCGCGGCCGAGGACATCGTCGACCGCGCCGGCAGCCCGACCAAGGTGCCGAGCACGAACTCGATCTTCATGATGGTCGAGTCGGGCGCGCGCGGCTCGGCGCAGCAGGTGCGCCAGCTCGCCGGCATGCGCGGTCTGATGGCCAAGCCGTCGGGCGAGATCATCGAGCGGCCGATCCTCTCGAACTTCCGCGAGGGTCTCTCGGTGCTCGAGTACTTCATCTCGACCCACGGCGCGCGCAAGGGTCTCGCCGACACCGCCCTCAAGACCGCGAACTCCGGGTACCTGACCCGGCGCCTGGTCGACGTGGCGCAGGACGTGATCGTGAACGGCCGCGACTGCGGCACGCTCGACGGTCTCGAGATCCACCAGCTCGTCGAGGGCGGCGAGGTGATCGAGCGGCTCGGCGACCGCATCCTGGGTCGCGTCGCGCTGACCGACATCACCGATCCCGTGACGGCCGAGGTGCTGGTCGGCGCCAGCGAGGAGATCGACGAGGACAAGGTGCGCCGCATCGAGGAAGCGGGCATCGAGCACGTCACGATCCGCTCGGTGCTGACCTGCAACGCGCTGCGCGGCGTGTGCGCGCTCTGCTACGGCCGCGACCTGGGCCAGGGCACGATGGTCAACCTCGGCGAGGCGATCGGCGTGATCGCGGCGCAGTCGATCGGCGAGCCCGGCACGCAGCTCACCATGCGCACCTTCCACATCGGCGGCACCGCCACCCAGCGGGTCGAGCAGTCGCACGTCGAGGCGCGCAATGAAGGGGTGATCAAGTACCTGAACCTGTCCACCATTCGGGACAAGCACAACGCGATCATCGTCATGAACCGCAACGGAGAGATCGCGGTGGTCGACTCGACCGGCCGCGAGCGCGAGCGCTACCCGGTGGTGTACGGCGCGAAGCTCCAGCTCGAGGACGGCGCGCCGGTGAAGGCCGGCCAGCTCGTCCACGAGTGGGACCCGTTCCAGACGCCGATCCTGGCGGACGTCGCGGGCCGGCTGAAGTTCGGCGACATCCTCTCCGGCCAGACGATGGAGGAGCAGGTCGACGAGTTCACTGGTCTGTCGCGCAAGGTCATCGTCGAGGCGAAGGACCCCGACCTGCGGCCGCGCATCTCGATCAAGGACCCCGATGGCAACACGATCCGGCGCTACATGATGCCGGTGGGCGTGAACATCTCGGTGACCGAGGACGAGATGGTCGAGCCCGGCGACACGCTCGCGCGCATCCCGCGCGAGACGACCAAGACCAAGGACATCACGGGCGGTCTGCCGCGCGTCGCCGAGCTCTTCGAGGCCCGCAAGCCCAAGGAGTTCGCGATCGTCTCGGAGATCGACGGCTCGGTCTCCTTCGGTCCCGACGTGCGCGGCAAGCGCCGCGTGATCGTGACGCCCGAAACCGGCGACCCGCGCAACTACGACATCCCGAAGGGCAAGCACATCGCGGTGCACGAGGGCGACTTCGTGCGCGCCGGTGAAGCGCTCATGGGTGGGTCGTCCAACCCGCACGACATCCTGAAGATCAAGGGCGAGAAGGAGCTGGCGAAGTATCTGCTGGACGAGGTCCAGGAGGTCTACCGGCTCCAGGGTGTGTCGATCAACGACAAGCACATCGAGGTGATCGTCCGGCAGATGCTGCGCTGGGTCCGCGTCACCGAGGTTGGCGACACCGATTTCCTGATCGGCGAGCAGGTCGAGAAGCACGTCTTCGAGGACGTGAACAAGAAGACCGAAGAGGACGGCAAGAAGCCCGCGCGCTGCGAGCCGATCCTGCTCGGGATCACCAAGGCCTCGCTCTCCACCGAAAGCTTCATCTCGGCCGCGTCCTTCCAGGAGACGACCAAGGTCCTGACCGAGGCGTCCATCTCCGGAAAGACCGATCGCCTGATGGGCTTGAAGGAGAACGTGATCATGGGCCGCCTGATTCCCGCCGGTACCGGCATGCCGAAGTACCGGTACATGGGGATCCGGATCGAGGGCGGGGACGCCGACACCGAGGATGAGCCGGCGGCCGAGCCGCGCGCGAGCTCGCGCGGGGCCGAGGCTGCCTCCGCAGGCCTGGTCGCCAAGGGTTCGGGCGCTCCGGAGACGTTCGAAGCGTAGGCTTCGGAGCTTCGCCGGATCTTCGCCCGGACCCCGGGCGGCTGCGGGTCGTCTACCGGCGCGAGTGCCTCGGTTGACGCAAAACCGTTTCCTGATATGATTCGGCCCCTTCCGAGCGGAGCCCGCCGATTCGTGATCGGCCCGCTTCGGATGGGTTGCTGCACCGTCGTCTGTGTAACAGGTCTACACAGAGCTCTGTGTCCACCGGGCCGTCCCGCAGGGGGGTGAGACTCCCTTCCCGCGGCCGGCCGCCGGACACGGATGCGTTTGCGCGGTGAAAGTTCTGCGCGGCGAGATCGCGCGGGGAAGACGAGTTCGAGATGCCGACCATCCAGCAGCTGGTTCGCCGCGGTCGGGCGATCAAGCAAAAGAAGATCAAGGCGCGCGACCTGATGAAGTGTCCGCAGCGCCGCGGTGTGTGCATCCGCGTCTCGACGCACACGCCCAAGAAGCCGAACTCGGCGCTGCGCAAAGTCGCGCGCGTGCGGCTGTCCAACGGGCGCGAGGTCTGGGCCTACATCCCCGGCGAAGGCCACAACCTGCAGGAACACTCGGTGGTGTTGGTGCGCGGCGGCCGCGTGAAGGACCTGCCCGGCGTCCGCTACCACATCGTGCGCGGCACGCTCGACACGCTCGGCGTCGACGGCCGCAACCAGGGCCGCAGTCGCTACGGCACCAAGCGCCGGAAGTAGGAGCGCCAGAGATGCCGCGACGACGCGAAGTTCCCCGCCGCGAGGCTCCGCCGGATCCGAAGTTCGGCGATCGCCAACTGGCGAAGTTCATCAACGTGCTCATGCAGCGCGGCAAGAAGAGCATCGCCGAGGCGATCGCCTACGGCGCGCTCGAGCTGGTCGAGCAGCGCGGGCAGGAAGAGCCGGTCCGTTTGTTCCGCCGCGCGATCGACAACGTGCGGCCGCGGGTCGAGGTCAAGAGCCGGCGCGTCGGCGGCGCGACGTACCAGGTTCCGATCGAGGTCGCACCGAACCGGGGCACGGCGCTGGCGATGCGCTGGGTGGTGCACTCGGCGCGCTCGCGCGCGGGCAAGTCGATGGAGGAGAAGCTCGCTGCGGAGCTCCTCGACGCCGCCGCGGAGCGCGGCGAAGCGGTGCGCAAGCGCGAAGAGACGCATCGCATGGCGGACGCGAATCGCGCGTACGCCCATTACCGCTGGTAGTGCGGGGACCAGCATGTCCTCCGACCGCTCACTCGAACGCACGCGCAACATCGGCATCATGGCCCACATCGATGCCGGTAAGACGACGACGACGGAGCGGATCCTCTTCTACACCGGTCGCAACTACAAGCTCGGCGAGGTGCACGAAGGCACCGCGACGATGGACTGGATGGAGCAGGAGCAGGAGCGCGGCATCACGATCACGTCCGCCGCGACCACGGCCTCCTGGCGCAATCACCGCATCAACCTGATCGACACGCCGGGCCACGTCGACTTCACGATCGAGGTGGAGCGCAGCCTGCGCATTCTCGACGGAGCCGTCGCGGTGTTCGACGCCGTGGGCGGCGTCGAGCCGCAGTCCGAGACCGTGTGGCACCAGGCGGACAAGTACGGCGTGCCGCGCATCTGCTTCGTGAACAAGATGGACCGCGTCGGCGCCGACCTGTTCGAGTGCGTGAGGCAGATCCGCACGAAGCTGGGCGCGACGCCGGTGCTGTTGCAGCTGCCGCTGGGCGAGGCGTCTGCGTTCGCCGGCGTGGTCGACCTGATCGCGCAGAAGGCGATCCTCTGGAAGGACGAGACGCTGGGCGCCGAGTTCAGCGTCGAGCCGATTCCCGCCGGCATGGAGACGCAGGTCGCGGAGTACCGCGACAAGCTGCTCGAGACCGTGGCCGAGCACGACGAGACTCTGCTCGAGAAGTACCTGGCCGGCGAGCCGGTCGCCGAGGACCAGATCAAGAAGGCGCTGCGCGAGGCGACGATCCGGCTGAAGCTCGTGCCGGTGCTGTGCGGGGCCGCCTTCAAGAACAAGGGCGTGCAGCCGCTGCTCGACGCCGTGATCGACTACCTGCCGTCGCCGCTCGACGTCCCGCCGATCGTGGGCGTCGACCCGAAGGGCAACCCGGTCGAGCGCCGCCCGCAGCCCGACGAGCCGTTCGCCGCGCTGGCCTTCAAGATCATGACCGACCCGTACGTCGGCCAGCTCGCGTTCGTGCGCGTCTACTCGGGCACGCTCAAGGCCGGCCAGAACGTCCGCAACTCGACCCAGGAGCGGCGCGAGCGCGTGAGCCGGATCATGCAGATGCACGCGAACCGCCGCGAGGACATCGAGTCGATCTCGGCCGGCGACATCGCCGCGCTGGTCGGCCTGAAGAAGATCTACACGGGCGACACGCTCTGCGCCGAGCACGCGCCCGTGATCCTCGAGTCGATCGACTTCCCGGACCCGGTCATCGAGATCGTGATCGAGCCCAAGACCAAGGCCGATCAGGACAAGCTCTCCGAGGCGCTGCAGAAGCTCGCGGTCGAGGATCCGTCCTTCCGCGTGCACACCAACGAGGAGACGGGCCAGACCCTGATCTCCGGCCAGGGCGAGCTGCACCTCGAGATCATCGTCGACCGGCTGCTGCGCGAGTTCCAGGTGCAGGCCAGCGTCGGCAAGCCGCAGGTCGCCTACAAGGAGACCATCACGCAGCCCGCGCACGCCGTCGGCAAGTTCGTGCGCCAGTCGGGCGGCAAGGGCCAGTACGGCCACGTCGTGCTCGAGCTCGAGCCGCTCGAGCGCGGCAAGGGCATCGAGTTCGAGACCAAGGTGGTCGGCGGGCGCGTGCCGCGCGAGTACTTCAAGGCGATCGAGCAGGGCGCGCGCGAGGCGCTGCAGACCGGCGTGCTCGCGGGCTTCCCGGTCGTGGACGTCCGGGTGCGCCTGGTCGACGGCTCGTACCACGAGGTCGACTCGTCGGAGCTCGCGTTCAAGATCGCCGCTTCGATGGGCGTGAAGGACGGGCTCGACAAGGGCAAGCCTCAGCTCCTCGAGCCGATCATGTTCACCGAGGTGGTCGCGCCCGAGTCCTTCATGGGCGCGGTCATCGACGACCTGAACTCGCGGCGCGGCCGGATCACCGGCGTCGAGGCGCGCGGCAACACCCAGGTGATCCGCGCCGAGGTCCCGCTCGGCAAGATGTTCGGCTACGTCAGCGCGCTGCGCTCCACCACCCAGGGGCGCGCCATCTACACCATGCAGTTTCACCACTACGCGCCCGCACCGGAGTCGGTCGTGGCCACCGTGGTGCAGACCTAGAAGAAGGGCCTCGTCGAATGTCCAAGGAGAAGTTCGAGCGGAAGAAGCCTCACGTGAACGTGGGGACGATCGGGCACGTGGACCACGGCAAGACGACGTTGACGGCGGCGATCACGGCGCGGCAGGCGACCAAGAAGCTGGCGCAGGTGATGCGTTTTGATCAGATCGACAAGGCGCCCGAGGAGCGCGAGCGCGGCATCACGATCGCGACGGCGCACGTGGAGTACGAGTCCACGAAGCGCCACTACGCGCACGTCGACTGCCCGGGCCACGCCGACTACGTGAAGAACATGATCACGGGGGCGGCGCAGATGGACGGGGCGATCCTGGTGGTCTCCGCGGCGGACGGTCCGATGCCGCAGACGCGCGAGCACGTGCTGCTCGCCCGGCAGGTGAACGTTCCGTACATCGTGGTGTTCCTGAACAAGGTGGACATGGTGGACGACCCGGAGCTGTTGGAGCTGGTGGAGCTCGAGGTCCGGGAGCTTCTGTCGAAGAACGAGTTTGACGGGGACAACACGCCGATCGTGCGCGGCTCGGCGCTTGGCGGCGGGGAAGGCCCCGGACGACGCGGCCGCGAACAAGTGCATCGACGAGCTGATGGACGCCTTGGACAGCTGGATCCCGGAGCCCAAGCGGGCGCTGGACAAGCCGTTCCTGATGCCGATCGAGGACGTGTTCTCGATCTCGGGTCGCGGGACGGTGGTGACGGGGCGTGTGGAGCAGGGGAAGGTGCACACCGGGGACGAGGTCGAGATCGTGGGGATCAAGCCGACGACGAAGACGGTGGTCACGGGCGTGGAGATGTTCCGGCGTCTCTTGGATGAAGGTCAGGCGGGCGACAACATCGGGTGTCTGCTGCGCGGGACGGGCAAGGACGACGTCCAGCGGGGCCAGGTGCTGGCGAAGCCGGGATCGATCACGCCGCACACGAAGTTCAAGGCGGAGGTGTACGTGTTGACCAAGGAGGAGGGCGGGAGGCACACGCCGTTCTTCAAGGGATACCGGCCGCAGTTCTACTTCCGGACGACGGACGTGACGGGCTCGGTGGAGCTGCCGGAAGGGACGGAGATGGTGATGCCTGGGGACAACGTGACGATCGGGGTGGAGCTCCACACGCCGATCGCGATGGACGCGGGGGTCCGCTTCGCGATCCGCGAAGGCGGCCGCACCGTCGGCGCCGGCGTCGTCACCCAGGTGGTCGAGTAACTCGCCATGGCGGCAGAAGTCGGCACCCCGAAGATCCGGATCCGCATGAAGGCGTTCGATCACAAGCTGCTCGACATGAGCGCGTCCGAGATCCTCGACACCGCGGTTCGCACGGGGTCCCGCACCGCGGGGCCGATCCCGCTGCCCACCACGATCGTGAAGTACACCGTTCTGCGCGGCCCCCACATCGACAAGAAGTCGCGCGAGCAGTTCGAGATCCGCACCCACCGCCGCCTGATCGACATCCTCGATCCGACGCCCCAGACCGTCGACGCGCTGATGAAGCTCGAGCTCTCGGCCGGCGTGGACGTCGAGATCAAGCTCTAGGAAGTTCGCGATGGACCTCGATCCCAAAGTCTTCGGCGCACCGGTTCGCAGCGACCTGCTGCACACGGTGAACCTCGCCCAGCAGGCTGCCAAGCGCTCCGGCACCGCCGCGGTGAAGAACCGCGCGAACGTGTCCGGCGGCGGCATCAAGCCGTGGCGCCAGAAGGGCACCGGCCGGGCCCGCCAGGGCACCATCCGCGCGCCGCACTGGGCCGGCGGCGGCGTCGTGCACGGACCGCGCCCGCGCGACTACTCGGTGTCGGTGCCGAAGAAGGTGCGCAAGGCGGCGCTCCGCTCGGCGCTCTCGCTGCGCAAGCGCGAGGATCGGGTGCTGGTCGTCGAGTCGCTCGTTCTCAGCGAGCCCAAGACCAAGCTTCTCGCCGCCAAGCTCCGGGAGCTGGGGGCCGAGGACGCGCTGATCGTGACCCGCGAGCGCGACCGCAACCTCGAGCTCGCCGGCCGCAACCTCCCGCACGTGCGCGTGCTGCCCGTGATCGGCGTGAACGTCCGCGACGTTCTGCTGCGCAAGCATCTGGTGCTGGTCGGCGACGCCGTCGCGGCGCTGACGGAGCGACTGCAATGAAGGATCTGCGCCAGGTGATTCGCCGCCCGGTGATCACGGAGAAGAGCACGATCGAGCGCGAGACGCGCAACATCGTGACCTTCGCCGTCCACCTCGACGCGAACAAGCACGAGATCAAGCGCGCGGTCGAGGAGCTCTTCGACGTGAAGGTCGAGGACGTCCGCACGCTGCGCGTGCGCGGCAAGATGCGCCGGGTCGGCAAGACCCAGGGCCAGCGCCCGTCGTGGAAGAAGGCGCGCGTGCGGCTGCGCGCGGGCGATTCGATCGAGTTCTTCGAGGGAGTGTGAGTTGCCGACGCGAAACTTCAAACCGACTTCTCCCGGCCGGCGCGGCATGTCGGTGCAGGACTTCGTCGAGATCACGAAGACCACCCCCGAGAAGCGGCTCACCAAGGGCAAGTCGAGCTCGGGCGGCCGCAACAACCGCGGCAAGATCACCAGCTACCACCGCGGCGGCGGCCACAAGAAGCGCTACCGCCAGATCGACTTCCGCCGCGACAAGCGCGACATCCCCGCGAAGGTCGCCGCGATCGAGTACGACCCGAACCGCTCCGCGCGGATCGCTCTGCTCCACTACGCCGACGGCGACAAGCGCTACATCCTGGCGCCGGCCGGCCTGAACGTCGGGCGACGTGATCCAGACCGGCGAGCGCGCCGAGATCAAGCCGGGCAACGCGCTGCCGCTGCGGCTGATCCCGACCGGCTCGCTCGTGCACAACATCGAGCTCAAGCCGGGCGCCGGCGGGCAGCTGGTGCGCTCGGCGGGCATGGGCGCGCAGCTGATGGCGCTCGAGGCGAAGTACGCGCAGCTGAAGCTGCCCTCGGGCGAGACGCGCAAGGTGCTCGCGAGCTGCCTCGCCACGATCGGGCAGGTCGGCAACGCCGAGCACGAGAACGTGGCCATCGGCAAGGCCGGCCGCTCGCGCTGGCTCGGCATCCGGCCGAACGTGCGCGGCGTCGCGATGAACCCGGTGGATCACCCGCACGGCGGCGGCGAAGGCCGCACCTCCGGCGGTCGCCATCCCGTCAGCCCGTGGGGTCAGCCGACCAAGGGCCACAAGACGCGCAACAACCGGCGCACGGACGTCTTCATCGTGCGCCGACGAGGACAGAAGTAATGGCGCGCTCCGTAAAGAAGGGACCGTACGTCCAGGCGTCGCTCCAGAGGAAGATCGAGCGGCTCGCCCAGTCGGGCGGCCGTCAGATCATCCGCACCTGGTCGCGGCGCTCGATGATCACGCCCGAGATGATCGGCGGCACGCTGCACGTGCACAACGGCAAGCTGTTCATGCCCGTGTTCGTGACGGAGAACATGGTCGGCCACCGGCTCGGCGAGTTCGCGCCCACCCGCAAGCCCGTCGTGCACTCCGGCGACCGCAAGGTGAAGGCGGCCCCGACCGGCGGCCCGCCGCCTGCGGCGGGCGGCGGCGGCGCGCCCGCGCCGAAGGCGGGCGGCTGATGGAAGTCGTGGCCAAGCTGCGCGGCGTGCGCTTCCGGCCCCAGAAGGGCCGGCTGGTCGCGGACCTGATCCGCACGAAGCCCGCGGGCCTCGCGCTCGAGATCCTGGTCTCGTGCGAGAAGTCCGCGGCGCGCTCCTTCGAGAAGGTGCTGCGCTCGGCGCTGGCCAACGCGGTCGAGCACAACGCGCGGCATCAGGCCGGCATCGACCTCGACAACCTGTACGTGAAGCGCGTGACCGTCGACGAGGGGCCGCGCGCGTGGCGAATCCGCCCGCGCGCACAGGGCCGCGCGAACTGGATCAACAAGGGCTCGAGTCACGTGACCGTCGTCCTGGACGAGCGGTAGGAGAGGGCGTGGGACAGAAGGTACATCCGTACGGCTTCCGGCTGGGCGTGATCTACGGCTGGCAGTCGAATTGGTTCTCGGAGCGGAACTACTCGACCAATCTGCACGAGGACCTGCGCATCCGCGACTTCATCAAGCGGCGCGCATTCCACGCCGGGATCAGCAAGATCGTGATCGAGCGCCGCGCCGAGAAGATGTCGGTCAACATCCACACCGCGCGGCCGGGGATCCTGATCGGCAAGCGCGGCGCCGACGTCGACGCGCTCCGGCGCGAAGTCTCGGAGATGACCAAGAACGAGGTCTTCATCAACATCCGCGAGGTGCGCAAGGCCGAGACCGACGCGCAGCTCATCGCGGAGAACATCGCGCTGCAGCTCGAGCGCCGCGTCGCGTTCCGGCGCGCGATGAAGAAGGCGATGAGCGCCGCGCTGAAGTTCGGCGCACAGGGCGTGAAGGTGAAGGTCGCGGGACGGCTCGGCGGCGCCGAGATGTCGCGCGTGGTGCAGTACATGGAAGGGCGCGTGCCGCTTCACACGCTGCGCGCCCAGATCGAGTTCGGCTTCTGGGAAGCGCGCTGTCCGTACGGCGTGATCGGCGTGAAGTGCTGGATCTTCAGCGGCCTCGTGCCGGACGCGAAGCTGGCCGAGCACCGACTGGGGACGCCCGAAGAGGCGCAGGCGCGCTAGCCGCCGCGGAAAGAACCGATGCTACAGCCCAAGCGAACCAAGTACCGGAAGGTCCAGAAGGGCCGCACGCGCGGCAAAGCGTACCGCGGCAGCGAGCTCGCGTTCGGCGAGTACGGCCTGCAGGCGCTCGACCACGGGCTCGTGACCGCGCGCCAGATCGAGGCCGCGCGCGTCGCGATGACCCGCCACGCCAAGCGCGGCGGCAAGATCTGGATCCGCATCTTCCCGGACAAGCCGATGACCAAGCGCCCGCCGGAAACGCGCATGGGCAAGGGCAAGGGCAATCCCGAGTTCTGGGCCTGCGTCGTGAAGCAGGGACGGGTCCTGTACGAGATGGAAGGGGTCGACCGCGCCACCGCGCGCGAAGCCCTGCGCCTCGCGGCGCACAAGATCGGCCTGCGCACGCGCATCCTCGAGAGGCACGAAGCATGACGCCCGCCGATCTGCGCAAGCTGTCCGACATCGAGCTCGACGAGCGCGTCCGACAGATCCGCGACCAGGTTTTCGACCTGCGCATCAAGCAGGCGACCCAGCAGCTGGAGAAGACCGCGACCCTGCGCCAGGTGCGCCGCGACCTCGCTCGCGCGCTCACGATCCAGGCCGAGCGGAAGGAGAAAGCATGAGTGCGCGCGGTCTGCGCAAGACGCGAGACGGCGTGGTGGTTTCCGACAAGATGGACAAGTCCGTCATCGTCGAGGTCAGCCGCACCGTCCTGCACCCGCTCTATCAGAAGTACGTGCGCAAGCGGACGCGCTTCATGGCGCACGACGAGACGAACGAGCTCAAGATCGGGGACAAGGTCCGCATCGTGGAGTCGCGCCCGATGTCGCGCCGCAAGCGCTGGCGCGTCCAGGAGAAGCTGGCGTGATCCAGATGCAGTCGATCCTGGACGTGGCGGACAACTCGGGCGCGCGCCGAGTGTTCTGCGTGAAGGTGCTCGGCGGCTCGCAGCGCCGCTACGCCTCCATCGGCGACATCATCGTGGTGTCGGTGAAGGAGGCGCTGCCCGGCGCGCGGGTCAAGAAGAAGCAGATCCACAAGGCGGTGATCGTGCAGGACCAAGAAGGAGATCGGGCGCTCGGACGGCTCGTACATCCGCTTCGACGACAACTCCGTCGTGCTGGTCGACAACAACCGCGAGCCGATCGGAACGCGCATCTTCGGGCCCGTCGCGCGCGAGCTCCGCGCGAAGCGCTTCATGAAGATCGTCTCGCTGGCGCCGGAGGTCCTCTGAGTGGCCGCCAAGATCAAGAAGGGCGACACCGTCGAGATCACGACCGGCAAGGACCGCGGCAAGCGCGGCGCCGTGCTGCGCATCGACCGCGAGCGCGACCGCGTCGTGGTCGAGCGGCTCAACATCGTGAAGAAGCACCAGAAGCCCACCGCGACCACGCGCCAGGGCGGGATCATCGACAAGGAAGCGCCGCTGCACATCTCGAACGTGGCGCTGGTGCACAAGGGCGAGAAGACGCGGGTGGCGTTCCGCGTGGTCAACGGAAAGAAGACGCGCTGGAGCGTGCGCCACGACGAGGCGATCGATGGCTGACGAAGAGAAGCCCAAGAAGAAGGGCAAGAAGGCCGACGCCGCTGCCGGCGCCGAAGCCAAGCCCGAGAAGGCGGAGCGCAAGGAGAAGTCCGAGCGCCAGGCCAAGGGGAAGGGCAAGGGCGACGACAAGGCCGAGGCGAAGCGGCCCGAACGCGCGCACAAGGACGCGCCCGCCGTTCCGCCGGTCGTCGTCGAGAACTACGTGCCGCGCATGCTCGAGACCTACCGCAGCGCGGTCGCGCCCGAGCTGCAGAAGCGGTTCTCCTACAAGAACGCGATGCAGGTTCCGCGGGTGGTGAAGATCACGCTGAACGTCGGGCTCGGCGAAGCGACCCAGAACCCGAAGCTGCTCGACGCGGCGGCGGCGGAGATCGCGGCGATGACCGGGCAGAAGCCGGTGATCCAGAAGGCCAAGAAGGCGATCGCGAACTTCCGCCTGCGCGAGAACCAGCGGATCGGCGTGACCGTCACGCTGCGCCGCCAGCGCATGTGGGAGTTCCTCGACCGGCTCGTGAACGTCGCGCTCCCGCGCGTGCGCGACTTCCGCGGCGTCTCGCCGCGCGCGCTTCGACGGGCGCGGCAACTACACGCTCGGCCTGCGCGAGCAGATCATCTTCCCCGAGGTCGACTACGACAAGGTCGAGAAGATCCGGGGCCTGAACGTGTCGATCGTGACGACGGCGCGGACCGACGAGGAGGGCCTCGCGCTCCTCACCGGTCTGGGCATGCCGTTCCGGCACCTGAGGAAACATGGCGAAGACTTCCAAACGAAATCAGCAGACGCGCCTGCGGGCGCTGCGCCTCGCGGGCAAGCTCCAGTTCCGCACGCGCTACTACAACCGCTGTCAGCGCTGCGGTCGCGCGCGCGGCTACTACCGCAAGTTCGACCTGTGCCGGATCTGCCTGCGCAAGCTCGCGCTCGAAGGCAAGCTTCCCGGCGTCACGAAGTCGAGCTGGTGAGGATGCCATGTCAGTGACCGATCCCATCGCCGACATGCTCACGCGCATCCGCAACGGCGGCCGCGCTCGCCTGGCCAAGGTCTCGATGCCCAAGTCGGAGCTGAAGACCGAGATCGCGCGCGTCCTGCACGAGAACGGCTACATCGCCGGCTTCGGCGACGAGGCCGACGCGGAGAAGCCGACCCTCTCGGTCGAGATCCGCTACGGCGCGGACGACCAGCCCATCATCGAGGGCATCCAGCGGATCTCGCGCCCGGGCCGCCGCGTCTACGTGGGGGCCAAGAAGATCCCGCAGATCCGCAGCGGGCTCGGAATCGCCATCCTCTCTACACCGCGCGGTGTGCTGACCGACGTCGCAGGCGCGCAACGCAGGCGTCGGCGGCGAGCTGCTCGCCAAGGTCTGGTAGCCATGTCCCGAATCGGCCGACAACCCGTTCCGCTCGGCAAGGGCGTCGAAGTCAACGTCGCCGAAGGACGGGTGCGCGTGAAGGGTCCCAAGGGCCAGCTCGAGGAGGCCGTCGCGCCGCACTGCCGGGTCGAGGTCGCCTCGGGCGAGGTGATCGTGCACCGCGACGGCGACGAGAAGCGCGCCAAGGCGATGCACGGCCTGATGCGCGGCGCTGGTCGCGAACATGGTGAAGGGCGTGACCGAGGGCTTCTCGCGCTCGCTCGACATCATCGGCGTCGGCTACCGCGCCGAGGTCGCGGGCAAGAAGCTGACCCTCACGATCGGCTTCTCGCACCCGGTCGTCATGGCGATCCCGCAGGGGCTCGAGGTCGTCGCCGAGAGCCAGACCCGGCTGCTCGTGCGCGGCGCGAGCAAGCAGCAGGTCGGTCAGTTCGCGGCGGAGATCCGCAAGGTGCGCGCAGCCGGAGCCGTACAAGGGCAAGGGCATTCGCTACGTGGACGAACAGGTGCGGCGCAAGGTCGGCAAGACCGGCGTCTCGGCAGGGAGCTAGCGGACATGTCGGTGGCGACTGCGCAAGGCGCTCCTGATGCGGCGGAAGCGCCACACGCGCAAGCAGCTGCGCGAACGGCGAGCGGCCGCTGCTCACGGTGTACCGGAGCTCGAAGCACATCTACGCGCAGATCGTGGATCCGCTCTCGGGCAAGACGCTGTCCGGGGCCTCGACCCGCACGCCCGGCGTTCGCGACGGCCTGAAGTCCACCAAGGATCTCGAGGCCGCCAAGAAGGTCGGCACGGCGATCGCAAAGCTCGCGCTCGAGAAGGACATCAAGGCCGTGAGCTTCAACCGCAACGGCTTCGTTTACACCGGTCGCGTGAAGGCGCTCGCCGACGCCGCCCGCGAAGCCGGACTTTCATTCTAAGGACGAATTGATGGCGCGACGGAATCAGAGACGCGGCGAACGGCTGAATGCCGAACGACTACGAGCTCGAGGAGCGCGTGGTCGACATCAACCGCGTCGCCAAGGTCGTGAAGGGCGGACGCCGCTTCGGCTTCACGGCGCTCGTGGTGCTCGGCAACGGTCACGGCGTGGTCGGCTCGGGGCTGGGCAAGGCGAACGAGGTGCCCGAGGCGATCCGCAAGGGCATCGAGCAGGCGCGCAAGAACCTGGTGAGCGTGCCGCTCCACGACGGCACCATCCCTCACGAGGTCATGGGCGAGTTCGGCGCGGGGCGCGTCGTGCTGCGGCCCGCCTCGCGCGGAACCGGCGTGATCGCGGGCGGCGCGGTGCGCGCGCTCTGCGAGGCCGCGGGCGTGCAGAACGTGCTGACCAAGTGCCTGGGCACGAACCGCCACCACAACGTGATCCGCGCGACCTTGGACGCCTTCAGCCAGCTGCGGCTCCGCGACGAACGCGAGCAGGAGCTGCGCGGAGCGGAGGCGCGCTGATGGCCGCGAAGAAGCCGAAGAAGAGCGCGAAGGGCGGCGCGACCGTGCGCGTGCGCCAGACGCGCAGCGCGATCGGCTACGCGCCGGATCAGCACGCGACCCTGCGCGGGCTCGGCCTGGGCTGGCCCGGCGCGACCAAGGAGCTCGTCGACACGCCCGCGGTGCGCGGGATGATCCGCAAGGTGATTCACCTCGTCGCGGTGGAGGGCGAGTGATGCTCGATCGACTCAAGCCCGCACCCGGTTCGCGTCGGCCGCGCAAGCGCGTCGGCCGCGGCGTCGGCAGCGGCAGTGCGAAGACCTCGGGCCGCGGCACCAAGGGTGCGGGAGCGCGCGCGGGCCGCAAGCACAAGCCGCACCGCGAAGGCGGTCAGATCCCGCTGATCATGCGCATGCCCAAGCGCGGCTTCCGCAGTCCCTCGGCCGGCGACTCCGCGCAGGTCGTGAACGTGAAGGCGCTCGCCCGATTCAAGAAGGGCGCCGAGGTCGACGCCGCGGCGCTCGCCGAGGCGGGTCTGATCCGTAGCGCGGCCAAGCCCGTGAAGCTGCTCGGCGACGGCGCCATCGAGAATGCCGTCAAGGTCGTGGTCAACCAGGCCTCTGCGTCGGCGCGCGCCAAGGTGGAAGCGGCCGGCGGGAGCGTGGAGCTCGTGCAGGCATGAACCCCGGCGCGATCGGAAACATCACCCGCATCCCCGAGCTGAACCGGCGCATCCTGTTCACGTTCGCGATGCTGGCGGTGTACCGCCTCGGCTGCGCGGTTCCCACTCCCGGGATCGATCCCGACCGAGATCCGCCACTACTTCGACCAGTCCGGCGACGGCGGCGGCGTGTTCGGGCTGATGAACCTGTTCACCGGCGGCGCGTTCGAGCAGCTCTCGGTGTTCTCGCTCGGCATCATGCCGTACGTCTCCTCGTCGATCATTCTGCAGCTGCTCGCCGTCGTGATCCCCAAGCTCGACGAGCTGCGCAAGGAGGGCGAGGAGGGCCGGCGCGTGATCACGCGCTACACACGCTACGGCACCGTGGTCCTGGCCGTGGTGCAGGGCTTCCTGATGGCGACGGCGCTCGAGAACGGGGCGCTCGGCGCCAACACCGTCATGAACCCCGGCTGGATGTTCAAGATCACGACGATCATCACGCTGGCCGCGGGAACCTCGTTCATCATGTGGCTCGGCGAGCAGATCAACGAGCGCGGGATCGGCAACGGCATCTCGCTCGTCATCTTCGCCGGCATCGTCACGCGCATCCCCTCCGCGCTCAGCCGCGTCTGGGACATGATGCGCACCGACCAGATCTCGCCGCTCGCGTTCCTGCTGCTGGTCGGCTTCATGGTCGCGGTGGTGGGCGTGATCGTGTACTTCGAGCGCGCCCAGCGGCGCATCCCCATCCAGTACGCGCGGCGTGTGGTCGGCCGCCGCCAGCTCGCCGGCGGCATGACCTATTTCCCGCTGCGGTTGAACACCTCGGGGGTCATCCCGCCGATCTTCGCTTCGTCGCTCCTGGTCCTGCCGCTCCAGCTCGCCCAGTGGAGCGGCTACGAGTCGATCGCGGACTTCTTCAACGACTACCTGGGCTGGCACACCTGGGGCCACAACCTGCTCTACGTGGCGCTGATCCTGTTCTTCGCCTACTTCTACACCGGGGTCATGCTCGACCCCGACGACGTCGCGGAGAACGTCCGCAAGAACGGCGGGTACATCCCGGGCATCCGGCCCGGCAAGCGCACGGCCGAGTACATCCAGCGCGTGCTGAACCGGATCACCCTGATCGGCGCCATGTACCTGGCGGCGGTCTGCGTGCTGCCGAACCTGCTGCAGAGCGAGTTCGCGGTCCCGTTCGTGTTCGGCGGAACGGCGCTCCTCATCGTCGTCGGCGTCGCGATGGACACGGTCGGCCAGGTGGAAGCGCACCTGGTCGCGCACAACTACGACAGCTTCGTGCAGGGCGCGCGCCTGCGCGGTCGGGGCGGCAGATGAGCCGGCAACTCAACTTGATCCTCACGGGCCCGCCGGGCTCGGGGAAGGGCACGCAGGCCAAGCGCCTGGTGGAGAAGTACGGCATTCCGCAGATCTCCACCGGCGACATCCTGCGCGAGGCCGTGAAGAGCGGCTCCGAGATCGGCGTGCGCGCCAAGAAGATCATGGACTCGGGCGAGCTCGTCCCGGACGAGGTCGTGATCGAGATCGTGCGCCAGCGGCTGGCGCGACCCGACTGCAAGCCGGGCTGCGTGCTCGACGGCTTCCCTCGCACGAAGAACCAGGCGGTCGCCCTCGACGCGATCCTGCGCGAGCAGGGCCGCGAGCCCGCGCGCGTGATCGCGCTCGTCGTCGCCGACGCCGAGCTGCGCCGCCGGATCCTCTCCCGCGGCGAGGGGCGCGCGGACGACACCGAAGAGGCCGTGGCAAAACGCCTCGACGTCTACCGCCGCGATACCGAGCCGGTGCTCGCGCACTACGCGACGTCGGTCGTCCGGATCGACGGCGTCGGCTCCATGGACGACATCACCGCGCGCATCACGAAGGCGATCGGAGCGGTCGCGTGATCCAGATCAAGTCCAAGCGCGAGCTCGACAAGATGCGCGAGGCCGGGCGACACGTGGGCGAGATCCTCGTCCGGATGGCGTCGCTCGTGAAGCCGGGCATCACGACCGCCGAGCTCGACCGGGTGGCGCGCGAGGAGATCAAGGCGCGCAAGCTCACCTCGTCGTTCCTGAACTACGCGCCGGGCGGCCAGCCGCCGTTCCCCGCGGTGCTGTGCGCGTCGATCAACGACGAGATCGTGCACGGCATCCCCGGCCCGCGCCGGGTGGTCGAAGGGGATCTCCTGAAGCTCGATTTCGGCGCGATCTGCGACGGCTACCACGGCGACGCGGCGCTGTCGCTCGCGGTCGGCCCGGTCGACGACGAGTCGCGCCGGCTGCTCGCGGTGACCCACGCCGCACTCGAGGCGGGCATCCGCGAGCTCGTCCCCGGCAAGCGGCTGGGCGACGTCGGCGCGGCGGTGCAGGACGTCGTCGAGCGCGCGGGCTTCTCGGTCGTGCGCGACTTCGTCGGCCACGCGATCGGCACCGCCATGCACGAGCCGCCGCAGCTGCCCGAACTTCGGCAAGCCGGGCCGCGGCCAGCGCCTGCGCGAGGGCATGGTCTTCGCGATCGAGCCCATGGTGAACGCGGGCGGCTGGGAGATCTCGCTGCGCTCCGACGGCTGGACCGCGGCGACGGCCGACGGCCGCCGCTCGGCCCACTTCGAACACACGGTCGCGATCACCGATCACGGCCCGGAGATCCTGACGCGCGTCCCCGGGACGCACTAGGCGGGCGAATCATGAAGGTCAGAGCTTCAGTCAAGAAGATGTGTGACAAGTGCAAGATCATCCGCCGCAAGCGGCGTGATCCGCGTGATCTGCGAGAACCCGAAACACAAGCAGAGGCAGGGCTAGAAGATGGCGCGCATCGCGGGAGTCGATCTGCCGCGCGAGAAGGCGATCAAGGTCGCCCTCACGTACATCTACGGGATCGGCAATTCGTCGGCGGCGCGGATCTGCGACGAGGCGAGCGTGGCGCCGAACACGAAGACCTTCGATCTCGACGAGACCGAGATCGTGCGGCTGCGCGACGTGATCGAGAGCCAGCTACAAGGTCGAGGGCGACCTGCGCCGCGAGGTCACGCAGAACATCAAGATGCTGATGGACATCGGCTGCTACCGCGGCCTGCGCCATCGCAAGGGGCTGCCCGTCCGCGGCCAGCGCACCCACACCAACGCGCGTACCCGCAAGGGCCCGCGCAAGACCGTCGCCGGCAAGAAAGTCGCGACGAAGAAGTAATGGGGAACTGAACCCGCATGGGCGTAGCCAAGGCAAAGAAGGTCAAGAAGAAGGTCCGGAAGAACATCCAGACCGGCGTCGCGCACATCCAGGCGACGTTCAACAACACGATCATCACGATCACCGACGTCGCGGGCAACACGATCGCGACCTCGTCGGCCGGGCATGGTCGGCTTCAAGGGCTCGCGCAAGTCGACGCCCTTCGCCGCGCAGCTACGCTGCGCCGAGGACGTCGCGAAGAAGGCGATGGAGCACGGCGTGCGCCAGATCGGCGTGCTCGTGAAGGGGCCGGGCGCAGGGCGCGAGCCCGCGCGCGCGCGGCCTGCAGGCCGCCGGCTTCAAGATCACCTACATCCGCGACGTGACCCCCATCCCGCACAACGGCTGCCGCCCGCCCAAGCGGCGCCGCGCCTGAGGAGACTCCTTGGCTCGTTACAACGACTCGGTTTGTCGGCTCTGCCGGCGCGAAGGCATGAAGCTGTTCCTGAAGGGGGAGCGCTGCTTCTCGGACAAGTGCTCGATCGAGCGGCGCAACTATCCGCCGGGACAGCACGGCCAGGGCCGGCCGAAGTTCTCGGACTACGGCATGCAGCTGCGCGAGAAGCAGAAGGTGCGCCGCATCTACGGCATCCTCGAGCGGCAGTTCCGCAAGACCGTCGCCGACGCCGCGCAAGCTGAAGGGCGTGAAGGGCGAGAACCTGATGGCGCTGCTCGAGCGCCGGCTCGACAACGTCGTGTACCGGCTCGGCTTCGTCACGTCGCGCGCGGAGGCGCGCCAGCTCGTGCTGCCACGGCCACTTCAAGGTGAACGGGCGGCGGGTCGACGATCCCGTCCTACCGCGTGCGCAAGGGCGACAAGGTCGAGCTGACGCGCGCGCGGCGCAGAAGGCGGCCCGCATCGAGGGGGCGCTCGCCGCGCTCGAGAGCCGCAGCATCCCGAGCTGGCTGTCGATCGACAAGGACCAGAAGCAGGGCACGATCCTGGCCGACCCCGTCCGCGACGAGATCACGCTCCCGATCCAGGAACAGCTGATCATCGAGCTCTACTCGCGCTAGCGCGCGCAATCAGCGCGCGCTCCACAGACGGGGCGCGCGCCATCTCACTTCCCCGGAGGTTCCATGAACGTTGATCTGATGGTGCGAAACTGGCAGACCCTGATCCGCCCGCGGCGCATCGACATCGAGGACAACCTGTCCGCGACCTACGGGCGCTTCGAGTGCGCGCCGCTGGAGCGCGGCTTCGGGCTGACGCTCGGCAACGCGCTCCGGCGCGTGCTGCTCTCGTCGCTGCAGGGCGCGGCGATCACGCTCGGTGCGGATCGAGGGCGTGCAGCACGAGTTCAGCTCGATCCCGGGCGTGCTCGAGGACGTGACCGACATCGTCCTCAACCTGAAGGAAGTGCGGCTGCGCTCGCACTCCGCCGAGCCCAAGCAGATCGTGATCAAGAAGTCGGGCGGCGGCGCGGTCACCGCCAGCGACTTCACCTCGCCCGACCAGACCGTCGAGATCCTCGAGGGCCACCGCCACATCGCGACCCTGTCCGGCGACGGCGAGCTCTCGCTCACCGCGACGGTCGAGACGGGCAAGGGCTTCGTGCTCGCGGAGAAGAACGCCAAGGAAGACCAGCCGATCGGCACGATCCCGATCGACTCGATCTTCTCGCCGGTGCGCAAGGTGAACTACACCGTCACCAACGCGCGCGTCGGCCGCGAGACCGACTACGACCGGCTGTCGATCGAGATCTGGACCGACGGCTCGGTCGCGCCCGCGGACGCGCTCGCCTTCGCGGCGAAGATCCTGAAGGACCAGCTCTCGATCTTCATCAACTTCGAGGAGGACGTGGAGCGCCCGTACGCCCCGGCGATCCACTCCGTCGACGCCGAACGAGATCCTGTTCCGGCCGGTCGACGAGCTCGAGCTGTCGGTGCGCTCGGCCAACTGCCTGCAGAACGCCGACATCAAGTACATCGGCGAGCTCGTGCAGCGCAGCGAGGCCGAGATGCTCAAGACCAAGAACTTCGGGCGCAAGTCGCTGAACGAGATCAAGGAGATCCTCGCCGGTCTCGGCCTCGAGTTCGGCATGAAGCTCGAGAACTTCCCGTCGCGCAAGGAGCTCGATCGCTTGCGCGAGGACGCCGACGCCTAGCTGAGCGAGGGCACCGACTAAGGCGACCGATCCGTCCATGCGCCATCGCGAAGACCACCGAAAACTCGGGCCGGAACACCGCGCACCGCCGCGCGATGCTCCGGAACATGGTGACGTCGCTCCTCGAGCACGAGGAGATCCGCACCACCACCGCCAAGGCCAAGGAGCTGCGGCGGGTCGCCGAGCAGATGATCACGCTCGGGCAAGAAGGGCACGCTCGCGGCGCGCCGGCGCGCGCTCACCTTCGTGCGCAGCAAGGAAGTCACGGCCAAGCTCTTCGACGAGCTGGCCAAGCGCTACGGCACCCGCCCGGGCGGCTACACCCGCCAGTTCAAGGTCGGCCCGCGGCACGGCGACAACGCGGAGATCTCGATCATCCAGCTCGTCGACGCGCAGAAGCGCGGCGGCGGGGAGGCGAACGCCGACACTTGAAGCGCCCCGGGAGCGGAACGCTTTCCCTCCTGATCGCCGCGGCGCTGTTCGCGGCGGGGGTCGGCGCTTGGGTCGGGCTGTTCCAGCCGCAGGCCACCCCGTCCCTGCGCTCCGGCGGGCTCGCGCCCGAGTTCGCGCTGCCGCTGTCCGGCGGCGGCGAGGTGTCGCTCGCGTCGCTCCGCGGCAAGGTCGTGTTCGTGAACTTCTGGGCCACCTGGTGCACCCCCTGCCGGCTGGAGGCGCCCTCCCTCCAGCGCCTGTACAACACGCTGCGGGCCGACGGCTTCGAGGTGCTCGGGGTCTCGATCGACACGGCGGACGCCGGCGAAGCCGTCGGCCGGTTCAAGCGCGACTTCTCGCTCTCCTTCCCGATCCCCCTCGACCCGACCAAGACGGTCTACAAGAGCTATGGGGCGAGCGGCGTCCCCGAGACCTTCCTGGTCGATCCGGACGGAAAGCTGCTCGAACGCTTCGTAGGCCCTCAGAATTGGGACGACCCGCGCTATGTTCGTGAGATCCGCCGGGCACTCGCCGCGGCGGGGACTCGCTCGGGGGGGAGTCCAGGTGGATCGTGAGTCCGAGGCCTCGGGCCTGCCGCGCCGGCGCGTCCTGCTCTGGATCGGGCCGCTGGCGGCGCTGGCGGGCGCTGCATTCGCGCTGCTCTACGACGCCGACAACGGCTTGCGCGCGGTCTTCCGCGTGAACGCCGAGCTCGCGCGCGCCGAGCTGCGGCTGGCGAAGCTGTCTGCCGAGCGCGGCGCGCTGGTGGCGCGGGCCGAGCGGCTGCGCAGCGATCCCTTCGAGATCGAGAGCGTGGCCCGGGAGTCCTTCGGCATGGTCCGCCCGGGTGAGATCGTCGTCCGGCTGCGCAGCTCGACCCCCCGGGGCGATTGACCCGCGGGCAGGGGCGGGCTACCGGGAAACACGATGCGAGACGAGGTCGACAAGCTCATTCGCGATGCGGCCACCCGTCTGCTCCGCGAGCACGCGCCGGGCTCGCTCGACCTGGTCGCGAGCCTGGCGGTGGTCCCGCCGAAGACCCCCGAACACGGCGACTTCGCGAGCAACGCGGCGCTGATCCTGGCCAAGGCGATCGGCCGGCCGCCTCGCGAGGTGGCCCAGCTCCTTCAGACCGAGCTCGGCAACGGCGGCGGCGCGCTCGAGCGCACCGAGATCGCCGGCCCCGGCTTCCTGAACGTCTTCCTCTCCCGCGACCGCTGGCGCCAGCGGATCGTGCGGGTGCTGCGCGAGGGCGCGAGCTTCGGCAAGAGCGCGGCGGGGGCGGGCGCGCACGTGATGGTCGAGTTCGTCTCGGCCAACCCGACGGGACCGCTGACGATCGGACACGGGCGCAACGCGGTGCTGGGCGACTGCATCGCCCGGCTGCTCGAGGCGACCGGCCACAAGGTCGTGCGCGAGTACTACTTCAACGACGCCGGCCGGCAGATGCGCGTGCTCGCCCAGTCGCTGCGCGCCCGCTACCTGCAGGAGCTGGGCGATCCCGCGGAGCTGCCCGACGAGGGCTACCAGGGCGAGTATCTCGTCGAGATCGCGCGGAGCGCTGCGCGCCGAGGTCGGCGAGAGCTGGCGCGACGCCGACGAGGCGCGCTTCCGGGCCGCGCGCCGTGGACGCGATCTTCGCCGAGATCGAGCGCACGCTCGCGAACCTGGGCGTCCGCTTCGACTCCTACTTCAACGAGCACACGCTGTACGAGCGGCGCCTGGTCGAGGCGACCCTCGCGGACCTGCGCGCGCGCGGCCTCGTGTTCGAGCAGGACGGCGCGGTCTGGCTGCGCTCGACCGGCTTCGGTCTCGAACGCGACCGCGTGCTCGTGAAGTCGAGCGGGCGAGGCGACCTACCTGCTGCCGGATCTCGCCTACCACCGCGAGTCGCTCGCGCGCGGGCTCGACCGGATCATCGACGTGCTCGGCCCCGACCACATCGCGCAGTTCCCCTACGTGCGCGCGGGCGTGGCGGCGCTCGGCGGCGACGCCGACAAGGTCGAGCTGGTCATGTACCAGTGGGTGAACCTGCGCCGCGGCGGCGAGCTCGTGAAGATGTCGACGCGCAAGGCGTCCTTCGTGACCGTGGACGAGATCCTCGCCGAGGTCGGGCGCGATGTGTTCCGCTACTTCATGGTCGAGCGGCGCGCCGACACGCACCTGGACTTCGACGTGGAGCTGGCGGCCGAGCGCTCCGAGCGCAACCCGGTGTTCAAGATCCAGTACGCGCACGCGCGCCTGTGCAGCATCGCGCGCAAGGCCGCCGAGGCCGGACTCGAGCTGGCGGGCGACCCCGCGTCGCTCCCGCTCCAGCGGGTCGACTCGCCCGAGGAGATCGAGCTCGCCAAGCTCGTCGAGCGCTTCCCCGAGGTCGTGCTGCACGCCGCGCAGACGCGCGAGCCGCAGGAGGTCGCGCGCTACCTGCTCGAGCTGGCCAACGCCTTCAACACCTACGTGTCGGACGGGAAGCGACACCGCGTCGTGTCGGACGACCGCGAGCTCTCGCTCGCGCGCCTCGCGCTGGTGGGCGCGGTCCAGATCGCGCTCGCGAATGGCCTCGAACTGCTCGGCGTCTCCGCGCCGGAACGGATGTGACATGAGCCAACACGAAGAAGAGCCGCGACCCGCACGGGCCACTCGAAAGGGGGGAGGCCAGAGCCACGCCCGCTACCTGTACGGGGCGCTCCTGGTCGCGATCGGCGGGTGCCTGGGCATCGTGATCGGCTCGGTCTCGGACACGCCGCGCATCCTGTTCGAGCGCCTGCGCGGCCCGGTCGAGACCGTCGACCTCGAGCCGGCTCCCGCGGCCGCCGCTCCCGCGACGGCCCCGCCGCTCGAGGCGTTCGGCGAGCTGCAGGGCGCGCCGGCGGCTGCCGCCAAGCCGAAGCCCGCGCCTGCGCCGGCTGCGAAGGCGCCCGAGCCCGCGAAGCCTGTCGCGACTGCCAAGGCCCTGGAGCCGGCCAAGCCCGAGCCCGCCAAGACGGCGGCGAAGGCCGAGCCCAAGCCGGCACCCGCGGTCTCGAGCCCGCCACCCGCCGCGGCGGCCAAATCTCCCGACGAGATCGTGCGCGAGCTCGAGAAGAAGACGGCAGCTGCGCCCGCGGCGCCGAGCGGCACCGTCGTCCAGGTCCTCTCGCTTGCCGACCAGAAGCAGGCCGACGCCATGATCGCGCGGCTGCGCTCGCAGGGCTTCGAGCCGTACTCCAGCCCGATGCCCAACAAGGCCGGCAAGCTCCGCGTGCGAGTGCGCCCGAAGTCGGGCGAGACCACGGCCGCGCTCGAGGCGCGCCTGCGCGAGCTCGGCTTCAAGACCTGGACGACCTCGGAGTGAGCTCGACCCGGACCCGGGTCTGGCTCGTGACGGGCGCCACCGGACAGGTCGGCAGCGCCTGTCGGGCGCTCGCCGGCGAGTACGGCGTGAAGGCGATCGGCTATCCCGAGCGGCTCATGAACGTCCGAAGCAGCGACGAGGTGAGGCGCGTTCTCGACAAGGAACGCCCCGACGTGGTCCTCAACACCGCGGCTGTCACCGCCGTCGACCGCTGCGAGAGCGAGGACAAGGCGCTCGCCCAGCGCGTGAACGCTCGCGCGCCGGGTCTCTTTGCGGAGGCCTGCCGGGGCGGGCCGCTTCTGGTGCAGATGTCCACCGACTTCGTCTTCGACGGACGCGCTTCGACGCCCATTCCCGAGGATGCCCCGACCGGCCCGCTGTCCGTCTACGGAGAGACCAAGCGCGCCGGCGAGGAGGCGGTCCGGTCCTCGGGGGCCGAGCACCTAGTGGTGCGCACGCAGTGGGTCTTCGGCTCGGGCCCGAACTTCGTGCGGACGATCGTCGCGGCGGCCGGGAAGGGCCAGGCGCTCCGCGTCGTCGAAGACCAGCTGGGTCGGCCGACCTGGGCGTCGTCGCTCGCCCGCGCGCTATTCGCGGCCGTTCGCAGCGGAGCGCGCGGCGATCTCCATCTCACCAACGAGGGCATCGCCTCGTGGCACGAGTTCGCGCGTGCGATCGTCGAAGAAGCCGCTCGCCGGGGACTGTGTCCGCGCGTCGATGTGCGCCCCATCCGGACGTCGGAGATGCCGCGCCCGGCCAGGCGGCCCGCATACGGTGTGCTCGCTCTCGACCGGGCGCGCGCGCTCGGCATCGAATCTCCCCATTGGCGCGACGTGCTGTCGCAGTACCTGGAGGTAATGAATGCCTAGCGTGTTGGTCACCGGCGGCTCCGGCTTCATCGGCTCGCATCTGTGCCGGCGCTTCCTCGACGACGGCTGGCGGGTGGTGTGCATGGACAACCTGCTGACGGGCCGGCTCGAGAACATCGCGGACCTGTTCGGGCGCGAGGGCTTCCGCTTCGTGAAGCACGACGTCACGAGCTTCATCCACGTGCCCGAGCCGCTCGACGCAGTGCTGCACTTCGCCTCGCCGGCGAGCCCGGCGGACTTCGAGCGGCTGCCCATCCAGATCCTGAAGGTGGGGGCGCTCGGCACGCACAACGCGCTCGGCGTCGCGCACGCGAAGAAGGCGAAGTTCCTGCTGGCCTCCACTTCGGAGTGTTACGGCGATCCCGAGGTGAACCCGCAGCCCGAGACGTACCGCGGCAACGTGAACCCGGTCGGGATCCGCGGCGTGTACGACGAGGCCAAGCGCTTCGCCGAGGCCATGACGATGGCGTACCACCGCTACCACGGCGTCGACGCGCGCATCGTCCGCATCTTCAACACCTACGGTCCGGGCATGCGCCCCGACGACGGCCGCATGATCCCGTCGTTCTTCGTGCAGGCGCTGCAGGGCCAGGACCTGACCGTGTTCGGCGACGGTCGCCAGACGCGCAGCGTCTGCTTCGTCTCGGATCTCGTCGAAGGGATCGTGCGGCTGCTCGGGTCGTCGCACATCGGGCCGATGAACCTGGGCAACCCCGAGGAGCTGACGGTCGTCGACGTCGCGAAGATGATCCTGGCGCTCACCGGCGGGAAGAGCCGGCTCGTGCACCGGGACCTGCCGCCCGACGACCCGAAGGTGCGCCGGCCCGACATCTCGCTCGCCCGCCGGGTGCTGGGCTGGGAGCCGAGGATCGGCCCGGCGGAGGGCCTGCAGAAGATGCTCCCGTACTTCGCTGCGCAGCTAGGACGCGGCTCGACGTGAGCTCGATCCCGCGCGAGCGAGTTCGCTGCTTCGCGATCATCGCCCACATCGACCACGGCAAGTCCACGCTGACCGATCGCCTGATCGAGCTGACCGGCACCGTCGACGTGCGCGAGCGGGTCGACCAGATGACCGACACGATGGACCTCGAGCGCGAGCGCGGCATCACCATCAAGGCGCAGACGGTGCGCATGATCTACCGCGCGAACGACGGCCTCGACTACCTGCTGAACCTGATCGACACGCCGGGTCACGTGGACTTCCACTACGAGGTGTCGCGCTCGCTCGCCGCCTGCGAGGGCGCGATCCTGGTGGTCGACGCCGCACAGGGCGTCGAAGCGCAGACCGTCGCGAACGCGGAGCTCGCGGTCGCCGCGGGGCTCGAGATCATCCCGGTGGTGAACAAGATCGACCTGCCCAGCGCCGACCCGGAGCGGGCGCTGCGCGAGATCGAGGACATCGTCGGCATCTCGGCCGAGGGAGCGCTGCGCGTGTCGGCCAAGACGGGCGAGAACGTTGCGGCGATCCTCGAGGCGATCGTCGCCCGCGTGCCGGCGCCCAAGGGCGATCCCGAGGCGCCGCTGCGCGCGCTGATCTTCGACAGCTGGTACGACTCGTTCATGGGGGCGACCATGCTGGTGCGCCTGGTCGACGGCCAGCTCGAGCGGCGCGCGCGCATCCAGCTCCTGTCCGACAAGAGCGAGTGGGACGTGACCCTGCTCGGTGTACCGCAGATCCGCGTGAACCGGATCGAGTCGGTCTCGGCCGGCGAGGTCGCGGTCGTGGCGGCGAGCATCCGCGATCCCAAGGCGGTGCGGATCGGCGACACGCTCACCGACGCCGCCCGCCCGGCCAGCGAGCCGCTGCCCGGCTTCAAGCCCATGCAGCCGATGGTCTGGAGCGGGCTGTATCCGGCCGACCCCGGCAGCTACGACGCGCTGCGCGCCGCGATCGACAAGCTGCAGCTCAACGACTCGTCGTTCACGGCCGAGCCCGAGACGTCGGGCGCGCTCGGCTTCGGCTTTCGCTGCGGGTATCTCGGGCTGCTGCACATGGAGATCGCCCAGGAGCGGCTCGAGCGCGAGTTCGGCCTCGACCTGATCATCACGGCGCCGACGGTCGTCTACCAGGTCAGGAAGACCGATGGGACCATGCTCGAGCTCCACCGGCCCAGCGACCTGCCGGACCTGAACGACATCGAGGAGATCCTGGAGCCGCGAATCATGGCCCAGATCCACATGCCGACGCCTTATCTGGGTCCCGTGCTGCAGCTCTGCCAGGAGCGGCGCGGCGTCCAGCGCGACCTGGCAGTGCACAGCGACCGCCGCGCGGTCATCCGGTACGACCTGCCGCTGGCCGAGGTCGCGGTCGATTTCTACGACAAGCTGAAATCGGTGAGCCGCGGCTACGCCTCGATGAACTACGATCTGATCGGCTTCCGCGCCGAGACCCTGGTCAAGCTCGACGTGCTGGTGAACGGCGACTCGGTCGACGCGCTCTCGATCATCACGCACCGCGACAACGCCCATCACCGCGGGCCTGGCGCTGATCGCGCGCATGAAGGAGCACATTCCCCGCCAGCAGTACGAGGTCGCGCTGCAGGCGGCGATCGGGAGCCGCGTGGTGGCGCGGGTCAACGTGAAGGCGCTGCGCAAGAACGTCACCGCGAAGTGCTACGGCGGCGACATCACGCGCAAGAAGAAGCTCCTCGAGAAGCAGAAGGAAGGGAAGAAGCGCATGAAGCAGATCGGGCGCGTCGAGATCCCGCAGGCGGCCTTCCTCGCCGTGCTCTCGAGCGGCGACTAGGAGGGGCGAGGTGGCCAAAGCGGAGGAAGCGGCCCCGGTCGAGAGCGCCAAGCCCAAGCCGCGCTTCGAGACGCTGCGCGCGGTCTTCTGGGCGGCGCTGATCGCGCTCGCGATCCGCTCCTTCGTGATCGAGCCGTTCAAGATCCCGAGCGGCTCGATGATCCCGACGCTCCTGGTCGGCGACTACGTGCTGGTGAACAAGTTCGCCTACGGCCTGCGGCTGCCGTTCACCGGGACGCTCTTGATCCCGATCGGCGCGCCCAAGCGCGGCGACGTGGTCGTGTTCCGCTTCCCCGACGACCCGCGCGAGGACTACATCAAGCGCGTGATCGGCCTGCCCGGCGACAAGATCGAGGTGCGCGACAAGCGGCTCTACATCAACGGAACGCTCGTCGATCGAACGTCCGAGGGCGAGTACGTCCAGCCGCCCGGCGACATCGGCGGACCGCCGATCGCTCAGGAGTTCCTGGAGAAGAACCCCGAGGGTGTCGAGTACACGATCCTGCAGGCGATGCCCGAGGCCAACCGCGGCCCGGCGCCCAGCGGCCCCTGGATCGTCCCCGACGGCCAGTACTTCATGATGGGCGACAACCGCGACAACTCGCTCGACAGCCGCCTCTGGCGCCAGCACTTCGTGACCCCCGAGGCGATCAAGGGCCGCGCCTTCATGATCCACTGGTCCTGGGTGATCGCCGCCGGCGACCGCGCGCCGCGCAGCTTCATCGGCGACCTCTTCTTCACCCTCTCGCGCGTCCTGACCCTCCAGGTCGAGAAGATCCGCTGGGGCAGGATCGGCCACCCCGTAGCGGGCCCCGCCGACGCCACCCCGCCACCGACGACGCAGTAGCGCGCGCAGCGAGCCGCAGGCGAGCGAAGTTCAATTGGACGTGATAAGGTCCGCGCCGACTACTCCTCCTTTTAAGTCCATCCAGCGAGGTGGGCAAAGGCAGCGCGATGTCGACGACGCAGACCGGCGCGGATTCGGCGGCCCAGAGCCGTGAAGGCCGCGTAGTTCTCGACGCCCAGGGAATCCAGCGCGCCGCGACGCGGATTGCGCACGAGATCCTGGAGCGGAACCCCGGCGCCGACGACCTGTGCCTGGTCGCGATCGTGCGCGGCGGGCAGCCGGTGGCCGAGCTCGTCGCGGCGCAGCTCGCGCAGCTGGCCGGCAAGCCGGTGCCGGTCGGGGCGCTCGACATCACGCTCTACCGCGACGACGTGGTGGCGCGCGGCGTGCGGCCGATGCCGCGCCCGACGCGCATGCCGTTCTCGGTGGCGGGGAAACGCGTCGTGCTGGTGGACGACGTCATGTTCACCGGCCGCAGCGTGCGCGCGGCAATGGACGCGGTGCTCGACTTCGGCCGGCCCGCCGCGATCCAGGTCGCGGTGCTCGTCGACCGCGGGCACCGCGAGCTCCCCATCAAGGTCGACTTCGTCGGCAAGAACATTCCGACCTCGCGCGCGGAGCGGGTGGCGCTGCGCGCGCGCTCGGACGGCGAGCTCGAGGTGGCGGTGATATGAGGCATCTGCTGGGCATCGAGGAGATGTCGAGGGCCGAGATCGAGCAGGTGCTCGAGACCTCGGAGGCGATGCTCGAGATCTCGCAGCGCGAGATCAAGCGCGTGCCGACGCTGCGCGGCCGCACCGTGATCAACGTGTTCCTCGAGGCGTCGACGCGCACCCGGGTCAGCTTCGAGATCGCGGCGAAGCGGCTCTCCGCCGACGCGATCAACGTCTCGCGCTCCGGCTCGAGCCTGTCGAAGGCCGAGACTCTCGCCGACATGGCGCGGAACCTCGCCGCGATGAGCGCCGACGTGCTGGTCGTGCGCGACTCCGTCGCCGGCGTGCCGCACATGCTGGCCGAGCGCGTGAGCGTGCCGGTCGTGAACGCGGGCGACGGCTGCCACGAGCACCCGACCCAGGCGCTGCTCGACGCGTTCACCCTGCGCCAGTCGCTGGGCACGCTCGAGAACCGGGTGATCGCGATCGTCGGCGACATCGCGCACAGCCGGGTCGCGCGCTCGGACATCCACTGCTTCACCAAGCTCGGCGCCGAGGTGCGGGTCGCCGGCCCGCCGACCATGATGCCGGCCGGGATCGAGGCACTCGGCGTGAAGCCCTGCTTCTCGCTCGAGCAGGCGCTGGCGGGCGCGGACGTGATCGTCATGCTGCGCATCCAGCAGGAGCGGCTCGACGGAGCGCTGTTCCCGTCCGTCCGCGAGTACTCCCGGACCTTCGGGTTGACCCAGCGCACGCTCGGCCTCGCCAAGCCGGATGCGATCGTGCTCCACCCGGGCCCGATCAACCGCGGCGTCGAGATCGCGAGCGACGTCGCCGACGCCGAGCCCTCGCGCATCCTCGATCAGGTGACCAACGGCGTGGCCGTGCGCATGGCCGTCCTCTACCTGCTGACCGGAGGCGACAACACGTGAGCCGAGTGCGGATCCAGGGCGCGCGCATCCTCGACCCGGCCAGCGGCCGAGACGAGCTCGGCACCGTCGACATCGCGGACGGGCGGATCGAGTCCGTGGGCCGCGAGTCCGCCGGCGTCCCCGACCAGGTGATCGAAGCCGCGGGCATGTGGCTCGCGCCCGGCTTCGTCGACTTGCACGCGCACCTGCGCGAGCCGGGGCAGGAGTACAAGGAAGACATCGAGACCGGCACGCGCGCGGCGGCGGCCGGCGGCTACACCACGGTGTGCTGCATGGCCAACACCGACCCGGTGAACGACACGCCGGCGGTGACCGAGTACATCCAGCGCCGCGCGCTCGAGGCGGGCGCAGTCCGAGTGCGCGTGATCGCCGCGGCGACTCAGGGCCTGCGCGGCGAGATCATGTCCGAGATGGCGAGCCTCGCTGGAGCCGGCGCGGTCGCGTTCTCCGACGACGGCGCGGTGATCATGAACGCCGCGGTCATGCGCCGAGTGCTCGAGTACGCGCGCGGGATCGGCCGGCCCGTGATCGCGCACTGCGAGGACCTGAACCTGCGCGGCGCGGGGGTGGTGCACGAGGGCGCGCACGCCACCTGCTGCGGTCTGCCGGGCTCGCCGGCCGAAGCCGAGACGGCGATGGTCGCGCGCGACCTCGAGCTCGCCCGCCTGACCGGCGCGCACCTGCACGTGGCCCACGTCAGCGCCGCCCGCTCGGTCGAGTTGATCCGCGAGGCCAAGGCCGCCGGCGTGCGGGTCACCGCGGAGGTCACGCCGCACCACCTGGCGCTCAGCGACGAGGCGATCCGGACCTACGACACCAATCTGAAGATGGCGCCGCCGCTGCGCAGCGGGCGCGACCGCGAGGCGCTTCGCGAGGGGCTCGCCGACGGGACGATCGACTGCGTGGCCACCGACCACGCGCCGCACGCGCTCTACGAGAAGGACGTCGAGTTCACCGCCGCGCCGTTCGGCGTGATCGGCTTCGAGACCGCGTTCTCGATCGCGCTCGAGCTGGTGCGCGAGGAGCGCATGACCCCGCTCGAGCTGATCGACCGGCTCTCCACGCGGCCGGCGCGGGTGCTCGGCATCCCGGGCGGCACGCTCGAGCCCGGCGGCCCTGCCGACCTCGTGCTGGTCGACCCGGAGCGCGTCTGGAAGGTGGACGCGGCCGGGCTCACCTCGCGCTCGAAGAACTCCGCGTTCCTGTCGCGCGAGCTGCGCGGCCGCGCGCTGCGCACCTGGGTCGGGGGACGGCTCGTGCACGCGCTGGACGGGGAGGGCGCGGCGTGAGCGAGCGCGCGGTTCTGGTGCTGGGCGACGGCACGGTCTACGAGGGCGAGGCCTTCGGCGCCGCCCGCGACGGCGACCGGCGAGGTCGTCTTCCACACCGGCATGACCGGCTACCAGGAGATCCTCACCGATCCGTCCTACGCCGGACAGATCGTGTGCATGACCTATCCCGAGATCGGAAACACCGGCACCAACCCAGAGGACGAGGAGTCGCGCGGCATCTTCCTGTCGCGGCTTCGTGGTGCGCGACCACGTCGACTTCCCGTCGAACTGGCGCTCACGCGAGTCGCTCGACGCGTACCTCGTGCGCCACGACGTCCCGGGCATCAGCGGGATCGACACGCGCGCGCTCGTGCGGAAGCTCCGCTCGTCGGGCTCCATGAACGGGATCATCGCGCGCGGGGCGATCGACCTCGCAAAGCTGCGCGCGCGCGCGGCGGCGCTGCCGTCGATGGCGGGGCTCAACCTGGTCGACGACGTCACCTGCAGCGCCCCGTACCAGTGGACGGAGTCCAAGGCCTGGAGCCTCGCCAAGCCGCCCAAGCCGGTCGCGCGCCGCTACCACGTGGTCGCCTACGACTACGGCATCAAGCGGAACATCCTGCGCGAGCTCGTCAGCGTCGGCTTCGACGTCACGGTCGTGCCCGCGCAGACCACCGGCCGAAGCCGCGCTCGCTCTCCAGCCCGACGGCATCTTCCTCTCCAACGGCCCCGCCGACCCGCGCGAGGTGAAGTACGCGCCGCCCGACGGTGCGCAAGCTGATCGAGAAGAAGCCCATCTTCGGCATCTGCCTCGGCCACCAGATCCTCGGGCTCGCGCTCGGCGGCACCGTGCGCAAGCTGCGCTTCGGCCACCACGGCGCGAACCAGCCCGCGAAGGACATGCAGACCGGCCGGGTCATGATCGCGTCCGAGAACCACGGCTTCGCGGTCGACGTCGAGTCGCTCGCGCACGACCCGGACATCGAGGTCACTCACGTGAACCTGAACGACCAGACCGTCGAGGGCCTGCGCCACAAGCGCTTCCCCGCGTTCTCGGTGCAGTACCACCCGGAGGCGTGCCCCGGACCGCACGACCTGGGCTACCTGTTCGGGCGCTTCCGCGCGCTCGTGGAGTCGTCCCGTGCCTAAGGACCCCACGCTGCGCAAGGTGCTCCTGATCGGCGCCGGTCCGATCGTGATCGGCCAGGCCTGCGAGTTCGACTACTCGGGCACGCAGGCGTGCAAGGCGCTGCGCGAAGAGGGCATAGAGGTCGTGCTGGTGAACTCGAACCCGGCCACGATCATGACCGACCCGGAGTTCGCCTCGCGCACGTACGTCGAGCCGATCACCCCCGACACGGTCGCGCGCATCCTCGAGATCGAGCGGCCCGATGCCGTCCTGCCGACCCTGGGCGGGCAGACCGCGCTGAACTGTGCGATCGCGCTCGCCGAGAGCGGGGTGCTGCGCAAGCTCGACATCCGCCTGATCGGCGCCCAGCTCGACTCGATCCTGATGGCCGAGGACCGCTCTCGATTCAGAGCGGCGATGACCGAGATCGGGCTCGAGACGCCCAAGTCGGTCTACGTGAACGACATCGCGCAGGCGAAGTCGGTGCTCGCCGAGATCGGCCTGCCCGCGATCATCCGGCCGAGCTTCACCCTGGGCGGCTCCGGCGGCTCGATCGCTGAGACGGCGGACGACTTCGAGAAGAAGCTCGAGTGGGGCTTGCACCTTTCCCCGCGCGGGGAGGTGCTGGTCGAGCAGTCGGTCCTGGGCTGGAAGGAGTTCGAGCTCGAGGTCATGCGCGACTGCGCGGACAACGTCGTGATCATCTGCTCGATCGAGAACTTCGACCCGATGGGCGTGCATACGGGGGACTCGATCACCGTGGCCCCCGCGCAGACGCTGACCGACAAGGAATACCAGCGCATGCGCGACGCGGCGATCGCGATCATCCGCAAGATCGGCGTCGACACGGGCGGCTCGAACATCCAGTTCGCCGTGCACCCGCAGACCGGCGCCATGGTCGTCATCGAGATGAACCCGCGCGTGTCGCGCTCGTCGGCGCTGGCCTCGAAGGCGACCGGCTTCCCGATCGCGAAGATCGCCGCCAAGCTCGCGATCGGATACAAGCTCGACGAGCTGCGCAACGACATCACGCGCGAGACGCCGGCCAGCTTCGAGCCGTCGATCGACTACGTCGTCACCAAGATCCCCCGCTTCACCTTCGAGAAGTTCCCTCAGGCCGACCCGCGGCTCGGCGTGCAGATGAAGTCGGTCGGCGAGGCGATGTCGATCGGGCGCACGTTCCGGGAGTCGCTCCAGAAGGGCATCCGCTCGCTCGAGACCGACCGCTACGGCTTCGAGGAAATGACGGCGCTCTCCGACGCCGAGCTCGAGGAGAAGCTGCGCATTCCCGGCCCCGACCGGCTGTGGGTGATCGGCGAGGCGTTCCGGCGCGGCCGGACGCTCGAGTGGGTGAACGCGTGCACCGCGATCGACCCGTGGTTCCTCTGGCACGTGAACGCGATCATCGCCGACGAGGCGAAGTTCAAGGATCCCGCCACCCGCGACCTCGCGAAGGCGAAACGCTCCGGCTTCTCCGACCGCCGGCTCGCGAAGCTGGCGGGCACCACGGAGGACACGATCCGCGCCGAGCGCCTGAAGCGCGGCATCGTGCCCGTCTACAAGCGGGTCGACACCTGCGGCGCCGAGTTCGAGGCGTACACGCCGTACCTCTACTCGACCTACGAGCAGGAGTGCGAGGCCGAGCCCACGACCCGCAAGAAGGTGATGATCCTCGGCGGCGGGCCGAACCGGATCGGGCAGGGCATCGAGTTCGACTACTGCTGCGTGCACGGCGTGCTGGGTCTCGAGAAGGACGGCTTCGAGACCATCATGGTGAACTGCAACCCGGAGACGGTCTCGACCGACTACGACACGAGCGACCGGCTCTACTTCGAGCCGCTCACGCTCGAGGACGTGCTCGCGATCGTCGCGCGCGAGAAGCCGGTGGGGGTGATCGTGCAGTTCGGCGGCCAGACGCCGCTGCGGCTCGCAGTCGCGCTCGAGAAGAACGGCGTGCCGATCATCGGCACCAGCCCCGACGCGATCGACCGCGCCGAGGACCGCGAGCGCTTCGCCGAGCTGCTCCGCACGCTCGGCCTGCGCCAGCCCGAGAACGGCACCGCCCGCAGCTTCGACGACGCCAAACGCCTCGCGGAGCGGATCGGCTACCCCGTGCTGGTGCGCCCCTCCTACGTGCTGGGCGGCCGCGCGATGCGGATCGTGCACGACCCGAGCGAGCTCGAGACCTACATGCGCGAGGCGGTCACCGTCTCGCCCGAGCACCCCGTGCTGGTCGACCGCTTCCTCGCCGACGCGATCGAGGTCGACGTCGACGCGCTCTGCGACGGCAAGGTCGCGGTGATCGCGGGCATCATGGAGCACATCGAGGAGGCCGGCATCCACTCGGGCGACTCGGCCTGCTCGCTGCCGCCGTACAGCCTGCCGCGCTATCTCGTCGAGGAGATCGAGCGCGCCACCCGCGCGCTGGCGCTCGAGCTCGGCGTCGTCGGTCTCATGAACGTCCAGTTCGCGATCGCGGCCGACCAGGTCTACGTGCTCGAGGTGAACCCGCGCGCGTCGCGCACCGTGCCGTTCGTGTCGAAGGCGATCGGCCTGCCGATCGCGCAGATCGCCGCGCGGGTGATGGCGGGCAAGACCCTGGCCGAGCTGGGCGTCACGGCCGAGATCGTGCCGGGCCACGTGTCGGTGAAGGAATCCGTCTTCCCGTTCGTGAAGTTCCCCGGCGTCGACACCTTGCTGGGCCCCGAGATGAAGAGCACCGGCGAGGTCATGGGCATCGACCGCGAGTTCGGCCGCGCCTACGCCAAGGCGCAGCGCGGCGCGGGCATGGATCTGCCGACCTCGGGCACGGTGCTGGTGACGCTGCGCGACGAGGACAAGGTCGCGGGCGCTGCCGCCATGCGCGTGCTGCAGGACGAGGGCTTCAAGCTGGTCGCGACCCGCGGCACCGCAGACTTCCTGCGCGCGCGCGGGCTCGACGTGGAAGCGATCAACAAAGTCCGCGAGGGCTCGCCGCACGTCGAGGACCTGATCCGCTCCGGGCGCGTGGCGCTGGTCATCACCACGACCCGGATCGGTGACGCCGAAGCGGTGCGCGATTCGGCCTCGATGCGGCGGTCTGCGCTCGAGGGTGCGATTCCGTACTTCACCACCGTCGCAGGCGCGCGCGCCGCCGCCTTCGCGATCCGCGCGCTGCGCGCGGGCGAAGTGCAGCCGATCGCGCTCCAAGACCTGTACCGGGGGTAGCGTTGTCGCGCTGGCGCGACGCCGTCCGCGCCGTTCGAGGCCCGCTCGAGTTCGCGCAGCGCGGCCCCGAGGCCGCGGAGCGCGTGCTCGAGCTCGCGGCCACCTTGCGCGGGGCGCTCGAGCGCGCGGCCGAGTTGTGGATCCCGCCCGAGGCGGCCAAGCGGCTGCGCGCGGCGAGCGAGCTCCTCGCCGACGGCGCGAGCCCCGAGGCGCTCGCCGCGGTCGCAGCCAAGCTCGCGCCGCTCCTCGACCCGGCGTTTCCCGAGCGCTGCCTCGCGCAGCCGGCGTCGCGGGTGCCCGGGGTCGGACCCAAGACGGCGCAGGCCCTGAAGCGCAAGGAGATCGCGACGGTCGAGGACCTGCTCTTCTTCCTGCCGCGCGCGTACGAGGACCGGCGCGAGATCGTGTCGATCGACAAGCTCGAGATCGGGCGCACCGCGTCGTTCGCCGGGACCGTGACGCGGAGCAGTGTGGTCCCGCTGCGCAACGGCCGCCGCTTCTTCCAGGCGATCGTCTCCGACGGCACCGGGGCGGTGCAGCTCAAGTGGTTCCGCGGGATCGCCAGCTTCGAGGAGCGGCTTCAGCCCGGCGCGCGCGTGCTGGTCGCGGGCGAGGTGCGCCGCTACCGCTTCGCGAAGGAGCTCCACCACCCCGACGTCGAGATGCTCTCGGCCGAGACCGAGGCGGGCGAGCTGCCGCGGATCGTGCCGAGCTACTCGGCGGTCGAGGGGCTGGCGCCGCGCAGCGTGCGCCGGCTGGTCGAGTCGGCGCTGCGCTGCGCCGGCGACCTCGTCGACGGCTGGCTGCCCGAGCCGAACGTCGCGGAGCTCTGCCTCGCCGAGATCGGGGCGTCGCTCCGCGAGGTGCACCTGCCCGGCGTCGGGCTCGAGCCCGAGCGCCTGCGCGCCCGCGACACGCCGTACCACCTTCGGCTGGTCGCCGAGGAGTTGTTCCTGCTCCAGCTCGGACTCGAGCAGCGGCGCCGCGAGCTGCGCGCGCGCTCGACCCAGCCGCTCGCGCTCTCCGCCGACGCCGAGAAGGAGGCGCTCGCCGCGCTGCCGTTCCGGCTGACCGGCGATCAGCTGCGCGTGTGGGGAGAGATCCGCGCCGATCTCGCGCGCCCGGCGCCGATGAACCGGCTCCTGGTCGGCGACGTCGGGACCGGCAAGACGGTGCTCGCCGTGCTCGCGGCTGCGGCCGCGCGCGCCGCGGGCCGGACTACGGCGCTGCTCGCGCCGACGGAGCTCCTGGCCGAGCAGCACTTCGCCACCTTGCGCAAGCTGGCCACGCCGCTCGGCCTGCGCAGCGCCTACGTCTCGGGCGCGACGCCGCCGCGCGAGCGCCACATGCTGGCGCGCGCGCTCGAGCACGGCGACGTCTCGGTGGTGGTCGGCACGCACGCGCTGCTCTCCGAGTCGGTCGAGCTGCCGCGGCTGGGCCTGGTGGTGATCGACGAGCAGCACCGCTTCGGGGTCGCGCAGCGGCGCGCGCTCGCGACCAAGGGCGAGAGCCCGCACCTGCTCGCGATGTCGGCCACGCCCATCCCGCGCTCGCTCGCGCTCACCGTCTTCGGCGATCTCGACCACTCGACCCTGCGCGAGAAGCCCGAGGGGCGCGCGCCGATCGAGACCCGGGTGGTCGCGCCGACCGCCGGCCGCGAGGTGATGCAGGTCGTGAACGACACACTGCGCCGCGGCGAGCAGATCTACGTGGTCTACCCGCTGGTCGAGGAGTCCGAGAAGGCCGACCTGAAGGACGCCACGAACGGCTTCGAGCGCCTGCGCAAGGCACTGCCCGGCGTGACGGCCGCGCTCGTCCACGGCCGGCTCGACCGCGACCTGCGCACGCAGGCGATGAACGACTTCGCGGCGGGGCGCGTGCGCGTGCTGGTCGCGACCACCGTGGTCGAGGTCGGCGTCGACGTGCCGAACGCCACGCTGCTGATCGTGCAGCACGCCGAGCGCTTCGGCCTCGCTCAGCTCCACCAGCTGCGCGGCCGGGTGGGGCGCGGCGCGCGGCCGGGTCGCGCGCTCTTCATCGGCGACCCGACCACCCCCGAGGGGGTCGAGCGCCTGGCGCTGCTCGAGCGCACCGACAGCGGCTTCGAGATCGCCGAAGCCGACCTGCGCATCCGCGGCGCGGGCGAGTGGCTCGGCACGCGTCAGGCCGGTCACCTGCCCGAGCTGCGCCTCGCCGACCTGGTCCGCCACGGCGAGTACCTGGCCGCGGTCCGACGAGCTGCCGAGCAGCTCCTGCGCCGAGACCCGAAGCTGGAAGCCAGCCCCGGCCTGGCCGCCGCCGTCGCCCGCCGCTGGGGCGCCCGGCTGGAGCTCGCCGCCGCTTCCTAGTGACTTGGCTCAGCGCTCGGGGTGGCCTGCTGGCAGCCCCGGGCCGCCTCGAATATCCTGGCGCTCCCATGCCCGATTCCGCCGTAAAGGCGCGGACCGCCGCGATTTTTCCGCGACCGGTCGCTCGCCTGCCCGAGCACTGCAAGAGCCCCGCTCGGCCGGGTCCGGCGGCGGTCGAGATGAAGCGCATGCTGCGCCGGCGCGGGCTCCACTCCGTGTGCGAGGAGGCGCGCTGCCCGAACCTTCCCGAGTGCTTCGGCAGCGGCACGGTGACCTTCATGCTGCTCGGCGACGTGTGCACGCGCGCGTGTCGCTTCTGTCACGTCGCGACCGGATTGGGACGACCGGTCGATCCCGATGAGCCGGAGCAGGTCGCTGCGGCGGCGCGCGAGCTGGGCTTGCGACACGTGGTTCTGACGAGCGTGAACCGCGACGATCTCCCAGACCAGGGCTCGACGCAGTTCGCGCGCACGATCGCCGCGCTGCGGCGCGCCGCGCCGGATGCGACGGTCGAGGTGCTCACCCCCGACTTCCGCGGCGACACCGATTGCATCGACCGGGTCGCGGACGCCGGCCCCGAGGTCTACAACCACAACCTCGAGACGGTGCCCCGCCTGTACCGCGAGGTGCGGATCGGCGCGCGCTACGAGCGCTCGCTCGGCTTGCTTTCGCGGGTGAAGGCGCGCCGCCCGGAGGCGCTCACCAAGTCGGGGCTCATGCTCGGCCTGGGCGAGACGCGCGGGGAGCTCGGCTCCGTCTTCCGCGATCTGCGCGCCGCGGGCGTCGACTGTCTCACGCTCGGGCAGTACCTGCGACCGACGCTGCGACACTGGCCGGTGGCGCGCTACCTCGAGCCGCTGGAGTTCGCCGAGCTCGGCGCCGAGGCGCGCGCGCTCGGGTTCCGCCGCGTCGAGAGCGGACCGCTCGTGCGCAGCTCCTTCCACGCCGATACGGCGCTCGACCTCCTCTCCCCCCTCCGAGGCTCCTGATGGCCAAGTTCGACAAGCTGGACCGATTGCCCCCGTACGTGCTCGCGATCGTGAACGATCTGAAGGCGCGCGCGCGGCGGGCCGGCGAAGACGTGGTGGATCTCGGCTTCGGCAATCCAAACCACCCGACGCCGCCGCACGTGGTCGAGAAGCTCGTCGAGGCGGCGCGCGATCCGCGCAACCACCACTACTCGGCGTCGCGCGGGCTCCCAAACCTGCGCCGCGCGATGGCGCGCTGGTACCAGCGGCGCTACGCGCTCACGCTCGACCCCGAGACCCAGATCATCTCGACGATCGGCGCGAAGGAGGGCCTCTCGCACTTCGTGCTGGCGGCGGTCCAGCGGGGCGACACCGTGCTGTGTCCGGACCCGTGCTACCCGATCCACAGCTTCTCGGTGCTGATCTCGGGCGGCGACATCCGGCGCGTGCCGCTGCACCCGCTCGACGGCCTGGTCGCGCGGCTCGACGAGGCCACCCAGGCGAGCTGGCCGCGCCCGAAGATGTTGATTGCGTCGTTCCCGCACAACCCGACCACCGCCACCGTCGATCTCGCGTACCTGGCGAAGCTTGTCGAGTTCTGCCGCCGCAACGACCTGATCCTGGTGCACGACCTCGCCTACGCCGAGATCTGCTACGACGGCTACGCTTCGCCGAGCGTGCTGCAGGTGCCCGGAGCGTTCGACGTCGCGATCGAGTTCACCTCGCTCTCGAAGTCGCACGCGATGGCGGGCTGGCGGGTCGGCTTCGCGGCGGGCAACCCCGAGTACGTGCGCATGCTCGGGCGCGTGAAGAGCTACCTCGACTACGGCACGTTCCAGCCGATCCAGATCGCCACGATCATCGCGCTCGACGGTCCGCAGGACTTCGTGGCGGAGATCGTCGAGGACTACCGGCAGCGGCGGAACGCGCTGGTCGACGGGCTCGAGCAGGCGAGCTGGAAGATCGAGAAGCCCCTCGGGACCATGTTCGTGTGGGCGCCGGTGCCGGAGCGCTTCGGCAGCCTTGGGTCGCTCGAGTTCTCGAAGCTCCTGCTCGAGAAGGCGCAGGTCGCGGTCGCGCCCGGCGTCGGCTTCGGACCGGCGGGCGAGGGCTTCGTGCGCTTCGCGCTGGTCGAGAACACGCACCGGATCCGCCAGGCGGTTCGCTCGATGCGAAAGCTGCTCCGCGATGGCTGAGCGGGCGCTGCGCGTGGGGCTGGTCGGCTTCGGCACGATCGGGACCGGTCTCGTGCGCGCGTTCCAGAGCCACGGGGCGCTCGTGAACGAGCGGCTCGGCTTCCCGCTCGAGCTCGCGCGCATCGCCGACATCGACCTCGAGCGCGACCGCGGCGTTCCGGTCGGCGCGTACCGGCTGTCGCGCGACTGGCGGGAGCTCGTCGACGATCCGTCGATCGACCTCGTGGTCGAGCTGGTCGGTGGCACGCGCGTCGCGAAGGACGTGGTGCTCGCCGCGCTCGACGCAGGCAAGCACGTCGTCACCGCGAACAAGGCGCTGCTCGCCACGCACGGCCCGGAGATCTACGCGCTGGCCGCGTCGAAGGGCACCGAGATCGCCTTCGAGGCGAGCGTCGGCGGCACCATTCCCGTGCTGCGCGCGCTGCGCGAGGGCCTCTGCGCCGACCGGATCCTGTCGCTGCACGGAATCGTGAACGGCACCTGCAACTACATCCTCACCGAGATGGAGGCGAACGGGGAGCCGTACGAGGCGTGCCTGAAGCGCGCGCAGGACCTGGGCTACGCCGAGCCGGACCCGAGCTTCGACGTCGACGGCGTCGACTCCGCGCACAAGCTCGCGATCCTGGTCGGGCTGGCCTTCGGCGCGCGCCTCGCGCCGGACGCATTCCCGATCGAGGGCATCCGCCGGATCGTCCCCGCCGACGTCGAGTTCGCGCGCCGGATCGGCTTCCGCATCAAGCTGCTCGCCGTCGCCAAGCGCGGCGCGAACGGGATCGAGGCGCGCGTCCACCCGACCATGATCCCGCAGGCAGCGGTGCTCGCGGGCGTCCTGGGCTCGATGAACGCGATCGAGACGCGCGGCGAGCTGTCCGGTCCCACCTTGTACTACGGCGCGGGCGCGGGTCCGCTGCCCACCGCGAGCGCGGTCCTCGCGGACCTCATGGAGCTCGCCCGCGCGCGCCGGCTCGGCGTCACCGGCCGGGTGCCGCCGCTCGGCACGCCCGAGCCGCGCGACGCCGCGCTGTGTCCCCCGGGCGAGCAGCGCGGCGAGTTCTACGTGCGCTTCGACGCGCTCGACTCGCCGGGCGTGCTGTCGAAGATCACGGGCGCCTTGGGGGCGCGCGGGATCAGCATCGCGAGCGTGCTCCAGGAGGAGCGCCACGCATCGCGCGCGGTGCCGATCGTGCTCACGGTTCACGAGGCGCGCCAGGCCGACCTCGACCTGGCGCTGGCCGAGATCGCGCGCCTGCGCGAAGTGGTCGCGCCGGCCCAGGTGATCCGCATCGAACGGGAGCTCTGACATGACCCCGAGCCGCCAGCCCAAGTACGACGCCTGGTTCGAGTGCGCCAAAGGCTGCGAAGGCCGCTGGGAGCTGACCGAGGTCATCTACCGCTGCCCCCACTGCGAGGGCCTGCTCACGGTGCAGCACGACCTCGAGCGGCTGAAGAAGACCCCGCCGCAGAAGTGGATGAAGATCTTCGAGTCTCGCGCGCACTCGACCGAATGGCCTTACGGTTCCGGCGTCTGGGGCAAGCGGGAGCTGGTCTGCCCGATCGTCGCCGAGGACAACATCGTCTCGATGTTCGAGGGTCACACCAACCTGTTCTGGGCCAAGCGGCTCGGCGAGCAGTGGGGCGTCGAGGACCTCTGGGTGAAGCAGTGCGGCAACTCGCACACCGGCAGCTTCAAGGACCTGGGCATGACCGTGCTCGTGTCGGTCGTGAACGAGATCCGCAAGCGCGGGGGAGACATCCGGGCCGTCGCCTGCGCCTCGACCGGCGACACCTCGGCCGCGCTCGCCGCCTACGCGGCGTACGCGGGTATTCCGGCGGTGGTGCTCCTGCCGCGCGACAAGGTCTCGCTCGCCCAGCTCCTGCAGCCGGTGGCCAACGGCGCGATCACGCTCTCGCTCGAGACCGACTTCGACGGCTGCATGGCGATCGTGCAGAAGATCGCCGAGCGCGACGGCATCTACCTGGCGAACTCGATGAACAGCCTGCGCATCGAGGGCCAGAAGACGGTCGGCATGGAGATCGTCCAGCAGTTCGACTGGGAAGTGCCGGACTGGATCGTCATTCCCGGCGGCAACCTCGGCAACGTTTCCGCGCTGGGGAAGGGCCTGCTCGAGTGGCTCGAGCTCGGCATCATCGACCGCCTGCCGCGCATCTGCTGCGCGCAGGCCGCCAACGCCAACCCGCTGTACAAGAGCTACCTCACGGACTACGAGAAGTACGAGCCGATGATGGCGCTGCCAACGCTCGCGTCGGCGATCCAGATCGGGAACCCGGTGTCGATCGACCGCGCGATCTCGACCCTGCGGCGCTTCGACGGCATCGTCGAGCAGGCGACCGAGGACGAGCTGGCCGAGGCCGCCGCGGCCGCCGACCGCACGGGCCTGTTCAACTGTCCGCACACCGGCGTCGCGCTGGCGGCGCTGCACAAGCTGCTGCGCCGCGGCGAGGTGAAGCGCGACCAGAAGGTGGTCGTGATCTCGACCGCGCACGGCCTCAAGTTCACCGACTTCAAACGCAGCTATCATGCGGGCCAGCTGGACGGCATCGAGTCGCGGCTCGCCAATCCGCCGATCCCGCTGCCCGCGCGCTACGAAGAAGTGCGCAGCGAGATCTTCCGACAGATCGACTTGCGCTTCGGCAGCTGAGAGGGAGACCCCATGGCCATGGACCGAAACCTCGCGCTAGAACTCGTGCGCGCGACGGAAGCCGCCGCGCTCGCCTGTGCTCACCTGATGGGGCGCGGCGACGAGACCGCCGCGGACCAGGCCGCGGTCGACGCCATGCGCACGGCGCTCAACAAGATCGAGATGGACGGCACGATCGTGATCGGCGAGGGCGAGCGCGACGAGGCGCCCATGCTCTACATCGGCGAGAAGGTGGGCACGGGCATCGGGCCGAAGATCGAGATCGCGCTCGACCCGCTCGAGGGCACCACGATCTGCGCGACCGGCGGTCAGAACTCGCTCTCCGTGATCGCGGCGGCGGAGGAGGGCGGCTTCCTGCACGCGCCCGACACCTACATGGAGAAGATCGCGGTGGGCCCGACGGCGCGAGGCGCGATCGACATCGACAAGAGCCCGACCCAGAACCTGAAGAGCATCTCGAAGGCGATGGGCGTGCCGGTGACGGACCTGACGGTCGTCATCCTCGACCGGCCGCGCCACGAGAAGCTGATCGAGGAGGTGCGCAAGGCGGGCGCCCGCATCCGGCTGATCAAGGACGGCGACGTCTCGGCGGCGATCGCGACGTGCAGCCGCGAGCATCAGGTGGACGTGTTGATGGGAACTGGCGGCGCGCCCGAGGGCGTGATCGCCGCGGCCGCGCTGCGCTGCCAGGGCGGCGACATCCAGGGCCGGCTGCGCCCGCGCAACCAGGGCGAGGCCGACCGCGCCCGCTCGATGGGCCTGAAGGACGTCAACGCGAAGCTCACGCTGGAGGAGCTCGCGCGCGGCGACGTCCTGTTCGCGGGCACCGGCGTCACGGAGGGCGATTTCCTGAAGGGAGTGCGCTTCCGCGCGGAGGGCGCGCTCACGCACTCCGTCGTCATGCGCAGTCACTCGATGACCACCCGCTGGATCGAGGCGCAGCACAACTTCCGCTTCAAGCCCCGCTAGCCGTGTTCACGGGAATCGTCGAGCGCGTCGCTCGGATCGCGCGGCTCGAAGCCGCGGGGGAGCGCCTCGAGCTCGAGGTGGAGGCGGGTGCGGAGATCGCACGCGAGGTCCGGATCGGCGACAGCGTGGCGCTGAACGGCTGCTGCCTGACGGTCGTCGCGGTGCGCGGCGAGAAGCTCGCGTTCCAGGCGGTGCCCGAGACGCTGCGCCGAACGTCGCTGGGCGCGCGGAAGGCGGGCGATGCGCTGAACCTGGAGCGCGCCATGCGCGCCGACTCGCGCCTCGACGGCCACATCGTGCAGGGCCACGTCGACGGCACCGGCGCCGTGCGCGAGCTGCGCGCCGAGGGGGCCGACCAGCTGGTGCGCATCGACGCTCCGCGCGACCTCGCGCTGCAGCTCGTGCCCAAGGGCTCGGTCGCCGTCGAAGGAGTCTCGCTGACGGTGGTCGAGCCCGACGAGCGCGGCTTCTGGGTGGCGCTGATCCCCCACACGCGCGCGGTCACGACGCTGGGCGCGCTGGCTCCGGGCCAGGCGGTCAACCTGGAGCTCGACGTCCTGGGCAAGTACGTGTGGAAGTACCTGGAACGCATCGGGCGCGTGAATGGTTGACCCCCCGAAAGCGGGGTGAGACACTCGAAAGCGTCACCGGCGCTCGAGGAGTCCGATGGAGGCTCTCGTCTCATGAAGGAACTGGTCGAGATGATCGTGAAGGCGCTGGTCGATCAGCCCGAAGCGGTGGAGATCACCGAAATCAAGGGCAACCACGCCCACGTGATCGAGCTGAACGTCGCCAAGGAAGACCTGGGCAAGGTGATCGGGAAGGGTGGCGCGCACGCCTCCGCAATCCGCACCATCCTCGCTGCCGCCAGCGGCAAGGAGAACAAGCGGTACATCCTCGAGATCATCGAGCACTGATCGACGCCGAGCGCGGCACCGTCAGCGAGCGGGCGCTGCGCAGCGTGGAGGCGGTGCGGACCGACGGCGGCGTTTCCTGGCCGGTAGTTCCCGACGACGAACGCGCCCGCCGCGCCCTCTGGGTACAGCGCAGCGACTGGCTCGAGGCCCTGGAGCGACGCGAGAACGCGTATACCGCGGGCGAACGCCTGTGGCGCTGCAGCGAGCAGTGGATCCAGGCGCTGGCCGAGCTGGCCCAGGATCCCAGCGTCCTGCTGGCGGAGCTGCTGCTCTGGGTGCGGCTCATGGACCGGCACTCCACCGTGACGGTCGGCCGCATCGGCGACGATACCGAGCTGGTCTGGTCGAACGTGCCCGGCTTTCCGCCAGACGCGTTCGAATGCGAGTTCCGGCTCGGTGCGCTCCGCTCCCTGTTCGCGTGCTGCGCGGGCGGCGAGGAGGTCGCGGTCGCACACGTCGAGTGCGCGGCGCGCGGCGGCGACCGCTGCCGCTTCGAAGTGCTCGACTGGATCCCGGTTCGCGATCGCAGACACGAGCGCATGTTGCGAGAGGCAAGCCTCCTCGCCGCCGACCTCGAAGGCCGCGAGTCGGAGCGGCGCCGCTTGTGGGAGATGGCGGCGCGCACCGGTCCGCTTCCCGACGTGCGCGAGCTGCACGGGGTGCGGCGCTTCATCGAGGAGCTCGAGGACATCATCCTGGTGCTCGACCGCGACCTCTACGTGCTCGACGCGAACCAGGCGGCGCTGCGTTTCGCGGGCATGTCGCTCTCGGAGCTGCAGGGCAGCTACGCCGGCGATCTCCTGGTCGAGTCGTCGCTCGCCTCGGTGCGCGAGAGCCTGCCGCGGCTCTACGAGATGAGCGCGCTGCGCGGTCTGCAGCTGGAGATCCGCACCCGCCGCGGGCCGGCCACGATCGAGGTGTCCGCGCGCGTGGCCGCGAGCGGCCAGTCGATCGTGTGCGTGGCGCGCGACATCACCGGGCGGCTCGTGCTCGAGCGCGAGCTGGCCCGCCGCAACGAGCAGCTGCGCGCCCAGAACGAGAAGATCGCGGACGCGGACCGGCTGAAGTCCGAGTTCCTGGCGAACGTGAGCCACGAGCTCACCACTCCGCTGACCTCCATCAAGGGCTTCGCCAAGCTGCTGCGCGCGGACGTGGCGGCGGAGTTCGCGGGCGGCGCACGCCTGGGGGCCGAGCAGCGGGTCGAGTTCCTCGGGCTGGTCGAGCGCGAGGCCGTGCGGATGAGCGAGATGATCCACGGCCTGCTCGAGCTCTCGAACCTCGAGGCGGGCGGCGTCGCGCTCGCGGTGAAGCCGGTCGCGCTCAATGCCATCGTGGACGAGTGCCTGCAGATCCTGAAGCCCCGGCTCGACGAGGCCGGACTCGAGATCGAGGTCGCGCTCGATCCCGAGCTCCCGCAGGTTTCGGTCGACCCCGACCGCATCAAGCAGGTGGTGCTCAACCTGCTCGAGAACGCCGCCAAGTTCAGCGCGCGCGGCGCGCGGATCGGCGTGCGCACCCGGCGCGCGCCCGAGTCCGACCCCGCCGAAGCTGCCGTCGAGTTGCGCGTCGCCAACCCGTCCAAGGAGCTCGAGCCGAACGACCTCGAGCGGATCTTCGCGCGCTTCGTCCAGCGCGACGGTTCGTACTCGCGCAAGTACGGCGGAGTCGGGCTGGGCCTCAACCTGGTCCGCGCCATCGTCGACCTGCACGGCGGCCGGGTCTGGGCCGAGCTTCCCGAGCCCGGACGCGTGGAGTTCATCGCGCGGTTGCCGGTCGCTGATTGAGCGGCAGAAGGGGATCGACCCCACTTATCCCTGGCGAACTTCGGCCGATAAGGGCCCGCGAGGGGATGGAAGGGAGTCGATGGCAACTTCTCAGCAACCCAACGGCGAGTTCACGCCCGAGGAGCACCACCGCCGAGGGCTGGCGCTGCTCGAGGCTGGCCACGGTCACGAGGGCTTCGAGCACCTGAGCCGCGCCTATCTGATCGATCCTCAGAACGCGCGCTTCCGGTCCTCGTACGCGCTCGCGCTCGCTCTCGTGCGAGGGCAATTCCTGGGCGCGGTGGAGCTCGCTCGCGCCGCGGTCCGCCAGGAGTTCTACAACCCGGATCTGTACCTGAACCTGGCGCGGATCTATCTCGCGTTCGACTTCAAAGCCGACGCGATCCGGTTCCTGCGCCGCGGATTGATGGTCGATCCCGAGAACGTCGCGGTGCAGCGACGCCTCGCGGAGCTCGGCATCCGACGCCGGCCTCCGATCCGCTTCCTGCCTCGCAACCATGCGATCAACCGATTCCTCGGTCGCATGCAGGCGCGCGTTCTAGGACGCGCGGCGTGGGTTGCGGCGCGCGTACAGGGCGCTTGACACAGAACTGCACACGGATAACTTCGGCCGCCACTCGACTGTGGAGGCCGGAGTTTCCGTGGGCAGCGTGATCAAGAAGCGGCGCAAGAAGATGCGCAAGCACAAGTACAAGAAGCTTCGCGCGCGCAATCGCCACAAGCGGAACAAGCGCTAGTCGCCGCGCCGAGCGACACCAAACGCATCCGCCTCCGACACGCACCGATGTTCCATCGGTGCGTTTTTTTTGCTGCATCCGTTGACACGTTTACGCACCACGGCTTACTGTGTGCGCAACGATGTCGGGAACCCATCGTAGTTGTGTCAAGTGGAGGACGTCTCGTCCGATACGAAACGCAATCGAGGTCCGACTCGGCGCGTGTGACAGCGTAGAAAGAGATGCGCGACGCGACATCTCGAAGCGTTCGAACACGGTGAACCAAAACGCTAACTGGGGGTGAGAGTAATGGCAGCTCGGAAGAAGGCCGCGAGCAAGAAGGCGACGCGGCGCAAGAAGGGTGGTCGCAAGAAGGGCACCCGGAAGCGGAAGAAGGGGACGCGGCGCAAGAAGTCCATGTAGGACCGCCGCTAACCTGATTCGATAGGAGGCCCTCGTCGCGCAGCGCGACGGGGGCCTCAGTCTTATGGGCTTCGCTCGCCTGCGGCTCGCTGCGCGCTCCTTCGTCGCTTGCGACCTCGCTCGGGACGGCCCTCGCTCGGCCTCGCACTGTCGGGCGCATTGCTTGGGAAGAGGGGGAAGGGTAGTCTCCGCCCCGTCTTAGGAGGTCTCGGAATGGCGCGGATTACGATCGAGGACTGCACGGAGCGGGTGGGCAACCGCTTTGCGCTGGTGCTCATGGTCTCGGTGCGCACGAAGCAGCTGATGCGGGGCGCCAAGGCGCTCGTGAAGACGGGCGAGAACAAGTCCGTGGTCAACGCGCTTCGCGAAGTCGCCGCCGGCCACATCGCCCCCGACATCGACCCGGCCGAGCTTCACTAGCTGCGCCTCGCCGGCGCCCCACCTGAGCTCGACAGCTAGGTGATCGTCACCGGAAGGGTGAACGAGAAGCGCGAGCCCTGGCCGATCTCGCTCTGAACCGAGAGCGCGCCGCCGAGCTTCTCGATCAGGGCGCGCGCCAGGGTCAGGCCGAGGCCGGCGCCGCGGTGGCGGCTGTCGGCAGACGAGTCGACGCGGAAGAACTCGTCGAAGATCTGCTCCTGGTCGTCCGGGGCGATCCCGATGCCGGTGTCGGTCACGCTGCAGAAGAGCTGGCCGTCCTCGAGCGAGAGCTCCAGCTCGATCCGTCCCCGGCGCGTGAACTTCGCCGCGTTGTCGAGCAGGTGGAAGAGGATCTGGTTCAGCTTCGCCAGGTCCGTGCGGATCTTCGGCAGAGTAGACGGCAGGCGCTTCTCGAGCATGACGTCGGGCTGCAGCGTGTCGCGCACGTTGAAGATGGCTTCCTCGACCACCTCGGCGAGGTTCACGTCCTGGACCTCGACCGAGACCTCCCCCTGCTTCACGCGCCAGAGGTCGAGGATGTTCTGCAGCATGCGCATCAGCGCGTTGCCGTCGTCGAGCACGCCGCGCAGCGAGTCGCGGCCCGTCGACGACATGTTCTCGTGCTCGTTGGCCAGCACCGAGATGACGCGCTCGATGATGCTGTTGAGCGGCGCGCGCAGCTCGTAGGACATGGTCTCGATCAGGTCCGCCTTGAGCCGCTCCACGACGACCAGCCGCTCTTCGCGCTTGATCAGCTCGATGTCCTGCGCGAGCAGCTGCTCGGACAGGCGCAGGACCTCGTCGGACGGCTCGGTGCTGGCCTTCGCCGGGACGCCCGGCGCCGGCGCAGCCGAGGACACCGCGTGGTGGTCGAGCACCAGCGCGATCTGGCGCAGGATCGACTCGACCCCCGCGTTCTGCACGCGCGGCCAGGGCCCGGGACAGCCGAGCAGCGCGACGCCGCGCACCTGGCCGTTCTGGCGGATCGGGAAGCCGTACACGCCGCCGGCGCCGCGCGACCAGATGCGCGGGGCACCTTCGGGCGCGTCGACCCGGATCGGGCGCTCCGAGCCCTCGGCCTCGCGCACGAAGTCGTCGAGCTCGGAGCCCGCGATCTGCGCGTCCTTGGCGCAGGTGAAGCCGGCCCAGCCGTCCGGCTCGGCCGAGGCGCGGCCGGCCTGGTAGACGAGCGCGAAGCCTTGCAGCGCGGCGGCCAGGTGGCGCGCGCCCGCCGCTAGCGCGGAGCCGAGGGTTTCGGGCGAGGTGTAGAGAGCCAGGATCTCCATCGGCGCTAGAACCGGCTCTCGTCGGACGAGCTCGACGTCGACCCGCCGTCGTTCGTGTACGAGCTGTCGCCCTCGAGCGCCAGCTTGGTCGCGAAGTCGCGCGGGTTCGTGGCCGCGTCGCGCGCGGTCTCGAGCTTGATCTTGTTGGCCTGGTACAGCTCGAGCAGATGCTGATCGAAGGTCTGCATCTGCATGTCGGAGTGGCCCTTCTCGACGTGATCGCGGATCTCGACCGCGCGATTGGGATCGCGGATCGCCTCGCGGATCGAGCGGGTGGTGCGCAGTACCTCGACGGCCGGCACGCGCCCGGTGCCCTTCTTGTTGGGAAGGAGGCGCAGCGAGACGATCGCCTGCAGGTTCTCGGCCAGCCGCTCGCGCACCTGCTGGTGTTCCTCGACCGGGAAGAACGAGACGACCCGGCGCAGCGTGGTGACGACGTCGTTGGTGTGGATCGACGAGAACACCGCGTGGCCCGTCTCGGCGGCCTTGAGCGCGGTGTCGACGGTCTCGGCGTCGCGGATCTCGCCGACCATGATCACGTCGGGGTCCTGGCGCAGGGCCGCGCGCAGCGCCGCGGGGAAGCTCGGGGTGTCGGTCGAGATCTCGCGCTGCGTGATGATCGAGCGCTCGTGGGTGAAGATGAACTCGACCGGGTCCTCGATCGTGACGATCTTGCACTTGTGCGCCCGGTTGATCTCCTGGAGCATCGTCGCGAGCGTCGTCGACTTGCCCATGCCGGTCGCGCCGGTCACGAGCACCAAGCCCCGCTGCACCGAGGCGATCGTGCGCAGCACCGAGGGCAGGTTCAGCTCCTCGAAGTTCTTGATCGACAGCGGGATCACGCGCAGCACGATGTTGTACGCGCGGCGCTCCCGGGAGATGTTCACGCGGAAGCGGCCCTCGCCCGGGATCTCGTAGGCCAGGTCGATCTCGGCCGCGTTCTCGAGCGACTTCTCCTTTTCGTTCTCCATGAGGAGTCGCGCGATGGCTTCGGTGTCCTCCATCGAGAGGACCTTGTACTTCAGCTCGACGAGCTCGCCGTTGAAGCGATAGAGCGGCAGGTACCCCACTTGGAAGTGGATGTCCGATGCGCCCTTCTCGAACCCGAGCCGAAGCAGCCGGTGAAGTCGCTCTTGATCCATGGTGAGTCCCGTGCGCACGCCCGCAGAGGAGCTGCGAGCCTTCTGTTCCTTCGGCGGCGCGCGGGCCGCTCTTGATGGGACCCCTCCACCGCCTGTCCTATACTCCGCTCCGGATGTGGGCTCGCCTTCGCATCGGGATCGGCAAAACCCTCCTCTGGTCCCTCGCCAGCTTCGCCGTCAGCGCCAGCGCGTTCGCGGACCCGACCGACCCCGAGGCCAAGTCGGCTGCTCCGAGCGAGCCCGCGCCGGCACCCGCGGCGGCTCCCGACACTGCGCCGAAGAAGCCCCTCGGCCTCGACCGCCTGTTGAATCCGGGTGTGGTTCGCGCGCAGCCGACCGGCAAGTACTACGGCGGCCGCGACCAGAAGGGCTGGCAGGATGAGTTCCGGCGCGCGCGCGAGGAGGTGTCGGACCTCGAGGGCAAGGTCGAGGCCGGCCAGCAGCACCTGCGCAGCGCCGCGGCCGGCGAGTGGAACTACTCGCCCGCGGGAGGGGAAGCAACCGACCCCGAAGTGCTCAAACTGCGCGCACAGCTGCGCCGGGACCGGCAGTCGCTCGAGGCTTCGCGGCAGCGGCTGCGCGACCTCGACGTCGAGGCGTCGCTCGCGGGAGTGCCCGAGGACTGGCGCAAGCCGCCCTGAGCTGAGTGAGCTGAGTCACCGCTCCGGCAGCTCGCGCGCAAATTCGGCGTGCGCGCCGGTTCGCCGCGCGAACCCGGCTGCGCAGTGCACCGAGTGACGGCGCTCACCGAGCGTCGAAAGCGCCGGGAGTTCCGCGACGACTTGCCGGCGCGTGAACCGCGGCACGGCGGATGCATTCCTCCGCCACGTGCGAAGCGTGCGACACATGGCCCTGCTGGCGCCCATGCTGGTCTTCGCGGGCGGCTGCGCCACCGTCTCGCAGCTGACCGGCGCCGCGCTCGACCCGGTCGCCGACGACTCGCTCACCCGCGTGGTCTCGGAGCTGAAGCTCCACCTGCGCGACGACACCTACCGCTACGACCGCGCCGTCGCGTCGGACGGCCGCAACGTGTACGCGGTCGCGCTCTGGAAGCTCGACCGGCTGGCGGGCCTGCGCGCCAAGCCCGAGGCCGAGTGGGAGAACGCCGACTACGTGGTCGAGTTCGCGCGCGGCAAGGCGCTCGAGCGGCTGCGCCGCTACGGCGAGGCCCTCGCCGCGTTCCAGCGCGTCGCCGCGTCCGGGTCGCTGCTCGGCGACTCCGCGGCCGAGCGCGCGCGGGTCATGGAGAGCTTCGCGCTCGCGGCCGCGCCGCCCGACGAGCCCTTCGCCAACCCCGACGAGGAGCGAACCTTCATCGACGGCAAGATCGGCCTGTGGCGCCGGCTCGCCGAGGAGGTACAGGGCACCCCGCACGAGCCGCTCGCGCTCGAAGAGATCGAGTCGTGGCAGATCATGCGGGTCGACTGGCTCACCCGCGCCGACCGGCTGGCGGACGCGATCTTCTCCTGTGAGAAGCTGATCGAGACCAACCGCGACTCGAAGCTCTACGGAAAGCACCTGCTGCGCCTCGGCGACCTGTACGCGGCCAGCGCGCGCCGCGCCTCGCTGCAGGCGCGCGCGAACATCGCGAGCCTCGACCCGGCAAAGTACGAGACGCTCCTCGACCAGGCCTTCTCGGCGTACGAGCTCGCGGCCGAGGATCGCCGACCGGCGCTCCGCAAAGAGGCGCGCAACCGGATCGAGGCGCTCCTGGCCTATCACGAGGGAGCGACCGCGCGTGTTCCCTGACGCCAAGGACGACGGGGTGCAGGTGGGGCTGTGGCTCCTGCGGGCGGCGCTCGCCGCGGCGCTGATCTTTCTCGCGCTGGGCGGCCGCGCCCGCGCCGGCGACGCCGAGCCCGCCGACACGGCGACGCGTCTCCTGCTCGAGCCCGAGCTCGCCACGGACGCGGACCGCGCGAGCGAGGCGAGTGAGGTCATGGTCGAGGATCGCAACCGCAAGCTCGCGGTGATCTCCTCGGCGCTCGTCGATCTGGGCATCCACGCCGCGATCGGCGTCGCCCCTCTGAAGCTGCTGCACAGCGCAGGCGACCTCGGCGCGGGCATTCGCGACTTCGGCAAGCGCACCCCGGCGGAGGAGAAGGCGCTGCTGCTGCTCGCGCCCGCCGCGCGCGACGGAGTTCTCGACGCCGACGGGCAAGCGCTGTTCGACCGCCTCGAGCGGCGCGAGCGCAAGGCTCTGGTCGAGCGCCTGCTCGACGACGCCCAGCACTCGCTCGCGAAGGGTCAGGTCTCCCGCGCCCGCTTCGCCGTCTCGCGCGCGCTCGAGCTCGCGCCGGGCTCGGAGCGCGCCGATGCCCTGCTCGATGCGATCGCGGCGAGCTCGCGCGACAGCGCCGCTGCGACGGAAGCTACCGCCGAAGCGCCCACCGTCGCGTCCTGGGAGGTCGGCATTGCGACCGCGCTCCTCACCGACGCCGACGCACGCGCCCAAAACCTCGGGCCCTCCGACGACCGCGACGCCGCGCTGGCGCGCGCGGCTGCCCGCTACGATCTGGGCGAACGCGCCGCAGCGCTCGCCGACCTGCGCGAGATCGCCGACGGCGACGACGCCGCCGCGGCGGGAGCGCGCCGGATCCTCGCGGATCGCAGCGTGAACCCCGAGCGCGCGCTCGAGGAAGAGATCACGAGCTACCGCAAGCGCCAGGGCTTGGGCTACCTGGGCGGCGGCGAGCTCGCCGACCACGGCCTGGCCCTGGACCCCGAGAACTTCGAGTTCTCCCCCGCGGGCTACAAGGCCTGGAAGGGCTCGTACAAGCTCTGGCGTCGCACGGTGAACCCGGTGAACCTGGTCGTCGACGCGCCCGCGCGGCTCTTCCGCGACTGGCGTCCGAACGGCGAGGCGCTCCGCGAAGCCGCACAAAGGTACCTGGAGCTCGAGCCGAACGGCGCGCGCGCGGACGACGCGCGCGAGTGGCTCGCCCAGCTCGCGCCGGACGAGCGCGCGAGCGTGAAGACCTCTCCGTTCCAGGACGGCTACTTCGTGCTCCCGCACGCGCGCACGCGCTACGCGCGCGTGACGGCGGGTCGGATCGTCGTCTCGCTCGACGCGCTCGAGAAGAACGCGCCGGAGCTCGCCCAGTCGCTCCACCTCGACGCCGCCCCCGCTTACACGATCGGCTCGCAGGGAGTGGGCGAGGGCGCGGTCGCGCTCGAACCCGGCGCCGCGCTCGAGCTCTTGGGACGCATCGCCGACGGCCTCGAAGCGAACGCGCTCCGCGCACGCGGTCAGCCGGACTGCGAGGCGCTCGAAGCGGTGCGCCGGCTCGACGGACAGGTCCGCGCCGGTACCACTTTGTACAATGCGCCCCGGCTGCCCGACGTGGCCGCGGGATTCGGTGACATGGGCCTCGCGCTGGTCGACAGCAAGAGCGTCCACACCTACGGCGACGTCGAGCTCAAGCGCGACGGCGAGAACGTCCGGTTGGGCCGCGAGCTCGGCGGCGGCGACTCCTTCTGTCTGGCCGAGACGCCGTGCATCGACCGCAAGCTCGCGGTGACGGGCGAGCTGTACGCGCGCAGCAACGCGGGCGGCTCGGTCGGCGTGGGCGCGAGCGCGGACTACCGCGAGGCGCACCTCTCCGTCGAGATGGGCATCAGCGGCCCGCATGCGCACCTGATGCTGCCGCTGGCTCGCTGGCTCGGCTTCGCGCACCTGCTTCCCGTCGAGGCGCATGTCGAGGTCGGACTCGACGGCATCTCCGCGGGTCCGCGGATCGACGACCTGCCCGATGAAGAGGCGCAGAGCCTCTAGCTAGAGCAGCGCGCGCAGCGCGGCGAGCAGCCGGTCGACGACCTCCGGCCGCGCGTTCTCGCCCATCAGCCCGATCCGCCAGATGCGCCCCGCCAGCTTGCCGAGGCCGCCGCCCACCTCGATCCCGTGCTCCGCCAGGAGCCGCGCGCGCAGCGGCGCTTCGTCCACGGGCGGGATCACCGAGTTCAGCATCGGCAGCCGGTGCGCCGGCTCGACGAGCATGCGGAAGCCGAGCGACTCGAGCCCCGCGACCAGCCGCGCCGAGGCGTCGCGGTGGCGGGCGAAGCGGGGCTCGAGGCCTTCGTCGAGCACGCGCTCGACCGCCGCGTGCAGCGCGTAGATCATCGAGATCGGCGCGGTGTGGTGGTAGACGCGGCTCGCGCCCAGGTACCGGCCGATCAGTGAGAAGTCGAGGTACCAGCTCTGCACGGGCCGCGCGCGCCGGTCGAGCCGAGCGAGCGCGCGCTCGCCGAGCGCCACCGGCGAGAGCCCGGGCGGGCAGCCGAGACATTTCTGTGTACCCGAGTAGGCGGCGTCGAGCTGCCACTCGTCGAAGCGCACGTCGATGCCCGCGAGCGAGGTCACGCAGTCGGCCAGCACGAGCGCACCCGCGCGCCGCGCCGCCCGCGCGATCTCGGCGATCGGCTGCTCCACGCCGGTCGAGGTCTCCGCGTGCACCAGCGCCACCAGTGCGGGCCGGCGCGCTTCGATCTCGGCGATGAAGCGCTCGGGCGGAACGATCTCGCCCATCTCCGCCTCGACCCGCAGGACGCGCGCGCCCGCGCGCTCGGCGATCGCCGAGATCCGCTCGCCGAATACGCCGTTCACCGCCACGAGCACGGTCTCGCCCGGCTCCAGCAGGTTCACCAGGCACGCCTCCATCCCGGCGCTGCCCGTGCCCGAGAGCGGAAACGCGAAGGCCGACTGGCTCTTCCAGAGCTGGCGGAGGCGGAGCTGCAGCTCGTCGAGCAGAGCCAGGAAGGCCGGGTCCAGGTGGCCGACGAGCGGGCGGGCGAGGGCGTCCCGCACTTCTGCCGAGACGTTGCTCGGACCGGGACCCAGAAGAAGCCGCTCGGGAAGCGAGGCCGCGCTCATGGCGCGAAGTATACTGGCGCGCCGCCAGCCGAGGACCGATGGACCCCAACTGCCTCTTCTGCAAGATCGCCGCGCGGAAGATCCCCGGCACGATCGTGTTCGAGAACGAGCGCCTGCTCGCGTTCGAGGACATCGCGCCGGCGGCGCCCACGCACCTGGTGCTGATCCCGCGCGAGCACTTCGCGTCCTCGCTCGAGGTCGATCCGAGCCGCCATGCGGTCGTGGGGGAGCTCGTCCAGGTCGCTGCCCAGCTCGCGCGCGAGCGCGGCTTCGCCGAACAGGGCTACCGGCTGGTCTTCAACACCAACGCGGCCGCGGGTCAGACCGTGTTCCACCTGCACCTCCACCTGTTGGGCGGGCGAACGTTCCGCTGGCCGCCCGGATAGGGGTGACCTAGACTGCGCGCCAGTCGAGGTCGCACGTGTTTCGTCTGCTCTTTCTGATCGTGCTCGCCGCGGCAGCCTTCGTGATGGTCGACGCGCGCTGGGCTCCGGACTCGCGCACGCTGACCCTGCGCGTACGCACCGCCAGGGAGCTGATGGGCGTCGCTCAGGGGACCGCGCGCGAGCTCGGCGATGCCGCGGTCGAGCGGATCGTGCGCGAGAACACGCCCGCCGTGGCTGCGCCTCCACCCGCGCGAGGCGGCGAGCCCGAAGCGGCTCCCGAGCGGCTCGCGCCGTCCGACCGGGAACGCCTCGACCGCCTGGTCCAGGAGAAGACCCGGGAGCAGTAGGTCAGTGCGGACCCGCGAGGAGCTCGAGAAGCGCGAGGCCGAATCACTCGCCCCCTACGCCCTGCTCGCGCGCGACTCGCGTGGCCGCATCGAGCCCGAGCCCGCGCACGCCTATCGCACCGCCTTCCAGCGCGACCGCGACCGCGTCCTGCACGCGCGCGCGTTCCGGCGCCTGCAGTACAAGACCCAGGTCTTCCCCTACTCGGAAGGGGATCACTTCCGGAACCGGCTGACCCACACGCTCGAGGTCGGACAGATCGCGCGAACCGCCGCGCGCGCCCTGGGCGCGAACGAGGACCTGGTCGAGGCGATCGTCCTGTCCCACGACCTCGGCCATCCACCGTTCGGCCACGCGGGCGAGCACGTGCTGAACCAGCTCTTGAAGCCGCACGGGGGCTTCGAGCACAACCGCCAGAGCCTGCGCATCGTGGACTGGCTCGAAGACCGCTCCGAGCAGTACCCCGGGCTGAACCTCAGCCACGAGACGCGGGCGGGGATCCTGAAGCACGGCTCCGACTTCCCGCGCTACCCGCATCCGGTGCCACTGCCCGACCTCGAGCCGGGACCGAGCCTCGAGGGGCAGCTCGCCAACGTCTGCGACGAGATCGCGTATCACACGCACGATCTCGACGACGGCCTGCGCTCCGAGATCCTGGACCTCGCCGAGCTCGAGGAGCTCTCGCTGTACCGGCGCGCGCGCGAGGCGGTGCGCGCGCACGGCGACGCCGAGGCGCGGAGCGCCCGGCCGCGGCTAGCGGTGGCGCTGATCGACCTCCTGGCGACCGACCTGATCGAGGCGAGCGCGCAGCGCCTGGACCAACACCGGCCGATGTCGCCGGCCGCGGCGGCGGCCGCCCCCGAACGCTTGATCGGGTTCTCGCGCCGAGATCGCGGTCGAGCAGCGCCAGCTCGCCCGCTTCCTGCTCGAGCGCTTCTACCGCCACTACCGGGTGTTGCGGATGGCCGCGAAAGCCGAGCGGATCCTCACCGACCTGTGGCGCGCCTACGCGGCCGACCCGCGCCAGCTTCCCCCGCACATCCTGGAGCGAGCGCGCGGCGAGCCGGAGGAGCGCGCGATCGCCGACTACATCGCCGGCATGACCGACCGCTTCGCAATGGACGAGCACGACCGGCTGTTCGACCCCCACACTCACGTGTAGGGGAAGGCGAGCGCAGGCCGTTGGACGAGCTATCGTCCCGGCGGTTCAATCCGAGGGGTCGAAAGCTTGAGACGACGAGGCTGGGGAGGCAGGCGCGGCGGCCGCAATGGCGGCGGGCGAGGCAACGGGGGCGGCCACGGTGACGGCGGTGGTCGTGGCGAAGGCGGCCGCAGTGAAGGGGGCGGCAGCGCGCGCCTGCTCGAGCGCTTGCGCGACCTGCGCGGCGGAACGCTGCACGAGGTCCGCGCGATCGAGTCGGTCGGCCACGTCCCCGACGGCGTCGCGCTCGGCGCCGCGCGCGGCGAGGGCAATCGGCCGGTCGCGATCGTCGCGAGTCGGCGCGAGGGGCTCGACCTGCTCGGCTGGGCGCGCATCGCCGCGCGGCGTGCGGGCGACCGCCCGCTTCACGAGGTCTACGTCGCCGCTCCCTTCTTCTCCACGCGCACGCGCGCAGCCGCCGAGCGCGCGGCAGAGCGCGGTCCCATCCTGCATCTGCTGACTCTGCCGAGCCTGGCCGAGTCGGAGACTTTCGCGATCGAGAGCTTCCCGCCGCGGCCGGCGCCGTCGCTGCTCGGCGGCAGCGCCTCGCTGCTGGCGCGAGTGCTGCGCGTGATTCAAGGCGGGGCGGCCGTCACGTCGGCCGGCGCCGTTCACCCGGCCGGCTCCGAGCATCAGGTGTTCGTGCGCGGCGAGCGGGTCGCGCGCGTGTTCAGCGAAGGCGACGGCATCGTCGTCGCAATGTCGTCGCCCGACCACCGCAAGGTCCATGTGACGGAGGGGAACTTCCCGCGCTGGGGCGTCGAGCTGTACGAGTGGATCGTCGGCCTGGCGCAGGATCCGCGCTTGCTCGAGGGCGAGGCGGCGCGAGGCGAGATCGAGATCGAGCGAGCCGCGGAAGACGCGCACGCGGGCGTGACCGCGCGCTGGCTGCCGTGGAGTCGCGAGGCCGACGAGACGCTCGACTGGGTGGGCGTCGACATCGACGGCCGACCCGTGCTCGGCGTGATTCGCGAATCACTCGACCTCGCCGACGTCCCGGGGCTGGTCGCGAGCTGGCACCTCCTGGACCTCGAGCGGGTCACCTGGACCCCCGGCGCGACGGGCGCACCGCGCCTGTTCATCACCGCGCCGCGGATCGATCCGCTGGCGCGCGACATCCTCGAGGAGCTCGCCGGTCCCATCGGCGCGAGCTCGGGCGAGCCGCGCGAGAGCGCGGACGGCGACTCCGACGGCGAGCGCTCGGAGTGGCGGCGCGACGACGACCGCGACCGCGAGCCCGCGCGCGCCGACGCGGTCGAGGGCGGCGAGGGCGGGGAGCGAAGCGGACGGCGGCGCCGGCGGCGGCGCCGCGGTCGCGGCGGAAGCCGCGACTTCGAGGGCTCGAGCCGGACGGCGGAAGGCGATGAGGGCGAGCCGCGCGAGTTCGCGGAGCGCGGCTACGCCGGTCCGCGCGACGAGTCGGGCGACCTCGTTGCCGAGGAGCGAAGCGCCGAGCCGGAGTTCGCCCGCGACGAAGCGTTCGCCGACGCGGATCCGGGCGACCGCGAGCCCGCGTTCGAGAGCGAGCCGGCCGACGAGTCGGCCGACGAGTCGGGCGACGAGTCGGGCGACGAGCCCGGCGGCGAGCCGAGCGAGGAGCGCGGCGACGACACCAATCAAGAGGGGCCGAATGGCCGGCGCCGCGGGCGCCGCGGCCGCCGCCGGCGCGGTCGCCGGGGCTCCGAGCGCGATCGCGATCGCCCGCAGCTCGCCTCGGCCGAGCCCGCGAGCGACTCGAACGGAGAGGGCGCCATCGAGACCGTGGACGAGCCCGGCTTCGAGGCGGGCCCTCGGGCCGAGGCACACGATGGATCGGAGTTGGCGCCCGAGCCGGCCGAGGAAGACCTGGTCACGCGCGAGATCGAGGCGACCCTGGTCGAGGGCGAGGAGGAGCGCGAGCGCAGCCCCGCCGCCGAGCCGGTCGAGCCGCCGCCGCGCGCGCGCCGCCAGCGCGCTGCGATCCTGGTGCGCAACGAGCCCGAGTCGATCCTCGCGGCGCTCGTCCTCGCGCGCGACCGCCGGACGATCGTGTCGTTCCGGGTCGCGCCCCAGGAGGCCCTGATGGACTTCTTCAAGGGCCCCGCGACCGACATCGCCGACAACGTCGACGTGCTGGTCGTCGGCTTCACGGCTCAGCCGCGCCCGAACGAGGTGCTCGCACACCGCCGAGCTCTTCCGGGGCCGGCTGCAGTGGTTCGATCATCACGACTGGGCGATCGAGGACGTCGAGCGCCTGCGCGCGGCGCTCGGCCGCGACTCGATCCTGATCGCCGAGAACGCCGCCAGCCCGCTCGCCGCCGTTACCCAGGTGACGGAGCGGCGCAGCCGCTTCACCGACAAGCTGGTCGACCTGTCGGCGCGGCGCCTGTCCGAGGTCGACATGCAGAAGTGGGGCTACCGGGTGATGTCCCTGATTACCCGGATTGCCGCGACGCCGGGCGAGCACCGTGCGGAGATCATCTCGATCCTGGCCGGCAAGCCGACCGACCTGCCTTCGGCGACCGACGTCTACGGCGGCGAGACGCGCTGGGTCGAGGAGAACGACCCGCGCATCGTGCACTTCGGCGAGTACCAGCTCGCGGTCTGTCAGGTGCCCGAGAATCTCGACCCGGGCGAGGTCGGGCGGCGCGTGCGGCAGCGCACCGGCGCGCGCCTCTCGCTCGCCTCGCGCGCGGGCGACGACCTGGTGATGCTCTCGTGCAACGACGAGAAGCGACCGCTGAACGTCATGAGCCTGCTCGACGCTGTCGGCAACGACGTCGCGACGGTGCACCCGAAGACCGGCGGCGACCGCGTCGGCCGCGCCCGTGTCGACGGCCTGGCCGAGCGGCCCGAGCGGATCGAGGACGTGATCGGCGGGATCGTGCGCCACCGCTCGATCCTGTATGGCTGAGCTCCGTCTCAAGGAGCTGTATCGCTCGATCCAGGGCGAGTCGACCTTCGCCGGGTGGCCGTGCGTGTTCGTGCGCACCGCGGGCTGCGACATCCGCTGCGTCTACTGCGACGAGGCCCACGCCTTCACGGGCGGCGAGCGCGTGACGATCGACGAGATCCTCGCGCGGGTGGCCGCGCTCGGCGTGCGGCTGGTCGAAGTGACCGGCGGCGAGCCGCTCGCCCAGAAGGGCACTCCCGAGCTGGTGCGCCGGCTCTGCGACGCGGGCTACGAGGTTCTGATCGAGACGGGCGGTCATCACGACATCTCGGTGCTCGACCCGCGCGCACACGCGATCGTCGACGTGAAGACTCCGGGCAGCCAGATGATGGCGCACAACGATCTCGCCAACCTCGACCGCCTGCGGCCGGGCGACGAGGTGAAGTTCGTGCTGTGCGACCGCGCCGACTACGAGTTCGCGGTGAAGGTCCTGCGCGAGCACGGGCTCGAGGCGCGGGTGCCCGTGCACTTCTCGCCGGTGCACCCGGGGCTCGACCCGCGCGACCTCGTGCAGTGGCTGCTCGACGACGGACTGCGCGTCCGCCTCAACCTGCAGCTACACAAGTACGTGTGGGGAGCGGACGCGAAGAGCGTCTAGAGTCCGCGCGTCACCAGCTGATGCAGCGCGCGGCGCAGGTATAGGTGGAGCTGTTCACGCCGTTGTTGGCGCGCACGCTCCAACCGGTCACCCCGCTGAACGCCACCGTGCAGCTGCCGCGCCCGTTGCTGGCCGACGGCCCGAAGCGCGTGACGAAGCAGACGCGCTGCGCGGAGGTGCTGCCCCCGCCGAGCACCGAGGTGACCGGCGTCGCGATGTTCGGCGAGGCGGCGCTGATCTCGGCCTCGACGGTGATCGTCGGGGTCACGCCCGGCACGCCCTGTGGGCCCTGTGCGCCGGGGTCGCCCTGCGGGCCGGGATCGCCCTGCGGACCGGGGTCTCCCTGCACACCCTGAATGCCTTGCGCGCCCGGAATACCCTGCGGGCCGGGCCCTCCGGCAAGGCCTGGATCGCCCTGGATACCCTGCGGGCCGGGATCGCCCTGAACACCCTGGGGACCCTGTGCACCCTGTGCACCCGCGGGACCGGGATCGCCCTGCGGGCCCGTCGCGCCCGTGGCGCCGGCGACACCCTGCGGACCCGGATCGCCTTGCGGACCTTGAGCACCCTGGGGACCCTGTGCACCCTGCGGCCCCGTTGGGCCCGGGTCGCCCTGCGGACCCGTGGCGCCAGTTGCTCCGGCGACGCCCTGCGGACCGGGATCGCCCTGAGCACCCTGTGCACCCGCGGGACCTGTGGCGCCCGTCGCGCCGGCTGCACCGGTTGCGCCGATCGGACCCTGCGGCCCGACATCGCCTTGCGGGCCCTGTGCACCGGTGGCGCCCGTCGCGCCGGCTGCTCCGGTTGCGCCGATCGGACCCTGCGGCCCGACGTCGCCCTGCGGGCCCTGTGCACCGGTGGCGCCCGTCGCGCCGGCTGCTCCGGTTGCGCCGATCGGACCCTGCGGCCCGACGTCGCCCTGCGGGCCCTGTGCACCGGTGGCTCCGGTCGCGCCGGTTGCGCCAGTAGCGCCGATCGGACCCTGCGGACCGACATCGCCTTGCGGGCCCTGCGCACCCGTGGCGCCCGTCGCGCCGGCTGCTCCGGTTGCGCCGATCGGACCCTGCGGACCGACGTCGCCCTGGGGACCCTGCGGACCCGTCGGCCCCGGATCACCCTGCGCACCCGCCGGGCCGGTGGCGCCAGTAGCGCCCGTTGCGCCGGTCGCGCCCTGCGGGCCCGGGTCGCCTTGCAGACCCTGGGGGCCCGTCGGGCCGGGGGGGCCATCGGAGCCGGGCACGACCACGTTGCTCGACGCCTGCAGCTGACAGCCTCCGCCGACCGGCGTGACACCGGTGCCCGTGATCCGCAGGTACGGCGCGCCGTCGATCGGGTCCGCGTCGAGCACCGCGTGGATGCGAACGGCCTTCACCGGCTTGATCTGACCCTTGATCTTCTGAACGGCGACCTGCTCGAAGTGGATCAGCGGATCGTCGGCGTCGAGCATCTCGGTCGCGAGCAGGTTGGTGCAGGCGTCGTCGCTGAACAGCTCGAAGGTGAGCTCCGTGTTCGTCCGCATCCGCTTCTTCAGGTCCTTCTTCGCCACCACGTAGTCCACCGAGGTGGGGTCGGCGTGGGCGAGCGAGGCCAGGAACAGTGCGGTCGCGGTGGTGCAGATCGCCGCGAGCTGGATCGAGCGCTTCAAGGGTTCCCTCCGCTGGCGTCGAGCCAGGCCGGGCCGATCGGCGCTGTGACGGATCCCCTTTAGGCGGGTCTGGTCGCGAACGTCACTGGACGGATGACCACCGAATCGTGTACAAACGTACACGATGCCCAAGCGAGCCCCCGCCGTTCGCTCCGCCGCGCTCCGCCGGCGCGCCCACAAGCCTGCGCCGCTGCCGCGGCGTGAGGCGATCCTGGACGCAGCGCTGGCACTGATCGCCGAGCGCGGGACCGAGCAGCTCACGCACCGCAGCGTCGCCCAGGAGGCCGGCGTGCCGCTCGGCTCCACCACCTACTACTTCGCGTCGCGCGACGAGCTCGTGCGCGAGGCGTTCCGCCGCTACGTGGTGCGGGTGCTCGACCTGCTCGGCGAGATGTCGCGCGAGCAGCGGCCGCGCGACGCGGCGGGTCTCGTGGAGCTCCTGGTCGAGATCGCTCGGCGCGAGGTGAGCGGCGGCTTGCGCTGGACGGTCATCGTCGAGTACGAGCTCGTGCTGCGCGCGGCGCGCGACCCCGAGCTGGTCGCCGACTACCACGGCTACGAGCGCGCCCTCGCCTCGGGTCTGGCCGAGGTGCTGGAGACGCTCGGCGCCCCGCAGCCGTTCGACTCCGCGCGCACCCTGATTGCGCTGGTGCGCGGTTTCGAGATGGACGGCCTGACCCGCCCCGACGCGGACCCAGAAGACCTCCGCCGCCGGCTCGGCCCCGTGGTCGAGCTCGTGCTGCGCCGGCCCAACCCCAGAGCCAAGGAGAAGCCATGACGGTCCAGCACCTGCCACCCACCGCGACACCGGAAGACGTCGCCGCCGTGCTCGGCCGCGACGCGGTGGCGGTGGTCGACAACCTGGTACCGCGCGAGTTCATGGCGCGCGCGCGGGAAGAGCTCGCCCCGTGGCTCGAGCGCACGCCGTTCGGCACCGACGGCTTCTCCGGGCGGCGTACCAAGCGCACCGGCGGGCTGGTCGCGCGCTCCCCGGCCTGCCGGGAGCTGGTGATGAACCCGCTCGTCTCGGGTGCCGTGAAGGCCGTGCTCGCCGACTCGACGACGTTCCACCTGCACCTGTCGCAGGTCATCGCGATCGGCCCCGGCGAGCCCGCGCAGGCCGTGCACCGCGACCAGTGGGCGTTCGACTTCTTCCCGTTCCCGCAGGGCTACGAGGTGCAGTGCAACACGATCTGGGCCATGACCGACTTCACCGAGGAGAACGGCGCGACACGGGTGATCCCGGGCAGCCACAGGCACGCCGACCGGCTCGAGTACAAGGAGTCCGACACCGAGCCGGCCGAGATGGAGCAGGGCTCGGTCGTGTTCTACACGGGCGCGCTCTACCACGGCGGCGGCGGCAACCGCTCCGAGGCGACACGGGTGGGGATCAACCTGACCTACGCGCGCTCCTGGCTGCGCCAGGAGGAGAACCAGTACCTGTCGGTGCCGCACGAGATCGCCCGCGAGCTTCCCGACGACATCCTTCGCATGATCGGCTACCAGCGCGGCGCGTACGCGCTCGGCTACGTCGACGACCTGCGCGATCCGCTCGACGCACTGCGCGGAATCCAGACGAGCCGCAGCGCCTTCGGCGAGCTGCAGCAGGCCGCTGCCCGTGCGCGCGAGGAGATCCCCGAGATCCTGCGCTGACCGAACGGTCGCTCGTCAAGCCCATTCGTCTCGGCGCCGATTCACGTCGACGGAGGGGTCAGGTGGGTGAGCTGCTCGGAACCGTGGCGTTCCCGCTCTTCGTTGCGGTGAGTCTGTTTCTCGGCATCCGTCTGCTCGCACTCGCGTCGCGCACGCGTCGACTTCCGGAGTTCGCGATCGGTGTGAACTTCCTCTCGGCGGGCGCGATCGGCTATTCGCTGCTGATCGCCGCCGAGTCGCTGCGCGTGCTCGGGCCCTACGCCGGGCTCGGCTCGTTCGCGGGCGTCACGGCGATCTCGATCGGCGCGTTCACGATCGCGCTCTTCTCGCAGCGCGTCTTCCGACCCAAGAGCCGAGCCTCACGCGCGGCCGTCGTCGCGATCGCGGTCTGGTTGGTGCTGGGTGTCGCCGGCTCCTGGCCGCTCCACGTTCGCGGCGAGACCGCGGGCATCGGGGTCTGGCTGGGACACTGAGCGCCGAACCTCGGGATGCTGCTCGCGTACGCCTGGTCGAGCGTCGAGCCGTCTCGCTACGCGGCGCTGATGCGCCGACGCGAACGACATGGCCTGGGCGATGCGCGGATCGCGAACCGGATGCTGCTCTGGGGCGTAGGCACGGGTGCCATCGCGGGGGTGGCCGCGCTGCATCTGGCCGCGCAGCTGTTCGGACACTACGAGCTGCCGCCCTCGCTCCTCGGGGTGGTGTCGTCGCTGGTGCTGATCACCGCGCTCACGGAGTGGCTCGCGTTCTTCCCGCCGCGCATCTATCGCAGGCGTTTCGCAACTCCGCTGGCCGACTGAGAGCGCCTCTAGCGGTAGATCTCGCTGCCGCCCGTGCGGAACTCGCGCGACTTCTCGTCCAGGCCTTCCTTGCGCGCAACCTCGGCGTCGACCCGTTGCGCGCGGGCGTACTCGCGGAGCTGTTGGGTGATCTCCATGCTGCAGAACTTCGGCCCGCACATGGAGCAGAAGTGCGCCACCTTCGCGCCCTCGGCGGGCAGGGTCGCGTCGTGGAACTTGCGCGCGGTCTCCGGGTCGAGCGACAGGTCGAACTGATCCTCCCAGCGGAACTCGAAGCGCGCCTTCGAGAGCGCGTCGTCGCGCAGGCTCGCGCCCGGGTGGCCCTTGGCGAGGTCGGCCGCGTGCGCGGCGATCTTGTACGTGATGACTCCAGTGCGCACGTCGTCGCGGTCGGGCAGGCCGAGGTGCTCCTTCGGAGTCACGTAGCAGAGCATCGCCGTGCCGGCCGCGCCGATCAGCGCCGCGCCGATCCCCGAGGTGATGTGGTCGTAGCCGGGGGCGATGTCGGTCACCAGCGGCCCCAGCGTGTAGAAGGGCGCCTCGTGACAGACCTCGAGCTGGCGATCCATGTTCTCCTGGATCTTGTGCAGCGGCACGTGGCCCGGGCCCTCGATCATGACCTGGACGTCGTGCTCCCAGGCGATCTTGGTCAGCTCGCCCAGGGTCTCGAGCTCGGCGAACTGCGCGGCGTCGTTCGCGTCGGCGGTCGAGCCGGGGCGCAGGCCGTCGCCGAGCGAGAAGGCGATGTCGTACGCCTTCATGATCTCGCAGATCTCCCCGAAGTGCGTGTACAGGAAGTTCTCGCGGTGGTGTGCGAGGCACCACTTGGCCAGGATCGAGCCGCCGCGCGAGACGATCCCCGTCACCCGGTCCGCGGTGAGCGGCACGTAGCGGAGCAGCACGCCGGCGTGGATCGTGAAGTAGTCGACGCCCTGCTCGGCCTGCTCGACCAGCGTGTCGAGGTAGAGCTCCGGGGTCAGCTCCTCCGCGCGGCCGCCCACCTTCTCGAGCGCCTGGTAGATCGGCACGGTGCCGATCGGCACGGGCGAGTTGCGCAGGATCCACTCGCGGGTGGTGTGGATGTTCGCGCCCGTCGAGAGATCCATCACGGTGTCGGAGCCCCACTGGATCGCCCAGAGCAGCTTCTCGACCTCCTCGTCGACCGACGAGGAGACCGCCGAGTTCCCGATGTTCGCGTTGATCTTCACCAGGAACGGGCGGCCGATCAGCATCGGCTCGCTCTCGGGGTGGTTCACGTTGTTCGGCAGGATCGCGCGGCCGCGCGCGATCTCGCTGCGCACGAGCTCGGGGTCGACGTTCTCGCGCAGCGCCGCGAACTCCATCTCGGGGGTCACGATGCCGCGCCGCGCGTAGTGGAGCTGGGTGACGTTGCGGCCCGCCTTCGCGCGCAGCGGACGCGTGCGCCGGCCCGGGAACTCGGGCGTCTTTGCGCCGCGCCGGCCGTCGTCCTCGGGTCGCACCTCGCGGCCGGCGTACTCCTCGACGTCGCCGCGCTCGCGGATCCAGCCGTCGCGCAGCTTCGGCAGACCGCGGAGCAGGTCGATCGTCGCCTCGGGATCGCCGTGCGGACCGCTCGTGTCGTACACGCGGAAGGGCGGATCGGCCGGCGCGCTCGCGCGCGCGGTCAACGCGATGTCGCGGACGGGCACGCGCAGATCGGGTCGCGAACCGACGACGTACGCTCGCTTCGACCGAGGGAAGTGCCGGTGATCGCTCATGCCGCCCAAGGTACCGGAGGCCGCGGTATTCTGCAGGCGAAGGCGAGGGCCAATGCGATGAGCGACCCGAAAGGACCCGAGACGCCGGCGGCGGTGCCGCCCGCGGCGTTCTGCAACGTGGCGCAGATCAGCCACACGAACCACGAGTTCTTTCTCGAGTTCGGGCAGTTCAGCCCGCAGGTCGACTCGAGCGGCAAGCCGCGCTCGCTCGTTCAAGTCCAGCTCGTCGCGCGCCTCGCGATGACGCCGCAGCACGCCAAGGACCTGCTCCGCGCGCTCGAGGAGAACCTCTCGCGCTACGAGGCCATGCACGGCGCGATCGTCTCGCGGCCGTTGAAGGCAACGGGCACGGTGCAGTGAGCCTCAGAAACGCGCGCTGACCCACAGCGCGAGCGTGCGCGGCTTGCCCGGCACCAGGAAGCGCTTGTCGTCGAAGCTCGGGAACACGTCGCCGGGGTCGCCGAGCACGCCCGACGCGTAGAACTTCTCGTCGAAGACGTTCTCCAGCCGGAGAGCCACCGCGTAGCCCTCGCGCGGCTGGTAGCGCAGCTCGGCGTCGGCGACCGCGTAGCCCGGAACCGGCGCCACCCAGGGCGACGAGTCGAACGACGGTACGGCCGGCTCGAGACCCAGATGCCGTCCGCTCCGATGCGCCAGTCGTCGGCGAGCGCCCAGTCGAAGCCCGCGAGCGCCACTCCCCCGCGAGCTCCGCCTCGATGCCGAGGCGCCGCGTTTGCCCCGCGTTGGCGAAGTAGCCCGAGCCCAGCACGGATCCCGACGCGACGAACAGGATGTCGTCCCGGTTCCAGGACGCGTAGCCCGACGCGGACCAGCGCACCGATCCGAACGCGCCGCGCGCGCCGAGCTCGACCGTGCGCGACACGACCTGGTCGAGGTCCGGATCCGCCGTGAAGGCGTTCGGCACGCGGCAGGGCTCCTCGGGATCCGCGCAGGCGAGCTCGGCCGCGGTCGGCGTGCGGTTCGCCTCGCCGAAGGTCGCGTACGCGTCGAGCGACGGCGAGAAGCGGTAGGTGAGTCCGAGCGAGGGGTTGAAGCGCCACCAGTCGTGGTTGCCGTCGAGCTCGGTGCCCAGCTGGTCGTGGAGCTCCACCCGCGCGAAGTTGAGCCGGCCCGCGAGCGTCGCCGACAGCGCGGGCGAGAGGGCGAGCACGTCGGAGAAGTAGGCGCCGACGGCGCTGTTCTGCGAACGCAGCTCGGTGTTGAGCTCGTCCCCGCCGAGATAGAAGCCCTGACCGTCGACCTCGCGCGACGGCTCGAGCAGCCCGGCCTCGCTGTGGGTGTGGTAGCGGGTCCAGCCGAGGTCGAGCGCCGCTCCGAGGCTCAGGCGGTTTGCCAGGCCCAACACGTCGCGGCGATCGCCGAGCTCGAGCGAGCCGCCCGCCGCCTGACTCTGGGTCGACGTCTTGTTGAGCAGGCCCGAGATCTCGGTGCTCGACCCGAGCGGCGAGCCGCTCGCGTCCGTCGCCACCTGCTCGCCGTCACCGGGATCGGAGCAGAGCAGGGCGCCCCCGGCGCTGCACGGCCCGTAGTCCGCGTCGTCGCCGTTCTTGGTCTGGATCTGGTCGTGCCGCCAGTAGACGTTACCGCGGAGCTCACTCTCGGCCGAGAACGCGTAGCTGGAGCGGCCGACCAGGTTCCACAGCACGTCGTCCGTGGAGTCGGGCTCGGTGAAGATGGAACGGTAGTGGTCGTCGACAAGCTGCCGCGGCGAAGCGCCGTTCCCGGTGTAGTTCGCGTCGGCGACGGTCAGGGCCAACCCGCCCCGGGTGCGGTCGCCGCGCGCACTCGCGTCGAGATAGACCTGCAGCGCGTCGGAGGGCGACTCGTCCCGCCAGCCGTGGTCGTGCAGCTCCGAGACGCCGCCGTAGAACGAGATCCGATCGAGATCGACGCCGTACTCCGCGGTGCCGCCGATCGAGCCGTACGACTGGCCGAGCGCCGTGATCCGCGCGCCCGGCGCGCTGTAGCCGTCCTTCATGCGCAGCGCGACGGCGCCGCCGAGCGCGTTCAGCCCGAACGGGGCGTTCGCACCGGGGGTCACCTCGGCGCGGTCGATCGCGAAGCTCGGGATGCTGGCCCAGTGAACGGTGTCGCCGAACGCGTCGTTGATCCGCTGGCCGTCCTGATAGACGGCGATCCCCTGCGGGCTGCCCAGCACCGGCGACGCGGAGTACCCGCGCAGGTTCAAGGTCGTGTTCAACGAGTTCCCCTGCGTGTCCGACAGCGACGCGCTCGGCAGCTCGCGCGCCAGCGTCTCGTCGAGGGGCCGCGCGCCGGCGCCGTCGAGCTCTTTGCGATCCAAGACGCGCACGTTCGCCGGCACCTGCTCGCGCGGCACGTCGCTGCCGCGCGCCGGAGTCGTCGAGACGACATCCTCTGTGGGCTCGAGCGCGAACGCGAGCGCGGGCCAGAGCGCTGCGAACACGAGAAGCCAACGCCCGACGGCTGCACCCACGGAGCCATCGTACCGGCTGTGGCGATGGAGGGACTCGAACCCCCGACACGGCGGATATGAGCCGCCTGCTCTAACCGACTGAGCTACATCGCCATGAGAAAAGGGCGGCACACTCTAGTCGGGCACCGGCGCGGCTGCTAGAGGAGCTGAAGGTACGCTAGGAGCTGCGCCAGCTCGTCCGCGCTGAGGTTCGCTTCCTGGTGGTCGGCCATGGAGCGGGTCACGGTCTCGAGATCGGGCCAGCGGCCGTCGTGACCGTACGGACCGGAGACCGCGACGCCGCGCAGCGTCGGCACGGCCCACTCGCCGGTGCCCATGTCCGCGCGCCGCGGCTGCATGAACGCCGGCGGCACGTGGCACTCGGCGCAGACCCGCTCGAAGATGGCGGCGCCCCGCCGCGCGGCGAGCGTCGCGGGCTCGACGACCGCGCCGTCCGGCTGGACCCGCCCGCGGTCGAAGGGTTTGATCGACAGCAGGTAGGCCTCGAGCGCCTCGCGGTCGCGACCGGCCAGGCTGCCGCCGAGCATCTCGACGGCGAGCATGCGGTCCACCGCGCCGGCGACCGTCGCCGCGGAGTCGTCCCACAGATAGGGCGCCGTCTGCCACATCCCGCGCAGGGTCAGGGTGCGGCGGCCTCCCTCGGTGTAGGGCGGCACGAGCGTGCCGTCCCGGTACACCTTGTGGTCCTGGCCGCCGCCGGGATGGCAGGTCGCACACGCGCGCGAGCCGTCGCCCGACAGGCGCGAGTCCGAGAAGAGGATCGCGCCGCGCTGGACGAGGTCGGGGTCCAGGACGGGCGGGTTGGTGGGCGTCGTCGGGACGCTCAGCAGACTGCAGCCCGCGAGCGCGAGCGCCAAGACGACTCCGAGCAACCGGAGAAACGTCCCGAGCGAGGTCGCAAGCGAAGCGAAGCGGAGCGCGCAGCGAGCCGAAGGCGAGCGAAGTGCGGGCGGCCGAGCTTCGCTCGGCCGGGCCCCGCTAAGGTTTGAGCAACGCATGCTTTTGAACCTTCCCCGAGGCGGTGCGCGGCAGCTCGGCCACGACGACCACCTCGCGCGGCAGCTTGTAGCGCGCCAGCCGCTCCGACGCCCAGCGCAGGAGCGCGGTGCCGTCGAACGGCTCGTGCGCGGGCACGACGTAGGCGCGTCCCGCCTCGCCCCAGCGTTCGTCCGGAACGCCGACCACCGCGACCTCCGACACGTCGGGATGCTGCCCGAGCACGCGCTCGACCTCCGCCGGGTACACGTTCTCGCCGCCGCTGATGTAGAGCTCCTTCAGCCGGCCGACCAGCGTGACGAAGCCCTCCGCGTCGCGCACGCCCAGGTCGCCGGTGCGGTGCCAGCCGTCCTGCCGCGCGAGCGCGGTCTCTTCGGGGCGGCCCCAGTAGCCGAGCATGACGATCGGCCCGCGCACCTGCACCTCGCCCTGGACGCCGGTGGCCACCTCGCGGCCCGCCTCGTCGGCGATGCGCAGCTCGCCGAAGCGAACCGCGCGGCCGACCGAGCCGGCCTTGCGCTCGGCGTCGGCCGCGTCGAGGCAGCAGAGGATCGAGGTCTCGGTCTGGCCGTAGCCCTGCTTCAGGCAGACTCCAGCGGCGAAGTAGCGCGCGATCGTCTCGGTCGCGATCGCCGCGCCGGCCGAGAACGCGAAGCGCAGGCTCGCGAGCTTCTCGGGCGCGAGCCCGGCCTCGAGCATGCGCTGGTACATGACGGGCACCGCGCCGAGCAGGGTGGCGCGGTGGCGCGCGACGCAGTCCTGCAGGCCGAGCGGGTCGAAGCGGTCGACCAGCACGACGGTCGCGCCGCAGTAGAGCGCGGGCACCGACAGGATCTTCAGCCCGAACGAGTGGAAGAGCGGAATCGGCGTGACGACGACCGAGTCGCGGCGCGAGCTCGAAGTAGAGCTCGGCGTTGCGGGTGTTCCAGTACGTCTTGCGGTGCGGCAGGACGGCGCCCTTGGGCTGGCCGGTGGTGCCGCTCGTGTACAGGATCACCTGCGGCGCTTCGCCGCCCGGTGCGGCGGGGAGATCGCTCGCGCGCGCGGGCATGCGCGCGCGGAGCTCGGCGGGCGCGAGCGCGAGCGTGCCGGCGCGAGCGGGCACGTCGAGCTCGGGCGCGCGCACCAGCACGCGCGGCGTGCAGTCGTCGAGCTGGAAGGCGAGCTCGGCGGCGGTGAGCCGCGTGTTGAGCGGCACGAGGATCGCGCCGATCCGCGCCGCCGCGAAGTAGAGCTCGAGGTAGAGCGGGTCGCTCGGCAGCGCGAGCGCGACGCGCTCGCCGGGGGCGACGCCGAGCGCGACCAGCGCCGCCGCGGCGCGGCGCACGCGCGCCTCGAGCTCGCCGTACCCGATGCGCTCACCGGTCGCGTGAACGACGAGCGCGGGATGCTCGGGGCGCTCCGCCGCGTGCGCGGCGAGCCAGGTCCCCACGTTCGCTTCGGGCCCGGGATCCGTCCGCATCGCGGGGCGCGAGTGTGCCAGAATCGGCGCGTGAATCTCAAAGGCGAACCGCTGCGCGTCGGCGATCTCGTGCACACCGCGGAGCGCGCGGTCTCCCCCGAGGTCATCGCGTTCTACTGCGACACGTTCAAGGATCACCACCCGCTGTACGCGCAGGCGGGCCTCGCGCCGCCGCTGCTCTACCACAGCGAGGTGTACTCGCACATCGACCGCTGGTACCTGAAGCGGCTGGTCGGAAACCTGCACGCGCGCCAGGAGTGGCAGCTGTTCGCGCCGCTGCGCGCCGGGTCGAAGCTGCGGACCCGCTCGACCATCGTCGAGCGCTACCGCAAGCGCGACCGCGACTTCGTCGTGAACGAGGTCGACTACTGCGACCCGGAGGGCCGGCTGCTGGTGCGCTCGCGCACGCACCAGTCGTTCCTCGCCGAGAAGAGCGAGGTCGACTCAGGCTACGTGGTCGACCGCGAGAGCGCTGCGAAGAAGGAGCGCCGGGCGGTCGGGGAGGGCGACGGCCCGGAGCTCGCGCCGGTCGAGCTCGAAGTCGATCTCACCACTTGCTGGCGCTTCAGCGGTCCCGTTCGCAACTACCACACCGACCGCGAGGAGGCGAAGAAGCTCGGCTTCCCCGACGTGGTCGTGCAGGGAATGCTGTCGACCTGCCTCGCCAGCCAGCTCATGGCGAACGCCTTCGGGCGCGGCTGGCTCGCCGGCGGCCGCATGGACGTGAAGCTCGTGAACGTCCTGTGGGGCGGCGAGCGGGTGCGCGCGCGCGGGCGCGTGCGCGGCGAGTCGGCCGAGGGCAGCGCGCGACGCACCGAGGTCGAGGTCTGGGTCGAGAAGGACGACGCGGCGCGCACGCCGGTCATCGTCGGGACCGCCTCAGCTCTGTCCGCCTGACTCGGTGAGGAAGCGCTCGAGCGCCAGCCCCATCTCGTGCGCCGACGCGTAGCGGTCGTCGGGATCCTTCTCGCACGCCTTCTGCAGGATGCGCACGAGGGCCTCGGGGATCTCGGGCCGGATCAGGCGCGGGTCGGGCAGCATGGCGTGGAGCTGCTGGTCCACGACCGCGTCGCCGCTGAACGGACGCTGCGCAGTCGCGATCTCGAACAGCGAGATGCCCAGCGCGTACAGGTCGGTGCGGCCGTCGATCTCGCGGCCGAGGATCTGCTCGGGCGGCATGTACTGCGGGGTGCCCTTGGCCTCGCTGCGCGCCTCGTCGCCAGTCTCCATGACCTTGCTGATCCCGAAGTCCATGAGCTTCGCGGTGCCGTCGGTCGCGAGCAGCATGTTCGAGGGCTTCACGTCGCGGTGGATCACGTTCTGGCGGTGCGCGTAGGCGAGCGCGTTGCACATCTCGCGCCCGATCTGGGCAACCCGCTTGGGCGGCAGCGGCTGCTTCTCGTTCGAGCCGCGGACGCGCATGACCTCGCGCACCGTGCGGCCCTGCACGTACTCCATCACGATGCAGGTCTCGCCCGCGATCACCGCTACGTCGTAGATGTGCACGATGTTGGGGTGGTTCATCGCCGCCGCGGCGCGCGCCTCGGCGCGGAACATCTTGAGGGCGTCCTGGTTCGCGGCCAGGTCGTTGGGCAGGAACTTCAGCGCGACCGGCCGTTCCAGCTCGCGGTCCCAGGCGAGCCTCACGATGCCCATGCCGCCGCGCCCGATCTCGTCGCGGAGCTCGTAGCGCTGCGACTCGTTGGGCGCGGTGGTCGAGACGGTCAGGCTGTCGCGCTCGCGCAGCCGCTCGAGCCGGGCCTCGACGTCGGCGTAGTCCGAGTCGACCGACGCGATCCGCTCCAGCGCCTCGAGCGCGCCGGCGCCGTCGCCCAGCCGCTCGAGCGCGTTGGCCAGGGTCATGAGCAGCTCGAGGTCGTCCTTCTCGGGAGCGCTCGTCTCGAACAGCGCTTGCAGGCGCGAGCGCGCGCGGTCGATCAGGCCCTTCTCGAGGAAGATCCGGGCGAGGAGGCGCCCCGCGACGCGCGAGTCCGGGGCTCCCGGCGCGACCCGCTGCAGCGTGTCGATCGCGCGCTCGTAGGAGCCGACCTCGTAGAGCGCACGGCCGGCGTCGAGGTACTTGCCTTCCTCGAGCGCGAGCTCGGCGGCGCGCATGCGGTCGCCGGCGCGCTCCCAGGCGGCGCGGGCCTGCGTGATCTGGCCGGCCTTCTCGTGGCAGTCGGCGGCGCGCTCGAAGGCGCCGGCGTGCGCGTAGCACTCGGCGGCGAGCGCGAAGCGGCCGACGCGCTCGAAGAGCTCCCCCGCGTGGCGAGCCTCGCCGCACTCCGCGTAGGCGGTCGCGGCGCGGTCGAACGAGCCGGCCGACTCGAAGAGCTCCGCGGCGCGCCGCATCACGCGCGGCTTGCGCCCGCGCGCCTCGATCAGGGTCTCGGCCGCATCGACGCCAAGGCCCGCGCGCGCGAACAGGCGCGCCGCGCTCTCCAGATCGCCGAGCCGCATGTGGATGCGCGCCGCGCGCTCGCAGTCGCCGCCCCGCTCGAGCAGCTCCGCGGCCCCGCGCTCGTCGCCGAGGTTGAGGAGCGCCTCGCCCGCCTCGTCCCAGGCGCCGGCGGCCTCGAAGTAGTGCGCGGCCTCTGCGTGGCGGCCCAGCTCGGTGAGGAGCTTGGCGGCCTTCGCCGGCTGCTTGGTCTGCAGGTACACCTTGGCGAGCTTGGCCTTGGCGCCGGCGCGCTCGTACATGGACGCGGCGCGCGCGAGCTGCTGGCGCTCGAGACACAGGTCGCCGGCGCGCTCGAGCTCACCGCGCGCGATCAGCTTGTGCACGTCGGAGTCCCCGTCGGCGGACGAGGACTGCTGCCCGCTCATCCGCCGCCAGACGAGGAACGTCGCACCGAGGCCGGCGAGAGCCCCGCCGAGCGCGCCCACCGCGATGGGGTGCTCGCTCTGCACGTGCGCGTAGAGCGCAGCGAGCGAGCTCAAGAGGTGTGCGATGCCGTCCAAGCGAGGAGTTCCCTTCGCCGCGCTACACGGCGCGACATCAGCGTTTTCGGCCGACGGCAACAGCGTGTTGAGGCGCAACTTGGCTTGCGGCTCTCCAGGCGTACTCTGTCGTCATGACTCATCGGCTCGATCCGGTGCATCGCGCGCTCGGCCGCTTCCTGCGGGCCGAGGGCGTGTCGCGCGCGGCGCCGATGCTGGCGGCAGTTTCGGGCGGCGCGGACTCGATGGCGCTGCTCCACGCGCTGCTCGCGCTGGGCCAGAACCTGGGCGTCGCGCACGTCCACCACGGATTGCGCGGCGAGGAGGCCGACCGCGATCTCACGTTCGTGGAGGGCGCGTGCAGGGCGCTGGGCGTGCCCTTCTTCGCCGCCCGCGTCGATGCGCGCCAGCGCGACGGCCGCTCGCCCGAAGCGCGCGCCCGCGCGCTGCGCTACGCGGCGCTGGAGGAGCTCCGCGCGCGCCACGGCTACGCCCACCTCGCCACCGCCCACCACCAGGACGACCAGGCCGAGACGGTGCTGCTGCGCGCGCTGCGGGGCACCGGGCCGGCGGGGCTCGCGGCGATCCGGCCCGCCCTCGACGGCGGCCGGGTGCTGCGGCCGCTGCTCGCGCTGCGGCGGGCCGAGCTCGCGGCGTACCTGGCCGAGCGCGGACACCGCTTCGTGTCGGACTCGTCGAACGACGCGCGCACGATTCCTCGCAACCGACTCCGCGCCGAGGTCGTGCCGGTGCTCGAGTCGATCGCCCCGGGCGCGGTGTCGAACCTGGCGGCGCTGGCGGAGCTGGCGCGCGAAGCGGAGCTCGCCGCCGGTGCTCGGCTCGACGCGCTGCTGGCCGGCGCTGTCGAGCCGGGCGAAGGCGGGGTCTGGCTCGAGGTCGCGGCGTTCGCGGCTCTGGCGCCCGCACGGGCGCGGAGCGCCCTCGCGCACGTCGCGGCGCGGGCGGGCCTGGGCGAGCAGCGCTCGCGCGCCGAGCTCGCGCGGATCGAGACCTTCCTGCGCGAGGCGCGCCCCGGCCAGCGACTGGCGCTCGCCGGGCGTTGTGCGCTCTACCGCGACCGCGCCCGCGCCTGGCTCGGCGCGGGCGACGGGCCCCGCTTCCCGGTCCCTGTCGAGCGGCCGCTCGCGCCCGGCGCATCGCTCGAATTTCCGGAGAGGCGCATCCGTCTTTCCTGGCGCCTAGCGCCGCACGCGGCCCCCGATCCCGATCCCTTCCGCCTGCCCGTGCACCCCGAGGACCGCCTCACGGTGCGCAGCGCGTGTGACGGCGATCGCGTGCTCGTGCGCGGTGCGCAGAAGCGCCTCAAGGACGTGCTCGCCAACGCCCGATGGTCGAAGTTGGAGCAGGCGCGAGCGCTCGTGGTCGAGCGCGGGGGCGAGATCGTCTGGGTCCCGGGGCGCCTTCCGGAGCAGCGCTGGGTCGGCGCGGAGCCGGCGCCCAGCGAGATTTGCGCCGAACGACTTTGAAGACCTGAGTGAACTTGTTAGATTGCCAGAGAATTCGCGCGTTTAGCCTGAACCATACGCGGGCGCAGCGCCCGGCCCCCCCGGAGGTGCGTTGAACCACCTGTACAAGAACCTGCTGACCCTTGCGACGGCCATGTTCGTGCTGCTGGCCATCTTCAGCTTGTTCGGCAACACGCAGCAGGACGCAAACGAGATCCCGTACTCGAAGTTCATGTCGCAGCTGCGCGCCGGCGAGGTCACGAAGATCGTCGTGAAGGGCGAGCACATCGACGGCGAGCTGAACGACAAGTCGAGCTTCACCACCAACGGGCCGACCAACACCGAGCGGGTTCAGCGGCTCCTGCAGAAGCACGACGTCGAGCAGTCGTTCAAGCCCGCGGACGAGACCGGGCTGTGGCAGTCGCTCTTGTACGCGTGGGGCCCGATCCTGCTGTTCACAGGTCTCTTCTTCCTCTTGTTCCGCCAGCTCCAGTCGGGCGGCGGCAAGGCGATGAGCTTCGGCAAGTCGCGCGCGAAGCTGCTCAGCGAGAACCAGCAGCGCATCACGTTCGCCGACGTCGCGGGCATCGAGGAGGCGAAGGACGAGCTCGAGGAGATCGTCGCCTTCCTGCGCGATCCGAAGAAGTTCACGCGCCTCGGCGGCCGCATCCCGAAGGGCGTGCTCCTGATCGGCCCGCCGGGCACCGGCAAGACGCTGCTCGCGCGCGCGATCGCGGGCGAAGCGGGCGTGCCGTTCTTCTCGATCTCGGGCTCGGACTTCGTCGAGATGTTCGTCGGCGTCGGCGCGAGCCGCGTCCGCGACCTGTTCGAGCAGGGCAAGAAGAACGCGCCCTGCATCATCTTCATCGACGAGATCGACGCGGTCGGCCGGCACCGCGGCGCGGGTCTCGGCGGCGGCCACGACGAGCGCGAGCAGACCCTGAACCAGCTGCTCGTCGAGATGGACGGCTTCGAGTCGAACGAGGGCGTCATCATCATCGCGGCGACGAACCGCCCCGACGTGCTCGACCCCGCGATGCTGCGCCCGGGCCGCTTCGACCGCCACGTCACCGTGAACCGTCCGGACCTGCGCGGCCGCGAGGCGATCCTGCGCGTGCACGTGCGGCGCGTCCTGCTGAACTCGGACGTCAATCTGTCCGTGATCGCGCGCGGCACCCCGGGCTTCTCGGGCGCGGATCTCGAGAACCTGGTGAACGAGGCGGCGCTGCTCGCGGCGCGCCGCGACGCCGACTCGGTCTCGATGCAGGACTTCGAGCGGGCCAAGGAAAAGGTGCTGATGGGCAGCGAGCGCCGCAGCATGATCATCTCGGAGAAGGAGCGCCGCATCACGGCGTTCCACGAGGCCGGTCACGCGCTGATCGCCATGCTCGAGGACGACAGCGATCCGGTGCACAAGGTCTCGATCATCCCGCGCGGCGGGGCGCTCGGCGTCACGATGACCCTGCCCACCGAGGACAAGTACTGCGTCTCGAAGAACGAGCTGCTCGCGACGATCGCGCGCGCGATGGGCGGCCGCGCGGCCGAGGACCTGGTCTTCGACCACTTCTCGACGGGCGCGGCCAACGACCTCGAGAAGGCGACCAAGATCGCGCGCGACATGGTCTGCAGCTACGGCATGAGCGACAAGCTCGGCCCGATGAACCTGTCGGACGACCACAACCCGGTGTTCATCGGCCGCGAGTTCGGCGCCGCGCCCAAGCACAGCCAGGCGAAGGCGCGCGAGATCGACGAGGAAGTTCACGCGATTCTCACCGAGCGCTACGCCCACGCCAAGCAGATCCTGATCGAGCGCCGCGACTCGCTCGACCGGATCGCGCACGCCCTGCTCGAGCGCGAGACGCTCGAGGAGAGCGACCTGCGGCTCTTGCTGGAAGGGCGCGAGCTGCCGGCGCTGCCCGAGCCGTCGCGCGGCACACCGGGCATTCCCGCGCGCGCCACCACCGACCCCGAGGGCTCGCGGCGCCGCTTCGGCGAGAAGCCGGTCTCCGACCCAGAGCCGGTTCCGGGATAGCCAGAGTGTCGGCCCCGCGGCCGAATGAGTTCTCCCGCGGGTCCGGGCCAGACATCGGCCCGCGGGGCGCTGCCCCGTGGGGGAGCGCCGGACAGCGCGTCCTCGTGGTCGGGGTGGTGAACGTCACCCCCGACTCGTTCTTCGACGGCGGACGCCACGCCTCGACCGAGGCGGCGCTCGCACACGCTCTGAGCCTCGCACGCGCGGGCGCCGACTGGCTCGACGTGGGCGGCGAATCCACCCGGCCCGGCGCCGAGCCGGTTCCGGAGCGCGAGGAGCTGAAGCGCGTCCTGCCCGTGATCGAGGCGCTCGCCAAGGCCTGCGAGCTCCCCCTCTCGGTGGACACCCGGCGCGCGCGGGTCGCCGAGGCCGCGCTCGCGCGCGGCGCGCGCGTGGTGAACGCGGTCGCGGGGCTGCGCGATCCGGAGCTCGCGGCGGTGTGCGCGGCGCACGGTGCGAGCCTGGTGCTGAACCACATGCGCGGCGAGCCCGCGACCATGCAGCGCGAGGCGAGTTACACCGACGTGGTTCGCGAGGTCGCCGACGAGCTCTGCGCGCAGGCCGAGGCGGCCGAGCGCGCCGGCGTCGCGCGCGAGCGCATCTGGCTCGACCCCGGCATCGGCTTCGGCAAGCGCGCCCGCGCCCACAGCGTCGTGCTGCTGGCCCGGCTCGGGGAGCTGGTGGCGCGCGGCTACCCCGTTCTGGTCGGCCCGTCGCGCAAGAGCTTCCTCGGCGAGCTCACCGGCGCGCCGGTCGAGGAGCGCCTCGCCGGCTCGCTCGCGGCCGCAGCCGCCTGCGTCCTCGCCGGAGCGCGCGCGGTGCGCATGCACGACGTCGCCGAGGCGCGCCAGGCCGTCGACGTCGCCGCCGCGATCCGCGACGCGCGGGCGGAAGCGAAGTGATCCCCTTCGTCTACGCGTGGGTCCTCGACCGCTGGGAGACTTTCGTCGAGAACTACCAGCCGCTGCGCGACACGATCGACATCCTGGTCGTGGCCTGGGTCGTGTACTGGCTGCTCATGCGGATCAAGGGCACGCGCGCCGCGCAGATGGCGCTGGGGCTCCTGATCCTGGTGCTGGCGTGGCGGCTCGCGAGCCTGCTCGAGCTGGCCACCGTGAGCTTCCTGCTCGACAACTTCCTGTCCTCGGGCCTCCTGATCTTGATCGTGATCTTCCAGTCGGACATCCGGCGCGCGCTGACCCGGGTCGGGCGCGGCGTCTTCGGCTCGACCCGCACCCAGGAGGCCCACACGATCGAGGAGGTCGTGCGCGCCTGTCAGGCGCTCGCCCAGCGCCGGGTCGGGGCGCTGGTGGCGATCGAGCGCGAGGTCCAGCTCGACGAGTTCGTGGAGCAGGGCACGCCGCTCGACGCCGAGCTCACCCGCGACCTCCTGATCTCGATCTTCCTGCCGTACTCGCCGCTGCACGACGGCGCGGTCGTGGTGCGGCGCGACCGGATCGCGAACGCCGGCTGCATCCTCCCGCTCGCCATGCGCGCCAACCTGCACAGCGCGCTCGGCACCCGCCACCGCGCGGCGATCGGCGTGACCGAGGAGACCGACGCGCTGGTGGTCGTGGTCTCGGAGGAGACGGGCAAGATCTCGCTCGTCGCCGCCGGCGAGATCACCGAGGACCTCGACGGGCCGCACCTGCGCCAGAGCCTGCTCGAGCTGACCGGCGGCGGCGCGCGCGAAGGCGACTCCGACGAGGCGGTGAAGGACTCGCGCGTGGCGGAGGTCCAGTAGCCGATGCGGATCTTCGACAACCTCCTCTACAAGATCGTTTCGATTCTGATCGCCTGCGTGCTGTGGGCGGCGGCGCAGGGCGTGACCGACGTCGAGCAGAGCCTCGATGTCCCGGTCGCGGTCGAGAAGGTGCCGGACAACCTGGTCGTGGTGGAGGAGTCGGCGCACGAGATCAACCTGCGCCTGGTCGGGAGCCGCGCGGCGCTGCGCCAGTGCGCGAAGCTCCTGCAGCACTACACGGTGTCGCTCGAGGGCTCCAAGCCTGGCGAGGCGCGCCTGTCGGTGAACAAGGAGCAGATCTCGCTGCCGCGCGGCGCGCGAATCGCCGCGCGCTCGCCCTCGACGCTCGTGTACACGCTCGAGACGGTGGTGACCAAGAACGTCCCCGTGCGGGCCGACCTCGCCGGCGACCTGCCGCGCGGCTACAAGCTCGTGCGCGTGACGGTCGACCCCAAGGAGATCGCGATCGTGGGCGCCAAGAGCTCGGTGCGGAACATCCGCGAGGTCGTCACCGACCGGATCGAGCTGGCGCGCCTGCGCGAGACTTCGGCGCTGGAGAGCTCGGTCGCGCTGGGCTATCCGCACGTCTGGCGCAAGGATCCGGACGCCGGACCGATCCGAGTGAACGTGGAGATCGAGCCGCCGCCGGCTAGCGCACGAGACGGCGGCTAGGCGAGCCAAGCGAGAGCGAGGGGGAATGGGGGCGGCTAGGCAGCTTTTCGGCACCGACGGGATTCGCGGGCGCGCGAACGTCTACCCGATGACCGGCGAGGTCATGCTCGAGCTCGGACGCGCGCTGGCGCTCGTGTTCAAGCTCGGCCCTCACGGTCCCAGCGCGCCGCGCGTGCTGATCGGCAAGGACACGCGCCTGTCCGGCTACATGCTCGAGGACGCGCTCGCAGCCGGCCTGTGCTCGATGGGGGTCGACGTGCTGCAGGTCGGCCCGATCCCGACCCCCGGGCTCGCCTTCCTCACCGTCGACATGCGCTGCGACGCGGGCGCGATGATCAGCGCCTCGCACAACGCGTTCGAGGACAACGGGGTCAAGTTCTTCTCGCGCGACGGCTGGAAGCTCCCGGACGAGGCCGAGGTCCGGATCGAGGCCCTGATGGGCTCGGCCGAGCTGGAGCGCGCTCGCGCGCTGGGCGCCGACCTCGGCCGAGCGCGGCGAATCGACGACGCCTCGGGGCGTTACATCGTCTTCCTGAAGAAGAGCTTTCCACGGCAGCAGACCCTGGAGGGCCTGCGCATCGCGATCGACTGCGCGAACGGGGCGGCCTACAAGGTCGCGCCCACCGTGCTCGAGGAGCTCGGCGCCGAGGTGGTCGCAGTCGGGAACAAGCCCAACGGCACCAACATCAACGAGGGCTGCGGCGCGACCCACCCGGAGCACGTCGCCGAAATCGCGCGCCAGTACCGCGCGGACATCGGCATCGCGGTCGACGGCGACGCCGACCGGGTGATCCTGGTCGACGAGCGCGGCGAGGTCGTCGACGGCGATCAGATCCTGACGATGTGCGCGCTCGACATGAAGCGGCGCGGGGCGCTCAGCTCCGACGCGGTGGTCGGCACGATCATGAGCAACCTCGGCATGGAGCGGGCGCTCCAGGCGCAGGGGATCCGGCTGGTGCGGGCCGACGTCGGCGACCGCTACGTGGTCGAGGCGATGCTGCGCGAGAAGATCAACCTGGGCGGCGAGCAGTCGGGGCACCTGGTCTTCCTGGACCACAACACGACCGGCGACGGCATGCTCTCGGCGCTCCAGGTTCTGGCGCTGATGCGCCGCGAGGAGCGACCGCTGTCGGAGCTCGCGCGGGTCATGCAGCGCACGCCGCAGGTGCTGCGCAGCGTGCGCGTCCGGAGCAAACCCGCCGCTCGACTCGATTCCCGAGCTGGCGCGCGCGGTCGCCAAGCTCGAGCGCGACCTCGCGGGGCGCGGGCGGATCAACGTGCGCTACTCCGGCACCGAGCCGCTCGCGCGCGTGATGCTGGAAGGCGACGACGAGGCGCGCATCGGCGCGCTGGCCGACGAGCTCTGCGCCGTGCTGCGCAAGGCGATCGGGGAGGCGGGCAGATGAGCGAGCGGCGGCTGGTCGTGAACGTCGATCACGTGGCGACGGTCCGCCAAGCGCGGCGAGGCGTCGAGCCCGACCCGGTCACGGCGGCGGCGCTGGCCGAGCTCGGCGGCGCGGACGGGATCGTCGTGCACCTGCGCGAGGACCGCCGGCACATCCAGGACCGCGACGTGCGCCTGCTGCGCCAGACCGTGCACGGGATGTTCTGCCTGGAGATGGCGGCGACGCAGGAGATGCTGAAGATCGCGCTCGAGGTGCGGCCCGACTCGGTGACCTTGGTGCCCGAGCGCCGCGAGGAGCTCACCACCGAGGGCGGCCTCGACGTGCCAGGCGCGGATCGGCGAGATCGGCGAGATCGCGCGTGCGCTCGGCGAGGCGGGCATCCGCAGCTGCCTCTTCATCGATCCCGACCTCGAGCAGATCAAGGCGGCGCACCGGGTCGGCGCGCGCGCGGTCGAGATCCACACCGGCCGCTACGCGGAGCGCGGGCCCACCCACGAGGAGGAGTTCAGGCGCATCGAGGACGCGATCCGCCTCGCTGCCAAGCTGCGGCTCGAGATCGGCGTCGGCCACGGACTCGACTACCGCAACGTGCCGCGGCTGGCGCGGATCGGCGAGGTCGAGGAGTTCTCGATCGGACACTCGATCGTGTCGCGCGCGCTCGCCGTCGGCATGGAGCGGTCGGTGCGCGAGATGAGGGAGCTTGTCGGCCGCGCTTAAGGGCGTGGGCCTGGCGCTGGTCGAGGTGCCGCGCTTCCGCGCCGCGCTCGAGCGGCGCGGCGAGCCCTTCGCGGCCCGCGTGTTCTCGCCGGCCGAGCTCGCCTACGCGAGCCGCAAGAAGCTCGGCTGGCAGAATCTGGCGGCGCGCTTCGCCGCGAAGCTCGCCGGCCGCCAGGCGCTGCGCGCCGAGCTGGGCCGGGCGCTGCCGCTGTACGCGCTCGAGGTGGCGCGCGAGAAGAGCGGCGCGCCGCGCCTCGCGTTCACGCCCCGCGCGGGAGTCCAACCCGCGTTCGCGTTCTCCCTCACGCTCAGCCACGACGCCGACTTCGCGCTCGCGAGCGTCTGGGTGGAGGCCGCGCCGTGAGTGCGCGCGACCGCGACCCGCGCGGCTGGCCGTGCCCGACCGGCGCCGAGATGCGCGCCATCGACGGCGATGCGATCGCGCGGCTGGGGATCCCCGGCCGCACGCTCATGGAGACGGCGGGCCGCGCGGTGGCCGAGGCGATCGCGCGCTTCTACCCGCAGTGCCGGCGGCCGCTGGTCGTGTGCGGTGCGGGCAACAACGGCGGCGACGGCTACGTCGCTGCGCGCGCGCTCGCCGAGCAGGGTCGCGCGCCGCGGGTGCTCGAGCCGCGCCGCCTCGAGCGCCAGAGCACCGAGTCGAAGGCGAATCGCGACCTCTGTCTTGCGGCCGGGATCGAGCTCGGCAGCGACCCGGTCGGACTCCTGCTCGGCTGCGACTTGATCGTCGACGCGGTGTTCGGCGTGGGCCTGGCGCGGCCGGTCGGCGGCGAGGACGGGGAGACCTTCCAGCTGCTGGCGGCGAGCGGGCTGCCGATCGTCTCGATCGACCTTCCCTCCGGCGTGTCGAGCGACACGGGCCTTCCGCTGGGCGCCGCGCTCGAGCCCGCCTGCATCGTGACGCTCGGCCTGCCCAAGCTCGGGCTCGCGCTCCAGCCGAGCGCCGCGCGCGTGGTCGTGGCGGACATCGGGCTCCCGCAAGACTCGGTCGAGCGCGCGAACGTGCGCCAGCACCTGCTCACTCGCGCCGCCGCGCGGGCGCTCTTGCCGCCGCGCCCGCTGCTCGGACACAAGGGCACATTCGGCCACGCGCTCGTCGTCGGCGGCGCGCTCGGGAAGACGGGCGCCGCGATCCTGTGCGCGCTCGGCGCGCTGCGCTCGGGGGTGGGTCTTCTCACGATCGCCGCGCCCCGCGCGCTGGCGCCAATCTATGCGAGCGCGCTGCCCGAGCTCATGTGCGCGCTGCTCGACGACGCCGGCGCGGGCGAGCTCGAGCCCCGCCACGTGGACGAGCTCCTGCGTGAAGCCGGCGCGCGCGACGCGCTCGTGCTCGGCCCCGGGCTCGGTCAGCGCGACGGCGCGGCGGCGGTCGCGCGCGCTCTCTCGACACGAGCCGGTGTCGCGGCCGTGATCGACGCCGACGCGCTGAACGCCTTCGCGGGCGAGCCCGAGGCGCTGCGCGCCGCGGCGCCCCGGATCCTGACGCCGCATCCGGGCGAGGCCGCGCGGCTGCTCGGCTGCTCGACTCCCGCGATCCAGTCCGACCGCGCCGCCGCCGCCCGGGCGCTCGCCGCGCGCGCGCACGCGGTGGTCGTGCTGAAGGGCGCGCGCACGGTCGTCGCCGCGCCCGACGGCGCGCTCTCGATCAACCCGACCGGCGGGCCCGGCCTGGCTGCGGGCGGCTCGGGCGACGTGCTGGCGGGCGCACTCGGGGCGCTGCTCGCGCGCGGCCTCTCGGCCTGGGACGCGGCGCGGCTCGGCGTGTACCTGCACGGGCTGGCGGGCGATCTCGGTCCCGCGCAGGGCGGTCTCGCGAGCGAGCTCGCGGGGCGGCTGCCGGCGGCGTGGCAGGCCTTGGCCAACGGCGAGCACAGCGATGAGCCTGGAACGCTCGTTCCGTTCCCGTAGCGCCGACGAGACCCAGGCGCTCGGCCGCGCACTCGGCCTGCGCCTGCGCGGCGGCGACGCGGTGCTGCTCTCGGGCCCCCTCGGCGCCGGCAAGACCTGCTTCGTGCAGGGCCTGGCGCGCGGCCTGGGCGTGCCCGCCGAGGCCGCGGTCACCAGCCCCACCTTCGTTCTGGTCGCCGAATACCCGGGCAGGGTCTGGCTTAGACACGCGGACTTCTATCGGGTAGAAACCTACGCTCGCCTGCTCGACGCCGGCTTCGACGACCTGCAAGGCACCGACGGAGTGCTCGTGGTCGAGTGGCCGGAACGCTTCCCCGAGGCGCTTCCCGCGGAGCGCCTGGAGCTTTCGATCGAGCCGGGCGAGGGCGACGCGCGGGAGCTCCGGTTCGCGGCGAGGGGAGCGCGCGCGCAGGAGCTGTTGAAGGAACTCGAAGCGACATGGGCTTGATCGTCCAGAAGTACGGCGGTACCTCGATGGCCGGGGCGGAGCGCATCCGCAACGTGGCGCGGCGCGTGGTCGACACGCAGAAGCGCGGCCACGACGTGGTGGTCGTGGTCTCGGCCATGGCCGGCGTCACCGACCAGCTGGTCGCGATGGCGAACGAGATCTCGGCCAGCCCGGACCCGCGCGAGTACGACATGCTGGTCTCGACCGGCGAGCAGCAGACGATCGCGCTGCTCGCGATGGCGATCCAGGCGCTCGGCGTTCGCGCGCGCAGCTTCACCAGCGCCCAGGTCAAGGTCTACACCGACGACGACCACGCGCGCGCGCGGATCCACCGGATCGACACGGAGCGGATCCGCGAGGAGCTCTCGGCCGGCGGCATCGTCGTGCTGCCGGGCTTCCAAGGCGTGACCGACGACGGCGACATCACGACGCTCGGGCGCGGCGGCTCCGACACGAGCGCGGTCGCGTTCGCGGCGGCGCTCGCGGCCGACGTCTGCGAGATCTACACCGACGTGACCGGCGTCTTCACCAGCGACCCGCGGATCGTGCCGAACGCCCGCAAGCTCGCGCAGGTCTCGTACGACGAGATGCTCGAGATGGCGAGCCTCGGCGCCAAGGTCCTGCAGATCCGCTCGGTGAAGTTCGGCAAGCAGTTCCGCGTTCCGATTCACGTGCGTTCGAGTTTCAGCGATGAGGAGGGCACCTGGGTGGTCCCCGAGAGCGAGATCATGGAGCGCCTGGTCGTCTCCGGCGTGACCTACAACCGGGCCGAAGCGAAGGTGACGATCTTCGGGGTGCCCGACGTGCCGGGCATCGCGGCGAAGATCTTCGGGCCGCTGTCCGAGTCCGGGATCGTCGTCGACATGATCGTGCAGAACGTCTCGACCGAGGGACACACCGACATGACGTTCACGGTGGCGCGCGGGGACATGAAGCGGGCGCTGGCTCTGGTCGAGAACGTCGCGCGCGAGCTCGGCGCGGCCGGCGTGAAGTCGGACAGCGGGATCGCCAAGGTCTCGGTCGTGGGCCTGGGCATGAAGGACCACGCCGGCGTCGCCGGCAAGATGTTCGCGGTGCTGTCGCACCACGCGATCAACATCCAGATGATCAACACCTCGGAGATCAAGATCTCGGTGGTGATCGACGAGAAATTCACCGAGCTCGCCTGCCGCGCGCTGCACGACGCGTTCGAGCTCGGCGCCACCCCCGCGGAGCCCGAAGAGGCCTAGCGTGGAGCCGCGCGTGCCTCACACGCACCGGGCGCGCGCGCTGGTCTGGGCCGGGGTCGTCTGCGCGGCGCTCGCGTTCGCCGCGCCGCCCGGAGCGCCGGGGCGGCTGCGGCTCGCCGCCGACACCGATGGGTGTCGGCTGGAGCGCCTGGCTGCGGCCGGGGCGCCCTGCGGCTGCGTGGCGACTCCGTTGGCGCTGCGCGAGGTGCTCGGGCTGCCGGCCCCGTTGAACGTACTCTCGGCCGCCGAACTCGAGCGGATCGGCGGGCTCGGCCCGATGCGCGCCGCGGCGATCGCGGCCGAGCGCAGCCGCGGCGGGCCCTTCGGCTCGCTCGACGAGCTCGCGCAGCGCGTCCCCGGCATCGGGCCCAAAACGGTCGACCGGATCCGACCCCGCCTGTTTGCGGCGGGGCCGGATCCGGTCTGCTTTGGGGAGTAGGGGGAGTCTTGGGAGAGTCTGTCGAGGGCCTCTCGTTGGCGCCGGGGAGTCAGCAAGGAGTGGCGCGCGAGAGCTGGCAGGGGATTGAGCAAGCCCCATGCCGGCCCCCGGCTCGCGGGCGCCCCTCCCGGCTGCGCAACTATTTCCCCGGGGTGAGCAAATCGGTACTGCGGCTCCACCCAGGGGTAACCCGCTAGTCTTCCGCCCGGATGGACCCGATCTACCTCGACCACAACGCGAGCACGCCGCTGCGCCCGGAGGCGCTGCGAGCGATGCAGGAAGCGCTCGCGCAGCTTCCCGGCAACGCCTCGAGCGCGCACGGCTTCGGCGCCGAGGCGCGCGCGGCGCTGGCGGCGGCTCGCCGGCAGATCGCCGCGCTGTGCGGCGTCGCGCCGGAGACACTCGTGCTGACGAGCGGCGCGACCGAGGCGAACAACACCGTATTGCGTTCCCTGCGCGGCCGGCTCGTGACGACCGCGACCGAGCACCCGTCGCTGCTCGAGGAGGCCGCGGCGCTGCGCGCGGCCGGCGCCGAGGTGACGGTACTGCCGGTCGAGCGCGACGGCCGGCTCGAGCCGGCGCGCTTCGCCGCGGCGCTCGCCGGGGGCGCCGCGCTCGCGAGCGTGCAGCTCGCGAACCAGGAGACGGGCGTGGTCCAGCCGATCGAGGCGCTCGCGGAGCTCGCCGCCGCCCGCGGCGTGCCGCTCCACGTCGACGCGGCCCAGGCGCTGGGGAAGCTGCCGCTCGCCTTGTCGGAGCTGCCGATCGCGTACGCCTCGCTCTCGGCGCACAAGCTCGGCGGGCCCAAGGGCACGGGCGCGCTCTACGTTCGCCCGGGAGCGCCGTTCGCGGCGCTGCTGCGGGGAGGAGCTCAGGAGCGCGGCCGGCGGGCCGGCACGGAGAACGTCGCGGGCGCAGTGGGCTTCGGGGCGGCGTGCGCCGCCGCGCGCGCCGCGCTGGGGCACGAACCGGCGCGCCTCGCGGGCCTGCGCGATGCGCTCTGGGACGCGATCGCGCGCGCGATCCCCGACGCCGTGCGCAACGGCGCCGCTGCGCAGGTGTTGCCGCACGTGCTGGACGTCTCGTTCCCCGGCGCGTCGGGCGAGGCGCTGGTCGAGGCGCTCGATCTCGAGGGCATCGCGGTGTCGAGCGGCTCGGCCTGCCACTCGGGCTCGACCGAGCCCTCGCCCGTGCTGCTCGCGATGGGCGTGCCGGTCGAGCTCGCGCGCGCGGCGCTGCGCTTCAGCTTCGGCCCGGGCAACGACGCCGCGCAGCTCGCGCACGTGTGCGCGCGGCTGCCCGAGGTCGTGGCGCGGGTGCGCCGGGCGAGGGCGGCGTGAGCGAGCGCTGGCTGGTCGCGATGAGCGGCGGCGTCGACTCGTCGGTCGCCGCCGCCCTGATGGCGCGCGCGGGCCACGAGGTGGTCGGCGTGACGATGGACCTGGGGCAGGGCCTCGGCGGGCAGGCGCTCGCGTCGGGCGGCAAGCGCTGCTGCGGCCTGCCCGACGCCGAGGACGCCCGCGAGGTCGCGCAGGCGCTCGGCATCCGCCACTACACCGCGAACTACCGCGACGAGTTCCGCGCCGCCGTGGTCGAGCCGTTCGCGGACGCCTACACCGCCGGGCGTACCCCGATCCCGTGCGTCGCCTGCAACCGGGTGCTGAAGTTCGACCTCCTGCTGCGCCGCGCCGAGGCGCTCGGCGCGCGCGGCGTCGCGACCGGCCACTACGCGCGGCTCGCGCCTGCGCCGGACGGCGGTCCCGGCCTGTACCGGCCGCGCGATCGCGCCAAGGACCAGACCTACTTCCTGTTCGACACGGCGCGCGCGGCGCTCGAACGGGTCGCGTTTCCGCTGGGCGATCTCGAGAAGGCCGAGGTGCGCGCGCTCGCGCGCGAGCTCGGCCTCGCGACCGCCGACAAGCCCGAGAGCGTGGGCATCTGCTTCGTGCCCGACGGCGACGTGCGCGGCGCGCTCGAGCGCCTGCGGCCGGAGGCGCCGCGCGCCGCGGGTCCGATCGCGACCCGCGACGGCCAGGTGCTGGGCGAACACGGCGGTGCCGCGGGCTTCACGCCCGGCCAGCGCCACGGCCTCGGTCTGTCCGGCGGGCCGTGGTACGTCGCCGAGGTGCGCACCGGCGAGAACACGCTCGTGGTCGCGCGCGGCGAGGAGCTCCACGCGCAGGGCGCGCGGATCGAGAACGCGAGCTGGCTCGACGGCGCGCCGCCCCACGGCGCGGTGCGCGCGGCGGTCCGCTACCGACAGCGGACGGTGTCGGCCCGCGTGCTTCCCGACGCTCGCGGCGGCGCGGAGCTCGCCTTCGACGAGCCGGTCTGGGCGCCCGCGCCCGGCCAGGCGGCGGTCGTCTACGACGCCGCCGACGAACGGGTGCTCGGCGGAGGGTGGATCGCTGCCCGCGCCTGAGCCCCGGCTCGAGGCGCTCTGCGCGCGGCTCGGGCACCGCTTCGCGCGCCCCGAGCTGCTGGCGCAGGCGCTCACTCATCCCTCCTGCGCCAGCGAGGAGGGCGACCGCGACCAGGGCAACGAGCGGCTCGAGTTCCTCGGCGACGCGGTGCTGGGCCTCGTGACCGCGGAGCAGCTGATGGCCGAGCACCCTTTCGCGAACGAGGGCGCGCTGAGCGAGGCCCGGGCCGCCTCGGTGAATCAGCGCGCGCTCGCCGGCGCGCGCGCGCTCGCTCGGTCTGCAGGACCTGATCCGCCTGGGCCGCGGCGAACGCCAGCAGGGCGGGCGCACCAAGGACTCGATCCTGGCCAACGCTTTCGAGGCCGTGCTCGGAGCGCTGTACCTGGATGCGGGCCTCGAGGTCGCGCGCGCCTTCCTGCTGCGCGAGCTCGGCTCGGAGCTCGCCGAGCCCGGCCGCCGCAGCCGCGACGCGAAGACGGCCCTCCAGCAGCTCCTCCAGGCGAGCGGCCGCGAGCCGCCGGTGTACGCGACCGTCGAGACCACGGGCCCGGCCCACGCTCTGGAATTCCGGGTCGAGGTGCGCGCCGGCGACACCGTACTCGGTCGGGGCAGCGGCGCATCCAAGCGCGCAGCCGAGCAGGCCGCGGCGCGCGCGGGGCTTGCCGATCTGCTCGGCCCCGGCGGGGACAAGCCGCCCTAAGCACGCGAGGACGCTGGGACTTCCATGATTGACGCAGCGCAGAACCATCGTGTACCGTGCGGCCTCTGCTGCCCGTTCGGGGTCCGGGCTGGCCGACCCGAGCGCCACCAATCCGCCCGCCTCGACCCCATACCTCTGCACTCCACCAGGAGGGAGCCCAAGTCATGACGGACGTAGTGATCTCCAGCGCCTGCCGTACACCGATCGGTGCCTTCCAGGGCGCGCTCTCGAGCCTCTCCGCCGCCGAGCTCGGCGCCATCGCCGTGAAGGAAGCGGTGAAGCGCGCCGGCATCGACGGCGCAAAGGTCGAGCGCGCGTTCATGGGCAACGTGCTGCCCGCCGCGCATGGGCCAGGCGCCCGCGCGGCAGGCCGTGATCAAGGCCGGCCTGCCCGTCTCGGTGGGCGCCGTGACCGTGAACAAGGTCTGCGGCTCGGGCCTGCAGGCCGTGATGTTCGCGCGCCGCGACGTCCTGATCGGCGACGCCTCGGTCGTCGTCGCGGGCGGCATGGAGAGCATGACCAACGCGCCCTACGCGCTGCCGAACGCGCGCGCCGGCTACCGGATGGGCAACGGCCAGATCATCGACACGATGATCCACGACGGTCTCTGGGATCCCTACAAGAACATGCACATGGGCAACTGCGGCGACATGGTGGCCGCGAAGTACGGCTTCACCCGCGAGGCGCAGGACGCCTTCGCGGCCGAGTCGTACCGGCGCGCGCGCGCCGCGCAGGCGAGCGGGAAGTTCAAGGCCGAGATCGTGCCCGTGGAGATCGCCTCGAAGAAGGGCGCGGTCGTCGTCGACCAGGACGAGGAGCCGGGCAAGGGCGACCCGTCGAAGTTCGCGGGCCTGCGGCCGGCGTTCGGCAAGGACGGCACCGTGACCGCGGCGAACGCGTCGTCGATCAACGACGGCGCGGCGGCGCTGGTGGTCACGAGCGCGGCGCGGGCGAAGGAGCTCGGCATGCCGGTGCTGGCGCAAGATCGTCGCCGACGCGAGCGCCGCGGTGGAGCCGGAGTGGTTCACGATCGCGCCGGTCCACGCGCTGGCCAAGCTCTACGAGAAGACGAACTCGAAGCCGCGCGACTGGGATCTGTACGAGATCAACGAGGCGTTCTCGGGCGTGACGATGGCGGCCGCCAAGGAGCACGGGCTCGACCCCGAGACCGTGAACGTGCACGGCGGCGCGGTCTCGCTCGGCCATCCGATCGGCTGCTCGGGCGCCCGCGTGCTCGTGACCCTGCTGCACGCCTTGAAGGATCGCGGCAAGAAGCGCGGCATCGCGACGCTCTGCATCGGCGGCGGCGAGGCGGTCGCGCTCGCGGTGGAGCTCGTCTGATGAAGACGCTCGGCATCCTGGGCACCGGCACGATGGGCGCGGGCATCGCGCAGATCGCGGCCCAGTCCGGCTACTCGGTGCTCTTCTGGAACCGGAAGGCCGCGTCGGTCGAGAAGGGCGTGGGCGCGGTCAAGAAGGGCCTCGGGCGGCTGCTCCAGAAGGAGCGCATCTCGCAGGGCGACCACGACGCGGCGCATCGCGCGCGTGCGCGGCGTGTCCGCGCTCGAGGACGTGAAGGCGGCGGACATCGTGCTCGAGGCGGTGCCCGAGGATCTCGAGACCAAGCGCGAGATCTACGAGAAGCTCCACGGGATCTGCGGCGCGGACACCATCTTCGCCAGCAACACCAGCTCGCTCTCGATCACCTCGCTGTCAGCCCTCTCGGGCCGGCCCTCGAACTTCGTCGGCATGCACTTCTTCAATCCGGTGCCGGCGATGAAGCTGGTCGAGATCGTGCGCGGGCTCGAGACGTCGGACGCGACCGCGCGAGGCCGTGACCGAGCTCGCGACCAAGCTCGACAAGGTGGCGGTGCCGGTGCGCGACATGCCCGGGTTCGTCGTGAACCGGGTGGTCATGCCGATGATCAACGAGGCCGCCACCGCGCTGCAGCAGGGCGTGGCCGACGCGAAGTCGATCGACGAGTGCATGAAGCTCGGCTGCAACCACCCGATGGGCCCGCTCGCGCTGGCCGACCTGGTGGGGCTCGACGTGGTCTGGGCGATCCTCGACTCGCTGCACCGCGAGTTCGGCATGGCGCACCACAAGCCGTGCCTCGAGATCACCAAGCGCGTCGAGGCCGGACACCTCGGCGTGAAGACCAAGCGCGGCTTCTACACGTACTAGTCGCGGAACGGAGCAGAGTGGACGGCGCCGGCGTCAGGGGGAAGCTGGAGCGCATTCGCAAAGGCGGCGCGCCCGCCGCCCACGAGAAGCTCGCCGCGGAGAAGAAGCTCTTCGCGCGCGAGCGCATCGCGCGGCTCTTCGACAGCGACTCGTTCGTCGAGGACGCGGCGCTTCGCGAACGCCGCAGGCCGCGGACCTGCCCGCCGACGGCGTCGTCACCGGCATCGGCCGCGATCGACGGCCGGCCCGTCTGCGTGATGGCCAACGACTCGACCGTGAAGGCCGGCTCGTGGGGCAAGCGCACGGTCGAGAAGATCCTCCGCATCCAGGAGACCGCCGAGCGGCTGCGCGTGCCGCTCTTCTACCTCGTCGACTCCGCCGGCGCGCGCATCACCGACCAGATCGAGATGTTCCCCGGCCGGCGCGGCGCGGGCCGCATCTTCTACAACCAGGTGCGCCTCTCGGGGCTGATCCCGCAGATCTGCCTGCTGTTCGGGCCCTCGGCCGCCGGCGGCGCCTACATCCCCGCGTTCTGCGACGTCGTCTTCATGGTCGAGGGCAACGCCAGCATGTACCTCGGCTCGCCGCGCATGGCCGAGATGGTGATCGGCGAGAAGGTGACGCTCGAGGAGATGGGCGGCGCGCGCATGCACTGCTCGGTGTCGGGCTGCGGCGACGTGCTCGTGCAAGACCGAGGACGAGGCGCTCGCGGGCGCGCGCGCGTACCTCTCGTACCTGCCCGTCTTCGCGCGGGCGCAGCCCTGCCCGAGCGCGCGGGCGCGGCGCCGGCGAAGCCGGCGGCGGATCTGGAGAACGTGATCCCGGCGGACGAGAACAAGCCGTTCGACATGATCGAGGTCATCGACGAGGTCATCGACGACGGCTCGTTCTTCGAGATCAAGAAGCTCTTCGCGCGCGAGGTCGTCACCGGCTTCGCGCGCCTCGACGGCAAGCCCGTCGGCATCGTCGCGAACCAGCCGAAGTGGAAGGGCGGCGTGCTCTTCGTCGACTCGGCCGACAAGGCGGCGCGCTTCATCTGGCTGTGCGACGCGTTCAACGTGCCGCTGCTCTACCTCGCCGACGTGCCGGGCTTCATGATCGGCACGAAGGTCGAGCGCGAGGGCATCATCCGCGCCGGCGCGAAGATGATCAGCGCGGTGTCGCGAGGCGACCGTCCCGCGCATCAGCGTGATCGTGCGCAAGGCCTACGGCGCGGGGCTCTACGCGATGTGCGGCCCCGGCTTCGAGCCCGACGCGTGCCTCGCGCTGCCCGGCGCGCAGATCGCGGTGATGGGCCCCGAGGCCGCGGTGAACGCGGTGTTCTACAACAAGATCCAGGCCACCCCCGAGGCCGAGCGCGCGGACCTGGTCGCCAAGCTGCGCGACGAGTACCGCGCCGACATCGAGCTCGAGCAGCTCGGCGCCGAGCTCGTGGTCGACGACATCGTCCCGCCCGAGCGGCTCCGCGACGAGCTGATCCGGCGCTTCGCGTTCTACCGGTCGCGCCCCGAAGACCCGCTGCCCGCGAAGAAGCGCGGCATCCGGCCAGTCTGAGCGCCACCCTCAGGGCGGCTTCGGGAACGTGATGCCCTCGGCCCACGACTCGGGGAGCCGGCACTGCTCGCTGGCCGGGCCGTCGACGTGGCTCGACGAGAACCAGGTCGAAGAAGCGCGCCCGGGTCACGGCACGCGGAGCCTGGCGGTCGTGCCGACTGCGAGCCCGAGCAGCGCGCCGGTGGCCAGCGGCGCGAGCGCGTGACCTTGCAGCCAGTGCGACGGGTCGGGCGACGGGCAGTAGAGGTGGACGAGGAGGCCGCCCGCCGCCGCCGCGCCGAGTGCGACCCCGACTCCCGCGAGCCCCGGCCGCCACGGGGCGCCGCGCCGCGCGAGGAGTCCCGCAGCGATGCTGGCCGGGACCGCCAGGATCAGCGCCTTCACGTAGCAGCCGTCGCACTCCGAGAACGGCGTGGCGAACGCCCCGTTCCCGAGCGCGAGGGCGCCGCCGAGGACGCCGAGCAGGCCGACTGCCGCGATGCCCGCGGCGATCCAGGCGATCCGCTCGTAGCCGGGGATCCGGCTCGCGAGGCCGACCAGGAGTCCTCCCGCCGCGACCAGCGCGAGCTCCCAAACGAAGCTCATCGAAAGAGTGCTGCGCTCCATCGCGACCACGGGATGCAGGCCCAGCCAGGCCACCGTGAATGCCGCGGTGGCCGCGAAGGCCGCTCCCACCAGCAACGCCTGTCGGTGTAGCGCCGCGATCGGGCGCACGGGCGGGAGACCACCGGCGAGCCGCGCCACGAGCTGCTCCGTCCCTCGCTCGTCGCTCATGGCTCTTCCTTCCGCGTGAGCGCCGCACGCAGCGCCCGCGAGCCGCGGTGCGCGCGCACCTTCAACGCCGTGGCGCTCACGCCCGCGCGCGCCGCCGCCTCGGCGACGCTGACCTGCTCGACGTAGAGGAGCTCCACCGCTTGGCGCTGCGCCGACGGCAGACGCTCGAGCGCCTCGCGCAGCCCGGGGGTGAGCTCGCGCGCGGCGAGGCGGGCCTCCGGATCGTCGGCTGCCCGCGGCGGCTCGGCCGCGGCCTGGTCCCGCGCCCGCTCGCGCCGGGCCCGCTCGCGGAGCTGGCGGCGCAGCGCGTCGGTCGTCGCGTTGCGCGCGATCGCCCACAGCCACGGATCGAACGGGCGATCCGAGCGCCAGGTGTGTCGGGCCCGATGGATCAGCAGCAGAACCTCCTGCACGACGTCCTCGACCGCGCTCGCGTCGACGCCGCGCCGGCGCACGAACGCCCGAAGGACGGGCAACAGCGACGTCAGGAGCGACGTGTACGCCGCGGCGTCGCCATTCTGCGCGGCCGCCATCCAGGCCGCGCGCTCGGCGTCGGTATCGTCCTTCCTACGCTCGTCCACTGGAACGGGTTACTCCGGCTCCGACAGAGCGGCCGCGAACATGAAGCGCGGCTCGATCCGCCAGAACCCCGGCTTTCCCCAGCTCCCGAACGTGTCGTAGTCCGGGCCGTACACCTCGCGGAAGCAGTCGCGCAGCGGCGACTCGTCCGGGCTCGCGCAGTCGACTTCGACGGCGGTGCCGTGGACCAACACCGTGAGCTCCTCGCCGCGCGTGTGCGCCGCGCTCACCGCGGGGTTGCGGCGCAGGTGGCGCAGGCGCAGCGAGTCGGCCGGCGTGCCGACGATGAACCGGCCGCGGAAGAACACGCCATCGATCGGCGCGACGCGCGGCTCTCCGGCGCGGTTCGTGGTGGCGAGGTCCAGCACGCACACAGATTGCAGCAGCTCGCAGAGCCGCGCCGCAGAAAGACGCCGCGCCGGGGTCTGGATCGAGCGGAGGTGGGAGCCGGCGCGGGCGTACGAGTCGTCGAGGAGCCGCTGCAGCGCCAGCAGGTCGGCGCGCGCCTCGTGCATCACTCCACCGGAACCCGGTCCTTCCCGTCGAAGGGCGGGAAGTAGATCGCGTACGACGCTGCGGGCGCGCCCGACAGGTTCGTGAACGCGTGCGGAGTCGCGCGCGGGATGTACAGGATGGAGCCGGGGCCGACGGGCTTCGTCTCCGAACCGATCCGCAACGTGCCCCAGCCGCGCAGCATGACGACGAACAGGTCGTGCGTGTCGTGGCGGTGCGGCTGCTCGCGGTCCACGATCCACACCAGGTGCTGGCTCGAGGCCGCGTCGCGGCCGAGCTCGGTGACCTGGAAGGTCTTCCCCGGCTCGAGCGGGTGCGCGGCGAGCAGCGCGTCGATCGGCTGGTTCAGTCGGCCGCTCGGAAAGAGCGCATCGACGACTTGCGGCGGCGGCTCTGCGGGCGCGGCTGCGACCAGCGCGAGGCAGGCGGCGAAGACGAGCGAGAGGGACGGCTTCACTGTGCGGGCTCCTCCTGGCTGATCTGTTCGAGCTCGCGGCGCGCCGTTTCCGGCAGCAGCCAGATCGCGGCGGCGGCGACGAGGGTCGCGAGCGAGAGCAGGGGGATCACGACCTGCTGATCGTCGAGCCGGTCCATCACGCGCGAGTACAGCCAGAGCCCGCTCACGACGCCGAGCGTCTCGAGCATCGCCTGGGTACCCCCGGCGGCGCTGCGGAACGCGGTCGGGAACAGCTCGGTGGTGAGGGCGCGCAGCATCACGCCGGCCGCCATGTTCAGGAACACCATGGCGGTCCAGGGCAGCGCGACCGCCCATGCCGGCCCGGCGTAGAACGCGAGCGCGACCAGCGGGAAGCCGGCGAGCCCGGCGGCCGCGATCGCGCGACGGCCGAAGCGATCGGCGAGCCGGCCCGCGACGAGATTCCCGATGATCCCGAAGGCGCCGAAGAAGATCGACATCACCCCGAACTCGGCGGGCGACCAGCCGCGCTCGGTCTGCAGGAACTGCGAGACGAACTGGAACGACACGCCGATGCCCGCGCTCGAGAAGATCCCGACCGCGCCGAGCGTCAGCGCGCGCAGCGGATACTCGCGGGCGAGCGCAGCGAGGGGCGCGAACGCGCCGGCGACCGCCGCGCGCACCCCTTCGCGCGCGAGGCTCTGGCCGCGTGCCCGCTCGAAGCGGCGCGTCTCGACGACGCCGCTCCGAAGCCAGAAGAAGAGGGCGACCGGCGCGAGCCCGACCAGGTAGAGCGCACGCCACCCGAACGGCAGCACCTTCACCGCGCCGTACAGGGCAGCGCCCAGCCCGAAGCCGATCGACGACACGCCGGCGAGCATGCCGATCCCCCAGCCGCGGTACTCGGCCGGGAACTCCTCGGTGATGATGACGACCGCAACGATGGCCGAGGCCACCAGGAAGGCGCGGGTCATGAACTGGAACAGGACGAACTGGGTCGCGGTCTGGCTGGTCGCGGTGAGAGCGGAGCCCACGCTCATGCAGGCGACCGAGAAGAGCAGCAGCCTCCGGCGGCCGATGCGGTCAGCGAGCGGGATCAGCAGGAACGCCGGCAGCGACCCCAGCCGAGTGATGCTGGTGAAGTCGCCGAGCTCGCCCTTCGACAGCCCGAAGCTGGCGGCGATCTGGGGCAGGGCGTTGCCCAGCACCGACAGGTCGTAGTTCTCGAAGAACAGCGCGAAGGTGAGGACCCCGAGCAGGCGCAGCTGAGCGGGGCTGACGCCGACGGGCACGCCGCCGAGGAACGGCGGGATCCACCACGGGTTGTCGCGGACGGAGCGGAACTCGACGCTGGGGGCGCTGTCCATTCGGACCGAACCATACACGGGGACGCCCGGGTTGACCCGCCGTTAAGGGAAGTGCTAGCCAGAGGTCGAACCGCATGACGCAGACCCGCCGAACCGAGGTCGCCCCCGACGCCACGCGCGAGCCGGCGAGCGCGCGCGGCCCGGTCCGCGCGGTGACCGCGGCGGCGCTCTTCGACGGCCACGACGCGTCGATCAACATCATGCGCCGGCTGCTCCAGGCGCAGGGCGCCGAGGTCGTCCACCTGGGCCACGATCGCTCGGTCGAGGACGTCGTCACCGCGGCGCTGCAGGAGGACGCCGACGTGGTCGCGGTCTCGTCCTACCAGGGCGGGCACGTCGAGTTCTTCGGCTACCTGGTGGACCGCCTGCGCGAGGCCGGCGCCGGACACATCCGTGTGTACGGCGGCGGCGGCGGCGTGATCAGCCCCGACGAGGTGCGCGCGCTCGAGGCGAAGGGCGTCACCAAGATCTTCCGGCCCGAGGACGGTCAGAAGATCGGCTTGGCCGGGATGATCGGGCAGATGCTCGAGAGCGGGCTCGCGCGCCCGGAGGTGCGGCCCGAGGAGGAGATCGCGCGGCTCTCGGTCGAGTCGACGACCTCGGTCGCGCGGCTGATCTCGTTCTTCGAGTCGCCCGGCGGCACCGGCGAGCCCGCGCTCGAGGGGCTGCGCCGCCGGCTCGAGTCGCGGCGGCGCGGCGCGCCCGCGCCCGTGATCGGCTTCACCGGAACCGGCGGCGCGGGCAAGTCGAGCCTGGTCGACGAGCTCGTGCGCCGCTTCACGCTCGCGTATCCGGAGCGGAGCGTCGGCGTGCTGTCGGTCGACCCCACGCGGCGGCGCAGCGGCGGCGCGCTCCTCGGCGACCGGCTGCGCATGAATGCGATCCGCTCGCCGCAGGTGTTCATGCGCTCGCTCGCGACCCGGCGCGCGCACCTGGCGCTGTCGGGCGCGGTCGCGGACGGCGTGCGCGTGCTGCAGGCCGCGAACTTCGACCTGATCCTGGTCGAGACCGCGGGCATCGGCCAGAGCGACTCCGAGATCGTCGACCGGGTCGATCTCTCGGTCTACGTGATGACGCCGGAGTACGGCGCGCCGTCGCAGCTCGAGAAGATCGACATGCTCGAGCTCGCCGACGCGGTCGTGCTGAACAAGTTCGACCGGCGCGGCGGCGAGGACGCGCTGCGCGACGTGAAGAAGCAGTGGCGCCGGAACCACCCCGACCGCGCGGCCGCGCCCGACGCCGAGGTGCCGGTCTACGCGAGCATCGCGAGCCGCTGGAACGACCCGGGCACGGACCGCGTGTTCGCGGAGCTGATCGGGCTTCTCGCCGGGCGCGGCTTCGCGGGTTTCGCGGCGCCGGCCGCGAAAGCCTGGCGCCTGCCCGAGGCGATGCCGCTCGTGCCCGCCGAGCGCACCCGCTACCTGGCCGAGATCGCCGAGACCGTGCGCGGCTACCGCGCGCGGGTCGAGCGCGACGCGGCGGCGGCGCGCAGGGCGTTCGGCCTGGCCGAGGCGCTGCGCGCGCTGGGCGACCGGGTGCCCGAGATGGCCCACCCGTACGAGGCGGCCGCGCTGCGCGACGGCGCGAGCGCCGAGATCCTCGCGCTGCGCCGCCACTACGACGCGGCGCTGGGCGCGCTCTCCGCCGACGCGCGCACCGAGCTCGCGCGCTGGCCCGAGACGCGGGCGCGCTACACCGCCGAGGAACAGAGCTACGAGGTGCGCGGGCGCGCCATCCCGGTGCGCAACCGCGCCGGCACGCTGTCCGGGCTCGAGCTCCCGCGGGTCGCGATCCCGCGCGCCGAGGAGTGGGGCGAGCTCGCGCGCTTCACGGCGCTCGAGAACGTGCCGGGCCGCTTCCCGTTTACCGCGGGGGTGTTCCCGTTCAAGCGCACCGGCGAGGAAGACCCGGCGCGCATGTTCGCCGGCGAGGGCCCGCCCGAGCGCACCAACCTGCGTTTCCACCTGCTCGCCAAGGCGCAGCCCGCGGTGCGGCTCTCGACCGCGTTCGACAGCGTCACCCTGTACGGGCGCGATCCCGACGAACGGCCCGACATCTACGGCAAGGTCGGCACGTCGGGCGTCTCGATCTGCACCGTCGACGACGCAGTGAAGCTCTACTCTGGCTTCGACCTGCTCGCGTCGAACACGTCGGTGTCGATGACGATCAACGGCCCCGCGCCGGTCGTGCTGGCGCTCTTCTTCAACGCCGTCGTCGACCAGGCCGTCGAGGCACACCTCGCCGCGACCGGCCAGCTCGAGCGCGTGAAGCGCGAGCTCGCCGCGCGCGGCGACCTCCCGAAGTACGAGGGCCCGCTGCCCGCCGGCCACGACGGCCGCGGCCTGGCGCTGCTCGGGGTGTCGGGCGACCAGCTCGTCGACCGCGAGACCTACGCGCGGATCCGCCGCGAGGCGCTGGCCCGCGTTCGCGGCACCGTGCAGGCCGACATCCTCAAGGAGGACCAGGCCCAGAACACCTGCATCTACTCGACCGAGTTCTCGCTGAAGCTGATGGGCGACGTGCAGGAGTACTTCTCGCGCAACGCCATCGACAACTTCTACTCGGTCTCGATCTCGGGCTACCACATCGCCGAGGCCGGGGCGAACCCGATCAGCCAGCTCGCCTTCACGCTCGCGAACGGCTTCACCTACTGCGAGTACTACCTGAAGCGCGGGCTCGCGATCGACGCGTTCGCGCCGAACTTCTCGTTCTTCTTCTCGAACGGGCTCGACCCCGAGTACGCGGTGATCGGGCGGGTGGCGCGGCGGATCTGGGCGATCGCACTGCGCGAGCGCTACGGCGCCGCCGAGCGCAGCCAGAAGCTCAAGTATCACATTCAGACTTCGGGACGCTCGCTGCACGCGCAGGAGATGAGCTTCAACGACATCCGCACGACCCTGCAGGCGCTGCTCGCGCTGCAGGACGCCTGCAACAGCCTCCACACCAACGCCTACGACGAGGCCGTGACGACGCCGACCGAGGAGTCGGTGCGGCGCGCGCTCGCGATCCAGCTGATCCTGAACCGCGAGTTCGGCTGGCTCAAGAACGAGAACCCGGCGCAGGGCTCGTACTACCTGGACGAGCTCACCGACACCGTCGAGGAAGCCGTGCTCGAGGAGTTCGAGCGCATCTCGTCGCGCGGGGGCGTGCTCGGCGCGATGGAGACCATGTACCAGCGCGGCAAGATCCAGGACGAGAGCCTGCACTACGAGTCGCAGAAGCACTCGGGCGAGCTGCCGATCGTCGGCGTGAACACCTTCCTCGCGCCGAACCCGACCGCCGACTCCGCGGCGCCGCGCGAGCTGATCCGCTCGTCCGAAGCGGAGAAGCAGCAATGCCTCTCGAACCTGCGGGCCTTCCACGCGCCGCCACGCGGCCGCGGCGCCCGCAGCGCTCGCGCGCCTGCGCCAGATCGCCGCCTCGGGCGGCAACGTGTTCGAGGAATTGTTGGAGACCGTTAAGGTCGCCAGCCTCGGGCAGATCTCCGAAGCGCTGTTCGACGTCGGGGGCCGCTACCGCCGGAGCATGTGAAGCTCGGCGCGCGATCCGCGTCCATCGGGTGGAGGTAGCACCCATGGCTCTTGCCCAGTCGAACCGATCGCTCATCGAGTCCGCGTACCGCGCCTTCGCCAGCGGCGACATCCCCAAGGCGATGGCGGCCATGTCCGACGACATTCTCTGGCACGTGCCAGGCCGCGGCCCGATCTCGGGCGACTACCGCGGCCACCAGGAGGTGCTCGGGTTCTTCCAGCACTTCATGGAGCTCTCGAGCGGGACCTTCCAGATCCAGGTCGACGACGTGCTCGCGAAGGGCGACCGCGTGATCGCCCTGGTCACGGAGAGCGCCGAGAGGAAGGGCCGCAAGTGGTCCTCGCCGCAGGTCCACGCCTGGACCGTGAAGGGCGGCAAGGCCACCGCCTTCTGGCAGTTCCAAGGTGACCAACAGACCGAAGACGAGTTCTGGTCGTAGTCCGATCGACTGCGCTCGCCTGCGGCTCGCTGCGCGCTCCGCTTCGCTACGCTTGCGGGCCTCGCTCGGGGCGGCCCTCGCTTCGGCTTCGCAGTGCATGCTGGAAGGGCTCGCCGGCCGCGGCGCGCGCAGCAAGCGTCTCTTGAGCGCGGCGGCCGGCGAGCCGCGGCAAGTCGAGGAAGCGCCTGATAACCTCCGCTCCGTGAGTGAACAAGACCCCAAAGACCGCGCCGACGTCGCGGCGTGGCGCAAGCTGGCGAGCGAAGACCTCGGCGGCGAGAGCCCCGACTCGCTGGTCTGGCAGACCCCGGACGGCATCGCGGTCAAACCGCTGTACACCGCGGCGGATCTCGAGGCGCTCGACTGGACCGACACCGTCCCGGGCGCGTTCCCGTTCCTGCGCGGGCCGCGCGCCACCATGTACGCGAACCGGCCCTGGACGATCCGCCAGTACGCGGGCTTCTCCACGGCCGAGGAGTCGAACCGGTTCTTCCACGCGAACCTGAAGGCCGGCCAGATGGGTCTGTCGGTCGCGTTCGACCTGGCCACCCACCGCGGCTACGACTCGGACCACCCGCGCGTGGTCGGCGACGTCGGCAAGGCGGGGGTCGCGATCGACTCGGTCGAGGACATGAAGATCCTGTTCGCCGGGATCCCGCTCGACAAGATGTCGGTCTCGATGACCATGAACGGCGCGGTCATCCCGACGCTCGCGAACTTCATCGTCGCGGCGGAAGAGCAGGGCGTTCCTGCGAACAAGCTCTCCGGGACCATCCAGAACGACATCCTCAAGGAGTTCATGGTCCGCAACACGTACATCTATCCGCCCGAGCCCTCGATGCGGATCGTGGCGGACATCATCGCGTACACCGCCAAGCGCATGCCGCGCTTCAACTCGATCTCGATCAGCGGCTACCACATGCAGGAAGCCGGCGCGACGCAGGTGCAGGAGCTGGCGTTCACCCTGGCCGACGGGCTCGAGTACGTGCGCGCCGCGCTCTCGAAGGGGCTGGCCGTCGACGAGTTCGCGCCGCGCCTCTCGTTCTTCTGGGCGATCGGCATGAACTTCTTCCAGGAGATCGCCAAGATGCGCGCCGCGCGGCTGCTGTGGGCGAAGCTCATGAAGCAGTTCAACCCGCGCGACGAGCGCTCGCTGATGCTGCGCACGCACTCGCAGACCTCGGGCGCGAGCCTCACCGAGCAGGACCCGTACAACAACGTGATCCGCACGACGATCGAGGCCATGGCCGCGATCCTCGGCGGCACCCAGTCGCTGCACACCAACGGGTTCGACGAGGCGGTGACCCTGCCGACGCCGTTCTCCGCGCGGATCGCGCGCAACACGCAGCTGATCCTCGCCGAGGAGACCGGCATCCCCCACGTGATCGACCCGCTCGGCGGCTCGTACTACGTGGAGAGCCTGACCGCGTCGATGGCGCGCGAGGCGGAGAAGCTGATCGCCGAGGTCGAGGCGCTCGGCGGCATGACCCGGGCGATCGAGGCCGGCATGCCGAAGCTGCGCATCGAGGAGGCCGCGACCCGGCGCCAGGCGCGCATCGACCGCGGCGAGGACGTGGTCGTGGGCGTGAACAAGTACCCCTCGCCCGAGCCCACCGAGGTGGAGCTCCTCGACATCGACAACACGGAGGTGCGCGAGAAGCAGGTCGCGCGCCTGAAGCAGATCCGCGCGACCCGCGACGAGGCGAAGTGCGCCGCTGCGCTGGCGGCGCTGGAGGCGGGCGCGCGCGGAGCTGACGCCAACCTGCTCGAGCTGGCAATCGAGTGCGCGCGCGCGCGGGCGAGCGTGGGCGAGATCTCGCTGGCGATGGAGAAGGTGTACGGGCGACACCGCGCGGAGACGCGTAGTGTCTCCGGCGTGTACGCCGCCGCCTACCGCGGAGATCCGGAGTTCGAGGAGCTGCAGCGCGAGATCCGGGCCTTCGCCGACGACGAGGGCCGCCGCCCGCGCATCCTGGTCGCGAAGCTCGGCCAGGACGGCCACGACCGCGGCGCCAAGGTGATCGCGACCTCGTTCGCCGACCTCGGCTTCGACGTCGACGTGGGCCCCTTGTTCCAGACCCCCGAAGAAGTGGCGCGCCAGGCGATCGAGAACGACGTGCACGCGGTCGGCGTCTCGACCCAGGCCGGCGGGCACAAGACGCTGGTCCCGCAGCTGATCGAGGCGCTGCGCAGCCAGGGCGGGGCCGACGTCGTGGTGATCTGCGGCGGCGTGATCCCGCCCCAGGACTACGCGTTCCTGCACGAGCACGGCGTGGCGAACGTGTTCGGTCCGGGCACCCAGATCCCGCGCGCCGCGCGCGAGGTGCTTCGCTCGATCCGAGACCGGCGCGCATGAAGGCGGCGCTGTCCCCCGCGGACTACGTCGCGGGGGTGCGCGCGGGCGATCGGCGCGTGATCGCCAAGGCCATCACGCTTGCTCGAGAGCCGCAAGCTCGAGCATCGGGAGCTCGGCCAGGAAGTCCTCGACCAGCTCATGCCCGCCACGGGAGGCGCGGTGCGGGTCGGCATCACCGGCCCGCCCGGGGTGGGCAAGAGCTCCTTCATCGAGACGCTCGGCATGTCGCTGGTCGCGTCGGGCCAGAGCCTGGCGGTGCTGGCGATCGACCCGTCGAGCCCCGTCTCGGGCGGCAGCATCCTGGGCGACAAGACGCGCATGGAGCGCCTGGCGCGCGAGCCCAAGGCCTACATCCGGCCGACCCCGTCGGGCGGCACACTCGGCGGTGTCGCCCACCGGACGCGCGAGGCGATCCTGATCTGCGAGGCCGCCGGCTTCGACGTGGTGATCGTCGAGACGGTCGGCGTCGGCCAGAGCGAGGTCGAGGTGCGCTCGATGGTCGACCTGTTCGCCGTGCTGCTCCAGCCCGGCGCCGGCGACGAGCTGCAGGGCCTGAAGAAGGGCGTGCTCGAGCTGGCCGACGCGCTGGTCGTGAACAAGGCCGACGGCGAGCAGCGCCTCGCCGCCGAGCGCGCCCGCGCCGACTACGCTCACGCGCTCTCGATCCTGCAGCCGGCCTCGGCCGCCTGGACTCCGGTGGTCCTGTGCGCCAGCGCGCGCACCGGCGAGGGAGTGGACGAGTTCTGGCGCACGGTGCTGGCCCACCGCGAGGCGGTGCAGCGCAGCGGCGACCTCGAGCGCCGCCGGCGCAGCCAGGCGCGCGCGTGGCTGTGGCGGCTCCTCGACGAGGGCCTGCAGGCCGCCTTCAAGGCCGACCCCAAGCTTGCCGCCCGGCTGCCGGAGCTCGAGGCGGAAGTGGAAGCGCACGCCGTCTCCGCCCCGCGCGCGGCGCGCACCTTGCTCGACATCTTCACGCGCCGGCGCGGCTCGCGCTGACCTTCCGGCCTCAATCGCGCGCCCGGGCTCGCCGATAGGCCCAGCGACCCCCCATTCAGGCGCGTACCATGCCCCAGCTCAATCTCGAGAGCCGAGAGATCACGCTGAAGCTCGTGTACTACGGGCCCGCGCTGTCCGGTAAGACGACCAACCTCAAGAAGATCCACGAGCTGCTCGGCGCCAACCTGCGCGGCGACATGGTCACGCTCGACACGCAGGACGATCGCACCCTGTACTTCGACTTCCTGCCCGTCGAGTTCGGCGTCGAGGGCGATTTCAAGATCAAGCTGAAGCTGTTCACGGTGCCCGGGCAGGTGCTGCACCGCTCGACCCGACGGGTCGTGCTGGCCGGCGCCGACGCGGTCGCCTTCATCGCGGACTCGCAGCGCAGCGCCTCGTCGGCGAACGCGTACTCGTACCGCGACCTCGAGGCGAACCTGCGCGCGAACGGCCTCGACGTGCACCAGATTCCCAGCGTCGTGCAGTTCAACAAGCGCGACCTGCAGGACATCAAGCCGCTCGAGGAGGTGCGCAAGGCGTGGGAGGGCACGGGCATCCCGACCATCCCCGCCGCCGCCGCGAAGGGCGAGGGCGTGCTCGAGACCTTCGAGGCGCTCCTGGTCCGTCTGTTCCGGCACCTGGACCAGCGCCACCAGTTCGGCTCGAAGTTCGGCGTGACCGAAGCCGCGTTCATCTCCGGCGTGATGGGTCACTTCCAGGAGACGAAGTCCGAGTAGCTTCGCGCGCGGCGCTACGCTCTCGCGGTGCCGGCAGCCCGAATGCACGTCGACGAGGTGGACACCGACGCACCTCTCGTGCGCCGCTTGCTCGCGGCGCAGTTCCCTCACTGGGCAGAGCTCCCGATCGAGCGGGTCGAGTCCGCGGGGACGGACAACGCGATCTACCGGCTCGGTGTCGACCTGGCGGTGAGACTTCCGCGCCGCCCGGGGGCGAGCGCGCAGGTCCACAAGGAGCACGAGTGGCTGCCGCGGCTCGCGCCGCTCCTGCCGCTCGCCATCCCGGTCCCGCTGGCGAAGGGGGAGCCCGGCGAGGGCTACCCGTCGCATTGGTGCGTCTGCCCGTGGCTCGAGGGGGACAACGCGACCCTCGAGCGCCTCGCGGATCCGGCTGAAGCGGCGAGCGCCCTCGCTCGGTTCGTCACCGCCCTGCAGCGCATCGATCCCGCGGGCGGGCCGCAGCCGGGGCCCGGGAATTTCTTCCGCGGGGTCCCGCTCCGGCTGCGGGAGTCCTACACGCGGAAGGCGATCGCCGCCCTGCATGGGTTCCTCGACACCGACGCTGCGACCGCGGCGTGGGACGCGGCGCTCGAGGCCCCGGCGTGGCGCGGGCCGCCGGTCTGGATTCACGGAGACCTGCAGTCCGGGAACCTGCTGGCTCGAGACGGACGGCTCAGCGCGGTCATCGACTTCGGGGGCCTGGGCGTGGGCGATCCCGCTTGCGACCTGCAGGTCGCGTGGAACCTGCTCACCGCCGAGAGCCGCGAGGCGTTCCGCGAGGCGCTCGGGTTCGACGACGCAACCTGGGCGCGAGGTCGCGGCTGGGCGCTCTCGGTCAGCCTGATCCAGCTCCCGTACTACCGGGACTCCAATCCAGCGCTCGTGGCGAACTCGCTGCACACGATCGCGGAAATCCTGCGCTCGTTTGACTGAGCCCGTGCACCATTGGTACCGTCCGTCATACCTAGCTTGTAGGTAGCGGGGCGGACCGAATGAGCGCCGACCAAGGCTTGCAGCCGAGCGATCCGATGGCGCGCGTGCGCGCGGCGATCGACGACTTCAAGGTCGGCAAGATGATCATCCTCGCCGACGACGAGGACCGGGAGAACGAGGGCGACATCTGCATCGCCGCCGAGTTCTGCACCCCGGAGGCGGTGAACTTCATGGCGCGCCACGCGCGCGGGCTGATCTGCCTGGCGATCACCCCGGAACGCGCGCGCCAGCTCGACCTGCCGATGATGGTGCGCGACTCGGAGAACGAGACCCCCTACGGCACGGCGTTCACGGTCTCGATCGAGGCGCGCGAGGGCGTCACCACCGGCATCTCGGCGGCCGACCGCGCGCGCACCGTGCAGGTCGCGATGGCGCGCGAAGCGCGGCCCTCGGACCTGACCCGCCCCGGCCACGTGTTCCCGCTCGTCGCGAAGCCCGGCGGCGTGCTGCGCCGCACCGGCCAGACCGAGGGCAGCGTCGACCTCGCGCGGCTCGCGGGCCTGGAGCCGGCGGGCGTGATCTGCGAGATCATGAACGACGACGGAACCATGGCCCGCATGCCCGACCTGCGCGCCTTCGCGAAGCAGCACCAGCTCCGCATCCTGACCGTCGCCGATCTGATCAAGTACCGCCTGCGCACCGAGAGCCACGTGGTGCGCGGCGCCGAGGCCGCGGTGCCGTCCATGTTCGGCGACTTCCGCGCGGTCGTGTTCAAGAACGAGATCGACCACGTGGATCACGTCGCTTTCGTGCGCGGCGAGATCCGGCCCGGCGAGCCGACGCTCGTGCGCGTGCACAGCGAGTGCCTGACCGGCGACGCGTTCGGCTCGCTGCGCTGCGACTGCGGCGAGCAGCTGCAGACGGCGCTCAAGATGATCCAGGAAGAGGGCAGCGGAGTCCTCCTCTACATGCGCCAGGAAGGCCGCGGGATCGGGCTGCTCAACAAGATCCGCGCCTACTCGCTGCAGGACGACGAGGGGCTCGACACGGTCGAGGCCAACGAGCGGCTCGGCTTCCCTCCCGACGCACGCGACTTCGGCGTCGGCGCGCAGATCCTGGTCAACCTCGGGGTGACCAAGATCCGGCTGCTCACGAACAATCCGCAGAAGCGGGCAGGGCTCGAGGGCTACGGCCTCGAGTTCGTCGAGCTGGTCCCGCTCGAGATGCGGCCCAACGACAAGAACCTCGAGTATCTGCGCACGAAGCGCGAGAAGCTCGGGCACATCTTGAACCTGATGAGCTAGCGCCGATGTCCGTGCCCTACACCATCCTGGGCGTGCTGATGGACGCACCCGCCCACGGCTACTCGATCCGCAAGCAGCTCGAGGCCGTGTTCTCCACCGACCTGGGCCTGAACGACGGCCAGCTCTACCCGGCGCTCGCCAAGCTCGAGACCCTGGGCTGGATCGCGAAGGAAGTCGTCGAGCAGCCGCGCAGCCCGACCAAGCATCTGTACCGGGTCACCGACGAGGGCCGCGCCGCGTTCGCGCGCTGGCTCGAGGGCGACGCGCCGGCCGATGCGGCCGAGCGCCGCAGCTTCTTCTGGCGCGACGAGTTCCTGCAGCGCGCCAGCTTCTTCTCGCGCCTCCCCGCGCGGGCCGCCGCCGGGCAGATCCGCGCTCGCCTCGACCAGACCGAGGAGCGTGCAGCGCGACTGGAATCGCGACTTTCGGAGGTTGCCCCCGGCGCGGGCGACCCGTATCGGCGTATGATCGTGGAGTACGGCGTGCGTCTGCAGCGGATGCGCCAGGAGTGGTTGGAAGAGCTTCTGGCGAGGGCCACGGAGCGGAACAGCGGGAGTCGGACCCTGCGCGCAGCGCGCGTCCGCTAGTCCCCATGACGGGAGAGAAGATGTTCGAGAGCGTGGAGGATGTTCAGAAGAAACTGCTCGACCAGAGCTACATCGCGGGAAAGAAGATCTCGACGGTGGTGTACCTCGCGAGCAAGCTGAACAAGCCGGTGTTGGTCGAAGGCCCTGCGGGCGTCGGCAAGACCGAGCTCGCCAAGGTCGTCGCCGCAGCCGTGAACCGCCCGCTGATCCGCCTGCAGTGCTACGAGGGCCTCGACGAGTCGAAGGCGCTCTACGAGTGGGAGTACTCGAAGCAGCTGCTCTACACGCAGATGCTGCGCGACAAGATCGGCGACGTCATCCAGGGCACCAAGACGCTGAAGGAAGCGTCCGAGCGGATCGCCGCTCAGGACGACGTGTTCTTCAGCGAGCGCTTCATCGTGGCGCGCCCGCTGCTCAAGGCGATCACCTCGCCCGAGCCGATCTGCCTGTTGATCGACGAGGTCGACAAGTCGGATCCGGAGTTCGAGGCGTTCCTCCTCGAGGTGCTCTCGGACTACACGGTGAGCGTCCCCGAGGTCGGCACGATCCAGGCCAAGCACCTGCCGCTCGTGTTCCTCACCTCGAACGACGCGCGCGAGATGACCGACGCGCTGAAGCGGCGCTGCCTGCACCTGCACATCGACTTCCCCTCGACCGAGGAGGAGGTGCGCATCCTCGAGCTGAAGGTGCCCGGCATCGGCCAGCGCCTCGTGCACGACATCGTCGAGCTGGTGCAGCGGATCCGGAAGCTCGACCTGAAGAAGACGCCGTCGATCTCCGAGACGCTGGACTGGGCGCGCGCGCTCATGGTCCTGAACGCCGACGAGCTCGAGACCGAGCTCGTGAACGACACCATGAACGTGATCCTCAAGCACCAGGGCGACATCGCGAAGGCGCAGAGCGAGCTGAACGCGCTGCTCCAGCGCAAGGCCGCCGAGAAGGCCGCGGGTGCACCCGCTGCGGCGCCCGCCGCACCGGCGGCTCCCGCCAAGAAGAGCGTGCTGCACTAGACATGCAGAAGAAGCTGGTCGAGTTCACCAACCTGCTGCGCAAGGCCGGGGTGCGCGTGTCGGTCGCCGAGTCGCTCGACGCCTTCGGCGCGCTCGACGAGATGCCGCTCGAGGACCGCGAGCTCTTCAAGGACGTGCTGCGCACGACCATGGTGAAGCGCTCGGACGAGATCGACACCTACGACCGGCTCTTCGACCTGTTCTGGTCGGGCTTCCACGACCAGCTCCGGCAGGAGATGCAGCAGGCGCTCGGCGGCATGCCCCAGGGCTTCGACCTGGAGCAGCTCATGGAGCAGCTCCGGCGGATGCTCGAGAACATGGACGTCGACCTCTCCGACCTCGCCAAGGCGCTGCTCTCCATGGACGCCAACGCGCTCGAGCAGCTGATCCAGCAGGCGGGCGACGAGGCCGAGGTCCAGAACATCCGGAACATGCTCCAGATCGGCTTCTTCTCGCGCCGGATGACCGAGCAGATGGACATGGAGGGCGCGGCGGGAGAGCTGCGCGCCCTCATGGACCGGCTGCGCGAGGAGGGCTTCGACGAGGAGCGGCTCGGCGAGCTGGGCGAGCTCCTGAAGGCGATCCAGGAGGCAGTACGCCGGGCGGTCCGGCAGTACACCGAGCGCGAGCTCGACAAGCAGAACCACGACTACATCGAGCGCTTCCGCCGCGAGAGCCTGCTCGAGAAGAGCTTCTACAACCTGACCGAGGAAGACCTGCGGCGGCTGCGCGAGGTGGTCCAGCGCCTGGCTCAGAAGCTGAAGAGCGTCATCACCATGCGCCGCAAGCGCGAGCGGCGCGGCAAGTTCGACCTCAAGACCACCATGCGCAAGAACATGGCGCACGGCGGCGTGCCGTTCGAGTTGGTGTTCAAACAGCGCAAGAAGGAGAAGCCGAAGCTCGTCGTCTTGTGCGACATCTCGAGCTCGGTGGCGAACGTCAGCCGCTTCTTCCTGCAGTTCATCTTCAGCCTGCAGGACTGCTTCACCAAGGTGCGCAGCTTCGTTTTCGTCGCCGAGTTGGGCGAGGTGAGCCAGCTGTTCCGCGACCACGAGATCTTCGACGCGATCGACCTGGCCCTCGACGGCGGCGACGTGATCAACCCGTACACCCGCTCGAACTTCGGGCTCGCGTTCCACACGTTCTGGCGGGACTACCTGTCGGCGATCGACAGCCGCACCACGGTGGTCGTGATCGGGGATGCGCGGAACAACTACAACGATCCGCGAGCGTGGTGCCTGCGCGACGTCCACTCCAAGGCGAAGAACGTCATCTGGATCAACCCGGAGTCCCCGGGCGCCTGGGGCTTCGGCGACAGCGTGATGGACAAGTACCTGCCGTACACGGACATCGCGGAGGAGTGCCGGAACCTGAAGCAGCTCACCCGCCTGGTCGACCGCCTCGTTCTCTAGGCCCCGCTGCTCCTGGCCTCAAGCAACAACGCCCGGGAGCGAACTCCCGGGCGTCGTGGATGGGTCGGAGAGGGCGGAGGATGACTTTGTGGGGGGTGAGAGGTTGGACATTTCAAGTCAGAAATGTCGTCTCCTCCGCCTTCTCCGTAAGGATTGTTCCGGCTCCGCGCTCCCTGCCGCGGTTGTTGCCGTGTGAGCAGATTATGCATGGGGCGTCGGAGATGTCAAACCGCATTTGACTTCCGGGTCGCACTCGGGCAAGAGGTCGGGCCCTGCCGCGATCCTTAGGTTGAAACTCCAGGCGGATCTAGCCAGTCTGCCACGCAATTTTCGACTCGGACGTGCGGCTCCGAAGCTCCACCATCGCTTCAAGGCAGAGCGGACGGGCCTCCGCTACCGTGGCCGGCCGTGAGCGGCCGCTTCCACATCAAATGTTTCGGCTGTCAGATGAACCAGCACGACGCCCAGAAGATGGCGAACCTGCTGCACCACGACGGCTGGGCCCGCGCCGACGAGGCCGAGGCGGCCGAGCTCGTCGTCATCCACACCTGCTCGATCCGGGAGAAGGCCGAGCACAAGCTCTACTCCGAGCTGGGGCGGGTGCTCGAGCGCAAGCGCTCCGAGCCGGGGCTCCTGGTCGGGGTCGGCGGCTGCGTCGCCCAGCAGGAGGGCGACGCCCTGCTGCGCCGCTTCCCGGCGCTCGACTTCGTGTTCGGGCCCCAGAACCTGGTCCACCTGCCCGAGCTGGCCCGCCGCGCGCGTGAGCGGATCCGCGGCCTGCGGGTCGACTACGACGACGACCCCCAGGCCCGCTTCGAGCTGCCGGAGCTCCACCCCGAGTTCGCCTCGACCTCGCCGGGCCGCGCCTGGGTCACGGTCATGGAGGGCTGCGACCTGTTCTGCGCCTACTGCGTCGTGCCGCGCACCCGCGGCCGCGAGGTGAGCCGCTCCTCGGCCCGGATCCTGGCCGAGGTCGAGCGGCTGGCAGCAGGGGGCGTTTCGGAGGTCACCCTGCTCGGTCAGACCGTGAACGCCTACGGGCGACCGCGCCCGGGCATGGCCGCCGGCGAGCTCGCCTTCGCGGAGCTCTTGCGGCGGGTCGCGGCGGTCCCGGGCATCCGCCGGATCCGCTTCACCAGTCCGCACCCGAGCTTTGTCTCGGACGACCTGATCGCGGCGTACGGCGAGCTCGAGGCCTTGTGTCCGCATCTTCACCTGCCCGTGCAGAGCGGCTCCGACCGCGTGCTCGGCGCCATGAACCGGCGCTACGACCGGAAGGGCTACGTGGACACGATCGCCCGGCTGCGCGCGGCGCGGCCCGGGATTGCGCTCACGACCGACTTGATCGTCGGCTTCCCGACCGAGACCGACGCCGACTTCGCCGAGACCCTGTCGCTGATGGACGAGGTCCGCTTCACCGACAGCTTCTCGTTCAAGTACTCCGAGCGGCCCGGCACGCCGGCCGCCCGCCACGGGCTGGGCGAGCTCGGCCCCGAGCTCTCGCAGGCGCGCCTCGAGCAGGTCCAGGCGCGGCAGCGCGAGCTCACGCTCGCCGCGCACGCCGCCCGGGTCGGCGAGCGGGTGGAGGTTCTCGTCGACGGACAGCCCGGTCAGCAGCGCCACCAGCGCAGCGGCCGCGATCCCCAGAACCGGCTGGTGAACTTCCGCGCCGCGGCCGAGCTGACCGCCGGCAGCTACGCGCTGGTCGACGTCGACGGCTACACGCCGCACTCGCTGCTAGGCGCCCAAACCGCGCTTCCCGGCTGAAATAAAATCCGCTCGTGGCCGAGAAGGACTAGAGACTAAGCTGCACAAGGCTGGGCCCGCGCCCCCCGCGGCCCGAGGAGAGACCTTGCCTCCAAAGGCGCGGATACTGGCGATCGACGACCAGCTGTACTTCCGCGGCTTCGTCGAGGGCCTGCTCTCCGAGGCGGGCTACGCGATCCGCGCCGCCGAGAGCGAGGCGCGCGGGCTCGAGCTCGCCGCCCGCGAAGGTCAGCCCGACGTCGTGATCGCGGATCCGACCCAGCTCGGCGCCGACGTCGCCGCTGCGCTCGCGCGATTGCAGGCGCGCTTCCCGAACGCCGCGCTGCTCGCGCTGTCGGCGAGCCCCGACCCGGCGCTGCGCGCCGCGGTCCTGCGCGCAGGCGCGCGCGACTTCCTGCCCAAGCCGGTGGATCGCGAGGCGCTGCTGCGCGCGGTCGCCGCGCTGGTGGCGCCGCCGCGAGTCGTCGATCCCCAGCAGGGCAAGCTCCTCGACGAGAACGTCCACCTGATGAGCCGCGTCTCGCTGCTCGAGCGCGCGGCTGCGCTGTTCGAGCCGCGCGCGCTCGCCGAGGTCGAGAAGCGCTTGCTGGCGCTGCTCCAGGTCGAGACGCGCGCGCGCGACGTCGCGCTCTACGCGCAGCCGCGCGGCGACGGCGGGCTCGCGCGCAGCGCCGTGCTCCCTGGCGCCAAGAGCGAGGCCCCGGAGATCCTGCCGAGCGAGCCGCCTGCGCGCGCCCAAGCGCTGCGGCTCGGCCAGCTGGTCGGCGAGCCCGACCCCGCCGCGCCGGTCGTGCTGTGGGTGCCGTTCGCGCGCGAAGGCCGGCTCGTCGCGGCGGCGCGGCTCGCCCGCGGCGAGGCGGGCGCCTTCGGCACGCGCGAGCGCGAGGCTTCGACGCAGATCGCCATGGTCGCGACCCTGGCGCTCGACACCGCCCAGGAGCGCGAGCGGCTGGCGCGCAGCAGCCTGCGCGAGACCCTGACCGGGCTGCCGGGCCGGGACTTCCTCGACGAGGTCGGCCGCACCGAGGTCCACAAGGCGCACCGCTTCGGCCGGCGCCTGTCGCTCCTCTGCGTCGACGTCGAGGGTTTCGACGCGGGCCGCGATTCGGCTGTCCTGCCCGCGCTGGTCGGCGCGATCACCCGCACCCTGCGCACGACCGACGTGCTGGCCGCGGACGGCCTGCGCCGCTTCTGGGTCCTGGTCACCGATACGGACCCGCTGGGCGGCGTCGTGCTGAAGCGGCGGATCGCGCAGCGGCTCCGCGATTGCCTGCGCGAGGCGCGGCTGGTTGCGACCCCGGCGCTCGGCGTCGCGAACTTCCCGGTCGACGGCGAGACGCTCGAGCAGCTCTCCGCGGCCGCCGAGCGCCGCGTCCAGGAGGAGCACGCCAGCGTCGTGCGCGAGCTCGGCATCGAGGCCGAGACGCCGCTCTCGGCGATGGGCGCGCGCCTGCTCGACCGGGCGCTCTGGCTGCCCGGCGACTTCGTGGGCGAGGCCGCGGAGCTCCTGATCGGCGATCTCGCCTGCCGCCCGCGCGACCGCGGCCTCCTGTTCCTCGCGCCCGGTCCCGAGCGCAAGCGCTTCCTCGCACCGCTCACCGCACTCGGCGAGATCGAGACGGCGACCGAGGTCTTCCTCGCGACCGACGGCGACACGGTCCCGTCGGGTCCGGCCGTCACGGCGCTTTCGCTGCCGCCGAACGTCTCGGCGGACACGTCGTGGATCGTGCGCTTCGGCGAGGGCCCGGCGTACGCGCTGGTCGCCGGCAAGCCGCGCAGCGACGGCGCGCGACCCGTGTTCCATTCGGCCGACCCGGTGCTGGTCGAGCACATGACCTTCCGGCTGCGGGCGGAGACCGGCTTCGGGGTGAGGGCCTAGGATGCGCCTGCTCCTCGCCGACCACGACCGCGGCCGCGCCAAGGGCATCGCCGAGGCCTGCGCCGGCCGCGGCCACATCGTCGAGGTCGCGCAGCACGGCGCCACGGCGCTGGAGCTCTCGCTCGAGCGCATCCCCGAGGCGGTGATCTGCCCGATCGACCTGGCGGTGATCGACGGCGTGCGGCTGGCCGAGATCCTGCGCGGCAACCCGCGCACGCGCGGCACGAGCTTCATCTTCCTGGTGAACGACGAGCTCGACGCGCCGATCTCGATGGACTCGCGCGACGCCACCGTCGTCGCGCCCTGGCACGAGGCCGACGTCCTCGACCACGTCGACGCCATCCTCGAGCGCAGCGCGCGCTTCGGCGAGATCCGCAGCGACACCGAGATCGAGGGCAAGCTCTCGCAGATCTCGATCGCCGACCTGCTGCAGATCTTCCAGATGAACCAGCGCAGCGGCAGCCTGAAGATCTCGTACGAGACGCTGCCCGCGCCGGCCTCGATCGCGATCCGCAGCGGCCAGGTCGTCGACGCGCTGATCCCGCTGGCCGACGGCACCGCAGTCGTCGGCGAGAAGGCGCTCTACCGGGTCCTGTGCTGGAAGGAAGGCCGCTTCGAGTTCATCCCGGGCGAGGTCAAGGAGCAGGCCCGCATCGCCAAGCCCCTGCGCATGCTGCTGATGGAGGGCATGCGCCAGAAGGACGAGTGGGACAAGCTGCGCCGCGACATGCCCGGCCCGGACTTCCGGCTGGCGCTGCGCGTGCCGCGCGAGCAGATCCCGTCGCACTCGCACCCGCTCACCCGCGAGGTGCTCGACGCGGTGAACGCCTACCGCAAGATCGGCGAGATCGTCGACCACTGCCCGTTCCCGGATTACCAGGTGCTGCGCGTTCTGTCCGACCTGTTCGGGCGCGACTTCCTCGGTCTCGAGCACCTGCGCACGACCCCGGAAGGCGGCTTCCAGCAGAGCGAGGCGGCGATCTTCTCGGCGCCGCAGGTGCGCCGGATGCGGGAGTGGGCTGCCGGCCAGCGGCCGAAGTCGGGCTCGGTGCTGAAGGTGGTGGTCGCCAGCAAGGAGCGGGCGCTGGTGCGCGCTTTCGTGACGGCGCTCCGCGAGACCACCCACTTCGTGATCGACGGCCGGCTCGCGCGCGATACCGACAAGCTGGGAGCGCTCGGCACGCTCGGGCACGTTCCGCTCGGGGAGCACATGACCCTGCGGCTCATCTCGGCGCCGGCGGACCCGATCTACGAGCCGCTCTGGGACGTCGCCGCGAACGGCATGCTCGGCGCGATCATCCTGCCCGCGGGCCCGTTCGGCGCCGCGCTCGAGGCCACCGAGGCGATCTGGGCGCGGCTCCGCGCGCGCAGCCCGCGCTCCGCGCACCTGCTGCTCCCGGACGCGCCGGGGCTGAACCTGTCCGACTCGGCGCGCGGGACGCTCCCGCACCTCGAGGGCGGCTCCTTCTTCGTGCTGCCGCCACCGTCGAGCCTGGAGCGGCTCGAGGTGCTGCGCAGCGTCTTCGCGAGGCTCGTCCCGTGACCCAATCCCTCGACGGTTTCCCGCTGCTCTCCGAACTCACCGCCGACGAGCGCAGCGCGCTGGTGGCCTGCCTCGAGGAGCGCGAGCTCGACGGGGGCTCGGTCCTGTACCGCACGGGCGAGGAGGCGGACGCGCTCTACTTCGTCGTCGAGGGCCTGGTCTCGATCCGCGCCGACGGTCTGAGCACGACCGAGCTCGGCCCGGGCGAGGTGCTCGGGGCGCTCTCGACCGTCTCGATCGGCAAGCGCGAGTGCACGGTCGCCGGCGCGACGTCGGTGCGGTTGCTGACGCTCAGCCGCGAGGCCTACCTGCGCCTCCGCGACGACCTGCCCGCGCTCGCGCTCCGCCTCCAGGAGGCGATCCTGCGCAACTTCTCGGCGCTCGTGCGCGGCGTCCTCGAGGACTCGCGCGCCGCCTAGCGCCCCGTTTCTTGACACCCCCGACGGCACCCACTAGAGTGCGCCGCCATCCAGCGCGGGGGACGGCGATGCGCGACTCGGGCCCGTCTCATAGGGACTCCCTCACCGTCGGAAGCGCTGCGCCCAGCGGCGTCTCGATTCGCGACGGCCTGACCTTCGACGACGTGTTGCTGCTGCCCGGACCCTCGTCGGTGCACCCGACCGAGGTCGACCTCTCGGCGCAGCTCACACCCGGCATCCGCATGAAGATGCCGCTGGTCTCGTCGCCGATGGACACGGTGACGGAGCACCGCACCGCCATCACGATGGCGCAGGAAGGCGGGCTCGGCTTCGTGCACAAGAACCTGTCGATCGAGGCGCAGGCCGCCGAGGTCGCCAAGGTGAAGCGCTTCGAGTCGGGCATGATCGTCGACCCGATCACGCTCGAGCCCGATCAGCCGATCCAGGACGCGCTCGACATCATGCACGAGCACCACATCTCGGGCCTGCCGGTGGTGCGCGGCGAGAGGCTGGTGGGGATCGTCACCAACCGCGACCTGCGCTTCGTGCGCAGCCGCGAGGCGCCCGTCACCACCGTGATGACGAGCGAAGGCCTCATCACCGTGCGGGTCGGTGTGTCGATGGAGGCGGCCAAGCAGCTCCTCCACGCCAACCGGATCGAGAAGCTCCTGGTCGTCGACGACTCGGGCAACCTGCGCGGGCTGATCACGATCAAGGACATCGAGAAGCAGACGCTCTATCCGAACGCCAACAAGGATCCGCTGGGCCGGCTGCGCGTCGGCGCGGCGGTCGGCGTGACCAAGGACGCGCTCGAGCGCGCCGACGCGCTGATCCGCGCCGGCGCCGACGTGCTCCTGGTCGACAGCTCGCACGGCCACGCCGACGCGGTGCTGCGCTCGATCTCGGAGCTCCACGCGGCGTTCCCGCAGATCGAGATCGTCGGCGGCAACGTCGCGACGGCCGAGGGCGCCGAGGCGCTCATCAAGGCGCACGTCTCGGCGGTGCGCTGCGGCGTCGGGCCGGGCTCGATCTGCACGACCCGCATCGTCGCCGGCGTCGGCGTGCCGCAGCTCACGGCGGTCATGGACGCCGCCGAGGTCTGCCGCCGCCACGGCGTTCCGCTGATCGCCGACGGCGGCATCAAGTACTCGGGCGACATCGTGAAGGCGCTGGCCGGCGGCGCGGATACGGTCATGATCGGGTCGCTCTTCGCGGGCACCGACGAGAGCCCGGGCGACGTCGTCCTCCACCAGGGCCGCTCCTACAAGGTCTACCGCGCCATGGGCTCGATGTCGGCCATGCGCGAGGGCTTCCGCGACCGCTACTTCCAGCAAGAGGTGAGGGCGCCCTCGAAGCTCGTGCCGGAAGGCGTCGAGGGGCGGGTGCCGCACCGCGGCCCGCTCTCGAACAGCGTGTACCAGCTGCTCGGCGGCGTGCGCTCGGGCATGGGCCTGATCGGCGCGCGGCGACCTCGAGGCGCTGCGCATGCGCGCCCAGTTCGTGCGGATCACCGCCGCCGGGCTGCGCGAGTCGCACCCGCACGACGTCATCATCACCGAAGAGCCGCCCAACTACTGGCTCGAGAGCAAGTAGTGGGCGAGCTCGAGCGCGTGATCGTCGTCGACTACGGCGGACAGTACACGCAGCTCATCGCGCGGCGGATCCGCGAGCTCCACGTCTACTGCGAGATCGTTCCGCCCTGGGTCGACGACGCGCGCCTGCGCGAGCTCGCGCCGCGCGCCGTCGTGCTGTCCGGCGGCCCCGCCAGCGTGTACGCGGCGGACGCGCCGCGGACGAATCCGGCGGTGTTCCGGCTGGGCGTGCCGATGCTCGGGATCTGCTACGGCATGCAGCTCCTCATGCAGGAGCTCGGCGGCCGGGTCGAGGCGGCGGGCGCGCGCGAGTTCGGGCGCGCCGAGCTCGAGCGCAGCGACTCGGACGATCCGCTCTTCAGCGGCGTGCCGGCGAGCAGCACCGTCTGGATGAGCCACGGCGATCGGGTCACCTCGCTGGCGAAGGGGTTCGAGACCGTCGCCACGTCGCTGAACTGCCCGTTCGCCGCGGTGCGCTCGGCGCGACCGCAAGGTGTACGGCCTGCAGTTCCACCCGGAGGTCGTGCACACCGAGCACGGCATGCGGCTCCTCGAGAACTTCCTGGTCCGCGTCGCCGGCCTCGCCGGGAACTGGACCATGGACGAGTTCATCGCCAACGAGCTGGTGCGCCTGCGCGCGCGGATCGGCGACGGCCAGGTGGTCTGCGGCGTGTCCGGCGGCGTCGACTCGACGGTGGTCGCGGTGCTGCTTCACCGCGCGATCGGCGAGCGCCTGCACTGCTTCTTCGTCGACAACGGCGTGCTGCGCGCCGGCGAGCGCGAGGAGGTCGAGAGGTCGTTCCGCGACGTGCTCGGCATTCCGCTCGTCACGCTCGACGAGAGCGAGAAGTTCCTGCGCGCCCTGCGCGGCGTCGAGGACCCCGAGAAGAAGCGGGTCATCATCGGCCACACCTTCGTGGCGGCGTTCGAGCGCGCGGCCAGCAAGATCGACAACGCGCGCTTCCTCGCGCAGGGGACCTTGTATCCGGACGTGATCGAGTCCGTCTCGGTGCACGGCCCGTCGGCCACGATCAAGACCCACCACAACGTCGGCGGCCTGCCCGAGGTGATGAAGCTCGAAGTGGTCGAGCCGCTGCGCGAGCTCTTCAAGGACGAGGTGCGCGAGGTCGGCGACCGCCTCGGCGTTCCGCACGAGCTGTCGCGCCGCCATCCGTTCCCGGGCCCCGGCCTGGCGATCCGGGTGTTGGGCGAGGTGACCAAGGAGAGGCTCGACGTCCTGCGCGCCGCGGACACGATCATCCAGCACGAGATCCGCGGGGCGGGCTGGTACGACAAGCTCTGGCAGGCGTTCGCGGTGTTCCTGCCGATCCGGTCCGTCGGCGTGATGGGCGACTACCGGACCTACGAGAACGCGATCGCGCTGCGCTGCGTGACCTCGCGCGACGCCATGACCGCCGACTGGGCGCCGCTCCCGCACGAGCTGCTCGCGCGCATCTCGAGCCGCATCACCAACGAGGTCCACGGCGTGAATCGCGTCGTGTACGATATCTCCTCGAAGCCCCCGGCTACGATCGAGTGGGAGTGACGCGGGGCCGAGGAGCGGTCATGCCCGCCGGCGAACGCATCGTCATCCACCACATCGAGGGCCGCCGCTCCGAGCGCGTCGCGTGGCTGCTGGAAGAGCTCGGGATCCCGTACGAGCTCGACTTCGTCCAGGGTGACATCCTGGGCTCGCTGCTCGCGCTCGAGAAGCACCACGAGATGCGGATGGCGCCCGTCGTGCGCATCGGCGACGTGGTGATGGTGGAGTCGGGGGCGATCCTCGAGTACCTGCTCGCGAAGTACGGCCAGGGCTCGGGGCTCCGGCCCGCCGAGGGCTCGCCCGAGTTCCCCGCCTACCTCGAGTTCCTGCACTTCGCCGAGGGCACCGCGATGGCGAAGATCATCACCGACGTGACCGAGCGCCGGATGGGGCAGGCGATGGCTGCGGCGGGCGCCCAGCCGCCGGCGCCGATGAAGCTGCCCGGGCTCGCCGGCTCGCGCAGCGGCGCGCAGCGCGTCATGCACTACGCCGAGAACACGCTCGCGAAGCGGCCCTACTTCGCGGGGAATCACTTCACCGCGGCCGACATCATGATGCAGTTCGCGCTGAAGCTCGGCGGTCCGATCGCGAGCGGCGCGGACTTCAACGTCAAGGCGATCATCAGCGGCGAGAAGCCCTACTTCGACCAGTTCCCGAGCGTGAAGGACTTCATGCAGCGGATGGCGGCGCGCCCCGCCTTCCAGCGCGCGATGAAGGCGACGATGCCGAAGGGGCCGCCCGAGATGTGAGCCCGGGCCTCGTTCAGCGCTCCTCGACGAGCCGCTGGAAGAGGGGAGCGAGAAGCTCGATCAGGTCGCGCGGCTCGGCGTCCGCCAGCGCCGACAGGCCGATCATCTGGCGCATGACCTGGAAGCCCGCGACCAGCGCGAGCACCAGCGCGGCGCGCTCGGCCGCGAGGTCTCCGCGCAGCGCCGCCGTCAGCGTCTTCTGGTAGTGGCGCTCGATCTGCGAGCGGCCGATGCGGGCCGCGGGCTTGCTCGACGCCGAGTGGAGCATGATCAGGAAGCCGTCGAGCGGGGTGGCGCCGGCCCCGCTCAGCTCGACGAGCGCCGTGGCGAAGGCCTCGCCGCGCCGCCCCGAGTGGAGGTTCGCGTCGCGGAGGATCGTGGGCGTCGCCATGATCGACGCCACGACCTCGGCGAAGAGCCGCTCCTTGGATCCGAAGTAGCGATTGACGAGCATCGCGGTGACCCCCGCACCCCTGGCGATCTCGCGCACGCCGACGCCGTCGTAGCCCGCCCGCGCAAAGGCGCGCCGGGCCGACGCGAGGATCGCCGCGCGGGTGGCGGCCGCGTTTCGAGGTCTACGCTTGTAGACTTTGCTCACGATTCGAAGTATACACGTGGAGACATGAGCGAGACCATCCTCGTCACGGGCGGAACAGGCTTCATCGGCGGCTGGTGCATCGTCGAGCTCCTCCGGCAGGGCTACACGGTTCGCACGACCGTTCGCAGCCTCGCGAAGGAGCCCGCGGTGCGGGCCGCCGTCGCATCCGCGGCGGGCGCGACCGAGCGCCTCCGCTTCGCCGCCGCCGACCTGACCCGCGACGAGGGCTGGGACGCGGCGGTGGCGGGCTGCGATCGCGTGCTCCACGTCGCCTCGCCGCTGGGCGGCACCGATCCCATCGTTCCAGCCCGCGACGGAACGCTCCGGGTCCTGCGCGCTGCGGCGAAGGCGGGCGTCGCGCGAGTCGTGATGACCTCGGCCGCCGCCAGCGCGCGCCCCCGACATGGCACGAGCCAGGTCAGCGACGAGACGATCTGGGCGGACCCGAGCGACCCGCAGTTCGACGCCTACCGGCGCTCCAAGATCCTCGCCGAGCGCGCGGCGTGGGACTTCGCGCGCGCGGAGGCCGGGTCGACCGCGCTGACGACCGTCCTCCCCAGCGCCGTGTTCGGGCCGGTGCTGACGAGGGAGAACCTCGGCTCCGTGCGGATCATCCAGGGGCTCTTGGACGGCAGCCCGGCCGGCTTGCCCCGGCTCGGCTTCTGGGTGGTGGACGTGCGCGACCTGGCCGAGCTCCACGTCCGCGCCATGACCGCGCCCGAGGCCGCCGGTCAGCGCTTCATCGCCGCGGGCGAGTTCATGTGGATGGCGGACATCGCCGACACGCTGCGCGCGAGGCTCGGCACCCGGGCCGGGAAGGTGCCGACCCGGCGCCTGCCGGACGCGGCGGTCCGGCTCCTGTCGGTGTTCATTCCGCAGCTCCGGAGCCTGACCGGCGATCTGGGGCGCCGGAACGAGCTGACCTCGGCCAAGGCTCGGCTGGTTCTCGGCTTCGCGCCGCGGCCCGCGACCGCGACCCTCGTCGACTGCGCCGAGAGCCTGCTCGCTCAGCGCAGCGCGTAGCGCATGATCGGGCGCGCCGGGACACGCCGCGCCACGGTCTCGAAGCCGAGCCGTGTGAAGGTCGTCACCACGCCGGTGCTGGTCGCGCTCGGGGTGTGGCGGCGGTCGAGCGGGTAGACCTCGAGCGCGGCCGCCTTCGCGCGCTTCGCGGCTGCCAGCGCGGCCTCGATCAGCGTGTAGGTGACGCCTCGCCGCCGCCAGCCCTTCCGCACATAGAAACACGTGATCGACCACACCGGCGCAGCGTCGACGGGCTTGAGCCGCGGATGGCGGTCGAGGGCGGGGACCGCGCTGCGCGGCGTGACCTGGCACCAGCCGACCGGGAGAGCGCCCGAGAACGCGAGGAGCCCCGGCGGCGGGCCGCGCTTCACGAGCGCGCGGAAGTCCGCCTTGTTCTCCTCGGGCGCGCGCCGGCGATAGGCCGCGCCGATCCGCCAGGCCATGCACCAGCAGTCGTTCACCGCGCCGCGCGGGCCGAACAGATCCTCGAGCGCGGGCCAGAGCTCCGGTGTGAGCGGGCGGACCGAGACCGATTTCCGCGAGCGCGGCCTCGCGCGGCGCTTCATGCTCCCATGGTGAACCCGCTGATCCTCCAGGTCGAGCACGTGGCCACGCCGCTCGGGGAGATGCTCGTCCTGTGTGACGGCGATGGCTTCCTGCGCGCCGTCGACTGGAAGGACTGCGAGCCCCGGATGCGCGAGCTACTGCGCCGGCAGTACGGCGCCGGCGCAGTGGCGCTCGTCGACGCGTGCGCGGCCTCGACGGCGCGCCGCGGGCTCGAGCGCTACCTGGCGGGCGAGCTCTGCGCGATCGACGCCCTGCCGACCCGGACCGCGGGCGGCGCTTTCCAGCGCGAGGTCTGGGCGGCGCTCCGCGAGATCCCGGCCGGCCAGACCAGGAGCTACGCCGCGCTCGCACGCAGGCTCGGCCGGCCCCGGGCCGTGCGCGCCGTCGGAGCCGCGAACGGCGCCAACCCCGTCGGCATCGTGATTCCGTGCCACCGCGTCGTCGGCACCGACGGCACGCTCACCGGCTACGGCGGCGGCCTGCACCGCAAGCGCTGGCTGCTCGACCACGAGCGGACGCACCGCCTAGAATCGGCGGAGCGTCATGAACCCCGCTGACAACCAGCTACTCTGCCGCGTCGAGGGCGAGACTCCGATGGGCGGGCTGATGCGCAGCTACTGGCTCCCGGTGTGCATGGCCGAAGAGGTGGCCGAGACCGACGGCGCGCCGGTCCGGGCCCGCTTGCTGGGCGTGGACCTCGTGGTCTTCCGAGATAGCCAGGGACGAATCGGCGTGCTGGACGAGCACTGCCCGCACCGGGGTGCGTCGCTGGCGTTGGGCCGCAACGAGGAGTGCGGTCTGCGCTGCCTCTATCACGGCTGGAAGTTCGACGTGGACGGGAACGTCCTCGACATGGCCTCCGAGCCGCCGGACTCGCGGCTGCGCGCCAACTTGAAGCACCGGGCGTATCCGGCTCGCCAGGCGGGCGGCTTCGTCTGGGCATGGCTGGGGTCGCAGGAGACGGTCGCCCCGTTCCAGCCGCCCGCCTGGGCGCCGTCCCCGACCACGAGGATCAGCATCGTGAAGATGCACGCCGCCTGTAACTGGGCCCAGGTGCTGGAGGGCTCGATCGACTCCGCTCACTCTTCCAGCCTGCACTCCACGGAGATGCCGGCGGCGGAGGTGAAGGGCTCGACCGCCACCGGCACCGCCTGGCTGCGCCCGTCGAACGACAAGGCGCCGCGGCTCGAGGCCGAGGAGACCGACTTCGGCTTCCACTACGCGGCGATCCGCAAGCCGATCGCGGATCCGGAGCGGCAGGATTACGTACGTACGACGGTGTTCATCGCGCCGTTCACGGTGCTGATCCCGCCGAACGACCAGTACAACCTGGCGCAGATGCTGGTCCCGATCGACGACGTGAACTGCATGTTCTACTGGATCGCTTGGCACCCGACGCACGGGATCGCGCAGGACGCGTGGCGGCGGTTCTGCGCCGCCGAGGTGGGCGTCGACCTCGACGAGAGCTTCCGCAAGCAGCGCAACGCGGCGAACCGCTACCTGCAGGACCGCGCGAAGATGAGGGCCGGCGACTTCACCGGCATCCACGGCATTCCAACCCAGGACATGGCGATGTGGGAGTCGATGGGCCCGATCGCCGACCGCAGCCAGGACCATCTCGGCAGGAGCGACCTCGCCGTGCTGCGCTTCCGCCAGCTGATGGTGGCGGCGGCGAGGGCGTTCGAGAAGGGCGAGCCGGCGCCGGGCGCCGCCGAGCCGCGGCCGCGGCATCTCGAGCTGGCCTCGTTCGAGGGCATGCTGCCGAAGGGGGCCGACTGGCGCGCGCTCACGCGCCGCGCCGCCCCCGTCAGATCTTGAACGCCTCGAACGTCTCCGGTGCGAACAGCTCCTCGGGCCCAAGCCGGCGCGCCGAGAGACCCTGCCCGTGGTGGTAACGCAGGAAAGTGTCGAGGACGGCCCGGTTGCGCGCGAAGCCGTAGGGCCACCAGTCGGCTCCTAGCTCCGCCTGCGCCTCCTCCACCGCCGCCAGCTGCCACGGCAGCATGGTGGTCAGCGCCGAAGTCACGCCGAGATTCTCGTAGGTGATCGCCTGCGCGCGCTCGAACGCCTTGAGCAGCGACTGCGCGAGCCAGCGGTTCGCCGCGTAGACGCTGCGGCGGATCGCGATGACGTGCATGATCGGGAAGATTCCGGTGCGCTTGAAGTAGTCCTTCTCGGCCGCCACGAAGTCCGGGAACAGGCGGCGCACCTCATCGGGCCGCGAGTAGAAGGTGGAGGGCGTGCGCGCCGTGTACAGCGCGTCAATCTCACCGTTCGCCAGCATCGCCGAGAGCGTCTGCTTCGGTCCGATCGGGATGACCTTGAACTGCGGCGGCAGCTCTAGTTTGAGCTTCTCCACGCGGCCCGGCTGCTCCTCTCCGCCGGTGAAGTAGCTGACACTCGCCGGATCGACGCCGTACTCGTCGGCGAGGATCCCGCGGATCCAGACGGGCGCCGTCATCTGGTACTCGGGGACGCCGATCCGCTTGCCGACGAGGTCCCTCGGCGCGCGCACGGCGCTCTTGGCCGAGACGAAGATGCAGGAGTGGCGGAAGAACCGCGACGGGAACACGGGGATCGCGACGAACGCGGGATCCGGCCGCAGCAGCGAGACACAGTAGGAGGAGAGCGACATCTCGGCGGCGTCGAACTCCGCGTTCCGGAGCATGCGGAAGAAGGTCTCCTCCACGTGCAGCGGCAGGAAGTTGAGGTCGACTCCCTCCGGCGCGACGCGGCCGTCGGCGAGCGCCCGCGTGCGGTCGTAGTCCCAGCAGGCCAGAGTCACGCGGAGCTTGCTCATTCAGGCGGATCCTCTGCGCAGTTCGAGCTCGCGGCCCTCGGCGCTCGAGCGCAGGATCGCACGGCAGACCTCGAGGTTGGCGAGGCCCCACTCGCCCGAGTGCAGGGCCGGCCGTCCCTCGACCACCGCGCCCCACAGCTCGTCGACCACGCCTTTGCGGGGAACGCCGGGCGCGGGTGCCGGCTCGAAGGTCGTCTCGAGGTCGCCGTGGATGATCACGCCGTCGGCGGTCGGGCGCAGGTCGGCGCGTTCGCAGCTGACGATCACCGGCCCGAAATGCTCGTGATGCTCGGCCGGCGGCAGCTCCGCGGCGGCCGACCCGTAGGCCCGCTCGGCCTTCAGCGCGATTTCCGATGCCGCCCCGGCGAGCTGCCGCCGCGCGGCTCCGTGGGCGGACGGATCCTTGCGCCGGCCAGTCTCGCCGATCCAGCCGAGCCACTCGTCGCTGTCGAAGTGGCCGTAGCCGCTGTAGGCGAGGGTGCCCGCCGCGCCGCCGTCGAACATCAGGAAGGCAGTGTAGGCGCCGTCCGCCGGCCGGGCGGGATCCCAGGCGGCAACGTGGGCGCGCACGCGGACGACCGGCGCGCCGACGAGACGGCAGACCACGTCGACCTGATGGGCCGCCTGGCCGAGCACGACGCCGCCGCCGAGCGCGGGATCCAGCTCCTCTGGCCGGCGCGGGCGGTACAGGTAGTCGGTGTAGTTGAGCGCGGTCACCATCCTCACGGCGCCGTAGCGCCCGGCGGCGATGAGCTCGGCGGCTCGGGCGACCGGCGCGTCGTACCCGTGGCTCGGGCCGACGACGAGGCGAGTGCCGGCCGCGCGCGCCGCAGAGATCATCTCCGCGCACTCCGCGACCTCGGTGGCCATCGGCTTCTCCACGAGCACGTGCTTGCCGGCGCGCGCGGCGGCGATCGCCTGCGCAGCGTGGTGCGGATGCGGGCTCGCGATGTAGACCACCTCGACGTCGGGATCGGCGCAGAGCGCCTCCCCGTCGGCGTAGGCGCGGGCGCCGAACTCGGCCGCGAAGCGGGCGCGCGCCTCCGGCCGCGGATCCGCGGCCGCCACCAGTCGGCAACGGGAGTCGGCGCGGAACGTCGGCGCCATCAATGCGAAACCGCGGCCGAGCCCGATCACCCCGATCTTCAAGCGGTCCCTACTGTCTGCCGGCCGACGCCGCGGAGCAAGTCCCGCCGTTGCGATTCCGTTCGGCGCGCTAGAATCCGCCTTCGGGGGGATCGCAGATGACGGCGAGGGACGGCTTCGTTCATCTGCACCTCCACACCCAGTACTCGCTGCTCGACGGCGCGATCAAGCTCGCGCCGCTCTTCGAGCAGGTGAGGGCGCTCGGCCAGCGCGCGGTCGGCATGACCGACCACGGCAACCTCTTCGGCGCGGCCGAGTTCCACGAGAAGGCCCGCGCCGCCGGCGTGAAGCCGCTGATCGGCTGCGAGACCTACATCGCGACGGGCTCGCGCTTCGAGAAGGAGAAGCGCGCGCAGGACAAGTCGGGCTTCGACGCGATCAACCATCTGCTCCTGATCGCGATGGACCAGACCGGCTATCGGAACCTCATGACGCTGGTCTCGAAGGGCTACCTCGAGGGCTTCTACTACAAGCCCCGGATCGACCTCGAGCTCCTGCGCCAGCACAGCGAGGGCCTGATCGCGACCTCGGGCTGCCTGTCGTCGATGATCTGCCGCGCGCTCGGGTCGGGCGAGACCAAGCGCGCCTGGGAGCTCGCCGAGGACTTCGCGCGCATCTTCCCCGGTCGCTTCTACGTCGAGCTGCAGCGGCACGGGATCGAGCTCCAGCAGCGGGTCGAGAAGGAGCTGCTCAAGATCGCGGCCGACCTCCGGCTGCCTCTCGTCGCGACCAACGACGCCCACTACCTGCACGCCCACGACCACGGCCCGCACGAGGCGCTGCTCTGCATCGGCACGGGCACGACCCTGGGCGACCCGGCGCGCTTCCGCTTCGACGGGAAGGGCTTCCACGTGAAGTCGGCCGCCGAGATGGCCGAGGTCTTCTCCGACCTGCCGCAGGCGCTGTCGAACTCGGTCGAGATCGCCGAGCGCTGCAACCTCGAGCTGCAGATGGGCGTGTACCAGATGCCCGAGTTCCAGGTGCCGCAGGGGACGACCCGCGAGGCGGTGCTGCGCGAGCAGAGCTGGCTCGGCCTGCGCAAGCACCTCGCGCTCGCGCCCGACGCGCCGTTCGCGCCGGCGCACCAGGCCTACACCGAACGGTTGCAGATGGAGCTCGACACCATCTGCAAGATGGGCTTCGCCGGCTACTTCCTGATCGTCGCCGACTTCATCGCGCACGCGCGCGACCACGGCATTCCCGTCGGTCCGGGTCGCGGCTCCTCGGCGGGCAGCCTCGTCACGTACTCGCTCGGGATCACCGGCGTGAACCCGCTCGAGTACGACATCCTGTTCGAGCGGTTCTTGAACCCCGAGCGGATCTCGATGCCCGACATCGACGTCGACTTCTGCATGCGCGGGCGCGACCAGGTGATCGAGTACGTGCGCCGCAAGTACGACGGCGAGGGCCACACCGGGAAGCGGGTCGCGCAGATCATCACGTTCGGGAAGCTGCAGGCGAAGGCGGCGATCCGCGACGTCGGGCGCGTGCTCGGCATGAGCTTCGGCGACGTCGACCGGATCGCGAAGCTCGTGCCCGACGTGCTCGGCATGACCCTGCAGGAGGCGATCGACGCGTCACCCGAGCTGCGCGCGAAGTCGGCCGAGCGAGCCGCAGGTGAAGCAGCTCCTCGACACCGCGCTGTCGCTCGAGGGGCTCACCCGCCACGCCTCGACGCACGCGGCGGGCGTCGTGATCGGGAACCGCCCGCTGATCGACCTGGTGCCGCTCTACCGCGATCCGAAGTCCGGCGAAGTCGTGACCCAGTTCGACATGAACATGGTCGAGCGGATCGGGCTCGTGAAGTTCGACTTTCTCGGCCTGCGCACGCTCACCGTGATCGCCGACGCCGAGAAGCTGGTGCGCGCGAACGGCCACCCGGACTTCTCCGTCGGGTCGCTCCCCATGGACGACAAGAAGACCTACGAGCTCTTCGCGAAGGGCGACACCGAAGGCGTCTTCCAGATGGAGTCGCCGGGCATGACCGAGCTCGCGACCAAGCTCAAGCCCAAGGTCTTCCGCGAGATCATCCCGCTGATCGCCCTCTACCGAACGGGGCCGATCGAGTCGGGGGCGCTCCAGGAGTACGTCGACCGCAAGCTCGGCATGGCCCGGGTCGAGTACTTCCTGCCGCAGTTCGAGGAGGTCACCAAGGAGACGCTCGGCGTCATCGTCTATCAGGACCAGGTCCTGCAGATCGCCAACCGCGTCTCGGGCTACTCGCTCGGCGAGGCCGACTTCCTGCGCCGCGCGATGGGCAAGAAGAAGCCCGAGGAGATGGAGAAGCAGCGCGAGCGCTTCGTCTCGGGCGCGGTCGCCAAGGGCGTCGACGCCAAGAGGGCGCAGGCGCTCTTCGAGATGATCGAGAAGTTCGCGGGCTACGCGTTCCCGAAGGCCCACTCGACGGCCTACGCGCTGATCACCTACCAGACCGCGTACCTGAAGGCGAACCACCCGCGCGAGTACCTGGCGGCGCTCCTGACGATCGAGTCGGGCAACACCGAGAAGCTCGGCAAGTACATCGGCCACGCGCGCGACCGCGGCATCCCCGTGCTGGCGCCCGAGCTGAACTCGTCGGAGCGCGACTTCACGGTCGTTCCCGAGGGCATCCGCTTCGGCTTCGCGGGCGTGAAGAACGTAGGCGAGGCGGCGATCGAGGCGATCCTCGAACAGCGCACGGCGGGCGGCGCGTTCACGGGCCTGTACGACTTCGCCCAGCGCATCGACTCGCGGCGCGTGAACAAGCGTGTGCTCGAGAGCCTGATCAAGTGCGGCGCGTTCGACTTCACCAAGGCCACCCGCGCCTCGCTGTGGGCCGCGCTGCCGATCGCGCTCGAGCGCGCGCAGCGGCTGCAGCGCGACCGCGAGGCGGGACAGGTGTCACTGTTCGGTGTCGACGAGCCGAGCGCGGACCCCGCGCTGCCCGAGCTGAAGGAGTGGGAGAGCGCCGAGCTGCTCGGCTACGAGAAGGAGATGCTCGGCTTCTACGTCACGGGCCACCCGCTGCGCGAGCACGCGCGCCCGCTCGAGCTGTTCACCAGCTTCCGGCTCGACCGCGTGCCCGACGACCCCGCGCGCCGGCGCGAGGTCTGGATCGGCGGCCTGCTCGGCGGGCTGCGGGTCCAGAACACGAGGAAGGGCGACCTGATGGCGCGGGCGCTCCTCGAGGACCTCGGGGGCAGCCTCGACGTCGTGTTCTTCCCCAAGACCTACGCGAAGTTCTCGGCGCTGCTCCAGGCCGACGCGCCGGTCCTGGTGAAGGGCAACGTGGGCGGCGAGCCGGAGCGGCCGGAGCTCCACGCCGACGAGATCCTCCCGCTGGCCGACGCCTGGAACCAGCGCACCAGCCGGATCGTGGTCCAGGTCGCGGCCGACGAGATCGGGGGCGAGCGGCTGCGCGAGCTGCGCCGCGCGCTCGACCTGGTGCCCGGGAGCGTCCCGGTCGGCTTCGAGCTGGCGCTTCCGGGCGGGGCAGTCGCGGTCTTCGATCTTCCGCGTCATCGTGTGCGGGTGTCGGAGAAGCTGGTGAGCGAGCTCGACGGAATCTTCGCGCGCGGCGCCGACCCGGTGCCGGGTCGCGTGAGGCGCGCACTCCTCATCGCGTTCGCGGTCCTCGCGGCGTCCCCGGCGCGCGCGCTCGAGCCGGCCAGCGTCGCGGTGACCGGCGTGGTCTCGGCGGCCGAGGTCGGGCAAGCGGCGCCCCGCGACGCGGCCTACCGCGCGGGCCTGGTCGCCGCAGTGCTGGAGTCGGCGAAGAGCCTGCTCGGCCCGGACAAGTTCGCGCTCGAGATCGAGCGGCTGCGCGAGACGTTGAAGCCCACGGCTCAGCGCTTCGTGCTCACCTACCGGATCGACGGCCCGCTCGAGAAGCGCCACTCGCCCCTCGACCCGGCCGTCGAGGAGTACGCGCTACCGCTCACGGCGCGGGTCGACATCGGCCAGCTCCGCGCGTTCCTGGTGCACGAGGGCTTCCTGCACGAGGCGGGCGACCGGCCGTCGCTGGCGCTGCGCGTGGTTCCCGTGGGTCAGCTCGCCTCGAAGCCGCCGGCCGGGGCGCTCGCCCACCTGGAGCAGACGGTCCGCAAGACGCTCGTCGAGAAGCAGTTCGTCCTGGTCGAGCCGGCGCTCCGGCCCGGCGTCGGGGCCGACCCGACCAGCGCCCTCGAGCTAGCGCGGACCACGGGCGCCGACGTTGCGCTCGAGCTCGAGGTGGACTGGCGGCCGAGCCCTGGAGCCGCCAGCGTGCCGGGCGGAGTCGCCGAGGTGCGCGCGCGGGCCCAGCGCAGCGAGGACGGCAGCGAGCTGGCCTCGTCCCGCTTCGAGGGCGCGGGCTACCACGCCGACCGCGACGCGGCGATCGCGCGGGCGCTGGAGGCGGTCGAGCCCCAGGTCGGCGAGAACCTGGCGCTCCAGCTGGAGCGGAACTGGCAGGCGGTGGCGGCGACGGATCGGCCCGTCGAGCTCGGCTTGGACTCCGTCTCCAGCCTGCAGCAGGTGCTGGCGGTCCGGCAGGTGCTGCTGAAGCAGCTCGGCGCCCGGACCGCCGAGGTCCGCGAGCTCCGCCCCCACGGCGCGACCCTCCAGGTGGTCTCGCCGCTCGGGCCGGGGGCTCTGCAGGAGAAGCTCGCGAGCGCTCGCTTCGACGGTTTCGCGCTCACTCCGGAGGACGCGGGCGCCGGCCGCGCGCGACTGCGGGTCGACGCGCAGCCGGCCGCGCCGGAGACGCTCGCCCCCGGCCCGCCGCAAAATTGACTTCAAGCGCCCGAATTGATAAAGAAATCGCCGGTTTACAGGCACGTAGCTCAGGGGTAGAGCACTACCTTGACACGGTAGGGGTCGGCGGTTCGAAACCGCCCGTGCCTACCAATCGGATCTTTGGGCCCAGTCAGTTCGAGCGATGAGCGACGGTGAAGTTCAGCTAGAGCTTCCGGACGGCAGACGTCTCTGCGTGCCGAACGGCACACCCTCGCTCGAAGTCGCGCGCCAGATCGGCCCGGGACTCGCGAAGGCGGCGCTCGCCGGCGAGCTCGACGGAGAGCTCGTCGACCTGCGCGCGCCGCTCGCGAAGAGCGGCCGCTTCCGCGTGATCACCGCGCGCGATCCCGAGGGCGGCCAGGTGATCCGCCACTCGGCCGAGCACGTGATGGCCGACGCGGTGAAGCGGCTCTGGCCGGGTACACAGATCGATGTGGGCCGCAGCGACCACAGCGAGAAGTTCCAGTACGACTTCGACATCCCCGTGCGCCTCTCCCCCGACGACCTGCCGAAGATCGAAGCCGAGATGGCGAAGATCGTCGCCGAGGATCGCCCCTTCACGCGCGAGACCCTGTCGCGCGCCGACGCGGAGAAGCTGTTCACGTCGCTCGGGGAGCACCTGAAGGTTTCGCGGCTCGCCGACATTCCCGCGGGCGAGCCGATCACGGTCTTCCGCGACGGCGACTTCGTCGATCTCTGCCGCGGGCCCCACGTGCAGCGAACTGGCCAGATCGGCGCTTGGAAGCTCACGGAGCTCGCGGGCTCGTACTGGCGCGGCGACGAGACCAACAAGATGCTCCAGCGCATCTACGGCGTCGCGTTCAAGGATGCCAAGGAGCTCGCCGACCACCTCGCGCGCCTCGAAGCTGCCAGGGAACGCGACCACCGGCGCGTCGGCGCCGAGCTCGAGCTGTTCCTGTTCCACGAGTGGGCCCAGGGCTCGCCGTTCTACCTGCCGAAGGGCCTGCGCGCTGTACAACGCGCTGATCGAGTACCTGCGCGGCCTGTACCGGAAGTACGGCTACGAAGAAGTCATGTGCCCGCAGATCTTCTCGGCCGAGCTGTACAAGACCTCGGGGCACTACGAGAACTTCGCGGGCGACTTCTTCCTGTTCCCGGGCTCGGAGGAGGGCGAAGAGCTCGGCGTGAAGCCGATGAACTGCCCGGGACACTGCCTGGTGTTCCGCTCGCGCAAGCGCTCGTACCGCGAGCTGCCGCTGCGCATGGCCGAGTTCTCGCGGCTGCACCGGAACGAGCGGACCGGCTCGCTCCACGGCATGACCCGGGTGCGCTCGATGGCGCAGGACGACGGCCACATCTACTGCACCTGGGAAGACATCGGCAGCGAGATCGACGGCTTCATGAAGCTCTGCAACGAGGTCGACCGCGACCTCGGCTTCTCCGGCGTCTCGACCTTCGTCTCGACCCGGCCCGAGAAGTTCATCGGCAGCGTCGAGACCTGGGACCGCGCGGAGCGGATGCTCATCGACGCCGTGGAGAGCACGGGTGCCAAGTGCGGCATCAAGCCGGGGGAGGGCGCCTTCTACGGGCCCAAGATCGAGCGCCACTTCCAGGACGTGATGGGCCGCTGGTGGCAGCTGGGCACGATGCAGATCGACACGGCCATGCCCGGGCGCTTCGGCCTCCGGTACATCGGGGCGGACGGCGCCGAGCACGAGCCGGCGATGCTCCACCGCGCGGTGCTGGGTTCGCTCGAGCGCTTCATCGCGATCTACCTCGAGCACACCGCCGGCGACTTCCCGCTGTTCCTCGCGCCCCAGCAGGTCGCGGTGCTGCCGATCTCGGACCGCCAGGCAGACTACGCGCGCGAGATCGCCGACCGGCTGCGCGCCGCGGCGGTGCGCGCGGAGGCCGACCTGCGCAGCGAGACCCTCAACTATCGCGTGCGCGCCGCGGAGACCCACAAGATTCCCTTCGCGCTCGTCGTCGGCGATCGCGAGCAAGCCTCGCGCAGCGTCAGCGTCCGTCGCCGCAAGAGTTCGGCGCAGGAAGTGATGCCGCTCGAGCAATTCGAGAAAAACATCCAGGAGGAGATCAGAACGCGTGGGATTCCGTAGACGCCGTTGGCGGGACATGGCGCCCGAAAAGGACAAGGTCCGAGTGAACCGTGCGATCCGCGTACCGGAAGTGCGGGTCGTGAACGAAGACGGGCAACAGCTCGGGGTCATGCCGACCGACGCCGCGCGCGACATCGCGGCGCGCATCGGGCTGGACCTGGTCGAGATCTCGCCGAACGGCACGCCGCCCGTCTGCAAGATCATGGACTACGGGCGGTACAAGTACGAGATCAAGAAGAAGGCATCCACGCAGAAGCGCTCCCAGCACCAGAGTCAGTTGAAGGAGATCAAGCTGCGCCCGCAGATCGACGGGCACGATCTCGACTTCAAGATGCGGGCGGCGGAGCGGTTCCTGATCGAAGGCGACAAGGTGAAGGCGACGGTCACATTCCGCGGACGCGAGATCGCGCACGTTCAGGTCGGACACGACCTGCTCGAGCGCGTGATCAAGCGCCTGGCCGAGATTGCCAAGCCGGAGTCGCGCGCCCAGATGGAAGGCCGCATGCTCTCGATGATCCTCTCGCCCGACCGCGCCGCGATCAAGAAGCTCGAGGCGCGCCGCGCCGCCGAGGCGGCGAAGCAGGCGAAGGCCGAAGCCGAAGCGGCGGCCGCCGCCGGCGTTGCGTACAAACCAGCCGAGGCACCCCCCCAAGAGGACTTCTCGGCCGCGCTCGAAGACGACGATGACGACGACGAGGGCGAGGAAGAGGAGACCGACGATGCCCAAGGTTAAGACGCGACGCGCAGCCGCGAAGCGCATGAGCAAGACCGGGACCGGGAAGATCATGCGCTCGCAAGGGTGGAAGGGCCACCGCCTCATCAACCGGACGCGCAAGCGCAAACGCAACGTCACGGGCACGGTCGTCGCCTCGGATGCGGATCAGCCGCGCCTGAAGCGGATGCTCCCGTACCTGTAGCCACGAGAAGCAGAAGGGATCGGTCATGCGGATCAAGCGAGGCGTCACCAAGCGGCGTCGCCACAAGAAAGTCCTGAAGCGCGCGAGCGGCTTCCGCGCCGCGCGCGGCAAGCTCATCCGGCCCGCGCGCCTCGCGGTCGAGAAGAGCCTCACCTACGCGTACCGCGATCGTCGCCAGCGCAAGCGCCAGTTCCACCGCCTGTGGATCGCACGCATCAACGCGGCGGTGCGCGAGCACGGGCTCTCGTACTCGAAGTTCATCGCCGGGCTGAAGCGCGCCAAGGTCGAGGTGGATCGCAAGATCCTCGCCGAGCTCGCCGTTTCGGAGCCGAAGGCGTTCTCGGAGCTGGTCAAGCTCGCGCAGTCCGCCGCCTGAGCGATCGGCCGTGACGGCGAAGGGCGACGAGCTCGACGCGCTCTGCGCGCAGGCCCGCGCGGTCTTCGCCGGGGCAGGCACGCTGCAGCAGCTGCGCGAGGCCCGCGCCGGCTTCCTCGGCCGGAAGGGCTCGGTCTCGACGCGGCTCCGCGAGATCGGCGCGCTGCCGGCGGCCGAGCGCGCGCGGGCGGGCGAGGCGCTGAACCGCGCCGCCGCCGAGATCGAGCGGCTTGCGTCCGAGCGCGAGCGCGCGCTCGAGGAGGCGCGCTCGGCCGAAGCGCTGCGCGAACGCGCGCTGGACGTCACCCTGCCGGGCGCGCCGGTCGGGCGCGGCGCGCTCCACCCGCTCACCCGCGTGCAGCGCGACATGGCGCAGTTCTTCGCGGGCCTGGGCTTCTCGATCGCGGACGGGCCCGAGGTCGAGACCGAGTGGCACTGTTTCGACGCGCTGCGCATCGCCGCCGACCACCCGTCGCGCGACTCGCACGACACGTTCTTCGTCTCGGGCGGCCACGTGCTGCGCACGCACACCACGCCGGTGCAGATCCGCACCATGACCGGCCGCACGCCGCCGTTCCGCTACATCACGCCGGGCCGCGTGTTCCGCGTCGACTCCGACGCGACTCACGCGCCATTCTTCCACCAGATCGACGGCTTCATGGTCGACGAGCGGGTCACGCTTCGGCGACATGAAGGGCGTGCTCTACGCCTTCGCGCGCCACCTGATGGGCGCCGACGTGCGGCTGCGCTTCCGCGCGCACTTCTTCCCGTTCACCGAGCCGTCGGCGGAGTTCGACTTCTCCTGGCACGGCGGCTGGCTCGAGTGGGGCGGCTGCGGGATGATCCACCCCGGCGTGCTTCGAGAACTGCGGCATCGACTCGAAGCGCTGGCAGGGCTTCGCGTTCGGCATGACGATCGACCGCACGGCGATGCAGCGCTTCGGCATCCCGAACATCCACCGCATGTTCGACGGCGACGTGCGCGCGCTGGAGCCGCTGGCATGAAGGTTCCGCTGGGCTGGCTCGCCGAGTGGGTCGACCTGCCCGACGAGGCGGAGCTGTGCGAGCGGCTCACCCTGGCAGGGCTCGAGATCGAGGAGGTCCTGCGCTCGGGGCCCGATCTCTCGGCGATCCGCGTCGGCCACGTGGTCGAGCGCCGCCAGCACCCGAACGCCGACCGGCTCTCGCTGTGCAGGGTGGACGTGGGCGGGCCGGAGCCGATCTCGGTCGTGTGCGGCGCGCCGAACGTCGCGCAGGGCCAGAAGGTGGCGGTCGCGCTGCCCGGCACAACACTGCCCGACGGCACGATGCTGAAGAAGTCCAAGATCCGCGGCGAGGCGTCGGAGGGCATGATCTGCTCGGCGCGCGAGCTCGGGCTCTCCGACGAGCACGCCGGCATTCTCGTGCTCGACCCGAGCGCGAAGATCGGCGCGGCGCTGCCCGAGGTGCTGAGCGCCGGCGACACGATCCTCGACGTCGAGCTCACGCCCAATCGCGGTGACTGGGTCTCCATGCTCGGCATGGCGCGCGAGACGCGCGCGCTCTTCGGCGGCGAGATCCAGCTGCCGCCGACGGAGCCGACCGAGAGCGCGCGCCCGGCGGCGCAGGACGTGGCGATCGCGATCGAGGCGCCCGACGGCTGCGCGCGCTATGTCGGCCGGGTCGTGCGCGGCGTGCGGGTCGGCCCGTCGCCGGAGTGGCTGCGCGCGCGGCTCGAGTCGGCGGGGCTGCGCTCGATCTCGAACGTCGTCGACGCGACGAACCTGGTGATGCTCGAGTTCGGCCAGCCGCTCCACGCGTTCGACCTCGCGACCCTGCGCGGCGCGAAGATCCGCGTGCGCCGAGCGCAGGAGGGCGAGAAGCTCGCGACCCTCGACGGCGAGACGCGCGCGCTCGCCGCGACCGACCTGGTCATCGCCGACGCCGAGCGCGCGATCGCGCTGGCCGGCGTGATCGGCGGCGCCGAGACCGAGGTGCGCGACGGCACCACCGACTTGCTCATCGAGGCCGCGCAGTTCGCGCCGGTCAGCGTGCGGCGCAGCAGCCGCCGGCTCGGTCTGCGCACCGACGCCTCGTACCGCTTCGAGCGCGGTGTCGACCGCGACGGCGTCGCGCGCGCCGCCGACCGCTGCGCGCGTCTGATCGCGGAGCTCACTGGCGGGGCGGTCTCGCGCGGGCGGGTCGAGGCGCTCGGCACTCCGCTGCCGCACGTCGACGAGATCGCGCTCGACCCCGCGCACCCCAACCGCCTGCTCGGCGCGAGCCTCACCCCCGACGAGGTCGTGGCCCTGCTCGCGCGGGTCGGCGTGCGCGCCCAGGCCGGACCCGGCGGGCAGCTCCGCTGCGCGATCCCGAGCTGGCGCAACGACCTCGAGATCCCGGCCGACCTGTGCGAGGAGGTCGCGCGCATCCACGGCTACGACCGGCTCGAGGCGACGCTGCCGCTGGCCGCGATCTCGCCGGTGACGCAGCCCGCGGGCTACGCGTTGCTCGAGCGCGCGCGCGAGGCGCTGGCCCGCGCAGGGCTGGTCGAGCTGCGCCTGTTCCCGTCGCTCGTGCCCGCGGACCTCGACCGGCTCCGGCTCCCGCCCGACGACCCGCTGCGCGCGACCGTGCACCTCGAGAACGCCATGGCGGGACAGGGTTCGGAGCTGTCGAGCACGCTGCTGCCCGGCATCCTGCACGCCGCGCAGCGCAACACCGCGCGCCAGGTCGAGCGGCTTCGGATCTTCGAGGCCGGCCGCGTGTTCCTGGCCCGGGCGCCGCGCGAGCTGCCGGACGAGCCGATCCGCGCGGTCGGGTTGGTCAGCGGCGGCGACCGCGCCAGCCTCTGGGACGCGCCGGCGCCGCCGTCGCCGTTCTTCACGGCCAAGGGCATGGCTGAGGCAGCGCTCGCCGAGCTCGGCCAGCCCGCCGCGTTCGCCTCCGGCGGCGCGGTCCCCTGGCTCCACCCGTCCGCATGCGGCGAGCTGCGCCGCGGCGACACGGTCCTGTGTCGCGTGGGCGAGCTCCACCCCGACGTCGCGCGCGCCTACGAGCTGGACGCCCACACGGCGGTCTTCGAAATCGACCTCTCCGCCTGCCTGGCGCTCGCACCCGAGCAGCCGCGCTACCGCGAGCCGTCGGCCTACCCGGCCGTCCGCCGCGATCTGGCGGTGCTGCTCGACCGGACCCAGCCCGCGGGCGAGGTCCTCGAGGCGATCCGGCGGACGGCCGGGTCAGTGGTGGCCTCTGCGGACATCTTCGACCGCTACGAGGGCAAGGGCGTGCCCGAGGGCAAGGTCAGCGTGGCCTTCCGGCTGGTGTTTCAGCGCGGGGACCGTACGCTTCAGGATACAGAGGTGGGGAAGACGATCGAGCGGGTCGTGGCCATGCTCGGTCAGCGCTTCGCTGCGGAGCTGCGCTGAGAGCGTGTGTGACTGACGAGGAGGGGGAGAGATGACCAAGGCGGACATCGTCGAGACCATCTACGAGCGGGTCGGCTTCTCGAAGAAGGAGTCGGCCGAGCTCGTCGAGACGGTCTTCGACGTGATCAAGGACGCGCTCGTGAACGGTGAGAAGGTGAAGTTCTCCGGCTTCGGGAACTTCATCGTGCGCGAGAAGAACGCGCGCAAGGGACGCAACCCGCAGACCGGCGAGGAGATCCAGCTCGAGGCCCGGCGCGTCCTGACCTTCAAGCCCAGCCTCGTCCTGAAGAACGCGCTGAACGAGGGCCAGGAGCAGGAAGTCGACGACGACGAGGACGACGAGGACGACGAGGAATAGGCGCGTGTTGCAAGGCCGAGCGAGGGCCGCCCCGAGCGAGGTCGCAAGCGTCGTAGACGCGCGCAGCGAGCCGCGGGCGAGCGAAGTCAATTTGAATGGGGGGTGAGTGATGATCGAAGCTGTCCAGGCCCAGATGGCGAAGATCCCCGACCGGACCTACTTCCGGATCGGCGAGGTCGCGAAGCTGATCGGCGTCGAGCCCTACGTGCTCCGCTTCTGGGAGACCGAGTTCAAGGCGATGGCGCCGCCGAAGTCGCGCTCGAAGCAGCGCATGTACCGGCGCCGCGACCTCGAGACGATCCTCACGATCAAGCACCTGCTCTACGCAGAGCGCTTCACGATCGAGGGCGCGCGCAAACGCATGCTCGAGCTGCAGCGCGAGGCGCGCCGCGGCGAAGCGGCTCCGCCGCGCGAGGGGCTGGCCAAGCTGCGCGAGGACCTGCTCGCGCTGCGCGAGGTCGCGGCAGCGCACTGAGCCGCAAGCCGAGCGGAAGCGAGGCGCGCAGCGAGGCAGAGCCGAGCGAAGTGCGGGTGGCGCGGCTTCGCCGCGCCGGGCCCCGCTAAGGTCAGAGCCCGCCCATCTGACCGGGGACGTGGCTCGAGCAGTGGAAGTGGACCATGCGCCACTCGCCGCTCTGCCGCTGCCAGATCTCGGTGCACCGCGCGTCCTGGGCGACCTTGCCCAGGGCGCCGAAGTCGGCGCGGAAGTCGAGCGCGTAGACCACCCAGGCCGCGTCGCCCGACACCGTGATCCGCTCGTCGCGCATCTTGGCCTCCGCGGCTCCGCCGGCCGAGACGCCGCGCAGGAAGTCCCAGAGCTCGCAGATGTGGTCGACCCCCACGTAGTTGCTCTGGTTCAAGTTGAACCAGGTCAGCGCGTCGGCGCCGGGCGCCATGTGCGCGCGCAGGAAGGCGACGTCGCCGGTCGTGTTCGCCTGGCAGAAGGCGTCGTGGAGCTCGCGGATCCGCTTCTCGTCGTTCGTCATGGCACCCTCCCCAGCTCCCGGCGCGCCTGCGCCAGGTCGCGCACGATCTCGGGCACGTCGTCGGGCGGCGCGAAGATCCCGACGGCCAGCTCGTCGATGCCCGTGGCCGCGTAGAGCGCGAGGGCTTCGGGCAGGGCATCCGGGGTCGATACCAGCGCGAGCTGGTCGACCTTCTCCGGCGTGAAGAGCCGCGCGCTCGCGAACGGGCCGCCGCGCGCGGCGGCGCCCGTGAGCTCGCCGGGCGCGAATACGCCGCGCGCGAGGTGCTCCACCATGCCCGGCTCGCCCATCGCCATGAGCGGCACGACCTGCGCGCGCGCGGCCGCGATGTCCTTCGCGATCACGGCGAGCGCCAGCGACGTGATCCGGAAGCTCGTGCGCGGCCGCTTCCGCTCGGCCAGAACCCGTTCGACCGTCGCGACGGTCTCGCGCAGGTACGCGTGCGAGCCGCCCACGCTGAGCGAGATGCCGTCCCCGATGCGCGCAGCCGCCTCGATCATGCGCGGTCGCACCGCCATGACGTCGATCGGCGGCGCCGCCGTCGCGGGCGAGAGCTTGAAGCCGCGGAACGCGTAGTCGGGATACTCGACGTTCATGTCGCTCCCCGCGAGCGCGTCGCGGAGCGCGCGCACGAAGCTCTCGGTCGGACGCACGGGAGCGCGCAGCGGCTTGCCGAGCTTGGCGACGAGCGACGGATCGCCCGTGCCCACCTGCACGCGCACGCGTCCTGGCGCGAGCTCCGCGAGCGAGGCGAGCTCCATCGCGAGGAGCCCCGGGTGGCGCGACGCGGGCGAGAGCCCGACCAGGCCGATCTCGAGGCGTTCGGTCTCCCGCAGGTAGAGGGCGCTCGGAGTGATCGCGTCGTGGAAGCCGATGTGCTCGGCGGACCAGACCCCGTCCAGCCCGTGCCGTTCCGCGGCGAGAACCGCGGGCAGCGTCGAGGCGATCGGGGCGAAGCCGGTGAAGACCAGCGAGATCCGCATCAGGTCATCGTACTTCGGAAGCTAGCGTCCCAGCATCACGGCTCGGCGGCGCGCGAGCGCCGCCTGGATCGGGTCTTGCGGGGCAGGGCTCCCGTGGGTCGCAGCTGGCTTGGCAGGGGCTGCGGACTTGCGCGCTGCGGTCGACTTCTTGGCGGCGCGCTTCGGCGTCTTCTTCTTCATGCCCGCAGTATACTGAGTCGTGCGCGTCACGACCGAAGAGCAGCGGAAGAAGTTCGACGAGCGCGGCTTCGTCGTGGTCCGCGGGCTCCTGGGGCCCGACGAGATCGCGCGCTTCGGGGCGGCCGTCGACCGCGGCGTGGCCGCGCGCACCGCGCACGACACGCGCTCGCTCGCCGAGCGCAGCGAGTACGAGCAGTCCTTCCGCCAGGTGATCAACCTCTGGGAGGACTTCCCGGAGGTGCGCGAGCTCTCGTTCCACCCGCGGGTCGGGCAGGCCGCTGCGGAGCTGCTCGGCCAACCTGCGCTCCGGCTGTGGCACGACCAGGCGCTCTACAAGGAGGCGGGAGGGCGCGCGACCGACCCCCACCACGACCAGCCGTACTGGCCGCTCGCCGAGACCAACACCATCACCGCGTGGATCGCCTTCGACGGCGCGGACCGCGCGACCGGCTGCATGGGCTACGTGCCTGGCTCGCACCGCTTCGCGGTGAAGACCTTCGCGAACATCTTCACCGCGAACGGGTTCGATCTGGAGCACGGGCCCGAGGCGCGCGGCATCCCGCCCGAGTACACGCCGGTCGCGTCCGGCGACGTCGCGTTCCACCACGGGCTAACCATCCACGTCGCGCTCCCGAACACGACCGCGCGCACGCGCCGCGTGCACACGATGATCTACTTCGCCGACGGCTCGACCCGGAAGGAGAGCAAGCAGCGCCACCCGTGCGTGGACCGTGCGAACATCGCGCCCGGCGCGCTCGTGGCGAGCGCCGTGACCCCGATCGCCTGGCCGCGCCCCGACGGCGACCTGCCCGAGCCGCCGCCTCCGCCCGAGCCGCTCCTGCGCGGCTGGCCGCACTGGCGGCCCGCGTGAAGCCCGAGCCACACCCCTGGAGCCGCGCGTTCGCGTGGCAGGCCCCGCGCGGTCCGTACCGCCGGCTCGACGCCGCCCAGGCGAAGAGCTGGGACGAGCGCGGCTACTTCGTGCTCGAGGACGCCTTCGATCCCGCGACCGTCGCGCGGGTCGTCGAGGAGATCGCGCCGTTCGAGGCGAAGTCGGAGGCGTTCCTGCGCAAGCAGCCCGGCGGCCGCTTCGCAATCGCACGCGCCGACGAGATCACCTTCACCACGCATCTGGTCGCGCGCTCGCCGTTCCTGCGCGAGTTCTGCCGCCACCCGGTGTTCTGCGACCTGGTGCACGACCTGATCGGGCCCGACGTGCGGCTCTACTGGGACCAGGCCGTGTACAAGAAGCCGGGCACGCGCGCGCCGTTCCCGTGGCACCAGGACAACGGCTACACGTTCGTCGAGCCCGAGGCCTACCTGACCTGCTGGGTCGCGCTCACCGACGCGACTCCCGACAACGGCTGCCCGCGGGTCGTCCCCGGGCTGCACCGCGGCGGAACGCTCGCGCACCGCGCCACCGACTTGGGCTTCATCTGCTTCGAGGAGCCGCCGAGCCCACCCGTCGACGCGCCGGTGCGCGCGGGCGGGATCGTGGTGTTCTCGTCGCTCACCCCGCACGCGACCGGGCCGAACCTGACCGCCGACGAGCGCCGCGCCTACATCGTGCAGTTCGCGCCGGACGGCGCGGTCGCGCTCCGCGCCGGCGAGGGCGGGTCGGTCCGCCGCGAGGCCTGCGCCGCGCCCGAGCGGCAGTATCCGGTGCTGGCTGGCGGCCGCGCGGTCGCGGCGTAGCTCCGTGGCGGACTCCTTCCGCGCGTTCGAGGTCGACGGGCGCAGCCCGGCGCGCGCGGACCTCGCCAAGCTCTTAGCCGAGCACGGAGTGGTGGTCGCGCGCTTCCCCGCGCCGCTCGAGGACGGCGAGCTCCGCGAGCTGGCGTCGCTGATCGGCCCGATCAAGGACCCGATCGGCCGCGCACGGGACGGCCGCCCGCTGCGCTACGCCGAAGAGCGCCAGATCATCGACTCGGGCTTCGTCCTCACCGACGAGCTCCGCGCGAAGCTCGGGAACGTCTCGCTCGGCGGCGACGCCCTGCGCCCGGGCCTGTTCGAGTTCTTCCACACCGACGACTCGTATACTGAGCGCCCCGCGGCTGCCACGGTGCTCCACGCACGCGCGCTTCCGGTCAGCGGCGGCGGAGCCACCCGTTTCATCGACATGCGCGCGGCCTTTCGGCGGCTCGGACCCGCGCAGCGGGAGCGCCTGATCGGTCTGCGCGCCATGCACGCCTACAACAACCGCGGCGCGTTCCCGCCGCGCGCCTCCGCTGCCGGTGCTCTGGAGCAGCTGGTCGACGTCTCGCATCCGATCGTCCGCGCGCATCCGCTCACCGGCGAGCCGGCGCTCTACTTCGACCTGGACCGAGCGACGCACGTCGAGGGCATGCCGGAAGCGGATGGCCGCGCGCTGCTCCAGTCGCTGCAGGATCACGCCGAGCAGAACGCCCCGCGCTACGCGCACGACTGGCGACCGCACGACGTGCTGCTCTGGGACAACGCCTCGGTCCAACACTGCGCGAGCAGCGACTTTCCGGTCGGCGAGCAGCGCCGCTTCTGGCGCTACATGGTCGCGGGTCCGGAGCCGGTCGCGGCTCAGCCCGGTCGGTAGACCCGGAACGGTCGGTACTTCCGGAACATCTCGGGCTGCTCCGACCACTGGCGGCCCGCCGCGAAGCCGCCGTCGACGGAGAACGCCTGGCCGGTGACGAAGCTCGAGGCGTCGCTCGCCAGATACAGCGCCATCTGCGCGATGTCCTCCGGCTCGCCGGGGCGCGGAATCGGCTGCGCCGCGGCCATGCTCGCGCGCGTGGCGTCGGCCTCGCGGGCGCTCGCGGTGCGGCCCACGGTGTTCAGCGCGAGCGGGGTCGCGATGAAGCCGGGGCAGATGGCGTTCACGCGCACCCGGTCGGGTGCGAGCTCGAGCGCCACGGACTTCGACAGCTGGATCACCGCGGCCTTCGCCGACGCGTACGCGTGGGGCGAGTAGCCGGCGACCAGGCCGGCGACGCTCGCAGTGTTGATGATGCTGCCGCCCTGGCGGCGCAGGAGCGGCGCGGCGTGCTTCATCCCCAGGAACACGCCGCGCACCAGCACCGCAAAGGTGAGGTCCCACTCCTCGACGGGCGTCTCGGCGATCGGTCCGAGCGCGCCGCCGAAGCCCGCGTTGTTGAAGATGCAGTCGAGCCGGCCGAACTCTTTCTCGGCGCGCGCGACGAGCGCGCGCACGTCCTCCTCCTGGCTCACCTCGGTGCGCTGGAAGACGGCGGAGCGGCCGAGCTCGGCGGCGACCTCGCGGCCCTTGTCCTCTTGCATGTCGCCGATCACCACCCGCGCGCCTTGCTCGGCGAACAGACGCACGGTGCGCGCGCCGATGCCGCTGGCTCCGCCGGTCACGATCGCGACTCTTCCGTCGAGGCTTCCCATCGCGTTCGATCTTATCTGATAGCCTCGCGCGATGTCGGACCCGGACGAGCGCGAGCACGGAGCCGGCCGTCCGCGCGGCTCGCCGGAAGCCGAGCGCTTCGATCCGCCCGTGCGCGCGACCCGCTGGCTCGCGCCCGCCGACGTCGGCTGGGACGCGTTCGTGCGCGAGGTCGGCGCGCGCGCGCAGCTCGACCCGGCCGGGCTCGCGCGCGTGGTCCACCACGGCGGGATCTGGCTCGACGCGCATCCGGTCGCGCTCGACGCGCCGCCCGCGACGGTGCGCGCCGGCGTACACGTGGCGGTGTACGCGCTGGCCTACGAGCCCGAACCCGTGCCGCTCCCGGACGACCTGATCCTGCACGACGCTGGAGGCGTGGTCGCGGCGAACAAGCCCGCCTGGCTGCCGGTGCAGGGCACCCGCGCGAGCCAGCGGATCTCGCTCGAGCTCGAGCTGCGCGCGCGGCTCGACTGCCCGGGCCTGCGCGCCGCCCACCGGCTCGACCGCCAGACCAGCGGCGTGGTGCTCTTCGCGCGCGACTCGGAGCGCGCCGCGTTCCTCGGCAAGGCGCTCCAGGATCGGCGGGTCGAGCGGACCTACCTGGCGCTCGTCTCCCCGGCGCCGAAGGAGGACCGGTGGACCGTGCGCGGTGAGCTCGGCCCCGCGAAGACGCCGCCGCGCTTCCGCTTCGAGCTGCGCGCCGCGCCCGCCCGCGACACCAAGCCGAGCGAGACCGAATTCAAAGTGCGGGGCCGCAGCGAAGCGCGAGCGCTCGTCGAGTGCCGCCCGCGGACGGGGCGCACGCACCAGCTGCGCGTGCACCTCGCCGCGGGCGGAACGCCGATCTGTGGCGACGATCTCTACGGCCCGCCGTTCCGGGCGGGCGCGCCGACCAGCGCCGCGCGCGTGCAGCTCCACGCCGCGAGCCTGCGCGCGAAGCTGGTCGCGCGCGGCCCGGAGGTGGAGCTGACGGCGCCGCCGCCTCCCGACTTCGAGTCCGGAGACCTCAGCCCATGAAGAACGCGTTCAGCTTGTTCCCGTCGAGGTCGCGGAAGTAGCCCGCGTAGAACCCTCCACCGCGGTCGCCCGGCGCGCCTTCGTCCTTGCCGCCTAGCTGGATGGCCTTCTTGTAGATCTGGTCGACCTGCTTCCGGTCCTTGGCCAGCAGCGCGACCATCACGCCGTTGCCCACCGTCGCGGGCTTGCCGTCGTAGGGCTTGATGATGGACAGCATCGGCTGGCCCGGTCCCGTGGACCACAGGATCAGCTTGTCGGTCTCCATGGCGCGCTTCGCTCCGAATTCGCCAAGCAACGCGTCGTAGAACTTCGCGGCCTTGGCGAAGTCGTTCGTTCCGAGGGTGGTATACCCGATCATCAGCATTCCTCCCGCCGCCACTTTGCACGCTTCGCGCGGCTATGGCAAAAGGCGGGACGCCTTTGCTCACCCACCTTCTCCTGTTCGCCTCGGCCTTCTGCGCCGGCGTGGTCAACTCGATCGCGGGCGGCGGCACCTTGCTCACGTTCCCGACGCTGCTCTGGGTCGGCGTGCCCGCGGTGACGGCGAACGCGACGAGCACCATGGCGCTCGTGCCGGGCTCGATGAGCGCATTCTGGGGCTACCGCAATGACATCCGGGGCGAAGGGCGGCTGCTCGCGGCGATGGCCGCGCCGAGCCTGATCGGCGGCATCCTCGGCGCAGTCGCGGCCGACCGCGTGGGAGATGACGTTTTCGCGAAGCTCGCGCCGCTGCTCGTGCTGGGCGCGACGGTGCTCTTCATGGCGCAGGACCCGCTGCGCCGCTGGTCGGCCCGCTCCGCGACCCCGGGCCAGCCGGAGCGCCGCGACGCGCGCCACCTGGCGACGATCGCCGCGTTCCAGCTCGGCGTCGGCCTGTACGGCGGCTTCTTCGGCGCGGGGATCGGAATCCTCATGCTCGCCGCGCTCGGCCTGCTCGGCCTGACCGACATCCACCGCATGAACGCGCTGAAGAACCTGGCCGCCGTCTGCATGAACGGCATCGCGGCGCTCACCTTCGCAATCGCGGGCCGCATCGACTGGCCGATCGCCGGACTCATGATGGTGGGCGGGGTGCTCGGTGGCTATTCCGGCGCGGGCATGGCGAAGCGGCTCGGGCAGACGGTCGTGCGCCGGCTCGTGGTCGCGATCGGTCTCACGATCAGCGCGGTCCTCGCCGCTCGACTGTTGATGACCTAGAGGGGTGCTGTCGTTGTTCAGGTCGTCGCATACGTTTCCGGACGTCCGCCGCGATCTCGCCGCGCGCCTTGTGCTTCGTGATTCACACTGGGAGGTCTAGTCAGTGAGGGTCTCGGCCTCGAATGACAGGTGCCCGGCGCGACGCGGTGCACTCGTACAGCCCAAATGGAACGCGCTAGCGCTGCCCGCGGATCGGCTGGGCGAAGTACCAGACATGGCCTTCGGGATCGCGCGCGCCGTAGCGGCGATCCCCATAGGCCTGATCCTTCGGCTCCTCGATGACGAGCGCCCCCGCCTGCCGCGCGCGCTCGAAGTGTCGGTCCAGGTCGGCGACGAACACATACAGGCTCTGCGTCGGCTGCCCGAGCTGCTTCGGGTTCCGGTACGTGGGACCGGGCCAGCCCAGCAGGATCAACCCGTCTTCGTCGAGCGTCATCTCGGCGTGTATGGTCTTCCCGTCCGGCCGGGTCTGCCGAGTGCGCTCGCGGAAGCCGAACGCGTCCGCGAGCCACTGGAGCATCGCGTCGACGTCTTCGTACAGCAGGTAGGGCGTGATTCGGGGCGTCGGATTCGCGGGCATGGGCTGAGTCCTCCCTCGTGTTGGGCGTCGATTCCAACACGGGACCCGCGAGCGGGATTGTAGGAAGTTGACCGGTCTCAGTCCGCGATGCGCACGTGATTCAGATTGGCGGTTCGATCGCGCAGGTACGCGGAGGGGCTGGTCCCCGAGAATGCGCGGAAGTCGTGGATGAAATGCGCCTGATCGAAATACTCGCAGGATGCGGCCAGCGCGGCCCAGTCCACGTCGGCGCTCGATTCGATCGCGCGCAGCGCGCGCCGGAATCGCGCCACGCGCGCGAACACCTTCGGAGTGAGGCCGACTTCGTTGCGGAACAACTCGATGAAGCGGCGCGAGCTGAGCCCGACGCGCTCGGTTACCTCGGCCACGGAGAGCCTGCCGGTCGCCGTCTGGAACTCGGTCCGCGCATAGCGCACCGCCCGATGACCCGCGCGGCTCGCGTCCAGCCGGCTCGCGAGGAAGTCCTCGAATGCGCAGAACCGGGCATCGGGACGCGGCGTCTCGAGCAGTCGATCACGCAGCTCCTGCGCGTCGCGCCCCCACACGTCGTCGAGCGGAACGCTCAGGTCCCGGAGCTCGCGGACCACGCGGCCGAAGAGCGGAAAGCCCCCGCCCGGCTTGAAGTGGGCGGCGATCAACGTCCTCGGCCTGGACGTGTCGAGCACGGTGAAGCGCGACCCCGCCCCGGAGAGCGAGCCGTTCAGGCGGCCCCGCTCGTCGAGGTCGATCACGAGCTCCATCGTTCCCGACGGCAGGATCCGCTCCCGCGCGTGCGGCTGGACGTAACCCGCGGACGACCAGAGGTACGCGACGTGGTCCGCGAGAGGTCGGTGCGCGATGCGATGAAGGGCCACTCGCGCTAGCTCCGTCGAGCCAGCCGCTGCGACCGGGGCGCGGTTTGCCGGATCGCCGGCGCGAGGACCTGCTCGCTCGCCGGCCGACAGTCCGCGTCCTTGCAGCGGTCGCACGCGAGCAGGATCTCAGGGAGGGCGGGGGCGCCGCTCAGCACGAGGTGCCAGTACGCGCGGCAGCCGCGGATCGGGTCGCCCAGCTGCTCGACCCAGGCTTCGAAATCGTCGGCGCGAGGGGTGTTGATCATCGCGGTGAACCTGGTCGGGGCGCCCGGATTTGAACCGGGGACCTTCTGCACCCCATGCAGACGCGCTACCAAGCTGCGCTACGCCCCGAAGACCGGCGGGCAGTATAGCGTCGGGGCGGCAGGGGGAAGGGGGGACCGGTGCTCGAGCGGATCGTGGAGTGGATCGTGCAGACCGTGCACGAGTGGGGCTACGGCGGGATCGTGATCATGATGGCCGTGGAGTCCACGATCATTCCGTTTCCCAGCGAGGTCGCCTTGATCCCGGCGGGCTACCTCGCCCAGCAAGGCAAGATGGACCCCGTGCTGGCCACGCTCGCGGGCGCGGTCGGGAGCCTCCTCGGCGCGACCATCAACTACACCGTCTCCATGACCCTGGGGCGGCCGATCGTGGAGCGGATCTGCGGCTACTTCCTGATCAAGCCCGAGAAGCTCGACGGCACCTACCGCTTCTTCGCGCGCCACGGGGCGATCTCGACCTTCGTGGGGCGGCTGATCCCCGGGGTGCGCCACCTGATCTCGATTCCGGCCGGGCTCGCGCGCATGAACTTCCCGCTCTTCGCGCTGTACACCGCGCTCGGGGCGGCACTCTGGAGCGGGATCCTGGTGGCGGTGGGCTACTGGGTAGGCGCCAACGAGGACCTCTGGCGCCCGATGCTCCAGAGAGCCACCCTGTGGATGTTCGGGGGGGTTGGGGTTCTGATCGCGCTCTACGTGTGGCGGCAGCGCCGCCAGAGGACTGCGGATTGAAGGGCGGAGGGCTCGCGCTGGCGGGCCTGGTGACTTTCGTGGCCGCCGGCTGCGGCACGGCACCGCCGCCGCGCGAGCGCCCCGAGATCCCGCCGGTCACGGTGCCCGAGCTGCCGGCCCGCTCCGTGCGCAGCCAGACCATCCACACGGTCGCCCCGGGCGAGACCCTGTGGCGGATCTCCAAGCGCTACGGGACCTCGGTCGACGCGATCATGGCCGCGAACGGGATCAAAGACGTGCGCTCGGTCGCGACCGGAGCGCGCCTGATCGTGCCCGTCACCACGAGCGTCGCGACGGGCCGGCGCAGCGAGCCCCGCACCTACGCCTCGCGCGACCCGCGCGGGCGCACGCGCGAGCCCGAGTTCGGCTGGCCGGTGCGCGGCGAGATCATGAGCGGATTCGGCAGGCGCCACGGCGACAACCACGACGGCATCGACATCCGCGCCAGCAGCGGCACCCTCGTGCGCGCGGCCGAGTCGGGGCGAGTGATCCACGCGGACGCGTCTCTGGCGGGCTACGGCAAGATGATCGTGATCAAGCACGCCGGGCGACTCTCCTCGGTGTACGCCCACAACCGCAAGTTCCTGGTCGAGGTCGGGCAGTTCGTGGAGAAGGGCGAGCCGATCGCGGAGGTCGGCGAGACCGGCAACGCGACCACGCCGCACTTGCACTTCGAGATCCGCAGCAACGGCGCGCCGCGCGATCCCCTAGACTACCTGCAATGAGCCTGTCTCCCGCGGCCCAGATCCTGGCCGACCACATCCGCGACGTGCCGGATTTCCCGAAGCCGGGGATCCTGTTCAAGGACATCACTCCACTCCTGCAGGACGCCGCTGCGCTCAAGAGCGCGTGCGAGCTGCTGGCGGCGCCGTTCGTGGGGCGCGGGATCGAGCTCGTGGTCGGCATCGAGTCGCGCGGCTTCATCTTCGGCCCGCCGGTCGCGCTGGCGCTCGGCGCGGGCTTCGGCATCGCGCGAAAGCAGGGCAAGCTGCCGTGGAAGACGCAGCGCGAGAGCTACGAGCTCGAGTACGGTCAGGCCGACATCGAGATGCACAGCGACGCCGTGCGCCGCGGCCAGCGGGTGCTCGTGATCGACGACGTGATCGCCACGGGCGGCACTGCCGCCGCGACCGCCCGGCTGGTGCGCGCGCTCGGCGGCGAAGTCGTCGCCGCGACGTTCCTGATCGAGCTCGCGTTCCTGGACGGCCGCAAGGCGCTCGACGGCCTCCCGGTCGAGTCGGTGCTGCGCTTCTAGCGACCGCAAGCGCGCGCTTCATCGGCGCGCCGCCTCTGCCGAACACCCCGAGAGGGAGTGCAATCGCGCTTGCTGGCGCGATTCAGGCGAGCGTGGCGCGAGTTCTCATCATCGACGACCCGAGCGGCACCGGCCGCGGCCTCGAGCAGTCGCTCGCGTGCGACGAGCTCGAGCTGCGCGTCGCGCCGTGGTCCGAGACGACTCCGATCGAAGCGGCCGAGCTGGCGCCTGCGCTGGTGATCCTGTGCCTGGCGGGCTGCGCCGGGTCGGCCGCGCCGCGCTGCGCCGCGCTGCGCGCGGAGCCCGCCCTCGACGGGGTGACGCTCCTCGTTGCGGCGAGCGCGCGCGAGCAGGACGAGCTCGCGCGCTGCCTCGAGCTGGGTGCGGACGATGCGCTCGTCCTGCCCGTGCACGCGAAGATCGCCGCCGCGCGCGTGCTCGCGCTGACCCGCGCGAAGGCGGAGCGCGAGAGCCACGCCGAACTGGCGCGCGCCGCCGAGCAGGGCCAGCAGGCCTTCCGCACCACGGTCGACGCGCTGCGCCGCTCGACCGAGGCGATGGAGCACACCGAGCGGCGCAAGCGCTACCTCGAGACCCACGACGGGCTGACGGGCCTGGCGAACCGCGCCTACTTCAGAGAGTTCGCGCGCCGTACCATGGGCTACGCACGCCGCTACGGACACACGCTGGCCGTGCTCACGATCAACCTCGACCACTTCGACCGGGTGAACGAGAACCTCGGCCACGCGACCGGCGACCAGCTCCTGCAGTCGGTCGCCAAGCGGCTGCGCGCGTGCGTGCGCGGCAGCGACATCGTCGCGCGCTTCGGCGGCGACGACTTCGCGGTGGTGCTGACGAGCCTGTCGAGCCGCGAGGACGCGGCGCTGGTCGCGCGCAAGATCCTCGACATCATCACCCGCCCGCACGACGTCGCGGGCGGCGAGATCTACGTGACGCCGAGCATCGGTCTCGCGATCTTTCCCGACGACGGCGAGACCCCCGACGGCCTCCTGCGCAGCGCCGACGTCGCGCTGCACCGGGTGAAGGATGCCGGCCGCGGCCAGTTCCAGTTCTACTCGGCCGAGATGCGCGGCGGCGCCGGCTTCGAGCGCATGCAGCTCGAGGTGATGCTGCGCGAGGCGCTGGACCGCAACGAGTTCTCGCTCTACTACCAGCCGCAGGTCGACGTCGGAAAGCGCGAGCTGGTCGGCGCCGAGGCGCTGATCCGCTGGCACCACCCCGAGCGCGGCATGATCTCGCCGGCCGACTTCATCTCGCTGGCCGAGAGCAACGGCCTGATCGAGCCGATCGGCGAGTGGGTGCTGCGCTCGGCCTGTGCACAGAAACGCGCCTGGGAGCGCGCGGGCATGGGCGACTTCCCGATCTCCGTCAACGTGTCGCGCCGCCAGTTCCGGGTTCCTGGGATCGAGGACAAGATCGCAGACATCCTGCGCGAGACCGGGCTCGACCCTCGCCACCTCGAGCTCGAGATCACCGAGAACGCGCTGATCGAGGATGTGCAGCAGACCCTGCACGTGCTGCGCCGCGTCCGCGATCTCGGCGTCGGCGTGGCGATCGACGACTTCGGCACTGGCTACTCGAGCCTGGCCGTGCTCGGCCAGTTCCCTGCGAGCGCGCTCAAGATCGACCAGGCCTTCGTGCGCGACATCGCGCGCGACCCCGCGCACGCGGCGATCACCCGCGCGGTGCTGGCGGTGGCGTCGGAGCTCCGGCTCCAGGTCATGGCCGAGGGCGTCGAGACGCGCGAGGAGCGCGACTTCCTGGTCGAGCTCGGCTGCGAGCGCATGCAGGGTTACCTGTTCGGCCGGCCCGTCCCCACGGAGGAATTCGAGACCGTGTGGAGCGAGGACACGGAGCTGCCGGACTGATCTAGCCTGCGGCGCGGGCGACCTCGGCGCGATAGGTCGCCATGTCGACGACGCTGTGCTCGCGGCGCGCGCGCTCGGCAGCGAAGCCCATGAGGTGGCTCTCGAGCGCCACCCGGCCCGAGGCGCGGACCTCGCCGATCGCGCCGCGCGCGACCACGTCGCAGAAGTGGTCGAGCAGGCCCTGGTCGCCGCCGGAGTGGCCGAAGGGCGAGGCCTCGATCCGGATCGTCTCGACGGGCGCGCGCTCGCCGTGGCGCGTGACCTCGATGAGCCCGCTCTGCAGGACGCCGCGCAGCTCCCCGCGGCTGCCCGAGATGCGCAGCGTGCGCCGCTCCTCGCTCGCCACGCCGTGCACGCCGAGCGTCGCGATGAGGCCGCTCTCGAACGCGACCGACACCACCTGGTGATCCGCCACGTCGTTGTCGCAGCGGAACACGCAGCGGCCGTACGGGCTGTCGGCGAGCGCGCGCGCGCGGGCTTCGCGCGAGGGGTCGGCGGAGAGGTCGCTCCACGGCCAGTGGCGCGCGCGGCGCTCGTCAGGCTCCAGGTAGAAACGCTCGGCGTCCCACGGGCAGGTCGCCTGCACGGGACACGCCGAGCTGCAGCGCTCCGGCGCGCCGCCAGGGGCGAGCTCCGGGACGTAGGCGCCGAGCGACCCGAACGAGGAGAGTTGCGCGGGCGGGCTCGCCGCGAGCCAGGCGAGCAGGTCCAGGTCGTGGCAGCTCTTGGCCAGCACGAACGGTGCGGCGAGCGCGCGGCTGCGGAACTTCCCGCGCACGTAGGAGTGCGCCATGTGCCAGTACGCGACGTGCTCGCGCATGTCGATCAGCTGGAGCTCGCCGAGCCGGCCGCTCGCCGCGATCTCGTGCGCGCGCGCGTAGAACTCGGTGTAGCGGAGCACGTGGCCGATCTGCAGGATCCGCTGCGCGCGCTCCGCCGCCGCGACGACGCGCAGGCAGTCGGCCGGGTCGGGAGCGATCGGCTTCTCGAGCAGGAGGTGCCAGCCCGCCCCGAGCGCCGCGAGCGCCGGCTCGACGTGCTCGGTGTCGCCGGTCGCGACGATCGCGGCGTCTGCGTCGGGCTGCGCGGCGACCAGCGCCCGCCAGTCGTCGAACACGCGCGCCGGCGCGAGCCCGTGCTCGGCGGCGACCGCCGCTCGACGATCCGAGCGGGGCTCGGCGAGCGCGACTACCCGCAGGCGCTCGGGGTGGCGCAGCGCGTACGCGCCGAAGACGTGGCGGCCGCGGTTCCCCGCGCCGATCAGCGCCACCGAGACGGGGCTCGAGGAAGCGACACGCGGATGCGACATCCGTGTTCCCCTCCCTCAAGGCCTTGGATGCGCGCCCGATTCTACGCCAATCGCCGTCGCCGCGAGAGCGAGCTGCCCGGCGTAGTAGAGCGGCAGGCCGACCAAGCCGTTCGCGAAGCCGGGCGCGACGAAGCGATCGCGCGCGACGGTGAGATCGGAGACGTAGAAGAGCAGGGCGCCGACGAGGATCATCGGGTCGGCGCGCGATGCGCCCGCGGCCGCGACCACCATCGCGGAGATGATCCCCATGTAGACGTTCACCGCGAGCTTCATGTCCGGGCTCACGTGCGGCCGCAGCCAGCGCGCCGCCGCGACGACCGCGGTGAGCACGGGCACGACGGCGAGAGCCACGCGCGCGAGATCGGCGCCGCGCACCAGGAACGCGGCGACGTACGCGACGTGCGCGAGCGCGAACGAGGCGATGCCCGCGCGAAACACGCTCGGTCGACCGTCGGGAATCAGCAGCACGTCGCCGAGCCACGAGAGGCCGAGCGCCGCGAGCACGAGGAGTCCGTAGCTCGACTCGCGCGCGCCGGCGGCGAGGGCGGCGGCGACGAAGACGCCCGAGGCAAGCGGCTTCGCCACCCAGATTCCGGGCCGCGAGCCGCGGTAGTCCGCGGCGAGCAGCGCCGCGACCGCGGCTGCGAGGATGGCCCAGTACATCGCGCGCCAGTCTAGCCGGGTCGCTCGAGGCGGTCTGCAACGACAGCGCCCGCAAGGTGCTCGCCTGATGCGCGCGAGCTGCGCTTCCGCTGCGCAGCTTCTGCCGGTCGGGCGTCGCGGTGTGGTGTAGGCCCTAAACCGGGGCGTCGCAGGAGTCGAGAAGAGTCCTGCGATGCTCCATCGCATTTGCGCAGGGCTCTTGCTCGCGTTCGCGGCCGCAGGCTGCGCGAATCACGTGCGCTTCGAGAACGAGGTGCGCGAGCACGAGAGCCGCGAGATCGCGCGCGCCGAGACGCGGATCGCCGCGCCGGCTTCGGTCGCGCTGCCCTACCTGGAGCTCGCGCTCACCAGCGAAGACACCGTCTCGGTGCGGCGCCGCGAGACGCTCGTGAAGCTCGACGAGGAGACCCCCTGGCGGCTGCGCGACGAGCTCTGGGAAGTTCCCGCCGGGCTCGTCGCGATCCCGTTCTTCACGGCGATGCGCGCCTCCGACAAGCTCTGCCTCGGCCTGATCCCCGACGACACCTTCAACGACGGCCTGTCCTTCGGCTTTGCCGCGCTGAACCCGGCGCTGAACGTCGAGTCCGAGAGCCGCCTCGAGGGCCGCGAGGTCGCGCGCAAGACGCGCGAGCTCGGCCGCTTCGAGGAGCACGAGTCGCGGCCGCTGGGCGGCGTCTCGATCGCTGCGGCGATCCCGGGCCACCCCAAAGTCGGCGTCGCGAGCGACGCGGGCGGGCAGGTGCGGCTCGAGCTGCTTCGGCTGGTGCCCGACAACCTGCACGGCGCGCCCCGGCGGATCCGGATCGAGGTCCCGGGCGACGGGGTTCGCCGCGGTGCGGCCGTCGAGGTTCCGATCTCGCGCCCGATCGCCGAGCGCCTCGCGCTGGCCGTGCGCGAGCGCCAGCGCCTGCGCTCGTCCAGCATCAGCGCCGAGGCCGCCGCGCGCGGGCTCGTCGCGCTCGATGCGCTCGGCTTCCCGGAGAGCGCGCTCGCGCTCGAGCACGAGCTGCGCGACCGCCAGCAGCGCAACGCGGGCTGGCTGTCGCGCCTGGATCTGGCTCTCCAGCTCGATTAGAACGCCGCGCGGGCTGCGCGTCCGCAGGCGCCCCGATTCGTGGTAAACGTAGTCACCATGAGCCCGGCGCTTCTCGGTTGGATCGCCTTCGCGCTCGCGACGGCCGTCGCAGTGGTGCTGTTCACGCGGCTGCGCGCCAGTGACGCTGCGCACGCGGCTAGCGCCGCCGATCAGACGCGGCTGGGCGAGGAGCTCGCCGAGGCGTTCAAGCGCCTCGAGCAGCGCAGCGCCGAGTCGCGCGCGCGCGGCGAGGAACTGTCGGAGCTGCGCAAGAAGCACGACAAGCTCAAGCGCCGCGCCGGCGACGACCGGGTCGAGGAGAAGGGCGCGCCTGCGAAGCTGCGGGCCGTCGAGGCCGAGCTCGCCGCGGAGAAGGCCGACGCGCGCGGCGCGAACGACGAGATCGCGCGCCTCCACGCCGAGCTGGAGAAGAGCTCCGCCGAGCTCGCGCGCGCGCAGGCCGAGCTGGCGAAGGGTGCAGCCCGTCTGGCGGAGCTGACGCCGCTCACCGACCGCTCCCAGCTCGACGCGCTCGAGCGCCGCGCGGGCGACGGCGAGGCGCGGCTCGCGAAGCTCGCCGGCGAGCTCGACACCGCGCGCCGCGACGCGGCCAAGTACAAGGGCCGCTGGGAGACGCTCGACAAGGCCTACATCGTCCTGCGCGGCGAGCTCGAGATGAAGAAGGACGAGCACCGCAACCTGAGGGTCGAGGTCGAGCGCCTGCGCGCGCTCGAGGTGGTGCTGGTCGAGCCTGACCCGCAGCCGCGCGAGGCTGCGGAAGCCGACTAGCGGGGATTTTTCTCGTGGAGCGCGAGGGCCAAGGTGTTGGCCTCGCGCCAGCGGTCGTCGAGCGAGAGCGCGACCCGCTCGCCGGGCTCGACGCGCAGCGGCTCGGCCAGCCACCCCAGCGACTCGTGCTCGGCGACCACGTCGTCGCCGAAGGCGAGCGTCTGGGTGAACAGGACGGAGCCGAGAGTTCCCGGCGAGCCGATCGAGAGCGTGGTCGACTTGGGCAGCGGGTCGAAGCTGCGGGTCACGTCGAGCCGGTGCACGTCGCTCGGCCGGCCGAGCTGGCGCGCGTCGCTGCGCTCGAGCGTTCCGTCGGCGCGCCGGGCCGGCAGCCAGCGCGGATCGGGCTGGCGGCCGAGCTCTTCCAAGAGCGGCTCGAAGGCCAGGCCGAGCCGCCCGCGCAGGGTGCCGAGCTCGGCGCGGAGCTCGCGCTGCCGGGTCGGATGATCCTGCGCCGCCCACTCGAGCGGTGTCGCGCGCAGCGTCACCCGGTTGGGGAGGACGCGGCCCGCCGGAGCCAGGAAGCGGTCGATGACCTGCGCGGCGAGCCGGAGCGCGGCCTCGTCGCGGCGCGGGTCGCCTTCGCAGCGCGGCGGCAGGAGCAGATCGAAAGGCTCACCCAGGTCGTCGCGCTGCAGCCGCGCCAGATCCCCGCGCACCCAGCGGATGCGGTCGGCGAGCCGGTTGGCCTCGGCCAGCCGCCGCGCGAGATGGGTCTGGCCGACGTCCACGGCGACCACGTTCGCGCCCGCGCGAGCCGCCCAGAGGGCGTAGAGGCCCACGCCGCAGCCGGCGTCGAGCACGCGCATGCCCGGGCGCACGATCTGCTCGAGGATGCGGCGCAGCCCGAGTGCGCCGTCGCTGCGGCGCAGGTGCTCGAGCTGCTCGTGCGGGTTCATGCACACCCCACGCGGAGCCCATCGGCACTCGCCTCACTCGGCCTGAAGCGCTTCGATCCGTCGCTGCAGGTTTCGGAACCCGACGGCCGACACTCCCGAGAGCACGGCGGCAAGCGGCATGAGCAGCCCGCCGAGCCCCGACCAGGCGGGCAGGGTGACTCCGAGCGGCAGCTCCTGCGCAGCCCAGCCCAGGTAGAGCGCCATGCCGAGGAACGGCGCGATCAGCCCGCGCATTCCGGTGAGGGTGACGTGCGCGCCCATGTAGAGACCCACTCGGTCCGGCGGCGCGAAGTCGTTGTGCGCGACGTTCCAGGCCAGGCCGCCGCCGCCGCGCGCGGAGCCGAGCACCATGCGCGCGACCAGCAGCATCGGGAAAGACTGCATCACCGCGCCCGCCCAGAGCAGGAGCTGCGACGCCGAGAAGGTCCAGGCGTGAGTCGCTCGGAACGCCGACGCGTGTACCCGGTCGAGGTAGAGCGCCCAGAACGGCACCGTCAGCACCGAGAGCAACAGCGGCACCACCGTCGTCGCGGCGATCGACTCGGCGTAGCTCGCCTTCATCTGGCGCGACACCAGGTAGAGCACCGGCGCCTCGACCATCATGTTCGAGATGCCCGAGAGCATCTGCCAGCCCATGAAGCTCGCGTAGAGGCGGTCGGCCAGAAGCAGCCCGATCACGCCGCGCGGGCCCGTGCCGTCCGTGCGGGAGCGCCGCTCCTGGGCGAGGTGATCGTCCTCGCCGGCCAGCGGCACCCGCGAGAACGCCCAGACGCCGAGCGCCGAGACCACCGCGCCCAGCGCGTACACCAGCCGGAAGCTCTGCGGGTTCCCGTTCAGGATCTGGCCGCCGACCCAGGAGGTGCCCGCCATCCCGAGCGTGGAGATGACGGCCAGCCGGGCGATCACCCGGCCGCGGGCTTCGCGCGGATAGTTCAAGCTCCACACGATGCTGCGCAGCGCGATGAAGCCGCCCAGGAGCTGGCGCGACGCGATCTGCAGGCCGACCAGCAGGGCCGCCCCGGCGACGCCCTCGGGGATCACCGCGACTCCGGCCACGCACAGGCTGAACCCGCCGAGCAGCGCGGTGGCCAGTGGCACGCGCCGCCGGCCGTGCGCGAGCCGCGCCCAGAGCGAGCTCGACAGGTTGCCGAACATCGGCGCCGCGGTGATGAGCGCCAGCACCGCCGGGTGCACGTGGAAGAGCTTGTCGGCGATCACGCCGACGAAGCCGCCCTCCATCAGCGCCGGCCCGGCGCTGAAGAACGCCTCGGTCACGCGCTCGAAGCGGTAGCCGCGCAGCGGCAGCTCGGGCAGCTCGGGCCGCCGCAGCGGGGAACTCATGGGCCCCGACGCTAGCGCGGGTTCGGGCTGTGCGCCTCGGAGCGCGGAACGCTTCGCCGCAGCGCTGCGCGCACGCGCTCGACCGCCTCGTCGAGCGCGACGTAGAACACCGGCACGACGAGCAGGGTGAGCACCACCGACGACAGCATGCCGGCGCCGGTCGCGACGGCCATCGGCGCGCGCGTCTCGGCGCCCGGGCCGATCCCGATCGCGGCGGGCAGGACGCCGAGGATCATCGAGACCGCCGTCATCAGCACCGGGCGCATGCGCACCGGCGCGGCCTCGCGCATGGCCGCAACCGGGTCGAGCCCGCGCGTGCGGAGCTCGTTCGCGAAGTCGACCAGGAGGATCGAGTTCTTCGTGACCAGTCCCATCAGCAGGATGATCCCGATCACGCTGAACAGGTTGATCGTCATGCCCAGTCGGAACAGGTGCATGACGAGGAGCCCGCCGAAGGCGCCGACCATGGCGAGCGGCAGCGCCAGCATGACCGTGAGCGGGTGCAGCAGGCTCTCGAACTGCGCGGCGAGCACCATGTAGATGATCAGCACCGCGAGCCCGATCGCGAGCGCGAACTGGCGCAGGCTCTGCAGGAACTGCTCGGCGCTGCCGCCGAAGTGGATCGTCACGCCCTCCGGCAGGACGTCCTTCGTGGCTCTGCGCACTACGTCGATCGCGTCGCCGACGGGGAGCGCCTCGAGGTTCGCCGAGATCGTCACGCTGCGCTGGCGCTGGTCGCGGCTGATCGTCGACGGCGCGGCGCCCGTCTCGACCCGCGCCACGTTGCGCAGCTCGACTGCGCTGCCGTCGCCGGTGCGGATGTACATGGCGCCGATCGACTCGGGGTCGGCGCGGAACGCGTCGTCGAGGCGGATGCGCACGTTGTAGCGGTGGCCGCCTTCCTTGAACTTCGCGACGTCGAGCCCGCCGATGCCGGCTTGTACGACCTGTGCGAGGCTGCGCGCATCGATGCCGAGCGCGGCGCACTTCTCGCGGTCGGGGATCACGCGCAGCTCGGGCAGCCCGACGCGCAGCGACTTGGACAGGTCGACGAAGCCGGGCTGGGCGCGCAGCCTGCGCAGGATCTCGTCGGAGAGCTGGTCGAGCTGGTCGATCGGCAGGTTGCCGCGCATCTCGAACTCGAGCTCGCCGCGCCCGCCGCCGCCGATCATCGCGATCGGGTCGAACACGCGCACGTCGATGCCGGGGATCTTGCCGAGCTCGGCGCGCGCGGCGGTCATCAGCTCCTGTGCGCTGCGGGAGCGCTCGCTGCGCGGCTTCAGGATCGCGACGAAGATGGCGCCGGTCACGTTGCCCGGACCGTCGGGGCCCGACACGCCGACGCCGGAGAAGAGGCCCTTCAGCTCGGGCTGGGCGAGCAGCCACTTCTCGCCCTCCTTCACGCGGTCGAGCGTTCCCTCGAGCGAAGTGCCGGGAGGGGTCTCCATCAACACGAACACGCGACCCTCGTCCGAGGGCGGGAAGAACTCCGAGCCCAGGAGCGTCCCGAAGAAGAGCGCCGCGACGAACGACCCGACGGCGATCCAGAGCACGGTCGCGCGGTGGCCGAGCGCCCAGTCCAGCACGCGCGCGTAGCCCGCCTCGAGGCGCGCGAACAGGAGCTCGAGCTTGCGGAACACGCCGTCGCTCGGGTGCGCCTCGGTCTCGGGCATCCGCGCGGCCAGCATTGGAATGAGCGTGAGGGCGACGAACAGCGAGAAGATCACCGACGCCGCAACCGTCAGGCCGAACTCCTTCAGGAAGCTGCCCACGATGCCGCGCACGAACACGACGGGCAGGAACACGACGGCGATCGAGAGCGTGGCGGCGGTCGCGGCGAAGGCGATCTGGCTCGCGCCCTTCGACGCCGCCTCGCGCGGCGACTCGCCCGCCGCGCGCCGGCGCTCGATGTTCTCGAGCACGATGATGGCGTCGTCGATCACCACGCCGACCGCCAGCGCCAGCGCCAGCAGGGTCATCGTGTTGATCGTGAACCCGAAGATCCACATCGCCCCGAAGGAGGCGACGAGCGAAAGCGGGATCGAGGTCGCCACCACCAGCGTGGGCCGCACCCTGCGCAGGAAGGCGAGCACGGTGAGCGTGGCGAGGAACGCGCCGAGCACCAGCGCGAACTGGGTCTCGGCCACCGACTCGCGGATCGCGGACGAGAAATCGATCACCTGGTCGCGCTCCGGGAAGGTCAGGCCCTCGGGCAAGAACTTGCGCAGCTCGTCGACCTGCTCGTGGGTGCGGTCGGCGATCTCGACCGTGTTCGCGAGCGACTGCTTCAGGATGCCGATGCCCGCGCCGGGCGCGCCGTTGAAGCGCGCGAGGAAGCGCTCGTCCTCGGCGCCGTCCTCGACCCGCGCCACGTCGCCCAGCCGCACCGGCGCGCCGCCGACCTGGGCGACGATCAGGCTGGCGAGGTCCTCGATGGACTTGAACTCGGCCTCGGTCTTCAGCGAGTACTCGAGCGCATGGCTCTCGAGCCGGCCGGCGGGGACGTCGATGTGCTCGCGCTGCAGCGCGCCCACGACGTCGAGCACGCCGAGCCCGCGCGCGCGCAGCGCTTCGCCGTCGATCCAGATCCGGATCGCGCGCTCGCGCTTGCCGAAGATCTCGGTCCCCGCGACCCCCGAGATGGTCTCGAGGTAGGGCTTCACGGTGTACTTGATGAACTCGGTGGTCTCGACCTGTGAGCGATTCGAGTTCAGCGGCAGCCAGACGATCGGCCGGCTGGACATGTTGATCTTGTTGATGACTGGCGGCGGGACCTCGCGGGGCAGCTCGTAGCGGGCGCGTCCGACCTTGTCGCGCACGTCCTGGGCGGCCTCGTCGATGTCGCGCTCGAGCTCGAACTCCGCGGTGATCATCGCCGCGCCCTGCATCGTGGTGGATTTCAGCGAGCGCAGGCCGGCGATCGTGTTCAGGTGCTCCTCGAGCACCTCCGTCACGTCCTCCTCCATCGTCTCGGGGCTCGCGCCCTCGAGCTGCGCGGTGATCGTGACGACGGGAAACTCCATGTTCGGCATCTGGTCGACGCCGAGCTCGAAGTAGCCGAGCACGCCGAACACCACGAGCGAGAGCGTGAGCATCAGGGTCAGTACCGGGCGCTGGATGCAGAGATCGGAGAGGCTCACTTCGCGGTTCCGTCGGCGTTGCGCACCTGGATGGCCGCGCCGTCCACCAGCCCCGAGTGACCCCGAACCACGACGGTGTCGCCCGCCGCGAGGCCGGACGCGATCTCGACCTGGCCGCTCTTGATCCGGCCGAGCTGCACCAGCCGGCGCTCTGCGCGCGCGCCGTCGGCGCTCGTGCGGAATACGACGGCGCCGTCAGCGCGCTGCAGCACGGCTTCCTCGGGCACGAGCAGCACGCCCACGCGCTTGGCGATGCCCAGGTCCGCGCGCGCGAACAGCCCCGGGCGCAGGCGGCCGTCGGGGTTGGGCAGGAGCGCCTTCACGCGCAAGGTACGGGTGCGCTCGTCGACGACCGGCGAGACCATCGAGACGGTCGCGTGGAAGACTTCGCCGGGGTAGGGCGCCACGGTGACGTCTAGCGGCAGGCCCAGCGCGAGCCGGTTCGCATCGGACTCGGGCAGCGAGAGCTCGACCTCGACCGGGTCCAGTGACACCAGCTCGAAGAGCTTCTGGCCCGGCTGCACGAACTCGCCGCGCGACACGAAGCGCCGCCCGACCACGCCGGCGAAACGCGCCGCCACGCGCGAGTCGGCGGTGGCGCGCTCGGCCGCGCCCAGGTCGGCCTGCGCCGCCTGCACGCGCGCGCGGGCCGTCTCTAGACCGGAGTCGGCCTGCTCGAGCTGCGCGCGCGAGGCGACGTCGCGCTTGGCGAGCGCGCCCATGCGACCGCGCTGGCGCTGCGCCTCGAGGAGGCCCGAGGCCGCTTCGGAGAGCCGCGCACGCGCGCGGTCGAGGTCGAGCGCGCGTCGGTCCGGATCGATCTCGATCACGACCGCGCCCTCGGCCACCGTCTCGCCCTCGTCGGCGACGATGGCCGTCACCTCGCCGGGCACCTGTGCGGCGACCTCCGCTCGCTGCTTGGCGACGAGCTGGCCGGCCGCGGCGACGCGCTCCTCGACGTCGCGCAGCTCGACAGGCGCGAGGACGACGGCGCGGGCGGGGTTCTGGATCTCCTCGCTGCGGATCTTGCAGCCGGCGAAGCCGAGCGCGGCGGCGAGCAGGACGGCGAGCGCGCCCTTCATCGCGCGCCCTCGCGCTGGAGGATCCCGCGCTCGATCGCGTCCAGCGCGAGGTCGACGGCCCCCTCGCACCAGGGGTGATCGGGCCGGGAGACGCGCAGCGACACCACGCCGTGCAGCACGGCCCAGAGCGCCTGGAAGGTCGCCTCGGGGTCGCGCGCGCGCGAGGCGTCGACCAGCGCCTGGAAGACCAGCCGGCGCGCGGCCTCGGCCGACGGCAGGAGCTCGGCCGACTCGCGGCGCGGCGCCGAGATCAGCGCGTAGTGGCGCGGGTTCTCGAGCCCGAACTCGAGATAAGCGCGCGCGAGCTCGCGCAGGTACGCCGCCGAGTCGGCCGGCCGAGGGACCCGGCGCAGCCGCGCGTACAGGTCCGCACAGCGCTCCTCGAGCAAGGCGTCGATGAGGCCCGTCTTGTCGCGGAAGTGGTGGTAGATCGTCGGCGCCTTGAAGCCGGAGCGCTCCTCGACCCGCCGGATCGTGACCTGGTCGGCGCCGAGCTCGAGCAGGAGTGACTGCGTGGCGGCGAGGATCGCCTCGCGGGTCGACGTGCAACGACCGCCGCGGCCTCTCGCCGAACCCTCGCCCATTCCTCTGGCTCCGCGGCCTGTAACGCCGTTACACCTATCGGCGGCGGAAGCGCAGGTTGAAGCCGACCCATCGTACGAGCGGCCAGAAATGAACAAGCCCGCCGGTGGTCTCCCACCGGCGGGCCGTTCGAGTCAGAGACTCTGTATCGCTGAGATCTTGTGAGCGCGTGGGCACCCTACCCACGCTTTAGCGGCCCTTGTTCAGCCGCCCGATGTCGATGTACTGGCGGACCTTGCCCTTGGTCGCGAGAGGCGAGCCCTCGCTGTTCCAGAACTCGATCCGGTTGCCCGTGCCCGTCTGCACGTTCACGATGATGTCGGACACGATGCGGTTGTCCTTCGGGTCGGGCACGCCTTCCCAGCCGGGGTACCACACGCCGTCAGCCGCCTTGGGATCCTTGTTGACCTTGCCATCCCAGTCGTCGCTGTAGCGGTGGTTGTGCCAGATGACCTTCCAGAGCTCCTTCTTGCGGTCGTACGCAAAGCTGTAGAGCGGCTCGAAGGTCTCCTTGTCGATGTAGATGTCCTTGTGGTGGTACGGGTGGTCTTCGTTCTTCGGGACGAAGCGAATGATCCACGCGTTCCGCACTTCCCAGCGATCGCTCGCGTAGGAGAAACCGTACGGACCGAAGTTGTACGTGTCGGTGTACGGATAGGCGAGCGACTTGGTGTTCATGGGCGCGATCACGGTCTTCTCGCCCAGGCACGACCACTCGTACTGCGGCGGGATGCCCGCGAAGCTGCGCAGGTCGTCCATGGTGAAGTCCGTGCCCTGGACCGAGTCCGTGCGCTGCGCCGAGGAGATGCGGCGCACGCGGCGCAGGTCGGGGACGTACACCCAGGTGTCGTCGTTCTTGGCCTGCTTCAGCGGGCCGTCCGCGCTGCGGTAGCGGTAGGTCAGGACCATGATGCCGCGCGCATCGAACGGCGCGTCGACCTCGATGCCGAAGGCGCTGTTCCGCTTCTCCTGCGGGAAGATGTCGCCGTCGTTCTCGGCGTACTGCGGCTCGACGCGGTTCACCAGGCCGATGACCTTGGCCGTGCCCTCGTAGTACAGCGGGAGCTGCTCGCCGCGATCCCAGTACGTGTAGGACCAGGTCGAGCGCGCGCCGTCGCCGTTCCACGCCTTCAGGAAGTTCCAGATGATCTTGGCGCCGGCGTTCGGATCGCCCTTGCAGTCGATCGAGTCTTCCGAGAAGGGCAGGCCGCCGTGGTAGTCGCCGAGGCCGCCGTCCTCGACGATCTTGGCCTTGCCCCTGTTCTTCTCGCTCATCGCCTTGTAGGCGTCGGCTTCGCCGTACTTGCGGAGCGTGGGGCCGATCTCCATCTGCATGCCCTCGTAGAAGAAGAACTCGCGGTTCTCCCAGAACTGCTCGGGCAGGAAATCTTTCAGCTTGTCGATTTGCTCGAAGCTGATGGTGTCGCCCTCCTTGAAGGGCGTGGTCGGGAGCACGTCCTGTGCCTTCTTCTCCTGCGCCAGCGCCAGCGCGGGCAGGGAGAGGGACAGCACGAGTCCCAGAGCAATGGAACGCATCGAAACTCCTCCTTGGCGGTCGCCAGGGTCGGTTGGCGAGCAGCGCGACATGATAGACCCAAACCCCTCCGACTGGATAGCCCGCGCACCCGCGGGCGTGCGCGAAAGTCGGCCTAAGACCCGTCCACCCAATCGATTTCAGAGAGAAATACGTCGCGGGGTGCCGTGTAGATGGCCCGGCCTGCACCGGAATTCAGCTCCACCAGAACCAGCTCCCGCGGCAGGTCGACCTCGCCCTGCGATTCTACGTGGTCGCGGACCAGCAAAAGGGCGCGCCCGGGGCCGGCGGAGCGGCCGTCCACGACCCGCCGCTTGCCTCCCGGCGTGAAGACGGTCTTGCAACCGCTGCCCGCCGGATCGCACAGGACGAGCCCCCGCCGCTGCTTGGCGTAGACCCCCTCGGGTCCCCACCAGAGCGGCAGGCTGCCGCCCGGGGCGAGCGGGCCGCCGGGGTCGCCGTCGCGGAGCAGCTCGAGCTTGCCCCGCAGCTCGGACGAGACGCGGAACAGCCGGGGGAAGGCGACCTCCTGGCCGCCGAACGAGATCCCGCTCTCGGTCGCTTCGCCCTCGGGATCGTTGATCGTCTGGAGGACGACGAGCGCCTTGCCGTCCGGGCTCCAGCGGGGCCGGTCGAGCGCGCGCTCGACCTCCGCAAGGGGAGTGTCGCCGCGCGCCGCGAGCGGGAGCAGCACGAGCTCGCTCGCGCCCTGATCGTCGAGCTCCACGCCCGCGACCAGCTTTTCGCCGCGCGGGTCGGGCTCCGCGTCGAACCAGCGCGCCGCCTTGCTGAAGGGCTTCACCTCGCCCGAGTCGGCGTTCACCCGGAGGAGCTGCGTGCTCGGCAATCCGTACTCGTCGTTCGGGGGCGGCGGGATCTCCTGACTCACGATCAGCTCGTGAGAGGAGATCCAGCGCGCCGCGCGCGGGCGCTCGACCGGCAGCGCACGCGCCCCGTCGCGGTCGTGCACGACCAGGACGCGCGGCACGTCGGGGTCGCCGTTCTCGAACAGGAGCACGAGCCGGCCCGGCCCGCGGAAGCCCGCGTCCCACGGCGCGGGCGCACCCGCCGGCTTCGACGAGCACGCGCATGCGAGGAGCGCCGCGAGCGCGAGCGACAGGCGACGGGCCGCTTTCATTCGCGGCACTATACCGTCCCGATGTCGCTGCGAAGCCCGAGATTCGTCGCGATCGCGGCCGCGGGTCTCGCCGTCGCGATCGCCGCGGTGTACGCGCGCGCACTTCCCGGACCCTTCGTGTTCGACGACCAGAGTGCGATCGTCGCGAACGAGACGCTGCGCGCGCTCCACCCGCTGGGCCGGGTGCTCGCGCAGCCGCCGGACCTCACGATCTCGGGCCGGCCGCTGGTGTCGTTGTCGCTCGCGCTGAACTACGCGCTGTCGGGGCTCGATCCGCGCCCGTACCGCGCGACGAACGCGCTCGTGCACTGGGCCTGCGCGCTGCTCCTGTTCGGAGTGGTGCGGCGCACCTTGCGCTCACCGCGGCTCGACCGCCGCTTCGGCGCGCGCGCCGACGGGCTCGCGCTCGCCACCGCGTTCCTGTTCGCACTGCACCCGCTGGCCAGCGAAGCGGTCTGCTACGTCACGGCGCGCACCGAGTCGCTGATGGCGCTCTTCTATCTCGCGACCTTGTACCTGGCGATCCGAGCGCGCGAGTCGGCGCGGCCCTGGGGCTGGGTCGCGGCGGCGGTCGTGAGCTGCGCGCTGGGCATGGCGAGCAAGGAGGTCATGGTGAGCGCGCCGCTCGTGGTCGCGCTGCACGACGCGATCTTCTGGGGCAAGGCCGAGGGGCGCGCGCGCTCGGTCCGACTCGCGACCTGGGGCGGGCTCGCCGCGACCTGGGGGCTGCTCGCGGCGCTCGTGCTCTCGGCGCCGCGCGCGGACTCGGCCGGCTTCGAGCACTGGGTGAGCCCCCTCGTCTACCTGTGGAACCAGTGCCGGGTCCTGCCGCGCTACCTGGCACTGGTTCCCTGGCCGCATCCACTCCTGTTCGACTACGGGAGCCCGGAGCCGCTCGGCCTCGGCGACGTGTGGCCGGGGGCGCTCTTGCTGGTCGCGCTCTTCGCGCTGGCTCTCTTCGCGCTGTGGCGCTGGCCCGCGGCCGGCTTCGTCGGAATCGCCTGCTTCGCGGTGCTCTCCGCCTCGTCGAGCGTGGTGCCGGTCGTCTCCGAGGTCGGCGCGGAGCGGCGCATGTATCTCCCGCTGATGGCGCTGATTGTCCTGGGCGTGTGCGCGGGCGAGCTCGCGCTCGCGCGGTTTCGGGCGCGCGCGCTCGGGCCTTGGCTCGCCGGCGCCGCCGCGCTCGCGCTGGCCGCGATCTCGTTCGCGCGCGCGGGCGACTACCGCACCGAGATCGGGCTCTGGCAGAGCGACCTGCGCGTCGCGCCGAACTCGCGGCGCGCGCACTACAACCTGGGAAAGGCGTTCGAGCGCGAGGGCCGGACGGCGGAAGCGCAGGTCGAGCGCGGGGCGACCGTGCTGGGAGAGCTCGAGTTCTACACGAAGGTGCTCCCGCTGCAGCCGGATCAGGTGCGCTCGCGTGTGGACCTGGGCGCGGTGTACGAGATAGCGGGCCGGACCGCGCAAGCCGAGGGCCTCTACGCCGAGGCGCTCGCGCTCGACCCCAACGAGGCTTACGCGCTCTGGCGCATGGCGCTCGTGCTGCTCCGCGCGCGCGGCGATGCGCCGCCCGACCTCGCGCGTGCGCACGAGTTCGCCCTGCGCGCCGTCGACATGACCCAGCGCCGCGACGCGGCCGCGCTGGAGGCGCTCGCCAGGGTTCAGCTCGCCGCGGGCGACCGCGAGGGCGGGCTACGGTCTCTGCGCGAAGCGCTCGCGACCGATCCCGCGCACCAACGGCCTCGCGTCCTCGCCCGGGTGCGCGAGACGCTCACGGCGCTCGAGAGCTTGCCCCACTAACGGTGCGGGAACGCAGGACGGAGAGCAGCAAGCGCGAGGGATGCGACGGCGGGCTCGGGCACGGCCTCGAACGTCAGCGTGGCGGTGAATGCCCTAGAGCGCGTCGTGGCCGCGTTCGTTGGTGCGGATGCGGATCGTGTCGTCGACCGGCGTCACGAAGATCTTCCCGTCGCCGATCTTCCCGCTCCAGGTCGCCTTCAAGAGCTCCTCGACCAGCGCGGGCGCGCGGCCGTCCTCGACGATGATCTCGATCCTGAGCTTGGGCTGAAGAACGACGTCGTACTCGGCGGCGCGGTAGAGCTCGGTATGGCCTCTCTGCCGCCCGAAGCCGCGCACCTCGGTGACGGTCATGCCGTCGACCCCCACGCGCGCGAGGAGGTCGCGGACCGCATCGAGCTTCGAGCTGCGTGTGATCACCTCGACGCGGCGCACGTTCCCTCCCGTTCCCCGAGGGTTGCAGCAAGTCCCGCGCCGCGCCACGAGGGCGGGCAGGGCGCCCGGGCAGGGCGGCTGCCCATTCCCGCGGCAGCGGAATCCCACGATATCCCCAAGTTCACCGCGAGTGGCCGGCCGTAGACTTTCGCGTGGCCGGACTGCGACACCCGGCCGCGACAGGGCGCGATGGACGCGCAGGTGAACCTCGGACGAGCTCCCTTCCCGATTCGTCGTTCCCGCGCGTCCATCGCCGCCTAGTCCGATAAACTTCGCTCGCCTGCGGCTCGCTGCGCGCTTCGCTTGCGGGCCTCGCTCGGGGCGGCCCTCGCTCGGCTATTCCGCGGCTGCCGTACAGCTCGAGAAGAGAGATGTGCAGCCGAAGCCATTTGGGTCTCGTTCGGTCGTGTTGGGCTCTCGTGCGGAAGTGTTCGGAATCGTGAGTGGTCTCGTCACCGAGTTGATGGCGCGAGCGCGGCGCAGCTCGGGCCTGTTGCGATGAGTTGGCACCACGCTGGCACCACATCTCGGCGCGCGCAGCCCGCGCCTGTTCCGGCCGGCTACTTCTCTTCCTCGTCGCACGGGAAGGACGTGCTGCCGGTGATCTTCGCGAAGTTTGCGCGGAGCTGGCGGCACTCCTGCGAATCCGGGTCCAGCTCGCAGTCGTTGGCCTCGCAGTAGGCAACGCAGAGCCCGTGCGCGGCACCGGTCATTCCGTCACACGAGCTCTCGTCGGCCGGTGGGACACCATCCGGCGTCCCCTTGGCGAGAGAGACCGGGCCGGGACCGAGGACCATCGCGAGGGCGGTGATCGCCAGCCATCTGCGAACGATCGACTTCATGTGCACTCCTCATCCACTGCTCGCGGGCGAGCATCGACCACGACATCGGCGTCACCGCGGCCGGGAAGCGTGATTGTTCTCACGAGCTCGCCGCCGTGGACGCCCGTCTTCGGGCAGCCGCAGGCGGCCGCGCGCGCGAGATCAACGGTGGAAGCGAAACGCCAGCAGCAGCAGCGCGCCGGCCGCGATCAGCCCCGCGCTCGCAGGCTCGGGCACGGCCCACAGCGCGAAGTCGGCGCCGAACGAGCTGCCGACACCCGAAAGCGTCGCCGAGAGCATCACGCGCAGGGAGGCCTCCTGGCCCGCCGGCAACGCGGCGAACGGCACCTCGACGAGGAAGTCGTCGAGGCCCGCGAGCGCGGCGCCGGAGGTCGCGAAGTCCTGCGCGAACACGACCTGGTCGTTCGCGTCGATCTGGACGTGCAGCGCGTCGAAGCCCGCCCCGGGATCGAGGAACCCCACGACCAGATGCTCGCCCCCGAGCCCGTTCAGCCAGTCGAGCCGTGGTCGTGGTTGCCATCCTTGCGCGCGCGGGGTCACCAAACTGTGTAGGATGGGTCTACCAACGGAGGCCGCCCCGAGGCGGCAACCTCCACCCCGATCGCCCGAGCTGAAGTCCACGTCTGTCAGCGTCCGGGCGGAGAACGTATAGTGGCGACATGCCCCGCTGGTTTCCCCCTCGCGGCGCAGCGCACGAGGGGCTGCTCATCTGCTCCTGCGTGCTCCTCTTGGCCCTCGCGTCCGGAAGCGCGAATGCGCAACAGTGCAGCGTAGGTCCGCGCATCCCCTTCGCGGGGCACGCGCTGCCCCTCTCGGGAGAGGCGACGCCGACATCTCTGGAGATCATTCGCGTCTATCCGAACGTTGCGCTCGACCAGCCGCTGCAGCTCGTCTCCCCCCCGGACGGGACGGGCCGGCTGTTCGTGGTCGAGAAGACGGGTCGCATCCGGATCTTGCCGGCCGATCCGTCGAGCGCGAGCGCACCGGTGTTCCTCGACCTGTCGGCGTCGATCGTGACGCAGGACGCGGAGGGACTGCTCGGACTGGTATTCGACCCGGCGTATGCCACCAACCGCCGCTTCTACGTCGACTACACCGCACCCGGTGGCGACTGCCAGAGCGGCGCTCCGTGCATGAAGCTCGTGCGCTTCCTCGCGCGCAGCGGGAATCCGAGCCAGGCGGATCCGAGCAGCAAGCTGGAGCTGCTCGAGATCACGCGCAACGAGACGGTCCACAACGGCGGCATGCTGGCGTTCGGGCCCGACGGCATGCTGTACGCCTCGGAGGGCGACGACGGCGGCGCGCAGGACCTGGCGAAGCTCACGGGGAAGCTGTTGCGCCTCGACGTGCGCGGCTCGTCGTACGCGATCCCGGCCGACAATCCCTTCACCGGCCAGGCCGGCCGCCGTGGGGAGATCTGGGCCTACGGCCTGCGCAACCCCTGGCGCTTCTCCTTCGACAAGCTCACGGGCGACCTCTGGATCGGAGACGTCGGCCAAGCGAGCTGGGAGGAGGTCGACTACCTGCCTGCGGGCACCCCCGCAGGGGTGAACTTCGGTTGGCCCTATTGCGAGGGCACGCACGACGGGATAATCGGGACGTGCGCGAGCATCGCGTCGCGCCCGCCGTTGCTCGAGTATCCGCACGATTTGAGCGGCGGACTGACGGTCATCGGCGGCTACGTCTATCGCGGGAGCAGCGTGCCCTCCCTGTACGGCTCGTACCTGTATGCGGATTGGGCCTTCGCGAAGCTCTGGATGCGGCCGACGCCGGCGGGGCCGTCCGTGGAGGTCGCGAACCCCTCGATGATCGCCTCCTTCGGCGAGGCGAACGACGGCGAGCTGTACCTGGTGGCGATCACGGGAGAGCTGTACCAGCTGGGCGAACCGGGGCCAGACACCGACGGCGACGGCAGGCAAGACGCCATAGACAACTGCCTGACCGTTGCCAACCCCGATCAAGCCGACACAGACGGCGACGGCGTGGGAGATGTCTGCGACAACTGCGTGAACCTCGCGAACCCGCGCGTGACCCCGGACGCAGCGACCTACCTCGGCGCCAATCCGTGGGCCACTCTCACCGGCGGCCAGCGCGACGACGACCACGACGGCTACGGGAACAAGTGCGACGGGAAGTTCCCGGGCGTCCCGGGGCTCTTCGTCAGCAACGGGGACCTCATCGAGTGGCGTGCCTCAAACACGAAGAACCGTACTGTGGACCAGTGCGGAACGGTGGGGACCCACCCGTGCGCGATCTATGATCTCGACGAGACGGGGCTCTTCATCTCAAACGGCGATCTGCTCCAGTGGCGACTCCTGAACACCAAGGCGCCGGGTCCGAAATGCCCGACCTGTCCGCTGACCTGCACGGCGGGAACGGCGGGAACCTGCGGCGCGATTCCCTGACGGGCACTGCGCTACAGCGTCAGGTCATCAACGGTCCCGGCGCGTGGTGCAGTTTGGGTCCGTCGCGACAAGTTGGCACCACGCTGGCACCACGACCGAAAGCCCGAATCGCCTAAGTCTGGCGTCCCCGGCGCGAATCGAACGCACGACCTGCTGCTTAGGAGGCAGCCGCTCTATCCAACTGAGCTACGGGGACGTGGCTCGGAGTGTAGCGGCCGGCTGAGCGAGATCAGCCCAGCAGGATCTGGCCGAAGAACTCGTCGAAGTCTTCGTTGCCGCGCGGGATGTGGAGGCCGAAGCCGGGCTTGGCCTGCTCGGCTATGGGCAGCTGCTGGGTGGTCCAGCGCACGGTGCCGCGGACCTCGATCTTGCTGCCGGTGCGATCGTGGAAGATCACGCGCACGTCGTCACCGACGGCGGGCAGCACGTTGGTGCGCAGGAACAGGCCTTCCTTCGAGACGTTCTTGATGTGGCCCTTGCCGCGCAGCTGGCCGGCCTCGAAGGCAGCGGGGATGCGCTTCAGGATTCGCCGCAGCTTCCGCCGCTCGACCTTCGGTTCCTGCGCCATGTTCGCCCGCTCCCGCGCCGCCGTATCGACGCCCCTGCAAGGCCGCTTTACGAACTCGACAGAAGGCGCGCAGTTGCGCACGGATCCGAACGTCAGTGAACGAATCACTTGCGCTGACGGGTCTCGTTCATGACGTACACGACGAAGGGCTCGCCCTCCTTGGGCACGAAACGGAGGGTGAGCTGCTTGCGCGCGTCGGGGGCGTTGGCGCGCGCCGGGTCCACGGGGCCGTAGATGGCGAGGAGCTTGGCGCCGTCGCTGCCCGCGGACACGGTGTCTACGACGAGCTTGCTGCCGCCGCCGTCGAACGAGAGCTTGCGCGGCTCGCCCGAGCTCTCGCTCCCGAGCGGCCGCTCCGTCACCTCGCCGCTGTGCGAGGGGTACTCGAGCGGCCCGCGCTTCGCGGCGAGCTTGAAGTCGGCGATGCCCTTGTCGGGGCGGTTGAACGACTGAAAGTGCACGAGCAGCGAGCCGCGCCGGTCGAGCACCCGCTTCTCGACCAGGTTGTAGCAGTAGGCGACGTCGGGGACGTCGATGCCGAAGAAGGTGATCTTCGCGGCGTTCCCGCCGCCGGACTCGGGCGCGAACTTCACCCCGATCGAGCTCTCGAGGTCGACGCTGCTGCCGTCGGTCTTCTTGCACGTCACCGGCGTGACGTAGCGGCCGAGCAGGAAGCTGAGCGCGATCTGGTCCTCGGTCACCTGCGGGGGCTGGCGGTACTCGTCCTGGGCGCGCGCCGAAACCGCGCAGAGGAGGATGAGAGCGGCAAGCGCGCCGGTACGCATCGGGCCCAAAGACTGTCCTATTCTGGTCGCCATGGCGAACAGCTTCGACGCCGCGCTGGCCGCGCATGATCTGCCGCTCCTGCGGCGGGAGGCGGCGCGGGTGCTGCAGCTCAACCTGACCCGCCGCTGCAACCTGGCCTGCCACCACTGCCACGTCGAGTCGTCGCCGGTGCGGCGCGAGGCGATGGACGAGCGCACCGTGGCGCGCGTGCTCGAGCTCATGGCGGCGTCGCCGGCGATCGGTCTCGTCGACCTGACCGGGGGAGCGCCGGAGATGCACCCGGAGTTCCGGCGGATCGTGCGCGAGGCGCGCCGGCTGGGGCGGCGCGTGATCGACCGCTGCAACCTGACCATCCTCGACGAGCCGGGCTTCGAGGATCTGGGCGAGTTCCTGGCGCGCGAGCGGGTGGAGATCGTGGCTTCGCTGCCGTGCTACCAGCAGGCCAACGTCGACGGCCAGCGCGGGCGCGGGGTGTTCGAGCGCAGCGTGGCGGCGCTGCGAGCGCTGAACGCGCTCGGCTTCGGCATGCCCGGCAGCGGGCTCTCGCTCGACCTCGTCTACAACCCGACCGGGATCGCACTGCCGCCGCCGCAGGCGGCGCTCGAGGCGGACTACCGGCGCGAGCTCGCCGCGCTGGGTGTCTCGTTCGGCCGGCTGCTCACGCTGACCAACATGCCGATCCGCCGACACGCCGACTGGCTACGCCGGCGCGGCGAGCTCGAGCGCTACCAGAGCCTGCTCGTGAATCACTTCAACCCGGCCGCGGTCCCGCACCTGATGTGCCGCGACACGATCTCCGTCGACTGGCGCGGGGAGCTCTACGACTGCGACTTCAACCAGGTGCTCGAGCTGCCGCTCGGCGGGGCGCGGCGCACGCTCTGGGACGTGAGCCGGCTCGACGAGCTCGAGGGCGAGGCCGTGGCAACGGGCGACCACTGCTTCGGCTGCACCGCGGGCGCGGGCTCGAGCTGCGGCGGGGCGCTGGTCGCGTGAGCGAAGCGCTCTCGCTCTGGCCGCGCGATCGCTGGAACGACGCGCTCGTCGAGAACGCGCACCCGCCGGCGTGGCGCAATCCGACGCCCGCGCCGCACTACGACCTGGTCGTGCTGGGCGGCGGCACCGCGGGGCTGGTCTCGGCGATCGTCTCGGCCGGGCTTGGCGCGCGCGTGGCGCTGGTCGAGAAGCACCTCCTCGGCGGCGACTGCCTGATCTACGGCTGCGTGCCGTCGAAGACCTTGCTTCGCTCGGCGCGCGCCGCGGCCGACGCGCGCGAGGCGATCCGTTTCGGTGTACGCGTGCCGGACGGGATCGAGATCGACTTCCTGGCCGTGATGGAGCGGGTGCGGCGCGTGCGCGCGGAGATCTCGCCGCACGACTCCGCGAAGCGCTACACGGAGCTCGGGGTCGACGTCTTCCTGGGCGAGGGGTGCTTCACGAGCCGCGACGCGCTCGAGGTCGCGGGCGCGACGCTGCGCTTCAAGCGCGCGGTCGTGGCGACCGGCGCGCGCGCGGCGGCGCTGCCGATCCCGGGGCTGGCCGAGGCGGGCTACCTCACGAACGAGACGGTCTTCGCGCTGACCGAGCGCCCGGCGCGGCTCGCGGTGATCGGGGCGGGGCCGATCGGCTGCGAGCTCGCGCAGGCCTTCCAGCGCCTGGGCTCGCGGGTCACGCTGATCGAGGTGGCACCGCAGGTGCTGATCCGCGAGGACCCGGACGCGGCGGCCCTGGTGCAGGCGGCGCTCGCGCGCGACGGCGTGGAGCTGGTTCTCGACGCCAAGATCCTGAACGTCGCGAAGGACGGCGGCCGGAAGATCGTGCGCATCGCGCAGGCGTCGGGCTCGCGCGAGATCGAGGTCGACGAGGTGCTGGTCGGCGTGGGACGGGCGCCGAACGTCGAGGGGATCGGGCTCGAGGCGGCCGGCATCGCGTTCGATCCGGTGCGCGGAGTCCACGTCGATCCGAACCTGCGGACGGCGAACCGGCGCGTGTTCGCCGCCGGCGACGTCTGCCTGCCGACGAAGTTCACGCACGCGGCCGACGCCTCCGCGAAGCTCGTCGTGCGCAACGCGTTCTTCTTCGGCCGGCGCCGCGCCGCGGACCTTCTCGTGCCGTGGTGCACGTACACGGATCCGGAGATCGCGCACGTCGGTCTCTACGCGCGCGACGCCGCCGCGCAGGGGATCGAGCTCGACACGTTCGAAGCGCCGCTGGCGGGGAACGACCGCTCGCGCGCCGAGGGCGAAGAGGCGGGCTTCCTCAAGGTCCACGTGAAGAAGGGCACCGACCAGCTCGCGGGCGCGACCGTGGTCGGCCGCCACGCCGGCGAGCTGCTCGCGCCGCTCGCGCTGGCGATGGCGAACAAGGTCGGGCTCGGGAAGCTAGTCGACCTGATCCTGCCGTACCCGACCCAGTCGGAGCTCTTGAAGACCGTGGCGGGGGCCTACACCAGAACGCGTCTCACGCCGTTCGCCGCGCGCGCGCTGCGCGGCCTGATCCGGCTGGCGCGCTGACCGCTCAGGCCTTCTTGGTGGGCTTCCCTACGGCGCGCGCCGCCAGGATTGCGGTGACGATCGCTTCCGGCAGCGGTTCCACCGACTCCTCGCTGCATTTCTGGGTGAGCTTGAGGGTCTCGCGGTAGCTCTCGAGGTAGGTGAGGCAGGGCGGGCACAGCTCGAGGTGTCCCTCGAAGATGCGCTGCTGCGCGGGCGGGAGGTCCCCGTTCAGGTAGTCGATCAGGAAGTCGGTGCATTCGCGGCAGTTCAAGCGGAGGACCCCCGAGCGCGCATGTGTGGATCGAGCAGAGTGCGCAACGCCAACCGCGCACGGTGTAGCCGGATCTTCGCGGCGTTCGGCGTGACGCCCAACAACTCGGCCGTCTCCTTGGTGTCGAGCCCTTCGATGTCTCGCAGCATCAGGACGGTTCGGTAGTCGGTCGGCAGCCGATCGATCTGCTCCCGTACCAGCTCGCGGGTCTCCTGCCGCTCCAGGACCTCGAGCTGAGCCGGGCTCCGCCACTCCGCGGGCTCGTCGACGTGGTGCCCATCCTCGTAGAACTTGGGCAGCAGCTCTTCGATCGAGACCTCGGGGCGGCGCGCGCGCGTGCGGAGCTTCATCAGCGCCGCGTTGACCACGATCCGGTGTAGCCAGGTGGAGAGCCGCGCGCCGCCTTCGAAGCTGGCGATCGCGCGGAAGGCCGAGACGAAGGCTTCCTGCACGGCGTCGGCGGCGTCGTCCTCGGAGCGCAGCAGGCGCCGCGCGACCGCGAGCATGCGCCCGCCCTGCGTCCGCACGAGCTCGGCGTACGCCGACTCGTCGCCGGCGCGCAGGCGCGCGACGAGGCCGACCTCGCTCGCCGCGCCGTCGGAGCCGTTCGCCTGCTCGGCCATCTTGTCTGAACCTAACACAGGAGGCAGAACCGTCCCGTCCAGTCCACACCGGCGCGCGAGTCCGCTTCAGCTCGCCGCGACCCGGCTCCGATAGCGCCTTTGGTCGTGAGCGAATTTCGCACCAAGGACACCTGGACGCTCTTCCGTATCATGGCGGAGTTCGTCGAGGGCTTCGAGACACTCGCCCCGATCTGCCCTGCGGTATCGGTCTTCGGCGGAGCGCGCGCTCCGCGCGACAGCGCGATCTATGCGCTCGCCCGCGAGATCGGACGCTGCCTGGGGCGCGAGGGTTTCGCGGTGATCACCGGCGGCGGGCCGGGGGCGATGGAAGCGGCCAACCGCGGCGCCCACGAGGTGAAGACGCCCTCGATCGGCCTGAACATCAAGCTGCCCTTCGAGCAGCACGACAACGGCTACGCCGACACCGTCATCCACTTCGACTATTTCTTCGCGCGCAAGGTCATGTTCGTGAAGTACGCCTGCGCATTCGTGTTCCTGCCGGGCGGCTTCGGCACGCTCGACGAGATGTTCGAGTGTCTGACCCTGAAGCAGACCGGCAAGTCGCGTGACATCCCGGTGATCCTGGTCGGCAGCGACTACTGGTCGGGCTTGCTCGACTGGCTGGAGGCCAAGGTCGTGAAGGAGGGCCTGATCGGCCCCAAGGACATGAAGCTCTTCTCGCTCGTGGACAAGGCCGAGGACGTCTGCCGGCTGGTGCGCGCGGGCTGGGAGCGGCTGCGCCCGGCCGGCTTCGTGGAGCGCGAGGAGCGCTAGCTGACTGCGTACTCCCTGCCGCAGGCACGGCAGTGGGCGCGCTTGGTGTTCACGGAGAGAACTGCGCCGCAATCGCACAGGCCCTGCAGCCGGCGGGCGTGGGCCTCGAGCTCGGTCCAGGTGTCGTCGCCGCTCTCGATCCGGAAGTGCGCGCCGTCGCGCACTACGACCGCCCCGGCGACCAGCATGCGGTCGATCTCCGCCTCCGGCTCGTGGAGGGCGGCTTCGGCCAGGATCTCGCGAGCGCGCCGGGACAGCCAGCGGAGCTTCATGGTCCGGCGTTGAGCAAACGGCGTGCCCGGAAAAGCGCGCAGGGGCGGGCTTCCGGCGGGCCGGCATGCGAGCCGGGCGCACCAAAATGGGTAACCGGGTTCCTAGCGCAGCGTGAACACGAGCCGGGTCTGGCCGATCTCGATCTCGTCGCCGTGAGCGAGCTCGGTCGAGCGCACGCGCTTGCCGTTCACCCGCACGCCGTTGGTGCTCTGCAGGTCCTCTAGCGAGGCGTCCCCACCGTCGCACAGCACCACGGCGTGCTCGCGGCTCATGCTGTCGTCGGGGATCTGCAGGTCGCAGGTGGGCGCGCGCCCGATCAGCGTCTCGGTCTCCGTGATCACGTAGACCTCGTCCGGCTGTCCGCTCATGCGCACGATCAGCGCAGGTTTCCCCATCGCCGACGGCATCGGCCCTTCGCCGAAGTTGCTTGAGAGGTGCCTACAGTCGGCGGTGTCGCAGAGCGGGCAGACGGCGGCGCACCTCGTCCTGGCGGGCGAAGTCGAGCTCGGCAAGCGCGAAGCCCTCGCCATCGGGGACAGTGCACAGCACGGTGCCCCACGGATCGACCACCATGGAGCGCCCGTACGACTGGCGCGACGGGTTGTGCGCTCCCCACTGCGCGGCGGCCACCACGAAGCACTGGTTCTCGATCGCCCGAGCGCGCAGCAGGACTTCCCAGTGATCGCGGCCGGTCGGCACCGTGAAGGCCGACGGGATCAGGAGGACCTGCGCGCCGTGCTCGACGAGCTGCCGGTAGAGCTCCGGGAAGCGCACGTCGTAGCAGACCGAGAGGCCGAGCGCGCAGGCGTCGGTCTCGGCGACCACCAGGTCCTTCCCGGGAGCGACGCGCGAAGACTCCCGGTGCACCGCGCCGGGCAGGTCGATGTCGAAGAGGTGGATCTTCCGGTACAGCGCGAGCATCTCGCCCGAAGGCGCGAACACAGTCGAGGTATTGAACACGCGCGGGTCGTCCGGGATTCGCTCCGGGAAAGTCCCGCCCGCCAGCACGATCCGGTGGGCTTCGGCTTGCTCGGAGAGGAAGCGCAGCACGGGGCCGCCGGGCACGTCCTGGGCGTGAGGGTTCGGCCCGCTGGCGCCTTCCTCGCGCACGAGCGGGAAATTCTCGGGAAGCGCGACCAGCTCGGCGCCGGCGCGCGCGGCCGCGGCGATCAGCTCGCCCGCGCGAGCCAGGTTCCGCGCGAGGTCGCTGCCCGAGGTCATCTGCACGACGGCGGCGATCATGCGCGGAAGGATAGCTCGCGGCGGTTCGAGAGCGTCAGCGGAACTCGGCCGGGTTGATCCCGTTGCGCCGCATCACGTCGTAGAAGTCCTTGCGGTCCTTCTTCGCGATGCGGGCGGCGCGGCTGATGTTCCCCTTGCACAGGCGCAGCACGCGCGCGACGTAGTCGCGCTCGAAGCGGCGCTTGGCGTCGCGGAACGACGAGACCTCTTCGCCCGACTCGCCGCCGAGCACCAGGTCGTCGGCGCTGATCTCCTCGCCGCGCGCCAGCCGCAGGGCGGAGCGGATCTGCTCGCGCAGCTCGCGCTCGTTGCCGGGCCAGGTGTAGTCGCGCAGGCGCTCGAGCGCCTCGCGCGTGAAGCCGCGCACCTTGCACGGGCGCCCGGTGTCGCGCTCGACGTCGTCGCGCGCGGCGGCCAGCGCTTGCGCCGCCAGCGGCAGCACGTCCTCGCGGCGCTCGCGCAGCGCGGGGACGTGGATCTCGAGGAGCTGCAGGTGTCCGGCGAGCTCCGGGTTCAGGCGACCGGAGTGCACGAGGCTCTCGAGAGACTCGGTGCTGCTGGCGATCACTCGGCACTCGAGCGGGACCGTCGCAGCGCCGCCGATGCGGCGGAAGCGGCCTTCGCGGATCGCCATCGGCGAGGTTCTGCTGCAGCTCCTTGGGCAGCGCCTCGACGTGCTCGATCAGAACCGTCCCCGACGCGTAGCGCGCGAGCGCGCCGGACGACTCGCCGGGCAGCGAGGGAATCGCGGCGCGCTCGTTGCCGAACAGCTCGCGGCCGACCAGTGTCTCGGGAACCAGCGACGCGTCGAGCGCGAAGAAGCCGCCCGTGGCCCAGTCACTCGCCTCGTGAATCAGGCGCGCGACGACTTCCTTCTCGACGCCCTCCTCACCCGATACATGAAGATGGAAGCGTCCGCGGCCCGCAACCGCGACCTGTTCGAGCACGCGCAGCACGGCGCGACTGGCTCCGACGAGTCGATCGCTCCGGCGACGCGCGAACGATGCACCCGCCGAAACGGGGCCCGTCCCGCCGGCGGATTCGTTCACATCTGCCACCGAGACCGTACCTGACATCGCAACCCCCCTCATAGGCAGAAGTTGACCTAGGTCGCGAAGCTGTCAAGGAATTTAAGAGCGTTGGCGCGAACTTGGGGGGACGTTCCGGGGCGCGTGATACCGTTGCGCCGGGGGAATGCGAGGGTGGGAGTGATGCCGATCCGGATCCTGCCGGGCGAGCTCGTGAACCAGATCGCGGCGGGCGAGGTGGTCGAGCGACCGGCCTCGGTGGTCAAGGAGCTGGTCGAGAACGCCCTGGACGCGGGCGCGACACAGATCCGCGTCGCGATCCGGGACGGGGGGTTGGGCTCGGTCGCGGTCGAGGACGACGGCACCGGCATGGCCCCCGCCGATGCGCGGCTGGCCTTCGAGCGCCACGCCACCAGCAAGCTGGCTTGCGCAGCGGACCTCGAGCGAATCTCTAGCCTCGGCTTTCGCGGCGAAGCCCTGCCGAGCATCGCGTCCGTGGCCGACGTGCGCATGTGCACCCGGCGCCGCGGCGATGCGCTTGGCACCGAGCTGGTGGGCGAGGGCAGCGGCATCGCCCGGGTGGCCCCGATCAGTTGTGCCGAGGGCACCCGGATCGAGGTCGCCGAGCTCTTCGGCCGGGTGCCGGCCCGGCGCAAGTTCCTGAAGAGCCCCGCGACCGAGGCGAGTCACGTGTCCCGCTGGCTGGAGCGGATGGCCCTGGCCCGGCCCGACGTCCGCTTCGAGCTGGAGCGCGACGGGCGCCGCGCGTTCCTGTTCCTGCCGACCGACGACCCGCGGGAGCGAGTGATTGCAGTGCTCTCACCCGGAACGGGCGAGCAGCTCGTGCCCGTGAACGGATCGCTGGGCCGGCTCGCGGTGCGCGGCTATGCGAGCCCGACCCACGTGCTGCGCAGCGGGCCGAGCGAGCTGCACGTCTACGTGAACGGGCGGCCCGTTCGCGATCGCCTGCTGCAGTTCGCCGTGCGCGACGCCTATCGGGACGCGCTTCCGCCCGGGCGCTACCCGGTGGCCGTGCTCTTCATCGATGCCGCCTACGAAGAGGTCGACGTGAACGTCCACCCGGCGAAGTGGGAGGTGCGCTTCCGCGATCCGCGCGCGGTGACCGACCTGTTGCGCCGCGCGATCGGGGCCGCGGTGCGCGCGGGCGCGGCGGAGCGGCCGCTCGCGCCGTTCGCCCCGACGCTCCCCGCCCTGGCTGGAACCCCCGCGAACGAGGGCTTCTTCGCTGGAGCTGGAGATACCGCCGCCGACGCGCCGCTCGCTCCGTACGTCGCGACGCCGCCGGCGGGGCGGATCGTGTTCGAGCGCCTGCGCTACGTCGGTCAGGCGCTCTCCTTGTATCTCGTCTTCGAGGGCGAGGCGGGTCTGCTCCTGCTCGACCAGCACGCAGCGCACGAGCGCGTCCTGTTCGAACGTCTGCGCAGAGCGCTCGTGGAGGAGAAGCTCGAGCGCCAGGAGCTCCTGTTCCCGCACGAGCTCGAGCTCGCGCGCGCCGACGCCGAATCGCTCGCCGCGCACGCGACGCTCCTCGCGCGCGCCGGCATCGAGCTCGACCTGGAGCTCGGCGCACCGTCGCTGCGCGGCACCACGCCCGCGCGGCTTCGGGCCGTGCCGGCACTCCTGGCGGCGCGCGCGCAGACGAACTGGCCCGAGCTTCTGCGGGAGACCGCGGGCCTCTTGCGCGAGCCGTCGCAGCGCGAGGTGCGCGACGGGCTCGAGCGGGCGCTGCACGATCTCTGCGCCACCGCTGCGTGTCACGCGGCGGTGCGCAAGGGCGACCGGCTCGACGCCCGCGCGGTCGCCGCGCTCCAGGCGGATCTCGACGCCGAGATCTGGTTCCCGAACTGCCCGCACGGCCGGCCGATCGCGACAGCGCTCGACCGCGCCGAGCTGGAGCGGCGTTTCCTGCGGCGGGGATGAGCTCGGCGAAACCGCGCGTCGTCGCGATCGTCGGGCCGACGGGCACTGGCAAGACCGAGCTCGCCTGCGAGATCGCCCGCCGCTCGGGCGCCGAGATCGTGAGCGCCGACTCGATGCAGGTGTACCGAGGCCTCGACGTCGGCACCGCCAAGCCGAGTCGCGCGCTGCGCGCCGAGATCCCGCACCACGCGCTCGACCTGGTCGCGCCGGACGAGCCGATGTCGGCGGGGCGCTGGGCGGAGGTGGCGCGGGCTGCCGCGCTCGACATCCACGCGCGCGGCCGGCCGGTGTTGCTCGTCGGCGGCACCGGCCTCTACGCGCGCGCGTTCGCGGGTGGCTTGATCGCCGGCGCCGCCTCGGATCCCGCGCTCCGGGCCGAGCTCGAGGTGCGCAGCGACCCCGACCTGCGCGCGGAGCTCGCCGCGCTCGACCCCGCGGCCGCGGCGCGCATCCCCCCGCGCGACCGCGTGCGCACGGTGCGGGCGCTCGAGGCGCTGCGTCTGGCGGCTCGGCCGATCACGGAGCAGCACGCGCAGCATCGCTTCGCCGATCGCCCGTTCGACGTCTGCTGGCTCGGGCTGGCGCTGGACCGAGCTGCGCTCGCCGAGCGGCTGCGCGCGCGGGTGGCGCAGATGTTCGCCGCGGGCTTCGTCGACGAGGTGCGCGCGCTCCACGCCGCCGGCTACGACGCGCGGCTGCGGCCGCTGCGCGCGATCGGCTACCGGGAGGTCGGGGCGCTCCTGGCGGGCGAGCTCGACGAGGCGACCGCGCGCGAGCGGATCTGGATCGCCACGCGCCGCTACGCCAAGCGCCAGCGCACCTGGTTCCGCGCCGAGCCCGGACTCGAGTGGCTCGACGCCGACCGCCGCGAAGCGGCGATCGAGCGCGCGCTCGCGGCGCTCAGTTCTCGTTGATCGTGTTGTACGAGACGCCGACGTGGACGGGGCAGGGGCCGAAGTCTTCGGCGTACCACGCCCAGGCGTCCTGCTGGGACCGGAACAGCGGAGGCTGCTCGCCCTCGCGGAAGAGGGTCACCACGCCGAGCGGGAACTCCATGACCCCCGCGATCGCGCGGAAGATCGAGCCGCCGGTCTGGAGGCCGAGAAGCAGGACGTAGCCGGGGACGGCGCCCACGACCTTCAGCGCGGCCGGGTCGTCGATCTCGGTCAGGCCGTAGTACTCGTCCTTGCCGGCGACGAAGGGCCCGAGGATCATGTCGGTCGGGGACAGCACCATGTTCGCCACGGAGCGGCAGAGCTGGCCGGCGTCGGCGCGTGCCTGCCCCGGGAACCCGCTCGCCAAGGTGGCGAGACCGAGCGCGAGCAAGAGCGCGCGCAGACTCAGCTTTCGACCGTAGCTCATCCCGGACCCCTCCCGAAGCTCCCCGAAGAACCCAGACCGCGAATCCCGGCGAGCCTCTCCCAAAACCGCTAGCAGTGTCAACCTTTCGCTGCGCCGGACAGCGAGGAGTGGCCCCGACGTGGAAAGAAGTGACAGGGAAGGGCCCCCGATGGTCGCCATCGTGGGCCGGGCGAACGTCGGGAAGTCGACGCTCTTCAACCGACTCCTGCGCTCGAACTGGGCGCTGGTCGAGGACCGGCCCGGGGTGACACGGGACCGGGTCGTGGCGGCGACCCAGATCGAAGGCCGGAGCGTCCTGCTGGTCGACACCGGCGGGCTCGACCCGGACGCCGACGCCGGCATCCCGGCTGCGATCCGCCGACAGGTGGGGCTCGTCCTGGAGGACGCGGCGCTGGTCCTGTTCGTGGTCGACGCGCACGTCGGCCTGCTGCCGCAGGACCGGCAGATCGCGGAGCTCCTGCGGCGCGGGGGCGTGCCGGTCGTCGTGATCGCGAACAAGTCCGACAACCCGCGCTACGAGGCGCAGAGCGCAGAGTTCCACGAGCTCGGCTTCGGGCAGGTCGTGCCGATCTCGGCTGCGCACGCGCGCGGGATCGCAGACGTCGAGCTCTCGGTGGCCGCGGTGATCCCGGCCGAGCCCGACGCGCCGCCCGAGCTCGCGCCGCGCAGCGGTCCGCCGCGCCTGGCGATCATCGGCCGGCCGAACGTCGGCAAGTCGTCGCTCTTGAACGCGCTGCTCGGCGAGGACCGCAACATCGTGGCCGACGAGCCCGGCACGACCCGCGACGCGACCGACGCCCATCTCGAAGTGGCCGGGCGCGAGGTCGTGCTGGTCGACACCGCCGGCATGCGCCGCGGCGGCAAGCGCGCGGACCGGCTCGAGCGCGGCAGCGCGCTGATGGCGCTGCGCTCGCTCGAGCGCGCCGACGTGGCGCTGCTCGTGCTCGACGCCGGCGTCGGGGTGGGCGAGCAGGACTCCAAGCTGGCGCGGCTCGCGCTCGACCGCGGCCGGCCGATCGTGCTCGTTCTGAACAAGTGGGACCAGGTCGCCGACTCGGGGCGCGCCGCCGAGGTGGAGCGCCAGCTCGAGCGCCGGCTCGGCTTCGTGCCGGAGCCGATGCTGCTGCGCACGAGCGCCACCACCGGCTCGGTCTGCACCGGGTGTTGCCCGATGCGCTCGCGCTCTACGACGCGCAGGCGCTGGCGGTGCCCACCGCCGAGCTCAACCGCGCGCTCGAGGACGCGATCGAGAAGAACACGCCGCCGCTGCGCGGGAAGCGCCGGCCGCGCTTCTTCTACGCGACCCAGATCGAGCAGCGTCCGTTCACGGTGCTCGTCTTCATGAACGACCCGAGCCTGATCGCGCGGAACTACCACCGCTACCTGGAGTCCTTCATGCGCCGCCGCTTCGGGATCCGCTCGGCGCCGGTGCGGGTCCGGCTGCGCGGCCGCCGCGAGGCGGACGTCGAGCCGGAAATCGCCGGACCCGACGCCAAAACCCGCTAAGATCCCGCGCCTGCACCGGCCCGCGGCCGGCCATGGAGGCGCACCCCGCATGACTCCGCGACAGCACGGCGACACCGAGACGCGGCTCGAGGGCTTCGAGGCCCGGCTGCAGGACGGCTTCGCCTGGGCCAACGCGCACGGGGCCGAGATCATGGTCGGGATCGGCGTGGCGCTCCTCATCGGCGGTCTGGTGGCGGGCGTGGTCGAGTGGCGGAGCCGACAGAGCGATGCGGCGGCGACCGAGCTCGCGGGGATCGAGAGCCGCTTCACGGAGGCGATGGGCGCGAATCCCGGCGAGTACTACGTGCCGGAGCCGGCGAATGCCGACCAGGCCGCCAAAGCCCGCGAGGCGGCGCTCGTCGAGCTCGACGCGTTCGTGGCTGCCCACTCGGGAAGCGTCCCTGCGGCCATCGCCACGATCAAGGCCGCGGAGCTCGAGGTCGACCTCGGCAAGCTCGACGCCGCCGACCAGAGGCTGGCGGCGCTGGCCGGCTCGCTCGGACCCGACGACCCCAAGCGCGCCATCGCGCTGCGGCTGCGCGGCTACACGCTCGATCAGCGCGGCCAGACGCTGGCCGCCGCCGAGACCTACGCGGACGCTGCGAAGGTCGAGGCGTATCCGGTGCGCGGAGTCGTGTGGATCGAAGCCGGCGACTGCTTCGCGCGCGCCAAGGCGCCGGACCGCGCGATCGCCGCATACCGCGAGGCGCTCGCCATGGCGCCGGAGCTCTCGGAGCAGCTGCACGTGATCCAGCGAATCGGAATCCAGCAGGCGCTGATCGATTCCGCGCCGCCGCCGGCACCACCGGCGCCGGCCGCAGGGGCACCGGCGGCGCCTTGAAGGGGCCGGGGCGACGCATCGTCTGGGCCTTCCCTGTCCCGGCTCTAGCTTCCGATAAGTAGCATTCTGTTAAATCAAGGAACCACAGGCACGGCACGGTGATTTCCGCCGCCTTGCTCTATCCCACCCCCGTGTTATACCCCCGGCGCGAGAGGAGCGATTTGGCACCAATGGATGCTGCCCGCAAGACGAAGCTCGGCCAGAAATGGACGTGCTACTCGTGTCAGGCGAAGTTCTACGACCTGCAGAAGCCGGATCCGAACTGTCCGAAGTGCGGAGCCGACCAGCGCCAGTCGCCGGCGTTCGAGAAGCCGAAGCGGACGCGGGCCAAGAAGGCCGCCCCTGCCCCGGCTCCGAAGAAGGCCCCGAAGCCGCCGCCGCCGCCGCTCGAGGAGGGCGAGGATCTCGACACGCCGATCGATCCCGAGGACCTCGAGTTCGAGGACATCGAGATCGAAGGCGACGGAGCTCCCGCCGCCGCGATCGACCCGCCGGACGTCGAGGAGCCCGAGGAAGAGCCGGCCGCGGACGACGACGACGACTAGACCGAGCGTCAGTCGGACTAGAAGGTCAGCACGCGCCGTTTGATGCGGGACATGGGATCGAGATCTTTGGCGCGGAGCTCCTTCTCGTGCATGAGCTCCTTGAGCAGGGCCTCCTGCTCCATCACCGCGGCGCGCTTGTTCTTCCACTGCTCGTTCTCGCGCTGAAAGCCCGCGAACGCGTTGGCCCGGCCGCCGACGTCGCTCGAGTCCGTCGCGTCGATGTTCGACGCGCCCTGCGGAGCCGAGGCGATCCCGCCTTTGCGGCGGGCGATGTCCCGCTGGGTGCTCGCGATGATCTTCGCGAGGTCCTCGTTCGGCACCGCGCGGTACGGGCGGTTCTCCCGGAGGTCGGAGTCCATCCCCTCGTTGCGCTGGTAGTTGTAGTAGCCGGCGCCGGCCAGACCGACCACGAGCACGATCAGCACGAACACGTACTTGAACATGCGCGCGCTATCGGCCCGGCTCGCCCTCGCGTTGAGCGGCGGCCGGGGCTGCCGGCGCCGGGCTCGGATCGGCCGGCTGCGCGTCCGCCGCGGCGGGCCGGGGCTCCGGCTTCACCGCGTCGCCGTAGAGCAGCTGGTAGATGCGATATGAGCGCAGCACCCGGCGCAGGTAGCGGCGCGTCTCGCCGTAGCTGACGGACTCGACGAACACGTCCGGGTCCGCCGCGCCGTTCTTGCGCAGCCAGCGCTGCACCGCCTCCGGTCCGGCGTTGTAGGACGCGATCGCCAGCGGCTGGGAGCCGCCCCAGCGCTCGACCAGCGAGCGGAGGTAGTAGGTGCCCAGGCGGATGTTCGTCTCGGGGTCGTAGAGGCGCTCGGTCGCGAAGCCCGCGATGCCGAGCTCGCCCGCGACCCGGTCCGCGGTCGGCGGGATCAGCTGCATCAGCCCGAGCGCGCCCGCCGGCGAGCTCACCCGCGGGCGGTAGGCGCTCTCCTCGCGCATGATCGCCCAGACAAGCGCCGGGTCGAAGCCGAACTCGCGCGTCGCCCCGCCGACGGACTCGCCGAACGGGCGCGGCCAGGCGAGCTCCCAGGCGTCGCGCCACTCGGGGTCGATCCCCTGCTCGAGCTGCGGGCCCATGGCGTCGTCGATCAGCCGCAGCGCACGGTACGGATCGCCGACCCGGTGCAGCAGCCGCGCGGTGGTGAGGCGCGCCTCGCGGCCCACCTTGCCCTCGTCGGCGTAGCTCTCGACCTCGTCGCCCGCGAGCTCGGGGAAGCCGCCCTCGAGCAGCAACCGCGAACGCCGCAGCGCCGGCGGCTCCTGCTCGGGAGTCCGCGCGCCGACGAAGCTCCGCTCGATCGCAGGCGCGCCCGCGCGCTGGCCCGCGAGCATGCCGTAGTACGAGAGCGGCACGTCCCGCGCGAGCTCCGCGAGCTGGGCCTCGCCCTCCGCCTTGCGCGCGGGATCGTCGGACGCCGCGCGCGCCACCCCGCGCCAGTAGCGCGCGCGCTGCACCTCGACGTCGGAGGTCGGGCCCGCGGCGAGCAGGTCCAGGCGCGGCAGCGCCGCCGCGTTCTCGCTGCCGCGCAGATCGGCCCACGCGAGCGACCAGCGCGCCTGCACGGCGAGCGCCGGATCCGCGCTCTGCTTCTCGACCCTGCGCAGGAGCGAGAGCGCCTTGTTCGGGTCGTCGTCCTCGACGATCACCGCCAGGAGCGACTGCGCGCGCGCGCGCAGCGCCGGCGGCTTGTCCTTCGCGGCGAGCTTCTCGAGCGAGGCGACCGCCGCGTCGCGCGCGCCCGCGCGCGACTGTGCGCGCGCCTGCTGGAAGGAAAGCTCGAGGTCGTTCGGGTCGGCGGCCGCGAGCGCGCCGTACGCGCCGACCGCGTCGGCGTAGCGGCGCAGCATGAACAGGCACTCGGCGCGACTGCGTTCTAGCGCGGGCTTGGCCTCGGCGGCGGTCTCGGGCCGCGCCAGCACCGAGTCGTAGAGCGGCAGCGCGAGATCGCAGCGGAAGCCCTCGCGCAACCGGTCGGCGCGCGCGATCACCGCCGGCGCTTCGGGCGCAGGCGCGCCGGTCTTGCTCGCGAGCGCCTGGCCGCGCGCGAACGCGGTCACCGCCGCGCTCGAGAGCGGGAAGCGCTGCCACGTCCGCGTGTAGAGCGCGAGCGCCTCGCTCGGCTTGTCGCGTGTCTCGTAGGCCTGGGCGAGATCGGTCAGCAAGCGCGCCGCATAGTCGGAGTCGTGCGTGGCGTCCCAGGCCGCCTCTTGCGCCTCGGCCGCGCTCGCCAGGTCGTTGCGCTCGAGGTAGATCGAGGCCAGCTCGGCGTACAGATGGGCGCGGAGCTCGGCCGCGGGGATCTTCGCGGCGGCGGCCTCGGCCGCGTGTGCGGCCTTCTCGGGCTCGCCGTCGGCCCGCAGCAGCCGCGCGCGCGCCAGGCCGAGCGCGGGGCCGAGCTCGCCCTCTTCGAGCGCCGCGAGCTTCTTCGCCGCGGCTTCGGAGTCGCCCTTGTCGCGCAGTGCGCTCGCCTCGCGCAGCTGCGCCACCAGTGCCTCGTCGCTGATCGGCTCGTCGGCTCGCGCGCCGTGTGTCGCAGCGCACACGAGTGCGAAGGCGAGCGCGCCGCGCGCGAGACGCGAGCTGAGCGAGTTCCTCATTGCGACCGTCGAATCTAACCAACGCCGCCCGCCGGGGCCTCTGCTAGCCTTCGGCCCCGATGCGCGCGCTCGCCTGCACCGTTCTGGTCGCGCTGCTCGCGCTCGGTTGCTCGCGCGCGGGGCGGCCGCTCGCGCTCTGGGTCCTGGCCGAGGGCAGCGAGCGCACGCTCGAGTCGCCGGAGAAGATCGCGCAGCTCGTCGAGCGCGCGGAGGAGCTGGGCGCGACCGACCTCTTCGTCCAGGTGCACCGCGGGGGGCGCAGCTGGTTCCCGTCCACGCACGCGGACGACGCGCCCTACCGCGCGATCCGCGCCGCTCACCCCGACTCGCCCGCGCCGCTGGCCGACGTGATCGCGCGCGCGCACGCGCGCGGGATCCGCGTGCACGCCTGGTTCAACTGCCTCGCGCTCGCGAGCAACCGCGAAGCGCCGATCGTGCAGCGGCTCGGCCGGGACGCCGTTCAGGTCGACCGCGCGGGCCGCAACCTGCTCGACTACCCGACGGACGGCAAGGTGCCGCCGCCCGACGGCGCCTACTTCGAGCTCGACACGCCGGGGATCTGGGTCGATCCGGCCGTGCCCGGCGTCGTCGAGTTTCTCGCCGACACGGTCGCGGATCTCGCCGCGGCCGCTCCCGATCTGGACGGGCTGCACCTGGACTACATCCGCTACCCGTTCGCGCTGCCGATGGTTCCGGGCTCGCGCTTCCGCGGCCTCGACTTCGGCTACGGCGAGAGCGCGAAGGCGCGCTTCGTCTCCGAGACGGGGAAGGCGGCGTTCGAGCCGGGCGACGACTGGGATGCCTTCCGGCGTGCGCGCGTCGGTGACCTGGTCGCGGCGCTCCGCGAGAAGAAGCCCAAAGCGTGGAGGCTCTCGGCCGCAGTGCTGGCGTACGCCGACCGCGCCTACCTGACCTCGCTGCAGGACTGGCGCGCCTGGCTCGAGGACGGCCGGCTCGACTTCGCGGTGGCCATGGCGTACACGCGCGACGACCGGCTCTTGCGCTACATGACGCACTCGCTGCGCCTCGGCGTCGGCGGCGAGCGCGTCTGGCTGGGGCTCGGCGCGTGGCTCGTGCTGGACGACCCGACGCACCTGCAGCGCCAGCTCGCGCTCGCGCGCGAGGTCGAGCCCGCGGGGATCTCGCTCTTCTCGTACGACGCGCTGGCCGCGAAGCCCGACTCGTTCGCCGCGCTCGAGAAGCCGTGATCTCGCGCGCGGACCTCGACTACGCGCTGCCGCCGGAGCGGATCGCGCAGGAGCCCTGCACCCCGCGCGACGCCGCGCGCCTGCTGGTGCTGGAGCGGAAGACCGGCGAGCTCTCGGAGCTGCGCTTCTCGGATCTCGCCGACGCCGCGGATCCGAAGGACCTGTTCGTCGTGAACGACACCCGCGTGGTTCCGGCCAAGCTGCGCGGGAACAAGCGGACCGGTGGGAAGGCCGAGGCGCTCTTGCTCGGCCGGCGGCCCGACGGCCACTGGACGGCGCTGGTGCGCGCGCGCGGCCGGCTCGTGCCCGGGCTCGAGCTCCGCGTTCAGCGGGCTCGCTGCGCGCGTGGTCGAGGTGTTGCCGGGCGGAACGTGCCGGCTCGAGGCGCCCGGACTCGACGAGGCGCTCGCGCGGATCGGCGAAGCGCCGCTGCCGCCGTACATCCACCGCGACGCGGCGCGCGACCAGGACCTGGCCGACTACCAGACGATCTTCGCGCGCGAGCCGGGCGCGGTCGCGGCGCCGACGGCGTCGCTCCACTTCAGCGAGTCGCTCGCGGCGCGGCTGCGCATCGCGCGGGTCACTCTGCACGTCGGTCCCGGCACCTTCAAGCCGATGCGCTGCGAGCGCCCCGAGGACCACGTGCTCGACCCGGAACGCTTCGCGGTGTCGGAGGAGACCGCGCGCGCGATCGCCGAGACCCGCGCTGCGGGCGGACGCGCGATCGCCGTGGGGACCACCGTCGTGCGCGCGCTCGAGACGACCGGCGGCGCCGCGGGCTCGGGCGACACGAAGCTCCTGATCCTCCCGGGTCACGAGTTCCGCGCGGTCGACTCGCTGGTCACGAACTTCCACCTGCCGGGCTCGAGCCTGCTGGCGCTGGTCATGGCGTTCGCCGGCGTCGAGGTCACCAAGCGCGCCTACGCGCACGCGATCGAGCGCGGGTTCCGCTTCTACTCCTACGGGGACGCGCTGTGGATCCGCTGAGCGCGCCGCCTCCGCCGCGCTTCGAGCTCGGCGCGCTCGACGGCGCGGCGCGCACCGGCCGCCTGTTCACGCCCCACGGGGTGCTCGAGACGCCGTCGTTCTTCCCGGTCGCGACCTTCGGCTCGGTGCGCGGCCTCGCGCCCGAGGAGCTCGCGCGGGTCGGCGTGCAGGGCGTGCTCGCGAACACCTACCACCTGCACCTCCGGCCGGGCGAGGAGCTGGTCGCGGCGCACGGCGGGCTGCACGGGTTCATCGGCTGGAGCGGCCCGATGCTCACCGACTCGGGGGGCTTCCAGGTGTTCTCGCTCGACGCGTTCTGCCGGCGCAGCGAGGAGGGCGTCGAGTTCAAGAGCCCGCTCGACGGGCGCTCGGTGTTCCTGTCGCCCGAGCGCGCGGTCGAGATCCAGGAGCGGCTCGGCGCCGATCTGATCGTGGTGCTGGACGAGTTCGAGGAGATCCGCCCCGGCGAGCCGGATCAGGGCCGGACGCGCGCATGTCTCGAGCGGACGCTGCGCTGGGCGGAGCGCGGTCGGCGCACGCACCGGCGCGCGGACCAGCTCCTGTTCGGGATCGTGCAGGGCGGCGGCTCGCCCGAGCTCCGCGCCGAGAGCGCGGCGCGCACCGCGGCGCTCGGCTTCGGCGCCTTCGCGATCGGCGGGCTCGGTGTCGGCGAGACCCCGGGCGAGCGCGACGCCCTGCTCGCGGCCACCCTGCCCCCGCTCTCCCCTGCCGCGCCGCGCTACCTGATGGGCCTGGGGCTTCCCGAGGACCTGGTCGCCGCGGTCGCGCGCGGCGTCGACCTGTTCGACTGCGTCGTGCCGACCCGCCACGGCCGGCACGGCTCGGTGTTCACGTCGAGGGGCCGGCTCAACCTGCGCAACGCGCGCCACCGCGAGTCCCGCGAGCCGATCGACCCGGACTGCGTCTGCCCGGTCTGTGCGCGCCACAGCCGCGCGTACCTGCGCCACCTGCTGGGCGCGGGCGAAGCCCTGGGCGCGCGGCTCCTGTCGCTGCACAACCTGGCGTACTACATGCGGCTGCTGCGCGAGCTGCGCGGCGCGATCGCGGCGGGCCAGCTCGCGGCGTTCACGGCGGCCTGGCGCGCGCGCTACGGCTCGGAGAGCGACGAGGACTCGAGCTCGAGCAACGCGGTACACAGTCCGGCGTAGTGCGAGAGCCGCGGGCCGAGCTCGGCCGGCACGATCCGCGTGTCGCGCAGTCGCGGCCAGACGCGCGCGGCGAAGCGCGCGCGCAGCGGCTCGAGGAAGAGGTCCGGGTTGCGCGCGATGATCGTGCCCAGGGCGATCCGCTCGAGGTCGAGCCCCAGGACCAGGATCGCGAGCCCCTGCGCGAGCGTGTCGAGGAACTCCTCGGCGAGCTCGCGCGCGTAGCCCTCGCCCGCGCGCAGCGCCTCGACCCAGTGCACCGCGCCGACGCGCGCCGGATCGCCGCCCGCGCGCGCGACGATCGACGTGCGCGCGCCCGCCGCGGCGTCGCTGCGAATCCGCGCGGCCAACGCCGCGCCGCCGGTGTAGGCCTCGAGGCAGCCTTGCAGACCGCACACGCAGTACCGTCCGTTCGGCACCACCGGCACGTGGCCGATCTCGCCCGCACCGAAGCGCGCGCCGCGGTAGAGCCGGCCGTCGAGGATGAGGCCTGCCCCGACGCCCGTGCTCATGGTGAGGAACGCGAAGTGGCGCGAGCCGCGGCCGGCACCGAAGCGCCACTCGGCGAGCGCCGCCGCGTTCGCGTCGTTCTCGAGTCGCACCGGGCGCCCGAAGCTCGCGGCGAGCCGCGCCGAGATCGGCACCTCGTGCCAGCCCGGGAGGTTCGGCGCGTCGCGCACGACCCCGGCCGCGGGGTCGAGCGGGCCCGGCGCCGACACGCCGATCGCCGCGAGCGCCCGCGCTTCGACTCCCGCCTCGGCCAGCACTCGCCGGCCGATTTGCGCAATTTGCTCGAGATCTCGCTCCGGGTTCCCGCTGGTCCAGCCGTCGATTCTCGCCTCGCGGAGCAGCTCTCCGCTGGCGCGCCCGACTGCGACCTGCAGCTTGGTTCCGCCGATGTCCATCCCGAGCACGAGGTCCTGCCCCGCCGCCCGTTTGCCACCCTCGCCTGCCAAGCGCTCCCCCCTGCCGACCGCGTCGAAAAATGCCACTTTGCGGGGCGCTGGTCTTCTTGGGGGGGAATTGAGATGACGCTGCGACGGTCTCTTCTTGCGCTTCCGTTCGCCTTCGCGCTCTCGGCGTGCACGATGATGGATCCGGACGCGCCGCCGCCGCGGGCGCCCGAGGTCAACGACACTGCGAAGGCGTACAACGACGACGTGCGCTGGGGCCGCTACTACGAAGCGTCCGCGCAGCTCCCGCCCGACCAGCGGACCGAGTTCCTGAAGCTGCTCGACGACTCGACGCACCCGTACCGCTTCACGTCGGTCGACCTGCTGAAGGCGACACCGAGCGAGGACGGCGCCGAGGTCGAGATGCTCGTCTCGCTCGAGTACTACCGGCTGCCCTCGATGAGCGAGCAGAAGGTCCAGCAGCGACAGCTCTGGCGCTACGACCACGCGGAGCAGCGCTGGTTCGTCGATCCGGATCTGTCGGTGCTCAGTGGCCCGGCGCCCAAGGGCGGCTCTGCGGTTCCGGCCGCGCCCCAGCGCTAGCCGCCAGCTCGGCGTCCTAGCGCTCGTCGATGTAGGCCAGCGGCTTGTCGCCGCGGCGCACGATCGTGGTCGGCGCCATGTAGCCGTTGTGGTCGATGTACCCGTCCTCGTCGCTGTACTGCTGCTTGTCGACGTAGATCGGTTCATCGCTGTCCGCGTCGACGTCGATCTTCACGCCGCCCACGTCGAGAGTCACGATCGCGCCGTCGCGCTTCTCGGGGGCCGGGGCGGGAGCGGCAGCGACGGTCGGCTCGGGCTGAGAGATCGTCTTCGGCCCCACCATGCGCGGTGTCGCGGTCGCCGAGTCCACGATCGACAGGCGGTGGTAGTTGTCGAGCTTCTCTTCCTTGATCCGCTCGGCGCTCGCCTTGTACTTCGCCGGCACGTTCTTCAGGTCGTCCGTGAACGCGAGCGAGCCGGACTCCGTCGTGTAGCGCCAGTAGTCCGCCGCAGCGACCCCGGGCATCAATCCGAGTGCGAGCGCGGCCGCAGAAAGCCATTTCCCTGCCGTCATGCCAAACCCTCCAATCGACCGCGCGGCAACACGAGGCCTGCCGGGAAGTGGCACCGCGGTGACGAGAAGTGTCGAGGTGCCGGGGAGTTGCGCATCAACCTTCGAGGAATCCATGTCGCAGCTTCGCACGTCTCGCGCGCGAATTGACAGCGCGGATGCATAAAGCCATCCTCCGCCCACCTCGGTGCGGGGTGGAGCAGTCCGGTAGCTCGTCGGGCTCATAACCCGAAGGTCACAGGTTCGAATCCTGTCCCCGCTACCCCTTGTTCCGCGCAGCCGGCTCACCGGCCGCGCCGCCCGCTTCGGCGTCGGGCATCACGCGAGCCGGCTGTCGCCCAAGAGCCGCTTCAGCACCGTGCGTCCCGCGCCCGAGTCGAGCAGCTTCTGAGGTCGGCCACCGTTGCGACGGTCTCGCGTGCTTCTGGCCTGTGGCTCGCGGGCATTCCCGCAGCGCGTTGGAGGCCAGGTGCGAGCGAATAGCAGAGGAGAGGGTGCATGAACAATCGATCCACCGCGTTGCTCCTGACTGCTGTCGCGCTGGCGACATACGGTCTGTACATCGCGGCCCACGTGCCCGCGATGCTAGTCGGCGAGCCCGTGCCGTTGCTACTGATCGGCTTCGTCCTCCAGGCGGCGTGTGCGCTCGCCGGCGCGGTCGGCGTGTGGCGCGACCAACCGTGGGCCGCCGGCGTGGTGGTCCTGCTGGGCGTGGTCATCGCAGCAACGTGGCTCATCGAGGGGTTCGTGCTCGGCATCGTCGCCTACCTTTACGCTCTGCTGGTCGCGGTGCTCTCGATCGTCGTTGCCTTGGTCATCGCGCAGTACGTCAGGCGTCACCAAGAACCGCGGATCGGCTGATCCTTCCGAGTCGTGGGACCGAACATGCTCCAGACCTTTGCGCAGCGTGCGCACCACTGATCGAGCGGCGCTTCCCGAGGGGAAGTTCATGCCCTTCTGGAGGCTCGCGCCTTCTCCCAGAGGGACCCGGATGAACAACGTGGTGAGAGACCACACCTAGGCCGCCCAAGTCCACGGCAGCTCGAACGGCTGGCCCTCGCCCAGGACGAAGCGAGTCCCCCGCTACTCCTGAAGTGCCCGGCCCTCAGGGCACCCGGTCTTGTTCCAGACCAACTCACCCCTCCACTTGCCGCGTCTGGTGCGTAGGCGATCGGGACGATTCGCCATGGCATCACCGCGGGAGTCCACCTGCCCGCTGAGCATGGGCCAAGTCGTAGCCCGAAGGACGGCTTGATGGGGACCTCACCGCTTGAAGCGGCGCACACATGGACCCGGAGTTGCGGGCGGCGCCTCTTCGCAGTCGGAAAATTGAAAGGCCCCGGAGGCGCGGCCGAGCATTGGTTGGCCTCGGACGATCGAAGCGATGCCGAAAGAAAATGTCGTTCGAGAACTCTGGTTGCGCGCGCCAGAGGAGATGAGTCTTGTCTCATGTCGCGAGCCACTAGTACGATGCCGGTCAGGAGGCTCTGATGATCCGACGAATTCTCGCTGCGCTGATCCTCCTGGTCGCCCCTACCGCTGGTGCGGCGTCGACCACCTACACGCTCGACCTGGCAGGTTCGAGCGATGGGTCCTTCACAGTGGATTCGAGCCTCGCTGCGCCCGTCGGAGCTTCAGGCGTGGCGCTCGACGATCTCTTGATCAACTTGGACACATCGGTCGGGGTACTCTCGTTCGGTCTCGACGACCTCACGGCCGGCTTCGTCGAGGGGCGTTTCCTGGATGGGATCCTCGCGGGGCTACGCTCCGTCGGCGCCACGGCTGAGGTCACGATTCCGGGTCACTATGGAATCGCGATCTTCTTCAGCACGGCCGCGGGAACGGCAGCGCAGATCAACCCGAGCCTCGCAGGGGAGGGGAACTTCACAATCGTCAGCCTGCCCGACGTAACGCCGGTCGACGACGTCTGCTGTTCATACGGCTTCGCGCCCGCTCCGGCTCCCGAGCCGGCCTCCACGCTACTGCTCGCGGTCGGGTTCTTCGTCGCGATTGGTGCGTGCGCGCTTGGCAAGCGAAGCTCGCAGTCGTCGCAAGCCTGAGTCGCCCGAACCACGACTTCGCGCGCCCTGCTCTACCGAGGCAGAAGTCACCCGAGCCACACCTCCCGACCTGATGCGCTCTGCGTCCTCCGCGTCGAGCCCGGTGCTTGCAACTCGCGGGCCTCGAGGGACGATCGCGCACAGGCGCATCGTCTGAGCTCGCCCTGCACGCGCTTGTCTTCGCCGCAATGCCCTCGGCGAAACGGGCCCGCAGTCTGCTCGTAGTCCTTACGCTTGTTTAGTTCCGCCGATGTAGAGTATTGGTTTCGAACACTTCCTTGCACCCACAGTTGGCGTGCGGTGTTCCGGGGCAGTCGCGCGCCGGGTACCTCTACTCCGGAAGAACGAGGGCAGCGATGAGGCTCCGATTCCTCGCGATTGCGAGCGCGATTTGCTCCTTGGCGACGTCCGGGCTGCTGGCCGAGACCGCGCGTGCGGAGGGCAACCTCCACAAGGTCAATCACATCGTCGTCGTGATGCAGGAGAACCGCTCCTTCGACCACTACTTCGGGGCGCTGCCCTACGTCCCCGGCGGCCCGTACCACGGTGGTGCCTGCTCGAAGAACGACCATCGCTGCGTGGACGGTCTCAGCTGCACCGTCGATTCGCTCGGCAACTTCAGTTGCGCGAATACGAACCTCGACGACGACGGCAGCCTGGTTCATTCGTTTCACGAGCAGAGCTATTGCGTGGGACCCGATCTGGATCACTCGTGGAAGGGCAGCCACAAGGAGCTCAACTTCACCAGCCCGGCGTCGACACTCGTCTCCAGCCCCAACGACGGTTTCGTGCTTCAGAACGACGCCACCACCGAAGGGCAGCCCGACGACGGCGTCGAGACACCGACCGACGACAGCACGATGGGCTTCTACACGCAGGACGATCTGCCGTTCTACTACGCGCTCGCGCAGACCTTCGCGATCGACGACCGCTATTTCTGCTCGGTGATCGGGCAAACCTTCCCGAACCGATCGTACTTGCTGGCCGCAACCTCGTTCGGCCACCTGACGACCTCCGAGATATTCCCGCCGCCGGAGGGCTACAAGCCGATCACGGGCACGATCATGGACCTGCTCGAGCGGAACAACGTGTCGTGGGTCGACTACTTCGCCGAGATTCCCCAGACGTTCCCCTTCCTCCCGTCGGCGTTCCCCTTCGTGACCGCGCACTCGGCGCCGGTGTCGACCTTCCTGGCCCAGGCGGCGGCGGGCACGCTTCCGTCGGTTTCATTCGTCGATCCGATCTTCGGGGTCCTCTTCGGGGTCGACGCCGAGAACGACGAGCATCCCCCGACGGACATCCGCAAAGGCGAGGCGTTCGTCTCGACGATCGTGAACGCGGTGAGAAACGGCCCCAACTGGAAGGACTCGATCATCTTCGTCGTATACGACGAGCACGGCGGCTTCTATGACCACGTGGCCCCGCCGCGTGCACGCAATCCAGATGGGATCGATCCCGGGCAATGCGCCGATCTGTCGAACCCGCCGGCCAGCACGGTGCCGGGTGGGGGTGTGAACTGCGACGTCGTGAGTCCGGCCGAGGCGCTCGCAATCTGCCCGGCCTTCACGCGGTTCGGGCCCTATCCCGCCGACTGCGCGAACTTCAATCAGCTCGGGGTCCGCGTTCCTTTCATCGCGGTGTCACCGTTCTCGAAGCCTCACTACGTCTCTCACACGGTTGGCGACCATACTTCGATCCTGGCGCTGATCGAGAAGCGGTTCCTCAGCAACAACAATGGCAACGGCAATTCGCACATCCAGCACCTGACCGCCCGCGACGCGAACGCCGACCCGCTCGAGGATCTCTTCAACTTCTCGCATCCGCCCTCGATCGACGCCGTGATTCCGACTGCGCCCGGCGCCAGCCCGAGCGATCCAGGCTGCCCGTTCGTCCCGGCCGGGACTTAGCGCCGCGCGCCGGGCTTCGCCCCGCTCCCACGCGCTGGACTCGAGATCCATCCGGGTGGAAGTATGGCGCATGGACCTGAAGCTCCTGAAGTGCGACTGGGGCATGGAGTATCTCGGCGACCAGCGCGCGCGCCTCACCAAGTTCGCGGCGGCGGGCTGGGACGGGGTCGAGTGCGCGACCATCGAAGGCGACCCCGCGCAGTTCGGCGACCTCTGCGGCGAGCTCGGCCTCGACTACGTCGCGATGATGTTCTGCGACGACGAGCAGGCGTTCCGCGACCAGCTCGAGCGGATCAAGCGCACGCGGCCGATCCTGATCAACTGCCATCCCGGCCGCGACCGCTACGACTTCGCGCGCGGGCTGGAGTTCTTCCGCAACGTCATGGAGATGGCCGGCGAGATCGACGTGCCGGTCGTCTTCGAGACACACCGCACGCGGCTGCTCTACGCGCCGTGGACGACGGCGCGCTACCTCGAGGCGATTCCCGAGCTGCGCATCACCGCCGACTTCAGCCACTTCACCACGGTGGCCGAGTCGAGTCTTTCTGCGACGGGCTACCGCGAGCTCATGGACCTGGCGATCTCGCGCACCGACCACATCCACGCGCGGGTCGGCTACGAGCACGGCCCGCAGGTGCCGGACCCGCGGCTGGGCAAGGGCCTGCAGTGGGCGCAGCGCTTCGAGCGCTGGTGGGATCGCATCATCGAGCGCGCGAAGTCGGAGGGGCGGCCGTGGCTGACGATCAACCCCGAGTTCGGCCCGCCTGCCTATCAGCCGGTGAATCCCGAGACCGGCGAGCCGCTCGCCGACATCTGGGACGTCTGCCTGTGGAGCGCGGCGCGCTTCCGCGAGCGCTGGGCCGGGCGGCTCTGACCGCTCGCGACGCTAGCGCATGTAGGGTAGGACCAGGACCGGCGTGATCTCGTCGAGCGAGAGGTTGTCGAGACCCACGTAGGCGCCGCCGGCCGGCTTCGCCGTGGCGGTGACGGTCACCGTGACCGTCGCCGCACTGGCGATGAAGTCGAAGGAGAAGCGCTGCCAGACGTTGCCCGGCGCGCTCGAGTCGTGCGTCAGAACCTGCGTCGGGCCGGCCGAGATTTGCACCGTCACCGAGATCGGCCCGGTGCACGTCGAGCCCGGCACGCAAGAGGGAATGTTGGAGAGGCCGAGGTCGGCCGCGAAGCGGTAGCTGCGGCCGACCTCGAGTCCGCTGACGCTCTGGTTGACGCCGTGGGTCAAGGCGTTCTGGTAGCCGACCAAGTCGAGGAAGTTCGTGCCCTCGGACGCCGTGAGCGCATACGAATTGGGAACGCGCAAGATCGCGATCTCGCCGGCCACGACTGTCCAGCCGGTCATCTGGGTGTTGCCAAGCAGGAGCTGCCGCCCGCCGTCGCCGGCGAAGGTGCCGGTGAAGGTCTCGAAGCCGCCGTTGGCAAGCAGGTTGGCCCCAGCTGCCGGGGCGAGTCCGATCCACAGCAGCAGTGAAGCGAACCCGCACAGCTTGCCCATCACCAAGAAGCCTCCCTACTTCGGATCGCGGATCGTCACGGTTCCCTGCGCGACCGCGACCAGCCGGTCCTCGTTCGCGACGTCGATCCGCACCACCGCCAGCGCCTTCGACATGGACACGATCGTCGCGTTCGCGACGAGCACGCCCTTGGTCACCGGCGCGAGCAGGTTCAGCTTGAACTCGGTGGTCGCCGCCCACTGGCCGCGAGTCATCTGCGGGTAGCAGACGCAGCCGAGCACGTGGTCACAGACCGCCGAGATCACCCCGCCGTGCATCGTCTTGAACGGGGTCAGCAGCTCCTCGCGCACCTCCATCTCGGCGCGCAAAGTGCCGGGGCCGACGTCGACGATGCGCAGCCCCAGATACTTCGGCAGGCCGGTGAGCCGGTCGTTCGCGCGGATGAAGCCCTGGGCGACCTCTTTGTCGAAGCGCTCGCCAAAGTCGATTGGCATCAGGGCGCGGCTCCGGGCTTGCGTCCGTGCGCGGCGAGCCAGTCGCGACAGGCCGGCGACAGCGCCTTCTCGTGCTCGGTGAGACACGGCAGGAGGCCCGCGCCGAGCTTGTTGTCGGGGCAGAGCTTCTTGCCGTCCTCGCCGCAGGCCTTCTCGATCTCGATCGCGAGCTCGGCGACCTTCGCCTTCACGGAGGTGATTCGCTCCTTGCACTCGGGCGTGAGCTCGGCCTCGTGCGCGGACAGACATTTCATCTTCGCGCCGTGACCCGGCTCGACGTTGGCGCACAGCTTCTGCGCGTCCGCGTTGCAGGGGCCGAGCGCGTCCATCTGCGCTGCGGCGCTCGAGGCCAGCGCGCTGAGCACCACCGCGAGAAGCAGCGTGCGGATCATCGCACCGGACCGACGGACGAGATCTCGAAGCGCTTCACGTCGAAGTCGCGCGGCTTGATGTTCGCGATCGCGGCCTGGAAGCGCGCCATGTGCGGCGTCGCGAAGTGCGCGTGGAGATCGGCCTCGGACTCCCACAGCTCGTACAGGCGCACGAGCGTCGGGTCGGCGAAGTCCGAGGAGAAGGCGTACGCGTGGCAGCCCTTCTCCTTGTGGGTCTCGGTCATCATCTCGCGCGCGGCGGCCATGGCGGCCTCGCGCTTGTCGGCGTCGATGCGAAACGAACCGGCGATGATCAGCACGGAGGTCTCCCCCTCTCGGGTCAGGGCGCCATCCTGGCACGGCCCGCTTGCCCGCGCCAAGCCCGCGGGCTAGAAGGGAATCTGTTGGATCCCGTGCGCGACAGCCTGGCCATCGTGCTCGCCGGCGGCGAGGGCCGGCGGCTGTCCCCGCTGGTGAGCGAGCGCAGCAAGCCGGCCATGTACTTCGGCGGGCGCTACCGGCTGATCGACCTGGTGCTCTCGAACCTCGTGAACAGCGGCTACCAGCAGATCCGCGTCCTGACCCAGTACCACGCGACCTCGCTGATCCGGCACCTCTCGCGGGCCTGGCCCCTGAACGGGGTGCTGGACGCCTCGATCGACCCCGTCCCCGCCGGCCAGAACATCGGGCCGTTCTGGTTCCGCGGCACCGCCGACGCGATCTACCAGAACCTGGACCTGCTGCGCGAGATGCGGCCGCGCGACGTCGCGATCTTCGGCTCCGACCACGTCTACAAGATGGACGTGTCGCTCATGCTGGAGAGCCACCGCGCGCGCGGCGCGGATCTCACCGTCGCCACACTGCCCATGCCCCGCAAGGAGGCGCGCGCCTTCGGCTGCCTGAAGGTCGACGCGGGGGGCTGGGTCGTCGACTTCCTCGAGAAGCCCGCCGATCCGCCGGGCATGCCCGGCAATCCCGAGATGACCCTGGTCTCGATGGGCAACTACATCTTCCGGACGCCGACCCTGGTGGCCGAGCTGCGCCGCGACGCCGACACCGCGGCGACCACCCACGACTTCGGCCGCGACGTCCTGACGAGCGCGCACGCGCGCATGAAGATGCACGCCTACGACTTCGCCTCGCAACTCTGCCCCGGCGAGACCGAGCGCTCGCGCGGCTACTGGCGGGACGTCGGCACGATCGACGCGTTCTTCGAGGCGAACCTGGACCTCTGCTCCGTCGACCCGCACCTGAACCTGTACAACGACGCCTGGCCGATCCGCGGCAACCAGCCGCCGTCGGGCCCCTGCAAGTTCGTGTTCGGCGACGAGGCCGAGGGGCGGGTCGGGAAGGCGGTGGACTCGATCGTCGGCTCGGGCTCGATCATCTCGGGCGGCACGCTCGAGCGCACCGTCTGCTTCTACCGGGTGCGCGTGAACAGCTACAGCCACGTCCAGGAGAGCGTGCTGTTCCCGCTGGTCGACGTGGGCCGCGGCGCCAGGCTGCGCCGCTGCATCGTCGACAAGGGCGTGCGCATCCCCGCGGGCGAGGTGATCGGCTACGACCTCGAGGCCGACCGCAAACGCTTCACGGTGTCGGAGGGCGGCGTGGTCGTGGTCTCGCGCGCCGACTTCGGCCAGCGCGACGAGTTCGACGTCTAGGGGGCCGATGCGCGTCTTCTTCGCGACGAGCGAGCTGGCGCCGCTGGCGCAGAGCGGGGGACTGGGGGATGCGGTCGCAGGCCTCTCGCGCGCGCTCGCGGCGCGCGGCCACGACGTGGTGGCGCTGCTCCCGGCCTACCGCACGGCGCTCGCGCACCCGAGCTGTCCGCCGCTCGCCGAGGCCGGCGCGGTTCGCCTGCCCGGCCCCTTCGGCGACGTGCGCGGGCGCTGGCTGTCCGGCCGGCTCGGCCCCCGGCTGGAGGTGCGGCTCCTCGAGATCCCGGCCTTCTTCGACCGGCCGGGCCTGTACGGCGATGCGAGCGGAATCTACGGCGACGAGGCGGCGCGCTTCATCTCGTTCTCGCGCGCGGTCGCGCTGCGCGCCTACGAGGAGCGGCCCGACGTGCTGGTCGCGCACGACTGGCACGCCGCGCTGTCGCTGTGCGTGCTGCGCACCGTGTACGACCGCGGTCTCGCGCGCGGCGTCGGCGCGGTCCAGGTCCTACACAACAATTTGTACCAGGGACGCCAGCCCGCGGCCGCGATGAGCTGGACGGCGCTGCCGGGGGACCTGTTCGCGCCCGACGGTCTGGAGTTCTTCGGCGACCTGGCGCTCTTGAAGGGCGGGCTCGTCTGGGCGGACCGGATCATCGCGGTCTCGCCGAACTACGCGCGGGAGGTCCAGACCCCCGAGCTCGGGTTCGGGCTCGAGGGCCTCTACCAGCTGCGCCGCGCGCACCTGATCGGAATCGCGAACGGCCTGGACGTGGACCGCTTCGACCCGAGCACCGACAAGGCTCTGCCCGAGCGCTTCCACGCGGGGGCGCCGCTCGGCAAGCGCACCTGCCGGGAGCGCTTGCTGGCGGAGCTCGGGCTCGAGACTCCCGCGCCCGGCCGCTTCCTCGTCGGGATCGGGCGCCTCAGCGCGCAGAAGGGCTGGGACATTCTGGCCGGCGCCCTGCCCGCTCTCGTCGCCTCCGGCGCGTCGATCGCGTTGCTCGGCGACGGCGAGCGCGCGATCGCCGTCGCGCTCGCCGCCGCCGCGCGCCGCTTCCCGCGGCGCGTGCACACGACGCTCGCCTGGGACGAGCGCGCGGCCCGCCGGCTCTACGCAGCGGCCGACTGCGTGCTGGTGCCGTCGCGCTTCGAGCCGTGCGGGCTCGTCCAGCTCACCGGACAGCGCTACGGCACCCTGCCCGTCGCCCACAAGACCGGGGGCCTGGTCGACACGATCCGCGACGGCGAGACGGGTGTGCTCTTCGCGCCGCTCACCCCCGAGGCGATCGTGGCCGCCGCGTCGCGCGCCGCGAAGCTGATCGAGGAGCGCGGCCACGAGCGGATCGTTCGCGAGCTCCTGCGCCTCGACGTCTCCTGGGCGCGCCCGGCCGCGCTCTGGGAGGCGACCCTGGAAGGCGTCGTGCGCGACGCCCGCGCGAGGGTCTGACGGAACCGCTCGGCGCGCGCTGGGACGGCAGCGGCACGGACTTCGCGCTCGCTTCGGCCCACGCGGAGATCGTCGAGCTGTGTCTCTTCGACGGGCCGGATGCGCCGGTCGAGAGCGAGCGGGTCGAGCTCGCGCGGCGCGCCGACGGCGTCTTCCATGCGCGCCTCGACGTCGGCCCCGGCCAGCTCTACGGCTACCGGGTGCACGGCGCCTGGGCCCCCGCCGAGGGCCTGCGCTTCAACGCGCGCAAGCTCCTCGTCGATCCCTACGCGCGCGCGCTCACGGGCCCGCTGCGCTGGCATCCGGCGCTCTTCGGCGACAACGGGATGGACAGCGCGCCGTACCTTCCGCGCGCGCGCGTGGTCGACCCGCGCTTCGACTGGGGCGACGACCGGCCGCCGGCGGTGCCGTGGAGTCGCACCGTGCTCTACGAGCTGCACGTGAAGGGCATGACCGCGCTGCACCCCGGCGTCCCGCCCGAGCAGCGCGGCCGCTACCTCGGGCTGTGCGCGCCGGCCGTGCTCGAGCACCTGCGCGCGCTGGGCGTGACCACGCTCTCGCTCCTGCCCGTGGCGCACAGCGCGCCCGATCCGCACGTGGCGACGCTCGGCCTCACCAACTACTGGGGCTACGGGACGCTCGGCTGGTTCGCGCCCGACGCGCGCTTCGCGAGCGGCGACCGCGGCGAGCAGGTCGACGAGTTCCGCGCCATGGTCCGCGCGCTCCACCGCGCCGGCTTCGAGGTGCTGGTCGACGTGGTCTACAACCACACGCCGGAGGGGGACGGGAAGGGGCCGCTCTACTCGCTGCGCGGGATCGACAACCCGACCTACTACCGTCTCGACCCGGCGCAGCCGAGCGAGTACGAAGACTTCAGCGGCTGCGGCAACACGCTCGACCTGCGCCAGGCCCGGACCCAGGCGCTGGTGCTCGACAGCCTGCGCGCGTGGGTGACGGAGCTCCACGTCGATGGCTTCCGGTTCGACCTCGCGCCGGTGCTCGCGCGCGGCTCGCCCGGCTTCGACCCGCACGCGCCGTTCTTCGCGGAGCTCGCCGCCGATCCCGTGCTGTCGCGGGTGAAGCTCGTCGCCGAGCCCTGGGACGCGCGCCCCGACGGCTACCAGCTCGGCGGCTTCCCGCGCCCGTTCGCCGAGTGGAACGACCGCTTCCGCGACGCGACCCGCCGGTTCTGGCGCGGCGACCCGGTCGGCGTGGCAGAGCTGGCGACCCGGCTCGCGGGATCCGAGGATGTGTTCGGCCCCGGCGCGCGTCCGCCTCAGGCGAGCGTCAACTTCGCGACCTGTCACGACGGCTTCACGCTCGAGGACCTGGTGAGCTACGCGCACAAGCACAACGAGGCGAACCTCGAAGCGAACCGCGACGGCGCGCACGAGAGCTTCGGCGCGAGCTGGGGCGCCGAGGGCCCGAGCTCCGACCCGCGGATCGTGCGCGCGCGCGAGCGCACCAAGCGCAACCTCGTCGCGACCCTGGCCTTCGCGCTCGGGCGTGCCGATGCTCTCGCACGGCGACGAGCTGTCGCGCAGCCAGCGCGGCAACAACAACGCCTACTGCCAGGACAACGAGCTCACCTGGCTCGACTGGTCGCTCGATCCGCGCCGCGAGCGCTTCCTCCACTTCGTGCAGCGCGCGTTCGCGCTGCGCCGCGCGAGCCCGGTGTTCGCGCGCGAGCGCTTCTACGGGCACGACCACGTGACCTGGCTCGGCGCCGACGGGGCGCCGCTCGCCGCCGACGACTGGAAGGACCCCGAGCGGCGCGTGCTCGGCGTCCGCATCGACGGCGCGCTCCTGCTCGCGAACGCGAGCGCGAAGAGCTGCCTGTTCACGCTGCCCGCACCGCCGCCGGGGATGCGCTGGCGAGCGCTGCTCTCGTCGGCCTGCGAGCGTCCGCGGCTGCGCGGCCGGCGCGCGCGGATCGCGCCCTTCGCGTGTCTCTGGCTCGGCGCCGAGCCCGGACCGCACTCTTGAGCGACCCCGCGCGCCCCGCCCTCGCGGCGCTCGCCGACCGGCTCGGCGTGTATGCGGGCTATCACGACATCCAGGGCACCCACCGGCCCACGTCGGACCCGACCCGCGAGGCGTTGTGCACCGCGATGGGCTTCGCCTGCGCGAGCGAGGCAGAGGCGAGCCAGCGGCTCGCCGAGCTCGACGCGGAAGCCGCAGCGGAGATCGTCGCACCCGTACAGGTGTTCCGCGCCGGCCCCGAGCGGGCGCCGACCCTGCGCGTGCGCGCGCCGGCTTCGGGCGCGCCCGTCGCGGCGGAGCTCGTCGTTCGCCTCGACGGCGGCGGAGAGGCGCGCAGCGAGGTGTCGCTCCCCGCGGGCGACGGCCGAGCGTGGACCGAGGTCGCACTGCCGGTTCCGCTCGAGCCCGGCGCGCACGAGGTCCGCCTGTCGCTCGCCGGCCGCACCGCCGCGCAGCTTCTGATCGCCGCGCCTGCGACGGCGTACCGCGCCGACGAGGCGCTCGGGGGCCGCCGCGCGCTCGGGGTCTGGACGAACCTCTACACCGTGCGGAGTAGCACGAACGCCGGCTCCGGCGACTTCAGCGATCTCGCGCGGCTGGCCGACGCGCTGGGCGAGCTCGGGGTCGACTTCGTCGCGCTGAACCCGCTGCACGCGCTCCTCAACCGGGGCCACGGGATCGCGCCCTACAGCCCGATCTCGCGCGTGTTCGGCAACCTGCTCTACATCGACTTCGAGGCCGTGCCCGGCTTCGCGAGCTCCGAGCGCGCGCGCGCCGTCGCCGCCCAGCTCCCGCTCGCGCGCTTCCGCGGCGCGGACTCGCTCGACCACGCCGAGCTCGCGGCCGCGAAGCTGCAAGTGCTGCGCGAGCTGCATCGCGGGGTCTGGGCGGAGCTCCGCGCCGAGCCGCCGAGCGACCGCGGCGAGGGCCGCGAGCTCTTGGACTTCGCGACCTTCGAGGTGCTGCAGGCGGAGCTACGCGAGCCCGACTGGCGCCACTGGCCGGCGGAGCTGCGCGACCCGCGCTCCGACGCGGTGCGCGAGTTCGCGGAGGCGCACGCCGAGGACGTCGACTTCCGCTGCTGGCTCCAGGTCGAGCTGAACCGTCAGCTCGAGCGCGCGGCCGAGACTGCGCGCAGCGCCGGCATGCGGATCGGACTGTGCAAGGACCTGGCGATCGGCAGCGCGCCCGACTCGGCCGACACGTGGATCTGGCGCGAGCTCTTCGCCGACGGCGCCTCGCTCGGCGCGCCGCCCGACGCCTACGCGGCCGCGGGCCAGGACTGGGGCCTGCCGCCCTTGATTCCGCGGCGGCTGCGCGCCGACGGCTATCGATTCCTCGGCCGCCTCCTGCGCGCCGCCTTCCGTTCCTCCGGCGCGCTGCGCATCGACCACGTGATGGGGCTGCAGCGGCAGTTCTGGATTCCCGCCGGGCGGCCGAGCAGCGAGGGCACCTACGTCGCGCAGCCCGCCGACGAGCTGTTCGGGGTGCTCGCGCTCGAGAGCCGTCGGGCGCGCGCGCTGGTCGTGGGCGAAGATCTGGGCACCGTGCCGAGCGAGCTCGCGCCGCAGCTCGAGTCCTGGGGCGTGCTCTCGACCCGCGTGCTCTGCTTCGAGCGCGACGGCCTCGAGTTCCGGCCGAGCAGCTCCTACCCGGCGCGCGCGCTGACCCTGGCCGTCACCCACGACCTGCCGCCGCTGGCGGGCTGGCTCGAGGGGCGCGAGCTCGAGCTGCGCGCCGACATCGGCGAGCCCGGCGCGCTCGCGGGCCTGCTCGACGCGCGGGCCGCGCGCGCCGAGGACCGCGCCGCGCTCGAGCGCCGGCTGCGCGCCGAGGGCGAGCTCGAAGGCGTCGAGTCGCCGGCCGACGCCGATTCGCTCACGCGCGCGGCGCAGCGTTTCGTTGCGCGTACGCCCTCCCGGCTGGTGGCGCTCGGGCTCGACGACCTGGCCGGCGAGCGCGAGCCGCTCAATCTGCCCGGCGTTCCGGTCGAGCGGCACCGGAGCTGGTCGCGCCGCATGCGCCGCGAGCTCGAGAGCCTGCTCGCTGACCCCGACCTGCGAGGGTTGCTACAAACTACGGCAGCCCGATCCGAAGGAGACCCATGAGCGAGCCTCCGCTTCCCGACTTCGCGGCGTCCGTGCAGCGCAACCTGCGCTACAGCCTGGGCAAGCGCTGGCAGGACGCCTCGCCGCGCGACTTGTTCACCGCCGTCTCGCTCGCCACCCGCGAGAGCCTGATCGAGCAGATGCTCGCGACCGAGGAGCGCTACCGCGCAGCGGACGCCAAGCGCCTCTACTACCTGTCGGTCGAGTTCCTGATGGGCCGCTCGCTCGGCAACAACCTCCTGAACCTCGGCATGCTCGACCCGGTCGCGCGCGACCCTGGCCACGCTCGGCGTGGACCTCGAGGCGCTGCGCGAGCTGGAGCCCGACGCCGCGCTCGGCAACGGCGGCCTCGGCCGGCTGGCCGCCTGCTTCCTCGACTCGCTCGCCAGCCTCGACATGCCCGGCTTCGGCTACGGCATCAACTACGAGCACGGCCTGTTCCGGCAGGCGATCGAGGACGGTCAGCAGCGCGAGTACCCCGACAGCTGGCGCGCCCAGGGCTCGCCGTGGCTGATCATGCGCCGCGACGAGACCCTGCTCGTGCCCGTGTACGGCGCGGTCGAGAAGCTCGGCGACGGCGACGGCCTCGCGCAGACGCGCTGGACCCACCAGCGGATCATGCTCGGCGCGCCGCACGACCTGCCGATCGTCTGCTTCGGCGGGCGCACCGTGAACTGGCTGCGGCTCTACTCGGCGCTCGCCTCCGACGAGTTCGACATCGGCATCTTCCACCAGGGCGACTACCACGCGCGCCTTCGAGCAGAAGCTCGAGTCCGAGCGCGTCTCGAAGGTGCTCTACCCGCCCGAGTCGACGAGCGCGGGCAAGGAGCTGCGGCTCCTGCAGGAGTACTTCTTCGTGGCGTGCGCGCTGCGCGACATCGTGGCGCGCTACCTCGCCACCCGCCGCGACGTTCGACAGCTTCCCCGACAAGGTCGCGATCCAGCTGAACGACACGCACCCGGCGCTCGCGGTCGCGGAGCTGGTGCGGCTGCTTCGTCGACGACCACGGGCTGCCGTTCGAGAAGGCGTTCGAGTTCGCCCAGCGGACCTTCGCGCTACACCAATCACACGCTCTTGCCCGAGGCGCTGGAGCGCTGGCCGCAAGCCGCTCCTGCAGCGGGTGGTGCCGCGCCACCTGCAGATCATCGAGCTGATCAACGCGCGACTTCCTGGCCGAGGTCGAGGTGCGCTGGCCGGGCGACATCGAGAAGCTGCGCAGCCTGTCGATCATCGAGGAGGGTCACCCGCAGCAGGTGCGCATGGCGCACCTCGCGATCGTCGGCAGCCACGCCGTGAACGGCGTCTCGAAGCTCCACTCCGACCTGGTGAAGACGGACCTCGTGCCCGACTTCGCCGAGCTCTGGCCCGGGCGCTTCCAGAACAAGACGAACGGGGTCTCGCCGCGGCGCTGGCTGATGAAGGCGAACCGCGGGCTGTCCGACCTGATCACCGCGCGGCATCGGCGACGGCTGGAAGCGCGACCTCGAGGCGCTGCGCGAGCTCGAGCCGCACGCTGCCGATCCCGAGTTCCAGCGCGCCTTCCGCGACGTGAAGCGCGCCAACAAGGCGCGGCTCTCGGGGGTCATCGCGCAGGCGACCGGGCGTGCGGCTCGACCCGGACGCGCTGTTCGACGTCCAGGTGAAGCGCATCCACGAGTACAAGCGCCAGCTGCTCGCGGCGCTGCGCGTGATCGAGATGTACCTGGAGATCGCCGACGACGGCCGCGACCCCGTGGCGCCGCGCGCCTGCATCTTCGGCGGCAAGGCCGCGCCCGAGTACTTCACGGCGAAGCTCGTCATCCGCCTCATCAACGAGGTCGCGCGCGCCGTGAACCACGACCCGCAAGACGCGCGGCAAGCTGCGCGTCGCGTTCGTGCCCGACTACCGCGTCTCGCTCGCCGAGAAGATCATCCCCGCCGCGGACCTCTCGGAGCAGATCTCGACCGCCGGCCAGGAGGCGTCCGGGCACCGGCAACATGAAGCTCGCGCTGAACGGCGCGCTCACGATCGGCACGCTCGACGGCGCCACGATCGAGATGCGCGACGCGGTGGGCGCCGAGAACATGTACATCTTCGGGCTGCGGGCCCGACGAGGTCGCGGAGCTCCGCGCGAGCGGGCAGCTACGACCCGCAGGCGCTGATCGCGAAGACGCCCCGGATCGCGCGGGTGCTCGACGCGATCGAGAGCGCGCGCTTCTCGCCCGGCGAGCCGGGGCTGTTCACGCCGCTCCTCGACGGCCTCCTGACACGGCGACCGCTGGTTCGTGCTCGCCGACTTCGTCTCCTACGGCGACACGCAGGAACAGGTTGCGCGCGACTTCGGCGCGCGCGCCGACTGGGACCGCCGCGCGGCGCTGAACGTCGCGCGGATGGGCTACTTCTCGAGCGACCGCGCGGTGCGCGAGTACGCGACCGCGATCTGGAACCTCAAGCCCGTTCCGTGAACTCGAGCACCTGATCGACCAGCGCCCGGAAGTCCGACAGCGAGAAGGGCTTCTCGAGGAAGCCCCGGCCCTGCTTCGGGTCGGCCCAGGCGCGCAGCTGCGCGGTCGGGTAGCCGGTCATCAGGATCGCCGCGAGCCGCGGCGCATCGGCGCGCAGGCTGTCGATCAGCGTCACGCCGTCGGTCCAGGTGCCGAGCATCCAGTCCGAGATCACGAGCTCGGGACAGAGCTCGCGGGCGAGGGCCAGCGCTTCGTCGCCGTTGGCGGTGGTGCGGACCTCGTGGCCGGAGCCGCGCAGCACGTCGGCGAGCGTCTGGGCGAGCTCCGCCTCGTCCTCCGCGATCAGGACGCGCGCCACGCGCGCTAGCTCGGCGGGATCGCCGCGAGGGGCAGCTCGACGGCGAACCGCGTCCCTCGCGTCTCCGGGTCTTCGATGCGGATCTCGCCGCCGTGATCCGCGACGATGCGCCGCGCGATCGCCAGCCCGAGCCCGGTCCCTCCGCTCGCGCGCTTGCTCGAGAAGAACGGCTCGAAGACGAGGTCGCGCGCTTCGGACGGTATGCCGCTGCCGTTGTCGGTCACGGTGATCGCGACCCGGTCGCCGACCCGGCGGGTCTCGACCTCGACCAGCACGTTAGAGCTGCCGGACTCGACGGCGTTGCGCACCAGGTTCACCAGCACCTGCTCGACCTCGACGTCGTTCGCCCGGATCACCAGCGGACCCGCCGCGCAGCGCAGCCGCAGCACGGCGCCGTGCTCGTTCGCGTAGGGCTCGACCAGCGACAGCGCGCGCGCCACCAGATCGTTGGTCTCGTGGGTGCGCTGGTCGGAGCGTCCGTGGCTCGCGAAGTCGAGCATGGCGCGCACGATCGCCCCGCAGCGGCGCGCGTGAGCGGCGATGTTCTCGAGCGTGGTGGTCGCCGCCTGGGTCTCGGGCCCGCGCGAGCGCGGACGCTCGAGGGCCACCTCGGCCGCCAGCAGGATGGCCGCGACGGGATTGTTGATCTCGTGCGCGACGCCCGCCGCGAACGTGCCCAGGGTCACCAGCCGATCCACCCTGCGCAGCTCGTCCTCGGCCTCGATTCGCTCGGTGATGTCTCGCGCGATCATCGCCATCCGCACCCGGCGCTCGGGTCCGACGAAGCTGCGCACCACGACCTCGAGCCTCCGGTAGTCGCCGTCCCGGTGGCGAACCCGCAGCACGCCCCGGCGCGCCTCCTCCGGCGCGCGCAGCCGCTCGAGACCGGCGCGCGCCAGCGCCAGGTCGGTCAGGTGCATGTGCTCGCCAACCGCCCGCCCCACGAAGCTCTCGGCGGGCCAGCCCAGCACCTTCTCGAACTGCTTGTTCACGTACGTGAACACGCCGTTCTCGTCGAGCTCGGCGACGAGGTCGTTCACGTTCTCGGCCAGCTCCCGGAAGCGCTGCTCGCTCTCGCGCAGGCGAGCCTCGGTCGCGCGGGCCTCCGTCACGTCCGTGCCCGTCGCGACCACATACTGCAGCGAGCCGTCGGCGCCGCGGATCATGTGGCTGGACCAGGCGACCAGCCGGATCTCGCCATTGGCCGACCGGACCTGCGCGTCGCCGCCGGAGTTGTCCGGGCACGGCTCGAGCGCGGCGACGCCGAGCTCGAACGGCGTGGCGCCCAGCATCTTCTCCGTCGCCAGGTCGAGCAGCTTCTCGAGGGCGCGGTTCGCCAGGACGATGCGCCCGGTCGCGTCGAGCACCAGCACGAGGGTGTCGATCGTGTCGAGGAGCACGTGCGCCGCGGCTTGGAAGGCGCGCTCTGGGCCGCCGATCGCTGCGTCGTGGTCCATCGGAGTCACTCTATCCCAAAAGTTCCGAGCGAGCGGAGAAAAATCAGTCGGCGGGCGAGAAGAAGGCGAGCGCGTCGCGGCCGTAGTGCGGACGGACCGAACAGCGCCGGTCGAGCTGCATGGCCTGACGCTTCTCGGTGTCATACGACGGCCAGTACGGGAGTCGCGCGTGGCCGGGGTGGCCGGTCCGCGCGAACGCGACCCACGCCTCCTGCACCCTGTGCGCGAGCTTGCGCGCGCCCGGCGCGACGCCGACCCACGGCGCAAGCCACGGCTCGAGCACCGCGCCGAACACGAACGGCAGCTCGATGCCGTGGCACGCCCCCAAGCGCCCGCCCAGGAGCGGCGGCGCCCAGTCGAAGCGATACGCGTAGCTCTCGCGCGCTTGAGCCGCGTGCAGATCGAGCAACCGCGCGGCCGGTGCGTGGAAGATGCGGTCGGACTGGAAGGCGCTCCAGCGCTCGTGCGGCGAGTTCGGATCGCGCGCTTCCGCAGCGCGCGCATAGGCGGCGAGCCCGCGCTCGGCCTGAGAGTCGCCGAGCAAGCGCGTGAAGCGCCGCCGCAGCGCCGCGTCGTCCATGGCGCGCGCGCGCAGGTCGCCCAGCATGAAGAGCTTCCACTCGTCGCGATTCGTGCCGACCAGGAGCGACAGGCCGCGGCTCGCGCCGCGCGCGAGGGCGGTCAAGGGCAGCTCTGGCAGCAGGTCGCCGTCGACGGACGGCTGGAACGCGAGGCCGAGCTCCGGCGCCATCGCCAGCGTGGTCTCTGCCTGAGCGCGCAAGATCTCTTGCACCGGTGCGCGGCGCAGCGCCTCGAGGCTCTCGCCGGCGGCGCCCATGCGCGAGAGGAAGCGCTCCGCCGCGCGGCGCGCCTGCTCCGGGGTCGAGACGTTGCTCGACGCCCCGCTCTGCAGGATCGCGCGGCGGAAGAGGCCGCGCGCCGCGGGCGCGCCGAGCAGCGCCCCGACGCTCATCGCGCCGGCCGACTCGCCGAATACGGTCACGCAGTCGGGATCGCCGCCGAACGCGTCGATGTTCTCGCGCACCCAGGCGAGCGCTGCGAGCTGGTCGCGCAGGCCCAGGTTCGCCGGCGCATCGCCTCCGCCGGGCACCAGGTCGCGCAGCGCCAGTGATCCCAGCGCACCCAGGCGGTAGTTCAAGGTGACGACCACCACGTCGCCGCGCGCCGAGAGCCGGCGGCCCGAGTAGAGCAAGGTGCTGCCCGACCCGATCAGGAACGCGCCGCCGTGGATGAACACCAGGACCGGCCGGCGCGCACCGTCGAGAGCCGGGGTCCACACGTTCAGGTACAGGGAGTCCTCGGACTGCACGCCCTGCGCGGCGCCGACGATGCGCCGCACCAGGAAGTTCTGCGCGCCGCCTTGGGGCGCGCTCGGGCCGAAGCGGGTCGCCGGGCGCTCGCCGTCCCACGGCTTCACCCGTTCGGGCGCGGCGAAACGGCGCGCACCGACCGGCGGCTCGGCGTAGGGGATGCCCCGGAACACGAGCCCGCGGCCGGTCGCCTCGCCCGCGAGGCGACCGCTGCGGGTGTGCGCGACTGCGCTCACTTCGCCCCGAAGAAGCGGAGCACCTCCGCCGCGACCGCTGCCGGCTGTTCGTAGGGCACCATGTGCCCCGCGGCGGGGATCCGCGCGAGCTCGGCGCTCGGCACCAGCTGTCGCCAGCGGTCCGCGTATACGGGCGGGATCAGCTTGTCCTCGTTGCCCCAGACCAGCAGCGTCGGCGCCGAAAGGCGGTACAGCCGCTTCGAGAGCCGGCGGTCCGGGATCGGGAACAGGATCTTGCCGGCGGTGCCGAGCCGGCGCGAGTTGCCGACCAGGAACTGCGTGAGCGCGTCGGGGTTGGTGAAGTCGATCCCGCCGGTGAGGAACTTCTCGCCGTTCTTGGGATCGGCGAACAGCACCGCGACGAGGTCGAACGGCAGCATCGAGAAGAGGTCCGGGATCGGGTGCGCATCGAGCCAGATCCCGGCCGGCGCCAGGAGCGCCAGCTTCTCGAGCGCGCCGGTCGCGAGGCACGCCATCTCGGCCGCGATCATGCCGCCCATCGAGTGCCCGACCAGGTTCGGCTTGCGCTCGAGGCCGAGCGCCTCGACCACGTCCCAGCCGTGCAGCGCGAAGTCGAGCATGTCCTCGAGCTTCTCTTCGCCGCCGTCGACGCCGTAGCCCGGCCACTCCGGCGCGTACACGTGGAAGCGCGCCGCGAGCGCCTCGAGCAGCGGCTCCTCCTTGAGGAGGCCCCCGGCGCCGTGGAAGAACACGAGCGGCGCGCCCTGCCCCGCTTCGAGGACGCGGCACTTGATGCCGCGCCTTGTCTCGATCTTGCGATCCTGCATCACCGTCCGTTCCTCGGCAGCTCGGGGCGCACGCGCGTCTCGAGCGGCTTCACCCAGAAGCGATCGTCGTTCTTCCACTCGGGCCAGATGTCGCGCAGCTGCGGCATGCACTTCTCGGCGAAGAGCTTGGTCGAGTTCCGCACCTTGTCGTCGGGCATGTTGCCGATCTGGAACAGGAGGAACAGTGATCCGAGCCGCAGGTCCTTGATCATGTGCTCCATCTTCTCGCGCACCGTCGCGGGCGAGCCCGCGATGATGTAGCCGCCGTCGACGAGTTCCTTCCAGGTGAGCGAGGTGAAGAGCCGCTGGTTCTCGGCGCGGAACTGGTTCAGCTTGCCCGACTGGATGGTCTTCACCGTGCGGTAGCCCGGCGGATCCGCGAAGCCCAGGTACACGTGCAGGCAGCGGTTGTAGAAGTAGAGCACGTGCTCGGCGTAGAGCTTCTCGGCTTCGGCATCGGTGTCGGCCACGCAGATGACCTGCGCGAAGGCGGCGCGGTAGGGCGACTCGTCCTTGCCCAGCGCCGCGACCCGCTCCCAGTAGCCGTCGAGCAGCGCCTTGCCCGCCTTGTAGCCGGAGTACGAGAGGTAGCTGTAGTTGTAGTCGTGCTCCACGCAGAAGTCCCAGGTCTCGATCGAGCCGCCGCCCGGGATGTAGATGGGCGGGTGCGGCTTCTGGATCGGGCGCGGCCAGCAGTTCACGTAGCGGAGCTGGTTGTACTTGCCGTTGAACGCGAACGGCTCGCGCTCGGCCCAGGCGCGCATGATCAGCTCGTGCGCCTCGTAGTACTTGTCGCGGGTCAGCGCCGGGATCTGGCCGTAGCAGAAGTTCGTGTCCATCGGCGTGCCGACCGGGAAGCCGGCGACCAGCCGCCCGCCCGAGATCACGTCGAGCATCGCGAACTCTTCGGCGACCCGGATCGGCGGGTTGTAGAGCGCGATCGAGTTGCCGATCACGGCGATCGCCGCCCGCGAGGTGCGCCGCGCTAGCGCGGCCGCGATGATGTTGGGCGAAGGCATCAGACCGTACGCGTTCTGGTGATGCTCGTTCACGCCGATGCCGTCGAACCCTAGGCTGTCGGCGTACTCGAGCTGGTCCATGTACTCGTGGTACACGCGGTTGCCAACGGCGGGGTCGTAGAGGTTGGAGTCGATGTCGACCCAGACCGAGCGATGCGTCTGCCGGAAGTCGTCGGGCAGGTGGGGCCAGGGCATGAGGTTGAACCAGGTGAACTTCACGGGGATCCTCCCAGGCGTGCTACGCCTCGCGGCCCCAATCTTACTCGTCCTCATGGGTGCGGCGCTTGCCGCCCCACCCGCGGGCGCCGAGCGGATCTACCTGGACGTCGACACGCCCCTCGCGGGCGCGACCGTGAGCGATTCGATCGCCCTGTGCGAGGTGCGGGGCTGGGCCGGCACGGGCATGCGCGGCAAGCACGACGTGATCATCGTGCTGGACCGCTCGGGCAGCACCTTCCGCTCGAGCGGCATGGACGTGGACGGCGACGGGTCGGTCGGACACGACTACACGCCGAGCATGCCGGACGAGATCGTGACGTGGACCTCGGACTTCGGCGACACGATCGTGTCGGCCGAGATCCTGGCGGCGCGGCGCCTGATCGAGCGGCTCGACCCCGAGACCACGCGCATGGGGATCGTGAGCTTCGGCGGCAACGCCGAGCTGGACGCGCCGCTGGGCAGCTCGCGCGCGCAGCTGCTGGCGGCGCTCGACAAGCCGCCGCGCCCCAATGCGAACGGAACTTACATGTACGGCGCACTCGAGGCCGCGATCGCCGCGTTCCAGGCGGCGCCGGCCGAGGCGGGAGCGCCCCGCCGACAGCGCGAGATCCTGCTCCTGACTGACGGCGTTCCGACCGCGCCGCCGGACCCCCCCTTCGCCGCTCAGCTCACCGCCGTGCAGGCGGCCCGCAACGCGGCGAAGGCGCGCGCGCGCATCTACGCCTACGCGCTCGGCCCGATCGCGGGGGTCGCGCTCGAGAACTTCCAGGAGATCGTGCGCGCGAACGGCGGCGAGCTGCTCGTGCTCGAGTCGCCGGGCGAGATCGTCGAGTTCGTGCCCTACCTCTCGTGGACCCAGATCGCGAGCGTGCAGCTCGAGAACGCGACCAGCGGCGAGGCCGGCCGCGCGGTGCGGCTCTTCCCGGACGGCAGCTTCGACGGCTTCGCGCCGCTCAGCTCGGGCAAGAACGAGCTGCGCCTGACCGCCGTCTCCGAGGGCGGGGCGCGCGCGACCGTCACCCGCTTCGTCACCTTCGAGAAGGCGCTGCCCGACCCGGAGAAGCTCGAGCGCTTCCGCAAGCAGCTCGAGATCCGCGCGGTCGAGACGGAGCTCTACGAGCGCGCCCGCACCAAGCGCGCCGAGCGCCTCAAGAAGGAGCTGCAGGTACAGCCCGAGCGCTAGTGATCGGCGAGGAAGCGCACCTGCCCGGTCGACACGTCGTAGATGCCGCCGATCAACTCGAGCTTCCCCTCGTCCATGTAGTGCGCGAGGTACGGGCTGCGCGCGCGGATCTCCGCCAACGAGTGGCGCACGTTCGCCTCGGCGACGGAGTCGACGCAGGCGTCGCTGTGGGAGTCGCTGCAGTGCGCGGCCTCGACCGCAGGGTGGATCTTGTCGAGCAGCCCCGTCAGGTTGCCCAGCTGCACGCCGTCGAGTGCGCCCTTCACGGCGCCGCAGCGCGTGTGGCCCAGCACGACCACCAGCTTCGCGCCGACCTTTGCTGCGTACTCGAGGCTGCCGAGCTCGTCGTCGTTCACCACGTTGCCCGCGACGCGGATCCCGAACACGTCGCCGATCCCCTGGTCGAAGACGAGCTCGACCGGCGCGCGCGAGTCCATGCAGGCCAACACCGCGGCGAACGGGTACTGCCCCGTCGCGGTCGCGATCACCTTCGCAGTGTGGTCGTGCGGCTCGCTCTTGTTCGCAGCGAAGCGCGCGTTGCCCGCCTTCAAGCGCGCGAGCGCCTTCGCGGGGGTCATCGCCGCTTGTGACTCGGCGGTCTGCTGCGCGAGAGCGGAGCCCGACAATGCCAGCGCGACCAGGGCCAGTGCGAGCGCGAACGTCTTCATGGAACGCATTCTATCCTGACTCTGCTACGCTGCGCGCCATGCAGCGCGACGGTGACTACCTCCCCTTCGTGAGCTCCGGTTCCTATCCGATCCGCGCCGGCAACGCCGTGCGCCCGCTCGTCGACGGCGGACCCGCCTTCGGCCGGATCTGCGAGGCGGTCGCGAACGCGCGCCGGAGCGTGTGGGTGACGGTCGCCTTCCACGAGATGACCTTCGCCATGCCCGACGGCCACGGCAGCTTCTTCGACGTGCTCGACCGCGCGCAGGCGCGCGGCGTCGACGTGCGGGTGATCTTCTGGCGCCATGTCCAGCTCGCCGCCTTCGACTCCCGACTCGCACTTCGCGGGGACGGCGGCGGACCTCGAGTTCCTGCGCCAGGCGCGGCTCGCGCTTCCTCGCGCGCTGGGACCAGGCCCACGGCCGCTACTGCCAGCACCAGAAGAGCTGGCTCGTCGACGCGGGCCAGCCCGGCGAGGTCGCCTTCGTGGGCGGCATCAACCTGAACAACGCCTCGGTGGTCGCGCCCGGCCACGCCGCGCGCGAGCTCGGCAGCACCCACGACGTGTACGTCGAGGTGCGCGGGCCCTCGGCGACCGACGTGCACCACAACTTCGCGCAGCGCTGGAACGAGGCGAGCGAGCGCGACCAGGCCGACGGGCTCTGGCCCGACGCGCGCGGACAGGACCTGCTCGCTTTCCCGCGGGTTCTGTCGGCGCCTGCGGGCGACGTGCCGGTCCAGATCCAGCGCACGGTGCGGCGCGAGCGGTACAGCGACGGCGCGCCCGCAGTCGGCGCCGAGCGCTTCGCGATCGCGGAGGGCGAGCACTCGATCCTCGACCAATACTTGAAGGCGATCGCGAGCGCGCGCGCAGGCGATCTACATCGAGGACCAGGCGATCGGCGCCGAGCAGGTCGTCGACGCGCTCCACGGCGCGCTCGACCGCGGGGTCGAGGTCGTCGTGCTCGTACCCGCCGATCCCAACGACGAGATGGCCGCCGGCCGCCGCGACCCCAAGAACAAGCCTTTCTTCGACTCGCTGGCAGGGCTCGGGAAGCACGACCACTTCGCGCTCGCGGGGATCGCCGCAACCTCGGGGCCGGGCGCGTACCAGGACGTGTACGTGCACGCCAAGATCGCGCTCGTCGACGACGTCTGGTCGACGATCGGCTCGGCCAACATCGGCAACCGCTCCTTCTTCGGCGACACCGAGCTCAACGCCTCGTTCTGGCACCGGCCGACCGTGCACGCGCTGCGCCGCGAGCTGTTGCTCGAGCACCTGGGCCACGACACGCGCGACCTCGACCCGCGCGCCGCGCTGCGCCTCTACCGCGACGTCGCGCGCAAGAACGCCGCGCTGCGCGCAGCCGGCCAGCCGATGACGAGCCTCGCCTTCGCGCTGGACCCGAGCACTTACGCGAGCTAGCTCCGCAATCCCTTGAAGAGCGGATAGGCCGTGCCGTAGCCGGTCTCGATCAGCTCGGTGCCGGGCCGGATGCGCTCGATCTCGTCGCGGATCGGCTTCACGTCGGTCGGGCGCGAGAAGCCGGGCAGCCAGTCGTCGTGGTGGCCGAGGAAGACGCGGCGCGGGCGCAAGAGGTCCACCTGCCGTCCGACGAACTGCGCGAGCGACCCCTGGATCGGCTCGCCGTCGATGTTCCCGCGGCCGGCGGCGGCGAGGATCGCCACGTCGGGGCGCAGGTCGCGCAGGATCCCGCTCCAGTGGCCCGAGGTGTCCTGGTAGAAGAGCGAGCCCGCAGGAGTTCGGAAGTGGTACACGAGCGCGCCGCCGTCGCCGCGCGCGCCCTGGGCGCTGGCCTGCAGGTGGCGCAGCACGTCGGGGCCGAGCGAGCCGAAGTGCGCGCCGAGCTCGCGGAAGCGCTCCTGCTGCTCCTGCCAGGTGAGGCCGAGGTCGCCGAGACAGACCTGGTGGCTCTCGCTCATCTGCTTGTGCGACCACACGCACGAGTGCTGGCTCGGGTAGACGTCGACGATCACGTCCTCGGACAGGCGCACGCGCTCGCCGCCGGCCACGCCGATCATCTGCGCGAGCGGGACCCCCTGCGCCTCCATGATCCGCACCGTCTCGTGCGAGCCGAGGATCCGTGCGCCGGTGCGCTTGGCGATCCGCTCGGCACCGAACAGGTGGTCGAAGTGCGAGTGGCCGACCACGATCCAGTCCGCGCGCTCGACGTCCTCGGGTACGAGCCCCGGATTCGGCGCCGCGCGGACGCGGTCGAGGTAGGCGTCGAGGAACACGACGAGCTTGCCGACGGTGAGCCGGAACGTCGCGCAGCCGAACCAGTCGAGGCGAGCTTCCATCGCGCTACTCCGTCGGCAGCGGCCCGGTGAGCGAGGCGCGCTGCGAGATCTCGATCCAGTTGCCGTCGGGATCCCGGACGAACGAGATGCGCGCGACGTTGCCCAGCGTGAGCGGCGCGCGACCCTCCGCCCCGCCGCGCGCGAGGATGCCCGCGTGCTCGCGGTCGACCTCGAAGACCTGCACGGTGAAGTACCGGTAGCCCGGACCGGTCATACGCCCGGCCGGCGCGGCGGCCGGGTCGCGCGCGAAGCGCAGCAGCGAGTCGCCGCAGCGGAACGCGTCGGCGCCCGCGGGCTCGAGCTCGAGCGCCTTCCCGTAGAAGTCGCGGAACGCGGCGGGATCGCGCACCGCCAGGACCAACGCGAGGCCCGACACCGACTCGTGTCCGGGAGGCACCAGGCGAACCCGATTCCCGTCCGGATCCTCGAGCGCGCGCGGCGCCGTCAGCCCCGGCCGCGCGATCACGAGCTCGCGGTAGCCTGCGCGCGGCTCGTCGGGGATCGGGTCCCGCGAGTGGTTCACCTTCAGGACCGAGCCGTTCAGCCCGAAGCGGTGCTGCTGCACGCCTCCGCCCATCGGCAGCAGCTCCTCGTACGGAAGCCCGACCTCGTCGCGCCAGAACGCGAGCATCTCGTCGCGGCGGTTCGTGTAGAGACCCACGTCGATGCGCGGCTTGGCGAGCTTCATCGAGCGGGAGGATATCTCAACGGACGCGGTGCCTGCGCGCGGTGAACGCAACGAGAACGAGCACGAGCGCGCCGACGTGGGGCTCGGGCACGCGAACCAGCGAGGTCAGCTCGGCGAAAAGCTCGAAAGGGCCATAGATAGAAAGCGCCGTGCCGTGTCCCCAGGCGCTGGTGTTGTCAAGCCCGTAGGGGTCGAGAGTGGCGAGAGAAGGCGGGTCGAGCGGCAGTGCGCTGGGGTCGAAGAACGAAGGATCATGCGAGCTCAGATCGAGGCCCACGCCTGAGTATGGCTGTGTGAGGTAGATCTGCACTTCAAGGCCCGAGACACTGCGCGGATCTGCGCCAATGACTATTTGGCGATACGAAGAATTAGGGGGCAGCCCGAGCGAGCCTCCTGGAAATGAGATCCCGGCGTCCTCGACCGAGTTCAAGAAGTGCCCCCCGGTGTCGCTGGGGTCGGAATCAGGAGTATCGGACTCGAAGCGAACGAACCCGACCACTGGTGCGCCTACTGCTGCACCGAGCGGGTCGAGGGCAGCTTGTCCGGAGCTTGATTTGGGCGTGGCTTCTCGTACCACACCTTCGAAAGCCCAGGTGATCGAGGCGGCAGACGCAGAGGCTGCGAGCGCCTGCAAGGCGACGAGCGCGAGAACACCGACGACGGACCGTGCCACGAGCAGAGTCTACGCGCATCGAGTCAGTGAGTGCGAGAAATCAAAAGCCCAGGAAAGCTCGCCCCAGCACCCGTTCGACCAGCCAGATCGAGCCCAGCCCGGCGACGAGCGCAGACCCCCCGCCCACCAGGCCGCGCTGGTAGAGCACCGAGCCCCGAAGGACGAACGCGAGCGGCAGGAAGCACGCGACGAGCGCCAGCTGGCCGAGCTCCACCCCGAGGTTGAACCCGAGCAGGGTCGCGATCCTCGCCCCGGTCGTCGCGCCCAGGTCCGCGAGCGCGCTCGCAAAGCCCATTCCGTGGACCAGGCCGAAGCCGAACGCGAGGGCCGCGCCGACCCGCGGCGCCGACGGCCGCAGGTTCCACAGAGCCGACACCAGCACCGAGAGCGCGATCGCCGACTCGACCCACCGCGAAGGCAGCCGCACGAAGCCGAGCGCGGCAAGCGAGAGCGTGAGCGAGTGGGCGAGCGTGAACGCCGAGACGATCCAGAGCACCTCGCGCAGCACCGGCCGGAACGCGGGCGCGGGGCGCCAGGTCGCCCCGCCGACGAGCACGGCGGGCAGGAGGAGCGCGAGCAGGAACGCCACGTGGTCGGAGCCCGGAGGCGATGTGGTGCACGCCTTCGCGCACGAAGCCGGCGAAACGCGCGAAGCCGCCCGAGCCGTCGAGCGGGAGCTCCTGTACGCGCGCGTCGGGGGCGAAGAGCGCGGTGGCAACTCCGGCCGGTGTCGACAGGCGCAGGATTCCCCGGTGCAACGCGTCCTGCTCGAAGAGGAGCCCGTACTCGATCCGCAGCCGGGTCGGCGTCCGCGCGCAGTCCGCGGCGAGGCCGACCACGGCGTAGGTCCCGTCGCTGTGGGTGTCGACCGCGAAGCTCTCGGCGCGCGCGGGGCAAGCCTGGCCGTCGGCCGAGATGGCGAGCCGCGCCAGCACGTAGGCCTCGACGTCCGCACTTCGCTCTCTCAGCTCGCCCCAGGTGAGGGCGCCGTCGCCGTCGCGGTCGATGTCGAGCGCGAGGTCCAGGTCGCGGAGCGCGACGTCGCAGCGGCCGCGCAGCGCGGCGCCGTCGACGGAGAGCTCGAGATAGGCGTCGCTCGCCTTGTGAGCCGCGGCGCTGCCGGCCCAGACGCAGACGAAGAGCGGAAGGAGAAGCGCGCGCCTCACGGTCTTCCCTCTCTCGTTGCGAGCCCCGCGAGGCGCGCGTCCTCGAGGGAGGTCGCGGCGAGCCATTCGAGCGCGGGGCGAGTCGCGGCGGTGTCGCCCGCGGCACGCGCCGCCTCGAGCAGGATCCGCGCGTCGGCCGGCTCGCGCTGCGCGGCGAAGCTCGCCTGCGCGCGCTCGAGCGCACGGGCGGTGTCGCCGCGCGCCAGCGCCAGACGTGCCTCCTCGCGCGCGTGCACGTCCTCGCCGCGAAGCCGGCCTTCCGCGGCGCGCGCCTCGAGGAGCTCCGCGTGCGCCTCGAAGCCCGGGATCGCCGAGCGCGCGCTCGGCGAGCGCCAGGCGCAGGATCAGCGGGTCGGCGCGCGTCTCGTCGGCGAGAAGCTCTCGCACCTCGGCGGGTCGGCCCGCGTCGAGCAGGAGGTCCGCGAGCTCGGCGCGTGAAGCGAAATCCGTGGGCGCGAGCGCGAGCGCGCTGCGCAGGTGCGCTTCGGCCGCAGCGGAGTCGCCGAGGCGCGCCGCCATCTCGCCCAGCGCGAGTTCCGCGAAGACCCGAGCGCCGGTCGACGCGCCGGGCGACTCAGCGAGCGCGGTGCCGAGCGCGACGTAGCTGGCGCGCAGCTCGCCCGCACGCGAGCGCGCGAGATCCGCGCAGCCCGCGGTGTAGAGCGCCTCGGCGCGCCCCCACAGGCGGGTGCAGCTGGACAGCGCTGCGCGCGGCTCCCCGCGCACCAGCTCGATCATCGCGCGCGTGAGCCACGCCTGAGCGTTGCGGGGGTCGCGAGCCAGCACGCGCTCGAGCGTCGCGAGCGCGGCGGTGAAGCGGTGGCGGTTCTGCTGGACGGTCGCGTGCAGCACGAGCACCCGAGTCGGGGGCTCCTCCGCGGCGAGCCACGGCGCGAGCGCGGCCTCGGCCTGGCCCACCAGACGCGGGTCGCCGCTCGACTGGCCGAGCTCGAGCGCGCGGCGGGCCAGCGCGAGCGCGGGCTCGAGCTCCCCGGGCGCCGACGCCGCGCGGCGCCCGCAGCTCGCGCAGCTCGCGCGCCTCAGGGCTGCGCGCGTCGGGGAACCGCTCCAGCACGACCGCGTCGTCGCCGGGGACGTACGGCGCGGCGTGGGCGGAAAACGAGATCACCGCGCCGAGCAGCGCGCTCGCTGCCCGGCGCGGTCCCGTACGGCGGATGGGACGCCGTGCGGTCACAGTCGCTACTCGCCCGGATCCATGTGGCGCCGGTCGCGCCCGTCGAACGGGTTGGGCAGGAACGGGAAGTCGGGAGTGATGCCCTTCTCGTTCAGGTTCACGCCGTCGCCCACGCGGTTCGCGATGTAGTTCGCGCCGCCGGCCACGCGCACGACGATGTCGGTCACGTCGTCGTTCGGCCGCCGTCCGTTCGGGAAGCAGGCCGGATCAGGCGTCGGGTTCCCGGCCGCGTCGTGCGCGAGCGGGCCCAGGCGCTTGATCTGTGCGGGCGGAGTCGGCGGCACGCTCATGTCGAGGCGCAGCAGGTCCGAGAGCTTCGCCTTGGACGACTGACCCGGGATAGGTCAGCAGGAGCGTCACGATGTCGTCCCGCGGGCCCGTCGGCACGGGAACGTTCGAGACGAACTGCAGCGCCTTGGCCACGTCGAGTCGCCGGTAGTCCGCGGCGAACTGAGCCTCGTCCTCGGGGGCGCTCGCGTTCCACATGTCCTTTTTGCCCAGCGGGATGATCAGCTCGTTCACGAGCGGATTGCCGAGCCGCGCCACCTGGCGGAAGTCGCCGGTGTTGATGAGCGTGTCGTCCTTGAAGTCCACCTCTTTGGGCTCGCCCACGTGGATCTGCTTCTTGGTGCGCGAAGTCGCGGCGTACACGCCGATCAGCTTGTTCGCGTCGCCGACCGGCATGCGGTCCGAGGTGAGCCGCGAGATCGGCAGCTCGAGCGCGATCGTGTTCACGTTGAAGCCGCTGAACGCGTTGAACCCGAACGGGTTCATGTTGTCGTTGGCGTCCTCGGCGAGCGTGAGGATCGGCAGGTTGCGGCGCAGGTTGATGGTGTCGAAGACCGCGCCGAGGTCGATCGCGAACGTCTCCGCGCGCTGGCCCGCGAACACGCGCGCGCCGGCCGACGCGTCGGTGTAGATGCCCTGCGCGGCGAGCGCCGCGTAGTCGGGCATCGTGAACGGGCCGATGTTCGACGGAACGGCCGACAGGAGCTGGCCCGAGAAGAGCGTCGTCTTCTTCTTGCAGCCCTTGTCGCCCTTCCTGCAGTCGCGCAGCTCCGTCACTGTGTAGCGCTGCTTGCGGCCGAGGCTTCCGGAGCCTGGGCCCTCGAGCGCGGTGATCGGCGGCGGCGCCATCAGGTTCGCGTTCGCGATGAAGTTGCCGGCGCCCGGCGTGTCGGTCGCGAAGCGGACCTCGTAGGTGACGTCGTCCACGCCGTCGCGGTCGTTGTCGACGTGGAAGGCGTACAGCACGCCATCGTCGAACGAGTAGTAGTTCGGGCCCGAGCTCGGCTCCTCGCCCGGGATCACGTTCATGATCAGGGTCACCTTCCGGTCGGCGGCAGAGCGCGCGAGGTTGTCCGCGTCGTAGCTGACGAACGCGTACACGTCGGTGATGTCGGCAGCCGGATCCAGCGAGATGAGCGGCGCCTCGCGGTGACTTGCACCGAGCGCGACGCCCGAGAGTGTCGGCACGAGACTCGCCGCCAGGGCGAATCGGCGCAGACCGGTCCACAGGGTGGTTTGCATGCGGTTCCCTCCAGGTCCCGCGAAGTCGTTCGCGGGGTGGGTTGGCCGGGCGGAATGCCCGGCCCTCGGAACCTGCTACGCAGACGCGCCGGTTTTGGATTCCCGCTCGGTCAGAACCAGACGCAGCGGGGTCGCTGTGGCACGATGGACGGACGAGGAGGTCGTACCGTGAACCATCCGCCGCTTCGCTTCGGGATCTTCCTGGCCCCGTTCCACCCCGTGCGCGAGGACCCGACCGCGTGCATCGACCGGGATCTCGAGCTCGTGAAATGGCTCGACCAGCTGCGGTTCGACGAGGCCTGGATCGGCGAGCACCACTCGGCGGGCTACGAGATCATCGCCTCGCCCGAGGTCTTCATCGCGATCGCCTCGCAGCACACGAAGCACATCCGACTCGGCACCGGCGTCATCTCTGTTCCCTACCACCATCCGTTCATGATCGCCGAGCGGATCGTCCAGCTCGACCACATGACCCGCGGCCGGGTGATGTTCGGCTCGGGCCCCGGCGCGCTGCAGTCGGACGCGCGCATGCTCGGGATCGAGGCGTCCACGCAGCGCGAGCGGCTCGACGAGGGGCTCGGCGTGATCCTGCGCCTGCTGCGCGGCGAGACGGTCACCCACGAAGGCAGCTGGTTCACCCTGAAGGAAGCGCGGCTGCAGCTCCGCCCCTGGAGCCAGAACCTCGAGTACGCGGTCGCGTCGCAGATCTCGCCCGCTGGCGCGCGCATCGCCGGCAAGCACGGCGCCGGCCTCTTGTCGCTGGGGGCGACCAGCTTCGAGGGCTTCAGCATGCTGGGCATGAACTGGAACGTGTACAGCGAGACGAGCAAAGCGAATGGCCATCCGGTCGACCGCTCGCGCTGGCGCCTGGTCGGCCCGATGCACATCGCAGAGACGCGCGAGCAGGCGCGCGCGAACGTGCGCTTCGGGCTGGGGGACTGGCTGTACTACTTCCGCGAGGTCGCGGCCCTGCCGCTGGGCATGCCGGGCTCCGTGGACGAGGTGATCGAGAACATGATCGCCCAGCGCTTCGCCGTGATCGGCACGCCGGACGACGCGATCGAGCAGCTCGAGCGCCTGCAGAACGAGTCGGGCGGCTTCGGGGCGTTCCTGCAGCTCGCGCACAACTGGGCGTCGTGGGACAACACCAAGAAGAGCTACGAGCTCTTCTCGCGCTACGTGATGCCGCGCTTCCAGGACCGGAACCTGGGACGCGTCACCACAATCGAGGCCGTGCAAAAGGCGCACGGCGAGCTGTTGGCAGAGTACGGCGGTGCGATCGCGAAGGAGTTCGAGAAGCAGGGGATCAAGCTGCCCCCGTCCTGACGTCGGCTCCACAGCGATTGTCCCTCTTACGGAGCAAGCACGATTCGTGCGAAGATTCGTGACTCGGAGGCGGAGTGCGGATCCGGCTGAGTCTCAGGTCTCTCGCTACGTTCGCCCTCGTGGCATGGCTCGGCTCGGCGCACGCTGCTTCGTTGGACGTGACTGGAGCGCCCGGCAGGCCGGGTCCGCCGGGCGAGGCCGGTGACCCGGGTGCGGTCGGGGCTCCTGGCGGTGACGGCGGTCTAGCCGACGCCGGCGTCGACGATCCGGATCCGAGCAACACCGCCATCGCGATCGGTGGGATGGGCGGTACGGGCGGCGCCGGAGGCGACGGCTCGCCCGTGGGTGCCGGCGCGGGGAACGGCGGTCCAGGGGGTGTCGGCGGCAGCGCGCGGGCGAGCGCGATGACCGACGTGCCCGACGACACCACCTCCGCCCTGGCTCACGCGCAAGGCGGAGCGGGAGGCCTCGGTGGACTCGGCGGTACCGCGACGGGGCCCGGAGCCCCTGGCGCGCCCGGCGTGGGCGGCGACGGCGGTTCCGGCGACGCCTCCGCCTCCGCGCATTCCTCCGGGGGGAGCAGCGCCGAGGCCAACGCCTTCGGCGGTGTTGGAGCGTCGGGCGGCGCGGGCGGGGATGCGCACTCGACGGCACTCGCACAAGGCGGCGCGCAGGTCTCGGCTCATGCGGTCGCGACGGCTGGCCTCGCCGGCAGCCCGGTCGCCGGATCGCCGCTCGCCCGAGACGGCGATGCCTGGGCGAGCTCGATCACGACCGGTGACTCGCGGGTCCGTGCCCTGTCGACCGCAGTCGGGCCGGCGGGCGTTCACACGCTGGCCGAGGCGCACGCGCCCGGAGCGGTGTTCGAAGTCCGAAGTCAGACCTCGGGCGGTCTCCCCCTTCTGCCGTCGTCGGTGCCCGCGGTCGACAGCTTCGCCTCGATCGAGGAGCACCTCCAGCCACTCGGGCCCGCGCCCTTCTTTCTCGAGTACGGCATCGCGGCTGCCTACGGGAAGCCGAGGGACGGCGCCGCGGCAGAGTGGCTGATCGGCACGCAAGCTCAGGGAGTGCTCGAAGCAGGCGCCGACCTCCTCGCCCTCGGCTATCTCGGGGACAACGCGCACCAGCGGCTCGACGGAGAGATCGAGATCCAGCTCGCCACCGACGCCTTCGACGATCCGACCGGGCTGACGCTGGCGTTCTTCTATCCGGTCGCCCTCGGCGAGCTGGACCTGCTGCACCTCGAGGTCTCCGGGAACGGCCAGACGCTCTTCGAGCTCGAGTTCCACGACCTGGCGAGCGCACAGGCCGCGCTCGACGACGATCTCTACGACCTCGGCGGCTCGGGTCTCTTCGACGGCGACGTCGTCGACCTGGTCCTGTCGTTCGAGATCGAGCTCCACGCGCCCGGCGCTGCGTTCTTCACCCAGTTCGCGCTGCTCGAAGGCAGCGTGCCGGAGCCGGCACCCCTGGCGCTGCTCGCCCTCGTCTGCCTCGCAGGCGTGGCACGCGCCGGTTTCGCTACAAAGAGAGGGTGACGACCGCTCGCAGGCGCAGCGGCAGCTCGAGCCAAAGCTTCTGATCACGCTGCGTGAGGGTATCTCGGCGCGGCAGCTCGGCGACGACGTCCTGCGGCTACGACGGGCTCGTGGTCGCGACGCTCATGGCCGGCGTGCTGCTGGTCGCGATGGGCTTCGCGCGGCTGGGCGCCGCGATCGAGTTCGTCCCCTACCCCGTCACGATCGGCTTCACGACCGGGATCGCGCCGATCATCGCGGACCGGAGTCTGGGACGTGTTGCCACACGGCGGCGCGATCGCCAAGGAGTTCGAGAAGCAGGGGATCAAGCCGCCGCAGCCGTGAACGCCGCGAGGTTGACAGCCTCGCGGGGCCGCTCTAATCAACGGACCGCGCCGGCGGGTTCGCGGGCGGCGGAGTGAGGCTGGTGGGGGTCAAGATCCTGATCCGGGACGCCGCGCGATTGCTCGGCGTCTCCGAGAAGACGATCTACCGCTGGATCGACGACCGAGAGCTCCCAGTCCACCGCGTCCACGGGCAGCACCGCTTCAACCGCGCCGAGCTGCTCGAGTGGGCCACGCGAAACGGCGTGCGCGTCTCGGCGGAGCTGTTTCCGGAGCCGCCGAAGGCCGAGGAGCCGGTGCCGACGCTGGAGAGCGCGCTCGCGACCGGCGGGATCCACTTCGTGAAGGGCGGCGCCGATCGCGAGACCGTCCTGCGCGAGGTCGTCCGCGTACTCAACCTGCCCGAGGAGGTCGACCGCGATTTCTTCTACGAGGTGCTGCTCGCGCGCGAGAACCTCGGCTCGACCGCCGTCGGCGACGGCATCGCGATCCCGCACGTGCGCAACCCGATCCTGCTCCACGTGCGCTCCGCGGTCGCGCTGTGCTTCCTCGAGAAGCCGATCCCGTTCGGCGCGCTCGACGGGAACCCGGTCGAGATCCTGTTCGTGATCGTCGCGCCGACCAGCCGCTCGCACCTCCAGCTGCTCTCGCGGCTCTCCGCGGCGCTGCACGACGACGCGTTCCGCCGGGTGCTCCGCGAACGCCGGCCAGACGCAATCCTGGCGACACTCCACCGTGTCGAGAAGAGCTTCGCGAGGTCTGAGCCGAGCCCCGAGCCGGCATGAGTCAGCTCGCCGCGGCGTGGCTCGTCTTGCTCGCCTCGGGACTCGCAGCGTTCGTGGCCGCGCACCGGCCTCGCCTGTCGGGCGCCCTCGGCAGCGCAGGCGCCCCGCTCGCGGCGCTGCTGGGTGCGGTGCCCGTGGCCCGCGTCCTGACGGGCGGAGAGATTCTGCGCGCCGAACTCCCTTGGAGCCTGCCGGGAGGATCGATCTCGCTCGAGCTCGATGCGCTCTCCGCCTTCTTCCTGGTTCCGGTGCTGGCGCTCTCGGCGCTCGCGGCACTCTACGGCCGCGCGTACCTCTCCGACCACGCCGATCCCCGGCGGGTGGCGTCGAGCTGGCTCTTCTTCAACGGCCTGTGCGCCGCCATGATGATCGTGACCCTGGCGCGCAACGGGATCCTGTTCCTCGTCGGCTGGGAGACGATGTCGCTCTGCGCCTACGTTCTGGTGAGCTTCGAGCACGAGCGCGCCGAGGTGCGCCGCGCCGGCTGGGTCTATCTGGTCGCGTCGCACGCCGGAACGGCCGCGCTCCTGGCGCTGTTCGTGCTGCTGGGGGAAGCGTTCGACGCGCACTCCGGTGCGGCGCCGGCGGCGCGATCGAGCACCCTGCTCGCTCTCGCTTTCGCGGGCTTCGGAGTCAAGGCCGGGATCGTGCCGCTCCACGTCTGGCTTCCGGAGGCGCACGCCGCTGCGCCTTCTCACGTTTCCGCGGTCATGTCGGGCGCGATGGTGAAGCTCGGGTACTACGGATTGCTGCGGGTCGGGCTGGTCGTCGGCGGAGTCACACCCGGGTTCGGGGCCGTGCTCGCGGGATTCGGACTCGCCGGTGCGCTGCTCGGAGTCTCGCTCGCTCTCTCGCAGCGCGACATGAAGCGCGCGCTGGCGCACTCGAGCGTCGAGAACCTCGGGCTGATCGGGCTGGGGCTCGGCATCGGTCTCGAAGGGATGGCGCGCGGTGACGACGTGCTGGCCGGGTTCGGGCTCGCAGCGGGGCTCTTCCACGTCTGGAACCACGCCTCGATGAAGGGGCTACTGTTCTTCGCTGCGGGCGGGATCCAGCACGCGGCAGGGACTCGCGACCTGGAGCGGCTGGGCGGGCTGGCGCGGGTGATGCCGCGCGCTGCCCTGCTCTTCGCCGTCGGTGCGCTCGCGCTGGCGGCGCTTCCACCGCTCTCCGGGTTTGCGAGCGAGTGGCTGCTGTACCAGGGCCTGTTGCACGCGGTCACCGTCCCGGTAGGGCTGTCCTCTCTTTCGGCATCGCTGGGGCTCGGGCTGCTTGCGTTCGTAGGGGCGCTCGGCGCGGCCGCGTTCGTGCGCCTGTTCGGGATCGCATTCCTCGGACAGCCGCGCAGCGAAGCTGCGGGGCACGCGCACGATTTGAGCGGGGCAATGCTCGGGGTGATGGCCGCGCTCGCGGCTGCCTGTTTGGTGATCGGGTCCGCGCCCGGGCTGCTGCTCGCAGCGGTCGGAGCGCCGCTGCGCGAGCTGCTCGGCACACAGCGGGCCGGGCTGGCGTTCGCGCCGGTGTCGTCCTCACTCCAGCCCGTAGCGGCGCTTGCGCTGGCACTCGCGCTCGCCACGGGTGTCTCGCTCGCAGTCCTCGCTCTGGCGTCCCGACGCGCCGGGCGCGCCGCGGACGACACCTGGGCCTGCGGCTACGCAGCCGTCAGTACGCGCATGCAGTACACGGCGCTCTCGCTGTCCGAGCTCCTCACCAGCCGGGTCCTGCCCAGGGGGCTCGCGCCGTCCGCGGGCACACCGGTGCTGCACGGCTTCTTCCCGGCTCCCAGCGAGCTGCGCACTCGCCACGACGAGCCGCTGCTCACGCGCGTGTATCAGCCGCTCTTCTCCGCGCTCGCCAGTCGCTTCACGCGCCTGCGGCTGCTGCAGCAAGGGAACTCCCATCTGTACGTTGCGTACATCATGGTCGCCGTGGTCGCCGCGCTCGCCTGGGCCTCGCTGCGCGGCGGGTCGCAGCCGTGACGACCCCGCTCGCTCTGGTCGGCGCTCTCTTGATCGCCGCGAGCGGGTTCGTCGCTGCCTGCGCCCGCGCGGCCGGACCGAAGCGCGCCGACCGCCTCGGCGCGCTCGCGCTCGGCTCGGGAGCCGCGTGCTGCGCAGTCGCGGCGGTGCGCGCCCTCGCGGGCGGCGGAGACGATCTCGCCTTCGGCGCGGGGCAGCCGCTCGGTGCGCTCGAGCTCGGGCTCGACCCGCTCTCCGCCGTGTTTCTCCTACCCGTGGCCGTCCTCACTGCGGCGTGCGGCTGCTACTCACTGGGCTACTTCGGCGCTGCCGAGCACCCGCGCGAGGCGCCTCGGCTGCGGGTGTCGTTCGGGCTCGCCTGCGCCGGGCTGGTGGGTGTGCTGCTGGCGCGACACTCCCTGGTGTTCCTGGGCGCCTGGGAGGTCATGGCGATCGGAGCCTTCTTCGCGGTCACCGCGGAAGAGCGCGAGCGCGAGGTGCGCGACGCGGGCTTCCTCTACCTGGTCAGCACGCGCGTGAGCGCACTGTGTCTGCTGGCGATGTTCGGGCTGCTCTTCGCCGCGACGGGCTCGCTCCGCCTCGCCCCTCTGGCCAGTGGAGCGGTGGCGCCGGGGCTCCAGTCGGCGGTTTTCACGTTGGCCTTGGTCGGCTTCGGGCTCAAGGCCGGCTTCATGCCGTTGCACGTGTGGCTGCCCCCGACGCACGCGGCGGCGCCGACGCACGTCTCGGCCCTGCTGTCCGGAGTGTTGATCAAGTCCGGCATCTACGGGATCGTGCGTGTGGTCTCGCTCCTGCCCGACCCGAGCGCCTGGTGGGGCGAGGCGCTGCTGATGCTCGGCCTGATCTCGGCGGTGCTCGGCGTCGCGCTCGCGCTCGCGCAGCACGATCTGAAGCGGCTCCTCGCCTATCACAGCATCGAGAACATCGGGATCATCGCCATCGGCCTCGGGCTCGCGCTCATGGCGCGCGACGCAGGCCGTCTCGACATCTCGGCGCTCGCGCTGGCCGGCGCGCTGCTGCACGTCGTCAATCACGCGCTGTTCAAGGGCCTATTGTTCCTGGGAGCGGGCGCCGTCATTCAACAGACCGGAACGCGCGCGCTCGACGCACTGGGCGGAGTCGCGAAGCAGATGCCCAGGACCGCGCTCTGCTTCACGGTCGGCGCCGTCGCGATCGTCGGGCTGCCCCCGCTGAACGGGTTCGTGAGCGAGTGGCTGATCTACTCGGGTCTGTTGCGCAGCATCGCCTCGGGGGACGGCGCGATCTGGGTCCTCGCCGCTCTCGCTGTGCCCGGCCTCGCGCTCACCGGAGGGCTCGCGCTGGCGTGCTTCGCAAAGGTGGTGGGCGTCGTGTTCCTCGGTACGCCGCGCCAGCTCGGGGTGGAGCGCGCGCGGGAGGCTCCTGCAGAGATGCTGGCGCCGATGGGCGCGCTCGCGTTCCTGTGCGCCGCAATCGGGGTCGGCGCGTTTGCCCTCGGCGCACCGCTCGCGAGCGCCGCGCGGATTGCGCTCGCCGCCTCGAGCGCCCATGCCGACGCGCCGTTCGGCGCGCTCTCGCTGCTCGCGCTCGCGTTGCTCGCGCTCGTCGGCGCGGTCGGCTTCGGCCTGCGGCTGCGCCTCGCGCCCGCGGCCATCCCGCGCGGGCCGACCTGGGACTGCGGCTACGCGGACCCGAGCGCGCGGATGCAGTACTCGGCTTCGTCGTTCGCAGCGATCCTCGTGCGTGCCTTCGCGTTCATGCTGGCGCCGCACGTTCGCATGCTGCGTCCGGCGGGGTTGTTCCCGGCTCGTTCCGACTTTCACAGCCACGTGCCGGACGCAGTATTGGACGGGCTGGTCCTGCCCACGTCGCGCTGGCTGGCGAACCTGCTCGGGCGGTTGCGGGTGCTCCAGCAGGGGAGCGTCCACGCCTACCTGCTCTACGTGTGGATCGCGCTCGTCGCGTTGCTCGCCTTCTCAGGAGCGTCGCAGTGACCGCAGTGGACGTCGTGCTTGCCGTGGTGGTTCCCTTGCTCTTCCCGCCGCTCCTGATGGGCGTTATCGCGCGGACCAAGGCGCGCTTCGCGGGGCGCCGCGGTCCACCGCTCCTGCAGCCGTACTTCGACCTGGCTCGGCTGCTGCGAAAGGGCGTGGTGCTGAGCCGCACCACGACCTGGGTGTTCCTCGCCGGCCCGGTCGTCGGGCTATCGACCGCGCTGCTCGCCGCGTTCATGGTTCCGCTCGGCGCGCAGGGCGCGTTGATCGCGTTCCCGGGCGACCTGGTCGCGTTCGCCTACCTGCTCGCGCTCGGCCGCTTCTTCACGATCGCCGCCGCGCTCGACACGGGCTCGGCGTTCGAGGGGATGGGCTCGGCGCGCGAGGCTGCGTTCTCGTGCCTGGCGGAGCCGGCCGCCTTCTTCGCGCTGCTCGTGCTCGTGAAGCTCTCGGGGAGCTATTCGCTGGGCTCGATGCTGGGACCCGAGCTCCCGGACCTCTGGGCCGCAGGCGCTCCGTCGCTCGGGCTGGCCACGGTGTCGCTCTTCGTCGTGCTGCTCGCTGAGAACAGCCGCATCCCGTTCGACGATCCCACCACCCACCTCGAGCTCACGATGGTGCACGAGGTGATGGTGCTCGATCACAGCGGCCCGCCGCTCGCGCTCATCTTCTACGGCGCCGCGGTGAAGCTGTTCGCGTACGGGCTGCTGCTCGTGCGGATTGCCACGCCGTTCGCGGTCGGCGGAACGATGGTTGGAGTGGGCGTGGTGCTGGTGGAACTTGTCGCGCTCGCCGTGCTGGTCGGCGTGGTCGAGTCGGTCATGGCGCGCCTGCAGCTCCTGCGGATTCCGAGCCTGCTCGTGGGCGCCAGCCTGTTGTCTGCGTTCGGGATGATGCTGTTGGTGGGGTGAAGGGATGGGAGAGCTCCTCGATCTGGTGCTGGTGGGCGTGCTGCTCCTGAACTTCACGATGCTCGGCACGAGCCGGCTGTCGGCTGCGATCAAGTTCGCTGGGATGCAGGGCGTGCTGCTGGGGATCGCGCTGTACGTCTCCCACGAGCAGGCCAACTTGCGCCTCACCCTGGTCGCGATCGCGACCGTCGCGCTCAAGGGCGTGGCGATCCCGGCGATTCTGTTGCGCGCGATGCGCAACGTCTCGATCCGCCGCGAGATCGAGCCGTTTGTCGGCTTCACGACCTCGCTCGTGCTTGGCGCGCTCGCGACCGGCCTGTCGCTCGTCTTCGCGCGCTCGCTGCCTCTGATGGAGCAGCACGCGGGGATTCTCACCGTACCTGCGTCGCTGGCGACCGTGCTCACCGGCTTTCTGGTGCTCACGACGCGGCGCAAGGCCATCACGCAGGTCGTCGGCTACCTGACGCTGGAGAACGGGATCTTCATCTTCGGCCTGACCCTGGCCGAAGCGATCCCGTTCCTGGTCGAGATCGGAGTGCTGCTCGATCTCTTCGTCGCCGTCTTCGTGATGGGCATCATCATGGATCACATCCAACGCGAGTTCTCGTCGCTCAGCACCGAGCACCTGACCTCGCTGCGGGAGTGAGAGTGGCGGCCTGGCTGGTGATCGTGCCGCTCTGCTTCGCGGCCCTCGCGTTCGCGGCTCCGTCCGAGCGCTACCGCCCTTGGCTCCTGCCGGCGGCCGGCGCCATTCAGCTCGGGCTCGTCTCGCTCGAGCTCCTCGGCCTCGGGGCGGGGCTCGGCCGGCCGTGGCTCGGTCTCGATCCGCTGGGCCGGTTGATCGCCGCGTATCTCGCGGTGCTCTTCTTCTTGTGCGCGGCGTACGCGCCCGGCTATCTCGCGCTGCGCTCGGAGCGACCGAACCGGGTCTTCTGCGCCGTGATGCTGGTCTTCTTCGCGATGATGAACTTGATCGCAGGCGTCCAGCACCTGGGCCTGCTCTGGGTGGCGGTCGAGGCGACCACGCTCGCGACGGGCCCACTGCTCTACTTCAACCGGAATCCGCGCTCGATCGAGGCGACCTGGAAGTACCTCTTGATCGGCTCGGTCGGGATCGCGCTCGCGCTGCTCGGGACCTTCTTCGTGGCCTACTCGGCGCTGGCGGGGGGCGGTCCTGTGTCACTCCTGCTGCCCGACATGCTCGCGAACGCAGAGCGACTGTCGGGGCCCTGGCTGCACTCGGGGTTCGTGCTGGCCCTGGTCGGCTATGGCACCAAGATGGGGCTCGCCCCGATGCACACTTGGAAGCCCGATGCCTACGGCGAAGCGCCCGGACTGGTCGGCGCACTGCTCGCCGGCGGACTCACGAGCTGCGCATTCACCGCGATCCTGCGCTTCTTTCAGATCTGTGCGGCCGCAGGCGAGGCGGAGTTCGCGCGTTCGCTCTTGCTGTTTCTCGGCCTGGCCTCGATGGCCGTCGCAGGCGCGTTCATGGTGCGACAAGGCGACTACAAGCGGATGCTCGCCTACTCCAGCGTCGAGCACATGGGCATCCTCGTGCTCGGCATCGCGATCGGCGGCGCCGGGACGTTCGGCGCGCTGCTTCACCTGCTCAACAACGGGCTCTCGAAGGGGGTGCTGTTCCTCTCCGCCGGGAACATCCACCGCGCGTTCGGCAGCAAGCGGATCTCCGAAGTGAGTGGTGCAGTGCATCTCCTGCCGGCGTCGGGCTCCCTCTTTCTCGCGGGCTTCTTCGCGATCACCGGCACGCCGCCGTTCGGGACCTTCGTCAGCGAGTTCACGATCCTGACGGCGATCGTGCACGCCGGCCGCTACTGGATCGCGGCGGCGTTCCTCGGTCTCCTCTTGTTGGTGTTCGTCGGCATGGGTCAGACGGTGCTGTCGGTCGTGCAGGGGGATCCGCCGGCCCGCGCGCAGGCGACGCAGTATCGCGACGGCTGGCTCGGCGTTGCGCCGATCGTCGTCCTGCTGGCGCTCGTGCTCGCGCTCGGGGTCTGGATCCCGACGCCGCTCCTCGAGCTCTTGCGCGAGGCCGCGGCGAGCTTGGAGGCGCCGAAATGAGTGACGCGAACGGGCTCCGCCGGACGCAGAACGGCGTTGCACTCGCCATCGCCGATGTGCCGCGCCTCGCGCTCGCGGAGCTCCAGGCGGCGCTGCTCGACGGCGCGGAGCGCGGCGATCGGGTCGCAGCGCTGTTCGGGATCGCCGAGCGCGACGGCGTCTCGCTTCTCGCAGTGCTCGCCTCCGACCGCGACGGCGCGCTGCGGATCGGCCGCAGCGCGCCGCTCCGCGGCGGCTTTCCGGCGCTGACGCCGTCGCTTCCCGCCGTCCACTTGTTCGAGCGTGAAATCTTCGAGCAGCGCGGGCTCCGGCCCGAGGGCCACCCGTGGTTGAAGCCGGTCCGCTTCCCGCCGCGCGCCGGCGTTCCGGCGCCGATCGGGATCGCCGACTTCTACAAGGTCGAGGGCGACGAAGTGCACGAGGTCGCCGTCGGACCCGTGCACGCGGGGGTGATCGAGCCGGGTCACTTCCGCTTCCAATGCCACGGCGAGACGGTGCTACACCTCGAGATCTCTCTCGGTTATCAGCATCGCGGCGTCGAGCGCGCGGTGGTCGACGGTCCCGAGAAGCGCCGGCTCCACTACTTCGAGACGCTGGCAGGTGATACCACGATCGGCCACGCGACCGCGTACGCCCAGCTCGTCGAAGCGCTAGCGGACCAGCGCGTATCCGCGCGCGCGCACGCCCTGCGCGGCATTGCGCTCGAGCTCGAGCGGATGGCGAACCACACCGGCGACCTCGGCGCCCTCGCCGGCGACGTCGGCTTCCTGCCCACTGCGGCGTTCTGCGGCCGACTGCGCGGCGACTGGCTGAATCTCTCGGCCGAGCTCTGCGGCAACCGCTTCGGGCGCGGGTTCGTGCGCCCGGGCGGAGTCGGCTTCGACGTGGACCCCGAGCGCGCCCGCCGCATGACCGAGCGCATTGCCACGGCTCTGCGCGAGGTCGAGCAGGCGACCGATCTGCTTTGGGAAACGCCCTCCGTGATGTCGCGTTTCGAGGACACGGGGCAGCTCAGCGCGGACCAGGCGAGCGAGCTCGGGCTCGTCGGGCCGGCCGCGCGCGCGTGCGGTCTCGCGCGCGACATCCGCACGACCCACCCGACCGGGATCTACAGGGTCTGGCAGCTGCCCGCGGCCACCTGGCACTCGGGCGACGTCTTCGCGCGCGCCTACGTGCGTTGGCTCGAGACGCGCCGCTCGGCCGAGTTCGCCCTCGAGCAGCTCGCGAGCCTGCCGGGCGGCGAGCTGCGCGCGAACGGCGCTGCGCTTGCACCCGACCGTCTCTGCGCGTCGCTGGTGGAGGGCTGGCGCGGCGAGATCTGCCACGTCGGTTGGACCGACGGCGCGGGGCGACTGGCCGGCTACAAGGTCGTCGATCCCTCCTTCCACAACTGGATGGGGCTCGCCATCGCGCTGCGCGGCCAGCAGATCTCGGACTTCCCGCTCTGCAACAAGAGCTTCAACCTCTCCTATTGCGGCTTCGACCTGTAGGAGCACGGGCGCGATCATGTGGAAGATCATTCGAACCCGGCTGGCGCAAGGCACGCGCACCATCGCCTTTCCCGACGGCGAGCCCAGCTTGCCCGACCGCATGCGCGGGGCGCCCGCGCTCGACTTCGCGCGCTGCCGCGAGGGCTGTCGCGCGTGCATCGACGCGTGCCCGACCGGGGCGCTCTCGGCGGACGCCGCCGGACCGCAGCTCGACCTCGGCAAGTGCTTGTTCTGCACCGACTGCGTCGAGGCCTGCCCCGAGGGCGCGCTCGAGTTCACCCGCGACTGGCAGCTGGCCACCCGCACGCGCGAGGCGCTGGTCCTGCGCGAGGGGACGCTGCGCCTGGCCGACGCGCTCGACACCAAGATGCGGCGACTCTTCGGCCGCTCGCTCAAGCTCCGCCAGGTCTCCGCCGGCGGCTGCAACGCCTGCGAGGCGGACGTGAACGTGCTGGGCACGGTGGTCTTCGACCTGGGCCGCTTCGGCATCTCGTTCGTCGCCTCGCCGCGCCACGCCGACGGGCTGCTCGTCACCGGCGCGGTGAGCGAGAACATGCGGCTCGCGCTCGAGAAGACCTGGGCCGCCGTGCCCGCTCCCAAGCTCGTGATCGCAGTGGGCGCCTGCGCGATCTCGGGCGGGCCCTACGTCGACCACCCGGAGGTGCTGAACGGCGCGGGCGCGGTCGTCCCGGTCGATCTCTACATCCCCGGATGTCCGCCCCACCCGATCACGATCCTCGACGGCTTGCTCCGACTTCTGGGCCGGATCGAGGACGGCTCGCGCGCGCTCCGCTAGGGGTGGCTCGCGACGTCGTGGATCTCGAGGCTCCGCACCATGCGCGTGAAGGCCGGCGCGAGCGCCTGCTGATCGCGCTCGGGGGAGATGAGCAACGCGTACACGACGTGACCGTCGCGCAGTGCGCGCGTCACGACGGTGACTTGCTCGGTGGCGTTCGTGATGGGTGAGGGGCCCGCGAGCACGACGGACGTCGCGGGCGCGTCGTCGATCTGCTCGGTCTTCGCGGAGCCCTTCACGACCTTCAGATAGGGATTCGCGCGCTCGATGTTCTGCACCAGGTCGTCGCGCGCTTCAGCGAGCGATCCGGTCTTCCGACCCGCTTCGAACGGCGCGTAGTGATTCACGACGACGCCGTAGACGAGAGACGACTCGCCGTCGCCCGTAGTCCACTGAGCCGCCCGGCGGGAAGACCGACGCGCCGTAGCCGGAGCCCGCGTGCGCCTCCCAGTTCGCCGGGTAGTCGATCGAGAAGAAGCCGCTGGGGTGGTTGAAGGTCTTGAACTGCGACGACGGCGCCGGGACCTGCACCGTCGCCGTGCGTCCGGATCGCTGCGCGGTCTGCCCCGGTGAGCGCTGCGCTTGCGCGAGCCGCGAGGCAGGCGCCGCCGGCATGCCGCGCAGCTCGGCCTGAACGGCCGCGAGTCCGCCGATTCGCGCGGGAGGGTGCGGCAAGGTGGAGGCGATCTGGCGGATGCGCGCCTCGCGGTCGGCCGGCGCCGGGTGATCGCTGAAGAACGTGCCCACCGAGCCCGAGCTCCCTTCCTTCTGGCGGAGCAGCTCGAAGAAGTCGGCCATCGCGACCGGGTCGTAGCCGGCGCGCGCCATGATCTGCGCGCCGGTCGCGTCGGCCTCGGACTCGGCGTCGCGGCTGTACTTCAGGAACAGGACGTTGAGCCCTACCCCGCCGATCACGTTCACCACCTGCGCGGTGTTCGCGCTGTCCTGTCCGAGCAGACCGCCCAGGATCCCCAGGCCCGCCTGCGCGAGGTAGGCCTTCGACGCCTGATGCGTCCCGTGGCGGAGCGCCACGTGCGCGACCTCGTGAGCCATCACACCGGCGAGCTCGTCCTCGCTGCGCGCGGCTTCGATCAGGCCGCGGTTCACGTACAGCGGGCCCCCGGGCAGCGCGAAGGCGTTGATCGACGGATCGTTCACGGCCTTGGCGCGGTACGGGTACTTCGCGCCCGGCGCCTGTGCGGCGAGCGTCTGGACGATCCCATCCACGTAGCGGTCCGCCGCTGAGTCGCCGAGCATCGGCAGCTGCTTCTCCGCCTCGGCCGCCGACTGCCGCCCGATCTCGACGTCTTGCTCTGGCGTGAACAGGTTGAACGAAGATGAAGCCGAGCCCGCGCTGGGGCTCGAGGGACCGCCGCCGACTGCGCACGCGCAGAGCGCGAAGGCCAGGCAGGTTCGTGCAAATGTCGTCATGCCCCAGCGGTGAAGCAAGAATGACGCCAGCGCGTGTCGCGCCCACGGAGGGGCGGCGGAACCGGCCACCAGTGCGCTACTTGCAATCCAGTGTGAGATCTTCCACGTCGCCCGCCTCCCTCCTCAGCCGGTTCGGCGGTTGGGTCTCCGACCAGCACCGCTCGGTGTTGGTCGCGTTCGCGCTGCTGCTCGCCGCGGCCGGGCTCTACGGCGCGTCGGCCGCGGAGCACCTCCCCGCGGGCGGCTTCGAGGTGCCGGGCAGCGAGTCGGACCTCGCGGTGAAGTCGGCCGAGCGCAATTTCGGGATCGGCTCGGCGGACGTGCTGGCGCTCTACCGCGATCCGCGCGGCGACGTGCGCAACCCGCACTTCGGCTCGTGGGTTCTCGACCTCACCGACGGACTGGTGCAGAGCGAGGGGGTGGTCGGCACCTCGTCCTACTTCGACACGGCGGAGACCGGCTTGATCTCGCGCGACGGCCACGAGGCGCTCGTGATCGTCTCACTCGCGGGCTCGAACGCCGAGAAGCTCCGCACGCTGCCCCGCATCGAGGCGCAGCTCCGCGCGGTCGAGCCGCCGATCGAGGTGGCGATCGGCGGCCACGTCGCGGCTTCGATCCTGGCCCAGGAGATCGCGCACGCCGACATCACCTCGGCCGAGAAGATCGCGGTGCCGATCGCGGCGGTGCTCACGCTGCTGTTCTTCCGCGGCGTCGTGGCGGCGCTGGTTCCGATCGCGATCGGTGGGTTCGCGCTGGCGAGCTGCGCGGCGATCGTGCGGCTCGGCTCGAAGTTCACGGAGATCGCGATCTTCGCGCTGAACGTCGCGGCCTTCCTCGGGCTCGGGTTGTCGATCGACTACTCGCTGCTGATGGTGCAGCGCTTCCGCGAGGAGCTGAGCCGCGGCCTCGCGCCGCGCGCGGCGGTCGCCACCGCGTTCGACACCGCCGGGCGCGCAGTGCTCATCTCCGGGCTCGCCGTGATCGTGAGCTTGAGCGTGCTGGTCCCGGTGCCGGTCGGCATTCTGAGCAGCGTGGCGCTCGGCGGCGTGCTCGCGACCGCGACGGCGCTGCTCGGCGCGCTGGTGCTGCTGCCGGCGCTGCTCGCCTGGCTCGGCCCGCGCGTGAACCGCGGCGCGATCGGCTCCGCTCCCGAAGCCGGCGGTCCGAGCCCGTTCTGGAGCCGGGTCGGCGAGCTGTCGATGCGACACCCGGTGCTGACGGGGCTCGGCTGTGCGGCGCTCCTGCTCCTGGCCGCGAGCCCGGTGCTCCGCATGCGCAGCGTGCTGCCCGACGCGCGCATCTTCCCGCCCGACTCCGAGGTGCGTCGGGTCGACGAGGCTCTCGGCGACGCCGCGCACTTCGACCCGGGCGGCGCCTCGGCGATGCAGGTGATCGTCGAGACCGCGGGCGCCCCGCTCGCGCCCGCCAACCTGCGGCTCCTGCGCGACTACGCGGTGCAGCTGGCCGCCGTCCCCGGCGTCACCGCGGTGCGCAGCGCCTTCGACGGTCTCGATCCCGCCGCGCAGACGCCCGAGGAGCTGGCGCGGACCGCCGCCGTCGACCCCACCGCGACCCGCCTCGCGCGGATGACCCGCGACGACCACTCGCTGCTCATCGCCACGGGCGCCCACCCCTGGCGCTCGGCGCAGGCCGCCGAGGTCCTCGAGGCGGTGCGCGACGTCCCTCATCCCGGCCTCGCGGTGAAGATCGGCGGGCCGACCGCGCAGATGGTCGACCTCAAGCTCACGCTGCGGGAGTACGGTCGCACCGCCGCGGTCCTGGTGGTCGTGTGGAATCTGCTGATGCTGTTCGTCGCCTTTCGCTCCGTGGTCGTGCCGATCAAGGCCGTGCTCATGAACGCGCTCTCCCTCGGCGCGAGCTACGGGCTGCTGGTCTGGGTGTTCCAGGACGGCCATCTCGCCCGGCTGCTCGACTTCGAGCCCCTGGACGGGATCGACCCGAGCATCCCGCTGGTCATGTTCGCGGTCGTCTTCGGCCTCTCGATGGACTACGAGGTGTTCCTGCTCTCGCGCATCCGCGAGGAGTGGCTGCGGACGGGCGACAACCGCAGCAGCGTGATCTTCGGCCTGGCCCACACGGGTCGGATCATCACCAGCGCGGCCCTGATCCTCCTGGTCGTGATCGGGGCGTTCGCGGCCGGCGACCTCGTCTACGTGAAGCAGATCGGGGTGGGCATGGTCGCGGCGATCGCACTGGACGTGACCCTGGTCCGAGCGCTGCTCGTGCCCGCCACCATGCAGCTTCTGGGGGACTGGAACTGGTGGGCCCCGCGCTTCCCGGGCTCGGCGCGCTGACCGACCGGACCGGACTTGCCAGCGCCCCTCGGGGCCCTATCAAGCGGCTGCAACTTCGTACCGAAGCAGGGGCAAACCTGGGGAGATCCGGGAAAGCCCGAGCGAGCGCGCCCGTTTCGGGCTATGCTGCGCGACCCTTTTTAGCCCCGGACCACCCTTTGCTACGCCGCAATCGGGACTCGAGGAGCCCATGACCATGTCCAACGATCTGTCGCTCATCCGCAACATCGGGATCAGTGCCCACATCGACTCGGGCAAGACCACGCTGACCGAGCGGATCCTGTTCTACACCGGCCGCATTCACCAGATGCACGAGGTGCGCGGCAAGGACGAGGTCGGCGCGACCATGGACTCCATGGAGCTGGAGCGCGAGCGCGGCATCACCATCCAGTCCGCCGCGACCTACTGCGACTGGGCCGGCCACCAGATCAACATCATCGACACCCCGGGCCACGTCGACTTCACGATCGAGGTCGAGCGCTCGCTGCGCGTGCTCGACGGGGCGATCCTCGTCCTGTGCGGCGTCGCCGGCGTGCAGTCGCAGTCGATGACCGTCGACCGCCAGATGCGCCGCTACAACGTCCCGCGCCTGGCCTTCATCAACAAGCTCGACCGCTCCGGCGCGAACGCCTACCGCGTCACCGAGCAGCTGCGCGACAAGCTGAAGCACAACGCCGTCATGATGCAGATCCCGATCGGCATCGAGGACCGCTTCCAGGGCGTCGTCGATCTGATCAAGATGAAGGCGTACTACTTCGAGGGCGAGGACGGCACCGACGTCGTCGAGAAGCCGATCCCGAGCGAGCTCGAGGCCGACGCGGCCAGCGCGCGCGAGAAGATGCTCGACGCCGTCTCGATGTTCTCGGAAGAGCTCATGGAGGCCATCCTCGAGGGCTCGCCCACCGAGGAGCAGATCATGTCGGCGGTGCGCGAAGGCGTGCTGTCGCTCGAGCTGACCCCTGTCTTCATGGGCTCGGCCTACAAGAACAAGGGCGTGCAGCTGCTGCTCGATGCGGTCACCCACTACCTGCCCGCGCCGAACGAGGTGAAGAACAAGGGCGTCGATCTCGACCACGAAGAGGCCGAGGTCGAGATCCTTGCCGACCCCGACAAGCCGCTCGTCGCGCTGGCCTTCAAGCTGGACGACGGCCGCTACGGACAGCTGACGTACATCCGCGTCTACCAGGGCACGATCGAGAAGGGCGCCACGATCGTGAACCAGCGCACCAAGAAGAAGCACAAGGTCGGCCGCCTCGTGCGCATGCACGCCGACAAGATGGAGGACATCGACCGCTCGACGGCCGGCGACATCGTCGCGCTGTTCGGCATCGAGTGCGCCTCCGGCGATACCTTCGCGGTGCAGGGCTACAACGTCGCGATGTCGAGCATGTTCGTGCCCAAGCCCGTCATCTCGCTGTCCATCAAGCCGAAGGACAACAAGGCCCAGGACAACATGAGCAAGGCGCTCGCGCGCTTCATGCGCGAGGACCCGACCTTCCGCACCACCGTCGACGAGGACTCGAACGAGACCCTCATCGCCGGCATGGGCGAGCTGCATCTCGACGTGTACGTCGAGCGGATGAAGCGCGAGTACGGCTGCGAGGTCGAGACCGGCGCACCGCGCGTCGCCTACCGCGAGTGCATCTCGCAGCGGGCGGACTTCCTGTACACGCACAAGAAGCAGACCGGCGGCTCCGGCCAGTACGCGAAGGTCGGCGGCTACATCGAGCCGATCGCCAACTCGGACGACTTCGAGTTCGTCGACGAGGTGCGCGGCGGCTCGATCCCGCGCGAGTACATCGCGGCCTGCGAGAAGGGCTTCACCTCGGCGCTCACCAAGGGCGACCTGATCGGCGCGCCGGTGCTCGGCGTGCGGGTCGTGCTGAACGACGGCGCGTCGCACGCGGTCGACTCGTCCGACCTCGCCTTCCAGGTCGCGGCGCGCTCGGCGTTCCGCGAGGCCTACCCGAAGGCTCGGCCCGTCATCCTCGAGCCGATCATGAAGCTCGCGGTCGAGGGGCCCAGCGACTACCAGGGCGCCTACATCAAGGTGATCATGCAGCGCCGCGGCCTGATCATCGGCTCGACGGATCTCGAGGGCTTCAGCCAGGTCGAGGCGGAGGTGCCGATGGCCGAGACGTTCGGCTTCGCCACCGACCTGCGCTCGTGCAGCCAGGGCAAGGCGGAGTTCACCCTGGAGTTCGCCAAGTACCAGCCGGTGCCGGGTGAGATCCAGAAGACGCTCATCGAGGAGTACCAGGCGAGCTCGGCCTCCAAGCGCCGCTAGCCCGTTGATCCCCGCCCCGCCTCTAGCCGAGGAGGAGCGCGCACGAGGACGGAGGCTCGCGATCGCGAGCAACGTCCCCTCGATGACTTTCTGGACCGCGTTCACGGGCCAGCTGCCGACGCTGGCACTCGTATCGCTGGGCGCGAGCGAGACCCTGATCGGTGTGCAGAGCGGCCTCCTGCTTGGGCTCGCCGGGACCCAGTTGCCCGCGCTGCGGCTGATCTCCTGGTTCCCCAAGCGCTCGATCCTGATCACGGGGCAGCTCGTGGCGCTGACTGCGAGCCTGCCGCTGCTCTTCTTCGCCGGAATCAGCGGGCTCGGGCCCGACACGGCGGTCGGGGTCGTGTTCGCCTGCCTCGCGTTCACGGCGCTGGGCCTCACGCTTTCCGACCTGGTCTGGTTCCCGCTGCTCCGCGCGTACGTGGAGCCGGAGCGGATCGGGCGCTTCTTCGGGACGATCCGGACCACCTGGCACGCGGCGGTGATCGTGTTCTTCCTGGGCGCGCAGCTCTGGCTGTCGCGCCACGAGAACGGCTTCGGTCTCTTGTTCGGCGTTGCGTGGGCGATGGGCGCGCTGCGCATCGCGCTGATCGCGCGCCTGCCCGAGCGCAGCGAGCGCGGCGGCGACCGGCTGCGCGCACGCGACGCGCTCGCGCTCGTGCGCGATGACCGCCGGCTGCGCCGCTACATGATCGGCGTCATCTGGGGCATCGCCGTGCGCGCCGCGGCGCTTCCGTTCGTGCTCGTCATGCTGCGCCGCGCGCTCGGCTTCTCGAACTCCGATGCGGTCGCGACGACCGTGGCGCTCTACCTGGGCGGGCTCGTCTCGCTCTACCTGTGGGGCGCCGTCGTCGATCGCCTCGGGCCCTACGTCGTATTCCGCACCTACGCGCTCGGCGTCGGCGCGCTGTATCTCGCCCTCGCCTTCCTCGAGCCCGCCGGCGACACCACCCGCTGGATCGCGATCGCCTTCTTCTTCGCGCACGCGGTGCTCTCGTCCGGTCACGGCGTGGCCGACACGCGGCTTCTCTTCGACCTGACGCCTCCCGAGGCGCCGGCGAAGGTGCTCGTGGTGACGGCGGTGATCGAGGGAACCCTGTGCGGGCTGGCTCCGATGATCGCCGGGGCCGTGCTCGATTCGCTGCTCGCGCGCGCGGCCGAGCCGCTTCCGGTCTACCACGGCTTCTTCGCGGTCTGCGCGGTGCTGGCGAGCCTCTCCTTCCTGCCGCTGCGCCCGTTCCGGCGCGCGCGGGTATGATCGGGGAGTGGGGAACGAGCTCGAGGTGCCGCGCCTGGGTCCGACGCAGTCCGAGCGCTGGACGCTCGACGCGTCGCCGACCGGCCCGATCTCGGTCGTGATGAGCAGCGTCGACCAGCGGGTCCTGGTCTTCCGCAACGGGATCGAGATCGGACGCGCACGGCTCAGCTTGCCCGACCCGGCGACCCGCTTCGGCACGCGCTCATTCGTCTATCTCGACCCGGGCCACAAGCTCCCCGATCCGGACACCGCGGGCACGGCGCAGCCGCGCTGGGTCCAGGTCGGCCTGCCGGGACACGCGGCCGAGCGCGGCAGACGGCTGAACGCCCAGACGATCGCCCGGGACTCGATCCCGCCCGACTTCCTGGCGAAGCTGCGAACCCTGCTCGAGCCCGGCGCCACGATCCTGGCGACGGACGAGCCGGTGCTCGAGCAGACCACGGGCGTCGCCACCACGATCGTCAGCAACGACACGCCGGAGACACCGGGGACGGCGAACTAGCTCAGGTCGCGATCCGGAAGAAGACGACGTCGCCGTCCTGGACGACGTACTCCTTGCCTTCCACCCGCATCAGGCCCTTTTCCTTGGCGCCGACTTCACCGCCGCACTTCACGTAGTCCTCGAAGGCGATCACCTCGGCGCGCACGAAGCCGCGCTCGAAGTCGGTGTGGATCTCGGCGGCGGCCTGCGGCGCGCGGGTGCCGCGCCGGACGGTCCACGCGCGCACTTCCTTGGGGCCCGCCGTGAAGTACGAGACGAGCTCGAGCAGCCGGTAGGTCTCGCGGATCAGCCGGTCGAGGCCCGCGGCGTCGACACCGAGGTCGGCGAGAAAGGCGCGCCGCTCCTCGGGCTCGAGCTCGACGAGCTCCGCTTCGACCTTCGCGCAGATCCGCACGATCCCGCCGCCCTGCTTCGCAGCGAGCTCCTCGAGCGCGCGCGTGTAGGCGTTGCCGCTCACGAGCCCGGCCTCGTCGACGTTCGCGACGTAGAGCACCGGCTTGGCCGTGAGCAGGTTCGCCTCGCGGAACGCGCCGCGCAGCGCGTCGGGCACCGCGACGGTGCGAGCGGGCTTGCCCGCCGACAGGTGCTCGACGAGCGCGCCGAAGAACGCCGCCTCGGCCTGGGCGTCCTTGTCGCCGGACTTGCCGACCTTGCGCGCCCGGTCGGCGCGGCGCTCGGCGGTGTCGAGGTCGGCCAGCGCGAGCTCGGTCTCGATCGTCTCCACGTCGCGCAGCGGATCGGGCTGGCCGTCCACGTGGACGACGTCGCTGTCGTCGAAGCAGCGCACCACCTGCAGCACCGCGTTCGTCTCGCGGATGTGCGCCAGGAACTTGTTGCCCAGGCCCTCGCCCTGCGACGCGCCGCGCACCAGACCCGCGATGTCGACGAACTCGACCGTCGCGGGCACGACCCGGGCGGAGTGCACCAGTCCGTCGAGCGCCGCCAGCCGCGGATCCGGTACGGGCACGATCCCCGAGTTCGGCTCGATCGTGCAGAACGGGTAGTTCTCGGCGGCGATGCGCGAGTCCGTCAGCGCGTTGAAGAGCGTGCTCTTCCCGACGTTGGGCAGGCCGACGATTCCGCAGCGGAGTGCCATGGGGCGGGCATCATAGCCAGTCCGAACGGAAGGGCTACACGCGGGGGGTGAACTTCCGCAGTTTGCGCTGCAGGCTCTGGCGGTGGAGTCCGAGCTGGCGCGCGGCTCGGCTGATGTTGCCGTCGCACTGGGCGAGCACCCACTCGATGTACTCGCGCTCGCGCCGCGCGAGCGTCTGGCCCGCGCTGGCGGCGGCCTCCTGCGAACGGAGCCCCTCGCCGCGAAACACCTGCAGCAGATCCTCGACGTGCACCGGCTTGGTCAGGTAGTTGAAGGCGCCCTGCTTCACGGCCTGCACGGCGGTGGCGATGCTGCCGTAGCCGGTCAACACCACGATGCGCGCGCGCGGCGAGCGCTCGAGAATCAGCGGCAGCGCGTCGAGGCCGTTCTGGTGGCGCAGGCGCAGGTCGACGACCGCGTAGCGGTGGGCGAACGCCGGCAGCGCGCGCAGCCCCTCGAGGTCGGCAACGCTGTGGACTCGCCAGCCGCGCTCCTGGAACTCGAGCGCGAGCGTCTCGGCGAAGCGCGCGTCGTCGTCGACGATCAAGAGCGACTGGGCTTCCTTCATCGCGCCACGACGCCGGCGGCTTCGCGCGCGACCGGCAGCACCATGCGCGCGATCGCGCCCCCGCCATCCGCCGCGTCGAGCTCGAGCGTTCCGCCGATCGTCTCGGTGAGCTGGTAGGCGAAGTAGAGGCCCAGGCCGACTCCCCCGGGGCGCGTGGTGACGAAGGGCTCGCCCAGGTGGTCGCGCACGAGCTCGGGCCAGCCGGGGCCGCGGTCGCGAATCAGCACGGTGACCCTCTCCGGTGTCGCCTTGACGTCGACTTCGACCGGCGCTTCGGGAGAGCTCTCCTCGAGCGCGTTCTCGACCAGGTTCAGCACGGCCTGCGTGAACGCGACCGGCGGGACGAGCACGAGCGCCGGGCCGCGCTCGCGGCGGAAGCGCAGCGGCACCTCGGGCTCCTGCGCGCGCAGACCCGAGCAGACGCGCTCGACCAGGTCGGCGACGTCCTCCACCTCGAGGCGGAGCGCGTCGGGCCGGAGCTGCGAGCCGGCCATCTGGCGCAGCACCTCTTCGCAGCGCGCGAGCGCCTCGCTCGCCTCTTCGAGCGCGGGGTCGCCCTCGAGGTCGAGCTTCCGGCCGAGCCGCTCGAGCTTCAGCATCGCCGTGTTGAGCGGCGTCGCGAACTCGTGCGAGAGCCCGGCCGCGAGCGCGCCCACCGCGCGCAGCCGGTCGATCCGCCCCGTCTGCTGGCGGCGCTCGTGCACGTGAGCCTGCAGCGCCTGCAGCGTGTGCGAGAGCCAGGTAGTGAACAGCCAGAACACGCCCGCGACCAGGAACTGCGCGGGGAACAGCACTGCGGGCGAGACACGCGCGTCGACGAGGCCCGGCGGCACATGACCGAACGCCTGCACCGCCGCGAGGCAGGCCACCAGGCTCCAGAAGAAGCCGAGCGATACGCGCCCCTCGAGGAGCAGGGCGCCGAGACCGGCGTGGAAGAAGAGCAGCGGCACGAGCGGGTTCCAGGCGCCGCCCGAGAGCCCGAGCAGCGCGGACAGCGCTGCGATGTCGGCGAAGAGCTGGACGCCGAGCTCGAGTTGCGACACGTCGCGGTCGCGGCGCAGCCGCCCGAACGTCAGCGCGTTCAAGCTCGCGAGCGCGGCCACCACACCCAGGAAGACGGGCACGCGCGCCGGCTCGAGCAGGTCGAAGCTCAGCGCCGGCAGGATCGAGAGTCCCTGCGCGCACAGCGCGATCCAGCGTAGCCGCACGACCCAGGCGAGCTTCGCCGCGTTGCTGTCCCCGAGCCGCGAGAGCGGCGGCTCGAGCAGCGCGAGGACGCCTTTCCGCATAGGGCGCAAGAGTAGTGGAACGGGACGGCGCGCGTCCAAACCGGGTAGGGTCACGGCCATGGCCGAGTCCGCACCTCCGCCGCTCGCGCGCGAGCTGTTCGCGCGCGAAGACGAAACCGCCGACGCACTCTTCTACCGCGAGCCGCGCTTCGCCCTGCACGTCGACGAGGCGACCATCGCCGCGCTGACGCAGCTCTACCGCGAGGAGTTGCGGCCCGGCTGCCGGCTGCTCGACCTGATGAGCTCGTGGGTCTCGCACCTGCCGCCGGAAGTCGCCTACGCGCGGGTCGCAGGTCTGGGCATGAACGCCGCCGAGCTCGAGGCGAACCCGCGCCTCGACGAGCGGCGGGTCCAGGACCTGAACCAGAGTCCCGCCCTGCCCTGGCCGGACGCTTCGTTCGACGCAGTTCTGTGTGCGGTGTCGGTCCAGTACCTGGTGCGGCCGGTCGAGGTCTTCGCGGAAGTGGCGCGGATCCTGGCGCCCGGCGGGAAGCTCCTCATCGCGACCTCGCACCGGCTCTTCCCGACCAAGGCGATCGCTGCCTGGCGCGCGTTCGACCGCGACGACCGCCTGCGGCTGATCGCGCGCTACCTCGAGCTGGCCGGCGGCTTCACCGAGCTGCGCGCGATCGACCGCTCGCCGCGCGGCGCCGATCCGCTGTGGCTGATCGCAGCGCTGCGCGCCTAGAGCGGATCCGTTCGCAGATCCGCGCACACGCCGAAGTGGTCGCTCGGCCAGACGCCCGCGCGCTCGTCGTCGCACACGACCCGGCACGACTCGACGAGCCCCCGCCCGTCGCGCAGCGGATAGTCGACGAACACGTAGTCGATGCGCCGGTCGGGCTCGAGCGCGGTCCGCGCGTAGGCGTTGCGGTTGGACCAGGTGACGCCGTCGGAGTCGCGTCCCGCGATCAGCCAGGCGTCGTTCCAGTACACGCTGCGGCCATCGATCGAGTGGCGGCCGGTCACGTAGCGGATCTCGTCCGAGTCGGGCTCGGCGTTGAAGTCGCCCGCGATGATCGCCGGGAAGCCGCGATGCACGCGCTGCGCGCGCACGAAGTCCGCGACGGCCGCGACCTGGCGCTCGCGCACCATGCCGTGGTGGAACTTCCAGTTCAGGTGCGTCGAGCAGAAGCGCAGCGGGCCGTGCGGCGAGTCGACGTGCGCGAGGAGCGCCACGCGCGTCTCGGCGTCGCCCTCCTTCTTGGGGAGCGGCAGCGCGTCGCTCTTCTCGATCGGCCAGCGCGAGGCGATCGCGTTGCCGTACTCGTCGCCGGGAGCGCGCCAGAAGTCGCTCGCCTTCGCGAACGCGAGCTGGTAGCGCTCGCCGACGAGCTCGCGCGCGAGGTCGCGCGCGGGGCCGCGCACGACCTCCTGGAACGCGATCAGGTCGGGCGCGAGCCGCTCGATCCAGGCGCGGACCCGATCGGCGCGGGCGGGCCAGGGGCCGGAGTCGTTCCACAGGTTCAGGGTCAGCACACGCAGCATCGGGGATTTCTACCACGCCGAGGCCGAGACGGGCGGCCGGCCCGTGTTAGGCTTCGCCGATGGACAAGGGCCGCTACACCAAGGGGCTTCACGATCTGGGCCGCGGCTGCTGGGCCTGGCTGCAGCCCGACGGAGGCTGGGGCTGGAGCAACGCCGGGCTCGTCTGCGACGGCGGCGAGTCACTGCTCGTCGACACCCTCTTCGACTTGCGTCTGACCGCCGAGATGCTCGCCGCCATGCGCCGGTCCGTGCCGGCGGCGACGCGCATCGGGGTGCTCGTGAACACGCACGCCAACGGCGACCACTGCTACGGCAACCAGCTGGTCGCCGACGCGCGCATCATCGCCTCGCGCGCGAGCGCCGCGGAGATGGACGAGCTGCCGCCGGAAGCGATGGTCCGCGTGATCGAGAACGCCAAGGCGCTGGGCCCGGGCGGCGAGTTCCTCGCCCAGGTCTTCGCGCCGTTCGAGTTCCGCGGGATCCGTCATACGCCGCCGACCGAGACCTTCGACGGCGAGCTGAGGCTGCGCGTCGGCGGTAAGGAGGTCGTCCTCCTGGAGGTCGGGCCCGCGCACACCCGCGGCGACGTGCTCGTGTGGCTGCCGGCCGAGCGCGTGCTCTACACCGGCGACATCCTCTTCATCAAGGGCACGCCGATCGTGTGGGCGGGGCCGGTCTCGAACTGGATCGCGGCCTGCGAGCGGATCGCGAAGCTCGATCCGGCGGTGATCGTGCCCGGCCACGGTCCGCTCACCGACGTGAAGGGCGCCCTCGAGGTGCGCGACTACCTGGTGCACGTGCGCGACCGTGCCCGCGAGGCCTACGACGCCGGGATCTCGCCCGCCGAGGCCGCCCGGGCGCTGCCGCTGGGCGAGTTCGCTTCCTGGGGAGATGCGGAGCGGATCGCAGTCAACGTGCACACGCTCTACCGCGAGTGGAGCGGCGGCGCCCAGGGCAAGGCGAACGCGCTCGAGCTGTTCGCCCTGATGGCGGAGCTCGCCAAGCAGAAGGGCGCGCGTGGCGGCTGAAGCGCCGCGCTCGCGCCGGAAGCTCGCGGCCATCCTGATGGTCGACGTCTCGGGCTTCAGCCGGCTGATGACGCGCGACGAGGAGTGGACCACGCGCGAGATCCGCGCCTTCCACGCCCGCGTCGAGGCGCGCGTGCTCGAGTTCGAGGGGCGCGTGGTCGACACCGCGGGCGACTCGGTCTTCGGCGAGTTCGACTCGGTCGTGAACGCGACCCGCTGCGCGCAGGAGATCCAGTCCGACCAGGTCGCGCGCAACCTCGCCGCGCCGCCCGAGCGGCACATCGACACGCGCATCGGCGTGCACGTCGGTGACGTGATCGTCGAGGAGTACAAGGTCTACGGCGACGGCGTGAACATCGCCGCGCGGCTCGAGGGACTGGCGGAGCCGGGCGGCATCCTGGTTTCGGAAGCCGTGTTCCAGGCCGTTCGCAACAAGGTCCCGGGCGACTTCGAGGACGGCGGCATGCGGTCGCTGAAGAACATCGACCAGCCCGTGCGCGTGTACCGGCTGACGCCGTCGTCGCTCGTTCCGGTTGCGCCGCGGCCTGCGCCGACGCCGGAGCCGGCCCTCGAGCCGGCGCCGGCGGCGTTCCGGCCCAAGACGCGCCGCGCGGAACGGCGCGAGCGGCTCGCGCGCGCGCGCGGTCGCTCGCGCGCAGAGCGCCCGCCCCGGCCGCGCGGTCTGGTCGACGCGCTCACCCATCCGAGCATCGCCGCGCCGCTCGCGGTCGGCGTGTTCCTGCTCATGAGCCCGCGCTTCGGGCTCCACACCGGCGGCGTTCTGCCCACCGCAGGAGCGATCCTGGTCGGGCTCAGCCTCGGGCGCGCGATCGACATGCGGCGCGGCAAGAGCGGCGCCCTGCTGCGCGGGCTCGGCATCGGCGTGATGTTCGGCGCGCAGCTCACTCACTGGAGCCCAGTCACCGACTTCCTGTTCATCCTGGGTGGAGGAGTGCTCCTGGCGGTCGGCTTCACGTCGCGCTGGCGGCGCCGGCGCGACCCCGAGCTTCCGCCGGGCTCGACCGACTAGTTCGCGGGCGGCTTCCCGCCGGGCGGCTCCGCCGGCTTGGATGGCGCCACGGCCGCGCCTTTCTCGACGGCGAGCAGCTCGACCTCGAAGCGGAGCGCCGCGCCCCCCGGGATCATGTCCCCCTTGCCCGGGGGAATTCCGGCATCGCCGTACGCGAGCTCCGCGGGACAGCTGAGCTCGGCCTTCCCGCCCGGCCTCATCAGCGAGATGCCCTCCATCCAGCACGGGATCATCCGCGCGAGCGCGAACTCGGTGGGATGCCCCGGCTGGTCCGAGCTGTCGAAGACCTTGCCGTCCCGCAGCTTCCCGGTGTAGCGCACCTTGACCTTGTCCTTCGCGGTCGGCCGATCGCCCGAGCCCGCCTTCAGCTCGCGATAGATCAGCCCCGACGCGGTGGTCTTGGCCCCGGACTCGGCCGCGGCGGACTCCAGGAACGCGGCCGACGCGTCGCGCTCCTTCTTGGTCCGCGCGCCGGCGCGCGACTGCGCGAGCGGGTCGAGCTTGGCCCCGTACGTCTCCAGATCCACCGCCGGCTTCTGCCCGGTGAGTCCCGCGGTCAGGCCCGCCTCGAAGATCGTGACCTCCTCGGGCGTCAGGTTGAACGCCTGGATGTTGCGCGCGACCGCGAGGCCCAGCGCGTAGATGGTCTTCTGGTCCTCGGTCTCGAGCTTCTGCGCGTGCGCCGCGGGGGCGGCCACCGCGAGGATCAGCGAGAGGATCGCGAGTCGCGCGAGCATGGGTCTCCGATCTCCGAGCGAACGGCGTCGCTTCGGGGGCGGCCATGTTGCGCTCGGCGCAGCGGCGCCGCAAGGCGCGAGAGCTGTGTCAGAATCAGCGCTCGAGATGGACGACCCCGCCCGCGATCTCGACGCGTACGATCCAGCCGGCACGGAGCTCGTCTCCGCCGTTTTCTCGTCGGTCTCGCGCAAAGGCGAGTGGCTGCCGGCGGAGCTGATCGAGGTGCGGGCCTGGTGCGGCACCGCGCACCTGGATTTCACGTCGGCGTTGCTCGCGCCCGGAGTGACGACGCTCGACGTCTCCGCGGTGTTCGGCTCGGTCGAGATCCTCGTGCCCGCCGACCTCGCGGTCGAGCTCGGCGCCTCCGCCCTGCTCGGCTCGGTCGAGCAGCGCGACGCGGGCGGCCGCGTGCGGCGCTTCCTCGCCGAGCAGCTCGACCGCGTGACCGGCGGCTCGCTGGGCCGGCGTGAGCTCGCCGACGACGACGAGGACGACGACGAGCCGCCCATCCTGCGGGTCGAAGGCCGCGCGATCTTCGGCAGCATCCTGGTGAAGACTCGCGCCTGATTGACTTCGCTCGGCTGCGCCTCGCTGCGCGCTCCGCTTCGCTGCGCTTGCGACCTCGCTCGGGGCGGCCCTCGCTCGGCCCGCAGTATCGCCCAGCGAGCTACACCCGGGCGACGACGACGAAGGCGGGTGTCTCGGGCCCGACCGGGCGGCGGTCGTAGTTGCCGTAGATCTCGACGTCGCTGAAGCCGGCTCGCGCGAGCAGGTGCTCGAGCTCGAAGCGCCAGAACCAGCGCATCTGGAAGGTCGCGTGCTCGTTCCCGACGACCCGGCCGCCGGCGCTCCGCTCGTAGCGGAAGCGGACGGTCTGGATCTGCGCCGGGAGATCGCGGCTGACGCTCACGTAGCGCACCACAGACTCGCCGGCGTGCTCGAAGCGCAGCTCGGCGTTCTCGGGCTCCTCGGCGAGGGCCATGCGCGCGAGCCGCGGCGCGAACACGTCGAACGCCAGCCGCCCGCCCGGCGCGAGATGGCGGCGCGCGCAGGTCAGGCACGCGAGCTGATCCTCCACGGTGTACATGTGCTGGAACGCGCGGAACGCGGCGAAGATCAGCCCGAAGCGGTCGCCGCCGAGGTCGAAGCGCTGCATCGGCGCGTGCACCAGGCGCAGGTTCGGGAAGGTCGACTTGGCGCGCAGCGCATCCAGCATGTGGCGCGAGGCGTCGAGGCCCGTGCACGGGAACCCGTCGGCAGCCAGCGGCAGGAGCACCCGGCCGGTGCCGCAGCCGAGCTCGAGCACCGGGCCGCCCCCTTCGCGCGCCAGCGTCCGGTAGAAGTCGAGGTCGCCGGCGAGCTCCGGCGCGTTGCGCTCGTAGGCCGCGTCGTAGAAGCGCGCGGTGGTGCGCCCGTACGAGTCGTCGAGGTCGGACACGTCGGTGGTCATGGCGGCGAAGCATGCCACAATGGCGACGGGTGGAAACACACGTCGTCGACAGCGCCGAGGCCGAGTCCAGTGCGCGAACCTGGTACATCGTCGGCGTCGCCAGCTGGTTTCTGGCGTTCGGCCTCTCGGGCGTGATCGTGCCCGCGCTCGTCACCCAGGTGATGAGGAAGGGGGGCGGCTCGCTCGCGCTCGTGCAGATGTCGAACCAGTTTCCGTCGATGCTGCTGATCCTCGTGGGCGGAGCGATCGCCGATCGGGTCGACCGGCGCGCGCTGCTGATCGGGCTGCACCTGGTCGGCGCGGCGCTGACGGCTTGCCTCGCGCTCGGCCTCGAGCTCGAGCGGCTCTCGCTTCCGCTCCTGATCGGCTACGGCCTGGGCATGGGCACGCTCACCGCGTTCATGATTCCCGCGCGCGACTCGCTGCTCTCGGAGGTCTGGGGTGCGAACCTGATGCGCGCGGTCAGCGTGCTGACGCTCACGCAGTGGGGCATGCAGGCGATCGGAAACTTCACGACCGGCCTGCAGGCGTTCGTCGGGCTCGCGCCGCTGATCGCGCTCCAGGCGGGAGTGCTGCTGGTCGGCGTGCCCGCGTTCGGGCAGCTGCGCCGGCGCGAACGCGGACCGGTCGTCGCGCGGCCGCGGATCTCGTTCGCCGAGCTGGGCGCGGGGATCGGCGAGGTGGCGCGCTCGGAAGCGCTCCGGCCCGTGGCGCTGCTCGCGGTCGCACTCGGCGTCTTCTTCATCGGGCCATTCCTGGTCGTGTTCCCGGTCCTCGTGAGTGACTTCTACGGCGGCGGCACCGGCCAGCTCGGGCTCTTCCTGGGCTGCTTCCCGCTCGGGGTGATCGTCGGGTCGATCGCCCTTCTGGCCCGCGGCGGCCTGCGCCGGAAGGGCACGGCGCAGCTCGCGGCGCTCTCGGTCGGTGCGCTCTGCATGGGCGCGATCGGCCTCGGGCTGCCGTTCCCCGCCGCGCTCGCGGCGAACTTCCTCTTCGGCGCGGGCGGCGCGGTGTTCATGACCGCGAGCCGCACGCTCTTCCAGGAGCGCGCGAATCCCGCGACGCGCGGGCGGGTGCTCTCGGTGTACAGCCTCGCGACCATGGTCGCGGGCGGGATGATGGGCGCGGGGCTCGCGGGGCTCCTGGTCGCGCGGATCGGCCCGCTCCACACGTGCCTCTTCTCGGCGGTGGCGATGGCGGCGATCGTGAGCCTGTCGGCTCGGCTGACGCCGGTCGCGTCGCTGGAGTAGAGTGCGCGCGCATGCCGGTGCGAGACGCGATTTCGGGGGCGACCGCCCTGTGCGGGCTCGGGATGACCGAGCTGGGCCGTGTGTACGACCGGAGCGCGGCGGACCTCGCGGCCGAGGCGGTGCTGGCCGCGTGCGCCGACGCGGGCCTCGCGAAGGATGAGCTCGACGGGCTCCTCATCAACGCCGGAATCAGCCAGGGGATCGACCTGTCGCTCGCGCCCCTGCTCGGCCTGCGCGAGCTCTCCGTGCTGACCCAGATGAACGCGTACGGCTCGAGCGCGGGCCAGATGGTCCAGTACGCCGCGCTCGCAGTGCACCACGGCCTGGCGCGCCACGTCGCCTGCGTGTTCGCCGATGCCCCGCTCGTGCGCGGGCAGCGCGCCGGCGCAGCGTACGGCGGGGCGCGGGCGCGGCGGCCCGGGATGGGCTCGATCGTCCCGGCGCTCGGCTTCGCCGGACCGATCCCGTTCTACGCGATGCACGCGCAGCGCCACATGGACGTGTACGGCACGACCCAGGACCAGCTCGGCGCGATCGCGCTCGCCGCGCGCGAGTGGGCCAAACGAAATCCGCGCGCGCAGATGCGCGAGCCGCTCTCGCTCGCGGACTACCACGCCTCGCCCTGGGTGGTCGAGCCCTTCCACGTTCTGGACTGCTGTCTGGTCTCGAACGGGGCGATCTGCGTGATCGTCACCAGCGCCGAGCGGGCGCGCGAGCTCGCCAGGCCGCCGGTGTACCTGCGCGGGATGGGCCAGGCGCACCAGCTCGAATGGCACGACGACCGCCCGAGCCTGGCGCAGCGCAGCTCTGCGACCGCGTTCGCGATGGCGGGCTGCGCGCCGGCCGACATCGAACAGTGTCAGATCTACGACTGCTACACCTTCACCGTGCTGACGACGCTCGAGGACTACGGCTTCTGCAAGCGCGGCGAGGGCGGACCGTTCGTCGCGAGCGGCGCCCTCGCACCGGGCGGTGCGCTCCCCACCAACACGGGCGGGGGCATGCTCTCCTCGTACTACATGTGGGGCATGACGCCGATCTCCGAGGCGGTGCTGCAGGCGCGCGGAGAGGCCGGCGACCGCCAGCTCGGGGCGCGCGGGCTGATCGCGGTGTCGGGAAACGGCGGGATCTTCAACCACCACGCGACGCTCGTGGTCTCGCCGGAGCGGAGCTAGCCGCGATGGCCGACTCGCCTGCGCCGGCCCCCGATCGCGCCGCGCCCTACTTCGCCGCGGCGGCGCGCGGCGTGCTCGCGCTGCAGCGCTGCGCCGCGTGCTCCGCGTTCGCCTTCCCCGTGCGCGCCCGCTGCGCCCGCTGCGGCTCGACGGAGCTGGGCTGGCGCGACGCGACTGGCCTCGGCCGGGTCTTCGCACACGGACGCGCACGGCGCGCGACGCTGCCCGAGCACGAGGGCCGGCTGCCGATCACGCTGCTGCTCGTCGATCTCGACGAAGGCGTGCGCATTCCTGCGCGGCTCGCCGCGGGCGAGCCGCTGATCCGCGCCGGCGATCGGGTCGCGGTCGGCTTCGAGCTCGCGGCCGATGGGACGGCGCTGCCGGTGTTCCGGCGCGCGCCCTAGCGCGAGCTAGGCGCGCTCGACGTAGGTGCGTTCGCGCGTGTCGATGCGGAGCTTGTCGCCGCGCGCGACGAACGCGGGGACCTGAACGGTCGCGCCCGTCGAGAGCGTCGCGGCCTTCTGCTTGCCGCCCCGCTCGGGCGGATCGGTCTCGACGACCTCGAGCACGACGAAGTTCGGCAGCATCACCGAGATCGGGCGGCCGTCGTGCAGCAGCACCTCGACCTCGCACTGCTCCGCCATCAGGTCGGCGTTGTCGATGTGCGCGCGGGGCATCTCGAGCTGCTCGAAGCTCTGCTGGTCCATCAGCACCACGTTGTCGCCGGTCGCGTACAGGAACTGCATCTGGCGCTTCTGGATCTCGGCGGCTTCCATGGTCTCGCCGCTCTTGATCGTGCGGTCGAGCACCGCTCCGCTGGTCAGGCTCTTGAGCCGCATGCGGACGAACGCGCCGCCCTTGCCCGGCTTCACGTGCTGGTAGGCGGTGATCACGTGGGGGTCGTTGTTGAGCACGACGAACGTGCCCTGCCGCATCTGTGTGGTGTCGATCAGCGCCAAGGGACGCGGACCTTAGCCCGCGGACACCGGAGCTGTAAACTCCCGCGCGTGAAAACCATCCCAATCCTCGCCATCGCGCTCGCGCTCTGGGCCTGCGGCCACTACCAGATGATCGGCGTCGAGACCGATCCGCCGGGCGCGCAGATCTACCTGGACGGCCACCCCGTCGCGAAGACCCCGACCACCCTCCAGGTCGGGCGCGACCGCGCGCACACGATCTACCTGAAGCGCGAGGGCTACAAGCCGGAGCTGGTCGTGATCGACCGCCACAGCGCGAATGACGGCATCGACTACCTGACACCGGCCGACGTCACCAAGCGCATGAACCCCGGGCCGAGCTCGGACCCCGAGATGGAGCGCCGGCTGAAGATCGAGGTCGAGAAGAATTGACGGCGGCGGCGCACCCGGCTACGGTGCGCTCCACTTCGAAGGAGAGGACGTGTTGAAGAGCTAGAGCTCCTGGGTTGAGTCGTCCGACTCGCACTCCCACGGCCCGCGGGCTTGCCCGCGGCCAAGGAAGCTCGCTCCATGCACGTCTCCTTCGACCGAGTCTCGTTCTCCCATCGCGATTCCGCGCCGCTCTTCCACGAGGTCTCGCTGCGCTTCGGCGCCGGCTGGACCGGCGTGGTCGGCGCCAATGGCTCCGGCAAGACCACGCTGCTCCGCCTGCTGGCGGGCGAGCTCGCACCCGAGGCGGGCCGGGTCGTGCGCGAGCCGGTCGGGCTCGACGTCGTGCTCGCTCCGCAGCGGGTCGAGGAGTCGGGCGACGCGCTCGACGCGTTCGCCGCGACGCAGGACGGCGTCGCGCGGCGGATCCGCGCCGCGCTCCAGCTCGACCCGGACGCGCTCGCCCGCTGGCCGACGCTCTCGCCCGGCGAGCGCAAGCGCTGGCAGATCGGCGCGGCGCTCGCGCGCGAGCCGGGCTGCCTGGTGCTCGACGAGCCGACCAACCACCTGGACGCGGACGCCCGCGCGCTCCTGGTCGCGGCGCTGCGCCGCTTCGCGGGCGCGGGGGTGCTGGTCTCGCACGACCGCGAGCTCCTCGACGCGCTCTGCGGCGAGACCGTGCGCGTGGCGCACGGCGGCGCGCGCATCGTACCGCGGCGGCTACTCGGCCGCGCGCGCGACCTGGCTCGCCGCCGACCGCGACCTGCGCGCGCGCCACTCGGAGCTGCGCTCCGCCGAGCGCTCCCTCGAGCGGCGCATCGGCGAGCGCCGCACCGAGCAGGCGCACGCGAAGGCGCGCATGCGCACCAGCAAGAACATGAAGAGCATCCACGACAGCGACGCCCGCGGCCGCTTCAAGATGAACCGCCGGCGCTCCGCTGTGAACCAGCTCGGCCACGAGATCGCGCGCACCCACACGGTGCTCGAGCGCACGCGCGCGGAGCTCGCCGAGATCGAGCTCGAGAAGGAGGTCGGGCGCGCGCTGTTCATCGACTGGGAGCCGGCGCGCGCGCCGCTGCTCGCGGTCGTGCAGGAGCGCGCGCTGCGGGCGGGGCCGCGCGTGCTCCTGGAAGACGTCGACCTCGCCGTCGCACGCGGCGCGCGGATCTGGCTGGCCGGGCCCAACGGCTCGGGCAAGACGACACTGCTGCGGGCGCTCGAGCGCGGGGCGCGCATCCCGCGCGAGCGGCTGCTCGTGTTGCCGCAGGAGCTCGAGCGCGCCGAGGAAGGCCGTCTCCTCGACGAGGCGCGCGCGCTCGGCCCCGAGGAGCGCGGCCGGCTCCTCGCGCTGGTGGCCGCCCTCGGCGTGGAGCCGCGCCGTCTGCTCGAGTCCGAGCAGCCCTCGCCGGGAGAAGCGCGGAAGCTCGCGCTGGCGCTCGGGCTCGCCCGGCGCGCCTGGTTGCTGGTGCTGGACGAGCCGACCAACCACCTCGACCTGCCGTCGATCGAGCGCCTCGAGGCCGCGCTCGCCGCCTACCCCGGCGCGCTCGTGCTCGCCACGCACGACGCGAACCTGGCGCAGCGCTGCACAGCTCTGTGTTGGCGGATCCGCGAGCGTCGGTTGGCCGTGGAGTCGTGACGCTGCCATACTGCGGGCAGCAGGGGAGGAGCTCGATTTGGCATTCCATCACCTGGCCGTGGCGACCAAGGACGCCGTCGCGAACGACCTCTTCTACGAGAAGGCGATGGGCTTCCGGCTGGTCAAGGTCGAGGTCGGCTCGACCCCCGCGGGCGGCTGGGCCAAGCACCTCTTCTACGACACCGGCAGCGAGGGCATGATCGCGTTCTGGGAGATCCACGACGACGAGATCGGCACCGACTTCCCGACCGCGCTGTCCGAGGGCGTGGGCCTGCCGATCTGGATCAACCACATCGCCTTCGCCGCGCGCGACCTGGCCGACATCGAGGTGCGCAAGCAGCGCTGGCTCGACTCCGGCTACGACGTGATGGAGATCGACCACCACTGGTGCACGTCGATCTACACCACCGATCCGAACGGGACCCTGGTCGAATGGTGCACGACCACGGCGGAGTTCAGCGAGGCGGATCGGCGCACGGCGCGCGAGCTCCTGATCGCGGCTTCACCGACGCCGGTGGGACCGAAGAGCCAGAAGTTCCACAAGGCGATGCGCGAACCGATCCACCTGTCCGCTTCATCGAGCCGCAGCTAGGCCCGAGCTCCGAGCTCTTCTCGATCCGGACGCCCGTCAGCGCGAGGCCGAGCGAGGGCCCACCGCGGGACATCGGCCCGCGGTCCGAGTCGGCGAGCGAGGTCGCAAGCGAAGCGCGCAGCGAGGCGCAGCCGAGCGTAGTTCAATCGGAACTGATCCAGGCGTCGAGCGCGCGCGCGGCGTCGACGTCGCGCATCTGCTTCGGCGGGCGCTTCATCGCGAAGGCGGAGATCGCCTCGAGCGGGCCGCCCAGGCCGCGCTCGAGCCCGAGCTTCGCGCAGCGGATCGCGTCGATCGCAACCCCCGCACTGTTGGGCGAATCCTCGACCGAGAGCCGCAGCTCGAGGTTCATCGGCACGTCGCCGAAGCCGCGCCACTCCATGCGGATGAAGCAGACCTTGTTGTCCTTCTGCCAGGCGACGTAGTCGGACGGCCCGATGTGGATCTGCTCGGCCGGCAGGCGCAGGTCGAGCTGGGACTGCACCGACTCGGTCTTCGACAGACGCTTGTTCGCCAGCCGCTCGTGCTCGAGCATGTTCAGGAAGTCGGTGTTGCCGCCCGTGTTCAGCTGGTAGGTCGAGTCGAGCACCACGCCGCGGTCGGCCAGGAGCCGCGCCAGGCTGCGGTGGACGATGGTCGCGCCGACCTGGCTCTTGATGTCGTCGCCCACGATCGGGACGCGCGCCGCGCGGAAGCGCTCCGCCCAGCTCGGGTCCGACGCGATGAACACCGGCACGCAGTTCACGAAGGCGACGTGTGCAGCGAGACACGCTTCGGCGTAGTGCCGCACCGCGCGCTCGGACCCGACCGGCAGGTAGCAGACCAGGACCTCGGCGCCGCTCTCGCGCAGCGCCCGTGCGACGTCGACCGCGGGCGCGTCCGCCACCCGGAACGCGCGAGCCGCCGGGTGCTGCGCCATGTGCGGCGCGACGCCGTCGAGAACCGGCCCCATCTGGACCGTCACGCCGCTCGTCGGCAGCTTTTCGGCGAACACCGCGGTGCAGTTCGGCGGGGCGAACGCGGCCTCCTCGAGCGGACGGCCGACCTTTCGCGAGTCGACGTCGAACGCCGCCACCACGCGCAGATCCTCGAGCCGATAGCCGCCGATCTGCGGGTGCAGGAGGCCGCTGGTGCCGGCGGGGTCGTGCGTCCGGTAGTACTCGAGCCCCTGCAGGAGCGCGCTCGCGCAGTTGCCCACTCCCGCAATCGCCAGTCGAAGCGTCGGCATTCCTGGTCAGCTCCCGTTCCCAACCTTCGCGTACGCGTTCGCCCGCAGGGTCACCCAGTCTGCCATACGCGTCGAGACCCCGTTCCGGCAGAAACATCGCTTTCCCATTTTGGGAAGCGAGCGGGAGCAAGCTCCCACGCCGCAGCGCGGCCACGCGCGATAGGACGGCCGTTCGAGTCGGCAGGCTGGCACGGAACTTGGATACGAGCGCCACAGACCCTCAGGAGGGATCAGCACCATGATTCGGATTCGCCGCGGCGCCGCACACTGCCGCACCCGCGACTGCCGCGAGCGCGAGAAGCTCGTGCCGCTCGTCCCGATCGCACTCGAGTACACCTGCCCGGCTTGCGGGCGCTCCGCCGCGATCGACGCCGAGTACGGCGCGGGCCTCGGCGCCTCGAAGCTCTACAACGAAGTGCGCGTGTACTTCCGCTTCGACCCCGCGACCCGCACCTACACCGACTTCGCGCGCGCCGAGGACGGAACCCTCGTCGGCCAGCACAGCGCGTACGCGTTCTTCAGCCCGCTCGTGCGCGAGCGCGCCGACGCCGAGCACCTCGCGCGCCAGCTCCTGCTCCGCCTGAACGGCGAGCGCGGCGAAGTCCGCCCCCTCTCGCAGCGAGCCTCGCTCCAAGAGCTGCGCGACGAAGGCTGGCGCCTCGCCGTGTGAGTCACCGCGAGCGCTGACGAGCCGGACGAGCCACGACGCCGCCGCACCTCGAGCACGACCTAGGCACGAGGCGCCAACGACACCCAGGTCGCGCGCGCGCGACCGACGAGGTTTCCCGCCTCGCCGTAGATCGCCGCGCCGGCCGTTCCGCGCTTTCCCACCTGCGCGATCGGCCACGCGACGAGGCGCGCCGTCTCGCCGCAGGCGAGCTCGCCGTCGAGCGCGACACACAGCTTCGCGAGGACCATCGGCTCGAGCGCGCGCGATGCCTCCGACTCGAGCAACGGGAACGCCGACGGGCAGTCGAGCGCGGCCCACAGGAACTCGGGCGCGACCCGCCCGCGCGCGTCGCACAGCGTGGCGTCTGGAGTCCACAGCGCCGCGACGGCGTCGCTCGCGGCGACCATCCCGGGGAACACGCGCAGACCGTCGCCGGGCGCGCGGTTCGGGCCACACACGAAGCAGCCCGGGAACGGGTGCGTGCGCATCGCTCGGCAGCCTCCGGCGCGCGCGGCGATCTCGTCGGGCGGCGGCGGCGCGCGCAGCTCGAGCGCGAGCTCCGCGCGCTCGGCGCGGGCGAGCTCGCGGCCCGCATGGAGCAGCGCCCGCCTCCCCTGCGCATCGGAAGCGACCTCGAGCGGCGTGGCCAGCGGCGTGGGCGCGCGCAGGCTGACCTCGACGGGGCCGTCCAGCTCGCGCGCGAGCAGCCCCGCCACGTAGCCGCCGTTGGCCATCTCGGGCGGCCCGCAGAAGCGCGGGTCCACGACGATCGCGTTCGCCATCGGCGCGCATTCTGGCGGCCGGGCCCGCTGGCAGCAATCCTGTCGGTCGCAGAGCGGGAGGAGTGCCGGGTGGCCGGAGCGGAAGTCGCAGCCGTGCGCGCGTACCTGATGGAGCTCCAGGACCGGATCTGCGCCGGGCTCGAGGCGCAGGACGGCGCCGTGCGCTTCGAGGGGCGCGCGAGCGACGGGGGCGACGGCGTCCAGGCGCGGCCCCGCGTCGCGAACGACGGCCCGCTGCTCGAGCGCGCAGCGGTGATGTTCTCGAACTCGCGCGGCCCGGCGCTGCCGCCGGCGGCGACGGCGCGCCGCCCGGAGCTCGCAGGCCGCAGCTTCGAGGCCGTCTCGCTCTCGCTGATCGTCCATCCGCGCAATCCCTACGTGCCGACGTCGCACGCGAACCTGCGCTTCTTCACCACCGACGGCGAGCCAGCCGCCTGGTGGTTCGGCGGCGGGTTCGATCTCACGCCCTACTACGGCTTCGCGGAGGACTGCGTGCACTGGCACCGCGAGGCTCGCGCGGCGTGCGCGCCGTTCGGCGCCGAGCTCTACCCACGCCTGAAGAAGGCCTGCGACGAGTACTTCTTCCTGCCCCACCGCAGCGAGCCGCGCGGGATCGGCGGGCTGTTCTTCGACGACTTCGCCGAAGGCGGGTTCGCGGCCGCGTTCGGCCTGGTCCGGAGCATCGGCGACCACTACCTGCGCGCGTACCTGCCAATCGTGGAGCGCCGCAAACACACGCCGTACGGCGAGCGCGAGCGCGCGTTCCAGCTGTACCGCCGCGGGCGCTACGTGGAGTTCAACCTGATCCACGATCGGGGCACCCGCTACGGGCTGCAGTCGGGGCGGCGGATCGAGTCGGTGCTCGCCTCGATGCCGCCGCTCGCCGCCTGGCGCTACGACTACACGGCCGAGCCCGGCAGCGCCGAGGCGCGACTCACGGAGGAGTTCCTGCGCCCCCGCGAGTGGGCGGACGAAGCGCAGTGAAGTCGGAGCCGTTCCAGCTCCGGCGCGACGACGGCGTCGAGCTGTACGTGCATCGCTTCGAACCGGACGCGCGTCCGGCGCGCGCGGTCGTCCAGCTCGTCCACGGCATGGGCGAGCACGGCGCGCGCTACGAGCGGTTCGCGAGCGCGCTCACCGGGGACGGCATCGCCGTCTTCGCCGCCGATCAGCGCGGCCACGGCCGCACGGCGGCGACCGCGCAGGAGCTCGGCCACTTCGCGGATCGCGACGGCTGGGAGAAGATCGTCGCCGACCAGCGCGCGCTCGGCGTGCGGATCAGCGAGCTCCACGGCGGTCTCCCGCGCGCGCTGTTCGGCCACAGCATGGGGTCGTTCATCGCGCTCGAGTGTCTGACCCGCTTCGGCGACGCATACCGCGCGGCCGTCATCTCCGGGTCGAGCGGCAGCGCCGGTCCGCGCGCGTGGGTCTTTCGCGGCCTCGCCACCGTCGAGCGGCTACGGCTCGGCGTGCGCGGCCAGAGCGCGCTTCTCCAGCGCGGCGTGTTCGGACAGTTCAACACCCCCTTCGAGCCCGCGGCGACGCCGTTCGACTGGCTCTCGCGCGATCCGGCGGAGGTCGCGAAGTACGTCGCCGATCCGCTGTGCGGCTTCGTGCTGACCGCGGGGAGCCTCGCCGAGCTGGCGCGCGCGCTCCAGGGCCTCTACGCGGCGGATCACCTCGGGCGGATCCCGCACGAGCTGCCGCTGCTCGCCATCGCCGGCGAACGCGACCCCGTCGGCGGGCGCGCCGGCGTCGACCGACTCGTCGCCGAGCTGCGCGCGGCGGGACTGACGCGAGTCGAGGCGAAGCTCTACCCGGACGCGCGCCACGAGCTCCTGAACGAGACCAACCGCGAAGCCGTGACTCTCGACGTGCGGGCGTGGCTGCGAGAAACGCTCGGCATTTCCCCCTGAGTCGCGCCCGCTTGCCTCGGCAATTGCCGTGAGCGGAGTTGCAGCAGGATTGCTGCTCGTCTAGTTTTGTGCCTTCCCTCCAAGAGAAGCAGCTAAAGGCCCTGGGATGGGCGCCTCTGGACGTGATGCACCCGGGGGATGCTTGCTCGGCACGGCAGCGATTCGTCGCTGCCGTGTCCCGGTTAAGCGCCAAATTTTCGCTGACGCGATGCGGCGCTCCCTCCGAGGTCACCTCGACCGCCGGAGAACGTGGTAAAATCCCTTCGAAGACGCGGGGCTCGCCTGTTCGTTGGGCGCCGTTTTTCTCATGCTGGGAACCGCGGTTCACAGCGCTTGCGCAGCGCGTCGGCAGCTCCCGCGCAGCAGTCGCCGCACCTCGGCGTACGGCGGCCGCTCGCGACCCCAGGCGCCGAACTTGCAGCAGAAGGCTCGAACATGTCGCGAACCTCCCCTCTCGTCGGTGTCCTCCTGTTCAGCTTGTGCGCGTGCGGAATCGGCTATCGAAACGGCGCCGCCGAGCAGCGGCCCGAGATCATCACCGGCATGGGGGCGACCGTGATGTACCCCGGTGAAGCCGGCCCCTCGATGCCCGGCAGCGCGATCGGCCCGGCGGGCTCGACCTCCTCCAGCAGCACCTCGTCGGCGCCCGGCACCACCAGCGGCTCGTCGAGCTCGAACGGCCAGGGCGTGCCGAGTGCGGGCGGAGGCTCCGCTCAGGGCAGCGGAAGCGCGGCCCCGGCGCCGGCTCCCGGCTCGAACATGATGATGATCGGGCAGACGACGGAAGAGGCGTCGCAGAGCAACGAGAAGAAGCAGTTCCTCCCGATCGGGCCGCTGTTCGGGTATCCGTTCTGGGTCCTCGGCAAGACGATCGGCGAGAAGGCCGACGAGGCCAAGAAGGAGCAGATGGAGGGCAAGCCCACGGCCGCGAAGTCCGTGCCCAACGGCCCCGACGACGTGGAGCGCGACAAGCTGGTGCGCGAGAACGAGGCGCTGCGCCAGGAGCTCGAGCGCCGCGCGCAGCCTGCACCCGCGGCGCAGAGCGCCGCGCCGCGCGCCGCGATCGGCGACGAGCTGGCCGCGCTCGAGCGCTCGCTCGGCCACCGCGACGGCGCGACCTCCGCGCCCGCGCCCGTCGCTGCGGGCGCCGGCGCTCCTGCCGCCCGACCCCTCCTTCCCGTCCAGCCGGGCCAGGGTGCGCCCGAGACCAGCGACCGCAACGGCGACGGCAAGCCCGACCTCTGGGTGTACAGCGCGAACGGCCGCCCCGTGACCCAGGCGCTCGACGACGACTTCGACGGCCGGGTCGACCGGATCCGCCACCTCGACGAGAAGGGCCGCCTGGTCTCGAGCGACGACGACCTGAACGGCGACGGCATCATGGAGACCACGAGCCTGTACGAGGACGGCCTGCTCGCGCGCCGCCGCACCGACTCGGACGGCGACGGCCAGGCAGACACCTGGAGCTTCTACAAGGGCGACGAGCTCCTGCGCACCGAAATCGACAAGAACGGCGACGGCTTCCGCGACGAGATCACGATCTACGAACACGGCGCCATCGCGCGCGAAGAGATCGACCGCAACGGCGACGGCCGCCCCGACGTCGTGTCGATCTACGTCCACGGCCAGCTCGACGAGAAGCGCGAGGACCTCGACTTCGACGGCACCCCCGACGTCGTCTCGCACTACAAGAACGGCAAGCTCGCCAGCCGCGAGGCGAGCTCGACGGACGTGTTCGAGAAGTGGCAGAACGAGAACGCCAAGTGAGCGCGCTGCGGCCGGCCTTCTGGTTCGGCATCGCGTTCACCGCCGTCATCTGGTTGGGCACCGCGCCGCTCGAGGCGCTGGCGGGCTCCGAGGCGCAGCTCTTCGCGCGCGTGAACCAGGTCCGTGCAGAGCACGAGCTGAACCCGCTGCGCGGCTCGACCGAGCTCGCCGCGGTCGCGCTCGCGCACGCCAAGGACATGGCCCGGCGCGGCTACCTCGCGCACGAGAACCCAGAGGGTCAGAACCCGCTGAATCGCGCGACCGCCGCCGGCGTGTCCGGGTTCCGCCTGCTCGCCGAGAACATCGGCTCGTCGACGGTCGGCGGCGACCGGATCGAGGCGATCGTGAACGGCTGGATGGGCTCGCACGACCACCGCGAGAACGTGCTGAACCCGGCCTTCAACACGGCCGGGGTCGCCGTCGTCGATGCGCCGGACGGCTCGACGATCGTGGTCGAGCTCTACGCGACGTTTCCGTCCGAGTGACTTCGCTCGGCTGCGCCTCGCTGCGCGCTTCGCTTGCGGCCTCGCTCGGGACTGCCCTCGCTCGGCCCTGTGCTAGGGGGTCTTGTTCGAGCTGACCTGGGGCGGCGCCAGCACGGACGCGACGCTGCGGTCGTTCCAGAATACCTCGAGCTCGCGCGCGGGGTCGAAGCTGGCCGGCACGACGAGGTAGCCGACCGCCATCTCGCCGCTCGGGATCTCGCCCGGGCCGCCGAGCAGATAGGCGACCTCGCTCGGGTTCTGCGGGTCGGGCCGGAACGTGCGGCCCGACTGGACCACGAAGAAGTTCGGCTGGAACTTCGTCGCGCGAAGCGCCTGGGCGCTCCACACGAGCACTCGGCTCGTCTTCGGGTCGCGGCCGAGCGTGGCGAGCGCGTAGGCCTCGAACGCTCCGGAGTACGCGAGCGCGATGCGGAGCTGCTCCTGTCCCTGCGTCTTGATCTCGATCTGCGCCGGCGAGTCCTGCTGGCGCAGCGCGATCAGCCGCACCAGATCGCGCAGCTCGTCGTCGGCGAGCGAGACGAGCGGCGCCGGCGCTCGGGGCCGGTGCAGGCGCCTGCGCGGGCGCGTTTCGCGTCGCCGTCGGGCCGGGCTGGTTCGCGGGCGCGCGAGCGGCCTCGTCGGCCTGCGCGGTGCCCTGGCGCGCCTCGCGGATCTGGCGCGCGGTCTCGACCAGGTTGTACGGGTTGTTCGGGTTGCGCGCCTCCTGGTCCACGTACCACTGGTACGGGCGCGGCAGCAGGTACGGGCGCACCGGCGGCAGCTGGTCCGGGTCTGCGAAGTGGGGATTCGCGCAGGGCACGGACTCGCGGCTCTGCACGACGAAGAAGCTTCCGTCGGGACAGACACCGGACAGTGTCGAGTCGGCGTGCGCGGTGGGGGCGAGGAGCGCGCAGAGCGCGCCGACCGAGAGGGCCAAGCGGCGTGGGGTCATGGCGCGATTGTACTCGAAATCTCTGCTCTAAGTGTTGGAAAACACTGAGCAATTCGAGGCCATCGCGAGACGCCCGGCGGGGCGCGGACTTGCCCCGGCCGGCTGCGCGCTAATGAAGCTGAAGCTCGGCGATCTCGGGCTCGGCCGGCGCCGCCGACTCGTCGTCGGCCGCCGCCGGCTCGAGCTCGCCCGCGGCCTCTCCGTCGTCGAGCGAGATCTCCTCCGAAGGCGCCGCGACGATCGCCTCGATCTCGCGCAGCGCCGGCAGATCCGTGAGCGCCGCGCAGCCCGAAGGTCTCGAGGAACGTCGCGCTCGTGCCGTACAGAGCGGGCCGGCCGGGCGCGTCGCGACGGCCGACGATGCGGACCAGGTCGCGCTCGAGCAGGCTCTTCACGACCGCGCCGCAGTCGACGCCGCGCAAGTCTTCGATCTCCGCGCGGGTCAGCGGCTGGCGGTACGCGACCAGCGCCAGCGTCTCGAGCGCGGGACGCGACAGCCGCAGCTTGCGCTCGGGCGTGGCGGCGAGGATGACCTCGGCGAACTCGGGCCGGGTGCGGAACTGGAAGCCGGCCGCCACCTCGACGATCTCGTAGGGCCGGCCGCTCTCGCCGAGCGCCCGGTTGATCGCCGCGACCGCCTCGCCGAGCTGCGCCGGCGTCGCGCGCGGGAACGCGCGGCGCAGGGCCGCCGTGCCGATCGGGCCGTCGGAGGCGAAGATCAGCGCCTCGAGCGCCGCCAGGTCGAGCTCAGAGTTCCCCACCGTCTGCTTCCCCTTCTGCGAGTTTCGGCTCCATCTCGGCGTCCGCGCGCGCGCCCGCTTCCGCGATCGCCGCCGTGTCGAGCGCCGCGCCGACCGCGAGCCGCACGCGGATCGGTCCCTCGGGCAGCCCGCTCTCGGCGACGTTCTGGAAGATCAGGAGCGCCTGGATCTTGGCCAGCTCGAGAATCGACAGGAACGCGAGCACCACGCGCTCGCGGGTCGGCGTGTCGCCGAGGAGCAGGTCCTCGAAGCGCACCGTCGCGGGATCGGCCGCGCGCAGCGCGTCCATCAGCTCGACCATGCACTCCTGGAGCGTGAGCCGGACCCGTGAGACCGTGTGGTGCTTCTGCTCGGCGGGAATGCGCGCGAGCACGCGCTGCATCGACTCGAGCAGGGCGAAGAGGCTCACCACGAGCACGCCCTCGCGCTCGGGCAGCTCGGAGCGGTCGGAGGCGCCCGCGAACACGTCGCGCCCGAGGATCGGGCGGCGCGCGAGCTCGACCGCGGCCTCCTTGTAGCGCGCGTACTCGGCCAGCCGACGCGCGAGCTCGGCTCTGCGGATCCTCCCCGAGCTCGTCGGCCAGGAGGTCCGGGTCGGGCGGCAGCAGCAGGCGCGACTTGATGTGCGCCAGGGTCGCGGCCATCAGCAGGTAGTCGGCGGCGACGTCGAGATCGAGCATGCGCATCAGCTCGAGGTAGGACAGGTACTGCTCGCTGATCAGCGCGATCGGAATGTCGGCGATGTCGACTTCGTTCGCGCGGATCAGGTGCAGGAGCAGGTCGAGCGGACCTTCGAACGCCGGCAGCTTGACCGCGCAGGAGAAGCGGCCGACGGCCGTCGCCTCGCGGCTCGCGCTCTCTTCCACGTTCGTCTCGGCAGGAACTTCGACGGCCCCGATGTCGCACCCCCTACGACGGGCGCGAGACTATCCCAGCACCTCGCGAGCGGCCAGCCCCGCGCGCGTCGCCGCGCGGGTGCCGGCGCTCCACCAGCTCGTGCAGCCGGGAACGACTCACGTGTGTGTAGATCTCGGTGGTGCCGATGTCGGCGTGGCCCAGCATCTCCTGCACGATCGCGGAGGTCGGCGCCGCCCTCGAGCAGGTGGGTCGCGAACGAGTGGCGCAGCACGTGCGGGGTCAGCTTGTGCGCGATCCCCAGCGCCCGGCCGTAGCTGCGGATCCGGTACCAGACGGCCTGGCGGGTGAGCCGCTTCCCGCGCCCGCTCACGAACAGCTCGGGCACGTCGCCGTGCCTCACCCAGCGCGGCCGCACCTCGGCCAGGTAGCGCTCGATGGCGTGCACGGCCGGCTCGCCGAGCAGCGCCAGCCGCTCGCGGCGGCCCTTGCCCTGCACGGTGAAGCTGCGCGAGGCGAGCTGCAGGTCGGCCAGCCGCAGCGAAGTCAGCTCCGAGACGCGCAGGCCGGCGGCGTACATCACCTCGAGCAGCGCGCGGTCGCGCAGGCCGAGATCCGTCTCGTCCGGAGCGCGCACCAGCGCGAGGGCTTCCTGCGCGGACAGCACCTTGGGCACCTTGCGGCCGCGCTTGGGGCGCGCGAGGTCGGCGAGCGGGTCGCTCGCGAGCTCGCCCTCCGCGCGCAGCCAGGCGAGCAGCCGCGCCACCGCCGACAGCGCGCGCGCGCGGGTCGCGGCGGCCAGGCCGCGCCGCTCGAGCGCATCCACGTGCCCGCGCAGCGCCGCCGCGTCGAGCGCGCCGACCTCGACGTCGCCGACCCGCGCCGCGAGCGCCGCCAGGTCGCGGCCGTACGCCTCGACGGTCGCGGCCGAGAGCCCGCGCTCCACCGACAGGTGGGTGAGGAAGGCGTCGACCGCGACGCCGAGGTTCACTCGCCGCCCTGCCCGATCGCGCCCAGGATCGCGGCTTCGACCCGGCGCTGCTCCTCGGGGTCGACCAGCTTGTGGTCGTCGAGCGTGGTCACGCAGAACGCGTCGGTCGCGCGGCTCGCGCGCGTCGAGGCGCGCACCGCGACGATCTGGAGCTGCGCCTCGGACAGCGCGCGCGCGATGTCGTGCAGCAGGCCCGGCCGGTCCATCGCCTCGACGTCGATGATCGAGTAGAAGTCCGAGTCCTCGTTGTCGACCCGCGCGGTGGGCGGCGTGGCGCGCAGCACGCGCGGGAGCTCGCGCTGGCGCGGCGGCGCGGGTACGGCGGTCTCGCCTCCCAGCACCGCCGCGAGCCGCCTCTCGATCCGCGCGCGCTCGAGCTCCTGCTCGTCGGGCCCGCCGGCGATCGGGTCGACGTGGAAGAGATCGAGCGCCAGCCCGTCGCGGGTGGTGTAGGCCGAGGCCGCGAGGATGTTGTGCCCGCAGCCGGAGAGCACGCCGGCCAGCGTCGCGAAGAGGCCCGGCCGATCGCGCGCCACCGCGACCAGGCCCCACGAGCGCGCCTCCGGCGAGGCGTCGCGGAACGGCTCGACCCGAGCCAGCTCGTCACCGGAGAGGAACGCGAGCGCCGCGCGCACGTGCACCGCGACCTCGTCGGGCTCGTTCTCGAGCAGGTAGCGCCGCGGCATCTGGTCGAGCAGGGCCTCGGCCTCGCTCTTCTCGATCCCGCCCTGCGCCAGGATCTCGACCGCGCGCGCGGCGGTCGCAGCCGCCTGGTTCATCGCGCGCTCGAGCAGGAACTGCGCCGCCGCCTCTTCCGCTTCCTCGCCCGTCTCGAGCCACTCCGCGGTGTTGCGGTAGAGCTGCTCGAGCAGGCCCGCCTTCCACGAGGTCCACGCCACCGGCGAGACGCTGCGGATGTCGGCGACGGTGATCAGGTACAGCATGCGCAGGTAGAGACGCGAGCCGCACAGCTTGGCCAGCCGCAGGATGAGCCGCGGGTCGTGCACGTCGCGCTGCTCGGCCATCGCGCTCATGGTCAGGTGGTGGAGCACCAGGAACTCGACCAGCGCCGCCTCGTCGGGCGGAACCCCGAGCCGCGCCGCCAGCGCCGGGATCATCGTCGCGCCCTTGCCCGAGTGACCGCCGCCGCGTCCCTTGCCGATGTCGTGCAGGATGCAGCCCAGGTAGAGCCACAGCGGATTGCGTACCTCGCGCATCAGCTCGGTCGCGAGCGGCAGCTCGGCGCGGTAGCGCCCGCGCTGGATCCGCCGCAGCTGCTCGACCAGGAACAGCGAGTGAATGTCGACGGTGTACGTGTGGTACATGTCCTGCTGCCACATGCCGACCAGGTGCGCGAACTCCGGCAGGTAGGCGCCCAGGAGCCCGATCTCGTCCATGCTCTGCAAGGTGCGGTAGACGCGGGTCGGCGAGGCCAGGATCTGACGGAAGAACGCGCTCGCCTCGGGGTCGGCGCGGAACGCGTCGTCGATCCGGTGCAGGTTCTGGCGGATCAGCCGCTGCGCGCGCGACGAGAGCTCGACGTCGTGGTGCTGCGCGACGGCGAAGGCGGCGAGCAGCCGCTTCGGCCGCTCCTCGATCAGCGACGCCGCCGGGATCTCGAGCCGCCCGCCGCTGATCGCGAAGCCCTCGGCGACCGGGTGGGTGCGCTGCGGCCCGCGCTGCTGGGTCGACAGCTGGCGTGCGTGGTCGATCACGCGCTTCGACACGCGCTGGATCGCGCGCGCGTGCAGGTAGTACGTGCGCATCAGCATCTCGACCCGGCGCAGCGGATCCTCGGACGCGAAGCCCAGATACTCGGCGAGCTGCTCCTGCGCCTCGTAGTGGAGCCGGTCGTCCTTGCGGCCCTTGCGGTGGAGCTGGTTGCGCACGCGCCAGAGGAAGTCGAGGGCCGAGAGCAGCTCGCGCTCCTCGTCGGCGTCGATGAAGCCCTGCACGCGCAGGTGCTCGGCGCGGCGCACTTCCCAGAGCGCGGCGCGGGCGACCCAGAGCGCGGTGTGGAAGTCGCGCAGACCCCCGACGCTCTCCTTCAGGTTCGGCTGCAGCAGGTAGAGCGACTCGCCGAAGCCCTCGTGGCGCCTGGCCTGCTCGGCGAGCTTCGCGGCAATGAACTCCTCCGCGTGCTCCTTCAGGTACGCGCGCACCTCGCGGTCGAGCTCGGCGAACAGGGCCGGGTCGCCGACCAGGAAGCGGCCGTCGAGGTACGACGTCAGGGTCGACAGATCCTCGCGCCCGACGCGCAGGCACTCGGTCACGCTGCGGGTCGCGGCGCCCACGACCACGCGGCCGTCCCAGAGCCGGGTCGTGATGGTCTCGGTGATCGTCTCGACGTACGGGTTCTCCTTGCCGCGGTACAGGAACAGCAGGTCGACGTCGGAGCCGAGTGAGAGCTCGCGCCGCCCGTAGCCGCCGACGGCGACCACCGCGAAGCGGAAGTTCAGGCGCGGGAAGTTCTCGAAGTAGCGGTCCTCGGCGAGACGGAACAGCTTGCGCACGAGCCGGTCCATCAGCTCCGCGTGCTCTTCGTTCACCTTGCGCGCGGGCGCGCCGGTGTCGTGGAGCTCGAGCAGATGCGCGCGCACGGCGTCGAGATAGCCGCGCACGGACGGGTTCAGGTACTGCGAGGACGGGCCTGGCGCGCCTCGCCCTGCCGAAGCGAAGAAGTCGTCGCAAACGGGCTGCACTAGCGCCTCGCGACGATCCGGCGCTCCTGCTGCTCGCGATACGCCGAGACGCCGTCGGCGATCCCCTCCGCGGCCGCGCGCGCGAACGCGCGCGAGCCCAGCCGCGCACCCTCGGCGGGGTTGGACACGAAGCCGACCTCGACCAGGATCGCCGGCATGTCAGCCTCGAACAGCACCAGGAACGGACCGCGCTTCACGCCGAGGTCGGTGGTGTTCGCGTAGTCCTTGCGCAGCCGGCGGATCAGAGAGCTCTGCACGAGGTTCGCGTACTGCGCCGCGTAGCGTTCGTTGTTCCCGAGCTTGAGCGAGGCGAGCAGCAGGTGCAGGTCGGAGAGCTGCCGGACGCTGGTGCCGTTCTCGCGCGCCGCGACCCGCGCGGTCTGCCGGTCGTAGCGGGTGTCGAGCAGGTAGGTCTCGACGCCGGCGAGCTTGCGGCTCTTGGCGGCGTTCGCGTGCACGGACAGGAACAGGTCGACGTCGCGCTGGTTCGCCACGTCGGTGCGCTCGCCGAGCGGCAGGAACACGTCCTGGTCGCGGGTCATCACGACCTCGAAGCCGCGCCCGACCAGCTCGCTGCGCAGCTCGCGCGCGATCGCGAGCACCACGCTCGCCTCGCGCAGCCGGTCCGCGCCGAGCGCGCCCGGGTCCTTGCCGCCGTGTCCGGCGTCGATCGCAATCCGCCGCACCGCGCGCTTGTCCCAGTCGCGCGGCTCGGCTCCGGGCGGCGCGACGCCCAGGCCCGACGGCGGCGCGGAGGCGACGTCCGGGTTGGGGAGCTTGGCGAGCTTCGGAGCGGGCGCGCTCGCGCGCTCCGCCTTGGGCAGCTCGGCCACGATCCGGAAGGGCGCGTCGAGCGTGTAGACCCTCGGCGCCTGCGCGCCCTTGCTGAGCTCGAGCACGATGCGCGAGCGGGTCAGCGTGTTCTGGCCGCCGCGCACCACCCGCAAGGGCGACCCCACGGTCCCGGACTGGGGCGCCGCGACCTTGCCCTCGATCCAGACCCCGTCGACGTCGATGTAGAGCCGGGTCGGGTTGCCGAGCGCATGGCTCTCGAACGCCGACTTCGCCGACAGCTCGATCACCACCTTGGTCTGGCCCGGCTCGTCGACGAGCGAGATCTGCTTCACGTCGCCGAGCCCCGCCGGCCGCACGCCGGCGCCCAGCGAGAGCAGCGCGAACACGACCACACCCAGTCCGCCGAGCGACCTCATCGCGCGCCGCCGAGCAGGCGTTTCAGGCGGTCGAGCTCGACCAGCGCCTCGAGGGGGGTCATGCCGTCCGGCTCCAGTCCGCGCAGCGCTTCGCGCAGCGGGTCGGGTGCGGGCTCGAACAGCCCGAGCTGCGCCGGCTCGCCACCGGCGCCGGGCGCGCGTGCCAGGCGCGGCACACCGCGTTCATCGAATTCCCCCCCTTCGAGATTCCGGAGCACTTCGCGCGCGCGGCGGATGACCTTGGGGGGGAGTCCGGCCGCACGAGCCACCTCGATTCCGTAGCTGCGACTGGCGGCCCCGGGCTCCATGCGCCGAAGGAACAGGATTTCGCCGTCCCGCTCGGCGCACGTGAAGTGGAAGTTCCGAACCGCCGACTTCGTCCGGGCCAGGTCCGCCAGCTCGTGATAGTGGGTCGCGAACAAGACACGCGCGCGCAACCCCGCCGTGTCGTGGAGGTATTCCGCCACCGCCCAGGCGATCGAAAGTCCATCGAAAGTCGAAGTCCCACGGCCGATCTCGTCCAGCAGCACCAAGCTCCGCTCGCGTGCCCTCCCGGAGGATCGCGGCGGTTTCGCTCATCTCTACCATGAATGTGGACTCGACCGGTTGTGAGAGAGTCGGACGCCCCGACCCGGGTGAAGATCCGGTCGGCGACCCCGATCCGGGCCCGCTTGGCGGGCACGAACGAGCCGGCCTGGGCCAGCAGGGTGATCAGCGCGACCTGCCGCAGCAGGGTCGACTTCCCGGCCATGTTCGGGCCGGTGAGGATCAGGAAGCGGACCTCGGTCGCCGTCGAGCGCCAGGTCGTTCGGGACGAAGCCGTCGCGCACGGTGTGCTCGACCACGGGGTGCCGGCCGGCCTCGATCTCGAGCGCGAGAGAGGCGTCGACCTCGGGCCGCACCCAGCTCGCGCTCGCGCGCGACCTGGGCGAGCGACTGCGGCCGTGTCGAGCTCCGCGATCTCGGCCGCGGTCGCGCGGATCCGGCCGGCCTCGGCGCGCAGGCGCGCGCGGAGCTCCTCGAGCACGCGCGCTTCGGCGGCCGCCGCGCGCTCGCGCCCGCGCAGGGTCGACGCTCTCCCAGCGCTCGAGCTCGTCGGTCGTGAAGCGCTCGCCGCCCGCGGTGGTCTGCTTGCGCCGGTAGTCGTCGGGCACGAGCGCGAGCCGCGCCTTGCTGACCTCGATCGACCAGCCGAACACGCGGTTGTAGCGGACCTTGAGCGCCGGGATGCCCGTGCGCGCGCGCTCGCGCGCCTCCAGGTTCGCGAAGTAGGCCTCGCCCTCGGCCGAGTCCCGGCGGATCTGGTCGAGCTCGGCGTCGACGCCGTCGCGGATGTAGCCGGTGTGCGGCTCGCCGCGCGGCGCGCCCGGCGGGTCGTCGACGAGCACGCGCTCGAGCTCGGCGCGCGAGGCTCTCGAGCGCGTCGCCGAGCGGTGTCACCTTCGCGGTGCGCGCGACGCCGTGCAGCCACGCGCGGAGCTGCGCGAGCTCGCGCGGCCCGCCGGTGGGAAGCAGCGCGCGGGTCGCCGCGCGCTCGAGATCGCCGACGCCGCGCAGGGCTTCGCGGAGCGCCTCGCGTCGGCTGTCGGGCTCGAGCCAGGCTTCGACTCGGTCGTGGCGCGCGCGGATCGCCCCGGGTGCGATCAGCGGCTCGCCGAGCCAGGCGGCGAGCCGGCGCCGCCCCAGCGGCGTGCGGGTCAGGTCCAGCGCCGCGAACAGAGTCCCGTCGCTGCCGCCGTCGCGCAGGTTCTGGAAGAGCTCCAGATGGCGGCGGGTCGCGCGGTCGAGCAGGAGGAGGTCGCTCGCGCGGTAGCGGCGCAGGGCGCCGAGCTGGGCGAGCGCGGCGGGCTGGAGCTCGGCGACGGTCGCGACCAGCGCGGCCGCCGCGCGGGCGTCGACGGAGCGCTCGTCGGCGCCGAGGCCGTGCGGCAGCGCGCCGACCCGCTCGGCCACGGCGCGCGGCTCGAAGTCGCGGTCGCCGACCCGGCGGATCTGCACGCCCGCCGGCAGGTCCTTCTCGGCGTCGCGCGCCACGATCTCGCGTGCGCCGATCCGGTCGAGCTCGGCCTCGAACAGCTCGCGCCGGTCCGTCTCGGTGGCGGCGAACTCGCCGGTCGAGAGGTCGAGGTACGCAATTCCGTGTCGCCCCTGGTCGCTCAGCACCGCCGCGACGTAGTTGGCGCCGGCGCCCTCGAGCCGGTCCGCGTTCGCGACCAGCCCCGGCGTGACCACCTCGGTGATCTCGCGCCGCACCAGACCCTTCGCCGTGCGCGGATCCTCGGTCTGCTCGGCGATCGCCACCGACAGCCCCGCGGCGAGGCAGCGCCTCACGTAGCCCTCGAGCGCATGGAACGGCACGCCGCACATCGGCACGGGCTGCGGGGTGTCCCGGTCGCGCGAGGTCAAGACGAGGTCGAGCAGCGGCGCCGCCCGCTCCGCGTCCGCGTCGAACAGCTCGTAGAAGTCGCCCATCCGGAAGAACAGGAGCGCGTCGCCCGCCCGCCGCTTCAGCTCGCGGTACTGGCGCATCATCTTCGTCTCGGCGCGCGGCGATTCCACGGCCAGAGTCTACGATGGAGCGGCTCGGTGGGCGCGGCCTGGAGCGAGCGTTTCTTCCGAGCGGCGGCCTGGACGAGCGTCCGCGCAAGGCGTCGCTTCCGCCGCGAGCCAGCGAGCGGAAGGCCGCGCTCGGCGAGCCGCGGCGTGTCGAGCGACATTGACGCAAGCCGCCCGACTGCGGTAGAACCCCAGTCGTGAGTTCTTCGCGCGCGCTGTATTTCGGCTTCTACTTTAGCTGGCCCGATCTCGGGGCCGAGGGTGGAGGCACGACCGCGTAGCGCGCAGGCAGAGCCGAACGAACCCAGCCCCGAGAGGCCAAAACCTCTCGGGGCTTTTTCTTTTTTCACGGAGGAAGCCATGGACAGCCCGATCCCCTCGCCCGCCGAGCTGGCGGCGCGCCTGCCCCGCAGCGCGCGCGCGGCGCAGACCGTCGAGCGCGGCCGCGCCGCGCTGCGCGACGCCCTGCACGGCCGCGACCGCCGCTTCGTCGCGATCGTCGGCCCGTGCTCGGTGCACGATCCCCGCGCGGCGCTCGAGTACGCCGAACGCCTGGCGAAGCTCGCCGCGGAGCTCGGGGACGCGCTGGTGCTCGTGATGCGCGTCTACTTCGAGAAGCCGCGCACCACGCTCGGCTGGAAGGGCTTGATCAACGATCCGCGGCTCGACGGAAGCTGCGATCTGGCGCTCGGGCTCGCGCGCGCGCGCGAGCTGCTCTGCGCGGTCAACGAGCTGGGCGTGCCGTGCGCGACCGAGCTCCTGGACCCGATCGTGCGCCACTACGTCGGCGATCTGCTCGCGTGGGCCGCGATCGGGGCGCGCACCTCGGAGAGCCAGATCCACCGCGAGATGGCGAGCGGTCTCGCGCTGCCGGTCGGGATCAAGAACCCGACCTCGGGCGAGCTCGGCCCCGCGGCGGACGCGGTCTTCGCCGCGCACGGTCCGCACCGGCACCTGGGTGTCGCGGCGAACGGCGGCTTCGCGCGGATCGCCACGCCGGGGAACCCCGACGCCCACCTCATCCTGCGAGGCGGCGCGCGCGGCCCGAACTACGGGGCCCGCGAGATCGCGCGCGGCGCGGCGCGCCTCGCCCCGCTCGGCCTCGCGCGCCCGATCCTGGTCGACTGCTCGCACGACAACTCGGGCAAGGATCCGCGCGTCCAGCCCGCCGTGTTCCGCGCGGTGCTGGCGCAGTTCGATCCGCAGCGCGCGCCGATCCTCGGCGCGATGCTCGAGAGCCATCTCTTCCCGGGCCGGCAGGACCTCGACGCGGGCGGCGAGCTCGCCTACGGCGTGTCCGTCACTGACGCGTGCCTGGGCTGGGACGACACCGAGCAGCTGCTGCGCGACGCTGCCGGCGAGCTCCGGGGCTCACATTTCTGCGCCACCAGCAGGTAGCATGGCCCGACTCTAACGGGGAGAACACGTCTTGCCCGGAGCTCGGCCGTTTCGCGTACTGGGGCTGCAGCAGATCGCCGTCGGAGGGACCGACAAGGGCGCGCTGCGCAAGCTGTGGATCGACCTGCTCGGCCTCGAGCTCGCGGGCACCTACAAGAGCGAGAGCGAGAACGTGGACGAGGACATCGCGCGCGCGGGCCGCGGACCGTTTGCGGTCGAAGTCGATCTCATGCAGCCGGTGGACCCGGAGCGCAAGCCGAAGGTCAACGATCCCGCGCTGAACCACGTGGGCCTCTGGGTCGACGATCTGCGCGCCGCGGTCGCCTGGCTCGAGTCGCGCGGCATGCGCTTCACCCCGGGCGGGATCCGCAAGGGCGCCGCCGGCCATGACGTCTGCTTCATCCACCCCAAGGGGAGCGCCGAGTCGCCGGCGTCGGGCGAAGGCGTGCTGATCGAGCTCGTGCAGGCGCCGCCCGACGTGATCGCCGCCTTCGCGCGCATGGGGTCGACATGAGCCGGTGTCGCCTGCTGCCGCTGGGCCTCTTGGCCGTCGCGCTCGCCGCGCGCGCCGGTGACGCTCCGACGACGACCGATGCGCTGCCCCAGCTTCCGTTCAAGGAAGGCGACGTGATCGGCTACGAGTCGGTCGACAAGCTCAAGAGCTATCTGCCGCCGCCGTTCTGGGAGAACCGCGAGTTCTTCTTCTACGAGGGCATGCAGCTCGAGGTCGGCCCGATCCAGCGAGCCTATCCGGTGTCGCCCACCTACGTGGAGGCGACGGCCCGGAACGGCTGGAAGGCGACGATCGGCGCCGACGGCGCGCTCGAGAACTACACGGGCGGCCAGCCCTTCGATCCCAAGAAGATCGACTGCAAGGGCGACCCGCTGGCCGCCACGAAGATCATCTGGAACTTCAAGAAGTCCTGGAACGGCAGCGGCGGCGAAGCCAATTGGTTCTACAGCTACTGGGACCGCGGCGAGCAGCTGCCGCTCTACTACAAGGGCAACGCGAAGGGCATCATGCTCGCGCGCCGCGCCGAGAAGGAGTTCGTGCCGACCGGCGGCGACGTGTTCGAAGCGGAGAAGCGCCTCTCCGCGGGCGGCATCACCGTCGAGTCGCCCGAGGACGCGCGCGGGATCATCACCCTCTCCTACGTCTACAAGGAGGAGGACGGCCCGCTCGCGCACGCCAAGAACCAGGACACCTGGGTCTGGATCCCGAGCCTGCGCCGCACGCGGCGCATCTCGAGCGCGCAGCGCACCGACGCGGTCGCGGGCACCGACTTCACCGTCGACGACTTGCGCAGCTTCAACGGCGTGCCGCCGCAGTACGACTGGACCTGCGTCGGCGAGCAGCGCGTGATCGCGCCGATGAACACGAAGCACCTCGCCTACCCCTACAACGAGACCTACAACTTCGGCCCCTACGGCTTCTCGTTCGCGACCGACCGCTGGGAGGTGCGCAACGCCTGGATCATCCGTTTCGATCCGAAGAACGAAGACCATCCGTACGACCACAAGGACATCTGGATCGACCAGGAGACCTACGAGCCGCTCTACAGCGCCGCCTACGACCGCAAGAAGGAGCTGTGGAAGGTCATCTGGCACAACCACCGCTACAGCGAGGACTGGAAGACCGGCGATCCCGAGGCCGACGGCGGCGCGTGGATCTCGCCGTGGGAGGGCGTCGAGCAGGTGAACGACCTGCGCACCGTGGGCGACATCATCGTGAACGTGCAGACGGGGACCGGGAATCGGATCGAGTTCTGGAACGCGAGCGGCCGGCCGGAGACGTCACGCGGGAAGATTCGAACGCTGATCGACATCGGGCGGCTGAACAAGGGGCACTAGAGCGATCGCACGATCAGGACGGTTGCGCTCGCCAGCAAGCCGGCGACGAAGGCCAGGTAGCTGAAGCGCAGGAAGCGATACTTCGAGCGGGCGAGCACCACGCCCTGGCCGTAGATGTCGCGCGCGAGGCTGCGGTAGAGCGCACCGGTGTCGCAGAGGCGCTTCACGAGCTCGTCCTCGAACTCGGACAGCGACAGATGCTGGAAGTGCAGGAAGAAGAGCGGGTTGAAGGACGGCGACGCGACGTCCACCCGCCCGTCGCGAAGCCGGGGCGTGGAGCGCCACGGCAGCACGCACAGGAGCGCCGAGATCAGCGCGGCCGCCGTGAAGGCGTCGAGCACCACGAGCGGCAGGAAGAACGCCTCCTTGCGCAGCTGGGTGAGCGAGACCGAGATCACGACCGAGCTGATCGTGATCATCAGGTTCGCCTTCGCGTCCGCCATGGAGCTGAAGTGCGCCTGCGTCTGCTGCAGAGTGAGGAACGCGTTGTCGATGCTGGCGGACGGCTCGAGCGACTCGAAGGACGCCGGCTTCTCGCTCGCGACCGCCACGCCGGCCCTTAGACCTTGCTCGCGCGCCCCGCCCAGAACGGCTCGCGCAGGACCTTCTTCAGGATCTTGCCCGACGCGTTGCGCGGGATCTCGTCGGCGAACGACACCGAGCGCGGGATCTTGTAGCCGGCCAGGTGCTCTCGGCCGTACTCGAGGATGTCGACCTCGATGAGGGTCACGTCGGGCAGCTTCACGATGATCGCGTGCACGCTCTCGCCCCATTCCTCGTTCGGGATGCCGATCACGGCGACGTCGAGGACCTTGGGGTGCGCGTCGAGGACCGCTTCGATCTCGGCGGGGTAGATGTTCACGCCGCCCGAGATGATCATGTCCTTCTTGCGGTCGCAGATGTAGTAGTACCCCTCCTCGTCGAAGTAGGCGACGTCGCCGACGGTGTGGAAGTCGCCGCGGGTGTCCTCCTCGAACTTCTCGCGCGCCTTGTGGTACGTGTCGAAGACGCCCGGGCTGCGCACGGCCAGCTCACCCGGCACGCGCGGCTGGCTGACTTCCTTGCCGTCGTCGTCGAAGAGCTTGATCTCGACCATCGGCGCGGGCTTGCCGCACGAGCCGGGCTTGCGCAGCTGGTCCTCGGGACGCAGAACGGTGTTGACCCCGAGCTCGGTCGAGCCGTAGATCTCGAACAGCGAGTCCTGCGGGAAGTCGGCCAGGTACATCTGCTTCAGCGCGAACGACCAGGGCGCGGCGTTCGCGATGAACCGGCGCATGCTGGTCTTGTCGTACTTCGCCTTCACCGCGGCGGGCAGGTTGCACACCAGCCGCACCGGGGTCGGCGCCGAGAAGGTCGTCGAGACACGGTACTTCTCGACCAGACGCAGCCAGTCCTCCGCGTCGAACTTCTTCTGCAGCACGACCGTGTTGCCCAGGCCGTGCGCGACGGCCATGAAGCCGCCCGGTCCCGAGTGATACAGCGGGCCGGTGGTCAGGTACACGTCGTTCGGCGAGTAGCCGATCATGCCGAGCAACGCACCGCTCTGGGCCGCGCTGCCCGCGACGCCGCGCACGGCGCCCTTCGGCTTCCCGGTCGTGCCCGAGGTGTAGATCATCGTCTGCGCGGCTTCGGAGGCGGCCGGATCGACGGCGGGCTCGCTCGGGCTCGCCGCCGCCACGGCGGCGTCGCCGTCGCGCATGTTCGCGAGCGCCGGGCCATCGAAGATCACGATCTCGCGAACCTTGGGGGTGTCGGGTCGGATCTTCGCGAACAGCGGCGCGTACTCGGCGTCGGCGTAGATCATCACCGCGTCGGAGTTGTCGACCACGTACTGCGCCTCCTCGGGCGACAGCCGGTAGTTGAGCGGAACGGCCACTGCGCCGAGCTTGCGCGCCGCGTGCACGACGCGGACGATCCCCGGCGAGTTCTGTCCGCACCAGACCAGCTTCTCGCCGCGGCGGAGGCCGAGCGCCTGCAGCGCGTTCGCGAGCCGGTTCGCCTGCGCCTCGAGCTGCGCGAACGTCCAGGTGAGCACCTTGCCGTCCGGTCGGTCGTGAACGACCGCGAGCTTGTCGGGCGTCGCCCGGGCGTGGAGCGTCAGGATGTCGGGCGGGCGAACGGCTTCGGCCATGGCGAGTCTCCCCGTGCGCGAGCAGCGCCCGGCGATTCTCACCGCGCGGTGTAGCGGGGGTCAACCAGGGCTGGTCCGATTGACTTCGCTCGCCTCCAGCTCGCTGCGCGCTTCGCTTGCGACCTCGCTCGGGGCGGCCCTCGCTCGCCTCACCGGCTCCTTATCTCGATGTTGCCACCCGAGGTCTGGACCTCGAGCCGCTCGCCGCCGGGGCCGAGCGTGCCCTCCAGCCGGCTCGAGCTCCGCTCGCCCGCGAAGGTGAGCGCGCGGTCGAGCTCGACCCGGCCGCCGCTCGTTCGCGCCGCGAGCTCGGCGCCGGTTCCGGCCGGGATCACGATCTCGATCGAGCCGCCCGAGGTGCGCAGCTCGCCCTGAGGCGCGGCGCTGAAGCGCACCGAGATCGCACCGCCGGACGTGCGCGCCTCGGTCCGGCCCTCGACGTCGGAGAGGCGGATCGGTCCACCCGAGGTCTCGGCTTCGATCCGGCCGTGCACGTTCGCCGCAGAGATCAGCCCGCCCGAGGTACGCAGCTCGGCGTCGCCGTGCAGGTCGGCAACCCGGATCGAGCCCCCGGATGTGCGCAGCTCCACGTCGCCGGTCGCGCCGCCCAGCTCGATCGAGCCGCCGCTGGTGCGGGCCTTCACGGCTCCGTGGACCGCGTCGATCTCGATTCCTCCGCCGTTCGTGCGCAGGTCGAGCGAGTACTCGCACGGCACCCTCACGCGGACGCGCGGCCCCCAGCCCGGCAGCCACGAGGACCTCGACCCCTCGAGCTTCGCGTTCGCGCCGTCACTGGTCAGCTCGAACGTCCAGCTCGCCGGCCAGTCCGGCGCGCTCGCCTCCACCTCGACCCGCGCGGCATCGTGCGTCTCGATCACGATGACGCCACTCGAGAGATCGACCTCGAGCTGCCCGCCCGACTGCACGTCGACCGAGCTGCGGTATTCCTCCGCGGGCGCGCCGTTCGCGACTCCCAGCAGGAGCGCAAGAGACAGCGCGTTCCACTTCGCGTTCACTTCGACCTCCTCACCGCGCTTCCACGCGCAGGCTGCCGTGCGCGGTGTAGACGCGGAGCGTCTCACCGCCGCCGTTCATGAGACCGACGACCTTGCCGGGCTCGCGCGGGCCGTCGGGCGCGATGCCGTCGAGCTGCACCTCGCCCCGCGCGGCCTGGGCCTCGACCCGCGCGCGCGCCTTGGCGGGGAGACTCACCTCGACCGAGCCGCGCTGGGTCTCGAGGTCGCCCGCCGGCGCGGCGACGAAGCTCGCGTAGATCGCGCCCGACTCCGTCGTCGCGTGCACGGGGCCGCGCACGTCGCGGAGCTGGAGCTCGCCCTGGTCGGCGCGCAGCTCGACCGGACCGTCGAGGTGGCGCGCCTCGATGTCGCCTGAGCCCGTGCGCGCGTCGACCCGCCCATGGATCCAGGCGAGCTCGATCGGCGCATCCTGCGCGCGGACCTCGACGTCGCCCGCGACTTCGGTGACCGAGACCGCGCCGCTGCCGCTGCGCAGGCGCAGCGGCCCGTCCACGGCGCGCACCTCGAGCCGCGCGTCGCGCGTTCGGGCGCGGATCTCCCCGTCGACCTCCTCGATCCGGATCGGGCCCGAGGCCGAGCGCAGGTCGAGCGCGAAATGGCGCGGCACGAACACGCGGAGCTGCACGCTGGGTCCGCCGAAGAGCCAGGCCAGGATCCCGCGCGAGCGCGCGTAGAGCCGCACCTGCTGCGGGTCGTGCTCGAGCCGGAACGCGACCGCGCTCGCGCCCGGGCCCGAGACGTCGGCCACGACCCAGACCTCGTCCGCGTCGTGCGCGCGAACCTCCAGCGACACCCGGTCCTCGCGCGCTTCGTCGCCGAGGTCGATGTCGACCTGGAGCAGCCCGCCGGGCGCAGCCGGAATGCGCTGATCGAGCGCCGCGTCCGGCGCGGGCTCGCCCGACGAGCACGCGCACGCCAGGAGCGCCGCGAACGCAAACCCGAAGCGACGCACCCGACCTCCTTTGTCCACCCCCGTCGCAAGCCCCGTGCCCAGAGCGGACGCTACCAGAATCGAGGGCCGACCCCGCGCTCGCAGCGCCCGAGCTGCACTGAAAGGTGTCTCCTGCGCGCGCGCGGCGAACGTGCTAATCGAACGCGCCGTGTCGAACGGGGTCCCGGACGGGTCCGCTCCACGGCTCGCCCTGCGCCGGCTGACCCTGGCCGCGATCGGCGTGGTGTACGGGGACATCGGCACCTCGCCCCTCTACGCGATTCGCGAGTGTTTCCACGGGATTCACGGCGTGAGCCCCAACGCGGAGCACGTCCTGGGCGTGCTCTCGCTGGTGTTCTGGCTGCTCGCCCTGGTCGTGGTCGCGAAGTACCTGACCTTCGTGATGCGCGCCGACAACAACGGCGAGGGCGGCGTGCTCTCGCTCCTGGCGCTGGTGCAGCGCCAGACGGCGAGCGGCACGCGCTTCAGCACGATCGCGTTCCTGGTCGCCCTGATCGGCACCGCCCTGCTCTACGGCGACGGCATGATCACGCCGGCGATCTCGGTCCTGTCGGCGATCGAGGGCCTGGACATCGCCCAGCCGGGGCTGTCGCCGCTGATCTGGCCGATCGCCCTGGTGATCCTGGTGGGCCTGTTCCTGCTGCAGCGCACCGGCACCGCGGTGCTCGGGGCGTGGTTCGGGCCGATCTCGCTGGCCTGGTTCGTCGCGATCGGGCTCGCCGGCGTGCCGTGGATCGTGCGCCAGCCGGACGTGCTCGCGGCGATCAATCCGGTTCACGCGTGGCTCTTGCTGCGCGACGGCAGCGGCCCCGGGATCTTCATCCTCGGCTCGGTGGTCCTGTGCGTGACCGGCGCCGAAGCGCTCTACGCCGATCTGGGTCACTTCGGCCGGCGCCCGATCGCGCTGGCCTGGTACGCGGTGGTGTTGCCGTCGCTTTTGCTTTCGTACTTCGGGCAGGGCGCCTTCCTGCTCCACGCCGGCGCGGAGGGAATCGACAACCCGTTCTTCGCGATGCTGCCCGTCGTGGAGCGTGCTGCCGATGGTAGGCCTCGCGACCCTCGCCACCATCGTGGCGTCGCAGGCGGTGATCTCGGGCTCGTTCTCGCTCACGGCACAGGCGATCCAGCTCGGCTACCTGCCGCGCATGCAGATCATCCACACCTCGAGCCGACACGAGGGCCAGATCTACGTGCCCGCCGTGAACTGGGCGCTGATGATCGCATGCATCTTCCTCGTGCTCGAGTTCCGCGGCTCGTCGGGACTGGCGTCGGCGTACGGGATCGCGGTGACGGGAACGATGGCGGTGACCACGTTCCTGTTCGTTCCGATCGCTGCGCGCCGCTACGGCTGGCTCGCCGCGAGCGCGCTCTGCGCCGGGTTCCTCGTCATCGACCTCACCTTGTTCGGCGCGAACCTGCCCAAGACGCCGCACGGCGGCGCGTTCCCACTGGCGATGGGGCTCGTGCTGTTCACGGTCATGACCACCTGGAAGCGCGGCACAGAGCTCCTCAATACGCACTTGAACGACGTGACGCTTCCGCTAACCGCGTTCATCGCGGACGTCGCAAGCTCGAAGCCCCTGCGGGTGCCGGGGACGGCGGTGTTCATGTCTGGCTATCCCGACGGCCTCCCGCTCGCGCTCGGCCACCACTTCAAACACTCGAAAGTGTTGCACGAGCGGATCGTGCTGCTGTCGATCACGACCGAGCACGTGCCGGTGGTGCCGCGCGAAGACCGGGTGCGGGTGGAGTTCCTGGGCGAGGGCTTCGTGCGCGTCGGCGCGCGCTACGGCTTCACCCAGACGCCGTCGATCGGAGACGTGATGCGCCAGATCGCGGCGACCGGCGTGCCGGTCTCCGTCGAAGAGGCCAGCTTCTTCCTCGGCCGGGTGACCGTGCTCGCCTCGGGCAAGCGCGAGCTCGCGGGCTGGCGCAAGCGGCTCTTCGCGATCCTGCACTACACCGCGCAGCCGGCGACCGGCTACTTCGGGATCCCGCCCGGCCGCGCCGTCGAGCTCGGGATGCAGATCACGATCTAGCGCGCGCCGCGCCGCGGCCCAGCTCGGCGATCGCGAGCGAGAACAGCGCGAGCGCGCCGAGCGCGACCGCGCGGCGGCCGCCGCCGAACGCGCGCGCCGCGGCGCCGCCTGCGACCGCGACCAACAGCGCGAGGGCGAGAAGCCGCGGGGTCCAGCGGCTGGCGGCGCCCGCGCGAGCCGCGAGCAGCGCGAGCCAGGCCACGCCGACCACGAGCGCCAGCAGCTGCGGCAGGATGAACGCCAGGTCCGCCGACTGGAAGCGCTCCATCACCGGCAGCATCGCCTCGCGAGCCAGGCCCGGCGCCACCATCTCGGCCGCGAGCAGGTGGTAGATCGCGTCCGCCGCGAAGCCCGTCGCGCCGATCCCCACCAGCGAGGCGGCCAGGAATGCGCCCGTCGACTCGCGCAGCGGGGTCGCCTGCACGATGCCCAGCACCCCGGGCACGAGCAGCGCCGACGACACCAGCTGCACGGCCACCGAGGCGAACACACTCCCGGGTGTCAGCGCGACCTGCTCGAGGATGAAGGCCGCGTCCGTCGTACCCGGCAACGGCATCAGGAACCACGCGAGCCAGAAGGCGACGCCGGCCCCGATCAGACACGCGCCCGCCATGCCCCGAACTCCCGCCATGGGCCGACTCTTCCACCGGCGGACCCGGCTCGAAATGCAGCCGATCGCTGCGCGCGGACGGTGCTACGATCGGTCGGCCCCGTGGCAGGAGGGAGCTGTGATCGGTCGGCTGCTCCGTTTCGTGCGCGAGGCTTCGCGGCTCGGCCTGGACCCGCTGGGCCTCGGAGGCTTGCTCGAGGCGATGCCGAACTTCATCGGCGTGGCCGTCGACGAGCGCCTGGCTTACGTGAACGGCGCCAGTCAACGCCTGCTCGGAGTGGCGTCGCAGGACGCGCTGCTGGGCCGCTCGGTGTACGACTTCGTGCACCCCGACGACCGCGCGCGCGCACACACGGCGATCGCAGGAGGCGCTCCGCGCGGGCGGCCCGGCTCCCTTCTTCGAGGTGCGCCTGGTGCGCGGCGACGGAACCGTCCTCGACGTCGAGGTCTGGCTCGCGCCGATCCGCATGCGGGGCGAGGACGCGGTGCTGATCCACGGCCGCGACCACAGCCGGCGCCGCAGAGCCGAGCGCGCCCTGCAGGAGAGCGAGGCGCTCTACCGGCGGCTGGCCGAGAACTCCTCCGACATCATCAGCGAGTACGACGCGGAGTGGCGGCTCCTCTACGTCAGCCCCAGCATCGAGCGCGTGCTCGGCTATCCGCAGAACACCTGGGTGGGCCGGCGCGCGCGAGAGACGTTCGGAGAGATGACCCACCCGGACGACCTCCCCGGCATCTTCGCGCTCGAGAGCGAGCTCGACGAATCGCCCGGCGCCACCACGGAGTTCACCCATCGCGCCCGCAAGACCGATGGCAGCTGGTGTTGGCTGCACTCGCGCGGCCGGCGCTATCTCGCAGACGGCGAGAAGCGCATCGTCGTGGTCTCGCGCGACGTGACCGAGGAGCGGCGCGTTCTCGACGCGCTGCGCGAGAGCGACCGCCGCTTCCAGACGCTCGCTCAGGCCGTGCCGGTCGGGATCTTCCGGATCGACAACCGCGGGCGCCACGTGTACCTGAACGAGCGCTGGTCGGAGCTCACCGGGGTGCCGATCGCGGAAGCCCTGGCGAACCCCGCCGTTCGCCCGCTCCACCCGGAGGACGACGGCCGGATCCTCGAGGTCTCGCGGCGCGCGCTCGCGGAAGGGCGCCCGCTGCAGCTCGAGCAGCGGATCGTCCGGCCCGACGGCCAGATCCGCTGGGTGCTCATGCAGGCCGTTCCCGAGCTGGACGCGCGCGGCAGGCTCGAGGGCTGGGTCGGCACGCTCACCGACCTGTCGGAGAAGCGCGCCTCCGAGAAGGCGCTGGCGGACAGCGAGCAGCGGCTTCGCCTCGCGCTCGAGGGCGCGGACATGTGCACCTGGCAGTGGGACGCGGGCGCGGCAAAGGTGGAGTGGTCTGCCAATGCGGCCCGCGTGTACGGACTCCCGCCGGGCCAGGAGCTCCCCACGACGACGCGCGAGGCCGCCGCGCTCGTCCACCCCGAGGACCTCTCCGTCGCGCGAGAGTTGGCCTACCAGCAGGTCGCGCGGGGCGAGACCTTCGAGCTCGAGTTCCGGCTCGCGCCGCGCGAGGGCGAGCCGACGCGCTGGATCCTGATGCGCGGCCACGTCGCGGCCGAGCGCGGCGGCCGGGCCATCGGCATCGCCGCGAACGTGACTGCGCGCAAGCAGCTCGCCCAGGAGCGCGCCGACCTCGAAGCGCGACTGCACGAGTCACAGCATCTCGAGAGCCTCGGGCTGCTCGCGGGCGGGGTCGCCCACGACTTCAACAACCTCCTGGTCGGCATCCTCGGGAACACCGAGCTGGCGCTGCAACGCCCCAGCTCGGATCCCGGCTTGCGCGAGTGCCTCGAGGAGATCCTCCGCTCCGGCGAGCGCGCCGCGGCGCTGGTGCGGCAGGTGCTGGCCTTCGCGGGGCGCGAGCGGATCGCGCGCGAGCGAATCGACCTGCGCGGGGTCGTCGACGACACGCTCGATGCGCTGCGCCGCTCGCTGCCGGTGCGCGCGAAGCTCGACTGGTTCGCGCCGGCGGAGCCCGTCTGGGTGGACGCCGATGCGACGCAGCTCCGCCAGGTGCTGATGAACCTGATCACGAACGCCTGCGAGTCGCTGCCGCGCGAAGGGGGGCAGGTCGTCCTGCGCCTCCGCGAGGCGGTGCCGTCCGAAGCCGATGCGGCGCGCGGCGTCGAGCTCGAGGTGCGCGACACCGGCTGCGGCGTCGACGCCGCCGCGCTCGGGCGCATCTTCGATCCCTTCTTCACCACCAAGGGCGCGGGCCGCGGGCTCGGGCTGGCGGTCGCACACGGGATCGTGCGCGCCCACGGCGGCGAGGTGAGCGTCGAGAGCGCCGTCGGCCGCGGCACCTGCATGCGGGTCCGGCTTCCGGTCGTCGCGCACGAGCTCGGATCGAGCGGCGCGAGCCCTGCCGTCTCGGGGGAGAGCGCGGTGGAGTCGGCACACGGCACGATCCTGGTCGTCGACGACGAGCGCGGCGTGCGCGAGATCGCGCGCCGCGCGCTCGAGAGCGCAGGCTACACCGTGCTGCTCGCGAGCGACCGCGCCGAGGCGCTCGCGCACGCGCGCGCGCGAGCAGGCGAGCTCCGGGCGATCCTGCTCGACCTGGCCCTGGGCAACGAGTCGGGCGAGACGCTGCTCGACGCGCTGCGCGAGCTCGGCGCGCCGCCGGTGCTCGCGACCAGCGGCTATGCGCCCGACGCCGCGCTGCGCCGGCTCGAGGCGCAGGGCGTCGTCGGGTTCGTGCAGAAGCCGTTCACGGGCTCGAGCCTCGTCCGCACCGTCGGAGAGCTCCTGCGCGGCGGCGCTAGCTGAAGCTGTCCCACTCGCCGCACTGCGGGCAGCGGAAGTGCAGCGTGCGGTCCTGGGTGCCGCAGCTGCGGCAGGCGAGCGGGCGCGGCTCGGTCGGGAGGCGCTCGAGCAGCTCCTCGAAGGCCTTCTTCGCCTCGGCGTCACGGTGCTCCGCCAGCAGGACGCGGCCGATCTCCGCGTGCGCGGCGAGCCGGGTCGGGTCGCGGTCGAGCATGCGGCGCAGCGCGGTGAGCGCCTCGTCCGCGCGACCCTGCGCCGCCACCGCTCGCGCCAGCCAGAGAGCTGCCTCGGCGTCGTCCGGCGATGCCTCGAGCTGCTCGCGCAGAACGGCTTCGAGCCCGGCCAACTCGGCGAGCTGCGTGTGCACTTCCCAAAGCCGCGGGTACAGCAGCCGCCCGATCGCCGGGTGCAGACCGAGCGCACGGCGGAACAGCCCCGACGCCTTCCTCCAGCTCGCCTCGCGCATGCGCTGGTCGCCGAGCGCGAGGTAGGCCTCCGCGCAGTCGGGATCCTGCGCGAGCGCGCGCTTGAAGGCGCGCCGCGCCTCGGCGTCGGCGCCGCGAGAGGCGCGCGCGCGCCCGTGCCCGACGTGCAGGTGGGCGAGAACCTTGCGGGTGCCCGGGTCCTGCGCGCCGATCCGGCCGCGGGTGGCGATGGCGCCCTCCCAGTCGCCGCTCTCGATCTTGATCCGCTCGAGGGCGCGCAGCGCCTGCAGGTTCTCGGGCTCGATCTGCAGCAGGTCCTGGAAGGACGCGCTCGCGCGCTTCAGGAACCCGCCCGCGCGGAAGTCGAGCGCCAGCCCGAGCAGCGCCTCGCGCCGCAAGTCGTCTCCGATGTCGGGCCGCAGCAGGAGGTTCTGGTGGATCTGGATCGCCCGGCCGATGTCGCCGCGCAGCCGGTACAGGTTCGCGAGGGCGAGGTACACGTCCGACGACGACGAGTCGAGCCGCGCTGCCTCGGCGAGCTCCGCCTCGGCTCCCGGCAGGTCGCCGGCCAGCACCCGGTGCAGCGCGCTGCGCAGGAGCGCGACCGGAGTGCGCTCGGGAGCGGCGCTCTTCTTCGGCCGTCGGCGCAGCCAGTCGCGCAAGCTAGACCTTCTGAGCGCTCTGCGGGCTCGCGTCGCTCGCGATCGGCAAGGTGCGCAGGCCGTGGATCTCCTGCTCGAGCTGCGCGATCCGCTTGGCGTGCCGGCGCGACTGGAGCTTGAGCCGCAGCAGCGGCCAGCTCGTGAGCAGCATCGCCGCGCCCGCGCCGAAGACTGCCGACGCGACCATGGCGGCCCACAGCTTCGTCGGCCACTTCAGGAGCGGCAGCGTCACCACGACTATGTCGTTGTTGCTGATCACGACGTACACGAGCAGCCCAGCCAGCACCACGCCGAATGCGATCGATCCCCAGGTCCTCATCGCTTCGCCTCCTCCGCGAACGCCGGCAGGAGCTCCTCGAGCGTGCGCTCGATGTGGGTCGGGATCACGCGGATCTCGCCGACGCTCGTCATGAAGTTCACGTCTCCCCGCCAGCGCGGCACGAGATGGAAGTGCACGTGGTCCGCGAAGCCTGCGCCCGCCGCGGCGCCCAGGTTCGCGCCCACGTTCAGCCCGTCGCAATGGTAGGTCGCTTCGAGGATGCGCGCGCCGCGCGCGACCAGCGCCATCAGCTCCGCCTGCGTCTCCGCGTCGAGCTCGTCGAGCCGGGCGGTGTGCGCGTAGGGCGCCACCATCAGGTGCCCCGGCGAGTACGGGAAGCGGTTGAGCAGCGCGAAGACGCTCCGGCCGCGGTGCAGGATCAGCCGCTCTCGGTCGGAGCGGCCGGCCGCGGGCTCGCAGAAGATGCAGGCCTGGGGCCCGCGCGCCTTCTCGATGTACTCGATGCGCCAGGGCGCCCAGAGGGGCCGACGCTCGTCGGTGTCGGCTCCCACCGCGAGGTCGACCTCAGGAACGGGGGCCGGCGCCGGCGCTGGGCCGCGCGGGCGAGCCCCCGATCTCCTGTTTGCGCTTGGCCTCGATCCGCTCCTTGAGCTCCTTGCCGACCTTGAAGAAGGGCGTGCGCTTGGCGGGGATCTTCACCTCTTCGCCCGTCTTCGGGTTCCGGCCCTCGCGCGCTTCGCGCACCTTCACCTGGAAGCTGCCGAAGCCGCGGATCTCGATGCGGTCGCCTTTGCGCAGCGACTCGGTCATGCAATCGAAGATCGTGTTGACGACGGTCTCGGTGTCCTTCTTGGAGATGTGCGGCACCTTGACCGAGACCCGCTCGATCAGATCGCTCTTCGTCATTCCGGAGAGATCCCCCACCCGCGTTTCTCCGTACTAGTGGTTTCTGACTACGAATCCTCGCCGCTCGAGCTGCCTTGGTTGCCACCGCGCAGCTTCGAGAGCGCGTCCGACGAGAACAGGTCGCCGAGGGTCGCCTTCTGGGTGCCCGACTGAGCGGCGACCCGCTTGATCGCGGCGCGCTCCTCGCGCTCCTGAATGGCGCGCATCGAGAGGGCGATCTTCTGCTCGGCCGCGTCCACGCGGACGACCAGCGCCTCGACCTCGTCGCCGACCTTCACAACGTCGCTGATGTTCTCGACGTTGCGGCCGACCTCCGACGCGTACACCAGGCCCTCGATGCCCTCTTCGACCTCCACGAACACGCCGAAGTCGGCGATGCTCGTGACCTTGCCCTTGATCTTGGTGCCGACCGGGAACTTGCGCGGAACGGCGTCCCACGGGTTCTCCTGGAGCTGCTTCAGGCCCAGCGAGAACTTCTCGCTCTCGGTGTCGACCTTGAGGACCATCGCCTCGAGCTCGTCGCCCTTCTTGAACAGCTCCTTGGGGTCGCGGATCTTCTGGGTCCACGAGATGTCCGAGACGTGGATCAGGCCGTCGATCCCGTCCTCGATGCCGACGAAGACACCGAAGTTGGTCACGTTGCGGACCACGCCCTTGACCTTGGTGCCCATCGGGTAGCGCTCCTCGAGGAGGCTCCACGGGTTGGGCTCGGTCTGCTTCATGCCCAGCGAGATCTTGCGGTTCTGCGGGTCGACCTCGAGCACGAGCACGTCGACCTCGTCGCCGATCGCGACGACCTTCGACGGGTGCTTCACGCGCTTGGTCCAGCTCATCTCGCTGATGTGGATCAGGCCCTCGATGCCGGGCTCGAGCTCCACGAACGCGCCGTAGTCGGCGAGCGACACCACCTTGCCGCGGATGCGCAGGCCGATCGGGTAGCGGTCGCCGATCGAGATCCACGGGTCGGGCTGCGTCTGCTTCAGGCCGAGCGAGACGCGCTCGGTCTCGGGGTCGAACTTCAGCACGCGCACGCGGACCTGGTCGCCGACCTGGAACACCTCGCTCGGGTGCGAGATGCGGCCCCACGACATGTCCGTGATGTGGAGCAGGCCGTCGATGCCGCCCAGGTCGATGAACGCGCCGTAGTCGGTGATGTTCTTGACGATGCCCTCGACGACGAGGCCTTCCTTCAGGATCTCGAGCGTCTTCTGGCGCAGCGACTGGCGCTCGGTCTCGAGCAGCGCGCGGCGCGACAGGACGATGTTGCCGCGCCGCTTGTTGAACTTGATGATCTTGAACTTGTGCGGCTCGCCGATCATGCGGTCGAGGTTGCGCACCGGGCGCAGGTCGACCTGGCTGCCGGGCAGGAACGCCTTCACGCCCTTCAGGTTCACCGACAGGCCGCCCTTGACGCGCCCGTTGATGACGCCTTCGACGACTTCCGAGTTGTCGTAGGCGCTCTGGAGGTGGTCCCAGACGCGCAGGCGATCGGCCTTCTCCTTGGAGAGGACGATCACGCCGTCTTCGTTCTCGGATTGCTCGACGAGAACTTCGACCTTCTGGCCGACCTGGATGCGCGCGACGCCGTCGTCGTCGGCGAACTCCCAGGTGGCGATCATGCCTTCGGACTTGCAGCCGACGTCGACGAGAACGTGTTCCGGATCGATGGACAACACGGTACCGGAGACGACTTGACCTTCTTTGACGAGCGCCTGGCTGCTCTCGAAGAGCTCCGCGAAAGATTCCTCGGAGCCAGGGTTGGGGGTGTGCGTTGAAGCTGACATTAGTTGGGTCGTTCTCCCGTCCGGTTCGTTCGTTTCGTTGGGTGGTTGGTTCGTTCGTCGAGTCTGTTCACGCCCGTCCGTCCCGCCTCGAGCAACCTCTCGAGCTCGGCCCGGTCCGCGCGCTCTAACGCTTCCGAAATTGCCCCCAGGTCCTTCGAAAAGCGCGCTGCCTCTTCGACAACGCGCTTGCGATTCATGAGCAGAATCTCGCACCAGAGCTTGGGGTTGGAGCGCGCGATGCGGATGAAATCGCGCAGTCCTGGACCCGCCAACTCCAGCTCTTCGTCCCCCGGGAGCCCCATCGCGTAGGCGAACGCGACTACGTGAGGCAGATGCGAGAGCGCGGCCGCGATGGCGTCGTGCTCCTCGGGCGACTTCCGAACCGTGAAAGCCCCGAGACACTGCCAGAATTCCTCAATCCGGTCCACCACATAACCGGCCTCTCCGCCGGAGAGGGCCAGGATGCAGGGCGCGCCCTCGAAGAGGCGCGCGTTGGCGGCCGCGAAGCCGACCTCGTGGCCCCCCGTCATGGGATGGGCGCCGACGCAGAGCTCCGGGTGCGGGAGGTGCCGCCGCGCCAGCTCGGCCACGGGCGCCTTCACGCTGGCCAGATCGGTCAGGAGGGTCGTCTCGCGCAGGTGCGGAGCCGCCGCGCGCATGACCTCGCCCATGGCCTCGAGGGGGACCGCGAGCACGAGCAGATCCGCCCAGGCGGCCGCCTCGGCCAGCGAGACGAGCGGAATCGGGCCGGCGCGGTCCAGGCCGGGGTCTACCCCCCTCACCTCGTCCGCGATCCGGCGCTCGTGGGCCGCCAGCGCCGCCGAGCCGCCCATCAGACCGAGTCCGACCACCGCGACGCGCCCGAAGCGGGGCTTCGTCAACGGGCCAGCTCGTGCGCGAGGCTCGCCAGGAACCGCTCGTTCTCCTCGGGCGTACCGACCGAGACCCGCAGGTGGGTCGCGAGCCCGAAGCCGCCCAGCGGCCGGGTGATCACGCCGTGGCGGAGCAGCCGCTCCTGCAGGGCGTCGGCGCCCGAGCCCACTTCGATCAGGAGGAAGTTCGCGTCGGTCTCGGCGAAGCGCAGGCCGATCTTGCGCAGCCCCGCTTCCAGCTGGGCGATGCCGGCGTGGGTCAGGTCGCGGATCCGGGCGGTGTGCGCGCGATCGGCCAGCGCGGCGCTCGCCGCGACCTGGGCCAGGCTGTTCACGATGAAGGGGTGGCGCGCGCGCTCCAGGTACCCGATCAGCTCGCGGTCGGCGATCGCGTAGCCGATGCGCAGCCCCGCGAGCGCGTAGGCCTTCGAGAAGGTGCGCAGGACGACGAGCGTCTGGCGCTCGCGCAGGAGCCGCACGCTGTCGGGGAAGTCGCGCCGGCGCACGAACTCGAGGTAGGCCTCGTCGGCCGCGAGCACGACGTGCGGGGGAAGCTCGCGCACGAGCTTCTCGAAGTCCGCCGCGCCGATCGAGGTGCCGGTCGGATTGTTCGGGTTCGCGAGCAGGAGCAGCCGCGTGCGCGGCGTGACCGCGCGGAGCAGCGCCGCGACGTCGGCGCGGTGCTCGCGGTCGAGGGGAACCTGCACCGGGGTCGCCCCCGAGCCCTTGGTCAGGATCGGGTACATCGCGAAGCTCGGCCAGGCGAAGACCGCCTCGTCGCCGGGCGCGAGGAAGCACTTCGCCAGGAGCTCGAGGATGCCGTCGGAGCCGCCCGCGAAGCAGAGCTGGTCGCGCCCGACACCGATGTGCGTCGCCAGGGCGTCGCGCAGGACGAAGCAGGTGTCGTCGGGGTAGCGGTTCAGGTTCTCGGCGGCGGCGAAGATCGCCTCGACCGCGCGGCGCGACGGTCCGATCGGGCTCTCGTTCGAGGCCAGCTTCACCGCGCTCGCGATGCCGAGCTCGCGCTCGAGCTCCTCGACGGGCTTCCCGGGCACGTACGGCGCGAGGTCGCGGATGTGGGGGTTCACGAGATCGCGCAGCTTCACGTCGGGCTCTCCGCCACCGGGTAGCTGCCCAGCACCTTCACGAAATCGCAGCGCGGGCGCAGCTCGCGGATCGCCTCGCCCACCTTCGAGTCCTCGAGGTGGCCCTCGAAGTCGCAGAAGAAGACGTACTCCCAGGCGCGCTGGCGCGTCGGCCGGGACTCGATCCGGGTCAGGTTCACGCCGTGGTGGTGGAACGGCTCGAGCGCCTTGTAGAGCGCGCCGACCTGGTCGCGCTTGATCGAGAACAGGATCGAGGTGATGTCGCGCGAGCTCCGCCGCGGCGGGCGCACCGAGATGACCAGGAACCGGGTGGTGTTGTCGGCGAGGTCCTCGATCCCGGAGTGCACCACGCGCAGGCCGTACAGCTCCGCCGCGATCGGGCTCGCGATCGCGGCGATCTCCTCGTTGCGGCCCGCCAGCTCCGCCGCCTGGGCGGTCGAGGGCGTGGTCTGCTGCGGAACGTTCGGCAGGTTCAGCTCGAGCCAGGCGCGGCACTGCGCGAGCGCCTGCGGGTGCGAGTGCACGGCGCGGATCGCGCGGAGGTCGCCGCTGCGCGACAGCAGATCGTGGTGGATCGGCACGTGGATCTCGGCCGAGATCGTGAGCGGCGAGTCGACGAACAGGTCGAGCGTGTGCGAGACCACGCCCTCGCTCGAGTTCTCGATCGGCACCACGCCGAACTCGGCCTGCCCCGACTCGACCTGCGCGAAGATCGCGTCGGTCGTCGGCGCCGGGCGCAGGTCCGCCATCTGGCCGAACTGCTGGATCGCGGCCTGGTGCGTGTAGGTCGCGGGCGGACCGAGGTAGGCGACCGACACGCCGCGCTGCAGCGAGATCGACGCCGAGATGATCTCGCGGAACACCTTGCGGATCGCCGGCTTCGGGAACGGGCCGTGCGCCTCGCGCTCGAGCCGCTCGAAGATCTCGAGCTCGCGGCCCGGCACGAACGGCGTCGCATTGCCCGCCGCCTTCACGCGCCCCACCTCGTTGGTGCGCTCGGTGCGCTGGTTCAGGAGATCGAGGATCCGCGAATCGATCGCGTCGATCTCGTCGCGCAGCGCGGCCAGCCGCTTCTCGGCGTCGTCGGACTCGCTCAAAACGCGCGGGATCATATCGCGTTTTCCTTTGTGAAACGATGCCTTAGACTCGGGACCCGTGGCGCGAACCAAGTCGGTCGTCGTCGGTCTCACCGGCGGCATCGGGACGGGCAAGTCGAAGGTCTCGGAGCTGCTCGAGCGGCTCGGCGCGGCCGTCGACTGCTCCGACAAGATCGTGCGCGAGCTGCAGGCGCCCGGTGGAGCAGGCCTGCGCGCGATCGTCGAGGAATTCGGGCCGGAGTACCTGACGCCGGGCGGCGAGCTCGACCGGCCCAAGCTCGGCAAGCGCGTGTTCGAGGACCGCCGACGCGCGCCTGCGGCTGAACCTCCTGATCCACCCGCTCGTCACCGCCGAGCACCAGCGGCGGCTCGCCGCGCACCGCGCGCGCGGGGTGCCCGTGATCGTCGCCGACATCCCCCTTCTGCTCGAAGGCCGCAAGGCCGGCACGGGGACGGGCGCGATCCTGCCCTTCGACTTGATCGTGGTGGTCTACGCGACCGAGGCGCAGCAGCTCGAGCGGATCGTCGCGCGCGACAAGCTCTCCCTCGAAGATGCGCGCGCCCGGATCGCCTCGCAGCTTCCGATCGAGGAGAAGCGCGCGCTTGCCGACGTGGTCATCGACAACTCCGGCTCATGGGAAGCGACCGAGAAGCAGGTGCGCGAGTGGTACGCCGCCTGGGTCAAGCGCGCTAGCGCGCCGGGCGCTCGAGGCTGAGCACCAGGATCGGCTTGTCCCGGTAGAGCGTTCCGCCGTTCAGCATGGCGAAGCTGCCGCCGGCGCGCACTTGTTCCGGCGTGAGCGTCACCAGGGCATAGGCAGCGTGGAAGAACGTTCCGTACTCGAAGTCCGCGACGGGCAGGGTCGCGCGGCCGTTCGCGTCCGTGGTGGCCTCCGCGTTCTCGGGGCGATTGTAGACGTAGATGTACTGGTAGCCGTCGTAGCTGTAGCCGACGGAGACCGCCGCATTGGCGACTGGAAGGCCGGTGGCCTGCTCGGTGATCGTGATCGTCGCGGGCAGAGTCTCGTGCCGGAACACTGCGACGCAGCCGCAAGAGACGACGGAGCAGACGACGATCAGCGCCGCCCGCATGCTCCTCACGACTTGCGCACGCTCCGCACTGCGGCCGCGAGCTCCGCGACGAAGTCGCGCGCGCTGCGGACCGCCGCGTCGCGGTCCGGTGCGGCGCCGATCCGCGACACGAGTGCGCTGCCGACGATCACGCCGTCCGCGAGCCGGGCCACCGCCGCGGCCTGCGCGGGAGTGGCGACGCCGAAGCCGACGCAGACCGGTGTCGAAGTGACCCTGCGGATCCGGTCCGACCAAGTGCGCGAGATCGGCCGGCAGCTCGGTTCGCGCGCCCGTCACACCGGTGACCGAGACGCAGTAGACGAAGCCGCGGCTGCGCGCGGCGATCCGCACGACCCGCAGCGGCGTGCTCGTGGGCGCGACCAGCAGCACCCGCTGCACACCGTGCTCGTCGCACGCGCGCGAGAGCCCCTCGGTCTCTTCTTGCGGCGAGTCGGGCAGGATCAAGCCGTCGACCCCTGCTGCGGCGCAGTCCTTGGCGAACTGCTCCTCGCCGTGCGCGAGGACGTTGTTCAGGTAGCCCATCAGGACGAGCGGCACTTCGCTGACCGTGCGCACGCGCCGCACCAGCTCGAAGATCTGCGCCAGGGTCGTGTGGCGGCGGAGCGCGCGCTGCGACGAGGCCTGGATCGTCGGGCCCTCGCCGATCGGATCGCTGTGCGGAAAGCCGAGCTCGATCAGATCGGCGCCGGCCGCCGCGAGCTCGGGGAGGAGCTCGGCTGTCGTCTGCAGGTCGGGATCGCCGGCGGTGACGAACACGATCAGCGCGGCGCGCTTCTCGGCGCGGCAGCGCGCGAATGCAGCATCGATCCGGCTCACGGGGATTTCTTCCCGAGCAGCACCTTGGCCTCCGCCGCGTCCTTGTCGCCGCGCCCGGACAGGTTCACGACGACGACCGCGCCGCGCGGCAGGGTCCGCGCGCGCTGGCGCAGTGCCGCGATCGCGTGCGCGGACTCGAACGCGGGGATGATGCCCTCGGTGCGCGCGAGCCAGACGAACGAGTCGAGCGCGTCGGCGTCGGTCACGGGCAGGTACTCGGCGCGGCCGCTGTCCTTGAAGTACGAGTGCTCCGGGCCGACGCCGGGGTAGTCGAGCCCGGCCGAGATCGAGTGGGCCTCGAAGATCTGCCCCTCGTCGTCCTGCAGCACGTACGAGAAGCTGCCGTGCAGCACGCCCGGGCTGCCCTCGGTGAGCGACGCGCCCTGGCGCCCGGAGCCGGCGCCCTCCCCGCCCGCTTCCGCGCCGAGCATACGCACCGCGGTGTCGCCGTAGAACGGCGCGAACAGCCCCAGCGCGTTGCTGCCGCCGCCGACGCACGCGACCAGCAGATCCGGCAGCCGACCCTCGGCGGCCTGGACCTGCTCGCGCGCCTCCTGGCCGATCACGGACTGCAGCTCGCGCACGAGCAGCGGGTACGGGTGCGGCCCGGCGGTCGAGCCGATCAGGTAGTAGGTCGAGCGCACGTTCGTGGCCCAGTCGCGCAGCGCCTCGTTCATCGCGTCCTTGAGCGTGCGGCTGCCCGACTTCACGGGGTGGACCTGGGCGCCGAGGAGCTCCATGCGGAAGACGTTCAGCGCCTGGCGCCGCGTGTCCTCCTCGCCCATGTAGACCTCGCAGTCGAGGCCGTAGCGCGCGCACGCAGTGGCGGTCGCGACGCCGTGCTGGCCGGCGCCGGTCTCCGCGATCACACGGCGCTTGCCCATGCGCTTGGCGATCAGCGCCTGGCCGATCGCGTTGTTGATCTTGTGCGAGCCGGTGTGCGCGAGGTCCTCGCGCTTCAAGTACACGCGCACGCCGAGCTCCTGGCTCGCGCGCGCCGCGAAGTAGAGCGGGGTCGGCCGGCCCACGTAGTGGCCGCGCTCTCCCGCGAGCTCGCGCCAGAAGCTCGCGTCCTCGCGCAGCACGTCCCAGGCCGCGGCGAGCTCCTCGACCGCGGGCACGAGCGTCTCGGGCACGTAGCGCCCGCCGAAGCGGCCGAAGCGGCCGTGGGCGTCGGGGCGCGTTCGCACGACCTCGGCGCCCCTCACGGCCGCGACGAACGCGGCGAGCTTCGCGCGGTCCTTGCGGCCCGGCGCGGACTCGAGGCTCGACGCCACGTCGACACCGTATGGCGACGCCGCGCGGATCGCGGCGGCGACGTTCGTCGGGTCGAGCCCGCCGCTGATCCACACGCGCCGGCCGCTCGCGATGAGCCCGCGCGCGAGACCGAAGTCCCACGGGCGTGCCACTGCCCCCGCCCTTCGGGTGATCGAGCAGGAGCTCAAGGCCCGGGTAGCGCGCGGCCTCGCGCTCGGCGCTTGCATCGCCGGCCAGCATCTTCAGCACCGGGAACGGCAGCGCCGCGGCGTACTCGGGCGACTCCTTCCCGTGCAGCTGCACCACGTCGAGCGGGACCTCCGCGGCGATCCGCTCCACCTCGTCGCGCGGCGCGTCCCGGAACACGCCGACCCGGACGGCGCGGCCTGCGGCGGCGGCGCTGATCGCGCGCGCGGCAGCGACGTCGATCCGGCGCGGTGAACCCGACACGAAGTTGAGGCCGAGCGCGTCCGCGCCCGCTGCGATCGCCGCCTCGGCGTCCGCCACGTCGGTGATCCCGCAGATCTTCACCAGCGTCACGGCGCACCTCGCATGCGGCGCAGCGCGGCGGCCGGGTCGGGCTCGCGCATCAGCGCCTCGCCGATCAGGAACGCGGACGCACCCGCGGCCTCGAGCGCGCGCAGCACCTCGGGCGAGTCGAGCCCGCTCTCCGACACCACCACGCGGCCCGCGGCCAGCGGCAGGAGCGCCCGCGTCACGCCCACGTCGGTCTTGAAGTCGCGCAGGTCGCGGTTGTTGATGCCGATCAGCTCCGCTCCGCTCGCGAGCGCGCGCTCGAGCTCGGGCTCGTCGTGCACCTCGACCAGCGCGTCGAGCGCGAGCTCGCGCGCGCAGGCAAGGAGCGCGCGGAGCTGGGCGTCCGAGAGCGCGGCGACGATCAGGAGCGCCGCGTCGGCGCCAGCCGCGCGCGCCTCGACGAGCTGGAGCGGGTCGATCGTGAAGTCCTTGCGCAGCACCGGCAGGGCGCACGCCGCGCGCGCTCGCTCGAGATCGGCGAGCGCGCCGCGGAAGAACTGCGCGTCCGTGAGGACCGAGAGCGCCGCCGCGCCCGCGCCGGCGTAGGCCCGCGCGATCTCGGCCGCGTCCGCGCCGGGGCGGATCTCGCCCTTCGACGGCGAGGCGCGCTTGAACTCTGCGATCACGCGCGGGCGTGTTGCTGACTTCAAGGCCCGCGCGAAGCCGCGCGGCGCATCCGCTCGAGCCGCTCGCGCGCGCAGCTCCGCCTCGCCGACGCCGCGGCGCAGCGCCACGACCTCGTCGCGCTTCACCGCGAGAATCTTCTCGAGCACGCTCATGCCGCGGCCTTCGTGAACGCGACCAGCTGCTCGAGCACCGCCCGTGCGCGGCCGCTCGCGAGGCTCTCCGCCGCGAGCTTCGCGCCGTCGGCGAGCGTGCGCACGCGTTCGGCCGCGCAGAGCGCCGCCGCCGCGTTCAGTAGCACGGCGTCGCGCTTGGGTCCTGGCTCGTTGGCCAGCACCGATCGCGCCAGCCGCGCGTTCTCCGCCGGATCCCCGCCCGTCAGGGCCGCGCGCTCGGCGCGCGGGAACAGCTCGCCCGGAGCGACCCGCAGCTCCTCGCGCGCGCCCCCGCCGCGGATCAGGACGCGCGTCGGCGCCGAGAGCGACAGCTCGTCGAGCCCGTCGTCGGAGTGGACCACCCAGACCCGTTCGGCTCCCAGCGCGAGCAGCGCCTCGGCCATCGGCTCGAGCTGCGCGGGATCGGCCACGCCGACGAGCTGGCGCCGCACGCGCATCGGGTTCGTGAGCGGACCGAGCCGGTTGAAGAGCGTCCGGAAGCCGAGCGCGGCGCGCACGGGCGCGACGCGAGCCATGGCGGGGTGACACGCGCGCGCGTAAAGGAACCCGAAACCGATCTCGCGGACGGCCTTCGCCATGCGCGCGGGGTCGTCGATCGCGACGCCCAGCGCCTCGAGCACCTCGGCGCTGCCGCAGCGGCTCGAGGCCGCGCGGTTGCCGTGCTTCGCGACCGGGACGCCCGCGCCCGCCACGACGAGGCCCGCGAGGGTCGAGATGTTGACGGTGTGCGCGCCGTCGCCGCCGGTGCCGCAGGTGTCGATCGCGCCGGCTGGCGCCTCCGGCAGCGGCAGCGCCAGCTCGCGCTGCGCCTGGGCGGCGCCGATCAGCTCGTCCAGCGACTCGCCGCGCGTGCGCAGCGCGGTGAGCAGCCCCGCGATCTCGACGTCCTGCGCCTCGGGCGCGACCAGCGCGTGGACGAGGCGCCGCATCTCGTCGCGTTCGAAGCGCTCCCCGGCAACCGCGCGTGCGAGCGCCTCGCGCAGCATCACGCCGCGCGCGCGCGATCTCCACGCGCCAGGCGCAGGAAGTTCGCGAGCAGCGCCTTGCCCTGCACGGTGAGGATCGACTCGGGGTGGAACTGCACGCCGAAGACCGGATGCTCGGCGTGGCGCATGCCCATGATCTCGCCGTCCTCGGTCTCGGCGGTGACGACGAGGACGGCGGGCAGCCCCTCGCGCGCGACCGCGAGCGAGTGGTAGCGGGTTGCCTCGAACGGGTTCGGCAGGCCCTGGAAGATGTCGCTGTTTCGGTGGCGGATCTGCGAGGTCTTGCCGTGCATGAGCGTCTTCGCGTGGACGACCCGTCCGCCGAAGGCCGCGCCGAGCGACTGGTGGCCCAGGCAGACGCCCAGGATCGGAAGCCGGCCCGTATAACGCAGGATGGTGTCGACGCTGATGCCCGCCTCGGCCGGCGTGCACGGTCCGGGCGAGACGACGATCGCGTCGGCGCCGCGCCGGCCGACCTCTTCGACGGGAATCGCGTCGTTGCGAACGACGTCGGAAGTCGCGCCGAGCTCGCCCAGATACTGCACGAGGTTGTAGGTGAACGAGTCGTAGTTGTCGATCACGAGCAGCTTCATCGCGCGGTCCCCGCGAGCGTGATGGCGCGCAGGAGCGCCCCGGCCTTGTGCAGCGTCTCCTGGAACTCCTTCTCGGGCTCGGAGTCCGCGACGATCCCGCCGCCCGCCTGCACGTAGAGCTTGCCGTCCTTAGCGAGGAGGGTGCGCAGGGCGATGCAGGTGTCCATGTTGCCGTGGTAGTCGAAGTAACCCACGCAGCCCGCGTAGAGTCCGCGCCGCTCGGGCTCGACCTCCTCGATCACCTCCATCGCGCGCACCTTCGGCGCGCCCGAGACGGTGCCCGCGGGGAAGGTGGCGCGCAGCAGGTCGACGGCGTCCTTGTCGGGGCGGATCCTCCCGCGCACGTTCGAGACGATGTGCATCACGTGCGAGTAGCGCTCGATCACCTCGAACTCGTCGACGACGACGCTGCCGATCTCCGCGACCCGGCCAACGTCGTTGCGGCCCAGGTCCACCAGCATCACGTGCTCGGCCAGCTCCTTCGGATCGGCGAGCAGGCGCTTCTCGATCTCGCGGTCCTCTTCCGGTGTCGCGCCGCGGGGCGCGGTACCGGCGAGCGGGCGCAGCTCGATCACGCCGTCGGTCAGCCGCACGTGGATCTCCGGCGACGAGCCCAGCACCACGTGGCCGCCGCAGCGCATGAAGAACAGGTACGGCGACGGGTTCAAGAGCCGCAGCTCGCGATAGATCGAGAGCGGATCGGCGCGTCTCCTGGAGCGTGAAGCGCTGCGACGGCACCACCTGGAAGATGTCGCCCGCGTGGATGTACTCCTTGCAGCGCTTCACCATCTCGACGAAGCGCTCGCGGGTCACGTTCGAGACGGGCGCGAGCTGGGCCGGGCCGCTGCGCGCCTCGTGCGGGCGCGGAACGGATGCCCGATCAGCGCCTCGACCCGGTCGAGCTGGCGCAGCCCGCGCTGGTACGCGGCTTCGGCGGACTCGCCCTCGGCGATCTCGACGTCGTGGATGATCGTCAGCCGCTCGCGCAGCCGGTCGTGCACGAGCACCGTCTCGGGGAAGACGAACCAGCAGTCGGGCACCCCGAGCGGATCGGGGTTGCGCTCGGGCAGCCGCTCGACGTAGCGCACCCAGTCGTACGACACGTAGCCGACCGCTCCGCCCGCGAAACGCGGCAGGTCGGGCAGCGGCGCGGGGCGCAGCTCGGCGAGCAGCTTTCGCAGGAGGTCGAGCGGATCCTGGCTGCGGTCCGCCGCCAGCACGTGCGTCTCGCGCGCGGCGCCGCGGCTGATCTCGACCTTCCCGCCGCGCGCCTCGAATACGGCGCGCGCGCCGAGGCCGATGAAGCTGTAGCGGCCCCAGTGCTCGCCGCCTTCGTTCGACTCGAACAGGAAGGCGTGGCGGCGGTCGTCGACCTTCAGGAAGATCGCCAGGGCGGTATCGAGGTCGGCTACGACCTCGCGGACGAGCGGGACGGCGCGCGCACGAGAAGCCAGCTGTCTGAAGCTCTCGAGGTCCGGGCGGACCATGGCGACACCGCCTTCATGGCGCCGGAATTTCTCACAGGGCCGGCGGCTCGTCAAATCTCCGGTGGACCCGGAGCTCAGAAATACGCGCGCTCCCGGGTCCGCTTGCGCCGGTCGAGGTCGCTGGCGTTGGAGCGATCGCCCAACCCGGTCAGCCGAAACTGCACCTTCACGCTCTTGTCGTTCGTGCGCGCGGCCTGCTCGAACTCGGTGAGCAGGTCCCAGCACTTGCACGTCGAGATGAGCACGGTGCCGATCCGGCCGCCGCTAGAGCCGTCGCCTTCGAGCGAGCGGAAGCCCTCGGCGAACAGCTCCAGCCAGCGGGTGGCGACGATGTACGTCGCCAGGTCGATCTGGTTCACCTTGTCGCTGCTCTTGTTGCCCGCGTCGAACTCGCTGCCGCGCGCGAGGAAGCCCTCGAAGATCGGACCGGGGTTGCGGTTGTAGTGGTAGCCGACGCGGAACTGGTGGCCTTCCTCGGACTGCCAGCCGAACGACGCGCGCATGTCCTCCAGGTGGTGCTCCTCGGGATTCCAGCCGCCGTCGAGCGACACGTCGATCTCCTGCGACGGGTTGAAGTCGAGCAGCGCGAACAGTCGCGTGAACGCCTGCGCGTGGAAGTCGTAGCCGCTGCCGACCGTGAGCTCGCCGTAGCGGCGCGCCGGCGCGCCCTCGTTGCGCGACGGGCCGTAGAGCATGTTGGCGAGCTGGAGCTGCAGGAGCGAGGCGTCCTTCACGCGGTCGGTCGGGTCGTCGACGACCAGCCGGATGTCGCCGTCGATCAGCCGCGGCTCGACCTTCGCCGGCGCCGGGATGAACAGCGGGTTGTCGGTCTGGTTCGGCGCGAACACCGCCGCGTAGCGCACGCGCGGCTCGATGATGTGCTCGAGCGGCAGCGTGCCGATCGCGTAGCGCCGGCCGAAGCGGGTGCGGAGGTCGCCGCGCGCGGTGTAGAGCGTGCGCGTCTTGTTCGAGGCGAAGTTCGGGAAATAGAGCGTCTCGCGGAGACCGCCTTCCGCGAGCGCCTCGAAGATCCCGAACTGCGCCGGCAGGCTGAGCTTGGGGAAGAAGTCGAGACGGTTTCCGGAGTCCGCGAGCAGCTCGCCCTCCTGGAAGGCGCCGTCCCCCTCGGTCTGCGTGACCGAGGCGGGATTGTTCGCGTCGTCCAGGTTCGGGTCGATCACCTTGTTCGGAGAGTTCGGGTCGTTCGGGTCGACCGGGTGCGGATTGTTCGGATCGCGGAACCGGCCGTCGGCGTCGGGCTCGCCGTAGGTGAAGCGGCCGTCGGCGCCCGTGTCGTAGAACTGCTCGTTCACGGGCGGGAGCCCGAACACCTGGCTGTGGTTCGCCGAGAACTGGACGAAGTTCGTGTAGCGGGTCGAGATGCCCGCGCGGATCGGGATGCCGAAGAACGAGCGCGGCAGGCTCGAGGCGCGCAGGTCCGGCAGGCGCTGCAGGAAGAAGCCGTCGCGGTCCAGGTCGTTCGGGTTCTGGATGTCGTTGTTCACCGACACGAGCCCGCTCGCGGCGTAGCCGTTGCGGGCGCCGGTCACCCAGGCGGCCGACTCGACCATGCGCTGGTGCTGGGTGTCGTTGCCGAGCAGGTCGGTGAAGTCGAACACGATGTCGTTGTCGCTGATCTGCGCCGCGTCGACACCGAACTGCGCGCCCGAGAAGAGCTCCTGCTGATGGCGCAGCCAGTACGCCCATCGGTTGTCGCTGAAGAAGTCGTCGGTGCTGTCGTGCACCTTCCTGTCGCTGGGCAGCCCGAACGCGCCGCCCTTGCCGCCGCCCGTCTCGCCGTTCACGTACTCGAGCCGGGTCGTCCCCGCCATTCCGCGGCGGCCGATCCACTCCGGTGTCAGCGTCAGGTTGATCTCTTCGCGCGGCGCCCAGAAGAACGGCAGCGCGATCTCGGTGCCGTTGCGGCTGGACTGGGTGAACGACGGGATCAGGAACCCGGACTGCCGCTCCGTCTTCACCGGGAAGATGAGCCATGGCACGTACAGGACCGGGACGTCGAGCACCTTGAACCAAAGGTCCTTGCCGACCGCGTAGCCGCCGACCTCGACGCTCGCCTCCTTGGCGTCGATCTCCCACGGTCGCCGCTCGGCGTCGGGCGGGCAGCGGCAGGTGGTGAAGTTGCCGCGCTCGATCTGGAAGGTGTCCACGCCGGTGCGCTCGATCACCTCGCCGTTCACGAGGAATCCCGGCACCGGGTTGTCCATCGAGCCCTGCAGCGCGACCGAGACCGCGGAGCGCAGATCGACCGCGACGAACTGCGCCCGCACGGTGTTCTGCGCGCCACTCACCACCACGTCGCCGGAGGCGACGCCGGTGCGCGTCGAGCCATTGAACACGAGCCAATCCGCGGTGAGTACGCGCCCGTCCACCTGCACGATCTTCACGTTGCCCGTCGCCTCGTACAGATCCCGCTCGCTGTCGTAGTTCACCTGGTCGGCGGTGAGCGTGAAATCCGGCGGCGGGGGCACAGCCTCGGCGGGCGGCGGCGGCTTCGTCGGCTCGGCATCCTGCGCGCGCACAGAGTGCGCGCCTGCGGCGAGCAGCACTGCGCTCGCGGCGAGGAGCGCTGCGAAGCGACGCATCGGGCACTTCTACCCCGCATGGTCGGGGGAGGCAAGCCGAGAGCGCGGAGCTACGCGGGCTTCTGAGAGACCGACGCGAGCTCGTCGGGTTCGAGCACGGTCAGCTGGTCGTCGACCAGGCCGATCAGGCGGCGGTCGAGCAGCTCCTGCAGACACAGGTACGCCTGGCGGATCGGCAGGTGCGAGGCCGCGGCCAGGTCCATCAGACGTCCGCGCACGGGGGTCGGGACCTCGCCGGGAATCCGGCGGGCGAGGATCGCGCGCGCGAGCGCAGCCAGGGTCCGCGCGTCCTGGCGCGCAGTCGCTCGAGCGGGCTCGGGCTCGGCGGCTTCGGCCACGACCTCTTCGCGCGCGTGGCTCACGCGCTCGGCCAGGAGCTGGATCAGCCGGAACGAGAACTCGGCATTCTCGCGCACCAGCACGTTGAGCAGCGAAACGTCGAGCGCGAGGACGCTGGTGTCGCCTTCCGCTTCGGCGCGCACCGGCGACGGGCGTCCCAGGATGGCGGGCGCCTCGCCGAACATGTCGCCCGGACCGAGCAGGTACGGAGCCTGGCCCTCGGCCACGTGCACCAGCACGTTTCCGCTGCGCACCACGTAGAGAACGCGCGCGCGGGCGCCGCGCTCCACGATGGTCTGTCCCTTCGTGAAACGCTGCTCGATGTCTTCGGTTTTCATCGTCGCTCGGGCCTGACCCAGACGGGGCCTTCCCGAGCGAATCGACCTGCCGCCGCGTGGCCTTGAGCTAGTTGCCCGCGTGTCGGGCCAGCACCGCCCGCAGCTCGGCGCGATCGTGGAAGCCGGACGCGAGCCGCTCGAGCACCTGCCCGTCGCCCCCGAGCACGACGTGAAACGGAAAAGCGTCGGCCCCGTAGGCGGTGGCGAGCGCCGTATCCCCCAGCGCCACCGGGTACTGCACGCCCTTCTGGCCAACCCACTCGGCCAGGGCTTCGAGCGTGAGCCCGTCGACCGAGATGGCGAGAACGCGCGCGCCCGAGCCCGCGAGGTCCTGCGAGACCGCGTTCAGCTCGGGAATCTCGAGCAGACAGGGCGGACACCAGGTGGCCCAGAAGTCCACCAGCACCGTCTGCCCGTGCAGCGACGCGAGCGTGACCCGGCCACCGCCCACCAGCGGCAGATCGAACGGCGGCGCGGGCTCGGCGGGAGGCGGCTTGGCTTCGCCGCCGCAGCACACCGCCGCGAACGCGGCGAAGCACAGCGCCGCACGCTTCACGCGCAAGAACGAGGCTCGGGCTCTACCAGTCGCTGTCGTTCGAGGCGGTCTTGTCCAATGCGCCCTCGTGTCCAACGAACTCTAGCGGTTGGTTGAACGTGAGGTGCTCGGGCGTGACGATGTAGTCGCCGCGCACCGCGGGCTGGATGATCTCGCGCGAAACGTCGGTGCGGCCGCCGGTGAGCAGGAAGGCCAGCCCGCCGGTCAGCGAGCCGAGCGACGCGTAGACCACTTTCGCCGGTCCGTAGACGAGACTGCAGAGAACGGATCCGACCCCCAGCCCGTACTGCATCATGATGTTCCGCTCGGGTGCGTCCTCGGCACGCGCCGAGAGCGGCGCCCCGACGACGGAGGCGCACACGAGTGTCACTGCGAGCAGACGAAGCGAAGAGCGAACCAACATCTGAAATACCCCCCGGTGTTTCATGGAAAGCGAAAGGTCCTAAAAAAGACGCCGAGTGTCGAGGAGGAGGGTCACCGGGCCCTCGTTGACCAGCTCGAGCTCCATCTCCGCGCGAAACCGCCCTGTGACGACGGACACACCGAGCGCCCGAGCACGTGCGGCGACGGACTCGACCAACGGCTCGGCCTCCTCGGGCGGGGCCGCTTCGCTCCAGCTCGGGCGGCGCCCCTTCCGGCAGTCGCCCAGCAGGGTGAACTGCGAGACGACCCCCAGCGCGAGGCCCGCTTCGGAGAGCGAGCGGTTCATCACCCCGTCCGCGTCGGGGAAGACCCGCAGGTGCACCAGCTTCTCGGCGAGTGCATCCGCGTCACTCGCTGTGTCGCCGCGCGCGACTCCGACCAGCGCGAGCAAGCCCGCGCCCATCTCGGACACCGTCTCGCCGCCGACCCGGACGCGCGCGCGGCTAATCCGCTGCGCCACCGCCCTCACGGGGACTCCTGGTCCGCGAACCTGCCCTTGTAGATCGCGCTCCCCTCGGTCCTCTGCAGGACGATCTGACAGATCCGGATGCCCGGATGGATGGCGAGCGCGCGGCCTGACACGTTGCTCATCTCGAGCACCTGGTGGTTCGAGACGCCGGGCTGAACGAAGCCCGAGCTCACGTGCACCGTCAGCCCGAGCCGCGCGATCCGGCTGCGCCCTTCGATCCACGCGCACAGGTCGGGCGGCAGGAACAGGCGCTCGCGGGTGATTCCGTGCACGGTGTGCCCGGGCGCGAGCACGTAGGGCTTCTCGAACGCGATCACCCGCGTGAAGGCGTCGGGCGTGGCGTCGTCCGTGACGTCGATCGGTCCGTTCGTGTTCTCGAGCGGCACGCGCAGCTCGTCGCCGAGGTGCAGGTCGATCGAGGCGGCGCCGACCTGCTCGAGCGAGAACGGCTCCAGGCGCAGCCGGCCGCTCGCCAGCTCGCGCAGGATCGCATCGCGGGTCAGAACGCTCATGGGCCTCGCGGAAACTCGCCGGTCCGGCGCGCTTGTCAACTCGGCGCGCCGCCCCTTAGCGTGTGCTCGTGCATCCCTACTTCGACATTCCGCGCCCGCACCTGTTCGCGCACCGGGGCGCTAGCGGCGAGGCGCCGGAGAACACGCGGGCCGCCTTCGAGCGCGCGGTCGCGCTGGGCATCCGCTACCTCGAGATGGACTGCCACGCGACCGCCGACGGCGAGCTCGTCGTGCTCCACGACGCCGACCTGGCGCGCACGACCGATGCCGAGGGGCCGGTGCGCGAGCGGCGCTTCGCGGAGCTCGAGCGGATCGACGCGGGCCATCGCTTCACCCCCGACGGCGGGAAGACCTTCCCGTTCCGCGGCCGCGGCGTTCGCATCCCGCGCCTGGTCGAGATCCTCGCGGCGTTTCCCGAGGCGCGAATCAACCTCGAGGTGAAGCAGGACGAGCCGCCGATCGCGGAGGAGGTCGTGCGCGCGGTCCGGCGGGCCGGCGCCGAAGGTCGGGTGCTCTTGGCGGCCGAGGATGAGGCGGTGCTGGCGAAGCTGCGCGCACTCGATCCGGGCACCGCTCTCGGCTCGTCGCTGGAGGACGTGGTCGAGTTCGTCCGCGCGGGCGCGGAGGGGCGGATGGCGAGCCACCGCCCCCGCGGTCACGCGCTGCAGATTCCGCCCGAGGCGCTCGGCCAGCCGCTGGTGACGCCGGAGCTCCTTTCCGCCGCCCGACACCACGGGGTGTTCGTCCACGTGTGGACGATCAACGAGCCGGCCGAGATGCAGCGGCTCTTCGCGCTGGGCTGCGACGGCGTCATGTCGGACTTTCCGGCTCGGCTGATCGCGGCGGCGCGCTGAGCCGGTCGAACGCCCAGCGCGCGGCGTCGGCGAGCACGGGATCCGCGGCGCCGAGCCAGCGCTCGACCGCCGCGAGCAGCGCGGGAGAGGCCGAGTTGCCCGCCGCCACGAGCGCGTTCCGGCGCAGCCCCGCGGGCCCGGTGCGCTCTAGCGCGGAGTCCGCGAGCCGGGCCTCGAGCGCGACGTCGTCGAGCGCGAGCAGCTCCGCCAGCGCAGGCGCCCGCCACTCCGGCCGCGGCGCGAACTCCGCGTCGCCGGCGAGCGGCCGCGCGCGCCGCTGGTTCCAGGGACAGACCTCCTGGCAGAGATCGCAGCCGTAGAGATGCGCGCCCATCGCCCGCGCGCAGCTCGCGCGGGATCTCGCCGCGCTTCTCGATCGTGAGGTACGAGATGCAGCGCCGCGCGTCGAGCACGCGCTCTTCGGGGAAGGCGTCGGTCGGGCAGGCGTCGAGACAGGCGCGGCAGCTCCCGCAGTGGTCGAGCGCCGGCGCGTCGGGCGGAAGCTCGAGGTCGCACAGCACGACCCCGAGAAACAGGTAGGAGCCGAGCTCGGGGTCGATCACGCACGCGTTCTTGCCGATCCAGCCGATCCCCGCGCGCTCGGCGAGGAACCGCTCGGGGATCGGCCCGGTGTCGACGTACTCCATGAAGCGCCGGCCGGGGAACTCCGCCTCGAGCCGCGCGACGAACCCGCCGAGCCGCGCGAGGAGCACCTCGTGATAGTCGTCGCCCCACGCGTAGCGCGACACCCAGCCGCGCCCCGGTGTGCGCGGCGCGCGCGAGTCGGGCTCGCCGGTGTCGTAGGGGAACGCCGCGACCAGCACGCTCTTCGCGCCGGGCAAGGTGCGGGTCAGATCCTCGCGGTCGTCGATGCGCTTGGCGATCCACCACATCTCGCCGGCGTAGCCGCGCGCGAGCCACTCGCGCACGCGCGCTAGCTCCGGGTAGCGCTCGACCGGGGCGACACCGAAGCGCGCCAGTCCGAGCTCGCGCGCGAGCGCGTCGATGCGCGCGCGGTTTCGCGTGGACTCGGGCTCGATCGGTGGCTCCTCCCTGGCCGGAGGGTAACGGCTCGTGCGATCGTCGCGCGCATGCGCGGCATCCCGCTCGCCACCCGCGAGGACCTCCACGTCGCCCTGGTCTCGCCCGAGATTCCCTGGAACACCGGGAACGCGGGCCGGACCTGCCTGGCCGCGGGAGCGCAGCTGCACCTGATCGAGCCGCTCGGCTTCTCGCTGGCCGCGCGCCCGGTGCGCCGCGCCGGCCTCGACTACTGGCCGCGCGTCGCGCCGCGGACGTGGCCGGACTGGGCGAGCTTCGAGGCCGCGTTGCCCGAGCTGGGCGAGCCCTGGTTCTTGTCGGCCGACGCCGAGCGCACGCTCTGGGACGCGCCGGCGAGCGCGCGCACGGTGCTCGTGTTCGGGCGCGAGAGCACGGGGCTGCCGCGTGAGATCCGCGAGAAATGGCGCGAACGGCTGGTCGGGTTCCCGATGGCCGACCCCGGCCTGCGCTCGCTCAACCTGTCGACCTGCGTCGCGCTCGCCGTCTACGAGACCCTGCGCAGACGGCGCCCGATCTAGTTGAAGACGACGACCGCCTCGCCCGGGGTCGTCTTCTTCCCCTTCGCGTTCTCGGTCCAGATCTCGAGCTGCGCGAGCTTCTCGCCGCCCTCTTCCCACTTCCGCTTCACGGTGCCGCGGCAGCTGATCGGCTGGTTGGGCAGGTCCATGCCGCGGTACTGGCAGGAGAGCTTCTGGATGCGCCCGCCGTGGCCGAGCCAGTTCGAGACCAGCTCGCCGAGCGAGGCGTACTTGAAGCGGCCGTGCACGATGATCGAGCCGATCTGCTTCGCCTGCGGGAAGTTGTAGTCGTGGTGCAGCGGGTTGAAGTCGCCCGAGCCCGCCGCGTACTTCACGAGCTGCGTCACGCCCGGCGCCTTGTCGAGCTCGCGGCAGCGCCTCGCCTTCCTTGATCGTCGTCCCAAGTGATCGCCATCGTCGCTCCTCCCTAGTAGAAGATCGCCTGGCCGCGCTGCACGCGCGACGAGCTTCCCGTCTCTGGTTGGTGTACGTCGTCTCGCTGGTCGTGATCAGCATCTTGCCGAGCGACTTGCGTCTCGCGGACGTCGAGGCCCGCGACCTTGCTCGACCACCGTCAGCGTGTCGCCGGCGCAGATCTGGTCGAAGTACTCGGTCTCGGTGCCGCCGTCGAGCAGGCCCGGAGAGCCGTGCTCGGATCGCCGGCTGGCCGCTCGGTCGGCCCGCTGAACGTGTCGCTCGAGCGCCCGGGATGAACACCGGCGTGCCCAGGTAGGTGGGCGGCGCCGGCAGGCTGCGGTAGCCGGCCTTCCGCGCCGCGTCGACGTCGAAGTAGACGGGGTCGGTGTAGCCGACGCCGCGCGCGAAGGCGCGCACGCTCGTCGTCGTGACCTCGTGGGTCCACGGCGGCGACTCGCGCGCCGATCTGCGCGCGCATCTCGTCGGTGATCTCGAACTCCTTGGCCATGGTATTGCTCCGCTGTTTGCGCTGAACCTCGGGAAGTGTAAACCAAACGCCCGGGGGACCGCGCGCCGCATGAGCAAGAGACGCAACGGGCCGATGCTCACGCCTGCCCAGGTGCTCGAGCGCTACGAGGCCGGGCCGAAGAACGGCGTCTTCACCGACGGCGCGTGCGAGGGGAACCCGGGCCCGGGCGGCTGGGCGTTCGTCTGGGTCGAGGACGACAAGGTGCGCGCCGAGGCGCACGGCAGCGACCCCGCGACCACCAACAACCGCATGGAGCTGACGGCGCTGATCGAGGCGTACGGGCGCTGCCGCGGGACGCGCGCGTGACCGTCTACTCCGACAGCCAGCTCTGCGTGAAGACGATCAACGAGTGGGCCGAGGCCTGGGAGGAGCGCGGCTGGCGCCGCAAGACGGGGCCGATCGCGAACCTCGAGCTCGTGCAGGAGCTGTACGCGCCTGGCCGGCGCACACCCGAACGTGTCGCTCGAGTGGATCCGCGCGCACGACGGCTCGCGCTGGAACGAGTACGTCGACGCGCTGGCCAACTCGTTCCTGCGCGAACGCTCGGCGCGCTAGACCGGGACGACGGCTCCGCGCACGGTCGCTCCCGCGTCGCTCGCCAGCCAGTAGATGACCTCGGCGATCGCGCGCCGGCGGCGTCCACTGCGAGAAGTCGGCGGTCGGCATGGCGGCTCGATTCGCCGGCGTGTCGATCGTGGAGGGCACGATCGTGTTCACGCGCACACCGCGCTCGGCCACTTCCTTCTGCAGGATCTCCGCGAGCGACAGCACCGCGCGCTTCGCCGTCGCGTACGCAGAGAGCCCCGCGGGCAGCTCGAGCGCCGCGCGCGAGGCGATGTTCACGATCGAGCCGCGCTTGCGCGCGAGCATCCCGGGCAGCACCGCGCGCGCGAGCGACACCGCCGTTCGAAGATTCATCCGGTACATGCGGTCCCAGAGATCGAGGTCGCGTCTCGTGCACCAGCTGTCCGCCCCCGAATCCACCGACGCCGTTCACCAGCGCATCGACGTTGGGCAGCGCTTCCGCGGCGCGCCGCGCGCCCGCCTCCTCGGCGACGTCGCACTCGACCGGGACGATGCGCCCCCGGCGGATCGCCTCGGCCTCCTCGGCCTCGAGGAGGTCGCAGCTCGCGCTTCACGATCCAGGGCACGATCGCGCGATCGCCCGCGGCGACGAAACGCGCGACCACCGCGCGGCCGAGGGCACCCGTTCCACCGCTGATCAGCACCGCGCGTCCCGAGTCGAGCTCTGGCATCGGAACAGAGTACCCGATGGGCGCCGCGTCGTTACGATGTAAACGGAACCCTTTACTCCGATCCACATCTCTCTTATATCCAGAAGTGCAGGGCCCGGCCCGAGTTCTGCCGAACTCGGGCGCCAAGCGACAACGAGAGGCCTTTTCTAGACCGATCGTTCTGCAGCGCGTCGCTTGGATTCCAAGACAGGAGTTGCGATGAGTGCCCCCGCCGAGTCGCTCCTGCGACCGGTCTCCGTCTCGCTCCGGAGCACGCCCGCTCGGGACGTGAGCCTCCCCGACCCCGGCTCCCAGAACGGCAAGGAGGCCGGCTATTGCCTGGTCGAGGACGGCGGCGCACTCCGACAGGTGCGTTTCCGCGGCGATTCGCGGCTCTGGGACTGGCCAGGCGTCTTCGAGCACCTGGTGCGGACCCTGCTGCGGGGAAATGCTCCGGGGGCGCTTTGCCACCTTCTCGACCGCCAGCTCCGCAGCGACGGGAGTTCGACCTACGGACCTGCGTGTGATCGATCTGGGCGCGGGCAACGGCTGGATGGGTGAGGAGCTGTCGTCGCTCGGCTGCACCGAGATCGTCGGCGTCGACGCGATCCCGGCTGCGGCGGCCGCGGCCGACCGCGACCACCCGGACGTGTACCGCGACTATCTGGTGCTCGACATGCGCCGCCTCTCCGAGGCGCAGCGCGACGAGCTGATGGCCTACGACTTCAACTGCATGGTCTGCGTCGACCCCCTCGCCGCCGACGAGCCAGCGCCGAACTCCTTCACCGAGGCGTTCAACCTGCTCGCGCCCGAGGGCTGGGCCGCCTTCCACCTGAACGCGGAGACCGCCGAGGGCGGCCGCGACTCGCGCTTCGCGCGCCTGGTGCACCGGATGATCCAGAGCGGCGCGATGACCGTCGCCTCGCAGCAGCGCTACCGGCACCGCTTCTCGACGTACGGGGCGCCGCTCTTCCACGTCGCGGTGATCGCGCGAAAAGTCCGAGATTTCGAGCCCTAGCGGGGCCCGGCCAGGCTGAGCCCGGCCACCCGCGCTTCGCTCGGCTTCGCCTCCTCCCGAGGCCCCTTGTTTCGTTGACAATTGCTCATCGCTGATAAATGATCAGCGACGATGATTGCTCAGCTCGAGACCGGGTCGCGGCGGGACCGCCAGAAGGCGGAGACTCGGGCTCGGCTGTTGGCTGCGGCGCGCGCGCTCTTCGCTCAGCGCGGCTACGACGCTACCCGGCCCCAGGACATTGCTCGCGCGGCGGACGTCGCGATCGGGACCTTCTACCTGTACTTCGCCGACAAGCGGGCTGCCTTCCTCGCGTTCACCGAGGAGGCTTCGCACGAGCTGATGGAGGGCGTGCGCGCGCGGATCGCCGGCGCCGCCGGGTTCGAGGCGAAGCTCTTGGGATCACTCGAGGCGATCGTGGAGTTCTCGGACGCCCATCCCGGCGTGCTCGCGGCGGCCTTCGCCGATGCGGCGGTGCTCGCCTCGGGACTGCCCAGCGGCACGAGTCTGCGCGACCGGCTGGCGCAATCGCTGGCGGGCGGGCTCCGCGAGGGCATGCGGCGCGGCGAGCTGCGCCGCGACTACGACGCCGCGGTGATCGCGAACGCGATCGTCGGGCTCGTCCAGCAGGGCCTGCGCTTCGGCGCGCAATCCAAGCTCGAGCGCCACGAGCTGCTCGAGAACCTGGTCCGTTTCTGCGCGCGCGCGCTGGTCGCGCCGGCGCGCGGCACTCGAAAGGAGTCGCGATGACCCGTCTCCAGTACACCCAGGACGAGCTGATGCGGACGCACGACTACGCGCGCCCGCAGGTCGAGGCCGGCCACCGCATTCACGGCGGCTTCGACGCGAGCGGGCGCTACATCCCGCCGCGCATCCTGGTGCGCCAGCCGGCGCTCGACGCCTGGACCGAGGCGCTGCGCGCGCGCGGCGGCGACCTGCTCCCGGCCGACTCGTCGCTGCTGTCCGGCGTGCGCTACCCGTCGGACGCGCAGCAGAAGCTTCTGATCAGCGAGGGCCTGGGCCAGACGTTCTGGAACTCACTCACGATCATCGGAATGATCGAGGCGCGCGGCCGCGTGCTGGCCGACATGGTGTTCCCCGAGTTCAAGGACGCCGTGGTGCAGGACGTCTCCGATCTCGCGATCGGCCACCTGAACCGCGGGCTGCTCCGCGCGCACGGGCTGGACGAGGGCGGCGAGCCCGAGGCCGGGATCGGCGGCCACGACATCATGTGGTTCGCGCTGCGCGACCTGGCCTTCGGCAAGACCGAGTACCCGCAGCCCGTCGTGCCCGACAACATCGCTCGGCCCGACGCGAGCGTGCCGGTGTTCCCTGACCTGCCGATCCAGTACGAGCGGCTGGTCTACTTCCTACTGAACCTGCTCATGATCGAGTTCCGCGCCGAGCGCGGCTTCTCCTCGACCGAGCGCCTGCTCCGCGATCCGGACCTGTTCAAGACTCGCCGCGCCGAGGCCGAGCGCGCGGCCGACATCGTGAACCGGATCCGCACCGACGAGGAGGTGCACGTGCACTCGCTGCGCCTCTACCTCGGCGAGCTGCGCACGCTCGACTTCAAGACGAGAGACGGCAAGACCCGCTCGGGCCGCGACATCGTGGACACGCTCTGGGAAGGCATCGTGAAGTGGGCGACGATCGAGCAGCCGCCGCTCGCGGCCGCGCAGCAGAAGCAGGTGCTCCTGCAGCGGATCGCCGCGCATCCCGAGGCCGAGCGCGTGCGCCGCGAGTTCCTCGCGCTCGAAGACCGCTAGGCGGGAGCCAGCAGCTCGAAGCCGAGCGCCATGTCGAGCTCGCCGAGCGCCTGCTCGGGCGCGTCGACCTTGATCGTGTGCATGCCGAGCGCGCGCGCGGCCTTCAGGTTCGCGCCGATGTCGTCCAGGAAGATCGCCTGCGGCGGCAGGACGCCGAGCTCCTTGCACGCGTGCTGGTAGATGCGCGGGTCCGGCTTGCGCAGGCCCAGGATCGCCGACTCGACGAACGAGTCGAACAGCTCGCGGAGCTCGAGCCCGAGCCGCGACTCCGCCGGCTGATCCGACACCCAGTTGTTGGTGAGTGCGCCGATGCGCAGGCCGCGGGCGCGCAGGGCTCGGATCGCCGCGAGCATGCGCGGGCGCGGCTGCGACTCCTCGCGGATCGCCTCCATCATGGGCGCCGCGGCGACCCGCTCGCCCGCCGCGAGGCAGTCGGCCTCGAACGCGGGAATGAAGTCGGGCACCGCCAGCTCGCCGCGCTCCAGCCGCGACCACGCGCCGGTCGGCCCGCTCGAGACGACGACCCGGTTGATGAAGCCCGCCGGCAGAGCGCACGCGCGCTCGTAGCGCGCGATCGCGTGCAGCGGCGAGCCCAGCACGACTCCGCCCAGATCGAAGATCACTGCTGCAAAACGCATCGCCGCGCAGGATACCAGCCGCGCTGGCGCGCCCGCTGGCGACCCGCTACGGATCAGTGTCGGGGGTGGAGTTCATCGCGAATCGTGCGCCAGCGCGCGCGCGGCTGCTGATCGCGCTCGTACCGATGGTCTGGCTCGCGGCCTGTGCCGCACCGGCGCCGACCTGGACGCCCGCGACGCAGCCGCAGTCGCTCGAGCCGCCGCCTCCGACCTGGGGCTCCGGCTGGAAGGCGGTGAAGTACCTGCCCAACCGGCTCTTCGATCTCACCGACATCGTGCGCATGCAGGTGCGGGTCGGTCCCGGCTGGGCGCTGGGTCTGCACGCGACCTCGTTCGTGCCGCTGTTCATCGGCGGCTACGACACGACCTGGGTCGGCATCCCCGGCCCGCGCAGGAGCGCCACGGTCCCACTCCCGTTCGGCCTGGACTCGCAAGGCGGCTTCGTCCTCGGCGGGGGCGAGTACGGCGCCGCCGAGCTCGGCGTCTGCGTGCACCTCTTCATGATCGGCTTCGACGTCGGCGTCGACCCCCGCGAGCTAGCCGACTTCGGAGCCGGCTTCGCCGGAGTCGACTTCGCGCACGACGACTTCTGATTGACTTCGCTCGGCTGCGCCTCGCTGCGCGCTTCGCTTGCGACCTCGCTCGGGGCGGCCCTCGCTCGGCCTCGCACTTTCGAGCGCACAGCACGAGAAGACCCGGACTTCCCCTGCGATCAGCGGAGCGACGCGCCGCGCCTGGCGAGCGGCGGCACCTCGAGAGAACCGACCGAGCCCCATCCGGTACACTCCCGCGCTCGAGCTGGGAGGAGCAGATGGCGAGCGAGTGGACTGACGTCGGCGGCTTCGGCTGCCTGATCTCGGCGGAACCGGCGGAGCGCGGCTGGTTCGCCGCGGGCTTCCCGATGAAGGACGGCGCGTTCTGGACCTTCCGCGAGCCCGACGCCGTGGTGATCGTCCAGAACGACCGGCTGCGGGTGGCGGCCGTGCCCTTCTCGCGCGGCCACGACGAGGTCCAGTTCTTCGACAACGCCAAACACATGTACTTCTCGACCCGACCCTTCGAGGCGCCCGTCGGCGGACGGCTCACGGTCGAGTGGGAGATGTCGGCGCTGATCGTGAACGGCAAGGACGACGATCTCTACGACGGCTTCGTGAGCTTCCATCTGATGGACCTCGCGGCCGGCGTGGCGATCGACGTGTTCACCGCCAACCGCACCGTCGCCACCGTGTACGCGCGCCTGCCCTTCCCCGGCGCCAATCCGCCGCGCACCGAGAGCGGGCCGCGCTTCTTCTCGCTGTTCGACGAGTTCCCCGGCGTCACCGAGCCCGGTCAGCTCCACCGCTACGCGCTGGTGTACGACCGCGGCCAGGCGACGCTCGAGTGGCACATGGACGGGAAGCTTCTCAAGCGCGAGATCCGGGTTCCGGAGCTCGGCCCGTCGCTCCTCGCGCTCGGCATGATGACCGAGAAGGACATCGTTCCCGGCAAGGGCAGCGTGTCGTGCCACGGCCAGGGCGCGGTCGCGACCTGGGGCGGCATCCGCGTGAAGACCGAGGCCGGCTAGCGTTGCCGTCGCTCGGGACGCTGGTGCGCGCGCTGCGCGCGCCCTCGCTCAGCGCGGGGGCGATGCCGGTGCTGGCAGTGACGGCGCTGGTCGCGTACGAGGGACACCCGGTGAGCGGCGCCGTCTTCGCGCTCACGCTCCTCGGCATGCTCGCGGCGCAGGGCGCCGTGAACCTGGTGAACGACTTCTTCGACGACGCGTCCGGGCTCGATGCGGACCCCGAGTTCGAGAAGCTGCCGTTCCCGCTCGGCAGCCGCGTGATCCAGACCGGCGCGCTCACCAAGCGCGGCGTCGCGGTCTTCGCCGCGGCGTGCGGAGCGGTCGCGGTCGTTTGCGGGCTGGCGCTGAACGCGCTCGCGCCGGGCAACACCGTTCTGTGGATCTGTCTGGTCGCGGCGGTGCTCGGCTACTTCTACACGGCGCCGCCGCTGCGCATCGCCTACCACGGCGCGGGCGAGCCGGTGACCTTCCTGCTGTTCGGCCCGCTCGCGGGCGCTGGCACCTACTTCGCACAGACTGGCGCGTTCAGCCCGAGCTGCTGGCTCGTGTCCAGCGTGGTCGGGCTGATGGCGATGGACATCCTGTACATGCACCACTTCCCGCAGCACGACGCCGACAAGCGCCACGGCAAGCGCACGCCGGTGGTGCGCCTCGGACCCGCGGGCGCGGGACGGCTGGTGCCGCTCCTGCTCGGGCTTCCCTACCTGGTGGTCGCGTTCGGGCTCGCGGCGGGGCTCCTGCCGCGCGCGGCGGGACTCTTCTTCCTCTCGCTGCCGTTCGCGCTGCGCGCCTCGCGCACGGCGCTCCGCGAACCGGCCGATGCGCGGCGCATGACCGGCGCGTTCGCGAACGTGTTCGGGTTCCATTTCGTCGGCGGCGTGCTGCTCGCGCTGGGGCTCTTCTTCTCGCGCGCGTGAGGACGCCACTTCCCGCGGCGACGGGCGCCGTGGCATAGTGCGCCTAGATCAGAGGAGGTCTTCCATGCGCCACGGGCTCGTTCGTTCGCGCGCCATCTCGTTCGCGGTCGCGTCGCTCTGCGCCGGCATCTGGGGCTGTGCAACAGAGCCCGAGAAGCCGCCGTCGGGAATCGTGCGCGAGAACACGGTCAGCTCCACGGCGACCGTGCAGAAGATCGACCTGGACACCCGCGAGGTCAGCCTCGTGGGCACGGACGGCAAGCCGTTCACGATCAAGTGCGGGCCCGAGGTGCGCAACCTTCCGGAGCTCCGGGTCGGCGACAAGGTGACGGCGACGTACTACGAGTCAGTCGCCTACGAAGTGCACAAGCCGGGCGCGGTCGAGGCGGGCACGCGCGCCGCGGTCGGCGCGGCGCGGGCCGAGCCCGGCGAGAGGCCGGGAGCGGTCGCGGCCAACGTCGTGCAGGTCACGGCGACGATCGAGGCGATCGACAAGTCCGTTCCGTCGGTCACCCTGCGCAAGGCGGACGGGCAGCTCGTCCCGATCAAGGTGCGCGATGCCGCACGCCTCGAGAACGTCGCGGTCGGCGACATGGTCGAGATCACGTTCACGGAGGCCATGGCGATCTCGGTCACGCAGAAGTAGCTCCGCTCAGAGCTGCTCGCGCGGGCGCAGTGCCTGGAAGAGATCTTCCGCGGCGCCGTTCGCGGCCATCCGCAGGGCGCGCGCGGAGGCGACCACGTACCACTGCCCGGCCGGCGACTCCGCGAACTCCGCGTAGCGCGCGAGCTCCGCGTCGGAGAGCGGCTCGAGCACGTACAGGTTCCAGCGCAGCACTTCGTCGGCGGCGCGCGGATAGAGCGCGCTCTCCTCGGCGGCCGCGCGCGCACGCAGATCGCCGAACGCCGCGCTCTCCGCGCCGGAGAGCGCACCCGAGAACGAGGCGAGCGCGCCGTCCAGCACCGCGCGATTCACCAGCACCGCGCTCCGCGAGGTCAACAGCGCCCGGTCGAGCCGGCGCACGAGCTCGAGCCGCTCGGCCGGAAAGTCCGCGGGCGCAAAGCGAGCGCTCCAGGCGCGGTAGCGGTCCACGGCCGCGGCGTCGCGTCGGGTCGCCTGGGCGCGCAGGATCTGCCGGCCCAGCCGGCTGTCGAGGAACGCGAACTGCGCGCGCGCGGCATCCGGATCCCAGTCGTCCGCGAGGCCGGTCGCCGCGCGGTCGAACAGCCGCTGCGTGGCGTAGGCCCTGCGCACCGCGGCGCGCAGCGCCCCCAGCTCGCGCGGATCGACCCGTTCGCCGAGCGCGTCGATCAGCCCCTGCACCGCCGGCTGCCAGGCCGCGATCTCGAGCTCGGTCTGGTTGGCGCGCAGCAGCGCGCGCGAGCCGATCGCGGGGTTCGCGACGGCCTCGTTCAGGTCGGCGGGAAGGTCCACCTTCGGCCCGAAGAGCCAGCTGCAGCCGGCCCCGGCGAGCGCCACCAAGAGCCACGCGGCGACACTGGTGAGGCGCAGCGCCGCCCTCGCCCGTGCCCGCTGCTCGCCGCGCTTCATGCGGGAATTTTCGGCGTGGCGGGCCGGCTGCTATAACGGGGACCCGCCGCGAGGAGAGCGATCGAGCCATGCGCGAATGCCTGCTCGCGACCGCGCTCGCGGCGCTCGTCTGGAGCGCGAGCGCGCGCGCGCAGGCGCCCGACCCGGCCCAGCCGCCCGCGCCCGAGGCGCCGGGCCCGACGGTCGGCGCGATCGAGTGGCGCGGGGTGCACGCGCTCGAGTCGAGCGAGCTCGAGGAACGGATCTTCACGCAGGCGCGGCCGTTCTGGAAGCTCTGGGAGCCGCGTCCGCCCTTCGACCTCACGACCCTCGAGGCCGACATGCAGCGCATCGCGGACACCTACCGCGAGCACGGCTACTACGACGCGACCGCGGGCTACCAGCTGGCCTGGAACGAGACGCGCGACGAGGTCACGATCGAGATCGACGTCATCGAAGGCCCGCCGGTGACGCTGGAGAGCTGGACCATCGACCTGGGCGAGCTGCCGGGCGAGCCCGATCGCTGGCCCAAGCTCCTGCTCGCCGACCTGCCGCTCGAGAAGGGCGCCGTGTTCACGGTCGCGCTCTACGGCGCCGCCAAGCGCGCGCTCTCGCAGCGCATGTGGGATCTCGGCTTCGCGGACGCGACCGTCACCGGCGGCGGCGAGGTCGACCTCGCGACCCAGACCGCCCAGATCCACTGGGTCGCGCACCCGGGCCCGCGCGTGCGCATCGGGAAGATCCGGATCGAGGGACACGAGACGGTGGACGAGACCGTCGTCCGCAACGAGCTCACCATCAAGACCGGCGACCTCTACTCCGACTCCGAGCTGCAGAAGAGCCAGCGGCAGGTCTCCGACCTCGGGCTGTTCCGCTCTGTCCTGATCGTCGGGCTCCCCTCGGAGGACGTGTCGCGCGGCCCCGACAAGGTCACGCGCCCCATCTCGGTGAAGCTCGAGGAGCGCCCGCTGCACAGCGTGCGGTTCGGGGTGGGCTTCGGCACCGAGGACAAGTTGCGCGTACAGGGCGGCTGGCTGCACCGGAACATCTTCGGCCGCGCCGACTCGCTCGACGTCCGGGCGAAGTACTCCTCGATCACCCGCGAGTTCCAGGCCACCCTGCGCGAGCCGCACCTGCCCGACCCGCGCACCACCCTCTGGCTGGACTCGCGGATCCGCGACGACACGCTTCCCGCCTACGACGCCCTCGGCTTCCTCAACCGGATCGCGGTCGAGCGTCCGCTCCGGCTCGGCTGGAGCGGGCAGATCGGCTACGACGCCGAGGCGACCAGCGTTCGCAAGGTCGCCGATGAAGCCGCGACGGGGCTGACGCATCCGACGAGCGACTACGTGCTCGGCTACGTGGACCTCGGCCTGCGGCGCATCACCGCCGACAGCCTCGTCGAGCCGACCCGCGGGACGTGGCTCGAGTCGAGCGTCGAGGTCGCTTCGCGCTACGTCGGCTCGCAGAAGAACTACGTGCGCTGGACCCTCGACGGCCGGGGCTTCCTCCCGATCGGACCGACGGTGCTCGCCGGTCGCGCTCTGCTCGGCTCGCTCACGGGGATCAACAAGACCAACCAGAGCGAGCTGCCGGTCACGAAGCTGTTCTACTCCGGCGGCAGCGCCATGTCGCGAGGCTACGACTTCCAGCACCTGGGCAGCGACCGCGCGCCGGGCCGCCCGGTCGGCGGCGAGTGCCTGCTCTCCGGCTCGGTCGAGCTTCGCTTCCCGATCTGGGGAGCGCTCCACGGGGTCGGGTTCGGCGACGCAGGCCAGCTCGGGACCGGACCGCGTGACTGGCAGCCGGCGAAGCTGCGATACTCCGTCGGCGGCGGGTTGCGCTACGCAACCCCGCTCGGGCCGATCCGGTTCGACGTCGCGTGGCCCCTCCACGCGCCTTCGGGAGTTTCGAACGTGAGATTCTGGTTCGCGATCGGGCAGGCCTTCTGAGATGCGCGTGATACGCACATTCGCGTACGCCGTGCTCGCCTGCGCGGGCGCGCTCTTGGTCGCGGTGTTGCTCTCCGCCTGGGGCTTGCTCGAGCTGCAGAACGGCTGGCAGCGCGAGCGCGTGCGCGCCGCGCTCGAGCGCTATGCGAACCAGGCGCTCGCGGACGCTGGCGTCGACGCGGAGCTGCGCATCGGCGCGCTCGAGGGCCCGCTCTACCCGGACGTCGTGCTCCGCGACGTGGCGCTCCGGCGCGGCGGCGACACGCCGCTCGCGATCGGCCGCGCGGAGCTGCGGCTCGATCTGCGCCCGCTCTACCGCGAGCGCCGCCTGGTGATCGAGAAGCTGCGCATCGAAGGACCCTCGCTCGCAGTCGTGCGCGACCCGGAGCGGGGCTGGCCGTGGAAAGGCCTGCTGAAGGAGGAGTCCGCGGGCGGCGAGCTCCCCGTGTCGGTCGAGATCCGCGAGCTGGAGGTGGTCGCCGGCTCGCTCGAAGCGCGCTGGGTTCAGGCGGACCAGCCGAGCCGCGTCGCGGGCGGGTTCGCCGCGAGCGCGCGCGACCTCGTCCTGCCGCGCGCCGGGAATCCACCCTGGCCGAGCGGCGCCAAGCTGGCGCTCGCGCTGGGTCCGGGCAGCGTGGCCGGCCGCGAGCTGCGCGCTGCCGAGCTCGGCCTCGCGCTCGAAGGCTCACAGCTCGCGCTCTCGTCGTCGAAGCTCGACAGCGCCTTCGGACGCGTGCGAGCGGAAGGCGCGACCGACCTGGCCGGCTGGCTCGACGCGGGCCAGCCCGCCGACGTGGACCTGGCCGCCGAGGTCGAGGCGCTCGACCTCTCGGTCTTGCTCGAGCGCCCGGAGCTCGCTGGCCAGCTGACGGGCACGCTCCGCGCGAGCGCCCACCACGTCGCGGGCCGGGACCTCCGCGACGGGCGAGCCGAGGTCGAGCTCGCCCTGTCCCCATCGCGCTTCGGCGGGCTCGTGCTCGACGGCGGCGACCTGCGCGGCGTGTACGACGCCGGGAAGTGGCGGCTCGAGCGGGCGCTCCTGCGTTCGAGCGCCGCGAAGCTCGATGCGCGCGGCAGCGGGGATCTGGAGCGGATCGAGAAGCTCGACGCGTCTCTCGAGGTCTCCAACCTCGCGACCCTGGCCGCGCTCGCGCACGCGAGCGCCGCGGGCAAGGCGCACGCGAAGCTGGCTCTGCGCGGGCCCTGGCGCGCGCCCGAAGGTGCGCTCGAGCTCGACATGCGCGAGCTGCGCGCAGCGGGGGTCGAGCTCGGCTCGCTGCGCCTGCGTGCGCGCAGCCAGGGGCTGGACCGGTACAGCATCGAGCCGCTCGTGCTCGATTCGCCGAGGCTGGCGCTGACGGCCGACGGCCCGATCCTGCTGCGGCGCTCGGGCGCCGGCGTGCGTATCGAGCAGGCGCGACTGCGCCTTGCCAAGGACGAGTCGGTGGCGTTGCGCGGGCAGGTGCTGTCCGGCGGCGCCATGCGCGACCTCGAGGTCGAGGTCGAACGCCTGGCGCTGACCCGGGTCGCGACGCTCGCGGGGCTGACTACACCGCTCGGTGGCACCGTGCACGGGAAGCTCACCGCGAACGGTGCCCTGCCCCGCCCGGCGCTCGCGGGCGCGCTCACCTGGGAGACGCCGAAGCTCGGCGAGGTCGAGGCGGAGCGGGTCGTCGTGGAGCTCGCCACCCGCCGCGACGTCCTGTACGCCGACGGGCGCATCGCAGGGCGCGGGCGCGATCTGCTCACGGCGCACGCCGCGATTCCGTGGACGGTGCGGCGCGACCTCGGTCAGATCCTCCGGCACCCGGAGACGCTGCTGCAGATCTCGTCGCCGGACCTGCCGCTCGGCCTGGTCCAGGACCTCGTGCCCGCGCGGGTGAAGAACGTCGAGGGCACGGGGAGCCTGCGGATCGAGATCTACGGCAGCCCCGGCGAGCCCCGGCTCGACGGCGAGCTCGTGATCTCGAACGCGAGCGCCGACCTGCCCGCGCTGCACGACCACTTCGGCCCGCTCGACGCGCGCATCGTCCTGCACCAGGACGGCATCCGGGTCGAGCAATGCGTCCTGCAGAGCGCGCCCGGCGGGAGCGCCCGGCTGTCGGGCGAGATCGCCCTCGTGGATCTCCAGCCCGCCCGCGCCGACCTGGTGCTCGGCCTGCGCGACTACGCGCTGCGCTATCAGGCGAACCTGCAGACGCGCGTGGCCGGAGACGTGACCGTGGCCGGTCCGATCGACGCGCTCGACATCCGCGGCGCCCTGGAGCTGCGCGCGCTGCGCTACTCGCTCGCAGGCGGCTCGGACCCGCTGCTCGGCGAGATCACGGTGCTCGACTCCCGGGTCGCGCCTTCCTCGGCGCCGCCCATCCTGATCGCGAGCACCGACTTCTACGACCGGGCCACCGTGGACATAGCGCTCACGATCACCGACGACGCACGCGTGCAGGGCGCCGGCGCGAGCCTGGAGATCGCGGGCGCGCTGCGCGCCGAGAAGCCGGCCGGGAAGCCGCTGGTCCTCTCCGGCGCGATCGACACCACACGCGGCAGCTACCGCTACCGCGGGCGCATGTTCGTCGTCGAGCAGGCCCGGGTCAACTTCACCGGGCGCACCGACTTCGACCCGACCCTCGACGTGCGCGCGATGCACCGGGTGCGAAACATCCTGGTGTACGCGCTGGTGACCGGCCGCGCTTCCGCGCCGATCATCCGGCTGACGAGCGACCCGCCGTATCCCCAGGACGACGTGCTCGCCCTGCTCCTGTTCGGCCGGACCCGCGACGAGCTCGGCCAGCAGCAGGCCGGCGCGCTGCAGACGATGCTGGCCGGGGGCGCCGGTGCCGCCGCTTTCGAGAAGATCGGCATCGAGATGCCCGTGGACGAGATCGACGTCGAGTACGAAGACACCGGCGAGTCGAGTGTCGGCGTCGGCCGCTATCTGACCGAGGACATCTTCGTGCGCTACGGGCAGGGCTTCGGGCCCGAGGCCGAGAGCAACGTCCGGGTCAACTGGCGCTTCCACCCGAACTGGAGCGTCGAGACCGAGATCACGACCCAGGGCGACTCGTCCGCGGACCTGATCTGGAACTACGACTACTGAACTCCGAGAGGAGACTGCGATGGAGCTGCGCGACGTACGCTACGAGACGGACGGCCCGCTGGCGCTCGTCACCCTGAACCGGCCGCGCTACCGCAACGCGCAGAGCTGGCGCCTGCTCGACGAGCTCGACGTGGCGCTCGACCGCGCGCAGGCCGACCGCGCGATCGCGGCGGTGGTGGTGCGCGGCGAGGGCGAGCACTTCTCGGCCGGCCACGACCTGGGCACCCCCGAGCAGATCGAGGACTACAAGGCGCGCGGGATCCCGCCGGTCGGCATCGAGGAATACGAGGCCTTCCGCCGCTACAACCTGGACCTGACGCTCAAGTGGCGGAACCTGCCCAAGCCGACCATCGCCATGGTGCGCGGCTACTGCATCTACGGCGGCTGGATGATCGCTGCGGCGATGGACGTGATCTTCGCCTCGCCAGACGCCCGCTTCCTGGCAGGCCAGGTCGAGTACTTCTCGACCCCGTTCGACGTCGGCTTCCGCAAGGCCAAGGAGCTCTTGTTCGAGAGCCGCTTCATCCCCGCCGAGGAGGCGCGCCAGCTCGGCTTCGTGAACCGCGTGATTCCCGGCGAAGACCTCGAGCGCGAGACGCTCGCCTGGGCGCGCCGCATCGCCGAGCAGGGTTACGGCACGCTGCGGCTCGCCAAGCTCGCGGTGAACAAGATGCACGATCTGGTCGGCTTCTCGGCTGCGATGGAGGCGGCTTTCTCCGACTATCTCGTCGCGGCGCGGATGGGCGGTCACCCGCGCAAGCCCATCGAGAAGCGGCGGCTGCCGGGAGTGGACCTGGCGGTGCGCGGAGCGCGCGGCGAGCGCGAGCGCTAGCGCTCGCTCCCGTCGCGCTCGAGCCGCGCCGTGTCGCGCAGCTCGCGCGGCGTGCAGCCGAACCAGCGGCGGACGGCGCGGGCGAACGCGCTCACCTCGGAGAAGCCGGTGAGGTGTGCGGCCTCGGCGATCGAGCTGCGGCGCTGGCGCAGGTGCTCCTGAGCGAGCTCGCGGCGCAGCTGGTCGAGGACCCCGCGGAAGCTCTGGCCTTCTTCGGCCAGCCGCCGCTGCAGGGTGCGCGCGCTCATGCCGAGCCTGCGCGAGACCTTGCGCACGTCGCCCTCGCCGGAGTCGAGCAGCGCCGCGAGCGCGCGCCGCGTGTAGGCAACCGCGCCGCCGCCGGGGAGATCCGCGAGCAGGCGCGCCGCGAACGCGTCCGCGGCCTGAGCCATCGTCGGGTTGGCGTGCACGGAGGGAAGGTCGAGCGTGCCCTTGGCGAACAGGATCTCCGAGTGGGGCGCCTCGAACTTCACCGGGCAGCGCAGCACACGCGCGTAGTCCTCGACCGGTCCGCGCGGCGCGTGCTCGAAGCTCACCTCGAGCGGCGAGACCTCGCGGTCCGCCACCCAGCGGATGAACGCCAGCACGAGCAGCACCGAGTACTCCGCGCGGATCGCGCGCTGGTCGCCGATCGGCTCCTCCGTCGCGAGCTCGATGTGCTCGACGCCCTGCTCGTCGCGCAGGTTGAGCCAGGTGCGCCCGGCCACCAGCCGCTGGTAGCGCGCGACCCGCTCGAGCCCCTCGCCAATGTTGGCGCTGGTCAGCGCGAGATATCCGAATATGTTCACGGCGCGTGGCCGGACCAATGCACCGGCGTGCAGGCCGATGCACGGATCGCCGGTGCGCTGCGCTGCAGTCACCCAGACACGGTCGAAATTCGCTTGCGGGATGCGCGCATCGGGATCTTGCATCGAGGCGGGGTCGATCTCGCACTCGCGCAGGATCGCGTCGCAGTCCGCGCCGAGCTCGTGCAGCGCGTCGGCGAATACCCGCAGCGAGCTGGCGAGCGCGGTGGGCCCGGCTTCTGCCGCCACGTCCGTCATGCCGCCACGCTAGCACGACCGCGCCGCGTCTTGCCCGCAACTTGGCGTTTCTGGTCAACGGATTGTCCGGGCCGATCAATGCCGTTGGGCTTGCCCGTCCATAGCCTGCCCTGCGCCGGTCGAGGCATCGACGTCAGGCAGGAGGTTTCGATGAGGATCTGCATGGCCGAAGACGATGGTGGCGAGACCGAGTTGCTGCAGACACTGCACACGGAGTTCGGCGAGCTCCGCGCGCACGTCGACCGCTTGCTCCGGGCCGCGCTCGACACCGAGCTGCCGGTCGACGAGCGGGCCTGGGCCGTCGCGGCGATCCGCGATCTGGCCCGCTTCGCCACGGCGCTGCAACGCATGCGCTCGCAGTAGCCCCCGTGCCACACTGCGGGCTCGACACGCGAGAAGGAGCCCGAACTTGGCAGGCCTGGTCGAGCGAACCGATTCCGGGAGCGTCGCAGTTCTGTGTCTCAACCGCCCCGACGTGCTGAACGCCCTGTCGCCCAAGCTGTTCGCCGAGCTGCGCGCGCACGTGGAGCGCCTGGCCGGCGAGACCGAGACGGTCGGCTGCGTCGTGCTGCGCGGCGCGGGCCGCTCGTTCTCGGCGGGCAACGACCTGCGCGCGATCCAGGCCGGGGAGCGGGCGCCCTCGCCACACTTCCAGGCCGAGACGCTCGACCTGCTCGAGCGCCTGCCGCAGCCGGTGATCGCGTCCGTCCAGGGACACTGCTACACCGGCGCGCTCGAGCTCGCGCTCGCCTGCGACCTCCTGGTCGCGGCCGAGTCGGCGCGCTTCGCGGACACCCACGGCAAGTGGGGCATGACCCCGACCTGGGGCATGAGCCAGCGCCTGCCGCGGCGGATCGGACCGGTGCGCGCGAAGGAGCTCATGTGGACGGGCCGAGCCGTCTCGGGAGCCGAAGCCGTCGCGCTCGGGCTCGCCAACTACTGCGTTCCCGACGCCGAGCTCGAGTCGCGCACCCTCGCGCTCGCCGGCGAGATCGCCGCGAACTCCTGGTTCACGCTGCGGGTCGAGAAGCAGCTCTTCCAGGGCGGCGAGCCCCTCGGCCTCGCCGATGCGCTCGCCTTCGAGCGCGCGAACAGCCCCGGCGCGGGGCCGGACATGCAGGAGCGCCTTCGTTCGTTCCCGCAGCGTCGCTAGCTCAGTTCAGCTCCGTCGCGGCGGGACAGGTCTGGCCGTGCGCGGCCACCGCGCCGGCGAGCCGCTTGCTCATGCGCGCCCAGGACACTATCGAGCACTCACCGGTGTCGGACGGCGACACGCAGCGCCGGTTCGCCGCGCCGGAGAGCGCCGGGCCGCTCTTCGCGAGCGCCGCGCGCAGCGGTGCCAGGTCGCTCGAAGTGAGGCTGCCATCGCCGTTCACGTCGCCGCACTGGCACGCGTCGCCGTTGCCATCGCCGTTGGAGTCGGTCTGCGTTTGGTTCGCGATCCGCGGACAGTTGTCGGCGGTGTCGGCGCGCGTGTCCTCGTCGGAGTCGAGCGTCGCCAGGCCGGTGCGAATCCAGGTGTCGAAGACCGGCACGGCGGTCGGGTCGGGCACGAGGCTGTAGTCGGGCATGCGGATGGTCGCGTCGGTCGACTGCTGGCGGTGCCAGAGCACGCTCTGCTCGGGCACGCCCACGCGGATGCGCTGCGGTGTGGGCAGGCCCAGCCCGCCCTCGGTCGGGGCGACGCCGATCGCGTTCAGCTCCGCGAGCGTGCGCGTGCTGCGCAGGTCCATCCCACCGGGCGCCGGGGCCGAGGGCTGGTGGCAGCTCGCGCAGTTCGCGCCCAGGTAGGAGCGCGCGCGCGACGCGACCGTGCGCCCGGTGTCGCCGACGGCGGCCCAGGCACCGTACGCCGACGCCACCTGCGGGTCGCGGTCGAACATTCCCATGCAAGTCCAGGCGTGGAGCTGGTTGTCCGCGCCGCTCGCATAGGTGAAGTTTCGGTTGAGCTGCAGGGCGCGCGGGCCGAGCACGCGTTGCTCGGGCTGGCTGTGGCAGAGCGCGCACTGGGACGGGCTCGGGTAGTTCCAGGTCTGCTGGGTCGGCGTGCCGCCGACGTCGACCGTGAACACGTCGCTCGCGGCGTCGGTCAGGAGCGCAGCGTCGGTCTGGGCCGTGTTCCAGCGGTAGGTGAAGGCCGCCCAGCGCTCGAGCTGGCGCAGCAGGATGCGCGTCTCGACGTGACGCGTCGTCGTGGGTGTCGCCTGCAGGTCGAGCTGCTGCACGAGCACCGTCCCGAGCGGGAAGTCGAACCCGCCGCTGGCCTTGAAGTGCGCCTTCTGTCCGGACGGCAGCGCGACCCAGCGGCGCATCAGCGCGCGGTCGGCCCACTGCGGAGTGTTCACCGCGTACTCGACCAGGCCCGCGGCCGGCGTGAGCGCGGCCGTGTTGGAGAAGAGCCCGGTCGCCGAGAGCGCGCTCGGGAACTGCGACGGGGCCGGCGCCGCTCAAGTTGAACTTGTAGATGGCCCCGTCGAACGACGTGACGTAGAGCTCGCCGTCGCGATCCTCCCCGAACGAGGACGGGTTCGTCATGGTCGCGACCAGGGGCGGCGTCGCCGGCAGCGCGCCGTTCCAGACCCAAACGTGCCCTACCTCGAAGTCGGCGTAGAAGTAGGCGCCGTACAGGCTGGGCAGGCGGTCGCCGCGGTAGGCGTAGCCGCCAGTCACCGCGAAGCCGCCCGTGGTCGGGTTGTGGGTGTACTCGATCTGCGGCTTGCGCGACGGATGGGTGGCGCACGTGCCCGCGTAGTCGTGGGTTCCCTCGCACACGTTCCAGCCGAGATTGAAGCCGCCCGCCGGCGGTGCGGCGCGCTCAGCGGACGGGATGAAATTGACCTCTTCCCACAGCTCCTGGCCGACGTCGCCGACGTACAGGTCGCCGGTCAGGCGGTCGAACGTGAACCGCCAGGGGTTGCGCACGCCGCGCGCCCACCACTCCGGCGCGCCGCCACCGCCCGCGTACGGGTTGCCCGGCGGGATCTTGTAGTTGCGCCGCGCGTCAGCCGGGAATGCGTCGCCGGACGGGTCGATGCGCAGGAGCTTTCCGAGCAACGCGTTGATGTTCTGGCCGTTGCCGTTCGGGTCGCCGGCGCTGCCGCCGTCGCCCGCTGCGATCCAAAGCATGCCGTCGGGACCGAACGTCATCATGCCGCCGTTGTGGTTCACGAACGGCTGCGCGTACTCGAGGATCTGGAAGGCGCTCGCCTCGTCGGCGTCGTTGGGCGTCGCGGCCGGCACCGTGTAGCGGACGATCTTCGTGCACATGCCGCTCCCGCCTGGCACGGCGCGCCGCTGGCGGTGTAGTTCACGTAGAAGAAGTGGTTCGTCGCGAAGTTCGGGTCGAAGGCGAGCCCGAGCAGACCCATCTCATCCTGGGAGTCGTCGACGACCGTGGTCAGGTCGAGGAAGACCGACGTCGTGGCCACTGCCGGGTTGTTGTCGAACACGTGGATCTTCCCGGCCTGCTCGATCACGAACAGGCGGTTCGTGCCGTCCGGGGCATAGGTCAGGAAGAGCGGGCGCGTGAAGGCCGGCAGGTTGGGGAACGCATCGACGGGAGTCAGCAGCTGCGTGACGGGCGGAGAGTCGAGCGGGAACGTATGTCCGGCGAAGGGCGGGCGCGCGGGCTGCGTGCAGGTCTGGGCGCGCGCGAAGGACGCGCAGACAAGGACCGTCAGCGCCGCAAGAATCCGAAGCATGTAACACTCCTGCGCGCCCCGCCTCGGGCTGCACGGTAGCACAGCGCGCGACGTGAGCGGGCTCACCGTCGGTGCTATAGGCTGTGCTCGTCGTGGACGTAGCTCGATGCGCCGTTCCAGCCTGGCTTGCGCCCTTCGCGTTGGGCGAGATGACCGGCTACGTCGCGCGCTCGGCGCAGCCCTTGCGCGAGATCCGGACGCCGTTCGGCGGGCTGCCGCTGATCGTCTCGTTCGGTCCGAGGATCCACGTGAGCGGGCTCGGCGGAGTCGGAGGCGGCAGCTTCCGCTCCTTCATCGCGGGTCTGCAGGAGAGTTGGGTCTTCACCGAGTTCGTCGGCGAGTCCGCCGGGATGCAGCTCAACCTGAGTCCGCTCGGCGCGTACGCGCTGCTGCGGCGGCCGCTGCACGAGATCGCGAACCGCACCGTCGCGCTCGAGGACCTGCTCGGCACCGATGGAGGGCGGCTGGGGGATCGTCTCGGCGCGGCGGCGAGCTGGGAGGAGCGCTTCGCGCTTTTCCAGGGCGCGCTTCGCGAGCGCCTCGCGCGCGCGGAGCCGGCTTCGGAGGCGATCGCCTGGGCCTGGCGGCGGCTCGAGTCCACGGCCGGTCGAGTCCGGATAGCCGCGCTGGCCGACACCATCGGCTGTAGCCGCAAGCACCTGGTCGCGCAGTTCCGCGAGCAGATCGGGCTCCCGCCCAAGACGGTTGCGCGCGTCCTGCGCTTCGAGCGGGCGCGCCGCCTGTTGCGCCGGCCCGACGCGAAGCCCGGCGACGTCGCGCTCGCCTGCGGCTACTACGACCAGCCGCACCTCAATCGCGAGTTCCGCGAGCTCGCGGGCGCGGCCCCCGGCCAGCTCGGGCGCCGGTAACATTCGTCCAATCCGCTGCCCTGCGCGGCCGGTAGACTCGGTCGCATGACACCCAAGCTGTTCCCCTTCATCCGCTTCGACGACGCGCCGGCCGCCATCGACTGGCTGTGCGCGGCCTTCGGCTTCGAGAAGCGCTTCGTCGCCCCGGGCCGCGAGCCGGGCACGATCGACCACGCCCAGCTCGGGCTCGGCCCCGAGGTGATCCTGGTGGCCAGCGCGCGCGGCGCGGCGCGCGGCGTGCGCGGCTCCGAGACCGAGCCGCGCCAGGGCCTCTACGTGTACGTGTCCGACGTCGAGGCTCATCTCGCGCGCGCGAAGTCGCACGGAGCGACGGTCACGCAGCCGCTCCGGCACCTGGACTACGGCTCATACGAGTACAGCGCGCTCGACTGCGAGGGCCACGCCTGGAGCTTCGGCACCTATCGCGGCGAGCACGGGGCGATCGACCGGCTCGACTTCAGGCAGATCGACCTCGTGGTGCGCGACATGGACGCGACGGTCGCGTTCTACCGCGCGCTGGGCGTGGAGATCCCGGAGTCGGCGCTCTGGAGAACACCGAGCGGTGTCCACCACGTGGACATCACCCTGCCCGGCGGCCTGGTCGTGCACTTCGACAGCCCCGCCCTCGCCGCCGTCTACAACCGCGGCTGGCGCGAGCCCTCCGGCTCCGGCACGCGCATCGTGCTGACCTTCTCGGTCCGCTCCCGCGAAGAAGTGGATCGCCTCTACGGCGTGCTGACCGGCAAGGGCCACCCGAGCTCGCAGCCCCCGTTCGACGCGTTCTGGGGCGCGCGCTACGCGATCGTGGAGGATCCGGACGGCACCCACGTCGGGATCATGAGTCCGTCGGACCCGAAGAGACGGAGCCCGCCGCCGAACTTGTAGCCGCAAGGAGCGGACTGGAGCGGGAAACGAGACTCGAACTCGCGACCCTCAGCTTGGGAAGCTGATGCTCTACCAACTGAGCTATTCCCGCGTGCCGCGTACTCTAGCAATACGCCGCATCGTCCGGAAGCGTGGGCCCGTTGTCCGGCGCGGCCGAGCCGCGCGTCCGATAATCGCCCGATGGAGACGTCGGATCCCACCCTCGCCCGCACGGGAGCGCTGGCTTCGTTCGGCGTCGCCGCGGCGTATTTCGCCTCGGCGATCGCCGCGGGCCTGATGCCCGCCGAGCTACAGCGCCCGATGGAAGTGACGCCCCACGAGTTCTGGCTGGCGCTGTCGCGCGATCCCACGGCGCATCTCGCCTTCCACTGGGCGTGGATCGCGGCCGGGCTGTTCGGGATCGGCGCGGTGCCGGCGATCTCCTCGCTCGTCTGGCGGGTGCACCGGGGTGCGGTGCTCTGGTCGGCGAGCGCGGCGCTGCTCGGCTTCGCGGTGCTCGCGCGCAGCCATTTGATGGAGGTCGCGTTCGACCGCAAGGTCATCCCCCTCTACGCGACTGCGGACCCCGCCTACCAGCAGGCCGTGCACGTCGCCGCGGGGCTCGCGCTCGACGTGCCCGACGGGGTGCTCACGTACGGCGCGATCGGGGTGTGGGTCCTCGTGGTCTCGGCGCTCGGCCTGCGCGGGCGCGCGCTGCCGCGCTGGCTCTGCGCGCTCGGCTTCGCGGCCGGCGCTCTCTCGCTCGCGGGGATGCTCGGCTACATGTTCAAGATCCCCGTGCTCGTCGTAGCGGCAGTGGGCGCCGGCGGGGCGATCGCCGCACCGGCCTGGTTCGCCTCGCTCGGCGCCCTGCTCTACCGCCGCGGCTAGCCGGACATGTGCCGTCCTCCCGAGTGGAGCGGGAAGTCGGGATAGGCCAGCGCGCCCATCTCCGGGCCGTCCAGACCTTCGAGCTCGGTCTCCTTGTCTGACACGGAGCGGTGTGATCAGGTTCGAGAGCTTGAACCACACGTAGGCCATCGCGAAGCCGAAGACCGCCAACACGAGGCAGTCGATGCGCCTGCATCACGAGCTGCGACGGGGTCGCCGTACAGGAGCCCGCGCACGCCGTCCGAGCCGTAGGCCGTCGACGAAGCTCGTCGCGCACCACGCCGTTCCAGCCCGCGCCGTACTGGCCGGTCGCGAAGATGCCGACGGACAGCACGCCCCACAGTCCGTTCACTCCGTGCACCGAGATCGCGCCGACCGGATCGTCGACGCCGCGGTTCTCGAAGAAGAACACGCTGTACACGACGAGCACGCCCGCGATCGCGCCGATCACCGCCGCCGCCCACGGGTCGACGAAGGCGCACGGCGCCGTGATCGCGACCAGGCCTGCCAGCATGCCGTTGCACAGCATGGTCGGGTCGGGCTTCAGGCCCTTGGACCAGAGCACGAGCATCGCCGCGATCGGTCCCATCGATGCTGGCGAGCATGGTGTTGACGACCACGAAGCTGATGCGGAGGTCGGTGCCGGCCAGGGTCGAGCCCGGATTGAACCCGAACCAGCCGAACGCGAGGATGAACGTGCCGAGCACGACCATCGGCACGTTGTGGCCGGGCATCGCCTGCGGCTTGCCGTCGTGGTACTTGCCGATGCGCGGGCCGATCGACGAGCGCGCCTGCGAGCCCGATGATGCCGCCCATCCCGTGCACCACGCCCGAGCCGGCGAAGTCGACCGCGCCGTGGCCCAGGCCCCAGTTGATCCCGCCCTGCGCCAGGAAGCCGCCGCCCCAGACCCAGTTCGCGTACAGACAGTACGGCAGCGCGATCCACAGCCCGTACAGGCAGAAGTTCTTCCACGACCAGCGCTCGGCCATCGCGCCGGTCGGGATGGTCGCGGTGGTGTCCATGAACACCATCATGAAGAAGAAGATCGCGAGCACCGAGACGTCGGCCACGTCGGGGCCGAGGAAGAAGCCCTTCAGGCCGATCAGTCCGTACGTGAACACGCCCGTGGCGTTGCCCGCGGCGTCGACCGCCGCGCCGAGCCCCCAGCCGTGGTTCAGAGTCGCCAGGCCGGGCCCGAGCGACGCGTACCAGCCCGGCGGCACTGGCCCGTTCCACCAGTTGCCCCAGCCGATCGCGAAACCATAGACCCAGAAGCCGAGACACCCGAGCGGATAGATCATGAAGTTCATCGCCGAGGTGTGCGAGGCGTTCTTGGCCCGGCACAGCCCCGTCTCGACGAACATGAAGCCGGCCTGCATGAACATGACCAGGAAGCCGGTGATCAGCGCCCAGACCATGTTGATCGAGAACAGGTTGTGGGCGACCCGGTCGTACAGGTCGGCGACCGAGAGCGCGCCCGGGTCGTCACCCTTGCCGTCACCGGCCGGTGTCGCCCAGACGCCCGCCGCGCCGCCAGTCTGATCCGGCCAGGAAGGCTTTGCGGCGTCGGCATTGCTGCTCGTGAAGTAGGCGGGCAACGGCGCCGCGGCCACGGGTGGCGCCTCTGCGGGCGCCGCGTCAGCCGCCATTGGCGCATCCCCGGGGGGCGGCGCCTCTTCCGCCCTGGCCCAGCCTGCGGCGAGCCACAAACTCAGCGCGGCGAACGCGAGCCCGAGCGCGCTCCCGAAGGTGCGCCGCGCCCGCCGCGGGGCGTCTTCATCCGTTTGGTGTACCTCGATCTGCCTCACGACCCTCCCCTCGCGGGGTCAGAGAGCCTCCCAGCCCCGCTCATCGGTGCGAATACGAACGGCGTCCTCGACGGGCAGAACGAAGATCTGCCCGTCGCCGACTCTTCCGGTGCGCGTTGCGCGCAAGATCTCCTCGACCAGCGCCGGAGCGCGGCCGTCCTCGAGCACGATCTCGACCTTGAGCCGGAGCTCGGAGGGAAGCCGTGTATCGAGGACGTCGCTGATCGTCATGCCGTCGACACCGACGCGGGCCAGCAGGTTGCGAATCCGGTCCAGGCTTGCGCGACCGACGATCGCCTCGACCTTCCTCAACCAGCCTCCCGATCGGCGGCGCCGACCCGGTTGCATGGAGAGCAACTCTCGCGCCAGCGCGCGGGCGCGCGGGACGGCTCGCTGCGACTCACTCCGCAGAGAGAGCGGACAGAGTGCAGGCGACGCTGCCCACGGTCGGAGCAGCTCTGCCTCGGCGACGCCGTACTGTGTCGGTGTCGGTCAGCGGTCGCCGGACCGAGATGAACGGGCTCTAATCCCCGATCTGGATCTCGTCGAACAGCGCGTCGAGGTCGTCGTCGTCGCTGTCCTTCTCGGCCGCAAAGGGCTTGGCCGGAGCCGGCTTCGCCGCCCCGGGTGCGGGTGCGGGCGCGGGTCGCGGGGCCGGAGTCGGCGGCGGAGTCGTGAGCGTTCGCGCCGCGGGCTTCGGAGCGAGTGCGGGAGCGTCGTCCACCTCGTCGACGAGGTTGCGCAGGTCGAAGCTGTCCTCGCCACTGGCCGGGATCGCGGGGCTCGGCTTCGCCGGGGTCGCCGGCTTCGCCGGAGCGGCAGGCTTCGCGGCGGCCACAGGCTTGGCCACCGGCGGCGTCGCGGCGCGCGGGGGCGTCGCCGGGCGAGCCGTCGTTGCGACGGGCGAGGCCCGGCGCAGCGGCGCGAGGTCGGCGTCGACCTCGGCGGCCGCGTCCTCGTCCTCGCGCACCAGCGAGCCGAACGTGAAGTCGGGCTCGTCGTCTTCCATCAGCGCGGGCTCGGGCTCCGCCTCGAGCGGGTCGGGCGCGCGCTTCACCGGGCGGACGGGAGTCGGCGGGAGCGTCTCTTCCGCGACCACTTCCTCGAGGTCGAGATCGAGCTCCGCGGCGCTCTGGACGTCCAGCAGCGACTCCTCGTTTTCGACACTGGCCGGTGTGGGCTCCGGCTCGACCGGCACGTCGTCGGGCATCGGCGAGAGCGGCCTCGAGCCAGTCGGGCGTCCCCTCGGCTGCGGCCGCGGGAGAGTCTTCGAGCTCGGGCTCGGGCTCGGCCGTCGGGGCGAGCTCGAACTCCGGCATCGACTCTTCCTCGGGCTCCGGCTCGGGCGCGCGCGGGGCCGGGCTCGGCTTCGCGAAGGGCATGGTCGCGAGCCCCGGCTCGGGGCGTGACGCGCGTGCGGGACGCGGCGGGAGCTTCACCTCGGTCGCCGCCAGCAGGTCGGGGCCGGGCGTGGCGGGAGGCGGAATGCTCGGCATGGTGTCGGTCTGCACGCGCACGAGTCCGAGGCTCTGCGCCGCCGCCTGCACCACCGGGCTGTCGACGGGCTTGGTCTCGGTGAGGAAGCCCTCGAAGAGCGAGTTGTCCGCCAGCGTATTCAGCACGCGCGGCACGCCAGCGGACCACCGGAACAGCGCCTCGAGCGCGTCCGGCGCGAACACCGCGCTGTGGGCGCCGGCGAGCCGCAGCCGGTGCGACACGTAGGCCTGCGACTCGAGCCAGTCCATCGCCGTCATCTCGACCCGGATCTCGACTCGCTGCGCGAGCGGCTCGTCGAGCTTCAAAACCTCGTCGAGCTCGGGCAGGCCGAACAGCACCATCGACAGGAGCTTCTTGCCGCCGTGCAGCAGGTTCAGCAGCCCGCGGAACTCCTCCATCGCCTCGCGGTTGCGGAAGAGCTGCGCCTCGTCGATCAGCAGAACTGGCGCGCGCTTCGAGGTGACGATCGCGACGAGCTGCGTGTGGATCTGGTCGACGAGCTGGCCCACCTGCGGCGAGGGCATCGGGACGCCGAAGGCGCGCGCCACGTTGGGCAGGAACCACGCCGAGGAGCAGGCCTCGTGCGGGATGGACAGGTAGTGCGCGACGTAGTCCTTGCCGTCGAGCTCGCGCAGGAGCATGTGGGCGAGCGTGGTCTTGCCCAGGCCCGGGCCGCCGACCAGCACGGACAGCGCCTTCCGCTGGTGGATCCCGCGCAGGAGCCGCAGGCGCGCGCGCTTTTGCGGCGCGCTCTCGTAGTAGAAGCGCGCGTCGGCGTCGTTCTGGAACGGATCCGCCGGCAGTTCGTAGAACTCGAGATGCTCCATCGTGCCCCCGCTCGCGCGAGCCATGCCGCGCTCAGCCAAACCTCGCGATACGCTCGGCGACGTCGCGGAAATCCGGATCCGCGGCCGAGACCTTCTGGAACGCTTCGAGCGCTTCGGCCTCGCGGCCCGCCGAGAGCAGCGCCTCGGCCAGGTCGTAGCGCAGCGAGACGCTCGACTCGTCGGAATCACCGGCGCGCTCGAGCGCGTCCTCGAGGTGCGCGGCCGCGGCCTCGGGGTCGCCGAGCGCCAGCTTGCACGTCGCCATCAGCGACAGCGCCTCGATCGCGCGCGAGCCCGTGCGCAGCACGGTCGCGAGCTCGCGCACGGCGTCCTCGTTGAGGCCCATCTCCTTGTACGCGATCGCCAGGTCGTAGTGCGTGTCGGCGTCGCCCTCCGAAACCTGCTCCTGGATGCCCTTCTTGAAGGCGGAGAAGACGTCGGAGAAGCCTTTGCCCAGCGACCCGACACCGACCAGCGTGCCGATCGTGCCGCCCGAAGTGTCGTCGTCCTCGTCGAGGTGCGCGGCCAGGTCGAAGTCGTCCTCGGCGTGCGCCGGCTCCTCCGCCTCGGCGGCCTCTTCCTCGTCCAGCTCGGCGGTGAGCTCGGACGGGTGGAACTCGGGCGCGGAGTCGCCCGCCTCGTCGTCGGCGGCGAGCAGAGCCTCGGGCGGCTCGTCGAGCTCGACCGGCGGCAGCGTGTCTTCCTGGACGACCGGGGGCTTGGGCTTCGCCACCTTCACCGGCTGGGCGGGGGTCGGCTTCGCGACCGGCCTCGCGGGCGGAGCGGGCTTCGCGGGCGCCGGCTTCGGCGTCTCCTTCTTCGGCCTCGCCGGGGTGGCCGGCTCGGGCATTTCTGGGATCGAGAGCGCCTCGTCGCCGTTGGGCTCGCGCACCATCGTGTCGCCGAGCGGGTCGGCCAGCTTGGCCGGCTCTGCGGCGGCGCGCTTCCCCTTGCCCTTGCCGCCGCGCTTGGCCTCGAGCTCACCGAGCCGCAGCATCGCCTTGGGGTGGCTCGGCACGATCACGAGCACGCTCTGGTAGATCCGCTCGGCCTCGTCGAAGAGACCCTGCTCGAGGTAGAAGTCCGCCTCGGAGAGCGTCTCCTCGATGCGCGCGGAGCTCTGCGCGAAGCTGCCCACTTCCTTGCGACTCGGAGGCGAGCGGCTCGGAGAACTCGAGTGACTCGTCGCCGTCGGGACCGAGGTCGGGTTCGTTCGCGGCGCTCTTCTTCTTCGGCGGCGCCTGGTCGAGATCGGGGCCGGCCTCGCCGGGGCCCTCGTCGATCTCGACCTCGATGTCGAACTCGTCGTCCGCGGCGGCGGGCGCGGCGGGCGCGGGCTTCGCCATCACCGGCGTCGGCTTCGACGGCGACCGGGCCGCGATCGCCGGCTTCGCCTTCGCGATGGGCTTCACAGGCTGCGCGTCGTGCAGCTCCGCGGGCGGCTCGACCGAGGCGAACTGCCCGTCCTTGTCCTCCTCGTCCTCGAGCACGATCTCGATGTCGGGGAGGCTGTCGAAGTCCTCGTTGGGACCGAGCGAAGCGATCTCGGGCTTGCGCAGCGCCGCAACCGGCGGCGGCTCGGGCACCTCGACCTCGTCGTGCGCGTTGCGCTCGATCGCGAGGCCCTCTTCTTCGGCCTCCGGCTCGGGCTCGTCGCTCTCGATCTCGACCTCGATGTCGACCTCGACCTCTTCGGCCGCGGGCTCGGAGCCGCCCTGAATCTCGGCGAGGATCTTCCGCGCAGGGGCCGAGTCGGGGTTGGCCTCGAGCACGAGCTTGGCGAGTCGCTCGGCCTCGCTCGGATCGCCGAACTCGAGCGCGACGCGCGCCTCTGCGAGGAGCTCCGCGGGCGACGAGCTGGCGGGCTTCGCTTCGAGCGGCTCGGGCTTGAACGCCGGCTTCGACATCGGCGGCGTGCGGACGCCGGTGGCGACCTTCTCGACGATCTCGGGGCGCTTGGGCGCAGCTCTGGGCGCCGCCGGCTCGTCGAGCTCGAGATCGATGTCGTCGGCTTCGTCGGGCACGGTGTCGGCGCCGGCCGCAGTCGGATCCGTGAGCAGCAGGCTCGGCGTGGTGGTCTCTTCGCCGCCGCCGAACGAGGCGATCGCGCCGTAGCGCTGCATGATCTCGCGCGATTTCTCGACGTCGCCGCGCAGCTTGTAGAGCTCCGCGATCTCGCGCCACACCTTGCGCGCACCGTTCTCGTCACCCGCGCCCTCGAGCGCGGCGACGAGCGTCTCGCGCAGAGGGATGTCCTCGGGGTACTTCGGCACCGCCGCCTTCAGGTACTTCACGGCCTCGGCGTGCTCGCCGGTCTGTATCTTCGACCAGGCCAGCGCGTCGAGAGCCTCGCGGCTGTCCGGGAAGGCGCGGCGCATGTGCTCGGCGACGCGCAGCACCAGGTCCACGCCGGTCTGGCGCCGCACCTCTTCGAGCAGCGACGTGTACTCCCGGCGCGCGTCGTCCATCATGTTCTCGCGCGCGAACAGGTCGGCGAGATTCAGCCGGTTGGCGACGTTGCTCGGGTCGAGCGAGGCGACGCGGCGCAGGAGCTCGAAAGCTTCGCGCTTCAGCTCCTTCTTCTGGCAGATCTTGAAGGCTTCCTGGAACTCGCGCAGCGCGTCCGAGGTCAGCCCCATGCGCTGGAAGCACTCGCCCAGATGGGTGCGCGCCTCGAGCGAGTCCTCCTCGGTGCGGAGGATCTGCTTGTAGATCGCGACGGCCTTCGCGTCGAAGCCGCCGCGCGAGAACATCTCCGCGACCTCGGTGTAGGTCTGGATCGCCCTCTGCTTGTCGCCCTTCTTCAGGAGAAGGTCGCCGATCTTCAGGCGGATGTTCGCGTCGCGAGGGTCCGCCTTCAGCAGCTTGTCGTATTCGGCAAGCGCCTTGTCGTAAGAGCCCTTCTGCGCGTACTTCTGCGCAGCCTCGAGCGTCTTGCGCTTCTTCGGCGTGAAGGCCAGGGGTGGGTCCTCGCTCGCTGCGAAGACCCAGGAACTCCCGGGGGGTCCTCGCTACGTCTGCCTATCGGCGGGACGCGGCCTTCTTCTGAGCGCGAGGGGTGGCGCGAGGAGCGGCGACTGTCGTCGGGCGTCCCGGCGGAGCTCCGCCTGCTCGCGCTCCGGAGTGGACAACTCCGCCAACGCGAGCGGACCTCCGAGCGCCTCGGCGAAGCTCGCCGCCAGCGCCACGCGCAGAGTCCCCGGATCGAGACCGCACGGCTTCGGAGCGCGCGGAGCTTCGCCGCCGACCAATGCGCGGTAGAAGACGGAGTCGTCTGCAAGTCGGATCGAGCCGTGCTGCAGGAACGCGCGGGCGCCGCGGCGCTGGGCGCTGCCGACCAGCTTCTCGCCGTCGAGCTCGACCTCGTAGCCCGTCGCGCCCGCGAAGCAGAGCTCGAGCCGGTCCGCGCCGGCCTGGGCACGGCTGCGCTGCGCGGCGAGGCCCGCGAGCTCGAGCCCGCGGATCAGGCGCGCGCGGATCCACTCGTAGCTGCCGCGCAGGTCGCGCGGCAGCTCCGGGGTGTCGAGCGCCGCCACCACGCTGTAGGTGAGATCGCCGGCGTGCAGCACCGCGCCGCCCCCCGTCACGCGCCGCACGACCGGGACGCCGAGCGCGGCGCAGCGCGGGAGCCAGACCGGCTCGGCCTGGCGCAGGCCCAGCGAGACCGACGGCTCCCGCCAGCCGTAGAGCCGGAGCGCTGGCGGCGCCCCGGGAGCGGCGAGCAGAAGCGCCTCGTCGACGCTCATGTTCCAGGCCGCGTCGGCGGCGTCGTCCTGGAACAGCCGCCAGGCGCGCGCCCCCATCTACTTCAGGCGGTCGAGCAGCGCGTCGAGCGCGAGCTCGTAGCCCTTCGCGCCCAGGCCGGAGATCTGACCGAGCGCGATCGGCGCCACGAACGAGCGGCGCCGGAACGACTCGCGAGCGTGGATGTTGGAGAGGTGCACCTCGACCACGGGCAGCCCGGTCGCGGCGAGCGCGTCGCGCAATGCGACACTGGAATGCGTCAGCCCGCCGGGATTGATGACGATCGCCTGGTGCGTTCGCCGCGCGGCCTGGATCCGGTCGATCAGGGCGCCCTCGTGGTTCGACTGGAAGCAGTCGACCTCGGCCCCGCGCGCAGCCGCCTGCTCGCGCAGACCCGCGTCGATCTCGGCCAGGGTGGTGCGCCCGTAGATCTCGGGCTCGCGCTCGCCGAGCAGGTTCAGGTTGGGGCCGTGCAGGACCAGGATCTTCATCACCGGCCCGTAATTAGAGCGCCTCCCGGATCTCCTGCAACAGGCTGCGCGCGAGCCAGCGCGCCTTGCCCACCAGGCCCGTCTGCTCGAGCGCCAGCACCAGGAAGCTGTCCTCGTCCAGGCGCCGGAACAGGAGCTGGTGCCCGCCCGCGACCAGGAGGAGCTCCTGCAGCTCGCCGTCGCGCGGGCCGTACAGCGCTTCCGAGACCTTCTGGGACTGGTTGAAGATGCGGCCGAACTCGACCGCGATCCCGCCGAGATCGACCTCGGCTCCGTCCTTTGCGTACTCGTCGATGGCGACCCCGTCGCCGGCCATCACGGCCGCGGCCAGGGCGCCCGGGCGTGCGCTCCACCAAGGTCTCTAGGATCTCGCGAAAGGTCATGTGACGGCGTCTCCCTGATTGCGGCGCGTGAGATTTCCGAGCCAGCGCTCGAGCTCGGAGACGATGCGCTTGTTCCGGTGCGGCGCCGACGGCGGCTTGGCCCGGATCGACTCGCGCAGCTCGAGCGCCCGGCGGTCGCCGGGGTTCCGGCGCAGCAGACTGTCGGTCACCGCGAGCGCCTTCTCCGAGTGACCCTGCTCGGCGAAGAGCTTCGCGAGGGTCGGCGTCTCGAGCGGCGCCGGCAAATCGGCCGACTCGCGCGCGTCGATCGCCTCGACCGCGCGCGCGCGCAGTCCGGCCAGCCGCGCGGCGAGGTCGACGGCGTCGCCCGCCTCGAGCTCCTCGAGACAGGAGTCGACCAGCGCGAGCAGCGCGTCCGGGTCCGGCAGCGCGCGGGCCGCGCGCTCGATCGCACCGACGGCCTCGGCGCGCTCGCCGAGCGCCCAGTGCATGCGCGCCAGCTCGAGCCGCATCAACGCGGGATCCTTGCCGCTCACGGCGCCTCCGCCAGGATTTCCTCGGGCGTCAACTTCAACAGCTCCGCGCGCCCGATCTCGCGCAGCACGACGAACGACAGCGCTCCGTCCGCCCCCTTCTTATCGACCGCGAGCGCGCGCAGGTAAGCCGCGCGCTGGCCCGGAAGGTCGGCGATTTCCGTCGCCAAGCCAACCCGCGCGAACAGCCCCTCGAGCCGCGCCGAGGTCCCGCTGGGGGCGAGCCCGCGCCGCTCGGAGAGGCGCGCGGCGAACACCATGCCCAGCGCGACCGCTTCGCCGTGGCGCACGTGGCGGTAGCCGTTCACGACCTCGATCGCGTGGCCGAGCGTGTGGCCGAAGTTCAAGAGCGCGCGCAGGCCGGCCTCGCGCTCGTCGAGGCCGACCACCTCGGCCTTGATCCCGCACGCGCGCGACACGCACTCGGCCAGGGCCGTGCGCTCGAGGCGCAAGAGCGCGACCGAGTTCTCCTCGAGCCACTTGAAGAAGTCGGCGTCCCAGATCGCGGCGACCTTGATCACCTCGGCCAGGCCGGCGCGCCGCTCTCGCGGCGACAAGGTGGCGAGCACGTCGGGGTCGACCCACACCAGCCGCGGCTGGTAGAACGTGCCGATCAGGTTCTTGCCGAGCGCGTGGTTCACGGCCGTCTTCCCGCCCACGCTGGCGTCGACCTGCGCGAGCAGAGTGGTGGGGACCTGCACGAGCGGCAGGCCGCGCAGGAAGGTCGACGCGACGAAGCCCGCGAGGTCGCAGTTCGCGCCGCCGCCGAGCCCGATCACGATGGTCTGGCGGGAGGCCTGGATCTCGACCAAGCGGTCGTACACGCTCGACGCGACGCGCAGCGTCTTGGCGCGCTCGCCGTCGGGAACGAGCAGGCGGTCGAGCTGGACGTGCGCGCGCGCCAAGCCCGTCGCGAGCGCCCCGTAGTGCAGCATGGCGACCCGCTTCGACGTGATGGCGACGGCGCGCGTCGCCTCGAACTCCGCAACCAGCGCGTCGCCCAGGTCGGCCAGCGACCCGGGTCGGATCCGGATCGGATAGCTGCGCTCGCCGAGCATGACCTGCACCGTGCTCATGCCGCGCTCCGCTCCTTCAGGGCGGCGAGCACGAGCTCGACGACCTCGCCGATGCCCCGCCCGTCCGTGACGATCCGGATCGGCGCTTCGGCGTAGGCGCTGTGGCGCTCGGCGCGGAGCGCCGTCAGCCGCGCGATCCGGCCGGCCCGGTCGAGCCCCGCCAGGAGCGGCCGGTCCCCGGCGTCGCCGATCCGCTCGACCAGGGTCTCGGGCGCGGCGTCGAGCCAGACCAAGATGCCCTTGTCGGCGAGGATGCGGCGATTCTCCGCGGCGACGACGGCGCCGCCGCCCAGGGCGACCACACAGCGACGTGTCGGCAGGGCCTCGAGCGCGGCGCGCTCGCGGGCCCGGAAGGCCGCCTCACCCTCGCGCGCGAAGATCTCGGAGACCTTCATGCCGCCCGCCTGCTCCACGCTCCGGTCGCTGTCGACGAACTCGAAGCCCAGCTTGGACGCGAGCGCGCGACCGACGCGGCTCTTGCCGGCGCCCATCAGGCCCGACAACAGCACGCTCCGGTCGCGCTCTCCGCTCCCCATGCGCGGGGAGCATACCGCGTCACTCGACGTCGGTCTGCGCGCCCTGCACGATCCGCGGCGTCACGAACACCAGCAGCTCGCGGCGCTCGTCCTTGATGCTCGAGTTCTGGAAGAGCGTCCCGAGGATCGGGATGTCCGCCATGAACGGCACCTTGGTTCCGCCCGAACCGCTGTCCATCACGTAGATCCCGCCGAGCACCATCGTCTCGCCGTCGCGAAGGATCGCTTCGGTGTTGGTCTCGTTCTTGTTGATGCCGGTGATCGCGCCGGTCGAGCTGTCGAGGGCGGGCGCGTTCTTCGACACGGCGATCTTCATGATGATCGACCGGTTCGCGGTGATGTGCGGGGTCACCTTGAGCTGCAGCACGGCGTCGACGAAGGTCGTCGTCAGCTTGTCCGCGGTGGCCTCGCTGAACTTGATCGCGACGCCCTGCTTGATGATCGCCGGCTTGTTGTCCAGCGTCACGACGCGCGGCGACGAGATCACCTTGCCTTGCTGGTTTTCTTCGTTCGCCTGCAGCTGGACGTCGAGCTGCAGCTTGTCGTCGAGCCCGAGGATGCCCATGTTGAGCAGGCCCGTGGCCGCCGACAGCGTGTTGCGCGCGATGAAGTTGTTGGTCTGGTCGCCGCCGATCAGGCTCGGCCGGACCTCGCCCGAGCTGTCGGTCGGCGAGTCCCAGCCCACGCCCCAGATCATGCCCAGGCCGCGCGAGAACTTGAGCGAGGCCTCGACGACCTTGGCCTCGATCAGGACCTGCGGGGTCTGCGTATCGACCGCCTTCACGAGCGCGGTGGCCTCGTGGATGACCGACGGGATGTCCTTGATGATGAGCGTGTTGGTGCGGTCGTCCACGTTCACCGAGCCGCGGCTCGAGAGCAGGCGCTTGGTCAGCTTCTCCAGGTCCTTCGCCTTGGCGAAGTTCACCGGCTGCAGCTTGACGACCAGGTCTTCCAGCTTCTCGCGCGAGCGGCGCTCCTGCAGGCGAGCCTCCCGCTCCGACTTCAGCTGGTCGACCGGGGCGATGCGCAGGATGTTCCCGATCCGCACGAAGCCCAGACCCTTCGTGAGCAGGATGACGTCGAGCGCCTGGTCCCAGGGCACGTCCACCAGGCGGATCGTGACCTTGCCAGTGACTTCCTGACCCGCGATCACGTTGAGGTCCGAGACCTCGGCGATCAGGCGCAGGATGTTGCCGATGTCGGCGTCCTTGAAGTCGAGCGAGATGCGCCGGCCCTGGTACTGCTTGTCCTCGTCGAAGCCACCCTCTTCGAGGATGTCGATCGACGCGGGATCGGCTGGACCGTCGAGGAACGGATCGAACGCGACCTGGCCGCCGCCGGCGGTCTTGATCCCGGTCGGAGCCTTGCTCTCGGGCGTGGCCACCGGCTTCGGCGCGCTCTTCGCTTCGGCCGGAGCACCGGCGCCAGCGCCCGAGTCGGCGCTCGGATCCGCAGCCGCCGGAGCGTCGGCGGGCATGCCCGCCGACGCGGCCGGAGCCGCCGGCGCGTTCGCGTCACCCGCCGGTGTCGGCGCGCCCGGCGCCGCCGACGAGGAGGTGTCGCCGCCCGGGCGCGCCATCTCGATCTTGAGCTGGCCGCCTTCCCAGGTCAGCTTGGCCTTCTCCGGCGTGTTGCGCTTCAGAAGGACGCGGACTTCGGCGTACGAGACCTCGGGCGTCTTGAACACCGAGAACATCTCGACGGGACCGCCGAACTCCTTGGTGTCGACGCGGCGCTCGGTCTGCGCGTCGATCATCGCGCCCTTCAGCAGGACGATCAGCGTGCTGGGGTCGGGCTCGTACTGGGTCGCCGGGACCTTGCGGCCGAGGGTCAGGACCACGCGGTCCACGCCCGGCAGCGACTCGAAGTGGACGCTCTGCACGTTGGGCTCGCCGTTCGCCTCCGGAGCACCGGGGGCGGCCGCGGGCGCGGCTTCCGGCGCACCGGCGGCAGGGGCCTCGGCCTTGTCTGCGGCGGCGGGGGGCGCCATGGCGGCGTCGGGACCGTTCGCGGTCGCGCCGTCGCTGGTGAGCTCGATGCGCACGCCCTTCTCGGTGGGCACGACGGTCGGCTTGCCGGTCTTGGCGCGCAGGTCCAGGACCACGCGCACCTTGTCGGCGTGCTCGCCGATGCGCGCCTGCGAAACCACGCCCTCGGCGAAGCTCTGCTTGGCGCGGCTGATGCCGCTCTTGGCGCCGAACACGTCGACGACGACGCGATCGGGGTTGGTGAGGAGGAACGAGTCGACGTTGTCGATCGGGCCGTCGGCCTCGATCTCGATGCCGGTCGCGCTCGCGACCAGCGCCTTCAGCTTCGCCTTGTTCGCCGCGGCCACCGGAGCGGTCGCGGGACCCGTCGCCTTCGCGGCTTTCGCCGGCTTGGACTCGGGCTTCGCCGCTGCGGGCTTCGCGGGCGCGGACTCGGCCGCGGCCGCCGCGAAGGCGGCCTCGTCATCGGGCGACACGTCGGGCGGACCCTGCTGGGCAGGCGCCGCGGCAGCCGCTGAACCGGAGGCGCGCAGCTCGACGGCGATCTCGTCGCCCTGAGGCTTGACCTCGTACTCGGCGCCCGTGCTCGCCAGCGCGATCGTCACGCGCGCCATGTTGTGGCCGGCCTTGACGTCGCCGAACGCGCCGAGGTTCACGTCCTCGACGAGCCCGTTCTTGACGCTGATCGGAGTCGAGACGCCCTCGAACGCGACGTCCGGCAGCTCGATGATGAGCCGCGGCGGATCCTCGCGCATGAAGGCGGTGTAGATCGCGTCCTTGGCGCCGCGCAGTACGATGCGAGTCACCCCGGCGTCGTTCTGTACTTCGACGGCGGAGATCGTCTTCACCTCGGCCCCGAGCGCCCGAGCCTGCGGCGGCAGCGCGGCCAGTGCGAGCGCAGCGACGGCGCGCAGCGTCCACGTCGTGAGTGACACCCTCCGACTCATCATCCCTTCCTTCCCTGTCCATTGGCGTAGAGCTCGAGCTCCACTTCCTTGGTCGTCGCACGGTCGAGGTGGTCGAGGTAGGTCTCCTTGACCACCACCTTGTTGTCTTCGATCCGCAGGATCCGGCCCTTGTTCTTCCCAATCGGCGTCCCGGTGCGCACGATGTAACCCTTGCCGGTCGGGTCCTTGATCAGCGCACGCGGCTCGTCGACTCCCCAGATGATTCCCATCACCAGGAGCTGCGAGAGGTCGAAGCGCTCCAGCGGCGACGACGCGTCCTCGCCCTCGAGCGTCACGTCGCGCCGGATGTAGGACTTGAAGGGGTCGACCTTGTCGGTCGGGTCGTAGTGGTACGCGACCGCGACCGCCGCCTCCGGCTCCCGCTTCACGACCTTCGGAGCCGCCGGCTTGACGGCGTTGGCGTCCGCGTTGTCCTTGCCGCCACAGCCCGCCGCGAGGACTGCGAACAGTCCCAGCGCGCAGACGCAGCGCAAGATCCGCAGCTCGTTCATCTCACGCCCCTCCCGACTTCCGCGCACCCGGAGCCGCCGGAGCGGCCGGAGCGGCCGGCGCATTCGCTCCATTCGCCGAGTCGTTGAAGTAGAACGTCGCGGCGATGCCCTTCACCTTGAGGTTCGGGTTCTCGCCCGTATCGCTCGCGACCTCGAAGGTCAGGTCGGTCAGGTTCACGATGCGCGAGAGACTCGCGACGCGGTCGAAGAACAGCGCGATGTCGTGGTACTGACCGGTGAACTCGAGCTCGATCTGCTGCTCCGAGTAGAAGCCGCGGTCGATCTTCTTGCCCTGGCGGAACGTCTGGATCTCGAGACCCGACTTCTTGCCGAGCGTGGAGATGTTGGTGAGCAGCGCGGGCAGGTCGCTGGACTCGGGCAGCTTTTCGAGCGCCGCCTGCAGCTGGGCCCCGAGCTCTTCGCGCTTGCGCTTGAAGCTCTCCAGGTTGTTGGCGACGGCGCGCGCCGCCTGGATGTCCTGCTCGACCTTCGCGCGCCGCGTCTGCATTCCGCGCAGCGTGTTCTGGTTGCTGCCGAAGAACAGCATGAAGTAGATGCCGACGACCACCAGTGCGATCGCGGCGAGCACGCCGCCCCGCGCGGCCGCGGGCAGGCGGTCCAGCCGCTGAAGCATCTTCTGGGCGTCGAAGTTCTGGCCGATCGCCATCGCGTCTCTCCTACTCCGCCTTCTTGGCCGGAGCCGCGCCGCCCCGCTTGACCGGCCCCGCCTTCTTCTTGTCTGGTTCCGGGCTCTTCACGAACGGGTACTGCGCGGTCACTTTGAAGTCGGAGAGCTTCAGGCCCTCGACCTCTTCCAGCTTGGTCTCGTGGAGATCGACGTTCGACAGCATCGGCGACTCTTCGAGCGCGACCACGAAGTCGGCGACGACCTCGGCGTCGATGCTGCGGCCCTCGAGCTCGATCGTGCCGTTCTTCTCCACGATCTTGGTCAGCCATACGCGCTGCGGGATCCGCGTCGCCAGCTCGTCCATGATCTTCACGGGGCCCAGCCGAGCGGCCTCGATCTGATCGATGACCGCCAGCTTCTGCTCGATCTCCTGTTGCTCGGCCTGGAACTTCTTGACCTCGTTCATGGTCGCTTCGAGCTTCTTCAGCTCGGCCTCTCGCGCGGTGACGAGCGAGCGCTCGTGCGCGATCCGGGCCGCCATCCAGGTCGAGATCAAGAGGCAGATCGCGACGCCCGCGCCGACGGCGAACACCATCAGCATCCCCTGCTTGCGCAGGTTCGCGGCGCGCCGCGCCTCGCGGACCGGGAGCAGGTTGATTCGAATCATTTGTCGTCTCCCTGGCGCATCCCGAGGCCGATCGCGGTGCACAGCGCCGGACCCAGCTCGCGGATGCGGTCCTCGTCACCGGCGCTCGAGCCGATCTCGACTCGCTGGAACGGATCCGCGACGTCTACGGCGATCTCGAGCTTGTCGTGGAAGATCCGGTCGAGCCCCGGTACTCGCGCTGCGCCGCCGCAGAGCAGCACCCGCTCGATGCGGGAGCTCGCCGCGGTGGCGCGGTAGAAGTCGAGAGAGCGCTGGATCTCGCCGAGCATCGTCTCGGAGACCTCGCGCATCGCCTCCTCGACTTCCTGCGGGACGACGTCCTTGCTCGCCTCGCCGGGCCGGCCGCCGATCTTGATCCGCTCGGCTTCCTCGAAGGTGATGCCGAGCGTCTTCTGGATCTCCTCGGTGTACTGGTTGCCGCCCGAGGTGATGTCGCGCGTGAAGACCGGCACGGAGCCGTTCATCACGTTCATGTTGATGACCGACGCGCCCAGGTCGAGCAGCGCCACGGTCGTCTCGTCGGCCGGCTCGTAGTTGTGCTGGTACATGTTGCCGACGGCGAACGCGTCGATGTCCATCACCACCAGCGACAGCCCCGACTCGGTGATCACGCTCTGGTAGTCGTCGATCAGGTCCTTCTTGGCGGCGACCAGGAGCACGTCCATCTGGCCGTCGATCCCCGTCTCGCGCAGGATCTGGTGGTCGATGTTGACTTCGTTGATGTCGAACGGGATGTACTGCTCGGCCTCCCAGCGGATCGTCTCTTCGAGCTCTTCCTTGCTCTGAGCCGGCAGCGAGATTCGCTTCACGATCACCGAGTGACCGGAGATCGAGGTCACCACTTCCTTCGACTTGAAGCTGCCCATCGAGCAGGCCTCGGAGATCGCCGCCGAGATCGCCGGCGCGTTCATGAACGAACCCTGGACGATCGCCTCGGGCGGCAGCGATGCGAACCCGAACGCGCGCAGGCGGTAGCTGCCGCCGTGCGGCTCGAGCTCGACCGCCTTCACCGTCGAGGAACCGATGTCTAGCCCGATGACCGTGCTTTTCCCGAAGAGCGCCATGGCCTACCTCAGTTCCCGCCCAGCGGCGCATCGCCGTGGTGAGCGGTGAGCAGGTGTTCGACGGACCGGTCGCCGAAGACCGAATCCTTGTCCGAGACGCGCAGTCCCAGCGCGTGGAGGATCTTGCGCTTGGTGTCGAGTCGGCAGGTCTTGCCCGCTTCGACGCGATCGATCGTGAGGGTCGAGAGACCGGCCTTACGCGCCAGCTCGGCCTTGCTCATCATGAGCGCCTCTCGGATGCGCCGAACGTTGTTACTGGCCACAGACCCTCCGTTTCCCAGACCGGCAGAAGAAGCGAGTTCCGTTTGCATCGAGGCCGCTCGTGCGCTGGATCACAACTGGATCCCGGTCGCTCGACACGGGGCTTGAATCGGCGGTGCCAAATAGCGACTTGAGGCTTCGCGACCCCAAGCTTGGCTTCACGCGCCCGCAGGCCCCGCGCGGCATCAGAACTGCTCCTCGTCCGTCTCCTCGCTCTGTTCTTGTTCCTGATCCTGTTCGGTGTCGTCCTCGTCGGACGGCTTGACCTTCGCGGGCTTCGCCTTCGCCCCGGCCTCCGCCTTGCCCTTCGCGGACTTCTTTGCCTCGCCGCGGGCGGCGGCCTTGCCCGCACCGCTCTCGCTGGCGTTGGCCGGCGCCTCGTTCCAGTCGAGCGCGAGCGCGTAGTGCTGCAGCGTCCGGCCGCCGTAGCCGTCGGAGACCGCGACCTCGACCTGGTAAGTCCCCTTCGCGTCAGGCGGCACCGTCCAGGTGACACGCCCGTCGCTGACGTCCACGGTCATGCCGGGCGGCGCTTCGATCAGCTCGTAGCGGAGCGGCTGATCGCCGTCCGGATCTTTCGCGGCGATGTCGTAGCTGTAGTGACCCGACGCGCCGAGTTCGTAGTTGGGCGTCGAGGTGATCGCCGGCGAGGAGTTCTGGATCGTGATGGGGACGGACGCGGTCGGTGGACCGAGCTCGCTGCCGTCGTTACCCGCGGCCTGTACGTACAGCTGGTCGCCGCGCTTGACCGTGCCGGGCTCGAGCCGCGAGCCGGTGACGCCTGGCACGAGCTGTCCGTTCTTGAACCAGCGGTACTCGTACGCGAATTCGTCGGAGTCCGCGTCGCGGCCGGTCGCCTGCGCCTCGATCAGGTCGAGCCCGGTCGGGCGGACGGGGGTGAGCGTTACCGAGTCCACCCGCGGCGGCGCGTTCTGGATGGTGATCTCGGTGGTCTCCCGCGAGACCTGGTGCAGCTTGTCGGACACGTACACGACGGCGTGAACCCGGTCCCCGCGCGCAAAGGCCCCGGCCGACACGTTCGCGTCGCGCTCGTCCGGAACGAGCTCGCCGTTGCGATACCACTCGTAGGTCATCGTCAGGCGGTCGTGGTCGGGATCATCGGCGTGGATCTCGACGGCCACGGTGTCTGCCGAGGTCGCCGTCGGCGGAACGACCTGCACGCTGTCGATCTGCGGCGGCTCGTTCTGGGTCGGCCCGGTCCGCTGCTCGCTCCCCGCGGTCGACTGCGCGGTGTCCGACCCGTCTCCGCAGCCGAGACACAAGAGCGCGGTCGCGGCGGCGACGGCGACTCGCTTCATCACGGACCCTCCACCGAGGAGCAGAAACGCTCCGAGGTGAGTCAGCTATCGGAGCCGCCGGGAAGCGGATTGAGCGGGTCGATCGCGTATTCCTTGAGCTTGTACTGCAAGGCGCGAGGAGAGAGCTCCAAGAGCCGCGCGGCGCGCGTGCGGTTGCCAGCCGTGCGCACCAGCGCCAGCCGGATCAAGCGCTCCTCGAGCGCACGCCCGCGCCGCTTGATCGAGAGGTCGGCTGCGCCCGGCTCCACCTCGATCTCGCTCTCCACCGGATTCGGCTCGGCGCCCCGTGCGGCCGCGGCCGGCGCGACGCCGAACGGAAGCAGGTCCACGGTGATGCTCGGACCGCGCGCCAGGATCAACGCCCGCTCGAGCGAGTTCTCGAGCTCTCGCACGTTCCCGGGCCAGCCGTGCGCGCGGAGCGCGTCGAGCACCGCCCGGTCGAGCGGCTGGATCGCCTTCCCGATCCGGCGCGCGTGCGCGGCCAGGAGCTGGTCGGCCAGAGGCGCGATGTCCTCGGGCCGTTCCCGCAGCGGCGGCACGTGGATGCGGAACACGTTCAAGCGGTAGAAGAGATCGGCGCGGAAGCCGCCGTCGCCCACCATGCGCTCGAGGTCGCGCGCAGTCGCGGCGATGATCCGGACGTCGACCGGGAAGGTCTTCGCCGCGCCGACGGGGCGGACCTCCTGCTCCTGCAGCGCGCGCAGCAGCTTGACCTGGATCGGCGCCGGGAGCTCGCCGATCTCGTCGAGGAACAGAGTCCCGCCGTCGGCCTCGCGAAACATGCCGGGCGCCTCGGTGTCGGCGCCCGTGAACGCGCCGCGCGCGTGGCCGAACAGCTCGCTCTCGATCAGCGTCTCGGGAATCGCGCCGCAGTTCACTGCGACGTACGGCTGCGCCGCGCGGTCGGAGAGCCCGTGCACCGCGCGCGCGACGACCTCCTTGCCCACGCCGCTCTCGCCGGTGACCAGGACGGTCGTCTTGTACTCCGCAGCGCGCTCGATCAGCTCGAACACCTCGCGCATCGCCGCCGACGCAGCCGCGAGCGAGGGCTGCGCATCGCGCGAGAGCGCGCGCCGCAGCCGGCGGTTCTCTCGCTGCAGGCGCTCGCGCTCCTCGGCCTTCCGGATCGCGAGCAGGAGCTCCTGCGCCTGGAACGGCTTGGCGAGGAAGTCGTAGGCCCCCTTGCGCACCGCCTCGAGAGCCTGCTCGACCTGGCCGAAGGCGGACATCACGAGCACCGTCGCGTCCGGCTGCGCGCGGATCAGCTCCTCGAGGATCTCGAGGCCGCCGCGGCGCGGCATGCGCACGTCGCAGAGCACGACGTCGAAGCGCTCGGCCTGGGCGGCGCGCAGGCCCTGGTCGCCGTCGGCGGCGGTCGCGACTTCGTAGCCCTCGTCCTCGAGGATCAAGCCGAGGCTCGAGCGCACCCCCGCTTCGTCATCGATGATCAGCGCCCGCCGCTTTGCCATGGGCGGGCTTCGTATCGGCCACCGGCAGCAGCAGGCTGAAGCAAGTTCGCCCCGACTGACTCGCCACTTCGAGCCTTCCGCCCATCACCTCGGCCAGCCGGTGGGCGTTCCACAATCCCAGCCCGGTGCCCTCGCCCGGCTCCTTGGTCGTGAAGAACGGGTCGAAGACGTACGGCAGGTGCTCCGGGTCGATGCCGGGTCCGTTGTCGATCACGCGCAGAGCGACCGCGTCCGGCGCCCGCTGCCCGACGAAGCGCGCGGCGCTCGGGTCGCCCGCGCGGCGCGCAGGCCGGGCGCTGTCGTGCGCCAGCTCCGCGCGGAGCTCGATCTTGGGCTCGCCCACGCCGCGCAGCGCGTGCGCGGCGTTCTCGACCAGGTTCGTGAAGACCTGATCCAGTCGCCGCAGGTCGATCTCGACCGCCGGAAGCTGGGGGTCGCTGGCGACCTCGAGCGCGATCCCGGCGAGCAGCGGCTGCAGGCGCATCCGCTCCGCGGTCTTCGCCACGAGCTCCGCGGGCATGGCCCGGACCAGCGCCAGAGCGTCGGGGCGCGCCAGGTCGAGCATCTCGCGCACCAGGGTCCGGATCCGCAAGCGCCTCCTCGCCGATCCGCTCCGCCAGCTCGCGGGTGCGGTCGGTCGCGCCGCGGTCGCGCTGACACACCTCGGCGTAGCCGAGGATGGCGGCGACCGGGTTGCCCACCTCGTGCGCCACCCCCGCCGCGAGCTGGCCGATGCTGGCCAGCCGGCGCCCGCGCGAGAGCGACTCGTGCGCGCGTTCGAGCGCGACCCGGTCGGCCGCGAGCGCCTCGGCCATGTCGTTGAACGACTGCGCGAGCTCTGCCAGCTCGGCCGGGCCCTCGGCTTCGAGGCGCGCGCCCAGATCCCCTGCGGCGATCCGCTGCGTTCCCTCCGCCAGCGCGGACAGCGGCGCGACGACGCGCCGCCGCAGCAGCCAGAAGCCGAAGCCGACGAACACCAGCGTCGCGGTGAACAGGAGCCACGCGCCCGCCGCGACGACCGGGCCGATTCGTCGGCGGAAGTCGTCGCCCGAGTAGCGGCCGACCAGGAAGCCCGGCTCGCCGCGGCCGGAGCGGATGCTCGTGACCAGGACGAGCTCGCCGCTCCAAAGACTCGCCTGCTGGACCACCTCGCCGCCGGGAGACGTCGCGGCGGCGAGCGCCTGGAGCTCGCCGGCCTGCTGGCGATCGATCCGATCGGCGCCGAGCTCGCGGCCAGCACCGTCGAGCACGCGGAACTCGCCGCCCGCAATCCGGGCCGGTGTCGCGCGCGCGAGCGCCGCCAGATCCAACAGACGCGGCGCCCGCTCGAGCGACGTCTCGAAGAGGCGCGCGCCCATGCGGAGCCGCTCGAGCGCGTCGTCGCGCGCGAGCGCGGCGGTGAAGCTGGTCATCGCCACCACCGCGATGGCGAGAGCCGCGAAGGTCATCGCGAAGAGGTTCGCGACGATCTCGACCTGGATCCCGCCGCGACCGACCTTCACGACGGCCCCAGGACCCGTTCCAGCAGATCGGGCTGGAACAGGAGCACGAGCCCGCCGAACGCCAGACCGGGTCCGTAGGGAATGCGCGTGGCGCGGCCGGTGCCCTTCACCGCGATCAGCACGCTGCCGTACGCGAGGCCGACGAGCGAGCCGATCAAGAGCGCTCCCAGTCCGCCCTGCAGGCCGAGGAAGCTGCCGAGCATCGCCATGAGCTTCACGTCGCCCATGCCCAGACCGATCTGGCCGCGCAGCCACTCGTAGCCGGCCGAGAGACCCCACAGCCCGCCGCCGATCAAGAGCGCGCCCAGGACCGCGTCGCGGAAGCCGACCCCGAGCTGCGGCGCGAACAATGCGAGAGCGAGGCCCGCCAGCAAGCCGGGCAGCGTGATCGAGTTCGGAATGATGTGGTGGTCGATGTCGATGAAGATCACCGCGATCAGCGCCGACGCGAGCGCCCAGTCGACGAGCAGCCGCGCGTCCGGCCCGTGGACCAGGAGGAGCGCCGCGAACACCGCGCCGGTGAGCGCCTCGATCAGCGGATAGCGGAGCGAGATCCGCGCTCCGCACGCGCGGCAGCGCCCGCGCAGCGCCGCATAGGACAGGAGCGGCACGTTGGCCCAGGCCGGGATCGCGTCGCCGCAGCCGGGGCAGCGCGAGCGCGGGATGAATCACTGACTCGCCGCGCGGCAGGCGCCACACGACGACGTTCAGGAAGCTGCCGACGCACGCTCCCAGTGCGAACGCGAAGCTCGCCAGGAGCAGCATCGAAACCGCGCTGTCCCCCATCACCGCGGAACGGTAGCGCGGCTACCGGAAGTCGCGCCGCTGGAAGAGGAGCATCGCCGCGCCGATCAGCCCGGTCGAGTACAGGGCCGCATAGAGCCCGGCCATCCCCACCCGCGCCAGCTCGATCGGCTTGCCGGCGCTGGCGTCCGCCTTGAAGTCGAGACGGTCCAGGTTGGGCAGGCTCCAGTAGAGGGCTTCGACCAGCGGCTTGAGGCCCGCCACGTCGCTGTGTTGGCCGAAGGCGCGGAGATCGGCGAGCAGGTGGCCGGTGATCCAGAGCGCCACCGTGAACATCCCTGCGAGGTAGGGCGTGGTGAAGCTCGAGAAGAAGATGGCGACCGCCGTCACCAGCGCGAGCTCCAGGTAGATCATCCCGATCGCCCAGACCAGGCCCATCGAGAACTCCGACCCCTTCCACACCAGCACGCCCAGGAAGCACGCGCTCATCAGCGCGACCTCGACCGCCAGCAAGCGAGAGCAGCCCGACGTACTTGCCCACCAGGAACTCCCAGCGGCGCACCGGCTTCGAGAGCATCGTGTAGACGGTCTTGGTGGAGATCTCGCGGTACACCAGGTTGATGCCGACGAAGATCGCGATCAGAACGCCGAAGAAGGCGATCGCTCCGAGGCCGACGTCGCGGTAGATCCGCTCGTCCTTGCCGATCTGCATCTGCGCCAGCAGGATCGAGCTCGCGATCATCAGCCCCGCGAACAACAGCAGGTTGTAGAGGAGCTTGTCGCGCACCGCCTCGCGGTAGGTGTTGAACGCCAGCACGCCGATGCGCCGCAGCGAGATCATCGGGCCTTCTCCTCGTGCAGGCCTTCGAGGAGCAGGTCCTCGAGGCTCTTGCGTTTGGGAACGAAGCTGCGGACCCGGCCACCGCACTCGCGCACCCGGTCGAGCGCCTTCTCGCCGTCGGCCTCGGCGGCGAACTCGAACAGGAAGCGGCTGCCCTGAGCGATCGCGCGCTGCGCCCGAGCCTTGAGCTCGTCGAACAGCGTCTCGGGGATCGCCTCGACCACGAGCTCGCTGCCGACCATCTCCTGGCCGAGCAGCTCGTCGAGATAGCCCTGGTGGGACGATCCGCCCCGAGAGGATGATCGCGACCTGATCGCAGATCACCTCGGCGTCCTCGAGGATGTGCGACGAGAAGAACACGGTCTTGCCCTCGTCGCGCAGCGACAGGATCACGTCGCGCACGTCCTTGCGGCCGAGCGGGTCGAGACCCGACATCGGCTCGTCGAGGATCACGATCTCGGGATCGCCGATCAGCGCCTGCGCGAGGCCCGCGCGCTGGCGCATGCCCTTCGAGTAGCGGCGGATCTGGCGGTCGGCCGCGGCGGAGAGACCGACCCGCTCGAGCAGCTTCGGGATGCGCTCGCGGCGAACCTCTCTCGGGATGCCGAGCAGCGCGCCGTGGAAGTCGAGGAACTCGGTCGCGCTGAGGTAGTCGTGGAAGAACGTGCCCTCGGGCAGGAAGCCGAGCCGAGCGCGGCTGTTCGGGTCCGAGACCGGGAGCTCGTTCAGCCAGGCCTCGCCCGCGGTCGCCATCACGAGGCCCGTCAGGATCTTGATCGTGGTGGTCTTGCCGGCGCCGTTGGGCCCGATGAAGCCGAAGATCTCCCCGGACTTCACCTCGAGATCGACCGCCTTCACGGCTTCGACGGGGCGCATCCAGAAGCCCGTCCGGAAGGTCTTGTAGAGCTGTCGCGTTCGAATCGCGTTCATCTCAGTGCGCCTGCTCCTTGAGCTTCAACACTTCATAGGGAATCTCCGTCGTCGCTCGGCCTTCGGAGATCCCGTAGGGGCCGCCCTTCGGGTCGTGCGGCAGCGCGGGAAGCAGCTTGGCCTCGACCAGCGCCTGCACGCTCTTGGGGTCGGCGCGCTTGGCTTCGCGGTACTTCGCGATCGCCGCGTTGATGGCGTCGAGGTCGCGGTTGATCCAGAGGTCGGAGAGGCGCTGCAAGAGCTGCGCGCGCACCTCCGGTTGCTCCTCGTTGCGCAGGCGCGCCTCGATGAACTGCATCGCGGTCTCGGGGTCGCCGGCGCTGTTGTAGAGGCGGCTCACCAGGAACTGCAGGTAGGGCGGACCGCCGCCGAGCTCGATCGCGCGCTCGATGGACTTCGCGCCGCGGACGTAGTCCTGCTTGTCCATGAAGTAGGTGAAGCCGAGCAGGAAGTGGATGCGCCAGTACTTGCTGACGGCCGCGCCCTTCTCGAGCACGCGGATGGCGGCGTCCGGATCGCGGCGCAGCCCGCCCAGCACCGAGGCCATCACCACGTACGCGGAGTCGAAGTGGGGATCGATGTCCGTGACCAGATTGGCCAGGTCCTCGGCGGCCGGCCACTTCGCCTTGGAGTCGTCGGGATCGCCGACGTAGTACACGGTGCGGATCCAGAACAGGTCGGCGACGAGCCGGTCGAAGCCGAGCGAGAGCACTCGCAGCGCCTTGCCGTTCGGCAGCACGCCGACGCTGCCATCGGAGACGAGCTCGACCCGGCGCGACTCGAGCCACAGGTTCGACTGGTGCGCGGCCCACGCCGCAAGCAACAGCCACGGCGCGAGCAGCGCCTCGAGCGGGATTCGACGGCGCCAAGCGGTCATCGCTAGGGACGATCGGAGCCCCGAGTTGCGCGCTTGAGAGTGGAAAAGAGAGACCCGGCGGGATCCTCGAGGGACCCCGCCGGGTCGATACAGACTAGGTCAGACCGAACGTCTAGAAGACGTTGCGGCCCATTTCCGTCGACTCACACGGACCGACCTGGCCGAGCACGGACAGCCCCGAGCCCGCGTCCACGACACCCGTGGTGCCGCCGACGCCCGGGAAGACCGTGCAGACCGCCGTGAACGGGGTCTGGCCACCGGCCGCACCAGCGGCCATCGGCGTACCCGTCGAATCCGGCACGTTGACGCCCCAGCTGTTCACGCCGAGAGCGCCGATCGTGGCGGTGTCGCCATCGATGTCCGCAGCCGCGGAAGCGAAGAACTGGTTGATGGTCACGCCGTTGACGGGGTCGGCGGGAACGGGACCCGCGGACTGGTACCCGTAGTACACGTCGCCCTCGGGGATCCAGCCGATCCAGCAGTAGCCCTTGTCATTCAGCTGGAACCCGGGGAGCGGGTTCGGGCAGTCAGCCGCGAGCGTCGGGTTGAACGGGGTCTTCAGGCCCGGCACGTAGCCCGCCGCGGGCTCCGCCGGCCAGTCCAGATAGGTGCCCGACTCGGCAAAGTACCCTTCCTCCGCGGTGCGGATCGCGGCCAGGTTCACCTTCGCCTCGCCCGCCTTCGAGCGGAGCTGGAACTTGATGAAGTTCGGAATGGCGATCGCCGCCAGGATGCCGATGATCGCAACGACGATCATCAGCTCGATGAGCGTGAAACCTTCACGCCGCTTCAGGTTGCTGAGCATTTGTGTTTCTCCTTGCTGAGTACCGTACTCACAAAACTCGGTCGCCGGCTTCCCGCCGACGTCCGACCAGTCCGGCGGCCGGCGTATGAGCAAGCCCCGTGCCCGTGCTCGGCTGCGCGTTCGGGCTGGCGCAGCTCCGTTCAGAAGCGCGCGCCGTGCCATCCACATCGCGGTGTCGGACGACGGCGTTGGCGAGCGTGTCATCCATCACCAAGTGACGTTCTGCGCGCGCCGCGGTGACGAGCCGCGGCACCGCCAGCTCGGTCACTCGGGGCTTCCGTCGTCGAGACGCAGCTTCTCCAGCCGGTAGCGAAGCGAGCGAAACGTCACTCCAAGGAGCTGCGCGGCGCGCTTCTTCACGCCGCCGGTGCGGTGCAGAGCCTCCTGGATGAGCGAGGTCTCGTACGCCGCGAGCAGCGCGTCGAGGTCCACGCCCTGGGCCGGGATCCGCGGCGCCTGCGCGGGCTCGGCCGGGCGGCGCACGGTGGCGGGCAGGCAGTCCGGGGTGATGCGGTTGGTTCGCGCGAGCGTGACGGCGCGCTCGACGATGTTCTCGAGCTCGCGCACGTTGCCCGGGAACGGCGTAGCTCTCGAGCACGGGCAGGACGGCAGGATCGAGCTCGCGCACTTCCTTGCCCAGCTCGAGCGAGTACTTCTCCGCGAAGTGGGCCACCAGCTGCGGCAGGTCCTCGGGCCGCTCGCGCAGCGGCGGCAGCATGATCTCGATGACGTTGAGCCGGTAGAAGAGGTCCTCGCGGAAGCGGCCCTCGCGCACCTCGATGTCGAGGCGGCGATTGGTCGAGCAGAGGATGCGCACGTCGACGTGGATCTCGCTGGTGCCGCCCACCCGCTGGAAGGTCCGGTGCTGGATCGCGCGCAGCACCTTCACTTGCAGGCCGAGCTCCATCTCGCCGATCTCGTCGAGGAAGAGCGTGCCGCCGTTCGCGACCTCGAACAGGCCGGGCTTGTTGGCGCTGGCGCCGGTGAACGAGCCCTTCACGTGACCGAACAGCTCGCTCTCGAGCAGGTTCACGGGAATCGCCCCGCAGTTCACCGCGACGAACGGCGCGTCGTGTCGCTCGGACAGATTGTGGATCGCGCGCGCGACGAGCTCTTTGCCGGTGCCGCTCTCGCCCGTGATCAGGATGTTCGCGCGGGTCGGCGCGACCTGGCGGACCAGCGCGAAGATCTCCTGCATGCGGGAGCTCTTCCCGACGATGGTCGGGAACGCGGTCTGGTCGCGGAGCTGCTGGCGCAGCCGCCGGTTCTCGTGCGAGAGGTCGCGCTTCTCGAGCGCCTTCTCGACCACCAGCCGGATCTCGTCCACCGAGCAGGGCTTCGTCAGGTAGTCGTAGGCGCCGTGCTTCATGGCCTCGACCGCGGACTCGGTCGTGCCGTGCGCGGTGATCAGGATGACCGTCGTCTCCGCGGCAATCCGGCGCACCTGGTCGAGCAGCTCGAGGCCCGACATCCCCGGCATGCGGATGTCGCTGATCACGAGATCCCAGTCGTCGGCCTCGAGGGCGACCAGCGCCTCGCTGGCCGAGCCGCAGGCGCTGACGTCGTGTCCTTCGCGCTGCAGCAGGATCTGCAGGAACTCCTGCATGCTGGTCTCGTCGTCGACTACGAGGATTCGAGCCAAACACGCACTCCTGGGTGGCCGATCGGAACCCCGTTGCACTCGCTTGAGGGATCAGACGCTTGGAAGAGTCACTCGGACCGTGGTTCCACGGCCCAGCTCGCTCGACACGCCGATCCGGCCGCCGTGGGCTTCGATCACGCGGTGCACGGTCGCGAGCCCGAGCCCGGTGCCCTTGGCCTTGGTGGTGTGGAAGGGCTCGAACAGGCGCTCCATCGTCTCGGGCGCGATCCCGCAGCCGTGGTCCTCGACGGCGATCTCGAGCTCGCCTTCGCCCCGCGCCCGCGCGCTCAGGTGCACGGCCCGGTCGCGCGGCTCGCTCTCTGCGGCGTTGCGCACCAGATTCCAGAACACCTGGCGGAGCTGGTCGGCGTTGCCGCGCGCGCGCAGGTCGTCGGGAACGTCGACCTTCACCTGAACGCCGAGCGACGCGTCGCGCGCGACCAGCTCGGCGAGCTCCTCGAGGAGCGCGCGCAGCGGGACGGGCTCGCTGCGCCCGGGGCCCGGGCGCGCGTAGGTCAGGAAGTCGGTGACGAGCCGGTTCAGCCGCGCCGTCTCGCGCTGGACGATCTGCGAGAGCGTGATCGAGTGGCGATCGGTCTTCGGCAGGTCCGCGCCGAGCAGCTCGACCGCGCCCGACAGCGAGGCGAGCGGGTTGCGGAGCTCGTGCGCCAGACCGGCGGCGAGCTGGCCCACGGCGCCCAGGCGCTCGCTGCGGCGGAGCTGCTCCTCCATCTCGACCAGCTGGGTCAGGTCCTGGAAGATGACGATCGCGCCCTCCTCCGCGCCCGCAGCGTTCCGGAGCCAGGAGAGCGACATTCCCAGGTGTAGGGTCGCGCCGGCTCGGTTGCGGAACTGGACCTGGATCCGGCGCTGGCGGTCGCCGGCGTCGACCTCACCGAGGCTCGGGAACAGCTCGGCGAGCGGGCGCCCGAGCACCTCCCCGGTCGCGAAGCCCGTGATCCGCTCGGCCTCCTGGTTGAACGAGGTGACCGTTCCCGAGCGCGCGACGGTGAGCAGACCCGACGACACGTTCTCGACGATCCGGCGGTGCAGCTCGCCCAGCTCCTGCAGCTCCTCGCGCCCCGCCTGGACCTCGGCGGCGAGCCGCCGCGCGAGCAGCGCGACTGCGAGAAAGGCCACCCCGTGCGAGATGACCGACGAGCTGGCTTCGTGTGCGCTCATCGTGAAGTCGGAGTTGAACGCCGGGAACCAGCCCGCGATCGGGCCCCAGGCGATCGTGAACTGGGCGACTGCCGCGAGCCCGCAGGCCACCATCGCCGCGCGCGAGCCGAGCGTGAGCGCCGCGTAGACGATCCAGATGATGAACAGGAAGCCGAAGATCGAACGCCCGCCGCCCGAGCAGTAGACGAAGCCCGAGATCAGCAACGCGTCGCCCGTGAGCTCGAGCAGATGCTGGTAGCGGAAGCGGCTCCAGGCGGCGAGCGCACCGTAGGCAGCCGCCAGCAGGAAGCCCGCGAGCACGAGCGCGTAGAGCGCCGTGAGCTCCTGCTCCGCGTACACGCCGCCCCCGCGGACCTGCGCGAAGACCGCGAGCGTCAGGATCGCGGCGAGCGCGACCAGTCGCGTGGCGAACGCGTTCGCGGGAATGCCCGCGCGGCGCCCGCGGCCCAGCATCGGGCTAGACGACGTTTTCGGCGATCTTGAAGATCGGCAGGTACATCGCGATGAGCAGCGCGCCGATCGTGCCGCCCAGGCCGACCATCAGCATCGGCTCGAGCAGCGAGGTCAGCGCGTCCACTGCGGTGTCGACCTCGTCGTCGTAGAAGTCGGCGATCTTGCCGAGCATGGCGTCCATCGCGCCCGTCTGCTCGCCGACCGAGATCATCTGCACGACCATGCCGGGAAAGACCTTCGAGCCCTGCAAGCGGCTCGGCGATCGTCTTGCCTTCGGCGATCGAATTCTTGGTCATCAGGATCTCGCGCTCGACCACGACGTTGCCGGCGGTGCGCGCCACGATCTCGAGCGCGTCCAGGATGGGCACGCCGGAGGAGAGCATGGTCGAGAGCGTCCGCGAGAAGCGCGCGACCGCGACCTTCTGCAACAGCGACCCGAATATCGGGGACTTGAGGAAGAGCGTGTCCATGATCGCCCGCCCCTTCTCGGTGCCGTAGAAGCGCTTGAGCCCGTAGGCGGCGAGACCGACTGCGATGATCAGGTAGATGATGTACGCCTGCAGCCAGTGCGAGATGCTGATGACCATCTGCGTGGGCGCGGGCAGCGTTCCGCCGAAGTCCTTGAACATCTTCTCGAAGACCGGAATGACCTTCGTCAGCATGACGACCACGACGAGCGTCGCGATCACGGTGACGGCGGCCGGGTAGGTCATCGCGCTCTTCACCTTGCGGCGCAGCTTGTCGGCCTTCTCGAGATAGGCGGCGAGCCGCGATGAGGATCGTGTCGAGGATGCCGCCGACCTCGCCGGCTGCGACCAGGTTCACGAACAGCCGATCGAACACCTTCGGGTGCTTGCCCAGCGCGTCCGAGAACGTCGAGCCGCTCTCGACGTCGCCCTTGATCGTCTGGATCACCTTCTTGAAGCCCGCGTTCTCCTGCTGCGTGCCGAGGATGTCGAGGCATTGCACCAGCGGGAGGCCGGCGTCGATCATCGTCGCGAACTGGCGCGTGAAGATGACCAGGTCGCGAATCGAGACGCCCTTCTGCAGGAACGGGAAGATCTCCGAGAGTTCCTTGGGCTTGGGCTTCACCGTCGTCGGCGTGATGGCCTGCGAGCGCAGGGTCGCCATCGCGGCCTCCACGCCCTCGGCGACGATCACGCCCTTCTTCGAGAGCCCGTCTCGCGACTTGCCGACCCAGTTGTACGTGGGCATGGTGGCCTCCCGCTCGCGCGGCTAACTCGCCTGCGGGCGGCTGCGGCCGCGCATGGCGCTGTTCGGATTGGCGATGAGATTGGCCAGCTCGTCCTGGTCGGAGCTGCGCATCATCGCGTCCTCGTGGGTGATCAAGCGGCGCTGATAGAGATCGGCGAGCGACTGGTTCAGGGTCTGCATCCCGAACTTGTCCTGTCCGATCTGCATCTGCGAGTAGATCTGGTGGATCTTGTCCTCGCGGATCAGGTTGCGAATGGCGGGGTTCGGGACCATGACCTCGAGGGCGATCACGCGCCCGCCGCCCGTCGCCTTCGGCAGGAGCGTCTGGCTCACCACGCCCTCGAGCACGAACGAGAGCTGCGTGCGGATCTGCGATTGCTGGTGGGCCGGGAACACGTCGATCACGCGGTTGATCGTCTGCACGCACGAGTTGGTGTGCAGCGTCGCGAGGCAGAGGTGACCGGTCTCGGAGACCGTCAGCGCCGCCTCGATCGTCTCCAGATCGCGCATCTCACCGACCAGGACCACGTCCGGGTCCTGGCGAAGGATGTATCGGAGCGCGGTCTTGAAGCTCTGTGTGTCCGCGCCCACCTCTCGCTGGTTCACCACGCAGTTCTTGTGCGGGTGCAGGTACTCGATCGGGTCTTCGATCGTGATGATGTGGTGGTTGTTCTCGGTGTTGATCTTGTTGAGGATCGACGCCAGCGTGGTCGACTTGCCGCTGCCCGTGGGCCCCGTCACCAGGATCAGCCCGCGCGGCCTCTGCGCCAGCTTCTCGATCACCGGCGGCAGCCCGAGCTCTTCGAAGGTCAGGATCTTGTACGGAATGGTGCGGAACGCGCCGGCGACGGCGCCGCGCTGCACGAAGATGTTGGCGCGAAACCGGGCGAGCCCCTTCACGCCGAACGAGAGGTCGAGCTCGTTGTTCGCCTCGAAGCGGTGCTTCTGCGCGTCGGTGAGGATCGAGTAGCAGGCCTGCTTCGTGTCCTGGGGCGAGAGCGGGTCCATCTTGAGCGGCGTGAGATGCCCGTCGACGCGGAGCTGGGGCGCGCTGCCCGTGGTGAGGTGGAGGTCCGACGCCCCCTTCTCGATCATCGCCTTCAGCAGCTGGTGCAGGTTCGCCATTCGCTTCTCAGTCGTCCTTCGCCGACACGCGGAACACCTCGGCCAGCGTCGTCGTGCCTTCGAGCACCTTGTTCAGCACGCTGCGCCGCAGCGTGCTCATCCCGCCGCGGATCGCTTCGCGCTTGATCTCGGTCGAGCTCGCGCCATTCAGCACGAACTCCTTCAGCGTCTCGCTCGCAACCATGACTTCGTACACCGCGATTCGGCCCTTGAAGCCAGTCTCTGAACAGTTGCCGCAGCCCGCGCCCTTCACCGGCCGGCACTTCTTCGCCTCTTCCGCCGTCATGCCCGACTGCTCGAGCTCCTCGCGGGTGATGGTCTGGTCGTCCTGCTTGCACTCCGGACAGATGCGCCGCGCGAGCCGCTGCGCGACGATCGCGTTCACGGAGCTCGCGACCAGGAACGGCTCGATGCCCATGTTGAGCAAGCGGTTGATCGTGCTGGGCGCGTCGTTGGTGTGCAGGGTCGACAGCACCATGTGGCCGGTGAGCGCGGCCTTGATGGCGATCTCCGCCGTCTCGAAGTCGCGGATCTCGCCGACCATGATGATGTCGGGGTCCTGCCGGAGGAAGGCTCGCAGGGCTGCGGCGAAGTTGAGCCCGATGTCCTCCTTCATCTGCACCTGGTTGATGCCGGTCAGGTTGAATTCGACCGGGTCCTCCGCGGTGGAGATGTTCTCGCTGGTCTTGTTCAGCTCCGACAACGCGGAGTACAGCGTCGTCGTCTTGCCGGAGCCGGTGGGGCCGGTGACCAGCACCATGCCGAACGGCAGGTGGATCGCGCCCTTGAAGTCGGCGAGCTGCTTCTCCTCGAAGCCGAGCTTGGTCATGTCGAGCTGCAGGTTGCCCTTGTCGAGGAGCCGGAGAACGATCTTCTCGCCGAACAGGGTGGGCAGGACGGAGACGCGGTAATCCATCTCCCTGCTCTTGCCCATCTTCAGCTTGATGCGTCCGTCCTGCGGCAGCCGGCGCTCGGCGATGTCGAGGTCGGCCATGATCTTCACGCGCGAGGTCAGCGGGTTGCGCAGCTTGCGCGGCGGGCGCATGACCTCGTAGAGGACGCCGTCGATGCGGTACCGGACCCGGAAGTCCTTCTCGTACGGCTCGATGTGGATATCCGATGCGATCTTCTTGATCGCGTCGGTGAGGATCAGGTTGGCGAGCTTGACGACCGGAGCGTCCTCGACCGCCTTCTCGAGCTCTTCGAGGCTCTGGCCGTCTTCGTCGCCGCCGGCGACCTCGAATTCCTTGTCGTCGAAGCCGGCCATGACCTCGTCGAGGTCGGCGCCCCTTTCGTAGTAGCGCTCGATCGCGCGGCGGATCGCCTCTTCCGCCGCGACCACGACCTCGACGTTGTAGCCGGTGAGGAACTTGATGTCGTCGATCGCGAAGATGTTCGACGGGTCCGACATCGCGATGATCAGAGTCGAGCCAGCGCGGTTGACCGGCAGGATGGTGTGCTTCTGCGCGACTTCCTCGGGGATCAGCCCGATGACCTCGGAGTCGACCTCGAAGTCGTCGAGCTCGATCGTAGGCACGCCGTACTGACCCGAGACGGTCTCGGCGACCTGCTGCTCTTCCACGAAGCCGAGCTTCGTGATCTGGTAGCCGATGCGCGTACCGCTCGAGCGCGCCTCCTCCTTCGCGCGCCGAAGCTGTTCCTCGGACAGAAGGTTCTTCTGTACGAGGAGCTCGCCGATCCGATCGTTCAACGCACCCCTCCGCGCGGCACTCGGGACGTTCGCGTCGGGGTTATCGGTGGTCGCCGGAGGGAGCTTTACCGAGGCCGGGCGCGACGATCTCCGCCAAACGCGCGCCCGTTTGCGCCGCGACGACGGAGCCGATCAGCGTGACCGGCAGCCAATAAGTGATGTGCACGAGCGTGCCGTAGGCGACGGCCACTGCGCGCGGTACGCCGAACAGCGCCAGCGCCTCGCGGCAGGCGAAGTGGAACACGCCGAAGAAGCCCGGCGCGGAAGGCGCGGCCACGGCGAGCGCCACGAACACGCTGGTGGTGAAGGTCGCCAGGATCATCGCGCGCGGCGCCAGCTCGATGTTGAACGCCCAGAGCCCGAGCAGGAACGGCGCCGGCAGCACGATCCCCCAGAGCACCGCGGTCTGGAAGATCACCTGCGCGGTGGCGTGGAAGCCGCGCAGCCCCGCGAGGCCGCGGCACATCTCGGTCACCAGGTCCATGACGCTCGCGCGCGCGCTCCCCGGAAACGGGCGCAGTAACCGGGCGAGCAGCGCGAGCGTGCCGCGCTCGTCGATCCGCAGCGCCACGATCGCCGCCATCGGCAGCAGCGTGAAGAACGCGAAGACCGCCGCGCCGGAGCGCACCCAGCCGGGCATCGTCTTGGTGTGCACGAACAGCACGATCCCGCCCATCAGCGCGACGGCCGTGAAGTCGATGGCGCGCTCGAGCACGAGCGTGCCGAGCGCAGCCGAGCCGCGCACCTCGGTCTCGCGCCCGAGCAGCCAGGGGCGCGCGAGCTCCCCGAGCCGCAGCGGCAGCACGTTGATCGCCATGAAGCCGAGCGCGGTCGCGCGGAACAGCGGCCGGATCGGCAGCGGCCGCTCCGACAGCGAGCGCGCGAGCCAGCGCCAGCGCAGCGCGCGCAGGTACAGCGCCAGTACGTGCAGCGGCACCATCGCCAGCACGAGCCACGGGTTCGCGTCGCCGATGTGCGCGGCCACCTGGCGCAGGTCGACGCCGCGCAGCGTGAAGGCGACGGCGGCGATCGGGAGCAACAACCCGACCCAGACTCGCCAGTCCTTGAGGAAGCGCAGCGCGACGGCGAAGCGGCCGCTCAAGCGCGCGCGCTCGCGCCGCGCAGCAGCTCGCGCGCGCGCCCGGCGTCGACCGCGATCTGCGCCGCGAGCTCTTGCGGTCCCGAGAAGCGCCGCTCGGCGCGGATGCGCGCGGCGAACTCCAGCTCGAGCCGTCGCCCGTACAGGTCCCCGCTGAAGTCGAGCAGGTGCGTCTCGACCAGCACTCGGCCCGGCGCGAAGGTCGGGCGGGTGCCGATGTTGGTGACCGCGGGCAGCGACTCGCCGGTCGGGCGCGACGCCGCTCCATCCGCGAACAGCCGCACGCGCGTCGCGTACACGCCGTTCTGCGGGAGGATTTCGTTCTCGGGAGCGAGGTTCGCGGTCGGGAACCCGAGCGTTCGGCCGCGCCGATCGCCCTCGACCACCCGACCCCAGATGGTGTAGGGCCGCCCGAGGCAGAGGTTGGCCTCGTCGATCTCGCCGCGCGCGAGCGCCTCGCGGATCCGGGTGCTCGACACGTCGCCGCCGCCCGCGCGCACCTGCGAGAGGATCTCGGCGCGGATCCCGAGCGCCGGCGCGCGCGCCGCCAGCATCTCCCCCGAGCCGGCGCGGCCCTTGCCGAAGTGGAAGTCGCGGCCGACGAACACCTCGCGCGGCGCAAGCCGCTCCGCGATCACGTCGCGCAGGAACTCCTCGGGCGAGAGCGCTGCAAACGCGGGGGTGAAGCGCTCGCGGATCAGGATCGCGACCCCCGCGCCCTCGAGCCCGAGCACCAGCTGCGGCCAGGTCATCAACAGCGGCTGCGGCTGGTCGGGAAAGAGCACACGGCGCGGGTGCGGGTCGAAGGTGTACACCGCGGTGGGCCGTTCGAGCGCCCGCCCGCGCGCACAGACGGCCTCCAACAGCGCCCGGTGTCCGAGGTGCAGCCCGTCGAAATTGCCCACGGTCAACACGCACCCGCGAGCGGCTTCGCGCGACTGATCGCTCCCCTCGAAGACCTGCATCCGGGCGTCATTCATACGGCTTCGCCGCGCGCCAGGCAACAACCCGCTATCCTGCGCCCCGTGCGAACGATCGCCCGGCACCTCTTGATCGAGTTCGCGCTGTCGGCCAGCGGCGTGTTCCTCGGCCTCGCGTTCATGTGGCTGGCGGCGGACGTGCTCCTGCACGTCGACGATCTCGCGGGCCAGGTGGGCGCGGGTCTCCGCGAGGCGGCGCTGCGTGCGTTCCCGGTGCTCCCCATCCTATTGCCGCTCTCCGGGCTGGCCGGCGCCGTGCTGTGCCTGTCGCGCGCGCTGCGAAACCGCGAGCTGACGGCGATCCGGACCGGCGGGATTCGCCTGCAGGCGGCGCTCGCTCCGCTGCTCGCGCTGTGCGCGCTGGTCGCGATCGGCCTGGGCGTGCTCGAAGACCGCGTGCTCCTGCCGCTCCAGGCCACGCTCGAGCGCGGACGCGAAGCGGAGAACGGCAATGGCCTGCGCGCCCCCGAACGGCTGCTCAAGCGCTGGTGGTTCGCGGCGGAGAGCTCGATCTTCGCGGCCCGCGACTACGTCTCGGACCAGGGCGTGCTGCGCGACGTGACCGTCTTCCTGTTCGACGAGAAGCGCGCGATCCGCGAGCGCATCGACGCCAAGACGGCCACGAGCCTGGACGGCGACACCTGGGAGATCCGCGACGCGCACGTTCTCGAGTTCTCGCCCGACGGCATCTCGCGCCACGACGTGCCGGCGCTGCGCTTGAACCTCGGCATCACCAGCGGCGAGATGACCCGCGCCGCCGAGCCGGCCGCGTTCGCCTCGCTGCGCGAGCTGGCCCGCCAGATCCGCAAGAGCGCCGGAGACGCCGCGGAGCGCGCGAAGCTCGAGCTCGCCTTCCACAGCCGTCTGGCGCAGCCGTTCGCAATCCTGATCTTCGTCCTGCTCGCCATTCCGTTCGCGACCGGCGACGCGGGCCGCGGCGACTCGCTCCCCCGCGCGCTCCTGCGCGCGCTGCTCGCCGCCGGCGGCTTCTGGCTGTGCTGGACCGCCGCCCTGGTCGTCGCCCGCTCGGGCGCCGTGCCGCCCGCCCTGCCCGTCTGGGGCGTCACGCTCGGCGCGCTGGTCCTGGGCTTCCTGCTCTACCGACGCATTCCGGAGTGACGCCGCGTGCCAGTCACTCCTTCTTCCCGCCGCCCATGTCGAAGAGGTACTTGAGGAAGCCGGAGCTCCGCGACAGCACCAACGTGGTCTGCGCGTCGAGCGACTTGCGGTACGCCTCGAGGCTGCGCACGAACGCGTAGAACTCGGGGTCGCCCGAGTAGGCCTCCGCGTAGATCTGCGCGGCTTCGGCGTCGCCCTCGCCGCGCAGGCGCAGCGCCTCGCGCTCCGCTTCGGCCTGGATCACCTGGCTGTCGCCGTCGGCCTTCGAGCGCAGGCCGCGCGCCTGCTGCTCGCCCTCCGCGCGGTACTTCATGGCGAAGCGCGCGCGCTCGGTGCGCATGCGGTCGTAGACCTTCGCGAGGTTTCCCTCGGGGTACTGCGTGGCCGCGAGCCGCACGTCGACGATCTTGATGCCGAGCGGCGCGAGCTTCGCGGCCGATGCGTCGGTGATCTCCTTCTGCACCGTTTCGCGCGCGGGCGAGACCAGCTCGGAAAGGCTGTGGCGGTTCAGGGTCTCGCGCACTTCGCCGTAGGTGATCTCGTCGATCCGTGCGAGCGCCGCCTTCTCGTCGCCGTTCGACTCGTAGAAGAGGCGCGGGTCGACGATCCGCCAGATCACGTAGTAGTCCGTCTCGAGCAAGGTGCGGTCGACGGTGTTGAGCGGGCGCGGCGTCGACTCGAAGAGCTGGTTGCGCCGGTCGTAGCGGTGGAGCACGTGGATTCCGGGGATGGCCAGGTACACGCCGGGCTCGATCAGGTTCGGTTGGTTCCAGGTGATGCCGAAGCGCTGCGGCTCGGCCTGGTTCAGGAGCGTCCGGTAGGCCTGCTCGCGCTCGTCGATCACGATGACACAGAAGAGTGCCGCCACCGCCAGCGTGGCCGCGAGCAGGAGCAGGCTGAGCCAGCGGTTCATCGCGCCGGCTCCCGCCTGCCCGAGCGGCAGGTACGGCAGGACCTGGTCGGCGTTCTTCTCCAGGATCACCTTGTCCATCTTGGGCAGGATCGCTTCGAGCGTCTCCAGGTAGAGCCGCTGCCGGGTGACCTCAGGCGCCTTCTTGTACTGGCCCAGCACGGCCGAGAAGCTCTGCGCCTCGCCCTGCGCCTGCAGGATGCGCCGCTCGCGGTAGGCGCGCGCCAGGTTCAGCGCCTCCTCGGCTTTGCCGCGCGCTTCGGGCACCACCTTGTCCGCGTAGCCCTGCGCTTCCAGCACCGCGCGCTCGCGGTCCTGCTGGGCGCTGGTCACGTCGGCGAACGCCTCGCGCACCGGCTCCGGCGCCTCGACGTCCTGGAACTGCACCGTCTCGATGCGCACGCCCGCGCCGTAGCCGTCGAGCAGCGCCTGCAGGTCGCGGCGGGCGCTCTCGTGGATCGCCTCCTTCGCAGTCATCACCTGGTCGACGCTGTTCTGCGCCACCGCGCTGCGCACCGCCGCGCGCGCGGCCTCGCGGATCATCCCCTCGCGTTCGTCGGCGCGCAGGTTCAACAGGTAGTCGCGCAGGTTCGCGATCCGGTACTGCACGAAGAAATCGGCGAAGATCACGTTCTCGTCGCCCGTGAGCATGCTCCGCTCGCCGGGGTGGTCGACCGCTTCGGCCGACGTGCCTGGCGCAGCGCTGGTGTAGCCGATCTCCAGGCGCTGCACGGCGGTGACCCGCTGCTTCAGCACGCGGTCGATTCCCGGGGCGTGCCAGCGGAACTGGCCCGGCAGCACGGTGGCGTGATAGCGGCCGAGCCGGAGCACGACCGCCTGCTCGTCGGGCGCGACGTCGTAGAAGCCGCGCGACACCCACAGCCCGAGGGCGACGAGCAGGACCAGGACCGGGAGCAGCCGCACTGCGCGCACTAGGTCTGGTGCTTCGCGCCGTGTCGAGGAACGGCTTCAGGAGGTCGAGCGGCATCGGGAACAGGATCGTCGAGTTGTGCTCGACCGCGATCTCCGAGAGCGTCTGCAGATAGCGGAGCTGCAGCGTGTACGGCGACTGGAGCATGACGTCGGACGCCTCCTTCAGCCGCTGCGACGCCTCGAACTCGCCCTGCGCGTGGATCACCTTGGCGCGGCGCTCGCGCTCGGCCTCGGCCTGCTTGGCCATCGCGCGCTGCATGTCCTGCGGCAGGTCGATGTGCTTGATCTCGACCGCGCGCACCTTCACGCCCCACGGGTCGGTGCCGTGGTCCAGCTCCTGCTGCAGCTGCTGGTTCAGCCGCTCGCGATCGGCCAGCAGGTGGTCGAGCTCGGCCTGGCCGCAGACGGAGCGCAGCGTGGTCTGCGCCAGCTGCGAGGTGCCGTACAGGTAGTTCTCGACCTTGATGATCGCGGCTTCCGGGTGCACCACCCGGAAGTAGAGCACCGCGTTCACCTTCACCGACACGTTGTCGCGGGTGATGACGTCCTGCGGCGGCACGTCCATGACCACTTCGCGCAGCGACACGCGCACGAGCTGGTCGACGCCGGGAATCACCAGCCGCAGCCCCGCGCCCTTCACGCTGTTGAAGCGGCCGAGCCGGAACAAGACGCCGCGCTCGTACTCCTGCAGCACCCGCACCGCCGAGAGCAAGAGCCCCACGACGACGATGAGCGCGACCCCGAATCCGAGCATCAGCTCCCCCCTCCCTGCGTCGACGCGCGAGCGCGCACGCGCAGGACCAGATCCTCGACGGCGACGATCTCGACCTCGTCTCCCTTGCGCACGGCGACGTCCGCGCGCGCATTCCACAGCTCGCCTCGCACGCGCACCCGGCCCGTCGGGTCGAGATCGCTGTACGCCACGCCGGTCTCGTGCACGAGCGCCTCGTTGCCCGAGTACTCCGGGCGCCCCTGCGCGCGCGACACACTGTACGCCACTCCGGTGACCACGACTGCGAGAGCGGTCGCGACGGGAACGATCGCGCGCCAGAACGGAAGCGCCAGGTCACTGAGCTCCGGCACGTGGAAGGTCAGCCAGGCGCCCCAGCACAGCGCGGCCAGGCCGAGCGCGAACAGGAGCCCGAAGCTCGAGACGTGGACCTCGGCGATCAACAGCGCCACGCCGCCCAGCACGAGCAGGATGCCGACCCAGTTGAACGGGATGATCTGCAGCGCGGTGGCCGCGAGCAGGATCGCGACGACGCCGAGCGCGCCCGGCAGGACGAGCCCGGGGTTCTGGAACTCGATGTAGATCCCGAGGATCCCGAGCAGGAACAGCAGCCCCACGATCTGCGGATCGGCGAGCACCGCGAACACCCGGTTCATCAGGCTCATCGGGATTTTGGCGATCGCGGCGCCCTTCGTGCGGAGCTGGACCTTGTCCTTGCCGACCGTGACCGTGCGCCCGTCGATCTTCTCGAGCAGGTCATTCGTGTCCTCGGCGATCAGGTCGATCACGTTCTTCTTGAGCGCTTCCTTCGCGCCGATCGCCACCGAGTTCCGCACCGCGTCGGCCGCCCACTCCACGTTGCGCTTGCGCTCCTGCGCGATGGCCTCGATGAACGCGGTGGTGAAGTTCTCCATCTTCTCGTCCATGTAGTCCGAGTGACGGGGCGCAGGCTTCCCCTTCTCGTCGCTGTCGGCCGGCTCGGGCTTCGGGTTCTCGCCGCCGAGCGTGACCGGGTGCGCCGCGCCGATCGTCGAGCCCGGCGACATCGCGGCGACGTGTCCCGCCAGCGTGATGAAGGTTCCGGCGGAAGCGGCCCAGGCGCCGCGCGGCGCCACGTACACGACCACCGGCAGGGGCGCGTTCAGGATCGACGTGACGATGTCCTTGGTCGACGACACCAGCCCGCCCGGTGTGTCGAGCTCGATCACGAGCGCGACCGCGCCCTGCTCGCGCGCGGTCTGGATGGAGGTCGCGACGTGATCGGCGACGGCGGGGTTGATCGCGCCGTCGATCCGGATCGAGCTCACCGTCCCGGCCGCAGCGACGGACGCGGCGAGCGCCAGCAGGCCGGCGGCCAGCCCGCGTGCGAGCGCTCGCCTCATCGGCGGCGCACTTCGAGCACCCGCTCCAGGATGCGGGCGGCGATCTCGGACTTCGGGCCGGCGGGGATCTCGCGCAGCTCGTCCGGGCTCGGGCCGACGATCACCACCTCGTTGCGGTCGACGTCGAAGCCGATGTCGCTGCGCGACACGTCGTTGGCCACGATCAGGTCGCAGCCCTTGCGCGCCAGCTTGCCGCGCGCGTTCTCGAGCATGTGGTCGGTCTCGGCCGCGAAGCCCACCACCGTGCGGGTGCCGCGCTGGCGCACGACCTCGGCCAGGATGTCGGGGTTGCGCACGAGCTCGAGCGTGAGCTGGTCCGCCTTCTCCCGCTTCAGCTTCTTCTGTTCCGCGCGCGCCGGCGCGTAGTCGGCGACCGCGGCGGCGAGCACCACGATGGTCGCCCGCGGGAGCGCCCCCAGCACCGCCTCGCGCATCTCCAGCGCCGTCTCGACGTCGATCCGCGCGACACCGTGGGGCGTCGCGAGCGCGGCGGGGCCCGCGACCAGGATCACCTCGGCGCCGCGCCGGGCGGCGGCCTCGGCCAGCGCGAAGCCCATCTTGCCCGACGAGCGGTTGGTGATGACGCGCACGGGGTCGATCGGCTCCGCCGTCGGCCCCGCGCTGACCAGCACCACCTCGCCGCGCAGGCTCGGCTCGGTGACCGACGTCTCGATCGAAGCCACGATCGCGTCGAGCTCGACGAGCCGCCCTTCGCCCACCCAGCCGCAGGCGAGCTCCCCCGCGCCCGGGCCCACGATGCGCGCGCCGCGCTTGGCGAGCAGGTCGAGATTCGCCTGGGTCGCGGGGTGGCGGTACATGTTCACGTTCATCGCGGGCGCCAGCACCAGCGGCGCGCGGGTCGCGAGCGCGATCGTGGTCAGGAGATCGTCGGCGATGCCCTGCGCGAGCTTCGCGAGCACGTTCGCCGTCGCGGGCGCCACCGCGAACACCTCGGCCCAGTCGGCGAGCTCGATGTGCGAGATCTCGGACTCGGCGCTCGCGGCGAGTAACTCGTGGCGAACCGGCGCGCCCGACAGTGTCTGCAGCGTGAGCGGCGAGACGAATTCGAGCGCGTGCGCAGTCGCGACCACGCGCACTTCGTGACCCCGCTGGACGAGCAGCCGGCAGAGCTCGCACGCCTTGTAGGCGGCGATGCCTCCGGAGACTCCGAGCAGGACGCGGCTCAACAGAAAACCCTTTGAGTTTCGCGCATCTTCGTCGAAAGTAGCCCGGCGCGCCCGACACCGTCAACTAGACCGCAAGCGGAACGCGTCGAAACCCGAAGGACAGACAGGAAGCGGCGGTTCGCGGAGCGGAGCTTTTGGAGACGCAGAGCGCGTTCATGGGCGCGGCGGCGGCCGCAGTGCTGCTGCTCGCGTTCCTCTCGCTGGGCCGCGAGCCCGCGGCGCGCCGCTTCGCCCTGCTCACCCTCGCCTACGGACTCTGGTGTACGGGCAGCGCCGCCCGCGGGCTGGGTCAGCCCTGGGGCCGGGCCGTCGCCGACCTGGCGCTGGTGGCGCTCGGTCCGCTCGCACTCACCTGCGCCGCCGGGCTGGCGGGCCGCCGCGCGATCGCGCCGAAGTACGCGACCGTGTTCCTCGCGACCCCGCTCGCGCTGGGCGCGGCGATCCTGGCGCTGGGCGAGCCGCCCATCGCGCTGCACATCGCCGCGCACGTGTTCGCGTTCGCGTGCGTCGCCGCCGGCGTCGTGGCGCTCGCGCGCCACGTGCCCGAGGCCGACGACGCCGCAGCGCCCGACGCCAGGCGGGTGCGCTACCTGGTCGTGGCGCACTCGATCGCGGTGGGCGCGGCCCTGCTCGACGTGGCGATGTGGCAGCTGCACCTGCCCAACGTGGCCTCGCTCTTGTTCCCGCTGCTCTACCTGTACGCGGGCTACCTCCACCTGACACAGGTCCGCGTCGCCGACCTGCGAGCGCTGGTCGGGAACACCCTGACGCTCTCGATCATGGCGGTGGGGCTCGCCGGGTTCTTCGCGGCGATCCGCATCTGGGTCGGCGAGCGGCTCGACCTGTTCGTGTTCAACGCGTTCGTCGCCTCGTTCGCGCTCCTGTTCTTCTTCGCGCCGATGCGCGACCGGATCCAGGGCGCGATGGAGCGCCGCTTTCTCGCCGGCAAGGTCGCGCTCGAGCGCGGGCTGCGGCCGCTGCGCGAGCGGCTGAAGCACATCCTGACCCTGGACGAGCTGCTCGAGGAGCTGCTCGCGGCGGTGGAGAAGGCCGAGCTGTTCCGCTCGTCGGCGCTCTACCTGCGCGACGACGCCACGCTCGGCTTCCAGCTCGCCGGCAGCATCGGCCTGCCCACGCGCACCCGCGTCTCGCTGCTCTCCGATCCGGTCTGGGTCTCGACGGTCGAGGTCGTCGAGCTCCTGCAGCGCGAGGACCTCGAGCGCCGGCTCGACGACCCGAAGAACGCGCACGAGCGCCCGCGCCTCGAGCTCCTGTGCGAGACCCTGCGCGATCTCGACGCCGAGCTCGTGCTGCCGCTGCGCGCGAAGGGACAGGTCGTCGGCTTCTGGACGCTGGCGGACGCGCGCTCGCGCGAGTCGTTCTCGAGCGAGGAGATGGACCTCCTGCGCGCGGTCGCCGACCAGATCGCGACGTCGCTCGAGAACTCCAAGACCTTCGAGCGCGTCCGCGCGCGCGACCGCTTCGTTTCACTGGGAGAGATGGCGGCCGGGCTCGCGCACGAGATCCGCAACCCGCTCGCCGCGATCCGCGGCGCGGTCGCGGTCCTGCAGCAGCCCACCGACGCCAAGGCCGCCGAGCTCTGGACCGTCATCATCGAGGAGATCGCCCGGCTGAACCGCGTGGTCGAGTCGTTCCTCGACTACGCGCGGCCGGCGACCCGCCCCGCGATGATCCGCGACGTGGGCGTCTTCGTGAAGAGCTGCGTCGAGGCCGTCTCGCGCTCGAAGGGCCGCGACGGCGTCGAGCTCGAGCTCGACCTCGAGCCGGGCCTCGCGGAGCTCCGCGCCGATGCCGATCAGCTCGAGCGCGTGGTGGTGAACGTCGTCCAGAATGCCTACGAGGCGCTCGAGGAGCGCGGCCGGGTGAAGGTCGCGGTGCGCCGCTCGCCCGCGGGCGACGGCTGGCTCGAGATCCAGGTCGACGACGACGGTCCGGGCATGAGCGACACCACGCTCGAGCGCGCCTTCATCCCCTTCTACACCACCAAGCAGCAGGGCACCGGGCTCGGCCTCGCGCTGTGCGAGCGGCTGATCCGCGCGCAGGGCGGTACGATCCAGCTGCGCTCGCGGCCCGGCGAAGGCACGAGCGTCCTGATCCGGCTGCCGCCCGAAGCCAAGCCCGCGGAAGAGCCCGCATGAAGCCGCAGCACACGGTGCTGATCGCGGAGGACGAGGCGAACATGCGCCGCGTCCTGTGCGCGCTGCTCGAGCGCGACGGCTTCCGCACCATCGCCGCGAGTGACGGCGCGGCAGCGCTCGAGCTGCTCGCGCGCGAGCCGGTCGACGCAATCCTCACCGACCTGCGCATGCCCAAGCTGAACGGGCTCGAGCTGCTCGAGCAGGTGCGCCGCCGCCACCCGGAGATCCCGGTGGTGATGCTGACCGCACACGGCACCGTGGGAAGCGCGGTAGAAGCGCTGAAGCAGGGCGCGTTCGACTACCTGACCAAGCCCTTCGACCCCGACGATGTGCGCCAGGTGATGGAAAAGGCCGTCTCGACCCGCCGGCTCGCCGCGCGCGAGGCCCGGCTGCCCGGAGACGAGAGCCCCGAGCCGCTCCTGATCGGCGAGAGCGCCCTCCTGCGCGACGTGCGCCACGTGATCGAGCGGGTCGCGCCCACGCCGGCGACCGTTCTCTTGATGGGCGAGAGCGGCACCGGAAAGGAGATCGTCGCGCGCACGCTGCACCGCGCGAGCGCCGTGCGGAACGGGCCGTTCGTGAAGGTGAACTGCGCGGCGATCCCCGAAGGGCTGCTCGAGAGCGAGCTCTTCGGCTACGAGAAGGGCGCGTTCACCGGCGCGGCCGGGCGCAAGCCGGGCCGCTTCGAGCTCGCCGACGGCGGCACCCTGTTCCTCGACGAGATCGGCGAGATGCCGCTCGCCGCTCAGCCCAAGCTGCTGCGCGCCATCCAGGAAGGTCGCTTCTATCGGGTGGGCGGAACCGAGACGGTGCACGTCACGGTGCGGCTGGTGGCCGCGACCAACAAGGATCTGAGGGAAGAAGTGCGCGGCGGCCGCTTCCGCGAGGATCTCTTCTACCGGCTGCACGTCGTGCCGATCACGCTCCCCGCGCTGCGCGAGCGGCCGGAGGACATCCCGATCCTGGCGCGGCTCTTCGTCGAGCGCTTCGCCGCGAAGCTGCAGCGCGCCGTGACCGGAATCGACCCGGCCGCGATGGATGCACTGCGCGCGCACACCTGGCCCGGCAACATCCGCGAGCTCGAGAACGCGATCGAGCGCGCGGTCCTCCTCTGCGACGGCGCGACGCTCGGCCCGAACGATCTCCCGCCCGAGCTCTCCGTCAGCGCGCGCTCCCCCGCCCCCTCCGCCGAAGCCACGCCGCTCCGCGAGCGGATCCGCGCCGCCACCCAGCGCATCGAGCGCGACGCCATCCTCGAAGCCCTCCGCCTGACCGAAGGCAACGTCACGCGAGCCGCCAAGGAGCTGGGCCTCAGCCGCCGCGGCCTACAACTCAAGATGAAAGAGCTGGAGATAGATCGCGACGGCGACGCGTAGTTCGCCGCGGCTCGGCGAGCGCGGCCGCAGAGCGAGCGTCTCTTGTCGAGCGGGGGCCGAGAAGACTATCCCCGCCAACCTGACGGTTCCCCCGCGAGCAGCGAGCGTCGCGGCCGCGCTCGCCGAGCCGGCGAGCGCAACCTCCTCAACGCCCTTTCTTAGGTCCGATCCGCTCCCGCAACCGCTTCGCGACCTCCGGCGGAACGAACTCCGTCACGTCCGCCCCGAACTTCACCAGCTCCCGCACCCGCGACGCGGACACGTAGAACCAGCGCTCGCTGGTCATCAGGAAGACGGTCTCGATCTCGGGGAACATGTGGCTGTTCATCAACGCCATCTCGAACTCGTACTCGAAGTCGGCGAGCGCGCGCAGCCCGCGGATCACGATCCGCGCGCCGATCCGGCGCAGGTAGTCGACCAAGAGCCCCTCGATCGTGTCGACCCGCACGTTCTTCATCCCCGTCACCGCGTCGCGGATCAGCGCGATCCGCTCGTCGACCGGGAACGTGCCGCCGCTCTTCTCGACGTTGGTCGCGACCGCGACCACCACCTCGTCGAACAGCTTGGCCGCGCGCTCGATCAGGTCCAGGTGGCCGTTGGTGATCGGATCGAAGCTCGCCGCGTACACCGCCACCCGCTTCTCGCTCATGGTTCCGCCCTTCCCGTGTTCTCGTACCAATCGAACGCCGTCTCGCCGTAGCGCTTGCTGGCACGCAGCCGCAGCACCGGGGTGTCCGGCGCGCTCGCCGCGCGCGCCGAGCGCTCGGTGATCAGGACCGCCTCGGCTTCGAGGAGACCCGGCAGAGCCTCGCACGCCAGCAGCCGTTCGAGCCATCCGCCCTCGTAGGGCGGATCGGCGATCACCAGGTCGAAGCGCTCGCCCCCGGCCGCCAGCGGACCGAGCCCGCGGGCCAGGTCCCGCTCGAGAATCCGCCCGCGCTCGCCGAGCTCGAGCGCCTCCAGGTTCGCCCGCAAGACGCGCAGGGCGCTGCGCGCGCGCTCGACGAACACCGCCTCGCGCGCGCCGCGCGAGAGCGCCTCGATACCCAGCGCGCCGGTGCCCGCGAACAGGTCCAGGACGCGCGCGCCAGCGATGCGCGGCCCGATCCAGTCGAAGAGTCCCGCGCGCGCGCGGTCGGACGTGGGTCTCGTCTCGCGACCGGGCGCGGCGAGCAGACGCCGGCCCCGAAGCTCCCCGGAAACGACGCGCATTGAACTCGCCCCCGTTCGCGGACCGAGCGCTCGGCACCCTATCAACCTCGCGACTCGAAGGTCAAGGCGGTGCGCGAATCTACACACAACGGCGGATAGCGCGTGCGCCGGAAAAAACGCGGCGCAACCGTCTTGAACCGTCGCCAAGCTTCGCTAGGATGCGTCGCTCGCGCAGTGACATGGCACGGTGTAACCACCGTTCCCCGTGACATCGAGCGCTTCTCCCCCACGCAACCCCTCACCTGCAGCGGACGCAAGGCAACGCACGCGACACGTTGTCCTTCGTAAAGGAGCCCGAGATGCCAGGACGGACCAAGAAGAACGCGAACTCCGGGGTTCCGAAGGCCGTGCTCGAGAAGCAGAAGAAGCTGATCCCGATCCGCCTGGCGCAGGTGCGCGGCGGTCGCTCGCAGCGCTCCTTCGCGCGCGAGCTCGGCGTGTTCCAGCAGAACGTGAACCGCTACGAGAGCGGCACGACCCCCCACGCGGACTTCTTGATCACCCTCGCCGTTCGCGAGGGCATCTCGCTCGACTGGCTCCTGATGGGCAAGGGCCGCTCGAAGAAGTAGCGGCCCCCGCGGGACAGCGGCCCGCGGCGCACACCGAGTTCCCTTCGAGGGAAGCGGGGTTCCTCAGAGCCCGGAACCTCCTGCGGCTTCGTGCGCGCGCAGCCGAGCCCGGCCGGCCCGCCCGCCGGCTGCGGAATCGCGCCGCGCCGCGCCGCGCGGCACGAAATTTGTAGTTCCCCTCCGGCACGAGCACTTCTCGCTGGAGGAAACGGATGCGCTTCGCACTGGGGATCCTGGTGATCCTCCTGAACCTGGCAGACAACGCCACCACGTTTCTCTGCCTGCGCGCGCCCGTGGCGGGCTTCGAGCTCTCGGAAGCGAATCCGGCGGCCTCCTGGCTCTTCGGATTCCTCGGACTGCGGACCGGCCTCGTCTTCGAGATGCTGGTCACCTCCATCGCCGTGGTGTTCCTGGTCGCGACCGACCACGTTCCGCCGCGGGTCAAGCTGGCGCTCCTGATCGTGCTCGCAGCGCTGCCGGCCTGGGCCGCCCTGAACAACCTGCTCGTGATTAAGGCCACGAACGTGCCGTTGGCGTGGGGCTAGAACGATGACTCGACGACACAGCTTCGCACTCATCAGCCTCGCTCTCAGCCTCTCGTGCTCGGTTCCGCGGCCGCCGCGCGAAGCGAAGGTCACCGAGGCCGTCGCCGTCGCGCCCGCGGCCCCGTCCGTCGCCGACGAGGTCGAGGTGCTGCTGTCGCGCCACATGACCGGCCTCGCCGGCTTCGAGGTGCGCCGGACCGCGGAGGCCATCGTGGCCGAAGCGGCCCGCAACCGGGTCGACCTGCACCTGGTGCTCGCCGTCATGAATACCGAGAGCGGCTACTACAACTTCGCGCGCTCACCCGTCGGCGCGCTCGGCCTGATGCAGATCATGCCGGCCACCGGCGAGATGCTCGCGCGCGAGGCCGGGCGTCGACTGGAGCGGGCCCGACGACCTGTTCGCTCCGGAGCTGAACGTGCGTCTGGGCGTGCGCTATCTCGCGCTGCTCCACGCGCGCTACGGCAGCTGGCAGCGCGCCCTTGCCGCGTACAACTGGGGCCCCGCCGCCATCGACCGCCGCCTGGCCGAGGGCGACGGCGTTCCCGAGGTCTACGTCCAGCAGGTCTACTCGCGGCTCGCGCGCCGGTAGCCGCTGAATCAAGGGGCCGGGAAGTCGCCCACCGGATCCGGGGGTGACTTTCCCAGTCGCTCGACGAACGCGTCGACCGCGTCGTCCACTCCCGCGGAGTCGCCGCGCGAACCGTTCACGATGATCGAGAACACGCGCCGGGTTCCGCCCGGACCGGGCACGAGGCCGGAGAGCGCGGACACGCGGCGCAGGTGCCCGGTCTTCGCGCGAATCGGCACCGCGCCGTCCTGCATGCGGTCCTCCAGGGTTCCCTCGCGCCCGCCGATCGGCAGCGCCGACAGGAATTCGGGCCCGTACTCGAAGCGCAGCGCCGAGCGGCGGATCACCGCCGCGAGCGTCGCGGGCGCGACCCGGTTGCGCGGCGACAGGCCCGAGCCGTCCGCGATGACCTGCGCGGGATCGACGATGGCAGTGGTCTCGAGGAAGGCCGCGAGCGCGCGCGCGCCCTTCTCCCAGGTCGCGGGCGGACCGTACAGGTCGGCGCCGAGGAGCTTGGTGAGCTGCTCCGCGACGAAGTTGTTGCTGAACTTGTCCAGCAGCCGCACCTGCAGCGAGAGCGGCTCGCCGCGGAAGCGCAGCAGCTCGCGCGCCGTCTCGGGCGCGGGGCCGATGCGCACGCGCGGCCCGACTCGAACTCCCTGCGCCTCGAGCTGCTGCCGCAGCACCGCGGCGGCGTAGCGCTCGGGCAGCGCGATCGCGCGCCAGTAGGTGCTCGCGGCGCGATCGGCGGAGAGCGCGCCGGTCACACGCACGCTCTCGCCGCTGCCGTCGGGCAGCACGTCGACGTCCAGGCCGAGCTGGCCTCCGCCGCGCAGGGTCACCGCCTCGGCCGAAGTTCGGAAGTACGGGAGCGCGGGCGCGAGCCGCACGACCACCGGCGCGCCGACCTTGTCGCCGGGCTCGATGTCGATCCGGAAGCTCGAGTAGTTCGCCGAGAACGCGGAGACCGGCGCGTAGTAGGCGCGCGACGAGACCGGCTCCCAGTCCGGGTGGAAGCGCTGCGCGTCGAAGCTCGAGACGTCCACTCCGATGCCGCCGCGGATCTCGCGCACGCCGCGCATGCGGATCTCCTCGGCGAGCTTCCAGAGCGTCTCCGACACCAGGCTCGGGTCGCCCTGGCCGACCACCCAGAGCGTGCCGTCGAGCACGCCGTCGGCCAGCTCGCCCTCCATCAGGATCGGTGTCTCGAACTTGTGCGCCGGGCCCCAGTGGTCGAGCGCGGCGGCCGAGATCAGGAGCTTCTGGTTCGACGCCGGGACCAGGTCGACGCTCGGATCGTGCTCTGCCAGCCGGCGGCCGGTCTCGAGCTCGTCCACCACCACGCCCACGCGCGCGCCGCGCAGCGCCGGGGCGCGCAGGAATGCGGCGAGCGCCTGGGAGACGGTCGGCTCGTTCACGCCAGGCGCGGGCGCCACCTGCGCCGTGAGCGGCGTCGCCGGGCCATTCGCGCCGGCCTCGCCGAGCGCGTCGGCTTCGCCGGCGGCGCGCGCCGCGCAGGCGAGTGCACACAGCGCTGCGAGAGCGAGTGCGCGGCCCCCAACCACCACGGCGCGCGACCTTAGAGAACTCGCGCGGAGCTTGCCGCTCCCGCGGAGTCCCGCCATTCTCGGTCCGTCGGGGGGAGGCGGATGGAGCGTGCGCGGGCCTGGCTCGAGTCGGCGCGGAGAAGCGCGCTGGCCGAGCTCGTCGCGCTGCCGGGCGGAGCCGGCGCGCGCCGCTACTACCGCGCGCGCTTCGCCGACGGAACCAGCGCGGTGCTCATGCACGCTCTGCCCGAAGACGCGGCGATCCTGCCGCCGCAGCTCCGCGCCAGCGCGGGCGAGATCCCGTTCCTCGAGGTCACCCAACTGCTCGCGCGCCACGGCATCCCGGTGCCGGAGATCTACGCCGTCGAGCGCGCCGAGCGCTGGGTCCTGCTCGAGGATCTCGGCGACACCCATCTGCTCGACCTCGACCGGCGCGCGCGCGCGCAGCGCTTCGGGGAGGCGGTCCAGCTGCTCGCGCGCGTGCACGCGCTCCCGCGCGAGGACGCGCTGCCGTTCCGGCGCGCCTTCGACGCCGAGTGGGCGCGCTTCGAGCTGCGCACGTTCGCCGAGCACGGCGCCGCCGAGGCCGTGCGCGCGGCGCTCCTCCCCGAGCTCGACGCGCTGGCGCGCGCGGTGGCCGCGCTCCCGCACGTGCTGGCGCTGCGCGACTACCAGAGTCAGAACCTGATGGTCGACGCGCGCGGCCGGCTGCGGCTGCTCGACTACCAGGACGCTCTGCTCGCGCCCGCCGAGCTCGATCTCGCGGCGCTGCTGCACGACTCGTACGTCGAGATCGAGGACGCCGAGCGCGTCGCGCTGGCCGCGCGCTACTGGCAGGCGCGCGGGCGCGGCGCGGACCCCGCCGGGTTCGCACTCATGATCGTTCAACGAAAGTGCAAGGATTTCGGGCGCTACCGCATGCTCGTGGAACGAAAGGGTGACCTTCGCTACCGGCCTTACATCGCGCGAGCACGCGCGTCGGTGCTGGGCGCGCTGCCCGGGCTGCCGCCGGGACTCCGCCGCCTGGCCGAGCTCCTGCCGGCCGCACTCGCGGAGCCGAGCCGGTGAAGGCGATGGTGCTCGCGGCGGGACTCGGCACGCGCATGGCGCCGCTCGCGCGGTCCTGCGCCAAGCCCGCCCTGCCCGTCCTCGACGTGCCCGTGATCCTCGGGCTCGTGCGCCAGCTCGCAGCGGGCGGCGTCGAGCGTGCGATCGTCAACGCCCATGCCCACCCCGAGAGCCTGCGCGCGGCGCTGCGCGACGCGCCCATCCCGATCGACTGGCTGCTCGAGCCCGAGCCGCGCGGGAGCGGCGGCGGGATTCTCGGCGCCCGCCAGCTGCTCGAGGGCGGCGCGCCATTTCTCGTGGTGAACGGCGACATGAGCCTCGAGCTCGATGTCGCCTCCTTCGCCGCGGAGCACCGGAGGCGCGGGGCCCTGGTGACGCTGGCCCTGCGCGACGACGATCGCAAGCGCGAGTTCGGCTCGATCGGTTACGATCGCGACGGGCATGTGTGCCGCATCACGGAACGGATCGACCTTGGGGGCGAGAAGGCGAGCGGTCTCTTCATCGGGGTGCAAGTGATGTCGGCGGGAATCTTCGCGCGCATGCCCGCGCGTGCGGCGTTCGAGATCATCCCCGACGTATTCGTCCCCGCCCTTCGCGATGGTGAGAAGATCGCGACCTGGCTTCAGTCGAGCGCCGCCGCCTGGGCGCCTGTCGGCACCCCGGCGGAGCTGCTCGACGCGAACCTGGCCGCGCTACGCGGAGCCCAGGTCGACCCGAGCGCGCGGGTCGAGGGCGAGGTGGTCGGGCCCGTCTGGGTGGGAGCTCGCGCGCGAGTCGCGGCGGGCGCGCGGATCGGCCCGCATGCGGTGGTGTCAGCGGACGCCGAGATCGGCGCCGGCGCCGTCCTGGTGAGCGCTCTCGCGCTGCCGGGCGCGCGAGTCGCAGCGGGAGCGTCGCTCACCCGCGCCGTCGCCTACGGCGAAGAGGTCTGGCGCGATGGCTGAGATCCTGTTCGTCGGCACGGGCGATGCGTTCGGCAGCGGCGGGCGCCGCAACAGCGCGATCCTGGTGCGCGAGGCGGGGCGCACCCTCCTGCTCGACTGCGGGCCCACCACGCTGATGGGTCTGAAGGAGCTCGGGGTCGATCCGCTCGAGATCGACGCGGTCGCGCTCTCCCACTTCCACGGCGACCACATCGCGGGCCTGCCGTTCCTGTTGCTCGACTACGTGTACGGGAACCCGCGCGAGCGGCCGCTCGAGGTCCTCGGGCCGCCGGGCGTCGAGGAGCAGCTCGCCGCGTTGACCCGCGCCTATCACTACGAGCAGGAGCAGCGCGGCCGCTACCCGATCCGCTTCAGCGAGTTCTCACTCGACAAGCCGCTCGAGGTCGCGGGCTTCCGGGTCACGCCGATGCCGGCGGTCCACCAGGCCTACACCTGCCCGCACATGGTGCGGGTCGACGCGGGTCGGCGCTCGCTCGTGTTCTCGGGCGACACCGGCTGGCACGACTCGCTGCCCGCCAAGGTCGGCGACGCGGATCTCTTCATCAGCGAATGCGTGTTCCTGGACGAGGAGTTCCAGTTTCACCTGTCGCACTCGCGGCTCGCGCGCGAGCGCGCGCGCTTCGGCTGCGGTGCCATCCGCCTCACGCACCTGGGTCACCAGGTGCTGGAGAACATGACCCGAGTCGAGTTCGACACCGCGCACGACGGACTCAAGATCAACGTCTGAACGCGTCCGGCGGCGTGAGGGTGCCGAGACAGACGGCGCGGGCGGCGCCGGTCGCGGCCGGCAGGTTCGACGGCTCGCCCCGGCTCGCGCAGTGGCCGAGCACGGCGAACGCGATCGCCTCGAGCGCGTCGCTCGGCACCCCGTGCGCGTCGGTGGTGTCGAGCTGTGCGGGCGCGACCCGCGCGGAGAGCGCGCGCACCAGCGTCGGGTTGCGGGCGCCGCCGCCGCACAGGATCCAGCGCTCGGGAGGCGCCGGGAAGAAGCGCTCGGCGGACCGCGCCACGCTCTCGACGGTGAGCTGCAACAGAGTCGCGAATACGTCCTCGGCCGCGCCGCCGCGCGCGAGCACCGCAGCGAGCGCGCGCGCGAAGAACGCCTCGCCGAAGTGCTCGTGGCCGGTGCTCTTGGGCGGAGGGCGCGTGAAGTAGGGATCGGTGAGCCACTCCTCCACCAGCTCGCCGTGCGCGCGGCCGCGCGCCGCGCGCGCGCCGTCGCGGTCGTAGCGCTCGCGCCCGCCGCTCGCCCAGCGCGCGGCGCGGTCGAGCAGCGCGTTGCCGGGCCCCGGGTCGAACGCGATCACGCGCGCGGGGTCGCGGTCGGGCAGATAGCTCACGTTGGTGAAGCCGCCGATGTTCAGGACCGCGCGGCGCTCCTTCGCGTCCGCGAAGCGGTGGAAGTGGAAGAACGGTGTGAGCGGCGCGCCCTGCCCGCCCGCCGCCATGTCGGCGCGCCGGAAGTCGGACACCACGGGCCGGCCCGTCCGCGCGTGGATGAGCGCCGCCGAGCCGATCTGGAGCGTATTGTGGACGCCCGGCTCGGGGTAGTGCGCGACGGTCTGGCCGTGCGAGGCGATCGCGAAGACGTCCTCGAGCCGGACTCCCGCGGCGCGCGCCGCGCCCTGCGCCGCGGTCGCGAAGAGCTCGCCGAGGATCGCGTCGAGCGCGAGGAGCTCGCGCAGCGGCGCCGCGCCCTGCACCAGCGCGTGTATGCGCGCGCGCAGCGCATCCGGGATCGGCTCCTCGTGGGCGCCGACCAGCTCGATCTCTTTCGGCTCGCGGCCGATCCGCACCGCGACCGCGTCGATCGCGTCCGCCGAAGTGCCGGACATGAGCCCGATCCACAGCACGCGTCGCCCCCCGCCCTGGTCTGTACCGCGCGCGCGCGGCGGGTTCAACCGTCCGAGCGCTTCTCGCGGCGGACTATCGGCGGAATCGGCGCGGCCTCGCGCAGGGTCGGCACGCCGCACAGCGCCTGGATCGTGCTCTTGTCGTCCGGGCGCATGCCCAGGAAGCGCAGGCCCATGCCGGCCGAGGGCGAGCGCTTGCCGCCGTAGCCGCGCGCCCAGCGCACTTCGGCGTCGGTCGCGATCGGCGCGCTGCCGCGCCCGGCGAAGTGCATCACGAGCTTGAGCCGGGTGCCGGGCTCGCGCGGCGCGAGCGACTGCACGAATACGCCGCTCTCCGACAGGTTCGTGCCGTAGCCGAGGAAGCAGTTGCGCCGGCCGCTCCCGCGCGCGCACTCGATCCGGAGGGGCGGCTTCAACAGTCGGCGCTTCGCTGGCGGCGTTGGCATCTCGACATGGATCGGCGCGCGCGCCGGCGCTCTTGATCGGGCGGTTCCCGTGTGGCGGCGGTCACCCTTCTGGTAAGCTGCGCCTCGATGAGTTCCGGGGTCGACGAACGTTCGCGCATGCTCGGCGGGCTGCTTTGCCTGGGGGCGATCGCTGCCGGGGCGCTGTTCATCGCGGGCGTGCTGGCGCATAGCTGGTGGGCGCTGGCGCTGCCCGTGTCGGCCGCGGTGCTCTTCGTGCTGGGCCTGGTCACGTGGATCGGCTGGACGATCGCGACCGTGCAGGTCGAGGCCGAGGGCGAGAAGCTGGCCGGGACCGGCGGCGCCGGCGGCGCGACACGCGGCGGTGACGGCGACGCGGCCGAGGACGAGCGCTAGGCCCTCATGCGCATCGCCCTCCTCACCTATCGCGGGAACATGTTCTGCGGCGGCCAGGGCGTGTACGCCGCCGCGCTGGCCAACGCGCTGCACGCGCTCGGCCACCAGGTCCACGTGATCGCGGGCCCGCCGTTGCCCGACCTGGACCCGGGCGTGCCGCTCCACGTGATCCCGAACGAGAACTTCTTCGGCCTGCCGATGGCGCAGGCTCTGCCCAGGACAAATCCGTTCCGCGCGCTGCTTCCCGGGAACCTGTGGGAGCTGGGGCTAACGCGGATCGGTGTCTTCCCGGAGATGACCGCGTTCAGCTTCCGGCTGCTCATGCGCTGGGGCGAGCTGCAACGGGAGCATCGCTTCGACGTGGTGCTCGACAACCAGTCGCTCTCCTGGGGGCTGCTCGCGCTGCAGGCCATGGGAACCCCCGTGGCCGCGATGGTCCACCACCCGCTGCACATCGATCGCCTGGCCGACTTCGAGATCGACCCGCGCTTCCGGCGCAAGTGGAAGCGCACGCTCTACTTCCCGATGTTCATGCAGGAGACCGTGGTGCCGCGGCTCGCGCGGATCCTGACGGTGTCGAACGCCTCCGCGCGCGAGATCGAGCGCTTCTTCGGCGTGCCCGAGAAGGACGTCGCGGTCGTCTACAACGGCACCGATGCCGAGACCTTCCGGCCGCTTCCGCGCGAGAAGGAGACCGACCTGATCTTCGTCGGTCGCACGGAGGATCGGAAGAAGGGGATTCCCTATCTGCTCGACGCGCTCGCGAAGACGCCCGAGCAGGTGACCTTGAAGATCGTGGACGGGCGCATCCCGAAGGACGGCCTCGTGCCGCGCAAGATCGCGGAGCTCGGGCTCGAGAAGCGGGTCGTGCTCGTGGAGCGGATGCTGACGGTCGAGGAGCTCGTGGAGCAGTACTCGACCGCGCGGATCGCCCTGGTGCCGTCGTTCTTCGAGGGCTTCGGCTTCCCCGCCTCGGAGGCGATGGCCTGCGGCCTGCCGGTGATCGCCACTTCGGGCGGCGCGCTGCCGGAGGTGGTGGGTACGACGGGCGAGACCGGCCGGGTGGTGCCGTTCCGCGATCCGGCCGCGCTCGCGACCGCCATCACCGAGCTGTGTAGCCTGCCGCACGAGCGGCTGGCCGGGATGGGGCTCGCGGCGCGCCGCCGCGTGCTGCGCGTCTTCTCCTGGCGCGAGGCCGCCGCGCGCACGGCCGACGTGCTCGCCGAGGTCGTGCGTGCTCACCGTCGATCTCGCTAGGCTCGGGCTGCGGCGCGGCGACTGGCTGCTGGACGCCGGCTGCGGCGGCGGACGGCACTGCTTCGGCGCGCTGGACCGCGGCGCGCACGTGGTCGGTCTCGACCTCGACGTCCCTTCGCTGCGCATCGCGCGCGCCGGCATCCACGAGCGGCGCGGGCGCGCAGCCGACAAGCTGCACGGCGGCGTGCTGCGCGGCGACGTCTTCCACCTGCCCTTCCCCGACGGCGCCTTCGACCGCGCGATCTGCTCGGAGGTGATGGAGCACGTGCACGACTACGGCGCCGCCGCGCGCGAGCTGACCCGGGTGGTGCGCCCGGGCGGCACGCTCGGCGTCACGATCCCGACCGCGATCACCGAGTGGTTCTACCTGGCCGCGACTCGCCGCTACTTCGAGAGCCCCGGGGGACACATTCGCGTGTTCAAGCCGCGCCAGCTCGCGCAGGCGCTCGCCCGGGCCGGCGTGCGGGTCGACGGGGTCGGCTTCGCGCACGCCTTCCACTCGCCGTACTGGGGCGTGCGGGCGCTCATCGGCCTGGACGACGAGCGCGCCGCGCCGACCCGCGCCTTCCGCGCCTTCCTGGTGAAGGCCGCGTTCTCGCGCCGGCTCTCGAAGATCGAGCGGATGTTCGACTGGGTCTGGCCGAAGAGCTTGGTGCTGTACGGCACGCGCGTCGCCACGGGCCGAGCATGCGCGTAGCCTTTCTCTGCTACCGCGGGAACATGCAGAGCGGTGGACAGGGCGTCTACCTGCACGCGCTCACCCGCGAGCTCGCCCAGCTCGGCTGTCACATCGACGTGTACGTCGGCCCGCCCTATCCCGACCCGCTGCCGTGGGCGCGCGAGTTCCGCATCGAGAACCAGCGCTTCTGGGGCAAGCGCTTCGACAAGCGGCCCGGCGCGTTCCTCGACCGCGCGGCGCCGTTCTCGATCCTCCGGCCGCTCGACTTCTACGAGTTCGCGGTGACCCGCTTCGGCTTCCTGCCCGAGCCGTTCGCCTTCAGCCTGCGCGCCGGCGCCGCGCTGGTGCGCGAGGCGAAGCGCGGCGCGCGCTACGACCTGGTTCACGACGTGCAGTCCGTCGGCTACGGCCTCTTGGGATTGCAGGCGATGGGCCTGCCGGTCGTGACCACGATCCACCACCCGCTCTCGATCGACCTGCGCTCGAGCCTGGCGCGCGACCGCACGTTCGCCGAGCTGAAGGGCTCGCTCACCTTCTATCCGGTGCGCTCGCAGGCGCGGGTCGCGCGCCGACTGGCGGCCGTGTTGACCTCGAGCCAGGCGTCGCGCGCGGCGATCGCGCGCGACTTCGGCGTGCGCGGCGGGCGGATCCACGACGTGCGCAACGGGGTCGAGCTGCCGGCGCCTGCCGAGCGCCGCGCGCGGCCGGCCCGAGCCGAGCTCCTCTTCGTCGGCCGCTGCGGCGACCCGAACAAGGGCCTCGAGTTCCTGCTGCAGGCGCTGGCGCTCCTGCCCCACGAGGTCGGGCTGCGCGTGCTCGACGACTTCCCCGGCTTCACGCCGCTCGAGAAGACGCTGCGCGCGCCTCGGCCTCGCGGAGCGGGTGCGCTTCTCGGGCAAGGTCTCGGCCGCCGAGCTCGCGCGCGCCTACCGCGAGGCGGCGATCGTGGTGCTGCCCTCGCTCTTCGAGGGCTTCGGCCTGCCGGCGATCGAGGCGCTCGCGGCGGGGACGCCCGTGGTCGCGACCCGCGCCGGCGCGCTCCCCGAGGTGATCGCCGACGCGGGCACGGGCCAGCTCGTCCCGCCGCGCGATCCGCCCGCGCTGGCGAAGGCGATCGCCGAGACGCTCGAGCGCTGGGACGGCGCGCATGCGGAGGCGCTCGCCGCGCGCCCTCGGCTCGAGTCCGTCTTCGGCTGGCGCCCGACCGCCGAGCGCACCCTGAGCGTGTACGAGCGGGTCCTGCGGCAGTGGCGCGGAACGGTGTAGCCCTGCGCGCGGTAGATCTCGATCGCGACATGACCCACGTGATCCCGACCGGGACCACGCGCGACTCGGAGTTCCTGTTCCGGCGCATGGAGGAGCTGACCTTCGCCGCGACCCGCAGCGCCCCCGGCGCGCGCGTGCTCGACTCCGCCGCCGGTCTCGGACAGGACAGCCGCGCGCTCGCGCGGGGCGGCGCGCGAGCCGTGTGCGCAGAGCCGTCACACCGGATGCTCGAGCTGGCGAAGCTCGTCGCTGCGAAGGAGCCGTCGTCCGAGCCGGGCCGGGTCAGCTGGGCGCGCGCCTGGTCCGAGTCGCTGCCGTTCCGCACGGGTAGCTTCGATGCCGCCTTCTGCAAGGGCGCGCTCGACCACTTCGACGATCCCGAGCGCTGCATCGCCGAGCTCGCGCGCGTGACCCGCGCCGACGGCCGGGTCGTCCTGGCGGTCGCGAACTTCGAGTCGCTCGGCTGCCGGCTGCAGCGGCTCGGGGAGCGGCTGGGTCGCGCGGCGCGGCCGCGCCCCGGCCGGCGCACGTACCACGTTCCGTCCGATCACTTCACCCGCTACGACGCGCGGCTGCTGCGCGAGCAGATCGGACGCCACGTCGCGATCGAGCACTTCGCGGGCACGTCGCTCCTGTGGGGCGTGCGCCGCTGGGCGAGGCTGCTGGCGCGCTTGCCGGAGTCGTGGGCGAGCCGCTTGCTGCGATGGGCCGACGCTCTGGCCGCGCGCTTCCCGGAGCTCGCCGACGTGATCGTGATCGCGGGCCCGCCCCGACTCATGACGCGCGACGGTCTGTCGCGCGGTCCTCGCTAGGTGCGCTCGAGCTTCCGGTAGAACGTGCTGCGCCCGATCCCGAGCAGCTTCGCCGCGCGGCGCACGTCGCCGTGGCAGCGGCGCAAGGCCTCGTCCAGGCACGCGCGCTCGAACGCCTCGAGCGACAGGGCGATGTCGTTCGGCACCTCCGCGCGCGGGGCGTCGAAGCTGCCCAGGCGCAGATCCGCAGCGGTCACGCGCGGGCCCTGCGCGAGCGCCGTGGCCGCCTCGATCGTGTTCTCGAGCTCGCGCACGTTGCCCGGCCAGCGGTGGGCGATCAGCCGCTCGAGCGCCTCCGGCTCGAGACCGACCACCTTGGTGCCGCGCGACGCGCGCTCCAGGAAGTGGCTGGCGAGCACGGGCACGTCCTCGGGTCGCTCGCGCAGCGGCGGCAGCGCGAGCGCCACCACCCGCAGGCGATAGAAGAGATCCGCGCGGAAACGGCCGGCGGCCACCTCGCCGGCGAGGTCGCGGTTGGTCGCGGCGACCAGACGCACGTCGAAGGGCTGGGCCTCGGTGGCGCCGAGCGGGCGAACCTCGCGCTCCTGGATCGCGCGCAGCAGCTTCGACTGCAGCGCCAGCGGGAGCTCGCCCACCTCGTCCAGGAACAGGGTGCCGCCGTGGGCCGCGCGGAACAGGCCCTCGGAGTCGCGGATGGCGCCGGTGAACGCGCCGCGCAGGTAGCCGAACAGCTCGCCTTCGATCATGCCTTCGGGCAGCGCCCCGCAGTCCACGGGCACGAACGGCCCGCCGCTGCGCGGCGAGGTCTCGTGGATCGCGCGGGCCAGGAGCTCCTTGCCGGTGCCGCTCTCGGCCTCGATCAAGCACGTTGCTCTCGTTGCTCGCGAGGTCGCGCACGGTCTGCAGCACGCGGCGCATCGAGCCCGACTGCGCGACCACCCGCTCGAGCGCCTTGCTGCGGCCGAGCTCGCCCTCGAGCTCGCGGTTGCGCACGCGCAGCCGCCGCCGCTCGAGCGCGCGCTCCAGCGTCTGCAGCACCCGCCGCGAGTCCTCGAACGGCTTCTCTAGATAGTCGAACGCGCCCGCGCGCATGCAGGCGACGGCCGAGTCGATGCTGGCGTAGCCGGTCATGACCACGATCTCGGTGTCGGGCCGCCGCTCGCGCAGCTCGCCCAGGAGCTCCATGCCCGACGCGCTGCCCAGCCGCAGGTCGAGCAGCACGACTTCGGGCTCGTGCGCGAGCTGCGCGCGCACCAGCGCGGGATCGTGCGCCTCCAGCACCGAGTAGCCGCCGCGCTCGAGCTGGCGGCGCAGCGCGCGCACGAGTGCCGGCTCGTCGTCTGCGACCAGCACGCGAGCGGCGCTGCTGGCGCGCATGTCGTTCGGCGCGTCGGGGGGCATCGCCCACGAGATCGGAGCGCGTCCGCGCACGCTTGAGCGACCGGCGAGCCTCGCCTACACTGCGCCGCACCTAGGGGTGGGTATATTTGAACCGGGGCTCCGTCTTGGTGGTGGACGACGACGCGCTCTTCCGCGCCGCGCTCGTTCGTTACTTGGAGGCCGAGAGCTTCGCGGTGGTCGCCGAAGGCGACCCGAGCGCCGCACTCGAGCGGCTCGAGCAGCGGCCCTTCGATCTCGTGCTCACCGACCTGCGCATGCCCGGCCTCGACGGGGTCGCGTTCATCAAGCGCGTGCGCGCGCTCGACCCCGAGGCCGTCTGCATCGTCGTGACCGGCTTCCCCAATCCAGAGCGCTCGATCGAGGCGCTGGCGGCGGGCGCGTTCTGGTTCATCGAGAAGAACTACGACCGGATCCCCGCGCTGGGGCCGCTGGTCGAGAAGGCTCTGGAGTTCCGGCGCCTGCACGGGGCGAACCGCCAGCTGCAGCGCCAGCTCGAGACCCGCTACGGCTTCGAGAACATCGTGGGCGAGAGCGAGTCGCTGCGGGCGCTGCTCGACAAGGTGCGCAAGGTCGCCGACTCCGAGGCGACGGTGCTGGTGCTGGGCGAGAGCGGCGCCGGCAAGGAGCTGGTCGCGCGCGCGATCCACTACAACAGCCCGCGCGCGGCGCGCCCGTTCGTCGCGATCAACTGCGGCGCGATTCCCGAGGAGCTGCTCGAGAGCGAGCTGTTCGGCCACGTGCGCGGCGCGTTCACCGGTGCATTGCGCGACCGGGTCGGCCGCTTCGCGGCGGCGAACGGCGGCACGCTCTTCCTCGACGAGATCGGGGACATGAGCCCGCGCGCTCCAGACCAAGGTGCTGCGCGTGCTGCAGGAGCGCGAGTTCGAGCCGGTCGGCTCGTCGCGGACCGAGCGCGCCGACGTGCGGATCGTCGCCGCCACCAACCAGAACCTCGCCGAGATGATCCGCGAGAAGCGCTTCCGGCAGGATCTGTACTTCCGGCTCGCGGTCGTCGACGTGACGGTGCCGCCGCTGCGCGCGCGGCGCGAGGACATCCCGATCCTGGTCCGCCATTTCCTCGAGATCCAGCGGCGCAGCTACCCCGACGTGCAGGGCGTGACCGAGGCCGCGCTGAAGCGGATGGTCGAGTATGACTGGCCGGGCAACGTGCGCGAGCTGCAGGGCCTGGTCGAGCGGCTGGCGATCATGCGCCGCAGCGGCTGGATCGACGAGGCCGACCTGCCCCCCGGGGTCGTGGGTCAGACGCACGAGCGCCCGCCGGTCTCGCTGCCCGCCGAGGGCGTCGACTTCGAGGCTCTGGTGGGATCGTTCGAGGCCGAGCTGATCCAGCAGGCGCTCGCAGCCACCGGCTGGAACAAGAACCGGGCCGCCCAGCTGCTGGGGCTGAAGCGCACCACGCTCGTCGAAAAGATCCGAGCCAAGGGGATCGCGCCGTCCGATTGAGCTCCGGGAGCTGCAACGATGGAGCGGCTCGCCGGGCGCGGCGCGTGAGCGCAGCGTCTCTCGAGCGGGGGCCTCGGAGCACGTTCCCACCCCGCGCGCCCGCTCCCCCGCGATCAGCGGAGCGACGCGCCGCGCCCGGCGAGCCGCGGCACGTCGAGATCGCCGTCACACCGCCAGCGTGCAACACGGGGTCCCAACTCCGGCATCTGTGGCGCTCCCGGCGCGCGGGACTCAAGAAGTCCTTTCCCCCACCGATGCAAGGGAGGGGCCCAGCGCCCCGGGGGAAGCCGCGATGGCGAAGGAGCGGAAGGACAAGGACCTCGAGGTGTCCGACGTGTACTCGGTCGAGTACCTGGCCGAGGCCGCGGGCGGCAGCGCCCGCGAGGAGCGTCTGGCCGAGCTCAAGCGACGCATCGCACTCGGCGCGTACAAGCCCGATCCCGATGCGATTGCCGAGGGAATGATCGCCCGGGTCGGCCGCGCCGAACCCGACGAGGACGGCGAGGAACTCTAGGAGCTTACGACCTCCGGCTCTTCTCGAGCTCAGCGCTCGAGAATGCGAGGCCGAGCGAGGGCCGCCCCGAGCGAGGTCGCAAGCGGCGCGTAGCGACGCGCGCAGCGAGCCACAGGGCGAGCGTAGCTCAATCGGACTCCGCGATCGCGACCAGGACGACGGTCGCGTTGTCCTCGCCGCCGCGTGCGTTGGCCAGGTCCACGAGGTCGCTCGCGGCCTGCGCGAGCGCGCCGCGCCGCTCCAGCAGGCAGTCGCGGATCTCGGCGTCCGTGAGCTGCGCCGAGATGCCGTCCGAGCAGATCACGAAGACATCGCCCGGCCGCGGCCGCAGCGAGGCGACGTCCGGAGCGACCTCGTCGACCACACCGACTGCGCGGGTGATCACGTGGCGGCTCGGGTGGACCCGCGCCTGCTCGAGGGTCAGCTCGCCGCGCGCGACCCGCTCGCCCACCAGCGAGTGATCGAAGGTCAGCGCGTGGAGGGCGCCGGCCCGGTACATGTAGAGCCGGCTGTCGCCCGCGTGCGCCAGCAGCGCCTCGTCGCCGCGCAGCCAGAGCGCCGCCAGGGTGGTGCCCATCCCGCGCAGCGCCGGCTCGCGCTCCGCGAGACTGCGAATCGCGTCGTTCGCCCGCGAGAACGCCTCGCGCAGGAGCCCGAGCGCCGCCGTCTCCTCGGGGTCGGCGCTCGCGACCGTCTCCACGAACACGCCGACGCCGAGCTCGCTGGCCCGGCGTCCGGCGACGTGTCCGCCGAGTCCATCGGCGACCACGAACAGCCCGAGCTTCTCCTCGACGGCGAAGAAGTCCTCGTTCACCGTTCGCTTGCGCCCGGGATGCGAGCGGGTGGCGACGCTCCACTCCATGCCTGCCGACATCGGGTGCGCTCCCCGCGGCCTTGATTTGATATGGTTCGCCCGGGGTGATGCCATTCAACCGGCCTCGGATGCGAGCCGATAGACCGGCAAGTGCGGCCGCGTGCGGCGGCAGGCGCACGGAGGTTGGGCGCTGATGCCGAAGACCCTGCTCCTCGCAGACGACAGCGTGACGATCCAGAAGGTCGTCGGCATCACGTTTGCGAACGAGGACGTCGAGCTCGTCACCGTGGACAACGGCGACGACGCACTCACCCGCGCGCGGCAGCTGAGGCCGGACCTGGTGCTGGCCGACATCGGCATGCCCGGGCTCAACGGCTACGAGCTGTGCGCCGCGATCCGCCGCGAGCCGAGCCTGTCGCACATTCCCGTGCTGCTGCTGACCGGCACCTTCGAGACCTACGACGAGCCGAAGGCCCGCGAGGTCGGCGCGAGCGGACACATCGCCAAGCCCTTCGAGGCGCAGGCCCTGGTCGACCGCGTGTTCCAGCTGCTCGCTCAGGCCAAGCCCGCGCCCGCGGCTCCCCCGCCCGCCCCGAAGCCCGTCGCTGCGCCCGTGCCCAGGCCGATGGCGGCGCCCGCAGCGCCGCCGATGCGACCCGGGGGTGGCCCGCCGACTCCGCGGCCGCCGATGCCGGCCGCCGGCACGAATCCACCGGCGCCGCGAGCGCGGCCCGAGCTCCCGCCCATGCCGAGCCCGTCGCTGCGCCCGGCTCCCGCGCCGACCTCGGCGCCCACACCGCGGCCCGCCGGCCCGGCCAAACGCGAGAGCGCGCCGTTCGAGTTCGAGCTCCCGAAGGCTCCGCCCGTCCCGAGCCCGGCCGAGGCCCAGGAGCCCGTCTGGGAGGCCGAGCCCGAGGTGGTCGCCGAAGACGCCCCGCACGCCGAGCCGGCCGAGTTCGGCATGCCGCTCGAGGACACGGCGGACGCGCCGGCGCCCGACGCGACTCGACTGTTTGCGCCCGACCTGCTCGGCCGCGCGACCCGCCTGCCCGACTTGATCGAGCCGCTCGAGCCGCCGCCGGAGCCGCCGGCGCGGACCGGAGACTTCTCCTTCGACGACCTCGACTTCGAGGAGCCGAGCGGACAGCGCCGCCTGAACCAGTCGCAGATCTTCGGCGAGAGCTCGGCGCCTTCGGGCAGCGCGCCCAAGCCGTCGATCGTGGCGGCGGGCGAAGCGCTGCTCGAGCCCGAGGCGCTGGCCGACCCGCTCTACAGCCAGACGACCTTCCTCGATCCGCACGCGCGCGACGGCGGCCAGCCGAACCCGCCGCCGCTGCCCGACCTGCTGGCCGAGGCACCGCTGGAGGCCGAGCCCGAGTCCGACGAGGACGCCGCACTCGCCGAGGCCGACACCGCGCTCGACGAGGAGCTCGAGGCCACCCGCTACGACCCGGCGCCGCAGCCGTTCTCGCCCGACACCGCCGCCGCGCTCGACGAGCCGCGCTTCGAGCGCGCGCGCGCGACGCCGGCCGACGCCGCCACGCGCTTGATGCTCCCCCGCGACCACGAGCGCGAGCCCGAGACGCCGATTCCCACCCGCGCGTTCGTTCCGGCGGCGCGCGAAGTACCGCGCGAGGCGCCTGCTCCGCGCATGCCGGCGCCCATGCCGATCGCGGACACCTTGCCGCCCAAGCGCAGCGCGATCGTGCCCGTCGCACCCGCGGCGCCCGCCGCGCGCTCGAGCGCGATCGTCGACTCCACTCTGCTCGCGCAGAGCGTCGAGAAGGTGGCCTGGGAAGCTTTCGGCGCGCTCTCGGAGCAGGTCGTCACCGAAGTGCTGAAGCGCGTCGAGTCGGTCGTGTGGGAGGTCGTTCCGCAGCTCTGCGAGCGGCTGATCCGCGAGGAGATCGCCCGCCTGAAGGCGGAGATGTCCGAGTCCGATTGACTTCGCTCGGCTGCGCTCGGCCTCGCGCGCACTAGCCTCGCCCGCATTTTCGAGATCGATTCACACCGGGTATCCTGGAGCGCGATGCACCACCCGCCGCCCCGCGCGACCTGGCTGCCGCTCGTGGAGGCGGCGCTCGCGGAGGATCTCGGCCCGGGCGACGCGACTTCCCTCGCACTGATCGAGCCCGACCAGAAGGGCGAGGCGCGGCTCGAGGCGCGCGCGGAGCTCGTGGTGTGCGGGCTCGAGGTCGCGCGCGAGGTGTTCGCGCAGCGCGGCGTCGAGCTCGAGGCGCGCGCGGCCGACGGCGATGTCGTCGCTCCCTACGCGGTCCTCGCGCTGGTGCGCGGCAGCGCGCTCGGGATCCTGGAGGGCGAGCGCACGGCGCTGAACTTCGTGCAGCGGCTCGCGGGCATCGCCACGCTCACCCGCCGCTACGTCCAGGCCGTGCGCGGCACGCGCGCCGACATCGTCGACACCCGCAAGACCACCCCCGGCTGGCGCGCGCTCGAGAAGTACGCGGTGCGCTGCGGCGGCGGCCGCAACCACCGGATGGCGCTCTACGACGGCATCCTGATCAAGGACAACCACATCGCCGCGGTCGGCTCGGTCGGCCGCGCGGTCGCGCGCGCGAAGGAGCGCGGCTCGCGCCACCTGCGCGTGCGCGCCGAGGTCGAGTCGCTCGCCCAGGCGCGCGAGGCGCTCGACGCCGGCGCCGACTCGCTCCTCGTCGACAACCAGCCTCCCGAGGTGATCTGCACGATCGTCGCGGCCGCGAAGGGCCGCGCGCGGGTCGAGGCGAGCGGCGGGATCACGTTGGACACCGTGGCCGCGGTGGCGCGCACCGGAGTCGACGAGATCTCGGTCGGCGCGCTCACGCACTCGGCCCCGGCCGCCGACGTCGCGCTGGAATGGACCGCTCGCTCTTCGAGCTAGCGCCCAAGACGCGCTGGCTCGGCGCGCGTCTCGAAGTCTTCGACGAGCTCGACTCCACGAACCTCTTCGCCGAGCGCCTCGGCCACGAGGGCGCGCCCGACGGGACGCTCGTGTTCGCCGACCGCCAGACGGCGGGGCGCGGCCGGCTCGGGCGCAGCTTCTTCTCGCCCGGCGGGCGCAGCCTGTACTTCTCGGTGCTGCTGCGCCCGGCGATGCCGGCCGAGCACGTGCCGCGCCACGTGTTCGCCGCGGCGGTCGCGGTCGCCGAGACCGCGCGTGCGAATCTGCCCGAGCGCTGCGCCGTCGAGATCAAGTGGCCCAACGACGTGTTGATCGACGGTCGCAAGACCAGCGGCATCAACCTGCCCGCCCACTTCGAGGGCAGCCGGGTCGTGTTCGCGGTGCTCGGGATCGGCGTCAACGTGAACCTGGCCGAGGACGAGCTGCCCGAGGAGCTGCGCGCGATCGCCACCAGCTTGCGCAACGCGGGCGGAAAGTCCCTCGACCGCGTCGCCTTCGCCGAGGAGCTGCTCGTGCAACTCGAGGCCCGGCTCGACCAGGTGCGCGCGGGCGCGTTCGCGGCGGTCTTGGACCGCTACCGAAATTCGTTCAGAATGGCGGGAGCGAAGGTGCGCATCGGCGGACCGGGGGTCGCCCGCGAGGTGATCGGAACGGTGCTGGGTGTCGACGAAGACGGAGCCCTTCTGGTGCAGCCGCCGAACGGCGGCGCGGCCTCCGTCGAGCGCGTGCTGGCCGGCGACGTGACGCTCCTGCGAGGCCCGGCGTGAGCGCGCTTGTGCTGACGATCGACATCGGCAACACGCACGTGGTGCTCGGCGTCTTCGAGGGCGAGCAGCTCCTGCACCACTGGCGCATCGGCACCCACCGCCAGGACACCTCGGACGAGTGCGCCGCCACGCTGCGCTCGCTGTTCGAGCTGGCGGGCGTGGAGCGGGGCACGGTCAAGGACGCGATCATCTCCTGCGTCGTCCCGCCGCTCCTCCCCATCTTCGAGCGCACCTGCGAGAAGCTACTCCGCAAGTCGCCGCTCGTGGTCGGCCCGGGCATCCGCACGGGCATGCCGATCCGGGTCGAGAACCCGCGCGAGGTGGGCGCCGATCGGATCGTCAACGCGGTGGCGGCGATCGCGAAGGTGGGCGCGCCGGCGATCGCGATCGACTTCGGGACCGCCACCACCTTCGACTGCGTCTCGCGCGAGGGCGAGTTCGTCGGCGGCGCGATCTTCCCGGGCGTGTTCATCTCGCTCGAGGCGCTGGTGAATCGCGCCTCGCGGCTCTCGTCGGTGGAGATCGTGCGCCCGCCCAGCGTGATCGGTCGCAACACGGCGACCAACCTCCAATCGGGCATGGTGTTCGGCTACGCCGGCATGGTCGACACCATGGTGCGTCGCATACGCAAGGAACTGGGCGAGGACGCCCGCGTGCTCGCGACGGGCGGCCTCGCAGGACTGATCGCGAGCGAGGCCGAGACGATCGAACGCGTGGAGCCCTTCCTGACTTTGGAAGGGCTTCGCCTCATCTACGCGCGCAATCGGGAGCCGCCGAAGGAGGACTGAACCATGGCCAACGAAGACCGACGCAGCATTTCCTTCGCCCTGATCGGCCACGGCGGCGACGGAAAGACCACCCTGGCCGACTCGCTCCTGTTCGCCGCGGGCGTGACCTCGCGGCTCGGGCGCGTGGACGACGGCACCTCCTTCATGAACTGGCTGCCCGAGGAGAAGCTCCGCCGGGCCAGCATCTCCACGTCGGTCTGCTCCTTCGCCCACGGCGACGCCGAGTTCACGATGCTCGACGTGCCGGGCGACGCGAACTTCGGCGGCGAGCTCCGCGGGGCGCTCGCGGCGGTCGACAACGCGGTGATCGTGATGAACGCCGCCGACGGCGTGAAGTTCGGCACCGAGCGCGCATATCGGTACGCGCGCGAGCACGGGCTGGGGCTCGCAGCGGTCGCCAACAAGCTCGACCACGAGCGCGCCGACTACGACGCGCTCGCGAAGCAGATCGAAGAGACGCTGGGCGTGCGCGTCGCGAAGCTCCACCTGCCGCTCGGGCGCGGCGAGAAGTTCGAGGGCTTCGTGAACCTGCTGACGGGCAAGCTCCACAAGCTCGGCCCCGACGGCAAGATCCAGACCGTCGCGCCGCCGGCCGACCAGGCCGACGCGATCGCGGCCGCGAAGCTCGACGATGATCGAGGCGGTCGCCGAGGCCGACGATGCCGTCCTCGAGAAGTACCTCGAGGACGGCGAGATCTCCGAGGCCGAGATCTTCACGACCCTGCGCAAGGGAGTCCGCGACGACACCCTGCTGCCGCTCCTGTGCGCCGCGGCCAGCAAGAACATCGGCGGCATGGCGCTCATGCTCGCGGCCGAGAACATCTTCCCGAGCGCGGCGGAGGCGCCCCCGCGCAAGGCGAGCCAGGGCGAGGCCGAGGTCGAGCTCGCCGCAAGTCCGGGCGCCCACGTCGCCGCGCTGGTCTGGAAGACGGTCGCGGACCGCTACGCCGGACAGCTCTCGGTGCTGCGCGTCTTCTCCGGAACCCTCAAGAAAGACATGACGGTCCTGAACGCGCGCACCGGCGCGCGCGAGCGGGTCGGCAAGCTCCTGCGCCTGCACGGCGAGCAGACCGAGGAGGTGACCGCGATCCTGCCCGGCCAGATCGCCGCGATCCCCAAGCTGAAGGACACCCACACCGGCGACACGCTCTGCGACGAGAAGCACGGCCTCCAGATCCCCCTCGAGGCGCCGCCGCACGGCGTGATCTCGTTCGCGGTCGAGGCCGAGAACAAGGGCGAGGAGGACAAGGTGTTCGACGCCCTCCACCGGATCGTCGAGGAGGACCGCAGCCTCACCTTGAAGCGCGACGAGCGCACCGGCGAGTTTCTGCTGAACGGCCTGGGCCAGCTCCACATCGAGGTGTCACTCGAGAAGATCGCTCGGGTCTTCCACGTCAAGGTGAAGCTGAAGCCGCCCAAGGTCCCGTACCTCGAGACGGTCAAGGGCCGCGCGGAGAACGTCGAGGGCAAGCTCAAGAAGCAGTCGGGCGGACGCGGCCAGTTCGGAGTCTGCTACCTGACGGTCGAGCCGGGCGAGCGTGGCTCGGGGGTCGTGTTCCTGGACGAGATCGTCGGCGGCTCGATCCCGCGGCAGTTCATCCCTGCCGTCGAGAAGGGCGTGCGCGAGACCTGCGACCGCGGCGTGATCGCCGGCTTCCACCTCACCGACATCCGCATCTCGGTGATCGACGGCAAGTACCACACCGTCGACAGCTCGGAGATGGCGTTCAAGACCGCGGGCAGCCTGGCGCTGCGCGCCGCCGTGAACGCCTCCAAGCCGATCCTGCTGGAGCCGGTCATGACGTTGCAGGTGACGGTCCCGGACCAGTTCGTCGGCGACGTCATGGGCAACTTGAACAGCCGGCGCGGCCGGGTCGCAGGCGTCGAAGCCCGCGGGCATTCCGAGGTGATCAAGGCGCACGTGCCGATGGCCGAAGTGCTGTCGTACGCATCTGATCTCACGAGCATGACCGGTGGCCAGGGCAGCTTCGAAATGGAGTTCTCGCACTACGATGAGGCGCCCGCGAGCGTCCAGGACAAGATCGTGGCCGAGGCCGCCAAGCACCGACACGCCGAAGAGTAGCGTCCGGGAGCGCCCCACCTCCCCGACCGTGGAGGGCGCTTGAGCCAGGACCGCAGCGAGATTCTCGAGGGCCTCGGCCCGGCGCGGCGCTTCGCCGATCCGGCCGGCCCCGTCGAGGGTCGGCTCATGGCCGCCAGCGGCGCCCTGCCGATGCCGCCGCCTCAGCTCGTGTCCGTGCTGTTTGCGCTCACGCTCGACACCGAGCCCACGGTCGCCGCCCGCGCCACCGAGTCGCTGCGCGGGCTGCCCGACCGGGTCGCCGACGTCGCCCTCGCCAGCAAGCTCCACCCCGTCGCGCTCGCGGCGCTGGCGGAGCTCTACAAGAACAGCGGCGCGCGGCTGGAGAAGATCGCGCTCAACCCCGCCACCTCCGACGAGACCTGCTGCGCGCTGGCGGCGCTGCATTTCCCGCGCGTGGTCGAGATCCTGGCCCAGAACCAGGTGCGCATCCTGCGCTGCGAGAAGCTGGTCGAGACGCTCGGCGAGAACCCGCTGACGGGCCTGGCGACGATCGACCGCATCCTCCACTTCCTGGGCGTCGAGCGCGGCGAGCACGAGGAGGCCGAGCCGGAGAAGAAGAGCGAGGTCCCGGCGCCGCCGCCGCCGGAGCCGGTCACCAACGCGCCCCCGCCGGCCGATCTGTCCGACGCCAGCGACATTCCCGAGGAGCTGAAGGAGGAGGTCGTCGAGGAGCTCGACGAGGACGAGAAGGCCGAGCGCAGCAAGAACATCATGGCGCGCATCGGCAAGATGTCGATCATGGAGAAGATGAAGCTGGCGCGCTTCGGCAACACCGACGCGCGTAGCCTTCTCGTGCGCGACCGGAACAAGCTGGTCGCGGCCGCCGCGATCCGGAATCCGAAGATCACCGACAGCGAGGTCGAGGGGTATGCCCGTTCCCGCCAGCTCTCGGACGAGGTCATCCGGATCATCTCGAACAACCGCCAGTGGACCCGGAGCTACCCCGTGAAGATGGGGCTGTGCATGAACCCCAAGTGCCCCCCCAGCATCTCCATCAAGTTCCTGAATTTCCTCACCGATCGAGACTTGGGCACGCTCATGCGCAGCCGCGACGTGCCGGGCCCGATCGGGGTCCAGGCGCGGCGCATCCTGGCCCGGAAGGGAAAGTCGTAGATGGGAACGGCCGATCGCGACGCCCACGAGATCCACGGGAAGGTCGTCTACTGGGGCCCGACCGGGGCGGGCAAGAGCGCGAACCTGCAGTTCATCCATCGCAAGCTCAAGCGCGAGCACCGCGGCGAGCTCTCGAAGCAGACCGCGAGCGACGGCAAGACCACCTACGACGTGCTGCCCGTCTCACTCGGTGCGGTGCGCGGCTACAAGACCTCGATCCAGATCTCGACCGTGCCCGGCTCGCCGCAGGCGGCGGCGCTGCGCAAGGAGCTGATCCAGAACGTCGACGGGATCGTGTTCGTCGCGGACCTCCGACCCGATCGCCACGACGCGACGTTGGCGTCGGCGGCCGAGCTGCGCCGGCATCTGTCGGCGCAGGGGCGCAAGATCGAGGACGTGCCGCTCGTCCTGCAGTACAACCGCCGCGACCTGGTCGACGAGAACGCCGTCGAGCGGCTGCACCGCAAGCTCGGCATCAAGGGCGCTTGCTTCGAGGCGGTGGCGAGCGAAGGCACCGGTGTGCTGCAGACGCTGACGACCCTGTCGAAGCTCGTGCTCGGCGAGCTGCGCAAGGCGCTCGACGAGGCCTCGGCCCAGCGCGCGACCCCCGCCAAGACGGTGCGCGCGGTGACCTCGGTCGACCCGCTCGAGCCCCCGACCGCGAGCGGCGCGCTGACGGCGCGCGTGGTGCCGAAGAAGGGACCCGAGAAGGGCTTCACGATCGAGAGCGCCGGGCCCGTCGACGGCGGCGGCTCCGAGATCTGCATCCCCGTGCGCCTCGTGGACGAAGCCAGCGGCCGCAAAGTGGAGATCGCCGTCCGCATCGCGATCGACTCGCTCTAGGAGCGCGGGAATGCGCAAGCGCCTCGCCATCGTCGGACACTCGGACGAAGGGCTGGGCTTGATCCCGCTGCTCGAGGCGAACCCCGACGTCGAGCTCACCGCAGTGCTGACCAACGACGTCGACGCCGCCCGGCGCGGCCTGGTCCGGGTGGACCCGAAGTACGCGGTTCGCTCCTACGCGCTGATCGCGACCGACGCGGAGGCGCTGCTGCGTACGCCCGGCCTGGTCGCGCTGATCGACGCCGAGGCGCCGGCCTCCCTGCGCAGCGTGCTCGCCGACGCGCAGGATCGCGGCGTGCAGGTCACGACGCCGCTGATCGCAAAGCTCCTGTACGCGTTCGGGCCGGTGGACGCGGCGCGCAAGCCCGACCTGCTCCAGGCGCTCGGCGAGATCCTCGAGTCCTACAACCTGACCGTCGACCGGCGCGGGCTGCTGAACCGGATCCTGCAGATCGCCGTCGGCTCGACCGGCGCCGACCGCGGCTCGCTCCTGCTCTGGGACGCCGAGGCCGGCGCGCTGCGGGTCGAGGTGGCGCTGGGCATCGAGAAGGAAGTCATTCCGAAGATCCGGATCCGCCCCGGCGAGGGAATCGCCGGCCGCGCGTTCGCGGACCGCAAGCCCATCCTCCTGTCGGGCAAGGCGGACCAGCGCAACTACGAGATCACCCGCGAGCGCAGCGACGTCGAGTCGGCGATCTCGGCGCCGCTGATCCACGGCGAGCGCGTGCTCGGCGTCCTGAACCTGTCGCACAGCCTGCGCCGCGGCGCGTTCTCGGACGAGGATTTCGAGTTCGTCACGCGGTTGGCCTCGATCGACGCGAAGATCATCACCCGCGCCGAGGAGTACCACCGGCTGCTGCGCGACTCGGAGCGGCTGCGCGCGCAGGGCCTGGTGCGCGAGGTACTGGCCGAGGCCGAGCCGCTGCACCGGCGCCTCTCGAAAGTGTGCCGCGCCGTCGCGGCGGATCTGTCGGGCGGCGTCGCGCACGTGTTCCTCGCCGACGCGGAGCTCGGGTCGCTGTCGCTGCGCGGCTCCTCGACCGCGGTCGATCCGCTGGCTGCGCCGCTGCGCATCCGGCCCGAGGACGGCCTGCACGGCTGGGCGGCGCGCGAGAAGAAGGCGGTGGTGCTCTCCTCGCAGCAGCCCGACGGCGGCTGCGCCTGCTTCGCGGTCCTGCCCCTGCTCGCGCGCGGCGAGATGGTGGGTCTGCTCTCGTTCGAGGGCATGTTGGCGGCGGGCTCACCCGAGCTCGTCCGCGAGCGGATCGCGGCGGTCGCCGACGCGCTCGCCGGCGAGCTCTCCGACGCGCTGCGCAACATGAACATGGAGCGCGACGCGACCAAGACCGCGGCGATCACGGAGCTGGCCGCGCGGCTCGGCTCGGCCGGAGACTCGGCGCAGCTACACCGCTCGGTGACTTCGTCCGCGGCGATGATCCTCGAGGCCGAGCACGCGGTGCTGCGCCTGCAGGATCCCGGCACCGGCCGCTACCAGATCCGCTCCTACTTCGGCTCCGCCGAGACCGACTCGCAGGCCAAGCTGCTCGAGCTCGAGAAGGCGATCTCGATCCGGGCGCTCTCGCAGCGCCAGGCGGTTCGGGTCCTCGACGTCGCGCGCGACGACGAGCTGCGCGGCTACGACGCGGACGTGATCTCGGCGCTCTCCTGGCCGCTCCGGCGGGATGGCCGCCCGCTGGGCACGCTCTCGCTCCTGGGCAAGGTCAGCCGCGACGCGCTCACCAGCGAGAGCTTCTCGGCGCAGGACCAGTCGCTGCTCGGCCGCTACGCCGAGCACGTGCAGCAGGCGCTCGAGCAGGTCGGCGAGCGCGAGCGCATGCGCCACCAGCGCCGCTTCGACGACCTGACCGGTCTGCCGAACGCCACTCACGTCGCCGAGCGGATCGAGGAGGAGATCGCGCGCTCGAGCCGCGCCGGCCGCAGCTTCGCGCTGGTGCGCTTCCGGGTCGACGGGCTGGCCGAGCTGCTGAGCGCGCCCGAGCCGAGCGACGGCGAGCACCTGGCACTCTCGCTCGCCCAGGAGCTGCGCGCGGGGCTGCGCGAGTTCGACGTGGTCGCGCGCACGGCGCCCGACACGTTCCAGATCCTGGTTCCCGAGCCCGAGGGCGACGTCGCCGCGCTGCTCGGCCCGCTCGCGCGCCGCGTCCGCGAGGCGATCCGCCGCGAACCCGACGCGGGGCTCGCCGACCGCCTGCGGCTCGAGTTCGGCTACGCGACCTTCCCGGCGGACGGCGCCACCGCCCGCAGCCTCCAGGAAGCCGCGCGCCGCACGCGCATCACCGACTAGCGCGCGTCGCCTTCAGGCCCTGGAACGCGTGTTCATGCCCGGCCGCGGCTCAGCGGGTCGCGAGCCAGGGCCGGTCGGCGCACGGTATGCCGAGGGCTTCGGCGACACCCTTCTGCGTGACCGCGCCGCGGTAGCAGTTCACGCCGCGCGCGAGCGCCGGCAGCGCGGCGAGCGCGCCGTCCACGCCGCGCCGGCAGAGCTCCATCAGGTACGGGAACGTCGCGTTGTTGAGCGCCAGGGTCGACGTGCGCGGCACCGCGCCCGGCATGTTCGGCACGCCGTAGTGGATCACGCCGTCCACGACGTAGGTGGGCTTCGAGTGGGAGGTCGGGCGGATCGTCTCGACGCAGCCGCCCTGGTCGACGGCGACGTCGACGATCACCGCGCCGCCCTTCATCTGCGCCACCAGATCGCGCCCCACCAGCACCGGCGCGCGCGCGCCGGGCACCAGCACGGCGCCGATGACGAGGTCGGCCTCGAGCACCGCCTGCTCCAGGTTCACGACGTTCGAGTACAAGGTCGAGATGCCGCCGTGGTAGATGTCGTACAGGTGCGAGAGGCGGCGCTGGTCGATGTCGAGCACGGTCACCTCGGCGCCCAGGCCCGACGCCATGCGGACCGCCGCGGTGCCCACGATCCCCGCGCCGATCACCGTGACCCGGCCGCGCGGCACGCCGGGGACACCGCCGAGCAACACCCCGCGGCCGCCCTGGTCGCCCTGCAGGTAGTGGGCGCCGATCTGCACCGCGAGCCGCCCCGCGACCTCGCTCATCGGCACCAGGAGCGGCAGCGAGCCGTCCTCGAGCTGGACCGTCTCGTAGCCGATCGCGACGATCCCGCGCGCGAGGATGCTGCGGGTCAGCGCCGGCTCGGGCGCGAGGTGCAGGAAGTCGAACAAGGTCTGGCCCGGGCGCATCGCCGCGATCTCCGACGGCGTGGGCTCCTTGACCTTGGTGACCACGTCGGCGCGGTCGATCACCTCTTCGGGCGACTTCGCGATCTCCGCGCCGACGGCCTCGTACTGCTCGTCGGGAAAACCGCTGCCCTCACCCGCGCCGGATTCGAGAGCGACCTCGTGGCCTGCCGCGACGAGCGTTCGAGCGCCCGCGGGGAGGAGCGCGACCCGCATCTCGCGGTCCTTGGTTTCGCGCAGCACGCCGACGCGCATGGGTCCTGGCTCCTCTGGACGGGAGGCCCGAAGATAGCGCGCGCATTCTCCGGCTCGGGGGGGATCGGCCCTTGTTGCCGGGAACTGTTGCTGGGCTCGGTGGTGGTGTGCCGTCGGGGAGAGGGCGGCGCGCCGCTTCGCTGGTTCGCTCCGAAGGTTCGCGGCGGCAAAGGCGGGGCTCCTTTGCGTCGCTCACACGCTCGCTCGCGCGCCGCCCTCTCCCCGACTTCGCCGTCGCCGGACCGGACCCTGCACCCTGGTGCCTTGTGGGTGAAGAGTGGAGGCCGAGGCGGGTCACCAGACGGGCCGGCTGGCCTGCCCGTTGTGCGTGACCTCCTGCTCGACACCGTCCGACACGCGCGCCACGAACAGGTGGCTCTCCTTCACGTCGCCGCGCACCGAGGCGTACACCACGTAGCGTCCGTCGGGCGAGAGCGAGGGGTACTCCTCGGTGTCGTCGGTCTGGGTGATCTGGCGCTTGGCGCCGCCGTCGGCGCGCATGATCCAGATGTCCGAGCTGCCGTTCTGGAGATCGCGCTGGAACACGATCAGCCGGCCGTCGCGCGAGAAGCGCGGATGGCTGCCGCGGGTCAGGGGGCGCTGCTCGTCCGAGCCGAGCGTCATCTCCAGGATGATCGAGTCGACCTTCGAGTGCCCTTCCTGCTTCACGAACACCACCGTGTGTCCGTCGGGCGAGACGTCCGGTTGCCAGCAGCCCGTCGTCCCGGGCAGGAGCACGTCGCCCTCCTCGTCCGTATTGATCCAGATCGCGCCCGCCGACTTGCCGCCGGGCAGGACGACCGGCCCGTGCCACGCCGTGCGGATCGGGCCGTCCGCGATGCCCGCGCCGGTTCCCACCCGGTTCTTCGACACGGCGATCCACGCGTTGGTGAGCCGGTTCCAGGTCCACAGCCGCAGGTTCCCCGTCATCGGGTCGATCCGGCCGATCAAGAGTCGCGCACCGTCCGCGCTCCAATCGAGCGGGAACGTGCCGATGCCCGAGTCCGGCACGTCGGTGATCTCGCCGGTGCGCGGCTGCAGGATCCCGAGCGAGGTCCGCAGCTTGGTCTTCTTCTTGTCGTCCCTGTCGTAGTCGGGCCCCTCGATCGTGAGCGCTTCGCGGAACTGCTCGGCCGAGAGGATCCCCTCGGTGGCGCCCTGGCGCACGAACGCGATCGGGTCGGACGGGAGCTCGTCGTCGGGAATGCTCCGGAAGCAGGCCGAGGCACCGAGCGCCAGGACCAGCGCGAGCGCGCGGCTAACGGGCAGGCCGGCCGCGAAATGCGCGCTGCGCGGGATCCCACGCAAAGAGCGCCGCCTCGCCGACGCCGGACTCGCGCACCGAGACGACGAGCTGCGCGCAGCCCGCGTAGAGCGGCTCGTCGTCGGGGCCGAGCGCACCGGCGACGTCGGTGTGCGACAGGTACGCCGCGGTGTCGACGTGGGAGTGGTAGATGACGAGCAGCTTCTCGCCCGACGCTTCCGCGGCCCGCAGTGCATGCAGCAACTCCTGCTCGTCGATCCAGAACGCGCGGCTCGCGTCGAGATTCGACTCGCCGCGCGCGACTCGTTGGCTTTGGACGTTCGTGCAGCGAACTACGTGCAAGGGACCCTGCGCATCCGTTCCCGTCAGCAGCCCGCAGCACTCTTCCGGATAGCACTCGCGCGCGTGCTGGAAAACCTCGAGCAGGAGCTCGCGGGGCAGCTCGGCGGGCTCGGCATCCGGGTCGCTCGTCGCGGCGGAGCGCTCGCGCCAGTCGCTCAACTCAGATCTCGTAGCTCGCCGGGTCGAGTGCGGCCCGCTCGATGCCGCGCCCCGCCGCCTCGCGACACAGGTCGGCGACGCTGTGCAGAGCCAGCGCCCGCTCGACGTCCGCGCGCAGGAGCTCCCAGACGAACTCCGGGCACTTCGCGCAGTCCGCTTTCTCCGCCTCGGCCGTGCCGAGGACCGTGCCCTGCACCGCCTGCACGACCTCCGACAGCAGGATCGCGTCGGGCCGGCGCGCCAGCCGGTAGCCGCCGCCCGGCCCGCGCTTGCTGGTGACCAGGCCCGCGCGCCGGAGCTTCTGAAAGATCTGCTCGAGGTAGCGCGCAGGAATCGCTTGCCGCTCGCCGACTTCCGCGAGCGGCACGGGCCGCGACCCGCCGTGGTACGCGAGGTCGAACACCCCGTAGATCGCGTAGCGGACCTGTTGAGTCGCACGCATGGCGTCCGATGGTCGCACGGGCGCCCTACCCATGCTCGGGCGGCGACCGCAACACACGGCTAGATTCGCCGAGCACCCCTCCTCCGGAAAGGCCGCGGCCGCGATGTGACCGAACCGAGCGTGCCCCGGCCGCTGCGGCGGTTCGTGGACGGGCTCGCACGGCTTCCCCCGGAGGAGCTGGGCGGAACGCTGCGCGACGTGCTGCCGTTCGCGCCGCTGCCCGCGAACGCGACCGCGGGTGCCGCTCCGGCCGAGCTGGCGCTCGCGCCGGAGCTCGAGGATCTCCTCGCGCGGCGCGGGATCTCGCGCCTCTGGTCGCATCAGGCCGACGCGCTCGCGCGGCTGCGCGCGGGGCGCGACGTGTTCGTCGCCACCCCGACCGCGAGCGGCAAGAGCTTGATCTACACGCTCGCAACCGCCGAGCGCGTGCTGGCGCGGCGCTCAGCGCGCGCCCTCTACCTGTTCCCGCTGAAGGCGCTCGAGCAGGACCAGCTCGGGAAGCTGCGCGGCGACTTCGCGGCGCTGCCGCTGCTCGACGCGCCGACCGCCGAGATCTACGACGGCGACACGCCTCCACACCTGCGCAGGAAGATCCGCGAGGCGCCGCCGTCGGTGCTGCTCACGACCCCCGACATGCTCCACTTCGGGATCCTGCCCGGACACGACGCCTGGAAGGAGTTCTTCCGGAACCTCGAGCTCGTGGTCGTGGACGAGGTCCACACCTACCGCGGCGTGCTGGGAGCGCACTTCGCGCAGGTGCTGCGGCGGCTCCTGCGGGTGGCCCGCCACCACGGTGCGGAGCCGCGCTTCGTCGCCTGCTCGGCGACGGTGGGCAATCCGGCGCGCTTCGCGCGCGAGCTGTTCGGGCGCGAGCTCGACGTGGTCGCCGACGACGGCGCGCCCGCGCCCGAGCGCTGGCTCGCCACGCTCGAGCCCGAGGCGTCGGCCTACACCGCGGCGGCTCGGCTGTTCCGGCGCTGCGTCCGCGCGGGCCTGCGCACGATCGCCTTCACGCAGGCGCGCCGGATCACCGAGCTCATGCACCTGTGGGTGCTCGAGGCGGAGCCCGAGCTGGCGCCGCGCATCTCGTCGTACCGGAGCGGCTTCCTGCCCGAGGAGCGGCGCGCGATCGAGAAGCGGCTCTTCGAGGGCGACCTGCTCGGCGTGATCTCGACCTCGGCGCTCGAGCTCGGCATCGACGTCGGCGGGCTCGACGTGTGCATCCTCGTCGGCTACCCGGGCTCGGTCCTGGCCACGCGCCAGCGCGCCGGCCGGGTCGGGCGCGGCCGCGAGGGCGTCGTGTTCCTCGTGCCCGGCGAGGACGCGCTCGACCGGTTCTTCCTGCGCCACCCGGAACGGGTCGTGACCCGCCCGTGCGAGGACGCGGTGCTCGACGCCGAGAGCCTCGAGATCGCCGCGGCCCACCTGCCCTGCGCCGCCGGCGAGATCCCGCTCCTGCACGGCGAGCCGTGGCTCGAGACCCCGGGCATGGAGCGCGCGCTCGCGCTCGCCCACGAGCGCGGCCGGCTGCTGGAGAGCGCGTCGGGCGGCGAGTCGTTCGCGGCGCGCCGCAATCCGGCGCGCGAAGTCAGCCTGCGCCAGGCCGGCGAGTCGTTCGCGATCCGCCGCGCGGACGAGAGCGACCCCGCCCGCGGCCGCGTGATCGGCACGATCGGCGGCGGCCGCGTCACCGGCGAGTGTCATCCCGGCGCGATCTACCTGCACCGCGCGCAGTCGTACAAGGTCAGCGAGCTCGACCTCGAGCGGCGCAACGTCCAGGTCGAGGGCCCGCTCCAGGTCGACTGGTACACGCGCCCGGTGGTCGAGAAGGAGACCGAGATCCTCGAGGTGCTGCGCTCGCGGCCGGTCGGGAACGCGCTGGCCAAGCTCGGCCGGCTGCGGGTCACGTCGAGGACCGTCGCCTACGAGAAGCGGCGCATCTACGGGCAGGACCTGATCGGGCGCCATCCGCTCGACCTCCCGCCGACCCGCTTCGAGACCGAGGGCGTCTGGCTCGAGCTCGCCCCGCAGATCGAGCGCATCTGCAAGAGCGAGAAGCTCCACTTCATGGGCGGGATCCACGGCCTCGAGCACGCCGCGCTCGCGCTGTTCCCGCTGTTCGCGCTGTGCGACCGCTTCGACGCCGCGGGCATCTCGATCCCGCGACACCCCCAGGTGCGCGGCCCCGCGATCTTCCTGTACGACGCGCACGCGGGCGGGATCGGGATCTCGCGCGCGATCTTCTCGCGCCTCGAGGAGCTGGTCGCCCTCGCCGGCGAGATCGCGCGCGAGTGCGAGTGCGCCGACGGCTGCCCGTCGTGCATCCACTCGCCGCGCTGCGGCGCCGGCAACCACCCGCTCGACAAGCGCGCGGTGATCCGGGTGGTCGACCTCGCGCTCGCCCACGCGCCGCTTCCCGACGTGGCGCCGCCGAGCGACGCCCTCGAGATCGAGCTCGAGCTGCCGTGGGACGAGGACGACAAGGAGCCCGCGCTGGACGCGGCGCCGCGGATCGCGCCGCTCATCTTCGACGTGGAGACGCAGCGCTCGGCGAGCGAGGTCGGCGGCTGGGGCAACCTGCACCTGATGCGGCTCGCGCTCGCGGTCGTCTTCGACGCCGCGACCGGCGGGTTCGAGACCTACACCGAAGCGCGCGCCGATGCCCTGGTCGCGCGCCTGTTCGCCGCGCCCGCCGTGGTCGGCTTCAACGTGCGCCGCTTCGACTACGGCGTGCTGCGCGCCTACAGCCACCGCTCCTTTGCCGACCTGCCGACCTTCGACCTGCTCGAGGACGTGCACCGGAAGCTCGGCTACCGGATCTCGCTCAACCATCTGGCGACCCAGACGCTCGGCCGCGGCAAGTGCGGCGACGGCCTGCAGTCGCTGGTCTGGTGGAAGGAAGGCCGGATCGCCGAGATCGAGGAGTACTGCCGCAAGGACGTCGAGCTGGTCCGCGACCTGCTCGAGTACGCGGCGCGCGAGAAGCACGTGATCTTCCAGCGCAAGGACGGCGAGCGGGTGCGGCTCCCGGTCGACTGGGACGAGGCGGCAATCCTCGCCCGGGTGGCGGACACCTCTTGCAAGCGGAGCGCGAAGCGCGCAGCGCGCAGCGAGGCGGAGCCGAGCGAAGTGCGGGTGGCCGGGCTTCGCCCGGCCGGTTCCCGCTAAAGACTTCGATACACTCCGCCGCCCGTGCTCCGGCTAGAGAACCTCGCGAAATCGTTCGGCGGCCGCGCGCTCTTCGAGGGCGCGAGCCTCGACGTGCGCGCGGGCGACCGGATCGGCCTGGTCGGGCGCAACGGCGCCGGCAAGACCACTTTGCTGCGCATCCTGGCGCGCCAGGACACCGCCGACTCGGGCGACCTCTTCCTGCAGCGCGGCACGCGAATCGGCTACCTGCGCCAGGAGGTGAGCGCGGTCGCCGAGCGCACCGTGATGGCCGAGGCCGAGACGGCGCTCGCGCACCTGCACGCGATCGAGAAGCGGCTGCGCGCCGCCGAGGAGGAGATCGCGCGCTCGGCCGGCCACGTGCCGGATGCGCTCGCCGAGCGCTACGACGCCCTGCACCACGAGTTCGAGCGCGCCGGGGGCTTCACGGCCGATACGGAGCTGCGCGCCACCCTGACCGGGCTCGGGCTGGGTCCCGAGAAGTGGGAGCAGTCGCTGTCGAAGCTCTCGGGCGGCTGGCTGATGCGCGTGGAGCTCGCGAAGCTGCTCATCGCCAAGCCCGAGATCCTGCTCCTCGACGAGCCCACGAACCACCTCGACCTCCCTTCGATCGCCTGGTTCGAGGGCGTGCTCGCGGAGTATCCGGGCGCCGTCGTCGTCGTCTCGCACGACCGCGTGTTCCTCGACCGCCACGCGAACCGGATCGCCGAGCTCGAGGGCGGACGCCTCTCGGTGTACAAGGGCAACTACACCGACTACGTCGGGCAGAAGCGCCTGCGCAGCGAGGACGCCGAGGCGCGCCGCGAGAAACTCGCAAAGGACATCGCGCACCGCGAGAAGTTCGTCGCGCGCTTCCGCTACGGCACCAAGGCCAGCCAGGCGCAGAGCAAGCTGAAGGCGATCGACAAGCTGCGCGACGAGCTCGCAGAGCTCCCGGGCGAAGCCAAGGGCCGCACCATGCGCGTGCGCTTCGCCAGCGGTGTTCGCCCCGGCAAGGTGGTGCTGCGCATGGAGCGGGTCGCGAAGGCGTACGGCGAGAAGGTCGTGTACCGCTCGCTCGACTTCGAGCTCGCGCGCGGCGAGCGGGTGGCGCTGGTCGGCCCGAACGGCGCCGGCAAGTCCACCCTGCTCCGACTCGCCGCCGGCACGCTCGAGCCCAACCGCGGCGCGCGCGAGCTCGGCCACAACGTGCACTGCGCCTTCTACGCCCAGCACCAGGTCGACGCGCTCGACGCGCGCCGCACGGTCCTGGGCGAGCTCGAGCACGACGCGCTCACGGACGACGTGCCGCGCCTGCGCAGCATCCTCGGCGCGTTCCTGTTCTCGGGCGACGAGATCGACAAGAAGGTCGCCGTGCTCTCGGGCGGCGAGAAGGCGCGACTCGCGCTCGCCAAGCTCCTGCTCGCGCGCGCGAACTTCCTGGTGCTGGACGAGCCGACCAACCACCTCGACATGGAAGCGCGCGACGTGCTGACGCAGGCGCTCGCCGACTACGACGGCACTCTGCTCTTCGTCAGCCACGACCGCCTGTTCATCGACACGCTCGCGACCCGGGTCGTCGAGATCACGCCGGGCCCGGACGAGGCGCGGGTCCGCGTCTTCCTCGGCGGCTACGCGACCTACGCCGAAGCGCTGGAGCGCGACGCCGAGGCCGCAGCGGAAGCGGCGCGCCCTGCCCCGAAGCCGGCGGCGAAGCCGGAAGCCAGGCCCGCCGTCGACAAGAGCAAGGACAAGGGCAAGAAGAAGCTGCGCGAACGGGTGCAGAACCTCGAGCGCGAGATCGAAGCCGCGGAGGCCGCGGTCGCCCGCCTCGACTGGCTCGCCGCCGAGCCCGACACCGCCAAGGACGGCGACCGCATGCGCGAGCTCGCCGCCGAGCGCCGCAGCGCCGCCGAAAAGGTCGCCGCGCTCACCGAGGAGTGGGAGCGCGCGAGCACGGAGCTCGACGGCTAGGTCGGCGCCGCTGCGCGGCGCCTTGGTGCCCAGGACTGGACTCGAACCAGCATGCCCTTGCGAGCACCAGACCCTGAATCTGGCGTGTCTACCAATTTCACCACCTGGGCAGGCGGTCGGCGCGCATCCTAGCTCGCCTAGCTGCGCCTATCCAGGTCGATCGCGTAGCGCAGATCGGACAGGAATTCGGGGATGGCGGCGCTGACCCGGTGCCAGTTCGGGATCAGCGGCGCCCGCATCGGGTCGCGCACGAAGGCGAAGCCTGCGGCGCGCAGGCCCTGGGTGAACGTCTCGACCATGAGCTCTTCGTCGTGCGGGTCGAAGCGCAGACCGTTGATGCGCGAGTCGTCCGAGTAGGCAGTGATGGTGTCCTGCGCCTGACGCAGGTAGGCCGAGCAGAGCGTGTTCAGGAAGCCGGCGTCGAACTGCACGCCGACGCTCGCCAGGTTCCGGAACAGCGACGTCGCGATGTCGATCACCATGCGGTGCAGACCGCGCGGTCGGATCGAGCGGCGACAGGTCCTGGTGTTTGTGGTCGTAGTTGTCGCAGAGCTCGACCTGGCAGATGCGCTGCGGCGAGGCGTTGCGGAACACCTCGGCGAGGAGCCCCACCTCGAGACCCCAGTCGCTGGGGATGCGGACCTGGCGCGCGAGCGGTGTCTTCATCGCGAACTCGCCGGCGAGCGGGTAGCGGAAGCCGTGCACGAACTCGAGCAGCGGCAGCTCGCGGCCGAGCGTCCGCTTCAAGGAGAGGATCAAGGGCGTGACGAAGAGCCGCGTCACCCGGCCGTGCAGGCGGTCGGTGGCGCGGCCGTAGTAGCCCTTGCAGTAGTCGTAGTCGAGGTGCGGCGAGAGCACCGGGTAGCAGAGCCGCGCGAGCAGCTCGCGGTCGTAGGTGAGGATGTCGCAGTCGTGGAAGGCGAGCGCGTCGGCGTCGCCCAGCGCGAGCGCCCCGCCCGCCCCGAGCCAGACGGCTCGGCCCTTGCCGTCGGGTCCGGGCTCGAGGCCGCTCGCGCGCTGGCGGGCGAGCAGCTCGCCCACGGTCGGCCCGCTGCCCCAGACGCACACGGCCTCGGGCAGCACCTTGAAGAACTCGCGCACCCGGCGGAACTCGTCGGCGTCCGCGGTGCCCGACACGCTCACCACCACGCGGTGCAGGTACGAGACCTCGCGCAGCACTTCCACGATGCCGCGCAGACCCGCGCCCTGGATCTCGCTGTACAGGCAGGGCAGCACCAGCGCCATCGGCCGCTCGCGCGCGAAGTGCTTCAGCTCCGCCTCGAGCCGCGAAACCGAGTCGGGCCCGAGCCGATGAAGGGTGGTGACGACGCCGTTCTGGTAGAAGTCGCTCATCGAGTTCCTCGGAACACCGGCCGACCGGCCGGTGTTGCGCGAGCTTACCCACAAACGTCCGGGGATTGGAAATCGCATGAGTCCGCAAGGCGCGGCCGGCGCGCAGCGAAAGAAACTCGGTCTGGCGCTCGGCGCGGGCGGCGCGCGCGGCGTGGCGCACGCCGGGGTGCTGTTCGCGCTGGCCGACGCCGGCATCGCCGTCGACGCCATCGCGGGCACCAGCATCGGCGCACTGGTGGGGGCGCTCTGGGCGACCGGCCAGCTCGAGGTATTCGAGCGCGGGCTGCGCAGCCTCGAGCTCTCCGACCTGCTCGGCTACGTCGATCCGGTCTGGCCGCGATCCGGGCTGCTCTCCGGCGAGCGCGCGACCGAGTATCTGCGCAGCCTGATCGGCGACTGGCGGATCGAGGACCTGCCGATCCCCTACGCCGCGGTCGCGGTGGACCTCGTCACCGGCGAGGAGATCTGGATCAGGACCGGGCGACTGCTGGACGCGGTGCGCGCGAGCATCTCCGTGCCCGGCATCTTCGTGCCCGTGCGCCAGGGCGCGCGGCTGCTCGTCGATGGCGCGCTGCGCAACCCTGTGCCGGTCTCGGCTCTGGAGGCGCTGGGCGTGGACGTGAAGGTCGCCGTGAACCTGCACGCGCAGCCGGTCCGCGAGCTCGAGCCACGCGCGCGGCGTCGCCCGGTGGTGTCGCGGATCGGCGAGGCGATCGAGACCGGGCTCGCGCGCTTCCGCCGCCGCCCCTCCCGCGGGACATCGGCCCGCGGGCCGATGTCGGCGCCGGCCCAGGCTGAGCCGGCCGGTCCGAACCTGATCGAGATCCTCACCGCCTCGATGAGCGTGCTCGAGCACGAGATCGCGCGGCATCGCCTCGCGCGCGAGCCGGTCGACGTCGTGCTCGCGCCCGACGTGCGCGGGATCCGCTCGTTCGAGTTCCACAAGGGGCCGCGCGCGGTGGCCGCCGGCCGCACGGAGCTGGAGTCGAAGCTGCCCGAGATTCGCGCCGCGCTGGCCAAGCGGCCGCGCTTCGCGCGCTACTTCTCGTTGGGCTCGAGCTCGTAGCCTTCGGGCAGGCTCTGGGTCAGGAAGCGCAGGGTCGCGTCGTCCACCTCCGTGAACGAGAGCGCGACCTCCTGGGTGAAGCCGTCGAGGTCGGTCACGCGCACGAGCTTGCCCACGACCTGGATCGTGCGGTCGCCGATCGTGAGCTGCACGCGCAGCGTCTCGCCGAGGTCGACCTCGAGCCCGACGCACTGGAAGCGGATGCCGCCGATCGACACGTCGAGCGCGTGCGCGAGCGACTCGCGCGTGTCGACGCGCGCGATCGACACGAGCGACTCCGTGCGCACGCGCGGATATTTGCGGCGATCGAAGGTGCTGCGGTCCGTGACCACTCCGGTCCCCCGTCCCGTTTTCGGACCGGGAGGGGGCGCGCCTTAACCGCACTTCGCGGCCGTGGCGCGGGCGTCTAGAAGAGGCGCAGCTGGCGCGTGTCCGCCGGCGACTCGGCGCGCGTGAGGCCCGTCAGCCCGAGCCGGACGCGCCGAACCGCGCGCGCGCCGGCCTGGGTGCGCCCGAGCAGCTCCTGGGCGGTTTCCGCGAAGACGCGCTGCTCGGTGGCCGGCGCGGGCAGGTTTCGCGACTTCGTGACCTGGCTGCCGTCGACGAACGACACGCCCAGGGTGACCGTCTGCGCGGCGCGCCGCTCGCGCGCGAGCGCGCGCTCGAGCCGCTCCGCGAGCGACTCGAGCAGCTCGCCCAGGCTGCGCAGGTCGACCAGCGGCTCCTCGAGCGTGCGCTCCTGCGACAGCGAGCGCGCGCGCGGCTTGGGCCGCAGCGGCTCGCGGTCCGCCCCGCGCGCGTACTCGAGGATCGCGCCGGCGCCGCGGCCCACGATCGCCGTGAGCTCCTCGAGGGCGACCGCGCGCAGCGCCGCAATCGTGTGTACCCCTCGCTCGGACAGCTTCTGCGCGGTGGCCGGCCCGAGCCCCCAGATCTCCGTCACCGGGAACGGCGCGAGGAAGTCCGGGACGTCGGCCTCCTCGACCTTGCGGATCCCGCCGGGACCCGGATGGCGCGCGCACAGATAGGCGACGAAGCGGGTCGGACCGATCCCCGCGACCGCCGCGATCCCGAGCTCCGCCTGCACGCGCACGCACAGCTCGGCCACGCGCGCGACGACCTCGACCCCGGGCGCGAGCTCGAGAAACGTGCCCTCGATCCCGAGCTCCTCGATGCGGTCCGTCTCGGCGCGCAGGAGCGCCCGCAGCTCCGCCGCGACCTCGCGGTAGCGCTCGAGCCGGGTCGGCCGCAGCGCCGCGTCCGGGCACAGCTCGAGCGCGCGCCTCGTCTCCATGCCGTCGTGCACTCCGCGCGCGCGCGCCTCGCGGCTGGCGCTCGTCACGGTGCCGCGCTTCGCGGGGTCCGCGCCCACCACGACGGGCCGTCCGCGCAGCGCCGGGTTGTCGGCCTGCTCAACGGCCGCGTACAGCCCTGGGACCAGAATGAAGACGATCACGTCAGGTTGACTTCGCTCGCCCGCGGCTCGCTGCGCGCTCCGCTTCGCTCCGCTTGCGTCCTCGCTCGCCGACATCGGACCGCGGGCCGATGTCCCGCGGTGGGCCCTCGCTCGGCCTCGCCATGGCACTCACGTTGCTGGAGAGGATTGGGATTTGCCAGCCGGATGGACGGGGGCGTCACTTCCCTGCGTCGGGCGTGAGCTCCCAGGTGCCGACCTGGTGGTAGGCCACGTCGCTCTGGTGCATCCAGAGCGGGCGCGGGCGGCCGGCGAGCCAGTCGCGCAGGGCGTCGGCGTAGTGGTCGGAGCCGGAGCTGCCGGACTGACCGCCGGCGAGGCCGACCAGCGCGTGGTCGGGATCGCCCAGGTCCACCGCATAGCGCAGGCCGGGGCCGAGCTCGAGCGCTCGGTCGGGGAGCGCGCCGTGGTACATGGTCCAGGCCGTGTCGGGATCGCCCGGCGCGGCGAACGGCCCCACGCCGAGGCGCCGGCCGACCCAGAAGAGCGACCCCGAGCCCGAGCGCTCGAACTCGTGCACGAGCCGCACGCCGTGGATCTCGCCCCACGCCCACTTCTTGGGGTTCGCCGAGATCTGCGTGCGCATGGTCGCCCAGGTCTCGTCGAGCGCGCCCTCGATCAGGCTCTCGGCCTTGTCGCGGCCCAGCCGATCGAGCGTGCGCGCGAGCACCAGGCCGGGCGCCGGCTCGGCCTGCTCGAGCAAGGTCTGCGCGTCGCGCGAGACGCCGAGGCTCTCGAGCAGCCGGCGCGCCAGCCGCTGGCGGAACACGTGGTAGAGCGACGCGCCCGGTGAGTCGACGCTGGTCGCGCCGTCCCACTCGAGCAGCATCGCCTTCGCGCGCTGCGCCGAGCTCGAGGTCGGGTTCACGTCCGTGATCAGGAGCCGGAGGCTCGCCGGCCCGCGACTCGAGGTGGTGTCGCGCTGGATCGCGACCAGGCCCTCGACGTCGATCGGTGTCGGCGGCGCGACCAGCTCGCGCACCCGCTCCGCGCCGCCCTCGCTGCTCCACAGCCAGCTCACCGGGTGCTTGAACGAGTCGGCGTCGGGATGCGACGAGACGACCTGCGCCGACAGGTTGGGACCGAACGCCGACGGAAGCTCGTCGAACGGGATCGAGCCCTTCCAGTCGTAGAAGCGCGACGCGCCCGAGACGGGCAGGAGCCCCGTGTCGATCGAGCGGATCGGAAGCTCACCCGCGACCTGGGTGCCGATCGCGCCGGCGGCGTCGGCGTAGAGGAACGTTGCGGCCGGCGCGGGCAGCTCGCGCAGCGCGCCGCGGAAGCAGGTCCAGTCGCCGCAGAGCTGGAGCCGCAGCGCGCTCTCGACGCCGCTCTGCGCCGCGAAGCCGGTCCAGCGCAGCGCGAGCGCGCTCGCGCGCGGGTCGTCGGGGCGCACGCTCCGCAGGAGCGGGCCGTGCTCGGTCAGCGCCACCTCGAGCCGCACCGGAGCGGCGTCGCGAACCGCGATCTCCTCGCTGCGCAGCTTCGCCTTGCGCCAGCGGCCCGCGCGCTCGTAGCGGCGCGGCTCGGCGGGATCGAGCGTCTCCTCGAACAGGTCCGACACCGACGCGTGCAGCGCCACCTGGCCCCACGCGATGGCCCGGTTCGTCCCCACGAAGAAGACGGGCAGGCCCGGCCAGGTCGCGCCCGAGAGCTCGAAGCGGCCCGCGCGCAGATGTGCCAGGTAGAACACGGCGGGCGCGCTGAAGTCGACGTGCGCGTCGTTCGCGAGCAAGGGCTTGCCGCTCAGCGAGCGCGCACCCGGCACGACGAAGCCGAGGCTGCCCGCTGGACCGGCGAGCCCGGCCGTCTCGGCCAGCTCGTCCGCCGCACGACCCAGCTCGAGCAGCGGCGCCAGCGGATCGTGCGCGCCGTCGCTCGGCCGCACCGGGAAGAAGTCGCGCGACGGCACGCCGCCGAGCTCGGAGACGAGTCGATCGAGCAGGAGGCTCGCGCCGAGCGAGCGGCCGAGGTTCCACGCGCGCAACCGCGCGATCGCCAGCGAGTCCGACGCGCGCCACGGCTCCGGCTCGAACTCGAGCCAGCGCAGCTCGAACGGTCGCGGCGCGCGAGCCGCGGCGATCTCGGAAAGCCACGCGTTCACGCCTGCCGCATAGGCGTCGAGCGCGGCGCGGGTGTCGCGCGAGAGATCCTTCTCCTCGCGGTCGGCTGCGGCGCCGAAGCCCAGGGTGCGGGCGAGTCGGTCGGAGTCGAGCGCCCGCGGCCCGACCAGCTCCGCGAGCTGCCCGCGCGCGCTGCGCCGCAGCACCTCCATCTGCCAGAGCCGGTCCTGCGCGTGCGCGAAGCCGAGCGCGCGGTACGCGTCGTTCAGGCTGGCCGCGTCGATGTGCGGGATGCCGAACGGGTCGCGCACGATGTGTGCGCGCGCGGACAGGCCCGCCATCTGGAGCTCGCCCTGCGCGCTCGCGCCCGGATCGCGGCCGACCAGCGCCAGCACCACCGCCGCTCCCGCCACGACGACCAGCGCGGCCATCACCGCCGCCGCTGCCGAGACCTTCACCCAGGGCTTCACGGCGCCGTCGTTTTCCCGGCGCCCTCGAGCACGACCTGCGCGAACGCGTGCGTGCGCGTGTAGGAAGCGCCCACGAACGCGCGGGCGAAGCCGCGCGCGCGGCATCAGCTCGAGCGCGCGGCCGTGGATCTCGAGCCCGAGCCCGTGCTCGGTCTCGACCGTCTCGAAGTCGCGCCAGGCGACGCCGCGCCGCCAACCGGTGCCGATGGCCTTCATGCCGGCCTCCTTAACGGCAAAGCGCAGCGCGAAGTGCGGTGACGAGCGGCCACGCCGGGCGCAATCGGCGATCTCGCGATCGGTGTAGACCCGGTCGCGGAGGCGCGTCCCGCGGCGGCTGAGCGCGCGCTCGACGCGCGCGATCTCCACGACGTCGATGCCACCCCCGATGATCACGCCGGCCCAACCTAGCACTCGGGCAGTAGGCGCGTAAGCGAGCGGAATCACTTGGATTGACGCTCCGAGAAGCGCTTGGCTAAGCTGGCCGGCGACCGCGACGGAGGTGTGCGTCCCATGGCAAAAGGTGTGCGCGTCGGCATCAACGGCTTCGGCCGGATCGGCCGGCTGGTGTTCCGGGCTCTCTACGAACAGGGGCTCTGGTCCAAGGAGCTCGAGGTCGTGGCCGTGGGCGACATCGTCCCCGCCGACAACCTCGCCTACCTGGTGAAGTACGACTCCACGCAGGGCGGGTTCAAGGGTCAGACCAGCTCCAAGCGGTCGGCGCCCGACAAGGCCGAGGACGACGTGCTCGTGATCGACGGCCGCGACATCGTGGTCGTCTCCGCGAAGACGCCGGCCGAGCTTCCCTGGAAGTCGCTCGGCGTGCAGCTCGTGATCGAGTCCACCGGCCTCTTCACCGAGGCGGACAAGGCCAAGGGGCACCTCAGCGCCGGCGCCAAGAAGGTGATCATCTCCGCCCCCGCCAAGGGCGAGGACCTGACGATCGTCATGGGCGTCAACGACGACAAGTACGACGCGGCGAAGCACCACGTGATCTCGAACGCGTCGTGCACCACGAACTGCCTGGCGCCGGTCGTGCACGTGCTCCTGAAGGAAGGCTTCGGCGTCGCCGAGGGCCTGATGACCACGGTGCACGCCTACACGGCGACACAGAAGACGGTCGACGGCCCGTCCAAGAAGGACTGGAAGGGCGGGCGCAGCGCGGCGGTGAACATCATCCCCTCGAGCACCGGCGCCGCGAAGGCGGTCGGGCTCGTGCTGCCCGAGATCGCCGGCAAGCTCACCGGCATGTCGTTCCGCGTGCCGACGCCGACGGTGTCGGTCGTCGACCTGACCGTGAAGACGACCAAGTCGACCTCGCTCGACGAGATCAAGCGCGCGATGAAGAACGCCTCCGAGACCTACCTGAAGGGGATCCTCGGCTACACCGAGGACGAGGTGGTCTCGAGCGACTTCGTGCACGACCCGCGCTCGTCGATCTTCGACGGCGGCTCGAGCCTCGAGCTGAACAAGAACTTCTTCAAGCTGGTCGCCTGGTACGACAACGAGTGGGGCTACGCGCGCCGGGTCATCGAGCTCGCGCGCATCGTCGCCCAGAAGCTGTGAGCGCCGCGGCCGGACTGCCGTCGGTCGCGGACCTCGCGCTCGCCGGCAAACGCGTGTTCATTCGCGCCGACCTGAACGTGCCGTTGAAGAACGGCGCCGTCGTCGGACGACTCGCGCATCCGCGCCTCGCGGGAGACGCTCGAGTTCGTGCGCCGCAAGGGCGGTCGCGCGATCGTCGCCTCGCACCTGGGCCGGCCGAAGGCGGCGCCCGATCCGAAGTACTCGCTCGCGCCGGTCGCGAAGCAGATGGGTCTGCCGCTGGCGCCGGACTGCGTCGGCCCCGCGGTCGAAGCCGCGGTCGCGACGCTCCGCGACGGCGAGGCGCTCCTGCTCGAGAACCTGCGCTTCCACGCCGGCGAGGAGGCGAACGATCCCGCGTTCGTCGCGCAGCTCGCGCGGCTCTGCGACGTGTACGTGAACGACGCGTTCGGCACCGCGCACCGCGCGCACGCCAGCACCGAGGGGCTCGCGCATCGGGTGTCGGCGGCGGCCGCGGGGTTCCTTTTGCTGCGCGAGCTCGAGGCGCTCTCGCGCGTGCGCGACCAGCCCCAGCATCCCTACCTGTGCATCCTCGGCGGCGCGAAGGTCTCGGACAAGCTCGCGGTGCTCGAGTCGCTCGCGGCGCGCGCGGACGCCGTCGCGATCGGCGGCGCCATGGCGTACACGTTCCTGCTCGCGAGGGGCGAGCCGGTCGGCAAGTCGCTCGTCGAGAAGGACCTGGTCGACACCGCCAAGCGTCTGCTCGCGGGGAAGACGGAGCTGCTTCTGCCCGGTCGATCACGTCGTGGCAGCGAGCCTCGACGACACCGCCGGCGCGCGCACCGTCGAGCGGATTCCGGACGGCGCGATGGCGCTCGACATCGGGCCGCGCTCGCGCGCCGCGATCGAGTCGCGTGTGGCGGTGGCGAAGACCGTGTTCTGGAACGGCCCGCTCGGCCTGTTCGAGAAGCCGCCCTTCGACGCGGGCACGCGCGCGGTCGCCGAGATGCTGGCGAAGAGCTCGGCCTACAGCGTGGTCGGCGGCGGCGACTCGCTCGCGGCGGTGCAGGCCGCGGGAGTCGGCGCGCGCATCAGCCATCTGTCGACGGGCGGCGGCGCGTCGCTCGAGTTCCTCGAGGGAGCGGCGCTGCCCGGCGTGGAAGCGCTGCGGAGACCGCGTTGAGAACCGCGCTCGTCGTCGCGAACTGGAAGATGCACAAGACCGTGGCGGAGTCGCTCGCGTTCGCGCAGGCGCTCGGCGCGGCGCTCGCGGACGCTGCGCGGGGTCGAGGTCGCGGTCGCCCCGCCCTTCACCGCGCTCGCCGCGCTCCAGAACGCGCTCGCCGGCACCGCCGTCGCGCTCGCCGCGCAGAACGCCCACTTCGAGAAGAGCGGCGCGTTCACCGGCGAGATCTCCGTCGCGATGCTCGCCGAGCTCGGGGTGCGCTACGTGATCCTCGGCCACTCGGAGCGCCGCCAGATCTTCGGCGAGAGCGACGAGCTGATCGCCAAGAAGCTTCGCGCGGTGCAGGCCGCGGGCCTGCGGCCGATCCTGTGCGTGGGCGAGCTCCTGGCCGAGCGCGAGGCCGGCCGCACCCTCGACGTGCTCGCCCGCCAGCTCGCCGGCGCGCTCGCGGGCGCCGACCCCGCACAGGCGGTCGAGCTGGTGGTCGCCTACGAGCCCGTGTGGGCGATCGGCACCGGCCGCACCGCGACCCCGGAGCTCGCGCAGGAAGCACACGCCTTCATCCGCGCCCGCCTGGCCGACCGCTTCGGCGCGAACGCGGGCCGGATCCGCATCCAGTACGGCGGCTCGGTGAAGCCCGACAACGCCGCGGAGCTGCTCGGCCAGCCCGACATCGACGGCGCGCTGGTCGGCGGCGCGAGCCTTGACCCGGAAAGCTTCTCTGCCATCATCCGCTCGCGCGAGCGCAGCGCAGAGGTCGCCGGCCGGTGAAGTTCCTCCTCCTCGCCCTCTACTACTCGGTCTGCATGGTCCTGATCGTGGTCGTGCTCCTGCAGCACGGCAAGGGCGCGGACATCGGCGTGTCGCTCGGCGCCGGCTCGAGCAACACGGTGTTCGGCGCCCGCGGCGCCGGGAACTTCCTCACCAAGCTCACCACCGGCTGCGCCATCCTGTTCATGATCCTCGCCTTCAGCCTCGCGCGCTGCGCGCCCGAGGTGAGCCCGGAGGATCTCCTCGCGCCTCCGCCTTCGTCCGAAGCGCCCGCTGCCGAGAAGGCCCCCGCCGCCGAGAAGGCGGCCGAGGGCGAGGCGAAGCCGCCCGCGCCGGGCGAGACCCCCGAGGGCTTCGAGGCGGTGCCCGCGCCCGCCCCCGCAGCGCCGAAGCCGGCGGAGCCCGCCACCAAGCCTTAGCGGGTCCCGGCCGAGCAAAGCTCGGCCACCCGCCCTTCGCTCGGCTGCGCCTCGCTGCGCGAGATGCTTGCAGTTGAAAGCGCGCGCGCGCGCTCCTATAAACTCCGGCGCCCGCCTGCCCAGGTGGTGAAATTGGTAGACACGCCAGGTTGAGGGCCTGGTCCCAGCAATGGGGTGCTGGTTCGAGTCCAGTCCTGGGCACCATCGGAATCGTCGTCGCGGTCACGAAGTCGGCGTCGGCGAGCTCGTCGCGGTTCCGGTCTGGGACTCTGATGGGACTCGGCAAGCCGAGCGAGCAGGTCCGCCGGCACTTCGCCCTCCTGCAGCGCGAGCGGCTCGCGGTACTCGTCGCCCCCGACCCACTTCGCGTAGTGCCGGACCGTTACGCCGAAGTCGGCGTGGCCGAGCTGGGTCGAGACGTAGCCCAGCTGCACACCGGCGGAGAGCAACTGGCTCGCGAACGTGTCGCGCAGATCCTTCGGCCGCCGGTGCCCGATCTTCGCCGCGTCGACAAGGCGAGCCCAGCCTCGATCGCGGAAATCTCGAAGATGGAACTGCAGCACGTAGGCCTCGCCCGCCGGGCGCTCGCGCCGGCGGTAGAGCGACTGCAAGACTCCACGCAGCCGTCTGGAGAGCTGCACGCGTCGAGGACGCCCGCCCTTCGGAGGCCCTGACTCCCCGCCACGAGGGCGGCTGTTGTCGATGAACAGCGACCGCTTGCGATCGTTCTCGTCCTCGCCCCACACGACCGAACGCCAGCGGAGGCCGAGCGCCTCGCCCACGCGCAGGCCGGCATCGAGCATGAGCAGAACGAAGACGTGCGCCTCGATCCCCTCGCCTCTCGCCGCCTCGACGAGCTTCTCGATCTCCTCGGCGTCCTCGATCGGGCGGACATCGCGGCTCGGGTCGCTCTCGGCGCGGCCCTTCCGCGTGCGCGTCTTGCGCGACAGGAGCCGCCGGAACTCATCGACGGGATTGCGCTCGACCAGGCCGAGTTCGCGCGCGTACGCGAACACGCCGGAGAGCGCGTCGAGGAAGTTGCGGCCCGTCTTCGTTGTGAGGCCCTTTCCGTCGACCGCCTCCGCCCACCACGCGCGCAATACCGGCTCCACGACCTCGTCGAGCGGGAGTACGCTGAGCCGCGGCAGGATCGGCCCTTCCTTCGCAAGCGCTCGCTTGCGCTCAACTCGGGTCGTCGGAGCGAGGTGACCGGTGTCCTCTTCCAGGTACCGCTCCGCGAACTCGGCGAGCATTGGTGCCTCGACCCGGAGGGCCGTGCCCAGTCGCCCGATTCCCTTCCGCTCCTCGTAGAGGTCGCGAACGGCGGCCGCTTCGTCCCACTGGTCCGTCTTCGTCGAGAAGCAGATCCGCTTCTCCTGCCAGACGCGCTCGTAGTAGATCGCGCCGTCGCGGGCTGACAGGTTGCGGTACCGAAGGCCTCGCGGCTTCGCCTTCATCGCGTCTCCTCTCCCAACGCAACGAGCACCAGCTCGCGCGCACGTGCGCCCATCGTCACGCGGACCGCCGCCGCCCGTAGGCGCCGGTACTCCGCGTCGGTCAGCAGCAGAACGACCCGACGGTGGCGCAGCTTCGCCTTCGGGAGCGGCGGGCGGCCGCCCAGATTCTTGCGGCGCGGCATACCCGTATTCTATCCGGTTCCGATGCAAGTGAAACCGGCTTCTTCGACGACGCGCGGCCTCGTGGTAGGCTCTGCCTGTGGACTCAGCGCCCATCCGTTGGGCGTCGAACGGAGACGAGATGGCAGTTCCGGACTACCAAACCGTGATGCTGCCGCTGTTACGTCTCGCAGCGAGCGCTCCGGAACATCGGTTCCGGGACGCGGTCGAGTCTCTAGCCCGCGAGTTTTCCCTCACCCCGGAGGAGCGAAGCGAACTTCTGCCCTCCGGCCAGCGGCCTCTCTTCAACAACCGCGTCGGCTGGGCCAATACGTACCTGAAGCAAGCCGGACTACTCGAAGCTTCAGGCCGCGGCGTATTTCGGATCACGCAGCGCGGACGCGATCTCCTTGCAGAGAAACCAGAGCGCGTCGACATCTCGGTGTTAGAGCGGTACCCGGAGTTCGTCGCGTTTCGGGAAAAGCGCAGAACTCGGAGCCAGCGCGAAGACAGCTCGGATCGTCCACCGATCCGTACCTTGTCGAGCGAGACGCCTGAGGACGCGCTCTCGAACGCCTACAGCCAGCTGCGTGCGGAACTCGAATCTCAGCTTCTCCAGGAGATCGCTCATGCATCTCCTGCCTTCTTTGAACAGCTCGTCGTCGACCTGCTTGTCAGGATGGGATACGGAGGTAGTCGTCAGGATGCTGGCCGCGCGATCGGGCGGAGCGGCGACGGTGGAATCGACGGCATCATCAACGAGGATCGCCTCGGCCTCGACGTAATCTTCATTCAAGCCAAGCGCTGGGACTCCACTGTCGGCCGCCCAGAGATCCAAAAGTTCGCGGGCGCACTCCAGGGCCACCGAGCACGGAAAGGGGTCTTCATCACGACTTCGACCTTTTCGCGCGATGCTTTGGACTACGCCTCTCACATCGAGTCGCGGATCATTCTCATCGACGGCGAGCGCCTTGCGAAGCTAATGGTCGACCATGGGGTCGGTGTGACTACGATAGGAGCCTTCGAGGTGAAGCGCGTCGACTCTGACTACTTCTCGGAGGAGTAATGGGTACCCCGCTCGACAAGCCGCTGACGCCTGCGCGCGTGGACTCGGCGGCCTTCCTCGACTGCTTCTGGCACCGATGTATCAGCAAGGCGTGACGGCGTGAACCGATGGAACATTCCCGAAGCGCTGGAGCGGGAGATAATCGACCGCGACCGCTGTTGCGTCTACTGCGGGGTCGACTTCACGGCACGCAGCGCCAGTCGAAGCGCAACCCCCTCCTGGGAACACATCGTCAACGACGCACGCCTTGTCACACGCGAGAACATCGTCAGATGCTGCGTCGCATGCAATTCAAGCAAGGGAACCAAGCGCCTAAGAGAGTGGCTCAACTCAACCTACTGCCGCGCCCGTGGAATTACCCCCCGATCAGTTGCGGCGGTCGTACGCGCAAGCCTTTCAACGCGCCGCTGACGACCCTCACGACCCGCGCACGACCGCGCCCGGCTGCCCGAACGCGATGAGCGCCAAGCCGATGTGGTCGCGGATCAGCTGCTCGCACTCGGCCTCGGTCCACGCCTCGAAAGCCGGCTTCGCGGCGCGCCGCCGCCACGCCCAGCACGAGCGCTGACGGCCCGCGGCGGGCGCGAGTGCGGGCGGCGCCGATCCGAGCCAAGTCAGTACGGCTCGGTCTCCAACGGGAAGCGAACCTTGATGCGCCACTTACCCTTGAAGTCCCACAGCATCTCTCCCCATTTGTGCACGGGCACGAGATTCTCGATCTGAAGAATGACTCCCCTGAAGTAGTACTCGACCTCGACGGCTCTGGGCACGCGCCCGGACGGCGGGCCGGGCACGTTCGGGTCGCGCAGATTCGTCTTCGGAAACGAGAAACCGGGCATGTCGTACATCGTGTACTGGTGGCCCTGCTGGTTGGGGAGATACTTGTCCATGGGCACCCCCGGCGCCTCCCGATATCCGTACTTTCGGATCTCCATCACTCCCGTCGACGTCTCCACCAGCTCTCCATCCTCGAGAAAGTTGTCCTTCTCCCAGTCACGCATCACGCCATAAGTCGCGCTCGGCACTCGGGTGGGAATGTCGTGCCAGTGACCGGCGTCGTCCAGCACGCGGTTTTGACCGCGGATGTACTGGCGATACACGAACGGCGTGGGGTCCAGCAGCGTCGGATTGAAGGCAATGCCGAGTGAGAACGTGGCGGAGACTTTGATATGATCCGGCTTCTTGGGGTCGGGGTCGTCTCCGATCATCAGGCCATGCAGCTTGTTGCCGCCCATGTAGATCGCAGGACCCTCGCCCTGTTTCGGCGCGAACAGAAGCACGGGGTTCACCGCCGGGTAGTAGATCACTCCCGGGTTGGCGTTCAGGAACGTATAGTTCTTGCCGTCCGGTGTCGGTATCTTGCAGCCGACATTGTTCTTCAGGTAGTAGTTGATGAACGGCGGATGATCGGTGTTGTAGTTGAACTGCAGCAGCGCCTTCGCCGTCATGCCGAGTCGCTGGGCCAACGAGCTGAGTGAGTCGCCGTTCTTCACGCGGTACGGCAGCGACTTCGGCGGCCGATAGCGGGGTGGCAAGGTCGGCTTCGGCGTTTCCATGATGACGGCCATGGAGTCCCCTCCCGTTGGCTGACGCGGAGACGATCTTACCTCGGTCGCGGATCGCCGGGGGCTCTGGCGTGGTGGCGGCTCCGCCCTCAGGCATGGGTCGGCTTCCACTTCCCCGCGACGACCGTCGCCTTGCCTTCGCCCGGCAACGGCGGCATGGTGACACCCACGGCTTCCATTGGGCGCTTTGCTCGCCGCAGCGACGGTGAAAACCAGCTCGGCCATGGCTCTCGCTTCACCCTCCCGCGACGGCGTCCGCCCCCGAATCGCCAGCCTCGGGCATTCCCGGATCTACGCCGGCAAGGCGTCGCGCATCCTCGGGCACGTCGCCGAGCCGGGACAGCTCTTCCAGGGCGTCGCGGCAGGCGCGTTCCAGAACGGCGGCGCCCTCCGCGTCCGTTCCGGTCGCGCGCACCTCGGGCGCGACGAGATGCAGGGCGATCACGCGCGCGGTGACGGCCGAGATCACGGCGGCGCCGAGAGCTTCCACGCTGGCGGCATCGATGAGCGAACCCCGCTTCCGCCGCAGCTCGAGCTCGGCGAGATCTGCTCGGGCGGCATCGAACCGGGCGCGCTCGACACGCGGATCGAGCTCCTCACCGGCCAGCAAGTAGCGCAGCGCCGCGGGCGCGTCGTAGACCTTGCGCTTCCCGATCACCACCGGCGCAATGCTGGAGCGGTTCAAGTTCGCGCTGACGGTCGAGGGCGAGAGGCCAGAGACCTCGGCCAACTCCGAGATGTTCAGGCTCCTGAGGCTACGTCGTTGAGCTGGCATGTTTCGGTGATCTAGAGCGCCCCGTCGCTAGCAGGTCCTTGCACCCGCAGCGGACGAGGGCCGGAAGGACCCGGCGTATCGCAGCCATTCGTTCCCGGACAGCCCGAAGGGCGCCGGGCGCCGTTCTACACGCACGCCGTGGTAGTCTGAGAAACCGTGATCCCGCGGAACAAGTCCGAGCGCAGCTATCGCGCGTTCATGCAGGACAGCTCGCGCTGGGACCACTTCGCGCCGCGCCAGGGCGACATCGCGATCTGCACCCAGGCGAAGTGCGGCACGACCTGGATGCAGCGCATCGTGAGCTTGCTCGTGTTCCAGTCGCCGGAGCCGTGCCCGATCATGGAGATCTCGCCTTGGATCGACTCGGCGTTCAGCATGCCTCTCGACGTGATGCTCGCGATCGTCGGCGCACAGACGCATCGCAGATTCGTGAAGAGTCACTTGCCGTTCGACGGGCTGCCGAGCTACGACGAGGTTCGGTACATCCACGTCGGGCGCGACCCACGCGACGCATGCATGTCGCTCTTCAACCACTGGTCGGCTATGGCTCCCTTCGCGTTCGACCAGCTCGATGCGGCCACGCCGGGCGAGCTCGGCCCGGTGCCGCGTACCCCGGACGACCTGCGCTCGTTCTGGCGGCGATGGTTCACGCGGGGCGTACTGCCCGGCATGCAGGATGGCTATCCGGACGTGTCCTTCGTCGGCCTCGAGACGAGTTACTGGCGCGCGCGGCGGCGCGCAAATCTCCTGCTTGTGCACTACAACGATCTCAAGGCCGATCTCGACGGCGAGATGCGCCGGATCGCGGCGTTTCTGGGAATCGAGACTCCCGCCGCGCTCTGGCCGCGCCTCGTCGAGGCCGCCTCGTTCGAAGCGATGAAGCGTGACGGTCCGATCCTGATGGGGGGCGCGAGCGCGGCGTTCGAGGGCGGCTCTGATCGCTTCCTGTTCAAGGGTTCGAACGGCCGCTGGAAGGACGAGCTCTCGGCCGATGACTGGGTACTCGCCGACAAGCTCGTCGACCGCTTCCCGCCCGGCCTGCGCAGCTGGGTCCAGAACGGCCGGCTCGTCGCCGGCGATCCGGTCAACTCGCCCGACTGAATCCGCAGAGCAGCCTACGCGATCCGTTCCTTGATGCTCGCTTTCGGATCGGCCCGCAGCGAGCGCAAGCGCGAGACGAGAGCGCCCCGCAGTCCCGCCAGATTGTCCGTCCAGCGGGTGCGGTTCGCGACTCGCTGCGGGCGTACACGACCCGATTGGCGAGGTGGAATTCGCGCGTAACTCCGCGATCTCCGGTGGTGGTGCGTACTTACGAGCGGCGTCGATCGCGTTGAGGGCCTGGTCCCAGCAATGGGGTGCTGGTTCGAGTCCAGTCCTGGGCACCAGGTCCTTAGCGGGGCCCGGCCGAGCAAAGCTCGGCCACCCGCTCTTCGCTCGGCTTTGCCTCGCTGCGCGCTCGCGGCGGCGCCGCTCGCTTGCGTGCCTGCCTCGGAGGTCGTTTGCTGCGCGCGCGCGGGTCGGGATACGCTCCGCCCCGCTTTGAGCACGTGGGGACCGGCGCGATTCGCGGCGGCGCTCGGCGCGGTGGCGCTCGTCGTCGCGTCGTTGGCGGTCGCGGAGGTGTCACCCGAGCTCGACGCGGCGATTGCGACCACGCGCACGGCGTACCCCAAGCTGTTGAAGCCGCCCGCGGAGCCCGGCCGCTTCTTCGGCGGCGTCGACGACGCGGAGCTCGACAAGCTGAAGGCGCGCGTGACCGCGGGTCAGTGGGACGAGCCGACGGAAGCCGCGGTCTGGGTCGTGCTCGAAGGCTTCTCGCGCGAGCAGGGTCCCGCGGCCACGTATGGCCGGAACCTCACCAGCGACATGGCGGGCGCCGCGGCGGCGAGCGGCGATCGCGCGACGCTCGAAGGTGTCGGGCGGATCCTCGGGCGCTTCCTCGAGGACGAGAGCCACCCGTACTCGATCCTGTCGCAGGCGCTGCTCTCCGAGAAGATCCGCTGCGGCGCGGCGTCTCTCGGTGCGGAGGACCTGGTGAAGTCGATCACGAAGGCGGTGAACCCCGACAAGGAGTTCGACTTCGGAACGACGGACGGCACGGTCGCGGACCGCTACGGCATCCACGACCACGCCGACTTGTTCAGCGTCGCGGCGCGCGGTCAGAGCGTCGCGGCGGCGGGCTACTTCGGCACGGTGCTCGTGTCCAGCGACGGAGGCCAGACCTGGGACGCGCCGTCGACGGGAACGGACGAGCCGCTCTATGCGGTCGCCTACGGTCCGGGCGACGAGCTCTGGGCCGCGGGACGCGCGGGCGTGCTCCTGCTCTCGCGCGACGCGGGGCGCAGCTGGCTGCGCCGGCCGACCCCGTTCGCGCGCCACGTGTTCGGTCTGTACGCCGGCGCGCCCGAGACGCTGCTCGCGGTGGGCGACTTCGGCCTGCAGCTCCGCACTCAGGACGCGGGCGCGCATTGGACCTGCATTCCGCGCGCGCAGGACGTGATCCTCGGCCGGGTCGTGAAGGCCGATGGCGACGCGGTGCTGGTCGGCGAGTTCGGCTCGATCGAGCGCCTGCGCGACGGCCACCCGCCGGGCGCGCGCGGCGCGCTCCACGGCGTGCCGGAAGACACCTACGTGTACGACGCGTGGTTCGAGACCGACGGGGGAATCGGCATCGCCGTCGGCCTGGCCGGGACGATCCTGCGCACGAGCGATGGCGGCGCGAACTGGGAGCCGGTGAAGACTGGCTTCAGCGAGGACTTGTTCGGCGTGGGCGGCGCAGGGACGCGCGTCGCGGTCGTGGGCGAAGGCGGGCTCGTCGCGCTCTCGACCGACGGCGGGCTGACGTTCGCGAAGGCGGAGCTCCCGCCGCTGCCCGTCCCGCTGACCGACGTGGACTTCGCCGATGCCGACCGCGCGTTCGCGGTCGGCCCGCGCGGGCTGGTGCTGCGCTCGACCGACGGCGGCGCACACTGGTCGATCGTCCACCCGGGGCCGGCGAAATGAGCGCAGCGGAGCGCTTCTCGAGACTCTTCGCGCGCCGGAAGAACTGGTTCGCGCTCGCGATCGCGCTGGCCACCGGCTTCTTCGCCTGGCAGATGCGGCACCTCGAGATCTACACCCAGTTCCTCGACCTCCTGCCGCGCAACCACGCGTTCATCCGCACCTACGAGGGCTACCGCGAGGTGTACGGCAACGCGAACACCGTGGTCGCCGCGGTGGTCGCGAAGGACGGCGACATCTACCAGCCCGAGGTGCTGCGCGCGGTCGCGGCGCTCACCGCCAAGCTCGACTCCTCGGTCGTACCGGCCGAGGTGAACGCGTTCCCGGCCAGCCACTACGTGACGCCCAACTCGTGGATCGGCCGCGGGGTACACGCGCTGGTGGCGCTCGCCGACCGCGTCTTCCGCACCGGCAGCGACCGCGAGGCCGCGACCGGCGTCGACCACAACCTGGTCACGAGCCTGACCGACCGCACGGCGCGCGACGCGCGCGTGCAGCTCGACGGCACCCTGATCTCGCCGCCCATGGTGGAGGAGATCCCGACGGACGCCGCGGGTCTGGCGGCTTTGCGCGAGCGCGTGCGGCGCAGCCCGGCTGTGTTCGGCGTGCTGGTCTCGCCCGACGAGAAGGCGGCGCTGGTGCGCGCGAGCTTCGTCGAGACGCGGCTCGACTACGGCGCGCTGTTCAAGAACCTCCAGCTCGCCAAGCAACAGGTCGAGGCGGAGTTCCCGGTCGAGGTGTACGTCACCGGCCAGCCGCTCCTGTTCGGCTGGGCGTACGCGTTCGCGACCGAGATCCTCTTGATCTTCGGGCTCACGCTCGTGGTCTCGGTGCTGCTGCTGTGGGCGTACTTCCGGCGCTTCTACGGCGTGTTCCTGCCCATGTCGGGCGCCGCAGTGAACGTGATCTGGGGGCTCGGGTTCTCCGCCTGGGTCGGCTACAACCTGGACCCGCTGGTGCTGGTCGTGCCGATGCTGCTGACGGCGCGCGCGATCAGTCACTCGGTGCAGTTCGTCGAGCGCTTCTACGAGGAGTACGAGGACCTCGGCGACAAGGACGAGGCGTGCATCCGCTCGATGGCCGAGCTGCTCCTGCCCGGCACGCTCGCGATCCTGACCGACGTCTTCGGCCTGCTGACGATCGGGCTGGCGACGATCCCGCTGGTGTCGAAGCTCGGGCTCCTGTGCGCGTTCTGGGCGGCCTCGATCCTGGTGACCGAGATGCTGCTGAACCGCCTGTTGATCCTGTACCTGCCCGCGCCGCGGGAGCGCGCGCACCGGATCTCGCCGTGGACCGCGCGCGTGCTGACCTTCGCGGCGAACACGGTGACCTCGCGCCGCGGCGCGATCGCGGTCGTGGCGATCTTCGCCGTGCAGACGGTGCTCTGCTTCGGGCTGGCGCTCGAGGTCCCGATCGGCGAGAACCGGCCCGGCACGCCGATCCTCTACCCCGACTCGGAGTTCAACGTCGCCGCGCGCGAGATCTCGAATCGTTTCTTCGGGCTCGACGACCTGCTGGTCGTGGCGACCTCGAGCGTGCCCGGCCGCGTCTACGCGCCGGACTCGTTCAAGTTCGTCGAGTCGCTGCAGCGCGCGCTCGAGACCGACGCGAACGCGGGCGGCAGCCTGTCGCTCGTCGATCTGCAGAAGAGCACCAACCGTCTGTTCCACAACGGCGACCCGCGCTGGGCGATGTGGATGCAGACGACCTCTGAGATCGCGGGCATCTCCTACCTGATGGAGACGAGCGTGCCGGCGCCCGGCATCCTCGATCCGTACCGCTCGCGCGACAGCACCTCGCTGGCCGTGCGCGTGTTCTACCGCGACCACCGCGCCGACACGGTGAGCGGCGCGATCCGGAAGCTCGAGGAGTTCGCGGAAGACGTGCGGCTCGACGGCAGCCTCGCGATCCGGCTGCGGCCCGGGGAACGCGGCTGGCTGCGCCCGTTCCGCTGGATGGACGCGCTGCTCGGGCCGGTGCCGCCGCACCTCGAGGTCAGCGTCGCGGGGCCGGGCCACTCGCGCCAGACGCTCGCGCTCGCGGATCCGACCCGCTGGGAGGGACCCGACGGGCTCGCAGCCGAGATCCGCCATCCGAGCCTGCGCGCGCCGTACGACCTGTGGGTGAGGATCGGCGGCGAGTGGCAGCTGCAGCCGAGCGGCACGTGGTTGCGCGACGGTGTGGAGCTCCGCTACGCCGCGGGCAGCATCGGCGTGCTGGCAGCCGCGAACGAGGAGATCGAGCGCAGCCACTTCCTGTCGCTCGCGATCGTCTTCGCGGCGACCTTCGGCGTGCTGCTGCTCTCGTACCGCTCGGTGGTGCTGGCGCTGATCACGCTGGCGTCGCTCGCGAGCGGGTCGCTCGCGGCGCTCGCGCTGCAGTCCGCGCTCGGGATCGGGATCGACGTCAACACGCTGCCCGTGCAGGCGATCGGCGTCGGCCTCGGGGTCGACTACGCGATCTATCTGGTCGACCGCATCCTGCAGGAGCGCACGCGCATGCCCTCGCGCATCGACGCGGTCCGCCACGCGATCGGCACCACCGGCATGGCGATCACCTTCACGGCCTCGACCCTGCTGGTCGGGATCGCATTCTGGATCCCGATCTCGAGCCTGCGCTTCTCCGCGGAGATGAGCCTCTTGCTGTCGGTGCTGATGATCGTCGACGCGCTCGGCGCGATCCTGCTCGTGCCGGCGATCATCGTGCTGCTGCCGAAGCGGCTCGCCGGGAAGCTGGCCTAGCTACAGCGGTGTGAGCTTCTGGTAGCCCCCGCGCCAGTACACGAGCGGCTCCTGCTCCGCGTCGATCGCAGCGTCCTCGACCGTTCCGACGTACACGATGTGGTCGCCCGCGTCGACGACGTCGCGCACCGTGCAGTCGAGGCTGGCCAACGCGCCGGGCAGGCGCGGGCAGCCGGTCGCGCCGGTCTTGCAGTCCAGGCCATCGAAGCGGATCGCCTCGCGCTTCTTGTCGGCGAACAGATTCGAGAGCGCGCTCTGCTCGCGGCCGAGCACGTTCACGGTGAAGGAACGCGACGCGCGGATCAGCTTGTTGGTGTTCGAGGCCTTGTCGGCGCAGACCAGGATCAGCGGCGGATTCAGGCTCACCGACGTGAAGGCAGACACGGTCATGCCCAGACGCTCGCCGCCGTGCTGCGAGGTCACGATCGTGACTCCGCTCGGCCAGCTCCCCAGAGAACGCTTGAAGGTGTCCGCGTCTACCGGCATCGCGCGCGGCTCACTGAACGTCGACCGTCGACACGGCGCTGAACTTGATCCGACCGGAGTTTCCCGTGAAGCCGCCGACCGGCTGCTTCCCATAGGGCGTCTCGACCGCGCCGTGCGGCGAGCCCCTCTCGGTGCCGTAGAAGAGCACCGCGACCAGCGGCGTCTTCCCGGTCTGCGCGGGGGCGCGCAGCTTCCAGGTCGTCTTGGTCTTCGCCAGCTTGCCGGCTGCGACGTCGGAGTCGATGCCGTCGATGTTCACGTAGCTCGTGCCGGGCGGCAGCGCGGGATTGCGGCCGTCGGTGAACTTGGTCTGCGGCTTGCCGTCGGGTCCGATCACCACGGGCTTCCCGGTCACGATCCAGCCGCGCGCGCTCACTGGCGCTGCCTGCAACCGCGAGATTGCGTCGACGAGCGCGACACCGAGCACGGGTGCCGAGCCGCCCGTCGTCTCGACCACGACCTCGATCTCCGAGCCGGCCTTCGCGGTCGCCGGTGCCGTCAGCTTCACGCTGGTCGCGGCGTCGAGCTTCTCGACCTCGGCGGCGAGCGCTTCGCGGTCCGGGGCCGACAGCTTCGCGTACGGCGAGTCGGGCGGCGGCGTCCGGATCTTGGCCAGGTGTTTGTTGGCGGCCAGCTCTGCGGTCGCCTTCGCGGGGAGCATGCCCTGGAGCTGGTCCTCGGACGCCGCGGAGTGGCAGCTCGCGCAGAAGGGCGCGACGTCGGTCACGTAGTCGGGCGTGCCGCCGGGATAGGCGGAAGCGGTCGTCGAAGCGAGCGCGACCAGGCAGAACACGAGCACTGCGGTGCGGTGGATCGCCATTGCGTCAGAACTCCTCATGGCAGTTGCGACACGCTGCGACCAGCGGCTCGCGCGCCAGATACGCGAGCTCGGCCGAGCGTCCCGTGGGATGAGCTTCGTGGCACTGTACACAGTTCAGCTCGAAGTTGGGCAGGTTGTGGGAGTCGACCGCGTGGAACGAGTCGTCGCGCTCGGGTTCGTACTTCGCGTGGCACTGCGTGCAATCCTCCCTCCACAGCGGGTGCTTCATCTCGCGCGGCTCGTCGAAGCGGCCGACGACATACATCGCCGTGTCGCGCATGGCGAGCAGCTTCACGCGCACGCGATTGGGGAAGCTGGCGCCGCGGTGGCAATCGATGCAGCGGAACTTCGAGTCGTGCGCGAAGTGCGCGGACGCCAGGTTCACGGCCGGGACGCTCTCGAAGTTCCGGCGCAGCTGGGCGTGGAGCGGCGTGCTCGCATCGAGATGACAGCTCGTGCAGAAGGAGTTCTGCGACTCGAGCGCGTCGCTCACCATCCAGCCGATCGGCGCGGCAACGACCGCGGCGGCGGCGACTATCCACAGGGTGCGGCGCACTCGCGCGGATGCTACCGGGCCAAGAGAACCAGCGCGAGGTCGGCGACGTTGGTCTCGGTCGGCCCGGTGACGTAGAGGTCGCCCGTCGCGGCCAGCAGCGGGTGCACGTCGCTTCGCGCGAGGTGCGCGCGCGGATCGAGCCCGCGCTCCGCGGCGCGCGCGAGGCTCCGCGCATCGGCGAAGGCGCCGGCGGCCTCGGTGGGGCCGTCGCTTCCGTCGCTGCCGGCGCAGAGCGCCGCGAACTCGAGCGAGTCGCCGAGCTCGAGCGCGAGGCGCAGCGCGAGCTCTTGCGCGCGCCCGCCCAGGCCCGAGCCGCGCACCGCGACCGTCGGCTCACCGCCGGCGACCAGGAGATCGACGCCCTCCGCGCCGGCCCGGCGCGCGGCGCCGGCGAGCGCAGCCGCCACCTCGCCGACCTCGCCGTAGAGCGCTTCGGGCAGAACGCGCACCCGGAGCCGATCCACTCGCGCAGCGCGCTCGGCCGCGGCCAGCGCGTCGCCGAGGCGAGCGACCACGTGCTCGCGCGCCGGCGCCCCGGCCGTCTCGCTCCCGCCGGCCTCGAGGTGCGCGCGGACGCTCGCGGGCATGGCCTCGAGGAGCCCGTGCCGGCGCAGGATCGCGAGCGCGTCCGCCGCCCGGCTCGGGTCCGCGCTCGCCGGGCCGGAGCCGATGTCGGCCGGCGCGTCGCCGCGCACGTCCGACACCGCGTACAGGTGAACGGGTCGGCCGCGCGCCGCGCGGGCGAGCCCGCCGCCCTTGATCGCCGAGAGGTGGCGCCGAACGGTGTTGAGCTCGCGGATCTCGACCTCGGCGCGCAGCAGGATCTCGGTCGCGCGGCGCTTGTCGGCGAGCGAGATTCCCGCGGCGGGCGCGCACCACAGCGCCGATGCACCGCCCGAGATCAAGACCAGGAGCTCTTCGGTCCCGCTGAGCCCCGCCGCCAGCGCGAGCGCCTCGCGCGCCGCGGCCTCGCTCGCCGCGTCGGGAAGCGGATGACCCGCCTCGCGAACGCGGAGCCCCGCCAGAGTCCGCGCGTACCCGGTCTTCGTCGTCACCGCACCGCGCGCGATTCGCGCGCCCAGCGCGCGCTGCGCGGCCTCCGCCATCCCGCACGCGGCCTTGCCCGCGGCGAGCAGCGCGAACGGCCCGGGCCCGGGATCCGCCTCCGCGAGCGCGCGTTCCAGCGCGCGCCCGGCGTGCACCGCTGTGAGCGCCGCGCGGTGGATCTCCGCCAGCCGCTCGCGCGCACTCACTCCGTGGCGGGAGCGGGCGGCGCGACCAGCGCGATCTCGATCCGCCGGTTGTGCGCGCGGTTTTCGGTGCTGTCGTTCGGTGCCAGCGGGTGGTACTGGCCGTATCCCACCACCGCGAGCTGCTTCGCGGACACCCCGCCCTCCTCGAGGACCTTCGCGACCGTCGCGGCGCGCGCCGCCGACAGATCCCAGTTCGAGGTGAACTTCGCGGAGCGGACCGCCACGTCGTCGGTGTGGCCTTCGACGCGCACCTCCCGGTTGGCGACGCCCTTGATCGAGCGCGCGACCTTGCCGAGCACGGCGCGGCCCTCGGGCTTCAAGTCGGCGCTGCCAGAGTCGAACAGGATCTGGTCCGCGGCGCGGATCTGCAGGCGCCCAGGCAGCTGCTCGATCTGGATCTGGCCGCTCTTCACCTCCGCGTCGAGCGACTCCGTCAGCTTGCGATAGCTGCCGGCCACTTCCTCGTCGCTGAGCAGGCGCGCCATCCGCTCGCGCTCGAGCTTCTCGCGCAGATCGTCGACGCCCGCGCGTTGGCTCTGGACCTCGGCCAGCAGCGCGGCCCGCTCGGCGTCGAGCGACTTCTTCTCCTCGAGGAGCTTCTGGCTGCTCTTGCTCTCGTCGAGCATGGTCTTCTTGCAGCTGACGAGGTCGGTGCTCAGCGCGCGCTGGCGCGCGACTTCGGCTTCGTAGCCGCCGCGACTCACGCACGCCGTGACGGCGAGCGCCCACGCGAGAAGCCACGCGCGCTTCAACCCGGGAGGTCCTGCCCGAGGTCGCGTCCGAACGCGATCCGAATCACTTGCTCGATCCTCTCCACCGGCTCGATCTTGAGATCCGAGATCCGGTCTGCCGGAATCTCGATCAGGTCCTTCTCGTTGGCCGCGGGGATCAGCACGTGCGTCACCCCCGCGCGCCGCGCCGCGAGGATCTTCTCCTTGATTCCGCCGACCGGCAAGACCTTGCCGCGCAGTGTGATCTCGCCGGTCATCGCCAGGTCCGGTGGAACCGGCTGGTCGAGCAAGAGCGAGATCAGGGCGGTGACGATCGCGATGCCCGCGCTGGGACCGTCCTTGGGGATCGCGCCCGCGGGGATGTGGATGTGGATGTCGCTCTCGCTGAACAGCTTGGCGTCGAGGCCGAGCGCGCGCCCGTAGGTGCGCACCAGCGAGACCGCGGTCATGGCCGACTCGCGCATGACGTCGCGGACCGAGCCGGTGATCTTGAGTTCGCCCTTCCCCTTCATGCGGGTCGCTTCGATGAACAGGATCTCGCCGCCCGCCTCGGTCACGGCGAGCCCGACGGAGACACCGGGGATCTGCACACGGCCGGCGACCTCGGGCTCGAAGTGCGCGGGACCGAGCAGGCCGGGCAGATCGCCGACCCGGACGTGAAACGACCCGGTGTCGCCCTCGACGGCGCGGCGCGCCAGCTTGCGCGCGATCTTTCCCAGCTCGCGCTCGAGGTTGCGCAGGCCGGCCTCGCGGGTGTAGTTGCGGATCACGCCGCGCAGCGCCTCGTCGTCGAGCTTGGGCGCGCGCTCCTCGAGGCCGTGCTCTCTCGAGCTGGCGCGGGAGCAGGTGGCGGCGCGCGATCTCGAGCTTGTCCTCCTCGGTGTAGCCGGGCAGCTCGATCACTTCCATGCGGTCGCGCAGCGCCGGCGGGATGTTCTCGAGCAGGTTCGCCGTAGCGATGAAGAGCACCTTCGACAGGTCGAACGGCACCTCCAGGTAGTGGTCGCTGAAGGCGAAGTTCTGCTCGGGGTCGAGCACCTCGAGCAGCGCCGACGACGGGTCGCCGCGGAAGTCCGAGCCCAGCTTGTCGATCTCGTCCAGGATGAACACCGGGTTGTTGGTGCCTACCCGCCGCAAGGTCTGCAGGATGCGGCCGGGCAGCGCGCCGATGTAGGTGCGGCGGTGGCCGCGGATCTCGGCCTCGTCGCGCACGCCGCCCAGCGAGAGGCGCGCGAACTTGCGGCCCGAGCGCGCGCGCGATCGAGCGACCGAGCGAGGTCTTGCCCGGTGCCCGGCGGGCCGACGAAGCAGAGGATCGGGCCGCGCAGGTCGCGCTTCAGCTTGAGCACGGCGATGAACTCGAGGATGCGCTCCTTCACCTTCTCGATGTCGTAGTGGTCCTCGTTCAGGATCTCGCGCGCGCGCGCGACCTCGAGGGTGTCGTCCGTCGTCGTCGACCAGGGCAGGTCCGCGATCCACTCGAGGTAGGTGCGGATCGTCCCGGCCTCCATCGCGCCGGGCGGCTGCGCGGCCAGCCGCGGTCAGCTCGCGCTCGGCGACCTCCATGACCGACTCGGGCGACCTTCGCGTCCTCGATGCGCTGGCGCAGCTCGTCGACCTGCTCGCTGGGCGACTCGTACTCGCCGAGCTGGCGCCGGATCGCGCGCGCCTGCTCGCGCAGCACGTACTCGCGCTGGCTGCGCGACAGCTCCTCCTGCACCTGCGAGCGGATCTCCTGCTCGAGCGAGCGCACCTCCGCCTCGCGCGCGAGGTGCTCCGAGAGGCGTCTCGAGGCGCTGCTGCACGTCGAGCGTCTCGAGCAGGTGCTGGCGCTCCTCGACCGACAGGCCGAGGTTCGCGGCGACCACGTCGCGCCAGCGCGGACGAGTCCTGCAGCTGCGACACCATGGTGCGCACGGGCTCGGACACGTTCTGCGAGCCTTCCGCGATCACCGCGAACTGCCGGCTCACGTTGCGGTGCAGCGCCTCGAGCTCCAGGCCCTGCGTGCTGGTCTCCTCGAGCGGCCGGATCCGCGCGCGCAGGTAGGGGGAGGTCTGGAGCCAATCCTCGATCGCCACCCGCCGCAGGCCCTGAACCCAGAGCCGCTGCGAGCCGTCCTCGCTCTTGGCCATGCGCAGCACGCGCACGGCCGTGCCGACCTTGTACAGGTCGGCCGGAGCGGGCTCGGCCACCTCCGGATCGCGCGCGGCGACCGTCACGATCAGCCGGTCGTTCGCGAGCGCGTCGTCGACGAGCCGCTTGGCTCGCTCGGTGGTGGCGACCATCGGCGCGACCAGTGAAGGGAACAGCACGGTGTTGCGCAGCGGCAGCACCGGCAGCTCTTCGGGCAGCGGCTCGTCGGCGCGCGCGCGCGCAATGCGCTCGGGCGCCTCTTCAGCTTCGACGTTCCGCTCTTCTTCGCCGCTCACGTCGTCCTCACCGCCACCACGCGCGTGGCGTTCTCCCTGCGCGGGAGCTCGATCGTCAGGATTCCGTTCTCGAGGCGCGCGCTGCGCTCACCCGGTCGGGATCGTACGCGGCGCGCGTCCGCAGCACCCGCTCGAACGCACCCTGCCCGATCTCGATCAATAGATGCCGCTGGGTTTCATCCGAGCGACTGAAGCTGCGCCGGCCGCTGATCTGCAGGTACTCGCCGTCGACGACGACGCGCAGGTCCTCGCTGGGCACGCCGGCGAGCTCGACCCGGACGACCACCGCGCGCTCGGTCTCGTAGACGTCGAGCGCTGGGCGCCAGGCGTCGGTCGAGGACAGGCGCACCGCGCCGGCCAGCGCGCGCTCGAACGCGCGGTCCATCTGCTCTTCGAGCTCGGCGAGCTCGCGCGCGATCTTGCCGCGTTGCACCCGCATCAGCGGCGGCCCGGCCGCGGCCTCACTTCTCCTCGGTGAAGTCCGCGTCGACGACCTTCTCGTCCTGCTTCGGTGCGCCGTTCCCCTGCGGGCCGCCCGACGGCGGCTGCTGGCTGGCGGCTTCGGCCTTGTAGAGCGCCTCGGACACCGTGTGCAGCCCGCGCTGCAGCTCGTCGAAGCGGGCCTTCAGCTCGGAGGTCGACGCCTCCTGGTTCGCGAGCACCGTCTTCGCCGACGCGACCGAGGTCTCGACCGCGTTCAGCGACGCGACCGGGATCTTCTCCTTGTGCTCGCGCAGCTGCTTCTCGGCTTCGTAGACCATGCTGTCGAGCTGATTGCGGGCGTCGATGCGCTCGCGTCGATCCTTGTCCTCGGACGCGTGGCTCTCGGCGTCCTTCACCATCTGCTCGATCTGGCCCTTGTCGATGCCCGACGACCCCTGGATCTGGATCGACTGCTGCTTGCCGCTGGCCTTGTCCTTCGCGGAGACCGACAGGATGCCGTTCGCGTCGATGTCGAAGGTGACCTCGACCTGCGGCACGCCGCGCGGCGCCGGCGGGATCCCGTCCAGGATGAAGCGCCCGAGCGTGCGGTTGTCCGCGGCCATCTCGCGCTCGCCCTGCAGCACGTGGATCTCGACCTGCGGCTGGTTGTCCGACGCCGTCGAGAAGGTCTGGCTGCGCTTGGTCGGGATCGTGGTGTTGCGCTCGACCAGCTTGGTCGTGACGTTGCCCAAGGTCTCGATGCCGAGCGAGAGCGGCGTCACGTCGAGCAGGAGCACGTCCTTCACCTCGCCCGTGAGCACGCCGGCCTGGATCGCTGCGCCGATCGCGACGACCTCGTCCGGGTTCACGCCGCGGTGCGGCTCCTTGCCGAAGAAGCCCTTCACGAGCTCCTGGACCTTCGGGATGCGGATCGAGCCGCCGACCAGCACCACCTCGTCGATGTCGCCGGGATTGATACCGGCGTCCTTGCACGCCGTGCGCACCGGCCCGAGCGTGCGCTGGATCAGATCGTCGATCAGCTGCTCGAACTTGGCGCGCGAGAGGCGCAGGTTCAGGTGCTTGGGACCCGAACGCGTCCGCGGTGATGTACGGCAGATTGATCTCGGTCTCGGCCACGGTGGAGAGCTCGATCTTCGCCTTCTCCGCGGCCTCCTTCAGGCGCTGCATCGCCATCGGGTCCTTGGAGAGATCGACGCCCTGGTCCTTCTTGAACTCTTCGACCAGGTAGCGCATGACCCGGTCGTCGAAGTCGTCGCCGCCCAGGTGCGTGTCGCCGTTGGTCGAGAGCACCTCGACGGTGTTGTCGCCGACCTCGAGCACGCTGATGTCGAAGGTGCCGCCGCCGAGGTCGTACACGGCGATCTTCTCGTCCTTCTTCTTGTCGAGCGAGTAGGCGAGCGAGGCCGCGGTCGGCTCGTTCACCAGCCGCAGCACCTCGAGGCCCGCGATCGTGCCGGCGTCCTTGGTCGCCTGGCGCTGGGCGTCGTTGAAGTACGCGGGCACGGTGATGACGGCCTGGGTGACCGGCTGGCCGAGGTACGCCTCCGCGGCGACCTTCAGCTTCTGCAGGATCATCGCGGAGATCTCGGGCGGCGTGTACGTCTTGCCGCCAGCCTCGACCTGGACGAGCTCGTTCTTGCCCGCCGAGATCTTGTAAGGAACGAGCTTCTGCTCGCTCGAGACCTCGCTCATGCGCCGGCCCATGAAGCGCTTGATCGAGTAGATCGTGTTGAGCGGGTTGGTGATCGCCTGGCGGCGGGCGATCTGGCCGACCAGCCGCTGCCCGTCCTTGGTGAACGCGACGACCGACGGCGTGGTCCGCCCGCCCTCCTCGTTTGCGATGACCTTCGGCTCGCCGCCTTCCATGACGGCGACCACCGAGTTGGTCGTACCCAGGTCGATGCCGATCACACGCCCCATTTCCTCGATCCTCTCAATCCGTCGAAAGTCAAATGGAATCAGGTGCTTGCGCGTCGTTCGCGAAGCGCGCGGCAAGCTAGAGGCCGAGACTTCGGTGTCAAGCGACGTCGAGGAACGGAATCGGGCGGACACGCACGACGAAGTCGCGCTCCTCGTCGACGAAGCTCCCGCTCCAGACGCTGCGGCCGAACACGCGCAGGCGGATCCGGTTCTCGCCCTCGCGCAGCCCGACGATCGCGCCGACCGCGCCGTTGCGGCCGACCGTGAGCGAGTCGGTGACGTCCTGCCCGTTGAGGAGGCACTGGAAGGTCTCGACTACGACCCGCTCGCCGCCCGGGAACTCGATCATGACGTCGACGGATCCGACCGCCACCTCCGCCCCGCGCTCCGGGGACTCGACCCGCATCAGGGGCGGCCCGAGGTAGACGAACCCCGCCAGCTCCGCCCGGAACCACCCCGCGGCGCAGAGTGCGATCGAAGTCACGGCGAATAGGCCGAGCAAGCGCTTCATCTACGGTTCTGGACGTCCTTCTCTGCTCAGGGGCACGGGCGGACTTGCCGATCAGTTTGCCGCTCTATGATGCGCAACTGAACGCTGGCGACGGGGCGCTGATCCGCGTAGACTTCCCCGGATTTTCTTAGGTTTTTTAGCGCGTTTCGCCAGCGCGGGGCGGCCTGGGTCAGGCCGCCGGGGGTCGGAATCGAGTGCTTCTCCGTCAAGGCATGCGCGCCCTGCAGATCGCGCTCGCGATCGCCTGCCTGGCGGTCGCATACGGCGCCGTAGCGCCGATGGTCGGCGCGGCCGCGATGCCCCGGACCACGATCCCTCCGATCGAGCCGCCGCCTCCGCACGACGCGGCCTTCGCGCAGTATGACGTGATCGCCAGCCGCAACCTGTTCAAAGCCAAGCTCTCCGCCGCGGCGCCCGAGACCGAGGACCTGAAGGAGAGCTCCCTGCAGCTCAAGCTGTGCGGAACCTTCGCGGCGACCAAGCCCGAGCGCTCGGTAGCCTGCATCGAGGACACGGGCGCCCAGAAGAAGCGCGCCTACCGGGTGAGCGAAGAGATCGCCGACGGCGTGAAGCTGATCTCGGTCGACCGGCGCCGGGCGGTGATCGACAATCGCGGCTCGCGCGAGCAGCTCAGCATGGAGGAGGGTCCCTCCGCCGGCGCGATCGTGCCCGGGCAGGTCCCGGTCCGGCCGCCGGCTCCGACCCAGCGCCCTGCAGCGAAGCTCTCCGACCGGCTGAAGGACTTGAAGGAGCAGCAGCGCTTGAACGACTCGGTGCGGCCGAAGCTGCAGGACGTCCTGAACAGCGCGCAGCTCTCGCCGGTCTACGACGAGTCCGGACAGTTCGGCGGCGTGAAGCTGACCAACATCCGCCCGGGCGGCGCGTTCACGGGCATGCCCGAGAACTCGGTGTGCTTCGAGCTCAACGGCGCCAAGCTCGACGGCGTGCAGCGCCTGCCCCAGGCGTTGCTCAGCATGGGCGACGGGCAGACCTGCCTGAAGTGCCGCCAGCCGGACGGCACGGAGACGCTGCGATGCCTGTAGGGCGCGGACTCGCCCTCGCGCTCGCGCTCTGGCTGGGAGCGCAGTCGGTGGCCGCCCAGCAGGCGACGCCGGCCGGCGACGTCCTCGTCAGCCTCGACTTCCAGGACGCCGACATCACCGAGGTGATCAGCACGATCGCCAAGGCGACGGGGAAGAACTTCCTGTACGACGACCGCGTGCGCGGGCGGGTCACCGTGATCTCGCCCGAGCCGGTCACCGCGGACGAGGCGTACCGGGTTTTCGAGTCGATCCTCGCCGTGAAGGGCTTCACGACCGTGCCGTCACCGGGCGGGATCTTGAAAATCCTGCCGCTGCGCGACGCCAAGGAGAACCCGATCGAGACGGTTCCCGGCAACCGGGTCGCCGAGAACCGCGACACTTTCATCACGCGGCTGATGCCGCTGCGCTACGTGAAGGCCGACGCGATCAGCGACACGATCAAGCCGCTGGTCTCGAAAGAGGCCACCGTGATTCCGTACGGGCCGACCAACACGCTGATCATCACGGACGCAGCCGCGAACATCCGGCGGCTCACCAACATCATCGACCAGATCGACGTCTCGACCTACCAAGAGACGATCAAGCTGGTGCCGATCCAGTACGCCGACGCGACCCAGCTGGTGCAGCAGCTGGGCCAGATCTTCGGCGACGAGACGGGCAGCAGCGTGCCCGGACAGCCGGGCATCCGCCGCGCCCGCGCCGTGCAGCAGCCGCAGCCGGGAGTTCCGGGCGTGCCCGGCGCCGACGCCGGCGGGGGCGCGACCTCGAACGCGCCGCGCTTCATCGCCGACGAGCGCACCAACGCGATCGTCGTGATCGCGACCAAGAACGTGCTGCGCGAGGTCGAGCGGATCATCACCCTGCTCGACTACAAGCGGAAGGGCTCGGGCCGGATCCACGTCTACCGGCTGCGCAACGCCGACGCCGACGAGATCGCGCAGACGCTCTCGAGCCTGGCGACCGGCTCGCCCGGCGGCGGCGGCGCTGGCGCAGGCGGCGGGCTCGGCTCGCGCACCGGCACGACGCGCACCTCGCTCACGGGCCTGGGCTCGAGCACGAACCCCGCAGGGACGGCGCTCGGCGGACTCGGCGGCGGAGCAGGTGCAGCGAGCGCCGTGGCCGAGCTCGGCGACGGCGTGCGCGTGACGGCCGACGCGCCGACCAACTCGCTGATCATCCAGGCCAGCGCCGAGGCCTACGCGACCCTGGCCGAGGTGATCGAAGCGCTCGACACGCGCCGCCCCCAGGTCATGGTCGAGGCGCTGATCATGGAGGTGAACGCCACGCCGAACAGCGACCTCGGCGCGGCCTGGATCACGACCATGGCCACCAAGGACGGGAGCACCTTGGGCATCGGCAGCGGCAATCTGGCCGACGCCAACTCGATCGGCGCGGTCACCGGCCTCGCCACCGGAGGCACCTCGGCCGTCGGCTTCGTCACTGCGTTCCTCGGCCGCACGGTCTCGATTCCCGACCCCAACAACCCGGGCCAGTTCATCCAGGTTCCCTGGATCCGCGCGCTGATCGCGGCGTCCGAGACCGACCAGAACACGAACATCATCTCGGCGCCGACGATCCTCACCGCGGACAAGAAGGAAGCGGAGATCGTCGTCGGCCAGAACATCCCGGTTCCGACCTCACGGCTGCAGGCGGCGGGAACCACGACGGACCCGAACAACCCCTTCCAGACCTCCCAGAACATCTCGCGCCAGGACGTCGGCGTGACTCTGCGCGTGACCCCGCAGATCAGCGAGGGCGACACCGTCCGGTTGAACGTGTTCCAGGAGATCAGCGAGGTCGTGCCCCCGCCCCCGGGCAGCGACAGCTCGCTCGGGCCGACCACGACCAACCGCAAGGTCGAGAACACCGTCTACGTGCGCGACGGCGAGGCGGTGATGATCGGCGGCATCCTCTCCGACATCCAGCACGACAACGAGAGCAAGGTGCCCTGGCTGGGTGACATCCCGATCCTCGGCTGGGCCTTCAAGGGCGCCCACACCGACGGCCGCAAGATCAATCTCCTGATCGTGCTCACGCCGCGCATCGTGCGCGATCCCCAGGACCTGCAGCGGCTCACCGTCGAGAACCGCGAGCGCTTCAAGTCGTCGTCGGCCCCCGCGATCGACCTCTCCGACGAGGAGAAGGAAGAGCGCCGCAAGGCGCTCGAGGCCGGCATCCCCCTGCCGATCGATCCGAACCCCGTCCGGCGCGAGCTGGACCGCCACGACCAGCAGTACCCGGTGGAGTCGCTGCCGAGCCTGCGCCAGGAGGCGGTCGAGCGCGAGCACAACCGCGAGACCGAGATCGAGGCGCTCAAGAAGAAGGAGGCGAGCGGCAGCTACCTGGTCCAGGTCGCCCACTTCGCGACGGCCGAGGAAGCCGTGAGCCTGCTGCAGAAGCTGATCAAGGACGGCTACGACGGAACGGTGCTCTCGCAGAGCGAGCAGGGCTCGACGACGCACTGGGTGCAGCTCGGGCCGTACGCGAACGAGGCCAAGGCGCAGGCGGTCGCGCGCGATCTGAACGCGTCGCTCGGCGTCCAGTCGCTCGTCGTGGTGGAGCCGTAGCCGTGGACACCTCGCTCGAGCTGCGCAGCGTCCTGCTCCAGCACACCTCCCTCTCCGAGGAAGGCCTGCAGCAGGCGCTGAAGAAGCAGGAGCAGTCGGGCCGCAGGCTCACCGACGTCCTGCTCGAGCTCGAGCTCGTGCCCGAGGGCGAGCTGATCGGCGCGCTCGCCGGCATGTACGGCATCCCGACGCGCGAGACGCTGGCGCCCGAGGAGATCGACGCCGAGCTCGCCACGCAGCTCCCGATCTCGTTCGCGAAGCACCACTTCATGCTGCCGATCAAGCGCGACGGGGATCGCATGGAGGTCGCGATCTCCGACCCCTTGCTCACCGATCCGCTCGACGACCTGCGCATGATCTTCGCGGGCGCGCGCTGCGAGCCGGTGCTGGTCACGCGCCGCGCGATCCTGAACTGCATCAACCACGTCTACGACCAGGCGTCGTCCGCCGAGGACGTGGCCGACGAGTTCAACACCACGGATCTCGCGGACATCGCCTCGGAGCTGATCTCCGAGCCCGAGGACCTGCTCGACTCGAGCGACGAGGGCGCGCCGATCATCCGGCTGGTGAACTCGCTCCTGCAGCAGGCGGTGAAGGAGCGCGCGAGCGACATCCACATCGAGCCGCAGGAGAAGGACCTGGTCGTGCGCTTCCGTGTCGACAACATCCTGCACGAGCCGATCCGCGCGCTGCCGCGCGCATGCAGCAGGCGATCACGACCCGCATCAAGATCATGGGACGCCTCGACATCGCCGAGAAGCGGCTGCCCCAGGACGGCCGCATCGTGCTCAAGATCGCCGGCCGCGACTACGACGTGCGGCTCTCGACCCTGCCGACACAGTACGGTGAACGCTGCGTGCTCCGGCTGCTGCCGCGCACCCAGGAGCTGCTCTCGATCGAGAAGATCGGGCTCGTCCACGCGCCACCAGGAGACGCTGCGCAAGCTGATCCGGCGCAACAACGGGATCATCCTGGTCACCGGGCCCGACCGGCTCGGGCAAGACGAACACGCTCTACGCCGCGCTCGCGGACATCAACAAGCCCGAGCACAACATCATGACGATCGAGGACCCGGTCGAGATCCGGCTGCCGGGCATCAGCCAGATCGAGGTGAAGCCGTCGATCGGGCTCACCTTCGCGGCGGGGCTGCGCTCGATCCTGCGCCAGAACCCGAACGTGATCCTGGTCGGCGAGATCCGCGACCTGGAGACCGCCGAGGTCGCGATCCAGGCCAGCCTCACCGGCCACCTGGTGTTCTCGACGATCCACACCAACGAGTCGGCCGGCACGATCACGCGACTGATCGACATGGGCGTGGAGCCGTTCCTGATCTCGTCGTCGCTGGTCGCGGCGATCGCGCAGCGGCTGATCCGCGTGCTGTGCAAGCGCTGCCGCGAGGCGTACACGCCGAGCGACGAGGAGCTCGCCGAGATCGGGCTGCGCCGCGCCGACGTCGGCCAGCGCACCATCTACCGCGCCAAGGGCTGCGTGCACTGCAACCACACCGGCTACCACGGCCGCACGGGGATCTTCGAGATCCTGATCGTCGACGACGCGATCCGCGGGATGATCACGCGCGGCGTCGACTCGAAGCAAATCCAGGACCAGGCCATCCGACTCGGCATGCAGACGATGCGCATGCACGGCGCGCGGATGGTGCTCGAAGGGAACACGTCCGTCGCCGAGATCCTGCGCCAGACCGAGGAGGAGGCCGTCGCGGCGCTCGATCCGCAGGCGGCCTAGCGCGTGCCCGTCTACCGCTACAAGGGAGTCGCCGCGGGGAATCGGTCGGTGTCGGCTTCGATCGACGCCGACAGCCTGCGCTCCGCGCGCACGAAGCTGCGCGCCGAGGGCATCTTCCCGACCGAGATCCTCGAGGGCAAGGTGCGCAGCGATGCGTCGGAGCTGCTGCACAAGCTGCAGCTCCCGCAGCTGCGCCGCATCCCGGACCTGGACCTCGCGATGTTCTCGAGCCAGCTCGCGACCCTGGTCGCGGCCGGCCTGCCGCTGGTGCAGGCGCTCGCCGCGCTCACCGAGCAGGTCGAGCGCGAGCGCTTCAAGACCGTGATCGGCCGGGTGCGCGAGTCGGTGAACGAGGGCACCTCGCTCGCGGAAGCGCTGGGCCTGTTCCCGCACGTGTTCGACGAGCTCTACTGCTCGATGGTGCGCGCCGGCGAGTCGTCGGGCGCGCTGGCGCCCGTGCTGCAGCGGCTGTCCGAGTACGTCGAGAACCGGATGGGGCTCCGCAACCAGCTGATCAACGCGATGATCTATCCCGCGCTGATGCTTTTCTTCAGCGCCGGGGTCGCGGGCGTCCTGCTCGTGAAGGTGATCCCGAACATCACCGCCATGCTGAAGGACATGAAGCAGGAGCTGCCGCTGCCGACCCGCGTGGTCGTCGCGCTCTCCGACGTGGTGACCGCGTACTGGTTCCCGGGACTGCTGCTGCTCGCGGCCGCGGTGCTCGTCTGGGCTCGGATCGTGCGCACCCCGCGCGGGCGACTCGCCTGGGACGGGTTCACCCTGCGCACGCCGATCTTCGGGCGGCTGATCCGCTACGTCGCGATCTCGCGCTTCGCGCGGACGCTCGCGACGCTCACCGCGGGCGGCGTCAGCATCGTCCCCGCGCTCGAGATCTCGAAGACCGTCGCCTCGAACGCCGTGATCGGCGGCGCGATCGACGACGTCAAAGAGGCCATCACCCGCGGCTCCTCGATCGCCGGCACCATGCGCACGAGCGGCCAGTTTCCGCCGCTGGTCACGCACATGATCTCGGTCGGCGAGGCCTCGGGCGAGCTGCCCGCCATGCTCGGCAAGCTGGCCGACACCTACGACGCGCAGGTCTCGAACGCCCTCCAGCGCATGCTCGCGCTGCTCGGGCCCATCCTCCTGATCTTCGTCGCGCTCGTGATTCTGATGATCATCCTCTCGACCCTGCTGCCGCTCATGAACATGACCACGGCGCTGTAGCAGGGCACCCCAAGGAGAACCGGAATGACAAAGCCTCGCAACGACGGATTCACGCTGCTCGAGATCATGGTCGTGGTGCTGATCATCGGCATGCTGATGGCCCTGATCGCCCCGCGCATCTTCAGCCGCTTCAACACGGCCAAGGCCCAGATGGCGAAGGTGGGAGTGACCCAGCTCTCGCAACCAGCTCGAGCTCTACAAGCTCGACAACGGCCAGTACCCGACCAACGAGCAGGGCCTCGACGCGCTGGTCCACGAGCCGACCTCGGAGCCGCGGCCGATGCACTACCCCGAGGGCGGCTACATCAGCTCGGACAGCCTCCGCGATCCCTGGCAGAACCCGTACCACTACGATCGCCCCGGCAAGAACAACCCGACCCGCTACGACCTCTACTCCTACGGCGACGACGGCCAGCCCGGCGGCGACGGCCTGAACGCGGACATCGGCAACTGGGAAGCGACGGCCCAGCGGTGAGCGAGTGACTCGGCGCGCCCGAATCGCGGCTGCGGCGGGAGGCTCGATCCTCGCGCTCGCGATTGCGGGAGCCACCATGGTCACGAGCCAGCTCGAGCTCTGCACCTTCGGTCGGGATGGCCTGCCCGGCGGCGAGGGCGAGGACGCCGATGTCGGCATCCCGACGATCACCGCGCAGCGCTGACGGCTTCACGCTCCTCGAGCTGATGGTCGTGATCACGCTGATCGTGCTGATCACGGGCGATCTTCGCGAGCTCGGTCGGCGGCGGCTTCGGCGTGCACATCCGCAACTCGGGGCGCGCGCTCGCCGCGGAGCTCGAGTACGTCTCGCAGCGCGCCGTCACGACCGGCCGCGCGCAGCGCTTCGTGATCGACCTCGACCAGCAGGTGTTCCGCGTCGAGTCCGAGCCGCTGCCGGAGCCCGCGCCCGACGGCGCCTTGCCCGAGCACGCCGAGGGCCTCTCGCTCGCGCCGCCGCCGCTGAACCGCGAGTTCGTGCCGCTCGACACGCAGCTCGGCGAGTGGCGCCAGCTCGACGACGCGGACGACGTCAAGATCGCCGAGGTGCGCCTGGGCGATCAGGTGGCGCGCGAGGGCGCGGTCGCGATCGGCTTCTCGAGCGACGGCGCGACCGACCCGGCGCAGATCTGGCTCCAGGACGACGGCGGCTACGCCGTGCACGTGCGGCTGATCGCCTTCACGGGCGAGGTCCGCATCGAGGAGCCCCAAATTGGCGCCAAGTGAGCGCGGGAGCGAGCGCGGCTTCACGCTGATCGAGGTGCTCGCGGCCGTCCTGATCGTGTGCCTCGTCTTCGGTCTCCTGCTCGAGTCGGTGACGCGCAACCTCCGCGACCTCTCGCGGGCGCGACAGGAAGCGCGCGCCGCCCAGATCGCCGAGGACCACGTGCGCGAGCTGCAGGCGCTCCTCGATGCCGGCGAGAAGCTCGAGGACGGGGTCAAGGAAGAGCCCTGCCCCGAGCCCGACCAGGACCTGACCTGCCAGACGATCGTCTCGCCGGAGAAGCTCGCGCTCCCCGCCGACTACCCGGGCGAGCTGTCGCCTTCGCCGCTCTTCACTGCGGCGAACGAGCCGCCGCACGCGCCGCAGCCCGGCCAAGAGCCCCCGCTGCGCATGGTGCAGGTGCGCGCGTTCGGGGCCGAGACCGACCCGAACACGGTCGAGCCGTACGTGGTTCTCGTGGTCACGCCCCTCGACGCGCAGGCGCTCCAGCAGCTCCAGCAGCAGGCGCAGCAGCAGAGGACAGCAGCCGCAACAGGGCGAGCAGGGCGAGTCGACCGGCGGCGAGGGGCGGTCGCGCTCGCGCAGCGTGGGCGGGCGCACGACCCGGGGCGGCAGTCGGTGACACCGAAGACGGCGGCAGGCTTCACCTTGCTCGAGATCATGGTCGCCGTCCTGATCATGTCGATCGTGCTGACCTTCGCGTTCCAGGCCTACCGCGGGATCGAGAGCGCCTACCAGCGGGTCGGCACGACGACCAGCCGCGAGCGCGCCGCGCGGATCGTGCTCGACCGGCTCGAGCGCGAGCTGGTCGGGACCGTGCTCGTGGAGCGCGAGCAGAACATCGATCCCCTGTTCCACCCGTACTTCTTCTTCGGCAACGCCAAGCCCTACGGGGATTCCGAGGGCGACGAGCTGCGCTTCGTCACGCGCACGCCGCTGCGGGCGCCGGGCGGGCCGCCGGTGGGGCTCGAGATCGTCACCTACGGGGCCGTGCCCTCGCAGACGGGCGCCGGGCTCGCGCTGCTCCGCCAGGCGGAACCGCTGCCGGCACAGCTCGCCAAGGAAATCGTGTGGACCGAGCCCGAGGTCGTCGTCGACAACGTCGCGCTGTTCATCGCGCGCTATCACACCGAGGAAGGCGATGCGAGCGAGGGCTGGGACTCGACCGGCGTCGAGAAGCTCGACAAGCTGCCCAAGGAGCTCGTGCTGACGGTCTCGCTGCTCGAGACCGGCGCGGACGGACAGCTGGCGCCGGGCCCCGAGTTCACGCGCGTCGTCGAGCTGCCGGTTCGCCCCTTCAAGCTGGCGCCCGAAGGCGCCGAGGACGACGCCAAAGCCTGCGGGGAAGGCATGACGGTGAAGCAGTGCGTCGAGTCGTTCCGCTCGCAGATCGACACCGCGAGCACCTCGCTGGCGAGCGCCATCACGCAGGCCCAGGCCCAGGTCAGCGACAAGTGCTGGAGCTCGGAGCAGCCGTCGGCGGCGCTGCAGCGGCTGAAGGTCCTGATGGGCGGAGTGCCCGGCTTCGACGCCTCGGAGTGCAAGTGAGTCGCGCGCGCGGCGATGAGGGCATCGTGCTGCTCCTGGTTCTGGTGCTGATCGTGGTGGCGGTCTCGACCGCCTACGCGATGAGCAAGACCTCGCTGGTCCAGGTGCTGTCCGCGCGCCAGCACTCCCAGCACTCGCGCGCCCAGCTGCTCGCGCGCTCGGGCATCGCGCTCGCCCAGCGCGCGCTGCAGGACGATCTGATCGGGAGCGACCCGATCACCAAGGCGGTCGAGTCGGACCGCGACGCCTGGGCCGTTCTCGCCCACCAGGAGATCGAGCTGCCCGGCGGAGCGCTGCTGCGGATCGGGATCCGCGACGCCGGCAACAAGCTCGACCTCAATGCGCTGATCGACGCCGAGGGCAAGCGGGTCGGCGAGCAGAGCAAGAACTTCCTGAAGGCGGTGCTGAGCCACATCCGCGAGACCGTGCCCGCGTTCAAGGGATCGAGTCAGCTCAACGACGAGGACATCGACGAGCTCGCCGACGCGATCCTCGACTGGCTGGACAAGGACGAAGAGACGCGCGTGGGCACTCCCGAGCAGGAGTTCTACGTCGAGATGAAGAAAGCCAAGTCAGCGCCGCTGAACCGGCCGGTGTTCTCGCTCGACGAGCTCGCCGGAGTTCCTGGCCTCGATCCCTTGCTGCTGGACGCGCTCAAAGCCTACTTTACGCCCTACCCGATGTTTCCAGGTGCGAACGGGGGAGGCGTGAACCTGAACACGGCGCCGGCTCACGTGCTGGGCCTCATCTATCACGGCGTTGCCGAGGAGTTCGAGCTCGTCGATCAGCGCGACGTCTTCGCGATCCTGAAGGCGCGCAGCGAGGGCAAGGTGTTCTGCGCGGGAGCCGCCGAAGAGCCGTGCACCGACTTCGCCGCGACGGTCGGCATCGCCGCCGGCGAGACCATCTTCCCGCCGCTCACCTTCACCAGCCGCGTCTTCGCGATCGACTCCGAGGCCAGCGTGGGCGAGACACGCGCCTGCGTGCGCACCGTGGTCGACCGCGGCGAGGCCGGCGACATGAAGACGCTCTACTACGAGCTGGGCTGCTGATGCTCGAGCGGAGCATCGTCGGGCTCGACATCGGGAGCTGGTCGCTCAAGCTCGCCGAGCTGGCGGCCGGCCTGCGCGGCGCCTCGTTCACCCGCTTCGAGGAGCTCGCGCTGCCCCAGTCGGCCCCTTCGGAAGAGGTCGAGGCCACGATCCAGCTGTGGCTGCAGAGCCGCGGCTTCGCGCCAGAGGTGCTGGTCACCGCGCTGTCGACCGAGCGCCTCACCCAGCGCCACCTGCGCTTCCCGTTCGCGGGTCAGAAGCGGGTCAGCGCCGCGATCGCCTACGAGATCGACGAGGAGCTCCCCGTGCCCATGACGGGCGTCGTGGTCGGTCACGAGCAGGTGCTGACCCGCCCCGATCAGACCGACGTGCTGGTCGCCCTGGCCGCGCGCGGCGACGTCGAGCAGCACCTGGCCGCGTACCGGCGCATGGAGCTCGAGCCGCGGGTGGTCGAGTGCGAGGGCGCGTCGCTGGCCAACCTGACGGGCTTCCTGGGCCTGTCCGACGTCTCGCGGCTCGTGCTCGACGTCGGCCACTCGAAGACGAACCTGGTCCTGCTCGTGGACGGCCGGCCGATCGCGCTGCGCCGGATCCCGATCGCGGGCGCGCACTTCACGGCCGCGCTGGCGCGCGACCTGCGCGGCTCCATCGAGTCTGCCCAGGAGCACAAGCACGCCCAGGGCATCTTCGAGCGCGGCAGCACCAAGCCCGTCTCGAACGGCGTGCGCGACCTGGTCGAGCGGTTGGTCCGCGAGGTGCAGCGCTCCGTCCAGTCCGTGGTGGGCGATCCGCTCGATCCCGTCGCGCCGACCGAGATCGTGCTGGTGGGCGGCTCGGCGCGCCTGCCGGGCCTCGCGCGCTTCTTCGAGGAGCGCACCGGCCTGCCCGCGCGCGTGCTCGAGGTAACCCGCACCGGCGAAGGCGCCGAGGACTTCGCCGAGGCGGGAGCGGCGCTGTTCGCGCAAGCGGGAGCGCTCGCGCTGCGCGGGGCGGCCACCGAGCGGGTGACCCAGACGGACTTCCGGCAGGGCGACCTCGCCTACTCGCCGGACCTCTCCGGCCTGCGCCCGCAGCTCCGGCTGACGGTCGGGCTGTTCGCGCTGTTCCTGGTGGTCTGGGCGACCAGCGCCGGTGCGCGCGCCTGGTACGCGAGCCACCGGCTCGGCGCGCTGCGCGGCGAGGTCGGCTCGATCCTGACTCAGGTCTTCCCCGGCACCGAGCCCGGAACGGATCCCTTGAAGACGCTCGAGACCAAGGCCGCCGAGACGCGCGCGCTCGCCGCGCACCTCGGGGTCACCGGCAAGGGACTCTCGGTGCTCGAGATCCTGCGCCAGATCTCGGCGCTCACTCCCGAATCACTCGACATCTCCCTCGACGAGCTCTCGATCGAGCGGCAGAGCGTCAGCGCGCGCGGACACACCGCCGACTTCGTCTCCGCCGACCAGCTCAAGGCCGAGCTCTCGAAGTTCGACGGCTTCCGGCGCGTGCTGGTCACCGACGTGAAGACCGACCCGCGCCGCGGCGGCAAGACCTTCAGCGTGTCGATCAAGCTCGTGGACGAGGAGACGCCGTGAACGAGCTGCTTGCGCCGCTGCGCCGCTACCTGGCTTCGCGTTCGACGCGCGAGCGCTGGCTCCTGGTCGCGGCGGGCTGCGTGCTCGGGCTCATGTTCATCTACGGGGTCGTGATCTCGCCGCTCGAGGGCAGCGCGACCGCCACCGAGGCGCAGACCTCCGAGCTCGAGGGCCAGCTCGTGCGCGCGCTCTCGATCGCCTCGGAGATGCGCGGGCTGCAGGGCGAGCTGGCGGAGGTCGAGGGCCGCATCCAGCCCGGCGCCAAGACCAACCTGATCGCGCTGCTCTCGACCCTGGCCGCCGACGCGAGGATCTCGCAGGACCAGCTCGAGTCGATCGAGCCCAAGCAGCCCTCCGCGAACGCGCAGTACCCCGAGACCCGCGCCGAGGTGCGGCTCAAGGGAACCTCGCTCGCGCAGGCCGTCGACTTCCTGTACCGGATCGAGACCTCGCAGTCGCACCTGATCGTTCGCTCGCTCAAGATGCGCACGCGCGGCGACGGCGCGGAAGGCCCGGTGCTCGACGTGAGCTTCTCGGTCTCGAGCTTCGAGCGCGCCTGAGTGCGGGGGCTCGGTCTGCTCGCGCTGGGCACAGCACTCGCGCTGTGGCTCGCGCCGGCATGCGCGCTGCGCTTCGCGCTGCCGCCGCTGGTGGCGCGGACCGGCGGCGTGTTCGAGTCGCAGGGCGTCTGGCCCGCCCTTCCCTTCGGCGTCCGCGCGAGCCGCGTGCGCGCGGCCCGCGATGGCCACGAGCTCGCGCTCGACGATCTGCGCGCGGTCTGGACGCCCTGGGGCGCGCGGATCGACGCGCGGGTCGGCGACGGAACCCTGCTGTTCCGCGGCGAGGGGCTGCGCTCCGAGAGCGGCTTCGTGCGCGTGCAGGACGTCGAGCTCGCGTCGCTCGAGCCGCTCCTGGCCGCGCCGGTCGCGCTGCGCGGCAAGGCCGACGGGATCTGGCGCTTCGGCCCGAGCGCCAGCCTGGAGGGCTCGGTGAGTCGCGGCGCGATCCTGATGCAGAGCCTGGGGACGCTCGAGCTCCCCTTCGCGCAGCTGGTGCTCTCTGCCGCCCGCGAGTCGCCCGGCGGGGGCTGGACCGTGCGCTGGGTCGACGTGCAGGGCCCGCCGCTCTCGGCCAACGCCGCAGGCACGATCGGCGCCGACGGCGCCCTCGCGCTCGAGGGGCAGGTCCGCGAGCTCGAGGAGCCCGTGCTGTCGCTTTTCCCGCTGCTCAAGCTGCCGACCGGGCCGCTGCCGCTGGCGCTGGCGGTCGAGGGGTCACTCGCCCAGCCGCGCCTGGTGGCGCGAGGCGCGGCGACACAGCCACCCGCCGGGCGCTAGAGTCCCGCCCAATGGACTCCATGTGGGGCATGAAGCTGCCGGACATCGATCGCTGGTCGAGCTCGGTCGTGGTGGTGCGCGGACAGAATCCGGGGCCGTTCACGGGCCCCGGCACGAACACCTATCTGGTGGGCGGCGGGCCGCGCCCGTTCCTGCTCGACACGGGCTCGGGCGTTCCCGCGTACATGCCGCTGCTCGAGCAGGCGCTCGAGCGCGAGTGCGGCACCGATGCGCCGGGGGATCTCCTGGTCACCCACGTGCACGCGGACCACATCGGCGGCGCGCCAGGCGTCCTGGCGCGCTACGGAAAGCGCGCCGTCGCGAAGCACCCCTGGCCCGGACGCGACGAGCGCTTCGAGCTCGAGCTCACCCCGATCCGGCCCGGCGACGTGTTTCGCGGCGAGGGCGTGACCCTGCGCGCGATCCACACTCCGGGTCACGCGCAGGACCACATCTGCTTCTATCTCGAGGAGGAGCGCGCGCTCTTCACCGGCGACGTGGTGCTCGGCGCGGGCACGACCGTGATCCCGCTCGACGGCGGCGACATGGCGGACTACCTGGCCTCGCTCGAGCGCATGCTCGACCTCGAGCTCGCCCGCATCTACCCCGGCCACGGGCCGCTGATCGCCGATCCGAAGGCGAAGCTGCGCGAGTACATCGAGCACCGGCTCGAGCGCGAGCGCCAGATCGTCGCGGCCGTACGCGGCGGCGCGAGCACCGTCGACGTCATGGTCGAGCGCATCTACGTCGACACGCCGCGCGCGCTGTGGCCGGCCGCGGGTCAGTCCGTGCTCTCGCACCTGCACAAGCTCGAGCGCGAGCGGCGCGCCGTGCGCAGCCGCGATCCCGCGGGCGAGGAACACTGGGCGCTCACGTGAGCGACCGGGACCTGCTCGCCCGCCTGGCCTCGCCGAACCGCGCCGAGCTGCGGCGCGCGTGCGACGAGGCGCAGGAACGGGTCGCTCGCGAGCCCGCGCTGCGCGACGCCGTGCGCGAGCTCCTGCGCGCGCCGGAGCCGCTCGCCCGCTTCGCCGCCGCCTGGGTTCTGTTCCACGCCGAGCGGCCGAGCCTGCGGATATTGCCCGCGCTGCTCGAGTCGCTCGAGCTGCCCGACGGCGATCTGCGCTGGCAGGCCGCGCAGATGCTGGCGGCGCTCGGAAGGATGCAGAGCGAGATCTTCCCGGTGCTGCTCGCGGACGCGCGCGGCGCCGCGTCGCCGCTGCGCCGGCGCATGAGCCTGTACGCGCTGCGCGAGCTGGCCCCCGAGCGGGCCGAGACCGGCGAAGTCCTGCTCGGCGCGCTCGCGGACGACGACGGCGCCGTGCGCCGCGCCGCGCTATCGTGCTTCGCGAAGCTCTCGGATCCGGCGCCCGCGCTGGCCGAGCGCGCGCTCGCGCTCGCGCGCGGCGGCGATCCGGACCCGCGCATCGCGCGCATCGCCACGGTCGTGCTGCCCGACCTGGTCCGGTTCCACCCGAGCCTGCGCGAGGCGGCGGAGCAGCTGCTCGACTCGCTCGGGGGCGCGGCCGATCCGCACCTCGCCCGCGCGGCGCTCGCCGCGCGCCAGCGCCTGGGCGCGGAGCTCGCTGCGCCATGAAGCGCGCGCTCGTGCTCGCCTCGAGCTCGCCGCGCCGGCGCGCGCTGCTCAGCGAGGCCGGCTACTCGTTCACGATCGCCGAGCCCGACGTCGACGAGTCCGCGCTGCCGGGCGAGAAGCCCGAGGAGCTCGCGGCCCGCCTCGCGCTCGCCAAGGCGCGCGCGGTCGGTGCGCGGGTCGCCGCGCAGGCGTGCGTGCTCGCTGCGGACACGGTCGTCGTCATCGACGGCGACCTCCTCGGCAAGCCGCGCGACGAAGCGGAAGCGGTCGAGATGCTGCTCCGCCTGGCGGGCCGCACGCACCGCGTGCTGACCGGCTTCGCGCTGTTCGTGCCGGCCTCGGCGGAGACCGACGCGGGCGTGGTCGAGAGCTCGGTGCGCATGCACTCCGTCGACCGCGCGACCGCCGAGCGCTACGCCGCGAGCGGCGAGCCCCTCGACAAGGCCGGGGCCTATGCGGCGCAGGGCGACGGCGGCCGCTTCGTGGCGCAGATCTCCGGCTCGCGCGCGAACGTGATCGGCCTCCCGGTGGAGGCGCTCGCGCCGCGGCTCGCCCGGCTCGGCGTGGCGCCGCGATGAGCCCGCTCGCCGACCGCCTCCAGAAGCTCCGACTGCGCATCGCCGCCGCAGCGGCACGCCGCGGCCGGAGCGCCGGCGACGTCACTCTCCTCGCGGTCGCGAAGACGCAGCCCGCCGAGCAGGTGCTGGCCGCGGCGGCCCTCGGGCTGCGCGTGTTCGGGGAGAACCGGATCCAAGAAGCCGAGCGCAAGATCCCCGCCGTTCAGGAGCGCTTCAGCGAGAAGCTCGAGTGGCACTTGATCGGCGGCCTGCAGAGCAACAAGATCCGCCGCGCGGTCCAGCTGTGCGACGCGATCCAGTCGGTGGACGGCGCGAACACGATCGACCTCCTCGAGCGCGCGGCCGCCGGGGCGAACCGCCGGCCGCGGATCTACCTGCAGGTGAACCTCGACGCCGAGCCCCAGAAGAGCGGCTGCGCACCGGGGCAGGTCGTCGACCTGGCGCGGCTGGTCGAGAAGAGCCGCCACCTCGAGCTGGTGGGGCTGATGGCGATCCCGCGCCCGATGCCGAGCGCCGAGCAGATGCGCCCCGCGTTCGCGCGGCTGCGCTCGCTGCTCGAGCACCTGAACCGCGCGCGGGTCGGCTCGCCTCCGCTGCGCGAGCTGTCGATGGGAATGTCGGACGACTTCGAGGTCGCGATCGAGGAAGGCGCGACCTGCGTGCGGATCGGAACGGCGCTGTTCGGCGAGAGGGAGAAGGCATGATCGGGCTGCCCAAGTCCGTCGGGACGATCGGCGCGGGGAACATGGCCGAGGCGATCCTGCGCGGGCTGCTCCGCGCGGGGCTGTCGGCGGACCAGCTGTCGGCGTCGGACCCCGACGCCGAGCGCCGCCGCGTGATGAAGGACCTCGGCGTGCACGCGACCACCAGCAACGCCGACGTCGCGGCGCGCGCCGAGGTGGTCGTGCTGGCGGTGAAGCCGCAGCAGCTCGAGCGCGCGGCCGAGACCCTGCCGCGCGACGGCGGGCCGCTCTACCTGTCGATCGTCGCGGGCGCCACTACCGCCACCCTGCGCCGGCTGCTCGGCGCTGGCGCGCGGATCGTCCGCAGCATGCCCAACACGCCCGCCCTGGTCGGCGCCGGAATCACCGCGGTCGCCTCCGACGGCGGCGCCGAGCCCGCCGACGTCGAGCGCGCGAGCGCGATCCTGCGCGCGGTCGGCGAGGTCGTGCAGGTCTCCGAGGCCTCGCTCGACGCCGTGACGGGCCTGTCCGGCTCCGGCCCCGCCTACGCCTATCTGTTCATCGAAGCGCTGACCGAGGCGGGGGTGCGCGAGGGCCTGGCCGTCGGCGTCGCGCGCGCGCTCGCGCTCGAGACCGTGCACGGCGCGGCGCGCCTGGCGCGCGAGACGGGAGAGCACCCGGCGCTCCTGCGCGAGCGGGTGACCTCGCCCGGCGGCACGACCGCGGCGGGGCTCGCCGCCCTCGAAGCCGGCGGCTTCCGCTCCGCCGTCTACGATGCCGTACGAGCCGCTACTGCTCGCTCCCGCGAGCTCGGCAAGAGCTGAGGCGCGAACTCCTCAAGGCACCGGCGGTTCGAGCCGATTCTGCTGGTTAGAGATGCGCCTCACGCCGCTCGAGATCCGGCAGCACAAGTTCAGCCCTCGGCTGCGCGGCTTCGACCGCGACGAGGTCGCGGCCTTCCTCGACACCGTCGTCGCGGACTTCGAGGACGTGGTGCGCGAGAACGCCCAGCTCCGGCGCGAGGCGGAGCGGCTCGCGCGCGAGCTCGACGCGTACCGCGCGCGCGAGAAGACCATCCAGGACACGCTCACCACCGCGCAGAACGTGGTCGAGCAGCTCAAGCGCACGGCGATCAAGGAGAGCGAGTCGCTCCTCATCGACGCGGAGCTCCGCGCGGAGAAACTCCTGTCCGAGGCGCGCGAGCGCCGGGCCGAGCTGGGCAACGAGATCCGCGAGCAGCGCCACCTGCGCCAGCGGCTCGAGGCCGACCTGCGCCGGACCCTGGAGAGCTACGGCAAGCTGATCGACGCCTTCGCGACCGCCGACCGACCCGACGGCGAGTGAGCCGGGCTGCCCGCGTTGTTTGACCCTGCCTGGGCCCTGCCCTAGAGTGCCGCCCGCCTCGTCGGATTCCGCAGGAGACTCGCGCACATGCCGACGTACGAGTACGAGTGCAGCAAGGGCCACCAGTTCGAGGTCGAGCAATCGATCAACGACGCCCCCCTGCAGCGCTGCAAGCTCTGCCGGGCCAAGGTCCACCGGCTGATCTCGGCGAGTCACTTCATCCTGAAGGGCGGCGGCTGGTACGCCGACGGCTACGGCAGCAAGAAGAGCGGCGGCGACGCGAAGTCGGGCGAGTCCAAATCGGAGACCAAGTCCGAGTCGAAATCCGAGCCGAAGTCGGAGACCAAGACCGAGACCAAGCCGGCCCCGAAGGAAGGTGGCAAGGGCAAAGGCAAGAGCGGCAGCGGGTCGGCGGCCGCGGCGTCGTGACGACGATCGCGAGCGGCAAGCCGCTAGCCGAGGCCATTCAGGCCGACGTGCGCAAGCGGGTCGCCGAGCTGCAGGGCGGGCCGCCCTGCCTGTGCGTGGTGCTGGTCGGCGAAGACCCCGCCTCCCAGGCCTACGTGCGGGGCAAGGACCGCGCCGCGCGCGCCTGCGGCATCGAGTCGCGCCAGATCCGGCTGCCGGCCACGACGTCCGAGGCCGAGCTCCTGGCGCTGATCGACCAGCTGAACCGCGACCCCGGGGTGCACGGGCTGCTCGTCCAGCTCCCGCTCCCCGACGCGATCGACCCCGCGCGGATCGCCCTCGCGATCGACCCGGCCAAGGACGTCGACGGCCTCCACCCGACGAACGCCGGCCGCCTGGTCGCGAACGAGCCCGCGCCGGTGCCGTGCACGCCGATGGGCTGCATCTACGTGCTCGACCATCACGGGGTCAAGATCGAGGGCGCGAACGCGGTCGTGATCGGGCGCAGCGAGATCGTCGGCAAGCCCGTCGCGCTCCTGCTCCTGCACCGCAACGCGACCGTCACCATCTGCCACTCGCGAACCGTGAACCTGCCCGAGATCGTCGGCCGAGCCGACATCCTCGTCGCCGCCATCGGCAAGCCCCGCTTCATCCAGGGCGGCTGGATCAAACCCGGCGCGGCCGTGATCGACGTCGGCGTGAATCGTGTCGACGGCAAGCTGATCGGCGACGTAGACTTCGAGGCGGCCAACGGGCGAGCGGGTCTGCTCACGCCCGTTCCCGGGGGGGTGGGCTTGCTGACCGTCGCCATGTTGCTGCGCAACACCGTGCAGGCATTCGAGGCTCAGACGGCCCAGCGCCCGCGGTGAGCGAGGCCGGCGCACCGCTCGCGCGCACGCCGCTCTGGCCGCGCCACCACGCGGCCGGCGCAAAGCTGGTTCCGTTCGCCGGCTTCGACATGCCCGTGGTGTACGCGTCGATCCTCGAGGAGCACCGCGCCGTGCGCACGCGCGCGGGCCTCTTCGACGTGTCGCACATGGGCGAGGTGCGGCTGCGCGGCCCGGGTGCGCTCGAGCTCGCGCAGACCTTGCTGACCAACGACGTGCTCGGCGCGGAGATCGGCCGGGTGCGCTACGGGATGCTCTGCCACGACGACGGCGGCGTGGTCGACGACGTCACCCTGTACCGGACCGGCGAGCGCGAGGTGCTGTTCTGCGTGAACGCCTCCAACATCGCCAACGACCTCGCCTGGATGCGCGAGCTCCACGGGCGCACGAAGAGCCCCTGCGAGCTCACTGACGAGAGCGAGGCGACGGCGCTGCTCGCCCTGCAGGGCCCCGAGGCGCTCGCGATCGCGGCGAAGCTCCTGCCCGCCGGCTTCACGCCCCCCAAGCTCTGGCACTTCGCGAAGGCCGCGCTCGGCGGGATCGACGTCCTGCTCTCGCGCACCGGCTACACCGGCGAGGACGGCTACGAGATCTTCGCGGACGCGGGCCGGGCGCTCGCGCTCTGGGATCTGCTCCGCGACGCGGGGGGCGAGCGGCTTTCGCCCGCGGGTTTAGGCGCGCGCGACACCCTGCGCACCGAGGCGGCCCTGCCCCTCTACGGCCACGAGCTCGACCGCCAGCACGACCCGCTGGAGGCGGGCCTCGAGCGCTTCGTCGCCTTCGGGCGCGGCTTCAACGGCGAGGCGGCCCTGCGCGCGCGCGCCGGCGCCGGGCCGCGCCGGCGGCTCGCGGGCTTCGTGCTCGACGGCCGCCAGGTGGCGCGAACGGGGTTCACGATCCACACCCAGAGCGGCGACGGAATCGTCACCAGCGGAACCTACGGACCGACGGTCGATCGCTCGATCGCGCTAGGCTACGTTCCGGCCGACTTGGCGGCGGGGGCCCGCGTGCACGTCGAGATCCGCGGCAAGGAAGTGCCTTGCGAGGTGGTCGCGACGCCCTTCTACCGCCGCAAGCGAACCAAGACTCGCCCCACGAACTGAGACGGAAACAGGGATGGCTCAAGACCACGAATACGAGATTCCGGACGATTGCCACTACACGGAATCGGACGAGTGGGTGCGGGTCGACGGCGCGGTCGCGCGCATCGGCATCACCGACTTCGCGCAGTCCGAGCTGAACGACATCGTGTTCGTCGAGCTTCCGGAAGCGGGCAGCCAGCTCGCCGCGGGTGAAGCGTTCGGCGTCGTCGAGTCCGTGAAGGCGGTGAGCGACCTGCTCGCGCCGCTCGCGGGCGAGATCGCGGAGGTGCACACGCGCCTGTCCGAGCACCCGGAGTGGATCAACGAAGATCCCTACGGGAAGGGCTGGATCATCGCGATCAACCCCGAGGACCTCGAAGCGCTCGACGGGCTCATGTCGGCCGCCGACTACCGGGCGCACGTGAAGGCGCGCGCGGGGAAGTGAGCTACGTCCCGCACACGCCCGACGAGCTGCGGGCCATGCTCGCGCGCGTGGGCGTGTCCTCGCAGGACGAGCTCATGGCGAGCGTGCCCGCGGGGCTGCGCAGCCGCGCCGAGCTGAAGCTCCCGCCCGCGCTCGACGAGCGCGCGTTGCTCCGCTTCGTCGGCTCGTACGCGGCCGAGAACGCGAACGTACAGACGACTCCGAGCTTCCTCGGCGGCGGCGCCTACCACCACTTCGTTCCCGCCGCGGTCGACGCGCTCGCCAGCCGCGGCGAGTTCATGACCGCGTACACGCCCTATCAGGCCGAGATCAGCCAGGGCACGCTGCAGATGATCTTCGAGTTCCAGACCCTGATCTGTCAGCTCACGGGGCTCGAGGTCGCGAACGCCTCGCTCTACGACGGCGCATCCGCGGTCGCGGAGGCGGTGCTGATGGCGGCGCGGCTCGGCCGCCGGACACGGATCGGTGTCAGCGCCGGCCTGCACCCGCACTGGCGAGCGGTGCTCGACACCTACGCCGAGGGCGTGGGCCTCGAGCGGATCACGCTGCCGCTCGAACCGACGGGGCGCACCCGGCTGGACGCGCTGCCCGGCGAGCTGGCCGCCGTGGTCGTGCAGTCGCCCAACTTCGTGGGCGCGATCGAGGACCTGGCCGCGGCTTCGCGCGCCGCGCACGCGGGCGGCGCGCTCGCGATCGCCGCGACCGCCGAAGCGCTCTCGCTCGCGCTGCTCCGCTCGCCCGGCGAGCTCGACTGCGACATCGCCTGCGGCGACGCGCAGTCGTTCGGGCTGCCGCTCTCGTTCGGCGGACCCTACGCGGGCTTCCTCGCCGCGCGCGAGAAGTACGTTCGCCAGCTGCCCGGGCGGCTGATCGGCGAGAGCGTCGACTCGACCGGCGAGCGCGCCTTCGTCATGACCCTCACCACGCGCGAGCAGCACATCCGGCGCGAGAAGGCGACCAGCAACATCTGCACGAACCAGGGGCTGTGCGCGCTCCGGGTGACGATCTGGCTGGCGCTGCTGGGCCGCCAGGGAGTCCGCAAGCTCGCCGAGCAGAACGTCGCCATGGCGAGCTACGCGCGCCGCGCGCTCGCGCGCGCCGGGCTCGCGCAGCCCTGGTCCGCGCCGGTCTTCAACGAGTTCGCCGTCGAGGTCCCGAAGCTCGCGGCGGTGCTCGAGCGCTGCCGCGCCCAGGGGCTCCACCCCGGCGTGCCACTGGGCCGTTTCTTCCCCGAGCACCCGAACCGGCTGCTCGTCTGCGTGACCGAGATGAACACGCGCGCGCAGGTCGACGCGCTCGTGCGCGAGCTCTCGGCGTGACCGCCCCCGGCCGCAGCGGGCTCGTGTTCCGCGAGCCGCTTCTGTTCGAGTCGTCGCGGCCCGGTCGGCGCGGCGTGCCGCTCGATCCGCCCGACGTGCCCGCCGTGGAGATCGCGCGCGAGCTCGGCCCCGAGCTGCGTGCGCGACGACATCCCGGACTTCCCGGAGCTGGCCGAGCTCGACGTGGTGCGCCACTTCACGCGCCTGTCGCAGTGGAACTACGGCATCGACTCGGGCTTCTTCCCGCTCGGCTCGTGCACCATGAAGTACAACCCGAAGGTGAACGAGGCGGTCGCCCGGCTGCCTGGGTTCGCAGCGGCGCACCCACTGGCGGACCCGGCCGCTCTGCAGGGATGGCTGGCGCTGGCCTGCGAGCTCGAGGCCGCGCTGGCGGAGATCTCGGGGCTCGACCGGGTCACCCTGCAGCCCGCCGCAGGGGCGCAGGGCGAGTTCGTCGGCGTGCGCATGATCCAGGCCTACCACCGCGCGCGCGGCGACGCGAAACGCACGCGCGTCCTGATCCCCGACACCGCCCACGGCACCAACCCGGCCAGCGCCGCCCTGAACGGCTTGGAGGTGGTCGAGGTGAAGAGCGGGGCCGACGGGATCGTCCACCCGGACGCGCTCGCGGCGCTCTGCGACGAGCGCACCGCCGCGCTGATGCTCACCAACCCCAATACGCTCGGACTGTTCGAGTCGCACGTCGAGAAGCTCGCCGAGGTCGTCCACGCGGCCGGCGGCCTCGTCTACCTGGACGGCGCGAACATGAACGCGCTGATGGGCGTCGCCAAGCCCGGTCACATGGGCGTGGACGTCATGCACTTCAACCTGCACAAGACGTTCTCGACACCGCACGGTGGCGGCGGCCCGGGCTCGGGTCCGGTCGCGGTGCGCAATCCGCTCGCGCCGTTCCTGCCCGTTCCGGTGATCCGGCGCGAGAGCGACCGCTACGTGCTCGACGACGAGTTCCCGCACTCGATCGGCCGGGTGCACGCGTGGTACGGGAACGCCGGCATCTGGCTGCGCGCGCTCGCCTACATCCGCACGCTCGGCGCGGCCGGGCTGGCCGAGGTCACGGCTCGCGCGGCGCTGAACGCGAACTACATCCTCGAGTCGCTGCGCGCGTCCTACGACGTGCCGCACGAGCGCCGGGTCATGCACGAGTGCGTGCTGACCGACCGCCGCCAGCTGGCCCACGGCGTGACCACCGCCGACATCGCCAAGCGGCTGATGGACTACGGCTACCACCCGCCGACGATCTACTTCCCGCTCGTGGTCGCGGGAGCCCTGATGATCGAGCCGACCGAGTGCGAGTCGCAGGAGACGCTCGACGGCTTCATCGAGGCCATGCGCGCGATCGCGCGCGAGGCCGAGACCGAGCCCGGGCTCGTCACAGGCGCGCCGACGCGGACGGTGGTCCGGCGCCTCGACGAGGTGCGCGCGGCGCGCAAGCCGCGCCTTCGCTGGACGCGGAGCGGCTGATGCGCCCGCACCGGGCGCTCGCGGCGCTCGCCGGGGTCCTCCTCTCCGGCGCGCCCGCGGCGCGCGCACAGAACCCCTTCGCGGGGGAGCTCACCGTCGAGCAAGAGAAGGAGATGACGGCGCAGATCGCCGCGCAGATCCGGCAGCAGGCGAAGTTCGTCACCGATCCGGTCGTGCTCGACTACGTCGACGCGGTCGGCGAGAGCCTCGTGAAAGCCATCGAGCCGCAGCCCGTTCATCTTCCGCTTCGCGGTCATCGAGGACAAGCAGCTGAACGCCTTCACGATCGGCGGCGGCTACGTGTACCTGTCGAGCGCGGTCATCGAGCAGGCCGGCGACACCAACGAGCTCGCCGGCGTCATGGCGCACGAGATCGGGCACGTCGCGAAGCGCCACATCGCGCGCCAGAACGAGGGTCAGGGCCTGTCGACCCTGGTCACGCTGGCCGGGCTGGCCGCGGCGATCGCGGCCGGCAAGCCCGAGGCGCTGGTCGCCGCGCAGGGCATCAACGTATCGCTCCAGCTCAAGCACTCGCGCGAGTTCGAGTCCGAGGCCGATCGCGAGGGCATCGCGATCATGGCCAAGACCGGCTACGACCCCGACGGCATGCGCCGCTTCTTCCAGCGCATCCTCGCGCAGAACCCGGGCGCCGGCGCGGGCATTCCCGCGTATCTCTTCTCGCACCCCGCGGTGGCGGAGCGCATCGCCGCTACCAAGACCGAGATGGACCGGATCGGCGCGCCCAGGAACGTCAAGCACGACGACACCAAGCTCGTGGCGATCCAGGAGCGGCTCGCGCAGCTGCTCTCGCCCGACCCGAGCGGCGGGAGCGGCCTGCACGCGCGCGCGAGCTTCGACGCGTCGAAGACGGATCCGCTGCTCGCGAAGGCGCGCGAAGCGCGCATCGACGGCAACGACGGCCTCGCCGACGAGCTGCTCGCGCAGGCGCAGCAGGCCGAGCCCGGCGACCCGCGCGTCGCGCTGGAACGCGCCGACCTGGACGAGCAGCGCGGCGATCTGGAGAGCGCGCGCGGCCAGCTCGAGCGCGCGCTCGCGCTCGACCCCAACGTCCCGCTCGTTCAGTACCAGCTCGGCGTGCTGAACGCGAAGCTCGGCAACAAGTCGCGCGCGGCGTTCTACCTGGACCAGGCCGTAGCGAACTTCCGGCCCAAGACCGCAGCGCGGCGGCGCGCCGAGTTCGAGCTGGCGCGGCTCGAGTTCAAGCTGCTCGACGAAAGCGGGCTCGCGGACGGCGACGGGCGTACGGGCGCGCGCCGCTTCAACCGCGGCGACCCGGTCATCTGGTGGGGCGAGATCTCGCGGCGCTTCTACCCGAGCAATCCCGAGTTCCAGGTGCGCTGGCTCGATCCCAAGGGCTCGGCCGTGTTCAGCGAGCGCGTGCGGATGAGCCCGGGCGGCCGCGTGTCCGCAACCTTGCGCACCGCCAACGCCGCGCTCGGCACCTGGCACGTCGAGGTGCGGGTCGAGGACTCGCTCGTCGAGGAAGTCGAGTTCGAGATCCAGGCCGGGGCGTAGCGTGGACGCGCGAACCCGCGCGATCTACGAGTCGCAGGCGGAGCTCTGGATCGCGAGCCGCGGCGTCGACGCCGAGGCGCTCCGGATGCTGCGAGCGTTCGCCGCGCGCTTGCCGGCGCGGGCACGGATCGCGGACCTCGGCTGCGGCCCGGGCTGGTTCGCGAAGGCGCTGGCGAAACGCGGCCGCAGCGTGGTCGCGCTCGACTTCTCCGCGGCGATGTTGCGCGCCGCGCGCGAGAACGCGCCGGGCGCGGCGCTCGTGCGAGGCGACCTCGCGAGCCTGCCCTTCGCGCGCGAGTCGCTCGCCGGCGCGTGGGCCAAGAACACGTACATCCACCTGCCCTTCCGCCAGCTCGCCGGCGCCCTGGCCGAGCTGCACCGCGCGCTGCGGCCCGGAGCCCGGCTCACGATGTCGCTGTTCGAGCGCGCAGAGGTCGGCCCGCGCGGCTTCGCGGAACTCCGCGGCGACGACGGCAGCGCGCTCGACGGCCGGCTCTTCACGGTGCTGTCGAGCGAGCTCGCGCGCGATCTCCTCGCGGGCGCGGGCTTCCGCGGAATCGCGCTCGCTCGCGGCCAGCGCCTGTGGCTCACCGCGACCCGCGCGCGAACGCTCGCCGACGCGCTGCGCCCGGGGCTCGAGCTCCTGGTCGTCGGGCTGAATCCGTCGCCGATCGCCGCGGCGACCGGGGTCCCGTTCGCGGGCGCGAACAACCGCTTCTGGCCCGCAGCGCGCCGCGCGGGCTGGATCGAGCGCGAGCGCGACGTCGCCGCGGCGGTGCAGAGCGGCATCGGCTTCACCGACCTCGCCAAGCGCACCACGGTGAGCGCGAACGCGCTGCGCCCCAGCGAGTACCGCGCCGGCGCCGCGCGCGTGGAACGAGTCGTGCGCGCGTTTCGGCCGCGCGCAGTCGTATTCGTGGGCCTCGACGGCTTCCGCCGCGCCGTCGATCCGCGCGCGGTGCCCGGCCCGGTGCGCGGCGACTTCGCCGGGCGCCCAGCCTACCTCGCGCCGTCCACATCGGGACGAAACGCCGCAGCGTCGCTCGACTCCCTGGTTCGCCACTTCCGACGCGCACGCGCGCTCGCGAAGTAGCTGGCTATACTCGCTGCATGCCGTTTCGAATGAACTTTCGAGATACGCCGCACTCCGAGGTGGTCCAGGGCGAGTGCGAGGGGCTCGCGCAGACGCTGCGCGAGGAGTTCCCCGAGACGACGCGGGTCGAGGTCACCGTGGGCCACGAGCGCGACGAGTACGACGCCCACGTGCACGTGACGGGGCGCGACATCGACATGGCGGCCCGCGCGAAGAACCGCGAGTCGATGTTGGTGGCCGCGCGCGAAGCCTTCACCAAGGCGCACCACCAGCTGCGCAAGCACCACGACAAGAACGTCTTCAACCGGCGCCGCGAGGGACACAAGCAGAGCTGAGGCGACCGCTACCCGATGATGAAGTGGATGCGCAGGGCGAGGTACATGCTGCCCTGGAACTTCAGCTTGCCCTTCATCACCGCGGTCGGCGCCTTGATCTCGCCGGCGTTCAGCGCCCGCCAGGTCTCGACGTCGGTCGAGAGCACGAGGTCGGGTGCGTCGATCTTGCCCGCGTCGCCGCGCACGTCGCCGTCGCCGATGTCGAGCCAGTAGAGGCCGCCGCCCTCGCCGGCCAGATCGAACTGGATGCGCGCGTGGAGCTTGTCGAGCTTCTTGCGGCGGTCGGGGTCGCTGCGCACGGCGTCCGGCGCCCAGCGGCGGAAGAAATCCGCGGGCGCGATGTCCGCCGGCGGCCGGGCTCGCTCGCTCACCGGCGCAGTCTAGCGCGAGCTGGGCAAGTCGGAGGGCAGCGTGGGCGTCGGCGTTCCGCGACCCAGGTGATAGCCCTGGCCGCACTCGATGCCGAGCCCGCTGATCACGTCCAGCTCGTGCTGCGTCTCGATGCCCTCGGCGATCAGGGTCGAGTTCATCTTGGCCGCGACGCCCTTCAGGCCGCGCAGGAGCTCCTGCTTCTCGGGGCTCTCCTCGATGCCGCGCACCAGCGACATGTCGATCTTGAGGAAGTCGGGCGAGAGCTCGAGCGCGGCCTCCAGGCTGGAGAAGCCCGCGCCGGTGTCGTCGAGCGCGATCCGGAAGCCGACGTTCGAGAAGTGGTCGGTCGCCTCGCGGAAGATCGGAAAGTTGGAGATCGCCTGCCGCTCGGAGACCTCGAGGACCAGGTTGCGCGGAGCGAGCCCGAGTGCGCCGAGCGCCTCGCGCACGCGCACGGCCTGGAAGTCCGGGTCCTGGATGCAGGTGGGCAGGATGTTCAGGAACAAGAGATGCTCGGGCAGGATGCCGCGCGCGTTCGCGAGCGCGCGCCGGCGGCACAGGCTGTCGAGCTCGTACTCGCGGTCCGCGATCAGGGCCACCGAGAACAGCGCGGTCGGCGTCTCGAGGCCGCAGCCCGCGGGCCCGCGCGAGAGCGCCTCCCAGCCGATCACCTCGCGCGACGCCAGGCGCACGATCGGCTCGAAGACCGTCGTGACGCTCTCCTCCATCAGGATCTTGTCGAGCAGCGCGGCGCGGTCGCGCCCGCGGCGCTCGCGCTCGAAGCGCGCCGAGGAGAGCGTGCTCTCGATCAGCTTGCGGATCTGCATCTCGGGCCGCTGGAACGGCCGGTGCAGCGTGAACCCCGCGCCGATCGGGACCTCGGGCGGCTCGTGCAGGTACGGGTAGACGATCCGGTTCAGCGACAGCGCCACGTACGAGCGGAGCTCCTCGGCCAGCCGCGGCAGCTCGTGCAGGAAGAACACCGCCTCGTTGCGCGGGCGCGGGATGAACACCAGGATGTGTTCTTCCTCGAGCGCGCCGGAAGTGACCAGGTAGTCGTCGCCGATCTCGCGGGACACCCGGGTGCGGATCCTCTGGGTCAGCGACTCGAGCGTGGTGCGGAACGCGCGGGCGCCGTAGAGACGCTCGATCTCGAGCAGCGAGGTCGCGTCGACCAGCACCAGGGCGAGCGCGGACTCCTTGACGAGCTGGCCCGCGAGCGAGCCCAGCTGCTGCCCCAGCGGGGGCAGCAGGCGGTCGCCGTACAGCGCGGTCACGCGATCGCGCGTATCCGGTACCACCGTCAGATCGGAATCGTCCGCCAAGCCCACCTCGGGAGAACTCTCTTCCCCCGCGGGTGGATCGGAACTCTACTGCCGCAGCTTGACCCGGACCGTCACTCCAGGTCCGGCGTGACGAGCACGTAGATCATGGTCAGTGTGACGTGATTCGCGGACTCGCTCTGCACCACGTGCTGCACGTGGCAGGGGGTGACCTCGAGGAACTTGTTCACTTCCTCCTCGAGCTCCTTGGGCAGCCCTCGAAACACCTGACAACGCATTGTGTGCATTCTCGGACCTTCCCTGCGCCGGCAACTTCAGTGCCGGCTTGCCTCTGGATCGACCTCGCGGGCCCAGGCCTCGATACCCCCCGCGAGATTCAGAACGCTGCGGAAGCCTTTGGAGCGCAACAGCTCACACGCCCGCCGGCTGCGCCCGCCCGTCTGACAGTGGACGACGACGTCGCGCTCGCGCCAGCCGTCGAGCTCCGTGAGCCGCGCTTCCAGCTGCCCCAGCGGCACGAGGCGCGCGGCGTCGATTCGCGCCCGCTCGGCCTCCCAGGGCTCCCGCACGTCGATCAAGAGCAGCTCTCCCCCGGATCCGAGCCGCGCGCGCAAGGCGCTCGCAGAGATCTCGGCAACGGCGTGCTCTGGAGTGGCCCGCGCCGCGCAGAAGGTGGCGTAGTCGATCGGCGCCGTGATCGACGGGCGCTCGCCACACACCGCGCAGTCGGGATCCTTCGGCACGCGGAAGGTCTGGAACTCCATGGCGAGAGCGTCGTATACGAGCAGCCGCCCGATCAGCGGCTCGCCCGCGCCGAGCAGGAGCTTCAACACCTCGGTGGCCTGCAGCAGGCCGATCACGCCGGGCAGCACGCCCAGCACGCCCGCCTCCGCGCAGTTGGGCGCGAGCTCGGGCGGCGGCGGCTCCGGGAACAAGCAGCGGTAGCAAGGGCCGCGGCTCGCGTCGAAGACCGCGACCTGCCCTTCGAAGCGCATCACGCTGCCCGAGACGAGCGGCTTGCGGAGCCAGACGCACATGTCGCTCGCGAGGTAGCGGCTGGGGAACGTGTCGGTGCCGTCCAGGATGACGTCGTAGTCGGCGAAGATCTCGCGCGCGTTCGCCGCCTCGAGCTTCGCGGCGTGCACGCGCGGCTCGACGTCGGGGTTCAGCGCGCGGAGCTTGCGCGCGGCGACCTCGGTCTTCGCCGCGCCAACGTCGCCGCTGTCGTACAGCACCTGCCGCTGCAGGTTCGACAGGTCGACCCGGTCGAAGTCGACGATCCCGATCCGCCCCACCCCAGCCGCCGCGAGGTACAGCGCCGCCGGCGAGCCGAGTCCGCCCGCGCCGATCAGGAGCACGCGCCCGGCGAGCAGCTTCTCCTGACCCGCAGGACCGACGCCGTCGAGGAGCAGGTGACGCTTGTAGCGCTCCAGCTGCTCGGGACCCAGGCGCGACATGCCTAGAGCGTAGCACCGGCGCGACTGCCGGAACAGAACGCTAGCCGTTCGACGCCTTCTGCACGTGAAACGCGATCGTCTCGAGCAGCTTGACGCGTTCGATCGGCTTGGTCGCGAAGGCGTCGCAGCCCGATTCGATGCAGCGCTGCCGCTCGGAGGGCAGCGCGTGCGCGGTCAGCGCGATGATCGGGCCGACGTAGCCCTGATCGCGCAGTTGACGCGTCGCGCCGTAGCCGTCGAGCACCGGCATCTGCACGTCCATCAGGATGACACTGAACGGTGTGCCGTCGTCCGCCGCCGCCAGCGCGATCTCGACGCCGATCAGGCCGTTCTCCGCGATCGTCACCACGTAGCCCGCGCGCTCGAGCAGGTGCTTGATCACGCGCTGGTTGTCCGGCCCGTCTTCCACGACCAGGACGCGGTTGTCGGAGCCGCGCAGGCCCTCCAGCGCGCGCTTCAAGCCCGCGGTCGAGGGCGTGTCGCCTTCGAGCGCGTCAGTCGCCGCGCGCTCCTCGGACAGCATCTCCGCCGGCAGGTGCACCCGGAAGCGGGTGCCGCGGCCGACGGTGCTGGTCGCCGTGATCGCGCCGCCGAGCCGCTCGACCAGGCGCTTGGTGATCGCGAGCCCGAGCCCCGTCCCGCCGAAGCGGCGCGTCATCGAGCTGTCGCCCTGCCGGAACGGCTCGAAGATCTGCATCAGCGTCTCGGGCGCGATCCCGATCCCGCTGTCCTCGACGTCGAACTCGAGCGTCTGGTCCTGCGCGTCGAAGCGCAGCGCCACGCTGATCTGTCCCTCCGAGGTGAACTTCACCGCGTTTCCGATCAGGTTCAAGAGGATCTGGCGCAGCCGAACGGGATCCGACATGAGCCGCTCCGGGACGACCTCCTGGATGTCGACGCGCAGCGGCACCCCCTTCGCCTCCGAGCGCGGTCGCAGCAAGTCGGCGACGTCGTTCACGATCCGGCGCGGCGAGCACGGCAGCTGTTCGATCTCGAGCCGGTTCGCCTCGATCTTGGAGAAGTCGAGGATGTCGTTCAGGATCTCGAGCAGGTAGGCGCCGTTGCGGCGGATCGTGCGCAGCGCATCGAGCCGCTCGGGCTCCTCGCTCGTCGGCGCCTCCTCGAGCAGGATGTCGGTGAAGCCGAGGATCGCGGTCATCGGCGTGCGGATCTCGTGGCTCATGTTGGCGAGGAACTCGGTCTTTGCCGCGGCAGCGCGCTCGGCCTTGCGGCGCGCGCGCTCCAGGTCGGCGTTCGCGCGCTCGAGTGCGCGCGCGTAGCCGCGCAGCCGCTGCTCCTCGCGGCGGCGGCGCTCGATGTTGCGCAGCATCACCGTGCGCAGCTCCTCGCCGGCCAGCTCGAACGCGCCGATCGTCACCGCGACGTGGACGGTCTCGCCGTCCTTGGCCTTGGCGGGCAGCTCGATGCTGGCGCGCCGGCGGAACGACGCAGCCGCGTCCCCGTCGCCGATCTCGGATGCTGCCCGGTCGAGGTCGGGCAGGAGCTCCGCGATCGTCGCGCGCGAGAGCCCGAACGCGTCGGTGCGGAACAGCTCGCAGGCGGCGCCGTTGTGGAAGGCGACGGTGCCGTCGGTTCGCAGGACCAGGATGGCGTCGCGCATCGCCTCCAGGATCCCGCGCGTGAGCGCCTCGCTCGCCTCGAGCTCCGCCGAGAAGTTCAACTGCGCGAGCTCGCTCGCCGCGCGCGACGCGCTCGCCTGCAGGAGCGCCCGATCCCGCGCCGACACCGGCAGCGGCCCGTCGTGCATGGCGGACAGCACCCCGAGCGTGCGCCCGTCGCTCGCGCGCAGCGCGATGCCGGTGTAGCCCTCTATGCCGAGCTCGCGAAGCATCCCGGCCTCGGGGAACCGGACCTGCGCTTCCTCGCCAACGACCAGGTATCCGTCGGCGAGCGTCTCGCCGCAGGGCGAGTGCGGGCGCGGGTAGCGCGCGCCGCGCCGGATCCGAGTGCCGTCCCAGAGCGCGAGACACTCGAGCTCTTCCTCGCTGCGCAGCACGGCCAGGCACGAGTAGCGGGTGCCGAGCGCCTGGGCTAGCCCGCGCACCAACGCCGGGAAGAACGCCTCGCCGCTGGCGGACGCCGTCTGCTCGAGGAGTGCGCGTACGCGCCGCTCGCCTTTCGTCTTCGGAGTGCGTTGCTTCATCGCTCCTCGGGAACGGCCGGTCAACTTTGGTTTTCGGCCCGTTCTCGGAGGCGCTGAATGCCGGAGGAGGGACTCGAACCCTCACGCCTTTTGGGCACGCGATTTTGAGTCGCGCGCGTCTGCCAGTTCCGCCACTCCGGCCCCCGCGGGACATCGGCCCGCGAGCCGATGTCGGCCGCAGTCTAGCGGAGGCTCCGGTGACCCTGCTTGACCCTCTGGGGGCCCCCGCCTAACCTCGGCGCCGCGTGGGGCTGTAGCTCAGCTGGGAGAGCGCCTGAATGGCATTCAGGAGGTCGGCGGTTCGATCCCGCTCAGCTCCACCATGCTGAGCCCCGAGCAGCGCCGCTCCTGGGACCGGGACGGCTTCTTCCGCCTGCCCCGCTTCGCCGGCGCGGACGTGTGCAAGGCCATGCTCGAGCGCGTCTCGGAGCTGTGCGCGCGCGCCGAGTCGGGCGCCAACGTCGCGGACGCTCTGCGCTTGGCCGAGCCGGCGCTGCGCTCTGCCTCGGGGAGCGCGGCCGAGCGCACCTCGAAGCTCTTCAAGATCCATCGCCACGAGCCGGTCTTCAACGCGTTCTGCCGAGAGCCGCGCCTGCTCTCGGTGATCTCGGCCCTGCTCGGCCCGGACCTCGATTGCTTCCTCTCGCAGTTCATCTTCAAGAACCCCGGCGCGCTCGGGCAGCCCTGGCACCAGGACGCCTTCTACTTCCCGTTCGACCGCCGCCCGCAGGTGGGCGTGTGGCTCGCGGTGACCGAGGCGACGCTGGAGAACGGGCCGCTCTGGGTGCTGCCGGGCTCGCAGCGCGAGCCCATCCACCGGGTCGAGCCCGATCGGCGCGAGCACGCGCAGATGGGCTACGTGGAGATCACCGACCACGACATGCGCGGCGAGATCCCCGTGCTGCTCGACTCCGGCGATCTCCTGGTCTTCCACGGCCACCTCATGCACAAGTCCACCGACAACCGCTCGCGCGGCATGCGCGCGGCCATGGTCTATCACTACGGCGAGGCGGGGACCGTGGACCGCACGCTCGAGTTCCGGCCGACTACGCTGAACGACTGGCTGCCGGTCCTGCGCGGCGGGGAGCGGGTGCCGTGAGCGCGACCGCCAAGCCGCCGTTCACTACGATCGGGCTCGACCACGTGGTGCTGCGGGTGCGCGATCTCGAGCGCGCCCTCGCCTTCTACACGGGGGTTCTCGACGGGCGGGTCGAGCGGCGCAGCGACGCGCTCGGGCTCTGCCAGGTGCGGCTCGGCCGGAGTCTGGTCGATCTGGTCCCCGTCGACGGGCCGCTGGGCAAGCTCGGCGGCGCTGCACCGGGCGAGAGCGCCCGCAACCTCGACCACTTCTGCGTGCGGATCGAGCCGTTCGCCGCGGCCGAGCTGCGCGCGCATCTAGAGGCGCACGGGATCGAAGCGGGCGAGCCGGCGCCGCGCTACGGCGCGGACGGCACCGGCCCCTCGCTCTACATCCGTGATCCCGACGGCAACACCGTCGAGCTGAAGGGCCCGCCGGGGCCGAGCGCGTAGCCGCCGCCATGTGCGGTCGCTTCACGTTGCACACCGAGAAGGAGGCGCTGGCCGAGCGCTTCGACTTCGACCCCGGCCAGCTGGCCGCGCTCGCACCGCACTACAACCTCGCGCCGACGCAGGACGTGCTGGCGGTGCGCGCCGATCGCAAGACGGCGAAGCGGATTGCCGGCCTCGTGCGCTGGGGGCTCGTCCCGAGCTGGTCGAAGGCGATCGGCGCACAGGCGCTCATGATCAACGCGCGGGTCGAGTCGCTCGCCGAGAAGCCGGCGTTCGCGCGCTCGCTCGAGTCGCAGCGCTGCCTGATCCCCGCCGACGGCTTCTACGAGTGGCAGGCAGCGGGCAGCAAGGCGCGCAGCAAGCAGCCGCATCTCATCGCGCGGGCCGACGGCGCACCGTTCGCGATGGCGGGGCTGTATGCGCGCTGGCACCCGCCGGGTCCCCAGGGCGGCGACGTCGCGCTCGTCTCGTGCGCGGTGATCACGACCGCGGCGACGGGCGCCTTGCGCGCCCTGCACGACCGCATGCCCGTGATCCTGCCGCGCGAGGCCGAAGCGCGCTGGCTCGACCATCGGCTCGACGGTGTCACCGATGACCTGCTCGCGCTGCTAGAGCCCGTGCCCGTCGCCGAGCTCGCGATGCATCCCGTCTCGCGCCGCGTGAACGACGTCGCGAACGACGACCCCGAGCTGCTCCGCCGCGACGACAGCGAGCCGTCGCTCGGACTCTTCTAGGCGAGGTCGTCTCGCACGCGCAGAACGACCTTGCCGAAGTGTCCGCTGGCCTCGAGCAGATCGTGCGCGGCCTGCGCCTCGGCGAGCGGCAGCACGCGGTCGACGACCGCGCGCAGCTCGCCGCGCTCGAGCGCCGCGAAGAAGCGCGCGCGGAAGCCGCGCACGATCTCGGCCTTCTCCGCGATCGGCCGCGCGCGCAGGGTCGACCCGATCACCGCCAGGCGCTTGGCGACGACGAGCCCGAGGTTGATCTCCGCCTTCGCGCCGCCCATCAGCCCGATCAGCACGAGCCGTCCGCCGACCCGGAGACAGTTCAAGTGTTGCGCGAGGTACGGCGCGCCGATCGAGTCGAGCGCCACGTCCACGCCGGCGCCGCCCGTCTTCGCGAGCACCGCGGGCGCGAACTCGCCCTTCGTGTAGTCGAGCGCCGCGTCCGCACCCAGCTCGAGGCAGCGCGCGCACTTGTCGGCGCTGCCCGCCGTCACGATCACGTGTACCCCGGCGCTCTTGAGGAGCTGGATCGCGGACGTGCCGATGCCGCTGCCCCCGCCGTGCACCAGCGCCCAGCCGCCCGCCGGCGCCGCCGCGATCTGGAACAGGTTCAAGTAACAGGTGAGGAAGACCTCGGGGATCCCCGCAGCCTCGACCAGCGACAGCTTTGCGGGAACGGGCATCACCGAGCCCGCGTCGACGCACACCTCCTCCGCGTAGCCGCCGCCGCCGAGCAGCGCCATGACCCGGTCGCCGCGCGCGAAGCCGCTCACTCCAGGCGCGAGCTCGGTCACCACCCCCGCGCACTCGAGGCCGAGGATCGGCGAGGCGCCGGGCGGCGGCGGGTACATGCCCCGGCGCTGCATCAGGTCCGCGCGGTTCACCGCCGTCGCAGCCACCGCGATCCGCAGCTCGCCCGGCCGCAGCTCCGGCTTGGGCGCCTCGCCCGGCACCAAACGCGCGTCCTTGCCCTCGCCGACGATCTGGATGGCCTTCATCGCCGCCATCCTAACCCGATTGACTTCGCTCGGCTCCGCCTCGCTGCGCGCGCCTTCGGCGCTTGCCCGCGTTAGCTTGCGCGCATGCGCGCGATCGCTCTGCTCGGCAAGGACTGGCCCGAGTTGGGGCCGCTCGGCCTGGCCGAGCTGCCGGACGGCGGCGCGTTGGCCCTCTCGCGCGGCGCCTATCCGAAGGCCTATGCGCACACCGACCCGAACGAGGACGCGGCGCTGCTCGTGCGCACCGACGCGGGTGTGCTGCTCGCGGTCGCCGACGGCTTCAACGGCAGCGAGATCTCCGAGCTCGCCATCCACCAGGCGCTCGCGCGCGCGACAGAGCTGGTGCAGGCGAGCGGCGAGGCGTTTCGCGCCGAGGTGGTGCGGCTCGCGGAAGCCGTGCGCGGCGCGTTCCCGCGCGCGAGCCGCTCGCGCTCCTGCCTGGTTCTGGCGGCGCTGCGCGGCGACCGGATCGAGCTGGCCAGCTTCGGCGACTCGAGCGCCTGGCTGGTGGGCTCGGGCGACGCGCTAACGGGCGAGAACTCGCTCTTGCTCGGCGATCCCGAGCCGCTCGCGCGCGCTCGGGTCGAGCTCTGGCACGCGCAGCTCGCGCGCCCCGCGGGCACGCGGATCGCGCTCGTCTCCGACGGCGTGACGAACTTCGCCGCCGAGCGCGCGATTCCAGACCTCCTCGCCGCGGCGCCGAGCGATCTCGAAGCCGCGCGCGCGATCGCGCAAGCCGCGTTCGCCGGCGGCGCCGGCGACAACGTCGCGGTCGCGGTGTTTGCGGGGCGCGCGGGAGTGTGAGAGCTTCGCGCGCGAGGTTGCCATGGCGCTCGCAGTGAAAGGCATCCAGCACCTGAACCTGCAGGTCGCGAACCTCGCGCGCGCGCGCGCGTTCTACACCGAGCTGCTCGGCTTCAAGCTGGCGTTCGCGAAGGGCGACACGGTCTGGCTCGAGGCGGGCGACGACCTGCTCGGGCTCTCCGAGGGCGTGGTGCCGGCGCGGAGCTTCGAGCACTTCGGCTTCATGGTCGACGGGCCCGGCGAGGTCGACCGCTGGGCCGAACGCCTCGCCAGCCAGGGCGTCGCGGCCGAAAAGGGACCATACGACCGCTCCGACGGTCGCTCGCTGTACTTCCGCGACCCCGACGGGCATCTCGTCGAGATCTTCTGGCTCGACCCCGCCTTCCTCGCCGAGTCCCAGCGCTGAGACGTCCCGGGTCCGGGACCGGCAGCGGCTGGCGACAGCGTCGGCAGCGCGCGATCCGCCGCGCATCGCCGCGCAGTGTCGGCGCACTCTGCGCGTCCCTTCGCGCGCAGGACGGGCAGCGCGACGCGCAGCTCCCGCAAAGCGCTGCGCAGCTCGGTCCCACGCTCGGGAAGCGCTTGCCGGCGGCAACCCGCGAGCAGCTGCGCGGCAGCCGATCGGGCTCGTCCGCGAACGAGAAGCGCGCGCCGCGGCCGCGTGCGCCGGCGCGCGGCGTCGGCACGGCGCTTGAAGTGCGAGAGCTGCGTTGGTCCACGCCGCGCTTGCGATCGAGAAACCGGGGGTGCTCTTCGTCGACGACGAAGTGAACATCTTGAAGTCGCTCGCGCGGCTGTTCCGCGCGGAGTCGGTCCGCGTCTTCACCGCCAGCTCGGCGTCCGAGGCGCTCGCGCTGCTCGCGACCGAGCCGATCCAGGTGGTCGTCTCCGACCAGCGCATGCCCGGCACGACGGGCGCGAAGCTCCTCGCGCAGGTGCGCGAGCGCTGGCCCGAGATCGCGCGCATCCTGCTCACCGGCTACGCCGAGATCCAGGTCGCGATCGAAGCGATCAACTGCGGCGAGATCTTCCGCCTGCTCACCAAGCCCTGGAACGACCAGGAGCTGCGCGCGACGGTGCGCCAGGCGCTCGACGACGTCGCGATGCGCTCCGAGGTCAAGCGCCTGAACCAGCTCACCCGCGCGCAGAACGCGTCGCTGTGCGAGATGAACGCCTCGCTCGAGCGCAAGGTCGCCGAGCGCACCGGCGAGCTCGAGGCCAAGAACCGCGAGCTGCGCACCGCCTATCTCTCGACCGTGCGCGCGCTTTCGGAGGCGGTCGATGCCAAGGATCCCTACACGCGCGGCCACTCCGAGCGGGTCGGCGTCTACGCGTCGCGGATCGCCCGCGAGCTCGGCTGCAAGCGCGCCTTCATCGAGCGGATCTATCTCGCCGGGCTGCTCCACGACATCGGCAAGATCGGCGTGCCCGACGCCATCATCGGCAAGCCCGACCGGCTCACCCCGGCCGAGTACGACCTGCATGAAGCGCCACCCCGAGATCGGCGCGCGCATCCTCGAGCCGGTCGCGTTCCTCGCCGACATCGTGCCCTGCGTGCGGCACCACCACGAGTGGTACGACGGCTCGCCGCGCGGCTATCCCGAGCGCCTCGCGTCCGTCGAGATTCCCTACCCCAGCCGCATCATCCTCGTCGCCGACACGGTCGAGGCGATGACCTCGGACCGCCCGTACCGGCGCGCGCTGCCCCTCGAGCGCGTGGTCGACGAGATCCGGCGCTTTCGCGGCACCCAGTTCGATCCCGACGCGGCCGACGCCTTCCTCCGCATCGCCGAGCGCGAGGAGGAGTCCTTCCTCGAGACCGCGTCCAAGTTCGACATCGAGAACTTCGTGGCCGAGCCGGGGGACGTGCCGTGAGCAGCGCGCGCGGCGAAGACGGCGACGAGGTGGAGCTCGGGCTCGACGGGCCCGACGCCTTCGACGACCCCGACGCGCTCGAGCGGCTGCGCGCCAACGCCTTCGAGAGCGTCGGCCTCCCGTACGCCGAAGGGATCCTGTACGGGATCGGCGTCGCCGAGGGCCTGGTCGACGCGCTGCGCGTGGCCCATCGCTTCGCGGGCCCGCTCGGCGGGGCGCCGGGACACGCGGGGCCGGGCCTGCAGCTCCTCTTCTCCGCGAGCGGCCTCACCCCGGACCGGCGCTTCAGCGGCGCCCTGTACGGATCGGTGGAGGCCGCGGTGCACCGCAAGCGCTACGGCAAGGCGCACGGCCCGATCTGCCATGTGACCGCCGGCTACTGCGCCGGCTGGTACTCGGCGCTGTTCGGCGAGTTCGTGCTGGTCCGCGAGGTCGACTGCGCGGGCGTGGTCGGCGAGCGCTGCGGCTTCGCCGCGCGGCCCGCCGCGCCAGTGGCTCGAGGCCGGCGACGTCTGGGCCCAGGGCCTGCTCAAGTACCTGGACTTCGAGGCCATGCGCGAGAGCGCGCTGAAGCGGCTCGCGGCCGCCGGCGACGAGATCGAGGGCGACATGATGGGCGCCTTCGATCCGCTCTCGCCCGCGGTCCACGTCTGGGGGCCCGGTCATGGTGCTGCCGTACTCGGGCGCGGGCGACTCGGTGGCGGCGCTCGAGACGATCTCGGCCGACCTCGGCGCCGGCGCCATCCGGGTGGTGGTGCTCGACGTGACCGGCGCGCGCATCGACGCGGTCGAGGCGACGGGCCTGTTGCGCACGATCGACGAGCTGGCGCGACACAACCTCGAAGCGGTCCTGGTCGGCGTCTCCGACGAGACCGCCCGCCTCTACCTGGCCGACCCCAGCCAGCTCTCGAGCCCACTGCGCGCCGCCGACATCAGCGAGGCGATCCGGCTGGCCTTCCAGCTCGCCACGTTCACCTGAGGCCGAGCGAGGGCCGCCCCGAGCGAGGTCGCAAGCGGCGGAAGCCGCGCGCAGCGAGCCGCAGGCGAGCGTAGTCGATCGGGCTCAGCCGAGCTGGCGCACCTTGATTCCGGCCTCCCGGAACAGCGCGACCGACACCTCGCCCAGCGGGAAGTGCGCGTCGTAGACGACTTCGCCGAGCCCCGCGTTGATGATCATCTTGGTGCAGATCAGGCACGGACAGAACGTGGTGTAGACCGTACCGCCGCGCACGCTGACTCCGTGGTACGCCGACTGCGTGATCGCGTTCTCTTCGGCGTGACTGCACAGACACTCGTCGAGCCGGGTACCGCTCTCAGCCGCGCCGGCGCAGCGCGGGCAGCCGCCCTCGTTGCAGTTGCGGATCCCGCGCGGGGTTCCGTTGTAGCCGGTCGAGATGATGCGCCGGTCGAGCGCGATCACCGAGCCGACCTTGCGCTTGATGCAGTTGCTGCGCGAGGCGACCACCCGCGCGATGCTCATGAAGTAGTCGTCCCAGCTCGGCCGCTCGCGAAAAAACAGGCGATCGCGCAGGACCTCCTCGACGCGCGCCGCGAGCTGCGCGAGATCGCCGTCGTTCTGCACCTCGAGATCCGCGAGCTCGCGCACGGCGAGCAGCTGCTGCGCCGCCCGATCGCCGCTGGCCAGCTCGCGCGCTTGGAGCGCTTGGAACTCCTCGAAGGTCGCCCCGTCGCCGCCGCGGCCGCGCGCGCGCGAGCGCTCGAAGCGCACCTGCGGGGAGGCCTCGACCCAGAGCAGCAGGAAGTCGCCGCCCGCGCGCAGCGCCTCGACCTCCGCGGGGTGTCGGATCGAATCGATGACGTGGTTGCGGTCGTTGCCCAGCCCGCGCTGCACGCGCTCGGCGAGCACCGACTGGCCGAAGCGCTCGCGCAGCGCGCGCCCGCGCTCGATCATGTTCTCGCGGGTCGGCTCGAGCGCGTCGCGCGCCAGGTCCTGGCGGATCACGTCGGAGAGCGAAACCGGGTAGAAGCTGCGCCGCTCGAGCAGGCGCACGACCTCGCCCTTGCCAGCCGCGTTCAGGCCCGCGACGCCGATCTTCATCGCTCTCCTCCCCGCGCTGCAGGGTAACACGCGTGTGCTAGCCTCGCGCCCCGCACGTGAATCGGGGACGAACTCTCGTCACTGGAGCCGCGGGCTTCGTGGGCTCCCGGCTGTTGCCAGAGCTCGCCGCCGCCGGCCGCGAGCCGGTGGGCGTGCACCTGCCGTCGCTGCCGCCGGGCTCGGCCGACTTCGCGTGGCACGCCTGCGACCTGCGCGAGCCCGCCGCGGTCGACGCGTTGATCGCCGAGGTCCGGCCCGCGGCGGTCGTGCACCTGGCTGCGCTGGCGGCTCCGGCGGAGGCCGAGCGCGATCCGCTCGAGGCGCTGCGCTCGAACTACCTGGCGCTCGACGCGCTGCTCGGCGCGCTGCGCCGGCACGCGCCCGCCGCGCGGCTCTTGTTCGTCTCGACCGGCGAGATCTACGGAGCCTCGCCGGTCGCCGCGCCGCCCTACCGCGAGAGCGCGCCGGCGCGACCCGCGAACGTCTACGCCGCGACCAAGGCGGCCGGCGAGTGCCGCGTGCAGCTCGCGGTCGCGCAGGACGGCCTCGACGCCGTGATCGCGCGCCCCTTCAACCACACCGGGCCGGGCCGGCCGCCGGTCTACGCCGAGGCCGCTTTCGCGCAGCAGATCGCGCGCATCGAGCGCGGCCAGCAGGAGCCGAGGCTCCGCGTCGGGAACCTGGAGCCGGTGCGCGATTTCAGCGACGTGCGCGACGTGGTCGCGGCGTACGGCGTCCTGCTCTCTTCCGGCGCGCGCGGCGAGGCGTACAACATCGGCTCGGGCCGCGGCCGGCCGATCCGCGCCGTGCTCGACCATCTCCTGGCGCGTTCGCGCGTACGGCCCGCGGTCGAGATCGACCCGGCGCGCTTCCGCGCGTTCGAGCCGAACGCGCTCGCGCTGGTCGGCGACGCATCGCGCCTGCGCGCGCTCGGCTGGGCGCCGACTCACGCGCTCGAGGACACGCTCGACGAGCTGCTCGAGTTCTACCGGGGGGCGGCGTGATGCAGGAGCCGCGCGCACCAGCGGTCCCCGGACTGGACCTCGCTCGACTCGCGCACGCAGACCCAGTCGGAGTTGGCGAGCGCGGCGTCGAGCCGAGCGCGTTCGCCCGCGAGATAGCCGGAGAGAACCAGCGCGCGGCGCGCGCGGGCGGCGAGCGCATCCAGGCACGGCAGGAGCTCGTGCAGCAGCAGGTTCGCGACGGCGAGGTCGAAGCGCGCGCCGGGAGCGAGCGCGTCCAGCGTCCCCGCGAAGAGCGCAAGCGGCAGCGCGTTCTTGGCGCGGTTCTCGGCGGCGTTCGCGATCGCGACCGGGTCGGTGTCGAAGCCGAGCGCCCGGCCGGCGCCCATGCGCAACGCGCCGAGCGCGAGGATGCCGCTGCCCGTGCCGACGTCGAGCACCGCGTCGCCGGCCTGCAGCGCGTCGAGCACGAGGCCCAGCGCGAGCCGGGTCGTCGCGTGCTCGCCCGAGCCGAACGCCTGCTGCGGGTCGATCACGAGCTCCGGCACGCCCTGCGACTCGGCGAAGCTGGGCCGCACCCAGAGCTTCCCGATCCGGCGCGGTCCGAGCCCGGCGCGCCAGAGCGCCTCCCAGTCGCGCTCGGGCACCGGCTCCGGGCCGTGCACGGCGATCGCGCGCGCCGGATCCGCGAGCGCCGCGAGCTCGGCGCCCGGAGCAGAGTCGGCCGCGAAGTACGCGAGCAGCTCCACGTCCGATGCAGGCGCCGCGCCGGGGCGCTCCTCGATGCCCGAGGTCCCCAGTGACGCGAGCTCGGCGAGCAGACGCTCGGCCTCAGCGGGCGGCGCCTCGATCCGGAACACCACGCTCGGGGCTCGCGCGCCTCGGCCTCGCACTCGTCCTGCTCCTTCCGGCGCTGCCCGCGCGCGCCGACAACGCGCTCTCGTACCTGCTGCACATCGGCGCAGGTCAGACGCGCCTGCTCTGGTCGCGCGAGGCCCTGACACCGGAACGCGTCGCCGCGCTCGAGCCTGCCGAGCGCGAGAACCTCGCGGCCCTGCAGCGCGCGCTCGCGTACGGAGAGTCGCAGGGCCTCGGGCCGTCGACAAGCTACCGCGCCCTCGTCGAGACGCCCAAGGAGGGGATCGTCTCGGTCCTGACCGCGGCGCCGCCTGACAAGCTGACGCCGCTCTCCTGGTGGTTTCCGATCGTGGGCAGCGTCTCGTACCGCGGCTACTTCGCCCCCGAACGGGCGAAGGAGTTCGCGGCCGAGCTCGCCGGCGAGGGCTACGACGTGTACGTGCGCCCCGCCACGCTCTACTCGACGCTCGGCTGGTTCGACGACCCGCTGCCGCGCAACCTGCTGGCCTGGCGCGAGGAGGACCTGATCGACGTCGCGGTCCACGAGCAGGTCCACGCGACGGTGTACGTCCCGAGCGACGTCACCTACGACGAGAGCCTGGCGAGCTTCATCGCGCACCAGGCCACGCTTGCGCAGCTCGCCGACCGGCCAGAGCTGGCGGCGCGCGCGCGCGACGCGTTCGCCGACGAGCTCACCTACGCGAACCTGGTGAATGCGCTCGGCGCGGAGCTCGAGGCGGCCTACGCCGCGTCGAGCGGGCCGGACGACGCCCGCGCACGGCGCGCGCCGATCTTCGCGCGTTACCAGCAGGAGGTGTATCCGGCGCAGCCGTGGCGCACGCAGCGCTTCGCGCGGTTCCAGACCCTCGAGCTCTCGAACGCCTGGCTCGTCGCAAACCGCAACTACCTGGGACTCCTGCCCTGCTTCGAGCGCGAGCTCGCGGCCCTCGGCGGCGACCTCCCGGCGTTCGTGCGCGCGCACCGCGAGCACCCGGGCCACCGCGCGCCCGACTGCGAGGCCGCGCCGTGAGCCGCGCGTTCGTGTTCCTCGACCGCGACGGCACCCTGATCGAGGACCGCGGCTACGCGCACCAGCTCGCCGACTACGCGCCGCTCGCGGGCGCGTACGAGGCGGTGCGCGCCCTGCGCGCCGCGGGCTTCGGCACGGCGATCGTCACCAACCAGTCCGGGATCGCGCGCGGCCGCTTCGGCGAAGCCGACTTCGCGCGCTTCCAAGCGCACCTCCTGGCGGACTTCGCCGCGCACGGCGCGGCGATCGACGCGTCCTACCACTGCCCGCACCTGCCGGACGCCGGCTGCGAGTGCCGGAAGCCGCGGCCGGGTCTCCTGCTGCGCGCGCAGCGCGAGCTCGGCGCCAACCTCGCGCGGAGCTGGGTCATCGGCGACAAGGAGAGCGACGTCGAGCTCGCCCGCGCAGCAGGCTGCGCCGCGGTGTTGCTCAGTCCTGCGGGTGCGAAGCGCGCGGACGGCGCGGCGCTCGCGCCGGACGTGCTCGCCGCCGCGCGGCTCGTCCTAGCCGAACCCCGGTAGCCAGCCGAGGTAGCGCGCGAGCAGGAGCGCGACCGCGGCGATCATCAGGACGTTGATGCCTCGGTTCACGCGCTTCCAGTAGGCCGCGCGCTGCAGACGCCAGGTCTCGGGATCGACTCCGTCGGGTCGGCGCATGCCGGCGATTGTATTCAGTCGTCCCCGTCGCGCCAGCGCGGCACGAGCCACGGCCGCACCAGCGGGCCGGGCCGGGTGAGCTCGACCGCGACCGCCCCGTCGCGGCGTGTCTCGAACAGCGAGATCGCGCGCGCCCGGAGCCGCGCCCGCACCGCGGGGTGCGGCAGCGGCGCGTGGGGCCGGCGGCCGGCGCTCGCAACCGCGACGACCGGCGCGAGCGCGTCGAGGAGCGAGGCGTCGCTCGAAGTCGCGCTGCCGTGGTGGTCGAGCTTCAGCACGTCGCAGTGCGCGAGCTCGGGCGCGAGCGCGAGCTCCACCGCAGCGGGCGCATCGCCGCCCAGCAGCGCGCAGGCTCCCGGCGCGCCGACCTGCAAGACGAGCGAGCTCGCGTTCGTCGTCGGCGGCGCGAAGTCGGCCGCCGGCCAGAGCGCGGAAATCGGGAGCTGGCCCGCCGCGAGCGCATCGCCCGCTGCGACGATGCGCAGCGCGACTCTGCGCCGCGCCGCGCTTCGCCGCAGCGACTGCAGACCCGGCGCGTCGAGCTCGCTCCGGGTCAGCCAGACCTCGCCGACCGGCAGCGCTTCGAGCACGGCCGCCGCGCCCCCGACGTGGTCGAGATCGGCGTGCGTGAGCGCGAGGGCGTCGAGCCGCCGCACGCCGAGGGCGCGCAGCGCGGGCAGCACGACCGCGCGCCCCGCATCCCAGCCTGCGGCCCGCGTCCCCGCATCGACGAGCCAGGCCCGAGTCCCCGCGCGCAGCAGCACAGCGTCGCCGTGGCCGACGTCCAGGAACACCACCGCGGGCGCCGCGACGTCCGAGTTCGCGCGCGGCCAGGCGAGCACTCCCGCCGCGGCCGCGAGCCCTCCGAAGAGGAGCGCGGCCGCGCGCCGCTGCTGCGCCAGCGCGCGCAGCGCGAATGCGAACCCCGCCAGCGCGCTGGCGAGCGCGACCCGGTCGCACGGACCGGCCAGCAGGTCGGGTGTCGCGAGCATCTCGAGGCCCCGGATGCCGAGCTCGGCCAGCCCGCGCACCGCCGCGGGCAGCCACGGGATTACTCCGCCGAGCACGCCGGCGAGCAGCGCGGGTGGAACGACGGCGAAGCCGAACCACGGCACCGCGAGCGCGTTCGCGACCAGCCAGCCCGCGGGCAGCGGCGCGCCCAGGTCGGCGGCGAGCGGCGCGCTCGCGAGACCCGCGCCGAGCGACGCGTGCAGGAGTCCGCGCACGGGACCCGGCGGCGGCCGCCAGAGCAGGAGTCCCGCGACCGCGGCGAACGAGAGCTGGAACGCGGGCTCGAAGAGCGCCGCCGGGTCGAGCGCGAGCACGACCAGGCCCGCGAGCCCGAGCGCGTTCCAGCTCGTCGCCGGTCGCCCGCCGAGCAGCGCCAGGCCCCCCGCGGCCGCCATCGCCGCCGAGCGGAGCGCGGGTGGCTCGAGGCCACACAGAAACGCGTAGAGGCATCCGACCGCGGTGCCGGCGACGACGGCGATGCGCGGGCCCGCGCGCACCAGCGCGAGCACGCGGCTTCGCCCGAGCGCGAACCCGACGCCGAAGCGGGTCAGCCAGAAGACCCAGACGATGTGTGTGCCCGAGACCGACAGGAGGTGCGTCGTGCCCGAATTCGCGAACGCCGCGCGCAGCGACTCGTCGAGGCGCGAGACGTCCGCCACCGCGAGCGCGCGCAGGAGCGCGCCGGCGCGGCTCGGCTCGCCCGCGGGGTCGAGCCGCTCGGCGAGCCCGCGGCGGACGCGCTCGAGCCAGGCGGCCGGCCCGTTCGGAGCGGCGCCGATCGGAACGAGCGCCTCACCGTCGAGTCGCGCGATCCGCCGCACGCCCCGCCGCGCGAGCCGCCGGCGAGAGTCGAACGCGCCGGGGTTGCTCGGCGGGCGCAGCGTTTCGAGCCGGACCCGCGCGAGGGCGCTCTGCCCGGGCAGGAGCGCGCAGGCGGCGCCGCGCGCGTAGAGAACCGCCCGTCCCGGCCGCTCGCAGTGGAGCCAGACGCGCGCGCGGCACTCGCCGGCCGCGACTCGCGGAGCCTCCAACAAGGTCAGCTCGATCGGACCCTCCGGCGCCGCCGGCACCGGAGCGTGCAGCCGCAGCGCGAGCGCGAGCGCGCCCGCTCCGGCGCCGAGCAGCGGCTCGCCGATCCGGGCAGTGCGGCCCGCCGGGCGCACGCGCCACAGCGCGAGCCCGAGCGCGAGCGCGACGGCCGCCAGCCACGGGTTCGGCTCGAGCCAATCCTCGAGCCAGATCCCGAACGCGAACGGCGCGAGCAGGAACACGAGGGGTGTGCGTCCGGCCAGCAGGACCTCGTCGGGACCGGGTCGGCGGGCGGGGCGGCGCTAGTGGAGCGTGCGCTCCTCGTCGGGCGCGCCGAGCTGGCTGCGCAGCCGCTCGAGGAACACGCCTACGACCTTGAGCGACTCGTCGATCTTCTTCAGCTCGCTGACGAACTGGCCCACCAGCACCTGCGCTTCGGCCAGCGTCTTGTCCTCGACCTGCGGGAGCGTTCGGTACGCGGCGGCCAGGCACTCCATCAGGGACTCCCAGTCCTCCGACGTGGGACGGTTCTGCGCGACCTGCTCGAACACGGGCACGAACTGCTCCGCGAACGCAGCGCTGACCCCGTAGCGACCCTCCAGGAGCTCCACGATCTTGCGATGGAACGGCGACATGCCGGGCTGGATTAGCAAGCCCGGTGCCAAGCGGGTCCGAGCGCGGGCCGCGACCGGAATCCTCTGCTGGCTCGCAACCTTGCGCCGGCGCGTGCCGCGAATCGGCGCCCCGGAGGTGAAGCCAACCGGCAGGTTTGAGGAAAACCTTTCCCGCTCCGGGGGTGTGCGCTTCTCACCCGCCGGGTCAGCGCCAGCTCGAGGGAACTCCCGCGGCCTGCGCGCGGCTCTCGAGCGTGTCGAGCTGGCTCTGCACCTTCGCCTCTTCCTCGTCGAGCCGCTCAAGGTACCGCTCCGCGACGGTGGCGGACTCGTCGGGCACCTGCTCGCGCGCCTTCCGGATCAGCGCCAGGCGGCCGTTGAGCTGCGCGAAGCGCTGGCGCCAGGCGTCCTCGCCCATGCCGCCGTACACCCCGTCCACCTTGTCGAGGTCGATCTCGGTGAGGCGCAGCTCGCCCTGGGCGGGATCGATGTTCACCTGGAAGTGATTGAAGAACGGCATGCCGAGCAGGCCCGAGCTCATGGTGTCGAGCACCGCCATCTCGACGTTCTCGACGTAGACGGTGCCGATCCGCACCGACGGGATCATCACGAGCGGCACACGCGCCGGCTTGCCCGAGATGCCGACCAGCGAGATGGTCGGCGTGTCGGCGTCGATGTCGATGCCGAGCTCCTTCACCGCCCAGGCCGGGATCGTGTTCAGCGAGGCGCCGGTGTCCACCTTGAAGTCGCAGTGCACGCGGTCATCGAGCGCGACGTCGAGGCTGATCTCCTGGCCCGCCCGCTGGAAGCGCAGCACGTGCACGACCGTTCGCTGCTCGGGGGTGGGCTCGATCGCAAGCACCGACTGGTGCGAGTCGCGGACAGGTGCGCTCTCGCGCGGTGCGGGCCGATCTCCGCGAGCCCGCGACGCCGGCGGAGCCTCCGCGTCGGGGCTCGGCGGGCGCACGCGGGTCGGCTGCACCGTCACGGTCGCCCCGCGCGGGACCTGCGACCTGTCGTCGGTGACGTGGACCCGGCCCTGGGCGTCGGTCCAGCGGTAGAGGTCGGCGCGGACGCCGGCAGCCAGTGCGCAAAGCACGGCGCAAACCGTCGCCGCAAACAGCTTGGGGGCCATCCACTCCTCCGCCCCGCGGGCAACCAGGCCGCGGGCCGATCTCGTCAGGCGAGCTCGGGGTCTTGGGATGGATCGGCGGCGACGGAGTCGGGCTTGACCGGTGTGGCGAGCGCTCCGGGAACCTCGGCGTGGAAGAAGCGGTGCACGATCGCCGCCTCGCGGCGGCCCAGCTTCGGCACCGCCTCGAGCTCCTCGAGGCCCGCGGCGCGGATCCGCTCGAGGCTTCCCAGGTGGCGCAGCAGCGCGCGGCGCTTCACGGGTCCGATCCCCGGCAGCTCGTCGAGGATCGACTTGAACTGCGACTTCTTGCGCAGACTCGCGGTGGTAGCGGATTGCGAAGCGGTGCGACTCGTCGCGGACGCGCTGCAGGAGGAGGAGGGCCTTCGAGTCGGACGCCAACAGGACGGGGTCCTTCACGCCGGGAAGGAAGAGCTTCTCGCGCTTCTGCCCGCCGTGGCGCAGCACGCGCGGCGACGGCGACTCCTCGTCGCGCTCCTTCGCGAGCGAGGCGAGCGCGATGCCCTCCACCCCGAGGTCCGCGAACAGCGCGCGCGCCGCGTTGAGCTGGCCCTTGCCGCCGTCGAGGAGCAGGAGGTCGGGCGCGGGCTCGCTCGCCAGCCTCTCGAGCCGCCGCTTCAGCACCTCGCGCATGGCTCCGTAGTCGTCGCCCGGGGCGGTCTCGCGCAGCTTGTAGCGCCGGTAGCCGTTCTTGTCGGGGCGCCCCTCGACGAACATCACCCTCGAGGCGACCCCGAGGTCGCCCTGCAGGTGCGAGATGTCGTAACACTCGATGGTGACGGGCAGGCGGTCCAGGCGCAGCGCCTCGCGCACCGCTTCGAGGAGCTCAGCGGCGCTCTCCTCGCGCTGGTCGAGCTGCTCGAGCGCGAGCTCCGCGTTGCGGAGCGCCAGCTCGACCAGCCGGCGCCGCTCGCCGCGCTTGGGCACGGCGACCTCGACCGCGTGGCCCGCGCGCTCGCGCAGGAGCTCGGCGATGTCCCCCACTGCTTCGACCGCGAACGGCAGCAGCACCTCGCGGGGGATCTCGCGCTCCTCGCCGTAGTACTGGGCGAGGTAGGAGCCCAACGTCTCGGGGTCGTCGCCGGCGACGTCCTTGAACTCGTGCGCCGAGCTGCCCGCGATCTTGCCCTGCCGCACGTGCAGCACCTGGATCGCCAGGCGCGGGCCGTCGCGCGCGAGCCCGAACGCGTCGCGGTCGACGAACTTGCGCGAGACCATGGCCTGCGACTCGATCGTGCGTTCGATCGCGCGCAGCCGGTCGCGCAGCCGGCCCGCCTCTTCGAAGCGCTCCGCCTCCGCGGCCTCCGCCATCTGCGCGCGCAGCTCGCGCAAGAGGTCGTCGGCCCTGCCGCGCAGGAGCAGGATCGCCCCGTTCACGAGCGTCTGGTACGCCTCGTCGGAGATCCGGCCGCAGCACGGCGCAGCGCAGCGGCCGATCGAGTGCTCGAGGCAGGGCCGGCCCTGCCGCCGGTAGCTGCGGAACACCGGATCGCTGCAGGTGCGCAGCGGGAAGATCCGCTGCAGCGAGCCGAGCGTGTCGCGCAGCCCGGTGCTCGAGGTGTACGGGCCGAAGTAGAGCGCCCCGTCGCGCGCGAACTTCCGCGTCTCCGTGAAGCGCGGATAGGTCTCGGTCGGGTCGAGGCGCAGCGCGAGGTACTGCTTGTCGTCGCGCAGCCGCACGTTGAAGCGCGGCTTGTGCTTCTTGATCAGCTGGTTCTCGAGGAGCAGCGCCTCCTTCACGTTCGCGGTGGCGATCACCTCGACGTCGGCGATGCGCGTCCACCAGGAATGGGACCTGGAGGCGGCCGTCGCCGCCGCGGTTCCAGTAGCTGCGCACGCGCGCGCGCAGGCTCTGCGCCTTGCCGACGTAGAGCACCGCGCCCTTGGCGTCGCGGAAGAGGTAGACGCCGGGCTCGACCGGAAGCGCGCCGATGCGCTCTTCGAGCGCGCTCACCGCCGGGGCCGCCGCCCTTTCGGACGCCGCATGCCCTTCCCCGAGCCGGCCGCCTTCGCGCTGCGCGATGCCGGCGCCTCGTAGCCGGCCAGGAGCGAGCCCTCCTCGAGCGACTTGATGCGGTCGCGCAGCTCGGCGGCGCGCTCGAAGTCGAGGTCCTCGGCCGCGGCGCGCATCTGCGTCGCGCAGCTTCTTCACCTCGGCGCGCAGCTCGTCGGCGCTGAACTCGAGGTCCGCCGCCTTCGGCACGGTCACGTAGTCGGCCTCGTACAGGCTGTCGGACAGCGTCGTGATCGCGCTCTCGACGGTCTTCGGGGTGATGCCGTTCTTCAGGTTGTACTCGCGCTGCGCTTCGCGGCGGCGGCCGGTCTCGCCCATCGCGTCGCGCATCGAGTCGGTCTCCTTGTCCGCGTACAGAAACACGGTCCCGCGCACGTTGCGCGCGGCGCGGCCCATGGTCTGGATCAGCGAGCGCGTGGAGCGCAGGAAGCCTTCCTTGTCGGCGTCGAGGATCGCGACGAGCGAGACCTCGGGCAGGTTCAGGCCCTCGCGCAGCAGGTTGATCCCGACCAGCACGTCGAAGTCGCCGTTGCGCAGGTCGCGCAGGATCTCGGTGCGCTCGATCGTCGGGACCTCCGAGTGCAGGTAGCGCACGCGGATGCCGACGTCCTGGTAGTAGCTCGTCAGCTCCTCGGCCATGCGCTTGGTCAGGGTCGTGACCAGCACGCGGTCGCCCGCCGCGACGCGCGTGCGGATCTCGCCGAGCAGATCCTCGACCTGGTTCTTCGGCGGGCCGCACCTCGACCGCGGGATCGATCAGACCGGTGGGCCGGATGATCTGCTCGACGACGACGCCGACGCTCTTCTCGAGCTCGTACTCGGCCGGGCGTCGCCGAGACGTACAGCACCTGGCCGACCCGCTTCTCCCACTCCTCGAAGCGGAGCGGCCGGTTGTCGAGCGCCGAGGGCAGCCGGAAGCCGAAGTCGACCAGCGTGTCCTTGCGCTGGCGGTCGCCGCGGAACATGCCGCCGATCTGCGGCACGGTGACGTGGCTCTCGTCGACGAAGCAGAGGAAGTCCTTGGGGAAGTAGTCGATCAGCGTGTACGGCGGCTGGTCCGACCACGCGGCCGTCGAGCCAGCGCGAGTAGTTCTCGACCCCGTGGCAGAAGCCCATCTCGGCCAGCATCTCGAGGTCGTACATGGTGCGCTGCTCGATGCGCTGCGCCTCGAGCAGCTTGTTCTCGCGCTTGAAGGTGACGATGCGCTCGTCGAGCTCCTCGCGGATGCCCGTCGATCGCGCGCTTCAGGCGCTCCTGCGTCTGGACGTAGTGGCTGTTCGGGTAGACCAGCACCTTGGCCGGCTTGGCCAGCACGCGGCCGCGCAGCGGGTCGATCTCCGCGATTCGAGTCGACCTCGTCGCCGAAGAACTCGATCGCGGATCGCGCGCTCGTCTTCGTACGCCGGAAACACCTCGACCACGTCGCCGCGCACGCGGAAGGTGCCGCGGTGGAAGTCGAGGTCGTTGCGGTCGTAGAGCATCTCGACGAGCTTGCGGGTGAAGTCGTCGCGGCGCAGCCGCGCGCCCTGCTCCACGTACGCGTGCATCTGGCCGTAGGTCTCGGGCGAGCCCAGTCCGTAGATGCACGAGACGCTCGCCACCACGATCACGTCGCGCCGGGACAGCACCGAGCGGGTCGCGGAGTGGCGCAGCTTGTCGATCTCGTCGTTGATCGACGAGTCCTTCTCGATGTAGGTGTCGGTAGTCGGGATGTACGCTTCGGGCTGGTAGTAGTCGTAGTAGGAGACGAAGTACTCGACCGCGTTCTTGGGGAAGAGCTTGCGGAACTCGCCGTAGAGCTGGGCCGCGAGCGTCTTGTTCGGCGCCATGATCAGCGCGGGCCGCTGCAGCTTCTCGATCACCCACGACATGGTCGCGGTCTTGCCGCTGCCGGTGATGCCGAGCAGCGTCTGGTGCTGCACGCCCGTTCTGCACGCCGTAGACGAGCTCTTCGATCGCGCGCGGCTGGTCGCCGAGCGGCTTGTAGTCGGAGACGACTTCGAAGTCAGGCACGGCGCCAGCGGCTCCCTTGCGGTGAGTCCACGATCGTGATCCCGCGATCCTTGAGAGTGTTGCGAATCTCGTCGGCGCGTTTCCAGTTCTTGGCGGCTCGGGCCCGGTCGCGCTCGGCGACGAGCGCGTCGATCTCGGGATCGGATTCGGCTTCGGCCTCGCGGGCCTCGGCGAGCCCGAGGCCGAGCACGCGCGTCCCACTCGCGTGAGCAGCGCCCGCTTCTCGCGCCCGCCCGAGGGCCTCGCTGCGCACCGCCTCCCAGACGACGGCCAGCGCGCGCGGGGCGTTCAGGTCGTCCGCGAGCGCTGCGCGGAAGCGCTGCGCGCAACGCCTCGGCCTCGTCTGCCCCGCGGCTGCTCGGATCGTCGCGCAGCTCGGCGGCGTGGCGCAGCAGCCGGTTCAGCGACTGCTGCGCGCCGCGCAGCGCGTCGTCCGAGTAGGTGAGCTGCTGGCGGTAGTGGGCGCCGAGCGCGAAGTAGCGGAACACCAGCGGCTCGAACCCCGCAGCGATCATCTCGTCCAGGTTGAGGACGCTCCCGCCGGTCGACTTCGAGATCTTCTCGCCGTCGAACATGAGCCAGCCGGTGTGCATCCAGATCCGCACCCACGGCCGCACCTCGAGCGCGTTCTCGGACTGCGCGATCTCGTTCGGGTGGTGCACGGGGATATGGTCGACGCCGCCGGTGTGGATGTCGAAGGTCTTGCCCAGGTACTTGGTGGCCATCGCCGAGCACTCGATGTGCCAGCCGGGGAAGCCGCGACCCCAGGGGCTGTCCCATTCCATCTGGCGGCGCGGCCCGTCCTTCGGCGAGAGCTTCCAGAGCGCGAAGTCGGACGCGTTGCGCTTCTCGCGCTCGCCCTCGATGCGGCCGCTCGTCTCCTGGGCCGCCAGGTCGATGCGCGCCAGCTCGCCGTAGTGCGGGTCCTTCGAGGTGTCGAAGTAGATGCCGTCGCTCGTGCGATAGATGAAGCCCTTGGCCTCGAGCGCCTGGATCATCTCGATCTGCTCGGGGATGTGGTCCGTCGCCTTGCACCAGAGGTCCGGCTCGCGGAAGTGGAGCTTCGCGAGGTCGTCGCGGAAGACGCGCGTCCATTTCTCGGCGATGTCGTAGGCGGACAGCTTCAGCTCGCGCGCGGCCTTCTCCATCTTGTCGTCGCCGGTGTCGGCGTCGCTCTGCAGGTGGCCGACGTCGGTGATGTTGATGACGTGGCGCACGCCGAAGCCGAAGAAGCGCAGCGTACGGTTCAGGAGGTCCGGGAACAGGTAGGTGCGCAGGTTGCCCAGGTGCTGGCGGCTGTAGACCGTCGGGCCGCAGGAGTAGATGCGCACCGTCGGCGGCTCGAGCGGGACGAGCGGCTGCTTGGCGCGGGTCATGCGTGTCGTACAGGCGCAGCTCGCTCACGGCGCGCTCCCCTCGAGCAGCACCACGGCCTGCGCGGCGATGCCCTCGGCGCGGCCGAGCGCGCCGAGCCCGTCGGTGCTCTTGAGCTTCACGTTCACCCGCGCGGCGTCGACGCCGAGCAGCTTTGCGAGGCTCTGCTGGATCTCGACCCGGTGCTGCGCCAGCCGCGGCTCCTGCGCGATCACCGTCGTGTCGACGTTGGCTCGACCGCGAGGCCCGCGCGCGCGACCATGGCCACGACCTGGCCGAGCAGCAGCGACCCGGGCGCGTCGCGCCAGCGCTCGTCGCGACGACGGGAAGTGGGTGCCGAGGTCGCCCGCGCCCAGCGCCCCGAGCAGCGCGTCGCCGACCGCGTGGGCCAGCACGTCGGCGTCCGAGTGACCCTCGAGCCCGCGCGAGTGGGGGATGCGCACGCCGCCCAGCCAGAGCGCGCGCCCCGCCACCAGTCGGTGTACGTCGTAGCCCTGCCCGATCCGCATCACTCGGCTCCACGCGCAGCGAGCGCCGCCTCGGCGCGCGCCAGGTCGTCGGGGTGGGTCACCTTGAAGTTGCCGGGCCGACCGGGCGAGGTCGCGACCGCGACACCCAGCCGCTCGACCAGCGACGCGCAGTCCGTCCCCTCGAAGCCGTCGCGCTCGGCCTTCTCGAGCGCCTCGCGCAGGGTCTCGATCCGGAACGCCTGCGGGGTCTGGGCCAGGCCGATCCGCGCGCGCTCGAGCGTGCGCTCGACCCGCCCTCCGTCGAGCCACTTCACGGTGTCGCTGGCCGGCAGGACCGGCAGCGCCGCGCCGCTCGCGCGGGCGGCATCGAGCACCGCGCTGGCGTCCGCGGGCTCGACGAGGCAACGCGCCGCGTCGTGGACCAGGACCCACGCCAGGTCCGGGCGCGCCGCATGAGCGGCCTCGAGCCCTCGCGCCACCGAGTCCTGCCGGCGCGCGCCGCCCTCGACCGGCTCCAGGAACTGCGCGCGGCCGACCACCGCAGCGCGCACCGCGGCCAGGTCGACGGGCGTCCCGGGCGGCAGCACGCACTGGACCGCCGCCACCTCGGGCGTCTGCGCCAGCGCCGCCGCGCTCCATTCGAGCAGGCTCCGGCCGCGAAGGCGCACGAAGCCCTTCGGGACCTCCCGGCCCAGGCGGGTTCCCTGGCCGGCGGCGAGCACCAAGGCGAGCGCGCGCATGACGCGACATCTTATCGACTTCGCTCGGCTGCGCCTCGCTGCGCGCACCTTGCGGCGCTTGCGTCCTCGCTCGGGGCGGCCCTCGCTCGGCCTACTTCACCGCCGCTCGGATCGAGGCTTCGATCTCGTCCGTCCCCTGCTTCTCGGCCGCGGCCAGCTCCTGGACGAGGAGCGAGCGCGCGTTCTCGAGGAGCTTCCGCTCGCCGAACGACAGCTCCTTGGTGTGCTGGAGGCGCAGGAGATCGCGCAGCACCTCGGCGGTCTCGAAGATCGTGCCGACCTTGAGCTTGTCCTGGAGCTCGCGGAACTGGCGGCTCCAGGCGATCCCGCTGCGCGCCTTCGAGCGCTTGCGCTCCTTCAGGATCTTCCAGATCCGGGCCGCCTCGTCGCGCTCGATGGGCGGGCGCAGCCCGACCTCCTCGATCCGGTCGCGCGGGATCAGGATGCGCGACTCGTCGTCGAGCTTGCGCAGCACCAGGAACTCGAGCCGCCGGCCGGCGATCTCGCGCACCTGTAGAGCCTCGATCCGCGCCACGCCGTGACCGGGATAGACGGCGAGCTCGCCGACCTTTGCTTCCCACTTCCTGGCCCCTGGTGCCAAGACGACCCCCCAGTCCGGACTCCCACCGCGCGACTCATCCTAACACTCCTCGGGGCTCGCTCGGGGCGCCGTCGTCGAGTTGCTTTCCAGCTGCGCCCTTGCGTAGGCTGATGACCGGGCGTTCAGTGCGCTGGACCGACCTGTCAGCGCACGGGACGAGGGGATGTCGGGTTGACCGCGACGAAGACGAAAGAGGAAGTCGTCAAGGACTTCCGCACCGCGGAGATCGTGCGCGCCGCGCGGCGCGTGATCGGCGAGCTCGGCTTCGACGAGGCCTCGATGGAGCGGATCGCGCACGAGGCCAGCATCGCCAAGGGCACCATCTACCTGTACTTCCGGAACAAGGAGGAGCTGCTCGCGCACGTCGCCGAGCACGGCTTCCGCGAGCTGATGGAGCGCGCCCGTCTCGCGACGTCGCGCGCGCGCGGGGCGGAGCCCAAGCTCACCGGGCTCATGCGCGCGGTGCTCGAGCACACCAGCGAGAACCGCGAGATCTTCCGCGCGCTGCAGGAGCGCACCCAGTACGGCCTCCAGCGCGAATCCGCGCTCGGCACCATGCTCGAGCACAACCGCGGAGAGCTGCTCCAGTTCACCGCCGCGATCATCGAGCGCGGCGCGAAGAGCGGCGAGCTGCGCGCCTGCGACAGCCGGCGCGCAGCTCGCTTCCTGATCGAGTCCATGCGCGGAGCGGTCGTCGACCGCCACCAGAACCCTTCACAGACCGGCGTCGAGAGCGACGCCGAAGCCATCGTCGACTTCTTCCTGCACGGAGTCGGCGCCACGGAGAGAAGATGACCCGCAAGCTGCTGCCACTGCTTTGTCTACTTGCCACCGCGCGCGGCGCACTGGGCCAGGAGCTCACGCCCCAGGACATCCTCGGACAGGACCGGGAGCTCAGCGTCCAGCAGGCGGTGACGCTGGGGCTCCAGTACAACCTGGCGCTGCAGATCATCCGCAACGACCCCGCGATCGCGCGCGAGCGGCTGCGCGAGGCCGAGGGTCTGTGGAACCCGAACCTGATCGGCACCTATGACCGGAACCACTTCGAGGTGCCGAGCGCGGGCTCGCTGCAGGCGCTGTTCGGACTCACGGGCAACCGCACGGTCGACAACAGCAACATCTACAACGGCGGCTTGCAGGGGGTGTTGCCGTGGGGCCTGTCGTACTCGACGGGCTACCTGTTCCGCGACTTGCGTTCATCGTCGGGGGTGTATTCGTTCAAGCCGCAGTACAACTCGGACTGGTCGACGAGCCTCACGGTCCCGTTGCTGCGCGGCCTGTACTGGGGGCCCGTGGACCTGCTCGTGAGGCGCGGCGAAGTCGGGCAGGCGCTCTCGGACGCCACCTTCGCCAGCCGTCTCGCAGACGGTGTGTTCCTCGTCGAGAGCTACTACTGGAACCTGTCGGCGACCCGTGCGCTGGAGCGCGCGACCGGGCGCGCCGTCAATACCGCGCAGGACCTGCTCGAGCAGACCAAGGTCCAGTACCAGGTGGGCACCGTCTCGAAGGTCCTCGTCACGCAGGCCGAGGCCGGCGTAGCGCAGCGCGAATCGCAGCACATCACGGCCGAGGCCGCGGCCAAGCGCGCACAGGACGACCTTCTCACGGTCATCCTCGAGCCCGGAATCAACGACTACTCGAACACCACCATCCGCACCGAGGAGCCGAGCTTCGTCGACTACCCGGTGAACCCGGACGAGTCGCTCGCCAAGGCGCACGCGAACCGCACCGAGCTGCTCGAGTCGCAGTTGGTCGTCGAGGACGCCGAGCTCCAGGAGAAGTACGCCTGGAACGCAAAGCTGCCGCAGCTCGACGTCCAGGGCACGTACACGAACAGCGGGCTGTCAGGAACGCAGAAGAGGCCCGCCGGGATTCTTGCCCCGAGCAGCTTTGCCACGGCGGGGCCAACTTCGGTGCCGGTCGGTCCGAATGGAGTTCCACTCCCGACCGACCCTACTGATCCCAACTTCCGGCCACCCGCTGAGGGAGATTTCCTGAACAACGCGGCGGTTCCGTTCGTGAGGAGCTCCGACTTCGGCTTCGGCTCCTCAGCGGGCGCCTCGACGGACGGGTTCTTCGATGGCAACGGCTTCCACAGCTACACGCTGGCCATCACCTTCTCCTATCCCATCGGGAACGAGACCGCGGACGCGCGCTACACCCAGCGCCGGATCGACCTGCGCCGCGCGCGCACGCAGCAGCGCCGCACCGAGCAGGACGTGATCGTCAACGTGCGAAGCGCCGTCCGCGATCTGCAGAGCTCGATCGACCGGGTGAAGGCCGCGCAGCGCGCCCGGATCGCGTCCGAGGAGACGCTCCGCGCCGAGGAAGAGCGGCTGCGGTTGGGGGATTCCACCCCGCACAACGTCCTGGAGTTCCAGGACGACCTCCTGCAGGCCGAGGCGAGCGAGATCAGCGCGCTGCAGTCGTACCGCACCTCGATCGCCGCGCTCGAGCGCGCCCAGGGCACCTTGCTCGAATCGAAGGGAATCTCCGTCGTGAACGAGCGCGACCGCGGCATGGACCAGTACTGAGCTGGCCGAGTTGTCAGCGCGCGTCCGTCGGGAGTACCCTGCGCTCTCCGTCGACGGAAATAGTTCGCGAAAGAACGGGGTCGGTGTGAGCCGTCTCACGGAACGAGGCGCGATTCGCGCCGCAACGTAAGTGCGCACACGGCGCTTACAGGTTCGGGGTAGTCATGGCGTTGTGGAAGAACAAAGGTGAGGGTGAGGGGTTGGAGCGCAGCGTCGAGCCGAGTCGGGTGATCAATCCGCAACCGATCACGACCAGCGCGACGCCGACCGAACGCCGCCACCCGGGGGGTTATGAGATGGCGAACATTGGGAAGTCGATCACGATCAAGGGCGATGTGATCGGAGACGAGGACACGATCCTCGAGGGGCGCGTCGAGGGGCGCGTCTCGCTGCGGAATTTCCACCTGACGATCGGGCCGAACGGAGACATCCAGGGCGAAGTCTCCGCCAAGCAGGTCACCGTGGTGGGCAAGATCGCGGGCAACGTGATCGCGAGCGAGCGCATCGAGGTCCGCGAGACCGGCCGCATCCAGGGCGACTTGATCGCCCCGCGCCTCACCGTCGCCGAGGGCGCGGTGATCAACGGCGCGATCACCATGAAGGACGCGGCTGCGATCGAGAAGCAGCAGGCCCGCCCGGTCGAGAAGAAGTTCGAGCCGGCGCCGCCGCCGCTCGCCGTCTCGGCCTCCAAGTCGGCGTGACTACGGCCGGCGCGGCCGGGATCCCTACGCTCGCCTGGGCTCGCCGCGCGCGCCTCCGCCGCTTTGCGGCCGAGCTCGCCGACAGCGGACCGCGGGCCGATGTCCGCGGTGGGCTCGCTCGGCTGTCCTGTTCGCTCAGGCCCTGGCCGTGGCGCGCTTCGAGCGCTCCCGGCCCTCGGGCTTGGCGGGCACGGGGTGGCCGTAGCGGCGGGCCAGCCAGATCAGCACTGCGCTCGCGATGTAGATCGACGAGTAGGTGCCGACCAGGATCCCGATGAAGAGCGCGAGCGCGAAGCCGCGCAGCACCGGCCCGCCGACGAGCAGGATCGCGACGACCACGAGCTGCGTCAGGCCCGACGTGAGGATCGTGCGCGACAGGGTGGAGTTCAGCGCCTCGTTCACCACGCTCTCGAGCTCGGCCGTGCCGCGGTTCGCGATCGTCTCGCGGATCCGGTCGAAGATCACGATGGTGTCGTTCATCGAGTAGCCGATGATCACCAGGAGCGCGGCCAGGACGTTCATGTCGAACTCCCAGCCGAACAGCGAGAAGAGCCCCGCCGTGAAGAGCACGTCGTGGATCAGCGCCAGCACGGCTCCGGGCGCGTACTGCCACTCGAAGCGGAACCACACGTAGAGCAGGATTCCGATCCAGGACAGCACGATCGCGGTGACGCCCGCCTGGCGCAGCTCGCCGCCGACGCGCGGGCCGACCGACTCGACGCTCTTGGCGACGACCTCGGTGCCGAGCGACTCGTTCAGGCCCTTCAGGATCCGCACCGAGAGGTCGCGGTCGGTCTCCTGCGAGCCGCGCAGGCTGATCCGGAACTCGCGGTCTTCGGGCTTGCCCAGGCGCACGATCGTGGCGTCGGGCTGGCCGAGCTTCGCCATGACCTCGCGCAGGCGCTGCTCGTCGACGTCGCCGCCGGCCGCCGGCACCTGCGCCTCGATCACCGTGCCGCCCGCGAAGTCGATCGAGAAGTTGAAGCCCTTCACCGCGATGCAGACGAGCGAGCCGATGATCACCGACAGCGAGAACACGACCATCAAGGGCATGGTCTTCACGAAATCGATGTGGGTCTTGGTCCTGAAGAGCTCCATCAGATCCGCAGCCTCTCGGGATTCGGGCCGTAGTACAGCGTCGGTCAGAGCGCGCGTCACGACGAGCGAGGTGAACATGCTGGCGACCAGGCCGATCGTGAGCGTCACGCCGAAGCCCTGCACGGGCCCGCGCCCGATCAGCACGAGGATGATCGAGGAGAGCAGCGCCGTGACGTGCGAGTCGAAGATCGTCCAGAACGAGCGCGAGTAGCCGACCTGGATCGCCGCCTTCGGCGTCTTGCCCAGCCGAAGCTCCTCGCGGATGCGCTCGCAGATGATGACGTTGGAGTCGACCGCCATGCCGACCGTGAGCACCACGCCCGCGATGCCGGGCAAGGTCATCGTCGCCTTGAAGGCGCTCATCAGCCCGAGCAGGATGATCACGTTCACGATCAGCGCCAGGTCGGTGAACACGCCGGTCAGCTTGTAGTAGATGGCCATGAACAGGAACACGAGGCCGGCGCCGAGCAGCGACGCGTGAATTCCGTCGCGGATCGAGTCGGCGCCCAGCGACGGCCCGATCGAGCGCTCCTCCTCGAGCACCAGCGGGATCGGCAGTGCGCCCGAGCGGAGCTGGATCGCGGTGTTGTTCGCCTCCTCGCGGGTGAAGTCGCCGGTGATCTCGCCGTTCCGGCCGATCTTGCTCTGGATCACCGGCGCGGTGATGACCTTGCCGTCGATGATCGCCGCCAGCCGGTGGCCGATGTTCGCGCCGGTGAACTCGCGGAAGACCTTCGCGCCTTCGGCGTTCCACTGGAACGTGATGAGCGGCCGGTTGCGCCGGTCGAACTCCATGCGCGCGTCCTCGAGCATGTCGCCCTTCAGGACCGCCTTCCTGGGCACGAGCAGCGCCTCGCTCTCCTCGCCGCTGCGGCTGGTGTTGAGCACGATCTCCTGGTCCTCGGGGATGACCTTGCCGAGCTTCGCCTCGAGCAGCTCCTTGCTGGGCGCCGCGTCGAGCACCTGCTTGAACTCGAGGAAGGTGGTCTTCTCGATCAGCGCGCGCGCCTCCGCCGGGTCCTGCACGCCCGGCATCTGCACGAGGATGCGGCCGTGTCCCTGCGGCGCGATCACGGGCTCGCGCACGCCCTTCTCGTCGATGCGCTTGCGCAGCACCTCGAGCGCGGTCGCGGCGCCGCGGTCGACCGCGTCCTTCACCCAGCGCTCCTGGAGCGTCAGCACGAGCTCGCCGTCGCTCTCCTCGACGTTCGCGATCTGCACGTTGTCGTCGACGAGCTTGCGCAGCGCGCCGATGTCGCCGCCCTTCACGACCAGGGTCGCGCCCTTGATCTCGAAGCTCGGCGGCGAGAGCTTGGCCTCGGTCGCGGCGTCGGCGATGGTCGTCTGCAGCTTCTCGAGCTCGCGCTGGATCGCGGCGTCCGTGTCCACCCGCAGCAGCCAGTGCACGCCGCCCTGCAGGTCGAGCCCGAGCGTCATGCCCTCGGCGCGCAGCCACCAGTGCTTGCCGCGCTCGCTCGCTGGAAAGAAGCTCGGCAGCGCGAGGTAGGCCATCGAAAGAGTGACCACCCCGATCAGGATCCAGCGCGATCGCAACGTCACGACTTCTCCCCTTCCGCCTTGCTCGAGCTGCGCGAGGCGATCGCGCTGCGGGCGAGCTTCACGCGCACGTTGGGAGCGATCTCCACGGTCAGCACGTCGTCCGTCACGCCCGTGACCCGGCCGTGCAGGCCGCCCGTCGTGACGATCGAGTCGCCCTTCTCCACTTTCGCGAGCATTTCCTTCAGCTCTTTGTCGCGCCGCTGCTGGGGGCGGATCATGAACGCCCACAGGAGCAGCACCATCGGCAGCATCAGGAAGAGCGGGCTGCCGAAGATCCCGCCCGGCCCGTTGGACGGCGCGGGCGCCGGTGACGAAGGGGCCTCGGTCTCGGCTTGCGTGTTCACCGGCGCGCGCTCCAGTCGTTGCGGCCGTCCGACGCGCGCAGGCGACGCAGGTCCGTGCCGGGGTAGTAGTGTGCCAGGATTCGCCGGTAGCTCGCGCCGCGCTTGGCGAGCTCGTTGGCTCCCCACTGGCACAGGCCGACGCCGTGACCGGAACCGCTGCCCATGAAGCGCGCGCGGCCGTCCTCGACCCGGACCTCGAACCTCGAGCTGCGCAGCGCGCGGCCGCCCAGGACCTCGCGGAGGTCGCGCCCGGAGAGCAGCGCGGTCCCGAGCTGGATCCGCTCGACCCGGCCGCTCTGGCTGCGCTCGGTCACCCGCACCGGCTCGAGCTCGCGCTCGCCGTAGCCCGCCTCGCGCAGCGCAGCGGCCAGGTCGGATAGGGCGATCTCGTAGCTCCAGAAGTAGTCCGGGGCATCCTCGTCGGGCGACGAGACGCTGAGCAGATACGGAATCGCCTCGCCCCACACCTCGGCCGCCGAGGCCGTCGAGCCGCCCGAGGACGAGTGGAACGCCGCGAGGATGGGCTCGCCCGAGAACGACAGGTACTCGCCGGCGGTGGCGCGCGCCGCCGCCAGCGCGGTGTCGGGCACCGGCGTGGAGCCGAAGCGCTGGGAGATCACGGAGGACTCCAGGTCGAACGGCTCGCCGGCGCGCTTCGCGCGCTCGTGCAGCGCGTAGCTGCGCGCGACCACCGCCTGGGCCTTCAGCGCCTCGGCCGGCCAGCCCCCGGGGGTCTCGCTCGCCACCGCGCTCGCGACGTAGGGCTCGAGGGGGACCAGCACGACCGCATCGAGCGACCGCTCGCCGCGCAGCGAGAGCCGAAGCGCCCCCGGCATGGCCCGGCCGTCCACGCGAATCGGGCCGCGCGCGTCGATCACCAGGGTCTGGTCCGCGGGCTTGCCGTTGATCCGAAGCCGACCGCCGGCGGCGCTCACCCGGAGCTCGTCCGAGCGCCAGGCGCGGCCATCGACCCGCAGGGAGCTGCCCGAGATCTGCACCGCCGGGACCCCGGCAGCGACCCGCACGCGCAGCGCGTCATCGGCCGCCGCGGGGCGACTCGCCAAAGCGAGCAAGACAGCGAGACCCAAGATCGGTGCGCGCACGCCCCTCTCCGCGCAGAAGTCCGCGGCAGGTATCGCAAAACCGCCCCGTCGCGTCAACGAAATCCCGGCGCGGCGCCGGGCCCCGCTAGCGGCGATCGAGATTGAGCGCAGCAAGCGGAGCGCGCAGCGAGGCGCAGCCGAGCGAAGGGCGGGTGGCGCGCGGCCGACCGCGCGCCGGGCCCCGCTAGTACCGGTAGTGGTCGGGCTTGTAGGGGCCGTCGACAGGCACGCCGATGTAGGCGGCCTGTTCGGGGGTCAGCTTTGTGAGCTTCACGCCCAGGTGGTCCAGGTGGAGGCGCGCGACCTCTTCGTCGAGGGCCTTCGGGAGGACGTAGACCTTCCGCTCGTACTTGCCCGCGTTGTTCCAGAGCTCGAGCTGGGCGAGGACCTGGTTGGTGAACGAGGCCGACATGACGAAGCTCGGGTGGCCGGTGGCGCAGCCCAGGTTGAGGAGCCGCCCCTCGGCGAGGATCAGCACGCTGTGGCCGTCGGGGAAGATGAACTCGTCGTACTGCGGCTTGATGTTGACCTTGCGAACGCCCTCGGCCTGCTTCAGGCCGGCCATGTCGATCTCGTTGTCGAAGTGGCCGATGTTGCCGACGATCGCCTTGTCCTTCATCCGCGCCATGTGGTCGGTGGTGATCAGGTTCAGGTTGCCGGTCGCGCTGATGAAGATGTCGGCGGTCTCGACGACGTCGTCGATCGTCGCGACCTGATAGCCCTCCATCGCGGCCTGCAGCGCGCAGATCGGGTCGATCTCCGTGACGATCACGCGGCAGCCCTGGCCCCGCAGCGCCGCCGCGCAGCCCTTCCCCACCTCGCCGAAGCCCATCACCACGGCGACCTTGCCGCCGAGCATGACGTCGGTAGCGCGGGCCAGCCCGTCGGGCAGCGAGTGCCGGCAGCCGTAGATGTTGTCGAACTTCGACTTGGTGACGGAGTCGTTCACGTTGATGGCCGGGAACAGGAGCGTGCCCGCGCGCTCCATCTGGTAGAGCCGGTGCACGCCCGTGGTCGTCTCTTCCGAGACGCCCTTCAGCTCCTTCGCCATGCGCGTGTACGTGTTCTTGCTCGCGCGGAGTTCCTTGCGCAGGAGCTCGAGCACGACGCCCCACTCCTCGGAGTCCTGACCGCGCTTGTACGCCGGGACTTCGCCGGCCTTCTCGTACTCGACGCCCTTGTGGATGAGCAAGGTCGCGTCGCCGCCGTCGTCGACGATCAGGTTCGGGCCGCTGCCGTCCGGCCAGCGCAGCGCCTCGCGCGTGCACCACCAGTACTCGTCGAGCGTCTCGCCCTTCCAGGCGAACACGGCGATGCCGCGCGGCGAGTCCGGCGTGCCGTTGGGCCCGAGCGCGACGGCGGCCGCCGCGTGGTCCTGGGTCGAGAAGATGTTGCAGCTGCACCAGCGCACGTCGGCGCCGAGCGCCGTCAGGGTCTCGATCAGGACCGCCGTCTGCACCGTCATGTGCAGGCTGCCCATGATCCGCGCGCCCCGGAGCGGCTGGGCCGAGCCGTAGCGCTTGCGCAGCGTCATCAGGCCGGGCATCTCGTGCTCGGCCAGGCGGATCTCCTTGCGGCCCCACTCGGCCAGCGAGAGATCCTTCACCTTGAAGTCGTGCATCGTCATTTCCTCGCCGCCTCGAACCTAGAGCCCGAGATCCCGGCGCAAGTCGTCGGCCAGGCTCGTCTTCTCCCAGGTGAACGCGTCGCCGGTGCGGCCGAAGTGGCCGTGGAAGGCCGTCTGGCGGTAGATCGGGCGCAGGAGGTCGAGCGCGTCGATGATCCCGCGCGGGGTCAGGTCGAAGCGCTTGCGGATCGCGCGCTCGATGCGCTCGTCCTCGACGTGGCCGGTGCCGAACGTGTCGACCAGCACCGAGACGGGCTCGGCCACGCCGATCGCGTAGCTGACCTGCACCTCGAGGCGGTCGGCCGCGCCCGCGGCGACCAGGTTCTTGGCCACCCAGCGGCAGGCGTAGGCCGCGGAGCGGTCGACCTTGGAGGGGTCCTTGCCCGAGAACGCGCCGCCGCCGTGGCGGCCCATGCCGCCGTAGGTGTCGACGATGATCTTGCGGCCGGTGACGCCGGCGTCGCCCTGGGGACCGCCGACCACGAAGCGGCCGGTCGGGATTCACGAAGATGCGGGTGTCGGCGTCGATCAGGTGCCTGGGCAGCACGGGCCGCACGATCGCGTCGACCACCTTCGACTTCAGGGCCTCGTAGGCGATGTCGGGGTCGTGCTGGGTCGAGAGCACGATCGCGTCGAGCCGCAGCGGCCCCTCCGCGCCGTACTCGACGGTGACTTGCGACTTCGCGTCGGGGCGGAGGAACTCGAGCTCGCCCGACATGCGGCACTCGGCCTGCCGCGCGACCAGCTTGTGGGCCAGCATGATCGGGAGCGGCATCAGCTCCTCGGTCTCGGTGCAGGCGTAGCCGAACATCATTCCCTGGTCGCCGGCGCCCTGCTCCTTGTAGAGCCCTTCGCCTTCGGTGACGCCCTGCGAGATGTCGGGCGACTGCTCCTCGATCGCGACCAGGATGCCGCAGCTCGCGCCGTCGAGGCCGACCCGCGCGTCGTCGTAGCCGATGTCGAGGACCGCCTGCCGGATCACGTCCGGGATCTTCACGGTCGCCTGGCTGGTGATCTCGCCCGCGACGCAAATGAAGCCGGTCTTGGTCAGCGTTTCGCACGCGACCCGGCTCTGCGGGTCCTGGGCGAGATACGCGTCGAGCACGGCGTCGGAAACCTGATCGGCCACCTTGTCCGGGTGACCCATCGAGACCGATTCCGACGTGAACAGCCTGCGGCGAGCCATGTGTCCTATCCCTCCGTTGGGCGCGAATCCTAACCCTGAAGGGCGATCCGCTCAAACTCGACGGGGAAGCGCGCGCGCATGCGACTCTCGACGGCCTGGCGGATCTCCTGGGGGCTGCCGAGCTTGAGCACCTGGGTCAGGAGCTCCCGGGCCTCGGCCGCGGTCGAGTCGCGCAGGATGCGCTTGAGGAGCGGGATGGCGAACGGCGCCATGGAGAGCTCGCCGATGCCCAGCGCGACCAGGATCCAGCTGTGCAGCGGGTCGCCGGCCATCTCGCCGCACATCCCGCAGACGATGCCCTGGCGCCGGGCGGCCTGGCCGATCCGCTGGATCATGCGCAGGTGCGCGGGGTGCAGCGGCTCGTACAGGTAGGCGACCTGCTCGTTGGAGCGGTCGACCGCGAGCGTGTACTGCACCAGGTCGTTGGTCCCGATCGACAGGAAGTCGGCGAGCGGCGCGATCAGGTCGGCGATCATCGCCGCCGCCGGCGTCTCGATCATCACGCCCAGCGGCACGTCGCGGTCGAAGGCGAGCCGCTCGCGGGCGAGCTCGCGCTTGGCGTCCTCGAGCGCGGCGCGCGCGTACTCGACCTCGGCCAGGCTCGAGACCATCGGGATCAGGATCTTGAGCTTGCCGACCGCGCTGGCGCGGAGCAGCGCGCGCAGCTGGACGCGGAACACGTCGGGCCGGTGGTGCGACATGCGCACGCCGCGCAGGCCGAGCGCCGGGTTCGCCTCGTCCGAGAGCTCGAGCCCGGTCGGCACCTTCTCGCCGCCGATGTCGAGCGTGCGGATCGTCGCCGAGTACGGCGCGACCGCCGCGAGGATCCGCGCGTAGGCCTCGCGCTGCTCGTCCTCGCCGGGCAGGTCGCGGCGGTTCAGGAACAGGAACTCGGTGCGGTACAGGCCGATGCCCTCGGCGCCGTAGCGGAGCGCGTCGCGCGCCTCCTCGAGCTGGTCGACGTTCGCGAGCAGGCGCATCGCCACGCCGTCCTTCGTCTCGGCCGGCAGGTCGACGTAGCGGAGCAGCTCCTTCGAGAGGGCCTTGAGATCGGCGAGCTGCTTCTGGTACTCGGCGATCGTGCTCGGGTCGGGGTCGACGATCACGCGCCCGGTGCGCCCGTCGACGATCATGGTGACGCCGTCGGCGAGCTCGCGCGCGAGCTCGCTGCCGGTCAGGACGACGGCGGGGATCTCGAGGCTGCGCGCCATGATCGTGACGTGCGAGGTGCGCGAGCCCGTCTCGGTGACGAACGCCGCCACGCGTGTCGCGTGTGACCTGCGCCACCTCGCCGGGCGAGAGGTCCTCGGCCACCACGATCACGCCCGGCGGCGCGTTGCGCAGACCTTCGGGCTCGCGGCCCATCAGCGCTTGCAGCACGCGCCGCACGATGAAGCCGATGTCGCTCGCGCGCTCGCGCAGGTACGGATCGGGCATCGACTCGAACAGCTCCTCGAGCCGGCGCAGCTCGCGCTGCAGCGCCCACTCCGCGTTCAAACCGTGCTCGCGGATGTTCGCCTCGGCGTGCTGCGAGGAGGGTCGGGTCCTCGAGGAACAGAAACTGGGCATCGAAGATCGTGCCGACCAGGCCCGTGCCCTGCATGCTGCGGCGGATCTCCTCGAGCTTGCCGCGCGTCTCGCCGAAAGCGGCGCGCAGGCGCGCAATCTCGCCGTCGGCCTGCTCGTCGCGGATGCGGTGCTCGGGAATCACGATGCGCTCTCGACGTAGGACGTACGCCGGACCGATCGCTATTCCGGGCGAGACCGGAACTCCGCGCCGCTCGCCGCGCTGCGCGCTCATGCACCCTCTCCGAAGCGGTTGGCGACGAGCTGGCTCAGCGCCGCGACGGCCTCGTCGGCGTCGGGACCGTCGGCGACAACGCGCAGGCTCGTACCGAGCGGCGCTGCGAGCGTGACCAGGGCGATGATGCTCTTGCCGTTGGCGCGCGTGCCGTCGCGCTCGAGCGAGATGTCGCTCTTGAAGCGCTCCGCGACCTTCACGAACGCCGCCGCGGCGCGCAGATGCAGGCCGAGCTGGTTCGAGATCGTGCAGTCGCGCTCGGCGCGGCTCATGCGTCCCGCTTCTCCCGCTCGGCCAGCAGATCGCTGGCGACGGAGATGTTGCGCCGGCCGTAGTCCCGCGCGGTCTCTGCGAGCTCGTGGATGTCGATCCCGGGTTTGTGGCGCGCGACCTTCACCAGCATGGGCAGGTTGACGCCGGTCACCACCTCGACCCGCCCCTCCTCGAGGAACGCGAGCGAGAGGTTCGAGGGCGTGCCGCCGAACATGTCGACCAGGACGAGCACGCCCTCCCCCATGTCGACCTCGCGCAGCGCCTTGTCGATCTGCATGCGCATGTCCTCCGGCGAGGCACTGGCCGGATCGAGCCCGATCGCGCGCACGTGCGGCAGCTCGCCCACGATGTGGCGCAGCGCACCCACGAACTCGTCGGCCAGCCGGTAGTGAGAGAGAACCAATACTCCGATCACGCGTCGCTCCTTCGGGCTCGCGCGACGTCCCGGTGAGTCACGCGCACGTCAATCTTGCGTTCCGAGAGATGTCTTTCCAGCGCTTGCACCACCGCGACCGAGCGGTGCTGGCCGCCGGTGCAGCCGAGCGCCACGGTCAGGTGCGCCTTGCCCTCTTCTTCGTAGCGCGGGATGAGGAAATCGATGAAATCGCACAATTTGTTCATGAACTCCCGCGTCCGCGGCGGGTCGAGCACGAACGCGGCGACCTCCAGGTCGAGCCCGGTGCGCTCGCGCAGGGCCGGCTCGAAGTGCGGGTTGGGCAGGAAGCGCACGTCGATCACGAGGTCGGCGGCCTCGGGCGCGCCGTGCCGGTAGCCAAACGAGGTGAGCTCGATCTCCATCGGCGCGGTGCGCGCGGCGCCGGTGAAGTGGCGGGTGATCTGGCGCTTGAGCTCGTGCACGCTCGTGTGGCTGGTGTCGATCACGAGGTCGGCGCGCCGCGCCATCGGGAACAGGAGCTCGCGCTCGCGCCCGATGTCCTCGACCAGTGACCCGCTGCCGCGCGTGGGGTGTGCACGGCGGGTCTCGCCGAAGCGCTGCGCGAGCACCTCGTCGCTCGCCTCCAGGTACAGGAGCTCCGTCGGCAGCCCGCCCTTCCGGAGCCGGTCGTGCACCTCGGGAAACGCCGACAGGAAGCTGCGCTCGCGCACGTCGACCGCGACCGCGAGCCGATCGCTGCCCGCCTTGAAGAGCTCGACGAACGGCTCGAGCAGCACCACCGGCAGGTTGTCGACGCAGTAGAAGTCCAGGTCCTCGAGCGCCTTCATCGCGGTGGTGCGCCCGGCCCCCGAGAGGCCGGAGACGATCACGAGCGAGGGACCGCGGCTCATCGCCGGCCTCCGCGCAGCGCCGCCCCGCGTAGCGCCTCGGACAAGCGCTCGTCGAGCTCGGCCACCCCGCTCTTGCCCTGCTTGCGCAGCAGGTGGACGCGGGCCGCGACCTCGACCAGCGAGGCGATGTTGCGGCCCGGCGCGACCGGCAGGTGGAGCGCCGCGATCTCGAAGCCCGCGAAGCTCTCGGTGTGCTGCTCGAGCCCGACCCGCTCGACCTCGCCCGCGCCCCAGGCCTCGAGCTGCACCACCAGCTCGACCCGCACCCGCTCCGCGACCGAGCGCTCGCCGAACAGGCTGGGCACGTGCACGATCCCGATCCCGCGCAGCTCCAGGTAGTGGCGGACCAGCTCGGGGCTCCAGCCGACCGGCGCGCCGTCGTCGTCGACGCCGACCAGCACCACGTCGTCGGCGATCAGGCGGTGGCCGCGCATGACCAGCTCGAGCGCGCACTCGCTCTTGCCGATGCCGCTGCGGCCCAGCAAGAGCACGCCCACCCCCGCCACCTCCACGAGGCTGCCGTGGATGCGTGACGGCGCGACAGACGTCTCGCCCATGCTACGTCCTCGTCTCCTCCTCCTCGAGGGCGCGGAAGAGCTCGTCCGTGGACTTCACCTCGCGCAGCCGGGCTCGGAAGGCTTCCGAGCCGAGCAGGCGCGACAGGCGCGCGAGCAGGAGGAGATGCGCGCTGCCCTCCTTCCCGGGCGCGACCAGCAGGAAGAAGAGGTTGGTCTCGCGGCCGTCGAGCGAGTCGAAGTCCACCCCGGCGCGCGACAGCCCGAACACCGCCAGGAGCCGGTCGAGCGACTCGATCCGAGCGTGCGGGATCGCGATCCCGTCGCCCATCGCGGTGGTGCCGAGCTTCTCGCGCTCGAGCAGCATCGCGTGGAGCTTGGCGGGGTCGAGCCCCGGGACCTGCTTGGCCAGCGCGTCGGCCAGCTCGCGCAGGATCTCGACCTTGGTCGCTCCGTGCAGGTCCACTCGGCAGGCGTCTCGCACGAGTATGTCGGTGAGCTTCATGGGCTTCCCATCCCGCCGGCGCGGCCGCGACTCTAGCCGATCTGCTTGCGCCTCGTCGAAGAGAGTATGCGCAGGGCCTCGCGGTACTTGGTGACGGTCCGGCGCGCGATCTGGATGCTGCTCTCCTTCGAGAGCATCTCCGCGATCTTCTGGTCCGAGAGCGGGTTCGTCGGATCCTCGGCCTTGATGATCTGCAGGATCTTCTCTTTGACCGACTCGGAGGCGATCCCGTCGCCGTCCGAAGTGCGGATGCTCGAGTTGAAGAAGAACTTCAGCTCGAAGACGCCGTGCGGCGTCTGGGCGTACTTGTTGGTCGTGACCCGCGAGACGGTCGACTCGTGCATGCCGATGTCGTCGGCCACGTCGCGCAGGTTGAGCGGCCGCAGGTGCTCCGGCCCCTTGTCGAAGAAGCCGCGCTGGAAGCGGATGATCGACTCCATCACGCGCACGATCGTGCGCTGGCGCTGGTGGATCGACTTGATCAGCCAGATCGCGGAGCGGAGCTTCTCGCGCACGTACTCGCGGGTCTGCTTGCCGTTGCCGTCCTTGTTCGCGAGCACGTCGCGGTAGGCCGCCGAGACGCGCAGCTTGGGCATGCCGTCCTCGTTCAACACCACGTGGTACTCGTCGCCGAGCTTGTGCACGAAGATGTCGGGGGTGATGTAGACGGGCTCGTCGCCCGCGTACTGGCGGCCCGGGCGCGGCTCGAAGCTGCCGATCAGCTTGGCGGCGGCGGCGACCTCGGACAGCTCCACGTTCTCGGCGCGCGCGATGCCGCGGAAGTCGTGGTTCTGCAGGCCGTCGAGGTGCTTGGCGACCATGCGGACGGCGAGGCCGTCGGTGATGCCGGCGACCCGCATCTGGATCTGCAGGCACTCGCACAGGCTGCGCGCGGCCACGCCGACGGGGTCGAGCTCCTGGACGCGCGACAAGCACATTCTCGACGGTCGCGAGGTCGGTCTTGGTCTCGGCCGCGATCGCGTCGAGATCCTCCTTGAGGTAGCCGTCGTCGTTCAGGTTCCAGACGATGCGCAGCGCGATCTCGCGCTCGATCTCCTCCATCTCGAGGAAGCCGAGCTGCCAGATCAGGTGGTCGTTGAGCGAGGTCGCCGGAGTCAGGTTCGCGTCGAGCGCCGGGCGGTCGTCGTCTCCGCGCGACAGGCTCGTCTGCGGCTTCGACTCCATGTACGACTCCCAGTCGAGGTCGCCGACCATGTCGTCGGTGGTGGGAGTCGTGGTCTCGACCTCGGGGGTCGCCGGCGCCTGTACGTCGGTGGCGGTCGAGGCGGTGCCGTCCTCGTGCTCGTCGGCGACGAGCTCCTGCGGCGCGGCGTCTTCCTCGAGCGCCTCCTCGAGCACGGGATTCTCGACCAGCTCCTGCTGGATCGTGTTCTGCAGCTCGAGCCGCGACAGCTGCAGCAGCTTGATCGCCTGCTGCAGCTGGGGCGTCATCACCAGCGACTGGGTGAGCTTGACGGTCTGCTTGAGCTCTAGAGCCATCGCTACAACCTGAAGTTCTGCCCGAGGTAGATCTCGCGCACGGTCGGATCCTCGGTGATCTCGGCCGGCGGGCCTTCGCGGATGATGCGGCCGTCCTTGATGATGTAGGCGCGGTCGCAGATGTTGAGCGTCTCGCGCACGTTGTGATCGGTGATCACGATCCCGATCCCGCGCTCGCGCAGCTGCGAGATGATCTTCTGGATGTCGATCACCGCGATCGGGTCGATGCCGGAGAACGGCTCGTCCAGCAGCATGAAGCGCGGGTCGAGCACGAGCGCGCGGGTGATCTCGACCCGCCGCCGCTCGCCGCCCGAGAGGGTGGCGCCCTTCTGCTTCCGCTTGGCGACCAGGTCGAGCTCGCCCAGCAGCGTCTTCACGCGGGCTTTGCGCTCGCTCCGGCGCAGCGGCAGCGTCTCCAGGATCGCCAGGATGTTCTCCTCCACGGTCAGCTTGCGGAAGATCGAGGGCTCCTGCGGCAGGTAGGTGATCCCTTTCCGCGCCCTCTGGTACATCGGCAGATCGGTGATCTCCTCTTCGCCGAGAAACACCCGACCGGCCGTGGGCCGCACCCGGCCGACGATCATGTTGAACGTGGTGGTCTTGCCCGCCCCGTTCGGACCGAGGAGTCCTACGACCTCGCCGGGGCCGACGGCCAGCCGGACGTCGCGGACCGCCTCTTTGGCGCCAAAGCGCTTGCACAGGTCGCGCGCGTGCAGGGTCGGCGTGATCATCCGCCGTCCGCCTTGGCGGGGCCCGGTTGCGGCCCACCCGGTTGCGGCGGTGCCGCGGCGGGGCCGACCGGCACCGACTCGCCCGGCTTCTCGCGCACGCGGATCTGCACGCTGCCGACCGCCTTCACGGTGCCCTTGCAGAGGTCGAAGTAGATCGTGTCGGCCTCGACGTCGTCGGTTCCGCGCTGGAGGGTCGCCTTCGCGCCCTCGCTCCTGCATTCGGCTGTGCAGGCGACGTTGTCGATGTGCGCCTCGCTGCAGCGCGCCTCGTTGGTTCCCTGCACGATCACGACCGAGCCCTTGGCGGAGATCTTGTCGGGCCGGCCGGCGGCGGCCTGCGGATAGATGGCCTCCAGCCAGTCGCACTCGAGCCGCATGTCGCCCTGGTGCGCCTTCACGTGCTTGCTGAAGACGACGCTCTCGCGGCCGCCCGGCGCCTTCACGCCTTCGGCCTCGTCGGAGGTGATGATGAGCTCCGCGTCGCGGGTGAACTTGAGCCCGAGCCGCTCGATGCTCGAGGCCGGCGCGGGCGGTGGCTTGGCGTCGTCGGCGCGGGCGGGCGCGGCGCCGAGCGCGAGGGCGAGGGCGAACGCGGCGCTCGCGCGAATCACTCCGGCTTCACCCGCGCGCGCACGCTGCCGAGCAGGCGCAGCTTCTGATGGGCGAGCTCGAGCTCCATGCCGGCGGCGGAGAGCTGCACGTTCGAGCGCGCAATCTCCACCGGGTCGTCGCTGTGCAGGACGCGCCGCTTGGCGAGGTAGCGAACCTCGTCGGTGGTGAAGCTCTCGCCCTCGCCCGTCGAGCCCTTCACCCCGCCCGACAGGGTGAAGTCGTCGCCGTCGAGGTGGAACTCGCCTGTGGGCGCTTGGATCTGGACCCGCTCCTTGTCTTCGCCCGCGAAGCCGATCGCGACGTCGGAGAGGTGCGCGATCTGGGTCGCGGTGTCGACGACGGCCGAGGCCGCGGTGACGGAGAGATCCTGGAGATCCCCGTGGTAGCCCTCGAACACCACCTTCTCGAGGGCGATCGGCGGAATCTTCACCGGGCCGTGCGCGTTCCCGTTGCTGTCGAGCACCTCGAGCGGCGAGCTGCAGCCGAGCGCGCCGACGGCGAGCGCCCACGCCAATACGGGCGCGTGTCCTCGCTTCCTCGTCGCCGGCCTGCGTCGCACCAATCGCTCTCCCTCGGGGCCCCCACGCTCCCCGCGGAGCGCGCTTCGACTAGCAAGAAGCATACCGCGCAGGCGTGAGGAGCGCCCCCGGGAAGATCCGCGCGGACTAATCCTGCGGATCGGGGACTTCGCGCGGGGAGTCGTCCGGGGTGCTGGGCTCGGGCGGCGGCAGGGGCGCGGACCGGTCGAAGTCCTCCTGCACGGCGCGAGCGACCTCGGCGGAGTCGTCCACGACGACCTGGACGCCGAAAATCGTGCGAAGCGGCTCGTGGGTGCCGACCCACCAGGCGGGCCGGAAGATCATGTAGTCCAGCGCGACGCCGATCGGGTGGACCGCATAGGCGATGATCCGGAGCGGGTGGCCGGCCCGGCGCGGGTTGTACTGGGTGGTGCCGGCGCCGGCTGGGAGCGCGCTGAACACGCTGCAAAGCGCGGCGACGCCGAGCGCCATGGCCGTCGTTCGCTTCGCCATCTCTCGTCCTCCCGGCAGTCTCGAACTCGATCGGCGCAGCGGCGTCTCGCCTTGCGCGACCGCGGACAGCATAGCCCAGCCTAGCTCTCGATCAGCGCCTCCTGCGCCACGGTCGCCACGCGCTGTCCCGCTTCGTACATGCCGCCGAACACGAGGCCGCGTCCGGCGCTCGCGGCGGGACTGTGACAGTCGTACAGGATCCAGTCGGTGAGCACGGGCGCGCGGTGGAACCAGAGCGCGTGGTCCAGGCTCGCCGGCGGACGCGCGTCCCACGGCACGCCGTGCGGGCGGGCCGCAGCGCGCAGCAAGGTGCGGTCGCTCGCGTAGACGAGCAGAGCCGTGCGCAGCAGCGGGTCGGCGGGCGGGTCGCCGCGCAGGCGGAGCCAGGCCGCGCGCGTCGGCGCCGAGCGCGCGCCTGGCGCGTCGCGCTCCGGCTCGAGCACGCGCACGTCGAAGGCCTCGAACTCGCGGCGCGGACGCGCGTGCTCGGCGAGCCGCGCGCGCACGTTCTCCCAGTCGTCGAGCTCGTCCGGCGGCGGTGTCGCGGGCGCGGGGTCCTGGTGCGCGACGCCGCTCTCGACCGAGGTGAAGCTCGCGGCCATCTGGAAGATCGCGCGCTCGTCCTGCAGCGCGACCACGCGCCGCGCCGCGAAGCGCCGGCCGTCGCGCGTGCGCTCGACCTCGAAGCGGATCGGCGCGTCGGAGCGTCCGGCGCGCAGGAAGTACGCGTGCAGCGAGTGCGGCGCCACTGCGTCGACCGAGCGGGCCGCGGCGACGAGCGACTGCGCGGCGACGAGCCCACCGAAGAGCCGCGAGCGCCCCGCGCCCGGCTCGGACACGAAGCGGTCCGCGCCGAGCGAGCGCAGGTCGAGCTTGGCGAGCAGGCGTTCGAGTCGCGACGGCTCGGCGCGGCTCATTCGTCCTCGTAGTGGATGGCGAGCACCGTGTACGTCGCGCGCCCGGCGGGCCGCTGCACCACGACCTCGTCGCCGCGGCGCTTGCCCATCAGCACGCGCCCGAGCGGCGACTCGACGCTGATCGCGCCGGACTCGACGTCGCTCTCGTCGGGACCGACCAGCCAGTAGCGGAGCTCGGCGCCCGCCTCGTCCTCGAGCGTGACCACCGCGCCGAAGTAGGCCCGGTCGCGCGCGACCTCGCCGGGCTTCACGACCACGAGCACGTCGAAGCGCTTGCGCAGGAACTCGATCCGCCGGTCGATCTCGCGCAGCCGCTTCTTCCCGTAGATGTACTCGGCGTTCTCGGAGCGGTCGCCGAGCGCCGCGGCCGCGGCGACCTCGCGGGTGACTCGGGGGCGCTCGACCCGCCACAGCCGCTCGAGCTCGTCCTGCAGCCGGCGCGCGCCCTGCGGCGTGATGTGGACCTTCTTGCTCGGCGGCGACGCCATGCCGGCCGAGTTAGCGCGCGCCAGTCGCAGCCGCTAGGTGCTTGTGATCCAATGGAGCGCATGGCGAAGACCTTCGCGGCGCTCTGTGTGCTCCTCGCGGCGCTCGCCGCGAGCGCCGCGCCGATCGACTGGGGGGCGCTCGCCGGCGAAGAGACGGTCGTGATCCGGACGACCGAGGCCGACGGCGCGCCGCGCGAGACCACGGTCTGGCTGGTGGTCGTGGACGGCCAGGGCTACGTGCGCACCGGCGACACCCACTGGCACGGGAACATCGTGCGCGATCCGAAGATCGGCGTCCGCATCGCGGACCACGACTACGCGGTGACCGCCGAGCACATCAGCGACCCGACACTGCGCGCGAAGATCGAGGCGGCGTTCTACGAGAAGTACGGCTTCTCCGACACGTTCGTGGGCTGGTTCACGGACCAGACAAAGGCGCAGATCCTGGCGCTCGTCCCGCGCGCGCCCGACCCGTCGGCGCCGTGAGCGCGGAGGTCCTCCGCGAGAGCGCGCGCGAGCTGCCCGTTCTCGCGCGCGCCGACGTGCTGGTGGTCGGCGGCGGGACCGCGGGCGTGGCGGCCGCCGTCGCGGCGGCGCGCTCCGGAGCACGGGTCGTGCTGGCGGAAGCGTCGAGCTCGCTCGGGGGGCTCGCGACGAACGGACTGATTGCGCTCCTGCTCACGCTAGACGACGGCCGCGGGCGCCAGGTGATCGGCGGCCTGTGCCAGGAGGTCACCGAGCGCATGACCGCGCTCGGCGGCGCCTTCTCACCGCCGCCGGAGCACTGGGGCCGGCCCGATCCGGAGCTCGTGAAACGTTACGCGGGCTGGGGCCTGGTCTGGGGCGGCGCGCGGGCCGAGCACGTGGTGCGCTACTCGGTCGCCTACGACCCCGAGGTGCTGCGCGAGGTCCTGAACGACCTGGTGACACAGGCCGGTGTGGAGCTCCTCTTTCACGTCTGGGGCGCGCGGGCACTGGTCGAGGACGGCCGCATCGCCGGCGTGGCGGTCGAGTCGCGCGCCGGCCGCCAGGCGCTCGCGGCCGACGTCGTGATCGACGCGACGGGCGATGGGCACGTGCTGGCCAGCGCCGGCTGCGCGTTCGAGCTCGAGCGCGTGCACCCCTGGCTCTGGTTCCGGATCGGCGGGATCTCGGACGTCGACGCCGCGATCGCGGCCGGCGCCCCGCTCTTCCGCACGCCCAACCCGGGCCAGGCGCTGCTGCCCTGGGGCAGCGTCGCCAAGCTCGAGCGCAAGATCGACCCGACCGATCCGCGCGACCTCTCCTTCGCCGAGGTCGCCTGCCGTCGGCTGGTGATGGAGGAGTTCCGGGCGCTCCGCGAGCGCCACCTCGAGCTGCGCGACGCGCACCTGTGCGAGATCGCGCGCCTGATCGGCATCACGGAGAGCCGTCGGCTGGTCGGCCGCCACGTCCTGTCGCACGAGGAGCGCCAGAAGCCGCTCGCCGGCACGATCGCGATCACCGGTCACTGGACCAAGTACGGCGCGGTGTACGCGATCCCTTTCGGCTGCCTCCTGGCGCGCGAGGTCGAGAACCTGCTCGTCACCGGGCGGTGTATCTCCGTCGACCACCGCAGCCACAACGCGACCAAGGAGATCCCGCCCTGCTTCGCGACCGGCGAGGCGGCGGGCGCCGCGGCTGCGCTCTCGCTGGATTGCGGCGGCCGCGCCGGCGAGGTCCCCGTCGAGTCCCTGCGCGAGCGTCTGCGCGCGCGCGGAGCGCTGCGTCGACTACGACTTCTGAGAGCGCTCGGCCTGGCGAAGCTCTTCGGGAGTGAGCGGGCGCGTCTCGAGCAGGCGCGACACGATGATACCGCGGCCGGTTTCGTCGTCGCCGACCAGCGACTCGAGCGGCGCCAGCGTGCTCAGAAGCTGCTCGAGCTGGCGGCGCTGCTCCGGCTTCACTCCCTGGAAGGCGAGCCCGAGCCCGCGCGGACCGTGGTCGCAAACGACGGTCGCCTCGACCACGAGCGGCCCGCCGGCGGCGGCGCCGTAGAGGCCGAGCGCGAGCCGCTGGCCGACGCCGAGCCCCGGCTGTCGCGCGATGCGGATCCCCTCGGCGGACAAGTCGTGGCCGAGCACGACCTGCGGCGCGTCGGTGTCGAAGGCGGTCAAGGCGGCGACGCGGCGGCGGTACGCGCGGCGCTCGGAGCGGCGCCGCTCGCGCCCCGGCTTCGCCTTCTTCTCCTTCGCGTCCCGGGTCTCCTTCGTCCGCTTCGCGGGCGGCTCCGCGAGCACCGACACGAGCGTCCCGGGATGATCGCCGCGCAGGATCGACTCGAGCTCGGCGTGGGCCTCGGGCGCGAGCGGATCGAGATCGACGGCCACGCTCCAGCTCTCGCGGCCGGCCGCTCCGCTCTCGCGGTCCGCGCGCGAGACGTGACCCGACAGCGCGTCGAGCGCCGCCCCGCGCAGCTCTCGGGGCAGCTCGAGCGAGACCCAGTCGCCCTCCTCCACGATCTCGATCGACCCGCACGCGGGCTGCCGAGGCGGACAGCTCGACGAGCCTGCCGACCAGGGTCGTGGTGCCGAGCCGGAGCGTGATCTCGCGGCCCAGCGGCAGTCGTGCGCGCGCGCGTCGCTCGCCGCGATCGTGCAGCAGCATCGAGACCAGGAGCCGCAGCGTCTCCTGGTCGACCGAGCTGTGCGCCAGATAGTGGACGCCGAGGTCGCGCAGCTGACTGCGCAGCTCGCCGAAGTCCTGGCCGTGAACGCACAGCCAGACCGGTGGGGCTGCGACGTCTTCGCGCGGCCGAGCGGGGCCGAGTTCGAGCGCGCGCCGCACGGTGGTGATCAGGAGCTCGCGCGCGGCCGGAATCGCGGAACCAGAAGCCGGCCGGCGGCAGAGCGTGAATTCGGCGCCGAGCCGCTCCAGGATCACCCGCACGCGGTCCAGCTCGCCGTCGTCGAGCAATACCACCGCGGCGGACTTCTCCACGCCGTCGTCTTTCGGCGCCCTGCGTGTCGGGCTGAAGCCGGACTAAGGCTGCGGGACGGGCGCCAGGTAGGCCGTCAGCTCGGCGTCGAAGCTCGGATCGCCGCCCTGGCCCGGGTCGCGCTGCACCTCGATGGCGAGCACGTTCACGCCCGTCTGCAAGAGCCCGGCGGCGAGCCAGAAGTGCATCAGGATCGGCGCCGCGGTCCGGTCCGCGCGCGGCCCTCGCGGGACCAGCCACGTGCTCTCGGCCTTCGAGCGCTCGACCCGGGCGACCTCGCGGCCGTTGAGCCACGCCACGGCGGGCTGGTCGCGCGGCAGGCCGAGCGAGAGCTGCGCGAACGCGGCCGGCGCCGCGTCGAGCTCGAACTCGCGGCGGTAGTAGGTCGTGTGCGCGCGCCCGGCCGCGCCCGCGTCCACGAGCCGGAACGGTGTCGGCGCAGCTGCCCAGGCGGTCGTGTCGAAGCCGGGCTCGAGCCAGCGACCGGTGACCGTCTTGCCGTCGACGAGCTTCCAGGTGTCGCCCGAGCCGACCAGCGCGCGCGGCGGCGCGAGCTCGCGCGCCGGCCGCAGCTCGAACGTGTCGCGCGCGCCGTCGGTCGAGCTCGCGAACGCGGCGCGCGCGCCGTCCGCATCGGCGTCGATCCGCAGCGCGCCGTGGGAGCCGAAGATGCGGACCAGGCTGCCGGGCACGGTCGGCTTCGGTTTGTACAAAGGCGCACCGCCCGTGCCCACCACTACGTACGGCATGCCGCCCGCCTCGAAGCGCTCGTAGCTGTGGTCGTGGCCAGAGAGCACCGCCGTCGCGCCCCATTCGCGGAACGGCCACTGCAGCTCGTAGGTCGAGCCGTGGGGGCCGGACGAGAACGGCGGGTGGTGGAACAGCACGAAGCGGTGCGGCGCGTCCGAAGCGGCGAGCTCCGCGCGCAGCCAGCGCCCCTGGACCGAGTCCGCGGTGACTCCGTCGGGCTCGTGCCCGTCGCTGTCGACGACGAACAGCGCGACCGGCCCACGCCGCACGGTGTAGTAGCGCTCGTTCCCGGGCAGCTCGAAGTAGTCCAGGTACGGCTTGGCGCCGGCGGTCCGCCAGTCGTGGTTGCCCAGCGCAGGGAAGAAGCGGTTCACGCTCGCGCCCGCGCCGAAGCTGCCGCGGTACGGCGCGATGTAGTCGTGGTAGTGGCGACCGATGTTCGGGTCGATCGTCTCGGCGGCGCCGTCGGGATAGTTGTTGTCACCGACCGTCGCGACGAGATCCGGTTGGAATCCGCGGACGAGCGCGGCGACTTGCGCTTCGGCCGCGGTGCCGCCGCCGAAGTCTCCGATCACCGCCAGCCGCACCGATTCCCGCGGCGCGCAGGCGAGCGCCGCGAACAGTGCTAGAACCACCCCCCCAAGGCGTATCATCGCAGCCGCCGAGCGTAGCTGACGCAACCGGCTCGTGGCACGGCGGTTGCTCAGCCAATGTCACCTAGGAGGGACTGCGCATGAAGCTCGACAGGATCTGGATCGCTGGATTGGTGATCGGTCTCACACTGGCAGCGGGGGCGGCCTTCGCCGACTCGACCAAGCGGCAGTGCGTGATCGACGCGAAGCAGGAGAAGAGGACTTGCCAGCAGCTGTGCAAGGATGACTTCCTCGCTTCGGTGGACTCGTGCCGCGGGGTCGACCACGACTGCGCCGACACCGCGCGCGACGCGCGCCACCAGTGCGTGTCGGACGTGCTGACGGAGCTCTCGCAGTGCGTCACCACGAACTGCGCCGTGTTCGTGCAGGGGATCGCCGACTGCCGCGAGGCGCACGAGGTGGGTACTCCGGAGCGCGACGCCTGTGTGGACGGTCAGCAGCTGCTGCTGTTCCAGTGCCGCGACAGCTGCCGCGAGAGCGTGAAGGTCTGGGCTTCGCTGAAGACTTGCCGCCAGGAGTTCATGGCGGACATCAAGGCCTGCACGGCGCCTCCGCCGATGCCGAAGGTGATGGGCCCGTGACTCGCGCCGGGGCGGCGCCGCGAGGCGCCGCCCCGGTGAAGTCTCCGACGACGCGGCTCAGGCCGCCGTCATCTCCTTGATCATCTGCGAGACCTTCTGGGCCTCCGGGCTCGGAGCGCCGGCCATCTGCATCTGCATCAGCTTGGCCATGTCGCCCTCGACGCGGATCTGGCCCGACATGAAGGCCTGCATCGCCGCCTGCTGGTTGTTGTCGACCAGCATCGCCTTCGCGACCGCGAACGGGATGATGAGCTTGGTCGGCGCGTCGGCCGCGTGACCCTTCACCATCTTGCCGTTGTCCATGCGGAACGAGACGTCGCCGCTCGGACCGCCGGTCACCTGCATGTTGATCTTGAGGTCCTTGATCGCGGCCGGAACCGGCGGGTTGACCTCGGCCTGGATCTTCTCGGCCTGGGTGAACCAACCGTCCGACAGAAATTGCTCAGCCACGGGAGTCTCCTTCTTGGGGGTGTGTGGGCGCGGGCGATTATCGACTCGCGCCACTCGCAGTTTCAAGCGGTGGGGTGGCCGAGCGAGGGCCGCCCCGAGCGAGGCCCGCAAGCGGAGCGCGCAGCCCCCGCGAGACATCGGCCCGCGGGCCGATGTCGGGCAGGCGAGCGCAGTCAATCGGGTCTAGCGGAGCTGTGAGGACGAGTACTCGAGCAGGCGGCGGGCCACGATCAGCTGGTTGATCTGCTGGGTTCCTTCGTAGATGTCGTTGATCTTCGCGTCGCGCATCCACTTCTCGACCAGGAGCTTCTTGGAATAGCCCACCGGTCCGAGCAGCTCGACCGCCTTCTGCGTGATCTTGGTGACCGCGAGCCCCGCCTTGGCCTTGGCCATCGAGGCCTCGAGGTTGTTGGGCTTTCCCCGGCTCATCATGCTGGCGGCGCGCCAGGTCAGGAGCCGCGCCGCCTGCAGCTCGGCCTGCATGTCGACGAGGTCCCGCTCGAGCGCGGTCTGCTCGCGCGGCGGCGCGTCGAAGCGCACCTGGATGCCCTGGCGGCCGAGCTCCTCCAGCAGGAAGTCGAGCGACGCGCGGCCCACCCCCACCGCCATGGCCGCCACGATCGGGCGGCTCGCGTCGAAGGTGGCCATCGCGCCCTTGAAGCCCTTGTCGCCCTGCTTCGCCGAGTCGCCCGCCTTGTCGCCGGGCTTCTTGGCCTCGGGCGGCCGGCCGAGCAGGTTGGCCGACGGCACGCGGCAGTCCTCGAACACGAGCGTCGCCGTGTCCGAGGCGCGGATGCCCAGCTTCTTCTCGAGGCCCACGAGCCGCATGCCCGGTGTCCGCGCCGGAACCACGAACGACTTGATGCCGCCGCGGCCGAGCGACTTGTCGACCGTCGCCCACACCACGACGAAGCCGCCCTCGACCTGCGACGCGCCCTCGCCCGCCGTGCAGAAGATCTTGGTGCCGTTCAGCACCCACTCGTCGGTCGCGGCGTCGAAGCGCGCGCTGGTCTGGATCGCCGCCGAGTCCGAGCCCGCGTTCGGCTCGGTGATCGCCATCGCGCCCCAGATCGGGTGGGTCGACTCGCGGAACGGACGCAGGAAGCGCTCGCGCTGCTCGGGCGTGCCGGCGGCGGCGACCGCCGAGCCGCCGAGCGCCGCGGTCGGCATGCGCAGGTACAGCGCCGCGTCGCCGAAGCACAGCTCCTCGGCCTGGATGCACACCTGAACGAAGCCGTCGGTCGGGCCGGTCGGACTTCCCGGCGCGCCTTTGCGCCCGTGGTTCCAGTAGTAGTCGACCCACTCGGTGGGGAGCGCGTGCTCCTCCTCGTCGTAGCGGCGCGAGATCGGGCGCATCTGCTCGAGCGCCATGTTCCGGTAGAAGTCGCGCGCGAGCCGGCTGTTCTCCGTGGGATCGAACGAGATCAAGGACGGCCCCCTACACCAAAGTGAGTGCTTCGAAGCACGCGAAGCCGCGCGCGTTGCGCAGCAGGAGCTCGGGCAGGTACTCGCGCACGTAGCCGTGGCCGCCGAACACCTGCACGGCGCCGTCGGCGACCTCGAGCGCGACCCGCCGCACCTGATGGATCGCGAGCGCCGCTTCGCGCGTCGCGTCCGCGCCGCTGTCGAGCTTCCAGGCCGCTTCCCAGGTCAGCAGGCGCGCGCCGTCGAGCTCGATCGCCATGTCGGCCAGCTTGAATGCGATCGCCTGCTTGGTCGCGATCGGGGCGCCGAACGCCTGGCGCTCCTTCGCGTAGTCGCGCGCCAGCTCGAACGCCGCTCGCGCGACTCCGAGGCCCGCGGCAGCGAGCCCGACCCGGCCGCGCGCGACCAGCGCCCGCAGGTCCGGACCCTCCGCGCCGCCGAGCCGCGCGTCGGCTGGCACGCGCACGCCGGCGAGCGCGAGCTCGACCGTCGGCAGCGCCCGGATCCCCATGTACTTGTCCGGCTCGGCGCGCAGACCCGCGGCGTCGCGGGGGACCACGAAGCCCGCGAGCGCATCGCCCGCGCGCGCCAGGACGAGCACGTTCTTCACGCCCTCGAGCCACGGCACCATGCACTTCGCGCCGTCGAGCACCCAGTCGCCGCCGTCCTGGCGCGCCGTCGTTCGCGGCCGGTAGGGATCGGAGTCGAAGCGCGGCTCGACGAGCGCCAGGCTGCCCGCGCAGCTCGCGCTGTCGATCAGCCCGGGAAGCAGCGCGGATTGCTGCGCGGCGGTGCCGAAGTCGGCCACCGGATACGCGAGCAGGCTCGGCGCGAGGATCGCGAGCGCGAGCGCCAGATCGCCGTACGCCAGCTCCTCCGCGACCAGCGCCCCGGTCACGGCGCTGCGCGGGCCGCCGCCGCCGAACGCCTCGGGCAGGCCGTGCGCGACGAGCCCGAGCTCGTGCGCGCGCACGAGGAGCTCGGGCGGCGTCTTGGCGGACTCGTCCGCGTCGCGCGCGAGCGGCCGCACTTCGCTCTTCGCGAACTCGCGCACCGTCTCGGCGATCAGCGCCTGCTCCTCGGTCGGCTCGAAGTCGATCACGTATGCGATTATGTCAGACTCGACCCATGGCCGAGCCAACAACCGACAGCGAGATCCGCCGCATCCTCACCGAGACCCGCACGATCGCCCTGGTCGGCGCGAGCCCGAAGCCCGAGCGCGACAGCCACGAGGTCATGGGCTTCCTGCAGTCGCGCGGCTACCGGGTGATCCCGGTGAACCCCGCCGCAGCCGGAGAGACCATTCTGGGCGAGCGCGTGCGCGCGAGCCTGGCCGAGATCGAGGAGCCGATCGACCTGGTCGACGTGTTCCGCAACTCCGAAGCCGCGGGCGCGGTCGCCGACGAGGCGATCGCCGCGAAGGCCAAGGCGGTGTGGATGCAGCTCGGCGTGATCAACGAAGCCGGCGCCGCCCGCGCGCGCGCCGCCGGGCTCGCGGTCGTGATGGACCGCTGCCCGAAGATCGAGATCCCCCGGCTCAGGATTCCGCCCAGGCCCTGATGAGGTGGTGCGCGATCGCCAGCGGCGGCGGCACCATGACCTTGCCGGTCCCAGGCGCGCGCAGCGCGGTGAGGATCTCCTCGCGCGTGAACCAGCGCGCGTCCTCGAGCTCGGACTTGTCGACCGTCACCTGGCTCGAGATCGCGCGCGCCAGGCAGCCGATCATCAGCGACGCCGGGAACGGCCACGGCTGTGAGGCGTAGTAGCGCACGTCGGAGACCTCGATGCCCGACTCCTCGCGCACCTCGCGGCGCACGGCCTCCTCGAGCGACTCGCCGGCTTCGACGAAGCCCGCGAGCGCGGAGTACATGGGCACCGGCCAGCCGGCCTGGCGGCCGAGCAGGCAGCGCTCGCCCGACTCGACCAGCATGATCACGACGGGGTCGGTGCGCGGGAAGTGCTGCGCGTCGCACTCGTCGCACTCGCGCATGTAGCCGGCGTCCTTCACGCTGGTCGCGCGCCCGCACACCGCGCAGAAGCGGTGGCGCGCGTGCCAGTCGAGCATCTGCCGCCCCTGCGCGGCGATCGCCGCATCCGCGCCCGAGAGCGTCGCGGCCGCGGCGCGCAGCTCGACGAAGCTGGCGGCGCCGCCGAGCCCGAGCTCGGTCGCGGGGTCGTCGATCCGCGACAGGTCCACCGCGAAGTGCGCAACTTCGCCGGCGACCCCCAGCAGGACTGCGCCCGTGCGCGGATCCTGCATCGAGCGGATCGCCGCGGTGGCCCAGGCCAGCTCCGGCTTCTCGCTCTTCACCAGGACGTTCAGGCGCCAGAACGGGAGGAACCGGCTCTCCTCGCGCTCGAGCTGCGCGGCGAGCCAGGCGCCGTCCTTGCGGCGTTCGGAGACGCGATCCAACGGGCTTCCGGCGAACACGAGTGGGCTCGGCACGGCGGCAGCGTACACGAGCCGGCAAGTCACGCGCAGCCAGACGAGGACAACGGACTCAACGTCCGCCGCCCGCGCGCCGAAGAACGTTGCCGAGGGGAGAAGCGAGGCCGCCCGAGGGGCGGCGGGAGTGATCAGTCATGGCCGGCAAGCCGAGCAGGCGCAAGCGATCGATGGAGCGCGAGTTCGAGGACCTGCTCCTGGACGTCCTCGAGCAGGACTACGACCTTCCGGTGCGACACGGCGAGGACCGCCTCGAGCGGCGCAAGCGCGACACCGCGAGCCTCCACTTCGAGTACCACTACGATGCGGCGCACGAGGCCAAGGCGGTGGTGCGGATCGTCGGGGTCGGGGACTTCAAGGCGATCCTGCCCGTCGACTTCGCGTCTGCCGACGGCCTGCGCCGCTCCGCCGAGGACTGCGAGGCACTGGTCCTCTTCTTGACCGAGCACCTCTCCAACGTGCGGGAGAAGACGCTCGCCGAGGCCGCCGCGGGCCGCGTGCGCTGGGGCCGCCGCGAAGACGACTAGCGACCGTAGGCGCGCGTAGTCGATAGGTCTATCCTCGCGCGCGATGGAAGGACCTGGTTCGCGCGCGCTCGCACTGCCGCTCGCGCTCGGCGTGTGCTTCTTCCTGTCGGGCGCGGGCAGCCTCGTGCTCGAGGTCGTCTGGACGCGGCACCTGCGGCTCGTGTTCGGGACCACGACGCTCGCGATCAGCACCATCCTGGTCTCGTACATGGCCGGGCTCGGGATCGGCGGCTACCTGGGCGGCCGGCTCTCGACGCGCGTGCGCGACGGGGTGCGCGGCTACGGGCTGATCGAGATCGCGGTCGGGCTGTACGCGCTCGCGGTGCCGGCGATCTTCGCGGTCTTCCCGTGGCTCGGGCGCGGCTGGCTCGAGGAGCTCTCGTTCTGGCCGGCCGCGCTGGTGCGCTTCGCGCTGGCGCTGGCGGTGCTGATCGCGCCCACCATCGGCATGGGCATGACCCTGCCCTTCCTCACGCGCGCCGTCGTGCGCGATCCCGCCGCGGCGGGGCGCGGCGTCGCGATCCTCTACGGTGTCAACACGCTGGGCGCGGTGAGCGGCGTGTTCCTGGCGACGTTCGCGGCGTTGCCCTGGCTGGGCGTGCGCGGCGCGAGCTTCGCGGGCGCCGGCATGTATCTCGCCGTCGGCGCGTTCGCACTCTGGCTGGCGCGCCGCACAGCCGCCGCGGACGCCGCCCCCGAGCCGCAGCGGGCCGACGAAGCCCGCGCGCCGCTCGCGCGCTGGAACCCGGCGCTGCTCGCCTACGGTACGGTCGGCTTCACGTCGCTGGTCTACGAGGTGGCCTGGACGCGCGCGCTGTCCATGGTGATGGGCTCGTCGATCTACGCCTTCGCGAGCATGCTCGCGTCGTTCCTGCTCGGGATCGCGGTCGGATCGCTGGCGGCTCAGCGACTGGCCGATCGCCTGCGCCGTCCGCTCGTCGCCTACGCAGGCGGCATCGCCGTGCTGGGCGTGCTCTCGCTGGTCTCGCTCTCCTTGCTGCCGCACCTGCCCGCCGCCTTCATCGCGCTGGTGCGGAACTTCGGCGCGTCGGCGTTCCTCTTGTTCCTCTCGCAGATCGCGGTGGCGGTCGCGGTGATGTTCCCGCCCGCGTTCGTGCTGGGCGCGCTGTTCCCGCTGCTCGTGCGCGCGCAGGCCGACGCGGAGGGCGCGGCGCCCGCGGTAGGCGACGTGTACTTCGTGAACACGGTGGGCTCGGCTACAGGCGCGTTCCTCGCCGGGTTCGTGCTGCTGCCGTCGCTCGGCCTGCGCGGCACGGCGGCGCTCGCGATCGCGGTGAACCTGGCGGCGGGCGCTGCGCTCTTGCTCTGGCGCGGCAGCGAGCGCCCGCGGCTCCGGCTCGCGCTCGCAGCGGCGCCGGCGCTGCTCGCGCTCGGGATCGCGGTGCATCCGCCCACGCTCGACGTGAGCGAGCTCGCGATGAGCGGCTACGCGGTCGCCCGCATCTTCGACGAGACGCCGGATGCGAGCCTGCTCGAAGGCATCGCGCCCGAGGAGATCCTCTACTACCGCGACGGCCTGTCGGCATCGGTCTCGGTCCACCAGCTGCGCACCCAGCGCACCCTGCGCATGAACGGCAAGGCCGACGCCTCGACCGGCGGGGACATGGCGACGCAGGTGCTGCTCGCGCAGGCGGGGATGCTGTTCGGCAAGCCGCCGCGCAACGTGCTCGTGATCGGCTGGGCGTCGGGGGTGACCGTCGGATCCGCCGCCCGTCATCCGGTGCCGGAGCGGATCGATGCAGTCGAGCTCGAGCCGGCGATGATCGAGGCGTCGCGCTTCTTCGAGGGCGTCAACTCGAAGCCGCTCGACGACCCGCGCGTGAAGGTGGTGCTCGACGACGCCCGCCACTACCTCGAGACGACGCGCACGAAGTACGACGTGATCGTCTCCGAGCCGTCGAACCCGTGGCTCACGGGCGTCGCCAACTTGTTCACCCGCGAGTTTTTCGCCGCCGCGCGCCGGGCGCTCGGCCCGGATGGACGCATGGTCACCTGGTTTCCCCTGTACGCGATCGACCGCGACTCACTGCGCTCGATCGTGTCGGCCCTGTCGGCCGAGTTCCCCGCCGTCTACGCGCTCGTGATGGACCGGAACACGCCGGACCTGATGCTGCTGTCCACGCAGCGACCGCTCACTCCGGAAGATCTGCCGCGCTGGGAGTCACTCCCCGCCGGGGTCCAGTCCGATCTATATCGGGTCGGTACGCGCTCGACCGCGGAGCTGTGGAGCTTGCTGCGGCTGATGCCCGAAGACCTCGCGGCGCTGGTCGGTGACGGCGCGGTGCAGAACAGCGACGACAACCTGTTCGTCGAGCTCCGCACTCCGTGGCTCCTGTACGCCGACCACTTCGCCGCGAGCGGCGAGGGCCCCAGCGCGCAGGCCTGGCAGAGCATCGACGCCGCGCCGTCTTCGGTCGGCGCGCTGCTGGAGCCGGCGCTCGCCCAGCCCGGCGCTCCGCGGGCCGGCGAGCTCGCGATCGCGGCGCTGGACGCGCGCCACGACGCCCTCGCCGCGCAGCGCTGGATCGAGTCCGCGCCCGGCTCGGGCGAGGCGATCGCCGCCCGCGCGCAGCTCTCGCGCGCACAAGGGAGTCTCGACGAGCCGGCGTTCGCAGCGGAGCTCGACCGCGCGGTCGCGAGGGAGCCCGGCTCGTACCAGGCTCTTCTGCTGCGCGCGCGGCACCGGCTCGCGCAGGGCGACGGACAGGGCGCGCTCGCGGACGTCGACGCGGCGCTGGCGCTGCGCCCCGGCGATCCCGTGCTGCTCGGCGCGCGCGGCAACGCGCTCTACCGGCTGGGCCGCTACTCCGAGGCGCGCGCGGAGCTCGCCGCGGCGGAGAAGACCGAGTACTGGGGCTGGGCGGCGCAGCTCTGGTACCTGGCCGGGCTGGCCGCGCTGCAGGACGGCGACGTCGACGATGCGATCGCGCGCCTCGAGGGTTTCGTCGAGTTCGAGCCCGGCCTGGTCTTGGCCTGGAGCGCGCTCGAGCAGGCCTACACGGCGAAGGGTCGCGTGGCCGATGCCGCGCGAGCGCGCCGGAACCAGGCGACGAACCTCTACTTCCTCGCGGTCGGCTCCGAGAAGGCGGGCGACACGGCGCGCGCCAAGGAGCGGCTGCAGCGCGCGCTCGCGCTCCAGCCCGACCACGCGCTCGCGAAGGAAGCGCTGGCGCGGCTCGGCGGCTAGCCGAGCGAGGGCCGCGCCGAGCGAGGCCGCAAGCGCAGCGGAGCGGAGCGCGCAGCGAGCCGTAGGCGAGCGCAGTCAATCTGACTCGCTTTGCCCGGTGCTGCTCGGCCGCGCATACTGCGCCGGTGAACGACACCAGCGAGACGCTCGGGCTCCGACAGAAGCTCCTCTACAGCGCGCCGACCTTCGCGGGCGCGGCCATCGCGATCCCGATCCTGGTCCACATGCCGAAGTTCTACTCGGACGTGGTCCTGGTTCCGATCGGATACATCGCGCTCGCGATCGCCGTGGCGCGCGCGCTCGACGCGATGGTCGACCCGGCGATCGGCTGGCTCTCCGACCGCACGACCACCCGCCTCGGCCGGCGCCGCCCGTACATCCTGCTCGGCGCGCCGCTCTGCGCGGTCGCGCTCTACCTGATGTTCTCGCCGCCGGCGTCGCTCGCGCCCTCGCAGGCCGGCACCTGGTTCGGGATCACCTTCGCGCTCTACTTCTTCTTTCACGCGATCTACGAGATTCCCTACCTCGGGCTCGGCGCGGAGCTCACGCAGGACTACAACGAGCGGACGAGTCTGTTCGGCTGGCGCACCGGGTTCCTGATCGCCGGGACGTTCGTCGCCGGGCTGCTGCCGATCGTGCTCGAGCCCAAGCTCGGTCCGCGTGGGTCCATGTCGGCGATCGGCGCGCTGTTCGCATTCCTCCTGGTGGCGCTGTTCGGGTTGCTCGTCGCGGGCGTGCGCGAGCGCCCGCGGGCCACCGCGCACAAAGCCGGGGCGCTCGTTCCCGGCGTGCGGGTGGCGATGCGCAATCGCCCGTTCCTCGTTCTCTTCGTGACGTTCGTCGTCGCGAGCCTGCCCGCCGCCATCCCCGGTCTACTGCTTCCGTTCTACACCGACTACGTGATCGACCCCGAGAACACCACGGCGACCTTCGGGCTGTTCCTCCTCCTGTACTTCGGCTGCGGCATTCTCTTCGTGCCGTTCTGGGTCTGGGTCGCCGCGCGCTGGGGAAAGCTCGGCGCGTGGCTCTTGTCGTTCGGGGTCGGCATCAGTGCGGGGATCGGGCTCTTCTTCGCGGGCAAGGGCGACGTCCTCTACGTCGCGGTGCTGCACGTCTGGGCCGGAATGTCGTTCGGCGCCGGCTTCCTGCTGGTGCCGTCGATGCAAGCCGACGTGATCGACTACGACGAGCTCCACACCGGGCAGCGTCGCGAGGCGCAGTTCACTGCGTTCTGGGCGATGGTGCCGAAGCTCGTCGCGATCCCTGGCGCGGCGCTCCCGATCGCGATCCTCGGCAAGCTCGGCTACGTGCCGAACGCCGATCAGACGCCGGAGGTCCTGCTCGGGATCCGGGTCCTCTACGCGCTCGTTCCCGCCAGCTTCGCGGCTCTGGCGGGGCTGCTCGCGCTCCTGTATCCGCTGAGCAGGCAGGTGCACGCGTCGATCCGCACCGGGATCGATTCGCACCGGCGCGGCGATGCGGCCACCGACCCGCTCACCGGTCGCACCATCCCACCGGTGAGCGCGCGCGCCGTCGATGCCGAGACGAGCTGGTTCCTCGACTACTTCTCGCCGCGCGAGCTCCAGCTGGCGATCGCGCGTCCGGGCGGCGTGCGCTCGCGGGTGGCCATCAAGGTCGTTGGTTGTCTCGCGCTCTTCGCGGTCGCCCTCTTCCTGTGCCTAGACAACGTGAGCAACCTGGCGGTGCAGCCCGGGCTCACGGCCGTGCTCGCGGTGGTCGGCGCGGGCTTCGCGCTGACCGGCTCGGCCTTCCACGCAATGCGCCTCGCCCCGGCGGCGCGGCTCGCGCGCGCGCCGATCGACCCCGAGCTGATCCGCGCGCACCTCGACCACGTGCGGCCGGCCCCGGCGCTCGGAGGCTCCGCCGAGGAGCTCCTGAAGCGCGCGTCCTAGCCTAGTCGCACTTCGTCCCGTAGACGATGTACACGCAGTCGTACTCCTTCATCTGCTTGTACACGCAGGTCGCGCCCTGGTCGCAGCCGGTGCAGCCTTCGGGCGTGTCGACGAGGCATCGCACGAGCTTCTCGGACTTGATGTCGGCGGGCGGGTTGTCCGTGCTCGGCTGGGCCGGCGGCGGCTGCGACGGCTCGGCGCAGCCGAACAGCAGCGCGAGGGCGATGGTTCCGATCATCGCTCGCCTCCCAGCCCGAGCGCGCTCGCGGCGAAGTGGGCGAGCACGTCGACGGCGCTCTCCAGGCTCGCGAAGCGCTTCTCGACGAGGCCCAGCGCGAGCGCCTCGGTCTGCGCGACGATCGCCTCGGCGATCATCTCGACTCGCTCCCGCTCGCGCACGCTCGCCGCGGGCAGGCCGAAGCGCTCGAGGTCCTCGGCCAGGTCGCGGCACAGGTCGGCGCGGAGCTGGCGCGCCTGGCTCCCCAGCGGCGACTTCGGCTGCAGCAGCTCCTGCGAATAGAGGCGCAGGAGCGCCGGGTGCTCGAGCCAGACCTCGAGCGGGAGCCGGAACGACTCGCGCACCGCGTCGAGGTCGCGCGTCGAGAGGATGCGCGCGCGCACGGCTCGCAGCCGCGCACGCAGCGCCCCGATCTGCTCCTCGCCGAGCGTCCGCAGCAGGTCGTCCTTGTCTCGGAAGTGGACGTAGAAGGTGGGCTGCGCGACCTCGGCCGCGCGCGCGACCGCGCTCGCGGAGAGCTTCCCGTAACCGGTCTTCGCGAGGAGCTCCGCGGCGGCGTCGAGGAGCCGCCGGCGGGTGATCGCCTTGGACTCGTCCCGGCTCAGGCTTGCTGCTGCGCCATGGGATAGCTATGCCAGCAGAGGCGATAACCTCAAACAGGTCAGACTTGAGTTGACAGTTTCTTCACCGATACTAGTATCGGCCAGATGAACGACTTCCCGATCGTCGTCGTCGGCAGCGGCTTCTCCGGAATCGCGATGGGCGTCGCGCTGAAAGGCGCGGGCATCGACTCGTTCGTGATCCTCGAGAAGGCCGGCGACGTCGGCGGCACCTGGCGCGACAACACCTATCCGGGCGCGGCCTGCGACGTTCCCTCCCATCTCTACTGCTTCTCCTTCGAGCCCAAGCCCGACTGGTCGCGCGCCTTCTCGCCCCAACAGGAGATCCACGCGTACCTCCGACACTGTGTGGAGAAGTACGACCTGGCGCGGCACATCCGATTCCACCAGGAAGTGACGGGCGCCGAGTTCGACGAGGCGGCCGCGAGCTGGACCGTGCGGACCGCGGGCGGCGAGGCGCTGCGCGCGCGCGCGGTCGTGCTCGGCAACGGCGCGCTCCACGTCCCCGCCTTGCCCGACATTCCCGGCCGCGAGACGTTCGAGGGGCGGCTCTTCCACTCGGCGCAGTGGGACCACGAGCTCGAGCTCGCGGGCAAGCGGGTCGCCGTGATCGGCACGGGCGCCAGCGCGATCCAGTTCGTGCCCGAGATCGCCGCCCGTTGTCGAGAAGCTCCAGGTCTACCAGCGCACCGCGCCGTGGATCGCGCCGAAGGCGGATCGCGCGATGCGTCCGTTCGAGAAGCGCCTGTTCCGCTGGCTCCGCCCCGCCCTCTGGCTGCGCCGCGCGCGCCTGTACTGGATGGCGGAGCTGATGGCGGTCGGCTTCGTGGTGAACCCGAAGCTCCTGAAGCTGCTCGAGGGCCTGCTGCGCCGGTATCTGGCCGCTCAGGTGCGTGACCAGGAGCTGCGCCGGAAGCTGACGCCGAGCTACTCGCTCGGCTGCAAGCGGATCCTGATCTCGAACGACTGGTATCCCGCGCTGCAGCGGCCCAACGTCGAGCTCGTCACTGCGCCGATCGAGCGCATCACGCCGAAGGGCATCCAGACACAGGATGGTGTCGAGCATCCGGCCGACGCGATCATCTGCGGCACCGGCTTCATGGTCGGCGACTACCTCGACGAGGCTTCGCGTGATCGGGCGCGCCGGGCGCACCCTGGATCAGGTCGTGAGCCGGCGGATCGGCACCTACCTCGGCATCACCGTCCACGGCTTCCCGAACCTGTTCCTCTTGATGGGACCGAACACGGGGCTCGGACACAACTCGATGATCTTCATGATCGAGGCGCAGGCGCGGCACGCGCTGCAGGGAATCCTCGCGCTGCGCGACCGCAAGCTCGCGTTCCTCGACGTGCGCGAGCCCGCGCAGGCGCGCTTCACGGAGCAGGTGCAGCGGAAGCTGCGCGGCACGGTTTGGAGCACCGGCTGCCAGAGCTGGTACATGGACAAGGACGGCTACAACGGCACGCTCTGGCCGTACTTCACGTTCCAGTACTGGTGGCGCACGCGCCGCCTCGCGCTCTCCGACTACGAAGCGCGCTAGAGACCCGCGGCGGGCTTGCGCGCGACGAAGAGCACGTTCGCGAACGGAGTGCCCTCGCTCATCGGCTCCGCCGCCGCCGCGAGGCCGAGCCGCTCGAGCGCACGCTTCCAGTCCGCGACGGGCGCGCGTAGAGGCGCCGGGGCCAGCCGCCCTTCGACAACGTCGCGAAGTGGTCGCCGAGCCGGGTGAACCGCGCGGACCAGCCGGCCTCGCCGTCGTAGACCCGCAGCAGGAATCGCCCGCCCGGCGCGAGCGCGTTCGCGATCTTGCGCAGCAGAACGTCCTGCGCCTCCGGCTCGAGGTAGTGGATCACGTCGATGAGCGCGATCGCGTCGGCGCGCGGCAGGTGCGCGTCGCGCAGATCGCCCTGCTCCACCACCGCCTCGCGTCCGAGCGCGCGCCCGGCGCGGCGCACGTCGGCCGCGCGCAGCTCGATGCCGCGCAGCCCGAACGCGTCGGGCGGCGGCGCCCACTCGGCCGGCCAGCGCCCCGCGCGAGCGAGTGCGCGCGCCTCGAGCAGGAGCGCCCCGAGGATCATCTGCCCGCAGCCGAGGTCGAGCAGGCGCACGCCGTCGTGCAGCTCGCCGCGCCGCAGGAGCGCGAAGAAGATCGGATCGCCCCCGAGCTTCCCGCGCGCCCAGTACTTCGCGTAGTAGCCGGCCGGGGCATAGCGCTGCGCCACCGCAGCGAGCAGCGCGGCGCGCGCCTCCGCGGGCGGAAGCGCCTGGCGGGTCGTCACCGCAGCGCCTGGCGCAGCGTGACCGCGCGCAGGCCGCGGGCGTCGAGCTCGTCGAGGAGGAGCGACAGCACCGCTCCCGGATCGCGCCCGCGGTAGCCGTCGTGGAGCATCAGCACGTCGCCCGCGCTCAGCCCCGACACGAGTCGGCGCAGCACGCGCGCCGAGTCGTCGTCACGGGTGTCGTAGCCGCGCCGCGTCCAGGTCGCGTAGGTCAGCCCGGCGCGCGCGAGGACCTCGTCGAGCATCGGATTGCGCACGCCGAACGGCGCGCGGAAGAACACCGGCTCCACTCCGCACGCGTCGGCAATCGCCCGCTGCGCTCCCTCTACCTCGCGCCGCAGCCGCCGGGGTCCGTACCAGCCGAAGCCGAGCGTATGGCGCAGGCTGTGGCTCTCGACCGCGTAGCCGCGCGCGACGATCTCGCGCATCAGGTGCGGCTGCGCCGCCGCACGCTCGCCGATGCAGAAGAACGTGGCCGCCGCGCCGCGCTTCTCGAGCAGGTCGAGCACGCGCGGCGTGATCTCCGGGTCCGGCCCGTCGTCGAAGGTGAGCGCGACCTCGCCGCGCGCCGCCGCCGCCGCCGGCAGTCGCACGAGATTCGGCCCGAGCACCGAGCTGCGCGGCATCATGCACGCCGCGAAGAGCACTCCGTGGTTCGCGACCAGCACGGACGCGACGCCGGGCCAGAGCGATGGCTGCGCGACGATCGCCGCCGCCCCCGCCGCATGCAGCGCCGCGGTGACCTTCAGCGCCGGGTACGGCTTCCAGCGGCGGACCGCGCCGATGCGTTCGCTCATCGCCAGAGGGTAACCGACCGCTCGCGGTCGATTGACCTGGCGACCCAGCGCGGATTCGAACCGCGGACCTTCTGCTCCGGAGGCAGACGCTCTATCCAGCTGAGCTACTGGGTCGTGAACGAGGGTATTAGCACGAACTCGCGGCTATTCCTCGAACTGGATGATGATCCCGTTCGCGCCGCCGGTGAGCGCCAGGCCTTCCTGCTTCGAGCGCAGCTCGAGCACGACGCCGTGGGTATTCTGCAGCCAGAACGCCGCGGCCTTGCTCGCTTCGCCCGCGGTGGCTCCCGCCGATACCTGCGTGAAGGCACCGGGGAACAGGTTGATGTCGGTCAGGTTGTACACGTTGCCGGTGGCGCTGATCTTCGCGCCGCCCGCCCCGCCGACGCCCATGCCGCCGAGCTTGAACTTCTTGGTCTTTCCGAGCGCCGTGACGGTGCCGTGACCCCAGACGTTGTCGACGGCCAGGATGCCGACCTCGTACTCCGTGATGTCGACGGTGCCCGCCTTCTTCAGATTGGCCGGCGCCTTCGGCATCTTGTCGTCGCCCAGAGCGCCGGTCGAGCCGAAGCAGAGCACCGCGAGCACGAGCGCCGCGGCAACGAGTCCGGTCCTACGCATGTTCGCCTCCCCAAACCTTGGCCCGCATCCTAGCCGGGCGCGAGGTTTCGCGGAAGCGGATCTGCGGGAGGCCTCAGGACGGGCCGATGAAGTCGATGTCCTCGCGGCCTTCGATCATGCGCGGCGTGACGACGTAGTCGCCCTCCACGCTCGCGTCCCAGACCTTGCGCGTGGGCTCGGGGCTGCCGAGCGTCGCGAGGTACGTCACGCCGCTCGCAATGGCGCCGCCGGCGGCGAGCACCACTTTCGCGGGGAAGTACACGGCGCTCGCGAGCACCGAGCCGACGTAGGTCATCGGCGCGTGGTGCTCGTCGCTCTCCTCGACCGACGCTGCGCCGCCTGCGGCGCCGCCGGCCACCGCGCCGCCCACGAGCAGCGCGCAGCCCGAGCTCTGGAGCCCCAGCAGCGCGACGAGCGCCGCAGTCTGGAACGGGAGCGATCTTCGCGTGCGAGTCATGGGGGTCTCCTCTCAGTATCCGCGCCGCGCCATGCACTCGGCATACGCCGAGCGCGCGGCCTCGGTCTTCTTGTTCTCCTCGCTGATGCCGCGCAGCGCGCCGATGGTCGCGCCCACGACGGCGCCGATCCCGGCGCCCTTGCCCGCACCGTTGCCGCCGTCGGCGATCGCGCCGCCGGCCGCGCCGACGCCCGCGCCGACCGCGCCGCCCACGGCGCCGTCGCTCACGATGCGACCCGTGTCGCGCTGTGCCCCCGCCGCGTAGCGGTTGCAGTCCTCGACGACGGCAGCCGGGCGGGAGGCGACGCTCGAATGTGTCAGGCCGCCGCTCTTGCGCAGCGCCATCACACCTGCGCCGACCGCGAGGAAGGTGGGAACCAGGATCGCGATCGCGATGACCGCGGTCCGCCAGGGATTCGCTGTGACGGTATTCATGCGAGACGGTTGAGCAAGGCGCGTGCCACGAGGGCCCGCGGGCGACGAGACGCCGCGCGGCGCAGCGGAAGGAGCAGCTTTGAACAATCCGCCGGCGGTTTCTTCAGCCTCCGAGACCCGCCAGGAGCTTGCGCAAGCCCGCGCTGAAGTCGCGCGCGCTGCGGCGCGGATCGTCGGCGGTCGCGCAGACGAGCGCCGCCTCCATGACCGCGCCCAGCACCAGGTGCGCGAGCGCCTCGACCGCGCGCGGCGCCGGGTCGGCCCCGAGCAGCGCCGCCACCGCGATGCGCGTGCCCGCACCGAAGTACTTGGCGTCGATCTCGCGCCAGGCCTGCCAGCCGATCACCGCCGGCCCGTCGATCAGGAGGATGCGCTTGCGCTCGGGCTCGCTCGCCGCGAGCAGATAGCGCAGTACGGCGTCGGCGAAGAGCTCGAGCGGATCGTCGCTGCGCTTCGACGGCGCCGCGGCCAGCTCGGCCGCGAGCTCCGCCTGCACCGAGTCGACGAGCCGCGCGAAGATCGCCTCCTTCGACGCGAAGTGGTGGTAGACCGCGCCCTTCGCCACTCCCGCGCGCGCGGCGATGTCGTCGATGCTCGTCTCCGCGAAGCCCCGGCTCGCGAAGAGCTTGCGGGCCGCCGCCTCGATCGCGCCGATCGTCTCCGCGCTCCGCTCCGCCTGCTTGACCAAGATTCCCCCGTTTGACTTACCGACCCACAGTCTGTACTTACGGACCCGGGGTCGGTTCGACTCCACTGTAGACCAGGAGGCGCGCGATGAGCGAGGGGCTGCAAGGGTCGTTGGCGTTCGCGGGGACGCTCTTGTTCCTGCTGGGCCTGCTCACCGGCGTCGGCATCCCCTTCTTCCGCGGCCCGCGGATCGGGCTGTCCGCGCACGTCGCGGCGATCCAGAGCGGGCTGGCGCTGATCGCCGTCGCGTGGCTGGGCGGACGGCTGGCCCTGTCGGGGGGCTGGGCCGCGGCGATCGCGCACGGGCTCTGGATCTCGCTGTACGCGCTCTGGGTCGGGCTCGTGTTCGCGGCCGTCTACGGCACGGGCCGCGCTTTGCCGCTCGCGGGCAAAGGGCTCGCCGCAGAGCGCTGGCAGGAGCTGACCGCGGCCGTCCTGATCGGCGGCGCATCCGTCGCGAGTGCGCTCGCGTTCGCGGCGCTCCTCTTCCAGTGGTCCTGGCGCTCGGCCTAGCGGATCTTCGGCAGCACCCGCTCCCCGATCAGGCGCAGGCTCTTCTCCGCCGCCGCCTCGGGCAGACCGCCGAAGGTCGGGACGATCGACAGGTTGAAGTCGCCGAGCAGCTCGCGGCGCGCGCGCAGCTTCTCGACGACCTGATCGGGCGTGCCGTAGGCGTTGATCTCGACGAAGCCCTTCGCCGCGTTGTCGACGCCGTAGGCGCCGAGCGCGGCAGCCTGCTCCGCGTACGACCCGTAGCCCTTCTTCTGGAAGTTCTCGACCTTCGTGAACTCGTAGTGCGTCACCACCGAGTGGTAGTAGTTGGCGATGTACTCCTGGGCGAGGTCGCGCGCCTCGCTCGCCGTCTCGGCGCAGATCATGAACTCCGCGAAGGTCGGCGCCGGCGGCGGCGTCTTGTGGTGCTTCTCCCAGCAGGTGTTGAAGAGCGCCACGTGCTCCTTGGTCTCCTCCCACGGCTTCTGGACGAACACCATCGGGCGCGCGCCGAGCTCCGCGCAGAGCGGCGTCGAGTGCGGCGACATCGCCACCATGTAGGTCCGGTCGCGGAACGAGCCGCGCGGCTTCGGCCGCACCGTGACGGGCTTCTGCGGGTAGTGGGGGCCGTCGCCCTTCACGATCCCCGTCTCGAGCCCGGCCAGGATCATGCGCGCGGCTTCGGCGAAGCGGTCGCGCGCCTCGTTCATGTCGATCTGGAAGCCGTCGTACTCCATGCGCGCCAGCCCGTGGCCCATCCCGAAGAGGGCGCGGCCCTTCGACTGGTGGTCGAGCAGGATCATCTTCTCGACCACGCGCAGGGGGTCGTTCCAGGGCAGGATCACCGCGCCCGTCGCCAGCTTGATGCGCTGCGTGCGCCCGGCCAGGTAGGCCAGGATCTGCGGCGTGTCGGGGCCCATCGAGTACCAGTCGAAGTGGTGCTCGACGCACCAGATCGAGTCGAAGCCGAGCGGCTCGGCCAGCTCGGCCAGGCGGTACTCGACGTCGAGCACGGCGTCGTCCGTGGTGGTCTCGAGGTAGTTCTGTAGAACGAGCTGGATTCCGACCTGCATCGCGTGATCCTCCGTGAGAGTGGGGGCGGCTCGGCCTAGAGTACACCCGCATGGCGCAGCCCCGCGCGTACACGCCCAACCACCTGGCCGAACGGATCCTCCGCTCGCGCAGCGCGCTCGAGGGCGAGCGCAAGCAGGTGACCGTGCTGTTCGTCGACGTGGTGGACTCGATCCGGCTGTCCGAGCGCGCGGGCGCCGAGGCCTGGCACCGCGTGCTCGACCGGTTCTTCGCGCTGCTCGCCGACGCCATCCACCGCTTCGAGGGCACGATCAACCAGTACACGGGCGACGGCGTGATGGCGCTGTTCGGGGCGCCGCTCGCGCACGAGGATCACGCGCAGCGCGCCTGCCACGCGGCGCTCTTGATCCGCGAGCAGCTGCGCGGCTTCGGAGCCGACCTGCGCCGCCAGCTCGGGCTGCGCTTCGCGGTCCGGGTCGGGCTCAACTCGGGCGAGGTGATCGTGGGCGCGATCGGCGACGACCTGCGCATGGACTACACCGCGCAGGGTCACACGGTCGGGCTGGCCGCGCGCATGCAGCAGAGCGCGGGCCCCGGCAAGGTGCGCCTGACCGGGGACACCGCCCGCCTGGTCGAAGCCTACTTCGAGCTCGCCCCGGCGGGCCGCACCCGCGTGAAGGGCGTGCGCGGGCTGGTGAAGAGCTTCGAGCTCGTCGGGCCCGGGGCGAACCGCACCCGCATCGAGGCCTCGCGCGCGCGCGGCTTCTCGCGCTTCGTGGGCCGCGAGCGCGAGGTCAAAGCGCTCGATGCCGCGCTCGGCCGCGCCGCGGAGGGCGATGGCGGCGCCGTCGGCGTGTTCGGCTCGCCGGGAGTCGGCAAGAGCCGGCTCTGCGAGGAGGCCGCCGACCGCTGGCGCGCGCGCGGAGTCGCCGTCGCGCAGGCGCGCTGCCCGCCGCACGGGAAGGCCCTTCCCTTCGCGGCGCTGCTCGAGCTGACGCGCAGCTTCCTGGGGGTGACCTCCGACGAGCGGCCGGCGACCAGCCGCAAGAAGGTGCGCGCCGGACTGCGCACGCTGCGCTCGGTTGGCCCCGACGACGTGACGCTCGTGCTGGACTTCCTCGGTCTGGGCCGCGAGCCCGGCAAGGCCGGCGGCGTGGACGCGCGCGCCCGGCGCGAGCGCCTGTTCGCGCTCGTCTGCGGGCTGGTGCAGGCGCGCAGCGCGCGCACCCCGACCCTGCTGCTCTTCGACGACGCGCAGTGGCTCGACGCGGAGAGCGACGCGTTCCTGGCGGGGCTGGTGGACGCGGTCGGCTTCACGCGGGCGCTGGTGGTCGTGAACGCGCGACCCGAGTACACCGCGCCCTGGCTGAAGGAGCGGCGCTGCGTGCGGATCGACCTGGCCCCACTCGGCGCCGGCGAGAGCGAGCTGCTCCTGCGCGAGCTCCTGGGCGACGATCCGGCGCTCGCCGAGCTGCGCGCGCGCATCCACGCACACGCCGCCGGCAACCCGTTCTTCGCCGAGGAGACCGTGCAGTCGCTCGTCGAGCGCGGTGCGCTGGTGCGCGAGGGCGGGCAGCTGCGGCTGGCCGCGCCGGTCGGCGAGCTCGAGCTGCCGGTCAGCGTCCAGTCGCTGCTCGCGGCCCGCATCGACGCGCTGCCGGGCTCGGCCAAGCACGTGCTGCAGCTCGCAGCCGTGATCGGCAAGCGCTTCGCCGAGCCCGTGCTGCGCGCGGCGCTCGCCGAGCAGGCGGACGAGCTCGGCGACGCGCTGCGGGCGCTGCAGGCCGCCGACCTGATCCACCCCGAGAGCGCCGAGCCGTCGGCGCCGTTCACCTTCACCCACCCGCTGACCCAGGAGGTCGCCTACGCGGTGCAGCTCCAGGAGGTCCGGGTCGAGCGACACCGGACGGTGGCGCAGGCGCTGCAGACGGTGTTCGGGTCGCGGCTCGGCGAGCACGCCGCTCTGCTCGCGCACCACTGGGGAGCGGCGGGCCAGCGCGCCGAGGCCGTGCGCTGGCGCAACCTGGCGGCGCTCCAGGTCACGAACATCCAGCCGCGTCGGACCCTGCCGGAAGGCGCGCGCAAGCGGAAGCGCTAGGCCGGTTTGATGACCCCTAGAAAGAGCTTTCCGTCGCTGCGCCAGGGATCGCCGCCTCCGTTCCTCCCCTCGCGCGCGGCGTGGAACTCGTCGACGTGCAGGATCTCGACCAGCTCCCCCGTCTTCGCGAGGGCCGCGAACAGGTAGTCGCGCTCGGCGTCGACGTCGGGCGCCGTGACGTGGGTGACCTGCCCGGTCGTCCTGCTGAAGCCCACCCGCTCGTCGAAGACCGCCGCGCCGAGCCAGAGCGGCCGGCCGTCGCGGTCCAGCTTCGGCGCGCGCCACAGGCGCACGTGGTGGCGCCGGCGCGGGTCGTCGCCGGTCGGCTGCTCGAACGCAAGATCCTCGCGCCGGCCGAACAGGTACAGGCCGCTGACGGGCGCGTTCGGGTCGGGGCGCTCCAGCACCGTGTCGGCCGCGATCTCGAGGTCGCTCTTCACCGAGAGCGCTGCCGCGCGCGTCCAGCCCGCGGCCGCGAAGATCTGCTCGACCTCGGCCTCCGTTCCCACGAGCGCCGCGTTCAGCGGATCGCCCGGAATTCCCGACCCGGTGTGCGTGACGTCGGGCACGTCCGCGAGCGCAGGATGGCGGCGCTCGAAGCGTGTCCACCACGCGGGCAGCGCGACGTAGGCGACCGCGACGTATCCGACGACCGCGAGCGCGACCGCGCCGAGCGCCCGCTTCAGGGATCGACGCGTACTGGCGGCTCCGTCTCGCTCATGCGCGCGGTGAACTCCTCATCCGGCATCGACACGATGTGGTCGGGCGGCCAGCCGACCATGCGCGGCTTGGTCGGATCGATGCGCGGCTGCGCAACCTTCCCCCCGGTGGCGGCGGTGCGCTGGGGTGCGCGGTAGCGCGCGAGCTCGGCGGGCGAGATGCCGGCGAGCGCGACGACCTCCGGGTCGATCCAGGCGCGCCCGTCGATCGCGCGCTCGCTGGTCGCGACCTCGAGCGACAGGTTCTCGGGCCCGGCGAAGTAGATCGAGTCGCACAGCCCGTGGTGGATCGGGCCGAGCACGGTGATCCCGTGCGAACGGATCCGGTCGCGGAACGCGAGGAGCTCGTCGAGCGAGTCCACGTTGAAGGCCAGGTGCTGCATCGTGCCTCCCGCCGAGACTCCACCGGGGCTGCCGGCGTGCGAGACGCCGATCAAGCGCTCGATCTTCTCGATCGCGGGCATCTGCACGAACGCGATGTACGAGTGGTCGTCCAGCTTGAGGAACGCGTGCCACGCGCCCTCGACGCCGTGCATCCAGTAGAGAGCTACCAAGTCCATGCCCAGCACGCTGGTGAAGTACTCGATCTGGGCCTTGATGTCGGCGGTCGAGACCGCGAGGTGGTGGACGCCGTTGCAGCGGATCATGGCGGGGCCTCCTTCCCCACGGATTCTAGTCCGCCGCGGCCACCAGGTCGCGGGCCTGCGCGGCGACCTCGCGGAACTCGCCGCGGTAGCCGAACGGGTCCTTGCCGCGGTTGCGCTCGGCGATCGCGAGCACGGACTCGAGGCTCGCGGACCCGGCGTACTTCGAGTGCCCGAGCAGCATGCCGAACTCGGCGACCCCGGCCGCGAACTGGAAGTCGGGAGACGCCGACTCGAACGCGGCGCCCGCGTCCACCACCGCCACGTCGAACTTCACGCTCTCGACGCCCTGCGGCTCCTTGTAGCGGAGCTTCACGGTGCAGAGCTCGCCCGAGGCGCTGCCGGCGCCGGCCGCGGGCTTCGGCTGATACTTCAGCGGATCGGTCGAAGGCAGCGACTCGTCCGAGCCCGCGGGAATCACCTCGTACAGCGCGGTCACGGTGTGACCCGCGCCGATCTCGCCCGCGTCCTTCTTGTCGTCGTTGAAGTCCTGCGCCGCGAGCATGCGGTTCTCGTACCCGATCAGGCGGTAGGCGGCGACCTGCGCGGGGTTGAACTCGACCTGGATCTTCACGTCCTTCGCGACGGTGACGAGCGTGCCGCCGGCCTGCTCGACCAGCACCTTGCGCGCCTCGGCCAGCGAGTCGATGTACGCGTAGTTGCCGTTCCCGCGGTCGGCGAGCTTCTCCATGGTGTCGTCCTTCAGGTTGCCGAGCCCGAAGCCGAGGACCGACAGGAAGATGCCCTCCTTCGCGTGCTGCTCGATGCGCCGCACGAGCTCGCTCTGGTTCGACACGCCCACGTTGAAGTCCCCGTCGGTGCAGAGGATGACCCGGTTGTTGCCGCCCTGGAGGAAGCTCTTGCGCGCGGTCGCGTACGCGAGCTCGATGCCCGCGCCGCCGTTCGTCGAGCCGCCCGCGCTGAGCCGGCCCAGCGCCTCGCGGATGTCGCCGCGCCGGTCGCCCGGCGTCGGCGGCAGCACCAGACCCGAGCTGCCCGCGTACACGACGATCGCGACCCGGTCCTTCCGCTCGAGCTGGTCCACGAGCAGGTTCATCGACTGGACCAGGAGCTGCAGCTTGTCGGGGCTCTGCATCGAGCCCGACACGTCGATCAGGAACACCAGGTTGTCGGGCGCGCGCTCGCGCGCCTCGATCGACTTCGCCCGCAGCCCGATCCGCACCAGCCGGTGCGCCGGCGCCCACGGCGCCGCGGCGATCTCCGCGTTGACGGAGAAGGGCCGGCCGTCAGTCGGCTCCGGATACGCGTAGGGGAAGTAGTTCACCAGCTCTTCGATCCGCACCGCGCCCACCGGCGGCCGCTGGCCCTCGCGGATCATCCGCCGCACGATCGAGTAGGACGCCGTGTCGACGTCGATCGAGAAGGTCGAGAGCGGGTCGTCCGTCGCGCGCTGGAAGTCGTTCTCGTCCTTCGCGCCGAAGCTGTCGGTGCTGTAGGGCTCCGAGTTCCCACGGAGCTGGTAGAGCCCGTTGCCCTGATTGAACTCGAGGTACCCCCGCGCCGCCTTCATCGCTGCCGGCGGCGCAGACTCCGAGCCCAACGCCGGGCTCCGCGCGGCCTGGACGTCGGCCTCCGGCTTCGCGACAGGCTGCGTCTCCTGACTCGTCGAGCACGAGAGACTCAGCCCGACCAACGCCCCTACACCGAGCCGGCTCACTCGACCGAGCATCGTCTGCCCCCTGCGGATCACCCGCTGGAGGCTGGGACGCCGCCGCCGGACGGAGATTCAGACCCCTCTCACCGGGCCACACGCAGCTAGGACGGGCCGACGGAGGCGAAGTTGGGCCCTCTTTCAGAATCCGCGGCGGGCGAGACAGTCGGCGTAAGCGATCCGAGCGGGCTCGGACTTCTGGTTCTCTTCGTTCAGGCCGCGCAATGCCCCGATCGTCACGCCGAGCAGCGCGCCGATCCCGGCACCCTTGCCTGCACCGCTGCCGCCGTCCGCAATCGCACCGCCGGCCGCGCCGACACCGGCGCCGATTGCGCCGCCGACCGCGCCGTCGCGCACGATGCGCCCGACGTCGCGCTCCGCAGCCGCCGCGTAGCGATTGCAGTCCTCGACGACCGCCGGAGCGGGCCGACTCAGCGCGAGGCTCTTCCCGTTGTTCGCGTTGCGCACTGCCATGGCACCTGCGCCGAGGGCGAGGCACGGCAGGGCGACCGCCAGTGCGATCACGGTCATCTTCCAGGGATTCGATTCTGTCATGAACCTGGATGGAGCAAGGCACATGCCGCTCGCTGCCGTGCCCGCAGTCCCGCGGCGCGCTCCGCGACGCTGAGCAGCGTGCACTTTGGAACCATCTGCCCCGGGCGCAGGTCGGCATTGGTGGGCGATCCGAGATTCGAACTCGGGGCTCCTACCGTGTGAAGGTAGTACTCTACCGCTGAGTTAATCGCCCAGAAGAGCCGGAGCTAGCCTAGCAGACCGCCTCTCAGGCGCGCTCGCCCAACACGCGTTCGCGCAGATCCGGGAAGACCCGCCCCACCTTGCGCAGCAGGTAGTCGCCGTACGTGCCGTCGAACGCGTGCACGCTGGCCTGGTCCCAGCGCTCGGCCGAGTCGTCGGCCTGGCGCGGCGCGCCGGGCAGGTCGATCGGCTGAACGCGCGTGTCGAACCCCGGGTCGAAGAAGAACGGAAAGGACAACCGGTCGCGCGGCGCCGGGTTGCGCACGCGGTGCGGTGTCGAGCGGAACAGCCCGCCGGTCATGCGTTCGAGCATGTCGCCGATGTTGCAGACGAAGGAGCCCGGGATCGGCGGCGCCGGCACCCAGCGCGAGCGCGAGCGCACCTCGAGGCCGCCGGCGTCGTCCTGGAGCAGGATCGTGAGCAGGCCGTAGTCGGTGTGCTCGCCGACGCCCCAGAGCGCAGGGTCGCGGGCGGCGGGGTAGTTGAAGATGCGGAACAGCACGAACGGGTCGGCGGTGTAGCGCTCGGCGAAGTACGACTCGGGCAGGCCGAGTCCGAGCGCCAGCCCGGCGACGAGTCGGTGGCCGAGCCGCTCGAGGGCGGCCATGTACTCGAGCACCGCGGCGCGCAGCTCGCGCGGCTCGTCCGGGAACAGGTTCGCGCCGTGCAGCGGCCGGCCGGCGCGGACGCGCGGGTCGTCGGCCGCGAGCTCGGCGCCGAAGTAGAGGCCCTCCTTCTGGTCGGGCTTTCCCGAGGTCAGCTCGCCGCCGACCGGGAAGTAGCCGCGCCAGGCGCGCCCGCCCAGCGCCATGCGGATACGCAGCTTGGTGTCGAGATCCTGGGCGAAAAAGCGCAGCGCGAGCCCGTGCAGCCGCGCTTGCAGCCCCTCGTCCACGCCGTGGCCGAGCGCGTAGAAGAAGCCGCTCTCGCGGCACGTCTCGGCCAGCCGCTGCGCCACGGCGAAGCGGCCGGGTCCGCCGCGGACGAGGTCGCCCACGTCGATCGCCGGGATCCGCGAGAAGTCGACCGCCTGGGGCATGCGGATAGCTTGCCCGAAAGCTCAGCCGGCGGTCTGCAGGCCCGCGGCGATGCCGTTGATGGTGGTGAAGAGCGCGTCCAGAAGCCGCTCGCGCTCGGCGTCCCCGTCGGCTCGGGCCAGCCGGCGCAGGAGCTCGATCTGCGCGTGCGAGAGCACGTCGACATGCGGGTTGCGGCGGCGCACGGCGGCCAGGATGTGCGGGCGATGGCCGAGGATCTCGCGCTGGTCGGCCACCGCGAGCACGCTCGCGACCGTGCGCTCCCACTCGGCGCGGATCAGCCCGAAGAGCGGCCGCGCGTCGGGGTCGGCGAGCTCCGCGTAGCACGCCGCCACGTCGATGTCGGCGCGCGCCAGCGCGAGCTGCGCGTTGTCGACCAGCGCCGAGAAGAACGGCGACGCGCGGTGCAGCTCGCGCATCTTCTCGAGCCCGAACTCCGCGACCAGCGCCTGCAGCGCCGAGCCGAGCCCGAACCAGCCGGGAATACCGTGCCGGCTCTGGTTCCACGAGAACACCCAGGGGATCGCGCGCAGGTCGGCGAGCGCCAGACCGGGACGGCGCGAGCTCGGCCGTGAGCCGATCGGCAGCGCGGTGACCTCGTTGATCGGGGTCGCGGCCTGCGCGTAGCGGGCGAGCCGGTCGGGATCGGCGAGCAGCTCGTGGTAGGCGCGCATGGCCACCTTGGCCGCCTCGTCGAAGATCGCGTCGCGCGCGACGAGCTCCGCGCGCGGCACCGGCTCGCGCTCGGCCAGGCCCGAGAGCAGCACCGCGCTGACCGATTGCTCGAGATCGCGCTGGGCGACCTCGAGCGTCGCGTAGCGCGTGTTGATCGTCTCGCCCTGCTCGGTCACGCGCAGCCGCCCGCGCAGCGCGCGCTCCGGCTGGGCGCGAATGGCGTCGTGCGCCGGACCGCCGCCGCGGCCGATCGCGCCGCCGCGCCCGTGGAAGATGGTGAGGCGCAGACCCGCGTGCTCGGCCACGTCGGCCAGCGCGTGCTGCGCGCGGCGCAGCGCGACCTGGCTGGTGACGTAGCCGACCTGCTTGCACGAGTCGGAGTAGCCGATCATGACCTCGAGCTCGCGGCCCAGCGCGGCGGCGACGTGCGGCGAGGCGAGCATCTGCTCGGCCAGCGGCCGCGCGTTCGCGAGGTCGTCGAGCTGCTCGAGCAGCGGCACCGGGCGCAGCTCGCCGGGCGCGAGCCCAGCGGCACGCTGCAGGAACAGCACCTCGAGGAGGTCGCTCTGGGTGCTCGTGAAGCTGACCACGTAGCGCTCGCAGGCGCGCGGGCCCTGCTCGCGCCGCGCGCGGCCGACCATGTCGAGCGTCGCGAGAAGATCCTGCGTCTCGGCCGAGAGCCCCGCGCGCGACGGCGGCGCCAGCGACTCGGGCCGCGCCAGCAGGTCGGAGAGCACCCGGCAGCGGCGCGCCTCGTCCATGTCGGCGTAGCCGCGCGCGCGGGCGAGACCCGTGGCCGCGCACAGCTCCGCGACCACGCGCTCGTGCACGCCCGAGTGCTGGCGGAGGTCGAGGCTGGCGAGATGGAAGCCGAACACCTCGGCGCGGCGGCGGCAGTCGCGCAGCGCGCCGACCGCGAGCTCGCCGTAGCCCGCGCGCACCAGGCTCTGCTGCAAGAGCCACAAGTCGCGCTGGTAGCCGGCCGCGTCGACGTACGCGGACTCACCGCGCTCGAGCGTCGCGCGCAGGCGCGCGCCCATGTACCAGAGCTTCTCGCGCCAGGGCTCGTACACCGTGAAGCGTCGCACCCGTGCCGCGATCTCGGGGAAGCGCTCGCGGTCGCGCTCGAGCGACGCGACCAGCTCCGCGAGGCCCGCGGGGTTCGGCGCGCGCCGCGCCGACACCGACAGGCTGCGCCCGAGCGCCTGCACGTCGGCCAGGTGGCGCTCGAGCGCGAGCGCCCGCTGGCGCTCGAGGGCGGTGCGCGTGACGTGCGCGGTGACGAAGGGATTCCCGTCGCGGTCGCCGCCGATCCAGCTCCCCCAGCGCAGGAAGCACGGCACGACCCAGTCGTTCGGCCCGCCGTCGGAGAGCCCCAGCCAGTCGCTGTCGGGCCAGAGCCCCGCGAGCACCGCTTCGAGCTCCCGGTACAGGCCGGGGGTCGCGTCGAAGAGCGTGCGGCCGAACACGTCGAGCCCGGCCTCGAGCTCGTCGCGCGGCGACGGCTTGGTCGCGCGCGACTCCTCGGTGCGCGAGAGCGCCATGACACAGCGCTCGAGCTCGGCCTCGAGCGTCTCGGCGCGCTGAGAGCCGGGCTCGCGCGCGAGCGCCTCGAGCAGGCGCCCGACCTCGGCCACGTGGTCGCGCACGGTGCGCCGGCGCGCCTCGGTCGGATGAGCCGTCAGGACCGGCATCACGAACAGGCGGGCGAGCTGCGCGCGCACTGCGTCGGCGCCGAGCCCGGCCCCTGCGAAGCTCGCCAGCGCGTCGGCCAGCGAGTGGCGCGCCGGGTGGGCGCGGTCGTAGCGGCGCAGGAGCCGCACGCGCTGGAGCTCCTCGGCCTCGTTCACGAGGAGGAACCAGTGGGTGAACGCGCGCGCGACCTCGGCGAGCGCCTCGTCGTCGAGCGCGCCGATGCGCTCCGCGAAGCGGCGCCGCGCGCCGGGCCCCCCGCCGCCTGCGCGAAGCGCCTCGGCCGCGCTGCGCAGCTCGCTGACGCACGCGAGCGTCTCCGCGCCCGACAGCTCGCGGATCGCGTCGTCGAGCGCCGCGCCGAGCCGCTCCACGTCCGCGTTCACCATGCAGCGACGGTCGCAAGTTCCATGCCCCCGCGCGAGCGCGGACCGCGGGCCCCCGGGCCTGCCCGTGCCCGCTCCAGCAGGCGGGTTTGCCCGAGCCCGAGGCAATCCAGTAGAACGTCTCCCATGGCTTACGGAGCTCTGGTCGAACGAACCGTCCCGGTCCCCCGCGCCACGATCTACGCCCTGCTCGCCGACTTCGGCGGGATCGGGAAGCTGATGGGCGACGCGGTCGAGTCGTGCACGCTCGAAGGGGACGGCGGGGTCGGCTCGGTCCGGCGCGTGCGGGCGCGCGGCGTGCCGGGCGAGATGGTCGAGCGGCTCGAGGCCGCGCTCCCCGGGCAGCTCATCTCGTACTCGATCATTGCTCCGTGCTCGCTCCCGATCGACCACTACTGCGCGGTGGTCAGCCTGGCGGACGCGCCCGGTGACGGCTGCGCGATCGCGTGGGGGAGCAACTGGGTCGCGAAGGGCGCGCCCGAGGACTCCGTGCGCCGCATGCTGACCGGGCTCTACAACTCGATCATCGACGCGCTCGTGCGCGGCGCGACCCGCTAGGACCGCGCGATCGCGCGGGCCGGCATCGATCGCGCGCACCGGCGGGTCATCTTCGCGTCCTCGCTCGGCACGGTCTTCGAGTGGTACGACTTCTACCTGTACGGCTCGCTCGCCGGCGATCATCGCCGCGCAGTTCTTCTCGGGCGTGAACGAGACGACCGGCGTTCATCTTCGCGCTGCTCGCGTTCGCCGCCGGCTTCGCGGTGCGGCCGTTCGGCGCGCTGGTCTTCGGGCGGCTCGGCGACCTGGTCGGCCGCAAGTACACCTTCCTGGTCACGATCGTGATCATGGGCCTCGTCGACCGTCGCTGGTCGGGCTCCTGCCCGGCTACGCGACGATCGGCGTGGCGGCGCCCGTCATCGCTGATCGCCCTGCGGCTGCTGCAGGGCCTGGCGCTCGGCGGCGAGTACGGCGGCGCGGCGACCTACGTCGCCGAGCACGCGCCGCCCGGCCGGCGCGGCCTCTACACGAGCTGGATCCAGACGACCGCGACGCTCGGCCTGTTCCTGTCGCTGCTCGTGATCCTCGCCTGCCGCGCTGCTGCTCGGCGCCGAGCGTTCGACGACTGGGGCTGGCGCATCCCGTTCCTGCTCTCGATCGTCGCTGCTCGGCGATCTCGGTCTACATCCGGCTGCAGCTCGCACGAGTCGCCCGTCTTCCAGGAGATGAAGGCCGAGGGCACGACGTCGTCCAAGGCGCCGCTCACCGAGTCGTTCGCGCGCTGGCGCGAACCTGCAGATCGTGCTGCTGGCGCTGTTCGGCGCCACGGCCGGCCAGGCGGTGGTCTGGTACACGGGCCAGTTCTACGCGCTGTTCTTCCTGACCCAGACGCTGAAGGTCGACGCCGCAGAGCGCCAACCTCCTGATCGCCGGCGCGCTGCTGCTCGGCACGCCGTTCTTCATCGTGTTCGGCCGGCTCTCGGACCGGATCGGGCGCAAGCCCATCATCCTGGCGGGCTGCCTGCTCGCGGCGCTCACCTACTTCCCGCTGTTCGGCGCGCTCACCCACTTCGCGAACCCGGCGCTCGACGAGGCGCAGGCCGCAGAGCCCGGTCGTGGTCGCCGCCGACCCGGCGACCTGCAGCTTCCAGTTCGACCCGGTCGGACAAGACCGTGTTCACGAGCTCGTGCGACATCGCCAAGGCGCAGCTCGCGAAGGCCGGCGTGCCCTACGAGCAAGCGAGCCGTCGCCGGACGGTGTCGCGTCGGTCGCGTCGGTGCGGGTCGGCGCGGTCTCGGTCATGGCGTTCGAAGGCGCGGGGCTCCCAGCGGACGAGCTCGCCGTCATGCGGGATCGGCTTCGCCAAGCAGCTCGGCGCGGCGCTCGCCGCCGCCGGCTATCCGGCCGGCGCGGACCCGGCGCGCGATGAACCGGCCGATGGTGCTCCTGATCCTGTTCGTGCTGGTCCTCTACGTGACCATGGTCTACGGGCCGATCGCGGCGCTGGCTGGTGGAGCTGTTCCCGACGCGCATCCGCTACACGTCGATGTCGCTGCCCTACCACATCGGCAACGGCTGGTTCGGCGGCTTCCTGCCGACCATCTCGTTCGCGCATCGTCGCCGCGACCGGCGACATCTACTTCGGACTCTGGTATCCGATCGCGGTTGCGCTCATGACCTGCGCGGTCGGCGGCCTCCTGCTTCGCGAGACCCGCGGCGCCGCGCTCGAGCGCTGAGGTCAGTTTCATGGCAGGCACGGAAACGCTGCGCGTCGACAACCCCTTCACGCTGGAGACCGCCTGCGAGGTGCCGCTCGCGGACTGGCCGGCGGTGGAGCGCGCGCTCGAGCGCGCGCGCGAGGGCGCGCGGATCGCCGCGGCGCTCTCGCTCGCCGAGCGCAAGCAGCTGGTCGCGGCGGCGGTCGCTCGCATGGAGGCACGGGCCGAGCCGATCGCGCGCGCGGTCAGCCAGATGATGGGCAAGCCGCTCGCGCAGGCCGCGGGCGAGCTGCGCACGTGCGCGTCGCGCGCGCGCACGATGCTCGAGCTCGCCGACGCCGGGCTCGCCGACATCGACGCCGGGGGAGACGACGGGATCCGCCGGCGGATCCGCAAGGTGCCGCTCGGCGTGGTGCTCGACCTGCCGGCCTGGAACTACCCGCTGCTCACCGCGGTGAACGTGGTCGTGCCCGCGGTGCTGGCCGGGCAACGCGGTGATCGTGAAGCACTCGCCGCGCTCGCCGCTGTGCGGGCCGATGTTCGCCGACGCCTTCCGCGAGGCGGGCGCGGACCCGCGCATCGTGCAGGCGCTCGACTGCTCACACGCGCTGTCGGAGCGCATGGTCGGCGACCCGCGGGTCGACCACGTGGTCTACACCGGCTCGGTGCACGGAGGCACGCGCATCAGCCAGGCCGGCGCCGGCCGCTTCCTGTCGATCGGCTACGAGCTGGGCGGAAACGATCCGGCCTACGTCGCCGAGGACGCGGACCTCGCGCGCAGCGTCGAGGGGCTGGTCGACGGCGCCATGTACAACGCGGGCCAGAGCTGCTGCGCGGTCGAGCGCGTGTACGTGCACCGCCGACACTACGCGGCGTTCCTCGAGGCGGCCGTGCCGCTCGCGCGCGCCTACGTGCTGGGGGATCCGCTCGCCGCCGAGACCACGCTCGGACCGATCGCGCAGCCGGGGCACGTCGCGGAGCTCGAGGCGCTGGTCGGCGACGCCGTCCGCGCCGGCGCGAAGCTCCTCCACGGTGGCCGGCCCACCGCGGCCGGCGGGCGCGGTCGCTTCTTCGAGCCGACCGTGCTGGCCGACGTCCCGCAGTCCGCGCGCGCGATGCGGGTCGAGCAGTTCGGCCCGGTCCTCGCCGTTCAGCCGGTCGGCTCGGACGAGGAGGCGCTCGCGCGCATGAACGATTCCGAGTTCGGGCTCACCGCCAGCGTCTGGACCTCGGACTTCGAGCGGGCCGAACGCTTCGGCGCGGCGCTGCGTTTCGGCACGGTCTTCATGAATCGCTGCGACTTCGGCGACCCCCGCCTGCCCTGGAGCGGGGTCGGCCAGTCCGGCCGCGGCCACTCGATGTCGGTGCTGGGCTTCGACCAGCTCACCCGCCCGCGGAGCCTCCACTTCCGTGGCTGAGCCGCCTTTCCGGCTCGGGGTCGCCTACGACTTCCGCAATCCGGCGGGCAGTGCGCTCGGGAATGCCGAGCTCTACGCGCAGATCCTCGAGCAGGTGGAGCTGGTCGACCGGCTCGGCTTCGACCTGGTCTGGCTGACCGAGCACCACTTCGTCGACGACGGCTACCTGCCCGCCTTCGCGCCGGTCGCAGGCGCGATCGCCGCGCGCACTTCGCGCGTGCGGATCTCGACCGACATCGCGCTCCTGCCCTTCCACCACCCGCTGCGCCTGGCCGAGGACGTGGCGGTACTCGACAACCTGTCGGGCGGGCGCATGGAGCTCGGCGTCGGCATGGGCTACGCCGCGCACGAGTTCGCCGCCTTCGGCATCCCCAAGCGCGAGCGCGTCTCGCGCACCGAGGAGGCCGTCGCAATTCTGCGTCAGGCCTGGTCCGCCGAGCCCGTGCGGGTCCGCGGCAAACGCTGGGCGTTCGACGGCGTGAACGTCTTCCCGAAGCCGGTCCAGCCCGGCGGGATCCCCCTTTGGATGGCGGCGCAGTCCGAGGCGGGCGCGCGGCGCGCGGGCGAGCTTGGCCTGAACCTGCTGCCGCAGGGAACCGCCGCTCACACGCTCGAACCGTGGCGGAAGTCGCTGGCCGCGCACGGTCACGATCCGAGCGCGCGCCGGATCGGCATCATCCGGCCCTGGCTCGTGACCGACGACCGCGCGCGCGACTGGCCACCGATCCGCGCGGGCGAGCGCTACAAGACCGAGCGCTACCGCGAGTGGGCGGCGAGCTCCGGCGACTCCGTCGCCGACTTCGCCGACCCCGCGCGCATCCCGCAGACCTGGATCGTCGGCGACCCGGAGCACGTCGCGCGTGAGCTCGGCGCCTTCGTGCGCGAGTTCGGCCTGACCGACGTCGTGACCTGGGCCGCTCCGCCCGGCGTTCCGCCGGCGGCGATGAACCGAAGCCTCGAGCGCTTCGCCCGCGAAGTGATGCCCAGGCTGCGCTGAGCGGCTTCAGTCCCTCGGCGTGCGCTTCTCGTACTCGCGTTCGTACTCCTCGACCGCCGCCCAGTAGCGCTGCGGGGCCATGCCGCGCAGCCGGTCGCGCAGCACGTCGAGGTGCGTGTGCCAGCCGGACGAGACGTCCACCACCTCTTTGCGCCCGGCGAGCTTGCGGTGGGTCAAGGTGAGCAGGACCTGTTCGTCGCGCGGCGCGAGCTCGAAGCTCACCTCCGACTCGTCCCAGGTGTACGCCAGCAGGCGGGGCGGCTCGCAGCGGGTCACGCGCCCGTGCAGCTGGTAGCCCTCGTCCTTCACGTGGCTCGCGGGAACCGTCTCTCCGGGCGCCGCGAGCTCTCCGTGCCGGAAGGTGAAGTGCACCTTCCCTCCCACCTGTTGCTCGAGCGTCCCGCCCGCGAACCACGAAGCGCGCAGCTTCGAATCCGTCAGGTACTCCCAGACCCGCTCGATCGGGCCGGGCAAGAGCCGCTGGAACCGCACGCTGCCGGTCTCGATCCGTTCCCCGTACTCGCTCATCGCTTTCTCCCCTTCAGCGGTTTGCGCAGCTCGCGCTCGAGCGCATCGAGGCGCGCGGGCCAGAAGCGGCGCACCCCCTCGAGCCAGGTGTCGATCGCGGCCAGGCCCGCCGGATCGAGCGTGTAGATGCGCCGCTGCGCCTCGGCGCGCATCTGCACCAGCCCCGCGTCGCGCAGCGCGCGGAGGTGCTGCGAGATCGCGGGCTGGCTGACGTCGAACTCGTCGGCGATCTCGCCGGCCGAGCGCTCGCCGCGGCCGAGCAGCTCGACGATCCGCCGTCGCGTCGGGTCGGCCAGCGCTGCAAATGCGAGCATGCCGGGATCCTGCAGCCGTTTCTTATATAAGTCAACACTTATTTTAGAGGCCGGTTGCCGCGAACGCGACACTGATCGGCGCGGCGCCGACAGCGGGCGCGGCAGCGACGGCGCTAGTCTCGCCGGATGAGCACGTTGAACGACCCCCGCGTCGCCAAACTCCTGGACCGACTGCACGCGCAGAGCAGCGGACAGAACGAGGCCCTCGGGAGCTTCTTCGCCCAGCGCATCCGCGAGGGCGGCGCGCTCGACTGGAAGACCTTCGATGATCGCACCGAGCGCTTCATGGCCGACAAGTTCGTCGCGCTCGAGCGCGACAAGGCGGAGCTCTGCTACCAGCTCTGCCGCGCGCTGCGGGCGAAGCGCGTGGTCGAGGCCGGGACCTCGTACGGCGTCTCCACGCTGTACCTGGCGGCGGCGGTGCGCGACAACCTGCGCGACGACGGCGGCGCGGGTCTCGTGATCGCCACCGAGCACGAGCCCGAGAAGGCGAAGACCGCTCGCGCGCACTGGGCCGAGGCGGGCCTGGCCGACCTGATCGAGCTGCGCGAGGGCGATCTGCGCGAGACCCTGAAGGACGTCGCGGGCCCGATCGACTTCGTGCTCATGGACATCTGGACCCCGATGGCGCGCCCCGCGCTCGAGCGGGTCGCTCCGCACCTGCGCGCGGGCGCGATCCTCGTCGCCGACAACACCGTCTCGTTTCGCGAGGGCTACGCCGACTACCTCGCGTTCGTGAACGACCCCGCGAACCGGTTCCGCACGCTCACCCTGCCCTACGAGGGCGGGCTCGAGCTGACCGTGAAGCTCTAGGGAACCAGCGCGAGCACCTGCTCTGGGCTGACCCGGGCGATCGCGAGCGTCTTCTTCCGGCTGGTCTGACCCGCGACGAGCTCGACGTCGCGCTTCGCGACACGGAGTGCGCGCGCGAAGAACGCGACGAGCTCCGCGTTCGCGGCGCCGTCCACCGGCGGCGCGGCCAGCGCGATCTTCAGCCGACCGCCGTGCACGCCGAGCACCCGGCTCTCGGCCGCGCGCGGCACCACGTGCACCGCGACCCGCACGCCCGAGCCGTGCGCCGTCACCATCCGACTCAGACCGACTGGAAGCGCCCGTCCGCGGGATACATGAACTGCGGCCCGCCGCCGGTCGCCGCGCGCCGCTCCATCACCCACGGCATGTCGACCGGCACCGCGCGCCGCACGGGCCGGGTCTGGAACTCCATCGGGTAGGCGAGCCGCGGTCGATCGGTCGTGTTCGGCGCGGTGTGGTGCAGCGTCTCGAAGTGGTGGAACGTCGCCCCGCCGAGCCGGAGCGGGCAGGCCACGGCTTCACTCGGGTCGATCGGCTTGTCGACGGCCAGCACGTTGTCTTCCGGCTTGTCTGCGTGGCGGTGCGGAAGGAGCCCCCGCTTGTGCGAGCCGGGCACGAACTGCATGGCGCCCATCTCGATCGAAACGTCGTGCATCGGCAGCCAGACGCCGAGCGCCTTGTAGTCCAGCTCGGGCTCCCAGTACGCGTGGTCCTGGTGCCAATGCACGGGACGCCCGCCGGGCGGCTTCCGGATCATGTGGCCCCAGCTGGTGAGCTCCGTCTCGGCGACGCCGAGCAGCGCCGCGGCGTACCGCTTCGCGTTCCGCCAGTGCTGGGTCTGCAGGAGCTCGGGAAAGCGGATCTCCGGGAAGAACGCCTGCGAAAGCATCGACGGCTCGTCGGGAGCGCGGGTGCCCGAGCGGTCCACCGGGGCGTCGCGCCGCCCCGCCTGCTCGGCCGAGAAGATGAACTCGAAGACCTCGCGCATCCACGCGATCTCGTCGTCGCTCGTGATCCGCTCCACCACGAGAAAGCCGTCCTCGCGGAACGACGCAACCTCGGCGGGGCTGGGAGTGACCTCGAAGTGTGTCTTGAGCAGGGGTCGGATTCCCTCTGGCATGTCTCCACGCTAGACGAGCCGCCCAAACGAATCAACCGAACCGCGTACGACAAATCGCCGATGTCCGCGGACCTGGCTGGGGCGAAGCTTTGACCGAGACATCCATCCAACCCGGATGAGGAGGAAACGAGATGAGCTTCCCGAGTTCGCGGATATCCGCCTTCTTGATCCTGACCGCCGCGCTGGCCGTCGCGCCCCCCGAGGCCGCTCGCGCAGGCACGAAGAAGTCGTGCCAAGCCACGACCGCGGCGGCGCTGGCCGCGTGCAAGGATTCCGCCCAGAGCGACCAGAACAACGCGATTGGCATCTGCAAGAACATCTCGGACAAGGCCGAGCAGAAAGCCTGCCTCACCGACGCGAAGGGCACGTTCCAGGACGACGTCGACACGTGCAAGGAGCAGCGCGCCGCCCGCAAGGACGTCTGCGGACTGCTCGGGAACGGTCCCTACGAGCCCGCGTTCGACCCGAACGACTTCGACACCAACTTTGCCAGCCTTGCGCACCCCAACCCCTTCTTTCCGCTCGACATCGGCAGCGAATGGACCTTCGCCAGCGGAGACGAAATCGACCACGTGGAGATCACCTCCAAGACCAAGCTGATCGCGGGGGTCACCTGTCTGGTCAGCCACGACGAGGTCGACACTGAAGGGCAGCTCACCGAGAAGACCGACGACTGGTTCGCCCAGGCGAAGAACGGCGACACGTGGTACTGCGGCGAGGACACCGCGCAGTACGAGACGTTCCCAGGAGACGACCCGCAGGAGCCCCAGCTCGTGGGCATCGAGGGCGCCTTCAAAGCGGGACGCGACGGCGACCTGCCAGGGATCCTCGTGCTCGCGAGCCCGACGGTGGGCGCGGTCCACCGCCAGGAGTTCTCGCTGAACAACGCGGAGGACAACGCCGAGGTGCTGTCCACGACCTATGCCTTCGGCGAGAACGCCGACCTCGACACGCACGTCCCCCAGGCGCTTGCCGAGCTCCTTTGCGCGGGCGACTGCATGGTGACCCGCGAGTTCTCGGCGCTCGAGCCCGACGGCGACGAGCGGAAGTACTACGCACCGGGGATCGGCGACTTCCTCGAGATCGAGGTCGCGACGGGCAACGTCACGCAGCTCGTGGATTGCAACGTGGATCCGCGCTGCGCGATGCTGCCCGAGCCATAGCGCTCTAGGTCGCGGCGGGCGTCGCCGGCGCGGCCGCCGGCGCCCGCCGCGCGAAGCGCTCGCGCAGGAGCTCGAATCCCAGGTACACCGCGGGCACGACCAGGAAGGTGAGCACGGTCGAGAAGCCGACCCCACCGAACACGGCGATGCCGAGCGGCGCGCGCGACTCGCCGCCCGCGCCGCTGCCGATCGCGATCGGCAGGATCCCCGCCATCGTCGCGAGCGCGGTCATCAGGATCGGGCGGAAGCGGATGCGCGACGCCTCGAACACCGCCTCGCGCGGGCTCAGGCCGCGCTCGCGGAGCTGGTTGGCGAACTCGACGATCAGGATCGAGTTCTTGGTCACCAGCCCGACCAGCATGACCAGGCCGATCTGGCTGAACAGGTTCAGGGTCGAGCCGACCGCCAGGAGCGCGACGAGCGCGCCGGTGAACGAGAGCGCGACCGCGACCAGGATCGTGACCGGATGGAGGAAGCTCTCGAACTGCGCGGCGAGCACGAGGTACACCGCGACGACCGCGAGCAGGTACGCGAACAGGAGCGCGTTGCCCGACGCGTAGAACTGCTCGGAGTCGCCCGAGCAGACCGCCTTGTAGCCCTTGCCCTGCGGGCAGCACCTCGTCGGCCAGCGCGCGCAGCTGCGTCGAGCGCGCTGCCGAGCGCCGCGCCCTCGGCGAGGTTCCCGCTGACGGTCGCGGAGCGGAAGCGGTCGTAGTGCGGCAGCCCGCGCGGCGCGACCGACTCGCTTGCACGTCGACGAACGACGCGAGCGGCATCAGCCGGCCCGAGCTCGAGCGCACGTAGGCGCGCAGCACCGCGCGCGGATCGGCGCGATCGTCCTGCTCGAGCTGCACCATGACCTTGTAGGTCTCGCCGCCCAGCTTGAAGGTCGAGAGCTCCTGCCCCGCCGAGCAGGGTCTGCAGGGTCGAGGCGATGTCGCGCGCCGACACGCCGAGGTCGCTGGCCCGGTTGCGGTCGATCGAGACCTCGAGCTGCGGCTTGTTGATCAGAAGATCGGACTGCAGGTTCACCAGGCCCGGGATGCCCTGCGCGCGGCGCGCGATCTCGTCCGCGTAGCGCGCGACCTCGTAGATGTCGGGACCCTGGACCACGAGCGACACCGGAGCGGAGCGCAGGCTCTGGCCGAGCGCGTCGGGGTTGATGGGGAACGCCTGAACGCCGGCGATGCTCCCGAAGCGCCCGCGCCACTCCTCGACCACCTGCTGCTGCGTGCGGTCGCGGTCCTCCCAGAGTTTGAGCGAGGTGAACATGACGCCCTCGTTCACGAGCCCCGGCCCGCCCATGCCGAGCGACACGACCGAGAAGCTCTTGGCGACCTCCGGGGTGCCGAGCACGATCTCCTCGACCTGCTTCTGGTAGCGCGCGGTGTAGTCCATCGTGCTGCCCTCGGGCGCGCGCACGAACGAGAGCACCACGCCGCGGTCGGCGGCCGGCACGAACTCGCGCGGGATCACGGTGAGCAGCACGAAGCCGAGCACGACCCAGGCCAGCCCGGCGCCCACCACCGCCGCCGGCCGCGCCAGCGCCGGGCGCAGCGCCGAGACGTAGAGGTTCTGGATGCGGTCGAAGCTGCGCGCGAGGAACGCCTTGAAGCCGTGCTCGCCGCGAGTGCGCGGAGAGCACGCGCGCGCCGAGCGCCGGCGTGAGCGTGATCGCGACGAAGCCCGAGATGCCGACCGCGGCGGCGACGGTGACCCCGAACTCGCGGAAGAGCCGCCCGGTGGCGTCGGTGAGGAACGCGAGCGGCAGGAACACCGCGACGGTCGAGACGGTCGCCGCGATGACGGCGAAGAGGATCTCGTTCATGCCGCGGCGCGCGGCCTCCATGCGCGGCGTGCCCTCCTCGATCCAGCGGGTGATGTTCTCGAGCACCACGATCGCGTCGTCGACCACCAGCCCGATCGCCAGGGTCACGCCCATCAGGGTGAGCGTGTTGATCGAGAAGCCCAGCGCGTACGAGGACCGCGAAGGTGCCGATGATCGAGACCGGGATCGCTACCGCGGGCAGCAAGGTGGCGCGCGGCGCTGCGCAGGAACAGGTAGATCACGATCACGACCAGGACGATCGCCTCGAAGATGGTGCGCGAGACGTCCTCGATCGAGCGCTCGACGAAGATCGAGCCGAGTCGAACGCGAGGTCGAGTCACGACCCCGGGCGGCAGCTCGTCCGCGATCTCCACGAGCTCTCGGCGCACGGCCTCGGCGACGTCGAGCGTGTTCGCCTTCGACTGCTTCACGATGCCGAGCGCCGACCGCCGGCTTGCCGTTGAAGCGCGACGAGCTTGCGGTCGTCTTCCGCGCCGACCTCGGTGCGGCCGACGTCGCGCAGCCGCACCGGACCCGAGTCGGTCTCCGCGAGGATCAGCGTCGTCGTACTCCTCGGGCGGTCTTCATCTCGCCGAGCGTGCGCACGGTGAACTCGCGGTCGTTGCCCTCGATGCGGCCCGACGGGATGTCGACGTTCTCGCGCCGCAGCGCCGCGGCGACGTCGGCGATCGTCAGCGCCTGCGCCGGTGAGCCGGGTGTTGTCGATCCAGATCCGCATCGCGTAGCGCCGCTCGCCGGCGAGCCAGACCTCGGCGACGCCCGGCAGCTTGGCCAGCCGATCCCGCAGGCGCGTCTCGGCGAGGGTCGAGAGCTCGATCTGCGACGAGCCCGCCGCCGTACAGCGCGATCCACTGGATCGGCCGCGCGTCGGCGCTCGCGCTTGGCGATCACCGGCTCCTCGACGTCCTGCGGCAGGGTGCTGCGCGCGCGCGCGACGCGGTCGCGCACGTCGGCGGCGGCGGCGTCGACGTCGCGGTACGAGCTCGAACTCGACGTTGATCTGCGAGACCTGCTCGCGCGAGACCGAGGTGACGTGCTTGATGCCCTCGATCCCGATCAGCTGGTCCTCGAGCACCTGCGTGACCGAGGTCTCGACGACCTCGGGCGCCGCGCCGAGATAGACGGTCGTGACCGTGACCATCGGCGGGTCGACGTCGGGCAGCTCGCGGTTCGGCAGCCGCTCGAGCGCGATCGCGCCGACCAGCACGATCGCGACCGACATCACCGTGGTCAGCACCGGACGCTCGATGCAGAGCTCGGGCAGCCGCATCAGCTTCCCTCCGCCGCCGCCTTGGCCGGCTCGGCCACGGCCGGCGTGCCGCCCTGGCCCGCGATCACCACCGGCGCGCCTTCCGTCACCTTCTGGGTGCCGGCCGAGACGATCTGGTCGCCCGCCTCGAGCCCGCTCGAGATCTCCACCCGCGCCGCCTTGCGCAGGCCGATCTCGATGGGCGCGCGGGTCGCCTTGCCGTCCGCGCCGACCCGCCACACGAACGAGCCCTTCTGGTCGACCATCAGCGCGGCGTCGGGCACGACGAGCGCGTTCTCGCGCTCGGCGAGCTGCACCTCGAGGTTCGCGAACAGCCCCGGCTGCAGCTTGCGGCCCGGGTTGGGCACCCAGGCTTTCAAGGAGAGCCGGCGGGTGGACGCATCGAGCGTGGGCGAGACGAAGAACACCTCGCCGTCGAAGCGGATCTCGGGGAACGGCTTGACCGAGATCTTGACGGGCATGCCCGTCCGCACGAACGGCACGCCGATCTCGGGCACCGCGAACACGAGCTGCAGCCGGTCGACCGCGTCGACCTTCACGAGCTTCGTGCTGCGGCGCACGCGCTCGCCGGGCGACACGAGTCGCGCGCCGACCACGCCGTCGAAGGGCGCGCGCACCTCCGTCTTGGCGAGCTCGACCTCGCGCAGCTCGGCCTCCGCGCGCGCCACCTCGAGCTCGGCCGAGGCCTTGTCGAACTCGACCCGCGCCGACACCTCCTTCTCGGCCAGCAGGCTGATGCGCCGGAAGATCTCCTCGGCCAGCTTCGCGCGCGCCTTCGCCTCGCGCACGTGCGCGCGCTGCTCTGCGTCCCGCAGGTGCAGGAGCACGTCGCCCTTCTTGACGCTCTGGCCCTCGGCGAAGTCGATCGTCTCGACCATGCCGTCGATCTCGGGCCGCAGCTCGACCGAGGACTCGGACTCGAGCTGCCCGACCAGCATGATCGTGTCGCGCACGGTCTCGGGAACGACCGTGAACACCTCGACCACGGGTGGCGGCGGCGCGAAGCCGTGCTGATCGCCTCGGCAGGCGGAGAGGCAGAGCAACGCCAGAGCGGCGGCAGCACGCGAGCCGGAGCTGAGCATGCGCCCATCCTACCGAGAACTCGGCGCTTTGGCCTAGGCCACCTCGTGCGCGCGCTGCCCTGGGCCCAGGACCTGGCCGGCGAAACGGTGCGGGCCGAGCGAGCGTCTCGGTCTTGAAGGAGAACCCGATGGCCAACGAGCCCCAAGCCCTGCCCGCCTGGATCGCCGAGCACCTGAAGAAGTACCAGGCGACGAACGGCGCCGACGGACACATCTGGAACGGCGTGCCGACCCTGCTGCTCACCACCACCGGCCGGAAGTCGAAGCAGCCGATCGTGCTGCCGCTGATCTACCAGAAGGACGGCGACCGCTACGTGATCGTGGCCTCGCGCGGCGGCGCGCCCGATCACCCGGGCTGGTACAAGAACCTGGTCGCGCAGCCCGCGGTGAGGCTGCAGGTGGCCGCGGACAAGTTCGCGGCGCGCGCCTCGACCGCCAAGGGCGCCGAGCGCGCGCGGCTCTGGTCGGTGATGACGAAGATCTGGCCGGCCTACGACGACTATCAGAGCAAGACCACCCGCGAGATTCCGGTCGTGATCCTCGAACGCGCCTGACTGGCTGCTCGGCGCGCTACACTGGATTCATTCGAGCGGCGGTCACATTCGGCGTCTCTCTGTTGCTTGCGCTCGGGGGGTGCGCGTCTCCGGGTCCGGACGAGGAGAGCGAGGCGCTGCGGCTCGGGGCTCAGGCCTACGAGGACGACGCCCGGGTGCGGGGACTTCTGCTCTCCGATCCAGAGCTCCAGACCTATCTCGAGTCTCTCGCGGCGCTGATCGCCGCGCAGGCTCCGGGTGGCGCGATCCCGCACCGGATCGCAGTACGGCGCGATGCCTCGATGGACGCGATGGTGCTGCCCGACGGCGCGGTCCACCTGAACGCGGGCCTGCTCGCGGCGGTGGATGACGAAGCTCAGCTGGCCCTGCTGATCGGTCACCTGCTGAACCGAAGCTCGCCCAAGGACATCCTGGAGGCCTCCGCCGAGGAGCGGAGCTACCGAAGGGCGACCGGGCTCTGGTACTCGTTCCTGGGCCCGCTGGGGTCCGTGCCCGCTGCCGGCCTCGCAACGTCGTTCGAGAGCAAGCGACGTGCGCTCGAGGACGAGGCCGATGCCGGCGGCATGCGGTGGCTCGCGCAGGCGGGCTTCGCGAGCGAGGCCGCGCCCGCGCTGTTCACGACGCTCGCCGACGGCGCCGACGCGAGCCCAGCGACGGGCGTGAAGGTCGACCCGCAGCGCTGGGCCCAGCGAAGGGAGCACTGCGCGTCGCTCGTGGCGACCGGAGCCGTCCCAGCCAATCCGGGCGGGCGCAACGACGTCGCGGCTCTGCGCCGCGCCGTCTCGCGAGTCACTCTGGAGAGCCTTCGCCTCGAGGTCGCGGACGGCGAGTACGCGCGCGCGAGCCACGACGCGGAGCGCGCGCGCCTGCGCTACGGCGAGACCGCGCCCCTGCACTACTTGCAGGGGAAGAGCGAGCTCCTGCTCGGACACTTGCCCGACGCGGAGGCGCACATGCGGCGGGCGCTCGAGCTCGATCCCTCCGATCGACTCGCTCGACGCGGGCTCGGCGAAGTGCTGCTCGCGAAGGGCGACTTCGCCGGCGCGCAGGCGACCCTCGGCGCCTATCTCGAGGCGAACGGGCAAGCACCCGGGGCGGGCATCGCGCTCGCCTCTCTCCGCAGGAGCCGCGATCCGGCCGGGCGCGGCGCGACACTGGCCGAGGTGAAGACCGTCGCGATCATGCCCGTCGAGCCCGCGATCCCTCGGCTCGAGCTCCTGGGCGACGAAGACGCCGCGGACGCGCTGGAGGCGGGCGCCGCCCAGGTCTGGACGACGGAGCTGCACCTTCTCCGCTCCCGCGGCTTCGATGCCAGGCTGGTAAGCGTCGACGAGACGATCTTCGCGAAGAACCCGGAGCTCCGCTTTCAGCTGACCCAGGTCCAGAAGACGGGTGCGAGGGCGATGCAGATGCTGAGGACCGCGGACCGGTCTGGAGCCCAGGGAGTATTCCGCGGTGCGCTCGACGAGATCAACGGGGTTGCGGTCTTCGCGGGCGCGGATGCACTCCTCCTCACCCACCTCGAGATCAAACGCACCGGCGCCGTCCGCAGACTCTTCTGGGGAGGCGCGGAGGCGACGGTTTCGGTCGCGATCTGCCTGGTCGACGCGAACACCGGCGAGGTGTTGTACACGAACTCGTCGTGGAGCGACCGCGATCCGTACTCGGACATCGCGGAGGCCGCGCTCACGACGTTCAAGCGCTAGGCCGCAGGCTCCGCGCGCGCTAGCTGTCGCCGGCGACCAGCACGCCCTTCGCGGCGAGCGCCGCGATGCGCGCGTCGTCGAGCCCGAGCCGCTCGCGCAGGACGAGCGCGTTGTGCTCGCCGAGCAGCGGCGCGCGCAGGTCCGGCAGCTCCGGGATCGCGCCGAACTTGAACGGGAAGCCGGGGATGGTGACTTCGCCCAGCACCGGGTCCGGCACGCGCCGGATCATGCCGCGTGCCGTGTAGTACGGGTGGCTCACCGTATCCTTCACCGAGAGGACCGGCGCGGCGGCGACCCGGTGCTGCTCGAAGATCTCGAGCGCGGCCTCGTCGGAGGGCTGCCGCGCGAGCCAGGCCTCGATGATCGCGGTGAGCTCCACTCTGTTCTGCCCGCGCAGCGCGCCGGTCGCGAAGCGCGGGTCGGCCTCCAGGTCGGGACGGCCGATCGCACGGCAGAAGCTCGGCCACTGGCGCTCGAGCACGAGCAGCACGATCCAGCCCTGGGGCGCCTTGTACGCGCCCATCGGCCCCACCATCCCGTGCTGCGCTCCGTGGCGGGTCGGCTCGACGGCCCCGCCGCTGTTCGCGTAGAACTGCACGTTGCCCTCGTGGCAGTGGTAGAGGGCGTCGACCATCGACACGTCGATGTGTTGCCCGCGGCCGGTGCGCTCGCGGTGGTAGAGCGCGTAGCCGACCGCGGCGAACGCGTGAACCCCGCTCTGCACGTCGGCGATCGCGAGGCCCACCCACATGGGCGGCCCGTCCGGCGCGCCGGTCATCGACATGAGCCCCGAGAACGCCTGCGCGATCAGGTCGAAGCCGACTTTGTTCGCGAGCGGCCCCGTGCGGCCGAACGCCGAGATCGACGCCATGATCAGCCGCGGATTCCGCTTCACCAGCGACGCGTAGTCGAGCCCGCGCTTCTCCAGCACCCCGGGTCCGTAATTCTCGACCACCACGTCGGCGCTCGCGGCCAGGTCCGCGAGCAGCGCCGCCGCCTCGGGCTTGGCGAAGTCGACGCAGATGCTCTTCTTCCCGCGGTTCTGCTGGATGTAATAGAGGCTGCGCTCCCCGATCCGCAGCGGCAGCAGACGCGACGGGTCTCCGCCCGGCGCCTGCTCGACCTTCACCACGTCGGCGCCCATCTCGGCCATCAGCCGGGTCACCGTCGGCCCGGCCAGGTACTGCGTGAAGTCGACCACGCGAACGCCCTGCAGCATCGACAAGCGAAATCCTCCCCGCGCTAGTCGCCGCGGATCATGTCGTACAACGCCTGGGCCGCCGGCGAGAGCTGCGCGGTCTTCCGCGAGACCAATACCAGAGTTCGCGAGACGACGGGGGCGACGAGCGCCACCACGCGGATGCGCGGGTAGGCGCCCTTCTGCAGCGCCAGGCTCGGCACGACCGCGGCGGCGACGCCCTCGGCGACGAGGCCGACCGCGGTCGAGCTGCGCTGGACCTCGTAGAACCAGTGCAGCGACAGCTGCTGCGCCTCGAGCGCGGCCGACAGCAGCGGGCGGTTGCCGCTGACCTCGCCGGCGAAGATCAGCGGGTGCGACTCGAGCTCCTTCCAGGTGACGCGCGTACGCTTGGCGAGCGGGTGGTCGGAGCGGCAGATCAGGACGAAGCGGTCCTCGAGGAGCGGCGACGTCGCGAGCTCCGGGTGGTGCAGTCCCGCGATGTTGATTCCGAACTCCGCCTCGCGCCGGAGCACCGCTTCGGCCACGCCGGACGACGCATGGTCGAGGATCTTGATCCGGTTCTCGGGGTAGCGAGCCGAGTAGGTCTGGATGATCCGCGGCAGGTACTGCACGCCGACGGTGGGCACGCACGCGATCGAGACGTTGCCGCGCTGGGCCTGGCCCGTCTCGCGCAGCTCGACGAGCGCGCTGGTCAGATCGTTCATGAGCCGGCGCGCCTGGGGCAGGAACGCCTGGCCGATGTGGGTCAGCGCGACCGAACGGGTGGTGCGCTCCACCAGGCGGACGCCCAGCAGCGACTCCAGGTTCTGCAGGCGCCGGGTCAGCGCGGTCTGCGTGATGTGCAGGGTCGCCGCCGCCTTGCCGAAGCCGCCCTGCTCCGCGATCGCGATGAATGCCTCGACCCCGAGCGTGTCGATCCTCATGATTTTTGTACATCAATCATCAACATAAATTCATTTCACGAATCGCTGGCGATTTCGCAAGCTCCGCTCCATGGACGACACCGACGCGACCCCGGAGATGGCGAGCCGAGTTCTGGACACGATCGAACGCAACCTGGCGTTGGTGAGGCGCAGGCTGGCGCGCCCACTGACCCTGGCGGAGAAGGTGCTGCTCGGACACCTGGACGATCCCGCGCAGGCCGAGCTCGAGCCCGGCGCGAGCGAGCTCTTCCTGCGCCCCGACCGCGTGGTGTTCCAGGACGTGCTCGGCCAGTCGGGCCTCTTGCAGTTCATGCAGACTGGCCGCGCGCGCGTAGCGGTGCCGACCTCGATCCACTGCGACCACCTGATCCAGGCGCGCGTGGAGGCGAGTTCCGACCTGCGGGCGTCGCTGGACGAGAACCGCGAGATCTACGCGTTCCTGCGCTCGGCCGCCGCGAAGTTCGGCGCCGGCTTCTGGGGACCGGGCGCGGGGATCATTCACCAGGTGGTGCTGGAGAACTACGCCTTCCCCGGCGCGCTGATCCTGGGCACCGACTCGCACACCCCCAACGCCGGTGGGCTCGGCGCTTGCGCGGTCGGCGTCGGCGGGGCGGATGCAGTCGAGGTGATCGCCGGTCTGCCCTGGCAGGCGCGCTACCCGCGACGCATCGCGGTATACCTGACCGGCGAGCTGGGCGGCTGGACGGCGCCGAAGGACGTGATCCTCTGGGTCGCCGGACAGCTCGGGGTCGCGGGCGGCACGAACGCGATCGTCGAGTACATCGGTCCGGGCGCGCGCACGCTCAGCGCCACGGGCAAAGCGACCATCGCCAACATGGGCGCCGAGCTCGGTGCGACCACGTCGATGTTCCCCGCCGACGCGCGCATGGCGCGCTACCTCGCCGCGACCGGCCGCGCCGGGATCGCCGAGGTGGTGGGGAAGCGCGGCGAGCTGCTCGCCCCCGACCCCGAAGTCGAAGCCAGCCCCGAGAAGTTCTACGAGCGCGTGCTCGCGCTCGACCTGTCGCGGCTCGAGCCGCACGTCGTCGGGCCCCACACGCCGGACCGCGCGCGGCCGATCTCGCAGCTCGCAGCCGAGCTCGCCGAGCCGGCGAACGCCTTCCCGAACGAGATCTCGGCCGCGCTGATCGGGAGCTGCACGAACTCCTCCTACGAGGACATGAGCCGCGCGGCGGACGTCGCCGCGCAGGCGGCGCGCCGCGGCGTGCGTGCGGCGAGCGCGTTCTACGTGACGCCGGGCTCCGAGCGGGTGCGCGCCACGATCGAGCGCGACGGCCAGCTGCAGGCGCTCGAGGCGATCGGGGGAGTCGTGCTCGCGAACGCCTGCGGCCCGTGCATCGGCCAGTGGCGGCGGGCGCAGGAGGCGGCGGCCGCGCCGAACACGATCGTCACCTCGTACAACCGGAACTTCCCTGCGCGCAACGACGGCAATCCCGCGACCTTGAACTTCATCGCGAGCCCGGAGCTGGTGACCGCGTTCGCACTCGCGGGCCGGCTCTCGTTCGACCCGCTGCGGGACACGCTGACGGGCACGGACGGACGGCCGTTCCGGCTCGAGCCGCCGGGCGTGGCGCCCGAGGTTCCGCCGCTCGCGTTCGAGCCCGGCCGCGCGACCTACGTCGCGCCGCCCGCGGACGGAAGCGCGGTCGAGCTGGCGATCGATCCGCACAGCGAGCGGCTGCAAGCGCTCGCGCCCTGGCCCGCATGGGACGGGCGCGACCTCCGCGAGCTCCCGGTCCTGGTGAAGACGCAGGGCAAGACGACGACGGATCACATCTCGCCCGCCGGGCCGTGGCTCCGCTACCGCGGGCACCTCGACAAGTTCAGCGACAACCTGCTGTCGGGCGCGCGCAACGCGTTCACCGGCGAGGTCGGGAAGGCGGACGGACAGCCGCTGGCGGCGCTCGCGCGCGACTGGAAGGCGCGCGGCCTGCGCTGGGTGATCGTCGGCGACGCGAACTACGGCGAGGGCAGCAGCCGCGAGCACGCCGCCCTGTCGCCGCGCCTGCTCGGCGGCGCCGCGGTCATCGCGCGCAGCTTCGCGCGGATTCACGAGTCGAACCTGAAGAAGCAGGGTCTGCTCGCGCTCACCTTCTCCGACCCGGCCGACTACGAGCGGATTCGCGCCGGGGATCGAGTCAGCTTGCTCGGACTTTCCGCGCTCGCGCCGGGCCGGCCCGTGAGCTGCCGGCTCGACCACGCCGACGGCTCGCATGAAGCGCTCGAGCTGCGCCACTCGTACAGCGCCGCGCAGCTCGACTGGTTCCGCGCGGGCTCCGCCTTGAACCTGATCGAGCGGGTTAGCATGTCGGCCGCATGAACCACGAGACGCCCCGGCTGGGCGGCGCCGGCTGGCGGCCGCTCTTCACTCCCGCGAAGACCGGCTGCTACGTGAACGATCACTGCGTGGTCCGCGCGCACGACGGGCGCTGGCACGTCTTCGGCATCACCAAGGACACCCCCGAGATCGATCCCCATCGCGAGCGCTGGTTCTGCCACGGCGCGGGCCCGTCGCTCGCCGAGGGCGGCTTCAAGGAGCTGGGCCGCGTTTGCGACTTCGGCGCGCGCGCGTGGGCGCCGGCGGTGGCGTTCGACGGCCAGCGCTGGGTGATGATCTACGGCCCGGACCGCCTGCGCGCAGCGATCTGCGACGATCCGCGCCTGGAGAGCTGGCACGAAGCGCCGTGCACGCTGACCGGCGGCCCGCCTCTCGGCGTGATGCGCGACGGCATGATCTTCAGGCTCGACGACGACACCTGGCTGCTCTACGCCACCGGCAAGCGCGGCCCCGACGGCGCGGTCGCCGTGTGCGTCTCCGAGAACCTGCTCGACTGGCGCTTCGTGCGCTTCGCACTGCGCACGACCCCGGCCGCAGGCAAGCAGCCGCCCTGGGCGGCGACCGAGTCGCCGTTCGTGTTCGCGCACGGCGGCGCGTACTGGCTGTCGCTGACCTACACCACGAGCGGTCGCGGCGCCCGCGACTACCACGACACGCTCCTGTTCCGTTCCGCGAACCCGTTCGACTTCGGCGTCTACACGGGCGACGCGGCCGAGCCAGCGGCGACGCTCGAGGCGCACGCACCGGAGTACCTGGTCGATCCCGACACGGGACGGTGGTACGTCACGAGCGCCGGCTGGCACGGCGAGCGCTTCGGGACGGTCATCCCCGGAAGCGTCGCGATCCGCGAGCTGGACTGGCGGGGGTAGCCGAGCGAGGGCCCACCGCGGGACATCGGCCCGCGATCCGATGTCGGCGAGCGAGGCGTGCAAGCGGAGCGCGCAGCGAGCCGAAGGCGAGCGAAGTCAGTCGGACCCGCCGCGGCGCGCGTCGATCCGATCGCCGCGCTCGTCCATCCGCTTCTCGATCCTGGCGCCCTTCGCGTCGAGCCGCGCGTTCTTGCGCGCGCCTCGGTGCTCGAGGCGCTTCTCGACTCGGTCGCCCTTCTTGTCGAGCCGCGCGGCGGCCTTCTCGTGGCCGTTCGCAGCGGCCTTCGCGGCCCGCTCGTCCATGCGCGCGTTGGTCTTCGCGCCGCGCGCGTCGAGCTGCGCCTCGCGCGCGTCGCCGCGCGCATCCATCCGCTTCTCGATCCGCGCGCCCTTCGCGTCGAGCCGCGCGTTCGCCGCGTTTCCAGTCGGCGGATCGGCGAACGCCTGGCTCGACACCAGGAGCAATCCTGCCACTAGAACGACGTGCCTGCGCATGAGCTTCTCTCCTTGGTCACGGTTGTCCCCCCGTCACGATCGGTCGATCGCGCTCGGAAGGTGAACCTGGGACCGGGGGAGAAGTCTCGAGCGCGGCAGGCGCCGGACCCATCACGGGCGCGCAGCTCGGCCGTGCAGAGGCTCGCGCGCGCAGGCGACTCGCGACCAGCGCGGCCAGGCCGCTCGCCGAACTCACGCCGGCAACTGCGAGCGCTCCGGTGGTCATACAGACAGGGCACATGGCTCGTCCTCCTGACCTGTCGTCGCGCCAGCCCGGCGAAGATCGACAGGGCGGGGGGACCGAGCGAGGGCCGACCCGAGCGAGGCCGCAAGCGCCGACAGGCGCGCGCAGCGAGCCGCAGGCGAGCGAAGTCAATCGGGACTGGAGCGTGACACCTCGGTCAGCCGCCGCTCGAGGAAGCGCCGCTCCGCGTCGTTCGTGACGAGCGCGAGCGCCTCGCGGTAGGCGACGGCGGCCTCGCGCGCTCGACCCAGGCGGCGCAGCAGGTCGGCGCGCGCGGCCGGCAGCAGGTAGTAGCCCGGCAGGTCGAGCCGCTCGAGCAGCCGCAACCCGCGCTCGTAGCCCTCCGCCATGGCGACCGCGACGGCGCGGTTCAGCTCGACCACCGGCGAGGGGTAGATGTCGGCCAACACCGCGTAGAGCGCCGCGATCTGGCCCCAATCGGTGTCGGCGGCCTTGGGCGCCTGCGCGTGGAGCGCGGCGATCGCGGCCTGCACGGTGTACTCGCCTGCCGGGCCGTCGCGCAGTGCGCGCTCGGCGAGCGCTGCGCCCTCCGCGATCTTGGCGCGGTCCCAGCGGCTGCGGTCCTGCTCCTCGAGCGTGACGATCTCGCCGTTCGCGTCGGTGCGCGTGTCGCGGCGCGCGTCGTGGAGCAGCATGAGCGCGAGCAGGCCCTTGGTCTCGCGCTCGGCGGGCAGCAGCTCGCACAGCATGCGCGCGAGCCGGATCGCCTCGCTGCACAGCTCGCCGCGCACGAGGTCGCCGCCGAAGCTCGCGGTGTAGCCCTCGTTGAAGACGAGGTAGACGACCGTCAGCACCGCCGCGAGTCGCTCGCCGAGCGCGTCGTCGCCCGGCACCTCGTACGGGATCTGAGCCCCCTTGATCTTCGCCTTGGCGCGCACGATCCGCTGCGCCAGCGTGGCGGGCGCGACCAGGAACGCGCGCGCGATCTCCTCGGTCGAGAGCCCGCACACGGTGCGCAGCGTGAGCGCGACCTGCGCCTCCGGCGCCAGCGCGGGATGGCAGCAGGTGAAGATCAGCCGCAGCGAGTCGAGCGGTACGGGCGCGTCCATGTCTTGCGCGGCCAGCTCCGCGATCTCCTTCTTCTTCTCCTCGGCGAGCACGCGGCGTCGCAGCTGGTCGATCGCCTTGTTGCGCGCAGCGGTGATCAGCCACGCGACCGGATTGCGCGGCGGGCCCTCCTTCGGCCACTGCACCATCGCAGCGGCGAACGCCTCCTGCAGGGCGTCCTCGGCGTCGCCGATGTCGCGCACGACGCGGATCAGGGTCGCGAGGATCCGGCCGTACTCGCGGCGGTGCAGCTCTTCGAGATTCAACCGTCGAGCGCGGGCAGCATCGGGCGCACCTCGACCGCGCCGCCGACCCGCAGGGTCGGGATCCGGCGGGCGATCGCGATCGCCTCGTCCAGATCGCGGCACTCGATCAAGTGGTAGCCGCCGAGCTGCTCCTTGGTCTCGGCGAACGGCCCATCGGTGGTGACCAGGCGCCCGTTCTTCTCGCGCAGGGTCGTGCTGGTCGCCACGCCGTCGAGCCGGCCGCCCGCGCGGTAGTGCCCGCTCTTCACGATCCCCTGAACGAAGGCGTCGTATTCCTTCATGACCTGGTCCCGCTCGGCGGTCGCCAGGCCGGTCCAGGACCCCTCTTCGATGCAGCAGAGCAGCATGTATTGCATGAGGTTCGCCCTCTCCTTCGAAAGGGAGTCGAACGGGAGGCGGGAAAATCGACCGTTTCCCACCCTACAGTCCTCAACATACCGCGAAACCGCAGGTCCGCACCAGACTGAATCTTCGCCGCCGCGTTTGGTAGACGATCTCCCATGCCGATCGGGATCGGGATCGATTTCGGGACCTCGAACTCCGCCGCCGCGAGCTTCGACGGCGAGACCCTGCAGGCGATCGAGCTCGACGCGGCGAACACTCCCGCGGGCAGCGTGATGCCGACCGCGCTGTATCTGGACCGCAAGCTCACCGCCACGGTGGGCCAGCCCGCGATCGACCGCTACATCCGCGAGAACGTCGGGCGCCGGATCTCGCTCGAGCGCGAAGACCTGGGCGAGCTCGCGATCACGGTCGCCGAGACGGACGACACCAAGGTCGCCGGCGAGGGGATCCAGATGATCGCGCGGGTGCACGCGTTCACGGACCAGGGGCAGCCCGGCCGCCTGTTCCGCGGCGTGAAGCGCTGGCTGGCCAACGAGAAGCTCGAGACAGTGCGCGTGTTCGGCGCGCAGTTCCGGGTCGTCTCGCTGGTCACGCCGATCCTCAGCTATTTCGCGCAGGCGACCCGCGCGGCGCGCGGAGCGAGACACCCGCGTGTACGTCGGGCGGCCGGTGCACTACGAGGGCGCGCCGGAGGGCGGCGACCCCGTCGCGGTGGAGCGCATGCGCGAGGCCTGCGGCTATGCGGGCTTCGCGAACAGCGCCCTCTGGCCCGAGCCGATCGCCGCGAGCCAGAGCTACCTGCACCGCCAGCGCGACCGCCAGTCGCGGATCGTGCTGACCTTCGACTTCGGCGGCGGCACGCTCGACCTCTGCCTGCTGCGCGCGCGGGGCGAGGCGTTCGAGCTGCTCGCGGTGGACGGAATCGGGCTCGGCGGCGACGAGCTGAACCGGATCGTCTACCGCAGCGCCGTGTTCCCCGAGCTCGGCGAAGGCCTCGAGCAACACGTCCCGGTGATGGACCAGCGCAAGCGCGTGCGCTTCCCGTTCGAGCGCTTCGAGGGGCGGCTGCTCAACTGGCCGCTCGCCTACGAGCTGAACCGCCCGGAGCTGCGCGAGCTGATCGTGCAGGGCATGCGCGAGAGCCCGGACGCGCGGGTCCGGCTGGGCCGCCTGCTCGAGCTGATCACCCGCAACCGCGCGTATGCGGTCGTGCAGGCGATCGAGTCGGCCAAGCTCGCACTGTCGACCGCAGAGAGCGCGCGAATCGTGGAGCCGGATCTCGACCTGGACGTGCTGCTCACGCGCGCCGAGTTCGAGCGGCTGCTCGAGCCCTCGCTGGCGCGGATCGACCGGTGCGTCGAGTCGTTGCTGGCGCGCGCGCAGCTACCGGCGTCGAGCGTCGACGTGGTCGTGCGCACCGGCGGCTCGTCGAGCATTCCCGCGGTGATCGCGCGGCTCGAGCAGCGCTTCCCGGGGCGGGTCGTCGAGCACGACCGCTTCACGTCGATCGCGGCCGGCCTTGCCGTCGCGAGCTTTCGCGGGCTCAGCGCGTGAAGACGGAGTTGAAGCGCGCCGTCGGCGGAGCCGTCTTGCTGAACCCGAACGTGCCTCGCTCGCGCATCTCGCGCGCCGCCTCGAGCATCGCGCCGTACGCAACCCGGGTCAGCGCGCTGCCGACGCTGATCCGCCGGACACCCATTTCGCCGAGCTGCGCCTGCGAGTAGGGCATCGCGGGCACCGCGATCACGTTCACTGGGCGATCCACGGAGCGGACGACCGCGCGGATGTCCTCTTCGCGGGTCAGCCCCGGCGCGAACAGCACGTCGGCTCCGGCTTCCTGGTAGGCCTGCAGGCGGGCGATCGTGTCGGCGAGATCGGGCCGGCCGGCGATGAAGTTCTCGGCGCGGCCGGTGAGCACGAACCCCGCCGGCAGCGCGTGCGCGGACTCGGCCGCGGCGCGCACCCGCTCGGCGGCGCGCTCGATCGGGAGCAGCGGCGCGTTCGGGTCGCGGGTCGAGTCCTCGATCGAGCCGCCGGCGAGGCCGACCGCGCCCGCCAGCCGGAAGGTCTCGGCGACGCCTTCCGGTGTCGGCGCGAATGCGTCCTCGAGGTCGGCGCTCACCGGGAGGTCGCTCGCCGCGACGAGCTCCGCGGCGTTGCGCAGCACCGCCTCGCGGCCCGCGTAGTTGTCGCGCTTGCCCAGCGTGAAGGCGAAGCCGCCGCTGGTGGTTGCGAGCGCCTCGAAGCCCGCCTCGGCCAGGAGCCGCGCCGAACCCGCATCCCAGGCGTTGGCGAGGATGAATGCGCTCGGACGCGCGTGAAGCGCCCGGAACCTCTCGACCTTCTCGCGCTGACTCGCCACGCTGCCTCCTTACAGGTGCTCCGCGAAGAACCCGAGCATGCGTCCCCACGCGTCTTCGGCAGCGACCGGGTCGTGGGCCGCGCGCATCTTGGTGCGGCGCCCGAGCGCCGCCATCAGCCCGCCGCCGTGGTCGTTCATGAACGCGTGGCCGACCCCCGGGTACATCTTGAAGTCGTGCGGAACGCCGAGCTCGGCGAGGTGCTTCTCGAGCCGGCGCGCGTGCGCGAGGAACGGCTGGTCGAGCTCGCCGAAGCTCGCGACCACCGGGCACACGCGCCGCAGGTCCTCGGCCTGCTCCGGAACCTGGCCGTAGAACGGCGCGCAGACCTGCAGGCCCCCGCGCGCCGCCCAGTAGAGCGCGAAGCCGCCGCCCATGCAGAAGCCCGTCACGCCGATCCGCGCCGGGTCGATGCCCGGCTGCGTCCCGAGGAAGCGGCGCGCATCCTCGAGCCGCTCGAACGCCGGGCCGTCGCCGCGGCTCATGTCGCGAACCGTGCGCGCGACACAGAGCGGTGGCGCGCCGGCCCCGTCGTATAGCGCAGGTGCGAGCGCCGCGTAGCCCGAGTCCGCGAAGCGCCGCGCGATCCGACGGATGTCGGGGGTGAAGCCCATGATGTCGTGAATCGCGATCACCGCGGGCCAGCCGCCGGCCGGTGCCGCGCCGTCGGGCCGGCAGAGCCGCGCGCGCATCGACCCGCCGCTCGCGAGCGGGACCTGCTCGTTCGTCTCGACGGCCATGCTGCGACGGTATCACGCCGCTTCGTCGTAGCGCAGAATCGGGTCCACCCATGACGCTCCTCGCTCGGCTGGTCGATGTATCGCAGCGCGTGGCCGCGACTTCGGGTCGCCTCGCAAAGGTGCGCGAGCTCGCGGAAGTTCTTCGCGCGCTCGCAGCCGAGGAAGTGGAGACGGCCGTCGCCTACCTGTCGGGGGACGTGCCGCAGGGACGGATCGGACTCGGCTACGCGCAGCTGCGCGACGCGACCGCGGCCGCGAGCCCGGCCGCAGAGCCGTCGCTCGACATCGGCGACGTCGACCGACGTCTCGCTGCCTTCGCGCAGATCCGCGGCGCGGGCTCCGCGTCGCGGCGCGCCGACGCGCTGAACGAGCTGTTCGCGCGCGCGACCTCGAGCGAGCGCGACTTCCTCCTGCACCTCCTGGCCGGCGAGCTCCGTCAGGGCGCGCTGGCCGGCGTGATGCTCGAGGCGATCGCGGCGGCTGCCGCGATTCCCGCACCGAGCGTGCGCCGCGCCGCCATGTACGCGGCGAATCTCGGCGCGGTCGCGCGCGCCGCGCTCGCGGAGGGCGAGCCCGCCCTCGCCCGCTTCCAGCTCGAGCTGATGTCGCCGGTCGCGCCGATGCTCGCGCAGACCGCGGCCGACGTGGCCGACGCGCTCGCGCGGCTCGGCGGCCCGCTGGCGTTCGAGTGGAAGATGGACGGCGCGCGCATCCAGCTGCACAAACGCGGTGAGGAGATCCGCGCTTTCTCGCGCAGCCAGAACGAGGTCACCCACGCCGTGCCCGAGGCGATCGAGCTCGCGCGCGCCCTGCCCGCCCGCGACCTGATCCTCGATGGGGAGGTGCTTGCCTTCACCGCCGCCCGCCGGCCGCACTCGTTCCAGGTCACGATGCGCCGCTTCGGCCGCAAGCAGGACGTCGAGCGCTCGCGCGCGGAGCTTCCGCTGCGCGCCTACTTCTTCGACTGCCTGCGGCTGGAGGGTGAGAGCCTGGCCGACCTCCCGACGCGCGAGCGCTTCGCCGCGCTCGAGCGCGCGCTTCCCGAGTCGCTGCGCATGCCGCGGCTCGTGACCGACTCCGCGGACGCCGCGCGCGCCTTCTACGAGTCCGCGCTCGCCGCGGGGCACGAAGGCGTGATGGCCAAGTCGCTCGACGCGCCCTACGAGGCGGGCAATCGCGGCGCTGGCTGGCTCAAGATCAAGCGCGCGCACACGCTCGACCTGGTCGTGCTCGCGGCGGAGTGGGGCCACGGCCGGCGCACCGGCGTGCTCTCCAACCTGCACCTGGGCGCGCTCGATCCCGCGACCGGCGAGTACGTCATGCTGGGCAAGACGTTCAAGGGACTCACCGACGCGATGCTCGAGTCACAGACCCGCGAGCTCCTCGCTCGCGAGGTCCGGCGCGACCGCATGACGGTGTACGTGCGGCCGGAGCTCGTGGTCGAGGTCGCCTTCAGCGACCTGCAGGCCAGCCCGCGCTATCCCGGCGGGCTCGCGCTCCGGCTGGCGCGCGTGAAGCGCTACCGCGACGACAAGCGCGCCGACGACGCGGACACGATGGAGTCGGTGCGGCGCATCTTCGCCGCCCAGGGCTAGCCGCCAGCGCGTACGATTCCGCTCGCGACGAGCTCCGCAATCTCGCCGTCCCCGAGCCCGGCCTCGCGCAGCACCTCGCGCGAGTGCTCGCCGAGGCGCGGCGCGTGACGGCGCATGCGCGCGGGGGTCTCCGCGAAGCGCGCGGCCGGGACGCGGCTGGCGGATCCGACCCGCCGACGGGTGGTCGCTCTCCTCGAGGATCTCGTTCTCGACGATCTGCGGGTGGGTGAGCACCTGCTCGCGGCTCAGGATCGGCGCGCACGGCACGCCCTCGCGGTCGAGCCGCTCGAGCCATTCGGCGCTCTTGCGCTCGCGCAGCGCCGCGGCGGTGAGCTCGAGCCGCGCCGCCACGTTCACGATGCGGCCGGTCGGGGTCGCGAAGCGCGGATCGTCGAGCCACTCGGGGTGCTCGAGCGCGCGGCACATCCCGCGCCACTCCGCGTCCGACACGGCACCTGCCGTGATGTAGCCGTCCTGCGTCGCGAACACGAGGTCCTGCGCGATCTGCGCGCGGCTCGCCTTCACCTCGCCGCCCACGAACGTGTAGCCCGTCATCCCCTCGGCCCAGAGGTACGCGACCATCACGTCGAGCATGGCGAGCTTCACGTGCTGGCCGCGCCCGCTGCGCTCGCGCGCGAACAGCGCCGCGGTGATCGCCTGCGCCGCGGTTACGGCGGTGGTCTTGTCAGGGATGATCGTGCGCACCATGCGCGGCCGCCCGTTCGCCTCGGCCTGGATCGCGGCCAGTCCGGAGAGCGCCTGGATCACCGGGTCGTACACGCGCTTGTGTGCGTAGGGCCCGGTCTCGCCGAAGCCGCTGATCGAGACGTAGACGACGTCCGGACGGAGCTTCCGCACGGCGTCCTCGCCCAGGCCCATGCGCTCGATCGCGCCGGGGCGGAAGTTCTGGATGAACACGTCGCAGCCCGGGATCAGCCGCCGCAGCGCGTCGAGACCGGCCGGCGCCTTGAGGTCGATCGCGAGCGAGCGCTTGCTGCGGTTCGCGGAGAGGAACGTCGCGCTCGCGCCCGCGCGGTTCGCGCCCAGGTCGCGCACCAGGTCGCCCTCGAGCGACTCCACCTTGATCACGTCCGCGCCCTGATCCGCGAGCATCATCGTCGCGATCGGACCCGAGATCATGCTGGTCAGGTCGAGGATGCGGACGCCTTCGAGCGGGCCGGGCGGGGTCGGGGGCACGGTGTTCTCTCCGTGGTGAGTCGCGCTGATCGCCAGGGTATAGGATGGTGCGCCGAGGCGGAGGCCATCATGCACCATCAGGTCCTGATCGTCGGTGGCGGCACGGCGGGCATCACGGTCGCCGCGCGTCTCCGGCGCGCGCGGCGCGGGCTCGACGTCGCCGTGCTCGAGCCGGACGCGAGCCACTACTACCAGCCGCTCTGGACCCTGGTCGGCGCGGGCGTCGTGGCGAAGGAGGCGTCGCGGCGCGACGAGGCCGGCCTGATTCCGTCGGGCGCGACCTGGATCCGCGACCGGGCCGCGCGCTTCGAGCCCGAGCACAACCGCGTGGTCACCGGCCGCGGCGACGAGATCGGCTACGACTGGCTGGTCGTCTGTCCCGGGATCCAGCTCAACTGGGACGCCGTGAAGGGCCTGCCGGAGGCGCTCGGCCGCGACGGCGTCTGCAGCAACTACGCGTACGACCAGTGCGAGAAGACCTGGCAGACGGTGCGCGGCTTCAAAGGCGGCACGGCGCTCTTCACCATGCCGCCGCCGCCGATCAAGTGCGCGGGCGCGCCGCAGAAGATCATGTACCTGGCCGACAGCCAGTTCCGGCGCGCAGGCGTGCGCGACAAGACCAAGATCATCTACGCCGCCGGGACCGCCTCCATCTTCGCGGTGAAGGAGTACGCCGCCACGCTCGACCGGGTCTGCGAGCGCAAGGGCATCGAGCGGCACTTCAAGTACAACCTGGTCGAGCTGCGGCCCGCGCAGCGCGAGGCGCGCTTCGTGCACCTCGAGACCCAGGAGGAGAAGACGATCCGCTACGACATGATCCACGTCACGCCGCCGCAGGGGCCGCCTTCGGTCACGGCGCAGAGCCCGCTCGCGGACGCGGCGGGCTGGGTGGAGGTGGACAAGCACAGCCTGCAGCACGCGCGCTACCGCAACGTGTTCTCGCTGGGCGACGCGAGCAGCCTGCCGACCTCGCGCACGGGCGCGGCGGTGCGCGCGGAGGCGCCCGTGCTCGTCGCCAACCTGCTCGCGGCCATGGCGGGACGCCCGCTCGAAGCGCGCTACGACGGTTACTCCGCCTGCCCGATCCCGACCGAGTACGGAAAGCTCGTCCTGTGCGAGTTCGACTACGCGCTGAAGCCGACGCCCACCTTCCCGTTGCTCGACGGCACCAAGGAGCAGCGCGCCTACTACTGGCTCAAGCGTTACGGTCTGCCCGCGATCTACTGGCACGGGATGATGCGCGGGATCGCTTGAGCGGAGTCGACGGGTGGAAATCTGCGACGGCCTGGTTGAGGCGATCGGCAACACGCCGTTGATCCGGCTGCGCAAGGCGTCGGAGCTGACGGGCTGCACGATCCTGGGCAAGGCCGAGTTCCAGAATCCGGGCGGGTCGGTGAAGGATCGCGCCGCGCTCTTCATCGTGCGCGACGCGGAGCGGCGCGGCCTGCTCCGGCCCGGCGGCCTGATCGTGGAAGGCACGGCGGGCAACACGGGGATCGGGCTGGCGCTGGTCGCGAACGCGCGCGGCTACCGAACGTTGATCGTGATCCCCGAGACCCAGAGCCGCGAGAAGAAGGACGCGCTGCGCCTCTGCGGCGCGACGCTGCGCGAGGTGCCGGCGGTGCCCTTCAAAGACCCGAACAACTACGTGAAGGTCGCCGAGCGCCTGGCGCGCGAGCTCGCGGCGAGCGAGCCGAACGGCGTCGTCTATGCCAACCAGTGGGACAACCTCGCGAACAAGGACGCGCACTACCGCGGCACGGGGCCCGAGATCTGGCGGCAGACCGACGGGCAGGTCGACGCCTTCGTGTGCGCGATCGGGACGGGCGGCACGCTCGCGGGGACCGGGGCGTTCCTGCGTGAACGGCGCAAGGACGTCGTGATCGCCGCGGCGGATCCGGCCGGGGCCGCGATGTACGCCTGGTTCAAGCGCGGCGTGCTCGAGAGCTCGGGCAGCTCGATCACCGAAGGCATCGGCCAGGGCCGCATCACCGGCAACCTCGAGGGGCTCGCCGTCGACGAGGCGTACCAGGTGCCCGACGCCGAGGCGCTGCCCGTATTGTTCGACCTGCTCGGCGAGGAGGGCCTCTGCCTGGGCGGGTCGTCGGGCATCAACGTCGCGGGCGCGATCCGACTGGCCCGCGACCTCGGACCGGGCAAGACGATCGTGACCGTGCTATGCGACTCCGGCTCGCGCTACCAGTCGAAGCTCTGGAACCCGGAGTTCCTTCGCTCGAAGGGTCTGCCGACACCGAAGTGGCTCGACAGCAGCAACATGGAGGCTTCGCGATGATCTTCCGCCAGCTCTTCGATCCCGAGAGCGCGAGCTACACCTACCTGCTCGGCGACGAGCTGACGCGCGAGGCCGTGCTGATCGACTCGGTCGCCGAGCAGCTCGAGCGCGACACCTCGCTCCTGCGAGAGCTCGACCTCAAGCTCGTCCTGGCGCTCGAGACGCACGTGCACGCCGACCACGTGACGGCCGCAGGGCGGCTCCGCGAGGCGCTCGGCGCACGCGTCGGGGTGAGCCGGCACGCGGGCGTGCACAACGCCGACATCCTGCTCGGCGACGGCGACTGGATCGCCGTGGGCTCGCATCGCCTCGAGGCGCGCGCCACCCCCGGACACACCAGCGGCTGCATGACGTTCGTGACCGAGGGCATGGCCTTCACCGGAGACGCGCTCTTGATTCGCGGCTGCGGACGCACGGACTTCCAGCAGGGCGACCCGCGCACTCTGTTCCACTCCGTCCGCGAGCGCATCCTCACCCTGCCCGGGACGACTGCGCTCTTCCCGGCGCACGACTACCGCGGCCGAACCCAGACGTCGGTGGCCGAGGAGCTCCGCTTCAACCCGCGCCTCGGCGCCGGCAAGACCCTGGAGTCGTTCATCGAGCTGATGGACCGCCTCACCCTCTCCTACCCCAAGCGCATGGACGAGGCGGTCGCGGCGAACCTCTACGCCGGCCTCGCCCCCGGCGCGCGCCCCAGCCCGAAGGCTCAGGGCTACGTCGCCGAGGTGATGCGCGAGCTCGGGCAGCAGGATGCGGACAACTTCCTGGGCGCGGGGATCTGAGCCTCACGCGCCCTTCACGTAGCCCATCGCCTCGACGATCTTCCCGCCGCGCACGCGCATGAGGTTCACGCCGCGGATCGATTCGGCCTCGGTCGCGCCGAAGCGGTAGCGCCAGCAGATCACCGCGCGCGCGCCCGCGACGAAGACCTCCTCGAGCTCGAACTGCGTGCCGGCCGCGCTCGCGAGCCCCTGCCAGACGGCCAGGCAGGCGTCGCGCCCGACGTGGCGCGAGCCGTTCGGGGCGGGATTCGTGTTCTCGATCGTGCAGTCGTCCGCGACGAGCGGAACGAGCGCGGCCGGATCGTGGAAGCGGAACGCGTCGTTGAAGCGGCGCATGAGCTCGGCGGTCTCGTTGTCGAACATCACTTGGCCCGGAGCGAGGCGAGGTAGAGGTCGCGCTCTTCGGAGAAGGCGCGCCCCGCCGCGGGCCGCGCGAGCACGCGCTGGTGGTAGGCCTGCACGCTCGGCCACGGGTCGAGCTTCACGTTCGTGGCGCCCGCCCAGTCGAGCACCGTCGCGAGATACGCGTCCGCGATCGAGAACTCGTCGAGCAGGTAGTCGCGGCCGGCCAGGTGCTTCTCGAGCACGCCCATGCGCAGGCCGACCTTCTCGCGCGAGTATGCCTTCACGTCCTCGGGCGCCTTCGCATCGAGGAGCGGCACGAACACCGCCTTGTGCAGCTCGGTGCCGATGAAGCCCAGCCACTCGCGCAGCCGCGCGCGCCCGAGCAGGCTCTCCGGCGCGAGCTTCGCGGCTGGGAAGCGGTCGGCCACGTACTGCAGAACCGCGCTGTTCTCGGTGAGCAGCTCGCCCTCGTCCGTGCGCAGGACGGGCACCTGCCCCATCGGGTTGATCGCGAAGAAGTCGGCGCCGTCGGCCAGCCGCTTGGCGCGAGTGTCGACCCGGACGTAGCGGGTTTGCGCCGCGGGCGCGAGGACTTCGTAGAGCGAGATCCGGGTGGCCAGCGAGCACGCGAGCGGTGCGAAGTAGAGCTCCATGAGGGGGTTCCTTTCGGGGTTGGTATTTATGTACCATAGAGAACACAAATACCGGGAGTCAAGTCTTTATGTCCTATCCAGTACAAAAGGCGGCGAAGCGCCCGCGCGGGCGGCCCCGCGGCTACGATCCCGACACCGCGCTGCGCCGCGCGACCCAGTCGTTCTGGAGGCGCGGCTACTCGGGCACGTCCCTCGACGACCTGACGAACGCGATGGACATGAATCGCCCGAGCCTGTACGGCGCCTTCGGCGACAAGCGCGCGCTGTACCTGGCGGCGCTGGATCGCTACGTCGTCGAATCCGCGGAGCAGATGCGCGCCGCCCTCTCCGAGGACGTGCCGCTCGCGCAGGGGCTGCAGCGCGTGTACGACGGGGCGCTCGCACTCTACTTCGCCGACGCGAAGGCGCCGCTCGGCTGCTTCCTGATCGGCACCGCCGCGACCGAGGCCGCGGGCGACGCGGCGGTGCGCAAGAGGCTAGGCGGCGGGCTCGCGGAGCTCACCCGTCGGTTCGAAGCCCGGTTCGCCGCGGCGCGGAAGAGCGGCGAGATCCGGAAGGGCTCCGATCCCGCGTTTCTCGCCGAGATGGCGTCGGCCGTGCTGTTCTCGATCGCGCTGCGGGCCCGAGCGGGCGACCCGCGCGCCAAGCTCCGCGCCTTCGCGCGAAGCGCGGTCGCGTTCGTCATCGGGTAGGCTCTCGCGCATGAGTTCGACTCCGCGCTCGATCCGCTGGGAGACCCTGACCAAGAAGCAGTTCGACGCGATCGACCGCGAGCGCGCAGTGGTGTTCGTGACCTGCTCGCCGATGGAGGTGCACGGGCCGCATCTGCCGATCGGCGCGGACTGTCTCGAGGGCGAGGGCCTGGCCGAGCGCACCCTGCGCTTCCTGCCCGAGCGCCACCGCTCGCGCGCGTTCCTGAAGCTCCCCTTCGTGTGGGCCGCGTGCGACGGCGTCCCGCAGCCGGGCACGGTCGCGTTCCGCCCGTCCACGACCATGGCGTTCCTCGAGGATATGGGCCGCTCGCTCGCGCTGCAGGGCTTCCGCAACGTGATGGTCTCGAACTTCCACGGCAGCCCGCGCCACTTCCTGTCGATCGAGACGGCCTGCGAGCGTGTGTCGCGCGCGCACGGGATCCGCATGGTGTCGATCTTTTCGATGATGCTGACCCGCCTGAAAGTGAAGGGGTCGGAGCTCGGCGACGTGCTCGGGCACATCCCCGGGGTCGTGAAGGCGGACCTCGCAGGCGACACGCACGCCGGGTTCGTGGAGACGTCGCAGCTCCTGGCGCTGCACCCGGATTGGGTGGACCCGGAGTACAAGTCGCTGCCGCGACGGACGGTCCCGAAGGCGGGCGGCTTCATCGCGGGGATCAAGGGCGGGATGCGCTATTTCAGCGCCGAGACCTACTCCGGCGCGCCGGCCGGAGCTACTGCCGAGATCGGCGAGCAGATCCTCGACACGCTCGCGGGTCGGACGGCCGAGGCGATCGCGGAGATCCTGGACGGGACCCTGCCCAGGGAGCAGTGGCACTCGCCGTTCTGGGGGCTGCGACATGTCTTCGTGAACCGGGTGGCGGTGCGGGTTCTGGACTGGGCGCTGGGAGTGCCGGATACGGTCGGGTGAGCAGGTGGACAGGACCTGCCCGCCTTTGGAGCCGAGACCGCTTGCCGCGAGGGCCGCCGGGGGGGCGGGGCCGCGCAGGGGGGGTGCAACCGGTCTCGGCCCCGCTACTTCATGGCCGCGCGCACGTTCGCAGGACGTGGTTCAGGAGCTCGGCCTGGTCGGCAAGGTCGGCGGTCTGTGAGGCGACGACCTCGACGAGCCGGCCGAGCGTCACGCGAATCAGCGCGCCACGCGCGCTCGACGGGCGGCTCGAGCGCGCGTACCCGTCGAGCGGGTTCGGCGTGGCGGCCGACACAGCGAGGCCGTCGCCGGGCAGCGCCGGCTCCGGGCAGTCACGACGCGCTCCCCCAGAGCGGCGGTGCGTGGGCGGAGGCGGGGGAGGAGGGACAGAGGCCACGTACCGCCGCGCGGATTCCGTCGACGTCGTCGGGATGCACCTCGAGTGTGCGGCCATCGCGCGGCTCCCGGATTCCGCGCTGCGGAAGGAGACAGCGCACGATCGTCCCCAGCTCCGGGAAGAGCGCGCGCAGCTCGCGCCACTGCCCGTCGTGAGGCATCTCGAGCACGCCCGAGTCGATGACGAGCACGGGCGCGCGCTCCCTGCAGCGGGCGAGCAACCGCGCGGCCTCGTCTGCGCCGTGCACGCGAACCAGGTCCCAGCCCGCGGGGCGCAGCGAGAGCTCCAGGAGCTCCGCCTCGTAGGCCGACACACTCGCGATCAGCAGGACCGGCTCTCCGTCGAACATCCCGAATCTCCCCGGTCTCACGCTATTCGGCGCGGCAGGGCGGATCAATCGGGGCGGGCGGCGGATCGTCCTCGGGGAAACTCCACGGGCCTCAGCGTTCCCCGGTCCAGCTCACCGCGTACCGGATCAGCTCGGCGGCGTCCTTCAGATCGAGCTTGGTCTTGATGTTCGACCGGTAGGTCTCGATGGTCTTGATGCTGACCCCGAGCTCGACGGCGATCGCCGCCGTCCCCAGGCCCCGGCCGATCAGCTGGAAGACCTCGAGCTCTCGATCGGTCAGGTTCCCCAGTCGCCCTCCTGCAGGCTCGAGGTCGTTGCCGAGCCGTTCGAGCACCCGCTGGGCCATGCGCTCGCTCACGTAGATGCGCCCGGACATGATCTGGCGGATCGCCCCGACCAGGCCCGCGATCGCCTCGTGCTTCATGATGTAGCCGCGGGCACCGGCGCGCAGAACCCGCTCGGCGAACAACGCCTCGTCGTGCATCGAGAGCACGAGCACCGGCAGATCCGGCAGCTCGGCGTGCAGCGCTCGGATCAGCTCCAGCCCGGTCCCCTGCCCCAGCGAGAGGTCGACGATCGCGAGATCGGCACTCGCGGTCCGGGCCAGCTGGAGGGCCTGCTTCGCGGACTCGGCTTCGCCGCAGATCGAGAGACCCGCGTCGGCGCTCAGCATCTGGCGGATGCCGAGCCGGACGATCGGATGATCATCGACCACGAGGACCCGTGCCGCGGTCATTCGGGATCAGCCTCCTTGCAACTTCAGGGCTCTCGGATCGCGGAGCGAGCACGTCACGACCGTGCCGCCCTCCGGCCGGGCCTCGACGGACAGGATCGCGCCAATGGACGTCGCTCGATGATGCATGATCCGGAGACCCACACCATTGTGCGTCGGGATGGGATTCGGGAGGCCGACGCCGTCGTCGCTGATCCGCAAGGTGGTCCGCCCGCCCTGGCTGTGCATCTCGATCTCGATCGTGTGCGCCTGCGCGTGCTTCACGGCGTTGGTGATCGCCTCCTGCGCGATCCTGTAGAGCTGCGTCGCGACGCGACCGTCCCGGATCGAGCTGGCGTCGTCGCCCCCGACGCGCACGCGAAGCTTGTAGAGAGACTCCGTGGTCGCGCCGAGCTCGCGCAGTGCATCCGCGAAACGATCGGGCTCGACATCCATTGGAAAGAGACCCCTCGCGAGACGCCGGACCTGCTGCAGCGCCTGCTGCGCCTGCTCGGAGATCTGACGCGCCGTCTCGGCGGCTTCGGCGACTTCTCCGCGGCCCAGGCGCTGGCTCAGACCCGAACCGAGCATGCCCAGGCCCGTCAGCGTCTGGCCCAGCGCGTCGTGCAGCGTGTGCAGCAGCTCCTGCTGCTCGCGCCAGACGAGATCGGCCACCTGCGCGGTCGAGCGCTCGCGCTCCAGAACGCGGCCGATCTGCGCGCTGACGTCGCTCATCAGCGTCCCGATGTCGTCGCGGGAGGCGTGCGGCTGGTCCGAGAACAGCTCGAGGACGGCGATCACCTCGTCGCCGAACCGCACCGGAAGCGCGAGCGCGGCCTCGAGGCCGACCTGCAGCGCGACCTCGCCTCGCTCCAGCAGCAGAGCCCGGAGCTCGCGCTCGCCGTTCGCCGCGCGCGGAACGCCCTCCGCGTAGACGCGAGCGGCGAGGCTCGGCTCGCGCAGCTGGGTCCGGCGCACCGACGCGCTGTGGAACGGACGAAACCGTTCGTCCCCGAACGAGCTCACGACCGGCATGAAGCTGCCGGCCACGTTGGCGTCGGGCAGATACACGTAGCCGATCTGCCACCCTTGCGACTCGCACAAGTGACGCACGACGCGATGCAACGCCTCGTCCCAGGTCGGCGCGTCGCTGATGGCTCGCGTCACCTCGTGCACGAGCGCGAGCGACTTCGTCCGCTCGGCGACCCGCTCCTCCAGCTCGGTCTGCGCCCGGGCGAGCACCTCGTCCGTGCGCCGGCGATCGGTGATGTCCGCCGCCTGGCGAGCCAGAAGGTCCAGCCAGCGCAGCTCGTCCGCGTCGAAGTGGTGAGGAGCTCGGTAGTACGTGGAGAGCTTGCCGAGAGAGCTTCCGGTGCGATCGACCAGTGGTGTCGATTGCACGGCCGCGAAGCCGGCCGCGTGGAGCGCGTCCAGAGCAGATGACCCCGCGAGAATGGAGCTCTGCGTCACGTCGTCGACGACCATGCGCTCGCGCGGAGCGGTTGCAAACCCCACCTCCGCGAAGCCCTCGAGAGACCCCGGATCGAAGCCGACCTGCGCTACGACGGTGAGAGGACCCGTGGCTTCCAGGCGCCGGAAGATTCCGCCGGCGTCGGCACCCGTGATCTCCGTCGTCGCGCGGAGGATCTCCTCGAGCAACCCCGTCAGCTCCCCCGATCCGGCGAGCCGCGTGCCGACCTCGTGCAGGCGCGTCATGCGGCGCAGGTCGGCGGAGACCCGCTCCCGCGCGGCTCGCAGCTCGCTCTCTGCGTGCTTCAGGCTGGTGACGTCGACGAGCGTCAGCACGACTCCCTCCACGCGCTCGTCGGAGGTCCGGTACGGCAGCCCACGCACGAGGTAGTGCTTGGCGTCGCGCGCGGCGATCTCCTTCTCCACCGGCGTCGAGCTGTGGAGCACCGCGTGCGCGTCTGCGACGAGGTCGGCCCCGATCAGGTTCGAGGCGATCTGGGTCAGCGGCCGGCCGACGTCGGAGTCCTGCAGGTTGAGTACTTGTGACGCCGCCCGTGTGAAGCGCTTGATGCGCAGCTCCCTGTCCAGGAACACCGTGGCGATGTCCGTGGCGACGAGCAGGTTGGCCAGATCGTCGTTCAGCACGGTGAGCTGCTGGACCTTGTCCTGGAGCTGGGCGTTGAGGGTGGTCAGCTCCTCGTTCATCGACTGCAGCTCCTCCCTGGAGGTGACGAGCTCCTCGTTCGTCGACTGCAGCTCCTCGTTCATGGACAGGATCTCTTCGTTGGCCGCCTTCAGCTCCTCGTTACCGCCCTCGAGCTGCTCGACGAGCTGCCGCTGCTCTCGCTTGGTGTTGCGCAGCTCCGCCTCGAGCCTCCTCACGAGATCCGGGGGCCGGCTCGCCACGCCCCGTCCGCGCGCGGCGGGAGACGAGGCCAGCTCTTCGAAGACCACGAGCCAGAGATCACCGTCCGTCTTCGGCTTCCCGACGGGATGGACCGTCACGCGCAGCGTCGCCCTCCCCTTGTCGCGCTTCACTTCGGGAGCGTCGACCACGGTCGGGCGATTGCGCCGGACCGCCTCGTGCAGCGCGGTACGAAGCGTCGGCTTCAGTGAGTCACGCGCCAGCAGCAGGAGGTCGAGCGTCGCATCGCCCTTCTGCAGCTTGATGTAGCGGTCCATCGCGCCATAGAGGCGGACGATCTGCCCGTCGCGATGGATGACCACGGCTGCTGGCGCGAGGTGCTCGAGCAGCTGCTGATCCGCCAGCATCGCGACGCTCGGCTCGGCCTGGGTCCGCGCGGGCGGCGCCTCCTTCGCGACGCCGCGCAGCGACGGCTTGAAGTCGAGCGGAGCTCGAGTGACCGGGCCGATCCGCTGGAACGTCCGGTGCCGCTTGGACAGCGGCGCGAACCGGTTCTCCAGGCGGCCGACGCCCTCCGCGCTGCCGAGGAAGAGGTATCCGCCCGGGTTCAGCGCGAAGTGGAACGTGGTCAGCACCCTCTCCTGCACCTCGGGCTCGAAGTAGATCAACACGTTGCGGCAGCTGACGAGGTCGAGCTTCGAGAACGGCGGATCGCTGATCACGTTCTGCGCCGCGAAGACGACCGACTCGCGGATGGGCTTGGCGATCGTGTAGTGATGGTCCTGCCGAGTGAAGAAGCGCGCGAGCCGCTGCGGCGACACGTCCAGAGCAATGCTCGCGGGATAGGTGCCGGTGCGCGCGACCTCGAGCGCGTCCTCGTCCACGTCGGTCGCGAAGATCTGCGGCCGACACGTCGAGTGTGCGTCCGCGAGCTGCTCGCTGAGCGCGATCGCGATCGAGTAGGCCTCTTCGCCCGTCGAGCAGCCGGCCACCCAGATCCGTATCGGTACATTGGGATCCCTCTCCTTGACCAGTGCGGAGAGCACCGTTGCGGAGAGATCTTCGAATTCGGCGGGATCCCGGAAGAACGACGTCACGCCGATCAGCAGGTCCTTGAAGAGCGCGTCGGCTTCCGCGGCTTGGGAGCGCAGGAAGTCGAGGTACTCCGCCATGCTCTCGATCTGCCGCAGTCCCATGCGGCGCTCGACCCGGCGCTGGAGCGTTCCCTTCTTGTAGCCGCGAAAGTCGTGCTTCTTGCGCGCGCGCAGCAGCGCGAGGATCGACTGCAGGCCGTTCCCGGCCTTTGCCTCCGCGCCCGTCGAAGCCGCCGGCGGCGCGAGGTGGCGGCTGCGCACGTAGTCGAGCAGCGCGCGCGGCATCTCGTCCGGCGCGAGCACCAGGTCCGCGACGCCCGTGGCGATCGCGCTCGTCGGCATGCCGGGCTGCGCTGCGCTGTCGGGGGTCTGGACCATGACCATGCCGCCCTCGGCCTCGATCGCGCGCACACCGAGCGCTCCTTCGGTTCCGGTACCGGAGAGCACGATGCCGACGGCTCGACCGTGTTGGTCCCCAGCGAGCGAGCGCAGGAAGCGGTCGATGACTCCGCGGAGGGTTCTCCGGTCTTCCACCGTCTGGACGCGGATCTGGCCGCCCTCGACGGTCAGTGAGCGGTTCGGAGGAATGACGTAGACGTGGTTGGCCTCGAGTGTCTGGCGGTCGTGGGCGTGGGCGACACGCATCGAGGTGGCTCTCGCGAGCAGATCCGGCATCAGGCTCTCGTGCGTGGGGTCGAGATGCACGACGACGACGAATGCGGCGCCGGGATTCTCGGGCATCGCGCCGAAAAAGGCCTTGAGCGCCTCCAAGCCGCCCGCCGACGCCCCGATGCCTACGACGGGCAAGAGCTCGGGCTTGTCGCTGGACGCCACGGCCTGCCCGCTCCCCGGTCGCGGTTTGCTGCTCGGCTTTCTCGCTGCCATCCACACTCCGCGAGCCGCCCAGCTCCACATGCTACCCGGAAGTCGCCCCTTAGCGCAGCGGTCGGCGCGAGCGGCAGCCCGCAGTGAGGCAGAACGGATCTCGGGGCGAGGCCGGATGCCACGGACCTGCCCGGCGGCACGCGATCCAACCCGCCTCCAGCAGGTACACGGATTGCAAACGGACTTCGCACGATGGGCGCGGCTGACGAACGCGAACACATGGTCGAGCTCCAGCTCGCGGGGCGAGGGATCGAGAACGCGCGAGTGCTGGACGCGTTCCGCGCCGTCCCGCGCGAAGAGTTCGTGCCCGACGACCTCGCGGAGTTCGCCTACGTGGACGCGCCGCTCCCGATCCCCGGGGGACAGACGATCTCGCAGCCGTACATCGTGGCCGTCACGATCGATGCGCTCGATCTCCGCGGCGGGGAGCGCGTGCTCGAGATCGGCACGGGCTCCGGCTACGCGGCGGCGGTGCTCTCTCGGGTCGCTGGCCAGGTCTACACCGTCGAGCGTCTCGCGCCGCTGGCCGAGACCGCGCGCGAGCGGCTGGCGAAGCTCGGGTACCAGAACGTGCACGTGCTGTGCGGCGACGGCACGCTCGGCTGGGCCGAGCACGCGCCGTACGACGCGATCGCCGTCGCGGCCGGCGGGCCCGAGGTGCCCAAGGCCCTGCTCGAGCAGCTCGCGCCAGGGGGTCGACTGGTCATCCCGGTCGGTCCCGACGAGAGCTCGCAGGACCTCGTGCGGGTGACCCGCCGCGGCGACCGCTTCGATCGCCAGTCGCTCGGCGCGGTGCGCTTCGTGCCGCTGATCGGCGCGCAGGGCTGGCCGGAGCAGGAGCGCGAGCGCGTGGCGCGCGCGCCCGCGAGGAAGCCCTCGAGCGACGCGGCGACGGCCGGGCTGATCCGCGAGACGGCCGAGCCGATCGCCGACATCGAGTCCGCCTCGATCGACGCTCTGCTCGAGCGGATCGGCGACGCGCGGGTCGTGCTGCTGGGCGAGGCGACCCACGGCACGAGCGAGTTCTACCGCATGCGCGCGCGCATCTCGCGCGAGCTGATCGAGCGGCGCGGCTTCGACTTCGTGGCGGTCGAAGCGGACTGGCCCGACGCGATGCGGATCCACCGCTACGTGACCGGGGCACCGCGCGGCCACGTCGCCTTCACGCCGTTCGCGCGCTTCCCCACCTGGATGTGGCGCAACCGCGAGGTCGACGAGTTCGTCGCGTGGCTGCGCGCGCACAACCTCGAGCGCCGCGACCCGGCCAAGCGCGCGGGCTTCTTCGGGCTCGACCTGTACAGCCTGTTCACCTCGCTCGCGCACGTGCTCGCGTACCTGGATCGCGTCGACCCGGGCGCGGCGCGTGTCGCCCGCGCGCGCTACGGCACGCTCACGCCCTGGCAGAAGGACCCGGCGGCGTATGGACGCGCGGTCCTCTCGGGCCGCTACGAGAGCGCCGAATCCGACGTCGTGGCTTCGCTGCGCGAGCTCCTGCGGCGGCGGCTCGACTACGCCGCGCGCGACGGCGAGGCGTTCTTCGACGCGGCGCAGAACGCCCACGTGGTGGCGAACGCCGAGGCCTACTACCGGACCATGTACTACGGCTCGGCGGCGTCGTGGAATCTGAGAGACGCGCACATGTTCGAGACGCTCGACGCGCTGCTCGCCCACTACGGTCCCGGCTCGCGCGGGATCGTGTGGGAGCACAACTCGCACGTGGGCAACGCGCGCGCGACCGAGATGAGCGCGCGCGGCGAGCTCAACATCGGCGAGCTGTGCCGCACGAAGTTCGAGGACACCGCCTACGCAATCGGCTTCGGCACGGACCACGGCACGGTCGCGGCCGCGTCGGACTGGGACGGGCCGATGGAGCGGATGCGGGTCCGTCCCGCGCGGCCCGACAGCTACGAGCGGCTCTGCCACGACTCGGAGGTGCCCGCGTTCGCGCTGCACCTGCGCGCGCCGCGGCGCCGAGAGGTGCGCGACGAGCTCGCCTCTCCGCGGCTCGAGCGCGCGATCGGCGTGATCTACCGGCCCGAGACCGAGCTCGCGAGTCACTACTTCCAGGCCTGCCTGCCGGCGCAGTTCGACGAGTTCGTGTGGTTCGACGAGACCCGCGCGGTCGAGCCGCTCGGGAGCGAACGCCGGCCCGGCCCCGACCTGCCCGACACGTACCCCTTCGGGCTATAGCGCGAGGAAGCCGTCGGGCACGAGGCTGGTGGCGAGCATCACCTCGTTGATGTCGCGGTGCTCGATCCAGGTCGAAGCGCCGCGGTGCTCCGGATCGAGCCAGAACGACTCGAGCTCCGAGCGCAGTCGTCCGTAGGCCTCGAACCCGGCCAGCCGCGGGTGCCGGCGCGCGACCGCGAGACCGATGGCCAGACCGAGCTCGCGGAAGCCGAGTCGCCGGGACGCGGGCTCGCGCAGCTCGCCGAGCCGTACGTAGTGCGCGAGGCCCTGACGCGCGGCGGCGAGCAGGCGCTCGAACAGATCCGCGCGCTCGATCGCGCCGCGCTCGAGGAGCTGCGCCCAGCGGTAGGCGTCGGACAGAAGGCCGCCGAGGCCGAGTGGGTCGGCCGTGGCGAGCTCGCCCGCCTCGAGCATCGCCCCGAAGTCCGCGCGCGCGCGCAAGAGGCTCGGCCCGCTCGCGGCGCTGCCGAGCTGCACGGCCGTGGCCTCGAGCTGCGCACAGGTCACGAAGCCGTCCAGCGGATCGTGCTGGCCCATCGAGGCCACGAGCGGGCGCGACAGGTCCACGCTCAGCTTCCAGACCATGCGCGGCGCTCCGCCTCCGTGCGGCCGGTAGCAGAACGCGGCGTGCGCGGCCTCGGCGAGCTCGCGCGCCCACAGGTTGAAGCGCGGCTCCGCCGTCGCGCGCGCGAGCTGGTCGAGGGCGTGCATCCACTTCGTCAGGTAGTGGAAGTACTGGCCGTCCCGGTCCCACTCGAGCCGCTCGTCGATGGGCTCGTCGGCGCGGCGCTCGGGCAGGCGCTTGCCGATGCGCAGGCCGCCGCGGGTCGGGTGCAGCTCGCCCTCGCGCTCGCCCAGACCGGAGAGCCAGCCGCGGCGCGGGTCGTCGGGTCGGTGCCGCCCGAGCACGACGTGGACGCGTTCGACCAGACGCAGCGCCAGCGCGAGCCAGCGCTTCTCGCCCGTCGCACGCTCGAGCGCCAGGAAATTGCAGAGCGCAAACGCGTCGGTCCACAAATATCGCGACCCAACTCGCTCCGACTCGAGGTCGGTGCGGTCGGCGAAGCTCTCCATCAAGTCGCCGGCCTGCTCCACGGCGCTCGCGTCGCTCGCAGCCATCGCCTCGTGGTAGGCATCCGCCGTGCCAGCATCGGATCGAGCTCGCGGCCTTCCGCGCTCACGTCGATGGGGCCGGCCGGCACAGCTGGGACCGCCTGTCTCGTCGGCGCTCCTGGCGCGCGTCGGCGCTGCCCGCCTTCAGGCACGCGAGTTGCTCGCCTTCGGAGCCGTACCAAAAGGAGGACCTCATGAAGGTCGATTCGGTCATGAGCAAGGACGTCGGCCGCTGCCTCCCGAGCGACTCGCTGAACGAGGCCGCGCGGATCATGTGGGAGCGCGATTGCGGCATCGTTCCGATCGTCGAGAGTCCCGAGAGCGGGCGGCTTGTCGGCGTCGTCACGGACCGCGACATCTGCGTCGCCGCCTATACGAAGGGGTGTGCGCTGACGGCGATCCCGATCGCCGAAGTGATGGCGAAACGGGTCGTTTCGTGCCGCGCGTCGGACGAGCTCCGGGCAGCCGAAGAGGCCATGCGCCAGGCACAGGTGCACCGGCTGCCGGTCGTCAACTCGTCCGACCACCTGGTCGGGGTCCTGTCGCTGGCGGACATCGCCCGCGCCACGGCGCGCGGCAAGCCGGCGGACGTGACGCCGGTCGAGGTCGGCGAGACGCTCGCGGCGATCCGAAGGTCGCGCGCGATCTCCGCGTCCCCGGCGCACTAGCGACCAAAAGCGCCCATCGCCTCTCCGCGAGGCGATGGGCGCTGTCGAGCGAGGCAGGCTGGAGCTCGCTCAACTCTTCGGCTGCTGTACGACGATCTCCACCCGGCGGTTCTGCTGACGCCCTGCCTGCGTGTCGTTCGTCGCGACCGGCATCGAGGCGCCGAAGCCCGCGGTCGAGATCCGCGGCGCGGCGACACCGTCTTGGATCAGCGCGTTCGCGACCGCGTCGGCTCGGCGCTTCGACAGGTCGAGGTTGTGCGCCTCGGACCCGGTGCTGTCGGCGTGGCCCTCGATCCGGACCATGCGCTCGGGGTCGGTGTTCAGCGCGTCGGCCAGGCGCTGGATCTCGCTCATCGCGCCGGGCTTGAGCTCGGCGCGGTCGACGTCGAACAGCACGTCGGTGTTGAGCGTGATCACCAGGCCGCGCGCGGTCTGCTTGGCCTGAAGGTCGGCGATCTCGGCGCGCAGCGATTCGGCGGTCAGCTCCGCCATCGCAGCGCGCTCGCGAGCGCGGTTGGCTTCCTGGGTTCGCGCATCGAGCACGACGGCGTCGCGCCGCTCGCCGAGCGCTTCGACGCGGGCCTCGGCCGTCGCGCGCTGCGCGGTCGCGCGGGCGATGTCGACCCGGCGCTGCGCGAGATAGGCGTAGTGGTCGACGACGTCTTCGTCCTCGCCCTCATTGAACGCCTGCTTCGCGCGGTCGAGCTCCTTGTTCGCCTCGTAGAGCTGGACCTGACCCTTGCTGGCGATCGCGGGGTCGGACATCGCGCTGCGGTAGGCGACCTCGGCGTTGGTGACGTTCGGGTTCATGGTGTGCGTGCAGCCGAACAGAAGACCGGTCGTCGCGAACAGCGCGATGCCGGTGCGGTTGGCAAATCGCATGTCGAATCCTCTCCGCCGCCTACTGCGGCATGGTGGCGCCGCGCTGGGCTTCGCCGCGCAGCGACTGGATCGATCGCTCGAGCTCGACGGCCGCGGTCTGCGCCGACTGCGACTCCGCCTTGACGCGCGCGAGCTCTGCGTCCAGCGAGGCTTCCTCGGCCAGGCGCTCGGCCTTCTCGTAGTCGTCGTCGCGCAGCGCCGTCTTGGCGCGCTCGAGCTTCTCGCGCGCCATCGTCATCTCGAGGCCCGCGGCCTCCTGCGCCGACTTCTCCTGCTCCGCGTTCTTCACGGCGAGCTCGGCCTTCCCGATGTCCTTGGCGGGCTCGGTGGGGGTCGAGCACGCGAGCGCGCCCGCAGTCGCGAGCGCAAACACCCATGCGTGTCGCTTCATCGCCTTGCCTCCATGCAAGGGGAAGAGAGCAACCCGGGTGCCAACCGCTCTTACGGGCGCTGCGCGGGCGACGAGGCCGCCCCAGCCGCGTGAACCGTGCGAATTGTTCAATGGTCTCCCTGCCGAGTAGGCTGTCGCCATGAAGCTCGTCCGAGTCCTCGCGATGCTCCTGGCCCTCTACGTCGGACTCGGGCTCCTCGCCGATGCGGCGATCGGCTGGTTCCAGCCGCAGGGCGGCAACACCGCGGTGCTGCGCACCTTCGACTCGAGCGGCGGGTCCAGGGACACCGTGCTCGGCCTGCTCGACGACAACGGCCAGCTCTGGGTCGAGTCGGGGCACTGGTTCCGCGGCTGGTATCGGCGGGTAGTCGCGAACCCGGACGTCGAGCTCGTGCGCGGCGGTCAGACCGCGCCCTACCGCGCGACGCCGCTCGACACGCCCGAGGCGGTCGACACCGTCACGCGTCTGATGGGCAAGGGTACGAGCTCGCGCTACTGGATCGCGCGCACGCTGCTGCTCTTCGCGCCCATCAAGCCCGTGAAGCTGGAACCGAGGACTTGAGCCGCGGGCCGTACCTCGACTGGCGCCCTCACCCGTGGCACGGGCTCGAGGTCGGTGAGGATCCGCCGCGCGTCGTCTCCGCGTACATCGAGATCACGCCCTTCGACCTCGTGAAGTACGAGGTCGACAAACACACCGGCTACCTGCGGGTCGACCGCCCGCAGCGCACCTCGGCTTCGCCGCCCAGTCTCTACGGCTTCATCCCGCGCACGTACTGCGCTGAGCGGGTGGCGGCGCTCTCGCCGACGTCCGCGCGCGGCGATGGAGATCCGCTCGACATCTGCGTCGTCTCGGAGCGGCCGATCGCGCGTTCAGAGGTGATCCTCTCGGCGCGCGTGATCGGCGGCTTTCAGATGGTCGATGCCGAGGACGCGGACGACAAGATCCTCGCGGTTCTCGCGTCCGATGCGATCTGGGGCAGCGCGTCGCGAATCGCGGACCTGCCGAGCGCATTGGTCGAGCGGCTGCGCCACTACTTCATGACCTACAAGCTCGTCACCGGAAAGCCGCCGCAGGTCGCGATCGAACTCGTGTACGACGCTGCCCACGCCTACCGGGTGATCGAAGCGGCGATGGCCGACTACGCGGCCCACTTTCCCCGCTAGATCTCACTCAGCGCTCCGGAATCACCGGGAGCAGCAGGTGCTAGTCGAACGCATCGCCCGCGTGGATCATAACCTCACCCTTCTGAATCCAGTCGCGCGGCTCGTCGTGCCCCAGAACGCCGACGGGCCCCTAGTTTCGCGCGTCGATCCAGAGGACGTAGATCTCTGCAACCGTGGTGTAACTCACATCAGATCGACACTGACTTAGACTGGTATTTTGCTTCACCTACCGCTCCGTCTCAGATACGGTGGCGCGAGTCAGAGATCAGAAACCGGATCTAAGACGGAGGTGGGCGATGTCGCAGATCGTTCGGCGTCGGCTTGTGGCGATGCTCCTGATCATTGCATGCGGGCTGCTCGCGCAGACCGAGCTGGCGCGAGGCGCCGAGGTCACGTGGAAGTCGCTCGGCTCGGGCGGCGGCGGCGCGTACCTCGGTGAGGCGGTGTTCAAGCCCAGCGATCCGAACTTCGCAATGGTTGGCACGGATACGGCGGGAGTTCTCAAGACCACCAACGGCGGCGCGACCTGGACACTCGCGATGGAGGGGCTGGTCGGCCAGACGCCTCAGCAGACGACCTACGTCCGCGACCTCGCCGTCGACCCGAGCGCACAGGACACCGTCTACCTGGCCACCTTCGGGTTGTACAGAACCACGGACTTCGGCGCGCACTGGTCGTCGGTGGCACCGCTCCACATCTACCACGCGGTGGCCGTCGACCCGAGCGACCCGAACTGGGTCTTCGCCGGCGAGGACGGAACCAACCCGGGCCCCACGCAGATCATTCGCAGCCCCAACAAGTGGGGCACCGCGATGTCCACTCTTCCCGGCTGCAACGGGGCGACAGGACCCTCGTGCACGGCTTCACTGCCCCAATGCCTCGCGACGAGCTCCAAGGTCGCTCTCCTCGGGGGCCAGCAGAACCCCGACGTTCGGGACATCGTGGTCGACCCACAGAACGCGAGCGTACTGATCGCCGCCACCGATTGCGGCCTGTACCGGAGCCACGACCGCGGCGGGAGCTGGGACCCGCCGACCAGCTCCAGCTCCTACGACGTCTACTCGCGTCTGGTCCTGCACGGCCCGACGCACACCCTCTACGCCGGCATGGACCCGTCCATCGCCTTGGCGCTGGAGACGTTCTCGTTGGCCGACCAGGACGAGACAAACTGGGCTTATGCCGTGACGATGCGAAGGAGCACCGACTGGGGCGCGACCTGGACCTCGGTGAGCGGCTCGAACTCGATCGACGTGCTGGGCTCGGCCGGTGACTTCGAGGCCGGGTCCGGCGAGACGCTCTCCGGCTGGCAACTGTCCTTGTACCAGTCGACCGGCACCGCGACGCGTGCCTGCAACCCCGGGGTCACACCGTACGGGAGCTGCGCGGCCAAGGTCACGCGGCCTGCCTCTCCAACCGGGGAATTCGGGACGTGGATCCGGGCTCTTCCCAATCGGCTGGTCGATCCGAACACCGTGTACCTCGTCTCGGTGCGCGCCCGCGTCGAAGGTGGCGGCACACCGACCCTTCCCGCCTTCCCCCTCCACTCCGAGGTTCACTTCTACGACATCAACAACAACGAAATCTCCTGGCCTACGGAGAAATGGGAGCCGGCCAACCAGGCGATTGGAACCCAATCGCGAGTGCTCCCGGTGGTCAGCGGGAATCGCAACGACACGTGGTTGCGCTACGAGGTGCCGATCCGCACTCCTGCAAGAGCGCACTCCATGAGCTTCAGTGTGGGAATGTACTCCGGCGACGGCACGATGAGCCCGGTCACTGCGGTATTCCTCGACGATGTGCGCTTCGAGCGGTCGGAGAAGCTTCCGGCGTTCACGGGCATCCGGGAATTCGCGTACCCAGCGGCGCGCGCCTACGGCGCGTACCAACAGATCGCGGTCGATCCAACCAACCCGATGGTGCTCTACGCCATGAGCGACGCCCGGACCAACTGGAACGACCCGGCTACGGGCGACTTCAAGGGCGTCTGGAAGAGCACTGATGGCGGCACGACGTGGCTGCTCAAGACCCGCGTGCTGCCGCACAACGCCACCAACGTCACCGATACGAAGTGGGACGGCGGGATGGACGGCACGCTGCTCGCGATCGGCTCCGGCACGGCCGGCCACCTGACCCTGCTCGCGGGGACCCTCTTCAACCTCTATCGCACGACCGACGGCGGGGAGACGTGGTCCGAGACCACCTACAACGTCGCGCAGCAGGAGATGCCGGACCATCTCGGCCACTACAGCTCGCGAGGAGCCATCAACAACGTGTACGCGAACTTCGTGGCCACCGACCCGAACCAACCTCAGCGCATCTACTACGGCGACGCTGACAACTTCCTTCAGGTGAGTCACAACGGCGGCGCAAGCTTCGTGATGGAGGGCGGCGGGCTCGACTGGGACAACCCGTCCTATGCCACGCGCGGCTGGAAGGTGCCCCCATCCTCGCTTGGCAACTACACAGATAGCCCGGACGCGCTCGTGATCGACCCCGCCGACTCCAACCACGTCTTCGTGGGCGCGTCCATCCATCCCCTGGGGTGCGGACTGGACGCGCAGGGGGTGAGCAAGTGTCCGAACGAGGGTGGGGTCGTGCAAGGCGCGTACAACCCGACCAGCGACGTCTGGGCCTGGACGCCGCTCGGCACGCAGTCGTGCCTGCTGAAGGGCGGACCAGTCTCGCTGGTCCGCGACCGGGCCTCGGGAAGGATGATCGCCGGCGTCATGAACAGTGGGCTCGCACGCTTGGAGGGCGGCTCGACGTGGGTCTCGCTCGGCGCCAACTGCATGTTGACCTCGAGCCGGTGGTTCGAACCGCAGGGCACCGTTCCGCCGTTCGACTGGTGGATCTCGCGGCTGGTGCAGTCGCCGACGCCGAACTCGAAACGCATCTTTGCGGGCTTCGGAAATCCGTCGCTAGGCGCCCTGCAGGACGTCTCGAGGTTCAGCGTGTGGAAGAGCGACGATCTGGGCGACAACTGGACGAACATCACGTGGGGCCCCCCGCTCCAGGGCCTGCCCGTCATCGACCTGCTGGCGGTCAGCGATACGGAAGTGTTCGCCGCCACCTTCGGATCGTACGTCACCGGCCTCGGAGGCCTTTACCACGGTGTTGAGTCCGGCGGCACCTGGACCTGGACGCGCGTCCTGAAGGAGCAGCGTGTGACTGGCGTCGCACGCTCGCCGTTCAATCCCAAGCTCATGTACGCGATCTCGGGTCAGCTCTTTGGCGGCAAAGTACCCGAGTCGACTCCCGGCATCTACCGAAGCGTCAACGGCGGAATCGACTGGACGCTCCTCGCGCGCAACGGCCTGGACAACCTCTTCGACGTCCGGCTCGACTTCTCGACGCACGATCGCCTCAAGCTCTATGCGAGCACGCGCGGCGCTGGTGTGTTCGAGGGGACCCTCGACGACTGTGACACACCGGGAAGCTTCGACTGCTCGAAGAAGATGTTCTTCACGCTGAGCGCGACGGGAAGCAACCCTCCGCCTCCGACGCTGTCCGGTGTCAGCGGCCCCATCGCGAAGACCGACATCGTGAGCTACGACCCCTCGAACGGCCATTTCGCCCGGTTCTTCCAGGTCTCCGATCCGAACGCGGTGATCGACGCCTTCACGAAGCTCCCGAACGGCGATCTCCTGCTGAGCTTCACGGCCGCGGTGACCTTGCCGGGCATAGCCGGCGTCACCGGCTCGGACATCGTCCAATTCCATCCGGGCACGCCGGGCGTCTACACAGCGGGCACGTTCTCTTACTACTTCGACGGCAGCGTCTTCGGGGTCAGCGGCTCCTCCAAGAATGTCGACGCGATCTACGTCGACGCGGCGGGCGACCTCTACTTGTCGATCAACGGCAACAACGCCAACGTCGGGAAATCTCCTAACACCAACATCCTCACCGGCGTCAACAACAGCGACATCGTGAAGTTCCACCCGACGGCGACCGGGGGTACATTCAGCTTCTACTTCCGAGGCTTGAGCCAGAATCTCGACTCCGTCTTCCTGTCGACCAACGCGTCGGGTACTCCGCAGATCTACATGTCAACGGTGGCGAACTTCACAGCCCCGTTCACCGGCAAGCGCATCGACGTTCTGCGCTACACGGGTGCGGTCGCCCCGCCGAACGGGACCTTCGACGTGTACCGATCGGGCGCGGGGATCGGCCTCCTTGCGAGCTGGCAGCTGGGAGGCCTCGCGTTCGATCCGTAGGCTTCGGCGCCGCGCTCAGCGCTCCGGCACGATCGGCAGCAGCAGGTGCGAGTCGAACGCACCGCCCGCGTGGATCGTGACCTCACCGTTCTGAATCCGGTCGCGCGGCTCGTCGTGCTGGAACTGCGTGTGCGGGTCGTCCTTCGCACCGACCTCGAGTACCAGCCGGTGCCCGCGTTCGAACACGGCGCTGGTCGGCAGGATCTCGATCTCGACTGCGACCGGCTCGCCCGGGCGCACCTTCTGGATCTCGTCGTGGGTGTGGTACGGGCGGTACGGCGTCGAGCGCACGGAGTCGAGCTTGCGATGCGAGACGCGCAGCCAGCCGTAGGCGACCGCGATCTTGCTCCCACCAGACGGCTGCGGTCCGGGGTACAGCACCTCGCTGCCGTCGGGCCGCAGGTTGCGCACGATCGCGAAGAGGTCCGCGTCGTCTCCGGTCGTCGAGACCCAGAGGCGGAGCTTGATCGGGCCGGTGACCTCGAGCTCGCGCTCGAGCGGCGCCGTCGCGAAGCGGACGTTCGACTGCGCCGCGTCCGGCTCCGCGCCGAAGCTCACGGTGCTGGCAGCCGCGGCCCGCTCGGCCGCCAGCGCGAGCGCCGACGCATCCAGGTGTTGCTCGGTCCACTGCGTGCGCGCCAGCGGCCACTCGTTCTCGTAGCGCCAGGTGTAGCGGTCGTAGTCGCGGCGGATCGCGAGGCGGATCGGCGGCTCGCGGGTGATGCCGGTGTCGACGCCGCGCAGGAACTGTTCGAGGAAGCGCAGCTGCGTGAGCCGGCCCTCGAGCGAGTAGAACGGCCCCACGTGATCGCCGACGTGGATCTGCAGGTACTTGTGCGCGGAGCCGGCGCCGAGATAGCCCTCGACGTTCCCGCGCAGGTGCAGCCCCGCCCCGCCCCAGTTCCCGGCCGAGAGCAGCGGCACCTCGATGTCGGCCAGGTTCGGGTTGTTGCGCGCGAAGAGCTCGGTGATCGTCTCGGGCGGGAGCGGCGCCGGGTTCGACTCACCGCCGTCGGTCTGGTACTTGCGCGTGTGACCGCCCCACGCGCGCATGAACCCGCTCGAGAAGATCCCGCCGTGGCGGTTCGCGTCGCGGTACAGGTCGACCGCGCCTTCCCAGGGCACGATCGCCGCGAGGTGCGGCGGGCGCAGCGCCGCTACCCGCCACGAGTTCATCGCGAAGTACGACACGCCCATGACCGCGACCTTGCCGTTGCTCCAGCTCTGCGCGCCGGCCCACTCGACGCAGTCGTAGAAGTCCTCGGCCTCGGCGCGCGAGAGCATCCGCGCGCGGCCGGGCGACTTGCCGGTGCCGCGCGTGTCGCAACGCACGACGGCGTAGCCCTGCGGCACCCACCACTCTGGATCGACGGTCTCCCAGTGCATGAATTCGTTCCGCACCGTCATCCGCTCCCAGGCGGCGGGATTCCACTGGCTGAAGTGGATGTCCTTCGGATACGGCCCCAAGGTGATGATGACCGGGAACTGGCCCTCGTCCGCGGGGCGGAACACGTTGGCGGACACGGTGCCGCCGTCGCGAACCTGGATCGGGACGTCCTTCTCCACGAGCAGGCGCTGGAACATGAAGCGAATCATGAAGGCTCGAGCCGCAAGATGGAATAGGATCGGGGGAAACCAGCTGCGGAGACCCCGATGGGCGCTGAGACCGGGCCGAAGATCGTCGAGTACGCGAGGTCCAAGCGACGGACCAAGGTCGGCACGGGCGAGTGCTTCGATCTCGCCGTCGAAGCCCTGAAGAACGCGAGCTCGAAGACGGCCTACGACTTCGGCGAAGTGAGCGGGGACGGCGACTATGTCTGGGGCAAAGAGGTCGCCCTCTCGGGCGTCCAGGCGGGCGACGTCATCCAGTACCGCGACTACACGCTCGACAAGGAACAGAACATCGAGACCGAGTACACGTTCGCCGACGGCTCGACCATCACGGTCACGGAGAAGAAGACGTCTACGCTCGGCCGGCCGCACCACACCGCGATCGCGACCGGCGCTCCGGTGAACGGCGCGCTGAAGGTGATCGAGCAGAACGTCGAGCGCGTCGTCGGACGCGGGCTCGAGAAGCTCGTGGACGACGGTGAGATCGTCATCTCGGCGATCCCCGACAAGACCACGACGAAGAAGGAGACCGTGCGCATCGACGTCGCCTGGGGCGCGAAGGTCAAGCGCCTCGTCGGCCCGAAGAACGCCGCGGCGATCGACGCGATCGTGCGGAAGAACCTCGGCAAGAACGCCAGCGCGGACGTCACGATCGTCGAGTCGACCAGCATCGGCGGAACGCTGAAGGCGTACCGCGCGCAGCCCAAGTAGGAGTCCACGATGAGCCGCCTCACTCCCAAACGCCCCGACGAGCTGACCCCCGAGCAGCGGGCCCGCTATGACGAGGTCGCGAAGGTCCGCCCTCCCCGCGCCGACGGCCAGATCGGCGGGCCGTTCGACCCATGGCTGCGCAGCCCCGAGCTGTCGCGCCGCGCGATGGGCCTCGGTGACTTCATCTGGCAGCGCACCACGCTCGAGCGCCGGCTGATCGAGCTCGCAATTCTCGTCACCGGCCGCGCCTGGCGCAGCAACGTGGAGTGGGTCGCGCACGTGCGCTACGCGCTCGAGTTCGGCGTCGCGCAGGCGACCATCGACGACATCTTCAAGGAGCGCCGGCCCGAGGGCGCGCCCGACGACGAGAAGCTCGTGTACGACGTGGCGAACGCGATCCACACGACGCGCGATCTGCCGCTCGACGTGTACCAGCGCGCGGTGGCGCGCTTCGGCGAGCAGGGGTTGATGGAGCTCCTCGCGACGCTCGGCTTCTACACGTTCGTGTCGATGACGCTCAATTCGTTCGACGTGCCGATGCCCGGCGTCGAGCAGCCATTCCCGCGCTGAGCAGCGACACCGCCAGCGCCGCGAGCAGCCCCGCCGCCCACGCCCCCGGCAGCGCCGGCCCCGGCGCCGGCAGCGAGAACTGCGACATGAAGTCGTACGCGAGGGTCGCCACGGGGAAGTCCGGGTTGAAGTAGAGGAGATGGCCGGCGAACGGCGCGGGGTTGGTCCCGGTGATGCTGCACAGGCCGACCTGCACGCCCGGAGCGCAGGAGAGGTCGATGTCGCAGAAGCTCGCGCCCGACACGTTGTGGGTCTCGGGGGTGCCGGTCCCGCACTGGTCGACGCTGCGCCAGTGATCGAACGTCACGGCGGCCGACGGGAACGTGCCGCCGTTGTACGCGACCACCGTGTCGGTGAGACCCATGAAGGTGAGCACCGGGATTTTGCGCGACGGCACGCAGCTCGAGAGCGGGCTGACCGAGATCGGGAACGAGACGGGTGCGGCGGCGGCGAAGAGGTCGGCCGCTTCGCACGCCAGCCGGTGCGTCATGGCACCGCCGTTCGAGAGCCCGGTGGCGTAGACGCGCCGCGCGTCGATCGCCGCCTCTTCCTTCATCTTCGCGACCAGCGCGCGAATGAACGCGACGTCGTCGTTCGCGGTGCTGCAGCAGATGCCGCCGTTCCAGGCGTTGCCCAGGCCCTGCGGCCAGGTCGCGATGAAGCCCCGGGTGTTGGACAGGGCCAGGAAGCCCGAGATCGCGCGCTGCTGCTCGGCGGTCGACGTCAGCCCGTGCATGTCGACCACGAGCGGCACGGGCGCGCCGATGTAGCTGGCCGGCACGTGCACGAGGTATGTCCGGGTCGTCGTGCCGACCACGATCGACCGCGAGGAATCTCCCGGCCCGAGCACCTGCGCCGAAACAGAAGAGACGGCGAACACAAGAGAGCCGACCCACAGCGCAAGTGCCAGCATCCGCATCAGGGCATGGTACGTCGCGAGGCCTCCCTTGAGTTTCATCTCGCGATCATCTTTTCCTCGGCGCCTGCTCGTAGCTCTGGAAGTTCACGCTGATCCGCGCGCCACAGGCGTCCGCGGACTTCGGCAGGCAGTGGACCCAGTCGCGCTGGCAGCGCCCGCCCATGACGACGAGGTCGCCCGCCGCCGGCTCGAAGGCGAGCGAGCGCCCGCCCGCGCGCGGCTTCAACAGGAACCGGCGCGTCGCGCCGAGCGTCAGGACGGGGACGACGCACTCGTCGCGGCGGCACGAGATCCGATCGCCGTGCCACGCGGTCGAGTCGCGTTCGTCGCGGTAGAGGTTCAGCCACAGGTGATCGTAGCGGACGCCGTACAGGTTCGAGAGCGCGTTCGCGGCTTCGATCAGGCTCGGGTGCGGCGCGTCCTCGATCCGGCTCACCTCGGCCGTGAGCCGCGGCTCGAGCAGCATGCGTTCGAACATGCGCCGCTCGCGCTGGACCCAGGGCACGGCGCCCAGCATGTGCGCGAAGACGGCGTCGGGATCGCGCAGCCAGCCAGGGATCGTCTCGACCCAGGAGGCGGCGTCCAGTGCCAACCGCTTCGTCGGCGGCAGCGCGAACAGCTCGGGCTGGGCTGCACTCATCGTCGCGAGATCATGCCGTTCTGGCGCTCGCCTTCTCGCGGTTTTCGGACGCGCCTTTTCCTCCAGTCCCGCTCCGGCCGCGTCGATAGCTGCGCGACGACCTGCCGCGTGTGCGGTCGCTCACATTTCGATTCGTTCCAGGGGGTGGAGATGATCTCGTCGCGTGTGTTGGCTCGTGTCTCGTGTGCGAGCCTGGGTTTCGTGTTGCTGGCCGGGTCGGCGCGCGCTCAGTTTGCGGAGTGCGCGTTGCCGTCGGACGTTCCCGGGTCGGTGCTCACCACGATCACCATGCAGGGCGACCTCGACTTCGGTGGCCTCACGCAGAGCGTCTGCGACAGCATCGTCAAGAAGGGGATCAGCGCCTGCAAGACCCAGGTGAAGGCGGCGGCGAAGTGCGGCCGCAGCGAGGCCGCCTCGATCTACGGGATCCTGGTCAAGCAGTGCGCCCAGATCGAGGACGCGACGGAGCGCGGCCTGTGCAAGGAGAGCGCGAAGACCTTCCTGCAGTACTACCTGGACGGCTACGACGGCGACAAGCAGGACGGCCTCGATACCTGTGACGCCCTGTTCGCGACCGCACTCAACGGCGCTTGCATGGACCTGGTCGTCAAGGTCGGCGGGGAGTAGCCGCGACCGCGGTGTGCTGACTCTTGCGCCACCCCCCTTGGTTGGTCAGAGTGACCCGCCAAGGGGGTGGAGTGATGCGTTCATGTGTGGCGATCCGCGCCTTGGGGGCGGGTCTGGGTGTTCTGTTCCTGGTCGGCTCCGCAAAGGCGGGCGTCGGGTTCACGAACTTCGACGAGTGCCTCGATCCAGCGGCGGTTCCGACCGCCGTCATGGGGACGATCCTCGCGGATGGCGCCTTCGGGTTCGGGACCCTGTCGGAGAAGGTCTGCAACGGCATCGTCAAGAAGGACGTCAGCCTCTGCAAGAGCCAGGTGAAGCTGGCTCGGAAGTGCAACGACAAGACGTTGAACTCGCTCAACGACACTCTGTTGAAGCAGTGCGCCCAGCTGACCGACGCAACCGACCGCGCCGATTGCAAGGACGGCGTAAAGGCCGACGTGAAGGGCGCCAAGGACGACAACAAGACCAATCGGGACACCGGCGTCACGGACTGCGAAACGGGTTTCGCCGACAACCTGTTGGACAACTGCATCAACGGGGTCCCGATGTGACGAGCCAGGTCTGAAGTCTCTTGCACCATCCCTCTTGGTTGGTCAGATTGACCCGCCAAGGGGATGGAGTGATGTCTTCACATCTGGTGATCCGCGCCCTGGGCGCGGGTCTGGGTCTCCTGTTTCTCGTGGGCTCCGCGCGCGCGGGTGAGCTCTTCTCGAGCTTCAGCGAATGCGAGGATCCGTCAGCGGTTCCGACCACCGTTCTCGGAACGACCGAGTTCTACGCCAGCTCCGGGTTCGGCGACCTGTCGGCGAAGGTCTGCGACGCCATCGTCAAGAAGGGCGTCAGCCTCTGCAAGGCTCAGGTGAAGCTGGCCGCGAAGTGCAACGACAAGACCGTGAGCTCGCTCAACGACATCTTGTTGAAGCAGTGCGCGGAGCTCCCCGACGCCACCGACCGCGCCAATTGCAAGGCGGGTGTGAAGGAAGACGTCGCCGGCGTCAAAGCCGACACCAAGACCAACCGGGACACGGGAATCGCCGCCTGCGAGGGTGCCATCGCGGACACCCTCGCGGCCGATTGCGCGAACGGAGTGCCGCTCTAGCCGAGGCGGGCTCCTTCAGGGGCTCGGCGCGAAGCTCTCTTCGTAGAGGCTCGCGCCGCTCACCCCGACGATCCGGATCGTGAGCCGTCCGTCGGCGGCGATCTCGAGCGCCCCGAAGTTGAAGTAGCGAAGCGCGTCGTCCCAGCGCGTGAGCGGCGGGTCCGCGGGCGCGGCGTGGACGAACCGAACCTCCGAGTGGAGCGTCGGGTCCGGCGGCTGCTCGACCCCCAGGCCCGCGTTGAGCGGTCCGCTGATCGCCTCGATCACCCGGAACCCGGCGCGCTCGGGGAACGGCCGGTGCACGAAGACCTCGGCCAGGTGCACGTCGGTCGTGATCCAGATCGGTGTCGCGATCCCGCGCTCGGCCAGGAAGTGCAGCACCCGATCGCGCTCGCGCGCGAACCCGCTCGGCTGGTCGATGCCGGCCCAGCCGTCCCGCCCGCGCACCTCGGCAGCGCTGCCGGTGGGTAGCCCGAGCGGCACGCTCGACACGACGATCTTCCAGGTCGCGTCGCTGGCCGCGAGCCTCCGCTCCAGCCAGGTGAGCTGCTCGCGCCCGAGCATGGACTTGTCGCGGTCGACCTCGCCCACCTCGTCCGGCGGCGCCGGACCCGGGTCGGGCGTCGCGTTCGCGTCGCGGTACTGGCGCGTGTCCAGGATGAAGAGCTCCGCGTGCCGACCGAGCCGGAGCGTCCGGTAGAGCCGATCGGGGGTCTCGCTCGAGTCGCTCGACGCGGGGTTGTAGTCGAGGAACGCCTGCAAGCCGATCGGCATGAGGTGGACGCCGGCGCTGTAGGGCGGCTGCATCCGCATGTCCTGCTGCGGGCCGAAGTCGTTCACTACCTCATGATCGTCCCAGACGGGGACATAGGCCGTGCTCGAGAGGAGCCGCGCCAAACCGGCGTCCTCGCGCGCGTAGCGCCAGTGCGCCCAGTAGCCCGCGCGATCCGCGGCGGGTCCGAACCCTCCCGGCACCTGTGCGTTCCCGTAGCGGCCGAGCGGCTCGCAGATGTTGTCGGCGTAGATCATGTCGCCCAGGCCGATGAACACGTCGGGCGCGTAGCGCGCGAGCGCTTCGATCGCGGGGAAGCCGGCTACGGCGTCGCGACAGACGTTCTGGCCGGCGACGTCTCCGCCCCAGACGATGCGGATGGGGGCGCGCGCGTCGGGGCTCGGCGCGGTTCGAAAGCGGCCCGTGGCAATCGCTCCGGTCGTGCCGTGGACTCGGACCGTGTAGTCCGTCGCCGGATGGAGACCGGCGACTCGCTGCTGCGCGGTGAAGTCGCGCTCGGCGTCGGCGGCGACCTCCGCGGGCTGCGCGTGCGGCGGGTCGAGCTCGAAGCGGAGCCGCGTCGCGCCGGGCGCTCGCGCCCAGAGCAGCGCCGAGGTCGCGGTCACGTCGAAGGCGATCGGCCCCAGCGAGCCCTGGGGTGCCGCGGCAGAAGGAGCCTCGTCCGATCTAGAGCAGCCGAACAGCACCGACAGCGAGAGCGCGACGATCCTGCGCACCCGCGAAGTCTATCCGACCGAGACCGTCAGAGCGTCTCGCGGCCCTTCCAGAGGATCTCCCAGCGGCACGAGGGAGCGCCGTCTACACGGCACTGCGTATGGCGGACCCGCACCTCTTCGAAGCCGAGCATGGTCATGCGCTCGGCGTTGTAGCCGGTGAAGATGTCGCACAGCTCGCGCGCGGGAGTCGCGAACTCCGAGAAGTCGAGCACCGCGGACCCGGGCTTGCGGTCGACCACCGCCGTCACGCCCGTGTCGAACATCGAGCCGAGCAGGCTGAAGGTGGCGCGCCGGTGCGTGGTCTGGCTCAGCCCGCTGTAGGTCCCGGCCATGTGCTCGCGCGCCGCGACCCGTCCCTGGTTCTCGAACACCTTGCCGGCCCCGGGCGGCGCGAACTTCCCCGACAGGCGGAGCAGCGCGAGGAAGTCCTCGAGCGGATACCAGGAGCCGAGATTGATCCGGTCCTCGAGGTAGTGCGCGAGCGCCGGTGCGAGCAGCCCGCGCGCGCGCTCCTTGTTGCGCCGCAGGCTCTTCACGAGCCCGACCATCACGGTGCCCTTGGCGTTCGGCATTCCGGCCCATCGGCTGGCGCGGATGTCGCCTTGAGGAGGAGACTCACGCGGCATGCGGACGCCGACCGATACGCGCAGGCGCTGGCTGCGCGGCGCGCTCTTCGCGCTCGCCGCGCTGGCGCTGACGGCGGTCGTCGCCTATGCCGCGGCGGTGTCGCTGCTGAAGGGCCGCGTCGCCCAGGCGCTCGGCCCGGGCAGCGAAATGGCCGCACTGAGGGTCGGCTGGCCGGGCGTCGTGATCGACGGGCTGCGCATCCCCGCACCCGCGGGCTGGCCCGCGAAGGACGCGCTGCGCGCCGAGCGCGTGACGATCGTTCCGACTCTGCGGAGCCTCGTCTCGGGCGACCCGTATCGCATCTGGTCGGTCACCGTCACCCGGCCGTACCTGTCCGCGCTGCGAAGGCCCGGTGAGAGCTACTTCGCGCTGCCCGGCCTGCACCGCGACGCGGCGACGGCGAAGGACGCGTCGCCGCCCACCTCGGCCGGCGTCAGCCTCGGCGAGATCGCGCTCGTGAACGGCGTGATCGAGATCTTCGACCCCACCGTCGCAACGCCGCCCCTGAAGATCCGCCTGGAGCAGATCGAAGCGAGCGTCCGCGACGTGAACGTGCCCGGCCTGCGCGGTCGCAGCAGCTTCGAGCTCGAGGGCATCGTCAAGGGCGTGACGGAGGACGGCCACGCACACGTCGCGGGCTGGATCGACATCGCCACGCGCGACTCGTCGATCGCGACCCGGCTCCGCTCCGTCGATCTGGTCCCCGTGCAGCCCTATCTGATCCGCAAGGGAGAGACGGGCGTACACGGCGGCCGCTTCGATCTCGACCTGCAGTCCGAAGTGCAAGACCGGCACCTCCACGCGCAGGGCAAGATCACCCTGATCGGGTTGAAGCTCGATCCCGCCGCGGGAGTGATGAACACCTTCATGGGCATCTCGCAGCATGCGGTGCTCGCGAGCCTCGAAGAGAAGGGCGGAAGGATCAGCGCCGACTTCACGCTCGAAGGCGACCTCGACAGCCCCGAGTTCTCGCTGAACGAAGCGCTCAGCACGCGGCTCGCGTACTCGCTCGCGGAGACGCTCGGCGTCAGTCTCGGAGGTTTCTTCGAGGGAGCTGGACGACTCGGGCAGGAAGGCGGCCAGGCCGCGGGGGACGCGGCCAAGGGCGTGGGCGGTGCGATCCGAGATCTATTCGAGGGCAAGCCGAAGCGGTAGCCGCCGGTACGGGTCTTGCTCTGCAGTAGATCCGCTTCGAGCACGGTTCCGTGCTGGCCTGCCGGCCTGCGCATTGCGACCGCATCTCGAGAGGAGATCGAAATGACCTGTAAGTCTCGCTTCTTAGCGGCCATAGCGGCATCGAGCCTCTTGGCTGCCAGTGAGTCGTACGCTCAAACCAGCGTCGACCTCGGAACGGCGGGCACCTTCGCGATTCTGGCGAAGTCCGGAATCTCGACGACCGGAACTACCACGATCGTTGGAAATATTGGAGTCAGCCCCATCGGGGCGACGGGAATCACGGGATTTGGGCTGGTACTGGATGCCTCGAATGTCTTTTCCACATCCGCCCTGGTGACCGGACGGGTGTTCGCAGCGGACTACTCGCCCCCAACCCCCGCAGATCTGACAACCGCGGTAAGTGACATGGAGACCGTATACACCGACTTGGCTGGCCGAGCGGCCAGTGTCACCGAGCTGGGCGCGGGGAACATCGGCGGGATGACCCTTGCCCCTGGCGTCTACAGTTGGAGCACCGGGGTCACGATCCCGACGGATGTCACCCTCGCGGGCGGTGCAACAGGCGAATGGATCTTCCAGATCGCGGGAACTCTCGGCATCAGCCCCGGAACGCGCGTGGTCTTGAGGAACGGCGCTCAGGCCAAGAACATCTTCTGGCAGGTCGCCGGTCAGACGACTCTCGGAACGACGTCTCAATTCAAGGGAGTCATTCTGGATCAAACCGCGATCGTGATGAATACCGGTGCGACGTTGGATGGCAGGGCGCTGGCGCAGACTGCGGTCACGCTGGACAGCAATGCCGTCAACTCTCCTCTGCAGACGACTTCGGGGCTGGCCGACGGCTCCTTCTTCATCGAGAGCAGCGCCGATCCGAACAACAACACCTGTGTGGTCGGCGCGGACGGCACGGTGTTCGCAGTCTTCGGGGACGTCCAGGGCGGCACCACTCCGGTGGTGGTCATCCACTACGATACGCCGCAGCCCACGAGCGTGAGCCGCAACACCAAGAAGATCTCGGTCAAGCAGAACCAGTTTTCGACGCTGGACGTGCTGTTCGACGGGGTGTCGGTGACAGGCGGTCCCCAGCCGATCCAGAAGTGCAGTGTGAGCGGCTCGGTCAATACGACCAAGTCGACGGGCAAAACCAAGGTCAGCTGCAGTGGCAAGAACCTGTTCGGGGGGCTGACTGCAAACCAGGCCGGGACCGTTCAGAGCGCCTTCAACGGAAACAAGAACGTCAAGTTCAAGTTGAACACCAACGGGAAGTGGTCGCTCTCGATCAAGTGCAGTGGAGACGTATCCACGCCCTGAGCGAGCGATTCAAACCAACCTGGGGGCGGGGTACCCGAGCATCGGGTGCCCCGCCCTTTCCGTTCAGCTCCCGCCGGCGCGCCGCCTCACCGCCGCCCCGACGAACGCCCGGAACAGCGGGTGCGGCTCGAACGGGGTCGACTGGAACTCGGGATGGAACTGACAGCCGAGGAACCACGGGTGATCCGGGTACTCGATGATCTCCACGAGCTGTCCGTCCGGTGACAGTCCCGAGATCACCAGCCCCGCCGCGCGCAGGCGTTCGTGGTACTCGGGATTCACCTCGAGCCGGTGGCGGTGGCGCTCGAAGATCTCCGTCTTGCCGTACGCGCGCGCCGCCAGCGTGTCGGGCACGATCCGGCACGGGTACGCGCCGAGGCGCATCGAGCCGCCGCTGCCGGCGCGGGCGCTCTGCCCTTCCATGTACATGATCACGGGGTACGGGGTCTTCGGATCGACCTCGGTCGAGTTCGCGCCGGCGAGCCCGGCCAGGTTCCGCGCCGCCTCGACCACCGCCATCTGCAGGCCGTAGCAGACGCCGAAGTACGGGATCTCGTGCTCGCGCGCGTACTGGATCGCCTGGATCTTCCCTTCCGCGCCGCGCGAGCCGAAGCCGTGCGGGACGAGGATGCCGTCGACCGAGCGCAGCCCGTCGAGCGCCGAGCCCTCGAGCTTGTCGGAGTCGACGTACTCGATGTCCACCGCCGCGCCGTGCGCGATGCCCGCGTGCGCGAGCGCCTCGTTCAGGCTCTTGTACGACTCGGTCAGGTCGACGTACTTCCCGACCATCGCGATCTTGACGCGCTGCTCGGGGTTCTTCAGCACCGCGACCACGCGCTCCCAGCGCTCGAGGTTGGGCTGGCCGGTCCAGATGTTGAGCTTCTGGACGATCGCGTCGTCGAGGCCCTCGCTGTGGAACACGAGCGGGAGCTCGTAGATGGTGTCGACGTCCTTCGCGGTGATCACCGCGTCCTCGTCCACGTCGCAGAAGAGCGCGAGCTTCGACTTCACGGCGCGCGGCAGGTAGCGGTCGGTGCGGCACAGGAGGATCTCGGGCGCGATGCCGATCGAGCGCAGCTCCTTCACGCTGTGCTGGACGGGCTTGGTCTTGAGCTCGCCCGCGCTCGCCACGTACGGCACGAGGGCGATGTGGATGTACAGCACGTTCTCGCGGCCCAGGTCCGAGCGGAGCTGGCGGATCGCCTCGAGGAACGGCAGCGACTCGATGTCGCCGACGGTGCCGCCGATCTCCACGATCAGACGTCGGTGCCCTCGTCGGCGATCGACAGGATGTGCGCCTTGATCTCGTCGGTGACGTGCGGGATCACCTGCACGGTCGCGCCCAGGTAGGCGCCCTCGCGCTCCTTCTGGATCACGCGCTCGTACACGCGGCCGGCGGTCAGGTTGTTCGCCCGGGTCAGGCGCGCGTGGGTGAAGCGCTCGTAGTGGCCGAGGTCGAGGTCCGTCTCGGCGCCGTCGGCGGTGACGTAGACCTCGCCGTGCTGCATCGGGTTCATGGTCCCCGGGTCGACGTTCAGGTAGGGGTCGAGCTTGAGGAAGGCGACCCGCAGGCCGCGCGCTTCGAGCAGCGCTCCGATCGCCGCGGACGACAGCCCCTTGCCCAGCGAGGAGAGCACACCCCCGGTCATGAAGATGAACTTGGTCTGGCGCTTCATCGGACTCCCTCGGCTCCGGGGGCACGGGCCTCGGGACCCGACAATTACCCCTCTCCGACGGACACGTAAAGGGCTGGCCCTCCAGCGACGGGTCCGGATCGTCTAAGCTGCGCGTCCGGAGGTTCCCATGGCATTCAGAGTTCTCGGCGCCAACGTGTCCCCGTTCGTTCGGAAGGTCCGCGTCTTCCTGGCCGAGAAGGGCATCCCGTACGAGATCGAGCAGATCAACCCCGGGAGCCCGCCCGACGGCTGGCGCGCCAAGAGCCCCCTCGGGAAGATCCCGGTCCTCGAGCACGACGGCCGCTGCGTGAACGACTCGTCGGTGATCTGCGAGTACCTCGAGAAGATCCATCCCGAGCCCGCGCTCTACCCCAAGGACCCGTACGACTTCGCGCGCGCGTGCTGGCTCGAGGAGTACATGGACGGCGGCGTCGTGCCACTCGCCGGCCCGCAGGTGTTCCGCCCGCTCGCGCTGATGCCCGCCATCACCCAGAAGGCGCCCGACGCCGCGACGATCGCCGCGGCCGAGAAGGTCGTCACGGAGAACCTCGGCCCGCTCTTCACCTACCTGGAAGCGCAGCTCGGCGGCGGCCAGTACTTCGTCGGCAACCGCCTCAGCATCGCGGACCTCTCGGTCGCGAGCCCGTTCGTGAACCTGCGCCACGCCGGCTTCCCGCCGGACGCGGGGAAGTTCCCGAAGCTCGCGGCGTTCGTGGCCCGGATGCACGCGCGGCCGAGCTTCAAGGCGTGCATCGAGGAAGAGAAGCCCGTCTTCGGCAAGCGCTGGGTGTAGTTCAGCTCCGACTCCGAAGGGTGTAGGCTTCCCGGGCGATGACCCGGCGAAGGGCCCTCGACTGGGTGCTGATCGTCCTCCTGACGCTCTCCTGGGGCGTTCTGTTCGGGCGCGGTGTAAGTGAGGGTCTGCGCACGCAGCGCGGGAAGCTGCAGGTGGGGATCTCCTCGGCCTCCTCGGCCGAGGCGTACCCGACGGTGAAGCCCAGCCTCTGGCGGCCTGGGCAGGTTGCTTCGGGCGACGAGGTCACCGCGGTCGACGGCAGAGACCTGCGCGGCTTCTCCGCCCTTCGCTTCTACGATCTCGCGACCCGCGCCGCGCGCGAGCGAGGCTTCACCGAAATCGCGTTGAGCCGGTCCGGCTCTCCGTTCACGCTCGGCCTGACTCTCGAGCCGATGCCTTTGTGGTGGCTGGGCTCCGTCTACTCCGTGCTGTTGATGGCCACCGGGTTGTTCCTGCTGGTGCGCGTGCCCGACTGGCACCTCTCACGGCGCTACCTAGGGGCTGCGTGGTGCTTCGCGATACCCCCCGTCGTGTTCGATGGGTTTGGACCTGCAGGGCTGGCTTCGGAAGTCACCCTTACGTTTCTCTGTTATGCCTCGGGATGCGCCCTCACCATCTGGAACGCGCAGGACTTCACTCTCGCGGCGCGTCCCGTTCCCAGGCTGCACCGGATCTTCGCCCTCCCCTCCGCGATCTTGTTTGCCGCCGCCTACCTGAACCGGTACTTGCTGTCGTACGGCCGGACCCTCAGCGACCTGGCGGTGTCCGCCGCGGTGGCCGCGCTGACGGCGGCAACGATCGCTGGCCTTGCACGCGCCTACGCGCGGTCGGAGCCCCTCGAGCGGCGGCAGATCCGTTGGCTGGTGCTCGGCTATTACGTCGCGGTGGTCGGGGCGCTGCTCGCCACTCTCATTGGGCTCGAAGTAGTCCAGAGCGTCGCCGGGATCCCCAATGGCTCCGTTTTCGGTCGCGCCCTTCTGGCGATCACTGGCATGGCGATTCCGCTGGGCTTGATGGTTTCGGTCATCGGCTATCGCTGGCTCGACATCGATCGGCTGATCGCGGCCGTGGCGTCGTACACGATCGTCGGCGTCCTCGTTCTGGGCGGTGCGGTCGCGCTGGTTCCTCGCGTCGCGGCCGCCGCTGCGCCTGCACTGGGCGTGGAGCCGCCCCTCGCGCAGTGGCTGCTCACCATGGGGCTCGTCCTCGCAGCCGTCCCCGCCCACCTCTATCTGCGTCCGCGCATCGACCGCGGGCTCTTCGCAGAGCGACACCGGCGCGTCTCGGGCCTCGCGCAGCTCGTCGACGACGTCGGCCGATGCAGCGGCGCCGACGAGCTCTGGGCGCTGACCTCGGAGCGCATCGACACCTTACTCGGGCCCGAGTCACTCGTGGCCTACGCGCGCGAGGGCAAGGTCTTCGCTCCCCGCTTCGCGCGCGGCGCGGCGAACCCGCCGCCGTACGACGCGGACTCGCTGCTCGTGCGCGCGCTCGAGCGGCGGGGGATGCCGCTCGCCGCGGAGGCCAGCGAGCTCGACCCCTTCGACCGCGCCGCGCTCGAGACGCTCGGCGTCGCGCTGGTGATGCCGATCGGCACACACGAGCGCCTGCTCGGGTTCGCGTGCCTGGGCCGCAAGGGCTCGGGCGACATCTACACCCGCGAGGAGACCGCGCAGCTAGCGGCCGTCGCGCTGCGCTGCGCGCAGATCCTGCGCCCGGATGCGGAGCGGCCGCCCACTCTTCCGAACGTCTTCCGGCGCGAGGGCGAGCTCTGGACGGTCGCGAGCCGAGGCAAACAGATCCACCTGCGCGACATGCGCGGCCTGCACTACCTGGCGACGCTGCTGCGCGAGCCTGGCCGCGAGTTCGAGGTGCTCGATCTCGTGCGCACTGCAAGCGGACCTGCGCCGGTCGGGAACTCGCCTTCGGAGCCGGAGCTCCGCGTCGGGCGCCGGCTCGGCGATGCCGGCCCCGTGCTGGATCTCCAGGCCCGGAACGAGTATCGCGCGCGCCTGGCCGAGCTCGGGGCCGAGCTCGCCGACGCCGAGCGCTGCGCGGACCTCGGCCGGCTCGAGCGCGCCTCGGCGGAGCGCGAAGCGTTGCTAGCGGAGCTCGAATCGAGCGATCGCGGCGCCAAGCCCGGCTCCGACGCCGAGCGCGCCCGCGTCGCCGTGACCAAAGCGATCCGGACGGCGCTCGAGAAGATCACGGAAGGTCATCCCGAGCTCGGCGTCCATCTCGCCGGCTCGATCCGCCGCGGCCTGACCTGCGCCTACAAGCCCGACCCGCGTGATCCGGCTGAGTGGGAAGTCTGAGACGCGGCGCGGAACGGCCGTTCCGCGGGGAGTCACGCCCCTAGGACAGGAGGCAAGACCATGTCGATGACATTCCCTTCACGCGGTGCGTGGCTCCTGTCTCTGGCCCTCACACTCGGAGGCCCCACGGCGCCAGTCGCCGCGTTTGACGTGCTGCTCGGAAGCAGCTTTTCGCGACGGCTCTCCCAGGTCGACGGCTCGACAGGCGCCCTGGAAGGCTTGTTCGTTCCGCCCTGCAACCTGCCGTTCTCGACCTCGCGGGGTCCTCGGCTCGGGCCGGACGGGCGGATCTACGTCGGTACGAACGGTGCGCTCTACCGCATCGATGCCTCGACCGGAGCCTTCCTCGATGTATTCGTCTCCGGCCTGCCGGGAACGGTGTACTTCACGGTCGTGGCTCCCGACGGCTCGATCTGGGGGACGCTCAACGACGGCGGAAATGCGCTGTTCCACGCCGACTCCAGCACCGGCGCTCTCCTCGGTCCCCTCGTGGGGACCTCGAGTCCGACCGGCATCGCCGTTGGACCGGACGGCAACCTATACGTCGGGAACTCCGCGACGGGCCAGGTCTCGCGCTTCAACCCCACGACCGGCGCACTCATCGACGTGTTCGGAACGGCTCCCGGGCCGACGGCAGGGCTCAGCTTCGGTGCCGACGGCAAGCTGTACGTCTCCCTGTTCTCGCTCAACGACATCGGCCGCTTCGACGGCACGACCGGCGCCTATCTGGGCTCATTCATCCCACCCGCCGATCCGCACCCCTCGAGCCCGCGCGGTCCCACATGGGGCCCGGATGGGAACCTCTGGGTCGGCGCGTTCGGGTCTGGTGAGGTGCTCCGCTACGATGGCGCGACGGGCGCGTTCCTCGGCGTATTCGCTTCCGGTCTCGAGTTCCCCGGTGCGCCCGCGTTCGTCCCGGATCTGCCGTCCTCGTTCGGAACGCTGCCGCCCGTCGACACCACCTCGGGTCCGCTGGCCGGATTCCTCGAGTGCGGCGTGCGCAAATACTCTGGCGTCCCGTACGCGGAGCCGCCGGCCGACGCTCTTCGCTGGAGGCGGCCGGTTCGGAAGGCCGCGTCGCCGACGGTGCTCCGCACACTCTCCAGTGGTCCGGTCTGCCCGCAGCTCAACGGCGCGAGCGCAGTCGGAAGCGAAGACTGCCTGAAGCTCTCGATCTGGCGGCCGGACAGCCCACCCGCGACTCCACTGCCGGTGCTGTTCTACATCCACGGCGGCGGTCTCGTGACTGGATCCGTGGGGGGTGCCGCGGACGGCTCCGCGTTCGCGCTCGCGCAGAACGCGATCGTCGTCGAGCCGCAGTACCGGCTCGGCGCGCTCGGCTTCTTCGGCCTGCCTGGCCTCGCGGCCGAGGACCCGAACGGCTCGACTGGGAATTACGGCTTCCTCGACCAGCTCGAGGCTCTGCGCTGGGTGCGCGACAACATCGCGGGTTTCGGCGGCGACCCGAACCAGGTCACGATCGCCGGTGAGTCCGCCGGCGGCTGGTCCGTGTGCGCGCTCATGGCGTCGCCCCTCTCTGACGGTCTGTTCCGCGCGGGGATCGTCCAGAGCGGACAGTGCTACAACGCCCGTGCGCTCGCCGACCTGCCGACAGGGAGCCCGGTAATCAGTGACCCGTACTTCGGCTCGACGATCTACAAGCGGAGTCGCGACGTCGCCACGAGCGCGGGCTACGACCCCAACAACCTGGTCAATCTTCGCGCGGCGCCCGCCGCGAGCCTGGTGCAAGCGCTTGGCGCGCAGCCTAGGGCCATCAACGGCGATCCGCCCGCGAATCCCGCCATCGATGGCTACTTCCTCCCGGAGCAGCCGCTCGGTCTCCTGCGCCAGGGCGCCGCCGATCACCGTTCCCTCATGATCGGCAGCGTCGCCAACGAGTCGACCTACTACACTCGGAACCTCGAGGCCCAGGTCCCGAACGCTGCGTTCTATGACCTCGGCCTGCGCACCAAGCTCGGGAACACCCGCACGGACGCGCTCGAGACCGTGTATCCGGCGACGAACGTCCCTTCCGTGTACCCGTCGTGGGCCGAGGAAATCCGCGTGCTGTTCGAAGACGCGGGGACCGTGTGTTCGACGCTCGACGCGGCCGACGCCATCGCGCAGGGCGGCAGTTCTGCGTGGGTCTACCAGCTGACCTTCCCGCCGACCTACCTGCCGACCTCGACCAACGCAGATCTGCGCACATTCCACGGGCTGGATCTCTACTACGTGTTCGGGACCTATACGCGGCTCGGGGCGGACTACGGCATCGCGACCGACGCGGACGACGCCGCGCTCTCGGTCTCGATGCAGAACGCGTGGGGCTCGTTCGTGCGGACAGGCGTGCCGTCGACAACCCCCGCTTGGCCCGTGTACGCGCCGACGACGCCGGGCGATCTCGCCAGCGTCTCGGTGCTGAACTTCGACGTCCCCAACTCGACGATCGCCGGCAACCTGTTCCGCGCGGGTCGCTGCGCCGCGCTCTTCCCAGTCGCCAACCAGCTCGACCCAGACCGCGACGTGGCCGTATCCGGCGAAGACAACTGCCCAGTCACCACCAACACGAGTCAGGCCGACAGCGAGCTCGACACCGTCGGCGACGCCTGCGACAACTGCCGCAACGTCTCCAACCCGCGCGTCGCCGCCGACTTCCTCACCACGAACCCCTGGGCCACCCTCACCGGCGGACAGCGCGACGACGACCACGACGGCTACGGCAACAAGTGCGACGGCAAGTTCCCCGGCATCAGTGGCCTCTTCGTCAGCAATGGCGACCTCATCGAGTGGCGCGCCAGCAACACCAAGAACCGCACGCTCGACCAGTGCGGAACCGCCGGCAACCGCCCGTGCGCGATCTACGACCTCGACGAGACCGGCCTCTTCATCTCAAACGGCGACCTGATCCAGTGGCGGCTCTTGAACACCAAGCAGCCCGGCCCCAAGTGTCCGACCTGCCCGCTCGCCTGCACGGCGGGAACCGCGGGGACATGCCAATGACTCGGGTCCACGCCTAGAAGCTCGCCACCACCGAGAACTGCACGCCCTCGTCCTGGAGGTCGCCGTTCTGGGGCTCCTCGACGTGGAGGAGCCGATGCGCCCAGGTGATCTCCCCGCGCAGGTACCGGGTCCACGACGCGCGCAGGCCCACTCCCGCTCCCGCGAGCGTGTGCGGGCTCGGCGACCCCCGATCCGTGCTCCACGAGCGGCCGACGTCGTAGAACGGCGCGAGCTCCACACTAAAGCCGAGCGCCGAGTCGCTCCACACCGGGACACGAAGCTCGATCGACGACGCGAAGCCGTTGTCGCGCACGAGCTGGTTCTCGCGATACCCGCGAACGCTCTGGTGCCCGCCCAGCGAGAACTGCTCGAGCGAGAAGAGCGGCTGGCTCGCGAGCTGGATGTCGGTCCGTACGACCGCCTCGATTCCCCCGAAGCTGTCGAAGCGGCGCACCCACTGGAACTGGCCGAGCCAGGCGAGAAAGTGAGCGTTGGGAATCGCGCTGGAGCTCTCCCCGGCGGGGGTCGCGCAGACGCCGGCGTCGTCGAAGGCACAGCCGTTGTCGGTCGCGCCGAACATGTGCACCCCGTTGCTGAGCTGAGAGCGGATCGCCACGACCTGCTCCGCGTCGCGATAGAGGTAGTCCAGCCGAGCGCGCACGACGCTCACCACGACCTCCCCGTTCTCGGTTCCCTCCTCGAACGGGAACGGCTGGCCGAGCAGGAACGTCTTGCTCTCGCGGTACTCGCCCGTGAACGCCAGCTCGAGCCGCTGGCGCAGGGTGCGGTAGAGCGGCTGGCGCAGCTCGATCCCGATCGTGTGCGCGCGGCTCTTGATGTCGAGCGGATCGAAGGGGTCCTCGACGACGTCGCTCGAGCCGTAGCGCAGCCAAGCGCCAAGCGTCGTGTCCCAGCTCGTCACGGGAATCTCGTAGCCCGCCTCGTAGTCCCAGAGTCCCTGCGTTCGAGCCGCCATGAGGTGGAGCGAGTCGCCCCAGCCCGTCAGGTTCCGATCGCCGACGTCGAGCTCGGTGCGGTACTGGCCGATGCTGGGTGACTCGTAGTTGTCGAACTCGAGCGACACAAAGAAGGGCAGCTCCTCCTCGAAGCTCGCCCGCAGCCGCGCGTCGCCCGGCCGCTCGCCGGGCAGGAGCGCGGCGTCGACGCGGCGGATGCGCGGATCCTGCTGCAGGAGCTGGAGCTGCTCCTCGAGGTCCTCGACCTTGAGCGGCGTGTGCGCGCCGCGAAGGATGCGACTCTCGAGATACCGATCGCGGAACCAGCGGTTGCCCTCGATGTCGACCCCGCCGAGCCGGCCCTCGACGATGCGGTACTCGACCGCGCCGCCGCGGACGTCCTGGTCGGGAAGGATTGCGCCCGAATTCAGATAGCCGGCGTTCACGTACAGGAGCGTGAGTCGCTGGCGCAGCTGCTCGAGCTCCTCCGAGCCGAGCGCGCGGCCTGCGTACGGGGCGGTGACGCGGGCCAGCTCCTCGTCCGAGAACACCGTACTTCCCGTGACGCGGAACTCGCGCACCGAGACTCGCGGCCGCTGCGAGAGCGCGAGATCGTCCTCGCTCGGCGCGGGTATGGGAGGCAGCGTGAACTGGGGCCGCCTCTCGGGCTCGGGCGGCGGGATCTCGGGGCGCACGTCCCCCGGCCGTTGGATCGGCTCGAAGGGCACCCCCCGAGGCGCGGGCACCTGCGCGAGAGCCCGTGCGGGCCCGAGTCCGCAGGTGACCAGCGCGGCGAGCGCGAACAGTAGGCTGGGTCGGCACCGTTGCTGCACCGCAGACACGGGTTCTCGATTCTCTCACGATCCTGAGTGGGTCATTCTGGTAGTCTCGGTCGATGCCGCTGCCGGATCGGGACTGGACCGCGGTGCTGCAGCGCATCGTCGATGGCGACCGGCTGGCTCTGGTGCAGGCAAGCCGGCTGGTGAACAGCTTCCTTGCGTACTGGAACGCCTACGCATTCCAGACGGAATGGGAGGACCTGATCCAGGAGGTGATCACCGCCGCCGCCCTCGCGCTGCGCGAGGGGCGTCTGCGGGAGCGCCAGGCGGTGGTCGGTTTCCTGAAGACGACCACACGCTTCAAGTATCTGGATCGACTGCGGATCCAACTCGGACGCCGCCGGGCCGAACGGCTCCCGTGGGAGGAGCTCGTGGAGAGCCGGGAGCCGCCCGGGAAACCACTCGGGGCCGAGTCCCGGATCGACCTGCACCGCGCACTGGCGCGGATTCCCGACAAGAAGCGCGAGGCCGTAGTAGCGGTCTACCTGCAGGGCCAGACCTACGAAGAAGCAGCGCGCGCCACGGGAACGCCCCTGGGCACGTTCAAACGCCATCTCCGCGACGGCCTGGCGCAGCTGCGCAGCGAGCTGGCCGGTGTCCTGGAACGGTGATCCGATTCGACGCGATCGTACGACTCATTCGTAGTGGGGCTGTTGCCCCGGAGTAAGGTTCAGCGATTGGTAGCCTGCACGCGCCTTCAAGAGATCGATGTCGCGGCGTTCGCGGTCGAGCCGCACGCGCCCGAGTGGGCTGAGTTCCGCGAGCACTTCCCCACCTGCGCGGAGTGCTCGCGCGAGGTCGCCCGCTTCGCCGCGCTGACTCGGGCGCTGGCAAGCGAGGGCTCGGAGACGGCGCATCTCTCCGAGGAGCAGATCGTCGCCCTCGCTTCGCCTTCTCTGCAGGTTGCGTCGGACGAACTCGCTCGACTCGAGGCACATCTGCGGGGCTGCGCTCCGTGCCGCACCGAGCTCGCCGTCGTGCGCCGGTTCGAGCTCGCCGCCGTCGCGCCGGCTGCGACGCGGCGCCGCGGGCCCCGTTGGTTCCCGGCGCTCGGCGCGGCGGCCGCTGTGGTGCTCGCCATCTCAGCCGCGGCCCTGCTCTGGCGTACGAGAGAGACGAGTACGCCCTCGAGCCCACCGCCGATCGCTCAGGCCGAGCGCCCGGTGACGGTCGTGCCCTCGCCGCCGGTCGCTCCGCCCCTGCCGAAACCGCTACCTCCTCCCGAGCCGGTGACTCCTGCGAAGCCGGGCCCGATCGCCAAGCAGCCGACAAAGCCCGAGCTTGCGCAAGCTCGTCCGCCCGAGCCACCGCAGGCGGTTCTGGTCGCGGCGCTTGTTCCAAAGGAGCCGCCGCTCTACGCCGCGGGCAACCTCGAAGACGGGCCCGCGGTGCGGATCAGCGGCGAAGCGCGCAGCCTAGGCCCCGGTGCGCCGGTCCCCGAGGCGCTCGGCCCGGCGCACGTGGGCGCGACCTCGCACGAGTCACCGAACCTCTACTTCTTCCTGTCCGAGGCGACGTCTGCCCCGATCGAGGTCACGGTCACCAACCCTAGCGTCGTGGCCCCGGTGCTGGAGACGACGCTTCCGGGCCCGCTCGCGGCGGGCCTCCATCACGTGAGCCTTGCCGAGCACGGCGCGCGGCTCGAGCCGAACGTGGAGTACCGCTGGTTCGTGGCCCTAGTGCGAGATCCCGAGCGGCGCGCACAGGACGCCGTGTCGGTCGCAGCGATTCGCCTCACGCCGCCCGGGCCCGAGATCCGCGCGCGGCTCGCGGCCGTGGCGCCAGCGAGCACTGCGCACCTGTACGCTGAGTCGGGTCTCTGGTACGACGCCTTCGACCAGCTCTCGACCTGGCTCGCAGCGGAGCCCGACGCGGTACTTCTGCGCAACCACCGCGCGGCGCTGCTCGAGCAAGTCGGGCTCGACGACGCGGCTGCGTTCGAGCGCCGCGCCGCAGCCCCCTGATCCAAATCGCAGGGCTTCCTCGACTACTGATGCAGAGGAGGCATGTGATGTCGAGCATCCGCGGTCTTCGTGCGGTCTTCATGGTGGCGGTCGTTGCCGGTCTCGGGATCGGCGTGCCAGGGGTCGGCCGAGCGCAAAATGCGGTGACGGACTGGGTCAACATCGTCCAGCTGTCCATAAACAACGCCGCGGCGCCCAGGCCGCCCGCGAGCTCCGAGATCCTGCACACCATCGTACACTTGGCGGTGTACGACGCGGTGGTCGCGATTGAGGGCGGCTACGCACCCTACGGGGCCGCGATCGCAGCTCCCGCGGGTGCAGACGTGAGCGCTGCGGTGGCGACGGCCGCCTATCGCACGGCGCTCGGCCGAGTGGCGTCGTCGCAGTTCGCGTACCTCGACGCGCAATACGCCGCCTACATGGCCGGGATCCCAGATGGCCAGGTCAAGATCGACGGTATGGCCGTCGGCGAAGCCGCCGCCGCCGGCATGTTGGCTCTACGCGCCAACGACGGCTTCAACAACGTCGTCCTTTACAGCTGCAGCGCGGTCCCGCCCCCCTTCGCCGAGTTCGAGCCCAACGGCGGGTGCGGCACGCAGCCGGTCGACGCCAAGGTCGGCCAGATCACTCCGTTCACGTACAGCGATCCAGCCAGCTACCTCCCGCGCGGTCCCGATTCGTTCGCGTCCAAGAAGTGGGTCCGTGACTACAACGAGACCAAGAACTTCGGGCGCGCGAACAGCTCCGTGCGTACGGCGGAACAGACCGACATCGCCTGGTTCTGGTCGGAGAACGCCTACGTGAATTGGAATCGCAATCTGAACAATCTCGCGATCGCCAATGGCCTCGACACTTTGGGGACCGCGCGCCTGTTCGCGCTGGTGCACACTTCGGTGTCGGACTCGGTCATCGCGGGCTTCTACGCCAAGTACTTCTTCCGGGCCGTTCGGCCCCGGACCGCGATCCCCCGGGCGGCTGAAGACGGCAACCCCGGTACCGAAGCAGACGCAACCTGGATCCCGCTGCTCACGGTCAACCACCCCGAGTACCCGTCGGCTCACGGCTTCTGGTCGACTGCGCTCACCGACTCCGTCGCCAGCTTCTTCGGCACCCGTAAGGTGACCTGGACGCTCGCCACCAGTCAAACCGCGGTGCCGCAGCTCGTCCAGACCCAGAGGACCTACACCAAGCTCAACGACATCACCCGACAGATCGACGACGCGCGCGTCTGGTCTGGCCTGCATTGGCGGAACTCGATGGAGGACGGCGACAAGCTCGGCGCCCGAGTAGCCAGGCACGTGCGGAAGTACTTCGGCGCCAAAGACTGCGACGACTAGGCGAAGCTCGCGGTTGGCCTGCGAGCGAGCGTAGAATGCTGTCTCGTGGCCTACCTGGCCGCCACTTCCCGCTGGTTGCTCGCGATCGCGCTCGGGTGCGCGGTCGCGGCGGCCAGCGCACCGCAGGCCCTGGCGCAGAGCCAGGGCCTGGTGGTGCGCGACGGCACGCTCGGAAGCGCGCCGGCGGGCGTGGTCGCGCCGGGCGCCGATGACCTCGGCACTGCGAACTACCTGATCCGCGCCGACCTCGGCGAGCAGCGCGGCGTTAACCTCTTCCACAGCTTCACGAGCTTCTCGATCGGAAGCGGCGAACGCGCGACCTTCACGGACCAAGGCGCGCCGAACCCGGGCGCGATCGAGAACGTGATCGCGCGCGTGACGGGGGGCAGTGAGTCGCGGATCGAGGGCGAGCTGCACTCCACCATCCCGGGCGCGGACTTATGGCTATTCAACCCGAGCGGTGTCGTGTTCGGACAAGGCGCTCGGCTCGAAGTCCCGGGCACTTTCCACACGAGCACGGCCGACTCTCTTGGCTTCGGCGCGGACGGCCTCGAGCGCTTCCAGGCCGACCCCTCGCGGCCGAGCGTGCTCTCGACGGCCCGGCCGGCGGCCTTCGGATTCCTGAGCCCGAGCAGCGCTGCGTCGCTCGAGGTCCAGGGTGGGCTCGCGTTCACGCGCGGAGAGGCGCGGCTCGCGTCGGGAGACGTTTCGCTCGTGGGTGCGGAGTTCCGGGCGCCGGGCGGACACCTCCAGCTCGAGGCTGCAGGTGATGTCTCGCTGTCGGACGCGTCGCTCGTCGACGTGGGCGGCGAGACTCCGGGCAGCATCTCCATCCGCTCCGGCCGGCTCTTGATGACGCAAGGCTCGAAGCTGCTCGCCGAGAACGAGAGCGCCGGGCCGGCCGCCAACCCCGGCGAACCCGGACCCGGATCGATCTCCGTCGCCGCGAGCGAGTCCGTTCTCGTCGACGACAGCCTGCTCTCGGTCTCCACGCACGGCGGGGGCAACGCGGGAACGATCCGCGTGGCGAGCCCGGAGGTCACGTTCCAGAACGGGCCTGGATTCGACGCCATGGCGCCTGCACAGATCACCACGGCCGGCGCGAGCGCGGAGACCACGAGCAGTGGCGCAGCGGGCGAGATCCAGATCCACGCCGGGGAGCTCGTGCGGTTCACGAGCGGAGTCGCCGTGAGCGCAACCGCCGTCGGCTCTGCGGCGAGCGGCAAGGCCGGCAGCGTCGAGATCGCTGCGCAGGAGGTCGACCTGCAGGGCTCGCGCGTATCCGCCGAGACCTCGGGCGAGGGAGCGGGAGGAAGCATCTCGATCGCGGCGGGCGCAGCAGTCACCGTGGACGACAGCTTGCTCTCGGTCAACACGTGGTCGGCGGGCCAGGCGGGAACGATCCTCATCGCCGGTCTCGGCGAAGGTCTCCCCAGCCCGAAGGTCACGATCCAACACGGCCTTGGATACCTCAGCGATACTGATCCGGTGGTGACCGACCGCGGAGTGCGCGCGGAGACCACGGCCTCTGGCGCTGCCGGCGCGATCGAGATCGACGCGCGCACCCTCGAGCTCAGCCACGGCGTCGCGGTGAGCGCAGACTCTGTCGGGGCGGCTCTGGTCCCCGTGCCGAGGGGCGACGCAGGAACGGTCAACGTCAGGGCGAACTCACTAGTTGTCTACGACCGCTCGTTCATCGGCAGCGCCGGATGGGGAAGCTTGGGCCTGGGAGGAGACATCCAGATCGACTTGGGGGACGAGGGAAGCTTGGTGGTCGATGGCGGCCCGCAGGCTACGCGTTACGCCTTGATCATCAGCTCGAGCCAAAACCATCCGGGAAGGGTCGAGATCCACAGCGGCGCGGTCACGGTTTCGAATCGCGGAGAGATCGACAGCGACTGCAACCCTGGTTGCGTAAACGGGGCGGATGGGTCGGTCGATATCGCGGCAAGCAGCATCGATCTCGAGACCGGTGGTGGCGTCCATGCCGAAACGTGGGGCGAAGGCACTGCCGGAGACATCACCCTGAGGGCCCACTCGATCACGATCGGCCCCCCCTTGATCGACGCCAGTGGCACCCACGCCAGTGGGATCCACGCCAGCGCGACCGGAGGAGGAGCTGGCAAGGCTGGCGACATCACGTTGGATGTCGACTCGCTCGCGATCGAGACCCAAGGCGTCATCGACGCGAACGCAGCGTACGGTCCGGGGGACGCCGGCACGATCACCGTAAGGGCGACAGACTCGATCTCTGCCACGAATCAAGGCGGTCCGCGGCTCGACCCGACGAACTTGCAAGAAACCTCCGGCATCTTTTCCGTTACGCTCGCAGGTGGGCTGGGAGGCTCGATCTTGCTGAGCGCGCCCAGGATCACCATCACGGACGGCGCCATCGTCGCGAGCGGGACCATCGGTGGAGGTCGTGGCGGCGGCATCGAGCTTCGCGGCGATCGCATCCGCATCGTGAACGGCGGGTTCGTCGACACCACGAGCGTGCCCGTGACCCCGCCGGGCGGAGTTCCCATTTCGGGAGATGCTGGCAGCCTGACTCTCGTGGCCGATGAGTCGATCGAGGTCGGCGGCCGCTCCGAGTTCGGAGAGCTGACAAGCGACCGGAGCTCGACCCTCACCAGCCGCGTCTCGTCTGAAGGTCTGGGCTCCGGCGACGCGGGCGCGGTGCTCCTGCGCGCGCCGCGCATCGAGCTCTTCGACGGCGGCACGATCGCGATCGACTCTGCGAACGCCGACGGGGGCGACGTCACGATCCAGGCGAGCAAGCTCGTCCACCTCGACGCGGGTGTGATTACCGCCTCGGTGACCACCGGCACCGGAGGCAACATTGCGATCGATCCCCAGCTCCTGCTACTTGAGAACAGCAGCCGCATCGAGGCGAAGGCAGGTGCCGGGACCGGCGGCAACATTCAGATCACGGCCGACCACTACTTCGCGTTCCCCGACAGCGTGGTCAGCGTCGACGCCGACTCCGAGCTCGGCATCGCCGGCACGGTCGAGATCCACTCTCCCGCCGTGAACCTCGCGGGCACGCTCACGCCGCTCCCGACCAGCTATCTCGACGCCGCCTCGCTGATCCGCCAGCGCTGCGCGGCGCGCACGAGCGGCGAGCGGGCCGGGAGCTTCGCGGCGCGCGGCTGGGGCGGGATCGCACCCGAGCCGGACGGCTGGCTGCCGGCTTCCTTCGAGCTCGCGTCTGGGCCGTTCGCCGGTCCAGTGTCGACGAACGAATTGGCGAGCGAGCCACTCCCCGCCCTCGCGAGCTGCCGCTAGAGACCCCGATCGGAACTCAGAGCCAGTTGCCGATGAGTAGGAACGGCGCCCAGTAGTACGGGTGCGAGTGATTGGCATCGCGCAAGAGCTTCTGCTGCGCGCGCTGCAGCGCCACCGCCTTCGAGATCGAGCCCGAGTGGAGCTGCGCATAGAACTCGGCAACGAGCTGCGCGGCAGCGGCGTCGTTCACGCTCCACAGCGTGCCGAGCGCGCTGCGCGCTCCGGCCTGGACGGCGACGCCGGCCAGGCCGAGTGCCGCGCGCTCACTGCCCTGCGCGGTCTCACAGGCCGAGAGCATGAGTAGCTCGATCGGCCGGTCGCGGAAGCGCGTGTGCCCGACCGCCTCTCCCAGCTGCTCCATGCCGAGCCGCCCGTCATAGGTCAACAGGAACGAGTCCGCCGCGTCCTCCGAGAACTCTCCGTGAGTGGCAATGTGCACGATGCTGAAGTCGCGCTCGTCGAGATCGGCCTCGATGCGCGGCGCGCGGAACTGCTCGTCGACCAGCAGCTCGCCGCCATAGAGAGCATGGATCGACTCGAGCTCTTCGGGCACGCGCGCGAGCGCCGGATAGCCCTGCACCGACTGCGATAGCCCGCTCGCGAATACGTGCAGGTTCTGGCGATCGAGCGGGCGAGGGTCGGTCAGGCTGAGCCCGGGCGTGGTGACGACGGCATAGCGCTCGACTAGGAAGTGCTCGCCGTCGTGGAAGGCCCCGATGGGAACGGTGCGAAGCGCGCCGTCGGGAACGAACACGAGCGTGTCCACGGGAAGGCCCTCGAGCTGCGCCGCGAACGGCCGCACCAGCCAGTCGTAGAGCTGCTGAGCATGCGGAAGGTACTGCTGAGTCGTGCGCTTCTCGAGCAACGCGCGCAGCGCTCGGACCTCCGCGTTGAGCGCCTCCGCGCGCACGGGCACCGTCACACGCCTCATCCCGTCGGGAAAGTTGAGCAGCAGCTCGAGCCGGTCCGGCAGAATGACCGGGTAGATCACGACCGCAGCTCCCGCGGCCTTGTCCAGGCTCTCGACCTTCGCCTGCGCTGCGTCGACGCACTCGTCGCGGAAGTAGTCGCGCAGCTCCGCAGCCTTCAGCTTCTCGAGCGTCTCGCGCGCCTCGTGCAGGCGCGCCTGATAGGCACTCGCGTCGGCCGAGTCGGGCGCGGTCTTGAGCAGCAGATCCACGAGCTCGTAGTACACAGGCCCCACCGCCTCCCGGAAAGAGCCGCCGCCCGTCGCGTAGCCATGGGCCATGTCGAAGCGGATGCCCGAGAGCACGAGCACCGCTTGCTGGTACGAGGGGATCGCTTCGGCGAGCGCGCCCTGCGCGACCAGGATCCGGCCCACCTGCCAGTGCCAGCGGTAGAGTGACTCGGGCGCGTTCGCCTGCTGGGCGAGGAAGAGCGCGCGTCGGCTCAGCGCGAGCGCCTCGTCGAGCCGGCCCCTGTCCTGGTAGAGCGCGCCGAGATAGCCGAGCGCATAGGACTGCGCGCGCGCGTCGCCGATCGCCTCTCCGACAGCCTGCGCACGGCGCAGCTGCGCGTGAGCGGGCTCGAGCTCGCCGAGGCGCGCGTGGGTTCGGCCGATACTGATCAGCAGGTAGGCCTTGTCGTGCGAGTCGGAAAGGCCGTTGGCCAGCGCGGTCGCTCGCGCGAGCGCGGGCTGGACATCGGCGGCGGGCGCACCCGCGCGCTGCGCCGCTTGCGCCTGGTTCGCGAGCGCGCGCGCGGCGAGCTCCGGATCGCCCGCCTTCGTCGCGAGGGCCGCGGCCTCGGCGTACGTGCGCGCGGCCGCCGTGTAGGCCTGCTTCGATGCGTCGAGATTCCCGAGGTTCGTGAGCAGCGCCGCCGCGAGTCGCGGCGCGTCCGCGCCCTTCGCCAGCTCCAGCGCCTTGCTGAGCTGCTCGCGTGCCTTGTCGGGCGGGCCGAGCGCCAGGTAGGCATTGCCGATGGAGCCCTGGATCGCGGCGAGCGCGTCTGCGCCGGCGCCCTCCCCGGCCGCGGCCTGGGCGTCGGCCAGAGTCTGGAGGGAGTCGGCGTAGCGTCCGAGCGCCTGCTGCGCGTCGGCGAGCTGGACCAGCGCCTCGACACGCTCGCGTGTCGCCCCTCCAGCGGCCGCCGCCTGCGCGGCTTCGCGCCAGGCAACCACCGCTTCCTCGAAGCGGCCTCTTCGCGCGAGCTCCGCCGCGCGCGTGGCAGCGGTGTCGCCCGGTCCTGGCGTCGGCGAGGCAGCGCAAAGCGCCGTGAAGCTCGCGGCGAGCAGGAGACTCCAGACACTTCGGCCGAGGAAGCGAGGCATGGGGCTGGCTCATGGTAGTCCTTTCGCCCGCGCGATCCGGAGCCGCACGCCTTCGATTGCACCGAGCTTTTGATCCGAATTCCCTGGCCGGTGCGACCTACCCTGCAGAGGAAGAACTCAGGTGGGCGTCGTTCAGGATCTCCGGCTCGCTCCCATCCGTCCCTTCGAGGACCCTTGCCTCGCTCAAGTCTTCCGGCTCGATGGGGAGATCTGGACGATTGCCAGCGCGGACAAGCAGATCCACCTGCGCGACCTGCGCGGCCTACACTATCTTGCGACGCTGCTGCGCGATCCAGGCCGCGCGTTCCACGTCTGCGACTTGATGCGGTCGGACATCGCGGGCTCGAACGTCGCGCCGCAGGATCCCTCGCTCAGCGTCGTGCGGGGCCTGGGCGGCGCTGATCCGTGCATCGACGCACAGGCGCGAGCGGCGTACCTGGCGCGGCTGCACGCGCTCGATGCAGAAGAGAGCGACGCCGAGCGGCGCCGGGACCTCGCCCGACTCGCGGCAATTTCGGACGAGCGCGAGGCGCTGCTCGCAGAGCTCGAAGGCGCGCTGCGCCGCTGGCGCGAGCTGCCGCACGCCGAGCGGGCACGAGTCGCAGTGACCAAGGCGATCAAGACCGCCGTCGACAAGATCCTCGCGCGGCATCCCGAGCTCGGCGCCCATCTCTCGGTGACGGTCCGACGCGGCTACTTCTGCCGCTATCTCCCCGACCCTAGGGCGCACGTCGAGTGGGAGACCTGAGATCCGGAACAGTTGTTCCTACGGCCTTCACACATCTACTGGTGAGGAGAAGTACATGGAGAAGACGCGATCTCGATGGGTATGGCTCTTGGGAGTTGCGCTCGCACTCGGGGCACTGGCGTCTTCGGCTCGAGCCGATCTCGGCCTGCTCGTGGTCAGCAACACGAACAGCCGGGTGCTGCACTACGACGGGACGACCGGCGCCTTCCTGGGCATTGTGATCCCCGCGGGAACGGGAACGAGCGGGCTGTCCCAGCCCGGCGGATCGGTGATCGGCCCGGATGGAAAGCTCTACGTGTCCGAACCCGGAGCAGTGGTGCGCCTCGACGCAACCACGGGCGCCTCAGACATCTTCGTCTCGGGCCTGCCTGGAGGACCCGGCGATCTCCGCTTTGGCCCCGACGGAAACCTTTACGGCAGCCTCGGTGCGGCAAACCAGGTGTTCAAGGCGAATGGAACCACGGGGGCGGTGCTCTGCTACATGAGCGGCGGGGGGCTGAGCGCCGCGGTCGGGCTCGACTTCGGGCCCGACGGCAACCTCTACGTCGCCAGCTTCCCGACGAGTCAGGTTTTCCGCTTCAACCCGACGAGCTGCGCCTTCATCGACTTGTTCGCGACGGTGCCGATCGCGGGCCCCGGCGGGAACGTCGGCGCAGTGGTCTTCGGACCGGACGCGAATCTCTACGTCTCACTGCCGAACGGCGGGAACGACATCTACCGCTTCAACGGGACGACGGGAGCGCCGATCGGACGATTCATTCCCGCGGGGGACCTTCATCCGCAGGGGCCGCGGCTGTTCCGCTGGGGGCCCGACGGCAATCTGTACGTCCCGGCGCGCGACACGGGCGAGGTGCTCCGCTACAACGGCACCACCGGCGCCTTCATCGACCACTTCGCGCACAGCGTTGGGCTCGACGGCCCGTACAGCCTAGCCTTCGCACCCGAGCCGATCCTCGGGATCCCCCAGCCGCCGCCCGTTGACACGACTTCGGGGCCCGTGCAGGGATTGCGCGAGCAGGGCGTGCTCAAATATCAGGGCATTCCCTACGCCGAAGCGCCGACCGGCTCTCTCCGCTGGAAGCGGCCCGTGCGCAAAGCGGCATCGCCGACCACGATCGACGCCACCGGCTTCGGCCCGGGCTGCCCGCAGCTCAGCGGCGCCGCGGTCGCCGGCGACGAGGACTGTCTCAGGATTTCTCTGTGGGTCCCGCCGAAGGATCCGAACGCCCCGCCCACTCCGCCGCTGCCCGTGCTCTTCTTCATCCACGGCGGCGGTCTGGTGGAGGGATCCGCAGCGTATAGCGCGACGGACGGCGCGAGCATGGCTAGCTCGCAGAACGTGATCGTCGCCGAGCCGCAGTACCGACTCGGCGCGCTCGGCTTCTTCGGCCTGCCCGGGCTCGCCGCCGAGGACCCGAACGGCTCGACGGGAAACTACGGCTTCCTCGACCAGCTCGAGGCGCTCCGCTGGTTGCGCGACAACGTCGCGGTGTTCGGCGGCGACCCGAACCAGATCACGATCGCCGGTCAGTCCGCGGGCGGCTGGTCCGTGTGCGCGCTCATGGCGTCGCCGCTGTCGGACGGCCTATTCCGCGCGGGGATCGTCCAGAGCGGTCAATGCTACAACGCGCGGGCGCTCGCCGACCTGCCGGCGGGGAGCCCTGTGCTCAGTGACCCGTTCTTCGGCTCGACGATCTACAAGCGGAGTCGCGAGGTCGCAGCGAGCGCGGGCTACGACCCGAACGACCTAATCAATCTCCGCGCGGCACCCGCCGCGAGCCTGGTGCAAGCGCTTGGCGCGCAGCCCAGGGGCATCAACGGCGATCCGCCGGCGAATCCCGCCATCGATGGCTACTTCCTCCCGGAGCAGCCGCTCGGTCTCCTGCGCCAGGGCGCCGCCGATCACCGTCCGCTCATGATCGGCACCGTGGCCAACGAGTCGACCTATTTCACTCGGAACCTCGAGGCCCAGGTCCCGAACGCTGCGTTCTATGACCTCGGCCTGCGCACCAAGCTCGGCAACACCCGCACGGACGCGCTCGAGACCGTGTATCCGGCGACGAACGTCCCTTCCGTGTACCCGTCGTGGGCCGAGGAGACCCGCGTGCTGTTCGACGACGCGGGGACCGTGTGTTCGACGCTCGACGCGGCCGACGCCATCGCGCAGGGCGGCAGTTCTGCGTGGGTCTACCAGCTGACCTTCCCGCCGACATATCTGGCGACGTCCACCAACGCCGATCTGCGCACATTCCACACGCTCGATCTGTTCTACGTGTTCGGGACCTATTCGCAGCTGCCGGGAACCTACGGCATCGCGATCGATGCGGACGACACGGCGCTCTCGGTCGCCATGCAGAATGCCTGGGGCTCGTTCGTGCGGACCGGCGTGCCGTCGACGACGCCTGCGTGGCCGGTGTACGCGCCGACGGCGCCGGGGGACCTCGCCAGCGTCTCGGTGTTCTTGTTCGACAACCCGGGCGGCACGGTTCCCGGGAATCTGTTCCGCGCGGGTCGCTGCGCCGCGCTCTTCCCAGTCGCCAACCAGCTCGACCCGGACCGCGACGTCGCCGTTTCCGGCGAGGACAACTGCCCCGTCACCACCAACACGAGTCAGGCCGACGCCGAGCTCGACACCGTCGGCGACGCCTGCGACAACTGCCGCAACGTCGCCAACCCGCGCGTCGCCGCCGACTTCCTGACGACGAACCCCTGGGCCACGCTCACCGGCGGTCAACGCGACGACGACCACGACGGCTACGGCAACAAGTGCGACGGCAAGTTCCCCGGTGTCTCCGGCCTCTTCGTCAGCAACGGGGACCTGATCGAGTGGCGCGCCAGCAACACCAAGAACCGCACGCTCGACCAGTGCGGAACCGCCGGGAACCGCCCGTGCGCGATCTACGACCTCGACGAAACCGGCCTCTTCATCAGCAACGGCGACCTGATCCAGTGGCGGCTCTTGAACACCAAGCAGCCCGGCCCGAAGTGCCCGACCTGCCCGCTCGCCTGCACGGCCGGAACCGCGGGGACCTGTCAGTGAGGGCGGAGTAGCGGACTACGCCTTGATGAACGCGAGCAGGTCCGCGTTGATGGTCGCGGCCTCCGTCGTCGGCATGCCGTGCGGAAAGCCCTTGTAGGTCTTCAGCGTGCCATTCTTCAGCAGCTTCGCCGACAGCGGTGCCGAATCGGCATAAGGCACGATCTGGTCGTCATCGCCGTGCATCACCAGGACCGGCACCGTGATCTTCTTCAGGTCCTCCGTGAAGTCGGTCTGCGAGAACGCGACGATGCCGTCGTAGTGCGCCTTCGCACCGCCCATCATGCCCTGGCGCCACCAGTTCCGGATCACGGGCTCGGAGGGCTTCGCGCCCGGGCGGTTGAAGCCGTAGAACGGTCCCGCCGGCAGGTCGTAGTAGAACTGGGCTCGGTTCGCGGCGAGCTGTGCCTGCAGCCCGTCGAAAACCTCCTTCGGCAGCCCGCCCGGATTGGCCGCCGTCTTCACCATGAGCGGCGGCACCGCGCTGATGATCGCCGCCTTGGCCACGCGGCTCTCGTGGCGCGCCACGTAGTGCACCACTTCACCGCCGCCGGTCGAGTGGCCGACGTGCACCGCTCGCTTCAGGTCGAGGTGCTCGGTCAGCGCCGCCAGGTCGGCGGCGTAGTGATCCATGTCGTGGCCGTCGCTGACCTGGGTGGAGCGGCCGTGGCCGCGCCGGTCATGGGCGATGACGCGATAGCCCTGCCCGACGAAGAACAGCATCTGCGCGTCCCAGTCGTCGGCCGAGAGCGGCCAGCCGTGGCTGAAGACGATCGGCTGACCCTTGCCCCAGTCCTTGTAGTAGATCTCGACTCCGTCCTTGGTCTTGATGGTCGGCATCGGGGGGTACTCCCTTTCGTGTCTAGGCCAGATCGAACAACAAGATCTCCGCGTTGGATCCGCGCCCGCGGATCGCGAGCTCCGACTCGCCGCGAATTGCCGCGCCGTCGCCCTCGGCGAGGGCCTGGCCGTTCAGCTCCACTTCACCGCGCGCGACCTGCAGCCAAATCTGCCGTCCGGCGCGAAGAGCGTGCGTGAGCACCTTGCCGTCGTCGAGAAGCGCCGCGTAGACATCCGCATCTTGATGGATCGCGAGCGATCCGTCGCGCGCTTCTCGCGAGGCGATCAAGCGCAGCTGGTTTCGGCGCTCAGCGTCGGCGAAGTGCTTCTCCTCGTAGCTCGGCGCGAGGCCGTCGCGCTCCGGCTCGATCCAAATTTGTAGAAAGTGGACCGGCTTCCCGCGGTCGGGGTTGAACTCGCTGTGCTGGATGCCGGTGCCTGCGGACATGCGCTGCACGTCGCCGGGCCGGATCACCGAGCCGGTTCCGAGGCTGTCCTTGTGCTCGAGCGCGCCTTCCAGGACGTAGGAGAGGATCTCCATGTCGCGGTGGCCGTGCGTGCCGAAGCCCGCGCCCGCGCGCACGCGGTCGTCGTTGATGACCCGCAACGGGCCGAAACCCATGTGCTTCGGGTCGTAGTACTCCCCGAACGAGAACGTGTGGCGACTGTCGAGCCAGCCGAACGAGGCACGACCGCGCTCGTTGGCGCGCCGAATCTGGATCATCGCAATCTCCTTCCCTGCTCAGATGTCGCGAGGTTTCAGGCTACTCTTGGACGCAAAGGAGAGCCCCATGAAGACCTTCGCAGTCCTCGCGCTCGTCGCCGCCCTCGCGACCCCCGCCCTGGCCGAGACCGTCACCTATACCGCCGTCCTGAAGGGCGCGGACGAGGTCCCGCCCAACGACACCAAGGGAACCGGCACGGTCCTGGCGACGTACGACACCGCGACGATGAAGTTCAGCTACACCGTCACCTACTCGGGCCTGACGGGCGCGGCGACCGCCGCGCACTTCCACGGACCGGCGAAGCCCGGCGCGAACGCCGGGCCGATCATCACGCTCGACAAGCTGTCCAGCCCGATCGTGGGCCTGGAGACGCTCACCGCGGAGCAGGGCAAGCAGCTCGCCGACGGGCTTTGGTACCTGAACGTGCACACCGCGGCGCACCCGCCGGGGGAGATCCGCGGCCAGCTCATGAAGAAATGAGCGCGCCCTAACCCGCCGGGTTCGCGGCCAGCCGGTCGAAGCGGCCCGGCGGGCGGGTGCGGCGGTACTCGCGCACGATCGGCTCGAGCTCGGCCGGGCTCGCGCCGTGCAGGATCACGCCGTCGCAGCCCAGGTCGAGCTGGGCGCGCACCTTGGCGACGCACTGCGCGGGCGAGCCCGTCGCCGCGGGCGCGAGCCACGCCTCGGGGATCAGCTTGGCGATCTGCTCGAGCTGCTCGGTCGTGGCGCGCGCGTCGATCGCGCCCGGGAACTTCGCGACCAGCGGGTCGGCCCGGAACCGCGCGAGCGGCGCGGGATCCCAGCGGTTCGTCTTCACCAGCAGATCGCCGTACGCCTGAAGGTAGGTGGCCATGCGCCCGACGGTCTTCTTGAGGCGCAGCGGCTCGGGCAGGTGGTCGCCGATCGTCGCGAAGCACGACCAGACGCGCACGCGCGCGGGATCGCGCCCCGCCTTCTCGGCGGCCTCCTTCACCGCGCGCACGCAGCGCGCGGTGGTCTCGTCGCTGAAGAAGGTGTGGAGCACGACCGCGTCCATCACCCGGCCGCCGAGCGCGAGCGAGTTCGGCCCGAACGCCGTGAAGGTGAGCGGGATCTCGCCCGCGTAGTCGGGGCCGAGCATGAGCAGGCCGAACTTCCCGGCCGGGCCGTCGTGGCCGACGACAGCTTCGCCGCGCCAGAGCCGGCGCATCAGGCCGGCGAAGTCCTCGAGCTGCGCGGTCGTGATCGCCGGCAGTCCGTACATCTTGAACATGGGCGCGATCCCGCGGCCGAGCCCGAGCGAGAAGCGGCCCTCGGTCAGCCGGTGCATGGTCATCGCGTACGACGCCGTCACCATCGGGTGTCGGGTGTTGTGATTGGTGGCGGCGGTCGCGATGCCGATCGTCTTCGACACCGCGCCGACCGCGCCCGACAGCGTCGCGGCCTCCTTGATGTTGAAGCGCTCCGAGATGAAGCAGGCGCCGATGCCCTGCGCCTCGGCCTCGCGCACCTCGTCGAGCAGCTCGCGCGGCGAGCGCGGCTGGCCGGCGAGCGTGTAGAAGCCGAGCTCGTTCATCGCCTGCGCCATCGCCAAGGCCTCCTCAGATGAACTCGGCCGAGCCGAGGTCGAGCGCGTGGCGCGCGTGACGGCGCGCCATCGCGGTGAACATCTCGTTGCCGCGCGCGGTCTCCTGCACGATCACCGACGCGATCACCGTCACCGCGAAGCCGGCGAACGCTCCGCGCCGGTAGTCGTCCCAGCAGTGCGCGAAGTCGTAGCCGCGCACACCGGCGGCGACGAGCCCGTCGTGGTACTCGCGGACGAGCTCGCGCTCCACCGGCCGCCGCACCTCGGGCAGGAGCGACGCGCCCAGGAAGTACGCGAGGTCGGACAGCGGAGACATCAGCACCATGCTCTGCCAGTCGACCACCGCGACGCGCGGCGGCGTCACCCGCTCGTCGATCAAGAGGTTGTCGAGCCGGAAGTCGATGTGCACGAGCGCCCACGGCTGGGCCGGATAGGCGAACGGCGGGCCCTTCGACTCGGCGACCCGCGCGATGATCTCGCGCTCGTCGTCGGCCAGCACCGGCGCGAAGCGCGCGAGGAACGGCGCGAGGCTCTGCCGGTACATCTCCCGCCACTGCGCGCCTTTCTCGGGGGTGCGCTCCTCGATCCAGTCTTTCCCGCGCAGCGACTCGTCTTGCCAGGTCGACGCGTGGAGCTTCACCAGCTCGCGCACCGCCGCGCGCGCGATCGGGATCGAGCAGCCCGCCATCTGGTTGCCCTGCACGGCCGGCGTCATGTCCTCGAGGAGCAGCGCGAAGTCGGCGCCGCGTCCCTCGATGTCGGCGTAGTAGCAGCGGGGCTTGGTGATCGGGATCCGGCCGGCGAGCTCGCGATAGAACATGATCTCGCGGTGGTAGTTCCCGAGCTGGATGCCCGTCTCGCGCGAGAGCGGATCGTCCGACGCGAACTTCCCCACCAGCGAGCGCGGCGCGCCGTCCGCGTCGCCCTCGAGCTCGAGCGCGAAGCGGATGCACTTCCCGATCTGGCCGGTGCCGATCCGCTCGGTGCGCACGCGTGCAACCGTTGCACCGGGGTGGCTGTTCGCGCGCAGCAGCTCGGTCAGCCAGCGCGCGTCGATCGTCTCCGGAGTCGGGATGCGACCGGCCACTCGCGGCCATTCAACCCCGGATCGCCCCAACTACTCAAGTCGCCTCCCGCAAGGGTCGATGATGGCGCAACCCGTCGAACCCGGAGGCGAGCGATGTTCCGCGGCAAGAACAAGGCGATCGCGGCGATCCCGGCGAGCGCGCCCACCCTGGACGTGCGCGCGATCACAAGCGGTCCCGCAACCACCACGATCGACGCGAGCTCCGAGTTCACCGGCTCGCTCAAGACGCAGAAGGCCGTTCAAATCGACGGCGTGGTCGAGGGCGAGGTCGACTGCGGCTCGACCGTGACGATCGGGAACAGCGGCAAGGTGTCTGCGCGGATCAGCGCCGAGTCCGTCCTGATCGACGGCGAGGTGCACGGCGACATCGAGGCGCGCACCGAGATCACCCTGCGCAAGACCGCGCGCGTGTTCGGCGACCTGAAGACCGAGGGCATCGTGATCGAGCGCGGCGCCAAGGTCGAGGGCCAGATCACGATCGGGCCGACGGGCGGCGGGCGCGCAGTGGCGCCAGCGGCGCCGGCCTCGCCCAACCGCGACGCGCAGACCCCGACGCTCGCGATGCCAGCGCCGAAGCCGAACTTCTAGCTCGACTCGCGCGGCACGACCTCGAGCTCCACGAGCTCGGTGTGCCGCAGAACGCGCAGCACGGCGGGCACGCCCGCCCGCTCGGCGGTCAGCAGGCGATGCAGGTCGTCGATGCCGACCACCGCGGCGCCGTCGAACCCGACGATCACGTCGCCTTCCCGGACGCCCGCCTTCTGCGCGGCGCTCTTGTCCTCGACGGCCTGGACGACGACGCCCGTCTCCGCCGCCAGGCCGTAGTGGCGCACGACGGAGCGGTGGATCGGCGCGGTCTGCCCGCCGACCCCGAGGTGGCTGCGGCGGATCCGGCCGTCGCGGATCAGCTCGCCCGCCAGGCTCTTCAAGAGGTCCACCTCGAGCGCGAACGCGAGCCCCTGCGCGCCCGCGATCATCGCCGTGTTCACGCCGATCACCTCGCCGCGCGAGTTCACGAGCGGCCCGCCCGAGTTGCCCGGGTTGAGCGCCGCGTCGGTCTGGATCACCCGGTCGACGAGCCGGCCCGAGACCGAGCGCATGGAGCGGCCGGTGGCGCTCACGATGCCCGCGGTCACCGTGCTCGCGAAGCCGAGCGGGCTGCCGACGGCGATCGCGACCTGGCCTGGCCGCACCTTCTTCGAGTCGCCCAGCCGCGCGGGCCGGAGCTGCGGCGCGTCGATCTTCAGGATCGCGAGGTCCGTGCCCGGGTCGTCGCCCACGATCGACGCCACCCGGCTCGAGCCGTCGGGCAGGCTGACCTCGAGGCGAGCCGCGCCGCTTGCGACGTGGCTGTTCGTGACGATCAGTCCGTCGGGGGTGAAGACGAACCCGGAGCCGCCGCCGCGGCCGCGCTCGCGCGCGACGTCCACGTGGACGACCGAGGGCTGGATGGCCTCGACGGCGCCGGTCACGGCCTCCGAGTACGCGTCGAGGAGCGTTGCGTCGCGAGCCTCTTCGAACATCCGCCAATCCATCGTCACGATCGCAGACGCGTCAAGCCGACGTATGCTCTCGGCCCATGTCGCTCCTGCTCCGGCTCGTCCTGTCGCTCGCGCTCGCGGCGGCGCCGCTCTACTCGGCCTCGGCGGCCGATACGGCCCGCTTCACGAGCGAGCTGATGCGCTACCTCGGCCTCGACCCCGCCGCGCGGCTGCCTGAGCTCGAGAAGGGCTCCGTCGTACACAACGGGGTGTCGGACCGGGAGAAGCTCCCGGACGAGATCGCGGCGGCGGGCGCCATGCTGCTCGTGCGCGGAAAGCCTGCCGATGCCGTGGTCGACGCGTTCCTGCACGCTGAGACCTTCCTCGAGGTCCACCAGGTGAAGCGCTACCAGGCGCTCCAGGTCGACGCGGGCGACGGGCCCGCCTTCGCGGATCTGCCCGTGCCCGACCCGGGCCAGGTCGCCGAGCTGGTGAAGGCGCCGCGCCGCGTCCTGAACCTGTCGATCGCGGAGGGCGACTGGCTCGCGCGGCTCGACGGCGCGGCTCCGGGAGCCGAGGCCCGCGTGCGGAAGACGCTCGCCGAGATCCTCGCGGCCCGCCTGCGCGCGTACGCTGCGCAGGGGCTCGCCGGGGTCGAGCCCTACGTGCGCGAGAAGGGACAGGTCGTCGACCCGCGCATCGAGCTGCGCGCCGCGCTCGCGAGCCTCGCGTTCACCGGCGCCGAGTTCCCCGGCTTCCTCGACGAGCTCACGGCCCCGAAGGTGGCGCGCAGCTACTACTGGATGGAGCGCAGCGTGGAGCGCGAGAAGGTCCTCGTGCTCTCGGCCGAGCTGCGCCGGCGCGACGGCGCCTCCGCGCTCGGCGCCGACATCCACTTCTACGCGTCGCGCGAGTACAACTCGATGCTGACCCTGGTCGGCGTGCTGCCCTACGCCGACGGCTCGCTCGTGTTCGCGGTGAACCACACGTTCACCGAGCAAGTGACCGGGATGGGCTCGTCACTGCGCCGCTCGATCGCGCGGAACCTCGTCGCCACCGGCCTCGCCAAGCAGCTCGAGGCGACCCGCGCGCGGCTCGGCCGCTAGCCCTTCGCCAGCGCGCGCAGCGCCTCTTCGACCCGCCGCACGTCCTCGGGGGTGTCGACCTCGAGCGCGCGGTGCGCGACCGTCGGCACGGCGATCTCGAAGCCGTGCTCGAGCGCGCGCAGCTGCTCGAGGCGCTCCGACTGCTCGAAGGGCGTGCGCGCGAGCACCGCGTAGCGGAGCAGGAACTCGCGCCGGTACGCGTACACGCCGATGTCGCTCCACACCGTGAGCGGACGCCGCCGGTGCTCGGCCTCGACCACGGCGCGGTTGAAGTAGGTCTTGTCCGGCGGGACGTCCCCGATGATCGGAAGCCGAGTGAAGGTGAGCGCGCGGTCGCGGGAATCCACGACGACCTTGCCGCGGTTCGGATCGAAGCGGTCCTCGGGCCGGTCGAGCGGCGTCTTCAAGGTGCCCATGTTCAAGGTCGGATCGTCCAGAAGCGGCTTCACGAGCGCCGCGATCGTCTCGGCCTCGATCAAGGGCTCGTCGCCCTGCACGTTGCAGACGATGTCGGAGTCGAGCGCCGCCGCGACCTCCGCCAGCCGATCCGTTCCCGTCGGGTGATCGGGCGAGGTCATCTGCACGGGGAAGCCGGCGTCCTGGACGACGGCGGCGATCCGCTCGTCGTCGGTCGCGACCAGGAAGTGGCTCACGACACCGGCGCGGCGCGCCGCGTCCACGCGCTCGGCGACGTGGAGGATCATCGGCTTGCCCGCGAGCAGGAAGAGCGGCTTGCCGGGGAAGCGGGTCGACGCGTAGCGAGCGGGGATGATGGCGGTGATTCCGCCGCTCATCCGACGCCCGATGCTCGCACGGGCACCCGACCCGCGCTCAGCGCTTCGAGTACTGGAACCGCGCTCGCGCCCCGCGCTGACCGTACTTCTTGCGCTCCTTCTCGCGCGCGTCGCGCGTGAGGAAGCCGGCGCGCTTCAAGGTCGGGCGCAGGGTCGGGTCGTACTTCTGCAGCGCGCGCGCGATGCCGAGGCGGATCGCGCCGGCCTGGCCGGTGTCGCCGCCGCCGGCGACGGTCACGAAGAGGTCGAAGTTGCCCATGTGGTCGACGGCGCGGAGCGGGTCGAGCATGTGCATGCGCAGGATCTCGCGCGGGAAGTATTCCTCGGAGGTGCGGCCGTTGATCGAGATGGCGCCGGTGCCCAGCTTGATGAACACGCGCGCGCTCGAGGTCTTGCGGCGGCCCGTGGCGTAGAAGCGCGCGGACTGGCGGGCCATCGTCATGACGGGATCTCCAACGGCGCCGGCTTCTGCGCGGCGTGCGGGTGATCGGTGCCCGCGTAGATCTTCAGCTTCCGCAGCATCTGCCGGCCCAGCGGGCCCTTCGGCAGCATGCCCTTCACGGCCTGGCGCATCACCCGGTCGGGGTGCCGCGCGAGCATGTCCTGCGCGGTGTCGCTCCGCAGCCCGCCCGGGTATCCCGAGTGCCGCGTGTAGGTCTTCTGGAGCATCTTGCGGCCGGTGAGGCGAATCTTCTCCGCGTTCACGACCACCACGAAGTCGCCGCCGTCCACGTGCGGGGTGTAGGTCACCTTGTGCTTGCCGCGTAGGATGGTCGCGACGCGCGAGGCGAAGCGGCCGAGCACCTGATCGCCGGCGTCCGCGATGTACCAGCGGCGCACGACGTCGGCCTCGGAGATGCTTCGCGTCGGGTTCTTGGGGTTGGGCAAAGGCGGTCCTCGGGCAAAGGGAAGCGCGGGCCATGGGATATCCGATCGGCCCTGGCAGGTCAAGCAGCTAGACTGGCGTCATGCCGAAGCTCTCGGACCCGGAGCGGGACGTTTTCCTGACCGAGCCTGGGGTCCTGCTGCACCTGGCGACCCTGGCCCCGGACGGCCGGCCCGAGGTCGCGCCCATCTGGTTCGTCTTCGAGGAAGGCGCGATCTGGTTCACCCCCCGGGCCAAGTCGGCCTGGCTCGGGCACCTGCGGCGGGATCCCCGGGTCTCGCTGGCGATCGACGAGCAGCCGCTGCCCTACCGGAAGGTGCTGATCGACGGCCAGGCCGAGCTCGTCCACGAGCTGGGCGCGGACGACCTGTGGCGCGAGCGGTACCGGCGGATCGCGCGCCGCTACGTGCCGCCCGAGGCGGCGGAGCAGTACGTCCAGGACACGATCGACCAGCCGCGGGCGCTCTGGCGGGTCGAGCTGGCCAAGGCGCGGGTGCGGACCTGGCGCATGCCGGTCGGGGACGAATCGGGCACGGGGATCTGGCACGCGCGCTACTACCTGCCCGGAACGAAGATGGCCGGAAGGGCCGGCGGCGGGTAGCTCACCCTCTCCAGACAGAGCGCGTGTGCCGGCGCCGTCGGTCCCGCCCGCGCGCGGTCGCGCGAGGCGAGCACCGCCGCGACGTCTTCGGCGGGCCTGCGCTCCTGCCCCACCTCGATCAAGGTCCCGGCGATGTTGCGCACCATGTGGCGGAGGAAGCTGCGCCCCTCGGCGACGAGCTCGACCTCGTCGCCGCGCGCTGCGACCTCGAGCCGGTCGAGGCTGCGGCGCGGCTGGTCGTCTTCGGGAACTCCGCCCGGCGCGCCGCGGAACGCGCTGAAGTCGTGTGTGCCGAGGAGCGCCTTCGCGCCTTCCGCCATCGCGGCCAGGTCGAGCCGCCCGCGCAGGTGCAGGCTGAAGCGCGCGCGCAGCGGGCTCGGCTCGGTCCGATTCAGGATGCGGTACGTGTAGGTCTTGCCGAGCGCGTCGCGGCGCGCGTCGAAGTCGGGCGGGACCGCAGCCAGCGCGAGCACCGCGACGTCGCCCGGCAGCACCGCGTTCAGCGCGCGCTGCAGGTCCGGCGGCGCGAGCCGCGTCTCGCAGTCGACATGCACGACCTGGCCGCGCGCGTGCACGCCGGCGTCGGTGCGGCCGGCCGGGAACACCCGGCGAGTCTCGCGGGTGACCTCGGCGAGCGCCGCCTCGAGCACGCCCTGGACGCTGCGGTCGTTGGGCTGCAGCTGGAAACCGGCGAAGCCGGTCCCGTCGTACTCGAGCGTGAGGCAGAGCCGCGCCATGTGAACCCCGCGGGAATCTACGCTACCCGAGGAGCGTGCGAATCGCGCTCCCCTCGGCGCTGCTGACGTTCGGGCTGGTGGCCTGGGGCTGTGCGGCGTGGCGCTCGGCGCCGGTTCCAGCCGAGCTCGCCTGCCCCGAGCGCGGGCGGGTGCACGTGGTCCTCGACTCCGACGAGAACGTCTCGCGCAAGGAGGTCGACACGAACGGCGACGGCCGCGCCGACGAGCTCTTCTTCCTCGTTGGCGACCGGGTCGAGCGCGCGGAGCTCGACCTCGACTTCGACGGCGCGACGGACATCTGGCTCCGCTACGACGGCATCGGCCGGCCGCTCGAGTGGGACGCGCTGCCGCCCGCCTCGCGCACAGACGCGCCCGCCGCCGTCAGCTCCGGCCGGCTTCCCGACGACCGCCCACCGCCCGACCTCGCCCGCCTGATCCCCAGCCTCGATCCGCCGGGCGATCCCGAGTGCTTCGAGCGCCCCGAGGTCCGCGCCTACCTGCGCGACGTGAAGGAGCGGCTCTACGGAAGCTGGCTCGCGCCCGCGCGCGCGAGAGAGGCGCGCACCGTCCTGCGCTTCTCACTCGATCAGGGCGGCGCCGTCGTCGGCGCGTGCGTGAAGCAGTCGGACGATGCCGCGATCAGCGCCAGCGTGGTCCGCGCGCTCAGCGAAGCGCCGCGCTTCCCGGCGATGTCCGACCGCGCCCTCTGCCTCGCGCGCCACCCGCTCTTGGGAACGTTCGGGCTCGAGAAGCATTGAAGCGCCGCACCGCCCGCTAGGCGTGCGGCGGGCGCCGGCGCGGGGTCGCGTCCGCGGCCTCGAACGCCTGCCCGACACTGCAGAGAGTCGCCTCCGCGAGCGGCTTGGCGACGAGTTGCAGCGAGAGCGGCAGCCCTTCCGGCGTGAACCCGCTCGGCAGCGACAGCGTCGGGAAGCCGTTGAAGTCGTAGGGCGCGGTGAAGCGGACCAGCGGCGTGATGGCGGGCGAGAACTCGGCGTGCGGCGCGAGCAGCGCTTGGAGCAACGGCAGGACCGGCATCGACGGGCACGCGAGCAGGTCGACCGGCGCGAGCGCGGCCGCGAAGCGAGCGTTCCAGAGCTCGCGCGCGAGCCAGGCGTCGGCGACCTCGGCCCCCGAGAGCCCGCTGCCGTACGCGAGGAAGCTTCGGAAGGTCGGGCCGTACGAGGCCGCCCGCTCGGGATAGAGCCCGCGGTGGTGCACGACCGCCTCGGCGGCGCAGATCACCGGCCAGGCGGCCAGTACCTCGTCGACCGGCGGGACCTGGACGCGCACGACGTTCGCCCCGACCGACTCGAGCCGCTGCAGGTCGCGGTGGAACGCCTCGACGACCTCGGGCTGTACGCCGCCGGTGGCGTACGCCAGGTCGACCCCGATCCGCACGCCGCGCGCCCCCCGCCCGAGCGCGGCGACACAGCCCGGTGACGGCTCGCGCAGCGCGGTGGGATCAGCGGGATCGGCGCCGGCGATGGCGTCGAGCACCGCCGCGACGTCGGCGACCGAGCGCGCGAGCGGGCCGATGTGATCGAGCGACCCGCCGAGCGGAAACGCGCCCGCGCGCGACACGCGCCCGCGCGTCGGCTTCAGGCCAACCACGCCGCAGGCCGCCGCGGGGAAGCGGATCGAGCCGCCCGTGTCGGTGCCGATCGTCGCGAAAGCGAGCCCGGCCGCTGCCGCCACGCCCGAGCCACTCGACGACACACCGGCGAAGCGGGACGGGTCCCACGGGTTCACCGGCACCGGCAGCGACGGGTGGTAGCCCGAGAGCGCGAACTCCGTCTGGTGGAGCTTCCCGACGATCACCGCGCCCGCCTCGCGCAGCTTGCGCACGACCCCCGAGTCGCGCGCGGCCGGCTTCGGATCGAGGACCTTCGACGCCGAGGTGGTCGGAACCCCCGCCACGTCGCACAGGTCCTTCACGCCGATCGGGACGCCATGCAGCGGTCCGCGCAGCCGCCCCGCGCCGAGCTCCTTCTCCGCGGCGCGAGCCTCCTCGAGCGCGCTGTCGGCGAGCACGACCAGGTACGCGTGCAGCGCCGGATTGCGCGCATCGATCCGCGCGAGCTGCGCGCGCGTGAGCTCGACGGGCGAGAGCTCCCGGCGCTGGATGCGTTCGCTGGTCTCGGTGAGGGTCGCGAAGAGATCGGGCTCGCTCATCGCCGAAGCGTACAATGCGGGCCTTGGCTTAGGCGTCCTCGCAGCGAGCGGACCGAGTCTTCCCTCTCGCACCCTTGTTCGAGGGCGAGCCATGCCGACCCTTCTCCTGAACTGGCTCTTCTACGAGCCCGTGGGCCATCTGGTCGAGGCGCTCCAGCACGCGCACGGCTACCACCGCGCGAATCCGGAGCTCGAGCTCCACCTGTTCCTGAACGCGGCGACGCCGATCGAGCTCGCCGAGGCGCTGCCCTGGGTGAAGCGCGTGTACGCGCTCGATCCCGCCGAGCTCGCCGAGCGCGGCGCAGCCGCCGGCTGCCTGCGCGGCGTGCCGGCGCGCTTCGACCGCGTCGTCGCCGATCCGCGCACCGCCCCCGGCGCGTTCATCGAGGGCTGGGATGAAGCGCCGCTCGTCCGCGCGCAGGCGCTGCTCCACGCGCTCTTCCCCGCCGACGAGTACTCCAAAGGGTGGGGCGACTTCTACGGCCTGCCCGCCCCTGCACCAGGCGGGATTCCGTATCGGCGCGACGCGCGACTGACGCTGCCGCTCCCCGACGGCGCGCGCCGCTTCGCCGCGGAGCGGATCGGGACGGAGCCGGCGGTCTGCGTGCTGCTCGGCGGCGGCGGCGGCGCGCTGCGCAGCCCGAGCCCGCGCGCCTGGCTCGCGATCTGCGCCGCACTCGCCGAGGTGCTGCCCGGAGCGCGCCTCGTCTTCACGGGAGTGAGCTCGCGCGTCCACGGGCGCTCGTTCACGCGCGATTGGCCGCCGCACGCGGTCGAGCCGCTCTGTCGCGCGCTGCCGCGCGCCGAGCTCGCCTACGACGTCGGGCTCTGGAACCAGCTCGCGCTGATCGAACGCTGCGCGCTATTCGTGTCACCGCACATCGGGCTTCGGGTTCCTGCCCCAGCTCGTGGGCACGCCCTGGCTCGCGCTCTCGAGCTGCCCCTGGCCCGAGTACGTCCTGAACGGCGTGCCCTTCTACTCGGCCCTGCCCGACTGCGACTCGTATCCGTCCGAGACGCGGGTCGAGCGCGGCTGCGGGCGCCGGCTGCGCGACGGCGTGCGCCCGGCGTGCACGGAAGACCGCTCGTTCGAGGGCCGCCTCGACGACATCCGGCGCGGCGCCGCACTCCTGTGCGACCCGAGCTTCGACTTCGCCGCGGCGCGCGGGCTGCACGCGCGCAAGCTGCGGGCGGTCGAAGCGCGAACCGGCCTGCGCGTGCCGCTCGCGCTCGCACCCGAGAAACTCGCGCCGGAGTGAACCCTTTCATAGTCCCACCCGCGGCAGCGGCCGATTCTCCCGGTCATGACTCAGTCGATTGCCGACTTGATCGTGTCGTTCCTCGGTGTCGCCCTGCTCTCGGGTCTCATGACAGCCTGGGTGGCGACGCTCATGGGGGCGTGCTCGTTCTGAGCAGCGGCGACTAGCTGCGCTGCAGGCGGAGCGCGATGCTCGCGGCCACCGCGACCACCGCGCCGCACAGCACGAGCAGGGTCGTCCGCTCGCCGATCGCGTCGGCGAGGGCGCCGACCGGCAGACTCATCAGCGAGTTGCCCGCGAACGCGAGCATGGAGAGCGAGAACACGCGCCCGAAGTACGCGGGCTCGGTGGTCCGGACGATGACCGCGGCGTTCAAGGTCTGGAAACCGCCGAAGCCGAGACCGACCACGGCCATCGCGGCGACCGCCGCGGGATAGCTCGGCGCCGCCGCGAGGCCGAGCAGACCGACCGCGAACACGAACGGCATCGCGGTGAAGAGCGGCAGCGCGTGGCGCGAGTCGGCGAGCCGCGCGGTGACCAGCGTGACGCTGAGCCCGGCCAGCGCGCTCGTGAAGTAGAGCGGCGGCACCGCCGCGAGCGGGTGAGCGAGCTCGTGCGAGACGAGGCCGGGCAGCACGGTCCCGTACGAGAAGCCGAGCATGATCACGCCGACGAAGAACAGCACCAGTAGCCGCAGCCGCCGGTGCGAGCGCACGTAGCGGAGCCCCTCGAGCAGATCGGCCAACACGTGCGTCTCGCCGGCGTTCGCGCGGGCGGCCGAGGGCGGCAGCGGGCCGAGCGAGAGCACCGCGAGCAGGTAGAGCGCGCTCATCAGCGCATAGGCGCCGGTCGCGCCGAGCGGCGACGCGAGCAACAGGCCGGCGAGCGCGGGGCCGAGCACCTGCGAGCCGGTCAGCGGGACCTGGTTCAGCGCGACGGCGTTGCCGCGCAGCTCGGGGCCGACGAGCTCGGCCGCGAACGCCTGGCGCGCCGGACCCAGGAACGAGACCGCGACGCCCAGCACGAACGACCCCGCGGCCATGGCCGCGATCGAGAGCCGGTCGAGCGCGAGCAGGAGCGCGAACGCGCCGAAGACCAGGGCGGCCGCGGACTGCGACAGCGCCAGAACGCGCCGCTTGGGCCAGCGGTCGGCCCCGGCGCCGCCCAGCGGCGCCAGGAAGATCATCGCCACGCCCTGCGCAAAGAGGACGGTCCCGACCGCGCGATTCACGTGCGCGATGTCGAACGCGACCACGCTGTTCACGGCGAACGCCATGAAGAACGGGATGTAGGAGGCCCAGGTTCCGACCCACATCACCCGGAAGGGACGCACCCCGAGCGCGGCGAAGGTGCGGGGCCGGAGCTGCGGGGGCGGGTCGACGGGTGCTCGGTCCTGCATGGGGGCGGCCGAAGCTAGCGCAGCTCTTCGAGTGGCCGTGAAACGGCGGGATCGGGATCGGTTCGGCTCTTCATGGCGGGCCAAGCTTGGCGCAAGGACTCGGGAATTTCTCGGGCCGGCCGCGGCCCGGGACCGGAGGGAATGCCCCCCGATTCTCATGGACTTGGAAATCGGGCGAGCGTATGCTCGGCGCGCTGCTTCAGGGGAGGGATACCGATGAGGCGCTCGATTTCCATTTCGGCCTGGGCTCTTGCCGCTGCGTTGCTGGTCGCTCCCGCGGCCCACGCGCTGAACTACGACGAAGCCACCGACGGCGACCTGTCCGGCGACCGGCTGGCGCCCAGCTCGCTCGCGCTCTCGGCGGGCGACAATCTGTTGACCGGCTCGGTCGTGGCGGGTGACCTCGACTACCTGACCATCACCGTGCCCACCGGCTACGCGCTCTCGCAGATCAACCTGATGAGCTTCGCCTCGACCGACGACCTCGCGTTCATCGGGATCCAGGCGGGCCCGAGCTTCACCCAGCCGCCTACGGGCACCGACGTCACCCAGCTGCTCGGCTGGGCGCACTTCGGCCCGACCGCGCCTCTGGCCTACTTCGACATCATCGGGACGGGGCCCGGCGCCATCGGCTTCACGGCCCCCCTCCCTGCAGGCCCTTACACGCTGTGGATCCAGCAGACCGGCGCGCAGCCGGTCGACTACGGCTGGAACTTCGTGGTCGCCGGCAGCGTGCCCGAGCCCGGCAGCGCGGGACTCGCGCTGCTCGGCCTGACGGCGCTACTTGGCCGCGTCGCGAATCGCTTCCTCGGTCGGACCGAGTAGCCCCGCCGCGCGCGGGTAGCCGACGTACTGCACGAGCTGGAGCAGCGCCTCGCGCGCCTGCTCCGCCGTGAGCTCGCCGTTCTTGATCGCGGCGCGGACCTGGATCTTCCAGGTCATCGACTCGCCCAGCGCGGCGATCGCGCCCATGATCAGCATGCGGCGGTCGCGGATCGAGAGCGCGGGCCGGGTCCAGACCTCGGCGAAGACCTGTTCGAGCATCAGGTCGGCGAAGGCGCTGGCGCCCTCGGGCGGGACGACCACGTCGCCCGCGTAGACCTTCGTCAGCATTTCGGCGCCGCGTGCGCGGCGTGCAGCATCGCCCATCGTCGTGCTCCTTCCCGCGCAGCCTACCCGAATTTACATTTCGCCTGCTAGGTAAATTGTGGTAGCGTCGGCCCGATGGCGCTGCGCGCGGGGTTCATCGGGCTCGGGAACCAGGGCAAGCCGATCGCCGCGAACCTGGTCGCGGCGGGGCTCGAGACGGTCGTGTTCGACGTCGCGGCCGGCCCGGTGGCCGAGCTCGTCGCGGCGGGCGCGAAGGCCGCCGGTTCGCCGCGCGAGGTGGGCGAGCGCGCGGACGTGATCTGCATCTGCGTGCCCGAGGACCGCCACGTGCGCGAGGTCGTCGCGGGCGAGCGGGGCGTGCTCGCGGGCGCGGCGCGCGGCGCGGTCGTCGCGATCCACAGCACGATCCTGCCGGAGACCGCGCTCGCGCTCGGCGCCGACGCCACACCGCGGGGTGTCGCGGTGCTCGACGCGTGCGTCACGGGCGGGGCGGCGCGGGCGGCCCAGAAGCAGCTCACCTACCTGGTCGGGGGCGACGCCGCGGCGCTCGAGCGCGCGCGGCCGGTGCTCCAGGTCAGCTCCGTCTCGATCATCCACGCCGGCGCGCTCGGGAACGGGGCCAAGCTGAAGCTCTGCCTGAATCTGATCACCTACATCCAGTGGGCGGCCGCGTACGAGTCGTTCGCGCTCGCGCGGGCGACGGGCCTGCCGCAAGAGCTGCTCGAGGAGGCGGGGCGCGCGAATGGACAGCTCACGCCGCTCATGCAGTCGTTCCTCGCGCTGCACAAGGCGCCCGAAGCCGCGCGCAAGGGCGAGGGCATGCAGGCCGCGTTGCGCGGCTACATGGGCGTTGCCGAGAAGGATCTGGCCTGGGCGCTCGAGCTGGCGCGACGCGCGGGGGTGTCGCTGCCCGTCGGCGGGCTCGTGTCGCAGCTCATGGCGCGCATCTACGGCGTCGAGGACGGAGGCCGCCGGTGAGCCCGCGGGTGAAGCTCGGGACCCGCCGGCCGCGCCGGCGCACGCACGCGGAGCGCACCGCCGAATCGCGCGCGCGGATCATGAGCGCGGTCGTCGAGAGCATCGCCGAGGTCGGCTTCAAGCGCAGCACGGCGAGCGAGATCGCGCGGCGTTCGGGGCTGACCTGGGGCGCGGTCCAGCACCACTTCGGCGGCAAGGAAGGGATCCTCGCGGCGGTGCTCGAGGACTCGTTCAACCGCTTCGCGGAGCGGCTGGCCGGCATCGACGGCGACGGCGCGCCGCTCGCGGAGCGCGTCGAGCAGTTCGTGGACCGCGCCTGGGAGCACTTCGGCAGCGCGCACTTCCGCTCGACCTTCGAGATCCTCCAGCACTACGGCGCATCGAGCCGCGAGGACGGCTGGCAGGACCAGATGCTCGAGGCCTGGAACGGGATCTGGACGCGTTTGTTCGCCGACGCGCCGCGCTCGCGGCGCCGGCGCATCGCGCTGCAGCACTACACGATGTCGGTGCTCGCCGGGCTGGCGTCGCTGCTCCGCTTCGAGTCGCCCTCCGCGGTCGTGCTCGAGACGGAGCTCGGGCTCCTGAAGGACACGCTGGTGCGCGAGCTCGCGCGCAAGGGGACGGAGCGGTGAGCGCCGCGCAGCTCGCCGACTACGCGGGCGCGTTCGAGCCCGACTTCGCCTTCGAGCGCCTCGAGCCCGGCGCGCTCGCGCGGCTGGGCCGCGAGCTGATGCTCTTCGCGCACTTCCACGACCGCGGGCTGATGCCGCTGGTCGCCGCGCGCTTCGGACGCGACCTGATGACGCCGATCGCCTGCGACGAGTGGATGGGCGCGAGCCCGGTCTACAACGCGCGCGCGCGCAGGCTGCTCGGGATCCTTGGCGACGGCGTGTCGGCGATCCTGAAGTCGCTGCAGGTCGATCCCGGCTTCGCCCACCGCTACATGGACGTGCGCTACCAGCTGGTCGACGAGCGACTCGGCTACTTCTGGCTGCCCTTCTGCGGCGCGTACCAGGACGTGCTCAAGATCTCGCGCGGCGCCGAGCCTGCGCTGATCCAGCTCTGCCACCACATGGAAGACCCGACCTTCGACGCGACCGCGATGGCGGTGAACCCGCGCGCGCGCGTCCGACCCGAGCACCGCCCGCCGCTGCCGGTCGGACACTCGGGGCCGACCTGTCGCTGGCGGGTGTACCTGGACGATGCGGCCGGGCCGCTGCCGGAGCTGGCGGTGCGCGAGGAGGTGGCGGCGAGCCGCGCGGCCCGCTTCCGCTTCGCAGAGCTGCCGGCCGAGCTCGGGCCGGGGCTGCGCGACTACGCCGGGCCGTTCGTGCCCGACTTCACGCTCGAAGCGCTCGCGCCGCCGGTGCTCGCGCGGCTCTGCCGCGAGTTCACGCTCGACGTGCACCTGATCACGCGCGCCGCCGGCGCCGCGCTGCGCGTGCGCTTCGGCGCGGCGGTCGCGCGCGAGCTGCAGCGCGAGCAGTGGGCGGCGCTCGCGCCCGTCTACCTGCCGCGCGTGCGGCGGGTGCTGGGAATCGCCGGCGACGACATGGCGGCGATCCTGAAGACGCTGCAGGTCGATCCCGCGCTGCCGCACGAGTACGTGCGCCGCGGAGCCGCGCTCGAGTCGCCCACCCGCGGGCTGTTCTGGATCGACGAGTGCGAGGCGTTCGCGGACGGCGAGCCCGACGGCTGGCTCGCGCTGCTTCGCGACGCCGAGCGACCCGCGCTCGATCCCGTGGTCGCCAGCGTGAACCCGCGCGCGCGCTGCACGCCGGTCGACCCGGCGGCCGTCCGCGCGCCTGGACACAAGCCGGTGTTGGCCTGGCGGATCGAGATCGATCCCGCGGCCGAGCCGCGCGCCGAGGCGCCGATGGCCAACGCGGTCCGCGTCAGCAACGTGGCGCTCTTCCAGCTCGAGCCGCCGGAGGCCGGGTCGTGAGCGAGCTCGAGTACAACCCGTTCGCCTACGAGGTCCACGAGGACCCGTACCCGATCTACGCGCGGCTGCGCGAAGAGGCGCCGGTCTACCACCACCCTACCCTCGACTTCTACGCGCTCTCGCGGCACGCCGACGTGCTCGCCGCGATCAAGGACACCGACCTCTACACCAACACCTACGGCGTCTCGGTCGAGCCGTCGGCCTCGCACCCCGCCGCGCAGCTCGTGATGTCGTTCCTCGGGATGGACCCGCCGCGCCACACGCAGATGCGCGCGCTGGTGTCGCGCGGCTTCACGCCGCGGCGGGTTGCCGAGCTCGAGCCGCGCATTCGCGAGATGGCGATCGGCCATCTCGAGCGCATGCGGGAGCGCGGTCGCTGCGAGTTCATCGGCGACCTCGCGGGCGTCCTGCCGATGGACGTGATCTCCGAGCTGATGGGCGTACCCTCGCCCGACCGCGCCGAGCTGCGCAAACAGGCGGACGTGCTCGTGCACCGCGAGGAAGGCGTGTTCGACGTGCCGCCGGCCGCAGGGGTCGCGTTCGGGAAGATCTGGCAGTACTTCGGCGCGCTCATCGAGGAGCGGAAACGCGCGCCGAAGAGCGACCTGATCAGTGCGCTGCTCGCCGCCGAGATCGACGGCGTGCGGCTCACGCCGATGGAGGTGCAGTCCTTCTGCAACCTGATGATCGTCGCTGGCAACGAGACCACGACGAAGCTGCTCGCCAACGCGCTGTACTGGCTGTGGCGCAATCCCGACCAGCGCAAGCTCCTCGCCGACGACCCGGGCCTGATCCCGCGCTGGGTCGAAGAGACCTTGCGCTACGACAACTCGACCCAGGGGATCGTGCGGGTCGCGAACCGGGCGGTGACGCTGCACGGTGTCGAGATCCCCGCCAGAAAGCGGGTGATGCTCCTGCTCGGCTCGGCGAACCGCGACGAGCGCGCCTTCCCGAACGCCGACGCCTACGACCTGCGCCGCGACACCAACGCAAGCGTCTCCTTCGGTCAGGGCGCGCACTTCTGCCTGGGCGCGGCGCTCGCGCGCCTCGAGGGCCGGGTCGTGCTCGAGGAGTTCTGGCGGCGCTTCCCGGACTACCGGGTCGAGCCGCGCGGGATCGCGCGCGTGCACTCGGTCAGCGTGCGCGGCTTCGCGGCGCTGCCGCTGGAGCTCGGCGCATGAGCGGGCGCACCGCCATCGTCACCGGCGCGTCGTCGGGCATCGGCGCCGACACCGCGGTCGAGCTCGGCCGGCTCGGCTACCACCTGGCGCTCGGCGCGCGCCGGCTGCCGCGCCTGCAGGAGACCGCGAAGAAGGTCGAGGAGGCGGGCGGTCGCGCCTTCGCGCACCCGCTCGACGTGCGCGACCCCGGATCGGTCGACGCGTTCTGCGCCGCCGCCGAGCGCGCGCTCGGCCAGGTCGACCTCTTGATCAACAACGCCGGCCAGAACCGGGCCGGCCTGATCCACGAGGCGACCCCGGACGAGCTGCGCTCCGACGTCGAGATCAACCTGCTCGGCGCGATCTACATGACCCGGCGCGTGCTGCCGGGAATGCTCGCGCGCGGGCGCGGCGACGTCGTGTTCATCGGCTCCGACAGCGCGCGGCAGCCGCGCCCGTACCAAGGCGGCGTACGCCGCGGCCAAGTGGGGGCTCGAGGCCTTCGCGCGGGTGCTCGAGATGGAGACCGAGGGCACGGGCGTGCGCTCGATCCTGGTGCGGGTCGGTCCGACGGGCAGCGAGTTCGGCAACCAGATGCCGAAGGCGCAGATCCCGAAGATCCTCGAATCGTGGAAGTACTGGGGCGTGCTCCGGCACCTGCACTGGATGCCGGGCACGAGCGTGGCGCGCGCGATCGCGCGCGTGGTCGAGATCCCGCTCGAGGAGTCGTACCCGACCGTCCTCGAGATCCAGCCCGGCGGACGGGCGAAGGAGCGTTCATGAAGTACGACGGAATCGCAGGCAAGGTCGCCATCGTGACTGGCGCCGGCGGCGGCATCGGCGAGGCCTACGCGCGCGCGCTCGCGGCGCAGGGCGCGAAGGTGGCGATCGCAGAGCTCGCCAAGGACAAGGGCGAGGCGGTCGCCGAGTCGATCCGCAAGGACGGCGGCGAAGCCCTCTTCGTCGAGGTCGACGTCGGCTCGCCCGAGTCCACCCTCGCGATGGCCGAGCGGGTCTCGGCGGCGTGGGGCGGGATCGACTTCCTGGTGAACAACGCCGCGATCTTCGGCGACATGAAGATGCAGGGCCTGCTCGGGGCCGACTGGGACTACTACCTGAAGTTCATGAACGTGAACATGAACGGCGCACTTCTGTGTACGCGCGCGTGCTACCGCTCGATGCGCAAGCGCGGCGGCGGCGCGATCGTGAACCAGTCGTCCACCGCCAGCTGGATGGGCGCGAGCTTCTACGGCCTGGCCAAGCTCGGCGTGAACGGGCTCACCTTCGCGCTCGCGCGCGAGCTCGGCCCGCAGAAAATCCGGGTCAACGCGATCGCGCCCGGACCGACCGACACCGAGGCGCTGGGCAAGCAGGTGCCCGAAGCCTTCCGCAACAACATGGTGGCGGGGCTGCCGCTCGCGCGGCTGGGCACGCCCACCGACATGGCGAACGCGTGCCTGTTCCTGCTCTCGGACGCGGCTTCCTGGGTGACCGGACAGATCTTCGCCGTCGACGGCGGCCAGATCATCCGGGCGTAGCGCGATGGCCCTCGCCGCACTCAACCCCGAGACTCGGAACCTGATCGACGGCGCGCTCGTCCCCGCCTCGAACGGCCGCACCTTCGCGAACGTGAACCCCGCGACCGAGGAGGTGATCGGCGTCTGCGCCGACGGCACGCGCGAGGACATGCTGCGCGCCGTGGCCGCGGCGCGCCGCGCCTTCGACCAGACCGACTGGAGCACGAACCCGGAGCTCCGCGCCCGCTGCCTTCGCCAGCTCCACACGGCGCTGCGCGAGGCGAAGGAAGAGCTCCGCGCGATCGTCGTCGCCGAGGCGGGCGCGCCGGTGTCGGCGACGCCGTTCATGCAGATCGACGACCCGATCGAGATGGTCGCGTACTGGGCGGAGCTCGCCGCGAAATACCCGTACGAGCAGCGGCTGGGCGACGTGCCGTACCTGGGCCGGCCGCAAGGGCGCATCCTGCGCCGCGAGGCGGTCGGCGTCGCGGGCTTGATCACGCCCTGGAACGTCCCGCTGTACCTCAACATCGCCAAGCTCGGCCCCGCGCTCGCCGCGGGCTGCACGGTGGTGCTGAAGCCCGCGCCCGACACGCCCTGGTGTGCGACGACTTTGGGGCGGGTGATCGCGGAGAAGACCGACATTCCAGCGGGCGTCGTGAACGTGGTGGCGAGCGCCGACCACTCGCTCGGCGAGATCCTGGCGAGCGATCCGCGCATCGACGCGGTCAGCTTCACCGGCTCGACCGCGACCGGCCGCCGGGTCATGGAGTGCGCGTCGGCGACGGTGAAGAAGGTCTTCCTCGAGCTCGGCGGGAAGAGCGCGAACGTCGTCCTCGACGACGCGAACCTGGCGGGCGTCCTGCCGATGGCGGCGTTCACCTGCATCCACGCGGGCCAGGGCTGCGCGCTCACCACCCGACTGTTGCTGCCCCGCTCGCGCTACGCCGAGGGGCTCGAGCTCGTGAAGGCCGCCTTCGAGCGCTGGAACTACGGCGACCCGACCCAGCCGAAGAACATGCAGGGCCCGCAGATCAGCAAGCGCCAGCAGGAGCGCGTGCTCGCCTACATCGAGAAGGGTCGCCAGGAAGGCGCGCGGCTCGTGGTGGGCGGCGGGATCCCCAAGCAGCTGCCGAAGGGCTTCTACGTCGAGCCGACCCTGTTCGCCGACGTCGATCCCGACTCGACGCTCGCGCAGGAAGAGATCTTCGGACCCGTGCTCTGCGTGATCCCGTTCGAGGACGACGACGACGCGGTGCGCATCGCCAACCACTCGATCTACGGGCTGTCGGGGTCGGTGCACAGCGCCAGCACGGAGCGCGCGCTTGCCGTCGCGCGGCGCATCCGCACCGGCACGATCTCGGTGAACGGCGCGCAGTGGTTCCACGTCGACAACCCGTTCGGCGGCTACAAGCAGAGCGGCCTCGGCCGCGAGAACGGGCGCGCCGGCTTCGAGGAGTACCTCGAGACGAAGCTGATCGCGCTGCCGAGCGAGGCGCGCGCGTGAACGCGCCCGTGCTCTCGCGCGCGTGGCCGCTCCTCGGCCACCTGCAGGAGCTGCGCAAGAGCCCGATCGAGCTCTTCTGGCGCGTGCGCCGCGAGTGCGGCGAGGTCGGCGAGGTCAACTTCGCCGGCAACCGGGTGGTGCTCTTGATCGGCGCCGAGGCGCAGGAAGCGTTCTTCCGCGCGACCGACGAGCAGCTCGACCAGGCCGCCGCGTACCCGTTCATGACCCCCGTCTTCGGCCGCGGCGTCGTGTTCGACGCGACCCCCGAGCAGCGCAAGCAGGGCCTGCGCAACCAGTCGCTGCGCGACTCGTTCATGCGCGGCCACGCCGAGGTGATCGCGGGCGAGACCGAGCGCATGATGCAAAAGCTCGGCGACGAGGGCGAGCTCGACCTGCTCGACTTCTTCTCCGAGCTCACGATCTACACGTCGAGCGCGTGCCTGATCGGCAAGCGCTTCCGCGAGGAGCTGACCCCCGAGTACTTCAAGGTGTTCTACGAGCTCGAGAAGGGGACCGACGCGCTGGCGTACGTGAACCCGTACCTGCCGCTGCCTGTGTTCCGGCAGCGCGACCGCGCGCGCCGGCGCATGGTGGAGCTCCTCACCGGCGTGTTCGAGCGGCGTGCCAAAGCGGGACAGGTCGAGGGCGAGAAGCGCGAGCTCTTCGACGTCCTGCTCTCGATCAAAAACCCCGACGGCACGCCGCGCTTCCCGGTCGACCAGATCACGGGGATGTTCATCTCGATGATGTTCGCGGGGCACCACACGACCTCGGGCACCGCGGCGTGGACCCTGATCGAGCTGCTGCGCAATCCGCAGTTCGGCGAGCGCGTGGTCGGCGAGCTCGACTCGCTCTACGCGGACGGCCGCGAGGTGAGCCACCAGGCGCTGCGCGAGATCCCCGAGCTCGAGAACGCGATCAAGGAAGCGCTGCGCCTGCACCCGCCACTGATCCTGCTGATGCGCAAGGTCGTGCACGACTTCCAGTACAAGGACTGGACCGTGCCCGCGGGGAAGCTCGTGGGCGTCTCGCCCGCCGTCTCGAACCGGCTGCCCGAGTGCTTCCCGGACCCCGACCGCTACGACCCCGACCGCTACGCCGAAGGCCGCGAGGAGGACGCGCAGCTGTTCGCGTGGATCCCCTTCGGCGCGGGCCGCCACCGCTGCGTGGGCGCGGCCTTCGCGATGATCCAGCTGAAGGCGATCTTCTCGACCCTCCTGCGCGAGTACCGCTTCGAGCTCGCCCAGCCGCCCGAGAGCTACCGCAACGACCACTCGAAGATGGTCGTGCAGCTCCAGAAGCCCTGCCTCGCGCGCTACCGCCGCCGCGACCGGCTCGCGGAGGCGCAGTGAAGATCGCGGTCGACAAGGATCTGTGTCAGGGCCACGCCGCCTGCGTGCAGGAGGCGCCCGCCCTGTTTGCGCTCGACCCCGCCACGAGCCAGGTCGTGCTGCTGAACGAGCACCCCGACGAGTCGCAGCGCGCCGAGGCAAAGCGCGCGATCAAGTACTGCCCCACCCGAGCCCTGCGCCTCGAAGAGGGCTGAAGGAGACGCCGATGGCCGCATTCCCCCGCGCCGAGCTCGAGGACATGATCCGCCGCTTCGTGGCCGAGAACAACCGCGCCGGCACGACCGGCGACTGGTCGAAGATGTCGCAGTTCTACACGGACGACGCGCTCTACACCTGGAACGTCGGCCAGAACTGGGAGTTCGCCGCGCGCGGCCGCAAGGAGATCCACGACATCGTGTTCGGCGCCGAGATGCGCGGGCTCGAGAGCTGGGTCTACCCCTACGTGCGCACGCTCATCGACGACAAGAAGGGCGAGGTGATCGGCATCTGGCGCCAGATCGCGCCCGAGACCGACCCCGAGGGGAAGCCCTACGAGATCGCCGGCACCGGCGGCTCGTGGTTCCGCTACGCCGGCAACGGCCAGTGGGCGTGGCAGCGCGACTTCTTCGACCACATCAACGCGGGCGCGGTGTTCGGCGCGCTCGCCAAGGCCGGCAAGCTCTCGCCGCAGATGGTGGAGCGCATGAAGAAGGGCTCGAACCAGCCGGGCTGGATTCCTCGCAATCAGCTCGACTGGTATGCCACCATCGTGGACCGGGAGGACTGACGGATGGGCTTCCACCATCTCGCGCTCGCGATCAAGGACATCGAGAAGACTCACCGCTTCTACACCGAGGCCATGGGCTTCACGCTCGCGAAGGTCGAGGTCGTGCCGAAGGACGGCGGCGTCGCGCGCCACGTCTTCTACTCCACCGGCGCCGCGCGCGACCAGCTCTTTGCGGTCTGGGACTACTCCGGCGTGCCGAAGCAGGGCGCGCTCCGGACCGACATCAGCCGCGACCTCGGGCTCGGCCTCGGCGTGAACCACGTCGCGTTCACCGCGGACAGCCTCGAGGACCTGAAGCGCCGCCGCGAGCGCTGGCTTTCGACCGGACACGACGTGACCGAGATCGACCACGGCTGGGTCCACTCGATCTACACGCTCGACCCCGACGGGATCGTCGTCGAGTTCGCAGTGCTGACCCGCGACTTCACCGACGAGGACGCCGAGGAGGCGCTGTCTCTCCTGCACTCGAAGTCGCCTGTGCCGAGCGCCGCGCCCAAGCAGATCTCGCAGCACAAAGCCGCGCGCTGAGATGCCGCGCCTCCGGCAGGTCTCGCTCGGAGACGCGCATCCGAACGCGAACGACGCTCTATCGGATGCTGTTCGGCGAGCGCGACCCGGTCGCCGAGCCGGGCACGGCCACTGGCACGCCGGGCAACTGGTGGACGGTATTCGCGCTGGTGCCGGACTGCTTCGACCACGCGGTCGCGGGCTTCGGCTTCTACCGGAGCCCGAAGCGAAAGCTCGACAAGAAGCTGCGCGAGCTGGGCCAGATCCGGGCGGGCTGGGCGCGCCAGAGCCAGTTCGTCTCTCGCAACACTGCAAGGCGTCGCGCGACGTCGGGTCTAGCGAGGAGCAGGTGCAGGCGATCCCGAGCTGGCAGGTTGCCGACTGCTTCTCGCCGCTCGAGCGCGCGGTGCGGCCGACACCGACTGCCTGGTGCTCGAGGGCGGCCGCGTGCCCGACGGCGTGTTCAAGGCGCTGCGCGCGGAGCTTTCGGACGAGGAGATCCTCGAGCTCACCTCCACGACCTGCATGTACGAGATGCACGCCACCATGTCGCGTGCCCTGCGGCTCGAGTACGACGACGTGGACGAGCGGGTCGTCGAGATTTCCACTCCGAGCGCAGGTGCCGCGCAGGACGTGACGGCCGCGGTCGACGGGTTCAGCGCTAGCTCAGAGCGACCGACTCGACCGCGGCGAGGCCGCTCATCCGCACGCTCGCGTCCCAGAGCTCGCCCGCGCGTGCCTCGTCGTACGAGAGCTCCGACGAGCGCGCCTCGTGCCAGCGCGCGTGCGACGGGAAGTACTTGCCCGTCGTCTTCCCGAGCTCGGGATCCGTCACCATCCGCGCGAGCGCCTTCCCCGAGCGCGACAGGGTCGAGAGCGAGGGGATGAACGGGTTCAGGCTGCCCGTGACGAACGGCAGCAGGTTGTCCCAGATGAAGCGCATCGCCGGCGGGTAGTCGCGCGCGAGGCCCGACGCCGGCACCAGGCCCGGCTCCCAGCCGTTCACCGTGACCGCCCGGTCACCGACCCGCCGCGCCAGCTCGTAGGCGAACCACACGTTGCACAGCTTGCTGTTCACGTAGGCGAGTCGGCCGTTGAACTCGCCGCGCTTGGGCCCGCCGGTCGCGGCCAGGGTGTCGAAGTCCGTGATCGCGGGCTTCGGCATGCCCGTGCGCATGGCCGGGTCGTGTACGCCGGACGCGACGATCACGATCCGCGCGGGCGTGCTCTGCAGGAGCTGCCCGAAGAGCAGGTTCGTGAGCAGGAAGTGGCCGAGGTGGTTCACCGCGAAGGTGAGCTCGTAGCCGTCGGCGGAGAGCTGCGGGCTCGAGTTGAACTGGAGCCCCGCGTTGCAGACGAGCGCGCGCAGCGAGAGCCCGCGCGCCGCCACGTCGCGCGCGACCGCGCGCACCGACGCCGGCGACGCGAGGTCGAGCTCGAGCGCCTCGACCTTGCCGGTCGCGCTGGAGCGCGCGATCGCGCGCACGGCAGCGTCCGACGCGCCGCGGTTGCGGCTGGCGATCAGCACGTGCCAGCCCGCCCTGGCGAGCGCCCGCGCGCACACCAGCCCGATGCCCGAGTTCCCGCCGGTGACGAGCGCCGAGTCGGTCATGCGCGACTCACGGCGACGGCTCGACCCGCCCCAGCGCGCGGGCGCGGTCGACCGGGCTCATGATCCCCACGTCGTTCCCGTCGGGGTCCGCCACTACTGCGTAGCGCGCGCCCCAGAACGCGTCGAAGGGCGGCTGGCGGCCCTCGTAGCCGGCGGCCGTCAGGGCGGAGTAGCGCTCGTCGACGGCTTCGCGCGAGTCGACCTTGAAGCCGATGATCGCGCGGCTGCCCTGCCCCGACTTCCGCCAGCCCCGGTTGAACGCCTTCGCGAGCGGCTCGTTGTCGAGGTGCAGCGTGCAGCCGTTCGCGAAGTCGAACTCGGCGTGGCGGATCTCGCCCGAGGGTCCGTCCGAGAGCGGCACCCCGAGCGCCCGGTAGAAGGCGAGGGTCTTGTCGAAGTCCTTCGCCACCACGTCGATCAGGTTGAGGACGAGCTTCGTGTCCGCCATGCGACGAGCGTACCATGGGGGCCGCGATGGAACGCCGTGCATTCGGAACGTCGGGGCGCGATGTCGCCGTGGTCGGCCAGGGCACCTGGCAGATGCGCGGCGATCGCGCCGACGCGGTCGCCGCGCTGCGCCGCGGGCTCGAGCTCGGCATGGACCACGTCGACACCGCGGAGATGTACACGGGCAGCGAGGAGATCATCGCCGAGGCCTTCGCGGGGCGACGCCAGGAAGTGTTCCTGGTCTCGAAGGTGCTGCCCCAGAACGCGTCGCAGGAGGGAACTGCGGCGGCCTGCGAGCAGTCACTCCGGCGGCTGAAGACGGATCACCTGGACGCGTACCTGCTCCACTGGCGCGGGCGCGTCCCGCTCGAGGAGACCGTGGCGGCGTTCGAGTCGCTCGAGCGCGCGGGCAAGATCCGCGCGTGGGGCGTCTCGAACTTCGACGTCGACGATCTCGAGGAGCTCGCGGCGGTCGCGCCCGCGGGGCGTCCGGTCTGCAACCAGGTGCTGTACCACCTGCAGGAGCGCGCGATCGAGCACGCGGTCGTGCCGTGGTGCGAGGCGCGCGGAATCGCCGTGGTCGGCTACAGCCCGTTCGGCAGCGGCAGCTTCCCGGGTCCGCGCAGCGCCGGCGGCCGCGCGCTCGAGGCGATCGCAGCACGCCACGGCGCGACCCCGCGCCAGATCGCGCTCGCCTTCCTCGCGCGCGCCGCGCCGCTGTTCGCGATCCCGAAGGCCGCGCGCGCGGAGCACGTCGCCGAGAACGCGGCGGCCGGCGCGCTGAAGCTGTCGGAAACGGACCTCGCGCAGCTCGAGGCCGCCTTCCCGCGCAAGCCTCGTCCGCAGACCCTTCCGACGATCTAGCCCTTCGTGGTTGACTTTACGTAACCATCGGGTTACAAGATGAGCATGGCAATCGCAGCCGCCCGCCGAGACGAGCTTCTAAACCGCACGTTCCTCGCGCTGGCGGACCCGACGCGGCGCCGGCTGGTCGCGCGGGTGGCCGCGGGGCCGGTCCGCGCGACCGACCTCTCGCGCGGGCTGCCGATCTCGCGGCCCGCCGTCGCCAAGCACCTGCGCGTGCTGCGCGGCGCCGGCATCGTGACGGCGGTCCCGCAGGGCCGCGAGGTGCTGTACCAGCTCGCCGAAGAGCCCGACGGGCTGGCCGAGACGCGCGCCTACTTGGAGCGCCTCAGCCGCGGCTGGGACGAGGCGCTCGCCGCGTTCAAGCGCTTCGCCGAAGCGGAGGACTCCGAGTGACGATCCAGAAGTCGATCTTCGTCCGGCGCAGGCCCGACGCCGCGTTCGAGCTCTTCACCGCGCGTATCGGCGCTTGGTGGCCGATCAAGGACGGCTTCAGCTTCGGCGGCGAGCGCGGCGACCAGCTGTTCATGGAGTGCCGCGCCGGCGGGCGCTTCTTCGAGCGCTACAAGGACGGCGAGGAGTACGAGATCGGCCGCGTGCTCGTCTTCGAGCCGCCTGCGCGGGTCGTGTTCGGCTGGCGCGCGCCGACCTGGAGCGCGGCCACCGAGGTCGAGGTGCGCTTCGCGCCCGAGGCCGACGGCACGCGCGTCTCGCTCGAGCACCGCGGCTGGGAGCGGCTCGACCAGGCCACCCGCGACCGCAACACCGGCTACGGCAATGGCTGGGAACAGATCCTCACCCGCTTCGCGGCCTGAGCCGCGCTCACAACAAGGAGACCACACCATGATGAAGCTTCACGTCTTCCCGCCCTCGCCCCGCGCGCTGAAGGTGCTCGCGCTCGCGCGGCACCTGAACTACGACTTCGAGATCGTTCTGGTCGACCTGTTCAAGGGCGAGCAGCGCGCGCCGGGCTACGCCGCGCTCAATCCGAACATGCGCATGCCCGTGCTGGAGGACGGGGACTACAAGCTGTGGGAGTCGAACGCGATCCTGCAGTACCTGGCGGCGAAGAAGCCCGAGAGCGGGCTGTGGCCGGCCGACATCCGCGGCCAGGCCGACGTCGCGCGCTGGTGCAACTGGGAGTCCGCGCACTGGTCGCCCACGTGACGCCGTTCGCGTTCGAGCGGGTCGTGAAGAAGCTCGCCGGCATGGGCGACCCGGACGAGGCGGCGATCGCCAAGGTCGAGCCGCAGTTCCACGCGCTGGCCGGCGTGCTGAACCGGCACCTGCGCGGCAAGCGCTTCCTGCTCGGCGACACGCTCACCGTCGCGGACTTCGCGGTCGCCACCGGTATGGTGTTCTCCGCGGCGGCGCGCATGCCGTTCGAGAAGTACCCCGAGGTCACCCGCTGGTACGACGGCTTCCGCGCCCTGCCCGCCTGGCAGAAGTCGCTGGTTCCGCCGCAGGCGTAGCTCAGCCGGGCTCGACCTTCGCGACGCCGATCATCGCCTCGCGCGTGACGATCCCGGCGAGCCGCTCCTCGCTCCACCCCTCGGTGCCCTTCGGCCGGAGCGGCAGGACCAGGTAGCGGGTCTCGGCGGTCGTGTCCCAGACGCGGATCTCGACGCCTTCGGGCACGTCGAGCCCCATCTCGCGCAGGAGCGGGCGCGGCTCGCGCACGACGCGGGAGCGGTACTCGGGGCTCTTGTACCAGTCGGGCGGCAGGCCGAGCACCGGCCAGGCCGTGCACGAGCACTGGGTACACACGATGGCGTTGTGCACGAGCGGCGTGTTCTCGAGCACCACGATGTACTCGCCCTGCGGCCCTTCGAAGCCCAGCTCGGCGCAGGCCGCGGTGCCGTCCTTCAAGCAGGCGCTTGCGGTAGTGCGGGTCGACCCAGGCGCGCGCGACCACCTTCGCGCCGTTCTTCCAGCTGAGCTGCTCCTCCGCGCGCTCGGACATCTTCTCGAGGAAGCCGTCGGGCACGAGCTTCTTCTCGGCGAGCGCGTCGCGCAGCGCCGCGGCGCGGGCCTCGGGCGCGGCCGGCGGGACGCGTTCGCGCGGATGGCTCACGGCGACGCCTCCAGGTAGCTGCCCCAGAGATCCACGATGACGGCTTCGTCCTGCTCCGCGGCGCTGCCCCAGAGCTCGCTCGCCTCGAAGCGCACGTGGTAGGTGTGCTCCTCGCGCGGCGCGAGGCCGTGCGCGGACGTGTCGGGAAAGGCGAACTTCGGCGCCACGTGCACGATCACCCCGCGCTTGCCGCGGACGTAGCGCGGCGCGCGCGTGTGGCCGCGCGGGTGGACGTCGCGCACGCGCACCAGTGCGCCGACCGCGAAGTGCGCCTTGTGCGGCGCGACGTCGCCGGGCCGCGGAGCTTCCGCCGGGCGTGCCAGCGGGAACGCGCCGCCGGCGCGGACCTCGAGCTCCGTGCGCGTCACGATCCCCTTCTCGACCAGCAGCGACGCGACGCCGGTCAGCATGCGCTCGTAGTACGGCGCGGCCAGGTAGTGCGCGGGATCCATGCGCTCGACCGCGTGCCGGTACTCGTCGGCGTTGTACGCCTTCAACACCAGGATGCCGAGCGTGTTCAACGTGAACGCCAGCGCTTCCCAGCGCTCGTGGAAGACCGGCTCGTCGCGCTCGATCTCGACCGGACCGAAGCCGCCCATGCCGCCCAGGTCGTGGATGCCGTCCACGCCGAACATTGTGGAGTACGCTGCGCGCCATGCAGAAAACACCGCGCCTTTGCCGTCGTCACCGCCCTCCTGACGTTCGCCGCCTGCTCCACGACCACACAGGAGAAGGTGAAGATGACCCCCGAAATCGAAGGCTTCATGGGCGACGCCTATCCGCTGCTCCAGCCCGGCAAGGAAGGCCAAGTGGATCTGCGGTACGTCGCCCAGGACGTCGACTGGAAGCAGTACAACGGGACCGTGCTCGAGCCCGTGCAGTTCTGGGCCGGCTCCGACAGCAAGATCACGCCCCGACGCCCAGCAGATGATCGCGACCTACCTCTACAACTCGTTGAAGACGAATCTCGACAAGGTCGGGGTGAATCTCGTCGATCTGCCGGGACCGGGCATCATGCGCGCGCAGATCGCGTTCACCGACGTGACCAAGGCGACACCCGTGCTCCGGACTGTGTCGGTGATCGTGCCGCAGGCGCGTCTCATCAATCAGGCGCAGCAGCTGGTCACGGGCAGCTACGGCTTCTCGGGCTCGGCGGAGGTTGCGATCAAGGTCACCGACTCGCAGACCGGTCAGCTCCTGGCGGCCGCGATCGATCGCCGCGGGGGCGGCGGCGCGGTCCAGCAGGCTGCCGTGTGGCAGTGGGGCGACGTGCAGGCCGCGATCGACTTCTGGACCCAGCGCTTCGCCGAGAAGATGGTCGAGCTGCGCGAGAAGGCGAAGGCCGCGAACTGAGGGTCCGCTAGCTCGACGCCAGCCAGGCCTCGGCCTCCGCTCGCGTGTCGAACGTGCGGAAGGCCCGGCCGCCGCGCAGCTCGCCGACGAACTCGCGGAAGCGCTCGCCGTGGTCGGCGTCGGACGGGAACACCGCCGCGACCCGCAGGCCGTAGTTCACGACCTTCTGCACGAACTCGCCGGCGAAGCGGGTGCGCAGGTCGAAGAACTGGGCGGGCAGCAGGCTGCCGTCGAGCAGGAACGCTCGGGCCTGGCGCTCGTAGGACGCCTCGACCAGCCGGAGCGCGTCGTCGACCGTCGCGATCGGCTGGGACCAGACGATGAACGGCGCCTGCATCGTCATGGCCTTCGCCCGACGACCACGAACAGACCGTCGGCGGAGTCGCGCGCCTCCGGATCGAGCGACGCGTACACCGCGCTGCTCGCGAATCCCGCTCCCTGCAGGAGGGGCGCGTAGTCGTCCCCGGCGTACGCCTGCGTCGTGCTGACGTAGGGCTCCCAGCCATCGGAGCCTGCTTCGCTCACGAACCAGCGCTCGGTCGCGGCGCGCTCGAGTCGTGCCAGAAGCTCTCGCGCAGCACCAGATGCGGCGCGTCGCTGAACACGCTCTCCGCCGCGGAGAACCAGCCGGCGGGACGCGCCCCCAGCGCGCGCACGAAGCTCTCGCGGTGGACTTCGAGCACCAGCGCGCCGCCGGGAAGCAGGGCGTCGCGCGCCGCGGCGAGCAGCGCCTCTGCTTCGGCCGGCGCGAACGTGTTCAGCTCGCCGGACAGCAGCAGCGTTGCGTCGAAGTCGCTTCCGAAGCCTCCGGCTCGGAGATCCGCGAGGCGGTAGACGCAGGCGAGCTGCCCGCGCTCGGCTTCGGCGCGCGCGTATGCGATCGAGGCGGGCGAGCAGTCGATCCCCACGCAGCGGTGGCCGAGCCCGGCGAGCCGCTGCGTGTAGAAGCCCGGGCCGCAGCCGAGGTCGAGCACCCGCGCCGAGCTACCGCCGAGAACGTGCGAGTGAAGCCACGCGACGTGACGCTCGATCGTCGCGAGCCGGCGGCTCGCGCGGTCGTGCCGCTGGTCGAGGTGCTCCCGCAGCATCCGCGCGCTGAACCCCGGGTCGCCCCAAGGGATCCGCGCCCCGTCCTGCCACGGTTTCGGAACGGACCTCGCGAGGAGCTCGGCGAGCTTCATTCTTCGTAGTGGAACTCGACGAGATACACCTTCTCGCCGGGTCCGTGCTTCGCGATCTTGAGCAGGTCGACGACGCCGTCGAACCCGGACTTCTTCGCGAGCGCGGGCGTCACGTCGGAGAGCTCGATCCGCCGGATCGAGTCGACCTCGATCTCGCCGTCGCCGAACTTGTAGCGGCCGCCGACCTTCACGTGCGGCCGCTGCCAGATCCGCACGCTGCAGGTGATCTTCCCGGCGCGGATGCCGGGGTGGAGGCGCTTGGTGAAGGTCACGGCGCCGCAGGCTCCTTCGCTCCGGCGGCGCGCGCCGCGCCGAGCAGGGATTCCCGGGTCGCGGCGAGAGACGGGGGTACTCCGTCGGCCGAGGACGCGCTGACCTGCACGCCGACGGAGAGCTCGCCGTCGGGTCCCGACTCCAGATGCGCGCGCAGGCCGATGGCGTTCTCGCCGTCGCGCAGCGGCACCAGCGCCGCAAAGAAACCGTCGGGGCGGCGCAGGACCTGAATCGCGGCTTGGTCCGTCGTGCGGTTTGCGATCTCGAGCCTCTCGACCCCAGAGAAGTTCGCCTTCCCGAGCGCGTCGGTGAGGGTCGCCAGGTCCGCCACCGGGGTGAACACACCGTTCGTCACGCGCGCCATCTCCTTGGCGACGACCTGCTCGGCAAGCCCTTCCTCGCCGAACACGAACGTATCGATCCGGATGCCGAACCTCGCAGACCGGACGGCCTGTTGGACCGTCATCTTGGCGTTCTGCAGCTGCGCCTTCTCGATCGGAAGCGTCGGCTGGCCGTCGGTGAGGAATACCATCACCCGCCGCGCGCCAGCTCGTTTCTCGCTGCGGGCGCTCTCGGTTCCGATCAGCTCGATCGTCGAGGTATTGATTGCCGACACCATGTTCGTCATGCCCAGGGGGCCCTTGCGCTGGAGTTTCGCGAGACCGGCATCCGCCTCCGCAAAGTCGCTGGTCAGAGGAACCGCCGCGACGGCGTCGGGAGTCATCGGGTCGTTGTCGCCGGCGAAGCTGACCACCCCGACGCGCGTTGTTCGCGGATCGAGCTGGGTGATGAGTGCCCGTGAAGCCGCGACCTCTGCAGCGAGCACGGTATCGCCCTCATCGGAGCTCACCGGCCGGGTCGTCCTCTCGGTGCCCACTACTCCGTCGCCGTCGATGTCCACACCGGAGGGCATCTCGGTGCTGTCCGACGTGTCGATTGCGAGTACGACGTCGAGAAGCCGCGCAGCCTCCGACGTCGCCCGGCCCGCGACGAAGCCGAGTCCGCTGCCCACGGTCGCTCCTGAGGCGGGTGTCTCGACGACGATCACCGGCGGTGAGGGTGGGGCCGGAGGCTCCTCGGCGCGAGACAGCATCGCGAGCCAGAGAAGTGCTGCCGCAGTGATCTTGCCGGCGAGGATGCCGGGGTGGAGTCGCTCGGTGAAGGTCACTTCGAGGCCAGATCTTGAACGGCCGCGCACACGCCGTCCACCACCTGCGCCATCCGCGCAGCGCGCTGATCGAGCGCGCCGCTCACCCGCGGATGGCGACGCCGAGCAGGAGCCCGACGGCGTAGGTCACGCCGACGGCGGCCAGGCCGATCAGGAGCTGGCGCAGCCCCGAGCGGACCACGCTGCGCCCCGTGAAGACGGAGATCGCGGAGCCGACGAGGAAGAGAGCTGCGGCGGTCAGCGCGGCGCTCGCAGCGACGGCAGCTCCGCCGCTGAGGAGCGCGAAGGGCGCCACCGGCACGCTCGCGCCGAGCATGAACACCAGGAAGGACGAGGCGGCCGCCGCCCACGCGGAGCCCCCGAGGTCCGCCGGATTGATGCCCAGCTCCTCGCGGGTCAGCGTGTCGAGCGCGGTCTCCGGGCGACTCATCACGCGGTCGGCCATGGCGCTCGCCTCGTCCACGCTCAGTCCCTTGGCCCGGTAGATGAGGACCAGCTCCTCGCGCTCTTCGTCGGGCACCTGAGCCAGCTCGTCCGCCTCGGTGGCGATCTGCTTCTCGTACAGCTCGCGAGCGCTCTGCACCGACAGCCACTCGCCCATCGCCATCGAGCAAGCGCCCGCGAGCAGCCCGGCGAGCCCGGTGATCAGCAGGGTCTGCGACTCGAAGGCTGCACCCGCTGCGCCCATGACGAGCGCGGCATTCGACACGAGCCCGTCGTTCACGCCGAGGACGGCCGCGCGCAGCACGTTGCCGCCTCCGGACCCGTGGCGGCCTTCGAGCCGCGAGAACGCCGCGCCGTCCCACTCGCTGCGCGGCCGCTCCGCGAGCTGGCTCAGGAGCCGCGCGTGCGAGCGCTCCTGCGCGGGCATGTCGGTTCCACTCGCCTCGGGCTGCGCGTCGTACTGCTCGCGGCCGATCGTCTCCATGGTCTTCACGACGGGCAGCACCGAGGCCGCGCCGACCCGCCTTGCAGCCCACATCAACACGTGCGCCCGCCAGCTCGGCCGCGCCTCCCGGGGCGCAGCGCCGGCGGCGGCCAGGCGCTTCGTCCAGAAGTCGGCGTGCGCCTGCTCGACGGCCGCGAGCCGGCGATACACCTCGGCGAGCTGCGGCTTCTTCTCGAGCTCGGCCAGCGCGCGGTAGAGCGCCGCGCCGTCCACCTCGCCCTGCAGGTTCTCGCGGTAGCGTTTCGAGTCGTTCAAGACTCGCCCGGCAATGGGATGAACTCTTCGTGGTCGAGATCGGGCAGCTTCATGCGCTTCGCGCGCCAGTCGGCCTTGGCCTGCTCGATCCGCTCGCGCGACGACGAGACGAAGTTCCACTCGAGGAAGCGCTCGCCGACCGGCTCGCCGCCCAGGAGCATCACGACCGCGGGCTCGAGCGCCGCGAGCGCAACGGCGCTTCCGGGCGAGAAGCACCACCATCTGCCCCGTCGTGTAGCGCCGGTGCGCGATCTCGAGCGCGCCCTGCGCCACGTAGAGCGCGCGCTCCGGGTACTCGTCGGGGAGCTCGGAGCGCGCGCCGCGCGCGAGCTGCCAGTGCGCGTAGAAGAGCGGCGAGTGAGTCGCGACCGGCGAGCGCGCACCGAAGGCTTCGCCGGCCACCAGGCGTCCGGCGAGGCCCGGACCTTCCTGGCGCGGCAGCGCGGCGGCGTCGTAGTGCGTGAAGCTCGGCTCGACCTCCTCTTGCTCGCGCGGGAGCGCGAGCCAGGCCTGGATGCCGTTCATGCGGCCGCCCTCGCGGCGCGCGCGCTCGAAGCGCTCGGAGTGGGTGACGCCGCGCCCCGCCGTCATCCAGTTCACCTCGCCGGGCCGGATCGCCTGCTCCGAGCCGACGCTGTCGCGGTGCATGATCTCGCCCTCGAACAGGTAGGTGAGCGTCGACAATCCGATGTGCGGGTGCGGGCGCACGTCGACGCTGCGGGGAATGCCGGCCGGGAAGTCGACGGGGCCCATGTGGTCGAAGAAGACGAAGGGACCGACCATGCGCCGGCCGGCTTGGGGCAGGACCCGTCCGACTTCGAAGCCGCCGAGATCGCGGCGGTGCTGCTCGAGCACGCGCTCGATCACGGGGTCGCGCCCAGCGGCCGGGTCTCGAGCTGCGGCGCGGGCGGCAGGCCGGTCACCTGCAGGATCTCGCGCTCGTCGAGCGTCTCGCGCGCGAGCAGCGCCTCGACCAGGGCGTCCAGCTCCTTGCGGTGCTCGCCGAGGAGCCGCCGCGCCTCGGCGTGGCTCTCGGCGATGATACGCGCCACCTCGGAGTCGATCGTGCGCGCGGTCTCCTCGCTGAACGCGCGCTCGCTGGGGAAGGCGGGCGCCAGCAGGAACGGATTCTGCTTCGGCGCGAGCTGCACCATGCCGAGCTTCTCGCTCATGCCCCAGCGGGTCACCATGCTGCGCGCGAGCTCGGTGACCTGCTGGATGTCGTTCTCCGCGCCGGTGGTGCGCGTGCCGTACACGAGCTCCTCGGCGGCGCGCCCGCCGAGCATCCCGACGATGCGCGCGCGCAGATACGCCTCGGGGAAGTTGTAGCGGTCGCTGTCGGGCCGCTGGTAGGTCACGCCGAGCGCCTGGCCGCGCGGCACGATGGTGACCCGGTTCACCGGGTCGGCGCCGGCGACCACGAGTCCGAGGATCGCGTGGCCGCTCTCGTGTACGGCGATCCGCTCGCGGTCCTCGCGGGTGAGCAGGAGCGGGCGCTCGGGACCGAGCACGATCTTCTCGAGCGCGTCGAGGAAGTCCTTCTGGCGCACCTCGCTCTGGTCGCGGCGCGCAGCGAGCAGCGCCGCCTCGTTCACCAGATTGCGCAGATCCGCGCCCGACAGCCCGGGCGTGGCGGCCGCGACCTCCAGGAGGCTCGCATCCTTCGCCAGCGGGACCTTGCGCGTATGCACCTTCAGGATCGCCTCGCGCCCGACCTTGTCGGGCAGGTTCACCACCACGCGCCGATCGAAGCGGCCGGCGCGGAGCAGCGCGCGGTCGAGGATGTCGGGCTGGTTGGTCGCCGCCAGCACGATGATCCCTTGGCGGCTCGAGAAGCCGTCCATCTCGGTCAGGATCTGGTTCAGCGTCTGCTCCTGCTCCGCCACGCCGCCGAGCGCGACCGCTCCCCGCGCGCGGCCGATCGAATCGAGCTCGTCGATGAAGATGATCGCGGGCGCATTCTCGCGCGCCTGCCGGAACAGGTCGCGCACGCGGGCCGCACCGACGCCGACGATCATCTCGACGAACTCGGAGCCGCTCATCGAGAAGAACGGCACACCCGCCTCCCCGGCGACCGCGCGCGCAAGCAGGGTCTTGCCGGTGCCGGGCGCGCCGACCAGCAGCACGCCCTTCGGCGCGGTGCCGCCCAGCCGCGTGTAGCGCTCGGGCGCGCGCAGGAACTCCACGATTTCGATCAGCTCGTTCTCGGCTTCGTCGATGCCCGCGACGTCCTCGAAGGTCACGCGCGTGTCCTGGTCCTTGTCGTAGCGGTGCGCCTTGCTGCTGCCGAGGCCCATGAGCGCGCCGCCCACGCCCCCTCCCTGACTCGCGCGCCGGTACATCCAGACGTAGAAGCCGATGATCAGAAGCGCAGGGCCGAAGCCGTAGAGCAGCGTGCTCCACGGGCTCTCGTCCCGGATCGGGACCGCACTGATCTCGACCCCGTGATCGATCAGGAACGCCTCGAGCCCGGGATCGACGAACGCGGGGAGCGTCGTAGTGAAGGTCGTCCCGGTTCGCGGCGGTATCGGCTTCGCGTCGGGCGCCTTGGGCTTGGCGTCCGCCGGCGGCCACGTGACCGGCTGCGCGAAGCGGCCGTCGATGCTCTCGCCCTTGCTGTAGATCGCCTCGACGTTGCCCTTGGCCACCTGCTCCTTGAACGCGGTGTAGGGAACCGCGATAGGCGCGTTGGGATCGGGCACGAGGAAGCGCATCACCACGAAGTTGGCGAGCAGGATCGCCAGGAACATCAGCCAGGTGCGGCGCGAGAACGCGGTCTTGGCCGCCTCGCGCTCCTTGGCTTTGTCGCGCTCCTTGGGCGCGGGGCGTCCGGGGGCCGGCTTCATCGGAGCCAGACTAGACCGGCGCCGCCGCGAAGCAAATCAGGCCGGCGCGAGGACGAGATCGCACCAGCGCCGCACGGAGTTCACGAAGAACACGCGGCTGGCGCGCTCGAGCGCCTTCACGGGGAGGACCTCTTCCGCGATCTCGCCGCGCGCGAGCAGCTCCGCGCGGAAGGTGCCGGGCAGGAGCCCGCACTCGGCGTGGGGCGTGAGCTTCCGCCCGTCGAGCTCGAGCACGACGTTCCCCGCGCAGGTGTCCGTCAGCTCCCCGCGCTCGTTCCACAAGAGGACGTCCTGCGCGAGCGGCCGCGCGGCGAGCGCGCGCTCGTAGACGCCGCGCCGCGACGTCTTGTGGCGCAGGAACTCGTCGGCGGAGTCGACCGGCTCGGCCGCGAGGGCGGCGCGGATCGGCGCGCTCGGCTTCACGTCGACGTCCTCCAGAAAGAGCCCTCCGTCCTCGGAGAGCTCGAGCCGGACCTTGCGCGGCACGGCGAGACCCGCGCCGAACTCCGCGAGCTCCGCGCGCACGTAGGTCTGATCGAGCCGGAAACCGAAGTGCGCCGCGGAGCCGGCGAGCCGCGCGAGGTGGCGCTCGAGCAGGAAGTAGCCCTTGCCCGGCTCCCAGAGCAACGCCTCGTACAGCTCGAACGCCTCGGCCATGCGAGTCAGTCTAGTAGATAGTCGACGGTGGTCACCACACGCACGGTCTTGCGCAGCTGGCTGGCCTCGTTCGCTCCCGGCGTCGGGTCGCGCGGCAGGATCTCGAACAGACCCTGGTTCGCGCGGCGGATCCCGCCCAGCGCGCTGCCGGAGTCCTTCGCGAACTGCGCCGCCGCCTCGCGCGCGCGACCCGTCGCCTCGGCGATCATGGCGGGCTTCAGCTCGGAGAGCCCCGTGAAGATGAAGATCGGTCCCCCCGAGCCGTACTCGCTGCCCGATGAGAACACGACGCCGGCGCCGACCAGCTCGCTGATCTTCGCGCTCACCGCCTGGATCTTCTCGGGCGAGCGCGAGCGCACGACCAGGGTCTCCTGGATGATGAAGCGGTCGCGCTGCCCGTTGCCGCCGCCGTACTCGCGCTGGTTCGCGTCGTTCACCGAGAAGCTCTGCACCTGGCTCTCGGACAGGTCGAGACCTTCGCCGGCCAGGAACTCGCGCACCTTGGCGAGGCTCGACTCGAGCTGCGCGTGCGCCTTGGCCAGATCGTTGTTCGACGCGGTGAGGCGCAGCGGCCAGAGCGCGAGATCCGCGCTGACCTCGCGCTCGGACGTTCCCTTCACGGTCACCCAGCGGTCCGCGGCGCGGCCTGCGGCGAAGCCGCTGCCGACGAGCCAGCCCGCGACGCCGAGGCCGGTCGCCAGGATCAGCGCGGCGAAGAGTCGCTCGGGACCCGCGCTGGCCACTTCGCTAGCGGAACAGCGCTTCCGCCGCGGCGACCACGCCGAGCGCGGCGCCCAGGCGCAGGTCGTTCAGCGCGAGCACGAAGGCGATCCGCGCGCCCGCCGGGCGCAGTCGGCCGATCGCGACGTCGTCGTGGCCGAGCGCCGCCCGCGGGGTCGGGAGCTCGTCGTCCGGCAGGATCGCGATGCCGGGCTGCGCGGCGAGGAGCTCACGCACGGCCGACGCCTCGAGCGGCTTGGCCAGCTCGGCGTGCACCGCGGCCAGGCTCCCGCCCAGGGTGGGCACCCGCACCCGGGTGAGCTCCAGCGCGAGCTCCGGGTTCGGCAGGAGCCGGCGCAGCACGCGCGCGAGCGCGAGCTCGTCGCTGGTCTCGCCGCTCGGATCGACCGGGCCGATCTGCGGCAGGCTGTCGAACGCGAGCGACTGCGCGAACACCTGCGACTCCGAGCGCTCGCCGCTCATCCGGTTCAGCACCTGCACGGTGTGGTCGGTGAGCTCGCCTACCCCGGCGATGCCCGCGCCCGATGCCGACTCGAGCGTCACCGCGGTCGCGCGCCGCAGCAGGCCCGAGCGCGCGAACGGCGCGAGGGCGATCGCGAGCCCCGCGGCGACGCCGCGCGGGACCGCCACGAAGCGCGGCGGCTCACCCGCGAACGGTGCGGTGACACCGGGCAGGAACAGCGGGACCGCCGGGTCGGCCTCCAGCGTGCCGCTGACGTCGATCACCCGCGCGCGGCCGGCGCGCAGCGCGGGCAGCAGGTCGGGCAGCGCGTCGCGCGCCGCGCACAGCACGAGGTCGCACGCGGCCAGCTCCTCCGCCCGCACGCGGCGCAGCTTCAGCGCGTTGCCGCGAAACTCGAGCTCCTCGCCCTCCGAGCCCGCAGAGGAATAGACGAGCAGCTCGCGCAGCGGGAAGCGCCGCTCGTCCAGCACCTGCAGGATCTCGGCGCCGACGGCGCCGGTCGCACCGACGAGCGCCACGCGCGGATTCGTCGCGGTCGCCATCAGCCCAGCGCCTCGCGCACGCGCGCGCCCATGGCGCGGGTGCCCAGGATCTCGAGGCCGGGACCGCGCCCGAGGTCGCCGGTCCGGCAGCCCGCGTCGATCACGACCTCGACCGCGCGGCGCACGCGCGCCGCCTCCTTGGGCCGCGAGAGCCCGCTCTCGAGCAGCATCGCGACGGACAGGATTGCCGCGAGCGGGTTCGCCTTGTCCTGACCCGCGATGTCCGGCGCGCTGCCGTGGATCGGCTCGAACAGGCCGCGGCCGGCGTCGCCCAGGCTGGCCGACGGCAGCATCCCCAGCGACCCGGTGATCATGGCGGCCTCGTCGGAGAGGATGTCGCCGAACATGTTCGGGCACAGCAGCACGTCGAACTTCGGCGCGTCGCGCAGCAGCACCATCGCGGCGGAGTCCACGAGCTGGTGTTCGAGCACGACGTCCGGGAACTCGGGCGCGACCTCCGCCACGATCTCGTTCCAGAACGCGCACACCTCGAGCACGTTGGCCTTGTGGATGTTCGTGACCAGGCGCTTGCGGTTCTGCGCCAGGCGGAACGCGACCCGCGCGATGCGCGCGACCTCGTGCTCGTCGTAGACCTCGGTGTTGCGCGCGCGGCGCACGCCGTTCTTGTCGTCGCGCCCGCGCGGCTCGCCGTAGTAGATGCCGCCGGTGAGCTCGCGCACGACCACGAGATCCACGCCCTCGACGCACTCGCGGCGCAGCGGGCTGGCGTCGGCGAGCGCCTTGAAGACGGTCGCGGGACGCAGATTTGCGTAGAGCCCGAGCTCTTTGCGGATGCGCAGGAGGCCGCGCTCGGGTCGCTTGTCCGGCGCGAGCGGATCCCACTTCGGCCCGCCCACCGCGCCGAGCAGGACCAGGCCGCACTCCTTGGCGCGTGCGACGGTCGCGTCGGAGAGCGGCGCGCCCTCGGCGTCGATCGCACAGCCGCCGATCAGGCGCTCCTCGAGCTGCACGTCGGGGGCGACCTGGCGCAGCACGGCCGCCGCCTCCGCGGTCACCTCCGGCCCGATCCCGTCGCCCGGGAGCACCAACACGCGCGGCATGGGGGGTTCCTCTTTCCGGTCTTTACACGCCGCGCAGCGACGATGCGACGCCGATCTTGCGCCGCTGCTCGAGCTTGTTGAGCGCGTGGATGTAGGCCTTGGCGGACGCGACCAGCACGTCGGTGTCGGCGGCCTGGCCGATCACGCGCAGGCCGTCCTGCTCGAGCGTGACGGACACCTCGCCCTGCGCGTCGATGCCGCTGGTCACGGCCGAGACCAGGTACTTGAGGAGCTTCGCCTTCGAGCCGGCGAGCTGCTCGATCGCCGAGAAGATCGCGTCCACCGGGCCGGTGCCCATCGCGGCGATCTTGCGCTTGTCGCCCTTCACTTCCATCTCGACGGTCGCGGTCGGCGTCGCGAACGTGCCCGAGACCACGTGCATGTTCTCGAGCTTGTACATCTCCTCGACGCGCAGCAGCTGGTCGGTGACGAGCGCCTCGATGTCCTCGTTGTAGACGGTCTTCTTGGCGTCGGCGAGGTCCTTGAAGCGCTTGAAGGCGTGGTTGAAGTCGATCCGCTCGGGGTCGAAGCCGAGCTCGCGCAGCCGCTCGCCGAACGCGTGCCGGCCGGAGTGCTTGCCGAGCACCAGCTCGCTCGAGGCGCGGCCCACGGACTCCGGCGTCATGATCTCGTAGGTCAGCTTGTTCGCGAGCATGCCGTGCTGGTGGATGCCGGCCTCGTGCGCGAACGCGTTGTCGCCGACCACCGCCTTGTTCGGCGGCAGCGGCACGCTGATCACCGTCGAGAGCAGCCGGCTCGACGGGTAGATCTCCCTGCCCACGATGCCGGTGTCGCAGCCGCCGAAGAACTCCTGGCGCGTGCGCAGCGCCATCACGACTTCTTCCATGGCGGTGTTGCCCGCGCGCTCGCCGATCCCGTTGATCGTGCACTCGACCTGGCGGGCGCCGGCGCGGATCGCGGCCAACGAGTTGGCCACGGAGAGCCCCAGGTCGTCGTGGCAGTGGACCGAGAAGCGCGCCAGGTACGACTGCGGCACGCGCTGGCGCAGGTAGGTGATGAGCTCGGAGTACTCGAACGGCGTCGTGTAGCCGACCGTGTCGGGGATGTTCAGAGTGCGCGCGCCGGCCGCGATCGCGCGGCCGCAGATCTCGACCAGGAACTCCCAGTCGCTGCGCGTGGCGTCCTCGCAGGAGAACTCGACGTCCTCGCAGTAGCCGCGCGCGCGAGTCACGGCGCGCACCGCCTCGTCGAGCACCTTCTCCTTGGACATGCGCAGCTTGTCGCGCATGTGGATCTCGCTGGTCGCGATGAACACGTGGATGCGCGGGCGCGCGGCAGAGCGCAATGCCTCCCAGGCGCGGTCGACGTCGTCGTCGTTTGTGCGCGCCAGCCCGCAGATGATCGGCTTGCGCACGGCGGCGGCCACGGCCTTCACGGCCTCGAAGTCGCCCTCGGAGGCGATCGGGAAGCCGGCCTCGATCACGTCTACGCCGAGCTTCTCGAGCTGGTGTGCGATCACCAGCTTCTCCTCCAGGTTCATGCTGCAGCCCGGCGACTGCTCGCCGTCGCGCAAGGTCGTGTCGAAGATCAGGACGCGCTCAGCGGACATCGCCCACGGACTCCTGTTCGCCCTCGGCCGGCACGTGCGGCTCGACCGCCTTCGGGCTCCTTCGTTCCATCCACCACAGCACCGGCCCGGAGATCAGGTACGCGACGCCGGCGCCGAACAGCATCGGCTCGTGGTTCAAGAGCACGACCACGAGCGTCAGGAGGATCAGGACCAGCATCGGGTACGCGCTGCGCCCCTCGATCTTGAACGCCTTGATGCTCGGGTACGGGATCGTGCTGACCATGAGCAGCGCCAGCAGCGCGAAGAAGCTCGTGATCGTCATCGAGAGCGGGCGCTCGAACGGCGGCGAGTAGCCGAGCCACTCCACGAACCAGACCGTCGCCGCGACCATGCCGCCGGCGAACGTGGTGGCGATGCCCTGGAAGTGCTTCTGCGACCACGTCGCTCGCACGCGCGTTGAAGCGCGCCAGCCGCAGCGCCGCGCACAGCGCGAACATACCCGCGACGAGCCAGCCGCGCGGGCCCAGCGGGAGCAAGGTCCAGTTGTACATGAGCAGCGCGGGCGCGAGCCCGAACGCGGTCAGGTCGGAGAGCGAGTCGAACTCGACCCCGAAGCGGCTCGACGAGTGCGTGGCGCGCGCGATGCGCCCGTCGAGCATGTCGCAGATCATGGCCAGGACGATCGCGAGCGCCGCCTTCTCGAACTCGCCGCGAATCGACAGCGTGATCGACCAGAAGCCGAGCATGAGCCCGGTCGAGGTGACCAGGTTCGGCAGCAGGTACACCGCTCGGCGTCGCTCGCGGCGGCCGCCGCGGCGGCGCCGCCGGCGCTCGCGGAAGCGCTCGCGACCCGCGGCCATCATCAGTTCTTGCTCCGGTCGACGAGCCGGTGCTCGCGCAGCCAGGGCATCATCGCGCGCAGCTCCTTGCCGATCTTCTCGACCGGGTGCTCTTCGCCGAGCTTGCCCAGCGCCGTGAACACGGGCTTGCCGACGCGCGCCTCCTGCAGCCACTCGCTCGCGAAGCGGCCCGACTGGATCTCGGCCAGGATCCTCTTCATCTCGGCCTTGGTCTCGGCCGTGACGATCCGCGGCCCGCGGGTCAGATCGCCGTAGCGCGCCGTGTTCGAGACCGAGTAGCGCATGTTGGCGATGCCGCCCTCGTAGATCAGGTCGACGATCAGCTTCACCTCGTGGATGCACTCGAAGTAGGCCATCTCGGGCGCGTAGCCCGCCTCGATCAGGGTCTCGAAGCCGGCCTGCATGAGCGCGGTGAGACCGCCGCAAAGCACCGCCTGCTCGCCGAACAGGTCCGTCTCGGTCTCCTCGCGGATCGAGGTCTCGATGATCCCGGCGCGGCCGCCGCCGATGCCCTTGGCGTAGGCCAGCCCGATCTCGAGCGTGTTGCCCGCGGGGTCGCGGTCGACCGCGACCAGGCACGGCACGCCACCGCCCTTGGTGTAGGCGTCGCGCACCAGGTGACCGGGACCCTTGGGCGCGACCATGAAGGTGTTCACGCCCTCGGGCGGGACGATGCAGCCGAAGTGGAAGTTGAAGCCGTGGGCCAGCGCGAGGTAGCTGCCGGCCTTCAGGTTCGGGCGGATCTCGCTCTCGAACACCGTGGCCATGGTCTCGTCGGGCAGGGTCATCATGACGACCGCCGCGCTCGCGACGGCGTCCGGGACGGACTGCACGCGCAGGCCCGCGTCCTTGGCCTTCTTCACCGTGGGCGAGCCCGGGCGCAGGCCCACGACGACGTCGACGCCGCTGTCGCGCAGGTTCTGCGAGTGCGCGTGGCCCTGGCTGCCGTAGCCGAGCACGGCCACGGTCTTGCCCTCGAGCCGGGCCAGGTCGGCGTCCTTGTCGTAGTACACGCGCATGGGCTCTCCTACTGGGGGCTCCGCAAAGGCCGATAAAAATAGCGATTCCGCGGCCTTATCGGGGTGTGCTCCAGGGTATGGGTTCGGGATTCGGGTGTAAAGCCAAGCGCTTCGCCTCGGCCTCCGCGCGCCGCAGATAGCGCAGCTCGACCGCTTCCGGCGCGCAGGACATGCCGTTCGCGGCGAGGCGCAGCCCGAGCCGGCCGACCGTGCGCGCGCGCAACACGCCGGCAGCTTCCGGCAGGAAGCGCGCACGGGCGCCGAGCGCGGCCTCGAGCTCGCTGCGGTGCGGGCCCACGCCGCTGCCCAGGAGGGCGAGCGGCGCGTCGGAGCGAGGCAAACTCGCGAGCCAATCGGGGAGCGCGCAGCAGCGGTCGGCCAGGACCTCGCGCGGCTCGGCGCCGCCGACGTCGTAGAGGCCGGCATACACTTCGCCGCGTCGGGCATCCAGGAGCGGCGCGACCCGTCCCGCGCCCTCGGCTTGCAGCGCGAGCGCCGCCAGCGTGGGGACGGGCACGAGCTGCCGGTCGGTGCCGAACGCGAGCCCGAGCGCGGTCGCCAGGCCGATGCGCAGGCCGGTGAACGAGCCCGGCCCGATCGCGAGCGCGATCCGCTCGATCTCGGCGTGCCGGCGTCCCACCCGCGCGAGCAAACGGTCCAGGCACACGAGCAGGCTCGCCGCGTGGCGCTCGCCTTCGGCGACGTCCTCCTCGCCGAGCAGCGCGTCGCCCGCGAGCAGCGCCACCCCTCCGCGCTCGGCGGAGGTCTCGAGCGCGAGGAGCACGCTCGCGCCTCAGCCCAGGTCGGTCAGGAACGAGACGACGCCCGACCAGTGGCGCGCGATGTCGTTCCAGAACGCGACGCCCATCAGGAGCAGGATCAGCGAGAGGCCCACCGTCTGCGCGATGTCGCGCGCGCGCGCGGGCAGCGGGCTGCCTTTGATCCCCTCGGCCGCCGCGAGCACGATCTGGCCGCCGTCGAGGATCGGGATCGGCAGCAGGTTCAGGATCGCGAGGTTCACGCTGATCACGGACATCAGCCAGACGAAGCGGGTCCACGACTCCTGGTAGGCGTCGGCCGCGATCTCGCCGATGCCGATCGGACCCGACAGGCTGCCCATGCCGACGTGTCCGGAGACGAGCTGGGCGATCCCGCCGACGATCATCACGAAGATGTCGCGGGTGCGGGACACGCCGCGCGCGAGCGCGGCGAACGGGTTGGGCTCGACGTCGTCGCGGTACTCCGCGCCCTCGTCGGTGACGCCCAGGGTGATGCCGATCCCGTAGTGGGTCTCGGTGCCCGTCGCGGTCTTGATCGGGCGCTCGGTGGGAACGACCGAGAGCACGAGGGCGGCGTCGCCGCGCAGGATCTCGACGTCGATCGGCTTGCCGCCGCTCGCCCAGATCGCCTCGCGCACGGCGTCGGGGCTGGTCGCGAGCGCGGGGCCGACCTGCAGCACCACGTCCTTCCCGCGCAGGCCCGCGGACTTGGCCGGGCTGCTCGGGTCGACGGCGTTGATGGCTACACCGATCGGCGTGAGCCCGAGCGCCGCGAGGGAGGGCGCGGCGAGCTCGCGCACGGTCACGCGAACGGTCTCGCTGTCGCCGTCGAGCGGGCGCGCGAGCGTGAGCTCGAAGGGCGGCCGGGCGGCGGCCAGCGCGCGCTGCAGCGCGAACGCATTCGCGACGGGCGCGCCGTTCACGGCGGTCACGCGGTCGCCGGTCTTCATGCCCGCCTGCGCCGCCGGTGTGCCGGCGCCGACGCCGAACAGCGCCTGCGGCACGTGCCAGGACAGACCCGGATCCTTCCAGTCGCCGTTCTCGGCCTTCTCTCGCTCGAGCGGCAGCTCGGCCTTCTCGCCGCCCTCGCGCTCGACCGACAGCACCAGCTGCGCGGGACCGGACGCGACGAGCTTCTCGGCGAGGTCTTCCCACCAGGTGATCGGCGCGCCGGCCACGGCGACGACCCGATCGCCCGGCTGAACCCCCGCGCGTTCCGCCGGCGAGCCCGCGACGACCGAGCCGACCTTCGAAGTCGGCGTCGGAACGCCGCTCATCAGGATCGCCGCAATCAGGAACACGGGCAGGATCATGTTCATGGCCGGACCCGCGAGCGCGATCGCGATGCGCTGCCAGACCGGCCGGACGTTGAACGCGCGAGCGGCCTCCTCGGGGCGGAGCTCCTCGCCGGGCAGCTCGCCCAGCATCTTCACGAACCCGCCCAGCGGCAGCGCTGCGAGCACGTACTCGGTCTCGCCGATCTTCCGCGAGAACAGCGACGGGCCGAAGCCGATCGAGAACTTCTCGACCTTCACGCCCAGCCACTTGGCGACCGCGAAGTGGCCGAGCTCGTGGATGACGATCAGCACGCCGAGCAGGAGCACGAACGGCAGGAAGTAGTCGACGATGGTCGCGGGCAGGTTCAATGCAGTCGCTCCTCGATCCGGCTCCGGGCCCGGGCACGCGCGCGCTCGTCGACGTCGCGGATCTCGGCGAGCGACAGGCCCGGCAGCACCGGAAGCTCCTCGAGGACTTCTTCGGCCGTTTCGGCGATCGCCGTGAACGGGATCTCGCGCGCGAGGAAGGCGGCCACGGCGACCTCGTTGGCGGCGTTCAGGACCGCCGGCGCGGTGCCGCCCGCGGCCAGCGCCTCGAAGGCGATGCGCAGCGCCGGGAAGCGCTTGGGGTCGGGCGGCTCGAAGTGCAGCGCCCCGAGCGCGACGAGGTCGAGCGGCGCCAGGTCCGGCAGGGGGAAGCGGTCCGGCATCCCCAGAGTGTAGGCGATCGGGATGCGCATATCGGGAATTCCGAGCTGCGCGAGCCAGTTTCCGTCGACGAACTCGACCAGCGAGTGGATGATGCTCTCCGGGTGGACGAGCACGCCGATGCGCTCGACCGGCAGGTCGAAGAGCCAGCGCGCCTCGATCACCTCGAAGCCCTTGTTCATGAGCGTGGCCGAGTCGATCGTGATCTTCGCGCCCATGTCCCAGTTCGGGTGCGCGAGAGCCTGCTCGGGCGTGGCCGCGGCCAGCGCCTCGGCGCTGGCCTTCCGGAACGGGCCGCCCGAGGCGGTGAGCCAGATCTTCCGCACCCCCGCGAGCCCGTGACCGGCGAGACATTGCGCGATCGCGACGTGCTCGGAGTCGAGCGGCAGGAGCCGGGCCCCGGAGCGGCGCGCCTCCTCGAGCACGAGGGGCCCGCCGGTGACGAGCACCTCCTTGTTCGCCAGCGCCACGTCGCGTCCGAGCCGCAGCGCCGCGACCACCGGCTCGAGTCCGACGCTGCCGACCAGCGCCCCGATCAGGAGGTCGGCGTCGTGAGTCGCGGCCTCCAGCAGGCCTTCGCGGCCGCACACGACGCGCAGCTTCGGATCGCCGACCGCGTCGCGCACGGCGGCCGCGTCCTCGGCGCGCGCGACCGAGACGAGCTCGGGGCGGAACTGCTTGCACTGTTGCACGAGCAGATCGACGGAGCGCCCTGCCGCGAGCGCCGCGACCCGCAGCTCGTCCGGGAAGCGCGCCGCGACGTCGAGGGTCTGGGTGCCGATCGAGCCCGTCGAGCCGAGCACGCAGAGCCGCTTCACGACTCCGTTTCCCGCGCCTGCACCGGTGTGCGGCCGAAGCGGCGCTCGCGCTGCTGGTAGGCGCACAGCGCGTCCACGAGCTTGGACTTGTTGAAGTCGGGCCAGAGCGCGTCGCTCGTGAAGAACTCGGTGTAGGCGAGCTGCCAGAGCAGGAAGTTCGAGATCCGGTGCTCGCCGCCGGTGCGGATCAGGAGATCCGGATCGTGCATGTCCTTGCAGTAGAGGTTCGCCTGGATGCACTTCTCGTCGATCGCCTCGGGTTCGAGCGCGCCCGCCTCGACGGCGCGCGCGATCGAGCGCACTGCATCGACGATCTCCGCGCGCCCGCCGTAGGAGAGCGCGAAGGTGAGCCGCATCTCGTCGTTGCTCTCGGTGCGCGAGATCAGGTCCGCGAGCTGCGCCTGGATTCTCGGCGACAGGTTCCGGAGCCGGCCGATGGCGTCGACGCGGATGCCGTTGCGCGCCAGCTCGTCGGCGTCGCGCACGATGTACTCCTGGAGGTACGCCATGATGGCGTCGATCTCCTCGGTCGGGCGCTTCCAGTTCTCCGTCGAGAACGCGTAGAAGGTCAGCCACTTGATCCCGAGCTCGTGTGCGCCGCGCACGATCTCGCGCACCACCTCGGCGCCGTTGCGATACCCGGCGACGCGCGGCAGCCCACGGCTCTCGGCCCAGCGGCCGTTGCCGTCGGGGATGATCGCGACGTGGCGCGGGATCTTGTGCGGGTCGAGCTTCACGGCCGGCCTCAGACCTTCATCAGCTCGCCTTCCTTCGCCTCCATCGCCTTGTCGATCGCAGCGATGAAGTCGTCGGTCAGCTTCTGGATCTTGTCGGTCAGGTGGCGGGCGTCGTCCTCGGCCAGGTCGCCGTCCTTCTGCATCTCCTTGGCCAGCGCCACCGCGTCGCGGCGCGCGTTGCGCACGCCGACCTTGTGGTCCTCGCCGAGCTGCTTGACCTGCTTCACGAGCACCTTGCGGCGCTCCTCGGTGAGTTCCGGGATCGGCACGCGCACGATCTTGCCGTCCGAGACGGGCGAGAAGCCGAGGTTCGCCTTGTGAATCGCCTTCTCGATCTCGGAGATGGCGCTGCGGTCGAAGGGCTGGATCGTGATGAGGCGCGCCTCGGGGGCGTTCAACTGCGCGAGCTTCTTGATCGGCGTCGGCGTGCCGTAGTAGTCGACCATGAGGCCCTCGAGCAGCGCCGGGTTCGCGCGGCCCGTGCGGATCTTTCCGAGATCATGCGTGAGCCCGGACAGGCTCTTCTGCATGTTCTCCTTCGCGTCGGAAAGGACCATCTCCGCGTTGTCGTCGGGCATGTTCATCCTCCGCGGTCAGGCGCAGACCAGCGTGCCGATCGCCTCCCCGCAAACGACCTTCAGCATGTTGCCGGGGACGCTCATGTTGAACACGACGATCGGCAGCTTGTTGTCCTGACACAGCGAGATTGCGGTCGCGTCCATCACGCTCAGGTTCTGGTGCAGGAACTCGCGGTAAGTGACTCGGTCGAAGAGGTGCGCGTCGGGGAACTTCTCCGGATCGGAGTCGTAGACGCCGTCGACGCGCGTGCCCTTCAGCAGCACCTCGGCGCCGATCTCCATCGCGCGCAACGCCGCGCCCGTGTCCGTGGTGAAGAAGGGGTTTCCGGTGCCGGCCGCGAAGATCACGATCCGGCCCTTCTCCAGGTGGCGGATCGCGCGGCGGCGGATGTGCGGCTCGGCGACCTGCTTGATCTCGATCGCGGAGAGCAGCCGCGTCTCGGCGCCGCACTTCTCGAGCGCGTCCTGGAGCGCCAGCGCGTTGATCACGCCGCCCAGCATGCCCATGTAGTCGGCCGCGGTGCGGTTGATGCCCTGAGCCGACGCGGTGATCCCGCGGATGATGTTGCCGCCGCCGCAGACCACGCCGAGCTCGAGACCGGTCTTGGCCAGCTCGGAGATCTCGCGCGCCGTCGCCTGGATCGTCTTCGAATCGATGCCGAAGCCCTGCGCGCCGGCGAGGCTCTGGCCCGAGATCTTGAGCAGCACGCGCTTGTAGACGGGCTTCATTCCGCCGCGGCTTCCCCCAGCTGGAAGCGCCGGAAGCCGACGACCTTCGCGCCCGCTTCTTGCGCAGCCTTCCCGACCGTCTTGTCGGGATCCATGACGAGTCCCTGTTCGAGCAGGACCACTTCTTTGAAGAACTTCTGCAGCCGGCCCTCGATCATCTTCTCGACGATCTGCGGCGGCTTTCCCTCGCTGGCGGCCTGCACGGTCAGGATGCGCCGCTCCTCGTCCACCAGCGCCTTCGGCAGGTCGTCACGCGACAGGCTCGCCGGGCTGGTCGCCGCGATGTGCATGCACACGTTGTGCGCGAGCGCCTTCACCTCGGGCTTGGTCAGGTTCGGGCCTTCGATGGCCACGAGCGTGCCGATCTTGCCGCCCGCGTGGACGTAGCTGGCGATCCGGCCCGACTCGCCCGCCTCGAGGCGCTCGATCCGGCGCACCGCGAGGTCCTCGCCGAGCTTCGCCACCGCGGCGGTGAGCTTGTCGCGCAGCTTCTCGCCGTTCAGCGACAGGTCGAGCAGCTCGTCCGTGCTGCGCGGCGCGTGCTGGAAGGCGGCGCGGGCGAGCGCGTTGCCCAGGTGGTTGAAGTCGTCGGTCTTGGCGACGAAGTCGGTCTCGCAGTTGAGCTCGACCAGAGCTCCGGTGCGCTCGTCCGGCGAGACCGCCGCGATCACCCGGCCCTCGGAGCCGGCGCGGCCGACGCGCTTGCCGGCCTTGGCGATGCCGCGCTCGCGCAGGATCTCGAGCGCGCGCGCGGCGTCGCCGCGCGCTTCCTCGAGCGCCTTCTTGCAGTCCATCATGCCCGCGCCCGTCTGCTCGCGGAGCTCCTTCACCTTCCCTGCGGAGATCTCGGCCAACTCAGCTCTCTCCCGTGTCGCGTTCGCTACGAAGTGGCTTCGGTCGTGGGCGCGGCGGCCGGCTCCTCGCCCGGAGCCACCGCCGGTGTCTCGTCGGGCTTGGGTACCGGCGAGTCGGTGAGGCCGAGCGCGAAGTCCGCGGCCTCCTCGAGCTCCTCGCGGCGGCGCTCCTCGGCCATGCGCTCCATGCGCGCCGGCCGGCGCGCGGGCTGCGTGATCTCGACCACGCGCTTGCCGTGCTTGGGCGCGGCCTCCTCGGAGCCCTCGACCTCGGCCTGGCCGGCGTCGACGATGCGCGAGTTGAAGAGCTCCTTCCCCTCGCGGCACGCCTCGGCGACCTTCTCGCAGTAGAGCCGGATCGCGCGCAGCGCGTCGTCGTTGCCCGGGATCGACAGGTCGATGCCGTGCGGGTCGCAGTTCGAATCGACGACGGCGATGACCGGGAATGCCGAGCCTGCGCGCCTCGAGGATCGCGATCGCCTCGCGCCGCACGTCGATCACGAACAGCGCCTCGGGCGGCCGCTCCATGTCGACGATGCCCTCGAACGCCTTGTGCAGCTTCAGCTGCTCGCGCACCAGGCGCGAGCGCTCCTTCTTCGAGAGCTGCGACGCGTTCTCCTCGTTGCCGAGGAGCTCGTTCAATTCCTTGTAGCGCTCGATCCCGCGCCGGATGGTGCGGAAGTTCGTGAGCATCCCGCCGAGCCAGCGGCGGTGCACGAACGGCTGGGCGCAGGCGCGCGCCTGCTCGGCGACGATGTCCTGGGCCTGCCGCTTGGTCGCGACGAACAGGACCGCGCCGCCCTGGGCGGTGGTCTCGCGAATGAAGTCGAGCGCGTCGCGGAAGCGCGGCAGCGTGTGCTGCAGGTTGATGATGTGGACCCCGTTGCGCTCGCCGTAGATGAACGGCTTCATGGCGGGGTGCCAGCGGCGGGTCTGGTGGCCGAAGTGGACTCCGGCGTCGAGCAGCTCTCGCATCGAGACTGCGGGCATGGACATGTAAGACGATTCTCCGAGCTCGGGTTTTTCCGCCGCCTCTCGGCGCAATGCCGCCGCTCTGCGTCCGAGCGGGGGCCCTAGGGCCTACGCGGAGACGACCCGAAGCGGATCGAGGCGTGTGACTTGGCTCGCTCTAATAGCAGAGAAGCGACGGCGCCTCAAGCCACAAGTTCTCGGATTTCCAGGAATTTCACCCCCGCCGGCCGCCCGGGGGCGGGCCCAGCGCGGCCAGGTGCCCCACGTCGTTGAAGGCGCGCAGCGAGAAGGCGCAGCCGTTCGCCACGGGCAGGGTCACGGCGCGCGAGATCGCCGCCCAGAAGCTCGAGAAGCGCACCGGCTCCCACGGCACGGGCTCGACGTCGAGCAGCCGCGAGAGGATCACGGCGTTGGTGCCCTCGTGCGCCACGATCAGGAGCCGCCGGTCGCCCTCGTGGGGGTGCCAGAGCCGGTAGCCGGAGTTGTCGTGGCTGCGCAGGCCGTGCTCGCCCTCGAGCAGGGTCTCGAGGCCCGACGAGACCCGCTCCACCAGGTGCCGGAAGCTCTCGCCGCCGGCCATGCCGTCCCACCACTTCTCGAGGTCCCGGGCGCGGGCGCTCGCGAAGAAGTGCTCGACCTCCTGGGCCGTCCGGCCTTCGAGCGCCGGCAGGCGCAGCTCGTCGAGCCACGAGCACCGCTCGAAGCGGACGCCGAGCCGGGCACCGATCGGCTCGGCCGTCTCGATCGCGCGGCGCAGGGTGCTGGTGTAGCAGGCGTCGAAGCGCTCGCCGGCGAGCGAGGTGGCGACCGCCTCGGCCTGGGCGCGCCCGTGCGCGGTCAGCGCCGGGTGGTCGACCGCGCGGCCGCCCGGCTCCCAGTCGGGCTGGGCGTGGCGGACCAGGACGATCTCGATCACGGCAAGCCTCAGCGGGATCCGGCCGGGCGAAGCCCGGCCACCCGCACTTCGCTCGCGTTCGGCTCGCTGCGCGCTCCGCTTCGCTCCGCTTGCGGGGTCGCGATCACGTAGGGCTCCGAGTCCGGGCCCGGCTCTTCTCGAGCTCGCTCTCGAACAACGCGACGGCGGAGCGCGAGGCCGTCCTCGCGCGGAGCCCGCAAGCGGAGCGCGCAGCGAGGCGCAGCCGAGCGAAGCTCAAGTGGTGTACTCCGCGTTGACGCGGACGTACTCGTACGAGAGGTCCGTCGTCAGGATCCGCGCGCGCCCGGGGCCGCGACCGATCGAGATCTCGATCTCGACCTGCTTCGCCTTCATCGCGCGGCCGGCGCGCTTGCGCGCGGTCGGTCCGCCGGTGGGCTCGCCGCCCCGGAGGAGCTCGACGCCGGCGATCCGGACGCCGACCTTCGCCGGCGCGAGCGGCACGCCGGCCGCGCCGACCGCCTGCACCACCCTGCCCCAGTTCGGGTCGCCGCCGAACAGCGCCGTCTTGACCAGCGTCGAGTTCGCCACCGAGCGGGCCACCCGGTCGGCGTCGCGGTCGCTGCGCGCGCCGCGCACGTCGACGGTGGCCAGCTTGGTCACGCCCTCGCCGTCGCGCGCGAGCCGCTCGCAGAGCTCGGAGCTCGCGTCGGCGAGGAGGCGCTCGAACTCCCGCGCGCGCGCGCGAGCCCACGCCGATCGGGACATTCCCCGCCGCGCCGTTCGCGAGCACGAGCACGGTGTCGCTGGTGCTGGTCTCGCCGTCGATCGTGAGCGCGTTGAAGGTCGCGCCGACCGCGCCGCGCAGCGCCCGGCGCAGCAGCGCCGGCTCGACGGCGAGATCGGTCACGAGGTACGCGAGCATCGTCGCCATCCGCGGCATGATCATGCCCGCGCCCTTCGCGAAGCCGGCGAGTGCTCCGCCGCGCCCGCGCCGGAACACGAGCTTGGGCTCCTTGTCGGTGGTGAGGATCGCGCGCGCCGCCGCCTCGAAGCCGCGCGGCGAGAGCGCGCGGACGGCGCGCGGGATGCCCTCGCGGATCCGCTCCATCGGCAGGAGCTGGCCGATCACACCAGTCGAGGCGACCTGGATCTCTCGCGGGCGCGCGCCGATCTCGCCCGCGAGCAACGCCGCCATCTCGCGCGCGTCGCGCAGCCCGCGCGCGCCGTTGGCCACGTTCGAGATGCCGCTGTTCACGACGATCCCGCGCGCGCGGCCGCCGCGCAGGTGCGCGCGCGACACCACGACCGGCGCGCCGGGAAAGCGGTTGCTCGTGAACACCGCGGCCGCCGCGGCGGGCCGGTCGGAGACGACGAGCGCGAGATCGGGATTGCCGCTCGGCTTGATCCCACACGCGACGCCGGCGGCGCGGAATCCGCGGACCTCGATCGCCACTGGCTGCCTCTCGCGCTAGCGAGGGCGCCGGCTCACGCGCCGGTCCCGTGACACTTCTTGTACTTCTTGCCCGAGCCGCACGGACACGGGTCGTTGCGCCCGACCTTCGGGCCCTCGCGCGTGACGGTCTGCTGCACGACCGGCGCCTCCGACGGGCGAGCCGCCGTGCTGCTCGTGCAGGCGCTTCTGCTGCGCGGCGCGGCGCGCCTCCTTCCGCCGCGCGCATCTCGGCGACCCGCTCCTCCGACGGCAGCTCGATCATGACGCGGAACAGCTGCTCGACCCCGCGCGCGCGGATTCGGCCGAACATCTCGCTGAACAGCGCGAAGCCCTCGGTCTGGTACACCTGCTTGGGGTTCTTGCCCGCGTAGCCCTGCAGGCCGACGCCCTCCTTCAGGTGGTCCATCGTCAGCAGGTGGTCCTTCCAGAGCTGGTCGAGCGTCTGGAGCAGGATGCCGCGCGCGACCGGGTCGAAGGTCGGCGGGTTGAAGTCGGCGAACTTGCGCGCGATGTCCGCGAACATCTCGACCTTCTCGGCGAGCTTCGCGTCGACCCGCTCGAGCAGCTTCTCGAGCACGACCTCGCGGTCGGGCATGCGCGCCGCGAGCTCGGGCGACTCCGGGTCGATCGCGATCGCGAACTGCGCCTGCACCTCGCGCAGGTACGACTCGACGTCGGGCTCGCCCTTCGGCGGGAACATGACGGCGACGATCTCGCCGGCGAGCTCGTGCGCCAGGTCCTGGTACTCGCTCGCGCATGTCCTGGCTGCCGAGGATGTTGCGTGCGCCAGCGGTAGATGCTCTTGCGCTGCTTGTTCATCACGTCGTCGTACTCGAGCAGGTGCTTGCGGATGTCGAAGTTGCGCACCTCGACCTTGCTCTGCGCGCGCTCGATCGCGCCCGTCAGCATGCGGGCCTCGATCGCCTCGCCCTCCTCCATGCCGAGCCGCTCCATCAGGCCCGTGATGCGGTCGGCGCCGAAGATGCGCAGCAGGTCGTCCTCGAGCGACAGGTAGAAGCGCGATCGAGCCCGGATCGCCCTGGCGGCCGGAGCGGCCGCGCAGCTGGTTGTCGATGCGGCGCGACTCGTGGCGCTCGGTGCCGAGCACGTGCAGGCCGCCCGCCGCGACCACCTGCTCGCGCTCGCCCGCGCAGGCCTGCGTCACCTTCTCGAACTCGTCCTTGTTCTCGGGCGCCTCGGGGTCGAGCCCGCGCGAACGCAGCATCATCTCGGGGTTGCCGCCGAGCACGATGTCGGTGCCGCGGCCGGCCATGTTGGTCGAGATCGTGACGCGCGCCTTGCGGCCCGCCTGCGCGACGATCTCGGCCTCGCGCTCGTGCTGCTTGGCGTTCAGCACGTTGTGGCGGATGCCGCGGTTCTTGAGCTTCGCCGAGAGCATCTCGCTGGTCTCGATCGCGATCGTGCCGACCAGCACCGGCTGGCCGCGCTTGTGGCAGCTCCTCGATGCTCGTCGATCACCGCCTTCCACTTCTCGTTCTTGGTGCGGTAGACGACGTCCTCGTGGTCCTTGCGGATCATCGGCCGGTGCGTCGGGACGACCACGACGTCGAGCTTGTAGATCTGCGCGAACTCCTGCGCCTCGGTGTCGGCGGTGCCGGTCATGCCCGACGAGCTTCTGGTACATGCGGAAGTAGTTCTGGAAGGTGATCGTCGCGTAGGTCTGGTTCTCGTTCTGGACCTGCACGCCCTCCTTGGCCTCGACCGCCTGGTGCAGGCCGTCGCTCCAGCGCCGGCCCTCCATCAGCCGGCCGGTGAACTCGTCGACGATGACGACCTGGCCGTCCTTCACGACGTAGTCGACGTCGAGCTTGTAGAGCACGTGCGCGCGCAGCGCGTTCTGCACGACGTGCAGCGTCTTCCATGTGGTGCGGCGCGTACAGGTTGTCGACGCCGAGCAGCTTCTCGACCGCGTCGATGCCCTCGTCGGTGAGCATCACCGAGCGCGCCTTCTCGTCGACGCGTGTAGTGCTCGTCGCGCTCGATCAGCCGCGGGATGATCCGGTCGACACGGCGGAACTTCTCGGGGTCGTCGTCGACCGGGCCCGGAGATGATGAGCGGCGTGCGCGCCTCGTCGATCAGGATCGAGTCGACCTCGTCGACGATCGCGTAGTTGTGCCCGCGCTGGGTGAACAGTCGAAAGGTCCGGCTTCATGTTGTCGCGCAGGTAGTCGAAGCCGAACTCGTTGTTCTGGCCGTAGGTGATGTCGGCGGCGTAGGCGGCGCGCCGCTCGGCGTCGGACAGGCCGTGCACGATGCAGCCGATCGACAGCCCGAGCGTAGCGGTGGATGGCGCCCATCCACTCGGCGTCGCGGCGGGCGAGGTAGTCGTTGACCGTGACGACGTGAACGCCCTTGCCGGCGAGCGCGTTCAGGAACGACGGCAGCGTCGCGACCAGCGTCTTGCCCTCGCCGGTCTTCATCTCGGCGATCTTGCCCTGGTGCAGCACCATGCCGCCGATCAGCTGCACGTCGTAGTGGCGCTGGCCCAGCGTGCGCTTGGCCGCCTCGCGCACCAGCGCGAACGCCTCCGGCAGGACCGCGTCGAGCGTCTCGCCGTTGGCTACGCGCTGGCGCAGGTCGGTCGAGGCGCCGCGGAGCTCATCCGGCGAGAGCGGCGCGTAGCGCGCCTCGAGCTCGTTGATCCGCGCCACCGCGGGCCGAAGCGACTTCAGGAGCCGTTCGTTGGCGGAGCCGAAGATCTTCGTTCCAAAGGCGCGAATCGCGTACTCCCGGGCGGGGGGCCGGAGTATACGAGAGCACCCAGGGTCGAGCCAGAATCAGGCTCGATTCAGTCGAGGATGTAGTTCCTCGGGTCCACGGCCTTGCCGTTGACCAGCACGGCGTAGTGGGTGTGGGGGCCCGTGCTGCGGCCGGTCGAGCCCATCAGGCCGATCTGCTGGCCGCGCTTCACGGTCTCGCCGGGCCTCACGAGCGTCTGCTGGAGGTGGCCGTAGACCGTCTCCATGTTGTAGCCGTGGCGGAGCTTGATCGCGTAACCCAGCGATCTCTTCTGGGTCGAGTAGATGACCTCGCCGTCGGCCGCGGCGAAGACCGGCGTGCCCATGCGGCCGGCGATGTCGATGCCCTTGTGGAACGCGCGGGCGCCCGTGTACGGATCCATCCGGTAGCCGAAGTGCGACGTGATCCAGCCGTGGGTCGGCGTGATCGAGGGCGTGTGCACGAGCCGCGCGCTCTGGTCCTCGAGGTGGTGGATCAGGCCCTGCAGGCTCTCGTCCTGGGCGTCCATCGCGCCGGCCAGCGTCTCCAGCCCTTCCTTCATGACCTCGTTGCGCTTGCCGCGCGACATCCAGGAGACGTCGTCGGCCGAGAGCATCTCCCCGTCGGTGCCGCCGATGCCGGGCAGCGGCAGCGGGTCCGCGGGGTCGAGGTTGGTGATGATGCGGAGCTTGCGCTCGAAGCCGTCGATGCGCGCGAGCTTGGTGGAGATCGCCTCCATCCGCTCCGCGTAGGTCTGGATCTGGTCGCGCTGCTCGCGGGTCTCGACGCGCAGGCGCTCGAGCTCGTACAGGTTGGTGCGCACGCGGATGTAGTCGATCCCGAGCGCCAGGAGCGCGACCGCGAACGCCACACCGCCGAGTGTCGCGCGGCGCAGCCAGAGCTTGGGCACGTGGAAGCGGCGGATCGACCCGGACTGGCCGGGCACGATCATCAGCGTGAGGGTGTCCTCGGGACCGCGGTCGGTCGGGTTAGGCACGAGCGCCGCCTCCCTTCGCGCCCGCCTCGTTGCGGATGCGCAGCAGGAGCTTCCCCATCCGAAGCTCGTCTCCGGGCACGAGCAGCTTGCGGTGCTCGCGCACGCCGTTCACGAGCGTGCCGTTCGTGCTGCCCAGGTCCTGCACGAACACCTTCGCGCCCTCGTAGCCGAACAGCGCGTGCGCGCGCGAGATGGTCGCCTCGTTCAGCACCAGGTCCGCGTTGCGGCCGCGGCCGATCACGGTGCTGGGCCGATCCAGCTCCCACTCGAGCCCTTCGTAGAAGCCGCTCTCGATGCGCACCGTCGCGCGCTGCGCTGCAGGCGGGACGGTGGACTCTACCGGTCGCGGTTCCGCTGCCATCTCGTGCTCTCCGCGCAATCGGGTGCGCGCCTTCCACTGAATGGCATCGGCGTCGGGTGCTGGAACTTGACGGGAGCGGCTCACCCGGAGCGGCGGCGCGAGCCCCCGCGTAGCGAGAGGAGCTCGCGCGCGTGAGCGCGAGCGGCGTCGGTGAGTTGCCCGCCGCTCATGCGCGCGATTTCATCGACGCGTGCGTCGCCGACGAGCGCAGAGATGCGCGTCGCCGTTCGACTCTTGCGCACGTCTTTCACGACGGTGTGATGCACGTCACCAAGCGCCGCGATCTGAGGCAGATGAGTGATGCAGATCACCTGGTTCTTGCGTGCGAGTGAGGCGAGCCGTTCGCCCACGCGGCGCGCGGTCTGGCCGCCCAAGCCCGCGTCGATCTCGTCGAACAAGAGCAGCCGGCCGCGGTCGGCGTCGCGCAGCGCGTTGCGCAGCGCCAGCAACAGACGTGCAAGTTCTCCGCCCGACGCCGCGTCGCGCAGCCGGCCCGCGGCCTCGCCGGGATTCGCCGCGAGCCAGAACGACGCGCGCTCGCGGCCCGACGGGCCCGAAGGCGGCGCGAGCCCCTCGGCCGACTTCGCCTCGAGCGGCTCGAGCACGACCGTGAAGGTCGCGCGCCCGAGCTCGAGCGCGCCGAGCTCCGCCGCGACCGCGCGCTCGAGCGCGGCGGCGGCTTCGCTGCGCGCCCGCGAGAGCGCGCGGCTCTTCTGGTCGAGCGTTTCCGCGGCGGCCGCCAGCTCGGCTTCCAGCTCCGCGGTGCGCGCCTCGCCGCCGGCCAGCCCCGCCAGCTCCGCTGCGGCGCCGTCGCGGTGCGCGAGGATGTCCTCGATCGACGCGCCGTAGCGCGTCTGCAGCCGGCGCAGCGCGCCGAGGCGATCCTCGACCTGCGCGAGCCGGCGCGGGTCGGCCTCGATCCCGGCCGCGTAGCGCTCGAGCAGCAGCGCCGCTTCGTCGAGCTCGAGCCGCGCGCGCTCGAGCGCGCGTTCGGGCTCGGCCAGCTCGGGATCCAGCTCGATGACACCGCGCAGTGTGGCCCGCGCGGAGGCCAGCCGCTCGCGCAGGCCGTCGTCGCCGTCGACCCGTTCGAGCGCCGTCGCGGCGGCCTGCGCCAGCCGGTCCGCGTGGCCGAGCCGGCGCAGCTCGCGCTCGAGTTCGTCGAGCTCGCCCAGCACCGGCGCGACGCGGTCGATCTGGTCCAGCTCGAAGCGGAGCTGGTCCTCGCGGCGCGCGAGGGCCTCGCGGTCGCGCTGGCGCGCGGCGATCGCGAGCGCGAGCTCGCGCCAGCGCGCGTGGAGCTCCGCCACCTCGCCCGCCGCGGGCCCGAGCTCGGCGAAGGCGTCGAGCAGCTCGGCCTGGGCGTCGGCGCGCAGCAGGCGCTGGTGCTCGCCCTGGCTCGTGATCTCGAGCGCGTCGCCCACGACCTCGGCCAGGAGCGCCGCCGTGGCGAGCCGGCCGTTCAGCGAGACCTTCCCGCGGCCCGCGCGCGAGACGCTCCGCGCGACCAGCAGCTCGTCGTCGTCCTCCCCGAGCAGGCCGAGCGCCCGCGCCCGCGCCAGCACCTCGGGCGCGCGGAAGATCGCCTCGACCTCGGCTTCGGCGGCGCCGGTCCTCACGAGCTCGGACCCGACCCGCTGGCCCGAGAGCAGCGCGATCGCGCCGAGCAGGAGCGACTTCCCCGCACCGGTCTCGCCCGTGATCACCGTCAGGCCCGTCGGCTCGAGCTCGAGCTCCAGCGCCTCGATCGTGACCAGGTTGCGGACCCGGAGCGAAACGATCAACGCGAGCCCCAGCCGAGCTTGGTGCGCAGGGTCGCGAAGTGGTCGCGCGCGCGCGCCGACACGAAGCGGGCCGGCTCGCTCGCCTTCACCACCCGCACGCTGTCGCCGGTGCGGACGAGCGCGCCGACCTGACCGTCACAGGTCAGTGTCGCGTCCTCGGGCGAGCGCAGGCGAACGACGATCTCGCGGTCGTCGGGCAGGACCAGCGGCCGCAGACTCAGCGTGTGCGGGCAGATCGGGTTCAGGATCGCCGCGCGCACGTCCGTGTCGAGGATCGGCCCGCCCGCCGAGAGGTTGTACGCGGTCGAGCCGGTCGGGGTCGCCACGATCAGGCCGTCCGAGCGATAGGTCGCGATCACCCGCTCGTCGACCAGCGCCTCGAGCTCGATCAGCCGGGCGAGCGCCGAGCCCTTGGTGATCACGGCATCGTTCAGGACGAGCTCGCGCAGGAGCTCGCGGCCGTCGCGCGTGTGGGAGACCTCGAAGCGCGAGCGCTCCTCGAGCGCGTAGTCTCCGCCCAGGGTCGCCTCGAGCGCCGCCTCGGCATCGCCCGGGCTCACGTCGGTGAGGAAGCCCAGGTGGCCCAGGTTCACGCCGAGCACCGCCACGCGGCGCGCGCCGATCGCGCGCACCGCCGCGAGCACCGAGCCGTCACCACCCAGCACGACCAGGAGGTCTGCTACGGCGACGATCTCTTCGAGACTCCTGCCGCCGCTCTCGCCGAGGTGACTCGCCGCGTTGCCGTCGAGCGCGACATCCACGCCGCGCTTGCGCAGCAGCGCCACCAGTCGACCCACGAGCGGGCCCGCGCCGGCCTGGCCGGCCTTCACGGTGAGCGCGACTCGCTTCCATGCCGCCATGCGCGAGGCGACGATAGACCCCGCCCGCAGGGCCAGCAAGGCGTAGACTTGCCGGCGTGGAGCGAGAGCTTTTCCCGCGTGAACGCGCGGCCACACGCAAGACCTCGGGCGACGCGCCGCTCGCCGAGCGGATGCGGCCGCGCTCGCTGGAGGAGTTCGAGGGGCAGGAGCACCTGCTCGGGCCGGGCGGGCCGCTCGGCCCGGTGCTGGCCGCCAAGGGGAAGCTGCCCTCCTGCATCTTCTGGGGGCCGCCGGGCTCGGGCAAGACCACGCTGGCCCGGCTCCTGGCCGAGCGCGCCGAGCTCCGCTTCGCGGCGATCTCGGCCGTCCTCTCGGGGGTGAAGGACCTGCGCGAGGAGATCGCGCGCGCCGACGAAGAGCTGCGCCGCGGCGTGCGCACGGCGCTCTTCATCGACGAGATCCACCGCTTCAACAAGGCGCAGCAGGACGCGCTGCTGCCCCACGTCGAGCGCGGCACGGTGGTGCTGCTCGGCGCGACGACCGAGAACCCGTCGTTCGAGGTGATCCCCGCGCTGCGCTCGCGGGCGCGGATCTTCACCTTGAAGGCGCTCGACGAGAGCCTGCTCGGGCGGATCGTGACCCGCGCGCTCGAGGACCGGGAACGCGGGCTGGGCGAGCGCGGGAAGTCACTCGCTCCCGACGCGCTCGAGCTGATCGCGCGGCTCGCCCAGGGCGACGCCCGCCGCGCGCTGGGCCTGCTCGAGTCGGCGGCGGACCGCGCGGCGGCCGAGCGGATCGAGCGCGACGACGTCGCCGCTGCGTTCGAGGCGCGCGTGCCCGACTACGACAAGGGCGGCGAGGCGCACTACGACGTGATCTCCGCCTTCATCAAGAGCCTGCGCGGCAGCGATCCCGACGCCGCCGTGTACTGGCTGGCGCGCATGCTCGGCGGCGGCGAGGAGCCGCGCTTCATCCTCCGGCGCCTCATGATCTTCGCGGCCGAGGACGTCGGCAACGCGGACCCGCTCGGCCTGGTCGTGGCGACGGCCGCCGCCGAAGCCTTCGACCGGGTCGGTCTGCCCGAAGGCCAGCTGATCCTGTCGCAGGCGACGACCTACCTGGCCTGCGCGCCGAAGAGCAACTCGAGCCTGCAGGCGATCACTCGCGCGGCCGAGGCGGTGCGCGAGCACGGCGCGCTGCCGGTTCCGCTCGCGCTGCGCAACGCGCCGACGCAGCTCTTGCGCGAGCTCGGCTACTCGAAGGGGTACCAGTATCCGCACGACTTCCCGGGGCACTTCGTGCGCGAGCAGTATCTCCCGGACAAGCTCGCTGACTCGACGTTCTACGAGCCGTCCGACCAGGGCGCGGAGAGCGAGACCGCGGCGCGCCAGCGCAAGCGCTGGGAGCCCTGACCGATCGACTTCGCTCGCCTGCAGCTCGCTGCGCGCGCGGTCCGCGCTTGCGCGCTCGCTCGGGGCCGGCCCTCGCTCGCTAGCTCTTCTTGTTCAGGACCAGGTAGATCGTCCCGTCGCCGCGCCGGACCAGGAGCAGGACGGACTCGCCGGCCGCCGCCAGCCGGCTCTCCGCCTCGGCAGCGTCGGCCACGGGCTTGCGGTCGACCTCGACCAGGAGATCGCCCGGGCGCACCCCCGCGTCGCCCGCGGGGCTGCCGGGCTCGACGTCCTCGACGACCACGCCCTTCGCGTCGCGCAGGCCGAACTGCTGGCGCAGCTCGTCGTCCAGATTCGAGAGCTGGAGGCCGAGCGCGGCGGCGCCGCCGGGGGCTTCGCCCGGACCCGCTTGCGCCTGGGGCGTGCCCGCGAGCTTCTCGATCACGACCGGCAGCGAGAGCGACTTGCCCTCGCGCAGGATGTCGAGCTTCACGGTCTTGCCGACCCCGATCGACGCGATCAGGCGCGAGAGGTCGCGCGGCCGGGGGATCGACTTGCCGTCGACGCCCAAAATCACGTCGCCGCGCTGCAGGCCCGCCTTGTCCGCCGGGCTGCCGGGAGTGACCTGCGCGACGAGCGCGCCTTCCTTCACGTCGAGCTTGAAGGCCTTCGCGAGCTCGGGCGTGATTTCCTGGATCGACACGCCGAGCCAGCCGCGCGTGACGCTGCCCTTCTCCTTGAGCTGGGGCAGGATCTCCTTGGCCAGGTTGATCGGGACCGCGAAGCCGATCGTGTTCGCCTGCGGGTTGATCGCAGTGTTGATCCCGATCACGGCGCCCGACAGATCGAGCAGCGGCCCCCCCGAGTTGCCCGGGTTGATCGCGGCGTCGATCTGCAGGTAGTCGTCGTACGGTCCCTGGCCGAGCTCGCGGCCCTTCGCCGAGACGATCCCGAACGTGACGGTGTGGTCGAGGCCGAACGGGTTCCCGATCGCGACCACGAAGTCGCCCGGCAGGATCCAGTCGGAGTCGCCCAGCGGCAGCGCGGGCAGGTCGGTCACCCCGTCGACGCGGATCAGCGCGATGTCCGTCTTCGGATCGGTGCCGACGATCTTCGCGTCGCGGATCTTCCCGTCCGAGAAGCGCACCTTGATCTCGTCCACGCCCTCGACGACGTGGTTGTTGGTCACGATGTAGCCGTCGGGCGAGATCACCCAGCCGCTGCCGAGGCTCGGGACCTTGAACTCCTGCGGCGGGCGCAGCGACGGGCGGCGGCCGCGCTGGCCGAAGATCTCGGGGAACATCTCGAACGGCGACGTGGGGCCGCTCTCGCGCGTGACCGTCTTCGAGGTGTGCACGTTGACGACGCCCGCTGCGGCCTTCTGCGCGAGCTGCGCGATCACCGAGTGCTTGTCGCCGCTCGCGGGGTCGATCGGAAGATTGGTCCAGAAGGCGGCGGCGGGCAGCGGGGTGGGCGCGGCGGCGGCCGCCGCGGCCGGGGCCGGGGCTGGCGCCGAGCGGCTCAGCCAGCCCGAGCGCGCAACCAGAAGCGCTGCGACCCCGCCGAGCAGGACACCGAACGCGACTTGGAGTGTTCGAGCCATGCGCACGCAGCTTGTACTCCAATCGACGTCGAACGTGCAACGGCGTGACCCGGGCCACCGGCTTGTGCCAGAGTGCGCGGAACGGTCGCCCCATGAGCAACCTGCACCGCATTCTCTGGATCGACTCCCAGCTCCGCGCCGACCGCTATCCCAACGCCAGCCGCATCGCGGAGCAGTTCGAGATCTCTCGCCGCCAGGCGGCGCGCGACATCGAGTACATGCGCGATTCGCTCGGGGCGCCGCTCGAGTTCTGCGCCGAGAAGAACGGCTACCGCTACGAGGACGGCGGCTTCGCACTGCCGGCCGTCTATCTCTCCGAGCGGGAGCGCGAGACGCTCGACGCCGCGGCCACGGGCTCCGCCGATGCGCTCGAGAAGGCCAGCCAGGTGCTCGCGCGCTTCCTGGTGCGCGCCGGCGGATCGCGACCTCCCGAGCAGGTGCGGAGCGCCGTGCCCACCGGGCTGCGCCCCAACGCGGAGGAGACCCGCATCCGTCTGCAGCGCGCCATCGAATCGCGCCGCGTCGCGGTGATCAAGGGACGCGGCCCCGCGACACCCTTCCGCATCGTGCGGCTGCATCCCTACCGCTTCGCGCTCGCGCGCGGCGGCGTCGACGCGTACGTGATCGGCTACTCGGAGCGCAGCCGCGCGGTCGAGGCCCTGCATCTCGCCTTCATCGACGAGGTGGAGCTGACCGAGAAGCGCTTTGCGGAGGGGCCGGCGGCCGACCTGCCCGGATTTCGCGCGCCCTATCTCGCCGAGCTGGCGATCGCGCGCGGCAGCCTCCCTGCGCAGCTCGCTGAACACGCGCGCTGGCTCGACGCCGGCCGCTGCCGGATCCCCTTCGAAAGCTCCGACTCCCTGCTCGGGGCGCTGCTCGCCCAGCCTGCCCCCTTCCGCATCCTCGCGCCTGCCTGGCTCGCACGGCGCCTGGCGGCGCGCCTGCGGCGCCTGCTCGAAGAAAATTCCGCCGGGCCGGCCGCTGGGACATCCTGTGTCCCACCCTCCGGGTCAGACTTCTCGCAGCAACCTAGGAGGTACCAGCGGTGACCCGACGAGTGATCGACGACGTCCGCATGGGCAGCACCTGGAGCAGCTGGGCCGGCAGCGCCGAGGCGGTGTTGCGCGCCGCCGGGCTGTACGACGGCGACACCACCGAGCTGATGGGGCAGACCGGCTTCGCGTTCCACTTCCAGATCAATCCTGGAGTGTGTCCGAGCTCCGTGACCGAGTTCGCCTGGACCGACCTTCCCGTCTACGCGCTGGATCTTCTCGGCGTCGACAGCGACGCGGTGCAGGTCGCGCCGCCGGGCATGCTGCGCGAGCCCGCGATGCGCGCGCGCGCCGTCGCCCGCATCAAGGCGTCGATCGATCGCGGCATCCCCGCGATCGTGTGGGCGCCGACGCCGGTGCTCGAGTTCGGCGTGCTGCACGGCTACGACGACGCCGACGGCGCCTTCGAGGTCAAGGCGTACGGGCCGCCGGGCGCCGACCCGGATCCGCTCCTCTACGAGAACCTGGGCCGGGGCGAGGTGGCGATCCTCTTCTATCAGATCGTGTACGGGCGCGAGCCCGTCGACGTGCCGCAGAGCCGGCGCCGCGCGCTCGAGCTCTGCGTGCAGCTCTGGAAGCCCGCGGAGAATCATCCCGGCCGCGGCCAGTCGGCATACTCCGTCTGGCTCGACGCGCTCCGGCGCGAGGACTTCATTCCCTTCGGCGTCGCCTACAACACCGTGGTGTACGCCGACGCCAAGCGGCACGCCCAGAAGTATCTCGAACGCCTGGTCGAGCAGAAGGCGTTCGACGGGCTCGAGCCCGCGCGCGACGCCTACGCCACGGTCGCGGGCAAGCTCGCGCGCGTCGCCGAGCTGATCCCGTTCCGCGGACCGGCGTCCCAGGTCGAGAAGGCCGCGCTTCCCGAGGCGATCTCGCTCATCGCGCAGAGCGCCGAGCACGAAGCGCGCGCGCGCGCCGCGATCGAGCGAGCGCTGGCGAGCTGAGGTCACCTGGCGGGGCGGACGGGACTCGAACCCGCAACTTCCGGCGTGACAGGCCGGTGCTCTAACCGATTGAACTACCGCCCCTGGGCGCGGTCTTGGTACCGAAGCAGCTCCGCTTTGGCAATCGAGATTCCGGTCAAGTTCGGGGCCCGGGCGACGATCGCTCTAGGGATGTCGATCGACGATCTCCGCCGCCTGGCGCGCGCGCCCGAAGCGAGCGCCGGCGCGCTGGCCGAGGCGCTCGATGGCGAGCCGGGACTGGCGGATGCGGTGCTCGCGATCGCCAACGCCCCGAGCCTCGCCCGCGGCGCGCGCTTCGCAGCCCTGGACCGGGCAGTCGCCGTGCTGGGCAAGCGCGCGGTGGTCGAGATCGCCCTCTTCGTCCTTGCAGAGCCGATCGAAACGCGCTGAACCACGCATTGCCAAACGCGGCGCGGCGAGGTACCCCGAGAACGCACTCGGGCGGATAGCTCAGCGGTAGAGCGGCGCCTTTACACGGCGTTGGTCGGGGGTTCGATCCCCTCTCCGCCCAGTCTTTCCTAGGACTTCTGCACCCGATCCACCGCCGCCATCACGTCCTGCGACGCGTCCGCGGGCGCGGCGATCTCGACGATCCGGTCGTCGACGTCGTCGTACTCGAGCCGCAGCGCGCGCGACATGGTCGCGTGCATCTCGTACATGCACGTCACGTAGGTGAGCTCGAGGATCTCCACGTCCGACAGGTGCGCGCGCAGCGCCTCGAACACGCCGTCGGGCACGCGCCCGCCCTCGAGCACCAGGCAGTCCGTGTACGCGAGCACCGCGCGCTCGACCGGCGAGAAGCAGTCCGCCGTCTGCCAGTGCGGAATCGCGGCGACCTGCTCGTCCTTGACCCCCACTGCGCGGCAGGCCTTGCAGTGCTGCGAGAAGACGAACTGGCTCTGCCGCGTGAAGCCGGCGCGGATCTGCCCGAGCTCGCGAAGCTTGGGGTCGAGCTTGCGCCTGGAGCTGCGGTAGAGCCCGAACCCGGAGACCGCGTGGTCGAGGCAATCCGGGACGTTCGCGAACACGGTCCACCAGTTTCCCGGGGTCCCGGTGGCGGTGCCGGGCTTTGCGACGGGATCGCGGTCGCCGAAGATCGCGTCGTAGAGCTTGCGGCCGTTCGGGTAGACCTGGTCGCGCGAAACTTGCTTCAGGCGAGGCATGGGGGGCTCCTTTTCAAGGGAAGAGCTGCGCGTTCGCCTCGACGAGCGCGCGGCCGCACTGCTCGCCGACGAGGTCGAGGTCGAACACCGTGTGGGCGCTCATCATCTGCACGTCGCGCTGGATCCGCTGCAGCTCGTGGTCGAGGAAGTGCACGCTCGCCCCGCTGCCGTCCATCACGTCGCGCACCACCTTCTTACAGTCGCGGACCACGTGCGCGATCGTGAGGCGCATCTGGACCTGGTCCATGAACGCGAGCTGCGGGCCGCGGCGCGCGTGCGCCGTGAGCGCGCGGGCGACCGAGCGCAACACCGTCTCGGCGGCGCGCACGTCCGCGAGGGCGTGCGCGAGGCGGACCTGGCCCGGGGCGCGGTGGCTCTGGGTCTTCTTCGTGCCGAACGGGACGCGCTCGGCCAGGAGGCGGCGGAACAGCTCGACCGCTCGCCGCGCGGCGCCGACCGACGGGATCGCGGCGGTGAGCGACAGCATCGGCATGACCGGGATGCGGCCGAGGTAGTCGTCGCCGGCCGGCCCGGGGCCCATCATCGGCCGCAGCGTCACCTGGCGCTCGGGCACGAAGACCGCGTGCGCGGCGATGTCGCGGCTGCCCGTCGCGGCCATGCCGTCGACGTGCCAGTTGTCGATCACCTCGACCGCGTCGGGCCGCACCAGGAACATGCGCGGCGTCCCCTCGGGCTCGGTGCCGATCCGCCCCGAGAGCAGCACCCAGTCGGCGTGCACGATCCCGGTGCCGAAGCGCCAGTGCCCGGTGAGCTCGTAGCCGTCACCCTTCGGTGTCGCGATCCCGTCGTTGGGATTCACGCTGCCGGGCGCGAGCACGTAGGGCTTTTGCGAGAAGATCTCCGCCTGGAGATCGGGCGCGAAGTTCCGGAGCTGCCAGTTGTGCTCCATGTAGAACGTCGTGATCCAGCCGGTCGACGCGCACGCCTCGCTGACCGCGACGCCGATGTCGAGGAAGAGCTCGAGGTCGATCTCGTAGCCGCCGAAGCACTTGGGCACGAAGCTGCGGAAGACGCCGGTCGCCTTCAGCGCCTCGAGCACGTCGTCGTCGGGCTTGCGCTTCTGCTCCGCGTCGGCGGCCCGCTCGGCGACGAGCGGAACGACCGCGCGAACGCGCTCGAGCAGGCCGTCGACAGAGCTCAAGGCGCCTCGCTTTCGAGCTCCACCTTGCGGCGCCCCTCGAGGCGGAAGCGGACGCGCGGGACCGCGTCGTCGGCAACGAACGGGCGGAGCAGGTGGCAGACCTCGAGCTGGAGGCCGTTCGGATCGGTGAAGTAGATCGACTTCGACCAGCCCTCGTGATTGACGGGACCGTTCACCGCAACGCCATTCGAGACCAGGTGGTGCTTGATGCGCTCGAGATCGCTCTCCGACTCGGCGTCGAACGCGAAGTGGTAGACGCCCGGCGGAAGCCCCAGGCCCTTGTTGATGCTGGTGTCGAAGCCGTTCGGGAAGCCCTGGACGTCCTCGCCGCTCATGAAGCCGATGAGCTGACCGTTTCCTGCGTCGAAGAAGTAGTGCCTCATCGTCCCTTTGCCGACGATGTCGATGAGGTCGGCGCGAACCAGCGGAAAGCCGAGCACGTCCTCGTAGAACTTCCGCGTCGCCTCCATGTCCCGGGTGCCGAGATCGATGTGGTTCAAACCGCGGGTCTTCAGCACGACGACTCCCTTCTCCGGGCGTATTGCCCGCGAGTCATCGTAATGAGACTATGCGAGCAGAGCAATCGCAACTCGAGACGACGCATAGGATGCTCGAGACTGTCAACTATTCTGACGCCCGCTCCGAGAGGATGCGACGGACCCGCTCGTGAGACAGACCCGCGGCGTCCCCGATCTTGCGCAAGCTGTGCCCTTCGGCGGCGGCCTGCGCGATCAGCGCGTGCAGGTCGGCCTCGGCCCGCGCGGCCGCGCGCGCGCGCGACTGAACCCGGGCGAGCACGCGCTCCTCGGGCTTGCGCTCGCTCGCCGGCTGGAGCAGCTGTTCGACCAGGCGCGCGACGGTCGCGTCCGCGGGCGGGGCCTGCTCGAGCGCGCGCAGCGCCATGACTCCGAACGCGAGCGACAGGACCAGGCGCCCGAGCTCGTCGATCGGGAGCACCGGATCGATGCGTCCCGACTCGACGCCGAGCCGCGCCGTGCGCTCGAACGCCTCGACGTGCGCGCGGATCACCCGCCGGTAGCCCTGGGCGACGTTCGGATCGCGCCGCGCGAGCACGATCGCGTCGATCAGGAGCAGGTCGCGGCGCCCGCCCGACGGCCCGACCAGGCCGCGCGCCAGGGCCGGCGCGACCTCGGACACCGGCTTGCCGGCGATCGCGAAGCTGCGCCGTGTGAAGGCCTCGACCGTGGAGAGCCCGACCGCTTCGAGCAGGAGCTCGAGCTTGCTCTTGAAGTGACTGTACACGGCGCCCGTCGTCACGCCGGCGCGCGCGGCAATGCCCGCGACCGTCGCCGACTCGTATCCCTTGCTCGTGAACTCCGCGACCGCCGCGTCGAGGAGCGCCGCGCGGGCGCTCGGACGCTTGGGTTCGCGACTCGGTCGCCGTGCCATCACGTCTCCTGTGCGTGGGATTCTAGGCGATGACCGACCGCGAGCTGCGCGAGCTCTGCAACCGCTACTTCGACGCGATCGAGCGGCGCGACGTCGAGACCGTGGCGGAGCTCTACGCGCCCGGCTTCACCTTCTGGGTCAACCTGACCGGCGCCGAAAGCTCGAGGGAGGAGAACCTCAAGACTCTGCGCGACGGCTACGCGGTGCTCCGCCGCCGCACGTACGACGACCGGACGATCGACACCTTCGGCACCGGCTTTCTCGCGCGCTACTCCGTGAACGTGGTGCAGCACAGCGGGAGGCGCGGCTCGTTCCGCGGCGTGCGTCGTCGCGCAGTGCAAGGACGGGAGGATCACGCACATCGACGAGTACCTGGACTCGAGCAAGTTCCGCAGGCCCGCGGCAGGTGAGTCGTGACCGACGGCGAGATCCGCGAGCTGTGCAACCGCTTCTTCGACGCCTACCAGGACCGCCGCGTCGACGAGCTGGCCGAGATCTACGCGCCGGACTGCATCGTCTGGCACAACGTGTTCGGGCGCGACACGACGGGCGCCGAGAACCTGGCCGCGCTGCCGAAGAGCTACGAAGGACAGCGGCGGCGCACCTACGACGACCGCACGATCAACACCTTCGAGGGCGGCTTCGTGATCCAGTACACGCTGGCCGGCGTGCAGCACAGCGGTCACCGCGGCGCGCTCTGGATCTGCATCGTCGGGTTGTGCAAGGACGGGAAGATCGCGCGGATCGACGAGTACATGGACTCGAGCAAGTTCGCCGCCTGGGCAGGGAGGACATCATGAGACGGGACTCGGAGACGCTGGCGCTGTGCGACCGCTTCTTCGACGCGATCGAGCAGAAGGACTTCGCGACGGTCGAGAAGTGCTACGCGCCCGAGGCAATCGTCTGGCACAGCCACGACTGCCTCTACCAGACCCGCGAGTCGAACCTCGCGACCTTGCGGGACGGCATGTCCCGCCTCAAGAAGATGCGCTACCGCAACCGGCGCATTCACGTGTTCGAGGGCGGCTTCGTACAGCAGCACACGCTCTTCGTCACCCATCCGAACGACTTCGTCGGCCAGATGGACGTGTGCTTCATCGGCTACACGCGCGACGGCATGATCTCGCGCGCGTACGAGTACTTCGACACGGGCCAGATCGAGAAGTTCTTGGGGGCACGTCCGACGGGGCCCGGCGCGGCGTAGCCGCGCCACCCGCCTCCGCTCGCCTGCGGCTCGCTGCGCGAGGCTTTCGGCGCCCGCGCCGCCTAGTTGACGTTCGCGGGAGCTTCGACGTCGGCGACTTCGAAGATCTCCTGCAGCGCGTACTCGGGAATGGCGTCGGAGAAGCCGGCCTGGTGGTTGGGGAGCTTCAGGGCGTGGCGCAGGACCTCGTCCATGTTCTCGACGTAGTGGAGGCGCAAGCGGCGCTTCACCTTCGCCGGGATCTCCTTCAGGTCGCGCTCGTTCTCCTTCGGGATCAGCACGGTCTCGATCCCCCCGCGCACGGCCGCGATCAGCTTCTCCTTGAGACCGCCGATCGGCAGCACGCGCCCGCGCAGCGTGATCTCACCGGTCATCGCGATGTTCGCGCGCACCGGGATTCCGGTGAGCGCGGAGACCAACGCGGTGGCCATCGTGATGCCCGCCGACGGGCCGTCCTTGGGCACGCCGCCCTCGGGCACGTGCACGTGGAGGTCGACCTTCTGGTAGAAGTCGCGCGCCAGCCCGAGCTGCTTGGCGCGCCGGCGCACGTAGGAGAGCGCCGCCTGCGCCGACTCCTTCATCACGTCGCCGAGGTGACCGGACACCTGAATGCGTCCCTTGCCCGCGGTGACCAGCGCCTCGATCGTCAGCAGCTCGCCGCCGACCTCGGTGAACGCGAGACCAGTCGCGATGCCGACCTGGTCGGTCTCTTCCTTCTTGCCGAAGCGGTACTTCGGCACGCCCAGGTACTTGCGCACCTGCTTGGGGCCGACGGTGGCGGTGGTCTTGCCGTCGTTCGAGACGACCTCGCGCGCCAGCTTGCGGCAGACCGCGCCGATCTCGCGCTCGAGGCTGCGGACGCCGGCTTCCTTGGTGTAGCGCCGGATCATCTCGTACAGGCCGGGGTCCGTGAACTCGATCGCCTGGCCCTCGAGCCCGTGCTCCCGGATCTGCTTCGGGACCAGGAACTGCTTGGCGATCTCGAGCTTCTCTTCCTCGATGTAGCCGGGCAGCTGGATGATCTCCATGCGGTCCTGGAGCGGGCGCGGGATCGTCGCGAGCGTGTTCGCCGTGGTGATGAACAGGATCTTCGACAGGTCGTACTCGAGGTCGAGGTAGTGGTCGTCGAAGGTCTTGTTCTGCTCGGGGTCGAGCACTTCGAGCAGCGCCGACGACGGGTCGCCGCGGAAGTCGGTCGACATCTTGTCGACCTCGTCCAGCAGGAACACGGGATTGCCCGAGCCGGCCTTCTTCAGGCCCTGGATGATCTTGCCGGGCAGTGCGCCGATGTAGGTGCGCCGGTGGCCGCGGATCTCGGCCTCGTCGCGCACGCCGCCCAGTGACACGCGCACGAAGTCGCGGTCGGTGGCGCGCGCGATCGAACGGCCCAGCGACGTCTTGCCGACGCCCGGGGGGCCGACCAGGCAGAGGATCGGCCCCTTCATGTGGCCGACCAGCGCGCGCACCGCGAGGTACTCGAGGATGCGCTCCTTCGGCTTCTCGAGCCCGAAGTGGTCGCCGTCGAGGATCTTCTCCGCCTCTTTGACGTCGATCTTCTCCTGCTTCAGCTTGTTCCAGGGCAGCGAGAGGATCCAGTCGATGTAGTTCCGCACGACGGTCGCCTCGGCGGACATCGGCGACATCATCTTCAGCTTGCGGATCTCTTTCTTGCAGCGGTCCTCGGCGTGCTCCGGGAGCGAGTGCTCGGCGAGCTTCTCCTCCAGCTCCTGGATCTCGTTCTTGAACTCGTCGCGCTCGCCGAGCTCCTTCTGGATCGCGCGCATCTGCTCGTTGAGGTAGTACTCCTTCTGGGAGCGCTCCATCTGCTTCTTCACGCGCGAGCGGATGCGCGACTCGACCTGCAGCACGTCGATCTCGCCCTGGAGCAGCCCGTAGATCTCCTCGAGCCGAGCGCGGGCGCTGGTGATCTCGAGGATGCGCTGCTTCTCCTCGACGTTCAGGTTCAGGTGCGCGACCACGATGTCCGAGAGCTTCGACGCCTCGGTCACGCTCGCGACCGTGGTGACCATCTCGGGCGGAACCTTCTTGTTGAGCTTCACGTAGCTCTCGAAGGCCGTGTTCACGCTGCGCATCAGCGCCTCGGTCTCGACCGAGCCCTCTTCCGTCTCCTCGACGACCTCGACCTTCACGGCGAGGAAGTCGTCGCCCTGGCCCCAGTCGCGGACACGCGCGCGGCGCTTGCCCTCGACCAGCACCTTCACGGTGCCGTCGGGGAGCCGGACCAGCTGGACGATCGAGCCCAGGGTGCCGAGCTCGAAGATCTCCTCGCGGCCGGGATCGTCGGACTTCGCGTCGCGCTGGGCGGCCAGGAGCAGCGTGCGGTCGGCCGCCATCGCCTTCTCCAGCGCCCGCACCGACTTCTCGCGCCCCACGAAGAGCGGCACGACCATGTGCGGGAAGACGACGATGTCGCGCAGCGGCAACAGCGGTACGAGCCCGATCTTCGCGCCCGTGTCCCGCTCGTCGTCACCCTTGAAGAAGGCCATGGTTTTCCTTTTGCCCCGTCAGGCGCTCTCGGCTCGGTCGTAGACCATCATGGGCTCCGCACCGTGTCTGACAACCTCCTCGTTGATGACGACCTCGGAGACGTCGTCGCGCGAGGGGATGTCGTACATGATGTCGAGCATCATCGTCTCCAGGATCGAGCGCAGCCCGCGCGCCCCGGACTTCCGCTTGATCGCCTCTTGGGCGACCGCGCGCAGCGCCCCTTCCGAGAAGCGCAGCGTCACGCCCTCGAGCTCGAGCAGCTTCTGGTACTGCTTCACGAAGGCGTTCTTGGGCTCGGTCAGGATCTTGTAGAGCGCCTCTTCCGAGAGCTCTTCCAGGGTGGCGACGACCGGCAGCCGGCCGACGAACTCGGGGATCATCCCGAACTTCAGCAGGTCCTCGGTCTGGATGTTGCGGAAGAGCTCGCCGACCTTGCGCTGCTTCTTCTTCAGCTCCGCGCCGAAGCCCAGGCCCTGCACGCCGATCCGCCGCTCGATCACGTCCTCGATCCCGTGGAATGCCCCGCCGCAGATGAACAGGATGTTGGTCGTGTCGACCTGCACGAACTCCTGCTGCGGGTGCTTGCGGCCGCCCTTCGGCGGGACGTTCGCGATCGTGCCCTCGATGATCTTGAGCAGCGCCTGCTGCACGCCCTCACCGGAGACGTCGCGGGTGATCGACGGGTTCTCGGACTTGCGCGCGATCTTGTCGATCTCGTCGATGTACACGATGCCCCGCTGCGCGCGCTCGACGTCGTAGTTCGCCGACTGCAGCAGGTTCAGGATGATGTTCTCGACGTCTTCGCCGACGTAGCCGGCCTCGGTGAGCGTGGTCGCGTCCGCGATCGTGAACGGCACGTCGATGATCTTCGCCAGAGTCTGCGCGAGCAGCGTCTTGCCGCAGCCCGTCGGGCCGAGCAGGAGGATGTTCGACTTCTGGAGCTCTACGTCGCCGACCACCGACTGGTTCTCGATGCGCCGGTAGTGGTTGTGGACGGCGACCGAGAGGATCTTCTTGGCGGTCTCCTGGCCGACCACGTACTGGTCGAGGAACGCTTTGATCTCACGGGGCTTCGGGACCGAGGAGCTGCCGCGTTCGCTGTCCCGGCTGGCCTCTTCCGCGATGATGTCGTTGCAGAGCTCGATGCACTCGTCGCAGATGTAGACGGTCGGGCCCGCGATGAGCTTCTTCACTTCCTTCTGCGACTTCCCGCAGAAGGAGCAAGCCAGGTTCGTCCCTTCCTCTTTCTTCTTCATCTGCCCTAGGTTCCTTCTCCACTGGGGCTCGGCACGCTGCGGGGCCCACGCTCGTGTCGCGAAATGATCTTATCCACGAGCCCGTAGTCCAGCGCCTCGTGGGCGGACATGAAGCGGTCGTCCTTGGTGTCCGTCTCGACCTGCTTGGGATCCTTGCCGCAGTGCTGGCCGAGGATCTCGTTCAGCTTCTGGCGCAGGGTCAGGAACTCCTGCGGCGTGGATCTGGATGTCGCTCGTCTTGCCCTGAACGCCGCCCCAGGGCTGGTGGATCATGACGCGCGCGTGCGGGAGAGCGCTGCGCTTGCCCTTGGCGCCGGCCGCCAGGAGGATCGCGCCCATGCTGGCCGCCTGACCCATGCAGATGGTCGCGACGTCGGGGTTCACGTACTGCATCACGTCGTAGATGCCCATGCCCGCGTTGACGTCACCGCCCGGCGAGTTCACGTAGATGAAGATGTCCTTCTCGGGGTCGTCGGCCTCCAGGAAGAGCAGCTGGGCGATCACCAGGTTGGCGACGTCGTCGTTGATGGCGCTGCCGAGCACGATGATCCGGTCTTTGAGCAGACGGGAGTAGATGTCGTAGGCCCGCTCTCCACGGTGCGACTGCTCGATCACCATCGGAATCAGCATCGACATCCCCCCCATTCTAGCGGATCAGCCTGCTTCCGGCGCCGTCAGGGCCGCGCGCGCTCTCGACTTTTTCTTTTCGATTCCGCGCGCTTACGCATCGACAAACTTAGCTGCGTCGAGTGCGAATTCAACCGCCCTCTGCTCCGCGATCCCCGCCCGCAGGGCGTCGAGGAGACCGTGCTCCCGATACTCGCGCTTCACGTCGCCGAACTTGCGCTCGCTCTGCTCGGCGATGCGCTTGAGTTGCTCGTCCACGTCGGCGTCCGAGACCTCGATCGACTCGGCCTTCGCGATCTCCGGCGCGAGCAGCGCGACCTTGAGCTCGCTCTCCACCGTCGGGCGCAGCTCCTCGGTCCAGCGCTCGATCAGGTTGCCAATCGCCTCGCGCGGCAGCCGCGCGCCGCCGAATTGCTGGAGCATGCGGCCGATCCGGACCCGGACCTGGGCTTCGACGAGCTTGGGCGGAACCGGGAACGGGTTCGCCGCGAGCAGCGCGTCGATCACCGCCATGCGCTCGAGGCGCTTCTGCTCCGCCTCGCGCCCCTCGGCGACCCGGCGCCCGAGGTCGGCGCGCAGCTCGGCCAGGGTCGCGAAGCTCGACACGTCCTTGGCGAACTCGTCGTCCAGCTCGGGCAGCTCGCGGCGCTTCAGCGCGACCAGCTTCACCTCGAAACGGACGGGCTTCCCGCGCAGCTTCTCGTCCGCGTGGTCGTCCGGCATCGTCAGGTCGAAGCCGCGCTCGCCGCCGACCTCCATCCCGACCAGCTGGTCCTCGAAGCCGCCGAAGGTGCGGCCGGCGCCGATCTCGATCTGCGCCTCGCGCGAGCTCGAGCCCTCGAACGGCTGGCCGTCGATCGTGCCCGCGTAGTCGATCACCGCGATGTGGCCGCGCGCGGCGGCGACCGAGCTCTCCTCCTCGAGCAGCTGGGCCTGGCGCTGGCGCAGCTCGTCCAGGTGCGCCTCGACCGGGTCCTTCTCGGGAGTCGGTAGGACCGGCCGCTTCACCTCGAGCCCTTTGACCTTCGCGAGCTCGATCACCGGCCGCACGTCGACGTCGGCGTCGTACGCGAAACGCGCGCCCGGCTTGGGCGGCTCCCGCGGGTCGAGGCGCGGCTCGCCCAGCACGTCCAGGTTCTGGTCGAGGATCGCCTTGGGCAGCGTCTGCTCGACCAGCCGCTGCAGGACCTCGCCGACGGCGCGGTCCCCGAAGTACTTCTCGAGCACCTCGCGCGGCGCCTTGCCCGGGCGGAAGCCTTTGATGTGCGCGCTGCGGCGCATCTCCTGGAAGTACGCCGAGAACGCCGCGTCGACGTCCGTGGTGGGGACCTCGATGTGCAGGCGCCGCTCGGCCGGCCCCGTCTCTTCGACGCTGACGTTCATCGCGCTCGCTCTCCGGGCACGCAGCCAAGGACTCGGGGCGCCCGAGCCCATGATAGGGTACGCGCGAAGGCCCTCAAGCGGGGAGGCGGACCGTGGCGACGCTGCAGGAGCTCTCGGATCAGCTGTTCGCCGGCCGCGCCGACGCGCGCGCTCCCGAGAACCATCCGTTCGCGTTCCTCGACCAGATCGAGGAGGTCGCCCCCGGCGTCGCCCTCTACAAGGCTTTCGTGAACGTGATCGCGGTGCGCACGGCCGACGGGCTCGTGCTGGTCGACACCGGCTCCTTCCACCCCTCGCAACACGAGCGCAGCTTCGGCGCAGTGCGCCGCTACGCGAAAGACCCGGTCCACACCGCGATCTACACCCACGGCCACGTCGACCACGCCTACGGCCTGCCGCCGTTCCTGCGCGAGGCCGAGAGCCAGCGCTGGGCGCGGCCCGCGATCGTCGGGCACGTGGACGTCGCGCCGCGCATGCGCCGGTACATCGAGACCGCCGGCTACAACGGGATCATCAACACCCGACAGTTCGGCGCTCCCGTGCAGTGGCCCACCGATCCCGACTACCCGACCACCGTGTACCGCGACGAGCTGCGCCTCCGGGTCGGCGGGCGCGAGCTGCGAGCTCTTCCACGCGCGCGGTGAGACGGACGACCACACCTGGGTGTGGATCCCGGACGCGCGCGCGCTCTGCACCGGAGACCTCTTCATCTGGGCCGCTCCCAACGCGGGCAACCCGCAGAAGGTGCAGCGCTACGCGCACGACTGGGCGCAGGCGCTGCGTACGATGGCGGCGCGCGAGGCCCAGGTGCTCCTGCCCGGCCACGGCCTGCCGATCTTCGGGGCCGAGCGCGTGCGGGCGGCGCTCCTCGACACCGCCGACTACCTCGACTCGCTCTACCGGCAGACGCTCGAGGCGCTGAACCGCGGCGCGAGCGTGTACGAGATCATCGAGACCGTGAAGCCGCCCGCGGCGCTGGCCGAGGCTCCGTACCTTCAGCCGGTCTACGACGAGCCCGAGTTCATCGTGCGCAACGTGGTGCGCTGTCTGGGCGGCTGGTACTCGGGCGTGCCGAGCGAGCTGAAGCCCGCGCCGCGCGCGCAGCAGGCGCGCGAGCTCGTGCAGCTCGCCGGCGGAGTCGCGGCGCTGCTCGCGCGCGCCTCCGCGCTGCTGGCTGCCGACGACCTGCGCATGGCGTCGCACTGGGTGGACTGGGCCGCCGAGGCCGAGCCGGACAGTCGCGAGGTGCACACCCTGCGCGCTGCGGTGTACGCCCGGCGGGTCGAGCTGGAAACCTCGACCATGTCGAAGGGGATCTTCCGCGCCGCGGCCAACGAGTCCAAGGAGCGGGCCAAGCCCGTTTGACTGCGCTCGCCTGCGGCTCGCTGCGCGCTTCGCTTGCGTCCTCGCTCGGGGCGGCCCTCGCTCGGCCGAACTAGCCGGCGCGCTGCGCGACGAGACGCGCGAGCGCCGCGACCCCTTCTTCGAACGGCTCCGGCTCGCAGAGCAGCGACACCACGGCGTGACAGCCGTCCAGGTCGTAGAGCCCGCCGGGCTGGACCAGTACGCCGGCCTTCTCGAGGAGCGCGAGCGCCCAGCCCTCGTCGTCGAGACCCGCGAGCGACGGCAGCCGCAGCACCGCGGACCAGCCGCCTTCGACGTCGCCGACGCTCGCCGCACCGCCGGCCACCGCGGCGCGCAGCGCAGCCAGGTTCCCTGCCGTGCGCGCGCGCACCCGCGCCTGCAGCTCCGGCGCGGCCGCGAAGATGCGCCCGAGCGCGAGCTGCACCGGCGTCGCCACCGACAGGAAGGTGTCGGCGATCAGAGCGAGCCGAGCGAGCGCGGCCTCGACCCGCGCGCTCGGGCCGCAGACCACTCCCCAGGAGAGCTTCAGCTGCGGCACGAGGGCGACCTTCGAGAGCCCCGACAGGACGAACGCGAGGCACGCGCGGGGGCCCAGCGCCGAGCCGGCCCTCTCGGGGTCGTCGCGCAGCGGGTAGTCGGCGAACACCTCGTCCACCACCAGGGCCAGCTCCCGCTCCGCGCAGAGCCGCTCGAGCCCGGCGAGCTCCCCCCGCTTCAGGTACGCGCCCGTCGGATTCCCGGGCGAGGTCGCGAAGACGCCTCGCGCGCGGGATTCGGCCCCCAAGCGTTCCGCGAGCTCGTTCAGGTCCAGGTTCCAGGTTCCGTCGTAACGCAGCGAGTAGTAGACCAGTCGGATCCCCGAGAGCGCGGCCAGGTAGTCCAGCAGCGGATAGCCGGGCCGCGGGACCAGCACCGCATCGCCGGGGTCGCACAGGAGGGCGAGCAGGTATGCGAACGCCTCGCTGGTGCTGGCGGTGAGGAAGACCGCAGCGGGGTCGCATGCACGACCGCGCGCGCGGTAGTAAGCTGCAACGCAATCGCGGGCAGGAGTGAGGCCGAGCGGCTCCGGCTCGTAACCCGAGCTTCCCTGGCCCATCACACCCGCGAAGAGCGACGGCGGATGCTGCAGTGCAGCCGCGGTCGGATTGGTGATGGTGAGATCGACGACCGTTCCCCCCGCGGCGCGACGACTCGCGAGTGCGCGTGACAGCGCATTCGGCGAGAGGTCCCACTCGGTGCGGCGCGAGAACAAGCTGCGCGAGCTTAGCCGCTCCGCGCGCACGCAGCTCCGGCGCAACACATCTGCGAGTTGCGCGCACGTAGCCGAGGCGAGTCGATGAGGGCGACGCCGCGCGCGCCACGGCCTCGGGTCAGCCGCCACTCTTCTGCGTCGGGCTCGGCTTCGCCGGAGCCTCGTGTGGAGTCTGGAAGCCAGCCGATGCAGTCGTCCGTACCCCTGCCCTCGTCCGCGGCGAAGTCCGCGGTTCGCCCGCGGCCCCGCCGCCGGATCCGGCTGCGCTGGTTCGCGCTCGCGTTCGTGCTGCTGCTGCTCGGCGTCGCGGCCTGGCTGGTCGCGCGCGAGCTGCGCACCTCCGAGCTGCAGGCGCGCGAGCTCTCGCGGATTGCGCGGGAGGCGACCTTCCAGGTCGAGGACGGGCCCAGCGCGAGCATCCGCTTCCCGAGCGGGGGCCCCTACGACGAGCGGCTCGGCTACACGCAGATCCCCGACTTCGTCGCGCGCCTCTCGGCGGCCGGCTTCGGGGTCGAGCGCCAGGCGCGGCACTCCGAGCGCCTGATCGGGCTGGAAGACTGGGGCCTCAACCCGGTGTACCCCGAGAAGGCGCGCGCCGGGCTCTCGATCGTGGGCCGCGACGGCCGCAACGTGTTCTCGGCGAGCTATCCGGGGCACAGCTACGGGAGCTTCTCGGACGTGCCCAGGGCGCTGGTCCAAGCGCTCGCCTTCGTCGAGAACCGCGAGGTCCTCGACGACCGCTACCCCAAGCGCAACCCCGCGATCGAGTGGGACCGGCTCGGGCGCGCCGCGATCGGGCAGCTGCTCGAGGTGGCTGGCGCCGACACCGAGCGCGCGGGCGGCGGCAGCACGCTGGCCACCCAGATCGAGAAGTTCCGCCATTCGTCCGGGGGCCTCACGACCTCGCCCCTCGAGAAGCTGCGCCAGATGGCCTCAGCCAGCCTGCGCGCGTATCAGGACGGCGAGGAGACCGCCGGCGCGCGGCGCCGGATCGTGGTCGACTACCTGAACTCGATCCCGCTCGCCGCCGCGCCGCCCTGGGGCGAGGTGATCGGGATCGGCGACGCGCTCTCGATCTGGTACGGCGCCGACTTCGAGGAGACCAACGCGATCCTCGCCAACGTGGACGACCCGCGCTCGCCGTTCAACCTCGAGACGCGCGCGCGCGTGTACAAACAGGCGCTCTCGCTCGTGCTCTCCGCGGGCCGGCCGTCGTACTACCTGATCCAGGACCCCGAGGCGCTGCGGGTGCGCACCGACACCTATCTGCGTCTGCTCGGCGACGAGCGCGTGATCTCGCCCGAGCTGCGCGACGCCGCGCTCGCGACCGACCTCGAGCTGCGCGACCGCGGCAACGACTCGCTCGGCCCGCCGCCCGACGACCGCAAGACCGCGAGCGCCGTGCGCGCCCGGCTGGTCGCGCTCCTCGGCCTGTCCGACTACTACGCGCTCGATCGCCTCGATCTCTCCGTGAAGAGCACGGTGGTTCCCGCCGTGCAGGAGGACGTCACGCGCGTCCTGCGCGACCTGCGCGACCCCGAGGTCGCGCGCGCGGCCGGCCTCTACGGCAAGCGCCTGCTCGACCAGGGCGACCCCGGCAAGGTCGTCTACAGCTTCTCGCTCTTCGAGCGCGGGCGCTGGCACAACGAGCTGCTCGTCCAGGCCGACAACCTCGACCAGCCCTTCGACGTGAACGACGGCGTGAAGCTCGACCTCGGCTCGACCGCGAAACTGCGCACGCTCGCGACCTACCTCGAGATCGTCTCCGACCTGCACCAGCGCTTCGCCGGCGAGCACCCGCAGACGCTCGCCGCCATCCAGACGGAGCCGCGCGACCACATCACCCGCTTCGTGCTCGACGAGCTGCTCGCGCATCCGAACATGCGGCTGTCGGCGCTGCTCGAGGACGCGCTCGACCGGAAGTACTCGGCGAGCCCGTACGAGACCTTCTTCACGGGCGGCGGCGAGCACCACTTCGCGAACTTCGAGAAGGAGGACGACGAGCGGATCCTGACGGTCCGCGAGTCGTTCACGCGCTCGGTGAACCTCGTGTTCATCCGGCTGATGCGCGACATCGTGAACTACTACACGTACCAGGCGCCGGGCTCGAGCGCGGCGGTGCTGCGCGACCCGAAGGACCCGCGCCGGCTGGAGTACCTGCGCCGCTTCGCCGACCGCGAGGGCCGCATCTACCTCGAGCGCTTCTGGCGCAAGTACCACGGCCAGTCGCGCGCCGAGATCGTCGCGACCTTGCTGCACGGCGTGCGGCGCACGCCGCGCCGGGTGGCGATGGCGCTGCGCGCCGCGAGGCCCGACGACGACTTCGCCGCCTTCGACGCGGCACTGCGCCAGCACCTGCCCGAGGCCAAGCTCGAGCCGGCTGCGCGCGAGCAGCTGTACGAGAGCTACTCGCCCGCGCGCTACGGCCTGGCCGACCAGGGCTACATCGCCGGCGTGCACCCGCTCGAGCTGTGGCTCGTCGGCTATCTCGCCGAGCAGCCAGACGCGACGCTGCGCGCGGTCTTCGAAGCCAGCGCCGAGCAACGCATCGCGGTGTACCAGTGGCTGTTCAGCCGCCACCGCCGCGCCGCACAGGACCGCCGGATCAAGAGCCTGCTCGAGATCGAGGCGTTCCTCGAGGTGCACCGGAACTGGCAGCAGCACGGCTACCCGTTCGAGTCGCTGGTCCCGTCGCTCGCGACGGCGATCGGCAGCGCCGCGGATCGGCCGGCGGCGCTGGCCGAGCTGGCCGGCATCATCGCGAACGACGGCGTGCGCCAGCCGACCAACCGGGTCTCGGAGCTCCGCTTCGCCGCGGACACGCCCTACGAGACCGTGATCGAGCCGCTCGACGGCGACCCGCCGCGCATCATGGCGGTCGACGTCGCGCGCGCGCTGCGCACCGCGATGGTGAGCGTGGTCGATCACGGCACCGCGGTCCGCGCCAAGGACGCGCTGGTCGCACCCGACGGGCGCATCGCGGTCGTCGGCGGCAAGACCGGCACCGGCGACCACCGCTACAAGACGTTCGGGCCCGGCGGCAAGCTCCTCGAGTCGCGCGTGGTGAACCGCACCGCGACCTTCGTCTTCCTGATCGACGACCGCTTCTACGGCGTGATCACGGCCTACGTCCACGGTCCCGACGCGGCGAACTTCGCGTTCACGAGCTCACTGCCCGCGCAGCTGTTCAAGGCTCTGGCCCCGAAGCTCTCGCCGCTGCTCGCCGAGCCGCCGCGCAACCTCGCCCGCCGCTAGTGTCCTAGCGCTCGCGCGGGTGCGTCGCGTTGTGCTTGCGGATCGCCGCGAGGATCGCCTTCGAGCCGCCGTCCATGAGCTCGGCCTTGTTCGCGGAGACCGCGTCGGCGGAGCGCTGCAGCGGGGCGATCATGCCGTTCACCTTCGGGATGACGTAGCGCGCGAACAGGTCGTAGCTGCGCTTCATCGCCTCGTGGTCCGCCCAGTCGTGCGCGAACGCGAGCAAGGTCCCGAACCCGCCCGACACTTTCTGCAGGTGTGCGATCGCGGCGACCGCGTCGTCGGGGGTGCCGAAGATCGCGCCGCCGCGCCGGTCCATCGCGCGCGCGAAGCCGGCCGGCTCGTCGACGGGCTCGGCGCCCGGCCGGCCCAGGATCTCGACGTTGTACACGTTGTGCCAGTGCGCGACGCCCTCGGCGACCTCGCGCAGCGCCCGCTCCTTGGACTCCGCGATGTGCCACGGCATCACGACCCGCCAGTTCGCGCGGTCCACCGTCTGCGCGTTCTCGCGCGCGTAGGTCTCGGCGAAGCCCCACTGAGTGGGCAGCGCCTGCAGACCCTCCTCGCTGTAGCTCGCCACCGAGAGCACGCCCACGCCGTACTTGCCCGCGCAGGACATGCCCGCGGGGCTGATCGACGACGCGACCGCGATCGGAAGGTCCGCCTGCACCGGCTTCACCTGCAGCGTCGCCTCGTGCAGCGTGAACCAGTCGCTCTTGTGAGTGACCGGCGCGTCTTCGCGCAGCAGGCGCAGGACCACGCCCAGCCCCTCGTCCATGCGGTCGCGGAGCAGCGCCGGGGGAATTCCATGGGTCCGCGCGTCGGAGGGCAGCGCGCCCGGACCCACGCCGAGCATCGCGCGGCCGCGGGTCAGGTGGTCGAGCTGCACGATCCGCCCCGCCACGTTGTACGGATGGTGGTAGGGAAGCGAGACCACGCCCGTGCCCAGCATGATGCGCTGGGTGCGCTCGCCGGCCGCGGCGAGGAAGAGCTCCGGATGGCCGATGGTCTCCCAGCCGCCGGAGTGGTGCTCGCCGACCCAGAACTCCTCGTAGCCGAGCTCGTCGAGCTGCGTGGCCAGCTCGAGGTCGCGCCGAAGCTGCAGGGTCGGGTGCTCGCCGATCGGATGGTGCGGCGCGAGGAACGCGCCGAATTTCGTGCGCTGTGACATCGCGCGACTCTACCACGCGGCGCGATAGACTCGCGCCGTGCCCGCGATCTCCGTCGAGAAGCTCGGCAAGACCTACGTCGTGCCGGTGCGCGAGGCCGGCGCGCGCGCGGCGCTCCGCAGCCTGTTCCGCCGCGAGTCGCGCCAGGTGACCGCGGTCGGCGCGATCGAGTTCGCGGTCGAGCCCGGCGAAGTGGTCGGCTTCCTCGGCCCGAACGGCGCGGGCAAGACGACCACCTTGAAGATGCTGTCGGGACTCCTGCACCCCACCGCCGGCCGCGCGACGGTGCTCGGCTTCGTGCCGTGGCAGCGCCAGCACGACTTCCTGCGCCGCATGACGCTCGTGATGGGCCAGCGCAACCAGCTGATCTGGGACATCCCGGTCGCGGACTCGTTCGAGCGGAACCGCGCGATCTACCGGATCGACGCCGCCCGCTTCAAGCGCGTGGTCGGCGAGCTGACCGAGCTCCTCTCGCTGGGCGAGCTGCTCGAGCGCCCGGTGCGCAACCTCTCGCTCGGCGAGCGCATGAAGTGCGAGCTGGCGGTCGCGCTCCTGCACGAGCCCCAGGTCCTGTTCCTCGACGAACCGACGATCGGCGTCGACGTGACCATGCAGCGGCGCATCCGCGAGTTCATCGCCGGCTACAACCAGCGCACCGGCGCGACCGTGCTGCTCACGAGCCACTACATGGCCGACGTCGAGGCGCTCTGCAAACGCGTGATCGTGATCCACCACGGGAGGCTCCTCTTCGACGGCCAGCTGTCGGCGCTGGTCGCGAGCTTCGCGTCCCACAAGACGGTGTCGGTCGAGCTCGCCGGGCCGGCGCCCGACCTGTCCGGCTACGGCGAGGTCGTCTCGGTCCAAGGCGAGCGCGTGGTGCTGCGCGCGACGAAGGCCGACACGCCGAGACTCACCGCGCGGCTGCTCGCCGACCTGCCCGTGCTGGACCTCGTCGTCGAGGATCCGCCGATCGAGGAGGTGATCGAGCGCGTGTTCGCCGCCGAGGCCGAGCCGTGAGCTCCCTGCGCGACCTCTACGGCACCTTCCTGCGCGTCGCGATCGCCGTCGAGCTGCAGTACCGCGCGTCGAGCGTGATCTGGCTGCTCGGCGTCGTCGTCGAGCCGGTGATCTATCTCGCCGTCTGGTCCGCGGCGGCGCAGGCGCAGGGCGGGAGCATCGGCGGCTTCACGCCCAGCGACTTCGCGGCGTACTACCTGGTGCTGACCTTGGTGAACCAGCTCACCGCCGACTGGCACATGTGGGAGTTCCAGTACCGCGTGCAGCAGGGACAGTTCGCGTTCCTGCTGCTGCGGCCCGTCCACCCGATCCACGGCGACCTGGCCGAGAACTTCGCGCACAAGCTGGTCATGCAGGTGGTGCTGCTGCCTTCGCTGCTCGCGCTTGCGCTCGTGTTCCGCCCGCACGCGCAGCTCGAGCTCTGGTCGCTCGTCGCGTTCGTGCCCGCGCTCGCGCTGGCCTTCGCGCTGCGCTTCGTGTTCGAGTGGACGATCGCGCTCGCGTGCTTCTGGACCACGCGCATCATGGCTGTGAATCAGACTTACTTCGCGGTGCTGTTCTTCCTGTCGGGGCGCTTCGCGCCGCTCGCGATCCTGCCGACCGCGCTGCAGAGCTTCGCCGCGGCACTGCCCTTCCGCTGGATGGTCGCGTTCCCGGTCGAGCTCGCGCTCGGCCGACTCACTCCCGCCGAGGCCGCGGTCGGTCTCTCCGCGCAGCTGGGCTGGATCGCGGCGAGCTCGGCCGCGCTCGCGCTGTTCTGGCCGCGCGCGCTGCGCCGCTTCTCCGCGGTGGGGAGCTAGCGATGAGCTGGGCGCGGATCCTCTGGGTGTTCACCGTGCTGGGCTTCCAGAACGAAGCGGCCTACCGCGCGAACTTCTGGGTGCAGATCTTCGAGTCCGTCGCAGAACATCGCCTCGGCGCTCCTGGCGGATGAGCTTCGTCTTCGCGCGCACCGACACGCTCGCGGGCTGGCGACCACCCGAGCTCGTGGCGCTGCTCGGCGTGTACTTCACGGTGTACGGCGCGATCCACGTCGTGATCGCGCCGAGCCTGACCAAGTTCATGGAGGACGTGCGGCTCGGGAACCTGGACTTCACGCTCACCAAGCCCGCGGACTCACAGCTCCTGGTGTCGCTGAGCGAGGTGCGGGTCTGGAAGCTCGTCGACCTCGCGTTCGGCCTCGGGATCCTCGGCTGGGGGCTCGCCGGACTCACCGACCGCATCGGCCCGCTCGAGGCGGCGGGCTTCGCGATCGCCCTCGCCGCAGGCGCCGCCACCGTCTACAGCTTCTGGATGGTGCTCGCGACCTCTGCGTTCTGGTTCGTCCGCCTCGAGAACGTGCCGATGATCTTCTGGAGCATGTACCAGGCCGGGCGCTGGCCCGTCGGGATCTACCCGGGCTGGCTGCGCGTGACCCTGACCGCGATCGTGCCTGTAGCGCTCGCGGTCACCGTTCCCGCCGAGGCGCTCGCGGGGCGACTCACTGCCGCGAACCTCGCGCTTGCCTGCTCGGTCGCGCTCGTTCTCGTCTTCGCCTCGCGCTGGTTCTGGCTGCGCGGGCTTCGCCGCTACTCGGGCGCGTCCGCTTGAGTCTCGTCAGAGCGGCCCTCACTCGCGCGCGCGCGGCTCGCGGAGCTCGCTGAGCAGCTCGATCTGCATCTCCTGCAGCTCGACCATGCGCTCCCACTGCGCGTGGAGCAGGTGGTCGACCTTCTCGTGCAGGCTCGCGATCTCGAGCTCGGCCTTCAGGTTCACGCGGAAGTCCTGCTCGGCTTGCATGCGGTCGCGCGCGGCCTGACGGTTCTGCGACATCATGATGACCGGCGCCTGCAGGGCCGCGATGCACGACAGCACGAGGTTCAGAAGGATGTACGGGTAGGGATCGAACGCGCGCGTGGCGAGCGCCACGTTCAAGAGGATCCAGAGCGCCGAGCACGAGCGAGGAAGCCGATGACGAACGCCCACGAGCCGCCGACCTCGGCGACCCGGTCGGCGATCCGCTGGCCGAAGGTGATCTCGCGCTCGAATCGCTTCGCGAGGTTGTCGGCGATCGCCAGGTGCTCGCCCGCGCGGCGCGCGACGTCGGCTTCGATCTCGGTGAGCTGCCCGCGCTCGCTCTCGAGCTGCTCCAGTCACGTGGCCGAGCCGCTCTTTCTGCAGGCAGGTCCGGCACACTACGCCGGAGCCCGGAAGGCGATCCGGGTGCGCGAGCGCAATGCGCTCGGCGTCCGCGGGCCGGATCGCGTCGACTCGTACGCGCTCCGGACGGCGCAGCTCGCGCTCACAGAGGGCGCAGCGCGGCGCGGGTTCGTGGTTGCCTCGCCGTTCAGTCCCTGCCACGCCGTGTATCGTATGGGGGCGTGCGAGGCCACGGCAAACGGGAGCGATGAAGGAGAGGCTCGTCCGAGTTCTCGGGCCGCTGCTCGGGATCGGGCTCTTCTCCGGCGCGATCTGGATCCTGCACCGCGAGATCCACCAGTTCCACACCGGTGACGTGATCCGCCATCTGCGCGCGATTCCCGCGCCGAACATGGCGCTCGCGCTCTTGCTCACGGCGCTCTCCTATCTCGCGCTCACCGGCTACGACGCGCTCGCCTGCCGCTACGTGAGCGTCCGCCTGGGCTATCCGCGCATCGCCCTCACCTCGTTCGTCGCCTACGTCTTCAGTCACAACGTCGGGTTGGCGCTCTTCGGCGGCAGCGCGGTGCGCTACCGGATGCTCTCGAGCTTCGGGCTCAAGCCCGGCGAGATCGCCCGCATCATCGTCTTCAACGTCGTGACGTTCTGGCTCGGGTTCGCGGCGATCGGCGGCGGCGCGCTCGCGTTCGAGCCGTCGAAGCTGCCGACCGGCTGGCTGAGCACCTTCTCGAGGCCGATCGGGCTCGCGCTGCTCGCCGCTCTCTCGGCGTACCTGGTCGTGAGCGCGCGGCGTCGCGAGCCGCTCCTGGTGCGCGGCTTCGAGGTGTCGTCGCCCGGGGCGCGTCTCGCGGCCGCGCAGATCGCGATCTCGATCGCCGACTGGGCGCTCGCCGCATCGGTGCTCTATGCGCTCCTGCCCCACGCGCCGGGGCTGACCTTTCCGCAGCTGCTGAGCGCCTACGTGCTGGCCGTGGTGCTCGGGCTGGTGTCGAGCGTGCCGGCGGGACTCGGGGTCTTCGACACCGCGATGGTCCTGCTGCTGGGCCGCTTCCTTCCGAGCGACGTCGTGCTGGCCAGCGTGCTCGCCTACCGGATCGTCTACTACCTCGTGCCGATGGCCTTCGCGCTCGTGCTGTTCGGGGGCTTCGAGCTGCTGCAGCGGCGCGCGTCGTTCGCGCGCGGGCAAGAGCTCCTCTCGGTCTGGGCGCCCGAGCTGGTGCCGCGGAGTCTTCGCGGCGATCGCATTTCTCGCAGGCGCGGTGCTGCTGGCGTCGGGCGCGACGCCGGCTGCGCCGCACCGCATCGCGCTCCTGCAGGGTTGGCTGCCGCTCCCGCTGCTCGAGGTCTCGCACTTCCTGGGCTCCGTGATCGGTGTCGCCCTGCTGCTGCTGGCGCGCGCGCTGCAGCAGCGCCTCGACGGCGCCTACTTCGCGGCGCTCGCGCTGCTCGGCGCCGGAGCCGTCGCGTCGCTCTTGAAGGGGTTCGACTGGGAGGAGGCGTCGCTGCTCGCGGTGATGGCCGCTGGCGCTGCTGCCGTGCCGGCGGTTCTTCTACCGCCGCAGCTCGCTGTTCCGCCAGCCGTTCTCCCCGGTGTGGACCGCGCGCGTGCTCTTCGTGCTCGTCGGTACGGGCTTTCTGCTCGCGCTCTCCTACCGGCACGTCGAGTACTCGCGCGAGCTCTGGTGGCAGTTCGAGCTCGAGAGCCACGCGTCGCGCTCGCTGCGCGCGATGGTGGGCGGGCTCGGCGTTGCGGGGTTTGCGGTGCTGGCGGCGCTGTTGCGCCCGCCGCGAGTCAGTCACACGCCGGCCACTCCGGCGGAGCTCGAACGCGTGGAGCCGATCGTCGCCGCCGCCCGCTCGACCAGCGCGCACCTCGCACTCGTCGGCGACAAGCAGATCCTCTTCCACGAGGACGGCAAGGCCTTCCTGATGTACGGCGTGCACCGCAAGAGCTGGATCTCGATGGGCGATCCCATCGGCCCGCCGGAGGCGCGGCGCGAGCTGGCGTGGCGCTTTCGCGAGCTCGCCGACGCGGAAGGCGACTGGGCAGCGTTCTACGAGGTGGGCGCCGAGGACCTGCCGCTCTACCTCGACCTGGGTCTCGTCGCCGCGCAAGCTCGGCGAGGAGGCGCGCGTGCCGCTCGCAGAGTTCTCGCTCGCGGGCGGCGGGCGCAAGGCGCTGCGCGCCGCGCACAACCGGGTCGTCCGCGAGGGCTGCAGCTTCGCGATCGTAAAGCGCGAGGACGTCCCGCGCGCTGCTCGACGAGCTCGAGCACATCTCGAACCACTGGCTCGCGGAGAAGAACACGCGCGAGAAGGGCTTCTCGGTCGGCTGCGTTCGATCGCGCCTATCTGTCGCGCACCCCGGTCGCGCTGGTGCAGCGCGAGGGGCGCGCGGTCGCGTTCGCCAACGTCTGGCTCGGCGGGCGAGCGCGAGGAGCTCTCGATCGACCTCATGCGCCACGGCGCGGACGCGCCGCCGGGCACCATGGACTACCTGTTCGCAGAGCTCATGCTCTGGGGCCGCGCCGAGGGCTACCGGTGGTTCAGCCTGGGCATGGCGCCGCTCTCGGGGCTCGAGCCGCATCGGTTCGCGCCGGTCTGGAACCGCGCGGGCGCGCTGCTGTTCCGCTTCGGCGAGCACTTCTACAACTTCCAGGGACTGCGCGCGTTCAAGGACAAGTTCGATCCGGTCTGGGAGCCGCGCTACCTGGCCGCGCCCGGCGGGATCGCCCTTCCCTTCGTGCTGAGTCACGTCGCGGCGCTGATCTCGGGCGGAGTCCGGGGCGTGGTCGCGCGATGAGGCACGCGCTCGCGGCGCTGCTGCTCGCGCTCGCCGCGCCGGCCGCAGCCGAGGAGCCGGCGAGCAGCTTCTCGTTCGGCCGCTTCGGCACGGTCGCGGTCGTCCGGCCCGCGCACGAGCCCGCGCCAGGTGGTGCTGTTCCTGTCGGGGGACGGCGGCTGGCGCAAGGGCGTGGTCGAGATGGCACAGGCGCTCGCCGAGCGGGACACGCTGGTGCTCGGGATCGATACGGCCCGCTACTTGAAGGCCGTCGCGAAGTCGAGCGAGCCGTGCACCTACCCGGCGGGCGAGCTCGAGGCCCTGTCGCAGCTCGCGCAGAAGAAGCTCGCGCTGCCCCGCTACCTCGTGCCGGTCCTGGTCGGCTACTCCTCCGGCGCGACGCTCGCGTACGCCGCGCTGGTGCAGGCGCCGGCCAACACGTTCCGCGGCGCGATCTCGCTCGGGTTCTGTCCGGACCTCGAGGTGCGCCGGCCGTTCTGCAAGGGACACGGTCTGGTGTCGCAGCCCACGCGCGACGGCAAGGGCGTGCTGTTCGAGCCCGCCGCGTGAGCTGGCCGCGCCCTGGATCGCGCTGCAGGGCGACGTCGACAAGGTGTGCGACCCGAAGCAGACCGCGGAGTTCGTGGCGCGCGTCGGCCGCGGCGAGCTGGTGACGCTCGAGAAGGTCGGGCACGGCTTCTCGAGCCAGGAGCACTGGCAGGCGCCGCTGCTCGAGAGCTCTCGCCAAGCTCGGCGCCTCCGCGCCCTCCGCCGCCCGCGCTCGCCGCGGACGTCTCGGACCTGCCGCTCGTCGAGCTGCCGGCCGCGAGCTCGAGCGACCCGCGGCTCGCGGTGATCCTCTCGGGCGACGGCGGCTGGGCCAGCATCGACCGCGAGGTCGGCGGAGCGCTCGAGCAGCAGCGGCGTGGCGGTCGTTGGGCTTCGACAGCCTGCAGTACTTCTGGAAGAAGCGGACCCCGGACGAGAGCGCCGCCGCGCTCGACCCGCCTGCTGCGCCACTACCTGGGCGCGTGGCACAAGGAGAAGCGTGATCCTGATCGGCTACTCGCGCGGCGCCGACGTGCTGCCGTTCATGGCGAGCCGGCTTCCCGACGACCTGCGCGCGCGCGTGGTGCTGGTGGCGCTGCTCGGGCCGGCGCTCTCCGTCGAGTTCGAGTTCCACGTCGCCGACTGGCTGGGCGGCGGCGGCTCTGGAGCGGCGCTGCCGATCCCGCCCGAGGTCGCGAAGCTGCGCGGGCTCGCGCTGATCTGCGTCTACGGACGCGACGAGTCGGAGAGCCTGTGCCGCGGCCTGGACCCCGCGCTCGGCGCGCCGGTCGAGCTGCCGGGCGACCACCACTTCGGCGGCGACTACGCCGGAATCGCTCGACGCATCCTCGCCGCCGCAGGCGGCTGAGATCGGGTAACGTGGCGAAGGGTCAGGAGGGAAGATGACTGCACCGCTCGGGAACGCACCGTTCGAAGGGATCCGGGTCGTCGAGGTCGCGAACTGGGTCGCCGGGCCCGCGGCGTGCGCGCTGTTCCGCGACATGGGCGCGGACGTGCTGAAGATCGAGCCGCCGCGCGGCGACGCGCTGCGCGCGTTCAAGATGCGCAACCTCGGCTACGACACCGATCTCAACACGGCGTTCGAGATCGACAACCGCGGCAAGCGCTCGCTCGTGCTCGACCTCGAGAAGCCGGCCGCGTGCGGGGTGGTGCGCCGGCTCGCGCGCGACGCCGACGTGTTCCTCACCAACCTGACGACGCCCCGGCGCGCGAAGTACGGGCTCGACTTCGCGAGCGTCTCGGCGGAGAACCCGCGCGTGGTGTACACGTCGCTCACCGGCTACGGGACGACCGGTCCCGACCAGGGCCGGCCCGGCTTCGACTTCGCCGCGTTCTGGGCGCGCTCGGGGCTGATGGCGTCGCTCGGCGAGCCGCCCTCGCCGCCGCCGCTCTGCCGCGGCGGCCAGGGCGATCACACGACCGCGCTGAACCTGGTGGCCGCCGACGCTCGCCGCGCTGCGCGTGCGCGACCGCACCGGGAAGGCGCAGTGCGCCGAGGTCACGCTGTACGGCACGGGCATGTGGACGCTGGCGAGCGACCTCTCGGCCGCGCTCGTCACGAAGAGCGCACCCGCCCGCGCCACGACCGCACCGCGCCGGCGAACCCGATCTGGAACTCCTACGCAGACGCGCGACGGCCGCTGGATCCTGCTGGTGCATCCCGACCCGCAGCCGTTCTGGCCGCGCTTCTGCGCGGCGCTCGGCGAGCCGGGCTGGGCGGACGATCCGCGCTGCGACACGCCGGCCAAGCGCACCGCCGCGGGCCGCGAGCTCGCGGCCGCGATCTCGGCGCGCTTCGCCGAGCGCGACTTCGCGCGACCTCGCGCGCGCGCTCGACGAGCAGCAGCTCATCTGGGCGCCGGTCGCGACGCTCGACCAGGTGATCGCCGACCCGCAGGCGCGCGCGATCGGCGCGTTCGCGCGCGCTCGAGCACCCGAAGGAGGGCCGCTTCGAGACGCTGGCCGCGCCGTTCGCGATCCGCGGCTGCGAGATCGCGCCGAAGGGCTGCGCGCCCGAGCTCGGCGCGCACTCGCGCGAGGCGCTCGCCGAGCACGGCTTCTCGGCCGAGGAGATCCGCGCGCTCGAGCGCGAGGGCGTGCTCGGTTGAGCGATCCCCAGGAGGCGATGCTCGCGAACCGGCTCCGCAAGCGCGCGCGCCACCTCGCCAAGTGGGCGCGCCGCGAAGGCGTGAGCTGCTACCGCGTGTACGACTGCGACATCCCGGAGCTGCCGCTCTCGGTCGACGTGTACGAGGGCCGCCTCCACGTGTCGCTGTACGCGCGCCCGGACGACCCGCTGCGCGACGACGCCTGGCTCGAGCGCATGCGGCTCGCCGCGGCTGTGGCCCTCGAGATCCCGCCCGAGCTCGCCTTCACCAAGCGTCGCTCGGGCCAGGTCGGCGCGGCGCAGTACGGCCGGGTCGCGGAGGCCGGCGCCTTCTTCACCGTCTCGGAGGGCGGCCACCGCTTCCGGGTGAACCTGTCGGACTACGTCGACACGGGCCTCTTCCTCGACCACCGGATCGTGCGCGCGCGGGTCGCGGCCGAGGCGGCCGGCAAGCGCTTCTTGAACTTGTTCTGCTACACCGGCGCGTTCACGGTGTACGCGGCCGCGGCCGGAGCGGTCTCGAGCGCCAGCGTCGACCTCTCGAAGACCTACCTCGAGTGGGCGGGCGAGAACCTGCGGCTGAACGGGCTGGAGCGGCGCGAGCACGAGCTCCTGCGCGCGGACGTGCGCGACTTCCTGGCGCGCGACAGAGAGACCTACGACCTGGCCGTGCTCGACCCGCCCACCTTCTCGAACAGCAAGAAGATGCACGGCGCGCTCGATCTGCAGCGCGACCACGTCGAGCTGATCCGCGCGACCCTGGACCGGCTCAGCCCCGGCGGCGTGCTCTGGTTCTCGACGAACTTCCGGCGCTTCAAACTCGATGCGGATGCGCTCGGCTCCGTGCAGATCGAGGACGTCTCGCGCGCGACGCTGCCGCCCGACTTCCCCGATCCGAAGACGCGCTACTGCTGGCGGATGGTCCGTAGATGAACTCCTTCCCGTCCAGGTCGATCGCGGGGATGGCGACCTTCTCGGCCCAGTAGTCCTGGGTGTGCTGCCACTCCGGCTTGTCGCCGCGCCGGGGCAGGAGGTGCATCGAGCGCATCAGATAGCCGGGGTTGAAGTTGTTCGGGTCGATCCAGTCCAAGAGCGGCATGTCCGCGTCCTCGGGCCGCAGCGCGACCTCCACCCGCTTCACGCCCTTCTCCTTCAAGTGGTTCAGCAGCCGGCACACGAAGTCGGCCAGCAGGTCTGCGCGCAGGGTCCAGCTCGCGCGGAAGTAGCCGAAGATCCAGAGCAGGTTCGGCACGCCCGTGAACATCATCCCCCGGTACGTGACGGTGTCGTGCAGGTCGAGCTTCTTCCCGTCGATCGCGAAGGCGATGTCGCCGAGCACGCTGATGTTGAAGCCGGTGGCGGTGACGATGATGTCCGCCTCGAGCTCCTTCCCCGACTTCAGCATCACGCCCTTCGCGGTGAAGCGGTCGATCTCGTCGGTGACCATCGACGCCTTGCCGGACTGGATGCCCTTGAACAGGTCGCCGTCCGGCACGTAGGCCAGGCGCTGCTGCCACGGGCGGTACTTCGGCGTGAAGTGCTCCTTCACGTAGTCGTCGGGCAGGTAGGCGCGCACGCCCGCCAGCAACATGTCGCGCGCCACGTCGCTCTGGTCGAGGCAGACGCGCGTCATCAGCTGCTGGTCGTACAGGATCTTGCGGCGCACGATTTCGTGGACCCAGGTCTCGTCCACGTCGAGCTCTCGCAGCGTGTCGGCCAGCTCGTTCTTGTTGGGCGCCGGGTAGAAGTAGGTCGGCGAGCGCTGCAGCACCGTCGTGTGCTTGGTGTCGGCGGCGATCGCGGGCACGATCGTGGCGGTGGTCGCGCCCGAGCCGATCACGAGCACGTTCTTGTCCTTGTAGTCGAGGTCCTCGGGCCACTTCTGCGGGTGGACGATCCGGCCCCTGAAGGCAGCCATGTCCTTCCACTCGGGCGTGTAGCCCTCGGAGTGGCGGTAGTAGCCCTGGCACATCCACAGGAAGCTCGCGGTGAAGCGGCACTTCTCGCCGGTGTCGCTGCGCACCGCGTCGATGGTCCACAGGTTCTCCTGGCTGGACCACGAGGCCGACCGGATCTGGTGCCGGTAGCGGATGTGCCTGGCGAGGTCGTTCTCCGCGATCACCTCGTCCATGTACTTCAGGATCTCGGGGGCGGTCGCGACCGGCGCGCTCGTCCAGGGCTTGAAGCGATAGCCGAAGGTGTAGAGATCGCTGTCCGAGCGGATGCCCGGGTACTTGTGGGTCAGCCAGGTGCCGCCGAAGCTCTCCAGCGCTTCGAGCACGATGAAGCTGCGGTCCGGGCACTGCTTCGAGAGGTGGTACGCGCCGCCGATGCCGGAGATGCCGGCTCCCACGATCAGGACGTCGAAGTGTTCGCTCATGCGCAGGCGCGGTTGCAAGCCACGTACCTCGCGCGGCCGGGCGCCGTGGCGCTCAGCTCGCGGCGCCCACTGCGCACGATCGCCACACTGTGGCTCAGCGCCCTACGAAGCGAGGCTTCCGTTTCCGATTGACTTCGCTCGGCTGCGCTTGCCTCCTCGCTCGGGGCGGCCCTCGCTCGGACTACCTCCCCACGAACCGCGGCTTGCGCTTTTCCTGGAACGCCTTCACGCCCTCGCGGTAGTCGTGCGACTTCGAGGCGATGCCCTGCAGCTCGCGCTCGAGCTCGAGGGCCGCGTCGAGGTCGCCGCGCGCGCTCGCCTGCAGGGCGCGCTTGGCCAGGCCGATCGCCAGGGTCGGCATCTGCGCGAGGCGGCTCGCGAGCGCGCGCGCTTCGGCGAGCAGCTGCTCGGGCTCGTGGACCGCGTAGATCAGACCGAACGCGAGCGCCTGCTCCGCCGGGAGCCGATCGCCGAGCAGCGCGAGCGCCTTCGCGCGCGCCATCCCGACCAGGCGCGGCAGGAAGTAGGTGCCGCCGCTGTCGGGCACGAGCCCGATGTTCACGAACGACTGGATGAACGAGGCGTTCTTCGCCGCGAGCACGAAGTCGCAGGCCAGCGCGATGTTCGCGCCAGCGCCGGCCGCCACGCCGTTCACCGCGCACACGATCGGCTTCTCGAGCGCGACGATGCGGCGGATCAGCGGGTTGTAACCCTCGGCGACGAGTGTCGCGACGTCGGGCCCGGGTGAGCCGTCGGGCGGCACGACCTCGGCCAGGTCCTGGCCCGCGCAGAAAGCGCGGCCGGCGCCCGTCAGCACCAGCGCGCGCACCTCCGCGTCGCTCGCGAGCCGGTCGAGCTCGGCCTGGAGCTCGCGCGCCATCGCGCGGTTGAAGCTGTTCAGCACCGCGGCGCGGTCGAGCGTGACCAGAGCCGTGCCGTCGGAGACCTCGGTCTTGATGAACTCGTGGGCCATGGCGGGGATGATACTCTCCCGCCGTGGACGACGCGGAGCGCGAACGCCGCTTCCAGGCGCGCATCGATGCGGGCGAGAAGATCGAGCCGAAGGACTGGATGCCCGAGTCCTACCGGCGCCAGCTCGTGCGCATGATCAGCCAGCACGCCCACTCCGAGATCGTCGGCCAGCTCCCGGAGGGCAACTGGATCACGCGCGCGCCCTCGCTGCGCCGGAAGCTCGGCCTGCTCGCGAAGGTGCAGGACGAGGCGGGCCACGGGCTCTACCTGTACGCGGCCGCAGAGACCCTCGGTGCGTCGCGCGAGGAGCTCTGCGCGGAGCTCCTGCGCGGGGCGGCGAAGTACTCGAGCATCTTCAACTACCCGACCCTGACCTGGGCCGACATCGGCGCGATCGGCTGGCTCGTCGACGGCGCCGCGATCCTGAACCAGACCATGCTGACCAAGTGCTCGTACGGCCCCTACGCGCGCGCGATGGTGCGGATCTGCAAGGAGGAGCGCTTCCACGAGCGCCAGGGCTACGAGATCATGCGCGCGCTCGCGCAGGGCACGGCCGAGCAGCGGGCGATGGCGCAGAGCGCGCTCGACCGCTGGTGGTGGCCCACCCTGATGATGTTCGGGCCGCCCGACGCCGCGTCCGAGCACAACGACGTGTTGATGGGCTGGCGGGTCAAGCAGAAGTCGAACGACGAGCTGCGCCAGTGGTTCGTCGACCTGGCGGTGCCCCAGGCGCAGGCGCTGCCGCTCGAGATCCCGGACCCGGAGCTGCGCTGGGACGCCGAGGCCGAGCACTGGCGGACGGGGCCGATCGACTGGGACGAGTTCTGGCGCGTCGTGCGCGGCGGCGGCATCTGCAACCGCGAGCGGCTGCGCGACCGAACCAAGGCCCACGACGGCGGGCGCTGGGTGCGCGAGGCGGCCGAGGCCTGGGCGGGGAAGCAGCGCGCGTGAGCGATCCGACCCGCGACTCGCAGTGGCCGCTCTGGGAGGTCTTCGTGCAGGAGAAGACGGGCGCGGCGCACGAGCACGCGGGCAGCGTGCACGCGCCCGACGCGGCGCTCGCGCTGCAGAACGCGCGCGACGCCTACGCGCGGCGCGGCCCGGTCGTCAGCCTGTGGGTGGTCGAGTCGCGACACATTTCGGCGACGACCCCCGAGGACGCGCCGGAGTTCCTGGAGCCGGGCCCCGACAAGATCTACCGCCACCCGCGCTTCTACCGGGGCGCCAAGGAATGAGCGCCGAGCTCGTCGAGTCCCTGCTGCGCCTGGGCGACGACCGCCTGGTGCTGGGCCACCGGCTCTCGGAATGGTGCGGCCACGCGCCGATCATCGAAGAGGACATCGCGCTCGCGAACCTGGCGCTCGACTGCGTCGGCCAGGCCAGCGACTTCCTCGGGCTGGCGGGCGAGCTCGAGGGACGCGGCCGCGACGCCGACGCGCTCGCGTTCTTCCGCGGGCCGACCGAGTTCCGAAACGCCCTCCTCGTCGAGCAGCCCAACGGCGACTTCGCCTGCACGATCGCGCGCCAGGTGTTCTTCGACGCCGCCGGCGCGCACGTGCTGGCCCAGCTCGCGGTGGCCAAGCATGCGAAGCTGGCCGCGATCGCCGCGAAGGCCGCCAAGGAGGCGCGCTACCACGTGCGCCACGCGCGCGACTGGTGGCTGCGGCTGGGCACGGGAACCGAGGAGAGCCACCGCCGGCTGCAGGCCGCGGTGGACGAGCTGTGGCCGTTCACGGTCGAGCTCGTCACCCCGGACGAGCTCGACGCCAGGCTGTGTGCGGCCGGGCTCGGCGCGGACCTCGCGGCCACCCAGCTCCACTTCGAGTGCGAGCTCGCGGAGCTGCTCGAAGCCGCCGGGCTCGAGCGCCCGCCCGACCCTCCCTATCCCCCACTCGGTGGCCGCCGCGGCGTCCACGGCGAGCACCTCGACCACCTTCTCTGCGAGATGCAGTCCGTCGCGCGGGCGCATCCGGGAGCGAAATGGTGACCCACGCTGAATTCGAAGACCTCGTCGTTCGTTTCACGGATGCCTTCAACCGCGACGACCTGGACGGGGTGATGGGCTTCTTCGCCGACGACGCCGTGTACGACGAGTTCAACGGGAAGCAGAGCCGCGGCGCGGCGGCGATCCGCGCGGCCTTCGCCCCGCAGTTCGCGGGCGTCTTCGGGAAGATCCGCTTCGCGAGCGAAGACCTGTTCGTCGATCCGGTCTCGGGCAAGGCCCTGATCCGCTGGCTGTGCACGATCGAGCGCGACGGCCGGGTGCGGGGCTGGCGCGGGCTCGACATCCTGCACGTGGTGGACGGACGGATCACCGAGAAGCTCACCTACGCCAAGGCCGAGCGGCTCGCACTGGACGAGGTCCCCGCGTGAAACTGGTCGAGCGCGTCTTCGCGAAGCTCGGCTTCGCCGCGAAGCCGAAGCCCGACCGCGCCGGGCTCGAGGCGCTCTACGCCGCCTGGTGTCGCTACGTCCCGTTCGACAACCTCCGCAAGCGGATCGCGCTCGGCGGAGGCTCGCCCGACCCGCTCCCAGGCGGACGGCCCGAGGACTTCCTCGCCGCCTACATCGAGCACGGGACGAGCGGAACCTGCTGGCCGTCGAGCAACGGGCTGCACGCCATGGTTGCGGCCTGCGGCTTCGACGTGCGGCGCATTTCGGCCTCGATGTTCGACCGCAACGACCACAACCACGGCAGCCTGATCGTCCGCCTCGACGGCGCGGAGTGGCTCGTCGACTCGTCGATGCTGTGCGGCAAGCCGATCCGCCTGCAGCGGGGCGTGGCATCGAACGACCTCGACCCCGTCCATCCGATCCGGGTCGAGCCGGTCGAAGACGGTTTCCGCATCCACTGGAGCACCGGGCGCTCGGCGGAGACGCTGCCGTGCCGGCTGATGCAGGACCCGGTCGACGAGAAGTTCTACCTGGAGCGCTACGAGATCTCGCGCGGCTACTCGGTGTTCAACAACGCCCTCTATGCGCGGCGGAGCTTTCCGGGGAAGCTCGTCAACCTGATCGGCCGCACCCGCATCGAGAAGACCGCGCAAGGGGTCACGAGCCGCGACCTCGAGCCGGCCGAGCTCCGCGACGCGTTGGTCGGCGAGTTCGGCTACTCGCCCGCGATCGTCGCGAGCTACGAAAAGACCGCAGGCTTCGCCTAGTGGCGCGCCCGACGGCACTCGCCCTGCTCCTGCTCTTCGCGCTCGGCGGCCGCGCGGCCGCCGCGGATCGCTCGGTCTACCTGTGCTTCGTTCCCGACACGCAGCACCTTACCTCGTCGAACAACTGGCTTCGCGAGCGGAACTCCTGCCGCGCCGACAACAAGGAAGCCGGGGCGTTCCAAGCGACGGGGTTCACGTGCACCCCCGGCGCCACCTGCGAGCACTCGCCGTACTGCAAGGGGACCTGGTTCGACACGGGCCGCCAGCTGCTGCGCAACCTGGCCTACGACCTGACCGGCCAGTGGGAGAAGGAGGACTACGCGGGGATCGGCGAACTCGACGGCGCCACCGCGCCGCGCACCGGCCCGCCCGATCACCCGCGCTGCGACGCGATCCTCTCGCTGGGCGACATGATCGACATCCCGTCGTACCCCGCGCCGCCGGTGTTCGACTGGCTCAAGGAGTACGGCGGCACGGCCTACGTCCAGAGCGATCCCGACTACGCCGACCTGCCCGCATGGCAGAAGGCGCAGGCCGACGCGATCGACACGGACTTCTGGAAGATCATCCGCGCGAGCGGCGTTCCCTACCTGCCGGTGCCCGGGAACCACGACCCCCCGAAGGTGTTCCGCCGCCTCATGACGTCCCTCGAGTTCACCGGCGCGCCGTTCTTCTACGCGCAGGAACCGACCCGCAAGCAGGAAAACGCGATCGTCTTCAAGACGCCGACGGGCAAGTCCTTCTGCGCGCTGAACCTCACCGAGGGGATCGTGTTCAAGGCGAGCCAGGCCGAAGTCGACTGGGTGATCGAAAACGTCGGCTGCGGCGGCGGGCACCCGACGATCCTGATCCAACACGGAGGTGTGTTCGGTCCGCAGCTCATGACCGACACCCCCAAGGTCGTGACGCAAGCGGCCGCGCGCACGAAGGACGTCGTCGTCGTCGCGGGCGGGCACTGGGGCGAGGCGACCTCGAGCAAGATCGCGCGCGTGAACGCGCTGAACGACCGCAAGCAGTTCCTGCTCTACTCGAACTGGCAGGAGGTTGCGATCCACACCGGCGGCGATCAGAGCCGCCCCAATGGCGCCACGGAGGCGTACAGCGCCGGCATCTTCTACACGGTGCTGCGGATCGATCCCGCCGCGAAACAGGTCAGCGCCTGGGACTGGTCTCCCTACTGGCGCAGCCGCAAGATGGACAAGGTCGACGCGGGCTACGCCAAGACGAGCACGCTCGAGACGAGCTACGACCTGGATGCGGTCTTCCCCTAGCCGCGCCGCCGGATCTCGAGCAGGTGCTGGTTTGGATCGAAGAAGTAGAGCGACGGCTCCTCACCGCGCGCGCCCGCCTCGATCCCCGGCCCCTTCCGGTTGCCGACGTCGTGGAAGCTGTCGCCCCAGGCGATGTCCTCCGCACGCAGCCGCGCGAACACGGCGTCGAACGACGCCGGGTCGAGCGCGAACGCGAGGTGCTCGCCGCCCGTCGTGCCCCACGGGGCGAGCTGCAGCACGAAGTCGGGCGAGACGCGCAGCACCTGGAAAGGCCCGCGCGAGCCCTCGTTCGCGAAGCCGAGCACCCGCCCGTAGAAGTCGGCGCTGGCCGCGGCGTCGTTCACCTTCAGGATCAGATGGTCGAGCACGGTCGGCATCTCAGGACCTCACGTAGTGCATTGCGCAGGCGACGTTGCCGTCGGGGTCTGCGAACTGGATGAGCTTTCCGACTCCGACGATCTCCTCGTCCTCGCGGAGCACCTTGCCGCCGTTGGCGAGGATCGCGGCCTTGATCGACCGCAGGTCATCGACCGAGATCGTGCACTCCCAGCCGTGCCCCTCCCGGCCGGTGCGCGGCTCCCAGCGCTTCGAGAGCGAGCCGTGCACGGCGCCCGGCTCGTGGACCGCGCCGGTCCAGATCATGAAGAAGTCGGGGGGACCCCAGGGCTGGAAGGTCCAGCCGAAGACGCGCTCGTAGAAGCGCCGGGTCGCGGCCAGATCGTCGGCTCGGATGTCGAAGTGGGCGATCGGGTTGGGCATGGCCGGAGCGTACGGGACCGGGCTCGAGTCGCGCTTGCGACAAGTCGTCAATCGATGTCGAATCGGCGACACCGCGGGGTGTCGAGCGGGTGCCGGGGACAGGACTCGAACCTGCACGCCTCGCGGCAACGGCTTCTAAGGCCGTCGCGTCTGCCAATTCCGCCACCCCGGCAGCAGCGGCGCGAAGGTAGCAAAAGGCCAAACGGTGCCCGGCTCGGACGCCGCCCGCTGCGCCCGCCAGGCTCCTCTTCAGCCGTTCGAGACGGCGGCCGCCGGCGCCGCTGACTCGATCACTGTCTCGCGCGCGGCCGCCGTTCTGCCGGTCTCGATCGCGCCCGGGCGCAGCCGGCGCTTCAGCTCCTCGAGCTCGCGGCGCGCGGCCTCGAGCTTCGCTTCGTCTCGGATCGCGCGCACGCGCTTCTCGAGCCCGGAGTCCATGTCGACGTCGATGCGGCTCTCGGCCTTCATCCGCTCGATCTCGCCGCGCACGCTCTCGAGCGCGCGCATCTCGACCTCGGTCGAGAGACCCTCGAAGGCTTCGTTGATGCGCTTGCGCGCGCGCGCGTTCGCGAGCGCCGCCAGCATGCGCACCTTCTCGCGCTCCAGGTTGCGGATCTCCGCGCGGAACTTCACCAGGTTCGTCTTCGCCGACTCGCACTCGGCCGAGACCTCGTCGAGCTCCTTCTCGGAGCGCTCCAGGTCCTGGAGCAGGCCGTCCTTCTGGGTGATCAACACGACCGCGACCTCGTCGTCGTTCTTGCCGACGGCGCGCGCGATGTCGGCCTGCAGGCGCGCGAGCTCGGCGCGCCGGTCGCGAATCTCGCCCTCGATCTTGTTGCGCATGTAGAGGATGCCTGCGACGGCGCGCTTCAGGTCGGCGTACTGACGCACGCGCTCGCCGATCACGCGTTCGTAGACCGCGTCGGGGCTGCCGGCCTCGCGGTCGCGGATCCACACCGAGAAGACTCCGGTGAAGAGATCGCGCAGTCGGGCGAAGAAGCCTCGTTGGGCGGAGTTGTACGTCATGGAAATCCTCCTAGGAGTCCTCGCTCCAATCCTCGGAGCGCAGGTCCAGCTCGCGGATCTTCTGCTGCAGGCTCTGGCGCACCATGCCGATGGCCTCGGCCGTGCGCGAGACGTTGCCGCCGTGGTCGCGCAGCGCCTTGATGAGATAGGCGCGCTCGAAGCTCTCCACGGTCTGGCGCTTGGCGTCGCGGAACGGCACGCCGGGAATCACGGCCGCGCCGTTGTCGGAGACGATCGGCTCGCCGTCCAGCGCGAAGTCACTCGCCTCGATCTCGGGCCCGCTCGCGAGCACCGCGGCGCGCTCGATCGCGTTGCGCAGCTCGCGCACGTTGCCGCGCCACGGGTGGGTGGCGAGCCGCGCCAGCGCGAGCGCCGAGATGGGCTTCCGCGGCCGGTGCAGCCGCTCGGCGACCTGGTCGAGGAAGCGCTGCGCGAGCAGCGGCACGTCCTCGAGCCGCTCGCGCAGCGGCGGCAAGGTCAGCTCGACGACCTTCAGCCGGTAGTAGAGGTCCTCGCGGAAGCGGCCGGCCTTCACCTCGGCCTCGAGGTCGCGGTGGGTCGCGGCGACGACCCGCACGTCGACGGTCACCGCGCGGTTGCCGCCCACCGTCTCGAAGCTGCGCTCCTGCAGGACGCGCAGCACCTTGGCCTGCGTCTCGGGCGCCATGTCGCCGATCTCGTCGAGGAAGATCGTGCCGCCGTTCGCAGCCTCGAACTTGCCGACCCGGCGCGCGTCGGCGCCCGTGAACGCCCCCTTCTCGTGGCCGAACAGCTCGCTCTCCACGAGCTCGCGGCTGATCGCCGCGCAGTTCACCGCGATGAAAGGCTTCGCGCGGCGCGCGCTGCGCTGGTGGAGCGCCTGGGCGACCAGCTCCTTGCCGGTGCCGCTTTCTCCGCGCACCAGCACGGACAGGTCCGTCTCGGCGACCTTCTGGATCGTCTCGAAGATCTGCTTCATCGGCCGTCCCTGGCCGACCAGGTTCTCGAAGCTGTAGTCGCGCTCGACCCGCTCGAGCAAGAAGCGGTTCTCGCGCACGAGCTGGGTGCGCTCGAGCGCGTGCGCCACCACCATCCGCAGCTCTTCGTTGTCGAAGGGCTTGGGCAGGTAGTCCTCGGCGCCCTGCTTCATCGCCTCGACCGCGACCTTCTCGTTGCCGTGCGCGGTGATCATGACGACGGCGGTCTCGGGCCGGGCCTCCTTGCTGGCGCGCAGCACGTCCATGCCGGAGAGCCCGCGGCCGAGCGCGAGGTCGGTCAGCACCAGGTCGTACTGGACCTCGCCGAGCTTGCGCACCGCGTCCTCGCCGGTGTCGGCGAGGTCCACGTCGTAGCCGTCCCGGCGCAACAGGCCGCGCAGCGCGAGCTGGATCGCCTTCTCGTCCTCGACGATCAGGATGCGCGGGCTCACGACTGCGCCTCCGGCGCGGGCGCCTGGCGCGGGAACACCAAGGTGAACTCGGTGCCCTGGTTCGGCGCCGAGGTCACTTCGATGGTCGCGCCGTGCGCGTCGAGCAGCTTGCGGGTGATCGCGAGCCCGAGACCGGTGCCGTTTGCCTTCGAGGTGAAGAACGGCTTGAAGATCCGCGCGGTCGTGTCGGCGTCCATGCCGGGACCGTTGTCCTTCACGCGCGCCCAGACCTCGTTGCCGCCCAGGTTCTCGCCGAGCGCGATCTCGAGCGTCGGGCTCGGCGTCTTCGCCTCGACGCACGCGTCGATGGCGTTGCCGACCAGGTTGATGAAGACGCGGCGCAGCTGCTCGGGATCGCCGACCAGCTCGCCCGGCGTGTCGAAATCGCGGCGCACCTTCACGCGCGCCGAGTCGAGCCGCTCGCGCACCGTCTCGAGCGCGCTCTCGATGGCGTCCGCGAGCTTCATCGGCCGCGGGTTCATCTCCTCCTCGCGCGCGTAGCGCAGCAGGTGGGAGATCGACTTCTCGACCCGGTCGAGCTCCTGCAGCGCGATGTTCGCGTACTCGACGTTCTCGGCCGAGCCCGGGTCTTCCCCGAGCTGCTGCACGAGGCTCTTGGCGGCGGTGATCGGGTTGCGGATCTCGTGCGCGATCGACGCCGACAGCTCCTCGAGCGAGCGCAGCTTCTCGTCCTCGAGGACGATCCGCTGGCGCGACACGCTGCGCGCGACCTGGCGCTCGACCTCGACCCGCACCCACTTCTTGCGCAGGCCGGGGGCGATGACCACCTGGAACGCGTGCGAGGCGAGGCCGATGCCCCAGCCCAGGCCGACCACGGTCGCGACGAACGCGCTCTTGGTCACGAACAGGAGGAACAGGATCACGAACACGTACGAGACCAGGTGCTGGAAGAACTTGATCTTGTGCTCCGCGATCCGGTGCGCCTCTTCCTCGGGAGTGAGCTCGCGCCCGCGCCGGCGCGAGCGGCGCCGATCGCGGATCTCTTCGCGCGCCTCGCGCAGCCCTCGGCGCACCTCGTCGCGCGCCTCGAGCATCGCTCGGCGAACGTCGTCGCGCGGCTCGCCGTGCTCGGAGCGTCCCTTGCCGCGGCCCGGGCGGCTCCAGTCGGGCCGGCCGTGGCGGTGGCGCTTGCGCCACTTCTCCCAGTCATCCCAGTCATGGGGCATGCGCTTCACTCCGCAGGGGCCCAGCGCGCCGAACAGGAAGGCCAGCGAGGGGCCGGGCCGTGCGCTGTGGATTGTAGATCGCCGCATCGAGCAAGCCCGAGAGCAAGCGACGTGCCCGCGGCTGCGCGGCCGTTGCGGGCTTTCCTGCGGGCAGCCGCCGCGGGAATCCTGCAGCCCGCCCTTGGCAGTGCAGGGGCCGGCCTGCGGCCCCGGACTAGTTGCGGGGCACGACCGGCAGCTCCAGACGGGAGGCCGCGCCCGGGCTGCGTTCCAGCTGCCATTGGCCGGCGGCCCCCGGGATCGGGGCGAACTGGTCGCGGTCGCCGCCGGCGATCGCGAGCCGGATCCGGTGCCCGGACAGGAAGAGATGGGAGACGGGGAGCAGGTCGAAGACGAGCTCCGCGGGCTCCCCCGGCACGAGCGGCCGCGCGTCGGCGCGCAGGTAGCTGTGATAGGGGACCGTCGTGGCGTAGGGGGCCTCGGCGGCCGGTCGCAGCGCGCGGTGTTGCGCCCGGAGCTGGCCCTCGGTCAGGTACCCGACCTCGCCCACCGGATCGACGTCCTCCAGGTACGCGAAGACCGCCGCGTCGGCGGCGTCGGCGCGGAGCCAGAGGTGCAGCACGGGGTGGCCCGTGACCTCGAGGTCCGCCACGAGCGGCGCCGACTCGTACACCAGGTTGCGTCGGTCGGCGACCGTCCGGTCGCCGTACGACGTCCAGGTCGGAACCGCGAGCCCGCGCCAGCGGCTCGTGGTGCCGGTCCCGCTCTCGGGGTCGGGCGCATAGCGGTCCGCCGCTTCGGCGCTCGCGGGCGGCTCGCGTGTGAGCGCGCCGTTCGCGGCGAAATAGAAGTCGGTCGGCTCCGAGGGCGGCGGCCAGCTCTGCGCGGACTTCCAGCGCGCTTCGCCGGTCGTGAAGTAGTGCACCGGAGGCTCCGCGTCCCAGCCGTTCGCGACGCCCTTCAGGTGGAAGTCGAAGAAGCGCAGGAGCTCGCTCTCGTGGTCGAACGCGCTCGCGCGGGTCGGCCAGTGCGGAGCGATCTCCTGGTCGCCCCCGTGGTTCCAGGGGCCGAGGAGGAGCCGGCTGCCGGGATTCGAGAGATTCTGGAAGCGCTTGATCGCGGCGTGCGGGTAGGCGCCGTCCCACCAGCCGCTCTCGCTGAACACCGCGGCACCGGACGCCTCGATCTCGGGCCGGCGCGTGCAGCACGGGCTCCAGTCGGCGATGCTGCGCTTCATCTCCGCCGGAACGTCGTCGCGGTACACGACCTCGCGCGCGGCGCGCCGCACGTCGAAGTTCGCGGCGTGGCCGAGCTGGGCGGCGCGGAGCTGCGCCGGTCCGTCGGGGCCGTCGACCGGCCGCGGACCCGAGATGAAGATCGGCACCCACCACGGGAACGCGCGGTCGAGCTGGCCGAGGTCGATCGCCTCGTTGTACGTGCCCCATGTCTCCGTGAACCACTCGAGCGGCACGCCGCCCGGATACGCCACGTCGGTGTAGCCGTCGAACAGGGCGAAGCGCGGGGCGATCGCCTTCACGGCCGGGTGGCGGTTCGCGAGCAGGAACTCCGCGGCGGTCCCGTCGTAGGAGTCGCCGAGCGCGCCGACCACGCCGCTCGACCACGGCTGGCGGATGATCCAGTCGACGAGCTCCGCGCCGTCCTTCACTTCGGCGTCGGACCACAGGGAAGTCTGCACGCCGCCCGACGCGCCCGAGCCGCGCACGTCGACGTCGACCCACGCGTAGCCGGCGGCGAGGAAGCGCTTCGCGAGCGGCGTCGGCTGCGTCCAGCAGCGGCCGCACCAGCGTGCGGAAGCGCGCGGCGCGCCAGTAGCGGGTCTGGCGGAGGATGGCGGGGACGCGCGCCGGCTCGCTCCCGTTGTCGACCCGCGGCACGTAGACGTCGATCGCGATCTGCACACCGTCGCGCATCTGCACGTACAGGGACTGGCGGGAGTACGAGCTCGACGAGTTCTCCTTGGGATAGGAGGGATCGCTCCGCCACGAAACGTCGCCCGCCGCCGCTCGGCCCGCGAGCGCGCAGGCGAGCGAGACCGCGAGGCCGAGTATGGCGAATCGGCGTTCCAGAGGGGCGTGAAGATGCCGAACGCGGTCGGCTCGGCTACCCGACCCGCGCTCAGAAGTCGCTGAGCCGCAGATAGAGCATCACTTCGGCGCTGCCCGTCTGCGGAAACTCGGGGATGCCCAACGTGTGGTGCACCGCACGGTCTTGCACCGCGTGCCGGACCGCGTCGGTGTTCACGGTCAGGCCGACCGTGAGGTGGGTCGCGTGGCGATTCACCAGGGTCGTGCTGAGATCGACGTCGCCGCGATTGATCTCACTGAATGCGACCTCGGAGTACACCTGCCCGTCGCCCATCGGGATGCCGCTCGCGCGGTTGGGAATGCCGGTCGCCAGCCGGAGCGTGAGGCTCAGGTCCTCGAAGGTCCAGCCGCGCGCGGAGATCCGGTGCGCCGAAAGGTTGTAGTTGAACTGCAATCCCGCGGTGTCGCCCTGGTCGCCGCCGTCGCCCATCGGCCACCACCAGAAGTTGTGGTCGTTCCAGTATTTGAACTGGACCAGCCCGCCCAGCGTCAGGCCCACCACGCCGACCCGCTGCCGTTCCACCGGCGACAGCCGCCCATCGCTGCTCGCGTAGGTGGTGCGCCAGCCGACCGTCAGGTTGTTGCGCGAGCTGCCCACCCTCAACCCGGAATAGCTGTCGTAGCGGGCGCCGCTGGTCGGCACCCCCCACTGCAGGCGGGGCTGCCCGGGGGTGATCTCGCCGCAAGTCACGCCGGCAAGCGGCCAGTCGAAGAGCGGATACAGCTTGCTCTCGTCGATCGAGAAGCGAACCTCCGAGCCGCGCACGACGGCAACGCTCGGGCAACCGAAGATGAGCTCGCCCATGGGCTTTAGCCTACCTCGCCCGACTGGTCGGCGGTGCCTTCGCGTGCGAGTATCGCGTGAGGAGCGCGCCCCTCCCCCGTGAGCAGCGACGAGACCAACGATACCCTCGGCACCTTTGGCGCCCGGTTCGACCCCGCGGCAGTGACCGTCGTGGGCCCGTACCAGGGAGTGCGCTATTTCGCGGCCGGCGGAATGGCCTGGGTGTACGAGGCGCGCCACCCGCAGTTCCCGGAGAAGCGGCTCGCCGTGAAGCTGATGAAGCCCGAGTTCGCGGCCATGCCGATGATGCGCGACCGCTTCCTCCGGGAGGCCCAGCTCCTCGCCCGGATCGGCCATCCCCACCTCGTGTCCGTCCACTCGTTCGGCATGGACGAGGCGTCGCGCTGTCCGTACTTCGCGATGGACTACATCGACGGCGGAAACCTCGCCGAGAAGCTCGAGGCCGACGGCCCCCTCTCGGTCGAGGCTGCGGGCGAGCTGTACGACCGCGTGCTGGGCGCCCTGGCCGCGCTGCACCGCGAGGGCGTGATCCACCGCGACATCAAGCCGCTCAACATCTTCCTGTGGCGCTCGGGCGAGCCGATGCTGGCCGACCTCGGCATCGCGCGCGACACGGCCGCGGGCGGCGCCGCGACCACGCAGCACTACATCGGGTCGCCGAAGTACTCGTCGCCGGAGCAGGCGAACGGCATGCGCATCGACGTGCGCAGCGACATCTTCTCGCTGGGCCTGTCGCTGTTCGAGACGCTCGTCGGTTACCACCCGTACGAGGACGCCAAGAACGTCGACACGTCGAGCGCGGCCTCGCTGATCGGGTTGCTCGCGGTCCTCTACCGCGACAAGAAGCCGATTCCCCTCGAGTTCCCGCGCCAGATCTCGAAGCCGATGCGCGCGGTGATCCGCAAGGCCTGCGAGATCCAGCCGGACAAGCGCTTCGCCGACGCCGACGACATGCGGCGCGCCCTGCGCAGTGCGGTGCGCGCGGCGGAGTCGGGCGGCGACAGCACGATCGCGGTGCAGATCGCCGGGGCTGGCTCGTGGTTCCAGGAGAACGGCCGCCGGCTGGCGCTCGGACTCGGCGGAGTCGTGGCGCTGGGCGCCCTGGTCGGCGCCGGCTACCTGGGCTGGGGCTCGCTCCAGCGCGGCAAGGCCCAGACGATTCTCGGGCGCGCGCGGCAGGCGGTCGCCGCGATCGCGCCGGACGACCCGGTCGTCGCGAACCGCCTGCGCGCCGCGAACGAGGAGATCGAGCGCGATCGTCCGGAGACCGCGGTCGGCCTCGTGAACACCGTCTGCGACGACCTCGCGCAGAGGATCGGCGCCTCGCTCGAGAAGGCCGTCCAGGGCTCCGCCGGAACCTTGCAGAGGACCGAGTTCGCGGTCCGGCACGCGGGCGTGGGCGGCGCCGCCTGGGATCAGCTCGCCGCACTCGCGCGCGACGAGTCGCGGAGGACGCCGCGCGCCAGCACCGAGGCCGCGTGCGATGCGCCGCTGCGCCTCGTGGAGTACTCGTCGGCCCTGCGCGACGCCACCCGAGAGCTGGACGCCGCGCTCGAGACGCCCGACCTGAAGGCGCGAGTCACGGCCGCGCGCGACGCCGCCCATCAGACTGCCCTCGCGCCTTCGATCGACTCCGCGCTGCTCGCGGAAGCCGACCGCAACTTCGCGGCCGACGAGCTCCCCGAGGCGCTCGCGCTCTACGCGCGCGCCGAGCTCGGTGCCCGCGCCGCCGAGCTGTCGCAGCGCTACTCCGCGACTCTGCGCGATCTGGCGGCCGCACCCGAGTTCGCGGAGCGACGCTCCCAAGTCTCGTCGGCGCTCGCGCGGGTCGTGAAGCTCGGCTCGCTCTCGGAGTTCGACGAGCTGGCGGCCGAGCTCGACCCCGCGGCCAAGGACGCCGCTGCGGCGGTCGACGCCGTGCGCGGCGATGTTGCCGCCGTGATCGCCGCGGGCGAACAGGCGCTCGCGCATGCCCGCGAGGCCGGCGTCTCCAAGGACGGGCTCGCGCACGGCGAAGCGAAGCTCGCGAGCGCGCGCGAGGATCTCGAAGCGGAGCGCTTCGCAACCGCGCTCGGCGGTGCGAAGGGTGCCGCGGAGGAGCTCGACGGGCGCACCAAGCGGATGACCGAGGGCTCCGCTTCGGCGAAGGACGCCGTGCAAGCCGCGCGCGCGAAGCGCGAGACGGCCGTCGCGGCGGGAGCCGGAGAGCGGACGCTCGCCAAGGGCGACGCGCTCATGGCCAAGGCGGAGAAGCTCATCGAAGACGGCAACCCCGCCGACGCGGCCGACGCCTTCGCCAGCGCCGAGACCGAGTTCGGAGCCGCGCGCAACGCCGCCATCGCAACCGCCACGAAGCTCGCGACGGTCGTCCGCGACCGCGCCGCCGCCGAGAAGAAGCGCGCCGGGGACCTGGGCGCCCAAGCCTCCGATCTCAGCGGTGGCGACGACGCCGAGAAGCGCGGCGAGGAGGCGCTCGCCAAGGCCGACTTCAACGCCGCCCAGCAGCACTTCGGCGCGGCGCGCGATGCGTATCGACGCGCGCCTCTCCGCGTCGCCGCCGAGCGCGCGGCGCAGGCTCGCGCGGCGGCCGTCGGCGCGGGCGCGGCCGAGGACGCACTCGCGAGCGGTGACCAGGCGCTGCGCGAGGCCCCCGAGGCCACTCAGCCCGAGGACGCCCTGAAGCTCTACGCGACGGCCGAAGCCGGATTCACGCGGGCCAAGGACGGGGCGGTCGCTGCCGCCGAGAAGGCCGTGGCCGGCGCAGTCCAGGCCAAGTCCGACGCACAGGCCGCCCGCGCGAAGGCAACGGAAGCCGGCGTGGCCGACGCCGAGCTCTCCGACGGCGACCGCGAGACCGGGCTCGGCGACGGCGCGCTCGAGAAGGGCGACGTCGCCGCCGCGCAAGCGCACTTCGCGTCCGCGCGCGCGGTGTACCAGCGCGCTCCGCTGCGCGGCGCCGAGGAGAAGGCGACGCACGCGCGCGAAGAGGCGGTCGCCGCGGGCGCGACGCCGGCGGCGCTCGCCAAGGGCGACACCGCACTGCGTAAGGCGGGCGAAGCCAAGAGCGTCGTGGACGCCCTTCGCGGCTACGGTGCGGCCGAGGCGTCGTTCGCACGCGCGCGAACCGACGCGGTCGCGCTGGCCGAGAAGGCCAAGGCCAAGGAAGCCATCGAACAGGTGCGCGGCGAGCGCCAGCTGGCCGCGAAGGCGCTCGCGGGAGCCGTCCGGGCGCAGGCGACGCAGGCCGACCTGGGGCCGGGCCGAGCGGCGCTCGACGAAGGCGACGCGGCGCTCGCGAAGGGCGATGCGGCGACCGCGAGCGAACGCTTCGCGGCCGCGCGCGGCCTCTTCGAGGAAGCCGCGAAGGCCGCAGCCGCGCGCTAGTCGCCAGTCGGCGCTCAGCGCTCCGGCGCGGCGATCGGCACGTCGATCTCGGCCGTGCTGTTCGCGTCGGCCTTCCCGCCGGTGATGTTCGCGAGCGATCCCTCGGGATAGACCTCGACGATCTTCAGCGTTCCCGCCGCCGAGCCGCCGCGCAGCAGCCGGCCCTTCTGGCCGACCTGGATCCCCTGGGACTTGCCGATGTCGAGCAGAACGGAGCGCCCCTCGTCCGAGATCTCGAGCACCGAGCCTCGCTTGGTCTCGAAGGTCGGCTTCGCCGGCTTGGCGGGCTTCGCCGTCGGCTTCTGCGCCGGTTTGGGCGGCGGCGGGAGCTCGTTTCGCGCCGTCAGCGTGTACGGGATCGGGACGCCCGCCGACGGGGACCCGGCCGAGAGGCCCACGGCGACGTAGTAGCTCGCGGGCGCGGTCTCGGAGCGCAGCTCGACCGAGCTCCGTCCGCCCGTCTTCTCGCTGCCGATGGACGTGCCCTTGACGTCGTAGAGGATCAGATCGAGATCGACGTCGGGGTTGGTCGCGGCGTCGGCGCTGAGGTCGAGCACCAGGGTCCCCTTGGCCGGCACCTCGACCAGGAACCAGTCGGCGCAGTCGCCCTGGTCGCAGTCGAGCGCGTCGCTCTGCGCGGCGCCGAGCGCCAGGGACTGCGCGCCGGCCGGCCGCCCGTCCGGATCCTCCGGGAGGTGCCGGCAGGCGAGCGCTGGCACGAACGCGATCACCCCGACCGCCGAGGCGATCGCCCGAGAGAGTCGGAAGCGCCTCACCCGCCGAGCCCTCCGGGAATCGAGACCGGCTTCCCCGCCGGCCCCTTCGGCTTCTCCGCGACCTTCACGCGGTAGCGCGCCCGGATCGTCGAGCCCTCCGGGCCGCTGACCAGCCACTCGCGGATCTCACCGTCTGCGCGCTTCCCCTCTCGGAGAAAATCCCCACATGTCCCCCACGACTTGCCCACGTCTCTCTGCACTCCCGAACTGGTCGCGACCACGATGCTCAAGCTGAGCTCGCAGCCTGGCCGGCACTCGAACTTCTGTTGTGTAGCGCTGCCCTCGCTGTAGCGAAGCTGTGCGCTCTCTCCCTCGCACGACACCTCGAACACGCGCGAGGTGACCAGCATACCCGGAGCGCCTTCGACTGCAGCGGGAACTCCGGTGAGCGTGAAGGTCTCCTCGCCCGGGCCCCCGCCACCGCCGCCCGCGCCCGCCGCACCGCCCGCAGCCATGATGTTCCGGCAGGTCTCGAGCAAGCTACTGAACCGGGCGCCGAGCGGCATCGAGCGGTCCTCGAGCAACGGCCGCGGCCGGGTGCCCCGGAGGAACGGCTTGATCTCCTCGGCGAAGCTCTCGAGCGCCCCGCCCTTTCCGCACAGCGCGTCGACCTGCGGCGGATCGAGCGGACCGCCGAACGGCTTGGCGATCTCGTCGCGATAGATGACCTCGAGCTCGTTCAGCGCGCTGCGCGCGAGCGCCGAGAAGGCGTCGAGGAACGGCATCTCGAGCACGTGGCGCAGCTTCGCGGTGGAGGCGGCATCGCCGGTGCGCGGCACGATCGACTCGACCACCTCGAGCGCCCGGGTGAACTCGGTCGGCTTGCCGTCCGCGACGTCGTGGGCGAGCTGGAGCGCGGTGCTCGAGTTCTTGCTCGCGGCCTCGCTCTCGACGGCGACGGCGTCGATCGCGGCCTTGTACTGGACCCAGGGCGCATCCGCCGGCTTCAGCGGGTTCTTTCCACTCGCGAGCGCCTCCGCAGCCTCGGAAAGCGGCAGGGTCCGCCGCACTTCGCGGAAGGCCTCGAGCCAGGACGGCGTGGTCTCGCGCCCGGGGACGTCGCCCTTGGTGTTCTCGTCCACCTGCGCGAGCAGGGCGAGGTACGGCGAGGTCGCGATCTCGAGCCGCTCGGCGGGCTTGAGCTCGCCGTCGAGCAGGTACGCCTTCCACAGCTCGTCGAAGCGCGCCGCGAAGGTTCCCTTGAAGCTCTTCACGACCGTGGGCGACACCGACCCGGAATTCTCGATCGAGCCGAGCAGCGGCGCGATCAGCCGGTCGCGACCTGCGGCGGTGTAGACCCCGAAGACGATGCCATCGTCGGCGCTCGCCGCCGCGGGAAGTCCCAGGTCGACGCGCCGCGCGGGCGGGAACGGCCCGTTCGGGCGCGAGGTGATCGTCTCCAACACGTCCAGCCGGAGGAGCCGCCCCGAGGCCTGCGCGAGCTGCTCCTGCTCGACCCGGATCAGGTCGTTGCGCGCGCGGTCGTGCAGCCAGCGCGTGTACGCCACATAGGCGCCCGGGAAATCGAGCCCGCGGACGATCCGCGGCGCGTAGCTCGCGAGCTCCGGCGCGCGCGCCGGGTCGGCCTTGTCGCTCTGCAGCCAGTCGACGTCGGACGCGAGGGCCATCGCGGCGTTCACGCCCTCGTCGTCGTCGCGCTGCAGATCGGCGCGCAGGCGCGCCTTGGTGGGCGTGTCGATCTGCTTCTCGAACACCGCGGAGTAGCCGAGCTTCGCCGCGTCGACCGCGCGCCACAGCAGCGGATAGCCGATGTAGTGCAGAGGGCTCTGCCCGATCCGCTCCTCGGTCTCGATCGCGGCGCGCAGGTCGCTGATCTGACTGGCGCCCGCGGTCTTCGAGAGCACCGCGGCAGCGCGGTCCGCGAGCAGCCGGCTGCCCTCGTAGTTCTGCCAGAACGACGTGCCCCATGCCCACACGAACCAGAGCGCACCGATCGCCGCCGCGACCTGGATCGCGCGGCGGCCGAGCGGACCGATGGACGGCTCGCGCAGCGCGAGCGTGTGGTCGCCGCGAATGACCTCGAGCACGAGCTCGCGCAGGAAGAGCGCCCCCGCGCCGTCGGCGGCGAAGCGCGGGGTCGACGCGCCCAGCCGCTCGAGCGTCGGCGATTCGAGCCCGGCGTCGGCGCGCGCGCTCGTGAAGTAGACGCCGCGCAGGAACGGCGTGCTCTCGCTGTAGACGTCCTTCTTGAACGCGACGCCGAGCAGACCCCGCGAGCTTCGCGCCCGCAGTCACGAGGTCCGACGGCAGCACGAACAGCGCGCGCTGCCGCGCCGCATCGGGCTCGCGGAGCATCAGGTCGGGCAGCATCGCCTCGAGGCGGTCGGAGAGCTCGGCGCAGGCGCTCTGTACGCGCGCCTCGGGATCGGGGAGCCGGCGCTGGTCGTTGGTCCAGCCGAACGCCTGCAGCAGCTGCTCGGGGCGCAGGAGGCGCGCGAGCGCCGCGAAGCCTGCGACCTGTGCGGCCTTGGTCACCGCGATGTACACGGGCACATCGATGCGCAGCCGCACGCGGATCTCGTTCAGGCGCAGGCGCAGCGCGCGCGCCAGCTCCTCGAGCTCGGTCGGCTGGCAGCGCAGCAAGCGGTCCATCGAGATCGCGAACACCACGGCCTCGAGCGGGCAGTCCGGTCGGTGCCGGCGAAGCAGCGCGAGCAGGCGCTGCCACTCGCGCGCGTCCTGCTCGCTCCTGCAGGTCAGGTAGCGGCTGCTCGTGTCGAGGGCGATCAGCTCGTTCGCGCGCACGAACTCGAGCGTGTCGGTGGGGCCGAAGCCGCGGCGCGCGTACTGCGCAGGCAGGTCGAGCCCGCACTCGGCCAGGAGCGTGCTCTTGCCCGCGTCCTCGTCGCCGATGAACAGGACCCACGGCAGCTCGTAGACTCCGGCCCGGCCGCGGAAGTCCTTCTTGATGCCGTCGACGGCCTCGAGGAATTTCGCCTGCAGCGCGCCGAGCCGCGACAGGTCGGCCTGCGACTGGGCGTGGCGCTCCTCCTCCTCCGCCTTCGCGAGCCCCTCCTCGAGACCCGCCTCCCGCTCGCGCCGCACGTAGTGCAGCACGATCAGGACCAGCAGCACGGCCAGGAGGATCGACAGGCCGATGATCACGGCCATGAACCAGTTGTGCGTCAGGTAGCCCAGCGCACCCGCGATCGCGCCGGCGACCGCGAGCGCGAACACCGAGACCCTGCTGAAGATCCTCCCGAGCACGCTCACATCCCCCGCGGCAGCGGCACCGACGCCGCGAGGAAGAACAAGGCGATCCAGCCCGCCCCGTAGACGATCGCCAGCCCGATCGCGAGGCCGACCAGGGTGCGCACGAGCTGGCCCCCGCCGCGCGGGGGCAGGTCGATCTCGAGCTCGTAGGCGCCCGGCGCGAGCGACGGCTCGCGGTCGGCCTCGAGCACCAGCCGCGCGGCGCGCAGCGTCTCGTACTGGTGCGCGATCAGCGCGCGGCGCTCGGCCGGCTGATCGCTGTACTGGCCCTCGAAGCCGAGCGTCAGCACGAGCAGGTAGATCTCGCGCACGCGCAGCTGATCGGGCCGGAGCCGCTGCAGGTGCTCGTAGAACTCGTTGCCGGCCCGGCTCGTGCGGTAGAGACGCTTCTGCAGCGGCTCGGCCGCCCACTCGGCGCGCCCCGGCCAGTTCGAGCGATGGATGACCTCGTCGATCCAGGCCACCAGCGCGAAGCGACACTCGTTGATGTCGTCCGGCTGCAGCTCCGCCAGGTCGTCCGACTTGGCGAAGCGGTCGAGCATGCCGAGCAGCTGGTTGTTCAGCGCGCTCGCCGACAGCTCGCGGCCCGCGTCGCCCGCGCCGAACGCCGAGACGAACGCCGCGAGATCTCGCGCGGCACGTGGCGGGCGCCGACTGGCGCCCGGCTCACGTCGGCGGCGAGACGATGTAGAGCCTGACGTCGGCATCCTTCAAGTTTCCGAGGCTCACCGCGAAGCTGCTGCTGTCGCGCAGTCTCCGGTAGTGCTTCTCGTTGTCCTTTCCGCGCAGCTCGACGCGCCAGAACTCGAAGCCGGGCTCCGCGGCGATGTCCGACGGCGGACCCGGCAGCGGATCGACGGGGATCCCGGCGAGCTGGTCGCGCTCGAGGATCGTGATCCAGTCCGCGGAGGCGATCTTCCCCGACTGCTTCACGTGTTCGAGCAGCTCGTCCCGCGAGAGCCGCGACTTGATGCCGAGATAGACCTGGTTGCGCAGGTCCGAGTGCTCGCTCGAAAAATCCTTGGTCAGGTACGCGCTGCGCTCATAGGGGAGCCGGATCTCCTTGAAGCGGTCGGGCAGCGCGTCCTTCAAGTCGGTCTTGATCTGCTCGAACAGGTACGCGAAGCACGGGTACGGATCCTCGTGGTCGTACTTCGGGAACTGCGCGTGCGCGGAGAGCCGGAACGCGCCGAGCGCCCCCGCCAGCTCCACCAGATACAGGTAGAGCGCGAACGGCGGGGCGGCCTTCGACTCGAGCAGCTGGCGCAGCGGCGGCGTCGCGCGCGCGAGCGTGTAGCGCATCCAAAGCTTGGGCAGGTCCGCGATCGAGATCGTCGCCATCCGGCCCGAGACGACGGGGATGCGGCCCTCGAGGAGGCTCAGCACCTCTTCCAGCCCGTTGGTCAGCGCTGCCGACGCCTGCAGCACGAGCAGCGGCGGAGCGTAGTTCGGCGCGGCCTCGAAGACCTTCTTCTTGTCGCTCGACGGGACGATGCGCGCGACGCGGATCGCCTCGCACTGCTCGACCTCGAGCTGCTCACCCGACAGGTACAGGCGCAGGTTCGGCACCAGGAAGTCGATGCCCGTCTTCGAGTCGGGTCGGTTGTGGTCCTCGACCGACTGCGAGTGCAGCCGGTAGCGCACGTCGCGGCGCGCCTCGTCGGGGAGCGCCGACGCCGACTCGCCGGCGCGCGGGCGCCGCAGCCCGATCCAGACGTCGAGCGGCACCGCCGCCGCTTCGAACGTGCGCGCCTCGACCGTCACGTTGTCGCCGGTGCGCACGAGCGTCCCGTCGGGCAGCACCGCTTCGAAGGTCTTGACCTGGATGCGGCGCGCGGCGAGCGCGTCCTCGTCCAGCTCGAGCGTGCGCACGCCCCAGAAGAACGGGTTGGCGCTGCGCAGCTGCTGCGTGAGCAGGCTCTCGAAGTAGAGGCTCTGCTGCTGGAGATGCTGCGGGCGAAGGAACATCCCCTCGAGCCAGGCCACGCCGTGCGCGCTCGCTCGCTGGGTCTCTTCACTCATTGCTCTTCTCCTCGTCTTCGTCGCCATCGGCCGCGGCCAGGACGGCCTTGGACGAAGAGAGAGTCACGACCTGATCGTCCTCGCAGTCGGTCGGCACGATCACCCGACTCGGACCGGCATAGTAGTCGGCGACCACGGCGATGTGGGTCGCCAACTCGGGAACCTTCTCCCCGAGGTTCAGCTTCTGGCCCGGCAGGACAGTCGTGCGCCACGACTCACCGGCGAGCCCATCGGGCTTCCCGCCCCGGATCAGGTCGCGCACGGGCATCGCCTCGAAGCCCGTCACGTTGGCGACCGGATAGAAGTAGACGACCAGCGCATGAGGCTGGCCGTCGAAGAGGTTCAGCTGCTTGCTCGCGCGGAGCTGGATGCACAGGGGCCCGGCGTCTTCGCCGCCGATTCCCATGAAGCCGCCGCCCCCGCAGGCCGCCATCAGCAGCGCGGCGGCAACGCTCAGCGACGAGCGATGAGAAAGCGACAACCACTGGGGCATCCGCCGCGCCTTCGCCGACACCGCCTCCCGGCGCCCCGCGCTGCGCCCGCAGCCGAGGCACCCGAAGAAGCCGTGAAACGACGGTCGAGTATGGACGAACGCTGCTTCGGGGGTCAATCGCCGGGAGCGGCGGAAGGGGCCCCGCCGAGACCGCGGTTTCGCCTCGCCCGAGGGGGCGGCGCCGGCCGGCCCTTCCGGCCCGCTTTCTCCCCCCGATTGTCTTGCCTTGACACGCGCGACGCGCGGGAGATAGCGTGAGGATTCAGGGGGTTATGGAGCTCGAATGACCGCCCAGGCGCCGGGGACCGAACGAGCAGTTTCGATCGAAGAGGTCTCGGCGGTCCGGCAGAAGACCGAAGCCGTTGCCGCACTGTTGCGCAGCCGGCTCGAGCGGCACCTGGAGACGCTCCAGCCCGTCCTGAACCCGCGCCGCCTGCTGGGCCGCCACGTCCGCGGCGGCACCCGCGACGAGGCGCTCGGCGCCGACCGCGCGCTGCACGAGCTTCGCGAGCGCTTCGCCGCCGTCTGCGGCCGCCCGTTCAACCTGAACAAGGAGCTCGGCGAGGAGCCGCTCGGCATCGAGCCGATCGCGGAGCTCCACCCGTACACCTACTCGCACCACCTCCCTGGCCCGGATCGCACCATCACGATCACGTCGCCGGTCCAGTGGGTCCTCTCGTTCCGCTCGGGCTACGCGCTCGCCGAGCTGCGCAAGGCGGTTCAGGAGCGCACGGGCCTGCGCGCCCCCGACGCGCGCCAGTTCGTGCTGAACGCGCTGGTGATGCAGTCGCTGCTCGAGAGGTTCTCCGAGCTCGCGTCGCTGCTCAACGACCTGCGCTACGAGCTGCGCGTCGAAAAGCTCGACGGGCTCGGCGACCTGCCCTGCGTGTCGATCCGGATCGCGTCGCTGCCCTCGTTCCGACCCGCGGACTCGGTGATCGCAACCGCGATCCGATTCTCGGGGGTGCCGGCGTTCATCGAGCTGATCGACTTCGAGGCCGCGCGGGCGATCGTGGACCCGCTCCGGAGGGACATCGAGTCGGCCGGACGGTAGAGTCAGCTGCGAAGCGAAGACGCGATCAGGAAGACTGCGGCGATGAAGAGCCAGATGCCTCCGCGCACAGTCAGCGAGCGCGCCCGTGCGACGTCCACCAACGCGAGCAGCGCGAACACTCCGCCGATCGCGCGGATGACGTCGAGCGTGGGCATGCGGGCTCTCCCCAATTGCCGGCGCGCTCGAAACTATCCCGAGGACGCGCGCGACTCCAGCGGGGCGCCCGTCCTGCCTCCGGCGTGACCCGCGCGCAGCCCGCTCCGGTTCTCGACGCGGCCCTGGAAGCGCATTTTCTCGAGCTCGATCTGCTCTGGGAGCAGCGCGAGAGCCAGCTCTTCTCCGACCTGTGGAGCCTGTACGATCTCGCCGAGATCGAGGAGCGCGCGGACGCGCACGTCGACGGTCTGTTCCTCGCGGCGGCGCCCGGCCGGAAGCTCGCCCGCGCCGGTCTGACGAGCGGCGAGACCGGCGCTGCGTGTGCGGGGGCGCTCGTGCTCCTCGCGTCGGACGAGGCGGACACGGTCCTGGCCGCGCTCGCGGCGGCGGAAGTCGAGCCGGCCGTGGCGCTCGGCATTCGCAGCGCCCTTCGCCACGGCAAGCCTAGCTTCGAAGAAGCGAGGTTGCGCGAGATCGGCGCCAGCAGCTCGGCCCTCGCTGCGGCGTGCGTGGCCGACGTGTTGGGGTTCAGGCAGAACAAGCTCCCCGAGAACGTCCTCGAGCTCGCGCGCAGCTCGGAGCGGTGGGTGCAGCGGCTCGCGCTCGCGGCCCTGTCGCGCTCCCGTGCGCCAATCTCTCTCGAGAGCCTGGCGCCGGGGCTCGGCTCCGACGATCCCGACGTCGTCTTCGAGGCGCTGCGCGCCGCGGCGGTCACGCGGGCGCCCGGGCTCGCCGAGCACTGCCTCGAGCTGGCCGCGACCGAGCGACCTGGGCGCCACCAAGCACTCGAGATGGTGGGTCGCTTCGCGCGCGCGTCCGACGGCCCGTTCCTCGCCGAGCAGCTCGCGAGCCCCGACCCCGAACGTGCACGCGCGGGCGCGATCGCGCTCGGCATCGCCGGCCATCCGACCGGCGTCCCAGCCCTGCTCGACGCCCTGGCGCGGGACGACGTGGCGGCCGACGCCAGCGCCGCGCTTTTGCGCATCCTGGGATCGGGTCTCGAAGCCCGCCGCGTGTCGGGCGACGACTTCGCCCCGGACGTCGAGTCGCTCGAGCCTGCCGCCGCGAGCGCCCACTGGAGCAAGGTGCGCGGCCGCCTCCGCCCCGAAGTCCGCTACTTCGGCGGCGAGCCTCTGCCCTCGTCGCCGGACGAGCGGTTCGACCTGCTGCCGCTATCCGTCCGCCGCGACCTCTGGCTGGGCGCGTGCGAGCGCGGCGACGCCCGCTTCGCCTCGCTCGAGCTGGAGGCGCGCGCAGTTCTGCAGCGCCAGCCGCGGCGGGCGCTCACAGGCTGAGCGGCGGGAAGCGCGTCGCGCGCGGAGGGGCGTAGTCGGCCGCGCGCACCAGCGATGGACAGGCCGGATACTCCGAACGCAGCTCGAGCCCGCGCCGCTCCGCGATTCGCAGCAGCGCGAGCCCCTCGACCCAGACGTACCAGTTCGGCAGGAAGTCGTAGTCGTTCGCGTCGGCTCCATCCGTCTCGGTGGTGGCGCGCTTCTCGAAACCGGCGTGGCGTTCCTGAGCGAGTGCGAGGAACGCCGTGTCGAACGCCGGGGAGTCGCGCTCGACGAGTGCCGTGCACAGAGGCCAGCGCAGGTCCGGCCCCCCCTCGAGCACCGCCTCCCACGCGGCGAGACTCGCTCGCACCTCGTCGTCCGTCGCGGGCTGCGAGCGTCCGAGCTGGCCTAGCGCGTACGCGTAGAGGAAGTCGTCCTCGTACTCGTACTGGTCGCGCGCCGCGCCGGGCGCGAGCGCGATCAGGGCGTCGGCCAGCTCGACGTGGTCCGCCGCCAGCGCGTCTTGCAGCGGGGCCGCGAAGCTGGCCTTTCGCGCCGGGTGAGTCAGATCGCCTTCGGCCGCGGACCCCGCGAGATACCAGTGCCAGGCGAACGCGCTGTACAGGAGGCCGTGGAAGAAGGCGTCGGAGTCGCCCGCCAAAAGCAGCCGGCAGATGCCGATCGCCCGGAAGTAGCGACAGACCTCCGCAACGAGTCTCCCCTGCGGCGCGACCGCGGGACGGCGCAGCAGGTTGTCGATCAGGAAGGCGTTGTAGTCGTCCGTGTCCGAGAGCACCTGGTCGAGACGGCTCATCCCTGGTGTTCCTCGATCTCGGAGAATGCGAGTCCCGTGAGGCCCGCATCGCTGAGCTTGCCGGCGAGCTTGCGCTCGACGAGCACCACGAACGGATAGCCCTGAGGTCGGAACAGTCGCGTGCCCGCCGGGACCCTGGCCTCGTCGATCACGAGCTTCTGGACCCGACTGATCAGCTCGGGGTTGATGGCGTTGCGCCGCATCACGGACTGCTCCTCGTCGATGCAGCGCGGCAGATGGAGCGGGTGAATGATCCAGAACGGCTCCTTCACCTTGCGCCCCTTGTGATTGATGATGGCGGTCGGCAGGAACTCGAGCTCGGGCAACGCCTCTGCCTCCACGAGCTCCTTGAAGCGATGCGACGCGAGGACGAGGCGCGGACTGTTGCGCATCAGGTCCTCGAGCTGGATGTCGTCCGGGAAGTTGTCGTCCATGCGGAAGCTGGCCTTCTCGGGCCAGCCCGCCGCGCGCGGGACTCCCCGCAGGAGCTCCCAGTCGTTCTCGATGCCCTCGACGTTCCCGAGCTCGGCGGCGTACGGCCCGGGCGTGAAGTCCATGACGACGAAGTTCGGCATCGTTCGCTTCCTAGAGCGGAGCTTTCTTGACGGGCGCCATCACGAAGGGCTCGTACCACTTGGCGTTCCCCTGAGTGTTCTGAATGATCCACGCCTGGCGCGTGGCTCCTGCCCGCCCCGTCAGCGTCCCCATTCGTTCGCCGGACATGTCGTTCAGCTCCTGCGCGACCGTCGCGGCGTCGACGTCGTGATCCTTCTTCTTCTCGTCGAGCGGCTGCCACACGCGCGTGTAGATCTCGTCGGAGACGAGCTTGCTGAATTCTGGATGTCCCCAGCTCCGCGGATTGTGGATCGCGTACGTGTCGGGCAGCCCCCCCGTAGTGAAGTAGCGCTGGCGCAGCGCCGCCGGCCACTTGTTGAACGTGGCGGCATAGCGCTTGAGCGCTTCGTTCTGCGTCGGGCTCAGCTTCTGCAGCGCCTTCAAGGCGGTCTCGGCTGCGATCTGGTACGAGTGCACCGTCGGCAGTCCCATCACGTTCGCGTCGGCGTTGATGTTCCAGTCGGTGATCCACTGCACGTCCTCGACATACTTCAGCTTCGCCGCGGGAACCTTCTGGATCGACCAGTCGATCGCCTCCCAGGGTAGGATGTGGTGGACTTCGGTGCGGCCGCCGCGGAACCCCTTCCGGGAGGTGTTCTTCTCCCAGTCTCCCTTGTAGTCGGGCGTGGGGTTGTCCGTCTTCTTCTTGAAATAGCCCTTGCGATTCGCGGCGGTCTTCTTGAAATGAGCGCCCATCTCTTCTCCGCGAGTGACTCAGCTCGCTGCAGACACGACGAACGAGCCGCGGTCGCCTCGATCGCTCGACAGCCAGACCAACCCTGCCGGACCGGGCGCATAGCCCCGCTCGAAGGCTCGCACGCAGATCGCGGCGTTGGCGGCGCCCTGCGCCGCGCCGATCTGTCCGAAGGAACCGACCGGCCGCCAGTGCGGGACCTCGCCGAGCGAGGGACGCGTGCGCAGCCGCTGCGTCGCGATCGCCCATTCCTGGGCCCGGTACGAGTCGCCGTTCAAGCTTCCGACGACGAACGCCACACCGCCGCGCGCGCGCCCGGAGCCCTGGAGCGAAGCCGAGATGCACTGCGAGAGGGCGACCCCGAGCCCCGGCTCGCCCGAGCAACGGTCGAACGGCTCGCGGGCGATGGCCGGCGCTTCGAGCCGAGCGCGGATCGTCCGCCCCTCGGACTTCGCGGTCTGCGCCAGCTCGAGCGACACGAAACCCGCCGCTTCACCCGGCATGAATCCGACTGGATTGGCGGCCGACTTGAGGAGTCCGAGATCCGCGGCGACCTGGAGTGACTCGTCTTCGACCCAGGAGTCCACGCCGCCCACGATGCAGCGCTTGGCCGCGCCGCTCGCCAGGAGCTCCGCACCGCGGCGGATCGCTTCGACCAGCCCAGTCTCGCCGTTCTCGAGGAACTCGACCTCTGGGCTTCCTTCGACCCCCGCAAAACGCAGCATGCGGGCGGCCCCGTCGGAACGGAAGACGGCGCCGCGCTCCGCGGGCCGCGGGTAGTGCGCGTCGACGGCAGTGGCCGTGTCCCGGGCGGGGAGCTCTCCCTTGCGGACTCGGCGCTCGCGCTCCTCGAAAGCCCAGGAGGACGGCAAGCACAGGAACAGCCGCGTCTCCGTTCCCAGCGGCACCCGGCCCAGGTCGTCGTTCAGGTCGGACAGAGCGCGCGCGGCCAGCCGCAGGAGGCGTCCGCCCCCCGAGTAGCCGTCGGTGAGACCGCGAACGGCGTGTCCGATGATCGGCTCCGGCTCTGCAGTCAGAGGATCCTCGACCGCGATCGAACCGATCTTCCACGGCAGGGACATGCCGGCGCGCGCGGCGGCGCAGCTGGCCACGGCGGAGTAGCCGACCGCCGTCACAAGGCCGAGAGCCGTCACCGCGATCGAGTCACTCATCGAACTCGTGGTCGCACACGCTGCACACGGGCTTCGGCGCGGGTGGAATGGGGACGATCGGCGGCTGTATCAGCGGGAAGGGCGGCGTGTTCTTGTCGTTGTGCAGCATGAGGTCCATCGCACGGGCGACGCCCTTGCCCTCGACCTTCACGTCGAACGAGTAGTTCACGAACTCGGCCTTGCCCTTGATCTTGTTCGAGGCGACTCCGCCGCCGGCGCTGCCCGCCTCGTCGCCGCTGCTCATCTTGAAGTTCGAGTCCTCCAGGCAGATCGGATTCCCGTCGCACTTCACCTTCTTGCTGCCCTTGTCTGTGTCGGAGGACATCGCGACGTTGGGATAGGGAATCGGAACCGGTCCCGCGGGCGAGGGCGTCTTGCACACGTCGGGGAACGCCGTGGTCACACCGCTGCTCGACTCGTGAACCACGGAAAGATTGTTCACGCCAACGCTCGCCGGCATCAGGCTACCTTCATTCGCGAGCGCGGCTCGCGCTCGCGGGTCTGGAGGCTGACCGTGACCACGTCGTGCGGTCCGTCCCGAAGCGAGACCGATCCACGCCAGAGCAGGCGCACAGCCTCGGCGTCCGCGTCGATGATCACCGTATCGAGGCGCAGCGGCGGCCGAGCATCGGGTCGCTGCTTCAGCTGGACGGAGCAGAGGGGCGCCTCGAGGCCCGGTAGCTGAAACCGGACGAGACCGCGCCGCGACACTCCGCGCAGCTCGACGGGCTCGTCGCCGCGCAGCGGCGCGCGAGAGGCGAGTCCCTCGGGAGCCGCATTCCAGAAGCGCGCGTCGAAGTCCGACGGCAGGCACGGCTGCCGCTCGCGCTGCCAGCGATCGCCGTAGGTTCCCGCCAGGTCGACTCGCGGCTTCCAGCCGGGCGACACGAAGCCGAAGCACGCCGGCCTCGGGCGCGCGCCCCAGCGGCGGAGCGGCTTGCGCGGATCCTCGAGGTTCGGGAGCGCGATGTCTTCCTCGAACGGGCTGCGCCAGCGGCGATACCCCAGCCCCACGGGGTTGCGCATCTCGAAGACGTGTCGAGCCGGATCCTCGTGGCTCCGGTCCCAACCACCGAATGCGCGCTCCCAGATCAGCGGCACGGGCTCGAGCCGACCGGGACGGCTCGGCCGGATCACGCCGAGGAGTCGCCGCCAGACGCGATCGCCGACGACGCGGACCGATTTCGCCAGCGGCCCGACCCGCAGCGTCGCGAGCTGCTCGGTCGCGGAGCTGGAGCCCGGCCAGGCGTGCCCGTGCAGGACCACGTCGGTTCCTTGCTTGGCCGGCGCGAGCTGGGGCTCAAACCGGTAGCTGACCTCGCCGCTCTCATCCCGGGACTCTGCTGCGGGCTGGCCCCCGATCGGAATCACCTCCTGCTCCGCGCTGAGCTCGCCCTCACTCCCCGGGGCGAACGAGACGGTCACCTGCACCAGCGGCACGTAGATGGGCCGGAGCTCGGCATCGGTCGCGAATGCCGCCGCGAAGGCGTAGGGCGTCGCGTTGTCGAGCGCTGGCCTGACCATGGACTCAGTTGATCTCTACGGTGGCGCCCTTGATGCGCTGCAAGCCGAGTGAGCGACTCACGATCTGCGTGCCCTTGATGCGCACGCGGCCGACGCGATCCAGGGTGAGCGAGCTCTCGCCACAGCGGATCTCCACGCTCTCGCTCGCCGCAACCACGGCGTGTTCCGGGAGGGCGTGAGCTCGATCCGCGGCTGCTTCTCCGGCGCCGGTAAACAGGGTCGAGTGGACGAAGCCCACGATCACGGGCCGGCGCAGGTCGCCGTCTTCGAAGACGACCAGGACCGGCGCGGAGAGATCGTCGCCCGCTCGGCGGGGACCCAGCCCGCTTCGCGCGACCAGCGGACCGGCGTCATTGCCGCTCCAGTCCACGACGGCCGCTCCCTCTGGAGTGAGGTGGAGGATTTTCGCGATCACGGGTCCGACCTGCGCCATGAGCTAGTTCTCCTTGATCTGCTTCGCCTTGAGGATCATGTCCCCCGTACCCTCGAACGTGAGCTTCCCGCCCTTCACCGAGACGTCGCCGTTCTTCTTCAGGACGATCTCCGCCTTGCCCACCTTCACGGTGAACGACTCTTCTGCGAGGAGCTGAATCTTCTTCGCCTTCAGGCTGTACTCTTCCGTGACTTCGATCTCGTGGTTCTTGCCGATCTTCTCGTTGACGTTCTCTTTGACCTTGACGTTGCGGCTCTTTCCGATCGTCTCGTTCAGGTTCTGCCCGACGTCGAACGCCTTGCTGATGCCGACGCTCTCGGTCTTGCCGCCGCCCACCTGTTCCGCCAGAGCCGCACCCGCCGTGATTGCCATGGCGCCGCCCACCGTCAGCTCCATGGCCGCGCCGACGGTGACTCCGTAGTTCACGAGCACCTCGTGCCCGAAGCTGCCGCCGACGGAGATCGTCATGCCGCCGTCGATGCGCTCGTTGTGTCCGCCGTTGACGACGATCTCCTTGTTCGCCTGGACCGTTTCCTTCTTGTTGCGAACGATCGTCTGGGTGCGGTCTTGCCCGATCGTGACGACCTCGTCCCGGTCGACCTTCTTGCTGCGATCTCGGCCCACCCAGTGGGTCTCGTCGTGCTCGACCTCGATGTCGTGGTCCTTCTCGGCGTGGATGAAGATCTGCTCCGATCCCTTCTTGTCCTCGAACCGCCAGATGTTCGCGTTGTCGGCCGACCCGCCCGGCGAGCTCCGACTCACGAAGCCGGTCTGCGTGTCGCTCGCGGGGGCGCCGAAGGCCATCGTCTGTTCGCCGTTGTAGACGCGCCCGATGATGATCGGGCGATTCGGGTCGCCGTCGATGAACTCGACGATCACCTCCTGGCCGATGCGCGGGTTCGCGACGAGGCCCCAGCCCTTCCCCGCCCAGTTCTGCGACACGCGCACGCGGCAGGAGCTGTTCTCGTTCTTCTTGCCCTCGCGGTCCCAGTGGAACTGGACGACGACGCGGCCGTGCGAATCGACGTCGATCTCCTTGCCCGAGGCGCCGACGACGGTGGCGGTCTGTACGCCGTAGATCAGCGGCTTGGGAGTGCGCAGCAGCGGGCGATACGGCACGGAGTACGGCATGCAGGTGATTTCGTTGACGTAGCTGTTCTCGCGGCCGCCGTCGCCGACGTCCTGGCTCGCGCGGTGCTGCACCGAAGTAATGAGATAGGCCCCGTTGTAGTCGCCGCGGTAGTGGCCCTTCAGGTCGAAGCGAAAACCGGGGGTGAAGGCCGCGCAGCTGGTCTGCGCGCGGGCGCAGATCGCGGCGGCCTCTTCGGCCTGCATGCGCAGCTTCGCCCGGCGCTCGCCGTCGGCGAGGGTCGTGTACTCGCCGGGGAACTGGTAGACCTCGAGCTTCTCGTTGCCCCCCATCGGGCGAGCCGTCTGCGCCGAGGCGTGGAGGTTCATCGACGGGTCTTCGAAGTTGTAGTCGGTGAGCGCGACCTTGCCGACCGCGAGCTCATACTCATGGCGCCAGTTGGTGACGACGCCGCCCGGGCCGCTCATCTCCTTGGCCGCGCCGTACACGCAGCTCGTCTGACCCGGACACGGCGCGTTCGCGCTGGGCGAATCGAAGAACACCAGCGTGTGCGCCTTCTCCGAGTGCTTGAAGAAGTACGAGATGCCTTCCTCTTCCGAGAGCCGCGAGATGAACTGCAGGTCGCTCTCCCGGAACTGCACGCAGTACTCGTGCTCGGGGTGCTCGCCGGAGAGCTGGAACTCGTAGTCGCTGAAGCCGGTCTCGGCGAGGATCGCCTTGATGATGTCGGGCGCGCTCTTGTGCTGGAAGATCCGGCAGCCAATGCGCCGGCGTAGCAGCCAGAGGAACGGGACCACCTCGGCGCGGTACGACGTGAAGTCGCCGACCGAGGGGCCCTGCGAGAAGCGCGAGACGATGCCGTGAAAGTAGCGCTGGTTGCCGTTGGCCAGCTCCAACTTCACGGTGAGCGGCTTTCCGATCAGCGAGGCGAAGCTGACGTCGTCTTTCTCCGACAGGAGCTGCAAGTCGAAGAAGAACGGCTGCGAGATCGACTCCTGTGCGTTGAGCTCGGCGAGCAGCAAGACGTTGTCGCCCAGCGGCGAGCTCACCTGACACATGCGTTCGTCTTGCGTGTACGCCATCGCCTGCCTCCAGCCTACGACACCGTGAAGCGGAAGTCTCCGTTCGCCTCGAGGCCGACCTCGATCTTCGCGAACGCCTCTCCCGCGGCCATGCGCGCGAGAACCTCCGAGGACATCTGCGGCAGCAGCGAGTGCGTCAGGATCCGGTCGACCGCGCGCGCGCCGCTCTCGGCCTCGGTGCAGCGCGCGAGGATCGCGTCGACGATCGCGTCGCCGCAGACGAGCTCGGCCGCGTGGTTCTCGCGGAAGCGCTTCTGCACCCGGCCGAGCTGCAGCCGGATGATCTGCCGCATCATCTCGGGCGAGATCGGGTAGTACGGAATCACCACGAGCCGGCCGAGCAGCGCGGCCGGGAACTTCTTCAGGAGCTCGGGGCGGATCGCCTCGGCGAGCCCCTCGGGCAAGGGCTTCGTGTCGGGGTCGGCCGAGAGCTTCATGATCAGCTCCGAGCCGACGTTCGAGGTCAGCAGGATCACCGTGTTCTTGAAATCGATCTCGCGGCCTTCGCCGTCCTCGAGCACGCCCTTGTCGAAGACCTGGAAGAAGAGCTCCATCACGTCCGGGTGCGCCTTCTCGACCTCGTCGAGCAGCACGACCGAGTAGGGCCTGCGCCGCACCGCTTCGGTCAGCACGCCTCCCTCGCCGTAGCCCACGTAGCCGGGCGGCGAGCCTTTCAGGCTCGAGACGGTGTGCGCCTCCTGGTACTCCGACATGTTGATCACGACCGAGTTCCGCTCGCCGCCGTACAGCGTGTCGGCGAGCGCCATCGCGGTCTCGGTCTTTCCGACGCCGCTCGGCCCGGCCAGCATGAACACGCCGATCGGTCGCTGCGGGTTGTCGAGCTGCGCGCGCGAGGTGCGGATGCGCCGCGCGATCGCCTCGAGCGCGTGCTCCTGGCCGATCACGCGCTCGCCCAGGACGTCGGCGAGCCGCAGCACGGTGCGGATCTCGTCGGCGACCATCTTGCCGATCGGAATGCCGGTCCAGCCCGAGATCACCTCGGCGACCGCCTGCGAGTCGACGTCGGTCAGGACGAGCGGCGTCTCGCCCTGCAGCGCCGTGAGCTCGGCGCGCTTGCGCTCGTGCTCGGCGCGCAGCGTCTCGCGCTCCGCGTCGGAGAGCGGCGGCGGCGGCTCGGCGCCGGCCTCCGGCTTGCCCGGGCCCTCGAGCTTCCCGCGCAGCTCGTGGATCTCGCGGACCAGCGTCTTCTCCTTCTCCCAGCGCGCCTCCAGCGCCGCGAGCTCTGTCTTCGCCGCCTCGCGTCCTGCGCGCAAGACCTGCAGGCGCTCGTCGTGGTCGGCGCCGATCGCCATCTCGCGGACGAGCACGCCCTCCTCGCGGTCGAAGCTCTCGAGCCGCCGGCGCAGGTCCTCGATCGCGGCGGGAATCGCCTGCTGGCCGATCGCGACGCGCGCGCAGGCGGTGTCGAGCACGCTCATGCACTTGTCGGGGAGCTGGCGCGCGGGGATGTAGCGGCTCGAGAGCCGCACCGAGTCGACCACCGCCTCGTCGAGGATGCGCACGCCGTGGTGGCGCTCGAGCATCGCGGAGACGCCCGCGCATCATGCCGATCGCGTGCTCGATCGCAGGCTCCTCCACCTTGATCGGCTGGAAGCGCCGCGACAGCGCCGCGTCCTTCTCGAAGTACTTCTTGTACTCGGCCCAGGTGGTGGCCGCGATCGTGCGCAGCTCGCCGCGCGCGAGCGCCGGCTTCAGCAGGTTGGCGGCGTCGTTCTGGCCCTCGGCCCCGCCCGCGCCGATCATCGTGTGCGCTTCGTCGATGAACAGGATGATGGGCGTCGGCGAGCTGCGGACCTCCTCGATCACCTGCTTCAGCCGGTTCTCGAACTCGCCCTTCACGCCGGCGCCCGCCTGCAGGAGGCCCATGTCGAGGCTGCGCAGGGTGACGTTCTTGAGCGGCTCGGGCACGTCGCCGTCGGCGATGCGCTGCGCGAAGCCCTCGACCACCGCCGTCTTGCCGACGCCGGCCTCGCCGGTGAGGATCGGGTTGTTCTGCCGGCGCCGGGTCAGGATGTCGATGATCTGGCGGATCTCGAAGTCGCGGCCCAGGACGGGGTCGATCTTGCCGGCCTTGCGCGTTCGCCGTCAGATCGACGGTGAACTTGTCGAGCCCGGGGGCCTTCGAGCCGGCGCCCTTCGCGCCGGGCTCAGCCAGCTCGCGCTCGGGCGGGCCGTCCATCGCTGCGCCTTCCTGGTCCTCGGACGAGCCCCCGACGATCTGCAGGAACCGCAGCTGCAGCTCTTCGACGTTGACGTTGCGGATGTCGCCGTCGATGTCGATCAGCTGCCGGCGCAGCCGCGCGTCGGAGAGTGCCGCGAGCAACAGCGCGCCGGAGCGCACGCGCGCCTGCTGGAAGTTGATCGACGACTGCACCCAGCCTTCGCGCGCGAGCAGCTCGATGGTCGGCGAGAGCGCCGGCTGACGGCTGTTTCCGGACTTCAGCCGGTCGAGCGCCTTCTCGAGGTTGCGAGAGAAGCGATCCGGCTGGATCGCGAAGTGGCGCAGGATGCGCGTCACGTCTCCGGTCGGATCCTCGAGGAGCTTGTACAGCCAGTGCTCGAGCTCGACCTCGTAGTGGGTGCGCGAGACGCACACCCCGGCGGCGCCTTCGAGCGCGCGCCGGCAGGTGTTGTTCAGGCGGCCGATCAGCGAGCGCAGGTCGAGACTCATGGCGCAACCTCCGGGCGGAGTGGAGAGAGCGGTTGAAACGAACGCGACGGGAACACGGCGTCGGTAGCGGGTTCTTCGCGCGAGTCGTCGGGCAGCCAGCTGCTCCAGCCGAGCCGGCCGACGGCCGTGCCGTCGGCGCCGAGCCGCAGGTCCGGCACGTCCTCGGCGCGCAGCACGAGCTGCACGTCGAAGTCGAGGCCTTCGCCGGTCGCGAAGCGCGCGAGCTCGACGAACTGACGATGCTCTGGCGCATCGGGCAAGAGGCCCGCGAAGCGCTCCCAGTCGAGCGGCTCGGTGCGCAGCCGAACCGCGGCGTCGACCAGCGTGATCTCGCGGCCGAGCATCACGTCCTCGCCGAGCCGCGCGTTCGCGAACCCCAGGCGCGTCTGGTCGGCCTCGGCCACCTCGTAGCGGCCGGGCTGGAACTGCTCGACGTGAACCGCCATCGCGAAGACGCTGGAGAGGAGCGCTTCGAGCGCGATCGCCGGCACCGGCCGCCGCGCCAGCAGGCCGCCGCGCGCGAGGAGCGCCCGGTCGGGCAACGAGAGCCGTTGCGCGAGCCCCGGGGTCGCCAGCCCGATCAGCGCCGCCAGCGCGCGCTCCAGAGGGTTGTCGCTGCTGCGCTCGATGACCAGCGCAGGGTAGTGGCGCGCCCGCGCGCGGAAGAAGAGCGACACCAGACGGTGATTGAAGAGGTCCAGGAAGTCGCGCAGCGCGGTGTTCTTGTCGCGGACGAGCCCGCGGATCTCCTCCGCGTAGCGCGAGGGCAGCGAGCCGAAGCTGCCAGGCGTGGCGACCCCCATGAAGTTCACCGTCACGTGCGGGACGCCGTCGCCGATCGCGGGCTCGAAGCTGCGCAGATCGCCGCGCGGGAACACCGGCGAGAGATCGGAGCGGAAGCGGACGACCTCGTCGCCGGGATCGCTGTCCAAGCCCACCGGCGCCGCTTCCGGCGCGATCCGCTCGAAGAGGCGAATGGCCTGCAGGAACTCGAAGCGCTCGACGTGTTCCTGGACCAGCTCTCTCAGAGTAGCTGCATCTCGCCGGCCCTCGGGGGCCATCGCTTCAGCACTCCTTCTCCGGGTCGCGTTCGTGCGACCGTCTGTGTGAACGAGTTCGCCGTCGTGTAGAGGCCGAGGAAGGCCTCCAGCACCGACGCCAGGAGAAACGCACCCGTCCCCGCGAGCGGCTCCGGGTCGAGGATCAGATCGACCTCGCTGCCGCGCGCGAAGCCGGCCGCGGCGCCGCGGCCGACCCGCCGCACGATCGGGCGCGCGCGCAGGCCGACCAGGCCCGAGATGCGCTTGCGCGTCTCGTCGCGGTCGACGAAGTCGTACAGCTTCAGGATCTCGCGCAGCGCGTCCAGTGCGCGCGTATCGGGCTCGCGCGAGCTCGAGTGGGCGTTCAGCGACAGGTGGTTCAGCGCCAGGTGCGAGACCAGCCGCCAGCGCGCGGCGCCGGAGAGAGGCGGGCGAAGCGGCTCGGTCAGCTGGCGAAGCACCGCGATCCTCTTCACGCCGGGCCGACCCTGCACGTCGAGGTCGCCGTTCGGATCGCCGAACGCGAGCCTCGCCGGCAAGCTCCGATTGGTGCAGAGCGCGTCGATGTGCAGGACGTCGCCCGGCGGCTCGTCCAGGCGCCCGACTCTCTCGTCGACGAGCGAGACGAACAGGTCGGTTCCCGAGTCGTCCTTGCGCAGCGCGGCCCGTCGCGCCGCGTACCAGTACACGCCCTCGCCCGAGTCGCTCCCGTGTCGATACGTGAAGATCGGCTCGCAGCCCACGGTCTCCGTACCGCGCCGCACCATCGAGACCGAGCGGATCGAGTGGACCTCGAACGAGCGCGGGCTGCGCACGTCGGGAGTGACCGGGTACTCGACGGCGGTGTGCGAGATCTGGATCGGGTCGATCGCCATCTCGAACAGGTTCACGATCGGCGTGCAGCCGAGCCGCAGGTTCTCGGGTCGGACCCGCACGCCGAGGTCGCCGACCGGCTCGCGCAGGAGGATCGACAGCTCGAGCGACTCGGCGACTGAGTCCTCGTTCTGCTCCAGCCCGGCGAGCTCGACGAACAGGAACTTCTCCGGGAACGCGAAGTACTCCTGCAGGAGCCGATAGCCGAGGAACGACTCCTCGGGATAGGAGAGCAGGCCCTCGTCGCGCCCGAACCCGACGGCGCGGATCGCCTCGGGTCCCAGCACGCGCGGCACGCCTCCCCCTGCCGAGACCACTAGGCCGACGGGATCGCGCAGAAAGAGCTCGTGGACCCGGTGCGAACCGGCGCCGTCGATGAAGAAGCGCAGGCTCGAGAGGCCGAGCTCGCCGAGCTTCGCGCCGCCCGTCGTCTTCAGGCGGATCCGCAGCGCGGAGCGCGCCTCCGGCAGCGTCGCCGCGGCGGCCGTCGCGGTCACGAGCTCCGTGCTCGCCACCTCGAGCGGCCAGAGCGTGACCGGATAGGCGGTGCGGAACCGGCAGCGCACTCCCCCGCTGGGCTTGCTGAAGAGCATCGTGCCCCGATCGACCTGCAGCCCGCCGGTCGCGTTCGCGGCGTCCGCGTCGGCGTGCATCTGCACGATCGAGAGCGAGGGGATCGGCGCGAGGAAGTGCGGGTAGAGGATCCCGAGCAACGCATCGCTGATCTGGCCGAAGTCGTCGTCCAGCCGGACCCGGATGCGCGCGGTGAGCAGCGCGAACGCCTCGATCATCCGCTCGACGTGCGGGTCGTTGCTGCGCGTGGCGTCGAGCTCGAGCTGCCCGGCGACCTGCGGATAGCGCTGCGCGAAGTCGACCGACAGCTTGCGGATGAACTCGAGCTCGCGCTCGTAGTAGTCGAAGAGCTCGTCGCGCTCGGCCACTAGAGATCTCCTCGCACCGAGATCTGGCGGCGCTCGAGGTCGATCTCGGTGTCGAACGAGACGGGCTCGTTCACGGGATCGACGCAGAGCACGGCGTCGATGCGGAAGTGGGGCTTCTCGCGCTCGTCGCCGCTCTGGGGCACGGCAACCGGCTTGGTGAGCACCGCGACGCGGACGCTGCCCGGGCGCAGGCGCGGCTCGTAGCAGCGGATCAGCTCTTCCATGGTGTGCGCGAGCGCGGCGAGGTCGCGCCCGTTCGACGGCGAGAAGGGCGACAGGTCCGGCATGCCGTAGTTCAGGAGCGAGGTCTTCACCTCGGGCAGGCCGTCGAAATCGTTCGGCAGCCACCGCTTGGTGTTGAGCAGCCAGTCGAGGTCGCGACGCACGGCGTCGCGGAGCTCCTGTACTCCGATCACCGTCTGTTGTCCGACGCGCCCGGCACCCGGCGCCGCCATCAGCCGGTCGAGCACGGAGGGGCGGAGGTAGACGTCGCGCTTGGCGCTAGCCACGCTGGGCCTCGCTCGGCGCCGGCATCATCTCGAGCGTGCGCAAGTCGCGCAGAGCGTACTCGCGCTCGAGGTCGCCGCGTCGAGCGAGCAGGACCCTCTGTCCGGCTCCGCGCATGCAGACGCCGTCGACCTCTCGCCAATCCGTCATCTGTCCAGAGCGCAGCCGCGCGTCGCTCTCGGCCGCCGAGCCGTGGTAGAGCGCCGGCAAATGGATCGAGGCCGTCACGCCGGAGACGTCCTCGAGCTGTGCAGGGACCCAGAGCAGCTCGAGCTGGTGTCCGGCCGGCTGGATCTCGAGTTTTCGCACCCGGTCGAGCGGCAGCCACAGGTAGTGGCCGCCCGCCAGCACTTCCAGGATGGGACCGAACAGCTCGTCGGTGTCGAAGAGCTCCGCGAAGGCCTCGCCATCGAGCTTGCCCTCGATCGCGGGGCGCAGCGACTCGGCGCGCTCGAGCTCGGTGCGCGCCAGGGCCTTCTCGCCCGCGCGCAGCGCGTGGAGCGCCGCCAGCCGCGCTTCGACGTGCGCGCCGCTGTCCGGCGGCAGCAGCGGATTCCCGCTGCGGGTCAGCACCGCGGTCCTCTCGGCTTCGGCCGTCACGAGCGAGCGGTACACCACCGAGGCCATCCCGAACTCGCTGTTCTGCTCGGTGAGCATGTCGAGCTGCAGGATCGCGCGGTCGAGCTCGCCGGCATAGCAGAGCAGCACGAACAAGAACCAGCGCGCGTCGAGGTCGGTGGGCTTCGCGCGCAACAGAGCGCTCTGGGCCGCGACTGCGGCACCGAGGTCACCCGCTGCGAGAAGCTCCCTGGGGGTCATCGACGGGCTCGACCCGCGCCGGGGGAGACCTGCTCCCCCGGCGACGGCTCGAAACAGTCCGCTGCAGTCGTCCTAGACGACCTTGTTCGCGCCGACGTCGAAGGCGAACGGAACGACGCCCGCCGCAGCCCCCGTCGCCGGGTCAGTTGCGGTGTACTCGTGCTTGAGCTGGCCGTACGCCAGCGAGAACGACTCCATCGGAACACCGCTGCCGTCCGAACCGCTGATCTGCTGCGAGCTGATGATGGTGTCCGTCAGTGTGTACTTCAGGAACTCGATCATCTTGCCCTGGCCGTCGGCGCGGTTGATCGAGATCACCATGTTCGAGAACGGAGTGCCCAGGGCGACCGCCTTCGCGATCTGTGTCGTGGCCTTGTCGACGGCCTTGGACACCACGATGTCCGAGAAGCTCGCTCGCTCACTCGTCCGCGACCCCGCCGTGCTCGGCGGAGACGTGGCCATCGAGGCGCCGAGGGAGAACGAGAGCACCTCGATCTCGCCCGTGTGACCGTCAACCGTGGATTCTCCCGGGATCTCCGGGGGGCCCGCAATCTTGAGGAACATTGCGCCTGGCATTGCTGTCCTTTCGAGTGGGATGTTTGTCGGTCAGAGCTTTCTGGAAGTCTTCGCTACTTCGCGGGCGCCGGCAGGTCCGCCACGAGACGCAGACTGATTCCCAGCTCATCGAGCTGGAAGTGCGGCTTCAGATAGGCGATCGCCTTGTAACAGCCGGGCCGCGCCTTGTCGTCGACCACGTCGATGCGCGCATCGCGCAGCGGCCGCGCCGCCTTCTCGTTGGGGCTGGCGGTGTCGGACAGGAGCACGTACTGGACGATCCAGCGGTTCAGGAAGTTCTCGCAGTCCTTGCGCGACATGAACGAGCCGATCTTGTCGCGGCAGATCGACTTCAGGTAGTGCGCGATGCGCGAGGTGGCCATCAGATACGGGATCTGGCTGGACAGCTTCGCGTTCGCCGTCGCTTCCTTGGTGTCGTACTTCTTCGGGCGCTGCACCGAGTTGCCGCCGAAGAACGCCGCGTAGTCGGTGTTCTTGCAGTGGAGCAGCCCGATGAAGCCGAGGTCGGAGAGCTCCTTCTCCCGTGTGTCGGGGATCAGGACCTCCGTCGGGCGTCTTCGAGCCCACCTCGCCCTCTCGCGACTTGAACACGTGGATCGGCAGACCCTCGACGAGACCGCCGCCCTCGGGGCCTCGGATCGCCACGCACCAGTGGTGCTTGGCGAACGCCGCGGTGAGCCGCGCCGCGAAGTCGTACGCGGCGTTGCCCCAGAGATACTCCTCGTGCTCGTTCGAGACGTCCTCCTCGTAGCCGGAAGTCCTCGACCGGGTTCGCATCCGCGCTGTACGGCAGCCGGCGCAGCACGTGCGGCAGCACCAGCGAGCAGAAGCGGGAGTCCTCGGAGTCGCGGAACGAGATCCACTTCGTGTTCTCGGGATTGCTCTTGTCGAAGATCTTGGCGAGGTCACGCGGATCGGGCATCTGCGTGAAGCTGTCCATGCCGAACATCCTGGGCGACACGCCCGAGATGAACGGCGCGTGCGACGCCGCCGCGACCTCCGTGATGCTCGTGAGGAGCGCCACGTCCATGGGCCCCTTGTCGAACTCGTAGTCGCCCATCAGCGCGCCGAACGGATCGCCGCCGTAAGTGCCGAACTCGAACTCGTAGATCTTCTTCCAGAGCGCGCTCTCGGTGAACTCCGCCGCGGCGCCGAAGTCCTTCTGCAGGTCCTTCTTCGAGACGTTGAAGACCTTGATCTTCAGCGTCTCGCCCGTCTCGGTGCTCATCACGAGCTGCTTCAAGCCCGCGCCACGAGCCCTCGAGCTTCTGGAAGTCGGGGTGGTGCAGGATCTTGTCGACCTGCTTCGAGAGCACCTCGTCGATCGCGTTGATGCGCGCGCTGATCGTGCGCACCACGTTCTTGTCGACGACCGTGCCCGGATCGAGGATCTGCTCGACGAAGTTCTTGATCAGATCCTTCGCGTGCGCGCGCGCGCCGTCGTCGGCGGGCCGGATCCCCGTGTCGATCATCTGGCCGAGGAGATCTCCGCCCTCGAGCGTCTCGAGCTCCTCGACCTTGACCTTTTTCGCTTGTTCCTTCGCAGCAGCCATGACTTCAGCTCTCCTTCGGGGTCTCGGCGCCGTCCCCCGCTTTGGCGCCGAGCACGTCGCGCAGCTTGCCGCGCACGGACTCGTTGTCGGTGATCGCTCCGAGCAGCTCTTCCAGCCGGTCGTTGCCTTCCATGCGGCCCAGGAGGTCCTTCAGCTGGTTGCGCGTCTCGAGCAGCTTGTTGAGCGGCTCGACCTGGCGCACCACGTTCTCGGGGCGGAAGTCGTCGAGCTTCTGGAAATTCAGCTCGACTGCGAGCTCGCTGCCGTCGTTCTTCAGCGTGTTCTCGACCCGCAGCGCCAGCCGCGGCTTCATGCGGTTCAGGACGTCGTCGAAGTTGTCGCGATCGATGTCCTCGAACTTGCGGTCCTTCAGCTTGGGCAGCGCTTCCTTGGGCTGCCCCGACAGATCCGACAGCACGCCCATGACGAACGGCAGCTCCTTGAGGACCATCGCGCCGCCGGTCTCCACTTCGTAGGTGATGTGGACTCTGGGCGGCCTGACTCTGGCCTTGCGATCGAACACACTCTCCGGCATCGCGCGCTCCCTGTGACTCTCCGCGGGGCGGGACGTCACTCTAGCTGGGCTTGACTCCCAGTGTATCCATGACCTTTGCGAGGGCGTTCTGGTCGAGCACCTCGCGCAACACGTCCACCAGCGGCATGCGGCCCCAGCGCGTTGCGCGCTCCACCAGATGCGCGATCGGGCTGTGGGGCTCGTTCTTCCGGAAGTACTCGGCGACCTGCTCGAGCCGCCGCAGGGCTTCCTCCCGATCCGCCGGCGGCCCCGCCGGTCTCGGCGGCGCGGCCGGTGCCGCCGCGCCCTGAACGGCTGGCGCCTCGCCCACGGCCGTCTCGGCGGGTGCCGCGGCGGCCTCGACCGGGAGCTGTTTGTGAACGTGCCCCCGCATGTCGGCGAGAACGTCCGCGAGCGGAATCAGGCTCGGCGCAGCGTCGGCGCCGAAGTGCTTCTCGGTCTGCACGCGCAGCTCGCCCAGCGCGGCGAGGCACTCGTCGAGCTGTGCGACCACCGCGGCGAGATGAACCGGATCGGTGGACTTGATGCGCGCGTGCCACTCCTCGCCGGTGATGTAGCCCTGCTCGAGCAGTGACTTCGCCCCCGCCGGGTTCTGGCCCGTTGCGCGCGCGTCCACCAGTGACGAGTTCTGGAAGTCGGACCAACGAAACGTGCGCGGCCGCGAGGCTTCGCGCGGATCGGTCGCCGTGAAGAGCGCGCACGCCGCGGCGGCGGCGACGTCGCTGCCCAGCCGATTGAGCGGCATCGCGCGCGTGTCGAGATCGATCCCTTCGGGCTCGAAGCCCGGATGGAGCTGGTCCCAGAAGCGCTCGCAGAGCTCGTTCACGAGGCGGATTCCGTCGCGCAGGCCCACCAGGCCGTCGAGCCGCGCCCACGCGTCGGTCAGGTGCACGGCGAACTCGAGGTCCTTTGCCTTGGCCTGGAGCGCCGCGGCGCACTCGGCGGCCACACCCTTCCAGTCCGCATCGCGGCCCTTCCCCTCCGGGTCGACTTCCGAAGCAACGGAGGTGCGCAGGCCCTTGATCTTGTCGAAGCTCACGTCGCCCGCGGTCTGCCGTACGTTGACGCCCGTGGGAGCGTCGTCTCGGATGGGCTTCAGGAGCGTTTCGAGATCGGCCATGCCAGCACTCGCAGAAACGAGCGCTCCGGGCACCACGAACGACTGGTTGGGGGTGGACCGAGGAGAGCGCCGCCGTTTCGCCTCGCGGGGCTCAGTAGAGCACCGGACGCGAAGCGCCGTCAAGGAGGAAACCCGGCCGAGAGCGCGCTGTGGGATCGAGTCAGTTCCTTCCTCGCCACAGGTACTTGGCTCGACTCGCCTCGTCTGCGAAACGCTTCACAGAGCGGCAAGATTCGTCGGATCTTCGCCGCACTTCAGGAATGCGGGGCTCAGCGAAAGAAACGGCCTCGCCCGTGTAAGTCGCGGTAGAAATCGACCGTGTCGAGCCGACCGCCGGCGGCCAGCAGCCCGCGCACCGAGAGCGCGATCTCGCCCCCTTCCTCCCGACGCACTTCGGTGACGATCCCGCAGCCCTGGCCGTCGAGGTCGACCCAGAGATCGCGCGGCTGCGGCAGGGTCCGCTCGAGCTCGCGCCGGGTCACCAGCAGGTCCGCGAGGTCCAGCGCGAAGCCGGCAGCACAGCCGGGCCGTCCCGGCCGCGCCGAGCTCGAGAGCTCGTGGGCGAGCCAGTGCGCGCAGGGAGATCCGGGCGGGGGCGCGAAGCCCGTCCCGCGCACGGTCGCGAAGCACTCGCGCGGCTGCACCAGCGGCGGCACCCCCCGGCACGCTGTCTCGAGCGCGCGCAGGCAGTCGGCGCAGTAGCCGCGAGCGCCGAGCGTCCGGGCGGCCGGGCGCGCCGGGTGCAGCGCGCAGCTCGATCCCGCCATCCCCCGTCCTAGCGCTCGAAACGCAGCTCGACGTCCGCGAGCGCGATCCGGTCGCCGGGGCGGATCCGCTGCCGGCGCTGCACGGGGCCGCCGTTCACGAAGGTCCCGTTGGTGGAGTGGAGGTCCTCGATCTCGATCCGCCGGCCGTCCACGAGGATCTCCGCGTGATAGCGCGACACGGTGGTGTCGGTGAGGATGAGGTCGTTGTCCTCGCAGGCGCCGAGGCGAGTCTTGCCGGCGCGCAGGGTGACGACCGCGCCGGCGTTCGCGCCGCTCACGACCTCGAGCCGACCAGCGCTCGCCCGCGAGCGCCACTGGAACACGAGCGCCCCGAGCCCCGCGAGCGCCGCCGCAGCGGCCAACGCTCCGAGCATCGGCCAAAGCGAGCTGCCGAGGTCGGGATAGGTGGCCTGGCGCGTCGCCGACAGGCCGCGGAAGTTGAGGCGGAGCGTGTGGCGCCCGCCGTCGAGCTCGGCGGGGAAGCGGATCACGTAGCTCGACAGCACCTGGTTCGCGATCGCGTCGAAGAAGTCCTGCAGGCTGGCCGCCGTGTCCGCGCGCATGAAGTCGCCGCCCGCGCGGCCGGCCAGCTGCTGCAGCGCGTTCATGCTCTCTTCGCGCGAGCGGCCGACGTACCCGATCGCGAACAGCAGGACCGGCGGCTCGTCCTCGACCCCGTTGGCGAGCTTCACCACCTCGTCGGCGGTGGTCTCGCTGCCCTCGTCCTCGCCGTCCGACAGGACCACCACGAACGAGCGGCGGGGCAAGGTCGGCGAGGCGCGGATCAGCTCCACCGCACGGTGTACCCCATCGAGGAGATGGGTGTGCTGGCCCTTGGGGAGGTCGATCTCGAGCTCGCGCAGCGCTCTGCGCGCCTGGCTGCGCGGCTCGCCGAAGCCCACGACGGTGTTGACCTCGTCCGCGAAGGTGATCACCGCGATCGGGTCCTCGGGATCCATCAGCTCGAGCAGCTTCAGCGAGGCTTCCTTGGCGTTCGCGAACGCCTCGCCCTTCATGCTGCCACTCGCGTCGAGCGCCACCACGGCGGCGATGCGAGCGCCGCTCGCGCGCAGCGCGGCGAGCTCGAGCAGGTCGTCCGGGATCCGCTCCTGCTCCTGCCAGACCTCGAAGTCGGCCGCCTTCAGCTCGCGGATCGGCAGGCCCAGGGCGGAGAGCACGCGGAAGTAGAGCTGGACCTCGGCGCGGGGCTCGACCTGCGTGGTGACGTCGTCCAGCAGGAGCCGCACTCCCTTGGGCCCGCCGGGCTCCGGCGCGTTCGCGTCGGCGGGCTCTTCCGGCTCCTGGGCGAATGCGGGGCCTGCAGCGAGCAATGCGAGCGCGAGTGCCAGGCGCAGCGACGCCCGCATCGTGGTCAGAGGACCTTGAAGCGGAAAGTCGTCTGCCCCATCTGCAGCATGTCGCCATCGCGCAGGAACTCGCCGTCGTCCGACAAGCGCTCCCCGTTCAGGGTGATCGCGTAGCGCTCGGACAGCGGACGGACGTGGAATTTCCCGTCGTCGCAGCGGAGCACGCCGTGGTCGCGCGAGATCGCCTGATCGTCGGCGGCGAAGAGACCGCCCTTCCCTTCGCGGCCCAGGTGGTTCTCGCTGGCGAACACCGGATAGAGCTTGTTCTTGAGGACGCCGCTCACGCCGATGAGCGCGGCGACCAGGTCGGCGCTCTCGCCGCCCGTGGACATGAAGATGGTCTTGTTGCTGTCGGCCGGATCGGCGCCGCCCGCGAGGGGTCTCGAGCTCGGTGCAACCGGAGGCGGGGCGGGCTCACGCGGCGGCCGCCACGGCTCGGGCGCGGCAGGAGCGGGGAACGGCTCGGGAGGGGGCACGGCCCGACCGCCGCCCTGCGGGAGGTACTCGGTCGGCACGCGCGGTTCGCGCCCGCCGCCCCCGCGACCGCCGCCGCCGTGAGCACCACGCGATCCGCGCTTGGGCTGCGACCGCTTGCGTTTCAGCCACTCGAACAACCCGGCCCTCCCCGATTGCCTCGCGCCGAGCCCCAGTTTATCCGAGATCCGGGCGATCCGGCCAGACCGGTCGAACGATCGACCCCGAGCGGCTCCGAGTCCGCGCCGATCGCGATAACGCTGAGTGAGACACTGATCTCGACTCGTTCTCTCCTGTAGTCACAATGACTCATGATCACGAATCACTCCAGTTGACCGTAGTAGCGCAAGCCAGCGGGTGTCTGACGAATCAGTAGCTTCTTTTCCTCGTCGACGGGATCGCTTCCCGCCCGCTCGAGCACCATTTGCACGCGCACCACGAGCTCGTCCGGCGCGGTCTGCTCGAACCCCCGCAGCGCCAGCGCCAGCGTCGCCGGCTTGTCGACGTAGTTGGAGCGGAAGAACTCCTCGTTTCCCGGCAGTCCGAGGCTCGAGTAGAGCGCGAAGTCCCGGTTCGCGATCGCGCTCTCCCAGCTGGACAGGAAGTGCTCGAGCTCGGCGCGCTGGGGCGCCTCGGCCGCGACCGGCTCGGGCTGCGCCGCCCCGGCGGGGTCGGTCTTCGCGACCTCCGGTGCCGCGACGGCAGCAGCGGCTTCCGCGGCCTCAGCCTCTGCCGCCTTGGCTGCGGCGGCCTTCGCCTCCGCAGCCTTGGCTTGCGCGAGCCTGGCCTTCGCGGCCTTGGCTTCGGCCGCCTTCGCTTCGGCCGCCTTCGCTTCGGCCGCCTTCTGCTCGGCCGCCTTCTGCTCGGCCGCGAACGGCTTCGCGGCCGCAGCAGGGAGAGGCTTCTGTACGACGGGCGGCGCGCTCGGCTTCGGAGGTGTCGCGGCCGGAACTAACTCTGCGACTCGAGCCTCGGCCTGCGGGGCAGGATCGCCCGTCGGCATCGGGCCTTCCCCGAGACCGTACAGCACGAGTACGAGGATCAGTGCCACGAGCACGGCTGCGGTTCCCGCTAGGAGCGGAAGACTCAGCGAGCGCGGGCGCGCCGGGGCGTCGCGACGGGGGCCGGGCGCGGGCAACACGGCGGCCAGCGGATCCGCGACCCAGACGATCTGCACGGTCACGTTGTCCGGGCCGCCGCGCTCGTTCGCCTTCCCGATCAGCTTGCGCACGGCGAGGTCGGGGGCCTCGTAGCCGAGCACCACACCGACCTCCGCCTCGGGCACGGGACCCCAGAGGCCGTCGGTGCACAACAGGAAGCGGTCGCCGATCTGGTGGTCGAAGGTTCGGGTCTCCGCCTCGACGTCGGGGCGGGGGCCGATCGCACGGAGCAGCTCGTTCCGGCGCGGATGCGACTCGGCCTCGGCCGGCGAGAGCACGCCCGAGCGAACCATCTCGCCGACCACCGAGTGGTCCGAGGAGAGCAGCTCCAGGGCACCGTCGCGGAAGCGGTAGGCCCGGCTGTCGCCGACCCAGCCCAGTGTGGCGGTGCCGTCGGGCGACAGCACCAAGGCCACCGCCGTCGTCCCCATCCCGCTGAGCTCGGGGTCCGCCACGGCCGCCCGGTGGACGCGCTGGTTTGCGAGCTCGAAGCCGCGGTGCAGGCGCTCCGCCCCCGAGAGCAGGCTCTCGGCGAACTCCCGGCCCATCGTCTCGACGCAGAGCCGGCTCGCAGTGGCGCCGCCCCGGTGCCCGCCCATGCCGTCCGCGACGATGAACAGCCGCTCGCCAGCGGCGCCGGTGAATTCACCGAACGCGTCCTGGTTCTCGGTCCGGCTGCGACCGACGTCGCTCTGGGCGGCGCTCTGGATCCGAGCGCCCTCGCCCGCGCTCACGGTTCGCTCCCTTAGGCCGGCAGGGCAGTCGATCTTACTTGCCGGGCGAGCGGAGGGTCAATTCGTGCATCCGCAGGAATTCTCGCGATCCAACTCTCGGAAGTGTCGGGCCGCTTGCGCTCGCGCGCTCGGCGAAGCGGACCCTGGTGAGCGCGGACGGGCTCGAACCGTCGACCGAGGGATTAAGAGTCCCTTGCTCTACCAACTGAGCTACGCGCCCGCGCGCATGATAGCGGGGGCCGGCCCCTCGTCGAGGAGGCGGGCTGCGCCCCTCCGCGCGCGCGCTAGACTCGCCGCCCGATGCCCAACCGCTGTCGCGCGCTCGCCCTTCCCATCCTTCTGTTCGCCGCTGGCTGCGCGTCCGTACCCGCCCTTCCCAAGCAAGAGGCGCAGCTCTCGATCACGCGCGACGCCCTGCAGCAGACCGGGCAGCTCTACCTGTGGCCGGATCGGCTCGACCAGCGGATGCTGATCGGCGCGCTCGACGCGCTCGAGCAGCGCTTCGACCGGGTTCGCTTCGAGGTGAAGGGCGACGAAGGCGTGCTCGAGGTGAACGGGGCCTCGGCGCTGGTTCCGCTCGACCCCAAGTTCGATGCGGCGCAGTACCGCGAGATCCTGGCGCGCGCGCTCCAGTTCACGGCCGATCACCTGAACGAGCCGATCGAGCCGGACGACGACCTCGAGCACATCGCGCTGCGCGGCGCGCTCGGCTCGCTCGACCGCTTCAGCACCATCTTCTCCGGGCGCGGCAGCGAGGACTTCAGGATCCGCTTCGAAGGCCGGCTGTCGGGCATCGGCGCGCGGCTCGGCCGGCGCGACGGCGATCTGATCGCGGTGCGCGTGTTCCCGGGCAGCCCAGCGTCGAAGGGCGGGCTCAAGGACGGCGACGCGATCCTCACCATCGACGGCGACCCGACCCGGCCGCTCTCGGTCGAGGAGGCGGTCGATCGGATCCGCGGCAAGGCCGAGACCACGGTCGCGCTCGGCGTCGAGCGCGGCGACGACCCGAAGCAGCACCTCGACGTCAAGATCACGCGCGGCGAAGTGCTGATCCCGAGCGTCGAGTCGAAGAAGGTCGAGGGCGTCCCGAAGGTCGGCTACGTGCAGGTCTACCAGGTGAGCCGCGAGACGGCGACGGAGTTCCGCGAGCGGGTCGCCGAGCTCGGCCCGCTCGACGGCCTGGTGATCGACATGCGCTCGAACACCGGCGGCAGCATGACGGCGGCCGTGCAGGTCGCCGACCTCTTCCTCGACTCGCAGCTGATCGTGCGCACCGTGATGCGCCCCGACCTGCCGACCGACCCGCGCAGCTCGTCCTTCGCGCACCCGCAGGTCCTCTACGACTTCCCGACCGTGATCCTGGTCGACCCGATGACGGCGTCGGCGGCCGAGATCATCTCGGGGGCGCTCCAGTCGCGCGGCGGCGTCACGCTGATGGGCCAGAAGACCTTCGGCAAGGGGCTCGTGCAGCAGGTGCTGCCGCTCGCGGACGAGAACCTGCTCAAGCTGACCGTCGCCGAGTACATCCTCTCGGGCGACCGCGCGATCAACGAGAAGGGCATCCCGCCCGACGTGCCGCTCTTTCCGGTCTCGAAGGCGTCGCTGGGCGCGCTCGCGAACGTGCCCGAAGGGGCGATCCCCTACCTGCGCGGCACCGGCGACGACGACCGCTTTCCCGTCGAGGCGGCGGCTCTCATCCTGACCGAGCCGCGCCCGCAAGCGCTGGCCGAGATCAAGAAGCGCGCGTACGCCGGGATCGCGCCGGAGCTCGCGAAGCTCGGCGTCACCTGGACGGCGCTGCGCCCGACCCCGGACGCGCCGCTCGCCAAGCCGCTCGAGATCAAAGCCGACGCGGTCGCGTTCCGCGCGGGTGAGCCCGGCGTGGTGAAGCTCACGGTGAAGAACCCGAACGACGCGCCGCTGGCCGACGTCTGGCTCGCGCTCGGCGCGCCCGCCGAGTACCTCGACAACAAGGTGATCGCGCTCGGCGCGCTCGGCGCGGGCGAGACCAAGACCGGCGAGGTCGAGCTCACGCCGCCCGACGGCATCTCGGTCGCGCACCACCCGATCGACGTGCTCGGAGCGAGCGGAGATCGTCCGCTGGCCAAGCAGCGGATCGTGCTCGAGGTCGCCTCGCGGCCCGCGGATCTCGAGATCGGCGTCGAGCGGGTGAGTCCAGATCTCGCGCGGGTGACCTTGACCAACAAGAGCCCGCACCGCGCGAACCAGCTCACCGTCGCCGTGCCGGGCGCGACGCGCTCGCTCGACGAGCTCGCGGCGGGGGCGACCCAGACGCTCGACCTGCCGCTGCCCGCGCAGCCGAAGACGATCGTGGTCGCGCAGAGCGGGCCGTGGGCGCAGCGCCGGGTGGACGTGCCGATCCCGGAGAAGAGCGCGATCTACACGATTCCCGAGGTCGTCCTGGACGAGCGCGCGAACGACGTGGCGCTGACCGCGCGCACGACCCAGGGCGGCCTGCGCGACGCCTGGATCGCTCTCGACGGACAGAAGAAGGCGCTCGCCGCGTTCGACGGCAAGAGCCAGGCCGAGCTCGACGTGCCGATCACGGCCGGCGAGCACGACCTGCTCGGCAAGGTCGAGACCGACTCCGGCGTCGCGGTCATCGACGCCCGCCACCTCACAAGAGACTGAGCTGGCGCGGCGCGCCGATCACCTCGTCGAAGCTCTGGCCGAGCTGCGCGAGGATGGCCTCGGCGATCGGGCGCACGACCTTCTCGACGTAGTGCGCGCGGTCCGGCTCGGCGGGTAGCTCGGCGTCGGGCGCGACGGGCTCGGGTCCGCTGCGCGTCTGCACGTAGTGCACGACCCGGCCCACGCCGGGACCCGCCTTGCGCGCGGCCAGGACGTGCGGCGGCGTCGCGGCGGTGTAGCGCTCGACCGCGCCCTTGCGCAGCGCCTTGCGGATCACGAGCTCGCGATCGAGCCGGCCTTCGAGGAGATCCGCGACCACCTCGCGCACGAACGGCGCGACCGGCTCGTCCCGAAAGACCCGCTCGAGCATGCCGCGCTGCAGCCGCCGCGCGAGCTCCGGCCAGTCGCGGCGCACGGCCTCGAGCCCGACCACCTGGAGCTGCCCCTTCACGACCCCCGCGTAGCGCTTCTTGCTGCCCTGGGTTCCCCCGCGCACGCTCGGCTGGAAGAAGCGCTCGTAGACGTGCTCGAGCTCGAGCTCGAGCCTCGGCTCGACGTTCCACTCCGCGCGGATCTGCGCGGACAGCTCGTCCTGCACGCGCACGCGCAGGCGCTCGGCTTCGCCGTAGGCCGCTTCGACGGCGAGCTCCTCGCCCACCTGCACGAAGACCGAGTCGGTGTCGCCGTACAGCACGCGCGCGCCCGCGGCTTCGAACGCGCGCCGGGTGCGCTCGAGCATCAGCCGCCCGAAGCCGGTGACGGCGTTGGCGACCTCGGGATCGAAGAAGCGGCCCGAGGGCGCGCCGAGCACGCCGATCATCGCGTTCATCATGATCTTGATCGCGAGGTCGGCGTGCTTGTCGCCGCGGCGCTTGGCGTGCTCGCGCCGCTCGCCGAAGCGGGTGAGCACCTCGGGCAGGATCGCGACCGTGCGCGAGAAGCGCGCGCCGTTGGGAGCGACCAGCGCGTCGGCACCCGCGACCGCGTGCGCGAGCGGATCGAGGTTGAACGTGCGCATCAGGCTCGGGTACAGGCTCTTGAAGTCGAACACGGCGACGTTCCGGAACACGCCCGGGTGCGACTCCATGACCGCGCCGCCCGACACCCGGCCGGTCGCCTCGCGCTCGCGGTCCACCGACGGCGCGACCCGGCCGCGCTTGCGCAGCTCGGGCAGGTAGAGCAGGTCGAACGAGGCGATGCTCGCGCCGACCCGGTCGAGCTGCATCCCGCACAGGAGGCTCCGCTCGATCGCCAGCTCGAGCAGCGACTCCTTCGCGAGGATCTCCTGCACCAGCACCGCGTCCTCGCGGTTGTAGGCGACGAACGCGCGCGGGTCCTCGCGGTACATGCGGACGATCTCGGCGGCGCGGTCGCGGCCGGACCTCGCGATCCGCTTGCCGCGGCCCAGCAAGGTCTGCGCCGCGGTCTCGAGCGAGAAGTCGTCGAGCTGGATGAAGGCGTCGCGCGCGAGACCGATGCCGTCGAGCACGATCCGGCCCGGGATCTCGGCGCGGCGCTGGCGCGTGAACGACGCGTCCTGCGCGATCGCGACCGGGCCGGGCGCGCGGCCGAGCTCGAGCGGGATGCCCAGCGAGCGAGCGCGCGCGATCAGCACGTCGAAGTCGAAATCGACCACGTTCCAGCCGGTGAGGACGTCGGGGTCGAGCTCGCGCACGCGCGCGCCGAACGCGCGCACGAGCGACGCCTCGTCCGGATGAACGAGCGCGCCCTCGATCGGCGCGGCGGAGAGGACGTGCACCTCGTCGGCGCCCGCGCCGACCAGCGCGACCGAGAGGATTCGGCTCGCGTCGGGCAAGGTCTCGAGGTCGAGCGACAGCACGCGCAGCTCGGGGTGCGCGCCGCCGGGCACGAGCTCGGGATCGCGAAAGCGAAGCAGGGCGGGATCGGAGGCATCGGGCTCGCCCACGATCTCGACCGCCGCGCGCAGGCCCTTGTCGACCAGGTAGCGGTAGGGGAAGCGCAGGTCGGCTTCGAGCGCCTTCGCGCCGCCCGCGATCAGCTTGTCGCGCAGGCGCGGCACGGCGGGCGGCACCGGCGCGTAGACGCGCACGAGCGGCGCGCCGGCGAGATCGACCAGCTCGCTCGGCTCGATCTCGACGTCGCGCTCGTCGGCAAGGAGCCGGGTCGCCTCGGGATGCGTGAAGAAGTACGGCCGGAAGCGGGTGTCCTCGACCAGGAACGCCTCGCCCGACGAGAGCCGGCCGAAGAGCTGCACCACCGCGCGGCCCGCGCGCAGCCGATAGGTCGGGTGGACGATGAAGCCGGCGTAGGCCACGGCCCCGAGGCTAGCTCACTCGGGAGCTCCGAAGCCGCCACCGCCCGGTGTCGCGATCCGCACGCGCGAGCCGGCGGCGACCTCGAAGGACGCCTTGCCGCCGACGTCGCGGCCGTCGTGCGTGTTCTGGCCGCGCGCGCCCGGCGCGCCGCCCGCGAGCCCGAACGGCGCGAGCACGCGCCGCTCGGACAGGATCGACACGTGCATCGGCTCGAGGAACTCGAGCTCGCGCACCAGGCCGTCGCCGCCGCGGAAGCGCCCCGCCCCGCCCGAGCCGGCGCGCAGCGCGAACTCGACGAGCCGCACCGGGAAGCGGCTCTCCAGCACCTCCGGGTCGGTGATGCGCGTGTTGGTCATGTGCGTGTGCACGCCCGACGCGCCCGCGAAGCCCGGGACCCGCGCCGGCGCCGCCGCGCGATCGTCTCGTAGTAGCCGAAACGGTCGTTGCCGAAGGTCAGGTTGTTCATCGTGCCCTGGCAGGCGGCCAGCCGGCCGAGCGCACCGAGCAAGACGTCGACCACGCGCTGGCTGGTCTCGACGTTGCCGCCGCACACGGCGCGCTCCGGGTCGGGCGCGAGCACGGAGTGCTCCGGCACGCGCAGCTCGACCGGGCGCAGGCAGCCGGCGTTGAGCGGGATGTCCTCGCCGACCAGCGCGCGCAGCACGTAGATCACCGCCGCGATCGTGACCGCGCGCGGGGCGTTCAGGTTCCCGTCGACCTGCGCACCGCGTGCCGGCGAAATCGATCTCGAGCCGACGGCCCTTCACGCGCAGGGCGACCCGGATCGGTGTGCCGTCGTCGAGCGCGTCGGCGAAGACGTGCTCGCCCTCGCCGAGCTTCGCGATCTCGTCGGCGACTTTTGCGGCCGCGTTGTCCTGCACGTGGCCCATGTAGGCGAGCACCGTGTCCAGGCCGTGGTGCTCGACCATCTCGAGCAGAAGCCCCGCGCCGGCGCGGTTCGCGGCGATCATGGCCTGCAGGTCGGCGAGGTTCTCGCGCGGGTTGCGCGCGGGGAAGCGCGCGCCGGTGAGCGCGCCCAGCACGAGCGCCTCGTCGAGGCGCCCGGCGTGGACGATGCGCAGCGCGCGCAGCACCACGCCCTCTTCCTCGAGCGTGTGCGAGAACGGCGGCATCGAGCCCGGAGTGATGCCCGCCGACGTCGGCGTGGTGGCCGCGGCTCGCGGTGAAGAAGCGCAGCTCGCCCCGCGCGTCGTGCACGGGCGTGACCACGGTGATGTCGGGCAGGTGCGAGCCGCCGGCCGCGGGATCGTTGGTCACGAACACGTCGCCGGGCGCGGGCGTCCGGGTGCGCGGCGTGGACGGCCCGCACCGACTCGCCCATCGCCCCCAGGTGCACGGGGATGTGCGGCGCGTTCGCGACCAGGCCCGCGTCCCGGTCGAACACCGCGCAGGAGAAGTCGAGCCGCTCGCGGATGTTGGTCGAGATCGCGGTGCGGCGCAGCACCGTGCCCATCTGCTCGGCGATCGACATGAACAGGTTGTTCATGATCTCGAGCCGGACCGGATCGACCTCGCGCGGCGCGCGGGGTCGGGTCGCTTCGCCGGCCCGGTCGGTCGAGGACGATGCGCCCCTGTTCGTCGAGCGCGAGCTCGAAGCCCGGATCGACGACCAGGGTGCTGGTCGCTTCGAGCACCAGCGCCGGGCCGGCCAGCACCGTGCCAGGCGCGAGCGCCTCGCGCTCGTAGACCGGGACGTCCGCGCGGAACGCGCCGTCGCAGAAGACGCGCGCCAACCGGCGCGGGCGCGGCTGCGGGCGCGCCGCGCTCCGCCGCCTTCGCGGCCGGCGGATCCGACACGAAGCGGTGTCGCCCGAGCACCTCGACCCGCGCGACCGTCGCCTCGACCGCCTGCTCGGGGCGCGCGTAGCCGAACGCGCGCGCGTGCGCGGCGTCGAAGCGCTCGCGCAGCGAGCCGGGTCCGTCGAGCGCGAGCGTGAGCGCGGTCTCGGTGCCCACGTGGCGCAGGTCCAGTCGCGGCACCACCGCGATCCGCGCGGGCTCGAAGCCCTCGGCCGCGAGCACCGCGCGTCCGCGCGCCTCGAGCTCCGCGAAGGTCTTCTCGAGCGCGCGCTCCAGTCCGGGCGCGAGCGGCGGCCGTCCGATGTCCGCCTCGCCGTGCCAGGCGACGTCGGCCAGGCCCATCCCGTACGCCGAGAGCACGCCGGCGAGCGGGTGCACGAGCACGCGCCGGATCCCGAGCCGGCGCGCGAGCGCGCACGCGTGCTGGCCGCCTGCGCCCCCGAACACGACCAGCGCGTACTCGCGCACGTCGTAGCCGCGCGCGACCGAGACCTGCCGGATCGCCTCGGCCATGTTCGCGTTGGCGATCTCGAGGAAGCCGCTCGCGATCTCCTCGAGCGAGCGCGGCGTGCCGCGCTCGCGCAGCTCTGCGCCCAGGCGGTGCAGCGCGGTCAGCACCCGCTCGAGCTGCAGCGGGAACGGGAAGCGATCGCCGACGAGGCGCCCGAGCGCGAGGTTCACGTCGGTGACGGTGAGCTCGCGCGCGCTCCGGTCGCCGTAGCAGAGCGGGCCCGGCGCGGCGCCCGCGCTCTCCGGCCCGACCTTGAAGCGGTAGCCGTCGAAGCGGCACAGCGAGCCGCCGCCCGCCGCGACCGTGTGCACGGCGAGCATGGGCGCGAAGATGCGCACCCCCGCCGTCTCGGTCTCGTAGACGCGCTCGAACTCGGTTGCACCGGCCTCGCCCGCGTCGACCCGCGACACGTCGGTCGAGGTTCCGCCCATGTCGAAGCCGATCGCGCGGCGTTCAGCCGAGCTCGGCGGCGACGTGCGCGTACGCGACGACTCCGCCCGCCGGGCCGGACAGGATCGCGTGCGGGCCGCGGAAGCGGTCGGCGTCGGTGAGCCCGCCGCTCGACTGCATGATCCGGAGCGTGCTGCCGGGCAGCTCGCGCGCGCAGCTCGGCGACGTAGTCCCGGAGCAGCGGCGTCAGGTAGGCGTCGACGCAGGCCGTGTCGCCGCGCGCGAGGAGGCCCATCTCGGGCGCGACCTCGTGCGACAGGGCGACGTGCGCGAAGCCGACCTCGCGGGCGAGCGCGCCGATCTCGCGCTCGAGCTCGCCGCCGCGGTAGGCGTGCAGCACCACCACCGCGAGGCTGTCGAGGCCGCTCTCGCGCAGTCGCGACAGCTCGGCGCGGAGGCGCGCGGGATCGGGCCGGGTGAGCACCTGGCCGCGCGGGTCGGCGCGCGCGTCGACCTCGAGCACCTCGCGGTACAGCAGCTCGGGCTTCTGGATCGCAGAGGTCGAACAGGCGCGGGCGCGCCTGGGTGCCGATCGCGAGCAGGTCGCGGAAGCCGCGCGTGATCGCGAGCGCGAACGGGGTGCCCTTCCGCTCGAGCAGCGCGTTGGTCGCCAGGGTCGTGCCCATGCGCACGTCGCAGGGCGGGATCGGCGCGCGCTCGGCCGATGCCGAGCAGCTGCGCGGATCGCCGACCAGCGGCGCGCGGTCCGACGACAGCACCTTCGCGACGCGAAGGCTCCGGTCGCCGGATCGCGTCCGATGCAGTCGGTGAACGTGCCGCCGCGATCGATCCAGAACTCCCAGCGGGCGCCGCTCACCATCGCGGGAAAGTTAGCGGCCTCCTACTCGCAGATCTCCAAGGTGCTCCGGCAGACCTCCTGCACGCTCGGATCCGTCTCGCGCGAGCACTTGGCCTGGAGCTGGACCAGCATCGACTCGTCGCAGAGCATCTCGAGCCCCGTCCAGGTGTTGCGGCGAACCGCCGGGTCCGGATCGCCGGTGGCGTTCGCGAGCGCGAGCGCGGTCGTACACCCTTCCGCGTCGCCGAGCTGCTCGGCGATCTTCGCGCGCACGCGGGGGTCGGGGTCGTTCGCCAGCGCGTCGAGGAGCGGTGAGAGCGCAGGGCCCTCGGGCTCGATGTCCGCGGCCGCCTCCATCCGCATCTCGGGGTTCGAGCTGCGCAGCTCCTCGAGCGCGTCCGCCTGGGTGCGCGCGCGCTCCTCGCGGCGCTGGGCGGCGTCGGCCTTGGCCTTCTCGTTGGGCTTCTTCTCGCGCATCGAGCGGATCCGCTCGCGCAGCGCCTCGCCGAGCTTGTTCTTGGGCTGTGCGGCGGTCTGCACGGCGGTGCTCGCCGCGCCGACCTCGAGCTTCGCGAGCGTCGTGCGCTGCGGCTCCGCCTGCCAGGTCCACTGCGCGCGGTACGAGCTGCCCGCCAGCAGCGGCGGCAGCGCCAGCTCGAGGGGCAACGCGTCGAGGCGCAGGGTAATCGGCTGCGAGTCGAGGTCGCCGGCCAGCTCGAAGCCGGCCTCGCGCGCCAGCCGCTCGAGCACGAGCCCGCGCGGTGCGTCCTGACACACGATGGTGACACGCCCGTCGTGCATCTCGATCACCACGTCGCCCCCCGCGGACGTCGTAGCCGCCGCCGGCGCGCTGGCCGAGGGCCTCGGCGCCTTCGGCTTCTCGGACCGGTCACAAGCCGCCAGCGCGACCAGCGCCGCGGCGAACAGAACTCGCGCTCTCAATGGCCTTCCCCTTCTGCCCAATGCCCCAACGGGCACGCAATCTAGCGTAATTGGACGCACCCGCGGCCCCGTGCTTCTACGCGGAGGGGCGGGTGCGGAGAACTGCCAGCATCGCCAGCGCCAGCCCGAGAAGGAGCGGCGGCCCGGCTTCGGGTGTGGGCGTGGCGCGGACCAGCCAGTTCCCGAACACGACGGGCACGTTCTGGTTCGCGGTGCGGGGCCCTCCGGACGGGTCGACCAGGCTCTCGCCGAACATCGCCCCTTGGGAGGGGAACGCCTCGAGCTTTGCGGTGTGGAGCGGAAGGGGATTCGCGGCGCCGTCGACCAGCGTTCCGTACGCGTAGCCGTAGGTCGCGCAGCTGCCCGAGCAGCCGACGAACAGGAGCAGGTTCCGCACGAGCGGATAGTTGGCGATCGAACCGGTGCCCGCGCTGACGCCTCCGGACTTGAAGAGACTGTCGATCTGACCTTGAGGCGTCGCCCCCGAGAGCTCGAGCACGGTCGCGTAGCGCAGGCCGGCGAACGTACCGCCCGGCGCGAAGTCGTCCTCGCTGCCGTCGCTCCCCGTGAGATCGGCGTAGCTCCGGCCCGCGGAGGCGTCGGGATCGAGCCATTCGAGCCCGGTCGAGGTATCGCGGGTCAGGTTGTTGCCGTCGGCTGATGCCGGCAGCAGCGGGTCGTTCGTGCTGATCAGCAGCGCGTGCGCCGGACCGGGGACCCCGAGAGCGCCAGCGACCAGCGCTCCGACGACGAGCCGCGCGCGAGTGCACAACCCGGACATCGCGCAACGAGCTTACACCCGGACGCGTCAAACGAGGTCCAGAACCTTCCGCGCGCCCAGCGCGCCCGGAGGGACTCGAACCCCCAACCCTCTGATCCGAAGTCAGATGCTCTATCCATTGAGCTACGGGCGCGGACCGACGATTATAGGAATTCATGGACCTGCCGCTTCCGCTGGCGCTGCGCGCGCTGTCCGACGAGGTCGACGACCGGCTCGCGCGGATTCCGACGCCCCTGAACGAATACGGGTTCGACCCGTTCGGGGCGAGTCTGGCGTTCGCGCGGCGCATCGGCATGGTCACCGCGTTCCTCTATCGGCACTACTTCAGGGTCGAGAGCCACGGGATCGAGAAGGTCCCCGACGGCCGCGTGCTGCTGATCGCCAACCACGCGGGCAACACCCTCCCCTTCGACGGCGCGATGCTCTCGGCCGCGCTCCTGCTCGACGCCGAGCCGCCGCGCTTCGCGCGCGCCATGGCCGAGTTCTACCTGCCGCGCATTCCCTGGTGGAGCGAGCTGATCCACCGCGGCGGCGCGGTGGTCGGCACGCCCGAGAACTGCGTGCGCCTGCTCGAGCGCGAGGAGGCGATCATGGTCTTCCCCGAGGGCTCGCGCGGGTTCATCAAGCCGTTCAGCCAGCGCTACAAGCTGCAGCGGTTCGGCACCGGCTTCGCGCGATTGGCGCTGCAGACCAAGACGCCGATCGTGCCGGTGGGGATCGTCGGCTCCGAGGAGCAGAGCCCGGGGCTGCTCGACTCCAAGCGCCTGGCCCGCGCGATCGGGGCGCCCGCGTTTCCGGTGACCTGGTTCTTCCCGTGGCTCGGCTTGCTCGGCTTCCTGCCGCTGCCGGTGAAGTACCGGATCCACTTCGGCGACCCGATCCGGCTCGAGGGTGACCCGAACGACGACGACGAGGCGATCGGCCGTCAGGTCGAGCGCGTGAAGGACGAGATCGCGCTCCTGCTCGAGGAGGGCCTGGCCCAGCGCGAAGGCTGGTTCCGGTGAACGACCTCGAGCCCGTCGTCTGGCTGATCGTGTTCGTCATCTCGGTGACCACGCACGAGGCCGCGCACGCGCTGGCCGCCTGGCTGGGGGGCGACTCGACGGCGTACCAGGGCGGGCAGGTCAGCCTGAACCCGCTGCCGCACATGCAGCGCGAGCCGATGGGCATGGTGCTGATCCCGCTCATCACCACCTTCATGAACGGCTGGCCGATCGGCTGGGCCAGCACCCCGTACGATCCGTTCTGGGCCGAGCGCCACCCGCGCCGCGCCGCCTGGATGGCCGCCGCGGGTCCGGGCGCGAACCTGCTGATCGCCGTCGCGGCGCTGCTCTTCCTGAAGATCGGGCTCGCTGCGGGCATCTTCTTCCCGCTGGAGTTCGTCAATCCCTCGCGCCTCGTGGCGGGCGACGTGGATTGGATCGACGGCATGGGCCGGTTCACCTCGATGATGCTCTACCTGAACACCGTCCTGTGTCTCTTGAACCTGATGCCGCTGCCGCCGCTGGATGGCGCCAGCGTAGTCACTCTGTTCCTCCCCGAGAGGCTGGCCCATCGGGTGAACGAGCTGACCCGCCAGCCGGGCTTCGCGATGGTCGGCTTGCTCGTAGTCTGGTTCGGCTTCGGCCCGCTGATCCGGCCGATCTTCGGCGTGCTGAAGCGGCTAGTTTACGGCTGAGCAAGGGCATCGAGCAGCGCGACCCGCAGTACCGCCACCTCGCGAGCCCTTTCGGCCTCATCGGGGATGTGGCTCCAAGCGAGCTCGTCGCCTCGGATCAGGTGGAGCGGGATCGCCAGCCACCCGGCGGTCACCGGGGCGGTCCAGCGCGCGCGGACGCGCTCGACTGGGGCACCGCGCTGGCGGTACAGCTTGAAGGACCAGCCGTACTGTAGATCTCTGAACGTGGGGAAGAGGCCGAATGTCCAGACGGTGGGCCACCACTCGTAGTGGCGGTAGTTCGGGTCGTCGGGATACCCAGCCCCGCTCGAGTGGGAGAACTGCTCGGTGAACGGGGCTCCCGGCGGAACCTCGGATCGCTCGTCGACGACGATCGCGTCGAAGCCGGCCTGCTCGAGCGCAACCTCGAACTCTCGCGCGACGGTCCACGGACGGAGTCCCGAGAGCTCGCCATGGATCACGACGTAGATCCGGATCGGAGCCGGCGGATCGGCGCGCTCGGGCAGCGGCGGTGACTGCTTCTGGGCGAAGGACATCTCGACACACGCGGTGAGCGACAAGCCGACGAGAGCGGCGAAGGTCTTCGCGGCCATCAGTCCGGCGCCGCGTCGCGGTGAAGCGCGTCGAGGAGCGCGACCCGGACGGCGGCCGCCTGGCGGCCGAACGTCTGGTCCCAGGGAGGGATGAACCAGCCCGACACGTACCCCTTGTCCGAGCCCAGAGGGATCGCCAGCCACCCGAGGATCATGGGCATCTGCCAATCCGTCCGGATGTCCTCCACCGGCCCCGACACCGACCGGTGGAGCTCGAAGTGGTAACCGAACTTCAGGCACCGGTGCTGGGGGTAGAGTCCCAGCGTGAGATCGAACAGGATCGTCTCCAGCACGGAGTCGCTGCAGTCGCCGGTCTCGTCCGTGCCGCGCTCGACGAAGGGCGCATCCGGCGGAAGCTCCACCATCTCCGTCGCGACCACCGCCTCGAAGCCGGCCGCCTTCAGCAGATTCGCGAGCTGGCGCGGCGTGAGCGGCTTCGCGTTCTCGTCGGGGAGCGCCATCTCCTGCAGGACGTAGATCCGGATCGCGGCCGGCGGGTCCGGGCGCTCTTCGAGCGGAGGGGGCGGCTGGTAGGAGACGCAGCCGCACAGCGACGCCCCGAGCAACGCGATCGAAGCCAGGCGTCGCGTGCGCATCTGAGCTAGTTCGGTGTCGCGGCCCGCGCCAGGGCGAGCGAGCTCGCGCGCTCGTCCCAGTTTCCCTGCAGGCGGCCGAGCGCGCCGTGTGGGCCGCCGGGCGAGAGCGCGCCGAGGCCCTGCACCACGAGCTCGCCGACGACCGGCGCGCGCGCGAGCCCCCGGGCGAGCGCGCTGCCGTCCGCCGAGTGATCCTCGAGCACCGTCTCGCGCACGCGCTCGGGCTCCTGGCGCGCGAGCGCGGCCGCGATCGGTGCGCTCGAGCCCGCGACCACGATCTGCACGTCGCGGACGCCGAGGATCTCGAGCAGCACGCCCAGGTCCTGCGCATGGGCGTCGACGACGTTGCCCGGGTGACCCTCCGGCTTCTCGGACAAGCCGAAGCCGATCAGGTCGGGCGCGATCACGCGCTCGGCGATCGAGCGCTTCTTGAGGACCGCGGCGCACTCGAGCGACCAGCTCGCGTTTCCGTGCAGGCACAGCACCACCGGGCCGCGGCCCTCGTCGACGAAGTGCATGCGCCCGTGTGGCGTGAGCAGGAAGCGGTGGCGGAAGGGATAGTCGTCGCGCAGCCCGAGCCGCCCGAGCACAGCATCGGCTTCCTCGGGCAGACGCGGCTGGGTCGGCACGGCGGGCCGGGTCGAGGCAACCGCGTAGACGCCGAGCCCCACCGCATAGCCGAGCAGGGCTACACCCAGGAGTGCCGCGACCGCAAACCCCAACCCGCGCATCGCCGGCGAGCTTAGCTCAAGGCGCGCCCGCGAGGGCGTCCTGGATGACAACGCGCAGGGCACGCTCGGGGTACGCGCCGGCATAGCGGTGGTGAACTTCGAACGGTCGAGCGTGGTGGCCAGGGAGCAGGCCGACCGGCGCCACTAGCCAGCCCATGGCCACGGACACCGGCCAGCGCGTGTCGATCGTCTTTGCAGGCGCGTCGCGCGTCCGATGCAGGTCGAAGCGCGTGCCGAAAGTCTGGCAGCCAAAGATCGGCACGATGCCCAAGGTCAGAATTCCGGGGACGTTGACCGGCCAGGGCGGCGCGCAGAAGTCCGCGTCGTCCCGCTCCGTGCTCAGGCGCTCGATCCACGGCGCGTCAGCCGGAATCTGCTCGCGGTACGCGACCAAGATCGGCAGGAAGCCGGCCGCCTCGAGCTCGGCCGCGAGCCGCGACTCGTACCCGAAGCCGAGCACGTAGATGGGATCCGCGCGGGGAGTGCGCTCCTCGACCTCGGGAGGCGTCACGTCCTTGTACGCGACGCAGGCCGAGAGCGAGAGCGAGAGGAGCGCCGCAGGCCAGCGAGTCACGGCGCGGCGCCCGTCGGCGGGCGCTCCAGCGCGTCGAGCACCACGCCGCGCAACGCCGGCAGCCCGGACTGCGTCGGACCGTCGCCGGGATCGAACGCGTAGCCGTTCGGCAGACCGATCGGCGCGGCGAGCCAGCCGATGATGTAGTCGACCTGATAGACCGCCTCGAGCTTCTCAGCGGGAGCGGCGCTAGTGCGGTGCAGTTCGAGCGTGTAGACGAAGCGCTCGCAGGTGTGGGTCGGCCAGAGACCCACGGTCAGCACCGTGAGCACGCGCTGTCCCGTGAAGCCGCCGCAGTCGTCGCCTTGCCCGAGACTCCGGCTCTCGAGGTGCCGCACGAACGGCGCATCGGCCGGGATCTGGCTCGCGCGCGTGACGACGAAGGGCGCGAGGCCCGCGCGTTGCAGCACTGACGCTTCGCTGGCCGCGATCCCCCAGTTGCGCAGGTTTGGCTCGCCCAGCGTCGGGTACTGATCGGGTACCGGCACGTAGATCTGCGCTGCAGGCTGCGGCGCCGCGGGAATCGCCTCGGTTGCGCGCGGCCGATACACGACGCACCCGCACAGCGCCAGCGCGCACGCGATCGAGGCCCCCCGCATGGTGTGGGAGGTTAGCCCAGTCAGGCGGCGGGAGTGATCTCCACTTCCAGCGCACCGTCCTTCGCCGTGACTCGCGCGGTCGAGCCCTCGGGCGCGCTGCCCGAGAGCAGCGCCCGCGCCAGCCGGGTCTCGACCTCGCGCTGGATGAAGCGGCGCAGCGGCCGCGCGCCGAACACCGGGTCGAAGCCCTCGCGCGCGATCAGGTCCAGCGCGGCGGGGTCGAGCTCGAGCGCGATCTTCCGCTCGGCCAGCCGGCTGCGCAGGTTCTGGAACAGGAGCTCGACGATCTGCTCGATCTCGGCGGGCTGCAGCGGCTTGAACAGGACGATGTCGTCCACCCGGTTCAGGAACTCGGGCCGGAAGTGCGCGCGCAGCTCCTTGAACACCGCGTCGCGCGTGGCCGGCTCGATCTCGCCCTTCGCGTTCACGCCCTCGAGCAGGAGCGGCGAGCCGATGTTGCTGGTCATGATGATGACGGTGTTGTTGAAGTTGACCGTGCGGCCGTGCGAGTCGGTGAGCCGGCCGTCGTCGAGGATCTGCAGCAGCACGTTGAACACGTCGTGGTGCGCCTTCTCGATCTCGTCGAACAGCACGACCGAGTACGGGCTTGCGGCGCACGGCCTCGGTGAGCTGGCCGCCCTCCTCGTAGCCGACGTAGCCGGGCGGCGCGCCGATCAGGCGCGAGACGGTGTGCTTCTCCATGTACTCGCTCATGTCGATGCGCACCATGTTCTCTTCGGAGTCGAACAGCGCGGCGGCGAGCGCCTTGGCGAGCTCGGTCTTGCCCACGCCGGTCGGGCCCAGGAAGATGAACGAGCCGATCGGGCGGCGCGGGTCCTGGATGCCCGCGCGGGCGCGCAGGATGGCGTCGGCCACGCTCTGGACGGCCTCGTCCTGGCCGATCACGCGCTGGTGCAGCACCTCGTCGAGGTGCAGCAGCTTCTCGCGCTCGCTCTCGACGAGCGCGAGACGGGGATGCCCGTCCAGCGCGAGACGATCTCGGCGATCTCCTCCTCGGTCACCTCTTCGCGCAGCAGCCGCTTGCCGCGGCCGCTCTGGCCGAGCTTCTCGGTCTCGGCGGCGAGCTTCGCCTGCAGCTCGGGCAGCTCGCCGTGCTTCAGCTCGGCGACCCGGTTCAGGTCGTAGGCTGCGCTCGGCGGTCTCGATCTCCTTGCTCACCTTCTCGATCTGCTCGCGCAGGCCCTGCAGCTGCGGAGAGCTCGGCCTTCTCGTGCGTCCCACTGCGCCCGCAGGCGCATCGCGCTGCTCGCGCAGCTCGGCCAGCTCGCGGCGCAGCTCCTCGAGCCGCGCGACTTCGAGGCCTTGTCCGTCTCCTTCTCGAGCGCCTTCTCCTCGATCTCGAGCTGCAGCACGCGCCGGTTCACCTCGTCGAGCTCGCTCGGCATCGAGTCGATCTCGGTGCGGATCGTCGCGCAGGCCTCGTCGACCAGGTCGATCGCCTTGTCGGGCAGGAAGCGGTCGGTGATGTAGCGGTCGGAGAGCTGCGCCGCGGCGACGAGCGCGCCGTCCTGGATGCGCACGCCGTGGTGCACCTCGAAGCGCTCGCGCAGGCCGCGCAGGATGGAGATGGTGTCCTCGACGCTCGGCGGCTCGACCAGCACGGGCTGGAAGCGGCGCTCGAGCGCGGCGTCCTTCTCGATGTGCTTGCGGTACTCGTCGAGCGTGGTCGCGCCGATGCAGTGCAGCTCGCCGCGCGCGAGCATGGGCTTCAGCATGTTGCCGGCGTCCATCGCGCCCTCGGCCGCGCCGGCGCCGACGATCGTGTGCAGCTCGTCGATGAAGAGCAGGATCCGGCCCTCGCTGTCCTTGACCTCCTTGAGGACCGCCTTCAGGCGCTCCTCGAACTCGCCGCGGTACTTGGCGCCCGCGATCAGCGCGCCCATGTCGAGCGCGAAGACGCGCTTGTCCTTGAGGCCCTCGGGCACGTCGCCGCGCACGATGCGCTGGGCGAGGCCTTCGACGATCGCGGTCTTGCCGACGCCGGGCTCGCCGATCAGGACCGGGTTGTTCTTGGTCTTGCGCGAGAGGATGCGGATCACGCGCCGGATCTCCTCGTCGCGGCCGATCACCGGGTCGAGCTTGCCGTCCTTGCGCCGCCTTCACCAGGTCGCGGCCGTACTTCTCGAGCGCCTCGTAGGTGCCCTCGGGGTCGGCGCTGGTCACGCGCTGGCTGCCGCGCACTTCCTGGAGCGCCTTCAATAGCCGGTCGCGGCTGACGTTGAACTCTGAGAACGCTTGCCCACGCCGGTCGACACCGGTTCGGCGGCGAGCGCGAGCAAGAGGTGCTCGACCGAGACGTACTCGTCCTTGAACTGCTTGGCCGCCTCGCCCGCGCGCACGAAGACCTGCTCGAGGCGCTGGGTGACGTAGACCTTGCCGGGCTCGCGGCCGGGGCCGGAGACGCGCGGCCGGCGCTGGAGCTCGGCCTCGACCCGTTTGGCGAGGGGCTCGACCGGGACGCCCATCTTCTCGAAGAGGCGCGGCGCGAGCCCGCCTTCCTGGCGAAGGAGGGACGCCAGCAGGTGCTCGGCGTCGACCTCGGTGTGGCCGTACTCGCTCGCGATAGCCTGAGCAGACGCGAGCGCCTCGCGACTCTTTTGCGTGAGCTTCTCGAAGTCCATCGGTGCCTACTAGGAAAGCACCGGCCCCGCGAAGTCAACGGCCCCCGGCACCGTGGCAGGCCCGTTTCGGCCCCTCTAAGATGGGCCCGCCTTTGCGGTGGATGTAGCTCAGTCGGTAGAGCAGCGGATTGTGGTTCCGCGGGTCGCGGGTTCGAATCCCGTCATCCACCCCACGCCGGCACTCCCAGTCGATTTCTCGGGGGGTTAGCGCGTTTCCGAGGGAACCGGCGGCAACGCTACCGTCCCGGCGAGTCGCTCGCCCACGACTACGGCTTCACCAGCAGCTTGCCCACGTGGCCGCCCGTGAAGAGCATCGCGAGCGCCGCGGGAAAGCGCTCGATGCCGTTCTCGACCTGCTCGTGCAGCGAGAGCCGGCCCTCGTTCATCCAGCCGACGAGACGAGGGACGGCCTCCGCGAAGCGGCTGGCGTAGTGATCGACGGTGAACCCGCACATGCGGGCGTTGCGCTCGGCGAGGCGCAGATACAGCTTGGGCCCGCGGACGTCGTTCAGGTGCGCGTACTGCGAGATCGCGCCGCAGATCGACACGCGCGCCCCCATCGCGAGGCGATCGAGCACGAGGTCGAGCAGCTCGCCGCCCACGTTGTCGAAGTAGACGTCGATGCCCCTCGGCGCGAGCGCGGAGAGGCGCGCGCCCACGTCCTCGCCCTTGTAGTCGATCGCCGCGTCGGCGCCGAGGGTCTCCGTCAGGTAGCGGGCCTTCGACGGCCCGCCCGCGATCCCGATCACGCGCGCCCCGTGGATCTTCGCGAGCTGACACGCCACGCTGCCGACCGCCCCGGCGGCGCCCGAGACGACGACGGTATCGCCCTCGCGCACCTGCGCGACCTCGAGCAGGCCGAAGTACGCGGTCAACCCGGTGGTCATGCCGAGGATGCCGAGATACACGGCTGGCGGCGCGACCTTCGTGTCGATCTTCTGGAAGATCGCGCCCGGCATCAGCGCGTACGTCTGCGCGAGCGTGGGGCCCGATACCCAGTCGCCGGGCGCGAGGCCTTCACTCGCGCTGGCCAGGATCCGGCCCACCCCGAGCGCCACGACCGTTGCGCCGAGCGGGACCGTGCCGTGGATGCCGCCACCGTCGAGCGTCGTGCGGATGAACGCGTCGATCGAGATGTGGCTGACTCCGATCAACACCTGCCCCGGGGCCGGATCCGCGACCTTCTCGACCTCGAGCGCGAAGTCCGACTCGCTGGGCACGTCCCCAGGCCGTGCCTTCAGGACGACCTTGCGGTTCTCGAGCATCACGCACCTCCCGAGACGCGGACGCACTGTCCGGTCACCCACTCGGCCGCGGGCGAGGCGAAGTACAACACCGCCGCGCCCAGGTCGCGCGGCGTTCCGAGCCGGCCCGCCGGCAGCCGCAGCGCCTTCTCGAGCCGTGGAAGATCCTGCGCCTCGAGCTTCATCGCCTTCATCATGATCTCCGTAGGCACCGCGCCCGGCATGATGCAATTGACCCGGATGCGCGGGCCGAGCTCCTGGGCGAACGTCCGGGTCAGCATGTTCGTGCCCGCCTTCGCCGCGCTGTAGTGACCGCTGCCGGGAATCACCATCTCCGCCGCGATCGACGAGATGTTGATGATGCGGCCGCCGTTCGCCATCTGCTTCGCGGCGATGCGCGTCGCCGAGAAGATCGCCGTGAGGTTCAGCGCCAGCGTCGCGTCCCACTCCTCGCGCGGCAGCTCCGTGAGGGGCATCTGCAACGGCGAGCCGCCAGCATTGTTCACCCAGATGTCCAGTCGGCCGAACTCGCGCACGGCCCGTTCGGCGAGGCGCTCGAGCGCGGCGTCGTCGGTGACGTCGGTCGCGACGGCGATCGCCTTGCCGTGCCTTCCGACGATCTCCTTCGCCACCCACTCGATCTCGTGCTCGCGCCGCGCCGCGCACACCACCGCGGCGCCGGCGCCTGCGAGCACGTGGACGATGCCCTCGCCGATCCCGCGTCCGGCCCCCGTCACCACCGCGACCTGGCCCTCGAGTGAAAAGAGCTCGTCGATCAGCTTCATGATCCTGCCTCCCGGCTCACTTCTCGGTGAAGAAGTCCGCGCGCGGCTTGAACGTCGAGTCGTAGACGGGCTCGCGCAGGTCGACGCGGTACTTGTTGTTGTCTGCGCCAGCGAGGCCGATCCGGCCCAGGGCATCGCGCATGTTCAGGTAGTTCGGGTGTTTGAAGTGGGCCGCAAGGCTCGCCTCGTCGCTCCACAGCTCGTACACGCAGATGCGTTGCGGCACGCACGGATCGGGCGAGAAGACGTAGGCCAGGCAGCCCGGCTCCTCGTCGCGGGTCTTCTTCTGCAGGACACTCGCGGTCTTCATCGCCTCGTCGCGCTTGCTCGCGTCGGCGAAGTCGATAGTACCGGCGATGATGATCAGCTTGGACATGCTCCACTTACTTCCCCGCGAGCCGCGCGACGACCGGCGCGAACGCCTCGAGTGCGTTGTCGCCCACGGTCACGTAGCTGATGCCGTACTGCGCGCGCCTGCGCTCCAGTTCCTCGCAGACCGCGTCGACGCTTCCGAACAGCCCGTGCGGGTGGCGCAGCATCTCGTCCTGCGTGAGCCCCAGCGGCTGGCCCATGCCCGCTGCGATCTTCTCCGCGCCGGGCTGCACGAAAGTGAAGTACGCGCCGATCTCGAGCTCGAGCTCCGCGAAGCGCGCGCCGGCCGCGGCCTTCACCCAGCCGATCTTCTCGGCCGTGGCTTCGGCGGTGCTCGAGCGCACGCCGTCGGGACCGATCACTCCCGAGCGGTTGTTGAAGTTCAGGCTCACGATGTCGGCCTCGCGCGCGGCGAGCGACAGCACGCGCCGCCCGCCGCCGCCGATCATGAGCGGCGGGAACGGCCGTCTCGGCGCCCCGGCGAAGCCGGAGAGCCGGATGTTCTCTTCGGCGATGGCAATCTCGTCACCCGAGAACAACGCGCGGAACGCCGAGATCGTCTCTGCGAGCCGCGCGATCCGCGCGCTCGGCGGATCGAGCGCAATCCCGAGTGCCTCGTACTCGGCGGCGAGCCAGCCGGCACCGAGACCCAGCTCGAGACGCCCGTCGGAGAGCAGGTCGATCGTCGCGGCCTGCTTCGCGAGCACCGCGGGGTGCTGGTAGTCGATGCAGAACACGCGGCAGCCGACCTTGAGCGTGGTGGTCGCGTCCGCCGCGGCCATCATCGCGGGAACCGCGGCGAGCTCCTGAACCGGGTGGTTGCTCTTCGCGATCGCCGGCCCGGGACCGAGGACGTGGTCGGCGAGGTGCAGCGCCGAGTAGCCGAGCGCCTCGGAGCGTTTCGCGCGCTCGCGCCACTCGCGACCCGACGCGGCGCTGAACGATTGCACCGCGAAGCGGAACGGCCGGATCATCGGAACCTCCGTCATGAGCGTGGATCGACCAGGATCTTGATCTCGTCGGCCGACCCGAGGAGCCGCGCGAACGCCTCGCCGATCTCGGCGAGCGGCACGGTCCGGGTGTGGAGCGGGGCGAGCTCGAGTCTCCCGTCCTGGACCAGGCCCATGGCCAGGTCGAACTCTTCGTTCAGGTAGCCGAGCGACGCCGCGACGCGCACCTCGTTCACGAGCCAGGTCGCCGGCGTGATCTGGGCGGGCACGTTCGCGAGGCCGACCAGCGACACCACCCCGCGCCGCTTCGCCAGCGACGCGGCCTGATCGATGGCCTGCGGCATGCCGGCGCACTCGAACACCACGTCCGCACCGAACGGGCCCAGCACCGCGCGCACGCGCGATGCCACGTCCTCCGTCGCGGGATCGACGACGGCGGTCGCACCGAGCTGCCGGGCCTTCTCTCGCCGCGCGAGATGGGGCTCCACCACGACGACCGCGCCCGCGCCGGCGGCGCGCGCGCATTGCTGCGTGAGCAGGCCGATCGGCCCGGCGCCGAGCACGACGCAGCCGTCGCCGAGCCGCAGCGGCGTGCGCCGCACCGCGTGCAGCGCGACGGTCGCGGGCTCGAGCATCGCGGCGACCGGCTCGGAAATGCCACTGCGCATGGGGATCAAGCGCGACGCGTCGATCGCGATCGCGCGCGCGAAGCCTCCGTGCCGCGCGGCCAGAGGCCCGACTCCGATCATCCCCGCGAACGCCGTGCTGCAGTAGGCGCCTCTGCCGCTGCGGCAGTCGGGGCAGCTCCCGCACGCAGGCGCGATGCCGAGCGCGACGCGGTCCCCCTCCTTCACGTGCGTCACACCCGTGCCGAGCCGCGCGACGGCGCCGGACCACTCGTGCCCGCAGATCGCAGGGTTGTAGGGCGCGCCGCTCGCCCACGCATGCAGGTCGGTGCCGCAGATCCCGCAGTACGCGATCTCGACCACCGCCTTGCCGGGCGCAGGCTCCGGCTCCGCCATGTCGCGCAGCACGATCTGGCGCCTTCCCTCGACGAGTCCGACCTGCATTCCCCTTCGCCCTCAGCTCGTCGAGGCTTGCTTCGCGCGCGCCATGGCCGCGGTGATGCTGCGCACCATGTCGTCCTGTCGCGGAAGCCGGCGCAGGTTCCCGCCGGCATCGACGTGCAGGTTCTGGCCGGTCACGTAGCGTGACTCGTCACTCGCGAAGAAGAGCACCGCGTTCACGACGTCCTCGATCTCGGGCAGATCGCCGAGCGGCGCCTCCGCGACCATCGCCTCGCGCACGCCGGGCATCTTGAACATCTCCGCGATCATGGGAGTCTCGACTGTCGTCGGCGAGACGACGTTCACGCGCACCTTCGCCGCGCCGTACTCCGAGGCGGCGATGCGGCTCGCGTGGTTGATGCCCGCCTTCGCACCCGAGTACGGCGCGTGGCCCTCGGCGACGAGGGTCCCGGTCAGGGAAGAGATCGTCACGATCGAGCCGCCGTGGCCCGCGGTCGCCATCGCGTTCGCCATGTGCTGCAGGAAGTACAGCGCGCCGGTGTACTGCACCGCGACCATCCTCTCGACTCGCTCCGGCTCGAGCTTGGCGATCGGGACCGCGTCCGCGAATCCCGCCGAGTTCACCGCGATGTCGAGACGCCCGAGCTTGGCGAGCGCCGTCTCCGCGAGCGACTTCACCTCGAGCCAGCTCGTCGCGTCGCAGACGAAAGCCTCCGCGCCGATCTCGGCGGCGACCTTGCGCAGCTTCTGCTCGCCGCGTGCCGCGATCATCACGCGCGCGCCCTCGCGCACGCAGCGGCGCGCGATCGCCTCGCCGAAGCCCGACGAGCCACCGACCACGACCGCCGCCTTGCCCTGAAGAGTCTGCTGCGCTGTGCCCACGGGTCCTCCTCGTCAGTTCTCGCTGGCGAGCGGATTGACAAATTATCTACTGCGAGTAGAGAATACAATCGGAATGGTGAAGCGCGCGAGCTCGATAGGCCGCCGCCGTGGTCGCCCGCCGCTCGCGAGCCGGGAGCCGCTGCTCGACGCAGCCGAGCGGGCGATCCGTCGCCACGGCCCGACAGTTTCGCTGGACCGGATCGCGGATCGGGCTGGCGTGTCGAAGCCCGTGCTGTTCTCGTACGTGGGCGACCGGCGCGAGCTCGTGCGGGCGCTCTCGGAACGAATGCTCGGCCGGCTCGAGGAGGCGGTGCGCGCGGCCCGGGCGGACTCGCAGGAAGGACGCGCGGCGCTGGAGCGCGTGATCGCCGCGCAGCTCGAGACGATCGCGGAGCACCGCCACCTGTACGCGTTCGTGAACGGTGCCGGCGTCGGCGAGACCACGCTCCAGACCACGCTCGAGTTCGCGCGCCGCGCCGCTGCGCCGCTCGAAGCCGACATCCGGCTCGCGCGCGAGCGCGCCGGTCAGAGCGGCGCCGTCGCCGAGCCGTGGTCGTTCGCGATCATCGGCATGATGCACATGGTCGGAGCCTGGTGGGTCGCCGACAGGGGCCGCAGCCTCGACGCCGATTCGCTCGCCAAGCAGCTCACCGAGCTGTTGTGGAGCGGCGTCGCTCCGCGCGCTTGAGCCGGCAACGGGGGTCACGGACATGTCCGAGAGCGTCGACTACCAGCGCTACAACCCGTTCGATCCGAAAATGCAGCAGGATCCGTTCCCGTGGTACGCCGCGCTGCGCGCGCACGCGCCGGTATGGAAGCACCCGGGCACCGGCATCGTGTTCGTCTCGCGACACGGCCCCGTGTCGCAGATCCTCGCGGACACGGCCACGTACTCGTCGCGCGTCGCGAGTCTGCCGACGTTCGGCTCGAGCGAGGTGAGCCGGCGCATCGAAGCGATCATGGAAGACGGCTTCCCGCGCGTGTCGACCATGCTGACCGAGGATCCGCCGTCGCAGACGCGCTATCGCAAGACGGTCGGCAAGGCGCTCTCGGCGCGCCGCATTCTCGCGCTCGAGGCGAAGGTCCGCGAGCTCTCCGACGAGATCCTCGCGACCTGGCCCGCGCGCGGCCGCGTCGACGTGATGAGCACTCTCGCGATCCCGCTGCCGATCCGCGTGATCGGCCACTTCCTGTGCATGAAGCCGGAGGTCCTGCAGCACGTGAAGCGCTGGTCCGACGCCTCCGTGGCGGGGCTCGGCGTGATGATCAGCGACGAAAAGCGCATCGCGGCGGCGCACAGCGTGGTGGAGCTGCAGAAGTACTGGCAGTCGGAGTTCGAAGCGCGCCGATCCGCGCCCAACGACGATCTGCTCTCCGCACTCACCCAGGCGTCGTTCGAGGACGAGACTGGAGTCGAGCGGCGCCTCGACCTGCCGGAGCTGATCTCGATCATCCAGCAGCTCATGGTCGCGGGAAACGAGACGACCACGAAGGTGATCACCGAGACGTTCAAGCTGCTGCTCGAGAACCCGCATTGGTTCGCGCGCATGCAGTCCGACCCCGGCGTGACGCCGCTCGTCGTTGAAGAGGCGCTGCGCCTCTCGTCGCCGAACCAGGGCATGTTCCGTTTCGTGAAGCGGGACACGGAGCTGGACGGCGTGGCGATCTCGCAGGGCGCGATGGTCTGGGTGATGTTCGGCTCCGCGAACCGCGACGAGTCGGTGTTCCCGGAGCCCGACGCATTCGATCCCGAGCGCTCGAACATGAAGGAGAGCCTCGCGTTCGGACGCGGCGCGCACTTCTGCATCGGAGCGCCGCTCGCGCGGCTCGAGCTCCGCGTGCTCTTCGAAGAGGTCGCGAAGCACGTGGAGTCGTTCAGGCTTCCGGCCGGGTACCCGCTCGCGTACGAGCCGAGCTACATCCTGCGCGGTCTCGCGGGCATCGAGCTCGACGTCGTGAAGGCCCGCTAGCCATGCTGGAGGTCACCGACGACCTCAACGCGCGCTACCTCGACGCGGTGAACCGCGTCGACCACCCCGCGGCCTGGGCCGAGGGCCCGCGCTGGCGGATCTCCGGTACCGAGTACGCCCGCCGCGCCAAGATCGTCGAGGTGTGGAAGGGCGCCCTGAGCCAGCTCGATTTCGTCGTCATGGCGCTGAACAGCGGCACGTTGGAGCGGCGCGGCGACATGGTGAGCGGGCGCTGGTACGTCACGGCGTTCCTGCGCTCGCGCGACGGCACCGGGCGGATGGTGCTCGGCGTGTATCGCGACGAGTATGAGCGCGGGGCTGGCGAGTGGCGCTTCACGCTGTGCAGCCACCACGTCATCCACCAGGGTGCGTTCGACCTGTCCGGCGCGCACGCGTCGATTCCCGCCTGATGTCCCTCGAGACCCACGGGAACTACTGCCGCTTCTGCCACGACCCCGCATCGAGGCGCGCATGAGCGCGCCCGGCGCGGACCCGGCCGCGGCGCTCGCGCGGCTCGTGCGCGAGCTGGCGGACCGGCGCGCGATCGAGGACGCCGTGATCGCGTACGGCCACGCGCTAGACTCGCGCGACTACGCGCGCCTCGCCGACTGCTTGAAGCCCGACGCGCGCGTGAAGTACGGCGGCTCAAACTGGCTCGACGGCGCCGCGGAGGTCGCGCGCTTCTGCGCGCGCTCTCTCGACCCGCTCGACGCGACCCAGCACCGCATCGGCTCGATCGCAGTGAAGCTCGACGGAGACCGAGCCACCTCGCGGGCCTACGTGTGCGCCGAGCACGTGAAGGACGGTGCGCGCTTCACGGTCGGCGGCACCTACGTCGACGCGTGGGAGCGCACGGCTGCGGGCTGGCGCATCGGCGTGCGCGAGCTGGTGATGACGTGGACGGATGGAGATCCGCGCGTGGTGGCGCAGCCGTCCGGCGCGCGCTGACCCGGCTCAGCACGCGCGTTGCTGCGATTATCTACTGCGAGTAGTCTAACTGTCGGCCGCGAGGAACGGCTCGGGACACTTCGAGGGAGAGATGGATGGCGCGCACCCACGACCACGAGATCGTCTCGATCTACCCGTTCAGCGACGACGAGGTCGATCAGCTGATGAACCACTCGCAGGAGTGCGTCCTGATGTGGGCGACGAAGGACGGCTGGCCCGTGGGCGTGACGCACGCCCTCGTCTGGCACGACGGGAAGATCTGGTTGACGTTCGCGGCGCACCGCCACCGCGCCGCGGCGATCCAGCGCGACAACCGGGTCTCCGTCAACGTGAGCAGCACCGGCTATCGGGCCGGCGCCCCGTCGTCCCTGCCGCAGGGCGCCGTCACCTTCAAGGGACGCGCGGCCTTCTTCGAGGACGACGACACCAAGAAATGGTTCTACACCGCGCTCTCGAGCAAGCTGTTTCCAGGCAGCGAGTCCGGTGAGAAGTTCTTCTACTCGCTGCTCGACTCGCCACTGCGCACGATCCTCGCGATCACGCCCGAGAAGCGGATCATGTACAACGCCAGGAAGGCGAACGCGCACATGTTCGGGAAGATCGACGAGAAGGATCTCGGCGCGCGGCTGAGCGGCGACGCGGAGCGGATGAACCGCGAGCGCACGCGCCGGGGGCTGCCGCCGCGCTGACCGCCGGCGGGGTCGGCCGCGCGCTTGGCGGAACCGGGGAACGACGAATGACGCTCGCACGTCGCTTCGATCGCTCAGCTCGAGTCGCAGTCGCGACTGACGCCGATCCGGCGAGCCGACGGTGACGAGCCGCCACGTCAACTTCGGGCTGTGGTACGACTTCCGCAACCCGCCTCCGGGCGTGGTGTCGTTCGAGTCCTTGTACGACGCATCGCTCGAACAGATCAGGTGGGCCGAGACGCTCGGCTTCGATTCGGTGTGGCTGACGGAGCACCACTTCTGCGCCGACGGCTACACACCGTCTCCACTGGTGATCGCCGCGGCGATCGGCGCGCGCACGCGACGCATGCGTATCGGCACGAACCTGATGCTGCTGCCGCTGGCCGATCCGGTGCGGCTCGCCGAGGATGCCGCGACGCTCTCGATTCTGACCGGTGGGCGCTTCGACCTGGGCGTGGGGCTCGGCTACCGGCAGCTCGAGTTCGACTACTTCGGTCGCAAGCTGTCGCAGCGCCCGAGTCTGATGGAAGAGGGAGTGGCGATCCTCCGCCAGGCGTGGTCCGGGGAGCCCGTGCGCGTTGCGGGCAAGCGTTTCCGCATCGACGGCCTGGCCATCACGCCGAGACCGAGCGTCGCGCCGCGGCTGTTCATGGGCGGCATGGCCGAGCCTGCGATCGCGAGGGCGGCACGGCTCGGCGACGGCTTCCTGTCGACCGCCGGCATCGGACACGACGTCTACGTCAGAGCACTCGACGCGAACGGAAAGTCTCGCTCCCAAGGCGCCATCTGCGCCGGACACTGGGGCATCATCGCCGCCGACCCGGAGACCGAGGCGGCGAAGATCGGGGAACGCGCGCTCTACCAGATCAACCAGTACGTCGAGTGGGGCGCGTTCGGGCCAGCGGAACGGGCGCCCCTGTTTCCCGACGCCGCGTCCGCCCTCCGCGACGGACCCTACCAGCTCCTCGACGCCGACGCCGCCGTAACGAGTCTCACGAAGATGCTGCGCGAGTTCCCGGAGATCGTCGACGTCCACTTCTGGGCGCAGCTTCCGGGCGAGCCCGTCGAGAGCGGCAGCGTGCGCATCGAATACGTCGCTCGCAACGTGCTACCGCGCGTGCGCGCCAATCTCACTCAGCACTGAGGAAGAACCCGCATGGCCATCACCGGCATGGTGCACTTCAACATCAACTGCAGCGACTACGAGCGATCGCTGCGCTTCTACGACGCGCTCGGTTTCAAGGAAGTGTGGCGCGTGCCCGAGCGCAACACGCCGGAGGTGGCGGCGGCGGTCGGCATGCCGCCGTACCGCGTGAAGGGCGCTCTCCTCGCGCTCGAGGGCGCGATACCGGCGGTCGTGATCGATCTGCTGCAGTGGCTCGAGCCGCACGACACGAGCCCACCGTATCCGCACCTGTACCACTACGGCATTGCGCGCGTGGCGCTCGCGACGAACGACATGGACGGCGACATGGCGAAGGCCCGAGCCGCCGGCGCACGCTTCATCTCGGAGCCCGCGCAGATGCCGGCGAGCTCCGGCTCGCGTGCGCGTTTCGTGTGCTTCATGGACCCGGACGGCACGGTGCTCGAGCTCGTCGAGAATTCCGCGCTGCCGCGTTGAAACGGGTGAGGATACGAGGAGAGGCATGGGACGTTCGGCCCGGGTCGACGCGACTCGCAGGTCGTCTCGGCGGCCCAGAGTTCGCCCTCGAGGCGTCCCAGGTGGGCACCCTCCAGTCGGTCCATACGACGGCACTAGAACAGAACCCCGTCATCCACCCGATCTAGGCGTGCAGCCGCGCCGCGTAGCCAGCGATCGCACCGCCCAGCACCAGCCAGCTCGAGTTCACGCGAAGGCCGAGGAGGCAGGCCGCGCTGGCAACGGCCAGAGCCAGCGTAAGTCCGTCGACGATTGCGCTAGTGGCGAGCTGCGCCGCAACCACGCCCATCAGCGCCAGCGAACCGGCGTTGACGCCGTCGAGGACGGCGCCGGCCAGCGGAGAGCGGCGGAGCCGAGGCACGAGGGGCCCGCTCATCGCGACGAAGACGAAGGCCGGAAGGAAGATCCCGATTGTCGCCGCGGCGGCACCGGGGCCGCCTGCGAGCACGTAGCCGATGAAGGTCGCCGTCGTAAAGACAGGTCCCGGTGTCACCTGCCCGATCGCGACCGCGTCGAGGAGCTGAGGCTCCGTCAACCAGCCGCGGTCGTGGACCAGCCCCCCGCGCAAGAATGCGAGGAGCACATAGCCACTCCCGAAGAGGACCGAGCCGACCTTCACGAAGAAGGCGAAGAGAGGCCAGAGACCGACTGCGGCCGCAGCGGTGGCTCCTGCGGCGCCCGCACCAGCGGCCGCGAGGGCACTCCTCGGAAGGATGGGCGCGATCAGGAGCGCGCCGAGTCCCGCCGCGGGCGGAGCCGGCCGGGACGAGGTGCGAATCCAGTGAGTCACGGCCGCCAGCAGCGAAGCCGCGCCGAGCACCGCGAGCTCACCCATCCCGAGCGCGTTCGCGCCGGCGGCGCCGAGCGCGAGAAGCGCGAGCCCCGGGCCGCGGATCGCGGTGCGACCCAGTCTCCAGAGGGCCTGGAGAACTACCGCGATCACGACGGGCTTCACGCCGTACAGGATGCCTGCCGCCTCGGGCAGTCGACCGAAGCACATATAGGCCCACGCGCAGACGGTCACGATGAGCGTCGCAGGAAGGATGAAGCACACGCCGGCCACGAGCAGGCCGGCCCACCCCGCGCGCGCGTGACCGATGTGGATCGCGAGCTCAGTCGAATTCGGGCCGGGGATCAGGTTGGTCGCACCCAGGAGGTCGAGAAACTGCTCGCGTGTGAGCCAGCGTCGCCGGTTCACCACCTCGTCTTCCATCATCGCGATGTGCGCAGCCGGACCGCCGAAGGCGGTCGTTCCTAGCCTCGAGAACAGCCATGCGAGCTCGCCGAGCGCGCGGCGCCGCGCAGAGAGTGTCTCCGGGTTGGACAAGCAGCGGATCGCGGCTCGAAACGCCTATGCGCTATGCGCTACCGGCGTACTCCTCGTCCCTTGGCCCGCCGGAACGTCACTGTGTTGCTTTGCGGCACGTCGGTACAGGTAGACGGCCAGCATCGTCACCCAGATCCAGGGCGTCGCGAGAAAGGCCGGGGCGACCGGGTTGATGCCGATGGCGAAGCCGACGGCCGACAGGGCCATGAACACCATGGGGATGGCGGCGCCGAAGACCCAGGCCCAGCGCAGGCGCCCCTCGGCGGCGAACCACCCCGCGATCACTCCGCTCGTCGCGATGAGGAGGAGGGTGCTCGCCCCGCGTGAGGCGTTCTGGACGGCCCCTTGCCAGGTGGTCTGCACCATCTCCGGTGTCGTGCCGGCCGGGAACCCGGCCACCGGGTCCGACGTCAACACGCCGCCGATGATGTAGGCCACCCCGAACAGCCCGAGCAGCCGTGGCGCCCAAACTGCGCCCCGACCCGTCCGCAGCATCTGGCGCACGCCCACCGCGAGCAGCACCGTCAGCACCCCGACCAGCACCATGTTCGCCTGGTGGATCCAGCCGAGATCCCCGGCCGTCAGCAGAGTGAATCGGTGGTGCTTGAAATCGAAGCCATCACGAGTGAGCGCCTGGATCATCGTTACCGTGACGTACAACGGACCGGCCACGGCGCCGCACGCCAGCAGCGCTCGGGTCGGTACTGTCTGTTTGGCCATCGTGTCTCCTTCTCTCGGCTCGCAGTTAGCGAACCGGTACAGCAGCGGGTTGGAAGAGCTCGACGACGTTGCCGGAGGGGTCTTGGAGCAGGATCTGCTTGCCGCCCGGGCCCCACGAGGAGCGTCGTTGCGGAACCGAGCACCGGCGGCACGGAGGCGAGTGACTTCGGCCTCGATGTCGTCGACGATGAGGTGGATGCGGTTCCAGCCGCCGGGTCCCGGCTTGGCGCCGTCCGGCATCGGCCGCCCCGCGGAGCTGGTCGGTCCGCTGAGCAGCAGCCGCAGGTTGCCGCGGGCGACGTCGGCGAAAGCGGGAGGGAAGCTCGTCAGAACTTTGAAGTCGAGGAAATTCGTGTAGAAGGCGACGGCCTTCTCGACGTCGTCGACCATGTAGCGGACGCTGACCATCTCGTTGCGGTCACTCATGACTTCTCCTTTGCTCTCATCAGGTGGGGGTTCGATCGCCGAGCCCGTCGGCCAACGCGATCACAAAGTGGTGGCTGCCCCCTATTGCGGTAACCGTTCCTCCCTGGTTCACGCTGATGAGCTGTTCCTGGGTCAGCACCAGAATGTGCGTGTGAAACAGGGCTCTGGTTGACTCGAGCTTCACGCCTTGGGGGGGCGGCGCCTTCAGAACCGCGTAGGGAACCAGGAGATCATGCGTATGGGGCACGAAGCCGGGACCCGAATGGATGATCAGGTTGTCGGCGGCTTCGTTGCTGTCAGTTGGCGAGTTTCCTGAAGCACACGCAATCAAAGGCAGACACTGCACGGTCAAGACTGCGACGCCAACTCCCTTGATGAACTCTCTTCGATCCAAGCGGTCGATCATGACTTCTCCTTGGTTCGATCGCTGAGCGCGGCGAGCAGGAACCCGATGCGGGTCGCCAGCTCGGCGGCCGTTTGCTGGAACAGCGGGTAGGTGGCGTCGTCGTCGGCATTGCCGGCCGCGGGGTTGGGGATGCTCCAGTGGATGATCTCGGGTCGACCGGGGAATTCGGGGCACACCTCGCGCACGACGTCACACAGGCTGATCACCCAGTCGAAACGCTGGTCGACGAACACATCCAGGTGTTTGGATTCGTGAGCAGTGAGGTCGAGGCCATGCTCGTCTCGCATCACCCGCACCGCGTTGGGGTGCACGGGCCTGGGATGGCTGCCGGCGCTGTACGCCTCGATCGCCCCACCCGATCGGGCAATCGCCAGCGCCTCGGCCATCTGGGACCGCGCGCTGTTGCCGGTGCACAGGAACAACACCCTCGCCCTCTTCACGGCACGGGGTGCGTCAGCTTCGGGCGAGGCCGGGGTGAGACGAAGACCCGGGTGAAGCGCCCCACCGCTGGCGGACAACAGGCCACCGATCCGGCCTAGATCCACCGTGTAGTAGGTGTCCCGGCGATCGGCGGAGCTGCGCCGCGCGGATACCAGGCGGCCATCCCGCAGCTTGCCCAGGTGGTACGAGACCAGGTTCTGAGGCTCGCCAACCAAGCCGGTCAGCTCGTGCACCATGCGGTCGCTCCGGGCCAGCTCGGCCAGGAGACGCCAACGGAGGGGATGCCCGGCAAGCTGCAGGAACTCGGGCGGGGCGACGTCAGGCCGAACGCGCTGCGTATTCACAGCCAGCTATTTACATCAACTCAATTAGATATGTCAATTGAGATTGGTTCATTCCGCTAGAAGCCGGTTCCGGTAGACTGGCCGGATGACGGATTCAGCGAAGTACACGCCTCCGAAGGTCTGGAAGTGGGACACCGAGAGCGGCGGGCGCTTCGCCAAGATCAATCGCCCGATCGCCGGCGCGCTCCGCGAGAAGGAACTGCCCGTCGGGAAGCACGATCTGCAGCTCTACTCGCTGGCGACGCCGAACGGGGTGAAGGTCACGGTGCTGCTGGAAGAGCTGCTGGCGCTAGGCAAGAAGGAGGCGGACTACGACGCCTGGCTCATCAACATCGGCGACGGGGACCAGTTCGGAAGCGGCTTCGTCGCGGCGAATCCGAACTCGAAGATCCCGGCGCTCGTGGATCACGGCACCTCGCCTCCGACGCGGGTCTTCGAGTCGGGCGCGATCCTGGTCTACCTGGCCGAGAAGTTCGGCGCCTTCCTGCCCACCGACCCGGCTCCGAGGGCGGAGTGCATGTCGTGGCTGTTCTGGCAGATGGGCAGCGCTCCGTTCCTGGGCGGCGGCTTCGGCCACTTCTACGCCTACGCGCCCGAGAAGTACGAGTACCCGATCAATCGCTACACCATGGAGGTGAAGCGCCAGCTCGACGTGCTGGACCGGAATCTCGCCGAGCGGCGCTACCTGATCGGCGACGAGTACACGATCGCCGACATGGCCACCTACCCGTGGTACGGCGCCGTGGTGCTCGCCAACATCTACGACGCCGAGGTCTTCCTCGACGCCAAGTCGTACACGAACGTGGTTCGCTGGGCCTCGGAGATCCGGAGCCGCCCCGCGGTGCGACGCGGCGAGCGGGTCAACAAAGCCTGGGGCCCCGAGGCCGAACGCGTCCCCGAGCGCCATTCGGCGAGCGACCTGGACAAGACCTCCGCCTAGATCCGCGCATGCTTCGACTTGCTGCTGCGGCCGCGCTCGCGTTCGCCTTCGCCGTCACCGCGCGCGCGGACGACGTCGACGGCTTCCACGCCGAGCCGTCGCGGAGCTTCGCTACTAGGCCTACCAGCCCGGGAGATCGCGCCTGAACCAACCGGCGCGCGCAGCCGGCGCGCCTGTCATCGCTTTTGAGCTGGAACACGCGCGCGACGAGCGAGCGTCGCGAGTGCGGCCACTGCCAAGCACACGCCCAGCGCCCATCTTCCGTTCCCCAGCGCCGGCACTGGCTCTTCGACCGCCGGGGTGCCGACGCCGACAGCCGCCCACGCATTCCGAACCGATTCCCGCTCCGCCTGGGTGAAGCCCAAGTTCATGGCCGCTTGGATCCCGGCGTTGCGGGCAGCGAGGAATTTCGAGTTCGCGGTCAGAATGTTGGTGTTCGACTCGTAGAAGACGCGGATCGCCTTCTCCATGCCGATCCCGTTCACGTGGACCGTCGACTTGCCGCGCGGGTGTACGCCCCCCTCCGACATGAGGTAGAAGGCCAGGTTCGCGATGCCCGAGCTGTAGTGAACGTCGAGGTTGCCCACGGTGGGGCTCCAGAAGTCAGCGGATGCGCCGTCGAGCGCGGGATCGTTCATGTAGCGCTGCGCGGGAGGCAGGAAGTCCTCGCCGACCTTCCAGGTGTCCGCCGAGATCGCGAGGGCGCCGGTCCTGCCGCCATCGACCCATGCCTCGGTGAACGCGCCGAAGATGTCGGAGATGGCCTCGCTCAGACCGCCGGACTCGCCGCTGTAGATCAGGCCCGATTCCAGATCGGTCACCGCGTGCGTGAGCTCGTGGGCGGTGATATCGACCACTCCGGCCGGATCGAGGCAGCTCAGCGCGGCATCGCCGTCGCCGTAGACCAGCTGCGTGCCGTTCCAGAACATGTTGCAGTAGTTCGTGGCGTAGTGCACCGAGCCGGTCAGGACAGCGCCAGCATTGTCGTAAGAGTCACGGTTCCAGAAGTTGTTGTATGCGTCGTAGGTGTCGCCGATGGCGTCGTAGGCCGCGTTCACGTCGGCGTCGGAGCTCGCCGGCGAACCCTCGGTGCGCTTGAGCGTGCCCGGCAACGCGGTCCCGTTGTTCACAGTGTAGATTCGGCGGTCCCTCAGGAAGACGATCTGCGGGTGAACGGCGACGATCTCGCCGGTCGCGACGCTGACGTAGACCTTGTCGCGGACCGGATCGCTCGCGCGTTCGCCCTCGACGATCGTCTCGTAGGCTTGCTGAGTCGCGCCATCCTCGGGGATGACGTAGACCCGGCGCGGGGTGGACGTCTTCATCCCCGCGAATCGCGAATCTCCGGCGATGCGGGCGAGAGCATCGCTCGTGCTCACGTTCCGATCTCCGAGCGTCGTGGGGATGTCGCCGTGCGCGGTGCCATTGACGGCGAAGATCTCTCCCTTCTCGTCGACGTGAACGACGAGATCGCCGCCAATGACGTCGAGTCCGTGGAAGGCCTGTTGGAAGCGGTAGTGCCGCTTGCCACGCGGGTCGGTGGTGAACTTGCGAAGGGTGAGGTCGTTCGCGGTCAGGTGGAACGGCCGGAGGGCCTGTCCCAGCGCCGGCCGCAAAGCCTTCTCCGCGCTATCGCGGTCCCCGGAATGGGTTCCGACCTCGCCTAGCCTGCCACGAATGAAGGTAGGGGTGCCGTCGACGTCGGCCTGCAGGATTTCGATCTGGAGCGGCGTGTCTGCTGCTTGCGGCCGGATCGCGGTTTCTCGAGTCGGTTCATCCGCTCTGTCACTGCAGGCAGCCAGCGCCACCACGATGGCAAAGGCTGCACCGCGGCGGTGGCTTGCATTTGGACGCGTCACAGCTCGCCTCCGGTCAAGGGGCCCTCGGCCTGCCCGATCTCGGCTCCGACCGAAGCATGATACGCGCGGTGTGCGTTCAAGCGGAGCTTCGCTACTAGGCACCCCCCGCCGCAGGTGCGGGCAGGCCCCGCGCCGCTCGACCCCCAGGGCCCCCGCCCCGAGGCACACCTCTTGCTCTCACCGACCCGGGAGGGCGATTTGCACCGGCTGCCGGGATACGAGCGCGCGGTCGGATTCGACGAGGCGATCGAGCCGGGGCTCGAGGTTCGTTCGCACTACGGCGCCGTCTTCGAGGAGCTGAGCCGGCTGGCGCCGCCCGAGCTCGCCTCGCGCGAGCGCCTGCGCGACGCCCTGTTCCGCCGGCTCGGCATCACCTTCGCGGTGTACGGCGACGCGACCGGTCAGGAGCGGACCTGGCCGATGGACCTGGTGCCGCGGGTCCTGCCCGCCGCCGAGTGGGCCGAGGTCGAGCGCGGGCTCGCCCAGCGGATCAAGGTGCTGAACCTGTTCCTCGAGGACCTCTACGTCGGCGAGCGGGCGGCGCTGCGCGACGGGATCGTGCCGGAGTGGCTCGTGTACTCGTCCGAAGGGTTCCTGCGCGAGGCGGTCGGCCTGGCGGTGCCGCACGGCGCGCGCTGCGTGGTCGCCGGCATCGACCTCGTGCGCGACGCCGACGGCGTCTTCCGCGTGCTCGAGGACAACCTGCGCACGCCGAGCGGCATCTCGTACGTGCTGCAGAACCGCGCCGCGCTGACTCGCGTGCTGCCGCGGCTGTCGGCGCGCCATCGCATCCGGCCGGTGCACCACTACGGCTCGTCGCTCCTGAATGCGCTGCACTCGCTCGACCCGCGCGGCGGCACGGAAGCGCCGCGGGTGGTCGTGCTGACGCCGGGCATCTGGAACTCGGCCTACTTCGAGCACGCGTTCCTCGCCCAGCAGATGGGCGCGGAGCTCGTCGAGGGCCGCGATCTCGTGGTCGAAGATCAGGTCGTGTACATGCGCACGACGCGGGGGCTGGAGAGGGTGGACGTGATCTACCGCCGGGTCGACGACGCGTTCGTCGACCCGGCGCTCTTCCGCCAGGACTCGGTGCTCGGCGTGCCGGGCCTGATCTCGGCGCTGCGCGCGGGCAACGTGTCGCTCGCGAACGCGCTCGGCTGCGGCGTGGCGGACGACAAGGCGATCTATCCGTTCGTGCCGGCACTGATCAAGTACTACCTGAACGAAGACCCGATCCTGCCGAACGTCACGACGTACCTCCTGTGGGATCCCGACCAGCGCAAGTCGGCGCTCGACCGGCTCGACCAGCTCGTGACCAAGCCCGTCGCGGCGTCGGGCGGCTACGGGATCGTGATGGGCCCGCAGGCGACCGCCGACCAGCTCGAGATCAGCCGCAAGGAGATCGAGGGCGATCCGCGCGGCTTCATCGCGCAGGAGCTGGTGCAGCTCTCGAGTCACCCGACCTTCGTCGACGGCAGGCTCGAAGCGCGCCACATCGACCTGCGCCCGTTCGTGCTGACCGGCGCGCGCACCGAAGTCTTCCCCGGCGGGCTCACGCGGGTGGCGCTGCGGCGCGGCTCGTTCGTGGTGAACTCGTCGCAGGGCGGCGGCTCGAAGGACACCTGGGTCCTCGAAGAGACGGGGACCCGCTAGTGCTGGCGCGCCACGCCGAGGACCTGTTCTGGACCGGGCGCTATCTCGAGCGCGCCGAGGACACCGCGCGCATGCTCGACGTCACCTACCACGGGCTGCTCGAGGGCGGCTCGTCGGACGAGGAGTCGGCCTGGCGGACGTTGCTCGAGGCGCTGCACCTCGCCCACCCGTACTACGCCGCGCATCCGGAGGTCTCCGCGCGCGCGGTCGCGCAGTTCCTCGTCGCGGACCCCGCGCAGCCGAGCTCGATCATCGCCGCGATCGCGCGCGCGCGCGACAACGCGCGCACGGTGCGCGAGCACCTGTCGACCGAGCTGTGGGAAGCGCTCAACTCGTGCTTCCTCGAGCTGCGCGCGCGCGACCTCGAGGCGGAGCTCGCCGCGCAGCCGCACGAGCTGTACCGCGAGGTGCGAACCCGCTGCCAGACGATCGCGGGCGCCGGCGCCGAGACGATGCCGCGCTCGGACCCGTACCGGTTCCTCTTGCTCGGGCGCTTGATCGAGCGCGCCGAGATGACCTGCCGGATGCTGCGCGTGCGCACCGCGCGCCGCCAGCCGCGCGGCGCCTTCCACGACTTCCTGCTCGTCCTGAACTCGGTCTCGGCGCTCGAGGCGTACACACGTGCGCACGGCGCCGAGATCGACCCGGCGCGCGTGATCGCGTTCCTCCTGCTCGCGCCCGATTTCCCGCGCAGCGTGCTGTTCTGCGTGCGCGGCGCCGACACGCTGCTCGATCAGCTCGAGGGCGGCGCGGCGATCGTGCGGCCGCGCCGCTGCCTGGGCCGGATCCGCGCCGAGCTCGAGTACCAGGACGCCGACGAGCTGCGCGCATTCGGCGAGCACGGCGTTCTCGACCGCACCCAGGCCGGGATCTGGGAGGCCGCGGGCTTGGTCGAGGAGAGCTTCTTCGCCAGCGGCCCCGCGCCGCAGCGACACATCTTCGGGTCGGCGTGATGGAGCTCTTCGAGATCCGCTACCGCTCGCTCTTCCACTACCCGCAGCCGGTCTGGGACTCGCACAACGTCCTGCGCGCGAGCCCGTGCAGCGACGAGCACCAGATCCTGCTCAGCTACAAGCTGCAGATCGCGCCGGCGGCGCGGGTCGTCTCGTACCTCGACTACTACGGCACCCGGGTCGACCTGTTCGGCGTGGCGCGCCCGCACCGCGAGCTCGAGGTTGCCGCCGAGATGCGCGTGGCCATGCACGGCAGCGCGCGCGCGCAGCCCCCCGACACGCGCGGCTCGCGGCTCGATCCGGCTTTCGCCGAGGGTCACCACGAGTACCTGGTGCGGAGCGCGCACACCGACTTCGCCGAGAGCCTGCGCCGCGAGGCCCGCGAGGTCACCGACGGCTGCGGCGACGACGCCTCCGCGATCGGCAGCGCGCTGGCCGCGCACGTGACGAAGAGCTTCCAGTACGTGCCGGGCTCGACCCACGTCGGGATCGACGTGAACGAGCTCCAGCGCTCGCGGCGCGGCGTCTGTCAGGACTTCGCGCACTACCTGATCGCGCTGTGCCGCGCGGTGCAGCTGCCCGCGCGCTACGTCTCGGGCTACCTGTTCGCCGCGCGCGGCGACCAGAGCGCGGAGCCGCAGCGCGGCGAGGTCACGGTGGCGACGCACTCCTGGGTCGAGATGGCGCTGCCCGGGGTCGGCTGGTTCCCGCTCGATCCGACCAACCGCCTGGCGGTCGGCGCGCGCCACGTGAAGATCGGCCACGGCCGCGACTACGACGACGTGCAGCCGCTGCGCGGCCTGTACCACGGCCCCTTCCAGCACACGCTCGAGGTGTCGGTGCGCATGACCCGGCTCGCGACGGGCGAGGCGTGGGGAGTGCAGGCCCAAGCCCAGGGCCGCGGGCAGGCGCAGCGCCAGCTCTGAGCCAGGCCGCTATCCTGCTCGCGAATGGCCGAGCCCGCGGAATTTCTCTACCTGGCGACGGTCGGTCACCGAAGCGGCCGTCCGCACCTGATCGAGATCTGGTACGTCGAGCTCGACGGCCGCTACTACGTGGTGTCGGAGAGGCGAGAGCGCTCGCACTGGGTTCAGAACGTGCGCGCTCAGCCGGCCGTCGCGTTCATGGTGGGCCGCCGGCTGCGGCGTGCGATCGCGCGGCCGCTCGACCCGACTGCCGAGCCCGAGCTACACGCGCGGGTCAGCAAGCTCATGGTCGAGCGCTACGACTGGAGCGACGGGCTGATCGTCGAGATCGGGCCCGAAGGGCAATAGTCAGGACACTCACTTCTTCGGGAACTCGAGCTCCGCCAGCTTCGCCGCGATGTCCGGTCCCGCGGTCGACGTGTTGACCTTCTTGTCGACGAAGCGGATCACGCCGTCCTTGTCGACGTAGAAGGTCCAGCGCTTGGCATACATGCCGCCGAGACTCGAGACGCTCGAACGCGGACGCCACGTCGCCCTTGGTGTCGGACAGCAGCACGAGGTTCGCCTTCAGCGATTTCGCGAACTCGGCGTTCTTCTCGGGCGGGTCGAAGCTGACCATGAACACGTCGACGTCGAACTTCGCGAGCTCGGCCTGCGCGTCGCGCAGCGACTCGAGCTCCGCGGTGCAGCCGCCGGTGAACGCCTTCGGGAACCAGGCCAGCACGTAGCCGCGCTTCCCCGCGAGCGCAGCCGAGGTGTAGGTCTTGCCGTCGGAGCCCTGCAGGGTCCAGCTCCGGCGCCGGAGAGTCGGCAGCGAGGGCCGCGAGCACCAGCGCAGCAGCGATCGTCTTCAGCATCCGCTCATGGTAGCGGACAAGCGGCGCACTTCGGGCGGGGAGAGCTAGCTTCGCCGCGTGCGGATCGCCCGCTTCGCCCTGAAGACGCTCGGCGTGCTGCTCGCCGCGGCCGTGTTCGGGCTCGCCGTCTGGGCGCTGCTGCCGGCCGCGACCGCGCCGATCGAGGGGGCGGATGCGATCGCGGCTCTGGAGCGCGTGTCGCTGGGCGGCGTCGAGCAGACGATCCTGCTCCGGGGTCGCGACCGCACGAAGCCGGTGCTGCTCTATCTGCACGGCGGACCCGGCTTCGCGCAGCTTCCGCTCGCACCTGGATACTCGGATCAGCTCGAGCGCCACTTCGTGGTAGTGCACTGGGACCAGCGCGGCGCAGGCGCCTCCTGTGCGGGCACCGACTTCGCGAGCTTGACGCGCGAGCACATCGTCGCCGACGCGCTCGAGCTCTCGGAGCGGCTCGCAAAACGTTTCGGCGGCAGGATCTTCCTGCTCGGTCACTCGTGGGGCAGCGCGGTAGGCGCACTCGCCGTGCAGAGGCGACCCGACCTGTTCCTGGCGTACGTCGGTCTCGGCCAGCTGGTGAACGGGCGCCGGAACGAGGAGCTCTCGTACCAGTTCGTGGTGGACGAGGCGAAGCGGCGTGGCGACGCGGCAGCGCTCGCGGAGCTCGCCCCGATCCACCCGCCCTACCAGATGGGGAACGGCCTCGAGGTGCAGCGGCGCTGGCTCGCCGCGTATGGCGGCAGCATCTACGCCACCGAGCGCGCGCGCGAGGTGCTGCCCGCGGCGCTCTTCGGCCGCGAGTACACGCTCGCGACGCGCCTGCGCTACTTCTCCTGCCTGCGCAGCTCGCTCGATCGCCTGTTCGCCGGGCTCGACGACTTCGACGCGATCGCGCAGATCCCCCGGCTCGAAGTGCCCGTCTTTCTGTTCAGCGGCCGGCACGACTGGAACACGCCGTATCCGCTGGTAGAGGAGTGGGCCGCAGCGCTCGAGGCGCCGCACGTCGAGATCGTCTGGTTCGACGAAGCCGGGCACTTCGTCCCGATCGAGGCGCCCGAGGCGTTCCAGCGCGCGCTGATCGAAAAGCTCACGCCGCTCGCGCCGCGCTGAGCCGCGCGCGGCATCAGTTCACCCGGCGGCCGCCCTTCCAGTACTTCTCGCGCAGCATGAACTTCTGCAGCTTGCCGGTGGCGGTGCGCGGCAGCGCGTCGACGAACTCGACCGAGGTCGGGCACTTGAAGTGCGCGAGGTGCTCGCGGCAGAACGCGATCAGCTCGGCCTCGCGTCGGCTTCGCGCCGGGCCGCAGCACGACCAGCGCCTTCGGCGTCTCGCCCCACTTCTCGTGCGGCACGCCGATCACCGCGCACTCGAGCACCGCCGGGTGCTGGTAGAGCGCGTCCTCGATCTCGGGCGAGCTGATGTTCTCGCCGCCGGAGATGATCACGTCCTTCTTGCGGTCGACGATGTGGATCGTGCCGATCTCGTCCCAGACCGCGAGGTCGCCGGTGTGGAAGTAGCCGTCGCGGATCGCCTTGGCGGTCTCGTCGGGCTGCTCCCAGTAGCCCTTGAACACGACGTTCGAGCGCGCGCAGACCTCGCCGACCGTCACGCCGTCCCTGCGGCACCGGCTTGCCGTCGTCGTCGAGCACCGGCGATCTCGACGCCGAGCGCCGGCGACGCCCGCGCGCGCGCGCCGCGCCCAGTCGTCCGTCTTCGTGTGCGTGGTCGGGCGTCGACACGGTGAGCAGCGGCGCCGTCTCGGTGAGCCCGTAGATCTGGATGAAGTCCCAGCCGAGCTCGCGTCTCGAGCCGCTCGATGAACGCGGCCGGCGGCGGCGCGCCGGCGACGGTGAAGCGCGGGCGGGTGCGGATCGCGTGCTTGCGCCTTGTCGGGGTAGTCGAGGATCGTGCGCAGCACCGCCGGCGCCATGCAGGCGAACGTGACGCCCTCGCGCGCGATCAGCTCGAAGATCTTCGCGCCGTCGATCGCGCGCAGGACGACGTGCGTGCCGCCCATGCCGGTGAGCGCGTAGACGCCGCCCCAGCCGTTGCAGTGGAACATCGGCAGCGTCCACAGCTCGACGTCGTCGTGGCGGACGCCGAGATGGGCGATCAGGTTGTACGCGTTCATGTAGCAGTTGCGGTGCGTGAGCATCACGCCCTTGGGGCGCGCGGTCGTGCCCGACGTGTAGTTGATCGAGACCACGTCGTTCTCGTCGCGCGCCACCGGCGGCGGCGGGTCGTCGGACTCGCGCGCCGACCAGCTCGTCCCAGTCGAGCCAGCCCGTGGCGGTCGCGCCCGTCGTCCTGTCGCGACGATCCAGTGCCGGACCGTCGTGCAGGCGCGGCGCGGATCTCGTCGACGACCTGCGGTGTACTCGTCGTCGACGAGCACCGCGCGTGACGCCGGCGTGGTTCAGGATGTACTCGTGGTCCGCCGCGGTGAGCCGGTAGTTGAGCGGCACGAGGATCGCGCCGATCTGGCTCGTGCCGTAGAAGCTCTCCAGGAAGAAGTGCGAGTTCGGGCGAGAGGATGCAGACCCGGTCGCCCGGCGCGACGCCGAGCCGCAGCAGCGCGTGCGCGAGCTGGTTCACGCGCGCCGCGAGCTCGCGGTAGGTGAAGCGGCGCGGTCCGTCGACGACCGCGATCTTCTCCGGGTAGAGCAGCGCCGGCGCGGCGCAGGAAGTCGTCGACGAGTAGCGGTACCTCCATGGACTCAGCTCATCATGATGACTTGGCGCGCGACCTCGCCCTTCTCGAGCGAAGCGAACGCCTCGTTCACGTCTTCGAGCTTGATGCGCTTACTAGACCATGTCGTCGAGGTTGAGCTTCCCGTTCAGGTACATGTCGACGTACTTCGGCATGTCGGTGCGGAAGCGGTTGCTGCCCATGCTCGAGCCCTGGATCTTCTTCTCGAACAGGAAGTCGACGCCGGGCAGCTCGACCTTCTGGCCCAGCGGGATCATTCCGATCACGGTCGCGGTGCCGCCGTTCTTGAGCATCCCGAACGCCTGCTCGGCCGCGATCTTCAGCCCGATCGCCTCGAACGAGAAGTCGACGCCGCCGCCGGTGAGCTCCTTCACCTGCCCGACCGGGTCGCCCTTCTTCGGGTTCACGGTGTCGGTCGCGCCCATCTTGCGCGCGAGCTCGAGCTTCGAGTCCAGCATGTCGACCGCGATGATCCGGCCCGCGCCGGCGATCGACGCGCCCTGCACCGCCGAGAGGCCCACTCCGCCGCAGCCGATCACGGCGACCGTCGCGCCGGGCGGAACCTTCGCGGTGTTGAACACCGCGCCCACGCCGGTGGTGACGCCGCAGCCGATCAGCGCCGCGCGGTCGAGCGGCATGTCCTTGGTGATCTTCACGATCGCGTTCTCGTGCACCAGCATCTGCTCGGCGTACGAGGACAGGTCGAGGAACTGCCACACCGGCGTCCCGTCCTTCGAGAGCCGCGGCGGGTCGGTCTGCTTGCGCCGCGTGTCGACCTTCGTGCACAGCGCCGGCCGGCCCGAGAGACAGAACTCGCAGTGGCCGCAGAACACCGACAGGCAGGTGATCACGTGGTCGCCCGGCTGCGACGTAGCGCACCTCGCGAGCCGACCTGCTCGACGACGCCCGCCGACTCGTGACCGAGCACCGCGGGCATCGGGTACATGTACGCGCCGTTCTGGAAGTGGAGGTCCGAGTGGCACACGCCCGCGGCGACGGTCTTGATCAAGACCTCGTGCGGCCCGGGCTTCGAAATCTGGACGTCCTCGATCGAGAGCGGCTGCTTCACCGCCCGGAGCACTGCGGCCTTCATGATTCCCTCCACTGGGCGCGCGGGGGGCGCGCGCGGCGATTCTGGAAGCTCCTTCTCGCCGGGTCAACCGACGGCGGGATCGTCTAGACTGCGCCGCGGTGGTTGCGGAGAGCGAGATCCGGCGGCGGCGCCTGCTGCTTCCGAAGCGGGGCATCGCGCTGGCCCTCGTCGACTGGGGCGGTGACGGTCCGCTCGCCCTGCTGGCGCATGCGAACGGCTTCTGCGCCGACGTGCTCGGCGTCCTGGCCGAGCGGCTGCGCGAGCGCTTCCACGTGGTCGGCTTCGACGCGCGCGGCCACGGCGACTCGGACAAGCCCGCGCCGCCCGAGCCGTACGGGTGGAACGAGTTCGCGCTCGACCTGTCGGCGCTCGCGGCGGCGCTGGTCGAGGAGCGCGGCGAGCAGACGATCGCGCTGGGCGTCGGGCACAGCTTCGGCGGGACCTGCCTGATGAACGCGAGCGCGAGAGAGCCGCGCCGGTTCGCGCGGCTGGCGCTGCTCGACCCCGTGATCGTCCCGCCGCCCGCCGACTTCCCGAACGCGGACCCGATGGCACGCGGGCCGAACGTCGCGGCGGACATCGCGCGCAAGCGCACCCACGTGTTCGCCTCGCGCGACCAGCTGCGCGAGCGCTGGCGCGAGAAGGGCACATTCGCCGATTGGGACCCGCGCGCGCTCGAGCTGTACCTCGCGCACGGCTTCCGCGATCGACCCGACGGCCAGATCGAGCTCAAGTGCCCCGGCGCAGTCGAGGCCGCCGTCTACGAGTCGGGCCGGCGCTTCGACGCGTGGGCGGACGCCGCGCGGCTGACCGTGCCCGTCCTCGATCTCCACGCCGGCAAGGGAAACTTCCCGCGCGCCGTCGCGGAGCGGCTCGCCGCGGGCTCGCGCTCGATCGAGCTGCGAACGCTCGACGCCCCGCACCTGATGGCGATGACCTGCCCGGACCGGATCGCCGACGACGTCCTCGCCTGGGCCGAGCGGGTGTAGCATCGAGGGGACCATGAAGGGTCCCGTCCGATATGCCCGGAGCGGCGATGTTCACATCGCCTACCGAACGATCGGCGATGGACCGCGCGACATCGTGCTGATCCCCGGCACGATCTCCCACGTCGAGCTGCTCTGGGAGCTGCCGAGCAACCAGCACCTCTTGAAGCGGCTCACCGCCTTCGCGCGCGTGATCGTCTTCGACAAGCGCGGGCAGGGGCTCTCCGACCGGGTCGGCGAGCAGACGCTCGAGGAACGGGTCGGCGACGTACGGGCGGTGATGGACGCGGCCGGCTCGCAAACGGCGACGATCTATGGCTGGTCGGAGGGCGGTTCGATGTCGCTGATGTTCGCCGCAACCTACCCGGAGCGAACCTCGGCCCTCGTGGTGTACGGCAGCTACGCCTCCATGAAGACCGAGGAGTGGGCCGTTCCACCGGAGCGGTACCAGGCCCTTCTCGAAGGGGTGGAGGCGCACTGGGGCGAGGGCGTGCTCGTTGCGATCAACGCGCCGAGCCGCCGCGACGACAAGGCGGTCGTTCAGTGGTTCGGCGAGATCGAACGGGCGGGGGCGAGCCCGGGCTCGATCCTCACTTTGTTGCGCGCGAACTACGAGATCGACGTGCGGCACCTGCTGTCGTCGATACGGGTGCCGACCCTGGTCCTCCATCGCCTCGGGGATGCGCTCGTTCCCGTCGCCGCCGGCCGCTACGTCGCGGAGCACATCCCCGGAGCCCGGTACGTGGAGATCGCCGGCACCGATCATCTCGTCCTCGACCAGGAGACGCAGGACACCATCGCCGACGAGATCGAGGAGTTCATCACCGGTGCACACCAGCGGCTGCAGCCCGACCGTGTGCTCGCGACGGTGATGTTCGTCGACATCGTGGGCTCCACCGAGCGTGCGGCCGGGCTCGGCGACGCACGCTGGCGCGAGCTGCTCGACCGCTACTACGGGGCGATCCGCAAGGAGCTGTCCGCCTTTCGGGGCAACGAGATGGATCGAGCCGGCGACGGCCTGCTCGCCACGTTCGACGGGCCGGCGCGCGCGATCCGCTGCGCCTGCTCCGTGCGCGACCGAGTGCGCCAGCTGGGGCTGCACGTGCGGATCGGTCTCCACACCGGCGAGTGCGAGCTCATCGGTGAGGGCGTCGGCGGGATCGCGGTGCACATCGGAGCGCGCGTCGCGGCGACGGCAGACGCGGACGAGGTGCTCGTCTCGAGCACCGTGCGGGACCTCGTCGCGGGCTCGGGACTGAAGTTCGCCGACCGCGGCGTGCACGCGCTCAAGGGTCTGCCCGAGCAGTGGCGTCTCTACGGCGTGGAGTAGCGCCCCTTCGCGCGAGCAGCCGCGCGAGCGAGTGGTCGTCGCGCCAGCCTTCCTCGTAGAAGACGACCTCGAGCGGCCGACACAGCGCGAGCAGCTCGTTCGGCTGGAGCAGGAAGCGCGCGCTCGGCTTGGGGTTCCGCTCCAGGTTCCGAACGGTCGCGATCTCGCACGCGAGCACGCCGCCCGGCGCGAGCCGCTCGGTGAGCTTCGGGAACAGATCGCGCTGCAGATAGTGGAAGCAGCTGATCGCGGCGAACGGCCCGGCGGGGAGCGGCTCGCGCTCGAGATCGAGCGCGAGCGTCTCGAGCGCGAGCCCGTCGCGCGTCGCCGCCGCGAGGCGAGTCGCAGGCCCTCCGTGGAGACGTCGACGGCTAGCGCAGTCGAGGCCGCGCGCCGCCCAGAAGCGTGCGAGCCGGCCGGTCCCGGAAGCGACGTCGAGCGCGCGCCCGGCGCGCGGCAGCTCGCCGTCGAGCGCGGCCAGCCATTCCGGCGCCGGCGGGTCTCGGTGGCCGCCGCCGCGGTAGGTCGCGTCCCAGCGCTCGCGGTCTGCTCCCGACAACCGGCTAGCGGCCGCGGAAGCGCGGCTTGCGCTTCTCGACGAACGCGGCCTGCGCCTCGCGCGCGTCCTCGGTCTTGCGCAGCGGCCGGCCGATCTCTTCCTGCCGTTTGTACGCCTCGTCGAGCGGCAAGGTCAGCACCTCGCGCACGCCGCGCCGGGTCTCTCGGACCGCGAGCGGCGCGTTCGCGGCGATCGCGTCGGCGAGCTCGAAGGCGGCACCGAGCAGGTCGGCCGGCGCGACCACCCGGTTCAGCAGGCCGAGCTCGAGCGCGCGCGCGGCGCCGATCGGCCGGGCGGTGAGCAGAAGCTCGTGCGCCGCGACCCAGCCGATCTGGCGCGGCAGCAGCACCGTCGCGTTGCCCGTCGGATAGAGGCCGAGGGCGACCTCCTCGAGCGCGAAGGTCGCGTGCGGCACGGCGACCCGCAGCTCGCACGCGAGCAACAGGTCGAAGCCGCCCGCCCGCGCGTGGCCGTTCACCGCCGCGACCAGCGGCTTGCCCAGGTCGAAGCCGGCGAGCAAGGCGGTCGACACGTCGCGCAGTGCCGCGAAGTCCGCGGGGTCGACCTGCTCGCCGCGCGCGAGCGCCTGCGAGACGGGGATCGTCGCGCGCATGTCCATGCCGCCGCAGAAGGCTCTCTCGCCGGCGCCGGTGACGACGACGCAGCGCACGTCGCCGTCGGCCGCGGCCGCGCGCCAGGCGGCGGCCAGCTCGCGCACCATCGCGAGGTCGAGCGAGTTCGCCTTGTCGGGCCGATCGAGCGTGACGACCGCGACGTGCGGGTGGGCGGAGGGTCGCTCGAGCCGGACCGGCATGGTCTTATGGTCGCATGGGCACCCTACCCATGCTCCGCTAGTGGTGGAACAGGCGCAGGTTCGTGTGCACCAGCGCGATCCCGTACTCGCGGCAGGCCGCCTCGATGTCCGCGTCGCGGGTCGAGCCGCCCGGCTGCGCGATGAACTTCACGCCGTGGCGCGCCGCGTGGTCGATGTTGTCGCGGAACGGGATGAAGCCGTCCGAGACCAGCGCCACCCGATCGAGCTTCTTCACCCACTCGCGCTTCTCGTCCGCGCGTCAGCAGCACGAGCGGCTCGTCGAGCACCTCCGCGAGCTCGCGCTCCTCGGACGGAACCAGGTCGCCCTCGATGTAGCGGACCCGCCAGTTGATCCGGTCCTGGCGCTTGGTGCCCTTCTTGAAGCGCAGCCCCAACACCTTCGGGTGTCGCCCCAGGTGCCAGACGTCGGCCTTCGCGCCCGCCAGCTTCGTGCAGTCGACCCGCGACTGCTGGCCCGCGCCGATCCCGATCATCTGGCCGTCGAGCGCGTAGCCCACGGAGTTCGACTGCGTGTACTTGAGCGCGATCAGACCCAGAACGAGGTCGCGTTTGGCTGCGGCGTCGAGCGATCCGCACACCACGTGGGCCAGGTCGGCCTCCGTGATCCGCCGGTTGTTCCGGTCCTGCACCAGCCGAACCCCGAACACCTCGCGCGCCTCGCGCTCGGGCGGGCGGTAGCCGGCGTCGATCTGCAGGACGATGAAGCTGCCGCCCTTCTTCTCGCAGAGGAGCTTGAGCGCCTTCGGCTCGTAGCCGGGCGCGATGATCCCGTCGGAGACGACGCCCTTCAGGAACTCGGCCGTGCCCAGGTCGACGGTGTCCGACAGCGCGACCATGTCGCCGAACGAACACTTCGGGTCGGCGCCGCGCGCCCGCACGTAGGCGGTCGCGGCCGGGCTCAGCGTCTCGCCCTTCACTTCATAGGCGCGCGCCAGGTCCTCGGGAAGCGGAACGGCCACGGCCGCGCCGGCCGGCGAGACGTGCTTGAAGCTCGCCGCCGCGGGCAGGCCGAGCGCCTCGCGCGCCTCCGCCACGAGCGGCCAGGCGTTCAAGAGGTCGAGCAGGTTGATCAGGGACGGGGTGCCGTTCAGGACCTCGACCGGGAGCTTCCCGCCCTCCAGTGGCTCGAGCGCGGCGTAGCTCTGATGGGGATTCGTGCCGTATTTGAGACGCATGCGTCGCAAGATGCGCGAAGCGGCCCGTTTCCTCAACGCGACCGAGGTGAAGCTCCGTTGCTGCACCCGCCGGGCTGCGGTGCCCGCGGAGCCGTCCCCAGGCTGGCACCCCGGTTGCACTAGGCCTGCGCGTACCTCTTGGGAGAGCCGCCATGAGCCAAGCCGAAGCCGCACGAGTGGTCGGGACGATCACGGAGCTGTCGCTCGCGCTGCTCGTCGTCGGGGTCTGGCTGCTCACCTGCTTCGCAGGCTAGACCGAGCGAGGGCCCACCGCGGGACATCGGCCCGCGGTCCGCTGTCGGCGAGCGAGGCCGCAAGCGCGAAGGCGCGCGCAGCGAGCCGCAGGCGAGCGTAGTCGGTCGGACTCGGACTCAGCGCGGGCGAATCTTGACGGCGAAGCCGTCGGCGGTCGCGCGCACCATCTCCGCAGCCAGCAGGATCGGCGCCGTGGCCGAGCCGTAGCGAATCGCGATCGGCGTCCCGGGCGGCAGGTCGAGCCGGACGCCGACGATCCGCGCGCCCGAAGCCGACATGTCGGCGATCGCGCCGCGCTCGCGGCGGCCGCCGGCTTCGATCTCGACGGGGATGCGCGAGCGGCAGCGGGGCGCAGCGGTCATGTCGATCTTCTTGGCGGTCTTCCGCTTGCGGATCTCGGGCCGCTTGCGCGCGGGCCGCGCGGCCACCTTGGAGACGGATCGCTTCGCCTTCTTGCGCATCGCCATGCCCTCGTCCGGTCGGCAGGGCCGGCGCTGCGCTTGAACGCGCTCGCTGGGCGCGGGGGTCGGCGATATCCTGCGCTGCCCCGAAGAGGACACGGATGTCGCTCGCGCTGGGCGCTCTGCGCCTGCTGCCCCGCAATCTTCTGTCGCGCGCCGCGGGGCGCTTCGCGGCGCTGCGCCTGCCGCCTGCGCTCGTGCAGGCCGAGATCCGGGTCTTCGCGCGCGCGGTGGGCGCCGACCTGTCCGAGGTGCGCGATCCGCTCGACTCGTTCGGCTCGCTCCAGGAGTTCTTCGTGCGCGCGCTCTGCGACGGGGCGCGGCCCGTCGCAGCGGGCGCCGACGCGCTGGTCGCCCCCTGCGACGGCGCCTGGGGCGAGTCGGGCACCGTCAGCGGCGGGACGCTCCTGCAGCTGAAGGGCCGGCCTTACGCGCTCGCCGACCTCCTGGCTTCGGGCGAGGACGCCGCGCGCTTCGAGGGCGGGACCTTCGCGACGTTCTACCTGGCGCCGAGGGACTACCACCGCTTCCACGCGCCCTGCCCCGCCCGGGTCGAGCGGGCGGTCTACGTGCCGGGCACGCTGTGGCCCGTGAACCGGCTCGGCCTCGAGGGCGTCGACGCTCTGTTCGCCCAGAACGAGCGCATCTGCGCGTTCCTGCGCGAGCCGGGCGACGCTCTTCTGTGTCTGGTCGCGGTGGGCGCGACCCTGGTGGGCAAGGTGCGGGTGACGTTCGACGCGCTCGAGACGAACCTGCCCGGCGCGAGCAGCGTGCGGCGCGACTACCCCGACGGCGTCGCGCTCGCGCGCGGCGAGGAGTGGGGCCGGTTCGAGTTCGGCTCGACCCTGGTGCTCCTGGCCGAGCGCGGCGCGGTCGCGCTCGATGCGCAGCCCGCCGGCAGCCGCCTCCGCCTCGGCGAGCGCATCGGCACCTTACGCAAAACAGTGTGACTTCGCTCGCCCGTGGCTCGCTGCGCGCGGCTGCGCCGCTTGCGTCCTCGCTCAGGGCGGCCTTCGCTCGGCCCGGTGTGACGACCGGCACGAAGCCCATCCTTCTTTAGCCGATCGGTCTGGGGCGAGGGAGCCCCCGATGGCAGCGACGGACATCCTGGGCATGGCCGACGCCGCGCACCTGCTGCGCCGCGCCGGCTTCGGCGGAACCGCAAAGGAGCTGGCCAAGCTCGCGGCGCGCACGCGCGGCGAGGCCGTGGCGCTCCTGGTCGGGACCAAGACCCGCCGCTCGCGCCCACCCGCCGGCAAGGGCGGCGAGTTCGCGCTCGCCAAGATGCGCGTGTGGTGGCTGAAGCAGATGCAGTCGCCGAAGTGGCGGCTCCACGAGAAGGTGGCGCTCTTCTGGCACGCCCACTTCGCCACCCCCTGGAGCGCGGTGCCCAACAGCGCGCAGCTCGCGCGCCAGAACGGCGTGCTGCGCGAGCACGGCCTCGGCTCGTTCCGGACGCTCCTCTACGAGATCACGCGCGACGCCGCCATGCTCGAGTTCCGCGACGGCGTGCGCAGCGGCCCCGCCGACCCGAACGAGAATTTCGCCCGCGCACTGCTCGAGCAGTACGCGCTCGGCGCGCGCGACCTGGCGGGCATGCCGAACTACGTCGAGGCCGACGTCGTCGCGTTCGCGCGCGGGCTGACCGGCTTCCAGCTCGGCCCGAAGGACCTCGCCGGCCAGGTCGACCTCGAGTTCTTCGACGACGGCGCGAAGCAGGTCTTCGTCGGCAACGCCGCCGAGGCGACGGGCAACCTGGGGGTCGAGGACGGCAGCGGCGACGAGCTCCCCGCCGGACAGAACCTGCTCGACCTCCTGCTCGCGCACCGCGACAGCGAGGACCGCCCGACGCTCGCGCGCTTCATCGCGAGGAAGCTCTGGGAGTGGTTCGCCTACCCCGATCCGGAGCTCGCGCTGATCGACCCGCTCGCGGACGCGTTCGTCGCGAGCGGCTACCAGACGCGCGCGCTGGTCTCGGCGATCCTCCTGCGCGACGAGTTCTATTCCGCGGCCGCGCGCAGCTCGACGCCGCGCACGCCGGTCGACCTGGCGCTGGCGAGCCTGCGGGCGCTCGGCGCGAAGTCGAACCTCGCGGCGCTGCCCGAGGCGCTCGCGCGCATGGGCATGGCGCTCTTCGACCCGCCGGCCGTGGAGGGCTGGAACCGCGGCGAGGAGTGGCTCAGCGCGGGCCTCGTCCAGCGCCGGCTCGAGTTCGTCCAGGCGCTGGCCGCCGGCCGCTCGGGCAAGACCTATGCGCTCGCGCCCAAGAAGCTGTTCGACCTGAAGTCGACGGACGCCGCGGCGCTGGTCGACGCGCTGCTCGCGAAGCTCGACGTCGCTCCGTCCGCGGCCGCGCGGCAGGCGCTCGTCGACTACGTCGCGGGCGGCAACGGACTCGCTCCCAAGGAACGGATCGAGCGCACCCTGCGCGGCGCGGTCGCGCTCGCGCTGTCGCTGCCCGAGTACCAGCTGCACTGATCGGAGCCGCCGTGCGCGTGAACCGCAGACAGTTTCTCCGCGGCGCAGGATCGGCGGCCCTGCTCGCCTCGGGGCACGTGCTTTCGTTGGTGCCGAGACGCGCGCGCGCGGCCCTGCCCGTGAACCCGGTGATCGTGCTGGTGCAGCTGTCGGGCGGGAACGACGCGCTCAACACGGTGATCCCCTTGAACAACGTCGGCGGCGCGCAGCGGAGCCTCTACGACGCGTACCGGCCGAGCCTGCGCGTCCCGTCGAGCTCCCTGGCCGGAACGTTGATCGGCGCCGATCCCGTGCTGGGCACCGGCCTCGCCTTCCATCCCGTGATGACGGAGCTGAAGGCGCTCTACGACGCCGGACACGTCGCTGTGCTGAACGGAGTCGGCGTGCCCGGCGCGCCGCTCTCGCACGCGGGCGCGCTCGAAGCGTGGTGGGCCGGCGACCCGGCCGGCTTCGCGGGCACGGGCTGGCTCGGCCGCACCACCGACGCGGCTTTCCTCGCCACCGACTCGCCCGCGCTCACGCTGGGCGTGCGGCCGAGCGGCGCATTCGCGTCGGTGAACACCAACGCGCTGGCGGCGCCGTCCGTCGCCGACTTCGAGCTGCCCGACGACCCGCTCCACCCCGACCTCACCGCGCGCGCCGCCGCCTGGACCCAGATCTACGCGCCCGACGCCGGCGACTCGCCGCAGCTCGCGCGCATCCGCCGCGCGGGCGCCGACGTCCTCGCCAAGGCGCCGCTCTTCGAGACCGTCCAGTTCTCCGGCTGGGGCTCCGCGCTCGACGGCGGCGGCTCGAGCCTGCACCGCGACCTGCTCCAGGTCTCCTCGCTGCTTCGCTACGACGAGCTCTTCCCCGACACGGCGTCGGGGATCACGCTCTATCACGTGGCCCAACCCGGCTACGACACCCACGCCCGCCAGGGCGCGGCCGAACCCGAAGGCCGGCACCCGAGACTCCTGTCCCAGCTCTCCGACGCGCTCGCGAGGTTCTCGACAGACCTCGCGGCGCTCGGCGTTCAGGATCGGGTGCTGGTCCTCGCCTACTCCGAGTTCGGTCGACGCGCGCGCGAGAGCGGCGGGGGCGACACGGCCGGGACCGACCACGGCGCCGCGGGCTCGATACTCGCGCTCGGCGGCGCCGTGGTCGGGGGAATCTACGGCGCGCTGCCGGCACTCGACTCGCTCGACGCCAACGGCAATCCGCCGATCACCGTCGACTTCCGGCGCGTCTACGCCACGGTGATCGACCGCTTCCTCGGCGCGAACCACGCCGACTTCCTGCCCGGCGCGCCCTTCGCCCTTCTCGACTTCCTCAGTCCTTAGCGGGGCCCGGCGCGGCGCAGCCGCGCCACCCACCCTACGCTCGGCTTCGCCTCGCTGCGCGCTCTGCTTGCCGGACCTTGTGTGGCGACCGTTTCGAGAGCTTAGCTACGTTCGCGCGCATGGCGTCGATGGAACGACTCGAGGGCGGGTGTCACTGCGGCGGCGTGCGCTTCCGCGTGGCGGTGGAGAGCTTCACGGCGAGCGAGTGCAACTGCTCGATGTGCACGATGAAGGGCATGTTCCACCTGATCGTGCCGCTCGACCGCTTCGAGCTCCTGAAGGGGCAGGAGCTGCTCACCCTCTACACCTTCAACACGCACGTCGCGAAGCACCGCTTCTGCCGCGTGTGCGGGATCCACCCGTTCTACACGCCGCGCTCCGACCCCGACAAGGTGGACGTGAACATCCGCTGCCTGGACGGCGATGCCTGGCGGCGCTTCGCGCTCACGACGTTCGACGGCAAGAACTGGGAAGCGGCGTTCGCCGCGCGCCACTAGCGCAGCGAAGCTAGCGCGCCGACCGCAAGCGAAGCGCGCAGCGAGCCGAAGGCGAGCGAAGGGGCGCAGGCGGGCTGCGCCCGCCGCTAGCGCACTGACGACGAGGAAGCCGCCGAGCAGGCGGTTGAAGTGCGGCGCGTTCTCGAAGTACGGCGAGTGGCCCGCGCCGGGGAAGTCGGCGACCCGACAGCCGGGGATCTGCGCCGCGGCTTCCTTCAGCGCCGCGGGCGGGAAGAGCTGGTCGTGCTCGCCCGCGACCATCAGGGTGGGCACCGAGAAGCTCGCCAGCTCGGCGGGGGTAATGCGAGCCTCGCCGAGGGTCGCGAGCGCCGCAGGCGACAGGCCCGGGTTCAGCCCGCTGATCTGATCGTATAGATGCGCGAGAGCTGGCTCGCGCTCGGGGAAGTCCGGAGCGAGCGCGGGGCGGCCCTGGATCCCCTCGTCTCGCGCGATCTGGCCGATCCGCTGGAACGCGGCCACCACCAGCGGCGTGAATACACCTCCCGGTGTACCGGAGAGGACGAGGCCGGCGACCCGGTCGGGAAACGCGAGCGCCGAGCGCAGACCCGTCCAGCCGCCCATCGACTGGCAGACCAGCGCCGCGCGCGCGATGCCAGCTGCGTCGAGGATCGCGCGCAGGTCGTCGGCGAACGCGCGCGCGTGGAAGGCGCCGGGCGCGCAGGTCGAGCGGCCGAAGCCGCGGTGGTCGAACGTCACGACGGTGTGCTCGCGCGCGAACACGGGCACCTGCTGGAACCAGATCAGCGTGTTGCCGCCGGCGCCGTGCGCGAACACGACGGCCGGGCCCTCGCCGTGCACCTCGTAGTACAATGACGCATCGGGGCGTTCGGCTCGGGGCACGGCTTTTCTCTCCCTCTGTTCGTGCCATGATACGTCGATGCCCGACCGCAAGCCGCTCGAGGTCTGGACCCTCTCCGTCCCCCTTCCCAAGCTCGCCGGCGAGCTCGCCGCACGCGCCGAGGCCGCCGGCTTCGACGGCATCGCGTTCACCGACTCGCAGAACCTGACGGGCGACGTGTTCGCGGGGATGGCGCTCGCCGCGAAGGCGACGAGCCGGATCGGGCTCGCGACCGGAGTCACCAACCCGGTCACCCGCCATCCGGCGGTGGCCGCGTCGGCAATCGCGACGATCCACGCGCTGTCGGGCGGGCGCGCCGTGCTCGGGATCGGGCGCGGCGACTCGGCGCTGTTCCAGATCGGGCTCGAGCCCGCTCCGCTCGCCGTGTTCGAGCGGTTCCTGTCCCAGCTCGCGACCTACCTGCGCGGAGGCGCAGTCGACCTCGAGGGCTTCGCGAGCCGGCTGCGCTGGCTGGACTCGCTGAAGCTGCCGCCGGTGCCGGTCGACGTCGCCGCGACCGGCCCGCGCGTGATCGAGCTCTCGGCGCGGATCGCCGACCGGATCACCTTCGCGCTCGGCGCGAACCCCGAGCGCCTGCGCTGGGGGATCGAGAAGGCGCGCAAGGCGCGCGCGGCGGCGGGGCTCGACCCGGACGCGCTGCGCTTCGGCGCGTACGTGAACGTCGCCCCACACCCCGACGTGTCGGTCGCGCGCGAGCTGGTGCGCGGCGGGGTCGGCACCTTCGCGCACTTCTCGGGCATGGCCGGCAGCTCCGCGGACGGCGTGGCGCCCGAGGACCGCAGGGTGTTCTCGGGAATCCACTCGAACTACGAGCGCGAGCAGCACACACTCGGCCGGGCGCGCCACGCGAAGGCGCTCGAGCCCGAGTTCCTCGAGCGGTTCGCGGTGGTCGGCCCGGTGAAGGACTGCGTCGCGCGGCTGCGCGAGCTCGTGGACGCGGGCGCCTCGAAGCTCGTGGTCACCGGTGCGTCGTTCGACGCGGACCGCGACGAAGGTCTGCGCTCGCGCGCGCTCTTCGAGCAGGAAGTGTTGCCGGCGCTGCGCGGCCGCTGAGGGGGGCAGGTGGAGTACGACCTGATCTGCGTCGGCGGCGGCCTCGGCGGCGCGGGCATTGCCGGCGCTATGGCCGCTCGGGGTGCGCGAACGTTGGTGCTCGAGCGCGAGACCCGCTTCCGCGACCGGGTCCGCGGCGAGTACCTGGAGTGCTGGGGAGTCGCAGAGGCGCGCGCGCTCGGCCTCGAGTCCGCGCTCGAAGCGGCAGGCGCACACCGCAGCGCGATTCTCGAAGCCTGGTTCGGCTCGATTCGCGGCGCGCGCCGCGACTTCGCCGATCCCGCCGCCCCGCTCGATCCGCCGCGCTGCGTCGGCCATCCGGCGTTGCAAGAGGCGGTGCTCGCGCACGCGGCAGCCGCCGGAGCCGAGGTCCGGCGGGGCGCAACGGTGACCGAGGTGGTCCCCGGCAAGCCTCCCGCAGTGCGCTTCCGCTCCGAGAGCGGCGCGCCGGAGGAGCAGACCGCGCGCCTGGTGGTCGGCGCGGACGGGCGCGACTCGAAGCTGCGCCGGCTGGCCGGCTTCACCGAGACCCGCGACGAGAACCGCCTCTGCCTCGCCGGCGTCCTGCTCGACGGCTACAGCGGACCCGACGACACGAGCGCGACGTACTTCGACCTGGCAAAGGCCGAGGAGGCACTGCTCTTCCCTCAGGGGAACCGGCGGCTCCGCGCGTACGTTGCCTTCCGCTCCGACACCGGAGTGCGTCGCCTGTCCGGGAAAGAGCGGCTCCCCGACTTCCTGCGCGTCTGCGGGACGACCGGGGTGCCGTCCGAGTGGCTCGCCGGCGTCCAGCCCGTCGGCCCGCTGGCGGCGTTCGAGGGCGCGGACTCGAGCGTCGCCTTCCCGTATCGCGACGGCGTGGTTCTGGTCGGCGACGCCGCCGCGACGAGCGATCCCGTCTGGGGCTGCGGCATGTCGCTCACGCTGCGCGACGTGCGCGTGCTGCGCGACGCGCTGCTCGCGTCGAGCGACTGGGACGCGGCGGCGCACGCCTACGCCGAAGAGCACGATCGCTATTACTCCCGGCTCCACACGCTCGAGGACTGGATGGCGACGCTCTTCTTCGACAACAGCCCCGAAGGCGAGACGCGGCGCGCACGCCTCTTCGCCAAGGTTCTCGGCGACACGAGCCGGCTGATCGACATCGTCGGCCGCGGGCCCGACCAGGACGTCGACGAGCGCGCGCGGCGGCACTTCTTCGGAGAGGACTAGTGGAGCAGAACGCCGAGCGGATCCTCGAGGCGACGCGCGAGCTCGCGCCTCGGATCGCCGCGCGCGCGCCCGAGATCGAGGCCGCGCGCCGGCTGCCGCTGGATCTCGTCGCCGAGCTCCGCGCGGCAGGCTTCTTCCGCATGCTCGTGCCGCGCAGCCACGGCGGCCTCGAGGTCGCGTATCCGCACACGATCGACGTGCTGGCCGGGCTCGCCGCCGCCGACGGGGCGACCGGCTGGACGGTGATGATCGGCTGCGAGTCGCCACAGCTGTTCGCGCTGCTCTCGCCCAAGGGCTTCGACGACATCTACGCGGGCGGCCCCGACGTGATCATGGCCGGCGCGTTCGCGCCGCAGGGCCGCGCCGTGCCCGCGCCGGGCGGTCACCGCGTGACCGGGCGCTGGGGCTTCGCGAGCGGCTGCCAGCACGCGGACTGGCTGTTCGGGAACTGCGTGGTTGCCGAGCCGGGCGCGGCCGAGGGCGCACAGCCCAAGCTGATCTGCCCGCTCCTGCCCGCCAAGGTCTGGACGATTCACGACACCTGGCGCACGGCGGGCCTGCGCGGTACGGGCAGCCAGGACATCGAGCTCGCGGACACGTTCGCGCCCGAGCTGCACAGCTTCGTGTTGTTCGGCGGCGTGCCGTCCATGCCGGGGCCGCTTTTCGCTGCGCCGATCCTGCAGGCGTCGCTGCACATCGCGGCGGTCGCGCTCGGGATCGCCGAGGGCGCGCTCGCGGACCTGGTCGCGTTCGCCGCCACGAAGAAGCGACGGCTGTACGGCCCGGTCGCCCTGCCCGACTCGCCGCTCTTCCAGCACAAGCTCGGCCACGCCGAAGCCGACGCGTTCGCGGCGCGCGCGCTGCTCGAGACTCGCGCGCGCGAGCTGTGGGCGAAGGCGTGCGCGGGCGAGGTCGAGCCGGCGTTCATGCCGCGCGTGGTCCAGACGAGCGCCTGGGTCGCGGAGACCGCCGCGCGCGTCGTCGACGTCTGCTACACCGTCGCGGGCGGCACGGCGCTCTACGAGAGCTCGCCGCTGCAGCGGCGGCTGCGCGACATCCACACTCTGACCCAGCACGCCTCGCTGCAGGACACCGTCTTCACCAACGCGGGAGCGCTGCGGCTCGGCCGGCCGGGCGGTTTCGGGCTCTAGGCGCGTGCGGGTCGCGCTCGCCAGCTTCCAGCACGAGACCAACTCGTACTGCCCCCGCCCCACGCCGCTCGGCGACTTCCACGTCGCGCGCGGCGCCGAGGTCGTCCGGTTCGCGCGCGGCACCGCGACCGCGCTCGGCGGGCTGGTCGCCGCCTGCGACGAGATCGGCGCCGAGCTCGTGCCGCTGGTGACATGCGGTGCGACGCCGTCCGGTGTCATCGGCGCCGGCGCCTACCGGGCGCTTCGCGACGAGATCGAGGCGGCGCTGCTGCGCGCGGGACGGGTCGACGCGGTCGCCCTCGCGCTCCACGGGGCAGCCTGCGCCGAGGGCGCGGACGACGTCGAGGCCGACCTGTGCCAGCGCCTGCGCGACTGCGCCGGGCCGGGTGTGCCGATCGTGGCGACCTTCGACCTGCACGGGAACGTGTCGCAGACGATGGCCGACGCGCTCGCCGGCGTCTTCTGCTGCCGCACCTACCCGCACGTCGACACCTTCGAGCGCGGGCGCGACGCGGCGCTCGCGCTGCCCGCGCTGGTCGAGCGCCGCGTGCGACCCGTCACCCACGTCGAGCGCCTGCCGCTCCTGCTGCCCGCGGCCACCACGCTCTTCGGTCCCGCCGCCGAGGCGAACGCGCACTGCGCCCGCGAGGCGGCGCGCCAGGGGGTGCTCGACTGCGCGTTCTTCCACGGCTTCCCGTACGCGGATCACCCGGGCGTCGGCGCGAGCGTCGTCGCGACCGCCGACGGGGATCGCGCGCTCGCGCGCGCAGCGGCGCGTGCGGCTGCGCGCGAGATCTGGGCGCTCCGCGAGAGCTTCCGGCCGAGGACCCTGTCGTGCGCCGAGGCGATCGCCGCCGCGCTCGAGGTAGGCGACGGGCCGGTCGTGATCAACGAGACCTCGGACAACCCCGGCGGCGGCGCGCCGGGCGACGGCACGCATCTCTTGCGCGCGCTGCTCGAGGCGGGCGTGGAGGGCGCCTGCTTCGCGACGATCGCCGACCCCGAGGCCGCGCGGCGCGCGCACGCCGCGGGGGTCGGCGCGAAGCTCGACCTCGAGCTCGGCGGCAGGAGCGACCGCCTGCACGGCGAGCCGCTCCGGGTACGCGCCGAAGTGTCGCGACTCTCGGACGGCCGCTTCAAGCTCCGGGCGATGCTGGCCGGGGTCGAGCTCGCGCTCGGGCCGATGGCGCGCCTGCGGATCGGCGGCGTCGACGTCCTGGTCGCGTCGCGCAGCCAGCAGGTGTTCGACCCCGAGATCTTCCGCCTTCACGGCATCGACGTGGAGCGCCGGCGAATCGTGGCGCTCAAGTCGAGCCACCACTTCCGCGCCGGCTTCCAGTCGCTGGCGCGCGCGATCGTGACCGCCGATCCGCCGGGGCTCACGACGCAGCGACTCGACGTGTTCCCGCGCGCGCGGACGCCGCGGCCGATCTGGCCGCTCGACCCGGACGCGCGCTACCCGGCGGACTAGCGCCGTGCAGCGGCTCGACCGCGCGGAGCTCGAGCGCTGCGCGCGCGAGCTCGATGCTGCCGTCGCGGCGGACCCGGCGGTGGATCGCTTCTGCACGCGCAGCGACTGGATTCTGTCCTTCCACGACGCGTTCCATCCGGACAGCGAGGTGGTCGCCGCCTGCGACGGCGGCGCGTTCGTCGCGCTCGCCGCTCGCCGCGGCCTGCTCGAGCCGCTCGAGGCCATGTGGGGCTTCGCGTCGGCGCTCGTCGGCCCGGGCTCGATGGAGCTCCTGTTCGAGATCCTGCGCGAGCGCGGGGGCCGCGAGCCGCTCTACCTGACGGGTCTCGCACCTGCCGCGCCCGTCACCCGCGAGCTGCTGCGCCGGCTCCAGCCCGACTATGCGCTCGGGCTCGCGTCGACCACGGTTCGCTTCGTGGCTCGCCTCCTCGGAGACGGCGGCTTCCTCGCGCGGCGCAGCGCGAAGTTCCGCCGCAACGCGCGCGCGGCGCAGCGGCGGGCGCAGGCGGCGGGAGTCCGCTTCGAGTGGCTGACACCGCAGGGTGTCGAGGCCGGCGCCGCTGCGCACGCGCGCACGCTCGCGGTCGAGGGGCGCAGCTGGAAGGCGGCCACGGGCAACGGCGTGGATCGCGGCGCGATGCGCGAGTTCTACGCGCTGATGCTGCCGCGGCTGGCGGCGCGGGGTGCGTTGCGGTGCGTGTTCGCACGGCGCGACGGCGAGGACGTCGGCTACCTGTGCGGCGGGCTCGCCGGCGACCTCTTCCGCGGCCTGCAGTTCAGCTTCGACGACCGGCTGCGCGCGCTGGGCCTCGGCAACGCGCTACAGCTCGAGGCGATCGAGGCGCTGACACAGGAAGGCGTCGCCTCGTACGACCTCGGCGCGCAGTCCGAATACAAGACGCGCTGGGGCGAGCGGCGGGTGGCGAGCGTCGGAGTGCTGGCGCGGCCGCGCGGCTATCGGGCGTGAGTCGCGAGCCAGGCCGTCGCAGCTTCGCGCGTCGGGTGGTACTGGAACTCGATCGTGCCCTTGTCCCCGTACGCCTTGTTCATGCGCTTCACCGGGATGTGCACGAGCGTCTTCTCGAGCACGACGAACGCGACGTGCTGCACGCCGTTGCGCGCCAGCCGCGGGTAGAAGTCCTCGACCATCCACGCCTGGTCGGCGACGTCGATCATGCCCACGTCGCTCGCGTCTGCCAGCCAGAGCTTCGAGGGCCGGGTGCGCGATGCGTTCACGCACGCGTAGGCCGCCGTGCGCAGCTTGTCGCCCTTCACCGCGCCGTGCCACTCCGCGATGTGATAGCGCGCGTCGGTGTCCCAGAAGAGCTTGACGATCTCGTCCTCGTAGACCAGGTGCAGGTGATCCATGGAGCACGAGTCGGACGGCAGCCGCGACGAACTTGAGCGCCGAGGTCGGACCGGTGCACCGACGCTACGAGCGCGATCTCTCTGCTAGCGCCGCACCCATCTCGGCGAGGACCTTGGAGACCGCCGGGTGCTTGGCGAGAACTTCACCGACGCGCGCGAGCTTGGCGCGACCCTCGAGCGGGCTCGGCGCGCCGAGCGCCGGCATGAAGCGCGTCAGGAAGAAGAACAGCGGCGCGAGCGCGCAGTCGGCGAGCGACAGATCCGCGCCGGCCGCGTAGGGCTCGGCCGCGATCAGCGCCTCGAGCTGGTCGAGCCGCTGCTGCAGCTCGGCGAGCTTGTCCGCGACGAGCTTCGCGTCGCGGGTCTTCGGGTTCATCTGTCCGAACAGCACCGACAGGATCGGCGCCAGGTAGAGGTCCGCGAAGCGCGACAGGAGCCGCATGCGCGCGCGCGCGGCGGGATCCACCGGGCGCAGCGCCGGCGACGGGAAGCGGTCCTCGAGGTATTCGTTGATGACCTCGGACTCGGAGATCACGAGCCCGTCGACGTCGAGCGCCGGCACCTTTCCGATCGGGTTCAGCTTCCGGTACTCGGGCGAAGCCGTGCCGCCGGGCGGCGTCACGATCTCGATGGGGAGGTTCTTGGCGTAGATCGCGATCCGAACGCGCGACGCGTACGGCGACAGGTTGGCATTGAACAATTTCATGCGGCGGATCATACAGGCTCGGCTGGCGCGGGTGTATGTCAGTGACCCGCCTGGCGCAGCCGCGTCGCCCGGCGTCTAAATCGTCCCGCGCTCGCGTCCGATTCGCGTAGGAATGCGCAGCTCCGGTTCCCGCTTGCGCCGCGCCTTGCCGGCGGTCTGCCTCGCGTTCGGTCTCTGGACCGGCGCCGCGCCCGCGCTCGCGCAGGAGGACTCGGCCCCGGAGGAACGGGTCGAGCCCGCGCCGGCCGAGGCTCCGGCGCCGGCGCATCGCGTGGCGATCGCGTCGGGAATTCTCTCTCCCGCGTTCGAGTCCGCGCGGGCCGCGCTCGCGGAGAGGGTGCGCCTCCGCCTCGCGGACGCCCGAGTCTCCGTCGTCGCGCCGCCCGCGGGCCACGCCGAGGGCGCAGTCCAAGCGGCCGTGACGAGCTGCGCGCGCGTCGCGCGCGCGGCTCCCGGCGACGCAAGCGAGCTCGTAGTCGTGGACCTTCGCGCGGTGGAGGCAGGCGTCGACGTCGCCCTGCGCGTCTACGACCGCGCCAGCTGCGAGCTCCACAGCGCCGCGCGGGCCCGCGGCAGCGCGACACAGCTCGGTGGCGCAATCGACGCCGTGGTCGCCCGGGTCGCCGCCGGCCTCGACGGAACGCCGGACCGCCTGGGCCCGCCGCGCGCGGCGAGCGCCGAGCAGCTCGCTTCCGAGAGCCGCGCGCTCGCGCGCTTCGCTGCGGGCGAGCTGGCGCGCGCCTGGCGCGAGCTCGACCGCAACGAGTCGCCGCTCGCGCGCTCCCTGCGCGACCGGATCGACGCACGCATCAGCGAGTCCGGCGTCTCGGCCGCCGAACGGCTCCGGCTGCGCATCGCGCGGGGCGAGGTCAGCAGCAACGAGGTCTCGACCCGCAAGCTCCTCACCGACGCCGCCCGCGCACTCGAGAGCCCCGACGAGCCCCTCGAGCCGCGCGCCTTCCTGGCCGCCGGCGAGATCCGCCTCTCGCGGGGCGAGGCCGAGGCGGCGCGCCCGTACTTGGAGAAGGCGATCGCCCTCGAGCCCGCGAATCCGGACGCGCAGCTCGCCTATGGCCGGACCCTGGCGCTGCTCGCGGACGACACCGCCGCGCGCCGCGCGTTCGAGCGCGCTTCCCAGCTCGAGCTCGACTCGAGCCGCGCGCTCGAGGAGCTGGCGCAGCTGGACGCGCACGAGCCGACGCGCCAGGCCGCCGTCCTGCTGCGGGCTGCCGACCGCGCCGCCAGCGGGCTCGCCGTCGAACGCGCCACCTCGACCTGGGCGCGCGCGGCGCAGCTCGACCCGAGCAAAGCGCCGATGGCGCGCGAGCGGGCCGCCGTCCTCGCCACCGACCTCGCCGACCCGGCGCAGTCGCGCGCGCGCTGGCAAGCGGCGATCGATGCGGACGGCACGAGCTCCGCTCGGCTGCTCGGAGTCGCGCGCGCCGCCCGCGCGCTCGGCGACGGGGCCGGCGCAGAGAAGCTTCTCCGCCAGGCGCTCGACCAGGATCCGCGCGCGGCCGGCGCGGCGCGCGAGCTGGGCGTAGTCCTGCGCGGGGCAGGCCGCGGCGACGAGGCGAAGGAGCTCTTCTCAGAGGCGGTCGCGCTCGACGGCGCGGACGTCGAAGCCAAGCTCGAGCTGGCGGCGCTGCTCGCCGAGAGCCAGGGCGACGCTGCAGCGGCGGTGCCGCTGCTCGACGCGGCCGAGCGCGCCCGCGGCGCGAGCCCGAAGTCGCTGCAGATCCGCGCCCAGCTCGCGAGCGCGCGCGGTGACGAAGCCGCCGCGCGCGACGCGCTGACGCACGCCGTCGAGCTCGACCCGATCGACCCCGAGCTCCGGCTCGCGCTCGCCGACGCCACGCAGGCGCTCGGCGACGGCGCGGGCGCGGCGCTCGAGCGGGAGCGCGCGGCGCTCCTGCTGCCCGACTCGGACGCGCTGGCCGACAGGAGCGCGCAGAATCGCGCCGGCAGCTCCATCGACCTCACCGGCGTCGGCGACCGGATCCCCGCGCTCGTGCAGAGCTTCGCGGCGGTCGAGCCCGAGACCGGCCGGATCGTCTTCGCCGGCGTGCGCGAGCGCCTCACGCCCCGCGAACAACTGCTCGATTGGCTCCGCCCGCGCGTGCCCGACCTCGAGAAGATCTCCGGCCAGGTGAAGCGCGTTCTCGCCAGCGAGTACGCGCTCATGCCCGACGCCGAGCTCGCGACCGCGCTCGAGAACGTCGCGACCGCCGGCGGGCTCGAAGGCCTGTACCGCTTCGAGAGCCTCGACTCACGCGACGCCGAAGCCCCGGTCCAGCTGAACCTCGTGCTCGAGACCGATGCGCTGTTCCTCGCACGGCTCTACCGGCAGCCTGCCGCGAGCGGGGACGGCGCCCCCGCCTGCGCCGGCGACTCGCCGTGGCGACTGGAGCTGCGCGAGCTCACCGGTCGCTCGCTGCAGCGCGCGCGCGCCTACGGAAACTCGGTCTGCCTCTCGCCCGACGCGGAGGAGTATCTGCGCTGGAATCCGCGCGCCGCCATACTCCCGGGCCTCTTGATCCTGATCGTCGGAGCCCTCCTGGTGCGCGGCTGGGGTACGCTCGCGGTCGTCGTCGAGCTGCCGCCGCAGACGCGCGCGCTGTTCAGCATCAGCATCTCCCGCCGCGCGCGGAAGACCGCCCAGACCAAATCGCTGAAGAGCCGCGAGAAGGCGAAATGGCGCATCGAGGACGGGCTGCGCCGGCTGAACCGCTTCGAGCGCCCGCTGCGCGAGGGCGAGCCGACCCTCTTCCACTGGGTCCCGGCACGCCGGCGCCAGTACTACGTGACGGTGCGCGGTCCCCTCATGAACGCGAGCACGGGCGAGCTGATCGGCGACTTCCTCGAGGAGCAGCTCGTCCGTGTCGTGCGCGGCAAGCGCGTGAGCGCGAAGTTCGACATGCGCCCGAAAGAGGCGTCGATCGAGATCTCGGTGCTCGGCGCCGTCAAGGGCGAGAAGGGCTCCGAGCACGTCGCGGTCGCGCTGCGCGGCAACCCGAGCTCGCTGCGCTACGTGGGCGACGCGCCGGTCTTCCTGTACGTGAAGCCGGCCCGGTACGTGCTCCTGGTGGGCGCCGGCGACCGCCTGCTCGAGCGCGTGGTCGAGGTGAAGACGTTCGACCCGGTGAAGGTCGTGGTGGACGTCGCGCGCGACGCCGGCGGCGCACTCTTCAGCGGCTCGGCCGCCGCGGTGAAGGCGTTCTTGGAAGGCGACCTCTCGCGCGCCGCCGACGAGCTCGAGCGCGCCGGCCAGACCCAGGCCGCGACGAAGCTGCGGGCCGACCTCCTGCAGAAGCGCGGCGACGTGGCGGGCGCCTCGCGCGCGCTCGAGACCGCGGGCGACCTGCGCGGCGCCGCGGAGCTGCGCGCGAAGACCGAGGACCGGGCGGGCGCCGCCGCCCTCTTCGAGGCCGCGGGGGAGCTCGACAAGGCGGGTGACGCCTACCGCGCCGCCGGCGACATGGCCGCGGCGGCCCGCGCCTACGAGCGCGCCGGCGAGCTCGACCAGGCCATCGAGTGCTGCAGGGAGACGCAGGACACCGAGCACCTGCTCGCGCTGCTCGAGAAGAACGAGTGCTACTTCGACGCCGGCCAGGTCGCCGCCAGCCTGCAGCAGACCAAGCGCGCGATCCACAACCTGTCGCAGGTCGACGCGCTGGACCCGAACTGGACCGCGGCCGCTCGGCAGCTGGTCGAGCTGCAGATGCAACGCGGCCAGCTCGGTCCCGCGCTCGAGAAGCTCGACGAGCTCCTGGAGGTCTCGGGCGAGGATTCGCCGCCGCTCCCGCTCCAGGCGGTGAAGGCCGAGCTGCTCGAGAAGCTCTCCCGCTTCGACGACGCCATCGAAGCCTGGGAGGTGATCGAGGCGCGCGACCCCAGCTTCCGAAACTCGGCCGAGCGGGTCGCCGAGCTGCGCGCGAAGCATGCGCCGGCTGCAGCGCCGGCCGACGCGCAGGCCGAGAGCCGCTACGAGATCCTCGAGGAGCTCGGCCGCGGCGCGATGGGTGTCGTGTACAAGGCGCGCGACAAGCACCTCGGCCGCACGGTCGCGCTGAAGCGACTGACCGAGAACCTCCGCGGGCACCCGACCGCGATCGCCTTCTTCGAGCGCGAGGCGCGCGCGGCTGCGGCGCTGAACCACCCGAACATCGTCACCGTCTACGACGCGGGCAGCGAGGGCGGCCACTACTTCATCACGATGGAGTTCCTGCAGGGGACGACGCTCGACTCGATCCTGCGCGCGCGCGGCGCGATGGCCGCGCCGATCGTGGCGGCGATCGGGATGCAGGTCTGCGCGGGCCTCCACTACGCGCACACCGCGCGCATCGTCCACCGCGACGTGAAGACCGCGAACCTCTTCTACACCCGCGAGCGCGTCCTGAAGATCATGGACTTCGGCCTGGCCAAGATGGTCGAGGAGGTGCGCAAGGGCGCGACCGTGATCGGCGGCACGCCATTCTACATGGCGCCGGAGCAGGCCGCGGGCGAATCGGTCGACCACCGCGCCGACCTGTATGCGCTCGGTGTCACCCTGTTCGAGCTCCTGACCAAGAGCGTGCCGTTTCGCGCCGGCGACGTGACGTTCCACCACCGCAACACGCCCGCGCCCGACCCGCGCGAGCGCAAGCCCGAGATCCCCGAGGCGATGGCCCGGCTGGTGATGAAGCTGATGGCCAAGCGGCCTGAGGAGCGCTGCCAGAGCGCGGTCGAAGTTGCAAGCGCGCTCCAGCCGATCGCGGGGTCGGGCTGAGAAAAGACCCGTCCGGATCCGGTAGGATCCGGCCATGTCGAACTTCGATCTCGTCCTGCGCAACGCTTCCATCGTCGACGGCACCGGCGCGCCCGCCTTCGCGGGCGACGTGGGGATTCGCGGCGACCGCATCGCCGCGGTCGGTAGGATCGAGACGCGCGGCGCGCGCGAGCTCGACGCGCGCGGGCTCACCCTCGCGCCGGGCTTCATCGACATCCACACCCACTACGACCCGCAGATCTGCTGGGACCGGCTCGCCACGCCCTCGCTCGAGCACGGCGTGACCACGGTGGTGATGGGCAACTGCTCGCTGTCGCTGGCGCCCGTGCGGCCCGGCGGCTCGAAGAAGCTCGTGGCGATGTTCTCGCGCATCGAGGACATCAAGGCGCCGACCTTCGACGCGGGCGTGCCGTTCTGCTGGGAGAGCTTCGGCGACTACCTGGCGCACATCCAGAAGGGCCTCGGCCCGAACGTCGGCGCGCTGGTCGGCCACTCGGCGCTGCGCTTCTACGTGATGGGCGCCGCCTCCCAGGAGCGCGCCGCGACCGACGCCGAGATCGCAGAGATGTGCCGGCTCATGGAAGAAGCGATGGCCGCGGGCGCGATCGGGCTCTCGATCTCGTACGTCGACATCGACGAGAACATGGTGCCCGTGCCGAGCCGCTGGGCCGACGAGCGCGAGAAGCTCGCGCTCTGCCAGGCGATGGCGAAGAGCGGGCGCGGCGTGCTGCAGACCGTGCCCTACTTCATCGACCTCGAGCAGCAGCTCGAGAACATCAAGGAGCTGGGCCGGCTCTCGCGCGGCTCGGGTGTCCTGTGCTCGCTGGCGCCGATCGTCTCGAGCCCGGTGAACGCCGACGCCTGGAAGCGCTCGCTGGCCGCGCTCGAGGCCGAGCGCGAGCTGGGCGGGCGCGTCTACGCGCAGTCGATGCCGCGCACCTTCGACCTGAACATGCGGCTGTCGGAGACGAGCTTCCTGCTCTACGGGCTGCCGACCTGGAACCGCTTCATGAGCCTGCCGCTCGCGGAGCGGATCGCGGCGTTCGGCGACCCCGCGAACCGCAAGACGCTGGTCGAGGAGGGCATGCGGATCGCGCCGCTCCTGATGGCGTCCTCGATCGGCGAGGTGTTCTCGGCGGCGAACCAGCCGCTGGCCGGGCGCTCGCTGCTGCAGATCGCGGGCGAGCGCGGCAAGAGCCTGCCCGACGTCATGCTCGACGTGGCGCTGGCAGACGGCCTGCAGACCGAGTTCTGCATCCGCGGCGTGATCCACGCCGACGTCGAGTCCGTCTCGGCGATCCTGTCGCACCCGCTCGTGCACATCGGCGCGTCGGACGCGGGCGCGCACATCGCGCAGTTCTGCGGCGCGGGCGACACCTGCTACCTGATCGAGCGCTTCGTGCGCGAGCACAAGAAGTTCAGCCTGGAGCAGGCCGTGCACCGCCTGACCGGCGAGCTCGCGCGCGACTGGGGGATCGCCGAGCGCGGCGAGATCGCGGTCGGGAAGTTCGCCGACCTCGTGCTCTTCGACCCCGAGTCGATCGCGCGCGGCCCCGAGCAGTTCGTCGGCGACGTGCCGGGCGACGCGAACCGCTACGTGCGCGGCGCGAAAGGCATCGAGGCGGTGATCGTGAACGGTGCGCTCACCCTGGAGAAGGGCCACTACACCGAGGCGCGGGCGGGCCGGATCGTCTAGGCCGTGTCAGCCTGCAACCGGAGAACCTCATGGTCTTGGTGTTGCCGCCGCCTACGAGGATGATGTCTTGCTCCCTGATGAATTCGGCGGGCTCCGAGACACGGCCGAACAACTTCAGGTGGGACGGGCGACACGCGAGGGAAGTAAACGTCTCGTAGAACCGGACGATGTAGTCGTCGGAGTCGGCACTCGCAGTGGGGAGAAAGCCGACTCGCGGGGTTGGAGTGTCGGCCTGTTCCAGAACATATCTGAAGAGGCCTGCCCCGCTCGCCTTCGATATTCCACCGATCGCGATGATTTGCCGAGCATCAGCCACTGCGTCACCTGAGGCCGCCGCCCAACGAGCATTGTGCGACTCCCCGACCGGATCGGCTAGCGCCCGGACTCGTCCAGCTGGCGGCTCGCCTCGAGCAGACAGCTCCGTCATCGTGCCGACCAGCGAGTGCGCGGGCGGAATCTCGCCGGCGCGGAACTGGAACGCGCCGTGGCTCGCGCCGACCACGACGACCGCCGCGTCCATGCCGCGCGCCTTCTCGGTCTCGGCGTGCACGGGCTGGCCTTCGCTGAGCCACACGCGCGCGGGGCCCGCGTCGGTCGCGACTTCCAGCACGCCTGACTTGCGACCCATCTCGAGCATCTGCAGGACCACGAAGATGGGGATCTCCGCGAGCTCGCCGCGGAACACCTCGTTCAGGACGTTGCGCGAGAAGACGACCGTCTCGTGGCCGGCGGGGTCGGACAGGAATCCCGCGAGCCTGCCCTCGATCCGGGCGAAGGTGATCGCGCACGAGCCCACGCCGATCCGATCGCCGGGCCGCAGCTCGTGCGCGCGCTCGAGCCGCTCGCCGTTCAGGTAGGTGCCGTTCTTGCTCCCCAGGTCCCGCACGTAGAAATCCGCGCCTTCCGGGTACACCTCGGCGTGTCGCCGCGACGCGCTGTCCGTGATGAGCACGAGCTCGCAGTCCTTGCCGCGGCCGATCGCGACCCGGCCGCCGGGAGGGATCTCGAGCGGGGCCAGCGGCGGGCAGAACAAGATCGCGGTGCGATCAGGGGTCATCGGGTTCGCCTCGGCGGGCCCGGCGGGGAGCTTGAGGCGCGGGCCCGACCGTCTGTCGATTTCCGGCCGTCCCGTTCGTCAGAAAGCCAAGGAGGACCGGCAATGCGCTTCACGGTGCTGTTCGAGCTCGGGCGGGAGGCCAGGCGCCCGCGCGGGGGCGCGAATCCCGCGGCGCGCGAGCTGATCTCCGGCTACTGGATGGTCGAGGCGCCCTCCCCGGCTGACGTGCTGGAATGGGCAGGGTCGGCAGTCGAGATTCGCCGCGTCTTCGAGGTCGACGACGTCCGGCGCGCGGAACAGAGGAGCTGATCATGCGATTCATGGTGTTCGTGAAGGCGACCGCGGAGAGCGAGGCCGGCGTGATGCCCAGCGAAGGGCTGCTGGCCGAGATGGGCAAGTACAACGAGGAGCTGATCAAGGCGGGAGTCCTGATCGACGGCGGCGGTCTGGCCGGGAGCTCGCAGGGCGCGCGCGTCCGCTTCTCGGGCAGCAAGCGCACCGTCGTCGACGGCCCGTTCCCCGAGACCAAGGAGCTCGTCGCGGGCTACTGGATCTGGGAGGTGAAGTCCCTGCAGGAGGCGATCGACTGGGTGAAGCGCTGCCCGAACCCGCACACCGGCGAGTCGGAGATCGAGATCCGCCGCATGTTCGAGACCGAGGAGTTCGAGAACGCGCCCCCCGAGGTGATCGAGCAGGAGAAGAAGTTCCGCTCGAGCCGGAAGAGCAAGAAGACGTAGCGACGTGCTGACCGAGGCGGAGCACGAAATCCGCCAGTTCTCCGCGAAGGCGCGCGAGAAAAAGTAGGCCCGCGCGCGCTATGTTCTCCCGAGAAGGAGAACCCCCCCGTGAAGAAGCAAGATGCGAAGAGCCGGCGCATGGCGCCGCTGCAAACTCCGACCGACCTGGGCTCGCAAGCGACCAAGGACCTCACGGCGGCGCTGAACCTTTTGCTCGCCGACTTCTTCGCGCTGTACCTGAAGACCAAGAACTTCCATTGGCACGTCTCGGGACCGCACTTCCGCGACTACCACCTCCTGCTCGACGAGCAGGCGGACCAGCTCTACGCCACCACGGATCCGATCGCCGAGCGCGTGCGGAAGCTCGGCGGCGTCACGCTCCGGTCGATCGGCCAGATCCACCGCCAGCAGCGAGTGCTCGACAACGATGCGGACTACGTGACGCCGCTCGACATGCTGGCGGAGCTCCGCGAGGACAACCAGCAGCTCGTCGCGCGCATGCGCGAAGCCCACGTCGTCTGCGACGAGCACCGCGACGTCGCGACCGCCAGCCTGCTCGAGGTCTGGATCGACGAGGCCGAGCGGCGCGCCTGGTTCCTGTTCGAGACCAGCCGCAAGGGCGAGTGAGGGCGACGACATGACGGCCCTCGCCGCCGGCACCCTCGCGCCCGACTTCACGCTGCACAGCACGCCGGACCAGGAGGTCTCGCTGCACGAGTTCCGCGGCAAGCCGGTCGTGCTCGTTTTCTACCCCGCGGACTGGAGCCCGGTGTGCGGCGACCAGGTGGCGCTCTACAACGAGATGCGCGGAGAGTTCGCGCGCTACGGGGCGCAGGTCCTGGGCCTGTCGGTCGACGGCGTCTGGAGCCACGCCGCCTTCGCGAAGGACCGCAAGCTCCACTTCCCCCTGCTCGCCGACTTCGAGCCCAAGGGCGCCGCCGCGCGTCTGTACGGCGTGTACCGGGATCGCGAGGGCTGCAGCGAGCGGGCGCTGTTCGTGATCGACGCCGAGGGCCGCATCGCCTGGAGCTACGTGTCGCCGATCGGCGTCAATCCCGGCGCCGACGGGATCTTCGAAGCGCTCGACAAGCTCGGGGCGGCGCGATGAGCAAGCTGCGGCCTCCCGTCGGTCCCGACGACCACGCACTCGGCAGCGAGAGCGCGCCCGTCACGCTCGTGGAGTACGGCGACTACGAGTGTCCGCACTGCGGCGCCGCGCACCCGATCGTGAAGCGCGTGCTGCGCCGGGTGGGTCGCGACGTGCGCTTCGTGTTCCGCAACTTCCCCCTCGGCGAGATGCATCCGCACGCCGTGCAGGCCGCGGAGGCGGCCGAAGCGGCGGGTCTACAGGAAGAGTTCTGGCCTATGCACGACCAGCTCTTCGAGAACCAGGACGCGCTCGCGCGAGAGGATCTGGTCGGCTACGCGAAGGAGCTCGGACTCGACTCCACACGCTTCCAGCGCGACCTCGATCACGACGCGGTCGAGAAGCGCGTGCGCAGCGACTTCGCCTCCGGTGTGCGCAGCGGCGTGAACGGAACGCCGACCTTCTTCATCAATGGGACGCGCTTCGACGAGAGCTGGGACGAGGACACGCTGGTCGCGGCCCTGAAGGGCGCGAGTCAGACCCGCTCCAAGTAGGCCGCGGTCGCCATCCCCTGCGCCGTGCAGACGCCGACGACGGCGCGGCTCTTCTTGCGCCGGCCCAGCTCGAGCAACGTCGAGCCGAGATAGCGGATCCCCGACATCCCGTAGGGATGGCCGAGCGCCACCGCTCCGCCGTTCACGTTCGTGATCGGCCAGGGCGTCTGGAGCTGCGCCTGGTTGTAGAGCGTGGTGACCGCGTACGCCTCGTGCAGCTCCCAGAGATCGACATCGGAGAGCGCGAGCCCGTGGTGTTTCAGGATCTTCCGGATCGCCGGCGCGATCGCGATGCTCATCTCCTCGGGCGGCACCGCCGCGAGCTGCATCCCGCGGAACAGGCCGAGGATTGGCAGGCGGCGCCGGCTCGCAAGGTCGGCGTCCATCAGCACGACCGCCGCCGCGCCGTCGGAGAGCTGCGAGGCGTTGCCAGCCGTGGTCGTCCCACCGGGATAGACCGGGGGCAGCTTGGCCAGCGCGGCGAGCGTGGTGTCGGGCCGAGGACCTTCGTCGCGATCGAGCGTCACCTCGACGTCGCGGCTCGCCTGCGTGGCCTTGTCCGTCACCTTCATGACCGTCGTGAACGGAACGATCTCGTCGCTATACACGCCGGCCTTCGCGGCCGCCGCCACCCGCTCCTGGCTGCGCACGACGTACTCGTCCTGCGCCTCGCGCGAGATCCCGTACTTCCTGGCCACGAAGTCGGCCGTCTGGTTCATCGTCCACCAGACCGCGGGCATGCGCATCTGGAGCGGCGGGTACACGAAGCCGTTCAGGTTGATGTGCATCTGGGTCAGGCTGATGCTCTCGACCCCGCCCGCGACGGCGATCGTCGCCTCGCCCGCCGCGATGCGGTTGGCGACGATCGACGCGGCGCTGAGCCCGGAGCCGCAGTAGCGGTTCACGGTCATCCCGGGGACCTCGACGCCGAAGCCCGCCTCGAGCGCGGCGTTGCGCGCGATGTTGTGGCCGGTCGCGCCCTCGGGCAGGCCGCAGCCGATCACCACGTCCTCGACCTGGCCGCCTTCGATCCCCGCGCGCTGCACCGCCTGGCGCAGCACGTGCGCGGTGAGCGGGATCCCATGAGTCTGGTTGAGCGCGCCGCGTACGGCCTTCGCGATTCCCGTGCGGCAGTAGGAGACGACGGCGACGTCCTTCATCGTGGGTCTCCGAGGTGTTCGGCCCACCGAGTCTAGTCGAACGTGTAGGCTACGCGCGTGTCGATCGAACTCTGCGAAGGACCGCGCCCGGGGCTGGCGCTCGGCGTAGCGAAGCAGCTCGCCGCGGGGGGCTACGTCGAGGAAGAGCTCATCGTGCGCGGCGCGGCCGACCTCTACACCTACGACGCGCAGTGGAACACGCAGCCGCGGCGCACCGGGGTGCTGTTCCGCACCCGCTTGATCGTGCGGCGTCCCGCCAAGCCCGACGCGTCGCGCGCGAGCGATGCCGTGCTCGAGCCGCTCCACCCCGCCGGCGACATGGCCTCGGCCTGGCCGCGCACCGGCCGCACGATCCTGCGCGAGGGCATGACATGGATCGGCGTGACGCAGGACGTGTTCGGTCTCCGCGCGCTCAAGGGCTTCAAGCCCGAGCGCTATGCGGAGCTCGAGATCCCCGAGCCCGGCCTCGGCTTCGACATCGTCGCGCGGGTCGCCGCCTGGCTGCGCGGACCCGCGAGTCCTCTGGCGCCTCTCTCCCGGCTCTACATGACCGGCGCGTCGTTCACCGGCACGTTCCAGCGCGTCTTCATCGGCGACGGCTTCCACGCGCGCGCGCGGCGCCCCGACGGCGGCCCGGCGATCGACGGCTACCTGATCCAGATCTCGTCGGGCGCGTTCATGCTCGGCGGCTACCACGCGCTGAGCGATGGCACGCCGGTCCCGCCCTCGGGCGATCGCCGCCGCACGATCCCGCCGCTCGACGTGCCGGTGATCGAGATGCTGAGCGAGGGCGAGGCCGAGACCAACGCCGGCTCCCGCCGGCCCGACAGCGACGCGCCCGACGATCGCTATCGACTGTACGAGGTGCCCGGCGCGGCGCACATGACCGGGCACGACGCCGGCCCGCTCGCCCTTCCCGTCGTCGAGACGTCCAGTGACTTCCCGATGGACATGCTGGTCGGCGGCGCGCTGCTCAACCTCCGCCGCTGGGTCACTCAGAGCGTTGCGCCGCCGCGCGCGGAGCGACTGCAGATCCTGCCCGATCGCGACGCCGGCCCGCGCGGGCGCCGCGACGAGGCGTTCCCGCTGCGGCGCGACGAGCACGGAAACGCCGTCGGCGGGCTGCGCTCACCCTGGGTCGACCTGCCGATCGCGAGCTACTACCCGCACAGCACGCCGCTCCCCCAGGACGGTCCTCCGCGCGATCCCGCCGCACGGATCCGCCTCGAGCCCGCGGACGTCGCCGACTTGATGGGGTGCATGACCCTGTTCCCACCCGAGAAGCTGAAGGCGCTCTACGGCACGCCCGAGCGCTACGACCGCCTCCTCGACGCCGCGCTCCAGCGCCTCGTCAATGGGCGCTGGATCTCGGAGATCGATGCCGAGCGGGCGCGGCAGCGGGACGTGGAGAGGTTCTGATGGAGGCCGGTGTGTTCGTCACTCCGTGACGGCGCCTCGCCGCGCGCGATCACGCCGTCGCCCACGCCGCGTCGGCAGGACCTGAGCGCAGCCGAGGACGCCTAGGGCACAACTTCAACGGCGGCGAAGTTCCATCGGTCCGTCGTCGGTGCGGTGTCGTTGAGGCGAACGGCCGTTCCCGCCGTCGCGACCGACCCGGACCAAGCCTGAACCCAGAACGTGTCTCCAACGACCGTCTCCACCCACTGGTGCACCATCACCTGCGTCGTCGGCACGCTTCGCGCGATCGCACGGTCCCAGTCGTTCGCCACGCCGTACACCAGCGAATTGGCCTTGGTGGTCGTCAGCGACACCGTCGGAGCGCCGGTGGCCGCGTTCGCGGTGACCGATGCTCCAACCCCACTCGCACCTCGGAACGACACGACCGTGAGCGATTGTGGATATCCCGCGAAGGCAGGCGTCGAAGTGACCGTCGCATTCGTCAGGACGCTCGACGCCGTCGCTCGCCAGATCTCGGAGGACCCGTGCTGTGCGTTCACTCGCTTCACGAGCGTCCAGGCCAGGCCCGCCCCCGATACCGTCAGAGTCTGACTACCAGACGACGGCCCATCGGACGCAGCGAACGCCAGCAGGACTTCATTGCTCGTCGCGGTGCTGAAGGCGGGCGTGGTTCGTGTTCCCGAGCCGTCAGAGGCAACGGTCTTGTCGATGGTCGGCGCGACCCCGGCGGGAGAGGGACCCGAGGAGTCGACGAGATTGACCGCGGTCCCGGCCGCAACCTGGGCGCCAGCCGCCGGACTCTGGCTGATCACGGTGTTGACGGGCGCGCTCGCGCTCGGCTGGGTCGTGACCGTACCGACGGTGAGGCCGGCGCCGGTGATCTGCGACTGTGCGATCGACTGCGTCTGCGCCACGACGTTCGGCACGCTGACCGTCTGGGGCCCGGAGGAGACAACGAGATTGACCGCGCTTCCAGCCGCGACTTGGCTGCCGCCCGTCGGGCTCTGGCTGATCACGGTGTTGATCGGCGCCGTCGCACTCGGTTGGCTCGTCACCGTACCGACGGCGAGGCCGGCGCCGGTGATCTGCGACTGTGCAGCTGCCTGGGTCTGCGCCACGACGTTCGGCACGCTGACCGTCTGGGGCCCAGAGGAGACAGCGAGATTGACCGCGCTCCCGGCCGCGACTTGACTGCCGCCCGTCGGGCTCTGGCTGATCACGGTGTTGATCGGCGCCGTCGCACTCGGTTGGCTCGTCACCGTACCGACGGAGAGGCCTGCGCCGGCGATCAGGGTCTGTGCGGCCGTTTGAGTTTGCCCGACGACGTTGGGAACGCTACCAGCCGCGGCCGGTGCGAGGATCTCCACTGCGGCAAGGTTCCAGCGGTGGAAGGTCGGAGCGGTGTCGTTCAGCTGCACGACGGTCCCGGCTGCGGCGATCGGAGCGGATCTCTTCTGCACCCAGAAGGTGTCGCCGGCGCTGGTGTCCAGCCACTGGTGCACGATCTCTTGCGAGGCCCCGACGGTTCTTGCCACGGCGCCGTCCCAGTCGTTACCGACGCCGTACACGAGCGACCCTGCCCGCGTCGTGGTCAGCGACACGGAGGGTACGCCGATGCCGCTCGCTGCGAACGCGGCCCCCGTGCCGCCGGCCCCGGCAAATGCGAGGACGGTGAGTGACTGGCTGAACCCAGTGCGACTGGGCGTAGAGGTCACGGTGGCATTGGCCAGCACGCTAGGAGCTACCGCCTTCCAGATCTCGGAAGATCCGGGCTGCGTGTTCATCCGCGCGACGAGCGTCCAAGCCAGGCCGGCTCCGGTGATCGTGAGCGTCTGGCCGCCGGCCTGCGGTCCATCGGACGCCGCGAACACCAGCAGGAGTTGCCCGGCCGTCGATGTGCTGATCGCTGGCGACGTCCGCGTGCCGCCGCCGTCGGCGAAGACCACGCTGTCGACCCCAAGGCTTCCTGCGATCGTCGCCGTCGCTTGATTGGACGCCGCGCTGGGGTTTCCCGCTGCCGTCGAACGCGATGACCTTGTAGTAGTAGCTGCCGCCCGACAGCGCTCCATCGGAGAAAGCCTGAGCCGAGGCCTGCCCGATCAGGTTCGCTGGACCCGGCGTGAAGCCGCTCGTCGTCGAGCGATAGATGCGGTACGTGGCCACCGGTGGACCGCCCGCGGGCGGGGACCAGGTCAGGTTGACGGTGCCGCCCAGGACGGTCGCGACGAGATTCGTCGGGGCTGGAAGAAGAGCGGGCGACGACACGACGACGGACACGACGCTCGACGTCGTTCGAGCGCCGCGACCGTCGACTGCCGTGGCCGTCAGCAGATAGCTCCCGGGCAGGACGGAGGTCCAGGTGAACGTGTAGGGAGGCGTGAGCTTCGTGGCGAGGGTCGTGCCGTTGCTCAGAAAGTCGACGTGATCGATCGCGCCGTCCGGATCGCTCGCGGTCGCCGCCAGGTTGAAGTTGATCGGTGTCAGGTAGTTTCCGGGCGCGGGGCTGTCGAGGCTCACCGTCGGCGGAAGGTTCGCGCTCAGCAACGCGCCGCTGACTCGGAGTTGCGTGCCCACGTCGTGCCGGACGCGCAGGACACCGGTCGCGCTGCTGAAGGTCCAGCCTTCTTGGAGAAGATCACTGCGAGCCGAGAGCGGGACTCCGTCCGCGGTGACGCTCTGCGGAGTGAAGTTGAGCCGCAGCACCTCCTGTGCGGAGCCGTCGAACACCTGATACGTGATGTCGGTCGGGGAATATTGAACGCTGCGCACCACCGACGTGGAGCGCAGGAGATGCGACTGGCTCTGCGGCGCCCACTCCGGCACCGACCCGAGGCTCTCCATGAAGTGCTTGATGTAGTCGCCATACCCGTCGGTCCACCAGATGTTGTTTACGCTGGGTCCGTCGATCACGACCCCGTTCGAGCCACACATGTACGTCGCCCAGTTGAGCGAGCGATAGGCCTTCTCCTTGGCCGCCAGGTCGCCGGTCAGCTCGTAGAGCTGTGCATTGACGGAGGCGTACCGGGAAGTGTGACTTCCCATCGGATGGAAGAAGTCGATCTGCTCCGAGATCGCGCTCGCTCCATACTGAGAAGCGGCGAACGTTCTCTCGATCCAGGCGATGATGCCTCGAGCGTGCGCTTCCCAGTTCGGATCGAGCTCGGGATGCCGCATCAGGTAGCGAGCCGTCTCGGCGGCATTCAGCTGATTGACGTTCGAGGTGTCGAACCGGATCGCGACGTCCTCGAAGTACCCGGCCCAGGCGTTGTTCTGCATCGGGTACGTCATCAGCCAGTTCCACGCAGTCTGCCGGGCCGACTGATAGGCGGAAACGTTGCCGAGATTCAGGCGGATCAACTCGTCGAACAGCTGAATCGCTGAAATTACGTGCGCGCTGTACTGCTCTCGAACGACGTTCGTCTGGGCGTAGACGCGAAAGGGCCACGGGGACTGGCTGGCGCTGCCGGTTCGAACGTGGCTCGCCAGAACGTCGGCCGCCTTCACCGCCGCGTCCCGAAAACGGACGACTCCGCTGAACTCGTAGTACTTCAGGAACGCGACGCCGATCTCGCCGACCTTGTCCGGCTCGATGACGCCGACGCCATCTCCCACTCCCGTGGAGTTGCCGTACTGCGCTCCTTGATAGGTGAGCGCGCCCGAATCACCGCTGGCGAACGGGACACCGGGCCAGTTCCAGGTCGACGGCGTCAGCCCATGATCGAGGTCGAACGTCAGCACATCTCGAACCAGGTTCGCCATCGCGACGTTGCCGGAGTACGCGTAGTACAGAAGCCCCGAGTCGGTGAGCATCGAGTACAGCCCAGCGGGGTTATGCGGCCACCCGGCCCCCGTGAGCGGGTCCGTGTGGTTCGCGTAGCTCTCCGAGTAGTAGAGCTTCATGCCGTTGGGTGCCGTCGGCATGCCGTTGAGGAAGAAGTCGGTGGCAAGCCCCAACACTTGATCGTACGCATCTCCCTGCACCGACGGCCACGCGAGGAGCTTGCCGCTCGCGTCGAGTCGAACCGGGTGCCCGTTGAGGCTCTGGGCATGAACCGAGGACGAAGGCAACGCGCTGAGAAGAAGAACGATGAGAGAGGAGTTCAGGAACCAGAGCCGCCCGCCGCAGATCCCACTCTTACAAGTTTCAGTGTCGGTTCTTACAACATGCCTCGCGATCCTCAGGGCCTGCCGACATCGGCAGCCAGGATCCGAGCGCTGTGCACGAGGTGTGCCGGACCGCTCGCTCTCCGATGCGGTTGAACCGCTCGGTCATCAGCCGCGCTTGGCCAGGGCTGACTCATCGGGCTGCACAACACCCGCCGCCACCGCTCTGCGAGAGGAACTTCGTGAGCCCAGGATCCGGCGCCGGCTCTGCCTCCGCGTCCTCGAGCAGCGTGTACATCTCCCACGGCACACCGTCCGCGTCTCGCACCCAGTACTTGTCTGCCTTCGCGTAGCAGCAGGTCACGCCTTCCTGCCGGAACGGTTCGAGCGAATCGTCGGTGGCGCGCTTGAGGCCCGACGCGACCTCACTCGACTCGGGGTAGCGGATGCCGAGGTGGCCGACCGTGCCGGGAGTGCCGCCCACGTTGAGGGACAGGATCAGCGGCGGGTCGCTGAGTTCGAACTTCGCGTAGTCGGCCTTCAGCTTGGCTGGCTCTGCGCCCAGGATCCTGCGGTAGCGCTCGACCGCTTCGGGAATGCTCTTCACGTTCAGCGACACGTGGAAGGTGTTGGCCATCGAGGGGTCTCCTTTCATCGATGGTTGTCGATATTGCAGATTCCATCGACAGATGTCAATATCGACGGATGCCAATGCGCAAGTCTGCAGCCACCCGCGAGTGTTGTGCCCCCGTCCTCGACGGCCGCCTCGAGCCCGCCCAGGCCGAGGAGCTTGCCGGGATCTTCCGTGCGCTGGGCGATCCTGGCCGCCTCCGGTTGCTGAGCTTCCTGGCCGCGCAGCCCAGACGGCGAGGCGTGCGTTTGCAACCTCACCGAGCCGCTCGGCCTGTCGCAGCCAACCGTGAGCCACCACCTCAAAGTGCTGACCGAAGCGAACCTGCTCGAGCGCGAACGTCGGGGCACCTGGATGTACTACCGGCTGCGCCTCGGTCGCCTCGAGGAGCTGTGTGGCGCGATGATGCCGCCGAAGAAGCTCGCGAGCGCGATGCGACGGCGCGCGGCGAGCTGCTGCGCGTGACGCGTCGGGCCGCGGTCGAGGCGGTGGGTACCGCATTCCTGCTGGCAGCGGTCGTGGGCTCGGGGATCATGGGCGAGCGCTTGTCCGGTGGGAACATCGGCATCGCGCTGCTCGCCAACTCGATGGCCACTGGCGCCGCTCTCGTCGCGCTGATCCTCGCGCTGCGCGCTCACATGAACCCCCTCGTGACGCTCGCGGCGGCCTGGAACCGAGACGTACCGTGGTCGGAGGTGCCCGTGCTCGTCGGCGCTCAGCTGGGCGGTGCGGCGGTCGGTGTTGCTGCGGCCAACGTGATGTTCGGGCTGCCGGCGTTCTTGCCCTCGCATCACGCTCGCAGCGGCAGCGCGCAACTGATGAGCGAGTCGATCGCGACCTTCGGCCTGCTGCTCGTCGTGATACGGATCCGCGAGCCGATGGCAGCAGCCCTGGCCGTCGGTGGCTACATCACCGCCGCGTACTGGTTCACCGCATCGACGTCGTTCGCAAACCCCGCGGTGACGATCGCGCGAGCGCTAACGGACACGTTCTCGGGGATCCAGCCTGCCGATGTCGCCGGCTTCGTTGCCGCACAGATCATCGGCGCCGCCGGAGCGACGTGGTTCTGCTCGTGGCTCGGCGAGAAATGATGGCCAACCGGAAGACCTACAACGCTCTGTTCCTCTGCACGGGCAACTCGGCGCGGAGCATTCTCGCGGAGGTCATCCTCAACCGGCTCGGCGAAGATCGCTTCCAAGCGTTCAGTGCCGGAAGCCACCCGAGGGGCGAGGTACATCCCGGCGCCCTGGCGCTGCTGCGCGAGCACGGCGAGGACACCAGCGGCCTTCGGAGCAAGAGCTGGGACGAGTTCGCGCGTCCCGATGCGCCGTTGATGGACTTCGTCTTCACGGTCTGCGACAACGCCGCGGGCGAGGTCTGCCCCGTCTGGCCGGGCCAGCCCGTCACCGCGCATTGGGGCGTCGAGGATCCCGCCGCAGTCGTCGATCCGGGGGAGCAGCGCCGAGCGTTCCTGCGCGTCTACCAGGTGCTTGAGCGCCGCATCGAGCTGCTGACTCTGCTGAAGGTCGAGTCGCTCGACCGGCTCAGCCTTCGGCGTCATCTCGAAGAGATCGGGAAGTCCGGGCCGCGTTGATGGCGGGCGCGCCCGTCGACACGCTGCTCGTCTTCGTCCACGTGCCGGCGGGTGCGATCGCGGCGTTCGTTGGGGCGGGGGCGATGAAGCGCTATTTCCGGGCGAGCGCCCACACCACGACAGGGAAACCCGGTTCATTCTTGAGGGAATGGAACCAGGGGTGATAGATCGTCCATCTCCGCCAGTTCGACCGAATGCACGCCCGATTACCCCATGATCCGGTAGTAATCCTGTTGATATTGAAGCCGCCCTCTGCAAGAAGATGGCGAATTCCAAGTTCCGTCCATCGCGAGCAATCTGCCGGCTCATCGTGAATCTTGACCAAAAATGGCGTGGTCAACAGCAAGGCACCGTCCGGGTTTAGCATCTCGAAAACGTTGCGTACTGCGCGATACGGCCAAAGTAGATGCTCGAATACCTGCTCCGCGAGTACGAGATCAAACCTCTCGTCCAGAACCTGAGAGCAAACATCATAATTCGGAAATGCTGCGGACCGATATCGACGAAAGGGGTACGCGCTCCATTTCGTTCCGCTGATTTCGAGTGCGGAGGAATGCTGAAGATCTAGCTGGCGAATCAAGCGATCGGTTTCGCCATTCATGATGATGCGGGCCCACTGGTTATTCTCGTTAGGCCGAAGACCCAACTTCTCCTTCGCGGTTTGGACAGCTTTTCGCAGTCCAGGAACGCGCTTAAGCTGCGTGCTCAAAGCCATCCCTAGTCCCTTTGTCGCGTGCTTTGCCTAACTGACGGAACTATGAGCGCCTTGCGAACTGATTGGACCCAGCGGACGAGAAGAGACCTGCGCTTTCCAGCTCCCTGCAACGCAGGATCGACGCCTAGAACTATGTCAGCGCTCAGGGACCCATTGGGCGCCTCCGTCCCTCCTCGCTCGGTGCTGGTTCGACGCATTATTGTGTATATAGGTGGAGCCGAGACCCGTATGCAGCGCGACTACTCAGCGCGTCCTCTGAATACGCCGATTCAGGACGAGGCCGAGAAGACCCGACGCGAACAACGTGAGCACTGTCGGCTCGGGCTCCGGAAGCGGTGATGATCCGGTGTAGACCTCGCCGAAAAACTCGTCGTCGATGCCGCCAAAGGACTCTCGGATCTGGAAGCGGTCGAACTCTCGATCAGACCAGATCCCAAAAAACCCAAGCACATCGTTCGGAAAGTTGACCGTCTGCACACTAACGACTTCCGCACCGTTCATGACGGTGATAGTAGAGATCGAATCCGTGCAAGGCTCCGCGATGCCACACGTATCGGTGTCGAAACCCGAGGCCGTAGGCTCGTGCACATCGAAACCCATCGCGAAGACCGGGCTGCTCGCGATGATGTCGAAGTCCTCTCGATCGTTCACGGCCAGGTCGTTGCCGGGAATGAGAGTGCTCCAACCCCCGAAGTAGATCCCAGTGTCGAGCTGGATGCTGCTTGGGGAGATCGCATCGAAGGTGATGGAGCCGACCGTCATCGGATCGGTAGTGCTTCCGCCGAGGAGAGGAAGTGCATCAGTCGCGCTAGCAGCGAGCGTGTCGGCAGAGAACAAGGCCTTGTCGTTGAAAGCCACAACCAAAGCTTGTGCCGATGAGCTGGAGAGAGCGGCCAGGAGCGCTGCGCCAACGGCAGCGGCCGAACCTCGTCTCGTCATGCTGCAATCATACCGGAAGCGGTTCAGAGCGGGGAGTTCGTATCTAGAGAGAAACGTCTGGACCGCCCGCTAGCTACGGATTCCCTTTCGAGGGCCTCCCCATCCGCTATCAAAGGCTACGAGAGGGTGGCTCCTCGCGGACTATGAGTCCCGGACAACGTACACAATAGTATGTATTGCCCGAGCCGCCCGTGACGCCTCCTCCTTCGCACGACCGTTAGGCGAACGAACGTCGCCTACGTAAGGACGACCCATATAGCGTGCAGGAGCGAGAGGGCCCCCGAAGTTGCGATCGTCGCGCCCACACTGCCGCGCCTCGACACCGTACCGCGCGACAGCTTGGGGCGATGCGAAGACCAACGCTGGGCGCCCGCGCGCGCCAGATCAACGGCGGACGCGCAACGCCACCAGCAGCAGCGCGCCGGCGGCGATCAGCCCCGCGCTCGCGGGCTCGGGCACGGCCCACAGTGCGAAGTCGGCGCCGAATGAGCTGCCGACACCCGAGAGCGTCGCCGTGAAATGCGAGCCTGCTAGCGCGGATGTGTGTCGATCCGCCTCTGACCAGCCCCGTTCCATCTCGCAGAGATTGACCGAACGCCTCGACTTCGGCGTATGCTGGCGTGTCGAGGAGTCCCCCCCATGGAGCGGACGCCGAAGACCCTCCTCGCACTGGCCTGTGGGATGTCGCTTGCTGCGGCGAGTCGGGCCGACACGTTCACGTTCAACGACACGACGGAGACGCTGACGATCACCCAGGAGGGGTCGAGCCGGAGCGCGAGCTCCTCTCCCGGGATCCCGCTTCTCGCCTGCGGCGGCTTGGGTACGGGCAGAAGCGTCGCGTGAGTGTTCACGCTCTCCCTAGCTCGGAACGCCGGCGGCGTTGGAGAGTGAGAGGTTCGCTCGCTGTCCTCTTGCTCATCGCGTTCGCCACCCCTGTCTCTGCGCAGGCACCCTGCGGTGTCCCCGGGGTGACGATCACGGTCTCCCCGCAGAACGCGCTGCCCGGCCAGCAGGTTCTGGTGACCCTGACGAACCTTTCCGGACAGACGATCTCGCTCCCCTCGAGCTGCTTGTTCAGCCTCGTGTTCCCGGACGCCACGTGCAGCGGCACGCCGGTTCTCAGCTTGGGATGCGCCGCCGTCATAACGCCGGTCCCGTCGGGTTCGAGCTACTCGCAGCCCTGGGATCAGCGCGACGACAACCACCACCAGGTGCCGGGTGGGGTGTATTCCTTCGGCTCTGGAATCCCCACGAGCTGTTGCGCGACGGTGACCATCGCCCAGGAGATCCCCGCGATCTCGCCCGCGGGACTCGCGGTCCTCGCGCTCCTGCTCGGACTCCTGGCCCTCACGTGGACCTGGTTGACACAGCGCAACCGCGGCCGATGCGTGAGGAGTCTCGGGGCGTTCGGATTCGAACCGACGACCTTCTGCTCCCAAAGGCCCCCCACCGCTGACTTGAAAGGGACCGCTAATGATTCGCAACTCAACTCGTCAGTTTGTTTCCGGCGTCGCCGTTGCATCGCTGTTTGCGCTGATGGTTGGGTTCCGTAAGTGGCCAGCGTCCACCGAGCAGAGTCAACGTGCTGCCGGGTTCCAGCCGATACGTCAACGGATCTGCAATGGCGTGTTCGGAAAGAATGGTCGAACAGGTTGCGAACACTGCCATGAGAGAGAGCCAACGAGTAGTAATGGCACGGTTTGTCATGAACATCCTTATTGCAATCTGCCTGCTTTCTTCGGACCAATCGATTCTGGAAAGTGGCACTGCCGATTCCCGAGGCTCGAGCGCGGTCGAACCTCGTTGTACTCGCGCCGCCAGTCTTCGATCACGACCTTCGCCTCGATTCGGTTGCAGAACCTTCCATTGAACGATTGGTTCGACCCGTTCTCCCTCGGCTTGCCCGGATCGATCAAGGCCGTCTGGATCTGCTCGTCACGCAGCCAGTGCAGGATAGGTCACGACACGAACTCCGGCCCGTTGTCCGAGCGGATGTACCTCGGGGCCACCGCGGAGGCTCACGAGCTTCGCCAGGAGATCGATCACTCGACCTGATCGAATTGCTCCCCGCCGAGTCGATCGCCAAACACTCCCGCGTGTACTCATGATCGTGGTCAGGCATTTCAGCGTCTGCCCGTTCGCACAGGCGTCGTGCACGAAGTCGTGCGCCCAGACCTGATTCACTCCGCTCGCAGCTGTCGGGTGTAGGATGGGGTGTGTCGGACGGACGACCGTGCATGGGAATCGCCTCGACGATCGCCGACAAGATCCGTTACCCATGAACCGGCGGGTGGGACTGCCAGCGATACGCGGAACTGCGCTGGAACGGGTTGGTGCGCGTTGACGAAACCCCTCCACGCATTGCGGAGGCTGATTGCCACGCACGGACTCTGGCGCGGAGTGATGCGAGCGGCGCAGGCCTGGCGGCTCCAGCGACTTCTGCGCTGGCCACAGGCGTCGGCGGCCGAGGAGCGCGCCGTGATCGAAGTGCTGCGGAGCGGGAGATGGGGCGGCTACCCGGCGCCCAATGTGCAGGCGCGGCGGCTGGCCGAGCGTTTCGCGGAGCTCCACTCGGCTCGATTCGGCGTGTGCGTCAGCTCGGGCTCGACCGCTTTGTCGGTGGCCTATCGAGCGCTCGGAATCCGATCCGGCGACGAAGTGATCGTGCCGGCCCTCACGTTCAGCGCGACTGCGGCGTGTGCGCTGGAGATCGGCGCGCGCGTTGTCTTCGCGGATGTCGATCCACGCACCATGTGCATCTCGAGCTCCGCGGTGACCGAGGCGATCAACCCGAGAACGAGGGCCATCGTGGCGGTGCACCTCTGCGCGCAGATGCCGGACATGGATGCGCTGATCCGCATCGCCCAGGACCACGACCTGTATCTCATCGAGGATTGCGCGCACGCCCATGGCGCCAGATGGGAACATCGGGGCGCAGGCTCACTGGGCCACATCGGGTGCTTCAGCTTTCAGTCCGAGAAGCTGATGAGCTCCGGCGAGGGCGGATTGATCCTCACCAACGACGAGCAGCTCGCCGAGAGGTGCCTTTCCTACACCGACTCCGGGAGGCCGTCGAGCGATCGGATCGCACCCCACACCATACTCGGGAACAACCATCGCATGACGGAGATCCAGGCGGCGATTCTGCTCGCGCAGCTCGAACGATTGCCCCATGAAGTGCATCGGCGCGCGGAGAACATGTCGGTCTTCTCCGAAATCGTTGCCTCGGCGCCAGGAGTGCACCTGCTCGAGACGCACCCCAAGGTCACGCAGCCGCCTTGCTATCAATATTTGTTCCGCTATCTGGGCGACGCGCCCGGCGGATCGGCTGCAGCCACGCTCGCGACGGAACTGCGCGGGCATGGCGTACCGGCCGTCTTCGGGATGAATCGCCCGGTGTATCGCTCCCCCGAGTTCGGCTGGAACGATCCGCGGGCAGGGCTCGCCCAAGACTACAGCCGCGTCTCCTGCCCGATCGCGGAGAGAGCCGCTACGCACGAGCTCATCGGGATTCCGCATCCGTTCTTCAGGGCGCGGCGCAGGCTGATCGTGAAGGCGGCGCGCGCGGTGGTCGCAGTGACACGTCGGCTCCAGAGCGAAGCGGGGGCGTCGCCTGCGACAACAGAGCGAGCGCAATGAGCGGCTACGACGCCATCGTAGTCGGCTCCGGAGCGGCCGGGAGCTGGGCCGCCAAGACGCTGGCGGAAGGCGGCGCGACGGTGCTGATCCTCGAGGCAGGGAGGAGCATCGATCCCGAGACGGACTTCCCAGTCCCACCGCCCCGCGACTGGGGCAGGCTGAGTCGCCTCGCAGCGGAGGTGTATCACGGTCAGTGGGTCCAGGCGCGTTGCCTGAGCTTCTTTCGCCGAACACGCCACTTCTACGTCGACGACCAAGAGAACCCCTACACCACTCCGAGTGGAAAGCCGTTTCTCTGGTTTCGGGGCCGCCAGACCGGTGGGCGTCTCCATACCTGGTATCGCTCGGCATTGCGGATGTCGCCGGACGACTTCCGTCCTTCGCGGCGAGCGGTCGCCGACGTCGACTGGCCCATCTCCTACGAGGATCTCGCGCCCTACTACGATCGCGTGGAGCGCTTTCTGGGCGTGCTCGGGGTGCCGGAGGGCCTGGGCCAGCTCCGCGATGGGGTCTTCTGCGACACACCGGTGCTATCGCCGGCCGAGCAGCGCTTCGCCGAGCAGGCGCGCGGGATCCTGGAAGGGTTTCATCCCGTGGCCAATCGGTACGTGCGATTCGATCCCAATCGCATTCCGGCGGCATTGCGCAGCGCGCTGGCGACGGGGTGTGTCACCTTGCGCAATCACGCAGCGGTGAGCGAGGTCGTGATCGATCGGAACACGGGGCTCGCCCACGGGGTGCGCTTCGTCGACACGAGCACCGGCGAAGAGCATGTCGCGATCGGGAAAGCGGTGGTGCTGTGCGCATCCACGATCGAGAGCGTGCGCATCCTGCTGAACTCGCGGTCGCCTCGGTTTCCCGACGGCATCGGTGACGGCAGTGGGTCTCTCGGGTGTCATTTATCCGATCACGTCATGGTTCCCTTCGTGGGCGACCTCGGCGGGAGCTTCGCCGGTCTCCCGCTGCTGAAACCGAGACCTCGGGACCCCTACGACTTCGAGGCCTACGGGATCTACGTGCCGAAGTTTCGCAACCTCGGAGAAAAGCACAGATCGTTCGCAGGTAGCTACGGCATTCAGTGCGAGATGGGACGAGAGGCCCGAATCTTCGCGATGCTCGCGTTCGGCGAGATGGCGTCGCGACGCGAGAACCGCATCAGTCTCCACGCGAGCAAGCGCGACGCGTGGGGCGTTCCGGTCGCGCATATCGACTGCTCGCATTCACAGAACGAAATGGCGCTCATCCGAGACGTCGACGAGAGCATTGCGGAGCTGTGCCATCGGCTCGGGTGGACCCTCGACAAGCGCTTTTTTCGGGACTCTCCCGTCGTGCGTTCGCTCGGCCGGGTTTTCAACGAGCAAGGGGCGCTGCTTCCGGGAGGCGCGGTCCACGAGACGGGCGGCGCGCGCATGGGCAGCGACCCGCGCCGGTCCGTGGTCGACGCGATCAACCGCTGCTGGGACGTCCCCAATGTGCTCGTGACGGACGGCGCGTGCTTCGTCAGCATGGGCAGCCAGGGTCACACGCTCACCATCATGGCGCTCACTGTCCGAGCGTGCGAACACCTCCTCGCCGGCTGGCGACGCGGCGGCTATCGCGCGGGACCGTCCCCGAGGGGACACGGTAGACGCCCAAGGCCTCCGTACAAAAGGCCCTGACGATCATGGGAAGATCGTCGAGGAGTTCGCGGCGCTCGCGCGCCGACTGCTTCTCCAGCACGGGCTGACCGAACAGGCAATGGCGGTTGCACTTGGCGCGGGCGGCGGGATCTGCTTTGATGGCGTCCCAACCAAGGAGAAGCCACATGGTACTGCGAAGACCTCTCGCCTCGCTCGTGCTCGGTCTCACGCTGCTGCTCGGCGCCCGCGCACAGGCCGCCATGGAGGTAGGCGACTCCGTCACGGTGACCACGACCGTCCAGTCGGTGGACCTCAAGACCCGGGAAATCGAGCTGAAGGACGCCAACGGCAAGACGATGACCATGCACGTGCCGGAGAACATCAAGAACCTCGACAAGGTCAAGGTGGGCGACACGATCACGACGACGTACGCGGTCGCAGTCGCGGTCGAGATCATGAAGCCCGGCGACACGCCGGCGCCGATCACGTCCTCGGCGATGAAGCAGGGCGGCGGCCAGGTCGTCGGCACGACGGAGCACAGCGCGGTGCTCAAAGTCGACAGCGTCGACGTGGCGGCGAACACCGTGACCGTCACGGGCCCGAAGGGACGCCAGGAGACCCTGAAGGTGAAGCGCCCCGAAGTCCAGGAGAAGCTGAAGACGTTGAAGCCCGGCGACGAAGTCCAGGTCACCTACACCGAGGCGATGGCAATCACGGTCACGCCGAAGAAGTAGCCGCCGCCGTCTGAAGGCGCTCATAGCCGTGCGCTCCCGATGGTCCATCGTCTGGGGTGGTGAGGGAAGACCGTGACGCGGTCCTGGACTTCCGGTTTTCCCGCAGGACGCCGGGAAGGGCCCGACTCGTCCGCGAGGTGAAACTTGGGCCGCAGATCGACCCCGGAGGAGACTCGACGGTACCAAGAGGGAGGACCCCGCCAGCTGTCGCTGAGTCACGTTCCCAAGGGGACTCTCACTCGGATAGAAGATTCCATCGGATAGGGTGATCGAGACCACGGGAGTCGCACGCCCAGCTCTTCCTGCGAAAGCGGAGTGCGCCAGACCTACCAGGTGCCCTCCTTGGCTCTCGCGGCCAGCAGTTCCGAACTTGCGCATCGACGGCGTGCCCTGGGGTGTGGTTCGATGCGGCGAGGGAGGATTCGCGTGGCTGGTTCGATTCGGGAGACTCTCCGTCGAGTGACGCATCGGCTCCAGTCGAGCCGTCCTCTGGGACGACCCCTCCTTTTCAAGTCGGCCAGTACGCCACGTACTTCCTGGATCGACTGGACGGCAGCTGGGCCGCGATCTCGCTTTCCATCGCCCGACGGAACAAGGACGGCAGCTGGGCGCTGGCGGCGGACTTCAAGAACGAGTCGGTGGAGAACTTCGTCTCGGCGAGCATCGCAGCCGATGCGCGGATGCTTCCTCCGCTCGACATCCATGTACTGGGCTTCACCACAGTCCGCGGATCGAGCGAGGGACCGTTCAACTCTCCGATCTCGCATTTCACACTTGCGCTGAATCTGTTCTCTCCGCGCAACTCGCAGCTTGCGCACGATGCACTGAAGGCGCCCGCGGTCGACGTCGACTTGCCGTGCGGCCTCCGGGTCGCGTATCCCATCTGGTCGACGCACGCTGACTACACGATGCGCTACGACCTTGACCTCGGAGTGATGCTCACCGGTGCCGCTCGCTTGTCCACCGACGACGGCAATATCCCGATGACGATTACGTCCTTCGGAACGCGAAACATGGAGAAACCGCTTACGCACTTCGACGACTACGTTGACCTGTCTCACCCCAAACTCACTAGCACGAAGGATTCGAGCTCTGCTATCCGGCGACGTGGTTCCTGCGGAAGAACACCGTTGAAGGCAGTGCAGATGTCATGCGCTGGGGTGCTTCGGTCGGAGGTAACACGTGCGCCGGGAACTTGTCGGTCGAGATACACTCGGGCGGGAACGAACGAGTCGCCGGAGAGCGCGCGACGATCGTGAAGCGACTCTCCGGTCCCGGCGAGAACGGTGGACTCAGGCTCGTCCCGCGCGAGGCGGATTCACGGAGCGGCGGTGACGACTCGGTTCATGTCATGGTCCTGGACTATCCGGGAATCGCGGGGATGCTGCACTGCAGGCTTGTGACCAGTCCCAATGGGGGCTTGGCCTGCGTTCGGGCATTCGGCTGCATCAGCAAAGAGAGCCCGCGCCGCGACCAGACGCTCCGCGACATGGAGCGCACGTTCGACGAGATCCTTGCCAGCTTCCGCTTCTGCTGACGGGCTCGGCCGCCACTTCTCCCGCGCCGCTTACTTCCCCTCGATCGCGGGGAACTTCGGGACGCGGCCGGTCGCGAGCTCGGCAACGACCTCTGCCGGCAGGTAGGCGTACGACGGAACCGAGAGCTCCTTGTAGGCGTTCAGAGCCACGCCAACGGGGGTCGCTTCGTTGACCCACTCGAAGAGTTCCCGCGGTCTGAAGCTGCCCCATGAGTAGCGGTCCTCCGAGAGCTTCAGGTCCGTCATGGCCTGCCGCACGGACCAGACATCCGGATAGGCGGGTATGGCCTCGCCGACAGGCCATGACATCGCGGCCGATCGACCCTGCCGGTCGACGACCACGTGCACCGAAATCTCTCGTGAGAGCAGCTCCTCGCAGAGCGACCTCCACCCGTCCTCGTCACTTGCCCCGAGGATGAGACGGCGCAAGCGCGGTGCTCGAACCACCTGCAGAGGTGCCGAAACAGCCGACTCTTCGTCGGCTGGTATCGGGCTCGTTCGCACGGAGCAGACCACTGCCTCCGGCCTGCTGACCTCCACCAGGAACGTGTCGTCCTGCGGGATCGTGGCAACCGGGGCGACGCCCGACAGGGCCCGCTCGAGCGCGCGAATCCCAGCATGCGGCTGGAGCTTCGGCTCGACGCCGGCGAGAAGCGACTCAACCGTGGCAGTGAGCCGTGGCACGAGGTGTATGAGCACGAGCTGTGGGATCCCATGGTTCGCGGCATTTCGCAGCGCAGCGAGGAGCGGCTCCGGATCCCGCAGCCAGAGCGGCACGCTTCCTGAGTCGAGCACCCACAAGAGGAGCCCGGACATATGACGGACCTTCGGGTCATTCGGAGTGAAGAGATCCGAGAGAATCCCGGCTTCGGTAGCGAGCACGACCGCTCTCGATCGACCCAAGAACTCGCGGTCGACGGCGTCCGAAGTCTGTTTCAGCTCCTCTCGGAACTCGTCGCTCGACGACCCGAGACCCGCAACGAGCACGCCCCCGGGAGACCAGTGTACGCCGAGTACTCCCGTTGCTTTGTAAACGTGCACCGCATGACCGGGCGGCACCGTTACTCCACTTGTGGGAGGCGTCTGGCGTCCGAAGCGGGAGAAGACTTTGCGGAGACTCATGTGCGCTGCCTCGCGCCGGCAAGCCTATATCACGGCCGCACGACTGGCGACGGCACCGCGGGGCGCGTGGGGAAGACGAGTAGCCAAGTCCAGGGCCTACGACCGGCCGCTGTACGTCGGGGACTTCGACAACGCGCCGGCCGAGGTCGTGGAGCAGGAGAAGAAGCTCCGCTCCGCCCAGGACCGAAGCGCAAGAAGGCCACCAAGAAGAAGTAGCCCCAGTCGCGCTCAGTCGTTCGCGTAGAGCGCGACGACCTGGGCGACGAAGCCGTCGCGTTTCGTCGCGGGCTCGATCTGGCCCTGCAGCGAGCCGAGGAAGGCGCGCGCCTCGGGGGTGCCCAGATCGCCGATCGACTTGACCGCCATGCTGCGGTCCTGCCAGCCGGACTCGGGGTCGGCATAGATCGATTTCAAGAGCGCCAGCTGCTCCGTCGCGCGCAGGGTGCCGAGCGAGGAGATCGACGACAGGCGGATGTACTCCTGGGGGTCCTTCGTGAGCGGCAGCATCGGCTGCACCGCGGCAGGGCTGTTGGTGAAGCCCAGCGCGTAGACGTCGAGGAAGGTCTCGTCGCGGCGCGGACCGTCGACCTTTGCCAAGAGCTCGCGCACCGTCGCGTCGCTCGCCCGGTACCCGTAGAGCTGATTCGCGACCTTGGCGCCGAGCTCCTTCACCGCGATCGAGAGCGGCTGCTCGATGGTCGGATCGATGAGCTCGTCCGTGCTCCACACGGGCACCTTCCCGCGCGTAACGAACACGCCGATCCGCTGCGCGCCTGCCGCGGTCTCGAGGTCCGCGCTGAGGAACGTCACGGTCTGGTAGAGCCCGAAGTGGGGGTTCACGCCGCGCATGCAGAATAGGCGCAGGCGCAGGCGCGGAAGACCCGCGTCCGAAGTCACCACCTTCACCAGCAGCCCTCGCGACGCGAGCTCCGCCTGCAGGTTCCCACCGAGGAACGCCACCGGCTCGAAAGGCGCGTGGTCGACCTCGACCTTCCACCTCTTCTGCACGGGGTCGCTGCAGTAGAAGCTCGGGTCCGGCCGGCGCGCGTCGACCAGCGAGAGCGTGGTCGGCGCGGCCGACACGCTCGTCTCGTACTTCAGTCCCGAAGGCGTGGGCGCCTGGAGCGACGCGGTGGACATGCAGCCGGCGAACACGAGCGCGAGAGCGGCGGCGAGCCGCCAGTCACCCCACATGCAGGATGAGATAGCAGCGGACCCGTTGGCGCGCCCGGGAGGAATCGAACCTCCGACCTGGGGATTAGAAGTCGAGCCCGCCGGATATGCGAACGGGGGCGAGGGCTGAGATCGCCGAGCGTCCGCGACTCAAAGGATGGTGACCTTCGAGAGATCTCGAAGATCGTGGCGCCGTCGGGACGCTGGGGCTCGGCCGGGACGACCTCTGCGAACCACAGCGAGAGTGACCTGCTAGGCGATTTTCGTACCAGCTGAATCTTGAAAGATGGCTTCCTTGGGCGAGCCCTAACCTGGCTGCCGATTCCCCGGAAGCGGAGGGCAAGCCGCGCGGTTGGTCCCCGGGCCGGTCTCGGCCCGAGTCACGATGAGCGGCGATGCTCTGTCCGAGCCTCCAGCAGCGTCCGGGCATGCCGGAGGTCCGCGGTGTCGAACCCCTCGGTGAATGTGGCGTAGGCCTCCGCAAGTCGACGAAGCGCTTCGTCATGCTGCCGCTCGCGACCTTCCCAGAGGCGCGCGAGGCTCATCGCTGCGCGGAGCTCCCACGATCTCGCCTCCTGCGTCCGCGCGATTTCAAGGGCGCGTTCGAAGTATGCCTCCGCTTGCTTGAAGCCACAGGCACGGTCCTGGAGCAGCAGGAGTCCGCGTCATCGGCGAGAGCCAGGACGCTCCGCTGGATCGCGAGTCCGTGGACGCGGCTTGACGGCAGGCCGTTCGGTCTGTTAGTCATATGACCAAGTCAAATGACTTGATCCCGCCAGCAAGGAGTCCAACATGAGCAGTAGCCAGATGCCCATCGCAGGTGCCGCAGCGGCGACGCCGATCGGCTACCGGGCGTTCGCCTTCGCGTACGGGCTTCTCGCGTACGCGCTCTTCGTCGCGACCTTCCTCTACCTGATCGGATTCGTCGCCGGGTTGGGAGTTCCGAAACCGATCGACGCGGGAGCGCCGAGCGGGTCCGCCGGCGTCGCCGTGGATCTCGCACTGATCGCGCTCTTCGGTCTGCAACACAGCGTGATGGCGCGCCCGGCGTTCAAGCGGATCTGGACGCGGATCGTGCCGCTGCCGGCCGAGCGCAGCACGTTCGTGCTCGCGACGTGCGCGTGTCTCGCCCTGCTCTTCTGGCAGTGGCGCCCCTTCCCGGAGCTCGTGTGGCAGGCTCAGGGAGGTCTGGCAAGCGCGACCCTGGGGCTGGCTGCACTGGGGTGGGCGATGGCGCTCGTCGCGACCTTCCTGATCGACCACTTCGACTTGTTCGGGCTGCGCCAGATGCTCGGCTTCGCCGTCGGCAAGCCCTACCGGCCCCCGATGTTCCGAGAGCGATTCCTCTACCGGATGGTTCGGCACCCGCTCATGCTGGGCTTCTTGATCGCATTCTGGGCCGCGCCGTCGATGAGCCGCGGTCACTTGCTCTTCTCCGCGGGCATGACGGGATACATTCTGCTCGCGCTCGTGGTCGAGGAGCGCACGCTCGTGGCGCTTCACGGCGATGCCTATCGCGAATACCGGCGCCGGGTCCCGAAGCTGATCCCCGGACTTCGGCGGCGCGCGTAGGCGACGAAAATGGAGGCGAGGTTGGAACCAGGTGCGCGACGCAGAGCCCCGGCCGGTGTTTCCGAAGCCCGGGGACGAGTGACGGAGGCGCTGCTCGACGCCGCGGAGCGGCTGCTCGTCGAGCACGGCTACGCGGGCATCACCAGCCGGGCGCTGGCCGCCGAGGCGGGCGTGAACAACGGCCTCGTCCACTACTACTTCGGCTCGATGGAGGAGGTGCTCGTCCAGGTGCTCGAGCGATTCACCGAGCGCCTGATCCTCCGTCAGCGCGCCATGTACGCCGGCTCGGGCTCGTTCCTCGAGAAGTGGCGCACGGCCTGGCGATACCAGGACGACGACCTGCGCGCGGGCTACTCGAAGATCTGGCTCGAGCTGCAGGCGCTCGCCTGGAACCACCCGGAGCTTCGCGAGCGGATCGCGCACGTCGACGCGGAGTGGCGCGCGGTGTTGAGCGAGGCGATCGGACGGGCGCTCGAAGAGTACGGTGTGGCCGACACCTTCCCGCCCGACGCCGTGGTCGCGCTGCTGATGACGTTCGCCCAGGGCTTCGCGCTCGAGCGACTCACGGGCGTGACGGAAGGGCATGCCGAGCTGCTGGGCTGGATCGACGCGTGGCTGCAATCGCTCGAGGCGAGGAAGCCGGGCAGGAAGAGGAGCAAGTCACGATGACGGACTGGAGGCCGACCGGAACGCAGAGCCGCGCGATCCTGCCGCGCGCCGAGGGATTCGCCGAACGGAGCGGGGTGCGGCTCTTCTACGAGATCTACGGCGAGGGCGAGAGGACGCTGCTCTTCGTGCCGCCCTGGGCGGTGGTGCACTCGCGCGTCTGGAAGGCGCAGATCGCCTACTTCGCACGCTTGTGTCGAGTCGTCGTCTACGATCCACGCGGCAACGGGCGCTCCGACCGCCCGCGAGGCGAGGCCGCCTACTCCGAGCGCGAGCTCGCCCGCGACATCGGTACCGTCCTCGACGCGTCGGGAACCGCGAGCGCGTCGATCGTCACTCTCTCGCGCGGCTGCCAGCCGACGCTGCTCTTCACTGCGGACCATCCCGAGCGCGTCGAGGCGATTGTCTTCATCGCGCCGGCGGCGCGACTCGACCCGGCGAGCGAGCAGCGCATCTTCGCGACCAACGACCTTCTGCGCCGGACCGGCCTCCCGGAAGACGTACTCGCGGCGGTGGCGCACTTCAACCTCGAGGCGTGGCGGCGCGACCCGCGCCAGTACCGCGCGTTTCTCGACGGGTTCTTCGAGCGCTGCTTCGAGCCCCACTCCACGAAGGGCATCGAAGACGGGATCGGCTGGGGGCTCGAGACCGACCCGGAGACGCTCGCGGCGACGCACCTCGGCTGGCAGCCGACGGGCGACGAGGTCCACTCGCTCTGCGCGCGGATTCAGTGTCCGACGCTCGTGATCCACGACCCGGCGGACCGCATCACCGCCTTCGCGGGGGGCGTCGCGCTCGCGAAGGCGCTCGGCACCCGGGTCGAGGTCGTCGAGGGCGCGGGGCACATCGTGCCGGCACGCAAGCCTGTTCCGGTGAACCTCGCCATCCGCGAGGTTCTGGACCCCGGCTTCGCGCACGAGTCACCTCGGCCCTCCAGGTCGGCGCGCGGTCGGAAGAGCGCGCTCTTCGTCTCCTCGCCGATCGGCCTCGGCCACGCACGGCGCGACATCGCCATCGCGCGGGAGCTGCGGAAGCTCGTGCCCGATCTTCAGATCGACTGGCTCGCTCAGCATCCCGTCACCCGCGTGCTCGAGGCAGAGGGCGAGACGATCCACCCGGCCAGCCGGCACCTCGCGAACGAGTCCGCGCACATCGAGAGCGAGTCGGACGAGCACGACCTGCACTGCTTCCAGGCGCTGCGCCGCATGGACGAGATCCTGGTCTCGAACTTCATGGTCTTCCACGACGTCATGCGCGAGCGCCGCTACGACCTCGCGATCGGCGACGAGGCCTGGGAGGTCGACTACTTTCTGCACGAGCATCCCGGCGAGAAGCGCGCGCCCTACGTGTGGCTCACCGACTTCGTGGGCATGCTCCCGATGCCCGAGGGCGGCGACCACGAAGCCTTTCTGACCGCTGACGCCAACGAGGAGATGATCCGCCACATCGAGAAGCACCCGCAGGTGCGCGATCGGGCGATCTTCGTGGGGAACCCCGAGGACATCGTCCCCCAGCGTTTCGGGCCGCGGCTTCCCTGGATCCGCGAGTGGACCTCGCGCCACTACGAGTTCGCGGGCTACGTCACGGGCTTCGACCCGGCCGAGCTCGGGCCGCGCGACCAGCTGCGCCACGAGCTCGGCTACCGCAACGGCGAGAAGGTCTGCATCGTCACGGTCGGCGGCTCGGGGGTGGGCCGCGCGCTGCTCGAGCGGGTCATCGCCGCACATCCCGCCGCGCGGCGTCTCGAGCCGGCTCTGCGCACGATCGTCGTGGCGGGACCGCGCATCGATCCGGACAGCCTGCCGAAGGCCGCGGGGCTCGAGATCGTGCCCTACGTCCACCAGCTCTACCGGCACCTGGCCGCGTGCGATCTCGCGCTCGTGCAGGGAGGGCTCACCACCGCAATGGAGCTCACCGCCGCGCAGCGCCCCTTCCTGTATTTCCCGCTGAAGAATCACTTCGAGCAGAACCTCCACGTGCGACACAGGCTCGACAACTACGGCGCCGGGCGCTGCATGGACTACGACGCGTCCACCGCGGAGGAGATCGCCGACGCGATCGCGGCGGAGGTTGTGCGCCCGGTCCGCTACCGGAGCGTGGAGACCGACGGCGCGCGGCGCGCCGCCGAGCGGATCGCGGATCTGCTGTAGGACGGGAGCCTCCGGCGAAGCCGAAGACTGGCTCCACCAATTTCGAGAACCGCGTGGGGGCCCCTGACATGATCGATGTCGTGCCCCTCAAAGAAAGGGCACCCCCCCTCCCCGGATTTGGCGCGGACTAATGATAAGCAGCCACCAGCGTCGGCCTATGGACTGGGCGACGAACCTTTGGTCTACCAGCTGAGGAACGCAGCAAGCAGACGTCGAGCGGCCCACCTTCGGATCTTCATCAAGCCCAGCCTCGCGCGCTCCCATTCTCACTTCCTAGAAGTCCGTCTCAGCAAGTGCGCATCCCGTCTCGGCTTCAGGGCGCGCCCGGGAGGAATCGAACCTCCGACCTGGGGATTAGAAGGGCGGCTGGGCTTGCTGGTTGGCGAGAACGGGATCAGTCGCAGCTTGTAGCTCTTCGGGTAGTACTGGTCCGGCGGAATTTCGGCGTCGCGACTCGTCGCTCATTGGGACCGCGTCAGGGCGTCGTCTAGTTTGGCCTGCCCGAACCCGGGCGCGAGCTCGAGCAGTTCGACGACGTTGCCGCTGGGGTCGTAGCAGAAGGCGACGGCTATGATCCCCGCCTCGGCTTGCGCAGTCGGGGCGCAGGTGAAGCGCACGCCCTTGGCCGACAGCGCCTCGTAGGCCGTGTGAACGCCGCGGGTCGCGAAGGCGATGGTCTTCGGCACGGTCACCGGGACATCTGCCGGGTCCGTAAAGACCGCCTTCGGCTCTACCCACTCGATCAGGTCGAGCATCGGCCCTCCGCGGTCGGTCGGCAGCCGCACCAGCACGCCCTTCCCCTGGGCGCGCTTCAGGCCAAAGATGGCGGCCAGGTACTCGGGCCACACCACATGGCGGCGATCGTGCAGAACCTCGAACCCCAGCAGCTTGTAGAAGGCCACCGACTCGTCGATGTCCCGGCAGTTGACCACCGTGTGGTAGAGGCGGTTCAGCGCCCAATCACTCATCGCGTACTCCTAGAGATGACGCCCACCGCGCACCTGCGGCGCGCGGCGGGTAGCGGGTGTAGTTGTTGCGGTGCGAGAACTATGAGCTTCTGCTCACATTCCGCGCTACTCGCATTTCGATGAGGGTCCCTCCGATGGTCCGAAGGAACGCCAAGCCCGCGAGAAGACGCGCGAAGCAGGACCGCGCCCAAGAGACGGTCTCCGTCGTCCTCGAGGCTGCGGCTCAGGTCCTTCAGCGCGAGGGCTACGCGCGCGCGACGACCAACCGAATCGCGAAGACCGCCGGAGTGAGCGTCGGCACGATCTACCAGTACTTCAACGACAAGGACGAGATCTTCGACGCCTTGATCCGTCGTGAGATCGACGGCTTGCAAAAGGTCCTTCGCGACGCTGCGCCCGCTCGGCACGAGTCGATGGCGGATGCCCTGAGGAAGCTGCTCCTGGCACTCGTCCACATTCGCCCCGAAGCTCCCGCGCTCTATCGCTCTCTCGAGCAGGTGCCCAACGCGCTCTTTCGCCGCCGCGTGGCCGCCGCGCGTGGCGGCGTCGTCCAGTGGGTGCGTGAATTTCTGGCGATGCACCCGCGAGAGCTGCGCGTGCAGGATCTGGACACCGCCGCGTTCGTCATCGTCTCAGCAGCCGAAGGCGTGGCCATGAACGCGAGTCCGGAGTTCTACCGCGGGCGTGGCGCCGACGAGCTCGCATCGCTCTTCACGCGCTATCTGACGAAGCGGCTCGATGATTGATTGGGCTCTCGCGTCGGCGCCAACTGACAGGCTTCCTGGTGGGCCCTCCCGGGATCGAACCGGGGACCGATGGATTAAAAGTCCACTGCTCTGTTGGCTGAGGTAAGCGCGTGTGCGCACGCCAGCGAGCAGACGTCGAGTCCACCCCAACCTTCGGTTCTCTATCCGGCTCAGTTCATGACCCAGCCGTTCACGTTCTGGCACTTGATCTCGGCAGCGGAACTTGGTCCCCAACGCTATCTCGATCGCGTACCACGCGCACCAAGCTTCGAGATACACTTGCCGTTGCTCGGGCTGGCAGACGCGTTGCGCAAGTGCGCATCCCGTCTCGGCTTCGTGGCGCGCCCGGGAGGAATCGAACCTCCGACCTGGGGATTAGAAGTCCCCCGCTCTAATCCAACTGAGCTACGGGCGCGTGACGGCTCAGGATAGCGGTCGGGCTGCCAGGCAGCATGGCATCATTGCGCGTGTGACGTCCGAGATCGCCGAGAGCTCACGCGGCCCGCGCGACGCGCTGGCTCTCGCCGGCGGTGTTCTTCCTCTTGCCGGTGGTCTACGTCCTGGTCTTCGCCCGCTACGGGCTCTCGGACGTGGACGAGGGCTTCGTGCTCGCCGGGTCGTGGCGAGTGGTGCGGGGGGAGATCCCCTACCAGGACTTCGCCAGCGCGCGGCCGCCGCTGTCGATCCTGCTGCACGCGCTGCCGATGCTGGTGCTGCCGGAGTGGCTGCAGCTCCTGGCGGGGCGGATCGGGTTCTACCTGTTCGTCGCGGCGACCTCGTTCTTCTCGGCCGATGCGCTGGCGGGCGCGTTTCGGGACGACGACGACGCGCGCGCGATCGATCGCTTCCTGCTCGCGAGCGCCGCGTTCGTGTTCTCGGCGCACGACTTCCCGCCGATGGCATGGCACACGGTCGACGGGCTCCTGTTCGCGTCGCTCGGTGTCTCGCTCCTGGCGCGCGGCGGGGGCGCGCCTTCGCTGGCCGCGGGCTCGCTCGCGCTGCTGCTGGCGGCGCTGACCAAGCAATCGTTCTATCCCGTGGCGCTGCTCGGGCCGCTCTTCGCCGGTCTCGTGCGCGGGCGCAGCGCGGCGCTCGGCGCGGCGCTCTGGATCGGGCTGGGCGGGAGCGCCGTGCTCGCGGCGCTCGCGCTGGCGGGGCTGCTGCCGGCGTTCCTGGCGCAGACGAGCCAGTCGCTCGGCAGGGGCGGCGGCTTCGCCGCGTCGGGGATCGCGGCGTACCTGAACTGCTCGCCTACGCAGGTCCTGGTCGGGCTCGCGTTCGGGTTCGCGGCCAGTCTCGTCGGCGCGCGCACGGGCCGGCGCATCGATCCGGGTCTCGCGGTCGCGGTGGGGATCGCGGCGCTCTTCGCGACGATCGTCGGCCGGGTCTGGATCCCCGCGCTGCAGCCGTTCCTGCCGCTCGCCTCGCACTACAACCCGGAGCTGTTGATGTGGCTGGGCGCGTTCGTCGCGGCGAGCGAGCTCGCGCGCGGCGCCGCGGCGGGCTGGTGCTGGCGGCGCTCCTCTTCACGGGCTGGTGCTCGGGGATCAGCTACGGCGGCCAGGGGCCTTCGCTGTTCGCCGCGCCGCTCCTCTTCGCCCTGCTCTACCTCAGCGCGGCGCGCCTGCACTCACAGTATGTGCGCGCGCTCTCGTGGCTCCTCATCGTCGGCGGCGCAGCGAGCTTCGCCCTCGTGTATCTCCACGGGCCGCACGGGCGCGACCGGGTCGCGGGGGTGCCGACTCACGAGATGGGCGCGCTCGTGCCGAAGCTCTCAGGGGTGCGCGCGAGCGGAGAGGCGCAGCAGAAGTTCGCCGAGCTCGTCGCCGCTCACGCGCGCTACGGCGACAGGCTCGCGGTGCTGCCGGGCGTGCCGCTCGCGCACTTCGCGCTCGGGATCGACAACCCCCTGCCGCTCGACCTCTTGAACTCGGTCGAGCTCGCGGGCCAGCGCGGCTGGGTCGAGCGCGCGCTCGCCGAGAAGGTGGACTACGCGCTGCTCGAGCGCGCCGCGCGCAGGCCGGACGGGAGCTTCGAGGTCGACGTCGTCGAGACGGTGCGGACGAGCTGGCCGCTCGTCGAGTCGCTCGAGCGCTTCGACCTGTACCGGAACCCCGCTCACTCGGGCGCGGCGGCGGGACAGCCGCGCTCGGGAAAGCAGCCGTCGGAAAGCCACTCCGCGAACGAGCCGTAGCCGCGCACCTCGCTCGCGCGGTGCAGCCACTCGGCCTGCGCGCGCAGCCCCGGCGTCACGACCACGGCGTCGCGCCCGTCGACCACCACTTCGGCGGGGCCCGAGAGCGGCGTGCGCGAGGCGATTGCGGGCGCCAGCGCCCGGTAGCGCGCCGCGAACGTCTCGGCGGCGGCGGGTGTGCTCCAGCGCGTGAACCAGACCAGCTCCCACTTCGCGCCGCAGACGAGCTGGGCGAAGCGGTCGCCGCGCCACTCGGCGGCGAGCGGGTCGAGCGCGAAGTTCTCAGTGTCGGTCTCGAGCAGGACGCCGAGCGCGTGCGCGCCCACCGTGTTCTCGCTGCCGACGCTGCACGGTGGCGAGGCCGTCCGCGCGGCGAGCTCCTCGAGCGGCAGGCGCACGAACTCGACGGGCGCATGCTGCTCGGGGTAGAGCACGCGCAGGGTCGAGAGCGGCGGATCGCGCAGCGCCGCGTCCAGGCCCGCGTTGCCGCCCGACTCGAAGTTGCGGGCGGCCAGCACGGTCCCGTCAGCGTACGGGAAGACCATCGAGATGGCGAGGAAGCGCGGCGCGAGCGCGAGCTCGGTGCCGGGCTTGGACGTCTCCGAGTAGAGCAGCGGCCGCGCCTTCTCCGCGACCTCCAGCGAGCGCGCGGCCGGCGAGAGCACGGCGAACATGGTGAGCGACGCGTCGCCCTCGAGCAGCGCAGAAAGCGCGGTGGTGACGTCGTCGTGAGCGCGCAGCCGGGTCATGCGCTGCATCGGCTCGGGGAAGTGCTGGTGCTGCAGCGCGTGCACCAGCTCGTGCACGACGACCAGAGAGAGCATCGCTGGCGTGTCCGGGTCGCTCTCGGGGTCGACGACGTAGAGCGTGCGCGTGCGCGGGCTGTAGATGCCCGCGGCCTCGCGCGCCGTCAGGTCGACCAGCTCGTCGGTGAGGTCGATGTCGGGCGGCAGCAGGCCGATCGCCGCGTAGCCGTCGCGCGCGCGCGCGTTGACGACCGGGTCGAGCAGCTCCCCCGCGTCCGCGCGCAATATGGCGGGCAGCTCGGCGCGCGTGATCCAGCGCGCGCTGACGTCCTCCGTGAACGAGAGCTCGCGCAGCGTCTCCGCCTGGTGTTTCCAATCGGGCAGGTTGCTCGCGTCCTGGCGCGGCCGCAGCCACGCGCAGCCACACGCGACGACGAGCAGCGCCGCGGCGAGCGCGCGCCGCGCCATCCGGCTCAAACGCCCCAGCCGCTGCGATGAACGATGGGAATGCGCCGGCCCGAGCCGTAGGCCTTCTGCGAGACGCGCAGCACGACCGGTGCCTGGCGGCGCTTGTACTCGTTGCGGTCGATCTGGCGCAGGATCCACGCGACCGTCTCGCGGGTCGCCCCCGCGGGCGGCTCGATCTCGTCGGCGGGCAGGCCGAGCTCGATCGCCTGGTGCAGCACCTCGTCGAGCACCGGATACGCCGGCAGGCTGTCGCTGTCCTTCTGGCCGGGCGCGAGCTCGGCCGACGGCGGCTTCTCGATCGAGCCGCGCGGGATGCGCTCGCCGTCGCGGTTGGCGTGGCGCGCGAGCGCGTAGACGTCGCGCTTCAGCACGTCGCCCAGCACCGCGAGCCCGCCGACGAGATCGCCGTACAGGGTGGTGTAGCCCATGCTGAGCTCGCTCTTGTTGCCGGTCGCCAGCACGATCCGGTCCTCTGCGTTCGACACCGCCATCAAGAGCGCCCCGCGGATGCGCGCCTGCACGTTCTCCTGGGTGAGCCCGTAGCTCTCCTTGGGGCCGAACAGGCTGCGGAACTGCTCGAGGTAGTCCTTGTAGATCGAGTCGATGCGCACGGTGCGCGCCTCGATGCCGAGGTTGCGCGCGAGCGCCTCCGCGTCGGTGATCGAGTGCTCCGACGAGAACGGCCCCGGCATCAGCACGCCGGCCACGTTCTCGGGACCCAGCGCGCGCGCCGCGAGATGCGCGGTGACCGCGGAGTCGATCCCGCCCGAGAGCCCGATCACCGTGCGGCGCAGGCCGAGCTTGCCGAGGTAGTCGCGGATGCCCAGCACGAGCGCGCGCTCGAGCAGCTCCGGATCCGCCTCGAGCGGCGGCGCCTCCGGTCGGCCGGCCGCGAACGGGTCGATCACCGCGAAGTCCTCGGCGAAGCGCGCGAGCCGCGCGACCACGCGCGCCTCGCGATCGACGACGAAGCTCGTGCCGTCGAAGATCAGCTCGTCGTTGCCGCCGACCAGGTTCACGAACACGAGCGGCAGGCGGTGCTGGCGCGCGGCGTCGCGCAGCATCGCCTCGCGCAGCGCCATCTTGGCCTGGTTCCAGGGCGAGGCCGAGATGGTCCAGATCACCTCGGCGCCCTTGCTCGCGAGCTCCTCGACCGGGTCGACCGGGTACGGCCGGCGCGCGCCCCAGAACTTGCCGCTCCACACGTCCTCGCAGATCGCGATGCCGACCCGCCGGCCGCGGAACTCGAAGACGCGCCGCTCGCTCGCGGGCTGGAAGTAGCGCGACTCGTCGAAGACGTCGTAGGTCGGGAGCAGGGTCTTGGTCTGCACGTGGGCGATCTCGCCCTTGTCGAAGAGCACCGCCGCGTTGGCGAGCCGCTTGGGCGCGCCCTGCGGGGCGGGCAGGACCGCGCCGGTCAGGATCGCGATCCGGCGCGACTCCGCGGCCAGCTCCTCGAGCGCGCGCGTCTGGTCGCGCAAGAAGGATGGGCGCTCGAGCAGGTCGCCGGGCGGATAGCCGCAGACCGCGAGCTCGGGCAGGATCACGATCTCGGCGCGCTCGGCCACCGCGCGCGCGACCGCCGCGCGGATCGCGCGGAGGTTCCCCGCGAAGTCCCCGATCGTGGTGTTGATCTGCGCCAGCGCGAGCCGCATCGAACGATGGACGATAGCGGTTCGCGCCGGGGTCTAGTAGCTGCCGCCGATGTAGCGGCGCAGCGACTCCACGGCCTCGGAGCGCTCCTCGAGCTCGCGGAACAGGAGGTCGCGGATCGAGAGCATGTCCACCAGCGCGCCGTGCTGAACGATCGGCAGGTGACGGCAGCCGATCTGCTCCATCTTGAGCATCGCGAAGACGCGCTCGTCGCCGGGCCCGGCCGTCACCGGCTCGGGGGTCATGACCTCGCCGATCTGCGTCTTCTCTGCGGAGCGGCCCACGGCGACCACGCGGCGCAGCAGGTCGCGCTCGCTGAAGATGCCGACCAGGCGCCCGCCCTCGACCACCGGCACGGCCCCGACCCGGCGCGCCGCCATCAGCGCGACCGCGTCGATGACCGGCTGTTGCGGGCTGACGATGTGCACCACGGGCGTGCGCTTGTGCAGGAGCTCTGCGATCAGGCCCATGTCGGCCTCCTCCTCGCCCCCGGCAAGCTCGATTGTGGTCCCGCGCGCGGCGTTCGGCAACGGCTAGTTGGCGCGCCGGACCCCGAGCAGGGCGGCGCGCAGCGCGGAGACCTCGGGCGGGGTGAGGACGGCAGCCAGCGGGGCCAACGCTTCGGAATCGAAGGCGCCGTCCGGGATCGGCGCCGTGCGCGCGAGCGCCTCGAGCTGGCGATCCGAGAGCCGCGCGAGCGCGGGACGCAGTTCGGTGTCGAGGTCGAGCGCGCGCGGGATCGGACGCCCCTCGCGCTGGATGCGCTTGGCCAGCTCGATCTCGAGCTGGAAGAGCGCGCGCACGCTCGCCGGGTCGAGCCCGAGCGCGCGCGCCTGCGCCCCGACTGCATCCAGCACGCGCGTTTCCTGAGCGAGATCCTCGATCGGCGTGCCGTGCGCGCGCTTCCACGCGCCCACCGCGTCCATCAGCTCGAGCCGCCGCGCGACCAGATCGCAGAGCTCGTCGGTCGGGTCGCGCGGCTGCGGCGCGCCGAACCACTTCTCGCGCAGGCCGCGCAGCTCGGGCTCGCGCGCGCGCAGGAACGCGTCGAGCGGCGGGCCGAGCTCGGCCCGGGCCGGCGCGACCCAGTAGACCTTGCGGAAGCTCTGCGCCACACACAGCGAGGTGTCGCCGGGCTTCCGGAAGTGGGCGATCTCGAAGCTGTCGGTGACGATCGCCTCGACCTTCCCGGAGGCGAGCAGCTCCGGCAGCGCGCCGTTGTCGTCGGTCGTCACGATCTCGGCCTTCGGGAAGCGCGCGCGCGCGAAGACCTCGAGCACGCCGCCGCGGTTCACGCCGACCCGCGCCGGCTCGGCCACGCCGATCCAGCAGGGTCCGCCCTGCCCGACCGCCAGCGACATCCAGCCGTGCACGTCGCGATCGGGGCGCCAGGTCACTCCGCTCATCGCGACGTCGAAGTCCCCGCGCTCGAGCGACTGCGCGAGCTCGGGCCACTTGAACGGGACGAGCTCGAGCTCCCGGCCCTGCTCGGCGGCGAACAGACGGGCCACGTCCACGTCGAAGCCGGCGCCGTCCTTCGAGAACGGCGCGTAGTCGCCGCTCGTGCCGACCCGCAGCGGCGGCGCGTGGCTGCAGCCGACGAGCGCGAGCGCGACCAGGATCCAGAGCGCCATCCGGCCTCCCCCCTCGGTGGCGATGATAGAGTGCGCGCGTGGCTTCCGGCTCGCCTGGGTGGGTGACGCGCTCGCGCTTCGGCCTCGCGGTGGTCTTGGTCGCCGTGCTGGCCGCCGCATTCGCGGTCGGCTTCCGGGTCGCGCTCGCATTCGCGATGCAAGAGGCTGCGGGCGCCTCGGACGTGGTGACCGCGATGCGCGCCGCGCCGGTCTGGGCGCGGGTCGCCTTCCCCGCGCTCGGAGGTCTCGTCGCGGGCGCGCTGGGCCTGCTCGTCGCGCGCGCGCGCGGCGGAGGCGGGGTCGGCAACGTGATGGAAGCGGTCGTGCTCGGGGGCGTGCACCTGTCGATGCGGGTGACCCTGCTGAAGTCGGCGGCGGCCTGGTTCGCGATCGCCGCGGGGGGCTCGCTTGGCCGCGAGGGCCCGCTGATCCAGTTCGGCGGCGCCGCGGGCGAGTGGGTCGGCGCGCGGCTGCGCATGACCCCGGAGCAAGCGCGGCTCCTGATCGCGGCGGGCACCGCCGCCGGCTTCTCGGCCGCCTACAACACGCCCTTCGCCGCGGTGCTGTTCGTGCTCGAGGTCGTCACCGGCGTGGTCGTTCTCGACGCGATCCTGCCCGCGGTGGTCGCGACGGTGATCGCGACGGCGCTCACGCGGATGGTCGTGGGCGAGGGCCCGATCTACGGCCAGCGCGCGTTCGGCATCCACGTGCAGGGGGAGCTCTTCGCGTTCGCGGGGCTCGGCATCGTGGCGGCGCTCGCTGCGCAGGCGTTCATGCGCGTGCTCTCGCTCGGCGAGCGCTGGTTCGAGGAGTCGCGCCTCGGGCTGCCCTGGCGGCCGGCGCTGGGCGGCGCGCTCGCGGGCGCCGTGATCGCCTTCGTGCCCGAGGTCGCCGGCAACGGCTACGAGCCGCTGAACGCGCTCCTCGACGCGCGGCTCGCGCTCGGCTTCGTGGGCTGGCTCCTGGTCGGGAAGGTGCTGGCCACCACCGCGTCGGTGTCGTCGGGCAGCCCGGGCGGCGTGTTCACGCCGACGCTCCTGGTGGGCGGCGCAACCGGCTTCCTCTACGCGAGCGCGCTCGCGGGCGCCGGCTTGCCGATCGGCCCGCCGGCGGGCTATGCGCTGGTCGGCATGGCGGCGGCGACCGCAGCCACCACGCACGCGCCGCTGATGGCGGCGGTGATGGCCTTCGAGCTGTCGGGCGACTACGCGGTCGTGCTCCCGCTCATGCTCGCGACCGCGCTCGCGACGATCGTCTCGCGCCGGCTGCGCCGCGACTCGATCTACACCGCGGAGCTGCGCGAGCGCGGCGTCGGCTGGGAGCTCACGATGGAGGGGCGCCGCCGCGTCGGGTGAGTCCGGCTAGCGGCGCGCCCCGGACGTGATGTATCTGCGCGAGATCGGGGACAGGTCGTCCGACGGAGTGATCGCCTCGACGATCGAGAAGTGCTTTGACGCGAAGGCGGCTGCGAGAGCGCGCCGCAGCTCGGCGCGGGTGGTGGCGCGGAAGCCGTCGCCGCCGAACGCCCGACCCAGCTCTGCATACGGCCAGGGCGGGATATCGAGCAGGTCCTGGCGCTCGACCACCGGCCGGAAGATTCCCCAGCCCGCGTTGTTCACGACGATGCAGATCGGATTCAGCCCGTGCCGCGGCGCGTGCGAGATCTCGCAGCCCGTCATCTGGAACGCGCCGTCGCCGCACAGGATGAGCGGGCGCTGGCCGGTGCCGATCTGCGCGCCCAGCGCCGCCGGCACGCCGAAGCCCATCGACGCGTAGTAGCCCTGCGCCATGTACTGGCCGCCGCGCAGGCGCAGCTCCATGCCGCCGAACAGCAGGTCGCCGGACTCGGCGACGACGTAGAGACCCGGGTGGCGCGCGAGGAACTCGTTGACCTCGACCAGGAGGTCGTTCGTCGAGAGCAGCGCGTCCGCGTTCGCCTCGTAGGGCGTGCGCACCAGGTTGTCGGCGTACTCGACCTTCTCGCGGAAGCACGGGAGCACGGCGTCGGCCAGCCCGCGCACGAACTCGTGCAGCATCACGCCCTGGTACTGGTGGAACGAGATCGACACCCGCTCGGGCTCGGCCCATACCGTGCGCTCGGCGGGCGCGATCTCGGGCGCGCGGCCCAGGTTGATGTCGGTGTGCTGCGTGCCGAGCTCGATCACCAGATCCGCGTCGGCGACCCGTCTCTGGATCGCCGGCGCGCCGAACCGGCCGATCTGGATGCCGAGGTGCAGCGGGTGGTCCATCGGGAACACGCCTTTCGCGAGCATGGTCGTCGCGACCGCGCACTCGAGCTTCTCGGCCAGGCGCAGGAAGTCGCCGTGCGCACCGACCCGGTGCAGGTCGACGCCGGCAATCAGCATCGGGCGCTCCGCGCGGCGCAGGCGCTCGATCACGTCGCGCAGCGCTTCGGCGAGCCGGCGCGGGTCCGAGCTCGGGCGCGGGATCGCGCCGTTCCACTCGCGGATCCACTCGGGCACGGGGATCTCGAGCTCGACCTGGTCGCGGTGGATCTCGAGGTAGCCCGGGCGCAGCTCGCGCATGACGTTGCAGAGGAGCTCGTGGATCTCCTCGGCGGCGCGCTCGGGGTGGCGCAGGATGCGCGCGTCGCAGGTGACCTCGGACAGGACGCGCTGCTGCGAGTCGATCGACTTCACCATGTGGTGGATGTTCGAGCGCCGCGCCTCTTCGGCGCCGGGCCCGCCGGAGATCACGAGCAGCGGCACGCGCTCGGCGTATGCCGCCGCGATCGGGTTCACGATGTTGTGCCCGCCGGCGCCGTAGGTCACGCAGATCACGCCGAGCCGGCGGGTCGCGCGCGCGTAGCCGTCGGCCGCGAAACCGACCGCGGGCTCGTGCGAGAAGGTCACCATCTCGATCCCGCTGTCGCGCGCGAGGCTCTGGAACAGGCCGAGCACGAGATCGCCCGGGAGGCCGAAGATGTGCGTCACGCCCAGGCGCCGCAGGTAGGCGACCACGAACTCGCCGAGCGGCATGCGCGCCCTCACCGCGCGCTCCCCCGCTCGTAGAGCTCGAACCAGTAGAGCGCCGCGACCACCAGCGCCGAGCTGATCCGCCCCGCGCGCAGCGCCTCGGGGAGCTCCGCGCGCGGCAGGAGCTCGACCACCGTCTCCTCGGTGTGGCCGTTCTGGATCTCCGCCACCCGCTCGGCGCCGAGCGCAGCCCAGGTCTCGGTGCGGTTCCCGAACAGCGCCGGGTTCGGGTTGACGGTCCCCACCTGCACCAGGCTGCGCGCGCGGTAGCCCGTCTCTTCCAAGAGCTCGCGCGCCGCGGCCTGTCCGCCCGTCTCGCCGGGGTCGACCAGCCCGCCCGGGACCTCGAGCGTGACCCGGCCCTCGCCGTGGCGGTACTGGCGCACCATCACGAGCTCGGCGTCGGGGGTCACGGCGACGACGTTCACCCAGTCCGCGGAATCGATCCGGTAGAATGGGTGCGCCTGGCCGGTGTGCGGCGAGCGCGCGGTGCTGCGGCTGACCGTGAACACGCGGCAGTCCTGCAGGAGCTCCCGCTCCACCTCTTCCCACTCGGGAACCACCGGCATGACACGATTCTAGCGAGGGAGGCTCTCGTGGACAGACGACCGCTGGGACGGACCGGAATTCGCGTGCCGAGCCTGTGCCTGGGCACCATGACCTTCGGGGTCCAGGCCGACGAGCCGACCTCGTTCGCGATCCTCGACCGGGCCTTCGCGGCGGGGGTCGACTTCTTCGACACGGCCGACGTGTACCCGCTCGGCGGCGGCACCGCGACCGCGGGCCGCACGGAGGAGATCATCGGCCGCTGGATGAAGGAGCGCGGCGTGCGCCCGCGCATCTTCCTGGCGACCAAGTGCCGCGGCAAGGTCGGCGAAGGCACCAACGACGTCGGGCTCTCGCGCTTCCACATCCAGCGCGCGGTCGAAGCGAGCCTGCGCCGTCTGCAGACCGACGTGATCGATCTCTACCAGACCCACTTCTTCGACCCGTTCACGCCGATCGACGAGACGCTGCGCGCGCTCGACGACTTGGTGCGCGCGGGGAAGGTCCGCTACGTGGGCTGCTCGAACTATCCGCTCTACCGGCTGGCCGAGGCGGAGCGAGTCGCGCGCGAGCTGGGCACCGCGCGCTACGAGACCCTGCAGCCGCGCTACAACATGCTGTACCGAGAGATCGAGACGGAGCTCCTGCCCTACGCGCGCCAGCAGTCGATCGGCGTGATCCCGTACAACCCCATCGCCGGCGGGTTCCTCTCCGGCAAGTACCGGGTAGGCGAGGTGCCGCGCGCGGGCACCCGCTTCACCATCCGCGGCGCGGGCGAGATGTATCAGGCCCGCTACTGGGACGAGCTGCAGCTCGCGGCGGTCGAGGAGCTGGCCAAGGAGGCCGAGGCGCGCGGTCTCGGGCTCGCGTCCGTGGCCGTGGCCTGGGTGCTCGCCCAGCCCGGGATCACCTCGGCGATCATCGGGGCGAGCCGCCCCGACCAGCTCGACGCGACCCTGGCCGGCGCCGAGCTCGAGCTCGCCCCGGACCTCGCGAAGCTCTGCGACGCCGTTTGGTGGCGCCTGCCCCGCCGCCCGGTCAACGAGGGCTACCGCTAGCCGCGCTGCTCAGGACCCGTGCAGGCTGCCCGCTCGCTGGGCACTTTCGCGCCATGAGCGCCTCGGAGCGCGCGTCTTGCGCTCGGGCCTCGCCTGGCACCTTCCTTGCTCAAGGCCGTTCGAGACGTGTTCCCACACACGGAGGGAGGCCAGCACCATGCGTGAACTTCTTGAGACCAGCCGGATCCGCCGCGGAGTTGCCGCGGCGCTCGGCTTCGCACTTCCCCTTCTGGCGTCGGCATCGGCTTGGGCCGAGGACGCACCCAAGGCGATCGACACGGGCGACACCGCCTGGATGCTCACTTCGACCGCGCTCGTCCTCCTGATGACGTTGCCCGGTCTGGCGCTCTTCTACGGCGGCTTGGTCCGCTCGAAGAACGTGCTCAACATCTTCATGCAGTGCTTCGTCGCCGCCGGCGCCGTCGGGATGATCTGGATCCTGTTCGGCTACAGCCTGGCCTTCTCGAACGGCGGCGGCTCGTTCGTCGGCGACTTCGCGAAGGCGGGTCTCGCCGGCGTGACGATGGACTCGATGACGGCGAACTTCGCGAGCCCGCCGCGTCAGATCCCCGAGTACATCTTCATCATGTTCCAGGCGATGTTCGCGATCATCACCCCGGCGCTGATCCTGGGCGCGGTGGCCGAGCGCATGAAGTTCTCGGCCTTCCTCATCTTCATCAGCCTGTGGCTGGTGCTGGTGTACTGCCCGCTCGCGTTCATGGTCTGGGGCGGCGGCTGGATCTTCAAGGCCGGCGCGATCGACTTCGCGGGCGGCCTGGTCGTGCACATGTCGAGCGGCACCTCGGCGCTCGTCGCGGCGCTCATGGTCGGCAAGCGGCGCGGCTTCGGTAAGGACCCGATGCCGCCGCACAGCCTCCCGCTCTGTCTGATCGGCGCGGGCCTGCTCTGGGTCGGCTGGTTCGGGTTCAACGCCGGCAGCGCGCTCTCGGCGAGCCCGCTCGCGGCGCTGGCCTTCCTGAACACCAGCACCGCGACCTCCACCGCGGTGATGACCTGGGTGGCGATCGAGTGGGTGCGCAACGGCAAGCCGACGGCCCTCGGCGCGGCGACCGCGGCGGTCGCGGGCTTGGTCGCGATCACGCCCGCCTGCGGCAACGTGTCGCCGCTGGGCTCCATGGCCGTGGGCGCCGGCGTCTCGGTGGTCTGCTACGCGGCGTGCAGCTTCCTGAAGCCGCTCGGCGGCTACGACGACTCGCTCGACGCGTTCGGCGTGCACGGGATCGGCGGCGCCTGGGGCGCTCTGGCTTCGGGTCTCTTCTGCGTGACCTACGGCGCTCCGGCCGAAGGAGCGATCACGAGCAACATGCAGCAGGTGATGATCCAGCTGAAGGGCATCGGCTTCACGGCGGTGTTCGCTCCGGCGATGTCGTTCGCGATCCTGTTCGCACTGAAGCTCGTGTTCGGCTCCCTGCGCGTCTCCGACGAGGAGGAGTTCGAAGGCCTCGACGTGGCGGCGCACAGCGAGAGCGCCTACTCGTTCAGCAGCGGCTCGAGCATGGCCGGCAGCCACGGCAGCCACGGCTCCGAAGCTGCGACGTCGCTGGCAACGGCCCACCGCTAGTCGGGCATTAGAGGGAGAATCCAGCCATGAAGATGATCAAGGCAGTGATCAAGCCCTTCAAGCTCGACGAGGTCCGCGATGCGCTGACCGCGGTGGGTGTCGAAGGCATGACCGTGGCAGAGGTGAGAGGTTTCGGACGACAGAAGGGCCACACCGAGCTCTACCGGGGCGCGGAGTACGTGGTCGACATGTTGCCGAAGATCGAGATCGAGGTGGTGGTCGCGGACGCGCGCGCCGAGACGGTGGTCGAGGCGATTCGCAAGGCGGCCAATACGGGACGCATCGGTGACGGCAAGATCTTCGTCTCGCCGGTCCTCGACGCGATCCGCATCCGCACCGGCGAACGCGGCGAGGAGGCCTTGTAGTGCTCTCGGGGGTGCGGCTCGCCACGCCGGCCGACGCGGCAGGCGTCCAAGCGATCTACGCTCCCATCGTCCGCGATACCGCAATCTCCTTTGAAATCGATCCGCCGAGCGTCTGGGAAATGGCTCGGCGGATCGATTTCACTTTGGAGCGACTGCCCTATCTGGTGTACGAGGACGGCGGCGAGATCGGCGGCTACGTGTACGCCGGCCGTCACCGCGAGCGCGGCGCGTACCGCTGGTCGGTGGACGTGACCGTGTACATCCACGAGCGCATGCGCCGCACCGGGGTCGGCCGCGCGCTGTACACGTCGCTGCTCGCACTGCTCCGGCTGCAGGGCTACTGCCGGGCCTATGCGGGCATCACCCTGCCGAACGCGGGGAGCGTGGCGCTGCACGAGGCGTTCGGCTTCACACCGGTCGGTGTCTACCGGTCGGTGGGACAGAAGCTCGGAGCATGGCACGACGTGGGCTGGTGGGAGCTCGAGCTGCGCGCGTTGCCGAAGCAGCCGGAAGAGCCGCTGCCGATTGCCGTCGCCCAGCGCCTGCCCGAGTGGCAGCGCGCGCTCGAGGTCGGCCAGCTGCTGCTCAGCCGCCACGCGGCCTAGAAGCCCTCGATCCCGACGTAGTTCTCGGCGAAGCTCGCGGCCGCGGCGGGGGACGCGAACAGGTACTCGAGCTGCGCCTGCTGCAGCCGGGTGCGCAGCGCGAGGTCGGGCAGATCGTCGGGCAGGCGGTGGATGAGCCAGGTCATCCAGCTCGAGAACTCCTGCACCCGCCAGACGCGGCGCAGACACGTGTCGGAGTAGGCGTCGAGCGCGCTCGAGTCGCCGCGCTGGACGCGCGCGACGAGCGCCTCCGCGAGCACGCGCGCGTCGGCCACCGCCAGGTTCAGGCCCTTCGCGCCCGTCGGCGGAACGATGTGCGCGGCGTCGCCGGCCAGGAAGAGCCGGCCGAACTGCATGGGCTCGACCGCGAAGCTGCGCATGTCGGTGACGTTCTTCTCGAGCACGGGCCCCTCGCGCAGCTTCCAGCCGTCGTTGCTCGCGAGCCTGCGCGCGAGCTCCTCCCAGATGCGCGCGTCGGGCCAGCTCTCGATCGGGTCGTCGGGCGCCGTCTGCAGGTAGAAGCGGCTCACCGCCGCAGAGCGCAGCATGTGGCCGGCGAAGCCGCGCGCGTGGTGGGCGTAGATGATCTCCTCGGTCGACGGCGCGACCGCCGCCAGCACGCCGACCCACGCGAACGGCAGCCGGTGGTCGTGCACGCGCAGAACCGCGTGGGGAATCGCGCCGCGCGAGACGCCGTGGAAGCCGTCGCAGCCGGCGATGAACTCGCACTCGAGCCGCTCGTCGCGGCCCGCGACCCGGTAGCGGAGCTCGGGCCGCTCGCCGTCGATCCCGTGCAGGCTCACGTCCTCGGCCTCGAATACGAGCTCGCCTCCGCGCCCGAGCCAGAGCCGGATCAGATCCGCGACCAGCTCCTGCTGCGCGTACACGACCATGTGTCGCCCGCCGTAGAGCTCCGCGTACGGAATGCGGTGGCGGCGACCGGCGAAGCGCAGCTCGACCCCGCGGTGGATCTGGCCCTGCGCGCGCAGGCGCTCGGCCAGGCCGCGCTCCTCGAGCAGCGCGACGGTGCGGTGCTCGAGCAGCCCGGCGCGCACCCGCTTCTCGACGTAGGCGCGGCTCTTCTGCTCGAGCACCACGCACTCGACGCCCCGGTCGGCGAGCAGGTGCGCGAGCACCAGACCCGCCGGCCCGGCACCGACGATCCCGACGCACGTGCGCGCCATCACTGCCGATGATATCGCGACATCCGCATCAAGCGGGGCCGCGCGGCGACCGATCGGTCCCTCGATGGGCAAGACCAAGGGCACCGTGGTGCTGAGCGCCGTGAAGCTGCTGCGCAGCCAGCTCGAGGCCGCGCGCCGGCTCCTGCCCGTGGCGCTCCACCACTACCTCTCCGAGCGCATCGTGGTGGCCTCCTGGTACCCGGAGGAGCACCTGTACGAGCTGATCGTGGCCGGCGCGGCGCTCCTGCCCAACCAGAACCAGGTGTTCGAGATGATGGGCGCCACGACCTGCCGCGAGCACATCGAGGGCCTCTACGCCGATCACCTCAAGCGCGACCCGCAGATGCGCGCCCGCATCCTCTGGCGGGCGCAGCACGACACCGGCGACTTCGCGCTGACCCAGCAGACCCCGAACTCGGTGACGTACGAGCTGACCGGCTGGGACCACGCCTCGACGAAGTACTGCCGCGTGGTCGGCGGGTACTTCACCGAGCTGCACCGGTTGACCGGCGCGGCTGCGCCGAAGTACGAGCACCCGACCTGCAAGAGCTCGGGCGCCGACCGCTGCGTGTACGTGGTGAGCTGGCGCTAGCGTCGCAGCGCGCGGTGGCGGGCGAGCGCGCGCTCGACCAGCTCGCCGGATGCGCCCAGGTAGTCGGCCGGGTCCAGGAGCGCCTCGAGCTCGGCGCGCGGAAGCCGGGCTGCGATCGCGGAATCCGCGGCGAGCTCGTCCAGAAGCTTCGCGCCGGGCGCGAGTGCGCGGCGGCAGGCCGCCTCGACCCGCTCCTGCGCGTCGGCCCGGCCGAGCGCCGGCGCCAGCGCGAGCGCGATCCGTTCGGCGACCAGCGCGCCGCCGCCAGCGTCCAGGTTCGCGCGCATCCTCGCCGGATCGACCTCGAGTCCGCGCAGCGCCCCGCCGACGTGCGCGGCAGCCGCGCCCGTCAGCCGGAACAGCTCGGGCACGGTCTCCCACTCCAGCTGCCAGCCCCCGAGCCCGCGCTCGTGCTCCTGCGGCAGCGCGGCGAGCAACGCCGCGACCAAGCCGGGCGCGCGCTTGGCGCAGGCGAGCGCGCCGGCGGCGCCGACGGGATTGCGCTTCTGCGGCAGGGTCGACGAGCCGCCGCGCCCGGCGGCGCTCGCCTCGTGCACTTCAGCGACTTCGCTCTGCGCGAGCAGCGCCACGTCGAGCGCGACCTTGCCGAACACCCCGGTTGCGACGCCGAGCGCGCAGGCGAGCTCGACGACCCGCCCGCGCGCGGAGTGCCACGGCACGAGCGGCTCGCGGAGCCCGAGCTCGCGCGCCAGCGCGGCGGCGAGCGCGAGCCCGCCCGGCTCGAGCGCCGCGAGCGTTCCCGCCGCTCCGCCGAGCTGAACCGCCAGCCCGCTCGCCTGGAGGTCCGCCAGGCGCGCGTCCGCGTCGAGCAGCGCCGCGAGCCAGCCCGCCGCCTTCGCGCCGAAGGCGAGGGGCAGCGCCTGCTGCAGCAAGGTGCGCGCGGCGAGCGGAGTGGCGCGATGGGCGGAGGCGAGCGCGGCGCAGGCGTCCGCTGCGCCCGCGAGCTCGGCGCGCACGAGCTCGAGGCCGCGGCGCGCGAGCAGCATGAGCGCCGTGTCGAGCGCGTCCTGGCTTGTGGCGCCGAAGTGCACGAAGCCCGCCGCCTCGCGCGGGAGCGCCGCGCCGAGCGCGCGCACCAGCGGGACCAGCGGGTTCCCCGCGGCTCGCGCGGCTTCGCCGAGCGCGCGCGGATCGAAGCGCTCGGCCCGGCAGGCGGCGGCGATGGCGTCGGCGGCCGATGCGGGGATCCGCCCGGCACGCGCCTGCACGCGCGCGAGCGCGGACTCGAAGTCGAGCAGCGCCTGCAGCCAGGCCCGATCGGAGAAGCACTCGCGGAGCGCCGGCGTCGCGAACAGCGGCGCGAAGAGCTCAGACATCGAGGAACGGGGTCTCGGCGGGTCCCTGCAGCGCGATCTCGAACCGAAGCGTGCGCGGGCCGGCGGCCCGCGCGACGAGCAGCGCGCGGCGCGCCGGCTCGGGGATCGACGCCAGCAGCGGGTCGCGCGCGTTGGCCGCGGTCTCGTCCGGGAAATAGATGCGCGTCACCAGACGGTGCAGGAGCCCGCGCGCGAAGAGCGACACGCACAGGTGCGGCGCCTGCACGCTCTCGCCCGGGCCGGGAATCGCCGCGGGCTTGCTCACAGAGAAGCGGAACTCGCCGGCAGCGTCGGTCGGCGCGCGCCCGAAGGCGCTCCTCTTCCCGTCGCTCGCCCACAGCTCGACCAGCGCGTCCGTCACGGGCGCGCCCGCGCCGTCCACGACCCGCCCCGTGAGCTCGAGCGCGCCGGGACTCGCCGGCTCGACCAGTCGCTCGTCCCCGGCGCGACACAGCGCGCCGTGGAAGAACGGGCCGATCGTCTGCGCGGGAGTCACGCGCGAGGTCACGGCGCGACCCGCGGCGTGGCCTCGCGCCCGCGCAGCACCACGTCGAAGCGGTAGCCGAGCGCCCAGTCGGGCCGCGTCTCGGCCAGGTCGAACGCGGCCACGAGCCGCTCGCGCGCGCGCTCGGGCACCGCGCCGAAGATCGGATCGAGCGGGAGCAGCGGGTCGCCGGGGAAGTACATCTGCGTCACGAGCCGGGTCGCGAACGCGGGGCCGAACAGCGAGAAGTGCACGTGCGCAGGCCGCCACGCGTTGGCGTGGTTCTGCCAGGGATAGGCGCCGGGCTTGATCGTCACGAAGCGGTAGCGCCCGTCGGCATCGGTGAGTACGCGCCCTGCCCCGCTGAAGTTCGGATCGAGCGGCGCGTCGTGCTGGTCGCTGGGGTGCGCGTAGCGGCCGGCGGCGTTGGCCTGCCAGATCTCGACCAGCTGACCGGCGAGCGGCTGGCCGTCCTCGTCGCGCACCTGACCCGCGACGACGATGCGCTCGCCGAGCGGCGCGGCCGCGCCCTGGCGCGTGAGGTCCGCCTCGTGCGCCGCCAGGCGCAGCGCCGCGAAGCTCGGGCCGGTCGTCTCGGAGAGCTGCTGCGGCCAGCGAATCGGCGGCAGCTGGGGCGCGCGGAGCTGTGTCGAGCGGTACGCGGGGTGCCGGTGCGGCGGGTGGATCTCGCGGTCGTCGCTGCGGAAGGACACGGCGGCCCATTCTACTGCCGGTCGCGGTATCGTGCGGTCCAACTCCATGTCCTTCGCCGCGCTCGGCCCACAGAACGTCCACTTCGAAGTGACCGGTCCCGCCGGCGCGCCGCCGCTTCTGTTGATCCACTCGCTCGGCGCGAGCGCGCACCTGTTCGATCCGATCCGGCCCGCGCTCGAGCGCGCGCACCGGGTCGTCCGCTACGACCTGCCGGGGCACGGGCTCTCGTCGCCGCCCGCGGCGGGCGGCGCGCTCGGGGTCGCCGAGCTCGCGCACGGCGCGGCCGCGCTGCTCGACCGGCTCGAGCTGCCGCGCGCACACGTGTTCGGCGCGTCGCTCGGCGGACAGATCGCACTGGCGCTCGCGGCCGCGACACCGACGAGGGTCGACCGGCTCGTGCTGTCCGGCACCGCCGCGCGGCTCGGCTCGGCCGAGCTCTGGAATTGGCGCATCGACGCGGTCGCGCGCGAGGGTCTGGCCGCGATCGCCGAGGCTGTGCTCGCCCGCTGGACGTCGCCCGAGTTCGCCGCGCGCGCGCCGGCCGAGGTCGCCGGTCTGCGCGCGATGCTGCTGGCCACGAGCCCGGAGGGCTACGCCGCCGGCTGCGCCGCGGTGCGCGACGCGGATCTCGGCGCGCTCACCGCGTCGGTCGTCGCACCCACCCTGGTCATCGCGGGCGAACGAGATCAGGCCGCCCCGCTCGCCGACGTGCGCGCGCTCGCCGCGGCGATCCGCGGCGCGCGGCTCGCCGTGATCCCCGGCGCAGCGCACCTGCCGCCGTTCGAATGCGCGAACGAGGTCGGCGCGCTCGTCGCCGAGTTCCTCGCGCCGGCGCCCGCCGCGACCCTGGCCGAGCTCTACGAGCGCGGGCTGTCCGTGCGCCAGCGCGTGCTCGGCGGCGCGCACGTCGCGCGCGCGCTCGCGAACGCGACCGACTTCGACCGCGACTTCCAGGAGTTCATCACGCGCTCCGCCTGGGGCAGCGTCTGGGCGCGGCCCGGCCTAGATCCGCGCACGCGCAGCCTGGCGACGATCGCGCTCCTGGTCGCGCTCGGGCGCGACGAGGAGCTCGAGCTGCACATCCGCGCGAGCCGCAACACGGGCGTCGAGCCGGAAGCGCTCTCCGAGCTCCTGCTGCACAGCGCGGTGTACGCCGGAGTGCCGGCCGCGAACGCGGCCATCCGGATCGCGAAGCGTGTGCTCAGCGAGTCGCCGACAGACTCTTGAGCTGCGACTCGAGCTTGCGCCGCAGCTCGGCTTCCGACGCAGGCGTCTTGGCGAGCGCGAACTCGATCAGGGTCTTCGCTTCGCCAGGGTGGCCGGCGGCGAGCGCCGAGCTCGCCAGCGACGCGAGTTCCTCGTAGCCGGCCGCCGCGCTGTACAGGTTCCCGACCGCGCGCTGCAGCGCGCGGTACGCATCTTCGTGTCGTCCGACCTGCGAATAGCAGCCCCAAAGCCGCCCCTCGAGGTAGTAGACCTGGTCGTTCGAGGTCTCGGGGTCGAGCCGCGCCAGCGCAGCCTCGTAGCTCGCCGCGGCCTCCGCGAACTTTCCGCGCGTGACCAGCGTGTCCGCGCGCAGCCGGTACGCCTCGGGACGCGCGGGGAAGCGCGCGATCCCCTCGTCGGCGATGCGCAGCGCGGCGTCGGCGTCGCCGCGCTCGAGCGCGAGCGCGCCCTCGAAGATGCGCGTGCGCCCCGCGCCCGGGTAGATCGCGTTCAGCCGCGCGAGCTCCGCGGCGGCGCTCGCGAGCGACTGCGCGCGATCGCCGCCGGGCGGGACGCGCAGCGTGTACGGGTCGATCGCGGTGAGCCGGTACTTCGCCACAAGCTCGGGCTGCGCCGTCGCGCTCGCGAGCAGGACCGTCGTGTCGTCCACGAACACGGGCGCGTAGTCCGGGAAGCGCCCGATCCACGCCGACATCGCGCCGCCGAGCGCCTTCGGGGCGAGCAGAAACGCGGGGTGATACGCCGCGACCAGGCCCGCCAGCACCGTCGGATCCTGGAACGCCTGGTCGGCCACGAAGACCGCTGCGTCCGGGAACAGGAACGGCGTCTGCAGATCGACGAAGATCTGCTGGCGCGGGTAGACGGCCCACTCGAGAAAGCCGCCGTCGTTGGGGTGGTTCAGGATCGTGCCGCTCGCGTTCGCCTGGCGCAGAAACTCGAGCGAGCCCAGCGGCAGCCGGTCCCGGCAGAACGGGAACTCGCAGCGCCAGTCGACCACCGCGTGCAGGTGGATGAACGGCAGCACGGCCAGACCGGCGAGCAGCGCGGCGCGCGGAGCCAGGGGCAGCTCCGGCACGAGCGCCAGCCGCGGGCGCAGCGCGCCGAGCAGCGGCACCGCGAGCAGCATGAACTCGACGTTGAAGCGGTCGATCCGCGCCAGCAGGAACAGCCCGCCCGCGAAGAGCGCGATCGGCGCGGGGCGGAAGCGGTCACGGCGGAGGCTCGCGAGCGCGGCCCACGCACCCGCCAGCAACACGAGCGTCAGCAAGGTCCGCCGGGTCACCAGGAACACATCCATGCTGAAGGCGAACAGGTGCCCCAGGTCCACGGGCTTGAGCTCGTCGACGTACTGAGACGCGAACGCGAGCGACGTGAACGGCGCGAACAGGAGCGCGACGCCGTGCGGTGTCGCGAGCGGCGCCAGGAGCGCCAGCCCCACCGCCGCCATGCCCGCGAGCGGCGGCGGGGTCACGGCCGGCAGCAGGCCGAGGCGCGCCGGAATCCACTCGCCCAGGTACGCGCCCGCGATCAGCAGCAGCACCGGAAACTCGATCCCGTGCAGGTTCACCCAGAGGAGGGCCAGCAGCGGGACTTTCCAGAGGAAGCGCCGCGACTCGAGCAGGTACACCATGGCGGCGATCGCCAGGTACGAGAGGTCGTGCGGTCGGATCGGCACGAAGCGCGGCAGCAGGAAGAGCGCAACGGCGGCGAACGCGATCGCGCTCCAGCCCAGGCCCTCGCGCCCCGTCCGGCCCACCCTCAGGGTCGCCAGGATCAGCGCGAAGGTTCCCCCGACCATGAGAAAGCGCAGCGCGACCAGGCCCCCGTAGCCCGTGGCGCCGTGGATCCCGTAGAACAGGAGCTGGGCCAGCCAGTAGTAGTCGAGCCAGTGGGGGCTCGGGCGCAGGAACGAGAAGAAGGCGTCGTTCGGAAGGGCGTGGTTCTGGGCGATGAACCGACCCGCGGACAGGTGGTACCAGAGGTCGGTATCGACCGCGACGATCGGCCAACGCGCGAGTGAGACCGCGATCGCCAGGCCGAAGACCGCTAGGAACGCGAGCGGGAGCCAGCCACGACAGCGCCCGCTCCAACCCGCGGGCCGCCCCGCCCTCCGTTCTCGACACGGGCGGTAGGCTAGCCCGAGAGGCCGTTCGCTTGACAGCCCCCGCTTCCGCCCTTACGAAGCCTTCGCGCTTCTATACCCAGCACCCCAGCACCCCATGAGGAGACCACTGTGAAAGTTCGACCCCTGCACGATCGCATCCTCGTTCAGCGTATCGAGGGCGATGCGAAGACGGCGGGCGGGATCATCATTCCCGACACCGCCAAGGAGAAGCCCCAGCAAGGCCGCGTGGTCGCCACCGGCCCGGGCAAGGTGGGCGACAACGGCAAGCGCCAGGCCCTCGACGTGAAGGCCGGCGACCGGATCCTGTTCGGCAAGTACAGCGGCTCGGAGGTCGAGCTCGACTCCGAGGAGCACCTGATCATGCGCGAGGAAGACATCCTCGCGGTTCTCGAGTAGGCAAAGAGAGGAAACCATGGCTGCAAAGATGATTTGTTTCGACGAAGAGGCGCGCGCGCGACTCCTCGAAGGTGTGAACACGATGGCCCAGGCGGTCGCGGTGACGCTGGGGCCCAAGGGCCGCAACGTCATCATCGAGAAGAGCTACGGCTCTCCGACCGTGACCAAGGACGGCGTAACGGTCGCCAAGGCGATCGAGCTCGAAGGCAAGTACGAGAACATGGGCGCGCAGATGGTGAAGGAGGTCGCGTCCAAGACCTCCGACATCGCCGGTGACGGCACCACGACCGCGACCGTCCTGGCTCAAGCGATCTTCAAGGAAGGCACGAAGCTCGTGGCCGCGGGCTGCTCGCCGATGGACCTGAAGCGCGGTATCGACAAGGCCGTCGCGGCGATCGTCGAGGAGCTCGCGCGGATGTCGAAGCCGACCCGCAGCTCGGACGAGATCGCACAGGTCGGGACGATCTCGGCGAACTCGGACGAGTCGATCGGCAAGATCCTGGCCGAGGCGATGGAGAAGGTCGGCAAGGAAGGCGTGATCACGGTCGAGGAAGCGAAGTCGATGACGACCGAGCTCGAGACCGTCGAGGGCATGCAGTTCGATCGCGGCTACCTGTCGCCGTACTTCGTGACCAACCCCGAGCGCATGACCGTCGAGCTCGAGAACCCGCGCATCCTCCTGCACGAGAAGAAGATCGCGGGCATGAAGGACCTGCTGCCGCTGCTGGAGCAGGTGGCCAAGACCGGTGACTCGCTCGTGATCATCTCCGAGGACGTCGAGGGCGAAGCGCTCGCGACCTTGGTCGTGAACAAGATCCGCGGCACGCTGCACGTCGCCGCGGCCAAGGCGCCCGGCTTCGGCGACCGCCGCAAGGCGATGCTCGAGGACATGGCGATCCTGACCGGCGGCCGGCTCGTGGCCGAGGAGCTCGGCGTGAAGCTCGAGAGCCTGACCCTGAAGGACCTCGGGCGCGCGAAGAAGATCACGATGGACAAGGACAACACGACCATCGTGGGCGGCGCGGGCGTCAAGAAGGACATCGAGGCGCGCTGCAACCAGATCCGCAAGCAGATCGAGGAGACCACCTCGGACTACGACAGCGAGAAGCTGCAGGAGCGGCTGGCCAAGCTGGCCGGCGGTGTCGCGATCGTGCGCGTGGGCGCCGCGACCGAGGCCGAGATGAAGGAGAAGAAGGCGCGCGTCGAGGACGCCCTGCACGCGACGCGTGCGGCCGTCGAGGAGGGCATCGTCGCCGGAGGCGGCGTGGCTCTGCTGCGCGCCCAGGGTACGCTCGAGAAGCTCACCGGGCTCAACGATGACCAGCGCGCGGGCGTCAGCATCGTGCGCCGAGCGATCGAAGCCCCCCTGCGCCGCATCGCCGAGAACGCGGGCCACGAGGGCTCGGTCGTCGTCGAGAAAGTGCGCAACGAGAAGGGCGGCTACGGCTTCAACGCCGCGACCGAAGAGTACGGTGACCTGGTGAAGGCCGGCGTCATCGACCCGACCAAGGTCGTGCGTTGCGCTCTGCAGAACGCGGCCAGCGTGGCCGGGCTCCTGCTCACCACCGAAGCGATGATCGCCGACAAGCCCGAGAAGAAGGGCGGCGGTGGCGGTGGCGGCATGCCCGGCGGCATGGGCGGCATGGGCGACATGGACATGTGAGTCACTCCTTCGGGAGCGACTGATCCGTCACGGGCTCCGGAAGCCTCTGCTTCCGGAGCCCGTCTCGCGTGGTAGCATCGCAGTCATGAAATCCACGTGACCTTGCGGGTCGCTGTCCCCGCTGCCGCGACGAAGACTGACCGCTCGCAGGAGAATGCCAGTGAAGATCCAGCACTTCTTCGACGAGCATACGTGGACCCTGTCCTACGTCGCTCACGATGGAAGAGCCGCCGTCGTGATCGACCCCGTGCGGGACTACGATCCGAAGAACGGCCGTACCTCCTGGGCATCCGCCCAGAGAGTCGCTGCCTATCTCGAGCGCGCGGGACTCGCGGTTTCCTACGTGATCGACACCCACGCCCACGCCGACCACATGACCGGGCTCCCGTTCTTCAAGGAACGCTACGGTGCTCGCTCCGTGACCGGGGCTCGTGTCGGCGAAGTCCAGCGCACGTTCCGCGGCATCTACAATCTCGCCTCGGACTTCCCGATCGACGGAAGCCAGTTCGACGTGCTTCTCGACGAGGGAGAGCGCGTCGGCTTCGGCTCGCTCGAGATCGAAGCCATCCACACTCCGGGGCATACGCCTGCACACATGTCTTGGAAGATCGGCGACGCGATCTTCGTCGGCGACACGCTCTTCATGCCCGACTACGGCTCGGCGCGCTGCGACTTCCCGGGCGGTTCGGCTGCAGAGCTCTACGACTCGATCCAGCGAATCTACGCGATGCCGGAGGAGACGCGACTCTTCATGTGCCACGACTACATGCCGGGCGGGCGTCCGCTGGCCTTCGAGACGACGGTCCGCGAGCAGAAGCGCCACAACATCCAGATCAACGAGCGGACGAGCAAAGGGGAGTACGTAGCGTTCCGCGACAGAAAGGACGCAACCCTCGAGGCGCCGACGCTGATCCTCCCGTCCCTTCAGGTGAACATCCGCGCCGGAGAGCTTCCGGAGCCGGAGGGGAATGGCTCCCGGTATCTCAAGATTCCCCTCGACGTTCTCGGAGGCCGAAGATGAACGTGCAAGGGACCGGCCAGCGATGGGGCTCGTGAGGTAGCAGTGCGCCGAAGCGAGGCTTCGTGAACACGGGGCGCTGGCGCGGCCGTAGGCTTCGCACGCTTCGAACGATGCGCGCACGAATCCTGGGGCGGGCCGCCTTCCTCGTGCTGATGAGTTGCGCGGCTGGAGCGACGTCAGGCAGCTCGCTCGCGCGCGCAGAGACCGCCGGCCCGAAGCCGAAGATCGGCGCGACGATCTTCCCGCTCTACGACATCGCACGCGAGGTGGCGGGCCCGGTGGCCGATGTCGTCCTCATCCTGCCTCCAGGCGCCAGTCCGCACACCTTCGAGCCGACGCCGGCTGCGATCCGCAGCCTGAGCGATGCGGGTACGCTGTTCGTCGTCGGCTACGGCCTCGACGACTGGGCCATGCGGCTGGCACGGGGAGCCGGCGTTTCGCGCGTCGTCCGCGTGGACGTCGACGTCCCGTTGCGGCGCTACCCGGGCCGGGAGCCTGCCCCCGTCGATCCCCACTACTGGCTCTCGCTCCGCAACGGCAAGGCGATCGCGCGCACCGTCGCGGCAGAGCTCGCGCTCCTCGCGCCCGACCGCGTCGCCGAGATTCGCGACTCGCTGGCGGCGTACCTCGCCCGCCTCGACGCCGGCGACGAGCAGATTCGCGCGCTCCTCGCCGACCTTCCCTCTCGGCGCATCGCCACCTTTCACGACGCCTTCGGCTACTTCGCCGCTGCCTACGACCTCGAGGTCGCGGCCGTCTTCGCTCCCTACCCAGGCCTCGAGCCCGGGCCGCGCTTCGTGATCGAGTTCCAGGAGAAGATTCGGGCGAGCCAGATCCGCGTGGTGTTCTCCGAGCCGCAGCTCTCGATCGACGCCATTCGCCCGTTGGCGCACGACCTCGGCGTGACGCTCTCGGTCCTCGACCCGCTCGGGGGAGTGCCCGGACGGGAGGGCTACATCGAGACGGCGCTCTTCAACGCACATCAGGTCGCGGCGGCATTGCGCTCCCCGGCCCCGTAGAGTGAGCGGCGTGCCGGCGCTGACGGTCAGCCACCTAACAGTCCGCTTCGAGGGCCAGTCCCGCCCCGCAGTCGAGGACGTCTCCTTCTCCCTCGAGGAAGGACAGATCGCGACGTTGATCGGACCGAACGGCTCGGGGAAGAGCACGATCCTGAAGGCGATCCTCGGCCTCGTGCCCTTCACCGGCGAGGTGAGCGTCTTCGGCGCTCCCGTCGACCAGGCGCGCGGGCGGATCGGCTACGTCCCCCAGCGTCTGGGATTCGACGTCACGCTGCCGCTGACCGTGCGCGAGGCGGTGCGCATGCCGCTCCTCGGCGCCCGAGGCCCCGAGGTGGAAACCGCGTTCGATCACTTCACGGCGGTGCTGGGGATCGCCCCGCTCCTCGAGAAGCCGCTCGGCGCGCTCTCGGGAGGCGAGCTCAAACGCGTGCTGATCGCGCGGGCGATGGTCACGCAGCCGCGCCTGCTGCTGCTCGACGAGCCGGAGGCGGGGATCGACATCGGAGGGGAGCAGACGCTCTACGAGCTGCTCCACAATCTCGTCTCACACCACCGGCTGACCGCGCTGATCTGCTCCCATGAGCTCGACATCGTCTTCCGGTACGCCGACGTCGTGCTGTGTCTGAACCGCCGTCTCCAGTGCACGGGACCGCCGGCGGAAGTCCTGACACCGGATGCGCTCGCCCGCCTGTACGGGCCCGCAACCGCCGTGTACCGCCACGGTGCGGGCGGGACTCCGCAGTGATCGAGGCTCTCGGCTATCCCTTCATGCAACGGGCGCTCGTCGCGGGGCTGCTCGTCGGGGTGGTGAGCAGCGTCCTCGGCGTGTTCGTCGTGCTTCGCCGCTCCGCGTTCTTCGGGGACGCCGTCGCGCATGCCTCGCTCGCCGGTGTCGCGGCCGGAGTGGTCACGGGCACTTCTCCGCTCGCGCTGGCCGCCGTGGTCGCGGTGGGGATCGGGCTATCGCTTCACCGTTTCGAGCGTTCCGCGCGGCTGTCACTCGACACGATCCTGGGCTTCATCCTGCCCTTCTTCATGGCGATCGGCGTGCTGCTGCTCAGCCTCTCGCCGGGCTTCCAGCCGGAGCTCCTCTCCTATCTGTTCGGCAGCATCCTCACCGTCACCTGGGAAGGGTTGGCCGCGACCGCAGGCGTGGGCGCGCTGGTGGCCGTGGTCATGGCTCGACATGGCCGCGCCCTGGTGTTCGCTGCCTTCGATGCCGAGAGTGCGCACGCGACGGGAATCCACGTCCCTCGGTTGCTGACCGTCTTCCACGTGCTCCTGGCGCTCGCCGTCATCGCGAGCATCAGCGTGGTCGGCATCGTCCTGGCGAACGCACTGCTGGTGATTCCCGCGGCGACCGCCAAGCTGCTCGCGCGCTCGCTCGGCCAGATGTTCGTCCTGGCGCCGCTGATCGGGCTCGCGAGCGTCCTGATCGGGCTGATCGCTTCGTATCACTTCGACTTGCCGTCGGGGCCTGCCATCGTCGCCGTCGCCGGTGCCGCGTTCGTGATCGCATGGGCGGCCGCCAGGCGGCGTGCATGATCGATCCCGCCGCGGAGGCGGCGAAGGAGAGACGCCATGAGGGTGAGTGCGCAGGTCAGCCTCTATCCCTTGCGCCAGGAGAAGCTCGGCCCGGCCATCGAGGTACTGCGGCGACTCGTGCGCGAGGCCGCCGGGAAGCGCCTCGGTCGCCTCCGCTGCCGGACCGCGCTGCTCCCGGCTCCACTTCCCACTGGACCGATGCGGATGCCACTCGGCGACATCGTCGGAGTCGCGGCCGAGCTACGACGCGAATGACCGCTCATGATCGAACCGTCGCCGTGAACCGGTCCGATCAGCTCACCAGGGTGCGTGCTCCTGCCCCACCTCTCTCGCTCTCGGTGAGGCAGCTGGCCCCTGGCATCGCGGGCGGAGCAACAGCGATCACGCTACGTCTCGCGGCACGTCCATTGCAGCACGCCGCAAAGGAGGAGCCGATGACAAACAAGATCCTGGTGCTTTTCGTGGTGGTGTCTTGCGCGGTGGCCTGGGCCTCGCCAGTTGCCGCGGAGGGGGTGCCCGAAAGCGGCAAGGTGTTGTACGAGAAGTACTGCGCAGCCTGCCACGGCATCGACGGACGGGGCGGCACGGAGCTCGCGAAGCTCTTCAAGAAGGAGCCGCCGGATTTGACGCGGATCGCGACTCGGCGGGGAGGCTGGTTCAACGAGGTGCTGGTCAAAGAGATCGTCGATGGGCGCTTCCCGGCGCACGGTGAGCGGGAGATGCCGGTATGGGCCGAGACCCTGACGCGCGACCAGATCACGCTCATCACCGAGCACCTGTACAGCATCCAGAAGGCCACCTCTGTCGTGCCCTAGCAGCGGGGCCGTCGAGACAGGATCCGAGCCTTGATCGTGTCGAGCACGAGATCCTTCGCAGCGAGCTGCACTGGATCGGAGACGTCGCGCGCGTTCGCCGCGTGCGAACGCTTACGACCGCGATCCGGCGTCGCCGACGACAGCCACATCGATCTCAGGTCCAGAGGCTGACAACGCAGCCGGTCTCTGCGCGCAGTCGATTCACTGCGCCGCGTTCAAGACTCCGGTCACGATTCGCTCGAGCGCCGCGCGCGCCCGCTCGCGTCCCAACCGCTGGTCGGTGCGCAGGCGATCCCAGACCTCGAAGGAGAGCGCAGCGTCGAGTGCCTCGACAGTCTCGGGCTCTGCGGACCGAAGCTCGGGCAGCCAGCCGAGGAGATCTGCGCGCAGCTTGCGTACCATGATCGCCTGCTCGCGTTCCACGACGCGCGAGCGCCAACGCTGCAGGTTGCCCGAGCGCTTGTATGGGGCGATCCGTTCGAAGAGACGGACGCGGCGCTCGACGAGCCCGCGGGCGCGCTCCTCGAGATCGCCGCCGGAGCGGGCTTCCTGGAAGAGCGGCAGCGTGTGCTCGCGCACGCGCCCGTTGACCTCCGCCAGGAGGCTCTCCATGTCGGCGAAGTGGCGGAACACCGTGCGGATTCGGACGCCCGCACGGTCGGCGACTTGTTGCGCCGTCGGCTGCAGCACGCCCTCGCCGACCAGGTCGAACAGCGCTTGCACCATCGCCGCTCGACTGCGCTGCCCCCGCCGAAGGCGGCCGTCGGAAACCTGGCTCGTCAGCACGTCTCTTCCGCAATCCGCTGAACGATTCTCTTGGCGACCGCCTCACCATGCGTGTTCTGCAGGAAGTGACCCGCGTCGATCGGGTCGAAGCTCGCGTTCATCCGGCGCGCCCAGGTTCGGCCCCACGCCTCGGTGAACACGTCGTCGGCGCAGCCCCAGATGAAGTGCACCGGCTTGGGCCAGGCGAGCAGTGCCCGATAGCAGTGGGTCTGCGCGGCGCCGTTGCCGTTGTCGTAGCTGTCGAACGGAATCGACAGCGGGAATCGGCGCAAACCGTTGAAGGCTTCGTCGGGGAGACCGCGATGGGGCGCAGAGAAGCCCTCGTAGACCTCTGCGGCTCGACCCGAGAACCGCGGAATCTCGCCCCGGGTGAGCGCCGGCAAGATCAAATCCGGTCCGGCGAGCCCGGCGCTGGCAACCATCAGCAACGCGACGTCGGGTCGCTGTCGATGGAACAAGCCGCCTTCATGCCAGTTCTGGTTCCAAGTGCGGATCGCGTTCGTGTACTCGTACTCCGGATGATGCAACCACGTGTTCATGACGATCAGCCGGTCGAACCGCTCGGGCATGAAGACCGCCTGCGCCAGCCCGATCGGACCGCCCCAGTCCTGACAGACCAGCGTCACGCGCTTCAGATCCAACGCCGTGATCAACGACGTCATGATCTCGACGTGCCGGGCGATCGTGTACCAGTGAACGTCCGTGGGCTTGTCCGATCGTCCGAAGCCAATGTGGTCCGGCGCGATGCAGCGGTAGCCAGCGGCAACCAGCGCGGGAATCATGTCCCGGTAGAGATAGGCCCACGTGGGCATGCCGTGCAGCAAAAGCATGACGGGCCGCTCGGCGGGACCGGCGTCGACGTAGTGCATTCTCAAGTCCTGCCATGCGTGGTAACGGGGCGGATGGTCGAAGTTCCTCAAGTTCGCGAAGTTTTGGTCCGGCGTTCGGATGAAGTGAGTCACTATGAGTCCTCCGATCGAGCGTCCGACTCACAAGCGATCGAGCACCGGAACGGTGATCGACGCTTGCGTATCGGCGAGCTGCTTGTCGCCGACGATGTCGCGGTAGAAGCGGCTGCGCATCATGTCGGCGAAGTACTGGACCCCCGGGTAGTAGACGAGCGCGACCCGGTCGAACTCGTCCCCCGTCGCCAACGGCACCGCGACGCCGACGTGCATGGGCCCATGCACGCCCTCCGCCATCATTCCGAACATCTGCGCGGTGTACCTGCGATCTGCGGCAGCATTCGCCGCGGTGCCTTCGCGCAGCAGGTTGACGACGACGACGGCGTGCGCCCCGTACTCGCGGGCCGCGAGCAGTTGCGATGCGCGCTCTTCGATGGCGGGATTGGGCTCGGCTGCCGGAACGAACGGGAAGTGCGAGGGCGCGCCCGACAGGATCTGCCGAATTCTCTTGCTGAGCAGAACGACCGGAATCCCGAGGTTGAGCCACGCCGATCGCTGCATCCCGCACGAGTAGGTCTGGCCGAAGCGCGTCAGCGCCTGCCGGTATCCGTCGCTGGCCAGCACACGATCCGCCGCCGCACGGGAATCGAACTGTGTCAGTAGCACGGCGCTCCACGGAACCTCGCCACCGAATCGAGCGACGAGCTGCTGCGAAGCGAGCGCGTTGACCGCGACCTTGCCCGCGTAGACGACCTGCGCGTCGCCGGACTCGGACGCGTTCCGCAGGCCCCGCATCGCCGCGAACAGCTCGCCATCGTCACCGCCGGGGAAGTAGAGAAACGTCACGACGTGGAAGACGCGACCGGAATGCAACAATGGCTGTGCGTCGTGAACGACGTGGCGCCGCGCATGCAGGTATCGCAGCTCCTGCCACACGACCAGACTGACGATCCCGACCAACGCGAGGACGAGGGTCCAGCGAAGCATGCCGATCCTCCTGCAGCGTCAGCGTCCCTTGTTCAGCCGACCGATGTCGATGAGCTTGCGGATGTCGCCCTTGCTGCCCGGCGGCCCGCCCTGGTTGTTGTAGACCTCGATCCGGTTTCCCGTTCCGCTCTGGATGTTCACGATGATCTGCGAGACCAGGCGCAGGCTGCGCACGTCCGGAACTCCCTCCCACGGCGGGCTCCATACACCGTTCGGGAACAGCGGGTCCGTCTGCTCCGGGGTCTGTGCGCGCCAATCCTCGGTCCAGCGGAAGTTGTGCCAGATGATCTTCCACAGCTCCTTCTTGCGGTCGTACGCGAAGCTGTAGAGCGGCTGGTAGGTCTGCTTGTCGATCCAGATGTCCTTGCGGCTGTACGGGTGGTCCTCGTTCTTGGGCTTGAAGCGCACGAGGAACGCGTCGCGCACCTCCCAGCGGTCGTTCGCGTACGAGAAGCCGTACGGCCCGTAGTTGTAGTCGTCGCGATAGGGGAAGCCGAGCTTCGTCGTGTTGATCGGATGGATCAGCTTCCGCTCCTCGAGACAGGTCCACTCGTACTGCGGCGGAATGCCCGAGAAGCTGCGCAGGTCGTCCATCGTAAAATCGGTGCCCTGGATGGAGTCGGTCCGCTGCGCTTGAGAGATCCGCCGCACGCGGCGCAGATCCGGAACGTAGACCCACAGATCGTCGTTCCGCGCCTGGTCGAGAGGCCCGTCGGACGCCTTGTAGCGGTAGGAGAGCGTCATGATCCCGCGGGCGTCGAATGGCTCCTCGATCGTCACGCCGCCCGCGGAGAGCCGCTTCTCCTTCTCGAAGACGTCTCCGCCCATCTCGGCGTACTGCGGCTCTACGCGCTGCGCGAGCGCAACGCCCTCCGACATGCCCTTGTAGAAGAGCGGAAGCTGCTCGCCGCGGTCCCAGTAGCTGTAGAAGAACTTCGTCTTCCAGCCGCTGCCGAACCACGACTTGTTGAAATTCCAGATGATCTTCAGCCCCGCCTGCGGGTCGCCTTTGCAGTCGATCGACTCCGTCGGGAACGGGCGCCCCCCCATGTATCCCACGAGTGCGCCATCGCGCCCGATGCTCACGCCTTTCTGGAAGCGCTCCGTGGCCGCCTGGTAGGCGCTCGACTCGCTGTAGTCGCGCTGGGTCGGGCCGACCTCGATCTTCATGCCCTCGTACAAGAAGAACTCGCGGTTCTCCCAGAACTGGGCGGGCAGGAAGTCGCGCAGCTTCTCGATCTGGTCGTAGCCGATCACGTCGCCTTCTTTGAACGGCAGGCTCGGTGCAGCGTCGGCGTTCTGGTCGGAGGCGCGCGCGCCGACGGGCGCGAGGCTGGCCAGGACGAGTGCGACGATCGCTGGGATCGGCTTCGGGCTCATGTCCCGCTTTGTGACATAATTTATGTCACAACCGCAACCCCCGTTGGTGAGCCTCGGCAACGAGTTCCGAGAGCGCGCCGGCGGGCGCAGTCTGCGCGGCGAGGTGCGACAAGCGCGCGCCCTCCCCTTCGAGGACTCCGGCTCGTTCACGCGCTTCGCCTCGCACCCCGCTGCGCCGCCGCCGGTGCGCCCTGGCCTCGCCGTCTACGGCGTGCGCCAGTTCGTCTCAAGCCGCGCGCCTTCGGGCGCCCGCCCCTAAGTCCTCCGCAACAGGACTGCTCTCGCTCAGACCTGAACCTCGACGGCTGCTTCGACAGCTGCACGAATCGGAGCGTAGATCTCAGGACCAGGGACAACGACGGTCACGATTTCGGCCTTTGCCATGCTTCTGAAGGCGCGGCAGGTCTCACGCGAAAGACCGACGCAGCCCAGGCGAGCTGACGCCGGTTGCTGCGTTCGGTCAGGGGAAGGTGCCAAGCACAGCATGTCGAGAGTAGGCGCGCCTTACGGTCTGCGTCGTCCTCTCCCTCCGCCAGAAGAGTTGGCGTCCGCAGCCCATCGGTGACGCAACTTTTCTGTGTCGTTCGCACGGCGCCCAGGAGATGTGTCAGGATGGAGGGGAAATGACGACGGAACGCCTGTTCGGGCTCGAGCTCTCCCCCTATTCGGTCAAGGTTCGGTCCTACCTGCGCTACAAGCGGATCCCGCACACCTGGATCACGCGAAACGCCGAGACGCAGGCCGAGTACCAGAAGTACGCCAAGCTCCCGCTGGTGCCGCTGGTCGTCACTCCCGACGGACAGGGGCTGCAGGACTCGACGCCGATCATCGAGTACTTCGAGGCCCGGGTGCCGGAGCCGTCGATCTACCACCCCGACCCGATGGAGGCATTTCTCTCGGCGCTGCTCGAGGAGTTCGGCGACGAGTGGGGCAACAAGTGGATGTTCCACTACCGCTGGGCGCGCGACGTCGACCAGATCTCGGCCGCGGGCCGGATTGCCCGTGCGTCCGCGCCTCGGGCCAGCGAGGAGCAGTACGAGGCGCTGCGTGAGCAGATCCGCGCGCGCATGGTCGGTCGCGTGGGCTTCGTGGGCTCGAGCGCGCTCACCGCGCCGCAGATCGAGGCGTCGTTCCGCGAGACGCTGGACATCCTCGACGCGCACCTGGCCACCCGGCCCTACCTGTTCGGCCGGCGGCCCGGATTTGCCGACTTCGGGCTCTGGGGCCAGATCTACAACGCGTGGACCGACCCGACGCCGGGCGCGTGGATCGAGGGCCGTACGCCCAACGTGCTCACTTGGGTGCAGCGCATGCTCTTCCCACACGCGGAGGGCGAATTCGAGGATTGGGCCAGCCTCGCGCCCACCCTGGCGCCGCTGCTCGAGCGCCAGGTCGGGCGACTCTTCCTGCCCTGGAGCGCGGCGAACGCGGCGGCGATCGAGGCGGGCCGCGAGGAGTTCACGATCGAACTCGCGGGCTCCACCTGGATGCAGAAGCCCCAGAAGTACCACGCGAAGTCCCTCGCGGTGCTGCGCGCACGCTACGCCGCCGTGCACGACAAGGAGCTGCTCGACGTGGTGCTCGAGCAGGTCGGCTGCCTCGCCTTCCTTCGGAGCTAGCGCATGCGGATCGCAGTCGTCACGGGAACCTCGAGCGGGATCGGTCTGGCCACGTCGCTCGAGCTGGCGCGCAACGGACACCGGGTGTTCGCGGGCATGCGCAACCTGGGCAAGGCCGCGCCGCTGCGCGAGGCGGCCGCCAAGGAGGACCTGCCGGTCGAAGTGATCGAGCTCGACGTAACCTCGCAGGCCTCGGTCGACCGCGCGTTCGACGCCGTGCGCGCGTACGGGCCGGTCGACGTGCTCGTGAACAACGCGGGGATCGGCGGCGCGACGCCGCTCGAGCTCACCCCCGAGACCGAGCACAGGCAGATGTTCGAGACCAACTACTTCGGCGCGATCCGCTGCATCCAGGCCGTGCTGCCCGAGATGCGCGAGCGGCAGGCCGGGGCGATCGTGAACATCACCTCGATCGCCGGCCTGATCGCGACCGCGAACCAGATCGCCTACTCGGCGTCGAAGTTCGCGCTCGAATGCGCGGGCGAGGCGCTCGCGCAGGAGGTGCGCCGGTTCGGGATCCGGGTCGTGAACATCGAGCCCGGCGTGATCATGACCTCGATCTTCGAGAACTCGGCGACCGCGACCCGCTACGACAAGAACTCGCCGTACAAGCAGACCATGCGGCGCAACGGGAAGCTCTTCGCCGCCGGCTTCAAGGTCGCGGCGCAGCCGCAGCGCGTGGCCGAGACGATCCTCGAGGCGATCACCACGCCGAGCTACAAGCTGCGCTGGCCGGTCGGCGCCGACGCCGAGGGCCTGGCCGCGGGCCGGCCGAAGCTCAGCGACGAGGAGTACGTCGAGCTGGGCGGCGATCTCGACGACGCCGAGTACAACGGCCGCTACAAGAAGTACTTCGGCATCGACCTCTGACGGCCGGCCGCTATTTGCAGGCGACGCCGGGCGCGCAGCCGCCGGTGTCGGGCGGCGGCTCGATCACGACCGGGGGGCTGCTCAGCACGCGGGCCAGGCACCCGGAGCCGGGCACGTCGCACGGGTCGCGCTGGCGATCGGGCGGATCGAGCGGGTTTGCGAAGCCGAGGCCCGGCGGGCCCGCCGCGACGTCCGTCGCGTCGAAGTGATCCGACGCGCGGTCCACGAACACCGCGTCGTACGGCAGCGGGAGCAGCGGGATCTGGTGGTCGTGGCCGTTCGCGGTGTAGAGCGGCTCGTGCGGCTTCGCGAGCACGCACTGGTTCGGGCCGGCGGTGAGCGACTTCGGATCGCGCGTCACCTGCAGAGGACCGGTCCACTCGCAGAACATCGCGTAGCGGCCGGCCTTCTCGTTCAGGATGTAGAACTCGGCGTCGCCGCCGGCGACGGCGGCCTCGGCGTCGACGACCTTCAGGTCGGCGGGGACCGGGTTCGCGCGCGTGTCGATGATCCGGGCGCGGCCCTCGGTGAGCGCCATCCTCACGTGGCCCGAGGCGTCGCGCTCGAGCTTGAGCGCCGACTGCGGGTCGAGCTGCACGTAGATCTGGCTGGCCAGGACACCGACCTTGCCGTCCGCGCCGGTGCGGATCACCGAGCCGGCGACGATCGGGTCGCCGACGGTCAGGTTCGCGGCGTCGGCGGTCGCGTTGCCCTGCAGCGCGATGACCCGGGCGGCGGGCTCGTCGGCGCGAGCCGGGCCGGCGAGTGCTACGGCCGCGGCGGCGGCCAGTGCGAGAAGTACGCGGTGCGACATGGTCCTCTCCTCAGGGAGTGCGAATCGTGAAGTAGGCGCCATAGATGATCCGTTCGTAATCGAACACCTGCACCGTCGAGTCGGCGTGGGTGTAGTGCCAGCGGCCCGACGCGAGCAGCCAGTCCCAGTAGATCGGTCGCTCGAGCGAGACCTCGGTGTCGGCGATCTGGTCGCGGCGGTTCTCGCTGTTGGGCGCGGGTCCGAACGGCGGGTCGGCCTCGAAGCTCGTGTTGTTCAGGTAGCCCCGATAGGTGAACGCACCGAGCAGACGCAGGGTGAGCCGCCACGGGAGGAGCGTCTCGCTCGCGAGCCACGCGCCCGTGCCGCGGAACGAGTACTCGCCGCCCTGGGCGTGATAGCGCGTATAGAAGGCCGAGCCCGTGAGCTGCGTATTGATCGGGTAGATCGCGTAGCCCTGCTCGACGCCGGCCTGCTCGCCGTGGCCATCGCGGTTGCGGTAGTTCTTGGTCTCGCTCTGCAGGAGCCGGGCCTGGCTCGCGTCGGGATCGAACGGGACGCTGCCCTCCTGGTTCCAGGTCGCGCCCTCGCTCGGATCGAAGTAGTAGTTGTTCCAGTGGAAGCGGCTGAACAGGCGGGTGTAGGTGTTCTCCGACCAGGTGTAGTCGAGCGCGGGAGTCACGCCGACTCCGCTCGTCCATCGGTCGCCGCCCACCCAGCCGTACTCCCAGTCGCCCTGCACGTGCGCCGACAGGTTCTCGACGATGCGGCGGTCGATCCAGGCGGTGCCGACCATGTAGTTGTAGCTGAACTCGTGCAGCGTGTTCTGACCCGTTCCGGTGTAGCTCGCCGCCGCGCCGAGGCCCCAGTCCGGCGTGTTCAGGAACTGGTAGCCGGCGTTCGCGTTCCAGATCCAGCGCCAGTCCGCCTCGTCGGTGATGTCGGACGGCAGGTCCACGCCTTGCCCGCGCAGCACCACGTTGCTGTCGGACTCGGCGCCGACCGTCAGCTCGGCCCAGTAGTCGCGGTTGCGCCGGTACGGTGTGAGCGCCCACCGATCGAGTCGCGTGCGCGCCGCGCCGCCCCACGGTCCCCCCGGGTCGGTCGCGATCACTCGCTCCATCGCCTCGCGCGCCTGCGTGCGGTCGCCCTGGTTCTCGAGCGCGAGGCCGGCGATGTATGAGGCCGTGGGCTCGACCATCTTGGGGTCGATCTGGCGCGCGCGCTCGAGCGCCGCGATGCCCTCGCTGCGCTTGCCCTCGCGCAGGAGCAGGAGCCCGTCGTAGAGCTGGAAGCGCGCGTCGCCGCTCTGGGTGGCCCGAGCGGCGTCGAGCGCGGTGCGCGCCCCTGCGAAGTTCTCCTGGTGGTAGCGCGCGATCGCGAGCTCGAGCTGCGCCTCCGCCAGGTGCGGGTCGCGCTGGGCCGCCTGGTCGAGCGTGCGCTCCGCCTCGGGGTACTGCTTGGCGGCGATCTGACAGCGGCCGAGCAGAAGCCCCGCGCGCGCCTCCTTCGGGTCGGCGGCGAGCGCGCGCTGGAACAGCGGAATCGCCTCGGCGCAGTTGCCCTCCGCCGCGAGCAGCGCGCCGCGCGCGCGCAGCACGTCGCTCTCGTCGGATGCCCGCGCGACGAGCGGGCAGACGAGGAGCAGCGCCAGAGCCAGCCAGCGGCGCACGATCAGGCGTTCCGCCGCTTCGTGCCAGCCGCCAGCGCGACGCCGACCGCCAGCAGTGCTAGCGCGGTGGGCTCCGGAACGAGAATGCCCTGCAGCGCGCCGACACTGTACTGTGGCAGCACGAACACGCCGCCCTGCTGGAACAGCGGCTGGCCGACGCGGTGGTGCATCTGGAAGTCCGTCGCGCCGCCGTTCGCGATGTCGCCGAGGAACTGCGCGGGGTAGTAGTAGTTCGTCCCGCCGAACAGCACGCTCACCAGCGCCCAGCCGTCGTCCCCGTCGATCTCGAAGCCGATCAGCGAGGGGTCGTACCCCTCGGTGTGCGTGGGCCCCAAGAACACGAGCCAGCCGTCGCTCAGCGCTCCCGGGCCGCCCTTGTTCACGGTCCACATCGAGGTCGCGGTGTGCGGGTTCGCGACGGAGGGGCTGCCGACCAGGTCGAAGAAGAGCACATCCGGGTCCGGGATGGTGAGGCCCAGCGAGGCGGCCGTGGAGATCTGATCGACCACGAGGAGGGGGACGCCGTCCGCCTCCGCGGACGCGGCGGACGAGGCCGAGATGCCGAAGCCGCCGGGCCCGTCGAAGACGATGTTGAAGGCCTGCGCGGGACCCGCAGCGAGCAGGGCCGCCGCGACAGCCAACGTCCAGATCCAACCAGTTCCCACGCGCATGAAGGGCCCTCTCCGCTGCAGCTCTCGAAGCGTTCCGCTCGGAACCGTAGTGGCGCCGGCAGCGCGCTCGGTGGCGGTGACCGATGTCGCCAACCCCGCGTCCTTCTTACACTTCAGCGCACTTCGAATGCAACCGGCCGGCGCAGGGCCTGGTGGATCTCTCCATTCGCGCGCGACGTGCCCGGGCCCAGCGCACCGGCGCGGTCGAGCCAGCCCAGGAGCGCGAGCATGTCGGGGTCGGAGAGGCGCACGCAGCCGAGCGACACGGGCTTGCCGACCACCAGCGGATTGGCACCGCCGTGGAGCGCGAAGCCGTTCGCCGCGAGCGGGATCTTGGCGACACCCATCGGCGTATGGTCCGACGGATCCATCGGCTCGGCGCCCCAGGCGCGCGCCTGGGCGCCGGGCTCCCAGCCGGGGTTGCGCACGATCTCGCGCGGCGCGTAGTGGCCGGCCGGGCTCGGGTGGCCGGGCGAGCCGGTCGCAATCGGCAACACGAGCGCAACATCGGGCCGGCGCGCGTCGACCGCGACGAGCTCGAAGCGCGCGAGGTCCACGCGGACGTGGAGGCCCGGATCGCGCGCAGCTCCGCACAGTGCGAGCGCCAGTACGGCGCCCAGAATGTTGGCCCGGCCCCTCATGGCTGACGTGGCGGAGTTTGCGCCTTCTGTCCGCGATTGTCTGCGGCTGGGCACGATTTTTCGGCTTCGGTTCGCTGGGCGGAGCCGCCGGGCGCGCTCAGTGGTGCGCGAGTCGCGGCGCCGTGAGGCGCGCGAAGACCATGAAGCCGTAGCCGACCCGCTCGCCGTAGAACGGCTCCAGGTCGTGGTCCATGTAGTCGACGGTGAAGGCCAGCCCGAGCCCGGGCACGACCGACCAGACCGGGTCGAAGTCGTAGATGTAGCCCGCGGTGGCCTCGGCCGTGCCGTAGCGCTTCTGGTCGCGCGACTCGCCCAGGTCGAGGTCGTGCCCGGTCTTGCGCGCGAACTCCGCGCGCCCGAACAGCGTGTGGTGCGAGTCGAACTCGAGGTTCGACTCGAGCAGGACGGCGTAGGTGATGACCTCGCCCTGCGGCCAGTTCTCGCCGAACACGGCCGTCGTCGCCCAATTGCCGCCGTCGAACACGGACGTGTCGTACGTGACGGAGCCCGTAACCCGGGTCATGCCGACGCCGGGCTCGAGCTGCTCCGGGCTGTGGAGTCGCCCGCCCGAGACCTGCAGCGAGACCTCGTCGGTCGGGTTGGCGCTGAGCCGGATCGAGTACGAGTCCAGGCTGCGCAGGTCGAGGTCCCAGCGGTTCGCGTCGGGCTCGCGGCCGTTGAACCAAGACGCCTCGAGCTTGCCGAAGCGCGTGAACAGCCCGCCCGTGACGACGCCGAAGCTGATGTGCGTCGAGTCCTGCCAGTGATGGCTGATCGGCGCGAACGGGTTGCCGAACGCGGAGCGCCGGTGCGAGAACCCCGGCGGGCCGAGCGCCGGCTCGCCCGAGAGCGCGAGGTAGAGCTCGGCGCCGACGTCGTCGGTCACCTCGCGGCGATAGAGCGCGGCGAGCTCCATGAACAGATCGTGCGGGTGCTGGCGGTCGTGCAGCGGCTCGTCGTGCAGCGCCTCGCCGCTCTGCAGCAGCAGCGGATAGCCGCCGCGCCCGACCGTCGCGGGCTCGAGCGAGAGCATGGTGCGCAGGGTGAGCTCGCCGCCGAGCAGCTCGCGCTGCGCCATCAGCATCCCCCAGTTCGCGGACATGAGCAGGTCGTTGCCGCGCCGGGTGGCCTGGTAGTCCCAGCCCGCGAAGGCGAGCCCGTGGACCATGAGCATCCAGTCGTCGCTCATGAAGTGGACCGCGTTCATGGGCGTCGCGTCGGGCTGCCACGCCGTGCCGGATGCGTCGCGCGCGTGAGGGATGCCGAGCGGACCCTCGAACATCTCGTCGTCGGCGAACGCGCGCAACGGCAGCGCGAGCAGCAATAGAAGGATCCGCGACCTCAAGGTCGCGGCAGTCTAGCGACTAACCCGCTCCGGGCGGCGGGGGCGGCGGCAGACCGGGCGGCGGGGGCGGACGCAGTCTCTGTCCCGAGCTCCCGCCATAGCTCGGAGCCCGAGGCGGCGGCGGGAACGAGCCCGCCGCGACCGGCACCTGGTTGCCGGTGGCGTACATGCACTGCGTGTAGGCGAAGTCGTAGCGCTGCTGCAGCGATGCTCCGTGAGCGAGGCCGGTCGAGTAGCCCTGTCCCGAACCGAGCAGGAGGCCCGACCCCGCGCCGATCGCCGCACCCGCGCCTGGATTCCCGACCGCCGCACCGATCAACGCACCGCTGGCCGCGCCGATCGCCGTGCCGATCACTGCGCCGGCTGCGGCGTCCTGACCCGCGGCCTGCTCGGGAGCGACACCCGTCTGTCGCTCGGCCCAGCCGCGGCACTGCGCGTCGTCGTTCATGAAGGCCTGAAAGTTCTTCGTGCTCCCGGGCAGCGCCATGACGCTCGGCCCGCTCGGCGCGGTCGCGCAAGCCGCGAGCGCGAGCGCCGCGGCGCCGAGAGTCGCCAGTCGTGTCTTCAGCGCAGTCATGACCTCGCCTCCGCTACTCCGGCGCCGGCGCCACCTTCTGCCACGGCTCCGAGCAGCTCTGAACGCGCGGGTAGTAGTCCCCGGCGCTCGGACAGAAGTACCAGTAGCCCGTCGGATCCTGCCGCTCGATGTACTGCGGGGCCGGCTGCTCGACCATGGCCGGCGGGTAGGCGTAGGCGGGCGCGTACCAGCCCGGGCCGTAGCCCCAGCCCCAACCCGGGCCCCAGCCCGGGGCCCAACCCCAGCCCGGGCCCCAACCCCAGCCGCCCCAGCCCCAGCCGGGCGCGACACCGATGCCGACCGCGACGTGGGTTCCACCCCCGTGCCAGCCGTGACCGCCTCCATGCCAGCCGCCGCCACCGTGCCAGCCGTTGCCGGCGCGGCTCTGCGCGGCCGGCAGCCCGAGGCAGAGGACGGCGAGCGCCAGGACGCACGCAAAACGTCGCATGCCGAACCTCCTCTGATCTTCTTCCCCTCAAACCGCTTGGACGCGCCCAGGTTGCGCGGCGCTGCAGGCGGAGGCGGGCATCAAGGGCGCGCTCGGCCGGGCCGATCCTCGCTCTCATGAACCCCAGCCTTCCCCTCGCCGCAGCGCTGCTCTCGCTGGCCGTGCTGGCCGGCGCCTGTCATCACAACCCGCCGCCCCAGCAGGTGCTGGAGCCGGCGCGGGTGGACCTGTCGCGCTTCGGGACGCTCGGGCTGGTCGAGTTCTCGAGCGGCGCCGTCGACGGCTTCGGCGCCTCGGTGAGCCGCGACTTCCTGGCCGCCCTGCAGTCGGCGCAGCCGGGGACCCCGGTGCTCGAGCTCGGCGACCAGCGCCACGTTCTGGCCCAGGTCGGCGCGAGCAGCTTCGATCCCGAGGCGATCCGCGCGCTCGGCGCGAAGTACAAGGTCGACGCGTTGGTCGTGGGCGCGCTCGACGCGCAGCGGGTCTCGCCGAAGGTCGCGTTCGACCCCGGCGCGTGGATGACCGCGTCAGCAGTGCTCGAGGGCTCGCTGCACGTGCGGATCCTCGACACGCACACCGGGGCGACCCTGTGGAGCAATCTCTCGCGCAGCCGCGAAGAGGTCGCGCACATGAGCGTCTCGGGCAGCGGCGTCTCCGGCGTCGGCGCCGACGCGCCCGACGAGGCGCGCCAGCGCATGACCGAGCGCCTGGTGAATCGCTCCACCGACGACTTCTGGGCGCACTGGCGCTAGTCGGGGACCTCGCTAGGGGGAAGCCGGCGCGGGCGGCGCGATCGCGGCGAGCAGCTCGTCGACGCTGTTCGGGTTCGACGCGCTCCTCACCTTCCGCTTGTCGAGCACGAGCACCGTCGGCCGCCCTTCGGCGGTCGGGAAGTCCGCGGTCTTCGCGCCTTCCTCGTCGACCAGAACGGCGTACGGGCGGCGGCGCATCGCGGGCATCGCGAACAGGCCGCGGATCATGCTCGGCATTCCCGAGAGATTCACGACGTAGACGGCGCCGTTGGTCGAGAACGGCTCGGCGCCCGCTTTCTCGATCGCCCGCTTCACCATGTCGCCCGCGGTCATGTCGCGCGTGTAGATCACGACGCGCACGGAGTCGTCGATCGCGCGCGGCGCGCCGTGCTGGTCGGGGAGCTCGATCACCGGCAGCACGCTGTTCGCGGCGTAGGGCTCGGCGTGCGCTCGGGCTGCGGCGACGCCGAGGCTCAGGGCAACTCCGAGGGCGAACGCGAGTCGGGTCATCGAGGAGCTCCTATGGAATCAGCAAGACCTTGCCGGTCGTGGCGCGGCCTTCGAGCGCGCGGTGCGCCGCGGCGGCCTCGGCGAGCGGGAAGCGCGCGCCGATCCGCACCGACAGCCGGCCCGCCGCGATCGCGCCGAGCACCTCGCCGGCGCGCAGCTCGAGCTCGGCACGGTCCTGGGTGTAGTGCGCGAGCGACGGGCGCGTGATGAACAGCGACCCCATGTCGTTCAGCTTCCGCAGCTCGAACGGCGGCACGGGCCCGCTCGATTGTCCGTACAGGACGAGCATCCCGCGCGGGCGCAGGCAGCGCAGGCTGCCCTCGAAGGTGGTGCGGCCGACGGCGTCGTAGACCACGTCCACGCCGCGCCCCTGCGTGAGCGAGCGGACCTCGGCGGCGAAGTCGATCTCGCCGTAGCGAATCACGTCGTGTGCGCCCGCTTCGCGTGCGAGCTTCTCCTTGTCGGCGGTCGAGCAGGTCGCGATCACCCGCGCGCCGAGCTCGCGCAGCATCTGCACGAGCAGGAGCCCTACGCCGCCCGCGGCAGCGTGAACCAGCGCGGTGTCGCCGCGCTTCACCGGGAACGTCGTGCGGCACAGGTAGTGCGCGGTCATCCCCTGCAGCATCGCGGCCGCTGCGACGTCGTCGCCGATCCCGTCGGGGACCCGCACCATGCGTTCGGCCGGACCGACCACGGCCTCGGCATAGGAGCCCGGCGCTGACGCCCAGGCGACCCGGTCGCCCACCGCGAACATCGTGACCCCCGCGCCCACGGCTTCGACGGTGCCCGCGCCCTCGAGCCCCGACACGAACGGGACCGGCCGCGGGTAGAGCCCGGTGCGGAAGTAGACGTCGACGTAGTTCACGCCGGCGGCGCGCGCGCGCACGCGCACTTGACCCGGCCCCGGCGCGCCGGGATCGGACTCGCGCAGCTCGAGCACCTCGGGTCCGCCGGTCTTGGCGACGACGATGGCCTTCATGGCCTCGAGTCTACGCTTTCGAGTAGCATCGACGCGTGCCCGCGCTCCGCGATCCGGACCTGCGCGCGGCGGCGGCGCTGGTCGCGGCGACGCTGCTCGCATACCTCCCGCTCTGGCAGAACGGCTTCGTCGCGTTCGACGATCCGGCCTACGCGTCGCACAACGCGATGGTGCTGGACGGGCTGTCGCTGCGCGGAGTGGCGTGGGCGTTCACCACGAACCACGCCGCTAACTGGCACCCGCTGACCTGGCTGTCGCTCATGCTGGACGCGCAGCTCTTTGGCGCGCACGCCGCCGGCTATCACGCCACCAGCCTGGGGCTGCACGTGTGCAACGTGCTGCTGGCGTTCTACGGCCTGCGCTGGGCGCAGGCGCCGCGCTGGCCGAGCGCGCTCGCGGCCGCGCTGTTCGCGGTGCACCCGCTGCGCGTGGAGTCGGTCGCATGGGTCGCGGAGCGCAAAGACGTGCTGTGCGCATTCTTCTACCTGCTGGCGCTCGTAGCGTGGGGCGGCTTCGCGCGCGGCCTGCGCTGGGGTTGGGGCGCGGCGCTCGCATCGTGCGCGCTCGCGCTCCTCGCGAAGCCGATGGCGGTGAGCCTGCCGCTCGCGCTCTGGATCGTCGACGCGTGGCCGCTCCGCCGCGCCGTTCCGCTGGGGCAGCGGCTCCGCGAGACCCTCCCCTTCTTCGCGCTCGCCGCCGCGTCGTGCGCGGTCACGCTGGGCGTGCAGCTCTCCTCGGGCGGGACCGAGGCGTGGATGCGCCCGCCACTCTGGGCGAGGCTCGCGTTCACGCCGGTCGCCTATCTGCGGTATCTCGAGCTCACGCTCTGGCCGTTCGGCCTGGCAGTGCTGTATCCGCACCCGGGCGCGTCGCTCGGCGCGGGCGAGGTTCTCGCGGGCGTGGCCCTCCTCGCGGCGATCAGCGCGCTCGCGATCCGAACCCGGCACGCGCGGCCGTGGCTGGCGGCGGGCTGGGTCTGGTTCCTGGTCACGCTGGTGCCGGTGATCGGACTCGTGCACGTCGGCTTCCAGGGGATCGCCGACCGCTACACGTACCTCCCGTCTCTCGGGCTGTCGGTCGCGCTGGGCTTCGGCGCAGCCGAGTTCCTCGAGCGGCTGCGCGTGCCGGCGCCCGCGCGCGCCGCACTCGCGCTGGCGCCGCTGGTCGCGCTGGCGCTCGCGACGACGCGGCAGCTCGGCTTCTGGCGCGACGGCATCCGGCTGTACGAGCGTGCGCTCGCCGTCACCGCCGACAACTTCGCGATCCATGTATTCCTGGCGGACGAGCTCGCCGACGCGGGCCGCCGCGCCGACGCGCTCGCGCACTTCCGCGAGGCGCTGCGCATCCGGCCCGACTTCCCGCACGCGCACTACGGTCTGGGCGTCACGCTCGAGGAGCAGGGGCAGCCGGTCGCCGCGATGGAGGAATACCGCGCCGCGCTCGACGCGAACCCGGACTTCGCCGAAGCCCACTTCAACCTGGCCAACCTGCTGGGTCGGTCCGGACGGCTCGGAGAGGCGGCCGACCACTACCGGCGGGTTCTCGAGCTTCAGCCCGACAATGCAGCCGCGAAGCAGGGCCTGGCGCTGGCAGAACGGTTGCTCCGCTACCAGGATTGAACTGAGTCGCTGCTAGAATCGCGCGATGGAGCGCTGGAAGGCGATCGAGGCACGCGCGGCCAAGCGCGCAGGGGGCGCGGACGCGCTCGCGGGCGAGCTGCCCAAGCCGAAGTCGCGCGCCGCGCTGCGCCGCGTGCCCGACTCACTGTGGCTGGCGCAGATGACCCGCTCGGTGTTTCAGGCAGGCTTCGTCTGGAAGGTGATCGAGAACAAGTGGGCCGGCTTCGAGGCCGCATTCGACGACTTCGATCCCGCACGCGTCGCCCGTTACTCGGAGAACAAGCTGGCCGAGCTGGCGCGCGACCCGCGGATCGTGCGCAACCCGCAGAAGATCCGGGCGACCCGCGCGAACGCGATCTTCCTGCGCGAGCTCGCCGCCGAGCATGGCACCGCGGCGCGCTTCTTCGCCGACTGGCCCGCCAGCGACGTCGTCGGCCTCTGGGAGGTGCTGCGCCGCCGCGGCAGCCGCCTGGGCGGCTTCAGCGGTCAGATGGTGCTGCGCCACCTGGGCGTGGACACGCCCGTGCTCACCGACTCCGTGCTGCGCGCGCTGCGCGAGCAGGGCGTCGTCGAGGCCAAGACGCCCAGCTCGCAGGCTGCGCTGCGCCGGATCCAGGACGCCTTCAACGGCTGGCGCGACGAGAGCGGCCGCGCGCTCTGCGAGCTGTCGAAGATCCTCGCCCTCTCGGTCCCCTAGGCGCTCGCGGCCAGCTTCTGGATGTACGCCGCGAACTCCGGGTCCTCGCCCTGCACCAGGAGCGGGAGCTGATCGCGGAAGGCCTGGCGGCCGACCCACTCGCGCATGTAGTCCTCCCACGAGCCCCAGCGCCGCAGCTTGGAGTTCCGAAGGCCCGGCTCGTACAGCAAGAGGTACGCGCGCTCGAACAGCGAGATCAGCATCGCGAAGAGCACGAGCCGGCGGTCGCACTGCTCTTCGGAGAGCTCGACCCGGCCCGGGGAGAAGAGCCGCAGGTCGGAGTTCTCGAGCACCACCTTCAGGAAGTCCTGGTAGTTGTCGGAGAGGAGCTGGTAGGTCTCCTCCTCCTCGTTCGCGCGCTCCTTCCGCTGCTCGAACATGTACGCGACGATCGCGAGCGGCAGGCCGACGACGGTGACTACGTAGCTGAGGAACTCCCAGGTCTCGAGCGACATCAGCGGAACTTCGGGATCACGTGGGCGCCCATGAGCTCGATCGTCTGCATCACCTTGCCGTGCGGGATCTTGTACGGGTTCACGAGGCACAGCAGCAGGTCGACGCCGGCCGCCTCGTAGCGCTTGCACGCCTCGACGCACTCGTCGGGCGTGCCGAGCACGCAGGCGCCCGAGCTCGGCGAGGTACTCGAGCGTCAAGCAGGTCGAGCGCGCCGGCGCTCGTCGAGCTTCGCCATCGTCGGCGGCGTAGGCGTAGTTGCCGAGCTCGCGTCTTCGTCTCGTCCATCCAGCTCGCCAGGCGTGCGCGATCAGGCGCGCGCCCACCTTCGGGTACCACTCGAACGATTCGCGCGCCGCGTCCCACGCCTCTTCGCGCGTCGGCGCGCACAGCGCCATCGTGAACGTGGCGGCCTGGTCGTGGACGCACTTGCCGATCGGCTTCGTACAGCCGCGCGACTGCCGCGCGGTAGATGTCGATCTTCTTCTTCACCTCGTCGGGCGGCACGCCGACCGCGAACGAGCACAGTCCGAGCCCGAGCTCGCCGATCTGCGCGTGACCGTCGTCGCGTCGACGTCGCGCCCCAGATCGGCGGGTGCGGCTGCTGCAGCGGCTTGGGCAGCACGCGCCGTTCGGGCAGCGACCAGTGCTTGCCCTCGAAGGCGTACCTCGTCGTTCGTCCAGCAGCCGACGACGTGCTCGATCGCCTCCTGCCACATCGCGCGCGTCTCGTGCGGGTCGATGCCGAAGCCCTCGAGCTCGGGCCGCGTCGACGAGCGGCCGGTGCCGAAGTCGACGCGGCCGTCGCGAGAGCAGGTCGAGCACCGCGACCGACTCGGCCGTGCGCACCGGATGGTTGTAGGGCTTCGGCATGAGCCGCACGCCGTAGCCGAGCCGCATGCGGCTCGTGCGCGCCGCGATCGCGCCGTACAGCACCTCGGGGTTCGAGCAGTGCGAGTACTCCTCGAGGAAGTGGTGCTCGACGGTCCAGAACGCGTCCCAGCCGCACTGCTCCGCGAACGATCGCCTGCTCGAGCGTGTTCTTGTACGCGCGGTGCTCGCGCCCGGCGTCCCACGGGCGCGCGACCGGGATCTCGTAGAAGAGCGCGAACTTCATCGGCCGAACTCCCGTCGCGATTGCGTGCGGCAGTTCGCGAGAGGAGGGTCGATCGTGGCACGACTCGAGGGAAAGGTCGCGCTCGTGACGGGCGCAGCGTCGGGGATCGGGCTGGCGTGCGTGCAGCGCTTCGCGGCCGAGGGCGCGAAGGTGGTGGGCGCGGACCTGCAGAGCGGCGCGCCGGCTCGCTCGGAGCTGCGCGGCTCGCAGTGCTCGACGTCCGCGACGAAGCCGCGGTGGCGGCGCTCGTCGCAGAGATCGCGCGCGACCACGGCCGGCTCGACGCGGTGGTGAATGCGGCCGGTGTCGCCGGCGGCGGTCCGGTGCACCTGCTGGACGAGGACGCCTGGGACCGGGTGGTCGACATCAACCTGAAGGGCACGTTCCTGGTCTGCAAGCACGCGCTCGTCCAGATGCTGAAGCAGCCCGCCGGGCCGGACGGCGAGCGCGGCGTCGCTCGTGAACATCGCCAGCATCGAAGGGCTCGAGGGGACCGCGGGCGGCAGCGCCTACAACGCCTCGAAGGGCGGCGTGGTGCTGCTGACCAAGAACCTGGCGATCGACTACGGGCGCAGCGGCATCCGCGCCAACGCCATCTGCCCCGGCTTCATCGAGACACCGATGCTGGACGGGGTGTTGAACAACCCGATGCTGTCCGCCGTACGCGAAGAAATCCGCCACGAGCACAAGCTGCGGCGATTCGGCAGACCCGACGAGATCGCCGCGGTGGCGGCGTTTCTCGCGGGCGCCGACGCCTCGTTCGTCTCCGGCCAGGCGATCGCGGTGGACGGCGGGTTCACGGCCGGCCGCGACCATCACGTGACAGAGCTCATGGGGCTGTGACTGACCGCTGCGACTGACTAGCCCTGGCGACACCGTTTCGGGTTACAATCGGCCGATGGGAGCCTTGGGGTCGGCGGTCGCTCGCACCAGCGCGCTGGCTGCATGCGCAGCGCTGGCGGCCTGCGCGACGCCCCCCAAGCTGAGTCCGGACGAGCTCGAGCGCCGGATCACCGCCCAGGTCGGGGAGGTGCGCGAGCTGGACGCGAAGCTCTCCGCCTACCAGGCCGCGACCACCAACGCGCGCGCGCCGAGCGCGACCGGCGTCTCCGCCCGGAGCGCCTACTACAACTCGAATGGCGTACAGATCAAGCCGGTCGACCCGCGCGCGAAGAGCTGGGTGCGCGACACCCTGTCCAACGCCCTTCAGAGGCGCGGCGCGGCGCGAGTCGACTACCGCAGCGGCAAGAGTGCGACGGAGTTCCTGCCTCCGTGGCCGGCGCAGAACTTCGAGGGCGTGCCGCTCGAGGTGCAGCTCGCCGCGGGCATGACCGCCGGACCGGAGCTGCGCGGCGCAGAGTCGGACGTGCGGGTACCGCTCGACGAGGGCGGCGCCCGGCTGATCACCGTCGTGAACGACAGCGGCGATCGGATCCTGGTCGCCGACGTGCTCGCCCCGGCGCTGCCGCCCGTCGGCGCGAGCGCGCCGTCGGCCGAGCAGCTCCGCGCCCGCTACGGCGTGGGCCCGATCGAGGGCTGGACCCCGGACGAGCTCGCGTCGCTGGAGAGCGCGCTCGCGTTGCTCGATCCGGCGGAGCGCGCCGCCATCGCCGGTCTCCCCTTCCGTCGCAGGTCGGAGCCCAGCGGCGAGTTCGAGCTGCCCCCGATACCGAAGGAGATGGCCGACGCCGGCGCCACTCACTGCGGACTGTTCCTCTTCAAGGGCACGAGTCGCTGGATCGAGATCTACGACTGCGCGTTCAAGAGCGACGAGGTCCTGTTCGTCGGCAGCCCCGACCGCCCGCAGCGCCCCTCGACGCGCGCGATCCTGCACGAGATCGGCCACGCGCTCGGCAAGAAGGAGATGCTCGACCTGCGAGTCGGCATGACCGAGCACAGCGTCGCCGCGCGCGAGCTGTGGGAGGAGTACATGCGCCAGGCCAACGACGTGCCGACCGGCTACCGGCGGCGTTTCCAGGGCATGAGCGCCGACCTGAGCGAGATGGCCGAGACCCTGAAACGCTGGGGCGAGCTCGCGAAGTCCCCCTCCCTCGACACTCCGGCGGTCATGCAGCGCTTCGACCAGGTCCGCGCCGGCGTCGGCTTCACCGCCTACGGGCGCTCGAGCTCCGACGAGGCCTTCGCCGAGGCGTTCTCGCTCTACCGGGCCGATCCCGACGCCTGCCGCCGCATCTCGCCGCAGGTGTTCGCATTCTTCGAGACGGGCCAGCACCTCTCAGCGTCGCCGTGAGCGCGCGGCGCGGGCTCGCCGCGGCGGCGGCTGCGCTGGCGCTCGCCGCGTGCGCGCCGAGTGCGTACGACGCCTACCGAGCGGCGCATCCGGACTGGGACGGCCGCTTCCCGACCGCGGACGCCGACCTCGCGCGAACCCTGGCCACCCTGCGCGGGGCCTCCGGCCGCGGCTACACCACGACGGTTCAGGTCGTCCAGGTCTACGAGCTCCGCGGCGGCGACTGGGTGCCGGTCGAGTCCCCGGCCGCGCCGTCGGCGGCCGCGAGCTACGGCGTCGTGGCGTCGATCCAGTGCCTCGCCGTCGACGGCGAGACCCGCTTCGTCAGCTCGCAGAACGACTGGTACCTGCTGCGCGACGATCGGCTCGTCGCCTGGGACCACCACCAGTACGCGAGCGGCTGCAACGCCAGCGACGACTTCGCGGCGGCCCGGCCCGACTTCGCCGCCGAGGAGCAGAAGCTGCTCGAGCGCGCGGGCCTGTGCCGGCCCGCATGCGGCATGGGCGCCGCCGAGATCTACGCGAAGGGCCAGGTCTTCGCGCGCGTCGGCCGCATGTCGGACGCGCGCGAGATGCTCGCGCTCGGCGACCGAACGGGCGCCAGCGGCTACGACGTGCGCCAGCGGTTCTCCGACTCGCACGGCAGCCAGCACGCGAGCGAGTCCGCGCTCGACGCCGCGCGCGAGGCGCTCGTGCGCGACCTCGCGACCGCCGGGAGGTGACTCACGGCTCGAAGAGCGGGAGCTGCCGCTCGCGCTCGTCCACCGCGAGCGGCCACGCCCGCAGCCGCGCGATCCACTCGTCGGGGAGCCCGTGGTGGCGGGCGCCTGTGAGCAAGAGGCCGAGGTAGCGCCGCGACGGCTTGCGGCCCTCGACGCCGCGCGGCGAGACGTAGGTGAACGCGCGGATCGTCTGGCCCGCCGGCGTGCGCGCGGCGATCTCGAGCCGCGCGTACGCGCCGTGCTGCACGCCCTCGGTGCGGTCGAGCCGCCCGGCCTCCACGACGGTCAGCCGATAGAGGGCGCCCCAGACACGATCCTCCGCGTTCGCACCGACGCTCGCCACCCCGCGCTCGCCCGGCCCGACCGGCAGATCGAAGCGGAGCTCGAAGCCCTCGAGCACCGCCACGCGCGTCTCGAGCGGCCGCATCTGCCGCCGCCCCAGAAACGTGCCGGGGTCGAGGTTGCTGCCGTACGCGAAGTACCAGACGGTGGGGTCGGGGGCGTCGCTCATCGGTGTTGAGATGCCCGAGTCGGGGCGGTCGGATTCGAACCGACGACCTTCTGCTCCCAAAGGCACACGAGCGCTTTTCGGTGTCATTCGGTGGAGTTTGCTCTCGTGCGGAAGTCGCTGGAATACTAGGCGTTCTCGGTTGCCCAGTGAAGGCCCTCGTTGGGTCTCATCTGGTGCCCCTGAGCCAGGTCGGCACCACACTGGCACCACGAACCGAGCGTACCCACCCACGCGCCGCAAGGCCGACAAGCTCCCGGGGGACCTCCCCATCCGGGATCGAGGCTCACGGAAGGGTGGCTTCTAGCGAACTATGAACACCGATACTCGACACATTTATATGTATGATCCATCGCACGAACGGAGATTTGCGAGGACGGCCACCGGAGGATCAAATCGAACACGGCAGCGCCTACGGCCGTTCGCTAGCGGCCCCTCCGGGATCGAACCGGGGACGACGGCCCCAGACGGCCCCTCGGTTGGGGCTCACTGTCTACCCTGCCCGGCTCGCGGCGGCATACGGCCGCATGGCGAGTCTCATTGGAGGCCCCCGTCTCGGGCGCGAGCTGAGCTCCGCGCGGCCCCGAACAACCCGAGTGCGGCCATCACCAGAGCCAGCGCTCGGGGCTCCGAGACGCGCGTGGGGTCCGAGAACGCGAGGGACGTGTTCTGGAAATCTCCACCGTTCAGCGCCACGCGATATACGTAGCTCCGTCCAGGCGTGAGAAGGCCTGCGGGCACCACGAAGCTCATCACATCGAGCGTGAGCTCTGCCTGGAGCAGCTGCACCTCGGTGTCGGCGTCGATGACCCGGACACGGACAACATCGTCGACCGAGTACCCAGTGAGGTCTGGCAGTGTCCAGCTCACGGTCGGCGTGGCGCTCGCGTCAGAGACCGAGATATCTGTGGCGAGAGGAAGCGCCACGGGGTTGAGGATCGTCCCGGTGACGGACGGCGCCGACGGGCCCGTACTGTCGCTCGCCGTGATGCTCCAGCCGACGCTCGTCACCGCGCCGGCCAGGGGCAAGAGGCCCTGGTACAGGCCAGGGAAGAGCCCTTGCACGTACGGGCTGAAGCTCATCGGCAAGGAAAGCGAGCCCTGGGTCCCGACCACCGTCAGGCTCGAGATGGAATCCGCGGTGGACGCGGGATCAACGATCGCGACGACGGAGACGAACTGGCCTTCCGGCAGGCTCGCGAGGTCGCTCGGGCCGATGTTGCTGGTGTAGAAATATGACGAAACGACCGGCACCGCAGCGACACGCGCGGGAGTCGCCCAGATCGAGAACGCGAAGCAGACCAGACCCGCGAGTCCTCGCAAGCGCGTCATGGAAATCTCCTGTTGCGCTCAGCGGCCACCGAGATCTTCGAGGTCCGTCTCGAGCGCCGGGGGGAGCGCCGTCGGCAACCATTCACTCTCGACAAGCGAGCGCCGTACTCGCGGCGACTCGACACATTTCAGAGTACACCCGTGGCACGAGATATCACCACCGATTTCTGAGACGCAAGCTGGGTTGCGGGCCCCCGGTTCGTGCCCCGCTCTCGCTCGTGAGAGATGCTCAGCCGTCGTGGGGTGAGCGGTCGGGGGGACGGATGACAATCCCGCCGGGCGACCAAGCCCTGCTCGCGCAGCTCGCGGATCGGGTCGCGATCGTCGACGTGATCTCGAACTACGCGACCGGGCTCGATGCCCGCGACTGGGTTTTGTGGCGCAGCGCGTTCGTCGACGAGGTCGTGTTCGACCTGTCGAGCTGGACGCACGAGCCGGCGCGGCGTAACTGGCGACGGGATAAGCTGCAAGTGCCCGATTTGGTGGGCCCTCCCGGGATCGAACCGGGGACCGATGGATTGAAAGAAGAGCCTGACACTACGGAGTGACGGGACTTCGCGGGCGTACGCGGCATCCGGATGCACCGAACGGCACCCAGCGGCGCCGCTTACGGCACCAGACGGCACCAGACGGCACCAGACGATGGGTCCTGATAGCGGCTGCCAAGAAAGCCGACGGGCCAGGCCCTCCCACCACCTCCCCATCCTACACGCACGCGCTTCCTGCGGCAGCGGCTCAGGCAATTGCCGCACTCGACGCAGTGCTCGGTGCATAGCAAAGTCGAGTTTGGCGACGTTGGCACCACACTCGCACCACCGAGAGGCCACCCGATCGCGTAATTGGCCTCGGGGCGGTCGGATTCGAACCGACGACCTTCTGCTCCCAAAGCAGATGCGCTACCAAGCTGCGCTACGCCCCGGTGACGGAGCGGAGGCTACAGAATCCGGCGGGTTTCCGCGTCCTAGCGCGAGCAGAGCGGCAGGTCGAAGCCGGGCGGCAGGTTCACGACCGTCTCGGGTCCTACGCAGGTGAGCGGCTCCCTGCCCGTCGGCGGGTCGAAGTGAATGATCGAGCCGCCCGATGCGTCGGTCGGCAGGGGCGGCGGGCCGACCGACACGCCCTGGATCACGCCGTGGTCGAACAACCATTCCTGCGCGGGCGTGGATTCCGTGAGCTGGCCGTTCTCGAAGATCTCCTCGGACTGGATGAGGCGCACGGCGCCCAGGCCGACGACGACCCAGGACTCGATCACGTCCTTGGACTCGAGCACCTCGCCCTGCGCCTTGATGCGGAGGTTGTCGGTGTACGCGAAGTGCGCCGCTTCCTCGAACGTGCCGAGTGCCGTGGTCACGTCCTCGAAGCCAAGGAAGGTCACCGTCCCGTACTCCGCCCCCTTTGCGACCTTCACTCCGTTGAAGAGCACCTTCGAGGGGATCTTGAACTTGTAGGGCTTGTTCGGCTTCAGCTTGAACGCGACCCGCTTCTTGGGCTTGGGCGTCACGAACGCGATCTCGTCGGTGCCGTCGTTGAAGACCACCGTTCCCTGCAGGAGGCTCTTCCCGTGAACGACGACCTGGAGCTCCCGCGATGTGGACTCGGAGCCGCTTGAAGTCTGCTCGATAACCATGACGCTGCGTTTCGGCCCCGGGGTCACACCGATCACCGTGTTCGTGTAGTCGTCCCCCTCGGTGAGGAACGTCTTCGCGTCGTCCTGCATCGGGACGTCGCCGAGGTAATCCTCGAGATCGACCTTGGGCACTTTCGGCGCCGCGACTGACTCGCGCAGCGGCGCAGACGCGCCGAGCACGGCGAGACAGAGCGGGACCCAGAGCGCGCGCGGCTTCATCCCCAATTCTCCCGCGGAGAGTCTAACAGAGGGCCGCGCGGAGCTGGGGCAGGATTGCGCGCAGCGCGAAGCCGCGGTGACTCAGGGCGGACTTCTCGTCGCGCGAGAGCTCGGCCATCGTGCGCTCGGGCCGGGCGGCGGGGACGAACACCGGGTCGTAGCCGAAGCCGTGGCTTCCGCGGGGGGCAGGCGCGATTGCGCCCTCGCAGGTGCCGCGCGTCTCGGCCACGACGCGGCCGTCAGGGTCCGCGAGCACGGCCACGCACACGAAGCGCGCGCGGCGGTCGCTCGCCGTTGCAAGCTCGCGCAGGAGCTTCGCCAGGTTGGCCGCGTCGTCGCCGTGGCCGCCGGCGTAGCGCGCCGACCGCACACCCGGCGCGCCAGCGAGGGCGTCCACTTCGAGCCCGGAGTCCTCGCCCAGCACGAACATCTTGGCCGCGTGCGCGGCGCGCACGGCCTTGGCGCGCGCGTTCTCCTCGAACGTCTCGCCCGGCTCGTCGAGATCGCCGACCTCGGGATGCTGGTCGAGGGTCTCGAGGACGAGCTCCTCCCCGAGCAGCGCGCGCAGCTCGACGAGCTTCCCCGCGTTCCGGGTCGCGACGAGCAGGCGCTTCACGCGCCGAGCGCGCGCGCCTGGATCCGCGAGAGCTCGCCGATGCCCTTCTCGGCGACGTCGAGCATCTGGTCCAGGATCTTGCGGTCGAAGGTGCCGCCCTCGCCCGTGCCCTGCACCTCGACCAGCCGGCCGCTGCCGGTCTGCACGACGTTCATGTCGACCTCGGCCCGCGAGTCCTCGGTGTAGGCGAGGTCGAGCAGGATGTCGCCGCCCACCACGCCGACCGAGATCGCCGCCACCGAATCGTGTAGGGGGCTCTGTTTCAGCACGCCCACCTCGACCAGGCGCTTGCAGGCGGCGGCCAGCGCCACGTAGCCGCCGGTGACCGACGCGGTGCGCGTGCCGCCGTCGGCCTGCAGAACGTCGCAGTCGATCACGATCGCGCGCTCGCCCAGTGCATTCAGGTCGATCACCGCGCGCAGCGAGCGGCCGATCAGGCGCTGGATCTCCTGGGTGCGGCCCGAGAGCTTGCCCTTCTGCGCCTCGCGCTCGCTGCGCGTGTCGGTCGAGCCGGGCAGCATGCTGTACTCGGCGGTGACCCAGCCCTTGCCCGAGCCGCGCAGCCAGCCGGGCACCGACTTCTCGACGGTGGCGGTGCACAAGACGATCGTCTTGCCCGTGCGGATCAGGACCGAGCCCGCGGGGTTCTCGGTGAAGCCGAGCTCGAGCTCCACCTTTCGCAGCTCGTCGGGCTGGCGTTCGTCGAAGCGCTTCATGGTTCCCTTCCGGACACCTCGAGCTCGCGATTCTGCCCCATCGCCTCGACCAGCGCCTCGGCCAGCGCCTTGGCGAGCTGGACCTGGGTCGCCTTCTGGCCGAGCCGCTTCGCCTCGGCCGCGTTGGTGACGAAGCCGATCTCGACCAGCGCCGCCGGCATGTTGGCGCCGGTCAGCACGGCGAACGGCGCCTGCTTCACGCCGCGGCTCGTGCCGCCGGGCAGCTTCGCGAGGCTCCGCTGGATCATCGCGGCGAGATCGCTCGACTCGCGCAGGTGCTCGGTGCGGATCAGGTCGCCCAGCACCTGGCCGACCACGTCCTGACTGTCCGCCGCGGTGCCCGCCTGCCCGTAGACGTCGTTCTCGGCGAGCGCCACGCGCATCGCCTCCTCGTCGCTCGCTTCGACCGACAGGAAGTACGTCTCGCAGCCGGCGATCTCCGCTTCGGGCGCGGAGTTCCCGTGGATCGACACGAAGAAGCGGGCCTCGGCGCGGTTGGCGATCGCGGTGCGCTCGGCGAGCGGGATGAACACGTCGCTGTCGCGGGTCAGGAGGACCGGGAGCTTGCGCGCGCGCAGCTCGGCGGCCAGCCGGCGCGCGACGGCCAGGGTCAGGTCCTTCTCGAGGACGCCGCCCGCGCCCTTCGCGCCGAAGTCGGCGCCGCCGTGGCCGGGGTCGATCACGATCGGGTGCGGCGGGCGGCTCGTCGGCGCGCGCGAACGGCGCGACAGATGAGGGCGAATGCGGCGAGCGCGCAGGCTGCGATCTTCACGCGGTCACCGGAACGACGTGCACGCGCCGGCGCCGCCGCCGCGACCGGCCGACCGACGCCACAGTGCCCAGCGCCTCGAGCGTGTGGAAGCCCTGGAGCCGCGCGCGCGCGACGAGCTCGATCCAGAGATCCGCCGTCATCTCCGCGTCGCCCAGCGCCCGGTGCCGCGCGCGGGGCGGGATCGCGAGCTGTGCGACCAGGGTGTCGAGGCCGTAGCGCGGCGCGCTCACGAGCCGGCGCGCCGCCCGCACCGAGCACAGGAACGGCGGCAGCGTCTCGGGCCGCTCGTGGCTGCGCCAGGCGCGGGCGAAGAAGCCGCGGTCGAAGCGGGCATTGTGCGCGACCAGGGCGTCGATCCGGTGCTCGGCGATCACGGCCGCGACCGCGGCGAGCGCGTCTGCCTCGGCGGGCGCGCCCGCGAGGAGCTCGTCGTTGATCCCGGTGAGCGCGCTGATCCCCGACGGCACCGGCTCGCCCACGTCGACCAGGCTCTCGAAGGTCGCCCGCACCCGCGCGCCGCGCAGCACCACCAGGCCGATCTCGAGGATCCGGTCGCGCTGCGACGACAGGCCGGTCGTTTCGAGGTCGAGCACGCCGAAAGTGGCGCTCTCGAGCGGCGTACCGCGGCGCAGCTCGAGCTCCTGGGCGACGTTGGCGGACAGGCGCGCCGACACCCAGCGCGGCAGCGACAGCCCGCGCGGGACGCGCAGCCATTCCCTCAATGCGTCGAATCCGCGCACCGTCCCCCCAGTCTTTGCACCGTAGCAGCCACCCCCTGGATCCTCTACTTTCGGCTGCGCACTCCCTCCCCCTGCCAAGTCCACCATTCGGAGTCGGAGTCCCGTGCGAGGCGGTCCCAAGAAAGTCCGCATCCTGCGCGCCCTGATCCGCGATCAGCCGGGTCATCTGGGCAAGCTGGCGCAAGCGCTCGGCGAAGTCGGCGCGAACATCGGCGACATCACGAAGCTGCGCATCGCGGGCGAGTTCACCGTGCGCGACTTCGAGATCTACTTCGACGAGGACGCCCAACTCGAGCGGCTGCGGCAGATCGTCGCGACGATCGACGGGATCACGATCGAGTCGGTGCGCGACCCGGTTCTGGACGTCCACCGCCACGGGAAGATCCGCATGCGCTCGACCGTCTCCGTCGAGCGGATCGGCGACATGCGCATGATCTACACACCGGGCGTCGCGACCGTGGCGAACGAGATCTTCGCCCACCCCGAGAAAGTCTGGGACTACACGGCGCTGGGCCGGACGGTGGCCATCGTCACCAACGGCACGGCCGTGCTCGGGCTCGGCAACATCGGCGTGCACGCCGGTCTGCCGGTCATGGAGGGGAAGGCGGTCCTGCTCGACCGTTTCGCCGGCCTGTCGGGGATTCCGATCCTGATCCCGACCCGCGATCCGCGGACCTTCGTCGACACGGTGACCCAGATCGCGCCGTCCTTCGGCGCGATCCAGCTCGAGGACATCGCGGCGCCGGAGTGCTTCGAGATCGAGCGGCGCCTGGTCGAGACCCTGCCGATCCCGGTCATGCACGACGACCAGCACGGCACTGCGGTGGTGGTGCTCGCGGCGCTCCTGAACGCCACCCGGCTCTCCGGGATCGCGCTCGACGACCTGGTCGTGGGCGTGGTGGGGCTCGGCGCCGCGGGGCTCGGGATCAGCCGGCTCCTCCTCTCGTACGGGGTGAAGGGGGTGGTCGGCAGCGACATCAACCAGGACGCCATGCGGCGCCTGGAGTCGATGGGCGGCGAGGCCGGCGACCTGGCGCGGGTCATGGCCGAGGGCCAGGCGGTGATCGCCACCACCGGGAGGCCCGGTTTGATCACTCAAAATCTGGTGCGTCCTGGACAAGTCATCCTCGCGCTCTCGAATCCGGTCCCCGAGATCGAGCCGCAGCTCGCGCGCGACGCGGGGGCTGCGCTCGCCGCGGACGGCCGCTCGGTGAACAACGCGCTCGGCTTCCCGGGACTGTTCCGCGGCGCGCTCGAGGCGCGCGCGCGCCGCTTCACCGACCCGATGAAGATCGCGGCGGCGAAGGTGATCGCGCAGTTCGCCGAGGAGGGAGAGCTCGTGCCCAGCGTCCTCCACCCGGACGTACACCACGCCGTGGCGGAAGCCGTGGTCGAGGCGGCGATCGCCTCGGGCGCGAACCTCCCCCCCGGAACGGAGAGCGCGTGAACGCCCGGCAGCTCGGCTGGATCGTGCTGGCCGCAATCCTCGCGGCGGCGCCAGCGGAGGGCCCGAAGAACCCGAAGCCCGCGCCGATCCCCAAGACCAAGACCGAGACCGCGCCGAAGCGGACCGCGGAGAAGCCGCCGGAGCTCCTGCTCTCGATCGAGGCGCCGACGAACGGCGCGGTGATCGGCGACCCGACCGGGATGGCCTTCATCGGCGGCAAGGCGCTCGCGCTCTACGGCGAGTACCAGACCTTCGACATCCTGTTCGTGATCGACACCTCCGACAGCACGGCCGAGCCGTCGGGCGCCGACATCGACGGCAACGGGGTGATCGGGGAGAAGCGCTTCGCGAAGTACCTGTGGCTCTTGGGCAGCGTCCTGCCGCTCCCGAACAGCGACAAGGCCGACAGCGTGCTCGCCGCCGAGATCGAAGGCTGCCGCGTGCTGCTGAGGCAGCTCGATCCGCGCACCACGCGGGTCGGGATCGTCTCCTTCAACGGCGACTCGGACGCGATGACCCCGGACGCCGTCACCGAGGTTCCGCTCACCAGCGACTTCCACAAGGTCGAGCGCGGGCTCGACACCATCTACCGCAACGGGCCCAGGGGCATGACCAACATGGTCTCGGCGGTGAACCTGGCGATGATCGAGCTCCTGGGCACGGCGAGCGCCTACAGCGAGAAGCGCGAGGGCGCCAAGCGCGTGATCATGTTCCTGACCGACGGCCAGCCGACCCTGCCGCTCGAGAACTCGCAGCTGCAGAACGCCAAAATGGCGATCCAGCAGGCGGTGCGCGCCTCGAAGTTCGACATCCGGATCGACACCTTCGCGATCGGCGAAGAGGCGCTCTCCGAGCCGGTCGTGGTGGTCGAGATGGCGCGCGTCTCGAACGGCGTGTTCACGCCGGTGCGCCACCCCAAGGACCTGCGGGCGATCTTCGAGGACGTCTCCTTCTCGTCGATCGAGAAGCTCGAGGTCCGCAACAAGACCACCGGCAAGATGGCCGAGTACACCGTGCCCGAGCCCGACGGCAGCTTCACGGCGCTGGTCCCGATGCAGGAGGGCAAGAACACGGTCGAGGTCTACGCGCGCTCGACCGACGGGACCGACGGGCGCCGCGAGGTGACCGTGAGCTTCCTGCCGGGCGCGAGCGCGCAGGCGCTGACGCCGCACCAGATCGCCCAGCGCAACCGGCTGCTCGAGAACCGGCTGCTCGACCTGCAGCGGCGCAACGTCGAGATCCAGGCCGAGGCCAAGGAAGACCTGCGCCGCGAGCTGCAGGTCGAGATCGAGAAGGAACGCAAGGCGGCCGAGGAATCGACGGCCAGGGTGCGCAAGGACGTCCAGGTCTCGGTCGAGAAGAAGCCCAAGCCGGCCCCGGAGCCCGCGTCCGAGCCCGCTCCCGAACCGAGCAACTAGCTGCGAACGGCTCGCTCGCGCTTACGCAGGAGCTCGCGCCGCTTCTTCATGTAGCGTGCGAACGCCTTGGGGCGCTTGGTGCGCATGAAATCGAGCAGTTCCTCGTGGGACTCGAAGTAGTACTTCCAGCCCCGCTCCTCCGTGTTCTTCTCGCAGTCGAGGAACGAGAACTCGGAGCAGACGCGCGGTCGGGTCGCGTAGATCGCGCAGGTCTTCGCTTCGGTCAGGTTCCGGCAGCGCGTCTTGAACTCGATGTACCAGTCGCCTTCCCAGTCGATGTACACGCCCACGTTCTCGTGGGTCAGGTACCAGTGGACGTTCTCGTAGTCGCCGAACGACTGTGGATCGTCGATCTGGGTCGCCACGTAGGTGCAGCACTCGCCGCAGTTCGAGCACGGGTGCGTCTTCGGCAGGGAGACGACCGGGAGCTCGAGCACTCCGAGCGCGTCGCTCTGCTCGTTCACGCCTTCTCCGCGTCCGGTCGCGGGCGCCCCCAGAACTCGAGCGGGAGATCGAGCTTGGCGAACTGCTCGACCCGCTCGTGGCGCGACAGCGCGAGCTCGGTCCAGTGGCTCGCGCCGTCCAGCACCGCGCGGATCCGCTCGGGCACCGTCAGGTAGGCCACGAGCGACGGCGCCGGCAGCGTGCGGCGCGTGGCCAGCCGCGCGCCGAGCTCATGGCCGAAGCTCTGCTCGAGCGCGATCGCCGCACGGAGGCACGGGTCGGGTTCAGCGTTCCCTGAGCTCGTCAGCCGAGACCCCAGTCCCGGCAGGAGAATTTCGGTCCAGGCGCGCTCGTCGAGCGGCCCGCGCGCGAGCTCGCCGGCGTCGAGCTCGGACGGATCCAGATCGCCGGCGCGCCGCACGAACCGCGTCGCGGGTCTTCTCGGCGCGCTCGAGGCGGCGGTCGAGCGCGCCGCGGCGCATTCGGGCGCGCAGCACCTCGAGCCGGTCCGCGAGCCGCGCACCGAGCGCCTGCGCGGGCTCGACGAGGCCGGGATCCGGCTCGTCGCCGGTCGCTCGCGCGCGCAGCCGCTCCCAGGCGTGGGCGTTGAGCGCGATGCGCCCGTAGTGGATCGCGACCCAGATGGTGGGACGCGCGCGCGCCGAGAGACCGAGCGCCTGCCAGACCTCGAGCTGCGCGCGCTCGAGCGGGTGAGCGAGCACCGACCAGATCGAGGGCGTCGCGATCTCGTCGAGCGGAGACGCGAGCGGCGCGCGGGTCTGACCCGGATAGACCGGATCGGGCGGAGTGACGAGCGGATAAGCGGAGTCGAGCGGTGCGTCGAGCTCGAGCGGCATGCGCCGCAATCTAGCTCAACGCGTCGCGACCGCACCCGCGTTCGGCGTCTCCTCGACTCGGTAGTGGCGCGCTTCGTCGAAGATCTCGATCGGGCTCCACTTCGGAACCGCCGAGAGGCGCACGAGCTCACTGGTGACCACACCGGTCGGGTCGAGCACCCACGGATCGCGGCGATCGCCGCCTTCGAACCAGAGCGTCACCATGTGGTGCTGGCCCGTCTCGCTGTCGACCACGATCGAGCGGAAGATCTCGTCCTTCGAGAAGCCGAGCTTGCGCAGCAGATCGAACTGCATCAGGTCGAGCCCGTCGCAGTCGTCGCCGTTCGCGGCAAACACCTCGGACAGGGTCGCCCAGTGATCGGTCTCGCCGTCCGGGATGTAGTGCCGGCGGCTCTCCTCCTGGATCCACAGGACGGTCTCGGCTGCGACCTTGCGGCGCAGCTGGTTCTCGAACGAGCCGTAGTCCTGGGAGAGCTCCGAGCCGACCGGACGCTGCGCGGCGGTCTGCTGGTCGAGCTGATTGCGCGACTGCCAGTTCTTGATCTTCGCGTTCCAGGGGTCCTCGCGCGGCGACTCGACGAAGAAGTCGAGGGCGACGACCTGCGGAGCGAAGCGCGCGTTCTGCGCGCACGATAGGAAGGAGAGACCAAGGGCGGCGATGGCCATGCCGAGGCTGCGCAAGCCGAGACTCCTGTGCCTACGCGATGCGATCGCGAGCGCCCCTCCGACTGTGGGCATCGGCCCCGTGCAGAACCGACTTGAGGACGCGGAACACAGGACGGAAACGTCAGGAGCGTCAGAAGAAGACGTCCGCGCGCAGGATCCAGAGCGTGGGCAGGCCGCCGAACTCGCCGCTGGTCTGGTTCCCGCCGAAGAGCTGCACGCCGGCCGACAGCTCGAGGTCGTCGCGCGGCGACCAGACCAATGAGGGCACCAACGCCTCGCTCGGACCGTTCCAGTCGTGCAGCCACAGGAGGTTCGCGCGCAAGAGGGGGGTCAGGTCGTAGCCGAAGGAGAGGCCGGTCTGGTTGCGCGCGGTGGTGACGAGCTGCGGTATGCGCGCGGCCGCGACCAAGCGCAGGCCGGAGTCTTCGGAGAGGCCGGGCGTCTGGAAGGCGGCGAGCGCCGACGCGCGGTTCACCACGATCTGGTTGTAGAAGTGCTCGACCAGCGCGTACAGGCCGGCGCCCAGCGGGATCGTGTAGTCGAGCGACAGGACCGCCTGCAGCTTCGGGTTGCCGCCACCCTGGAACCAGGTCTCGGTCAGCTCGCCGCGCAGCGCCGCGTCGCCCAGGTTGGTCGCGAAGTCCCCGCCCAGCACGTAGTCGCGGTCGATCTTCGCGACCATCAGCGCCGCGTCGACCTGCCGCTGCGAGAGCTCGAGCCGCAGCGCGCTGCGCGGATGCTGGTCGTGGTGCTCCGGCGCGACGATCGCGGCGGCCCAGAGACCGTCCAAGACCTTCACGCGCGCGAGCAGCGAGTCCACGCCCACGCGCTGGTCCGCTTCGACCGCCAGCGGCGGGATCAGGTTGAAGATGTCGGTCGGGTTCCAGAGCTGCGCCCGGCCGAGCGCGATCCGCTGGCGGCCGAGCACGACCTCGACGTCGTCGTTCGCGAAGCGCAGCCAGCCGCGGTAGAGGAGGTGGCGCCAGGTGAGGTCGCCCGAGTCGACGATCGTCTGGTCGAGGTCGAGCCAGGTCGGCGCGCCCAGCTCCTTCGCGGCCTGGAACGCGAGCGACTGGCGGCCCGTGCCGAGGAAGAACTCGTTGTCGTACACGACCTGCCCCGACCAGTGGTCGCCGTAGCGCGCCTGCAGCTCCATGCGCAGGCGCGTGGTCGAGAGCAGGCTGTTGGCCTCGCGCAGCGAGGGCAGGCCGTTGGGGTCGTTCGGATCGGCGAACTCGACGCGCAGCTCGCGGTTGATCGTGACGAGCTCGGTCAAGGTCGAGGTGAAGTCGAGCTTCCAGTCGCCGTAGTCGAGCTCGTGCGGCCACGCGGGCGCGGCCAGGGAGAGGAGCGCGAGCGCGACGAGCGCCCCGGCGCGGGTCACGCCGTGCGCTGTTCGTCGCTGGCGATGCGGCCGTCGACGAGCCGGATCTGGCGCCGCGCGCGCGCCATCACGCGCGGGTCGTGGGTGCTGAACAGGAAGGTCACGCCGCGGTCGCGGTTCATGCGCTCCATCAGGTCGAGCAGGTCCTCGGCCGTCTTCGAGTCGAGGTTCGCGGTCGGCTCGTCGGCGAGCACGATCTCGGGCTCCGACGCGATCGCGCGCGCGACGGCGACGCGCTGCTGCTGGCCGCCGCTCATCTCGCCCGGCCGCTTGTCGGCGAGCTCGCCCAGCCCGAGGTCGGTGAGGAAGCGGAGCGCGCGCGCGCGCCGCTCGCCCGCCGGCACGCGCTGCAGCAAGAGCACGAACTCGACGTTCTCGAGCGCCGATAGGACGGGCACGAGGTTGTAGGACTGGAAGATGAAGCCGAGCTTGCGCAGGCGCAGATCCGCGCGCGCGGCCTCGCGCATCTCGGTGGTGTCCTCGCCCGCCACGAAGATCTGGCCCGAGGTCGGGCGATCGAGCGTACCCAGCAGGTTCAGGAGCGTCGTCTTTCCCGAGCCCGACGGGCCCGAGAGGGCCGTGAACTCGCCGCGCTCGATCGAGAGGTCGACCGCGGAGAGCGCGACGGTCTCGATCGCCCCCGCGCGGTACACCTTCGTCGCCGCGCGCGCCTCGAGCAGAGTCTCCCCCAACGCATCCTCCCTAGACGTGCCGGATCGCCTCGGCGGGCCGCAGCCGAGCCGCCTTCCACGCCGGCCAGATCGCCGCGAGCAGCGCCGTGCCGAGTGCGAGCAGGAGCGGCGTGAGCAGGTCCGCGCCTTCCAAGGTCGGGTACACGACCGACGCCACGCCGAGCCGGCCCAGCCCGCTCGCGAAGTCGCCGAGATCGACGCCCACGCGCTCGAGCGCGAGCACGCAAGCGACGCCGAGCCCGATCCCGGCGAGCGCACCGCCGACGGTGAGCAGCACCGCTTCCATGAGCACGAGCCAGACGAGCTGGCTCGCGCGCAAGCCCAGCGCGCGCAGCACGCCGAACTCGCGGATGCGCTCGTACACCGACATGAGCAGGGCGTTGGCGATCCCGAAGGTCATGCCGGCGAACACCGCGGCATAGCCGACCCAGGCGGTGTTCGTCATGAGCCCGAGCATGGCCGCGAGCCGCGGCTCGCGCTGCTCCCACGACAGAACCTCGAGCCGCTCGGCGGGCCGCGCCTTGGGCAGCTCGGCGCGTGCGAAAGCGAGGAACGCGGGCGCGCTGCGCTTGTCGTCGAGCGCGAAGGCGACCTCGTTCACCCGATCGCCGAGCTCGAACAGGCGCTGCGCGTCTTCGAGGCGCAGGAATACGGTGGTCTTGTCGAAGCCGCTCGAGCCGGTCGCGAAGATGCCCGCGACGCGGAACGCGCCGAGCCCGGCTTCACCGGGCGCGTGCACCACCAGCTTCTCGCCGAGCTCCGCGTGGAGCTGCTCGGCGAGCTCGGCTCCGAGCGCGAGCCCCGGCAGGCTGCGCGCACCGGGCTCGGCCGGAAGCGGAAAGGCGCCCGCGACGAACGACCGCGCGACCACCGAGACGCGCGACTCGCGCTCCGGGTCGACGCCGACCAGCGCGACCCGCGCGCTCTGCCGCGCGCTCTGGATCAAGCCGTCGCCGAGGACGCGCGGCGAGGCGTGCGCACCGGGGAAGCGCTCTGCCGCTTCGACCAGCGCGCGGCCGCCGTCGCCGAGGCTGCGCACGACGTCGGGGCTCGCCTGGTAGCCCTCGGCGTGAACGGCGACGAGCCCCAGTCGCGTGCCGACGGCGGTCTGCACGATCTGCTCGAGCCAGCCGTGGCTCCACGCGATGAGGAGGAGACAGGCTGAGAGGCCGACCGTGATCGCCGAGATCACGATCGCGCTGCGCCGCCAGCCCCTCCAGAGGTTGCGCCAGGCGATCCGCAGGAGTGTCGACATGGCTTCCTCAGGTCGCCCGCAGCGCGTCGACCGGGCGGCCGCGGCTGGCGCGAATCGCGGGGATGAGCGCCGCGAGCGCGCCGACCGCGAGCAGCACCAGCGGCAGCCCGATCAGCTGGCCGCGCGAGAGCGAGAACATGATGAGGGGCTCGAGCCCGAACACCTGCAGCGACGCCCGCACGTCGGGGCTGGTGAGCGGAACCGGATGCCCCGTCAGCCAGAGCACGAGCGGAATCCCGACCGCGAGGCCGAGCGCGATCCCGAGCAGCGAGAGCAGCATCGACTCGAGCACCACCAGGCCGAACACCGCGCGCGGCCGCAAGCCCAGCGCTCGCAGCACGCCGAACTCGCGCACCCGCTCGAACACCGACATCAGGATCGTGTTCAGCAGCCCGAACGCGACCACGATCAGGAGCAGGGCGTTCTGCATCCAGTCGCCGACGTCGTTCAGCTTCATGAACGCGACCAGCTCGGGCACGAGCTGCTGCCAGTCCAGCACCTCGTAGCGGTCGGCGGGGAATGCCGCGCGCAGGCGTCGGTCCAGCTCGGTCAGCGGCGCGCCGCGGTGCGCGAACACGGCCACGTGCGAGAGGCCTTCGCCGGCGCCCAGGAACTCCTGCAGCGCGGCCAGGTCGGCGAGCGCGCCGAAGCCGTCGAGCTCGTCGGCGCCGACGTGGAACGTGCCCACCACGCGGAAGCGCTCGGCGGCCTGCGAGCCGAACGCGTCGGCCGATACCACGATCACCGAGTCGCCGATCGCTACGCCCAGGTTCGCCGCCAGCAGGTCCCCGAGCGCGAGCTCGCGCGCGCCGGCCGCGGGCGCCGCGCCCTCCTTCAGCGCCCCCAGCAGGCGCGAGAGCGGGCGCTCGCGCGCCGCGTCGATCCCGAGCAGCTGCACGCCGCGGCCGGTCGCGTGCTCGGTGTCGGGCGAGATCAGGCCGAACGCTTCGAGCCGCGGCGCCCAGCCGGCGTCGGGCGCGAGCGCCTCGAGCGCCGCGCGCTGCTCGGCCGCCAGCGCGAGCGCGTAGTCGAGCGTGCGGTTGTCGCGGTAGCCGGGCAGGCTGATCTCGAAGTGACCCGGGTAGAGCTCGACGGCGTTGGCGATCCAGCGCTTCTGGCTGCCCGCGGAGACCGCGAGGTTCAGCATGCAGAGCACCGTCGCGAACACCGCCGCGCCGGCGGTGAGCGCGGTGCGGCGGCGGTTGCGGCCGAGGTTCCGCCAGGCGAGCCGCAGCAGCATCAGCGCGCCGCCTCGGACTGGCGCAGGTTCTTCTGCGTGAAGAGCTCCGGGTCGAGGACCTTGTCGAAGAAGATCTCCTCGAGCACGACCTTCGTGGAGTGGCCCTCCTTGTCCTTGTCGAGCGGCGTCATCTCCCACAGGTGCGGGACCTGCCTGCCCTGCTCCGTGCGCACGTCGGAGAATTTCAGCCGACGCAGCGCCTCGAAGCGGCCGGGCTCGGGCTCGTCGTAGTACAGGTAGAGGAGCGGCGCGTAGGTTTCGCGCGCGATCCACAGCTCGAGCTTGGCCCAGACGACGGGCGCCTCGGGCTTCGGGCGCAGCTCGATCAGCCAGGCCGGTGTGCCGTCCAGGTCGCGCTCGCCGACGAGCGTGGGCACGTAGTCGTCCTCGAGCGAGGACTCGCGCGCGAGGTCGTCGTTCGAGAAGTCGCTGCCCATCCACGGCTGCAGCATCATCGACGGCGGCACGCGCATGGCGCGCTCGACCCGCGGCAGCCAGGTCCAGAAGGCGTCCTTGTCGCGCAGGAACGCGGTGCCCTTGTCCTTCGGCGGGTCGAGGACGCGCACGAAGCTGCGGTCGTTGGGGCGGTCGTCCCAGCTTCGGACCACCAGCTCGCGGGTCCAGCGCGGCGTGGTGATGGTCATGTGGAGCTTGGTCTCCGCGGTCTTGCCGCGCAGCGCGTCCTCGGCGCGGCGCACGATCTCCTTGACGTCGGGATCGGCCGCGCGCGCGGGCGCAGCGACCAGCAGCGCGAGGACGGCGAATGCGACACCGAAGCGGTTCACGCCCGCATCCCCCGCGCGAAGATCTCCTCGGCGGCGCGCCAGACCGGCGCGAGATCGACGCCGGGCTGGCTGATCTGCGCGAGCATGAGCCCGCTGATCGCGCAGCCGATCACCATCAAGAGCTCGCGCGCGGCGATCGGGTGGAGCTCGCCCGCGGCGATGCCGCGCTCGAGTTGCTCGGCGAAGACCTCCGTCCAGCGCTCCACCTTGCGCTCGGCCCGCTCGCGGATCCCTTCGTCGCTCGCGCCGTGCGAGATGAACTCGAGCGAGACGCGCACCAGCGGGAGCTCGTGCTCGAGGCGCTCGGGCACACGGGCGAAGACCACGGCCAGCGCCGCGCGCCAGTCGGGCGCGTCGGCGACGGCCCGGGCCAGCGGCTCGGCCGCCTCCTGCGCGCGGTCGACCAGCGCGAGGAACAGCTCGCGCTTGCCCGCGAAGTGCCAGTAGATCGCGCCCTTGGAAAGGCCGGCGCGCTCGGCGATCGCGTCGATCGAGGTCGCGTGATAGCCGCGCTCGGTGAAGCACGCGAGCGCCGCGTCGAGGATGCCGCTGCGGCTCACCTCGGGCTGTCGCTGCCGCCTGGGGGCCCGCTGGGCCAACCGATCTCCTACCGACCGACTAGTCGGTACGGTACGCCTCCCCCGCGCGCCCGGCAACTCCTTCCGCGCATCCCCGTAAAATCGCAGGAGATTTTGCGCCCGCGCAGGTCGCTCGATAGGATCTCGCGATGCCCGCACCCAAGGCCAAGCCCTACCCCGACGTCGAAGCCGACCCGAGCTTCGCGGCGATCGAGGAGCGGGTGCTCGCCTACTGGCGCGCGAACAAGGTCTTCGAGCGCTCGGTCGAGCAGCGGCCCGCCGGCCCCAAGGGCGACAACGAGTACGTCTTCTACGACGGCCCGCCGTTCGCGAACGGCCTGCCCCACTACGGGCACCTGCTGACCGGCTACGTGAAGGACATCGTCCCGCGCTACCAGACGATGCGCGGGCGGCGGGTCGAGCGCCGCTTCGGCTGGGACTGCCACGGGCTGCCGGCCGAGATGGAGGCGGAGAAGGAGCTCGGCGTCTCCGGCCGCAAGCGCGATCGTCGAGTACGGCATCGACCGCTTCAACGACTACTGCCGCACTTCGTGCTGCGCTACACCGAGGCGTGGCAGGAGACCGTGACCCGCCAGGCGCGCTGGGTCGACTTCAAGCACGACTACAAGACCATGGACCTCTCCTACATGGAGAGCGTCATGTGGGCGTTCAAGCAGCTCTGGGACAAGGGCCTGCTCTACGAGGGCTACCGCGTGATGCCCTACTCGTGGGCTGCGCAGACGCCGCTCTCGAACTTCGAGACGCGGCTCGACAACTCCTACCGCGAGCGGCAGGACCCGGCGATCACCGTGCGCTTCGCGCTCGCCGGCGGCCGCCGACGCTCTGCTGGTCTGGACGACGACGCCGTGGACCCTGCCCTCGAACCTGGCGCTCGCCGTCGGGCCGGAGATCGAGTACGCGCTGTTCGAGAAGGACGGGAAGCGCATCGCGCTCGGCGCGGCCACCGCCGAGAAGTACGCGCGCGGAGCTCGAAGGCGCGCGGCGCGTCGGCAGCGTGCAGCGGCGCCGAGCTCGTCGGCCGACGCTACACGCCGCTCTTCCCGTTCTTCGCGAAGACCCCCAACGCGTTCCGCGTGCTCGCGGGCGACGTTCGTCGACACCGCCGAGGGCACCGGCGTCGTGCACATGGCGCCGGGCTTCGGCGAGGACGACATGGCCGCGTGTGCAGGCCGCCGGCATCCCGGTGGTCGTGCCCGTCGACGAGGCGGGGCAGCTTCACGAGCGAGGTGCCGCCCTGGGCGGGCCAGCTCGTCTTCGACGCGAACAAGGACGATCATCCGCGACCTGAAGGAGCGCGGCGCGCTCGTCCGCCACGAGACGATCGTCCACAACTACCCGCACTGCTGGCGCACCGACCAGCCGCTGATCTACCGCGCGATGAGCTCCTGGTACGTGAAGGTCACCGCGATCCGCGACCGCATGGTCGAGCTGCAACCAGCAGATCAACTGGGTGCCGGAGCACGTCCGCGACGGCCTGTTCGGCAAGTGGCTCGAGGGCGCGCGCGACTGGTCGATCAGCCGCAACCGCTTCTGGGGCTCGCCGCATCCCGGTGTGGACGCTCGCGACGACCCGCGCTTCCCGCGCATCGACGTCTACGGCTCGCTCGACGAGCTCGAGCGCGACTTCGGCGTGCGGCCGGACGACCTGCACCGCCCCGCGATCGACCGGCTCGTGCGCCCCAACCCCGACGACCCGAGCGGCCAGGCGCAGATGCGCCGCATCCCCGACGTGCTCGACTGCTGGTTCGAGTCGGGCTCGATGCCCTACGCGCAGGTGCACTACCCGTTCGAGAACCGCGAGTGGTTCGAGGACCACTTCCCGGCCGACTTCATCGTCGAGTACGTCGCCCAGACGCGCGGCTGGTTCTACACGCATGCACGTGCTGGCGACGGCGCTCTTCGACCGCCACGCCGTTCCAGAACTGCATCTGCCACGGCGTGGTGCTCGACGAGAACGGGCAGAAGCTCTCGAAGCGCCTGCGCAACTACCCGAGCCCCGAGGAAGTGTTCGCGAGCTACGGCGCCGACGCGCTGCGCTGGTTCCTGTGCAGCTCGCCGATCCTGCGCGGCGCGCGACCTGCAGATCGACCGCGAGGGCCAGCGCATCCGCGAGATCGTGCGGCTGGTGCTGCGCCCGATCTGGAACGCCTACTACTTCTTCTGTCTGTACGCGAACGCGGACGGCGTGCGCGCGCGCGAGCGCAGCGACGCCGCCGGGCGTGCTCGACCGCTACATCCTCGCGAAGACGCGGCGACCTCGTGCGCGGCGTCGAGACCGCGCTCGACGCCTACGACATCCCGGGCGCCTGCAGCGAGGTCGCGAGCTTCATCGACGCGCTCAACAACTGGTACATCCGGCGCAGCCGCGACCGCTTCTGGGCCGAGGACGGAAGCCGAGACAAGGCGCGATGCGTACGACACGCTCTACACGGTGCTCGTCACGGCGCTGCGCGCGGCGAGCCCGCTCCTGCCGCTGCTGTCGGAGGAGATCTATCGCGGCCTGACCGGCGAAGAGAGCGTGCACCTTGTCGGACTGGCCGGCGGCCGAGAAGCTGCCGTCCGATCCGGGCCTGGTCGCCGCGATGGACCGCGCGCGCGAGGTCTGCTCGGCCGCGCTCGCGCTGCGCCGCGCGCACGACGTGCGCGTGCGCCAGCCGCTGCGCGAGCTGGTGATCGCCGGCGCCGGCGTCGAGAGCCTGCGCCCCTTCACCGCGCTCGTCGCCGACGAGGTGAACGTGAAGTCGGTCGCGCTGTCGGCCGAGATCGAGCGCTTCGCGACCTTCAAGCTGCAGGTGAACGCGCGCACCGTGGGCAAGCGCCTGGGCAAGAAGACCCAGGAGGTGATCGCCGCCGCCAAGGCCGGGCGCTGGAAGGCGCTCGACCGCGAGCGGGTCGAGGTCGCCGGCGAGACGCTCGAGGGCTCCGATTGGAGCCTCCTGCTCGAGCCGCGCGAGGGCGTCGTCTGCCAGCCGCTGCCGTCGAACGACGCGATCGTCATCCTCGATCTCGCGATCGACGAGGGGCTCGCGAACGAGGGCATCGCGCGCGACGTGGTGCGCGCCGTGCAGCAGGCGCGCCGCGAGGCGGGCCTGCACGTCTCGGATCGCATCCGCCTCGCGCTGGAGCTGCCGGCCGACTGGCGCGCCGCAGCCGAGCACTTCCGCGCCCTACATCGCCGAGCAGACGCTCGCGACGGAGCTCGCACTCGGCGCGCCCGCCGAGGGAGCGGGCTTCTCGACGCACGTCGCCGAGGTGAGCGGGGAGTCGCTGCGCGTCGCGCTGCGCCGCGCGGGCTAGCTCAGGTCGCCGGGCGCCGCGCGCGCCAGAAGCGGGCGACCACACCGACCGCGGCGAGCACGCCGATCGCCACGAACTTCTTGGCGGCGAGCAGACCCACCAGCAGCATCTTGAAGAAGCCCGCCTTCGCGAGCAGCCCGCCCGCGACCAGCCCGCCGATCCCGTAGGCCGCGATTTCGTCGACCTTCGAGTCGAACTCCTCGTAGCGGTGACCCGGCGAGAACTCGACCAGGGCCAGCGCGTCCTGCATGCGCGCCTTCACCGCCTCGACCTGCTGCATCGACGCGACCGCCTTCATGACCAGAACGCCGCGACGGCCGAGCACGCGCACGTCGTAGTTCAGCGTGTGCTCCGGCTCCGAGCCGAACTGGATCTCGCGCGCCCAGTAGAGCTTGTGCGTCGCGCGGTCGTAGTACGGCTGCGCCGCCCAGCCGATCAGCTCGACCGCGGGGTAGCCGGCCTTCGTGCGCTCCGCGTTCGACTCGCGCGCGCCGGCCTGCAGCTCGCGCAGCAGCGCGTCGTAGTCGATCTCCCCGGCGTCCGCGTCCGACACGTGACCCTCGGGCAGGAACGAGATCACGATGCCCCAGCTCTCGGCGTCGACGGGCGAGACGTCGGCCGCGAACAGCATGCCGAGCGCCGGCTGCTCGCGGCGCGGGTTCCCCCAGGTGTCGACGAGCACCCGCTCCGTGTCGGCGGGGTCGAGGAAACGCCAGTCGGAGGGAACGCTCAGGCGCGCGATCCCGTCGCCGAGCGAGATCTCTCCCGTCTTCCAGTGGAGACCGGACTCGAATTCCGCCGCGCGCTGTTCCGGCGAAGCCTCTTCCGCGCTCGCGGCCAGCGAGACGCAGAGCGACAGCCCTGCAGCGAGGCGCGACACACGGCGAGACAGGCAACGAGACACGGCCCCTCCCGCGTCCCTTCCCTCTCGGAACCGTCGAGGCCGGCCGAATGCTGACACGCGTCGGTGTCTGCCCGCAACAGAAAATCAGGGCCGGGCGGACTCCGCTGCAGGCTTCGCGTCGGCCTCCTTCTTCGCCCGGTCGTCCAGGAGCTGCACGATCGCTTCGTTGTTCCGCTCGACCGCCAGCTTGCGCGCGGTGACCCCTCCGTGGCCGACCGTCTCCGCCTTCGCTCCGTGCTCGAGCAGGTAGGCCACGACCTCGATGTGGCCGTTCGCGACCGCAATCATGAGCGGCGAGTAGCCGCGCTCGTCGCGCGTGTCGCCGTTTGCGCCCAGCCGCAAGAGGATCGCCACTCCGTTGAGGTTGCCGGCGGCGGCGGCGAACGAGAGCGCCGACATCCCGTCGCGGTCGCGCACGTTCGGGTCGGCGCCGGCCTGCAACACCGCTGCGAGGATCTCGAGGCTGTTGTCCTCGGTCGCCGCGGCCATCACCGCCGTGGCGCCCAGGTCGTTGACCGCGCCCGGGTACGCGCCGCGTCGCAGGAGCTCGTAGGCTACCTCCGTCTTGCCACCGATCGCGGCGTGGATCAGCCCGGTCCAGCCGCGGAAGTCCCGCGAGTCGGGCGAGACGCCGCGGTCGAGCAGACGCTTCAGGGTCGCCAGATCTCCGCCGCGGGCGGCCACCACCAGCGCGGCCTCGTCTCGCAACTTGACCCGCGCCGGGTCCGCCGCCTTGGGGTCGTCCTCGGCCTGGAGCTTCGTCCACTCGGCCGACGCCGCCTGGTCGATGATCCCGAGCACCTCCCGCCGGTCGCGGTCGTAAGCCTCCGTCAGCGCGGTGCGCCGGTTCGAGTCGCGCGCGAGCGGATCCGCGCCCAGGCGCAGCAGCGTGCGGACGGCTTCGACGTTGCCTCCGCGCGCGGCGAGATGGAGAGCCGTCTGGCCCACCGCGTTGGCCGCGTTCGCATCTGCGCCGTGGCGCCCGAGCGCGTTGATCAGCTCCGCGCCGCCGGTCGTAGCCGCGCGCATCATCGAAGTCTGGCCCTCGTGATCGGCGGCCTTGGCGTCGGCGCCTTTGTCGAGCAGCTCGGTCAAGAGCTCATGATCGCCGCGGCGCGCCGCGTGCATCAACGGCGTCTCGCCGTTGAGCGCCGCGAGGTTCGGATCGGCGCCCTTCGCGAGCAGCAGTTTCGCGACCGCGGTCTGCCCGCCGCTGGCGGCCTGCATGAGCGCCGTCCGGCCCGCGGGATCGCTCAGGTTCAGATTCGCGCCGTGCGCGAGCAGAAGCTCGACCATCTCGGTCTGGCCCTTGCCGACCGCGACCATCAGCGGGGTCTGCCCGTTGCGGCTCGCCGCGTCGATGCTCGCGCCGCGCTCCGCCAGGTGCTTGGCGATCTCGAGGTTGCCCTGCGCCACCGCGGTGCGCAGCGAGGTCGCGCCGCCGTCGTCCGCTGCGTCGACGTCGGCGCCGGCATCGAGCAAGACGTCGAGCGCCGAAGTCTTGCCGGCGGCCGCGGCCAGCAGCAGCGCCGTGCGGCCGTCGCTGTCGCGCAGGTTCGGATTCGCGCCGCCGCGGAGCTCCGCCACGATCGTCGCGTCGTTGCCCTTCGCCGCCGCGTCCATCAGGGGCGTGCGCGCGCCGCGCCGGGCCCCGCTGCGGCCGTCGCGCGGCTGGCTCTCGGCTTCGGCGAGGAGCTTCGCGATCCGCCTGTAGCTCGCGGCTTCGGCGAAGTCGCGGGCCATCTTCCCGCTCGCGCTCTTCGCGTTCGGATCGGCGCCGGCTTCGAGCAGCGCCCTCACGACCTCGAGGTTGCCCGTCGAGGCGGCGCCCATCAGCGGCGTCAGCTTCTCGGGGCCGCGCGTCGTGTCGACCTTCGCGCCGCGCGCGGTGAACATCTTCAACAGCTTCAGGTGCCCGCGCCACGCGGCGTGAGTGAGCGCGGTCGAGCCATCCTTGTCGGTCGCCTCGAGGTCCGCGCCCGCGTCTAGCAGGATCTGCGCCGACTCGCTCTGGTTGTTGGCGGCGGCGAGGATCAGCGCGGTGCAGTTCTCGTTGTCGCGCGCTTCGAGCTCCGAGCCGTCGGCGATCAGCCGGTTCAGGTAGCGGTGCAGGCCGAGCATGGCCGCGTTCAAGAGCGGCGTCCGGCCCGATGCGTCGCGCGAGCGGAGCTCGCGGGGCGAGAACAGCGGCCCATCGCCGGTGCCCGCGTAGACGCGCGCGACGTCCTCGTGGCCCTCTTCCAGCGCGAGCACGACCGGCTGAACCCCCTGGGCGTTGCCGCGGTGGACGTCGCCGCCCGCGTCGACGAGCAGGAACGCGATCTCGGCGACACCGCGGCGCGCCGCCAGGTGCAGCGAAGTCTCGCCGTTTGCGCCGGCGTGGTTCGTGTCGGCGCCGGCCGTGGTCAAGATCTCGACCAGCTCGCGGTCGCCGCTGCGCACCGCCTGCAAGAGCGGCGTGGAGCCGTCCGGCGCGACCGAGTTCACGTCGGCGTGGCCGTCGACCAGCTCCCTGACGACCTTCGTGCGCGCCTGCTTCGAGGCGATGGCGAGCGCGGTAGCGCCGTCGCGGCGGCGGAGCTCGGGATCGGCGCCGCCCGCCAGAAGCGCCTTCACGACGTCGTCGTGCCCCTCGCTCGAGCCGATGATGAGCGCGGTCGCGCCCGCGCGATCGACTGCGTTCACGGTCGCGCCGTGCGCGAGCAGCGCCTTCACGACGCCCTCGTTGCCGCGCGCGGCCGCGCGCATGAGCGCCGTCAGGCCCGTCTGGTCGGCCTCGTTCGGCGCTGCGCCCGCCGCCAGCAGCGACTCGGTGAGCCGGGCGTCTTCCTGCACCGCGGCGAGCTGAAGCGGCGTGTCTCCCCTCGGACTGCGCGCGTTCGGGTTCGCGCCGGTCTGCAGGAGGAGGGTCACGGCTTCGCGGTGGCCGTTGCCTGCAGCGTGCATGAGCGGCGTCCAGCCGTCGCGGTCCTTGAGGTCGGCCCCGACGCCTCGGGACAGGATCCGCTGCACGCTGCCGATGTCGCCGGCCTTCGCGGCGCGCTGCAGGAGCGTGGCGTCCGAATCGGTCTCGTACTCGACCCGGGGGCCCGACTCCATCCCGGGGGTCGTGCGCAACTCCCCGGCCGAGGCCCCGCACGGGACCGCGTAGAGAGCGAGCGCGAGAACGAGGGGGGTGGAACGGCGCATTGGGGCTCGTATCGGCAGCCGGAGGCTACCAAAGCGACTCAGCGCGGGCGCGCCCGAAGTGCCTCCACCACGGCATCGCCGAGCTGGCCGGTGGTGTCCGTCAGCGCCTCGCCGAGGGCGTCCGCGACCGCCTTGGGGTCGTCGGCCGCGATGGGCCTCCGCGCGGCGAAGCTGCGCTGGAACCAGGACTCGCCGTCGGGGCCGAGCAGGGTGGCGTCGAGCGCCACCGCGGCCTCGTGCGCCGGCGCGAGCAGCTCGTCGAACGCGGAGAGCCGCACCACGAGCTGCGGCGCCTTGGGGCCGGTGGCCCGGCGCAGACCGCGGCGCTCGAAGAGCTCGTCCTCGAGCCACTCCTGGACGTAGCGCGCGGGCGGCTCCGTCCAGCGCAGCAGGTCGTAGAAGCCGAGCTCGACGCCGTTGCGCCACACCATCCGGCTTCGCAGGTAGGCGGCCGAGCGCACGCGCCGGAGCCGCAGCTCGGCGGTGTCGGCGTCTGGGCCGCCGTGCGGCGGATCCGCGGCCGGCGGTGCGCCGGGCGCGAAGTAGCGCGGCTCGGCCGCGGGCTGCGGGAGGAGGCAGCCGGCCGCGAGCGCGGCCGCCAGCACGGCGAAGGCAGCTCTCACGGACGCACGCCCTTCCCGGCGGGCTCCTGCGCCCGCCCGCGCACGAGCGCCGCGGGATCGCGCTCCAAGTAGTCGGTGAGGGCGCGGATCGAGTCGAGCGTTTCCTGCATCGAGGCCAAACCGTCGCGCGCCTCCTCGGAGGTCTGCGTGGCGTCGGCCGCGAGCCCGCTCACGGCGCCGGCGGCGTCGCGCACCATGCCGGTGGTGTTCGAGAGTTTCGCGGCTTTGAACTCCTGCTCGACGACCGCGGCGGTCCGCTCGAGCTGTGCGCCGGTCTGCTCGTACTGACCGAGCAGCCGCACGATCGGGCCGTCGCGCGCGAGCAGCGGGTCGAGCCCTTGCTGGATCTCCTCGACCGAGTCGGCCAGCCGCTGCAAGGTCTGGCTCGCGCGCATGGTGAGCTCGGGGAGCTGCATGCCGACGTCGACCGCGGCCTCCTCGATGCTCTTCAAGGTCGAGGGCGTCGAGGGCAGATAGTCGGGCCCGGGATCGAACGGCAGCTTCTCGATGGGGAAGCGGCGCGAGTCGTAGAAGTCGATCAGCAGGAACTTCACGCCGGTGATCCCGGTCGAGGTGAGCTGGACCCGCAGGCTGCTGTCGCCGGTGCCGGCCTTGGACTGCTGCAGGCTCTGACCTTCGGACAGGCCGAGCCGCTCGAGCACGTCCTCGTAGACCAGGCTCGTCACTCGCACGTGGCGCAGGTCCGAGGCGATCGAGATCTCGGACACCGTGCCGACCGAGACGCCGCGGAACTTCACCGACGAGCCGACGTCGAGCCCGGTCACCGACTCGTCGAAGTAGGTGACCAGGCGCCTGGTCGCGCGCGAGAGGTCGGCCGCGCCGAGCCAGATGAGTGTGACGACGGCGAGCACCAACCCGCCCAGGACGAACGCTCCCAGCTTCCAGTAGTTCGCGGAGTTCATGAGTGAGCCTCGTGTTCGTGCGGCTGGCGATTGAAGAACGCATGCACGCGCGGATCGCGACTCTGCTCGCGCAGCTCGCGCGGCGTACCGAGCGCGATCGCGCCCTTGGCGTCGCGGTCCAACATGAGGCAGCGCTCGGCGATCGCGAAGATACTGGCCAGCTCGTGCGTCACCAGCACGAGCGTGGTGCCGAGCGCGCGGTTCAGGGTGAGCAGGAGCTCGTCGAGCTCGGCCGAGGTGACCGGGTCGAGCCCGGCGCTCGGCTCGTCCAGGTAGACCAGCTCGGGCTCGAGCGCGAGCGCGCGCGCGATCCCGGCGCGCTTCTTCATGCCCCCCGAGAGCTCCGCCGGCATCAGCTTCTCGAACCCGCTCAGACCCACCAGCCGCAGCTTGCTGCGCACCACCGTATCGATTTCGTCCGGCGTGAGCTCGGTCCAGGTCGAGAGCGGCAGCCCCACGTTCTCGGCCAGGGTCATCGAGCCGAACAGCGCGCCCGACTGGAAGAGGACGCCGCAGTCGGGGGCGTGCGAGCCCAGCGACGGCGGCTGGCCGTCCACGAGGATCTCGCCGCGCATCGGCTCCGCCAGCCCGATCAGGTGGCGCAGCAGGGTCGACTTGCCGCTGCCGCTGCCGCCGAGGATCGCGAAGATCTCCCCGCGCCGGACCTCGAAGTCGATGTTCTCCAGCAAGACACGCCCCTCGAAGCCCATCGCGAGCCCCGACACTCGAATGTGAACGTCAGATCCACCAGGCATAGAAGACCAAGGTGAAGGCCGCGTCGATGATGACCAGCGCGAAGAGCATCGTCACCACCGCCGACGTGGTCGCGCGCCCGACGCCCTCGGCGCCGCCGCGCGTCTGCAGACCCCAGTTGCAGCCGATCAGCGCGATCGCCATCGCGAACGCCACCGACTTCATGAGCCCGGTGCCGATGTTCCAGAAGGTGAGCCGCAGCCGCGTCTCGGCCAGGTACGAGGTCAGGGTCAGGTCGAGGCTGAGCACCCCGACCGTCGCGCCGCCCGCGATCGCGACGGCGTCGCCGATCACGGTCAGGATCGGAACCATCGCGGTCAGCGCGATCAGCCGCGGAAGCACGAGGTAGGGATACGGATCGAGCCCGATCGTGCGCAGCGCGTCGACCTCTTCGGAGACGCGCATGGTGCCGATCTCGGCGGCGAACGCGGCGCCCGAGCGGCCCGCCGCCACGATCGCGACCATCAGCGGCCCGAACTCGCGGGTGACCCCGATCGCGATGCCGTCCGCGACGAAGATGTCGGCGCCGTACTTGTGCAGGGTGACGGCGGCCTGGAAGGCGCTGACCAGCCCGACCAGGTAGGTGATGAGGGCGATGATCGGCAGCGCGTCCGCGCCGGTGCGCTCCATGAGCGAGACCGTGGTGCGCCACGGGATCCGACCGGGGTCGCGCAGCGCACCCCCCGCCGCGAGCACCACCCGGCCGGTGAAGTCCAGCACCTCGCGCGCGAACACGAGCACGCCCGCCGACGCGCGGCCGACCTCCTCGATGGCGCCGACGTTCGCCTGCTCCGCGGGCCGGGGCTCGGGCGGCGCGTTGGCGACCAGCTCGAGGATCGCCTGCGCGCGGCCCGTCGCGCCGTCGACCTCGGCCTCGGCCCCGCCGGCGCGCAGCTCGTCGCGCAGCTCGAGCAGGAGCGCGGCGCTGGCGCTGTCGAGCGAGCGCACCTTGGCGAGGCCGATCCGCACGCGCGCGACCGGGGTCGCGAGCTCGCGGCGCAGTTCGGCGATCGCGGCCGGCGCGTCGCGCAGCGAGAGCCGTCCGCAGAGCTCGAGCTCCACGCGACCGGGCTCCGGGTCCGAGCGCTCGACGCTCCACCCGACCCCCGAGACGGACGGATTCGCGGGATTCGCGGTCAGTTGATGCGTCTCCGCGGCGAAGCGTAGCATTCTGCTGCAGCCCACCCAGAGGAGAGCCGACGTGTCCGAGCGCGTGAGGATCGATTTCAAGGACGGGGTCGCGGACGTGCGCATGACCCGCGCGGACAAGATGAACGCGATCGACTCGGCGATGTTCGAGGGGCTGGTCGAGGCGGGCCGCGCGCTCCGGGACGACAAGAGCGTGCGCGCGGTGGTGCTCTCGGGCGAGGGCCGCGCGTTCTGCGCCGGCCTCGACATGGAGAGCTTCGCGGCGATGGGCGGCGGCGGGCGTCAGGGCGGCGGCGGCGCCGATCCGAAGCTCTTCGAGCGCTCGGAGAGCGGCGCGAACCGCGCGCAGCTCGCCGCGTGGGTGTGGCAGGAGCTTCCGGTGCCGGTGATCGCCGCCGTCCACGGCGTCGCGTTCGGCGGCGGCCTGCAGATCGCGCTCGGCGCGGACCTGCGGCTGGTCACCGCGGACGCGCGGCTCTCGGTCATGGAAGTGAAGTGGGGCCTGATCCCCGACATGTCGGGCACGCAGACCCTGCGCAGGCTGGTCCGTCAGGACGTCGCGAAGGAGCTGACCTTCACCGGCCGCGTGATCTCGGGGAAGGAGGCCGTCGAGCTCGGGCTCGCGACCCGCGTGTCCGAGAAGCCGCTCGACGACGCGCTCGCGATGGCGCGCGAGATCGCCGGCAAGAGCCCGGACGCGATCCGCGCCGCGAAGCGATTGTTGAACGAGACCTGGCAAGGCACCGTCGCAGAAGGCCTCAAGCTCGAGGAGGCGCTGCAGCGCAGCCTGATCGGCAAGCCCAATCAGGTGGAGTCGGTGAAGGCGAACTTCGAGAAGCGCGCTCCGAAGTTCACGGACTAGTCGCGGCCGCGGCCGCGTTCACTCCGGTCTCCTCGGCCCGGTGGTCGAGGTAGGCGCGGAGCTTCACGACGTCCGGCTCGCTCAGGTACTCCGAGAACTGCGGCATGCCGGCGCCCCGCAGCGCTCCGCGCAGCACGATGTCGGCGAACGCGGCCTTCGTCTCGGGCGAGGACTTGCGCAGGTCCTTCATGCCGACCATCGCGACCGCGCCGCCGCCGTGGCAGGCGGCGCAGTACTTGTGGAAGATGCGCTCGCCGTCGAAGACCTCGCCGGGCGCGGTGATGCGGTCGAGCACCATCTGCGTCGGCGGGTTCTCGCCGGTGCCGAGCGCGAAGGTGAGCAGCCTTCCCTTGCCGTCGCCGCCCGAGTCGTGCGTGACCGAGCCGCTGACCAGGCCGAACGCGCCGCCCCAGCCCGCCAGCACCGAGACGTACTGCTTGCCGTCCAGCAGGTAGGTGACCGGCGCGGCGATCACGCCCGTGCCCGTGTGCCCCTCCCAGAGCTGGACGCCGTCGCTCGCGCGATACGCGACGAAGCGGCCGTCCGAGGTCCCCTCGAACACCAGGTTCCCCGCAGTGGAGAGCAGCCCGCCGTTCCACGGAAGTGCGTAGGGGTGGCGCCAGACCTCCTTCTGCTTCACGGGGTCCCAGGCCACGAGTGCGCCGCCGACGGCGTCCTTGGTCAGGGTCGCGAAGACGTTGAAGTCCGTGCCGGTGTTCCAGGCACCGGGCTGGTACTTGAAGCTCTCCTCGTTGCGGTACGCGCCGAGGATGTCGTGGGTCGGGATGTAGACGAGCCCCGTCTGCGGGCTGAACGACATCGGGTGCCAGTTGTGCCCGCCGAACGCGGTGGGCTTGATCAGCGCGAGGCCGTCCTCGTAGCCGACCCCGGGGTTCTCGACGGGCCGGCCGGTCGACTTGTCGACGTGCGACGCCCAGGTGACCTCGACGTACTTCTCGGCCGAGATCAGCTCGCCCGTCTTTCGGTCGAGCACGTAGAAGAAGCCGTTCTTCGGCGCCTGCATGATGACCTGGCGCTGCTTCCCGTCGATCCGCAGGTCGGCGAGGATCATGTGCTGGGTAGCGGTGAAGTCCCAGTTGTCGCCCGGCGTGGTCTGGTAATACCAGACGAGCTCGCCGTTCGACGGGTTCAGAGCGACGATCGACGACAGGTACAGGTTGTCGCCGCCGCCCGGGCTGCGCAGCTTGCGCACCCACGGCGAGCCGTTGCCCGTGCCGACGTACAGCAGGTTCAGCTCGGGGTCGTAGGCCATCGAGTCCCAGGCCGTGCCGCCGCCGCCGACCTTCCACCACTCGCCGCCCTTCCAGGTCTCCATGGCCTTCTCGAGCGCCTTCGACTCGATGGGCTGGGACGGGTCGCCGGGCACGGTGTAGAAGCGCCAGACCATCTTCCCGGACTCGGCGTCGTAGGCCGAGACGTAGCCGCGCACGCCGAGCTCGGCTCCGCCGTTGCCGATGATCACCTTGCCGTCGACGATGCGCGGCGCGCCGGTGATCGTGTACGGCCGCTCCTGGTCGACGGTGACGACGGACCAGACGGGCGTCCCCGTCTTCTCGTCGAGCGCCACCAGCCGCCCGTCGAGCACACCGACGTAGATGCGGCCCTTGTAGAGCGCGACGCCGCGGTTCACGACGTCGCAGCAGGCCTTCTGCGCGACGATCTTCTCGACCTGCGGGTCGTACTTCCACAGCTGCTTGCCCGTGCGCGCGTCGACCGCGAACACCACGCTCCACGAGCCCGTGAAGTACAGGACGCCGTCGTGCACGATCGGCGTGGCCTCGTGGCCGCGGGCCAGGCCGGTCTCGAAGCTCCACACCTCGTGCATGCGCCCGATGTTCTCGGCGTTGATCTGGTCGAGCGGGCTGAAGCGCTGCTCGCTGTAGGTGCGGCCGGTCGTGAGCCACTCGCCGACGTCGGCGTCCGCGCCGCGCAGGCGCGCGTCGTCGACGCTCTCGCCCTCGGAAGCGACCCCGCCCTGCGCCGCGCCCCCGGGCGACCCCGGGCTCGGCACCGTGGGCGCGGCGCCGCGCCGTTCGGCCTCGTCTCCACACGCGAGCGTGAGCCCTGCCGCGAGAAGCGCCGCGATCCGGAGCGCCTGCCTGCGCATCCCTGCCCCCTCCCCTTCGTGCGGTGCCGATTATAGGGCGAGCAGACGCGCGAGCACCTCGCGGAGCCGCGCGGGATCGGCCTTCCCGCCGGTGCGCTTCATCACCTGACCAACGAAGAAGTTCAGAAGCTTGGTCTCGCCGGCCTTGTACTTCGCGACCTGGTCGGCGTTCGCCGCGATCACCTCGCGCGCGTGGCCCTCGAGCTCGCCCGCGTCGGAGACGGCCTCGAGCCCGCGCGCGCGCACGATCGCCTCGGCGGGCTCGCCCGTCTTCGCCATCTCGGCGAACACCTCGCGCGCCGAGCCCGCCGTGATCCGGCCCGCGTCCACCAGCTTCAGGAGCTCCACGAGCCCTTCCGGCGCGATGGGCAGCTCGCGCAGCGGCTTGCCCGCCTCGGTCGCCGCGCCGAGCACCTCGCGCATCACCCAGTTCGACACCGTCTTGGGTTGCCCGTAGCTGCGGACCGCGGCCTCGAAGAACTCCGATACGTCGCGGTCGTCGGTCAGCACCTCGGCGTCGTAGTCGGGCAGCCCGTAGCTCTCGCGGTAGCGCGCGCGGCGCGCGAGCGGCAGCTCGGGCAGCGCGGCGCGCTGCTTCTCGAGCCAGTCGGCGTCGAGCTTCAGGGTGGCAGGTCCGGGTCGGGGAAGTAGCGGTAGTCGTCCGCGTGCTCCTTGCTGCGCATCGCGGACGACTTTCCGGCGCGGTCGTCCCAGTGCAGGGTCTCCTGCTTGACCTTGCCGCCGGACTCGATCAGCTCGACCTGGCGCTCGATCTCGTGCGCGATCGCGCGCTCGACGAACCGGAACGAGTTCAGGTTCTTGAGCTCCGTGCGCGTGCCGAGTTTCGCGTCGCCGACCCGGCGCACCGACACGTTGGCGTCGCAGCGGAACTGGCCCTTTTCCATGTCGGCGTCGGAGACGTCCAGGTAGCGCAGCAGCTGGCGCAGGCTGCGCAGGTACGCGCCCGCCTCCTCCGGCGTGTGGATCTCGGGCTCGGACACGATCTCGCACAGCGGCGCGCCCGCGCGGTTCAGGTCGACGTGAGTGACGCCGCCGCCGGTGACCGCGTCGTCGTGGATGTTCTTGGCCGCATCCTCTTCCATGTGGATGCGGGTGAGCCCGATCGAGCGCGGCTCGCCGGCCCCGTTCGCGAGCGGGACCGCTCCGCCCTTCGCAAAGGGCTCGTCGTACTGCGAGATCTGGTACCCCTTGGGCAGGTCGGGATAGAAGTAGTGCTTGCGCGCGAAGGTCGAGACCGGCTGCAGCTTGCAGCCGAGCGCGAGCGCCGCGCGCACCGCGAGCTCGACCGCGTGCGCGTTCAGGACGGGCAGGACGCCGGGCAGGCCGAGGTCGACCTCGGTCGTCTGCGAGTTGGGAGGCGCGCCGAACGAGTTCGGCGCGGAGCTGAACAGCTTCGCCTGGGTCTTGAGCTGCACGTGCACCTCGAGACCGATCACCGCTTCCCAGCCCTTCGGCATCGCGAACGTGTCTGCCACTCGCCGGAATCTAGAACGCGGGGCTTGGATGCGCTCGCCGGCTCGCCGGGCGGGGCGCGCACGCTCGCTGCTCGCGGGGGAAGGGTCGGGTCGGTCGAGACGAGCGGCTTGGCCCCCGCTCGACAAGAGACGCTCGCTCCGCGCGCCCCGCCCGGCGGACCGGCGGCGAACGTGACGTGCGTGACTTAGCCGGACTCGTTCTGTAGCAGTGCGGTGTAGTCCTGGATCACGCGGGCCAGCCGGAACTCTTCGGGGAGTCGCGCTCGCGGCGGCGGCTCGGGGCCGAGGGCGCGCGCGAGGGCGCGGGCGAAGCCGCGGACGTCGGCGTCCACGACGAGCTGCGCGCCCGGGATCGCCGAGACGATCTCGCGTGTGCCGCCCGGGCAGTCGAACGCGATCAGCCGCGCGCCGGCCGCGGCTGCCTCCAGCACGGCGACGGGCAGGCCCTCGCGGCGCGAGCTCTGCGCGAAGGCGGCGGCGAAGCGCATCCACGAATAGGGCTCGGGCTGAAAGCCGGCGAAGTGCACGCGCTCGGCCACGCCGAGCGCGGCGGCGCGCGCCTCGAGCGCCGCGCGGTCGGGGCCGTCTCCGACCAGCCAGAGATCGGCGGGGATCCCGCCGGTGACGAGCAGCGCGAACGCCTCGATCAGCCGGTCGTAGCCCTTCACGTGCGCGAGCCGGCCGACGCCGACCACGTGCGGGCCGTCTCCCGGGAACGGCGAGGCTCCGCGCGCGAGCGCAGCCTCGATCCTGGCCTCGTCGATCGGGTTGCGGATCATGCGGATGCGCGCCGAGGCGACACCGAAGCGGGTCACGAGGTCGTCCGCGATCGCGTGCGAGCAGGCCACGATCCGGTCCGCGCGCGGATACAGCGCCCGGTACGCCGCATTCCACAGGGCGGGACGCGCCTGCTCTGCGACCTCGGCCGAGAGCGTGGTGTGCTCGATCGGAACGATCCGAGTCGCGCGCGGCAAGAGCGGCCGCGCGCCGAGCAGCACCAGGTTCAGGTAGCCGAGGTTCGGCACGATCACGTCGGGGCGCAGCCGGCGCACCAGCCGCACCAGCGGAACCAGCGCGCGCCGCACCCGGCCCGCGCCGAGGTCGTGCACGACCACGTCGGCGGGCAGGTCGCGCAGGAACTCGCCGGCCTTCTCGACCAGGCCCAGGTGCAGCTCGAAGCGCTCGCGCGGAAGGTGGGCGAGCAGGAGCGCGACGACGCGCTCGGCGCCGCCGAGCCGCAGGCTCGGGATCAGGAACAGGATCTTGCGGCGCGCGCCCGCGCTCACGGAACCAGGTTGATCAGGCGCCCCGGCACGTAGATCACCCGGCGCGGCTCGCGGCCATCCAGGTGCTTCTTCACGTTCTCGTCGGCGAGCGCGGCCGAGCGCGCCGCCGCCTCGTCGGCGTCGGCGGGGACGCGGACCCGCGCGCGCAGCTTTCCCGCGACCTGCACCGAGAGCTCGATCTCGTCCGCGACCAGGTACTTCGCGTCGGCCACGGGCCACGGCGCGCGCACCAGCGACTCGGCGTGGCCGAGCTGCTGCCAGAGCTCCTCGGCCAGGTGCGGCGCGAGCGGCGCGAGCAGCAGCACGAACTGCTCGGCCATCTCGCGCGGGATCGGCGCGTCCTTCTCCACGTCGCGCACGAACACCATGAGCTGGGAGATCGCGGTGTTGAAGTCGAGCGCCTCGAAGTCGCTGGAGAGCTTCTCGATCGTCCGCGCCAGCAGCCGCCGCTGCGCGTCCGTGCCCGGGCCGGCCGCGAACGCGCGCACCCGGTCGCCGGACTCCCGCTCTTCCATCACCAGCCGGTACGCGCGGCCCAGGAAGCGCGAGCACGCCCGGCACGCCGTCGGTCGACCAGGGCGCGGCGCGGTTCAGCGGTCCGATGAACATCTCGTAGAGGCGCATCGAGTCGGCGCCGAACTCGGCGATCACCTCGTCGGGGCTGACCACGTTGCCGCGACTCTTGGACATCTTCTCGATCACTTCCTCGAGACCGACGTCCACCGACGGCGCGAGCGCCGCGCCGTCCTTCCAGCGCACCTGGTCGGGGGCGACCCACTCCTCGGCGAGCTCCTGGCCCGAGCCGACGTGGACCGCCGTCTCGCCCTCGAAGCGCACGTCGCCGCGCGAGAAGTACTTCGGCGAGCCGGTCGAGTCGTCGCGGAACATGCGGTAGCTCTTGCCCTGGATCATCCCGGGGTTGAGCAGCTTCTGGAACGGCTCCTTGGTGTGCACCAGGCCCAGGTCGAAGAGCACCTTGTGCCAGAAGCGCGCGTACAGCAGGTGCAGCACCGCGTGCTCCGCGCCGCCGACGTACAGGTCGACGTTCATCCAGTAGCGCTCGGCCTCGCGCGAGAACGGGGCCGTGTCGTTGTGCGGGTCGGTGAAGCGCAGGTAGTACCAGCAGCTCCCCGCCCACTGCGGCATGGTGTTGGTGTCGCGGCGCGCGGGCCGGCCGGTCTCGGCGTCGGTGGTCGCGAGCCAGTCGGTCGCGCGCGCCAGCGGCGGCCTCGAAGCCGCCGTGCGGCTTGAAATCGTCGAGCTCGGGCAGCCGCACCGGCAGCTCGGACTCGGGCACGAGCTTCACCTTCCCGTCGTCGGTGTGGATCACCGGGAACGGCTCGCCCCAGTAGCGCTGCCGGCTGAACAGCCAGTCGCGCAGCTTGTAGGAGACCGCGCGCTTGCCGACGCCGTGCTCCTCGAGCCACGCGGTCATCTTCTCCTTGGCCTCCGCGGTCGGCAGGCCGTTCAGGAACCCGGAGTTCACCGCGACGCCGTCTTCCTCGTGCGGGCCGACCGCGGGATCGCCGCCCGCGACCACCTCGACGATCGGCAGGCCGAAGGTCTTGGCGAACTCGTAGTCGCGTTCGTCCGCGCGGGCACGGCCATGATCGCGCCGGTGCCGTAGGAGGCGAGCACGTAGTCGGCGACCCAGATCGGGATCCGCGCGCCGTTCACGGGGTTGATCGCGAACGCGCCGGTGTCGACGCCGGTCTTGGTCTTGCGCGTCGGCGATGCGCACGCGCTCGCTCTTGCGCGACGCCGCGTCGACGTACGCCCGCACCGCGGCGCGCTGCGCGGGCGCGGTGATCTTCTCGACCAGCGGGTGCTCGGGCGCGAGCACCATGTAGGTCGCGCCGAACAGCGTGTCGGGCCGCGTGGTGTAGACCTCGAGCGATTCGCCCCCTTCCGATGATCGCGCGGGCACCCTACCCGCGCTCTGGTCGGCGAGCGGGAAGAACACGCGCGCGCCGATCGAGCGGCCGATCCAGTCGAGCTGCATCTTCACGATGTGCTCGGGCCAGTCGACGAGCGCGAGGTCGTCGATCAGGCGGTCCGCGTACGCGGTGATCTTGAGCATCCACTGCCGGAGCGGCATGCGGACCACGGGATGGCCGCCGATGTCGCTGCGCCCGTCGCGCACCTCTTCGTTCGCCAGCACCGTGCCGAGCTCGGGGCACCAGTTCACCGGCACCTCGGCCTCGTAGGCCAGGCCCATTTCGAAGAGCTTGCGGAAGATCCACTGGGTCCACTTCACGTAGCCGGGATCGGTGGTGTCGATCTCGCGGTCCCAGTCGTACGAGAGGCCGAGCGCCTGGAGCTGCTCGCGGTAGCGCTCGACGTTGCGCGCGGTCGTCACTCGCCGGGTGCTGGCCGGTCTTCACCGCGTGCTGCTCGGCGGGCAGGCCGAAGGCGTCCCAGCCCATCGGGTGGAGCACGTTGAAGCCGCGCATGCGCTTGTAGCGGGCGAAGACGTCGGTCGCGACGTAGCCTTTGGGGTGACCGACGTGCAGGCCTTCGCCCGGACGGATAGGGGAACATGTCGAGCACGTAGTACTTGGGCCGCGAGGGATCGATCTCGGCTCTGAACGTGTGATGCTCGAGCCAATGGCGCTGCCACTTGGCCTCGAGCCGGCGCGGCTCGTACGGCATGCGCGGCATGGTAGCAGGCGCTTTGCCGGCGACACCGGCCTTTGCCGGAGCGCCCGGACCAACTAGAGTGGCACGAGCGACATGAGTGAACGCAAGAAGCAAGACGGCGAGAGCGCGTGGCCGACGCCCGAGTTCACGCCCGAGGAGCTGGCGCAGAAGGCCGAACTGCTCGCGCAGCGCGTGCGCGCGCCGGTGCCCAGCCAGATCCGCACGGTCGCCGACATGGTCCGCGCCTTCAGCGGCATGAGCATCCAGGCGCGCAACCTGGGCAGCTGCTACGAGGTGCTCGAGAGCATGCTGCGCGACCCCGACCGGCCGACGATCCTGCTCGGTGTCGCGGGGCCGCTCATCGCCGGCGGCCTGCGCCAGGTGATCCGGGAGCTCGTCGAGTACAACCTGGTCGACGTGGTCGTGTCGACCGGCGCGATCCTCTACCAGGACGTCTACCAGGCGCGCGGCTACGCCCACTACCGGGGCTCGACGCGCGCGGACGACGCGGTGCTGCGCGAGCTGTACATCGACCGGATCTACGACACGTACGTGGACGAGGTCGCGTTCGCGAAGACCGACACCTGGCTGGGTCACGTCGCCGACCGTCTGCCGCCGGGCGCGTACTCGAGCCGCCAGTTCATGGATCACGTCGCCGACCAGCTCGACGATCCGCTCTCGATCGTCGCGACCTGCCGCCGCCACGGCGTGCCCATGTTCGTGCCCGCGCTGAACGACAGCTCGATCGGGATCGGCCTGACCGAGCACCACCACCGCTCGGTGCAGTCCGGCAAGCCCGGCGTCGTGATCAGCTCGATCCAGGACAACTACGAGCTGTGCCAGATCGTGGCGCGCTCGGAGGCGACCGCGGCGATCTTCGTCGCCGGCGGCGTCCCGAAGAACTACATCAACGACGCGGTGGTCACGAGCTACGTCTTCGGGCGTCCCGACCACGGTCACCGCTACGCGCTGCAGGTCACGACCGCGGTGACGGCGGACGGAGGGCTGTCGGGCTCGACGCTCGAGGAGGCGGAGAGCTGGGGCAAGATCCAGCACGGCGCGACCCGCGCCTTCGCCTGGGTGGAGCCGACCGTCTCGCTGCCGCTGCTCGCCACCGCTGCGATCGCCGAGGAGCTCTACAAAGGCCGCTCGCGCCTGCGCATGGACTGGAACGGGCAGGTCCTGGAGCGGCTCGAGCGGGTCGAGGCGGGCTAGCGTTGCCGCTCCTGGTCGAGCCCGCGTGGCTCGAGCCCAGGCTCGCCGATCCCGGGCTGCGCGTGATCGACGGCAGCTGGTATCTGCCCGCGCTGAAGCGCGACGCGCGCGCGGAGTACGCCGCGGCTCACATCCCCGGCGCGGTGTTCCTCGACCTGTCGACGGATCTGGCCGACGTGCGCGCGCCGCTGCGCAACACGGTGGCGTCGCCGGAAGCGCTGGCCCGCGCGTTCGCCGCGCGCGGGATCGGCAGCGACCACCACGTGGTGGTGTACGACGGACTCGGCGGCTACTCGGCGGGGCGGATCTGGTGGACCCTGCGCTACGCCGGACACGCGAACGTGTCGCTGCTCGACGGCGGCTTCCCGCGCTGGCGCGCCGAGAGCCGGCCCGTGACGAGCGAGGTTCCGGCGCTCGCGCCTGCGCGCTTCGAGGCGAGGCCGCGGCCGGATCTCCTGCGCAGCAAGGCCGACGTGCTGCGGGCTGTGCGCGGCGGCGGCGCCCAGATCGTGGACGCTCGCTCCGCCGCCCGCTTCCGCGGCACCGGCGAGGAGCACACCAAGCACGTGGGCCACATCCCCGGCTCGCGCTCGGTGCCCTACGACACCAACCTGGCCGGCGACCCGCCCCGCTTCAAGTCGCCCGCCGAGCTCCGCGAGGTCTACCTGCGCGCGGGCGTCGACCTCGACCGGCCGGTCATCACGAGCTGCGGCTCGGGCGTCACCGCCGCGCTCGACGCCTTTGCGCTGGCGCTGGTCGGACACCCGAACGTGTCGGTCTACGACGGGTCGTGGGCCGAGTGGGGCGACTCGGACGACGTGCCGATCGCCCTGGGCGAGTCGTAAATCACAGGAACCAGGCCGCCGCGAGGCCGATGACGAGGAGTGCCGCGGTGGCCGGCGCCATGATGCGGCGCAGCTCGGGCGAGCCCAGCGAGGCCGACATGACCCCCTTCGCCACGGTGTTCGAGAGCGCCGCGATCACGATCGCGCGGGCTGCGGTGGCCAGCTCCTCTGCACCGCCGCGCACGAGCTCGGTCATGGACAGCGTGATCGCGTCCACGTCCGTGACTCCCGCGAGCGCGCTCGCCAGGTAGAGGCCCGCCTTCCCGAAGTAGATCTGCGCCGCGTGGGCGCCGAGCGAGATCGCGCCGAACACGAGGCCGAAGCGAATCGCCGAGCCGAGCTCGAACGGGTTCGAGCCCGCGGCGACCTGGTGTTGTTTCTCCGAGGCCTCGCGCCGCCACAGGTAGAAGGCGATGCCGAGCGACGCGAGCCCGAGCACGCCCATCCAAGCCAGCAGCACTCCCGCGAGCGCCGGTACCAGAACGGCCACGATCACCACGATCCGCGCGAACATGATGGTCCAGGCGACCAGCGTTCCCAGCGCCAGGGCATGCGGCTCCGCGCCCTTCTCGCGGCTCCGCTGGGCGAAGCCGAGCGTCACCGCAGTGCTCGAGACCAATCCGCCCAGGAGCCCCGTCAGCCCGATCCCGTGCTCGGGCCCGAGGATCTTCACGAGCAGGTAGCTCGCAAAGTTCAGCCCCGAGATCAGCACGACCATGAGCCAGACCTTGTAGGGCGTGAGCAGGTCGAACGGCGCGGGACCGAGCGGCTCGTTGGGAACCAGCGGCAGGATGATCAGCGAGACCAGCGCGAACTTGAGCGTGGCCTCGACGTCGGCCGTCTCGATCCGCTGCGCGACGCGGTGGAGCCAGTCGCGCAGCGCCAGGACGCCGCCGCTCATCACCGCGAGCCCCGCGGCCAGAGCGACGTGCTCGCGCACGCACAGGAAGCCGAGGGTGAACGCGAGCAGTGCCGAGAGCTCGGTGGTGAAGCCCGCCCCGCGCGGACCGAGCGCGTAGGAAGCGACCAGCAGCCCGGCCACGGCGACGAACAGCACGAGGGCCAGCGACGGCGCGCCGAGCGGGTCACCCAGGAACGCCGCGAGCCCGCCCGCCAACCCGATCAGTCCGAAGGTGCGGACCCCGGCAAAGCCGCCCTCCTCGGCCTTCGTGCGCTCGCGTTCGAGCCCGAGGATCACGCCGAGGCCGAGCGCGGCCGCGAACCGGATCGCGAGCGCGAGAGGCGTCCCCTCCATCGCCCTAACGGTATACCGTGTGGCTCGGCCGCCCCTCGAGGATGTTCTCCGCGCCCCAGTTCGTGACCTTCTTGAACGCGTCCGAAGCGACGAAATCGCGGAACGCCTGCTCGCTCGACCAGACCGAGACGATCAGGTAGTGGCGCGAGCCGGCTCCCACCTCGCGGAACAGCCGCGAGTCGGAATGGCCCTCGATTCCGCCCATGGTCTGGACCACCCGAGCGCAGGCGTCCTCGAAGATCTTCTCCTTGCCCTCGCGCACGCTGTAGTTCATTCCGATCGTGACCATCATCTCCCTCCGTTGACTTCGCTCGCCTGCGGCTCGCTGCGCGCTTCGCTTGCGGGCCTCGCTCGGGGCGGCCCTCGCTCCGGCCTGACGCCGCCTCTACCTACGGATTACTCTCCGCCGACTCGTGGCTCAAGTCGCCCGCCGCCGATGATCCCGATCCGCGACACGATCCGCGCCCGGCGCTGGCCGGTCGTCAACTACGCCGTGATCGCGCTGTGCGTGTGGGCCTACTGGCTCGAGCTGGCCGCGGGCCAGGAAAACGTCAACGCCCTGTTCGAGACCTACGCGCTCACGCCCGCGACATTCGTCCGGTCGGTCGCGCGTCACGGGATCTTCGAGCTCGCGCAGTGGACGCCCTTCGTCACCTCGATGTTCCTGCACGGCGGCATCCTGCACCTCGCGGGCAACATGTTGTTCCTCTGGATCTTCGGCGACAACGTGGAGGATCGGCTCGGCCATGTCGGCTACGCGGTGTTCTACCTGGCCGGCGGCATCGCGGCGGCCGGGGCGCACGTGCTCGCGACGCCCGCTTCGACGGTGTTCACGGTCGGCGCGAGCGGCGCGATCGCGGCGGTGATGGGCGCGTACATGCTGCTCTACCCGGGCGCGCGCATCGAGTCGCTCGTGATCGTGCTCTTCTTCGTGCGCGTGATCTCGGTGCCCGCGTTCGTCTGGCTCGGACTCTGGTTCGTGTTCCAGGTGCTCTCCGGCAGCACCGACGCGCGCGACACCGGCGAGGGCGGCGTCGCCTGGTTCGCGCACATCGGCGGCTTCGCCTTCGGCGCTGCCGTGGTGCTCTTGCTCGGCATGCGCGGCGAGCGCCCCGCGCGGGCAGTGTAGAGGTGCGGGCCCGCGTCGTGCTCGCTCTCGCTGCTGGGGCGATCGCCGCTTTCGCGGCTCGAGCCGACACCGATCCGAACGACCCGAGCGCGCTCCACGCCCCGCACCGGGACGCCGACGGCCGCTTCTTCAACCCGTGGCAGCCGATGGAGTCGTCCTTCGGGAACTTCCTCCGCTGGCGACTCTCGAGCAATCCGTACGACAAGAGCGCGGACCCGAACGTGCCGGTCGTGGCGAACGACGGCGGGTCGCTCGCGCGGCCGGTCGACGGAGCGGAGCTCACCTGGGTCGGCCACGCGACGGTCGCGATCCACGACGGCGCCGACGTCGCGCTCACCGATCCCCACTTGAGTCCGCGCGCGTTCCTGCCCCGGCGCCACCAGCCGCCCGGCATTCCGCTGTCGTCGGTCCCGCCCGACGCGTTCGCGGTGGTCTCGCACAGTCACTACGACCACCTCGACTCGAACACGGTGGAGGAGCTGCCGGCTTCGGTCGGCTGGTACGTTCCGCTCGGGATGGGCGAGTTCTTCCGGGAACGCGGCCGCAGCGACGTGACCGAGCTCGACTGGTGGCAGAGCGCGAAGCGCGGCCGCTGGACGATCACCTGTCTCCCCTCGCAGCACTGGTCGCTGCGGCTGGGCGCGAGCCGCAACGAGACGCTCTGGTGCGCGTGGCTGCTCGACTCGGGCGAGCGCCGCTACTTCTTCGCGGGAGACACCGGCTACTTCGCGGGCTTCGCGCAGATGGGGCGCGAGCTGCCCCCGATCGACGTCGCGATCCTCCCGATCGGCGCCTACGAGCCGCGCTGGGTCATGGCCTACCAGCACATGGATCCCGCGCAGGCCTACCAGGCGTTTCGCGATCTGGGCGCGCGCGACATGATCGGCGTGCACTGGGGCACCTTCGATCTGACCGACGAGCCGCTGGACGAGCCGCCGCGCGAGCTGGCGCGGGCGGTGAAGGCGGCGGGCGGCGATCCGTCTCACGTGCACGTGCTGCCGATCGGCGGGACCTGGAGATTGGAGAAGCGATGAAACGACTGCCGCTGCGCGAGATCGACACCCTGTTCCTGGACGCGGGGGGGACGCTCATCACGATGGACTTCGCGCTCATCTCGCGCGAGCTGGCCGCGCTCGGCGCGCCGTGCAGCCCCGAGCTCATCGCGCGCGCGGAGGCGGCCGCCCGGCCGGTAGTGTCGCGCGCGATCGCGCGCGGCGGCTCGACCGAGGGGCGCGATACGTTCACCGGCTACGTCGAGCTGGTCCTGCGGCGCGCGCTGCCGGAGCTCGCGGCGCCGAAGCGCGAGGAGCTCGCGACAGCACTGGTCCCGCGGGTCCGCAAGCCCGGTCGTGCGCTCGAGCTCTGGTCGGTGGTGCTCCCCGGTGTACCCGAGGCGCTGGTGAAGCTGCGCGCAGCCGGACTGCGCCTGGTCGTGGTCTCGAACGCGGACGGCACGGTCGAGGAGGGGCTCACCCGGGGCGGGCTGCGGCCGCTGCTCGACGCCGTGATCGACTCGCACGTGGTCGGCTTCGAGAAGCCCGACCCGCGCATCTTCACGCACGCGCTCGGCCTCTACGGCAGCGACCCCGCGCGCACGCTCCACGTGGGTGACTTCTACGCGGCCGACATCGCCGGCGCGCGCGCGGCCGGAGTGCACGCGGTCCTCCTCGATCCGCACGGTGACTGGGGCGAGCTCGACTGTCCGGTGGCCCGGGACATCCCCGAAGTCGCAGAACGGCTATTGTCGGTGAGATAGAGGGAGAACCGACGATGACCACTCCGTTCTGGTGCGTTCTGATAGCGGGGCTCTTGCCCTACGTCTGGGTCACGATCGCGGCCGGCGAGCGCCGGAAGCAGTTCGGCAGTGTCGACAACAAGCTGCCTCGCCTGCAGGAGGCGCAGCTTTCAGGGCGCGGCGCGCGCGCGATGGGCGCGCACAACAACGCCTTCGAGACCTTCTCGTTCTTTGCGGCGGCGGTGATCATCGCCCACATCGCGGGGGCCGATCCGGGCTGGTCGTCCCTGTTCGCGCTCGCCTTCGTGGCCGCGCGCATCGTGCACGGCGTGCTCTACCTGGCCGACATCGACGTGATGCGGAGCCTCTCGTTCGGCGTCGGACAGCTCTGCTCGGTCGCGCTGTTCGTGCTGGCGGCGCGCGCGGCTGCGCCGCCCATGGGCTGAGCTTCTGGGCTAGCAAGCCGCGCGAGAGCCCGGCGCGCAGCGAGGCGCAGCCGAGCGAAGGGCGGGTGGCGCGGCTCAGCCCGACATCGGCCCGCGGGCCGATGTCCCGCGGGAGCGGGCCCCGCTAAGGCAGCAGCTCTGCTTCGAGATCGGCATCCAGCGCGGCGGTGACGCGCGCCGGGCGGAGCTCGCCCGCGCGCGCGCCGCCGCGCAACAGCACCGTGCCGTCGACCTCGGGCGCCTGCGACCAGATCCGCCCGACGGCGCGGTCGCGTCCGGGCGAGTCGACCAGGACCTGCACCGTCTCGCCGACCTGTGCCGCGAGCTTCTCGCGGAGGATCCCGCGCTGCAGCGCCATCAGCTCGCGGTGGCGCTTGCGCGAGACCGACTTCGGGACCTTGTCGGCGAGCCCGAAGCCGGCCGTGCCCTCCTCGTCCGAGTAGCGGAACACGCCCAGCCGGTCGAAGCGCACCTCGCGGACGAAGTCGCAGAGCTCCGCGAAGTCGGCGTCGGTCTCGCCGGGGAAGCCGACGATGAACGTCGTGCGCAGCGCGCAGCCCGGAATCCGCGCGCGCAGCTTCTCGACGAGCCGCAGCTGGCGCTCCGCTGTAACGCCACGTCTCATTGCCTTCAGCAGGCGGTCGCTCGCGTGCTGGAGCGGCACGTCGAAGTACGGCAGCACGCGGGTCGCGTCCGCGAACGCGTCGAGCACGGCGTCGGTGAGCGCGCTCGGATACAGATACAGGAAGCGCACCCAGTCGAGGCCGTCGACTCCGTCGAGCGCGCGGATCAGCTCGGCGATCTGCGGCCGGCCCGCGAGGTCCTTGGCGTAGGACAGGGTGTCCTGCGAGATCACGTTGACCTCGCGCACCCCCTGCCCCGCCAGCATGCGGGCCTCGGCCACGACCGATTCCGGTGTACGGCTCTGGAACTTGCCCCGGATCGACGGGATCGCACAGAAGGAACAGACCCGGTCGCACCCTTCAGCGATCTTCAGGTAGGCGGAGTGGCGGGCGCCGAGCAGGAGCCGCGGCGACGTCTCGTCGTACAGGTGCGTGCGGCCCGCGTCCACGTACACGCCGCGCGAGCGCCCCGCGCACGCGTCTTCCAGAATCCGGGCGATGTTCTGGAACTGGCCGGTGCCGACGAACGCGTCGACCTCGGGCAGCTCCTTGGCGAGCTCGGCGCCGTAGCGCTGGGGCAGGCAGCCCGCGACGACCAGCGCCCGGAGCGACCCGCGCTCCTTCTCGTCCGCCAGCTCGAGGATGGCGTCGACCGACTCCTCGCGCGCGCTCGCGATGAAGGAGCAGGTGTTCACGATCGCGACGTCCGCGTCCGCCAGATCCTCGGCGATCGCGCAGCCCGCGAGCGCGAGCTGCCCGAGCATGACCTCGGAGTCGACTTGGTTCTTGGCGCAGCCGAGCGTCCGGAAGAAGACGCGGGGCGCGGCGGGGGCGGCCGTCATCGGCGCGGGAGGTTAGCATGAGGTCCCGGGGGGTGATGGCGATGCTGCGCAGATTCGCAGGGCCCTACGCCGCGGGAGCGCTGGCGGCCCTGCTCACCTCGATCGTTCTCTGGATCGCGGTGCGCGCGAAGCTCGGGGCGCTGTGCGACGTGGAGCTGGGCAAGCTTTTCCCGGGCGGGCTCGATCCGATCTGGCTGGGCTGGCGGGTGCTCGAGGGCAGCCTGTTCGCGCTGGCCTGGCCGCTCGCGCGCGGGCGCGGGCTGACCCCGGTGCGCGCGGGCCTGCTCGTCTCGCTGCTGCCGAGCCTGCGCGAGCTGTTCCTGCGCCTGCCGAGCGCCGGCTACGGCATGCTCGGCGTGCAGCTCGGCGCGCTGACGCCGGTCGTGGTGCTGGCGGCGAACGCGCTCTGGGGCTGGATCCTCGGCCAGCTCTCCGCGCGCGCCGGCGCCGAGGGCGGCGGCTAGGCACGTGTTACCCTCGCCGCCATGCGCGTCGGGGTGATCAGCGACACCCACGACAACGCGCGCAACGTCGCGCGCATGGTCGAGGTGCTGCGCGAGGCGGAGGTCGAGCGGGTGATCCACACCGGCGACATCACCCGCCCCGCGACCCTGCGCCTGTTCGGCGCGCTCGGCGTGCCGCTCTTCGGTGTATACGGGAACAACGACCGCGAGCGCGAGCCGCTGGCGGCCGCCGCCGCGGAGTTCGGGTTCACGCTGGCCGAGCCGCCGCTCGAGCTCCACTGGGCGGAGCGGCGGATCGTGGTCGTGCACGACCGCAAGGAGCACCCGGAGCTCCCGCACGCCGCCTGCGACGTCCTCTTGCACGGCCACGACCATCGGCTGGCGCTCGAGCGGGTGAACGGCACGCTCGTCTTCAACCCCGGCGAGTGCGCGGGCTGGCTCGACGGGCGCAACGCGGTGGGCGTGCTCGACCTGGTCCGGCTCGAAGCCGACGTGCTGCGGTTCTAGGGTGCGGGACGAGCTGATCGCGATCGCGGACCGGATCCGCGCGCTCGCCACCACCGGCCTCCACTTCACCGAGGGCCCGTTCGACCGCGAGCGCTACGAGAAGCTGCTCGAGCTGGCGGCGCAGCTGGCCGCGCGCGGCGCAGGCGACGAGCCCGCGGCGATGCTCCGGCTGTTCCGCGCTGCGGACGAGGGCTACGTGACCCCCAAGCTCGACGTGCGCCTGGCGCTCTTTCGGACGGACGAGGTCCTCCTCGTGCGCGAGCGGGTCGACGGCCGCTGGGCGCTGCCCGGGGGCTTCGTCGACATCGGCGACAGCCCGTCCGAGGCCGCGGTCCGCGAAGCCGTCGAGGAGGCCGGCGTGGTGGCGCGGGTCGAGCGCCTGGCCGGCGTCTTCGATACGCGGCTGCAGCCGGATTGCCCGCCGCATCTGTTCCACATCCACAAGCTCGTCTTCGTGGGACGGCTCGTGGACCCGAAGGCCGACCCGCGCGCGGGCAGCGAGGCGACCGACGCCGCCTTCTTTCCGGTCGCGGCGCTGCCGGAGCTCTCGCTCGGCCGGACCCTGCCGCTCCACGTGCGCGAGGCGCTCCGGGTCGCGCGCGACCCCGCCGCACTGCCATACTTCGACTGATGCCGGAAGTCGATCTCCTCGACCCCGATGCCTACGCGCGCAACGGCTACCCCTGGCAGACCTGGGCGGACTTGCGCCGACACGATCCGGTGTCGCGCCGCCGCCACGGCGAAGCCGGCGTGTACTGGGCGGTCGTGCGCCACGCGGAGCTCGTCGCCGTCTCGCGCCGACCGCGCGACTTCGTCTCCGGGATCCGCCTCAACATGCCGCCGCGCCGCGCCGCGCGCGGCAGCGACGAGGAGATCCTGCCCGAGACGATCATCACCATGGACCCGCCGCGCCACGCGCAGTACCGCGCGCTGACCAGCCGCCACTTCACCCCGCGCGCGCTCTCGGCCTTCGAGCCGCGGATCGCGGAGCTGTCGCGCGCGATCGTCGACCGCGCCCTCGAGCGCTTCGGCGACGGCCAGGAGTTCGACTTCGTCGACGAGATCTCGGCGCGCCTGCCGCTGGCCGTGATCATGGAGCTGCTCGGGGTGCCGCGCGCCGACTGGGACGAGCTGCTCAAGCTCGCGAACCTGACGGTCGGCTCGGGCGACCCCGAGTACAATCAGGGCCGCGAGTCGGTCGGGGTCGCAGTGGCGGCGCGCAAGGGGATCTTCGCGCGCTACGCCGAGATCCTGCGCGAGAAGCGCGCGCGCCCCGGCGACGACCTGATGAGCGCGATGGTCGCTGCGCGGGTGGACGGCCGGCCGCTCTCGGACGACGAGATCCTCGGCTACTGCTTCCTGTTGAACGCGGCGGGCAACGAGACGACCCGGAACGCGACGACTGGCGGGGTGCTGGCGCTGATCGAGCATCCGGCCGAGCTCGCGCGCCTGCGCGCGCAGCCGTCTTTGGCGCTGCGCGCCGCGGACGAGATCGTGCGCTGGGTGTCGCCGATCATCCATTTCTGCCGCACCGCGACGACGGACACGGAGGTCGGCGGGCAGCCGATCCGCGCGGGCGAGACCCTGGTCCTGTTCTACCCCTCCGCCGCGCGCGACGAAGCGGTCTTCGCCGACCCGCTCCACTTCGACATCTCGCGCTCGCCCAACCCGCACGTCTCGTTCGGGATCGGCGAGCACTACTGCCTGGGCGCGCGGCTCGCGCGGGTGGAGCTGGCCGCGATCGTGCGCGAGCTCGTGGGCCGGGTGGAGTCGTTCGAGCTCACGGGCCCGGTCGAGCGGCTCCGCTCGACGGTGATCGGCGGGATCAAGCACCTGCGGATGCGGATCGCGCCGGCGCGCGCGTAGAGAAGGTGCGGCTGAGCGCAGGTACGCTGGAGCGGACTTGGAGTCGACATGTGGCCATTCAAGAAGAAAGCTCGCGCAGACTCCGAGGAAGGCCACGGTAGTCTCGCTCTTGTCTCCCGCCGAAGTGAGGGAGCTCGGTGGAATTCCGGGCGGAGCAGTCGCTGGAGTCTTCGCGGGCGGAGTCAGGCACTCCCGAAGCCTTCCGCGCAAACCGCGTCTTCGTCGACTTCTTGCACGACGTGATCCGCAAGGCCGGGCCGAGCGACCCCAGCATGATCGCCGCTGCGCGACAGAGTGGAGACGGCTGGTTCTATGTGATCGACCTCCGCACACCCGACGGCCCGCAAGGGAGGGTCCCACCCGAGGACATCCTCGGGGCGTTCGAAGTCCGCTCGGGCGTGGTCGTTCCCGGCTCGTACCAACCCGCCGAGTCGCACCGCGATTTTCTCAAGCACGGGCTGGTCCAACTTCCGCCCGTCCTTCGCGAAGCGTTCGTGAGCGAGCTGAGGAGACGCAAGAGGAACGGCTCGGAACGGGCGGAATCCGAGACTCGCGCCCACTCCCGGCTGCGTCTCGCGCGGCGAGGCTCGCCGCGTGGTAGAGTGAGATCCGACGATGCACCATCGAAGCGGAGCGCAAGTCCTCGTCGCGAGCGTTGCTCTTTCTATCGCCCTGCTCCTTCTGACGGCGATGCCCGCGCGGGCAGGTCTCTTCTCGCTGGAGGCGTCCGGGACGATCTCCTGCCAACACGAGCGCCGACACGACGATTCCCGTCGGCACGTTGTTCGACTTCGAGCTGATCTACGACACGGCCTCGCCCGACCTCGACTGGCAACCGGTCCGATCCGACCTTCGGAAGCTTTTCGAATGCCGGTGCGACACCGGCACTGACCTTCTTCCACTATCAGGCAGGGAGCTACGAAGTCACGATCGACAAACCGTCGGACTTCGGGGCGAACAGCGCGATCGTCGTCACCTTCACGGCCATCCACGCCCTCGACATCAACATCAACGCCGCCGCCTTCTTCCCGCCGCTGGCCGGCGGCCCCGTGTCGTTCCACGCCGATTTCAACGACTTCTCCTCCGACCCGATCTTCGTGAGCGACGCCCTGCCCACGAACACCGCGCTCAGCCTGGCGAACTTCGACGACAGCACCGTGACCTTGCTGCCCCCTGCGGGCGTCGTGACGAGCAGCAGCCTGACGAGCCTGACGCTCACGGCTGTCCCCGAGCCGTCGATCTCCGCGCTCGCCCTCCTCGGCTTGGTGTTCGCGACCTGGTCGCGCGCTAGACATGTCCGCTCCCATCGTTCGTCTCAGTGACTTCGTCGGCGCTCTCTCGGCGTCAGCGCTTGCGCCGTGGGAGTCGTCCGCCCCTTGGGAGCTGACCCGCCAAGCCGAAGCCGTGGTTCGACGCTTGCTGGGCGAAGTCTCTCGCTCCGGGTTCGACGTCTCCGCCGAGATCGCCGTCCACGAGTCGGCGACGGTGGAGTCGGGGGCGGTGCTCAAGGGCCCGCTGATCCTCGGGCCCCACTGCTTCGTCGGGCCTCGGCGCCTACTTGCGCGGTGGGAATTGGGTCGCCGAGCGTTGCATTCTGGGGCCCGGCTCGAGCTGAAGTCTTCGTTCGTGTTCGCGGGCACCAAGCTCGCTCACTTCAATTTCGTCGGTGACTCCATCCTCGGCGCCGACGTCAACCTGGAAGCGGGCAGCATCCTCTGCAACTACCGCAACGAGCGCACGGACAAGACGGTTCGGGTCCGCGTCGCCGGAGCGTTGCATCCGACCGGCTGCGAGAAGTTCGGCGCCGTCGTCGGGGACCACTGCCGCGTGGGCGCCAACGCCGTCCTCGCGCCGGGTGTCCTGCTGAGCCCAGGCTCCGTCGTGCCCCGAGCCTCTCTGCGCGACGACGAGGTCGCAACCGCGTGAGAAGTCTGCCCCTCGTGCTCGCACTCCTCGGCACCTTGCTCGGCTGCGAGGTCGGCTACGGCATCGGTCGCTACGGGCCGCTGGCGAAACTTCCAGAGCCTGACTGTGTGGAGGCGGTCGTGCGACAGGCGCCTGGAGTCGAAGGGGTCGAGGTCCGCCAGTTCGAAGGCGGTCGCCCGCTCACGATCACGGGCGTCAAGCCGGCGTCGGACATGTACACCTACAGCTACCACGGTGCGGACTTCGAAGGCGCGATCACGATCGAACACGAGTACGATGGCACCACGAACTTCCACCAGGGCTACCAGCGAATCAATTCACCCGTTCCGCAGCAGCGGGTCGACGCACTTCGGCCGGTGATGGCCTACATCGAACGCGAGCTCGCCAGCCGGTGCGGATTCGAGCCGGCTCATGGCGCGCTCCAGCAGTCGTGCAAGCGCGTCGAGTGCCCGGACTAGTCCGACGGCCAGTCGTTGGTGCGGCAGTTCGCCGCGTCGATCGCGCTCACCACCTGCAGGTAGCCCGGCCAGCCGAAGAACGGGATGAAGCCGAGGCCGAACTTCCGCTTCGGGATCTTGGCCCAGCCCCCGCCCGCGTTGCGGCCTTCGCCGAGCCCCGGGTGTGCGATCGAGAGCCACATCGCCGCCTTGCCGTTGCACTCGGGGGGCTTGGTCGCTTCTTTGAGCGCGGTGCGCAGGCCCTTCTCGTCCGCGACCGGGTAGTAGGTGCCGCCGCCGCCCTTGGCGACGCACTCCAGTGTTCCGCGCTCGGCGGCGCCGACGTCGAGGCCCACGACGTGCACCTTCACGTCGATGCCGGTCGACTCCTTCACCTCGCGCGCGATCGCGCACGGGTCGGCCTCACACGTCTCGGTGCCGTCCGAGACGAGAACGATCGTCGAGAGGCCCGGCTGTCCCTGCAGCGCCGCGGCGGCCTGCCGGAGCGAGGCGCCGATCGGGGTCATGCCGCGCGGCGAGAGCTTGGCCAGCGCCGCGTCGATCGCCGGCGCGTTGACCGGGCCGACCGGCTGCAGGAGGTCGATGTCGCCGCAGTCCTTCTTCTCGCGCGCGGACTTCGAGCCGTACACGAGCAGGCCGACGTTCATCTCCGCCGGCATGTTGTCGACCAGGTCCTTCACCACGCGCTCGGCGAGCTGCATCTTGACCTGCCCGTTCATCTTGCCGGCCATGCTGCCCGAGGCGTCGAGCACGATCATCACGTTGGCCTGGTCGGCGCGGGCCGCGGGCGCGCTCCAGAGCGTTGCGAGGGCGAGCCCGAGAGCCGCGATTCCGGTACCTGGTCTCTTCATCGAGACCGATCTTAGACTGTGAGCGAACCTTGGCCCAGACGGATCCCCTGATCGGGCGCCGCGTGCGCGACTTCCAGATCACCGAGCGCATCGGGCGCGGTGGCATGGGGGCCGTGTACCGCGCCGAGCACCTGCTGCTGCGCGAGCCGCGCGCGCTGAAGGTGATCCGGTCGGAGCTCTTCCAGGCCGTGCCCGAAGCCGTGGAGCGGTTCGAGCGAGAGGCGCGCATCGCCGTGCGCCTGCGCCACCCCAACCTGGTGCTGATCCACGACTTCTTCGTCGAGGACGGCGACCACTTCCTGGTGATGGAGTACGTGGTCGGCCGCAGCCTCGGCGAGCTCCTGAAGGAGCGCGGGCCCTTCTCGGCCGACGAGATCTGCCGGATCGGCGCGCAGTGCGCCGCCGGCCTCGGGCACGCGCACGACCTCGGCGTGGTCCACCGCGACCTCTCGCCCGAGAACGTCATGCTGACCGAGTCGAGCGAAGGTCCCGCCGCGAAGATCATCGACTTCGGCGTCGCGCGCGGGGCGCTCTCGGGCACCGACACGACCCGCGGCGGCGGCGACGCGACCCTGACCCGGGTGGGCGACTTCATCGGCAAGCCTCGCTACGCCTCGCCCGAGCAGGCTGGTGCGCTGCGCCCGGGCGAAGCGCTCGACGGACGCAGCGACCTGTACTCGCTCGGCCTGGTCCTGTACGAGCTGGCGACCGGCGCGCCGCCGTTCCAGTCCGAGACCCCCGTGGGCTACCTCGCGCTGCAGCTCTACGAGCGGCCCACACGGCCGTCCGATCTGCGGCCGGATCTCGAGATCCCGCGCGCGCTCGAGCAGATCATCCTGCGCTGCCTCGAGAAGAAGCGGGACGACCGCTTCGCGAACACGCGCCAGCTGGGCGCGGCGCTCGAACGGGTGCGCCGCGAGCTCGAGGAACGGCCGCAGCGGGGGCGCACCCGCTCTGCGGTCGCGCTCGGCGCTGCGGTGGTCGCAGCGGGGATCTTCGCCATCGGCGCGGGCGCGCTCTGGCGGGCGAGCCGCGAGAAGGCCGCCCGGGTCGCGAGCCCCGTCGCGACCGAGGCGCCGGCCGCGCGAGCCGAGCCAGAGCCCCCGCCCGAGCCTGCGCCCATCGCGGCGAAGGAACCCGAACCGGTCGAGCCCGAGCGAATCGAGGCCAAGGCCGCGCCAGCCCCGGCCGCCGCCCCGGCCCCCGCGCCGACCAAGCCTCCACCGGCGAAGCCCGCACCCGCACCAAAGTCCGAGCCGAGCGCAGCAAGGTTCGCTAGCGACTCCGAGATGCAGACCGCCTTCGACGCCGCGCTCGCATTCGAGTCCGACCACGATCCCGCCGCGTCGATCGCCAACTGGAAGCGCTTCCGCACGCGCTCGCCGTCGCGCGAGCTCGACGAGCGCGCGAAGCGGCGCATCACCGAGCTCATGCTCGGCGGCATGCAGAGCTTCCCGTAGTGGCGGAACGGGTTCCCGAGCCGTTGCTCTCGGCGTTCGTCTCTGCGCAGGCGCACCTCTTGCGCGTCGAGTCGGACGATCCGCGCGCCGTGTCGCTGCTCTTCGATCGGGGCGTGCTGCGCGCCGCGGTCGTCGACGGCGCGCTCGAGCTCGAGCTGAGCGGCGCGGGCGACGGGCTCGGCGCAGGCAGCGCGCTCCTCGACGAGGACGATCCGTGGTGGACGGTGCTGGGCCAGCCGCTGTGCGGCGCGTGGTCGCGCCACGACGGTGAAGGCCGCCGCACGGCGCTCGAGCTGCAGCTGCGCCCCGACGGCGAGAACCCGAAGATCGTCGCGCTCGAAGGCCACGGGCTCGTGCTGCGCGCGATCGGCGTCGCAAAATCCCAGTCGGCGGGGGCGCAGTAGCCGATGTCGGTGGGTCTGGCGCTGCTGTCGGTCGCCCTGCTCCTGGGCCTGAACGGCGTCTTCGTGCTGGCCGAGTTCGCGCTGGTGAAGCTGCGCCCGACCCAGGTCGAGGCGCTGGTCCAGCAGGGGAAGACGCGCGCGCGGCTGGTCTCGCACCTGCAGGCGAACCTCGACGAGTACCTCTCGGTCTGCCAGCTCGGGATCACCCTGGCGAGCATCGCTCTCGGCTTCGTCGGCGAGCCCGCCTTCGCGGTGCTGGTGGAGCCGCTGCTCGGCTCGTGGGCCTGGGCGCACGCGGTCGCGATCGCGTTCTCGTTCCTGACCGTATCGTTCCTGCACGTGCTGCTGGGCGAGCAGGTGCCGAAGCTCCTCGCGATCCGCTCGCCCGAGGCCGCGGCGCTGAACATCGCGCCGCTGCTGCGCGTTTCCCACTTCATCCTCTGGGTGCCGCTCATCGTGATGAACGGGTCGGCGCGGCTAGTGCTCCGGCTGCTCGGCTGGAGCGCGCCCGCCGACGAGCCCGTGCACAGCGAGGAGGAGCTGCGCGTGATCCTCGAGCTGTCGCAGAGCGCGGGCTCGCTCTCTTTCCGCCAGCTGCTCCTCATGGAGAACGTCTTCGACCTGCGGGCGGTGCAGGTGCGCGACGCGATGCGCCTGCGCGCGGGGGTCGCGGTGCTGCGCGTCGGCGCGCCGTGGGAGGAGAACCTGGCCGAGATCCGGCGCGCGCGGCAGACGCGCTATCCGCTCGTCGAGAACGACGGCAAGCCGATCGGGATCGTGCACGTGAAGGACCTCGTGCTGGCGGGGCCCGAGGGCATGGCGCACCCCGACCTGCGCGCGCTCGCGCGGCCCTTCGTGACCGTGCGCGAGAACGCCTCTCTCGAGACCTTGCTCGGCGATCTGCAGCGGCGCCACCGGCACATGGCGATCGTGGTCGACGCGCGCGAGCGCTGGACGGGGCTCATCACGCTCGAGGACATCATCGAGGAGATCGTCGGCACGATCGAGGACGAGTTCGTGCTCGAGGCGCCGATCTTCCTGGCCGACGGGCTGAGCGAGGGGCGCGTCGTGCTCGGCCTCGAGTCGATCACGCTCGAGGACGCGATCCGCGAAGCGTTCGCGCGCGTGCCGCAGGGCGAGCTCCCCTTCCCGGCCGCACGCCTGGCCGAAGCGGTGGTCGAGCGCGAGCGCGGCATGCCGACCCTGCTGGCGCGCGGGCTCGCGGCGCCGCACGCGCGGGTCGAGGTCAACAACTTCGTGCTGATCTTCGCCCGCTCGGACGTGGGCATTCCGGTGCACGGTCACGAGGACCGCGCGCATCTGCTGTTCATCCTGCTGACGCCCATCCGGGATCCGCGCGTCCAGCTGCGTCTCCTGGCGAGGGTCGCGGGCCTGCTCGACAGCGAGTACGTGGTCGACCGGCTGCGCGAGGCGGAGTCGCAGGCCCAGGTGCTCGAGGTGCTGCGCGCCGCCGACCCGGGGGCGCTCGGCTAGTTCGGAGCCAGGCGAGCTTCCGCGCGGTCCATCTGGCAAGCTGCTGCGCCGCGAGCTCGCGGAGGGGGCCTCTCGTATTGGCGCGGCGGCGACTGAAGGAGACCGAGGCCTGGGCGATCGCCCTGGCACTGCCTGCGGCCGTCTTCGCGGCGATCGCCTGCTACTCGGCGGCGGCCGGCTGCTATTCGGTCTGGATGAACTGCTTCAGCGTGGTCCAGCCGGACACGGCCGTGACTCGAGCCATGTTCTTCGCCGCGAAGCTCGTCCCGTTCGCGTTCCCGACCTGGGCGCCGTTCGCCCTCGCGGGGTACGTCGTCCTGTACCGCTCGGGCGCGGAGCCTCTCCGGCGCTGGCTGTGGCTCGCCCCCGCGCTCTTCGTCGTCGCGCTCCACGCCGCCTGCGTGCTCTTCGCCTGGACGGCGCTCCCGCACCGGCGGCTCCAGCCCGACCTGAACTTCGACGTGGTCGGCCTGGCGTTCGCGTACGGCTACGCCACGCTCGTCCACGCCGCGCTGCGCGCGCTGGCGCGGCGGTCCGCCGCTCACGCCTCGCGGCGCTGGGCCAGCTCGCGCTCGTAGGCGCGCATCATGTCGCGGTAGTCGAGCATGCCGACGATCGGCCCCGCGCGCGGGTCGTCGGGGTTCGCGGGCTCGACCACCGGAAGCTGCTGGACAGCCCGACGAGCGGAACAGCTCGTGCGCGCGGTACAGGTCGTCGTCCGGCAGCAGGAGTAGCGGCGCGGCCGCGATGTCGCCCGCGACGACGAAGCCGTCGAGCTGGCTCTCGTCGAGAACGGGCCGGAGCTGGTCGGCGGTCACCAGCCCGACCAGGCGGTGCGCGTCGTCGACGACCGGCACGGTCGCGCCCTCGCTCGCGAACACCAGCTCGCGCAGTGCGCTGAAGCGGGTCGAGGGCGACACCGTGGTCACCGCGTCCGAGCGCTTGAACACGTCGCCGACGCGCATCTCTTCGAGCAGGTTCACGGTCATGTCCGCGAAATGCGCGGGCGAGCTGAAGCGGTCCTTCTCCTGGTTCTCGTAGATCGAGCTGCCGCGCGCGAGCAGGATCGCGAGCACGGAGACCAGCATCAGCGGCGGCAGCAGTGCGTAGCCGCCGCTCATCTCGGCCACCATCAGGAGCGCGCCGATCGGCGCCGACGCCACGCCCGCGAAGAAGCTCGCCATGCCGACCAGCACGTACGCCGCGGGGTTGGGGAAGAACGCGGGCGCGAGCGCCGCGCCACCGTAGCCGACCAGCGCCCCGAGCATGCCGCCGATGAAGAGCGTCGGACCGAACACGCCGCCGCTGCCGCCCGAGCCGACGGTGAGGCTGGTCGTGACGATCTTCGCCGCGACCACGAGCGCGAGCGTCGTCACCACGAGCTGCCCGTCGAGCGCGCGCTGCAGCCAGCCCCAGCCCGTGCCGTAGGCCTCGGGCACGAACAGGCAGATCGCGCCGACCGCGAGCCCGCCGAGCATCGGGCGGAGCGGCCGCGCGATCGGCAGCCGCGCGAACACGCGCCGCCGCATTGTGCGGAACGTCCAGATGTAGGCGCGCCCGACCGGCGCCGAGACCAGCGCGAGCAGCACGTAGCCCGGGATCTCGATCGGGCGGAACGGCGCGAGCGCCGGGATCGCGAAGATCTGGTGGCCGCCGAGCAGCAGCACGAACACGCTGTACGCCGTAATCGACGAGACGACCGCGGGCACGAGCGCCTCGGACTCGAAGTCCTCGCGATAGATCACCTCGACCGCAGTGATCGCCGAGCCGAGCGGCGCGCGGAAGATCGCGCCGAGCCCGCCCGCGGTGCCGGCCAACAGCAAGATGCGTCGGTCGCGGGCGTTCAGACGCAAGAGCCCGGCGATCACCGAGCCGATCCCGCCGCCGACGTGCGCGACCGGACCTTCCTTGCCCGCGCTGCCGCCGCTCGCCAGCGTGAAGATCGTCGCGATCGCCTTCACCAGCGGCGCGCGCGGGCGCACCACGCCTCGCGCGCGGTGGAAGGCGCGGATCAGCTCGTCGGTGCCGGTGCCCTCGGCTTCCGGCGCGAGGTACTGCACGAGGAGGCCCGCGCACAGGCCGCCGAGCGCGGGCAGGAGCACGACGAGCCACCAGCGCGGCGGGCCAAGTGGCGCAGGCGCCTCGCCGAACAGCGCGTCACCGGGCGGCGGCGGGGGCAGCGGCGCGCGCGCGAGCTCGACCAGCGCGAAGTGGGTCGCGTACTCGAGGGCGACGAAGAACGCCACCGCCGCGAGCCCGCAGCACGCGCCGACCAGAAGCCCATACGCGACCCAGCGCGACTCGAGCTTCGCGATCCGCTCGAGCAGGCGGCTTCGCGCGGGGGAGCTCGTCGCTCAGGCCCTCTTCTTCAGCATCATCGCCGCGCGCCGGCACACGGCGACGATCTCGCCGCGCTGGTTCACGCCGCGGTGCTCGAACAGGACGATCCCCCACTCGGGGCGCGACTTCGACTCGCGCTTCTCGATCACCTCGGTCTGCGCGGTGATCGTGTCGCCGATGAACACGGGCTTGGGGAACTCGACCTTCTCGAAGCCCAGGTTGCCGACGGTCGTGCCGAGCGTCGTCTCGCCCACCGACAGGCCCACCACGAGGCCGAGCGTGAAGATCGAGTTCACCAGCCGCTGGCCGAAGTGGCTCGTCTTCGCGAACTCCGCGTCGAGGTGCAGCGGCTGCGGGTTCATGGTCAGCGCCGAGAACAAGAGGTTGTCGGCTTCGGTGACGGTGCGCGAGGGCTGGTGCGTGAACACCTGCCCGACCTTGAACTCGTCGAAGGTGAGCCCGGCCATCAGCGCCGAGCCGCGGGATCCTCGGACGGGATCCCGATGCCGCCGCCGCCGCCCTGCTGCTGCACGCCCTGCGAGATCTCGGTGATCTGCCGGCCGAGCGCGACCATGGTCGGGATCTCGTCGTCGCGGAGCGCCCGCATGTACTGCTTGCGCTTCATCGCCGCCGCGATGAACGGCGCGAGCTCGGCCTGCTTCTTCTCCTGGCGCGCCTTCTCTTCGGCGTGGAACTCGGGCATGACTTCCGCCGCGAACAGCTCCATCGACTCGCAGATGTGATCGTGCCGGTTCTTGCCGCCCTGCTGGATGAACGTGACCTGGTCGACGCCCGCGTCCGCGAAGCCGCGCAGGTGCGCGCGCAGCTGCGCCGGCGTGCCGATGCCGCGGTTCGCGCCCGTGGCCGGCAGCGCGGCGCGCGACTGCTCGAAGCGCTGCCAGATGTCGGTCCGGCCCGGCTTGTGCTCGCCGAAGATGTAGTGGTGGCCGAGCGCGTAGCCGAAGAAGTTGAAGCCATCGAGCCCGCGGCGGATCGCCTCCTGCTCGTCGCGGTGACACGAGAAGCCGGTCACCATGGCGATGTTGGCGTTCACCGCGTGACCGATCGGCGTGCACTCGGTCTTGAGAATCCGGTAGTAGTCGTCGACCCACTGCTTCGCCTCGGTCGGGTCGACGAACGCGAAGGTGAGCGCACCGATGCCGAGCTTCGCCGCGAGCTTGATCGTCTCGCGGTTGCTGCACGCCACCCAGATCGGCGGGTGCGGCTTCTGCACGGGCTTGGGCACCACGTTGCGGCAGGGCATCGAGAAGTACTTGCCCTCGAAGCCCGGGTACGGGTCCATCGCCATCATGTTGGCGATCTGCTCGACGGCCTCGCGCCACTGGTCGCGCTTCTCGGCGACCGGCACGCGATAGCCGCCGAGCTCGGCGATCGACGACGACTCGCCGGTGCCGAACTCGACCCGGCCGTTCGAGACGAGGTCGAGCGTCGCGATGCGCTCGGCGATGCGCGCCGGGTGGTTGTAGCCCGGCGGGCACAGCACGATCCCGTGGCCGAGCCGGATCTTCTTCGTGCGCTGGCTGCACGCCGCCAGGAACACCTCGGGCGCGGAGGAGTGCGAGTACTCCTCCAGGAAGTGGTGCTCGACCTCCCAGGCGTGGTCGATGCCGAGCTTGTCGGCGAGCTCGACCTGGTCGAGCGCCTCCTGGAACAGGCGCTGCTCCGCGCCCTCGCTCCAGGGCCGCGGCAGCTGGTGCTCGTAGAAGATCCCGAACTTCACGACAGGTCGCCCAGGATGACTTCGGCCTTGGAGACCTCGAACTTCCCGGGCGCCTCGACGTGCAGCTTCTTCACGACGCCGTCCTCGACGAGCGCCGAGAAGCGCTGCGAACGCAGGCCCATGCCGTAGCCCGAGCCGTCCATCTCGAGACCGAGGGCCTTGGTGAACTCGGCGTTGCCGTCGGCCAGCATGGTGACCTTGTTGCCGACGTTCCGGTCCTTACCCCACGAGTCCATCACGAACGCGTCGTTCACCGACACACACGCGATCTCGTCCGCGCCCTTCGCCTTGATCTTCTCCGCCTGCTCGACGTAGCCGGGCAGGTGCTTCGCGGAGCACGTCGGCGTGAAAGCGCCGGGCACCGCGAACAGCACGACCTTGCGGCCCTTGAAGTACTCCTCGGTGTTGATGTCCTTCATGCCCTCGGGGGTGAGCCGCTTGAGGGTGGCCTTGGGAATTCGATCGCCGACCTTGATCGCCATGGGGGGTTGCTCCTCGTCTGCTTGGGTAGGGGCGCGATTCTAGAAGATCCGCGCGGGGTTTTCAGACGGAGAGCCGGGCCGCGCGTTCGGTCGCGCCCATCTCTAGGAGGAGGCGCCGAGCCTCGCGAAGCTCCCGCTCCGCGCCGGCTTCGTCCCCCAATGCGCGCGCGAGCTCGGCACGCAGCTCGTGAAGATCCGGCCTGTAGAGATCGATGCCGAGCGCCTCGATCAGCTCTGCCATGCGCGCGACGTCACTCTCGACCGCAGAGCGCGCGGCTGCGCCGTGGAGGCGCAGACGAGCGCGCGCGCGCAGCATCCGGGCGTCCGGGACGCGGTTCATCACGAACCTGTTGATGTGGAGACTGTCGAGCGACGACTCGAGCCGCTCGGCCCACTCGGCCAGCTCACTGGCGGTCCGGAGTGCCTTGTCGACGTCGCCACGGGCCAGGTGGAGCGCAGCGGCAGCCGCCTGCAGCACAGGTGTCCGCGCGGCGAGCAGCTGCTCAGCGGCCTCGACATCGCCGCTCGCGACCCGTGCGCGCAGGAGCAGCGGGGCCAGCTCCTCCACGAGGAGTGCGTTCGTGATTCCTTCGGCGATCTCGCTCGCGCGCAGAGCTTCTCGGACCATGCGCGGCTCATCGCCCAGGGCCTCGGCGAGCCTGCAGCCCGCGGCGTATATGCGTGCGTGGGTCATCGGATCGTCGTGCTCCTCGACGAGCTCGAGCGCTCGAGTCCTCGCCGCCTCCGCCTCGCGCAGGCGTCCGAGGGCGATGAGCAGCGTCACGCGGTTGGAGTGGAGATGCAGGAACGGGCTGTTGCCGAGCAGCTCGGTGCCGCACCGGACGTCGCCACTTGCGAGAGCGATCAGGCGATCCGTCAGCGCCAGCGCCTCACTCGGCCGCCCGAAGTTGGCCGCGTAGGCGCCCGCCGCGAGCTGCAGCGACGCGTCCGCCGCACACTCGGCCACGGCTAGCGCGTTGCGTGAGTCGGCGGCACCCAAATCGATGCGGCCGGGCAGTATCGCGTGGCCGAGAAGCAGCATGACCTCCGCCCGGCTGTCGCCGCTGCGCCGCGCCAGGCCCATACCTTCCTCGAACGCCGCTTCGAGCTCCGCTGCCGGCCGCTTGACGCGCGCTCCGCAGAAGACGATCTGTGCGAGCGCCGCGGCGCGCAGCTCGAGCGTCTCGGAGGACTCGGGAAGCGGAGCCAGGAGCTCTCGCACCCGTTTCCACTGCGCCAGCGACTCCCCGGTGTCGCGGGTCGCGATCCACGCGGCCGCGCGGCGGCGCCAGCGCGCGGCCTCGAGCGGCTCTCCCGCGGCCTCCCAGTGTTGAGCAAGCAGAACCGCGTTCTCGTCCAGCCTGCCCGCGTGAATCTCCGCCAGCGCCCTCGCCACCCTCGCGTGGGTGCGCGCCCGGCGCTCGCGAAGCTGCGAGGCATAGGCCACCTCCTGGGTGAGCGGATGCTTGAACGCGTACTCGGCCTCGGGATAGAGCGTCGTCTCGTGGATGAACTCGCCCTGGCGGAGCGCGCGGATGCCAGCGTCGAGGTCGCTCGTGCCGCACTCTACCACGCGCCGCAGCAGCGCCTCGCCGAACTCGCGGCCGATCACCGCCGCCGCCTGCAGCACGGCCTTCGCGGACTCGCCGACGCGGTCGATGCGCGAAGCGAGCACGACCTGCACGCTCGGCGGCAGCTCGAGCGAGGCGCTCGGGCGCGTGAGGCGGTATGCGCCGTGCGAGCCGGCAAGAGCCCCCGATTCGACCAACGACTGCACGATCTCCTCGGCGAAGAACGGGTTCCCCTCGGTGCGCGCGTGGATGCGCTCGGCGAGCCCGGCGAGCGAGGCGTCGGATCCGAGCAGGTCCGCGAGCAGCTCGAGCAGCGCCGATTTCGGGAGCGCCGTCAGCGCGAGCTGCTGGTAGCAGGAGCGCCGCATCCACTCGGCACCGAACTCGGGACGGAAGTTCACGAGCAGGAGAGTCCGACTGCCCTCCGCCGCGTCCACGAGGTTCTCGACGAACCCCGCGGTCACCGGGTCGACCCAGTGCAGGTCCTCGAACAGGATCACTGCGGGCTCGGTTCGTCCGCGCGCGATCGTCAGGCGCCTCAAGAGCGCCAGCAGGCGAGTCTGGCGCTCCGGGCCAGGCGGGAGCGTCACGGGCTTCTGCGCATCCGGAACGCCGAGGAAGTCGTAGAGCAGCGGCAGCGAAGCGACGAGTGACTCGTCGAGCTCGACGACGCGCCCGGCGATCTTCTCGCGCGCCGCTCGCTCGCTGTCCTTGACCCCGATTCCGAAGGTGCTCCGGTACAGCTCGAGCACGGGCAGGAGCGGAACCGACTTGCCGTGCGCGACGCCTTGCGCGACCCGGACCGGAACTCCGCGCGCCCGGCAGCGCTCCGCGAACTCGAAGCAGAGCCGGCTCTTGCCCGTCCCGGCCTCGGCGACGACGCCGAGCACCTGTCCCCGTCCCGCCGTGGCGCGCGCCAGCGCGGCCTCGAGCAGCGCCATCTCGGCCTCGCGGCCGACGAACCTCGACAGGCCGCGTACGCGAGCGACGTCGAGGCGGCTGCGCAGGGGACCGAGCCCCTCGAGCCGGAACACCTGCATCGGCGCGGGCACCCCCTTCAGGTTCGCCTTGCCCAGGTCCCGCAGCGCGAAGTAGCCGGACACGATCCGCGCCGTCTCCGCCGAGACGCAGGTGCCGTTCGCGCCCGCGATCTCCTGCAGGCGCGCGGCGACGTTGGGCACGGGACCCTGCGCGGTGTAGTCCATGCGCAGGTCGTCGCCGATCTTCCCCACCACGACTTCGCCCGAGTGGATCCCGATCCGCGTCGCGAAGTCGAGGCCCCGCTGGAGGCGCAGCTCGTCGGCGAAGCGCGCGAGCTCGTCGCGCAGCTTCAGCGCCGCGAAGCACGCGCGCTGCGCGTGGTCCTCGTGCGCGATCGGCGCGCCGAACAGCGCCATGATCCCGTCGCCCGTGTACTGATTCACCGTGCCTTCGTAGCGGTGTACGCCCTCGGCGAGGATCTGGAAGAAGCGATCGAGCAGACCGTGCCAGTCCTCGGGGTCGAGCTCCGCCGCGAGATCGGTCGAGCCTTTCACGTCGGCGAACAGCACCGTCACCTGCTTGCGCTCGCCTTCGAGCGCGGAGCGCGTGGTGAGGATCTTGTCCGCGAGGTACTTCGGCGTGTAGGTGAGGGGCTCGCGTTCGACGCGCGGATTCGCCACTGGGGACTGAGCCGCACCGCACTCCGCGCAGAATTTGGCGCCCGCGAGCAGCTCTGCGCCGCAAGCAGCACAGCTCGCCGAGCTGCGCGCACCGCACTCAGGGCAGAACTTCGCCGAAGCGGGGATCTCGCGCGTGCAGCTGCAGCAGTTCACGACGCGAGCTCTCTTGCGAGCCGCTCCGCGTAGCCGGTCGCGCCCATCGCCACGAAGAGGCGGTGCGCCTCCCTGCGTTCGCGCTCGCAAGCCGCCGCATCACCTCGTGCCTGGGCCAGCTCCGCACGGGCGAGCAGGACACGCGGCGCGTGGGTCACGACGCCCATCTCGTCGACCAGCGCCTGCGCCGTCGAGAGCTCCCACTCGGCTTCGTCTGCCGCTGTTGCGCCGCCGATCAGCAGCAGCGCCCGAGCGCGCACGATCCGGGCCGGCAGCTCCCAGAACCGTGCTCCGGAATAACGAGCCTCTCGCAGGCCGTCATCGGCCGCGCGGAGCGCCTGCGCTCCCGCGCCAATGGCGAGGTAGGCCTCGGCTAGGTAGGGCAAGGCACAGTACAGCTCCAAACTGGCCCGCGCGTCTCGTTCCAGCGGCATCAGCTCCTCGAAGCTGCGAATGGCGTCATGCCAGCGGGCGGCTACGACACAGGCCCACAGCCACCATCGAGTCGTCGCCATAAGGCGGAGCTTCGGGCCGCCGATCCGTTCGGCCAGCTCGACGGCGCGACGCGCGTGCTCGAGCGCGTCGTCGCTGGCGCCCTGCGTGCAAGCGCACTCCAGGGCATTCCCGTGCACAAAGAAGACCGCTTCGCCGTCAGGCTCCCGCACCAGCCTGCGAGCTCGTTCGAGCTCTCGAGCCGCATCCGCGAAGCGACCCCGATACGACAACGCAACCGCGACCTGGCCCAGGCCGAAGGAGCAGTGGTATCGGCTCTCGGAGCCGACCAACTCAGCGGGCTCGATCCGGCCGAGCTGCCCGCCGATCTCGATCGCCTCATCGAAGCGGCCTTGGTTGACAAGCGCGTTGATCAGCCCTGCTCTGCTCAGGCCCTGCAGCTCTCTGTCGCCGATCTCGTCGGCGATACGCGACGCTTCCCGGCCGGCGACTTCCTTCACCCGCACGTAACCCCGGCTGGAAGCGCCGACGGCGTAGTGCGCATGCAGCAGGACGAGCGCGCCGCGGTCGTGCGCGCGCTCGGCTAGGGCGACTCCTTCGCGGAGAATCGCCTCTGAGTCCTTGATGGCCAGCAAATGCCAGCCCGTCCTCAGGATGCCGATCCGCGCAGCAAGGGCGAGGCCTAGCTCTTCGGCCGATTGCGGTTCGTCACCAAGCAGCCGCCGCACGGCGTTCCAGTGATCGCTCGAAGCGGCGGAGTCGTTCACCCACTCCGCCGCGCGGCGGTGCCAGCGCGCCGCTTGCAGCGCGTCGCCGGCCGCCTCCCAGTGATGGGCGAGCAGCGCCGCGCTCTCGTCGAGCCTGTCGCGAGAGAGCGCCTCGATCGCCCGCGCCGCCGCCGCGTGCGCGCGTGCACGCCGCTCGCGCAGCTGCGAGCCGTACGCCACCTCCTGGGTGAGCGCGTGCTTGAACACATACTCCTCCACGGGATAGAGCGACTGCTCGAAGACGAGCTCGGCGCTGCGCAGCTGCGCGAGTGCGGCGGCGAGCTCGCCGGAGGAGAACGGAACGAGCTGGGCCAGCACGGGCAGCGAAAATTCACGCCCTATCACCGACGCGGCCTGCAGCACCTGCTTCTCGCGCTCGGGCAGGCGGTCGATGCGCGCGGCGAGTACGGCCTGCACTGTTGCGGGAACGTCGAGCATCTCCACCTGCGCGGCGAGCCGGTAGCGGCCGCGCGTGCCGACGAGCTGCTCCGACTCGACGAGCGACTGCACGACCTCCTCGGTGAAGAACGGATTCCCGCCGGTGCGCTGCTGGATCCGCGCGGCCAGCGCTCGAGTGCTCGGGTCGCTCCCGAGCAGGTCGTCGAGCAGCTCGTCAGCCGCTTGCGCGCTGAGCGGCGCCAGGGCGATCTGGTGGTAGCACGAGCGAGCCATCCACTCAGCGCGATACTCGGGACGCAGATTCACGACGAGCAGACCACGCGAGCTCTCGATCGCCTCGACCCACTGCGCGAGGAACGCGTCGCTCGAGCCGTCGATCCAGTGCAGATCCTCGATCAGGGTGACGGTGGGCTGGCCCGCCCCGCCCTCGCGAACGAGCCGACGCAGCACGTCGAAGAGCTGGCGCTGACGCGTGTCGGCGTCGGTGCGGGGAGCGGGCCGCTCCGGATCCGGGACGCCGAGGAACTCGAAGAGCAGCGGCAGCATCTCGCGGAAGCTCTCGTCGAGCAGCAGCAGCCGGCCCGCGATTTTCTCGCGCGCGCTCTGCTCCCCATCCTGTTCCGTGATCCCGAACCAGGTGCGGAACAGCTCGAGCATCGGGAGATACGGAATGTTCCGGCCGTAGGAGACCGCGCGCCCTTCTAGCACGGCGATCCCGCTCGCCCGGCAGCGCTCCAGGAACTCGAAGCAGAGCCGGCTTTTGCCGACACCCGCCTCGGCCACGACACCGACCACCTGACCGCGGCCTTGGCGCGCGCGCTCCAGCGCAGCCTCGAGCGTCGCCATCTCCGCGTCGCGACCCACGAAGCGGGTCAGCCCGCGCGCGCGCGCCACGTCGAAGCGCCGCCGCGAGCGTGCGGCACCGGTGAGCTGGTGGACCGGCTGCGGCGCGGCCACGCCCTTCAGCGCGAACTCCCCGAGGCTCTCGAGCTCGAAGAGCCCCGACACCAGCCGCGCCGTCGCGTCCGACAGGTAGATCCGGTCCGGCGGCGCCAGCGACTCCATCCGCTGCGCCAGCCACACCACCTGACCCTGCGCGGTGTAGTCCATGCGCAGGTCGTCGCCGATCTTCCCCACCACGACCTCGCCGGAGTTGAGGCCCATCCGCGTCGAGAACGAGAGCCCCTCGGAGCGGCGCAGCTCGTCACTCAGCCGGCGCAGCTCCTCGCGCAAGTGGAGCGCCGCGTAGCAAGCGCGCTGGGCGTGGTCCTCGTGTGCGATCGGCGCCCCGAACAGCGCCATGATTCCATCGCCCGTGTACTGGTTGACTGTGCCCTCGAAGCGGTGGACGCCGTCGGCCAGGATCTGGAAGAAGCGGTCCAGGACGCGGTGAAGCTCCTCGGGGTCGAGCGAGGTGGCGAGGTCCATCGAGCTCTTCACGTCCGCGAACAGGACGGTGACCTGCTTGCGCTCGCCCTCGAGCGCCGAGCGCGAGGTCAGGATCTTGTCCGCGAGGTGCTTCGGCGTGTAGGTGCGGGTCTCGCGTTCGACGCGCGGATTCGCCACCGGGGACTGAGCCGCGCCGCACTCCGCGCAGAATTTGCTGCCCTCGAGCAGCTCTGCGCCGCAAGCGGCACAGCTCGCCGAGCTGCAGGCGCCGCACTCCGGGCAGAACTTAGCCGCAGCGGGGATCTCGCGCGTGCAGCTGCGGCAATTCACGGCGCAAGCTCCTGCGCAAGCCGCTCCGCGTACCGCGTGGCGCCCATCGCGACGAAGAGGCGGTGCGCTTCGCGGCGCTGGGCCTCGCATGTCGCAGCATCGCCGCGTACCTGGGCGAGCTCCGCGCGCGCGAGCAGAACGCGCGGTGCGTAGGCCACCGCGCCCATCTCGTCCACGAGGGACTGCGCGGCCGACAGCTCGCGCTCCGCCTCGTCGGCGGCGGCCGCGCCGTCGACGAGCAGCAGCGCCCGCGCGCGCGCGATCCGAGCCGGGACCTCCAAGAACCGAGCACCGCTCGAGCTCACCCACTCGAGCCTGCCTTCCAGCGCGCGAAGCGCTTGGGCTCCGTCTCCGGCCGCGAGGTTCGCCTCGACGTCCAGCAGAACCAGCCAGTCGAGGTCAAGATCCCCGCCCGCGACGAGCTCCCGGTGCGCACGCAGCGCAGCAGCCCAGTCCCCCGCCATGAGCCCCGCGGTGGCGAGGAGGCGGGCCGATTCCGACGCGAGATAGGGCAGGCCCTCGCGCTCGGCAGCCTGGACAGCGCGCCGCGCATGCTCCAGCGCGAGCTCGGCGTCGCCCGCGAGCCAGGCGGACTCCACGGCATGGACCGCCAGCCAGACAACACTCCGATCGCGCACATGCCCGCGTACCGGTCGCTCGGCCCGCGCGATCTCCCGCCGCGCCTCGGCGAACCGTCCGCGATGGGCCAGCGCCACGGCGAGCGCGCCGACGAAGAAGGCGTAGTAGTCGACTCCTTCCGGAGAGAGCGTCGCAGGGTCGAGCGAATCGAGCCGGCGCGCGATCGCGATCGCCTCGTTGAAGCGCCCGATTCTGCTCAGCGAAAAGGTGACCGGACCGGCCGCGAGGACCCGGAGCTCGTCGTCGTCGAGCTCGTCGGCCATCCGCAGCGCCTCGCGGCCATGCCTCTCCCGCGCCAGCTCGTCGCCGAGGACGGCACGGCAGATGGCGTACGACGCGTGTAGCCGGGCGAGCGCGGCGCGGTCGCGGCCGCGGTCGGCGAGCGCGGTTCCCTCGGCGAAGATGGCGTCCGCTTCGGGCGCCCGGCTCGTGCGCCAGCTCGCCTCGAGGATTCCGACCCGCGCCGCGAGAGCAAGCTCGAGCGGTTCGCCCGCTGCGGGGGTGTCGCCGACGAGCCGGCGCACCGCGAGCCAGTGGTCCTTCACCGCGGCGAGGTCGCTGACCCACTCCGCTGCGCGGCGGTGCCAGCGCGCGGCCTGCAGCGCGTCTCCGGCGGCCTCCCAGTGATGGGCGAGCAGCGACGCGCTCTCGTCGAGCTTGCCGGGAGACAGCGCCTCGATCGCACGCGCCGCCGCGGCGTGGCCGCGCGCCCGTCGCTCGCGCAGCTGAGAGGCGTAGGCCACCTCCTGCGTCAGCGCGTGCTTGAACACGTACTCCTCGATCGGGTACAGCGACTGCTCGAAGACGAGCTCTGCGGCCCTGAGCTGAGCGAGTGCGGCGGCAAGCTCTACGGCGGGTAGCTGCGCGGTCTGCGCGAGCACGGGCAGCGAGAACTCGCGCCCGATCACCGACGCGGCCTGCAGCACCTGCTTCTCGCGCTCGGGCAGGCGGTCGATGCGCGCGGCGAGCACCGCCTGCACGGTTGCGGGAACGTCGAGCGTCTCGACCTGCGCCGCGATCCGGTAGCGGCCGCGCGTGCCGACGAGCTGCCCCGACTCGACGAGCGACTTCACGACCTCTTCGGTGAAGAACGGGTTGCCGCCGGTGCGCTGCTGGATCCGAGCGGCCAGCGCTCGGGTGCTCGGATCGCTCCCGAGCAGATCGGCGAGCAGCTCGTCCGCCGCGCCCCCGTCGAGCGGCGCGAGCGCGATCTGGTGGTAGCACGAGCGCGCCATCCATTCGGCGCGGTATTCGGGGCGCAGATTCACGACGAGCAGGCCGCGTGACTTCTCGATCGCTTCGACCCACTGCGCGAGGAACGCGTCGCTCGCCGGGTCGATCCAGTGCAGATCCTCGATCAACGTCACGGTTGGCTGGCCCGCCGCGCCCTCGCGCACCAGCCGGCGCAACACTGCGAACAGCTGGCGCTGACGCGAGTCGGCGTCGACCCGCGGCGCGGGCCGCTCCGGGTCCGGAACTCCGAGGAACTCGAACAGGAGCGGCAGCATGTCGCGGAAGCTCTCGTCGAGCAGCAGCAGCCGGCCTGCGATCTTCTCGCGCGCGCTCTGCTCCGCGTCCTGCTCCGTGATCCCGAACCAGCTCCGGAACAGCTCGAGCATCGGCAGATACGGGATGTTCCGGCCGTAGGAGACGGCGCGGCCCTCCAGCACGGCGATCCCGCTCGCCCGGCAGCGCTCCAGGAACTCGAAGCAGAGTCGGCTCTTGCCGACACCCGCCTCGGCCACCACGCCGACCACCTGGCCTCGCCCCTGTCGCGCGCGCTCGAGCGCCGCCTCGAGCGTCGCCATGTCGGCGTCGCGCCCCACGAAGCGGGTGAGCCCGCGCGCGATCGCGACGTCGAAGCGCCGACGTGATCGTGCGGCGCCGACGAGCTCGTAGACGATCGCCGGCTCCTTGACTCCCTTCAGCGCGAACTCACCGAGGTCCGCGAGCTCGAACAGACCCGAGACCAGCCGGGCGGTCGCGTCGGACAAGTAGATCCGGTCCGGCGCGGCCAGCGACTCCATCCGCTGGGCGAGCCAGACGACCTGACCCTGCGCGGTGTAGTCCATGCGCAGGTCGTCGCCGATCTTTCCCACCACGACCTCGCCCGAGTTCAAGCCCATGCGGGTCGAGAAGGAGAGCCCTTCCGCGCGGCGCAGCTCGTCGGCGAAGCGGCGCAGCTCCTCGCGCAGGTGGAGCGCTGCGTAGCAGGCGCGCTGGGCGTGATCCTCGTGCGCGATCGGCGCGCCGAAGAGCGCCATGATCCCGTCGCCCATGTACTGGTTCACGGTGCCCTCGAAGCGGTGCACCCCGTCGGCCAGGATCTGGAAGAAGCGGTCCAGGATGCGGTGCAGCTCCTCGGGGTCGAGCGAGCCGGCGATGTCCATCGAGCTCTTCACGTCCGCGAAGAGGACCGTCACCTGCTTGCGCTCGCCCTCGAGCGCCGAGCGCGAGGTCAGGATCTTGTCGGCCAGGTGTTTCGGGGTGTAGCTGGCGCGCGGGGTCTGCGAGCCGAGCGTGCCGCCGCACTCACCACAGAAGCGGAAGCTCGCCGGGTTCGCTCGCCCGCAGCTCGGGCAAGTCACTGCGGGCACGAGCGCGGCAGCGCAGCTGCCGCAGAAGCGGATCCCCGACGGGTTCTCGAAGCCGCAGGCGGGGCAACGCACCCGCTCACTGTACTCCTTATCTGAACCTCCCGGTCGAGTGAAGGACTTCACAGCCGCTTGGTGACATCAAGCGCAGGCTCACGTCGAGAGGAGCGAGTCATGCTTCGAGAGCGAGCGTGCTGTCGTCTCGTCATCTTCTCCGTGGGGTTGGCCGCATGCTCGACCACGGCGCCTCCTACTCCGGAGCCACTCCCGTCGCATGCCGCGACTCCCTCCGCAGACGAGAGCGCGGAAGCGTCGAGCCGCAACGAGAAGGAGCCGCCGCCTTCAGTCCCGCCAATCCATCCGAAGGCGCCGGCGATGAAACCGGGCCCCACCTCGCTGCCGCGCCCGGTCGCGGCGCCGCCTGCGCCCGTGTCCAAGAGCGCGCCGGCGCCACCGCCTGATCCCCTGAGCCCGGTGCGCGACTGTCTGAAGCGGAACATCCCGAAGAGATCGAGCACGCAGGTACTGCATTTCGAGTCCGTCGATCGTCTAGGAGGAAAGAGGGAGTGTCGGGGCAAGCTGATCGGCGCGCAGCTTTCCGACGGACTCCGGCGGGTCAAGGTGTGCATCACGGCCCCCCCCGACGTCGCGGGGACCGAGTTCCTGTCGATCGAGGCGCCGGGCCGTGAGCCGGATTCCTTCCTCTACCTCCCCGCGGAACGGCGGATCATTCGCATTACCGGCAGCGGAATGGGCGGGCGCGTGTGCGGCTCCGACGTCAGCTACGAAGACGTCCAACGCTGGCAGCAGCAGAATCGCGCGGAACGAGTCGAACGCCTGCCCGAAGCGGAAATCGGCGGCCATCCGGTCTACGTCGTCGCCGCAACTCCCCGCGACCTCGCGCAATCGACCTACACCAGGGTCGTCAGCTACGTCGACCAGAAGACCTGCGTCGTGATCAAGTCCGAGTCGTTCCAGAACGGCGACGCCCCGAGGAAGGTGATGACGGCGGATCCCGAACAGATGCTCGAAGACGGCGGAATCTACGCGCCCTCGGACGTGCTCGTGACGGACCTCCGCGACGGCACTCACACCACCGTCAGCGCGAGCGAGCTCGAGGTCGACGGCGCCTTCGATCCTCGAAGCCTCGAGCCGAGCACCCTCGGCCGTCACTGCCGCTGAAGGTGCGCGGGGTCCGGGCGGGCGTTCTCGCGCGTGGTAATCTCGGCCCCATGCGAAGCCCCCGCCATTTCTTCACGCCCAAAGCCCTCGGTGCGCCGCAGCCGGTGCGCGAGATTCCCGTCCGCCCCTCCCGGATGATCCACTTCTTCGATCCGAGCAACCCGCGCATGGCGTCGAAGGTGCCCGACATCGCCAAGCAGGTGGACATCCTGCTCGGCAACCTCGAGGACGCGATCCCGACCGAGCGCAAGGTCGACGCGCGCGAGGGTTTGATCAAGATCGCGCGCGACGTGGACTTCGGGAACACGCAGCTCTGGACCCGGGTGAACTCGCTCGACAGCCCGTGGATGCTCGACGACGTGACCCGGCTGGTCGGCGAGATCGGCGACAAGCTCGACGTGATCATGATCCCGAAGGTCGAGGGGCCCTGGGACATCCACTTCGTGGACCAGCTGCTCGCGCAGCTCGAGGCTAAGGCGGGGCTGCGCAAGCCCTTGCTCGTGCACGCCATCCTCGAGACGGCGCTCGGCGTGGCCAACGTCGAGGAGATCGCGGCGTCGTCGCCGCGCATGCAGGGCATGTCGCTCGGCCCCGCGGACCTCGCGGCGTCGCGGCGCATGAAGACGACCCGGGTCGGCGGCGGTCACCCCGGCTACCTGGTGCGCACCGATCCCGACCCGAAGAACCCGAACGGCGAGCGGCCCACCGCCCAGCAGGACCTCTGGCACTACACCATGGGGCGTATGGTCGACGCGTGCGCGGCGACCGGCGCCCTGCCCTTCTACGGCCCGTTCGGCGCGATCGACGACCCGATCGCGTGCGAGGACCAGTTCCGGAACGCCTTCCTGATGGGCTGCGTCGGCGCATGGTCGCTGCACCCGTCGCAGATCGACATCGCCAAGAAGGTGTTCACGCCGCCGCCCGACGAGGTGCTCTGGGCCAAGCGGGTGATCGCGGCGATGCCCGACGGCAGCGGCACGATGATGCTCGAGGGCAAGATGCAGGACGACGCCACCTGGAAGCAGTGCAAGGTGATGGTCGGCCTGGCCGAGCTCCTGGCCGCGCGCGACCCGGAGCTCAAGAAGAAGTACGAGCTTGGGTGAAGCGCCCGGCCTGGTTCCGCCGCGCGCTCGAGCACAAGCCGGACGAAGAGCGGGTCGAGGTCGACGGCGCGTCGATCCACTACCTGCGCTGGGGCGACCGCGAGAAGCCGGGCATCGTGCTGGTGCACGGCGGCGCGGCGCACGCGCACTGGTGGAGCTTCATCGCGCCGCTGCTCACCTCGTCGTACCACGTGGTGGCGCTCGACCTCTCCGGCCACGGCGACAGCGGCCGGCGCAGCGAGTACCGGCGCGAGGTCTGGGCCGAGGAGGTCATGGCCGTCGCGCGCCACGCGGGCATCGTCGGCGCGCCGCTCCTGGTCGGGCACAGCATGGGCGGGATCGTGTGCATCGGCGCCGCCGCGCGCTGGGGCGACCGCCTGGCCGGCGCGATCATCGTCGACTCGCCGGTGCGCCGGCCCGATCCCGAGTCCGAGGAAGGCACGCGCGGGCGCGCCTTCCGCAACCCGAAGACGTACCGCGACTTCGAGACGGCGGTCGCGAAGTTCCGGCTGATCCCGCCGCAGCCGTGCGAGAACGACTGGATCGTCGAGCACGTCGCGCGCAACTCGCTGCACCAGACGCCGGCGGGCTGGACCTGGAAGTTCGACCCGGTGGTGTTCCGGCGCGCGGCGGTCGAGGCGATCGGCCAGCAGCTCGCGCAGGTGCGCTGCCGGGTGGCGCTGTTCCGCGGCGAGCTCTCGGAGCTCGTCACCCCCGACGTCGCCGACTACATGTTCGAGCTGCTCGATCGCAACGCTCCGCAGGTCGAGATCCCGCAGGCGTACCACCATTTGCTCCTCGACCAGCCGCTCGCCTTCGTCGCCGCGCTGCGCGCGATCCTGGCGGACTGGGAGCACTCGCTTCCGCGCAAGCCGCGCGCGTAGGATATGCGGCTAGACAGAACGGGAGGCTCAGGGATGTCGCTGAAAGGTCGGGTCGCGCTGGTCACGGGCGGAAGTCGCGGAATCGGGCGCGGGATCGCGCTCGCGCTCGCGGAGGACGGCGCGGACGTCGCGATCAACTACCGGCGCGACGAAGCTGCGGCCAAGGAGACGGTTTCGGCGATCGAGTCGCTGGGGCGCAAGGCGCGCGCCTACGCGGCGTCGGTCGACAGCCTCGAGGCCTGCCAGGCGATGGTCGACGCCGTGGTCAAGGACTTCGGCTTCGTCGACATCCTGATCAACAACGCCGGCATCGCGAGCCGCGGCCAGACCGTGAAGAACACCGACCCTGCGGAGTTCGAGCGGGTCGTGCGCACGCACGCTTTCGGCGCCTGGTACCTGTGCCACCTGGCGATCCCCAGCATGCGCACGCGCCCGCGCGGCGACATCGTGATGATCTCCTCGGTCGCCACGCTGAACCACGCCGGCGGCGGCGCGCCCTACAACATGGGCAAAGCGGCGCTCGAGGCGCTCGCGCTGACGCTCTCGAAGGAAGAGAAGAAGAACGGCATCCACGTGAACATCGTCGCGCCGGGCCTGGTCGAGACCGAGATGGGCAAGCGTCTCGCGAAGGGCGCGATGGGCGTCGACGACATCCGCAAGCTCGACGCGGTCATGCCCTTCGGCCGGGTTTGTCAGCCCGAGGACGTGGCGAACGTCGTGCGGTTCCTGGTCTCGGAGCGCGCCTCGTACATCACCGGCGAGAAGATCAACGTATACGGCGGCGGTCAGGGCTAGCGGATCCGGCTCGCCGGAGCGCGGCGGGGCGGGCGCGCGGGACTCCTCATGGGTCCCTTCTCGCAGCGAGTCCGCGAGCGAGAAGGGACCCGCGAGGAGCCGCCCGCGCGGCGCACCCGCTGCGAACCAGCAAGGTCTTGTCCTGTCCTAGTCCCGGGGCTTCCAGGTCACTCGCCACATGCAGCGGTCGGCGCCCTGCGCCGCACAGGCGCGCTTCTCGATCACGACGTCGTCGAAGCCGTTGAGCTGGAAGCCGCCGCGCAGGTAGCCCATGGAGAGCAGGCAGACCTCGCGCGACGGCGCGGCGAAGTCGACCAGCTCGACCCGCGTGCTGGTCGGGCTCTCCCAGACGCCGCGCAGCTCGCCGGTATCGTGCTGCGCGGACCAGAGCGCGAACACGCTGCTGTTCGACTTCCCGCTGCGCAGCAGGTGGCCGTAGACCTCGGCGTGGGCGCGGGCGCCGACCAGCCCCATGTGCTCGATCGCGGCGTCGTAGTCGCCGGGCACGAGCTTCGCGACGGCGCGGATCAGCTCGACGAAGTCAGCCTCCGGGTACCAGCCCGAGAGGCGGATGTCCTCCTGGAGATAGTGGTGCTGTGCGGCGGGCAGAACGTCGCGCGCAGCGTCGGGCCGCTTGCGCAGGAACTTCACCAGACCGAGCAGGACGGCGCCCTTTGCGTTGGGCATCGCGACTAGCCTCCCCGCTTCCAGGAAGCGCGCCACACGCAGCGGTCGGCTCCGTCGATCGAGCACTCGACCTCGCCGATCGAGACGTCGGTGAAGTCGTTCATGCACAGGCCTTCGCGCACGTAGCCGGTGGTCATGCGGCAGAAGTCGCGGGTGGCGTCCTCGAAGCCGCGCAGCTCCAGGTAGGCGCTGGTCGGCGACCGGAGGACGAGCGACATCGAGCCGGTGTCGTGCTGCATCGACCAGAGCACGAACAGCTGGGTGGTCGACTCGGTCAGGTTGAAGATGAGGTCGCCGTAGAGCGCGACGTGCTCGCGCGCACCCGCGGCCCCATAGCTCTCGAGCGCTGCGTCGCGATCGCCCGGGCACAGCGAGACCGCCGCGCGCAGAAGCTCGCGGAAGTGCGGGGTTGGATACCACGCGGACGGACGAATCTCGTCCTCGAGGTAGTGCTGGAGCTCCGGGGGCAGCAGAGCGGACGCCGCGTCGCGCTGGCGGCGCAGGAACTTCACGGTGCCGAGCAGGGTCGCTCCCTTGGTGTTGCCCATCCGCGCTAGCCCTCCTCGCGGTTCCACGAGCAGCGCCACACGCAGCTCTCGTCGCCCCACAGCCGGCAGGCGAGCTTCTCGACCGCGACGTCGCCGAAGCCGTTCACCGTGAACGTCCCGCGGAAGTAGCCGGTGAGCACCAGACACTGCTCGCGCGAAGTGTCGCGGAAGCCGACCAGCTCGAAGCGCATGCGGTTGGGCAGCTCGCGAATCCGCCGCATCTCGCCGGTGTCGTGCTGCGTCGCCCACATCGCGAAGGTCCGGCTCGGCGAGCCGCGGCCGACCAGGATCTCCTTGTAGATCTCGCAGTGCCTGCGCGCCGCGAATTCGCCCATCATCTCGAGCGCGCGATCGGGCGAGCCCGGGTAGAGGCGCGCGCCGGCGCGCAGCAACTCGACGTGCTCCGACTCGGGGTACCAGCCCGACGGGCGGACGGTCTCGGTCAGGTAGTGGTGGAGCTCCGGGCGCAGCATCGCCATGGCGTCGTCGCGGCGCGAGCGGAGGAGCTTCACGACGCCGAGGAAGGCGACGCCCTTCAGCTTGCCGATCGGCTCCGGGTTGGGGTCGATCTCGCGCTTCTGCGGGTGCCTCATTGCTCGTCCACCGGGGTCCACGAGGCCCGCCACGCGCACGCCGGGTCGCCCCAGAGTCGGCACGAGAGCTTCTGCACCGAGCTGTCCGTGATGCCGTTGATCGCGAGGGTGCCCGCCAGGTAGCCGCCCAGAATCAGGCAGAACTCGCGCGAGGTGTCGTCGAAGCCCGTGAGCTCGACCCGCAGCTTGTTCGGCGCCTCGAAGCTCGAGCGCATCTCGCCGGTGTCGTGCTGCGTCGACCAGAGCGCGAAGGTCCGACCGGTCGTGCCCTCACCCATGCCGCGGATCAGATCGCCGTAGACCAGCGTCTGCGCCCGCGCGCCGCGCTCGCCCATCATCATGAGCGCGCGGTCGATCGGACCGGGCAGGAGCTTGGCGACCGCGCGGATCAGCGCGACCAGATCCTCCTCCGGGTACCAGGAGGACGTCCCGATCTGGTCGTCCAGATACTTGTGCAGCTCCGGCGCCAGCACGTCGCCCGCGTCGTCGCGCCGCGCGCGCAGGAACTTCACCGCATCGAGCAACGCGATGCCCTTGGCCCGCCCCATGCCTCTGGGTATCGGCGCGAGAGTGTGATCAGTGGACCAAACGACGGACGATCCCGCCTATTCGGTCTTCGGCTCCGTCAGATGCCGGCGCAAGAGCGCGTAGAAGTTGCCGCGGTCTATCGGCTTCGTCGCGAAGTCGTCGCAGCCGGCCGACATGCAGCGGCCCCGCTCGGCGTCCATGGCGTGGGCCGTGAGCGCGACGATCGAGCCGTCGTAGCCTTGCCGGCGCAGGATACGCGTCGCGGTGTAGCCGTCCATCACGGGCATCTGCATGTCCATGAGGATCAGCCGGAAGGGCGCTCCCGCCAGCCGCGCCTCGTGCACCCGCTCCACCGCCTGCTGGCCGTTCTCGACGATCACGGCCTCGAGACCCACCCGGGCGAGGAGCAGCGAGATGAGGCGCTGGTTGTCCAGGCCGTCCTCGACGAGCAGGACGCGCCCGGACCCGGACAGGCTCGGCTCCTCCACCGGGTTCGGCTCGACGATGTCTCGGTTCGCGGCCAGTGCGGGAACGCGCTCGACGCCGTAAAGGTTCCCGGCGGGGAGCTCGACCCGGAAGGTGGTTCCGTGGCCGGGCTCGCTCTCGACCTGGATCTCGCCGTCGAGCAGGTCCGTGAGGCGCTTCGAGATGGTGAGACCGAGGCCGGTGCCGCCGTAGCGGCGCGTGGTCGAGCTGTCGGCCTGCCCGAACGGGCGGAACAGCTTGCTGCGCTCGGCCGCGGTGATCCCGATACCCGTGTCGATGACCTCGAAGCAGAGGGTCGGGGCGCAGGCTCGTCTCGCAGCTGCACGCGCAGCCGCACCTCGCCGATCTCGGTGAACTTGATCGCGTTGCCGACCAGGTTGATCAGGATCTGGCGCACGCGCGTCGGATCGCCCTCGGCCTGGGCGGGCACCTCGCCGCCGAACTCGACGGTGAAGCCGACGCCCTTCCCCTCGGCGCGCACCCGCATCAGCCGCTCGACGTCCCGCACCACCGCAACGGGCGAGAACGTGACGTGCTCGACCTCGAGCCGCCCGGACTCGATCTTGGACAGGTCGAGGATGTCGTTCAGCAGCGCCAGCAGGTAGTCGCCGTTGCGCTGGATCGTGCGCAGCGCGTCGATGGTCGCGGGCGGCCCGTCGCTCCGCCGCGCCTCCACGAGGAGCTCCTCGGTGAAGCCCAGGATCGCCGTCATCGGGGTGCGGATTTCGTGCGAGACGTTGGCGAGGAACTCGGTCTTGACCCGCGTCGTCTGCTCCGCGTGCAGCATCGCCTCGCGCAGCGCCGAGTTCGCCTCCTCGAGCGACTCGGTGCGGTTGCGCTCCGCGCGCAGCTGCCGGCGATCGCTGAGGTCGCGCGCGACGATCAGCCACGCCGGCTTGCCCGCGAACTCGCTCGCGTGAAGGGCGATCTCGACCGGCAGCTCCGGCGTCTCGTGCATCTGCAAGCGAACCTCGATCGGCCGCGTCGAGGGCCCCCCCTGGGCGCGGCGCTCCGCGACGAAGGTCGCGAACGTGCGGCGCGACGGGGGCGCGATCAGGCCCTCGAACGCCAGCCCGTGGAGGACGTCGGGCTCGTGGCGCAGAAGTCGCTGGGCGGTCGCGTTCGAGCGCAGGATGCAGAGCTCCTGGTCGACCCAGAAGATCAGGTCCGAGACGAGGGCCTCGAGGCCCTCGGCGGACTCCGGACGCGGGTCGACTTGGGAACGCGGCATTCCCCAGGCGCATCGACGTTCCGCTGCCGAGCGCTTGAGCGGTGTCCCGGCCGATCCCCTCCTCTTTGAATCCGCAGGCGCTTCGGCGGCGTAGACTGGGCAGTGTGCAAGGAGGTCAGACGATGACGCTGGTGAGATCTGCCGCCGCTCTGCTCGCGCTGGCCTTCGCATCCGCCGGCTCTGCGCGCGCCGGCACCCTCTTCTCGGATCCGTACGGGGCCGGCGCGCCCGACGTGATCGGCAATGGAGCCGACTTCGACATCCGCTCGCTCGAGGTCCAGACGCTCAGCCCCACTCTGCTCGCGATCAACGTGCGCATGAACTACCACGGCGGCGACACCACGCTCGCGCCGTTCACGGTGACAGGCAGCTCCTACGAGCCGGTGACCGTCGGCGTCGGCGACATCCTGATCCAGGGCGCGAACTCGCTCTGGGCTCTGCCGCTCTCGGGGAGCGCGGGCGGCGGCGGCCCGGGCGGGATCTACTACGCGGTCGGCGATCCCGTGGCGACCGGCACGCCGATCACGCGCGGGACGGTCTACGCGGGGAGCCTCTATCAGGTGACCGGCGCTCTGACCGCCGGCGAGGTGCTGGGCGCGGCCCCGGCCGGCGACCTTCGAGCGGAGCAGGCGGTGCTCGGGAACATCACCACACCCGCTCCCGACTTCCTCGGCTCTCCGTCCGTGGTCGCGCTCGGCGGCTCCGAGCTCTCGATCCTGGTCAACGTGTCGATCGGAGCGTCCTTCTACGGCGACGTGGTCGGCGGCTACAGCGTGCACTTCGCGTCGTCGACCTGCGCGTGCGACGTGCTGGACGGCAGCTACCCGGCGGCCGTGCCCGAGCCCGGCGCCGCGGCGCTCCTCGGCGGCGCGTGCGCATGGCTCTGGCTGCGCACGCGCAGCCGCTTCCCGCTCGGCTGACTCGGCTATGTTCCCCTCGCGCGCCGCGCGGGGGTGAGTTCTTGGAGCTCGAGGGAGCGGGCCTGGGGGACGGGATGAGCGGCGCGCCGTGGCGCGAGCGCGCGGGGCTGGTCCTCGCGCCGCTCGTGTTCGCGGCGCTCTGGCTCGCGCCGCTCGAGCTCGACGCGTCCGCGCACCGGCTCGCCGCGATCATGGGCGCGGTGGTCGTGCTGTGGGTGACCGAGGCGATCCCGATGGCGATGACCGCCTTCCTCGGCGTCGCCGGCGCGGTCGTGCTGCGGCGTAGCGCCCGCCGCGGTGGCGTTCGCGCCCGTTCGCCGACCCGCTGATCTTCCTGTTCGTCGGCACGTTCATGCTCGCGCAGTGCGATCTTCTTCCACGGGCTCGACCGGCGCTTCGCGTTCGCGATCCTGTCACTGCCCGGTGTCGGCGACCGGCCCGGCCGCGTGCTGGTGGCCTACGCCGCGGTGGCGTGCGCGATCTCGATGTGGATCAGCAACACGGCGACCACCGCGATGATGTTCCCGATCGGCGTTTCGCTCCTGGCGGCGCTCGAGGCCCGCGGCGACGGCGCCGCGCTGCCCGCCGGCTTCGGCACGGCGCTCCTCTCGTCGAACTCGTTCGCGGCGTCGGTCGGCGGGCTCGGGCACGCCGGTCGGCACGCCGCCGAACCTGATCGGGATCGGCTTCATCCGGCGCGAGCTCGGCGTCGAGCTGCCGTTCTTCAGCTGGATGGCGCTCGGGGTGCCGCTCGTCGCTCGCGCTGCTCGCCTGCCTGCTGTTCGACCTCGCGCGCAACGGCGCGCCCGCCGGCACCCGGCTGCGTCGGCGTGACGGAGCTCCTGGCGCCGCGAGCGCGCGCAAGCTCGGCGCCTGGACGCGCGGCGCAGAAGAACACCCTGTTCGCCTTCGCCGCGACGGTGCTTCTTCTGGGTGCTGCCGGGCCTGGTCGCGCTGGTCGCGGGCGAGGACGCACCCGCCTATCGCGAGCTGTCGGCCGCGCTGCCCGAGAGCGTGGTCGCGCTGTTCGGCGCCGCGCTCCTCTTCGTGCTGCCGACCGACCTGGCGCCGCCACGAGTTCACGCTGCCCTGGCGCGAGGCGGTGAAGATCGACTGGTGGATCGTCTTCCTCTACGGCGGCGGGATCGCGCTCGGCACGCTCGCGTTCAAGACCGGGCTCGCGGACGCGCTCGGGCGCGCGCTGACGAGCCTGCTCGGCGTGCGGAGTCGAGCCTCGGCCTGATCGCGCTCTCGACCGCGCTCGCGACGGTCCTCTCCGAGACGACGAGCAACACCGGCGTCCGCCAACATGGTCGTGCCCGTCGTGATCGCGTTCGCGCGCTCCGCCGGCCTCGACCCGGTGCTGCCGGCGCTCGGCTGCGACGATGGGCTCGTCGCTCGGCTTCATGCTGCCGGTCTCGACGCCCTGCAACGCGATCGTCTACGGCTCGGGCCGCATCCCCCTGACCCGGATGATGCGCCACGGGGTCGTCCTGGACCTGGCCGGGATCGTCCTGATCGTCGGCGTCGTCAGCCTGCTCGGGCCCTGGGTGCTCGCGCGTTGAGATCGAGGCGGAGCCGACCGCAGTTGGTCAGAGCTGACTGAGAACGACTTCACAGCGCGTACTGAAACCTTGATGCATCGTACGTGTTGAGGAGGCGCTGATGATGATCACCCGGAACGAATCGATCTGGACGGACCTGGCTTCGCTGGCAGTCGCGGGAGCCTCGCTCGCGTTCCTGGCCTTCGTGCTGACCTCGGTGCTGGCCCGCTAAGTGAGCCTCTGGCCTCTGGCCATGAGGAGCTTGCCCGACCGAACCAGCTCGGAGAGCTTGAATGGACGCAGCAGGTCGATGAACGCGTCGAGCTTCTCGCTCGGCCCGTGCACCTGCAGCAGGAGCGACTCCGAGCCGTAGTCGACGACCTTGGCCTTGAAGTGCTCCACGACCTGCAGGATGTGGGTGCGCTGGTCGAGGGGCGCGGACAGCTTCACGAGCGCGATCTCGGTCTCGTAGCTGTCGTCGCCCGTGTGGTCGATCGCGTGCACGACGTCGACCAGCTTGGCGAGCTGCTGGATGATCTGACCAAGATCACCGGCGTTCCCCGAGCAGACGATCGTCATGCGCGAGAAGCGGCCCTCGACGCCCGGCGAGACGACCAGGCTCTCGATGTTGAAGCCCCGCCGCGAGAACACGAGCGAGACCCGCACCAGCACGCCGGGCTTGTTGTTCACGAACAGCGAGATGGTGTGCAGGGGGGGCCTCGCGCTCGCGGCGGGCAGCGGGTCAGCGGCGGCGGCGGCCATCAGGTGCTCCCTTCGGGCTTCTCGAGGCGGTGCTTGGGCTTCTCGATCAGCATCTCGCTGAGCGACGCGCCGGCCGGGATCATCGGGAAGACGTTGTCCTCCTTCACGACCTCGGCCACGACCACGCACGGGCCGGCCGTGTAGGCGTGCGCCTCGGCGAGCACCCGGTTCGACGTCGGCGGGCCGGCGGATGCGCAGGCCCTTCACGCCGTAGGCCTGCGCGAGCTTCACGAAGTCGGGGTTGCCCTCGAGGTCCGCGCCCGACAAGCGGTTGTCGTAGAACATCTCCTGCCACTGCCGGATCATGCCCAGGTAGTTGTTGTTGATGATCAGGCACTTCACCGGGAGCTTGTTGATCTGCGCGGTGGCGAGCTCCGAGCAGGTCATCTGGAAGCCGCCGTCGCCGACGATCGGCCCAGACCTTCTTCCTCGGGTTGGCGAACTGGGCGCCGATCGCGGCGGGGAAGCCGAAGCCCATCGTCCCCGCGCCGCCGCTCGAGAGCCAGTGGCGGTTGCTCTTCGCCAGGCAGAACTGGGCGGCCCACATCTGGTGCTGGCCCACGTCGGTGGTGATGATCGCCTCGCCGCGCGTGACCTCGTTCAGCCGGTCGAGCACGTGCTGCGCGCGCAGGCCACCCTGCTTCGGGTACTTGAGCGGGTACTGCTTCCGCCAGCGCGCGATCTGCGCCAGCCACTCCTTGGTGTCGGCGAGCTCGACCTGCGGCACGAGGTCCTCGATCACGAGCCGTGCGTCGCCGAGGATCGACACGTCGGGCTTGATGATCTTGCCGAACTCCGCCGGGTCGATGTCGACGTGGATCTTCACCGCGCGGGTGCAGAAGTCGGAGACGCGCCCGGTGATGCGATCGTCCCAGCGCGCGCCGATCGCCATGATGAGGTCGCAGTCGGCGACCGCCTTGTTCGCGTAGGCGGTGCCGTGCATGCCGAGCATGCCCAGGTGCAGCGGGTGCGTCTCGTCGACGGCGCCCTTGCCGAGCAAGGTGTTCACCACCGGCGCGCGCAGCTTCTCGGCCAGCGCCGTGATGGCCTTGCCCGCGTCCGAGATCACCGCGCCCTGGCCGACGTACAGCACGGGCCGGCGCGCGTCGCGCAGGAACCGCGCGGCCCTCGCGATTGCGTCCGCATCGCCGCGACTCGGCACGTTGTAGCCGGGCAGATCGAGCTTGTCGGTGAACGGAGCCGTGCAGGGGCCCTGCCCCACGTCCTTGGGCACGTCGATCAGGACCGGGCCGGGCCGGCCGGTGGTCGCGATGTGGAACGCCTCGCGCATGATCCGCGGGATGTCCGCCGCCTGCTTGATCAGGTACGAGTGCTTCACCACCGGGTAGGTGATGCCCGTGACGTCGGCCTCCTGGAACGCGTCCTTGCCCAGGTTCACCGCGTTGGTCTGGCCGCAGATGACGATGATCGGCGCCGAGTCCATCTGCGCCGTGAGAAGGCCCGTCACCGTGTTGGTCGCCCCGGGGCCCGAGGTCACCAGCACCACACCCGGCCGGCCGGTCGAGCGGGCATAGCCGTCGGCCATGTGGGTGGCCCCCTGTTCGTGGCGGACCAGGATCAGCTTGATCTTGGAGTCGACCAGGGCATCGAAGATGGGCATGACTGCGCCGCCGGAGAGCCCGAAGACGTACTCGACCCCCTCCCTTTCCAGGCACTGGACGATCTTCTCGCCCCCAGTTGGGATCTTCTGGGCCATTTTTGGGGCTCCTCGGCTGCGTCCAGATCGACCCTCGACCCGAACATTTGAGTTCTGTCGGGCGATTCTACACACGATCGCCGGAGAGGACAACAAACAAGGGCCGTAGTGGGGGCCAAATCGGACCGGATCGCAGATCTGGTCCAAGAAATCGAGAGATCGAAAGGCCTAAATCGGGGTCGGCTAGTCCCAGGCCACCGAAACTTGGCTGTTTGAACTCGTCCGGACCCGAGGGGCGGGGCCCAGGCGGAGGCCCCGGCCGTCGCAGCTCCGCCCGGTGCGCAGGTCGAAGCGGTAGTCGTGCCACGGACAGGCAACCACGCTCCCCTCGCGCTTGCCCGCCTCGAGCGGCCCGAGCCAGTGCGGGCAGACGGTCGAGTGCGCGACCAGCTCGCCGTCCAGCTCGACGACCCGGAACGGGCGGCCGTCCAGGGTCAGATCCAGCGGCAGCTTCCCGCGCACGTCGGCGAGCGAGCCGAGCTCGAGCACGTCGCGGCTGCGGGGCAGCGGTCGGCGCAGCAGGTCGAGCTGCACCTGGCGGCGGCGCATCATCGCCTCGTCCTCGTCCCAGAGCTTTGCGTACAGCGCGCGGTAGCCGGCGCCGAGCGTCGCCACCCGCTCCGGCGACACGTCGGGCACGCGGAACTCGACCCGGATCTGGGTCTCGCGCTCGCCCTTCGGCTCGAGCGAGGTCCAGATCTCCGTCCCCGCACCCGGCCCTTCGGTCGTGGCCGTGACGTAGCGCAGGTTCTCGCGATCGAGCGCGACCCGCAGGGCGATCTCGCGCTCCGAGCCCGGCACGCGCACCTGGGCGCTCCAGCCCCACTCGCCCGAATCGATTCGGCGCACCGCCAGGAACGCGTCGCGGTGCAGCGCGGGCAAGTGCTCCCAGTCGAGCACGTTCTCCCAGACCCGCTCGAGCGAAGCGCGGATCAGCCGTTCGTAGACGGCGACGGAGGTGACGTGAGTCCGGCGCATGCGCGGAGCATAGCCCGTCGTGGGGCGAGGAGCGCCCGATGAGAAAAGCTTCATTTGATGCCCGGCTGCTCCGCGGAGGACGCGCCGCCGATAGCTTCCCGGTCGGGGAGGCAGAGCCTTGGGCTCCGCGCGCGTGCTCTGGAAATTCCTGCTGCTGAGCTGGCTGTTGCTGCTCGCCAACGCGAGCAGCTATCTGCTCGGGGTGCGCCTGCTGGGCGCGGTCGCCTCGGGCTGGGCCGTCGCGGTGTGGTGGACGTACTGCCTGCTCTACCTGCTACCCGTGTTCGCGCCGCTCGTGCTGATCGGCCACGCGCTCGACTCCGTCACCGTCGCGCGGCGCTTTCCGCGGCTCGCCCGCCACGGGCACACGGCGCTCGTCGGCGCCGCGTGGCTCGGCGCGAGCGCGGTCCAGCTCCTCGTCTTTGCCGACGCCTTCGTCTTCCGCCTCTACGGCTTCCACTTCAACGGCTTCGTCTGGAACCTGGTCACGACGCCGGGCGGCATCGACTCGATGGGCGCGAGTGGCGGGAGCGAGGTGAGCTTCGCCGCGATCGCGCTCGGTTGGCTGCTCGCCGAGGCCTTCCTGCTGCGCGTTGCGCAGCGCAGCCTCCGCTTCGACGGCCTGTTCCGCCGGCTGGTGCCGAGCGGCGCGATGGTGGCCGCGTTCGCGGTGTGCGTGCCGCTGCTCGGCGTGGGCGAGCGCGCCGTCTTCGCCGTCTCCGACCTGACCAGCTATCGGCCCGTGTTGACCGCGGCGAACGCCTTCCCGTTCTACATGCCGGTGCGGGTGCCCGCCCTGCGCGAGACACTGGGGCTCGCAGCGGCCGAGCACTCGCTGCGCGCGCGCGTGGACACGGTGAACGTGCACTACCCGCTGCAGCCGATCGCGCGCGCGCCCGGGCACCGCGACTGGAACATCGTCTGGCTGGTGGCCGAGTCGCTGCGCGCCGACATGCTCGATCCCGCGATCATGCCCGCCACCTCCGCCTTCGCCGAGCGCGCAGCGAACTTCCGAAGCCACTACAGCGGCGGCAACGGCACGCGCATGGGCATGTTCTCGATGTTCTACGGGCTCTACGGCAGCTACTGGTTCTCGTTCCTGAACGAGGGCCGCGGGCCGGCCCTGCTCGACGTGCTGCTCGACGGCGGGTACCAGACTGCGATCTACACGAGCGCCCGCTTCACCTATCCCGAGTTCGACAAGACCATCTTCCGGCGGATACCGCGCGCCGAGCTCCACGAAGGCGACGATCACCTCGCCGGCTGGCAGAACGACCGGGAGAACGTGGGGCGGCTGCTGGCGGACATCGACGGCCGCGACCCGAGCCGCCCGTTCTTCGCGTTCATGTTCTTCGAGTCGCCCCACGCGCAGTACTACTTCCCGGAGGAGTCGGTGATCCGCCGCCCCTACCTGGAGAGCTTCAACTACGCGACCACCGACATCGCCGCGAACATCGGCCTGATCAAGAACCGCTACATCAACGCGTGTCACCACCTCGACAGCCAGTTCGAGCGCGTGCTGACGCACCTCCGGGAGAAGGGCCTGCTCGACTCGACGATCGTCGTCATCACCGGCGATCACGGCGAGGAGTTCATGGAGAAGGGCCACTGGGGCCACCACGCGTCGTTCGTCGACGAGCAGATCCGGGTGCCGCTCGTGATCTGGGCCCCCGGCCAGCCGGCGCGGGTGGAAGAGCGCATGAGCAGCCACCTCGACATCGTGCCGACCCTGATGACGCAGCTCGGCGTCACCAACCCGCCCGCGGACTACAGCCTCGGCAGCGATCTCTTCGGCGCGGAGCGGCCCGAGAACTCCGTCGTCGCCGACTGGGACAGGCTCGCCTGCGTGTCGCGCGCGGGCAAGGCGATCCTGCCGGTCAACTACAACGCCTTCGGCGCCAATCGATCGCTCGGACCCGACGACGTTGAGCTCCAAGGCGCGGCCGAGGCGAGCTTCCTGGCGAGCGAGCGCCCGCAGCTGAACGCCGTCATGAAGAACCTGGCGCGCTTCAGCCGCTAGGCCCGGACCGCTATAGTCCGCGCATGCCGGACTTCGTCTACCAGCCCATCTTCGAGCACGCCCACCACGACCCCACGCCCTACCGGAAGCTGACGAGCGAATTCGTCGCGGTGGAGAAACACGGGAAGCGCGAGGTCCTCGCGGTCGACCCGCGCGCGCTCCAGCTGCTGGCGAAGGAGGCGCTGGACGACGTGTCGCACCTGCTGCGCCCGGGCCACCTGGCGCAGCTGCGCAAGATCCTCGACGACCCCGAGGCCAGCGAGAACGACCGCTTCGTCGCGCTCGAGCTCCTCACCAACGCGAACATCGCCGCGGGCCGCGTCCTGCCGAGCTGTCAGGACACCGGCACCGCGATCGTGTCGGCGTACAAGGGACAGGACGTGTACACCGGCGGCGGCGACGACGCCGAGGCGCTTACGCGCGGGATCTTCGACGCGTACCAGCAGCGCAACCTGCGCTACTCGCAGATGGCCCCGCTCGACATGTACAACGAGAGGAACACCGGCACGAACCTGCCCGCGCAGATCGAGATCTACGCCGAGCCGGGCGCCGAGTACCGCTTCCTGTTCCTGGCCAAAGGCGGCGGCTCCGCGAACAAGTCGTTCCTGTACCAGGAGACGAAGGCGCTCTTGAATCCCGAGTCACTCCTCCGGTTCGCCGGCGAGAAGATCCGCACGCTCGGGACGTCGGCCTGCCCGCCCTACCACCTGGCGTTCGTGATCGGCGGGACCTCGGCGGAGTTCACGCTCAAGACGGTGAAGCTCGCGAGCGCCCGCTTCCTCGACGACCTGCCCACCAGCGGCAACGCGCACGGCCGCGCGTTCCGCGACCCCGCGCTCGAGGAGCAGATCCAGAAGCTCTGCAACGAGACCGGCATCGGCGCGCAGTTCGGCGGGAAGTACTTCGCGCACGACGTGCGCGTGATCCGGCTGCCCCGCCACGGCGCGTCGTGTCCGGTCGGGCTCGGCGTCTCGTGCTCGGCCGACCGCCAGATCCTGGGCAAGATCACGCGCGACGGCGTGTTCCTCGAGCAGCTCGAGACCAACCCCGCGAAGTACCTGCCCGACGTCACGCACGACGAGCTCGCGGGCGAGGTCGTGAAGATCGACCTGCGCCGGCCGATGCGCGAGATCCTGGCCGAGCTGACGCGCTATCCCGTCGCGACGCGGCTCTCGCTCTCGGGGCCCATGATCGTCGCGCGCGACATCGCGCACGCGAAGCTGAAGGAGCGGCTCGACCGCGGCGAATCGCTGCCGCAGTACCTGAAGGACCACATGGTGTACTACGCGGGCCCCGCGAAGAAGCCCGAGGGCCGCGCGTCGGGTGCCTTCGGGCCGACCACCGCCGGCCGCATGGACTCCTACGTCGATCTCCTGCAGAGCCACGGCGCGAGCATGGTCATGCTGGCGAAGGGCAACCGCTCGAAGCAGGTCCGCGACGCCTGCGCGAAGTGGGGCGGCTTCTATCTCGGCTCGATCGGCGGCCCCGCCGCACGGCTCGCGGATCACTCGATCAAGAAGGTCGACGTCCAGGAGTACCCCGAGCTGGGAATGGAGGCGATCTGGCGGATCGAGGTCGAGGACTTCCCGGCCTTCATCGTGACCGACGACAAGGGCAACGACTTCTACGCGGGGCTGCTCGAGAAGAAGCCTAGCCCGGTGCTGCAGATCGGCGGCGAGTGAGCCGCGCATCCGATTCGACTTCGCTCGCCTGCGGCTCGCTGCGCGCGACTCCGCCGCTTGCAACCTCGCTCGGGGCGGCCCTCGCTCGGCTTCCCTTCACGGCGCCGAACCTGCTCGCGCCCATGGAGGGCGTCACCGAGCCGTGTTTTCGCGACCTGGTGCTGGGGCGCAACGCGCCCGACGCCCTCGGCGGCGCGTTCACGGAGTTCGTGCGGGTCAGCGTCGCGCCGATCCCGCGCCATGTGATCCGCCGCCACCTCGGGCCGTCGCGGTTCGCGCAGCCGGTCGGGGTTCAGCTGATGGGCAACGACCTGCCGCACCTGGCGCGCACCGCGCAGAATGCGGTCGAAGCGGGCGCGTCGCTCGTCGATCTCAACTTCGGCTGCCCTTCGAAGGGCGCGCTCGCGGGCTGCGCGGGCTCGTCCTTGCTGCGCGATCCGCTCGCGCTCGAGAAGGTCGTGCGCGCGGTCGTCGACTCCGTGTCCGTACCCGTCACGGCGAAGATTCGCGCCGGCTACGACGACGCCTCGCGGGTCGAGGACCTGGCGCGCGCGGCGGAGAGCGGCGGCGCCGCGCTCCTCACCGTGCACTGCCGCACTCGCGCCGAGGGCTACTGCGACGAGGTCGACTGGACCCGCATCGCGCGGGCGGTGCGCGCGGTCTCGATCCCGGTCTGCGGGAACGGCGGCATCGGTGCACACGGCGACCTCGCGCGCATGCGCGCGGCGACCGGCGCGCGCTTCGCAATGGTCGGCCGCGGGGCGCTCGCGGACCCGTGGATCTTCTCCGGCCGGCGGGTCGAGCTCGCCGAGGCCGCGCGCTTCCTGCTCGACTACGCCGACGCGATGCGCGAGCGCGGCGGGCTCGAGCCGCGTGGCGTCGCCGCGCGCCTCAAGCAGCTCCTGCGCCACTGGAACGCGGGCGGCCTCGTGCCGGATCCGGCGGCGCGCGCGGAGCTCCTGCGCGAACGGGACGGCGGCGCGCTGCTGGCGCGGCTGCAGGGAGCGGCGCAATCCCGCTCCTGAGCCTCGACGGCGTATCGATCGCGTTCGGCCCGCAGGCGCTCCTCGACGGCGCGAGCCTGCAGGTCGACGCCGGCGAGCGCGTGTGCCTGATCGGGCGCAACGGCGCGGGCAAGTCGACCTTGCTCAAGATCGTGAGCGGCGAGGTCGCACCGGATGCGGGCGCGGTCTGGCGCATGCCCGGCTTGAAGATCGCGACGCTCGCGCAGGATCCGCCCTCGGACGATGCGGCCACCGTCTTCGAGGTCGTCGCCGGCGGGCTCGCGGAGCTCGGCGGACTCCTCGCGGAGTTCCACCGCGTGTCGCACGCGGCGGGCGAAGACGCCGCGCAGCTCGCGCGCATGGATGCGCTGCAGCACGAGCTCGAAGTGCGCGGCGGCTGGAGTGTGAGCCAGCGGGTCGACCAGATCCTCGCGCGGCTCGAGCTTCCGGCCGACACGCCGCTCGGCGCGCTCTCGGGCGGCTGGCGCCGCCGGGTCGCGCTCGCGCAGGCGCTCGTCGGCGAGCCCGACCTGCTGCTCCTCGACGAGCCCACCAACCACCTCGACGTCGAGGTGATCCAGTGGCTCGAGGACCAGCTGCTCGAGTTCCGCGGCGGCGTCCTGTTCGTGACCCACGACCGCGCGCTCCTCGCCCGCCTCGCGACGCGCATCGTCGAGCTCGACCGCGGCGCGCTCACGTCCTGGCCGGGGACTACGCCCAGTTCCTCGCCAAGAAGGCCGCCGCGCTCGAGGAAGAGGAGCGCCAGCGCGCGCTCTTCGACAAGAAGCTCGCGCAGGAGGAGGTCTGGATCCGCCAGGGCATCAAGGCGCGGCGCACGCGCAACGAGGGCCGCGTGCGCGCGCTCGTGGCGCTGCGCGAGGAGCGCGCGCAGCGGCGCGAGCTCGAGGGCACGGCGCGCCTCGCGCTCGACGAGGGCAAGGCCTCGGGCAAGCTCGTGGCCGAGGCGCGCGGCGTCTCTTACGCGTGGGGCGACGTGCCGATCGTGCGCGACTTCTCGCTGCGCATCATGCGCGGCGATCGCATCGGCCTGGTCGGCCCGAACGGCGCGGGCAAGACGACGCTGCTGCGGATCCTGCTCGGCCAGCTCGCGCCGAACGCAGGCAGCGTGCGCCTCGGCACCAAGCTCGAGATCGCGTACTACGACCAGCTGCGCGCGGTGCTCGAGCTCGAGAAGACCGTGTCGGAGAACATCGCCGAGGGGCGCGAGTACGTCGAGGTCCAGGGCCAGCGCCGCCACGTGATCGGCTACCTGCAGGACTTCCTGTTCAGCCCCGACCGCGCGCGCACGCCGGTGAAGGCGCTCTCGGGCGGCGAGCGGAACCGCCTGCTGCTCGCGCGGCTGTTCGCGCAGCCGGCGAACCTGCTGGTGCTCGACGAGCCGACGAACGACCTCGACATCGAGACGCTCGAGCTGCTCGAGGAGCTGTTCATGGACTACCGCGGCACGCTCCTGCTCGTCTCGCACGACCGCGCCTTCCTCGACAACGTCGTGACCTCGACCCTGGTCTTCGAGGGGAGCGGGCGGGTGCAGGAGTACGTGGGCGGCTACTCGGACTGGCTGCGGCAGCGGCAGGCGTCGGCGGCGGCCCAGCAGCGTGAGGAGTCGGCGCGCAAGGCCCCGCGCGCGGCGGCGCGGCCGCGCCCGGCAAAACTCGGCTACAAGGAAGCGCGCGAGCTCGAGGAATCGCCCGCGCGGATCGAATCGCTCGAGAAGGAGCAGGCGGAGCTCGGCGCGCGCGTGAGCCAGCCCGGTTTCTACAAGAGTGACCCGACCGAACAGGCGCGCATACAAGCGCGCCTGGCAGCGTTGCCGGCGGAGCTCGAGGCCGCTTACGCGCGCTGGCAGGAGCTCGAGGCGCTGCGCGACGGCAAGCCGGAGTAGACTCGGCTGTGGCCGCCGCGCGAATCTTGCTGCTGGTCGCGATCCTCGCGTTCGCCTTCCCCGCGCACGCCGCGGAGCACGTGATCCAGATCAGTGTCGACGGGCTCTCGGGGGTCCTCCTGCAAGGCCTGATCCAGAACGACACGGCCGGCGACTTCGCCCACTTCAAGCGCTTCGTCGACGAGGGCGCGACCACCTTCAACGCGCGCGCGGACTACACGTACACGATCACCCTCCCCAACCACACGACCATGCTCACCGGGCGGCCGGTCTCGCAGCCCGCCGGCCAGCCGAACACCGTTCACCACGGCTGGACGAGCAACGACGAGCCAGCCGCCGGCGTGACGCTCCACAACGGCGGCAATCCCAATCTCTCGTACATCGCGAGCACCTTCGACCTGGCGCACGACGCCGGGCGCTCGACGGCCCTGTTCGCCTCGAAGGCCAAGTTCGTGCTGTTCGACCAGAGCTATCCCGACGAGATCGACCTGTACGTGAACGCGTCGGCGGCGTCCATGCACCAGAGCCTGCTGGTCGCGCTGGCGGCGAGTCACCTCGACTACGCGTTCGTGCACTACAGCACCCCCGACGACGCCGGCCACGCCAACGGCTGGGGCAGCGCCGCGTGGGTCAACGCCGTGCGCAGCGTCGACAGCCAGCTCGCCAGCCTGTTCGCGCTGATCGAGTCCGACCCGGTTTTGCGCGGACATACCCTGGTGATCCTCACTGCCGACCACGGCGGCACCGGGACCGGCCACTCGGACGCGACGAACCCGGCCAACTACACCGTCCCGTTCCTGCTCTGGGGCGAGGGCGTGCAAGCCGGAGTCGATCTCTACGCCATCAACCCCGGCCGACGCGCCGACCCGGCGACCGGCCGTCCCAGCTACACCGCGGCGGTTCAGCCGATCCGGAACGGCGACGGCGCGAACCTGGCGCTCGCCGCCCTCGGGCTCGCGCCGGTGCCAGGCTCCTCGATCAACGCGTCCCAGAACCTCCTGACCGCCGTACCCGCGGTGTGCGGCAACGGGACCGCCGAGCTCGGCGAGCAGTGCGACGACGGGAACGCGGCGAGCGGGGACTGCTGCTCGCCGACCTGCCAGTACGATCCGCCGGGAAGCGCGTGCAACGAAACGAACGCGTGCGCAACGTCGACATGCAATGCCAGCGGCGTCTGCGTCGCCGGCCCGCCGATCGTCCCGCCCCCGGACGAGTGCCCCAAGCCGATTCCGCTGATACCGCTGCTCAGCACTCGACCTTGAGCGCAGGCGATGGGGTCAGCCCGGCTGGCCGTCGATCCGCGCGCGCACGAGCATCGGCGCGTAGCCGGCGAGGAACGCCGCGTACGCCGCGGCGAAGAGCAGCCCGGCGAACGCGACCACCTGCGGGTACTCGTTCGGCGCGAGAAGCGGGCCCAGCGTGCGCACGAGCGCTCCGGCGCTCACCAGGAGATAGGCCGCCACTGCCGAGCGCGGCGCGCGCAGTGGCCGGCCCGTGTGGCCGAGCGCGACGCGCGTCATCACGGCGAGCACCATGGTGCCGATCGCGCCAGTCGTCTCGACGTGCAGACCGATGCTCCACGGAATCCAGCCCGTGAGGTCGGTGAGCGCGACCGCGCCGAGCCCGAGGGCGACCCACGCGTAGCCGAGGTGCAACGACCAGAGCAGCGGGTCGTGCAAGGTGCGCCGGGTCTGCCAGCCGGACATGCGCGCGGCGACGGCGAGTGCCGCGAGCAGCGCAATGGCACCGCTCCACGCCGTGCGCGGCGACGCGAGATTTGCGAGCGCCGAGCCGACGACCGCCGCGATGGCGAGCCGGTCCAGCCACGGCCGCGTGATCACCACCGCAGCGATTCCCTCGCGGCGCAGCGCATTGGCGGTGAAGCTCGGCGTGATCCGGCCGCCCACGAGCACGATGAGCACCAGCGCCAGGTCGACGCCCGCGTGCAGGCAGTAGGGCGCGAGACCCCGCGCGACTCCGAGCGCGTCGAGCTGCGCGCCCAGATCGAGGAGCGCGAGCGCGCTGAGCACGATCGGAAAGCCGTAGTTGCGCGCCTGGCCCGCCGCCGCGATCGGACGCCCGATGGCGAAGGCGAGCGCGGGCAGGAACGCGAGGTCGAGCGCCGCAACGAGCCCGAGCGGGAGCACTCCGGAGAGCGCCATCGCGAGTCTCCCCGCCAGCCACAGAGCCGCCAGCACCGCGAGCGGCGTCCCGGCGAGCGGAGTCGAGCCGGTCCAGGTCGGCGCAGCCGTGAGCAGGAAGCCGGCGGCAGCAGCCGCCGCGAAGCCGAAGACCATCTCGTGCGCGTGCCACAGCGATGGCGAGAGCCAGCTCGGCGCCGGCAGCACCCCGGCGAAGATTGCCAGCCACCACGGCACTGCGACGCACACCTGTGTCGCAGCGAGCAGGAAGAACGGCCGGAACCCGCGGCCAAAGAAGGTCGTCAGCGTCAGAACTCCGCGTACCCCGGCACCCGCGGGAACGGGATCACGTCGCGGATGTTCGCCATGCCCGTCAGGTAGAGCATCAGCCTCTCGAAGCCCAGCCCGAAGCCGGCGTGCGGCACCGAGCCGAAGCGGCGCAGGTCGAGGTACCAGCCGTAGTGCTCCTCGGCCAGGCCGCACTCGCGCAGGCGCGCGCGCAGCACGTCGAGGCGGTCCTCGCGCTGCGAGCCGCCGATGATCTCGCCGACCTTGGGCACCAGGACGTCCATCGCGCGCACCGTGCGGTCGTCGTCGTTGGCGTACATGTAGAAGGCTTTGATCTCCTTCGGGTAGTCGGTGACGATCACGGGCCGGCCGACGTGGCGCTCGGTCAGCCAGCGCTCGTGCTCGCTCTGCAGGTCTGCGCCCCACTTCACCGGGAACTCGAACGCCTCGCCCGAGGCCTCGAGCGCCGCGATCGCCTCGGTGTAGGTGAGGTGCGCGAACGGGCTCTGCGCCACGTGCTCGAGCGTCGCGCGCACGCCTTGCGAGATGCGCTCGTCGAAGAACGCCATGTCCTCCGCGGCCTCGTCGAGCACCGCGCGCAGCACGTAGCGCAGGAAGGCTTCGGCCAGCGCCATGTCGCCGCGCAGGTCGCAGAAGGCGGTCTCGGGCTCGATCATCCAGAACTCGGCCAGGTGGCGGCTCGTGTTCGAGTTCTCGGCCCTGAAGGTGGGGCCGAACGTGTACACGCGGCCGAGCGCGAGCGCGCCGATCTCCGCCTCGAGCTGGCCCGACACCGTCAGGTAGGTGGGCTGGCCGAAGAACTCCTCGGCCTCGCCGGTCGAGACTCGGAACATCGCCCCGGCGCCTTCGGCGTCCGAGGCGGTGATGATCGGCGTGTGCAGCCACACGTAGCCGTGCTCCTGGAAGAAGCGGTGCACGGCGCGCGCGGCGACGTTGCGCACCCGCAGTACGGCGCCCAGCGTGTTCGTGCGCGGGCGCAGGTGCGCGATCGTGCGCAGGAACTCGAACCCGTGGCGCTTCTTCTGGAGCGGGTAGTCCTCGCCGGCCCAGCCGACGACCGCGAGGTGGGTCGCGCGCAGCTCGAGTGCCTGGCCTTTGCCCTGCGACTGCACGAGCTCTCCCTCGATCTCGACCGCGCAGCCCGTGTCGAGCTTGCGCACCTCGCTCTCGAAGTTCGCCAGGCTCGGGTCGCACACCACCTGCAGGCCCGCGAGACACGAGCCGTCGGTGAGGTCGAGGAACGAGACGCCCTTCGAGTGGCGGGCCGTACGCAGCCAGCCGCGGGCGAAGGTGCGCTGGCCGGCCACGCCGTGCGCGATCAAGTCCACCACTTGCCTATTCGCATCCATCGGCGACTCACGATAGCTTTCGCGCCCGCGCAATGGAACGCGAGCCCGACGACGAATCGTTTCTCGGCGCCTTCAGCGCACGCGGCCGGCGCGCTCCGCTCGCGAAGGAAGCCGCCGTCCTGCGCCGGGACCTGGCGCTGGTGCACACCGACGCCATCGCCGCCAGCATCATGGTCGGTACCGGCGAGACCTACATCGCCGCGTTCGCGCTGGCGCTCGGGCTGGGCGACATCGTCGCGGGCTACGCCGCCTCGGGTCCGTTCCTGGCGGGCGCCGTGCTGCAGCTGGTTTCGCCCTGGGGCGTGCGCCGGCTCGGCTCGCACCGGCGCTGGGTCGTGCTGTGCGCGCTGCTCCAGGCCGCGAGCTTCATCCCGCTCTGCGCGGCGGCGCTGCACGGCTCCCTGTCGGCCCTAGGGCTGCTCTTGATCGCGACCTTCTACTGGGCGACGGGCATGGCGACCGGGCCCGCGTGGTCGACCTGGGTCGGGACGCTCATCCCGCGCAGCATGCGCTCGCGGTTCTTCGCGCGACGCGCCCGCGTGGGCCAGGTCGCGATGCTGCTCGGGCTGCTCGCGGGCGGCGCGATCCTCCATTTCGGCGAGCACCGGGGGTTCCACCTGTACGGTTTCGCGGCGCTGTTCGCCGCGGCGGGTCTCGCGCGCGCCTGGTCGACGTGGCTGCTCGCGCACCAGAGCGAGCCGGACCCGCTGGTCGAGGCCGCGCCGCTCGCGCACGGCATGGCCGGGCCGGCGCGCGTGGCCGGGAACCGGCGCCTGATCGCGTACCTGCTCGCGCTTCAGGTAGGCGTGCAGATCGCGGCGCCCTACTTCACCCCGTACATGATCGGCGCGCACGCGCTCCACCTCTCGTACGGCGCCTACATGGCGCTGATCGCGGCGGCATTCGTCTCGAAGATCCTGGCGCTGCCGTGGCTCGGTCACTTCGCGGCGCAGCGCGGCGCGCGGCGGCTGTTGCGGCTGGCGGGCTGCGCGGTGGTGCCGCTGCCGGCGCTCTGGACGATCTCGAACGACTACGGGCTCCTGCTCGCGATCCAGCTCGTGTCGGGGATCGCGTGGGGCGCGCACGAGCTCGCGACGTTCCTCCTCTTCTTCGACGCGATCCGGCCGGAGCAGCGCACGCGCGTGCTCACCTGGTACAACCTCGCGAACGCGACGGCGGTCGTGATCGGCACGTCGCTCGGCGCGCTGCTCCTGCGCGACCAGGGTCTGAACTTCGCGGGCTACGCGGTGCTGTTCTGGATCAGCGCGTCGGCGCGCGCGCTCACCTTGCCGCTGCTGGCCTGGCTGCCGGACGCGCACCCGGCGGCGGCGGTTCCGGCCATGGGCATCCTCGCCGCCCGACCGTCCGCCGGCTCGATCGATCGCCCGGTCCTCGCCGACCGGCCCGACAGCCCGCTCGAGCGGCCCGAGCAGGCGGGCCCGGCTAGCGTTCCGGCTCCGTGACCGCGCGACCCGCCTGGAACACCGCGAGGTGTCGCTCGAGCCGCGCCAGGCTCTCCTGGGCGTCGATCGCCCGCGCGCGCTCGATGCCCTCCTGCGCGAGCTTCGCGGCCATCGCCGGGTCGCCCGCCGCCGCGAACGCGAGCGCCAGCACGTCGATCTCTTCCGGGTAGGCGCAGACCCCGAGCGTGCAGGCGCGCTTCGCTTGGCGCAGCGCCTCGGCTCCGTCGCGGAGCGGCGGTGCGGGCTCGGTCGCGCGCAGCTCGGCGATCCCCATCATCGCCCCGCGATCGTCGGGCGAGAGGGAGAGCTGCGTCTCGTAGTGCGCGAGCGCCTCGGCCGGGCGTCCGGCGTCGGCGAGCGCGCGCCCGTAGTAGAGGTGGACCTCGCTGTCCCCCGTCGGATTCGGGTCGAGCTCGAGCGAGCGCTCGAAGTGCGGCACCGCCGCCGCAGTGTCCCCGGACATGTAGAGCGCGAAGCCGTAGTTCGCCTCGCCGCGCGGCCAGTGCGGCTGGATCTCGAGCGAGCGCACGAAGTGCGGAAGCGCTTCGGCGTAGCGCCCGCGCGCGGTGAGCTCGATGCCGAGCTCCGTCTCCGCGAAGAAGTTGGGGCCGGTCACGGCGAGGACCCGCTCCCAGAGCGCGAGATCGCTCGTCCAGTAGGCGAGCTGCGCGCGCGTCACGAGGGCCAGCGCGAGCGCCGCGGCCGCGACGAGCGCGGGGCCGACCGCACGCGGGGCCCGGACGCGTGCGAGCAGATCACCGGCGCCCCACACCAGCGCCCAGGCGACACCGATCTGCGGCAGGTATGCGTAGCGGTCGGCGTGCGACTGGAAGCCGACCTGCACCAGGCCGAGGGTCGGCCCGAGCGCGCACACGAACCAGAACCAGCCCGACGCGAGGTACGGCGCGCGAAGGCGCAGCGCGGCGGCGAGCGCCGACAGGCCGAGCACGACCGCGGCGGCGAGCGCGACGTCGGGGAGCGGCCACTGGCCGGGATGCGGATACAGCGGCGCGAGTCCGACCGGCACGAAGCCCTGTGCGAGCGTCTGCCACAGCGCGACGCACGCGTTCGCCAGGCGCTCCGCGAGGCTCGGGGCGATCTGCATCGCGGTCGTCTGGGCGCGCAGGGTGACGAGCGAGGAGGCCAGCGCGAGCGCGGCAAACGGCAGCTTCTCGAGCAGGAGCCGCGGGTCGAGCCGTCGCGCGAGCGGCCAGTAGTCGAGCGCGAGCAGCAGGAGCGGCAGTGACACCAGCATCGGCTTTGCGAGCAGGCCCAGCGCCATGCAGGCCAGCGCCGCCCCGTACCCGAGCCGGCTCCCGTCTCGCGCCCAGCGGATCCACGCCAGCGCCGCGAGCAGGCCGAACAGCGCGCACAGGAGGTCCTTGCGCTCCGAGATCCAGGCCACCGACTCGACGTGCTGCGGGTGCACGGCGAAGAGCACCGCCACCGCCGCGGCGCGCGCCTGCGCGGCCGTCAGCGCGTCGAGCAGCAGGAACACGAGCACCGCGCAGAGCGCGTGGAGGAGCGCGTTCTCGAGGTGCGGCCCTGCGGGGCTCTGCCCGAACAGGCTCGTGTCGAGCATGTGCGAGAGCCAGGTGAGCGGATGCCAGTTGCTGGCGTAGAAGCTGGTCAGCGCCCACCGGACCCCGTCCGCATCGAGGCCCGTCTGCACGTAGCGGTTCTCGGTGACGTAGGTCTGGTCGTCGTACAGAAGGAAGGGCAGCCCGCGCACGGGCGCGTACACGGCGAGCGCGAGCGCGGCGATCGCCGCGGCGAGCAGGATCCTGGAGCGCGACACTCCACCCATCTTATTGCACTACAATGGTTCTGAACCGCCGCTGCACAGGAGACCGACGATGAGCTGGAAGATCGGCAACGTGAAGGTGACCCGCGTGATCGAGGTCGATCTGCCTACCCCCGCGGGCTTCGTGCTGCCGGACGCGGTGCCCGAGAACATCGGCAAGATCCCCTGGCTGGCGCCGCACTTCGTCGAGCCAGACGGGATGCTGAAGATGGCCATCCAGGCGCTCATCATCGAGTCGCAGGGGCGCAAGATCCTGGTCGACACGTGCCTCGGCAACGACAAGACGAACCACTTCCCCGAGTGGAGCAACCGCCAGGGCCCGTTCCTGAAGGACCTCGCCGCCGCCGGCTACCCGCGCGAGTCGATCGACAATGTGGTCTGCACCCACCTGCACATCGACCACATCGGCTGGAACACGATGAAGGTCGGCGGCCGCTGGGTGCCGACGTTCCCGAACGCGCGCTACCTGATCGGCCGAAGCGAGTGGGACTACTGGGGCAAGGAGCCCGTCGACCCCGGCGAGCCGCTGATGGACGAGTCGGTGCGCCCGGTCCTCGACGCCGGTCTCGCCGACCTGGTCGAGGCGGACCACAAGCTGACGAGCGAGGTCTGGCTCGAGCCGACCCATGGCCATACACCGGGGCACGTCAGCGTGCGCATCTCGTCGGGCGGCGAGGACGCCGTCATCACCGGCGACATGATGCACCACCCCTGCCAGATCGCGCGCCCGGAGTGGCACTCGAACTTCGACTGGAACGCGGAGCAGGGGCGCGCGACGCGGCGCTCGGCGATCGCGCGCTGGTCAGCCGGCGGCTACCTCGTGATCGGCACGCACTTCGCCGGGCCGACCGCGGGCCGGATCGTGCGCGACGGGGACTCGTACCGCCTCGCGGTGTGATCTACACCTAGCTGGATGAACGCAGAGGTCGTCACCTATCCGGGCGCGCGCCGCCCGGACCGCATCCGCCGCGTCGACGCCTACGGCGTCGGGATCGCCGTCTACGAGTGGGGCGCGCCGGACGCGCCGCCGGTTCTGCTCGCCCACGGCGGCTTCGACTTCGCGGGCACCTTCGACGCGTTCGCACCGCTGCTCGCCGACGCCGGCTGGCGGGTCGTGTCGTGGGACCACCGCGGCCACGGCGACTCCGACCACGCCGCGCTCTACTCGTGGCAGGCGGACGTGCGCGACGCGCTCGCGGTGATGGACTCGATCGGCCCCGAGCCGATGCCGATCGTCGGGCACTCCAAGGGCGGCGGCGTGTGCATGCAGCTCACCGAGGCGCGGCCGCACCGCGTGTCGCGCTTCGCGAACCTGGACGGCATGCCGGGCAAGTGGCGACACAAGGACGTGGCGGGCCACGAGCGCTCGCGGCTGCTCGAGTCGGAGCTCTCGGGCTACCTCGACTGGCGCCGCCGCGCGGGCGAGCTCGCGCGCAAGCCCGGCACGCTCGACGAGCTGGCGGCGCGCCGCGGGCGCATGAACCCGCGGCTGTCGCGCGAGTGGCTGCGCTACCTGGTCACGATCGGCGCGCGCAAGGACGCCGACGGCTGGCGCTGGAAGATCGATCCCTCGATGCGCTTCGGCGGCTTCGGCCCGTGGCGCCCCGACTGGTCGCTCGAGCGCATGCGCGGGTTCCCGGTGCCGCTGCTCGCAATCCTGGGCCTGGTCGAGGAGGAAATGGGCTGGGGCACCACTGCCGAGTTCATCACGCCCTACCTGCCCGCCGACGCCCGCGTGATCGCGTTCGAGGACTCCGGCCACTTCGTGCACATCGAGCACCCGCGGCGGGTCGCGGATCTCGTCCTCGAATTCCTGTCATGCTGAACTTCGTTCGCCTCCGGCTCACTGCGCGCGCCCTCGGCGCTTGCGGCCGCGGCTCGGGACGGCCCTCGCCGGGCCCTACGTGAAGCTCGTTCACAACCGAGTGGAGCTGGCGCTCCACGAGCTGCGGGGCGGCGCGGGGCCGAAGCTCCTGCTCCTGCACGGGCTGGGCGAGCGCTCGCCCGCGCGGGTGCCGGCCGAGCTCGCCGGCTGGCCGGGCCCCGTGCTCGCGCTCGACTTCACGGGTCACGGCGACTCGAGCGTGCCGCGCGGCGGCGGCTACACCGCCGAGATTCTGATGGGCGACGTCGACGCGGCGCTCGCGCGGCTGGGCAGCGCGACCCTGGTCGGCCGCGGGATCGGTGCGTACGTAGCGCTGCTCTGCGCGGGCGCGCGCCCGAAGCTCGTGCGCGGGGCGATCCTGCGCGACGGCCCGGGCCTCGCCGGCGGGAGCTCGCGGCCCGGTACGCCGATCGTACCGCGGCCGGATCCCGGTGCCGTCGGGCCGCCCGATCCGTTCGCGCTGATCGAGCTCGCCATCGACGTGCGCCCGCCCGACTACGCGAGCTCGTTCGCGCACCAGGCAACGCATCTCTCGGAGCTCGAGCGCCCCGTGCTGGTCTGCACCGTCGAGCGGCCGGATTGGCTGCGCGCGGTGCTGGAAGAGCCCGGCGTCGAAGCCTGCGAGCTCGACGCGGCGCTCGCGCAGTGCGCGCGGGCTGCGCGCTAAAGACCCTTCTGCGAGTCCTGGACCGAGGATGACTCCACCGACGCGACGGAGCCGCACACGATCCACAAGTACTTCGGCGCTACCGCGTAGTCGACTCCGTTGAGCCGGAAGCGCGAGGTCCCGGCGAGGTTCTGCGACGACACCGTGCGGCTCGACGCTCCGGAAAGCCGCCGCTCACGTCGCCGCTCTCGAAGGCATGTGCGGGCGCTAGCGAGACCTTCAAGTGCCGGACCCCGACGAAGTTGTGCAGTCGATCCACCTGAGCGCGCGTGCAGCCCGATCTCTGCGAGCCGCCAGAATCAAGAGAGCTGTCGGAGTCGGTCGGCGCGACCGGCTCCGAGGTGCTAGAAGGCGGCTCCGACCTCAGCCAGTGGGGGCGCGCGGGTCGAGGCGCACGGTCTCGGGGTGGCTGCGCACCACGAGACCGAACCACCAGTCGACCCAGCCGTACTTGTCGCGGAACGCGGCGTCGACCGCGTCGTGCGTGGCCCCGTCCTCGACGAAGGTGGCGTGCACCGGCACCGGGGCGGCACCCGCGCGCGAGAGCTCGACGTCGGGGTTCGCGTGCACGCGCTGGCCCCAGCCGTGCTGGGCCCGGCTGGCGCGGCCGATCCGCACGTACGCGTGTCCGTCGTGGTCCACGATCCACATCTTGGTGTCGTGCGGGGTGCTGTCCGGGTCGTAGGTGCGCAGCACCGCGACCTCGGTCCGCTCGCCGGCCAGATAGGTGCCGAGTCCGAGCAGGAAGATCCCGGACAGCAGAATCGCGGCGATCCGGCGGAGCATCATGGGCCGACACTGTTGCGCGTCGCCAGGAGGCGCAGAACGCAGCGAATCGCTGCACGAAGCCGCGGCCGTCAGCTGGCGAGGAAGGCGCGCGCGGCGAGCTGCCCGAGCAGGCACATGACCAGGCACCCGACGACCGTCAGCGCGACGTAGCCGAGCCCGAGCCCGAACAAGCCGTCGCGCAGATAGGTGAACGACTCGTTGGCGAACGCCGAGTAGGTCGTGAAGCCGCCGAGGAAGCCGGTCGCGAGCACGAGCCGAAGCTCCGGCGAGACGCGGCCGGTCGAGAGCGCGAGCTCGGCGAGTACCGCGATCAGGAACGAGCCGGCGAGATTCACGGTGAGCGTGCCGACGGGCAGCAGGGTCGTGCCGAACACACCTGCCGACGCGACGCCGACCGCGAAGCGCGCGACCGAGCCCAGACCCCCCGCGAGGAACACCCAGATGACCCGCATCGCGCGCAGCTTATCGTCGGCCGGGGAAACGCGCCCGGCCTGCGTGGTAGGCTGGCCGGGCCGATGCAGGAAGCGCCAGAGATCGACGCAGGCGAGGTCGAAGCCGAGGCCGAAGGCGCGCTCGAGCGGCAGTCCCTGCTCGGCTTCTTCCGCGACCGCGACCACACGCGCGGGAACCTGCTGGTCTCCGTGCTGGTGCTCGCCCTGCCCTCGGTGTTCACGACGGCGTTCTCGTTCGGCGTCTTCCAGGTGCTCGAGCTCAGCTTCCTGGGGCGGCTCGGCGAGCACGCGCTGGCGGCGGCCGGCTCGAGCGATCAGATCCTGCGCCAGGGCCTGATGATGCTCGCGATGGGCATGTCGGTCGCCTCGCAGATGATGATCGCGCGCTTCGTCGGCGCGGGTCGGGTCGACGGCGCCGAGCACGTCGCGGGGCAGAGCTTCGTGCTCGCGGCCGGGCTGGCGTTGTTCGCGGGGGTCACGGGCGGCCTGTTCCCCGAAGCGCTCGTCCGCGTCGTCGCCTTCGACCCGGAGGTCATCGCGCTCGCGACTGTCTACGTGCGGATCGTGTTCCTGACCTTCTTCGCGCTGATCTCGGGCCAGATCTTCGCGAGCACCTTGAACGGCGCGGGCGACACCACGACGCCGATGCTGACCTCGTTCATCGTCACCCCGATCTCGATCTTCTTCGAGTGGTCGCTGACCTTCGGCCACGCGGGCTTCCCCGAGCTGGGCATCGCCGGGATTCCGCTCGGCTCCGCGATCGGCGGCGTGTGCGGCGCCGCGATCTCGTTCTTCATGCTGTTCAGCGGGCGCTGCCGGGTGCACCTGCGGCTGATGCACCTGGTCCCGGATCCCGCGGCGCTGAAGCGGCTGCTCGGCGTCGCGTGGCAGCCCGCGTTCCACATGCTCGCGCGCTCGCTCATGATCATGTTCTTCATGGTCATGGCCGGTCACCTCGGCGGGAAGGTGCAGGCCGCGTACACGATCGGGCTGCGGCTCGAGATGCTGGCGATCATGCTCGCGTTCCCGATCGCGAACGCCTGCGCGACCCTGGTCGGGCAGAACCTGGGCGCGGGCGATCTGCCGCGCGCGTGGCGGGCGATCTGGGTCACGTCCGGGGTCGAGCTCGCCGCGCTCTGGCCGCTGGCGGCCGGCGTCTTCTTCTTCCGTCACGAGCTGGTGTCGTTCTTCGCGACCGACCCCGAGGTCGCCGCGATGGCGAGCCAGTACCTGGTCTACTCGTCCTCGATCCTGGTCTTCTACGGGCTCTACTTCGTGGCGTTCCGCACGCTGCAGGCGTCGGGCGACATGAACTCGCCGATGATCATCTCGGTCGGCTCCGCGGTGCTGGTCGGCGCGCCGCTCGGCTACTACCTGTCGACGCGAGCGGATCTCGGGCCGACGGGGATGTGGATCGCCAACCTGGTCTACGCGCTGCTGAACTGCGGTCTGATGATCGCGTGGCTGCTCACCGGGCGCTGGACGCGGCGGCACCTCCGGAGAGCCTAGATGCCGATGCCGAGCGGGCTCGGAATCGTCGACCTGATGCTCGGCATCCCGAGCGGCGACGAGAAGCGCGTCTACGACTTCATGCGCCCGCTGTTCCGCGATCAGGAGAGTCTGAAGGACTTCGACTTCCCTGTGCAATACATGTTCAAGGACTTCCCCAAGGTCTCGAAGCAGGAGGACTACATCGGGTACACCCTCCAGCTCATGGACAAGTACGGGATCGAGAAGGCGCAGATCGGCGTGAGCCGCGAAGGGGTCGTGTCACAGACCGCGCTCCGGACTCACCCGGACCGCTTCTTCGGCTCGGCCGGCAGCGACCCGAACAAAGGTATGGAGGGGGTACGCGAGCTCGTGTACCTGTACGAGCACTTCGGGATCAAGTCGGTCTCGGCGTTCCCGTGCGGGAACTTCCCGCAGATCCCGATCGGCAGCCGCGAGTGGTACCCGATCTTCGCGAAGTGCGTCGAGCTCGACCTGCCCTTCAACTGCTGCATCGGCGTGCCGGGCCCGCGCATTCCCATGGCCGCCCAGCACGTCGAGCAGCTCGACGAGATCTGCTGGTTCTTCCCCGACCTCCGGTTCGTGATGCGCCACGGCGCCGAGCCGTGGTGCGATCTGGCCGTGAAGCTGATGCTGAAGTGGCCGAACCTGTACTACTCGACCAGCGCCTTCGCGCCCAAGCACTACCCGAAGGCGATCATCGACTACGCGAACACGCGCGGCGCCGACAAGGTCCTGTACGCGGGCTACTTCCCGGCGGGGCTCACGCTCGAGCGCATCTTCGGCGACATGCCGAACGTGCCGTTCAAGGACGCGGTCTGGCCGAAGTTCCTGCGCGAGAACGCGCTGCGGGTATTCAAGCTCTGAGCTAGAGCGGCGGCAGGCTCGCGAAGGCCGGCGCGATCCGCGTGGCCGCCTTCGGCCGCGCGTACATCCGCTCCAGGTAGGCGCGCGAGCTCGGCAGCCCGGCGAGGAGCTCCTGCGTGTCCGCCCAGTCGAGCGTGTAGGCGAGCACGATGTCGCCGACGCTGAAGCGCTCGCCGACCACGAACTGCCGGCCGGAGAGGTGCTCCTCCATGACCGCCGCCATCGGTGCGAAGTCCTCGGCCGCGAGCGCGATGTCCTGCGGCGAGCGCTTCTCGGGCGGATACAGGAACGTGTGGCGCGCCATCCGCCAGAGCGGCTGCTCGAGCTCGGTCACCGTGAACCAGAGCCAGCGGTTGAGCTCCGTTCGCGTCGCGAAGTCGCTCGGCAGCAGGTCGCCCTGTGGGTGCTTCTCGGCCAGGTAGAGGCAGATCGCGACCGACTCGTTCAGCACGAGCTCGCCGTCGACCAGCACGGGGATCCTCCCGGCGGGATTCAGCTTCAGGAAATCGGGCCGGCGGAATTCGCCTTTGCGGCCGTCGATCCAGATGGACTCGAACTCGACGCCCAGCTCCTGCAGCACCCAACGGGGGCGGATCGAGCGGGTCGGGGGAAACTCGTACAGCTTCATGGTGGACTCTCCTCTCCCCCTTCGTCGTTCGAGCCCGCTCGATTTCGACAGGGGCTCTCAGCCCCGCGCGAGGTCGGCGGCGAGGTTGTCGAGGAGATCGCGCGTGCCGCGCTCGCGGTTGTCAAGCGCGCGCGCGGAGCCCCGCCATGCCGAAGAGCGCCGCGACCAGCGTGTAGAACACCGCCGGCGGCGCCACCCGGAAGGCCGCGTTGGTGACAATCAGCGCTCCCAGCGCGACGACGTGCACGAGCGCGACCCGGCGCAGCGCCGCCGGGCTCGCGGCCAGCGCGCCCGCGCTGGCGAGCGCGATCGCCCCGACCGCGAGCGAGAACAGCGAGAAGGACAGGCTCAGGTCGTGCTGGATCGCCTGCGGGTTCGTCTCGACGCCGGCAATGTTCACCGTGTAGGCCCGCATCGCCTCGCGCATCGCCACGAACGCCGGGTCGGTCGGCAGCGGCGCGAACTCGCCCGAGAGGTGCATCGCGCCGACGACGACCATCCCGACGCCGCCGGCGCGAAACCAGCCGAGCGCGCTCAAGCGGCGGCCTCGACCACCCCACGCAGCCGCTCGATCGCGCCCTGCCAGCCGCCGCTCACGGCCGCGCGCGTCTTCGGCGCGTTCTCGAGCCGGTCGTGAGTCACGCGCAGCAGGCAGCGCTTCGCGGCGCGCTCCTCGATCTCCCAGGTCACCCGGCTGGGCGCCTCGCGCGCCATCTCCGGGCCCCACAGCGAGCTCCAGGTGGTGACGAGCCGCCAGGGCGGATCGGACTCGAGCACCTCGCCCTGACAGGAGGCGCTGCCGTCGGGGTTCTCCCAGACGACCTTGCCCCCCTTGCGCCAGTCGGAGCGCACGGCGGTGTCGAAGAAGTAGCGGCGGGTCCAGTCGGGGCTCGTGATCGCCTCCCAGATGCGCTCGGGCGAGCTCTTGATCTCGATCTCGAACACCAGTCCGGGGTCGCTCATCGATCGTCCTCCTTCTCTTCCAGCGCGCGGCGCAGCTCGAGCAGCCGGCGCGCGCGGCTCGCCGCGAACTTCGAGATCCAGCGCTCCTGGATCGCGACGAGCGGCACCGGATTCAGGTAGTGGTGCTTCTCGCGCCCGCTCCAGCGGCACGCGACCAGCCCCGCGGCCTCCAACACCGCCAGGTGTTTGGAGACCGCCTGGCGCGACATGTCGAGCGGCTCGGCGAGCTCCGCCAGGCTCGCGCCCGGCTCAGCGTACAGCACGTCGAGGAGCGCCCGGCGGGTCGGGTCGGCGAGCGCGCGGAACACGTCGTCCATCGGGCGGAGCATATGCAACCGTTGGGTTGCATGTCAAGCGGCCGCGTAGAATGGCAGGGTGAACGACGCGACCTACTACAAGGACCACTGGGTTCAGATCGAGCCGGAGCGGCTCGAGGCCTACGAGCAGATGTTCGAGTGGCGGCCGCAGAACGCGCCCCTGCTCGAGCCCGCGCAGCTCGCACCCGGGCAGACCGTGGTCGACTACGGCTGCGGGCCGGGCGGCCTCGCAGTCGAGCTCGCGCGCCGGGTCGCGCCGACCGGGCGCGTTCACGGCGTGGATCTCAACGCGGCCTTCCTCGAGCGCGCAGCGGCGCGCGCGAAGCGCGACGGCGTCGAGAAGCTGATCTCCTGGCACAAGTGCGACGGCGACAAGCTGCCGCTCGACTCGGCCCTAGCCGATCGGCTCGTCTGCAAGAACGTGATGGAGTACGTGCCCGACGTCGCCGCGACCCTGGCCGAGTTCCGCCGCGTCTTGAAGCCGGGCGGGCTCGCTCACGTGATCGACAGCGACTGGGGATTCTTCGCGGTCGAGCCGCTCGGCGCCGAGCGCATGGCCGAGCTGTTCGCCGCCGCGTCGCCCGCGTACAAGACGCCGCACATCGGCCGCAAGCTCTACGGCGCGATGCGCGCCGCCGGCTTCCAGGACGTCAAGGTGCAGATCCTCGCGAGCGCGGACGTGAAGGGCCGGATGTCGCCGATCGTCTTCAACATGCTCGGCTACGCGCGCGACTCGGGACGCTTGCCTCCGGCGAAGCTCGCGGCGCTCGTCGCCGACGTGAAGCAGTCGCTCGCGGATGGCACGTTCGTGCTGATCCTGCCGCAGTTCCTCGTCACGGGTCGCGCGTAGCGCCCCAGCGGTTCCAGAACGTGACCTCGGCCGGCCCGCGCCGGTCGGCGGCGCGCAGCACCGCGTCGCGCGTGTAGGCCACGGGCAGCAGCACCGTCTGGGTCACGCCTTCGGGAATGCCGAGCACCCGCGCCGCCTCGTCCTCGTGCAGCAGGTGCAGGGTGGTCCAGGTCGAGCCGAGCCCCCGCGCGCGCAGCGCCAGCATCAGCGACCACGCCGCCGGCAGCACCGATCCGTAGAACGCGACCTGCTGCGCGACAGAGAGCGCCTCCGGCCGCCCTTCGATGCACACGAGGATCAGCATCGGAAACTCGTGCATGCGCTCGGCGAGCTCGAGATAGGTCGCCTTCGGCGGCTCGGGGTTCGGCTCGTTCGCGCGCAGCGCGCGGTAGTGCGCGAACGCGCGCCGGTAGAGCTCGGCGACCGCGCGCTTCTGCTCGGCCTCGGTGATCACCAGAAACCGCCAACCCTGTGCGTTGCGCCCGGTCGGGGCCTGCGTCGCGAGGGCGATGCACTCCTCGATCAGCTCGGGCGGGACGGGCAGGGTCAGGTCGAGCTTCCGCCGCACCGAGCGCGTGGTGCGCAGCACCAGGTCCACCGATTCGAGATCCACGGAGGAAGCTTAGACCATCGACGCGGTATGATCGCCGTATGAGCGATTCGAGCCGGCCCGAGCGTACGCCCGCCCCGCTGTCCGCGGAGGCCCTGGGCCTGGCGCCCGGCCGCGGGCGTCTGCGCGGGCGCAAGGTCCTGGTCGTCGGCGCGGGGACGCGCCCGAGCCCGGAGCCGGACCCGCCGATCGGCAACGGGCGCGCGATCTCGGTGCTGTGCGCGCGCGAGGGCGCCTCGGTAGCGTGCGCCGACGCGGACGGGGACTCGGCGCGCACCACCCTGGCGCTCGTCGAGAAGGAGGGCGCGCGCGGAACGGTCGTGGTCGGCGACGTCACGGACGCCGACACCTGCGAGCGGATCGTCGCCGAGTCCGCGCAGGCGCTCGGCGGGCTCGACGGCGTGGTGCTCAACGTCGGCATCGCGCGCGGCGCGCGCCTCGCCGGCACCAAGCCCGAGGACTGGGACCTCGCCTTCTCGGTGAACCTGCGCGCGCACTTCCTGATCGCGCGCGCCGCCCTGCCCCACCTTCACGCCGGCGCGGCGCTGGTCTTCATCAGCTCGGTCGCGTCGCTGCAGCCGGGCACGCGCGCGCCGTCGTACGACGCGTCGAAGGCGGGGCTGGCCGGGCTCATGCGCCACGTCGCGCTCGAGGGCTCGCGCCAGGGGGTACGCGCGAACGTGTTGCTGCCCGGCCTGATCGACACGCCGCTGGGCCGGCTCGCGACGCAGGGCCGCCCGAGCCGCGCGCGCACCCCGGTTCCGCTCGCGCGCCAGGGCACGGGCTGGGAGATCGCGTACGCCACCGTGTTCCTGCTCTCGGGCGAGGCGAGCTACATCACCGGTCAGTCACTCGTGGTCGACGGCGGTCTCACCGGCGTCGGCGCCATCTAGGAGCTTCTCGTGCCCACGATCCGCTCGAACGGCGTCTGGCTCCACTTCGAACAGGACGGCGAGACGAGCTGGCCGACGGTCCTGCTCGTCCACGGCTTCGCGTCGAGCGCGGAGGACAACTGGGTCGCGACGGGCTGGGTGAAGCGCCTCCGCGAGGCGAAGCGGCGCACGGTGCGGATCGACTGCCGCGGCCACGGCAGGAGCGAGAAGCCGCACGACCCGGCGGCCTACGGCTTCGATCTCTTCGCCGCGGACCTCGAGGAGATCCTGCGCTACGCGAACGCGCGCACGGTCGACCTGTTCGGCTACTCGATGGGCGCGCGCATCTCCCTGCACTTCCTCGAGCGCAAGCCCGCCCGGCTGCGTTCGGTGATCCTGGGTGGGATCGGCGCAAGCGTGCTCCAGGGCCTGCCCGAGAACGAGGCCATCACTGCCGGGCTCGAGGCGCGCGACCCGAGCACGATCGCGAGCCCGGTCGCGCGCGCGTTCCGCCAGTTCGCCGAGGCGCGCGGCAACGACCTGCGCGCCCTCGCAGCGGTGCGCCGCGGCTCGCGGCCGGCGCCGAATCGCGAGGCGCTCGCGAAGCTGTCGCTGCCCACACTCTGTTTCGCCGGCGACAAGGACAACCTGGCGGGCGAACTCGCGCCGCTTGCCGCGCTGATTCCCGGCGCGCGCAGCGCCGTGATTCCAGACGCCGATCACCTGAGTGCGGTCGCGCACCCCGCGACGGTCGACACGGTGCTCGGCTTCCTCGCCGGCCTCGAGCGCTAGTCGAGCAGCTCGACGGGATCGCCGACGGCGACCGGCGCCGCGCTCGTCGGGCGCGCGTACAGGCCGATGCTCTGCGCCGCCTCGCGTACGATCGCCCGCAGGATCGCCGGGTCCTTGGGCAGGTCCGCGAAGCCGTGCGTCACCATCACGCAGCGCGGACAGGCGATGGTCGCCTCGATCTCGAGCCCGCCGACCCGAAAGCGCCGCCCCTCCCAGCCGGCGTCGACGTAGCCCGCGAGCTCCGGCGCCGTCTCGATCACGAAGTTCGGCCGGAAGCGGCGCACGTCGACCCGCGACGCGGGCGCGTCCTTCGCGAGGCGTTCGAGCGTCGCGGTAGTCACGACGTGGAGCGGGTATGCGTCGAAGTAGGTGCCCAGCGGCGACTCGTACTCGAAGAGCTCGCGCGGGAACTTCGAGAAGTCGGGGAGCGGCTCGTCGGCGGTGCGGCCGAAGATGGCGCGCATCTCCTCGATCGGCTGCGCGTGGTCGGGTGCGCCGCGGCGATAGTGGTCGAGCGCGTCCGGCGGGAGCTGAGGCCAGAGGGTGACCTCGTGCTCCAGTGCGGCAGAGAGCTTCGCCGCGGCGTCCGGATCGCTCGCGCGCAGGCGCGAGCCGTCGGGCAGGGTGAGCTCGGGCGCCGGCACCCGGCCGCGCGCGGGCTCGTCGAGATAGCGCGCCGCGCAGCGCATCAGCGCGCCGATCTTCTTTGCGCCCCGGATTCCGCCCCGCACTTCGTCGCGCACTGCCCAGCCGCGGTCGCCGGGCAGGCCGAGCGAGTCGACCTCGGCGCGCTCGAGGCGCTCGCCGGCCATCGACTTCACGGGATAGCGCCAGATCTCGCGAACGCGTCCGACGATCACCCGAGAGCCCTCCTACCGTGTTCGATCCAAGCCGCGGCGTCGGGCGGCACGAGCTCGGCTACGCGCTTCGCGTACGCCTCGAGCTCGTCTCGAGTCAGCACGTCGCGCCAGCGGCCGTTCGTGCCCTTGAAGAGGAAGCCGTTCTTCAGCCCGCCCTCGAACGCGATGTCCATGTCGCCGATCTCCGCAGCCCGCGCGCGCATGCCTTCGAACGTACAGCGCTCGACCACCGCCGGCCAGCGCGCTTCCGGCACGTCGATCTCGAGGAACGCCGCGATCCGGCGCATCTCACCGGCGAGGTCCGCCTTCAGATCGTTGTAGTGCACGAGCAGGAGGCGGGGGTCGCGGCGGCGCTCCCAGAACGAGCCGAGGTGCCGCATGTGATCGGCGTTCTCGAGCCACTGGGCGAAGAAGCCGTGCACGTCCCCGTCCCATCTCGGCATCGGGGGGACGCCGGCGGCCAGAGCGCGCGCGTTCAGCACGTCGACCAGCTTGAAGCGCTCCAGGTGGTTGCAGAGCGACATGAACGCGTCGCGGCCGTCGCGCCCGACCACCACGTACTTCGCATCGGGGAAGAAGGGGATGCCGTCCGCCGGCGTGTGGCTCTTCATGAAGCGCCGGTGCGTCTGCGCGCCGAGGATGGCCTGCAACGCCTCGATCGGCATGAGCTGGAACTCGATCCACGGCGAGAGCACCATGACGGGCGCGGGCGCGGCTCCGTCCGGCCACAGCAGGCTCGCGACGATCGTCTGGGTCCAGGTGGTCCCGCACTTCGGCGGCGTACACACGAAGATGTCGCGCGGCCGGGGCTCGAAATCCGCCCAGCGGGCGTTGTCGAAGACGGCGGTGTGATACGGCTGGAGCGTCGTCAGATCCACCGCCATCAGTTCGTCACCTTCTCCGGCAGTGTGCGCAGCCAGTTCTTCCCGTGAGCCATCGGCGCCTCCTCGCACGGGATCCTATCGCGAAATGGCACGAGGCTGGGACGCGGCGCTAGCCTTCGTTGCCATGAGCCTGGCCACGGTCGAGTGGGACGCCTGTGTGCTCGAGCCGCATCCCAACCGCGAGCTCGAGGAGTACGTGCGGCGGGGCTTCGGATCCGTGCCGTCCTCGGTTGCCTACTTCACGTCGGCCCCCTGGATCGTGCGCGCGATGCTCTCGATGAGCAGCCTGGGGTCGCCGCTGTCGCACGTCGATCAGCAGCTCTCCGAGGTCATCGGGCTGGTGGTGAGTCAGGACAACTCTTGCCGCTACTGCTACGGGATCCAGCGCCTGATGCTGCGCGTGTTCGGCGTGGCGGAGGCGCGCATCCAGCGCCTCGAGCAGGGCCTGCTCGACGCCGAGATCGATCCCCACGCGAAGTCGGCGCTCGAGTTCGCGCGCCGCTTGTCGCGCGCCGCGCCGCTCGTGTCCGCGGGCGACGCAGAGGCCCTGCTGGCCACGGGCTGGACTCCGATCGCGATCCGCGAGCTCGCGTTCGAGTCGAGCTTCCACGTATTCATGAACCGGCTGATGACCGTCCCGGCGATCCCCTACGCGCCGACGGAGCGACTCGGCGACATCCGCGGTCTGCGCTGGTTCGGACCACTGATGCGGTTCGACATGATGCGTCGGATCCGCCGGGCGAGGGCTCGCTTCGCGCCGCTGCCGCCCGAGCAGGTCGCCGGGCCGTTCGAGTATCTCGTGCGCGCACTCGGCCCGCTCGCCGGGGCGCGCGCGCTGCGCGAGGCGCTCGACGCCGCGTTCGCCTCGCCGGTCCTGTCACGCCGCGCGAAGTGGCTGATCTTCGCGATCGTGGCGCGCGGGCTCGGCTGCGAGCAAGCCGGACGCGAGGCGGCGCGCGGGCTCGCGTCCGAAGGGCTCGACGAGGCGAAGCTCGAGCCGATCCTGCAGCACCTGCGCTCGCCGGAGCTCGACCCGGTCGAGAGCGCGCTCGTCCCATTCGCGCGCGGCACGATTCGCGGACGCCCTCTGCAGCTTCAGCAGCACGGGCGCACGTTGGTCGAGCGACTCGAGCAAGCACAGGTCGTCGAGGCGATCGGCGTCGCGGCGCTCGCCAACGTGGTGGGGCGCCTCGGCCTGGTGACCCAGCTCGGATGACACCCGCCGCACTCCTCGCGGGGGGCCTCGCGGCGGTAGCGCTCGGGCTCGCCGCCGCGCTCGTGCGCGCGCGGCGCTCGGCTGCACGGGCGCGGCTGCGACTCGCCGGCGCGTCGGCCGAGCTCGAACGGCTCGAGCACGCGTTCGCCCGCTTCGCACCCATGGAGCTGGTGGAGCGCGTGATCGCGAGCGGGGTGACGGCGAGCGGCGAGCGCAAGGAGGTGACGGTCCTGTTCGCCGATCTGGTCGGGTTCACGCCGCTCTCAGCGGGTCTCGACCCCTCGGTGCTGGTCGGCGTCGTGAACGGCTACTTCGAGCGCATGAGCCGGGCGATCGCTTTGCACAGCGGCCACCTCTCGACACTGATCGGCGACGGCATCCTGGCCTTGTTCGGCGCGGTCGAGGCGAATCCCTGGCACACCGACGACGCCGTGCGCGCAGCGCTCGCGATGCGCGCCGAGCTGGCCGCCTACAACGCGGAGCTCGCGAGCGGCGGCCTGCCCAAGCTGCAGCTCTCGATCGGCATGCACCGGGGCACCGGCATCGCGGGCCTGGTCGGCAGCGCGGAGCTCATGCAGTTCACCGTCGTCGGCACGGTGGTGAGCGTCGCGGCCCGCGTGCAGGCGCTGACCCGCGAGCACGACGTCGACGTGCTGCTCACCGCCGACGTAAAGCGCGCGCTCGACCCGAGCTTCGCCCTGCGCGCGCTGCCGCCCAGCGAGCTGAAGGGATTCGCCGAGCCCGTCGCGATCTGGGCACTGCTCGAGCAGGACGGCTAGTCGCGCAACGCGAAACGCACCGGGACTTCGATCTCGCAGTCCACGGCAACCGAGCCGATCCGAGCAGGCTCGAACGACCAATCGCGCACCGCGCGCAGCGCGGCGTCGTCGAGCGCGGGATGTCCGCACGAGCGCGCGAGCTCGACCCGTTGGGCGCGGCCGAGCGAGGTCACCTGGACCCGCAGCAGCACGAGACCCTCTTCGTGCCGCCGCCGCGAGGTCGCGGGGTATTCGGGCGCCGGATTCACGGCGTAGCGGGGGCGAGCGAGCTCGCCCGCCTCTGCGCGCCGAGCGGGCACGTCCCCGGAGGGCGCGGCGCCGACGTCTGGCGCGGGCGCGGGCGCGGCGGCTGCGGGTTGGGCCGCCGGCGCGGACGCGATCGCCGGCTTTGGCGTCGGCTGCGGGCGGCGCGCCGGAACGGGCCTCGGCACCGGCGCCGGAGCGGGTGCCAGTGGAGGAGGCGCGGGCAGCGCCGCGGCCGGAGCGGGCGCTGCCATTTCCTCCGCAGCGGCCTCGACGAAGACGACAGTGATCGGCACGGGGGGATGCACGACCGCCGGGCGCGCAGCCGCCACCGTCACCCCGAGCAACACCGCTGCGTGCAGCCCCGCCGACACCGAGAAGCTGAGCCAGCGGTCGCGGCGCGCGCCGCGCGCAGGTTCAGAATCGCCCGGTGAAGGCAACGCGCACGGAGGTCTTCTCGACGGGGTGGAAATGGATGTCATTGTGCCCGCCGTCCTCCTCAGGACCCGGGGCTTCGCCCGGCAGGCGCGACGAGTAATAGTACGTGATGTCGTCATCTTTGGCGTTCATCAGGTTGAAGATCTCGGCCGACAGGGTCCAGCGCTCGCCGAACTGGTAGCCGAGCCGAGCCGAGAGCAGCACGGTTCCGTCCGAGCGAACGCTGTTGTCCTCGACCAGCGGGCGCGGGCCGAAGTAGCGCACGCGCGGACCGCCGAAGAAGCCGCCCCACAGGTCGTGCACGGTCGCGCCCGCGGCGATCACCGCGTCGGGCGCGCCCGGAATGTGGTCGCCCGCGGGGTCGTCGTTCGTGAACCGCGCGCGGGTGAACGCGAAGTCCGCGTCGATCGCGAGCCACTCGGTGGGCGTGTAGTAGTTCGCGAGCTCGAGGCCGTAGCGCCGGCTCGGCCGGCCCGCTTCGGTCGTCCCCGCGTCGCCGACGAAGATCAGCTCGGAGTCGATGTCGAGACCCCAGAACGCGACGGTGCTCTGCAGGCCCGGGATCAGGGTGGTGCGCAGGCCGAGCTCCGCGCCGTACGTGCGCACGAGCGGATCGACGGGCGAGACCGGGTCACCCGTGACCGGGTCGACGTGGATCGTCGAGCCGCGCCCGTCGTTGCTGTGGAAGCCCAGGCCGCCGTTCGCGTAGAACTCGGTCTGCGCCCAGGGCCCGAAGATCAGCGCCAGCTTCGGGCTCGCGATCCGGGCAGTGTCGCCGCCCGAGTTCGCCGGCAGGTCGCTGTCGACCTTGAAGTTGTAGAGGTCACAGCGCACTCCGGCGATGCTGCGAAACCAGGGGGACCACTGCTCGCGCGTCTCGAAGTAGGGCGCGACGCTGAACTGGTTCACGGTGTCGCGCCGGGTGGTCGAGCGTCGGTGGCGGTCGGTGGTGTTGAACAGGCCGTTGCGGATCGCGTCGTTGCGGAGCTGCAGGCCGAACGTGTTCTCGGTCTCGAAGCCGAGGATCGGCAGGATCCACGAGTGACTCGCTGAGCCGCCCGCGACCCAGCGCTTGTCGCGCTGCTCGAACTGGTCGCCGTTCACCTGGTCGAGCGCGTAGGTGAAGTTGGAGAACAGATCGAGGTCGTAGTAGAAGCCGTAGGCGAGCAGCTCCGTGCGCTGGTTGCCGGCATTGCGGTGCCAGCCGGCCGACACGCTGTAGCGCTGCGAGTTGCCGCCGTCCGAATCGTCCAGCGTGCCGAAGCGCGAGATGTCGCCCAGAGCCACGGCGCGCCGCGCGATCTGGTCGGTGGAGTTCCAGTCGGCCTTGTAGCCCATCGCGGTCAGGTTCCAGCCCTGCTCCGTCGTGCCCGTGCTGTAGCGCAGCACCGCGTTGCCCTTCAGGAAGTTCTCGGGCTCCTTCCACGGGCCGTCCGCGTACTGCACCTCGCCCGCAGCCAGTAGGTGACCCCCGGCGACTTCCGGCGAAGCTGCGACGACGCTTCGGAAATACTGGAAGCTGCCGCCCTCGATCTGCGCGAAGCCGCTCGGCAGCACGTCGAAGTACTCGAGGTTCGCCGCGCCCGCCGACGAGAAGTCGCCTTCGTCCGCGTAGTACACGCCCTTCTTGTAGCTCGCGGTGCGCACGAGCTCGGGGATCATGAAGTTCAGATCGGTGTAGCCCTGGCCGTGGCCGTGCGTCGGCAGGTTCACGGGCACGCCGTTCACCTTCGTCGCGAAGTCGGTGCCGTGGTCCAGGTTGAAGCCGCGCAGGAAGTACTGGTTCGCCTTCCCGTCCCCCGAGTGCTGGGTGACGATCAAGCCGGGAACGGTCTCGAGGATCTCGCCGGGTCTGAGCAGCGGCCGGTCCTCGATCTGCTTCGCACCCACCGTTCCCTGCGAGGCCGACTCGGCCACGCCGACCAGGCTGTCGCTGCGGCCCTCGACCACGACCTCGGGCAGGCGCATGGGATCCTGCGGCGCCGGGTCGTCCGCAGCGGCCGAGGTCGCGACGAGGCATGCCGCCGCGAACACGGCGACCCGCGCGGTGGCGATCCCCACTCCGTGCAGGAGCAGCGTCGCGAGCATGAAGCCCGCGCCGAAGCTCGGCAGGTGCGCTGCGCCCGGCATCTCGGCGCCGTGCGCGAAGCCGTGGAAGAACGCGAAGAAGCCGACCAGCCCGAGCGAGAGCCAGGAGCGGTACTGCGCGCGGTGCACCACGAGCACCCCGAAGACGGCGACCGAGATCAGAATCGCCGTCTCCACACCGGGGAGCGAGATGCCGCTGGCGCCGACCACGCCGCCGACCGCCATCACCGCGACGAACGTGACGGGGATCAGCCAGGTGGCCCGGCCGCGCTGCTGCGCCGCCCACAGCCCGACCGCCAGCATCGCCAGCAGGTGGTCCCAGCCGAAGAGCGGATGGACGAAGCCCTCGCGCCAGCTCGCGGCGCCGACCTCCGCGGCGTGCGCGTGGGCGAGCTCTGGAACGACCAGAAACAACAGTCCAGCGGCGAGAACCTTGCCGAGCTTCATGTCGCCCGTGCTACGAGCGGCGGCGCCTCTTTGGATTCGCGCGCTTTGCCGGCGTCTTGGCCCGCTTGCGCCCCGTCTTCGGCACGCCGAGCCCGAGCGGCTTCAGCACCGCGGCCCAATCCGCGAGCGCGTCCTCGTGCCCCTCCACGAGCTGCACCGTGAACTGCGTGTAGCCGGCGTCGCGAAGCTCGGCGATCCGGTCGCGCAGCACCTCGGCGGTCGCCGTGAAGGAGAAGGCTTCGACCACCTCCTTGGTGTAGAGCGGGCGCTCCTCGGGGCGCAGGAACATGAGGTGGCCGCGGTGGAGCGTGAGGTAGCGTGCGTCCGCGGGCGTGTAACTCTCGTACAACTTGCGATAGCCCTCGACCACCTGCGCGATGAACGGCGGCAAGGTGCCCATCACCTCGCCGAGCTGCCCGCGCTCGACCATGTCGTGGAAGAAGGCGGCGGCCAGGGTCGCCCCCTGCGCGATCGCCCGCCTGCTGTCGGCGCGCTCGCCCTTGCGCAGCACACAGCCCAGCGTGAAGAGCGTGCTCGCGAGCGGCTCGCTGCGGCCCGCGGCGCGCCAGCTCGCCTGCATCTCCTTCAGCGCCGCAATCGCGGCGTCCACGCCGCCCGCGAACATCAGCCAGCCTGCGCCGAGCTTCGCGGTGAGCGCGCGGGCCTTCGGCCCGAACGCCGAGAGGTGGAGCGGGATCGGGTCCTCGATGTTGATCAGGCCCGCGTCCGGGTTCAGGAAGCGCACCTTGTGCGGGCCGTCGTCGAGCCGGCACTCGACGGTGTCGCCGCGCAGCATCCCCTGCACGACGCCGATGTAGCGCTCCATCTCGGCCAGCGGCACGGCGCCCTGCCCCATCGTGCGCCGCGCAGTGAAGCCCGTGCCGATGCCGAAGTCGATCCGCCCGGGCGCCAGCTTGTTCAAGGTGGCGAGCCCGTTCGCCGCGACCGGCGCGATCCGGTTCGACGGAATCAGGACCCCCGTGCCCAGCCGGATCCGCTTGGTCTCGCGAGCGGCGAGCGCCATGCCGACGAACACGTCGGGGTTGAGCAGCTGCGTGTCGTAGAACCAGGCGTGCGAGAAGCCGAGCGCCTCCGCGCGTTTCACCGAGCGCCAGCTCTCGGTGGTGGTGGCCAGAGCGATGCCGAACTCCATGAGCGTCCTCCCCGCTGCATTATCGCAGCGCGGGGCCCGCGCTTCAGAACGGCGGGGAGCTCAGGCCGGTTCGGCGCGGCGGAGCTGGATCAGGTGGATGCAGTCGGGTTCCTCGCTGCACAGCGGCTTGATGTCGGCCACGAAGCGGCGCAGGTGCGCGCTGGTCGCGTGGCGCTCGTACGCGTGCTCGTCGAGGTACTCCATGTAGTGGTAGAAGCGAAGCGGGTCGTCGTTCTCCTGGTAGGCGACGTACGTCAGCATCTCGGGCTCGCGCGTGCGGACGCACTCGACGAGCTCGGCGACCGCCGCCTGCGCCTTCGCGACCGAGCTCGCCTCTGCGAGACGGAACTTGATCAGCACGGTGTAGATCGCCACTACGCCGGCTCCCGCAGCTGCGCGAGCAGGTCGTGCAGGCTCACCTCGGACCACGCCTCGGCGATCCGCCCGTTCGCAATCCGGTAGATGTGGTTGCCGGTCCAGTGGACCTTGCGCCCGGTGGCCGCGACGCCGAGGAACTCGCCGGAGTGGATCCCGGTCGCGCGCTGCCGCTGCACCACGCGATCGCCTTCGACGATCTGGTCCTCGACCTCGACGTGCACGTCGGAGAACGCCGCGAAGACGAGCCGCCCGATCGCCTTCTGCAGCTCGCGCCCGGACGCGGTGCAATCGGCCAGCTCCGAGCCAAGGGGCAAGTGGAGCGCGCAGTTCTCGCCGAAAACCTCGTCCACGCTCGCGAGATTTCCGTGGTTCTTGAACTCGTACACGAAGCGGCGCACCGGCCGCAGCTTGGCGTCGCGCAGGTACTCGCTGATCGGCACCCAGTAGTAGTCGCGCCAGCCGCTCGCGGTCGCGTCCGCCCGCGTCTCAGGCACGCCCGTCAGCAACATCTGCACGTGAGTGCCGCGTCCGGCGTTCACCGCGACGAAGCGCAGCTCTAGCAGCGCGTGATGCCCGGCGGGCCAGTCGCGCTCGCGCCAGGTCTGGACGATCCGTCGATCGGTGAGGATCTCGCGGAAGGTCGCGCTGACCGCGCCGTCGAAGACCTCGAAGCGGCCGCCGACGCGCGGCTCGATCTCGGCGCGCTCTCCACCCGACATTGCGCGGTGTAGCTCCGCGTCGGTGAAGATCGCGAACACCTCTCCCGGAGGCACCGCGAAGAAGGCGTGCTGGGTGATGGTCGAGAAGTCCATCGGGCTCCATGGGTCGCGGGGAGGTTTCGAGTGAGGTGCAGGTGCAGCGGCTCCCGCACCTCACTCGTCCCCCCCGCGCGCAGATCGCTCGAGCGTGCTCTGTTATCGGACGCTGGGGCGAAGGCCGCTACTACGCAGCGTTCGGATCTCTATGCCGAGCGTTCAGTGGCGCGCTTGGCCTGATCGTGGCGCGCGAAGCTTGGTGGGCGAGACGCCCATCTCGCGCACGAACGCGCGACTGAACGCGGCCTCGGAGCCGTAACCGACTTCCGCCGCGACGCGCGACAGCTTCGGCCGCTGCGGGTGCTCGATCATGGCCGCGGCAGTCACCATGCGAACGCGCGCGATGTACGCCTGGACCGACGTGCCGAGCAGTTCGCGAAAGCGCGTCGCCAGCGATGTGCGCGACATCGACGCGCGCGCAGCGAGGCCCGCTAGCGTCCACGCGTGGGCGGGCTTTTCGTGGATCGCCTGCAGCACCGTCGTGATCTGCGGGTCGTTCAGCGCGCGCAGCCAGCAACTCTGCTCTGGGCGCAAAGTTCCGATGTAGGTGCGCACGGCCTCGATCATCAGGATCTCCGCGAGCCGCCCCAGCACTGCCGCCGTGGCCGGGCTGGCCGAACGCATCTCGCGCTCGGCGAGCACGAGAATCGGCTCGAGTGACGCAGTCTGTTCCGCGCGCAAGTGAATCATCGGCGGCAGAAACGACAGCAGCGGATGCGATCCACCGGAGAACGCGAAGCCCGCGCAGATCATCTCGCTCTGCGCGCCGTCCTCGCCGAACTCGGCGATCCAGGTGCTGACCCCGTGCTCCGACTTCACCGGGACCGCCGGAGTCTCCGGTCCGTCCGCGACCTCGTGCGCGTCGCCGTGCGGGATGACGACGAAGTCGCCCGCCTCCAGCTCGATCCGCGCCCCGCCGTTCACCCCGATCCACGCCGTGCCGGAGCGCAGGGCGTGAAACTGGACGCTGGGAGTCTGGGGCAGCTCGACTCCCCACGGCGCGCGATTCGTGCACAACGCGCAGTAGAGCGTGGAGGAGACGTGGAACTTCTCCAGAGCGGTCTCGAGGACGTGCATCGCGATGGGGTTCTCCGGATCGGGTTGCGGCCACCGACGGGGCCGCGGGGACGGTGTCGGAACAGTGCCGAATAGGTGGGCGAATCTCTAGACCGTCCGGACGGTCGGTTGCTTCAACCGGTGCATCCCGTCGTTGCAGCAGCGGATTTTTGCGGGCTTCGCCCCGCGCCGTTTAGGGCCCGGCGAAGCGCAGATACTCTTCCGGGACGGGCCGGAGCACTTGGAGCTGCAAGGCTCCGGGCAGCGCGTCGGAGGGCCGGGCGCGGCCCGGCTCGGGAGTCGGGTAGAAGACCCGGCGACTCAGCACGGTGTAGTCGTCGCAGGAGCCTCCCGCGAAGCGCGCGAAGTACGGCCGGGTCTCGTCGCCGGGCTGCCAGGGGCGGGCGAGCAACTTCCCGCGATTCCACGGCTTCTGGTTCTCGTAGATCCCGCGCTTGCGCAGGATGTGGAGCTGCAGGACCACGCCGGGATCACTGGCGAGCATCTGCTCGACCGGCGCCTCGGCCGCGGGCGGCGTACAGGCGCGTATCTCGGCGTCGATGATCTCGCCGCACAGCCTCGGCTCCGGCATCGCTGCGTACAGGACCGAGAGCGCCAACACTAGACAGCTCGCGCCAAGCAGCTCCCAGCGCGCGCCGGGCTGGAGCGGAAGCCGGCGCGCGACGAGCCCGGAGACGAGGCCGAGCGCGGCGCCGCCCGGGCCGGTGATGAGGAGTCCGAAGAGCGCGCGCTGGTCCGCATCGGGCGAGAGCACGATCGGACCGAATCCGCCGCACACGAATCCGACCGCGCCGAGCGCGAGCGGCCAGACTCTGAGCTTGGGATCCTTGGCAGTCGTCGCACGCTCCTTCGCTGCGACCTCCCTTCGCATCGGCGGATTCCGGTCCCACTTGCGCGCGGGCCGTGGCGCGAAGCGACGCGTCCGTCCGTGCGATACTGCGCGCGAGCCGACATGACTCACTTGGTCGTCGTTCCGCACACGCACTGGGACCGCGAGTGGTACCGGACGCACGAGCAGTTCCGCGCCAGGCTCGTCGCGCTGCTGGACGGCCTGCTCGATCTGCTCGAGCGCGACCCGGACTTCCGCTGCTTCTCGCTGGACGGGCAGACCATCGTCGCCGACGACTATCTCGCCGTGCGCCCCGACGCTCGCGCGCGGCTCGAAGAGCTGGTGCGCGCGGGTCGGCTGGCGCTCGGGCCGTGGACCGTGCTGCCCGACGAGTGGCTGGTCTCCGGCGAGGCGCTCGTGCGCAACCTCCGGCTCGGGCTGGCGCGCGGCGACGCGCTCGGCGGATCTCAGCGACTCGGTTACGTGCCGGATCAGTTCGGCCACGTCGGTCAGATGCCGCAGATCTTCGCGGGCTTCGGGTTCGACGCGGCGGTGCTGTGGCGCGGCGTCGGTGCCGACGTGGCGGAAACGGTGTTCGATTGGGAGGCACCTGACGGGACGCGGATCTTCACGGGCTATCTGCCCAACGGCTACTTCAACGGGCAGCTGCTGCCCGCGGATCCCGACGCGCTGGCGGCGCGGCTCGCGCGCGAGATGGAGCGGCTCGCGCCGTTCGCGAGGATCCCGACCCTGCTCGTCATGAACGGCAGCGACCACCAGACCCCGGAGCCGCGCCTGCCGCGCGCCCTCGCCCAGGCGGTGGGCAAGCTCGACGGGGTCAGCGCCGAGCTCGGAACCCTGGCGACCTACCTGCAGCGCGCGCGCCGCGAGGCGCGCGCCGACCGGCCGCTCCACCGCGGGGAGCTCCGCTCCGGGCTGCGCGCGCCGCTCCTGCCCGGCTGCGCCTCGGTGCGCACGGCGCAGAAGCAGCGCGATGCGGCCAACGACCGCCTGCTGGTTCGCGCACTCGAGCCGCTCTCGACCTGGCTCGCGGCGCTCGGCGGCGCGGCCGACCCGGGCACGATCGAGTTCGCCTGGCGGGTCGCTCTAGAGAACCACCCGCACGACTCGATCTGCGGCTGCTCCGTCGACGCCGTGCACGCGCAGATGGAGACGCGCTTCGACCGGGTCGCCGAGATCGCCGCCGTCGCGCTCGAGCGCGTGACCCGCGAGCTCGCCGTGCGGATCGCCGCGCCGCCGCGCCGCGGCGCGCGTGCGGGCGATCCGCTCGCCGTGTGGAATCCGAACGCGGGCGGCCCCGCGCTGGTCGACGCGGAGCTCGAGCTCGACGTGCCCGGCTCGGCCGGACGCGACCGCGGTCCGCTCGCGGCGCACGTGCGCGACGGCGCGGGCCGCGCGATTCCGGCGGAGGTCGAGATCCTCGGCCCCGGGAGCTCGTGGGGCGGCAGCTTCCCGCGCGGTCTCGCCGAGTCGATCCTGCCCGGGATCGGCCGCGAGTTCCTCGGCTATCACGTGAACGCGGTGAGCTGGTCGCGCGACGGCGAGCGGCTGTGCGTGCGCGCGCGGCTGGGCGCCTCGGCGAGCGCCGAGCTCGACCCGCAGGCGCTGAAGCTCGAGCTCGCGCGCGCGCTGGCGGATGCCGCCGTGCAGACGGTCGAGGTCGAAGCGTGGTGGCCGCCGCGCGTGCGAGTGCGCTTCGCCGACGAGCTCCCCGGCCATGGGCTGCGCAGCTATCGCGTCTACGGCGGACGTGCACGCGCGGCGGGCGACGCCGCGGTCTCGAGCGGGCGCGCGGCGGACGGCGGAGCCTGGATCGCGAACGCGACCTGGCGGATCGAGGCGAGCCCCGACGGCCGCGTGCGGATCGCGCGGCGCGCGGACGGCACCGTCGTCGAGAACGCGCTGCGCGTCGTCTCGGAGGGCGATCGCGGCGACGAGTACAACTTCGACCCGGTCGCCGGGGGCGCGCTCGTCGACGGCTTCGCGCGCGCGCGCGTGCGGGTCGAGCGCGCGGGCGACGCCGCGGCCACGCTCGTGATCGCCGGGAGCATGCGCGTGCCCGAGTCGCTCGCGCCGGATCGGCGCGCGCGCTCGAGCCGAGCCGTCGCGATTCCGCTCGAGCTGCGCGTCCGCCTCGCGGCGGGGCTCGACCGGATCGACGTCGGGGTCGCGCTCGACAACCGCGCACGCGACCACCGCCTGCGCCTCCACGCGCGCGCGCCGTTCGCCGCGCGGCGCTTCCGGGTCGAATCGGCTTTCGAGGTCGCCGAGCGCCCGATCGCGCCCGCTGCCGACGCGTTCGGGCCCGGACGCGCTTCCGAGCTGCCGATCGGCGCGTGCCCGCAGCGGAGCTTCGCCGCGATCGACGACGGCGAGGGCGCGCTCACGCTGGCGAATCGGGGCAACGCGGAGGTCGAAGCGGTTCACGAGCCCGACGGCCGCAGCTCGCTCGCGGTCACCTTGCTGCGGGCGGTCGGCTTCCTCTCGCGCGGCGATCTCGCGCTGCGCCGGGGCCACGCCGGCCCGCCGTTCGAGACCCCGGGCGCGCAGGCGCCCGGGCCGCAGCGCGCGGACTTCTCGCTCCGCTGGCACGGCGCCGGCGACCGGGACGCGATCGCGCACGCACACCGATTTGCGTACCCCCCGTTGGGATTCGCGGGCGGCGGTACGGAGACCGCACCCCTGCGCGACGGCGCCCGCCTGCTCGAGCTCGACGATCCGGGGGTCGTCGTCTCGGCGATCGAGCCCCGCTCCGACGGCAGCGCGATCGTGCGCCTGTACGAGACGCTGGGTCAGCCGCGAGAGGCAGCGCTGCGCTGGTGCGCGCCGGGCGCCTGGACCTCGGAGCCGGTCGATCTCGGCGAGCGGGCCTCGGTTGCGCGGCCCGAGCTGCGGCCTTTCGAGATCCGCACGCTCCGGCTCACTCGCCGCGTGTGAGCGGAACCATGCACGTGTTCCAGGCGTCCAGCTCTGCAGCCGGGCGGTCCTGGGTGTGCGCGTACACTGCGTCGATCACGGCGCGCGTGGACGACTCCGGGAACTTCGCGAAGTACGTGTAGACCGTGTCCTTCTTCGCGCCACCGGCTTTCTGGCTGTGTGCGACCGAGGCGATCATGCCCTGCTGCGCGCACTCGGTGGCGCCGGCCAGTCGGACCGCGGGGATCTCGACTACGTTCACACCGCACTCCTGGAAGAAGCGCAGCGTGTAGTCCCACGACGACTTGAACTCGTCCGAGTAGACCTTCTCGATCAGCGGCAGCGTCACCTCCGAGCGCGGGCGCGCTGCGTAGTCCGCGCGCTGATCGCCCGCCGTCGCTCCGCGCAGCTTCCGCTCCGCGACGGCGAAAGCCGTGTCGGAGAGCCCGACGCAGTAGGTCAGTCCACGGCTCTCGTCCGCCGTGTAGCTGGACTTCGGCGCGTCCGCTCCGGATGCCGTCGCGCACGCGCAGAGCGCCGCCGCCAGATTCGAGAACAGAATCCAAGCGTGCTTCGCGTTGTTGCACTTCATCGGCTCGAACCTTGCCCAGTAGGGATCGACAACGCCACCGGCGTTCGCCGATGATGGTCACTCGGACAGTGTCGCAGATGGAGTGGGCAATGCGTTTCGCCGTCTTGTCTCTGATGGGGGTCCTCGGGCTCGCGCACTTCGCGGCGGGCGAGGCCCTAGTTCCTGCGGCGGACGCCGGGCCCGACGTCAGCATGGCCTGCGTCGGACAGAACGGGACGCCGGTGGCTCTCGACGGGCTCGGCTCGAGCATCGGCCCCGACTTCAGCTACCTGTGGACGGCTCCGGATGTCGACTTCCAGGACCCGACCGTCCTGACACCGATCGGCGTATTCCCCGTGGGCGCGACCGAGGTCACCCTCACCGTGACGTTCACCGACCCCGCCACGGGAGACGAGGCCTCGGCTACAGACGCCGTGCTCGTCACGATCGGCGACGCGGGGTCGCCGATGATCCGCGTCTCGCCCGATCCCGATCGGCTCTGGCCGCCCAACCACAAGCTGGAGGAGGTGCACGTCGACGTGCTCGCATTCGACGCGTGCGACGCGGACCCAGACGTCGAGCTCCTCGACATCTTCAGCAGCGAGCCCGACGACGGGACCGGCGACGGAAACACCGACGCCGACATCCAGGGCGCGGACGTCGGCACCGACGATCGCGACTTCACGCTGCGCGCCGAGCGCGCCGGCCCCGGCGACGGTCGCGTGTACACCGCCGTGTACGCCGTCACCGACCTCGGCGGAAACCACGCCGAGGCCGAAGCACTCGTCGTCGTTCCGCACGACCTGGGGGGAGGTGCGGCCATCGGCACCCACGGCGACTTGAAGGCGGCCAGAAAGCAGATCGCCAAGGCGAGGAAGGCCTACAAGAAGGCTGCGAAGAAGCAGCTGAAGGCCGCGAAGAAGGCCGCGAAGCTCGGCATGAAGGCGTACAAGGTCGCCCTCAAGGCCGCGACGAAGGCGCAGGCGAACTAGGAGACGCCGGCGCGGCACGCGCGCACGATCGCCGCCATGTACCAGAGGAGTCCGCCGCCCGCGGCGGACGCCGCGAAGAGCAGCGCGCCCAGGCCGATGCCCACGTGCGCGAACCGCCGCGCGGCGGGCCCCGACAGCACGCGCCGCGTGCCCCACGACCATACGCCCGGCGGCGGGAAGCGCTCCTCGGCGGCGGCGCGCCGGCAGGAGACGACGATGCTCACCCCGAGCGCAGCGGTGAGCCCGAAGACGACTACGGCGATGACCTGCATCAGCGTGGCCAGCTCGGCCCGCGCGCGCAGCACGTCGGTCTTCGCGAGCTCGTCCAGTGACTCGAGGCGGAGCGCGAGCACGTGCTGCAGCCAGAGCCCGAGGCCGATCGCGCCGGCCAGAACCGCAAGCCGCAGCGCGAGGCTCCGGCCAGCGCCCGAAGCGTTGTCCGTGGAGTGCATCGCTCCTCTGGATCGGCCGAACGCGGCCGGGGGCTGAGCCGCTCGTCGGCCGGGCCGCGTCAGGGCCGCGGGACCACCGGAAGGATGATCCGCGACGGGAAGCCCGCGCCGTGCGCGACCCCCTGCTGCGCCGGAGCGAACGCGCGCTCGCCGGCGATCTCGCGCCCCGTGTTGGGGTTCCGATCGTAGCGCGGGTAGTTGCTGCTGCTGACCTCGAGGCGGATCCGGTGTCCGGCGCGGAACAGCATGCTGGTCGGCCAGAGCTCGATCGCGATCTCGCGCGGCGGCTCGGGTCCCGCACCGCGGCTCGGATACGCCTGCCGCAGGATCCCGTCCGATACGTTGTAGGCGGAGCCGTCGGGGTGGACGTCGACGAGCTTGGCCGTGAAGTCGGTGTTCGGGGCGCTCGTCGCGACCCAGAGAACGGCGCGGATCGGACCGGTGACCTCGACGTCGGCGGAGAGCGGCCCGGTCGAGTAGACCAGGACGTCTTCGCGCGCTTCGACGTCCGCCTGCGCAGCGATGCCCGCGCGTTCGCCGAGCATGGCGCCGCCGCGCGAAGGAACCGGATGTTGCGGGTCGTAGGTGAAGCGGTCGGAGCCCGCAGCCTCCGGCAGAGCGTCCAGCAGGCGCCCGTCGCCCTGCGCCGTGTTGGCGTGTCCGCCGCTCGCCAGAAAGAGCTGGGTGTCGCGCGCCCGCGCGAGCGGCCATTCGCGCTCGTCGCGCCACACGTTCTCGCCCAACACGAAGATGCGTACGGGCGCCTGCAGCGACGCGTCCAAGGGCTGCCCGAGGAGCTCGTGATCGAACCAGGCGATGCTCGGCGCCAGGCTGGCGGGCCGGTACTCGGGCCCGCTCGTGCCGTCGGGGAAGCGAACCGCGTCGGCGTGCGTCCACGGTCCCACGATCAGGCGCGTCTCGCTCGAGACCAGCGCGTCGGGCGAGCGCGCGAGCGTCTCGAAGTCGCGCAGCTGCCCGGGCAGGAAGGGATCGTACCAACCCGCCATCAGCAGTACCGGCGCGCGCGAGCTGCGGGCGCGCGCCTCTCCGTCGATCTCCTGCCAGTAGGCGTCGCGCTCGGCGTGCGTGACCCAGTCGTCGAAGAAGTCGACGTCGCCGACGGCGCGGTCGTCGGCCTCGATGAGCGGCACGCCGGCAAAGCCGCGCTCCAGATCCTCGCGCGACGGGTACACCACGTCTTCCGCGCCGTGACTGCGCGCGGCCCAGTAGAGCGCGGACTCGAGCGAGAACGCGCCGCCCGGGTGGAACATCCCGAAGAAGTCCGTGCTCGCGATCTGGATCATCAGCGCCTGCGGTCCCGGATCGGACTGATCCGCCAGCACCCACTGCGTGTGGCCGAAGGCGGAGGCGCCCCACATGCCGAGCCGGCCGTCGAACCACGGCTGGCGGGCGAGCCAGCGCAGCGTGTCGATCCCGTCGCTCCGCTCGCCGCGCAGCGGATAGAACGCGCCCTCGGAGTGGTGGCGGCCGCGCGTGCCCTGAATCACGACGGTGTAGCCCCGGCTCGCCCAGAAGCGGCCGACCGCATCGGTGCGGACGTCGTTCAGGAAAGTCGACGTGAGCGGGATTCGCACCAAAATGGTGGGCACGGGTCCCGGCACTTCCGGGTGGTAGACGTCCGCGCGCAGCACGACCCCGTCCGCCGTCGTGAGCTCGACCTGGCGCTCGATGCGGACACTGCAGCTCGCCGCGCGAATGCCCTCGCGCGGCAGCATGAAGCGCGCGACGTAGACCTGACAGGCGAGCGCGGCGAGCGCAAGGAGAGATGCGGTCGCGAGGGCTCCGCGCAGCGGTTGCTTCAGAGCGCCGCCTTGACCCCCTGCCCGATCCCGAGGTCCGCCATCATCGGCGTGAACTTCGAGCGCGGGATCCGGTCGGCGAAGCCGGCGCGCTCGAGCCGGTGGAAGTACTCGGTGATCTGCTTCGCCTGCATGTTGCCGACGATCTTCACGCCCTCGGCGATCTGCTCGGGCTTGGTGCCCTTGCCGGCCAGCACGATCATGCACTCGGTGAGCGCGGCGTCGAACTGGTTGATCGTGACGTTCTCGCCCTCGTCGAGCGCGCGGTGCAGCTGCTCCTTCTGCTCGGGCGCGTGGTCCATGATCCACTTCAGGTGCTGCATGCCGTACGAGACGTGGCGCGCCTCGTCCTGCATGACCAGCTGGAAGATCCGCTTGTCGACGGGCGTGGGCGAGATGAACTCGCTGAAGCGGAACATCGTGAGGACGTTGCCCTCGGCGAGCAGGTGCATGAACGCCGACGCCTCGCTGTAGGTGTCGCCGTCGAGGATCGCCTTCAGCGAGTGCTCGGTCTGCGGCAGCGCCTCCATCAGGCCGACGCCGCCCGCGAGCGCGCGCTTGCGGAACACCTCGGCGTGGCGCGCCTCGTCCATGGCCTGGGTCGCGATGAAGTGCTTCACCTCGCTGAACTGGTTGTTCATGCGCCAGAGCCACTTCGCCGGCAGGTCGGTCGCGATCAGCTCGACCTCGGTAAAGAAGGTACAAAGCTGAGCGAACGCGATCTCGATCTCGTCCGTGCGCTCGTACTTGTCGAGGTCGTTCCAGGGCACGTCGGTGGTGGCGTCCCACTGGCGCGACATCGCCTCTTCCGTGAACGACGCGACCTTGTACGCCCACACGTCGGTCTTGCGGTTCAGCTCCGGCTCGAGGTCGGCCTGGTTCTCGATCACGAACGCCGCGCCGCGCGGCTGTGCTCCGCGCGGACCGCGCGGCAGCTCGGGCATGTCGTCGTAGCCGTAGCTGCCCTGGTTCAGGTCCATGTAGGTGAGGCCGCGCTTCTTGTTCTCCGCGTTGAACTTTCGCAACTCGGTGCCGGCCTTGAGCCAGCCCAGGTCGAGGTTGCCCTTCTTGATGTCGCGCATGCGCAGCACGAGGTCGTCGTTGTAGCGGTAGTCCGCGGACCCGTAGTAGCTCATGAGGCGTCTCCTTCGAGCATGCGGAGGAAGGGAGTGAGCGGGCTGGCATCGCGCCGGTCGCCCAGACCCGCAGCGGCGCAGCGGCGGAAGTACTCGTCCGCCGTGCGCGCGTAGAAGGCCGCGACCGGCGCGAAGCCGCCCGAGACGAGCACGAGGGGCTCGATCATCTCGGGCGCGGCGAGCGCACCGACCAGCGCGTTCTCGCACAGGTCGAGGTGGTCGGCGAGCGCCTCGGCCTGGAGCGGGCGCGCGTGCAGGTGGCTGCGCGCGTGGTCCACACCGTAGGTGACGAAGCGGGTGGCGTCCTGCGCGAGCTGCGTGCCCAGGTAGCTGTCGGCGGCGTTGCTGGCCGTCGCCGCCCAGTGTCGCCCGAGCGCCTGGACGAACGAGAATAACGTCAGGTTCAGCGCGGCCGACGCTTCGGGGTAGGTGTCGGACAGGAAGATCGACTTCAGGAGCTCGCCGAGCGGCCGGCTGTCGACTCCGAGCGACCCGCCGCCGAACAGCGCGCGCTTGCGGAACGCCTCGGCGATGCGCGCCGCGTCGAACATCTGCGCGCACAGGAGGTACTTGATCTCGTGGAACTCCTGGTTCATGCGCCACTCCCACGAAGCGGCGACATCGCACGACACGAGCCCGATCGAGATCAGGCTCGTCGCGAGCTGGCCCAGCGCGAGCTCGCGCTGCTTGTCGTGCGGCAGCGGCTCGAGCGCGGCCCACGGCACGTCGCGCGCCGGCGCCCAGCGCCGCGACTTCGCCTCTTCGAAGAGCTGCGGCGCGACGTCGGCCCACACGTCGCTCTTGCGGTTCACCCGGTAGCCCAGCGACGGCAGGCCCGGCGGCAGGAGCGCCCCGCGCGGCGCCATCGAGAAGTTGTGGCGGATCACCTCGGGCAGCTTGTCCGGCCCGTAGCCGCCCTGGTTGATGTCGTCCAAGGTCAGCCCGCGCGCCGGCTGGCTGGGGCGGAACGCCGCAGGCTCGCCGACCCGCTTCATCCAGTCGAGCTCGAGCTCGCCCGACACCGTGCGCAGGATCTTGGCGACGATCTCCGGATCGGCCGCGTAATCCTTGGGCGCGATGTAGGACATCAGAGCGTGACCTCGAGGTGGTGGGCCTGGTCGAAGAACTCCTGCAAGCTCGCCATGAAACGGTAGAACTTGTCGTTCCCCTCCGCGTCCTCCGAGACGAGCTTCATGCGGTCGCCCACGTGCGAGAGCGTATTCAGCGAGTGCGCGGCATCGGCGCCCTTGTTGCGCACGATGGCGGCGATCATCTCGCGCCACAGCTCGGGCGGCCCCTCGAGCACGAAGTCGAGGCCGCTCGCGTCCACCGGCCGCCACACGCGCAGGCACTCGTAGACCTCGAAGGCGATCCCGTATAGCTCGCTGCCGATGCGCACCCCGAACGTGGTGTCGCAGTAGCCGAGCTTCTCGAAGCGCGCCTTGTCGTCGACGGTGCGCTGCTGGAGCGCCTGGAAGAACTGGAGCGACGGGAACTGAACTGCCACGCGAAGCCTCCGAATGCCCCCGGACCCCGAGCATACCGCATGGCCGGACCCAAGACGCGCGCGGGACGGACGAGAGAACCCGACGGCCGCTCAGCCCGCGCGCCTCGACCCGCTATCCGCGCGGCGACCCGGTCCTACCTCCGCGATCGCGCGCTGACTGCGCTCGCACCACGGTGGGCTGCGCAACGCGGCGTGAGCCGCGAGCGCTTTGTCGAACCACACGAGCGCCTCGTCCGAGCGCCCCCGTGCCGCGGTCAGCCACCCGAGCGCCTGCGAGACGGACCCGAAATACATGCTCGCGTTGAGGCCGACGGCGTGGAGCTCGGCGAACGGCGCGAGCTCCGCCTGGAGGGGTCGCGCCGCCCGACGAAGCGGGTGTCCCAGCCGTCCTCCACGGCGACGTCCGCGGCGAACACCAGGCCGCGCCCGCGCACAGTCTTGATCTGGTCCTGCTGTTGGCCGTCGTCGCCGATCGCGCGGCGCGCTTCCTTCGTGACCCGGCGCGGCGCCGCGTCGGTCACGTGCGCGCCGCGCCAGACCTCGCGGCGCAAGACCTCGTCCGCCACCACGCGCGAGCGGTGCTGCAGCAGCACGAGCAGGAGGCCGAGCACCAGCGGCTGGACGGGGACACTCACCTGCGCGGGTCAGAGGGCGACCCTCGCGATCGACGACGCAATCGCCCCAGCGAAACCGCACTGCCCCGAGTTTGGCACACCTGGCCGAACCCGAGAATCGGGACCCGGGTCACTTCACGGAATCGCCCCACAGGTGCCCGCCGTTCCCGCCGTGCAGGTCAGCGGACAGGTCGGGCATTTCGGACCCGGCGCCTTGGTGTTCAGGAGTCGCCACTGGAGCAGGTCGCCGTTCGAGATGAAGAGCCCCGTCTCGTCGAGATCATAGATCGCGCACGGGTGGGTCCCCACCGTTCCGCACTGGTCCACAGTACGGTTCTTCGTGTTTGAGGCACGCCACTCGATGAGGTCCCCGTTGCTGACGAAGAGCCCCGGGATGCCCGGGAACTTCCCGTCGCACTTGTTCCCGTAGCCGTCGTGGTCGTCGTCGCGCTGACCGCCGGTCAGCGTCGCCCAGGGGTTCGCCGCGAGGAAGGCGTTCAGGTCGGACGCCACCCGCGGGTTGGAGCGGCTCACGCAGCTGTCGCAGGCGTTGCCGACCAGGTCGGCGTCGCCGTCCGCCTGGTCCAGGTTGTACGTCGTCGGGCAGTTGTCGATCGCGTCGGCGACGGTGTCGCCGTCGGCGTCGGGGTAGCCGCGCAGGTGGAGCAGGTTCGGCGCGAGCACCGACGGGGTCAGCCAGCGCGAGCGCGGGAAGAACGGATTCCGGCTGCGCAGGCGCAGGTGCCCGTGACCCGGGCCCGTCAATGGCAGCGCCAGGATGGGAGTGCCTGCGGGGACGGCCGCGCCGAACGCGCCGACCAGGTAGAACTCGTTTCCGCTGCTCGCGGTCGCGACACCGTCGAGCGGCGTGCCGAAAGGCCGGACCTCCCACTCGAAGTGCAGGATCGTCGAGCCGCCGGCGTTGCGCCCCAGAGCGGTGTAGACGATCTGGCCCGGCGACCCGGTCGTGCGGCCGCCCGGCTGGATCAACCGTTGGGAGCATCCGTTGACGCAGCCGGGCGGCAGCAGCTCCACTTGCTTTGGCAGCAGGGCGAGCCCGTTGTCGTACGCCCCGACGTTGCCCAAGTAGAGTGACACGCGTCCGCTGTCGGTCGCCGGGCCGTCGAAGCCCGGCGCGCCGACCAGCACGTCCGAGATGCCGTCGCCGTTCACGTCGCCCGTCGCGAGCCGGCCGCCGAACTCGCTGCTCGCGGGACCGGAGGGCGTCCAGAACGGGGTGGTCGACGAGAACGGAGCGAGAAACGCCTTCACGCTGAGCGCGCTCGAGTCGCCGACCACGAGATCGGTGCGCCCGTCGCCGTTCAGGTCTCCCGCCGCGGCGGTAAGCCCGGTGAACACGCCACCCAGCGTCGCGACGCCGGACGGCTGGCCCCGCAGCAAGAGGATGTTGTGCGCCCCGAAGCGGCCGGTCACGAACTCCTGGACCCAGAAGTCGGCGAGGCCATCCGCGTCGACGTCGCCCGCCGGGCCCAGGTCGCCGCCTTCGACGGTCCGATTGGTGAGCGAGCCGCTGCCCTGGATCGCCCAGGCCGGGGTGGGGGCGAGCCCGCCGTTACCGACGCCGAGGAACAGCTGGACCAGGCCGACGGCGACGTTGAATCCGCTCCCGATCGGCACGGGGTAGTCGGGCGCCGACACGAGCACGTCGCTGCGCCCGTCCCCGTTCGTGTCGCCGGCGCCAGCGACGACGGCCCCCAGGTGCGCTCCCGCGACACCGGAGTGCGTCAACCACGCCAGCGAGCCGCCGATCCCGCTCGCCTCGCCCAGGAACAGTGAGGCCACACCCTCGTCCGCCAACACGCCCGAAGTCTCGTCGTTAGGCGCGCCGACCACGACGTCGGCGAAGCCGTCGCCGTTCACGTCGCCCGCGCCGCTGACGGACTGGCCGAAGCGCGTGCCGGGGTTACCGAGCAGGACCTGGGTGGCGGCGGCGGGAAGCCCGCCCGAGCTGCCGAGCCGCAGCGTGACCTGGTCGGCGCCGGGCGCGCCGATCAGCACGTCCTCGAAGCCATCGTTGTTCACGTCGCCGGCGTTGGCGACGGACTGCCCCAGGTTCGCGCCCCCGGAGGGCCCGAAGAAAGTATGGGTGGGCGACGCCGGCGCCGACGTCACCGAGACCGGCGTCTCCCACTCGAAGACGGCGCCTTGACCGGCTGCTCCAGTGTCGAACTGGGGGGCGCCGATCAGGATGTCCGCGCGCCCGTCCCCGTTCACGTCGGCGGTGGCGATCGCGTCGCCCGAGCGGCCGTTTGCGAGCGCGGTGTTCCAGAGCGTGTTCGTCGGCGGCGGATTGGCGGAGCCCGCGTAGAGCGACACGAGCCCTTCACTCGCGTGGCCGTTGTTGTAAGACGGCTTGCCGATGAGCAGCTCGCTGAAACCGTTGCCATCGGTGTCGCCGGCGGTGGCGACGGAGATGATCGCTTCGCTCGACAGCACCGGGTCGCCAAGGACGTAGCTGCCATCGCCGCGCCCGTAGACGATCTCGACGGCGCTCAGGCCGCCGAGAGTGCTCGGGAACCCGGCGATGCCAATCGCGGCGTCGGCGTAGCCGTCGGCGTTCAGGTCGCCCGCGGTCGCGACCGAGGTGCCGAGGAGCGCGCCGGCCGACGGACCGAACTCGCAGTACTGGGCAGGGATGGTCGTGAAGACGTTCGAAGGGTCGCAGTCGTTCGCAGGGACCGCGATGCCGGAGGCGCTGTCGGCGCCGTGGAAGACGAACACGGCCCCGGCGTTGGACTGGTACGCGCTGTTGTGCGGCGCCCCGACGACGACGTCGGCGAAGCCGTCGCCGTTCAGATCGCCGGCGTTCGCGACCGACGCGCCGAAGTTGGCGTTGGCGTTGTCGCCGGGCTGGACCCAGGAGAGCGTCGGGGCCGCGCCAGCGGTGCCCCGGTAGAGGAACACCGCACCGGCACCGTTGCCCGACTGTGGGATCGTCACCGAAAAGGGCGCTCCGATCAGCACGTCGTGGATGCCGTCCCCGTTCACGTCGCCGGCGGTGGAGACGGACGCCCCGAAGCTACGTATCGCGGACAGCGGCGGGAGGGGGTTCGGGTCGGGAGCCAGGATCCGATAGAACGAGCTCGCCGAGACACCGGTTCCGGAGTGGCCGGGGAAGATGCACACCTCGCCATTGCGGGTGGTCGAGCTTCCGTAAGTCTCGCCTGGCGCCCCGATGATCACGTCGTAGATGCCATCGCCGTCGACGTCGCCGGCGGTCGAGACCGACCCTCCGAAGGCCGACAGCAGCTGGAAGTCCCCGAGGCAGGGCGACGATGGCAGGGTGGTCGGAGCCGTCAGGTACGGTGGACTGCCGGACCCGTAGTAGACGACCGCGGACGGGTAGACCTCGTGGCCGGGTAGGTCGAAGTGCCCAGGCGCGCCGATCACGACGTCGGCCAGCCCGTCGCCGTTCACGTCACCCGCCGTTGCGACGGCCGTGCCGAAGCCGAGCGGGGGGGAGGATCCTGTCGCCGACCAGGCCGGACTCGTCGCGAGACCGCCCGGCCCGCCTAGGAACAGGTATGCCTTGCCGATGTTCGAGTTCTCACCGGGTGACCCCACGATCACGTCGCTGTAGCCGTCGCCGTTCACGTCGCCGGCGGTGGCAACCGAGCTGCCGAGGGCCGCGAACGCGACGTCGGGCTCGAAGCTGAAGCCGGCCGGCTGGATCAGCGGGTCGATCGCGATCGGGAAGATCGCGCCCGCGTCGGCGACTCGGACCTGAATGCGGCCGTCGCGCACGGCGAGGTCGGCGGGCAGCCGGGTGCCCGCGGCGTCCACCGCGGCCAGCGCGCCGTAGAGCAGCCGGCCGGTTCCCGTTCCGTCGACGAACACAACCCGGCCGTCCTGCGGGCGCAGCAGCGGGCGCAGCGAGCCGAAGCCGCCGAGCTCGAGCACGAGCGGGTGGCTCGGGTCCGCTGTCCCGGCCGGAGCGGCGAGGATCTGCCAGCCCTGCTCGACCCCGCGCTCGTCGTTGGCGAACCACTCGACGATGTCCGTACCCGGCCGGCGGATCTCGACGCGGTCGCCGCTCAGCTCGGCGACCCCCGCGGTCACGTCGGCGAGCGCGCCATCGCGGCCCGCCCTCACGAGCCCGAGCTCGAGCCGGAACGCCGCGGCGCCGCTGGTTCGCGACTCGACCTCGACTCCGCGCCCCGCGACCCGCGCGCGCAAGTCGCCGGCGCGGTTGGGAGCCGCGAACGCGCCCTCGCCCACGGGCGCGAAGCGGTACTCGCTGGCGGCGATCGACCTCTTCGCCGCGTCCAGCCAGCCCGGAGTGACTCCGGGCGGGAGCTTCTCCGCGGGACCATCGGCCAGCGCGGTGGAGGTCAGGGCGAGGAGCGCCGCGAACGCCAGCGCAAACTTCAGCGAGTGATTCATGTCGGTACTCCCTGTGCTCAACCACAGAGTTCCCGATGCGCCGCTCGCCCGGCGTGATCATTTCGTGATGTCCAGGTCCGCGGCGTTCAGACCGCGCGGAGCCCGCGCCGCGACTTGGCCTCGCCGATCGCTCGCTGGCTGCGTTCGATCCAGGGCGGGCTGCGCATCGCCTGGTGGACCGCGAGGCCTCGCTCGAAGAGCCCGATCGCCTCTCGCTGGCGTCCGCTCGCCGCGGCAAGCAGCCCCAGCGCGTGGGCGACCGAGCCGTGGTACAGCGCGCCGGTCGCCGCGACCGCCGAGATCGCCGCGTAGGGCGCCAGCTCCCGCTCGATCGCGAGCGCTGCGGCGCGCGCCTCCGCCCGATAGGCGGCCTCGGCCGCGAACACCAGGGTGGGCAGGCGCGCCCAGTTGAGGGGGTGCTCGGGGAGCCGCGGGACCAGCTTCGCGAGCGCCGCGCGCGCCGCCTCGACATCGCCCCGCACCGCGTCCGCGAGCGCGAGTGCGGCGAGCGGCTGCTGGATGTCTGGGTAGCGATCGAGCACCGCGACCAGCAGCGGCCGGGCGTCCGCGACGCGGCCCTCCTCGACGGCCAGCCAGAAGCGCTGGCCGGTCGTCTGCGCGACGAGCCCGCCGCTGCCGATCGCGCGTGCGGCGCGCTCGCTCTCGTCGATCGCGGTGCGCGCTTCGGCGAAGCGCCCGTCGAGCAGGTGGAACATCGCCTCGATGCCGCGCAGCGACGCGGTCGCGTAGCCGATACCTCCCTGCTCGGCGTGGCTGCGGAATTCGCGGTAGGCGGCTTCGGCGCCGGCGCGATCGCCGAGTTGGAGGTGGCCGCTCACGCTCGCGCAGAGGGCGCGGAGCTCGATGCCCAGCTCGCCGCCGTCGCGGGCGCAGCGCGCGGTCTCTTGCGCGAGCTCGAGCGCGGCGCGCGGCTCGTCGGCCGGCGACTGGATCGCGCTCTGGTCCTGGAGCACGCGCGCGAGCGTGCGCGGATCGCCTTGCGAGCGCGCAAGCGCGACCCCCTCGCGGAGTAGATCGTCCGCCTCGGCTGCCCGCGCCCGGCGCGAACCGGCGAGCTCGGCGGCCAGCCGGGTCGACACCCGCGCGCGCACCCCCGCGTCGGCGGACGGTGTGCGGCGAGCAGCTTCGAGCAGCTCCACGATCTCGGGAAGCGTCTGCAGCGCGAAGGGCCAGTGTGCGAAACCGAGTGCCGCCCGCGCGAGCATCTCGCGGTCGCCCGACTGTAGAGCGATCTGCGCGGCCCGCCGGAAGAACGGTCGCGCCGAGTCGGTTCCCCTCGTCGCGACGACGACGCCCCCGAGAGCGACGAGGATGCGGCCGAGCTCGGCCGGCTCGACGCCGGCCTCTTCGGCGAGCTCGAGCGTCTGCCGATGCCAGAAGTCCGCGTCTTCGATGGCGACTCGGCGGATCGCCTCATCGGCCGCCGCGCGGGCGAAGGGCAGCACGCGCGCGGCATCCGCGCGCGGCCGCGCGGCGAGGAAGTGGCGCGCCACCGTGAACGGATCCGGATGGCCGAGGCGGTCCAGCGCCTCGCCGATCCGCAGGTGAGCCGCGGCGCGCTCCGGCGAATTCGCCCCGAGCTCGGCGAGCAGGGCCTCGGCGATCAGCGGATGGGCGAAACGGCGCCGCGCTCCGCGCGCGGGGTCGAGCAGGCCGGCGCGCGTGGCCCCGTCGAGCGCGCGCGCCAGGACTGGCGCCGCACAGCCCTCGGCCTCGCGCACCACCGCCGGCTCGAACTCCATTCCCAGGAGCGCGGCGGTCCGCAGCAGCTTCCGAGCGGCCTCGGACAGCGCGACCGCCCTCCGCTCGACCAGCGCCTCGACCCGCTCCGCCAGCCGCTCGGTGACGCGTGAAGGGAGATCCACCGCGAGCGAATGGCCGTCCGCGTGGAGCGAGCGCGCGATCTCGAGCGCGAAGAACGGATTTCCCTCGGTGCGCGCTGCGAGGAGCTCGGAGTTCCGATCGCTGAGCGGCAGACCGAGATCGTTCTCCACCAGCGCGCGCAGCTCCGCGACGTCGAGCCCGCGCAGCGCGGTGAGTCGCGACGCCGAGTCGCCGGCGAGCGCTGCGAGTTCGCGCAGGCGCGGCTCGGCGAGCGCTCCGCTGCTGGAGCGGTAGGCGCCCGCGATCCACACCCGCTGCGCGCGCAGCGCGGGGGCGACGAAGTGGAGCAGCGCGAGCGAATCGGAGTCGGCGAACTGCAGCTCGTCGAAGACGAGCGCCTGGGGGCGCGCCCGAGCGGCGCGCGCGAGCACCTGGCCGACGGCGCGAAAGCGCGACTGGCGGCGCTCCGCCGAGTCGTCGCTGTCGCCGCGCGCGTCGCCGCGCAGCGCCTCGGCGACCGCGCCGCCGGCGACGTCGAGCCACAGGTGGAACGGCTGCAGGTTCGCGGAGCCGGTGGCGCGGAACACCTCGAAGCCGAGCGCCTCTGCGCGCGCGCCGCACTCGAGCAGGACGCGAGTCTTGCCGATTCCCGCGGGCCCGTGGACCAGGCTCACGGCCCCGAGCCCGCCTGCGACCGACTCGAGCATGCGGTCGATGACCGCGATCGCGTCGCGGCGGCCGACGAGGCCCGTGTTCCAGCCGTCCTCGACCGCGACCTCTCCGGCGAACAAGAGACCGCGGCTGTGCACGGTCTTGAGGCGCTCCTGCCGCGCGCCGTCGTCGCCGATCGCCTTGCGGGCTTCCTTGGTCAGGCGCCGCAGCGCGGCATCGGTCACGTGGGCGCCGTGCCAGAGCTCGCGCCGCAGCACGTCCTCGGCCACCACGCGCGAGCGGTGCTGCAGCAGGAGCAGAATGAAGTCCAGCACCAGCGGCTGCAGCGGGACGAGCTTGCCCGCCCGGGTCAGGGATCTTCCCTCGCGATCGACGACGCAATCGCCAAACCGGAAACGCACCGGCTCCAGTCTGGCACAGCGCCGTCAGGTCATGGAATCAGGCTGCCCGCGCTTAGGGCGAGCTAATCTCCGAACGACCCGTGCCTGCCGGCGCCCTTCGCGAAGCGGGTCGCGCCTTCGCGGGTCTCGCCCGAGCGGATCACGTCGAGGCCGAGCTCGGTCTCGAGGCGGAGCGCGTCGGCCGAGGTCGAGCTCCCACTGACGGTAGGAAGACAGGCGGTCGCTGCGCAGGCAGCGCTGCGGGAAGGCGGCGAGCTCGCGCGCGAGCTGTCATCGCCTCGTCGAGCGCCCGGCCCTTCGGCACGATCCGGTTCGCGAGGCCCATCATGCGCGCCTCGTCGCCCGACACGCCGCGGCCGGTGAGGATCAGGTCGAGCGCGTGCGAGTGGCCGATCTGGCGGGTGAGTCGGATGGTGCCGCCGTCGATCAGCGGCACGCCCCAGCGGCGGCAGAACACGCCGAAGACCGCGTCCTCGGCGGCCACGCGCAGGTCGCACCAGAGCGCGAGCTCGAGCCCGCCCGCGACCGCGTAGCCTTCGACCGCCGCGATCACCGGCTTCGACAGGAGCATGCGCGAGGGGCCCATCGGGCCGTCGCCGTCCAGTGTCACCTGGTTGCCGCGGCTCTCGGATACGCCCTTCAGGTCGGCGCCCGCGCAGAAGCAGCCGTCGGCGCCCGTCAGGATCGCGACCGCGCGCTCGGGGTCCGCGTCGAAGCGCCGGAACGCGGCGGCGAGCTCGGCCGCGGTCGGCCCGTCGACGCAGTTGCGCACCTGGGGTCGGTCGATGGTCACGATCGCGAGCGGGCCGTCGGTCTCGTAGCGAACGGTGGTCATGGCGCTCCCTTCGTCGTCGAGTCTGCTAGCGTACGCGCGCCGCATGGATCTCGCTGCTCCGCTGTCGCCGCCCTGGCTCGTCGCCGTCTTCGTCGTGCTCGCGTACGCGGCGCTGGTCGTGATCTGGCGTCGGCCGCAGTGGGTGGTGCAGCACGCCTGGATCGTGCTCGCGGCGCTCGGGCTCGTGTCGCTCGTGGCCGCGTTCGCGCTCGTCGACTGGCGCAGCGGCGAGGTGCGCGTCCGCCTCGACGCGTCCGAGGACCCGCTCATGGTGCGCGGCGATCCGGCGCGCGAGGTGTACCGGCTCGCGACCCAGGCCTTCGGCAACGACGACGTGTTCGTGATCGCCATGGTCACGGACGACGTCTTCACGCCGGACAACCTCGAGGCGCTGCGCCGCATCAGCCACGGCGTGCTGCATTTGCCCGGCGTGCGGCGCGCGGAGAGCCTGGTGGACATCCTCTCCTACCGCTTCGACCCGGCCCAGGACTGGATCGACGTGGCGCGCTTCATCGACGAGGTCCCGCGCGACCCGGCGGCGCTCGCGGATCTGCGCGCGCGCGCGCTCGCGGACCCGATCTATCCCAAGCTCGTGGTGTCGCGCGACGGCTCGGCCGCGGCGATCAACATCTCGTTCCAGGAGATCAGCGACCGCGAGTTCGTCGACCGCGGGCTCGACGACCAGATCCGCGCGATCGCCGAGGCCGAGGCCACGCCGACCCGCTCGTTCCACTTCGCGGGCCGCCCGCACGTGAAGGCGCGGACCGCCGCGATCATGGCGCGCGACCTGCTGCGGCTGATCCCGCTGGCGGTGGTGGTCGCCGCGGTGGTCGTGTTCCTCACGACCGGCTCCGTCCGCGGGGTGCTGCTGCCGCTCCTCACCTGCCTGATCTCGGTGCTCTGGACGTTCGGGCTGCTCGCCTGGACGGGGACGTCGATCAACCTGATCACGCTGGTGCTCGCGCCGATCCTGATCTCGCTGGGCGGCCTCTACGGCGTGCACATCCTCGAGCGCTGGGAGATCGAGAGCGCGGAGATCGAGACCGCGCCCGAGGCGGCGCTCGCGACACTGCGGCACGTGTTCCTGCCCGAGTTCCTCTCCGGCGTCACCACCACGGTCGGCTTCGCGGCGCTGATTCCCGGCGGGATCCCCGGCGTCGAGCAGCTCGGTCTGTTCGCGTTCTTCGGCACGTCGATGCTGACGATCATCTCGCTGGCCGGGATTCCGGCCACGCTCTCGCTGCTGCCGCACCACGCCGAGCGGCAGAGCCGCACCCAGCTCGGCGAAGTGTTCCTCAAGCGGCTCGACGACGCGCTGGTGTGGCTGGCGGACGCGTGCGGGCGCCACTCGAACTGGGCGCTCGGGAGCTGGGCGCTCGCAACCGCGGTCTCGTTCGCCGCCCTGCCCCTGATCGTGGTCGACACCGACTACCTGACCTTCTTCGACGCGCGCTCGGACGTGCGGCGCGACTTCGCCACCGTGAACGAGCGCCTGGTCGGCCCGGTGCCGCTCTACGTCGAGCTGCGCGGCCGCGACGAGGGCACCTTCCGCGAGCCCGGGAACCTGCGCCAGATGGAGAAGCTGCAGCGCGCGCTCGAGCGGGTCCCGGGGGTCTCGGCGACGCTCTCGATGGTCGACGTGCTGAAGCAGCTCAACCGCGCGCTCGAGCGCGGCGATCCAGGCCAGGAGCGCATCCCCGACTCGCGCGAGGAGGTCGCGGACCTCGTCTTCATGGCGCCGCGCGGCGACTTCCGCCGCTTCGCGAACTCGAACCACAGTGCGGCCAACGTGATCGTGCGGACCGCCGAGCTCGGCTCGCGCGCGATCCGCGGGCTGGTCGCGCGGATCGAGGAGGAGGTGGCGCGGCTGGGGCTCGAGCCCGGGCTCGACGTCGAGGTCACCGGCAACGCGGTGGTGCTGAACCGCAGCGCCGACGCGCTCGCCGGCAACCAGATCTCGAGCATCGTGCTCGCGAGCGCGACGATCTTCGGCCTCGTCTACGCCGTGTTCCGCTCGTTCCGCTTCGCGGTGCTGGTGATGATCCCGAACGTGACGCCGGTGATCCTGTTCTTCGGGCTGCTCGGCGCGGGCATCGCCCCCCTCTCGCTGCCCACGAGCATGATCGGCTGCAGCGTGCTCGGCGTGGCCGTCGACGACACCATCCACTCGCTGGTGTCGTACCGGCGGCTGCGCGACGGCGGCGCGACGCCGGAGCACGCCGTGCTCGTCACCATGCGCGAGGTCGGCCGGCCAATGGTGATATCGTCGCTCATGTTGATCGCCGGGTTCCTCACCATCACCGTCTCGGGCTTCGCCACCATCCGCGAGTTCGGCTGGCTGTCGGCGCTCACCATGGTGATCTGCCTGGCCGCCGATCTGGTGATGCTGCCGGCGCTCCTGGTCCGGGCTCGCGCGTGATCGAGCTCGTCGTCTTCGACCTGGACGGAGTGCTGGCGGACCTGGACCGCGCTCGCCGGCTCGAGCTCCTGGCCGAGATGACCGGCCGCACTCCCGCCTTCCTGCAGGCGAAGATCTGGGACTCCGACTTCGAGACCGGCGCCGAGAGAGGCAGCTTCGCAACCGGCGACGAGTACCTGGCCGAGTGGAACTGGCGCACGAAGTGCCAGCTGACCCGCGCCCAGTGGGTGCGCGCTCGGCGCGAGGCGATGACGCTCCGGCCCGAGACGCTGCGGATCGCCGAGGCCGCGCAGAGCCACTGCGGGATCGCGATGCTGACCAACAACGGCCCGCTCCTGTACGAATCGCTGTCGGAGATCCTGCCCGACGTGTTCCGCATCTTCGGCAGCCGCGCGCATGCCTCGTTCCAGTTCGGGGCCGCCAAGCCGCAGCGCGAGGTGTTCTGGCGCCTGGCGCGCCGCTACGGCGTGGACCCCGCGCGCGCCGTGGTCGTCGATGACGACCTCGCCTACGTCGCCGGTGCGCGCGCAGCGGGACTGCGCGGGATCGACTTCACCGGCCCGGCCGCGCTCCGCCAGCGGCTGCTCGGTCTCGGGCTCCGCCTCGAGGGCTAGCCCCCGTCGTGCGCCGGGGTCTCCGCGTCCAGGCGGGGGAGCTGCATCGGGGCGAACAACGTGTCGGCGAGCGGCGGGTTCTCGATCAGCCTGTCCACGTACAGCACGGACTGCGTCTTCTCGGACAGGTCGTGCATGGTGGCTTCCATCGGGATCCAGACGCCCGCGAACTGCCGGATCTTCTCGCTCGGGATGTCGAGCTCCTTCACCTCGACGCCGGCCTCGTCCCAGTGCCGCGTGCGCAGCGGGACGTTCCGGTCCTTGTCGACGTAGAGCATGCTGCGCGCGTAGGCGGGCTTGCTCTCGGGCTTGTGGTGCACGTCGACGACCCAGACCGGCTTGCCCTGGACCACCTCGTCGGGCAGCCGCTCGTAGGTGGCCTCGTCGATGTGGCGGACGACGGCCAGGTCGTCGAGGCTGAAGTCGCTGCCGAAGATCGACTCCTTGGCGGGGCTGATGCGCGAGACGCGGGTGCGCGCGCGCGAGTAGTGGTAGCCGTCGTCCGCGCCGCCCTTCTTCTCGATGAACAGGTAGGCGGTGTCGCGCTTGTCGTAGGGCGACGTGAACTTCAGCACCGTCTTCGAGATCACCGCGCCGTCGGGCGCCTTCTCGGGGCTGCGCAGGTCCTTGAAGCGCGACCAGAAGGTCAGCGTCTGCTCGCTGCCGCCCGGGTCGGTCGAGATCATGCGGTGCTCGATGTACGAGGTGTCGAGCTTGTTGTCGAGCACGCGCTGGTAGATGTCGCGCCCGCTGAGGCCGTCGCTCTGCGGGATCGCGTCCTCGCCAGAACGAGCCTGTTGGGCGAACAGGAGGCACACCAGGAGCACCGGGAACCCGCGGCAGACGGACAGCATTCCCACACCGTGCAGGACCCGGCGGCTCGGGGCAAGTCAGCCCTTCTTGCGGCTGCCGTAGTCTCCGAACGGGTCGTCGCGCTCGCGCACCGCCTGGCGGAAGCCGACGTCGCGCGCGCGCGCCACGAAGTCGAGGCCTTCCTGCGTGTGGCGGGCGATGCCGTCGAACAAGGTGCCGAGCGCCCGGCTCGAGCCGAGGCCCATGTTCTCGGCGGTCTGGTTGCAGAGCAGCTTCAACATGACGAGTTGGGTGGTCGGCACCTGCGCCATGCGCTCGGCGAGCGCGCGCGCGTGGCGGTCGAGGTCCGCGTCGGCGACACATTCGAGGATCAGCCCGATCTCGGCGGCCTTCACGGCGGGGATCTCGTCGCCCGTCAGCATGTACCGCTTGGCCCGCTCGAGCCCCATCCGGTAGACCCACATGGCGGTGGTCGGCGTGCCCCAGACGCGGGAAGGCGGGTAGCCGAAGCGAGCGCCTTCGCCGGCGACGATGATGTCGGCGCAGAGGACGAGGTCCGTGCCGCCGCCCACGCACCAGCCCTGCACCGCGGCGATGGTCGGCTTGGCCGCGTACCAGAGCTTCATGTAGGTGGCGACGTAGCGGGACATCATCCGGTAGTCGGCCACGGAGTCCCAGACTCGTGGACGGCGCCGGTCTGGCGCCTCACCCCTCGACTCGGTCGCCTGGTTCGCGGTGGATTGCTCGAGCTCGTAGCCGGCGCAGAAGGCGCGGCCTTCCGCGCGGAGGAGGATCACGTGGGCTTCGGGCGCGGCGTCGCCTTCGTCGATGGCGGCGGCGAGCTCGTCGCGGAGCTGGGGGGTAATGGTGTTGTACCGCTCCGCGCGCGTGAGCGTGATCGCGAAGACGCCCTTGTCGAGGTCGGTGCGGAGGGTCTTTCCCAGCATCGCCGCGCCAGTGTATCCGAGATAAGCTCCGGTCCGTTTGACGAGGTCGATTGCGGTCCTGGTGGTGTGTGGATTGCTCGCGTGCAGCGGTGCGCCGCGGCAGCGCGCGGTGTCGCTCTCGCCCGGGATCACCCAGGTGGTCGCCGCGCTCGGCCTGTCCGACGCCGTGACTCCGGTCGACCCGCGTGCCCCCGACGCGCTCGGGCGCGCGTTCGCGAGCGGGGCGCAGCTCGCGCTCTCGGACGGCGAGCCGGAGTCGGCCGACGTGCGCGCCGCGTTCGCCTCGCGCAACGTGAGCGTGCGCGTGTTCTCGCCCCAGTCGGCGGACGAGGTGTTCGCGACCTACCGCGAGCTGGCCGAGCTGCTCGGCGACGCGGACGCCGGCGACGACCTGGTCGAGCGCGTGAACGACGAGCTCGCGAAGCTCGCGGCGGCGAACGCCGCGGACGCGGTGCGGCCGAAGGTCGCACTGGTGCTCCAGCGCAAGCCGCTCAAAGTCGTGGCGGGCGACGGATTCCTCTCGAAGCTGCTCGCGGCCGCGGGCGCCGACAACGCGTTCGGGGACCTCGCTACCGCCGTCGTGGCGATCCGTCCCGAGCTGCTGAAGGACCGCGCTCCGCGCCAGCTCGACGTGCCCGCCGAGCTCGTTCGCGCGGCCTGGACGGACCCGGTCGGAACCGCGCGCCACCTGCGCGAGATGCTCGCGGCGCCGGCGCCTCCGACCCGCTAGTCGGTCAGCCGAGGTTCGCGCGGAAGAACGCCTTGAGCTTGGTCCAGGCGTCGCCTGCGGCCTTCTCGTTGTACGACGCCCGCTCGTTGCAGAAGAAGCCGTGATCCGCGCCGGCGTAGTTGTCGAGCTTGTAGCTCTTCTTCAGCTCGCGCAGCTTCGCGTCGATCGCCTTCACCTGGTCCTGCGGGATGAAGGCGTCCTTCTCGCCGAAGAACAGATGCAGCGGCGCCTTGATCTTGTCGGCCTTCGGCAGGAGCCCCGCGATGCCACCGCCGTAGAACGGCGCGGACGCCGCGATCCGATCCGCGAGCTCCGCCGCGGCCAGGAACGAGATGCGCCCGCCCATGCAGAAGCCGGTGATGCCGATCTTCGCGGCGTTCACGTTCGGCTTCTGGCCGAGGAAGTCGAGCGTCGCGCGGATGTCCGAGACGACCTTCGCGTCGTCGAGCTTCTGCATCAGCCCGATCGCCTTGGGCAGCTCGTCGTAGCCGGCCTTGTTGTCGGGCCAGCGGTAGTAGACGTCGGGCGCGACCGCGACGTAGCCCTCGCCCGCGATTCGCCGCGCGATCTCTTCGATGTTGTGGTTCAGCCCGAACGCCTCCATCACCACGACCACCGCGGGGTGTTTCCCCGCTGCGGTGGGCTCGGCGATGTAGACCGGCATGGCGCCGTCGGGGGTCTTGACGTTGGCCTGGCTGGTTCGGATTTCCATGGCCGAAGCATATCCGATCCGCCCACATGCGATCTCGTCGAGCTGTACAATGCGGAGCACTACGCTGGAGGAGTGGTGTCATGAGATCGTTCGCGTTCGGGCTCGGGCTGAGCGGCCTCTTCTTCGCCGCGGGTTGCTCGTCGACCATCGCGAACCTCAACGTCGTGACCACCAAGACCGCCAGCTTCGGGCAGCCGCACCACCGGTCCGCGACGCAGGCGAGCGCGAGCGACGGCCGGCTCTGGATCACCATCCTGCCGCTCGGCGGCGCGCCCTCGATCGACAAGGGGATCAACAATCTGCTCGAGAAGTACAACGGCGACTACCTCACCGACACGAAGATCGACGAGTCGTGGTGGTCGCTCCTGGTGGTCAGCTACGGCGCAATCGACGTGAAGGGCGACGTCTGGAGCGCGGGTGAAGCTCCCGCCGCTCCCGCGAAGTAGCGCCGACCTTCACACCGTGAGCGCTCCCGCCGACTCGATCTTCGCGCCCGCCGGCGACGCGTTCGTGCCGACCGAGCTCGCGCGCGGGCCGTGGTATCCGAACACGCAGCACGGCAGCCCGATGCTGGCGCTGCTCGCCCGCGCGATCGAACGCGTGCCCGCGGACCGGCCCGCGCAGGTCACCCGCCTCACCATCGACCTGATGCGCGCCGCGCCGATGTCCGCCGTGCGCACCGAGGCGCGGGTCGTGCGGCGCGGCAGCGCGGTGGAGGTGCTCGAGGCGGAGCTCGTGGCGGGCGACGAGGTCTTCGCGCGCGCGAGCGCACTTCGCTTCCGGACCGCCGAGATCGACGTGCCGGCGGAGCTCGCCGGCGCGTCGGTCGCACCGCCCCTTCCGACGACGGCGATGCGCTTCCCCTGGAGCGAGCCACGCGCGGACGTGCCCGAGAATCCGCTGCAGCACGCGCTCGAGATGCGGCCGGTGCCTGGCTTCGAGCAGCCGATCGCGTGGCTGCGCCTCCGCGTTCCGCTGGTCGCCGGCGAGGAGAACTCGCCGCTCGTCCGGGTCGCGTACGTCTCGGACATGACCTACTCGGTGCCGCTGATGCGCCAGATGATGAAGCGCGGCCGCGAGGGCGGAGCACTCCGGCCGTTCGTCGCGATCAATCCCGACACGACCCTGAACCTGCACCGCGCGGCCGAGGGCGAGTGGATCTGCCTCGACGCCGGAACGAGCTACGCCTCGCACGGCGCGGGGACGGCGCTCGCGCGCCTGTACGATGCGCGCGGCTCGATCGGCCACTCGTCGCAGTCGCTGCTCGTGCGCGGCGTCGAGGCGGCGCCCGAGAGCTGGCGCCGCTTCGAGCGCTGAGCGCCGTGCGGATCGCGTTGCGGATCGGGGTCGCGCTGGTGGCCGCGTGTGCCGTCTTCGCGGCGATCACCTGGCTCGCGCTGGAGATGAGCGGCGTGGCGGTGATCGAGACGCGCGCTCCCGACGGGACCACCCACGCGACCCACGTCTGGACCGTCGAGCGCGACGGCGCGCTCTGGCTCGAGGCCGGCTCGCCGACCAACGCGTGGTTCGCGGACCTGACGCGCGATCCGCACCTGCGCCTGCGCTTGGACGGCGCGACTCGCGACGCCGTCGTCGAGATCGTGCCCGAAGCGTCGGCCGAGATCCGCGCCGCGCTGCGCGCGAAGTACGGCTGGCGCGACGCGTGGATTCAGATGCTGGTGAACGCCAACCGCTCGACCGCGGTGCGCGTCACCTTCCCGCCGTCTTGAGCTTGGTCGTGTCGTAGTACTTGCGGCTCTCCGCGACGCCGAACTCCATCGCGTTCATGCCGTCGAACTGGCCCAGGTTCGAGGCGTTGCTCTGCACGTTCACGATCATGACGGAGGTGCCGAGCAGCACGTCGCGGCCCTTGTTCTCGGCCTGATCGGTCGACTCGCTCCAGCGGCCGGTGCCCGACAGGATCTTGAACGGCTTGCCCGCGCGGTCGTAGGCGACCGCCAGCCCGGGCGACATGGTCTCCTTGTCGTACCAGATCTTCTTGCGGCTGTAGGGGTGGCCCTTCTGCTTGGGCACGTCGTCGAGCTCGAACGAGACGCGTTTCTGCCACGACTCGCCGACCATCGGCATGGCGCCGTACGGATCGAAGCGGCAGGCGTGCCACTCCTCGTCGCCGAGCAGCTCGACCATGTTGGTCGGCGCGATCTTCCCCGACACGCGCGGGAAGCACTTGCGCGAGCTGTCCGAGACGGCGAGCAGCGTCTGCTCGCCCTTGTACTCCCAGGCGTGGTCCCACACGTAGCCCGAGAACATGTAGAAGTCCTCGAGCGTGAACTCGGTGCCGAGCAGGGAGTCGCTCTTCTGTGTCGCCGCGATGCGGCGCACCCGGCGCAGCGCCGGGATGTACGCCCAGGTGTCGTCCTCCTTGCCGTCGCGGTAGCGGTACAGGAGGAACATCGTGCCGCGCAGGTCGAAGGGCGACTTGACGTCGAAGTACTCGGCCCACTCCACGTTGGTGCCGGGCTCGAGCTCGGTGGTCTCGGGCAACAGGTCGGCGCGTGCGCTGAAGTAGGTGCGGCGGTACTCGCCCTGCGAGATGCGCCACGTCTCGCGCCCGTAGTTGCGCATGTTCGCGAAGCCCCAGTGCGGGATGTTGAAGCCCGAGCCGCCCTGCCAGCGGTAGTTCACGTTCCAGGCGAGCTTATGTGCGAACTGCGGGTCGTCCGGGGTGAGGTCGCACTTGTGGCCGGTCGCCGCCTTCGCCCACTCCGAGAAGGGGAACGGCTGCCCCGCGGTGTAGTTCGTGAGCTTGCCGTCGGCGTCGACCTGCGCCTGGCAGGCGAACTTCACGGTGGCCTCGACGTACTTCGGGTTCACCGGGTAATCCTGGTGCTCGACGATCTTCATCTCGAGATCGGGGAAACCCTCGACCGCGTAGGCGTAGATCTCGTCCGGGATGAGCCCGTGGACCTTCTCCTTGTTCGCAGCCGTGACCACGTCGCCGGGCGAGACGTCGGCGCGCGCCAGCGGCGCGGCGAGCCCGAGCGCGAGCAGGCCGAGAATGGCGGTGTTCCTTCGCATCGCTCTTCCTCCGTTCCGCGTCCTAGAATGGGCCTCGTGGACGCTTCCAATCCTCTGACGCCGCGCAACGCGGTGGTGGTGCTGCTCGACAGCTTGAATCGGCATCTCGTGGGCGCCTATGGAGCGCGCGAGTTCGCGACGCCGAACCTCGATCGCTTCGCGCGGCGCGCCGTGCGCTTCGACACCCACTATGCCGGTTCTCTGCCCTGCATGCCCGCGCGCCACGACCTCTTGTGCGGAGCGCTGGACTTCCTGTGGAAGCCGTGGGGATCGATCGAGCTCTGGGAGGAGCCGATCACGGTCGCGCTGCGCCGCGCCGGGGTCACGAGCATGCTGGTCTCGGATCACCCGCACCTGTTCGAGGTGGGCGGTGAGAACTACCACTGCGACTTCAGCGCGTGGGACTACCAGCGCGGCCACGAGAGCGACCCCTGGCGCACGCGCCCGGACCCGAGCTGGGTCGGCGCGCCGTCGTTCGGCCGCGGCCATACGGCCTACGACGACTCGCGCGGCTATTTCCGCGACGAGGCCGACTTCCCGGGCCCGCGCACGCTCGGCGCGGCCGCGCGCTGGCTCGAGCGCGACGCGCCCCACCACGAGCGCTTCCTGCTGTTCGTGGACGAGTTCGATCCGCACGAGCCGTTCGACACTCCCGAGCCCTACGCATCGATGTACGACCCGGAGTGGGAAGGGCCGCACCTGATCTGGCCGCCGTATACACGGGCGGGTGTCGCGGGCGGAGTGCTGACGGAGCGCCAGGTGCGGCAGCTCCGCGCCTGCTACGGCGGCAAGCTCACCATGATCGACCGCTGGTTCGGCGGGATCCTGGACGCGCTCGACCGCGGCGGCCTGTGGGACTCCACGGCGGTGATCGTCTGCACCGACCACGGCCACTACCTGGGCGAGCGCGACGCGTTCGGCAAGCCGGCGCTGCCGGTGTTCGAGCCGATGGGGCACATCCCCTTGCTGGTCGCCTGGCCGGGCGTCGCGGCGGGCACGCGCACGGCGCTCACCACCAACGTCGACGTGCACGCGACCCTGCTCGACCTGTTCGACGTGCGCGCGAACCACCGCACGCACGGCCGCTCGCTCGGGCCGGTCCTGCGCGGCGAGGCCGACTCGGTTCGCGAGTGGGCGCTCTCGGGCTACTGGGGCCGCGAGGTCCACGTGCTCGACGGGCGCAACAAGTACGCGCGCGCGCCGAGCGGCCCGAATGCGCCCCTCTCGATCTTCTCGAACCGCTGGTCGACGATGCCGATCCATCGCGCGCCCGACCTGCGGCTGCCGCTGCCCGACGACCGCGCGCGGCTCGACCGCATGCCCGGCTCGAAGGTCCCGGTGATCCGCCAGCCGTTCGGTGCCGGCGACCGCCTGCCCTTCTGGGCGATGGGCGGCTTCCTCGGCAACCACCTCTACGACCTCGCCGAAGATCCTGCGGAGGCGGCGAACCTGGCCGGGTCGGGCGCGGAGAAGCGCGCCGAGGAGCTGCTCCGCAGCGCGCTCGTCGAGCTGGAGGTCCCCGACGACCAGCTCCTGCGGCTGGGTCTCGGATGAGCGACGTCCGCGTCTGGCTGCTCGAGGCGACCAACGCCACTCTGTGTACGCTGGCGGCCGAGCCCGAGATCGCCGGCTTCCCGTTCGGCTCGCTCGCGCCCTACGCGCTGCGCGGCGACGGCACGCCGTTCGTGCTGATCTCGGCGATCGCCCAGCACACGCGGAACCTCGCGCGCGACCCGCGCTGCTCCCTGTTCGTGCGCGATCCGCGCGCCGAGGCCGGCGAGGACGCGCAGGCGACCTGGCGGGTGACGGTGGTCGCGCGCGCGGAGCGGATCGAGGCGAGCGGCGCCGAGCTCGAGGAGCTCCACGCGCGCTACGCCGCGCGCGTGCCGGACGCGCCGGGCTACGGCAGCGCGCACGACTTCGCGTTCTGGCAGCTCGCACCGGTCCGGGTGCGCGCGATCGGCGGCTTCGGCGCGATCCGCTGGCTGCCGCCCGACGCCATCCTGTGTGACCCGCTAAGCCGCGGCTGGCGCGAGGGCGCCGCCCGCGTGATCGCTCACATGAACGACGACCACGCGGACTCCCTGCGCGACATCGTCGGCGCGCGCGCCGGCTCGCGGCCCGACGACGCGCGGATCACCGCGGTCGAGACGAGCGGCTTCCTGGTCCGCGCGACCGGACCTGACGGCCTGCACTGGGTGCCGTTCGGCCGCGACGTCGAAGCGCGCGAGGCGCGCGCCGTGTTCGTGGGGCTGGCGCACGACGCGAGGCTTGCCTTACAGAGTATCGATCGATAGAATTTCTGTAAGCCAATGGAAACCGCAACCATCTCCTCGAAGTTCCAGCTCGTGCTTCCCCGTCGGGCTCGCGAGCACTTGGGGTTGAAGCCCGGAATGAAGCTGACGGTCGTCGCCAAGGGCGACGTCATCTTTCTGGTTCCAGAGAAGCCGATATCGGCCCTCCGCGGGATCGCCAAGGGCACGAGCCCACGCGGGCTCCGCGACAAGAAGGATCGCTTCTGACGCTCGTCGACTCGAGCGGCTGGATCGAATACCTGGCAGCCCGCCCGAAGGCGAAGAAGTTCGGGGCCTACCTGGAGGGACGCGCCTCGCTGGTCGTGAGCGCGATTCAGCTCTTCGAGGTCTACAAGGTCATACGCCGCGATGTCTCCGAAGAGCGTGCGGTCGAGTCGGTGGCGGCGATGCGGCGAGCAACGATCGTCCCGGTCGACGAGTACCTTGCGCTCGAGGCCGCGGACTTCTCGCTCGACCACGGCCTCGCCATGGCCGACTCGTTGATCTACGTGACCGCGCGACGAGAGAGCGCGGATCTCGTCACCGCCGACGCCGACTTCGACGGGCTGCCGGGCGTCGTCCTGATCCGCTGAATCAAGACCCCGGACGCGAGACGGGCAGAGCGTCCTCGGAAGCGGCGGGTCGGTACGGGCCGCGCACACCGATCTTGAGCAGCTGACCTTCCTTGAGGCGCGCGTCGACGGAGATGCCGTTCGCGATCGCGGTCGGATGGAGGTCGTATACGTTCCCGGTTCGCGCGGAGAACTCGGGGATCGTCTCGCCGGCCTTGGCGCGCGCGAGCTCGAGCCGGCTGACCTGGACCGAGTCGCGCTCCTGCTGCGTGAGCGGGTGCAGGCTGCGCACGAACTGGCGCGCGCGGTCTGCGTACTGGCCGGCGACGATCGGCAAGTAGGCCGCGGACAGCCGGTACACGCGCCCGCCGAGCGCGATCCACGTGAGCTGGCCCGCGATCACACCTTGCGGTGTCTGCACCGAGCCGCGCACCACGTACGTCTTGCAGCAGCGCGTCTCCTGCATGCCCTTGAACTCGATCACGGCCTGGACCTCGGCGAGCCGCTTGGCCAGGTACGGCTCCGCGACGGCCTGCGGATCGTCGCCCGTCCCCGCGTCCTCGAGCGCGAAGCGCGCGTTGTGCTTCTGCGGAATTCCGATCACCGCGGCCGGCGTGTTCACGATCTCCCAGCCCGCCGGAAAGGCGAGCCCGAAGCCCATGTCGGGGTGCAGGAACCGGTTGCCCTGGATCACGCCCTCGGCCGGGTCGGCGCCGAGCATCAGGTTCACGAAGTGGTCGAGGTACTTCTCGCGCGCGGCCGCGACGTCGCGCGCGGGCGGCGTCGGCAGGGTCGACGCGAAGACCGCCGCCGAGCCGATCCGCTCGCCAGTGCCGGGGTGCGTGTCGAGGAACGTCGGGATTCGCGAGTTGCCCATCTGCAGGCGCTCGATCGCGTCGAGCGACTGCAGGAACGTGGACATCGCGCGCGGGTCGTAGCCGGCGCTGGCGCAGATCCGCTGCCCGCCGGTGTCGGCCGCGCGCTCCTGGTCGCGCGCGTACGCCGCGACGTTCGCCATCCGCGGCAGCCCGAGCGAGAACGGCGACAACTGCTCCATGTACGCCTGCCGCCCGGCCGCGTGGCGCGCCGCCGCGTGCGTGATCTCGTGGCCCACCACGCAGGCGAGCTCGTCCTCCGAGTTGGTCAGGACGAGCAAGCCGCGCGAGACGTAGATGTACCCGCCGGGGAGCGCGAAGGCGTTCGGGCTCCACTGGTCGACGATCTGGAAGCGGTACGCGAAGGGCCGCTCGGAGGCGAAGCGCACGAGCTTCTCGCCCAGCGCCTGCAGGTAGCGCTCGAGCTGCGGGTTCTTGACGATGCCGACCTGCGCGGAGACGTCTTTGTTCTGCTCTTCGCCGACGATCGCGTCCGCGGCCGGCGTGTCGAGCAGAACGGTGCGCCGCTCCTTCTCGGGCTCGCTCTTCGGCGCAGGCGCACACGCCAGCAGCACGAGCGCGACCGCCGCGAGGGCGCGCACCCGGAGGTTCAGGCCCGGGCGAGCCGCGCGAGGTGTCGCTCGCGCGCGATCTCCGCGGCGCGCACCAGCGTCTCGCGGCTGGGGCCGCCGCCCTTCATGTTCGACAGCTCGTCGAGCTCTGCTTCGGAGAAGCCGGCCTCGAGCCGCTCTTCGCGCGCGATCGTGCGCGCGCCGCCGAACGTGAAGCGCTGGTCGACCTCGCGCTGGAACGCGTGCGCACGCTTCGCGCGCTCGGGATCGCCGCGGGTCCACTCGCGCACCCAGTCGCTGCCGAAGCGCACGTGGGTGAGCTCGTCGGCCAGCACGAAGTCGACGGCCTGCGCGAGCACAAGGTCGCCAGTCGTCTTCCCGAAGTCGATCAGCTGGCGGAACACGTCGCAGGCCAGGCCCTCGAGGCAGCGGTTCACACCGGTCACGCGCAGCACCGGGTCGTCGTGGCACGACGCCTCGAAGAGGAAGGTGTTCTCGGGGTACTCGCCGACCTCGCCGCCGGCGCGCTCGAGCAGCTTCTCGTAGATCTGCACGTGGCGCGTCTCGTCCCAGCACTGGCGCGCCATGTTCATCTTGAATTCCCACGGCGCCTCCGGGAAATCCCAGAGCGTGCGGCCCGCCGCTTCCAGCGCCTGCAGCTCGCCGACGAAGATCCCGTGCAGGCGCAGCCGCAGCTGCCGCTCCGCGTCGGGCGAGCCCGGCTTGGGCTGCGCCGAATTCATCAGGAACGCGAAGCCGGGGCCGAGCTCGTCGAACATCTGCTCGAGCGCCGTGCCTTCGACCCGCTGCCGGATCTTCGGCGCGACTGCCTCCAGCACCGCCACGACCTGGTCGACGTCGTCGGGCAGCGACGGCACGAGTTGGTTGCGCGACCCCGCGCGCTTGAAGCGCGAGTCCCGCGCGAGCTCGTTGGGCGGAAGGAAGCGCTTCATCGCCGATCCTCCGGCGCGCTCGTCAGCGCATGAACAGGTAGGTGACCGCTAGAAAAGTCGGGATCAGGATCCCGACCGAGTATGCCATGTAGCCGAAGAACGAGGGCATCCGCACCCCCGCCTCTTCCGCGATCGCCTTCACCATGAAGTTCGGCCCGTTCCCGATGTACGAGTTCGCACCCATCATGACGGAGCCGCAGGCGATCGCGGTCAGGAGCCGCGCCGCCGCCTCGCCCTGCGCCAGGAACTCGGCCAGGTAGCGCCCTTCGACCGGCACGCCGTGCAGGCCGACGGCGGTCGCGGCGAACGCCAGGTAGGTGGGGGCATTGTCGAGGAAGCTCGAGAGCAGGCCCGACGCCCAGTAGAACTGCCAGGGCTCACGCACGCCGAGGTCGGCCGCGTGGGCGTTCAACAGGAGCAGCGCCGGCGCCATCGTGATGAAGATCCCGATGAACAGCACCGCGACCTCGACGATCGGGCCGAAGCTGAATGCATTGAACGTGCGGTGCTCGTGGTGGGTGATCTGGTAGGCGGTGAAGCCGAGCCCCGCGAGCGCGAGCTCTTGCAAGCCGAACGGCCAGGGCTCGCCACCGTTCCCGATCCCCTGCCCCGCGCAGAACACCGCGGCGATCACGCCGGCGAGGAACAGCACGTTGCGCCGGCCCTCGACCCGCAGCGGCTCGTGCTTCAGGACCTCTTCGAGCTGCGAGCCGGGGCGCGCGAGCTCCTCCTGGTCGAGCACGCGCTGGTCCCAGAAGTTGAACACCAGGAGCAGAACGCCGTTCACGAACAGCCACTGCTTCCAGAGCGAGAGCGTCCAGCCGAACGGCACACCCTTCAGGAAGCCGAGGAAGAGCGGCGGGTCGCCGAGCGGCGTGAGCAGCCCGCCGCAGTTCGACACGACGAAGATGAAGAACACCACGATGTGGACCTTCCGCTCGCGCGAGGCGTTCGCGCGGAGCAGCGGCCGGATCAACAGTGCCGACGCGCCGGTCGTGCCGATCAGGTTGGCGAGCACCGCACCGAGCCCCAGCGCGGCGGTGTTCGCGAGCGGCGTGCCCGACAGCGAGCCGCGGACGGTGATGCCGCCGGTGATCGAGAACAGCGCACCGAGCAGGAGGATGAACGACGTGTACTCCTTCAGCTTCTCGACCAGCTCGTGCACGCCCTCGTGACCGAAGCCGAGCCCCAGGTAGAGCACGACCGGCGCGGAGAAGAGCGCGGCGACCAGGCCCTTGTTGCGGTTGCTCTCCCAGAAATGCGGCACCGCGAGCGGCATGAGCGCGATCGAGAGCAGGAGCCCGGCGAAGGGCAGAATCGTCCAGGTAGGAAGCTCGGCCCCCAGCCCCATGCGACATCCTCCGGCGCCGTATGGTACACAGCGCCCGAAGGAGAACCCCCTTGAAGCTGTACGACTCGCTCGGTCCGAACCCCCGCCTGGTCCGCATGTTCCTGCTCGAGAAGAACGTCACCGTCCCTTCCGAGCAGGTCGACATCATGGGCGGCGCCAACCGTAAGCCGCCCTACACCGACAAGAATCCCGCCGGCCAGATGCCGTCGCTCGAGCTCGACAACGGCTTCGTGCTCGGAGAGACGATCGCGATCTGCGAGTACCTCGAAGAGAAGCACCCGAAGCCCGCGCTGATCGGCGCGACGCCCGAGGAGCGCGCCGAGACGCGCATGTGGCTGCGGCGGCTCGAGCTCGGCATCACCGAGCCCGGCGCGAACGGCTTCCGCTTCGCCGAGGGTCTGGCGATGTTCAAGGACCGCCTGTTCACGATTCCCGAGGCGGCGCCTGGCTTGAAGGCGATGTCGGCGAACTACCTGAAGAAGTTCGACGCCCAGCTCGGCAGCAAGCAGTGGGTGTGCGGCAACCGCTTCACGCTCGCGGACATCGCGCTCTACTGCGGGCTCGACTTCCTCGCGGGCGTCGGCCAGGCGCGCGATCCCTCGCTGAAGAACGTCTCGGCCTGGTTCGAGCGAGCCGGCAAGCGCCCGAGCGCCGAGGCCAGCCTGCACCCGATCGCGAAAGCCGGAGGCATGCGCGCGTAGCGAAGCACCGGGCGCGGCGATGCCGCTCCACCCCGAGGACGCCGTCGGCGCAGCGCTCTTGCTCGTCGCGGCCTTCCTCGGGGCGAGGGCGCGCGTGGCCTGGCTGCGCGGACGCGGAAGGCTGCCCCGTGCGCCCGCGCGTCCCTCGCTCACGGCGGCTGGACGGCGGAGTCGGTGGGCCTGCACGCGGAGCTGCGGCCGGTGTTCGCGTTGCCCGCGGGGTTCGCGGCCTATCTCGCGCTGGCCGCGGGCTACGGCGCCGCGAGCTGCTGGCTGGGGGTGGAGCCCGCACTCCACAAGGCGTCAATGCGCGCGAACGCTCGCGCCTGGCCGCGCGCGCGCAGCGCGAAGCTCACCGCCCTGGTGGCGATCGCCGTCGTGAATCCCGTCATCGAGGAGCTGCTGATGCGCGGGCTCCTCGTCCACCAGTGGAGCCTGCTGCTCGGCTCGGCGCAAATCCCAATCGCCGCGGGTCTGCTCTTCAACACCGGCCTTCACGCGTATCAGGGATGGCGCGTTCAGGCCTGGCACGCGCTCTTCTTCGCGCCCGCGGTCGCTCTGCTCTTCTCGCCGCTCGGCCTGGCCGGCGGAATCGGCGCGCACTTCGCGGGCGACACCGTGCCGCTCTTCACTTTGCGTCGCCGCATCCGGCGGCGGCGCTCAGGCGTTGGAGATCGACTTCCAGTGTCGTAGCTGCGCGGCGATCAGCTCTGCGCGTGCCCCAACGTCGCTCCCGTCGAGGATGCGGAGGTCTCCCGGATCCGCGCGGAGGTATACGCCCGAAGTGCGTACGTTCACTTTCGGGCGCGAATCCGAGTGGGTCGTGAAGTAGCCGGCCGCGCGATCGACGGACTCCATCCGGATCTCTCCGGTCCCATCGAGCTGCGGAGCGTTCGCATCCCGCGGCCGCTCTCCCTTCCAGTAGTAGAAGATGCCCGCGGGCTCCTTCTTCTCCTTCGCGGCCTCGCTCCAGTACCTCGCCGACAGGGTGCCATCTTCCTGCCACGAGCGGCCCACGAGCTCCAAGCCACCGTCGCGGTCGCGCGAGATCCGCAGCAGGCTCACGGCGGAGGGCTCGTGCGCGCTGCGCTGGCTCAGGGAGAACTGCCACCACAGGCCCTCGATGCGCGCGAGGCGGCCTTGGGTCTCGATCGCGTTGCGGAGCTTCTCGCAGACGACCTCGAGCTCGCCATCGGTTGCCTCGCTATAGCGGACGCAGGTGAGGCCGAGGAGATCGGTCGGGAGCTTCGCGCCGTGCGCGTGGAGGATGAAGGTTCGCCGCATTCCCAGGGTTCCGCCGAACATCCCCGCCTCGAAGACGACGTTGTCTCGCGGCGAAGCCTCGCCAGCTTCCGGCGCGGGGGACGCGGGCGCGTTCTTGATCGTCCAGTCGTCCCGAGCGAACGCGAACGCGGCGAAGTCGACTTCGTGGGCGAGCTCGAGGAGGCGCTCGAGCGTGTTGGTCCCGGGATTGAAGGCCGTCGTCCAGGGCTCGACGTGCGCGATGTCTCCGAGACCGCGTGTCAGCGCCTCGAGCAGCTTCTCCTGCTTTCCAGACGAGCCCAGGAAGATGCGAGGCTTGTCCATCGTCGACACGATATCGCACCGGCCGGGAGGGTTGCGTGGTGACCCCAGCGGGATTCGAACCCGCGTTCTCGGCGTGAAAGGCCGACGTCCTGGGCCAGGCTAGACGATGGGGTCGCGAGGCCGCGGCACGTTAGCCGCGGCGGCGGGGCGGGTCAAACCGGGGCTCGGCGGAGAGATCGTCCCGAATTTCCTGGCAGATCCAAGCGATGGAGGCGCGATCAGTTGCAGCGGCGCGCCTTTCCGCGTACGGTGCGGCGGTGGCGACCCGACGCAAGAAGACGAGCGCGCAGCGGCCGCTGCGCCTCGGGGAAGCGGCGGAGCTGCTCGGCGTGAGCGCCGACACCGTTCGGCGTTGGGTCGACGGCGGCAAGCTGCGCGCCCGCCGCACCGCCGGCGGCCAACGCTCGGTCGACGGCGTGGAGCTCGCGCGCTTCGCGGTCGCGAATGCCGCCGCCCGCACGAAGGCGGCGAGCGGGCACTCTGCGCGGAACAAGTTCCCCGGCATCGTGACGCGAATCGTACGCGATCGCGTCTCGGCGCAGGTCGAGATCCAGGCCGGACCGCACCGCCTCGTGTCGCTGCTGACCCGCGAGGCCGTCGACGAATTGGGACTCGAGCCCGGCGTCCGCGCGGTCGCGCTCGTGAAAGCCACACACGTCACCGTGGAGCTCATCTGATGCACACCCGCACCGCCCGCACCGCCCTCGCGGTCGTCTGGGTCGCCTCCTTCGCGCTGCCGGCGCGCGCCGCGGACGAGACCGCCACCGTCTTCGCCGCCGCGTCGCTCACCGAGAGCTTCACGGCGCTGAGCGAGGCACTCACGGCGAAGAACCCGTCCGAGCACGCGAAGTTCAGCTTCGGCGCGTCGTCCGCCCTGGTGACGCAGATCGAGCAAGGCGCGCCCGCGGACGTGATCGCGACGGCCGACGAGGTGACCATGAAGAAGCTCGTCGCTGCGAAGCTGGTGGAGGGGCCGCGCGTCTTCGCGAAGAACCGCCTCGAGATCGCCGTCGAACCGAAGAATCCGAAGGGCGTGCACTCGCTCGCGGACCTCGCCAGGCCGGATCTCAAGGTCGTGCTCGCGGCGGAGCAGGTTCCCGTTGGACGCTACTCGCGCCAGGTGCTGGCGGCGGCCAAGGTCGCGGTGACGCCGCGCTCGCTCGAGCCCGACGTCAGGGCCGTGCTGACGAAGGTGCAGCTCGGCGAGGCCGACGCCGGGATCGTCTACGCGACCGACGTGAGGGCGGCCAAGGGCAAGGTCGAGGGCGTCGAGATTCCCGCCGCGCAGAACGCGGTGGCCGTGTACCCGATCGCGGTCTCGAAGCATGCCGCGAGTCCCGCGGCCGCGAAGGCGTTCGTCGAGTTCGTGCTGTCCGCGGAGGGCCGCGCGATCCTGGAGCGCTTCGGCTTCGCTGCCCCGTGAGCCGCGCGCCGCGCTGGGCGCTGCTCCCGGCGGCCTGCGCCGGCGTGCTGATCGTCGCGCCGCTGGCCGCGCTGCTCGTGCGCACGCCGTGGTCGGAGCTGCCGCGCCAGCTCGCGAGTGAGAGCGCGCGCGAGGCCCTCTCGCTGTCGCTCGTCTGCTCGCTGGCCGCGACCGTGCTCTCGCTCGCGCTGGGCACGCCGCTCGCCTGGCTGCTCGCGCGCTTCGACTTCCCCGGGCGGCGGCTGGTGCGCGCGCTCGTCACCTTGCCCATGGTGCTCCCGCCCGTCGTGGGCGGCGTCGCGCTCCTGCTGGCGTTCGGCCGGCGCGGCCTGCTCGGTCAGTGGCTCGAGCGGGGCCTGGGGCTGAGCTTGCCGTTCACGACCGCGGGCGCCGTGCTGGCCGAGACGTTCGTCGCGATGCCCTTCCTCGTCGTCGCGGCGGAGGCCGGCTTCCGCCAGGTCGACCGCCGGCTCGAGGAAGCGGCCGCGGTGCTCGGCGCGCATCCGGGCTTCTCGCTGCGCCGCATCACGCTGCCGCTCGCGGCGCCAGCGCTGCGCGCGGGCGCCGCGCTGTGCTGGGCGCGCGCGCTCGGCGAGTTCGGCGCCACGATCACCTTCGCGGGCAACTTCCCGGGTCGCACCCAGACCCTGCCGCTCGCGGTGTACATCGCGCTCGAGCACGACCCGGACGCGGCGATCGCGCTCTCGCTGGTGCTGCTCGCGGTGTCGATCTTCGCCCTGGTCGCCCTGCGCGACCGCTGGCTGGAGGACGGATGAGCCTCGAGGCGAAGCTCGCGCTCGACCTCGGCGCGCTGCACCTGGAGCTCGAGCTCTGCGTCGCGCCCGGCGAGGTGCTGGCGCTGGTCGGCCCGAACGGCTCGGGCAAGACCACGACCCTGCGCGCGTTGGCCGGCGCGCTGCGGCTCGCCGCGGGCCGCGTCCGCTGCGGCGACGAGGTCTGGGACGAGCCCGCGACGGGCGCATTCGTGCCGCCCGCGGCGCGCGGGGTCGGGATGGTGTTCCAGGACCGCCTCCTCTTCCCGCACCTCTCGGCGCTCGACAACGTGGCGTTCGGGCTCGAGGCGCGCGGCGAGGCTCGCAGCGTGGCGCGCGCGCGCGCCCACGGTTGGCTCGAGCGCGTGGGCGCGGCACCTCTCGCGGACCGCCGCCCCGCGCAGCTCTCCGGTGGTCAGGCCCAGCGGATCGCGCTCGCGCGCGCGCTCGCCATCGAGCCGAAGCTGCTGCTCCTGGACGAGCCGCTCGCGGCGCTCGATGTCGAGGCGCGGCTCGAGCTCCGGGCCGAGCTCGCGCGCCACCTCGCGGCCTTCCCGGGCCCCTGTCTGCTCGTCAGCCACGACAGCGAGGACTCGGCCCGGCTCGCGGACCGCGTTCTCCACCTCGCCAGCGGCCACGCGGCCTGAAACCCCAGGCGGCTCCTGCGAATCTTGACTCGGGGACCCGGAGTCGTATCGTGCGGGCCGGTCCCCCGAACGAGGAGCTCCCCATGAGCCTGGCACCCGGGCTGCGCAGCAAGATCGAGTCGATCGTCGCCTCCGACCGCGTGGTCGTGTTCATGAAGGGCTCGCCCGACTCCCCCCAGTGCGGCTTCTCCGCGCAGGTGGTGTCGATCCTGAACCGCCTGCTCCCGTCCTACGGGCACTTCGACGTGCTCGCGGACCGCGACGTGCGCGAGGGGATCAAGGAGTTCTCGAACTGGCCGACGATCCCGCAGCTCTACATCGGCGGCGAGTTCCAGGGCGGCTGCGACATCGTGAAGGAGATGTACGCGAGCGGCGAGCTGCAGCAGGCGCTCGGGCTCGAGGTCGCGCCGGTGGCGGCGCCGCGGGTGACCGTGACGGACGCCGCTGCGAAGCTGTTGCGCGAGGCCATGCAGCGCCAGGGCGGCGAGCTGCACGTGGCGATCGACGCCGCGCTTCAAGCACTCGCTCTCGATCGCGCCGCGCGCGGGCCACGAGATCGCAGCCTCGAGCAATGGCATCAGCCTCCTCTTCGACCGCGACTCGGCGTCGCGGGCCGAGGGTCTGGTGATCGACGCCGCCGACTCTGGCGGCGGACGCCAGGCGCTCACGGTCGACAACCCGAATGCGCCCAAGGGCGCGACCGTGCACCAGCTGAGCGTGCACGAGCTCCGCGCGTGGATGGAAGCGGGCGAACCGCTCCACCTCTACGACGTGCGAACTCCCGACGAGCACCGGAAGGCCCGGATCGCGGGCGCGACGCTGGTCGACGCCAAGGTCGCGGCCGAGATCGAGAAGCTGCCGCGCGACACGCGGATCGTCTTCCACTGCCACCACGGCGGCCGCAGCCAGGCGGCGGCGGAGCACTTCGCGGCGCTCGGCTTCACGAACGTGCACAACCTGGCGGGCGGGATCGCGGCGTGGTCCGCCGAGATCGACCCGTCGGTCCCGACTTACTAGGGAAGAGCCGCCCGAAGATGGCGCTCCAGATCCATCCGCCGCCGAACGAGGTCATCGGGAAGCTGCGCGCCGCGATCGAGAGCGCGCTCCCCTGTGACTCGCTCGACGTGCGCGGCAGCGGCGGGCACTTCGAGATCCGCGTCGTGTCGTCCGCGTTCAAGGGCAAGAACACGCTCGCGAAGCAGCGGCTCGTGCTGGGCGCGATCGCCAGCCTGATGAAGGGCGACGGCGCGCCGGTCCACGCCATCGACGTGCTCGAGACCCGCGAGCCTTGAGCGACCCGCGCGAGCTCGACCCCGCGCGCTTCCGCACCCACACTGTCACGACTCGCGGCTTCGCGCAGGCGACCGTCGACGAGGGCCGCGGCACCCCGCTCCTGCTCGTGCACGGCTGGCCCGAGACGAAGCGGATCTGGTGGCGCAACGTAGCGCCGCTCGCCGCCGCCGGCTTCCGGGTGATCGCGCCCGATCTGCGCGGCTTCGGCGAGAGCGCCTGCGCGCCCGACGGCTTCGGCGACGTGGCGTCGCACAGCCGCGACCTCGCAGCATTGCTCGACGCGCGCGGCGTCGACCGGGTGGTGCTGGTCGGCGGCGACCTCGGCGGCGCGGTGATCCAGGACTTCGCGCGCCGCTTCCCCGCGCGGGTGGAGCGGATGGTGATCTTCAACTCGCCGCTCCCCTACCTGAAGGAGAAGATGGCGGGCTTCCGCACGCGCCCGGCGGCGGAGGCGAGCGACTACTTCATCCGCCAGGGCACCGACGCGGACGCGCTCGCGCGCGAGCTTGCCACGCCGGAGCAGCGCCGCCGCTACATCGCCACCTTCTACACGTCGCGCTTCTGGGGCCATCCCGGCGGCTTCACGCGCGAGGCGGTCGACTTCATGACCGAGCCGTTCGCCGACGGCGCCAAGCTGCGCGCCGGCTTCGCGGGCTACGAGTCGACGTTCGACGCGACCAAGCGCAGCGAGCCGCCGCTGATCGCGGAGAACCCGGACGTCCACACGCTGATCCTGTTCGGCGCGAGCGACCACGTGATCTACCCGGAGTTCGACCGGATGGCCGCGGCCGTGTTTCCGGACCACGTCGGCCCGTTCCTGGTGCGCGACGCGGGTCACTTCCTGCAGTGGGAGGCGGCGGAACTGTTCAACGGTGCCGTGCGCTCCTTCTGCCGGGACCTCGTGAAGACCTGAGTCGTCTCAGCCGTCAAGCTTCGGGTAAGTCCAGTAATGCGTTGTCTCACCGGCCTGTTGGCATTGGTGTTCGCCGTCCAGCTCTACATCTGCGCGGCGACCGCATCGCTCACCGAGCAGTATCAGCGCGGGATCTGGTGGCTCGGAGTCTGGGCGAACCCCTTCTGGATGCTCCTGGCGCTCGGGGCGCTGCTCGCCGTAGCGTCTGTCTGGCCCGCGCGGCGCCGGTTCCTCGCTCGGCCCGCCCAGCACCTTCTAGCGTGGACACTCGGGATTTCGGTTGTGACAGGCATCTTGCTCCTCGCCTCGAGCGCGCTGGGACTCGGGTGCCAGGAAGGCTGGAGACCGGGTCGCGGCGTATTCGAGACCCTGCGCACGTCGACGCTCTGCCCCAGCTTCTCGCTCCGCTCCTACGCACAGGCTTACTACGCTGCGTTGTTCAGCGTGGGGCTCCTCGCGATCGCGCGCTATCTCGCGCGGACCGACACCGATTGGACTGCGGGCTGGCCGCAGCAGGTGGGCGCTGCCCTCGTCAGCGCGCTCGTGCTCGACGGCATTCCCGGCATGTGGGGATGGGCGTTCTTCGTCGTGCCCGAGCCATGGCCGATTCGGCCGATCCTGATGATCCCCGTCGCCAGCGTCGTGATCGGGTTGGCCTTCCAAGTGGTGTTCTACCCGGCCGCGCTGCTGTGCACGCGCTGGCGGGCACCCCTGTGGATCGCTCCTACGGCGCTCGGCGCACTCGTCCTCGCCGCGGCGCTCCTACACCCGATGGCGCTCTTGATCGCGCCGTACGTCGCCTTCGCGCTGCTGGCTCAGCTCGCCGTGCTGCGCACGCCGCTCCCGCGCAGGATCTGACCCGGCAGCGGGCCCTCGGGATCGACCGCGTCGCTGCCCGTCCTCGCGCAGGACCACGCCGTTCACGATCACGGCGCGGATGCCGGTCGCGTCGGCGATCAGGCGGTCCGCGCCGGCGGGCAAGTCGCGCACGCGCCGGAGCGGGCTACAGCCGACGGTGTCGGGGTCGAAGACGGCGACGTCGCCCGCGATGCCGAGCGCGAGCCGGCCGCGGTCGGAGAGGCCGAACACCTCGGCCGAGCGCGAGGTGAGCAGCCGCACCGCCTGCTCCATCGAGAGCACCTGCTTCTCGCGCACCCAGCGCGACGAGCAGGTGCGTCGCGAAGCGGCGCGTCGCAGAGCTGGCTGGCGTGCGCGCCGGCGTCGGACAGGCCGAGCACGACGCTGGAATGCGTCAGGAGCTCGGCCGACCGCGGCCTCGTCCTGGTTCATGACGGCGATGCGGAAGCGCGCCTCGAGGTCGGTCGCGAGCCCCATGTCGAGCGCGAGGTCGACCGGGTGCACGCCGCGTCTCGGCGGCGAGCTCGGCGACGTTCTGCTCCTCGAGGCTCGGGTCGGGCGGATACCAGGAGATCGACCGTGTCCTCCCAGCGCCCGGCGATTCCGCCGCGCTGCCCGCGCTCGCGGAACGCCGCGCGGAACTGCGGGTCGGCGTAGATGCTTCTTCTTGCCCGCGTGATCCGCCGCCGAGACCGGCTGGAAGATCTGCATGCTCTCGAACGGGAACGGCGCCTTCCACTGGAACTCGAAGTTGAGCGGCCGGCAGGCGACCTGCGGGATAGACCTGCACGCCCTGCGCGCTGCAGCTTCTCGTGGTCGCTCGAGCACGCTTGCGGTGTCCGTCGGGACCGAGCACGCCCGCGAGGAGCGCCGTCCACGACACCGAGCGGCCCGTCTCGCGCGCGAGCTCGGCGAGCTCGTCGCGTGAAGAAGCCGCGCCCGATCGTCGCCTGCATGACGCCGCGGCCGGCGGTGGCGAGCGTCGCCGCGAGCCGCTCGATCTCGGCCATCGACGGCGGCGCGGCTCGGCACCGGCCGGCCCGCGTAGCCGACGTGGGTCGCCGAGCTGCGTGGTCGCGAAGCCGACCGCGCCGGCGCGCAGCGCCTCGCCGACGATCTGCTCCATCTGCGCGATCTCGTCCTCGGTCGCCTCGCGCTCGGTCGCCTCCTCGCCCATCACGTACAGCCGCACGGGCGTGTGGCCGACGAGCGCGCCGACGTTGATCGCGGTGCCGCGGCGCTCGATCGCGTCGAGGTACTGCGGGAAGGTCTCGAACGGCCAATCCGGGCCGATGCCCGCGCGCAGCGCCTCGAGCGACATGCCCTCGACGTTCTCGAGCGTGCGCATGATCAGGTCGCGGTGCGCGGGCCGGGTCGGCGCGACGCCGAAGCCGCAGTTGCCCATCACGACCGAGGTCACGCCGTGCCACGGCGAGATCGTGAGCATGCGGTCCCAGAACACCTGCGCGTCGTAGTGGGTGTGGATGTCGACGAAGCCGGGCGCGACCACGCAGCCGCGACGCGTCGAGCTCGCGCGCGGCCTCGCCGGAGAGCTGCCCGAGCTCCGCGATCTTCCCGTCGCGGATGCCGAGGTCGCCGCGTCTGCCGGGCGCCCCCGTGCCGTCGACCAGGGTTCCGCCGCGAATCGCGAGATCCAGCTCCGCCATGACGCCTCCCGAGGTTAAAGCAGGACAGGAAAAGCGGGGCGAGTCAAGCGAGGCGCGCGCTCAGAGACGCGTGTGGATCAGCTCGCTCTCCAGGATGGCGCGGCAGCCGATGCCCTCGAGCTCGTCCATCACCCGGTGCACGTCGATCTTCGGCACGAGCACCTTCACCGCGCACCAGTGGGCATCCGCGAGCTTCTGCACCGTCGGCGACGAGAATCCGGGCGTGATGCGGGTCGCCTCGGCGAGCCGCTCGACCGGGCAGTTGTACTCGAGCAGCGAGTAGCGCGCGGCGTGCAGTACGCCGTCGAAGCGGCGCAGCAGTCGCGCCACGAGCGCGGGATCGCGCGGCTCTGCGTGGCCGATCAGCACCGCCTCGGCGTCGATCACGCGCTCGAGCTCGACCAGGTCGTTCTCGACGAGCGAGCTGCCGGTGTCGACGATCTCCACGATTGCCTCGACCAGGCCGAGCAGCACCATCACCTCGACCGCGCCCTGCATCTCGACGATGCGCACGTCGCGCGCGCCCTTGCTCTTGAAGTGCGCGGTCGCCAGGTTCACGAACTTGGAGCCGACGGTCTTGCCCGCGAGGTCCTTGGCGCTCTGGTACGGGGCGTCCTTGTGCACCGCCAGCGAGAGGCGGCAGCGGCCGAAGCCGAGGCGCCGGTGCTCGATCACCTGCACGCCCTTCTCCGCGACCTGATCGCTCCCCGCGATGCCGAGATCGACGATGCCCTGGTGGACGAGCACGGGGATGTCGAGCGTGTTCGACAGGATCACCGCGGCGCCGGTGTCGGGGCAAACGCTGAAGAGGCGCCGGCCGTCGACGCTCGCCCGGATCCCCGCGCGCCGGAGCATGTCGATCGCCTGCGTCTGCAGCCGACCCTTCGAAGGAATCGCGATGCGCAGCGTCTCGGCGCCCAGCATCTACGAGCTGCCCCGGCTCGCCTTCTCGGCGAGCCCGCTCGTGCCGAAGCGCTTCTGCAGCGTCTCGTAGACCCGCTCGGGCGCGACGTCGCACGCGCCGAGCAGCACCCAGACGTGGAAGAGCAGATCGGCAGCCTCGTGCGCGATCTGCTCGTGCCGGCCCGCAGTGGCCGCCTCGATCAGCTCCTCGCTCTCCTCGCGCACCTTGGCGGCGATCGAGTCGGGGCCGCCGTCGAGGAGCTGCGTGACGTAGCTCCCCGCCGGTCGCTCCAGCTTGCGGCGGCGAATCACCTCGTACACGCGGTCGAGAACGTCGGATCCGGTCAAGGCGCAGAGTCTAACCCGAGGCGAGTCGAGCGACGCTATGCTTCGCGCGTGAACACGGGCGTGCTGCTGATCAACCTGGGGACCCCGCGCTCGCCCGCCACCGGCGACGTGCGCCGCTACCTGCGCGAGTTCCTGATGGACCCGCGCGTGCTCGACATGCCGGCGCTCGGGCGCTGGCTGCTGGTGAACTTCGTGATTGCGCCGTTTCGCGCGCCGCGTTCGGCGGCCGCCTATCGCAAGATCTGGGGCCCGGAGGGCTCGCCGCAGCTCGCGCACGGGCTGGCGCTCCGCGAGGCGCTCGCGAAGGCGCTCGGCGGCGGCTACGCGGTCGAGCTCGGCATGCGCTACGCGGAGCCGGCGCTGGCCGGGGCGCTCGCCCGCTTGCGCGCGCGCGGCGCCGGCCGCGTGATCGTTCAGCCGCTCTTCCCGCAGTACGCCGAGTCGTCGTTCGGCTCGGCGGTCGCGCGGGTCCGCGAGCTCGCGCCCGACGTGGCGCTCGAGGTGCTGCCCGAGTTCTTCGCCGCGCCCGGCTTCATCGCCGCGCTCGCGGAGGTCACGCGCCCGCGGCTCGCCGCCTTCCGCGCCGATCACGTGCTCTTCTCGTACCACGGCCTGCCCGAGCGCCACATGCGCGCCGGCGACTCGACCGGCCGACACTGTCTGGCGTCGGCCGACTGCTGTCGCGCCGTGGTCGGGGCAAACGCCCACTGTTACCGCGCCCAGTGCTTCGCGACGACCCGCGCGCTGGCCGCGGAGCTGGGCCTCCCCGGCGAAGCCCACTCGCTCTCCTTCCAGTCGCGGCTCGGCCGCGATCCCTGGATCAAGCCCTACACCGACCTGCGTCTACCCGAGCTGGCGGCCGCCGGGGTGAAGCGGCTGGCCGTGCTGTGCCCGTCGTTCGTCGCCGACTGTCTCGAGACGCTCGAGGAGGTCGGCATCCGCGGCTCGGAGCAGTGGCGCTCGCTCGGCGGCGAAGCGCTCGAGCTGGTGCCCTGCGTGAACGCGCACCCCGCCTTCGTTCGCTTCCTCGCCGAGCGCGTCCGCGCCGTGGAGACCGCATGACCCGCCAGGAGAAGGCCGACCGCATCGGGAAGATCCTCGACGAGCTCCTGCCCATGCCGCCGATCCCGCTCGAGCACGTCGACCCCTACACGCTGCTGGTCGCGGTCGTGCTCTCGGCGCAGTGCACCGACGAGCGGGTCAACCAGACCACCCCGAAGCTGTTCGCGCGGGCTGGCACGCCTGCGGGGATGGCGAAGCTTTCGGTGCCGGAGATCCGCGAGATCATCAAGCCGTGCGGTCTCTCCCCGGCGAAGTCGAAGGCGCTGCACGCGCTCTCACGGATCCTGCTCGACCAGCACGGCGGCCAGGTGCCGAAGGACTTCGCGGCGCTCGAGGCGCTGCCAGGGGTTGGCCACAAGACCGCGAGCGTGGTGATGTCGCATGCGTTCGGCGTGCCCGCGTTCCCCGTCGACACGCACATCCACCGCTCGGCCGAGCGCTGGGGTCTGTCGAGCGGCAGGAACGTCGTGCAGACCGAGCGCGACCTGAAGGCGGTCTTCCCGGAGGACGAATGGATCCGCCGCCATCTGCAGATCATCTACTTCGGCCGCCAGTACTGCCCCGCGCGCTCGCACGACTTCTCGCAGTGTCCCATCTGCAGCTGGGCGGCGAGCAAGAGGACGCTGGCTAAGTCCCGATCCGCTGCACGCGCAACAGCGGCCCGACGGGGTCGCGCTCGCCGCTGAGATCGACCGTGGCCTCGATGCACCAGAGGTTGTCGTTCTCGCGGTCGAGCAGGACCTGCGTGGCGCGCCAGCGCCGCGCGCCGTCGGGCTCGAGCCGGGTCCAGGCGTTGTCGCGCGCGCGCGGCGTGAACACGATCTCGCCGTACTCGGCGCGGAAGGGCGCGAGCGCGCGCTGGAACCGTTCGGGGGTCCAGGGGTCGTCGGGATCGCGGTGCACCAGCCGCGCCGCCTCCTCCCAGTCGTCGGCCGCGAGCGCCCGCGCCAGCCGGTGCAGCTCGGCGCGCACGCGCGCGCGCAGCTCGCGCGGATCGGCGGCCAGGTCGTAGAAACGCCGCGGGGCCGGCGCCTGCGGCGTGGGCGGCGCGTCGCGCAGCTCGGGGTGGAGCATGCTCTCCCACTCCTTGACCAGGCTGGTGTCGACCCGCTCGAGCAGCGCGCGTAGGTAGGCGATCACGTCGTACACCGCGTCGGTCTTCGCCGCATCGGGCACCGTCTGCACGAGCGAGCCGTACACCTCGCCCAGGTAGCGGAGCAAAAGCCCCTCGATGCGCTGCAGACCGTAGAAGCGCACGTAGTGGTCGAAGTCCCAGTAGCCCTCGACGAGCTCGCGCGCGATCGACTTCGGCCGCACGTCCTCGCGCTGCACCCAGGGATGGCGCTGCGCGAAGTACGCGAAGGTCTGCTCGATGAAGGCGCGGCTCGGCGCGGGCGGCTCGACCTCGTCGAGCCGGCGCATGCGCTCCTCGTAGGGAACGCCCTCGGCCTTCAGGCGCTGGATCAAGTCGCCTTTGATCCGGTCGAGCTGGCGGAACAGGATCGCGCGCGGATCCTCGAGCACCGCCTCGACGAGCGAGAGCAGCTCGAGCGCGAACTCGTCGCCCTGCGCCTCGATGTAGGAGATCGCCTCGACCAGGTAGAGCGACAGCGCGTGGTGCAGCGAGAAATCCCACTGCAGGTCGTCGGCGACCCGCACGCGCCGGCGGCCGGTCGCGTCGCGCTCGATCCGCACGATGTCCGCCGCGCGCAGCCCGCGGAACAGCTGGGCGGCGCTGCGCAAGAGCCGCCGCTTGTGGCGCTCGTCCTCGTGCGAGGTTCCGATCAGCTCCGCGACCAGCCGCCAGCCGCGCCGCGGGTCCGGGTCTTCCTCGCCCTGGCGCAAGAGGAGCACCAGCATTCCGTGGGTGACACGGAAGCGCGACGAGAGCGGCTCGGGCGGCTTCTCGATCAGCCGCTCGAACGTCTCCTCGTTCCAGCCCACGAACCCGGGCGGCGGCTTCTTGGTGACCTCGCGCTTCTTCTTGCCGCCGGCGCGCGCGCGCATGCGCTTGTTCTCGATCACGTGCTCGGGGGCCTGGCAGACGACGCTGCCGCGCTCGTCGAAGCCTTTGCGGCCCGCGCGGCCGGCGATCTGGCGGAACTCGCGCACCGAGAGCGGGCCGACCTTGCGGCCGTCGAACTTTGCGAGCTTGGTGAACAGCACCGTTCGGATCGGGATGTTGACGCCCACGCCGAGCGTGTCGGTTCCCGAGATGATCTTGAGCAGCCCCTGCTGCGAGAGCTGCTCGACCAGTAGGCGGTACTTGGGAAGGAGGCCAGCGTGGTGGATGCCGATCCCCGCGCGGATCAGCCGCGCGAGCTCCTTGCCGTACGGGCTGTCGAACGCGAAGTCGCCGAGCGCTGCGGCGATCTGGTCGCGCTCGGCGCGGGTCGCCACGGTCACGCTGGTCAGGCTCTGCGCCAGCTCGGCCGCCTCGCGCTGCGTGAAGCTGACCACGTAGATCGGCGCCTTCCCCGCCTCCAGAAGGTCCGCCACCGTCTCGTGCAGCGGCGTCTCGCAGTACGCGAAGTCGAGCGGCACCGGCCGTTCGCTCGAGGCGACGAGAGCGACCGGGCGGCCCGTGCGCTTGGCCAGGTCGTTGCGGATGCTGGTGGTGTCGCCGAGCGTCGCCGACATCAGCAGGAACGCCGTATCGGGAAGGACGAGCAGCGGCACCTGCCAGGCCCAGCCGCGGCTCGGGTCCGAGTAGAAGTGGAACTCGTCGAGCACCGCGTACGGCACCTGCAGCGCGGCGCCGCTGCGCAGCGCCATGTTCGCCAGCACCTCGGCCGTGCAGCAGACGATCGGCGCGCCGGGGTTGATGCTCGCGTCGCCCGTCAGCATGCCGACGTTCGCGGGGGAGAAGGCGTTGCACAGCGCGAAGAACTTCTCCGAGACCAGCGCCTTGATCGGCGAGGTGTAGAACGAGCGCTTGCCCTCGCACAGCGCCTTGAAGTGGAGCAGCTGCGCGACCAGCGACTTGCCCGAGCCGGTCGGCGTGGCGAGTACGACGTGCTTGCCCTCGAGCAGCTCGAGGAACGCCTCCTCCTGCGCCGGATAGGGGCGCAGCCCCTGCGCCTCCGACCAGCCCACGAAGCGCGCGAGGATCTGGTCGGGCGCGAGCCCGCCGATCGGCTGGGCGAGCTCGCTGAGAGTCGCGCCCTCAGCCACCGCGCGCGCTCTTCCGGATCAGCACGACCTGGCCCACGAGCTCCGGCGGCGGGGCGAACTCGGGCGCGACCAGCTCGACCCGCGGGCCCACGCCCTGCACGAGTCGCAGCCCCTCGCTGGTCTCGACGAAGCCCTTCGCGCGCAGGGCGCCCGCGGCGCGCACCCGCGCGGCGACTTCGAGCGACGCGAGCCCGGGCGCGAGCGCGAGCACCTCGCTCGCGAAGCCCTCGTGCGCGTGGTCGTGGCTTTGTCCGCGCGAGCGCTCGCCGGGCGGCGGTGTGAACAGCACCTCCGGCGACACCTGCGCGTGTCGGGTGCGCAGGATCGGGGCGTCCGGCTCGATGGCCCGCAGGCGCGCCTCGAGGGCGGGCAGCGCCGACTCGGGCACGAGATCCACCTTGTTCAGCAAAAGCAGATCCGCCGACGAGACCTGGTCCTCGAAGGTCTCGTCGAGGTCGCGCGAATCCGCGAGCTGCTCCGCGTTCACCACCACCGCGGTCACGTCCTCGCCGATCCAGCGCGCCAGCGGCTCGCGCCAGAAGTGGAGCTGCACGTCGTAGGGCAGCGCGACCCCGGAAGTCTCGATCACCACCCGGTCGGGATCGATCTTCTCGCGCAGGCGCCCGAGCGTCTCGACCAGCTCGTCCGAGAGCTGGCAGCAGACGCAGCCGCCGCCGAGCTCGACGAAGGTCTCGTCGCTGCCGCCGAGGAGCGCCTTGTCGATCCCCAGCGCCCCGAACTCGTTCGAGACGATCGCCAGCCGCAGCCCGCGCGCCTGCGCGTCGCGCAGCAGATGGCGCACGAGCGTCGTCTTGCCCGAGCCGAGAAAGCCCGAGACGAGGAGCGCGGGGATGCGCCGGTCTCTCGTGGGTCGCGCCGCCAAAGCGCTCGGAGAATGCAGAATGGCAGCCCGACACGCCCCGGCCGATTGACTACGCTCGCCTTCGGCTCGCTGCGCGCTCCGCTTGCGCGCCTCGCTCGGGACGGCCCTCGCTCGGCTCCGACTGACTACGCTCGCCTGCGCCGATGTCCCGCGGTGGCCCTCGCTCGGCCTCGCGCTCTTTGGAGATGGGTTCTAGCCTCGCCGCGCATGGACGAGCTGTTCCAGGCGGTGCGCCGCGACGCCGAGAGCGCCGTCTGGTCGCGCGGGGTCGAGCTGGTGCGGCGCGGCGCGGTGAGCCAGCAGTCGAGCTCGCCCGACGAGATCGTGCTGCGCGTGCTCGTGCGCGAGGGACGCGCCGCGCCGGTCGTGCGCCTGTTCCCGCGCGAGCCCGGCTGGGAGTGCGACTGCGACGGGCCCGACGACCCGTGCGAGCACGTCGCCGCCGCCGCGATCGCGTCGCGGCGCGCGGCCGAGTCGGGCGGCGAGCTCCCGAGCGTCGCAGAGACCGCGCCGAAGCTCGGCTACCGGCTCACCCGCCAGCCGGGCGGGCTCGCCCTGGCGCGGATCCTGGTGCGCGACGGAGCCGAGACGCCGCTCGCGCAGTCGCTCGCCGCGTACGCCGCCGGGCGCGGCAGCGGTCCCGCCCCGCTCGTCAGCGCCGCGGACCTCGCGGTCGAGCGCGGGATCGACACGCGCCGCACCGGGCCGGTGCCGAGCGAGGCGATGCAGCGGCTCCTGCCCGCACTGATCGCCTGCGAGGACGTGCGGCTCGACGGCGCGCCGATCGCGATCTCGCTCGAGCCGGTGCTCCCGGTCGCCGTCGTCGAGGATCGCGGCGACGGCTTCGCCGTGCAGCTCGCGCCCGACGCGAAGCTCGGCGAGCGCTTCGCGAACGGGGTCGCCCTGTGCGCGGGCGCGCTGCGGCCGATCGGCGACCCGAAGCTGTCGCTGCGCGAGCGCGACGAGCTCGCGCGCGGGCGCTACTTCCCGCCCGAAGCCGCGGGGCGACTCGTTTCGGAGCTGATTCCGGAGCTGCGCGCGCGCATTCCCGTGGAGATCCGCACCGAGCGCCTGCCGCGCGAGGAGCTCGCGAAGCCGCGCGCGATCGCGCGCGTGCGCCGCGACGGCGACCGGCTGCACGTCGCGGCCGAGCTCGTCTACGGCGATCCGCCCGTCGCGCGGGTCGAGGACGGCCGGCTGGTCGCGCTCGGCCCCGCGGTGCCGCGCCGGAACGAGACGGCGGAGCAGGCGCTGACGGCGCGGCTCGAGCGCGAGCTCGGCCTCGCGCCGGGCGGCGAGCTCGCCCTCGCGCCCGCGCAGGCGATCGAGTTCCGCGCGGCGCTCGAGCGCTTCTCCGGCGACGTCCTCGGCACCGCGCACCGCGAGTTCGCGCTCGCGCCCGAGCTCGAGCCCCAGCTGCGCGGCGGCACGGACCGGCTCGAGCTCGAGTTCACGTCGGGCCGCGGCCGCTCCGCGGCGCGGGTCGACCCGGAGCGCGTCCTGCGCGCCTGGTCCGAGGGCGAGTCGCTGCTGCCGCTCGCGGGTGGAGGCTTCGCGCCGCTCCCCGCGGCGTGGCTCGCGAAGCACGGCCAGCGGGTCGCCGACCTGCTCGCCGCGCGCCGGGCCGACGGCGACCTCCCGGCGAGCGCCCTGCCCGACCTCGCGCGCCTCTGCGCCGAGCTCCTCGTACCCCCGCCGCCCGGCTTCGCCCGGCTGCGCGCGCTGGTCGACGACTTCGCCGGCCTTCCGGCGGTCGCGCGGCCCGCCGACCTCACCGCCGAGCTTCGCCACTACCAGGAAGACGGCGTGCGCTGGCTCGCGTTCCTGCGCGAGGCCGGCCTCGGCGGGCTTCTCGCCGACGACATGGGGCTGGGCAAGACGCTGCAGGCGCTCTGCGCCGTCTCGGGCCGCACCCTGGTGGTCGCGCCGACCAGCGTGCTGTTCGGGTGGGCCGACCAGGCCGCGAAGTTCCGCCCGTCCCTACGCATCTCCGTGTACCACGGCGCGCGCCGGGCGCTCGACCCGCGCGCCGACGTCACGCTCACCAGCTACGCGCTGCTGCGTCTGGACGCGGAGGCGCTCTCGGCAGTCGACTGGGACACGGTCGTGCTCGACGAGGCGCAGGCGATCAAGAACGCCGACAGCCAGGTGGCGCGCGCGGCGTTCGCACTGCCCGGCCGCTTCCGCATCACCATGACCGGCACGCCCGTCGAGAACCGGCTCGAGGAGCTGTGGAGCCAGCTCCACTTCTCGAACCCGGGTCTACTCGGTGCGCTCGGCGACTTCCGCGAGCGCTACGCGCGCCCGATCGCGGCGGCGGTGCCCGGCGCGGCCGAGCACCTGCGCGCGCGGATCGCCCCGTTCGTGCTGCGCCGGCTGAAGCGCGACGTGGCGAAGGAGCTGCCGCCGCGCACCGAGGCGGTGCTCCACTGCGAGCTCTCGGCCGAGGAGCGCGCCGTCTACGACGCCGTGCGCGCCGCCTCCCAGCGCGAGGTCGTGGCCAAGCTGCAAGCGGGCGGCAACGTGCTCGAGGCGCTCGAGCTCCTGCTGCGCCTGCGCCAGGCCGCCTGCCACCGGGCGCTCGTCCCGGGTCAGCATGCGACCTCCTCGACCAAGCTCGAGGTGCTGCGCGAGAACCTCGAGGAGGCCGTGGCCGAGGGGCACAAGGCGCTGGTCTTCTCGCAGTGGACCTCGTTCCTGGACCTGGTCGAGCCGGAGCTCGAGGCCGCCGGGCTCGGCTACGAGCGGCTGGACGGCAGCACCACGGACCGGGCCGGGGTGGTCGGCCGCTTCCAGGCCCCTGACGGCCCGCCCGTCCTGCTGATCTCCCTGCGCGCCGGGGGCGTCGGCCTCAACCTGACCGCGGCCGACCACGTCTTCCTGCTCGACCCGTGGTGGAATCCCGCCGTCGAGGAGCAGGCGGCGGACCGCGCCCACCGCATCGGACAGGACCGCCCCGTCATGGTCTACCGCCTGGTGGCCCGCGAGACCGTGGAGGAACGGATCCTGGCCCTGCAGGAGCGCAAGCGCGAGCTGGCGGAAGCCGCCCTGGCTGGCGCCGACCGGGCCAACGCAATCAGCCGCGAGGACTTGCTGGCCCTGCTTGCGTGAGGCCGATCACACGGCCCCGGGCCGGTGACTCCGATCACAGCTCCCATGAAGCCTCTTTGGTGGACTGGGGTCGGGTTGGCTGCTGCCGGGCTGACCTCGGGGGAAAAGGAAGCGCGCTTGCATCACGCGCCACGTCTCGAGATGCCCGGTGCAGCCGGACCCATGCGCTCACTCCGAACGTTCGTGTTCGGAGCCGCGATCGCGCTGGTGTGCGCAGCGTGTCAGACGCCGTTCACCCGCCCCGTGCTGCGCGAGGCGATCCCGCCGGCGCCCGCGGCGCCCGAGCAGCGGGTCGAGGCGCCACCCGAGACTCCCGCGACTCTCGCGCCGGCCGTCGCCGCGCTTCCGCCGGCCGCGCCGTCGATCGAGCAGCCGGTCCGCCCGACGCTCGCCGAGCGCCTGGCGGAGCTGCTCGTCCAGCACGCCCCGGATCTGCGGCCGGTCGACCGCGCGCGCGTCGCCGCAGCGATCGAGTCCGCCCAGGAGGTCCACCAGGTCGACCCGCTCCTGATCCTCGCGATCATCGAGCAGGAGAGCCGCTTCGACCCAAGGGCGCGCGGCTCCCACGGCTCGACGGGCCTGATGCAGATCAGGCCGTTCGTCGCGCGCGACGTCGCGCAGCGCCACGGGATTCCCTGGACCGGACCGCGCACGCTGCTCGATCCCGCCGCCAACGTCGCCATCGGCGCGTGCTACCTCGGCGAGATGTTCGACATGTACCCGGATCCGGCGCTCGCGATCTCGGCCTACAACCTGGGTCCGTACCGGGTGCAGCGCATGGTCGCCGCGGGCAAGACGCCGCGGCCGAAGTACCTGATTTCGGTGCTCGCACGCTTCCAGGTCTTCGCCAGCGAGTTCGGCCCGGCCGAGGCCGAGCAGATCGAGGACGCGGACGCGTCGAAGTAGCGCAGCCCCCTCCTCCGCCTAGAATCCCGAACCCGGAGGGGTTGGCTCGTGCGTCAGGTCTGGATCGAGCGTTTCGGCAGGCCCGAGGTGCTGAAGCTCCGCGAGGCGCCTGACCCGCTTCCGGGTCCGCGCCAGGTGCGCGTTCGGGTCGAGGCGATCGGCGTGAACTTCGCCGACGTGATGGGCCGGCTGGGGATCTATCCCGACCTGCCGCCCATTCCCGTCGTGCCCGGCTACGAGGTCTCGGGCAGGGTCGACGCGGTGGGCGCCGAGATCGAGCCCGACTGGATCGGGCGCGACATCCTCGCGCTCTCGCACTTCGGCGGCTACTCGGACACGGTCCTCGTGCCCGAGGCGCACCTGATCACCCGGCCCCCCGACATGAGCGCACCGGTCGGGGCGGCGCTGCCGGTGAACTACCTCACGGCCTGGCAGATCATGGAGGTGATGGGCGGACTGCGCGCCGGGCAGGTCGTGCTGGTCCACTCCGCCGGCGGCGGCGTCGGCCTCGCGGCGCTTCAGCTCGCCAAGCGGATCGGCGCGCAGGTGATCGGCACCGCCTCGGTCGCGAAGCACGACGCGCTCAAGCGCTTCGGCCTCGACGTCGCGATCGACCCCTCGCGCGAGGACTTCGAGAAGCGGGTCAAGGAGCTGACCCGCGGCCGCGGCGTCGACCTCGCGCTCGACGCCGTGGGCGGAAACTCGTGGCGCAAGAGCTACCGCAGCCTCGCGCCGACCGGCCGGCTGGCGATGTTCGGGCTGTCGGCCGCCGCGGGTGGCAAGCGCCGCGGCATCCTGCGGCTCTTGACCACGAGCGCGCGGGTCCCGTGGTTCCACTTCCACCCCCTGCGGCTCATGAACGAGAATCGCGGCGTCTTCGGCGTGAACCTCGCCCACCTGTGGGAGGAGATCGACCGGGTGAACGGCTGGATGGAGGCGCTGATGGGCTGCTGGAAGCGCGGCGAGATCGCACCGGTGATCGCGGAGCGCTTCCCGCTCGACCGCGCCGCGGAAGCCCACCACTACCTGCAGGACCGCAAGAACATCGGGAAGGTGGTGCTGATCCCATGAACGAGCTCGCAGGCAAGACGTGCCTCGTCACCGGCGCCACCAACGGCATCGGCCGGGTGTCGGCGCGTGCGCTCGCGAAGCTCGGCGCGAGGCTGTTCCTGGTCGCGCGCGACCCGAAGCGAGCGGACGAGGCGCGCGCCGAGATCTTGCGCGAGACGCCGGGCGCGGACGTGCGGATCATTCTCGCGGACCTGTCGTCGCAGGCCGACGTGCGGCGCGCCGCGGCCGAGTTTCTCGCCACCGGCGAGCCACTCCACGTGCTCTTGAACAACGCCGGGGTCACCCAGCTGACGCGCAGCGAGACGGTGGACGGGATCGAGACCACCTTCGCGGTGAACCACCTCGCCTACTTCCTGCTCACCCTGCTGTTGCTGGAGCGGATCCGGGCGAGCGCTCCCGCGCGTATCGTGAACGTGGCGTCCGACGCGCACCGGTTCGGCGGACCGCTCGACTTCGACGACCTGGGCTCGCAGAAGCGCTTCTCGTGGATGGCGGTCTACGGCCGCTCGAAGCTCGCCAACATCCTGTTCACCCGCGAGCTGGCGCGGCGGCTCGAGGGCACGGGCGTGACCGCGAACTGTCTGCACCCGGGCGCGGTGCGCACCGGGCTCGGCCAGAACAACGACGCGCCGTTCATGAAGCTCCTGGTCAAGCTCGTACAGCCGTTCTTCCGCTCGCCCGAGAAGGGGGCCGAGACCTCGATCTGGGCCTGCAGCGCGCCCGAGCTCGCGAAGGTCAGCGGCCGCTACTTCAGCGACCGCAAGGAGCGGCAGCCCAACGCGCTGGCGCTCGACGACGCGGCGGCGCGCCGACTCTGGGACGTGTCGGCCCGACTCGTGAACCTCCCGGCCTGACGCGATGGCGCGCGTTGACGGCACCGCACGCAACCGCCATAAAGGCCCGCGGTGTCGATGCCCGTAGAAAGCGCGCAGGGGGGCGCACACGTCGACGTGACGAGCGTTCGCCTGGCCTTCGGCGAACGCCGCGTGTTCGACGGTCTGTCGTGTCGCTTCTCGCAGGGGAAGGTCTCGGTGATCCTCGGCGCGAGCGGCGTCGGCAAGAGCACGCTCCTGCGCCTGATGGCCGGCCTGCACCGCCCCGACTACGGCGACATCTGGATCGGCGAGCAGGAGATCTCGCGCCTGTCCGAGCGCCAGCTGCGCAGGGTCCGGCGGCGCATCGGCATGATGTTCCAGGGCGGCGCGCTGCTCGACTCGATGACCGTGTTCGACAACGTGGCGCTGGCGCTCCGCGAGCACACCAAGCTCGGCGAGACGGAGATCGCCGACCGCGTGCACGCGCAGTTCGACGCGGTGGGGCTGAAGCGCGTCGATGCGCTCTTGCCGGGCGAGCTGTCGGGCGGCATGAAGAAGCGCGCCGCGCTCGCGCGCGCGATGATCACCGAGCCCGGAGATCCTGCTCATCGACGAGCCGTTCTCGGGCCTCGACCCGCTCGCCGTGCGGCTGATCGAGGCGCTGCTGCGCGAAGTGAACCAGGACAAGGGCCTCACGATGATCCTCACCAACCACCACATCGGCTCGACGATGCGGCTGGCCGACGAGATCGTCTTCCTCGTCCGACGGAGCCGCCATCACCGGCACGGTGAAGGAGATCAAGGAGAGCGTCGACCCGCGCATCCAGCGGTTCCTCATCGCGGCGGGCACCGGTCCCGCGCTCGAGGAGGCGAGCTGATGTTCGAGCTGGTCCGCGACGTCGGCTGGCGCACCGTGGACAACGTCCACGGACTGGGCGGAATCACCGTGTTCGGCTCGCGGCTGGTGTACGAGACGCTGATTCCGCCGTATCGGCTGGGGCGGGTCGTCGACGAGCTCTACAACTGCGGCGTGCTCTCGCTCGCGATCATCTGCGCGTCCGGCACGGCGGTGGGGCTGGTGCTCGCGCTCCAGGGCTACAACACGCTGGTGCGCTTCGGCGCGGAGCAGAGCGTGGGCGCGGTGGTCGGGCTGTCGCTGATCCGCGAGCTCGGGCCGGTGCTGACGGCGCTGCTCGTCACCGGGCGGGCGGGCTCGGCGGTCGCCGCCGAGATCGGCGCCATGGTCGCGACCGAGCAGCTCGACGGGCTGCGCATGATGTCGGTCGACCCGGTCGACTTCGTCACCCAGCCCAAAGCGCTGGCGCTCGCGCTCTCGATGCCGCTGCTCTCGGCGCTGTTCATCGTGTCGGGGCTGTTCGGGGGCTACCTCGTGGGCGTCGGCCTCCTGGGCCTCGACGCCGGCACCTACATCTCGAGCCTCGAGAACAGCATCGACTTCCGCAACGACGTGCTCGGCAGCGTGCTGAAGTCGGTCGTGTTCGGAATGATCGTCGGGCTGATCTCGACCTGGCGCGGCTACACCTCGGCGCCGACGTCCGCGGGCGTGAGCCGCGCAACGACGGGCGCGGTCGTGCAAGCTTCGGTCGCCACGCTCATGTTCGACTACGTCATCACCGCGCTGTGGGGGGTTGGAATTTGAATCGCTCGCCGATTCGCGACCTGCTGGTGGGCGTGTTCGTGCTCTCCGGGCTGGCCGCGCTCGCCTACCTGTCGATCCAGCTCGGCGGCGCAACCTATTCGGGCCCGGGCGGTCTCACTCTGTACGCGAGCTTCGACGAGATCGGCGGGCTCGCGAAGCGCGCGCCGGTCGTGATCGGCGGCGTGAAGGTCGGCCAGGTGAAGCAGATCGAGCTGGCCCCGGACGGCTCGTTCCGCGCGCGCGTCATGATGGACATCGACAAGACGCTGAAGATCCCCGACGACACCCAGGCCGCGATCCTGACCCAGGGCGTGCTCGGCAATCAGTACGTCGGACTCTCGCCCGGCGGCTCCGAGACGCTGCTCGCGCGATGGCGGCGAGATCTCGTACACGCAGAGCGCGGTGGTGATCGAGCGCCTGATCGGCAAGCTGATCCAGACCCTCGGCGGCGGGAAGGACGACGAGAAGTCGTCGGGCGGGGGCGGCGGCTCGTGAAACGGCGCCTTCGGGTCCTGGGGCTGGCGCTGTGCGCCGGCGGCATTCTGGCCTGCGCCAGCACGTCGGCGCCCGTGAACGGCGCGACCGATCCCGCGCCGACGGCGGCCCAGGTCGGGCCCGACACCGATCCGTTTCAGGGCTTCAATCGAGCCATGTTCTGGGTCAACGACCGGGTGCTCGACCGCTTCATCTTCGGACCCTGCGCGCACGGCTGGATGTGGCTCACCCCGCTCACCGTGCGCACGCACATGGAGCAGTTCTTCGACAACCTGAACTTCCCTGGTTACTTCGTGCAGCCGATCCTGCAGGGCGACCCCCATCAGTCCGGCGTCGCGTTGGCGCGCTTCGTCGTCAACTCGAGCATCGGCGTGGCGGGCATCTTCGATCCCGCGGACGCTCACTTCGGCCTGGAGGCCCGCCCCGAAGACATGGGCCAGACCCTGGGCGTCTGGGGCGTCCCGCCCGGGCCGTTCCTGGTGGTGCCGCTGGTCGCGCCGGCCACCACGGTGCGCGACTTCGTCGCCTTTCCGGTCGACCAGATCCTGAACGTGGGCGACACGTACTTCTGGTCCTGGTGGGCGCCGTTCGGCGAGACGGCCATGCGCGACGTCAACCGGCGCGCGCTCGCGGACGACGTGCTGACCGCCGGCCGCGAGGCGGCCTACGACTGGTACTCGTCGGCTCGGGACGCCTACCTTCAGCGGCGCGAGGCCGCGGTTCGCAACGGAGCCGAGCCGCAGGAGGGGCGGAACGATGACCTGTACGAGATCGACGACGACCCGCCGCAGCAGTAGCGCGATCGGAGCGCTGCTCTGCCTCTTGCTCGCGGCGCAGGTCGCGCGCGCCGACGCGAGCACGGACGCCGCCAAGGCCTCGCTGCAGGTCACGGTGGACCAGGTGCTCGCGGTGCTGAACGACAAGTCGCTCGACCAGCCCGCGCGGCTCAAGAAGCTGGAGCAGGTCGCCCTCGATCGCTTCGACTTTCCGCGCATGACGCTGCTCGTCCTGGGGAAGAACCGCGGCCAGCTCTCGCCGGAGCAGCTCCGGGAGTTCCAGGAGGAGTTCAAGACCCACCTGTCGCTCACCTACGGCAAGCAGATCGAGAAATACACCTCCGACGAGAAGATCGAGATCGGCGAGGCGCGGGCGGAGCCGAACAAGGACGTCACCGTGCGCAGCGTGATCGTGGGCGGCGCGGCCGGCGAGGGGCTGCGCATCGACTACCGGCTGCGCGACGACGCCAGCGACTGGAAGATCATCGACGTGGTGCCCGAGGGCGTGAGCCTGATCCAGAACTTTCGCTCGCAGGTCCAGGAGATCGTGACCCAGAAGGGCGTCGGACAGCTGATCCAGACCCTGCGCGACAAGAACGCGACGCGGCAGAAGCAGGAGCAGCAGCAAGCCGGCGCCAACGCCAAGTAGTCGCTGCAGCGAGCCCGCCCCCGGGCGCGGCCCGTGCTCGCCAACGACGGGCGCGCCCGTTGCATGGGAGAGCGGCATGAACACCGATCCCCGTCTCTGGCAGCCGAACTCACCCGAGCTCAACGCCGACCCGCACCCCTGGCTGGCGCGCCTGCGCCGCGAGGCGCCGATCTTCCCGCACGTGATGCCCGACGGGCGCACCTCGTGGATCATCACGCGCCACCGCGACTGCGTGGCCATGCTGCGCGACCCCGGCTGGTCCGCAGAGAAGTTCCCGACCTTCGCCCTGCAGGCGATCGCCGCCGACTCGAAAGCCCCGTTCAGCGTCGTCGCGCGCACCGTGCTGGGGATGATGCTGGTGAAGGACGGCGCGGACCACGCGCGGCTCCGCGCGCTCGTGAACAAGGCCTTCACCCCGCGCGTCGTCGCCGAGCTGCGGCCGCGCGTCCAGGCCCTGGCCGACGAGCTGCTCGAGGCGGTCGAACGGCGCGGGGAGTTCGACGCGATCGAGGACTTGGGTATGCCGTTGCCCCTGATCGTGATCGCCGAGCTGCTCGGCATCCCGGTCGAGGACCGCGCGCCCCTCAAGCGCTGGTCGGACGCTCTGGTCACGTTTCTCGACGGGACCATCCGCGAGGGAAACATCCTGGACTCCGCCCGCGCCTGCACGGAGATGCGCGAGTACATGGACCGCCTGTTCGCCGAGCGCCGCGCGCGCCCGCAGGACGACCTGATCAGCCGGCTGATCGCGGCGCGCGAGGTCGAGGACCGGCTCTCCGACGACGAGCTCTTCGGAACCGTGGTGCTGATCCTCGGCGCGGGCCACGAGACCACGACCAACCTGATCGGGAACGGCCTCTACACGCTCCTGCGTCACCCGGGCGAGCTCGCCAAGCTGCGCGCGCGGCCCGAGCTGATCGTTTCCGCCGTCGAGGAGCTGCTGCGCTTCGAGGGGCCCGTGACGATGACCTCGCGGCTGCCGGCCGAGCGCAAGGCGCGCGTCTTCGAGGGCGTCGAGATCGCGGGCGAGGACGAGCTCGCGCTGATGTTCGCCGGGGCCAACCGCGACCCCGACGTCTTCCCCGACCCCGAGCGGCTCGACCTCGCGCGCGGGGACACACGCCACCTCGGCTTCGGCTTCGGCGCGCACTTCTGTCTGGGCGCGGCGCTCGCGCGGCTCGAGGGCCAGATCGCGCTCGGCTCGGCGGTGGCGCGCTTCTCGTCGATGAAGCTCGTCGACGAGGTCCCGCTCTGGAAGCCGGGCATCGTCCTGCGCGGGCTGCAGTCCCTGCTCATCCGGCTGTAGCATGACGGGATGATCGACCTCTACTACTGGCCCACCCCGAACGGCTGGAAGATCACGATCGCGCTCGAGGAGCTCGGCCTGCCCTACAAGATGGTGCCGGTGAACATCGGGCGCGGCGAGCAGTTCAAGCCCGAGTTCCTGGCGATCAGCCCCAACAACCGCATGCCCGCGATCGTCGACGACGCGCCCGCCGGCGGCGGCGCGCCGATCTCGGTGTTCGAGTCCGGCGCAATCCTGATCTATCTGGCCGAGAAGACCGGCAAGCTCATGCCGAAGGATCTGCGCGGCCGGACCGAGGTCATCGAGTGGGTGATGTGGCAGATGGGCGGGCTCGGTCCGATGCTCGGCCAGGCGAACCACTTCCGGCACTACGCGCCGGAGAAGATCCAGTACGGGATCGACCGCTACACCAACGAGACGAACCGGCTGTTCGGCGTGCTCGACAAGCGGCTGGCCGGCCGCGAGTACATCTGCGGCGCGTTCTCGATCGCCGACTGCGCGAGCTGGCCGTGGACCACGTCGCACGAGCGCCTGGGCCAGAGGCTCGCCGACTTCCCCAACATGTCGGCCTGGTACGAGCGCATGAAGGCGCGCCCGGGCGTGCAGCGCGGCATGGACGTCGGCCGCGCGCTGCGCACCCCGGGCACGATGGACGACGCCGCCAAAAAGGTGCTGTTCGGGCAGACCGCGAAGAACCTGGGCTGATCAGACCCGGCGCGCGCGCTCGCGCGCACGCCCCCAGCCGATCGCGCGCTGCACCGTCACCGGCGCGAGCCGCTTCAGCCAGTCCGTCAGATAGGACTCGAAGCCGATCCGCACCCGCGCCCGGTTGCGCTCGATCGCGCGCACGATCACGCGCGCGGCCTTCTCGGGCGAGCGGGTCCAGCGCGCGAAGATGTCGACGGTGCGCGTCTTCTCGTCCGCGTCGGCGGCGCTCGAGGTGCGCGACTGGCGCACGATGTTGGTGTTGATCCCGCCGGGGTGCACGCAGGTGACGCCGACGTTCGTGCCCGAGAGCTCGGAGAGCAGCGTCTCCGAGAATCCGCGCACCGCGTACTTCGCCGAGCAGTAGGAGATCTGCCCGGGGATGCCGACGAAGCCGAACATCGACGAGATGTTCACGATGTGGCCCTCGTCCTCGGCCAACAGGGCGGGCAGGAAGAGCTTCGACCCGTACACGACGCCCCAGAAGTTGATCCCCATGAGCCAGGCAAAGTCGTCGAGCGACTGATCGGCGAGCGCGCCGATCACCGATACGCCGGCGTTGTTGACCACGATGTGGACGTGGCCGTGCTCGCGGAGGACCTCGGCGGGCAGCCGCTCCATGCGCGCGCGGTCGGCGACGTCGGCCCGGTGGGTCGAGACCTTCGCTCCTTTGGCCCGCGCCAGGTTCGCACTCTCCGCGAGCGCCCCTTCGTTCAGGTCGACCAGTGCCAGCGCACAGCCGCGCGCGGCGAGCTCGAGCGCCAGCGCCCGCCCGATCCCGCTCCCCGCCCCGGTGATCACCGCCACCCGGTCCGCAAATCTCTTCACCGCCTCATCCTACTTCGCTCGCCTGCGGCTCGCTGCGCGCGCCTTCGGCGCTTGCGGCCTCGCTCGGGACGGCCCTCGCTCGGCCCACCCTGTCGTTTGATTCGCTTGGGAGGCGCCCCGTATCATGCGCGCCATGAACTTCGACTTCTCGGAAGACCAGAAACTGCTGCAGAAGACGGCGCGCGACTACCTCGCGGAGCACTCGCCGCTGCAGGCGAATCGCGACGTGCTCGAGTCGGGCAAGGAATGGAGCCCGGAGCTCTGGAAGGGGACGGCCCAGATGGGCTGGCAGGGCGCCGCGGTTCCCGAGGAGTACGGCGGGGCCGGCTTCGGCTACCTCGAGCTGGCGCTGATCGCCACCGAGATCGGCCGCTCGCTCGCGCCGATTCCGTTCGGCCCGTCGGTGTACCTGGCGACCGAGGCGATCCTGCTCGCCGGCACCGATACGCAGAAGAAGAAGTGGCTCACCGCGCTGGCCTCGGGCCAAGCGGTCGGCACGCTCGCGCTCGCCGAGGGCCCCGGCTTCCCCTCGCCCGCCAGCCTCAAGACGAGCTTCAGCGGCGGGAAGCTCTCCGGGAAGAAGATCGGCGTGCCCGCGGGCAGCGTGGCCACGTTCGCGGTCGTCGCGGCGAAGAGCGGCGCCGGCGTGACCCTGGCGCTCGTCGATCTGTCCGCCTCGGGGGTGACCCGCACGGCGACCGAGTCGATCGACCCGACACAGTCCTGTGCCGCGCTCGCGTTCGTGGACGCGCCGGCCGAGCGCCTCGGCGACGAGGGCCGCGGCTTCGAGCTGCTCGAGAAGGTGCTCGACCGCGCCGCTGTGTTGCTCGCGTTCGAGCAGCTCGGCGGCGCCGAGCGCGCGTTCGAGATGACCCGTGACTTCACGATGGGCCGCTACGCGTTCGGCCGGCCGATCGCGTCGTTCCAGGCGCTGAAGCACCGCATGGCCGACGAGTACGTCGCGCTCGAGCTCGCCAAGTCGAACTGCTACTGGGGCGCGTGGGCGCTCTCGACCAACGACCCGGAGCTCGGGCTCGCCGCGCCGTCGGCGCGCGTCTCGGCGCAGCCAGGCGTTCGACCTGACGAGCGTCGAGATGGTGCAGATGCACGGCGGCGTCGGCTTCACCTGGGAATACGACTGCCACCTGTTCTATCGACGCGCGAAGCATCAGTCGCTGGTACTCGGCACCGCCGCGTACTGGCGCGAGAAGCTCGTGCAGCGACTCGCCGCGAAGCAAGCGGCGTAAGGGGAAATCGGATGGACTTCAACGACACCAAGGCCGAGGCCGAGTTCCGAGCCGAGGCGCGCGCGTTCCTGACAAGCACATGAAGCCGCTCGGGCCGGGCGAGGCCAACAACATGCTGGCCGAGCGCGACGACCCCGACACGATCAAGCGCGCGAAGGCCTGGCAGGCGACCAAGAAGGACAACGGCTGGGCGGTGCTCACCTGGCCGAAGGAGTTCGGCGGCCGCGAGGCCACTCCGATCCAGAACGTGATCTGGAATCAGGAGGAGGCGAAGTTCCGGGTTCCGCCCGCCATCTTCGGAATCGGCCTGGGCATGCTCGGCCCCACGATCATGGCGCACGGCACGCAGGCCCAGAAGGACCGCTTCATCGCGAAGATGGCGCGCGGCGACGAGATCTGGTGCCAGCTCTTCAGCGAGCCGGCGGCGGGCAGCGACCTCGCGGGCCTGCGCACGTCGGCCGTCAAGAAGGGCGACGACTGGATCATCAACGGTCAGAAGATCTGGACGACCGGCGCCCACTTCTCGAAGTGGGGCATGATCGTCACCCGCAGCGATCCGACGGTGCCCAAGCACGCCGGGCTCACCTACTTCATCGTCGACATGGAGTCGCCGGGCATCGAGATCCGCCAGATCAAGCAGATCAACGGCGGCTCGGGCTTCAACGAGGTGTTCTTCACGGACGTGAAGGTTCCCGACAGCCAGCGCCTCGGGCGCGTGGGCGACGGCTGGCGCGTGGCGCTGACGACGCTCATGAACGAGCGCGCGTCGATCGGTGGCGGCGGCGGCGGCATGCGCACCGACGACCTGATCCGGATGGCGCGCGAGTCCGAGTGGAACGGCCGGCCCGCGCTCGAGGACAGCGCGGTGCGCCAGAAGATCGCGGACTTCTACATCCGCTCGTCGGGCCTCAAGTACACCGGCTACCGCACGCTGACCGCGCTCTCGAAGGGCACCACTCCCGGACCCGAGAGCTCGATCGGCAAGCTCGTCGGCGCGCCGCTCGGCCAGGAGGTCTCGGCCTTCGCGATCGAGCTGCAGGGCCTGGCGGGCAGCGCGATGGGCGCGGCGCAGGAGGGCTACCTCGGCTCGCCGGGTCTGCGCATCGCGGGCGGCACCGACGAGATCATGCGGAACATCCTGGCGGAGCGCGTGCTGCGGCTGCCGCCCGAGCCGCGGCTCGACAAGGACAGCGCGTTCCGCGACGTCCCGACCGGCCCGCCGACGAAGTGACTCCGCCGCAGCGCTGGCCGAGCGAGGGCCGCCCCGAGCGAGGGCCACTGCGGGACATCGGCCCGCGGTCCGATGTCGGGGGGCGCAGCCCCGCGCAGCGAGCCACAGGCGAGCGGAGTTAATCAGAAGGGGTGATCGCGGCGGACGAGCTCGCGCACACCCTCTCGGTCGGCGTCGACGACCTCGTCGACGTCGGCCCGGTGGGGTTCGCGACGGGGGCCGACGCGCCGGACGACGAGCTGCGTGCGCTCGCGGATCTGCGCGCGGCGTATCTGGAGCGCGCCGAGCGCGGCGGCGCGCGCGTCGCGTTGCGCCTCGAGGCGGAGCTCCGCTTCGGGGACTGGACGGTGCAGGTCAGCGGGCGTGCGGACGCCGTGCAGGCAGGCGCGAACGGGGCGGCGCTCGAGGTGCTGCGCACCGTTCCCGACGACGACCCCGAGCACGGCGCCGCGCGCGCGCTCGAGCGCGCGGGCTTCGCGGCGCTTCTGCTCGAGCTCCGCGGCGAGCCGGTGGCGCGCGCCGCCGTGGTCACCCTGGCGGCGGGGGTCGAGCCCACACGGAGCGCGGTCGCCTTCGGTCGCGAGGCCTGGGGCCGCCTTCTCGCGGAGCGGGTCGAGGAGATCGCGCGGCGCACCGAGGTGGAGCTCGGCCGGGTCCGTGCGCGCCGCGCGCTCGAGCCGCGCTTTCCGTTTCCCGAGCCGCGCCCCGTGCAGCAGGCGATGCTGCGCGAGGTGGCGGGCGCCGCGGCATCCGGTCTCGTGCTCTTGTGCAGCGCGCCGACCGGCGTGGGCAAGACCGCGGCCGCGCTGTTCCCGTTCCTGTCCGCCGCGCTGCGCGAGGACCGCCGCGTCTTCTTCGTCACCTCGCGCACCTCGCAGCAGGAGCTCGCGCTCGAGACCTTGCGCGGAATGCTGCCGGCCGGCGGCGGCGCCCTCGCGCTGCAGATCTCGGCCAAGGAGCGCGTCTGCCCGCAGCAGCAGCTCGGCTGCGTCGAGCGGCGCTGCCCGTGGGGCCGCCGCTTCGCGGAGCGGCTCGCGCGCACCGGCCTCCTCGACGAGCTCGGCGCCGGCGGCGTGGTCACGTCGGACGAGGTCGCGGCCGCGGCACGCGCGCGCGAGCTGTGCCCCTTCGAGGTCGGCCTGCACCTGGCGCGGCGCTCGAGCGTGCTCGTGTGCGACTTGAACTACGTGTTCGATCCGCGCGTCGCCCTGCGACATCTGCTGAACGAAGCCGCGGGGCGCGACCTCCTGATCGTCGACGAGGCTCACGACCTGCCGGAGCGCGCCCGCTCGGCGCTCTCGCCCGCGCTCGAGCCCGCGAAGCTCGAGGCGCTCGGCGCCGCGCTCGAGCGGCCAGCTCGAGCCGGCGTACGGGAGCGCGGGCCGCCTCCTCCTCGAGGTGGCGGAGCACTGCCGCGCGCAGGCCGAGCGGCTGGGCGAGGAGCGCGAGGGCAAAGCACCCTGGGTCGAGCCCGCCGCCCGCGGCTTCTGGGAGCCGATCGCGCTCCGCGCGACGGTCGCGCAGATGGAGACCCAGGCGCTCTGGGCGCGCGGCGAGGGCCGCCCCGAGCTGCGCGTGCAAGCGGAGCGCGCAGCGAGGCAGAGCCGAGCGGAGCCAATCGGACGCGACCCGATCCAGAGCGCGCTCGCCGACGTGCGCGAGTTCGCGCACCGCGCGGACGCCGATCCCGAACGCTTCGCCGGGCTTTGGGCGCCGGAGCGCGCCTCGCTCTTCTGCCTCGATCCCGCGCCGTGGCTGGGTGCACGGATCAAGAGCTTCCACGCGGCGGTGCTGATGAGCGCGACGCTCGCGCCGCTCGAGCACCACGCGCGCCTGCTCGGCGTGGACGGCCCGCGGGCCCTCTCGCTCGACCTGCCCTGCCCGTTCCCGCGCGAGAACCGGCTGCTGGTCGCGGTCGACTCGGTCGACACCCGCTTCAAGGTGCGCGGCGAGCACGCGGAGGCGATCGCGCGCACGATCGCGCGCTCGCTCGCCACGCGGCGCGGCAACTGGCTGGCGTTCTTCCCGAGCTTCGCGTTCCGCGACGAGGTGCTCGCGAAGCTGCCGCGCGGCGAGCACCGGGTGCTGCTGCAGCTCCCCGGCGCGCCTGTCGAGCCGATCCTCGAGCGGCTTCGCCAAAACAAGAGTGAGACTTTGCTCATCTGCGGCGTACACGGCGGCGTGTTGGCGGAGGGCGTCGACTACCCGGGCGAGATGGCGATCGGCGTCTTCGTCGTCGGCCCGGGGCTGCCGAAGGTCGAGCTCGAGCGCGAGCTGGTGCGCGAGCGCTTCGAGCGCGAGCTCGGCGCAGGCTTCGAGTACGCCTATCTCGTGCCGGGACTTGCCCGCGCGGTGCAGGCGGGCGGCCGCGTGCTGCGCGGGCCCGACGACGTCGCGGCGATCGTGTTGCTCGACCGCCGCTTCGGCGAGCCCGAGTACTTCGACCGGCTGCCGGCGTGGTGGCGCACGGAGATGGTGCGCGCGAGCGATCCGGTCCCCGCGCTCGAGGCGTTCTGGCGCAGGGGCTAGCGGCCGACCGTTTTGCAAAGCTTTGGGGAGGTGAGGACCGCGATCCGGCGCTGTGTTGCTGCGTTCGCGCTGGCGCTGGCCGCGCTCGCGTACTTCGAGCTCGCCTGGCCGCCGCGCTACGAGTTCCCGCCGCCGACCCCGTTCGCGGGCGACCGCTGGTACAACCCGAACGCGGGCTATCGCGGCGGGGGCCTCGTCGCGAACTTCCACGCGCACTCCGAGGTCTGGGGCGGGCTCACCTTCGGCGACACGCCCCGCCACGAGCTCTACGCGCTCTACAAGGCGCGCGGCTACGACGTGATCGGGATCAGCGACTACATGACCCTGGCGCCGCCGCAGGCCGAGAACGACATCTACATTTCCGCCTACGAGCACGGCTTCACGCCCGGACGTCACCACCAGACGGTGCTCGGCGCGCGCCGGGTCTCGTGGTTCGACTACCCGCTCGGCGGCTCCGTCGACCAGAAGCAGGACGTCATCGATCGACTGCGGCCCGACGCGCAGTACCTGATCCTGAACCACCCGACCAAGGCCGACTCGTACGCCTTCGAGGACTTCGCGAAGCTGACCGGCTACGACGCGCTCGAGGTCGCCAGCAAGTACGGCCTGTGGGAGGACTTCTGGGACGGCGCGCTCTCCGCGGGCCGCCCGGTCTGGGGCGTCGCGTCGGACGACGGGCACGCCTCCGTCGAGCTGGGAGCCGGCAGCCACGTCGGCATCGCGTATCTCGTGATCCACAGTGTCGAGCGCACCGCCCTGGGCGTGCTCGCCGCGCTGCGCGCCGGCCGCTTCCACGCCATGTACACCCGCGACGGCCAGCCTCCGATCGAGCTCCTCGGGTGCGAGCTCGAGGGCGACGTGCTGACCGTGCGCGCGGGCGAGACCGCCGACGTGATCCGGTTCATCGGCCAGCACGGGCGCATTCTGCTCGACGAGCGCAAGCGTTCCGAAGCCAGCTACACCCTGACCGCGGACGATCCGTACGTGCGGGTCGAGGTGGTCGCGCGCCGCGCGATCCTCTACCTGAACCCGCTGATCCGCTGGGACGGCGTCGCGCTGCCCAAGCCCGAAGCGCGCTTCCTGATCGGGAGAACCTGGGCGATCCGCTCGGCGGGTGCCCTCGTCTTCGCGCTCGCGGTCATCGCCTGGCGCGGAACAGCACGTAGCCTCCGTCGCGCGCCAGAACGTCGAGCCGATTCCGCGCAGGAAAGCGCGCCAGCTGAGGCTCGCCGGTGATCCCCACGCCTGCACCCTCGCCGGAGAAGAACAGAACGTCGGCGCGGCTATGGTCCTCGACGCTCGTGAAGGCGGTCGCTCGCTGGGCCGAGAAGCAGATGCCCGAGCGGTGGCGCAGGCCGATCACCCCGATCGCCTGATCGGGCGGAACCAGCGCCGCGGCCTGGACCGCGAGCCGGCGCAGCGGCGCGGCGAGCTGCGCGTCGACGCGCGCCGCGACCCCCTGAAACAGGATCGTGTAGGCGCACACCGACGCGGCGCCGAGCGCGATCAGCGCCGGCTCGCGCCGCACGCGCCAGAGGATCTGGAACGCGCCCGCCCCCGCGACCAGGGCGATCGCCACCAGCGCCGGCCCCAGTCCCAACGCGAGCCCGGCCGCGAGCCCCGGCAGCCGCTCCGCGCGCGGGCCCAGGATTTCCGGCAGCCGCGCCGCGACGCCGGGAAGCAGGACGCTCGCGAGCGCGACGAGCCCGACGAACGCGAGCGCCGCGCGGAACGAGACGGCGAACGGCCGGTCGCGCTCACCGTGCGGCGCTGCGAGCAGCGCCCCGATCAGGAGCGCGATTCCCGGCAGCGCAGGCGCGATGTAGTTCGCGAGCTTGGTCGCGGCGATGGAGAAGAACACGAACGTGATTCCCGAGAAGAGCGCGAACAGGCGCAGGAAGCGCGCGCGCTCGCCGCCAGTGCGAAGGCCCGCGCGCGCGAACGCGAGCGGCGCGAATGAGCTCCACGGGAACAGCCCGACCAGGAGCACGGGCAGGTAGTACAGCGCGTTCCCGCCGTGGCCCTGCATGGGCGCGCTGAAGCGGCCGACGTGGTGCTCCAGGAACAGGTCGCGCATGAACGCGAACCCGCCCGGCTGGGTGAGGCCGAGCGCGAGGTACCACGAGAAGCCGAGCCCGACTACGAGCGCGAGACCGGTCGAGAGCCAGCTCGGGCGCAGCGCTTCGCGAAGCTGGCCGCGCAGCGCGAGCTCGACCAGGCCCGCCGCGCCGGGCAGGAGCACCCCGATCGCCCCCTTGGTCAGGATCGCGAGCGCCGCTGCGCCGGCGGCGAGCGCGAACCAGCCGAGCCCCTTCTCAGGCGCCTCGAAGGCGCGGTGCAGCGCGCCGACGCAGACCGTGAACCAGAGCAGGAGGAGCATGTCGGTGTAGGCCAGCCGCGCGAGCGCGCCGAACTCGAAGCTCGTCGCGAGCACGAACGCGCCCGCGAACGCCGCGCGCTCGCCGAGCGGACGCCGCGCGAAGGCGAACAGTACCAGCGGCGCAGCGAGACCGGCCAGGGCCGTCGCGAGCCGCACGCCGGCCGGCCCGACGCCGAGCAGCTTCATGCCCAGCGCCATGCTCCAGTACAGGAGCGGCGGCTTCTCGAAGAACGCCGCCCCGCACAGCTTCGGCGCCAGCCAGTCGCCGCTCGCGAGCATCGTGCGCGCAACGTCGCCGTACGCGGACTCGTCGTAGTCGACCAAGCCCACCGCTCCCAGCCCGAAGAGCGGCACCATCCCGAGCGCAATCAACCAAGCGACCGGCTGCTTCACGAGGCGCGCAGCATAGCGCTACGCTCCGCCGCGATGCCGCCCAGCGTCCCAGATCTGATGCGCGCGCGCCGCGTGCTGTGCGTGCAGCCGCACTACGACGACAACGACCTCGGCGCGGGCGGAACCATCGCGGCGCTCGCCGATGCCGGGGCCGAGGTGCACTATCTGACGGTCGCGGACGACCTGGTCGGCGTGCTCGACCGCTCGCTGTCCGACCGCGAGGCGCTGCGCCGGATCGTTTCCGAGCAGCGCGCCGCAGGGGCAGAGCTCGGCGTCGCCGCGCACGAGCGGCTCGACCTGCCCGACGCGGGCGACTGGGACTCGCTGGCGCTGCGCGCGGCGATCGTCCGCAGCCTGCGCCGCCTGCGCCCGGACTTCGTGCTGACCGTGGACCCCTGGCTGCCGCTCGAGGCGCACCGCGACCACACGCGAACGGGCCTGGCCGTCGCCGAGGCGTGTCTCCTGTTCGGGCTGCCGCGGCTCGCGAGCGGCGACCCCGAGCTCGACCGGCGCTTCGAGCCGTACGCGCTCGCGGGGGTCGGCTTCTACTTCACGGCCGCGCCGAACGCCTGGTTCGACATCGGCGCCACCCGCGCGCGGAAGCACCGCGCGCTCGACACCTACACTGCGCAGTTCACCCCCGAGCAGCTCCGCGGCCTGCACGCCGGGCTCGAGCGCAAGGAGCGCGAGTGGGCGCGCGGCCGGGGCTTCGAGTACGGTGAGGCGCTCCAGCTCGTCCCGCCGGGACGGCTCCACGTAGGTCTCGACTGATCCCATGGACGCCCACTACCGCAGCCCGATCAATCGCGACGTGCCGCCCGCGCGGCGCGGCGAGTTCGCGCCGCTGCAGTTCGGCGGGCTCCAGGTCTGGCCGCCCGTCGTGCTGGCGCCGATGGCGGGCGTCACCAACGCGCCCTTCCGCGCGCTGTGCAAGCGCTTTGGCGCAGGGCTCTACGTCTCCGAGATGATCACCGCGCGGGCGCTGGTCGAGGGCAACGAGAAGACGCTGCGGCTCGCGGGCTTCAGCCCCGAGGAGAAGCCGCGCAGCCTGCAGCTCTACGGCGTCGATCCGCACTACGTCGGCGAAGCGGTCGGCTGGCTGGTCGACTCCGCGCGGGTCGACCACATCGACATGAACTTCGGCTGTCCCGTGCGCAAGGTGACACGGCGCGGCGGCGGAGCGGCGCTCCCGCTGCGGCCGCGCCTCCTGCGCAACATCGTGCGCGCGGCGGTGAAGCGCGCGCGGGGCGTGCCGGTCACGCTGAAGTTCCGGATCGGCGTCGACGCCGACCACCACACCTTCCTGGACTGCGGCCGGATCGCCGAGGACGAGGGCTGTGCCGCGGTCGCCCTGCACGCACGCACCGCTGCGCAGCTCTACGACGGCGAGGCGGACTGGAGCGCGATCGCGGCGCTGAAGGAAGCCGTGCGGTCCATCCCGGTGCTGGGCAACGGCGACATCTGGGAAGCCGAGGACGCGCTGCGCATGATGCGCGCGACCGGCTGCGACGGCGTCGTGGTGGGGCGCGGCTGCCTCGGCCGGCCCTGGCTGTTCCGCGACCTCGCGGACGTCTTCGACGGCCGCCCGCCCGAGAATCCGCCCCGCCTCGGCGAGATCGCGGACCTGATGCTCGAGCACGCCCGCCTGCTCGCGCGCTGGTTCGGCGAGGAGTACGGCGTGCGCGGCTTTCGCAAGCACGCGAGCTGGTACACGAAGGGCTTCCGCAACGGCAAGCCGCTGCGCGTGCATCTGTCGGTGGTGCGCGATCTCGAGGAGCTCGAGGAGCTGCTCGCCGAGGTCGACCGCGAGGAGACCTTCCCGATCGCCGCCATGCGCGTCCCGCGCGGCAAGAGCGGCGGCACCCAGCGCGTGACCTTGCCCGAGGGCTGGCTCGAGAATCGCGACGACGAGACCCCGCCCGGCGCCGAGGCCGAGGACCCCACCTCGGGCGGCTAGCTGCGCGCGCGCTGCGTCACGGTTGCACAGGGACCGACGCACGCGCGAATTAGGGTCAAGCTCACAATGCCGCAGGCCGAAGCGTTGGCGATGCAAGCGCCCCTAGGCCTGCCGTCGGGCTCCATCGTCGCCGACCGGTACGAGCTCACCGGTGAGCTCGGCCGAGGCGAGCGCTCGATCGTGTACTCCGCGCGGGACCGGCGCAGCGGCGGCGACGTCGCGCTGAAGCTGCTCGCGCTCTCGCCGGCGACCGCGCACTTCGCTCGCCAGCGACTGCGCCGTGAGTCGGAGATCGTGCGCGCGCTCGCGCACCCCGGCATCGTGCGGCCGCTCGAGATCGTCGACCACGGATCCTGGAGCCTGATCGCGATGGAGATCGTCAGCGGCCGGTCGCTGGCCGGCGCCGTCGCCGCCGAAGGACCCCTGCACCCCGAAGCCGTCGCGCGGCTGGGCAACGAGATCGCCGATGCGCTCTCCGCGGCGCACCGCTGCGGGGTCGTCCACCACGACCTGAAGCCCGAGAACATCCTGCTCGACGCGGGCGGCCGCGCGCGGCTCACCGACTTCGGCTGTGCGCGGCTCGAGGGCCAGGCGCTGCTGACGTTGCCCGAGGATCCGGTCGCGCTCGCGGCCTACCTGCCGCCCGAGGTGGTCGAGGGCCAGATCGCGGACCCGCGCTCGGACGTGTATTCGCTGGGTCTCGTGCTCTATTTCGCTCTGGTCGGAAACGTGCCCAAGGGCCAGCGCCCCAACCTCCCGCCGCCGCCGCTCGCGGGCGGCTACCACCCGCGCGAGCGCCGGGCCGACGTGCCCGAGTGGCTCGACGAGATCGTGGCGCGCGCGACTCGCGCCGAGCCGGGCCATCGGCTCGAGACCGCGGAGCGCTTCGGCCGCGCGCTCGCCCAGCGCTCGCTGGAGAGTCGCGGCGACGAGGCGGCCGAAGGCCGCGCGCTGCGCGTGTGCGTCCTGTGCCGCAAGCCGGGCACGCTCGGCCGCGCGGTGTGTCCGCACTGCGAGGACGTCGAGGGCGGCGAGGCCGATCAGCTCGTCATGGTCGTGCCCGCGCGCGGCCGCGACCTGCGCGCCAGTCAGGTCAGGCTGCTGTCCGAGCTGACCAGCATTCCCGCGCGGCAGCTCGCCCTTCGCAGCGCCGTGCGCGCGCAGCGGGCGCTGGTTCGGGTGTCGAGCGCACACGCCGAAGTGTTGGTGAAGCGGCTGCGCGGGCGCGGCATCGAGGCCCGCGCGCTGCCGCTCGATCGCGCCTGGCGCGCGCTTCCGCACTGGTCGCTGGCGCTCGCCGCGGCGACGGTGCTCGCAGGCGCGAGCGCGGCCTGTGCCGGCTTCCCGCTCCTGCTCGCCGCGTGCGCGGTTCCCGCCAGCGCCGCGCTGATCGCGGGCTGGTCCTGGATCCAGCGCGAGACCCTGCTCGGCGACAAGAGCGACGTCCCGCCGCCGGCCGCGCTGGTGCGCGCCGTGTCCGACGCGATGCCCCGGCTGCAAGTCGGGCAGGGACGCAAGCTCCTGATCGAGCTCCTGCGCATCGGCCGTGATCTGTGGCTGCGGCTGTGCGCGGGCGAGACCTCGGATGGCGCGCGCTCGGAGCTCACCGCCGCGCTCCTGTGTGGCTGCGACGCCGCCAGCGAGCTCGCGCGCCAGGACGGAATCCTCGACGCGCTCCAGCTCCACGGCGAGCGCCGCAACGAGCCGCCGCCGGGGCTCATGGAGAGCCGCGCGCTGTACCACAGCGCGCGCAGCCGGCTCGTGCAGGCCATGCTCGAGTGCGCCGCCTCGCTCTCGCGCCTGCGCGCGCAGGACATGGTCGAGCCCGAGGACGAGCGCCGCGCGCTGCACGCCGTCTGCTTCGAGCTGCGCGAAGAGCTCGAAGCGGTCCAGAAGCAGGCGGACGAGGCGTCGCAGCTCTTCCCCGGCCGGCCGGTCAGGCTTTAGCTTCGCTCGCCTTCGGCTCGCTGCGCGCTCGCTCCGCTCGCTCCGCTCGCTTGCGGCTCCGCGCGAGGGCGGCCTCGCGCTCCGCCGTCGCGTTGCTGGTCGTGTTGCTCGGGAAGATTCAGCCCGAAGGACGAATCGCGCCGGCTCTCCCGGAGGAGAACCGGCGCGATCTGTTCACTGACTCCGAACGCTCAGGCGTTCGAGACGGCCTGGGTCTGGAGCTGAGGACCGTTCGGGCCCTCGACGATCGTGACGCCCGGCAGATCGTTCGCCGGAATGCGCCACTGCTTCCCGATCCGCACCGCGCCGATCTGGCCCGACTCGATCAGGCGATAGACCGTTCGCGCCGAGATCCGCAGGAAGTTGGCCGCCTCGCGCACCGTGATCAGATTCTCCGCCATTGCTTTCCCCCCGTTTGGCCCTTTGGGCCCGCTTCGTCCCTCTGTGGGTCCTTTGGCCGGCACCTCCGATCAACCTCGGCAAGCCCGGCCTTCAAGAGAACGTTTCGTCAGGGTCGCCAACTCCTTTAGAGCTTTCTTTCGCATGGCTTGGGATCCGTGAAACGCAGCTATTTCACTGAGTATTGCGGGCGTGGACCGTGCGGCCAGGTCTACCGCGACCACAGCGAGTGGCGAACTGCGTCGCGAAGCCTCGGCCGCATCCGCCGCGCCGACCTGCGCCCGCGGCGTATCATCGCCGCCGATGAGCGAGCCCGCCGCGAACCGCGCACAGACGATCGTTCGCCTCGCGATCGTCGCGGCGATCGTCGGCGCCGTCGTGTACTACCGCGGCGCGATCGCGACGGAGGTCGCGGCGCTCGCCGAGTGGGTGAAGACGCTCGGGCCGTGGGGACCGGTCGTCTTCATTGCGGCGTACGTGGGCGCAGCGGTCGCGTTCGTGCCGGGCTCGGTGCTCACGGTCGCCGCAGGCGCGATCTTCGGCCTATGGGCCGGCACCGTCTACGTGTTCATCGGGGCGACGCTCGCGGCGTGCATCTCGTTCGCGCTCGCGCGCGGGGCATTGCGCTCGGCGATCGAGCGGCGAGTGGAAGGCAACGCGCGGCTCGCGGCGATCGACCGTGCCATCGCCGCCGAGGGACGGAAGATCGTCTTCCTGCTCCGGCTCTCGCCGCTGTTCCCGTTCTCCCTGGGAAACTACGCACTCGGGCTGACCCGGGTGCGCTTCGGGGACTACGCACTCGCGTGTATCGGTATGCTGCCCTGGACCTTCGTGTACGTGTACCTCGGCGCGTTCGTCGGCGACGTCGGGCTCGGCTGGAAGCTCGTCGGCCTGGCGATCACCGCGGTGATGGTCTTCCTGGCGGCGCGGGCCGCCAAGCGCGCGCTCGACCGCGCGACCGCCGAGAGCCCGAGCTGAAATGCGTTTCCGCGGCGAGGGAAGAGGAGTCCCCACAGTTGCGGGTGAGCTGCGTGCGGAGCCGGCTGCGGAGCGCACCGCGCCCGCCGCTCCTGGCCCATCGCTTGCAGTCGAGCCAGCCTGCATGTCCACCCCCACTCCCAGACAGCAGGCAGGCTACCTGCGGCGGCTCCTGCGCCGCGGCGAGATCGAGATCATCGACCCGTCGAGCGGCCGCGCCGTGCCGGTGCTGGTCGAGCTGCAGGCCGACGTGATCCGGCTCGTGCCGATGTTCGAGTCGCCCAAGGGCGAGACGCCGGTCGTCGACGTGCCGCTCTCCGACGAGGCCGCGCGCTGGGGGACGGTGCTCGCGAGATTGCGCGGCGCGCTTCCGCTCGCGCAGGCCGAGGAGCTGGTGGCCGCGGTCGAGGTCGAGGCCAAGGCCGCGCCGGGCGGCGAACCCTCCGCCTGAACGCGCCACGGGTCGTCCCTCCGCGCCAGACACGAGCCGTCGCGAAGGAGTATGATCCGCTTAGCAACGGGCAGGGGCTGAAGGATGAAGGGCTTCTCCGGGGCGTCGCGACGAGGGGCTGCGTCGCGCGAAGCGATTCTGCAGGCGGCTGTTCGCGTCATCGGGCGCGAGGGACTGGCTGGAGCCTCGCTCGCGACCGTGGCCAGTGAAGCTGCGACGAGCAAGCCGGCGGTCTTGTACCACTTCGGCTCGCGCGATCGCTTGTTGCACGAAGTGGCATCGCTGGCGTTCGGCTTGTATCGCCGCCTGCTCCCCGAAAGCGATGCGCCGTCGCCGCGCGCGCGCACGGAAGCGGCGATCGCGGCAATCTTCGCGCCCGAGAACCGCAACCTGCTCGCGTGCGTGCACGAGCTGATCGGCCTGGGCATGCGCGACCCCGCCGTCGGAGAGCTGCTGGCGCGCTCGTTCGACGAGACCTTGCAGGGGCCGATCCGCGCGCTCCAGCACCTGGGCCCCGAGGAAGCGCGTGCGCTCGCGCGCGCGCTCGTGATGACGATCCACGGACACGTCGACCTGTGGCTGTGCGCGGACCAGGCCGACACCAAGCAGTTCATCGAGTCGGCGACGCGAGCCGCACTCGCGCTGGTGCCCGAGAGATGACGGCTCGCCGCTAGAAGCGCTTCCTCAGCCAGTCGATCAGGATGCGATTGAGCTCGGCCGGGTGCTCCTGCTGCGTCCAGTGCCCGCAGTCCTTGATCATCACCTTCTCGAGATCGGGGACGCGCGCCTCCATCCCGTCCGCGAGTGCGGGCGGCAGCGCGAAGTCGTGCTCGGACGTCACCATGAGCGACGGCGCGGTCAGCACCTGCGGCGCGTCCGCGGTGAGGCGCCAGTTGCGGTCGAGGTTGCGGTACCAGTGGATGCCGCCGCTGAAGCCGGTGCGCTCGAAGGCGCGCACGAACACGTCGAGCTCGGCGTCGCTGAGCAGCGGCTGGCCCAGCTTGCGGCCCTGCTCGACCGCGGTGGCGAGATTCATGACGCCGCCGGAGGCATCGATGTCCGACGGCTTGATGCCGCGCCGCATCAGCATCTCGAACACGCGCCGCACGTCCTTCGCGAGCCGCTGGTCCGCGTCGTTCGGCGTCTGGAAGTGGACGATGTAGTGGTCGGGGCCCATCGCCGCGCGCAGCATCTGGACCGGAGGGATCGGCGGCCGCGGCATGAACGGCGTGTTCACGCCGATCAGGCCGAGCACGCGCTCCGGATGAAGCTGGCCCATCGACCAGATCACCATCCCGCCCCAGTCGTGGCCGCAGAACACCGCGCGCTCGAGCCCGAGCGCGTCGAGCAGACCGGCGAGATCGCCGGTGAGCTGCGCGATGTCGTACGCCTCACCGCCTCGGGGCGATCGCTCGCGCCGTAGCCGCGCTGGTCGGCCGCGATCGCCGCGAAGATCCCGCGGCCGCCAGCGCGGGCAGCTGGTGGCGCCACGAGTAGGCGAGCTCGGGGAAGCCGTGCGAGAACACCACGGGCAGGCCCGGCCCTGCTCGTACACCGCCAGGCGTAGCGCCGTTCGCGCGGACGAAGTGCGGCTCGGGGAAAGCGAGGCTCGTCATCGGCTCGAGGATCACCTTGCACTGGTGGGTGGGGGTCTTCAGCGCCTCGAACGCGCTCGGGAACGCGGCGAGGTCGACGACGTCGGTGATCATGTCGCGGCCCGGGATGCGGCCACGGTCGAGCATGTCGACGACGAGCTCCCAGTCGCGCCGGTGGTAGGCGACCACGAAGCGGAGCTCGACCTCCTTGATGATCCCCATGACCGGGAAGATCGTGTCGGGCTGCATGCACACGCCGACCACCACCACGCGGCCGCGCACCTTGGCCATGCCGATGCACTGCTGCACGAGCCCGGGCACGCCGACGCACTCGAAGATCACGTCGGGCGGGCCGCCCGTCTCGCGCTGGAACACCGTGACCGGGTCCTCCTTCGACACGTCGGCGACCGCGGTCGCGCCGAACTTCTGCGCGAGCGCGATGCGGCCCGGCGCGCGCTCGTTCACCACGACCGCGCGCGCGCCGAAGAAGCGCGCCCATGCCGTGACGGCGAGCCCGATCGGCCCGGCGCCGATCACCATCACCCGCTCGCCGGGCTGGAGCCGCGCCTGGTTCACCGCGTGCAGGCCGACCGCCAGCGGCTCGACCAGCGCGCCTTCGCGGTAGGACACGCCCGCGGGCAGACGCAGCGACTCGCTGCCGCCGACCAGCACGTACTCCGAGTACGCGCCGGGGATCTGGCCGAGCCCGGTGCCGCGCAAGCTCGAACACAGGATGATGTCGCCCGCGAGGCACGGTCCGCATTTTCCGCAGCCGATCGCGGGGAAAGCGCAGACGCGGTCGCCCACCTTCCAGCCCCCGCGCGCCTCGGCGCCGACCTCGACGACCTCGCCCGCGAACTCGTGACCCATCACCGTCCCGGCAGGCAGTCCCGGCGGCAGCGACGCCGCGTGCAGATCCGAGCCGCAGATCCCGCAGCTCCGGACGCGCAGCACGAGCTCGCCCGGTCCCGGCTTGGGGTCCGCGAGCTCTTCGATGGTGAGCGGCTGCCCCAGCCCGTGAAACACCGCGCCCTTCACATGTTCTCCTTCGCTCGCCTGCGGCTCGCTGCGCGCCGCCTTCGGCGCTTGCGGCCTCGCTCGGGGACGGCCCTCGCTCGGCGATCTCCAGCTTGATAAGAGCCGCATCATGGACCATGAATGGACTTCAGTCCAGTTATGGAATAGGCTACAGCCATGGTCGCCCCCGCCCTTTCGACTCGCCGCGCGCGCAAGAAGGAGCGCACCCGCCAGGAGATCTTCTCCGCGGCGATGGAGCTGTTCGCGGCGCGCGGCTTCGAGGCGGTGACGATCGAGGCGATCTGCGCCGCGGCCGACGTCGCGCGCGGGACTTTCTTCCTCCACTTCCCGAGCAAGGCCGCGCTGCTCTGGGAGTGGAATCGCCAGGTCGCCGACGAGTTCCGCGCCGGGCTCGTCGAGCCGCGCGGCAGCGCGGTCGACGAGCTGCGCGACCTGGTCGAGCACATCTCGCGCAAGCTCGAGGCGCAGGCCGACGTCATGGCCGGGCTGCTGCGCGAGTTCTTCGCGACACCGCCCGCGCCCGCCGCCGCGCGCGAGGCCGATCGCGATCTGTCGGCGCTGGTCGAGGAGCTGGTGCGGCGCGGCCAGAAGCGCGGCGAGCTGCGCCGCAGCGTCGACGCGCGGCTGGCCGTCGCGATGCTGCTCTCCACCGCCGCCGCGATTCTCGCGGGCAACGTCTGGAAGCCGGGCGAGATCGCGCCGGCCAAGGTGCGGGCCCAGTTCTACGAAGTCGTCTTTCACGGACTCACGGGAGGTCGAAAGTGACTCAGTCGCGTCTTCGCTTCGGAATCTTCATGGCGCCGTTCCACCCCGAGAACGAGAACCCCTCGCTCGCGCTGGCGCGCGACATGGAGCTCGTCGAGTGGCTCGACGAGCTCGGCTACGACGAGGCGTGGATCGGCGAGCACCACTCGGCCGGCTACGAGATCATCGGCTCGCCCGAGGTGTTCATCGCCGGCGCCGCCGAGCGCACCCGCCGGATCAAGCTCGGCACCGGCGTCTCGTCCCTGCCCTACCACCACCCGTTCATGCTGGCCGACCGGATCCGCCAGCTCGACCTGCAGACGCGCGGCCGCGTGATGTTCGGCGTCGGGCCCGGGTGCGCTGCCCACCGACGCGTTCATGATGGGCATCGATCCCGCCGACGCAGCGCGACCGCATGCTCGAGTCGATCCGCGCGCTGATCCCGCTGCTGCGCGGCGAGACGGTCACGATGAAGACCGACTGGTTCGAGCTGCGCGAGGCGCACCTGCAGCTGCGCCCGTTCAGCGAGGAAGGCGTCGAGATCGCGGTCGCGAACCAGGTCTCGCCCGCGGGCGCGCGCGCGGCGGGCGAGTTCGGGCTGTCGCTGCTCTCGATCGGCGCCACCACCACCGGCGGCTTCAACGCGCTCGCCAACACCTGGTCGATCTGCGAGGAGCGCGCGAAGGAGTTCGGCCAGTCGGTCTCGCGACGCGGCTGGCGCCTGGTCGCGCCCATGCACATCGCCGAGACCCGCGAGAAGGCGCGCGAGGACGTGAAGTTCGGCCTGCTCAACTGGGCGCGGTACTTCCGGGAGATCTCGCCTTTGCCGCTGGTCGAAGCGGGCGTGCCGATCGACCAGGCGATCGACAAGCTGATCGAGATCGGCATGGCCGTGATCGGCACCCCCGACGACGCGGTCGCGCAGCTGCAGCGGCTCGAGCGCCAGTCGGGCGGCTACGGCTGCTTCCTGCAGCTCGCGCACGAGTGGGCCGACCGCGCGCGCCACGCACGAGAGCTACGAGCTGATCGCGCGCCACGTGATGCCGCGCTTCCAGGGCAGCAACGACCTTCGCGAGAAGAGTCTCGGCTACGCCATCGAGAACCGCGGCCGGATCATGGCCGAGGCGGGCGGCGCGGTCATGAAGGAGATCGCGAAGCACGCCGCCGAGCAGGGCCAGAAGACCAAAGCGCCGTGACACCGAAGCACGTCGTCATCGTCGGGGGCTCGGTCACCGGGCTCGGCGCAGCGCTCGCGCTCTCGGGCGAGGGGCACCGGGTCACCATCCTCGAGCGCGACGCCACGCCCATGCCCGACTCGCACGTCGAGGCGTTCGAGAAGTGGGACCGGCGCGGCTCGCCGCAGGTGCGCCACTCGCACGCGTTCCTGGGCCGGCTCTACGGGCTGATCCGTGACCACGCCCCCGACCTTCTGGCGAAGTTTCTCGCCTGCGGCGCGGAGGAGCTCCGGGTGATGGACCAGGCACGCCAGCGCAGCGGGTCTGACGCGCCGGCGGAGCCCGGCGACGAGGACCTCGTGCTGCTCGCCTGCCGGCGCATCACCTTCGAATACCTGCTGCGCCGACACGTGCTCGACTCCGGCCGGGTCGAGTTCCGCGACGGCGACGAGGTGACCGGCCTCGCGACCGCTGAACCGCGCGCGAACGGCGCTCCGCTGCGGGTCACCGGCGTGCACGTGCGCTGCGCCGATGGCCGCCGCCATGAGCTCGCTGCCGACCTCGTCGTCGACGCGAGCGGCCGGCGTTCGAAGCTCTCCGACTGGCTCGAGGCGATCGGCGCGCCGCGCCCGCGCCGCGAGTCGGAGCCGTGCGGGATCTTCTACAGCTCGCGCTTCTACCGCTGGCACGAGGGCGTGGTTCCGCCGGTCATGGAGAACGGCATGGGCCAGGACCTCGGCTACCTGAAGATCGGCCTGTTCCCCGGCGACGCGCGGATCTTCTCGCTCACCCTCGCCGCTTCGCCCGACGACGACGTGCTGCGCTCCGTCCTGCGCACGCAAGGATTCGAGCGCGCCGCGCGCGCGCTGCCGTTCGTGCAGCCGTGGGTCGCCCCCGAGTTCTCGACCCCGATCTCCGACGTGCACGGCATGGCGAACCTCTTCAACACCCGACACTTCCTGGTGGAGGACGGCGAGCCGCTCGCGCTGGGGGTGCTCGCGATCGGCGACGCGCTGATCCACACCAACCCGATCACCGGCCGCGGCTGCAGCCTGGGCTGGGTCGGCGGCTTCATGCTGGCCGAGGCACTGCGCAAGGAGCCCGACGACCTGCGCGCGCTGGCGCTCCACTTCGACCGCGGCGTCGAACGCGAGATCGTGCCCTGGTACGACCTGCAGCGGCAGCAGGACCGCGACGCGATCGAGGTCGACGCGATCCAGCGCCGCGGCGAGAACCCCTACCAGATTGAGCGCGCGGACGGCTCGCAGGACCCGAAGGCGTTCATGCGCTCACTGCTCCGCGAAGGCCTCGGCCACGCTCTGCGCGACGACATCCAGGTGCTGCGCGCGTTCATGCGCGTCCTGAACCTGCTCGACCCGCCGCAGGACCTCATGAGCAAGCCCGAGATCTTCCAGGCGGTGCTGAAGTCCTGGAACGAGCGCCACAACCGCCCGCCGCTCGCGACGGGCCCGAGCCGAGCCCAGATGCTCGACGTGCTCCGGGGGGCCTGAGCCCGGGCTGTCGTCGCTCTCCCCGGCTTCTCGGGAACGGGACATTCAACGCCTTCCTTGCGGGTCTACGCCCTCTCCCGGGTTAGCAAAAATCGAGTCTTCTTTTTTCTTCCCTTTCGGAAAGTCGTCGTGTAAAAGACCCGCAGGAGGGACTTCGCATGAAGCTTCGTATGCGAGTGCTTGCGGCTGTCGTCGCTGCCTCGGCGCTGATGGCGACCGGGTGCGGCAATCTCACGATTCGCAGCTGGATCAAGGTCATCGAGGACCAGAGCTCCGGCTCGCTCCAGTCCGACCTGCTCGGCGGCCCGCCCATGCCGTTGAGCCGCCTGCAGGGTGGCTTCCTCGGCGCGATCGTCCTCGATACGCGGACGCTTCCCGGGCCGGTCGACGGCACCGTGAACGTGGACATCGTTCGGATCCTCGCGGACTCCGGGAACGCGCTCGTCGGCCCGCTCTGCATCTGGGGGAACCCGGCGCTGGCGTCGAGCGGAACCGCGCACCTCGACATCCTCGGTGGGACCGGCTCCACGACCATCACGCTGAACCTCAGGGCGACCGCCAAGATCGCCGACCTGATCGGTCTCCCGCCGGTCGAGCTCTCGCAGGCCGCGACCTTCCCGCTGAACGGCGTGGGCCTCACGCAGCTCCTGAACGCGGCGTCGACGGGCTCAGGCGACGGCCTGTTCGCGACGAGCGCCTCGTTCGTCGGCGAGACCGTGCTGCTCGGCGCGCCCGCCTCGTTCAACCTGGACATCCAGGTCACGAACGAGTCGACGCCGCCGCTCTTCGACGCCGATCTCCTCGCCGTCTGCGGCCCGCACTTCGCGGAGCAGGGACGCTCGGTGTTCTACGGAGTCAACTCGAAGGCGAGCTACCTGCTGGCCTCGGGCAGCGACCAGCCCGCGGCGCCGACGATCATCCCGCTCGCGGACATCGGCGCGCACCCGGGCGACCAGCTGAAGATCGCGCGCGTCGGCACCTACAACGACAAGACGGAGCTGCGCGACGGCAACGCCACTCGGATCGGTGCGGTGTTCAGCTCGACGAACGTCGTCAAGAAGGACAACCAGCGCAACCGCATCCCGGGCGCGATCGAGGCCGGCTCGGACTTCAGCACGCCGCCGCACTTCCTGCTGCTGCTGCCGATTCCGACCGACATCCCGCAGGACTTCGCGGTGACCAACAGCCCGACGGTCACTATCCCCGCCGGGGCCCAGTACCTCGTCGTCGGGACGGTTCCCGGGACGCCGCTGAAGTGGGGTGACAACTCCGGCTTCGGGCTCGGGGTCTCCCTCACGGTCAATCCGTAGCAGCGTCTCCCCCTTGGCCGGGGTGGGCGCTCGAGAGAGCGCCCACCCCGGCGCGCTGCTGCTGATGTTGAAGCTGTTCCGGCTCTCGATCTGGTTCACCTGTCTCGGGGCCGCGTCTCTCGCATCGGCCCAAGGGCAGCCCTATCTCGTCAAGGACGTGAACGCGACCCTGACCACGGCCGGCTCGTCGCCCGGCGAGGTCACACAGGTCGGAACCACCCTCTACTTCGTCACGACGCCGGCTTCCGAGAACGCGCTCTGGAAGACCAACGGCACCAGCGCCGGCACGGTGCTGGTCAAGCATCTGGGAGTCGCCGGAGCGAGCAACGCCGCGTCGCTCGTCGCGCTGAACGCGACCACCCTCCTCTTCACGGCGAGTGACTCCGCGGGCCGCGAGCCCTGGCGCAGCAACGGCACCGCGGCCGGCACGTTCCGCATCGGCGACTTCAACCCGGGCGCGGCGGACTCCATCCAGGGCCGCTTGACCGTGGTCAACGGCGTGGCGTACTACGTCGGCATCGACGCAGCGGCGGGCCGCGAGCTGTGGCGCACGGACGGCACCGCAGGCGGCACCTTGCGCGTGAAGGACATCCTGCCCGGGCCGGGTGACTCGAACATCTCAGGGCTCGTCGCGCTGAACGGCGTCCTCTATTTCACCGCGAACGACGGCACGAACGGCGCCGAGCTGTGGAAGAGCGACGGGACCGCGGTCGGGACGACCATGGTCAAGGACATCAACCCGACCGGAGGCTCGCTCCCGCTGCTGCCGGTTGCGCTCGGCAACCTGCTGTACTTCTCGGCGACCGACGGCACCTCCGGCTTCGAGCCCTGGAAGAGCGACGGCACCAGCGCGGGCACCGTGCGCGTGGCCGACATCGCGCCGGCCGGCGCCTCGTCATCCCCCACGGCCTTCGCGCTGCTCGGGAGCACCGTCTACTTCGCCGCGAACGACGGCACCTCGGGCATGGAGCTCTGGAAGACCGACGCCGGCGGCACTGCGCTCGTCGCGAACATCGCGGCGGGCTCGGCCAGCTCGACCCCGGCGCTCCTGACCCCGCTGAACGGCGTCCTCTACTTCACCGCGACGACCACCGCGGCCGGCCGCGAGCTGTGGCGCAGCGACGGCACCGCGGCCGGCACGACGATGGTGAAGGACATCTTCGCAGGCGCCACCGGCGGTATCTCGCCCGGCTCGGGTCTCGTCGCGATCGGCAGCCGGCTCTTCTTCGCGGCGAACGAGGGGACCGCCGGGAACGAGCCCTGGACGAGCGACGGCACCCCCGCCGGCACGGTGCGGCTGGCGGACATCTTCGCGGGCGCCAACCCCTCGACGCCGACCCCGTTCGTCGGCTCGAGCGGCCTCGCCTACTTCCCGGCCGACGACGAGACGATCGGCCGCGAGCTCTGGAAGAGCGACGGCACCCCCGCCGGCACGGTGCCGGTGAAGGACCTCACGCCGGGCAGCGGCGACTCGCTCTTCAGCACCGCGTTCGGCGATCTCGCCGGCACGGCGTTCTTCAGCGCCAGCGACGGCGTGAACGGAACGGAGCTCTGGAAGAGCAACGGAGCCGCACCCGGCACGACGCTCGTGAAGGACATCCGGCCGGGCGCGGCGGGCTCGGTGCCGAGCACCTTCAAGACCGCGAACGGCCTCGTGTTCTTCCAGGCCGACGACGGCGCGAACGGCAGCGAGCTCTGGAAGAGCGACGGCACCAGCGTCGGGACGGCGATGGTCCGCAACATCGCGTCCGGCTCGGCCGGCTCGGGGGCGCTCCCGATCGGGACCATCGGCAGCGTGGTGCTGTTCTCCGCCAACGACGGCTCGGGAAACGGCCCGACGCTCTGGAAGAGCGACGGCACCAGCGGCGGAACCACCCAGCTGGCTGTCGTCGCCCCGTTCTCGAGCGGCGTCGTGCGGGCCGGCTTCTTCTACTTCCTGGGGGCGGATCAGAACGCGGGCGGCGAGCTCTGGCGCACCAACGGCTCGAGCGCCTCGATGGTGGCGGACCTGAACCCGGACCTCGGGACCGGCTTCGCGATGGGCGCGTCGCTCGCCGCGGTCGGCAGCTCCGTCCTGTTCGCGGGCAACGACGGCGTGACCGGCATCGAGCTCTACGAGAGCGACGGCAGCGGCGCGACGCTCGTGAAGGACATCAACGAGGGCACCGACAACTCGTCGCCGCAGAGCTTCGCCGTGGCGAACGGAGTGCTGTTCTTCTCGGCCGACGACGGCGTCTCGGGCGTCGAGCTGTGGAAGAGCGACGGCTCGCCGGCCGGTACGGTGATGGTGAAGGACATCCAGCCGGGCCCGACGGGAAGCTCGCCGGCTCAGCTCGTCCCGGTGGGCTCGAACGTCTTCTTCCGCGCGAACGACGGAGTCTCCGGGATGGAGCTCTGGAAGAGTGACGGCACCGCCGCCGGCACGGTCCTGGTGCGCGACTTCGCGACGGGCTCCCCCAGCTCCACGCCGCAGCCGTTGATCGCGGCGAACGGCGTTCTCTACCTCACGGTGAACGACGGTGTAACCGGCGCCGAGCTGTGGAGGAGCGATGGAACCGCACCGGGAACCGTGCTGGTGCGCGACATTTCGCCCGGCATCGGCGGCTCCACGCCGAGCCTGGCGACCCTGATCGGCTCGAACCTCTATTTCGCCGCGCGGACTGACGCACAAGGGCTCGAGCCCTGGCTGCTGCCGCCCGTCGCTCTTCCCGACGGCGATCTCGACGGACTCAGTGACTCGGCCGAGCTCGGCCTCGGCTCGAACCCGGCCGACGCCGACTCCGACGACGACGGCCTGCCCGACGGCGCCGAGGAGTTCACGTACCACACGGGCGTCCTGGACGCCGACTCCGACGACGACGGCGCGAGCGACGGCGCCGAGGTGACCGCCGGGAGCGATCCGCGCGAGCCGACCTCGGTGCCCCCGCCCCCGATCCCCGTCCCCGCGCTGCCCCCGAGCGCGGGGTTCGGCCTCGCCGGTCTGCTGCTCGCTTCGGCGCTGGCGAGCCTACGCCGCGGCCGCTCGAGCCAAGTCCGCTCGGAGCCAGGACCCGGTCCGAATCCCGCGGGTCGTCGGCGGACTCGGAGCGTATCCTCGGGCGCGCGATGGCCCTGGACACGAATGCATGCGAGCGCGCGCGGCAGGCCCGCGACCCGCGCTTCGACGGGCGCTTCTACATCGGGGTCGTGACGACGGGCGTCTACTGCCGGCCGATCTGCCCGGTGCGGATGCCGAAGGCCGAGAACGTGCGCTTCTACCCGAGCGCGGCTGCAGCCGCGGCGGCGGGCTTCAGGCCATGCCTGCGCTGCCGGCCCGAGTCGTCGCCCGGCGCGCCGGTCGCGCGCGGAACCGGGGCGACCGTGGCGCGCGCGCTGCGGCTGATCGACGAGGGCGCCCTCGACCGCGACGGCGTGGACGCGCTGGCGGCTCGGCTCGGCGTCGGCGCGCGGCATCTCGGCCGGCTGTTCGTCCGGCACCTGGGCGCCTCGCCGATCCAGGTCGCGCAGACCCGGCGGCTGCACCTGGCGGTGAAGCTGCTCGACGAGACGGATCTCGCGGTGACCGAGATCGCCTACGCCGCGGGGTTCGGCAGCGTGCGGCGCTTCAACGAGGTGGTGCGCGCGACCTATCGGCGGCCGCCCGGGAGCCTGCGCCGCCGGCGCAATCGCGAGGCGGCGACGGGGCTGCGCCTCGAGCTCGCCTATCGCCCGCCGCTCGACTGGTCGCATCTCCTCGCCTTCCTCGAGCTGCGCGCGGTGCCCGGGCTCGAGGAGGTCGCTGGCGGGCGCTACCGGCGCACGATCGCGCTCGGCGGCCGCCACGGCTGGATCGAGGTCGGACACATGGAGGAGACGTACAAGCTCGAGCTCCTGGTCCACTTCCCCGACGTCAGCGCGCTGGCCGGAATCGTCGCGCGCGTGCGCGCCGCCTTCGACCTCGACGCGGACCCGCTCACGATCGAGCGCGACCTCGCGGCCGATCCGCTCCTCGCCGGTCGGCTGGCCGCGGCGCCCGGCCTGCGCGTGCCCGGCGCCTGGGACGGCTTCGAGCTGGCGGTGCGCGCGGTGCTCGGCCAGGCGATCAGCGTGGTCGCCGCGCGCACGCTGACCGCCCGTCTGGTGGAGCGCTTCGGCCCGGAGGTCGGCGAGCGCGGCTGCGCGCGGATCTTCCCGAGCGCCGAGACGCTGGCCGCGGCCGACCTCGACGGGCTCGGCATCCCGGCCCCGCGCGCGGCGGCGATTCGCGCTCTGGCCTGCGCGGTCGCCGACGGCAAGCTCGACTTCGCGAGCCCGCCCGAGCTCGACGCGCTGGCCGCCGCCCTCGAGTCGCTGCCCGGGCTCGGCCCCTGGACGGCCCAGTACATCGCGATGCGCGCGGGCCGCCAGCCCGACGCTTTTCCGTGTGGCGATCTCGGCCTGCGCCGCGGCGCCGCCGCCTGTCTCGGCGAGCTGGGGGCGACGCTGTCCGCGCGGAAGCTGGAAGGCCTCGCCGACCGCTGGCGCCCCTGGCGCGCCTACGCGGCCATGCACCTCTGGTCGGCCTACGGCGAGCTGCGCGGTTGAGTCAGGGCAGGCGCGCGTACATCCCGTAGAGCACGTAGGCCGCACCCGCGGCGCCGAGCATGCTCGAGACCAGCGCCGTCCAGCCGGCGCGCCGGTGGGTGCGCAGGATCGTGCCCCGCGCGGCCGCTGCCCGCGCGATCGGATCGATCAGGCGGCGGCGAGTGGCGATCGCGAATGCGGTCCCTCCCGCGAGCACCATCGCCGCAATGCACAGCTCGTGGAAGCGCAGCACGTGCACGTAGCGCGGCTCCCAGAGCTCGAGCTGCTCGCGGCCGAGCGCGAACACCTTCAGCAGGTAGGAGACGAGGAACAGCCCGACCAGCGCGCCCGCGGTCTTCATCAGCCGCGCGTGGCCGGCGACGTCGCCGCCGCGCACCCGGCGCACGCCCAGGCAAGCGCACGCGATCGTCGCGAGCATGTTCGCGAGCGCGGCGGTCCAGTAGACGACCTTGGGATCGAGCTCCACCCGCGCGGAGCATAACAACGGTGGCGACCCAAGGGCATCGGGCTACCATGCGCGCAGGGGATTGTGGGAGGTTACCTCGTGACGACCATTCGAGCGTTCGCAGTTTGCGGCGTCGTGTCTCTCTTCATGCTCGCCGCGTCGGGCGCGCGCGCTCAGTCGGACGGCATTCCGACGATCACCGGCGCGTGGACCGGCAAGATCAGCTCGGTCTACTGGGACCAGACGGCTGACGGGTCGCCGCACCCCAAGCACAAGTTCAAGTCGAAGGTCGACGTCTCGATCGATCAGAAGGGCGGCTCGATCCTGCTGACCTTCAGCTTCAACGACGACCTGCCCGTGGACGCTGGCGGCGGCACTTCTTCGCTCGTCCTCACGGGCAATGTCGGCAACTACCACCTGAGCGGGGTGGCCGAGGCCGCTCCGGGAGTCCCGGCCGTCGCGGTCTCCGGCACCTCGAACAAGAAGGGCACCAAGATCACACTCAAGGGTGTCGCCGCTTCCGACGACTTCACTCAAGAGATCAAGATCAAGATCAAACGAATCGCGCCGTAGTCCTATCGACTTCGCTCGCCTTCGGCTCGCTGCGCGCTTCGCTTGCGACCTCGCTCGCCGACATCGGACCGCGGGGCGATGTCCCGCGGTGGGCCCTCGCTCGGCCTCCCCGCTAGCGGCGCAGCTCGGCGAGGACCTCGGCGGTGTGCTCGCCGAGCGCTGGCACCTTCGCTCGCGGCGTCACGTCGGCGCCGCTGAAGAGGACCGGCGAGCCCACGTTTCTCTGGGTTCCGCCCGCGCCGTCCGGCACGTCGACGAAGGCGCGCGCCGCGATCGCCTGGCGGTCCTGCACGACTTCGGCCGGCGTGTTGACCGGCGCCCACCAGAGGTCGGCGGCGTCGAAGCGCGGGATCCACGCGTCGAGCGGCCGCTTGGCGAACTGCTCGTCGAGGATCTTGATCAGCTCGCGGCAGTTCGCGGCGCGGGCCGTGGGCGTCGCGAAGCGCGGGTCGGCGACGAGCGAGGCGAGGTCGAACGCCTCGCACATGCGCGGCCAGTGCCGCTCCGCCTCCACCCCGAGCATCCAGACCCAGCGGCCGTCGCCCGCCTTGAACGAGGTGATCGTCGGCGACGGCGAGTCCTCGCGCTTGCCCAGCGGGAGGACGGCGCCGAACGCGAGCTGCTGCGCCACGTCGAAGCCGATCGTGTAGATCCCGCTGCGCAGGAGGCACGCGTCGACGAGCTGCCCCTTGCCGGTGCGCTCGCGCGCGAGCAGCGCCGCCAGCACGCCGGCCAGACAGTGGCTGCCCGTGATGTGGTCGCCGAAGCCCGCGCGCGAGCCCGCGGGCTCGCCGCCCGCCGGCGCGAGGATCGAGCCGATCCCCGAGCGCGACCAGAACGCGCCGATGTCGTACGCCGCGCGCGCGGCGTCCGGCCCCTCCTGGCCGTAGCCGGTCACGTGCCCGTAGACGAGCCGCGGGTTCTCGGCCGAGAGCGACGCGTAGTCGAGCCCGAGCCGCGCGAGCGCATCGGCCCGGTAGTTCGTGATGAACACGTCCGCGCCCAGCACCAGAGCACGCGCCGCCTCGCGTGCGGCGGGCTCGGCCAGGTCCAGCACGACCGAGCGCTTGCCGCGGTTGTCGAGGTCGAAGCCCGGGCAGGACGGCAGCTCGACCCCCGCGAGCGCGCGGTAGAACTGCCTCATCGGGTCACCGCGCGGCGGCTCGATCTTCACCACGTCGGCGCCCCAATCGGCGAGGAGCCCCGCCGTCGCCGGGGCCGCAACCCAGAAAGCCATCTCCACCACGCGCACGCCTTGAAGAAGCATGCCCATAGTCTGGCACGGTTGACGGCGCGGGAGGCGGCCAGTACACCCGCCCGCATCATGTCGCAGCCCTCGCAGCGCGCCCGCTCGATCGAGCCGTTCCTCGCGATGGAGGTCCTGGAGCGCGCGCAGGAGCTCGAGCGCGCCGGCGCCGACGTGATCCACCTCGAGATCGGGGAGCCCGAGTTCCCGGCGCCCGCGGCGGCGGTCGAAGCGGCCCGGCGGGCGCTCGCGGACGAGCCGTCCCGCTACACCGACAGCCGCGGGCTGCTCGAGCTCCGCGAGGCGATCGCGCGCGACCACGCGCGCCGCAGCGGTGTCGCCGTGGACCCCGCGCGCGTGCTGGTCGCGGCGGGCACCTCGCCGGCGCTCCTGCTCGCGTTCACCTACCTGCTCGACCCGGGCGACGAGGTCGTGCTCGGCACGCCGCACTACGCCTGCTACCCGAACCTGATCCGCGCGGCGGGCGGGGTCCCGGTGTTCGTCGAGACGCGCGCGGCGGATGGCTACCCGCTGCGCGCCGCCGACGTGCGCCGCATGCTCACGCCGCGCACGCGCGCGATCGTGGTCGCCTCGCCCGCAAACCCGACCGGGGCCGTGCAAGCGCGCGCCGATCTCGAGGCGCTGGCGGCGCTCGGCCCGCCGCTCGTCTCGGACGAGATCTACGACGGCCTGGTCTACGACGGCGCACGGGTCACCTCGGCGCTCGAGCTCGGCCGCGACGCGTTCGTGCTCGACGGCTTCTCGAAGCGCTACGCGATGACCGGCTTCCGGCTCGGCTACCTGATCGCGCCGGCGCGGGCGTCGCGCGCGCTGCAGAGCCTGGCGCAGAACCTGTTCATCTCGGTCGCGAGCTTCGTGCAGCGCGCCGGGATCGCGGCGCTCGAGCACGGCGCCGCCACGACCGCGGCGATGCGCGACGCCTACGCGCTCCGCCGCGGCGTGCTGATGGACGGCTTGAAGCGGCTGGGCTTCGAGGTCCCCGTCGCGCCGCGCGGCGCGTTCTACGTGTTCGCCGACGCGCGGCGCATCGACGCCGACTCGCGCGCGGCTGTCCTCGCGAGTGCTCGAGGAGGCGCACGTCGCGGTCACTCCCGGCGTCGACTTCGGCGCCGCGGGCGAGGGCTACCTGCGCTTCTCGTGCACCGCGGCGGAGGCCGAGATCCACGAGGCGCTGGCGCGGATCGCGCGCGTGATCGGTCGCTAGCCAGCGACCAGCACGCCGTCGGCGACGAGCTCGGCCGCGATCTCGGCCACGTCGGCCTCGGACTCGCCGCAAACTCGCGCCAGCTCGGCGAGCGTCCGCGGCCTGCCGGCCGCGTCGAGAAGCCGCGCCAGGTCGGGCGCAAGCCGCTCGGCCTGCACGTCGCGCAGCCGGAACGGCTTGGCCTCGCGCTCGGCGATCACGAGCACCGTCTCCTCGCCGGCCGAGTCGAGCTCGAACGCGGGCAGAGGCGCGGCGCGATCGAGCGCCTCGCGCACGCGTACGGCGAGCTCGAGCGCACCGGCCGGCAGCGCGACGAGCCAGGCCCACGGCGCGAGGGCCAGCTCGCCGCGCCCCGGTGCGCTGGCCGCCCGCAGCTCCCGGCGCGCGCGCGCGAGCGCGCGCTCGAGCGCCGCCAGCGCGCGCGCCGCGGAGGTCCGCGACGCGCTGCTGCGCTCCGCGTAGCGGCCGAAGGCGAGCGGCAGGCTCGCGTCGAACTGCACCGCCTCGTGGAACTCGGCCGAGCTCGTGAAGCCCTCGGCCACCACGCCGGCCGCGCGCGAGAGCGCGAACTCCTCGGAGACGTTGCGCAGGAACTGGCCGAGCCGGCGCAGGTCGCGATCCGCGGAGAGCGCGCCCGGATCCGCGCCGCGCAGGAGGGCGAGCTCCGCCGCGCCCAGCTGCGCGTCGGTCTCGCCCGCGCGCAGCCGCGCCGCGAAGGCGGGATCGAGCTGCATGCGGAACAGGGCTCTCTGCACCGCCCGGTGGTTCACGGGAACGCGCGCCGCAGGCGCTCGAAGGTCGGGATCACCTCGCCCGCCGCGTTGCGCTCGCACTCGAACACGAGCGCGCGCAGGTTCGGCGCGCGCGGCAGCACCGCCTCGAAGATCTCCCAGGTGTCGCGGAGCGGTGTCGGCGCGTGGTCGTCGTCGACGAAGGTCCGGCCGGCGTGCGCGAACTCGCTCGCGCCGGCGACGTGGATCTCCACGACGCGCTCGAGCGGGTAGCCGTCGAGCCCGTCGAGCGGCGCGTGTCCCGTCGCGCGCTGGTAGATCGCCAGGTGCGCGACGTCGAGCAGGAGCCCCGAGTCCGCCTGCTCGGCTACGCGGCGCGAAGTAGTCGAGCAGGTGCAGATCGCCCAGGTAGACGTGCGCGGGCGGATTCTCGGGCAGCACCTCGAAGCGGGTGGACTCGCGCAGCCGGCGCACGTTGTCGGCCATCTCGCGCGCGGAGTCCGCGCACAGGATCGGCGGCGCGAGCAGCCCGTGGCCGCGGTCGCGCCGGCCCAGGTGCCACAGTCCTGCGTCGCCGCACAGCCAGGCCGCGCCGAGCTCGCGCGCCAGCGCGGCCACCGCGCCGACCCACTCGGGCGAGAGGCTCTCGCGCTCCTCGAGGTTGCCGTCGAGCAGGTGATAGGTCGTCGGCCAGGCCGCCGCGCACCACGCGCGTACGGTGGCGTCCACGCCGCGCTCGAGGTCGACGCCGATCTCGAGAAACTCGCACAGCTCCGGGCGCGCACGGCGCAGCGCCAGCGGATCGAGCCCGGACGCGGACGCGCCGAACTCGGTCGAGATGCCCGAGCCCGAGCCGCGGCAGCGCCGCCGCCCGAGCGGCGAACGGTGCGCTCGGGTCGTACCCCATCGCAGCTAGGCTGGTTCGAGGTCCATGGGGATGCTGGTGAAGCCGCGGAAGACGAAGCTCTTGTGCAGCGGCAGCGGCTCGGTGTTCGCCAGCTGGAAGGAGCGGGTTCGCTCGAGCAGGACGCGCAGCGCGATCTGCGCTTCGAGCCGCGCGAGGTTCGAGCCCAGGCAGTAGTGCGTGCCGAAGCCGAACGAGAGGTGGCGGCTCTCCTTGCGGTCGGGGTCGAAGCGATCGGGATCCCTGAACATCGCGTCGTCGCGGTTCGCCGACGCGAGCCAGCAGATCGCGAACTCGCCCTTGGGCACCACGGTGCCCGCGAGCTCGACGTCGCGGGTCGCCACGCGCGGGTCGAGCTGCACCGGCGAGCTGAAGCGCAGGACCTCTTCGACCGCGGCCGGCACGAGCGCCGGATCCTTCCGCACGCGCTCGAGCGTCTCGGGCTGCTCGAGCAGGGTCAGCACGACGTTCCCGATCAGGGTCGTCGTCGTCTCGTTTCCCGCGACGAGCAGCAGGATCAGCATCTGCACGAGCTCGTCGAAGCTGAGCTTCGAGCCCTCGACCTCGGCCGCGACCAGGCCCGAGAGGAGGTCCTCGCGCGGCGAACGCCGGCGCTCGTCGGCGAGCCTCGCGAAGTACGCGCTGAGCTCTTCCACCAGCTTCTGGTTGCGCTCGAACGTCTCGCGGTCGGGCGGCGCGAAGATTCCCACACCCAGCGTCTCGACGAGTTTGTCCGACCAGTACTTGAAGCGCTCGCTGTCCTCGGTCGGCACGCCGATGATCTCGGCGATGATGGTGACCGGCAGCGGATACGTCAGCGCCCGAACCAGGTCGGTCTTCCGCTGCGTCAGCGCCTTGTCGAGCAGCTGCTGCGCGATCTCGACCATGCGCGGCTCGAGCCGGCGGATGATCTTGGGCGTGAACGCCTGGTTCACCAGACCGCGCAGCCGGTCGTGCGCGGGCGGATCGAGCCCGATCATGCTCGGCACCCGCTCCGTCATCTCGGGGAAGCCGGGCGGCGGCGGAAACTGGCTCGACCAGGTGCGCCAGTCGCGCAGCACCTCGGTCACGTCGTCGTAGTTGAAGATCGAGGTGACCGGCAGGCCAGGATGCCGGAAGGCGCGGAGCTTGCGCCCCTGCGCGTAGAACGGATAGGGGTTGCGGCGGGTCGCGTCGTCGAACGGATTGAAGGAGAAGTCGGCCGACATGGCCGCATTCTAGCGCGGGTCCGATCGGGACTCGTAGCCGGCTGCGGCGAGCTTCGCGACGATCTCGCGCAGGTGGTCGGCGCCGCGCGTCTCGAGCACGAACGAGACTTCGGCCTCGGACGAGGGCGCGCGCGCGAACACCTTCTCGTGGATCACCTGGACGACGTTGGCGCCGCTCTCCGCGATCGCTGCGGAGATGACCGCGAGCTGACCCGGCACGTCGCGCACGCGCACGAGCAGGCGGGCCAGCCGCGAGGTGCGCGCGAGCCCGCGCTCGATCACGTGCGAGAGCACCTGCATGTCGATGTTCCCGCCGCTGATCACCACCCCGACGCGCTTTCGCCAGAACGTGCGCGGGTTGGCGAGCACCGCCGCCAGCGCGGCCGCTCCCGCACCCTCGGCGACGGTCTTCTCGACCTCGAGCAACAGGAGGATCGCCGCCTCGAGCGGGTCCTCCTCGACGAGCAGGATCTCCTTCACGTGCTTGCGCACGATCGGCAGCGTGAGCTGGCCCGGCGCCTTCACCGCGATCCCGCCCGCGAGGGTCGCGTCGCCGCAGCGGATCGGCTGGCCCGCGAGCGCCTGCTTCATGGCCGGATAGCGCGCGGACTGGACGCCGAAGACCTCGAGGTCCGGGCGCAGCGCGTGCGCGGCGATCGCGCAGCCGGAGATCAAGCCGCCGCCGCCGATCGGCGCCACCAGCACCTCGAGGTCGGGCACGGCCTCGAGCATCTCGAGCGCCACCGTGCCCTGCCCCGCGATCACCTTCGGGTCGTCGTACGGATGTACCCAGACGAGGTTCCGCTCGCGCGCGAGCTGGGCCGCCCGCGCGGCCGCGTCCTCGAGGGTCTCGCCCTCGATCAGCACCTCGGCGCCGAACGCGCGGGTCTGCTCGACCTTCACGGTGGGCGTGTGGCGGGGCATGACCACGACGGCCCGGACGCCGAGCCGCTGCGCGTGGTAGGCCACGCCCTGCGCGTGATTGCCGGCCGACATGGCGATCACGCCGGCGGCGCGCTCGGCGCTCGTCAGCGAGAGCAGCTTGAAGAGCGCCCCGCGCTCCTTGAACGCGGCGGTGAACTGCAGGTTCTCGAACTTCAGGAACAGCTCGCAGCCCGCGATCTCGGACAAGGTGCGCGAGCGCAGGAAGGGCGTGCGCTCGACGGCGCCGCGAATCGCGTCGGCGGCGGCGCGGACGTCGGCGAGCTCGATCTCACCCATCGCTCGCGAGTGTATACTGGCCCACCGATGAAGCTCGCCACGTTCACGCACGCCGGCTCGACGCGGATCGGCGTGGTCCGCGGGGACGAGCTCGTCGACCTGTCCGCCGCGGCGCCCGACCTGCCGCGCGACCTGATCTCGTTCCTGGCCCAGGGCCAGCGCGCGCGCCAGCGCGCGGGGGAGGCCGCGGCCGCCAGCAGCGCGCGGCTGCCGCTCGTCGAGGTGAGGCTCGAGGCGCCGATCCTGCGCCCGCCCAAGTATCTCGCCGTCGGCCTGAACTACGCCGACCACGTCGCCGAGAGCGGCCAGGAACGGCCCAAGTTCCCCACCATCTTCAACAAGCAGTCCACCTGCGTGGTGGGGCCCACCGACGTGATCCACCTGCCGAAGGTGTCGACGGCGCTCGACTACGAGGGCGAGCTCGCGTTCGTGATCGGCAAGCGCTGCCGCCACGTTCCGCGCCGGCGCGCGCCCGAGGTGATCGCCGGCTACTGCGTGGCCAACGACGTGTCCGTGCGCGACTGGCAGCTGCGGGTCCCGACCTGGACGATGGGCAAGTCGTTCGACACCCACGGCCCGCTCGGTCCGTGGCTCACCACCGCCGACGAGGCGGGCGACCCGCACGGGCTCCGCGTCCGCACCTGGGTGAACGGCGAGCTGCGCCAGAACTCGAACACCAAGGAGCTGATCTTCGACTGCTACGCGCTGGTCGAGCACCTGTCGACCGCGTTCACGCTCGAAGTCGGCGACGTGATCGCGACGGGCACCCCCGGAGGCGTGGGCGTCGCGATGAAGCCGCCGCGCATGCTCCAGGCGGGCGACGTGGTGCGGATCGAGATCGACAACCTGGGCCAGCTCCAGAACGAGGTGGTCCACGAGCCCGAGGAGACGGCGCGCTTCTGAGCGCGGGAGACGAACCATGAAGTACGGCCTCGCCATCTTCCCGACGGACTACTCGATCACTCCGGTGCAGCTCGCGCGCGAGGCCGAGGCGCGCGGCTTCGAGTCACTCTGGTTCCCCGAGCACTCGCACATCCCCGCCTCGCGGCGCACGCCCTTCCCCGCGGGCGGCGACCTGCCCAAGCAGTACTACGACGTGTTCGAGCCCTTCATCGCGCTGGCTGCCGCGGCCGCAGTGACGACCCGGCTCCGGCTCGCCACCGGCGTCTGCCTGGTCGTGCAGCGCGACCCGATCCAGACCGCGAAGGACGTCGCCACGCTCGACCGCGTCTCGGACGGCCGCTTCCTGTTCGGCATCGGCGCCGGCTGGAACGCCGAGGAGATGGAGGACCACGGCACCGTCTACCGCACGCGGCTGTCGCTGATGCGCGAGCGGGTCCTGGCCATGAAGGCGATCTGGACCCAGTCGAAGGCGGAGTACCACGGGAAGTTCGTGAACTTCGACCCGATCATGACCTGGCCCAAGCCGGTCCAGAAGCCACACCCGCCGGTGTTGGTCGGCGGCGGCTGGCCGGGCGGCGCGCGCCGCGCGATCGAGTACGGCGACGGCTGGATGCCGATCCACATCCCCCGACACCTCTTGAAGCGGATCCCGGAGTTCTGGCACGAGGCCGAGGCCGCGGGCCGCAAGCGCGAGTCGCTCGAGCTCTCGATCTTCGGCGCGCTGCCGGACGAGAAGGAGCTGGAAGGCCTGCGCGCCGCTGGGGCCGTCCGAGCCGTGTTCATGCTGCCCGCCGAGCCGGCGGACAAGATCCTGCCGCGGCTCGACTCGCTGTCGGAGATCGCGCGCCGACTGGGCTAACCCTCAGAGGGCGTCCAAGAGGTTGTCCCGGGTGCGCTGGTACTCGTCGTCCGAGAGGACACCGCGCCGGCGCAGGCGGGTCGCGCGGGCGAGGCTCTGCGAGACGTCGCCGAAGGCCCGCGCATCGGGGTCGAGCCTCGCGGGTCCGAGCCGGTCGCGAAGCGACTGCCCGAGCGCCCAGGTCGTCGCGCCCGAGAGCGCGCACTGCGCGGCCGCACCGCCCACCGTGCCGATCCCGGGGAGGATCTTGAGGGCGCTCGCGACGACGCGCGGAAGGAGCGCGCCGAACAGGCCGACGGCGACCGCGCCCGCGGCGTCCACGTCCACCCGACCGCCGTACAGGCGGGCGAGCTTTCGCACCATCGCTAGCTGCACCGCCGTCACGGCCACCAGGTCGACCAAGGGGATCGGGATGGCCGCGGCCGCGGCGGCACTCGCGATGTGCCGGGAGATCAGCTCGTCGGCGCGTTGCTCGGCGTTCATGGGGAACTCCTCTCGATGGATCAGCCCTCCCTTCAGCAACCGACGTGCCAGCCTTCGCGCGGCCCCAGGGGTCTCGCGGGTGCCCGGGCTGCAGCGGCTGGGCGACACCGCAGCCCCCCGGCGGCGGCCCGTCGAGTACCCTCTCGACCGATGAGCGACCCCGCACCTCCCGGCCTCGAGTTCGTCGCTGCCGTCGCGATCCCCGTCCTCGAGAAGCCGGTCGGGTCGGGCCAGAGCGCCAGGGGGAACCGCCAGCTGATCGCCTTTCCCGGCGGCACGGTGAGCGGGCCCGGGCTCTCGGGTCGCGTCCTGCCCGGCGGCGCCGACGTCCAGCTGATCCGCCGCGATGGAGTCGCCGAGATCGACGCCAGGTACGTGATCGAGACCGAGCGCGGCGCGCGCGTGTTCGTGCGCAACGCGGGCATCGCCCGTGCGAGCGCCGGCGGGATCTACTTCCGCACGTCGCCCACCTTCGAGACCGAGGCCCCGGATCTGCAGTGGCTGATGCAGCACGTCTTCGTCGGAACCGGCGCGGTGGCAGGCGGCGGCGTCGAGCTGCGCTGGTACCGGGTGACCTAGCGCCCGATCGAATCGCCTTTGATCAGAAACCTGCCGTCGATCCGCAGCGGGACTGCTTCCCCTCGTGCGTCGGCGTGCCGGCCACGCACCGCGTGGATGTGGAGATGGGGCTCCATCGTCGACCCCGAGTTCCCGACGTTTCCCATGAGTGCTCCCGTCGCGACCCGATCTCCGACCGCGACCGGGATCGAGCCGCCCTCGAGGTGGGCGAGGACCACGCTGTCCCGCCGCAGAAGATCACCACGTGGTTCCCCAACGGGTTCTGCAGGTCGGGATCCATGAGCGGCCGATCTGGGAGGCCGTCCTCGACGAACACGACTTCCCCGTCGCAGGGGGCGACGACCCGGGTGCCGAACACGGTGTAGTCGTTCAGATCGTCGGGCGAGAGCCCGGCTGCCCGGACGCCCAACCCGTTCAGCTCGATGAGGTCGAGCGCATAGCGTTGGTCTCGGATGAACGCGTGATGGTTGACCGACGCGTTGGCGCCGCCACCCATGACGTAGTAGGTGCCGCCGCGCAGCGGCGAGGACAGCTCCAACGGCTCTCCTTCATAGGCGCGCGCCAGCCACAGCAGTGGAAGCAGCGAGCACCAGAAGGCGGCGTGAACGAGGTTCGCGGCCGTGAGGAAGAACTCCTTGCTCCAGCGGCGCGGGAGCCACGCCCGCGGCAGGCCGCGCCGTACCCGGAAGAAAACGATCGCCGCGAAGGCAGCTGCGAAGATCGCAGGCCAGAAACCGCCGACCGCGTACCACGCACCTAGACTCGAGAACGTCAGCACCACCTGTACGACCGCGATCAGGGCGATCAGGCTGAGGAGATGCACGCGGCTCGCCGCGCGACTCCGCCACAGCCAGAGCAACAGGGCGCTCGGCAGCACGAGGCAGAGCGAGACCACAACGCCATACACCAGGAAGCGCATTGCGGGAGTTTCGAGCAATGTCCGTGCCCGCCGCCACCGCCGCAGCCGGCGCGACGCAGAGGGGGGAACTGCAGCTGTTAGACTGCCGCCGCATGACCAACGCTCCGCGCGCCGTCGTCGCGAACTCGGGCGGCGAGATCACCGACGTCGCCGGGCTGCGTGCGGCTGCGCGCGCCGGGAACGACGTGTTCCCGCTCGACCCGGCCGACCTGGTGCCGCTGCCCGACGCGAGCCGGCTCCTGTTCCTGCCCGGCCGCACGCCGCTCGCCTACGAGAGAAGCGGCGCGGCCGAACCCGAGCCGCTCGACGGCGCGCTCGCGGTGGCGGCCTTCCTGCCGCCGGGCTGGACCGGTCTCTCGCTCTCCGCCTTCCGGCGCGAGGCGAACGCGCCGCTCCTCCCGCTCTACGCCTACACCGCGGTGTGCTGGCACCGCGGGCGCTTCTGCGTCGCAGCGCGCCGGGTCGACGACGACTCGAAGCACGACCCCGAGTCGTTCTCGCTGGCCGAGATCCAGGCGAGGGTGGCCGAGCTGCGCGCGCGCCTGCCGAACAACCGTCTGATCGCCCACCACGGCGAGCGCTGCGCGCTGGAGTGGGGCTGCCCGAACGCGCAGAACCTGTTCCTGGGCCGCTTCGAGGCGCCGATCGCGCTCGCGCGCTCGTGCAATGCGGCCTGCCTGGCCTGCATCTCCGAGCAGCCGCCCGATGCGGTGCCCTCGGCGCAGGAGCGGCTCGCCTTCAAGCCCTCGCTCGACGAGATCCTCGAGCTCGCAGTACCGCACCTCGAGCGCGCGCCGCGCGCGATGATCAGCTTCGGCCAGGGCTGCGAGGGCGAGCCGCTGCTCGAGGCGGAGCGCATCGCCGAGGCGATCCGCGCGATCCGCAAGCGGACCTCGCGCGGGTCGCTCCATCTGAACACGAACGGCAGCCGCCCGGACGCGCTGCGCGCCCTCGCCGCAGCCGGGCTCGACAGCGTTCGCGTCTCGCTGAACAGCGCGCGCGAAGAGACTTACACCCCGTACTACCGGCCGCGAACGTATCGGTTTCGCGAGGTGGTCGAGAGTCTCTCCGCCGCGCGCGAGCTGGGTCTCTACACGTCCGTGAATCTCCTCTCATTCCCCGGGGTCACAGACTGCACGGACGAGGCGGACGCACTGATTGGACTCGCGCGAAGTACGGGCCTGCGCATGATCCAGTGGCGCAACCTCAACGTGGACCCGGACTGGTACATGGGTCTGTTCGCGAACCTGCCCCGCGCGCCGCGCCTGGGCATGGGCGCGCTGCTCGAGCGCGTTCACGCCGAGCTCCCCGAGCTGCGCTTCGGCTACTTCAACCCGCCCGCCGAGGACTGGAGATAGCATGCGCGCCGCGCGCCTCGTGACGCTCGTCTGTGTCGCCCTGCTCGCAACCGCCGCGCGCGCCCAGGAGGCGGCCACCGCGCACGTGCGCTCGAACCCCGAGGAGCGCAGCGAGGTCGGGCTCACGATCTACTCGGGCGGCTTCGGCCTGGTGCGCGAGACGCGCACCCTGGCCCTCGCCAAGGGCCGGACCGAGCTCGAGTTCGCGGGAGTGGCCGAGACGATCCAGCCCGAGACGGTGCTGATCGATCCGCTCGGCGGCGCGAACCTCCGCGTGCTGGAGCAGAACTACCGCTACGACCTGCTCTCGCCCGAGAAGCTGCTCGAGAAGTACATCGGGAAGTCGGTGAAGGTGCTGCGCTGGAGCGAGTCGAAGGGCCGCGACGAGGAGCGCGACGCGGTCGTGCTCTCGGCCGGCCCGACGCCGATCCTGCGCGTGGGCGACGAGATCACCTGGGCGTTCCCTGGCCGCATCTCGTTCCCCGAGCTGCCCAAGAACCTGATCGCGAAGCCGAGCCTGGTCTGGCTGGTCGAGGCCGGCGCCGAGAAGCCGAAGGTCGAGGTCGAGTATCTCGCCAACCAGCTGGGCTGGAAGGCCGACTACGTGCTGGCCGTCGACGACAAGGACCAGAGCGGCGATCTCACCGGCTGGGTGACCCTCGACAACAGGAGCGGGTCGGCATACGCGAACGCGAAGCTGCAGCTCGTGGCCGGCGACGTGCACCGGGTGACCCCGCAGCAGTTCGTCGACGACCTGCGCATGTCGCGCAAGGTGACGATCGCGGAGGCCGCCGCGCCCCAGTTCCGCGAGGAGGGGCTGTTCGAGTACCACCTGTACACGCTCGAGCGCCCGACGACCCTGCTCGAGAACGAGACGAAGCAGATCGCGCTGCTCGAGGCGAGCGGCGTGCCGCTGAAGAAGCGGCTCGTCTACCGCGGCGAGCGCCAGTGGTTCCGCTACGCGCTCGGCGGCGAGCCCATCACGCAGAACAAGGTCGCCGTCAGCCTCGAGTTCGAGAACAAGGCGGGCGCGAAGCTGGGCATGCCGCTGCCGAAGGGGATCGTGCGCGTCTACAAGCGCGACTCGTCGGGCGGCCGCCAGTTCCTGGGCGAGGACCAGATCGACCACACGCCGCGCGACGAGAAGGTGCGCATCCGCGTCGGCGACGCCTTCGACGTGGTCGGCGAGCGGAAGCAGATGGACTACAAGGTGATCAACTCCTGCCGCAGCGAGAGCGCCTGGCAGATCGACCTGCGCAACCACAAGGACAGCGCGGTCGAGGTGGACGTGATCGAGCCCGCGAGCGGCGACTGGGAGATCGTCTCGTCGAGCCTGAAGGCCGTGAAGGAAGACGCGAACACCTTCAGCTTCCACGTGCCGGTGCCGGCGGGCGGGAGCACCCGGGTCGAATACCGGGTGCGCGTGCGCTGGTGCTAGAGCTCCCGCGCACGCGCGCGGTCCTCGAGCGAGGGATCGCCGAGGGCCTGCACGCGGGCGCGCAGCTCTGTGCACTGCGCGGCGGCGAGCCCGCCGAGCTGGCGCTGGGCCTGGCCACGGACTCGATCGTGCTCTGGTTCTCGTCGACGAAGCCGCTGATGAGCGCGGCGATCGGCCAGCTCTTCGAGCGCGGCCTGGTCGACTTCGACGATCCGGTCGCGCGCCACGTGCCCGAGTTCGCCGCCAACGGCAAGGCCGGGATCACGCTGCGCCACCTGCTTACCCACACCGCGGGAATCCCCAACGCGCACCGCGACTGGTCGCGCGAGAGCTGGGACGAGATCGTGGCGAAGATCTGCGCGGCAGCGCCCGAGCCGGGCTGGCGGATCGGCGTCGACTGCGGCTACCACGTCGCGTCGGCGTGGTACGTGCTCGGAGAGGTCGTGCGCCGGCGCGACGGGCGTACCTACGACCGCTACGTCCGCGAGGCGATCCTCGCGCCGCTCGGGATCGCCGACTTCTGGGTCGGCATGAGCGCGGCGGATCACGGCGCGAACACGGCGCGGATCGCGCCGTTGCTCGACATCACGAGCGGCAGGCCCCAGCCGTCCGCGTACTGGGCGTGGACCGGCTCCGCCGAGTCCGTGGCGATCTGCCGACCCGGCGGCAGCGGCTGGGGAACGGCGCGTGCGCTCGCCGGATACTATGCGGCGCTCCTCCGCGGCGGCGCGCCGATCCTGCAGGCCGACACCGTGCGGCGTCTCACCGAGCCGGCGCTGCGCGGCGCGCGTGACCGGAACTTTGGGGTCGTGCTCGACCGCGGGCTCGGCGTCGTGCTGAACTCGGCCGCGTACGGCCCAGGCTCGGCGTGGTACGGCAATCGCGCTTCCCCTCGAGCCTTCGGCCACTCCGGCTACTTCTCGTCGGTCGCGTTCGCCGATCCCGTGCACGACCTCGCGGTGGCGCTCGCCTGGGGCTGCGTCGTCCCACCGCAAAAGCACGACCCGCGCGCGCACGCGGCGCTCGACGCGCTGTACGAGGACCTCGGGCTAGAATGAGCCCGTGACCCAGCTCCAGATCTCCGACGGTGTGGCGCGGATCTCCCTCGACGACGGCAAGGTGAACGCCATGTCGAGCGAGCTGATGGGCGAGCTCGGCAAGGCGCTCGACCAGGCCGAGGCCGCGGGCGCCGTCACCGTGCTGCGCGGGCGCAGCGGAATGTTCTCGGCCGGCTTCGACCTCGGCACGTTCAAGCGCGGCCGCGACGCGACGCTCGCGATGCTGCGCGGCGGCGCGCGGCTGATCGAGCGCCTTCTCGCCTTCCCCTGTCCGGTCGTCACGGTCTGCACCGGCCACGCGTATCCGGCGGGCGCGTTCCTGATGCTGGCCGCGGACGTGCGCTTCGGCGTCTCCGGCGAATGGCGGATCGGCATGAACGAGGTGGCGATCGCGCTCACCGTGCCGCAGTTCGCGCTCGAGATCGCCCGACATCGCCTCACGCCAGCCGGCTTCGCGCGGATCACGACCGCGCCGATGTTCGGCCCGGACGAGGCGCTGCGGCACGGCTACCTGGACTACGTCGTCGACGCAGCGCAGCTCGATGCCGCGGTCGAGATCGAAGTTGCGCGGCTCCGCAAGCTCGACCGAACCGCGTTCATCGCGACCAAGGCCCGGATCAACGCGCACGCGCTCGAGGCGATCCGTGCGGCGATCGCGGCCGAGCTCGCCTAGCGACGCGGCCCGGCAGGAACGTCGCCACCAGCCCCTCCGCGTGCGCCTCGACCCAAGACGCGTCGGTCGGCTCCTCGCCGGTCAGCAGGCGCGCCTCGGGTGCATTCACGTAGGGCAGCGACGCCGCGCCAACCAGCACGTAGTGGAACACCGCATCGCCGATCGGCGCCGCGATCCTTGCTAGGCGCAGTCGGCGCCAGAGCAGGCGGACCGCGTCGTAGAGCGGCCGCACGTGGCGCTCGGTCATCCAGCGCAGCCGTGCGCCCCGCGCGGTCGCCTCGTGCACCATGATCTGGTTCAGCTCGGGGTGCGCGGCCGCGAAGCGGACGAAGCGCCGGATCATCTCGGCGAAGCCATCGGCGAGCGCGTCGGTTCGGCCGGCCGCGACGTCCAGCCCCTCCATGGCCCGGCCGAGCTCCGCGAACAGATGGTCCACCGCAGCCTTCCAGAGGTCTTCCTTCGACTCGAAGTGGTAGTGGATCTGCGGCTGGTGAGCGTCGGCGCGCTCGGCGATGGCGCGGGTCGAGGCACCCTCGAAACCCTTCGCGCCGAACTCCACGAGTGCGGCGTCGAGCAGGCGCTCCCGGTTGTCCTCCCGGGACCGGCGCAGCCGCGGACGAAGCTTCCTCGCTTGACCCATGCTTCCAGCTCAACTTATTATCAATTGATAATAGCAGTCGGAGAGACAACGTGCAGATCCTCCCGCTCTCCTCCACGCCGTTCACCGCCCCGACCGACCGCGACATGCTCCCGTCCGAGCGGCGCGAGTTCGTCCGCAGCCACCGCACCTGCGTCTTCGGCTACGCGCGGCGCTCCGACGGGCCGGCCATGTCGATCGTGTACTACGTTCCGACCGACGGCGACGAGCTCCTGGTCTCCACGATGGGCGGCCGCGCCAAGGCGAAGGCCGTGGCACGCGACGGAAAGGTCAGCCTCTGCGTCCTCGACGAGCGCTGGCCGTTCGCGTACCTGCAGGTCTACTGCGATGCCCGCCTCGAGTCAGAGCCTGAGCTGGTAGTAGACGTCATGATGGCCGTCGGCGCGCGCATGTCGGGCCAGCCGCTCCCCGAGCAGGCGCGGCCGGCGGTGAAGGCGATGGCCGAGAAGGAGGGCCGCGTCGTCCTACGGTGTCGCCCCTACGAGACCTTCGCGCAGCCGCCGCGCCACCTGCACCGCAACGATCAGCAGGGGGCGATCAGCCACTGGATCACGGGAGCCGTGCCGTGGAATGCGCCGGATCGGCCGTAGCTCTCGAGAGCCGCGCGACCTCGTGCGCCAGGATCTGTCGGGTGATCGCGATCGCGCACGCGTAGGTCGAGTCGGTGCCGAACGCGCCGAGGCTCTTCGAGAGCAGTGACTGGCGCCGGCTGTACGGCGTGTCCGACGCGTAGTGCAGCACGCCGACCGAGAAGCCGGTTCGCTCCGAGAGCGCGACGATCTCGTCGTTCGGGTGGCGGCGCGGGTCGACCAGCTCGTAGATCGCCGACAGGTACGGGCCGGCCTCCATCTCGAGCACGGTGTAGCCCTCGCGGTAGAACACGCCCATGTAGTTCGGGTTCTGCAGGAACGCGCCGCGCACCGTGACCGCCTTCTGGTTGTCGAGCACGCTGCCGTGCTGGAGCCAGGGCGCGACGTCGTCGAAGCCGAACGCGTTGCGGATCAGGTAGGTGTTGTCGGAGTGCTCGTCGTGCACGACGCGCGAGATCATCACGTCGCCGACCTGGCCGTTCAGGGTCGCCGCCTTGCCCATCACGTACGCGCCGAAGAGCGGCCCCGCGCCCTGCCCCACGCGCGACAGCAGGTGGTACGCCGCGAGCCCGAGCGGGTAGTCGATGTTCAGGATCCAGGCGTCGCTCTCGCGCAGCCGCTCGAGACCGGGCATGCGCAGGCGCGGATCGAAGTGCTCCGGCCGCACGCGCGCGAGCTCGATCGCCTGCGCCTGCACGTCGATCTCGGCCGTGGCGTCGGCGGACTCGATGCCCGCCTCGCTGTCCCAGCGCTGCACGCGCTCGAGCGCGCCGGGGTCCGAGTGCAGGTAGTTGCGCAGCGCGAAGTACAGAAGGTTGGGCGCGGCGGGCGAGCCATCGTCGAGCTGGCGCTCGAGCTCCGGCAGGAAGTCGATCTTCGGGTCTCGGCGCGCGGCCGCGATGATCGCGTCCCGGTGCGCCAGCGCGTAGCCGCCGAGCAGATTCGCGAGCGAGTGCGTGTTCGACGACACGAAGTAGATCGGCGGGCGCGACGCCCCGGGATCGCGCACGTAGACGCGCTCGATGCCCTGCCACCACTGCTGCGCCGCGCGCTCGTAGGCCGAGAACGAGCCGGCGAGGAGCCGCACCCGCAGGTCGAGGCGCGTGGTCGCGAGCGCGCGCAGGGCCAGGTCGGCGTCGCCGCCGAGCGCCTCGCGCAGGCGGGCGACGTCGGCCTCCGAGATGCCGAGCGCCTCGGCCGCCGCCGCCTTCGCCGCCGGGTTCGCGAGCGCCTCCGGCCGCGCCGCGAGCAGGTCGTGCATCTTGTTCCACTCGATCTGGTAGGCGGTCAGGATCGGCAGCAGGTCGTCGATGTCGGACGTGCTCGCAACGTACGCGGCCAACGTCGCGGCGCCGTCCCAGCGCAACAGGCGCCGGCGGCCGCGCGCGCGCACCCGCTGCCAGGCGCGGGTCGGCAGTCCGAACGCGGCGAACGTCTCGTCCGACTGGCCGAGCACCACGCGCTCGATCCGCGGCATGCACTCGGGCAGCCGCCCCGCCGCATAGCTGAACGCGCCGACGTCGGGCTGCGCATCGCGCGCACCCAGGTGCAGGCTCGAGTTCGAGAACGAGTGCGCCTCTTCGAACGCCCGCACCCGCACTTCGCCGCTCGAGCGCAGCAGCGAGTACACCGTGCGCAGGTAGAGGGCGATCTCGTTCGACTCGGTGTCGGGCTTCTGCCGCTCCACGCTTGCCTCACGATCGGAGTGGGCGGGAATCTACCAAAGACCCCCCCGCGGCCCAGCAGGCCGCGGGCCACGGTACGCGGGGCCGCCATGTAGAATCCGCGGATGCAGGAATACGAGCGCTACGACGCCCTGGGCCTGGCGGAGCTGGTGCGCAAGGGCGCGGTGAGTCCCGAGGAGCTGCTCGACGCCGCGCTGGCGCGCGTGTCCAAGCACAACCCCAAGCTCAACGCCCTCGTGATGAGCTTCGAGGAGCGCGCGCGCCGCGAGATCCGCGCCGGGCTTCCCGACGGTCCCTTCCGCGGCGTGCCGTTCCTGTTGAAGGACCTGCACGCGCAGCTGGCGGGCGAACGGCTGACCTACGGCTCGCGCCTGTTCGAGAAGTTCGTGTCCGAGACCGACAGCGAGCTCGTCGCGCGCTACCGGCGCGCCGGCCTGGTGATCTTCGGCCGCACCGCGTCGCCGGAGTTCGGGCTCACCGCGACGACCGAATCGGTGCTGTTCGGCGCGACCCGCAATCCCTGGAGCCTGGAGCGCAGCTCGGGCGGATCGTCGGGCGGCGCGTCGGCGGCCGTGGCGGTGGGAATCCTTCCGGCCGCGCACGCGAGCGACGGCGGCGGCTCGATCCGGATCCCCGCCGCCTGCTGCGGACTGGTCGGCCTGAAGCCGACCCGCGCGCGCGTGCCGATGGGTCCGCACGTCGGCGAGGGCTGGGGCGGCATGAGCACGGCGCACGTCGTGTCTCGCTCGCTGCGCGACACCGCGGCGCTGCTCGACGCCACCCACGGCCCCGACCTGGGCCAGCCGTACTTCGCGCCCGAGCCCGAGCGCGCCTATCGGGACGAGCTGTCGCGCGCGCCTGGGCGGCTTCGGATCGCGGTGCAGACCACGACCTTCAACGGGGTCGACACCCATCCGGAGTGCCGCGACGCTGCGCTCGACGCGGCGAAGCTGTGCCAGTCCCTCGGCCACGACGTCGCGGAGGCCAAGCTCGAGGTGGACCGCGAAGCTCTCGCGCGCGCGGTGCAGGTGCTGATCGGCTCGAACGTCGCCGCGACGGTCGAGGACCTAGCGGCCGCGGCGGGGCGCGAGCCCGGGCTCGATCTCGTCGAAGAGGTCACGCTTGCGATGGTGCTGGGCGCGCGCTCGGCGAGCGCGGCCGACTACGCCCGGGCGGTGCGCGTGCTCCACGCGACCGGCCGCCGCGTGGCGCGCTTCTTCGAGAGCGTCGACGTGCTGATTACGCCGACCATGGCCCTGCCGACGCCGCGCATCGGCGAGCTCGCGCTCGCGCAGACGCCCGGCGCCGCGTTCGGCGCGCGACTCGGCGCGAGCACGGGCTACACGGCGCTCTTCAACGCCGCCGGAAATCCCGCGCTGAGCCTGCCGCTCGGCCGCGCCTCCGACGGCATGCCGCTGGGCGTGCAGCTCGCGGGCCGCTTCGGCGACGAGGCGACCCTGCTGCGCCTCGGCGCGCAGCTCGAGAAGGCGCGGCCGTGGTTCGACGTGCGCCCGCCGCTCGCCGGGCTCTGATGAGCCGGCCGCCTTGCAGGCTCGCCGCGCTGGGTCAGGTCAGCGCGCTGGGTCGGGAGCGCTCGGAGGTCTACGCGCGGCTGATTGCCGGCGACTCCGGCCTCTCGCTGCGCGACGATTTCGTCCCGGAGCGAAGCCTCTGGCTCGGCGCCGTGCGCGAGCCGCTGCCGGCGATCCCGTCCGCGCTCGCGCGCTTCGCTTGCCGCAACAACCAGCTCGCGCTCGCGGCGCTCGAGTCGATCGGCGCCGAGGTCGCCGCCGCCGTCGCGCGGTTCGGCGCGGAGCGGGTCGGGGTCGTGGTCGGCACCAGCACCTCGGGCGTGGGCGACGCGGAGGCGGCGATCGCGCACCGCGAGCGCACGGGGGTGCTCGCGCACGAGTTCCACTACGACCAGCTCGAGTTCGGCGGGCTCGCGCGCTTCGTGGCCCTGGCCGCGGGCGCGCGCGGGCCGGCGTACACGCTCTCGACCGCCTGCTCCTCGGGCGCGCGCGCGCTGGCCTCGGCGCGCTCGCTGGTGGCGCTCGGCGTCTGCGACGCGGTGATCTCCGGCGCGGCCGACTCGCTGTGCGGGCTCACCACCAACGGCTTCGCTGCGCTCGGCGCGCTCTCGGCGCAGGTGACCAACCCTTGTAGCGCGAACCGCGACGGCTTGAACCTGGGAGAGGCCGGCGTTCTGTTCCTCGTCACCGGCGAGCCCGGCGGCGTTCAGCTCCTCGGCGTGGGCGACTCGAGCGAGGCCCACCACATGTCCGCGCCCGACCCCGAGGGGCGCGGGGCCGAGGTGGCGATGAAGATGGCGCTCGACGACGCGGGGCTCGCGCCGGGCGAGATCGCCTACCTGAACCTCCACGGCACCGGCACGCCGCAGAACGACGTCATGGAAGCGGCGGCGGTCGCGCGCGTGCTGGGCGAGTCGGTGCCCTGCAGCTCGACGAAGCCGCTCGTCGGCCACACGCTGGGCGCCGCGGGTGCGCTCGAGGCCGCGTTCTGCTGGCTCGTGCTCGCCGAGGCTCGCGGCGGCCGCCTCGCCCTGCCCCCGCACGTGTGGGACGGCGCGCGCGACCCCGCGCTCGCCGCGATCCATCTGGCCGGCAAGGGCGAGACCGTCCTGGCCGGGCCGCGCCCGCGCGTGATGACGAACTCGTTCGGGTTCGGCGGGAACAACTGCACGCTGATCCTCGGCGCGGGCGAGCCGGCGTGAAGGCGTCGCTGCTTCGCTGGTCGGCCTGGGCCCCGGGGATCGAGACGCGCGCCGACTGGGAGGCGTGGGCGCAGGCGCCTACGCCGCTGCCACCGGTCGGTGTACCCGACGCGAAGTTCCTCCCGGCGATGTTGCGGCGCCGCTGCACGCCGCTCACCCGCACCATGCTGACGGCGGCGTTCGGCGCAGCCGACTCCGACGAGATCGCGCGCCTGCGCACCGTGTTCTCGTCGCGCCACGGCAGCATCAACGAGTCGATCGGCCTGCTCGAGAACGTGGTGCGCCGCGAGAAGCTGTCGCCGGCGACGTTCAGCCACACCGTGCACAACGCGCAGGCGGGGCTGTTCTCGATCGCAGCGGGGAACCGCGCGGCGTCGAGCTCGCTCTCGGCGCAGGAGGACTCCTGGGTGTCGGGCTTCGTCGAAGCGCTCTGCTTCCTGGAGCGCGACCCGCGCGAGCCCGTGCTCCTGGTGGTGGGCGACGTGCCGCTCGCCGAGACCTTCGCGCCGCTCGTCGACGAAGCGGCGACGCCCTACGCGTTCGCGGTCCAGGTCGGCGCGCCGGGGACGGGGCCGGGGATCGAGCTCGAGCTCGCCGCGCGCGCGGGCGCCGAGCGCGAGCGCCCGGGCTGGCCGCCCGCGCTCGACTTCCTGCGCTGGTGGCTCGGCACCGAGCCGCGGCTCGAGCAGACGAGCCGCTCGGGCGCGCAGCGCTGGACGAGGCCGTAGGAGTGGACGCCGCACACGCGGGGCACGCGGACCCGTTCGCGGACGTTCTCCTCTACATGGCCGTGGTCCTTGGCGCCGCGCTCGTCGGCCGCTGGCTCGCGTCGCGCGGCCGTCTCGCTTCGGTGTTGGGCGAGCTGGCGATCGGCGTCGCGCTCGGCAACCTCGCCTACCAGCTCGGCAGCCCGGTGGCCGCACGGGTGATGCACGGTTTCGACGTGCACGAGCTGCTGCACTCCACGGTTCCCGGCGACGACACCCTGCGGATCGTGCTGATCTCGCTCTGGGTGTTCTCGAATCTCGGCGTGATCCTGCTCCTGCTGATGGTCGGGCTCGAGTCGAGCGTCGAGGAGCTGCTGGGCGTGGGCGCCCGCGCGCTGTCGGTCGCGCTCGCGGGGGTGATCGCGCCGTTCGGGCTCGGCTGGGCGACGTCCTACTGGCTCCTGCCCGAGGCGGCGGCCGCAACCCACCTGTTCAACGGCGCCGCGCTGTGCGCGACCAGCGTGGGCATCACCGCGCGCGTGCTGCGCGACATGGGGCAGATGCACAGCAACGCCGCGCGCGTAATCCTCGGCGCCGCGGTGATCGACGACGTGCTCGGGCTCGTGATCCTGGCCGTGGTCATCGGTGTGGTCGCGACCGGCCGCGTCGAGCTCGGGGCAATCGCCAAGATCAGCCTGCTCTCGGCCGCCTTCCTGCTCGCGGTGCTCTGGTTCGGCGAGAAGATCGGCGCCGGCACCGCGCGCGTGCTCGCCGCGCTCGAGCGGCGCAACGCGAAGCTGCTGGCGCCGCTGCTCCTCGCCTTCGCGACCGCCTGGCTCGTGAATCAGATCGGCCTGGCCGCGATCATCGGCGCCTTCGCCGCGGGGCTCCTCCTGCGCGACGAGCACTTCACGGCGAAGGACGGGCGGCCCGAGTCGTTGCACGAGATCCTCGCGCCGCTCGAGTCGGTCTTCGCGCCCGTCTTCTTCGTCTTGATCGGCATGCAGGTGAACCTGGAGCTGCTCGCCGATCCGGCGACCCTCTTGCTGGGCGCGGCGCTCACCGCGGTGGCGATCGCGAGCAAGCTCGTCGCCGGGGTGTTCGCCGGACCCGGCGCGAACAAGTGGGTCGTCGGCCTCGGCATGGTCCCGCGCGGCGAGGTCGGTCTGATCTTCGCGAGCATCGGGAAGTCGCTCGACGTGATCGACGGCGCGGTGTTCTCGGCGGTCGTGCTGATGGTGATCGCGACGACCTTGTTCGCGCCGCTGGCGCTGGATCGCATGCTGCGGCGCCGGCCGGCCTAGCTCGGGCTCACCCCGCCGCGCGGCGCAGCGCCTCCACGTCGATCTTCTTCATCTTGAGCATCGCCCCCATTGCGCGTCCGGCGCGCTGCTTGTCGGGGCCGCTCATGAGCTCGACGAGAATCGTGGGGACGACCTGCCACGAGAGGCCGAATCGGTCCTTCAGCCAGCCGCACTGCTGGGCCTTGGGGTCGCCGTCCTTCGACAGATGATCCCAGTAGTGGTCGACCTCCGCCTGGCTCTCGCAGTTCACGACCAGCGAGATCGCCTCGGTGAACTTGAAGTGAGGGCCGCCGTTGATCGCGGTGAACACCTGCCCGTCGAGCTCGAACTCCACGGTCATCACCGAGCCCTCGGGCCGGCCTGCGCCCTTCGCACCCTCTTTGCTGTAGCGCGCGGTGGTCAGGATCCGGGAGTTCGGGAACACCGAAGTGTAGAACTGCACCGCTTCCTCCGCGTCGTCGTCGAACCACAGGAACGGGGTGATCCGCTGGAACTTGGCTGGCATGGCGATCTCCTCTGCCGTTGATCTGCCTTCACCCCCTAGACGAACGAGCCAGCTGGATCTCGACAGCCACCCCCGATTTCGGGTTACCTTCACCTTGACCCGTTGGACAAGGATGCCCCGTGAGGATCTCCCGGATCGCGCTCGCCCTCCTCCTTTCTCTGTTCGCCCAGACCGCCGCCGCGCAAGACCAGACCTTCACCAGCCTGGGCGGCCCCTGGTGGTTCACGCTGGGCGGCAAGGACAAAGGCGCGGTCGTGCTTCAGTTCACCGCGCCCGAGAGCGGGACCTTCGCGGTCACCGACGTGGAGCTCACCGATCACCCGAGCTTCGGCTTCTCGCGCGCGATCGGGGATTTCTTCCAGATCGAGGCGGACCAGGAGTTGTCGCTCGACTCGAAGCGCAGCATTTCGGGCGACCTCGAGCTGACCGAGCCCGACGGCGGTCCCGTGATCAGCGTCCTGTCGATCGCGAAGGGCAAGGTGAACAAGACGTTCACGAAGCTGAGCTTGAAGGGAACGATCGAGGGCGAGGACGGGCCAGTCGTGGTCAAGCTCAAGGGCGTGCGACCGCCCCAGGGCTTCCCCGTGCTCACGGGCGGCACCACGGAGGGAGGTCTCAAGGGCAAGGCCGTGAAGAGCACGGCGCTCGATCTCACCCTGACGGGCGACGAGGTGCTCGGCGTGCCCGCTTACGCGTTCAGCGCCGTGGGTCCGGCCGAGATCGACAAGGAGGAGGTCCCCGACGTGTCGCTCGACGGCCGCGTCATGCTGCTGCCGAGCTTCAAGGTGTTCGGGGTGATGGACGACTCCTCCGACTTCGGAGACGGCGCTGCGAAAGGCAAGCTCCACATCTCCGATCCCAACACCGCGATCCCTAAGTTCGCCGTCAACATCGCGGCGGAGCCGAAGCTGAAGCTGAAGGGAACGCTCACGGAGGCGGTCGAGCCGATCCTGCTGGTCGCCCCGACGAGCTTCGACTTCGGCGCGCTCCGGCTCGACGCGAGCGCCGAGCACACCTTCACGGTCCAGAACGTCGGCACCGGATCGCTCTCGGGATCCGCAACTTCCTTGTCCGGCTCGAGCACCGACTTCGCGCTGTCGGGCGCAACGGCGTACGACGGCCTCGCGAACGGCGACGATCCCTTCGAGGTCGACGTCACGTTCGATCCGTCCTCGGCCGGCGCGAAGACCGCGCAGCTGCGCTTCGGCGTCGCCGGCGGCGCCGGCTCGTTCGTGGTTCAGCTCACCGGCACCGGTGGCGTCTCCGAGCTCACGGTCGACCCCGACCCGATCACTTTCGACGACGCGACGCCCGCTGGCGCGGCGCAGTTCATCGACGTCACCCTGACGAACGACGGCGACGCGACCCTCACCGGCCAGGCGTCGATCGGCGTGTCGACGGTGTTCGCGCTCATGAACGGCCCCGTGGTCGCGGGCCTCCCGATCGGCCTGAACATCGCTCCCGGTGCGAACCAGGTGCTCACGGTGCGCTTCACTCCGCCGGCCACGGTGGGGAACTCGAACGCGACGCTGACGCTCACGGGCCCGACTGCGGGCAACAAGACGGTGGCGATCTCCGGAGCCGTGGTCTCCCCTTAAGCGGTCGTCGCGAGCGGGAGCTGCTGTCGCGCACTGACTTCTGGAGTCGTTCGCACTGACTCGACTCCGTTGACGGTACTTGGCCGCGCGGTAAAACACGCGCAATGCGTATCCATCGAATCGCGCTCGCGGTGGCCGTGTTCACGTTGCTCGCCCAGGTCGCCGCCGCGCAGCAGACCTTCACCAGCGTGGGCGGGCCGTGGTGGTTCAAGCTATCGGGCAAGGACAAGGGCGCGCTGTTCGTCGAGCTCAGCGAGCCGAATGCCGGCACGCTGACCGTCGTGGACGTCGCGCTCAGCGACCGCCCGAGCTTCGGCTTCTCGCGCTCGCTGGCGGCGTTCTTCCAGCTCGCCGCGGGTCAGGCGCTGTCGATCGACGAGAAGGGCAACCTCACCGGCGTGCTCGAGCTCAGCGAAGCGGGCGGCACCGATCCGGTCGGCATGCTCACGATCGACAAGGGCAAGTCCAACAAGAAGTTCACCAAGCTCGAGCCTGCACGCGACGATCGAAGGCGTGGGCGGAGCGCCGCTCGTGGTGAAGCTCACGGGCGTGCGGCCGCCGGCCGGCTTCCCCGTGCTGACGGGTCACACGAGCGAGGCGAGCGTCAAGGGCAAGGGCGTGAAGTCGAGCCAGCTCGATCTCGCCGTGACGAGCGACGGCAATCTCGGCTTCCCCGCCTACACCTGGACCGGCGCGGGCATGGTCGACATCGACAAGGTCCCCGTGGACGCGAACTTCGCCGGCCACCTCATGCTCGATCCGAAGTTCAAGGCGCAGGGGCTGCTCGAGAGCTCGTCAGACCTCGGGACGGGCCCGCTCAGCGGGAAGCTCGTCGCGAGTGGCAAGACCGCGACCGTTCCGAAGCTCTCGCTCACCGCCGAGGCCGACCGCAAGCTCGGAATCAAGGCCAAGCTCAGCGACCCGACCGAGCCGATCCTCCTGGTCACTCCGCTCAGCTGGAACTTCGGCGCGATCCACCTGGACGGCATGCCCATCAAGTTTTTCCAGGTCTCGAACGTGGGCGTCGGGACGCTGTCCGGAACCGTCTCGTTCCTGGCCGGCAGCGATCCCGACTTCAAGCTGCCCGGAGCGACCACGTACGGTCCGCTCGCGCCGGGCGATCCGCCCGTCAACATCGCGGTCATGTTCGACCCGAACGTGCCGGGTGACAAATCCGCGTCGCTGCGCTTCGGCGTCGACACCTTCGTCGGCGCGAAGGTCGTGGCACTGACGGGCGTGGCCGGCCTGGCCGACATCGATGTCGACACGGACCCGATCAGCTTCGACGACACGGCCGTCGGATCGTCGCAAATGCTGGTCGTGACCGTGTCGAACGGCGGCGACGCCACCCTCACCGGCAGGGCGACGCTGACCGGCTCGAGCGCCTTCGCGCTGCTCACGCCGCCGAACACGCTCCCGGTGAGCCAGATCTCCTATTCGCTCGCGCCCGGCGCCGAAAAGGAGATCACCATCCGCTTCATGCCGACCGCGACGGCCGACTTCACCGGCACGCTGAACCTCACCGGCGGCGGCGGCCTGATCGGTGGCGATGGACGGGACGGGGATCTGAGCGCTCAGCGCCCTCGCTCCGGCCTGCCCAGCGCCCGCCTCCGCTCGCCCTTGTACGCGTTCGCGCGGCGGCCCATCTCGTTGCCGTCGGCGGGGAAGAAGAACTCGAAGGCGCTGTCGATCGGACCGCCGTCGTAGTTCCGGAAGTGCGTCTTGCGCACGGCGAACTCGACGCAGCGAGATCGCGCCGAACACGAGCCAGACGATCCAGCCCGTGTAGGCGCGCCACCAGGCGGGCGGCGCGAACAGCGCGAGCGCGGCGATGCCGAGCGCGTTCAGCAGGAACACGACCGCCCACAGCGCGGTCACGCCGCGGCAGTACCGGCCGATGAAGCCGGGCGCGTTGGGCTCGAGGCGCAGCGCGGCGCGCTCGACCAGGCTCTGCTCGGCCCGGAGGCTGGCGGCGAAGATCCGCGCGAGCGCGGCGTACAACCAGGCCGGGATCAGGAGCAGGAACACGTGCTCGGCCGTCAGAGCGGCTGCGAGCGGCAGGCCGACGAACCCGGCCGTGTCGAGCGGACCCAGCGACAGGTCGCGCGGCAGCGCGCCGCGCGCCGCGAAGATCGAGAGCGCCGTCAGCGCGAGAAACGCGACCGCGAGCGCGCGCACACCGAACTGCGTCACCAGACCGCCTTCGACGAACGGCCAGAGCAGCGTGAGCAGCGCGAAGGCGACGCCCACGACGAGCGCGCCGCGCCCCGGTCGCTCCAGCTCAGCCAAGGGACTTGGCGGAAAGGAGCGCGCTGAGCGACAGCGTCTCCTCCGGATCGACCGCCGTGTCGGGCCCCAGCAGCTGCAGCGCGCGCCGGCGCACGTCGTTGAAGATGTCCTCGGTCTTCTCGAGCACCTCGCGTCGCGGGCGCGGCAGGCCGACCTGCTTCAGGAAGTCGAGGTGGTCGAGACCGGGTGTGAAGTTTCCCTGGTTCGCGCGGTAGAACTCGCCGCGCTTGCGCAGCGACTCGGCGACCCGACGGAACAGCGCGTTGAAGTTCCCGAGCGCCGAGAGGATCAGCGGCGCCATCCGCAGCTGGCGGCGCAGCCAGCGCGGATCGAGGTGCTCGTCGCGCAGGTACGGCGAGACCCACAAGTTGAAGTAGCAGCCGATGTCGAAGTCCCACTTCAGCTTGCCGAGCTCGAAGCTGCCGAAGCTCTCGTACTGGTTGCGGTACAGGAGCAAGGTCGCTTCCTGGCGGAACGCCATGAACCGGTCGTAGAGGTCGCAGCGCTCCGCAATCGCGGCCGCGCTCTCGCCCGCGAAGTCGCGCACGATCAGCTCGGTCAGGAAGTCGTTCTCGTGCGCGATGAAGTCCGTGCCCGGGCTGTAGAGCGGATCGGCCGAGGTCGCCGCTTCGCCGGTCAGCCCCCAGCGGTCGGGCGAGAAGTAGCGCTCCGTCGAGTACGCGATCTGCGTGTAGCTGCCCTGGTCGAGCGGCTTGGCGTCGCGCAGCAGGTGCGCCATCGCGGCGTGGCCGTCGAGAAACCGGCGGAATCCCTCCGGCGTGCGCAGCGCACGCTCGTCGAATCCCGTCGGCCCCGTGACACCCACGCTCGTGATGCCGTCGTGCAGCGGGATGAACCACGCCCAGTAGCCCGGGTAGAAGAAATGGATCGTCGAGAGGAACCGGCTCGAGTGGCGCACGCGCGCGCGCCACGCGGCGGGGCCGAGATCGTCGACGTCGGCCACGCCCTCGAAGCGGCCCCACACCGAGCCGATCCGGTGCGTCTCCTCGCGCTGGCGCAGGCCGAGCGTGCGCGCGATCAGATCGGCTCGGCCTGCGGCGTCGACCAGCCAGCGCGTCGAGTGCTGCACGGCGCCGTTCGGGCCGACGACCTCGAAGCGGTGCGGCGCGCCGCCGGTCCCGATCTCGAGTGGCCGCGCGCGCACCCCGGTCTCGACCTGAACTCCCGCGCGCCGGTTCATCTCGAGCAGGTCCGCCTCGAGCCGCGCGCGGTCGATCTGGAACGACGGGTGGTAGGGCAGATTGATGGGGCCGATCTCGCTCATCTCCCAGAGCGGAAGCGAGCGGTCGGCCGAGTCGTAGAAGTAGCGCAGCCCGTTCTTCGGCAGGTGCCGGTCGTAGAGATAGCGCGACAGGCCCTGGCGCTTGATCAGGTAGTGGCTGCCGATCTCGACGACCGACTCGCCCACCTTCCAGCTCGACTCGCGCGACTTCTCGTAGAGGCCGATGCGCAGGCCGGGCGCGCTGCGCGTGAGCTGTCGCGCGAGCAGGTTGCCTGCGAGCCCGCCGCCGAGGATGGCGACGTCGAGGTCCGGGCTCACAGCATGCCTCCGTTCACCGAGATCACCTGGCCGGTCAGGTAGCCGGCCCCTTCGGAGAACAAGTACACCACGAGCGACGCAATCTCATCGGGCCGGCCCAGACGCTGCAGCGGGACGAGCTTGCGCAGCTCCTCGACCGGCGCGCCGGCGAGCATCTCGGTCTCGACCAGGCCCGGCGCGACGCAGTTCACGGTGATCGCGCGGCGCGCGAGCTCGAGCGAGAGCGCCTTGGTCGCCCCGTGCAGACCCGCCTTCGAGGCGCTGTAGTTCACCTGCCCCCGGTTGCCGACCAGCCCCGCGATCGACGAGATCGCGACGATCCGGCCGCCGTCGTGCATGCGCACGAGGGGCATGACCAGCGGGCGGAGCACGTTGTAGAAGCCGTCGAGGTTGGTGCGCAGCACGCGGTCCCACGCCTCGCCGGTGAGCGCGGGGAAGGCGGCGTCGGCATGGACACCTGCAGCGAGCACCACGCCCCAGTACGGCCCGGCCTCGGCGACGTCGCGCTCGAGCGCGGCGGCGGCGGCCGCGCGGTCGGCCACGTCGAAGCCGAGCAGGCGCGCGTCGCGGCCGAGCTCGCGGGCCTCCTTGGCGACCGACTCGGCGGCGGCGGCGTCCGCGCGATAGCCCACGCCGACGTCGAAGCCCGCGCGCGCGAGCCCGAGCGCGCAGGCGCGGCCGATGCCGCGGCTCGCGCCGGTGACCAGAACCCGCCGCGTCTCGGGCGAGCTCATGCCAGCGCGTCCGACACGTAGACCGACAAGGTGCCCTCTGCGACGAGCTCGTCGCCCGCGCGCAGCTCGCATGCGAACGAGGCGAGCGCGCCCGCGCGGCCCAGGAGCCGCGCGGAGACCTCGAGCGATTCGTCCGCCGCGAGCCACTCGCGGTGCAGGCCCAGCTGCTTCGCCCCGACCAGGAGCCCGGGAGACGGCGCTCTGCCCAGCGCGCGCGCCAAAAGCCCGCCGTGCGCGGCGATGCACTGCGCCATGTACTCCAGCCCGACGTACGCGGGCACCCGCCCGTCGGCCGCCCGGAAGAGCTCCGAGTCCGCGACCAGGACCGAGCACACGGTGCGCTCGGGCGAGTGCGACAGCACGCGGCGAACCAAGAGCATCGGACGCGCGTGGGGAAGCAGCTCGGCCGCCGCGGTCATTCCGGCTTCTCGCCCAGCGCGCGCAGGCCGTCGCCGTAGAAGTCGTAGAAGTTGAACCATTGCCTGGGATTGCGCAGCGCGTAGTGCTCGAGTCGCCGCACCCAGGCTTCGAGCGTCTCGCGCGCGACCTTGTCGCGCTCGGCGCGCGGCACGGGGCCGCCCTCGAAGAGCGGCTCGGTCACCGCGAAGTACCGAAGGTGGCCGGTGCCGATGCAGAGCGAGATGTACACCGGGGCACCGAGCACGGCCCCGAGCAGGAACGGCGTCAGCGGGAACGCGGCGCGCCGCCCCGCGAACTGCGTCGCGGCGGGCCGCTCGCGGCCGCCGGGATGGACGCGGTCCGCGAGGATGCCGACGAACTCGCCGCGGTCGAGACACGCCTTGATCTCGAACGCGCTCTGCACGGACGTGGGGTCGGCCGCGATCACGCGCACCCGACTGCCGCCGCCGAGCGAGTCGAACAGTGCGTTCACCCGCTCCGCGTGGTTGGTGAACATGAGCACGTTCACGCGCAGGCCGTACTTGCCGGCGATCAGGCGCAGCATGTCGAAGCTGCCCAGGTGCGCGCCGACCAGAAGCGCCCCGCGACCCTGCCGCGCCAGCTCGAGCAACGCCTCGCCGCCCGAGTGGTCGATCTGGAACATCGAGCCGGCGCCCGCCCACAGGATCATCCGGTCCATCACGCTGCAGGCGAACCCATAGACGTGCCGGTACACCATGAGCCAGCCCGGCTTCTGGCCGAGCGCGGCGCGGCCTTCGGGAGTCGCCCAAACGGTTTCGAGCCACTCGCGCGACGAGCCGCGCGTCACCCCGTCGCGCACGATGAAGTAGAGCGAGATCGGCACCAGCAACGAGCGCCAGGCCCGTTCGCCCGAAGTTCCGGTACATCCAGATCCCGAAGCGCGAGCCAGCCGCGGTTCCCGCGCTCGTCCTTGCGCGCCCACTCGCCGCCGCGCGGGGCGCTCACGGCGCGCTCCGGCCCGCGAGCAGCGCCGGCGCGCGGCGCAGCATCGCGAGCCACAGCCGCGCGTAGGTCGCGCCCATCACGGGGAAGTCGCGGCCGACGTCGAAGTGCGAGATGCCGCCGGGCACGTAGATGACCCGCACCGGCACGTTCACGATCGGGATGCCCTCGAAGACGCAGCGCACCGCGAACTCCGGCTCGAACTCCATGCGGGTGCCGAGCTTGCCCCGCGCCAGCACGCGCAGCGCCGGGCCCAGCGGCACCCCGCGCATGCCGCAGAGCGGGTCGCGGATCGCGAACGAGAGCGTCGCCAGCCACACCGCGCCGCGCGAGAGCTGGCGCGCCCAGATCCGCGAACGCGGCGCGGTCGCGTCGAAGACCGGCTCGCCGAGGACGAGCGCGTCGGGATCTTTCTGCATCGCCTCGAGCATGCGCGGCACCGCTTCGGCTTCGTGCTGACCGTCGGCGTCGAGCTGAAGCGCGTGCGTGAAGCCGAGCTCGGCGGCGAGCGCGTAGCCGGCCTTGAGTGCCGCGCCCTTCCCGCCGTTCTCGGGCAGCGCGTGGAGGTGCACGAAGTCGAAATCGCGCGCGAGCCGCGCCAGCTCGGCGCGGGTCTCGGATCCGCTCCCGTCGTCCACGACCAGACACGGAAGAGCGTAGCCCGCGAGCGATTCGAGCACGCCGCGCAGCGGAGCGCCGTGGTCGTAGCAAGGGATCAAGAGGCAGGGCTTCACGGCGAGCCCTCCGGGGCCAGCGCCGCGCGGCCCGAGGCGAACGTGCGCGCGCCGGCGAACACGCGGAAGCGCAGGCTCGCGCCGTCCGGGTCGAGCTCGACCTCCAGGGCGAAGCTCTGCTCCGGCTCGAGCACGTCCCGGAAGCGGACTCCCGACAGCGCGCCCACGCGGCGCGACGGTCCGACGAGCTCGCGCGCCGCCTGCAGCACCCAGTGGAGCTGCACCACCCCCGCGACCAGCGGCCTGCCCGGGAAGTGGCCCTCGAGGAAGGCGAGCTCTGCGGGCACGCGCAGCTCGCGCACGAGCTTGCGCAGATCGCGCTGCTCCGAGATCAGCACGGGCTCGCGCACGGGCCCGATTGTCTTCGCTCGGCTGCGCCTCGCTGCGCGCGGCTGCGCCGCCGACAGCGGCCCGCGGGACGATGTCCCGGGGAGGGGCCTCGCTCGGGACGGCCCTCGCTCGGCCTCGCCATCGTCGAGCAGCTCGAGCAGCTTCGCCTGCGCGAGCTTGCCCTGCGGGTCGCGCGGCAGCTCGGCCAGGTAGCGCCAGGCGCGCGGCAGGAGCACGCGATCCCAGTACCCCGCGAGGTGATCGGCGAGCGCCGCGCCCAGCGCGCGCCGGCCGCTCTCCGCGAGCGCAGTCTGGCCGGCGTCGGACAGGGCGACCACGGCGCCGACCCGCGCGTCACCGCCCGCGTCGAACGCGACCAGCGCCGCATCCGCGACGAAGGCGTGCGTGCGCAGGTGCGATTCCATCTCGGGCAGCGCGAGCCGCTTCTCGCCGACCTTCACGATCCGGTCGGCGCGGCCCAGCAGCGCGAACCCGCCGTCGGCGTGGAGCTCGACCCGATCGCCCATCACCAGAGTCTGCGGCTCGCCGGCGCGCGCTGCCGAGCCGACGCTGACGAACGGCGAGCGCACGACGAGCCGGCTCTCGTCCGGCTCGGCCGCGAGCTCGACGCCGGGGAACGGCTGCCAGCGCGCGGAGGGCCCCGCCAGCGACTGCGCCCGCCAGGCGACGCCGCCGGTCTCGCTCGAGCCGAAGATCTCGAGCGGCGCCTGGCCGACCAGCCCGGCGACGTCGCGCGCCACGTCGTCGTCGAGCGGGCCGCCCGACGAGAAGATCGCGCGGCACCCCGCGCGGAGCCCCGCGAGCTCGGCGTCGGCGCGCATCCGGCGCAGGTGCACGGGCGTGGTCGCCAGCGCGAAGTCGCCCGCCTCGCGCATGCGCGGGAAGAGCTCCTCGGTGTGCAGGAACGTCTCGGCCGAGAAGGCGCGCCCCGACGCGAGCGGCCAGAGCACCCGGAACAAGAGGCCGTACAGGTGCTGGTGCGACACGGTCGCGAACACGCTCGCGCGGCCGAGTCGCGCGCCGAACAGCGCCTCTTGCACGGCCAGCTCGAGATCCAGGTGGCGCAGCGCCTTCGGCACCGCCTTGCCCGGCCCGGTCGTGCCCGAGGTCGAGAGCTCGACCAGCGGCCGATCCGGATCGAGCGCCTCGAAGCGGACGGCCCCGGTCCCGACCTCGCCCAGCGGGTCGAGCCGCGGCAGGCCGGACAGCTCGTCCTCACCGATCCCCGGATCGACGAGCGCGCCGTCGGCCTGCGCGGCCAGCTCGGACAGGGTCTGCGGCTGCCGGTTCGGCGCGACCAGCGCCCGCGCGCCCGCGTGCGCGACCGCGAGCAGGCCCACCGCGAACGCGTAGCTGTCCTCCGAGAAGAGCAGCAGCCGGGCGCTCCGGCGCGCCGCGATCTGGGCCGAGAGCGACCCGACCCGCGCCGCGAAGTCCGACCAGTCGCGCTCGACGTCCCGCGCGAATGCGACCCGAACGCGCGGATTCCGCCCCCTGCGGAGCAGCTCCGCGAGCGGGATGAAATCGAGGGCGGCGGCGAGCTCGCTCACGACGCCGCTCGACCTCAGGCGCGCCCTTCGGTCGAGACGCGCTGGTGCACGAGCTCGACGATCTCGCCGATCGTCCGCATCTGCTCGATGTCGTCGTCGGAGAACGCGAGCCCGGTATCTTCCTCGATCCAGCCCGCCAGCGCGACGCCGTCGAGGCTGTCGAAATCGAGGTCGGTCCGGAGATCGGTCTGGGCCGAGATCTCCGCTGCATCGACGTCGAACTCGCGCACCAGGATCGCGAGCACTCGCGCCTGGATGTCCTGCTTGGAGCTCTGTTGGAGCGACACGCTCTTCTCCTGCGAGCCGCCTAGTGAGATAGCTGTGAATTCACGAACTCGGCGAGGCTGCGCACCGAGGCGAAGATGCGCCGGTTCTCGTCGGGATCATCCTCGATCTTGACACCGAAGCGCTCCTCGAGCGCCATCGCGAGCTCGAGCGCGTCGATCGAGTCGAGCCCGAGCCCCTCGACGAAGAGCGGCGCCTCGCTCTCGATCTCGTCGGGCGCGATGTCCTCCAGCACGAGCGCCTCCACGATCAGGCGCTTCAGCTCCGACTCCAGCCCGTTAATCCGCGGCATCCGTACTCTCCGTGAGTTCTCTAGCGAATCGCGCGCGCAGCGCGCGGGTCAGTTTGCGCGCGGCGAGCACCGTCGACTCCCCGCCGTCCAGATGTTCCTTCGCGACGACCGGCTCTCCCACCCGGACGGTGTAGACCCCCCGGCTCGGAGGAACGTGATACCACGGAAGGCCCTTCATCAGCATGCGGGGCGAAACTTCGATCTCGATCGGGAGCATATCCAAGCCCGTCGCGAGCGCGACGTGGGCGGCCCCGCGCTGGAAGCGGCCCAGGCCGGCCTCGGGGCTCCGCGTGCCCTCCGGGAAGACCAGGAGCGTTCGACCTTCGCGCAACCTTCGCGCCGCCTCGCGGACCACGTCGGCTCCGGAGTCGTTGGCGATGTAGTCCGCGGCCCGGATCGCCCCGCGCAGCCAGCGGTTCTCCGCGCGCGAGCTGGCGACGATGCAGTCGGCCTGCGGCAGGTGCGAGACGATCAGCTCCACGTCGATCAGCGACGGGTGATTGGCCACGATGATGCGGGGCCGATCACCGGCGAGGCGCTCCACGTCGACCCAGTGCACCTCGATCACGCCCAGCACCTGCATCAGGCGCACGTGGAGCCGGTACATGCGGTGGATCGCGCGCTGCGCTAGGCGCCAGGGCTCTGCGCTCGGCGGGTCGACGAGCTTGCGCAGCGGGAGCCAGACCAGCGAGAGCCAGACGCTCCACAGGCCGAACGTGACGAATGCGAACCCCGTCGCCGGCGTGCGCCACGCCTTCGAGACCCAGCCCAGCCACCGCGGGCGCGATCGCGAACGCATCCCCCTGCGTAACCTCCCTCGACCCCCGACGAAGGCGCGAGCCGGAGCGAGTCTAACACCGCCCTCTTCGCGCTGTAAACGAGCGCCGCTGAAAGGAAAGGCGGCTACTGCGTAGCGGGATCGTAGAGGACTTCGATCACCGTGAGGGCTCCGTTGTACTTGTTCCTCGAGAACGTGATCTGGCCCTTGCCCTTGTACGTCCAGCCTTCGCGCGAGGCCTCGGTGCCGAAGTAGTACGGCATGAAGGTCTTCGCGCTCGGGTAGGCGTGGGTCGCCGTCGGCGCGCCGAGGATCTGCTTCACCTGAGCGTCGGTCATGTCGTACTTCACCTTCTCGAAGGGGTGACCCTTCGGGATCGGCTTGGTGCTGGCGGCCTGGGCCGCGTCCTGACCGGGTTGCGCCGCGGGCGCCGGGGCCGAGCTGGACGAGTTGGACGCGCTGGACGAACCGCGGTTCGCGCAGCCAGCCAGACCGACGAGAGCGAACACGGCGACGAGCGATCGAACCGACTTCGTGCGAGACAATGCGGGCTCCTTCTCCCGGGGGGCGCGCCCAGCTTAGCGCGCACGTTGCGCTTTGTTTACTCCTACTCGCATGAGCTTTGCATCGATCGAGATCGGTTCGGCTCCGCAGACCCTCGACAACCTGCTGGCCCTCGCGCGCGGCCACGTGCGGCCGGTGCTGTCGAATCGCGCCCAGTACCGCGCCCGGCTCGACGCCGAGCACGCCGCCGTCGCGCGCGCACTCGCGCGCGGCGAGCGGGTCTACGGCGTCTCGACGGGAGTGGGCGCGTCGGTCGGGAACGCCGTCGAGGCGGAGTTCCGCTCCGACCTGGTCCACAACCTGTTCCGGATGCTCGGCACCGGGGTGGGCGCGCCGCTGCCCGAGCTCGGCGCCGCGGCCGTCGTGACGGCGCGGCTGGTCTCGCTCGCCGCGGGCCACTCGGGAATCCGACCGCTGGTGCTCGAGCGGCTGGCGGAGCTCCTCGAAGCCCGCTGCCTGCCGCGGATCCCCGAGTGCGGCTCGGTCGGCGCGAGCGGCGATCTCGCCCCGCTCTCCTACATCGCGAGCATGCTCGCCGGCGAGGGCGAGGTGACCCTGCGCGGCCGGCCGACCGACGCGCTGAAGGCGCACCAGCTCTTGCGGCTCGAGCCGCTCCGCTTCGAGCCGAAGGAGACGCTCTCGCTCGTGAACGGGACCAGCTTCATGACCGGGCTCGGGGCGCTCGCCTGGGAGCGCGCGGCCGAGCTCGCGCAGGTCGGCTGCGCGATCACCGCGATGGCCAGCGAGGCGACCCGCGGGAATCCGCGCCACTTCGACTCGCGGATCAGCGAGTGGAAGCCGCACGCCGGACAGATCCTGGCGTCCGAGTGGATTCGCACGCACCTCGAGTACCACTCCGGCAAGCCGATCCCGGCGCCCGCGCGGCTGCAGGACCGCTACTCGATCCGCTGTGCGCCGTCGGTCCTCGGGGTGCTGATCGAGGCCAGCGAGATCGCGCGCGGGATCCTCGAGATCGAGCTGAACGGCGCCAACGACAACCCGCTGGTCGACCCCGACACCGGCGAGATCCTGCACGGCGGGAACTTCTACGGCGGGCACCTGTGCTTCGCGCTCGACGGGCTGAAGAGCGCGGTCGCCAGCGTCGCCGACCTGATCGACCGCCAGGTCGCCCTGCTCTGCCGGCCCGAGACCAGCGAGGGCCTGCCCGCCGAGCTGATCTCGCTGGAAGGACCGGGCGGGTTCGCGCACCACGGCTTCAAGGGCATGCAGGTCACCGCGTCCGCGCTGACGGCCGAGGCGCTGAAGCTGACCATGCCCGCCGCCGCGTTCAGCCGCAGCACCGAGTCGCACAACCAGGACAAAGTCTCGATGGGCGCGATCGCCGCGCGCGACTGCCTGCGCGTCCTCGACCTCTCCGAGGCCGTGGTCGCGATCGGGCTGCTCGCGGTGTGCCAGTGCGTGGATCTGCGCGGCGGCGCGCCGAGCCGGCAGAGCCGGCGCCTGCACGAAGCGGTGCGCAAGCACGTGCCGGCGCTGCGCGGCGACCGGCGCCAGGACTCGGACATCGCGCGGGTGGTCGAGCTGGTGCGCTCGGGCTCGCTGCCGCTGGCCTCGCGCGCCGCTTCATGAGCTTGCGCCGGGCCTGTCTCGCGCTGCTGGCGCTGGCGGCGCTCGGCGCCGAGCCCGCGGCTCCGCCGCAACCGGCCGGGCCGCCGCCCGGCACGATCACGCTCGACGACCTGCTCGCGCACATGGCGACGACGAGCGGAGTGGTCGCCGAGTTCCGCGAGATCAAGACGCTGAAGCTCCTCGACGCGCCGCTCGAGACGCGCGGCACGGTCTACTACGCGCCGCCCGACCGCCTGGCGCGCGTGACCCGCGAGCCGGCCCAGACGCGGCTCATCCTCGACGGCGGCCACATGCGCTACCAGGACGCCGCCGGCGCGCGCGATGTGGACCTCGCGAGCAACCCGGTCGCGCGCGCGTTCGCCGACAACCTGATCGTGCTCTGGCGCGGCGACAAGGCGGCGCTCGAGAAGATCTACGCGCTCGACTTCCGCGCCGACGGCTCGCGCTGGCAGCTCGAGCTGACGCCGAAGAGCTCGCCGCTCGACCGCTTCGTGCGCGCGATCGAGCTGCGCGGTGAGGGCGCCGCGATGCGCGAGATGGAGGTCCTCGAGTCGGACGGCGACAAGACCCAGACCCTCTTCGAGAAGACCGACGTCGCGCACAGCTTCGGCGAGGAAGAGGCGCGCGCGATCTTCGGCGCGCGGCCGGCGCCGTGAATCGCGCCGCGCGGCTCGCGGCCTGGGCCGTGCTCTCCGCCGCGCTGCTCGCCTACAGCGCGGCGCACCTCGAGTTCTCCACCGACATCACGAACTTCCTGCCCGACGGCGAGGGCGCCGAGCTGGCGCAGATCTCGCGCGAGCTCACCCGGAGCGAGCTGACCCGCACGGTGGTGCTCTCGATCGGCGCGGACGACCCGGCCGTGGCCCGCGCGGCCGCGCGCGAGCTGGCCGAGACGCTGCGCGCGAACCCGGAGGTCGCCTGGCTGCGCGCCGGCGCGGACCCGGAGTTCCTGCGCGGTGTGTACGAGCTCTACTTCCCGCGCCGGATGTACTTCCTGTCGGACGCGCCGGAGACCGAGCTCCCCGGCCGACTCTCGGACGAGGGGCTGCGGGCGCAGGCGCAGGCGGTGCGGGCGAGCCTCGCGCTGCCGACCTCGCCGCTCATGAAGCAGATCGTCCCGGAGGATCCGCTCGGCGCGCTCGAGCGCCAGCTCGCGCGGCTCACGGCGGGCGAGCCGCCGCTCGTGACGCGCGACGGCGTCTTCACGACCGCGGACGGACGCTTCGCGGTGCTGGTCCTGGCCACGCGCCACTCCGCGTTCGACTCCGCGGCGCAGGCGCCGCTGCTCGACGCGATCGCCGCGAAAGTTCGCCGAGCTGCGCGCGCGGCTCGGCGGGAACCTCGTCCTCGAGCAGAGCGGCGCAAACCGCTTCGCCGTCGACGCCGAGCGCCAGATCCGCTTCGACGCCTCGTGGATCTCCGCGCTCTCGTTCGCGGGCGTCACCGCGCTCACCTACGTGTTCTTCCGCTCGCCCCTGTCGCTGCTCCTGGTGATGATGCCCGGCACGTTCGGACTGCTCGTGGCGATGGCGCTCGGCATCGCCGTGTTCGGCAAGCTCGACGGGATGACGCTCGCGTTCGGCGGGTCGCTGATCGGCGTCACCGTCGACTACCCGACCCACCAGCTCATCCTGTGGAGCCTCTCGGAGCGCAACGAGTCCGCCTGGCAGCTCTCGCGCCGGCTCGGCGCTTCGCTCGTGATGGCGGCGCTCACGACGATCGCGAGCTTCGCGGGCATGGCCTTCACCTCGTTCCCCGGCTTCCGCGAGCTGGGGCTGTTCTCGACGGTCGGCGTGGGCGCGGCCGTGCTCGCCTCGCTGTTCATGCTGCCCGACCTGTTGCCGCGGCGGCGCCGCGTGCTGCCCGCCTCGCAGAGCCTCGCCGAGCGGCTCGGACCGTGGATTCCCGCGCTGGGCCGGCACCGCGGCATGCTCGCGCTCGTGCCCGCGGCCGTCGCCGTGCTCGGCGCGGTCGCGCTGCCGCGGCTGCACTGGCACGACGATCTCTCGAAGATGTCGCGGCTCGATCCCGACATGCAGGCCGAGGACGAGCGGGTGCGGCGGCGCGTCTCGGACCTCGACGCCGGCCGCTTCGTGATCGCCCTCGGCGCCGACGCCGAAGCCGCCGCGGCGCGCAACGAGGAGGTGCACCGCCGGCTCGCGGAGCTGGTGAGCGCGGGAAGGCTCGGCGCGCAGCGCTCGCTGCACGATCTCTGGTTCCCGCGCGAGCTGCAGGAGCGCAACCTCGCCGCGCTGCGCGCCGACCCGAGCCTGCCCGCGCGCCTCGACGCCGCCTTCGCGAGCGCCGGCTTCCGGCCGGGCACGACCGCGCCGTTCGCCGCCGCGCTCGCCGCGGCGCCGCCGCCGCTCGAGCTCGCGGAGCTGCGCGCGTCGCCGCTGGGCGAGCTCGCGAGCTCGCTCGTGCTCGAGCTCGGCCAGCGCACCGCGGTGATCACCTACCTGCGCGACGTGCGCGACCCCGACGCGCTCGCCGCGGCGCTCGCGGGCGTGCCGGACGTCCACCTGTTCGAGCAGCGCTCCTTCCTGAACGACATCTACGCGCGCTTCCGCGACCACACGCTGCGCCAGATCGCGCTCGGCAGCGCGGCGGTCATGCTGCTGCTCCTCCTGCGCTACCGCGACTGGCGGCGCGCGACCGCCGCGTTCCTGCCGTCGCTGCTCGTGCCGATCATCGTCCTGTCCGGGTTCGCGCTGGCGGGGGTCGAGACGAACCTGCTCCACGCGGTGAGTCTCCTGATCGTGATGGGCATGGGCGTCGACTACGGGATCTTCATCGTCGACAGCGCGGAGGACGGCAGCGAGCTCCCCGCGACCCTGGTCTCGTGTCTGCTCTGCTGCCTCACCACGATCCTGTCGTTCGGCGCGCTCGCGCTCTCGACCCAGCCGCCCCTGCGCGCGATCGGCACGACGACGGGCGCCGGCATCGCGCTCGCGCTCGTGCTGGCGCCCGTGTCGCTACTGCTGCTCCGGGTCGGCAAGGCGGAGACTCCGCGTGCGTGAGCTCTACCGACTCGCGCTGGCGCTCGCGCTGCTCGCCGCGGCGTGCAAGACGCTCCCGACGCCGCCGCTGCCGATCCCCGGCCTGCCGCGGCTCGCCGACTGCCCGGGCCGGCTGCGCTCGACCCAGGAGATCGAGGGCGACTGGGTGATCCACGAGCGGCTCCGCGTGACCGGCGGCGAGGTCGACGAGTCGTACGGGCTCGTGATCCAGAAGACCGGCCCGAAGCTCGTGCTCCTCGGCCTGACGCCGTTCGGCACGAAGGCGTTCTCGGTGGTGCAGATCGGCACGCAGACCTGGAGCGAGTCGTACCTCGGCCCTGCGACCGCGGTGCCGCCCGAGAACGTGCTCCGCGACCTGCACCGCGCGCTGTTCCTCACCGTCGACGACCCGGCGCTCGAGCCGCGCGCGGTGTCGCGCGACGCCGAGGGAGCGGTGCACGTCACCGCGAAGGAGTGCGGCTACGAGGCGGTGCTGGCGCCGGTCAGCGCAACCCCCGTCAAGTGACTTCACTCACTGGCCGTGCCAGCTTGCCAGTCGCGGTCTCGGGGAATGCTTCCACGATCTTGAACTCGCGCGGGATCTTGTAGGCCGGGCAGCCGCGCGCGGCAGTGCGCGGTGAGCTCGGCGCGCGTCGGCGGATGCGCGGCGTCGGCTCGGCACGACCTCGGCGATCGGGATCTCGCCGAGGTGCGCGTGCTCGCGCGCGAAGACGCGGCTCGCGCGCACGCGCGGGGTGCGCGTCGAGCACCGCCTCGACCTCCTCGCTGAAGAACTTCATGCCGGCCATGTTGATGCGGTTGGCGCGGCGGCCGACGAGGAAGAGCTCGCCGTCGGCGTCGAAGTAGCCCTGGTCGCCGGTGCGGAAGCCGTCCGGCTCGAGCGACCGTCGCGCGCGGGGGTCCACGGGTCGAGGTAGGCGTCGAACAGGCCCGGGGCCGCGGATGCAGATCTCGCCGGTCTTGTCGGGCGACGTCGGCCCGGCGAACGGGCTGGCCGTCCTCGCCGCGCAGCCACACGTCGTAGTCGGGAAGCGGCCGGCCGAGCGCGCCCGGCTTGTCGCGCCGCGGCGCGCAGATTCAGCACCGGGCAGGCCCACCTCGATGATGCCGAGCGCCTGCGCGACGGGCGCGCCGAAGCGCGCGGCGAAAGCGCGCGCGGTCTCCGCGCGCAGCCCCTCGGCGGTCGAGATCGCGAGGCGCAGGTCGGCGAGACCGAGCGCCGGACGCGTCCTTCGCGAGCAGGCTCATGTGGTAGGGCGACGCGTAGAGCACGGTCGGCGCGCTCGCGCGCGGCGAGCTCGAGGATCGGCCGCGCGAGCGAGCCCGCCGGCAGCAGGATCGCCGCGCCGTAGCGCAGGTAGAGCAGGATCGACACCACGAAGTGATGCGCCATCGGCAGCAGCCAGAGGACGCGGTCGGCCGGGCCGATGCCGAGCCCGCGGTTCGCGGCGTCGAGGCGCGCGAGGATCGCGGCGTGGCCGAGGATCACGCCCTTGCGCCGGCTGGTGGTGCCCGAGGTGAAGCGCAGATAGGCGGGCCGGAGCGCCGCGAACGTCGCGCTCGCCCGCGCCGTCGACCGCCTTCGGCGTCGGCCGCGCGAGGAGCGCGAAGTCGGTGCGCTCTCCGTCGGCGCGTTCGAGCACGACGTGGTGGAGGCTCGCGCGCTCGGCGAAGCGCCTCGAGCACCGCGCCCGCGTGAGTCGTCGGGGATCGGCACGAGGCACGCGTCCGCGGCGAGGATCGCGAGCGCGAGCTCGATGAAGCCCGCGCCCTGGCGCGCGACCAGGCCGCAGCGCTGCGCCGGGCGCACGCCCGCGGCGCGCAGACGCGCGGCGAGCCCGTCGACCCGCGCGACGAGCTCGCCGTAGCCGATGCGCTGCGGCTCGGCTCGCCCGCGCGCGCGACGACGAGCGCAGGCTGCTCGGGCGCGCGCGCCGCCTGCGCGCGGATCCGATCGAGAACGGTCACGCTCATCGCGCGCGAGTTTGCGACCGCACCGCCTCGGGCGCAATCTTGCCGAGCGCCACGCCGGCGTCGGCGGCGAGCGCCGCGGCGACGCCGATCGCCTCGCCGGTCGCGAGCGCGGTGCCGATCACGCGCAGCGCGCCGAGCGCCTCGTGCGTCGCCGAGAGGCAGCGCCCCGCCATGCCGAGCCGCGGGTGCGAGCGGGACACCAGCGCGCCGAGCGGAATCGAGCACGGCCCCGCGGGGTACTCGAAGATCGCCCGGCGGTGGTCGTGCCAGAGCTCGATCGGCCAGGTCGAGAGCGCGACCTCGTCCGCCGAGCGCCGGCCGGCGAGCACGTCGTCGGCCGAGACCGCGCGACCCCGCGCACGCGGCGCGTCTCGCGCACGCCGAGCCGGCGCGGCAGCTCGGCGAGCGACGCATGCCTGCGAAGGCCGGCCGAGTCTCGCGCAGGAACGCGGCGATCGCCTCGGCCGCTCGCGCGCGCTCGCGCTCGAGCGCGCCGACGCAGGCCGGGTCGAGCGGCGCCCAAGGCTCGCCTTCGGGCGCGGCAGGTTCAAGGTCACGAACACCTCGCCGGCGCGCGCGCTGCCGCCGCACCACGACGCGTCCGCGCCGCTCGGCAGCGCGCCCGCGCGCACGCCGCTCGCGAGCGCCGCGCTCGAGCTGCAGGCGCGCGAAGCCGACCAGCCCGAGGTGTCGACGCCCTCGAGCCGGAAGATGTAGGACGGACACTGCAGGAGCTCGGGCGGCGCCGTCTCGGTCTCCGCGCCGCCGAGGAAGGCGCCGCGGCGTCGCCGCTCGCGTCGACCACCACGCCGCGCGCGGCTCTCGCTCGAGCCGAGCCGCGCAGCCGAGCATTCGTCGGACGCGCTGCGCGCGAGCTCGGCGCCGCCCAGCTCCGCCCCGAGCGTGAGCTCGAGCCCCGTCGCCCGCCCGACACAGCTCGGCGTAGGCCGCCGAGAGCGCCGCCGGTCGGACCGGCAGGACCCAGACCCGGCCCGCGCGCTCGGCGCGCCCGCGCCCCCGCCGCCGCGCAGCGCTTCGGCGACCTCGGCCGCGGAATCCCGGCGTGCGCGAGCTGCGGCGGCTCGCCGTCGTCGACGGCACGGTAGAGGCCGCAGATCGTGTGCACGAGGGCGTGCGCGACGTTGCCGCCCAGCCGATCGCTGCGCTCGACCAGGAGCACGCGCGCGCCCGCCGCGCGCGGCCGCGACCGCCGCGGCGACGCCGGCCGCTGCCGCCGCCGACGACCGCGACGTCGAAGTGCGCGGCGTCACCGCCGTCACCCGAGCAGGTCGGCCCGCAGCCGCGCGCGGAAGCGCGCGAGCTCGCGCGCCGAGAACACGCCGCGCTGCCGCACGTGCGTGACGTTCAGGCGGCCGTCGCGCAGCGGAGCAGATCGCGCTCGCCCGGCGACGGCGGCACCGACGGCACGTGAAAGCCGTTCCGGATCGGCGCGCCGAGGAAAGCGTCCAGCCCCGGCAGGAACTCGTCCGTGAAGGCGAAGAAGAACGAGCAGAGCTCGCCGCCGAAGCGCGCGCCGCGCCATGTGCGCGTAGGCGCCGCTGCGGCAGCCAGCGCGCGAAGTCCATCGCGTGCGACGCCGTTCTCGATCTGCCCGGCCTGGATCGCCGCCACCCGCTGCGCCTTCAGCTCGGCCGAGCAGGCGCTCGAGGTCGTCGCAGCTGCTCGGGCAGGGCCTGGAACCAGATCAGCGAGACGTGGGTGCGGAAGAGCTCGCCCGCTCCCGCCCTTCGCGCCGCAGGTTCACCGGCAGCGGCACCACGTAGCTGCGCGGGTCGACGCCGCGCACCTGGAACACCGCGTGGTGCGCGCGCACGCTCGCCGCGAGATAGAAGAGCATCGGCGTGAGGAAGCCCGCGCGGCGGCGCGCGCGCTCGGCGATCGCGCGCCGTCTCCTCCGCGCTGAACGTCACGAGCTCGTAGCGCAGGCGCTGCTGCGTGCGCACGCAGCGGCCCGGCGAGCGAGCGCGGCGGCGCGCGCCGCGAACGAGTTCATGCCGCCCGCCAGCGCATGGCCTGCTCGCCGCCGCGCTCTGCGCGCCCGGCTCGCGCAGGCGGCGCGGCGGACTCCTCGGGCAGCGCGCTCGGCGGCCGCGCTCGCCGCGCCCGACACTCGTCGAGCCAGCGCACGAAGCGCTCGCTGCCCGCGCCGTCGAACAGCATGTGCAGCCAGGTGAAGGCGAGGTCGGTGCCCGGCGCGCCCGCCGTCGTAGCGCACCACGTCGAAGCGCAGCAGCTGGCCGCCGCGGCCGACGAGCGGTCTCGTTCAGCGCGCGCGAAGATCGGCGCAGAGCGGCGGGTCGCACCCTCGCGGCGCCGGGGCCTCGTGGACTCGAGCCGCGGGCATGGGCGCGCGCTGCGGCCAGATCGAGCCGGAACACGGGCGGCCAGCACCCCGAAGCGGCGCCGGATCGGCGCGCGCAGGATCGGCTGCGCCAGCGCCACCTCCGACAGAAGCTTGCGCCAGACGCCCCGGCGTCGAAGCCCGGGCCCGAGCCGCAGCACGAGCTGCGACAGGTGGCTCGCGCCGTTCGTGCGGCGCATCTCGGAGTCGAAGGCGCGCAGGAAGCAGTCCGCGCCGGTCAGCGGGACCGGCTCAGGCCGCGGCGAGCTCGACGCATGCGACGCAGGCCGCGAGACTCTCGGCGCTCGCGAGCGTTTCCTCGCGTGAGCAGGCTCTCGTCGATCCAGACGCCGGTGCTCTCCTCGATCGCGAGCAGGAGCTGCGTGACCGCCAGCGAGTCGAGCCCCGCCGTCGACGAGGTTCGAGCGCGGCGTGAACTCGTCGCCGGCGCCCGAGCAGCTCGTCGCGCAGGATCGCGTAGACGCGCTCGGTCAGCGTTTCGCGGGTCCACTGCATGGCGCGCAGGGTGCCACACCGGCGCGCGACGGCGCTTGTAAGGCGCGCCTGCGCTCGACTATGTTGCGGCGCGCATGGGGCGGGAGCGCGCGCGCAGGGTCGCGATCGTCGGCGGAGGTCCGGCCGGCAGCGCACTCGCCGCCTGCTCGCGCGCGCCGGGGTGCGGACGCGCTGCTCTTCGCGCGCGGCAAGCGGCCGCCGATCATCGTCGGCGAGTCGCTGGTGCCCGCGGTCGTCCCGTTCCTGCGGGACCTCGGCGATCGAGGACGAGGTCGCGGCGTACAGCATCTAGAAGGGGGGCGCCACCTTCGTCTTCCATCCCGACGCTGCCAGATCAGCTTCCGCTTCGCCGAGGCGCGCGGCGCGCGCACGACCTACTCGTACAACGTGCCGCGCGATCGCTTCGACGCGACCGCTGGCGGCGGCGGCGGAGCGCGCGGGCGCGCAGCGGATCGACGCCTCCGCGCGGCTCGAGCGCGCCGACGGCGACCGGGTCCGGCTGGCGCCCGAGCGGAGGAGCTCGCCCGGCAGGTGCTGGGCGCTGCGCCGGACCTGATCGTCGACGCGACCGGGCGCGCGCGCACGATCGCGCGGCTGCTCGACCTGCCCGCGGTCGAGGGCCCGCGCAAGGACACGGCGCTCCACGCGCACTGCACGGGGTATCGTGGTGATCCCGGGCAACGTGCACACCGACCGGCTCGAGCACGGCTGGCGCTGGCGGATCCCGCTGCCCGGGCGCGTCTCGATCGGCGTGGTCATCGACTCCGAGCACATCGCAAGTTCGGCAACAGCGCCGAGGAGCAGTTCGACAGCTTCCTGCGCCGCGACGACTGCGCGCGCCAGTGGGGCGAGAAGGCCGAGCGGATCACGCCGGTGGTCCGCTACACGAACTACCAGCTCGCGCACGACCCGCGGCGTCGGCCCGAACTGGGCGCTGGTCGGCGACGCGTTCGGCTTCGTCGATCCGGTGCTTCTCGAGCGGGCTCCTGATCGCGTTCGACGGCGCGCGCGTGCTGGCCAACGCGATCCTCACCGGCACCGCCGCGCGCGTTCGCGCGCTACGAGACGGCGCGTGATCCGCAACCTGGACGACTGGTCGCGCATCGCGGACTCGTACTACAGCGGGCGCCTGTTCACGCTTGTTCAAGGTGGGCGAGTACATGAAGAACACCTTCGTCGGCAAGCGGGTCGACTTCCACTTCCGCAAGCACATGCCGCGCGTCTTCACGGGCGAGGCGACCGACAGCCGCTACAGCATGACGATCGTCGACTTCATGCTGCATTACGGGCTCGCGGGGAACGACCCCGCCGAGTTCGCGGTGCGGTGACGGCGCGGAGGGCGCGCCCATGAGGTTCCGACGCGAGGCACGCCGCGAGCGCTACGACGCGATCGTGTCGGCAGCGGCATCGGCGGGCTCACGGCGGCCGCGCTGCTCGCGCGCGCCGGCAAGCAGGTGCTGGTCGTGCGAGCGGCACGACCGGGTCGGCGGCTACGCGCACGCGTTCCGGCGCGGCAGCTACCTGTTCGACTCCGCCGTGCACCTGGTGGGCGGCTGCGAGCCGACGGCATTCGAGGGCGGCGGGCTCCTGCACCGCGTGCTGCGGCGCGGTCGGCGTGCGCGACGAGCTCGAGTTCCTTCGCGATCGACCCGCTCTACACGGCGGTGTACCCCGGCTTCGAGCTGCGCGCGCGGGCGGGGCTCGACGAGTTCACCGCCAGCCACGCCGCGCGTCTTCCCGCGCGAGCGGAAGGGGCTCGCAAGACCTGGTCTCAGGAGTGCCTGGCCATCCGCGACGAGGCGCGCCGCGCTACCGAGCTGACCTCGCCGTTCGACGTCATGCGCGAGCCGGGTCACTTCCCGACCTTGCTCCGCTACCGCCGCGCCACGCTCGGCCGCGTGATGGACGAGCACCTCGACGACGCCCGCGCGAAGGCGGTGTTCGCGTCGTTCTGGCCGTATCTCGGGCTGCCGCCGTCGCGCGTCTCGTTCCTCTACTTCGCGACCATGCTGCTGTCGCTACGTGGCCGAGGGCGCCTTCTACTGCAGGGGCAGCTTCCAGCGCTTCGCGCGCGCGCTGTCGAGCTCGATCGAGCGCGCGGGCGGCGAGGTGCTGCTGCGCAGCCCCGTGCGCGCGGAGTCGCGGTCGAGCGCGGCCGCGTCGGCGGCGTGGTGCTCGAGAACGGCCAGCGCATCGCCGCGCCGGTCGTGGTCTCGAACGCCGACTTGCGCCAGACCGTCGAGGAGCTGTGCGGCGAGCAGCGCTTCCCGCCGCGCTGGCGGCGCGCGCTGTCGCGGCTCGAGCCGTCGCTCTCGGCGTTCGTGACCTACGCCGCGACCGACCTCGACCTGCGCCGGCTCGGCGCGACCCACGAGACCTTCGTTTACGAGACCTGGAGCCACGACGACGCGTACGCAACCTCGCTCGCGGGCCGGCCCGCCTGGTGGAGCGCGACCGTGCCGACCCTGGCCGACCCGTCGCTCGCGCCGCCGGGAGAGCACCTGCTGGTGCTGACCGCGCTGGTTCCGTACACGGCGGCGCGCAACTGGCGCGCGGAGAAGGACGGCTACGTCGACCGCATGCTCGCCGCGGCCGAGACGCGTTTCCCGGGCCTGCGCGCGCGGCTGCGCTTCGCCGAGGGCGGCACGCCGCGCACGCTCGAGCGCTATACACGCAACAGCGACGGCGCCCTCTACGGCTGGTCGCTCGGCCCCGACCAGATCGGCCCCGGCCGCCCGGCGAACGACACGCCCCTGCCCGGCCTCTACCTGGCCGGCCACTGGGCACAGCCGGGCGGCGGCGTGTACGGTGTCGTCACGTCGGGCGTGAACGCGGCTCGTGCCGCGCTCGGCCTGCGCGGAGACGCCGATCTATGGCGCGAGCTCGAAGGCTAGTAGAGATGTCGGAGCATGCAGGGCCGAGCGAGGGCCGCCCCGAGCGAGGCCGCGAGCCGCGAAGCGGCGCGCAGCGAGGCGAAGCCGAGCGAAGTCAATCTGATTGGTTCGACGGCGCGCGCTTCGGGCTGTTCGTCCACTGGGGGCACTCGTCGCAGCGCGGGATCGAGCTGTCCTGGCCGCTGGTCGGCGGGGTCGGCGCCCTGCCCGCTGCTCGGACGCCTGCCCGCCGACGACTACCACGCGAGCGCAGCGAGCTTCGCGCCCGCGCCGAACAGCCGCGCGCGACTGGCTGGCGCGCGCGAAAGCGCGCCGGCATGCGCTACGCGGTGCTCACCACCAAGCACCACGACGGCTTCGCGCTCTGGCCGACCCGCGCGGCCGGAGCTTCTCGGTCGCGCGACTCGACGTACCGCGGCGACCTGGTGCGCGAGTTCGTCGACGCGACGCGCGCGGCCGGGCTGCGGGTCGGCTTCTACTTCTCGCTCTCCGACTGGCACCACCCGGACTACCCGCCGTTCCGCGACGAGCACCGCCCCTACCGCTTCGGCCGCGCGCCGCGGCCGACGCCCGAGCAGTGGGAGCGCTTCCTCGCCTTCCAGTTCGCGCAGATCCGCGAGCTGCTGACGCAGTACGGTGTGATCGACGTGCTCTGGTTCGACGGCGGCTGGGAGCGCTCGCCGCAGGAGTGGCGCGCGAAGGAGCTCGCGGCGCTGATCCGCGAGCTCCAGCCGGACATCCTGCTCGAACGACCGCCTGCCCGGCGAGGGCGACTTCGACACGCCCGAGCAGTTCATCCCGCCGGGCCGCCGACGCGCCGCTGGGAGACCTGCATGACCATGAACGAGAGCTGGGGCTACAACGCCGCGCGACGCGCACTACAAGTCGCCGCGCGCGCTCGTGCACGCGCTCTGCGAGGTCGCGAGCCGCGGCGGGAACCTGCTCTTGAACGTCGAGCCCGATGGGCGACGGCGCGCTGCCCGCCGAGCAGCTCGAGCGGCTCGACGCGCTCGCCGCGCTGGATGAGCGCGCACGCCGCCAGCATCCACGACACGCGTGCCCGGCCTCGAGCCCTGGCAGTTCTACGGGCCGTCGCACGCGCGCGCGGCGACCGGATCTACCTGCACCTGCTGATGCGCCCGTACGACACGGTCACCGTGCGCGGCGTGCCGATCAAGCGCGTGCGCGCGGTGCGCGTGCTGGCGAGCGGCCGCGCGCTCGAGTACGACAAGCGCTGCTCCGTGCTCGACCAGCATGTTCAACGCCGACCCGATCGGCGAGATCTCGATCCGCGTGCCGGAGCGACGCGATCGATCCGCTCGCGACGGTGCTCGAGCTCGAGGTCACTCCGCCCGCCGCCTAGCGTCGGTGCTACGCTCTAGCGAACCTGCTCGCGGAGGTCCCCCCGTGCCCGTGAAGAACGTCGTTCTGGTCCATGGCGGCTTCGTGGATGGCTCGGGCTGGGAAGGCGTGTACCGAGCGCTCCGCAAGGGCGGCTTCAGCGCGAGCATCGTCCAGATTCGGACGACCTCCCTGGCCGACGACGCCGCGGTGACCCGGCGCGCAGTCGCGGCGCTGGACGGACCCGCGCTCCTGGTCGGCCACTCGTACGGTGGAGCGGTGATCACCGAAGCCGGCACCGATCCGAAGGTCGTCGGCCTCGTCTACATCGCGGCCTTCGCTCCGGACAAGGGTGAGTCGGTGGCCTCTCTGATCAAGGATCCGCCGCCCGGCGCAGCGGTCCCACCGATCCTCCCGTCGAAGGACGGCTATCTCTTCCTCGACAGGAGCAAGTTCGCCGCCTCGTTCGCGGCCGACGTCGATCCCGAGCGAGCCGCGTTCATGGCGGACTCCCAGCTGCCCTGGGGCGTCGAGGCGCTCGGCGGAACCATCACGGAGGCAGCCTGGCGGTCCAAGCCGAGCTGGTACCTGGTCGCCAGCGACGACCGCATGATTCCACCTCCTGCCCAGCGCCAGATGGCCAAGCGCGCCGGTGCGAGCGTGGTCGAGGTGGCAGGCAGCCACGCGATCTACGTCTCTCGGCCCGACGCGGTGGCCGAGCTCATCGCCACCGCGGCCAAGCGCGCCTCCTAGCGCGCGGGCACCGCGAGCTTCCGAGTGGGATCGATCGCGAGCCAGCAGGCCGCGGCGACGAGATACATCGCCGCGATCGTGAACAGCGGCACCGTCCACGAGTCGAGTCGCTGGACCAGGACCGCCATCGCGATCGGGCAGATCGCGCCGCCGATGTTCCCGAACGTGTTCATCGCCCCCGACACGACCGCCGAGTGCGCGCCGCCGATCTCGACGCAGATCGCCCAGGCGGGCGCGATGCCCGCGCCCGCGCAGCCCGCCGCGCAGGCCAGCAGGACGACCGCGGCGAGCCGGTCGTCGACGAGCGCCGCGCTCGCGACGGCGAGCGCCGCCAGCGGCAGGCCGACCAGCCCCGGCAGGCACGAGCCGAGCCGCAGCCCCAGGCGCGGGCGCAGGTGGTCGCTGATCCAGCCGCCCGCGAGCACGCCGACCGCGATCCCGAACAGCGGCAGCGCCGCGGGCCAGCCGACGTCGGCCTGCGTGAAGCCGCGCGCGCGGATCAGATACGTCGGCAGCCAGGTGATGAAGAAGTACCAGCCGTAGATCGCGCCCACGTACATGGCGCACAGCGCGACCAGCGTTCGATTCTCGACGAGCGCGCGCCACGGCACCGCCGCGTGCGACAGGCTCGAGCCCCCGCCCGCCGCGATCAGCTCGGCCTCGGCCTGGTTCACCGACGCGTGCTGGTGCGGGTCGTCGCGGAACCAGCGCCAGAACGCGATCGACCAGATCACGCCGATCACGCCGAACAGCGCGAACGAGCTGCGCCAGCCGACCACGCCCAAGAGCTTCGCCACGATCGGCTGCGTCGCCGCGCCGCCCATCGCCGCCGCCGCGAGCAACACGCCGAAGAGTCGCCCGTGCAGTCGCACCGGCAGCCAGCGCGCGTAGATGCGGGCAGTCGAGGGGAAGGCGCCGGCCTCGCCGATCCCGAACAGGAAGCGCACCGCCACCAGCGACCCGAAGCCGGTCGCGAGCCCGGTCGCCGCGGTCATCGCCGACCACCAGACCACGATCCGCGACAGCGCGATGCGCGCGCCGAAACGGTCCGCGAGCCAGCCGCTCGGCACCTCGAAGAACGCGTAGCTGATGGTGAACGCGCTGAAGACGAGGCTCATCTGTCCGTCCGAGAGCTCGAGGTCAGCCTGCATCGCCGGCGCCGCGATCGAGATGCAGACCCGGTCGAGGTAGGCGATCGCGATCATCGCCAGGGTGAACGCGACCACGCGGTGACGAACGGCGGTGGGGCGCAAGGCCGCTACTTCGCGAGCTCGCCGATGCGCTGCGCGAGGGCGACGTCCTTCTCGGTGATGCCGCCCGAGTCGTGCGTGACCAGATCCACCACGACCCGGTTCCAGACGTTGGACCAGTCGGGGTGGTGGTCGCGCTTCTCCGCCTCGAGGGCGACCCGGGTCATGAAGGCGAAGGCGGACCCGAAGTCGGCGAAACGGAACTCGCGGTGCAGCTTGCCACCGGCGACGGACCAGCCCTCGAGCGTGCGAAGCGCCGCTTCGAGTTCGCCTTCGCTGAGCTTCTGCGCGCGGGCCACTGGCGCGGAGCCTCCCATTCGCGGCGGCGGGCGTCAAACCCCGAGCGAGTTGCTACGGTCAGGCCCGGTCGGGCCGAGGCGGGGGAAGGTTGACGGAGTCACGGAGCACTGCGGGGGCGTCACGCACGCGGATGCGGGCGCTCCTGATCGCCGCCGGCGTGGGTCTCCTGCAGGCCGCGTGGGCCGCCTTCCAGTGGTACGAGCTGCTCGTGGCGCGGCGCGGCGGCGAGGTCGTGTGCGGGATCGGCGGCGGCGGACACTGCGCCGAGGTCTGGGACTCGCCGTTCGCGAGCGCGGTCCACGCGGCGACCGGCATGCCGGTCGCGGCCTGGGGCGTCGCGTTCGGGCTGGTCGCGTGCGCGCTGCCGCTGGTCGCGCGGATCCGGCTGGCGCGGCGGCGCTCCGCCGAGACCTGGATGGGCGCGACCTTCGTCGCGGCGATCGCCGGCGTGGTGGGCGCGGGCGTGCTGCTCGCCGCGTCGCTGCGCTTCGGCCACCTGTGCCAGACCTGCGGGGGGAGCTACCTGCTCGCGCTCGGCTATGCGGCCGCCGTGGGCTGGGCCGTCGGCCTGCCGACGCTCGGCGCGCTCGCGCGCGGAGCGCCGCTGGCGGCGGCACTTCTCGGTGTCGCCTTCGTCGCGCTCTACGTACCCGGCCGGCGCACGCCGCAGAACCCGCTCGCATCGGGCATCCGCACGGCCGCGCCCGCGCCGGGCGCCGGCGTCGGCTCGACCCCCGAGGAGCGCGAGATCTCGGCCTTCATCGCGAGCATCCCGCCCGAGGCGCGCCAGCTCCTCTCCGACACGCTCGCCGCATACGCCGCGAGCGCCGAGGTGGAGCCGCCGCCGCCGCGGACCGTCATCGGCGCCGCCGCTCCGCGGCTCCGGCTCACCGAGTGGACCGACACCCTCTGCGGTCACTGCCGGCAGCTCCACGAGACCCTGCTTCAGCTCCGCCAGCGCTTCGGCTACGAGGCGTTCTCGGTCGCGCCGCACCAGTACCCGCTCGACCCGTCGTGCAACCCGAACATCAAGCTCGACGAGAGCGAGCCGCTGCGCTGTCTGGCCGCGCGCGTGCAGATCTGCGCCGAGGGGAAGCCCGCCGCTTTCGACTTCGCCGGCAAGCTCTTCGAGAACCAGAGCTCGCTCACCGAGCCCATGCTCTGGGGGTTCGCCGAGGTGCTGGGGCCGCGCGCCGACCTCGAGGCGTGCGTGCGCTCGCCGGACACCGAGAAGAAGCTCCAGGACGACATCGCCTGGGCCGCGGGCCAGGGCATCACGGGCACGCCGCTCCTGTACGTCGGCCGACGCCAGGCGATCGCCTACCCGCCGCTCCTCTACGTGCTCGCGCTGACCCGCGGCGCGCCGAGCAACCCCGCGTTCGTGGTGCTGCCGCCGCCCCAGCCGCTCCCGTGGGCGAGCGGCGCCAAGCACTGATTTGGCCTCGCCTCTCTATGCGATGATCGGACCCGCGCTAGAGGAGGATTCGATGGCCGAGATCGATTCCCGGCTGGCTTTGGTCCCTGATCTTCTGGTGGACGCAGCGAAGCGGTGCAAGGTGCCCGGAGCATCGCTTGCGGTGCTCGAGGGCGACGCCGTCTTTGAATGCGCCACGGGCGTAGTGAACACGCGCAGCGGGGTCGAGACGACGACTGACTCGGTCTTCGAGATCGGCTCGATCACCAAGCTCTGGACCACCGCCCTGGTGATGCAGCTCGTCGAAGAGGGGCGCGTGGAGCTAGACGCGCCCGTGAAGCGCTACCTGCCCGAGCTGGCGCTCGCAAGCCGCGAGGCCGTCGACTCGATCAGCGTGCGCATGCTGCTCACGCATACCAGCGGTATCGACGGGGACTTCTTCCAGACCACGGGCCGCGGCGACGACGCCGTGGAGCGCTACGTGCTCGCCTGCGCGGCGTTGCCGCAGCTCCATCCACCCGGCAAGCTCTGGTCCTACTGCAATGCCGGTTTCGTCCTCGCGGGGAGGATCGTCGAGAAGCTTCGCGGGATGACCTGGGACGATGCCCTGCACCAGTTCCTGCTCCAACCCCTCGGGACGGAAGGGATGGGTACGCTGCCGGAGCAGGCGCTGCGCTTCCGCGCGGCAGTCGGACACTTCCTTCACCCGAAGAGCGGCGATGTGGTTCCGGCACCGGCCTGGCCGCAGCCGCGAGCGAGCGGACCTGCAGGCGCCACACCCTTTGCGTTCGCCCGTGACCTCGTGCGCTTCGCGCGCATGCATCTGGACGGCGGCATCGCGCTCGGGGGGCGGCGGGTGCTCTCGGAGGAGTCGGCGCACGCGATGCAGCAGCGCCAGGTCGAGTTGCCGGCACACCAGTTCGCTAACAGCTGGGGGCTCGGCTGGATGCTCTTCGATTGGTCCGGCGAGCGGCTGATAGGGCACGACGGCGGCACGGCGGGGCAGTTCTCGTTCCTGCGCGTGTTGCCGGGACGGCGGGTCGCGGTCGCGCTGCTCACCAACGGCGGCGACGCCGTCGGCCTGTACCGCGAGGTGTTCGGGTACGTCCTCGGGAAGCTCAGCGGCGTCGCGCTGCCTCCACTCCCCGAGGCAAATCCGAACCTCGTCACCGATCTCGCGCGCTTCGTCGGCCGCTACGAGCGGCTCGCGGCGAGCCTCGAGGTCGTCCTCGAGGACGGAAAGCTCCTCGCGCAGCAGCGCTGGTCGCGCCCGCCGTTCCCGATCCCGGACCCGCCGCCGCTGCCGCTCGAGCTCATAGACGAAGGCACGCTGCTGTTTCGCCTGCCCCCGGCCGGGACGCCAACCGCGGCCACCTGCCTCGAGCTCGACACCGAGCGGCGGCCGGGGTACGTGCTCGCCGGCGGCCGGCTGCATCGCCGCATCCGCTAGCTGTTCAGCGACAGCTAGCGGCGAGGTGGGCCGGCCGGCGTCGGGTCGCGCTCCTCGAGGATGTTCTCCATCCGGTGGCGGATGGAGCTCTTCCACTCGGGGTGCGTGAAGATCCAGAAGCGGTTGTTGCGGATCGAGTCGAGCACGATCTCGCCCACCTTCCGCGGCGCGAGACCGCTGGCCACCATGTGCTCGACCTGCTTGCGCCGGATCTCGGCCTCGGGGCTGGTGCGCCGCTCGGGCCGGTGACTGCGCACCGCCTCGGGCTGGTTGCGCTCGGACGAGCGCAGGATCTCCGTGTTGATGAAGCCCGGACAGAGCACCGACACGCGCACCGCCGCGTCCTGCGCGCGCAGCTCGTTGAAGAGCGCTTCGGAGAGCGCGACGACCGCGTGCTTGGTCACACCGTAGAGTGCGTTGCCCGCGCCGCTGATCAGCCCCGCCATCGAGGCGGTGTTCACGATGTGGCCCTCGCCCTGCTCGAGCAGGATCGGCGTGAAGGTGCGCACGCCGTGGACGACACCCATCAGGTTCACCCCGACGATCCACTCCCAGTCGTGGAGCGTGCTCTCCCAGGTCGGGATGCCACCGTGCGCGACGCCCGCGTTGTTGCAGACCACGTGGACCGCGCCGAACGTGTCGAGCGCGCGGCGCGCGAGCGCGTCGACCTCGGCCTGCACCGCGACGTCGGCCTTCACGGGCAGCACTTCGGCGCCCGACTTCTCGAGCTCGCGCGCGGTCTCGGTGACCCGCGCGGCGTCGACGTCCGCCAGCACGAGCTTCATCCCCGCCGCGCCGAACGCCTCGGCCATGCCGCGCCCGATTCCGCTCGCGCCGCCCGTGATGACCGCGACCTTGCCCGACAGATTGTCCATGCGCTCCCTCCTGCTTCGATTCTACTGCGCTCAGCGCACGCTCTGCTGGTGGCAGCGCGTGCAGGCGGTCGAGACGGTGCGCGCGAGGGTGTAGTTGGGCGGCTCACTCTCGACCCCGCGCCGCGCGGCCACCAGGTCGGCGCGGAACTGGTCGCGCTTCTCGTCCAGCATCGGGTGGTTGGTGCGCTTCCCCTCGGCGCCGATGTGGTCGACCTCCGCCTCCATCGAGCCGAGCAGCGCGACCAGCGTGTTGCGGTCGGCCAAGGAGAGCGGGGCGGGCTTCGCCGCCAGCCGGTCGACCTCGCTCGCATCGCGGGCGAGCTGCCACATGGTCGACTGGAGCTGCTCCTTCGAGATGTAGGCGAAGTCGGGCGGATAGGTTGCTTTGCGCATCTCGGCGCCAACGTCGCTCTTGCAGGCGATGGCGAGGACCGAGAACGCGAGGACGAGTACGCGCGTGGTGGGCATTGGCCGGATGCTACACCGATCGGTCGGGCTATCATCGCCCGATGCTGAGGGGAGTCGGTTGGGCCGCGGTCGCGCTGCTCGGCGCGTCCGCGCTCGGGGTGATCGCGACGGCGCGCGGCGAGCCGCTGTCGAGCGCGTGGTTCCTGGTCGCGGCGCTGTGCACCTACGCGATCGGCTACCGCTTCTACTCGGCGTTCCTGGCGGCGCGGGCGCTCGGGCTGGACGACGCGCGGGTCACGCCGGCGCACCGCTTGAACGACGGCAAGGACTTCGTGCCGACCAACCGCTGGGTGGTATTCGGGCACCACTTCGCGGCGATCGCGGGGCCGGGGCCCTTGGTGGGGCCGATCCTCGCGGCGCAGTTCGGCTACCTGCCCGGCGTCCTCTACATCCTGATCGGGGTCGTGCTGGGCGGTGCGGTGCAGGACTTCACGATCCTGGTCGGCTCGCTGCGGCGGAACGGCAAGAGCCTGGGCCAGATGGTGCGCGAGGAGATCGGCCCGGTCGGCGGCGCGGCAGCGCTGGCGGGCGTGCTCGCGATCATGGTGATCCTGATCGGCGTGCTCGGGCTCGTGGTGGTGAACGCCATGTTCGGCAGCCCGTGGTCGGCGTTCACGGTCGGCACGACGATCCCGATCGCGCTCGGCATGGGCGTGTACATGACGCGCATCCGGCCGGGCCAGGTTCTGGAGGCGTCGCTGATCGGTGTCGGGCTCGTGCTGTGCGCGCTGGTCGGCGGGCACTTCGTGAACGAGAGCCCCGAGCTCCGCAGCTGGTTCGACTTCGACAGGCGCTCGCTCGCGATGGCGCTGATCGGCTACGGGTTCATCGCGAGCGTGCTGCCGGTGTGGCTGCTGCTCGCGCCGCGCGACTACCTGTCGGCGTTCATCAAGATCGGCACCGTCGCGCTGCTGGCCCTCGGACTGCTCTGGGTGCGGCCTGACGTGCACCTGCCGGCGCTGACGAAGTTCATCGACGGCACGGGGCCCGTGTTCGCGGGCAAGGTGTTCCCGTTCTGCTTCATCACGATCGCCTGCGGGGCGATGTCGGGCTTCCACGCGCTGATCTCGAGCGGCACGACGCCCAAGCTGCTCGACAAGCGAGAGCGACGCGCGCTTCATCGGCTACGGCGCGATGCTGATGGAGAGCTTCGTCGCGATCATGGCGCTGCTCTCGGCGGCGGTCATGGACCCGGGGGTCTACTTCGCGATCAACTCGGGCGCGGCGCTGATCGGGAGCGAGACCGCGCACGCGGCCGAGGTGATCTCGGGCTGGGGCTTCCCGCTCGACCCCGCCGCGCTCGAGAAGCTGACCCGCGAGGTCGGCGAGACCACCTTGCTCTCGCGCACCGGCGGCGCGCCGAGCCTGGCGGTCGGCATGGCCGAGATCTTCTCGCGGCGCTCGGCGGCGCGACGGCCAAGGCGCTCTGGTACCACTTCGCGATCATGTTCGAGGCGTTGTTCATCCTGACGACGCTCGACGCCGGCACCCGGGTGGGCCGCTTCATGATCCAGGACCTGCTCGGCAACCTGTGGACGCCGCTGGGCAAGACGTCGTCGCTGCCCGCCAACCTGCTGGCTTCCGCACTGATCGTCGCGGGCTGGGGCTACTTCTTGTATCAGGGCGTGATCGACCCGCTCGGCGGAATCAACTCGCTGTGGCCGCTGTTCGGGATCGCGAACCAGCTCTTGGCCGCCACGGCGCTCGCGCTCGCGACCACTCTATTCGTGAAGTCGGCGCGGCCCGCGTTCGCGTTCGCGACCGCGACGCCGCTCGCGTGGCTGCTCACGGTGACCATGACCGCAGGCTGGCAGAAGATCTTCTCCACGGATCCGCGCATCGGCTTCCTCGCTCAGGCCGACGCGCTCTCGGCGAAGCTCGCGGGCGGGCTCGTGCCGCCGGAAAGGCTGCTCGAGACGCACACGGTGATCTTCAACGCGCGCCTCGACGCAGGCGTGACTGCGCTGTTCATGACTCTGGTTGCGATCGTCGTGCTGGACGCGGCGCGCGTTTGGTGGCGGACCTTGCGCGGACCGGGCGCTGCGCGAACCCTCGCTGCGGAAGGGGCGGAAGCATGAGCGCCCTGCGACACGCGCTCGCGAACCTGCGCGCCTTCTTGCGCGGCTTCATCGGTGCGACCGAGCTAGGGCCCGACCCGCGGGCCGCGCTGTGCGAGCACGGGCAGCGCAGGGGCCGCTGCTGCTAGGCCGTGCGACGCGGCCTGGGGCGACCGTGGTCGCTGTGGCCACGCTCTCCCTGGCCTTGTACGCTCCAGGCGAGATGACGGCGGAGCTGCGGCGGGAGCTGCTCGCCAGGACCCGAGGGACGATCATCGGGGTCGTTCGCGACGCCGCAACGAATCAGCCCCTCCCAGACGTGTATGTCTCGACTCAGCACTCAGGCGATTCGACGGACGCCCGTGGCGCATTCGAGATCATCTACGTCGAGTCCGGCGAGGTGACCATCACGGCTTCGCGCCGCGACCTGATCGACCGGACCGCGCGAGTGCACATCGTCGCGGCGAGCTCTGCGACGGTGGACCTGTCCATGGAGCGTGCACCGCCACCCTGTTGTCGACTGGCAGGAGTCTGGTCCGTCCGGCTGGCGCTCGGAGACAAGGAGGCCACGGGTACCCTCTCCTTCAGCCCGAAGACTCCAGATCCGTTCCCCGAGAGGCGCGAGCACCTACCCCCCGACGACTCGACCGTGGACGAGTTCGGAGTCTACGACGTCGACCTTCGGCCAATTCTAGGCGACGACATCACGCGGTCCACGACCAACACCATCTTCGGCGGCGGGCTCGAGAACTCCGAGATCCTCACGGAGGCCGAGGGGTTCGTGCACCACGAGAACCATGTCGAGATCACGTTCATCCCGCGGATGTCGCACGGCGGGATCTCTCTCGGGGGCACGATCGGGGGTGATGAAATCCGCGGAGAGTGGATAAAACGCGACTACGACCCGATCTACTCTGGAACCTTCGTCATGCGAAGGATGGGACGCTAGTCCCGCTGCCACCTCTCGTACAGGTCGGCCACCAGATCGTCGATCGGTGCGCGGTGGGTCTCGACGTCGAGGATCTGCGTCTGCGCCGCGGCTTGCTCGAGCAGATCGGAGAGGCGGACCTTGCTCGCGTCGTACACGTACTCGTGTCGGCCGTTCTCACCGCCCGTGTGCTCAGCGCCGGAGAGCGCCGGCGGATTCGCCCCGGGCGCAGTCTCGAGCCATAGGATCCGGCGGTCGCTCGACGCGCGGCGCAGCGCGGCGAAGTCGCCGTCGAAGGCGATCGCCCCGCGGTGGAGCATGACGATCCGCGAGGAGAGCTGCTCGAGCTCGTCCATGTCGTGGCTGGTGACGACGACGGTCACCTGGCGCTCGCGGTTGATCTCGCGCACGAAGCCGAGGATGCGGCGGCGCGCGAGCACGTCGAGCCCCAGGGTCGGCTCGTCGAGGAACAGCACCTCGGGCTCGTGCAGGAGCGCCATGGCGAGATCCGCGCGCATGCGCTGGCCGAGCGACAGCTCGCGCGCCAGCGTGTTCATGAGCTCGTCCAGGCCGAGCAGCTCGCGGGTAAGGCCGAGCATCCGCTCGTAGCGCTCGCGCGAGATGTCCCACACCACACGCTTCCAGTCGAAGCTCGCGGAAAGCGGGTGATCCCACCAGAGCTCCGTGCGCTGGCCGAACACGACGCCGATCCTGCCCACGTAGCGAACGCGCTCGCGCACGGGGTCCATGCCGAGCACGCGAACTTCGCCCGCGTCGGGCGCGAGCAGGCTCGCGAGCAGCTTGATGGTGGTGCTCTTGCCCGCGCCGTTCGGACCCGCGTAGGCGACGATCTCGCCGCGCCCGACGTCGAGGTCGACTCCCTTCAGCGCGTCGACCCGGAGCACCGTCGGGTGCAGCAGGTTCCGGAACAGGTCGCGCAGCCGCGCCGAGCGCTGGCGCTGGCGGTAGGTCTTCCAGACCCCGCGCAGGCTAACGACGGTGTCCATGACTCAGGTACCGCGCGGAGCCGGTGCGCGCGTAGCGGCGCAGGCCCCGCGAGAAGATCCAGGTGGCGAGCGCCGCGAAGCCGAGCGCCGCGAGCGGCGTCCACAGCCACGCGCCCGGGCGGGTCTCGAGACCCAGCAGCACGCGCGCGGGCAGCCAGGCGAGGAAGCCCGCCGGCACGACGCTGAGCAACCCGGCCGACAGCGCGACACCGACCCCGTCGAGCGGGAAGGGCTTGAGCTGCTCGAGCAGGCGCTGGCTGCTGGAGTTGATCTCCTCGGCGCCGCGCGGCGCAATGAACGCAAGGCTCCCCCACAGGTACGCGAACGCCAGGATGATGGCGGCTGCAGAGAGGACGTGGAGCAGCGCGAGCGCGAGCCACGCCGGACCGATCGGCAGTGCGAGCGCGTGCACCGCGTAGCCGAGCACGGCCACGCTCGCGAGGAGCTGCGCCGAGCCCGAGAACGGGGCGAACCCGTCGCTCGCGATCGTCTGCCAGAGCGGCTGGGGCATGAGCAGCATGTGGTCGAGCTGGCCGCGGCCGATGCGCCGGCTCGGGAACGAGACGTTCATGTTGAAACCCAGGTCCACGATGCCGCGCACCAGCAGTGCGAGCCCGAGCAGGAACACGATCTGCATCTTCTTCCACGGACCGATGCCGTCGAAGCGCTCAGCGAGCAGGAACGCCCAGACCGCCCCCGAGAGCCCGAGCAGCATGTCGGCGAAGTACCAGGCGATGCCCGTCCGTATGCTGCGCGACAGGAACAAGATGTCCATCCGCGAGTGCATCGCCCACAGGCGCAGCAGCTTCGGGAGCCGCGAGTTCGCGCTAGCCGCCATAGCCGACCACCTTCTCGCGGTTCGCGCGCCAGAGCCAGCCCGCGAGAGGCCAGAGCGCCAGCGCCCAGAAGAACTGCAGGGGGATCAGGCGCGCCGGCTCGCCCATGCCGGTGTAGATCGAGAGTGGCGCCCAGGCGAGCGAGGCGAACGGCAGCCACTCGAGCGCGCCGCCGAGCCCCCACGGCAGGAGCGCGAGCGGCACGACGGCGCCCGAGAGCACCACCGAGGTCGCCTGGCGCACCCAGAACACCAGCCACACCGGCTGCTCCAGCGCGACGGTGAGGGCGGCGGTGATGAAGTCGAAGGCGAGCCCGACGACGATCGAGAGGAAGAGGCTCACCGCGAAGAGCGCCGCTGCCGACGCGCTCGCCGGCCGCGGCTCGACACCGAGAAGTGGCGCGGCGAGGAGCAGCGGAAGCGAGAAGAAGACCAGGTTCACGAGCCAGCTGCCCAGCATCTCGGCTGCGAACTGCGACACCAAAGCCATCGGGCGAAGGAAGTGTTGTGCGATCGTTCCCTGCCAGAACGCATTGGAGAGGGTGGTGTTGACGTTGAGCTGGTCCGAGAACACCTCGGCGAGCAGCGCGTAGCAGAGGACCGCCGCCGTCGGCACCGGTGACTCCACGCCCTGCCCCAGGACGATCCGCCAGAGCGACAGCAACACCGCCACGCGCAGCGCGCGCAGGAGATAGTCGAGCAGGAAGGCGGGACTCTCGGTGACTGTCGCCGAGCCGGCGAGCCACGCCGTCGCGAGCCACTTCTTCACGGTGCGCCGCCTCCGACCGGGCGCCGCCGGCTAGCGGCGCAGGGGCGGCGATCTTAGCTCAGTGGCGGCTGCGGTCGAACGAGCGCTGCTGCTGCGGGGCGGGGTTCGGGCTCGGGTCCGCCTGCTGGGGCTGTTGCTCGCTGCGCTGGGAGTGCTCGATGCGGGGGCGCTCGGAGCGGGGCTGCTGGGCGCGAGGCTGCTCGGCCCGAGGTTGCTCGGCGCGCTGCGGGCGCTGGAAGACCCGGTTCGCGGGCTCGCCCGGGAGCTCGCGCGGCGGCGCCTGGGGCTCGGGCCGCGACCGCTCGGGGCGGGCGCGTTCGGGCGCCGGACGCGGCGCGGCAGCGGGCCGCGCGGCAGTCGAGTCCGACCTGCCGAGCCCCCGCGGCCGTGCGCGCGAGCTCTCGGCGGCCGGCGCGGGCGACGCCGGCACCGCTTCCGGGTGATCGCGGCGCTCCTCGGCTCGCGCGCCGAAGCGCGGAGGCTCGGGCGGCGCAGCGCGCACCGTCGAGCTCTGGCCGAACGGCGGGCGGTTCCTGAACGCGTCGACACTGCCCTTGCGCGGCGACGGCACGAGATTGGCGGGAGTCTCAGCCGGAACCGTGCGGGCCGCCGAGTCGGCGCGGCTCGTGTCGCCGCGGCCGAATCCGCGCGGCTCCTGCGCCGACGCCTGGCTCGGGCTCTGACTCTGACTCGTGCCGACGCCGAAGTGGCGCTCGCGAGTCGGCTCGCGGGTCGCGACGACGCTGCGGTCGAGGTCGCTCTGCGGCGGACGGAGGCCGCGCTGCCTCGAGGGCGCGAAGCTCGCGCTCGTCGGCTTCTGATCGAGCTCGCCGCGAACCGGTCGGAACTTCGCGACCTTGTCGGGGTCGAAGTGCTGGGTCTGGATGCGGCCGCGCCCGAACCTGTCGCGCGACACCCCGACCACCGCACCCTTGTGGCCCGCGTTCGACCAGTGATTGACCTGGTTCACGTTCACGATCGTGGTGTTGTTGACGACGACGTTGTTCACCACGCGGGGGCCTCCCCAGCCCAGCCAGTGCGCGTGGCCGCGCCACTGGCGCGGGCCCCACCACGGCGCGCACGGCTCGCCCCAGCCCAGCGCGACCCAGCTCGTGGCGGCGTAGCCGAAGGTCACGCCGAACGTGACCGACGGGACGTCGAAGAACGCGACCAGCGCGGGCGCGTAGTACGGGCGCGCGACCAGCGGTCCCGGAGCCCAGCCCCAGTACCCGCCCACCTGGACCCAGCGCCCGTAGTGGAACGGCGCCCAGCCCCACGGCGCGGCATCGACCCAGGTCCAGCCGTAGTAGGGGTCCGAGACCCACGCGCCGGTGCTGTACGGCGCCCAGCCCGCGGCTACGCGAGGCACCCAGACCGAGCCGTAGGTCGGCACCACGCGCCAGTCGCCGTAGTGGTCGAGGTCGTCGACGCCGTACACCCCGTAGGGGACGTAGCGCGAGCTCACCGCGTCGAGCTGCTGATCGGTGCGCGTGTAGTTCCAGCGGTCCCAGTCGTCGAGCTCGGGCGCCGCGTAGGTCGCCAGCTCCGCGGGCTCCTCGCCCGAGACGACCACCTGCTCGCTCGACGCGACCGCGGCCGGCTCGCCGTTCGCGGGGGTGACGGATGCCCGGCCGCCGCGCCGGGTCGTGAAGCTGGTGTTCTGGTCAGTGACCTCGACCCGGTAGTAGCCCGCGTTCTCGATCGTGAACGCGGCGTGCGGCGTGTCGAGCTCGATCGTCATGCCGCTCTTCACGGTGCGCAGGTCGAGCGACACGTGGCCGCTGACGATGCGCAGCTGCAGGAAGTCGGGATCGAGATTGGAGATACCGAGCTGAGTGTCCTCGCCGCCGCGCACGAAGGCGCGCGCGCCGACCTGGATCTCGAGGTTCGCCTTGCCGCCCGCGTAGAGCTGATCGCCCTCGCCGAGCGGAGTGTTCACCTGCGCCGGGCTCCAGTCCTCGGCGCCGGCCCGCCAGAACGACACCTCGCCATCGACGAAGCTCAGGCGCGGCGGCGTGCGGCCGAGATCTTCGGTCTCTTCCTGAGCCGCGGCCGGTCTGGTCACTGCGACGATCGCGACCAACGCGATGCAGAGAGATACTTTCACAATCGTCACGACTTACTCCTCGGGAGTTCTTCGAGCGACCCGGCTCGGCTCGCGGCGCGAGCTCGCTGCGCGGCTCCGGCAGCTCTTATCGGCACCGCATTCGCCCTTCGCGCGATCCGAGCGGCCGCCTCGGGAGGGGGCCTGCAGACCGCTGCGCAGCCGAGGCGCCAACCCGAGGCTGGACCTCGGGAATCGCTTCCAATCTGATGCGAGCCATAGCGCTGCCATCGGAGGTGGAACCGGGCCCCGGCCAGGGCGTTGCGAAGGACCCCTAGAGGCCGACCCCCGTCCGCCAGGGGCATCGGTCGTACCAATTCTCCTCAGGTTTCAAATCTTCCGCGGCCGTTGGATTCGTGTGAGTCTCCACCCGCACCCTTTGACCGGTCATCTTCACCAGTGACTCACTTTTCTTTCGACGGGCTATACTGCGCACAGAGGGGGAAGGGAAGTGAGAGAAATCTCGCTCAGCGTCGCCGTCTTCCAGCCAGACGCGGCGTCGACGGTGCAGATCGCGATCGCGGCGGAACGAGCGGGCATCGATGCGGTCTGGTTGCCGGCGGTGCCGATGGCGTTCGATCCGCTCACGCTCCTCGGGACGATTGCCGCCCGCACTGATCGCATCGCTATCGGAACGGGCATCGTACCCACGTATCCGAGGCACCCCGCGCTGCTGGTCTCGCAGATCCTGTCGATCGCGCCCTTCGCGCGCGAGCGCCTGCGGATCGGGGTCGGGAGCAGCCATCCCTTCATCATCGAAGGGATGCTGGGAATCCCGTTCCATCCGCCGATCGCGCATCTGCGCGAGTACCTCGCGGTCGCGCGCGGCCTGCTCGAGCAGGGCAAGGTCGAGTTCGGCGGCCGCTACTTCAACGTGCGCGCGCAGCTGGCCGCGCCGCCCGCTCCGGTGCCGCTCGCGATCTCGGCGCTGCGCGCGCGCATGTTCCGGCTGGCGGGCGAGCTTGCGGACGGGGCGCTCTCCGCCTGGTGCCCCATCCCGTACTTGCTCGGGACGGCGCTGCCCGAGATGGCCCGCGGCGCGCGCGCCGCCGGCCGGCCGCGACCGCCGCTCGTCGCGAACATCCCCGTCGTGTGGAGCACCGACGGTGCGGCGGTGCGCGAGGCCGCGCGAGCCGCCCTCGGCATGTACCTGATCGCGCCCGCCTACGTGGAGATGTTCCGCGCCGCGGGGTTCGAGATCCCGGCCAGTCGCGTGCCGCCCGATGCGCTGATCGACGCGCTGTTCGTGTGGGGAACGCCGCAGCAGATCGCCGACCGCCTGCGCGCGGTGCGCCGGGCCGGAGTCGACGAATTGATGATCACCCTCCATCCGGCGCGCGAGCCGGAGAAGGAGATGGCCGATGCGCTCGGCGCGCTCGGCAGCCTGAACCCGGACCTGCGGAGCTGCCGCTCCGCTTGAAAGGAGTCCCGCCATGAGATTCGGTGCGATGGTCCAGCCCAACATCGGCGATCCCGATCTGCCCCGCGAGATCGAACGGCTCGGCTTCGACTCGCTGTGGATCCCCGACTCGCACATGATCGCGTCGGACTGCTACGCGGTCATGGCGCTGGCCGCGATGAGCACCTCGCGGATCCGGATCGGCACCGGGGTCTCGATCGCCGGAACGCGGATCGCGCCCGTCACCGCGCACTCGATCGCCACGATCAACCGCATCGCCCCGGGCCGGGTGTTCCTGGGCCTGGGCACCGGCCACACGGCGATGCGCACCATGGGCTACGACCCGGTCCCACCGCGCGAGTTCCGCGAGTATGTTCGAGTCACTTGCGAGCTGCTCCGAACCGGCGAATCCGACTTCACCTGGCGCGGCAAGACACGCCACATCCAGTTCATGCACCGGCAGCTGGGACTCATCGACCTCGAGACTTCGATCCCCGTCCTCGTAGCCGCCAACGGACCGAAGGCGCTCGAGATCGCGGGCGAGTTCGGGGACGGCCGGGTCTCGGCCGACAACGAGCCGGCCGCGCTCATGCCGGCGAGCCAGGCCTCGATTCGCGACGCTGCACGCCGGGTTGGACGCACGCTTCCGACGGACTACCACGCTGCCACCCTCGCCTTCGCCTGCGTAATGCGGCCGGGCGAGACGCTCCGCTCGGAGCGGGTGATCGAGCAGGCCGGGCCGATGTCGGTCGCCTACCTGCGCTACTGGTACGAGTGGTACAAGAAGAGCGGCACGGACGCGCTGATCCCCGCCGAGATCCGCAGCGAGTGGGTCGAGTTTCTCGAGCACGTCAACAAGCTCCAGACCCCGGCCGACCAGCGCTATCTCGAGCTTCACGACGGTCACTGCACCTATCAAGTCCCGTCCGAGCGGCGCTTCGTCACGCCCAACGTGATCCGCGCCGCGCGCGGCTACGTGGGCGAGCCCGACGAGATCATCCACATGCTCCGCGAGCGCGAGCGCGCGGGCCTGCACGAGATCGCGATCCTTCCGCCGATCCACTGCGCGCGCGAGGTCTTCCGCGACTTCGCCGAACAGGTCATCGCCCGCTACTAGCATGGCGAACGTCGCCGCTGCGGTGATCGAACTGATCGAGGCGCTCGGGGTGCGCCGGGCGTACGGGCTGACTGGCGGACCGATCGCGCCGTTCTGCGACCAGCTCGGGCGCTCCGGCATCGAGGCGATGCACTGCCGCCACGAGTCCGGCGCGGCCTTCGCCGCGCTCGAGGACTCGCTCGCTTCCGGGCTCCCCGCGGCGGTCTTCGTGACGACCGGACCCGGCGTCACCAACGCCCTCACGGGCATGTGCGCCGCGCGCTGGGAAGGCGGGCGCGTGCTCTTGATCTCGGCCTGCACGCCCGCGCGCGAGATGGGCCGGCGCGCCTTCCAGGAGACCAGCGACGCGACCCTGCCCGCCGCCGGTCTGTTCGAACGCGGGCAGATCTTCGACGACGCCTGGCGGGTCGGAGATCCGGCCGAGCTCCCGGCGATCGCTGCGGCGATCGCGCGCGGGCTGACGCGCCCCCAGGGCTGGGTCGGGCACCTGTCGCTGCCGCTCGCGGTGCAGACCCAGCCGTGCAGGCCGCTTGCTCTGCCCCCGTTCGAGCCCGGCGAGCTCCTGAACCCGCGCTACGTCGACGACTGCGCGGCCCTGCTGCGCGGACGCGACTTCGCGATCTGGGCGGGCTTCGGCGCACGCCGCGCCGCGCGCGAGATCGCGGCGATCGCCGAGCGGACGGGCGCCGCGGTGATGTGCTCGCCGCGCGGCAAGGGCGTGTTCCCGGAGGACCACCCGCAGTTCGTCGGCGTGACGGGCTTCGGCAGCCACGCGGGCGTGAAGGAGTACGTCTCGAGCGCGCGCCCCGAGCGGATCCTCGTGCTCGGCTCGCGGCTGGGCGAGTTCACCTCGTTCTGGGACCCGGAGCTGGTGCCGCGGCTCGGCTTCGTCCACGTCGACCTCGACCCCGCGGTCCCCGGCGCCGCCTATCCCGCCGCGACCGCGCTCGCCGTCCAGGCCGAGATCGGGGCGTTCCTGCGCGCGCTGCTCGGCCGGCTCGACACGCGCGCGGTGCGGCCCGCGTTCGCCTCGCCGCGCGGGCTGCGCGCGCCACCGCGGGGAGACGGGCTGATCCGTCCCGCCGCGCTGCTCGACGCCGTGCAGCGCTGCGTGGTCGAGCAGAGCGACGCGATCGTGTTCACCGAGGCGGGCAACGCGTTCGCTTGGGGCAGCGCGAGCCTGCACTTCCGCACGCCGGGGCGCTACCGCACCAGCACCGGCTGGGGCTCGATGGGCCACTCGACCTGCGGCGTGATCGGCGCGGCGAAGGGCCGCGGCGGCCCCGCGGTGGCCCTGGCAGGCGACGGCGCGATGCTGATGCAGACGGAGGTCAGCACGGCGGTGCGCTACGGCATCCCCGCCGCCTGGATCGTGCTCAACGACTCGAGCTACGGGATGATCGAGCAGGGCATGCAGGCGCTCGGCCTGCGCCCGCTCGAGACGAAGCTCCCCGAGACCGACTTCGCCGCGTGGGCGCGCGCGCTGGGCGCCGAGGGCGTGCGCGTCGAGCGCGAGACGAACCTCGACGCCGCGCTCGCGCCGATCCGCACCCTGCGCCGGCCGCTCGTCGTCGACGTGCGCATCGACGGCTCCGAGCCCGCGCCATTCCTGCGCCGCATCGAGAGTCTGCTCAGTCAGTCCGCCGCCAAACCCCGACAGGAGGTCCCGTCATGAGCGCTTCCGTAGGCATGCGATCACTGGCCATCTCCCTGCCCCGCACGATCCGCAAGAACGACTTCTGGCGCGAGCGCTATCCGAGCCTGGTCCAGAAGGAGGAGGAGAAGACGCTCGCCCGCCTGTGGAAGGCGAACGAGCGCGCGGCTCCGGTCGATCCGTTCGAGCTCGCGATGGCGCCCTACCTGAGCGATCCCTTCCGCGGCGCGCGCGAGCGGCGCGTGCTCGATCCGGGTCAGTCAGCCGCGTCGCTGGAGCTCGACTGTGCGCGCCGCGCGCTCGACGCCGCCGGCCTGCGCGCCGACCAGGTCGGGCTCCTGGTCGCGTCGTCGTTCCTGCCCGACCAGGTCGGCGTCGGCAACGCCACCCCGCTAGCCAAGGCGCTCGGCCACAAGGGCGCCGCCTGGAACGTGGAGACGACCTGCTCGGGAGCGCTCGTCGCGCTGCAGAACGCCTGCGCGCTGATCCGCGGCGGCGAGTTCGAGACGGCGCTCGTGATCGTCTCGTGCACCTACTCGCGCGTCGCCGACGAGGACGACACCTTGTGCTGGTTCCTCGGCGACGGCGCGGGCGCGTTCGTGGTCGGCGCGACGCCGCCGGGCGCGAGCTACCTGGGCGCGAAGACGGTCAACACCGGCGACACCTGCAACACCTTCTTCTACGAGGTCATCGCCGACGCGCGCGGTCCGCGCATCCGCATGGACTGCACCCCCGAGACCGGGCGCGTGCTGGCCGAGACGAGCCAGCCCTACCTGCGCGCGTCGTGCGAAGGCGCGGCGCAGGCGGCCGGCGTGAAGCTCTCCGAGATCGACTTCTTCGTGTTCAACACGCCGACCGCCTGGTACGGCGAGTTCTGCCGCCGCGCGCTCGGCGTGCCCGAAGAGCGCTCGGTCGACACCTATCCGGAGTACGCGAACGTCGGGCCGGCGCTCCTGCCGGTGAACCTGTACCGCGCGGCGGCGAGCGGGCGGCTCAAGCCCGGCGACCTCGTGCTGCTCTACACGATCGGCAGTGTGTCGAGCGCGGGCGCCCTCGTGATGCGCTGGGGCGACGTGGCGCTGGGAGGTCTCGGCGAAGTCGGGGGATAGCGAGCGAGGGCCGCCCCGAGCGAGCGCCGCAAGCGCAGCGAAGCGGAGCGCGCAGCGAGCCGCAGGCGAGCGAAGTCCAATCAGATAGCGAGCGAGGGCCGCCCCGAGCGAGCGCCGCAAGCGCAGCGAAGCGGAGCGCGCAGCGAGCCGCAGGCGAGCGAAGTCGAATCAGACCGCGCCGAAGTACGCCGCGAGCTCCCTGCGCAGCTGCGTGCGGTCGACGGGCTTGGTCAGGAAGCGGTCGCAGCCCGCGGCGAGGCACGCGTCGCGCGAGCCCTCCATCGCGTGCGCGGTGAGCGCGATGATCGGCGCCTGGAAGCCGCGCGCCCGCAGCGTGCGCGCGGCTTCGTAGCCGTCCACCTCGGGCATCTGCATGTCCATCAGGACCAGCCCCACGGGCGCGCCTCGCGCCTCGCAGCTGGCGACCCGCTCCAGGGCCTCGCGGCCGTTCTCCGCGATCTCGACCTCGAGCCCCCAGCGCTCGAGCAGGTGCGCGAGCAGCCGCCGGTTGTCCGCGCCGTCCTCCGCGATCAGCACGCGCCCGCGCAGAACGCTCGCCTCGCGCACGCCTGCGAGCGTGGGGACCTCGGACGAGGGCTCGGTGACCGGCTCGGCGCGCACCCGCAGCGTGAAGACGCTGCCCCGCCCGACCTGGCTCTCGACCTCGAGCTCGCCGCCGAGCGCGCGGGCGAGGCGGCTCGAGATCGCCAGCCCCAGCCCGGTCCCGCCGTGGCGGCGCGACATCGAAGCGTCGACCTGGGTGAACGGCCGGAAGATCTCGCCGAGCTTCTCCGGAGGGATCCCGGGGCCGGTGTCCTCGACGTCGAAGCGGAGCGTGCGGTCGGAGTCGGCGCGCACCGCCAGCCGCACACTGCCCGACTCGGTGAACTTCACCGCGTTCGCGGCCAGGTTGATCAGCACCTGGCGCAAGCGCGTCGCGTCCGAGCGGATCACGCCGCTGGCGCTCGTGGCGACGTCGACGCGCAGCTCGAGCCCGCGCTCGGCCGCGCGCGGCTCCATCAGCGCCGCCACCTCGCGCACGATCTCGTCTGGCCGGGTCGGACCCATCTCGAGCTCCAGCCGGCCCGCCTCGACCCGCGACAGGTCGAGGATGTCGTTGATGACCGCGATCAGGTGCTCGCCGTTGCGCCGGATCGTGGCCAGGTGGTCGAGCTGGGCGGAGCTGAGCTTCTCCTCCTCGAGCATCTCGGCGAAGCCCAGGATCGCCGTCATCGGCGTGCGGATCTCGTGGCTCATGTGCGCCAGGAACTCGCTCTTGGCCTCGCTGGCGCGCTCGAGCTCGACGATCGTGGAGTGCTTGATCGACTCGTAGATCAGGGCGAGCGCGAAGATCGTCAGGGTGATCGAGACGATCGTGGCCCCCCACAGGGCGTCCTTCGCCTCCGGGGAGAGCACGTCGTAGGTCGGAAAGCCCAGGCGCTGCGCCGAGGCGAGCAAGGCGATCTGCGCGAGCACGGACGCGTTCCAAAGCCAGGCCACCCGGATTCCGCCCAGCCCGAGCCCAAGCACCGGGAGCACCACGACCCAGGTCAGGAGCGGCGAGCGGAAGCCGCCCGTCATCGAGCAGACCATGAGCTTGAGCCCGACCAGGGCCAGGCCCAGCAGCGACACGCACACGCCGACCCGGACGCCGAACCGGATCAGCACCGGCACCGACATCACGAAGGTCATGCCCACCGCGAGGCTCTCCAGCGCCAACTTCGCGTAGGGCGGCGGCATCATCCGGTAGTAGAAGAACGCGTAGAGCGGGCTCCACGCGAGGATCGTCAGCGTGAAGCCGACGATCACGCGGCAGGTGCGCTGCTCGTCCGGCGGACGGTTGTCGCGCACGAACCAGCCGACCGTGCGGTCGATCCAGCGCGGCAGCGCGATCCGACGTGTGGAGCTGTGGAGCATGCGGATCTCGTGGCGGCAGATTCCCCGCGACCCTTCGCAAGTTATCGGCACCAGACGCACGCGTTTTAGTCGGCGGCCCTCCCGGCAGTTCGATTCGACCCGAGCGGGACTTCTGTGCTACTAGACCGCCGCCTGTCCACCAGCGCCTGCTTCATCAGGAGAGGGAGTCCGACGCCATGCCCCTAGCCGCAATCCGCCGACCGCTCTGGATCGCCGCCGCCGCCCTGGCCGCCGCGTTCTTTGCTGCCGACCTCGCCGGGGCCAGCGAAGCGTCCCTCAAGCTGCCCAGCTTCAGCGAGCCGGTCTTCTTCGGCGGGACTACGACCGGGGCCGGAATCCTGATCTGGGGACTGGTGGTATCCGCCCTCGGCATGGGCTTCGGGCTGCTGCAGTACACGCAGCTCCGGAATCTGCCGGTCCACAAATCGATGCTCGAGATCTCCGAGCTGATCTACGCCACCTGCAAGACGTACCTGATCACGCAGGGCAAGTTCATCGTGGTCCTCTGGCGTGTTCATCGGCGTCGGTCATCGTCCTGTACTTCGGGTTCCTCGTCGACGACCCCGACATGACGACTTTCCGGGTCGGCGATCATCCTGGCGTTCAGCCTGGTCGGCATCGCCGGCAGCTACGGCGTCGCCTGGTTCGGCATCCGCGTGAACACCTTCGCCAACTCGCGCACCGCGTTCGCGAGCCTGCGCGGCAAGCCGTTCCCGACCTACGCGATCCCGCTCCAGGCCGGCATGTCGATCGGCATGGTGCTGATCTCGGTCGAGCTGCTGATCATGCTCGCCATCCTGCTGTTCGTGCCGGGCAGCTTCGCGGGCCCGTGCTTCATCGGCTTCGCGATCGGCGAGTCGCTCGGCGCGGCCGCGCTGCGCATCGCCGGCGGCATCTTCACCAAGATCGCCGACATCGGCTCCGACCTGATGAAGATCGTCTTCAAGATCAAGGAAGACGACGCGCGCAACCCGGGCGTCATCGCGGACTGCACCGGCGACAACGCGGGCGACTCGGTCGGCCCGTCGGCCGACGGCTTCGAGACCTACGGCGTGACCGGCGTCGCGCTGATCACCTTCATCCTGCTGGCGCTCGCACGAGCCCGATGGTCCAGGTCCAGCTCCTGGTCTGGATCTTCGCGATGCGCATCATGATGGTGATCGCGAGCCTGGGCTCGTACCTGATCAACGACGTGATCGCCAAGGGCCGCTACGCCAACGCCGACCACATGAACTTCGAGCACCCGCTCACGTTCCTGGTGTGGCTGACCTCGATCGTCTCGGTCGCGCTGACCTTCGTCGTCTCGTAGCGTGCTGATCGGCGGGCTCGGCGACGGGACGCTGTGGTGGAAGCTGTCGACGATCATCACCTGCGGCACGCTCGCCGGCGCGATCATCCCCGAGGTCGTGAAGGTCTTCACGTCCGTGAACTCGCGCCACGTGCGCGAGGTCGTGACGAGCTCGCGCGAAGGCGGGGCGTCGCTGAACATCATCTCGGGCCTGGTCGCGGGCAACTTCAGCGCGTACTGGATGGGCATCGTGATCGTGGCGCTGATGGGCATCGCGTGGGCGGTGTCGACCACCGGCCTGCAGGTGCTCTTCCCGATCGCGGGCTCGACGGTCGACGCCTCGCCGGTGTTCGCGTTCGGCCTGGTCGCCTTCGGCTTCCTCGGCATGGGCCCGGTCACGATCGCGGTCGACAGCTACGGCCCGGTGACGGACAACGCGCAGTCGGTCTACGAGCTGTCGCTGATCGAGAACGTCCCGAACATTCGCGCAGGAGATGAAGCGCGACTTCGGCTTCGAGCCGGACTTCGAGCAAGGCCAAGGCGTTCCTCGAGGAGAACGACGGCGCGGGCAACACGTTCAAGGCGACGGCGAAGCCGGTGCTGATCGGCACGGCGGTCGTCGGCGCCACCACCATGGTGTTCTCGATCATCTTCCTGCTCACCAACGGGCTGACCACCGGACCTCGACAAGCTCTCGCTGATCCACGCGCCGTTCCTGCTCGGCCTGATCACCGGCGGCGCGATGATCTACTGGTTCACGGGCGCGTCGATGCAGGCGGTCTCGACCGGCGCGTACCGCGCGGTCGAGTTCATCAAGGCCAACATCAAGCTCGAGGGCGTCGACGAAGGCGTCGGTCGAGGACAGCAAGCGGGTGGTCGAGATCTGCACGCATCTACGCGCAGCGCGGCATGTTCAACATCTTCCTGGCGATCTTCTTCGCCACGCTCGTCGTTCGCCTGCGTCGAGCCGTTCTTCTTCATCGGCTACCTGATCTCGATCGCGATCTTCGGTCTGTACCAGGCCATCTTCATGGCGAACGCGGGCGGCGCCTGGGACAACGCCAAGAAGGTCGTCGAGACCGAGCTCAAGATGAAGGGCACCGCCGCTGCACGACGCCACGGTGGTCGGCGACACGGTCGGCGATCCGTTCAAGGACACGTCGTCGGTGGCGATGAACCCGGTCATCAAGTTCACGACGCTGTTCGGCCTGCTCGCGGTCGAGCTCGCCGTCGAGCTCTCCCACAAGAACCCGCAGCTGACCGAGATGCTCGCGATCGGCTTCTTCCTGGCCTCGGCGTTCTTCGTCTACCGCTCGTTCTACAACATGCGGATCGAGGGAGCGTCGGCGAAGGTGTAGTCGGCTAGGCCGAGCGAGGGCCCACCGCGGGACATCGGCCCGCGGTCCGATGTCGGCGAGCGAGGTCGCAAGCGACGCGCGCAGCGAGCCGCAGGCGAGCGAAGTTCAATCAGTTCGACGCCGACTTGTATTTGACCGAGCAGCCGTAGGACTGCGTCTCGGCGGGGTTCGGGGTGGAGCTGGCGAGCAGCGCCTGCACCGCCGAGTCCACGTAGTTCTTCGGGGCGGCTTGCTTGCCGTTCGGGTCGTCGTCGATGGCGCCGCGGTAGCGGAGGATGCCTTCGGCGTCGATCACGAACATGTGAGGCGTCGTCTTTGCGCCGTACATGTGGCCGAGGTTGCCGTCGGGATCCTGCAGGGTGGCGTAGCTGAAGCCCTGCTCGGCCTTCCACTCCTTGGTGTCGTCCGGGGTGTTCGTGTACGTGGAGTTCACGGCCAGCCAGACGACGTCCTTCGCGCCGAGCGCCGCGGCCAGCTTCTTCATGGCCCCCGACTCGTAGTGGCGCTCGACGAACGGGCACTCCGAGTTGGTCCACTCGAGCACGACCGCGTGGCCCTTGTAGGCCGCGAGCTTGTGCGAGACCCCGTTCTCGTCCATGGCGGTGAACTCCGGCGCCTTGTCGCCGACCTTGAGCGGGGCGACCGCGCCCAGGAGGGCGACTGCAGCGACGGCGATTCCGAATGCGATGCGCTTCATGTTCGGTTCTCCTTGGTCGTCGGCGCCGCACGGTGCAGCGCGTTCAGGAACAGCTCGACGGTCAACAGCTCCGGCAGCACGATCGGCTTGTCGGCCGCGCCGGCCCCGTACACGAGATACAAGGGTACGCCGGCCCTTCCGAAGCGCGCCAGCTCCTTGCGGATCTCCTCGTCGCGGCGGGTCCAGTCGCCCTTGAAGGTCTCGAAGCCGCCGGCGGCGAGCTGCTCGCGCACGCGGGCGTCGTCGAGCACCGCGTGCTCGTTCACCTTGCAGGTGAGGCACCATTCGGCGGTGAAGTAGACGAACACCGGCGCGCCGCGCGCGCGCGCTGCGGCGACGTCGGCCGCGCTGAAGCGCTTGCCCAGCTCGTCGGCCGCGCCGTCGCTGCTGCGCGCGGCCGCCGACTCGCCCTCGGCGAGCGGGAGCACGCGCAGCCCCGCGAGCGCCAGGACCGCGACCGCCGCCAGCGCGATGCGCGCGCCGCGCGGGCGCTCGGCCTTCTGCAGCCCGCCGAACACGACCAGCCCCGCCGCGAGCGCGCACAGGTACACGAGCACGGCCGTCTGCGCATCCGCTCCGGCTGCGCGGCCCAGAATCCAGAGGAGCCACACCGCGCTGCCCAGCACCGCGAAGCCGAGCGCCGTGCGCAGCTGATCCATCCACGGTCCGCTGCGCGGCACCAGCCGCGCCCAGCCCGGCACGGCGCAGATCAGCGCGAAGGGCAGCGCCAGACCCACGCCCACCGCGAGAAAGATCGCGACGATCGTGGGCGTCGGGCTCGCGAAGGCGAAGCCGATCGCGGTGCCGAGGAACGGCGCCGAGCAGGGCGTCGCCAGCACCACCGCGAGCAGCCCCTCGAAGAAGCTGCGCCGCGCGCCGGTCGCGTGGGAGCTGGCCTCGGCCAGGCGGGTCACGTCGAGGCGGAACTCGAACACGCCGAACAGCGAGAGCGCGAACACCACCAGCACCGCGGCGATCGCCGCCACGAACAGCGGCTCCTGGAACTGGAAGCCCCAGCCGACCGAGCTGCCCGCCGCGCGCAGCCCCGCCACGACCAGCGCCAGCGCGAGCATGCTCGCGAGCACGCCGGCGGTGTACGCGATTCCGTGTCGCGCCACCTCGCCGCGCCCGCGCTGTGCGAGCTCGGCGAGGCCGAACACCTTGATCGCCAGCACCGGCAGCACGCACGGCATCAGGTTCAGGACGAGGCCGCCCGCGAGCGCCAGCAGCACCGCCTGCCAGAACGGGACCGCGGGCGCGACGCCAGCCTCGGTCGGGTCGGGCTCGAGCCACGGGTTCTCGAGCGCGAGCGCCGGCGCGCCCGCCGCCGCGCGCGGCAGCGGCACGTCCACCTCGACGTACTCCGGCGCACCGTCGCGGCGCACGGCGAGCACGCCGCGCAGCCGCGCCGCTCCGCTCGGCGGGTCCGCGCTCGCGGTGCCGTCCATCGTGACCAGGAACCCGCCCTGGAGGAACGACGGGCGGCGCCCGCCGTCGACCAGGAGCTCGATCCCGTCGACGAGATCCGGCACGAAGCTGTCGGTGAGCCGGCCGGTGGCGGGCTCGAGCTCCGCGCACTTCTGCGCCTCGCCGCCGCCGTCCGCGCACGAGTGCACGGCGAGCGCCGCGCGGAACGCGTCGTTCGGGCGGATCGCCGAGAGCGAGTACACGGCCTCCATCTCGAGGCCGCGTTCGGCGGCCGCGCGCGGCACGCGCTCCGCGAACTGCGCGAACACCGCGAGCTCGTCGTCGGCCGCGGGCTCGGCGGCGCCGCCGACCGAGATCGTCCGCGCGAGCTGGAGCTCCCCCGGAATGCACTGCACCTCGCAGATCAGCACGTCCGCGTCGAGCTCGAGCTTCCGCTCGCCCGCGCTGCCGGGCCGGAACACCGCCGGGCTCGCCAGCAACACCTCGTCGGTGTAGCCGTAGGTGGTGATGAAGCCGTCCGCCTCGCGGAACACCTCGGGGAACGGCCAGCGCGATCGGACCGACCTCCACGCCCTCGCCGCGCCAGACCAGCCGCGGCGGCGCGCCCGACTGGCCGGAGTTGCGCCAGTAGACGTGCCAGTGCGGGTCCATCTGGAGCAGGAGCCCGACCTGAAACGGCTCGCCTGCGCGGACGGCGCGGTGGTCGATCAGGAGCCGCCCTTCGAGCCGCGGGTTGCCGCCTTCCGGCGCGGTCTCGCCGCGCGCGCCCTCCGGAACCGCGGGCACGGCCTGCGCGCCGCCGGCAGCCAGCAAGAGCACGAGGGCGATCCAGATTCGCGTCACCGCCGCAACTCTACCGAAGCCGCCGCGCCGGAGCCTGAACCCCGTTCTGGGGTAGGCTGCGCGCATGGCAAAACCCGTGTTCGACAACCGCGTGACCCGAATGCTCGGCGTCGAGATCCCGGTGGTGCAGGCGCCGATGGGCTGGATCGCGCGCGCGCAGCTCGCCTCGGCGGTCTCCAACGCCGGCGGGCTCGGCATCATCGAGACCTCCTCCGGCGAGCTCGACGCGATCCGCGAGGAAGTGAAAAAGATGCGCTCGCTCACGAACAAGCCGTTCGGCGTGAACATCGCACAAGCGTTTGTACGCGATCCGGACATCGTGAGTTTCGTGATCGACCAGGGCGTGAAGTTCGTGACGACTTCGGCGGGCAGCCCGGAGCGCTACACCGGCCAGCTCAAGCAGGCCGGGCTCACGGTCTTTCACGTCGTGCCGAGCCTGAAGGCCGCTCTGAAGGCCGTGGAGGCCGGCGTCGACGGCCTGATCGTCGAGGGCGGCGAAGGCGGCGGCTTCAAGAACCCGCGCGAGGTGGCCTCGATGGTGCTGCTCCCGCTGGTTCGCTCGAAGGTGAGCGTGCCGATCATCGCGGCGGGCGGCTTCGTCGACGGCGCGACCATGGCGGCGGCCTTCGCGCTCGGCGCCGAGGGCGTGCAGCTCGGCACGCGCATGGTGTCGTCGGCCGAGTCCCCCGTGCACCAGAACTGGAAGGACGCGATCGTGCGCGCGGAGGAGACCGACACGGTGTTCTTGAACCGCTTCCACTCGCCGGCGCTGCGCGCGCTGCGCACCGAGCGCAGCTCGCGCCTCGAGAAGGAGCTGGAGAAGAACGCGTTCCGCGAGTTCGGCTCCGCGCGCGACTTGTACTTCGGCGGCGACATGGAGGCGGCGATCGCGCTGACGGGCCAGGTGTGCGGCCGCATCGACAGCGTGAAGCCCGTGCAGCAGATTCTCGCGGAGATCCGGAGCGAGTTCTTCGCGACGCTCGACGAGCTGCAAAGGAGCTACGGCCGCCCTTGACAGCGCCCGCCGGGCGCAGATCGTCTGGGTCATGAAGCGCGTATTCCTGTTCGTCGTCACCAACCTCGCGATCCTGCTCGTTCTCTCGATCGTCGCCCACATCGTCGGAGTCGACGCGGGGGTCGACGGCTCCCAGCGCATGCAGGGCCTGCTCGCGTTCGCGGCGGTCTGGGGCTTCGGCGGCGCTTTCATCTCTCTCCTGATCTCGAAGTGGTCCGCCAAGCGGCTGATGGGCGTCCGCGTGATCGCCGAGCCCCAGAACGACGCCGAGCGCTGGCTGGTCAACACCGTCGGGAACCTCGCGCGCGCGGCGAACATCGGCATGCCGGAGGTCGGTATATTCGACTCTCCCCAGCCCAACGCATTCGCCACCGGCGCGCGCCGGAACAGCGCCCTGGTCGCCGTCTCGACCGGTCTTCTGCGCGGCATGAAGCCGGAAGAGGTCGAGGGCGTGCTGGGCCACGAGATCACCCACGTGTCCAACGGCGACATGGTGACCCTGACCCTGATCCAGGGCGTGCTGAACACCTTCGTGATCTTCCTGTCGCGAGTGCTCGGCGGGGTCGTGGACCGCGCCGTCTTCGGCCAACGCGAGCGCGGCAACGGGATCGGCTACTGGGTAACCGTGATGGTGCTCCAGGTCGTATTCGGAATCGTCGCGAGCTTCATCGTGTGCGCGTTCTCGCGCGGCCGCGAGTTCCGCGCCGACGCGGGCGGCGCGCACCTGGCGGGCCGCGAGAAGATGATCGGCGCGCTCGAGCGCCTGAAGGCCGCGCACCCCGAGCCGCTGCCCCAGCAGATGCGCGCGTTCGGGATCGCGGGCGACGGGGCGCGCGGACTCGCGGCGCTGCTGCGCACGCACCCGCCGCTCGAGGACCGGATCGCGGCGCTGCGCGCGATGACGAGCTGAGCGCGGCTCAATGGTCCACTAGTCGGGCCGCGCACGCCGAGAGCCCTGCCGCGAGGCCCGCCGATAGCTGGGCCGCCCATCGATCTCTTCGTCCGCGGCGCGCCGGCGCGCGTCGAGCGCCTCGCGCGGCGCGCGCGCCGGGATCAGGCACAGCGGGCCGTCGCCGATCAGGTCGGCGCGGCCGGCCTGCTCGAGCGCCTCGCGCACCGTGAAGTAGTTCGCGGGCGCGAAGAACTGGAGCAGCGCGCGCTGCACCTTGCGGTCGCGCAGCTTCTTCGCGGTCTCGACGGGCTTGAGCGAGTGCGGGTGGAGGCCCGTCCAGTACATGCAGGTCGCGACGTCCATCGGCGCGGGGATGAAGTCCTGCACCTGGCGCGGGCGGTAGCCGCGCTGCTTCAGGAACACGGCGAGCTCGATCATGTCCGCCACCGTCGAGCCGGGGTGGCTCGCGATGAAGTACGGCACCAGGTACTGCTCCTTGCCCGCGCGCTTGGACGCGGCGTCGAAGCGCTCGGCGAACTCCTCGAAGGTGTGCTGCGCGGGCTTCTTCATGAGCGAGAGCACGCGGTCTGAGACGTGTTCGGGAGCGACCTTCAGGTGCCCCCCGACGTGGTGGGCCGCCAGCTCTTCCAGGTACTCGGGCGACTCGCGCGCGAGATCCATGCGGATGCCGGAGGCGACGTGCACCTGCTTCACGCCGGGCACCTCGCGCGCGGCGCGCAGGAGCTCGAGGGTCGGCCCGTGGTCGGTGCCGAGCAGCTTGCACACCGTCGGGTGTATGCAGGAGAGCCGCCGGCACACGGCCTCGACGTCGGGCTTCGTGCAGCGCATGCGGTACATGTTCGCGGTCGGCCCGCCCAGGTCGGAGACGTGGCCCGAGAAGCCCGGCGTTGCGGCGAGCGCGCGCACCTCGCCGAGGATCGACTCGGGCGAGCGCGACTGGATCGCGCGCCCCTGGTGCATGGTGATCGAGCAGAACGTGCAGCCGCCGAAGCAGCCGCGCATGATCTGCACGGAGTCCTTGATCGTCTGCCAGGCGGGGACCTCGGCGTCGTAGCGCGGGTGCGGCCGGCGCGTGTACGGCAGGTCGTAGAGCGCGTCCATCTGCGCCTCCGAGAGCGACAGCGTCGGCGGGTTCACTACCAGGGTCCGCTCGCCGTGCGCCTGGGTGAGCCGGCGCGCGTTCAGCGGATTGGTCTCGCGGTGCAGGTCGCGGGTCATCACGGCGAACGCCGTCTTGTCGGCGACGACCGTCTCGAAGCTCGGCAGCGCCACGTCCTCGTTCGGGCAGTTCGCGTCGTCCCAGCGGTGCGCGGGAACCGACTCGCTCTTGCCCAGCAGGTACGCGACCCCGCGCAAGTCGCGCAGGCGCTCGACGCCCCCACCCTGGTCGAGCCGGCGCGCGATCTCGAGGATCGGCGCCTCGCCCATGCCGTACACCAGGAGGTGTGCCTTCGAGGTGACCAGGATGCTCGGCCAGACTTTGTCGGACCAGTAGTCGTAGTGCGCGATCCGCCGCAGCGACGCCTCGACCCCGCCCGCGATCACCGGCACGCCGGGGAACGCCTCGCGACACCGCTGCGCGTAGACCGCGGTGGCGCGGTCGGGGCGCAGGCCGATCTGCCCGCCCGGCGAATAGGCGTCCGCGTTGCGCCGCTTCTTGTTCGCCGTGTAGTGGTTGATGAGCGAGTCCATGTTGCCGGCCGAGACGCCGTAGAACAGCCGCGGCCGGCCGAGCGCGCGCCAGGGCTCGACGCTCTTCCAGTCGGGCTGCGCGAGGATCGCCACCCGGAAGCCGTTCGCCTCGAGCCAGCGGCCCAGGATCGCCGCTGCGAACGACGGGTGGTCGATGTACGCGTCGCCCGAGACCAGCACCACGTCGGGCGCGTCCCACCCCCGCGCGCGGACTTCGGCCGCAGTGGTGGGAAGGAAGGCGTCGGCCGGGGGCGGCGGCGAGCGGCGCATCAGGAAACGCAGTATAGCCTCGCCCCCGTGCGCCCCATCCCTCCCTGTTCACACCGCCCGCCCTGCCCTGGCTGCCCGCGCTATGGCGTGCCCGGGATCGAGGCGTCCGCGACCGAGCGGCTCGCGGCGCTGGCTGCGCGCGCAGGTCTCGAGCTCGCGCGCCCGCAGCTGGGGTCGCCGCTCGGCTTTCGCACGCGCGCGCGGCTGGCGGTGCGCGGGCGCGCCGCGTCGCCCAAGGTCGGGATCTTCCAGACCGGCAGCCACAAGATCGCCGACATCCCCCGCTGCGGGATCCACCATCCGGCGGTGAACGAGGTCGCGGCCGCGCTGCGCGGCGCCGTCCGCGCGGCCGGAGTCGAGCCCTACGCGGACCGCCCACACCGCGGCGTGTTGCGTTATCTGCAGGTCGCGGTCGAGCGCCAGAGCGGCTGCGCGCAGGTGGTGCTGGTCGGGAACTGCGCGGACCCGGCCCCGCTCCGGCCCGTGTTCGCGTCGCTCGAGCGCGAGCTCGGCGAGCGCCTGCAGGGCCTCTTCTGGAACGGCAACACCGAGCGCGGCAACGCGATCCTCGGCGACGCCTGGGAGCGGATCAGCGGCGCCGAGGCGCTGCGCGAGTCGGGTCGGCGGGATCGACGTGTTCCATCCGCCGGGCGCGTTCGGCCAGAGTCACCCCGAGCTGTTCGAGTCACTCGCGCTGCGCGCGCGCGCGGCGGTGCCCGACGGCGCGCGGGTGCTCGAGCTCTACGCGGGCACCGGCGCGATCGGTCTGGGCTTGCTCGGGCGCGCCGCCTCGGTCGAGCTGAACGAGGTCTCGCCACACGGCGTGCGCGGGCTCGAGCTCGGGATCGCGGCTCGGCCGGACGCGGAGCGGGCCCGCGCGTCGATCGTTCCCGGCGATGCAGCGCAGCACGCCGCGCGGATCGCCGGTGCCGACGCCGTGATCGCCGATCCGCCGCGCCGCGGGCTCGACCGCGCGGTGCGCGACGCGCTCGTCGCCGCGCCGCCCGCGACCTTCGTCTACGTCAGCTGCGGCCTCGACTCGTTCCTCGCCGACGCCGCGCGCGCTGCTCGACTCGGGCCGCTTCGCGCTGCGCTCGCTCGAGACCTTCGCGCTCTTCCCGTACACGCCGCACGTCGAGACGCTGGCGGTGTTCGCGGGCGGCTAGCGGGAGGTGTTGGTCGGTCCGAGGATCCCGAACGCCGGCGCGATGCTCGGCAGCTCGACCACGCCCTTCTGGCCCATCAGCTTGAAGACGGCGGTGCCCGCGGTCGGCCCGCCCTCCGCCAGCACGACCTTCTTCAGCGCGACCTTGGTCTTCAGGCTCTTGTCCGCGCCCTTGAGCACCAGGGTCGAGGTATCGGCGCTCGACTTGTACTTCCCCTTCGCGACGTAGGACGCGATCGTGATGGCGCCGATCCGGGCGGCTGCGTCGCCGGTGACCGTGCGCCCGAGGATCGTATCCAGGTCGAGGTCGAGCGCGAACGGCTGTCGCAGGAACGCGACCTGGGTCGCGAAGGGCAGCTTCTCGCAGCCGAGCTTCTGGCCGAGCTCGAATGCGCAGACCTTCGCCTTGCCAGTGCACTCGAGCAGGCCCGGCGCGCTCCCCAGCGCGCACTTCAGCTTGCCCTTGCCCTGGAGATCCACGCCGTCCGCATCGCCCTCGGCGAGGAACACGAGCACGAGCTTCGGCTTGGCCGTGCTTCCAGACACGCGCCCGACGAGCTGGAGATCGATGTTGGTCGCGTCGCTCTCGATCGCCACCGCCCCGCTGCCCGAGACGAGCCCGCTCACGCTGGTCGTGACGTCGGTCGAGACACAGACTCCGTCTTCGCAGACCTCGGCTTCGCCGGTCGGGACGATCAGGCCGCTCTCGCCGTTGATCTCGATCGTATAGCCCCCGGAAGGCTCTTCCGCGCCGGCGCGCGGCCCCCACGCGAGAGACACGCCGAGCGCATACACGACTGCGATCCCGAGCTTCATCAACCCCCCTCCGAGATCCCCGCGGGTATTCTCGGGTCGGGCTCGGTTGCAGTCAACGCACGGCCGAGGCCATGATCGCGCCGTGCTCCCTCTCGAAGGCATGCGCGTGCTCGAGCTCGGCGGCGGCATTCCGGCCGCGTTCGCGACGCTTTGGCTGGCCGGCTTCGGCGCCGAGGTCGTTCGCACGGAGGGCCCGGCCGGCGCGCTCGACGGCGACGAAGAGGCGTTCCTGCTCTCCGGGAAGCGGCGGATCGCGGCGAATCCCGCGCGCCTGCGCGAGCTCGCGCTGGCCGCGGACGTCGTGGTCGAGGACGGCGCGCCGGGCGCGCTCGCCGCGCGCGGGCTCGACCCGCTGGAGCTGCGCCGTGCGAAGCCCGCGCTGGTCGTCACGTCGCTCACGCCGTTCGGACAGACCGGGCCCGCGGCGGGCTGGCGCGCTTCGAATCTGGTCGCGCACGCGGCGGGCGGCATCCTGTCACTGACCGGTGTCCTCTCGCGCCCGCCGCTCCAGAACGGTTTCAACCAGGCCTGGATGCTGCTCGGCCTGAACGGCTTCTCCGCGACGCTCGCCGCGTACTTCGGCGCGCTCGTCCGCGGCGAGGGCGACTGGCTCGACCTCTCGGCGCAGGCCTGCGCCGCGGGCATGCTCGAGCTGTACGGCCCGCGCGCGGCCTTCGACCACCTGCCGGCGCCGCGGCTCGGCAACCGGGTGCACGCGATCTGGGGGATCTTCCCCTGCGCCGACGGCTTCGCGGGAGTGTGTGCGCTCCAGCGCCAGGCGCCGGCCTTCCTGAACCTGACCGGCGACCCGCTGCTCGAGGACCCGAAGTTCCACGACCCGGTCCGCCGCCTCGACCCGCAGGTCGACGCCGAGCTGGGCGCAGCGGTCACCCGCTGGTTCTCCGACAAGACCAAGCGCGAGGTGCTGGAGCTCGGCGAGAAGCACAAGGTGCCGATGGGCGCGGTGCTGACCCCGCTCGACCTGCTGGCGAGCCCCGGGCTCGCCGAGCGCGGCTTCTTCGCCGAGGTGGCGACACCGGACGGTGTCGCCCGCGTCCCGGGCCGCCCGTTCCTCGGGCTCGACTTCGCTGCCGGCGAGCTCCACGCCGCCGCCGCGGACTCCGATGCGGTCGCGCGCGACTGGCTGGAGGGCGCGTGAAGCGCCTCCCGCTCGAAGGCGTGCGCATCGCCGATCTCTCGATGATGTGGGCGGGGCCGTACGCGACCCGGCTGCTCGCCGAGATGGGCGCGGAGGTGATCAAGATCGAGTCGCCGCGCGCGTGGGACAACGTGCGCACGCTCCTGCCGCAGCCCGGCGCGCCCGAGCCGTGGAACAGCTCGTTCTATTTCAACGACTACAACCGCGACAAGAAGTCGCTGACCCTGGACCTCGCGCAGCCGCGCGGGCGCGCGCTCTTCCTCGAGCTCGTCGCGAAGTGCGACGCGGTGATCGAGAACTACCGCGCCGACGTGCTCGACAAGCTGGGCATCGGCTGGGACGTGCTGAAGCAGGCGAAGCCCGACATCGTCCTCGTCAGCATGGCCGGCTTCGGCAAGACCGGACCCGAGCAGGCGCTGGTCGGCTTCGGCCCGATCATCGAGCAGATGGCCGGAATGGCGTCGACCACCGGCTACGGCGACGACGGCATCCCCTACAAGTCGGGCATCTCGTACGGCGACCCGATCGGCGGCATCGCGGCCGCGGGCGCGGTCGTGCTCGCGCTGATCGCGCGGCGCCGCACGGGCCGCGGCGCCTGGATCGACCTCGCGCAGCGCGAGACGATGGCGCAGATGATCGGCCCCGCGTTCGCCGCCGCGTCGCTGCGCGGCGAGGCGCCCGTCCACCGCGGCAACCGCCACCCGCGCTTCGCGCCGCAGGGCGTGTACCCCTGCGCGGGACAGGACCAGTGGGTCGCGATCTCGGCGCGCGACGACGGCGAGTGGCGCGCGCTCGCGCGCGCGATCGGCGCGCCCGAGCTCGAGGCGCTTCCGCTCGCGGAGCGCCGATCGCGCCATGACGAGCTCGACCGCAGGATCGAGGCCTGGTCCCGCCGCTTCCTGCCCCGCGAGGCAGCCGAGGCGCTGCAGCGCGCCGGCGTCTGCGCCGGCCCGGTCGTCGACTGCAGCGCGATCCACCACGACCCGCAGCTCGCCGCGCGCGGGGCCTGGGTCGAGCTGCCGCATCCGAAGAGCAAGACCTGGAAGCAGCCGGCTTCGGCGTGGCGCCTGGTCGAGGCGAACCCGCGCCTGCGCCGCCACGCGCCGCTCTTCGGCGAGCACAACCGCGAGATCCTGTGCGGCCTGCTCGGCCGCGCCGAGAGCGAGCTCGCCGAGCTCGAGTCCGCCCACGTCATCGGGAACGAGCCGATCGGGGCGAGCGCCGGTTGACCAAGGGCCGGCTCGAGGCGTTCAGCGACGGCGTCGTCGCGATCATCATCACGATCATGGTGCTCGAGCTGCGCGCTCCGCACGACACCAGCCTGGCCGCGCTGCGCCCGCTGGTGCCCTTGTTCCTTTCGTACCTGCTCAGCTTCGTCTACGTGGGCATCTACTGGAACAACCACCACCACCTGCTGCACGCGGCGCACGGGGTGAACGGCTGGATCCTGTGGGCGAACCTGCACCTTCTGTTCTGGCTGTCGCTGTTCCCGTTCGCGACGGCGTGGGTCGGCGAGAACCCGGGTGAGAGCGGACCCGCCGCGTACTACGGCTTCGTGCTGCTCATGGCGAGTGTTGCCTACCCGATCCTCGAGCGGGCGCTGATCGCGCATCACGGCCGCGACTCCGCGCTCGAGCGCGCGCTGCGCCACAACCGCCGCGAGTGGATCTCGATGACCGCGTACGCCGCGGCGATCCCGCTCGCCTTCGTCAACCCCTGGCTCTCGCACTTCCTCTACGTCGCGATCGCCCTCCTCTGGTTCCTGCCCGACCGCCGCATCGAGACCGAGCTTGCTGGTAGGATCCCGACAACCGGAGGGAAGCAACCATGAGAGTCGATGCAGGGCTGATGGGCGGGCTGGCCGACGTGCCGGCGCGGATTCGCGAGCTGGAGGCGGCCGGCTTCGACGGCGCCATGACCGCGGAGACGGCGCACGATCCGTTCTTCCCGCTGCTCCTCGCCGCCGAGCACAGCCAGAAGATCGAGCTCATCACCTCGATCGCGGTCGCGTTCGCGCGCAGCCCGATGACGCTCGCGAACCAGGCGCACGACCTGAACGCGTACTCCAAGGGGCGCTTCATCCTCGGGCTTGGCTCGCAGATCGCGCCGCACATCACCAAGCGCTTCAGCATGCCGTGGTCGCACCCGGCCGCGCGCATGCGCGAGCTGATCCTGGCCATGCGCGCGATCTGGGCGACCTGGCACACCGGCAAGAAGCTCGAGTTCCGCGGCGAGTTCTACACGCACACCCTGATGACGCCGATGTTCACGCCGACCGACACGAGCTACGGACCGCCCAAGGTGTTCCTCGCCGCGGTCGGCCCGCTCATGACCGAGGTCGCGGGCGAGGTCGCCGACGGCGTGATCGTCCACGCGTTCACCACCGAGAAGTACCTGCGCGAGGTCACTCTGCCGGCGCTCGAGCGCGGGCTCGCGAAGGCGGGCCGCAAGCGCGCCGACTTCCAGGTCATGTACCCCGGCTTCACCGTGAGCGGCGCGAACGAGAAGGCCTGGGCCGACTCGCGCCGCGGCGTGTGCAAGCAGATCGCCTTCTACGGCTCCACCCCGGCGTACCGGCCGGTGCTCGAGATGCACGGCTGGGGGGGACTGCAGACGGAGCTGAACGCGCTGTCGAAGCAGGGCCAGTGGGACAAGATGGGCGAGCTCATCAACGACGACGTCCTCGAGGCATTCGCCGTCGTCGGCACCCCCGACGAGGTCGTGCCGAAGTTCAAGGCGCGCTTCGGCGGCGTGGTGGACCGGACCACGCTCGGCGTCGCGGGCGCGAAGGCGAGCACCAAGGAGCTCATCGCGCAGCTGCACGGCTGAGGCCCCGCCGCTATCCGCTACCAGCCGGAGCTCGCTCCGTACGGCAGGTTGTGCATGAACGCCTCGATGGCGTGGATGCGGCCCGACTCGACCAGGAACAGCTCGAACAGCAGCGTGCTGCGCGGGACGCGCATGTGGGCGGGGAGCTCGACCCGGCGCCCGCCCACCTCGAGGTGGGTCACGGTGCCGGGCACGTCGAGGAACACGATCGCGAGGAGCGCCCCGCGCTCGACGTCGACGATCGGGAACCGGCGGGCGCGCATGGCCGCGATGTAGGCGAAGACCTTGCGCTCGAGCTGCTCGGCCACGCCCATGCCGCCGAGCACGGCGGGATTGCGCGTCGTGGCCACGCCGTTCTCGATCCGATCGCAGTCGGGCGCGAACTCGACTGCAGCGGGTGCGTCGCGCTCGATCGCATCGAAGTACGCATTGGCCGCGGCGATGAGCGCCTCGCGCGACGTCCGCTGCGCAGGCGGCAGCTCGCGCGCGAGCCGCGGGTTCGGCGCGGCGAGCGACTCGGGCCCGAAGATCGACGACTCGCCCTTTCGCGACGCCAGCGTCTCGAGCTCGCGAAGCCGACCCCCACCCCGAGCGCGAGCTCCCGCCCGTTCTCGGTCACTCGAAGCTCCGGCGCAGCGGGAATGCGCGCGGGCTCCCCGGCGACAAGCGCGTCGAGCACCCGATCGGCGAAGCCGTGCAGCTCGTCGCGGGTCACGCCCGGTCAGTCTTCCGAAGCGACCGGATCGCCGACGATCAGCCGGCCGTTCTCGACCCAGCGCCGCAGACCCGGCGAGAAACGCTCCGCGAGCTTGTCCGCGAGCGCGTAATCGTCCGCCGAGAGCTCGTCCTTCCAGCGGCCGTTCGAGCCCTTGAACAGGAAGCGTTCCGAGCCGCCCTCGAACAGCGCGCCCGAGCGGGCCGAGCAGGATCGGGCCGTCGCGCTTCATCGCCTCGAACGACGCCGCTTCCACCAGCTGCGGCCAGAGCGCGGCGGGCGTCTCGATGCCGAGGAACGCCGCGATCCGGCGCATCTCCCCGTCGAGGTCGGCCTTCAGGTCGTTGTAGTGCACGAGCAGGAGGTTCTCGCGCCGCCGCGCGCGCCAGTAGCTCCTCTCGAGCTCGACGAAGGAGAGGTCGGGGTAGCCGTCCTCCATCCCGGGCAGTCCGCGCGTGAACCAGCGCCGCCAGAAGCTGCGCAGATCGATCTCCTGGCTGGGAGGCGGGCCGAGCTCGGGCGGCGCGTCCGCCGCGATGAGCTCGAATGCGAAGGGAGTCAGCCCCGTCCAGTGATTGAAGAGAGACATGCACGCATCGCGCGGGTCGCGCGCGACGTGGATGTAGCGGACCTCGTCGTAGATCGGCAGCCCGTCGAACGGCAGATGGCTCTTCAGGAAGCGGCGGTGTGTCTGCGCCTCGATCGTCGCACGCATCGCTTCGACGGGGCCCACGAACCGCGCATCGACCCACGGCGAGATCTCCATGATCGAGCACGGCGCGGGCGACTGGAACACGAGCAGGCTGACGATGCGCTGCGTCCAGGTCGTGCCGCACTTTGCCGGTGTGCCGATCACGACGTCGCCCGCGCGCGGCGTGTAGTGGTTCCAGCGCGTGCTGTCGTGGGTGAAGGTGTTGTAGGTGCGCTCGGACTTTCTCGGTTCGGTCACGGCTCAAAATACCATGCCGGCGCTATCTTGTTCCCATGCTCTTGTGGGTCGTCATCGCGCTCGACCTCGCCTTTCTCGCGCTGCTCGGCTGGGCGTGGCCGCAGCTGCCCGACTCCGTCGCCACCCACTTCGACGGCGCGGGCGCGCCGAACGGCTGGTCGAGCAAGGCCGCTTTCACGGGTCTCTCCCTCGCGATCCTGGCGCTCCTGAACCTGGTGTACGTGGCGCTGCCCCATTGGATCGCCCAGACCAACGCCGACCTGCGCGGGCGCCTGCTCTGGTTCGGGGTGATGGCGCTCGCGTTCATGCTCGTGATCAGCGCGCTGGTCGTGCGCGCGAACCAGGGCGGCGAGGCGCATCTGCCCGGCGAGATCGTCTGGCCGCTGCTCGGCGCGTACGGCGCGTTCGTGGTCGGCTGGGTGGTGGCCGCCGTGCGCGGCGCCGCGCTCAGCCGGCGTCGTGAAGGATGAGCCCGAGCGTGTAGCGCAGGCCCGTCCGGACCGTGCTGACCCCGTGGCGGAGCTTCACCCGGTGGTACCCGCGCGCGCCGAGCCGCGGGCGCTCGCGCACCGCGAAGATCACCGCGTCGCCGCGCGCGAGCGGCACGACCTCGCCGCGAGACTGCGCGCGCGGCCGCTGCTCGACGAGCAGGAACTCGCCGCCGCTGAAGTCTGCGCCCGGCTCCGACAAGAGCACCGTCGCCTGCAGCGGGAACACGTGCGCGCCGTACAGATCCTGGTGCAGGCAGTTGTAGTCGCCGGTCTCGTAGCGGAGCACGAGCGGCGTCGGCTTGGTCTGGCCCGCGGCGTGACACTTCTCGAGGTAGGCCGCGAGCGAATCCGGGAACTCGGCGGGCTGGCGGAGCTGCGCGGCCCAGCGGTTCGCGACCGGCGCGAGCCGCGTGTACAGGGCGGCGCGCAGCGCCTCGACCCGCGGCGGCAGCGGGTAGTCGAAGTAGCGGTACTCGCCGCGGCCGAAGCCGTGCTGCTGCATCACCACCCGCTTGCGGAACGCGCGCTCGTCGGTCCAGCCGTCCACGACCGCGGCGCACTCGGCCGCCGCCAGGACCCCGGGCACGACGGCGTGGCCGAGCTCGTCGAGCGACGCCTCGAGCTCCGGGCCGCCGAGCGTGCTCACCGGCGCGTGCCCGCCCGCCGCGCCGGTCTGGCGGCGGCGCGCTCGCGCTCGAGCAGCGCGCGCTTGCGCTCGATGCCCCAGCGGTAGCCGGCCAGCTCGCCGTCCTTCCGCACCGCGCGGTGGCACGGCACGACCAGCGCGACCGGGTTGTGTGCGCACGCCTGCGCGACGGCGCGGACCGCGCGCGGCCGGCCCAGCACGGCGGCGAGCTCTGCGTAGGACGCCGTGCGCCCCGGCGGGATCTCGCGCAGCGCGCGCCAGACCTGCGCCTGGAACGCGGTGCCGCGAACGTCGAGCGGCAGGTCGAGCGCGTGGTCGGGCGAGGCGATGAACGCGCCGATCCGCGCCAGCCACTCGCCGAGCCCCGCGCGGTCCTCGGAGACCACCGCCCGGGCGAAGCGCTGGCGCAGAGCGCGGATCAGCGGGTCGCGCGCGTCGCCCAGCTCGGCGGCGCAGACACCGCGCGGTGTCGCCGCCACCAGCAGCCAGCCGAGCGCCGTCTTCGCGGTGGCGAAGCGGATCAGCTCGCCTTCGCCGCGGCGCCGGCGCGTGCCGGGGGTCATGCCCAGGCCCGAGGCCGCGTCCTGATAGGCGCGCGAGCTCGAGCCGAAACCCGCGCCGAAGGCCGCCTCCGCGACCGGCCGGCCCTTGTCCAGCGCCTGGCCGAAGCGGGCCACTCGCTGCGCGCGTGCGTAGTCGCGCGGCGTCGCACCCACCACCTGCTTGAACAGACGGTGGAAGTGGAACGGGCTCACCGCGACCGCGCGCGCGAGCTCGGCCAGGGACGGGGTCGGCTCGCGCTCGCGCAGGATCGCGCAGGCCTTGGCGACCGCGGCGAGCTGCGCCTCGACCGCGGAGCGCTCGGTCGGCCGGCAGCGCTTGCAGGGCCGGAAGCCCGCGGCCTCGGCGTCGGCCGGGGTCGCGTGGAAGGACACGTTCTCGCGCCGCGGCAGGCGCGACGGGCAGCTCGGCCGGCAGTAGACGCCGGTGGTGCGCACGGCGTAGTAGAAGCCGCCGTCGGCGGCGCGCTCGCGCGCGGTGACGGACTGCCAGCACCGCTCGGGATCGGGGATCTCGGACTCGCGCATCGGAGGGTCTCCTCGTTCGTTATGCCGCGAGGATCGGCGCCCGGGCCTTCCCATTCTATCTACGCCTTGCTCTTCAATTCGCGCTCACTGAATCGCCAGGACATCGTCGTGAAATCGCAAGTCGGATGTGACGGGCGACAGCCAACCTGCGCGCACACGAAGAGGAGATCTCCCCAATGGCAAGGACAGGTTGGAAAACTCTCATCGCTCTGCTCGCGCTCGCATCGAGCGCGGCCCGCGCCGACTCGCTCGACTTCGGAAAGCTCCGCGACGCGCTGCTCGTCGTCCAGGCCCCGCTGCTGTTCGGCGTGTTCGGTCAGGTCGGCGCATCGTCGACCGCCAGCATCGACGCGGCGACTGCGGAGGCGGACCCGCGCAGACTGGCGCGGCTCGCGCCGAGCCTGCGCGCCCGGGTCGTCACCGCCTCGCACGACGCCGGCGCCAACATCGACATGATGGCGCTCTGGCCGGACGACGTCCATCCGACGCACCTCATCGCATGCAACGAATCCGACGCGACCGCGCCCGGGCTGCAGCGCATCCGGCTGTCCGACGGCGCGGCCGAGACGATCGTCCGCGGCACCGAGGACTGCGATCCGGTCAAGCGCTCGGCCTGGGGCACGATCGTGTTCGGCGAGGAAGGCGGCCAGCGCCTGCTCGAGGTGATGAATCCCCTCGACACCACCGAGGTCCACTTCGACAACGCCACCGGCGCGATCAGCGACGGGCCCGGCGGGCACGGCGCCGCGAACGTCGCCTTGCGCGACGCCCAGGGCCGGCTGTCGTTCGAGGGCCTCGGGCTGCTCCCGAACGGAATCCTGTACTACGGCGACGAGAACCGGCCCTCGCAGGGCACCGCGGGCGGGGCGTACTTCAAGTTCATCCCGACCGCGCCCTGGACCGGCACGGGCAGCATCACGTCGCTGGACCAGTCGCCGCTCGCGAGCGGCCGGGTCTTCGGCCTGCGCCTGGGCAAGCGCAGCGGCAACACCGACTACGGTCAGGGCTCGAACACGGGTCTCGGCACCTGGATCGAGATCCCGAACGCGACGGGCGCGGACCTGCGCGCCGCCGCCGCTGCGAACAAGCTGACGGGCTACTACCGCCCCGAGGACCTCGAGGTCGACCCCCTGGCGCTCGCCGCGGGCGGGGTGCGGGTGTGCGGCACCAACACCGGCAACGAAGGGAACGACCGCAACTGGGGCGAGTTCATCTGCCTGACCGACGGCGCGGTCGCAGACGCGCTCGCCAACACGGCGATCCCGGAAGTGCAGTTCCTGGTCGTCGGCAACTCGGAGCTCGCCATGCCCGACAACGTCGCCTACCAGCCGGGCCGCGGAAACTGGGTGCTCCACGAGGACGGAGACCACCCGTCGGTCGGCTTCAACAACGACCTGTGGGACTGCCTCGATGACGGCGCCGACAACGACACGCTCTCCGACGGCTGCTTGCGGATCGGGACGCTCAACGACCTGACCGCCGAGTGGACGGGCGGCGTCTTCGACGCGAGCGGCAAGCGCTTCTTCGTGAGTGTGCAGCACAACATCACGGGCCACGGGGTTGTGCTCGAGATCACAGGCTGGCGCTAGCCGATCGATTTGCGGCGAAGCCGCGGGGCCGACCTGACTCGATCTCGACGCTCGAGTAGCTGATCGAAGGCAGGCGTTCGCCCCGCGGCTCGCCGCACCTTTCCCCGTTCGCCGCGCGCACTATCCTCGGCGCCATGACGCCCGACTCCCCGCGCGTGCGCCTCGCCACCCCCGCCGACCTGCCGGCGCTGCGCGCCCTCATTCCGCGCTCCGTACGCGCGCTCTCGCGCTCGTACTACAGCGATGCGCAGATCGAGGGCGCGATCGAGCACGTGTTCGGCCCGGACACGCAGCTGATCGCGGACGGCACCTATTTCGTGGTGGAAGCCGGCGGGGCGATCGTGGGCTGCGGCGGCTGGAGCCGGCGGCGGACCTTGTACGGCGGCGACCAGATGAAGGACGCGGTGGACCCGCTGGTCGACCCCGCGACCGAGCCGGCCCGGATCCGCGCTTTCTTCGTCGACCCGGACTGGGCGCGGCGCGGGATCGGCAGCCGCTTGCTGGACGCGTGCGTCGGCGCGGCGCGCGGGGCCGGCTTCCGCCGCCTCGAGCTGGCGGCCACCCTGCCCGGCGAGCCGCTCTATCGCGCCTATGGCTTCGAGCCCCTCGAGCGCATCGAGGCGCCGCTGCCCGACGGCCTGGGCCTGCCGATCGTGCGCATGGCGCGTGCGGTCGAGGTCGAGTGAGTGCCGCGCGTGTGGATTGCCCTGGTCGCGGTCGTGATCGTGGCGGTGCTCGCGATGGCGTCGCTGGTCTGGTCGGCTCAGCGACGGATCCTGTTCCCGCTGCGCCGCGCCGGGGACGTGCCGGCCGAGCTCGCCGCGGTGGGCGGTGAGCCGGTCTGGCTCGAGGCCCGCGGCGCGCGCAGCGAGGCCTGGTACCTGCCCGCGCGCGACGGAGGCGGGCCCGGACCGCTCTTGATCTACACCCACGGGAACGGCGAGCTGATCGACGACTGGGTCGACGGGTTCGAGGAGCCGCGCGGCTGGGGCATGAACGTGTTGCTCGTCGAGTATCCGGGCTACGGGCGCTCGGGCGGCGCGCCCTCGGAGCGCTCGATCCGCGCGGCGATGCTCGCCGCCTACGACTGGGCGAGCGCGCGGCCCGAGGTGGACCCGAAGCGGATCGTCGGCTTCGGGCGCTCGCTCGGCGGCGGCGCCATGTGCGCGCTCGCGGCGCAGCGCCACCTCGACGCGCTCGTGCTCGAGTCCACCTTCACGAGCGTGCGGGCGATCGCGAAACGGCTGGGCGTCCCGGGCTTCATGGTGCTGGACCCGTTCGACAACCTGGCGCGGGTGCGCGAGTTCGACGGCCCGATCCTGTTCGTGCACGGGACCCGCGACTCGATCGTCCCGGTCGACGAGGCTCGGGCGCTGCACGCGGCGGCGGCGCGCTCCGAGCTCGAGCTCCTCGCCTGCGGCCACAACGACTGCGTGCGGCCGTGGCCGCGGGTGCGCGAGTTCTTCGCCCGTCACGGGCTGGTGTCGGGGAGCTGAGCGGTGCCCGACGACGCGCTCCAGACCGAGATCGCCGCCGGCGACATGCTCTCGGATGCCGGCATGCACGACCAGGCGATCGAGCACTTCCGCGCGCTCGCCGCGCGGCTGCCGCGCGAGCCGAGGGTACAGTTCGCGCTCGCGAGCGCGCTCGACGCGGCGGATCGCGCGTCCGAGGCGGTGCCGGTCTACGCAGCCGCGATCAAGCTGCGGCCGACGGGCGAGCTGCTCGCGCGCGCCTACCTCGGGCTCGGCGGCTCGCTCCGCGGCCTGGGCCGGCACCAGGAGGCGCTCGAGGTCCTGTCGGCGGGAAGCCGCCGCTTCCCCGAGCACGCGCCGCTGCGCGCTTTCCTCGCCCTGGCCACGGCCGACACCGGCAAGCCGCGCGAGACCGTGATCCTCCTGGTCGAGGACCTGCTCGAGCACCACGACATGGGCCCCTACACCGAGCCGCTGCGCCGCGAGCTCGCCCAGCTCCAGCGCGCCCGTCGCCGCTAGCCGCCCGGCGCTATGCTGGGCGGATGCACCCCGATCCCGATGGTGATCTCGCTCGGCTGCATCGGGCGGAAGTCCTTCTGGTCAAGCTGCGCGCCTTCGGGATGGCGTCGTGGGCCTTCATCCTGCCGCACGCGCAGGCGGGGGTGCCCGAGTCGCGCGGTTGGGCGGTGCTCGCGGTGGGCGTGGTCTACACCGCGGCGACCTGGCTGCACGTCTGGCGCGGGCGAGCGGTGCGCGCGGGCGCGGTCGCGACGGCCCTGGGCGACGCCGGAATCGTCGCGTCGATCTGCTTCTGCACCGGCGGGCTGGCGAGCGACTTCTACGCGTACTTCTACCTGACCCAGATCGCCGCTTCGATCCGCTTCGGCGGGGGCGCCGCGTTCGCGATGCTCGCGGTGAACGCCGCGCTGTCGGCGGCGCTGCTGCCGGTGGCGCCGGCGAGCGGCGGCGATCTCGGCCTGCGCCTCTTCTACCTCTTCTTCGCGACGCTCCTCGGCTCGGTCCTGTCGGCGCACGCGCGCGAGAACCTGGCGGCGGCCCGCGCCGCGCGCGACCGCGCGCAGAACCTGCTGCGCCGGCTGATCGGAGCCGAGGAGGAGGAGCGCAAGCGCATCGCCGGCGAGCTGCACGACCGGATGGGCGCGCGCTTCTTCGAGCTCTACTACGGGATCGACCGCTGTCGCGGCGCGATCGGCGCCGAGAAGCCGGAAGCGGCGGCGCTGCTCGCGCGGCTCGGTGCCGATGCGCGCGCGTGCGGCGACGAGATCCGCGAGCTGATGAACGGGCTGCGCCCGTCGGTGCTCGACGACTTCGGCGTCAGCGAGGCGCTGCGCGAGTGGGGCGCGGCACTGCAGGAGCAGGGCGAGCTCGAGGTGCGGCTCGCGATCGACCCCGATGCGAAGGCGGCGCAGCCCGAGGCGAACGTCGCCCTGTTCAGGATCGCCCAGGAAGCGGTGCTGAATGCGCGCAAGCACGCGCGGGCGCGCAGCCTCGCGATCGAGCTCGCGCGCGAGGCGGACGGCGACGAGCTGCGCCTCGAGGTCCGCGACGACGGGCGCGGCTTCGATCCGCGCGCACCCGTGCGCGGGCGCTTCGGCCTCTTCACCATGCGCGAGCGCGCGGAGGCCTGCGGCGGCCGGCTCGAGATCGACAGCGCGCCCGGCCGCGGCACGCGACTGTGCGCGGTGGTCCCGGCGGGAGCCGCGCGGTGACGATCGGGATCTTCCTGATCGACGACCACACCGTATTGCGTCAGGCGGTGCGACTCATGCTCGAGGCGGAGCCGGGGCTCGGGGTGGTCGGCGAAGCCGGCGACGCCGAGGAGGGCGTGCGCGGGGTCGCAGCGGCGAAGCCCGACGTCGCGATCGTGGACCTGAAGCTGCCGGGCACGCCGGGGCTCGCGGCGATCCCGAAGCTGCTCGCCGCCTCGCCCGACACCGCGCTGATCGTCTTCACCATGTACAACAACCCCGCCTACGTGCACGAGGCGATGCAGGCCGGCGCGAGCGCCTACGTGCTGAAGAGCGCGAGCAAGGAGGAGCTCTTGCGCGCGGTTCACGCGGTCCACGCCGGCTCGGGCTTCCTGCAGGCCGAGATCACCAAGCCCCTGCTGCGCCGGCTCGCGCGAGAGGCGCGGCTCGGGGTGGGGCGCAGCGCGCCCAGCGCCCGCGAGCTGCAGGTGCTGGAGCTCCTCGGCGAGGGCAACAGCAACAAGGAGATCGCGCAGAAGCTCGCGATCTCCGACGAGACCGTGAAGACGCACCTGCGCCACCTCTACGAGAAGCTCGGGGTCTCGGATCGGGCTCAGGCCGTCGCGATCGCGCTTCGCCAGCAGCTGATCGACTAGCTCGGCTCCGTATCGTGCTTCGGTAACCGACCGATCTCGTCGAGATCCAGCCAGCTCGCCTTCTTCGCGATCCAGATGTGACCTGCGACCCGAACCGGGAACTCGCCCTCGACCAGTCCAGCCGGGATCGCCACGCGCGGATGTCCGGCGAAGACCGACGGCAGCGGCGAGCCGCAGGTTTTGCAGAAGGAGCTGCGGTACGCCGGCGGCTCGCGCAGGATCGGCGCGTCCCAGGAGGCGATCCGCTCCTCGCCGCGGACCCAGCGGAACTTCTCCGCGGGCACGCGAAACTCCGCGGAGAAGGCAGAGCCGGTCACGCGCTGGCAGCGCGTGCAGTGGCAGATGTCGATGTCGCCCAACGGGCCCTCGAACTCGAAGGCAACGGCACCGCAGAAACAGCGTCCCGTCATCTCGTACCTCCCCCAGACGGGGGATCCGCTGCCTACCCCGCCTGGTCGATTGTCGGAACCGGGCTGGCTCGCCTAGGCTACACAGAATGGCGGAGGGGAGTCACGCAGGCGGCTTCGGGCACGCGATCGTGGTGGGCGGCAGCATCGCCGGCCTGGTCGCGGCGGCCGCGCTCTCGCGCCACTTCGCGCGCGTGACCACGATCGAGCGCGACGAGTACCCCGACGCGCCCGTCTCGCGGAAGGGCACGCCTCAGGCGCGCCACGTCCACGTGCTGTTGAAGCAGGGCGAGGCGGCGATCGAGCGGCTCCTGCCCGGCCTCTTCGACGAGCTGGTCGCGCGCGGCGGCCAGCGGGTCGACACCGCGGGCGACGCGCGCTGGTTCTACTTCGGCGGCTGGAAGGCGCGCTTCAAGAGCGGCATCGAGATGGTCAGCCAGAGCCGCGGGCTGCTCGAGTGGTCGCTGCGCCGGCGCGTGCTCGCGCTCGCGAACACCGAGCTCGTGAGCGGCGACGTGTCCGCGCTCCACTCGGACGACGACGTGCGCGTGTCCGGCGTCAAGCTGCGCCGGCGCGGCAGCGACGCGGCGGAGACGCTCGCCGCGGACCTGGTCGTCGACGCGACCGGGCGCGGCTCGCGCATGCCGCACTGGCTCGAGGCGCTGGGCTGCCCGGCGCCGCCGGAGTCGGAGGTGAAGGTCGACGTCGGCTACGCGACCCGCTTCTACAAGCGCACCCACGCGCCGCGCGACTGGACTGCCCTGCTCTGCCACCCGCGCCATCCCGACACGCGCTGCGGGGTGCTGCTGCCGATCGAGGACGACCGCTGGATGCTCACGCTCGTCGGCTGGTTCGGCGACCACCCCCCCGGCGACGACGCGGGGTTCCTCGCCTGGGCCGGCAGCCTCGCCGTGACCGACCTCCACGACGCCGTGAAGAGCGCGGAGCCGGTGTCGGAGATCGCGCTGCACAAGTTCCCGTCGAACCGCCGGCGCCACTACGAGAAGCTGCCGGCCCTGCCCGACGGCGTGGTCGTGCTGGGCGACGCAGCCTGCAGCTTCAACCCGGTGTACGCCCAGGGCATGGCGGCTAGCGCGCTGGGCGCGGCCGAGCTCGACCTCTGCCTCGCGGAACGCCGCGCGCGCGGCGGCGCCGACCCGCTCGCCGGCCTCTCGCACGAGTTCCAGCGCCGGCTCGCGCGTGTGACCGACGCGCCGTGGCTGCTCGCGACCGGCGAGGACTTCCGCAGCCCGCACGCGCAGGGCGTGCGGCCCGCCTGGATGCCGCTGCTCGGCTGGTACACCGCGCGGGTTCACGAGCTCACCTGGCGCGACCGCTTCGCGGCGCGCCGCTTCCTCGAGGTGATGCACCTGGTGAAGCGGCCGATCGCCCTCTTCCACCCGTGGATCGCGCTGCGCGCGCTGGTGTCGCTGTGAGCTGGCTCAGCGAAGCCCAGCTGCGCCTGCTGCGCGGAGCGGAGCACGGCTTCCGCTCGCCGATCCCGACCCAGGTCGTCTCGAACGGCGAGTACATGCCGACACCGCAAAGCGACGCGCAGCGCCGGGTCGAGCAGGTGCTGGGCGAGCTCGCGGACCGCCACGGCAGGCGGCTGCACCTGGACCGCCGCAATTTCCTCAAGACGAGCTGCGGCATGGCCGCCGCGTTCGTGGCGATGAACCAGGTCTACGGCGAGCTCTTCTCGGTCGGCGTGGCCGAGGCCGCCGAGCCCGAGGCCGCCGCCGCACGCCAGGCCGCCCTGCGCGCCCAGCCGGTGATCGACGTGCAGCTCCACTTCCTGCGCGAGGACTTCGCCTGGGACGGCATCCTCATGCTGGGCGAGTGGGCGAAGCAGTGGAACCCGGTGCTCGCGAAGAACGGCGTCACCCTGCAGAGCTACAAATTCGAGAACTTCGTCAAAGAGGTGTTCCTCGACAGCGACACCGACGTCGGCCTGATCAGCGGCGCGCCGTCGGACGACCCGGCGCACGGCGTGATCGGCAGCGCCGCGCTCGCGAGCGCGCGCGACACGATCAACGCGATCGCCGGCTCGCGCCGCATGATGTCGCACTCGATCCTCCGGCCCGGCCAGCCGGGCTGGGTCGAGGAGATCGACCAGGCGCTCGCCGACTGGAAGCCCGACAGCTGGAAGGGCTACACCGTCGGCGACCCGCTGGCGCCGTCGAAGTTCCCGTGGCGCATGGACGACGAGAAGGTCGCCTACCCCGGCTGGGCCAGGATCGCCAAGTCGAACCGCCGGATCGTCTGCGTGCACAAGGGCCTGCTTCCCGCGGACTACGAGACCTCGACCCCGCACTGGCGCTACGCCATGGTCGACGACGTGGGCAAGGCGGCGAAGGACTGGCCGCAGATCACCTTCGTGATCTACCACTCGGGCCTGAAGCCGTTCCTGACTCCGCCCGACGAGTCACTCGCGCAGTTCGAGTCGACCGGGCGCATGGACTGGGTGACCGACCTCGCAGAGGTCCCTGCGAAGTACGGCGTCACGAACGTATACGCGGAGCTCGGCACCTCGTTCGCCACCTCCGCCGTCACCCACCCGCGCCACGCCGCGGCGCTGCTCGGCACGCTGATCAAAGGGATGGGCGCGGAACACGTGCTCTGGGGCACCGACTCGGTCTGGTACGGCTCGCCGCAGTGGCAGATCGAGGCGTTCCGCCGGATCGAGATCCCCGAGGACATGCAGAAGAAGCGGGGCTTCGCGGCGCTGGGCCCGGCCGACGGCCCCACCAAGCGCGCGATCCTCGCGGGCAACGCCGCGCGCCTGTACGGGATCGACCTCGCCGTGCTCGCACGCCACACCTCTGCCGACGCGCTGGCTGCCGCCAAGCGCGAGTACGAGGCCGCAGGAACCGACCGCAGCAATACCGCCTACGGATTCATCCGACCGGCGACTTAGGAGACACTATGCCGCTGACCCCCGAGAAGATCGTGCGCAACTTCCTCGCCGCCTGGCCGCGCAAGGACATCGGCGAGCTGATCTCGTACTTCGCCGAGGACGCCGTGTACCACAACATCCCGGTGCCGCCCGTCGTCGGGCGTGAGGCGATCCGCAAGACTTTCGAGGGCTTCCTCGGCGCCTTCGACATCGTGCTCGACGTGCTGAACCTGGGCACGAGCGGCAACCTCGTGTTCACCGAGCGGGTCGATCGCTTCGTGATGAACGGGAAGAAGTTCGACCTGCCGGTGAACGGCGTGTTCGAGGTGAAGCGCGGCAAGATCACCGCCTTCCGCGACTACTTCGACCTGGCGACGTTCGAGCGGCCGAGCGGCCTCAAGCTCTGAAACGCGCCGGAATGGTAAGGTGGCATCCGAGGAGGAGCGGATGACACTGCGCGTCGTCGGCGCCGGCCTGGGCCGCACGGGAACGCTGTCGCTGAAGGCGGCGCTCGAGCGGCTGCTCGGCGCACCCTGCTACCACATGGCCGAGGTGTTCGCGCACCCGGAACACGTCGATGTGTGGACCGCCGCGTTCAAAGGCCAACAGCCCGATTGGAAGAAGTTCCTCTCCGGCTACGCGGCGGAGGTCGACTGGCCGGCGTCGGCGTTCTGGTTCGAGATCGCCGAAGCGTTCCCGAAGGCGATCATCCTGCTCTCGACCCGCGACTCCTCCGAGACGTGGTGGAACAGCGCGAACGAGACGATCTTCCGCGGCCACGACGCCGCGCCGCCCGGCAAGTGGAAGGACATGGTCGAGGCGATGTTCGGCTACCGCTTCACGCGCAACATCGGCGACCGCGCGGCTGCGATCGCGGCGTACGAGAAGCACAACGCCGACGTGCGCGCGCGCGCGCCGAAGTCGCGCCTGGTCGAGTACCGGCCGGGGGACGGCTGGGAGCCGCTGTGCAAGGCGCTCGGCGTGCCGGTGCCGAAGGAGCCCTTCCCGCACACGAACACGCGCGAGGAGTTCCTCGAGCGGATCCGCACCCAGCGACCGCCGAGCTGAGGCTCGCCCGGTGAGCGCGCTCCTCGCGGCCTGCGGCGGCTTCCTCCTCGCCATTCTGTGGATGGACCTGATCTTCGACGTGCAGGTGCTCGGCCACCGCCGCGCCGACGGGCCGTTGCCCGAGCCGGTGCTCGCCTCGATCGCCGCGTACTACAAGCGCGCGACCACCGAGTCGGCGCCGATGAGCCGCTTGATCGCGCTGGTCATGGTCGTTGCGGTACTGGGCAGCGGGCTGCGCCTCTTCATCGGAGGCGGCCCGCTCCTGCTGCGCGCCGCATCCTTCGCGCTCTGCCTCGCGCCGACGGCGTTAGCCGTCGCGCGGGTCGTGCCGAACGCCGTACGCCTCGGCTCGCGCCGCGACGACCCGGCCGGACAGAGCGCCCTCGCGCGCGCGATCTGCCGGCACCACATCCTGTGCCTGGTCGCGATCGCAGCGTTCCTCTCGAACGAGCTGGCTCTGTCGTTCGCCTAGATCTCAGATCTGCGAGTACCCCGAGCCAGTCACGTCGACGCCGAGCCCGCGGCCCTTCTCGATCCAGCCGAACTCCGCGAGGATCTGCTGGCTGTAAGTGACTCGTCCCGAGACCTTGTCGAGCGGTTCGGTCGCCAAGCAGGAGCGCCGCCCGCGCCATCAAGTCCACGGGCTCCGCCTGCGGCACGTCGGCGCGCGGGATGAGCTTGTGGAACAGCACGCCCGGGGTACCGACGACCTGCGACGGCGAGACGCAGGTCACGCTCACCCCGTTCTGGTACACCTCGGCCGCGAGGCCCTGGGTGAAGCGCTCGAGCGCCGCCTTCTCGGCGCCGTACAGGGTGCCGCCGCGCAGCGGCGCGGTCTTGTACGGGCCGCGGCCCGGGCCGATCGCGGCGCCGCTCGAGATGTTCACGATCGCGCCCGACTTGCGCGCGATCATCTCGTCGAGCACCAGCCGGCTCATGAAGAACGGGCCGTGCACGTTCACCGCGAACGACTTCAGCCACTTGGCGGGCGGGAACTCGGCGATCGGGATGAAGTAGGTGAGCGCCGCGTTGTTCACGAGCACGTCGATCGGGCCGAGCGCCGCGCGCGTCTCGCGCACGATCCGCTCGCAGTCCTCGTACTGCGAGACGTCGGCCGCAATCGGCACCGCCTCGCCGCCGGCCGCCTGGATCTCGGCGATCGTGGTGTTGAGCGAGCCCTCGAGCTGGTGCGCGCCCTCCTCCACGGTGCGTGCCGTGCACGCAACCCGCGCGCCCTCGGCGGCGAACAGCTTCGCGATCTCCTTGCCGATGCCGCGGCTCGCGCCGGTGACGATCGCGACCTTGCCGGCGAGCTTGCCCTTGGCCACTTCCGAACCCCTTTGCGGTGGGAGCGCCATTCTATCAGCGGGCGCGGCAGATCTTCGTCTTCGCCGGACCCTTGGCGACCTTGCAGAGCTTCTGGCCGTCGTCCGAGTGGACCAGCAGGCAGAGCTTCTTGCTCTGCTTGGAGGTGATCTGGACCGCGGCGCACGCCTGCAGCGGAGTGCAGCCGTCCGCGTCGACGCTCGCGCCCTCCGGCGTCTCGTCGCAGTGATCGGCGAGGTCGAGCACGCCGTCGCCGTCCGAGTCGGCCATCAGCTGCTGCACGATCGGCGACGTGCCGGCGTCGCGGTCCAACAGACACGCGCCGAGGTCGTTGGGCTCGTCCGGATACGGATCGCAGGGATCGCCGATCCGGTCGCGGTCCCGGTCGGCCTGGTCGGGATTCGGCGTCAGGGGGCAGTTGTCGGCGAGATCGACGACGCGGTCGCCGTCGCGGTCGAAGGTGGGCGACGGCGACTGGAGCGAGTTGATGCGGACCGCGCCGAACAGCGCCGGGCCCGCCCCCTCGCAGTGCTGCTCGAAGTCGATCGCGAGGTGCGCGACCGAGCCGTCGTCCGCAAAGACGGCCTCGAGGACCTGGAAGCGCCCCTCGACGTAGCTGCAGCCGCGCGAGCCGCCCGTGACCTCGAGGCCGGGCCGGCCCGGATCGCTGAACAGGCGCAGCGCGCCCTCGAACACGCCGACTCCGAAGTTGGTCGGTGTGGTGAAGTCGAGGAACCAGGGGCCCCCCTCGACGTAGACCTCGACCCCGCCACCCGGGGTCCCTCCACCGCCGATGCGCCCCGCGTGGATCCCGTCGTTGACGGTGAGCAGCCCCTGTTGGCCGCCGCCGACGTAGTCGCCCGGCTGGCTGTCGAGGAACACGGCGGTCATCCCCTGAACCGGGTCACAGGCATCGCCGATCCCGTCGCCGTCTGCGTCGGCCTGGGACGGATTCGGGACGAGCGGGCAGTCGTCCGCGATGTCCGTCTGCCCGTCGCCGTCGCCATCGACGATGCCGACGTCGCTATTGAAGCGCACGGCGCCGTAGAGCGGGCTCGGGTTGGCATCGCAGTACTGCACGAAGTCGATTGCGAGCTTCTGCGCGTTGCCGGACCCGTCGAACGAGACCTCGCGCACGATGAACCTGCCGGTGAGCGTGTTGCACCCGTGACCGTTGCCCATGACGCTCAGGCCCGGCGCGCTGGGCGGGTTGAGCGGGTAGCGAGTGGCGTGCCCGTAATCGCCGGGCGCCAGCGGAAGTCCGTTCGTGCCTTGGAAGGCGAGATAGAACCCGAGGGTCCCGTCGTTGTAGGTGACGATCTGCGCCTGGTCGGTGATGCCCCGCTGCACCAGCAGGGTCGCGGCCCCGCCGCCTCTCAGCGTGCGGACGATGCCGTCGCCGATGAACTCTCCCGGCCGGCTGTCTACGGAGATGTACGAGTCCGCTCGGCTCGCGCCCGCGCCCAGGGCGACCCCGAGACTCGCGACGAGCACACGCAACACCAAAGAGTGAGGAGTCACTCGAGCATCGTAGCCGTTGGCGGCGAGGTTTTGAAGCCGGGGAGCCGGTGAGCTTGCCGTGGGAGCGCCATTCTATCAGCGGGCGCGGCAGATCTTCGTCTTCGCCGGACCCTTGGCGACCTTGCAGAGCTTCTGGCCGTCGTCCGAGTGGATCAGCAGGCAGAGCTTCTTGCTCTGCTTGGCGCTGATTTCGACCGCAGCACAGGCCTGCGCCGGCGTACAGCCGTTCACGTCCACGGACTGCCCCTCCGGCGTGTCCGGGCACAGGTCGACGAGGTCGAGCACACCGTCGCCGTCCGAGTCGGCCTTCACCGCTTCGATCTGCGCATTCGCCGCAGCGAGCTGTGTCTGGAGCTGAGCCACCTGCGGCGACGCGCCGGCGTCTCGATCCACCAGGCACGCCCCGAGGTCGTCGGCCCGGTCGGGGTACGGGTCGCAGGCATCGCCGAAGGCGTCGCCGTCGCGATTGAGTTGGTCCGGGTTGGCGACTTCCGGACAGTTGTCGGCGAAGTTCTTGTGCTGGTCGCCGTCGACGTCGAGCTGCGGCAGCGGCGTGGCGAGCGCGTTCACGCGCACCGCCCCGAACAGCGCGGGCACCGCGCCCTCGCAGTGCTGCTCGAAGTCGATCGCCAGGTGCTCGACCGACCCATCGTCTGCGAAGTCCGCCTCGTGCACCACGTAGCGTCCCGTGATCGTATTGCAGCCCCAGCCGCCGCCCGAGACGTCGAGGCCGGGCCGGTTCGGGCTGCGGAAGGCGCTTCGCTCTGCGTTCTCGAAGACCCCGACGTGGAACGACGGCGCGGTGAAGTCGAGCCACCACGTCCCCTGCCCCGCGACGTAGATCTCGACTCCCCCGGAGATGCGGCTGGCGCGGATCGAGTCGTCGACTGTGAAGGTGTGCTGCCCGCCGCGGCCGATGAAGTCGCCCGGCTGGCTGTCGAAGAAGATCGCGGTCAGGCCCTGCTCGGCGTCGCAGGCGTCGCCGATCTCGTCGCCGTCCGCGTCCGACTGCGTCGGGTTGGCAGCCTCCGGGCAGTTGTCGGCGATGTCCATCACGCCGTCGCCATCGGTGTCGACGATGCCGATGGCGCTGTTGATCCGGACGACCCCGAACAGTGCGTACGAATAGCTGTCGCAGTACTGCTCGAAGTCGAGGGCGAGCTTGGTCACGTTGCCGGCGCCGTCGCTCTCGAGCTCGCGAATCACGAACTCGCCCGAGATCGCGTTGCAGCCGCGGCTGTCTGCGCTCACGTCCAGGCCGGGGTTGCTCGGCGAGTTGAACGGATAGCGGGTGGCGCCTTCGAACTCTCCCACCCCGATCGGCTGCTGGGTCGTGCCGTCGAACTCCATTCTGAGCGAGGTGAGGCCGTTCGCGAAGTCGAGAGTCAGGACCTGGCTGGCCTGGACGGTCGCGGTCAGAGTGCCGGGCCGCAGCGTGCGCTGGATGCCGAGCCCGATGTAGTCACCCGGCTGGCTGTCCAGGTAGATGAACGTGTCCGCGCGACTCGGAGCCGCGCCGAGCGCGAGCGCAAGACTCGCCAGACCCATGCACCACACCGAGAAGTGACGACTCACGCGGTCATGATACGGGGTCCTCGCCCTGATTAGAAGCCACGGGCGGCGCCTGCCCTTCCGCCCGACCTGCACTATCGTTGCGCCATGATCCAGGTCCGGCGCAGCGTCGAGCGCGGCCACGCCCGGCACGGCTGGCTCGAGAGCCGCCACACCTTCTCCTTCGCCGACTACCACGACCCCGAGCACATGGGCTTCCGGGCGCTGCGGGTCATCAACGAGGACTGGGTCCAGCCCGGCAAGGGCTTTCCGCCTCACTCGCACCGCGACATGGAGATCGTGACTTGCGTGCTCGAGGGCGCGCTGGAGCACAAGGACAGCCTCGGCACCACCTCGGTGATCCGGCCCGGCGAGCTGCAGCGCATGACTGCCGGCACCGGGGTCACCCACAGCGAGTACAACGCCTCGCGCGACACAGCGGTGCACCTGCTGCAGATCTGGATCCTGCCCGAGGCGCCGAACCTGCCCCCGTCCTACGAGCAGCGCGATTTCGGCTCGGGCGAGATGCGCGAACGGCTGAGACTGGTCGCCTCGCGCGACGGCCGCGACGGCTCGCTCGTCGTGCACCAGGACGTGGCGCTGTACCTGGGGCGGCTCGCCACGGGGGCGAAGCTCCGCCATCCCCTGGCGGCGGGCCGGCACGCCTGGGTCCAGGTCGCGCGCGGCTCGCTTCGGCTCGACGGCGAAAAGCTCGTGGCGGGCGATGGCGCCGCGGTGACGGACTCGCGGGGCCTGGAGCTCGAAGCCCTCGAATCCGCGCACGTCCTCGTCTTCGATCTCGCGTAGCCGCGCCGAAGGCCGCCCTGAGGAGCGGCGCAAGCGGCGGAGCCGCGCGCAGCGAAGCCGCAGGCGAGCGAAGTCAAACAGGATAGGATGTCCCCATGAGCGGTTTTCTGATCCGCCTGGTGATCGGCGCCTTCGGCCTGTGGGTGGCCGAGCAGCTCCTGGACGGGATCTCGATCGATTCGACCTTCGCCCTGTTCCTCGCCGCGCTCCTGCTCGGCGTCGTCAACGCGGTGGTGCGGCCGGTGTTCGTGCTGTTCACCTTGCCGCTAACCCTGGTCTCGCTGGGCCTCTTCCTGCTGGTGATCAACGCGGTCATGCTCGAGCTGGTCGCGGCGCTGGTCCCGGGCATGCACATCGCCGGCTTCGGCTCGGCGATCCTCGGCTCGATCATCATCAGCCTGGTGTCGTGGGCGGCGTCGGCCTGGATCGGACCGAGCGGGAAATTCGAGGTCCTGGTGGTCGAACGGAGGCGCGAGCCGTGAGCGCAGTCGGGAACCGACTTCTGGACGAGGCGCGCGCCGAGCTGCCGCGGGCGGTCGCGCTGCGCCGGCAGATCCACGCGAGCCCCGAGCTCGGGCTCGACCTGCCGCAGACCACGGCGGCGGTGCTCGAATCGCTCGCCGACCTGCCGCTCGAGCTCGAGCGGAGCCGCGCCACGAGCGGCGTGGTCGCGCGGCTGCGCGGCGGCCGGCCCGGTCCCGCCGTGCTGCTGCGCGCCGACATGGACGCGCTGCCGATGCCCGAGGACACCGGCCTCCTCTTCGCCTCGCGCGCGCCCGGTCGCATGCACGCCTGCGGCCACGACGCGCACACGGCCATGCTGGCGAGCGCGGCGCGGGTGCTCGCGAACCGGCGCGACGAGCTCGCGGGCGACGTCCTGTTCTTCTTCCAGCCGGGCGAAGAGGGCTTCGCGGGCGCGCGGATCATGCTGGGCGAGGGGCTCTTCGACCCGGCCCAGGTGAAGCGCGCCTTCGCGCTGCACATCGACCCGCGCGTCCCGGTCGGTCGCGTGGTCTCGCGGCCCGGGGCACTGCTCGCGTCGGCCGACTCGTTCCAGATCGAGCTCACCGGGCGCGGCGGCCACGCCTCGATGCCGCACGACGCGCTCGACCCCATCCCGGTCGCGTGCGAGATCGTGACCGCGCTCTCGAGCTTCGTGACCCGCCGGATCGACGCGTTCGACCCGGTCGTGGTCAGCGTGACGAAGATCGCCGCGGGCACCACCGGCAACGTGATTCCCGAGAGCGCCGAGCTGCTCGGCACGATCCGCGCCACCTCGCCGCGCGCGCGCGAGCTCGCCCAGTCGGGCCTGCGCCAGATCGCCGAGGGCGTCGCGAGCGCCCACGGCGCGAAGGCCACCGTCACGCTCCTGGAGGGCTATCCGGTGACGGTGAACGACGCCGAGCAGACCGCGTTCGCGCAGCAGGTCGTCACCGACCTGCTCGGCGAGCGCGCGTTCACGTCGCTCCGCTCGCCGCTCATGGGCGCCGAGGACTTCTCCTATGTGCTCGAGGAGATTCCCGGCGCGATGATGTTCCTCGGCGTGCGACCGGAGGATCCCGCTCAGTGCGCCCCGTGCCACTCCAACCGCATGGTGCTGAACGAGGAGGGCATGACGGCCGGGATCGCCGTACACGCGGCGCTCGCGCTGCGCGCGCTCGCGCAGTGAGGAACGGAAGGCTGGATCTTCGATGAAGCTGCTCGTCCTGCGCCACGACGTCGCGGAGCCGCGCGAGGCCGGCGCCTCCCGCGACGCGGACCGCAAGCGAGCGCTCACTCCCGGCGGGCGCAAGCGCGCGGCGCAGGCGGCGCGCGCGCTGGCGCGGCTGGTCGATTCGGTCGACGTGCTGGCGTCCAGCCCGCTGCGGCGCGCGCGAGAGACCGCCGACGCGCTCGCGGCCGAGCTCGACGACGTCGAGGTGACCGAGGTCGACGCGCTCGCCCCCGACGTCGCGCCCGCCGAGACCGTCGCCTGGCTGCGCGAGCAAGCCGGCGTCGAGCAGGCCGCGATCGTCGGCCACGAGCCGGGGCTCTCCGCGCTCGTCACCTGGCTCGTGTCGGGGCTCTCGACGCCGCTGCTCGAGCTCGGCAAAGGCGGCGCCTGCCTGCTGGAGCTTCCCGATCACATCGCGCCAGGCCAGGCTCGGCTAATCTGGCTGCTCCGGCCCGGCCAGCTGCGCCGGCTGCGCTGACCACATCGCGCTGAGCACATCGGATAGGTACACCGTATGGTGGAGCTCGAACGAGCCGAAGCGCTGCGACCCGCCGAGGAGGGCGCGCGCCTGGTCGCGCTGCGCCAGCTCGACGAGGTGCGCGCCGCGCTCGCCCGCGCCGGCGACCCCGGCGACGAGGAGGCGGTCCACGACGTGCGGGTGGCCCTGCGCCGCCTGCGCAGCTCGCTCGGGGCGTACCGGCCGCTGCTCGACGAGGAGGCGGCGCGGCGCGGGCTCGAGCGCGCCGGCAAGCTCGCCGGTCAGATGGGCGACGCACGCGACGCCGAGGTCCGGATCGCCTGGCTCGAGCGCGCGCTGAAGGGCGCGAAGCCGTCGGCGCGGAAGGCGCTCGACGAGCTGGCGAAAGAGCTCCGCGCTCGCCTCGCGCTCGGCCGCGCGCGCGCGGTCGAGGGGCTGGGCGACCGCTTCGAGGCGCTCGAAGCGGAGCTGCGCGCGAGCCTGCTCACCTACCCCGCGCAGGTCGCGCCCGCGCGGCCGACCGCCGCACCGAGCTTCGCGCTCGCGGTCCACGACGCGCTGCGCGACGCGGCCGAGGAGCTCGAGCGAGCGCTGGAAGCAGTGACGGGTCCCGGCGACGTTCGCGCCGAGCACGAAGCGCGCATCGACGCGAAGCGCGTGCGCTACGTGCTCGAGCCGGTGCGCACGCTCCTCGAGGGCTGCGCGCCGGTGCTCGCCGAGCTGCGCCGCCTCCAGGACCTGCTGGGCGATCGCCACGACCGCGCGGAGCTCTGCGACGTGCTGCGCGGCGCCCTCGAGCGCGCGGCGCTCGCGACCGCGCAGGGACTCGCCGAGACGGTGCGCGCGCGCGACGAGCGCGGCGCGCGGCGCCTGCGCGTTCGGCCGGTCGAGAAGGCGCTGCTCGAGCTCCTGGCCCGCGCGCGCGACGAGTCGGACGCGCTCTGGTCCGAGCTCGCCAGCCAGTGGCTGTTCGGCAAGAGCGCTCCGTTCTTCGCGCGCGTGCGCGAGCTCGGCACCGAGCTGCGCCGGCTCGGCGCGCCCAACCAGGAGATCGAGCGCAAGTACCTGCTGCGCGGGCTGCCCGCGCGAGTAGCGGACGCGGAGGCGCTCGAGCTCGAGCAGGGCTACCTGCCCGGTCCCGCGCGCGAGCGGCTGCGCCGCGCGGTCGGCCCGCGCGGCACCCGCCTCACTCGAACGGTGAAGGTCGGCTCCGGCCTGGTCCGCGCCGAGTACGAAGAGGAGGTCGCCCCCTCCGTGTTCGAGCGCCTGTGGCCCGAGACTGCCGGCGCGCGCGTGCGGAAGCGCCGCTACCACGTGCTCGACGGCGAGCTCGTCTGGGAGGTCGACGAGTTCCTGGACCGCGAGCTCTGGCTCGCCGAGATCGAGCTGCCGAGCGCCGACACCGAAGTCGCTATCCCCGACTGGCTCGAGCCCTACCTCGAGCGCGAGGTCACCGGCGAGCCGGGTTTCGCCAACCTCGCGCTCGCGAGGTGAGCGCGCTCGACCTGCGCGAGTGGCTGGAGACCGACGGGCTCGGCCTTCGTCGACGTCGGCACCGACTTCGACGGCGGCTACGTCCATCGCGGCGGCCGACCGTCCGCTTCTGATCGGCTCGGCTAGAATCGCCGCGTGGATCCAACGGGCGTCCGCCTCCGCGGGGTCAACCTCGGCGGTTGGCTGGTGCTCGAGAAGTGGATGACGCCGAGCCTGTTCACGGGGCTGGCGGCGACCGACGAGACGACCTGGTCCGCCGAGCTCGGCCGCGCGGCGGCGGCGCGGCTGCGCGCGCACTGGGACGGATTCATCGGGCGCGACGACTTCGCGTGGCTCGCCGCGGTGGGGGTGAACGCCGTACGCATCCCCGTCGGGCATTGGATCTTCGGCCCGCCGTTCCCCTACCACCCGAAGTACGGCGCCGACCCGCACCCGTTCGTCGAAGGCGGGATCGCGGTGCTCGACCGCGCGCTCGACTGGGCGCGCGAGCACGGCTTGCGCGTCGTGCTCGACCTGCACGCGGCGGCGGGCTGCCAGAACGGCTTCGACAACGGCGGCATCGAGGGCGTGTGCGAGTGGCACACGCGCGAGGAGTATCTCGCCCACTCGGTCGACGTGCTGGCGCGGCTCGCCGAGCGCTATCGCTCGAGCGACGCGCTGCACGCGATCGAGGTGCTGAACGAGCCGCGCTGGGACGTGCCGACGGACCTGCTCGTCGGCTTCTACCGGCGCGCGTACGCCGCGATCCGCGCGCACTGCCGCGCCGACCGGGTCGCCGTGATCTTCCACGACGGCTTCCGCTCGCACCGCGAGTATCTCGATCTCTTCCGGCCGCCCGCGCTCGAGAACGTCCTCCTCGACGTCCACCGCTACCAGTGCTTCACTCGCGAGGATCTGGACCTCGACGTACCAGGCCATCTGCGGCGCGCGGCGCTCGACTGGAGAAACGAGGCCGACGCGATCCAGCGCGAGCTGGGGCGGCCCGCGATCGCGGGCGAGTGGAGCCTCGGGCTCGATCCGAACGGCTTCGTGCGCTCCGCCGAGCGCCCGCCGGGACACGCCCTCGCCGGCATGGACGCGTTCCAGGAGGACGTCGTCTATCGCGGCTACGCCGCGGCGCAGCTCTACGCGTTCGAGCACTACCTGGGCTGGTTCTTCTGGAGCTACCGGACCGAGACGACGCCCGCCTGGTGCTTCCGCGAGTGCGTCGAGCGCGGCTGGCTGCCACAGCGCTTTCAGTGAGTCGCTGCCGCTGACTTGCGCTGCAGCTCGAGCCTGCGCGGGAACAGCCGCTCCAGCCCGCGGTGGAAGCTGATCAGGAGCAGCGTGGCGTCGGGCAGCTCGCGAATCAGCATCTCCAGGATCAGCCGTTCGCGCTTCGGATCGAGCGCGTTGGTCGCGTCGTCCATGAACACCCAGACCGGGCGCTGCAGCAGCACGCGCGCGATGCCGAGCTGCTGCTGCGCGCGCAGCGGCAGGTCCTGCTCCCAGTTGCCCCGCTCGTCGAGCCGGCGCGCGAGCCAGGCCAGGCCGGTGCACTCGAGCGCCCGGCGGAGCTCGGCCTCCGCGAAGGCGTCGGCGGGGCGCGGATAGCAGAGCACCTCGCGCAGCGTTCCCTCCGGCAGCGACGGCCGTTGCGGGACGAAGTGGATGCCACCGTTCAGCGGCAGCGTCACGCGCCCGCTGCCCCACGGCCACAGTCCGCCGATCACCTTGAAGAGGCTGGCCGTCACGGCGGGGTCGCCGCCGATCAGCACGCGCTCGCCGCGGCGGATCTCGCCGCTCCAGTGCTCGAGCAGGATCTGGCCCGACGGCTCCGCGATGCACAGATCGTCGATCACGAGCTTGCGGTCCTCCTCGGACTGAACGAGCTCGATGCGCTGGCGGCTCGGCGCGCGCGCCTCCGACTCCAGCCGTTCGATCTCCTGGTCGAGCGACAGCACGCGCCCGGTCGAGGTGCGCCAGTGGGCGATCTCGCCGACGTTGTCGACGGGCCAGGAGAGCGCGGAGGTCAGCCGCTGGAAGGCCTGGGCCGCCTGCATCAGCGCGCCCAGACTCATGGCGCCCGAGATGTACTGCGGCGCAGCGACGAGCAGCGGGAACACCGGCAGCAGCCCGCCGTAGCCGGTCGAGAACGAGACGAGCCCCATGAAGGCGAGCGACTGGCGGTCCCAGTCGCGGACGATCCGCGCGAAGCGCTCCGCCGCGCCGCGGCGCTCGCTCGGCTCGCCGCGCATGAGCGCGATCGCCTCCGAGCGCTCGCGCGCGCGCGCGAGCCCGAACCGGAAGTTCGCCTCGGCGGTCTGCAGAAAGTTGGTGGACCGCACCAGCGGGCGGCCGAGCAGATGGCCCAGCACCGTGCCCGCCCCCGCGTACAGGAATGCGAGCGGCACCATGTAGCCGGGCACGCGGACCGAGCTGTCGCCGAGGCTGATCGACCCCGACACCGTCCAGAGGATCTCGACGAACAGGCCGAGCGTCAGCAGCGAGTAGACGAACGTGTGCGCGAGCGAGATCGCGCTCTCGGTCGCGATGCGGATGTCGTCCGCGATCCGCTGATCCGGGTTGTCGTGCTCGCCCGGAACGAACGGCAGGTGGTAGTGGCGGCCCGACTCCATCCAGCGCTCGATCAGCCGCTCGGTCAGCCAGGCGCGCCAGTCGAGCTGCAGCCTCCGCTTGACGAGCAGGTGGGCCGCCGTGACCGCGATCGAGGTCAGGAAGATCAGCGCGAACACGCCGACCTGGACCACGACGCCGCGCACCGAGCGCGCCTCGAGCGCGTCGAAGAGGTCGCGGTTCCAGTAGTTGCCCCAGACGGTGAGGCCGACCTGCGCACCGGTGAGCAGGAACAGCCCGAGGGCGATGCCGCGGACGCGCCACTTCCGCTCGGAGCTCCAGTACGGACCCGCCAGGCGCAGCGCCTGCCGCACGAAGCGCAGGCGCGTCTCCCGACCCGGCGGCTCCGCGCGCGGCTGCACTCCCATCGACACGAAAAGAAGCGGAGTCGGTCGCGCGGCGCTACCCGCTGGCGGCTTCAGCGCTGCGCGCGCGGTCGCCAGGGCCGCTTCATGTAGAGGTCGCCTTCGAGCAGTCCTCGGGACTCGAGGGCGTCGCGGACTCCCGGCTAGCGCAGCGCGACGGGCAGGCGCTCGTGGCGATGCCAGCCGGGGAGTCGCTGGATCGCGAGCTCCGAGGCCGGGACGGCGAGGCGCAGGTTCGGATTGCGCTCGACCAGATTGCGCAGCGCGACCCGGGTCTCCATGCGCGCGAGCTGCGCGCCGAGACAGAAGTGCGCGCCGAACCCGAAGCCCAGGTGCCGGTTGGGGCTGCGCGCGACGTCGAACCGGTCGGGGTCGGGGAACACGGTCGAATCGTGGTTCGCGGCGGCGAGCAGCGGCATCGTCGCCGAGCCCCGCTTGAACAGGACACCGTGGAACGTCACGTCTTCGCTGGGGTAGAGGGGCTTCGTTCCGTGGACCGGCCCGCGGTGGCGCAGGATCTCCTCGACCGCCGACTCCCACAGCTCCGGCTCCGCGCGGAGGCGCTCGAGCTGGTCGGGATGCTCGAGCAGCGTGCGGACGCCGTTCGTGATCAGGTGCAGCGTGGTCTCGAAGCCCGCGATGATCAGCAGGAAGGCCATGCTCAAGAGCTCGTCGTGGCTCAGCCGGTCGCCCTCCTCCTCCGCGTGGATCAGCTCGGACAGCAGATCGTCACCCGGCTCGGCGCGCTTGCGCTCGATCAGCTCGCGCATGAAGCGACCGGTGCCGCGGAGATCCCAAAGCAGAGTCCGCACGACCGCCCAGCCCGAGAAGCCCTTCGAGAGCACGCGGATGCCCGCGTTGAAACGATCCATCTCCCCCTTGGGAACGCCCATCAGCTCGGCGATCACGCGGGTGGGAATGGGTCGCGCGTAGCAGTCGAGTAGGTCGAAGCTCTCGCCGCGCCGCTCGAGCTCGTCGAGGAGCTCGTGGCACAGCTCCTCGACCCGATCCGAGAGTCGCCCGATGGCGCGCGGCGTGAACGCCTTTCCGACCAGGTTGCGCAGCCGACGGTGCTCCGGGTCGTCCTCGATGATCATGCTGCGTGCGAGCGCGGCGATCGACTTCGGCAGCGGGAAGGGGATCGGGTTCGAGCCCTTGCCGGTGGCGCGGCCCCGGTTGCGGAGGAAGCGCGGGTCGGTGAGCACGGTCCGGCAGTCCTCGTAGCGCGCGACGAGGTTGATCCGGAGCACGCTGATCCTGCCGCGGCAGACCGGCTCGTGCTCGAGCAGCCAGCGGTACCAGTCGTACTTGGTGTCGGCGAACTCTCGGCTGGTGAGGTCGATCGGAGTCTCCTCGTCGATCGGGCTAGCGCACGCGCGGTCCGAGCAGCCGCTGCGTCTCCGCCGACGCGCCCGGACCCGGCACGGTGCGCAGGTCGCGGCGGCCGAGCTCGTTGCCGTCGGCGTCGACGACCTTCATGCGCGGGATGCGGCGGCCGGTGCGGCGGTCCTTCACGATCACGGGCTCGGCGCCGCGGCCGAACACCCATTCGTCGGACCATTCGCGCATCGCGGTCAGGAGCGGCAGCAGCGCCTCGCCCTTGGGCGCGAGCCGGTACTCATGGTCGACCTTCTCGAAGATCTCGTTCGCGACAAGTCTTCGGAGCCGGTCGCTGAGGATGTTCTTCGCGACGCCGAGGCTCTTCTCGAACTCGCCGAAGCGGCGCGTGCCGAAGAAGGCGTCGCGCACGATCAGCATCGTCCACCAGTCGCCGATCTGCTCCAGCGCCTGGGCGACGCCGCAGTTCATGTGGTCGAAGCGCTTCCGGCCCATCGCGGCGCATCGTAGCGCATTTCGGGGTTCGGTTGCATTACGAAACTGATCTGCGATAGGCTCCGCTCGTGAGCCAGCGGGTCTGCGTGGTGACGGGGGTCGGGCCGGGAACGGGCGCGGCGCTCGTGCGCCGCTTCGCCGCCGAGGGTTTCAGGGTCGCCATGCTCGCGCGCGACCGCGCGCGGCTCGAGAAGCTCGCTGCCGAGATCCCCGGTACGGTGCCCTTCCCCGTCGACGTCGCGGATCTCGACGCCCTGCGCGCGACGCTCGCGAAGATCAAGGCCGAGCTCGGCGCGCCCACGGCGCTGCTGCACAACGCGGTGGCCGGCGGCTTCGGCACCTTCGACACGGTCAAGCCCGAGGACCTCGAGGCGCGCTTCCGCGTGAACGTGACGGCGCTGCTCGTGCTGGCCCAGGAGCTCGCGCCCGGCATGGTCGCGGCGGGGGGCGGGGCGATCGTGGTCACCGGCAACACCTCCGCGTGGCGCGGCAAGGCGAGCTTCGCCGGCTTCGCGCCGACCAAGGCCGCCCAGCGGATCCTGTGCGAGTCGCTCGCGCGCGCGCTCGGGCCGCAGGGCGTTCACGTCGCCTACGTCGTGATCGACGCCGTCATCGACGTGCCCTGGACCCGGAAGATGTACGCCGACAAGCCCGACGACTTCTTCATCCGTCCGGCCGGGATCGCCGACGCCGTACACCAACTGGTGGCGCAGGAGCGCTCGGCCTGGACGTTCGAGCTCGACCTCCGGCCCTTCAAGGAGAACTGGTGATGCCCGAGTGGAAGTCGACCGCCTGCATCCTGTGCGAGTGCAACTGCGGCATCGAAGTGCAGCTCGGCGGACCCGAGGGACGCAACCTGGTGCGCGTGCGCGGCGACGACGCCCACCCCGCGTCGAAGGGCTACGCGTGCGAGAAGCCCTCGCGCCTCGACTTCTACCAGAACGGCCCGCACCGGCTGACCAAGCCCTTGCGACGCCGCGCCGACGGCAGCTTCGAGGAGATCGACTGGGACACCGCGATCCGCGAGGTCGCGCAGAAGTTCGCGGCGATCCGCGACGCGCACGGCGGCGAGTCGATCTTCTACTACGGCGGCGGCGGCCAGGGGAACCACCTGCCCGGCGCGTACGGGCGCTCGACCCGCTCGCTCCTCGGCATGCGCTACCAGTCCAGCGCCCTCGCGCAGGAGAAGACCGGCGAGTTCTGGGTCGCCGAGAAGATGGTCGGCGGCTACTCGCGCGGCGACTTCGAGCACTGCGAGGTCGCGCTCTTCATCGGCAAGAACCCGTGGTTCTCGCACTCGATCCCGCGCGCCCGCGTGACCCTGCGCGAGATCGCGCACGACCCCAAGCGGTGCCTCGTCGTGATCGACCCGCGCCGCACCGAGACCGCGGAGCTCGCCGACGTCCACCTGCAGGTGAAGCCGGGCGGCGACGCGTTCCTGCTCGCCGCCATGGTCGGCGTGCTCGTGCAGGAGAACCTGATCGCGCGCGACTGGCTCGCGGCGCACAGCGACGGCCTCGGCGAGGTGCTGCCGCTGTTCGAGAAGCTCGACGTCGCCGATCACGCGGCGAAGAGCGGCGTGCCGGAGGAGCTGGTGCGACAGACCGCGCGGCGGATCGCCGCGGCCGAGAGCATGGCCACCTTCGAGGACCTGGGCGTGCAGATGAACCTGCACTCGACCCTGGTCTCGTACCTGCACAAGCTGCTGGTGCTCTTCACCGGGAACTTCGGCAAGAAGGGCGCCGGCTACCGCCCCGCGGCGTTCGTGCCGCTGGCGAGCGGCGGCGACGACGGCCGGCGCAGCCCGGTGACGGGCGCGCGGATCATCGGCGGACTCACGCCGTGCAACGCGATCCCCGAGGAGATCCTCACCGACCACCCCAAGCGCTTCCGCGCGATGCTCGTCGAGAGCGGCAACCCCGCGCACTCGCTGGCCGACGGTCCGCGCATGCGCGAGGCGCTCGCAGCGCTCGAGCTCGTGGTCGTGATCGACGTCGCCTTCTCCGAGACCGCGCGGCTCGCGCACTACGTGCTGCCCGTGGCGAGCCAGTTCGAGAAGGCCGAGGCGACCTTCTTCAACTTCGAGTTCCCCCACAACTACTTCCACCTGCGCAAGGCGCTGCTCCCGCCGCAGCACGGGCTGTTCAGCGAGGCCGAGCTCCACTCGCGGCTGGCCGAGGCGCTCGGCGCCATGCCGCACCCGGCGGTCGCCGAGCTGCGCGCCGCCTGGGAGGACGGCAGGAAGGCGTTCCGCGAGAAGTTCTTCGCGCTCGTCGGCGCGAACCCGCGCCTGCTCGGGATCGCGCCGGTCGTGCTGTACCGCGCGATCGGCGACCTCCTGCCCGAAGGGCTCGCGGAAGGCGCGGGCGTCTGGGGCCTGTGTCAGATCGCGGCGCAGCGCCAGCCGAAGTCGCTCGCGCGCGCGGGCTTCGGTGGAGAGCCGGGCGACGCCGCCGACGCGCTCTTCGACGCGCTGCTCGCGGGGCCGAGCGCGGTCGTCTTCAGCGTCGACGACTGGGAGGAGAGCTTCTCGCGCGTCCACACCTCGAACAAGCGCATTCAGCTCGCGATCCCGGAGCTCTACCCCGAGCTCGCCTCGCTCGCCGACGAGGACGCGCCGGGCTCGAGCGCGGAGTTCCCCTTCGTGCTGTCCGCCGGCGAGCGGCGCTCCTTCACCGCCAACACGATCATCCGCAACCCCGACTGGCGGCGGAAGGACAAGTCAGGCGCCCTGCGCATGAACCCCGACGATGCGGCACGGATCGGTGTCGCCGAAGGCGGGCGGGTGCGCATCACGACCCGGCGCGGCAGCGCGGAGGTCTCGCTGGAGCTCTCCGACCGCATGCAGCCCGGCCACGTCTCGCTGCCCAACGGTCTCGGCCTCGACTTCCCCGACGCGAGCGGCGCGCGCACGGCGACCGGCGTCGCGCCGAACGAGCTCACCCGCGGCGAGGACCGCGACTGGCTCGCGGGCACGCCCTGGCACAAGCACACGCCCGCGCGGGTCGAAGCCGTATGAGCGGGCAGATCCGCACCGAGGTCGACGGGCGGGTGCTCCTGATCACCGTCGACAACGTCGCCAAGAAGAATGCGTTCGTGCCCGAGATGATGCGCGACCTCGCACTCGCCTTGACCGCCTTCGACCGCAACGACGAGCAGTGGGTTGCCGTGCTCACCGCCGCGGGCGAGCACACCACGGCCGGACTCGACATGCCGAAGTTCTTCGGCCCGGGCGCGACGCCGGTCGAGACGCCCGCCGACGCGATCGACCCCTTTGCGCTGAAGCGCCACACGCACAAGCCCGTGATCGCCGTCGTGCAGGGGCTCACGCTCACGATCGGGATCGAGATGATGCTCGCGGCCGACATCGTCGTCGCCGCGGACACGGCGCGCTTCTGTCAGATGGAGTCGAAGCGCGGCATCGCCCCGCTCGGCGGCGCGCACTTCCGCTTCCTGACCCGCACCGGCTGGGGCAACGCGATGTACCACCTGATGCTGTGCGACGAGTTCGACGCCCAGCGCGCGCTGCAGATCGGGCTGGTGCAGGAGGTCGTCCCGTTCGGGAAGCACGTCGAGCGCGCCATGGAGCTCGCCCAGCGGATCGCCCGGAACGCGCCGCTCGGGCTGCGCGCCATGAAGGAGGCCGCGCTCACGTACATCGCGGCGGGCGAGGCCGCCGCGGTCGCCGCGATCCCGACCGTCCGCGACCGGGTCATGTCGAGCCGCGACGCCGCCGAGGGCATCCGCTCGTTCGTCGAGCGGCGCGAAGCGCGCTTCGAGGGCCGATGAGCGCGCCGGTCCTCCGCGTCTTCTCGTACCTGCCCAACCCGCGGCTCGCCAAGGCGACCATCGCGGCGCGGCTGTGCGGAGTCGAGCTCGAGATCCGCGGCGCAACGCCGCGCGAGCTCGCCGGCTGGCTCTGGGACTTCGACGCGCGGCCGCTCGCCGACGGCGACTCCGGCGGCACTACGGCGCGCGCCGCGCGGACCGGCTTCGGCGGCACGCTGCACAAGACCGACGCCTTCCTCGCCGCCCACCCGTTCGGCACCGTGCCCGCCGCCTTCAGCCCCGACGGCGCAATCGGGATCTTCGAGTCGAACAGCATCCTGCGCGCGGTCGCGCGACTGGGCGGGCCGAACACCAAGCTCTACGGCGACGATCCGTACAGCGCGTCGCGGATCGACTCCTTCCTGGACGCGAGCCTGGTCTTCGCGCGCGACGCGCAGGTGTACCTGCTGAAGCTCGGCTCGGGGAAGATCAAGGCGCCCACCCACGAGCGCGCGCGCAACGCGCGCGACGCGTACTTCGCGGGGATCGAGCAGGCGCTCGCGCCGGATCGCGCGTTCCTCGTCGGCGACGCGCTCACGCTCGCCGACATCTGCTTCGCCTCCGAGGTCGCGCTCTTCTCCGCCGAGCGCGCGCACGCGAAGGTGTTGGCCGAGGCCCGCGTCGAGCCGCTCTGGAGTGATGACCTGCAGCGCGAGCCATCCGCGCGCGCTCGCCCACTTCGACCGGCTCTGCGCGCACCCGGCCTTCGCGCCCGATCTCGGGCCTTACCTCGCGAAGCTGTCTCTGAGATGATGTGGGGCGGAGGATCCCACCATGCCCGGAGCCAAGAAGACCACCGCGACCACGATCCCGAGCCTGCGCTACCACGACGCGCCGGCGGCCATCGACTGGCTGTGCCGTGCGTTCGGCTTCGAGAAGCGCATGGTCGTGCCCGGTGAGCCGGGTACGATCGCGCACGCCGAGCTCGAGTTCGGCAACGGCATGATCATGCTCGGCTCCGCGGGAAAGCACGGCGGCGGCTTCGACGAGCTGGTGACGACGCCGCGCGAGATCGGCGGGCGCTCGACGCAGTCGACTTACGTCATCATCGCAGATCCCGACGCGCACTACCGGCAGGCAGTGGCCGCCGGCGCCGAGGTCGTCCTCCCCCTCGAGAAGAAGGGCTACGGTGGCAGCGGTTACACCTGCCGCGACCTCGAGGGGAACCTCTGGAGCTTCGGCGACTACGACCCCTGGGCCACGGCCTGAGTGCGGTCGAGCGCGGACATCATCCGCGCGACGTGGTCGCTGAACACCCCGTCGACGCCTAGGGCGAGCACGGCGGCGAGGCTCGCCTCGTCCTGCGCGTCCCAGGCCAGGAGTTTCCGGCCCGCGCTCTTGAAGGTGAGCGCGAGCGGCGCGCTCCACTCGCTCCAGTGCAGGTTGAGCGCGTCGATGTCGAGCGCGGCCATGCGCTCCGCACGCGCGGAGGGCGGGGTGCGCATGTGCTGCAGGCGGGTCGAGTCGACCAGCCGCACCCGGTCGGACAGCGCGCGCCACGGCGCGACCACCCGCCAGCTGTAGTGACAGAGCCAGAGCCGGGGCTCGGCGCCGGCGCGGCGCGCGACCCCGATCGCTTCGGGTGCAGCCTCCGGGTCCTGCACGTCGAGCGAGAGCTCGAAGTCGCGACCCAGCTCGGCGTACAGCTCGGCCAGGGCCGGGATGTGCGCCGGCAGCTCGGCGCGGCTACAGGCGCGGAACGGCCGGCCGTCGGGCGCAACGCCGTCGTGGTCCAGCACCGCGGCGCCGTCGGCCGTGAGCCACACGTCCGACTCGAGCCCCGTCGCGCCGAGGCGCAGCGCCAGCGCGAACGCCTCGAGCGTGTTCTCGCGCGCGTCCGCCGAGGCGCCGCGGTGCGCGAAACCGATGCAGCGCACGGCTCGACGCCTCAGCCGGGCGGCACGAGCTCGCCGAGCCGGCGAATCGTGCGGTCGGGGCGGACCGGGCTCTCTGCCGGCAGGCCCTGCCCTTCGCCGTCGAACCAGATCGCGTGGATGCCGAGCCGCTGCGGCGCGGCGACCTCCCACTCCAGGTTGTCGCCGACCATCCAGGTCTCGGCGGGAGTCACGCGCAGAGACTCGAGCGCGTGGCGATAGGCCCGCTCCTCGGGTTTGCCGAAGCCGTGCTCGCCCTCGATCTGCACGTGGTCGAAGCGGTGCGCGAGGTCGAAGCGGGTGAGCTTGCCGCGCTGCGGCTCGCCCGCGCCGTTGGTCACCAGGCCGAGCAACACGCCTCGGCGCCGCAGCGCGTCCAGCGTCTCGACGGCGTCTGGATAGAGTCGCATCTCCTGGTCGCGGCGCGCGCTGAAGCGGTCGGCGACGAGCTCCGCGATCTCGGCCGACAGCGCCGGCAGCGCCCGGCGCACGATCTCCCGCCGCGACTCGTAGAGCCGCTGGCGCCAGTAGCGGTGGCGCTCCGGGTCGGCCCAGAACTCGCGCGCCTGGGTCTGGATCGCGAGCGCGACGGTGCTCGGCGCGAAGGGCGCGAGGTGCGCCGCGAGCTCCTCGCTGACCGCCACCCAGACCGCCTCGGGGTTCGCGTAGGCGCGCAGCAGGGTGTCGTCGAGATCGAAGAGAATGGCGCGCGGGAAGGACGGCACGGCGCTCGGCATTGTAACGCTCGGCTGGCTAAGCTCCGCGCACCGACTCCATGACGGCCGAGCGAACCCGACCCTGGTGGCACCCCGAGCGCTTCGCTGCGCGGCGCGCGGCGCTCGAGGCGCGTGCGCGGATCGCGACCGCGCTGCGCGCGTGGTTCGCGGCCGAGGGATTCGTCGAGGTCGACACCCCGGCGCTGCAGGTCTCGCCCGGGCTCGAGCCCCACCTGTTCGCGTTCGAGACGCGGCTGCGCGATCCGCACGGCGGGCCCGAGCGCGCGCTCTACCTGCACACCTCGCCCGAGTTCGCGCTGAAGAAGCTGCTCGTCGCGGGGCTGCCGCGGATTTTCTCGCTCGGTCACGCGTTCCGGAACGCCGAGCGGTCGTCCACCCACCACCCCGAGTTCACGATGCTGGAGTGGTACCGCGCCGGCGCGGACTACACCGCGCTGTGGCGGGACTGCGAGGCGATCCTGCGCCTGGCCGCGGACGCGGCGGGGGCCGAGCGTCTGCGCTGGCGCGGCGAGAGCTGCGATCCGCGCGCGCCCGCGGAGCGGCTGACGGTGGCGGAGGCGTTCGCGAAGCACGCCGGGATCGGCCTGGCGAACCTGCCGCGCCGCGCGGGCGAGAGCTTCGAGGACGCGTTCTTCCGCGCGTTCCTCGAGCGGGTCGAGCCGGCGCTGGGACGCGGCCGCGCGACCTTGCTCGTCGACTGGCCGATCGAGCTCGCCGCGCTCGCGCGCGCCAAGCCGGGTCAGCCCGCGCTCGCCGAGCGCGTGGAGCTCTTCGCGTGCGGACTCGAGCTCGCCAACGGCTGGAGCGAGCTCACCGATCCCGCCGAGCAGCGCCGCCGCTTCGAGCGCGACTGCGCCGAGAAGGCGCGGCTCTACGGGGAGCGCTATCCCATCGACGAGGACTTCCTGGCCGCTCTCGCGCACGGGCTTCCTGAGAGCGCGGGCATGGCGCTGGGCTTCGACCGGCTGGTGATGTGCGCGACGGGCGCAGAGCGGATCGACGACGTGCTGTTCGCGCCGGTGGACGAGGGATGAGACAGACGCTCGACATCGCGGGGCTCGTGGACGCGGGGCTTTTGCCGCGCGAGCGCGCCGACGCGCTACACCAGGTGGCGTCGCGCTGGTCGGTCGGGCTCACCCCCGGCCTGGCGGTGCGGATCGACCGGGCGGATCCGGCCGATCCGCTCGCGCGCCAGTTCGTGCCGGACGAGGAGGAGCTGCTCGCCGACCCGGACGAGCTCGCCGATCCGATCGGCGATCTCGCGCACCGGCCCGTCCCGGGAATCGTCCACCGCTATCCGGATCGCGCGCTGCTCCTGCCGACCTCGGCCTGCGCGGTCTACTGCCGCTTCTGCTTCCGGCGCGAGCGCGTGGGGCCGAACGGCGACGCGCTGAGCTCGGAAGAGCTCGAGCGCGCGCTCGCCTACCTGGAGTCCCATCCAGAGATCTGGGAGGTGATCCTGTCGGGCGGCGATCCGCTGGTGCTGTCGCCGCGCCGGCTCGGCGCCATCGTGCGCCGGCTCGACGCCATTCCGCACGTGCGCGCGATCCGCGTCCACACGCGCGTGCCGGCGGCGGACCCGGCGCTCGTCACGCCCGAGCTCGTCGGCGCGCTCGCCGCGGAGAAGGCGGTCTGGATCGTGCTGCACGCGAACCACGTCCGCGAGCTCGACCCGGCCGCGCGCGCCGCCTGTGCGCGGCTCACGTCGGCCGGCATTCCCCTGCTGGCGCAGACGGTGCTGCTGGCGGGCGTGAACGACGACCCCGCCGCGCTGGAAGAGCTGTTCCGCGCGCTCGTCGCCATGCGCGTGAAGCCGTACTACCTGCACCACCTGGATCTCGCACCCGGCACGGCGCGCTTCCGCACCTCGATCGCGGCGGGACAGGAATTGGTGCGCGGCCTGCGCGGCCGCGTCTCGGGTCTGTGCCAGCCGACCTACGTGCTCGACATCCCGGGCGGCGCGGGAAAGGTGCCGATCGGGCCGAGCTACCTAGGCGAGGCCGCCGCGGACGGAACCCGCGCGGTCAGCGACTGGCAGGGCAAGCCGCACCTCTACTCGGAGCGCTAGTCGCTCTTCTCTTCGAGGAAGCGCTCCACCAGCTTGCGCCCGCGGTCCTTCGGCGCGAACAGGTGGGCGAGCAAGCGATTGCGCGCCGCCGACGCCAGGTAGAAGCGCTCGTACTGCTCGCCGCGGGCTCCGAGCGCGCTGCCGACGAAGTCCCAGGCGAGCCGGAACACACGGATGCGTTGCTCGGCCGACGCGCCCGCCGCGCCCTGCAGGTACTTCGCGATCAAGGGCCCGAGCTCGGGGTCGCGGATCTGCGACTCGGTCGGCGTGGCCAGCAGGTTGTGCGAGCCGATCAGGCGCAGGATTTCGTTCACGCGCGGCATCCAGACGGGCATGAAGTGGCGCAGCTGCACCAGCGGATCGCCGTTCGGGAACCACACCCCGTTGCCCCAGTGGAAGGCCTCGGCTTCGGCGGTGCGCAGCGCCGCGCGCGTCAGCTCCGCGTAGCCGACCAGCTCGCCGAGGAGCTCCATCGTCGCCGGCGTCTTGTCGCCGATCAGCTCCGCCATCTTGCAGCCGAGTGCATAGGCGAACTCGAGCTTGGTGTGCGCGCGGATCATGGTCTGCTGCATCACGTTCGGGTACCAGCCCGTCGTGAGCACCTGGTTGTACACGTCGACGTTGCCGTCGACGAAGATGCGCTCGCGCGGCACCTCGACGTCGTCGAAGATGACGAAGGCGTCCTGCTCGTCGAATCGGCTCGAGAGCGGATGGTCGAAGCGGTTCTTCCCGCGCGACGCGCTGTCGCGGCACAGGAAGCGCAGGCCCGGCGTCGCGACCGGGATCGAGAACGCGAGCGCGTAGCGGTGCCCGTCGACGGGCGGGATCGGATGGCCGGGATAGACCGCGATCTCGTCCGCGAACGGCGCGAGCGTCGCGAGGATGCGCGCGCCGCGCACGAGGATGCCGCGAGAGGTGTTCTCCACCTTGTGCAGCGCCACGTCGCCGCCGCCGCCCGCCACGTCCGGCTGGCTCTTGTCGATGGTCGGGTGGATGATCGTGTGGGTGAGCGCGAGGTCGCGCCGGCGCAGCTCCTTCTGGAAGCGCACGAGGTTCTCGGCGCCCGCCTCGTTGCCGAACGCGCCCCACTCGTCGCTGCGGCCCGCGAAGCCCGCGAATGTCACGTTCATGTAGTCGGGGGTGCGGCCCATGATTCCGACCGCGCGTTCGGCGACGCGTTCGAGGCAGAGCCGCCGCCGCTCGAGGTCGGCGCGCGAGCGCGGGATCAGATGGCTCACGTTGATCGGCTCGCCCGTCTCGGGGTCCGGCACCAGGCAGGCCGCGCGCTGGGCGTGCTGGACGTCGAAGATCTCGGCCAGCGTGTGAGCCGCGCCCGCGAGCGCCGAGTGCGTCGTGACGTCGCGCACGCGCTCGCCGTCGACCCAGAGCTCGCGCGAGTCGCGAAGCCCCTGGAGGAACTGCTCACCTGTGCGCGCCGGCATGCCGCGCGCAGTTTATCAGGCGGCGGCGAGGTCCAGCTGGCGGATCTGGGCGCGGGCCTCGAGCTGGAGGTCGCGCAGCAGGTCGAAGCGGTCGAGGCAGGCGCCGCAGCCGGTGACGCCCGCGGTCTGCGGGTCCTTCGCAACGGCGACGGGGAGGCGCAGCTCGCGCATCAGGAGCTCGGCGAGGCCGTCGAGCCGGGCGCCGCCGCCCGCCAGCACGATGCCGTTCTGGGCGATGTCCGCGGCCAGCTCCGGCGGGGCGTCCTCGATCACGATCCGCACGGCGTCCACGAGCTGGGCCACCGCGGGCGCGAGCGCCTCGCGCAGCTCTTCGGCGCGCACCCGCACCACGCGCAGCGCGCCGGTCACCCGGTCGCGCGCGTCGATCGTCACGTCGCGGAGATCCTGACGGCCGAAGGCCGAGCCGAGCTGTTCCTTGAGCGCGCGCGCCTGAGCGAGGCCGACCTCGACGTCGAGCTTGCGCTTCAGCCAGGCGCGCACCGCTTCGTCGAGCCGGGTGCCGCCCATGCGCATGGTGCGCGCGTGCACGACACCGGAGAGGGTCACGACGGCGACGTCGGTCGTGCCGGCGCCGATGTCGATCACGAGCTTGCCGCCGCGCGTGGACGCGGCCACGCCGGCGCCCAGCGCGGCCGCCATCGGCGCGGCCAGCAGGTAGACCTCGCGGGCACCCGCGCCGCGCGCGGCCGAGATCAGCGCGCGCCGCTCGACCTGGGTCAGCTCGCACGGCACCGACAGCACCACCCGCGGGCGCAGGGGGGCTACGCGGTTGCGCGCGTGCTGGAGCAGCGCGCGGAGCAGGATCACCGCGGCGTCGTAGTCGGCGATCGCGCCGTCGCGGAGCGGGCGCACTTCCTCGATCGCCTCCGGCATGCGCGCGATCAGATCGGCGGCCGGGCGGCCGACGCCCCAGATCTCGCCGCTGCGGCGATGGCGGGCGACCACGGCGGGCGCCGAGAACACTTCGCCGGTCTTGCGGCTCGTGACACGCGCCGTCTCCGTGCCGAGGTCGACGCCGAGGTCGGCGGACAGCAGACGGGCGAGAGAGAACGTTCGGGCTTCGTCGGACATACGATCCTCCGTGGCCGGGAACCTCTGCAGCCTCCGTGCCCGGTGATCGCGAGCGCGCAGCCCGCGCGCAGCCGGGCGGGCGAACCCCGCCAGGGGCCGCGGGTCAGACGTCGTCGCCGCGCTCGGCGGCCTCCGACTCCGAGGTGTGTAGCGCGCTTCCACCTGCTGCCGACGCGGCGGCGATGCGGGCCTCCAGCTCGCGCAGCTCCTCGGCGCGGAGCTTCCGCCAGCGGCCCTGGCGCAGGTCGCCGAGCTCGATGTTCATCACGCGCACGCGCACCAGCTTCTTCACGCCAAGCTCGAGCGCCTCGCACATGCGCCGGATCTGCCGGTTGCGGCCCTCCGTCAGCACGAGCCGGAACACGCGCGGCGCCAGCCGCTGCGCCGCGCACGGCAGCGTCTTGCGCCCGTCGAGCGGAATCCCGGCGCGCATTCGCGCCAGGCCCCTGTCCGGGATGGGACGGTCGACCTCGACCACGTACTCCTTCTCGTGGCCGTGACCCGCGCGCAGGATCGCGTTCACCAGCTCGCCGCGGTTGGTGAGCAGGATCAGGCCCTCGGAGAACTTGTCGAGCCGGCCCACGTGGAAGATGCGCTGCGGGTAGTTCACCGCCGCGATGATGTTCTCCGCCACGCGCGGGTCGGACGTGCACTCGATCCCGGGCGGCTTGTGATAGGCGATCACCACCGCGCTCTTCTTGGGCGTGCGCACGCGCTTGCCGTCCAGCTCGACCCGGTCGCCCTCCTCGACCGAGTCGCCGTGCACCGCCGGGCGTCCGTTGATGCGGACCCGCCCGGCGGCGACGAGCTTGTCGGCCTCGCGCCGGGAGCAGACGCCGTGGTCGGTGAAGAAGCGGTTGATGCGCACGGGCGCGGAAGATATCAGGCCGGAGCGCGGGCCGGTCGCTCGACCCAGCGCTCGACCGCGAAGCGCACCGCCCGCTCGGGCTCCCAGACGATCTGCGCGCGGCCGGAGAGCTGGAGCGTCGCGCCGCTCGCGAAATCCAAGAACAGGAGACCCGCGCGCGGGTCGACCGCCAGGTTGCCGAGCGTCTGGAACATGGCGTTGCCTTCGTAGTCGGGCCACTCCAACGTCCGCGCGTCCAGCACGCGCACGAAGCCCCGCTCGCCGCCGCGGTGCGACGCGTCGGCCCCGCGCTCCGCGTGCGCCGTGGCGATGAAGAACGTGTCCGCGCCTGCGATCCAGTCGCGCTGCGCCGGCTCGAGCGCCTCGCCCGCGCGGACCACGTCCCCCGGCGCTGGCGGCAGCGCGCGCGGGTGGATGTACTTCGGACAGTTGAAGAACACTTCCGACGGAGCGACGCGCAGCGCTCTGCCGTCGGCGCGGCGCGAGCCGGTTCCGTTCACGCGCAGTCGCTTGCGCTCCTCGAGGTCGATCGCGAGAACGCCGACAGGCGCGGGCAAGGCGAAGACGTGCTCGAGTGGATCGCCCGGAGGGAAGCCGGCGGCGATCTCGAGCGCGCCTCCGCCGAGCCCGCGCAGAAAGCCCGGCGCGCCGCGCAGCGCGGAAGCCCACAGGGCCCCCCGCGCGTCCGTCCCTGCGACGATCGCGAGGCCCTGCTCATTCAGGAAGTCGAGCGCGCGTTCCGAGAGGTGGTCGCCGATGCCGCGCGCGACGCGCGCGCCCGTGCTCGCGACTCCGACCCGCGTCTGGACGCCGATCTCGCCGCTGTGGAATTCGTGTGCGCCCATGACCCCTCACAGATAGGGTTGCGCGGGGTCTGGTTTCGTTGCGCGGAATCTGCGCGCTACTTGGCGCCTTCGAGCTTCACTTCGTCGATCGACGCGTCCGGCTTGGCGCGGCAGACGCCGACCCGGCCGTCGGCCAGGACGAAATCGACGTTGATCCGCCCGTCCTGGCCCTTGCCCTTGCCTCGCACCTTCACGGTGGCCGGGTCGACGTTCGCCTTCGCGCCCGCCGCCTTCTGGCAGTTGCCCACGAAGTCCGGCGGGCCGCCCTGGGCGCGCGCCGCCGAAGCTCCGAGCCAGAGGGCCAGCCCGACGACGCCGGTCACCGCGAGAGTGCGCGCGGTCACTTCTTCTTCGCGGCCGAGGCGGGGGGCTTCGTCGCCGTGCCCTCGACCTTCACGTCGTAGACCTTCCCGTTGCCCTCGTGCCGGCACGCGCCGTGGCGGCCGTCCGAGACGTGGAAGTCGACCAGCATGTAGCCGTCGGCGTTCTTGTGCTTGCCGATGACCTTGATGTCCTTCTTGGTCAGCCCGAGCTCCTTGGCCGCGGCCTTCTGGCACTTCTCCTTGAAGTCTGGGCCCGCGCCGCCCTCGGCGCGAGCGGCGAACGGAGCGGTGACGAGCAGAGCCGCGCCCAGCGCGGCGAGAACGTGGTGGCGCATCTCAATCCCCCCTTTCTTCACGACGATCGCGAAGTTAACCGGAGTATCGGCTCATTTCACGCGCGGCTTCGGCGGACACTGGACCGCGATCTCGGTGCCCTCGGGGCCGGGGGTGAGCTTCACGAGGTAGACGACCTCGACGGCGCCGCGCGAGACGAGCCACGACTCGACGACCGTCTTGTCCTCCTCGACCAGCTCGAAGCGGGTGTCGGCCACGCGGCCCGACGCCCCGAGCTTCTGCTCGCACTGGTCGATCAGGTGGGTGACGTCGCGCTGCAGGGCCGGGTCGGCGGCCGTCTTCTCGTGCGCGGGCTCGGGAGCTGGCACTGCGGGCTGCGGCTGGGTTGTCGGCTTCGGCGCCGGCGCCGACGGTGATCCCGCGCACGCGAGTGCGATCCACGCCGCGATGCAGCAACCAGAAGCGCGAATTCTAGACCGCATTTGCCGCTGCATCGTACCATCGCCCGATGTGCCCCCTGCCCTCGCCTCTCCGCTTCCGGGTCCTGTTTGCCGCTGCACTCGCGCTGCTACCGGCAGTGAGCTCCGCCCAGACCGTGGTCACGACCTCCGGGACGGTCCAGGGGGTGACGTCGGCCGGTGTCACGAAGTTCCTCGGCGTCCCGTATGCCGAGCCGCCGGTGGGCGCGCTGCGCTGGGCGCGGCCGGTACCGAAGTCGGCCGTGGCCGGCACGATCGACGCGACCCTGCCGAAGGCCGCGTGCACGCAGGCGCTGAACACGGTCACCGCGAACGACTGCCGAGACAATGGCAGCCAGACGTCCGGGCAGCTCGTCGGCAGCGAGGACTGCCTCACGCTCTGGCCGGCCGCCGCCAAGTGCCGCATAGAGACGGGCAGCGCCGCCTGCGACGTCGTCGACGTCGCGGTGCTCCGGCGCCGGCTCCAGTCGCTGGGACCCGGCATCGCGCAGGCATGCGTGGCGGCGAACCCGGCGTAGCGCAGTCGCCCCTGTCATCAAGCGGCGCCCCCGCGGCACCGATACGGCGGCCATGAACATGGCTCGCCGCCTTGCTCCGCTGTCGGTGTGTCTCGGCCTTCTGACTCTGCTCGCAGTCGCGCGCAGCGCGTCCGCACAGACGTACGTGTGGACCGACGAGCACGGCGTGGTGCACGCCGCCGCCGAGCCCGCCGAGGTTCCCGCGAAATACCGCGCGAAGGCGCTGCAGGACGCGCAGCGCCCGCACTCGAACCTGACCGTCCTGCCCCCGCCCGATGCGCCCGCGGCGCCCGAGGCGGAGGTCGTCGATCCGACCGCGCCCGCCCCGATGAAGCCGGGCCACAAACCGCAGTACGCGCCTCCGCCGAAGGCCGCCGAGCCCGATCCCGAGGCCGCGCAGGCGACCCCGCCCGCCGACGACGACGAGCCCAAGAAGAAGAAGGGCCTCGGCGAGCCGGCGCCCGGCTTCGAGTGGCACTGCACGCCCGATCCAGACGGCGGCGACCCGAAGTGCGAGCAGTTCGAAAAGCGCGCGAACAAGCGCGCGCGCCATGCGGCCGCGCGCGCCGAGGCGCGCAAGCAGCTCGGCGTGGACCCCGAGGCCGAGAACGATCCCGAGGTGAAGTCGGAGCTGCAGCGCCGCGCCGACAAGGAATACGAGAAGACGACTCAGAAGCCCGTCGCGCCGAAACACGGGACCGGCGACGACGGCGAGGACGAGTCAGAAGAGTCCGAGGACTGAGAGCGCTCCGGCTCGCTTTGTAGAAAATCGCGCCGCGGGCGCTTGCCTGCGCCCCGCGCGCCGAACCTGGCGGGCACGCCGTTTGCTGATCATGGCGGCATGCTCGAAGGCACACCGTTCTTGCCCGGATCCATCCCCGGCGACGTCGAGGGAACTGTGGCGCAGGTCACAAGCGGTCGCGCGCGGCCGCGACTCCGCGTGATCGAGGGGGGCAAGGACGCAAACGTCCTCGCGCGCGACTCACGCCGCCCTCCCGTCGAGCGCGCGGCGCGCCCGACGCTGACCGGTGTCGCCGCGGCCTGCGCGGCCAGCGTCACCGCGGCGATCTTCTGGTGCGCCTTCCTCGCATTCGTCGGCTTCGAGCTGCGCGCGCGCCTCGGCGATGGCGGCGCGGTTCTCGCGGTGCTGGCGATCCAGCTCTCCGCGACGTCTGCCGCGATCGCGTCGATCCGGGGTCGCTGGTCGATCCGGGCTCCTGACTCGAAGGAAGGGATACTCCACTGACCGAGCCAGGGATCTCCTCGCGGCGCTAGCGCGCGGCCGACGGGCCGGCACGGTACACGGTGGCCGACTGCGCGCCCGAGAGGAGGCGCTGCGCGGTGCCGCTGGGCACCGCGCAGCGTGTCTCTTCCTAGTGGTGCCCGGCGCAGCAAAGCTGCCTGCTGGAAGCTCCAGATGGCACGGATAGTGCTCAGGAATCGGTCCGTGTGCTCAAAGTCACATTCAGGGCCTCCCCGCTGCGCTTCCATGGCCATCCGGTCATTGGCGCGCGGATGTTTGTAGAATCGAGCACGAGAAGGGGCGAACGATGACCCGCCCAACGGATGCCGGTGCCGAGGAGGCGCGCGCTGAGCTCGCCGACCTCTACCGCGCTCTCTCGCACGAGCTGCGCTCGCCGCTCGGCTCGATCCTGAACTTCGCCGCGATCCTGGAGGTCGACCACGGCTCGGAGCTCGACCCTGCGGCGCGCGGCGTCATCGCGCGCATCCGGCGCAGCGCTGACTCGGCGGTCGCGGTCCTGGACGTGCTGAACCGCCTGGCGGGGGTCGAGCGCGGCGAGCTCCGGCCCGACGCCGTCGATCTCGAAGCGCTCGCGCGCACAGCCTTCGCAAGTGTACGCGGCCCGGAGCTGCGGGCCGACCTCACGGTGGGCGAACCTCCGATCTTCGAGGCCGACCGCGAGCTCCTGGGCATCGCCCTCGAAGAGCTCTTCGCGAACGCGATCAAGTTCTCCGCGGTGCGCGAGAAGGCCACCGTCGCGCTCAACGCCTGGGCGAGCGACGCAGACCACGTGGTGCTGTGCGTGAGCGACGCGGGCATCGGCTTCGATCCGCGCCACGGCGCGAAGCTGTTCAAGCTGTTCGAGCGGCTGCATCCGCGCGCGACCTACCCTGGCGCGGGCGCGGGTCTCGCCGTCGTGCGCCGTGTCGTGGAGCGCCACGGCGGACGGGTCTGGGCGGAGTCGGAGTCCGACGCCGGCGCGCGCTTTTTCCTGGAGCTCCCGGCTCGCTGTGGGGTAGAGGCGTGAGTCCGGTGCTGCTCTGGGTCGACGACGATCTGGACGAGATCGCGGTCGCACTTCGCGCGCTGCGCCAGGCCGAGATCGATGCCGAGATCCTGGTGGCATCCGACGGTCTCGAGGCACTCGAAGTGCTGGACCACAGCGGTGACGGCGAAGGCCGGCTGCGCCCGCAGGTGATCTTCGTCGATCTGCACATGCCGCGCATCGACGGCTTCGAGCTGCTGCGCGCGCTGCGCGAGCTGCCCGCGACGCGCGACATCCCGATCGTGGTCGTGTCCTCGTCCAACGCTCCGGAAGACATTCGCCGCTCGTACGAGCTCGGTGCGAACAGCTACCTCGTCAAGCGGCCCGAGGGCGCCGCTCCGGGCGCCGAGCTCGCCGCCGCGGCGCGCTACTGGACGCAGTTCAACCGCATTCCGACTCCCAATCCACGAGAAGAGAGGTGCTGATGGATTCGCTCAGTGCGCTGGTCATCGACGATGACCCCGAGTTCTGCGAGAGCATGGCGAAGCTCGTCGAGCACGAGGGCTTTGCGGTTCATCAGGCGGGCTCCCTCGGCCAGGGCCGCGAGCTGCTCGCCTCCAGCTACCCCGACGTGGTGCTGATCGATCTCGCACTGCCCGACGGCGAGGGTCTGGAGCTCGCGCGCGACGAGGCGGTCGGCCAGGGCACCGCGTTCGTGGTGGTCACCGGACAGGGCAGCGTCGACACCGCGGTGGAGGCGCTGAAGAAGGGCGCGCTCGACTACCTGACCAAGCCCGTCGATCGGCGCCGGCTGCAGACGATGCTCGGGCACGTGCGGCGACAGGCGGCGCTGCGCCGCGAGGTCGACGCGCTGCGCGAGGACCTGCGAGAGCTGGGACGTTTCGGGCCGCTGATCGGGCGCTCGAAGGCAATGCAGGAGGTCTACGACCTGGTCTCGCGCGTGGCGCCCACCGAGGCGACCGTGTTCGTGACGGGACAGAGCGGGACCGGCAAGGAGCTCGTCGCCCATACGGTGCACGAGCTCTCGCGCCGCCGGGAGGCGCCGCTGGTCGCCGTGAACTGCGGCGCGGTCACGCCCACCTTGATCGAGAGCGAGCTGTTCGGCCACGAGCGGGGCAGCTTCACCGGCGCCGAACGGCGTCACATCGGGCTGTTCGAGCAGGCGAGCGGCGGAACGGTGTTTCTCGACGAGATCACCGAGATGCCGATCGAGCTGCAGGTGAAGCTCCTGCGCGTGCTCGAGACGCGCTCGCTGAACCGGGTCGGATCCACCGCGAACATCCCCGTCGACGTGCGCGTGATCGCGGCCTCGAACCGCGACCCCAAGCAGGCCGTCGACGAGGGCACGCTGCGGGAAGACCTCCTGTACCGGCTGAACGTGTTCCCCATCGACCTCCCGCCCCTGCGCGAGCGCGGCATGGACGTGATCCTGCTCGCCGAGCACTTCCTCGCCGAAGTGAATCGCCGCGAGAACAGCGACAAGCGCTTCTCGGACGCGGCGCACCAGCGCCTGGTCGAGCTCGGCTGGCCGGGCAACGTGCGCGAGCTGCGCAACGCGGTGGAGCGCGCGGCGATCCTGGCCGATCGCGCGATCGGACCCGAGGATCTGCCCGCCCTCGATCCCGCGTCGACGCCCGCCGCCCCGGGCTCTAGCTCGGTGCTGCGCGTCGAGGTCGGCGCGTCGATCTCCGAGGTGGAGCGCCGGCTGATCCTCGCCACGCTCGACCAGCTCGGCGGCGACAAGAAGCAAGCCGCGGAGATTTTGGGAATCAGCCTCAAGACTTTGTACACACGGCTGGGCGTGTACTCCGCCGCGGCCGCCGCGAGGGGCTAGGCGCTCCTCCCGCGCGGGCACAAGCGTTGCACTCTCGGAGTGCAATGCCACGCGAGCTCCCCCCACTTCCGTATCCGAAGAACGGGCTCGAGCCCTACGTGAGCGGGCTCACCGTCGACGTGCACTACGAGCGGCATCACCGCGGCTACCTCGAGAAGCTCGAGGAGCTCACCGCGGGCACGCGCGACGCGAGCGCGCCGCTCGAGGATCTGATCCGGAGCTCGAGCGGCGAGGTGCTGCACAACGCCGCCCAGGTCTGGAATCACACCTTCTACTGGAACAGCCTGACACCAGATGGTGTTAAGGAGCCAGGCGCCGCGCTCGCATCCGCGATCGAGCGGAGCTTCCGCAGCATCGGCGCATTGCGCTGGCAGCTCGCCGCCGCGGCGAACGGTGTGTTCGGCTCCGGGTACGCGTGGCTGGTCGCCGACGGCAGCGGCCGCCTGCGCGTGATCGAGTCGAGCAACGCCGACAACCCGCTCCGGGAAGGGCTCTTTCCGCTTCTCGCGATCGACGTCTGGGAGCACGCCTACTACCTCGATCGACGTAATCGGCGTTCGGAGTACGTCGCCGGCGTGATCGACAACCTGCTGAACTGGGAGTTCGCCGAGCGGAATCTCAAGGCGCGCTCGCCGTGAGCTCGTTTCCGGGCTGCGTGGATCTGCAGCGCCCCCTCACCCAAGCGACGGGTCGGCGCAGCCCGGCGGACGGGGCCCGAATCGGGCCCCGTCCGGAGCCGCTCGCGCTCACAAGTAGCGGCCGCTGGTCGTCGGCAGCCGCACGGTCGCGCGCTTGGTGCGATCGACCTCGGCCAGCACGTCCTCGGTGGTGACCAGGCCCGGCTTGTCGTCGGCGGCGTCGCAGCGCGCCTTGCGCCGCAGCACAGCGTGCAGGAGCTGGACCCAGGCGCCGATCGACGCCTCGCGGTTCTGGTCGATCGCGCGCGGCCAGTCGACCTTCTCGAACAGGCGCCGGCCGGCGCGCTTCTCGGCCGCGGCGGCCTGGATCTCGAGCGCCGCGATCACGTCGCCGGGCACGAACGGATTCACCGACACGACCCGCTCGAAGCGGCCGGGCTGGAAGTAGATCGGCGACAGCGTGTCGGGCCGGCTCGTCCCGCCCAGCGTGAGCGCCTCGGTGACGCCCATGGTCGTGTCGATCAGCTCGAGCAGGAAGTCGGAGAGCTGGCTCGTCGGCAGATCCATGCGCGGCGCGCCCAGCGACGGGTCGTGCGCGAAGTCGAGCTCGTCGAAGTACACCGTGACGTGTTTGATCTCGGCCAGCGTCTCGTTCCAGCCCTGCAGCAGGTCACCGGCCTTTCCGCCGGCGTGCACCAGCTGCAGCGCGAGGCGCGCGACACGGATCTTCAGGAACGGCGTCTCGGTGCGGGTGGCGAGCGCAGCAGCGAGCAGCGACTTCCCCGACCCGTCGGGCCCGATCAAGAGCAGCCCGGACGGCGCGACCGTGCCCCAGCGGCTGTAGATCTCGGGCTCGGTCGCCGCGCAAGCGTAGGTCAGGATCTCGTCCTTGGCGTCGTCGAGCCCGCCGATCTCGCCGAATTCGAGGGCGGGGCTCGCGGCGAACTGACAGGCCTTCGCCACCGGCGGGAACTTGCGCGCGAAGGGCTCCCACAGGTTCGCCGCCCGCTTGCGTTCGAGCTCGTTCATGCCGCACCGCCCTCGCCCCGATTCTAAGCTCGCGGCGGCGGCTTGTGCGCTTCGACGCGGTGCGGCACGGTCCCGGCGATGGCGTCTGCGATGGGTCAGGGGGAAGAGTCGAGCCCGGCGCTCGCGCTGTTGGTGGGCGGCGGACCGGCTCCCGGCATCAACGGCGTCATCTCGGCGGCGACGATCGAGGCGCGCAACCGCGGCGCGCGGGTGATCGGCGTGCTCGACGGCTTCGAGTGGCTGTCGCGCGGCGACACGTCCCACGTGCTGCCGCTCGAGATCCGCGACGTCTCGCGGCTGCACTTCCGGGGCGGCTCGATCCTGCGCACCTCGCGCACCAACCCGACCAAGGACGCCGCGAAGCTGGCGAACGTGGTGCGCGCGCTGCGGGAGCTGCGGGTGCGCTGGCTCGTCACGATCGGCGGCGACGACACCGCGTTCTCGGCCAGCCGGGTCGCCGCCGAGGCCGGCGGCGCGCTGTCGGTCGTGCACGTGCCCAAGACGATCGACAACGACCTGCCGCTGCCGGGCGGGATCGTCACGTTCGGCTTCGAGACGGCGCGACACGTCGGCGTGTCACTGGTCGAGACGATCATGGAGGACGCGCGCGCCACCAGCCGCTGGTACCTGCTGGTCGCGATGGGCCGAAAGGCCGGACACCTGGCGCTGGGCATCGGCAAGGCCGCGGGCGCCACGCTCACCCTGATTCCCGAGGAGTTCGCCGGCGAGAAGCTGCGCCTGGCTCGGCTCGCCGACGTGATCGAGGGCTCGATCATCAAGCGGCGCGCGACCGGCGACGAGAACGGGACCGTCGTGCTCGCCGAGGGAATCGCGGAGCTGCTCGACCCGGCCGACCTCGCCGGCATCGAGAACGCGGAGCGGGACGACCACGGCCACGTCCGCCTGTCGGAGCTGCCGCTCGGCAACGTGCTGAAGAACGAGCTGAAGGCGCGGTTCGCGCGGCGCGGCATCGCCGTGAAGCTCGTCGCCAAGGACATCGGCTACGAGCTGCGCTGCGCGCACCCGATCCCGTTCGACGCCGAGTACACGCGCGACCTCGGTTACGGCGCGGCGCGCACGATTCTCGAGGGCGGCTCCAACTGCATGATCACGCGCCAGAACGATCAGATCGTCGCGATGCCGTTCAGCGAGCTCATGGATCCGAGGACCGGCCGCACGCGCGTGCGACTGGTCGACGTGCGCTCCGAGACCTACGAGGTCGCGCGCAAGTACATGATCCGGCTCGGCCCCGCCGACGTGGCCGACCCGCTCTGGCTGCAGACGCTCGCCGACGCCGGCGGCACCACTGCAGCCGATCTGCGCGCGCGCTTCGGCGGCTGACTTGCCGCGCCCGGCGAGACGCTCCGTCTGACTAACTTCGCTCGCCTGCGGCTCGCTGCGCGCTCCGCTTCGCTGCGCTTGCGGGCTCCGCGCGAGGGCGGCCTCGCGCTCCGCCGTCGCGTTGATCATGGACTGGATCGAGAGGATCCGGAGTCAGGCGTTGTAGTAGCGGCCGGGGGTCGTGCCGAGCACCTCGCGGAAGCGCGCGATGAAGGCGCTCGTGCTCTCGTAGCCGACCGCGAGCGCGACGCTGGTGACGGGCTCGCCCGCAGCCAGGAGCTCCAGCGCCTGCATCAGCCGGACTTGCTGGCGCCAGGCGCCGAAGCTCATGCCGGTCTCGCGCTGGAACAAGCGCTCGAGCGTGCGTTTGCTCGCGCCCGCGCGCCGCGCGATCCGCTCGAGGCTCGCGCCGTCGGCAGGGTTGTGGCGCAGCCACTCGGCGGCGCGCTGCGCGCGCGGATCGCGCGGCGCGGGCACGGCCAGCGGCGCGGCGGGGAGCGCTTCGAGCTGGTCGAGGATCATGTCGATGATCCGCGCCTCCTGCGGGCGGTCCGCGTGGAGAGGCGCGCGCTCGACCGCGTGGAGGATCAGCTCGCGCAGGAGCGGCGCAACGTTCAGCACCGCGCACTCCTTCGGTCCGAACGGCGCGAGGGCCGGGGACAGGTACAACGTGCGCATCGCGACCGGGCCCGACATGTCGATCCGGTGGCGCATCTCGGCGGGAACCCAGACCGCGCGCTGCGCAGGCACGACCCAGGCGCCGGCCTCGGTATGCACGCTCATGACCCCGCTCGAGGCGTAGATGAGCTGCGCCCAGTCGTGGTAGTGCACCGGCAGTTTCGCGCCCGGTGGGTAGTTGTAGGCCAGCGCGCGGATTCGCACGGCGGCGTCGTCCGTGCCGCCGACTTGTCGCAACTCCGACATCGAGACCAAGCATACCGCAGGCGCGACAGAGCGGAGCGTCCAGCGCCCACGGCGCCGCGCGCATCAGCGCTTGGCGACCCGCGCGGTGAGCCGGTCCCACTCCTCGAGGTAGCGCCTGAGGTGCGGCTTGCCGCCGGCGATCTCGCGCTCGATGAGGTCCCGCACGAGCGCCTGCTCGCCCGCATACTCGTCGCGCGTCACGTGGCCCGCGAAATGCGCGAGCCGCAGCCAGACCAGGTACGTGGTGAGCGCGTCCATCTCGTTGTACGCGACGATCTCGGCGTGGCGGCCGGCGAGCCAGAGCCCCGCGACGTCGTTGCCGTCCACGTCGAGCTTGCCGGGGATCCCCGACTGCACCGCGATCTCGTGCAGCGAGGGCACCGACTTGCCCCAGCCGCCGACGATCTGCTTGAGGTCGATGTTGAACTCGCTGTTGCGCGCGAAGTAGTCGACGCCCTCCCACGGCTTGTCGGGCCGGCGCGCGAAGCCGGCCGCCTGCAGGCCCAGCACGATCGCGCGCTGGATCAGGATCTTGAGGTCGGAGTCCTGCGAGTTGAAGCCGACCAGCTGCGGCCGGTGCTTGCCGAGCGCCTCGAGGAACGTGCCCACGACGCTCGCCTCGCCGCGCTCGGCCTCGCTGGTCGGGTCGCGCGGCAGCGACATCAGGTTCAGGAGCGGCGGCTCCTGCGGGCCGCGCTCGCGGCGCTCGACCACGGCGACTGAGACGATCCGGCAAAGGACGGTCTTCAGGAACGGGGTCGGGTCGTCCTCGGTGGCACCGCCCGCCGCCCACAGCGCCTGCAGCGACTCGAGGTCGGAGGCGGAGTCGGGGACTCCGCGCAAGAGCCGCCCGGCGAGCGGATCCGGGACCCATTCGAGATCGAAGGCCCAGACCCGCTCCTGGACGCCCTTGATCACTTCAGCGCCTTCTCCAGCTCCGCAATGACCTGGCGCTCGTCGGCCGACACGCTCGCGATGCCCAGGAAGCCACCCGCCGCGCGGGCGACCTCGCGCGCGCGCGTGACGATGTCGTCGCGCAGCTTCGCGAACGCGGCGGGGGGCAGCTTCTCGCGCACCGCGGCGACGTAGGCTTCCCAGGCCGAGCGCAGCTCCTTGCGGGGCCGGCGCTCGAGCCAGAACTCGACGAGCGCCCACTCGGGCGACCCGGGCACGACGCCGCGCTGCTCGGCGGCGCGCAGGATCGCGTTCTTCTCCGCGGGCTCGACCTTGCCTTTGCGCCAGGCCATCAGCACGATCGGCACGATCACCAGCGCGGTCAGCCGGTCGGGCTCGATTCCGTTGGCCACCAGCTCGGCCAGCACCGCCGAGTCGCGGATGCCGGTGGCGTCCGCCAGCTGGCCCTGCTTGCGCTTCGCCTCTTCCTGCGCGCGCAGCTTTGCGAGCAGCTCCTCGTCCTTCTTGTTGAAGAACGCGTCTTCCAGCGCGCGCCCGCGCTTTTCCAGATCCGTCGTCATCCGGCCCTCCACAAGCAGGACCGGAATATGACGGCTCGGCCCTCTTGTCGCGAGGCCTGGGGGGCGTCCACTATCGTTCCCCGTCGGACGATGAAGAAACCCGTGGGGCTTCTGGGCGGATTCGAGATCCGCGTGAGCGATCCGCTCGCCGAGCGGCGCACGCGGCTGGCCGAGCGTATGCCGTACCTGGCGGCGGTGCTCGCGCCGAGCGAGCCCCAGCAGGAGGCCGGCCCCGACGGCGTGCTCGAGGTCGCCACCTACAACGTGCACCGCTTCGCCGGTCCGGGCGCCGGCAACAGGTGGGTGCCCGAGCTCGCCGCCGACGTGATTGCCGAGCTCCAGGCCGACGTCATCGCGCTGCAGGAGGTGCTGCGGCCGTTCGAGGAGCCCGACCCGCTGCCGCAGCTCGCCAACGACCTGGGCCTGTACCTGGCCTTCGTCTCGACCCGGGTCCACCGCAAGGGCGAGCTCGGCAACGCGATCCTCTCGCGCTGGCCGCTCACGTCGGTCTTCGCGCTCGACCTGTCGTTCTCGCGCCTCGAGCAGCGCTCGGCGATCGCGGCCCAGTTCGCGCGCGACGAGAGCCGCGTCTCGGTCGTCGCCACCCACCTGGCGCTGGTCGACCGCACGCGCCAGCGGCAGGTCCACGAGCTGCTCGACCACCCGCAGCTGCAGGGTCCAACGGTGCTGCTCGGCGACATGAACGCGTGGCGTCGCTGTCCGGCGACGCGCCGGCTCGAGGACGAGCTGACCCAGCTCCACCACAACACGGCCTGGCCGCCGACCTGGCCCGCGGCGCGCCCGGTGCTGGCGCTGGACCGCGTGTACGCGCGCGGCGCGCGGGTCGCGCGCGTGCGCTCGCACCGGACGGCCGCCGCGCGGCGCGCCTCGGACCACCTGCCGGTCGTGGCGACAGTCGAGCTGTCGTCGCTGGCGGTGACTGGCTTCGAGGCGCACTGACACACCGCCCTGAGGCGCTCTGTCAACGTGCGCGAGCACGCAGCGGTGCTACGGTGAGCGCTCCGATGAAGGGGGGAACCATGCGAAGCACTCGCGCGTGCGCGGCCGTCGTGCTGATCGTACTGATGAACGTGTCGGGCTCGACCCGTGCGGCGGAGCCGAGCCCTGCCGAGGCTGCCCAGCTGCGCGAGACGATGCACAAGGTGTTCGACGCGCTCGCGGTGGTGCTGCCGCTCTCGCTGGACGACGAGAAGTTCGCGAGCACCGCCGAGCGCGCGAAGATCGAGGGCGCGCTGAAGACTCTCGCCGCCCAGTCGCACGACGTCGAGACGCATACCGGCAGGCGCGACGCCGGCTTCGGCGCGATCTCGCAGTCGCTCGCGCGCGACATCGACGACGCGCAGCGGCACTTCGCGCGCCACCACTATCCGGAGGCGCAGTTCGCCATCTCGCAGCTGACCTCGAACTGTGTCGCCTGCCACTCGCGGCTGCCCAAGGCGCAGGACTTCCCGCTGGCGAAGAAGCTCACCGACATGCCCGAGCTGCAGCAGCTCGAACCGGTCGAGCGGGTGCGGCTCCTGGTCGCGACCCGTCAGTTCGACGCCGCCCTCTCGCTCTGCGAGAGCCGCATGGCGGACCCGGCGATCCCGCCCGTCGACCTCGACATGGACGGCGAGCTGCTCACCTATCTGGTCGTGAGCGTGCGCGTGCAGGGCGACCTGGCGCGCGCGCACGCCGCTCTCACGAAGTTCGCCGCACGCACCGACGTGCCGCTCTACCTCTCCCTCGACCTGCGCAGCTGGCTCGTCCAGCTCGCCGAGCTCGGGCCGAAGAAGGTCTCGACCCCGACGCTCGCGCACGCGCGCGGGCTGCTCGAGCGCGGCCGCAAGCTGTCCGTGTTCCCGGCCGACCGGGTGGGCCTCGTCTACGACCTGTCCGCATCGAGCGAGCTCATGCGCTTCGTAGGGACCAAGCCGCCGAAGGCCGAGCTGGCCGAGGCGTACTTCCTGCTCGGCGCGATCGCCGCCCGCATCGAGCGCTCGGCCTGGGTGTCGGAGACTGAGCAGGACCTCGAGACGTCGATCCGGATCGACCCGAGCGGTCCGTTCGCGGAGACCGCCTACGCCCTGCTCGAGGAGTACACTTTCGAGGCGTTCGGCGGCTCCGAGGGCATCGAGGTCCCGCCCGACGTGGAGGCGCGTCTGCGCGAGCTGCGGGCGCTGGTCGTGCAGGGACGCGGCAGCGCAAAGAAGGGCAAGTGAAGCGGATTCTGGTCGCGACGGACTTCTCGCCTCACGCCGACCGCGCAATGGTGCACGCGCTCGAGCTGGCCAAGCTCTTCGGCGCCGAGCTCGAGCTGTTCACCTCGGCGTACGTCCCGCCCCAGACGCTGGCGGCGATCGCGCTCGCCATGGTGCCTGGCGTGGTCGACGACGCGCGCCGCGAGGCTTCCCAGAAGCTCGACGCGCTCGCCGGCACGCTGCGCGCGCGCGATCTCCGCGTGGGAAGCACGTTCTCGACCGAGGAGCCGTCCGGCGCCATCTGCGCGCGCGCATCCGAGCTGGGCGCGGATCTGCTGGCGCTCGGGACGCGCGGACACACGGGGCTCGCACACGTGTTGTTCGGCAGCATCGCCGAGCGGGTCGCGCGGCATGCGCCCGCGCCGGTGCTGACCGCACATGCCGACTCACCCGCGCCTTCGAGCTATCGCTGCGTGCTGGTGCCGACCGACTTCTCGCGCGACGCGGACGCGGCGGTCGCCTGGGCACGCGCGCTGGTCGCCCGCACCGGCGGCAAGCTCGTGCTGGTGCACGCGTACGATCTCGCTTCGCTCGCGAGCGCGAGCGGGGCGCTCGCCGCGGCCAGCGTCGAGAAGGCGCTCGCCGAGTCGGGCCGCGAGAAGCTCGCCGAGCTGAAGGCCTCGCTCGCGGGGATCCAGGTCGACACGGTCCTCTCCGCCGCGCGCCCCGATCCCGCCATCCTCGAGACGGCCGAGCGCGCCAACGCCGACCTGATCGCGATCGGGACCCGCGGCCGCACGGGTCTCGCGCACGTGGTGCTCGGCAGCACCGCCGAGCGCGTGATCCGCCGCGCGCACGCGCCGGTCGTCACCGTGAAGGGCAGCGCCGCGAACTGAGCCCGGAGCGCTCAGGCCGCGCGAAGCGCGAGCAGCCAGGCCGCGCCCATCGCCGCGACCGCGAAGGCGCCGGAGGCGAGCTGCGCCGCGGCTCCGAGCGGGCGCGGCGCGAGCCAGGCCGCGAGCGCGCCGAGCGCGGCGCCTGCGCCGAGTCCGGTGAGGTGCGCGGTCAGGTCGCTGCCCTTCCCCGTGCCGAGCATCGCGAGCAGTCCGAGCCCGGCCGCGAGCGGCAGCCACACCTGGCCGAACCGGCGGCGGACCCGCGAGCGGCGCACCGTCTCGGTCGCCGCGAGCGCACCGATCGCGCCGAACAGCGCCGTCGACGCGCCCACCGACGCGTAGTGAAAGCCATGCCACTCGGCGGCAAGCCAGTTCCCGAGCGCGCCCGATCCGAGCAGGAGCACGGCGCCGACTCCCGCCCCGTAGCGCCGGAAGAGCAGCGTGCCGAAGACCGCGCAGGAGAACGCGTTGCCGGCGACGTGCGCCACGTCCGAGTGCAGCGAGAGCGCGGTGACGCAGCGCCACAGCTCGCCCAGCCCGATCCGGTGCGCGTCGGAGGCGCCGCGCTCGAACCAGACGGCGTCGGAGTCCCAGGGCCCCGTCCACGCGTAGAACCCGACCAGCGCGAGCGCCACCCAGAACGCCGCCTGGGTCTCGACCTCGGGAGTCGGCTCGGGGAGCGGCTCGGGCTCGGGCGCATTCTCGCGCGCGGTCGTCTCGAGCGCCGTCTGCGCGCGCGCGAGGTCGGCGCGGTCGAGTCCGACGAACCAGCGGCCGTCGCTGTTCGCGACCCGGTGCGGGATGCCCTCCGCGGCGAGCACGAGCGAGATGCCCTCGGCCTCGCGGCGGTGGGCCGCGTCGAGGCGCGCCTCGTCCGGCTCAGCGCCGTTCGTCATCGCCGAAGAGCGCGGCGAACTCCTCGCGCAGCACGGCCATCGCCACCATGTCGAGCGGCTTGCCGTAGCGCAGCCGGTGCGCGCGCAGCACGCCCTCGTGCTGAAAGCCGCAGCGCAGGTAGCAGGCGATCCCGCGCGCGTTGTCGGCGTCGGCGATCAGCGTGATCCGGCGCAGATCGAGCTCGCCGAAGCCGAAGCGGCACAGCGTGCGGAGCGCGTCGGCCCCGTAGCCGCGGCTCCAGTAGGGGCGCTCGCCGATCACGATCGAGAGCTCGGCGCGGCCGGCGGGGTGGATCCCGAGCAGACCGATGTCGCCGATCGGAAGGCCGTCGGCCACGATCGCGAAGCGGATCTCGCCCGGGTCCGCCCATACGTTGCGCATCTTCTGCTCGAACGCCTCGCGGGTGAGCTCCTCGGGCCGGGACTCGGAGGAGTGCAGCCAGTGACGCACCTCCGGGTCGGCGAGCCAGCGCGCGTGGAGCGCCGCGTGCTCGATCACGCGCGGCGCGAGCTGGACCTTCTCGCCCTCGAGCGTCCGGGTCGGGATCACGGCTCGCTCACTTCCAGCCGCTCTGCGCGCCGGCCACCATCGCGAACGGCCCGACCGGCCAGCGGTACGCGTCGACCATGAGCTGGTTCACCTGCTCGCGGGTCGCGATGCCCTCGTCGACGACCCGCTGCGCCTCGCGCAGCATCGCGAAGTACACGCGGTTGGCGACGAAGCCCCAGGCCATCGGGTTGTCCTTCACCACGACCGGGTTCTTGCCGCAGGCCTGGGCGACCTCGACGACCGCGTCGATGGTCGCCTGGCTGGTCTGCTCGGTCGCGACGATCTCGGCCAGCTTCATCACCGGCGGCGGCGAGGCCCAGTGCCAGCCGATCACGCGCTCGGGCCGCTCGGTCGCGGCCGCAAGCGCGGCGATCGGAAAGCCCGAGGTGTTGGAGGCGAGGATGGCGGTCGGCTTCGCCAGCCGGTCGAGCTCGCGGAACACGCGCACCTTCAGCTCGAGCCGCTCGGGAACGCACTCGACCAGCAGGTCGGCCGCGGCCGCCATCGCGAGCGAGCTCGACCAGGTGAGTCGGGCGAGCGCAGCGTCGGCCTGCGCGCGGGTGAGCTTCCCGCGCGCGACCGCGCCGTCCACCCCGAAGCGGCCCGTCACCACGTCGCGGCGCGCGCGCTCGAGCGCCGCCTCGGCGACGTCGCAGCAGACCGTCTCGTAGCCGGCGACGGCGAGCGCCTGGGCGATGCCGCTGCCCATGACTCCCGCGCCGATCACGCCCATGCGAAGCTCGGTCATCGCCGCCTCCTCGTGCCGCTCGGGAGGATAGCTCGCGTATGCTGTCGCGATGGAGCCGATCGTCGCGCCTGCGGACGCCCGGGCCCTGTTCCTCTCGGCGCAGGGTCTGCTCGACGACCCGGCGCGCCGCGCGACCGCGGCGAGCGTGGCCAGGCTCATCGACCGGCTCGGCTTCGTGCAGCTCGACTCGATCCAGCGGGTCGAGCGCGCGCACCACCTGATCCTCGGCACGCGCCTCGACGGCTACCGCCCCGCCCTGCTCGACCGGCTCGCCTTCGCGCAGCGCCGCCTGTTCGAGCACCGCACACACGACGCGGCCTATATCCCGGTCGGCCTGTTCCCGTACTGGAAGCGGAGTTTCCCGCGCCACGAAGCGCGGCTGCGGAAGTCGCGATGGTTCTCGCAACGCATGGGCCGCGACGCCGAGAAGATCGTCGCCGCCGTGCGCCGACGGCTCGAGCGCGAGGGACCGCTGCGCGCCCGAGACTTCGAGCGCGCCCCCGACCGCCCGGCGACCGGCTGGTGGGACTGGACCCCCGAGAAGACGGCGCTCGAGTTCCTTTGGTGGACCGGCGTCGTCGCGACCGCCAGCCGCGATGGCTTCGACAAGGTCTACGACCTGATCGAGCGCGTGCTGCCCGAGGCGCACGCCGCGCCGACACCGGAGCACGACGCGCTGGTCGAGTGGGCCTGCAGCTCGGCGCTCGAGCGGCTCGGCGCCGCCACCGCGGCCGAGATCGCCCACTTCTGGCAGGCGATCTCGGTCGGCGAAGCCGCCGCCTGGTGCCACCATGCGGTGTCGGACGGCCGGGCCGTGCGGGTCCGGCTCGGCGCGTCCGACGGCAGCAAACCCGGCCCGGGCGTCGCGCTGCCGGACTGGGACAAGCGGGCGCGCCGCGCGCCCGCGCCGCCCGACGAGCTGCGCCTGCTCGCGCCCTTCGATCCGGTGGTTCGCGACCGCAAGCGGCTCACGCGCCTGTTCGGCTTCGACTACCGCTTCGAGGCCTTCACCCGGGCCGCCAAGCGCAAGTACGGGTACTACGTGATGCCGATCCTCGAAGGCGACCGCTTCGTCGGCCGCTTCGACCCCCGCCGGGACAGCGCCCGCAGCGCGCTCGTCGTGGACGCGGTCTGGTGGGAGCCGGGAGTGCGCCCGACCCGCGCGCGGAAGCGCGCGTTCGAGGACGCGCTCGAGAAGCTCGCCGCCCGCATCGGCGCCGAGAAGGTCGAGATCGCCTCGAGCTAGCTCACCTTCCGCGTCATCAGCGCGCGCTCGTGGGCGGCGAAGCCGACTCGCTCGTACAGGGCCCGCGCGCGCGGGTTCACGTGGTCGACCTCGAGGTGGAGCGCGCGCACGCCGAGCCGGCGGCACTCTTCGACCGCCAGCTCGATCGCGCAGTCGCCGATGCCGATGCCGCGGTGCTCCTCGCGCACGAAGAGCTCGTCGACGAAGGCATCGCGGCCGAGGTGCTCGAGGCTGTAGCCGAGGGTGAGAGCGAGGTAGCCGATCGGCGCGCCCGCGCGCTCGATCAGCAGCACCCGCCCGAAGTCCGCGCTCCGCAGCAGGCCGGCGAGCGCGCGGCGCACCTCCGGCTCGACGAACACGAGCCGCTCGATCACCCAGAACTCGCGCACCATCGGCAGGATCGTCTCGAGGTCGTCCGGCCCCGCCATCCGAAAGGTCGCATCCATGACGCCAGTCTAGCGAGCGTGCGATCATGCCCGCCGATGGCCGACGGCGAAGCGACGTTCCGCGGCAGCTGCCTGTGCGGCGGCGTGCGCTGGGAGTTCAGCGGCAAGCCGTTCCTGTTCAACCACTGCCACTGCGTGCAGTGCCGCAAGGCGCACGGCGCGGCGTTCGCGAGCAACCTGCACATCTTCCCCCCGCAGTTCCACTGGCTCGGGGGCGAGGATCAAGTCCGCCGCTTCGAGTCGAGCCCCGGCGTGCGGCGCAGCTTCTGCGCGACTTGCGGCGGGAACGTGGCGATCGTGCTCCACGACCAGGTCGTGCTGCCCGCCGGCGCGATGGACGACGACTGTGGCGCGCGGCCGCAGCTCCATTTCTTCGCGGGGGAGAAGCTCCCCTGGGTCGAGCTTGCCGACGGACTTCCCGCCTTCAAAGCCTGGCCACCGGGAGGAGACAAGAAATGAACCGACTGCAGGGAAAGGTCGCGCTGATCACCGGCGCGGCTCGCGGGCTCGGGCTCGCGATCGCCAAGCGCTTCATCGAGGAAGGCGCCAGCGTCGTCGTGATCAACGATCTCGATCCGGTCGAGGCCGAGAAGGCTGCCGCGCCGCTCGGCGCCGTCGCCATGGCCGCGAGCGTCGCGGACTCGGGGGCGGTCAAGCGCATGTTCGAGACGGTGGCCAAGCGCTTCGGCCGGCTCGACGTGCTGGTCAACAACGCGGGCATCAGCGGCATGGAGAACGACCCCGCGCTGCGCGCCAAGTTCCGCGACAAGCAGCTCCTGCAGGCGGCCGAGCTCGCCGCCGGCGGGCCGATCCAGACGCATCTCGACGCCGCGGTCGAGGTGACCGATGATGCCTGGCACCGCATGCTCGCGGTTCACCTCGACGGCACGTTCTTCTGCTCGCGCGAGGCACTCAGGATCATGAACCCGCAGATGTCGGGCGCGATCATCAACATGGGCTCGATCATGGGCACGGCCGGCGGCGCCGGCGCGGTCGCCTACTGCGCCGCCAAGGCGGGCATCCTCGGCTTCACCCGCTCGCTCGCGCGCGAGGTCGTCACCCGGAACATCCGGGTGAACGCGATCGCGCCCGGCTGGATCGACACGGACATGACGGCGCCGCTCGACGAGCTGCGCGCGGTGATCGCGGCGGGCACCCCGATGCGCCGCTTCGGCGACCCCGACGACATCGCCTGGGCCGCGGTCTACCTGGCCAGCGAGGAGGCGAAGTTCGTGACCGGTCAGGTTCTGTCGCCCAACGGCGGCTGGCACATGAGCCAATGACCCCGTTCCGCGAGCGGGTGCAGGCGGCCTGGGACCGCACGAACAGCCTCGTCTGCGTCGGGCTCGACCCCGACGCGACCAGGCTGCCCGCTCGCTTCGCCCGCGCGGACGAGCCGATCTTCGCGTTCAACCGCGAGGTGATCGACGCGACCTGCGACCTGGTCTGCGCCTACAAGCCGCAGATCGCGTTCTACAGCGCGGTCGGCGCCGAGCCGGAGCTCGAGAAGACGATCGAGTACATCCGCCAGCGCGCGCCGCAGGTGATCGTGATCCTCGACGCCAAGCGCGGCGACGTCGGCAACACCGCGGCGGCCTACGCGCGCGAGGCGTTCGAGCGCTACGGCGCCGACGCGGTCACCGTGAACGCGTACACCGGCGGGGACGGGCTGCATCCCTTCGTCGCCGATCCCGGCCGCGGGGCGATCGTCCTGTGCCGCACCTCGAACCCGGGCGCGCGCGACCTGCAGGACCTTCGGGTCGACGGCCGCCCGCTCTACCAGCACGTCGCCGAGCGCGCGGCGCGCGACTGGAACGAGCACCGCAACGTCTGCCTGGTGGTCGGCGCGACGTACCCGGAGGAGATGGCCGTCCTCCGGCGCGCCCATCCCGACATCCCGTTCCTCGTCCCGGGAATCGGGAGCCAGGGCGGCGACCTCGAGGGCGTGCTCGCCGGCGGCCTCGACATCCGCAGGCAGGGCCTATTCATATCCTCGTCGCGGGCGATCGTGTTCGCCGGCGAGGCCGCGGCGATCCGCGGGGCGGCCCTGGAGCTCCGCGACCAGATCAACGCGTTGAGATAGGCTGATCACATGGGCCGAACCAGCGATGCGAGGGAGCGCCTGGTCGACGAGGCGTCCCAGCTCTTCCACGCCCGCAGCTACGAGAGCGTAGGCGTCCAGGAGCTGTGCGAGGCCGCCTCGATCAACAAGGGCAGCTTCTATCACTTCTTCGCCTCCAAGGAGGACCTGGCCGCCGCGGTGATCGACGCGCAGTGGCAGACCACCCTGGACGAGGTGCTGGACCCGGCCCTGGCGGACGACGTACCGCCGCTGGCGCGGCTCGAGCGCCTGTTCACGCTGCTGACCAAGGTCCAGCGCGAGCAGCGCCGGGAGCTCGGGCGCACCCCCGGCTGCCCGCTCGCCAACATGTCGGGCGAGGTCTGCGGCCACGAGCCCAAGCTGCGCCGCAAGCTCGATCCGCGTGTACGACTCCATGCACGAGCGCCTGGCCGACCTGCTGCGCGCCGCCGTGAAGGCGGGCGAGCTGCCGCGCGGGACCCACGTGGAGGCCAAGGCGGAGGCGCTTCTCGCGATGGTCGAAGGCGCCATGCTGCTCTCGGCCATCCACGACGACCCCGCCACCGCCGGCCGCCTGGCGAAGCTGGCGCTCGCGCTCGCCCGCTCCTCGGACTGAGGGTCCCTCTGCGCAATCGCCGCTGTGAACCATTTCACAGCCTCGAAACCGACCAGTCAACTATCAGCATCCCACGCGCGAAGGAGATGCCGATGAAGACCCTCGGAAGACTCGGAACCCTGGCCCTGACCCTCGCACTCGGCCTGGCCGCCGCGCCGGTGGCGCGCGCGGACGTGTACGTCCTGGACATCCTCTCGCGCAAGGCCGGTGTCAGCGCGCACGAGGCGGACAGCTACAACGGAGCGCTCGGCCTGATCGCACGCCGCTACCGCGGGGTGCGCGTTTCGACCTTCCACGAGTCGAACGTGGCCGGCGAGCCCGGCGCACGGCTGGTGGGTCTCTGGCGCTTCCCGGACGCGCGCGCCGTCGAGGCGCTGCTCGCGGATCCGAACTACCTGCAGATCGTGCGGCTGCGCGACCGCAGCTTCGAGCACGGCGAGAGCGCGACCCTGCAGCTCGTCGCCGACCGTTCGGAGCGCTCTCCCGCGATACAGTAGACACGCTAAGCTCAGCGCACCCCTGGCCGACGGTCCCGTCAAGCGGGTGAGGTGCGTTGAGCGTCGCGGTCGTCGCGGAGAAGCCGTCGGTCGCACGGGACTTGGCGCGGGTGCTGGGCGCCGAGCAGCGCGCCGACGGCTGCCTGCGCGGCGAGGGCTGGATCGTCACCTGGGCGATCGGGCACCTCGCCGCGCTGGCCGAGCCTCACGAGATCCGGCCCGAGTGGCGCGCCTGGCGCCAGACCCTCCTTCCGATGATCCCCGAGCGCTGGCCGCTCGTCGTCTACGAGCGGACCCGCTCGCAATTCGAAGTCGTGAAGCGGATCCTGCGCGACCCCGAGGTCGAGCGGGTCGTGTGCGCCACCGACGCCGGCCGCGAGGGCGAGCTGATCTTCCGCTACGTGTTCGAGGCCGCCGGCGCGAGCAAGCCCGTCGAGCGGCTCTGGATCTCGTCGCTCACCCCCGACGCGATCCGCGCCGGCTTCGCGCGGCTGCGCCCGCAGCGCGAGCTCGACGGCCTGGCCGACGCCGCGCGCGGCCGCAGCCGCGCCGACTGGCTGGTCGGCATGAACCTGTCGCGCGCGTACACGCTGGCGCGGCGCTCGGCGTCGCGGGGCGAGCTGCTCTCGGTCGGGCGCGTGCAGACGCCGACCCTGGCGCTCCTGGTCGAGCGCGAGCTCGCGATCCGGAAGTTCGTGCCCGAGGACTACTGCGAGGTCTGGGCCGAGTTCCGCGCGCCCGGCGCGGGCGACGGCGCGCCGAGCTACCGCGGCACCTGGTTCCGGCCCGCCGAGCCGGGCGCGCCGAAGGCCGACGCCGACACCGAGCTCGAGACGCGCGAGCGCGCGCGCCGGCTGCCCGGCGACGGTGAGGAGGCCGAGCGCATCGCCGAGCGGGTGCGCGGCGGCGACGCGCGGGTCGAGTCCGTCGACGCGCAGACGCGCCGGCTCGCTCCGCCGCAGCTCTTCGACCTGACCGAGCTGCAGCGGGTCGCGAACCGGCGCTTCGGCTGGAGCGCCGCGAAGACGCTGGAGGTCGCGCAGAGCCTGTACGAGTCGAAGAAGGTGCTGTCGTACCCGCGCACCGACAGCCGGCACCTGTCGCACTCGGTCGCCGCGACGCTGCCGCGGATCGTGCGCGCGATCGCCGAGCCTTACCGCGAGCTGCTCGCACCCGGGCACGGGCGAGCGCCCGCTCGGCCCGCGCTTCGTCGACGACGCGAAGCTCGGCGACCACCACGCGCTGATCCCGACCGGCGTCCACCCAGCCAATGCGCGGCTCTCGCCCGACGAGGCGAAGCTCTTCGACCTGGTCTGCCGGCGGCTTCTCGCCGCCTGGCACGAGGACCACGTGTACGCGTCGACCTCGGTGGTGACTGCGGTCGCGAGCCCTCGCGGGACATCGTCCTGCGGGCCGATGTCGGGCCCGAGCCGGTCGTCGACCGCTTCGCGAGCCGCGGCAGCGCGGTCGTGCGGGTCGGCTGGCGCGTGCTCGAGCCCGACACGGCGCCCGCCGAGTCCGAGCTCCCGGCCGGGCTCGCGCCGGGCCAGCCGAAGGACGTCGTCGACGCCCAGGCCGAGCGCAAGCGCACCCGCCCGCCGCGTCGTTTGAGCGAGGCGAGCCTGCTGACGGCGATGGAGACCGCGGGCCGCGACCTCGACGACCGCGAGCTGGCCGAGGCGATGCGCGAGACCGGGCTCGGCACGCCCGCGACGCGCGCGGCGATCATCGAGACCCTGCTCGACCGCAAGTACGCCGCGCGCGACGGCAAGGTGCTGGCCGCGACCGACAAGGGCATCGAGCTGATCGCAGGTCGTGCACCCCGACGTGAAGAGCGCCGCGATGACCGGCGCCTGGGAGGCGCGGCTCGCGAAGATCGAGCGCGGCAACGACTCGCTCGACGCGTTCCTGCGCGACATCGAGCGCTACGTGACCGACGTGGTGAAGCGCGTTCGAACCGAGAAGCCGACCCCGCCCCCGACGCCGCCGGCCGCGCAGCCATCGCTCGCGTTCGATCTCGCACCGCGCGCAGCGCCCGCGCCGACCTCGCCCGACGCGCTGCTGGGGCTCTTGCAGAAGCAGTTCGGGCACCCGTCGTTCCGCCCGTTCCAGGAGCAGGTCTGTCGCGCGGTGACCGCTGGGGAGGACGCGCTGCTCGTCATGCCGACCGGCGCGGGCAAGTCGCTCTGCTACCAGCTGCCGGGGCTGGCGCGCGGCGGCACGACGCTGGTCGTCTCGCCGCTGATCGCGCTGATGGACGACCAGGTCGCGCAGCTCTGCGCGCGCGGCCTGCGCGCTGAGCGCATCCACTCGGGCCGCGGGCGCGGCGAGTCGCAAGCCGTGCTGCGCGCGTATCTCGACGGCCAGCTCGACTTCCTGTTCATCGCGCCCGAGCGCCTGGCGGTGCCCGGCTTCCCCGAGAAGCTCGCGCAGCGCAAGCCCGTGCTCGTCGCGGTCGACGAGGCCCATTGCATCTCGCACTGGGGCCACGACTTCCGGCCCGAGTACCGGATGCTGCGCGAGCGGCTGCCGCAGCTGCGCCCTGCCCCGGTGATCGCCCTGACCGCGACCGCCACCCCGCTCGTGCAGAAGGACATCACCGAGCAGCTCGGCATCGACAAGGCGGGCCGGCACATCCACGGCTTCCGGCGCACGAACCTGGCGATCGAGCTGGTCGAGACGCCGCCGTCGGCGCGCGACTCCGCGACCGAACGACTGCTGCGCGACTCCGCGCGCCGGCCCGCGATCGTGTACGCCCCGACGCGCAAGAAGTGCGAGGCGCTGGCCAAGCGGCTGGCGCGCCACTTCCCGACCGGCGCGTACCACGCGGGCCTGCTGCCGCGCGAGCGCGACGAGACCCAGCGCGCGTTCCTCGCCGGCGACCTCGACGTGATCGTCGCGACGATCGCGTTCGGCATGGGCATCGACAAGCCCGACGTCCGGACGGTCGTGCACACGTCGCTGCCGAGCAGCGTCGAGAGCTACTACCAGGAGATCGGCCGCGCCGGCCGCGACGGGAAGGCGTCGCTGGCGGTGCTCTTCCACGGCTTCGTCGACCTGCGCACGCACGAGCACTTCCTCGCGCGCGACTATCCCGACCCCGAGCTGCTCGAGCGGGTCTGGAGCGCGCTGTCCAGCCGGCCCGAGCCGCGCGCCGAGCTGCAGCGCGAGCTGCGCATGGACCCCGAGCTGCTCGAGCGCGCGCTCGAGAAGCTCTGGATCCACGGCGGCGCGATCGTCGACGCCGACGAGAACTCGGCGCGCGGGCGCGACGGCTGGCGCGAGCCCTACGCCGCACAGCTTCGCCACAAGCGCGCGCAGCTCGACCAGATCCACCGTTTCGCCGAGAGCCGCGACTGCCGGATGCTCCACCTGGTGCGCCACTTCGGCGACGCCGACGACTCGGGCGAGTCGTGCGGGCGCTGCGACATCTGCGACGCGGGAGCGACCCAGGCGCTGGCGCTGGTCCCGCCCGACACCGATCAGGCCGTCGCGCTCGAGCGAATCGTCGAGACGCTGCGCGAGCGCAACGGCCAGTCCGCTGGCCGGCTGCACCGCGAGGTCTTCGGGGACGCACTCGAGCGGCGCGAGTTCGAAGCGCTCGTCGCGGGGCTGGTTCGCGCGGGCCTCGCCGTCGAGGAACGCGACGAGTTCGAGCGCGACGGCGAGCGGATCGCGTTCCAGCGGGTGCGCCTCACCCGCGCCGGTCTCGCGGCGGAGCCCGCCGCGCTCGCCGGGGTGCGGATCGCGCGAGCGGCCGAGCCCGAGCGCGCGCCGCGCCGGCCGCGCAAGCGCGGCGGTGGGCGCCGGCCCGGAACGAAGGGGCGCCGCGCACCCGCGGCGGCCGCGAGCGCGAGCGCGCGGCCGCCCATCGACGGCGCGCTCTACGCGGCGCTCGTGCGCTGGCGCACCGCCGAGGCGAAGCAGCGCCGCGTGCCGGCGTTCCGCGTGCTCAGCAACGCCACCTTGGAAGGCATCGCCGCTGCGCGGCCGCGCGACGAGCGCGCGCTGCTCTCGGTGAAGGGGATCGGGCCGACGCTCGCCGCGAAGTTCGGCGAGGCGCTGCTCGCGCTGGTCCGCTCCGGCGGCTAGGCCGAGCGAGGGCGGTCCCGAGCGTAGTCAGTCGAGGGGCCTACCGGCGCGCTGCCTTCTCCACGTGCGCCGAGATCGCTTCGACGAGCTTGCCGAAGAGCGGCTGCGGCAGATCGTGGCCCATGCCCGGGACGAGCAGGAACTCGGCGCCCGGAATCGACGCGGCGGTGTGCTTGCCACCCTCGACGGGCACGAGCGGATCGTCCTCGCCGTGGATCACGAGCGTCGGTGCGCGCACTTCCGCGAGCCGCGGGCTGCGGTCGCCGTGAGCGACGATCGCGGCGAGCTGGCGCGCCTGGCCCTGCGGGTGGTTCGCGCGGTCGTACATCTGCCCGGTGCGCTCGCGCACCTTCTTCTCGTCGAACGGATAGCCGGAGCCGCTGATCACCTTCCAGGTCTCGACGCTCGCGTCGATGGTCGCCTGGCGGCCGTCCGGGGGCGGCAGCATCAGCCGGCCCACCACCTCGGGCTTCGCGGGCGGAACGCTCGGGCTGCCCGTCGACGACATGATCGAGACCAGGCTCTTCACACGGGCGGGATGCCGGTACGCGATCGTCTGCGCGATCATGCCGCCCATCGACGCGCCGACCACGTGCACGCGCGGCAGGCCGAGGACGTCGCACAATCCGACCGCGTCGTCGGCCATGTCGTCGAGCGAGTACGGTACCTCGAGCTTCTTGCCCGCCTGCGCGTCCAGCATGAGCTGCATCGGGTTGGGAACGCCGTGGGCGTCGAACCAGGTCGACAGGCCGACGTCGCGATTGTCGTAGCGCACGACCCAGTGGCCGCGGTCCGCGAGCCGCTGACAGAACTCTTCGTCCCACAGCAGCATCTGCGCGCCCAGGCCCATCACCAACAGGATGGGCTCGCCGGTGCGTTCGCCGAAGCTGTCCCACTCGATCTGGATTCCGTTCGCGCGTGTGTTTGCCATGGGCCGGAATCATCCGCCCGCGTCAGGGCGAAAATCAACCTGGCTCAGGCTTTGCCAACTCTGCTTTAACCGCCGCGGCGAGCTCGTCGTAGTGTCTCTCGATCCAGCGCTGCATCTCGGGCGCCCAGGTCGAGTCGGGCTCGGCCCACTTGGTGAGCTCGGCGTAGGCGATGTGCGGCGGCTCGTGCTCGATCAGGAGCGCGTACAGCACGAACGCGGCGGCGGAGCGGCGGTGGCCGACGGCGCAGTGCAGCCAGACGCGGTCGCCGCGCATATGCGCGCGCTCGATCTCCGCGACCGCCTTGGCGAGGTTCTCGACCTTGGTGCCCTTCTCGACGGGCAGGTGGTAGTAGCGGATCCCGAGCTCGCGCGAGGCGACCGCCTCGGCTTCGCGCAGCGGATCGACCTCGTCGGAGCTGAGGTCGAGGATCGTGCCGATGCGCTCGTCGCGCAGGAACTGCTCGACGTCGCCCGGCGCGATCTGCGCGCTCCGGTACAGCCAGCCCGCGCGCGCCTCGCGCCAGCGGTCGGGCAGCGGCGAGCCCGCGAACGGACGCACCGCCATCAGCGCGACCAGCAGGGCCGCTCCGAGCAACCCGCCCCACGGCCACCAGCGTCGACTTGCCGACATCTCCACCGCCTGAGGATAGGCGGCTAGAAGTCGCGGTCCATGACCGTGCGCCGCCCGTCGCGCTGCGCGCGCTGGATGGCCTGATCGCACATCCGGCGCAGGCGGTCGGAGAGCAGCTCGGAGACGGAGTCGGACGTGCTCATGCCCGAACGCTCGCGCACGTAGGCTTTGAGCTTGGAGACCACGACCAGGATCTCGGGCTCGGCCGGCGTCGCCGTCGGCTGCGGTGGCGGGGGCCGCGGCGGCGGCACGGGCTCGCGCCCTGCGGCCTTCGCCGGCGCGGCCGCCGCCTTCTGCTCGGCCTCCTGCTCGCGCCGCCACGCCTCGCGCGTGGGCGAGCGCCGCTCCTCGGCCCAGGCCTCGCGGTGGTTCATGAGCGGCAGGTGAACGTCCCAGCACGACGTCGTGCAGAACACGAGGCCCGTGCGCTTGCGGTTGCAGGTCGAGACGCTGCAGACCCAATAGGTCGCCGTGAAGCCGATCTCCTTCTTGCAGCTGCTGCAGCGTCGCCAGCCGGAATCCGCGCTCATCCCACCTCCCGCGTGAGTGGGCGGATGGTAACTCGCGCCGGCAGCTCGCGCGCAGGAGTTCAGAAACGGCGCGACCCGGTGCGCGACTTGCGCGTCCATCTGCGTACGGACCGGCAAATCAAGCGCCAGGGCCGCCGGACCGATACCGGACCCGACATGATCGGCGTCACGTTGGGCAGCTACGAGATCACCGAGAAGATCGGTTCCGGAGGCGTGGGCGACGTCTACAAGGCCGTCGACCACCTGCTCGGCCGCAACGTGGCGCTGAAGTTCCTGCGCCCCAGCCTGGCCGACTGCGCCGAGGTCGTGCAGCGCTTCCACGCCGAGGCGCGCACGCTCGCGCAGCTGATCCACCCGAACATCGCGGTGCTCTACTGCTTGATGCGCGAGGGCGATCAGCTGGCGATGGTGATGGAGTACGTCGAAGGCCGCACCTTCGGCCAGCTGCTCGACTCGGGTCCGCTGCCGGTCGCGCGCGCGCTGCCGCTCCTCATGCAGGCGCTCGAAGGCATCGGGCACGCGCACGCCGCCGGCGTGATCCACCGCGACATCAAGCCCTCGAACCTGATGCTGGGCACGAACGGCTGCGTGAAGGTGATGGACTTCGGCGTCGCGCGCTGTCTCGGCACGGTTCGCCAGACGCGCGACGGCCACATGATCGGCACGGCCCAGTACATGTCGCCCGAGCAGGTGCGCGGGCTCGAGAGCGACGCGCGCTCCGACGTGTACGCGCTGGGCGTGCTGGCGTACGAGATGCTGACCGGCTTCGTGCCGTTCGACTCGGACAGCGAGTACGAGCTGTGCCGCGCCCAGGTCGAGGACTCCCCGCGCGCGCCGCGCACGCTCGCGCCGGACCTGTCGCCCGATCTCGAGAAGGTGATCCTGCGCGCGCTGGAGAAGGACCCGGCGGCCCGCTTCCCCAGCGTGCAGGCGCTCCGCGAGGCGCTCCAGGCGGTGAGCCCGCCCCAGGGCGGAGCCTCCGAGCCCGTCGACGCGGACTCGATCGCAACCCGCCTCATCACGACACCGCTGCGTGTCGCGATGCCCGCCATCCTTCCGGAGTCGCTGGCGAAGGCGGCGCGGGCGACGCGCAGCCTCGGCGCGCGCGTGGGCCTCGCCCTGCCGCTCGGCGCGGCGGCGCTCGCGGCGTTCCTGCTCGGCGCAAAGCTCGTGCGCCAGCAGCCCTCGGCCGACGAGCTCGCCGTGGCCGCCGCCGGAGCCGCGCAGGCGGCCGCGGCCCACGCGGCGGCGTCGCCGCCGCCCGAGATGCTGCGGATCGCCCTGCCGGACCCGCCGCATCGGACTCCCCCCGCCGCGAAGAGCACACCGCGGAAATTGGCGAGCTCGCGCAAGCCCGAGCTACGATCGGAGCCGGCTCCCGCCGTGCCGGAAGCGGCCGCGGAAGCCGAGTCGGGGGGGAACGCGTGGGTGATTCGAAAGCGCTAGCCGCGCTGGCTCTGGCACTCGCTTGCGCCGTCGCAAGCGCCGGCTGCGCCTACCTGCCCGAATCGATGGAGCGCCCCTTTCGCAAGCCCGGGGTGCGGCTCGCAGAGTTCCCCGAGCTAGTCTCGGCCGAGTACAACTGCGCCAACCAGAAGCTGCCCTGGTTCAAGCTCGAGAAGCTCGAGGTCTGGCCCAAGCGCATCGCGGCAGGCCAGGACCTGGGTCACCGGCTGGTGTACTCGCTGTGCACTGCGAATCCGACCGCGGTGGTCACCGGAAAGCTCGAGACGCGCATCGTCTACCGCGGCGAGGCGATCGTGCGTGACACCGACGCCAAGTACGACTTGCGCCCGGGCCGCTGGGTGATCGACGTGATGGTGACCGTTCCGCCGGCCGCGCCCGAGGGCCTGTACGCGCTCGAGCTCGAGTTCAAGGGCGGCAACGTGAAGTTCACCGGCAGCGAGACCTTCGCCGTCGAAGCCGCCTCGAAGTAGGCCTCAACCAGACCTGGCGGCGATGTCGTGGCCGTTCGTGTGCGGGCGGCCCCCGGCCAGCTCCTGCAGCGCGCGGAACGAGGCCTCGATCGCCGCGACGAACTCGTGCAGATCGGGCACGAGGTCGTAGTCGCCGTTGAAGCCCCAGCAGAGCTTGCCGTTGTAGCTCATCAGCGCGATCCCGAGCCCGAGCCGGTCGGTGAGCGGCACGTGCGGATAGCACTCGGTCATCTCGGCGCCCAGCATGTACATGGGCGCCTGCGGGCCCGGCACGTTGGTGACGACCAGGTTGAACGGCAGGAGCCGGGCGATGTTGCGCGCGCCGAGCGCGAGCAGCGTGGACGGCGTGTACTCGGCGGCCTGGGTCAGCACCTCGGCGCCAACCGCGCCATTCGACTCCTTCAGCCGCGTGGTCTTCTCGATGATCCGCGCGAGCTGCGCGCGCGGGTCGGGCTCGTCGATCGGCAGCGGCACGATCCACGCCGACACCCGGTTGCCGAGCGCGCCGCGCTGGTCGTCGCTGCGCACCGATACCGGCGCCATCACGCGGAAGTCGAGCCGGTCGGGGTTCACGTGCCGGCCGCGCAGGAACGAGCGCACTGCGCCGGTCACGATGGTGAGCACGAGGTCGTTGAGCGAGCCGCCGAGCGCCTTGCGCATGTACTTCAGGTCGCCGAGCTCCGAAGTCAGCCAGTCGAAGCGGCGGTGCGGGCCGATCTCGCGGTTCAGCGGCGTCTCCGACGGCAGGCGCAAGCTGCCGCCGAGCGCCTCGGAGAGCGCGCGCACGCGGGTGGCGAGGTCGAAGCGCACGTCCTCGGCGGCGCGCACCAGGCTGACGGCGCCGCGCAGGATCTCGAACGGCAGCCAGGCGCGGCGCACGAACTCGTGGCGCCACAGCTCGAACGACGACGGCGCGGGGCGCGGCACCCAGCTCGGCTCCTCGGGCAGCATCTGGTCGTCGGCCTCGGGCGACATCAGCACCCGCATGATGTCGACGCCGGAGATGCCGTCGATCATGCAGTGGTGCGTCTTCGAGATCATCGCGAAGCGATCGCCCTCGAGGCCCTCGACGATCCACATCTCCCAGAGCGGCCGCTGCCGGTCGAGGTGCTGCTGCATGATGCGCGCCGAGAGGCGCTTCAGCTGGTCTTCGGTGCCGGGCCGCGGCAGCGCGGTGTGGCGCAGGTGGAAGTCGAGATTGAAGTTCTCGTCGTCGACCCAGACCGGGTGGTTCTCGAACGGGATCCACGCCAGCTTCTGGCGATAGCGCGGGATGCGGTGCAGCAGCGCCGCCACGAGTTTGCGGATGCGCGCGGCGTCCACGCCGCCGCCCTCGACGCGCAGCGGCCCGGTCTTGAAGACCTGGGTCGCCGCCACGTGCATGTAGGCGTTGGGCTTCTCGAGCAGCAAGAACGAGTTGTCGAGAGCCGTGAGGCGATCGTACGCATAGCGCGGCATGGGGGGATCCTTCGCGCTGCTATTCGGATCCCTCGTTAGTCGTCTGGAGCTTGCTTGTCAATCGGGTCCGATTGACTTCGCTCGGCTGCCCGACATCGGCCCGCGGGCCGATGTCCCGCGGGGGCTGCGCGCGTCGCTCGCGACCTCGCTCGGGACGGCCCGAGCTCGAGAAGAACCGGAGCCTGACATTTCAGGCGTTCGGAGGGGCTTGCTCGAGGCGTTCGAGCAGGAGGGCCGCGGCGCGGCCGGCGTAGCGGCCGAAGCCCAGGGGGCGGAGGATGGCCAGCGCGCGGCGGGCGTGGCTCTCCATCGGGCCGGATTCGCCGCGGCCGTTGGCGAGCTCGGCCAGACCCAGGTGCGCGCGGCCCTCGAGCGAGCGCGCGCCCACGTCGATCGCGCCCGCGAGGGCTTCGCCGAAGGCGGTCTCGGCCTGGGCGTATTCGGCGGGTCCGTGGGCGAGCGCCACGAAGCCGGTCATCAGCGCGCCGCGCACCTCGCGCAGGCGGCCGCCCGAGCGCTCGACGCGCGCATCGGCGACGCGGCGCGCGCGGCGCAGCTCGCCGACCTCGAGGAGAGCCTCCACGATCGTGTCCGAGTTGATCCCGAGGTCGCCCGCCGCGAACAGACCGCGCTCGATGCGGTCGAGCTCGGCCGGCTCGGCGCTGCGGTTGCCGAGCTCGGCGCGCGCCAGGATCAGCGCCGCGCCCGAGCCTCGCGAGGCGGCCAGATTCTGGATCTGCTCGGCGACGGGCAGCCCGAGCTGCGCCCACTCGAGCGCCTTCGCGGCGTCGCCGCGGATCAGCGCAACGTTGGCGAGGATCGAGGTGGCCGCGCAGAACATGGTGCGGTTGTTCACCAGCGTGGCGCGCTCGTAGATGTCGAGCGCGTCGGCCTCGCTCTCGTCGAGGCGGTCCGAGTCGAACATCACGCGCAGCCGGAAGTAGCGCGAGCCGAGATACACGTCGCTGTTGCGCTCCGCGTGTCCCTCCGCGGTCAGGCGCTGCACGACCGTGTCGACTTCGCGGTACGCCTCTTCGAAGCGTGCGTCGAGCAGGTACGCCCAGACCAGACCGCGGCTCATCTTGGCCATGCCCGTGCCGACGTTGGCGCGCTTGGCCACGGCGACGCCGCGCTCGATCAGCTCGACGCCCTCGGCGAAGCGGTCGCGGCCGCTGTTCAGCACCACGATCCCGTAGTTGCCCAGGAGCGACGCGAGCGCCTCGTTGTCGCCGAGCTCCTCGGCGAGCTGGATGCCGCGGATCGCGGCTTCCTCGTCGCGTTCGGAGCCCGCGTCGCCGTAGATGACGGCAGCTGCGCTGATCCCGACCGCCGCGCGCAGCGCCAGGCGCTTGCCGTCTTCGCCGCCGCCGCGGCGCTCGCGCAGCATGGTGTCCGCCAGCTCCCAGGCTTCGCGGTACAGGCGGATCGAGTCGCCGTACGACGGCAGGGCCTGGGCCTCCATCGCCGCCTGGATCAGCGCCTCGATGCCGCGCGCGCGATCCTCACCGCGCGCCAGATGGTGCGCCGCCAGTGCGAGCGAGCGCCGGCCGTCACCGGAGCGTGTCGCGTCGCGGCCGTCGGCCTCGAGCAGCGCCGCGGCGCGGTCGTGCAGGCCGCGCCGCTCGCGCATGAGCAGGCCTTCGTAGGCGACTTCCTGCGTCAGGCTCTCGCCGAAGCGCAGCTCGCCCAGGTCCATTCCGCTGCGGTGCAGGATGCCGCGCCGCTCGAGGTCGCCCAGCTCGACCAGCACGTCGATCGGCTCGCCCTCGAGCAGCTTCTCGACGTGGGCGCGCGGGAACTGCCGGCCGAGCACCGATGCGACCTGCGCCACGCGCTTCGCCGCCGGCGACAGGCGGTCGATGCGCGCGCCGAGCAGCTCGCCGATCGTGTCGGGAATGCGGATCTCGTCGGTGTTGCGGGTCGCGCTCACGATCCCTTCGCGTTCGACGAGGGTTCCGTCCTCGACCAGCGCGCGGGTCAGCTCCTCGAGGTAGAAGGGGTTGCCGTCGGCCTTCTTGAGGATCCGCTTCTCGAGCTCCGGCGGCACCGCGCCGTGGGCGCGCGCCGAGATGATGCGCACGGCCTCGGCCTCGGGCAGCGGGCGCAGGCGCAGCTGCGTGAACGCGGCGTTCGAGCGCCAGGTCGGGTGGTGATCCGGCCGGTGCGTGGTCACGAACATGACCCGCGCGGAGTCGGTCTCGGCGAGCGAGCGGTCGAGCACGGCCTTCGACGCGTCGTCGACCCAGTGCAGATCCTCGATCACGATCACGACCGGACGCTGCTCGGCGGTGCGCTCGAGCAGCCGCTCGATCGCGGCGAACGCGCCTTCGAGCACGCTCTCCTCGCTCGGCGCGTTCGGCGCGAGCCCGAGCATCCAACACAGGTGCTTGTAGCCGGTGTCGGTGACGCCGCGCTCGTCGGTGAACTTGGCCGCGACCTTCTTGCACGCCGCCGCCTCGTTGTCACCCGAGTCCACGCCGAACCAGCGCCGGAACATCGCCACCCACGGCGCGTACGGTACGGAGCGGGTCAGGGACGAGCAGCGGGTGATGAGCACCTCGACCTCGACGCCCTTGAGCCGGTGCTTGAACTCGTGGACGAGCCGCGACTTGCCGATCCCCGCGTCGCCGACGACGGAGACGATCTGCGCGAGCCCGCTGCCCAGCCGCTCGAAGCACGCCATGATCTGGCCGAGCTCGGCGGCGCGGCCGACGAACGGCGTCATCTCACCGGCGGCCCCGGAGAACGAGAAGGCCGGGCGGTCGGCCGAGCCCTCGATCACGAACGCGTGAACCGGCTCGCTCTTGCCCTTCACGTCGAACGGCCCGACCGCGCGCGCCTTGAAGCGGCCGCGCAGGAGCGCGTGGGTCGCGTCCGAGACGAGGATCGTGCCCGGCTGCGCGAGCGACTGGAGCCGCGCCGCCAGGTTCGTGGTGTCGCCCGTCGCGGTGTAGTCCATCTTGAGCTCGTTGCCGACGGTGCCGGCGACCACCACACCCGTGTGTATGCCGATGCGCGCGCGCAGCGACACGCCGCGCTCCGTCTCGAAGCGCTCGGAGAGCCGGCCCAGCTCGCTCTGGATCGCGAGCGCCGCCAGCACCGCGCGCTCGGGCGCGTCTTCGTGCGCGATCGGCGCGCCGAACAGCGCCATCAGACCGTCGCCCGCGAGCTGGTTCACGATGCCTTCGAAGCGGTAGATCTCGCCGAGCACGAGCTCGAGGTACTCGCCGACGATCTCGCGGTACTCCTCCGGGTCGAGCCGCTCGGCGAGCGCCGTCGAGCCGACCAGATCGCAGAAGAACACCGTCGCGCGCTTGCGCTCGCCCGCGACCGAGCCCGCGGCGCGGATCCGCTCGGCGAGGGTCTCGGGAATGTGGCGCGCCAGGCTCGCCATGCGCGCGTCCTCGGCCACGGGAGCGGCGGCGGCCGGGGGCGGCGGGGCGGCCGGCTCGGCCGCCGGCGCCGCGGCGGCGCCCTGCGCCCGCCCGCAGTCGGGACAGAAGCGCCAGTCCGGCTCGAGCGGCGAGCCGCAGCTCGCGCACGGCGCGAGCGCAGATGCACCGCAGGCAACGCAGAACTTCTTGGCGGGCAGGAGCTCCGTACCGCACCGCGTACAGCGCATCGTCGATAGACCTTCGGCTCGCACCACCACCCCGTCAAGCCGCCTCCGAGATACGATGTCGCTCCCCATGAAGCTGGTTACTTGGAACGTGAATTCGATCCGGCAGCGCCTCGAGCGGCTGCTCGCGGTGCTGGCGCGCCACGCGCCGGACGTCGTCTGCCTGCAGGAGACGAAGGTCGCGGACGCCGACTTCCCGACCGACGCGCTTTGCGCCGCGGGCTATCACTCGGCGACCCTGGGCCAGAAGGGCTACAACGGCGTCGCCATCCTGGCCAAGGCGCCGCTCGAGGCCGTGAGTGCGGGCTTTCGCGACGGAGGTGACGACGCCCACGCGCGCTTCCTCGCCGCGACCGTGCAAGGCGTGCGCGTGATGTGCGCCTACGTGCCCAACGGGCAGTCGGTCGGCTCGGAGAAGTTCGCGTTCAAGCTCGAATGGTGCGAGCGCCTGCGCAAATTCCTGGACCGCGAGGCCGACCCCGCCCGCGAGCTGGCGCTGGTCGGTGACTTCAACTGCGCGCCGGCCGACCTCGACGTGCACGACCCGCTGGCCTGGCAGGGACAGGTCCTGTGCAGCGCGCCCGAGCGCGCGGCGCTCGCGCGCGTGATGGAGTGGGGTCTGGTCGACGCGTTCCGAAAGAAGTATCCCGAGCGCCAGGCGTTCACCTGGTGGGACTACCGGATGCTCGGCTTCCCGAAGAACCGCGGCCTGCGGATCGATCACGTGCTGCTGACGGAGTCGCTCTACGCGCGGCTCGACGACGTCGTGATCGACCGCGAGGAGCGGAAGGGCAAGGGCCCTTCCGACCACGCGCCCGTGATCGCGGTGCTGCGCTGAAGCGCGCGCTGGCGCTCGCGGCAGCGGCGGCGCTCGCCGCCTGCTCCAAGCCGCGCGAGGCGATCACCGACTGCGCGCCCGCGGCGGACGCGCGCCCGATCTGCGGCTTCCAGAATCCCGAGGATCTCGCGCTGCTGCCGAACGCGAAGGTGCTGGTCGTGAGCGAGATGGGGAAGCTCGACGGCTCGGCGCCGGGCGCGCTCGTGTTCTTCGACCCGGCGAGCGACGCGATCGCGAAGGCGTTCCCGCGGCCGGGCGGCGACGACGCGGTGGCGCAGCCGGGTTGGGGCGACCCCGGCTGTGCCGCTCCTCCCGGGGCGGCATTCAGTCCGCACGGCCTCGATCTCGCCAGGCGCCCCGACGGCGCGCTCGCACTCTGGGCCGTGAACCACGGCGGGCGCGAGTCGGTCGAGCTGTTCGAAGTCCGCGACAACCCGAACGCCCCCGCGCTCGAGTGGCGCGGCTGCGTCCTCGCGCCCGAGGGCGCGATGCTGAACGACGTGGCGGCACTGCCCGACGGCGGCTTCGTCGCCACCCGCTTTCTCTCGAAGGCGCACCCGACGCGCGACTCGCTGCTCGGCCTGGTGGGCTTCTCGACGGGCCACGTGCTCGAGTGGCAAGTCGGCTCCGGCTGGAAGAAGGTGCCGGACAGCGACGCGGCGCTGCCCAACGGGATCGCGGTCTCTCCCGACGGCGAGACCCTGTACGTCGACATCTATCTCGGCGACGAGGTGCGCAAGCTCGCGCGGCGCACCGGCGAGCTCCTGGCGACCGTCGAGGTGCCGAGCCCCGACAACCTGAACTGGTCACCCGACGGCAAGCTGCTGGTCGCGTCGCACAACGCCGCGCTGAACGAGGTCATGGCCTGCGGCGAGCTCGAGAAGGGCCAGTGCCCGTTCCACTTCGCGATCATGCTGCTCGATCCCGAGGAGATGCGCGCGACCGCGGTCTACGAGAACGCCGGCCCGCCGATGGGCGCCGGCACCTCGGCGCTGCGCATCGGCGACGAACTCTTCATCGGCACGTTTGCCGGAGACCGCCTGCTGCGCGCGAAGCTTCCGGACTGGGTGACCAAGGCGAAGCCGGGCTAGTCGCCGGCCCGCAGCGGGGCAGGCTTGCCGAACAGCCAGCCCTGGCCGAACTCGATGCCCAGCTCGCCGAGCATGCGGAGCTCTTCGAGCGTGTCGAGCCCCTCGCCGATGATCTTCGCGTTCATGTCCTTCGCGATGGTCTGGAACGCGCGCAGGATGTTCTGGCGCGAGGCGTCCTGGTCGATGCCGTGCACGAACGCGCGATCCACCTTGATGAACTCGGGCGTCAGCTCGAGCACCGCCTCGAGGCTCGCGTAGCCCGCGCCGGTGTCGTCGAGGGCGAATTGGAAGCCGAGCTTGCCGTAGTCGTCGCGCGCCTCGCGGAAGATCGTGTAGTTGTCGATCGACTCCTGCTCGGAGATCTCGAACACCACGTCGCTGGGCGCGAGCCCGCAGCGGTCGAGCGTGCGGGTCAGGGCGTCGGGCTGGAAGCTCGGGTCGTGGATCGCGGTCGGGCGGATGTTCATGAACAACTTCGCGCCGGCGGGGAAGCCGATCGAGCCTTCGACCGCGGCGCGCCGGCACTGGCAGTCGAGCTCGAACAAGAGCCCCTCGTCCGAAGCAGTGCCGAAGAGCTCCGCCGGCGACGCCAGGCCCGAGCCCTCGGAGCCGCGCACCAGCGCCTCGTAGCCGAACACCGTGAGCGTCTTGGCGTCGACCACGGGCTCGTAGACCGAGAAGAGCTTGCCCTGCAGCAGGATGTCGATGAACTCTCGCCGGCGCGTGCGCTGGGCGAGCCGGGCGTTCAGGTCCGCGTCGGCCCGCGCGCCGTCGATCACCTCGCGGATCTGGGTGAGCGGCGACAGGATCGGATTGCGCAGCGTGAACGCGCAGCCGATCGGCAGCGCGGGAATCTGGCGCAGGTATGGGTAGGCGACGCGCTGGGAATTGCGCGCCAGGCGCTCGCGCACCGCGCGCTCCAGCGCTGCCAGAAGCTTCCCGTGGAAGTCGACGTCGCCGGGCTTGCGCGGGACGAAGCAGACCAGCTCGCTCCGGCCCATCTCGCCGCGCGCCAGCGGCTCGCGCTCGCCGAGCGCCTCGACGCAGGCGCCGCGAATGACGTCGGCCACTGACGCCAACGTGCGCACGTGGGCCTCCTCGCCGTAGCGGCGCTCGATGGCGTCGAGCGGACCGCAGTCCACGTACAGGACGCCCAGCGCACCCTCGCGGCCGAACTCTTCGCACACGTCGGCGAGCAAGTCGCCGACTGTCGCAACCGCGCTTCCTTGCCTTGCAGTCTTTTCCAAGCCTCCCCGCGGATCGGCACCAAGCGGGCGTGCGTTGAGCGAGAGGTCAGGGTGCGCGCTTCCTGGTCGCGAACTGCACGCGGGCTGGGCACCGGCCGCGGTCGGGCCTCCCCTCGCGGGCGAAGGCGACGGCACGGGCCTTGCGAGTCCGGGAGACGTGTACGTCCACACCCTGGAATTCGTGGATCGCGACCACCTGGCCTCGGCGTTCGAGCGGATCGTGTCGAGCGAGCACGTCGAGAACTGCCTGGTCGAGACCGAGCGGATGCGGATCCGGTTCCTCGCCGATGCGAGCCACGCCGAGCCCCTGGTGGAGCGGATCTACCTCGACGGGGGGCTGCGCTTCGCGTCGCGCCACGCCGGGCTGTCCCACTTCGTCTAGAGGCGGCCCCAGTCGCGCAGCCAGCGCAGCGCTTCGAGCGTGCGGCGCGCGCGCCACTCGCCGAGCGCCGCACCGGGGGGCGGCACCCAGAGCACCGGCCAGCCGCCGTCCTCGGCGCGGCGAGCGAGCAGGTCGTCGAGGTGCGACTCGATCCGGTCGCGGCCGAACCAGCGCACGAACGGCGAGTCCGGAGTCGGCGCGAAGTCGAGCGGGGTGAGCGCGTAGCGCTGCACCGGGGGGTCGAGCGCAAACCACTGTGCACCGCGCAGCGCCGCCTCGAGGCGCGGCTCGAGCTCGCCCGCGAGCGCGGGCGGGAGCGTCTCGCAGAGGAGCGCCCCTCCGCGCACCGCGTGCGCTTCGCCGATCGCGCCCGCGCGCACGAGATCGACGCAGAACTGCGTCGCGCGGTCGAGCCACGGGTGCGCGAGCCCGAAGCCGCGCAGCGTGCCCGCAATCACGCCGGTCGCCGCCAGCGAGGCGCGCGGGTCTGGCTCTGTCCAGTGCGCGGCGCGCGCCGCCGAACGCGCACTCGCAAACAGGGACGGAACGCCGCCTTCCCCCGTGGTCGCCTTCTCGAGGAACGAGAAGAGGACCCCCGCGCCTTCGACCCGATCCGCGTCCGCGAGCGCGAGCGTGCGCAGGGCGAACTCGGCGAAGAGCGGCTGGCTCGCCGCGACCCGCGCGTCGGGCTCGAGCGCGTGGCCGAAGCCGCCGTCGGGATTGCGGTACGCCGCCAGCGCAGCGTGGACGGCCTCGACGCTGCCCGACTCGAACAGGCGCTCGAACACGCGGCACTCGAGTACCCGGCCGTGCTCGCAGAGGAAGGCCCGGCTGCGTTCGAAGTCCGGGCGCGGAAGCTTCCGCATGACGGAAGCCTAGCCCGCGCGGGTCGCCTCGAGCTTGAACATTTCCGACAGCACGACCCCCGGCGGCGCGCCGGCCAGCGCGACCAGTTCGCGGGTGAGGTGCGACTGGTCCGCGTAGCCCGCATCGGCGGCGACGTCGGCCGCGCGCGTGCGGCGGAGCCCGGCGACCGCGCGCTGCATGCGCGCGATCCGCGCGAACACCTTCGGCGGGATCCCGCACTCGACCCGGAACAGGCGCTCGAGCCGGCGCTCGCCGACGCCGAGCGCACGCGCGAGGGCGCCGATCGCGATCCTGCCGCCGCTCGCCTCGAGCCGGCGCGCCGCTTCGGCCGCGAGGGCGCAGGCCTCCCCCCGCGCGGCGCGCGCGAGCAGCTCCGCCTCGACCAGCCGCGCGCGGCCCTCGAGACACGGCGTGTCGGCGAGCGCGGCGGAGAGCTCTCCCGCGCGTCGGCCCAGAACGGACTCCGCGTTCGGCGCTCGATCCGTCAAAAGCTCGGCGCGCTCGCCGAAGAGCGCCCGAAACCCGCCGGGCGCGATGCGGACCGCCAGCGTCTGGACCGGCTCTTCGCTCTCGACGAGCAGTGCGCGGGTCTTGGCGCCGAACAGCTGCGAGCGCAGCCGACCGCTCGCAGGCGCGAACGACACGACCCAGTCGATCCGGCCGTCGGGCAGCACGCGCACCGGCGCCACCGGCTCGCCGGGATCCGTCGAGAACGCGATCGCCTCCACGAACGGCGTGAGGCGCCGGTCCGGGGCTCGCGTCCAGTACGCCGTGGCGCGCCTACCGGTAGACGATCACGCCGCGCGCGTTCACGCCCTTCTCCAGGTCCTGGAGCGCGCGCGGAGCGTCGTCGATCGAGTAGGTGGCGCTGACCATGTCGTCGAGGTTCAGCTTGCCGCTCGTGTACAGGTCGAGCAGCATCGGGAAGTCGGAGTGGAAGTTGGTGTCTCCGTAGAAGCTGCCCTTCACGGTCTTCCCTTCCATCGACAGCATCAGCGCGTTGAACGGCACCTGCTCGGTGAGCTTGCCGACGCCGACGATGACCGTGGTTCCGCCGCGCCGGGTGGCCGCGTGCGTCTCCATCATGAGCTGCGGGATGCCGACCGCCTCGAAGCTGAAGTCGGGGCCGAGCCCGCCGGTGAGCTCCTTGCACTTCATGACCGAGCTCTCGCGCGCGCCGTTCACGGTGTGGGTCGCGCCGAAGTGGCGCGCCATCTCGAGCTTCTTGTCGGCGACGTCGACGCCGATGATCTTCGCCGCGCCGGCGAGCCGGGCGCCCTGGATGATCGAGAGGCCGACGCCGCCGCAGCCGAACACCGCGACCGACGACCCCGGCGTGACCTTGGCCGTGTTGATCGCCGCGCCAACGCCCGTCATCACGCCGCAGCCGACCAGCGCCGCGCGGTCGAGCGGGATCGACTTGTCGATCACGCAGGCACTGATGGCCGGGACGATCGCCTCCTCGGCCATGCAGCCGAGGAACTGCATCACGCCGACGTCCGCGCCGTCCTTCGCGTGCACGCGCGCGGTGCCGTCGAGCATGCGCCCGTGCGGCGCGCCGACCGTGCAGAACTGCGGCTGCTTGCTCTTGCAGAAGTGGCAGACGCCGCAGGCGGGCGCGAACGAGAGCACCACGTGGTCGCCGACGTTGAAGCCGGTCACCCCTGCGCCGAGCTCGGCCACGACGCCGGCGCCCTCGTGACCCAGCACCATCGGCTTGCCCAGCGGCAGCGTGCCGTTGATCACGGAGAGGTCCGAATGGCAGACGCCCGTCGCCCCCATCTTGATGCGGAGCTCGCCGGGCTTCGGCGGGTCGATCTTCAGATCCTCGACCGAGTACTGGTTCATTTCGCGGGTGACGAGCGCCTTCATGGGATTCCCTCCGTTGGAGCCTGCCGTTATACGGGCTCGGACCCGGCCGAAACAAGCCTGCCCGCGGGCCGTAGTTGATACTGACTTTCATTTTCGTCTAGAGTGCCGGCCCATGAAAGCCCGCTTTCTCTCTGCGTTCCTCTGGCTCGCGGTCCTGGCGCCCGTCGCCCGAGCCCAGGAAGAGGCCGATCCGGCCGAGGTCTCCCTCGGCGAGCGCCTGTTCCTCGAGACCCGCTTCGCCCAGTTCTTCGCGGCCAACGCGACCGATGTGAACCAGGGTCTTCCCGACGGCGGCGACCCGGTGGTGGAGGAGACCGAGACCACGGGCGACCCGCTGGCGGGTCCGTTCGCCGGCCAGGCGATCAATTGCCGAAGCTGTCACCTCGTCGACGAGCAGCTCGTGATCGATCCGCTGGGTCTCCCCGACTTCAGCGCGGGCGGCATGCGGACCTACGCCGACTTCGCGCGGCGCAGCCCCGTGCCCTTCCGCATGGAGGACGGCCTCTCCCACACCGCGCGCAACTCGCCCGCGCTCGTGAACGCGTCGGTGAAGCGCAAGGGCGGCTCGATGTTCCACTTCGACGGCGAGTTCGCCTCACTGCGCGTGCTGGTGCGCGAGACCTTGCTCGGGCGCAACTACGGCTGGCTGCCGAGCGAGCGCAAGAAGGCGATCGCGCACATCGCGCGCGTAGTGCGCAACGACAACGGCACGGGCGAGCTCGCGCACGAGTTCGGCGGCTCGTACCGGCGCGTGCTGGGCGGCACCGACGACAAGATCCCGGAGGAGCTCGTGCTGCCGCGCAGGTTCCGCGTGAACGTGTTGAAGGCGAGCGACGCCGCGATCGTGGAAGGCGTCGCGCGGCTGATCGCGCGCTACGTCGAGCAGCTCGAGTTCGCGACCGACGAGCGGGGGGCGGAGTCGGGCTCGCCGTTCGACCTGTTCCTCCTGCGGAACAACCTGCCGCGCAAGCCCAAGAAGGGCGAGCCGCTCATCAAGTACACGCGGCGCCTGCGCGCGGCGGTCGACGACCTGTCGGCGCCGCTCTTCGTCGCTGACGTCGACGGCCCGTTCGCCTTCCACCCCCAGACCTTCGTGTTCGACGCCGAGGAGCTCCTTGGCCTGCGGATCTTCCTGCGCGAAGCCGCCGAGCAGAAGCCCGAAGGCCAGGCCGGCGGCGTCGGCAACTGCATCGCCTGCCATCCGGCGCCCTTCTTCACCGACTTCTTGTTCCACAACACCGGGATCACTCAGGACGAGTACGACAGCGTGCACGGCGGCGGCGCGTTCGCTGCGTTGGTCATTCCCTCGCGTAGCGAGCGCGCCGCCGATCCTGAGGCGTTCCTGCCCCCGACCGCGAAGCACCCGGACGGCACCGGCCGCTTCCGCGCGGCCGCGGACGCCGGGAATCCCGAGCTCACGGACCTGGGCGCCTGGAACATCCTGTTCAACAGCGACTTCCCGAAGGCGCAGGGGCCGCTCAAGAAGAGCGATCAAACGCGCCTCGGCGACCAAGCTCTCGAAGGATGCCCTGCTCGACGCCGCGATCGGCCGCTTCAAGACGCCGGGGCTGCGCGACCTCAGCCACTCGAACCCGTACATGCACAACGGCTCGCGCGACCAGATCGAGGATGCGGTCGGCTTCTATCTGCAGAGCTCGGCGCAGCAGCGGGCCGGCACGCTCCGGAACGGCGACCCGGCTCTCGCGGACATCGACCTCTCCCCCGCCGACATCGCGCCGATCGCCGCGTTCCTGCGCTCCCTCAACGAGGACTACGAGTAGGGTTCGCGCTACGATCGGCGAATGGATCTCAAAATCGCCGACGAGCTGCTCACCACCACCCGCTCCGTTCGCAAACGCCTCGACCTCGCGCGGCCCGTGCCGCGCGCGCTTATCGAGGAGTGCATCGATATCGCATTGCAGGCGCCGACCGGCTCGAATGCGCAGGGCTGGCACTTCGTCGTCGTGACCGACCCGGCCAAGCGCGCCGAGATCGCCGGCTACTACCGCGAGACGTTCGCCGGCTACATCAAGATGCAGGAGTCCGGCGGGCCGCGCTGGAAGGCGGGCGACCCGCGCGCGGCCCAGGAGGCGCGCGTGCGCGAGTCGGCAGTCTTCCTCGCCGACCACTTGCACGAAGTGCCTGTGCACGTGATCCCCTGCGTCGAGGGGCGGGTCGAGAGCGCCGGCACCGTCGTGGCGCAAGCAAGCGTCTACGGATCGATCCTGCCCGCGGCGTGGTCGTTCATGCTCGCCGCCCGCGCGCGCGGGCTGGGCTCGGCCTGGACCACGCTTCACCTCGTGCGCGAGCGCGAGGTCGCCAAGCTCCTGAACATCCCCGACTCGGTCACGCAGGCCGCGCTCCTGCCCGTCGCGTACTTCAAGGGCAACGACTTCCAGCGCGCGCGGAGATTGCCGTCGCGCGAGCTCACCAGCTGGAACAGCTGGGGAGCGCGCTAGCGGTCCTTCGCGCAGCCTAGTTGTAGAAAGCGACCGGGCTACATCTACAGACCGGCTCCGCACGTACGTCTGTTATGACGGGACCGTGCAAACGCCTCGGCACGCTCGTTGCTCCATTCGGCGAAGTGCCGGTCGTCAGATTCACCGTCGCTATCGTCGCCGTCGTGGGGTTCGCGATCTTCGGGTCGGCAAGCCAGGTCCGCGCGGCCAGCGTCCTCGTCTTGACGGGAAGCGGCACGAGCAGCCTCGACGCGCCGCTCACCGGCGCTGGCTTCACGGTGATCCACGGCACACTCGCCCCGGGAGAAATCGCGGCGAACCTGGACGACTCGGTGGTCGCCGTCTACATCTGGAACGACGGGTCGTTGGGCAACACCGGTAGCGCCGAGATCCCTGCACTCGCGTTCAACGCGGCCGATCAGTCGGCGCTGACCGCATTCCGAGCCACCCACGGCCGGCTCATCCTCGACGGCCTCGCCTGGCGCTCCAACGTCGGAGCGGATGACATCGCCCTGTCCCAGAACGAGATCCTCGCCCTGTCCGCCGCCGGTGGGGGCATCGTCCTGGGCGCCGACGACGCCAGCGGCGCCCTGATCGTGCAGCACGTGAACCAGGTCGCATCCTGGTTCGGTCTGAATCTCTTCGCCGGGGTCTACTCGACGTCGTCCAGCATTCAGCTCTCCGGCGGTTCACTGTTCACGACCCCGAACGCGGTGAACCCCACCGGGCTCAATTCGACGTTTACGTACTCGGAACTGCCCCACGGGCTGCAGCCGAACGGCACCTTCCTCGCGACGGCTCTGTTCGGTTCACCGAGCAGCCCGACGGATCCGTTCGGGTCGCCTCCTCTGGCGAGCGACACGTTCGCTGGCGTTGCGTACCCGAGCGTCAATCACATCATCACCACGGACATTCCGGGCGGCGGCGTCGGCACCCCGATCCCCGGGCCCAGCACTCTGTCGCTCTGGGCTCTGGGCTTCGCGCTTATGCTGGTCAGCTCGCGAGCTCGAAGTAGAGGTGGACGGCCGAGCGCGCCGCCTTCCTGAAGTCGTCCACGTTCAAGCTTTCGTTCTCGCCGTGCGCGTTGCAGATCGGGTCCTCGAGCCCGAGCAGGAGCGCCGGCGCGCCGCCGAGCACCTCGGCGAACGGGCCCACGAACGGGATCGAGCCGCCGCAGCCGATCTGCGCGACCTCGCGGCCGAAGCCCGCGGCGAGCGCTCGCCGGGCGGCATCGAAGGCGGGGCCGCGCGCTGGAGTGGCCCAGCCGCCCGCGGCGCTCTCGAGCTTCACCTCGACCGCGACACCGTTCGGTGGCGCCTGGCGCAGGAAGTCGACCAGCAGCCGCGCCGCGCGCTGCGCGTTCTGGCTGGGCGCGAGCCGCAGGCCCACGCGCGCCTGCGCCTCCTCCATGAGCCGGTTCGCCGAGCCGGCCAACGGCACGCCTTCGAGCGCGGTGAAGGCCAGGCTCGGGCGCAGCCAGAGCCGCTCGTAGGGCGTGCGCTCGGGCTCGCCCGAGAGGGTCGCGTTCGCGACCAGCCCGGCGTCCCGGCGGAAGGCTCGCTCGTCGAACGGCAGGCGCGCGAGCTGGGCGCGCTCCTCGGCGGTCGGCTCCACCACGTCGTCGTAGATGCCCGGGATCTGGATCACTCCGCGGTCGTCGACCAGCCGCGCGAGCAGGCGCACCAGCGCGCTCGCCGGGTCGGGCACGGGGCCGCCCCACATGCCGCTGTGGAGCGGGTGGTCGAGGCCGCGCACGCGCACGTCGGCGACCACGAGCCCGCGCAGGCTGGTCGTGATCGACGGCAGGCCCGCGTCGAGGTTCGCCGTGTCGGAGAGCACGATCACGTTCGCATCGAGGCGGGCGCGGTGCGCGCGCAGGAACGCCTCGAGGTGCGGCGAGCCGATCTCCTCCTCGCCCTCGACGATCAGCTTCACGTTGCAGGGCAGCCGCCCGTGTGCGGCGAGACACGCGCGCAGTGCCGCCACGTGCACCATGAGTCCGGCCTTGTCGTCGACGACGCCGCGCCCGTACAGGCGGCCGTCCGCGCGCAGGGTCGGCTCGAAGGCCGGGGTGAGCCACTTCTCGGGGCGGCCTGGCGGCTGCACGTCGTGGTGCGCGTAGATCAGAACGGTCGGCGCGCCCGGGCCGGCGTGGAGCCACTCGCCGACAACGTACGGGTGCGCGCCGGGAACCGAGAGCACTTCCACCCTCTCGAGCCCGCTCGTGCGCAGCAGCGCCGCTACGGCCTGCGCCGAGCGCTCGAGCTCGCGCGGCTCGAAGCCCGCCGCCGATACGCCAGGAATGCGAGCCAGCTCACGGAGCTCGGCGAGCGTGCCGTCGAAATGCGCGTCGAGGTGGGCGAGTGCGGATGCGCGGTCTATCACTCTGCGAGTATGGCTCGGCGGCGACGGATCAGCGCGAACAGCGCGAGGCCCGCGACGACGCTCGCCCCAGGCTCGGGCACGGACGCCGGCTCGACCCAGGTCGCGAAGAACAGGTCCTCGTACGGCAGCTCGCCCGCCAGCCAAGCGCCGTCGTTCTGGCGCGACCAGAGCTCGCCGCCGAGGTAGGTCTTCGCCGGCACGGCGTCCTCCTCCTCGTGTCCGCGCCAGTAGTAGGGTCCATAGCCCGAGTCCAGGGACAAGCCCGGCAGCGGATAGCGCACGAGCACGATCGCGAGCTGACTTCCTGCGCCGACCAGGGGCTGCGCCGCGAGATCGACTTCCAGCCAGCTGTAGCCGGTCGCTGGCTGCCGGAGCGCGTCGATCGTCGCCTGCGACACGAGCTCGGTCGCAAGCACGTCTGCCGGGTCGAGACTGGGAACGCCGCCGACCGTCCGCACGACCTGGATTTCGAGCGGCTCCAGCGGATAGGGCTCAGGATTCGGATCCTGGTCGGGGCAACACGTCCGCAGCGAGAGCCCGATCCGCGCGAGCGTTCCGGAGAAGCCGACGGTGAAGGACTGGGCGCGGCTCCACTCCGAGGACGTTGGCGCGTACAAGCCCGCCCCCTGCGGGTGCGCGGGGTCACCATACGACTGATCGAGCGTCGGCACGGCCGCCGCCGCGAACGGGAGGCTCAGCCAGACCAGGACCAACGGGAGCGCGCGCAGCGGGGTCACACCGGCACGATACTCGACGGGACGGCCTCTCGGACAGATCGTATCATCGAGTCTTGACCCTCACTGGAAGCTGCCTTTGCGGCGATGTGGCGTTCGAGATCGACGGTCCGCTCACCGACGCGGCGAACTGTCACTGCTCGATGTGCCGCAAGGCGCACGGCGCGGCGTTCGTGACCTGGATGGGCGCGCAGCCGAGCGCCTTCCGCTGGCTGCGCGGCACCGAGCGGATCCGCCGCTACGAGCTCATGCCCGGGAGCTTCCGGCCGTTCTGCTCGCGCTGCGGGTCGAGCCTGCCGAACAAGCCGGAGGGAATGGACCGCGTGTTCGTGCCCGCCGGTCTGCTCGACGGCGACCCGAAGCCAGGATTGATCCCGCACATGTTCGCGGGCTCGAAGGCGCCCTGGTACGAGATCCGCGACGCGGCGCCGCAATTCGAGGCGTTCCCGCCCGGCTGGGGCGACGGCGTCCCGTTCCCGCGCAAGACCGAGCCGACCTCCGAGGCGGTGCGCGGCAGCTGTCTGTGCGGCTCGGTGGCTTACGAGATCCCGCGGCCGGTCGGCGGCGCGATCGTCCTCTGTCACTGCACGCGCTGCCGACGCGCCCGGGCCGCGGCGCACAACGCCAACCTGTTCGTCGAGCTCGAGCGTTTCCGCTGGCTGCGCGGCGCGGACAAGGTCGAGTCGTTCAAGCTGCCGGACGCCGAGCGCTTCACCCAGGCGTTCTGCCGCGAGTGCGGCGGCAAGGTACCGGCGGTGCGCCTGCGCGCGGTGATCCCCGCCGGGACGCTCGACGACGATCCGGGGATCCGGCCCGCGCTACACATCTTCGTGGCGTCCAAGGCGCCCTGGTTCGAGATCGCCGACGACCTGCCGCGCTACGACGAATACGCGCCGGGCATGGTTCCGTCGCCGCTGCCCCGCTAGCGCAACGTGAGCTGGAAGGACGAGGTCCTTGGCATCGAGGCGCGCCGCCAGGCGGCGCAGGCGTTGGGAGGCGCCGAAGCGGTCGCGGCTCAGCACGCGCGCGGCCGCCTCACCGTGCGCGAGCGGATCGCGGCGCTCGTCGACCGCGACTCCTTCTTCGAGCAGGGCCCGATCGCGGGCTACGCCGAGAAGGACGCGCAGGGCCGGCTCGTCGCCTTCTCGCCGGCGAACTACGTCCTGGGCTTCGCCAAGCTCGACGGGCGCCCGTGCGTGGTCGGCGGCGAGGACTTCACGCAGGCGGGCGGCTCGCCCTCCCCCGCCGGGCTACGCAAATCGGTGATGGCCGAGGAGCTCGCCGTGCGGCACAAGCTGCCGCTCGTGCGCCTGCTCGAGGGCGGCGGCGGCAGCGTCGCGCCGCGGAAGCCGGGCGGGAGCGCGGCGCCGGTCGTGATGGACTCGCCGAACGCGCCGCCCCGCTTCCTGTCGTTCGCGCAGGCGATGGCGCAGGCGCCGGTGGTCTCGGCCGCGCTCGGCGCGGTCGCGGGCCTGCCCGCGGCGCGACTGGTGGCGTCGCACCTCGCGCTGATGGCGCGCGAGACCGCGCAGGTTCTGATCGCCGGCCCCGCGCTCGTCGAGCGCGCGCGCGGGGTGAAGACGACCAAGGAGGAGCTCGGCGGCCCGCGCGTGCACCTGCGCAGCGGCGTCGTCGACAACGCGGCCGACGACGAGCCGGGCGTGTTCGCGCTGGTCCGCCGGTTCCTGTCGTACCTGCCGACGAACGTGTGGGAGTCGGCGCCGGTGACCGCGTGCGCCGACCCGGCTGACCGCGCGGCTCCGGAGCTGCTCGAGCTGGTGCCGCGTGAGCGCCGCAAGAGCTACAAGATGCGCCGCGCGCTCGAGCTCGTCTGCGACGAGGCGAGCTTGTTCGAGCTCGCCCCCGAGTACGGCCGCTCGCAGATCACCGGTCTCGCCCGCCTCTCCGGCCAGCCGGTCGGCGTGCTCGCGAACGACCCGAACTTCTACGCCGGCGCCATGACCGCGCAGGGCGCGCAGAAGCTGCGGCGCTTCGTCGAGCTGTGCGACAGCTTCCACCTGCCGATCGTCTCGTTCGTCGACGAGCCCGGCTTCCTGATCGGCCCCGACGCCGAGCGCGACGCCACCATCCGCCACGGCACCGCCGCGATCTTCGCCGTCATGCAGTCGAGCGTGCCGTGGGCTTCGGTGATCGTGCGCAAGGTGTTCGGCGTCGCGGGCGCCGCGCACTTCGGCCCCGGCGGGCACGTGCTGGCCTGGCCCTCGGCCGAATCGGGCGCGCTGCCGCTCGAGGGCGGCGTCGCAGTCGCCTTCCGCCGCGAGATCGAGGCCGCGCCCGATCCCGAGGCGAAGCGGCGCGAGCTCGAGGAGCAGCTCGCCGCCCGCCGCGATCCGTACGCGCGCGCCGAGTCGTACGGCGTCGCCGACCTGATCGACCCGCGCCACACCCGCCGCGCGCTGTGTCAGTGGATCGAGCTGATCCAGCCCGGCCTCGCGCAGCTGCGCGGGCCCCGCGCCTACGGCCCTAGACCATGACTTGTTGACTTAGCTCGGCTGCGCCTCGCTGCGCGCGCCTGCGTCGCTTGCGTCCTCGCTCGGGACGGCCCTCGCTCGGCCTCACGCTGGCGACCTCACGCGAGAAAGCACTACGGCCGCCGCGACCGCCAGCACCGAGAGGGTCTCGATCGGCCCCTGATAGCCCGCGAAGCGCTCGAACGCGAGGCCGACGGCAACGGGTCCCAGCCCGCACGCGATCTGGGTGATGAGCTGCATCGCGCCGAGCACGCGCGCGAACGCGCTGACCCCGAAGAACTCGCTCACGAGCAGCGGCTGCAGCATGAAGATGTTGCCCATCGTCAGGCCGAAGACGAACGCCGCCGCGCCGAGCGCCGTCCCGCTCGTCGCGCGCGCGAAGCAGAACGTCGCGACCGCCTGGACCAGGAACAGCCCCATCGCGATGCGCCGCTTCTCGAACCGATCCATGAACGGCCCGACCAGGATCCGGCCGATCACGCTGCCGAAGGCGGTTGCGCTGACCGTGAACGCCGCGTTGGCCGGCTCGAGCTTCTCGCGCAGCGAGGCGAGCTGGTGCGCGAGGAAGCCGACCTGCGCGAAGAGGCCCAGGCCGAACGCGAGCGCCAGTCCCCAGAACGCGCGCGTCGCCAGCGCGTCGCGAGTGCGGAACACCGGCTCGCTCGCCCGCACGGCCCCCGAGGCGGCGAGCGCTGCGGTGTGCGCGTGGCCATCGGCGATCTCGCCGTGGCGCGTGGGGTCGGCGCGGAGCACGAACGCCGCGACGGGCAGCGCGATCGCGACCACCCCGGCCGCCAGCACCTCGGTCGCGAAGGCGAGGCCCTGCGTGCGGATCAGCCAGGTTGCGAGCGGAACCACCGCGATGCCGGAGAGGGATACACCGGTTTGCGACACCGCCATGGCCCGCGCGCGCAGCGCGTCGAACCAGCGGGTCACGATCAGCGCGGTCGGCACCGCGCCGGCGAGCGCGCCGCCGATCGCCATCAGCGGGAACCACACGAACAGCATGCCCTGCGACTCGATCCGCCCGACGCCGACCAGCGCCGCCGCCAGCACCAGCGCGCCCGCGGCGATGAACGCGCGCGGGCCGGAGCGGTCGATCACGCGGCCGATCGCGAGCCCGGCGACGCCGGTCACGATGAAGTAGGAGCTGGTCGCGCCGGCCACCGCTGCGCGCGGCCAGCCGAACTGATGGCAGAGCGCGTCGAGCAGCACGCCCTGGCAGTAGAACGCGACCCCCGCGCAGGTGAACGAGATCAGCGAGGCGCCCAGCGCGACCCACCAGCCGTAGAACAGATCGGGCGCGACGCGCGCGAACGCCGGCAGGCCCGTGCTCTGCGACGACTCGTCGCGCTCCATCCGGATATGATGCCGGCTCCGCCGCAAAGGAGCGCGCCATGGCCGAACCGGTCCTCCTCGTCGAGAAGAGCGAGGGCATCGCCACGCTGACCTTGAACCGCCCGGCGGCGCGCAACGCGCTCTCGCGCGAGCTGCGCGCAGCGATCGCCGGCGCGTTCGCCGACCTCGCGCGCGACCCGGCGAGCCGGGTCGCGATCCTGACGGGCGCGGGCGCCGCGTTCTGCGCCGGCCTCGATTTGAAGGAGCTCGGCCGCGGTGCCGGTCCGCTGGGGGCACCCCGAGGCGCCGAGCCCGACCTGCTCTCCGCGATGAACGGCTTCGCGGGCCCGATCATCGGCGCGATCAACGGCGTCGCCGTCACCGGCGGCTTCGAAGTCGCGCTCGCCTGCGACGTCTTGATCGGCTCGACGGAAGCGCGCTTCGCCGACACGCACGCGCGGGTCGGCATCATGCCGGGCTGGGGTCTCTCGCAGAAGCTGTCGCGCGTGCTCGGGATCTACCGCGCGAAGGAGCTCTCGCTCACCGGCAACTACCTGGACGCGCCGACCGCCTTGGCCTGGGGCCTCTTGAATCGGGTCGTCGCGCCGGCCGAGCTCCTGCCGACCTGCCGCGCGCTCGCGCGCGACATGCTGTCGGTTCCCGACGCTGCGCTGCGCTCGTACAAGCGGATCATCGACACGGGCTTCGCGCTCGCCTTCGGCGAGGCGCTCGCCGCCGAGCGCGAGCTCTCCGGCGCGGCCAACCGCGGCGTCAGCCCCGAGTCCGTCGAAGAGGCGCGGCTCGGCGTGCGCGCGCGCGGGCAAGCGCAGGTGCGGAGCGGCTCGTGAAGGTGCGGCTCGGGATCGGCGTCTCGACCTTGCCCGTGACCACGGCGCGCGCCTTCTTCGACTGGGTCGAGCTGTGCGAGCGCTCGGACATCGACTCGCTGTGGCAGACCGATCGCCTCGTCTCGGGCCAGCCCTTCCTCGAGTCGCTCTCGGTGATGGCGACCCTGGCCGGCGCCACGCAGCGGCTGAAGTTCGGCATGAACGCGGTGGTGGCGCCGCTGCGCGATCCGCTCGTGCTGGCCAAGCAGTGCGCGACGATCGACTGGCTGTCGAAGGGCCGGCTCCTGCCCGTGTTCGGCGTCGGCGGCGAGCGCGCGCCCGAGTTCGCCGCGACCGGCTTCGACCCGAAGGAGCGCGGCCGCCGCGCCGACGAGGTGCTCGAGCTGTGCAGCCGGCTGTGGAGCGAGGAGAAGGTCGACTTCGCCGGGAAGTTCTACCGCTACGAGGGCGTTTCGATCTCTCCGCGACCTGTGCAGCAGCCGCTGCCGCTCTGGATCGGCGGCTCGAGCCCCGCCGCGATCAAGCGCACGGTGCGCCTCGGCACCGGCTGGCTCGGCGGCGTGCAGACCCCCGCACAAGTCGGCCCAGTCGTCGCCGCGATCAAGGAGCTCGGCGCCGCGACCGGCCGGCCGATCCCCGAGGACCACTTCGGCGCGAGCTTCGCCTTCCGGCTCGGGCCGTTCGAGGAGTCGCTCGTCTCGCGCGCCTTCGCCGCGCGCGCGCGCGGAGCCGGCGTCGACTTCGATCCCAAGGCCTACTTCGCGCTGGGCGAGCCCGCTGCCGTGCTCGAGCGCATCGCGCAGTACCGGGCGGTCGGCGTGTCGAAGTTCGTGCTGATCCCGCTCGCGCAGGACGAGCGCGATCTGCTCGACCAGACCCGCCGGCTCGCCGCCGAGGTCGTCCCCGCCGCACACGGGTGGAGCTAGCTCAATCGCTCTGGCGCGCGTAGGCGGCGAGGGTCGCGATCGCGTCGGGCACGACGTCGACCGCGATCGCGCTGCCCCGGTCCGGGATCGTCTGGAGCTGCGACTTCGCGATCTCGCGCGCGAGCGCGCGCGCCATCGCCACCGGGTTCACCCGATCGGTCTCGCCGTGCCAGAGGAACACGGGCGCCTCGATCGACTCGAGCGCGAAGCCCCACGGCTCGGCCAACAGCCGCAGCTCGTCGACGACGCCGTGCACGCCGGAGCGGAAGCCCTCGTAGGCAGCGTCCATGAAGATCTCCGCGATCTCCGGCGATGCGAGCGCCGCGCGCTCCGAGCTGGGCAGCGTCCCGGACGCCTGCCGCAAGAGGCCCGCCGGGTCCCGATCCGCCAGCCGGGCGATCCGCTCCTGCATGCGCCGCACCAGCCAGGGCAGCCGGCGCGGCAGTGTGTGGAGCATGATTCGCACCCGCAGGTCCATGCCGGACAGCGCCCCCGGCCGATCGTGGGGTCCCGTGCTGCTGATCAGCGCCAGCGCGTGCAGGCGGGCGCCGAGCTGATGCGCGCAGGCCAGCGCGAAGGGCCCGCCGCCCGCGACACCGAGCATCGAGAAGCGGCCGAGGCCGAGCTGATCCGCGAGCTCCGCGAGGTCGCTCGCGAAGTTGAGCAGGCGGGCGTTCGGCCGATGGTGCGAGAGGCCGAACCCCGGTCGATCCGGCGCGATCACCCGCACATGGCGGTGCAGCGCCGAGGGATGAGTCAAGCGGCCCTCCAGGCGCGAGCCGAAGGAGCCGTGCAGGTAGAACATGGGGATGCCGTCCGCGTCGCCGAAGCTGGCGAAGCCGAGCTGCCGGCCGTCCGAGAGACGCACCGTTTGATCGACGGCCGCGGAGTAGCGCTCGGTCACGAAATCCCCTGTGGCGGCGCGCACGCCGCCCCCTCTTGCCCTGCTAGAGAGATAGTGTCCGCCCCGACGAAAAAGGGGGCGCGGAAACCCCTGCGAGACGCAAGTCTAGTCCGAAGCTGCCGCCGCGACAGGGACCTCGGATCGACGCGCCGCACCGGCAAGTTCCGCGGACGCCGTTCCGATCCGTCGCTGTGGCCGCGCCCAAGCCGAAGCCCGACGAGCCCGAGGCGCAAGCGGAGCAACTCGAGGTCGAGCTCGAGTGCACCGAGTGCGGCGCGGGCTTCGTCGCCGGGATCTGGGATCACTCGTTTCGCTGCAGCTACTGCGGCTCCGTGCTCGCCTGCGCGCGAGCGCTCGGCGAGGAGGTCTTCGCGGTCTCCGACGGCGGGACCGCGGCGGACGCGGTCGAGATCCTGATCCGCAACGAGTGCGAGAGCTACCGCAACGAGCTGATCGGCAGCGCCAAGGACGACGAGGGCCGGGGTCTCGATCTCGGCACCCCCTTCATCGAGCTGCAGGTCGCCGCCCTTCGCACGAAGCTCGAGCGCGAGCTCGCGCTCGTCGAAGCGCACGATTTCCTCGTGCCCTACGAGCTGCACGAGCGCACCGTGGTGCAGGGCGTGCTGGGCCGGCGCGGCGGCGCCAAGGAATCGATCTTCCAGACGATCCGAACCGAGGACGTCGGCCGGCGCTACGACGCGGCGAGCGTCAACCTGCGCGACCGGGGCCTGAAGCTGCGCGGCTCACGGCTCGCGCTTCTGTCCGCGAAGCACCTGGAGCGTACAGGGGGCCGAGCGCTTCCGGCCGCCGACCCCGACGAGGGCGGAGCCGAGGCGCCGGGCGATCGCTCGCGCGTGCAGCTCGACCCGACGGTCGACGTGATCGGCCGGCTCGAGGGAGTCGCGGCCGAGCGACGGGTGCGCGTGTGGAAGCAGATGGGCTTCGCGCGGGTCGCCCGGAGCGGCCAGGCGGAGGACTATCTGATCGACCGGCAGTTCGGGACGATCGCCGGCCGGCTCGACTCGGAGGAGAGCGTCACCTACCTCGCCCTCGCGCCGCGCCCGCTCGACGAGGTCCTCGAGAAGCCGGTCCTGTGCGCGATCGCCTCCGAGTGCCCGAACTGCGGCGTCGAGTTGACTCTGTCGCCGAGGGCGCGCATGGCGTTCTGCCCCGCCTGCGCGACGGCGATCCGGATCTCGGCCGAGGGCTTGTCTCCGGTCGAGTACCTGCGCTCCGAGATCCCGGCGTGCGACGGCGCCGACGCGGTCCTCGGCTACCCGTTCTGGACCTTCCCGCTCCAGCTCCTGGCCGACGGCCGGGTGTTCCAACGGGTCTGGGATTGGCTGGAAGCCGTCGGGCCGCAGCCCGCGGCCGCGCGCTTTCGCGAGGCCGATCCCGCGACCAGCCGCCTGTTCTTGCCCGCCCGCGCCACCTACGGCTCGCGCCCGCTGGACGACGCTTTTGCGGCGCTCGTGTCCGTCGCGACCTGGCGCCAGCCGGCGCTGCTGCGCGATCGGCCCACCCCGACCGAGGGCCTGCGCCTCCTCGACGTCGAGCTCGACGCGGGCGAGGCCGCGGCCTTCGCGCGCTTCGCGCTGGTTGCGCTGCACGATCCCCAGAGCACGCGCCGGCTGAACGGCCTGTCGTTCCGGCGCCTCGTCGGCGAGGCCGAGCTGGTCCTGGGACGGCCCGAGCTCGCCGTCGTGGCGCTGCCGATCCACGCCGGCCACTGGCATCCCGACGGCCCGGCGGCTCAGAAGGATCTGCGCGCCTCCTCGCTCTTCCCCAAGCCGGTCGTCCGCGCGGCCCTCGAGGACGCGGGTGAGCTGCCCCGCCGGTCCAGGGCTTTCTCCCTGCCCTGACCCTCAAGACCCCCGCGCCGGGCGCCGAATCAGCCGGAGGCGAGAGGGAGCAGTGATGGCCAAGACGCTGCGCGAGCAGAGGGGCGCCCTGCAGCGGATGCGCGCCCATGTACCCGGCTTCGGCGGTTACTGCGAGCGCGAGGAGCGCCGCGAGGCCGACAAGCTCCTGCGCGACTTCGGCGCGACCCGGCTCGAGCGGATCGGGCGCGACCTGCAGGAGTCGATCGCCAAGGCGTCGCTCGAGGAGATCGGGGAGCTCCGCGACCTGGTGCTCGCGGTCGAGAAGCTGCGCAACGAGCTGCGCTTCGCGGACCGCGGCTACTCCGGTTTCTTCGCCGAGGCGAAGCTCGACTCCGACACCGCGCTCGACGCGCTCTACGCGCAGGACGAGCGGATCGTCGCGCAGATCGACGAGATCGCCGCGCAGATCGTCGACGCCGATCTCTCGCCGTCGTCGCTGCGCGGTAGCGTGAAACGACTTTCCCTCGCGCTCGCCGATCGGCGCAACGCGATCCTGGGTCTGGGAACGAGGTAGCCATGTCGCAGTTCATCGAAGTCATCGAGTGTCTGGACCGCTCACCCGAGACGATCGTCTCGCGCTTCCCGGCGCAGGGCTCGGCCGAGATCAAGCTCGGCGCGCAGCTGGTCGTGCGCGAGAGCCAGGCCGCGATCTTCTTCCGCGACGGCCGCGCGCTCGACACCTTCGGCGCGGGCCGCCATACGCTCACCACGCTGAACATCCCGTTGATCACCAAGCTGCTGTCGCTGCCGCTGGGTGGCGTGAGCCCGTTCCGCACCGAGGTCTACTTCGCGAACCTGCGCAGCTTCGTGAACCAGAAGTGGGGCACGATGGAGCCGATCCTGTTCCGCGACAGCGAGCTCGACATGGTCCGGCTGCGCGCGTTCGGGATCTACTCGTTCCGGATCTCGAACCCGCAGGTGTTCGTGAACTCGCTGGTCGGCACCGTCGCGGAGTTCACGACCGAGGCGGTCGCCGACTTCTTCCGTGGCCTGATCTTGACCCAGGTGGCCGGCTTCCTCGGCTCGCACCTGCACACGGTGCTCGACCTCGCGCAGCACTACGTCGAGATCTCGGCCGGCATCCAGGCGCGCGTGCTCGCCGACTTCGAGAAGTACGGCGTCACGATCGCCGACTTCAAGGTGCTCTCGATCTCGCCGCCCGACCACGTGCAGGAGATGATCGACAAGCGCGGGGGGATGGCCGCCGTCGGCTCGCTCGACAAGTTCGTGCAGTACCAGGCGGGCAACGCGCTCGAGAAGTCCGCGCAGGGCGGCGGCGGCGGCGGACTCGCCGCGGCCGGCGTGGGCGCGGGTGCGGGTCTCGGCCTCGGCGCCGGAATGGCGGGGGTCGTTACGCGCGCGCTCGGCGGGAGCGCGGCCTCGGCACAGTGCCACGCCTGCAACGCCACCGTCGCGGCGGGCGCGAAGTTCTGCTCGACCTGCGGCACGCGCCAGGTGCCGGCGACGGTGAACTGCGGGAGCTGCGGCACTGCGAACGCCGCGGGCTCGCGCTTCTGCGCGAACTGCGGCACCGGCTTCACGCAGGGCTAGTCGGAGCCGAGCAGCGCGGCGATCGTTCGCAGTGCTCGCGCCATGCGCGGGCCGTACCAGGAGAGCAGCTCGCCTTCGAGGAGGTGCACGCGGCCGCTGCGGGCGGCGGGGCAGTCGAGCTCGAGGAACTCGAGCCGGTCGCGCTCCTCGAAGCGGTAGGGCTCGGTCGGGAGCAGCAGCACGTCGGGGGCGGCGGCCTCGAGCTCGCGGCGCTCGAGCCGCGGATAGCGGCCGGCGGCGGCGCTCGCGAACGGATTCTCGCCGCCGGCGCGCTCGAGCAGGTCGTTCGCGAACGTGTCGCCACCGACGGCCATGAGCGGATCGCGCCAGACCAGCGCCGCGACGCGCGGGCGGCGGCGGGGCGGCGCCGCGGCGAGCTCCGCCAGCGCGGTCTCCACCTCGGCGGCCGAACGCTCGGCCTCGGCCGCGCGGCCCACGATCCTTCCGAGCGCGCGCATCTCGGTCACGGCTTCGGGAACCGTGCGCGCGTAGGTCACGAACACGCGCACGCCCGCGGCCTCGAGCCGCTCGACGTCGCGGCGCCGGTTCTCCTCCTTGTTTGCGATCACGAGCTCGGGGCGCAGCGCCTCGATCGCAGCGATGTCGGGGTTCTTCGTCCCGCCGATCCGGCGCTTCGATCCGACGCCCTCCGCCGGGTGCACACAGAAGTCGGTCACGCCGACGAGCGCGTCGGCGGCGCCCAGCGCGAACAGGAGCTCGGACCACGACGGCACGAGCGACACGACGCGGCGGGGTGGAGCCGCGAAGACGAACTCTCGCCCCAGCGCGTCGGTCTCCGGCATCGCGCCGGATCTTAGCGGGGCGCGGGAGCGTTCGAGCCGAACAGGAGCCGGACGATGTCGGGGTGGCCGTGGGTCGTCGCGAGCGTGGCCGCGGACAGTCCGTCGGCCGTGCGGGCGTTCGGGTCGGCGCCGCGCTCCAGGAGCAGTGTGACGATGTCGCCGTGACCGGACGCGGCTGCGTGCAGCAGCGGCGTCCAGCCGTGGTCGTCGCGCGCGTCGGCCTGCGCGCCGCTCGCGAGGAGGGAGCGCAGGTAGGAGGTCTGGCCGTCGCGCGCGGCCTTCACCAGCGCGCGATTGTTCTCGATCCTGCGCCGTTCGTGCTCGTCGCGATTGCTCGGCAGGACGGAGGCGAGCATCAACGCGGTGCGGCCGTCCGGGGCCTTCAGGTTCGGGTCGGCGCCCTTCTCGAGCAGGAGCAGCGCGATCGGGCTGTGGCCGGCCGCCGACGCGACCAGGAGCGGCGTCCAGCCGACCCGGTCCCGGGTGTTGGGGTTGGCGCCCTTCTCCAACAGCACCCGGGTCGCGTCCAGATGCCCCTCGCGCACCGCGCGCAGGAGCGCCGTCTGGCCGTCCTCGGACTTGGCGTCGATCTTCGCGCCCGCAGTGAGCAGCGCCGTGAGCGCGCGGACCCGGCCCTTCCAGGCCGCGTACATGAGGGCCGTCTGCCCGGTCGAGGTGGTCGCGTCGACCTCGGCGCCGCCGGTGATGAGAGCGTTGACGGCGATCGAGCGGCCCTTCATCGCCGCCAGCATCAGCGGGGTCTGGCCGCCGCGCGCCTTGCCGTTGGGGTCGGCGCCTGCCCGGAGCAGCGCGATCGCCACCTCGGTGTAGCCCTCCTGGGACGCGAGCAGGAGCGCAGTCATGCCCTTGCGGTCGCGCGCATTCGGATCGGCGCCCGCCGCGAGCAGCGACTCCACGGCGTCGAGCTGGCCGGTCTGAGCCGCGCGGGTCAGCGCGATCCGGCCCGGCTCCCCGCGCACGCCGAGGTGCTTGTCGTGCTCGACGAGCAGCTGGACGATGCGCGTATGGCCCTCGCGCGCGGCGCGCGCGAGCGCGCTCTGACCGTCGGCGCCGCCCACGCCGGGGTCAGCGCCGGCCTCGAGCAGCATCCGGGTGATCGGCTCGAAGCCGTTCGACGCGGCGATCTGCAGCGGCGTCGTGCCGGTGGCGGTCGCGGCGTTGACGTCGGCGCCCGCGCGGATCAGCGCGCGCACCACGTCGGAGCGGCCCTCGGCGCTGGCGCGGTAGATCGCCGTCTGCCCGGCGTTGGTGGTGTCGTCCACCGCCGCGCCCGCCGCGAGCAGCATCTTCACGATCTCGAGCTGGCCGTTCTGCGCCGCCTCGCCGAGCGCTGACTGGCCGCCGCGGCTCTGCGCGTCGACGTTGGCGCCCTTGGAGATCATGACCGCGACCATCCGCACGTCGCCCTTCCACGCCGACTCGACGAAGAGGTCGTTGGCGACGCGCAGCTCGGGCAAGAGCAGCGAGGGGTCGGCCTTCGACATGTCGGCGCCCGCGCGGCGCAGCTCGTTGACCACGTCGCGGTGGCCCTCCTTGGCGGCGGCCTGGAGCGCGGTCTCGCCGGTCGAATCGGGCGAGTCGACCGACGCACCGCCGTCGAGCAGCTTGCGGACGGCGTCGTCGCGGCCCTTGCCGGCGGCAAAGATCAGCGCGGTCTTGCCGTCGGCGGACTTCGCGTTGACGTCCGCGCCCCTCTCGATCAGCGTGCCGACCAGGCTCGAGTTGCCGCCCCGCGACGCGCTCTCGGCTTCGACCGCCGCGTCCGCGGACGGCTTTTCGGTGCGCAGGGTCGCGAGCATGGCGGCGACGTCGTCGCGCTTCTCGGCGATCGCGTGGTCGAGCGCGGTCTTGCCGTCGGAATCGACCGCGTTCACGTCGGCTCCGTCGGCGAGCAGCGCGCCGACAGTGTAGGTCCGCCCCGTGGCGGCGGCGTACATGAGCGCCGTCTGGCCGTCCTGCGCGCGCGCGTCGATCTTCGCGCCGCCGCGCGTCAGCGCCTCGACCACACCGGTGCGGCCCTTCAGCGCGGCGAGCATCAGCGGCGTCTGACCCGTTCCGGTCGCGACGTTCGGATCCACCTTGGTCGCGAGCAGGAGCTTCACGATCGGCAGGTGGCCCTCGGCTGACGCGAAGTGGAGTGCGGTGAGCCCGGAGGCGTTGCGCGGGCCGGCCGGGGCGCCGTGCTCGATCAGCGGCTTGGCCACGCCGACGTATCCGCGCGCGCTCGCCTGCATCAGCGCGGTCACTCCCTCGTAGTCGGTGAGATCCGGGCGTGCGCCGTGGGCGAGCAGAAGCTTCGCGACCTCGCGCCAGCCCTGCGCGCTCGCGTGGATCAGCGGGGTCCAGCCCGTCTTGTCGCGCGTGTTCGGCTTGGCGCCCTTCGAGAGATAGAGGTCGACGAGCTCGTCGGAGCCCACCTCGGCGGCGATCGAGAGCGGAGTCGCGCCGTCGGTCGCGGTGCAATCGAGCGATGCGCCGGCGTCGAGCGCGGCCTGCGCCGACTCGACGTTCTGGTCGCGGGTCGCGGCGAGCAGGCGGCCGTCGACCGTGCCTGCTTCGGCCGCCGCCGATCCGGCGCCAGCGTGCAGCGGCGCCTTACCGGCGTCGGGCCCGACGGTCGCGCCCGTTGCCGCTGCAAGGAGCAGCGCGGACGCCAGAAGCTGTCGCATGAAGTCCTACTTAGGTGCTGCGCGCACGTCGCCCGCAAACCACGGCGAGCGCTGAAATCCCGAGCAGGAGGGCGAACGCAGGCTCTGGGACCGTGACGGGCACGATGTTCGACACCAGGACCAGGAAGTCGTTGAACTTACCGTCGTTCGCATCGCCGAGGCCGGTCTCCCAGGCGATCAGGAATTGTCCGGGCAGGAACAGGCCGGCGGCGAGGCCGGGCAGCTTCAGCGTCGTCGACCCGTTGCCCTGGAATACCACCGCGCGCGGCGCGTTGCCGAGGTTCAGCGCGTCCTGCGTATAGAAGTAGATGGTGTCGCCGATCCCCTTCGGATCGAAGTTCTTCGCGAAGAATCCGAACGGACCTTCGAAGCCGAGCTTCGGGCCAGTCTGGGGGCCGCCCTGGATCGTGATCGAACCGTTGTCGAGGAAGCTAACCGTTGCGACGTCGGCGGGCGTCAGGGCGTCGGAGATCAAGAAGGCCGGGTTGTTCACGTGGTCGGGGTCGTACATGCCGAACCACGTCCCCTCGGAGTCGGGGGTGTAGTTGGCCACGAGCTGGGCCGTCATGGCCCCCGACGAGTTCTGCCACAGCTCCACGTCGATCGGGGCGTTCGCGTCGATCGGCGGTCCCGACACGACCAGTCCGTCGAGGATCTGCTGGAGGGACGGCGCAGATTCGGCCACCGGCGCGGGCCCGGCGCACTTGAGCGTCGAGTGGGCGGAAGCCACCTGCGCGAAGAACGCGAGGCCGAGGACTACCGAGATCGCTACGCGCTGCATCATCGTCCCTCTAGCGTCAGTGCCGCGCCAAGCCCTGACCTGTGAACAAGCCCTGTGCTTGTGAGCCAAGGCCGGGTGGGCGGACGCCCACGAACGCTGCTGTACCCGCCTTGTACCATGATTGAGTAGTTTTGTGGGGACATTGGTGGCGCGAAAGCCTCCGATGACACGAGTGATTCCCGGGCGCCCAGCATCTGCCGGTTCACGTTTCGCCTCCGCCATTGGTACGCCACGGATCGGGATCCAGATCGAGCAGGCTGCGGGTCTCTACTCCCTGAGCGGCAACTAGGGCGAGTAACTGTCCGACCCCCGGGCGTTCCGTGGCCGTGTGACCGGCGTCGATCAGGGCCAACCCGCCGTCGAGCGCGGCGCGAACCGCGTGGTGGCGCAGGTCGCCCGAGACCAGCACGTCGGCCCCGGCCTGGCGGGCGGCGCAGGCGAAGTCCTCGCCCGAGCCGGGCACGACGGCGACCCGGCCCATCTCGCGGTGAAGCTCGCCGGCAACCCGGGGCACGGGGCCGCCGAGCGCCTCGGCCACGCGTTCGGCCAGCGCGCCCAGCGAGAGCGGGCTCGAGGGCCGGCCGATCCTGCCGGCGGCATGCGCCTCGCCGCGCCGGTCGTAGAGGTCGTACGCCGGCTCCTCGTACGGGTGGGCGCGCAGGAGCGCCGCGACGACCTCCGCCTCGCGCGCGAGGAGGCACCAGCAGCTCGAGACGGACCTCCGGTTCACGCGCGAGCTGGCCGCGCGCGCCTACGGCGGGGGCGCTGCCCTCGCCGCCCAGGAACGTGCCGGTGCCCTCGCTCCGGAACGAGCAGTGGCTGTAGTTGCCGATCCTGCCCGCGCCAGCAGCCGCGAGGCTCTCCAGCAGCCGGTCGGCGGCGCCGGCCGGGACGAACGTCACGAGCTTGCGGGCGGGCGCCCCGAAGAGGGGCCCGAAGCCGACCACGTCGCCGAGCCCGAGCGCCTCCGCCAGCGCATCGGCTGCGCCGCCCTCGGCCACGTCGAAATTCGTGTGCGCGACCGCCAGCGCTGTCCCGGCGCGAATCAGGCGCAGCGCGCGCCCTTCCGGCGTGGGCCCGGCGACGAGCCGGGTCGTCGCGCGGAAGAGCAGCGGGTGATAGGTCACCAGGAGGTCGACGGGCTCGCGCTCGAGCTCGGCGACGACGGCCTCGGTCACCTCGTGGCAGACACCGATCCGGCGCACCGGCGCGCGCGGATCGCCGAGCGTGAGCCCGACGCGGTCCCATTCGGCCGCGCGCTCGAACGGCGCCCGCGCCGCGAGCGCCGCCAGGATCTCCGCAATCGCACGGGTGCGACTCACGGACGTCATGCTAGCGCGTCACATCTGTCGCTTCGGTGGCGCAAATGTGAGGGCGCGGTGGAGAACCCGCAGCGCTATTCGCGCTCGCGCTCCATCAGGACCGCGACCAGCCCGAAGATGACCGGAATGAAGAGCACGCCGACGGTGGCTGCGCACATGTACATGAGGTCGAAGGAATTCGGCTGCATCGCGGATGATTCTCCTCGCTAGACGTCCCAGCGGTCGCCAGCGTACAAGAGCTCTTCCAAGGTCCCGGCGCCGCGCGCGGCGAGCGCCGCCTGGTTCTGCGCCAGGGTCTGCTCCTCGAAGGTCGGCTCCGACACCGCCCGAAGCACGCCGATCGGCGTCGGGAAGTCGGGCGGCGTACAGCGCGCGAGCAGGAGCGCGAGACCCGGGTCGGGGTTCGACTCGTCGTGGACCACCTCGACGCCGCCGTCGGCCGCGCCGCGCGCGGCCGTGTACAGCCGGGTGCGCGCCGGGTCGAGCTTCACGACCTGGTCGGAGCCCTTGCCGAAGACCAGCGGCTGGCCCTGCTCGAGCACGAGCAGGTGATCGGACTTGGTCTTGCGGTCCTTCAGCTCCTCGAACGCGCCGTCGTTGTAGACCGGACAGTTCTGGTAGATCTCGAGGAAGGCGGAGCCCTTGTGCTGGGCCATCCGCGCGATCATCTCCTGCAGGTGCTGGATCTCCGTGTCGACGCCGCGCGCGACGAAGGTCGCCTCGGCGCCGAGCGCGAGCGACAGCGTGCGGAACGGCCGCGCGACCGTGCCGCCCGGCGAGCTCTTCGTCTTCATGCCGACCTCGGAGGTCGGCGAGTACTGGCCCTTGGTCAGCCCGTACACCTTGTTGTTGAAGAGCAGGATCTTCAGGTCGACGTTGCGGCGCAGCGCGTGGATCAGGTGGTTGCCGCCGATCGAGAGCGCGTCGCCGTCGCCGGTGACGACCCAGACCGAGAGATCGGGGCGCGCGAGCCGGAGACCCGTCGCGATCGCCGGCGCGCGGCCGTGGATCGTGTGGAACCCGTAGGTGTCCATGTAGTACGGGAAGCGCGAGCTGCAGCCGATGCCGGAGATGAAGACGATCTTCTCTTTCGGGATGCCGAGCTCGGGCATCACCTTCTGCATCTGCGCGAGGATCGCGTAGTCGCCGCAGCCCGGGCACCAGCGCACCGCCTGGTCGCTCTCGAAGTCCTTCTTCGTGAGCTTCTTGATCTCGCCGCCGTTCTGCAGAAGCGCGCTCACGAGTGGAGCTCCGGGCGCGCGCCCGTCGACGGCGCGAGCAGCAGGCGCACCGCTTCGACGACCTCGCGCACCTTGAAGGGCTTGCCCTGGATCTTGTTCAGCCCGCGCGCGTCGACGAGGAACTTGTCGCGCAGGATCGAGCGCAGCTGGCCGCGGTTCAGCTCCGCGACCACCACGCGCCGGTAGCGGCGCAGCAGCTCGCCGACGTTCGACTGCAGCGGGTTCAGATAGCGCAGGTGGAGGTGACCGACGGCCGCGCCCTCGGCGCGGAGCGTCAGGGTCGCCTGGCGCAGCGCGCCGTAGGTGCCGCCCCAGCCGACGATGAGCACGTCGCCGCTGGCAGGGCCTTCGATCTCCGCCGGCGGCAGGCGATCGGCGATCTTGTCGATCTTGGCCTGGCGCGTGAGCACCATGTGCTCGTGGTTCTCCGGGTCGTAGGAGATGTTGCCGGTGACGTCTTCCTTCTCGATCCCGCCGATGCGGTGCTCGACGCCCGGCGTCCCCGGGATCGCCCACGGGCGCACGAGGCGCTCGTCGCGCAGGAACGGCGCGAAGTTCTCCGGGTCGGTGCGGAACCTGGCGTTGATCGGCTCGAGGTCCTCGAGGTCCGGCAGGTGCCACGGCTCGGCGCCGTTGGCGAGCGAGCCGTCGGAGAGGTACGCGACGGGGCACATGTGCTCGATCGCGAGCCGCACCGCTTCGATCGCGATGTCGAAGCACTCCGCCGGAGTGGCCGGCGCGACGACCGCGATCGGGGACTCGCCGTTGCGGCCGACGATCGCCTGCAGCAGGTCCGCCTGCTCGGTCTTGGTCGGCATGCCCGTCGACGGGCCCGCACGCTGCACGTTCACGACCACCAGCGGCAGCTCGACCGACACGGCGAGGCCGATGCCCTCCTGCTTCAGCGCGAAACCGGGGCCCGACGTGCCGGTGATGCCGATCGCGCCGCCGAACGACGCGCCGATCGCGGCGCCGACGGCGGCGATCTCGTCCTCGGCCTGGAAGGTCGTCACACCGTAGCGCGCGAAAGTCGCCAGGTTGTGGAGGATGTCGGACGCGGGCGTGATCGGATAGCTCGCGTACACGAGCGGCAGGTTCGCGAGCTTCGCGGCCGTCACGAGCCCGAGCGCGGTGGCCTCGTTCCCGGTGATGTTCCGGTAGTGGCCCGGGCGCAGCCGGGCCGCCGGCACCTCGTAGGTCGCGTCGAACAGCTCCATGGTCTCGCCGAGGTGGTAGCCCGCGTCGAAGACCTTCACGTTGGCGTCGGCGAGCTCCTGGCTCTTCAGGAACTTCTTCCGGATCGACTCGCGCTCCCGCACCGGGTCGCGGCCGTACATCCAGAACAGCACGCCGAGCGCGAAGAAGTTCTGGGTGCGCGGCGATGTCGCGGGTCGACATGCCCGTGCCGGCCAGCGCCGTCGTGACGTGCTTGCCGAAATCGATCTGGACCACGCGGTAGCCGGCGAGCGAGCCGTCCTCGAGCGGGTTCTTCTCGTAGCCGGCGAGCTCGAGGTTCTTGGCCTTGAACGCGCCCATGTTCACGATCAGGATCCCGCCGCGCTCGAGGTCCGGCAGGTTCGTGCGCAGCGCCGCCGGGTTCATCGCGACCAGCACGTCGGGCGCGTCGCCCGCGGTGAAGATCTCGTTGGCCGAGAACTGCAGCTGGAAGCCGGAGACCCCCGCCAGGCTGCCCGCGGGCGCCCGGATCTCGGCCGGGAAGTCCGGGAAGGTGGCGATGTCGTTGCCGTAGAGCGCCGCAGTCCGCGTGAACTCGGTGCCGGTGAGCTGCATGCCGTCGCCGGAGTCGCCCGCGAAGCGGATGACTACGGAGTCGAGGCGTTTGGTGGGCCGCTTGGGGCCCTGCGAGCTTCCGTTACTGGACCCGGCCGAGCTTCCGTCGTCGTTCGCCATTTCCTCTGAACTGTTCTCCGTGCCGCGCGTAGAGCGCCGCCCAAGAGGCCCTTGGGGTGGGTGATGAAGATTACAACCGCCGGGACCGACCACAACGGGCCGGCTGTCCGGCAACCGCCGGACTGGGGTCCCGCCTTGAGTCCCTCCCTATGCGGCCTGTAGAGTGCGCCGCGGATCCAACAAGGGGGCTAAACCGTGCGGGAAGTCTACATCGTCGAGGCAGTGCGAAGTCCAATCGGCCGGCGGGCCGGGGGGTTGTCCGGGATGCACCCCGCGGACCTCCTGGGAACCGTCCAGAAGGCGGCCCTGGACCGGAGCGGGGTCCCCGCCGAGGCGATCGGCCAGGTCGTGGGCGGCTGCGTCTCCCAGGTCGGCGAGCAGACCTTCAACATCGCCCGGATCGCCTGGCTTTCGCAGGGCCTGCCCATGGAAGTGGCCTCGACCACGGTCGACTCGCAGTGCGGCTCGAGCCAGCAGGCGACCACCCTGGCCGCGGGGCTGGTCGGCTCCGGGCTCGAGGACGTCGTGCTCTCGTGCGGGCTCGAGATGATGAGCCGGGTTCCCCTCGGCGCCGCCATGAAGGGCGGCATGCCGATCCCGAAGTCGTACATGTCCCACTACCAGCCGACCTCGCAGTTCGGCGGCGCCGAGATGATCGGCAACGAGTACGGCATCACCCGCGCCGACGTCGACCGCTTCGGCCTGCGCAGCCAGGAGCTCGCGATCCGCGCCTGGGACGAGAAGCGCTTCGAGCGCGAGGTCATCCCCGTGTCGGCGCCCGGCGTCGACAAGGAAGGCAAGCCGACCGGCGAGATCGTGCGGGTCGTGCGCGACGAGGGCCTGCGCCAGACGTCGCTCGAGAAGCTCGCGGCGCTGCAGCCGGTACCCGGCCAGAACCTGCACACGGCCGGAACCTCGTCGCAGGTCAGCGACGGCGCGGCGGCAGTGATCCTCGCCTCGGCCGACGCGGTGAAGCGGCTCAACTTGAAGCCGCGCGCCCGGATCGTGGACTCGGTGCTCGTCGGCTGCGACCCGGTCACGATGCTGAAGGGCCCGATCCCCGCGACCCGCAAGGTGCTCGCGCGCTCCGGCCTCAAGATCGAGGACATGTCGACCTACGAGGTGAACGAGGCGTTCGCGTCGGTCGTGCTGGCGTGGATGAAGGAAGTGAAGCCGGTCGAGGACCGGGTGAACCCGAACGGCGGCGCGATCGCGATCGGCCACCCGACAGGCTGCACCGGCGCGCGGCTCATCACGACGGCGCTCCACGAGCTCGAGCGCACCGGCGGCAAGTACGGCCTGATCTCGATGTGCTGCGGCGGCGGGCTCGGGACCGGGACGATCATCGAGCGGGTGTAGCTGGCGCCTCCGAGATCTCATGAACGTTGCCGAACGGATCGGCGAAGGCGGCGTAGCGCCCGAGCGGACCCTCCGCGGGCTCCGAGTGGAGGAATCGCACGCCCTTGGCCCGAAGCTCGCGCATGGCTCGCTCGACCGAGGGCACCGCGAACACGAACGTCGAGCTCGCGACCTGTGCGTGCCGGTCCGGGTCGGTCGTCTGCTCACAGGGGAAGATCGCGAGCTCGAAGTCGGGCTGGCGGAAGAGCAGCATGCCGTCGGTCTCGCGGGTCAAAGCCAAACCGAGCACCTCGCCGTAGAAGCGCTTCGCCTCGTCGAGCGACGTGGCGAAGACCAGGAGCTTTCCGAGGCGCAGTGTCAACGCGGTGGAGCCGGCTCCGCTGCAGGCGCGGGCACCCCGATCGAGGCGTGGTCGACGGCGTACTTCCAGCCGTCCTTCGTCTTGACCATGACCTCGGTCGCGCGCAGCGCGGGGCCCGCGGCTTGCCGTCGGGACCGGTCACCTTCCACTCATTCAGCGAGTGCGACGACCGTGTGCGCGGCGTCGAGCCAGATCGCGTGGTGGGAGACCAGCTCGAACTTCGGGCCGCCCTTCACGCAGGTCTCGGTGACCACGCGGCGCAGCTCCTTCGAGTCGCCCGCCGACTGGTTCTCGCCCGGGTACACGACGCGCGCGTCCTTCTGGTAGAGCGCGAGCACGGCGTCGACGTTGCCCGCGTCGCAGGCCGCGGTGAACTTCGCGCCGATCGACTCGGCGATCTTGTCCGGATCCTCCGCTGAGAGCGCGCGCGAGGCGACGAGGCACAGTGCGAGCGCGAGCGCGGCGCGCTTCACGAGACGTACTGCTTCGCGGCGAACTCCTGCGCCGACTTGTAGTCGGCCTTGCCGTTGGGCGCGCGGAACATCGCGGGCACGCCGTAGACGCGCTTGGGCACCTTGTAGCCCGCGAGCTTGTCCTTCACGTGGCTGCGGAGCTTCTCGTCGTCGGTCACCGCGCCGCGGCGGAGCTGCACGACGCCGATCACCGCGTTGCCCCAGCGGTCGTCCGGCACGCCCACGACCAGCGCGTCCTCGACGTCGGGGTGCGTCTTCAGCGCTTCCTCGACCTCCTCGGGGTAGATCTTCTCGCCCGCCGAGTTGATGCAGGCGCTGCCGCGCCCGAGCAAAGTGAGCGTTCCGTCCGCCTCGACCGTGCACCAGTCGCCCGGGATCGAGTAGCGCACGCCGTTGATCGTGGGGAACGTCTTCGCGGTCTTCTCCGGGTCCTTGTAGTAGCCGACGGGGATCGGGCCGCTGCGCGCGATGAAGCCCTTCTCGCCCGAGCCCGGCGCGATCTCGCGGTGGTCCTCGCTGAACACCTTGCAGCGGTCGCCGACGGTGAACTTGGCGGTGCGCACCTCGCCGGCCGCGGTCATGATCGAGACGCCGAAGCCGACCGCCTCCGACGAGCCGAACGAGTCGGTGAGGATCATGCCGCCGTTGTGCTTCAGCATCCCCTTCTTCACCTCGGTCGACCACATCACGCCCGACGAGACGACGAGCTTCACCGACGAGATGTCCCAACGGCCGGGGTTCTCCTCGAGCGCGTTCAGCATGGGCTTGGCGAACGCATCGCCGACGATCACGAGCGAGTTGGCCTGGTGACGCTGGATGGTGTCGTAGAGCTCGGCCGAGTCGAACTTCTGGCCCGCGAGCGTGATCACGCAGCCGCCCGAGACGAGCGTGCCGATCGCGGTGAAGAGCCCCGTTCCGTGCATCAGCGGGCAGCAGGGGATCTGCCGGGTCGCCGGACCCGCCTTCACCATGTTCGCGACGTGCTGCTCGAGGGTGGCCGGCGCGACGCCGCCGTTCGCCGGCGCATTTGCGCCCGCGCCGAGCGCGTGCCAGAGGTCGTTCGCCGCCCACATCACGCCCTTGGGCATGCCGGTGGTGCCGCCGGTGTAGAGGAACAGGAGGTCCTGGCCGTCGCGCTCGATCCCGAGCGGGCGGCCGTCGCCGGTCTCGGCGAGCGCCTCGTAGGCCTCGCCCTCGCCCGCCCCATCACCGACCTTGATCCACGCGGTCACGCGCGGCAGGCGCGGCCGCAGCTTCTCGACCCGGTCGGCGAAGTCGGCGTCGAACACGACGATCTTCGCGTCGGAGTTGTCGAGGATGTACCAGAGCTCCTCGTCCAGGTAGCGGTAGTTCACGTTCACGTGGACGAGCCGAGCCTTGAAGGAGGCCGCGAGCGCCTCGCAGTACTCGGGCCGGTTGCGCAGGTAGAACGCCACCTTGTCGCCCGGCTGCGCGCCGCGCGCGACGAACGCGCGGGCCAGGTTGTTCGAGCGCCGGCCGAAGTCGCGCCAGCTGGTGACCCGATCCGCGTGGATCAGGGCGGGCGCGTCGCCCGGAAACGACGCGTCGAGCGCGTCGAGGATGTCGCCGAAATTCCAGTTCGGTGCGGTCGTCATGCGGATTCCCCTCCCGCGAAGGGCGCATGATACCCGAAAGAGGAGGTGGGTTATGCGAGGGGGATGGGGGCTCGCGCTGCTCGGGGTCGTAGGGCTCGCAGCCTGCGCGAGTGCGCCGGCCGAGGACCCGGCTGCGCGCGCGCTGCGCATCCACCGCGAGGCGATCGTGCTCGACACCCACGCCGACACCACCCCTCACTTCCAGGACGCGAACTGGGACTTCGCGGCACGCCATGCGAAGACGGACTCGGACATCGACCTGCCGCGCGCGCGCGAGGGCGGCCTCGACGTCCAGTTCTGGTCGATCTACGTGGGCAAGGTCGAGGGCGACGGCCGCGCGATCCGCGAGGCGCTGGAGCGGATCGACGCGGTCTGGCAGCTCGCGCGCCGCTACCCGAACGACGTGGTGGTCGCCACCGATGTCGCGGGCATCCGTCGCGGCGTCGCCGAGGGGAAGCTCGTCTCACTCATGGGCGTCGAGGGCGGCCACATGATCGAGGACAAGCTCGCGGTGCTGCGCGACTTCTACCGGCTGGGCGTGCGCTACATGACGCTGACCCACTCCTTCCACACGAGCTGGGCGGACTCCGCGGGCACCGGCCAGCCGCTGCCGCCCGGCAACGGCGGCCTGACACCGTTCGGCGTCGAGGTGGTCCGCGAGATGAACCGGCTTGGCATGATGGTCGACGTCTCGCACGTCTCGGACCAGACCTTCGCGGACGCGCTGCGCGTCTCGGAGGCCCCCGTAATCGCGTCGCACTCCTCGTGCCGCGCCGTGTTCGACCACCCGCGCAACCTGACCGACGACATGCTGCGCGCGCTCGCGGCCAAGGGCGGCGTGGTGATGATCAACTACTACCCCGGCTACACCGACCCGCTCGCGGCGCCGAAGATCGCCGACTGGTTCAAGCGCCACGGCGAGGAGCTCGGCGCCCTGCGCACGAAGTACGCGGGAGACATGAGGCAGATGAGCGAGGGGATGAAGGCGATCGCCGCCGCCGACCCGGTGCCGCAGGGCTCGCTCGACACCTTGCTCGACCACTTCGACCATGCGCTGCGGGTCGCGGGCGAGGACCACGTCGGGCTCGGCTCGGACTTCGACGGGGTGCCGAGCTTCCCCGAGGGCCTCGACGAGGTGAGCCTGCTGCCGAACCTGACGAAGGGTCTGCTCGCGCGCGGCTGGTCCGAGGAGGTCGTGCGCAAGGTCCTGGGCGAAAACCTGCTGCGCGTGTTCGGAGAGGTGGAGCAGGTCGCGGCGCAGCTCAGCGCACCCGGAGCACCGTCGAGCCCGCGCTGAGGCCTCGCTTCAGCGCGAGCAGACCCTCGTTCGCGCGCGCGAACGGGAGCTCGGTCACGCGCGGGCGCAGCGGAATCCGCGCGGCCAGCCCGAGCAGCTCGCGGCCGTCGGCACGGGTGTTCGCGGTGACGCTGGTGAGCGTGCGCTCCTCGAAGAGGTGCGCCGCGTAGTCGAGGGACGGGATCGCGCTCATGTGGATGCCCGCGCAGGCCAGCGTTCCGCCGGGAGCGAGCGCGGCGAGCGCGACGGGGACGAGCGCGCCGGCCGGCGCGAACAGGACCGCGGCGTCGAGCAGCTCGGGCGGCGACTCGCCCAGGTCTCCCACCCACTCCGCGCCGAGCGCGCGCGCGAGCTCGCGGTGACTCGCCTCGCGGGTCACCGCGAAGACGCGCGCGCCCTCGTGGCGCGCGATCTGCAGCGCGATGTGCGCCGACGAGCCGAAGCCGTAGAGGCCGAGGCGCCCGCCGGGCCCGATGCCGCTCCGGCGCAGCGCGCGCAGGCCGATGATGCCCGCGCACAGGAGCGGCGCGACCGCCGCGTCGTCGGCGAGCGCGTCGGGCAGCGGATAGACGAAGTCCTCGTGCGCTACGACTCGCTCCGCGAAGCCGCCGTCCCGATGCCAGCCGGTGAAGCTCGGCGCCCGGCACAGGTTCTCGGCGCCGCGCGCGCAGTAGGCGCAGGCGCCGCAGGCACGCCACAGCCAGGCGACGCCGACCCGCGCGCCGAGCACGAAGCGGCGGGCGCCCGCCCCGAGCGCGCGGACCCGGCCGACGATCTGGTGTCCCGGCACGAGCGCGGGCCGGTGCGGCGCGAGCTCGCCCTCCACCACGTGAAGGTCCGTGCGGCAGAGGCCGCAGACGGCGACGTCGATGCAGATCTCGCCGGGACCCGGGTCGGGATCGGGCAGCTCGCGGAGTGCGAGCGGCGCGCTCTCGATCGGACCGGGCTGTTCGAGCACCCACGCGCGCATCGCGTCCAGATCCTACACTCGCGCGCGTTGAACGTTCTCTTGTTCGACGCCGGGGACGAGGTGGCGCCGGGACGCGTGCGCGTCGCCGACCGGCGCCTGCGCCACGCGCGCGAGGTGCTCGGCGCGAAGCCCGGCGACGAGCTGGTGGTCGGGCGCATCGGGGGCCGGCTCGGGCGCGGAACGGTCGTGCGGATCGACGCGGACGGGCTCGAGCTCGAGGTCGCGCTCGAGCGCGATCCGCCTGCGCCGCACCCCGCGGCGCTGGCCCTTGCCCTGCCCCGCCCGCCCAGCTTGCGCAAGGTGCTGCAGCAGGCGACCGCGCTCGGCGTGAAGCGCTTCCTCCTGTTTGCCAGCGCGCGGGTCGAGAAGAGCTACTGGCAGAGCTCGGGCCTGCGCCCCGACGCGCTGCGCGAGCAGCTCCTGCTCGGGCTCGAGCAGGCGGGCGACTGCGTCCTGCCCGAGATCGGTTTCGCACGCCGCTTCCGCGACTTCGCCGAACGCGAGCTGCCCGCGCTGGCGCGCGGCGCGCCGCTCCTGGTCGCGCACCCCGGCGCGGCGCCGCTCGCCGCGGCCGACGCTGGCGGGCCCTGCGTGCTGGTCGTCGGACCCGAGGGCGGCTTCGTTCCGCGCGAGCTCGAGACGCTCCTCGCTGCCGGCGCGCGCACGATCGGGCTCGGCCCGCGCGCGCTGCGCGTCGAGACCGCGGTCGTCGCGCTGCTGGCGCGGGTTGGTTGACACCCCCGGGGGTCGCCCGGATACTCGCGCGCCATGGATCTGATGGACAAATTGACCGCGCTCGCGCTGAACCGCGGGCTCATCTACCCGTCCAGCGAGATCTACGGCGGCATCGCCGGATTCTGGGACTACGGCCCGATCGGCGTCGAGCTGCGCGCCAACGTGAAGGCCGCCTGGTGGCAGACCATGGTGCGCGATCGCGACGACGTGGTCGGGCTCGACTCGTCGATCATCGCCAACCCGCAGACCTGGGTGGCCTCGGGCCACGTCGCGAACTTCCACGACCCGATGGTCGATTGCCGGCTCTGCAAGCGCCGCTTCCGCGCCGGCCAGATCGACGCCGACGACCGCTGCCCCGCCAGCGAGACGGGCAAGCACGACCTCACCGAGCCGCGCCAGTTCAACCTGATGCTGAAGACGCGGATCGGTGCGAGCGAGGACTCGGCCGGCGACGCTTACCTCCGCGCCGAGACCTGCCAGTCGATCTTCCTGGACTTCAAGCGCGTGATGCAGTCGGCGCGCATGCGCCCGCCGTTCGGGATCGCCCAGATCGGCAAGGCGTTCCGCAACGAGATCACGCCGCGCAACTTCATCTTCCGCTCGCGCGAGTTCGAGCAGATGGAGCTCGAGTTCTTCACGCACCCCGACCAGGCGATGGAGTGGTTCGAGCGCTGGCGCGAGATCCGGATGGCCTGGCACCTGCGCGTGGGACTGGCGAAGGACAAGGTGCGCTGGCATCCGCACGGGCCCGACGAGCTCGCGCACTACGCGAAGGCGGCCTACGACGTCGAGTTCGAGTTCCCGTTCGGCTGGCACGAGCTCGAGGGCGTGCACCACCGCGGCGCGTTCGATCTCACTCAGCACAGCGAGCACTCGGGCAAGGACCAGTCCTACACCGACCCCGACACCAAGGAGCGCTACACGCCGACGGTGATCGAGACCTCCGTCGGCGTCGACCGCTGCCTGCTCGCGCTCCTGTGCAGCGCCTACTCCGAGGACGAGATCGGCGGCGAGAAGCGCGTGGTGCTGCGCTTCACCCCAGAGATCGCGCCGATCAAGGTGGCGGTGCTGCCGCTCTCGAAGAAGCTGTCCGAGCCGGCCGAGAAGCTGACCACCGATCTGCGCCGCCGCTTCGCGGTCGACTTCGACGTCTCGGGCTCGATCGGCAAGCGCTACCGCCGCCAGGACGAGGTGGGTACGCCGTTCTGCGTCACCTTCGACTTCGACTCGCTCGAGGACCACAAGGTGACCGTGCGCGAGCGCGACACCACCCAGCAGGAGCGCATCTCCACCGACGGCCTGGGCCGCTATCTCTCGGAGCGCGTGCTCGGCTACTGAGGCTTCCTGGCGAACAACAGCTCGTGGCTCTCGACCCTCCGCTCGGCGGCGTCGCTGTAGCCGTGGCCGATCGGGCCCGCGTCCTGCACCTCGAGCCCGGCCTCGCGGGCCATCCGCTCGTAGTCGTCGCGGCTCCAGTTGCTCCAGTACATCTCTACGCCGAAGAACTCCTGGGTGTAGGCCCGCTCGCGGAAACGCGTGACGGTCGCGAGCAGGAAGCCGCCCGGCACGAGCCAGCGGCCGATCCGGCGCAGCAGCTCGCCGTGCTCCTCGCGCGGCAGGTGGAAGATTGCGTAGAACGACGCGATGGCGTCGAAGGATGCGGGTGCGAAGTCGACGCCCATCAGGTCCGCTTCGACGAAGCGCGCCGACGGCACGTTCGCGCGCGCGAGGCGGAGCTGCGAGGACGAGAAGTCGACGCCGGTCACCGCGTGCTCGCGCGCGAGCCGCGCCGCAACGGGCACCCCGGGGCCGCAGCCGAGGTCGAGCACGCGCGAGCCGGGCGCGAGCCGCAGGAGCAGGAGCTCGAGGCCGGGCTGCTCCTCCGCGGCGCGCGCCGCGGCGAAGGCCGGAGCGCAGCGGTCGTAGCCGTCGCGGACGAGTTTCCGGTAGTCGACCTGCGGATCGTTGGCCGGCTTCACCGGTACTTGATCACCGTCCGGATCGCAGTTCCCTCGTGCATCCGGTCGAAGGCCTCGTTGACCCGCTCGAGCGGCAGCTCGCCCGTCACCATCTCGTCGAGCTTGATCTTCCCGCTCATGTAGCGGTCGACGAAGCGCGGCAGCTGCGTGCGTCCCTTGGTTCCGCCGAACGCGGTGCCGCGCCAGCTGCGGCCGGTGACGAGCAGGAACGGGCGCGCGTGGATCTCCTGGCCCGCCCCCGCGACGCCGATCACGATCGACTGGCCCCAGCCGCGCTGCGTGCAGGCGAGCGCCTGGCCCATCACGTCCACGTTGCCGATGCATTCGAACGAGTAGTCGACTCCGCCGTCGGTCGACGAGACGATCGCGCCGACCACGTCCGGCGTGTCCACGGGGTTCAGGAACTCGGTGGCGCCGAACGCCTTGGCGAGCTCGAACTTACGCGGATTGGTGTCGACCCCGATGATGCGCTCGGCGCCGGCCAGCACCGCGCCCTGGATCACCGAGAGACCGATCCCGCCCAGCCCGAACACCGCGACGCTCGAGCCCGGCTCGACCTTCGCGGTGTGCAGCACCGCGCCGATCCCCGTCGTCACGCCGCAGCCGAGCAGGCAGATCCGGTCGAGCGGCGCGTCCGCGCGCACCTTCGCGAGCGCGATCTCGGGCACCACCGTGTACTCGGCGAAGGTCGACGTGCCCATGTAGTGGTGCAGCGTCTTCCCGCGCGCGGAGAGGCGGCTCGTGCCGTCGGGCATGCGGCCCTTGCCCTGGGTCTCGCGGATCCGCACGCACAGGTTCGTCCGACCGGACAGGCAGTACTTGCACTCGCGACACTCGGGGATGTAGAGCGGGATCACGTGGTCGCCGACCGCGAGCGAGCGCACGGCCGCTCCGAGCTCGACGACCTCGCCCGCTCCCTCGTGGCCGAGCACCACCGGGAACAAGCCCTCGGGGTCCTTGCCGGACAGCGTGTACGCGTCGGTGTGACATACGCCCGTGGCCGCCAGGCGCACCAGGCATTCGCCTGCGCGCGGCCCCTCCAGCTCGATCTGCTCGATCTCGAGCGGCCTTCCCGCTTCCCATGCAACCGCTGCTTTCACCTTCACGGGCGGGATCATACGACAGCAACGTCACGGGGGTTTGACCGAACTTTGACGCCCTGGAGGGCGCCCCGTCGCTCCGCGCCTTGTAATTTAGGGGGCAATGACGACTGCCATTCCCGTGGCCCCCGACGCGGATGCCGGGCCCTCGATCAGCCAGGTGATCGAGATCCTGCCCGATGCGGTGTACGAGAACCCGACGGCTCTGGGGCTCGCGTACTTCGCGCGCGACGTCGCGATCTACGCCGCGCTGGTCGCTGCGCTGATCCTGTTCAACTCGCCGCTCGTGCTGCTGCCGCTGTGGGTGATGTCGGGCCCGATCATCAGCGGGCTGTTCATCATCGGGCACGACGCCGCCCACGGGTCGCTCTTCAAGAGCAAGCGATTGAGCTACGTGATCGGCCAGCTGGCGATGCTGCCGTCGCTGCACGTCTTCGAGGCGTGGGTGTTCGGGCACAACCGCATCCACCACGGCCACACCGTGCGCGAGGAAATGGACTACGTCTGGCACCCGGTCTCGCCCGAGGCCTACCGCGAGTTCTCACTGGCGCAGCGTCTCTTGCACCAGCTGAAGTGGTCGTGGCTCGGAGCCGGCGTGTACTACGGCTGGGACATCTGGTGGCGCAGCATGATGCGCTTCACCCCGCCCGAGAAGATCGCCGCCGACGTGCGCCGCGACCGCCTGATCGTGCTCGCCTACGCGGCCGTCGTGAGCGCTGCGCTGCTCGCGCTCGGCGCGCACCACTACAAGACGCTGGGCGGGGCGCTGTGGATGTGGTTCAAGGTGTTCGCGGTGCCGTTCGTGGCCTGGAACTACTCGATCGGGATCTCGGTCTACGTGCACCACATCGCGCCCGACATCGAGTGGCACGGCCGCCGCGAGTGGACGCGCTTCAAGGGTCAGATGGAAGGCACCACGATCCTGCGCATCCCGGCGTGGCTCAACGTCTTCTACCACAACATCTTCCTGCACGTGCCTCACCACGTGGACATGCGCATCCCGTTCTATCACCTGCGCGAGGCGTCCGACGCCATCCGCGCGCACTTCGGCGACGTGGTGCGCGAGCGCAGCTACGGCTTCCGCGACTACCTGCGCGCGACGCGAACGTGCAAGCTCTACGACTTCGCGACGCACCGCTGGGTGGGCTACGCGGCCGCGCGCGAAGAGAAGCCGCTACTCGCCGCGTAGCCGCAGGCCGAGCTCCTTGAGCTGCGCGTCGTCGACCGCGGTCGGAGACTGCATGAACAGGTCCTGGGCCCGCTGCGTCTTCGGGAACGCGAGCACGTCGCGCAGGCTGTCGCCGCCCGCGAGCATCAGCGCGAAGCGGTCGAAGCCGAACGCGAAGCCGCCGTGCGGTGGCGCGCCGGCATCGAGCGCGTCGAGCATGAAGCCGAAGCGAGCGCGCGCGTCCGCCTCGCTGTAGCCCATGATCGAGAGGATCTTGAGCTGCACGTCGCTGCGGTGGTTGCGCAGGCTGCCGGAGCCGAGCTCGACGCCGTTCAGCACCAGGTCGTAGTGGGTGGCGATCACGCTCTTCGGATCGGAGTCGAGCTTCGCGAGCTCGCTCTCGAGCGGCGCGACGAACGGCATGTGCATGTACGTGAGCCCCCCGCCGTCGGTCTCCTCGAACAGCGGGAAGCCGACCACGAAGTGCGGATCCCAGGCCCGCTCGTCGTAGCGGCCGAGCTTCGCCCCCAGCTCGAGCCGCAGCCGGCCGAGCACGTCGCAGACCACCTTCTCGCGGTCGGCGCCGAACAGGATCACGTGGCCGGGCGCGAGCCCGGCGCGCTTGCCGATCGCGGCGCGCTCGTCGTCGGTCAGGAACTTCGCGATCGGGCTCTGCCAGCTGCCGTCGGGCTGGATGCGCGCCCAGGCCAGGCCCTTCGCGCCGAGGCTGCGCGCCTGGTCGTTCAGCCGGTCGAGCTCGCTGCGCGTGAGCGCGTCGGCGTCGGGGATCGGCAGCGCGCGCACCACGCCGCCGCTCTTGAGCGCGCCCGCGAACACCTTGAACTCGGTCGTCGCCAGCACGTCGGACAGCTCGCAGAGCTCGAGCCGGATCCGCCGCTCGGGCTTGTCGCTGCCGTAGCGCAGCATCGCGTCGGCGTGGTCGATCCGGTCGAAGGGATGCGCGAGCTCGACCCCGAGCACTTCGCGGAACGCGCGCACGGTGATGTGCTCGAGCAGCTCGAGCACGTCCTCGACGCGCACGAACGACATCTCGAGATCGAGCTGAGTGAACTCGAGCTGGCGGTCGGCGCGCTGGTCCTCGTCGCGGAAGCAGCGCGCGATCTGGAAGTAGCCGTCGAAGCCCGCGACCATCAGCATCTGCTTCATGATCTGCGGCGACTGCGGCAGCGCGTAGAAGCTGCCGTGGTGGACGCGGCTCGGCACCAGGAAATCGCGCGCGCCTTCCGGCGTCGCGCGCGCCAGGATCGGCGTCTCGATCTCGACCAGTCCGCGCCCGCTGCACGTCTCGCGCAGCGACTGCGCCAGGCGGTGGCGCACCAGCAGGCGCTGCTGCATGATCGGCCGGCGCAGATCGTGGATGCGGTACTGGAGCCGTACCGCCTCGTCGATCGCGACGTCGTCCTCGATCGCGAACGGCGGCGTCGTCGCGATGTTGAGGATCCGCACCTCTTCGGCGACGACCTCCACCTCGCCCGTCGGCAGGTTCGGGTTCACGACGTCGGCGTCGCGGCGCGCCAGCCGGCCGCGCACCGCCAGCACGAACTCCGAGCGCACGGTTTGGGCGCGCTCGTGCGCGGCGGGCGCGGAGTCGGGCTTGAACACGACCTGCGCGATCCCGGTGCGGTCGCGCAGATCGACGAAGATCACCCCGCCGTGGTCGCGGCGCTTGCGCACCCAGCCGCACAGCACGACCTCGCGTCCGACGTCCGTCGCGCGCACGTCTCCACAGAAGTGCGTTCGGCGCAGGTCACCCAATGGATCGAGTCGCTGCACGGGGGGCGGAGCCTACCAAGGGCCCGCCGACGGGTCAAAGGGTGGAGCCGCCGCCCTGCGTTCGCGCCGGCGTCGACAGGTCGTCGGCCGAGCAGACCTGATTCCGGCCCAGCGCCTTGGCGAGATACATGGCCTTGTCGGCCAGGTCGAGGAGCCGCTCGCGGCTCTCGCCGTGCAGCGGGAAGGTGGCGACCCCGATCGAGACCGTGAGCCGCAGCTCGAGCCCGCGCTCGGCCCCGAAGGCGTGGCCCGCCACCGATTGGCGGATCCGGTCGGCCACCGAGGTGGCGCCCTCGAGGCCGGTGTCGACGAGCAGCATCGTGAACTCGTCGCCGCCGTAACGGCCGACGGTGTCGATCGCGCGCACCGAGTCCTGGAGCAGGCCGCCCAGCTCGCGCAGAACGCGCGAGCCGATCAAGTGGCCGCAGCGGTCGTTCACCTGCTTGAAGCGGTCGAGGTCCAGGAACAGGACCGAGAGCTTCGAGTTCGAGCGCGCTGCGCGGTTCACCTCGCGGTCGAGCGCGGAGAGGAGGTAGCGCGCGTTGTAGAGGGAGGTGACGTCGTCGACGAACGCCTTCTCGCGCGCCTGCAGGAAGCGCTCGGAGTTGATCAGCGCGAGCTCCGCCTGCTCGACCACGAGCTCCGCCCGTTCGCGGTCGTCGCGCGCGAACGGGCGGCCCTCCGAGAAGATCCAGATCCCGCCCGCGATCCGGCCCTCGACGCGCACCGGCAGGGCCAGGAGCTGTCCTTCGCCGAGGTCCAGCGGCGCCAGCGCGGGCGAGATGTCCTCGGTGCGCGAGACGGCGGACCGCTCGAGGTCGCTGGGGTCGAAGAGCTTCTGCGCCTCGACGAGCGCGCGCAGCTCCTGGCCGCGCTCGGTGGCGAAGCCGCGCAGCTCCAGGCCCTCGCCCGCGTGCGACGGCAGGTCGATGAGCCGCGCCACCGCGCGGGTGCGGCCGGTCACGCGCAGGACGATGTCGAGTGCGAGCGGCAGCACGTCCCCGCTCTCGAGGCACGAGGCCAGCGGCCGCGCGGCCTCGAACGCCTGGATGCAGCCGCGCAGCGACTCGTTCTCGTCGATGAGCCGGCGGCGCAGCAAGGTCCGTTTCACGCCATACGTGATCTCGGGCGGCGAGACGGGCTTGCGCAGGTAGTCGGCGGCGCCGAGCCGCATCGCCTGCAGCGCGCTCTCGAGCGAGGCGTAGCCCGTGAGCACGATGACCTCGGTGTGCGGCGAGGCGCGCTTGATCCGCTCGAGCAGCTCCATCCCGTCCATCTCGCGCATGGACAGGTCGGTGATCACGAGATCGAACGGGCCTTCGTCGCCCAGGCGCGACAGCGCCTCACGGCCTGAGGCGGCAGTGGCGACGCGGAAGCCCTCCTGGACGAGGGCGTCGCGCGTCATCTCGCGGATCAGGCGGTCGTCGTCGACCACCAGCACGCGCTTGTCCATCCGGCCGCTTCTCCCCCGCTCGTGCGTCTCCGTTGCGCAGGATCGGCCCCGGGAGAAAGCGACTTGATGCACTCGTTCGCTGGCGCGCGTGTCCTCTAGGGGAGAATTCTGACGCGGCGGCCTTCGATCTTGAGCCGGCCCTGGGCGTGGAGCTGGATCGCCTGCGGGTAGAGCTCGCGCTCGACCTCTGCGACCCGGCGCGCGAGCGACTCGGCGGTGTCGTCCTCGCGAACGTCGATCGCGCGCTGCAGGATGATCGGCCCCGAGTCGTACTGCTCGTCGCAGTAGTGGATCGTCGCGCCGGTCACCTTCGCGCCGTACTCGAGCACCGCGCGGTGCACCCGCTCGCCGTAGAAGCCGTGGCCCGAGAACGCCGGGATCAGCGCGGGGTGCGTGTTCATCGCGCGGCCGTTGAACCCGCGCAGCTCGATCTTGGAGAGAAAGCCGGCCAGCACGATCAGCTCCGGCGGGTCCTCCGCCAGCACCGCGTGCAGCGCGTCGTTGAACTCCCGCTCGTCGCGGTGCGCCGCCCGCGCCACGACGTGCGCCGGGATCCCGTGTCGACGCGCCCGCTCGAGCCCGAGCGCCGCCGCCTTCGACGAGACCACCGCCGTGAACTCCACGTCGAGGCGCCCCTTGGCCCGCTGCTCGACCAGATTCTCGAGCGTGGTCCCCGCCCCCGACAACAGCACCGCGATCCGAAGCGCCATGCGAGCCGCAGCGTAGCAAGTCCGGCTCCTCGGAGCGGCAAGCGAAGCGCGCAGCGAGCCGAAGGCGAGCGAAGAGCGGGTGGCCGAGCTTCGCTCGGCCGGGCCCCGCTAAGAAAGCGCCTCCCGGTTTCCCGAGAGGCGCCTTCATATCCCTTCCCGTCAGGCGCCCCGTCGCCGGAGCGCCTGCGGGTCCGATCCTACCACGTGTAGCGGAAGCGGACCTCTGCCTGATCGTGGTTGATGACGGGGGCAACGCCGCGGAGCACCGCGCCGTTGTAGGTCTCCGTCGACCCGTACTGGGCGATCGGGAAGTACGAGCCCTGTTGATCGTAGACGTGTCCGAAGAAGTTCGTGTAGCCCAAAGTCGTGATGAACGCGTCGTTCCACCGATAGGAGATGCCGGTGATGATCGCGGCTTGCGACTCGAGCGGTGCGTACAGGACCGAGACGCGCGGCGCGAGGCGATCCTGGAAGTACCCGGTGAAGAACGTGTACACGATGTTCCCCGAGAACTGGTTGCCCGCGTACCCGTAGTTCCCGTCGTTGTGCAGCTTGCCGCCCTGATAGTTCGGCAGGTAGCGCACGAACATCTGCAGGTTCATGAAGAAGCTGCGGTTGGGGTTCAAGAAATTGAGAAACGTGGGCCGGTCGACCGAGACCGACAGCACGAGCTCGTCGGTCTGCGACAGGTTGTCGTAGGTGAGCGAGTTCGGGATCAGCTTGCGGGCCACCCACGAGAACTCGACGCCCCAGCTGGTCTTCGTGACGTCCTCGGCGAAGTCGAGGCCGAACCCGAACACGTTCTTCTTCTGGTAGTTGAGGGAAATCTGGCGGCCGCCCTGCCAGAGGAAGTCGCGGCGGCCGAAGGTACCGTTGCCGCCCGCTTTCCGGACCGGCAGGGTCTGCGTGGTGCCGCCGAGGATGCCGGCGATCGAGCGGCAGAACACCGGCGAGCGCGGGGGCAGGCCCTTCGGGAACTTCGCCTTGAACCTGGCGCTGCCGGGCGCTTCGTCGAGCCGGTACGGCTCGTACTGCGCCGCCTCCTGGAAGGGATCGCCGCGGACACCCGATCCACACAGGATGTTGTCGTCGGTGACCGGCCCCGGCGAGTAGTCGTCCTCGCCGTCCCACACGCCGTCGCGATCCTGGTCGAGGTCGTTGACCGAATCGAGGTCGAGGTCGACGATCTGCGCCGTGTTGGTGTTGGGCCGCTGGAACAGGCCCTCGCGCTGCGCAGTGTTCATCTGCACGAGGTCGCTGCCCACCGTGACGGGCTTGCCCGCGAACAGCATCAGCAGCGACTTCCGGTCAACGTTCTCCAGCCTTGCGAGATTGACCTTGGTCTGGCCGATCACGATCGGCGGCCCGGGCGGCGCGCCCGGAGCGTTCGGGTTGTCCTCGACGACGCGGTCGACCGTGTAGCCGATCGGCAGCGTCAGTACGAGCGGGAAGCTGGATTTCGTCTGGCCCGCCAGGGTGTCGGTCACGTCCAGGAAGCAGACCGGCTGATCCTTGCAGCTCACGGTCGGATCGAAGTTTCGGAGCTGCTGGAGCGCCTGGTCCGGATCGGCCGCCGCTCGGATGATCTCGCCGCCGATCGCGGGGTTCTTCAAGGGCAGAACCTGGAAGTCCATCTCGTCCTTGTTGAAGACGAACTGGTTCGTCAGGAAGATGCCATCGGGTCCGGCGATCGGATCACCCCTCCGCTGCAGATCGGTGTTGTTTTGTCCCCAGACCGAGAGCTCACCCAAGCTCTCCGGCGGATCGAAGACGCGGTCGAAGCCGATGATCTCGGTCGAGATCAGCAGCCGTTCGAAGTTCGCCGACGCCGTCTCGAGCCCGGTGCAGCCGTGGTTGAACGGCGTGTTCGTGTTCGCCGGATCGAGCGGATTGGTGCTGGTCACGCTGTGGTTCATCGAGCGCACGCAGTACTCGCCGTCGATCTGGTCGTAGGCGGTCGGGTGCGTGTTGTCCGGGTCGATGGTGTTCCAGACGTTGAGCGGGCTGTTCAGGTCGAACGGCGCGTTGGGATCGTTCTGGAACACGATCGCGCCATATTTCTGCTTGAGGTGGGGGTCGACCTTCCAGGGCATTGGCTCGATCCAGCCGTCCGCCTGGAGCGAGTTCGGGTCCGATTCCTTCTGGAACTGGGCGCGCCCGACCCGGCCCATGTTGATGACCTGGGTCGGAGTGAGGTTCAGGTACTGGCCCGTCTCGATGGCGACGGGCTCTCCGCTCTGGGGGTTCCTCACGGCCTTGAACTCGCCGATGTTGCGGCTGTAGTTCATGCCGGGCAGGTAGACCTGTACGCCGTGCTGGTTGGTCCGGGTGCCGATGAGCGCGCCCGAGGACAGCGCCTTCAGGCCCGTGAAGTCCTGGGTCACGACGCTGCCGTCGGCGTTCATCAGGTCGATGCCGCCGAAGTTCGGGGGCGGATCGCCGGGGAACCGCTTCAGATCCGAGACGATCGCCGGATTGTTCGCCCACGCGCGCGCCTGCTGCTTGCTACAGGGCGACGCGTACGCGGGGCCGCAGCCGAGCAGCGCCGCCTGCTCGGGCTGCAGGTTCAGGCCCAGGTCTTGCCCGGTGAAGCTCTGCGAGCCCTTCGGGTTCACGGCCATGAACTGGTAGGACGCGAACTCGCTCGTGAGCTGTGCGGGCGAAGAAATAGACTCGAGCGGGCTGCCCGCGACGTGGATCGTCTCCGTTCCGAGGAGAACGGCGCCGCCGAGGGAGCCCAGGCCGCCGAGGATCGCGGAGATGTAGTCGAACAGGTCTGGGTTGTTGAGCCGGTCGAAGGCGCAGTAGCCCTCGTCCTGGTCGAAGGTGAAGGCGCAGATCGAGTGGAACAGGGTCTGGTTGACCTGCTGGAGCGCAGCCACGGCCTCCGGCGCGCGCAGGTGCTGCGGCCCGTTCGGTGTCTCGGGCTGGTCCCAGAGGAGGCAGTTGCCCGAGCTCGCGAACTCCTCGTCGCCGCTGGCGGGAATGCCGTCGGGCCCGACGGGCTCACCCTGGGCGTTCGTGCGCACCTTGCAGTGGCCGCCGCTCCGCTGCTGGGCGGTCGACAGCGGCGCGCCGCTCGTGAAGTCGGCGGTGCGCTGGTATTGCTGCTGCAGGTTGAGGAGGAAGCCGTCGTCCCAGCCCCAGAAGTCCGAGACCGAGAAGGTGAAGCGGTCGAAGCGGCCTTCGACGCGCGCACCGTAGTCGTAGGTTGCGAGGCCGCTGTAGTCCTTGGTCGGCCGCGTCTCGCCGAGGATGCCGATACCGGCGAGACCCGCCGCCATCGCGCCGAAGCTCTTGGCGCAGATCAGCTCGACGGACGCGCCCTCGCCGCACTTCCCGAGGTCGGTCGGCGTGAACTGGTTCATGATCCAGAGGAGCTCGAGGCGCAGATCCTCGACCGGGCCGACCCGCATGAACGCTTCCGGCGAGAGGGTGACGTCGAGCGCCCACTGTCCGACGCGCGCCTCGTCCAGGGGGCCGAAGATGCCGTTGCCGATGTCGAGCGGGTTGTTGCGGTCCTGGTTGCGGAACAGCTCCGTCTTGCCCCAGATCACGAGCTGCTTGCCGATGCGCGCGAACAGCTGGCTGTCGAACATCTCGAACTCGAGGTAGCCCTCCGCGAACTCGTGCTCCTGCTGGCTCGCGCCGTGGTTCCACTGCAGCTCGTCTTCGTTGAAGTGCAGGTCGAGGTAGGAGACGACCTTGCGGTGCGTGTCGTAGAAGTTCTTCGCGCCCGGCGACTGGAACACGATGCCGTTGGCACTGGTGCGCGGGCGGGCCGGAATCTGCACACCTTCGTTGCCGTACAGGCGCAGGTCGGTCGAGTCGAGCGGCTCGTTGGTGGCCTGCGCGGGCCGCGAGCGGAGGTCCGACAGGAGAGGGAGCACTTCGTACTGCACGCGCGAGGCGCCGGTCGAGCTCGTGTTCACCTCGATGCAGTCGCCGTCGGCGTTGGTGCCGATGTTGACCGCGGTCAACTTGTTGCCGTTCGCGATCAGCGGACAGCCGCGCTCGAGCGCCGCCTCGGTGATGTCGTTGCCCTTGGCGTCGGTGCAGATTCCGGTCTGCCGGTTGTAGGTGCCGCCCAGCCCGAGCTGGCAGCCATTGGCCTTGACGAAGCTCGGGTTGAAGACTCCGTACAGCTCGATGAGCTTGGTCATCGTCGGATCACTGGCACTCGGCACGTTGATCTGCGCCGTCGCCGTGTACACCTGGATCTGGTTCACGCCCTGGCCCTGGGTGCGGTCGAAGCGGTCCTCGTCGGTGCCCTGGATCGGAGCTGCCAGGTGGTAGCCGGCCGCCGAGGCGCTCGGATTGTTCGTCACGTAGGGCAGGTCGTCCGCCGTGTCGCGCAGGCCGTCGGGACCGACGAAGAACGGGATCGCCTTCTTAACCGAGACCTCTTTGGAGATGATGTTGACCCCGTCGGCATCCTGGGCGATCGGCGCGCCGGCCAGCGTGGCGAAGGCCATGTCGTCCGCGAGACCCGACTCGTACTGCCCGTACCAGTTCAGGCTCCGCGAGACGGAGAAGTAGCCCTGGGGGTCGATGGGCGTGTTGATCGTGGCCAGGAAGGAAACGAGCGTGCTGCCGATCTTGTTGGTTCCCCACCGCGAAGACAGCAGGTCCGGCGCGACCGCCCGCGAGAAGATCGCGAACCGGTTCGGGTCGGGGCGCGTGCTGAGCAGCTCCGGGATGTTGGCATCGAAGTCGTCTTTGGTGTTGCCCGAGATCGCGTCCGCCTGCTCGCGCAGCTCCTTTGCGAGCTTCTTGTCGCCCGCCTTGTCGGCCTGCGCGGCCTCGGCGGTGAGTGCGCGGCGCTCGCTCTCCTGGGGAATCGACAGGACTCGGGCGTTGATCAGCAGGGTCCGCAGCCGGTCGAACTCGGTCTCGCCGATCGTCGGCCGGGCGGCCGTCAGTAGGGTTTCGCGGGAGAGCGTTGCGAACGCGCCCCCGCGAACCTGGATCAGCTGCGGGAGACCGGGCTTCAGCGGGCCGTCGAGGGGCGACTCCTGGTTGAGATTGCAGAAGGCGGCGAGCGGGAACGGGTTCTGGAAGGTTCCGGCGGGGTTGTTGCAGGTCCGGTAGCGCCGGCTCGGGTTCAGGACCTCCTGCGCGGGGGCAAGCGTTCCCGGAAGGTACTTGAAGGGGAGCAGGCCGCCGAAGTACGGCGCCTTGTTCACCACGTCCTGCTTCAAGCTGGCTGGCTGGCGCACCACCTTGCGGTACGCGCCGCCGTACGAATCGGCGCTGTTCCAGATGCCGCAGGCGCGCGAGTAGATGCAGTCGAAGCTCGCCAGGCCGCGGGCGAACAGGAACATCGAGTCGAACGGGCCGAAGCCGTCCGGGGCGATCGAGAACTCGATCTCGGTCGAGAGCACGTGACGGAACTGCGAGAACGTCACGTCGTCCGCCGGCAGGTTTGCGCCGACGAACAGCAGCCGCATCTCGTAGAAGCCGTGGATCGAGAGCTTGCGCTCCCCGGGCAGTTCCCACTCCAGCGCCGCGTGCGCCGAGCGGGCGATGCCCATTCCCGCAATCAGCACGCCCAGCGCCAGAGCCGCAAGTCGGCCCCCAGCCAGCCTTCCCCTCATCGCATTCCCCTCTTTGCCTTCCCCATGGCGACCGCTTCGCTTCCCTCAGCGCCGCGGTCGCGCTCTCATCGAGCGCTTTCCGCAGCTGCGTGGGGCAGCACGGCTAGCCTCATCTCATGTTGCTGCGCAGCCTCGGTTAGTGACGAAATCACGAACCGGGGTCGCACGATCGAAAACCACGCCGGGACCAGGTAGATCGCCCCGAGCATGTTCACGAACATTAGAATGGACAGGAGCTGCGCCATCTCGGCCTGGAAGCGCAGGTTGCTGATCGACCAAGGCAGAATCCCTGCGATCAGGGTCGTCGCTGTGAAGGTGACGGCCATTCCGGTGGTCCGGATCGCCCGGCGGATCGCCTCGTCCAGGTCATGGCACCAGCTGTATTCCTGGCGGATCCGGTCGATGACGTAGAGCGCGTAGTCGACCCCGATCCCCACCCCGACCGATTGCACGGGAAGCGTCTGGATGGTGAGGCCGGTCTCGCGCCAGGCCATGTACGCGAGCGAGCCGATCGTGGCGCAGGCCAGGCTGAACACGATGATCAGGCCGGCGGCGTTCGAGCGGTAGCTGACCGCGACGAACAAATAGCAGATCAAGAAGATCAGCAGGATGTTCGCGACGTGGCCGCGCTCGACCTCTTCGTTGACCGCGGCGTACACGCCCATGATCCCGCCCGCGAGCACGAACTCCGCGCCGCGCGTGTAGGTGTTGGTGCGCTGCGGGTTGAACGAGACGTCCTTGAACTTCGTGTTCTGCGTCCACAGCTCGTAGTTGCAGTACGTGCGGCAGTAGCGGAGCGTCTGGGCGGTGATGTTGCCCTCGTCGTTCTTCCACTCCGCGACGACGTAGTAGTTGTTGCGCGCGACGATGTAGTCGACGAGCTCGCCCACAGTCAGGAACGGAAGCACCGCCTCGTCGGCGGGCTTGTCGACGCTCTCGATCCGGTAGTCGTGCTCGGCGGAAAGCTTGTCGGCGATCTTCCCGAGCCGCTCTTCGTCGAGCTCGAGGTCTTCGCGGAGGCGAGAGCTCGAGGCGATGTCGCCCAGCTGCTTCTTGGACGCGAGCGCCTTGATCGCGCCGATCACGTCCTTCTCGACGGCAGCCCGATCGGGCGGCGTGCTCCACTGGCCGACCTGCACGGGCTGCTTCGTCTGGTAGCCGGTGATCTTCTGGTCGTCGTTGATGTCGGCGACCTGCACGATCATCTCGGCGTGCTTCGGGAACAGCACGGGCCCGAACAGATAGTGGGAGGCGTTCAGGATCGGGCCCTGGTCCTCGACCAGCCGGACGTTGATGCGGCCCATCGGGTTGTCGTTGATGAACTCCTGGGCGTAGTGGATCGCGCGCTTGATCGTCGAGCCTTTGTGGTCGCGAAAGTAGAACGTGATGTTCGCGTCTTCGGCATCGTCGGTGAGATAGGGCCGCAGGAAGCCGGGGATGTTGCTGCGCTGCAGCTGGAAGACGATCCCGCCGATGCTCTGCGCCGCGTCCGGCACGAAGCCCCACTTCGGGTCGTTGTAGTGGTTGACCAGCCAGTACGCCTTGATGATGTCGACCAGCGAGACGGTCGCGCCCGGATCGACGTACTTGCGCATGTAGCGCTGCATCGCCTCCATGCGCTGGAGCACCAGGCCGTCGGAGCTCGCGCTCTTGCCGTCGCCGTCGACGAACACGGTGAGCTGGTCCACACCGCCGAACTTCTCGCCGATCTTGCCGGTCGCGACGTTGAACGGGTGATCGGGCCAGAACACGGGCACGCCCGGCCGACTCTCGCCGATCGTGGTGTTGAACAGCACGTAGTACGTCGCCAGTGCGAGCGCGAGCGACGCCCCGCCCGTCAGTACGTACTTGCTGGTAGCCCCGGTCGTGATTCGGCCCGTGAAGGCGAGGAAGGCCTGCATGAAGCGCGGTGTGAAGTGCTTGAACGCGTGGGGAGGCGGCAGGTACGCGATCATGATCGGGTGGAGCAGGATCACGTTGAAGATGATCGCGACGACCCAGAACGAGCCGAAGATCGACAGGTCGCGCATGGTCTGGATCGTGGTCAGGAAGCAGACCGCGAGCCCCGCGGCGTCGGTGATGATCCCGAGCATGCCGGGCAGCATCAGTTTGGCCATCGCGGTCGTGGCGGTCTCGACCTTCGCTTCGGTCGCTTCCTCGGGAGTGAGCTTGCGCCCGAGCCTCCGCTCGCGGCCCTCGCACTCCATCTCGTAGTCCTCGAAGAAGCGCTCGGCCATCTGGATGGTGTGTGAGATCGAGCGGGCGGTGATCAGCATCGGGATCACCATCACGAGCGGGTCGAGCTTGATGCCCATCCACGCGCAGAAGCCCATGCCCCAGATTGCGGTCGCGAGGCCCGCGACCATCGGGATGGCGACACCGTGCAGCCGGCGGAAGTACGCGAGCAACAGGAAGAAAAGCATCACGATCGTGAGCAGCAGGAAGCCGAACATCTCGGTCGCCTGCGCGATCACGAAGCCGGTCGCCATCGGTCCGCCCGAGATGTAGATCTCGGCGGTGCCGTCGGCCTCCTCCTCGGCCTTCACGTTCTGCAGGTAGTTGAAGAGCTCCGTGTAGGCGGCGCTGTTGTCGAGCCGGTGCGTGATGAAGCCGGCCTGGATGATCGCCGCCTTGTGGTCGCGCGAGACCAGTGCGCCGTAGATCAGGCCCGGGTTCTCAAGCACGGTGGCGCGGAGCTTCTTGAGCCCGGCCTCGTCTTCGGGGATCTCCTCGAGTAGCGGCGTTGCCTCGATCGCGCCGTCGGGCTCGATCTGCATCACGCGGGTGTTGATGTGCGATAGGCTGCGAACCTGGTAGTGGTTGACGTTCGGGGCCTGGTCGAGCTTGTCCGTGATCCGCGAGACTTTCTGTAGAAAGTCGTAGTCGTAGATCTCCCCGTCTTTCTTGATCACCGCGATGGCGATCGCCGAGGCCGAGCCGAACCTGCCCGCGAACTTGTCCTGCGCGTGGATGTATGGGTGCTCGGGGTACGTCTTGCGGACGTTGGCATCCATCTGGAAGCGCACGGGCGAGCCGAGCAGGAGCTTGCCCTCGCCGGTGCGGGCCAGAGTGACGTTGTAGTAGGCCGCGTTCACGAGCGGGAACGCGAAGAACATCCCGATGCTGAGCAGGGTCATGAGGGTCGCGAAGCGGTTCCGCATGATCAGGCGGGCGAACCGCATCGAGAAGGCGCTCTCAGGGAGGTTTTCCTCCATGAAGCTCTGAGGGCGCTCGTCGGACATGAAGCCTATTCACCGGTCCCCGTGGCGGGGATCTGCTCCGCCTTCGGAAGCATCTCGTACCAGTTCTCGCCGCCGTCGTTCGACCGCAGCACGTTGCCGCCCTGACCCACCATCCAGCAGACCTGCGGGGTCGCGCAGGTCACATCGCGGAAGTAGCCGTGCTTGTCCGCCGGGAACCGGCCGACGCCGTCCTCCTCGCCCTCCGCGCGGAGGCGCTTCCAGGTCTGGCCGCCGTCGGTGCTGACCCGGCGCAGACCCTTCTCGCCGACGGCGATCAGGTGGTTGTTCTCGCCGAAGGCGCCCGAGAACATGGCCTGCTTCGAGCCGGTCGCCAGATAGTCCCAGTTGCGGCCGCCGTCGTCGCTCACCAGCGCGACGCCGCCGAGGCCCGTGATCAGGCCGTGGTCGGGGTCCTTGAAGTTGACCGTGAACAGGAACGGCGTCTCGACGACCTCGACCCTGACCGACGGCTGAGCCGCGATCTTGGTCTGCCCGAAGGCCTTCATGTCGACGCCTTCCTGATCGAGCGGCGTCGCGTTCTTGATCTTGATCCGGTCCTGGTTGATGCCTTCGTTCTCGAGGAACTTCTGGATCTCGTCGGCGCGCGCGTCGGCCAGGCTGGTGTCGCCGGCCTTCTTCAGCTCCTCGGCGGTCAGCATCCCCTCGATTTGGATCTTCAGGTACGCCTTGTCCGCGAGCACTTCGGCGGCGGCGAAGATCTTGTCCCAGTTCTCCTTCGGGACCTTCCTCTCGCCGACCGGGAAGGCGATGTCGTCGAAGTGCACGGTGCCCTTGATGTGGGCGCGCTCCCAGGTCTGACCGCCGTCGTCGGTGCGGAAGATGTAGCCGTACTCGCCGGCCATCCAGCCGTGCTGCGGATCGACGAAGAAGACGTCGTTCAGGAAGATGTCGTCGTAGAGCTTCTCGCCCTTCGCGGCCTTGTCGAGCTCTTCCTCGGACAGGTACTTCCAGCTCGGGCTCTCGGGGGTGAGCGTGAACGAGCGGTCTTCCCAGGTCTTGCCGCCGTCGGCCGTGTAGTAGCGCCCGCCCCAGTCGCCGACGGCCCACGCCGTGTTCGCGTCGACCGCGCGCACCGCGAAGAGGTGCTGCGCCGGCTTGCGCGGGATCTCCTGCTGCGTCCAGGTGTCGCCGCCGTCCGTGGTGTGGATGACGAAGCCGCGCCGGCCGACCGCCCACCCGTTCTTGTCGTCGGCGAACGAGATGTCGTAGATCGACTGGTCGGTGTGGCCGTCGAGCTTCTTCCAGCTCTTGCCGCCGTCGCTCGTGCGGTAGATCGCGCCGAAGTAGCCCGCCGCCCAGAGCTTGTCCGGACCGACGGCAGTCACTGCGTAGAGATCGTCGGGAATGTCGATCTCTCCAGCGGCGTACTTCTCTTCGTAGTTCTCCTTCGTGCAAGCGCTCGTGCCGAGCGTCAGCACAAGCAGAGAAAGCGCGGCGCGCGAGATCGCGCGCGATCGTCCAAAAGTGCTCAAAACCCCTCCCCGTCGAGCGCGCGGCGCGCGCCGCACACTCAAGAGCGCAGAATTCCCGATCCCCGAGTCTACGCGCCGCAGCAAGTCGCAGCGGAGGTCCACGTCGCGCCGACCGAGTGGCCGGTTCTACGACGTAGTGCGACTTGGTGTCAAGCTTTGGTGGCGAATGAGAAACGGATGTGCAGATGACGCGCAGCGGCACGCGTCGATTCGGGACTCGCGGTCCGGCCGCGGATAGAATTCGCGGGGTGTCAGAGGGGCGAAACGGGGCGCGCTCGCCGCTGCGCACGTTGGCGCGCGCGGCACTGGGCGTGGCGCTTTGGGACAAGGGTCCGCTGGGAGCGCGCCGCCCGCGCGGCGAGCGCGACGCGGCCGCGGGTCGGCGCGTGGCGAACGCGCTGGGCAGCCTGCGCGGGATCTACACCAAGCTGGGGCAGCACCTGGCCACGCGCGTGGACGCACTTTCGGATGAGTTTCGCGCCCCGTTCGATGCGCTCATGGAATCCGCGCCGCCCGTTCCGTTCGCCGCGATCCGCGCGGAGATCGAGCGCTCGCTGGGCTCGAGCCGCCGCTTCGCCTGGATCGATCCCGAGCCGCTGGGCACCGCCTCGGTCGCCCAGGTCCATCGCGCGCGGCTGGCGAGCGGACCGCAGGTGGCCATCAAGGTGCGCCATCCGGAGCTGACACCGGAGCGCGTCGAACGCGATCTGCGCGATCTGCGCCGGGTGATTCCGCTGCTGCGGCCCTGGCTGCGGCCGGAAGATGCGCGAGAGCTCCTGGACGAGGTCGGTGTAGCGCTGCGCCGCGAGCTCGACTTCGAGCTCGAGGGGCGAGTCGCGGAGCACGTCGCCGCCGCGCTCGCCGGCGATCCGCGCGTGCTCGTGCCGCGCGTGCACTGGGAGGCGACCGCGCGGAACGTGCTGACGCTCGACTACGTCGCGCGCGTGCGGCTCGACGACCGCGCCGCGCTGGCGGAGCGCGGCGCCGCGGCGGAGGCGTGCCTGGCGATCGTCGTCGACGCCTACGGCCGCCAAGTCTTCGGCGACGGCCTCTTCCACGCCGACCCGCACGTCGGGAACCTCTACCTGGTCGACGCCGCCGGCCCGCCGCGCGTCCTGTTCCTCGACTTCGGGCTGGCCGAGCGGCTCTCGCCCGAGGTTCGCGAGGAGCTCCGGCTCGGGCTCCAGGCGCTGCTCAAGCGCGACGTCGACGGCCTGCTCGCGGGGCTCGCGCGGCTGCGCGCGGTGATTCCAGGCCGCGAGGCCCAGGCCCGAGCCGCACTCGAGGCGGCGCTCGCCGGCGGCGCCGCGGGAGCCCTGGGCGCGAACACCGCCGGGATCCAGGCGCTGAAGGAGCTCGGCAAGCGCCTGGTCCGCGAGAGCGGCGCCTTCCGGATCCCGCGCGAACTCCTGCTCTGGGCGCGCACCCTCGCCTACGTCTACAACCTGGCCGAGCGCATCGCCCCGGAGGTCGACCCGATGCGCCTCTTCCTGCCGCACCTGCTGCGCTTCGTGACGGCTCGGCCCGCGGGTGGAGCTTCGCCGGAAGCGCGCTCGGCCTGAGGAGGGCCGCAAGCGGAGCGCGAAGCGCGGGTGGCCGAGCTTCGCTCGGCCGGGCCCGCAGCGAAGCGACGCGCGCAGCGAGGCGCAGCCGAGCGAAGTGCGGGTGGGCGGGCTTCGCCCGCCCGGGCCCCGCTAAGAGCCGCTCACTCGACGATGTTCTCGCGGAGCAGCTTGGCGATGATCTCCAGCGTGCGAACCCGGTCGGCGGTCGAGACGCTGATCAGGTCGGCGATCGACATGCGGCCGTCGATCTGGGAGAGCATGAAGCCCTCGTCGGGCTGGAGGCGCAGCTTCATGATCTGCGCCGTGGTCACCTTGAGCCGCAGCACGTGGCCCTGGTCGCCGATCTCCTTGGCCCACGACTGGGCGCGCTCGTTGCGCACCAGCTGCAGGTAGCCCTGCACGTCGAGCCGCTGGGGCTGCTCCTTCGAGAGCTTGCGCAGCTCGTTCCAGGCCTCCTCGTAGCGGCCTTCCTTGTAGTGAGCGAGCGCCGACTGGATCTGCGTGTCGGGATCGTCGTCGGCGTCGAACTCGATCACGGGGCCGCTCTTGGGAGTGTCGTCCTCGTCGGTGACCGGGCGCGGGGCCGGCTGCTTCGCGGCGGGTTTGGGGGGCGCGGCCTTCGCCGCGGGCTTCGGCGGCGTGCCCGTCTTCTTGGCGGCCGCAGCCGTCTTCCGCACGGGGCCGCCCTGCTCCTCGTAGGCGGTCTCGAGGTAGTCGTGAACGGCCTGGTTCTCCGGGTCGAGCGCGCGCGCCTGCTCCCAGCAAGAGATCGCCGCTTCGAGATCGCCCAACCCGTAGTGGTTGAGCCCCCGTTTCAAGAGGCGAGTGACTTCAGCGTGTCGCGCGTCGTCCACTCACTAGCCTTTGACCGCGACCTCGTCGCTCTGCTGGTACATCGTCGCGAGCCGTTCGATCTCCTCGGGTGTGAGGGTGCCGCGCGGATTGACCTGGATCGACTGGGCGCGTCCGGTGGCGAGGTCGCGCGCCGAGACCGACACGATGCCGTTCGCGTCGATGTCGAAGGTGACCTCGATCTCCGGCTGACCCTTCGGCCCGGGCGGGATGCCGGCGAGCACGAACTCTCCGAGCAGATCGTTGTCGTCGGCGCGTTCGCTCTCGCCCTGCAGCACGCGGATCTTCACCGCGGTCTGGTTGTCGCGCGTGGTGGTGAAGATCTCCTGGCGCGAGGTCGGCACCGTGGTGTTGCGCTCGATCAGCTTGGCGAAGTGCCCGCCGAAGGTCGCGATGCCGAGCGACAGCGGCGTGACGTCGACGAGGAGCGGCCCCTCCTTCTCCTCGGACAGCATCGCGGCCTGGATCGCCGCGCCGACCGCGACCACCTCGTCGGGGTTCACGCCCTTGTGCGGCGTCTTCCCGAAGAAGCTCGCGACCAGCTTCTGGACGAGCGGCATGCGCGTCTGCCCGCCGACCAGGAGCACCTGGTCGATCTGCTTCACGGTGAGCTTGGCGTCGTCGAGCGCGCGCTGCACGATCGGCTCGGTCCGCTCGACCAGGTCGCCCACGAGCTCCTCGAGCTTCTCGCGGGTGAGCAGCAAGCTCATGTGCAGCGCGTTCTCCTCCGCGTCTGCGGCGATGAACGGCAGGTTGATCTCGGTGGACTGCAGCTGCGAGAGGTCGCACTTGGCCTTCTCCGCCGCGTCCTTCAGGCGCTGCAGCGCCATGGTGTCGCCGCGCAGCGAGACGCCTTCCTTCTCCTGGAACATGGCGAGCAGGTGCTCGACGATGCTTGCGGTCGAAGTCCTCGCCGCCGAGCTGCGTGTCGCCCGAGGTCGCGAGCACCTCGATCACGCCCTTGCCCATCTGCAGGATCGAGATGTCGAAGGTGCCGCCGCCCAGGTCGTAGACCGCGATGTTCTCGGTCTTGTCGCGGCCGAAGCCGTAGGCGAGCGCCGCGGCGGTGGGCTCGTTGATGATGCGCAGGAGCTCGAGGCCGGCGATGCGGCCCGCGTCGCGAGTGGTCTGGCGCTGGGCGTCGTTGAAGTAGGCGGGCACGGTGATGACCGCCTGCTGCACCGTGTCGCCGAGATACTCCTCGGCGACCCGCTTCATCTCGCGCAGCACGATGCCCGAGATCTCCGGGATCGTGTACACGCGGCCGGCCACGCGCACGCGCACGTCGTTGTTCGGGCCCTGCACCAGCTCGTAGGGCAGGAGCTCCTTGAACTTGGTGACCTCGGGCGAGTCGAAGCTGCGCCCGATCAGCCGCTTGGCCGCGTAGACCGTGTTCTTCGCGTTCGTGACGGCCTGGCGCTTGGCGAGGTGTCCCACCAGGCGCTTGCCCTCTTCGGTGACGGCGAAGATCGACGGCGTCGTCTTGTAGCCACCCGTGTTGGGGATCACGACCGGCTGACCATCCTCGAGGATGGCCACGCAGGAGTTCGTGGTTCCCAGGTCGATTCCAATGACTCGGCTCATGGCATTCCCTTCGCGGCGCCCGACACCCTAGAGTGTCTGGAGCGCCTGGCGGATCTCCTTGTCCATCGGATCGAGCTCCCATGCGCGCTGCAGGTGCTTGCGCGCTTTCGCTTCATCGCCGGCCTTGCGGTAGATCTCGCCGGCGCGCTTCCGGAAACGGACGTTGTCTTCGTCGAGCGAGACGGCCCGCTCGCGCGTAGAGCGCCGCCTTCTCCAGCTCGCCGCCGATCGTGAACAAGAGATCGGCGAGCTTGAACGCGAGCTCCGCGTCGGTCGGGCAGAGCTGAGCGGCTTCCTCGAGCAGCTCGGCCGCGCCCGCGCGATCGCCCGCGAGCAGCATCTCGGCCTTGCGCCGCACCGTCGAAGCGCGCTCCGCGTTCGCGCGCGGCAGGAGCTCGGCGAGCTCGTCGTGATACTGCTTCTCGCGCGGGTCGAAGGCCAGCGCGAGCTCGACCAGCTGAGCCGCGCGCGCCCAGTCGCCCGCGCCCTTCTGCAGCATCGCCGCCTCGAACTGCTTCGTCGCGCGCACGCGGCTCTGCTCGAGCTGTCGCTGCAGCGAGACGAGCATCAGCCCCGGCGACTGCAGCCCGAGCCGGCTGCGCAGCGACGAGCCGCGCCCGCCCGGCGAGGGCCGGGCGGAGATCGAAGTCGGCGGCGGCAGCGGGCGCGCCTCGGCGGTGGTCGGCGTGAGCGAGCGGTCGTAGGCGCCGCGCAGCTTGGGGTCGCGGAGGACGTCGTGCGCCGCGACGATGCGCTTGTAGATTTCGTTCAGGAGCTCGCTGTACGGCCCGAGCTCCTTCTTGAAGTAGCGATCCGGGTGGTACGTCTTAGAGCGCTCGAAGAACGCGTCGCGAATGTCGGCCGACTCCGCGTCGCGGGGCACGCCCAGCACGTCGTAGTAGTTGCGCGTGGGCAGCGCGCGGGCGAGCTCGCGGATGTCGCGCTGGAAAGCCTCCGGCAGGTCCACGCGCGCATTCGCTCGCGGGGACTCGACCGAGGCCGCTTCGCGGTCGGAGCCCGAACTCAACTATGCCTCCACGCCAGTGCGCAAATCGCCCCAGAACACATCGGGGAGGCTGGGCGGGAAGTTGAGCGAGGGTGGCGCGTCTGGCGCGGATCAGTCGCTCGCGGAGGCGACCAAGAACTCGAGAATGGCCTTCTGGGCGTGCAGCCGGTTCTCGGCCTGGTCGAAGACGATCGCGCGCGGGGAATCGATCACCTCGGCGGTGACTTCCTCGCCGCGGTGGGCGGGCAGACAGTGCAGGACACGCGCGCCGGGCGCGCCGGCCAGCAGCTCCGCGTTCAGCTGGAACGACCGGAACACGCTGCGGCGCGCCTCTGCTTCGCTCTCCTGTCCCATGCTGGCCCACACGTCCGTGTAGACGAAGGCGGCGCCCTTCACTGCCTCGCGCGGGTCGGCCACGAAGCGGATCTGTCCGCCGCTCTTCGCCGCCCGCTCCAGCGCCGCGCGCACCAGCACCGGATCGGGCGCGTAGCCCGGCGGCGTCGACACGACGAGCTGCATGCCCAGGCACGCGGCCAGGTTGATCAGCGAGTGACACACGTTGTTGCCGTCGCCGACGTAGCTGAGCTGGTCCCGGCGCAGGTCGCCGTGCTCCATGATCGTGAGCGCATCGGCCATCGCCTGGCACGGGTGGAGCCAGTCGCTGAGCGCGTTGATCACCGGCACGCTCGCGTGCGCGGCCAGGGTCTGGATCAAGTCGTGGCCGTAGACGCGCGCGACGATCCCGTGGCACCAGCGCGACAGGTTCCGCGCCACGTCCTCGGTCGGCTCGCGGTCGCCGATCTGCACCTGGCCCGGGGGCAGGTAGACCGGGAAGCCGCCCAGCTCGACCACGCCGACCTCGAAGGTCACGAAGGTGCGCAGGCTGGGCTTGGCGAAGTAGAGCAGGATCGAGCAGCCCTCGAGCGAGCGCACCGGCGCGCGCCGGCGGCGCAGGTCCTTCAGCTCGCTCGCGCGCGCGAGCATGGCCTCGATCGCCTCGCGCGGCCAATCGGCGATCGACAGGAAGTCCTTCGGCTGCCCGCGCTCAGCTCTTCGTGCGGACAAGCTTCGTCCCCACGCCGCCGTCGGTGAAGATCTCGAGCAGGAGTGCGTGTGGAACGCGCCCGTCGATGATGTGGGCCGCGGTGACTCCGCGCTCCATCGCGTGCACCGCGCACTCGAGCTTCGGGATCATGCCGCCCTTCACGACCCCGGCCGCGATCGCGCGCTTCACCTCGGCCTCGGTCATCTGGTGGATCAGCTGCTTCGCGTCGTCGAGCACGCCCTCGACGTCGGTCAGCAGGATCAGCTTCTCGGCCGCGAGCGCCTCGGCGAGCGCGCCCGCGGCGGTGTCGGCGTTGACGTTGTGGGTGTTGCCGTCGGCGTCCACACCGATCGGCGCGACCACGGGGATGAAGCCGTCCTTGGTGAGCGTGCGGATCAGCGACACGTCGACCCGCTCGGGCGTGCCGACCCGGCCGAGGTCGCGGCCGCCCGGGCCGAGCAGCTTCTTCACGCGCAGGAAGCCGCCCGCATCCTTGCCGGTGAGGCCGATCGCCTGGCCGCCGGCCTCGCCGATCAGCGACACGATCTCGCCGTTGATCTGGCCGCCGAGCACCATCTCGACCACGTCCATGGTCTCTTCGTCGGTGACTCGCACGCCGTCGACGAACTCGGTCTGCTTGCCCAGCCGCCCGAGCAGCTGGCCGATCTGCGGCCCGCCGCCGTGCACGATCACCGGGCGCAGCCCGATGAAGCGCAGCAGGGTCACGTCCACCGCGAACGAGGCCTTCAGCGCGTCGTTCTCCATGGCCGCGCCGCCGTACTTGATCACGACCGTCTTCTCGAAGAAGGCCCGGATGTACGGCAACGCCTCGACCAGCGTGTTCGCCTTGCGGATCAGCTCTTCCATGGCCACGGCTAGAGGATGAAGCGCGCGAGCTCGCGGTCGCCCGCGATCTCGGTCAGGCGGTCGCGCACGCGCGCCGCGTCGAAGACTTCGCTCGAGCCGCCGCGGTCGGGCGCATCGAACAGCGTCTCGTCGAGCAGTCTCTCGAGCACGGTGTGGAGCCGCCGCGCGCCGATGTTCTCGGTCGAGCGATTCACTTCGGCGGCGATCCGCGCGATCTCGCGGATCGCGTCCGGCTTGAACTCGAGCCGCACGTTCTCGGTCGCGAGAAGCGCCTGATACTGCTTCACGAGCGCATTGTGCGGCTCCTCGAGGATCCGCACAAATGCCGCCTCGTCCAGGTCCTCGAGCTCGACCCGGATCGGGAAGCGGCCCTGCAGCTCGGGGATCAGGTCGCAGGGCCGCGAGACGTGGAAGGCCCCGGCCGCGATGAACAGCACGTGGTCGGTGCGCACGGTGCCGTGCTTGGTCTGGACGCTCGTGCCCTCGACGATCGGCAGGAGGTCGCGCTGCACGCCCTCGCGCGAGACGTCCGGCCCGTGGGTCTCGCGGCGCGCGATCTTGTCGATCTCGTCCACGAACACGATCCCGGTCTGCTCGACCCGCTCCACCGCGCGCTCGCGCACCGCGTCCTGGTCGATCAGCCGGCCCGCCTCGTCGTCGCGCAGGACCTCGCGCGCCTGGGCGACCTTGACCCGGCGGGCGCGCGTGCGCTTGGGCATCAGGTTTCCCATCAGGTCCTTCAGCGAGACGCCCATCTCCTCGATCGCCCTGCGGCGAGAAGATCTCGAGGGTCGGGCCCTGGCGCTCGGGCAGCTCGAGCTCGACCTCGCGGTCCTCGAGCTCGCCCGCGCGCAGCATCTCGCGCATGCGCTCGCGGGTGGCGTCGGAGCCGGCGACCGCGGTGCCCATCTGACCCGGACCTCGGGGGTACAGCGCGTCGAGCAGGCGCTCCTCGGCGATCCGCTCCGCCGAGGCGCGCACCTTCGCCATCTCCTCCTCGCGCACCAGCTTCACCCCGACCTCGGTCAGGTCGCGGATGATCGACTCGACGTCGCGGCCGACGTAGCCGACCTCGGTGAACTTCGACGCCTCGACCTTCACGAACGGCGCCGCGGCGAGCTTGGCGAGCCGGCGCGCGATCTCGGTCTTGCCGACGCCGGTCGGCCCGATCATCAGGATGTTCTTGGGGTGGATCTCGTCGCGCAGATCGCCGGTCACGTTCTGGCGGCGCCAGCGGTTGCGCAGCGCGATCGCGACCGCGCGTTTCGCGGCGTACTGGCCGACGATGTAGCGGTCGAGCTCCGAGACCACTTCGCGCGGCGTGAAGCTCCTCACAGCTCGAGCTCCTCGACGGTGATCTGGTCGTTGGTGTAGAGGCAGATCTCCGCCGCGATCCGCAGGCTGCGCTCGGCGATCTCGCGCGCGGACAGGTCCGTCGCGTCGAAGAGCGCCCGCGCCGCGGCCAGCGCGTAGGGTCCGCCCGAGCCGATCGCGGTCACGCCGCTGTCGGGCTCGATCACGTCGCCGTTGCCCGAGATCACCAGGAGATCGGACGCATCGGCGACCACCAGCAATGCTTCGAGCCGGCGCAGCGAGCGGTCGGTGCGCCAGTCCTTGGCGAGCTCGACCGCGGCGCGGCGCAGGATCCCGCCGCGCTCCTCGAGCTTGGCCTCGAAGCGCTCGGCGAGCGCGAACGCGTCGGCGGTCGAGCCGGCGAAGCCCGCCAGCACCTTGCCGTCGCGCAGCCGCTGCACCTTGCGGGCGGTGCGCTTCATCACGGTCTGGCCCATCGTGACCTGGCCGTCGCCGGCGATGACGACGCTTTTCGCGCGCTTCACCGCGACCACCGTCGTGCCGTGAAATTCCGGGCTCAACCTAGTCCTCTCCCCGCGCCCGAGGATGCGCGCTCCGGTACACGCGCGCGAGCCGCTCGGCCGAGACATGGGTATAGCGCTGGGTCGTGGACAGCCGCTCGTGGCCGAGCAGCTCCTGGATCGCGCGCAGGTCGACGTCCGCGTCGAGCAGGTGCGTGGCGTAGGAGTGGCGCAGCGTGTGCGGGCTGGCCGGGCGCGCGATGCCGGCGACGAGCATGCGCCGGCGCAGGATCACGCGGACGCCGCGGTCGGAGAGCGCGCCGCCGCGCGCGTTGGTGAAGAGGGGCTGGCCCAGGAGCCCCGCCGGATCCCGCGAGCCGAGCCAGGTCGCGAGCGCGCCGCGCGCCGCGGCGGGCACGGGAACGATCCGCTCCTTGCTCCCCTTGCCGCGCACCCGCAGCTCGTGGCGGTCGGCGTCCCAGTCGCGCACCCGCAGCCCGGCGAGCTCGCCCACGCGCAGGCCGGTGCCGTAGAGGAGCTCGAAGAGCGCGCGGTCGCGGAGCGCCAGCTCGGGCGCGCGGCGCGGGTCGTCGCTCTCGACCAGCTTCTCGCAGTCCTCGGCCGAGAGCGGCGCGGGCAGGCGCCGCTCGCGCTTCGGCCCGGGCAGCCCTTCGGTGGGATCCGCCTCGCGCCCGCCGCTCTTCACGCGGAAGCGGAAGAACGCGCGCAGCGCGGCGAGCCGGCGGTTGCGGGTCGAGGCCTTGTGGCGCCGGTGGAAGCTCGCGAGGTAGGAGCGCACCGCGAGCGCCTCGACCGCGTCGAGCCCGCCCGCGCGCGCGCACTCCGGGCTCTCGGCCAGCCGGCGCGCCTCGCTCAGGTACGCGCGCAGCGTGTGCGGCGAGAGCCCGCGCTCGGCCGCGAGGAAGCGCTCGAACGCCGCCAGCGCGCGCGTGTCGGCCGGGCTCATGCGCCGATCGCCTCGGTCCACGGGGCCAGGTCCACGAGCGCGCGCGCCGACAGCCGCGCGTGGCGCTCGCTGCGCTTCACGCGCGGGTCGGCGAGCGGCGGGAACAGGCCGAAGTTCACGTTCATCGGCTGGAAGTGCTGCGGGTTCGCCTCGCGCAGGTGGCGGAGCAAGGCGCCGAGCGCCGTCGTCGCGGGGGGCAGCGGCGCCTCGGTGCCGGCCGCCTTCGCGGCGACGAACACTCCGGCCAGGAGACCCAGCGCCGCCGACTCGACGTAGCCCTCGACGCCCGCCATCTGGCCCGCGAAGTGGAGCGACGGGCGCGCGCGGTGCGCGAGCCGCTCGTCGAGCAGCTCGGGGGCGCGGATGAAGGTGTTGCGGTGCACGGAGCCGAAGCGCGCGAACACCGCCTGCTCGAGCCCCGGGATCGTGCGGAAGATCCGCCGCTGCTCGCCGATCCGCAGCTTCGTCTGGAACCCGACCAGGTTGTAGAGCGACCCGGCCTTGTCTTCCTGGCGGAGCTGGATGACCGCGTACGGTGTCGGCCCGCCGCGGGGATCGACCAGGCCGACCGGCTTCATCGGGCCGAACGCGAGCGTCTCGGCCCCGCGCTCGGCCATCACCTCGATCGGCAGGCAGCCCTCGAAGTAGCGCGGCTCCTCGAACGGGTGGAGCGGCACCTTGTCCGCCGCGACGAGCTCGGCGACGAAGCGGTGGTACCCGTCGCGGTCGAACGGCGCGTTCAGGTAGTCGCCCGCACCGTCGTCGGGCTTTCCCCAGCGCGACGCGCGGAACAGCCGCTCGTGGTCGAGGCTGTCGGCGTATACGACTGGCGCGATCGAGTCGTAGAAGTAGAGCGAGTCGCCGCACAGCTCGCGCACGCGCTCGGCCAGCGCATCCGACGTGAGCGGGCCCGTGGCTACGATCGCAAGCCCCTCGGGCAGCTCGCGCTTCTCCTCGCGAACGAGCGCGATGTTCGGCTCGGCCTCGATCCGCGCGCCGATCTCGCGCGCGAACGCCACGCGGTCGACCGCCAGCGCCGAGCCCGCGGGAACCCGGTTCGCGTCCGCGGCCGCCAGCACGAGCGAGCCCGCGCGGCGCAGCTCCTCGTGCAGAAGCCCGATCGCGTTCTCGGGCACGTCGGAGCGGAGGCTGTTCGAGCAGACGAGCTCCGCCAGCTCGGCGGTCTGGTGCGCAGGCGAGCTCTGCACCGGGCGCATCTCGAACAGGCGCACCCGGACGCCGCGCCGCGCGAGCTGCCAGGCCGCCTCGCAGCCCGCAAGCCCGCCGCCGACCACCTCAACCGAATCCATCTCGGGAACATAGCGAGAGCCGCGTCCCCTCGCGGCGCAGCCGCCCCTCGAGCTCCAGCTCGAGCAGCGCGGCGGCCAGCTCGCGCGGGGCCCGGCCCAGGCTGCGCGCCAATGCGTCGACGTCGCACGGGCCGTCGGCCAGGAGCTCGAGCACGGCGCGCGCCCCTGGCGAGGCGTCCGGAATCAGCGCGCGCTGGACCGGCCGCACCGCGAGCGGGCCGAGAACCGCGGCGCGCAGGTCGTCCGCGTCCAGGACCGGCGTCGCGCCATCGCGCAGGAGCCGGTTGGTCCCGCGGCACTGCTCGGTGTCGATCGGTCCGGGAACGACCAGGACCTCGCGCCCCTGCTCGAGCGCGTGGCGCGCGGTCCAGAGCGACCCGCTCTTCTCGCGCGCTTCGACCACGAGCACAGCACCCGCCAGCCCGCTGATCAGTCGGTTGCGCTCCGGGAAGTGGCGCGGGTGTGCATCCGCACCGGGCGGGCGCTCGGAGAGCCAGGCGCCGCCGGCCGCGGCGATGCGCTCGGCGAGCCCGCGCTGCCCGCTCGGGGTCACGCGGAGCAGACCCGAGGCGAGTACGGCCACGGTCGGCCCGCCGCCCGCGAGCGCACCCTCGTGCGCCGCCGCGTCGACGCCGTACGCGAGCCCCGAGACGATCGCAGCGCCTGCGCGCGCGAGCTCGGCGGCGAACGCGCGCGCGCTGGCGGCGCCGCGCGCCGAAGGCCGGCGCGAGCCGACGATGGCGAGCGCCGGGCCGACCGGCAGCGCGCCCCGAACCCAGACGAGGAGCGGCGGGTCCGGGATCTCGCGCAGCGCAGCAGGGAACTCGGCGTCGCCCGGGGCGAGCGCGCGGATCCCGGCGGCGCGCGCCGCCGCGAGGCTGCGCTCGCCGGCGCGGCGCGCCAGGACATCCCTCACGTCACTCGCCCGCCGGCGATCCAAGACCGCCTCGAGGGCACGCCCGCCGCCGAGCGCCTCGAGCGCGAGGCGCGCCTGCGGTCGCGACAGGCTCTGCACCGCGGTCAACGCCGCGCGAGCGACGACTTCGTCGTCCATCGCAACTCCGCGGGACCGGTCGGGGTGAGCGCACAGAGCCGGGTTGGGTCCCCGGCGATCCCTGTACAGTAGCGGCCCGTGTCGGACCCGCTCGTGCGCACCCCGGGCTCTCTGCTCGCCGCCTACCTCGTGCCCTACTTCGGCTACGTGGCGCTCGGCGCCGTCGCGGAGCTGCCCCGCGACGCGCTCTGGGTCTACGCGGCGCGCGCGGTCGCGGTGACCGGCGCGCTGGCCTGGTTCTGGCGCAGCTACCGGCCGCTGCGCGGCGCACGGCCGGTCGCCGGCTCGGTCGCCCTCGGCGCAGCGGCGGGTCTCGCCGGCACGGCCCTCTGGGTCGGCCTGGCCGCGCCGTTTCACCGCGAGGCCGGCACGCCCTGGCCCGACGCGGCGTGGGCGGCGCGCGCCGCGGTCTCGACGGCGCTGCCGCCGGTCTTCGAGGAGCTCCTGTTCCGCGGCTACGCGCTTCCGGTCGTGCTCCTGTGGGAGCGGGCGCGCGCGGCGAAGAGCGCCACACCGTTCGGCGACGCGCTCGATCGCGCGAATCTCGGGGACGTCGCGCCGGGTGCGTGGAGCCTGCTCGCGGTCGCGCTCTCGAGCGCACTCTTCGCCGCCGGCCATCACCCCGCCGAGTGGCTGGCCGCGCTGGCCTACGGCGCGCTGATGTCCGCGCTCTGGATCGCGCGCGGCGACCTCGTATCATGCATCTCCGCTCACGCGACGACGAACGCGCTCCTCGCGCTCTGGGTGCACGCGAGCGGTCGATGGACGGACTGGTAGGCGATGATCGAGATCCCGCAGAGCTACGACTCCGCAAAGAGCGAACGCGAGTGGGCCGAGCGCTGGGAGCGCGACGGCCTTTACCGCTGGGACCCGTCGCGGCCGCGCGCCGAGACGTTCTCCGTCGACACGCCGCCGCTCACGGTCTCCGGGTCGCTCCACATCGGCCACGTCTTCAGCTTCACGCAGGCCGACGTCCTGGTGCGCTACCAGCGCATGACCGGGAAGAACATCGCCTACCCGATCGGCTGGGACGACAACGGGCTCGCGACGGAGCGGCGGGTGCAGAACGTGTTCGGGATCCGTCCCGATCCGCGCAAGCCCTACGACCCGAGCTGGCGGCCGACCAAGGACAAGCCGAAGGACGCGCCCGTCGAGGAGGTCTCGCGCCAGAACTTCATCGACGCCTGCGCGCTGGTGACCGCCGAGGACGAGCGCGCGTTCGAGGCGGTGTGGCGCCGCGTGGGTCTGTCGGTCGACTGGTCGACGCAGTACGCGACGATCGACGCGCGCTGCCGCCGCGCCTCGCAGCTCTCGTTCCTCGACCTCGTGCGCAAGGGCGAGGTGTACCAGAAGTTCGCGCCGACGGTGTGGGACGCCGACGACCGCACCGCAGTCGCGCAGGCCGAGATCGAGGATCGCGAGGTGGCCGGCGCGTACCACGACCTGCGCTTCGCGCGTGGAGGGCGGCGGCGAGTTCGTCGTCTCGACCACGCGGCCCGAGCTGCTCGGCGCGTGCGTCGCGGTCGTCGCGCATCCGGGCGACGAGCGGTACAAGCACCTGCTCGGCAAGCGCGCGCGCACGCCGCTCTTCCACGCGCTGGTGCCGATCCTGCCGTCGGAGCACGCCGACCCCGAGAAGGGCACCGGCATCCTGATGGTCTGCACGTTCGGCGACCAGGCCGACGTGGAGTTCTGGAAGGGCCGGCAGCTGCCGTTGCGCCAGCTGATCGGGCTGGACGGCCGCATGCGCGCGGTGCGCTTCGGCGAGTCGCCGTTCGAGAGCGCCGATCCCGAGCGCGCGCGCGGCGCCTGGGCGGAGCTCGAGGGCAAGACCGTGAAGCAGGCGCAGGCCAAGAGCGTCGAGCTCCTGCGCGCGGCGGGCGCGCTCGCGGCCGAGCCGCGCGCGATCACGCACGCCGTGAAGTTCTACGAGCGCGGCACGCGCCCGCTCGAGTTCGTGCCGACCCGCCAGTGGTTCGTGCGCGTGCTCGACCACCGGCGCGAGTTGCATCGAGCAGGGACGCAAGATCGAGTGGCGGCCGTCGTTCATGCGCGCCCGCTACGAGAACTGGGTCGAGGGCCTGAACCAGGACTGGTGCGTGAGCCGCCAGCGCTACTTCGGCGTGCCGTTCCCGGTCTGGTATCCGCTCGGTGCCGACGGCGCGCCCGACTACGACCGGCCGATCTGGGCCGCGCCCGAGAGCCTGCCGATCGATCCGCTCGCCACAGCACCGCCCCGGCTACACCGAGGCGCAGCGGGGCAAGCCCGGCGGCTTCGCGGGCGACCCCGACGTGATGGACACCTGGGCGACGTCGTCGCTCACGCCGCAGATCGTGAGTCACTGGCCGCTCGACGAGAAGCGCCACCGGAGCATCTTCCCGTTCGACATGCGCCCGCAGGCGCACGAGATCATCCGCACCTGGGCCTTCTACACGATCGTGAAGGCGTGGATGCACGAGCGCGAGATCCCCTGGCGCAACGTCGCGATCTCCGGCTGGATCCTCGACCCGGACCGCAAGAAGATGTCGAAGTCGAAGGGCAACGTGGTCACGCCCGATGGCGCTCTTCGACCAGCACTCGGTCGACGCCGTGCGCTACTGGGCCGCGCGCGCGCGGCTCGGCGTCGACACCGCGTTCGACGAGCAGGTCATGAAGCTCGGCCGGCGGCTGGCGACCAAGCTCGTCAACGCGGGGCGCTTCGCGCTCCTGCAGCTCGAGCGCGCGGGCGCGAGCGAGGCGTCGCACGGGCCGGCGCGCATCAGCGCACCCGCTCGACGTCGACTTCGCGGCGCGGCTCGCGGAGCTGGTCGAGCGCGCAACGGCGGCGTTCCGCGAGTTCGACTTCGCCTCGGCGCTGCACGCGAGCGAAGAGGCGTTCTGGGACTTCTGCGACAACTACCTCGAGATCGTGAAGGTGCGCGCCTACGCCGAGGCGCCCTCGCCGGAGCGCGAGTCGGCGCTCGCGACCCTGCAGCTCGCGCTGCGCGTGTTCCTGCGCCTGTTCGCGCCGGCGCTGCCCGTTCGTGACGGAGGAGGTCTGGTCCTGGCGCTTCGCCGGCGCGGGCCGCACGCGGTCGATCCACACCAGCCCCTGGCCGACGGCGGCGGAGTTCGCCGGCATCCCGCTCGAGCGCGCGGGCCGCGCCTACGCCGCGGCCTGCGAGGTCTCGACCCGGATCCGCGGCGCGAAGACGAGCGCGAAGAAGAGCCTGCGCTGGCCGGTCGCGCGGCTCGAGGTGCGCGGCGCCGAGCCGGATCTGGCCGCGCTGCGCGCGGTGCTCGGCGACGTGCTGGCCGCCGGTGTGGTCGACATCTCGGTGTGTCGCCTCGCTCCGGGCCAGCCGACCGACGGGGCGCTGTTCGCGACCGACATCGAGCTGGCCGCGCAAGCCGCCGAGTGATCGCCGACCTGGAGGCGCGCGCGTTCGACGCGTGGCCCGCGGCGCACGTCGAGAAACTGGAGGGCTGGCGCCTGCGCGCGACCTCTGGCGTGACCCGCCGCGCGAACTCGGCCTGGACGAGCGGCGCGGTCGGCGACGTCGCGCGCGCCATCGCGCGCAGCGAAGCGTTCTACGCCGAGCGCGCTCTGCCCGCGATCTTCCAGCTCTGTCCCGTGTCTCCGCCGGGACTGGACGAGGCGCTCGCCGCGCGCGGCTACGCGATCGACGCGCCCGTCGCGATCCTGACGGTGCCGCTCGCCGAGCTCTCGGCCGAGCCGCCCGCCGGCAGCGACGTGCGGGTGGACCGCGAGATCGCCGACGACTGGTTCGAGCTCTCGGGCAGGCGCGCGCGCTTTGCAGAGGTGCAGCCCGTGTACCGCGGAATCCTCGAGCGGATCGGCGCGTCGGGAGGCGCGCGCGCCGGCTACGCGCTCGCGTCGCTCGGCGGCGAGCCCGCGGCCACCGCGCTCGGCGTCGCCGACGGACCGTGGCTCGGCGTGTTCTCGGTCGCGACGCTCCCGGAGTTCCGGCGCCGCGGCGCGGCGACCGCCCTGCTTGGCGCCCTCGCCCGCTGGGGCAGCCGGCTGGGCGCGACCCGCGCCTACCTGCAGGTCGAGCGCGACAACCGGATCGCCTTCGATCTCTATCTGCGCGACGGGTTCCGGGAAGTCTACGGCTACCACTACCGGGTGAGCAGCGGCCGCTAGCCCTCGCCCGCCAGCGCGAGCACGCGCTCGGCCTGCGTCAGGTGCGGCTTGTCGAGCATCTGGCCGTCGAGCCCGACCGTGCCCACGCCCGGGTTCGCGCGGAACGCGGCGATCACCCGGCGCGCGTGGGCGACCTCTTCCGGTGTAGGGCTGAAGGCGCGCTGGATCACCGCCACCTGGTCGGGGTGGATCGCGATCTTGCCCGTGAAGCCATCCATGCGCGCGCGCGCGCAGGTCTTCTCGAGCCCGGCCGAGTCGCGGAAGTCCGGGTAGACCGTGTCGATCGGCTGAACCTCGGCGGCGACGGCGCCGGCCAGGCACAGCGCCCGCGCGAGCTGGTAGACGAAGGCTAGCTCGCCGTCGGGCCCGCGGTTGGTGCTGGCGCCGAGCGCGGCCGGCAGATCCTCGGCGCCCCAGGTCAGGCCCGCGAGCCGCGGGCTCGCGCCCGCGTAGCTGCCGAGCTGGAACATGGCGCCCGCGGTCTCGGTCGCGACCGGCAAGACCCGGGTGGCGCCGTCGCCGATCCCCTCGCGCGCCTCGAGCGCCGACAGGTAGTGCCCGAGCCGCACGACCGCGTCGCCGCCGCCGGCCTTGGGCAGGACGATCCCGTCGGGCGCGCCCGCCATCACCCCGGCGAGATCGGCGAGCGCGTCCGCCGAGCCGAGCGGATTGATGCGCACCCAGAGCTGCGAGCGCCGCGCGCGATGCGCGGCCAGGTACTCGCGCACCAGCGCACGCGCCGCGGGGCGCTTCTCGGCCGCGACCGCGTCCTCGAGGTCGAGGATCAGCGCGTCGGCGCCGAGGGTCTCGGCCTTGGCGAGCTTCTTCTCGCTGTCACCGGGGACGAACAACCAGGCACGGGCGGGCATGCGCGGAGCGTACAGGAATCCTCCTATACTCGCGTCGAAGGGAGTCCGCGATGACCGATACCCCGCTCCGCAACGGCATCTTCCTGGCCCCGTTCCACCCCGTCGACGAGGACCCGACGCTCGCGCTCAGGCGCGATCTCGAGCTGATCGAGTTCCTCGACCGGATCGGCTACGAGGAGGCCTGGATCGGCGAGCACCACTCGGCGGGCTACGAGATCATCGCCTCGCCCGAGCTCTTCATCGCGGCGGCCGCGGAGCGCACGCGCCGGATCAAGCTGGGCACCGGTGTGATCTCGCTGCCGTACCACAACCCGCTGATGGTCGCGGACCGCATGATCCAGCTCGACCACATGACCCAGGGCCGCGCGATGTTCGGCGTCGGGCCCGGGCTGCTGCCGTCCGACGCGCACATGCTGGCGATCCCGGTCGCGAAGCAGCGCGACCGCATGGTCGAGTCGCTCGAGGTGATCCTGCGCCTGCTCGCGGGCGAGACGGTCAGCGCGAAGACCGAGTGGTTCGAGCTGCGCGACGCGCGCTGCCAGCTGCGACCGTACACGCGGCCGCGGCCGCACATCGCCGTGGCGAGCACGGTGACGCCCTCGGGCGGGCGCGCCGCCGGCCGCTACGGCCTCGGCATGCTGTGCGTCGCCTCGACCCAGCCCGACGGCTTCGACGCGCTCGGCGTGAACTGGAAGATCGCCTGCGACTTCGCCGCCGAGCGCGGCGCCGCCATGGACCAGGCCGACCTGCGCCTGGTCGCGCCGATCCACGTCGCGGCCACGCGCGAGGAGGCGCGCAAGAACGTGAAGTTCGGTCTCGAGAAGTGGGCGGCCTACTTCAACCGCATCAGCCCCGCCGGCTTCGGCAGCCCGACACCGAGCGGTGACCTGGTCGATGGCCTGATCGAGTCCGGCCGCGCCGTGATCGGCACCCCCGACGACGCGGTGGCGCTGATCGAGCGGCTCGAGAAGAAGTCCGGCGGCTTCGGCGCCTTCCTGCAGCTCGCGCACAACTGGGCCGACTTCGAGGCGACCAAGAAGTCCTACGAGCTGGTCGCGCGCCACGTGACGCCGCGCTTCCGGGGCGCCAACCGCGCGCGCGAAGCCTCGCTCGCGCTTCGCCGGCGACGGCGCGGCCAAGTTCATGGGCGACGCCATGGCCGCTGCCACCGCGATGATCCAGAAGCACGCGGACGAAGAAGCCCAGAAGGCACGCACGAGAGGAGCCGCCGCGGGCTCTTAGTCTTCTCGAGCTAGGGACCTCGCCGGCGCGAGGCCGAAGCGAGGGCCGCCCCGAGCGAGGCCCGCAAGCGCAGCGAAGCGGAGCGCGCAGCGAGCCGCAGGCGAGCGCAGTGCGGGTGGCGCGGTTGCGCCGCGCCGGGCCCCGCTAATACTGGGAGATCTTCGTGGTCCGGAAGCTGTCCCCGACGTGGATGTCGCGCTGGGCGCGCGTCACGAGGGCGACCGAGGTCGACTCGCCGGCCTTCACGACGAACAGGTCGCCGATCACGTCGTCCGGAACCATCAGCGGGTTGTGCGTGAGCGGGTCGCGCACTTCCTTCGCCGGGCGGTAGGCCTGGAGCCGGCGGCCCGGGACCATGCCCTGCTTGGTGCCTGCGTCGATGATCACGAAGTCCGCGTCGCCGATGCGCTGGCGGTACGGCTGGAGGGAGACGATCTGGCCCTTCACGTCCTCGCCCGAGCGGACCTCGGTGATCGTGCGCGGCTCTTCGGTGTACGGAACCACGCGGTCACCGGGCTGGATCTCCACCCAGGACTCGATGATCCGGGCCCAGCTCGTCTCGGGATAGAGCTGCGTGATCTCGGCCTTGCCGAGCACCTGCACGAAGTAGCCGAGCTTCTCGCCTGTCACCGGGTGGTGTAGCGTGCGGCGCACGCGGAAGACGGTGAAGGCGTCGCCGACGTGGCCCTGGCCTTCGCCGACCGACAGGATCGTGCGCTGGCCCTGGGCGACCCAGACGTTCTCGTCGTGGTTGCCCATGACCGCACCGGAGGCCTTCAGCTCGGCGTCCGTGACGAACGACAGCCCCTGGATCGTCGGGACCTCGACCTTGACGTCGGTGGTCACCTCGACCGAGTCGAGCGAGGCGAACGGATCGCCTTCCTCGCCGGGCTGTGGCGCCGCGGGCGCATGGGCCGGAGGCGCGGCGGGCGCGGCGGGCGGAGTCTGGCCGGCGGCGGCGAGCGCGGCGGCTTCCTCGGGGGTCAGCTTGCGCATCGACCCGTTCGAGATCCAGATCAGGTCGCCGGGGTAGATCCAGTGCGGGTTGGCGATCTTCTCCTCGTTCTCCTTCCAGACCGAGGGCCAGATCCAAGGCGTGCCGAGGTACTTCTGCGAGATCGCCCAGAGCGTGTCGCCCTTCTGGACCTTGTAGATCTGTCCCTTTCGGCCGTCGGGCGTCACGCCCTCGCCCTGCTCTTGCGCGAACGCGAGCGCGGGCAGCACGAGAAGACCGATGACGAGCGTGATGGGGCGCAGCGAGGACATGGATTCCCCCTTGTGGTCGCGCATCGGCACCGGGGGGGTTCGCCTTGACAGGTCTGATTGCCGGTCAGCCGGTCTGAAGCTCCTTCAGGAACTGCTCGGCCTGGGCGCGCTCCTCGAACTGCGAGGTCTCGTCCAGGGCCCGCTTCAGCTCGGAGACCGCGCGGTCGCGCTCGCCATTGCGCTCGTACGCCTTCGCCAGGTGGAAGCGCACGGTCCCCCGCAGCGGGTGGCCCTCGGGGTAGCGGTCGATCGCTTCCTTGAACAGGCCGATCGCCGCGGCGGGAATGCCCTTCTTGTACATGATCCAACCCAGCGTGTCGGACACGCTGGGGTCGTTGGGCATCGCGTTCTTCGCGTCCTGGGCGAGCTGTAGCGCTCGGTCCAGGTCGGCCGGAGACGGATTGTCGGTGTTGGCGAGCAGCCAGGCCAGGTTGTTCTTGGCCGCGGGCTGCTCCTGGTCGAGCCGGAGCACCGTCTCGTAGTACTCGCGCGCCTGGTCCTTGCGACCTGCGGACTCGCAGAGCTGCGCGAGTTCGAGCGAGATGCTGGCGTTGTCGGGCTGGATCTGGTGCGCCTGGTCATAGCTGGCGATGGCGTCGTTCAGGTGCTTGTCGCCGCCCTCGCGCCGCCACAGCTCCCGGTACAGCTTGCCCAGGGTCATGAAGGACTCGACCCGCTTGGGGTCCTTCTGGGTGGCGATCTTGAGGTCTGCCTCGGCCTTGGCGAACGAGTCCGCTTCTGGTCGGGCGAGCCCAGCCGCACCTTCGCGCGCATCTCGTAGAGCGCCGGGTTGTCGGGCTGCTCCGAGATCCAGACGTCGATCTTGCGCATCGCCTCCTCGGGCTGGCGCTCGTCCAGATCCACCTGCGCCATCTCGGCCATGACCGCCGAGTCCGTGGGATTGGCGGCGTGCAGCTTCTCGAGCAGCGGGATCGCCGCTTTCGGGTCGCGCGTGCGGCGATACAGCTGCGCGATCTTGAGCTGGATCTGCGGCGACGCGTCCTCCGGGATCTGCAGCGGGCGAAGCGCCTCGCGCGCCTCGTGGATGCGCTTCAGCCGGATCAGGGCCTCCACGTAGATGAGCCGCACGCGCAGGTCGTTCGGGCTCTGGTCCAGCGCCGCCTTCGCCTCGCGCGCTGCGTTCTCGTTCTCGTTGGACTCGAGGTACAGGGCCGAGAGCTGGCTCCGCGCGGGCAGATTCGAGGCATCGAGCTGCAGCGCCTGCTGGAACTCGCTGCGCGCCAGCTCGGCCTGCTTCTGCGCCAGGTACGCGGTGCCCAGCAGCACGTGCGCTGCCGCGTTGGGCTGCTCGTCGATCACGCGGCGCAGGCTGGTCGCCGCCTCCGCGTACTTGCCGTCGAGCAGGTAGAACTTCCCCTCGGTGAAGAGCCCCATCACGCTCTTCGGGTTCTCCTTCAGCACCGCCTGGACGATCGCCCAGGACTCGGCGGAAGGCGTGGCCATCTCGCCCTTCTGATCGACCACCAGCTCGGCGCGGCGCAGTCGCGCGGACTCGCTCTTGGGGTCGATCTTGAGCGCGCGCTCCACGTCGTTCAGCGCCTTGTCCAAGGCGTTGGTGCGCCGGTGGTAGTCGGCCAGAACCAGGAGCGGGTCGACCGAGTCGGGCTTGGCCTGGACGCTCGCCTCGAGCATCTCCTCGGCTTTGTCCGCCTTGCCGGTCACGTAGTAGAAGCGCGCCAGGGTGAGCAGCACGTTGCCGTCGGTTGGCGCGTCGTCGCGCGCCTGCAGGAGCGTCTGCTCGGCTTTGTCGTTCTGTCCCTGGTTCATGTAGAAGTTGGTCAGGTACAGCCGCGACGCGGTGCGGTCTTCGGGGGTCTCGGCGACGGAGATCGCCGTCTCCATCTCCTTCAACGCCTCTTCGTTCTTCCCGATGATCGCGAGGAAGCGCGCGAGGCTGGTGTGGTTCGCGGCCGAGGGCTTCGCCGCGACCAGCTGGCGCAGCGCCTCCTCGGCTCCGGCGACGTCGCCCTTGCGGCCGAGCGCCTGGGCCTTCAATGCGAGGGCGCCCTCGTGCTGCGGGTTGATCGTGAGCGCGGCGTCGACGTCCTCGAGCAGCGCGTCGACGTCGCCCTTCACCGACTTCATGCCGCCGCGCAGCAAGAGCGCCTCGACGTTCTTCGGGTCCTTCTCGAGCAGCGCCGTGACGTTCTCCAGCGAGCCGTCGTAGTCGCGCGCGACGAACAGGATCTGGGCCAGCTTGAGCCGCCACTCGTTGTTGTCGGGGGCGAGCCGCGAGGCCTCCTTGTACTGCCAGAGCGACTCGCCGTACTCCTGCAGGTTCCAGAGGGTCTCGGCCATCTGGTAGTGCGCCTCGCCGTCGTTGGGGGCGAGCTTCAGGAGGTTCTTGAGAGCGATCTTGGCCTCGCTCCACTGCTTCTTGTCGAAGTACTCGGTGGCGGCCTTGCGCTGCTCCGCGATGCGGGCCTCGCGAGACGTGCAGCCGGCCAGGCCTGCCAGCAAGAGCATGCAGATCAGGGCAGCGGCTCGCATCCCGGAAATCCTCCAATCAGACCAATCGAGCGGGAAGCTCTAGCATAGCCTTCCAGCGGCGCTCAGCGTCTCGTTCGATGGGGGGCCGGGCTTGTGGCTTCAGCCCTCGGCGTCCGCGCTCGGGACGAGGTAGCGCTTGCCCTCTTGCTCGAGCCAGCCCTCGTCCTTCAGCTCCTTCACCACGCGGGTGATGGTCTCGCGGCTGGTCCCGACCAGGTCGGCGAGCTGCTGGTGCGTGATGGGGGAAGTGGCGATCCGGTCCTCGCGGCCCGCGACCGGCTCCTTGGCCAGCCGCGCCAGGAGGCGCCGGGTGCGCCCTTCCACCCGCTCGAAGAGGAGCCCCTTGATCTGCTCGTCCGTCTCGCGCAAGCGGCGCGCGAGCACGCGGATGAGCTCGAGGGTCACCTCGTGGTTCTGCTTCAGGAGGCCCAGGAAGTCGGCGCGCGAGAGCGCGAGCAACACGCAGGGCGTGATGGTCTTGGCCGATGCCGAGCGGGGCGCCCGGTCCAGCAACGCCATCTCGCCGTGGAAGTTTCCCGGCCCGAGGATCTCCAGGATCTTCTCGCGACCGTCCTCGGACATCTTGGTGATCTTCACCTGACCTTCCGAGATGATGTACATGTAGTCGCCCAGCGACCCGTCCTCGTAGACGACGGCGTCGCGCGGGAACTTGCGGTCGATGAGCAGCCCCGCAATGTCCGCCAGGTCCTTCTCGGGCATGTCGCGGAACAGCGGAATCGCGCGCAGTGCTTCGTTGCGGTCCTTCATCCTTGGTGCCTCTTCCGCGGCATCAGCCGCGCAGCTCACAGGAGATCGCCGCGTTCGCGGCGGGCGAGTTCGTCCACGACCTTTCGGACGTCCTGGGCTCGATGGTTAGCACAGACCAAAAGTGCATCGGTGGTCTGGATCACAAGCAGGTCCTCGACGCCGAGTAGGGCGATCGTCTCATCGGTCGAGCTCCACACGACATTGCGTCGGGCATCCAGTAGGACGGGCGTCACGGGCGAGTGTATCCGGTTGCCGGCGCTCTCGGGGAGGTGCGCGCCGAGCGCGTCCCAGCTGCCCAGGTCGCTCCAGGCGAAACGGCCGCGCAACGCGAACACGCGCTTGCTGCGCTCGAGAACGGCGAAGTCGAACGAGAGCGGGCGGACGGCGCGATAGGCGCGGGCCAGCGCGCGGCGCGAGACGGCCTTGCCGCCGGCGATCCGCTCCAGCGTCGGCCCGAGAGCGTCCCAGACCTCCGGCGAAAGCGCGCGGGTCTCCGCCAGGATCCGCTCGGGGCGCGCGAGCACCATGCCCGCATTCCACAGGTAGGAGCCGTCGGCGACGAAGCGGCGCGCCCGCGCCAGGTCGGGCTTCTCGACGAAGCGCGCGACGGGAACGACCGGCTTCGCCCCGCGCGCCAGGCGCAGGTAGCCGTAGGCGGTGTCGGGCCGGCTCGGCTGGATGCCCAGCAGCACCAGCCGGTCGCCGTCGGCGGCGGCACTCGCGCCGATCCGGACCGCGCGCGCGAAGGCGCGCGCGTCGGGAATGTGGTGGTCGGCTGGAAAGACGCCCATCACGCCCGAGACGCCGCGGCCGAGCGCGTCGGCGGCGGCCCAGGCGATCGCCGCAGCGGTGTTGCGCGCGACCGGCTCGAGCAGGAGCCGCGTGCCGGGCTGGGCGCGGAGCGCCGCGCGCGTGGCCGAGGCGAGCTCCTCGGCCGACACCACGGTGGTTCGCTTCGCCGGCGCGAGAAGACGCAGGCGCGCGAGCGTATCGCCGAGCAATGTGCGCTGGCCGACCAGCGGGACGAACGGCTTCGGCCGGGCCCGCCGGCTCGCCGGCCAGAAGCGAGTGCCCGCTCCGCCCGCGAGCACGACGGGCAGGATCGTGGGAGCGGTCGCTATCGGCCCACTCCGCTGTAGCGGAAGCCCAGGCGCTTCATCTCGGCAGGCTCGCAGATGTTGCGCAGGTCGACGATCACCGGCTGGCGCAGGTGCTCCTTCAGGAGCGCCGTATCGAGCCTTCTGAACTGGTTCCACTCGGTCGCGAAGACCAACGCGTCGCAGCCCTTGGCGGTGTCGTAGGGGTCCTCGCAGAACACCGCGCCGTCGATCTCGCGCGCGGCGTTCTCCATCGCCTGGGGGTCGTAGCAGCGGATGTGCGCTCCGCGCCGGCGGAGCTCCCGGATGATCCAGATCGCGGGCGAGTCACGCACGTCGTCGGTGTTGGGCTTGAACGACAGCCCGAGCACGCCGATCGTGGCGCCCGCGAGCTTGCCGACGAGCTTCTCGATCTTCCCGATCATGCGCGCGCGCTGGCCCTCGTTGGCGAGGATGGTCGCCGCGACGATGCGCTGCTCGACGCCGAACTCGCGGCTGAACTGCACCAGCGAGAGCGTGTCCTTCGGGAAGCAAGAGCCCCCGTAGCCCGGGCCCGGGTGCAGGAACTTCCGGCCGATCCGGCCGTCCAGGCCCATCGCGCGCGAGACGTCGTGCACGTCGGCGCCGACCGCCTCGCAGAGCGTCGAGATCTCGTTGATGAAGCTGATCTTCGTGGCCAGGAACGCGTTGCTCGCGTACTTGATCAGCTCCGCAGTGGCCACGTTCGTGATCACGAACGGGACCTCGATCAGGTTCAGCGGCTTGTACAGGTCCTTCAGGATCGCGATCGCTTCGGGGTCTTCAGCGCCGATCACGACGCGGTCCGGCCGCAGGAAGTCCTCGACGGCGCTGCCCTCGCGCAGGAACTCCGGGTTCGACGCGACCGAGCAGCGCACGTCGCTGTGGCCGGCGGCCGCGGCGGCCTCGGCGATCTTCTTGCGCACGCGCTCGGCGGTCTTCACCGGCACGGTGCTCTTGGTGACGACCACCTTGTAGCCGTCGAGGTGCTCGCCGATCGTGCGCGCCACCTCGTCGACGTAGGACAGGTCGGTGCTGCCGTCCGGCGCGGGCGGCGTCGGCACCGCGATGAAGATCACCAGCGAGTCCTGCACCGCGCGCTCGGCGTCGGTGGTGAACGAGAGCAGACCCGCCTGCGTGTTGCGGCGCACGATCTCTTCCAGGCCTGGCTCGAAGATCGGGATCTCGCCCGCCTCGAGCCGCTCGATCTTGCCCGCGTCCTTGTCGACGCAGGTCACGCGGATCCCGAACTCCGCGAAGCACGCGCCGGTCACGAGGCCGACGTAGCCGGTTCCGATCACCGAGATGTTCATCGCTCCGACTCCCCCCGCAGCGCGACCGCGACCGGCCGAACGAGCTCCGACAGGCCGATCCCGATCGCCATGCCCAGCGCGTCCCGGGCGAAGTCCGCGAAGGAAGCCGCGCGCCCGGGGACCCACAACTGCAATATCTCGTCGATTCCCGCGAACAACACGATCCCGGCGGCGACCAGGAGCGCGCGCTGCGCGCGGGGACCCACGATCGCCCACAGAGTAACCAGTGCGAGCCCGGTGAACAGCGGGATGTGCAGGAGATCGAGCTCGAAGCGGCTCAGCCCCCACCGGGCGACGCTGCGCCCGGGCAGCGCCGACAGCGAGAGCACGCCGGCCATGTACAGGAGCGCCACCATCCCACGAAGCGGAATCACGCGCATCAGGTGGGCTCGCGCAGCCAAGTGACGAAGCGCGCGACGCCCTCGTCGAGATCGACCGAGGGCGCGTAACCCAGCTCGGCCTTCGCGCGCGCGATCGAGGCCCAGGTGCGCGGGATGTCGCCGGGCTGCTCGGGCAGCGTCTGGCGCTCCGCGCGGGCGCCCAGTACGCGCTCGAGCGCCGCGATGATGTCGTTCACTGTCACCGGCTTGCCTCGACCCACGTTGTAGACCGCGAAGCCGCGCGCCCGGTCGAGCGCCCGCACGATCCCGTCGACGGTGTCCTCGACGAAGGTGAAGTCGCGCTCGAAGCTGCCGTCGCCGTACACCGGAATCGGTCGCCCGGCCAGCATCAGCACGGCGAACTTGTGGATCGCCAGGTCCGGTCGCATGCGCGGGCCGTAGGCGTTGAAGAAGCGCAGGCAGGTGACCGCCATGGGGCTGTTCGCCTGTGCCGCATAGCAGAGCAGCTCGCCGCCCCGCTTGGTCGCGCCGTAGGGCGCCAGCGGTCGGTCGGCCGCGAGGTCTTCCGTGAACTCGCCGCGCGGGCGCTCACCGTACACGCTCGAGGAGGAGGCGAACACGAAGCGTTCGACTCCGCCGCGGGTCGCGGCGTTCAGCACGACCGAGGTTCCCAGCAGGTTGACGTCGGTGTACGTCACCGGGTCCTCGAGGCTCGGGCGGACGCCGGCCCGCGCCGCCAGGTGCACGACCGCGCGCGGGGCAAAGCTCTCGAAGGTCTTGGCCACGAACTCGCCGTCGCGGATGTCGCCCTCGAACACCCCGGCGAAGCCGCGCTCGCCGCGCGCCCTCGCCAGGTTCCGCTCCTTCTGCGCGCGCGGATAGAAGTCGTGGAAGGAATCCAGAACGGCGACCTCGTCGCCGCGCGCGAGCAGCGCTTCGACCAGGATCGAGCCGATCGCACCGGCGCCGCCGGTGACCAGCACGCGCCCGCCGCTAGAAGCCGAGCGAGTAGTCGTATTGGAAGCCGACGGCGACGTTGTACTTGTTGTAGTTCTGGCCGAAGAGGAGCTCATCGCCGTTGCGGTCCTCGTAGCGAAGGACCACGAAGGTGGCCAAGCGCTTCCGGAGCTGCCAGTCGACCCTCGCCCCGGCCGTCCAGCCGTCGCTTTGCAGCGAGCTGCGCTGTGAGATCCGGCATTGCCCCGTCTTGTTCAGACTCGAGCCGGTCGTGATCAGGGATCCGACCGCGCAGGAGTACTGTGGCCCGGTGATCGGATTGAACGAGCCCTGCTGGTACTGCGCCGGAAAGAACTGGGTGTTGTTGTTCACGGACACGTAGTGCTCGAAGTTTCCGTACAGCCCGAAGCTGACGAGCGAGCTCAGCCGATGGACCCAGCTGAGCGAGACCGAGTCGACGTTGACGTCCGACGCGAACAGGCTGCTCGTGGTGCGCGTCTCGCGCGAGTACGACAGCGACACGTTGCCACGCGGCAGCATGCGCTCGATCGAGAGCTCGCCGATGACGCCGGGGCCGGTATCGCTGAAGTCCTCGGGCACGAAGTCCACGAACGGGATGACACCTCCGCTCGTGACGGCGATCCGCGTCAGGGGCCGGTTCGCGTCGATCGTCTCGGTGTGCAGGCGGCGCCCGCCTACCGCGACGGTCGTTCGCCAGAGCTCGGTCCAGCTGCGCGTCCAGCTGATCGAGAGGCTCTGCAAGTCGCTCCGCGTCTCGCCGGTGTTGAGCTCGGCGGTGTGGAAGTCCCGGGGGTCGTTGACCGGAACGATCGCGCCGACCGTGTCGCTCAGATCGGTGGCGTTGGCGTTCAGGCTGAACGAGAGCTGGTCGATCGGCGTCAGGACGTGCGAGAGGGTGGCGCCGCCGAACCAGCCCCAGCGGTCGCGCAGGCTGTTGAGCCCCTGGTTGTCCTGCAGGTAGTCGATCGAGAACGGACCGCCCGACACCTGCAGGTCCGTGCGCGGCGTGAGCTGCTGGCGCACGCCGAAGACGCCCTGCGCCAAGTCGAGGGAGGGAGTCGCGCCTTCGATGAGCTCGCCGGGCTGGACGATGGTCTCGCCGGGAACGCCGGGCTGTCCCGGGGTGGTCGTGACGATGCCCGAGCCCCGGATGTCCAGGTGTGAAGCGAACCGCTGGTAGCTGCCGTTTCCGAAGATCGTGGTCCGCGGAAAGATCCGCCGGGAGAGATCTCCGCCGAAGCCGCGGTCGATCCCGCTGAGCTTGCTCTCCGACCAGAAGATATGGTCCGAGAGGTAGCCGTAGAGTCTGCCGTAGCCGAGCGATCCGCTGTTCTCGATGTTCAGCGACGGGCGGATGACCGTGATCGCGCTGCCGGTCTTGTCGCTCGTCGTGTAGAAGATGTTCGAGTCGTACTGCTGCTCGACCGAGATCGAGGTCGTCACGTCGGTCTTCTCCCCCGCGCGCGCGGCGAACGCCGCGCAACACAGCAGGACGAAGGCCGCCAGGCTAACGCCAGAACGGACGTTCTTCGGGAACAATGATCTGGTCTCCAGGCAACAGCAGGATATTCTGCGCCACGTCCGCACCGTCGACGAATCTCTCGTAGTCGAAGTTGAACTCGGCCGCAGGCGCCGAGTGCTCGCGGATGATCTTGACCCGCGTCTTGCCCGCGAACGGGGTGAAGCCGCCTGCGATCGCGAGCGCGTCGATCACGCGCATCTGCGGCTGCATGGCGATCGCCCCCTCGCGCGCCACCTCGCCGAGCACGAAGACGATCTTGGAGCCCGACTGGGTGACGATCACGGTCACCTGAGGCTCGGTGACGTACTCCTTCAGGCGGTCCGTGATCGACGCCTTGAGCTGGTTCGGGGTGAGCCCCGCGGCCTGCACGTCGTCGATCAGCGGCACCGAGATCTTGCCGTCGAGCCGGACGTCGACCCGGGGGAGCGTCAGCTCCTGCTCCTTCCACACGACGATCGCGAGCTGGTCGTTCGCGCCGATCACGTACTCGGCCTGGATGGCGTTTGCGTTCTCCTCCAGCTGCTCCGCCGTGGGCTGATCGCGCATCGTCTCCGCGCAGCCGAGCAGCCCGATGGCCGCAGCGAGCGGCAGGAGCCGCAAGAAAGTGAATCCGTTCTGGCGTCGCGAGGGCATCGTTCGTGTCTCCTGTGGTCCGGGCTAGGCCGAGTCCGAGAGGCCCGCGTCCCGCATCTTGTACAGCAGGGCCTTGTAGCTGATCTGCAGGATCGCCGCGGCTTCCTTGCGATTCCAGCGCGTGCGCTGCAGCACCTTCTCGATCAGGCGCGCTTCGGCGACCTGCGCCGCCTCCCGCGCGACCCGCTTCAGGCTGACCCGGTCGCTCTCGCCGGCGAGGAAGCGGTCGAGCTCGCCGAGCGCGGCCGCGCAGGGCGCGGGGGCGCGCACGGCCTGCGCGCTGCGGGTGCGCAGCTCGGCCAGCACGGGCTCGGCGCTGCCGAGCACGACGATGCGCTTCACCAGGTTCTCGAGCTCGCGGATGTTGCCGGGCCAGTCGTAGCTCGCGAACGCGGAGCGCACGTCGTCGGCCATGGGCTTGGGGTCCTTGCCGTACTCGCGCGCGTAGCGCTCCATGAAGTGGTCGGCCAGGATCGGGATCTCGTCACGGCGCTCGCGCAGCGGGGGCAGCTGCACCGAGACGACGTTGAGCCGGTAGAACAGGTCCTCGCGGAAGCTGCCGTCGCGCACCGCCGACTCGAGGTTGCGGTTGGTCGCGGCGAGCACGCGCGCGTCGACGGCGACGTCGCCGTGTCCGCCGAGCCGCGAGAACTGGCCGTCCTGCAGCACCTGCAGGAGCTTGGCCTGAAGACTCGGGTGCATCTCCGAGATCTCGTCCAGGAAGATGGTGCCGCCGTTGGCGATCTCGAACTTGCCGAGCTTGCGCTTCTGCGCGCCGGTGAACGCGCCCTTCTCGTAGCCGAACAGCTCGCTCTCGAGCAGCTCGTGCGGCAGCGCGGCGCAGTTCACCTTGACGAAGGCGCGGCGCGAGCGGCGCGAGCGCGCGCAGATGGTGCGCGCGACGAGCTCCTTGCCGGTTCCGCTCTCGCCGCGAATCAGGACCGTGATGTCCGTGTCCGCGACGTGGTCGATCATGCTGTCGACCACCCGCATCTTGCGGTTCTGGCCGGCGAACAGCGGCGGCGGCTCGATCCCGCCAGCGGAGAAACCGATCCGCGCGCCCTCGCGCTCGGCCGCGCCGCGCTGCAGCACCTTGTCGAGCGCGGCGTCGAGCTCCTCCGGGGCGCAGGGCTTGCGCAGGAAGTCGGCGGCGCCGAGCCGGACCGACTCCACGATCGCCTGGGTGTCGCCCGACCCCGACAGCATGAGCACCGCGATCCGCGGCTCGATCGCGCGCAGCGCCCTCAAGGTCTCGAGCCCGTCCATTCCGGGCAGGCCGAGGTCGAGCGTGACCAGGTCGGGGCGGGTGCGCTTGAGCTCCTCGACCGCCTCCTCGCCCGAGCCGACGCCCGCGGGCGCCAGCCCGCGCGAGCTCATGAAGGCTGCGAGCCACTCGCGTGCGCTCGCATCGTCATCGACGATCAGGACTCTCTGAAGAGGCTTCATGGGCAGGGGCTCGTACGACTGGGGGGTGGAGGCAGAGCTCTGGAGACGGCCTCAGGAGAAGCCTTGCGACGAGCGTGCCAATTATACCCTCGGGAGAACCGTCCGGAGTCCGAGGAAGTGAGGAAGAAGCTGCGCACCTGTGTAGACGCGCACCACTAAGGAGACGTCGACTACTCACCGGCAACCGAGGCGCAGAACGCGGCGAGTTCCTGGCCGGAACCCCCCATGCTACGCTCCGCGCCGGTGTCCAGAAGAGTCGAAAAGCCCTGGGGGCACGAGGAGATCTGGGCGGAGACCCCGCGCTACCTCGGGAAGATCCTGGCCATCCGGGCGGGCAAGCGGCTCTCGCTGCAGCTGCATCGCCAGAAGGACGAGGCGATCTACGTGCTGCGCGGCACCCTCCGGCTGACCCTCGAGAACGACGCGGGCGAGCTCGAGGTCGTGGACCTCGCCCCCGGCGCCAGCCGGCGGATCGTGCCGGGGCGGCGCCACCGCTTCGAGGCGGTCTCGGACTGCGAGCTGTGCGAAGTCTCGAGCCCGGAGATCGACGACGTGGTCCGGCTCGAGGACGACTACGGGCGCGCGCCCGCGACTTGACTCGAGATCGGGCCGCGGCGACGCTCGCCCCACCTCGGGGCAGGGAGGGCGCGGAGTTGTCGGGGGCCGGGCGCGAGACCGACCCGTCGGTCGTGGCGGTGATCGGCGGTGTCTTCCCCATCCCGCCCGAAGCCGGCACGCCGCGCCCGTTCCAGTTGCTGAAGCGACTCGCCGCGCGCACTCGGGTGCACTGCATCGGAGTCTTGCCGAACTCGCCGGAGGAATGGGAGCGCTTCCGCGAGCACCCGAGCCTCCGCGGAGTGTTCACGTCGACGACCCCGTTCTACCGGCGCACCGACGTGACCGCGCTGGCCAAGCTGCGCACGCTGCTCGCAGGGCGGCCGCTGTTCGACCAGCGCTTCCGCGATCCCGAAGTGCTCGCCGCCGCGCACGCGCGCGCGCGTGCGCTCTCCAGCGCACACGCGCCCGCCGTCTTCTACTGCCTGGAGCGCGACACCCTGCAGTACGTCCCGCGCCGGCTCTGGCGCTCGACGCTCTGGGACCTGGTGGACGCGCCGGTGCTCGCGACCGAGCGGCGGCTGGCGATCGACGAGATGCTGTCGACCTGGGAGCGCATCAAGCTGCGCAGCTCGCTGGTCGCGCTGCGCCGGTTCGAGCGCCGGGCCCTCCGAGAAGTCGGGTGCGCGACGCTGAACTCGAGCTCGGACCTCGCGACCTTGCGCGCGCGCCTCCCAAACGCGCCGCTGGTCAACGTGATCGACGGCGGCGACTCGGACTATTTCTCCGCCGAGCACACGGCCGACGTGAAGGAGGCTGCCGCGGAGCTCATGTTCTTCGGCAACTTCGCGTTTCCGCCGAATGCCGACGCAGCGCTGCATCTGGTCCGCGACATCATGCCGCTGGTCTGGCGCGCGCGACCGGACGCCCGCGCCGTGATCGTCGGGCCCGAGCCGCCCGACTCGCTCATGGCGATGCAGGACGGCCGGCGAGTGGTCGTGACCGGCTTCGTACCCGACGTGCGTCCCCATCTGGCGCGGGCCACGGTGGTCGTGAGCCCGCTGCGCTTCGGTGCGGGCATGAAGAACAAGCTCCAGGCTGGGCTCGCGATGGGCCGCGCGATGGTCGCGAGCCGGATCACCTGCGAGGGGTTCGACCGCCTCCAGGATGGGGTACACGCTCTGGTGGCGGACGGGCCGGCGGAGATCGCTCGGGCCGCGCTCTCGCTGCTCGACGACCCGGCCCGGCGCCGCGCGCTCGGCGCGGCGGGGCGAGAGCTGATCCGGGTGCACTACGGCTGGGACGCCGCGGCCGCAGTGCTCTGGGAGAATCTGCGCCACCTCGCACCCGCGACGGGCTGAGCCGCCAGAGCTCTGGCGGCCGAGTGGCGCTCGACGTACGCGCGCGCAGACAGCCCGTACAGCACCCAGAAGTACGCCGAGATCTGCTTCGTGTACAGGAAGCAATCGGTCGACAAGCTCGCGACCAGCGCGTGGGTGGCCGCGCCGAGCAACACCGCGCCGAGCACGCGCTCGTTCGAATCGGTGCGCCACAGCCAGCGGCCGCTGCGGACCACCGCCCAGGCGAGCCAGGCGAACGCCGCGAGTCCGATCACGCCGTTCTCGGCGGCGAGCTTCACGATGATGTTGTGCGCGTCCTTCGCCGAGAACATCCCGTAGCGCGCGCCGATTTCGGGTGCTCTGAACATGAACGAGCTGAACCCGTTGCCCCAGACGGGTGACTCGAGGAACATCTGGTAGCCGATCTTGGCGAACACGACGCGCACGGCGGCCGAGACCTCGAGGCCGCCGCCCACGCCGTACGCGAAGTTGCCCTCCTGGCTCGTCTGCAAGATCCGGTCGCGGACGACGTCCGGCAGGAGCGGGAAGGCGACCGTCGCGAACAGAGCGGTCACTGCGACCGTCGCCAGGAACGCCGGCCGGCTGACGAGCAGGAAGAAGACCGAGTGCGCGACGACGAGCGCCAGCCAGTTGCCGCGCGAGAGCGAGAACACCACCGCGAGGAACGACAGCACGTACGCCGAGGCGTGGAACGCGCGCCGGACGGCGGACAGCTCGGGCACGTAGAGCGCGAGGTACAGCGAGACGAACATCATCGTGCCAACGGCCTCGGCGGTCGAGTTCGGGTCGCCCTGCAGACCCGTCGCGCGGCCGGCAGCCCCGGTTTCGGTCCAGCCGAACGCGAAGTCCAGGAGCGCCGCAACGGCGGAGATCCAGACCCCGAACGAGATCGCGCCGAGCATTCGCAGGCGATCTTCGGGCTGCTTCAGCCACCAGTAGCTCGCAAAGAAGAAGAGCGAGCTGAAGCTGATGCTCTTCCAGCCCTTGAAGATGTACCAGATCGCCGGCTCGTCGGTGATGGCGCTGTAGGACAGCGCCCAGGGAAGCGAGATCACCAGGCCCATCAGCATGACCAGCACGAACGCGACGACGGGCGCGGAGTAGGTCAGCGGCGGCAGGCGCGGCCCGAAGCGCAGCACGGTCATGGCGAAGGCGACGCCGAGCAGGATGGTCTCGGTGTTGAGGCCCGGCACCGGGAGCCGCGGCGAGAACGGATCGACCGGGAAGATCGCGACCAGGAAGATCAGCCCGGTGAGCGGGCGCCAGAAGAGGAGGACGAGCGCGATCAGCGCCACCACCGAGTAGGGATACTGCAGGTAGTCGAGCATCTGCGCTGCCCTAGCCTGTCGCTCGGTGCTCGGCCGAGACGATCGCGCTGCTTTCGGCCGCGCGCGCCGCATCGGCCTCGCGCCGCGCTGCGCGGCGTTCCAGCGTTCGCAGCGCCGAGAAGCCCGCCGTGAGCAGGATCGCGAACAGGCCGAAGCGGATCTCGGGCGCGAGGTCGCGCGTGCCGAAGCCGATCGTCGCCAGCCCGATGCAGACCGCGTACAGGACGACGAGAGAAGCGCCGACCGACAGTCCATTGCGCAAGAGCAGGTGGTGCAGGTGCCCGCGGTCCGCCCGCGTCACCGCGCCGATCAGCTCGCGCACGCTGAGCCCACGGCCGCCGCTCTTCGACAGCTGCAGGAGGCCGCGCCGGACGATCGCAAGGATGGCGTCGAGCAGGGGCAGACCGAGCACGAGCAGCGGAACGATCAGGGCCACCGCCGCCGGCGACTTCTGATACGAAGCCAGCGAGAGCACCGCCGTCAGGTAGCCGATCGCGAGCGCGCCCGCGTCGCCGAGGAAGATTCGCGCGGGCGGCAGATTGAAGCGCAGGAAGCCCGCGAGCGCGCCGGACAGCGCGAGTGCCGCGACGACCGGGACCGTCGCGCCGTTCTGGTTCGCGAGCAGGAACACGGTGAGCACCGTGATCAGCGCGACCCCGGACGCGAGCCCGTCCATGCCGTCGATGAAGTTGAACGCGTTGGCGACGGCGACGATCCAGAGCACGGTCACCAGGAACGAGACCGGCAGTGCCGCGGAGAGGTCGAAGCCGAATGGGAGCTCGACCGGCCCCACCTGGAAGCCGAGCGCGAAGGTCAGCGCCGCGATCGCGACCTGACCCGCGAGCTTGTGCAACGCAGGCATGTCGTAGAGGTCGTCGTACAGGCCGAGCGCGAGCATCAGGCCGGAGCCGAGCGCGAGCGCGCCGAGCGACTCGCGCCCGAACGCCATCTCGCGCAGCCCGGGCAGGAAAACCATCAAGACGCCGACGCCGAGCACGATCGCGGCATACACGGCGACGCCCCCCAGCAGCGCGACGGGCGCGCGGTGCGCCTTGCGCTCGCTGGGGCGATCCATCAGGTCATGGCGCTTCGCGAAGCGGATCGTCGCAGGCGTCAGCACCAGCGCGAGAAGCCAGGGGGCGATGAGAATTGCGGCGAAGACCGCCATGTCCGCCCTGCTCTCTCCTACGACTTGCCGTATCCGTATGCGTACGTGCCGAGATAGCTGGCTTCGCTGGCACCGCAGCGGTTGAGCACCACGCCGATCAACTTGTTCGCGTCGAGCCGCGCCAGCGCCGACTCGACCTCCTCGCGCGGCGAGCGCCCGGCGCCGACGACGAAGAGCGCCGCGTCGCACAGATCGACCAGAGTCACGGTGTCGGGCAGCCCGAGCACCGGCGGCGCATCCACGATCACCGTCTGGAAGCGCGTCGAGAGCTCCGCGAGGAGGTCGACCATCGCGCGGGAGCTGAGCAGCTCGGAGGGCGCGCTGGGCAGCGCTTTCACGGGAAGCACCATCAGGCGCGTGTCGGGCACGGCGATCAGCGCCTCGTCGAGCTTCGCATCGCCTTCCAGCACCTCGGCCAGGCCGACCGGCCCCGCGGGAAACGCCTTCTGCACGCGCGGCGTACGCAGATCTGCGTCGACCAGGCAGACGGAGTTCTCGCGCTCGAGTCCGAACGAGAGCGCCAGGTTCACGGCGGTCGTCGTCTTTCCCTCGCCCGGCCGGGTGGAGGAGATGACGATCGAACGCAGCTCGCGGATGCGGCGCAGCGACTGGATGCGCGCGCGCAGCGTCCGGTACTCCTCGGAGTAGGGCGAGCCGCTGCCCGAGGGCATCACGAGCTCGTCGCGTTGCGCAGGCGCGGCGGTCCGCGGCGCCTTCGTCTTGCGGCGCAGGCTCCAGCTGCGCAGGCGGGGTGCCGGCCCGGTTGTCGCGGGCGCGGGCGAGACCGCTACCGGGAGCTCCGCGACCGGAACGTCCAGCGTCTCGGCGCCGCGGCGAGCCTGCTCCGCGCGCTGAAGGGCGTCGTGAATCTTCCCCATGTCTCGTGAACCTCCTCGAGCTACAGCTCGGGCTGCGATTCGCTGCGGCGCCACAGCCGCCGCAGCCAGCCGGCCCGTGCCTTCGGCTCGGGTGCGCTGCGCTCGCGTACGAAATGCGGCTCGCCCGGGCTCGCCGACAGGCCGAGATCCGAGGCGGCTTCTTCGACCATCTGCGCCGACACTTTGGGCGCCTCGCGCGAGAACGCGACGATCAGCGCGTTGTCGCACAGCACGTTGACCACGCGCGGGATGCCGCGCGCGAAACGGTGCACCGCGCGCTCAGCGGTGCTGGTGAACAGCTCGCCTCGCGGATGCCCTGCGACGAGCAGCCGCTCGCGGATGTACGACGACGTCTCCTCGGGAAGGAGCGGCCGGATCGCATGGCGCAGCTCGACCCGCTGGCGCAGCTGCCGCAGCGCGGGCTGCGAGAGCTTGTCGGCGAGCTCCGGCTGGCCGACCAGCATGATCTGCAAGAGCTTCGACTCCGGCGTCTCGAGATTCGAGAGCATCCGGATCTCCTCGAGCATCGCGTCCGAGAGGTTCTGCGCCTCGTCCACGATCAGGAGCGTCTGCAGGCCCTTGCGGAGGCGATCGATCAGGTAGTGATTCAGTCGCGACAGCGCCGCCGTCTTGCGGAACGGCTCGATCGGCTCGATGTCGAGATCCTCGAACAGCGCGGCGAACAAGTCCTCGACGCCGAGCGACGTGTTGAAGATGTACGCGGTCTGCACGGTCGGCCCGAGCTTCTGCAGGAGCGCGTTCAGGATCGTGGTCTTGCCCGTACCGACCTCGCCGGTCAGCGTGATGAAGCCCTTCCGCTCCTGCACGGCGTACACGAGCGTGGCCAGCGCCTCGGCGTGGCTCTCCGACATGTACAGGAAGCGCGGATCCGGGTTCACCCGGAACGGCGCCGAATCGAGTCCGAAGAAGGCGTTATACACGCGAGGTCCTCAAACCCGGCAGCGCGGCGCGCAGGCGCGCGAAGCGCGGCGGGGCGGGATTGAGCTCCGGCACCGCGGCGAGCACCGGCAGCCCGAGCACGTTCTGCAGGTCGTTCACGCTGTGGAAGGTCTGGTCGCTCATCTCGCGCCCGACCACGAGCGCCAGACCCAGCATCAGCCCCATCAGCGTGCCTGCGACGAACCACACCGGGCGGTTCGGACTGATCGGCGAGGTCGGGATCTCGGCCGACTCGACCACTCGGAAGCGCTCGCCCTTGCTGGTGGTCTCGATCTGGCGCCCGATCTCGGCGTCGACCTGCTTCATCTGCAGGGTGCGGATCGCCTCGGTGACGTTCTTGTACTGCGCCTCGAGGTGGTCGAGCTCGGCCGCGCGGCGCGGCGTGTTCTCGATCCGCTGCTCGTACTCGGCGATGTCCGCCTTGAGCCGCTCGACGTTGCCGGAGAGCACGCTCTGGTCGACTTCGTAGTCGCGCAGCTTGTCGCGCATGGCGATCTCGTCGCGCGAGGCCGCCACCGGCTCCTCGGCGCGCGTAGCGGCGATCCCGTCGAGTGCGGCGATCTCGGCGCGCAGCTGGACGACGTCCGGATACTTCTCGGTCTTCCCGCCGGAGAGCTGCCGGTTCAGCTCGAGCTCGAGCATGCGCTTGCGCACGGTCGGGTCGGTCTGGTCCGTCGCCGCGGCGGCGCGCAGCTCCGTGATCTGTTGCGTGATCAGGCGCACCTGGTCGCGCGCGGCCTCGGCCTTCGACTCGGTCGCGGCGAGCTCGATCCGGTTGCGCTCGAGGCGCTCGCGGTTCAGCACGAGCTGCTCGGGCAGCTCCCCCTGGTAGTTCTCCTTGTAGTCGGAGACTTGCCGAGCGATGTCGGCCAGGTCGGCGCGCGACTTGGTGAGCTGCTGCTCGAAGAACTCGTTGGTGCCCTCGGCCAGGCTGGTGCGGTCGCGCAGGTTGGCCGAGATGAAGTCGCGCGCGAGCCGGTTGGCGACTTCGGCCGCGGTCTTGGGGTTGCGGTGGCGGAACGCGATCTTGAAGGAGTTCAGCTCGATCGGCTTGCGCGGGTCGACGATCGCGGGAGGCAGCGGCTCGATCGTGATCTGCTTGCGCATCGCCTCGACCTGCTGCTCGCGCGAGCGCGTGTCGCCCTCGAAGAGCTTGAAGTCGCTGATGATGCTCGACAGGCTGTCGCGCGCGAGCAGCTGCAGCTTCAGGCTGTCGTAGCGCGTCTCGGTCTTCGCCTCGATCGAGGTGGGCGCGAGCTCCTTGGGGATGACCTGCGGCTCGACGGCGACCGTCGCGACCGCCTCGTAGGTCGCCGGCAAGCCGAGCGCAAAACCGAGCGCGATCACGATGCCTGCGAGCGTGGGGGCCAGGAACCACCGCAAGCGGCGGCGGAACACGCTGTAGAGATCGCCGATGCTTACGCCGGCTTCGCTACTGCGCAGGTCTCTCGTGGTCATCCATTCACCCTCGTGCTGGGCGCTGCGCGCGCTCGCGGTGGCCGACGCGCAGATGTGCCGCGGCATTCGCGCCGGGGTCGGCTGCGGCGGACATCATGCCACAAGCGTGCCAAGGCCCAGTAGCGGCCTCGACCCCAGGCGAAGGGGGGCAGTGTGAAGTGGACTACATATTACGGGAACCCCGTGACAGCAAGGCGAAAATTGCGTGCCGTTCGGCTCCCGATCACTCGCCCAGGCCGCACTCCTTGATCTTCTGGAGCAGCGTCTTGTACGACACCTCCAGGATCCTGGCGGCCTTCTTGCGATTCCAGTTGGTCTGGTAGAGGACCCGCTTGAGGGCCTCCCGCTCGGCGTCGCGGGCGGCCCGGCGGCCGATGTCCCGCAGCGAGATGCGGGTCTCGGAGCGAAACCGGGGGGTCCGGCTCCGCCGCGCTCTGCGCATGCGCATTCCTCGCCGCCGCGGCGGTCGCCCCGAAGATCTCTTCCGCGATCGCATCCTCGCTCTGTAGGACGACGATCCGCTTCACCATGTTCTCGAGCTCGCGCACGTTGCCCGGCCAGGGGTAGTCGATGAAGCCCCGCATCAGCCGGTCCGAGATGCTGTCCAGGTCGCGGCCGTACTTGGCGCTGTAGAGCTGCCGGAAGTGGTCGACCAGCACCGGGATCTCCTCGCGGCGCTCGCGCAGCGGCGGGATCCAGACGTTCACCACGTTGAGCCGGTAGTAGAGGTCCTCGCGGAACGCGCCCTTGCGGACCATGTCCTCGAGGTTGCGGTTGGTCGCCGCGAGCACCCGCACGTCGACGTGCACGTCCACGTCGCCGCCCAGCCGCGAGAACTCGCCGTCCTGCAGCACCTGCAGGAGCTTGGCCTGGAGCTTCGGGCTCATCTCCCCGATCTCGTCGAGGAACATGGTGCCGCCGCTGGCGACCTCGAACTTTCCGGCCTTGCGCGACGACGCGCCCGTGAAGGCGCCGCGCTCGTAGCCGAACAGCTCGCTCTCGAGCAGCTCCTCGGGCAGCGCCGCGCAGTTCACCTTCACGAAGCGGTTATCGCGCCGGTTCGACAGGTCGTGGGTCGTGCGCGCGACGACTTCCTTGCCGACGCCGCTCTCGCCGTGGATCAGGATCGTCACGTCGGCGTCGGAGACCTGCTCCAGGATCTCCTTGATCCGGGTCATCTTGTCGCTGGCCCAGAGGAACCCCGTGCGCTCGCGCGCCTCGATGCTCGCGCAGCCGGTCGCGCAGCTCCTCGCGCTCGCCCTTCAGGTTCTCGATCTCGAGCACCTTCTTGAGCGCGATCTCGAGCTCTTCCTCCTCGAAGGGCTTGTTGATGTAGTCGGCCGCGCCCAGGTTCATGGCGTCGACCACCGTGCCCGCCTTGCCGACGACGGACAGCATGATCACGGGGACCTCGGGCATGAGCTGCTTGATCTTGCGCAGCGTCTCGATGCCGTCGATGCCCGGCATCATCACGTCGAGCACCACGACGTCCGGGCGCGCGCCACCGTTCAAGAGCTCCATCGCCTTGAGGCCGTCCTCGGCGAGCAGGATGTCGTAGCCCTTCATGGGCAGGAGGTTCTTCAGGTAGGTGCGGATCACCTCCGCGTCGTCGACGACCAGGATCGTCTTGCGCTGCGGGACCGTGCGCGGAACTCCGGCTCGCTTCATCGCTCGGTCTCCCTCGAGGGCCGACATCGGACCGCGGGCCGATGTCCCGCGGTGGGCAGCGTGACCCGGAACAGCCCGTAGCCGAGGTCGGGCACCGCCTCGACCCGGCCCCCGTGAGCGCCGACGATCCGCCGGCAGATCGCCAGGCCCAGCCCGACGCCGCCCGACCCCGCGCCGGCTGGCCGCGGGCCGCGCACGAACGGCGCGAAGATCCGCTCGGCGTCGTCGGCCGAGATGCCCGGGCCCTGATCGGCCACCGCGACCTGCAGCACCGTGCCGCCGTCCAGCTCGGCCAGCTCGCTCACCGCGACCACGCGCCCGCCCTCGGGCGTGAAGCCCGCCGCGTTCGCGAAGAGATTCACGAACACCTGCTCGAGCCGCTCCGGATCGCCCGACAGCGCGTCGGGCGCGGCGCCGAGCTCGAGCTCGAGCTTCACGCCGCGGTCGGCGAAGAACGGCCGCGCCGTGCGCGCCGCCAGCTCGAGCACGTCGTGCAGCCGCACGAGCTTGCGCGCGCTCGGCAGCGCCTCGCCGCTGCGGGCGAGCTCGAGCAGGTTGTCGCAGAGCGGGCCGACCCGCTCGATCGCGCGGCGCGCCTCGCGCACGTAGGTCCAGTGCTCGGGCTCGAGCAGCCGGTCGCGCTCGCCGCCCAGCCAGCGCAGGTAGCCGCGCACGACCGTCACCGCGGTGCGGATCTCGTGCTCGATCATGCCGATCTGCTCGCCGCCGAGGGCGGCGTCGTCGGGTGCGGCCGGGAGCGAGCGGCGCTCGCTGGCCAGACGCCAGATCTCGCGCTCGAGCCGGCTCTCGCGCTCGCGGTCCAGGACCAGCCAGAGCGCGTCGGAGATCCGCCGCAGCGAGACCGGCCGGAGCCGGCCGTTCAGATCGCGCAGGCCGAAGCCGTCCCCCGGCTCGAGCGCCTCGAGCGGGCGATCACCGGCGTCGGCGAAGAGCTCGGAGACCTCGCGGCCCCGGAGCTCGGCCGCGGGAAGGCCCGCCAGCCGCCCGAAGGCGGAATTGGCCGCCGCGATCCGGCCCTCCGCGACCCGGACGACCCCCCGGTCGAGGGCTTCCAATAGGTCCGTCCACTCCCCTGGGGCGACCAAGGGGGCAAGCGCTGCATCGGCTTCCATCCCGATCCTCTTCGGCAGCAGCTTACCCAAGAGTGAACCTTTCCTACCCACCTCATCTGAGTGGGGTCCGGCCGGGCGAAGCCCGGCCACCCACACTACGCTCGGCTTCGCCTCGCTGCGCGGCTCGCTTCGCTCGCCTTGCGGTCCTCGCTCTATCATCGGAGCGGTGGCTGACCCGAAGAGGAAGAGTTCGGAACACGCTCGCCTGCTGGAGCTCCGCGCGGCTCTCGAGGCGCACAACCACAGCTACCACGTGCTCGATAACCCGACGGTCTCGGATGCCGAGTACGACCGGCTCTTTCGGGAGGCCCAGGCGCTCGAGGCGGCGCATCCGGAGTGGGCCGACCCGACTTCGCCCACTCAGCGGGTCGGGGGGCCGCCCGCGGCGGGCTTTCGGGCCGTCGAGCATGCGGTGGCGATGCTGTCGCTCGACAACGCCCTGTCGGCGGAGGATCTCGCGGCTTTCGACGCGCGGGTGCGCCGCTACCTGGGGCGCAGCGAGCCGCTCGTGTACACCGCCGAGCCCAAGTACGACGGGGTCGCGGTGACGCTGCGCTACGAGGCCGGCACCTTCGCGCTCGGCGCGACCCGTGGCGACGGCCGGACCGGCGAGGACGTCACCCACAACCTGCGCACCGTGCGCTCGCTGCCGCTCCGGCTGCGGGGCGACGCGGTTCCGGCGGTGCTCGAGGTGCGGGGCGAGGTGCTGATGCCGCGCGCCGCGTTCGCGCAGATGAACGCGGAGCGCGCGGCGCAGGGGCTCGAGCTGTTCGCGAACCCGCGCAACTCGACCGCCGGCACGCTCCGCCAGCTCGACCCCAAGATCGCCGCCGCGCGCCCCCTCGAGCTGTTCGCGTACGGCGTCGGCCTGGGCGAGGCCGAGCTCGGCGCGAAGTCGCACTGGGAGCTGCTCGAGAGGCTGCGGGAGCTGGGCTTTCGGGTCGATCGGCGCGAGCTGGCCCGCGGCGGGATCGAGACGGCGCAGGCCTACCACGAGTCCCTGCACCAGCGGCGCGACGGCCTGCGCTACGAGATCGACGGCACGGTGGTGAAGATCGACGAGCTCGCGCTGCGCGAGCGCCTGGGCACGTTGAACCGCACGCCGCGCTGGGCGATCGCGGTGAAGTTCCCGCCGCGTCAGGAGACCACGGTGGTCGAGAACATCGAGACCTCGGTCGGGCGCACCGGCTCGCTCACGCCGGTCGCCGTGCTCCGGCCCGTCCAGATCGGCGGGGTCACCGTCGTCCACGCGGGGCTGCACAATCAGGATGAAATCGATCGGCTCGACATCCGGATCGGCGACACCGTCTTCGTCGAGCGCGCGGGCGACGTGATCCCGAAGATCGTGAAGGTGGTGCACGAGCTGCGGCCGGCCGGCACCGTTCCGTGGCGGCTGCCGGAACACTGTCCGGTGTGCGGAACGCGCGCGGTCCGCGCCGAAGGCGAGGTCGCACTGCGCTGCCCGAACCTGGAGTGCCCCGTGCAGGTGCGCGAGGTCCTGCGCCACTTCGCCAGCCGCAACGCGCTCGACATCGACGGCCTCGGCGAGCAGCGGATCGAGCAGCTGATCGCAGCCAAGCGCGTGCGCCGCCCGTCCGACCTGTTCACGCTCACGGCCGAGGAGCTGGCCGCGCTCGAGCGCATGGGCGAGAAGTCGGCGCAGAACCTGGTCGCCGCGATCGAGCGCGCCAAGGACGTCTCGCTCGCGCGGTTCCTGAACGCGCTGGGCATCCGCCACGTCGGCGAGCGCGGTGCGGCGATCCTGGCGCGGGCATTCCCGGATCTCGAGCGCCTGCTCGCGGCGCCGGTCGACGAGATCGAGGCGGTCGACGAGATCGGACCGACGATCGCGCGCGCCGTGCGCGACTGGCTCGACGACCCGGTGAACCGGCGCGAGGTCGAGCTCCTGCGCGAGCGCCTGCGCATCCAGACCGGCGCCGCCGTCGAGCACGCGCGGAGCGACACGCTCGCGGGCAAGACCTTCGTCATCACCGGCACGCTCGCCGAGCCGCGCGCGACCTGGCAGGCGCGGCTCGAGGCCGCCGGCGCCAAGGTGACGGGCTCGGTGTCGAAGAAGACCCACTTCCTGCTCGCCGGCGAGAACGCGGGCTCGAAGCTCGAGAAGGCGCGCGAGCTCGAGGTGCGCGTGATCTCGGAGGAAGACGCGGCCCGGCTGGTCGCGGGGGAGACGCTCTAGTCGTCGAGCCCCTGCGGCACCGGCGTGCGCCCGTGCGCCAGCACGCGGGCGTAGGCCTCGCGGCGCGGAATCCCGAAGCGCTCGGCCAGCTCGCGCGCCGCGTCGCGCGGCGAGCGGCCGTCGGCGAGCAGACGACGCACTTCGGCGTCGAGGTCTGCCGGCGGCGAGGCTTGGGCCGCCGGCGCCGAGTCGTCGGGCCCCTCGACCACGATCGTGAGCTCCCCCCGCGGGTCGTCGAGCGCGATCTCGCCGAGCCGGCCGCGGGTCAAGGTCTCGTGGCGCTTGGTGAGCTCGCGCGCGAGCAGGGCGCGGCGCGGGCCGAGCGCCTGGTGCAGGTCGGCGAGCGTCGCGGCGGCGCGATTCGGCGCCTCGAACAACACGAGCGTCCCCGGGAACGCCGCCAGCGCCGCGAGAGCGCGCGTGCGCTCGGCTCCCTTGCGCGGCAGGAACCCGGCGAACGCGAACGGGCGGGTCGCGAAGCCGCTCGCTACCAGCGCCGCCAGTAGCGCCGACGGCCCGGGCACCGGCACGACCGCGGCGCCGGCCTCGAGCGCGGCGCGCACCAGGCGCTCGCCGGGGTCCGAGACGAGCGGCGTGCCCGCGTCGGAGACGAGCGCGAGCGATCCGCCCGCCGCCAGCCGCGCCAGGAGCTCGGGCACCCGCCTGGCCTCGTTGTGCGCGTGCAGCGAGACGCGCGGCGTGGCGATCTCGAAGCGCTGGCACAGCACCGCCGTGTGGCGCGTGTCCTCGCAGGCGATCAGCTCCACCTCGCGCAGCACCTGCTGCGCGCGCGGCGACAGATCGTCCAGGTTGCCGATCGGCGTCGCGACCACATAGACGGTCCCGCGCCCGTCGCCTACGCTCACGCGCCTCCCCTGCCCCCTCGAAGCTTCACCCCGAAGCGAGGCAGTGATGCGCCGCAACACGCGCGCGCTCGGTCGTCTGGGTGAAGCGCTCGCCGAAGCGCACTTGCGCCGCGTCGGCTTCCGGATCTTGGCGCGCAACGTCCACCTGCGCCATGCGGAGCTCGATCTGGTCGCGCTCGACCGCTCGGCGCTCGTCTTCGTGGAGGTGCGCCTGCGCACGAGCGCCCGCTTCGGCAGCGCGGCCGAGTCGGTCGACCCGCGCAAACAGCGCCGCATCGCGGCGGCCGCGGCCGAGCTGCTCGCCCGCGGCGGCCTGCCGCGCGCGGCGCGGATCCGCTTCGACGTCGTCGCCATCGACGCGAGCGTGGATCCGCCGCGGCTCGAGCACGTCCGCGACGCCTTTGCCGCGAGCTAGATCTGGGCGAGCAAACGCCCGACCACTGCCTTGGGCGCGAGGTAGCGGTCGTAGTACGCGCGCGCCTCGCGCTCGAGCTGACGCCGGTACGCGGCGTCGCCGCAGATCTTCTGAAGCGCGTCCTGCATCGCGGCCTCCGAGCCGTCGACGATGTGGACGTTGCAGCCGTGCTCGAGCGGTGCGGGCATCGCGCGCGCGAGCGGGGTGGCGATGATCGCCTTGCCCAGGGCCAGCGATTGGCCCAGCCGCCAGGTGAGACAGTCGTGGACGCCGGGCACGATGAAGCTCGCGGCCGAGCGCTGCAGCTTGGCGATGAACTCGTCGATCGGGTAGCGGCGCTCGGTGAGCATGCCGGTGAACGCGGGCATCTCGAGCTCGAAGCCGTGCTTGAACGGGGCGAAGCCGCCCTCGAACTCCACGCCCGGCACGCGCCGGCAGGCCGCGACGAAGCGCAGGCGCAGCTCGTTCGCCGCGGGCGCCGCGGCCCACAGCGAGGCGACGAAGAAGAGCTTCGATCCGTCCGACTCGCCGGGCGCGAAGGCGCTCTCGGGCGGGTGGTACACGAGTTGGCGCCGCCAGCGCGAGAAATGGGTGCGCGCGTTGCTGCCGCGGGAGCGGTCGAGCGCAAAGGTCGCGAGCGCGCGCGCGGCTGTGCCCGCGCGGTCGAACGCGCGCACCCCGAAGCTCGGGCCCAGCGCGCGCAGCTTCGGGTCGGGCGCGGCGAGCGGGTCGAGATTCACCTTGCCGTACACGGTGGCCCAAGCCAGCCAGTCTTCGGCGACGGCGTGCGAGTCGTAGGAGTCGATGCAGATGCGCGGGCCGTCGCCGCCGATCACGAGACCGAGCGGCGCCCACGAGAGGCCGGCGAAGGGTGCACCGGAGAAGCGCACGCTGGCGCTCGGCTCGAGCTCGCGCAGGCCCTGCAGGTAGAACGCGGCGTACTCCGCGTCGAAGCCGGTCGAGACCGTCAGCCGGCGAACGGCGGCGCGCGAGGTCATTCGAGCGAGAGGTGTTTGCCGGCGAGCTCGCCTGCGGGCGATTCGCCGGCGACCGCCTGCACGACCTGGACGACCGCGGACAGGCGTTTGAGCGCGCGCGCGAGCGCGCGCGCGTCGGAGTCCGTGCGAATGGGCAGCTCCGGGCCGACCAGGAGCGGCACGCGCCGCTCCGCCGCGTGCGCCTCGAGCAGCGCGAGCTGCAGCGCCAGGCAGACGAGCCGCTGCTCTGCTTCGGGCAGCGCCGACCACGGCTGCTCGTCGCGCGCGGCGCCGCGCAGCACCCAGCCGCCGTCGTCGCTGCGCCGGGCGTTCGTGAACGTCCCGGCGGTCAGCGCGCGCAGGTACACGGGCAACACCGGAGCGAGTCGGGCCCGCACCTCGGGCTCGCGGCGGCCGAGGACGCGGGCAGCGGCTTCGACGAGCGCGCCCGGCCCGGCGTCGCTGGGCCGGGGCACGACGAGTGGCTCGCGCGGGGTCTCCTCGCCGGGATCGTCGAGCGGGTCGTCCGGGTCCGGGAAGTCGACGGCGGTGTCGGCGGGCGTCGGCTCGGGGACGAGCGCCAGCGCGGGCGGCAGCTCCGGGGGCAGCTCGGGCAGCGGAATCTCGGCCGGCAGCGCGAGCAGCGCGTCGCGCGCGGCGCGCACCGCAGCCACTGCGTCGGCCTGGCCGCGCTCGCGCTCGAGCGAGCCGAGCTCGTCGCGCGCGGCCGGCGGATGGCGTGCGGCCAACTCGTCGAGGCGGCGCTTCTGGACCTCGGAGCGCTCGAGCAGCTCGGCGTAGTGCGAGGCCGCGGCCGACAACGCATCCAACGAATCCAGGCCGAGCGAGATCAAGAGCCCGCGGATCTGCGCGCCGTCGGTCTCGAAGCGCCGCTCCGACCCGCGCTCGCGCACGCGCAGCGCCGCGAGCAGCGCCTCGGTCCGGCCGAGCTGGTGGCGCGCCGCGCGCGCCATGATCAGCGCGCCGACGAGCGCCAGCATGCCGAGCCCCGCGAGCGCGTAGCCGATCGGGTAGCCGACTGCGCCCGCGCCCGCGCCGGCCGCGCCGAGCGCGAGACCGAGCGCGATCGGCACCAGCTGGCGGCGCGGCGCGCCCCGCAGCCGCGCGCGCTCGGCGAGCACCTCCGCGCGCGTGTCGTCGATCGCCTGGCGCTCCACGTCGCGGGTCGCCGACAGGTTGCGGAAGTGAGCCGCGCGCGCGTCGAAGTCCTCGACCACGTCGGCGAGCGGCGCGTTCTTGTCGAGCTCGGCGAGCGTGGTCTTGTGCTCGCGCTCGAGCGCCGTGAGCTCCGACTCCGACTCGCGCAGGCGCGTGATCCGCTCCTCGGTCTTCACCCGGCCGCTGCGCGCAGCCGCGAGCGCCTTCTCGAGCGTCGCCTCGAGCCGCGCGCGTTCGTGCGCGAGCGCCAGCACCTTCTGCTCGTGATCGGCGAGCAGGCGCGCGCGCTCCGCCGCGCGCTCGGCGCGGCGCTGCTCGTGCAAGCGCTGCTCGGCGGCGTGCGCCTCCGCGGCGCGCTCCTCCGCCTCGCGCTTGCGGACCAGCACCGGAGCCGGCTTGGGCGGCCTGAAGCGGCGCATCGGCAGGAGCTCGTCGCCGCGCGCGCCGGTCATGCCGCAGGTCTGCAGGCGCCGGAAGTCGGCGGCGGGCGGCAGGCCGACTGCGAGCCCGTACTCTTCGATCTCGCGCGGGTCGCTCGACAGCGCGGTGTAGCCGCCGTCCTTCGCGTCCTGGCGGCCGAGGCTCACGCGCCGGCGCGCGAAGTCGGCCGCGATCACGTACGCGTCGCTGCGCAGGGCGAGCGAGAGCACGGCCCGCCCGCGCGTATCGCGGCCCGCCAGGCCGTCCGAGCTCGGGTAGAGCAACGCCTGCACGAGCTCCACGAAGCCGCGCGCCTGCGCGGCGTCCGCGAGACGCACCACGGTGTAGCCGGGGTCCAAGCCGAGCGGGTGATCCCCCGCCGGCTTCGAGAGTCCGCGAAGGTGGACCCCGTGGATCCTCATGCGTCCGGCGGCGTCTCTTCCTTCGCGGCCGGGGCGTCCGCCACCGTCTGACCCTGGGTGTCGAACGGGCCGCGCTCCTTGATGCGCGCTGCCTTGCCGGACAGGTCGCGCAGGTACGTCAGCCGCGAGCGCCGCACGCGGCCGCGCGCCTTGAGCTCGATCTTCGCGATCGCCGGCGAGTGCAGCGGGAACACGCGCTCCACGCCGACACCGTACGAGACCTTGCGAACCGCAAAGCTCGACGAGGCGCCCGCGCGGCGGCGCTGCAGCACGACGCCCTCGAACACCTGGACGCGCTCCTTGTCGCCCTCGACGATGCGCACGTGCACGCGCACGGTGTCGCCGGGCCGGAAGTCGGGCAGGTCGGTGCGTTCCTGCGCCTCGAGGTCTTGCAGCTGTCTCATCGCTTCACTCCATTCGATACGAGAAGGTCGGGGCGCCGCTCGCGCGTGACCCGGTGGGCCTCGGCTTCGCGCCAGCGCGCGATCTCGGCGTGGTCGCCGGAGAGCAGCACGTCCGGGACGGCGAGGCCGCGAAACTCGCGGGGCCGAGTGTAGAGCGGATGCTCGAGCGCGCTCGCTGAAAACGAGTCGGCCTCGGGCGACACCGGGTTCCCCACCACTCCCGGCACCAGCCGGGTCACGGCTTCACAGACGACCATGGCCGCGAGCTCTCCCCCCGCCAGCACATAATCTCCGATCGAGAGCGGCTCCGCACCCGTGAGGGCGAAAATTCGGTCGTCGAAGCCGGCGTAGCGGCCGGCCAACAGGACCAGCTGCCTCTCGGCCGCGAGCTCCCGGGCCAGACCCTGGTCGAAGCGGCGGCCGCGGGGGTCGAGCGCGATCACGCGCGCGCCGGGCTCGGCGATCGCCTCGACCGCGGCCACCACCGGCTCGCAGCGCAGCACCATCCCGTCGCCGCCGCCGTACGGGGTGTCGTCCACGCTCTTGTGGCGGCCCTCGGCGAAGCGGCGGAGGTCGGTGACCCGGACGTCCACGGTGCCGTCGCGGCGCGCCTGGCCGAGGAGCGACCCGTCCAGGAAGTGCTCCACCAGCTCCGGAAAGATCGTGACGACGTCGATGCGCGGGCCGGCGCTCATCGCGACGCCTCCGCGACCAGCTCGGCCGGCGGGTCGAGCCAGAGCTCGCCCCGCTCGCGGTCGAGCCGGACGATCAGGCTCGAGGTCGCGGGCAGGAGCAGATCCGGCCCGGCTCCGCGGATCACCAGCACGTCGGCGCCCGCGGTGGGCACGATCTCGGCCAGGTGCCCGAGCTCGGCGCCGTCTCGGTCGAGCGCGCGCAGGCCCAGCAGGTCGCGCCAGTAGAACTCGCCCGCGGGCAGCTGGGCGAGCGCCGAGGCCGCGACCGCGACCCCGGCCCGGGCGAAGCGGTCGGCGCGCTCGCGCGAGTCCATGCCGACCAGCCAGAGCCGAACCCGCGCACGGCCGCCGGGGCCCGGACCGGCGGGCTCGGCGCCGGCGACGCGGAAGGGGATCTCGCCCATCTCGCCGGTCAGGCGCAGCTCCTTGGCTGCGATCAGGTTGGACGGGTCGTCGCTATGCAGCGCGACGAGAAGACAGCCGTCGAGGCCGTGGGGCCGCAAGACTCGGCCGAGCTCGACCCAGTCTCGATCCGCGGCGCGCGCCGCCGCGGTCTCGTTCGCGTGTCGCGTGGCCGCCAAGAATCACTCCCGGTCGTCCCCGTCCTCGTCTTCGTCCTCGAACTCTTCGTCCTCGCCGTGTCCGGCGATGTCGACGTCCCAGCCCTCGCCGGTGACGGCGAGCAGGGTGCGGATCGCCTTCGCGGTCTTGCCGCGCCGGCCGATCACCTTGCCGACGTCCTCGGGCGCGAGCCGGAGCTCCAGCACCTTGTCGTCGGCAGCGTGTACTTCGACTTCCTCGGGCTCGTCGGCGAGCGCGCGCGCGATGTACTCGACGAGCTCCTTGCTCATCTTCCCCTCAGCTCGCCGCAGTCGCGACGGCCGCGCGCTTGTGGCGGCGGATCAGCGAGGCGACGGTGTCGGAGACCTGGGCGCCCTGCTCGACCCACTTCGCGAGCGCGGCTTCCGAGTACTGGATCCCACCGCTGCCGCGCGGCTCGTAGGTGCCGAGCAGCTCGAGCACCCGGCCCTGGCGCTTCTTGCGCTGGTCCATGACGACGATGCGATACGACGGCTTCCCGCGGGCGCCGGTGCGGTAGAGGCGAACTTTGACCATGGGGATCCTCATGCCGGGCGCCCCAGCGGCCCGGCGAGCGAAGCGGCGAAGCTATAAGGGCTCGCGGCGCGAGTCAACGGCGCCGAGCCGCTCCTCTTCCTTCCGCCGCGAGCACTCGTCGCAGGCGTAGCGGACCGCGTGGCGCTGGCCGAGCCGGTCGTAGCCCTGATCGAGGGCCACCCGCCGCACGCGGTCGCACTCCGCGCCGCAGAAATCGCAGCGCAGCGTCGGGATGGGTCGCTTGGCCATCGGCGCGCAACGTAGCACGCCCGCCGGGGCCGTCGGCTACGATGGCGCCATGGAGCGCCCCGAGAACCGCCGCCCCGCCTCGGCCCGGCTCGCCCCCAAGCGGCGCCGGGGCCCGAGCGAGTCGCTGGGAGCCCTCCTCCCCAAGCTTCTCGAGGAGGTGGGCCTGGGCCCGACCGCCCAGGCGCTCCAGGTGATCCACGCCTGGGACGAGGCGCTGGGCCCCGAGTTCAAGAGCCACTGCCGGCCGGACGGGGTCCGCAACGGGGTGATCCATGCGCGCGTGTCGGACTCGTCCTGGATGCAGCGGGTGCAGCTCGAGAAGCCCCGCATCTTCGCGCGCCTGCGCGCCCAGCTGGGCGAGGGTGCTCCGACCGAGCTGCGCCTCCGGATCGGCCCCCTCTAGCTAGCGCGAGCGCGCGGCGCTCCGGGTGAGCCGCGGCGCGGCGAGCTCCATGCCGCCGATCCGGCGCGCGAGCGTCCCGATCGCGAGCTGAGTCTCGAGCCGCGCCAGATGCGCTCCGAGGCAGAAGTGCTGGCCGCGACACCGCTGCGTGTCACGTCGAAGCGGTCGGGATCGGGTAAGGCGCGCGGGTCGCGGTTTCCTGCGCCGAGCAGCGCCAGCACGGGCGTGTCGACCGGCAGAGTCTGGCCGTGCCAGTCGCCCTCTTCGTGCAGCAGCCGGATGGTGCTGAGGTAATCAGGGCCGGGCCGCGACTTCCAGCGCCGTGAAGTCGAGCTCTCCAGGCCGGAGCAGCTGGAGCGCGCCGGCCGCGCTGACCGCGACCACGGTCGAAGGAGCGAGACCTGTCGCCGGCTCGCCGCCGAGGATCGCGAGCGCCGGCCCGAATGCGGCCTCGACTTCGGCGGCGGTCGTGGCGGGCGGCGCGCCGCTCCGGTTGCAGCTCGTCGACACGACCGGGTGGCGCGCCGCGCGCGCGAGCGCCGCCGCGGACGGCTGCGGCGAGCAGCGGAAGCCGACACCGAGCGGCGTCGCCACACCGGGGAATGAGCCGGGCGGAACCGGCACGACCAGGGTGAGCGGGCCCGGCCAGAAGCGCGCGGCCAGGCGCTCGGCGGCGGCGGGGAGACCGGGAGCCGCGCGCGCCAGCGCCGCCGCATCGGCGACGAGCAGCGAGAGCCCGCGCTCCGCGTCGCGGCCCTTGGCGGCGAGCAGTCGCTCGAGCGCCGCCGGCTGGAACGGATCGGCGCCGAGGCCGTAAACCGTCTCGGTCGGATACGCGACGAGCTCGCCGCGCGCGAGGCGAGCCAGCGCCTCGGCGAGCGCAACGATCAACCCGCGCCCGCTCCGATGTCGCGGCGCCAGTGCGCGCCGTCGAAGCGGATCCGTCCCACCAGCTCGTAGGCGCGCGCGCGCGCCGCCGCCAGGTCGCGCCCGCGCGCGGTCACACCGAGCACGCGGCCGCCGGTCGTCTCCCAGCGTGCGCCGCGCCGGCGCGTGGCGGAGTGAAACACTTTGGCGTCGGGCGCGCCCGCAACGTCCTCGAGCCCCTCGATCGCGCGGCCGGTCGGGCACTCGCGCGGGTAGTTCTCGCTCGCCATCACCACGCACACCGCGGGCGGGCCGACCTGGAGCGCGGGCGAATCGGCGGGGAGCCGGCCCTCGGCGGCGCCGACCAGCAGCGGCACCAGGTCCGACTCGAGCCGGAACAGGAGCGCCTGCGTCTCGGGGTCGCCGAAGCGCGCGTTGTACTCGATCACCTGCGGGCCGCCCTTCGCGAACATGAGCCCGATGAAGATCGCGCCGCGGTAGTCGAGCCCTTCGGCGCGCAGCCCCGCGACGGTGGGCACCACGATCCGCTCCACGATCTCGCGCTCCGTCCGCGCGTCGATCGGCGGCGCGGGCGAGCACGCGCCCATGCCGCCGGTGTTCTCGCCGCGGTCGCCGTCGCCGACGCGCTTGTGGTCCTGCGCGTGCGGCAGGACCGCGAAGCGCTCGCCGTCGCACAGCACGTAGAAGCTCGCCTCGGGCCCGACCAGCCGCTCCTCGATCACGACCTCGGCGCCCGACGCGCCGAAGCGGCGCGCGCGCATGACCTCGTGGAGCGCGGCGAGCGCGGCCTCGGGCTCGTCGCAGACGAACACGCCCTTCCCCGCCGCGAGCCCGTCCGCCTTCACCACGCAGGGCGCCCCCGAGCGCGCGCACGTGCGCTTCGGCGGCCTCGGCGCTCGCGAAGCTCGCGTGCGCCGCGGTCGGAATGCCGTGGCGCGCCATGAACTCCTTGGCGAAGCGCTTGCTCGACTCGAGCCGCGCGGCCGACGCGCCCGGGCCGAACACGGAGATGCCCGCCTCGCGCAGGCGGTCCGCGACGCCGGCGGCGAGCAGGTCCTCGGGGCCGACGACCACGAGCGAGACGCCCTCGCGCTTCACCAGCTCGACGAGCGCGCGCGAGTCGAGCGGGTCGGCGGCCAGCACGCGCGCGTCCTGCGCGATCCCGTCGCTGCCCGGGGCGCACAGCACCTCCTCGACCAGGGGGCTCTTGCCGATCGCCCAGGCGAGCGCGTGCTCGCGACCGCCGCTGCCCAGGACCAGGACGCGCATGTTGCCCTCCGGAACGCCGGCCGGTGTAAGCCGCCCGCCGCGCGCGGTCAAGTCGCGAGGCGCGGCACGCGCGGGCCGATCCGCACCAGGATCTCGTACGAGATGGTCCCGGCCGCGCGCGCGAGCTCGTCGACGGGGATCGCGAAGCCCGCCGAGCGGCCGAACACGAGCGCCGTGTCGCCCGCCTGGGTCGGGTCGTCGGCGGGCACGAGCGCGGTGGCGAGGTCGCACGAGACCCTGCCGATCAGGCGCGCTCGACGCCCGCGGACGCCCACGTCCACCCGGCCGCCGGCGGCGCGCGGCAGGCCGTCCGCGTAGCCGATCGCGAGGGTCAGGATGCGCGCGCGCTCGGGCGCGCGGAAGTCGCCGCCGTAGCCGATCGGCGTGCCCGCGGCGACGGTCTTGGCGTGCGCGACCCGCGCGAACAGGCTCATCACAGGCTCGAGCGCGTGGCCGCCCTCGAGCGTCGGGTCGATGCCGTAGAGCCAGATGCCCGGGCGCACGGCGTCGGTGCCGGGAGTCGCGCCGCGCGCGAGCCCGGCCGAGTTGTCCAGGTGCACCCAGCGCGGCGCGAAGCCGGCGCCGCGCACCGCGGCGACGAGCTCGGTGAAGACGGCGCGCTGGCGCGCGGTCTCCGGCCGGGCCGCGTCGTCCGCACAGGCCAGATGGCTCATCACGCCGTCGAGGCGCAGCCGCTTCGCCGAGCGGACGCGGTTCAGGAGCGCCGCGAGGTCGTCGGGCGCCAGCCCGAGCCGACCCATTCCGGTGTCGAGCTCGAGCTGGAAGTCGGCGGTCTTGCCGGCGCGCCCGGCGGCGGCCTCCACCCAGTCGAGCGCCTCCATCCGCGAGACGACCAGGCTCGCATCGAGCGCGAGTGCGCGGTCCGCCTCGCCCGGAGTCATGGGCCCGCCCAGGACCAGGATCGGCGCGCGCAGGCCGCCCGCGCGCAGCTCGGCCGCTTCCTCGACGCTGATCACCGCGAACGCGTCGCAGCGCTCGTCGGCGAGCGCCCGAGCGAAGAGCAGCGCGCCATGGCCGTATGCATTCGCCTTGATCACGGCGATCACCCGGCGGCCGTCGGCACGCGCGCGGATCGCGCGGAAGTTGCGCGCGACGGCGCCGAGGTCGATCTCGGCCCAGGCCCTGCTCCGCGCGTCCTCCCCCACGCGCTTCAATGTAGGAGAGCTTTCCGCTAACGTCCCGCCGGTGACGTACGTGTTGAACGGCGAGACTCGCACGGCACCCACCCCCATGACGGTTCTCGAGCTGCTGCGCCGCTCGGAGCTCCTGCAGCGCCGGGTCGCGGTCGCGATCAACGCGGAGGTGGTGCCGAAGTCGCGCTTCGCGGAGGTCCTGATCCGCGACGGCGACAAGGTCGAGGTGATCCACGCCGTGGGAGGTGGAGCGTGACCGCCAGCTTTCGCATCGGAGACCTCGAGCTCAACTCGCGGCTGATCATCGGCTCGGGCAAGTTCCGCTCGTTCGCCGAGAACCGCGCCGCCCTCGATGCCGGCGGCTGCGAGATGACCACCGTCGCGGTGCGGCGGGTCGATCTGACCAAGCGCGACCACGGCTCGCTGCTCGACGCGATCCCACCCGACCGCTTCCACATCATTCCCAACACCGCGGGGTGTACGACCGTCAAGGAGGCCGTGGTCACCGCCCAGCTCGCCCGCGAGCTGCTCGACACCAAGCTCGTGAAGCTCGAGGTGATCGGCGATACGCGCACCCTGTTCCCGGACACGGCGGCCACGATCGAGGCCGCGCGCATCCTGGTCGCCGACGGCTTCACCGTCCTGCCGTACATCACCGACGACCCGGTGGCCTGCCAGCGGCTCGAGGAAGCGGGCTGCGCCGCGGTCATGCCGCTCGGCGCGCCGATCGGCTCGGGTCTCGGCATCCGCAACCCGGCCAACGTGCGCATCATCCTCGAGAGCGTGTCCTGCCCGGTGATCATCGACGCGGGCGTCGGCACCGCCTCGGACGCGGCGATCGCGATGGAGCTCGGCTGCACGGCGGTGCTGATGGCCACCGGCGTCGCGCTCGCGAAGGACCCGGTCAAGATGGCGCACGCGATGAAGCTGGCCGTCGAGGCGGGTCGCGCGGCGTACGAGGCCGGTCGGATGCCGCGGCGGCTCCACGCCCAGGCCTCGAGCCCCGAGACGGGACTCGCAGATCTGTCTTGATTTGACTTCGCTCGCCTTCGGCTCGCTGCGCGCGGCTGCGCCGCTTTCCGATCTCGCTCGGGGCGGCCCTCGCTCGACCTCGATTCCCCGCCTCTGCTACTGGACGGACGGCGCGCGCGGGCGCGGCGGGCACGACCAGCTCGACGTGATCGAACGCCTTGCGCGCGGCGGCGTCGAAGCGGTCGTGGTGCGCGAGCGCGACTGGTCGGTCGGGGAATGGCGGGGCTGTGTCGAACGGCTGGCCCCACTGCGCGCGCGCGGCCTGCGCGTGCTGGCGAGCCGGCGGCTCGACCTCGCGCGCGCGCTCGGGCTCGACGGCGTGCACCTCGGCGCCGAAGCGGTTCCGGTCGCGGAAGCGCGGACGTTCCTCGGGCCCGCCGCTCTGATCGGCTACTCCGCGCACGGCGGCGACGAGGCGCGCGCCGCCGAGAAGGCCGGCGCGAGCTACGTCACGCTGTCCCCGATCTACGCGACCGGCTCCAAGGCCGACGCGCCTCCCCGCGGCGCAGCCTGGCTCGAGGAATCCGCGTCCGGGCTCGGGATCCCCGCGCTGGCGCTGGGCGGTGTCACGGCCGATCGCGTTCCCGAGCTGCGCGCCGCCGGCGCCTGGGGCGTGGTTGCGATCACGGCGCTCGGCGCCGCGTCCGAACCCGAGGCTGCGGCGCGCGAGTTCCGTCGCGCGCTCGCCGATGAGAGGGCGAGATGAGGCACAAGCTGCTGCTCCTGGCGCTGGCGTTCACATTCACCGGCTGCGCGAGCTTCCAGAATGCGTTCGCGAAGGACGCGCTCGACGAGCTGCAGGCGCGCATCATCGCCATCAACAAGGAAGTGTCGCCGGCGGTCGTGCACATCGAGGCGGCGATCCGCGTGAACGGCCGGCGCAACTTGGTCGAGGGCTCGGGCTTCGTGATCCAGCCGAGCGGCGTCGTGCTCACGAACTGGCACGTGGTGGACCGCGCGGAGAAGGTCAGCGTCGTCGTGCCCGGCCGCGACGGCCGCTACGACGCCGAGGTCGTGGGCACCGACAAGCAGACCGACGTCGCGGTCCTGCGCATCGCTCCCCACGAGGGCGAGAAGCCGTTCGCGACGGTGCGGCTCGGCGAGTCCGACAACGTGCAGGTCGGCGAGTGGGTGATCGCGATCGGCAACCCATACGGGCTCGAGGGCTCGCTCTCGCTCGGGATCGTCTCGGCCAAGGGCCGCGACCTCCGCACCGAGCAGCTGCTCAACGACTTCATCCAGACCGACGCGATGATCGACCACGGCTCGTCCGGCGGGCCGCTGATCAACCTGAAGGGCGAGGTGATCGGCATGAACTCGCGCGGCCAGGGCCGCGGCATCGGCTTCACGATCCCGATCGACACCGCCAAGCGCGTCTCGGGCGATCTGCTCGACGAAGGCCGGATCGCGCGCGGCTACCTCGGCGTGACGCTCCAGCCGCTGCCGCGGGACCTCGCGCGCTACTGGGGCCAGCCGAACGTGCACGGCGTGGTCGTCGGCTCGGTTGCGCACGACTCGCCCGCCGAGCTCGCCGGCCTCGCGGTGGGCGACGTGCTGGTGAAGTTCGACGGCGAGCCGCTCCACGCGGAGAAGGAGGAGGACCTCGGGCAGTTCCAGCGCCTGGTCGCGCAGCGCAGCGCCGGTCACGACGTGGCGATCGAGGTGCTGCGCGCCGGCGAGCGCAAGACCCTGCACGCGTCGCTCTCGGCCCAGCCCAAGTTCGTGCCCGACGAGCAGGAGACCGGCAACGGTTACACGGTCGAGGAGGTCACCGAGGCGAGCTTCCGCAGCCAGCGCCTGCCGCAGCGCGAGGGCGTGCTCGTCTCCTACGTCGAGAGCGGCTCCGAGGCCGACGAGGCGGGCATGGAGCGCGGCGATCTCATCGTCGAGATCGACAAGGCGCCCGTGACGACCCTCGACCAGTTCCGCAGCGCGACCCAGCACCTGCCGAGCGACAAGCCCTTCCTGGTCCGCGCGCTGCGCGGCGACGACACGCGCTTCCTCCTCGTCTCGCCCCGCGCCGTCACCCGCGGCGAGAGCGCGGCCAGCAGCGCCAAGCCCAGCAGCAAAGCGGACTAGCCGAGCGGCGTGAGCGCCGCGGCCGGCGCCGCTGCCGTCCGCCAGTGCCGCGGGGTGCGGCCGAAGCGTTCGCGGAAGCGCTTCGCGAGCGCCTCGGCGAAACGGTCTGCGTCTTCCGTGCGCACGAGCTGCACGGTGCAGCCGCCGAAGCCGGCGCCGGTCATGCGTGCGCCGAGGCAGCCCGGGAGCTCGCGCGCGTCCGCGACCAGCGCGTCGCTCTCGGGACAGGTCACCTCGAAGTCGTCGCGCAGGCTCGCGTGTCCGGCGAAGAGCGCGGCGCCGGCTGCCTCCAGCGCGCCCTTCGCGAGCGCGGCCTCGAAGTCCAGGACCCGCTGGTTCTCCGTCGCGACGTGTCGCGCGCGGCGCAGCGCGATCGGATCGAGCGCGCCGGCCAGCGCGTCGAGCTCGGCGCTGCGCAGCTCCGAGAGCGAGCCGAGGGTTCGGCCGAGCGCAGCTTCCGCCTGGGCCCGAGCACGCTCGCACTCGGCGCGCCGCTCCGCGTAGGCGCCCGAGCGCAGGCTGCGCTCCACGCCGGTGTCGAAGATCAGGATCGCGAGCGCCGCCGGCAGCGGGACCGCGCGCGCCTCGAGCCGCGCGCAGTCGAGCCGGAGCGCCGCGCCCGGCTGGCCGCAGAGCACCGCGAACTGATCCATCACGCCGCACGGCACACCGACGAAGTCCGCCTCTGCGCGCTGACACAGGAGCGCCAGCTGCGGCCGATCCGCATCCGGAACGGCGACGCCGTTCGCGCCGAGCAGCGCGAGAGCGGTCGCTGCCTCGAGCGCGGCCGAGCTCGACAGCCCGGCGCCCTCCGGCAGGTCCGTCTCGACCCGGAGGTCGAAGCCGGTCGACGGGATTCGCCCTGCTTCCGCCAGGACGCGCGCGACGCCGCGCGGGTAGTCGAGCCAGTCGCCCGCGCGCGGCGCGGCCAGCTCCGCCTCGGCGGCGCCGCGCTCGCGCGACCAGCCGCGCACCCGGCCGTCGGCGCGCAGGCGCAGAGCGACGCGCGTGTCGAGCGAGACCGCCACCGGCAGCACGAGCCCGCCGTTGTAGTCGGTGTGCTCGCCAATCAGGTTCACCCGGCCCGGCGAACGCGCCGCGGCGGCGCTCGTCAAAGCGCGCCCCGTGGCCTAGCGTCCCAAGCGTTTGAATCGGGCATGTCGATGAAACGTGTCGTCTTCGGTCTGGTCCTGGCGCTTGCGGCCGGCCTCGCGTGGCCGACCCCGACGCTCGCGAGCCGCGAGACGCGGCGAACCCCGGTCGTGCTGGCGGTCGAGAGCGCAGCGCCCGCAACGGTGAATATCACTTCCACGCAATCTGTCGTAGAGCACGGAAACCCCTTCCTGCGCGGGGATCCGATCTTCGACGAGTTCTTCAGCCGCTTCATGAACCCGCCGCAGAGCGCCGCGCAGAACCTGGGCACCGGGGTGATCATCAACAGCGACGGCTTCGTCCTGACCAACGAGCACGTTCTTGCAGGTGCAACACAGATCCGCGTCACGCTCGCCGACGGCCGCCAGTTCGACGCCGAGCTGGTGGGCGGCGACCCCGCCTCGGACCTCGCGGTGGTCAAGATCAAGACCCAGGACCCGCTGCCGACCCCCAAGCTCGGCGACTCGGACGACGCGATGATCGGCGAGAGCGTGATCGCGATCGGCAACCCGTTCGGCCTGAATCACACCGTGACGACGGGCGTCTTGTCCGCGGTGAATCGCTCGATTCGCGGCGACGGCCGCGAGTACCACGGCTTCATGCAGACGGACGCGAGCATCAATCCCGGCAACTCCGGGGGCCCGCTGCTTGAACATGGACGGGGAAGTGATCGGCATCAACACCGCGATCCTCGGCAACGCGCAGGGCATCGGCTTCGCGATCCCGATCAACCGCGCGCGCCGGATCGTGGACGACCTGATCCGCCACGGCGAGGTGCAGGCGACCTGGCTCGGCATGTGGCTGCAGGAGCTGACCCCCGCCCTGCGCCAGGCGATGGGCTCCGAGCAGGACACGGGCGTGCTGGTCTCGACGGTCTTCGACGGCACCCCCGCGGCCCGGTCGGGCGTCCACCGCGGCGACATCGTCACCTCGCTGGACGGCACGCCACTCCACTCGCGTCGTGAGTTCTACGAGATCGCGCGCAGCATCACCGTGGGCGAGGTCGCCAAGCTCGCGGTCGACCGCAGCGGCAAGAAGCTCGCAATCGAAGTGCCCGCCGAGCGCTTCCCCGAGGCGCGCGCGGACGAGCTCGGCCAGCTCCTGCTGGGCCTGGAGCTCGCCGACCGCACGGCCGCACTCGCGCAGCAGTTCGGCCTGCGCGCCGAGCACGGTCTGATCGTGAAGCGCGTCGTGCCGCACAGCGCAGCCGAGGAGCGCGGCCTGCGCCCCGGCGATCTGATCCTCAAACTCGGTCCCGACCGGGTCGACGACCGAGTGGCCCTACGCAAGGCGATTCCCAAGCTCTTGTCCCAGGACGGCGTCGTGATCGTCGTCCAGCGCGGCCGAGCGTACGGCAGCGTGATGCTCGAGCTCTGGTGAACCAAGGAGAAAACCCTGTGACGACCACTCCCCGAAATCGACGGCTCTTCGCGGGCGCGTGTGCGACCGCGGCTCTGGCGCTGTTCGCGCTCGCCGTCGCAGCCCTGCCGACCGCGGCGCGCGCCGAAGTGCCCAAGCCGTTCTGGACCGAAGGCGAGGCCGGCGACGCGTCGGGCCGCCCCGACTCGTTCGCGGACCTCGCGGAGAAAGTCTCGCCCGCGGTCGTGAACATCAAGGTCGAGCGCAAGCAGACCATGAAGGGCGGCCCCGAGGAGCTCTTCGAGGAGTTCTTCGGCCAGCAGCGCAAGCCCGGCGAGAAGCCGTCGCAGAAGCCGCAGCAGCACCAGATGCGCGTGCCGTCGACCGGCTCGGGCTTCGTGGTGTCGCCCGACGGTCTGATCGTCACGAACAACCACGTGGTCGAGAACGCCGACAAGGTCGTGGCCATCTTCGAGGACGGCACCGAGCGCGACGCGAAGATCGTCGGCCGCGATCCGAAGACCGATCTCGCGCTGATCAAGGTCACGGCCGACAAGCCGCTGCCCACCGTGCCGCTCGGCGACTCCGATCACCTGCGCGTCGGCGCCTGGGTCATGGCGATCGGCAACCCGTTCGGTCTCGACCACACCGTCACCGTCGGGATCCTGTCCGCGAAGGGCCGCTCGAAGTTCGGCGGCGAGCAGATCGCCGGTCCCTACGACGACTTCCTGCAGACCGACGCCAGCATCAATCCCGGCAACTCCGGCGGTCCCCTCTGCGACATGAAGGGGCGCGTGATCGGCATCAACACCGCGATCGCGGCCAACGGCCAGGGCATCGGCTTCGCGATCCCGATCGACATGGCGAAGAGCCTGCTGCCGCAGCTGCTCGAGAACGGCGCGGTGACGCGCGGCTGGCTCGGCGTGCAGATCCAGCCCGTCACGCCGGCGCTCGCCAAGACCTTCAAGCTCGGCGACTCGAAGGGCGCGCTGGTCGGCCAGGTGTTCGACGACAGCCCGGCCTCGAAAGCCAAGCTCGAGCGGGGCGACGTCATCACCCAGTTCGACGGCAAGACCATCCGCGACTACGACGACCTGCCCCGCATCGTCGCGTCGACGGCGCCGGGCGCCGCGGTCGACGTCGTGGTCGTGCGCGACGGCAAGGAGAAGAAGCTCAAGGCGACGCTCGAGAAGATGAAGGAAGAGGAGATCCAGCCGGCGAGCGACGAGCCCACCGACAGCGACTGGGGCTTCGACGTGCAGGCGATGAGCGACGAGATCGCGAGCCAGCTCGGGCTGTCCGCGGGCGCCAAGGGCGTGGTGGTCTCGGCGGTCGACCCCGAGTCCGCGGCCGCCCGCGCCGGCCTGCGCCGCGGCGACGTGATCCTCGAGGCGAACCGCGCCGAGATCAGAAGCCCGAAAGAGCTGAAGGACGCCCTCGTCAAGAACAACGACTCGTGCGTCCTGCTCGTTCAGCGCGGCGACGGCACGCTCTATCTCGCGATCGAGAAGGAGAGCTGACCTCGAGGACCGACCTCAGGGTCGCGTGATCTCGCGCCGACCGGCCGCAAGCAGCCCGAGCAGGGCGGTGAGCGGCACGAGCCAGATCACGCGACTCTGATAGCGGTCGTACGGGCCCGAGAGGGCACCGGTCACGAACGCGTTGGCGACGAGCGCGGTGACCACGAGCGCCCCGAAGCCGACCCACGCCCGGTCGCCGCGTCGCGCCGCGAGCGCGGCGGCGGCGGCGAACGCCGCCGCCAGCACTACCGCAAAGTGCAGGCGGTTGATCGCCTCGACGGGCCACTCCGCGCGCATCTGACGGCTCGCGCGAAAGCGCGCGTACTCGGACCCGAAGTGGTGCGAGATTGCGGCGTCCACCCCCGTGCCGGGGCCGCAGTGCGACGGGCAGTGCTCGTCCAGCGTGGCAAAGCGGCCGAGCTGGAGCGCGGCGTTCGCGAGCGCGGCCGAGGCGACCTCGCCGGGATGAGCGGCGATTGCCCCCGCAACGACCTCCGAGGCCGCGCGCCGGACCGGCTCCGCGCCCAGCTCGCGCGTGAGTCGCGCGAGCGGAGCCTCCCTGTCCCACAGGAACACCACGGGGTCGGGGCCGATCTCGCCGAGATGGCGGCAGAAGGGATTGCCGCTCGCGGGGCACGTCTCGCGCAGATATTCGAGGCCCGGGCCGTCGGCCACCAGGCGCGCCATCAGGAAGATGCTCCCGTGCGGCGACAAGGTCGGCCGGTGGATCAGGGCGAGGCTGTAGGCGAGGAACGCTGAGACGGCGAGCGCGCAGACCGCCGCGCCCGACACCGCGACGCGCGCGGCGTCGCGGCGGGTGAACCCCTGCCACCGACGCAGCGCGGCCGCCGCCCCGAACAGCGCGAGCGCGACCGGCAGGTAGCTCTGGTGCGTGGCGACGGCGCCGGCCGTCGCCGCCAGCAGCGCGAGGCGAGTCGCGCGGCCGAGCCCGTCCCAGCCGTACGCGATCAGGAAGACGAAGAGCGGGATAAGCCCCGCGAACGTGTCGGGGAGGATCTGACCAGTGTGCCACGGCAAGCTCGTGAGCCCGGCGAGCGCCGCGAAGAGCGCGAGATTCGCCGCGCGGCCGAGACCCGGCACGAGCAGCCGGGCGCTCACGCGGATCGTCGCCGCCGCGAGCGCCGCCTGCGCGATCGCGACGGGCCAGAGCGACAGGCCGAGGTGCAGCGGCAGGATCAAGAGGCCGTAGTAGGGGGGCCGATCCGGCGCGCCCTGCAGCTCGAGCGCCTGGAGCAGATAGGTGCCGGTGTCCGAGAACACGAACGGATACCCGTTCACGGCCGCCGGGATCGTCAAGAGCAGCGTCCCGACCAGGATGTCGAGGATCATCGGGCGCCTAGCGCCCGGCCCGCGTCTGCTCGAGCAGGAGTCGGAAGAACGAGCCGAAGATGAACTGCGCGCCGAGGATGAGCCCCGTCGTTCCGACGATGACCATGCGGATCGCGCTGCCGGGCTGGAGCGCGCCGAATCCCACCCGCGCCCAGTCGAACACCGCGACCGCGGCCGCACCCGCGCCGAGCAGCAGGAATGCGACGCCAGCGGCGAGGCCGATCTCGACGGGCAGCCGCTCCAGCACTCGCTCCAGCCGTGCGTCGGGGCGAAACAGCCCGTGCTCCATGGCGACCAGCTTCGCGAAGATCCAGAACGAGATCATCTGGCAGCCGAGGATCAGCGCCGCGCCCGCGAACGCGAGCGTGTGGTACGAGAGAGTCACTCCGCCGATCGAGACGTCGCTGAACATCAGCACCGCGCCGGTCAGCGCGCCGAACAGCACGAGCGCGAGGCCCGGGTACAGGAAGACGGCGCGCGGGCTCAGCATCAACAGGAAGCGCAGGTGGCGCCAGCCGTCGCGCCAGCTGCGCAGGTGCGGCGGGCGGCTGCGCCCGTCGGGCGACAGGACCGTGGGCACCTCGTCGATCGACAGCCCGTAGATCGTCGCCTTCACGACCATCTCCGAGGCGAACTCCATGCCGGTCGTGCGCAGCTGCAGCGAGCGGATCGCGTCGCGATCGAAGCCGCGGAGCCCGCAGTGGAAGTCGCCGCTCGGGCTGCGGAACAAGAGCCGCCCGATGCCCGTCAGCACCGGGTTGCCCAGGTAGCGGTGCAGCGGCGGCATCGCCCCCGGCAGGATCCCGCCCTGGAAGCGGTTGCCCATGACCAGCGCGGTGCCCGCGCGGAGCTTGGCGACGAAGCCGTCCAGGTTCGAGAAGTCGTAGCTGTCGTCGGCGTCGCCCATGATGACGAAGCGGCCTCGGGCCGCCTCGATTCCGGCGATCAGCGCCGCGCCGTACCCGCGCCGCGCGACCGCGACGACGCGCGCGCCGGCCGAGCTGGCGAGCTCCTGCGAGCCGTCGCTGCTGCCGTTGTCGGCGATCAGGACCTCGCCGCGGATTCCGGCGCGCGAGAGATAGCCGACCGCCTTCTTCACGCAGATCTGCACGGTCTCGGCCTCGTTCAGACACGGCATGAGGATGGTGAGCTCGAGCTCGGCCGCGCTCATCGCACGCCCTCCGGCACGAGCCGCCAGACGGCGTGCAGCCTGCGGTCGAAGAGCCAGGAGGCCGGCGGCGGGTAGAGCCCCAGACGCGTGATCTCCGCGTCGACGCGCAAGCCGAGCTCACCGAACGCGCGACTCCACTGCGGCTGCGTCCAGTAGTTGTACGGCAGGACCACGCCGTGGCCCGCGTTGCCGACCCAGTCCATGAAGCGCAGCGTCGGCCGGGCCAGCACGCCGTCGGCGAGGTGGTCCTTGATCACGATCGCGGTCTTCGCGACGCGAACGGCTTCGCGGAGCAGTACCATCGGATCGTCGGTGTGGTGGAGCACGTCGACGAACGAGACCGCGTCGAACGCGCCGTCGGCGAACGGGATCCGCTGGCCGTCGAAGGGCTGCACGGAGATCTTGGTCTCGGGCCGCACCAGGACGTCGATTCCGCTCACCTGGAGATCGGGACGGAGCTCGTTAACGAGAGCTGCGACCGAGCCGTCGCCGCAGCCGACGTCGAGCACGCGCGCGCCGCGCGGCAGGAGCGCGGCGAGGCTCCGCGCGAGCACCTGCACGCGCCGGCCGAAGACGGCGCGAGCGTGCACGCGTGTGACGACGTCGATCGGCCTGGCCATGCGATTTCCTAGCGGACGGAGAGCCCCGCCCAGCGCTTCAGCTCGCGGCGGGCGATCACCATCTTGTGTACTTCGTCCGGGCCGTCGGCGATCCGGAGCGAGCGGCCGTTGCGCCACATGGCGGCGACGGGCGTGTCGTCGGTGACGCCGAGCGCCCCCAGCGTCTGGATCGCGCGGTCGCACACGTCCATGAGCAGGTTGGCGGCGATGACCTTGATCATCGAGATCTCCTGCGCCGCTTCCTTCTTGCCGACGGTGTCCATCTTCCACGCCGTGTAGAGCGTGAAGAGCCGCGCCTGGTCGATCTCCATCTTCGACTTCGCGATGAAGTCCTGGATGAACTGCTTGGTGCCGAGCGGCTCGCCGCCGACCTTGCGCGCCGCGGCGTGGCTGACCATGATCTCGTACGCGCGCTGGGAGCCGCCGATGCAGCGCATGCAGTGATGGACCCGCCCGGGGCCGAGCCGCGCCTGCGCGATCGCGAAGCCCGCACCCTCGGGGCCGAGCCGGTTTGCGACGGGCACGCGGCAGTCCTCGTAGCGGATCTCGCAGTGGCCGCCGCCGCCCGAGTGGCCCATCACAGAGACCGCGCGCACGATCTTGAAGCCGGGCGTCGTCGTCGGCACCAGGATCATGCTCGCGCGCTGGTGGGGCGCGGCGGACGGATCCGTCACCGCCATCACGATCGCGAACTCGGCGCCGATCGCGCCGCTCGTGAACCACTTGTGCCCGTTCAGCACGTAGCTGTCGCCGTCGCGCTTGGCCAGGGTCGCGAGCTGCGTCGGGTCGGCGCTCGAGACCTCGGGCTCGGTCATCGAGAAGCACGAGCGGATCTTCCCGTCGAGCAGCGGCCGCAGGAACTTCTTCTTCTGCGCGTCGTCGCCGAACTCGGCCAGGATCTCCATGTTGCCGGTGTCGGGCGCCGCGCAGTTGAAGACGCGCGACGCGATCGCGCTGCGGCCCATGATCTCGGCCAGCGGCGCGTACTCCAGGTTGGTGAGCCCGGCGCCGTGCTCCTCGTCGGGCAGGAACAGATTCCAGAGGCCGATCTTCCGGGCCTTCTTCTTCAGCTCCTCGAGGATCTCCGGGGAGTGGTGCGGATTTCCGGAAGCCTCGACCTGCTCCTGCGCGACGCGCTCCGCGCGATAGACGTGCTCGTCCATGAACCGCTCGAGCTGGCTCTGGATCTGCTTGACCTTGTCCGACGGCTCGAAATTCATGGCGGGATCCTAGCAGGCCCCCTCAGTCCCCGGTGTACTTCGGCGGGCGCTTCTCGAGGAACGCGCGCACGCCCTCGCGGAAGTCACCGCTGTGCGAGGCCAGGATCTGGTTGCGGTCCTCCATCGCGATTGCAGCCTCGAGCGTCGGCGCGTCGATCGACCAGTTCAGGCAGTCCTTGGTGAGCCGCACCCCGACGGGCGAGTTGCGCAGGATGTTCTCGGCCATCTCGCGGCCGGCCTTGTCGAGCTCGGCGTCGGGGACGACGCGCGAGACGAGCCCCGTCGCGAGCGCGCGCGGCGCCTCGATGAAGCCGCCCGTCAGCAGGAGCTCGGCGGCGACCGAGGCGCCGACGATGCGCGGCAAGAAGTACGAAGCGCCGATGTCGCAGGCCCCAAGGCCGATGCGGATGAACGCCGCGTTCATCCGGGCCGACTCGCCGGCGATGCGGATGTCGCTGGCGAGCGCGAGCGCGAAGCCGCCGCCCGACGCGGCGCCGTGCACCAGCGCGATGAACGGCTGTGCGACCCGCCGCATCTTGATCACGAGCTCGGCGATCTTGTGCTGGCCGCGCAGCCTGGCCGACACGCTGTTGCGCGCGGTGCCCGCTCCCGTGTTCTCCTTCAGGTCGAGCCCCGCGCAGAAGGCGCGCCCCGCTCCGCGCAGCACGACCACGCGCGCGGCGGTGTCGTCGTGCAGCCGGTCGAGGAACAGGTGCAGCTCGTCGACCAGCTTCGGGTTCATCGCGTTCAGCGACTGCGGCCGGTTCAAGGTGCACAGCACCAGCCCGTTCGGCTCGCGCTCGATGGCCAGGGTCTCGTAGGAATCGCTCATGTCGCTCCTCGTTTCAGCGGCGGTCGAACAGGACGCCGGGGTTCAGGACCCAGCTCGGGTCGAGCTCGGACTTGGCCGCGCGCAGCGCGCGGGCGAAGCCGTCGGGTCGTTCGCGGTCGTACCAGGCGCGGTGGTCGCGGCCGACCGCGTGGTGGTGGGTGATCGTGGCGCCTTCTGCGGAGAGGATGTCGCTCGCGATCCGCTTCACTTCGTCCCACTGCTCGAGTTCGGCGCCGCGCCGGGTGGGCGCGAGCAGCGAGTAGTACGGCGCGGGGCCGTCGGGATAGACGTGGGTGAAGCGGCAGGTGAGCGAGCCCGCGCCGCAGATGCGCACCAGCGCATCCAGCACTTCCTTCGTCACGCGGGCGTGCAGGCGCTCGAAGCGATCCCAGGTGATCGCGGTCTCGAAAGTCTCGGCGAGGATGCCGATCGAGACCAGCGCGTCGCGCAGATAGGGCGCGTTGATGAACGAGTTGCGCCAGGCGCCGGCGCCGCCCTCGCGGGTCGCGGCCGCGTCGGTGCGCGTGCGGATCGCCTCGTCCGGCAGCTCGCCGCCGTGGTCGCGGCACAGCTCGGCGGCGCGGCGCATCCACGGCTCGAGGTCGTGGTCGGCCGACTCGAAGCCCAGCACGAGCAGCGCCTCCACCCCCGAGCCGCCCGCCGAGCTCGCCGCCTCGCCCGGGTCGAGCAGCCGGCAGTTCGCGGGCTCGAGGCCCGACTGCGACAGGGCGCGCACCGCGCGCACGCCGGCCTCGAAGCTGGTGAAGCGCACGCTCGCGTTGGCGCGCCGGGTCGGGCGGTCCTGCAGGCGCATCCACGCCTCGGTGATCACGCCGAGCGTGCCCTCCGAGCCGATGAAGAAGCGGTCGGGGGACGGGCCGGCGCCCGAGCCGGGCAGGCGCCGGGTCGCGACGACACCAGTGGGTGTCACGACGCGCAGCGCCTCGACGAACTCGTCCACGTGCGTGTAGTGCGTCGCGAAGTGGCCGCCGCTGCGGGTCGCGATCCAGCCGCCGAGCGAGCTGAACTCGAACGACTGCGGGTAGTGGCGCAGGGTCAGCCCGTGCGGCCGCAGCTGGTCCTCGAGCGCCGGGCCGAGCACCCCGGCCTGCACGCGCGCGGCCCGCGAGGCGCGGTCGATCTCGAGGACGCGCGACAGCCGGCCGAGGTCCAGGCTCACGACGCCGCGGTAGTCGCCGGCGACCTTGGTCTCGACGCCGCCCACGACGCTCGAGCCGCCGCCGAAGACCACCGCCGCGATCCGCTCGCGCGCGCAGTGGTCGAGCACGTCCGCGACCTCCGTCTCGCTCGTCGGGAACGCGACCCAGTCGGGCGGGTGGCTGAAGTCGCGCCGCTGCGCGCGCACCGCGTCGCGGTAGCTGCGCCCGTAGCTGTGGCGTGCGCGCTCCCACGCCTCGTCCGAGGCGATCGGGGCCAGCGCGGCGGGCGGGCGCACGCGCGGCGCCGGCAGCTCGATCTCTTCGATCCGCGGCAGCGGTGCGGGGGCGAGGTCGGGCCGGCCGAAGCGCTCGCCGAGGCCCTTGGCCAGGCGGGCGCGCGCCGCGTCGTCCGGCCCCTCGCCCTCGTAACCCCAGCCCCAGAACGAAAGTCGCTTCACCCGCGCATTATGGCCGACCCCAAGAAGCGTCGCGCGAGGCCGCGGCTCCGCGCTAGTCTGTTGCCGATGGGGATGGTCGGCTCGGTGCAGCGCTGGCTGCGCGGACTCGCGGCGATAGTTGTCCTTCCACCTGCCATGCTCGCGTGGAGCTTCGGCGCTCTGGTCCACGCGCTCGTCGGCGCGACGCCGCGCCAGGCGCACCGCTACTACCTGGGCTTCGCGCGAACCTGCCTCGGCGTCGGCGGCACCCAGATGGAGGTGCGCGGGCTCGAGCACCTGAAGCCCGGCCAGGCGTACGTGGTGGTGTCGAACCACGAGAGCAACTGGGACCCGCCCGTCGTCATCGCGGGCCTGCCCGATCTGATGTTGCGCTTCGTGCTGAAGACGCAGCTCCTGAAGGTCCCGATCTTCGGTCCTGCCCTGCGCCGCACCGGCAACATCGCCGTCGACCGCCGCCAGAGCGGCGCGGACGTGAAACGCCTGCAGGAAGGCATGTCCGAGCGCGACCCGGACGTCTCGATCCTCTTCTTCGCCGAGGGCAACCGCGCGCGCGACGGCTCCTACCGCGCGTTCAAGATGGGCGCCTTCGCGACCGCGCTCGACGTGAAGCTGCCGATCCTGCCCATCGCCGTGGCGGGCACTTTCGCGATCTGGCCGGCCGGCACGTTCTGGCTCCACCCGCGGCCGGTGGTGCTCGAGATCGGGGCGCCGATTCCGGTCGAGGGCTACGCGGGCGACCGCGCGCGGCTCCGCGACGAGACGCACCGGGCGGTCGCCGAGCTGCGCAACCGCGCCCGCGCGCGCCTGCGCGCCCGCGGCGTGGAACCCGGCGGCGTGGATTAGAATCCCTTCGATGGAGCCCACCTCGCTACGCCTCCCGGGTACGCACGGACTGTCGCTGCACGCGCTCGAGTGGAGCCGCGAGGGAACGCTGCTCTTGTTCCTGCACGGGTTCGGCAACGATGCGCACGTGTGGGACTGGTGCGCGCCGACGTTCGCGCCGCACTACCGGGTGGTCGCGCTCGACCACCGCGGCCACGGCCTCTCCGACCGCGATCCGGAAGCTCGCTACGACCACGAGTCGATGGCGCACGACGTGGCCGCCGCGATGGACGCGCTCGGCGCCGCGCGCGCCGTCATCGTGGGCCACTCCCTCGGCGGGCGTGTCGCGATGCGCTTCGCGGGCATGCACCCGGAGCGGGTGGCGGGCCTGATCATCGTCGACTCCGCGCCGGAGCTCGACGCGCGCGGCACGACCCGGATCCGCCTCGACGTCCAGCAGCAGGATCCGTCGTTCGCGACCCGCCGCGACTACGAGCAGGTGCTTCACCGCCAGTACCCGGCGACCAAGCCCGAGATCCTGAACGTCCTCGCCGGTCACTGGGCGCAGCAGCGCCCGGACGGCCGCTTCGAGCTGCGCCTCGACCCCGCCTTCATGCGCGGGCGGCGCGGAGTGTCGGAGGAGGAGCTCGCGCGCTGGTCCGAGACCGAGTCGAAGCAGCTCTGGTCCGCGCTCGAGAAGCTGCCCTGCCCCGCGCTGGTGGTGCGCGGCGCCGCCTCCGACGTGCTCTCCGCGGACGTCGCCGACAAGATGGCCGACGAGGTCCTGAAGAACGGCCGGCTCGAGGTCATCGCGCGCGCCGGCCACTCCGTCATGCTCGACAACCCGGAAGCCTTCGAGAAGGCGCTCTCCGGGTTCATTCTCGGGGACTAACCCCGCTCAAGGGCCGCCCGTCCGACACCGATGCCTCACCGTCGGAGGTGTCGCACATGAAGGACGGGCGGACGCGTCAGGTCGGGGTCTCGAAGGCCGAGCGCCGGGACGGCTACCTCGCCAGGCACTCGGTCTCGATCGTGTTCGCCTCGGGCCCGCTCTCGGGCTCCGAGGTGAGCTTGGAGCGGCCGCGCGTGACGATCGGTCGCGGCGACGGCTGCGACGTGAAGATCGACGACGCCTCGATCTCGCACCAACACGCGGCGCTCGAGCTCGGCTCGGGCGGCTATCGCGTCCGCGACCTCGGCAGCACCAACGGCGTGCAGGTGAACGGCGCGCGCATGGCGCTGGCGGAGCTGAAGCACGGCGACAAGATCGCGCTGGGCCAGATCGAGCTGCGCTACGTGGTCGAGGCGCGCTCCTCCGCACCGAAGACCCACACGGTGGACGAAGGCTAGCGCCCGCTCGCGCGCCGGCCGTTCACACATGTCGGGCAACGGGCCGCGCACGATCGGCAACTTCTCGATCGAGCGAGAGCTCGGATCGGGCGGAATGGGCGTCGTCCTGCTCGGCCGACATCAGTCGCTCGAGCGGCCCGCGGTGCTCAAGCGCCTGCGCCCGGACCTGTCGGCGAGCGAGGACCTGGTCGAGCGCTTCGCGCGCGAGGCGCGCTCGGCGGCGTCGATCCACCACCAGAACGTGGTCGCGGTCTACGACTGGATCAGCTGGCGCGGCGAGCACTACATCGCGCAGGAGTACGTGGACGGCGTCGACCTGCGCGAGGCGCTCGGGCACACGCAGCGTTTCCCGTGGCGGCTGGCCGCGCTGGTGGCGCTGGAGCTCGCGCGCGGGCTCGAGGCGATCCACGCGCGCGGCATGGTGCACCGCGACCTGAAGCCCGCGAACGTGCTGCTGGGCCGCAACGGCGACGTGAAGATCGCCGACTTCGGGATCGCACTCGACGCGACCAGCGACGGCCTCACCCGGCCGGGCACGACGATCGGCTCGCCGCCGTACATCGCGCCGGAGCAGCTGCTCGGCGAACGCGTCGACTCGCGCGGAGACCTGTTCGGCCTCGGGGTCGTGCTCTACGAGCTTCTGACGGGCGCGCCGCCCTACCGCGAGCCCGCGCCGGGCGAGACCGACAGCCTGCTCACGCGCATCCAGCGCGAGCGCTACGAGCCGGTGCGCCGGATCGCGAAGGGCACGCCCCGCTGGCTGGCGCGGCTGGTGCGCGCGATGGTGCGCGCCAAGCCGCGCGCGCGGCCCGCGTCGGCGCAGCGCGTGCGCCAGCTGCTCGAGCGCAAACTGCGCGCGTTCCCCGCGGACGCGCGGCTCGAGCTGGCGAGCTGGCTCTGGGAGACCGGCTTGTTCCACCCGCGCGAGGGCGACACCGTGGTGATCGCAGGCCCGCCGCGCCGGCGCCGGCGGCTGCTCTGGCGCGGGATCGCCGCCGCGGCCGCCTCGCTCACCGCCGTGCTGATCGCGTCCGCAGTCTACGTCTCGGGCGTCACACCGAGCGCGCTCGCCGACCGCGCGCGGGCCGCCTTCGCCGCGGTCGACGGATCCGCGAACGCACCCGCGCGCCTGCACTTCGAGATCGACCAGCGCCTGCGCGTGCGTTTCGACGGCGGCGATGCCGTCGCGATCGAGCCGGGAGCAGAGCACGAGCTCGCGCCCGGCCGACACAAGCTCGTGTTCGAGTGGCCGAGCGGCGCGCACGCCGAGCTCGAGCTCGATGCCGCCGCCGGCGAGCAGCTCCGCGTGCGCCCGAACCGCCCGAACTAGTCGCTCCCGCCGTCCTGCAGGTGCAGCAGCAGGATCCGGCGGATCGCCGCCAGCACCGCCATTGGGCAGGCCGCGACCGCTACGCGCCGAAGCGTTCGATCCAACCGCCCACCACGCGCGCCAGCCGTTCGTTCACGAGCTCGTAGGCGCGCTCGCGACCGCGCGTCTCCACGGCGACCAGGCCCGCCGCCTCGAGCTGCTTCAGGTGACGGCTGGTCGTGGGCCAGCTGCAGCCGAAGCGGCCGGCGATCTCGCCGGCGGTCATGGCTCCGCCGTGGTGATGGAGCGAGAGCAGGATCTGGCGGCGCGAGGCGTGGGCGAGACAGGTGAACACAAGGTCCAGCTCCTCGAGCTCGCGCCGGGCGTCACGCTTCGCCAAGGATCCGGAGCTCGGTCACGTGCGGGAATTCCATGTTGGGCCGACCATGGCGCGCCTCGCAGAGCTTGTCCATCCGCTCCCAGATCGCCATCAGATCCGGGTGCTGCGAGGCCAGCTTGTGCGCGTCCTCGTCGACCCACTCGAAGATCTCGAAGAAGATCGGCTTGCCGTCCTCCTCGTGGCCGCGGAAGTGCTGCGGCCGCTCGTCGGTCGCGAGACTCAGCTCGTTCAGGAGCGGCCAGTGCCGCTCGAGAAGCTTCGTGAACTCGCCCTCGTTGCCCTTCGCCACCCGGTAGCTGCACACGACGTGGACCGGTGTCGCCATGGCGGTTTCTCCTATGATTAGCCAGTTGGCTAATCATCCACCGCTCCGGGCCGCGGCGTCAAGCTAGATCCGTTCGAGCGCCTCGACCGTGCGCTCGTTCCGCACGTCGCCCGTGTTCAGGGTCGAGGCGGGCTCGAGCAGGAGCACGCTCACCTCCTCTCTGGCGACCGGCTTGTGCTCGACCCCGCGCGGCACGATGCAGAACTCGCCCTCGCCGAGCTCGACCACCCGGTCGCGGAAGTGGAGCGCGAGCCGGCCGCGCAGCACGAGGAAGAGCTCGTCCTCGTGCGCGTGGCTGTGCCAGACGAACTCGCCCTGCGCCTTCACGAGCCGCACCTGCTGGCCGTTCAGCTCGCCGACCACCTTCGGCTTCCAGTGGTCGCTGAAGAGCGCGAGCTTCTCGGCCAGGTTCACTTTGTTCACCGGCGCACCTCGACGCCGCGCCAGGCGTCGAGCTCCTCCTGCCGCGGCGCCCGCTCGGCGCGCGGCGGCACGTCGAAGATCAGCGTGTCGCGGTGCTCCGCGGTGTAGGGCATCCAGGCGGGCAGCGCGGCGTGGTTGGGGTCGCCGCTGCGCGCGAACGCGAGCCACGCTTCGCTCATCAGGTCGGCGAGCGCCTGGCGGTCCGTGCGCGCGCCGGTGATCGGTGCGGCCTCGACGCCGTCGAACACGAACGGGATCTCGAGCGCGTGCGCCGCCTTGAACAGCCCGCCCATGAAGTCGGATTGCCACTCGAAGAGGTACATGAACACCGGCGCGGGGCCGCCCGCGGCCTTCCGCTCGGCGAGCCGGATCGACATGATGCGGGTCGGCTCGGTGGTGATCGCGATGAAGAGGTCCCACGGCGTGGCCTCGGGCCGAGTGCGCTTGTACGTGCCGAGCACCCTCTCCAGGTGCTCGCCCAGCATCGGCGTGAGCCGCCGGCGCAGGTCCTCTTCGCTGAGCCGGCGCCGCTTCGGGTCGGCGGCGACGAACATCGCGGACTCGTCCAGATTCGTGCCGATCATCAGCGGCACGTTGGCGGCGCTGGGCGCCGCGGTCGGCGTGAACGGGTGCGCGGGGAAGTGTCTGCCGTCGACCACCGGGGAGAGCCGGAACATCGCGGGGGTGCCCATCAGGAAGGGTCCGGTGCCCGGGCCGCGACCCGGCAGCTTGTTGATCGCCTTGAAGATCTGCTCGGGCGGCAGGAGCTGGAGCTTGCGCGCGTCCGCGAGCGGGATCTCGAGCTGCGCCAAGAGCTGCTCGGTGAACTCGTGCGCGGCTTTGCGCTCGACCCCCATCAGTCCCGGCCCGCTCTGCACCACCGCGCGGTGGAACAGGCCCTTCGCCGCGGGCAGCGCCAGCATGGTGCTCACCTTCGCGCCGCCGCCCGACTCGCCGAAGATCGTCACGTTGTTCGGATCGCCCCCGAACGCCTCGGCGTTGTCGCGCACCCACTCGAGCGCGAGCACCACGTCGAGCAGGCCCGCGACGCCGGACCCCGAGAACTCCTCGCCCAGCGCGTCGGTCAGGTGCAGGTAGCCGAACGCATTGAGCCGGTGGTTGACCGTGATGATCACGGCGTCGCCGCGGCGCGCGAGCTTGGTCCCGTCGTACCAGGGCTCCGAGCCGGCGCCCGCCATGAAGCCGCGCCCGTGCAGCCACACCATGACCGGGCGGCGCCGGCCGTCGCGCAGCGCCGGGGTCCAAACGTTCAGCACCAGGCAGTCTTCGCTCTGCGGCAGGTAGCGCACGGCGCCGGTCACGTTTGCATCGGACAGTGCGGGATCGACGAGCGAGCCCTGCTGCGGGCAGATCGGGCCGAACTCGGTCGCGTCGCGCACGCCGCTCCACGGCGCCGCCGGCAGCGCTGGCAGGAAGCGCCGCTCGCCGCCCGTCGGCGCGCCGTACGGGATTCCGGCGAATCGGTGGATCCCGTCCTGAGTCAGTCCCCGAAGCTTCCCCGCGCGCGTGTCGACCAGCATCTCGCCCATGGCGGCCCTCCGTTTTGGCCGCCCAGGGTATCAGGGTTCGGGCTCGCCGAGCTCTCCGTTGCGCTCGCCGGCTCGCGATCCGCTGAGCTTGCGGTGCAGGAGCGCCTTCACCTCCTCGATCAGAGCTCGTTTCAGGTCTTCGACGCGACGACGATGTGCGCAGGCATGGTGAAGCTCACCGTTCCGTCCGCCGCCACGTATCCAGCGAGCTCCTGCTGCGCCGCGGCGAAGAGCCGCTCGACCCGCGCGTCGTCGAGCTGCAGCCAGCCGCGCGCGTCCGCCTCCACCCAGGCGCGCAGCGACGGGAAGCGCGCCTGGCCCGGCGGTGTCGCCAGCATCGGCGCGCGCGCGCCGGCCTCGCGCAGCAGTGCGATCAACGCGGCCGGGTCGCCCAACGCGGACGGCGCGCGCAGCGCGTCCGCCTGCTCGGGGCCGAACAGCCGCGCCAGCAGTGCGATGAAGGCGACGTAGGCCGGGCAGGCCTCGAGCCCGGCCCACGCCGCCACCGCGAGGCGCCCGCCCGGGCGCAGCACGCGCAACATCTCGCGCAGCGCGCCCACGCGATCGGTGAAGAACATCACCCCGAACTGCGAGACGACCGCGTCCAGGCTCGCGTCGGGGAACGGCAGCGATTCGGCGACGCCCTTTCGCCAGGTGAGCGCGGGCGCGCGCCGCGCCGCGACGCTGAGCATGCCGTCGCTGGGGTCGAGTCCCGTCACGCTCCCGCCGGGCGCGACCCGCTTCGCCGCCGCGCGCGCGAGCACGCCGGTGCCGCACGCGACGTCGAGGACCCGTTCGCCCTCGCGCAGGTGCGCCGCGTCTGCGACCCGCTCCGCCCAGGCCTCGAAGAGCGCTGGGACGAACAGCTCCTCGTACGCCGTCGCCGCCGCGACGTCCAGGTTCGGGACCTCGGGGTCCGCCATGCGCCCAGGCTATCGCGATCGCCGCCGGATTTGCGCGAAAAGTACGAGGAGCGCGCAGGGAATGCCGAGCCAGACGAGCTCGCTCGCGATCACCGCCAGCCCGCGCGCGGAGAAAAACTGCTGCGCGCCGATCGGCGACACCGCAATCGGCCGGAACGGCGCGGTGAAACGCGTCCAGTCGAACGGCGCGAGCAGCGCCACGCCGCGGCCGCCATCGGTCAGGGTGTCGAGCACGCCATGCGAAGCGGCGGCCAGTAACAGGTACGCGAACGCGCGCCGGCGCGGGAAGGGCGACCCGCGCGGCAGGCCGATCCACACGAGCGCACCCGCGAGGATCGCCGCGGCGCACAGCGAGTGCGTGAAGCCGCGATGCTCCGCGAAGAAGACGTCCAGGTCCGGGACTACCGCCGACAGCACGCCCAACACGAGAAGGCGTCGCGGCGCGCCGGCCCCGAGGACGACCGGCGCGAGCACCAGAGCGACTGCGGCGTGACCGAACGCGGAGGGCATGCTTGCGTGCGACGCGCGCGCTACACCACGCCGCGCGCGCGAAGGTCCGCGATCTCGGCGGCCGACAGTCCGAGCTCGGCGAGGATCGCGTCGCCGTGCTCGCCGGCCTCGGGGGTCGGCGTGCGCACGCTCGGACCGACCCCGCTCATGCGGACGGCGTTGCGCACGAGATCGAGCCGGCCGAGCGCGCGGTGCTCGACGGGCGCAGTCATCTCGAGGTGACGCACCTGCGGGTCGGCGAACACCTCGTCCATCTTGTAGACCGGACCGCAGGGAACGCCCACCTCGTTCAGCGCCTCGACCCACTCCGCGGTCGTGCGCGTGCGCAGCCGCGCGGCGACGAGCTCGTTCAGGGCGGCGCGGTTGCGGTTGCGGTTTCCGGGCGAGTCGAAGCGCGGGTCGGCCGGCAGCTCGGGCAAACCGACGGCCTTGCAGAAGTTCCGCAGCAGCCGGCCCGTCGGCCCGGCGATGTTCACGTAGCCGTCCTTCGTCTCGAAGCAGCCCATCGGCACGAGGGTCGGATGATGGTTGCCCTCCTGCGCGGGCACCACGCCGTCGATCGTCCAGCGCGCGGCCTGCAGGTCCATCATCGCGATCATCGCCTCGAGCAGCGACGTCGTGACCCAACGGCCTTCGCCCGTGCGCACGCGCTCGTGCAATGCGGCGAGGATGCCGACGGCGAGATACAGACCCGCCGCGAGGTCCGACACCGGAATGCCGACCCGGGTCGGCGCCGTGCCCGACATGCCGGTCACGCTCATCAGCCCGCCCATGCCCTGTGCGATCTGGTCGACGCCGCCGCGCTCCGCGTACGGGCCGTCCTGGCCGAACCCCGAGATCGACCCGTAGACGAGCCGCGGATTGCGCGCGTGCACGGTCTCGTAGTCGAAGCCCAGCCTGTGCTTCACCTGCGGGCGCATGTTCTCGACCAGCACGTCCGCGCCGTCGACCAGCCGCAGCAGGAGCGCCCTGCCCTCTTCCTTCTTCAGGTCCAGCGACAGCGCGCGCTTGTTGCGGTGCAGGTTCTGGAAGTCCGAGTCGCGGCCGCGCTCGTGCGAGGAGCCGAGCAGATCGACGCCGCGCGGCGGCTCGATCCGGATCACGTCGGCGCCCCAGTCTGCGAGCTGGCGCACGCAGGTGGGGCCGGCGCGCGCGACCGTCAGGTCGATCACCCGGATGTCGTCCAGCGGGAGCGTCACGTCGGGATCGTATCCGATCGCGGCTCAGCCAAGCGTGAGAAGTGAGCCCACGACCATGAGCGCCACGCCCAGGGCGACACGCCAGGAGATCGGCTCCTGCAGGAACACCGCGGCCAGCGCGACGGCGATCGGCAGGCTCAGCTTGTCGATCGGCGCGACGCGCGAAGCCGGGCCGAGCTGCAGGGCCCGGAAGTACGCGAGCCACGACACGCCGGTCGCGACGCCCGAAGCAGCCAGGAACCCGTAGGTCCGGGCGCTCAGGCCCGGCAGCGCGCGCTGCTCGCCGCCCGCCAGCGCGATGCCCCACGCGAAGACCAGGACAACCAGCGTGCGGATCGCCGTCGCGAGATTCGACGGGATATCCCGCACGCCGAGCTTCGCCAGAATCGCCGTCGCACCCGCGGCGACGGCGGAGATCAGTGCATACACCAACCAGCTCGGCACGGGACCTCCAACTGTCTTCTAGGCATCGCGCGGAAAATCGAAGAGCTGGCGCGCGATCACGAGTCTCTGCACCTGCTGCGTGCCTTCGCCGATGTCGAGGATCTTCACGTCGCGGTAGAGCTTCTCGAGGTGGGCGTCGCGGCGGACCCCGGCCTCGCCGACGATGTCGAGCGCCGCGGCGATCGCGCGGAACACGACCGGCGGGGCGTAGAGCTTCGCGTACGACGCTTCCAGCGCGTTCGATACGCCGGCGCGGCCGAGCCCCATCGCGTGCATGCACAGGAGCCGCGCCGTCTGCAGCCCGCGCCGGATCTCGGCCAGGCGCTCGAGCGCCTTCGCGCGGCGCCGGCCGTGACCCGGGTAGTGCGCGCGCACGAACGCGAGTGCGTGGTCGTAGGCGGCGCGCCCCATGCCGATGCCCTGCGCCGCGTGCAGCGGGCGGGTCAGATTGAAGGTGTTCATCACGCCGCGGAAGCCGCGCCGCGACTCGTACGCCGCCTCGCCGCCGAGCAGGTTTCCGGCGGGGACGCGCACCTCGTCGAGCGCGAAGCTCGCCGTCTCGTAACCGCGCGAGCCCATCTTGTGCTCGATCTTGAGCAGGTCGAAGCCGCGCGTGCCCCGCTCGACCACGAACGCGCGGTGGCCGTCGCGCCCGCGCGCCGGGTCGACGGTCGCCCACACGACCACCCAGTCGGCGCGCGCGCCGTTCGAGCAGAACATCTTCGCGCCGGACAGAACCCACTCGGCGCCGTCTTTGCGCGCGCGCGTGCGGATCCGCGCCACGTCGCTGCCTGCGCCCGGCTCGGTGAGCGCCATCGCGCCCCAGCGCGCGCGCGAGTGGTCGGCGAACACGGCGAGGAAGCGCTCGCGCTGCTCGGGCGTGGCCATGCTGCGCAGCGCCGTGCCGCCGAGCCCGGGTCCAGGCAGCGAGAGCGCGACGCCGCGGTCCCAGTACGCGGCCTCTTCGGCCTGCAGGAGCGCGCGCAGCGGGCGCCACGCGAGCGCCGCGTCCCCCGACTCGGCGTCGCGCTCGCCCTCGCCCAGCACCCGACTCACGAGACCGCCCTGGCGCGCGCAGATCAGATAGAACGGGTGGTCAGCCGGCGGCGGCGACGCGCTGCGGTCGCTCTCGAGCCCCATCGGCCGCATGTACGTTCGGCCGAGCTCGCGCACCTCGGCGACCATCTCGCGGCTGCGCGGGTCGAGCTCGATCATCTTCTCGCATCCTGCGCGAACAGCGGATCGGGCACGTCGAGCACGAGCTCCGCCAAGTCGGCCTCGGCGGCATCGCGGCCGCCGCCGAGCAGCGCCAGCATGCGCGCCTCGCGGAAGCGCTTCTCGGCGAGGTGGTCGACGAGGAAGCCGTGCCCGCCCAGGAGCTGCACGCCGAGATCGGTCGCGGCGACCGCGGCTTCGACGGCGCCGAGCCACGCCTGGGTCGCCCAGAAGCCCGCGTGCGGATCGCCGCGGTCGAAGCCCGCGGCGGCGTCGCGCACCAGCAGCCGCGCGCCCTGCAGGTTCGTCGCGGCCACGGCCAGCTCGAAGGCGTTTCCCTGGTGGTGGGCGACGGGCTTGCCGAACACGATCCGCTCGCGCGTGTAGGCGAGGGTCGCGTCGAACGCGGCCTGGCCGACGCCGACCGCGACCGCCGCGAGCCAGAGCCGCGCGCGGCCGCGGATCGCGACACCGATCTGCGTCGAGAGCTTCCAGTCGCCGAGCGTGCGCGCGCCCGAGACTGCGCACGAGCCCCCGCCCGACGCGTGAAAGGCCAGTGCCGGCGCGGGCTCGAGCGGGCGGCTCAGCTCGAGCGCGCGCAGTCGCTCGCCCGCGCTGACGAACAGCCAGCGCGGCGCCGGCCACTGCGGCGCCCACTCGAGCGAGGGCTCCCCGGAGAGCTCGGGATCCGCCACGACCAGCGCGCACTGCGCGCGCCCGGCCAGACACGCGCCCGCGATCTCGCCGGCCACGCCCGGATCGGGACAGTGGACGAGCGCCCCCGCGGCCATGCCCGCGGCATCCGCGGCGGGCAAGCCGCCCGCGTCGCCGGCGGCGAGCGTCTCGAGCAGGACGACCTTGGCAAGGCAGCCGGCCTCGTCGCCGCCCAGGCGCGCAGGCAGGTCGAGCCCGCGCAGCGAGAAGCTCTCGAGGACCGAGAGCGCCTCGCCCGGCCAGCGCCCCGCGCTCTCGGCCGCGCGCGCGATGGGCGCGAGCTGTTCGGCGGCGAAGCGCGCCGCGCTCGCGCGAAGCGACTCGAGCTCTTCCGAAAGATCAAGCTCGCCCACGAGAACGAGCCTACGGGCGAACGCGCGCCTCGGTCAATTCGGGTGTGTCGCGGGAGGTGTGACGACGTCGAAGCTCAGCACCTGGACGCTCGTCTCGAACGAGCCTCCGCCGGCTGGGGCCCTCAGCGGCCCGCCGTCGTGCCTGAACTTCGCTCGGCCCCCCGGCGCGATCGTGTCCGCCACGACGACCTGCGCGGAACGACCCGGATCCACTGCACCCGGCTTTCGCTCGTCGGGCCAGCGATAGCTCTGCTGAACCAGAAGCTTCACGTCCTTCACCGGCAGCGCACCGTGATTCTCGATCGCGCCCGAGACCACGCCGCCGGCGACCGACACGTCCATCAGGGCGACGACCGCCTCCGCCGCGCGCGGCGGGAGCACGTCCGTCTCCGCGCGCGCCACCAGCGCCGCGACCGAAATCAAGAGCGCGACCCACACGAAAATGCGTATTGCCATGGCCTGCACCTCCGCGATCGCTGGATGCAACCCTCGTGCCGCCCCGATTACCTCTCCGAGTCCGCGAGCAGCGAGTTCACGAGCGCGGACACCTCGGGCGCGCTGAGGATCCCGACGTGGCTGTGATTGAAGCCGTAGACCTTGCGCGCCGCCTCCTGCACGTGCAGCGGCAGCTCGCTCGACACCGCCACCACCCCGTCGCTCGCCACATTGCCCAGCATGAGCGAGCGACCCTGGTAGCTGAACAACAGGTAGTGCGGGCACGGCAGCGGGTGCACGAACAGATCCGCGAGGAACTCGCTGTTCGGCGCCATGCTCCGCCACATGGGCATGACGATCGGGGAGTCCTCCACGCCGCTCTCGGCCGACGCGAAGCCGCCCCACGGCGTGGACAGCGTGACGTAGACCGTGAGCTCGTCGCCAGCGCCGCTGGCCACGAACCGGTTCAGCATCGCGCGCGACACCAGGCCCCCCATGCTGTGCGCCACCACTGCGATGTGTTTGAACTCGTACCGGATCAGCAGCATGTTGAGCCAGCGCGCGGCGCTCGCCGCGGTCTGATCCAGCTCGAGGCCCGTCGGGTAGTAGAGCACCCAGGGCTGGAACTTCTTCCGGTCGAGGTGCTCGATCAGATACGCGAAGTCGCGCGGGGTCGCGCCGGCGCCGTGCACGAACAGGACCGGCGTCTTGTCGGGATCGTACTTCTCGAGGAAGTAGAAGCCGGCCTCGAGCTTGAACATGAAGTCGACCGGCTGCCAGAGCCCGAGGCTCCCGTTCTTGGGGTCGAAGCGCGGGTCGTCGAGGCTGACCACGTCGCCCGTCGCGATCGGCGGCAGCACCGCCGACCCGCGCCGCTGGGTCGGCGAGAGCGCGATTGCGATGCCGAGTGGCCGCTCGGCCACAGCGGGCAGCCGCAGGTCCACGTGGCCAGTGCGGCGGCTCGCGGTCGTGTCGATCGCGGTCGGCGCGCCGTACCACGCCGCGGGCTCGTCGGCCGGCTCGTACCTGAAGTCGCGGTTGCGGTCCTCGAACGCGGCGACGCGGTAGTGACCCGGCAGCGGCGTGAAGAAGAAGGCGCCGGGCCCGGCGAGCACGAACTCGTCGATCACCTGGGAGCCGTCGCCCGTGACGAGGACCACGATGACCGGCGCACCCTGCGCGTCGTCGTGCGACACGTGTCCGCCGATCAGCCCCATCTCGCCGAGCGTCTCGAGGTTGCTGCGCAGCTCGAGGAGCTTGCAGTCGGCGAGCGCGAGCGCCGCCGCGAGCGCGGCGCACAGACGGAGTCGACTCATCCGGCGACAACCGCCGTCGCCTCGATCTCGATCAGGAATCCCGGCGACGCGAGCGACTGAACGCCGAGCCAGGTGCTCGCCGGCGCCGGGCTGCCCGCAAAGAACTTGTCGAGCGCCGGCCCGATCACCGCCGCGTGCTCCTGCCGGTAGTTCACGACGAAGACGCGCACGACCACGACGTCGGCCGGTGTCGCCCCTGCCGCCTCCAGCGCGGTGCGCAGATTGCGCAGCGCTTGCTCGGTCTGCTGGCCCAGGTCGGCGCCGCCGACGAGCTTGCGCTCGGCGTTCCAGGCGGTCTGGCCCGAGATGTGGATGGTCTTCCCGGGCGCCGAGGTCACCACGTGCGTGAAGCCCAGGCCGCGGGTCGAGAACAAGCCGGTCGGACTCAGGTGTTCCTTTGCGACGCTCATGCGCGTGACTCCTCGAGCGCGGCTCAGCCGCGCGGTTCGAAGCGGAACAGGACGATGCCCTCGGGCACCGGGTCGTAGCCGCGGAAGCGGAGCACGGGCCGCCGCTCCGCAGCGTCGCCGACCCGAACCGCGGTCACCTTGTAGAGGTCGTCGCCGAGCCGCACGGTCACGTCGGGATTCTCGATCCACACGGCCGCCCAGCTCGTGACCGGCCACCACTTCGACAGCGCGAAGCGGTGCGACTGCGCGTAGACGTGGCCCTCGTACGCAAAGCACTCGAGCTGGATCGAGGTCGGGTTCGCCGGCCGCGCCTCGATCTCGCAGATCTCCTTGCCGCCGGGCAAGGTGCTGGCCCAATCGCGCGGAACCGGCCGCTCGGTGCCGGCGAGCTTGCCGCCGGGGACGGGACCGCACGCGGGCGCCAGCGCGAGCCCGACTGCCAAAAGCACATTCGCGCCCTTCACCACGCAGCGATCATATCGGAAGCCGCGCGCGCGTGGCACGACGCTTGCTCCCTTCAACTGCGGTTCCGAAGGAGGCTGGAGCGATGGTGCAAGACTTCCGCAGCCAGGAGGGCCGCGTCGGCTGGATCCTGTTGTGGCTGCTCGGTGTTCCGATTCCGATCCTGCTGCTGCTCTACGTGCTGCGCGGCGGTACCTGACCGCGAGTCGTCGTCCGCGATCGTGACGGTCGCCGCGGCAGACGCCACTGCAACGGTGGCGATCGCCGACGCTCGCGTCGAACGTGAGGACGAACGTCTCCGCGCCCTCGACAGGGTTCGAGGAACCGAATCTACAAAGGGGCCCCGGCGCCGCGCCGGCTTCCGCACCGGCTAGCTCGTCGCGTTCGCCTCGAACGAGAAGGAGCTCACCGTTCAGCGAGGGACGTTCGAGCTCTGAGCGCTACCGGAGGCGCAAGCCGCGCTGGACCAGGAGATCGAGCTTCGACAGGAAGCGGGAGCGGTCCTTCGCCCCGATCGCGCGCGGGCCGCGCGAGGCGATGCCGACCTCGCGCAGCTGCGCCTTCAAGTCCCGGGTCGCGAGCGCGCCGCCGATCGAGTCCTCGCTGAAGGGCCGGCCGTCCGTGCCCAGCACCTGCGCGCCCGCGGCCAGACAGCGGGACGCGAGCGGGATGTCCGCGGTGACCACGACGTCGCCGGGGCCGACGTGCGCGGCGATCCAGTCGTCCGCCGCGTCGGGCGCATCGCCGACGACGACCAGGTTCACGGGCGGGCGATCGGGCACGAACAGACGATGGTTGGCCACCAGCGTGACGGCGACGCCGTAGCGAGCCGCCACGGTGTAGACCTCGTCTTTCACGGGGCAGGCGTCGCCGTCGACGACGATGCTCGCCAACTAGAGCGCGGGCTCGAACGAAAGCGGCAACGACGCCGGCCCGCGCAGGATCGGGTTCGCATCGCGCGCGACGGGGCCCACGAGGCGCAGATTTGCGAGCCGCGTGACGATCGCCTCGAGGCCGATCCGGCTCTCGAGCCGGGCGAGGTGCGAGCCCAGACAGAAGTGGATCCCGAAGCCGAAGCCCAGGTGTCCGGTCGTGTCGCGGTCGAGGTCGAAGCGGTCGGGCTCGGCCCAGCGCTCGGGGTCGCGATTGGCCGCGCCGATCATCAGCATCGCGCGCGAGCCGGGCGGGATCTTCTCGCCGCCGAGCTCCACCTCCGCCGTCGTCAGGCGCGGCAGCCCCTGGACCGGCGCATCGAAGCGGAGCGTTTCCTCGACGGCGGCGGGCACGCGCTCGGGCTCGGCGCGCAGGCGCTCGAGCTCGCTTGGGTGGGCGAGCAGCGCGAGCACCGCGTTGCCCAGGAGGTTCGTGGTGGTCTCGTTTCCCGCCACGAGCAGGAGCCGGCAGAACGCGAGCAGCTCGAGGGGCGAGAGCCGTCCCTCCGAAGTCTCGGCGTGCACGAGCTGGCTGATCAGGTCGTCCGACGGCTCGCTGCGGCGGCGCTCGATCTCCGCCTCGAAGTACGCGTTGAACTCGCGCACGGCGTCGATGATCGGCGGCAGCTCCACGCCGCGGCGCGCCTGGCCCACGAATGCGTCGGACCAGCGCTTGAAGTCGGCGTGGCGCGCGCGGTCCACGCCGAGCAGCTCCGCGATCACGGTGACCGGCAGGGGGATCGTGAGGTCGCGGACCAGGTCCGTCGGCCCGCCGCGCGCGATCAGCTCGTCGACGAGGCGGTGGGTGATCTCGCGGATGCGCCCCTCGAGCTTGCCCATCTCGCGCGGCGTGAAGCCCCGGTTCAGGATGCCGCGGTAGCGCGCGTGCGCGGGCGGATCGGTGTTGATCACCGTCGGCACGTCGGGGCGCATCACGTCGCGGAGCTGCGCCAGCGTCTCCTTCGCGACTCCCGGGAACATCGCGTCGGACCGGGTCTCGCGAAACGCGATCGAGGAGAACAGCTCCGGGCGCTTGAAGGCGGACAGGACCTCGTCGTAGCGCGACAGCATCCAGATGGGAAACGGGCCGATCCGCAGCTCGCGCCGGCCGCCGCGCATCGCCGCGTAGATCGGATAGGGATCGACGTCGCCTCCGAAGATCCCGCGGACGGGCGGAGCTTCTTGCTGAGTCGCCATGGGTTCCTCCCGCCTCCAGTCTATCCATCTTGTCCGGCGCGCGCGCCGCTGTCAGGATGCGCCGATGCGTTCTGCTGCGGCTCTGGGTGTCGTACTTCTACTGCTGCTGTCGACCGAGAACGCCCGCGCCCACGCGGCTCCGCCGCCGGTCGCGTTCACGCACGCGGGTTTCCTCGTCGGCTTGAGCGCGGACGGGGCGGACGAGTTCCTCGGCATTCCGTTTGCTGCAGCGCCGGTCGGCGAGCTGCGCTGGCGACCTCCACAGCCCGTTGTGCCGTGGCGCGGCTTCCGGCGGGCGACCTCTCTGCCGGACGAGTGTGCGCAGCTCGCCAGCACGAACGGTCCGGGCTCGACGTCGGAGGACTGTCTGTATCTGAACGTGTACCGGCCCGCTCGGCCGTTCGCGCCGTTGCAGCGGCCGTTGCCGGTCCTGATCTGGATCCACGGCGGCGGCGGGGTGAACGGCTCGGGGAATCAGGCCGATGGCGCGGAACTCGCTGCGACGACGGAGACGATCGTGGTGACGGTGAACTACCGGCTCGGCGTGTTCGGCTTCCTCGCGCTGCCCGGGCTCACCGCGGAATCCGCCGACGGCTCGTCGGGAAACCTCGGGCTGCTCGACCAGCAGGCCGCGATGCGCTGGGTGCAGCGCAACATCCGCTGGTTCGGCGGCGATCCGCGCAATGTGACGATCGCCGGCCAGTCGGCGGGCGGTCACTCGGTGTGTCTGCACCTGGCATCGCCGACTGCAAAGGGGCTGTTCGACCGCGCGATCATCCACAGCGGCGCGTTCGACCTGCTCGGCGCCGACAGCTCCGGCGAGCCGTGCGCGACCGACACGCTGGCGGACGCCGAGGCCGCCGGCGCGACCTTCGCGGCGAGCGCGCTGTGCGGCGACCCCGCGAATCAGGTCGACTGCCTGCGCGCGAAGTCGCCCGCGGAGCTCCTGGCGGCGGGCGCGAGCTTCTCCGCGTCACCGAATGCGAGCGGGGAGTTCCTGCCCGCGCCCGTGCTCGAGACGATCGCGTCGGGCCGGTGGAACCGCGTACCGGTCATGGTCGGCTCGACGCACGACGAGCTGCAGCCCGCGGCCGCCCTGGTTCCGCTGCTCGGCTATCCCCTGCCCGACTTCCTGTACCAGATCGCCGTCGGCTTCGTGTTCCCCGGACGCGCGCTGCAAGTCGTGGCCGAGTACCCCTCGTCGAACTATGCCGACCCGGCGTTCGCCTTCGGCGCCGCGCTCACCGACGCGGGCTTCTCGTGCCCGACCGACCGGCTGCGGCGCTTCCTCGCGCCGCGCACGCCGACCTTCGGCTTCGAGTTCGCGGACCCGAACGCGCCGCCCGGATTCAGCGGGACGATGCCGAGCGGCGCTTATCACACCTCGGACGTGCAGTACCTGTTCCGCTACTCGCCGCCGAACGGCCCGTTCACGGCCGAGCAGGAGCAGCTGTCGCACCAGATGCAGCGCTACTGGGCCGCGTTCGCGCGCAGCGGCTTCCCGTTCGTCCGGGGCCAGACGTTCTGGCCGCGCTTCGACGAGTCGCACGCGCGCGTCATGTCGCTCGAGCCGACGGGGAACGCGGTGAAGACCGACTTCCGGTCGTTCCACCACTGCGACTTCTGGCAGCCGCCCGCGCCCTAGTCCTGGGCTAGCGCCCGCCTCGCTCCAAGGTGAACGGGCCCGGGCCGACACAGGCGAGCACGAGGAACGCGAAGCAGTAGAGCACCGCGGTCTCGCCCTTGTTCTCGATCGGCAGCAGACCCTGGGGCTGGTGCGCCATGAAGTAGGCGGCAGCCATCTCGCCGCTGCAGATGAACGCGGCGATCCGCGCGCGCACGCCGAGGGCGACCAGCAGCCCGCCGACCAGCTCGATGATGGCGGCGACGCCGAGCAAGCTCGCGATCTCGACCCGGCCGGTCGGCGACATCGCGAAGCCGCCGAACATGCCGAACAGCTTCTGCGCGCCGTGGCAGGCGAACAGGAAGCCGACGACGACCCGGAAGGCGGCGTGCGAGATGGGACCCAGGCGCGTGAGAAACGACTCCATGCGGTGTACCTCCTATTCCGTCCAGGCGAAGCGTGTGCCGTCCGGGCCCGCGCTTCCGCGCAGCGCGCCGAGCGCCAGCACACGGTCGAGCTCGGAGCTCGCGAACTCGGGCCGCACTCCCGTCGCCTCGGCGACCGCGGCGTGCAGCTCGGCGACCGGATCGTTCCGGAACGCGGGCAGGCCCTCGATCGTGTCGTTGAGCAGGAGCTTCCAGAGCAACGCCTGGCGGTGTCTGCGCAGGTACATCTTGAGCTCGTAGCCCGAGAGCTGGCCGGCCTTGTACAGGTAGTCCTGGTAGCTCAGGTAGCGGTCCATGGTCGAGTCGTACTCGTCGGCCACCGCCTGCAGCACGCCGGGGGTCGCGCCCTTGGTCCGGGTCACCACGTGGTTCGCGTCGTACTTGGTCCAGTCGTTCGACAGGATCTCGAGGCCGTACTCGGCCGCGCTGTCGCGCACCTCGGTGCCCGGGAACGGCGCCAGGATGTGGAAGCCGTAGAGCGAGCCGAACTCGTTGTGGAGCTCGTTCGCGAACTCGACCGTCTTCTTCAGCGTCTCTTCAGTCTCGCCCGGCAGCCCGATGATGAACGAGGCGAGCGCGGTGATGCCCACGTCCTGGGTCATCCGCATCGCCTCCTTCACCTTGTCGAGGTTCGACTTCTTCTTCACCAGGTCGAGGATCTCCTGGCTGCCGCTCTCGACGCCGAAGCAGATCGCCTGGCAGCCGGCCTCGCGCATGGTGTTCACGATCTCGGGCGAGATCGTGTCGACCCGCGAGAAGGCGTTCCAGCGGATCCCCGTGTCGCGGCGGATCAGCTCGCCGCACACCGCGAGGAAATGCTTGCGGTAGAGCGTGAACAGGTCGTCCTCGATCGTGATCTCGGTGAAGCCGAGGTCCGCGAGCTTCTCGATCTCGTCGACGCACAGGCTCGGCGTGCGGTAGCGCACCTGGCGGCCGGTCCACGCGGGCGCCGAGCAGAAGATGCACGAGTACGGACAGCCGCGGCTCGTGACCACGCTCGCGTGGCTGTCGAACGCGAGATAGCGCGCGACCGGCAGCAGGTGCCGCGCCGGCTCGGGCAAGGTGTCGAGGTCGTCCTCGAGGGGGCGCGGCGCGTTCTTCACGACCCGGTCGCCGTCGCGCAGCGCGAGGCCCCTGATCTCGCGCAGATCCATGCGGCCTTCGAGCGCGCGGCAGAGCTCGCGCATGGTGTGCTCGCCCTCGCCGATCGCGATGTAGTCCAGCGCCGGCAGGTCGCGGAAGCTCCCCTCGATCTCGAAGCTCACGTGCGGTCCGCCCATCACGATGGGCACGGAGCCGTCGCACTTCCGCACGACCTCGGCGATCGACGCCGCGATGTGGTGGTTCAGGGTCACCGAGGTGATCCCCACGACCTGCGGCCGGAACCGCGACATGCGCCGCTCGATTTTCTCGGGCGTGGTGCGCGAGAGCAGCAGGTCGAGGATCTCGACCTCGTGCCCCTCCGACTGCAGCGCCGACGCCACGTACGGCATGGTCACGAGCAGGCGCGGGAATTCCTCGAACGGATACGAGGGATTGATCAGCAGAACACGCATGCGGCGACCTCCCACCCCGCGGCAGGGATCGCCCGGGCTTGGGCGCATTCTACCCGGAGCACGCTGGCGCCGTCAGGAAGATCGTTCCCGACCTGAGCTAGTTGCCTCGTCGTCGGTCGCCGAGCCACCCCCCGCGAGCTCCGACCCTCTCGATCTCCAGGAGTGTGAGGTAGCCGAAGTCCAATCGTCTGTAGGCGCGACCTTCACTCTGAAGAAGTGCTTCGGTAGCGGGTACGCCCACCCCGGTGACGAGGAAGACGCGCTGATCTTCCGGCAGGACGTCGCCTTCGCGTGGTTCGACCTCGCCGTTGGCCTTCCGGACCATGGGCAGCGGCGACGCAGTTCCGTCGAAGCCGTAGTAGCGCAGACCGTACGCTTCCGGATTGCTGGAGTCCGGGCAGTACGGGAGATCGCCGACGAAAAGGGACTCCGCCTTCTCGGAACGCAGCGTCGCGATGAGTCGAGTGAAGTCGCGCAGGTCAGTGTGCAGGTAGTACCCGAGTCGTGCCGCAGGAAGAGTCAGGAGCGCGCCCGCGGTGAGTGGCAGCCAGGGCATTCTGACGCGGCAGAGGCCCGCACCGATGAGCGCCGCCAGCGGCACTTCGACGGGAAGGCTGTAGCGCGGCATGTAGATCGGACGAACAGCGTACGACACCAGCACCAGGGAGTAGAGTCCGAAGACGATCCACAGCAGGCAGAGCATCGTTGCCCGGCGCTCGGACCACCACGCCCACCACCGTGGCGACGCGGGATTCCGCTGTTCTCCGGATGCACCATTGCGCAGTGCGACTGCGACCGCGAGCAGAACCACCACGCACAGGAGCTCGTCACCGAGCAAGGCGCCGGCCTGTCTCACGAACAGAAGGTCGGTGCGCTCGGGTCGCTTCATCCAGCCGACGACGCCTGGGGCGCCGGCGGTGACGTAGCGCGACATCAGCCACACGGCCGGAAGCGCTGCCGCGCCGATGGCTCCGAATGCCCAGCTCATCCTCCGGACCAGCTTCCGATCTCGCGTTCCCGCGATCTCCACGACGGCAAAGACGATCTGCGCGGCGATCACCAGGAACGCGCAGTAGTGGGAGTAGACGAGGAGGATCGAGGTCAGAACATAGGCTCCCATCTGCCATGACCTGGGCCGTCCCTTGGTGACCGAATAGAAGGTCCCCATGGACACGATGGCCAAGAACGTGAAGAGCGAGTACGGGCGCGCCTCCACGGAGTAGAGTGCGAACACGGGACTCAGGATCACGAAGAGCAGCGCGATCACGGCGGCCTTGCGCGAGAAGAGCTCCGTCACGAAATACCAGGCGGCGAGCACACTGGCGATCGCCGACGCAAAGGCGGGCGCGCGCAGCAGCCACGCGGGAGGAGCGTCGTTCGTGACGAATGGCCGCAGAAGCAGCTGATAGAGCGGCGCCGAGTAGTCTTGCAGCTGGAGCAACCCCTCGGCGAACGGCCGCCGAACCGTGATCAACAGGTTGAACTCGTCCGTCCACAGATCACGGTGCCGATGCACGACGACGATGATGAGTGCTTGAACGGCCACGAACACGAAGAGCGGCATCGCTCGAGTGACCCGCTGCCAGCGTCTCTTCGAAGTCTCCGTGGCCGTCAATCGATTCGAAGTCTACGCCAAGAGCCTGGACGGATGTCGCGGTGGATGTCTCGCGTCAGGCACTCCCGCGCGGGCGCAGCTCCGGGGTGGTGCGCTCCAGCAAGTCGATGAATGACCGGGCGAGCGGATGCCGGGGCCGGCCCGGCGCTGCACTGCCACGACCGGCTGGTCGGCCCGCAGGCGTGACACCGCGATCGAGCGCAGGGTTCCGCGCCGGAGCTCCTCGCGAACGCTCGAGAGCGGCAGCAGCGCGATGCCGAGCCCCGCCTCGACCAGCCGCTTCTGTGCGGTGAGGCTGTCCACCGGCGTGAGCGACGGGTGGGCGAGACCGCCCGCGGCGAGCTGCCGCTGCAACACCTCGCCCGACGACTCTGGGTGGCGCGGATCGGGAGGGAAGCCGAGCCAGGTCTCGCCCTCGAAGGCGCGCAGGCTCGCCACCCGGGCGGCGCGGATGCGATGGCCCGCGGCGACCACGACCGCGAGCCGCTCGTGGCCGAGCGGGAGCGACTCGAGCTTCGGATCGGGGTCGGGGAAGTAGCGCAGGCCGAGGTCGGCCTCGCCGCGGCGCACGAGCGCGCTCACCTCGCGGCTCGTCGCGGTGCGCAGGCCGATCGACGCGTCGCCGAAGCGGGTGCGGAAGCGGCGCAGCGCGCGCACAAGGTAGAGATCGGCGAGCGTCCCCACGATCGCGAGCCGGAGCGCGTGCGCGCCCTTCGCCTTCCCCGCGAGCGCCTTCACCGCGCGCCGGCCGTCGTCGAGCGCCGCCAGCGCAGCCTCGGCGTGCGGCAGCAGCGCCTGCCCTGCCTCCGTCAGCCGCACGCCGCGGCCCGCGCGCTCGAACACGCGCGCGTCGAGGCTCTGCTCGAGCTGGCGGATGCGGCGGCTGATCGCGGGCTGGGAGCGGTGCAGCTTCTTCGAAGCATCGGTGAAGCCGCCGCCGGTGGCGATCGCGACGAAGGACTCGAGCTCGTCGAAGGTCATCCATCCAGATTACTGATCGATTGCCTGAGAACAATGCATTGGACGGATGTCGCTCCGGCAGCGAACCTGGTGGCCATGACGAACCCATCCAGCAAGACCGAGCTGTTCCGCTCCCTCCATCGACGCCCCGAGCCCCTCCTGCTGCCCAACCCGTGGGACGCAGGCACCGCGAAGCTGCTCGCCCACCTGGGCTTCGAGGCGCTCGCGACCACGAGCCTGGGCGTGGCGAACATGCTCGGGAAGGCGCGCGCCAGCGCCGAGGAGGTCCTCGAGAACGTCCGCGCGATCAGCGAAGCGACGCCGCTGCCGGTGAACGCCGATCTCGAGAATGGCTGGGCGGACGAGCCGGCCGAGGCCGCGAAGATCCTCCCGCTGGCGTTCGAGTGCGGCGCGGCCGGGGGCTCGATCGAGGACGCGACGGGCGATCCGCGCCGGCCGATCTACGACTTCGCGCTCGCGGTCGAGCGTGTCCACGCGGCGGTCGAGACCGTGCGCGCGTTGCCTGCGCCGTTCGTGTTCACGGCGCGCGCCGAAGGCCTGCTCTACGGCGTGGGCGACCTCGACGAGATCCTCCGGCGCCTGCAGGCCTTCGAGAAGGCCGGGGCCGACGTGCTCTACGCTCCGGGCCTGCGCACGCTCGAGCAGATGCGCACGGTGGTCGGCGCGGTGACGAAGCCCGTGAACGTCGTCATGGGCTTCGCCGATCCGACCATCACCGTCGAGCAGCTGCGCGAGGTCGGCGTTCGCCGGGTCAGCATCGGCGGCGGCCTCTCGCGGATCGCGCTGCGCGCCTTCCTCGACGGCGCGCGCGAGATGCGCGCCGGCCGCTTCGGATTCGTGAGCGAGATGGCGGGCCTCGCCGAGCTCCGCGCCGCGTTCTGAGTCACGCCACCGCGGGCAGCTTGTCCCCGGCGAAGAATCGGCGCGGGTTCTCGATCATCAGCTTGTCGATGTCTTCCTTGGTCGCGCCGCCGGCGAGCAGGCGCGGGACGATCCGGCGCGTGAAGTGCGACGGGGTCCAGACCTTCTCCATCTCGGCCAGGAGCTTCAGGTCCGCGATCGGCTCGCCCTTCCAGCACCAGACCGTGTCGTGCGAGACCACGATCTGCGAGGTCGCCCCCTTCTTGATCAGCTTCAAGAGCGACGACACGCGCTCGTTGTCGGGGTGGATCACGTCGAGGCCGAAGCGGTCGAAGCCCATGTACGAGCCGCCGCGGATGATCTTCATGTGGTAGTCGTGGTCGCTCGTGCCGCAGCAGTGGCCGATGATGATCCGGTGCGGCGGGACGCCCTTCTCGACGAGGAACTGCTGCTGGTCGGGGCCCATCGTGCCGCGGTCGGTGTGGGTCGTGATGGGCGCGCCCGTCGCGACCGAGGCCTTGGCCGCGGCCGTGAGCACCACCTTCTCGTAGTCGGTGATCATGCCGGCGCTGGTCGCGACCTTGATGATGCCGGCCTTGATCCCCGACTTGCCGACGCCCTCGGTCAGCTCGGCGATCATCAGGTCGGCCATCGCGTTCTCCTGCGGCCCACCGAACGCGGTGCGCGACTTCCAGTGCGGCGAGCCGCCCTCGTGCTCGTGGTACAGGCCTGTCGCGGCGACGATGTTGAACTTCGACTTCTGCGCGACCTCGGCGATGAACTCGATGTCGCGCCCGAGATCCGCCGGGCACGGGTCGATCATCGACTTGATGCCCTCGTCCTTCATCTCCGCGATCTTGTCCGCGGCGATCTTCCGCTTCTCCCGCTTGGTCGGGCCCGGACGGAGCCAGTCGGCGTCTGCGCCGGGATAGCCGACCATCACGTGCTCGTGCATGAGCGTGCGGCCCAGCTTCTCGGGCTTGATCTTGCCGAGGACGGACTGGATCGAGACTGCGGCCATGGTGGATCTCCTTCCCTTCCCGGAGTCTATTTCGGCGCGAGGTCGCGCGTCGCCTGGCGCGCGTCCACGCCCAGCGGCAGGATCGCGAGCGCGGGCGTGTCGACCCCCGCGTCGACATAGCGCTGGATGTGCGCGCGGCACTGGTCGGGGGTGCCGTGCACGATCAGCTCGTCGACGACCTCGTCGGGGATCGCCGCGACCGCCGCCCGGCGGTCGCCTTTCTTCCACGCCTCCCACATGCCCGCGAGCTTCGGCCCGCGGCCGAGCCATTCGTGGAAGGCGGCGTACACGGGCACGTTCAAGTACGCGGCGATCGCGAACTTGGCCATCCCGCGCACCTGCTCCTTGTTCGGGTTCGGCGCGACGAAGATGCGCGCGACGATCTCCTTGTTCCCCGACTCTTTGACGTACGGCGCGACCTTCTTCACGTCGTCGGCCGAGAGCCAGTTGATGATCGCGCCGTCGCCCACCCGCCCGGCCAGCCGCAGCATTCCCTGACGCAGCGCGGCGACCAGGATCTTGGGCTGCGGATCGACCTTCACCCCGAGCCGGAAGCCGTTCACGGAGAAGGTCTCGAAGTCCTCGGTGATCTTCTCGCCCGCGAGCGCCTTGCGCAGGAAGCGGACGGTGTCGCGCACGCGCTGGTACGGCTTCTGGAACGGAATGCCGTTCCAGCGCTCGACGATCACGTCCGACGAGGTGCCGATCCCGACCACGAAGCGGCCGGGCGCCGCCTGCGCCATCGACGCGACGCTCATGGCCATCAGCCCGGGGCCGCGCGTGAACGCGGGCAGGATCGCGACCCCCAGCCGCAGGCTCGGCGCCCACACCGAGGCCAGCGCGAGCGGCGTCAGCCCGTCGTAGCCGCCCGCCTCGGCCGACCACACGTCGGTGTAGCCCAGCCGCTCGAGCTCCTGGATCCAGTCGCGCTGGTCGGCCAGCGCGACGCCGTCCAGCGGAATCGTCATTCCGTAGCGATTCATTCGGGCTTCCCCACCGAGGTCCCATCATACGGTAGATTCCCCGAGCGGGGAGTACGGGCATGGCCTCGGTGCACGCGGTCACGGTCCTTGGGCTCGACGACGGCCGGGAGCTCGCCTTCGCCGAGCTCGGCGATCCGGGCGGGACCCCCGTGTTCGGCTTCCACGGAACGCCAGGCTCCTGGCGCCAGCTCGCGATCTGCGACGCGGCCGCCCGCGCCGAAAGCGTGCGCCTGATCGCGCCCGACCGGCCCGGCTACGGCCAGTCGAGCTATGACCCGAACCGGCGGCTGGTCGACTGGCCGCGCGACATCGAGGCGATCGCGCGCCAGCTCGACCTCTCGCACTTCGGCGTGTTCGGCGTGTCGGGCGGCGGACCGCACGCGGCGGTCTGTGCGCGCGCGCTCGGCGAGCGGCTGCTCGGCGCGGCGATCGTCTCGGGGGTGGCGCCGCCGGACACGCCGGGCGTCCTCGACGGGATGATGGCGGTGAATCGCCTCAATTTCCGGCTCGCGCGCCAGTCGCCGCTCCTGGTGCGCCCCGTCATGAGCTCGATGATCTTCGCCGGGCGACACTTCGGCGAGCGCGTGGTGCAGTCGATGCAGCGGAGCCTGCCCGAGCCCGACCGGCGCGTGATGGCGCGGCCCGAGGTCGCGCAGGCGTTCATGCTCGACCTGCGCGGAGCCTCGCGCACCGCCGCGCGCGCGGCGGCGCAGGACTTCAGCTTGTTCGCGCGACCCTGGCGCTTCCGGCTCGAGGACATCGCGGTGCCCGTGCACGTGTGGCAGGGCGACCTCGACGTGAACGTGCCGGTCTCGCACGGAAAGGGTCAGGCCGCGCGGATTCCGAAGGCGACGCTGCACCTGTGTCCAGGGGAGGGCCACATGCTGTTCATCGATCATGCACCGGAGATCCTGCGCGCGGCCGCGGGACGCGAAGGAGTCGTCGCTTGATGCTGCAGGGCGTGCGCGTGGTGGAGCTCGCGGTCTGGGTCGCAGGGCCGGGCGCGGGCGGAGTTCTCGCCGACTGGGGCGCGGACGTGGTGAAGATCGAGCCGCCCGAGGGCGATCCCTGCCGCAACCTGTTCATGAACCTGGCGGGGCTGAAAGAGCCGAAGAGCCCGCCGTTCGACCTCGACAACCGCGGCAAGCGCAGCGTCGTGCTCGACACGCGCGATCCCGAAGCGCGGGCGCTGGCGCAGCGGCTGGTCGCGGGCGCGGACGTGTTCGTCACGAACCTGCGGCCCGACGCGCTGGCGAAGCTCGGGCTCGACTGGGCGTCGCTCGAGCCGAGCTGTCCCCGTCTGGTGTATGCCAGCATCACCGGCTACGGGCTGCGCGGACCCGAGCGCGACCGCGCCGCCTACGACGTGGGCGCGTTCTGGGCGCGCACCGGCGCCGAGCACATCATGTTCCCGCCCGGCGTCGAGCCGCACGGGATCCGCGGCGGCTTCGGCGACCACGTGACCGCCCTCTCGCTGGTGTCGGGGATCATGGCGGCGCTCTACCGGCGCGAGCGCACGGGCCGCGGGCAGCAGGTCGCGACGTCGCTCCTGCGCACGGGCCTGTACTGCGTGGGCTGGGACACCGGCATCCGCCTGCGCTTCGGCACGGTGGCGCCGTCGCTGCCGCGCACGCACGCGCTGAATCCGGTCCTGAACCAGTACCGGAGCGGCGACGGGCGCTGGTTCTGGCTGCTCGGGCTGGAGGCGGAGCGGCACTGGCCCAAGCTGGCGCGCGCGGTCGGTCACCCGGAGTGGCTCCACGACGAGCGCTTCGCCGACGCGCGCTCGCGGCGCAAGAGCTCGAGCGAGCTGATCGCCGTGCTCGACCGCGAGTTCGCCGCGCGCCCGCTCGCCGAGTGGGCCGAGCAGTTCGACGCCGCCGACCTGTGGTGGGCGCCGGTGCGCAACCAGGACGAGGTCGTCGCGGATCCCCAGGTCCAGGCCATGAACGGGATCGTGTCGGTGCCCGAGATGGGCGGCCAGGGCGAGTTCCAGGCGGTCGCGACGCCGCTCGAGTTCTCCGCCGCCGCGGTGGGCCCGCAGGGCCCGCCCCCGAAGCTCGGCGAGCACACCGATGCCGTGCTCGCGGAGCTCGGGCTCTCTTCCGACGAGATCCGCGCACTGCGCTCGCGGGGCGCGCTCGGCAAGTAGATGCCCGAGATCCTGCGCGACGAGTTCGGCATCGCGCACGCGCGCGCCGAGTCGGAGGCGGAGGCGTTCTTCGCGCAGGGCTTCGCTTGCGCCGAGGATCGCCTCTGGCAGATGGAGCACGACCGGCTGCGCGCCTGCGGGCGCTGGGCCGAGGTCGTGGGCCCGGACGCCGCCGCTCGCGACACGTTCGTGCGTCGGATGGGACTCGCGCGCTCGGCGAAGCGCGACTTCGCCGCGCTCGGCGCGCCGGCGCGCGCGATGCTCGAGGCATATGCGGCCGGGGTGAACGGATACCTCGCGACGCGGCCGCGCCTGCCCGCGGAGTTCGCGCTCACCGGCGTCCGCCCCGAGCCGTGGGAGCCGTGGCACTCGCTCGCGGTCTACAAGCTGCGCCACGCCTTCATGGGGCCGCTCGCGCGCAAGCTCTGGCGCGGCGCGGTGCTGCGCGAGCGCGGGCCCGAGCTGGTGGCGGCGCTGCGCGCCGACGCGGCCGATGGCGAGACGCTGACCGTGCCGCCGGGCGGCGCGCACCTCGAAGCGGCGCAGCGCGCTTCGGAGCTCGGCGCGAACCTCGAGGCGCTGGCCGCGCTGCCGCGCGGCGACGGCGGCAGCAACCACTGGGTGCTGGCGGGCACCCGCACCGCGTCGGGCAAGCCGCTCCTCGCCGGCGATCCGCACCGCTCGCTCGACCTCCCCAACGTGTACTGGCAGAACCACCTGCGCTGTGCGCGCTTCGACGCGATCGGCCTGTCGTTCGCAGGGGTGCCGGGCTTCCCGCACTTCGGCCACAACGCGCACGTCGCCTGGTCCGTCACGCACGGGATGGCCGACGACCAGGATCTGTTCGTCGAGCGGCTCGGGCCGGACGAGCTCGCGCGCGCCGAGCGGCGCAGCGAAACGGTGTCGGTGCGCGGCGGGGCGCCGATCGAGATCGAGATCGTCGAGACCCGGCACGGGCCGATCGTGCTCGGCGGCCCGGCCGCGGGTGTCGGAGTCGCGCTCGCCTGGACCTCGCTCGTCGACGTCGACTCGACCTTCGACGCGGTCGTCGAGATGCTCGGCGCGCGCAGCACCGCCGAGCTCGACGAGGCGCTGCGCGACTGGGTCATCCCCTGCAACAACTTCATGAGCGCCGACGTGCACGGCTCGATCCGCTACCGCTTCCGCGGCCGCGTGCCGCGCCGCGACGCGGCGAACCGCTGGACGCCTGTGCCGGGCTGGACCGACGCTCACCACTGGCGCGGCTGGGTCCCCTTCGAGGAGCTGCCGACCGCCGTCGATCCGCCCGGCGGCGTCCTCGCCGCGGCGAACAACCGGCCCGCGGGCGCGGGCTCGGCCTATCTCGGCGTGGATTTCTGCGGCCCCAGCCGCGTGCGGCGCATCCTCGCGCGGCTCGAGTCGCTGACCGCCGCGACCGCCGACGACATGCGCGCGATCCACGCCGACGACCTGTCGCTGGTCGCGCCGCTCTTCGTGCGCGCGCTCGACGGCATCGAGGCCCAGGCCGAGCGCGCGAGAGAGGCGCTCGCGACGCTGCACCGCTGGGACGGCCGCATGCGGATCGACTCGGTCGGCGCGGCGCTCTACGCGGCGTTCCGCGAGCAGCTGACCTTCCTGGCCGGCGATGTGCTCGGGCTGGCGAACCCGACGCTCGGCGCGCTCGGCGAGCCCGCCACCGCACCCGAGCGGCTCGCGCTCGTGGCCAACGCCCTGCCCGGCCTGCTCGCGGCGCGCTTCGTCCCGCCGGGGGCGGCGTTCGACTGGAAGGCGCTCTGCCAGGGCGCGTTCGAGCGCGCGCTCGCCTTCCTCGAGGCGCGGCTCGGTCCGGCGCTCAGCGACTGGCGCTACGGCCGGCTGCACCGCTCGTTCGCGTGGCACCCGCTCGCGGCGGACCTGCCGGAGGCGCGCCGGCTGCGCCTACCGCCGTCGGTGCCGATGGGCGGCGACGGCGACACCGTGCTGTGTGGAACGTCCGCCCCCGGCTTCAACCTGCGCGCGACCACTCTCTCGGTGGCGCGCTACGTGTTCGACCTGGGTGACTGGGAACGGAGCGGCTGGGCGGTTCCGCACGGCGTGGCGGCCGACCCCGCGAGCGTGCACCACGCCGACCAGCTGCTCGCCTGGACCGAGCAGCGGCTGGTGCCGATGCGCTACGACTGGTGCGGGATCGCAGCGACGGCGCGCGCGCGCCGTCCGCTCGCCGTTCCGGGCGCGGGCTGATGCGCCTGTCGCGCCGGTTCTTCGCGCGGCCGTGCCTGGAGGTCGCGCCCGAGCTGCTCGGACTGGTGCTGGTGCACGAGCTCGCAGACGGCACCCCGCTGGCCGCGCGCATCGTCGAGGTCGAGGCCTACCTGGGCGACGGCAGCGACGCGGCCTCGCACGCGCACCGCGGGCCGACGCCGCGCTCCCGGGTCATGTTCGGCCGGCCCGGACACTTCTACGTGTACCGCAGCATGGGGCTGCACTACTGCGTGAACGTGGTCACGGAGCCGGAGGGTCGCGGCGCGGCGGTGCTCCTGCGCGCGGCGGAGCCGCTCCTGGGCGAGGCGCGAATGCGCCGCCTGCGCGGGGGGCGCGCCGGGCGCGAGCTCATGAACGGCCCGGGCAAGCTCACCCAGGCGCTCGGCATCGGCCGCGAGCACGACGGCGCGGACGCCCTGCGCGGGCCGCTCCGGCTCGAGCGCCGGCCGGGCGCGCCGCCGGTCGAGATCCGGGTCAGCCCGCGGATCGGCATCACCAAGTCGGCCGACCTGCCCTACCGATTCTTCGCGCGCGGCAGCCCGCACGTTTCCCGCTCGACCTGGAACGCGGGTGCTCGTATCCTCCCCGCGCCGTGACCGACGCCGCCCAGTCCACCGCGCTCGAGCCGCGCGCGCGCTTCGTGCGCGCCGCGCGCGGCGAGCCCGTCGATCGCCCGCCCGTCTGGCTGATGCGCCAGGCGGGCCGCTACCTGCCGGAGTACCGCGCGATCCGCGAGAAGTCCTCCTTCCTGGCCATGTGCGACTCACCCGACCTCGCGGCCGAGATCTCGCTCCAGCCATTCCGCCGCTTCGGCATGGACGGCGTCGTGGTGTTCTCCGACATCCTCTTGCCGCTGCGCGGCGGCGGCCTCGAGCTCGAGTTCGCGCCGGGCCCCGTGATCGCGAACCCGCTGCGCGGAGTGGCCGACCTCGACCGACTATCGGTCGACGTGAGCGCCGCGATCGCCCCGACCTGCGAGGCGCTGCGCCGGCTGCGCCGCGAGCTCGGCTCGCGCGCCGCGCTGATCGGCTTTGCGGGCGCGCCCTGGACGCTCGCCGCCTACGCGACCGAGTCGCGGCTGTCGCGCGACGTCGAGGTGCTCTCGGCGCTGTCGTGGCGTGAGCCGGAGACGGTGCAGAATGATCCTCGAGCGCACGGCGCAGATCTGCGCCGAGACGCTGCGCCTGCAGATCGCCGCCGGCGCGGACTGCGTGCAGATCTTCGACACCTGGGCGGGCGTGCTCGACCGCGCCCGTTTCGAGCAGTTCGCCGGCCGCGCCCTGCGCCGCGTGCTCGCCTTGCTGGGCCCCGAGCGCCCGCCGGTGATCGTGTTCGCGCGCGGGGCATCGCACCTGCTCGAGGACATCGCGGACCTCGGCGCCGACGTCGTCTCGCTCGACTGGCGCACGGACCTCGGCGACGCGGCTGCCCGCGTCGGGCAGCGCGTCTCGCTGCAGGGGAACCTGGACCCGACGGCGCTGCTGGGACCGCTCGCGGGAATCGCCCGCTCGGTGCGCGAGCTCGTGCGCGCCGGTCGCAAGGGGCGCGGCCACATCGTGAACCTGGGCCACGGCGTGCTGCCGTCGACGCCGATCGAGGCGGTCGCGACATTCGTGAACACCGCCCAGGAAGGCGGCGGGTGAGCGGCGCGGGGACCGTGGTCGTCGGAGCCGGGATCGCCGGCCTCGCCTGCGCCACGGAGCTCGCCGCGAACGGCTGCGACGACCTGCTCGTGCTGGAAGCCGGCGCGCGCGCCGGCGGCCCCGCCGAGACCGTGCGCTGCGGCGAGTATCTCGTCGAGCGCGGTCCCAACACGGTGCGCGCGAACCCCGCGTTACTCGCGCTGATCGAGCGCGCCGGGCTCGCGCCCGTCGAGGCGCGGCGCGCGCCGCCGGCATTCGTGGCGGACGGAAAGGTCGTCGTGCTGCCGCCGAGCCTGCGCGCTCTCTTGTCGGGCGAGGTGCTCCCGCTCGGCGCGCTGCTCGGGCTGCTCGCCGAGCCGCTCCGGCCAGTGAGGCGCGGCCCGCGCACGGTGCGGCAGCTCGTCGAGGAACGGCTCGGGGCCGCAGCGGCGGACCGGCTCGCGGATCTCATGACCCTCGGCGTGTACGGCACGAGCGCGGAGCGGATCGGCTTCGAGGCCGCGTTCCCGGATCTCGCCGCGCGGCTCGAAGCGGCGGGCGGGCGGCTCTCGGGGCTCGCGCTGAAGGGTTTGACCCGGCGCAGCGGCCGCGCGCCGCGGCCGACGCTGGTGTCGACCGAGCTCGGGCTCGGCGGCCTGTGCGATCGGCTCGGAGCGAAGCTCGGCGAGCGGCTGCGCACGAGCGCCGGAGTGCGCCGCGCGCGGAAGACCAGCGGCGGCTTCGAGCTCGAGCTCGACGGCGGCGAGAAGCTCTCGTGCCGGCGGCTCGTGCTCGCGATCCCGCCCACGGCGGCCGCGCGCGCGCTCGATCTCCCAGGCGCGTCGGAGCTCCTCGACGGCTACCGCTCTGTGCCGCAGGTGCTGGCGGCGTTCGCGCTCGAGGAGCCCGCCTGCGCGCTGCGCTGGAACGCGCTCGGAATCCTCGCGCCGGCGCGCGAGCGGCTCCCGTTCATCGGCTGTCTCATCCCGAGCAATCTGTTCCCGGACCGCGCGCCGCCGGGCGCGCTGCTCCTGTCGGTGTTCACCGCGACCGCCCTGCACGGAGCCTCGGACGCCGCGCTCGCCCGCGAGCTCGCGCCTGCGCTGAAGCATCTGCTCGGCTCTGCGCGCGAGCCGGTGCTGCTGGACGTGGCGCGGTACCCGGAGGGCATTCCGCTCTACGACCTCGAGCACCCGGAAAGGACGCGCGCGCTGCGCGAGCGCCTCCGCGTCGAGGGTGGTCCGACTCTCTGCGGTGTCGGCTACGACGGGGTCGCGTTCGCAGCCGCCGCGATGTCGGGCGTCACGGCCGCACGCGCTCTCCTTTGATCTGAGCGCGTCGCGCTACTAGGTGACCCCGATGATCGATGTGCGCCTCGACCGGAAAAGTCGTGCCACCCGACCCGCTCAGCGCGGCGCCGCCGCGCGCTCCAGCTCCAGCGCGCGCGACTGCAGCTCCGCCAGCACGTCCGCGTCGCGCGGCTCGTAGACTCGGCCCTGCAAGAGCGACTGCATTCCGGCGCGCGCGCTCGGGTCCTCGAGCAGGCCGAGGAAGAGCGGCGGCATCCGGTAGAACAGAAGGATCAGCTCGCGCCAGACCTCGCCGCCGCGGCGCACGGTCTGGTCGTATTCGGCGAAGAGCTCGGCAGCGTGGGCCGGGTCGGCCAGCGCGCCGGTGAGCGCACGGGCGGCCAGGCGCGCGGACTCCGCCGCGACCGAGACGCCCGACGAGAACACCGGGTCCACGAACTGCGCGGCGTCGCCGAGCGCGATCCAGCCGGGCCCCGCGAGGCGCTCGCCGAAGTAGCTCTGCGCCCCCTCGACGTGCAGGCCGTTCAGCGGCTGCGCCTTGGCCATGCGCGCGGCGAGCAGCGGGTGCGCGGCGATCTGCCGGACGAAGAAGCGCTCGCCGGTCTCGTCGCGCGCGAGGCCGGCGTGGCCCTCGCACACGACGCCGATCGAGGTCACGTCGGCGCTGATCGGGATCTGCCAGGCCCAGGCGCGCGGCGCGCCGAGCACGTGCACGTGGATCCAGTCCGCGGTCTCTGCCCGGCCGCGGTCGACCCCCGAGAACCAGCCGTGCACCGCGATCTGCGCCAAGCGCGGGTCGCTGCGCCGCGTGCGGAGCTGACGGCCCAACAGGGTTGCTCGGCCACTGGCGTCCGCGACGATCCGCGCGCGCAGCGGCGCCGCGCGACCTGCGACGTGCACCGCTGGCGCGCCGCGCTCGCCGAGCTCGATCCGCTCGACCTCGCTCGCTTGCTCGATGCGCCCGCCGCGTGCGGCCGCGTGCGCGAGCAGGAGCTCGTCGAACCGACTGCGGTCCACGTGATAGGTGTGCGCCTGCGCGATGCCCAGGTCCGGCATCGCGCGGAACGGCAGCCCGAGCTCGCGGCGGCCGCCGTCCAGGGTGAATACCGCCCCGTGCTTCTTCACGAACGCGCCGTTCTCCAGCGTGTCGAGGAAGCCGATCTCGCCGAACACGCGCGTGGTCGAGCAGACCAGCGACTCGCCGACGTGGCGGCGCGGGTGGACGGCGCGGTCGAGCACGACGCAATCGATTCCGGTGCCGCCCAGGTAGGAGGCCAGGATCGACCCGGCGGGTCCGCCGCCGACGACGATCACGCTCGCGTCCAGGTCCGGCGCCGCGAGGGCGGGCGCGCTCGCGCGCGGCGGTGGCTCCGCTCCCGTCGTCTCCGAGATTCCAATCGCGGCGAAGATCGCGTGGCGAGCGTCGAGATAGGCCGCCGCGCCGAAGTCGCGCGGCCGCGCGAGCGCGATCGGCACGGCCTGGCGCACGGTCGCGGGGCGCGGCGTCATGACCAGCACCCGGTCGGCGAGCTGCACCGCCTCCTCGATGTCGTGGGTCACGAACAGCACCGTCTTGCGCTCGCGCTGCCAGATCTGGAGCAGGTCGGCGCGCATCTTCAGCCGGGTCAGGTAGTCGAGCGCGCCGAACGGCTCGTCCATGTAGAGGATGTCGGGGTTCGCGGCGAGCGCGCGCGCGATCTCGACCCGCTGGCGCATCCCGCCCGAGAGCTGGCGCGGGTAGGCGCGCTCGAAGCCGACCAGCCCCACCAGCTCGACGTAGTGCGCGACGGTGCGGCGGCGCTCCTCGGCGCTCTTCCCCAGGAGCCCGAACGCGACGTTCTCCTCGACGGTCAGCCACGGGAACACGCCGTCGTCCTGGAACACGAAGATGCGTCGCCGGTCGGGGCCGCGCACCGGCTCGCCCTGGACCGTCACCTGGCCGCGGGTCGGCGCGAGGAAGCCGCCGATCACGTTCAGCAGAGTGGACTTGCCGCAGCCCGACGGGCCGACGATGCAGACGAACTCGCCGCGCGCGACCTCGAGGTCCACGCGCTCGAGAACGCGCGTCGGCTCGCCGTCGGCGCGCGGGTAGTCGACCCAGAGGTCGCGGACCGAGACCGCCACGTCGCTAGCCACCCGACTGGCTTCGCTCGCCTGCGGCTCGCTGCGCGCGCCATCCGGCGCTTGCGACTTCGCTCGGGACGGCCCTCGCTCAGCCACCGGCGCCGCTCCGCGCGCGCGGATCGCCGAAGCGCCAGCGCACCGACTCGAGCCCCTCGAGCCGGCGCATCGCCCCGTCGAGGCAGAGCCCGATCAGGCCGATGATGATCATGCCCGCGATCACGAGGTCGTAGCGGTTGCCCGCGTTGCGCGAGTCGATGATCAGGTACCCGAGCCCCGAGCGCAGCGCGATCATCTCGGCCGCGACGACCACGAGCCACGCGACCCCGAGCCCGATCCGCATGCCCACCAGGATCTGCGGCAGCACCGCCGGGAACACCACCTGGCGGAACAAGGTCGCGCGCGAGACGCCGAAGTTCTCGGCCGCGCGCAGGTAGCGCCGTTCGATCGTGTGCACGCCGACCGTGGTCTGCACGACCATGGGGAACACCGACGAGATGAAGATCAGGTAGATCGGCGAGGCGTCGCCCACACCGAACCAGAGGATCGCGATCGGGATCCAGGCGATCGGCGAGATCGGCCGGAGGATCTGGAAGATCGGGTTCAACGTGGTGTACGCCGCGGAGACCCGGCCCATCCACAGCCCGAGCGGCACCGCGACTACCACGGCCAGCCCGAAGCCGGCGCCGACCCGGAACAGCGAAGCGCCGATGTGCGCCCACAAAGTGCCGTCCGCGGCCAGCTCGAAGGTGCCGCGCACCACCTGCCACGGGGTGGGGAAGATCGCGCTCCGGGTGAATGCGACGATCGCCCACCACACGGCGACCAGCACGGCGAGCGCGCCTAGAGACGGAAGTGCTCTCTGGAGTCGGACCACAGCTCCCCCAGTCGCCAGCGTAGCCGAGCCCACGGCGTCGCGGGCAACTCTTCCACGTTCACCACGAGCTGTCCGGACAGGTGCGCCGTGCACGCGAATGGATAGCTGCCCGCGGACTGAAAGGGGAGCCGGAAGCTCTGGCCGGGCATCAGCACGGTGGGCCCGAACACCTGCGGCACCTCGTCCAGGTTGCGCAGCACCAGCACGTCGCGCATGCCCAGGGTGAGGCGGATCTCCTCGGGCAGGATCTCGACGTTGTCGCCCGCCATCCGGCGGGCCCAGGTTCCCTTCGGGATCTCGAACAGCTCGTCGCGCGTGGGCGGCGCGGCGAGCGGGGCAAAGGCCGCCCAGGTCCCGAGAGCCAGCACGGCCAGCGCCAACGCGCCGGCGAGCCCGCGCGCCCGGAGGGCCATCACTCCGCGAGCAGGATCCCGACGTCGTGCGCGAAGTCGTCGGGCGAATGGCCGTAGGGCATGAGCGCGCGCAGCGCGCCGCCGCGGTCGATCAGGTAGATGAACGACGAGTGCGAGAAGGTCGCGCCGTCCGCGCTCGGGTGCTTGGCGGCCTGGACGCCGAACTCGCGGCGCACCGCCGCGAGCTGCGCGTCGGTGCCGGTGCCGCCGACGAAGCTCGGGTCGAAGCCGGCCAGGTACTTCTTCATGCGCGCCGCGTCGTCGCGCTCGGGATCGACGGTGACGTACACGACCTGCAGTTCGCTCGCCTTGGGGCCGAGCTTCTTCCGGGCCTGCGCCAGCACTGCGAGCGTGGTCGGGCAGACCTCGGGGCACGACGTGAAGCCGAACGCGAGCGCGACCACTTTGCCGCGGAACCTGGCGAGCGCGAGCGGCGCGCCGTCGGATCCGGCGAGCCCGAGCTCGGGCGCGGCGCGCGGGGGATCGAAGCTGCCGGCGATCAAGGTCGCGTCGTTCGCCGCCACCAGCGCGAGCGCCGCGACGAGGAGGCTAGAGCGAAATCGGCGCGGCCTTCGCATCGCGCGCGAACCTCTCGTCGACATAGCGCTCGTACGGAATCGGATGGCCGATGGTGCCCGCGGCGATCGACAGCTGCATCAGCTCCTCGAGCTCGGTCCGGATCATGCGGAGGTCGCCGTAGGTCACGCGGTCGGTGGGGTTCTCCATGACGAACCGGAGGATGTCGGGATCCTGGTTGAAGAAGTCCCTGCCCGCCGCGATCGCGACCGCCCTGTCGCGGTTCGCCTGCTGCGCGTCGAGCCACGCCCCCGCGCCCAGCACGTGGTTCACCAGGTCCTGGACCATCGCCGGGTTCGCCGCCATCAGCTCCTCGCGCACGGTCAAGACGCAGCAGATGTACCTGGGCCACTCGTCGCGGGTCAGGTAGAGCGGGCGCGCGTAGCCCGCGCGCTGCGCCGCGGCGCCGAACGGCTCGCCGGTGCAGTACGCGTCGACCGCGTCGGCGTAGAGTGCGGCCGGCATGTCGGGCGGCGGCATCTCCACGACCTGGACCTGATCCGGGGTCATGCCCTCCTCGCGCGAGCATCTTGCGCAGGAACAGGAAGTCGACCGCGAAGCGGCTCGGGATCGCGATGCGCTTTCCAGCCAGGTTCTTCGTGCTCTGATAGGGAGACTCGGTGCGCACCATGATCACCGCGCCCGAGCGGTGGCCGAGCGAGATGATCTTGATGGGGATGCCCTTGTCGGCCAGGTCCATGACCAGTGGCGCCAGCATGTACGCGGCCTGGATTCGCCCGGTCATGAGCGACTCCTTGATCTCGGGCCAGCCGCTGTACTTGCTGTACGAGAACTCGTGGCGGGGCGCGCCCGGGGCGAGCGCGCGGTTCGCCGCCGCCTTCGCCGCGCAGGCGACCGGCAACGTCAGGTTGCAGGTGACCGGCAGGCCGCCCACGACCAGCGCGTCCGGCGGGTCCGACTTCCCGGTGCATGCCAGCAGCGCCGCCGCCGCACCCGTCTCGAGAAACTGCCTTCGGGTCATCCGGGGGATCATCTGCCGGCGGATTCTAGCCAGCTGTAAACCGTCGCGGGGGGTGGGGAGTCCAAAGGAGTGGTGGAAATTGCGATTGGCGGCGCGAAGGCGGACGCTCCGGCGCGGATGCGGTCGGAGGAGTTCGCGGCTTTCTGCGACAAGCGGCGCGAGCGCGCGCTGCGACTGGCGTTCCGACTGCTCGGAGGAGACCACGCGACGGCCGAGGACGTGGTGCAGAACGCCTTCCTGCGCGCGCACCGGGCGCTCGTGGGCTTCCGCGGCGACGCGAGCCTCGACACCTGGTTCTACCGGATCCTGGTGAACGAGGTGCAGCGGCAGCGCCGCTGGCAGGGCCTGCGCCGGCTGCTGTTCGGCGCCGACCGCGAGACCGCGCCCGAGCCGGTCGATCCGCGGCCGACGCGCGATCCCGGGCTCCGGCGGCGGATCGCCGCGGCGCTCGAGCGACTGTCGCCCGGCCAGCGCGAGGCGTTCGTGCTGGTTCACCTGGAAGAGCTGACCGTGAACGAGGCGGCCGAGGTTCTGGGCAAGGCCGCCGGCACCGTGAAGAGTCACCTGCACCGCGCGCTGGCCGCGCTGCGCGGCGAGCTCGCCGACCTGAACCCCCAGGGAGAGAAGACGTCATGAGCGAAGAACGCGATCTCACGCGCTCCGACCGGGCGCTCGTCGACGCGATCCGCGCCGACTTCCAGCCCGAGCCGCTGTCGCCGGCGCGCGCGGCGGCAATGCGCATGGAGCTCGAGCGCCGCATCGAGCGGCGCACGTTCGCACGCCGCTTCGCGGCTCCGGCGCTGGCGACGGCGGCACTCGCTGCCGCGCTCTGGCTCACCCTCCCCGCGGCGAGCCCGACGCCGAGCGCGACTGCCACGGTCGGCGGCGCCGAACTCGACGCGTACGTCGACCCCGACGAGTTCGCGAGCGAGCTCGCGGAGCGCGACGACTACCTGCCGGCGGACTACCAGGTGCTGGCGCTCCTCGTCGACGACTCAGCGGCCGATCCGTAAACCGGGCGCGCGGACGGCGGGTCGAATCAGGCAAGGAGATCCAACCATGAGACTCACACGATCGAAGCTGTTCGCGCTGCTCGCCCTCGCGAGCTTCGCCAGCTTCGCCGCCCCTGCGCTCGCCGGTCCGGGCCACGGCCCTGGCGGCCCCGGCGCCCGGCTCGAGAAGCATCTGAAGACGCTCGGGCTCGATCCGACCCAGCAGGAGAGGGTCCAGGCGATCCTCGACGCGGCCAAGCCGCAGCGCGAGCAGATCCGCTCGCAGATGCGCGCCGCATTCGAGGACATGCACAAGCTGCTCGACCAGGAGACGCCCGACCAGGCGGCGGTGCTCGCGCAGGCCGACAAGATCGGCCAGATCAGCACCGAAGCGCACAAGGAGATGCTGAAGACCTTGCTCGCGGTGCGCGCGGAGCTGACCCCCGATCAGCGCGCGAAGCTGAAGGCCGAGATGATGAAGCACGGCGGTGGCCGCTGGCGCCATCACCGCGGCGGTGAGCAAGGCGCGGGCGGGGCTGCCCCCGAGCCTCCGCCGGAGGACTGAGTCTGCGTCTTCGAGCCCTGGCGACTCTGCTCCTCGTCGGGCCGACCGCGTGCGCGGTCGGCCCCGACTACGTGCGCCCGCCGACACCGGAGAATGTCGCCTGGCACGCGCCGCTCGACGGCGGCCTCAGCTCCGAGCCCGCCAAGCCGGAGCTCCTCGCCAGCTTCTGGCAGGTTCTCCACGACCCGCTCCTGTCCGAGCTGATCGCGCGCGCGGTGGCTGGCAACATGGACGTGGCCGCGGCCGAGGCGCGCGTGCGCCAGGCGCGGGCCGAGCGGCAGATCGCCCTCGGCGCGTTCTTCCCGCAGATCGACGCGAGCGGAAACGGCCAGCGCTCGAGCGGCTCGAACCGCGGCTCCGGAATCGTCAGCACGAACCAGGGCACGATCGCCGTCGGCAGCCGGAAGGGCTCGACCGCGCTCTACTCGGCCGGCCTCGACGCGAGCTGGGAGCTCGACGTGTTCGGTGGCCTGCGCCGCGGGCTCGAGGCCGCGGACGCGGACCTCGCCGCGAGCCAGGCCGACCTGCGCGACACGCTCGTCTCGCTGGTCGGTGAGCTCGCCCTCTCCTACGTCGACGTCCGCGCCGCGCAGGAGCGGCTGCGGATCGCCGAGGCGAACCTGGTCTCTCAGCAGCAAACCTTCGACCTGACGAACTGGCGCGCGCAGGCGGGGCTGAGCACGGAGCTCGACGTAGAGCAAGCGCGCACGATCCTCGCGCAGACGCGCGCCGCGATCCCGGTAGTGCGCAGCAGCCTCGCCAGCGCGCAGCACCGCATCGCCGTGCTGCTTGGCGAGCCGCCGGGCGCGGTGACCGCGCTGCTCGACGAGCCGAAGCCGATCCCGGTGACGCCGCGCGAGGTCGCCGTCGGCGTGCCTGCCGACACGCTCGCGCAGCGGCCGGACGTGCGCCGCGCCGAGCTCCAGCTCGTGGCGCAGAACGCGCGGGTCGGTGTCGCGACCGCCGACGCCTATCCGAAGCTGCAGGCGCTCGGCTCGATCGGCGTCGAGGCGCTCACGGTCGGGGGCCTGTTCCCGCTTGCCCAGGCGGGCACCTGGACGCTCGCCGGCGCCATCACTCAGCCCGTCTTCCACGGCGGCCAGCTGCAGGGCGAGATCAAGGCGCAGGACGCGCTGCGCGTGCAGGCGATCGCCAGCTACGAGTCGACCGTGCTCGCCGCGCTCGAGGAGGTCGAGAACGCGCTGGTCGCGTACGCGCAGGAGCAGGACCGGCGCGCCGCGCTGGTCGAGGGCGCGGCCGCGGCCGAACGGGCGCTCACGCTCGCGCAGGACCAGTACGGGTCGGGCCTGATCGACTTCCCGGCGGTGCTCGACGCGCAGCGCTCGCTGCTCGTGGTGCAGGACGCGCTGGCGACGAGCGAGGGCCAGGTCACCTCGAACCTGGTCCGCCTGTACAAGGCGCTGGGCGGCGGCTGGCCGGTGGGAGCGGCCTCGTGAGCGAGCTCGACGACGAACGCCCCGCGAACGCAGAGGTCGCCGAGACGCTCGGCCTCGAGGGCGCGCAGGCGGCGCGCGCGCGCCGCCGCCTCATCTGGATGGGCGGCGTCGGCGCCGTCGTGGTGATCGGGCTGCTCACGCTGTGGCTCCGCCCGTCGAGCGACGGGATCCGCTACTCGACCGAGCCCGCGCGGCGCGGCGATCTCACCGTGCTGGTCACCGCGACCGGCACGCTGCAGCCGACCAACCAGGTCGACGTCGGCAGCGAGCTCTCGGGCACGATCCGCACTGTCTCGGCCGACTTCAACGACGAGGTGAAGGTCGGCCAGGAGCTGGCCAAGCTCGACACGACCAAGCTCGACTCGCAGGTGCTGCAGTCGCGGGCCGCGCTCGAGTCCGCGCGCGCCAAGGTAGAGCAGGCCAACGCGAGCCTGGCCGAGGCGGAGAGTCAGATCGCGCGCTTCGTCCACGTGCGCGAGCTCTCGGGCGGCAAGGTTCCCTCCCAGGCCGACTTCGACGCCGCCAACGCCGCCGTGCTGCGCGCGCGCGCCGACCTGGCGAGTAACAAGGCGGCGGTGACGCAGGCTCAGGCGACGCTCGACGGCCAGCTCACCGACCTGTCGAAGGCGTCGATCAAGTCGCCGATCAACGGCATCGTGCTGGTGCGCGCGGTCGAGCCCGGCGCGACCGTGGCCGCTTCGCTGCAGGCGCCCGTGCTCTTCACCCTGGCCGAGGATCTGACCCGGATGGAGCTCCACGTCAGCGTGGACGAGGCGGATGTCGGTCAGGTGACGGAAGGCCAGGAGTCCGCGTTCACCGTCGACGCCTGGCCGGATCGGCGCTTCAAGGCCGTGGTCGAGCAGGTCCGCTACGGCGCGCAGACCGTGGAGGGCGTCGTCACCTACGAGACGGTGCTCGAGGTCGACAACTCCGAGCGCCTGCTCCGGCCCGGCATGACCGCGACCGCCGAGATCACCGTGAAACACGTGAAGGACGCCGTGCTGGTGCCCAACGCCGCGCTGCGCTTCGTGCCGCCGCAGCGCAGCGAACAGCCCAGCGGCGGCATCCTCGGAGCGCTCCTGCCGATGCGCCGCTTCGGCGCCCGGCCGACCCCGGCCGACGGCGGCAAGGCGAAGCAAGCGCGCGTCTACCGCCTCGAGAACGGACGCCCCCAGGCCGTCGACGTGACGGCCGGCGCGAGCGACGGAGTCTGGACCGAGCTGCGCAACGGCGAGGTCGAGCCCGAGACGCCGCTCGTCGTCGACGCGGCCCAGACCAAGAAGTGAGTCGCGCATGGACGCGAGTCGACCGCCGATCATCGAGCTTCGCCAGGTCAGCAAGATCTACGGCAGCGGCCAGGCGCAGGTCGCGGCGCTGCGCGGAATCGACCTGCGGATCGACGCCGGCGACTTCGTGGCCGTCATGGGGCCGAGCGGCTCGGGCAAGTCCACCTGCATGAACATCCTGGGCTGCCTCGACACGCCGACCGCGGGCTCGTACCGCTTCGACGGCGTCGAGGTCGCGCGGGCTCTCGCGCGACCAGCGCGCGCGCCTGCGCCGCAACTACCTGGGCTTCGTGTTCCAGGGCTTCAACCTGCTGGGTCGCAGCACGGCGCTCGAGAACGTCGAGCTGCCGCTGGTGTACCGGGGGCTCGGCAGTCGCGCACGCGCCGCCCGCGCGCGCGCCGCGCTGGACCAGGTCGGGCTCGCGGAACTGGGCGCAGCACACGCCGTCGGAGCTCTCGGGCGGCCAGCAGCAGCGCGTGGCCATCGCGCGCGCGATCGTCACTCAGCCGCAGGTGCTGCTCGCCGACGAGCCGACCGGCAACCTCGATTCCGAGAAGGGACGCGAGATCATGGAGCTGCTGCGCAGCTTGAACCGCGAGCGCGGACTCACGATCGTGATGGTGACCCACGACGAGAAGCTCGCGCGCTGGGCCAACCGCGCGGTGCGCTTCCTCGACGGACGGATCGTGCGCGGCGATCCGGACGAGCAGGCCGCCTGATGTTCTGGAACATGATCCGGCTCGCGCTGGTCGCGATCCGCCGCAACGTGCTGCGCTCGTCGCTGACGGTGCTCGGCATCGTGATCGGCGTCGCCGCAGTGATCACCATGACCACCATCGGCGCGGGCGCAACCGCCAAGGTCACCGACGACATCGCCAAGCTCGGCACGAACCTCTTGATGGTGCGGCCGGGCCAGGGCTACGCCTCGGGCGGCGCGCGCTCCGACGCGCCGCCGTTCAAGGTCGAGGACGCCGAGGCGATCGCGCGCGAGGTGCCCGGGATCGCAGCAGTGGCGCCGACCGCGCAGAAGCCGGTCCAGGCGATCGCCGCCGCGAAGAACTGGTCGACCTCGGCCACCGGCAGCACGACCGCGTTCCTGCGCGTGCGCAGCTGGGGGCTCGCGTCGGGCCGCAGCTTCACCGAGAGCGAAGAGCGCGCGGGCACTGCCGTGTGCATCCTCGGCGAGACGGTGCGGCGCGAGCTCTTCGGCAGCACCGACCCGGTCGGCTCGCGCATCCGGCTCGGCAAGCTCACCTGTCAGGTGATCGGCCTGCTCGATGCCAAGGGCGAGTCGAGCTTCGGCCAGGACCAGGACGACCTCGTGCTGGTGCCGCTGCGCTGGCTGCAGCGCACGCTCGCGGGCAACACCGACGTCGGCGTCGATCTTCGCGTCGGCCCGCGACGGCGTGTCGACGACGAAGGTCCAGGACGACCTCACGCTGCTGCTGCGCGAGCGGCGCCACAGCCCGACCGGCGAGGACGACTTCTCGATCCGCGACATGAAGGAGATCGCGACGGCGCTGACCGCCACCACCCGCATCATGACGTCGCTGCTCGGCGCGGTCGCCGCGGTCAGCCTCCTGGTCGGCGGGATCGGGATCATGAACATCATGCTGGTGTCGGTGACCGAGCGGACCCGCGAGATCGGCATCCGGCTCGCGATCGGCGCGCTCGAGCGCGAGGTGCTGACCCAGTTCCTGGTCGAGGCGGTCGTGCTCTCGTCGGTGGGCGGGATCGTGGGGATCGTGCTCGGACTCGCCGCCGCCGCGGCCGGAACCCGTGCGATCGGCGCGCCGTTCGTCTTCCAGCCCGGCATCGTCGTGCTCGCGTTCGCGTTCTCGGCCGCGGTCGGCGTGATCTTCGGCTTCTTCCCGGCGCGCCAGGCGGCGCGGCTCGACCCGATCGAAGCCCTCCGGCACGAATAGGATCGGCGCAGCCGAGCGAGCTAGAGGTGACTCGCCAGCTCCGAGATCTCGATCAGCGGAAGCCCCCAGTGCAGCGCGAAGCGCTCGAGCTCGGCAGGACCCGCCATGTGTCCGTCGGGGGACATGATCTCGCAGCAGACGCCGACGGGCGGCAGGCCGGCCGCGCGGCACAGCTCCACCGTCGCCTCGGTGTGACCGGGGCGCGCGCGCAGGCCGCCCGTGCTGGCGCCCAGCGGGAACACGTGGCCCGGCGACACGAAGTCCTCGGGCCGCGCGTCGGCGTGGGCGAGCCGGCGCACCGTCGCCGCGCGCTCGGCCGCCGACACGCCCGTGCCGCTCTCTGCCGCGAGGTCGACGGTCGCGTGGAAGGCCGTGCCCTGGCGATCGCCGCGCCCGGGCATCGGCGCGATGCCGAGCCGCGCGAGCAGCGCCGAGTCCGACGGCGCACAGGGATGGCCGCACGCCTGGGTGAGGATGAACGCGAACGTCTGCGGCCGCAGCTCGACGCCGGCGGCGACCACGTCGCCCTCGCCCTCGCGCGCGGGATCCCAGACGACGGCGCAGCCGCCGCTCTCGATCTGCGCGACGACCTTCTCGACGCCGAGCCGGCCGCTGACGACGCCGCTCCATGGCATCGCGCCGATCACGCGCCGGTACGCTTCGCGCAGCCGGCCCTCGTGGCGCTCCGCGAGCCGGTCGAGCAGATCCACCTCGAGGTTCACCCGCTCGCCCACTCCCAGGGCACCCAAGGTCGTGCCTTCGAGCGTGAGGGGGATCAACGCGACCGCGAAGCGGTCGCGCTGGAGCTCGGCCACCGTCAGGCTCACCCCGTCGACGGAGACCGAGCCCTTGGCCGCGAGCGCCAGGAGCGTCCGGCCCGGCGCCTTCAGCCAGACGCGTCGGCCCTGCGGCTCGTCCTCGACGCGCACCACCTTGCCGACCGAGTCCACGTGGCCCTGTACGAGGTGACCCTCGATGGTGTCGCCCGCCCGGATCGGCAGCTCGACGTTGACCGCCCGCCCCGCGGCGAGCTCGCCCAGGGTCGAGCGCCGTGCGGTCTCCGTCGAGACGTCGGCGCGGAACTCGTCGTCCCCGACCTCGACCACCGAGATGCACACGCCCGCGACCGACACCGAGCCGCCCGGCTCGAGCCGCGCGCACGCCTTCGGCGCCTGCACGCACAGCGTCCGGTCGTCCGCCGCGACGACGCTGCCCACTTCCATGATGAATCCCCGATACATTCCCGAACCTCCTTCGCTTCAGCCCTGCTGAAGTCACTGTGTTGAAGAAGGAGGACGTCCGCGGTCCTCTCGGGCGGGGTCTCACCGCGTGGCTCCGGAGTCGCACCGGATCGCTTCGCCTCGGGCGAAGCCGGCGGGCCGTCGCCGCCGCACCTGGAATTGCACCAAGGCCGAGTATAGGCGAGCGCGGCTCCGCGCTGCTACCAGCGCTGGCCGACGGCGCCGGTCAGGAATTTCATCAGCGGCACGGCGTCTCGGCAGGCGGCCGCATAGCGCTCGGCGAAGTCGTTCGCACTCGCCTGGGTCTCGGTGAAGTCGCGGGTGGTGGCGAAGCTCTTGCGCTTGAGATCCTCGATCGCCGGGTGCTCGGGGTCGTAGCCGCGCGGCGGGCGCGCGAGCTTGTCGCCGTCGTCGAGCGGGGCGCGCTTCGTCTGGCTCGCCTTCTTCCAGGCGGCCGGCGAGGCGGCGATCGCGTCGCGGATCTGCTTCAACGTGTCGGGCTGCGGGTGCCAGATGCCGGCGCCCATGAACACCTCGCCGGGCGCGACGTGCAGATAGAAGCCGGGCGCGGGTGACTCGCGCCCGCCGGGGAACGCGAAGAACATCCCGGCCTGGGTCTTGTACGGGCTCTTGTCCGCCGCGAAGCGCGTGTCGCGGTAGATCCGGAACAAGGATCCGCCGACCGGGCTGGGGTCCGCGACCATTCCCGGGTGGATCTTCTTCAGCCGCGGCGCGAACGCCGCGATGAAGCGCAGCAGCGGATCGCGCAGCTCCGCGAGATAGCGGTCCTTGTTGGCGTTGAACCAGGGCCGGTTGTTGTTGCGCGCGAGCGCCCGGAGGAAGTGGAAGGCGCTGGACGGGATCGCCGTGTCCGCGGAGGTCTGCTTCGCCGGCATTCGGGGATTCTCGCACGGAAGACGGCAGCGTAGAATTGGTGCGTGGCCAAGCGCACGCGCGAGCGGGTCGAGATCGAGGCGCCCGGCGAGCTGCGCGACGCCGTGCGCGCACGCGGCATCTCCGACGAGCTGCTCGAGCGGGCACTCGCGGCCGGCGTGGCGATCGACAGTCTGTGGGGCTGGCTGGGCTGGCGTCGCATGGACGCGGCCGATCTCACGGCCCTGATCGGCTGGCACGAGCGCTTCACGACCGGCGACCTGCGCGCGCGCGAGGCGACCGAGGCCGACGGCGCCGCCTTCTGCGATCTCTGGGAGAACTCGCCGGAGGAGATCGGCGACCTCGAGATCACCGTGCTGCGCGGGCCCGACGCGTTCGCGCAGTTCCGGCTGCAGCGCGACGTCCACCTGCACGTGCTCGCCGACGGCAACGTGCTGGTCGCGAGCTGCGGCTGGGCGCGACGCAACGTGCAGATCGCCGGGCAGCGCGTTTCGGTGCGCTACGGCCAGGCGCTGCGTGTGCACCAGGGCTACCGGCGGCAGGGGCTCGGCGACGCCGTCCGCCTGTTCTCGCGCGCCATGAATACGGCGCTCCCCTCGATGGCGCAGTACGACATCATGCGCTCGGGCAACTTCGCGGTGGTCGGCTGGTGGAACAAGCACGTCCCCGGCTTCTTCGACGGCACGCCGCAGCGCGAGGGCGAGGTGCCCGGGATTCCCGTCGCGGTCGCGCAGATCCCCGCGGCCGCGCCGGCCGCCGCGAGCGCGTCCGTGCGCGCCGCCCGGCCCGAAGACCTTCCGGCATGCGTCGAGCTGCTCAACCGCACGCACGGCGCCCTGGACCTGTTCCGCCCCTACACCGTCGAGTTTCTCGAAGACCGCCTCGACGAGGGCTACTGGGGCGCGCGCTCGCCCTGGTACCGCTCCGTCTACGGCTGGCCCGACTTCTTCGTGCTCGAGTCGGCGGGCCGGGTGCGCGCCTGCGGCGGGCTCTGGGATCGCGGCCGGGATCTGCGCGAGCGGATCCGCCAGAAGAAGACCGGGGAGACGCGCACCTTCGCCGGCACCGCGCTGCTCGACTGGGGCTTCGCCGAGGGCGCAGAAGCGGCGCTGCTCGAGCTGGTAGCCCACCTCAGCGCGCGCACGCGCGCGCTCGGCCGCGACTTCCTGATGCTGTCCGTCGACCAGCAGCCGGAGCTCGCCAAGCGCCTGGAGCCGCTCGAGCCGGCCACCGAGACCCGCTACCTGCGCTGGAACCTCGCCAGCCCCCAGATCACGAGGCCGTACACCGACCTGCGGTTCTGGTGAACTTCGCTCGCCTCCGGCTCGCTGCGCGCGCGCCTTCGGCGCGCTCGTGAAGAATCAGATGGTGGCGCGGCCCTTCCAGGAGATGTCCCAACGGCACGAGGGCGCGCCTTCGGCGCGGCACTTGATGTGGCGGACGGTCACGTCCTCGAAACCCTGCATCTCCATGCGCTGGGCCTGGTAGCCCGTGAAGGTCTCGCACACTTCGCGCGTGGGGAGCGCGAAGCCCACCCACTCGAGCAGCGCGTGGCCGGGCGCGCGCTCGAGGACCTTCATCTCACCCGTGTCGTACATCGAGGTCAACAGCGTGAACGCGGCCTGGCGATTCACGCTCTTCTTGAGCCGGCTGTAGGTGCCTTCCATGTGGTCGCGCGCGGAGATGCGACCCATCTCGATGTAGGTGTTGCCGTTCGGGCTGGGCGCGATCTTGCCGACGGCGCGAAGCAGCGCGACGTAGTCTTCGACCGGGTACCACGATGCGACGACGATGCGCTCTTCGAGGTAGTGGTGGAGCTTGGCGGGGAGGATGTCGCGGGCCTTGTCCTTGTTGCGCCGCAGTGCCTTCACGAGCCCGACCATGACGGTGCCCTTGGCCTTGGCCACGCGTGGCCTCCTTCGGCGTTGATCCGCCCGACCTCAGCCATCGGGATCGTGACGGCGGTGCTTGAGACGAGCGCGGGGCTGGCGGCTCGTGGGAAGCTCGCGCGCAGGGAGGCAAATTCGCTGCGTGCATCGGGCTTTGCGAGATTGACCGTGCGGACAGCTCTACTGCTCTGCCTCGCCGCCGCGGCCTGCTCGCGCGGCGATGAATCTGCGCCGGCAGCGCGAGCGCAGCTCGGCCCCGACGGCGCGCGCGTCTACCAGACGGCGTGCGCGAGCTGTCACGCCCGGCCGGGAACCGGCGCTCCGCTCACCGGCGACGAGGCCGCCTGGGCCGAGCGTCGCGCGCAGGGCGCCGACGTCCTGCTCGCGCACACCGTGAACGGCTACCGGGGGATGCCGCCGCTCGGGACCTGCGGGCTGTGCTCGGAGGCGGAGCTGCGCGAGCTCGTCGTGTACATGGCGGGGCTTCCGTGAACGTCCGCGGACTGACGCGGCGCGAGCTGCTTCGCGCGGCGCTCGCGGCGGGCCTCGGCGGTGGCCTCGCGGCGCGCGCGCTCGCGGCGCCGGACGCTGCCGACGACTGGGCGCCGGGGCAGCCGCTGCCGTGGCGGAACTGGTCCGGGCTCGAGCGCTGCGTTCCCAGGCAACGGCTCGGGCCTGCGAGCGAGGCCGAGCTGTCCGCCGCGCTGCGCGACGGCTCGGGAATCCTGCGCCCGGCGGGCGCGGGCCACTCGTTCAGCGCGCTCGTCCCTACTGGCGACACACTTCTGTTTCTCGACCGCCTGGCGGGCGTGCGCTCGGCCGACGCCGCCAGCCTCACTGCAGAGGTCTGGGCCGGGACGCGGCTCGGCCTGCTGGGCCCGGAGCTCGCGAGCTACGGCCAGGCCATGCCCAACCTGCCCGACATCGACCAGCAGACGCTCGGCGGCGCGCTCGCGACCTCGACCCATGGCACCGGCGCCAAGCTGGGCTCGATCGCATCGACCGTGCGCGAGCTGGCGCTGGCCACGCCGAGCGGCGAGCTCCTCGTCTGCGACTCGCGCCGCAACGCCGAGGTCTTCTACGCCGCGCGCACCAGCCTGGGAGCGCTCGGCGCCGTGAGCCGCGCGACGCTCGCGAACCGCGCGTCATTCCGGCTCGTCGAGCGCTCGCGCTTCGTGGCGCTCGAGCCGCTGCTCGCGGGGATCGAGCAGGCGCGCGACGCGAACGCGCACTTCGAGTTCTACGCGTTTCCGCACTCGGACACGGCGCTCGAGATCACCACGAACGAGGGCGACGAGCGCCCGCCGCGCGCCGAGTCCGACGATCCCCAGGCGCTGTACCTGCTGCGCACCCTGTTCCGGATCACGCGTGCGCTGCCGGGTGGCGGTCGCCTGTACGGCGCGTTCCTCTCCGCGCAGCCGCCGACCGTGCGGGCGGGCGCGTCGCACGAGGTGCTCGCCCACGCGCGCACGCTGCGCTTCAACGAGATGGAGTACACGGTGCCGGCCGCGCGCGGTCCGGACTGTCTGCGCGCGGTCCTCGAGACGATCCGCGAGCGCGACGTCGACGTGTGCTTCCCGATCGAGTGCCGGTACGTCCGCGGCGACGACGTCTGGCTCAGCATGTTCGAGGCTCGCGACGGCTTCTCGATCTCGATCCACCAGTTCGCGGACGAAGACTGGCGGCCGTACTTCGGCGCGATCGAGCCGGTCTTCTGGAAGTTCGAAGGCCGGCCGCACTGGGGGAAGCTCCACTCGCTGGACGCCCCGCGGCTGGCCGAGCTCTACCCGCGCTGGGGTGACTTCCAAGCCGTGCGCCGGGCGCTCGATCCGCGCCGGCGCATGGCGAACGCATATCTGGCACAGATTCTCGGCCCGTAGAGGTATCCTGCGCGCGCCCTACTTCGAACCCCACGGGAGGTCTGCATGCCCCGCTTCCTGCGCGTCCTCTTGATCGTGCTCGCGGTGGTCGCAGCACTCGTCCTCGGCGCCTCGCGCTACTACCTCGGCCGCACGCCCGTGCCCGAGCACAGCGACTACGTGCTCGACCTCGCGGAGGTCCGCCGGCTCGCGAGCTCGATCCCGGGCGCCGCGCCGATCGCCGTCAACCACGCGCAGGTCGCCGAGGCGTCGCTCCCCGAGGGGGCGGTGTTCGCGAGCCGCTCACTGCGCACCCCGCACCCGATGACGCACGGCGCCTATCAGGTCGTCTATCCGGACGGCTTCATCCTGATCGACTCGGGCTTCGACGCCGACGCGCTGCACGTGATGAACCCGGGGGTGGCGTTCTCGACCGAAGCGTGGGACGCAATCCAGCGCGCGCTCGCCGAGGCCAAAAAGATCGTGATCACGCACGAGCACGCGGATCACCTCGGCGGCATCGCCCGCTTCGCCGAGCCCGACAAACTGGTCGGCCGGCTCGTGCTGAACAAGGAGCAGCTCGGCAACGCGGCCGCGCTCAGCCTCGCGAAGTTCCCCGACTCGCTCGCCAAGTCCGTCACTCCGATCGAGTACGAGCGCTACTACGCGCTCGCGCCCGGCGTCGTGCTGATCCGCGCGCCCGGCCACACGCCCGGGAGTCAGCTCGTGTACGTGCGGCTCGAGAACGGCCGGGAGCTGCTCTTCATCGGCGACGTCGCCTGGCACATGGACCAGCTCCGGGAGCTCTGGTACCGGCCGCGGCTCGTCACCGACCTCTTCATTCACGAGAACCGCGACCAGGTGCTGGCGGAGTTTCGCACGCTGCACGACCTGGCCGAGCGCGAGCCCGCGCTCGTGATCGTCGTCTCGCACGACGTCGACGAGCGCAAGGAGCTCATCGCCAAAGGGCTACTGGGCGAGCACTTCCAGTTCTAGTCCGGCTTCAGGTTGGTCTTGAGATACAGCACGCCGTACGGGTTCCAGGTCGACACGTTCCAGTAGATGTTCATGCCGCCGGCGCCGTCGCTCTCAGTGTACGAGTCGATGATGTTCGGCGCGTAGAGGAAGCCGTTGTCGAAGGTCTTCCCGATCGGGAAGCAGCCGACGTAGAAATCGATCGGCCGCACCTCGTCGCTGCGCGCGCACGGGGCGCCGGGCTGGTCGACGCAGAGCGGGTGGAACATGTACGCCACCGGGCCCCAAGAGCGACCCCGTCTCGAACGGCGAGCCCTCGAGCAGGTGCGGCTTCGCGGGCGACCACGGTCCCCACGGGTGGTCCGCGAAGCGGATCCGGATCGAGCCCGGGCCCTCGCCGGGGCGGTCGTTCGCGGGATCGGCGAGGTAGATAGTCGCCGATGTTCCCGCGCGTACAGCATGACCCACTTCTTGATCGTCCCGCCGACCCAGCTGATCGTGAACTGGTTCACGAGCGGCTGCTCCTCGAACGGGCTGCCGCCGACGACGCCGTCGAGCGCGAGCGGCTTCGCCTTCTCCTGCTGCTGCGACCAGATCGGGACGTTGCGCTTGGTCGACGCCGGCGTAGAACCAGGGCTGGAAGATCCAGCGCCCGTTCGCCGCGCTGCGGGATCGGGCAGCTGGTGCACCATCAGGTAGACCTGCGACTGCCGGCCCTGCTCGCCGCCGAGAAGGCGGCCGACCCCAGACGAGAAGCGCGCCGCTGCCCGGCCGGTAGTCGTTCGCGAATGGCAGGAACGTGAAGCGGCTGACCGTGCGCGAGGCCGGGTTGATGAACTTGTTGGTGCGCAGGGTCGCGAGCGACTCGTAGTGGCCGCGGTGGTTGGGATCCTCGATGGCGAACTCCATCTCGTTGCCGCGGTGAAGCGCTCGGACGCGGGCGTGCCGTCGTTCTGCGAGCTCGTCGGGTCGACGCAGACGCCGTCCGGAGTGGGCTGGCAGGTCTCGCCCAGGAGCGCCGTTGCAGCCGGCGCCCGTGGCGAGCTCGCACGCGGTCGGGATGTTGTTCGGCGCGGGCACGCACTCGCCGACCGTCTTCGAGCAGCGCAGCCCGTCGGCGGTCAACCAGTTCGCGAGCGCCGGATGTTCGGAGAGCGGTCCGCGGCACGCGGCGACGGGCGAGCTCACGCCGGGCTTGCAGCGGATCGTCCCGCCGCGGTCCGACGATCCCGACCAGGCTCTTCGCCGTCGCTGTACGCCGAGACGGGCACCTGGCCGTAGCCCATCTGCAGCGACTCGCCCTTGCGGGTCACGATGATCCGCTGCAGCACGTTCGGGTCTTCGGGCTTCGTGTCCATGGTGAGCGGCGGGACGCCGTCGGGCCGTTTCAGGGGCAGCGTGCCCTGTGAGTCGTCGTTGAAGAGCTGCGGCAGGCAGACCGAGTTGAAGGCGTCGTCGGTGTCGCCGAACAGGATGCGCAGCTCGCCCTTGTGCTCGACGGTCCAGCCGAGGTCGGTGCCGAAGAACCCGACGTTGGGGTCGACCGGCGTCGAGCCCGGGCCGGCGAGCGTGCCCACGATCACCGGCGGCGACGCCACCTGCGCGGACGCCGCCAGCGGACAGAGCAGCAGCAGTGCGAGACTCGAGCTCCGGGTCGTCATCGTTTCTTCCCTCCGGGTGCGCGCAGCCCGGCGACGACGAGGTCGACGGCGCTGCGCAGGAGCTCTTCCGAGTCGGCCCGCACCGTCCGGTGCGGCCCGACGAACAGCTCCCGTGTGAGCGTGAAGTGCAGCAGCCAGATGACCTCGGCGGTGTGCGCAATGTCGAGGTCGCGGCGCAGCTGGCCGCGCCGGACGCCGTGCGCGAGCACCGGCTCCAGCGCCGCGCGGTAGCGGCGGCCGAACTCGAGCTGGCTCTCGCGGCCGCCGGGAATCAGGGAGCCCGGGTCGAGCGCGATGATCCGGCGCAGCAGCGGGTTGGTGCGGACGTACTCGAGCGAGCCGTGCACCATCGCGCCGATCGAGTCCGCGATCGCGCCCTCGGTCGAACTTGCCCTCGCTCACCGCGCGGGTCCAGTCCAGGACGAGCTGGTCCCAGATCGCGCCGAGCAGCGCCTCCTTCGAGACGTAGTGGTCGTAGACGAGGCCCTTCGAGACGCCGGCGGCCGCGGCGATCTCGTCGACGGTCGTCTTCGCGAAGCCGTGCGTCGCGAAGAGCTCCTCGGCGGCGTGGAGGATGCGCGCGAGCCGGCGCTGCCGGCCGGCGGCGCGCTCGCCCGTCGCCTCGACCCGCGGCGCGCGGCTCACTTGCGCCGCCCTGCTACTAGCTCCCTGAAGCTCTCGACTGAGTGGCGCCGGCCGGCCGGCTGGTAGCTGTAGAGCAGCGCGCGCCGGTCGTGCTCGGACAGGTTGGGCAGTGAGCGGTGGACGAGCAGCGAGCCGAACATCACGACCGACCCGGCGGGCACCTCGACAGCGACCAGCTGTGACTCGTCGAAGCCCTCGAGCTCCATCTCCATGGCCCCGAAGCCGTCGACCTGCTTGCGCGGCCACTCGCCGCGGGTGTGGCTGCCGGGCAGCACCTCGAGGCAGCCGTTGGTCCGGCTCGCGTCGTCCATGAAGACGATCGCGGTGGCGATCTCGCCCGCGCCGTCGGACTCGTCCCAGTACGGGTAGTCCTGGTGCAGCACGATCGGCCCGCCGGTCTTCCCGCGCTTCACGTTCAGCTTCTCGGTGAAGAGCTCGATCGACTCGGCGCCGACCACGTCCTTCATGGGCTCGATGAAGCGGGGGTCCATCGCCCAGTCGCGCAGGCGCGAATCGAAGTGGGCGAAGGGCTCGACGCCCTGCAGGACGTTGGGGAACTCGGGCTCCCACTTCACCATCGTGACGAGGCCCTTCTCGAGCTGGAACATGTAGCTGCCGACCGCGACCTTGCGCCGGCCGGCGCTGGCGTCGATCACCCGCTTCACCATCGCCTCGCAGTCGGCGGCGAGCTGGGCGAGCTCGGCCGGGCTGAACGCGCGCTCGCGCACGACGTAGCCCAGGGTTTTCAGCTGGTCGCGTTCCTTCGAATCGAGGCGCTGCGAAGTCGACATCGGCCTAACTTGACTGAAATGGCGGATTCAGTCAATTTGGAATCCGGAGGTTCGCCATGCCCTACCCGAAGCCCACCGCCCAACACATCGAAGTGTTCCGGCGCGAGGGCTACCTGGCCGTGCGCGACGCGATCGTGCCCGAGGACCTCACTCGCCTTTCGGCCATCTGCGACGACCTGCTCGCGAACAAGGAGAACGTCGCCTTCGACTGGGCCTGGGAGGCGGGCGACGACCGCGAGCACCGCAAGTTCAAGATCGTGCAGACCAGCCCCAGCCTCCTGAACAAGGACGAGCTCGCGAAGGAGCGCTTCCGCATCTGGTCGACCGAGTTCGCGTCGGCGCTGCTCGGGAGGGACGTCGAGTTCTGGTACGATCAGTTCCTCGCGAAGCCCCCGCACGAGGGCGCGCGCACCCCGTGGCACCAGGACGAGGCGTACTGGGGCCGAAATCTCGACGAGCGCGGCATCACCTGCTGGATGCCCTTCCACGACGTCGACGTCGAGAACGGCTGCATGCACTTCGTCCCGCGCGCGCACCTCGAGGGCGTCATTCCGCATCGCTCGCAGGAGAACGTGCAGAGCGACCTGCTGGTCTGCGACGTCGATCCGGCGCGGATCGTGCCAGTGCCCGTCAAGCTCGGCGACGTGACCTTCCACCACGGCAAGATGCCGCACATGACCACCCCGAACGTGTCGCCGCGCTGGCGCCGCGCGCTTTCGCAGCACTTCCGGGTGGTCGGCACCAAGGGCGAGGGCGACCACTACCCGTGGAAGATCTACGTCAACCAGATGACGGGGGAGCGGTTCAAACCCAAGTCGGCGAGGTAAGCTACGCGGCTCGGAGGAACCCCCTTTGGCCGAGCCTCGCCGTCCGTTGCCCCGACCCACGCCCGAGACCCAGCACTTCTGGGACGGCGCGCGCGCCGGCGAGCTGCGCCTGCAGCGCTGCCGCGCCTGTGAGCGCGCCTACTTCCCGCCGCGACCGTTCTGCCCTCACTGCGCGAGCGGCGACGTCGAGATCTTCCGCGCCAGCGGCCGCGCGACCCTGTACAGCTACGTGATCCACCACCGGCCGATGCCCGGGTTCACGCCGCCCTACGCGATCGCCGTCGTCGCGCTCGAAGAGGGGCCGCGCATGATGACGAACCTGGTCGACGTCGCGCAGACGCCGGAAGCGCTCGTGCTCGACATGCCGCTCGAGGTCGCGTTCCAGAAGCAGGACGACGCGATCTCTCTGCCGGTGTGGAAGCCCGCGGGGAAGCCGACGTGAGCCGCGCGAGGGTCGCGATCGTGGGCGCCGCCGAGACGACCGAGCTCGGCGAGATCCCGGACAAGTCGCAGCTCCAGCTCCACGCCGACGCCGCGCGCAACGCGCTCGCCGACTGCGGGCTGCACGCCGAAGGACGTCGACGGCGTCGCGACCGCGGGCGAGTCGCCGGTCGCGGTCGCGCACTACCTCGGCATCACGCCGAGCTGGCTCGACGGCACGCAGGTGGGCGGCTGCTCGTTCATGCTCCACGTGCGCCATGCGGCGGCGGCGATCGCAGCGGGTCAGTGCAAGACCGTGCTCATCACGCACGGCCAGAGCGGCCGCTCGCGGGTCGGCGTCGGCGGCTTCCCGGGCGGCGGCGTCGACCCTCTCGGGCCAGTTCGAGGCGCCCTACGGAACCGCGGGGCCGCCGACGCGTCTTCACGATCCCGGCGCTCCGCTACATGAAGGACTTCGGGCTGACCCACGAGCAGCTCGCGATGGTGGCGGTCGTGCAGCGCGAGTGGGCGGGCAAGAACCCGCGCGCCATGCACCGCGACCCGATCGGCGTCGCCGACGTGCTCGCCTCGCGAGTCATCGCGTACCCGTTCCACCTGCTCGAGTGCTGTCTCGTGACCGACGGCGGCGGCGCGCTGGTGCTCGTCTCGGCGGAGCGCGCGCGCGACTTCCCGACCCGTCCCGTCTACGTGATCGGCACCGGCGAGAGCTCCGAGACGCCGATGGTGAGTCAGATGGAGGACTTCACCACCTCGCGCGCGTTCCGCGTCTCCGGCCGCGCCGCGTTCGCGGAAGCGGGCATCCGCCACGACGAAGTCGACCACCTGATGATCTACGACGCCTTCGCGCACCTGCCCATCTACGGGCTCGAGGATCTGGGCTTCGTGCCCCGCGGCGAGGCCGGCCGCTTCATCTGGGACGGAAACACGCGCCCGGGCGGGAAGCTCCCGCTCAACACCAACGGCGGCGGACTGTCCTACACGCACACCGGCATGTACGGCATGTTCGCGCTGCAAGAGAGCGTGAGACAGGTCCGCGGCAGCGCGCCCGCGCAGGTGGCGGACGTACACATCTCGGTGGCGCACGGCGTCGGCGGGATGTTCGCAGCCGCGGGGACGGTCGTGCTGGCCGACGCGCCGGGCTAGCGCTCGTCGCCCTCACTCGGGGTGCGTCGAGCACCGTCGAGGATGCGCTGGCGTTGAGCTTCGTTCAACGCGCGCGCGGCTCGTGACGCCTTGGTGTCACCTTCGTGAGCGCGTCGCGCGGCCGCCGCGCGCGATCTTTCGTCACGCGCTTTTCTCTTTCGGAACTCGCGCAGGTTAGTGGGGCGTTTCACAGTGGCACTCTCCGCGAAGTGTATGATGCATTGCGTCTGCCGTCGGAGGAAGCGAGGCGTTGTCAGCCCGCATGTTTTTGGTCCTGGGGTCGGCGGCTCTGTACGCCGCCGCCCTCCAGACGAGTGCGGGCCCGCTCCTGGGCTGGCTCGCGCTGGCGCCCTTCCTCGCCGCGTGCGCGACGGCGACCCCCCGCCAGGCCTTCGCCTCGGGCGTCCTGCTCGGGCTGGCCACGACGGTGGGCGTGGCGTGGTGGTTCCCGGGGCTCGTCGGGCGGTTCTTCGGGCTGCTCGCCTGCGCTCGGCTGGCTCGCTCTCGGAGTCGTCGGGGTCAGCGCAGATGGGGTTCCCTTCGCGCTCTTCGGGGCCTCGCTCGCCTGGGCCGCCCGCCGGGGCGCGCTGACTCCGCTGCGGATCGGCGCCGGCTTCGCGCTGTGCGAGCTCCTGCGCGCGCAGCTGAACCCGTTCGGCCTGCTCGGCTACTCGCTCGCGGGAACGCCCTTCGCGCAGGCCGCGGATCTCGCGGGACCGTGGGGCCTGGGCGCGCTGCTCGCGGCGGCGAGCGCCGCGCTCGCCGCGCCTTTCGCCCCAGCGCTCGCGCAAGGCCGGCCGAGACGTGCGCTCGCCGCAGTCGCGGCCACCGCGCTGGCGGTCCTCGCCTACGGTGAGGTGCGGCTCGGACAGGAGTTCGGCGACGGAGAGCCGCTGCGCGTCGCGGCGGTCCAGGGTGCGATCGCGCGCCGGCTCCACTGGGACCGCTCCACCGCCGACGCGAACCTCGCGCGCTACCTCGCGCTGAACCGCGAGGCCGCCAACGCGCGGGCGACGCTCGTCTTCTGGCCCGAGTACGCGGTCGACTTCTACCTGTCCGAGGAGACCCTCGCGAAGGCGCGGCTGCTCGACGGCGTGCACGCCGCCGGCGCCGACGTGGTGCTCGGCGCGTCGCGCTGGGAGCCGAGGGGGCGCGCGGCCCGCTACTTCAATTCGGTGTACTCGATCGACGGCCGCGGCCTCCTCCACGCCGCGGTGTACGACAAGCAGCGGCTGGTGCCTTTCGCGGAGTCCGCGCCGCTCGGCGACTGGCTGCGGGCCGACTCGACCCTCTACTCGGCGGGCCGCGCGCCGCGGCTGGTCGAGACGCGCAGCGCGCGGGTGGGCGCGTTCCTGTGCGCCGAGACGCTCTACCCCGAGGTCGCGCGCGGGCTCGCGCGCACCGGCGCCGAGCTCCTCGCCAATCCCTCGAACGACTACTGGTTCGGCGCGCCGCAGGCCGCGGCGGAGCAGCTCACCGCCGCGACCTTCCGCGCGATCGAGAACCGCCGCTACCTGGTCCGCGCGACGGCCACCGGTGTCTCGGCGATCGTCGACGCCCACGGCCGAGTCGCGGCGCGCAGCCGTGGCGACGGCCCCGAGGTCGTCGCCGCCGAGTTGCGTCGCGGAAGCGCCGTCACCCTGTACCAGCGCGTGGGCGATCTCGGCGTCGCCCTCGCCTGTCTCCTGACTCTCGGACTCGCCTCACGAACACGGGGAGGAACCACATGAAGCGAATCACCACCCACCTGGTCTCGGTCGCCATCGTCGCGCTGTGCGCGGCGAACGCTCGGGCCGTGAACCCCGACACCAACTCGCGCGCGGACGCTCTGGCGGGCGCCAGCGGCGATACCACGGTCTGCGAGAACGGCACGAACAACGGCACGACGTGCTCGTCCAGCGGCGAGTGCACCGGCGGCGGTACGTGCACGGCGCTCGCTCACGTCCAGGTCAAGGCGCGCGGGCTGCTCACGATCATCGCGGACACGAAGCCCCTCGGGATCGGCTGGACGTCGATCACGATGCAGGACTGCAACAACCCCGGTCCCTCTCCGGGGACCCCGGGGAACTGCGAGACCGGCGAGAACGCGACGTTCACGCTGATGCTCGAGTTCGCGCTGAACGGCAAGAAGTACACGTACGCGGAGACGTTCGTGCGGCTGCCGAACGGGAACGATTGCTCCGTCAGCTTCGACTGCAGCGGCCAGATCGACAACTGGAGCGTCGGCGGCAGCCCCAATACGCAGGCCGGCTGGAGCCAGCCCGCGATCGAGAGCTCGATCTCCGAGCGCTCCACGTTCGGCGCGGTCAACATCCGCTGGGGCGGGCTCCCGCCCGCGGCCGAGGCCGCCGTCGCCGCGGTGATCGGCAAGACCGCCAGCCAGCGCGTGGCGCTCTCGCGCACCGACAGCGTACCGATCTGCACCGACACCACGCCGTGCAACCTGTCGGGGACCAACCCGCACTTCTCCGACCACTCGACCGGCACGGACCCGCTCGCGACGGTGCGCCGCTACAAGGTGGACATCGCGGTGATCGGTCCCTGAGGCTTGGCGACTCCGCGCCGCCGACTCCGACTCGCCGACGCAGCGATGCTCATCGGCCTCACCGGCCTGTGGTGCGTCTGCTTCGTCGTGCATCTCGGCCAGGTCGTCCGCGGCCGGCTGGCGTGGATCCCCCTGCACGTGGCGGCGGCGGCCGCGCCCGACGCGTTCCCGACGGTGGCCGGGCTGTGGCCGCACGAGGCCGGGGGCGCCTCCGACCTCGCGCGCGGCGACCGAATCCGCTCGGTGGGCGGACAGTCGCTGGCCGGCGCCGATCCGCTCGAATTCGTGCTGGCCGTGTACGACCACGCGGAGGAAGGCGAGGTCGCGCTCGAGCGCGAGCGCGACGGAGTCGCGGCGACGGTCTCGCTCGGGCTGGTGCGCATCGAGCACGCCTGGCGCAAGAGTCTCGTCGGCGCGGCCTTCGCGCTGGTGTCGGCGCTGGCCTTCTGGCGCACGCGCGGCTCGCGGCCCGGGCGCGCGTTCTACTTCGCGGGCACCGCGTATGCATTCCACTGGATCGACTTCTGGGGCGGGGGACCGGCCGTGACCGCCGCGGGCATCGCCTCGTTCGCGATCTCGAGCACCTTGGTCTGGCCGCTCACGCTGCGCACCGCGCTGGTGTTTCCCGAGGAGTCGGCGCCGCGCCGGATGCCGCTCTGGCCCTGGCTTTTCGCCGCGACGGGACCGGCGGTGACCTGCTGGGCGTTCGGCGTGCCGTTCGGCTTCGGCCTCGCGAACGAGGCCACGCTCGCCCTGCAGGTCGCAGCCATCGCCGTGCTCGGCGCGCGGCTCGTGCAGAGCTACCGCGCGTGCGGGCCGATCGGCCGGCGCCAGCTCAAGTGGGTGCTGGTCGGCTTCTGGGTGGGGCTCTCGCCGGCGGAGCTCGCGGGCCTCGCGGCCGTCGCGGTGCCCGCGCTGTGGTGGCTGTACGAGCTCTCGCTCACATTCGCGATCGCGCTGCCGGTCTGCCTGTTCATCGCGCTGGCGCGTTTCAACCTGTTGGACGTCGACCGGCTGATCACGCGGGCGGCGATCTCGCCGGTGATCGGGATCGGGCTCATCACGCTCGGCTTCCTCACGGTGCCGAAGATGGCGTCGGCCGCGCAAGAGTGGGTCGACCCCAAGGTGAGCCAGCCGGCGCTGTCGATCGCGATCGGCGGCGCGGCGTTCGCGATCCTGCGCCGCGTCGATCGCGCGATTCAGGACCGGGTATACCCGGAGCGGCGCATCCTCGCGCTCGAGGCGCAGCGCCTGCGCCGCGAGCTCGCCGAGTGCGCGAGCGGCGCGGACGTGCTGAGCCTGCTCGGCGAGCGGGTCGCCGCGATCCTGCAGCTCGTGACGACCGCGATCTACGCGCGCGCGAGCTCGGCCTTCTCGCCGGTGTACGCGCGCGGCCCGGCGGTGAGCCCGGCGTTCGCGCTCGACGGGCCGCTCGCCCATGCGCTGGCCGGGCGCGCCGCGCCGCTCGAGCCGTTCATCGCCTGGCGCGACGACGACCCGGCCGAGAGCGCGGCGCTCGCCGCAATGGGGGTCGAGCTGGCCGTGCCGGTCCTCCCGCGCGGCGAGCTCGCCGCCTTCGCGTGTCTGGGCGGCAAGCGCTCGGGCGACATCTTCACCGCGACCGACCGCGCGCTGCTCCAAAGTCTCGGCGACAAGGCCGCCGACGAGCTCCTGCGCTTCGACCGCGAGGACACCGAGCGCGAGACGCGCCAGCTGATGGAGCGCCTGCGCGCCTACGTGCCCGGCGCGGTCGCGCGCGAGCTCGCGGCGGGGGCCGAGCTCGAGTCGGGCGAGCGCGAGATCACGGTTCTGTTCGTCGACCTGCGCGGCTACACCTCGTTCGCCGAGGGCCAGCGTCCCGCCGCGATCTTCGGCGCCGTCTCCGCCTACACCAAGCTCGTGTCGCAGATCGTTTCGGACTGTGGCGGCTCGGTGGTCGAGTTCAACGGCGACGGGATGATGACGGTGTTCGGCGCGCCGCGCGCGCTGGCCGACAAGGAGAGCGCCGCGGTGCGCGCGGCGCGCGCGATCGCGCTGCAGGTGCCGATGCTCGCGCTTTCCGACGCCGCGGGGCGCGAGCAGCGGCTGCACGTCGGGATCGGCGTGGCCACCGGCCCGGGCTACGTGGGCAACGTTCGCGCGGTCGACCGCTCGATCTGGGTCGCGCTCGGCAACACCACCAATCTCGCCGCACGGCTCGAGCGCATGACCCGCGAGCTGGACGTCGCGATCGTCGTCGACGTCGAGACCCACAAGGCCGCCGGGGACACCGCGGCGGACTTCGCGTCGCGGCCCGGTCAGGTCGTGCGCGGGCGCAGCGAATTGGAAGACGTCTTCACCTGGTCGCCGCCCGACTTTGCGGCGCCACCCCAGTCACAGGAGAAAGCGACGTGAGCTTTGCACGTCTCGCGACCGCCCTACTCGCTTCGCTCTGCCTCGGCGCCGGGAGCGCCGCGGCGGCGGGCTTCACCGAGTTCGAGGATCGGCCGGTGAAGGACCCGAACAACCCCGAGCAGGATGCGCTCAACAACGCCGCGCCCGTGCCGTGGAACCTGGCGTCGTTCGCGACCGCCTTTCCCGGCCGCGCCAAGCTGATCCGCGGCACGCTCGACGCGCGCGACGTCGACGCCTACGCGTTCTCGCTCGCCTCTGGCCAGCTGCTGCTGGCGGCGCTGTTCGAGACCTCCGCCGGCGAGAAGAACGACACCATGCTCGGCCTGTTCAGCGGCACCACGCCGCCGGCGCTCGCCAGCGACGACGATTCGGGCACGGGCTTCCTCTCGCGGCTCGCGATCCCGGTCGCGAGCTCGGGCACGCGGCGCATCGCCGTCACGGGCTTCGGCGACACGAGCTGGAACGGCACGCACAAGGAGGCGCCGAGCGCGCTCGTGCCGTACGACCTGGTGGTCGCGGCCGTCTCGAACCCGGCTCCGTTCCAGGAGGCCGAGGGCAACAACACGCTGGCGACCGCGAATCCGCTGCCGAGCGAAGGCGTGATCGGCGGCACGCTCGGCGCGAGCGACGTGGACTACTTCAAGATCGACCTCGAGGTCGGCGATCGCCTCGCCGTCTCGGTGTTCGACCTCGCCACGGGCACCTTCACCCCCGCGAACGGCGAGCGCCGCGACGCGGTGCTCGGCCTGTTCACACCGGCGGGCGCGCTCGCGGCGGGCGGCACCAACGACGACGGCGGCCCGGGCTTCATGGCCAACATCCTGTTCACGGTGCCTACCGGTCAGGCCGGAACCTGGAAGGTCGCGCTAACCGGCTTCGGCGACTCGGCGTTCACGGGCGCGCACAAGGAAGTCGCCTTCCCCTATCTGATCGTGGCGGCGCGCGAGCGCGCGTGCCCGAACGTGACGGCGCTGATCTCGGGCATCACCACCACCACCGGCAAGGCCTACGTCGCAGCGAACCTGAAGGGCGGCGACCACTACTACATCGACCGGACCGTCCCGGGGCGGCACACCATCGTGGACGTCCCGACCGCGTACGAGTGCTCGCAGTGGATCAAGACCGCGAACGACGACAAGGCCGTGAACAACACGAACCTGCTCACGTTCAACGTCGGGCAGGGGGCCTCGGTGTTCGTCGCCTGGGACACGCGCTCGGCGACGACGCCGCCCTGGCTCTTGAACGGCTTCACGGAGACGAGCGAGATCGTCGACATCTCCGACACCGACGTCACGCAGGAATTCCGGCTGCTGCGCCGGGACTTCGCCGCGGGCGCGGTGGTGCTGGGCGGGCCGCTGCCTTCGACGGCTGGGTCGATGTACTCGGTGTTCGCGCGGCCGCTCGACCTGACCGATCCGCTGCACGCGTTCGTGATCCCGGGCCTGCCGGCCGGCGTGAACGTGACGATCAACGGCGTGGCGCTGCAGGTGGCTCGCCAGAACGGTCAGACCGCGGCGCAGCTCGCCGCCGCGGTCGCCGCGGCGATCAACGCGAACCCGACCCTGGCGGCGGCGCACATCTTCGGGCTCGCCCAGGGAACCGGCTTCGTCACCACCGGCACGATCCAGAGCGTGAGCACGTTCGCGACGCCGATCCCGGCGCTGACTCCATGGGCGCAGGCGCTGCTCGCGGCGACGCTCGCCGGGCTCGCGCTCAGCTCGGCAGCTCTTCGACGTCGACTCCCACTTCGACCCGGTGTCCGCCGCCGCCGAGGATCACGCCCTTGATCGGCGACACGTCGCCGTAGTCGCGACCCCAGGCCAACGTGACGTGCTGGTCGGCGACCAGGAGGTCGTTCGTCGGGTCGAGCCCGAGCCAGCCCGCCTCGCCGCAGTACACCGACACCCAGGCGTGGCTCGCGTCGGCGCCGACCAGGCGCTCGACGCCGGGCGCCGCGCGCGTGTACAGGTAGCCGCTGACGTAGCGCGCGGGCAGGCCGAGCGCGCGCAGGCAGGCCAGCTGGACGTGCGCGAAGTCCTGGCAGACGCCCTCGCGCGCCTCGAGCACGTCGGCGACGGGCGTGGTGACCGAGGTCGCGCCGGGCCGGTACGCGAAGTCGGCGTGGATGCGGTGGGTCAGCTCGAGCGCCGCGTCGAGCACGCGGCGGCCGGGCGCGAACGACGGCGCGGCGTAGGCCGCGAACTCGGGCGCGAGCGGGACCAGCGGCGAGGCGAAGCACAGCTCGAACGCGGCCAGCCCCGCGGGCGACGTGTCGGCGCGCACGTCGTCGCGCAGCGCGTCCCACGCCGGGGTCCAGAGCGGCTCGGCGCCGGGCGCTGCGAGCAGGACCTCGCTCTCCGCCACCAGCACCATCCGGTCGTGGGCCTCCTCGACGGTGAAGAAGTGGGTCGGGTTGCCGAAGTAGTCGGGCTCCGAGGTGAGCGCCGAGGGCGGCGGTTCGATCCGGAGCGACGTCCCCAAACGCCGCTGCGTGTCGGTCTCGCGCGGCTCGAGCCGCAGCTCGTTGTGGCAGAGCGAGACCAGCTCGTCGTAGACGTAGGTCGTCGCGTGGCTGACCCGGTAGCGCACTAGAACGTCTCGATGCGCCGGGACTCGCCGGCGTGCGAGAGGTAGCTGCGGGTGAGCGCGTCCGAGAGCGACGGCAGGTCGCCGACCGAGCGCGACAAGAGCTCCCCCAGCCGCAGGCGCTTGCAGGCCTCGAGCCGACACAGCTCGGCGACGTCCGCGAGCCGCACGCGCGAGAGCGCGCCCAGGGCGATCCGCTCCTCGAGCGTGCGCTCGGCCGCCTTGCTCCCGCCGGGCATGTTCGAGAGGTGCTGCTCGAGCGCGGCGAGCTGGAACGCGAGCGAGCGCGGGTTCGTCTCGTCGCTGAGCAGCAGGTCGAGCGCCGGCAGCGCCTGCAGCTCGCCCTGGTAGCGGCGCCGGTAGGTGATGGCGCTCTCGGCGACCTCGAGCAGCGCCTCGAGCCGCGCGCCCTCGTCGTCGCCGGACGGCTCGACGAGGCAGGCGTCGAGCAAGGCCGCGATCCAGGCGCCGCGTTCGATCCGCCGGCCCATGTCGGCGAAGCGCCAGCCGAGCGTGCGGGTCATGCTCTCCATCGCGAGCCCGCTCCACGCCGAGAGACGCACGATCATCCGGTTCAGCGCGTCGCGCGCCGCGGCCAGGCTCCACGACGCCGCCGAAGGCGCGCTCGCGTCGCGCTGCAGCTCCGAGAGCACACGCCAGGTGTCGAGCGAGATCTGGTCGCGCAGCGCGAAGGCGAGCTGGTGGACGGCCGCGAGCGTGGCGCGGATCGAGCGCGGCGCGTCGCTCTCGAAGAGCGCCGCCAGGAACTCGCGGCCCTCGTGCGCCACGCCTTCCTCGAGCGCGCCGGTGCGCTCGAGCGCGGCGAAGAGCGCGGGCAGCGCCGAGTCGGTCTCGGGGCTCTCGCCCAGGATGCGGCCCACGATCGCGCGCGCGAGCCGCGCCGAGCCCTCGACCCGCTCGACGTAGCGACCCAGCCAGAACAGGTTGTCCGCCACGCGCGACGGCAGCTCCGCGCCGCCGCGGGTGAGCTCGATCGGCGCGCCCGCCGGGCGCAGCAAGGTGACGGAAGCGGGCGTGCGCTCGCACGAGATCCAGGTGTCCTTGCTGCCGCCGCCGCGCTGCATCGAGACCACCAGCGAGTCGGGCGCGACCGACACGCGGGTGAGCCCGCCGGGCATTACCTCCCAGCCGCCGTCGCCCGCCGCCGCAGCGTAGGCGCGCAGCACCAGATGGCGTGGCCGCACGACGCCGGCGTCCCAGACCGGGGCGGTCGAGAGCGCGACCTGCTCCTGCGCGACGAACTCGTGCGGGCGCGCGCGCAGGGTCGCGATCAGCGCCGAGCGCTCGCCCTTCGCGAGCCGCGCGCCGAACACGGGCTCCCGCCGGAGCCCGGGAAACGCGGGCTTCAGCACGAGCTCTTCCAGGTGCTCCTCGACGTACGCGAGCGCCTCCTCCTGGCCGCACCACCAGGTGGCGACCGACGGGAGCCGGAGCTCCTCGCCGAGCAGCGCGCGGCACAGACCCGGCAGGAACGCGAGCAGGACCGGCGACTCCGCCAGCCCGCTGCCCAGCGCGTTCGCCACCGCGACGTTGCCCGCGCGCACGGCGTGGACGAGGCCCGCGACGCCGAGCGACGAGTCGCTGCGCAGCGAGAGCGGATCGCAGAACACGTCGTCCACGCGGCGCAGGATCACGTCGACCGGCTCCAGCCCGCCCAGGGTCTTCAGGTACACGTGGCGGTCGCGCACGGTGAGGTCGCCGCCCTCGACCAGAGTGAAGCCGAGATAGCGCGCGAGATAGGCGTGCTCGAAGTAGGTCTCGTTGTACGGGCCGGGCGTGAGCAGGGCGACGCGCGGGTTCTCGCGCCGCTGCGGCGCGAGCGCGCGCAGGGTGTCGCGCAGCCGCTGGAAGAAGCCGGCGAGGCGCTCCACTCGGCTCTCGCGGAACGCCTCGGGCAGGGTGCGCGACAGCACCAGCCGGTTCTCGAGCGCGTAGCCCGCCCCCGAGGGCGCTTGCGTGCGGTCGGCGAGCACCCACCACTGGCCGTCCGGCGCGCGCGCGAGGTCGGCCGCGTAGAGCTGCAGGCTCGAAGCGTTCGCCGCCGAGCCGTGACACGCGCGCAGGTAGCCGGGATGCGCGAACACGAGCTCGGCCGGCAGCAGGCCGTCGCGCAGCAGGCGCTGCGGCCCGTAGACGTCGGCGAGCACCGCGTCGAGCAGGCGCGCGCGCTGAGCCAGCCCGTCGCGCAGCTCCGCGAAGGCGTCGGGGCCGAGCACGAGCGGGAACGGGTCGAGCTCCCAGGGGCGGTCGAGCCCGCGCGGGTCGCCGTAGACGTTGTAGGTGACCCCGTTCTCGTGGATCAGCCGGCGCGCGCTCTCCCAGCGCCGCTCGAGCTCGGCGCGGCCGAGCTCCGCGAGCGAGCCCACCAGCGGCCGCCAGGGCTCGCGCGCTTCCCCGGCGTCGTCGAAGAGCTCGTCGTGCAGCCCCGGCAGCCGCTCGTACTCGAGCCGAAGCGAATCCGCGTCGCTCACGGGCGCACTAGCTCCGCCGCAGGTCCAGCGTGAACGGGAACTCGGGATCGACGGCGGCCGGGGCCAGCCTGACCCGTCCCGGTGTATGGCCGAGCTCGGCGAAGCGGGCGACCCGGCGCGACTCGGCCTCGAGCGCGTTCACCGGCAGCCGCGCGTGGGCGAGCCCGCCCGGGTGCGCGACGTGGTAGGTGCAGCCGCCCAGCGAGCGCTCGAGCCAGGTGTCGACCACCTCGAAGACGAGCGGCGCGTGCACGGGAATCGTCGGATGCAGCGCGTTGGGCGGCGCCCAGGCGCGGAAGCGGACCCCCGCCACCGACTCGCCGCGCATGCCGGTCGGGTGGAGCGGCAGCGCGCGCCCGTTGCACGCGACCCGGTAGCGGTCGCCGACGCCGCCGCGCACCTTCACCTGCAGGCGCTCCAGCGACGAGTCGACATAGCGCACGGCCGCGCCGGCAGCCTGCTCCTCGCCCAGCACGTGCCACGGCTCGAGCGCGCGGCGCAGCTCGAGGAAGATCCCCGCCTTCGCGAGCTCGCCGAGCTTCGGGAAGCGGAACTCGAAGAACGGCGCGAACCAGGTCGGGTCGAACGCGAGGCCCGCGCGGCGCATCTCCTCCAGCACGTCGCGGAAGTCCTGCTCCACGAAGTGCGGCAGCATGAAGCGGTCGTGGAGCTGTGTGCCGTAGCGCAGCAGGCGCGGCTGATACGGCTCGTCCCAGAAGCGCGCGACCAGCGCGCGCACCAGGAGTTGCTGCACGCAGCTCATCCGCTCGTGGGGCGGCATCTCGAAGCCGCGCAGCTCGACCAGGCCGAGCCGGCCGCGCGGCCCGTCGGGCGAGTACAGCTTGTCGATGCAGTGCTCGGTGCGATGGGTGTTGCCCGTCGCGTCGACCAGCAGGTTGCGCAGCGCCCGGTCGACCAGCCACGGCGGCGCCGAGGCCGCGGCGCGCGGCCCGTCGGGCAGCTTCGAGAAGGCGAGCTCGAGCTCGTACAGCGCGTCGCTGCGCGCCTCGTCGATGCGCGGCGCCTGGCTCGTCGGCCCGATGAAGAGCCCCGAGAACAGATACGAGAGCGACGGGTGGTCTTGCCAATAGCCGACCAAGCTGCGCAGCAGATCGGGGCGGCGCAAGAGCGGACTGTCCGCGGCGGTCGGCCCGCCCAGGGTGACGTGGTTGCCGCCGCCGGTTCCGGTGTGCGTCCCGTCGATCATGAACTTCTCGGCGCGCAGCCGCGCCGCGCGCGCGTCGGCGTAGAGGTCGACGGTGTTCGCGCACAGCTCGCGCCAGCTCGACTCGGGCGGCACGTTGACCTCGATCACGCCGGGATCGGGGGTGACCTCGAGCTTCGACGAGCCGCGGATCGGACGGCGGGGGGTAGCCCTCGGGGCGCACCGGCAGGCGCAGGAGCGCTGCGGTCTCCTCCACGGCGCGCACCAGCGCCAGGTAGTCCTCGAGCCGGGCGAGCGGCGGGAAGAACACGTGCAGCCGGCCCTCGCGCGGCTCGACGCAGAGCGCCGTGCGCACGACCCACGGCGCCGACTCGCCCGTGCGCGGCCGGCCGCGCGGATCCGCGCCCGTGCCCTGCCCATCCGACACCAGCAGGTGTCGCTGCAGCGCCCGCCGCGCGAGCGGCGCGCGCTTCTCGAAGGGGTCGCGCTCGCCGCTCCACGGCACCTCGCTCTGCGCCACCCACGGCAGCGAGTCGAGCGGCAGCCGGAAGCCCATCGGCGAGTCGCCGGGCGTGAGATACAGGCGCTCGCTGCGCAGGAACCAGGCGCCGCTGCGCCAGCGGGTGGGCGCGTCGGGCGCCCCGCCGTTTCCGGCCGGCTGCAGCGGCAGCGCGTAGCCGACGACGTTCCCCAGCCCCTGGTCGAGCACGCGCGCGAGCCGCGCGCGCTCCTCGGGATCCTCGAGCTTCGAGTCGTGCGGATCCACGTTGGTGGGCAGGCGCCGCTCGCGCCACAAGTAGTACCAGGCGTCTTCGTAGGCGGGCATGGCGAAGCCGGCGTCGACGCCGAGCTGCTTCGCGAGCGCCGCCACGAACGCCTGCGCCTGCGCCGCGCCGTGGCCGTAGCGCTTGTTTTCGTCGGCGAACAGCTCCGGGTCGTCCCAGATCGGCTCGCCGTCGCCGCGCCAGTAGCAGCCGAACGACCAGCGCGGCAGCGATTCGCCCGGATACCACTTGCCCTGCCCGAAGTGGAGCAGCCCGCCCGGCGCGAGCCGCGCGCGCAGGCGCCGCACCAGCTCGTCGGCGCGCTCGCGCTTGTGACCGCCGAGCGCGGTCGTGTTCCACTCGGGCGCGTCCGCATCGTCGACGCCGACGAAGGTCGGCTCGCCGCCCTGCGTGAGCCGCACGTCGCCGGAGTAGAGCCGCTCGTCGACGGCTCGGCCCAGCGCGTCGATCGCGGCCCACTGCGTCTCGGTGTAGGGCTTGGTGACGCGCGCATCCTCGCGGATCCGCTCCAGCCCGAGCGCGAAGGAGAACGAGACCTCGCACTCGTCGACGGCGCCGCTGATCGGCGCGGCGCTGGTCGGCTCGGGGGTGCACGCGAGCGGGATGTGACCTTCGCCGGTGAACAGGCCGGAGGTCGCGTCGAGCCCGACCCAGCCCGCGCCCGGGAGGTACGCCTCCGCCCAGGCGTGCAGATCGGCGAAGTCGGTCGCCGGCCCCGACGGCCCGTCGAGCGGCTTCTCGTCCGGCGCCAGCTGGATCAGGTAGCCGCTCGCGAAGCGCGCCGCGAAGCCCAGGTGGCGCAGCGCCTGGACCAGGAGCCAGGCCGAGTCGCGGCACGAGCCGCTGCGCTTCTCGAGCGTCTCCTCGGGCGACTGCACGCCCGGGTCCATCCGGATCACGTAGCCGACGGATTCGTGCGCGAGCCGGTTGAGGTCGACCAGGAAGTCGATCGTGCGGCGGGGCTCGCGGGACTGCGAGGCGAGGAAAGCGTGCAGATGCGGGCCCACGTACGCGCCCTCGCGGTACGGCGCGAGGTCCTTCGCGACCCCGGGCTCGTAGCTGAACGGCCAGGTCTCGGCCTCCGGCTCGAGGAAGAAGTCGAATGGGTTCAGCGCGTGCAGGTCCGCCAGCAGGTCGACCACGACCTCGAAGCTGGTGGTCGCCTTGGGGAACACGGCGCGGGCCAGGAAGTTGCCGAAGGGGTCCTGCTGCCAGTTGAGGAAGTGCTCGGCCGGCTTGATCTGGAGGGCGTACGATGGCGTCGGCGTCCGCGCATGCGGCGCCGGGCGCAGCCGGATGACCTGCGGCGAGAGGGTGACCGCGCGGTCGTAGCGATAGGTGGTGCGGTGCTGCAGGGCGACTCGGACGGTCAAACGCGCACACCTCCTCCGAGGCTGGCCTTTGCAGGAACCGAGCCCGTCGCGAGAGCGCCGGCGCGCGGTCGCCGCCGCGCCGACTGCCCGCGCTCTGGGCGACAATGCCTGGATGCCGACCTACAAGACGGTGCGCGCGCTCGCGCTGAAGCTGCCCGAGACCTCGGAGAAGCCCTGCTACGGGACCCCCGGCTTCTACGTGAGGAAAAAGCTGTTCGCGCGGATGCTGCTCGACGGAAAGACGCTCGCCGTGAAGGTCGACCTGGGCGAGCGCGAGGGCCTGCTCGCCGCCGCCCCCGACGTGTTCTACCTCACGCCGCACTACCAGCCGTGGCCGATGGTACTGGTGCGTCTGGACCGCGTGGAGCGCGACGACCTGAAAGAGCGCGTGGTCGAGGCGTGGCGCTTCGAGGCTCCGGACAAGCTGCTCGCGGAGTTCGACGGCGAGATGTGATCCAGCCCGGTGTCGGGCTCACGGAAAGCGCGAGCGCCGTCTGCGAGAAGGGACAGACCAGGAGGTTGCTCATGTCGTTCATCCTGCCGCTGCATCGGGGTATCGGAGTCGTTCTCGTTCTCGCCACGCTCCTGCCCGGGCTCGCCCGAGCCGGGGGGCCGGCCGACGCCGTCCGGCGCTGGAACCGGATCGCGGTAGACGCGAGCGGTCTCGATCACACGCCCGTCACCGCCGGTGTGACGGATCACGTCTACGGGCAACAGCTCGGCCCAGGTCGCTCGAGCCGGGCGATGGCGATCGTGCACATCGCCGTGTTCGAGGTGGTGAACGCGCTCTCGGGCGCGCCGTACCGGAGCTATCTGCGCCTTCCCGAGCAGACGAACGCATCGATGGAGGTCGCGGTGGCGACCGCGGCGCACGACACGCTCGTCGCGATGTTCCCGTCGCAGGCGGCGCGGCTGCGCGCGTTCCTCGTCGAGGACCTGCGCAAGCAGCCGCCGCGAAGCGCAGTCCAGACCCTGCGCGGGATGCTGCTCGGCCGCCGCGCCGCGAACGCGATCCTGTCGCAGCGCGCGGACGACGGCTCCGACTTCGTCGAGCTCGGGATGGGCACGGACTTCATCCCGAGCGACCAGCCCGGCTGGTGGCGCCAGGATCCGATCAGCCTGATCCCGATCGCGCTGGGCGCGAAGTGGGGCGAGGTCACGCCTTTCGTGCTCGCTGCGCCCGACCAGTTCCGCGCGCCGGCCCCGCCGGCGCTCTCGAGCACCGAGTACGCGGCCGCCTACCACGAGGTGCGTGCGCTCGGCGGCGACGGCATCACGACGCCCACTTTGCGGACCGTGGAGCAGACCCGGATCGGCATCTACTGGGCCTACGACGGGACGCCGAGCCTGTGCGCGCCGCCGCGGCTCTACAACCAGCTCGCGCTCGAGATCGCGCGGGTCAAAGGCACGACCAACGTCGTCCAGCTCGCGCGAATGTTCGCGCTCGTCAACGTGGCAATGGCCGACGCGGGAATCGCGATCTGGGAGTCGAAGTTCTTCTACCAGCTCTGGCGCCCGATCACCGGCATTCGCGAGTCCGACCCGGGCACCGGCCCGACGGGCCTCGGCGACGGCAACGACGACACCGCTGGCGACACGACCTTCTCGCCGCTAGGCGCGCCCGCGAGCAACGGCCAGGGCCCGAACTTCACCCCGCCCTTCCCTGCGTACCCGTCCGGCCACGCGGGCTTCGGCGGCGCGCTGTTCCAGGTGTTGCGGCGCTTCTACCGGACCGACGACATCGCGTTCACGTTCGTCTCGGACGAGTTCAACGGCGCGACACGCGGCAACGACGGCGCGGTGCGCCCGCTGATTCCGCGCAGCTTCACGTCGCTCTCACAGGCCGAGGAGGAGAACGGCCAGAGTCGGATCTACCTCGGGATCCATTGGTCGTTCGACAAGACGTCCGGCATCGCGCAGGGCCGCGAGGTCGGCGACTACGTCTTCGACCACCTGTACCAGCGGAGGACGCAATAGCCTCGGCGAGGCCGAGTGAGGGCCGCCCCGAGCGAGATCGCTAGCGAAGCGCGCAGGAGCCGAAGGCGAGCGTAGTCAATCGGGCGTGCGCTAGCGCTTGCCGTAGTCCAGCGGCGTGCCCTTGCGCTGCGCGAAGATGTAGGCCTCGAGCGCGCGCATCTTCGGGTCGTCGGCGGCGAGCGGCTGTGCCGCGCACCGGGTGCTCGATGCACCAGTTGATCATGTCGCGCAGCAGCGCGACGCGGCCGAGCTGGACCTGGAACTTCGGGTACGTCTCGGGGTGCGTGTTGGCGGCGTCGGGGTGGCACATGTCGCACGAGACGGCGATGGTGCTGCCGAGCTCGTCGCCGCTGTGGAAGACCTTCGAGCCCGCGACCACGCAGCGCTCAGCGTCTCGCGTCTTCCAGGTCAGCACGTCGCGCTGCGGTGATCTCGCCGTAGGTCGCGCCCTGCCCGCTGCCGACCAGCGTCGCTGTTGTCGGCGGCGGGTCGCGATCGTGTGCGTGCGTCGCGCTCCTCGGCCATCCCAGTCGACGTTGGGGTTCTTCGCGCTTCCACTGCGCCATCAGCGCGTCGGCGATCTTCTGGCCCTTCTCCGCGCGTCTTGCGGCGCGTCGGCGGCGACCGTGGATCTTGGTCTCGTCGTCGCAGAGCTTGCACCTCGATGGTCTCGCTCCGCGCCGGCGCGGCGCTGGCCGGCGAGCCCGCGCGCCGAGCACGCCGGCGCCGAGCGCCGACGGCGACGGCGACGCGTGCGTCGTGACGCATCGTCCGCATCGTCCTCTCCCCTCAGAAGCTCGCCAGGTTCGGCGCTCGGCGGCGGTCGCTTCTTGCCGCCCGACGTCGACGTAGGCGCGGCGCACCTGCACCGGGTTGCGGTTCCACAGGTTGTAGACCTTGTCGACCAGGCCGTCCGGGTGCACGCGCGACCTCGCCGTCGCCGCAGCCGTCGTTCGGGTTGAACGGATCGGGGCGGTTCATCTGGATCGGTCAGCTCCGGCAGGCCCTCGCGGCGCGTACGGCCACGGCCAGGCGGTCGAGAGCATGCCGTGGAAGTGGATGTTGCCGATGCGGTTGGTCAGCAGCTGGTGCGTGTGGCCGTGGATCACCGTGACGCGTGTTGAAGCGCTTGAGGATCGCCTGCACCTCGCTCGGCGTCGTCGGTCCAGAAGTTCCAGTTGCTGGTAGTAGCTTGTAGAGCGGCGAGTGCGAGAAGACGATGAGCGGCGTGTCGGCGTCGGCACCTTCGCCAGGTCCTTCTGCAGCCACTCGCGCTGCGTCGTCGCCGACCTGAAGCGGCTCTGGACGCCGTTGTCGAGGCCGGCGACGGTCTTCATGCGCTCCATCGGGCGTCATGCCGCGCGCGGTCCAGAAGTCCTTCTCGACGACGCTGTTGAGCACGACGAAGTGCACGCCCTTGTGGTCGAACGAGTAGGTCGGCTCGCCGAACAGCTCGCGCCACTTCTCGCCCATGTCGAGGTACCAGTCGTGCTCGCCGACCATCATCCGCACCGGCGCCTTGAGGTTCTTCAGGATCTGCGCGCCGAGCTCGAGCTCCTCGGGCTGGCCGAGCTGCGCCAGGTCGCCGCCGTAGAGGACGAAGTCGGGCTGCGGGTCGAGGCTGTTGACGTCGTCGACCGCGCGCAGCAGCTCGCGCACGAAGCGGTCGTTGAGCGTCGCGCTCGTAGAGGTGCGAGTCGGAGATGTAGGCGAAGCGGAAGGCCTGCGGTCGTCGGTCGGCGCCGTCGGCGACGTCGACCGGCGTGAACGAGTGCGGTGGCGCGACGCCGCTCGGCGGCGACCGCGGCGGCCGCCGCCAGCGACACCTTCAGGAAGGCGCGGCGGTCGAGGCCGCGCAGGCCGCGGAAGAGCGCGTCGCGCTCCTCGTAGTAGCGCGTCTCGACGCTCTTGAACGTGGCACGCCGTCGTCATGGCTGTCTCCTCTTCACTGCGGCTGGCCGATGACGCGCTGCTCGAACGGCAGCACCTTGCGCATGGCCAGCGCCTCGTCGCGGAACGGCCGCTGCGTCTGCGGCCGCGCGCGCGCTGCTCGTCGAACGCCGCGCTGGTTCTGCGTCGGCGAAGCGCTCGTCGGTCAGCGTGAACAGGAAGGCGACGAGCTGGTCGATCTCGTCCTCGGTCAGCGCCAGCGGCTCGATGCCGCCGTCGAGGAACGGGTTCGCCTCGCCGCCCTTGTTGTAGTGGTCCATCACGTCCCACAGCGTCTGCATCGAGCCGTCGTGCATGTAGGGCGCGGTGATGCCGATGTTGCGGAGCTGCGGGGTGCGGAAGCGCGCCGATGTCGCTGCGGTTCTTCGTGACCAGGAAGCGGCCGAGCTCGGACAGGTCGGTCTCGAGCGCCAGCTCGTCGATCGTCGCTCTGAGCCGTCCGTGCTTTCGGCCAGCGCCGTCGAGCGCCTTGCCGGCGAGCTCCTCGAAGTCCTGGTGGCGCGCCGACGACGCCGATGTTGTGGAAGCGGTTGTCGGTGCCGATCGGGTTCGACGGGTTGATCGGGTGGCAGCTCACGCAGCGCGCCTTGCCGTTGAAGAGCACCCAGCCCTGCTGCGCCGCGTCGGCCGAGATCGCCTTCGTCGTCGCCGGCGAGGAAGCGGTCGAACGGCGAGTCGAGGAAGACGAGCGTGCGCTCGAAGGCGGCGATCGCGCGGCCGACGTCGTCGTAGTTCGGCGCGCGGCCGTAGGCCTCCTGGAACAGCTTCTGGTACTCGGCGTCGCCGGCGATCGCTTCGCGACCGCGGCGTCGCCGTCCGGCATGCCCATCTCGATCGGGTTCAGGATCGGCAGCTTCGCCTGCTCCTCGAGCGTCGGCGCGCGGCCGTCCCAGAACGAGCGTCTGGAAGAAGAGCGCGTTCAGCGTCGTCGGCGCGTTGCGCCGGCCGAGCTGGTCGCCGATGCCCTCCGAGACCGGGCCGCTGGTCGGTGAAGCCGCGGCTCACGTCGTGGCAGGTCGCGCACGCGACGGTGCCGTCGGCGGACAGCCGCGTGTCGAAGTAGAGCTTGCTGGCCGAGCGCGACGCGCTCCGGCGTCATGCTCGTTGTCCGCCGGGATCATGGCCGCCCACATACTGGGAACCACGTTGGCTGGCACGGCCCCCGGCGCCAGCACTCCGAGCTTGTCGAGGCGCTTCTCCTGCTCGCCCATCGCGAGCGCGCCGTGCATCGGGCCCGCCGCCGACTGTGCGGCGGCGTGCCCCACGGCGAGCGCGAGCGCACACGTCACCGCCGCAAACAGGCCCATCCCTCTGTCAGCGCTCATCGCAGACCCCGCTGTGGTGTTCCCCGCGCGACTTAAAGCACGATTCGGGCCACTCGTCTCGGCGGCGGGGTCGGAAGCTGCTCAGAATCCGGAAAGCTTCGCAAACCTCGCGCGGTGGTACGCGCCGTCGCCGAGCGTCAGCTCCGCGACGCGCGCGCGCTTGAGGAAGAGACCGATCTCCTCCTCGTCCGTCACGCCGATGCCGCCGTGCATCTGCACCGCCTCGTTGCTGACCAGCTGGGCAGTGTCGGAGACGCGCGCCTTGGCGATCGACGCGAGGAGCGACACGTCGGGGCGCTTCTCGTCGATCGCGCGGAGGGCATCGAGCACGATCGAGCGCGACAGCTCGACCTCGGTGAACATCGCGGCGGCGCGGTGCTTCAGCGCCTGGAACGAGCCGATCGGCACGCCGAACTGGGTGCGCGTCTTCAGGTAGGCGACGGTGCGCTCGAAGGCTTCGATCACCGTGCCGAGCAGCTCGGCGGCGAGCGCCGATCGTCGCGCGGTCGAGCACCGGGTCGAGCAGATCCGCGCCCCGCCCGACGTGGCCGACCGCGGCCGACTTGTCGATCTCGACGCCGTCGAGCGCGACGTTCGCCGAGTTGCGCCCGTCCACCATGGTCGTGCGCTTCACGCCGAGCCCGCGCGCGCCCTTCTTCACGAGGAACAGGCCCAGGCCGTCGCGCTCGCCGGGCTTGCCCGCCGTGCGCGCGACGACGATCAGCTGGTCGGCGACGTGGCCGTCCTGCACGAACGTCTTCTTGCCGGTGAGCTTCCAGCCGTCCTTGGTCGTCTCGGCGCGGGTCGCGACCTGGTAGGGCGCGTGGTGCGGGCCTTCCTGCAGTGCGAGCGCCAGGATCGTCTCGCCCTTCGCCACGGCACCGAGCAGGTCCTTCTGCTGGGTGCCGTTGCCGGCGAGGAGCAGCGCGTTCGCGCCGAGCAGCACCGTCGACACGAGCGGCGTGGCCGCGAGCGTGCGACCGCACTCCTCGAGCACGAGCCCGAGCTCCGCGTAGCCGAGATCCGCGCCGCCGAGCTCCTCGGGCAGGATGATGCCAGCCCAGCCGAGCTCCGCCATCTGCTTCCAGAGGTCGCGCGAGAAGCCGACCGGGTCGTTCGCGTCGCGCAGCCGGCGCAGCTCCTTCACGGGCGAGTGCTCGCCGATGAATTCGCGGGCCGTGTTGCGCAGGAGCTCCTGCTCTTCCGTCAGTGCTAGAGACATCTCGTGTTCCCTTTCGAGAGGAGAGGCACACCGCAGGTGTGCCGTGCGGGCAGCGCGGCTTCGCCGCGCGCCAACCCGCTAGTCGGGGAGACCAAGCACGCGCTTGGCGATGATGTTCAGTTGCACCTCGCTGGTGCCGCCCTCGATCGAGTTGCCCTTCGAGCGCAGCCACTCGCGCGTGGTCGCGAGCTCGCGCGGCGTGAAGCCGTCGCCCTCCCAGCCGAACGCGTTGGTGCCGAGGATCTTCACCAGGAGCTCGTAGCGGCGCTTGTTCATCTCGGTGCCGTAGAGCTTGAACATCGACGACGCCGGACCCGGGCCCTGCCCCGCCTTCGCCTCTTCGGCCGAGCGACGCACGGTGGTCATGAAGCAGCGCTGGTCCATCAGGTGCTGCGCCACGTGCTCGCGGATGCCGCGGGTCGGCGATCCGGCCGCCGTCGTCGCCGACGTACTCCTTGGCGACCTGCTCGAGCGACGCGGTGCCGCCGCCGCCGAGCCCGAAGCCCATTCCGCCGATCATCTCGCGCTCGTGCTGGAGCAGCTTCTTCGCGATCGTCCAGCCGCCGTTCTTCGTGCCGACCAGATTCTTCTTGGGGACCTTCACGTCCTGGAAGAAGGTCTGGCAGAACGGCGACGTGCCGCTGATCAGCTTGATCGGCGCGCACCGAGACGCCCGGCGTCTCCATGTCGAAGAGCAGGAAGCGAGATGCCGTCGTGCTTGGCGGCGTTCGGATCGGTGCGCACCAGGCAGAAGATCCAGTCGGCGTAGTTCGCGTACGACGTCCAGATCTTCTGGCCGTTCACCAGGTAGTGGTCGCCCTTGTCCTCGGCGCGGGTCTGCAGGCCCGCGAGGTCGGAACCGGCGCCCGGCTCGCTATAGCCCTGGCACCAGCGGATCTCGCCGCGCGCGATCTTCGGGCAGGTGCTCGCGCTTCTGCGCCTCGTTGCCGTACTCGAGCAGCACCGGCCCGAGCATCGTGATGCCGAAGCTGATCAGCGGCTGGCGCGCGCGGATTTTGCGCATCTCCTCCGCGATCACGCGCGCCTCGGCGTTCGAGAGCCCGCCGCCGCCGTACTCCTTCGGCCAGGTCGGGCAGACCCACCCCTTGGCGGCCATGCGGTCGAGCCAGAGCTTCTCTTCGGGGTTCTTGTAGACCTTGCGGCGCCCGCCCCAGTTGGAGTCGTCCTCCGAGGTCGGCGGCTTGCGCATCGACGGCGGGCAGTTCTCCTCGAGCCACTTGGCCACGTCGGCACGGAAGCTGTCGAGATTCTCCACGGGCTCTCCTTGTGGGGCTGCCCGCCTCGGGCGGCAGCGCGCGGCGTATCGTATGCGGGGTGGGGAGGGGGCCGCAAGGCTGGGGCGGGTTGCTCGAAGTGCCGCGACTGGCCGGGCGCGGCGCGTCGCTCGCTGCTCGCAGGGGAAGTGGTTTCGGGTCGGCACCAGCGGCTCGGCCCCCGTTCGGAAGAAACGCTCGCTCTCGCGCCGCGCCCGGCCAGCCGCTCCATTCATGCGGGCCTCCGTCCTGTGGCTGTTGGGTCAATTGGTCTTGCAGTTGCCGGGTCGAGCGGGTTTGGCTTCCATACGGCCGCATGAAAGTGCTGCAGCGGTTGCTGGGGATTCGCGCCGATTCCGACGACGCGGCGCGGGATACGGCGACCGTGCGCCGGATCGCGGCCGAACTCGATGCGCTCCCGCAGAGCGAGGCTCGCTTCCTGGCGGCTTTCGCGTTCGTGCTCGCCCGGGTGGCACGCGCGGACCTCGAGATCTCCGGAGAGGAGACCGACCAGATGATGCGCCTGGTGCGCGAGTACTCGACCCTCTCGGAGGCGCAGGCGCTGCTGGTCGTGCAGATGGCCAAGACCCAGGCCACGGCGCTCGGCGGCACCGAGAACTACCTCGTCACCCGACAGTTCAAGGACATGTCGAACCGCGCTCAGCGCGTGGACCTGCTGCGCTGCCTGTTCGCGGTCGCCGCGGCGGACCAGAACATCTCCGTGGTCGAGAACACGGAGATCACCCAGATCGGCGAGGAGCTCGGCTTCTCGAGCACGGAGATCGCGTCCGTGCGCGCGGCGTACCGCGATCAGCTCTCGGTGCTGAAGGACATGCCGGAGTGAGCACGCGCGCGGTCCTGTTCGATTTTGGCGGCACGCTCTACGACTACCGCTGCTTCGCGCGGGCGGAGGCCGAGAGCCTGGCGCAGCTCGCGCGCTGGGCCGGGATCGACGCGCCCGTCGACCGGATCGCGCGCGCGCACCGCGACGCGATGAAGCGCGTGTTCGGCGACTACCGCGACCGCGATTTCTACTTCCACCGCGACCTGTTCGGCGACGCGGTGCGCGGCATGCTGGCAGAGTTCGACGCGGCGGCCGACGACACGCTGCTCGGCCAGTACCGCCGCTTCCAGTGGGCGTGCCACCGGCGCGACTTCGCGCTGCGGCCGCTCGTACGCGAGACCCTGGGCGAGCTGCGCCGGCGCGGCCTCCACCTGGGCATGGTCTCGAACATCGACGACGACCAGCTCGATCACCTGCTCGAGGTCGCGGGAGTACGCGGCGACTTCGACGCCGTGCTCTCGAGCGAGCAGGCGCGCTCGTGCAAGCCGGCGCCCGGGATCTTTCAGCAGGCGCTCGCGCGCGCGGGCTGCGCGCCCAGCGACGCGCTCTTCGTCGGCGACTCGCTGTTCCACGACGTGGGCGGCGCGAACGAGCTGGGCATGACCTCGGTCCTGATCTGGCACAGCGACGAGCGCGAGCCGCCGCGCGACGGCCCCCGGCCCCACCACGTGATCCGGCGCTTCCCGGAGCTGCTCGAGCTCCTGCCGTGACACCGCGCGACGTCGCCGCGCTCGGCGAAGACGTCCCGCTGCTCGAAGGCATCCGGACCACGCGCGCGATCCGGCGCCTGCGTCCCGACCCGGTGCCGCGCGAGCTCGTCGCCAAGGTGTGCGAGGCCGGCACGTTCGCGCCGAGCGGCGGCAACCGCCAGCCCTGGATCTTCATCGCGGTGACCGAGCCCGAGCGCCGCGCCTGGGTCGCCGAGCGCTACCGCAAGGGCTTCCACCGCTACATTGCCCCGGCGTTGGAAGCCGCCAAGGATCCGAGCTACCCGGAGGCCGGCCGCCGCAACATGAACGCTGCGATCCACCTCGCCGACCACCTGCACGAGGCGCCCGTCCACCTCTTCGTGGCCGGCTGGATGCGCCGGGGCGAGGCGCAGACCCAGGCGCTTTTCCCTTGCGTGCAAAATGTACTTCTCGCCTGCCGCGCGGTGGGGCTCGGCGCCTCGCTCACGACCTTGCACCGGAGCTTCGGCGAGGAGTGCGACCGCTGGCTGGGGCTGCCCGAGAAGTGCCCCACGGCCGCCCTGCTCCCCATCGGCTGGCCGGTCGGAAAGCACGGACGGCCGCCGCGCCGCCCGGTGAGCGACTGCCTGCACTGGGAGGCATTCACTCCGGGCCCCGACTCGGAGCGCTGACCCCGGTCTCAGGGCCCACACGCGGGCCGGCCTGGATTATGCTTTTGCTCGGGACGGACATTCGTCCATTCACTGACCTGCCCCCCTGGCATGGAACCGAGGAGGTGACCCATGACGAGGAAAGTGAACGGCAGTGCGACCGTGACCGGGCTCGAGCGGCGGCTCTGCCAGAGACTGCTCGACACGCGCGGCGACCCGCGTCTGCGCCTGGTGCTCTGGAACGGCGAGGAGCTGCGCGCGTCGGACGACCCCCCGATCGGGCGCGTGGTGCTGCGCGACCGGCGCCTGATCTTCGACCTCGCACTCCACCCCGATACCGGCCTGGCCGACGCCTACGCGAGCGGACGCCTCGACGTCGAGGGCGACCTGGCCACCGTGCTGAAGCTGGTCATGGCCCGCCCGGACGAGCGAACGCTCGCCAAGCGCCTGCGCGAGCAGTGGTCGCTGTGGCGCCGCCGCAGCCGCTCGCTGCACCGTTCCGCCGCGAACATCCACAGCCACTACGACCTCGGCAACGACTTCTACGCGCTCTGGCTCGACGAGCGCATGGCCTACACGTGCGCGTACTTCCCGACGCCCACGGCGTCGCTCGAAGAAGCGCAGCTCGCGAAGATGGACCACGTCGCGCGCAAAATCTGGCTGCGGCCGGGCGAGCGCGTGGTGGAGGCGGGCTGCGGCTGGGGCTCGCTCGCGCTGCACATGGCGCGCCGCTACGGCGTTCAAGTGACGGCGTACAACATCTCGTCGGAGCAGATCGCCTGGGCGCGCCAGCGCGCCAGCTCGGAAGGGCTCTCGGACCAGGTCGAGTTCCGCCAGGACGACTACCGCAACATCGAGGGCCAGTACGACGCGTTCGTCTCGGTCGGCATGCTGGAGCACGTCGGCGACGAGAACTACCGCGCCCTGGGACGAGTGATCGACCGGTGTCTCGGCGAGCGCGGCCGCGGACTCATCCACTCGATCGGGCGCGTACAGCGTCGGCCGATGGATCCCTGGATCGGACGCAACATCTTTCCCGGCTCGTACTCGCCCACGCTCGAGGAGATGGTGCGGCATCCTGTCTCCGCTCGACATGGCGGTGATCGACGTCGAGGATCTCCGCTTCCACTACGAGAAGACGCTCGAGCACTGGCTCGAGCGCTTCGAGAAACACGCCGCCGCGATCGAGCAGCGCTTCGACGCCCGCTTCGTGCGCATGTGGCGCCTGTATCTCGCCAGCTCGGTCGCGTCGTTCCACGTCGGCAACCTGCAGCTCTGGCAGCTCGTCTTCCACCGCGGGCGCGCGGGCGGCATCCCGTGGACGCGCGCGCACCTGTACGAGGGCCGCGCCTAGTGGAGTCCTTCGACGTTGTCGTCGTCGGTGGCGGGCCCGCGGGCTCGACCTGCGCGCGCGCGCTCGAGCGCGCCGGCCTGCACGCGGCCGTGCTCGACGCGAAGCGCTTCCCGCGCGACAAGGTGTGCGCGGGCTGGATCACGCCACAGATCGTGGACGAGCTCGAGCTCGACCTCCACGACTACGGGGCCAGCCACGTGCTGCAGCGGATCCGTGGCTTCGAGGTCAGCCTGGCGGGCGGCAAGAGCGCGCGGGTCACCTACCCCGAGGTGGTGAGCTACGGCATCCGCCGCTGCGAGTTCGACGCGTACCTGCTGGGACGCTGCGGCGCGAAGCTGTTCCTCGGCGAGCCGCTGCGCGAGCTGGTCCGCGACGGCGGGGCGTGGGTCGCGAACGGCCACCTGCGCGCCCCGTTCCTGGTCGGCGCGGGCGGGCACTTCTGCCCGGTCGCGCGCCAGCTCGCGGGCGAGAGCAAGGCGACCGATCCGGTGATCGCCGCGCAGGAAGTGGAGTTCGAGCTCGACCCCGAGCAAGCCGCCGCCTGCGCGGTGTCGGGCGAGGTGCCGGAGCTCTTCTTCGAGCGCGACCTGCGCGGCTACGCGTGGCTCGTGCGCAAGGGTCCGGTGCTGAACGTCGGCATCGGCCGGCAGGACCCGCACGACCTGTCGGGACACGCGCAGCGCTTCCTCGCCTTCTGCGAGTCGCGCGGCAAGCTGCCGCCGCGCACGCCGCCGAAGCGACACGGACATGCGTACCTCTTGTACGGCCAGACGCCGCGGCCGCTCGCGGGCAACGGGTTCGTGCTGATCGGCGACAGCGCAGGTCTCGCCTGGCCGCAGAGCGGCGAAGGGATCCGGCCCGCCGTCGAGTCGGGGCTGCTCGCCGCGCACGCGATCGCCGCGAAGGACCCGGCCGGCTACGCGCGCGCAATGGAGGCGCGCTTCGGCCCGCGCGCGCCGGGCGTGCGACGCGGCCTGTCGGACCTGCTGCCGCCGAGCCTGCGCCCGTGGGCGGCAGAGAAGCTGCTCGCACAGCGCGCGTTCGCCCGCCACGTCGTGGTCGATGGCTGGTTCCTGCACCGGAACCAACTGGCGCTCACGTCCGCCTGAGCTTCGCTCGCCTGCGGCTCGCTGCGCGCGCCGTCGGCGCTTGCACGCTCCGCTCGGGGCGGCCCTCGCTCCGCTCTCACGTCCGTCTGAGCTTCGCTCGCCTGCGGCTCGCTGCGCGCGCCGTCGGCGCTTGCACCCTCCGCTCGGGGCGGCCCTCGCTCCGCTCTCACGCAACCGCGCGCAGCGTAAGCTCCGTGATCTCCGCCGGCGCGAACAGGCGCATGGGCGGACCCCAGAAGCCGGTGCCGCGGCTCACGTAGAGCTCGGCGGCGCCGACGGTGTAGCGGCCGGCGACGAACGGCGTGGCCAGGCGCACCAGGTGCTTGAACGGCCAGATCTGTCCGCCGTGGGTGTGACCCGAGAGCTGCAGGTCTACACCGCTCTGCGACGCGCGCTTGAAGGTGCCGGGGTCGTGGGCGAGCAACACGACGGGCAAGGCCGGGTCGCGCTCGGCGAGCGCCAGCGGCAGGTCCTCGCGCTGGCCGTCGCCGAACCCGCCCGCGGTGATCGTCGACCCCCGCGAGCGTGAAGGCCGCTCCGTCGCGCTCGATCCGCACGCTGCGGTTGCGCAGCACCGTGAGTCCGAGCCGGCCGACCACGTCGACCCAAGCGTTCGCGCCCGAGTAGTGGTCGTGGTTGCCCGTCACGAAGTACACGCCGTGGCGCGCGCGCAGGCCGCCGAACGGCGCCACCTCGTCCGCCAGCAGCCGCGCGGAGCCGTCGACGAGATCGCCCGTCACGGCGACCAGGTCGGCCGCGAGCGCGTTCACGCGCTCGGTCAGGTGGCGGGCGAAGCGGCGGTCGCGGAGCGGGCCGATGTGGATGTCGCTGATCTGCGCGATGCGGAAGCCGTCCAGCGCGCGCGGCCAGCGCGGCAGCCGCACCTCGACCCGCACCAGCTTCGGCGGACGCAGCGCCGCGGCGAGCCCCGCCGCTGCCGCGACCGCCACCACCGCGAGCGCGACCGCCGCCTGCGTGCGCGCGCCGCTCTCGAACGGGAGCAGGGCGCCGCCGGCCGCGTACGCCACGCCGCCGCCGACCCAGCGCAAGAGGTCCGTCGCCGCGAGCACCACCAGGAACAGCCACGCGACACCCATCCAGATCGATGCGGGCCAGCCGATCAGGCGACTCCAGGGCGGGCGCACCAGGCGCTCGCCGAACGGCTGCGCGATCAAGACGGTGAAGCCGAACGCGATCGCGCCGAGCCCGAGCGCGCGCGCAGCGCCCGTCAGCCCCGGATCGAAGACCAGCCGCTGGGCGATGTAGAGGTGACCGCCGACCACCACTCCGGCCGCGAGGGTCAGGAACACGAGGCCGGCGAGGATCCGCGTCGCGGTCTTCACTCTCTTGAAGCTACCGAAGCGCGCGCCCGGCGTCGCGCCGCGGCGAGCGCCGCCACGAGACGGCGAGCGCCGCGGCCCACGCGACGAGCGCCGCGCCCGAGATCCATAGCCCCGCGCGGCGCAGCAGCGGCGGCTCGAGCCATACCGCGACCTGCGCGTCGCCCGCGGGCACGTCCAGCTCGAGCGTCCCCCAGCGGCTGGGCGTCCACGCCGCGGGCGCGCCGTCGATCGCGACCCGCCAGCCCGGAAAGGCGAAGCGGGCCAGCCGCAGCCGAACCGGCGTCGGCGCGTGCGTCGCGAGCTCGATGCGGGTGCCGCCGTTGCGCAGCGTCTCCCAGCTCGCGGGGCCGCTCGCCGCGACCACCGGCCCTGCGATCGGCCGCTGCGCGTACCACACGGTCCGGTCGGAGGCGCGCGGCAGGTACTCGTCGCCCGCGGTCACCGTCTCGGCGCTGTTGCGGATCTGCTCGGGGTGGAGCACGCGGTCGAGCGTGCGGGCCTCGTCGGCGGTCAAAGGCGCGTACTGGGCGACGAGCGGCCAGGCGTTCGCCAGCGCCACCACCGTGAAGCCGACCTCCGCGAGCGCGCGCGCGCGCGGCGTCCGCCCGGCGAGCGCGAGCGCCGCGAGCAACGCCGCCAGCGCGCTGGCCACCAGTGCGAGCGGCCCCATCATGCGCCACGGGAACTGGAACAGCGGCAGCCAGGGGATCCGCTCCCAGAGCCACGCGCTCGCCGACGTCTCGAGGAACAGGAGCCCGAGCGCCGCGCCGAGGAGCGACACCAGAATGCGTCGCTGCGCCGGGAACCGCACGGCCGCCGCGGCGGCCGCGACCAGCACCGCCGGGGTGAGGAGCCCCGTCGCGAAGAAGCGCACGTACCAGAAGATCTTCTGGAGCGGCGGGAACTGGCGGCGGTAGTCGAACTTCCCCAGCAAGAGCTCCTCGGGGCGGATCAGGTCCTGGAGCGCGAGCGCGGGCAGCCAGAAGAAGGCGGTCAGCGCGAGCGCGGCGGCGATCCCCGCCCCGATCGCGAGCCAAGCCGCGCGCGCGCGCACGCCGTGCAGGACGACGCCGAGCCCGAGCACGAACGCCACCGCGACCAGCGCCGTCAGGTTGTGCGCGAGCACCACCAGCGCGAGCCCGGCCGAGACGAGTGCTGCGCCGCGGCGCGGATCGCGCGCGGCGATCGCCACGCCGTGCAGCGCGAGCGGCGTCAGGCACAGGCCCATGAACTCGGCGTCGGCGTTGCGCACCAGCTTGTCGCCGAGCAGGTACGGGTGGACGACGAAGAAGACGGTCCCGAGCCGCGCGGCGGCCGAGTCCGGCAGCCCCGTGGCCTCGAGCAGCGCGGCCAGGAAGCCGCGCGCGAGCGGAACCGAGACGACCGAGATCGCGACCAGGAGCCAGGTCGCGCCGCCCTCCACCGAGCCCGCGAGCGACGCCGCGAGCGACGCCGCGGCCGAGAACAGCGGCGCGTAGAAGAGGAACACCGGCGAGCCGTAGCCCGCGTAGAGGTGCTCGCTCCAGAACGGTGGCCACTGCCCGGCCGCGAACGCCTCGCGGTACTCGCTGATCCGCACCAGCTCGTAGAGCACGTCGTGGCCGTTGGGGAAGCCTCCGCGCAGCAGCGGCCACACCCCGAAGAGACACGCGAGCCAGGGCAGCCCGCGCAGCAGGAGCTCCGCGCGCGCGGGTTTCGCTGCCGGTGACTTGCGCATGCGCGCGGAATTCTAGCGGCGCAACGCTGCGCGGGAAGCGAAGTGATACGCTGAGACCCAGGAGAGATGGGCTCTTGCCGCTAGTCGTCGACACGCGCGCTGGCCGAGTTCGCGGACGGCTCGACCGCGGCGTCACCGCGTTTCGCGGCGTGCCGTTCGCGCGGGCGCCGATCGGCGCGCTGCGGCTTCGGGCGCCGGCGCCGGCCGAGCCGTGGCCGGCGCTGCGCGACTGCGGCGAGCCGGCGCCCGCGGCACCGCAGAATTTTTCGCGCTTCGGCGCGCTGTGGGGCGAGCGTGCGGCGGAGCAGAGCGAGGACTGCCTCTCGCTCGACCTCTGGACGGCGGGCTTCGACGGCGTGCCGCGCCCGGTGCTGGTCTACGTGCACGGCGGCGGCTTCGCCGAGGGCTCGGCCAGCGAGACGTGCGCGCGCGGGCGCCGGCTCGCGCGCGGCGGCGACCTGGTCGTGGTGTCGCTCTCCTACCGGCTCGGGGCGCTCGGCTTCTACGCGGCGAACCTGGGGCTGCTCGACCTGTGCGCGGGGCTCGAGTGGGTGCGCGACGAGATCGACGCGTTCGGCGGCGACCCCGGCCAGATCACCGTGTTCGGCCACGGCGCGGGCGCGACCGCGGTCGCGTGTCTGCTCGCGATGCCGCGCGCGCGGGGTCTGTTCCAGCGCGCGATCGTGTCGAGCGCGTCGTTCGACGTCGACACGCGCGAGCGCGCGGAGGCGCGGCGGTTCGCGTTCCGGCGCGCGCTCGAGATCGGGAGCGCGGACGACGCGAAGCTCGCCGGGCTCCCGGTCGCGGCGATCCTGGCCGCGCAGGCGCGCGCGGGCGGCTTCCGGCCGCAGGTCGACGGCGAGCTCCTGCCGGTCGCCCCGCTCGAGGCAGCGGCGCGCCGCGAGCTCGCGGGCGTGCCGCTCATTGCCGGCACCGCGCGCGACGAGACGCGCATCCACGAGCTCGTCGATCCGTCGTTCGCGGCGCTCCAGCCCGCGGAGCTTCCGGCGCGGCTCGAAGCGCTGGGCATCGCGCACGTCGCGGCCGAGGACGGCCTCGCGCTCGCGCGCGCGCTCGAGCCGGGCGCGAGCCCGAGCGCCCTCTTCCACCGCGCCGCGACCGAGCTGCGCTACGCCGAGCCCGCGCGCCGCCTGGCCGCAGCGCACGCCGCGCGCGGCGCGCCCACGTTCCTGTACCGCTTCGACCTGGCCGGCTCCTCAGCACAAGGTGACACCGGAGCGTTTCACGGGCTCGAGCTGCCGCTGATCTTCGGGACGCGCCGGATCGCGCCGCTCGGCCGCTTCTTCGACGACGTCGCCGACGCGAAGCCCGTCGGGCGGCGCATGCGCGACGCGTGGACGGCGTTCGCACGCAACGGCGATCCGCGCGCGCCGCTCACGGAGCCCTGGCCGGCCTACACCACGGCGGATCGCGCCACGCTGGTGTTCGACACCGCCCCGCACGTCGAGCGGTCGACCTGAAGCGGGTCCCGCTCAGCCCACCCGGACCACGCGCGTTCCCGACAGCGAGTCGTGCCAGCCCACCGGCGGCGGACGGCCGAAGAACGAGAACGGCTCGAAGGGGATGAAGCGCGCGAACGAACGCCCGATGATCTGTCCCCAGCTCGCCCGGCTTCCGTCGGCGGACACGACCCGCGTGCCCGTGACGAACTTGCCGAGCGTGCGGCCGTAGAAGCCCTCGAGCAGGGCATGGTAGGCGAGCGAGGTGAGCGTGCTCGCGACGATCGCATGGGCAAGGCTCTCGCCCGGGCTGACGATCCCGCGCAGACCGCCGATGACGCTGAGCGCGATGGAATCCACGATCAGATTCAGAAAGCGCTGGCCGCGCGACGCACCCATCTCCGACGGATCGAGGGGCGGATCCGAGAGTCTGCTCGCCGGCGGCGCGTACGGCGAGGGCTCGTACCGATCGCTCACGAGGCGCCCGCGCCCCGCGCCAGCCAGAGCAGCGACGCCCAGCCCGCGATCAGGCACAGCCCGCCGAGCGGCGTCACCGGACCCAGCGCGCGCAGCTCCCACAGCACCAGGCCGAAGATCGAGCCGGAGAAGAGCACGACCCCCGCGCTGAACAGCCACGCCGGCAGCGCGATCGAGCGGCCGGTCGCGGATCCGTAGAGCGCGAGCGCGAGGATCACGCCGCTGTGGACGAGCGCGTAGTGGGCGCCGGTCTGCCACGAGCCGAGCCGCTCCGGTGTCAGCGAGTCGCGCAGGCCGTGCGCGCCGAACGCGCCCGCGATCACCGAGAGCGTGCCGAGCAGCGCGGCGACCGCGATCCAGCTCACGTTTCGCGGTCCGTCACCGCGCCCAGCGACGCGCTCGACACGAGCTTCGCGTACTTCGCGAGCACGCCGCGGCGTGTAGTGCGGCGCCGGCGCCTTCCAGGCGCGCCGGCGGGTCTCGAGCTCGGAGTCGGAGACGTTGAGCTGCAGCAAGCGCTTCTTCGAGTCGATCGTGATCGAGTCGCCTTCGCGCACCAGCGCGATCGGTCCGCCGACGAACGCCTCGGGCGCTACGTGGCCGACGACCATGCCGTAGGTGCCGCCGGAGAAGCGGCCGTCGGTGAGCAGTCCGACGGAGTTGCCCAGGCCCTTCCCGATCAGCGCCGAGGTCGGCGAGAGCATCTCGCGCATGCCGGGTCCGCCCTTCGGCCCCTCGTAGCGAATGACGAGCACGTCGCCGGGCCGGATCCCGTCGGCCATGATCGCGGCCATGCACTGCTCCTCGGACTCGAACACGCGCGCGGGCCCGGTGATCTCGTGGAGCTGGATGCCGCTGATCTTCGCGACCGCGCCCTCGGGCGCGAGGTTGCCGCGCAGGATCGCGAGATGGCCCTCGGCGTACACCGGATTGTTCCAGGGGCGCACCACGTCCTGACCCGAGGGCGGCGCGCTCGGCATCGCCGCCAGGTTCTCGGCCATCGTCTTGCCCGTCACGGTGAGACAGTCGCCGTGGATCAGTCCGTGCTCGAGCAGCATCTTCATGACGAGCGGAATGCCGCCGACCTTGTGCAGGTCGGTCGCGACGTACTTCCCGCTCGGCTTGAGGTCGGCGAGCACCGGCACGCTTCGCGCGGATCTTCTCGAAGTCGTCGAGCGCGAGCGGCACCTGCATGGCGTGGGCGATCGCGAGCAGGTGCAGCACCGCGTTGGTGGAGCCGCCGACCGCCATCACGACCGCGATCGCGTTCTCGAACGCCTTGCGGGTCATGATCTTCTTCGGGGTCAGGTCGCGCGCGACGAGCTCGAGCAGCGCGCGCCCGCTCGCCGCGGCGCTGTCGCGCTTCTCGGCGTCGACCGCGGCCATCGTCGAGCTCCCGGGCAGGCTCATGCCGAGCGCCTCGATCGCGCTCGACATGGTGTTCGCGGTGTACATGCCGCCGCACGAGCCCTTGCCCGGGATCGCGCAGCGCTCGATCTGCACGAAGTCGGTGTCGTTCATCTTGCCCGCGCCGTGCGCGCCGACCGCCTCGAAGACCGAGACGACGGTCAGGTCGTTGCCGGCGTAGCGGCCCGGCCTTGATCGTGCCGCCGTAGACGAAGATCGCGGGGATGTCGAGCCGTGCGAGCGCGATCAGCGCGCCCGGCATGTTCTTGTCGCAGCCGCCGATCGCGATCACGCCGTCGTGCATCTGGCCGCGCGAGACGGTCTCGATCGAGTCGGCGATCACCTCGCGCGACACGCAGCGAGCACTTCATGCCCTCGGTGCCCATCGAGATGCCGTCGGAGATCGTGATGGTGCCGTACGTCTGCGGCATGCCGCCCGCGGCGTGGATCGCGTCGGCCGCGGCGACGGCGAGCTCGGCAAGCCCGAGGTTGCACGGCGTGATGTTGCTGTCGCTGTGCGCGACCCCGACGATCGGCTTGCCGAAGTCCGCGTCGGCGAAGCCGACGGCGCGCATCATCGCGCGGTTCGGCGCGCGGTCGTGACCTTCGGTGATCTTCCAGCTGCGCGGGTTCTTGCGCTCGGACATGGCGACCTCCAGTGAGCCGATTCTATCCCGTGTAGCGTACACTCGGCGCGCTGCAGGAGGTCCGCAGGATGGAACGCGCGCTTTCCGTCGCACCGACACCGAGCTCGCTCGACGATCCCAGGGTGAAGAGCACGCTCGAGCGCCTGCACGCGGCCGCGGCAGGCGACACGTTCCGCATTCTGGGACGCCTGCCCACCTTCCTCGGCGCGGTGCTCGGCAAGAACCTTCCCGCGAGCGAGATGAGCCGCCGCTTCAAGGACGTGTACATCCCCCTGTCGCCGCCGCAGGGGAAGCTCCTGTATCTCACCGCGCGCGCGCTCGACGCGAAGCGCATCGTGGAGTTCGGCACGTCGTTCGGGATCTCGACGATCTACGCCGCCGCGGCGGCGCGCGACAACGGCATGGGCCGCGTGATCGGCTCGGAGCTCGAGCCCAACAAGCGCGCCAAGGCACTCGAGCACCTGGAGCAGGCGGGCCTCGCCGGCTGCGCCGAGGTGCGGCTGGGCGACGCGCTCCAGACCTTGCGCGACGTGCCCGCGCCGGTCGACCTCGTCCTGCTCGACGGCTGGAAGGACCTGTACCTGCAGATGCTCGAGCTGCTCGCGCCGAAGCTGCGGCCGGGCGCCGTCGTGCTGGCCGACAACGTGCGAACGTTCAAGCGCGCGCTGGCGCCCTACCTCGACTACGTGCAGTCTGGCAAGAACGGCTTCCAGTCGGTGACCTTGCCGTTCCCGAGCGGGTTCGAGTACTCGGTTCGGACTTCCTAGCGCTTCAGCTCGATCAAGAACTCGCGGAAGCGGGTCTGGCTCCGGTTCACGGCCGTCTCCTTGTTCCCGGGCTCGACGAAGTAGACCTGGCCGGGCTTCACCGGGATCTTGATCGACTTCCCGTTGGGGAAGTCCGCGTCGACGGTGTCGCCCTCCACGACGCACAGCACGTAGGGCAGCGTGTGCTCGTGGAAGTCGGACGACTCGCCGGGGGCGAGGTCCATCTCCCAGACCTTCACGCGCTCGTTCTCGAACAGGACCCGACTCGCGACGTCGCCGAGCTTCTTCTCCATGGCTCTGAGTCTACGTCGTTCACCTAGTTGCCGGATAGTTGCCGCGAAGGCCGAGAGGGATCCGGTGCGGTGATCCTGCCGTTCCCGGGCGGCTTCGAATACTCCGCCCGGAACTAGCGCCTATGCAGGATCATGTATCCTCTCGCGCGCGGATGAAGCTTCGAAGTCTCGACCGCCGCTTGGTGATTCTCGTCACGATCGCCGCGATCGCGGGCCGCCTGGCTCTCGCGGCCGTACACCTCGAGGCTTCTCACGACCGCCACCGCGCGTCTTACGCTTCGGCGGATTGCAGCTTGTGCGCCGCCGCTTCGGGGGCGCGCGGGTTTGCGGTGGCCCCCGCCGGCGACCCGCGGCCGCCCGCGGAGACGATCGAGGCGGCGCCGACGTTCGCCGCCCGCAGCGCCGAGTGTCCGCCTCTCCCAGGTCACCGCTCGCGCGCGCCTCCCGCGAGCTGAGCCGCGCGTAGCCCCGAGCCCCGGTGCCTTCCGCGCCGTCGGCTCTTCCCGTGCTCGAGCAAAGCGCATCGCCTTGCGCTGCGCAGCCCCGGCGCCGGCGTTGGCGCCGGCGTCCTGGTGGAGGCACTCGTGTCCAACACTGCACACATCCGCGGCCGTCCTGCGGGCGACCCGCAGCGCGCGGCTCTGCTCGTGGTGCTGGCAGCGTCGGCGCTCTCCGCGCTGGTGATCTTCGCAGCCGGCGTCGCCGTCCGGAATCCAGCCGCGGTCGACGCCGCGATCGCGCTCGGCTTGTCGACGGGTCTGCTGGTCGGGGTCGCGCTCGCGCGCGCGGCCCGGAGCGGAGAAGCCGACGGCGACAGCGACGGCGCACTTGCCGCGAACCGGCTGGACTGGTGCAAGCGGGTGAGCGCGGGAGCGGTGCTGTTCGCGCTCGCGCTCAATCTGTTCGCGAGGCCGGCGCTGCACCTGCAGCCGCTGGCCGCGTCCGGCGTCGCCGCGCTCTGTCTGGCGGTGGCCTGGCTCGCCGGGAGCGCCGCGAGCTTCTTCGCCGGGGCCGATCCCGGCGAGCTTCCCGAGGCGGCCGGCCTCGCCTGCGCCAGCCGCGTCTCGGCCTGGTCTCTCGTCGCAGCGGCCGTCGCGCTCGCGTTCGCCTGGCTCGGCTGGCTCGGCGGCGTTCGCGCGCTGCATCTCGGCGTGTCACTCGTGCTCGCGTTCGCGGCGCTCGAGCTCGCGGCGACCCGGATCGCGCCGGGACCGGGCACGCCGCGCTTCCCGGTCGAGCTCTCGGTGTTCTCGGCGCTGGGCAGCCGCGCGGATCCGCTGAGCAGTGCGCTCGACGCCGCGCAGCGCCAGCTCGGCATCGATCTGCGCTCGACCTGGGCGCTCACGGTGGTCCGGCGCAGCGCGGCGCCGCTCGTCGTCGGCCTGGTCGCGGTCGGCTGGCTGTCGAGCGCGCTGACCGTCGTCGGTGTCGACGAGCAGGGGCTCGCCGAGCGTCTCGGCGTCCCGCTGGGCAGGACGCCGCTCAAGCCCGGACTCCACCTGCACTGGCCCTGGCCGATCGAGGAGGTCTTCCGGGTTCCGGTGCGGCAGGTTCAACAGCTCAACATCGGTCACGAGGGCGAAGAAGAGCACGGGCCCGAGAACGTCCTGTGGGCGCGCCAGCACGCGGCGTCGGAGTACACGCTGCTCCTGGGCAACGGCCGCGACCTGATCGCGATCGACGCGGCGGTGCAGTTCCGAATCCGAGACCCGTTCGCATGGCGCTACGGCAGCGCGAGCCCGCTCGATGCGCTGCGCGCGATCGCGTATCGCGCGGTGATGAAGTCCACCGTGAACCGAACGCTCACGGAGACGCTCTCGGAGAACGTCGCGGTGCTGACTGCGCAGATGCGCAGCATGGTGCAAGCCGATGCCGACGCGCTCGGGCTCGGCGTCGAGGTCACGGCCTTCACCATCGGCGGCATGCACCCGCCGGTGATGGTCGCGCCCGACTATCAGGCAGTCGTGTCCGCCGAGCTGGGCAAGACCACCGCGGCGGTCGATGCCCAGGCCTACCGCAACGAGACGTTGCCGGCCGCCGAAGCCGAGGTCCTGGGCGCGGAGAGCGCGGCGCGCGCCCAGGGCATCGACGCGCTCGCGCAGGCGACCGGGCACGCCTTGGGCTTCCGCGGCCTCGACGCCGCTTTTCGTGCCGCTCCGGACGAGTTCCGCTTCCGGCGCCGCCTGGAGACTCTCGAGGGCGCACTGTCCGGGCGACGCTTCACGGTGATCGACGAGCGCATCCAGCGCGATGGAGGTGAGCTTTGGCTGATGAACTGAGCGCTCAGCGCTGGCTGCGGATCGTGGTCGGCACGGCCGCGCTGTTCGCGATCGCGTTCTATGCTACGGCGCTGGTCGTGCGCGAGGGTCAGGCGGTGCTCGTGACCCGCTTCGGCCGGCCGCTGCGGGCGGACACCCAGGCGGGCCTGCACTGGAAGCTGCCGTGGCCGATCGACCAGGTCTCCTGGCTCGACCTGCGCCGGCACGTGTACGAGGGCGGCCACACCGAGATGCTCACGCGCGACAAGAAGAACGTCATCGTCCGCACGTTCGTGGTCTGGCGCATCGAGGACGTCTTGACCGTCACGCAAGCGATCGGCGACCAGAGCAAGGTCGAGGAGAAGCTCGACGGCCTGGTCACCAACGCCGCGATCGCGACCCTCGGCGAGCACGACCTGTCGGCGCTCGTATCCACGAATCCCGCCGACCTGCAGGTCGAAGGGATCGAAGCCGAGCTGCTGGCGGACACGGCGGGCGTGGCCCGGGCGAGCTACGGCGTCGCGATCGAGCAGATCCGCCTGGAGCGGATCGCCCTTCCTGAGGAGAACGTGTCCGCGGTGTTCGAGCAGATGCGCGCGGAGCGCCACCAGTACGCAGCGAAGTTCAAGGCCGAGGGCGCGCGCGAGGCGGCGCGGATCCGCTCGGAGGCGGAGCTCGAAGCTGCGAAGATCCGCGCCGAGGGCGCCGAGCAGGTCGCGCGCATCCGCGGCGAGTCGGCTGCCGAGGTCGCCAAGACGTACGCCGATGCGCACCGCGCCGACCCGGAGCTGTACCGCTTCATCCGCTCGCTCGACTCGCTCGACAAGCTCATCACCGCGCAGAGCACGCTGATCCTGCGCACCGACGTCGCGCCGTTCTCCTTCTTGCAGAGCGACGGCCAGAAATGAGGCGACTGGGGCTTCCCTCGGAGCTCGCGCGGCTGGCGGCGCCGCTCACGCGCGTGCTCGACGCCGCCTGGCGGCGAATGCACTGGTGGATCGCTGCGCTGGCGCTGCTCTACGCGCTCTCCGGAATCACCGTGATCCGCTCCGACGAGGTCGCCGTCGTCGAGCGCTGGGGGCGCCTGGTAGGCGACACGCCGGCGGAGCAGGAGCACGGCGCCGGGCTGTTGTTCGCGTTTCCGCGCCCGATCGACGAGGTCGTGCGCGTGCGCACGAAGTTCGTCCAGCAGCAGAGCGTCATCACGCTGGCCGTGCCCGCGCCGGGCTTGAGCGGCGACACGTCGCTCGACCCGGTGCTCGTCGGCTACGCGCTCACCGGCGACCAGAACATCGTGCACGTGGGAATGATCGCGCGCTATCGCGTGCGCGACCCCGCGGAGTGGGCGTTCTACGGCCCGGATCCCGAGCAGATCCTGCGCACCGAGGTCAGCGCCGCGCTGGTTCGCTCGGTGGGAGAGATCGGCGTCGACCGCGTGCTCGCCGAGGAGCGCAAGGATCTGACGAGGACCGTGACCGAGCGCGTCCAGGCGGGCCTCGACGCGGCGCACGCGGGGCTCGAGCTGGTGGCTCTGGAGCTGACGAGTCTCTCGCCGCCGATCGCGCTGCTCGAGGACTTCAATGCCGTGCAGACGGCGTACATCGGCGCCGAGACCGCCCGCAAGGACGCGCAGGCGTTCGCGCTCTCGGTCGTTCCGGGCGCGCACGCGACGGCCGATCGGGCGGTCGAGGGCGCGAAGGCCGACGCGGCCGCGGAGATCGCACGCGCGCGCGGAGATGGCGCCGCGTTCGCGCTGCTCGAGCGCCAGTACCGCGCCAATCCGGCCCTGGTGCGAGAGCAGCTCTACCGCGACGCCATCGAGAGCGCCGTCGGCCGCGCCGGCCCCGTGCGCTGGATTCCGCCGCCCGACGGCAAACGCTATCAAGCGCTGCGCGTCCAGATCGCGCCGGACCTCGCCGGTCAGGCGCCGTCGGCGACGCCGGCGCCTCCGCCCACCGACTGGAGCGCCCCCGCGCCGGGAGGCGACGATTGAGCGCGGCGGCACTCGAGGGCGCGGGCTCGGCGGGCGCGGACTTCCCCGCCACACTGTCCGGCGAGGAGCGGCGGCGCATCAGCGCACGGCTCGGCGCCGGCCTGGTGGGGCTGGGGCTGCTCGCGCTCGGGACCTTGCTCGTGCGCCTGGAGCCGAGTCAGTGGCAGATCGGGGAGCTGCTGCGCGGTCTGGCGGCGCTGGTGGTCGGCACTCCGATCGTGGTCTCCGGCGTCGGCGGCGTCCTCACGGGCAAGACACGCGGAGCGACCGACCAGCTCGTCGCAATCGCCGTGTTGGCCTCGGCGGCGCGCGGCGACTTCGCGACGGCGACGCTGGTGCCCATGTTCCTGGAGGTCGGCCGACTGTTCGAGGAGCGCAGCTCGCTGGGGGCGCGCGCCGCCATCGACGGCATTCGCGCGCTCGCAGCACGGCAGGCGACCCGCTGGCGCGACGGCGTCGAGGAGCTCGTCGACCCGGCGAGCCTGGTGCCCGGGGACACGATTCTGGTGCGCCCCGGCGAGCGCATCCCCGTCGACGGGACCGTGCTCACCGGCTCGGCTGCGGTGGACCAATCGGCGGTCACCGGCGAGTCACTCCACGAGGACGTGGGACCGGGCAGCCCCGTCTTCGCGGGCACGCTCGCGCTCGACGGTCTGCTCCGCGTGCGCGTGCGCGGCGCCGGGCGCGACACCGTGCTCGGTCGGGTGGTGAGCCTGCTCGCCGACGTCGAGCGCGCGTCCGTGCCGGTGCTCCGGCTGTTCGAGAGCCGGGTAGGCGTCTGGCTGCCACTGGTGCTGACTCTGGCCGCGACCACGCTGTTCTTCAGCCAGGATCTGTCGCGCGCGATCGCGATGCTGGTCGTCGCGACGCCGACCGCGCTGGTCGTGGCAGGGCCAGCCGCGATGATCGCGGCGATGACCATCGCCACCCGCCTGCGCATCCTGATCAAGAGCACCGACTTCCTCGAGCGCTCCTCCGAGGTGGACACCCTGGTCCTCGACAAGACCGGGACGGTCACCGTCGGTTCTCCCGCGGTGGTGGAGATCCTGCCCGCGAGCGGAGTCTCGCAGCAACAGCTGCTCGCGGTGGCCGCGAGCTGCGGCTTCGGCTCGCTGCATCCCGTCTCGCGCGCGGTCGTCGCCGAGGCGCGGGCGCGGGACGTGGCGGTCGAGCCTCCCGACGACCTCCAGGAGCGGCCGGGCCTCGGCGTGGTCGCGCGGATCGGCAGCGAGCAGGCCGCGCTGGGGCGGCGCGCGCTGCTCGAGGAGATCGGCGCAGCGCCCGCCGATGCCGGCGGCGAGGACGCGCTCGGCGTGTGGGTCGCACTCGGCCGGCGCTGCCTCGGCCGCCTGGTGCTCCAGGACCGACCGCGCGCGGAAGCGCGCGAGGCGCTCGAAGCGATGCGCGAACTCGGCATCGACCGGCTGGTGCTGCTGACCGGCGACAGGGCGCAGACGGCGGCCGACGTCGGCAAGGCCCTGGGGATGGATCACGTGATCGCCGAGGTGCTGCCCGAGCAGAAGCTCGAGGTCGTGCGCGCGGAGCAGGCGGCCGGGCGCACCGTGATGATGGTCGGCGATGGCGTGAACGACGCGCTCGCGCTCGCCGGCGCGGACGTCGGGGTCGCGATCGGCGCCGAGATCAACGAGGTGGCGCTCGGGGGCGCGGACGTCGCGCTCCTCGGGGCCGACCTCGCTCGACTGCCGCGGCTGGTCCGGCTGGCCGACATCACGCGCGAGGTGATCGGCCAGAACGTGTGGATGGCGTTCGGCTTCGCCGCGCTGCTGCTCGGCCTGGCGGCGCTGGGCGCCCTGACGCCGCTCGGCGGCGCGCTGGCGCAGAGCCTCGCGGTTCTCGCGGTAGTCGCGAACAGCGCGCGCATCTTGCGGTTCGATCGCTGACGGGGGGGTGTGGCATGTCGCTTCTGATCCGCTCAGTGCTCGCTGGACTCCTCGCGGCTCCACTGTTTGCAGCCGGCCAGACTCCGAGTCAGCCAGACAGAGTGACTCTCACGATCGAACGCGGCGGCACGCTGTTCAGCGCCCTGCTCCGCGCGGGAGTCGAACGCCAGAGCGCTGCGACTATCTGCGCCGCCCTCGAGGACCTGTTCGACCCGCGCGAGATCCGCGCGGGAGATCGCGTGCAGCTCGAGCTCGAGGACGGAGGCGGCGCGCGGCGGCTGCGCTCGCTTCGTCTCGCAACCGGCCGGCACCAGGACCTCACGATCACGGCCGATAGCGACGGGAGATTCGCCGCGACGCCCGGCGCGAAGAGGCAGCGCGCGTCGCTCGTGCATGAACGCTCCGGGAGCGCCGCCGGCAGCTTGCGCGAGGCGCTAGCGGCGGCCGGACTGCCGAAGACCGTCAGCGAGGAAGCGCTGGCCGCATTCGCGGCCGATCCCGATCTACCAGCCGAGCCGGGGCCCGACAGTCGCTTCAGCGTGGTGTACGAGGCGACGGAGGGCCGGGGCGCTGCAGACTCTGCGCGCCTCCGCTACGCCTCGCTCCACAGCAGCGGCACGGAGCACCGCGTGTATCGCTACGCCTTGCGCGGCGGCGAGGTCGCCTTCGTGGCGCCGACTGGTCGCGGGCTCGTCCCGCTGCACCTCGAAGACCCGGTTCCGAACACCGCGATCACCTCGCCCTGGGGCTGGCGCATCCACCCGGTCCTCGGCGTGGCGAAGTTCCACCGCGGCGTCGACTTCGGCGCGGCGCTGGGAACGCCCGTGCGCGCGGCAGCGGCCGGGACGATCGCGTCGATAGGCTGGCGCGGGAACTCCGGCCGTCAGATCCGGCTGCGCCATTCGCGCCGCCTGGAGACCACCTACGCGCACCTGTCTCGCTTCGCCCGCCATCTCCAGCCCGGAAGCCGGGTGCGACGCGGCCAGATCATCGGCTACGTCGGGGCGTCCGGGATGGCCACCGGGCCCCACCTCTACTTCGAGGTGTTGGTTGACGGGGAACAGATCGATCCCACCCACAACCCGGGCCTCCCGGTCCAGCTCACGGGAGCGAACCTGAGCCAGTTCCAGGCATACGCCGATCGCGTGGCGTCGTCAGTCAGTCGCTGAGGATGGGCTTGAGCTCGATCAAGAACTAGCGGAAGCGGCTCTGGCTGCGGTCGACCGCAGTCTCCACGCTGCCGGGCTCGACGAAGTAGACCTGACCGGGCTTCACGGGAATAAGTCGGACGACTCACCAGGCGCGAGGTCCATCTCCCAGACCTTGACGCGCTCGTTCTCGAACAGGACCCGGATTGCGACGTCGCCGAGCTTCTCCGCCATGCGACGAGTCTGCTTACGTGGCGCCGAGAAAATCCATCTTGCCGAGCTCGACGCCGCCCGCGCGAAGCAGCGCGTAGGTCATCGTGGTGTGGAAGAAGAAATTCGGCAGCGAGAAGTGCTTCAGGAAGGCCTCGCCCTTGAACGGCACGGTCCGACCCGGGCCCATCGGCACGTTGATCTCGCGAGCCTCCGAGCCGTCGATCGCCGCCGCCGGAATCGACTGCGCGTATTCGATCGCCTTGCGGATGCGCGCGCGCAGCTCGTCGAACGACGCCTCCGTGTCCGGCCACTTCGGCGCCTCGGTCCCCGAGAGGCGCGACAGACAGCCCTTGACGCCGTCGGTCGCGATCTGGATCTGCGCCGTGAACGGCAGCATGTCCGGCGTCAGCCGCTGACCGAGAAAGTTCTTCGCATCGAACTTCTTCGCCGCCGCGTGGGCCTCGGCCCTGTCGAGCCACACCAGCATGTTGGAGAGCATGCGCACGAAGATGGGAACGCTCGCGGAGTGCATCGAGATCGTCACGACAGCGTGACCCCGGGGACGTAGTTCCCGTGGAAGCCGAGCGGCAGGCGGTGCGGCAGGCGGATCGTGGCGAGCGGCGCGCGCTCGACGTTCTGCGCGTCGAGGATCACCACGTCGCTGCGGTCCTCGGCCCAGCGGTACACCGGGAAGAGGAGGAAGCCCTCGCCTTCCGCCGCGCCCGGCCCGCGCGGGACGAACACGGCCTCGCTCGCGGTCGAGGCGGGCGCGAGCTCGTGCACGCGGCGCGTCCCCTTCGCGAGGTCGTAGTGCAGGATCGCGTTGAAGGGCACGGTCCCCTCATCGCGCGGCAGCGTGCCGGGCGCGAAGCCGTGGCGGTAGGACAGCCCCGCGCGGCGCTCGTCGAGGCGTGGGAACTCGCACTGCACGTCGTCGAGCTGCTCGATCTTGCAGGTGCGGCTCGCCAGGTCGAGCGTGAAGCGGGTCATGAGCCCCGGCGCCGGCGGCGGCTCGGGCTCGCCCGGCTTGGCCACCGGGAACAGGCCCACGTGTGGGTAGCGCACGCCCTCCACGATCACGCGCTGGCCGTCGCTGTGCGCGTTCATGAAGTGGTAGACGAAGCAGGTGTCGAGCTCGAACCAGATCACGTCGCGGTTGCCGCCGTCGCGCGGCATGACACCGATGCGCGTGCCCAGCTCGGGCTCCCAGTGCCACACCGCGTTCGAGTGCAGGTTCTCCTCGCGGAAGCTCATCGGGAACCAGGGGAAGATCACGTGCTCTCGGGTCGCGATGAAGTCGTGCATCATCGCGCCGACCGGAACGTCGATCGGCTCCGTGCGCGTGAGCCGGCCCTCGCGGTCGATCACGTGGTAGCGCAGGTACGGCGCGACCGCGGAGTAGACGAATCCGAGCAGCTCGCCCGTCTCGGGATCGACCTTCGGGTGCGCGGTCATGCCGCCGGCGAGCTTGCCGTCGAAGTCGCAAGGGCCGCGGGTGGCGAGCGTGCGCGGGTCGAGCTCGGTCGGGTTCGCGATCTCGAGCAGCGCAAGGAGCTTCTGCGCGTGCCAGACGATGTTGGTGTTGCCCGCGTCGGCGGCGAGCTGGATCTGCTCGTAGGGGGACAGGCCCTGCGCTTCGAGCGCCCGCATCGCCGCCGGATCGCTCAGGGCCATCGAGGTGAGCCCGCCGAACAGCGCCCGGCCTGCCTTGCGCTCGAGCTCGAAGCGGCGCGTGCGCACCCAGCGGTTCTTGTACTGCGCGCGTCCGTCGGCGAGCGAGATCGCGTGGATCATCCCGTCGCCGTCGAACCAGTGGTACGCCATCCCGCCGCGCGGCGGGAACTGCGGGTTCGGGCCGTTCCGGTACAGGGTGCCGTGGAGCTCGCGCGAGATCTCGCCGACCACTTCGAGCGGCGTGGTCTCGTCCTCGGCGAGATACGGGGCGAAGGCGCCCTGCAGGTTGGGGTGCTGCGGCCAGTTCGCGTCGAGAGTCATCGCACGCTCCTTCGCATGGGGGTTTTGGTCCGCGCCCGAGGGCGGTGCCCGTCGAGCATCGCTTCGAAGTGGGGCTCGAGCAGCTCTTCCGCGCTGCGGCCGAGGCCGAGCTTCCCGGCCAGGTGCAGCGACACCAGTCCATGTAGGCCCGCCCAGAACTGGTGCGCGACCAGATCGGGCTCGCCGGCGAGGACGCCCGCCTGCACCGCCAGCTCCACCGCCTGCAGCAGCGCCTGCCAGGAGCGGATCTCCTTGACCTTGTACTGCGGGAAGTCGGCGCTTGCGGGCTCGCGCAGCTCGAACATGATCCGGTAGGCGTGCGGCTCGCTCAGCGCGAACTCGAAGTAGGCGCGGCCGAGCACGCGCAGGCGCTCCTCGGGATCCGCGATCCCGGCTGCCGCGCGCTCGAGCGCGTCGGCGAAGCGCTCGAAGCCGAGCGCGCAGACGGCGGCGAAGATCTCGCGCTTGTCGGCGAAGTAGCGATACGGCAGTGCGTGGCTGCACTCGAGCTTCTCGGCCAGCGCGCGCAGGGTGACCGCGTCGTAGCCCTCGTCCGCGAACATCTGCATCGCGGCCTCGCACAGGCGTGCGCGGAAGCTCTCGATCTCATCGGGCCGAAGGGCGGGTCGCGCCATCGGCCGAATGATTACCACTGATAAATAAACGTTGTCAACTATTCTCTCGCTGGCGCCGGCCGCAGAAGGCGCAGAAGCGAAAGAAGGTCTTCGAGGTCGGCCAGCGGCAGCGCGGGCAGCGCTCGGGCAGGTCGGCGTGGCTCCACGGCCTTCCCGGCTTCCGCTTGCACACCGGGCAGTAGCGCATGAAGGGCCGGAGCTGGCCCGGGCAGCCGCGCCGCGCGCAGCGCCGGACCGCCTGCCGATCCGGCCGCGGCGGCCGGCCGTTGCCCTTGAAGCGGCCCGCGTGACACCACGGGCAGGCGGTCCACTCCGGCAGGACGCCGCGCTCGCAGTGGCCGCAGATCAGCGGCGCGCTCGTGATCTCCTTGAACGAGTTCTCGGCGCTGCCGCACCAGGGGCACACGCTCATCGCCTCGGCGATGGGGCCGTTGCACCGGTGGCAGCGGTAACGCAGGCCGAGCGCGCGGCCGTGGCGGCGTTTGAAGATCTCCATGCCGACCGCGAACGGTGTAGGCGTCGGACCGGCGAGCCGCTTGCGCCGCCGCCGCGGCGCCGGCGCGTGCTCGGCCTCGGCCCGCCTCGTCGCCGACTCGAGCGCTGCGCTGAGCTCGACCGCCGAGTGGTAGCGCTCGGCGGGGTCGAACGCGCACGCCTTCTGCAGCACGGGCCGCAGCGGCTCGGGCACCTTGGCGCGGAAGCGGTCGTAGCGCTCGGGCGGCCAGGTGAAGGGCCAGGCGAGGAGCTTCCCGGTGAGGAGCTCGTACGCGATCAGCCCCAGCGAGAACACGTCGGAGGCCAGGGTCGGCTTCCCGTACGCCTGCTCCGGGGCCATGTAGCCCATCGTTCCCGCCTCGGTGTAGCTGCGCGACTCGGCGCGCATGAAGCGCGACACGCCGAAGTCGGTGATGGCCGCGTGTCCGTCGGCGAAGACGAGCACGTTCTCGGGCTTCACGTCGCGGTGCATGAGCCGGCGCTGGTGCGCGTGAGCGAGCCCGGCGGCGACGTCGCGCACGATGCGCAGCGCCACCGCGCCCGAGCGCCACGCGCGCGGGTAGTCGTACACGTGCACGCGGGCCAGGTCGCACGCCATCACGAAGCGGCCGTCGATCCAGTCCGCGTTGCGGAGCGCGACGACGTTGGGATGCGAGAGGCTCCCCGCGATGCGCGCCTCGACCTCCATCGCGTCGCGCCCGAACTCGCGCACGACCCAGTCGAAGGCGACCTTCAGCGCGACCCGGCGACCCTCGACCGTGTCGCGCGCGGCGAACACCTCCGAGAACGCGCCCTTCCCGAGCTGGCGCTCGAGACGGTACTTCCCGAGGCGCGTGCCCCGGCGCAGGACCCCCGGCAACGCCGGCCTAGCTGTAGATCAGCCGCGTCAGGAACTCCGCGACGCAGCCTGGCTTCGGCTCGCCGACGATCTCCACCGTCACCTTCTGCTTCAGCTGCAGCGTGTTCGGCGCGACCAGCGTCGCCTCGACCAGCTCGCGCGTCGCGCGCACGCTCGAGTCCACCTTCACCGGCGCCGGGAAGCGCACCTTGTCGAGCCCGTAGTTCACGCCCATGACCAGGCCCTGGTACGCCTCCGGGTCGGCGGGCGGGATCGAGCTCTGCAGGAACGGCAGGAGCGACAAGGTCAGGAAGCCGTGCGCGATCGTCACCTTGTACGGCGAGAGCTTGGCCGCGCGCTCGGGATCGACGTGGATGAACTGGTGGTCGCCGGTCGCGTCCGCGAACAGGTTGATCTGCTTCTGCTCGACCTTGTGCGGCGCGCCGGGTCCGTCGACTTTGCCGATCTGCTTCTGGAAGCGCTCGAGCGCAACCTCCGCCTTGCTGGGCATCTGGGTTCCCCCTTCGAGTGGTTGCGCCCGTTATACACGACCGGCAAGCTCGGGCGGAATGCTCGAGGTGTCCGAGACGACGTGCAGCGAAGCGAGCTCACTCGCGGGCGAGCCGCTCGCGGGTTCGGCGTCCGAGGCGCCGCTGTTCGCGGCGGTCTCGTGGCCCAAGGCGCTCTGGCATGCAGACAAGGTCGCGCTCTCGGAGGGTCTGCCCGCGTCGCTCGCGGGCCTCGAGAAGGCGGCCCGGGCCGCGGGGCAGCGGCTGCAGCTCCGCCTCATGCAGCGCGAGGGCGCGACGGGCACCGATCGGGTCGAGGTCGTCTGCGCGGACTTCGCGAACAAGCGCAGCGCGCACGTTCGCGAAGTCCCGGCCGCGGCGGCCGCCGCGGCGATCGAGGCCTTCCTCGCGGGCGGCGCTCCCGGCGAGCCGCTGCGCGCGCCGCTCGTCCTGGTCTGCACCGACGGCCGCCACGACCGCTGCTGCGGGAAGCTCGGCCGCTCGCTCCTCGGCGCTCTCCGCGGCTCGATCGAGGTGGCCGAGGCGAGTCATCTCGGGGGCCACCGGCTCGCGCCGAACTGCCTGGTGCTGCCCTCGGGCCGGCTCTACGGCCGGGCCACGGCGGAGCACGCGGCGCCCTTGCTCGAGGCCCTCCGACACGACCGGGTGTACCTGCCCTGCTACCGCGGACAGAGCGGGCGCTCGGAGCTGGATCAGGTCGCCGAAGCCGCGGCGCTCGCGAGGGGACCGGACACGGAGGCGTCGGCCGGCGACGGGACCCCGGTCTCGGTCGCCGTCGGGTCGAGTCGCTTCCAGGTGACCTGCGTGCGGCGGACCTTCGTCGGGATCGGCGCCTGCGGCGACGGCGAGCCCGAAGTGCGGCCCCGCTGGGTCGCCATTTCCGTCCGGGCCGACTCCGCTTCGTTGTAGAATCACCGCATGCGGAAGCGGATCCTGCTGGCAGCGGCTCTGGCCCTCTTGTGTCCCGCCCTCGGGGCGCGCGCGGCGGCCATCCTGGTGAACGAGTACAACGGAGTGGCGGCCGCGCAGTACCTGAACGGGGGCACCGCGGCCGCGGATGCCGACGGCGGGGCCGCGGCCGATCCGTACTTCGGCCGGGTGCTCGGCAACGGGGGCGACTGGCTGGAGCTGGTCGTGATCCAGGACCACCTCGACCTGCGCGGGAACTCGCTGTCGATCGCCGAGGGCATCGGCGCGGGCCGCACCACGACGGTGCTCAACTTCACGCAGAGCTCTCTCTGGAGCGACCTGCGCAGCGGCACCATCATCACAGTGGCCGAGGACGTTCCGGACGACCCGAGCTACGCGCCGCTCGCCGGCGACTGGTGGATCAACGTGCAGGCATCCAACACCGCGCCCGGTCTCTTCATCACGGCCAGCAACTTCTCGGTCTCGAACGACGACACGCAGATCACGGTGCTCGACGCCCTCTCGGCCGTCCTGTTCGGCCCCGCCGGCGAGGGTGTACAGCCGCTGAGCGCCATCAACAACCGCGAGGTCTGGAAGCTCGAGGCCGATCCGTCGGCCGCGATCACGCCGACCTCGAACTTCCAGGACGGCACCTCGTCGACATTCGGCGCGCCTAACCGCTGGAACAGCGGCGCCAACGTTCAGGACTTCTCGACGCTGCGCGCGGTGGTGCCGGAGCCCGGGAGCGCGACGCTGGTCGGTGTCGCCCTGCTCGGTCTGATCAGCGCCGTTCGGGCCGGAGCTCGGCGCTCAGCTTGAGCCGCTGCAGGTACGCGTCGCGCACCAGCTGCGCGTCGCGCACGAAGTGCTCGAGCTCGCTCGAGCAGCAGCGCCTGCGGGCCGTCGCAGAGCGCCTGCTCCGGGCTGCGGGTGGAAGTCGACGAGCACCATGTTGGCGCCGGCGATGATGCCCTGCGCGGTCACGTGGTGGATGTCGAGCAGGCCGTCGGGCGCGACGGCCTTGCTTGCCGACCGAGTGCGAGGGGTCGATGCACACCGGCAGGCGCGTCAGCCGCTTGCACCACCGGCACGTGCGCGAAGTCGACGAAGTTGCGGTGCGGGTCGCCGAGGTTGCGTCTTCATGCCGCGCAGGCAGAAGACGATCCGGTGGTTGCCGCTCGCTGGCGACGTACTCGCAGGCGTTGAGCGACTCGTCGAGCGTGATGCCCATGCCGCGCTTGAACAGCACCGGGAACTCGCTGCTGCTGGCCGACCGCCTTGAGCAGCTCGAAGTTCTGCGCGTTGCGCGTGCCGATCTGCAGCATCACGCCGGTCGGCTGGCCCGCCGCGCGCGAGCGCGCTCGCGGATCTCGTCGATGTGCGCCTCGTGCGTGACCTCCATCGCGATCACGCGGATGCCGTACTTGCCCGCCAGCTCGAACGACGCAGGGCAGGCACGCCTTGCCGTGGCCCTGGAAGTCGTACGGGCTGGTGCGCGGCTTGTACGCGCCGGCGCGCGTGGTCTGAGATGCCGGCCGCGCTGCAGCGCGCGCGAACATCGGCTCGACGTTCTCGCGCGTGTCGACCGCGCACAGCGCCGGGGAACAGACGTGGAAGCGTGTCCTGACTGAAGTGGACGCCGTTGTACTCGAAGCCGAGCGCCTCGGCCTGGCCCTCGTGGCGGCCGATCGTGCGGTAGCGCTCGCGGATGCGGATCACCTTCTCGACCGCCGGCGAACTCCTCGAACGGCTCCGGCGGAGATGCTCGCGGTCGGGCCCGAGCAGGTAGATCTCGGTCAGCGACGCGCGTCGCGCCCTGGATCTTGCGCACCTCGGCGTGCACGTCCGGGATAGCGCTCCGCCATGCGGATGACCTGGCGGACCTCCGGCGACTTCGGGCCGAACGTCGGCCTTCATCACGATGATCATGGGCGCGATCTTAGCAGCTGGAACAGCCAGGCACCGACGACGCCCGCGAGCGGCGGCAGGAACAGCGCAGGAATGAGTCGCGCGAGCGCGAGCGGCCAGCCGACGAGCGGCGCTTCGTACGCGAGCACCCTCACCGGGCTGATCAGCGTCTTGGCGGTGATGAGCGTGATCAGCGCACCCGCCGATACGCCCTTGGCGAACAGGCTCGCCACGACCGGGAACAGCACGTAGGGCCCGCCGGGGATCAGGAGGCCCACGACCCAGGCGACCAGGATCCCGCGCGCGCCGTGCTCCCGTCCGAGCCAGCGCACCATCGTCTCCTGGGGGACGAGCACGTCGAAGAGCCCCGCCAGCAGGAACCCGAGCGCGAGCTCGAGCCACACGCCCTGGAACAGCCGGAAGCCGGAGACGGCGCCCTGCGCGGACAGCTCGGCCCCGCCCCGGTACCAGGCGACGGAGAAAGCTGCGCCGGTGAGCCCGAGCAGGATCCACAGGTTCACGTCCATGCGCCGGCGCTTCTTCACGGCCGCGCGCGCGGCGCGCGCCGGTAGACGAGCTCCGGCTCCGGCGACGCTTCCGCGTGTCGGCGCGCCTCGCGCACGAGGGGGTGGTGCGGCGAGAGGTGGCAGGCGGGATCGGTCGCCGCGGCGTCACCGGTGAGCGCGAACGCCTGGCAGCGGCAGCCGCCGAAGTCGCGGCCGCGGCGCGCGCAGCTGCGACACGGCTCCTGCATCCAGGCCTCGCCGCGGAACGCCTGGAAGCCCGGCGAGCGGTGCCAGAGGTCGTCGAGCGACTGCTCGCGCACGCTCGCGAACTCGAGCCCCGCGATCGCCCGCGCCTGGTGACACGGAAGTGCGACGCCGTCGGGGGCCACGACCAGGTGCCGGCTCGCCCAGCCGCCCATGCACGCGCGCGGCAGATCGGTGTGGTAGTCGGGCAGGACGAAGAGGATCTCCATCTTCCCGTGCAGCCGTTCGCTCGCGGCCTGCGCGACGGCGCGGGCGCGGTCGATCTGCGCGCGGGTCGGCAGGAGCGCGTCGCGGTTCACGAGCGCCCAGCCGAGATAGGTCGTGTTGGCGAGCTCGAGCCGCTCCGCGCCGAGCCGCTCCGCGAGCGCGACGAAGTCCTCGACCCGCCCGAGGTTCGCGCGCTGCAGGACGACGTTCACCGTGAGCGGCAGGCCCAGCTCGCGCACCCAGCCCGCGACGCGCAGCTTCTGCTCGAGCTCGTCGACCCCGGCGATCCGCCGGGCCGGATCGGGCCGGTCGTCCTGGAAAGAGACCTGCACTGCGTCGAGCCCGCGCGCGCGCAGCTCCGCGAGCCGCGCGCGCTCGAGCGGCACGCCGCTCGTGATCAGGTTCGAGTAGAGCTCGCAGGCGCGCGCCTCCGCGACGATCTCCTCGAGGTCGTCGCGCAGGAGCGGCTCGCCGCCGGAGAGATTCACCTGCACTACGCCGAGCGCCTCCGCCTCGCGCAGCACGCGCTGCCACGTCGCGGTGTCGAGCTCGCGGCCGGGCTTCGCGAGCTCGACCGGGTTCGAGCAGTACAGGCAGCGCAGCGGGCAGCGGTAGGTGAGCTCCGCGACCAGCGTGTACGGGCGCGGCGCCGGTTCGCTCACGGCTCGATCCCGCGCAGCAGGTTGCGATCCACGAGCTCCTGCAGGAACGCGTGCACCTCGTCCGCCAGGGCGTCGCTCCGCCCGTGGCGCGCCGCGAGCGTCTCGATCATCTCGCGCACGGCGAGCTCGCCGTTGCACAGTCCGCAGATCTCCGCTGCGGTCGGGTTCAGCGCGAGACCCTTCTCGGGGTAGAGCAGGAGCGTCTGGCCGGACTTCCGATCCACCCGCAGCCGCACCTTCGGCGCGAGCTTCGGGCGCGCGTCGAGCGAGATCACGAGGTCGCCGCCTGCACGCAGTCGAGCAGGTGCCAGAGCACCTCGGTCTTGCGCACAAGCGCCGCCACGCAGGCGTCCTGCAGCTCGGCCGAGCTCGCGTGCGCGGTCACGAAGTCGATCGCCTCGCGCGAGTCGTCGCGCGCCCGCGTGACCCGGTTCTTGAAGTACTCGAGCCCCGCCGCGGCGACCCACGGGTAGTGCTTCTCCCAGGCCGCGATCCGCTTCGACATGAGATCCGGCGCGAAGAACTCGGTGAGCGACGAAGCCACCGCCACGACGAGCGGACTCTCGCGCACGAGCGCCACGTAGCCGTCGCACGCGAAGCGCACCCCCGGCAGCACCGGCCGGCACGCCGCGACGTCGGCGGGATCGAGCCCGACCGCGCGCGCGAGCGCGAGCCACTGCGCGAGGCCGCCCTCGCCTTCGCGCTCGCCGTCGTGGTCCTTCAGCCGGTGGATCCACATGCGCCGGAACGCCGGGTCCTCTGACTTGGCGAGGATCAGCGCGTCCTTGATCGGGATGCGCGTCTGGTAGTAGTAGCGATTCGCGACCCACGCCTGCAGCTCGTCGCGGCGCAAGGTGCCCGCGTGCATGCGCTCGTGAAACGGGTGGGCGTCGTGGTAGCGGCTGCCGCCCTCGGCGCGCAGCCGCTCGACGAATGCCTCACGCCCCAAGGCCGCCGCTGCGCTCACAGCGCGAGCTCCATCCCGTCGTGCGCGATCTCGACCCCGGCCGCGCGCGCGGCGTCGCACTCCGCGCCGTCCTCGCGCAGCAGCGGGTTGGTGTTGTTCAGGTGGATCAGGATCCGCCGGCCCGGGAGCTTCTCGAGGAACGCGAGGCTTCCGCTCGCGCCGCCGACCGGCCAGTGCGCCATGTCCTCGGCGCGGCGCGTGCCGAGCTTCGCCGCGATCAGCTCGTCGCTGCTCCAGAACGTCCCGTCGAAGAACACGGCGCCCGCTCCCTGGAGCGCATCATGGACCCCGCTCGATGCCCCGGCGACCGCCGGCAGGTACGCGAGCACGCCGCCGCTGCGCGGGTCGCGGATGCGCAGGGCCACGTTGTCCTCGGGCGAGGGCGCGCGCGCGGCCTCGAGGTGGATCGGGAGCTTGCCCGGAATGGGGAACGCGGTCGCGAGGAGGCCGGTGTCGGCGAGCGCGGCCTCGCGCCCGAGCTCGAGCGCGCTCCAACTCACTTGGCCGGGGAAGCGCTCGAGCGTGCGGTAGAGCGCGTTGCCCTCGCGGAAGCCGTCGCGCACGGCCGCGGTCGCGTACACCGAGATCGGGTAGGACTCGCGCAGCGAGAGCAGGCCGAGCGTGTGGTCGAGGTCGCCGTTGGTCAGCGCCACCGCCGCCACCGGCGAGTGCCGCGGGGCGCGCGGCCACAGCGCCGGGAAGCTCTCGAGCTGGGCCCGGATCTCGGGCGAAGCGTTCAGCAGCACCCAGCGCCGGCCGTCGGCCGAGATGGCGACGCATTCCTGGGTGCGCGGCCGGGCGCGCAGCGTTCCCGCGCGCACCCCGCTGCAATTGGCGCAGCCGCAGTTCCATTGTGGGAAGCCGCCGCCCGCGGCGGACCCTAGGACCCGGAGCTGCACCGGATTCGGGCCGGTCTACGCCTCGCGGTCGGAGGCGGACTCGCCGACGGTGGGCTCGTTGTCGCGCCCGTCGTCGTCGCCCTGGTACGCGCCGATCTCGGCGCTCATGTTGATCTCTTCGAACGAAGGCTTCGTCCAGTCCATGTCGTCTTCCCTTCGAGGGCCCACAGGCAAGCTACGTCAGCGGGTTCCGCCTTGTCAAAGCGCCGCGCTCGGCTTCCCCCTCATCGGCATAGGTCATCACCAGGTACATGCGCGTCTCCACCGGGCCTGGATTGGCGTAGACGTGCGGCAGGTCGGCCTCGAACTGGATCGCGTCGCCGGTGCCGAGCCGGTGGGTGCGCTGAGCGAAGCTGACCTCGAGGGCACCCTCGGTCACGACCAGGTTCTCGAGCGTGCCCGGCGGGTGCGCCTCGGACTCCTCGACGCTCCTCGGGGCGAGGCGCAGCTCGTAGAACTCGACCCGGCGCTCCGCGTCGGGTGGGAACAGGGCGCGGGAGCTGAAGTGTCCGTCGCGCGAGCGCAGGATCTTCGCGCGCTCGGCGCGCAGCACGCTGGTGCCGGGCAGGCGAAAGCTCGAGGTCAGCGCCGCAAACGGCACCTCGAGCGCGAGCGCCACCCGCCAAACGACCGCGATGGTGGGTGTGCCGCGCCCGTGCTCCAGGTCGCTGAGCGCCGCCCGGCCCACGCCCGCGACCTCCGCGAAGCGGTCGAGCGACCAGCGCCGGCGCGTGCGCAGCCGGCGCAGGTTCTCGCCGATCAGCCGCGCGAGCTCGGCGCCCTCGTCCTTCGGCGCTGCTTCGGCTCCCGTCAAAAGAACACCAGCGCCCGCACCTCGATGCTCTCGCGCGGCGGCGCATCGGCGGGCGTGTCGGGATGCTCGAAGGCGCTGTGCGCGCTGTAGCGCGCGGTGCCGTCCTCGAGCGAGTCGTAGGTCTTGATCAGGATCGCTTCGTCGGGGCCCACGCCCGGATAGAAGAACCAGCGGTGCGCGGGGTTGTAGCCGACCGAGTACACCTCGCCGACCCGGTCCGGGTACACGAGGTCGGTCGCGATGAGATCGCCCGGCCGGATCGAGCGCGCGTCGCAGAGAGCGAGCGGCGTCGCGCGCACGGGCTCGCGCAGCGGGCGCCAGACGTTGACGATGGCGTGGCGGCGCGCGAGCCGCTCTCTCGCTTCGTCCGCGGGGAGCAGATCGCGGACGCGCTGGGGACCCGAGAGCGCCGTGTAGTCGTTGTGCACGTACCGCACCGGCTCGCGCACGCCGCCCTGCGCGCGCCGCTCCGCGGAGCCCGAGCGCAGCGTGTGGTCGAAGATCACGACCTTCGCTGCGCCGGTTGCGGCGCGCAGCAGCGCCTCGACCTCGGGGTAGTACACGCGCCGCACTTCCGCGTCGTCGAAGAAGTCACGCACGGCGCTCGCGTGCGGCACGAGCGCGAATCCCTCGACGTCGAGCTGCGCGGCATCGATCCGCTTGCGCGCGTCGCGGATCGCGACGCGGTGGGGCTCGGTGCGATTGCGCGGCGGCGCGCCCTCGGGCGGGATGAAGGTGAACGTGCGCGGCTTCGCGCTCGTGGGTGCCAGGTACTGGAGCAGGGCTTCGGTGGCGGGAAGCTCGAGTGACATGTGGTCTAGCCCTCGTCGATCGGGAGCCCGATCAAGTGTGGATGAGGCGCCGGAAGGGGCGCCTCGATCCCATGCACGAGCCAGGCGAGCCAGTTTCGGATGGTGCGCATGATGCGCCGACGCTCTGCACTTTTGGTGCCAGCGTCAGCGCGCGCGGAAGCGGCGCCAGTCGATGCCGAGCTTGCGCATGCGCGCGCGCAGCGTGTGCGGGTTCACCTGGAGCTGACGCGCGGCGCCGAACGGTCCCTCGACGCGCCCGAACGTGCGCGCGAGGGCAGACTCGATGTGACGCGCCATCGCGGCGTCGAGTGCTGCGCTCGCGGCGACGGGCTCGGCGTCCGCGGGGCGCGCAACGACCGACTCGCGCGGCGCGGCCGGCGCGGCGCCGGCGCCCGCGGGCCCGAGCGCCTTCGCGACCTCGAGGGCTCGCCCCTGCCCCAGCAGGACCGCGCGGTCCATCACCGCGCCGAGCTCTCGGATGTTCCCCGGCCATCCGTAGCCGGCGAGGAGGCTGACGTCGTCGCGGGTCGGAACCAGCGCCGGCAGGCCGAAGCGGGTCGCGGCGCGCAGCGCGAAGTGCGTCGCCAGCGCCGCAATGTCCTCGGGGCGCTCGCGCAGCGGCGGCAGGTGGATCACGAACACCGCCAGCCGGTACCAGAGGTCCTCGCGGAACGTGCCCTCCGACACCATTGCGTGCAGGTCGCGGTGGGTCGCGGCGACGATCCGCACGTCGGCGTGGAGCGGGCGCGTTCCGCCGACCCGCTCGAAGCTGCCGTCCTGCAGGATCCGGAGCAGCCGCACCTGTGCGGCGAGCGGCAGCTCGCCGATCTCGTCGAGGAAGAGCGTGCCGCCGTCGGCGCGCTCGAACCAACCCTTCCGCTGCTGCGCCGCGCCGGTGAAGCTGCCGCGCTCGTGCCCGAACAGCTCTGAGTCGATCAGTCCGGAGGGAATCGCGCCGCAGTTCACGCGCAGGAACGGCGCGGCGGCGCGCGGCGAGCGGGTGTGGATCGCGCGCGCGGCGACCTCCTTGCCGGAGCCCGTCTCGCCGAGCAGCAGCACCGGCACGTCGGACGTCGCGACCAGCTCGATGCGCTCCATCGACGCGCGCAGACCCGTCTCGGAGCCGACGATGTTCTCGTTCAAGTCCTGCCGGCCGAGACGGGTGAGCAGCGACTGCCGGTCGGCCTCCGCAGCCTGGCGGAGCCCGTCGAGCTCGGCGATGCGCCGGTCGTTCTCGAGCGCAACCGCGAATGGCTCGATCAGCGCCTGCGCGACCTCCTCGTGCTCGCGCTCGAAGCGCTTCGGCGGACGCGCGACGAGCAGCAGCGCGCCGGTCGGCTCGCCGTCGCGCGCGAGCGGCGCGACGAGGATGTCGCCATCGACCTCCTCGGGGATCAATCCGGGGAAACGCTTCACCAGGTTGGCGCGCGAGCCGCGCGCGGGTCGGCCGCGCCGGCAGAACGCCGCCAGCTCCTGGAGCGCGGCGGGCGCAAGCGGATCGCGACCCGCGGCCGGCGCGACGGTCTCGAGCGAGCCGTGAGCCAGATCGAGCCGACGGACCAGGAGCCGGTCCACCGGCAGCCGCCGCGCGAGCACCGGCGCGCAGCGCTGCGCCGCCTCGCCGATCTCGATGTGCCGGCCGATCTCGCGCCAGATGTCGAGCAGCAGGGGGGCGAAGCGCTCCATCGGTCTTCCTTTTTCTAGACCATATCACGGATTCACTGCCATTGGTTGGGGTAATTTCCGTGATATCCGATAGCTCCTCCGTCTTCTGGCGGGCAAGTGCGCGAAGCGCCTCGGCGGCACGGCCCTTGCTCAACGGCCGCCTGCCTCGCGCAGCGAGTGGGGAGGAGAGATTTGGAGCGGAAGACGATCGGAGCGGCGCTGGCGGCGCTGGCGCTGGGCTCGATGCCAGCGCCCGCCGCCGACGCCCAATCACAAGACCCGAGCAAGGCGGCGCTCGAGCAGCGCGTCGAGGAGCTCGAGCAGGAGCTCGAGCTCGTGAAGCGCAAGCTCGAGGTGGACGCGGAGACCCAGGCGGGCAAGCCGGCGCCCGCGGTGGTCGGCGCCGGGACCGACGGCTTCTTCATCAAGTCCGCCGACTCGGCCTACCAGGTGAAGATCCGCGGCTACACCCAGCTCGACTCGCGCTGGTTCAGCCACTCGGACACGACCACCCTGCCCGACAGCTTCTACTTCCGGCGGGTGCGCCCGATCGTCGAGGGCACGCTCGCGGGCTTCGTCGACTTCCGGATCATGCCGGACTTCGCGAACAGCACGCTCGTGCTGCAGGACGCGTACGCGAACCTGCGCTTCGCGCCCGAGCTGCAGCTGCAGGCCGGCAAGTTCAAGTCGCCGTTCGGGCTCGAGCGGCTCGAGTCCGCCACCAACCTCTGGTTCGTGGAGCGCGCGCTGCCGACCCTGCTCGCGCCCAACCGCGATCTCGGCGTGATGCTGCAGGGCGGGGTGCGCGAGGGGCTCATCTCGTACCAGCTCGCCTTCCTGAATGGCAACAACGATACGACGACGACCGACTCGGACGTGGGCGACGACAAGGATTTCGTCGCGCGCCTGTTCGTGCACCCATTCCAGGAGACGTCGATCGAGGCGCTCCAAGGGCTGGGCGTGGGCTTCGCGACGACCTACGGCCGGCCGCAGGGCTCGCCCGCCACGATCCAGTCGATCGGCCGGCAGACGCTGTTCGCGTTCCAGACCGGCGTCACCTTGCAGGGCGAGCGCGCGCGCTACTCGCCGCAGGCGTACTGGTACTGGGGACCCTTCGCGATGCTGGGCGAGTACGTCATCAACTCGACCGGCTTCCAGCAGGGGGCGACCACGCTGCGCGCGCGCGCCAGCTCGTGGCAGATCGCGGCGGCCTGCGTCCTTACGGGCGAGAACACTTCATGGCGCGGCGTGATCCCGAGCCGGCCCTTCAACATCGCGGCGGGGGATTTCGGCGCCTTCGAGGTCGCCGCCCGCTACAGCACGCTGCGGCTCGACAGCGACCTGTTCACGAACAACACGTTCATCAACGCGGCGCTCTATCCCGAGTCGACGAAGGAGTGGGCGTTCGGGGTGAACTGGTACCTGAACCGCTTCATCAAGGTGGTCCTGAACTACGAGCACACGGAGTTCTCGAACGCCGACGGCAACTCGAACATTCCTAGCGAGGGCGCGCTCTTGACCCGCCTCCAGCTCGCGTACTGAAGGGATCCGCCATGACCCGCGTCCAAAATGCGTCTCTCCTGAAGCGCGCCGTGCTCGCCGCCGCTCTCTCCCTCTTGGCGGCGAGCACGGCCCTCGCCGACGCGACGCTCCTGAACGTCTCGTACGACCCGACGCGCGAGCTCTACCAGCACTACAACGAGCTCTTCGCGAAGCACTGGCAGGACACGCACCGGGAAGCCGTCACCGTGAACCAGTCGCACGGCGGCTCCGGCAAGCAGGCGCGCGCGGTGATCGACGGGCTCGAGGCGGACGTCGTCACCCTGGCACTGGCCGGCGACGTGAACGCGCTCTTCGAGCGCGGCCAGCTCCTGCCGCGCGCCTGGCAGTCGCGGCTGCCCAACAACAGCTGCCCGTACACGTCGACGATCGTGTTCCTGGTCCGCAAGGGGAACCCGAAGCAGATCAAGGACTGGGACGACCTGGCGCGCACGGGCGTCGCGGTGATCACGCCCAATCCGAAGACCTCCGGCGGCGCGCGCTGGAACTTCCTGGCCGCATGGGGCTACGGGCTCAAGAAGTACGGCGGTGACGAGGCGAAGACCAAGGCGCTGGTCGCGGCAATCTACAAGAACGCGCCAGTGCTCGACGCCGGCGCGCGCGGCTCGACCACGACGTTCGCCGAGCGCGGCATCGGCGACGTGCTCATCGCCTGGGAGAACGAGGCGCTGCTCGCGCTGAACCAGCTGGGCAAGGACCAGTTCGAGCTCGTCGCGCCGTCGATCAGCATCCTCGCCGAGCCGCCGGTCGCGGTGGTCGATGTGGTTGCGCGCCGCCACGGGAACACGGCGCTCGCCGAGGAGTACCTGAAGTACCTCTACTCGCCCGAGGCGCAGGACCTGATCGGGAAGAACTTCTATCGGCCGTCCGACCCCGCCGCAGCCGCGAAGTACGCGGCGAGCTTCCCGAAGCTCGAGCTGCTCTCGATCGACAGGGACTTCGGCGGCTGGAAGAGCGCGCAAGCAACCTTCTTCGCCGACGGCGGCGTGTTCGATCAGATCTACGTGCCGGGGCGCTAGGCCGTCGATGGCGACCGCGCGCAAGAAGAATGTGCTGCCGGGCTTCGGGCTCACGCTCGGGTTCTCGATCCTCTACCTGTCGCTGCTCGTCCTGATCCCGCTCTCGGCGCTGTTCTTCCGCACCGCCTCGATGTCGCTCGCGGAGTTCTTCGCCGCGGTCGCGTCGCCGCGCGCGCTCGCCGCCTACCAGCTCAGCTTCGGCGCGTCGCTCGCCGCGGCGCTGGTGAACGGCTTCTTCGGCCTGATCGTCGCGTGGGTGCTGGTCCGCTACCGCTTCCCGGGGCGCGAGATCGTGGACGCGCTGGTCGACCTGCCCTTCGCGCTGCCGACCGCGGTCGCCGGCATCACGCTCACGACCCTGCTGGCGAAGAACGGCTGGCTCGGCCGCTGGCTCGAGCCGCTCGGGATATTCGCGGCGTACACACCGCTCGGCGTCGCGATCGCGCTCACGTTCATCGGGCTGCCGTTCGTGGTTCGCAGCGTTCAGCCGGTGCTGGAGGAGCTCGAGGCCGAGGCCGAGGAGGCGGCGGCCAGCCTCGGCGCGGGGCGGCTGCAGATCTTCCGGCGCGTCCTGTTCCCGGCGGTGTGGCCCGCGCTCGTGACCGGCTCGGCGCTCGCGTTCGCGCGGTCGCTCGGCGAGTACGGCTCGGTCGTCTTCATCTCGGGCAACATGCCGATGAAGACCGAGATCGTCCCGCTCCTGATCGTGACCGAGCTCGAGCAGTACAACTACGCGGGCGCCACCGCGATCGCGGCCGTGATGCTGCTCGCGTCGTTCGCGATCCTGCTCGGGATCAACGGGCTGCAGGCGCTCGGGCGCCGGCGCATGGCGGGCGCCGCATGATCGCCGCCGCTTCGGTTTCCGCGCCGCGCGTGCGCGCCGCGCTCCAGGACCCGCCGCTCTTGCGCGCCGCGCTGATCGCGATCGCGCTCGGCTTCCTCGCGCTGTTCCTCCTGCTGCCGCTCGTGGCCGTGTTCGCGCAGGCGCTCTCCGCCGGCCTGCACACCTACTGGGCCGCGATCACCGATCCGATCGCGCTCGCGGCGATCCGGCTCACCTTGCTCGTCGCCGCGATCTCGGTCCCGGCGAACGCCGTCTTCGGCATCGCAGCGGCCTGGGCGATCACCCGCTTCGACTTCCCCGGCAAGAGCGTGTTGATCAGCCTGATCGATCTGCCCTTCGCGGTCTCGCCGGTGATCTCGGGGCTGATCTTCGTGCTGCTGTTCGGCGCGCAGGGCGTGTTCGGCCCGTGGCTGATCGAGCACGGGATCAAGGTCATCTTCGCGGTGCCCGGCATCATCCTCGCCACCACCTTCATCACCTTCCCGTTCGTCGCCCGCGAGCTGATCCCGCTCATGGAGGAGCAGGGGTCGGAGGAGGAGGAGGCCGCGATCTCGCTCGGCGCGAGCGGCTGGCAGATGTTCCGCCGGGTCACCCTGCCGAACATCCGGGTCGGCCTGCTCTACGGGATCGTGCTCCTGAACGCGCGCGCGATGGGCGAGTTCGGCGCGGTGTCGGTCGTGTCGGGGCACATCCGCGGCCTCACCAACACGATCCCGCTGCACGTCGAGATCCTCTACAACGAGTACCAGACGGCCGCGGCGTTCGCGGTCGCCACGCTGCTCGCGCTGCTCGCGCTCGTGACCCTGGTCGCGAAGCGCGTGCTCGAGTGGCAGATCCGCCGGGAGACGAAGCCATGAGCATCGAAGTCCGCGAGATCTGGAAGCGCTTCGGCGACTTCACCGCGCTTCGCGACGTGTCGCTGCACGTCGAGCCCGGCGAGCTCGTGGCGCTGCTCGGCCCGTCGGGCTCGGGCAAGACGACCTTGCTGCGGCTCATCGCCGGGCTCGAGTATCCCGACACGGGCTCGGTCTCGTTCGACGGCGAGGACGCCACCGCGCGCAGCGCCCGCGACCGCCGGGTCGGCTTCGTGTTCCAGCACTACGCGCTGTTCCGACACATGAACGTGTTCGAGAACGTCGCCTTCGGGCTGCGCGTGCAGGACCGCGCGCGCCGCCCGGAGGAGGCGCAGATCCAGGCGCGCGTGCACGAGCTGCTCGACCTGGTCCAGCTCGAAGGCCTCGCGCGGCGCATGCCCACGCAGCTCTCGGGTGGGCAGCGCCAGCGCGTGGCGCTCGCGCGCGCGCTCGCGGTGCAGCCGCGCGTGCTGCTCCTCGACGAGCCGTTCGGCGCGCTCGACGCGCGCGTGCGCCGCGAGCTGCGCCGCTGGCTGCGCAAGCTGCACGACGAGCTCGGCATCACGAGCCTCTTCGTCACCCACGACCAGGAGGAAGCGCTCGAGCTCGCCGACCGGGTCGTGGTGGTGAACGAAGGCCGCATCGAGCAGGTCGGCACGCCGGACGAGGTCTACCGCCGGCCGAGCACGCCCTTCGTATTCGGCTTCCTCGGCGAAGCGAACTGGCTCGCGACCACCGTCGACGGGCGCAAGGCGACGGTCGGCTTCCGCCCCGACGACCTCGAGATCTCCCTCGGTCCGCTCGAGGGCCACTCGTTCGCCGCGCGGGTGCGGCGCGTCCACAGCTTCGGTCCGCGCGCGAAGCTCGAGCTCGTCTCCGCGACCGGCACCGCGATCCAGGCCGACGTCCCCGCCGAGCGCGTCCGCTCCCTTTCCTTGTCGCCGGGCGCCGAGATCTACGCCGCTCCGCGAGAACTACAGGTCTTCTTCGACGACGTACAATCGGCCTTGTGAAGCTGGGCATATCGGTGCGGACCATGGGTCCGCAATCCACGCGCGAGACCCTCGAGGCGTGCGCGCGCTCGGCCGAGGCCGCGGGGCTCGATGAGCTCTTCGTCCCCGACCACATCGCGATCCCGCCCGACGACGCGGAGGGCTCCGGCGGCCGCTACCTGGATCCGCTCGCCGCGCTGACCTGGCTCGCCGCCCGGACCGAGCGCATCGGGCTGGGCACGGCGGTGTTGATCCTGCCCTATCGCCCGGCGCTGCCGACCGCGAAAGCGATCGCGACCCTGCAGGAGCTGTCGGGCGGGCGGCTGACCGCGCTCGGTGTCGGCGCTGGCTGGATGGAGCCCGAGTTCCGCGCGCTCGGCGTGCCGCGCTCGCGGCGCGGCGCCGACACCGATTCCGTGCTCGACTTCCTCGTCCGCGCGTTCGCGGGCGACGTTGTGCAGCAGAACGGCCAGCCGTTCCTGTTCCTGCCCCGGCCAGCGCGGCCGGCCTTCCTGATCGGCGGCGCGCCGCCGCACGCTCTGGCGCGCGCCGCCCGCTTCGGCGACGGCTGGATGCCGATCGGGCAGAAGCCGGCCGACCTGGCGCCGCACGTGGCGCGGCTGCGCGAGCTGTTCGCGGCCGCGGGCAAGCCCGCGCCCGAGCTGGCGGTGCTGACCCGGCTCCCGCTCGGCGACGCCGCGCGGGCCGCCGACCTGGCCCTCGCCTACGCCGAGCTCGGGACCACCCGGCTCGTCCACTCCAACCGGTATGCGGACGCCGGCGAGTTTGCGCGCGAAGTCGACGCGATTGCGGGTAGAATCCGGCCGGCGCTCGCCCGAGCGACCGGGAGACAGACATGAAGTTCGGACTCTTCGGCATCAACACCGGAGTGTGTTCGGAGCCGGAGGCTGCGGTTCGGATCGCACGCGCGGCCGAGGCGGCGGGCTTCGAGTCGGTCTGGACGGCCGAGCACGTGGTGCTGCCCGACCCGCAGGCGCCGCCCTCGCCGGCGCCGCCGGACGCGCCGTTCCTCGATCCGGCCGTCGCGCTCGCCTTCGTCGCGGGCCAGACGACGACGATCCGGCTCGGCACGGGCATCATCATCCTGCCGCAGCGCAACCCAGTGGTGCTCGCGAAGGAGCTCACGAGCGTCGACCGGCTGTCGAAGGGCCGGCTCATCTTCGGGCTCGGCGCGGGCTACCTGAAGCCGGAATTCCAGGCGCTCGGCGCGCCGTTCGCGGACCGCGGCCGGCGCACCGACGAGTACATCGAGGCGATCCTCGCGCTGTGGACGCAAGAGAAGCCCGAGTACAAGGGCGAGTACGTGGCGTTCGGCGGGATCCAGGCGCAGCCGCGGCCCGTCCAGAAGCCTCACCCACCGGTGGTGGTCGGCGGGATGAGCCCGTCCGGGCTGCGCCGCGCCGCGCGCTACGGCAACGGCTGGTACGGCTTCGCGCTCGACCTCGACGCGACCCGCCGCGCGATCGAGGGTCTGCGCGCGGCCGAGCAGCGCTTCGACCGCGACCCGAAGCTGGGCAGGCTCGAGATCACCGTGACGCCGCCGGGGCGGATCGACCGCGACACCGCCCACGGCTACGCGGCGCTGGGCGTCGATCGCTTGGTGCTGCTGGGCCGCGGACGCAACGCGGACGAGGCGATCGCGGCGATCGAGCTCGCCGAGCGCGAGCTCGTGCGCCCGCTCGCGGGCTGAGACGCCAAGGCTAGTCTAGACGCATGACGCAGAAGCGCGCCGCGCGGGTCGCCGGTTGTCTCGTCCTCGTGGCCGCGTTCGCCCAGGGCGCGCGGGCAGCCTCGCTCGAGGAGGTCGTGAACTGCGCGGTGGGCAACCTCTCGCCGACCGCGCACAGGACCGGCAGGTTCGTGACTCGCCCGAGCGCCAACGCGCCCGAGCGCACGATCGAGTGGGAATACTGGGCGCTCCAGCCGGAGGAGGGTCTCCGCAAGGTCGTGATCGCCCGGAAGGGCGCGGCGAAGGGCGAAGTCGCGGCCTACCTGTTCCAGGACGGCGACGCAGTCGGCGAGAGCTGGCAGTACGTGAAGGGCCAGCCTCAGGCCGAGCGCGTGCGGCTCACCGGTGAGGAGGCGCGCCTCTTCGGCACGAACTTCTCGCTCGAGGACTACGCGCGCACGGCGCGCGTCGTGTTCCCCGGTCAGGTGCGCCAGCTGCCCGAGGCGACGATCGACGGGCGTGCGGTGTACGTGGTCGAGACGCACCCCGCGCCCGCGTCGAAGTCCGAGTACGAGCGGCTGGTGACGTCGATCGACAAGGAGCGCTGCACCGTCTTGCGCCGCGAGGGCTACGACGATCAGTTCGAGGGCGGCAAGCGCGCGCGCAAGATCTACGCGGTGGCGCCCGACGGCGTCGCCGCCGACGGCAAGTTCTTCACCCCGGTTCGCACTCAGCTCGACGACCTGAAGGACGGCTCGCAGACCCGGATCGAGATCGAGAAGTTCGATCTGCCGGCGAGCCTCGATCCAAAGACGTTCACGCCCGAAGCGCTGACCCGTACGGGCCAATAGCGCGCTAGTCTAGGCGGCATGCCCCATAGACGCGCCGCCCAGGTCGCCGGCTATCTCGTCCTCGCCCTGGTCGCGATCGCGCCGCCGGCGCGCGCCGCCACGATCGCGGACGTGCTCGACTGCGTGCTCGCCAACCTCCCGCCGGCCGGCCACGCGTCCGCCAAGCTGATCACCCGCGCGAGCGCGAACGGCCCCGAGCGCACGATCGAGTTCGAGTACTGGAGCCTCCAGATCGACCCGGGCGTACGCAGGGTCGTGATCGCCCGGCGCGGCGTACCCGCCGACAAGGTCTCGGCGTACCTGTTCAGCGACGGCGAGGCGATCGGCGAGGCGTGGAAGTACAAGAAGTCGGTCGGCAAGCCGACCCGCGTGCACGCGCACCACGGCGCCGAGGCTCATTTGTTCGGCACCAACCTGACGCTGGAGGACTTCGCACGCACTGCGCGGGTGGTGTTCCCCGGCGAGGTTCGCAAGCTCGCCGACGCGAGTGTCGACGGCCGCCCCGTCTACGTGGTGCAGACCAAGCCCGCGCCCGACGCGGAGTCGGAGTACTCGCGGATCGTGACTTCGATCGAGCAGGAGCACTGTCTGCCCCTGCGCCGGGAGAGTTTCGATCCCAAGTTCGAGAAGGGCGAGCGGCCGCGCAAGATCTACACGGTCGGGCCCGACGACGTGAAAGTCAGCGGCAAGTACGCAGTCGCCGTCCGCGCCCAGCTCGACGACGCGAAGGACGGCTCGCAGACGCGTCTAGTGGTCGACAGGTTCGACCTGCCCCCGCAGGTCGACCCTTCGTTCTTCACGCCCGAAGCGCTGGCCCGCGCGGGCCAATAGCGCGCGAGCGAGGCTGATGGGCCGTGGGCTTCGGTTCATGGCAGCGCATCCCTGGCTCGTGCTGGGGATCGCGCTGCTGCTCTCGGCGGCCACGCTGCCGAGCGTGTACGACTTCGGCGCCGGCAGGTTCCGCGTGCGCTACGACCCGTCGGCGAACCGGCTGTTCCCGCGCGACGACGAGGCCGGTGACTTCTACCGGTTCACGCGCCGCATCTTCGGCAACGACGAGACTCTGATCGTCGGTCTGCACGCGGACGACGTGTTCCGCGCCGAGCCGCTCGCCTCGCTGCAGCGGCTCAGCCAGCGGATCGCCGCCCTGCCGGGGGTTCACCACGTGAGCTCGCTCGCCACGGTCGCGGTGCCGCGCGCGGGCGCAGGCGAGGACGAGCTGCGGCTCGAGCCGCTGCTCGCGCGTCTGCCGGCCGACGACCGCGCGCGCGCGGCGCTCCGGCGCGAGGCGCTCGCGAACCCGCTCCTGGTCGGACGCGTCGTGTCGCGCGACGGCCGGCTGCTCGCGCTGATCGTGGAGTTCGAGGACTTCTCGGACCGCGAGTTCTTCCTGCGCGACTACGACGGCGAGATCGCTCGGATGGCGCGCGAGGAGGCGCGCGGGGTCGAGGTGCGGCTGAGCGGTGCGGCCCACCTGAAGGTCGCCTCGACCGAAGCGACCGCGGGGGCGCTCGGCGCGCGGCTCGCGCTCGTCTTCGCGCTGGCGTTCGCCGCGTTGACCGTGGGCTTCGGCACCGCGCGCGGGATGCTCCTGCCGCTGGTCACGGTGGCGCTCGCGCAGCTCTGGACGTTCGCGCTCCTGGGCGCGCTCGACCGGCCGCTGAACGGCGTGACCGCGACCGTGCCGCTCTTGCTCGCGATCCTCGGGCTCGTCTACTCGGTGCACGTGATCTCGGCCTACTACGACGAGCTGCGCGCCGCGCCCGAGCGCGCGCCGGCCGAGAGCATGGTGCGGGCGCTCCGCCGGATCGCCCTCCCGATGCTGCTCGGCGCGCTCACCACGGCGGCGAGCCTGCTGGCCGCGGCGGTCACTCCGGTCGGCGCGCTGCGCGCGTTCGCCTGGCTCGCGCTGATGGGGATCCTCGTGGCCTTCGGCGCCGCGGTCACGGTGACTCCCGCGCTCCTGCTCGCCTTCGGCCGGCCCACCGGCTTCGCGCGCGGAGCCGCGCCGCCGCCCGATCGCTTCTCGCGCTTCGCCGCCGCGACCACGCGCGCGCTCCTGAACCACCGCCGCATGCTGATCTGGGGCTTCATCGTATTCTTCGGGCTGTCGCTCTTCGCCGCCACGCGGGTGCAGATCTCGACCGACGTTCCGCACGCGCTTCCCCGCGACGACGCGACCCGGCTCGACTTCGACGCGCTGAACCGCCGGCTCGACGGCGCCACGACCTTGCGCGTGGTGGTCGAGGCGAGTCAGCCCGGCGCGTTCGCTGCGCCGGAGAACCTCGTCGAGATCGCCAAGCTCGAGCAGTGGCTCGAGGCGCAGCCCGAGATCGGCGGAGCCACCACGCTCGTCGATTGGATCGGCCTGCTCCACCGCGCGGCGGAGGGCGAAGCCGGCGACCTGTCCCCGCTGCCCGTGGACCCGGCGCTGACGCGACAGCTGCTCCTGCTCGGGCGCGGCGACGAGCAGAATGCCCTCCTCGACGCGGGCTGGCAGCGCACGAACCTCGCCGTGCGCACGACCGCCGTGTCGACGGGCGAGATCCGCGCGTTGACGCGCGCGATCGAGACGCGCCTGGCGAAGCTGCCCAAGCCACTCCACGGCCGCGTCACCGGCCAGGCGATCGCCTTCCAGCGCGTCTCGGACCGGCTGATCGCGGCGCAGCTCCAGAGCCTGGTGCTCGCGCTCGGCGTCGCCTACGTGATCCTGTCGCTCCTGTTCCTCTCGCCGCGCGCGGGTCTGCGCGCGATCGCGCCGAGCCTCGTGGTGGTCGTGTTCTGCTTCGGCTTCCTCGGCGCCGCGAACCAGCCGCTCTCGCTCGCCACCAGCGTCGTGCCGCCGATCGCGCTGGGCTTCGCGCTCAACGCGACCATCCACTACTTCGCGCGCTTCTCCAGCGAGGCGCGCCGGCTCGCCGACGAGGAGGCCGCGACCGGCCGCGCCCTCGCTGCGGTCGGCCGGCCCGTGACGATCGCAGCACTCGCGCTGTGCCTCGCGTTCGGGGCGCTCGCGACGGCGGGCCTCGGCGATCTGCGCTGGCTGGGCGCGACCGCGGCGGCGGCGCTCGGCGTGGCCTGGCTCGGCGCGTTCGTGCTGCTGCCCGCGCTGTGCGCCGAGCTCGACGTGGTCACCCTCTGGGACACGCTCTCACTCGACCTGGGCGAGGCGCCGCAGCGCTCGATCCCCCTCTTGCGAGACCTCTCCACCGCGGAGTGTCGGATCGTCGCGCAGCACGGCACGCTGCGGAACGTCCCGGCCGGCCAGCCGCTGCTGCGCTCGGGCGACGAGGGCCGCGAGATGTTCCTGGTGATCGACGGCGTGCTCGAGGCCTCGATCGATACCCCCGCGGGGCCCCAGGTCGTAGGCCGCTTCGCGCGCGGCGACCTGGTCGGCGAGGTCGGCTTCTACACGCGCAAGCACTCGGCGCAGCTCGACGTGGTCGAGCGCGCGCGGCTCCTGCGCATCACCGAGCGCGGCCTGGGCCGGCTGGAGCGCCGCTCACCCCGGATCGCTGCAGTCCTGTTTCGCAACCTGTCGCGGATCCTCGCGGGCCGGGTCGCCGAGACCACGCGGCGCATCCGGTAGCGCCGTCCCGGTGTTATGCTCGCGCGCCGATGTCCCACACTCTTTCTGAGCACGAGTCCAAGCAGCTCCTCGCGAAGGCCGGGATCGCGATCCCCGACGAGCGCCTGGTCGAGAGTGCCGACGCCGCGGTGCAAGCCGCCACCGACCTCGGCTTCCCGGTCGCGCTGAAGCTGTGCGGGCGCAAGATCGCGCACAAGACCGAGCGCGGGCTGGTGCGGCTGGGCCTTCACGACGCCGGCTCGGTGCGAGCTGCGGCCGAGGCGCTGCTCGCCGCGCGCCGGCCCGACGACGGCGATGCGCGCGTCCTCGTCTGCCGGATGGTGAACGGGCGGCGCGAGGTGATTGCGGGGCTCGTTCGCGATCCGCAGTTCGGGCCGTGCGTCATGCTCGGGCTGGGCGGCATCTTCGCGGAGGCGCTGGGCGACGTCGCGTTCGCCGTGGCACCCCTCGCGCGCGGCGATGCCGAGGACCTGATCGACGCGCTGCAATACAAACGCATCCTCGGGGAGTTCCGCGGCGAGCCCCCCGTCGACCGGACGGCGCTCGCGCGCGTGCTCGAGGCGCTGGGCCGGATCGGCGCCGAGCGGGCGGACGTGCGCTCGATCGACATCAACCCGCTGATCGTCGCGGGCGCCACGCCGGTGGTGATCGACGCGCTCGTCGAGCTCGAGGGCGCGCCGTGAGCGCGCTGGTCGAACGCTTCCGCCCGCTGTTCCAGCCGCGCGGCGTGATCGTCACGGGCGTGTCGCAGCACCCAGGCAAGTTCGGGACCGTCGCGTACCACAACCTGATCGCGTGCGGGTACAAGGGGGAGCTCTTCCCGATCAACCGCGAGGGCGTCGAGTCGTTCGGGCGGCCGACCTACAAGAGTGTCGCCGAGGTCCCGCGCGGCCGCGCCGATCTGGTGTTCCTGTGCACGCCGAACACCGTGAACGAGGAGCTCCTGCGCGAGTGCGCCAAGGTCGGCGTGCGCGCCGCCTTCGTCGCGAGCGCCGGCTACGGCGAGGCCGCCGACGGCGCCGAGATGGAGAAGCGGCTGGTCGCGCTCGGCCGCGAGCTCGGCATCCTGATCGCGGGGCCCAACGGCCAGGGCCTGATTTCGACCGGCGTGTCGATGTGCGCGCAGATCGTCGCGCCCTACCCGCCGCCGGGTCCGATCTCGGTCGTCTCGCAGAGCGGGAACCTGGCTTCGAGCTTCATGAGCTACGGCGCGCTCACGGGCGTGGGCATGTCGAAGGCGATCTCGTGCGGCAACTCGGCGATGCTCGAGCTCGCCGACTACCTCGAGTACTACGGCGAGGACCCGGAGACCGCCGTCTCGCTCGCCTATCTCGAGGGCGTGGGCAACGGCCGCCGCTTCGCCGAGGTCGCGCGCGCACACACCGCGAAGAAGCCCCTCGTGGTCGTGCGCGGCGGCGTCACCAGCGCGGGCAAGCGCGCCGCGAGCAGTCACACCGGAGCGCTTGCCTCCGACGACCGGATCTTCGCGGGCATCTGCCGGCAGATGGGCGTGACCCGCACCGAGACGATCGAAGAGGCGTACGAGGCCGCCGCCGCCTTCGCGACCCAGCCGCTCCCGCGCGGGCCGCGCACCCTGATCTTCACGGTGGCCGGCGGCTGGGGCGTGCTGACCTCCGACGCCTGCGTGAACGCCGGGCTCGAGCTGATCCCCCTGCCGGCCGACCTGCGCACGGCGATCGACGGCATGGTCCCGGCGCGCTGGAGCCGCAACAACCCGATCGACCTCGCGGGCGGCGAGACGCGCGACACGATCCCCGAGGTGCTCGAGCTCATGGCCGGCCACCCGGACGTCGACGCGATCGTCTACCTCGGGATCGGGATCCAGGCCTCGCAGGCGCAGATGTTCCGCAGCGGTCCGTTCTGGCCCGACTACGGCCTCGAGCGGATCGGCAGCTTCCACGAGAGCCAGGACCGCCGCTATGCGCTGGCCGCCGCCGAGGCGAGCGCAAAGCACCGCAAGCCCATCCTGATCGCGAGCGACCTGGTCTACACCGGCGCGCGCTACGGCAACACCGGCCCCGCCGGGGTCGCCGAGTCGGGCCGGGTCACCTCGCCCTCCGGCCACCGCGCGATCCGCACCCTGGCGCGGATGGTCGCGTACTCCAAGTACCGGTCTCGCTGACTACGCTCGCCTACGGCTCGCTGCGCGCGCCTTCGGCGCTTGCGGCCTCGCTCGGGGGCGGCCCTCGCTCGACCCGGCGGATCACCTAGGCGGAGCCCAGACTCCGAGCTCCACATGGAGCTTGCCGGACAGACGCGTGACCACGACGCTCGTGACGCGCTGGTTCTTGCGCGCGAGCAGGCCGAGCTCGGCGCCGGTGCGCGAATCGTCGATCGACCAGCCGCTCTTGCGCAGGCCTTCGGCGAAGCTCCGCGCCACGTCGTCGGGCTCGAGGTCGCCCGTGAACAGGGCGATGGTCGAGCCCGGCTCCTCGGACGTGACCGAGACCGCCTTCAAACCTTCCGGAATCGGCAGGTCCTCGGGAAGACCCGTGGGCGCAAGCGGGAGCTCGGCGGCGGCCCCCGTGAGCGGATCCACCGCGGGGTCTGCACCGGTCGGGCTCGACTGCGACGCGACAGCCGTGCTCTCACTGCGCCCGCATGCGGACGCGAGTCCCAACGCCATGAGCGCAAGCGCAACCAGGCCCGGGCGCACTGCGCAACTCCCCGCACGCACGATTGTCCGGAGATTATCACGCACGCTAGAGTGACCCGCCCCAGGGATGGCCCCGAAGAGCGAAGTTCGCGCCGAGCTCGGCGCCCTCTGGCGACTCGCCTGACCGCTGGTCGTCACGCAGGTCGGTTTCATGATGCTCGGCGTGGTCGACGCGCTGTTGCTCGGGCGGCTGTCCGTCGAGGCGCTGGATGCGGCGGCGCTCGCGAACATGTGGGGCTGGTCGATGCTCGCGCTCGCCAACGGCGTGGTGAACGGCATGGACCCGATCGTCTCGCAGGCGCACGGCGATCGCGATCCGGCGGCCGCGGCGCTCGCGCTGCAGCGCGGCGTGGTCGTAGCGCTGGTCGCGAGCGTGCCCGTCGTGGTCGGCTGGTGTCTGACCGGGCCCGTGCTGCGCGCGCTCGGTCAGGACCCGGAGATCGCCGACCTGGCGCAGACCTACAACGCGATCCGCGCGCCCAGCGCCCCGGCCATCCTCCTGGTGGTCGCGCTCCGGAGCTGGCTCTCGGGCCGCAACCTGGTCGCGCCGGCGATGTGGATCGCGCTGGGGATGAACGTCCTGAACGCGCTCTTCGGCTGGGCGCTGATCTTCGGCGAGCTCGGCTTCCCGCGGCTCGAGCTGGCGGGGGCCGCGATCGTGGCCTGCGCGATGGCGATCGGGCAGCTCGTCGCCCTTCTCGCGTACGTGCGCGTCGCCGAGCTGCACGCCGGCGCGTGGCGGCGCTGGGACCGGCGCTCGTTCGAGCTGCGCGGGCTCTGGCAGATCGCGCGGATCGGCGTCCCGTTCGGCTTGCAGATGTCGCTCGAGGGCAGCGCCTGGTCGCTCGCCGCGGTGATGTCGGGCTGGCTCGGGGTCGCGCCGCTCGCGGCACACACGATCGTGTTGAACATGATCGCGCTCTGGTTCCAGGTCCCGGTCGGGATCGCAATGGCGGGCTCGATCCGCGTGGGCAACCTGCTGGGCCGCGGCGACCTCGAGGGGGCGCGCCGCGCCGGCTCGGTGTCGCTCGGCTCGGGCGCCGCAGTCATGCTGATCGCGGCCGCGGTCTTCGTCCTGTTCCGCTGGGAGCTGCCGCGCCTGTTCACCGCGGACGTCGAGGTGGTGGCATTCGCCGCGCTGATCCTGCCCATCTGCGGCGCGTTCCAGATCTTCGACGGCGTCCAGGTGGTCGCGGGCGGGATCCTGCGCGGCGCGGGGCGCACGCGGGTGCCGGCCGTCGCGAACCTGGTCGGCTACTACGCGCTCGCGCTCCCGCTCGCCGCCTGGATCGGCGCGGCGGACCGTCTGGGCCTGGCGGGGATCTGGTGGAGCCTGCTCGTGGGGCTCGTGTTCGTGTCGGGCACCCTGCTCGTGGCCCTGCAGCGCACCTCGAGGCTGCCGCTGGCGGAGCTCCGGATCGCCGCCCACTGACTCGCGTATGATCCCGCCATGCACGAGATCATCCTGCACCACTACCCGCAGTCTCCGTTCAGCGAGAAGGTCCGCCTCACGTTCGGCCTGAAGGGGCTTTCGTGGCGCGCCGTCGAGCAGCCGAGCATCATGCCCAAGCCCGAGCTCCTGCCGCTCACGGGCGCGTACCGGAAGATCCCCGTCATGCAGATCGGCGCCGACGTCTACTGCGATTCGCAGTGCATCGTGCGCGAGCTCGAGCGCCGTCACCCGGCTCCGACGGTGCACCCCGGCCGAAGCGAGGCGACCAGCTGGGCGTTCGCATTCTGGTCCGATCGCGTGCTGTTCCAAGCGGCGGTCGGCGTGATCTTCGGCCAGATGGCCGACCAGGTCCCGAAGGAGTTCATCGAGGACCGCACGAAGCTGATGGGCGCCGGCCAGCGCTTCGACACGAACGCGATGAAGGCGGCCGTGCCGCTGCTGAAGGAGTCGCTGCGCGCGCAGCTCGACTGGCTCGACACGCAGCTCGCCGACGGGCGCGCGTTCCTGACCGGCGCGGCGCCGGGGCTCGCGGACTTCACCAGCTACCACCCGATCTGGTTCCTCGCGAGCTACTACCCGCCGGCCGGCGAGGTCCTCGCCGCGCACCCGCGCCTTTCCGCGTGGAAGGAGCGCGTGCGCTCGATCGGCTACGGGAAGATGGTGCCGATGGAGCGCGCGGAGGCGCTCGAGGTCGCGCGCGCCGCGAAGCCGGAGACGGAAGCGGCCGCGGACCCCGGCGAGCCGAACGGGCTCAAGCCCGGCGACAAGGTGATGGTCATGCCCGACGACTACGGGCGCGATCCGGTCGCGGGGGAGCTGGTGCGCTCGTCGGCGCAGGAGATCGCGGTGCGCCGGATCGACCCCGCGCTGGGCGAGATCGTGGTGCACTTCCCGCGCGCCGGCTTCATGGTCCTGCGCGGAGGTGGCTGATCGCGGCGCGCCAGGCGTCGCGCTCGGCGGCTCGCTCCGCCGCGCCGATGCCCGGCGCGATCCGCGCCGAGGGTGACACCAGGCCGAGACACGCGCGCGGCGTGGCCCAGGTCCCGACCGCGAGCCCGGCGAGGAACGCGGCGCCGAGCGCGGTGGCCTCGACCTCGGCCGCGCGCAGGATCTCGCGGCCCGAGAGGTCGGCGAGCGCGCGCAGCAGGAAGTCGCTCTGTGCGAGCCCGCCGTCGACCCGCAGCGGACCGTCGGCGAGCGGCAGCGCCTCGCACACGTCGGCGCAGCGCTGCGCGATCCCTTCGAGCACGGCGCGCGCGAGCTCGGCCTTGCCCGATCCGCGCGACAAGCCGAGGAACGCGCCGCGCGCCGCGTCGTCGAGCCAGGGGGTGCCGAGCCCCTGCAGCGCAGGCACGAAGCGCACCCCGCCGCTCGACGCCGCCGAGGCGGCCAGGCGCGAGACGTCGCCGGGATCGCGCGCGACGCCGAGCTCGATCAGCCAGTCGATCGCGCTGCCGGCGGTGAACACGGTTCCCTCCAGGCAGAACGCGCGCGCGCCGTCGCCGAGCGTCCAGAGCGCGAGAGGGTAGGAGCCCGGCGCGGGCTCGGCGAGCGACTCGCCCGTGTGGACGTCGAGCATGGCCGAGGTGCCGAGCGTCAGCTTCGCGTCCCCGCGCGCGTGCGCGCCCTGCGCGAAGGCGGCGGCCTGCTGGTCGCCCGCGCGCGCCGCCAGCGGAACCGGCGCGCCGAGCAGATCCGCGCGGGTCGCGCCGACCGCCGCGCTGGTCGGCACGAGCTGCGGCAGCGCGGCGCGCGGCACGCCGAACAGGTCGAGCAGGCCCTGCGCCCACTCGCCCTTGGCGGCGTCGTAGAGCGCCGTGCACGACGCGTTGCCGGGATCGGTCACGGGCGCGCCGTCGTCGCCGAGCCGCGCCGTGAGCCAGGCGTCGGGGGTGCCCAGGCGCAGAGTGCCCGCGCGCGCCGCTTCCTTCACCGCGTCGTCGTGCTGCAGCCACCACTCGAACTTCGTCGCGGACGCCTGCGTGGTGATCGGCACGCCGAGCGCGCGGAGCCCCGCGACCCGCTCCGCGCTGCGCTGGTCCTGCCAGACCTGGGCGGGCGCGAGCGGCCGCAAGCTGCGCGCGTCCCAGCACAAAGCGCTCGCGCGCTGCGTGACGACGCCGAGCGCCGCCACGTCGCGCGCCTCGGCGCGCGCGCTCGCCAGCGCCGCGCGGAGGACCTGCGTCGAGCGCTCGACCAGCGCGTCCGGATCCTGCTCGACCCAGCCGGGGCGCGGATAGCGCGTCTCGAGCGCCGCCTGCTCACGCGCGACGACCCGGCCATCGGGCGCAACGGCGAGCGCGCGGACGCTCGTGGTTCCCAGATCCAGCGCGAGCAAGAGCTCGCGGCTCATCCCGCCTCCGGCAGGAGCACGCCGGGGTTCAAGAGGTCGTCGGGATCGAGGCTGCGCTTGAGCGCGCGCAGCAGCGCGACGCCGGGGTCGCCGAGCTCGGCGCGCAGGTGCGCCCGCCGGACCCGGCCGATCCCATGGTGGTGGGCGATGCCGCCGCCCGAGGCGATCGTCGCCTGCATGGTGCGGCGCCAGCACTCGGAGTAGACCTCGGGCATGCGCGCGCGGTCGTCGACCCGCGCGGCGAAGGTGAAGTACAGGTTGGTGCCGGAGCGGTACGAGTGACTCGAGTGCGCGCTCGGCGAGCACCACCTCGGGCAGCTCGCGCAGCGCCGAGGTGACCGCGTGGTAGAGCGGCAGCACGCGCGTCCAGGTCGCAGCGACCTCGATCGTGTCGACCACGAGCCCGCGCTCGTTCAGCTCGCGGAAGCTCGGCACCTCGTTGCGGTGCGCGAGCCAGTGCTCGACCGCACTCGGGTCGGCCGGCACGCCGCGCTCGCCCGCGCAGAGCGCGGCGACGCCCTCGACTTCGGCGGCGACCGCGCCCTTCGGGCCCTCGTGGACGAGCAGGAGCATGCAGCGGTTCTCGGGGGTCTCGGCGGCGAACAGCCGGCGCGATTCGCGCTCGTCGTAGAGACGCACCACCGGCGGCCGCCAGCCGGCGCGAATGAGCACGCGGATCGCCTCGAGCCCCGCGTCGAGCGACTCGAAGTGGAAGGCCGCGAGCGCGCGCGCTTCCGGCTGGGCGCGGAGCGAGAAGGTGACCTCCGTGACCACGCCGAGCGTGCCCTCGCTGCCCATGACGAGCTGGCGCAGGTCGGGGCCGGCCGCGGCGCGCGGCGTCTCGCGCGTGCGCACCACGCTGCCGTCGGGCAGCACGACCTCGAGCGCCAGCACGACGTCCTCGATCGAGCCGTATGCGGTCGAGAACTGCCCCGCGGCGCGGGTCGCGACCCAGCCGCCGACGGTCGAGAGCTCGACCGACTGCGGCCAGTGACCGATCGTGAGTCCCTCGCGCTCGAGCCGGCGCTCCGCCTCGCCGCCCAGCGTGCCCGCGCGGAACGTGGCGCGCAGGTCGCGGGCGTCGAGCGAGACCAGGCCGTCGAGCCCGCGGGTCGACAGCACCACCGCATCGGGCCGCGCCTCGACGCCGCCGCAGACGCCGGAGCCGCCGCCGAAGGGGATCACCGGAACGCGCGCGTCGCGGCAGAGCCGCAGCACGGTCGAGACCTCCGCCGTGTTCGCGGGCCGGGCGACACAGAGCGGCGTCGGCGCGCCGCGGCCGACCAGATCGTGCAGCTCGGCGAGCGCCCAGGTGTCGCGCCGATGCGCGGCCAGTGTGGCGGGATCGGTCGAGAGGCGCGGGCCGAGGGCGCGTCCGCAGCCGCTCGACGAGCTCGCTCACGCGCGCTCGCCCGCGAAGGCGAGGTCGGCCGCGAGCCGGGAGCTCGCGTGCGCGATCTCGGCCTCGGTCTTCTCCGGGCTCCAGCCCAGGAGCGCCGCCATCCGGCTGGCGAGCGGCGCGACGATCGCGCTGCGCGCGTCGGGCTCGTAGAGCGCGGCGCGGGTGCGCCGGTACAGAACGTCCTCGACCGTCGCGGCCGCCTCGCGCGAGACCGCCCAGTCGACCTCGCCCGCCAGCACCGGCGCGCCGGGGGCGAGCGGCTCGCGGCCGAGCGCCACGACCTCGGCCGCCTCGGTGCCGTACAGCCGCGCGAGCCGCATCGCGGCGGCCCCGCCGACCGCGTGCTCGCGCTCGAGCCCGTGCGCGAGCGTGACCAGGTCCCCGGCGAAGTCGCCGCCGGGCAGCGGCGGTCCTTCGCCCGGATCCGGCAGCGCGCGGCCGAGCGCCTTCTCCACCCGCTCGAGCGAGCGGTGTGCCGTCGGCCGGTAGCCGGTGAGCTTGCCGCCCGCGATCGTCACGACTCCCGCGCGGCCGATCAGGATCTCGTCCTTGCGCGAGATGTCGGTCGGCGGCTTGCCCGGCTCGGCGACCAGCGGCCGCAGCCCCGCCCAGGCGGTGCGCACGTCCTCGGGCGTGAGCTTGGCGTCGACGAAGTAGCGCGCGAGCGGCGCCAGCAGGTACTCGACGTCGGCGAGCTCGACCCGCGGCCACAGGTTCGCGCCCTGCGAGTAGGTGGTGTCGGTGGTGCCGATGAACACGATCTCGTCGCGGCGCAGCGCGAAGATGCCGCGCCGGTCGTCGGTGCTGATGAGCAGGAGGTTGCGCACCGGCAGGCGCGCGGCGGAGATCCCGATGTGGACGCCTTTCGACAGGTGCAGGAGCGCCGGCGCCGCGGGATCCTCGAGCCGGCGCAGCGCCTCGACCCACGCGCCCGCCGCGTTCACGACGCAGCCCGCGCGCACCCGGATCTCGCGGCCGGTCAGCCGACACCGCGCCGTGACGCCGACCGCGCGGTCGTGCTCGGTCGGGATCCCGGTGACCTCGGCCCAGTTCAGCACCTTCGCGCCCAGACCGGCCGCCGCGCGCAGGTTGGCGAGCACCAGCCGAGCGTCGTCCGTCAGGTACTCGCGGTAGGCGCAGGCGAAGCGCCACTCCGAGCGGTCGAGCGCCGGCTCCTCGCGCTCGATCTCCGCGACGCCCCAGTTCTGGTGCACGTCGTCGCGCTCGACCGCCCCGAGCTTCTCGTAAGCCGTGATCGCGGCGCGGAACTTCAGAAGCGCCGCCCGCGAGTGGACGGGCAGCACCATCCAGCGTCGCTCGGCCAGGTGCGGCGCCAGCCGGAAGATCACCTTGCGCTCGAGCGCGCTCTCGCGCACCAGGCCCACGTCGCCCAGCGCCAGGTAGCGCAGGCCGCCGTGGATCAGCTTGGACGAGCGGCTCGAGGTGCCGGCCGCGAAGTCCTCGGCCTCGAACAGGACGACCGCAAGGCCGCGCAGCGCCGCCTCGCGCGCGAGCCCGGCGCCGGTGATGCCGCCGCCGATGATCGCCAGGTCGAAGCGCTCGGCCTCGAGGCCGTCGATCGCGCGCGCGCGCCCGGTCGCAGATATGAGCGAAGGCCCGGCCACTGTTGCCATCCTAGCTTACAATCGGCGCCCGCATGCGCCTACCCAAGCTGCCCAAACCGGAACGTTACGACCTGGAGCTCCACGTCGACCCCGGCAAGCCGCGCTTCAAAGGGGCGCTCGCGCTGGAGCTCGAGGTGGCCGCCGACACCCGCGCGATCGAGCTGCACGCGGTCGACCTCGAGATCGAGTCCAGCGAGGTCACCGACGCGAGCGGCGCGGTCCGGGTCGCGAAGCTGCGGCCCAACCCCGAGCGGGAGACGGTCTCGTTCGTGCTCGACCGGCCGCTCGCCGCGGGCCGCGCCACCCTGCGGCTGCGCTACACCGGGCCGCTGCGCGCCGACCTGCGCGGGCTCTATCTGGCCCGTTCCGGCAAGCGCCGCTACGCCGCCACCCAGCTCGAGGCCGCCGACGCCCGCCGCTTCTTCCCCTGCTTCGACGAGCCCGACAAGAAGGCGCGCTTCCGGCTGCGGCTCACGACGCCCGCCAAGAACCGGGCGGTCTCGAACGGCGCGATCGTCCGGACCGAGCGGCGCGGCGCACGCGTGACCTACCACTTCGCCGAGACGCCGCCGCTCTCGACCTACCTCTACGCGCTGGTGGTCGGCGAGCTCGAGTCCTCGCGCCCGGCGCAGGCGGGCTCGACACCGGTCCGTGTCTGGTGCGTGCCGGGCAAGAAGAAGCTCGCCGGCTTCGCGCTCGAGTGCGCGGTGCAATCGCTGCGCCGGCTCGAGGCCTACTTCGGACTGCCCTACCCGTACGGCAAGCTGGACCTGATCGCGGTGCCCGACTTCGAGTTCGGCGCGATGGAGAACGCGGGCGCGGTCACCTTCCGCGAGACGCTCTTGCTCGTCGACGAGAAGACCATCTCGCTCGCCGAGAAGAAGCGGGTCGCCGAGGTCATCGCCCACGAGCTCGCGCACATGTGGTACGGCGACCTGGTCACCATGGCCTGGTGGGACGACCTGTGGCTGAACGAGGCGTTCGCCACCTGGATGGCCTTCAAGGTCGTCGACGACTGGAAGCCGGAGTGGAACATGTGGCTCGAGTTCGAGTCACAGCGCGCGCCGGCCTTCGCGCTCGACGCGATGGAGAACACGCACCCGATCTACGTCGCGGTGAACGCGCCCAGCGAGGCGACCGAGAACTTCGACGTGATCACCTACGAGAAGGGCGCGTCGGTCGTGCGCATGCTGGAGAGCTGGCTGGGGCCGGCGCAGTTCCGCTCGGGCGTGCGCCGCTACATCCGCCGCCACCGCGAGTCGAACGCGCGCGCGGCGGATCTCTGGCGCGCGCTCGAGGAGAGCGCGAAGCGGCCGGTCGCGCCGGTGGTCGCGCCGTGGCTCGAGCGGCCCGGCTTCCCGCTCGTGTCCGCGCAGCGGATCGACCGCGGCGGCGCCGCGCTGCTCATCGCCGGGCAGGAGCGCTTCTTCGCGAACCCGAAGGTGTCGGAGGCCGCGCGGGTCGAGACCCGCCCGATCCCGCTCACGGTGCGCGTGCGCCGGGCGAAGGGGAAGGACGCGCTGGTGCGCGCGCTGGCCGAGTCGGCGACGACCGAGATCGAGCTCGGGCGTTCCGACGAGGTGCGCTGGGCCTACACCAACGCGGACGAGGCGAGCTTCGTGCGCGCGCTCCACGACCCGCCGCTGCTGCGCGCACTCGGCCAGGACTTCGCGCTGCTGGGCGCGGTCGAGCGCATGGGCCTGCTCGGCCACCAGTGGGCGGGAGTGCGCGCGTCGTGCGCGAGACTCGTCGACTGGCTCGGTCTGGTCGCGCGTCTCGCGAGCGAATCCGAGCCGCAGGTGCTCGGCGCCGCGCACGGCCCGCTCGGCTGGCTCGTCGACCAGGTCGTGCCCAAGCTGCCCGACGCGCAGCAGGCGCGCTTCCGGAGCTGGCTCGCGGAGATCTTCGCGCCCGCGTTCGCGCGCCTCGACTGGAAGCCCGCGCCGGGCGAGAGCGAGGACCGCCGCCAGCTGCGCGGGGCGCTGCTCTCGATCCTGGGCGGGCTCGCGGACGACGAGGCGACGCTCGCGGGGGTCGAGCGGCGGATCGGCCCCTATCTGAAGAAGCCTTCGGCGCTCGAGCCGAACCTCGCGGGGCCGGTCGTCGAGCTCGCCGCGCGCCGCGGCGACAAGGCCCGCTTCGAGAGCTACCTGCGCGCGATGAAGCGCGCGCGCACGCCGCAGGAGCGCTCGCGCTTCGAGTTCGCGCTGGGCGCGTTCCGCGATCCCGCGCTCGTCGAGCGCTGCCTCGCGCTCACGCTGACCGACGCGATCCCGACCCAGGACGTGGTGCCGCTGCTCGGGCGGCTGCTCGCCAATCCCGCGGCGCGCGAGCCGACCTGGGAGTTCATCCGCGCCCGCTGGAAAGAGCTCTCGCCGCGCGTGTCGCCGGGGCTTGCGTCGCGGCTCGTCTCCGCACTGCCCGCGCTGCAGAAGCCGCTCTACCGTCAGCAGGTCGCCGCATTCTTCGCGGCGCATCCGCTGCCGACGGCGGCGCGCGCGCTGCTGCAGGCGCTCGAGCGCTTCGACCTGGACGCCGAGCTGCGCGAGCGCGCGCTGCCCGAGCTGCGCGCGTACCTACACGCGCTGGCGTAGATGGATCTCGAGCTTCCGGAGGAGCTCCTGGCGCGGCCGTTCGCGTCGGTTCGCGAGGCCTGCGCCGAGGTGGCTGCCCGCGCGCGCCACGTGGCGATCGAGCCGGACGCGCTGGCGCGGTACGCCGACGCGCTGCCGGCAGGCGAGCTCGGCAAAAGCCCCACGGCGTTCCCCGCGCTCGGCGGCGACGTCGAAGGCCTGGCCGCGTACGTGCTCTGTCTCGACGCGCTGAACTTCGGCTCGGGCTGGTTCCCGCACCTCCGCAAGCGCCCTGGCCACTCGGGCTACCGGACGCTCGAAGCGTCGCTGCGCGAGCGCTTCGAGCGCGCGGGTGCGTTCAGCGCGCGCGAGCTCCGGGTGATGGATCCGGCGGCCCTCGCGGAGCTCCTCGGCCAGCTCCCGCTCGCGCCGCCGATCGACGAGCTGATGGAGCTCTACGCGCGCGCGCTGCGCGAGCTGGGCGAGTGCGTGCAGCTGCGCGCCGCGGGCTCGTTCGCCGGCTTCGTCGAGGAGGCGGGCGGCTCGGCGGCCGAGCTGGTGCGCCGGCTCCTCGCGATGCCGCTCTGGCGCGACGCCGCGCGCCACGACGGCCAGCTGGTGCCGTTCCTGAAGCGCGCGCAGCTCGCGGTCTCGGACCTCGCGCACGCGCTGCCCGACGACCTCGGCCGCTTCCGCGACCTCGCCGAGCTGACCTTGTTCGCCGACAATCTGGTCCCGCACGTGCTGCGGATCGACGGCGTCCTGCACGCGACTCCCGAGCTGGCCGCGAGGATCGAGGCGGAGGAGACCCTTCCCGCGGGCTCCGCCGAGGAGGTCGAGCTGCGCGCCTGCGCGGTGGACGCCGTCGAGCAGATCGCCGCGCGCATGCGCGCACGGGGCGTCGCCGCGACGCCGCGCGACCTCGACGACTGGCTTTGGCGGCGCGGCGGCGAGCCGCGCTACAAGGCGCGGCCGCGCCACCGAACGCGTTGCCCGTTCTACTGACCGACGTCGGCGAGGAGGCGCTCCAACACCGCGAGTGCGGGCAGCATGTTCTGGGCCAGGAGTTGCTGGGCCTCCGCGAGCAGCGGATCTCCGGCCCGTGAAGTCACCGCGGCCGTGTGGAAGATGTCGAGGCGCGAGCGCGCGACCCAGGCGCTGAGCTCCGGATCCTGCGACCAACGCATCATGTTGCGCGCGTTGGCGAGCGTGGTGCGCAGGAAGTCGAGGTCCGAGTCGGGGTGGGGAATCACCGTGCAGAGCGCGTTCTTCTCCGCCTCTCCGGGGTAGCTCGCTTCGACGTGCGCGATGAAGGCGGCGCTGAAGACCTGCTGGCAGGTGCGAACCGACTGCAGCGTGATCCGATCGCCGGCGAAGACCGGAACGACCGGGCGCCGCGCGAGCCCGTCCGCTGAGCAGTCGACGAAGAGCTTGCCCGCGTCGCTTTGGATCGAGCCCTCTTCGAGCACGATCTGCCTTGGCTCGAGCCGTTTGACCCGCCCGCGGCGAACCACGTTGGCGACGCGCCGGAGCTGCTCGAGCTCCGCACGCGTCACGGTCGCGCAGCGGTACATCGTCGGGCGGACGCGGTCGTCCAGCCGCAGCAGCTGGCCGACCTGGTGCACGGCGTCGAACAAGCCGTCGATCGAATCGGCTTGCGCGATGGCCGCGGTCTGCCGCGCGACTCCCAGCGCGAGCCCGCCGGCCAGCTCGGCTGGCTGGATGGTCGCGCGGTCGAGCAGCCAGGAGTCCCGGGGCATGATCCAGGCGACCTCGTCGGGGTCGACGCCGTTGGCGAGCAGCCACAGCACCGCGTCCATCCCGGTCTTGCCCGCCCCCACCACCACGAAGCCGGAGGGCGGGCGCTCCTCGCGGACCAGACCGTTCAGTGGAACGCAGCGGACCCCCGGCGCGACCGCGTAGGGCGGAGGTCGGACGGACGGGACCACGACGTTCATGTAGGTCGCGTCGACGGTCTTCCTTCGCGCTGTCGCATGGAGCTCGCGGCCCGACGCGAGCGAGACGAAGCGGCCGTCACCCAGATACTCACAGCGCGGGAAGTACTGGACCCGCCCCGAAGGCGCGAACTGCTGCTGCATCACCTGGTCGAAGTACGCGCAGACCTCGGCGCCGGAGGCGAGCTCGTAGAGGCCCGCGTTCCAGCCGACCTGGTCCTTCACACCGCTGCCCAGCACACGCGAGTTCACGCCGTAGAAGGCGGAGGGCTGGTGCAGGCGCACGAAGGGGTATGCGTCGTTCCAGTGCCCGCCCGGGCGATGGTGCCGGTCGACCAGGATCACCGTCGCGTCGGTCTCCGTCAGGAGGACGTCGGTGAACGCCATCCCCATCGCCCCGCTTCCGACGACGACATAGTCGGCGACGAGCTCGTCCGGGCGCGGCATCGCCGGACTCTATCACACGACGTTCCGCGTACGGCTTGCAGTGCGCAGCGACTCCCCTTAGGGTGCGCCTCATGAAGATCGGCGTTCCCCGCGAAGTGACGGCCGGCGAGCGCCGCATCGCGCTCGTGCCCGAGTCGGCCAAGAAGCTCGTGTCCGACGGCAACGAGGTGTGGATCGAGAGCGCCGGCAGCGGGCCGACCGACTTCGCCGACGAGGAGTACCTGGCCGCGGGCGCGAAGCTCGCGCCGGACGCCGCGGCGGTCTGGTCGAACGCGGAGGTCGTCGCGAAGGTCCAGCCGCCGACCGCGCAGGAGACGGAGCTCTTGCGCGAGGGGGCGATCCTCGTCGCGATCCTGCAACCGTTCCAGCACGGCGACACCGTTCGGCGTCTGGCGGCGCGGCGCGCGACCTCGTTCTCGCTGGATCTCCTGCCGCGCATCACGCGCGCCCAGAGCATGGACGTGCTCTCCTCGCAGAGCACGATCTCCGGTTACAAGGGCGTGCTGCTCGCCGCGGCCGCGCTGCCGAAGATGGTGCCGCTGCTCATGACGGCGGCCGGCACCTTGAAGGCGTCGCGGTTCCTGATCCTCGGAGTCGGCGTCGCGGGCCTGCAGGCGATCGCCACGGCCAAGCGCCTCGGCGCGGTGGTCGAGGCGTTCGACATCCGGCCCGTCGTGAAGGAGCAGGTCGAGAGCCTCGGCGCGCGCTTCGTCGGCCACGAGGCGATCCAGGCCAGCGGCGAGACCAAGGGCGGCTACGCGACGGAGCTCACCCCCGAGCAGCAGGCGCGCCAGCGCGAGGTGCTGTCGAAGCACATCGCCGAAGCCGACGTGGTCATCTGCTCCGCGCTCGTTCCCGGGCGACGCGCTCCGGTTCTGCTCTCGGAGGCGCAGGTCGCGGCGATGCGGCCGGGCTCGGTGGTGGTCGACCTCGCCGCCGACCAGGGCGGGAACTGCGCGCTGACCCAGCCCGGCCAGACCGTCGACCACGGCGGCGTCCGCGTGCTGGGCCCGCTGAACGTGCCGAGTTCCGTGCCGCTCCACGCCAGCCAGATGCTGTCGCGAAACTTCCAGAACTTCCTCTTGCACCTGCTGAAGAAGGGCGAGCTGCAGCTCGACGTGGCCGACGAGGTCACCGCCGGCGCGCTGATCACGCGCGGCGGGGAGATCGTGCACCCCGCGGTGAAGACCGCGCTCGCGAGCTGACTAGGGCGTCGTAGGCGGCTGCGTCTTCGCAGGCGCCTTCGCCGGAGGCTTCGCGGTAGCCGGCGCCGTGGGCGCCGGCTGCGCCGTCGGTGCGCTCCCCTGGGCCGGCGGCTCCTTCTCGATCTGGATGTCCAGCCCCTTGTTGCGCTCGTAGATCTCCTTCAGCTGCTTCCGCCGCTCGGCCTCGAGCGCGAGTTGCTTCTTGATGGTCTCGGCGTCTAGCTGGCGGCGCTCGACGGCCTGGCGCTCGCGCGCACAGGCGTGCTCCATGTACGGACCGCAGGTCGGGTTCTTGCAACAAGCCTGCGCGAAGTCGTCGAAGGTCTCCATCTTCTTGGGCAGCGGCGCCCCGTCCCAGGTCTCCGCGAAGGCGGGCGACAGGATCGCGGCGCCGTTGAAGGTGTCGCGCGCTTCGACCATGTCGTTCGCCTTCCAGGCGAGCAGAACCGAGATGCGTGCGACCTCGTCCTGCGGCGCGCCGGTCTTGTCGCCCTTCTGCAGGTAGCGTCGGGCCTTCTGAAGGTCGCCCTGGTACACCGCGATGTGTGCCAGGTTCGAGTAGTAGGTGCCGCCGGGGCGGAAGCGCCGGTCGTTCATCGCCAGGCGCAGCGCGTTGCGGAAGGCCGTCTCGGAGCCGTTCATGTCGCCCTCGTACGCGGTGATGATGCCGAGCGACGTGTGCGGCTCCGGCGAGTCGGGCTCGAGCTTCGCGGCCGCCAGGTACTCGGCCTGCGCCTTGTGCAGGTACTCGATGTACTTGTCCTGCTTGTCCTCGTCGATCGCCTTGCGGGCCATCAGGTAGTAGGCCTCGCCGAGCTGCATGTGCGTGTCGAAGTCGTCCGGATCCTCTTTGCTGCGCTGCTCGAGCTTCTTGGCAGCGCCGTCGTAGTCGCCCTTGTCCACGTCCTGCTGGATCGCGTGGTTCGAGGTGCTGGAGCAGGAAAGCGCGGCGGAGAGCGCGAACGCGAGCAGCAACGCGCCGGAACGGGACGGCAGATTCATCGGGACTCTCCTGTGCCTCGTGTCCCGGCGAAGAACGCCTGGAGCACGCGGATCATGGGTTCGACGTCGGCGGACCCCGCCATCTCGCGGCAGGAGTGCATCGACAGCATGGGATTGCCGACGTCCACGGTCGGAATGCCCGTGCGCGCGGCGGTGATCGGGCCGATCGTGGAGCCGCACGGCTGGTCGTTGCGCGAGCTGAAGTGCTGCGGCGCGACGCCGACCTGCGCGCACAGCGCGGCGAACGCGCCGGCCGAGAGCGAGTCGCTGGCGTAGGACTGGTTCACGTTCGACTTGATCACCGGGCCGCGTCCCAGCACGGGCCGGTGGCCGGGCTCGTGCTTGTCGGCGAAGTTCGGGTGCACCGCGTGCGCCATGTCGGCGGAGACCAGCTGCGAGCGGGCGCGCGCGCGCGGGAAGCCCTGCGGCTCGCCGCCCTTGAAGCCGGCAACGATGCGCTCGAGCGACTCGAGCAGGAACGTGCCGGCCGCCCCCTGCGCGCTCTGGCTGCCGACCTCCTCGTGGTCGTAGAGGACGACCGCGCGCGTGGCGCGGCCGAGCTCGGCGCCCGTGACGGCGAGCAGCGCCGACACCGCGGCGTGACACGACGCCAGGTTGTCGAGGCGCGGCGCCGCGATGAACGCGCCGTCCGCGCCGAGCGCCGAGGAGGGCTGCACGTCGTAGAGCATGAGCTCGTGCGCGAGCAGGTCCTCGGGCGCGACGTCCGCGAGCTGCTGCGCGCGGAGCTCTGTAGTGACGAGCGCCGCGAAGCTCGGCGCGTCCTCGAGCCCGACCAGCGGCAGCGCATGCGTCTGCGGGTTCAGCTTCAGCCCCGCCTCCTTGATCTCCCGATTGAGATGGATCGCGAGGCTGGGGATCCGGACGAGCGGCCGGCCGAAGTCGAGGAGCGCGGTGCGCGTCCCGGCCCCGTCCCGAAGGGTCACGCGGCCCGCCAGCGAGAGGTCGCGGTCGAGCCACGTGTGCAGGAGGATCCCGCCGTAGGGCTCGACCGCGAGCTGGCGGTAGCCATGTGCTTTCAGGTCCGCGAGCGGCTTCGCCCGCAGGTTCGGCGAGTCGCTGTGCGCGCCCACGATCCGGAAGCCGCCCTCGACCGGCGACTCGCTGCCGACCTGGAACGCGATCAGGCTGCCGCCGTTGCGGACCACCCAGCGCCGGTCGCCCGGCGAGAGCGACCAGAGCTCGGCCTCGCGGCACTCGCGAAAGCCGCCCGCCGCGAGCCGCCGCACCGTCTCGGCGATCGCGTGGTAGGGCGTCGGCGACGCGTCGATGAACGCGAGCAGATCGCGCACGGCGTCCGGCATGCGCGCGAGGGTAGCGGCCCCTCTAGTAGAATGCAGCGCGCTCGGCAGGCAGCGCGAGGGAGGCATAGCGCTCATGACGACAGTGGCCGCGATTGCGCAAAAGAGTCCTGACAAGCCGGCGCTGATCTACGGCAACGGCGAGCGGGTCGAGACCTACGGCGAGCTCGAGCGGAGCTCCAGACGGATCGCGCACTGGCTGCGCGGCGCGGGGCTCGAGCCGGGCGACGGCATCGCCGCGTACCTCGCGAACGACGACGAGTTCTTCGACCTCTACTGGGCTTGCCACCGGGTGGGGCTCTACTTCACGCCGGTGAACTGGCACCTGCAGGAGGACGAGATCCAGTACATCGTCGACAACTGCGACGCGAAGCTGCTCGTCGCGCACGCGCGCTTCGCCGAGCTGGCCGCGCGGGTCGCCTCGCGCGCGCCCAAGCTCGAGAAACGGCTCGCGGTCGGCGGCGAGATCGCCGGCTTCCAGCCGCTCGAGGAAGCGCTCTCTAGCGTGCCCGCCGACGCTCCGCTCGCGGACGAGCTCGAGGGCTCGGTCATGCTCTACTCGTCGGGCACCACCGGCAAGCCCAAGGGCGTGCGGCGCGCGCTGCCGCGCATCCCCGCCGGACACCCGTCGGTGTTGGCCGGCGTGGTCGGCCTGGCCGCCCTCTTCGGGATCGGCGAGAACGACATCTACCTGACGCCCGCGCCGCTCTACCACGCCGCGCCGATCGGCTTCACGTCGTCGATGCAGCGGATCGGCGCGACCGCGGTCGTGATGCGCCGCTTCGACGCCGAGGACGCGCTGCGCACGATCCAGGACCAGAAGGTCACGGCCGCGCAGTTCGTACCGACCCACTTCCGCCGGCTCCTGTCTCTGCCCGAGGACGCGCGCAACAAGTACGACGTCTCGAGCCTGCGCGTCGCGATCCACGCCGCCGCGCCCTGCCCCGTGCCGCTCAAGGAGGCGATGATCGACTGGTGGGGCGACGCGATCATGGAGTACTACGGCGGAACCGAGGGCGGCGGCACCTTGATCCGCGCGCAGGAGTGGCTCGGGCACAAGGGCTCGGTCGGCCGCCACTGGGCGGGCGGCGTGGTGCATCTGCTCGACGAGAACGGCGTCGAGTTCGACGAGCCCGGCCGCGAGGGTGCGGTGTACTTCGACGCGCCGGCCGACCAGAGCGCGCGCTTCGCGTACCACAAGGACCCGCAGAAGACCGCCTCGACCTACCGGGGGAACCTCTTCACGATCGGCGACATCGGCTACAAGGACGCGGAAGGCTACCTGTACCTGACCGACCGCCAGTCGAACATGATCATCTCCGGCGGCGCGAACATCTATCCGCAGGAGACCGAGAACCTGCTCGTCATGCACCCGAAGGTGCAGGACGTGGCGGTGATCGGCGTGCCGAACGACGACCTCGGTGAAGAGGTGAAGGCGGTGGTGGTGCCCGCGCCCGGCGTCGCCCCCGGGCCCGAGCTCGAGCGCGAGCTGATCGCCTTCTGCCGCGCGCAGATCGCGCACTACAAGTGTCCGCGCACGATCGACTTCGCGAGCGACGTGCCGCGGACCGAGACCGGCAAGATGGCCAAGCGGCTGTTGCGCGAGAAGTACTGGGCGGGACGCGGGAGCCGGCTGGTCTAGTGGCGAAGCCGGTCACCATCGTCGGCGGATACGTCTCGCCCTACGTGCGCAAGGTGCTGGTCGCCCTGCACCTCAAGGGCGTGCCCTACGAGATCGACCCCATCATCCCGTTCTTCGGCGACGACCGCTTCTCGCAGCTGTCGCCGCTGCGCCGTATTCCGGTGCTGATCGACGGTGACGTGGTCCTCTCTGACTCGTCGGTGATCTGCCAGTATCTGGAGGATCGCCATCCCGAGCCGGCGCTCTACCCGCGCGACGTCGCTGCCCGCGCCAAGGCGCGCTGGCTCGAGGAGTACGCCGATTCGCGCATGGGAGACGTCTTCATCTGGCAGCTCTTCAACGAGGTGACGATCAACCCGTTCATCTGGGGCAAGCCGACGGACAAGAAACTGCTCGAACGGACTCTCTCCTCGGACATTCCGGCGATCCTGGAATATCTCGAGTCGCAGGCGCCGGCGAGTGGCTTCCTGTTCGGCGAGGTCTCGATTGCGGACATCTCCGTCGCCGTGTTCTTCCGAAACGCCGCGTTCGCGCGCTTCGAGTTGGATGCGGCGCGCTGGCCGAAGACCGCGGGACTCGTCGCGCGGACACTCGCGCTTCCGAGCTTCGCGGCGCTGAAGCCCTTCGAGGACAAGCTGATCCGCACGCCGCCTGCGCAGCACCGCGCGGCGCTGGCGGAGCTGGGCGCGCCGCTCAGCGCGGAGAGCTGCGGAACGACGACGCTCCGACCCAGCTTGATGCGCGGCTAGGTCGCCTCCTCGTTGCTGCCCTTCTCGGGCCGCCAGCCCGGCTCGGGCGGGGCGGAGAGATCGTGCTTGCGCAGCGGCAGCGAACGGATGCGATGGCCGGTCGCGGCGAAGATCGCGTTGGCGGCGGCGGCGGCGATCGGCGGCGTGCCCGGCTCGCCGGCGCCGCCGGTGCGCGCGCCGGACGGCATGAGCATCACCTCGATCACCGGCGCGTCCGCCATCTTGCACCATCGGATAGTCGGGGAAGTTCTTCTCGACCACGCGGCCCCCGGCGATCGAGATCTCGCCGTACAGCGCGGCCGTGAGCCCGTAGATGATCCCGCCCTCGAGCTGCGCCGCGAGGCCGCTCGGGTGCACGACCTCGCCCGGGTCGGCCGCACACCAGACGCGGTGCACGCGCGCGCGCCCGTCGGGGCCGGCCGACACTTCGGCGACCTGCGCCACGATCGTGCCGAACGACTCCTTGAGCGAGATCCCGCGCGCGCGGCCCTTGGGCAAGGGCTTCCCCCAGCCCGACATCTGCGCGACGCCGTTCAACACCGCGAGGTGTCGCGGCGAATCGGCCAGCATGTCGCGGCGGAACTCGAACGGGTCCTTCCCCGCCGCCAGCGCGAGCTCGTCGACGAACGACTCGATGAAGAAGCCGTGGATGCTGTTGTCGACGCTGCGCCACGGCCCGAACGGGATCGGATCGGTGCCCGAGGCGTAGCGCGCCGCGCGGTTCGCGATCCCGTACGGGATCAAGGTGGCCTCGGCGGGGTCGTGCTTCTCGGCGAACTCGTACAGCCACGCGACCGGGCGGCCGTCCGCGTCGAGCCCGCCCCGCACGCGCGCGACCGAGGCGTTGCGATAGGCGTCCTGGGTCATGTCCTCTTCGCGCGACCAGATCATGTTCACGGGCCGGTCGAGCTGCTTCGCGATCTCGATCGCCTGCGCCAGGTAGTTCAAGGTCGGCCCGCGCCGCCCGAAGCCGCCGCCCATCGCGGTGTGGTGCAGGGTGATCTTCTCCCATGGCATGCCCGCGAGCTTGGCCGCGGTCATCGCGCGCGCCGAGCCCGTCCTGGAAGCCGCCCCACAACTCGAGCCTGCCGCCTGCGAAGCTGCGCCGTGCAGTTCATCGGCTCCATGCACGCGTGCGCGAGATACGGCAGCCGGTAGGTCTGCGTCGACGATCTTCACCGCGCCGCGCAGCGCCGCGTCGGCGTCGCCGACCGCGTAGTCCTTCTTCAGACCGCCCTTTGCGATCGCCGCTTCCATGCCCGCGAAGATCGACTCGGAGGAGTGGCTCGCGCCCTTGCCCTCGTCGAACGTGACGGGCAGCGCGTCGAGCGCCTGCTGCGCGCGCCAGCTGTTGTCGGCGACGACCACGACCGCGCCGGGGATCTCGAGCACCTTCATCACGCCGCGCCGGCCCGAGACCTTCGCCGCGTCGAAGCTCACGACCTTCCCGCCGAACACCGGGCAGGCGCGCACCGCCGCGTGGACCATGTTCGGCAGGCGCGTGTCGACGCCGTAGCGCGCGCTGCCGTCGACCTTCGCCGGGATGTCGAAGCGCGGCAGCGAGCGACCCACGATGGTGTAGCGGTCGCGCGGCTTCAGCGGCACGTCGGCCGGCGGGTCGAAGCTCGCCGCGGCGGTGGCGAACTCGCCGTAGGACGCGTCGTGGTTCGACCCCGGGTGGATGAGCCTTCCCTTCTCGGTCTGGATCTCGCCCGGCGGCACGGCCCAAGCCGCGGCCGCGGCGTGCACGAGCATCCAGCGGGCGGCCGCGCCGGTGCGGCGCATCCCCTCGACGCCGGTCGCCCGAATCGACAGGCTGCCGCCGGTGATCTGTGCGTTCAGGAACACCGCGATCTTTCGCGCGCTGAAGTCGGCGATGCCCGAGAGCGCTGCGGGGATCTCCATGTCGCCGCGCAGGTACCCTCGCGCGAGGGCGCCATTGGCGAACGCCGGATCGGCGGGCGCCTGCTCCATGCGCACCTGGCTCCAGTCGGCGTCGAGCTCTTCGGCCAGCATCATCGGCAGCGACGTGTGGACGCCCTGCCCCATCTCGGAGTGCGGCACGATCACGGTCACCGTGCCGTCGGGCGCGAGCTTCACCCAGGTCAGCAGGAGGATCTCGTCCTTGCCCGCGCCGACGCTGCGCGCGCGCTTCAGGTTCGAGAACGGAGAGAGCGCGTAGCCGAGCAGGAGTCCGCCGCCCGCCATTGCCCCACCGACGATGAACGCACGCCGCGAGATCGCCATCGCCTGCCCCTTATGCCTTCGCCGCGGCGTGGATCGCCGCGCGAATCCGGCCGTACGTTCCGCAGCGGCACACGTTGGTCATGGCCGCGTCGATGTCCGCGTCGGTCGGGTGCGGATTCGACTCGAGCAGCGCAGCCGCCGCGAGGATCTGCCCCGACTGGCAGTACCCGCACTGGGGCACCTGGAACTCGATCCACTTCTGTTGGACCCGGTGCAGCGCGCCGTCGCGGCCGAGCCCCTCGATCGTGGTCACCCGCTTGCCTTCGGCCGCGCCGACCGGCAGCGAGCAGCTCCGCACCGGCTGGCCGTCGAGCAGCACGGTGCACGCGCCGCAGTACGCGACGCCGCAGCCGTACTTGGTGCCGGTGAGGTCGAGCTCGTCGCGCAGCGCCCACAGGAGCGGCATCTCGGCCTCGACGTCGAGCTCCTTCGCGACCCCGTTCACCACGAGCTGCATGGCGTTCCTCCCTGCCAGGATGGATGGACAGTAGACCGAATGACCGACTTCGTCTATACGGTCATTGCCAGGAGGAAGCGATTCCCGCCAAGCCCAGCCCGGTCCGGCGCGCCAAAGCGTCGCCCGCCGCCGCGCCCGCGCGGCGCGCGGCGATCCTCGCCGCCGCGCGGACCTGCTTCTGGAAGAGCGGGATCCGGCGCACCGCGATCGAAGACGTGGCGAACGAGGCCGGGCTCGCCAAGGGGACGATCTACCTGTACTTCGATTCGAAGGAGGAGCTGTTCGCCGCGCTCGCGGCGCAGCTCTGCGAGGCGTCGCTCGCCGGCGTGGAGTCCGCCCTCGCCGGGCCCGGCCCGCTGGCGCGCCGCCTGGCCGGCGCGCTCGACGCGAAGATCGGCCACTTTCACCGCCTGCTCGCGGGCAGCGCGCACGCGGCGGAGCTGCTCGACGAGAGCGCGAGCATCGCGGCGACCAGCCTCGAGCACCTGGACCGCGCGTTCCACCGGGCGCTCGAGCGCGCGCTCGCCGGCGCGAAGCTCGGCCTCGACGCGAGGCGGCGCGCCGAGCTGCTCGAGCAGGTTCTCGCCGCGGGCTACGGCGTCGCGCGCCAGAGCGAGCTCGGCGGCAGGTACGACACCGCAGCCGACTGCGCGCGGCTCGAACGGCACCTCGAGCTCCTGCTGCGCGGATCGGTCAGTGCTCGCCGAGGCGGGCGTCCGCGGTCGGGCTCTTGAGCCACGGGACGATGTCCCGGCTCAGCACGTCCTGGCAGAGGTTCAGCGCCGAGCAGACCGTCGGGTAGCCCGACCAGAAGCCTTTGTTCGTGCTCCGCCGGGCGTAGAAGCTCCCGAGCTTGGTGCCGTCCTGGAGCATCCGCCCGAAGAGCGCCACTTGTCGGGCGCGGTACCCATCTGCGCCGTCGAGCGCGTTGGCGATCTCGATCACCAGGACGCGTCCCTTGCCCGCCGCGACCGCCTCGTCGCTGACGACCAGATCCACCCCCGCCGCCTTTGCCTCCGCGACGAGGGTGTCGATCTGCCGCTGGGGCATCCCGCACTTGCGGACGATGTCGGGGGACATCGCATCGGGGTGAGTGAAGCGCGCCGTCGAGGCCACGTAGATCGTGCCGTCGGCCAGCGCTCCGCGCGCGAGCAGGCTCAGCAATGCGACTGTTGCGAGTCTCAGCCCCACCGCTCGAAGTGAGTAATCGATTCGGGCGCGGGCCGCGAGGCGGGCTTGAAGTCGAGACCCTTCGTGAACGCGACCGGCAGCAGCCCGACCTGAGTCACGTCCTTGGGGATGCCGAGCAGCGCCGCCGCTTCCTCCTCGCGGTTCATGTGCAGGGTGGTGAGTACCGAGCCGAGGCCGCGCGAGCGCAGCGCGAGCTGGAAGCTCCACACCGCCGGATAGATCGAGCCGTAGAAACCGGCGCGCATGCCGAGCGGCTGCGCATCGCTGACCCGGCCGAGCGCGCACGGGATGACGTGCACCGGCACCTCGTGCAGGTGCTCGACCAGCCACAGCGCCGACTCGTACACGCGCCGGGTCTGGGCGTCACCGGGCGGTGTCGCCTTGAGCGCCTGCCCCAGGTACTCCGCGCCGCCGCGCTTGTAGATCTCGGCCAGCTCCTTCCTCTTCTTGGCGTCGGTCACCACCAGCCAGCGCCAGCCCTGGCGGTTCGAGCCGGTCGGCGCCTGCTGCGAGAGGCCGATGCACTCGAGGATCAGCTCGCGCGGCACGGGGCGCGCGAGGTCCAGGCGCTTGCGCACCGCGCGCGTGGTGGAGAGCAGCCGGTCGACGCCTTCGAGATCGAAGCCGCCGCCGAAGCTCGTGCCGTCCTCCCAGCCGATGCCGACGTCGAGCTTCACGCCGAACTTCCCGATCATGACGCCGGCGTCCTCGCGCAGCGCCTTCCACTGCGGCGAGTGGGCGCTCCGCTCGAGCGCCTGCGGGTCGTCGAACGCCATCTCGGCGATCCGGTGGAACGCCGGCGCCGCGCCCTCGAGCCCGACGCTCGTGCGCGAGAGCACGATCCGACGCAGCTCGGGCACGCGGCCCGCGAGCGGCGCGTGGATGCCCAGGTAGTGCTTCTCGAACGCCTCGACGTCCTCGGCCTTCGGATGCGACCAGGCCGCGATCACCTTGAACATCGTCTCTCCCTTAGCTCCGCGCGGCCTTCTGCGCGTAGAAGCGCACCAGCTCGAAGCGATCGTTGCCCCAGAACATCTCGTCGCCGACGAAGATCGTCGGCACGCCGAACACGCCGCGCGCGATCGCGGCTTCCGTCTCGCGGGTGAGCCGCTCCTCGAGCTCGGCCGAGCGCGCGCGCGCGAGGACGGCGTCGGAGTCGAGCCCCGCGCCGCGCAGGAGCTCGCGCAGGACGTCCTCGCTGCCGAGATCGCGCGCCTGCGCCCAGCGCGCGCCGTACGCGGGATGGTGGAACTCGCGGAACTTCCCCTGATCCTTCGCGATCAGCGCGCAGCGGAGCGCGAGCGTGGTGTCGGTCTTGTAGAGAGCGCGCGCCTCCGGGTTGAACTGCACGCCGAGCGCCTCGGCCCAGTGGCGGATGTCGTTGGCCGCGTTCTTCTGCTTGCGCGGCCCGAGCTCGGGCGGCTTGCCGACGCCGGGCTCGACCAGCCGGCGCAGGTGCACCGGCTTCCAGTCGATCTCGACGCCGAGGTCGCGGAAATACGCCTCGGCGCGGCTCGAGCCCAGGTACGCCCAGGGGCACGCGTAGTCGAAGTAGAGCGGAAGCTGCATCGCCGTTCCTCCCTGCGCGGCAGCGTATCATGCAGCCCCGAGTGGAACCGGACTTCGCCGAGCTCGAGGCCGAGATGGCGCGCCAGCTCGAATCGGGGCTGCGGCCGACTCTGCAGATCGCGGTCGACTGGCGCGGGCGGCGCGTGTTCGAGCGCGCGCTCGGTCCGGGCGCGACGGTCGACTCGACCTACGTCCTGTGGAGCTCGACCAAGCCGTTCGTCGCGGTCGCCCTCCTGCAGCTCGTCGAGACCGGACAGCTCGAGCTCGACACGCGCGTGGCGAGCGTCCTTCCCGAGTTCGGCGCGCACGGCAAGGACAAGATCACGGTCGCGCACCTGCTCACGCACCGGGGCGGCTTCCCGGACAACACCCCCGAGCTGTCGCGCGAGCTGGCGAAGCGCTCCGACAGCTGGAACGAGGCGCTGCGCTTCGTCTGCGACATGCCGCTCGCGTGGGAGCCCGGCACGGACCGCGGCTACCACCCGTCGTCGGCGTGGTTCGTGGTGGGCGAGCTCGTGCAGCGTCTCGACGACCGCCCTCTTCCCGACGCGCTGCGCGCGCGCGTGCTCGAGCCGCTCGCGATCCCGCGCGACGGCTTCGCGCTCGGCCGGCCGCAGGACCTCGCCGCGCCGCCGCTCGCGGTGCAGACGCGCGACGCGAAGGGCGCGCCGCCGCAGCGCGAGGCCGACTACTGGAACGACCCGCGCACGCGCGCCGCGGTGATCCCCGGCGGAGGCGGGATCGCGCGGGCCCGAAGCCTCACCGCGTTCTACCGCGCGCTCCTCGACGGCGGCCGTGGCACAAACGGGCGGATCCTGTCGGAAGCGATGGTGCGCAGCGCGACCTTCCCGCACGTGGTCGGCTTCCGCGACCGCACGTTCCTGCGCGACATCCCGTGGGGCCTGGGCTTCCACCTGAAGCACGTCGTGCCGGCGCTCGACGACTGCGGCACCCGGGCGACACCGGGCACGTTCGGCCACGGGGGACACTTCTTGGTGAACACCGGCTTCGCCGATCCAGGTCGCGACCTGGCGGTGGCAATTCTCTCGAACGGGCTCAGCGAGCCGCGCGCCGGGATGCGCGCGGTGACCGCGCTCTCGGACGCGGTCCACGCCGCGGTCGACCGCGCGCGCGAGGCGTAGGTGCTGTTCCGCCGCGAGACGCTCGCCGGAATCGCCGCGGGCGAGATCGATCTCGCCTTCCGTCGCTGGCCGCGCCCGCGCGTGAAGGTCGGAACCCATCTGCGCACCGCGATCGGCGTGCTCGAGGTAGTGTCGGTCGAGCTCGTCGATGCGAAGCGCATCGGCGCGCGAGACGTGCGGCGGGCCGGCTTCGCCTCGCACGACGCGCTGGTCGCCGCGCTCGACGCAGTCGGGCCGGGCGACGTGCACCGGATCCGGCTCCGCCGCGCCGGAAAAGATCCGCGCGTCGCCCTGCGCGCACGCACCGCCCTCTCGGCAGAAGAGCGGGCCGAGCTGAAGCGCCGCATCGAGCGCATGGCCGACGCGCGCGCGGTGCTGGCCCTGATCGCGGCGAAGCCAGGGGTGCGCGCGGCGGAGCTCGCCGCTTCCCTCGGCCGCGAGCTGCGCCCCTTCAAGGCCGGAGTGCGCCGGCTGAAGGAGCTCGGCCTCACCGAGAGCCTCGAGGTCGGCTACCGGCTCTCCCCGCGCGGGCGTGCGTTGCTTCGTGCGCGCGCGTCCCGCGCGAAGTAGACTGGCCGCATGCGCACCAGCGCGATCGCGCCCGGACTCCTGTTGGCGATGCCGCAGCTCGACGACCCGAATTTCAACCGCGCCGTCGTGCTGATGATCCAGCACAGCGACGAGGGCTCGTTCGGGCTGGTGCTGAACCGGCCGAGCGAAACTCCGGTGATCGACGTGACCGCGCCGCTCGGGATGCGCTGGCGCGGCGACCCCGAAGCGCGCATCTGGAGCGGGGGACCGGTCAGTCCAGAATCCGGCTGGCTCCTGCACGAGCCCACGCTCCAGCTCGAGGCCGACGGAACGCTCGAGGTCTGCGAGGGCATCGCCTTGTCGACCTCGCCCGCGAACTTCAAGCGGCTGGTCGAGCGCCCGCCGCGCCGCATGCGCTTCCTCGCGGGCTACGCGGGCTGGGGCTCGCACCAGCTCGAGAGCGAGCTCGCGCAGGGCGCGTGGCTCACGACCGAGGTCACGCCCGAGCTCGTCTTCGACACGCCGCCCGAGCGGATGTGGAACGTGGCGCTGCGCTCGCTGGGAATCGAGCCGGGCGCGCTCGTCCCCGGCGCAGGCGTGCACTAGGCGAGCAAGCGCCGCAGCGCCGGCTCGAGCTCGGGATCTCGGAACGCAAAGCCGGTCGCGGCGAGCTTCGCGCAGCGCACGCGCGCGCCGCCGAGCAGCATCTCGTCTGCCATCTCCGCGCCGAGCGCGAGGCGCAACACCGCGCCGGGTACGTTGAGGAACGCGGGCCGGCGCAAGGCCGACGCGAGCGCGCGAGTGAGCTCGGCGTTCGTGACCGGCGCGGGCGCGACCGCGTTCAGCGGGCCCGCGAGCGCCGGCGTCGCGAGCGCGTGCTGCAGGGCGGCGACGAGATCCGCGCTCGTGATCCACGAGACGTACTGGCGTCCGCTCCCGATGCGCCCGCCGAGGCCGAGCCGGAACTGCAGCGCCATCGGCGCCAGCGCGCCGCCCTCGGGGTCGAGCACGATTCCGATGCGCGCGTTCACCACGCGCAGTCCCGCGGCGCGCGCGGGCTCGCAGGCGCGCTCCCACTCGACGCAGAGGCCGGCGAGGAAGCCCTGGCCGGGCGGGCTCGTCTCGTCGACCCACTCGCTGCCGCGGTCGCCGTAGAAGCCGACCGCCGAGGCGCACACCAGGACGGGGCGCGCGGCGATCCGCGCGAGCGTCTCCGCGACGAGGCGGGTGGAGGCGATGCGGCTCTCCGCGATCGCGCGCTTGCGCGCCGCGCTCCAGCGCCCGCCCGCGACCGACTCGCCCGACAGGTGCACGAACGCCTCGAGCCCGGCGAGACGCGCGGGGTCGAGCTCGCCGCGCGCGGGGTCCCAGGGAATCTCGTCGCCTTGCCCGCTCCCCGCTCCGCGCACGAGACGCAGTACGGTGTGGCCGCTCGCGGACAGCTCAGCGCAGAGCTTCCGTCCGATCAGGCCCGACGCGCCGGAGACGGCGATCCGCATCAGCGGCGGATCTCGAAATCGCCGGGCGCGGGTTCGGCGGGCGCATCCTCGACCACGACCCCGTCGACCTGGGCGCCGCGCGGACCGCGGCGCAGGAACGCGAGCGCAAGCCCGACCTGCGCGTCGTCGCCACAGACCAGGGCTTCGACCTGTCCATCGGGGAGGTTGCGCACCCAGCCGCGCACGCCAAGCTCGCGCATGCGGGCCTGCGTCGCCCCGCGGAAGAACACGCCCTGCACGCGGCCGGACACCAGACAGCGCACCCGCCTCATTCCTCGGGCTCGGCGGGCGCGACCGCGGCCACCAGCGCGAGGTCGCGTTCGCGCACCGAGCTCGTGTCGAACTTGCGGGCGCTCGCGGCCATCCGGGTCAGCGCCGCGCCGATCGGCATCGGCGGCGCCGTGTCGCCCTTCTTCTGCTTCACGAACCGGACCGGGTTGATGCGCGCGACCACGAACGAGCGCAGGTACGGCGAGCGGAAGCCCTTCTCCTGGAGCGCCGCGACGACCTCCTTCACGCGCGCGTCGATCTCGAGCAGCCGCGCCGCGTAGCCGGCCCGCTCGCGCAGGCCCGCCGCGAGCGGCTTGTCGCCGAAGCGGTCGACCCGGCGCAGGAACGGGTAGTAGGCGCCGCCCGCGAAGCGCGGCGCGTCCTGGTAGCAGAGCCCGAGCGTCAGGAATGCGGGCGATTCGAACTCGGCCGCGAACTCGGACTCGCGCGCCTTCGGGCTCGACTTCGCCAGCGCCTGAGCCATCCGGATCACCTCGAGGCTGCGGTCCTTGGTGTTGTGCGCCTTCTCGGTGTTGAGCGCGAGGATCCGGTAGGCGAGCGCCTCGTCGGGCGAGACCAGCGCGGTGATCGTGCGCATGCCCAGCATCTTGGCGGCCGCGAGCCGGTGGCGGCCGTTGGGGGTCCACAGCCCGCCGCGCGCGCCGCGCACCACGATCACGGGATCCAGGAAGGTGCCGCTCTCGTCGATCTTCTGGCCCAGCCGCTTCACGTGCGTCGGCGACAGGTCGCGCTGGAACGGGGTCGGCTCGATCGCCGCGAGCGGCAGCACCGCGAGCAGGAGCGGGTGCGCCGAGAGGGGATCGCGGTACGCGCCGACGGGAGCCCCGCCCGCGGCGCGCACTGCGGCCGACAGCTCGGCGAGCTCGTCCGCGTCCAAGGCGAGCGGAGCTGCGCTGGCTTCGAGCCCGCGCTTCTCCTTGGCGGGGGTCAGACGCTTGCGGGCGGCGCTGGAGCGCTTCTTCGCGGGCTTTCTCGCAGGCGGCTTCGGCATGCGGCGATTCTAGCCGCGCTCGACGCGAGTGCGGGAGCGGCGCCCGGCCCCCCGAGCGCCGCCCCCTTCCCCGTCTTCCGAGGAGTGACCCGTCGCTTCATCGATCGGCACCGCATGCGCAGCCTGAGTGACAACGATCACTCGCGCTAAGCTCTGCGCGTGTTCCGGCGCCGCCGTCACCAGCGCCTCCGCTCGCCTCTTCGCCGGCACGGCCTGGTGCCGCGCCCGACCGCGATCCGTGCGCTCGTGCGCGAGCGCGCGCTGCGCTTCTCCGAAGGCAATCGGGTCGTCGTCTATCACACCGGGCGCGCGGGGCTGCAGGCGATGCTGCGCGCGGTCGAGCGCGCGGAGCGCCGGATCCACCTCGAGACCTACATCCTGCGCGCCGACACGATCGGCCGCGAGTTCCTCGCGGCGTTGACGGAGCGCGCAGCGGACGGGGTCGAGGTGCGGCTCCTGTACGACGCGATCGGGTCGCTCGGCTTCGACGAATCGGCCCTCGAGCCCCTGCGCGCGGCCGGCGGCGAGACGGTCGCGTTCAATCCGCTGCTCGCGTTCTGGCCGAAGTTCGCGCCGCGCCGCCGCGACCACCGCAAGATCCTGGTGGTCGACGGCGAGGTGGCGTTCATGGGCGGGCTCAACATCGGCGACGAGTACGTCTCGGGGCTCGGCCGGATCACGAGCGAAGCGTGGCGCGACGCCCACGTGCAGGTCGAAGGGCCGTGCGTGCGCGACCTCGAGGCCGTGTTCCTCGAGAGCTGGTTTCGCGCCGACGGTCCTGCCGTCGCCTGGAGCGCGCTGCTCGAGCGCGTGCCCGCGCGCGCCGGCAACGTGCGCTGCGCGGTGCTCGCCGACGGCCCGACCTACCGGCGCCGGCGCACGCGCGATCTCCTGATCGAGGCGCTCCACAACGTCGAGCGCGACGTCCGGCTCGTCTCGCCCTACTTCGCGCCGGGACGCCGCGTGCTCGAGGTGCTGGGCGAGGCCAGCGCGCGCGGCGTGCGGGTGTCGCTCCTTCTGGCCGGAGACCGCACCGACCACCCCTCGCTGCAGCGCGCCGCGCGCGCGGTGCTGCCCGCCCTGTTGAAGCGCGGTGTCCGCGTCTACGAGTACGACGCCGAGATGATGCACGCGAAGCTCGCCTGCTTCGACGAGGACTACGCGGTGGTCGGCACGTCGAACCTGGACCGCCAGAGCTTCGAGCACAGCTACGAGGTCAACCTCATCCTCGAGGACGCCGAGCTCGCGAAGTCGATCCGCGAGCGCTTCGACGCCGACGTTGCGCGCGCGCGGCCGGTGAGCCTGGAGACGCTGGGGCGCCGGAGCTGGCTCGAGCGGCTGCGCGATCGCATCGCCGCCCTCTTGCTGCGCTGGATCTAGAGCTCGCCGTCGCCGGTGTTCTGCCCGAGCGCCACCCGGCCGACGACCTCGTAGATCGGCTGCGCCACCATCATGTGTTGGGTGGCGACGTGGATGTCGCGGAAGCAGCGCGAGAGGGGGCTCGAGTCGTAGACCGCAGTGCCGCCGGCCGCGTGGTACGCGAGATCTACGGCGCGCGCGCTGCTCCACGCCGCGTTCGCCGCGGCGAGCCGGAGGTCGGCGCGCGTGGCGAGCGGGAGTGACTGACCCGCGGAGGCGGTCCGCCACGCCGAGTCGATCGCGCCGTACACGTACGCCTGCGCGGAGCGCAGCGCGGCTTCGCCCTCGGCGACCTGGCGCTGCACCACCGAGCGGCTGGCCAGGTTGCGGGCGCTGCCGGTCGGGACCTTCTTCGAGGCGAGCTCGACCAGCTCGTCGAGCGCGCGCCGCGCGATGCCGAGCGCGACCGCGGAGACGCCGAGCGCGAGCAGCCCGAACACGGGGAAGCGGTAGAGCGGGCCGTCGCAGAGCGGGCGCGAGCCGAGGCGCACCGAGCGGCCCTCGGGCACGAACGCGTCGGCGACCTCGAAGTCGTGGCTCCCGCTGCCGCGCAGTCCGCCCGTGTACCAGGTGTCGTGGATCTGCACCTGGTCGCGCGCGAAGAACATGAGGCGCGCTTCGCCCGGCGTATCCATCACCGTGCCGCCCACCAGCCAGTCGGAGTGCTGGCAGCCGCTGCCGAAGCTCCAGCGCCCGCTCACCTGGTGGCCGCCCGCGACCGCGCGCGCGCGGCCGATCGGCGCGGCCGCGCCGCCCGTGACGACGCGCGGGTTCGCGGCGTAGATCTCGCGCGCGAACGGCTCGGGCAGCGAAGCCGCGAGCACGCCGGTCGTCGCGCCGATCATCACGCACCAGCCGGCCGCGCCGTCGGCGCGAGCGACCGCCTCGATCACGCGCAGCACGTCGCGCGCCGAGAGCTCCCCGCCGCCGTAGCGCGCGGGAACGCAGATCGAGAAGAGGCCCGCCGCGGCCAGCTTCGCCGCCAGCTCCGGCGCAAGCCGGCGCGCCGCTTCCGAATCGGCCGCGCGCGCCGAGATCTCGGGCGCGAGCGCGCGCGCGGCCTCGAGCTGGAGCGGGTCCGTCCGGGCGTTCGCCATCGGCGCGCAGCGTACACCGAGCGCGGTTTGACCGGGCCGGCCCTCCTTTGTTAGTAAACGCTTACTAATGCCTACCGCGAGCCCCCGAGCCGCCCTCGCCAAGACGCCGCCGCGCTCCCGCAAGAGCTCGGAGGAGCGCCGCAGCCAGATCCTGCGCGAGGCGGCGCGCTGCTTCGGGACGCGCGGCTTTCGCGGCACCACCACCCGCGACGTCGCGGCCGCGGTGGGCATCACGGAGGCCGCGCTCTATCGCCACTTCCCCGGCAAGGAGGCGATCTACGCGGCCATCCTCGACGCGCGCATGGCCGTGCCCGAGGTGATCGCGGCGCTCGGCCCGGCCGCGCGCGAGCGCGACGACCGCCGTGTCTTCACGGAGCTCGCGAGCGCGATCTTCGACGCGGTCGAAGCCGACCCGTCGTTCCTGCGTCTCCTGCTCTACTCGGCGCTCGAAGGCCACGAGATGGCGCGGCCCTTCTACGAGACGCGCATGCGGCGCCTCCGCGAGTTCCTCTCGCGCTACGTGGCGCGGCGCATGCGCGACGGCGCCTTCCGGCCCGGCGACCCCGCGCTCGCGGCGCGGGCCTTCATGGGCATGGTCGCCGACCACCTGATCGCGCGCACCGTGTTCGGGCAGCGCGAGCAGGACGGCCACTCGAGCGCCGCCATCGCCGAGACGTTCACCGACATCTTCCTGGACGGCGTCCGCGCGCGGAGCCCGCGCCGGACCAACGGAGCGACGAGTCGTGGCTGAAGCCGTGATCGAGAACGAACGCCCGCGCATCGGGATCCGCGCACTGGCGCTGGGCGCGGTGGCGCTCGCGCTGGCCGGCGTGACCGCCTACTGGTTCCTGGAGATCCGGGGCCGCGAGAACACCGACGACGCGTTCGTCGAGGGGCACCTCGTGTTCCTCTCCCCGCGCGTGCCGGGCCAGGTGCTCGAGGTGCTCGTCGACGAGAACACGTCGGTCAACGCCGGGCAGGTGCTGGTGCGGCTCGACCCCGCCGACTTCGAGGCGCGGGTCGCGCGCGCGCAGGCAGACGTGGGAGCCGCGCGCGATCGGATGGCGCAGTCGTACGCCGCTGCCGAGGCCGCCTTGGCCCAGGCCCATGCCGCCGCGGTGCGCGTGCACCACGCGGAGCAGGAGCTCGCGCGCTCAAAGGGGCTCTTCGAGCGCAAAGTCTCATCCGAGACACAGCTCGACGCGGCGAACGCGGAGCGCGACGCCGCGGTGGCCGAGCTCCGCGCCGCGCAGCAGCGCGAGGTGGCCGAGCGCGCGATGATCGCGAACGAGTCGCCCGTGCTGCAGGCGGAGGCGGCGCTGAAGGAGGCGCAGCTCGCGCTCGAGCACGCCACCATCACCGCGCCCTTCGACGGCTACATCGGCCGCAAGTCGGTGGAGCCCGGCGCGAACGTCTCGCCCGGTCAGCCGCTGTTCGCGCTCGCCGCGCGCGGCGACAACTGGATCAGCGCGAACTTCAAGGAGACCCAGGTCGGCCGCATGCACGTGGGCGATCCGGTCGAGATCCGGGTCGACGCCTACCCCGACCGGATCCTGCGCGGCCACGTCGAGTCGATCTCGCCCGCGACGGGCGCCAAGTACGCGCTGCTGCCGCCCGACAACGCGACGGGCAACTTCACCAAGGTGGTGCAGCGCATCCCCGTGCGCATCGCGCTCGACGAGCCGAGCGCGGGCACGGCCCCCGACGTCGCGGCCGGCCCGGGCGTGCCGCTGCCGGTGGGTCTCTCGGTGAACGTGAGTGTCCGCGTCCGCTGAGGCCGTCCCGCTCGCGGCAGCGCCAGCCGCTCCGGCCGAGTTCCATCTCGGCCTGCGCGGCTGGCTCATGCTGTTCGGGGTCATGCTCGCGCTGATCCTCGAGATCCTCGACTCGTCGATCGTGAACGTCGCCCTGCCCTCCATGATGGGGAACCTGGGCGCGACCGTGGACGAGATCTCCTGGGTCGTGACGAGCTACATCATCGCCAACGTCATCGTGATCCCGATGACGAACTTCCTCGCGGGCCGCTTCGGCCGACGCCAGTACTTCGTCGGCTCGATCCTGCTGTTCACGGCCGCGTCGTTCCTGTGCGGCTTCGCGAGCTCGCTGCCGGAGCTGGTCGCTGTTCCGCGTGATCCAGGGGATGGGCGGCGGCGCGCTGCTCTCGATGTCGCAGTCGATCATGATGGAGACGTTCCCGCCGCAGCGGCAGGGCTCCGGCCAGGCGCTGTTCGGCATGGGCGCGACGCTCGGGCCGAGCCTCGGCCCGACGCTCGGCGGCTGGATCACCGAACCAGTGGTCGTGGCCGTGGATCTTCTACGTGAACGTGCCGCTCGGCATCATCGCGGCGGTCCTGTGCTGGAGCTACCTGCCCGAGCCGAAGTTCGCGCGCCGCGTGCAGGGCGTGGACTGGCTCGGGCATCGTCCTGCTCGTCATCGGCGTCGGCGCGCTGCAGACCTTCATCGAGCGCGGCAACCGGCTCGACTGGTTCGAGAGCGACCTGATCCTGTTCCTGGCCACGACCGCGGCGATCTCGCTGTCCTGGTTCGTCTGGCACGAGCTGCGCACCGAGCACCCGGTCGTCGACCTGCGCGTGTTCCGGCACCGCTCGCTCGCGGTCGGCTGCGTGTACGGCGCGGTGCATGGGCGTCGGGCTGTACGGCAGCGTGTTCCTGTTCCCGCTCTTCACGCAGCAGGTGCTGCACTGGAGCTCGTGGCAGTCGGGGATCGCGATCGCGCCGTCGTCGCTCGCGACCGCGCTCACCATGCCGATCGCCGGCCGCATCGTCTATCGCTTCGGTCCGGCGCCGCTGTTCGCGGCGGGGATCGCGCTGTTCGTGCCGACCCTGTGGGCGATGAGTCACTGGACGATCCAGAGCGGCTATGAGGACATCTTCTGGCCGCAGATCGGCCGCGGCATCGCGCTCGGGCTCATGTTCGTGCCGCTCTCGCTCGCGACCCTGCGCAGCCTTCCGCCCCGAGGACATGCTGCAGGGGGCGGGCTTGTACAACTTGTTCCGCCAGACCGGCGGCAGCATGGGCATCGCCGCGCTCGCCACCCTGGTCGACCACCGCGACGGTCCTGCACCACGCCTACCTGGCGGAGAGCGTGTCGGCGTTCAGCGTCGCGACGACAGCAGCGGCTACAGGCGCTGGCCGGCGGCATGGCGTCGCGCGGCATGGACCCGACCAGCGCCATGGACGCGGCGCGGCGCGCGCTCGACGGCATCGTGTCGCAGCAGTCCGCGGTGCTCGCGTTCCGCGACTGCTACCTGGTCATCCTGTGCCTGTTCGTGGCGCTCGCGCCACTGGTTCCGCTGCTGCGCCGGCCGCCGACCGCGCCAGTGCAAGGTGGGGCCGCGGTCCACTAGCGCTGGCTCACCGCCGCTCCGGTCTGGATCGAGCGAATGAACGCGACCAGTGCGTCGAGCTTCGCCTTCACCTCGGCCTCGCTCGCCGTGCCGCTCTCTCCACCCCGCGCGAAGACGCGGCCCCAGATCGGCATCTCGCCGCCGCCGTGCCCACGCACCTTGCGGCGGCCGTCGATGAACTCGCGGAGCTCGATCTCGGGGAAGGTGCCCCCGTGGTGCTGCGCGATCTTGGTGAGGTCCGCGGGCCGGACCTTGAGCTCGTCGGCGAGCGGACCGTCGCCTTTGCCCGCCGGGCCGTGACAGACCATACAGTGGCGCTGGTACAGCTCGCGCCCTTCGTCGACGTCCGGCGGAGGATCCGCCCACGCGAGCTGCGCCGCGAGACCTGCCGCCACGACCCACCCGACCCCTAGGAGCGCGCGTCTTTTCATGTTGGGGGCCATTTTGCAACGCGCGTTCCGGCTCCGCACCTGCTCGCGCCTCGATCGGGACATTGCGCCTCGCCCTCTTCGCCGCGCCCGAGACCTGTGGCTGAGTGACACAGCGCGCTCGGGCGTGGGGCGCGCGAGCGCGGTACGCGCGTTGCAGTCCGGCCTCGCCGTGAACGACGAGCCGCTCAGCTACGACATGGGGGTAGTCCGGGGGTTTGCGCTCTCGGCTCTGATCTGGGGAATCGTGGGCATGTCGGTCGGGCTCGCAATCGCCCTGCAGCTCGCCTGGCCCCAGCTCAACGTCGGCCCGTACTTCCACTTCGGCCGGCTCCGGCCGGTGCACACCAACGTCGTGATCTTCGGCTTCACGCTGGGCGTGGTGTTCGCGGGCAGCTACTACGCGGTGCAGCGGCTGTGCCGCGCGCGCTTGCCATCGGGCGTTCCTGGCGCGACTGCACCTGTGGCTGTGGAACGCGATCCTCGTCGTCGGCGGGAATCACGCTGCTCCTGGGGCACACCAGCTCGAAGGAGTACGCCGAGCTCGAGTGGCCGCTCGACATCGCCGTGGTGGTGATGTGGGTGATCTACGGGGTGAACTTCTTCGGCACGATCGCGCGCCGAGCGAGAGCGCGGTCTGTACGCGGCGCTCTGGTTCTTCGGCGTCGACCATCCTCACGATCGCGATGCTCTACATCTTCAACAACCTCGAGATGCCGGTCTCGGCGCTGGAAGTCGTACTCGATCTACGCCGGCGTTCACGACGCCAACATCCAGTGGTGGTACGGGCACAACGCGGTCGGCTTCGTGCTGACCACGCCGATCCTCGGGCCTCATGTACTACTTCCTGTCCGCGCCAGGCCGAGCGGCCGATCTACTCGCACCGGCTGTCGATCGTGCACTTCTGGTCGCTGATCTTCATCTACATCTGGGCGGGGCCGCACCATCTGCTGTTCTCGCCGCTGCCCGACTGGGCGCAGTCGCTCGGCACGGCGTTCTCGATCATGCTGCTCGCTGCCGTCGTGGGGCGGCATGCTGAACGGCCTGCTCACGCTGCGCGGCGCCTGGGACAAGGTGCGCACCGATCCGATCCTGAAGATGTTCGTCGTCGGACTCACCTTCTACGGCATGAGCACGTTCGAGGGTCCGATGATGGCGCTCAAGACGGTGAACGCGCTGTCGCACTTCACCAACTGGACGATCGCCCACGTGCACGCGGGCGCGCTCGGCTGGGTCGCGCTGACCTGCTTCGCGACGCTCTACTACCTGATCCCCCGGCTCTGGCACACGCAGCTCTGGAGCCTGCGGCTGGCGGAGACACATTTCTGGGTCGCGACGCTCGGCATCGTGCTGTACGTGACGCCGATGTGGATCTCGGGCGTGACGCAGGGCCTGATGTGGCGCGCGGTGAATCCCGACGGCAGCCTGACCTACACCTTCGCCGACAGCGTGGCCGCGATCCGCGTGTACGACGTGATCCGCGCGGGCGGCGGCGCGTTGTTCCTGTCCGGGGTCTTGCTGATGTTCTGGAACGTGATCCAGACGATCCGACAGGGCTCGAGCGAGGTTCCCGAAGACGCCGTCTCCGACGCCGCCGCCGGCGCCGGCGGGGAGCTGAGATGGCGTTCGAAGCGCCACCAGCCGACTCGAGTCGAACGCGCTCCTGCTCTCGATCCTGACGGCGCTCGCCGTCGCGGTCGGCGGCCTCGTGCTCCTGATCCCGCCGCACTTCCTCGCCGGCACGATCGAGCCGATCGCCGGCTGAAGCCGTACTCGGCGCTCGAGGTCGAGGGGCGCGACCTGTACATCCGCGAAGGCTGCAACGTCTGTCACAGCCAGCAGGTGCGCCCGTTCAAGAACGAGACGGATCGCTACGGGCGCTACTCGCTCGCCGGAGAGGGCATCTACGACCGGCCGTTCCTGTGGGGCTCGCGCCGGACCGGACCCGATCTGGCGCGGGTCGGCGGCAAGTACCCCGCGTCGTGGCACTGGCTGCACTTCCGCAACCCGCGCGACATCGAGCCGCGCTCGAACATGCCCGCTTTCCAGTTCCTCGAGGAGCGCGAGCTCGACCTGTCCGAGGTCGCGCGCAAGCTCGAGGTGCTGCGCGGGCTCGGGCATCCGTACATCGGACGCCGAGATCGCCGGAGCGGAGGCCGCGGCGCGCGCGCAGGCCGCGCAGATCGCGGGCGAGCTGCGCGCGGCCGGGATCAAGCTCGACTCGGAGCAGGAGCACAGCGAGGTGATCGCGCTGATCGCCTACCTCCAGACGCTGGGCGTGGCGCTCCGCGAGGAGCCCGCGCAGACGGTCCGGCTGGACGGCGGAGAGGCGAAGCCGTGAGTGACTCGGAGCTCGAGATCCCCGAACTCCCACTGCGCGGAAGCGGCGTCGAGCGCGACGGCATCGGCGAAGAGGACCACCCGATCCCGCTGTGGTTCAACGCCGCCTGGATCGCGAGCTGGATCGCGGGCGCGCTCTACATCGCCTGGTACCTCGGCTTCTCGGACTGGTCGTCGCACGGGCAGTACGCGGCGGAGGCCGCGAGGGCGCCGGCCGTCGCCGTCGCAGCCGCCGGGAGCGAGAACCCGTACCGCGGCAACGCCGCGGCGATCGCCGAGGGCGCCGAGACGTTCCAGACGATCTGCATGGCGTGTCACGGCCCCGACGCGCACGGTCTGGTCGGTCCGTCGCTCGTCGACCCGTACTGGAAGTACGGCAGCGCGGACGCCGACCACTTCAAGACGGTGAACGAGGGCCGGCCGGGCGGCATGCCTCCGTGGGGCCCCCAGCTCGGCGCCGAGAAGATCTGGAAGGTCCTCGCGTACGTCGACTCGCTGCCGAAGACGAGCGAGCCCGGCTTCGGCGCGCCCGACTACGTGCCGCCGGCGCAGCCCGCGGCGCAGTGAGGGGGCGCCTGTGCTCGACGCTCGGCCGGTGCGGGGCTTCTTCCGGACTCAGCGCACTCGCGTCGAAGCGCTTCTGATCGCGATCCTGTTCCTGATTCCGTGGATCGAGCTCGCGGGCGAGCCGCTGCTCCGCCTCGACGTTCCCGCCCGCCGCTTCCACGTCTTCGGGCTCGTGATCTTCCCCGACGAGCTGTTGTTCCTGTGGCTGATCGTGATCGGTCTCGCGCTGGCGCTGTTCTTCTTCACGGCGCTCGCGGGACGGCTGTGGTGCGGCTGGGCCTGCCCGCAGACGGTGTTCTCGGACCTGTTCGCGGGGATCGCACGGCGCATCCGCGGTCGCGGCCGCGCCAGCGCGGCGCGCCGGCTGGCGGTGCACGCGGCGTGGCTCGCGGTCTCGGTGGTGATCGGCTTCCACCTCGTCGCCTACTTCATCTCGCCGCGCGAGCTCTCGCTCGAGCTGCTGGACGGGACCGCGTCGGCCAGCCGGTTCGCCACGGTCGGCGCGGCGGCGCTGCTCGCGTACCTCGACTTCGGCGTGGTGCGCCAGACCTTCTGCAAGTATCTGTGCCCCTACGCCCGCTTCCAGGGCGTCCTGTTCGACGCCGAGACGCTCGTGGTCGCGTACGACGAGCGCCGCGGCGAGCCGCGCGGAAAGCGCGGCAAGACCTCGGGCGACTGCGTGGACTGCAGGCTGTGCGTCGCAGTGTGCCCCACCGGGATCGACATTCGCGAAGGACTCCAGCTGGAGTGCATCGCCTGTACGCAGTGCATCGACGCGTGCGACGGGGTGATGGCGAAGCTCGGCCGGCCCGCGAAGCTGATCGGCTATCGCTCGCTCGTGGGGCTCGAGCAGAAGCGGCGCCCGCGGCTCGCGCGGCCGCGCGTGTTGATCTACGCGGCGCTGCTCGCCGCGGTGGCCGCCGGGTTCACGACGGCGCTGGGCGCGCGCAGACCCTTCGAGCTGTACGTCGCGCACAACGCGTCGAGCCTGTACGCGACCCTCGCCGACGGTCGGCCGGGCAACGCGTACACGCTGCGGGTCGAGAACCGCGACCGAGCCGCACACCGCTTGCGGCTGGCGCTCGAGGCGCCCGCGGGTTTCGAGCTCCTGGCGGGGGTGAACCCGGTCGAGCTCGGGCCCACCGCCAGCCGCGAGCTGCGCGTGTTCGTCGCGGGACCGCGCGAGGAGCGCGACGACGAGCCGCAGCGGATCGCATTCGCGCTGTCGGACGTCGAGCGCCCGGCGCTGCGCGTGCAGCGCGGTGCGACGTTCTTGTTCGAGCGCGCAGAGTCGGAGGAGCACGATGGTCACTAGCCGCGCGTGGACCTGGCCGCTCGGGCTCGCGCTCGCCCTCGCGGGCGGGCTCGGGGTCTCGTTGGCGTTCGCCTGGATCGCCGCCCAGCAGCCGATGGATTGGCTCGCCGGCGATCCGTGGAGCGCGAGCGACGCGTACAACGCGGAGATTCGCGCCCGAGAGAGCGCGCGCGAACGCGGCTGGGAGCTCGCGCTCCGCGCCGATCGCAGCGCCGGCGGGGTGCGGATCGAGCTGCGGCCCTCGAGCTCGCGCGAGCCCCTGCCGGCTCAGCTCGATGTGCGGCTCCGGCGCGAGCGCGCCGAGCGCACGGACTTCGACACCGAGCTCGCGCTCGAGCCGCGCGGGGACGCCTGGGTCGCCGACGTTCCGCTGCCGCTGCGGGGCCGCTGGCTGTTGGTCGCGCGCGCCGGCGACGCCGACGCGTGGGTCGAGCGGACGTATGCGGTCGAGGTCGCGCCGTGAGCGCCGCGCTCGCCGAGACGGGCCTCGTGCTCGACGGGCTGCGCTGCTCGGGCTGCGCGCTGCGCGTCGAGCGCGAGCTGCGCGCCGCGCCCGGAGTTCGCGAGGCCAGTGTGAATCTCGCGACGCACCGCGCGCTGGTCCGGTTCGCGCCTGCGGAGACCGACCCGCGCCAGCTCGCCGCGCGCGTCGAGGCGCTCGGCTATCGCGCCTGGCGCTTCGAGCCGGGCGTGGGCGACGCCGCACTGCGCGAGGCGCGCACCGCGCTGGTGCGGCTGCTCGTCGCCGCGTTCCTCGCCGGCAACCTGATGGTCGTCTCGTTCGCGCTCTACTTCGGCGCGCTCCAGGGCATCGAGCCCGAGCTGCGCCGGGCGCTGCGCTGGCTGGCGTTGGGTCTGTCGCTGCCATCGCTTGCCTATTGCGCGCTGCCGTTCTGGCGCGGCGCCTGGGCCGGGCTGCGCCGCCGCGAGCTCACGCTCGACGTTCCGATCGTGCTCGGCGCCACGACCGCGTTCGCGGCGAGCGCGCTCGGCACGCTGGGCGAGGCACGCGATCTGTTCACGGACTCGGCGGCGACGATCATCTTCCTGATGTTGCTCGGGCGCACGCTCGAGCGGAGCGCGCGCGCGCGCGCATCGGCTGCGGTCGACAGGCTGGCGGCGCGCGCCCCTCGCAGCGCCCGGCGGCGCGGCCCGAGCGGCGTCGAGGAAGTCCCCGCCGACGCGCTCGTGGCCGGCGACCGGATCGTCGTGCCCGCCGGCAGCGAGTTCCCCGCCGACGGCCGGCTCCTCTCGCGCGCCGCCGACGTGGACCTGTCCCTGATCACCGGTGAGTCGCTTCCGGTCGCGCTTCGTTCAGGGGACGCGGTGCGCTGCGGAACGACGAACCTCTCGGGCGACGTCGACGTCCACGTGACCGCGGCGGCCGCGACCGGAACGCTGTCGCGGCTGGTGGGCCTGCTCGCCTGGGCCGAGGCAGACCGTCCGCGCGTGCAGCGCTCGGTCGACCGGCTCGCCGCCCTGTTCGCGCCCGCGGTGCTCGGCATGGCCGCGCTGACCGCGCTCGGCTGCGCACTGGCGGGGCAGACGCCGCTCGACACCGCGCTGCGCGCCGCCTCCGTGCTGATCGTGGCTTGCCCCTGCGCGCTCGGGCTGGCGACGCCCGCGGTGGTCAGCGCGGCTCTGGGCCGGGCCGCCGAGCTGGGACTGTGGTTCAAGAGCGGAGCGGCGCTGGAGCGCGCGGGTCGGGTCGACCGGGTGCTGCTGGACAAGACGGGCACCCTGACCGAGGGCCGGCTCGAAGTGACGCGCATCCTGTGCGCTCCGGGAGTCGACCCGAACGAGGTTCTCGCCGCCGCCGCAGCCACGCTGGGCGCTGCGCCGCATCCGATCGCCGCGGGCGTCCGGCGCGAGGCGGAGCGGCGCGGCACTCGCTTCGGCGCGCTCGAGCAGCGGGTGCTGCCGGGCCTCGGCGTGGAAGCGGGCGCGCTGCTGTGCGGCTCGCGCGCGCTCCTCGAGGCGCGTGGGGTCGCGCTCGATCCCGCGCTCGCCGCGGCGGCGCAGGAAGCGGCGAGCGAGGGCGCGAGCCTCGCGTTCGTGGCCGAGTCCGGCCGCGCGCGCGGAGCGCTCGCGCTCTCCGACACGATCCGCGGCGATGCGCGTGCGGCGCTCGCGCGGCTCGCGGCGAAGGGCGTCACGGTCGCTCTGGTGAGCGGCGACCACGCGGCCGCCGCACGGCGCGCGGCGGAGCAGGCGGGCATCGCCGAGGTCGTGAGCGGCGCATCGCCCGAGGAGAAGGTCGCGCGGGTGCGCGGCGAGCGCGCCCGCGGGGCGCGCGTCGCCTTTGCGGGGGACGGGCTCAACGACGCGGCCGCGCTGGCCGCGGCTGAGCTCGGCTTCGCCTTTGCGCAGGGCTCGGACGTGACCGTGCACGCGGCCGACGTCGTGAGCCACGCGCCGGGCCTGCTGTCGCTGCCGCGCGCGCTCGAGCTCGGCCGGGCGGCGACGCGCCGGATCCACGAGAACCTGGCGCTCGCGATCCTCTACAACGCGGTGGCGGTTCCGCTCGCGATCGCCGGAGTCCTCGGCCCGTTCGGGGCCGCGCTCGCGATGAGCGCGTCCTCGCTCGTGGTGACCGGCAACGCGCTGCGCATGCTGCGCTTCGGGAGAACGGCATGAGCTTCCTGTGGATCACGATCCCCGCCACGCTGACGCTCGCCGCGAGCCTGCTCGCCTGGGTCGTGCACGAGGCGAGGAATGGCGGGCTCGACGACCTGGATGCCCCGGCCCAGCGCGCTGCGCTCGACGACGACTCGATTCCGGAGCGCGCCGACCCGCCCGCCTGGCGGAGCCGTCCCGAGCTGTCGCTCGCGGTCGGGGCGACCGAGCGCGCGGTGGATCCCCGCGGTTGAGCCGGGCCGGAGCGGCGCCGATCCAGCGGGAGATGACACCGACCCTGATCCGCCGTCTCGGCAAGGGCTACTGCGCCGCCGGCGACGGTTTCTACTACTTCGACCTCGATCTCTCGCGCGTCCTGCTTCGCGTGGCCGAGTTCAACCGGCGCACCGACCCCGATCGGGCCGCCGAGCCGGAAGGCGAACCGGCCGAGGTGGAGTCGGCGCCCGAGGCATGACGGCCCCTGAGGCCGTTTGACTCTGCGCCGTTCGGGCCCAGCCTGTAACGCGAGCGCCGCTCCGCACCTCCCACTGGTGCGGCGCAGCGCGCAAGGAGAAGCCCGTGAGCACGAAGACGAAGCGACCCGAAGCCAAGCCGGCACAGCCCGAATCGCGCCCGATCACCCTGATGGAGCTCATCGAGGTGATCCAGGAAGTGGCGGAGACGGACGGCGAGGCGGCGGCGACGCTCGCGTCGATGCTCCGCAGCGGCCGCATCCAGCGACTCACGGAGGAGGCGCTGGCCGCCTAGCGGAGCGCCCGATCGCTCCGCACCATGCCCGCGTGATCGCCTGCGTTGCAGCCTTCCTGCTCGCCGCCGCGCCGGCCGGACCCGCGCTGCCCCCCGTACTCGGCGCCGAGTCCTTCGAGTACACCCACGAGAAGGACACCCTGCTCGACGTCGCCATGCGCTCGAGCGTCGGGATCATCCCGTTGATGGCGCTGAATCCCGATGTCGACGTCTGGATTCCGCCGGCCAATACCCGCGTGCGCCTGCCGACCGACTACGTGCTGCCCGAGACGCCGCGCGAGGGGCTCGTCATCAACGTCCCCGAGATGCGCCTCTACGACTTCACCCGCAGCAAGGACGCTCCGACCGTGCTGGCGGTCGCGGTCGGCGACATCACCGATCCGACCCCCGTCGCCGAGTTTCGGGTCGGCCAGAAGCGGACCGACCCGGTCTGGACGGTCCCGGAGTCGATCCGCGCCGAGCGCCCCGATCTGCCGGCCGTGGTGCCCGCGGGGCCGGACAATCCGCTCGGCGACCGCTGGCTGACCCTGGGCGCCTCGAGCTTCGGCATCCACGGCACCAACAACCTGTGGTCGATCGGGCGCGAGGCGACACACGGCTGTGTCCGCCTCTACAACGCCGACATGCGGGCGCTCTACGACCGCATCAAGAGCGGCACGAAGGTGCGGATCGTCTACCAGCGCGTGAAGCTCGGCCAGCGCGACGGGCTCTTGTTCCTCGAGGCCCACCAAGACCCCTACGACCGCGACCCCGATCCGCTCCCCGCCGTCCTCGCGCGCCTGATCGCGCTCGAGGTCACGGGGGTCGTCGACGGCAGCACCATCGACGAGCCCACCGTGCGGCGGGTCGTGACGGAAGCGCGCGGCGTGCCGATGCGCGTGGGCCGGATGGCGAAGGCGCCCTAGCGGCCGCCCTTCGAGACGGACTTGTTGAAGATCGCCTCGCTCTTACGGGCCGCCGCGTCGGCCTGGCCGGCCGCAGCCTGCGCCTGCTGGGCGGCCATCTCCGCCTTCTGCTCGGCGGCCGCCGCGCGCTGCTCGGCGGCGGAGGTGCGCTCGTCGAGGCGCCGGCCGAGCTCGTCGATCCTCGCGTTCAGCTTGTCGATGTCTCCGCTGGTCGCGCATGCGCCCAGCCCCAGGGAAAGCGCGGCGATGACTCCCAGTCCCCACCTGCTGCGTTTCATCGGCTCCTCCTTCTTCTTCAGGACCGAATCCGGGGGCAACCTTAACCCGTGTCGCGGCTCTGCGCAGGGGCTCGGTCGCTGAGAGTCTTCTCACGCCAGCTCAATGCATCATTCCCCGCCGGTGAGCGTTCTTCTGCGCAGGAGGAACCATCTGAATGTCCAAACGGACTGCATTGGCGATCGCGACCCTGGCTCTGTTCTGCAGCTTCGGCACTCCGAGCTGGGCGGCCGACCCCCCCGCGAAGGGAAAACACTCCGCACAGCACGAAGCGTGCGCGGATCACGTCAAGAAGATGAAGGGGATGAAGACGTCGGCGGAGCGCGACACCTACTGCAAGGGGGACAGCGCTTGCTCGAGCAACCACTGTGAGGAGATGATGACGCACCACGGGAAGGCCAAGCACCACGCGGCCGCCCCGGCGGGGACGACGGCGCCGAAGACCACCAACTAGCCGTCAGAACGTTTCGAGCTGTTCGGTGCCGCGGCGGAAGCCGACGCCCGTGACGATCCCGTTGCGGTCGAACATCACTACCATGCGATCGCTCTTCTCCTGTGTCTTGGTGTAGGAGAAGATCAAGAGGCGGGTGAACACCGGCTCCGACAGCTCGAAACTGTTCACATTGCGCCGGATGTAGGCGTAGACGAAGACGTCGCCGTCGTACTGGCGCACGAGCCGATCCGGCGGACCGAGGTCGCGCAGGATCTCTGCCTTGGTGCTCCGTCCTGCCGCGATCTTCGCGTCCAGGGCGGGCGCCAGCTCGTTGCCCGAGTAGACGCGGACGATGGTGCACGCGCTCGACAGCGCCAGCGCCGCAACGGCCACCCAGACCTTAGGGCAGCGCATCGGTTCCCTTGCGGAAGCCGAAGTTCGTGACGTGGTCCTCGCCGTCGAAGAACACGACGAGCGTGTCGCTGGCGATGTCGATGTCGAACTGGTTGTAGAGCACCAGGATGATCCCGCGCACCTTGCCGCGGGTGAGGCGGTAGACCAGTACGTCTGCGAAAGGCATGTCGACGACGGGCCCGGGGACGAGCTCGCGATCCACGAGGAAGCTCTCGAGGAGCTGCGCGTCGGCGAGGCCCTGGGGCGCACCGAACCAGGCCAGGATCTCCGCCTTGGTGGTCTTCCCGGGGACGATCTCCGGAATCCGGTCCGCCGCGACCCGCGAGCCCTCTTCGTAGCGGCCGATCACGCAGCCCGCCGCGCACAAACCCAAGATCAGGATCGAGCGGAGCAACACCGGTGCGCGAAGATACCGCGCATGGCTCTCGACGCACGGGTGGCGGCGCGGCTGCGCGAGCGGATGGTGGCGCGCCAGCTCGAGGACCGCGGCATCGCGGACACGCGGGTCCTCTCGGCCATGCGCGAGGTTCCGCGACACCTGTTCGTGTCGGACGAGGCAACCGAGGCGGCCTATGACGACCGCGCGCTCCCGATCGCGGGCGGCCAGACCATCTCGCAGCCCTACGTCGTCGCGCTGATGCTCGAGGCGCTCGCGGTGCAGCCGGGCGAGCGGGCGCTCGAGGTCGGCGCCGGGTCGGGCTACGCGGCCGCGCTGCTCGGCCGGCTCGCGCGCGAGGTCGTGGCGATCGAGCGCCATGCCGAGCTGGCCGAGCGGGCGCGGCTGCGGCTAGCCGAGCTGGGCTTCGCGAACGTCGCGGTCCACACGGGCGACGGAACACTCGGCTGGCCGGAGCGCGCGCCGTACGACGCGATCCTGGTCTCCGCCGGGGGACCGCGCGTGCCGCCGGCGCTCGAGGCGCAGCTCGCGGTCGGCGGCCGACTGGTGATGCCGGTCGGCGGACGCACCGCGCAGTCGTTGCTGCGGCTCGTGAGGCACGCCGGCGGCGAGCTCGCACGCGAAGACCTCGGCGAAGTTCAGTTCGTCCCGCTCGTGGGCGCCGGAGGGTTCGAGCGCTAGCCCGGCCGCGCGGTGATCACCGGCAGCAACGCGCGCCGGATCACGCGCTCGGCCACGCTGCCCAGCAGCACGTGCGCGAGACCGGTCCTCCCGCGCGTGCCCATCGCGATCGCATCGACCTGGTGCTCTGCCGCGGCCGCCAGCACGGCGCTGTCGGGCGCGCCGAAGCGCGTGTCGAGCCGAGCCGTCACTCCGCCAAGCTGCTGCGCGAGCTTCGCGAACTCCGCGCGCGCCCAGGCCTCGCTGCGCGGGTCGGGAAGGGGCATCTCGGGCTCGCCGGGCCCCATCACCGCCGGGATCGCGTGAGCGAGCACCAGCTCGCCGCCCGGCTCGACGAGCTCGCGCGCGAGCTGCAGCGCGCGGCCGGCGTGCGGAGAGAAATCCGTTGGTACCAGCAGCTTGCGCAGCGGGCGCGGCGCCGGCACTTCGGCGTGTACGGTGAGAACCGGGCAGGGCGCGAGCCGCGCCACCCGCTCCGCGACGCTCCCGAGCACGACGTGAGCCAGCCCCGAGCGGCCGCGTGTTCCCAGCGCGAGGAGCTCGGCACCCGTCTCCTTCGCACGCGCGCAGATCCCGCTCGAGGGATCCTCGTGCAGGACCGTGTAGCGCGCCGCCACCCCCTGCTTCAGGAGATCCGTCACCAGCTCGCCGAGGCGGCGTTCGGCGGCCTCGCGCGCGCCCCGCAGGTAGTCGGTCGGCACCCCATAGCCCGGGGGACCGGCCGGGAGGGGCACCATGAACACCGAGCTCACCAGCTCGATCTCGGCCGAGAAGCGCTTCGCCAGCGCGGTCGCCCACTCCAGCGCCCGATCGGCGTGGGTCGAGAAGTCGGTCGCGACCAGGATCCTCCGCACGGGCGCCATTCTAAGGGTCGGCGGGCAACTTGCGCCTCTGCGCCGTCGACTTAGCTATTTTGGGCCCATGGCAGAGCAGGACCTCTACGCGACCCTCGGGGTCTCGCGCACGGCCTCCGAGGAAGAGATCCGCAAGGCCTATCGGAAGCTGGCGCGCAAGCACCATCCGGACGTCAACCCGAACGACCGCAAGGCGGAGGAGCGCTTCAAGGAGATCTCGTTCGCTTACGAGGTGCTCTCCGACAAGGACAAGCGCGCCCGCTACGACGAATTCGGCATGCAGGGAACGGCCGCCGGCTTCGATCCCGGCCAGGCGCGCGAGTACGCGCGCTGGTCGCAGGGCGCGCGGCGCAGCCCCTTCCACGAGACCTTCGAGGGCGGCGAGATCGACCTCGAGGATCTGCTCGGCGGCATGTTCGGCGGGGCGCGCCGCCCGCGCGGCCCGGCACGCGGACGCGACGCGGAGGGCGAGATCGAGGTGGACTTCCTGGACGCAGTCCGCGGCGGCGAGGTGCGGGTCCAGGTCGCCGACCGAGGCGCGCTCCGGATCAAGGTCCCGCCCGGCGCCGACACCGGGACGAGGATCCGGCTCGCGGGTCAGGGCGACGCGGGCGCGCAGGGCGGCGCCGCCGGTGACCTGTACCTCACCCTGCGCGTGCGCCCGCACCCGTACTTCACGCGCGAGGGCAGCGACCTGCGGCTCGAGCTCCCCGTCACCGTGCCGGAGCTCGTGCAGGGCGCGTCGGTCGAAGTGCCGACGCCGGACGGCCCGGTCACGATGAAGATCCCACCGCGCTCTGCGAGCGGCCGCGTGCTGCGGCTGCGCGGCAAGGGCGCGGCCAAGCTCGGCTCGGCGGAGCGCGGCGATCTTTACGTGAAGCTGGTCGCCGAGCTGCCCGATGTCGCGGACCCACGGCTCGAGGCGATCGCGAAGGAACTCGAGCCGCTCTACGAGGGCCGCGACGTGCGCGCGCGCCTGAAGGGCGAGGCGTCATGACCTACTACACGCGCAAGCAAATGATCGAGCTGCTCGAGATCGACGACGGCCTCCTGGTCGCGCTCGAGCAGGAGGAGGTCATCAGCCACGACGCGCCGCCGGGCTCGGGCGAGTTCTCCGAGCAGATGCTCGAGCGCGTGCGCGTCGCCCACAACCTGATGCGCGACCTCGACGTGAATCTTCCCGGTGTCGCGGTGATCGTGCGGCTGCGCGAGGAAATGTCCGGCCTGCGTCGCCGTCTAGAGCAGGTACTGGCCGAGCTCGGTCGTTCGCCGCGGGGCTGACGGCCGGGCACGCTTCGTGCTCTGCGAAGCGGGCGAGGAGGAAACCATGGCGGAGAAGGAAAAGGGCTTCGAACGCGAGGTCGACACGCTGCGCGCGCTGCGCGACGAGCTGCGCGTGCAGCTGAACCTGGCGGGCAAGGAAGCCCGTGACCTGTTCGAGTCGGCGGAGAAGACCTGGACGACGCTCGAGGGGCGTTTGCGCAGGCTCGAGCGCGAGTCGCTCAAAGAGGCGCGCACGCTCGCGGGCGAGATCCGGGCGTCCTACCAGCGACTTCGCGAGCTGCTCTAGTCGGTGACTCCGAGCGCGGGGCCGCCGGAAGCCGTCGAGGTCCTGCTCGCCGACGGCGGCAGCGCGCTCGTGCGCGCGGTGCGGCCGGACGACGCTCCGCGGCTCGTCGCGTTCCACCGCGCCCTGTCGCTCGAAACCGTGCACTTCCGCTACTTCTCGGGGCTCTGCGAGCTGCCGCCGCTGATCGTGCGACGCTTCACGGAGGTCGACTTCTCGCGCGACATGGTCCTCCTGGCGGAGGTCGGCGAGCGCATGATCGCGCTCGCGAGCTGGCACCGCGGGAAGTCCGCGGACTCCGCCGAGGTCGCTTTCGTGGTCGCGGACGAGCACCAGGGCCGCGGGCTCGGGACGCTCTTGCTCGAGCGCCTGGCCGGGCTCGCGCGCGACCGCGGACTGACCCGCTTCCGCGCCGACACGCTGGCGGGAAACCGCGCGATGCTGCGCGTGTTTCGCGACGCCGGCTTCGCGCTCGAGCTCGAGTCGGACGACGCCGCGGTCGTCCACCTGCGCTTCGCGATCGGCGAGACCGAGAGCTCGCGCGGCGCGCACGACCGGCGCGAGCATCTCGCCGAGTCGCGCTCGATCGCGCGGCTCCTCGCCCCGCGCGCGCTCTGGCTGACGGGCGAGCGCGCCGCCGACACGGCGAGTCTGCGCGCGCTCGGCTACGCGGGGCCGCTCTACACCGATCTGGAGCGGGTTCCGCCCGGCGTGGACCTGGTGCTGTTCCGCGGCCGCGCCGACGAGCTGCCCGGGCTGGTCGCACAGTGCGCGGCGGCAGGCGCGCACGCCCTCGCTCTGGACGAGCTTCGCGGCGAGCCCGAGGGCGCGGCCGACCGCGCGCTCTTCGACCACGAGCTGCGTATCGCGGTCCGGCGCAACGGGATGCGGCTCGTCGGCCCCGACTCGCTCGGGGTCGTCAACACCGCGCCTGACGTCGCGCTGTGCACGGCCCCGCTCGCGCGCGCCCCCGCGCGAGGCGGCCTCGGGCTCGCCTGCGACTCGCGCGCGCTGGGGCTCGAGCTCCTGGAGCGCGAGGGCCTCGCCGCCTCCGGTCTGTCGAGCTTCGTCGGGCTCGGTCGGCGGGCGGACGTCTCGGCCAACGATCTGCTGCAGTACTGGCAAGACGACCCGGCGACCCGCGCCGTCGCACTCGCGGTCGAATCGTCGGGGAACCCGCGCAAGCTCGAGCGGATCGCCGCGGCCGTCGCCGCGGTGAAGCCGCTTCTCGCGCTGGCTTCGGGAGCCGACCACGACGCGCTGCTGCGCCGCGCCGGAGCCGAGCTCTTCGACACCCCGACGCAGCTCGCCGCGCGCGCCCGCGCGCTCGCCTAGCCGAGCTCGGTCACATCTCCTTGCGGATCGTCTCGGCGACGGCCGCGAGGCCGTTCGCTAGCGACAGAATCACATCGTCGAGGGCGATCACGCCGATCAGCTCCTGGCTGTCGTCGACCACAGGGAGGCGCCGCACCGAGTGCTCGCGCATCAGCTCGAGGATCTCCCGCACCTCGCGCCGGTGCGAGATGTAGATCGGCCGGCTCGACATCGCGTCGCGCACGGCCAGCGCTGCAGGGTCGAGCCCGCGCGCGACCACCCGCAGCACCAAGTCGCGGTCCGTGACCACCCCGAGCGGGCGCCCGTTCTCGACGACCACGAGCGATCCCACTCCCGTGTCGCGCATGCGCCGGGCCGCCTCCTGACAGGTCAGCGTCGGAGGCACGCTCTCCAGCTTTCGTTGAACGAGACTGGCGGCGTTCATGTCGGCCCTCCTGGCGCCTCCAGGGTGCAACGCGTGTGCCCGAGCGAGACGCCGCCCTGCGCTTGCGACCGGGGCACCGAGCCACGCGGGGCCGCGAGTCACACGCGCAGGCGCACCGCCGTCTGCTTGTAGTCGGGGCAATCCGAGTCCGGGTCGCGCCGCGGCCCCACCAGCCGGTTGGCGTGCGTGTCCGGGTAGTGGAACGAAAGGAACAAGGTCCCCGGCGCGACGCGCGCGCTGGTTCGCGCGCGCACCGTCGCGCTTCCCCAGGCGCTCTCGACGAGCACCTTCTCCCCGTCGCCGACGCCCTCGCGCGCGGCGTCGTCGGGATGGATCTCGAGGAAGTCGTCCGGCGCGAGGCTGCGCGCGCCGCTGCGGCGGGTCATGCTGCCGACGTTGTACTGGTGCAGGACCCGGCCGGTGATCAGCCGGTAGGGGAAGTCGGCCGCGCCGCCCTCGGGGCTCGCCTCGAAACGGACCGGCGCGAGCCGTGCCCGCCCCGCGGCGAAGCCGGCTTCGTGCAGGCGCTCGGTGCCTCGATGCTCCGGATCGGGGCACGGCCACTGGAGCCCGTCGCCGGAGAGCCGCTCGTAGGAGACCCCGCCGAAGAGCGCCGGCGCCGCCCGCGCAATCTCGTCCATGACACGATCGGGTGTCGGGTAGCGCCAGCCGCAGCCCAGGGCGTTGGCCACATCGCGGATCACCTCCCAGTCCGGCCGCGCCTCGCCCGGCGCGCGCGCCGCCGCGCGCACCCGCTGGATGCGCCGCTCGGCGTTGGTGAAGGTGCCCTCCTGCTCGAGCCAGCCGGCGGCGGGCAGGACCAGATGCGCGAACTCGAGCGTCTCGCTGGAAAAGAGCTCCTGGACCACGAGGAAGTCGAGCCGCGCCAGCGCCTCCATCACGCGCTTCTCATCGGGCTCGCTCTGCGCGAGATCCTCGCCCTGGACCCAGAGCGCACGCAGCTCGCCGCGTCGCGCGGACTCGAGCAGCGCGGGGAGTCGCGCGCCCGGGCTCGCCGGCGGCAACGCTCCCCACAGCTCGCCGAGCCGCGCCCGCGCGCCGGCCGAAGCGAGCGGGGCGTAACCCGTGAAGTAGTCGGGCGACGCGCCCATGTCAGCGTTGCCCTGGACGTTGTTCTGCCCGCGCAGCGGCAGGAGTCCCGCGCCCGGACGGCCGATGCTGCCGGTGAGCAGCGCCAGGTTGCACAGCGCGCGGACCGACGCCGTTCCCTGCACGAGCTCGGACGTGCCCAGGCCCGAGACGAACAGGGTCGAACCTGCGGCCGCGATCGCCTCCGCGGCGGCGTGGAGCCGCTCGACGGGTACGCCGGAGATCCGCGCGCCTTCTTCGATACGCTCGGCGCCGAGCGAGGCCGACAGCTCCGGCAGCCCACTGCAGCGCTGCGCGACGTAGCCCAGGTCGACGCTGCCGCGCGCGAGCAGAAGTGCCCCCAGCGCGTTGAGCAGCGCGACGTTGCTGCCCGGCCGGAGCTGCAGGAACACGTCGGCGCACTCGGCGAGCTCGATCCGGCGCGGATCGATCACGACGAGCCGAGCGCCGCGCCGCACCGCCTGGCGGATCCGCGCGCCCAGCACCGGGTGGGCCTCCGTCGGGTTCGCACCCACCACGACGATCAGCCGCGCGAGCTCGATGTCGGCGTAGCAGGCGGTGGCCGCGCCGACGCCGAGCATCTCGCCCAGCGCCTGGGCCGTCGACGCGTGACACACGCGCGCGCAGCAGTCGACGTTGTTGGTTCCGAGCCGGCTGCGGAAGAGCTTCTGGAGCAGGTACGCAGCTTCGTTGGTCGAGCGCGACGAAGTGAGAGCCGCGAGCGCGTGGGGGCCGCTCTGCGCATGGATCTCGGCGAGCCGGAGCGCGGCGTACGAGATCGCCTCGGACCAGGAGACCGGCTCCAGCCGGCCGTTCACGCGCAGGAGCGGGCGGGTCAGGCGATCGGGCGACTCGCGCCAGTCGTGCGCGTAGCGGCCCTTCGCGCAGAGCTGGCCGCGGTTCACCGACGCCTCGTACGCGCCCGAGATGCGCCGCACGCCGCGCGGATCGGACTCGATCTCGACCTGGCAGCCCACCCCGCAGTAGCCGCAGGTGGAGCGGGTCATGCGGGTGCCGCTCAGCGGCGGGCCGTCGCGATCCGAGAGCGCGCCGGTGGGACAGACCTCGACGCAGCGCCCGCACGACGTGCAGGGACTCGTCTCGAAGCGGTCGTCGCTGCCGAGCGCGAGCCGCGCGTCGGCGCCGCGGCCGGTGACTCCGTAGACGAACGCGCCCTGGACGTCCTCGCAGACATGCAGGCAGCGCCGGCAGAGGACGCAGAGAGAGGCGTCGAGGCGCAGGAGGGGATGCTCGTCCTGCGCCGCCGCGGCGTGCGGCCGGCCCGCGTCGGTGAGCGCCTGCACCGCGGCGCGCAGGCGCTCGAGCCGCGGCGTCCGGGTCTGCACGCGCATGCCGTCGCGCAGCGGTGTATGGCAGGCCGCGGCCGGCCGCGCGAGCGCCCTCCACCTCCACCAGGCACAACCGGCAGCCGCCGTCGGGCGGATGGCCCGGCAGGTGGCAGAGCGTGGGAATCGGGATGCCCAGCCGCTGCGCGGCGGCGAGCACCGTGTCGCCCGGCAGCAGCGCGAGCGCGCGCCCGTCGATCTCGGCGCGCGCGCCGTTCACCGGGCGAGCTCGAGCAGCTTTCGGACCGGCGCGGGAATGCTCTGGCCGAACGGGCAGAGGCTGGCCTGGGCGACGACGTCGAGCAGCTCGAGCAGCTGCGCGCGCTCGCCCCGCTCCGCCAGCTCGAGCGCCTGCCGGGAGCCCACCCGGCAGGGCGTGCACTTCCCGCACGACTCGTCGGCCATGAACGCGAGCCAGTCGCGCGCGACGGCGGCGAAGTCCGTGCCTTCGCGCAGCGCGACGAGCCCGCCGTGCCCGAGCGAGATCCCGCGCGCGTTCATCTCGTCGATGCAGATCGGCACCTCCCACTCGTCGGGCCTCAGCACCGAGCCCATCGGGCCGCCCAGCGCGACCGCGGCGAGCCGAGCGCCGCCGCTCGCCGCCGCGATCACGCTCGCGAGCGAGGCGCCGAACTCGACCTCGACCAGGCCCGGCTGGGCGAAGCCCGCGTTCAGCGAGAGTGCCTTGGTGCCGCGCGACGCGCGCGTCCCGAGCGCGCGGTAGGCTGCGGGCCCGCTGCGCACGATCCAGGCCGCGTTCACCAGGGTCTCGACGTTGTTCACCGCGGTGGGCGCGCCGAACAGTCCACGCTCGGTCGGATACGGCGGGCGCAGCCGCACCTCGCCGCGGCGCCCCTCGAGCGCGTTGAGGAGAGCGGTCTCCTCGCCGCAGACGTAGCTGCCCTCTCCGAGCGCGACGCGGACGTCGAAGTCGAAGTCGGTGCCGAGGATCCGCGCGCCGAGCAGTCCCTCCGCGCGCGCTTCCGCGATCGCGTTCGTCACGCGCGCAGCGGCGCGCGGGTACTCGGATCGGATGTAGACGATGCCCTGCCCCGCGCCGATCGCGAACCCGCACAGCGCGAGCCCCTCGAGCACCGCGTGGGGATCGGCCTCGAGCAGCACGCGGTCGACGAACGAGCCGGGGTCGCCCTCGTCGCCGTTGGCGATCGCGAACCGGTCGGGCCCGCGCGCTTGCGCCGCCCAGCGCCACTTGGTTCCGGTCGGGAACGCGCCCCCGCCCCGGCCGCGCTCGCCCGAGGCTTCGAGGGCCCTCAGCACGCTCTCGGGCTCGCTCCGGAGCGCGCGCTCGAGCCCGCTCCAAGCGCCCGCGGCGCGCGCCGCCGCCAGGCCGTGGTGCTCGCCGTGCACCACCCGTTCGCTGACGACCGCCGCGCGCCCGAACGATCGGATCGAGGGCAGCGACGGCAGCTCGACCGGCGCGCCGCTCGGTCCGATCTCGCGGAGCGCGACGGCCACGCCGTCGGCGCGCAGCGCGACGGGAGAGCGGTCGCAGTGTCCCGCGCAGTAGATCGGGCGCGACAAGCCGCGAGGCTCGAGCCCTCCCTGGGAAGAGGATGCGCTGGCGAGCCGGCACGAGGTCCCCCGGCAGACTCGCAGGGCGCCGGAGGGCGCCCGCCGATCCGCGAAGAAGGAATCTCGGGCGCGCGCCTGCACCGCCCCGCGCTCGCTCTCGAGCACTCGTCTCGGATCCACGGCCGGGCGCTGGTGCAAGTGTCGCTCCAGGAACGGCGTACAGCCCCGGTCACGCCGACCCTCGGGCTGCGGCACCTTGACTCATGAATGAGTCGAGGCGTCCCATGCCGTCGTCTTGGGACGCCGCGCCGAGGGCCCGGCGCGCGGTACGCGGGTTGCACATTGGCTCCGCATGCACTGGCCTCCGCGTCGGATTCTCGTGGGCACGGACTTCTCGCCGAGCGCGACCGCTGCCGCCAGAGCCGCGGCGGGGCTCGCCCGCCGGGTCGGTGCCTGCCTCGAACTCGTGCACGTGCTGCCCGAGCCCGTCCCAGCGGTGATCGGCTACGAGCCGCTGGACGCGCTGCTGCTCCGGCGCGACGACGCCCCGACTGCGCGCGCGCACGCGCTCGTGCAGCTCGAGGAGCTCGCGCGCACGCTCGCCCCCGAGCGCAGCCGCATTCACCTGCCCGAAGGCGTGCCCGCGATCGAGCTGCTCGCGATGCGCGAGCTCGCCGAGGTGGACCTGCTCGTGCTCGGCGCCGCGGGCCACGGCGGGATCCGCCGGTTTCTGCTCGGCAGCGTCGCCGACCGCCTGCTGCGCCACCCGGGCTGTCCGCTGCTCCTGGTGCAGGAAGCGCCGCCGGCGGGCGAGTTCAAGCAGATCCTGATCGCGCACGAGTACCCCGGCGCCAGCTCGCCGTGGCTCGAGCTCGGCATGCGGCTCGCGCGCGACGAGCGCTCCGAGGTCGTGCTGCTGCACGTGGCCCCGCCGCGCGGCTACGCGTCGGACGCCCACCACGTCGACCTCGAGCCGGAGCGCGCGCCGCAGCGCCTGGCGGAGCTGCTCGAACGGGTGGCCCCGACGATCCCCGCGCAGATCGACGTGCGCCGCGGCGATGCCGCCGACCAGATCCCCGACGCCGCGCGCGCCCACGGCGCACACTTGGTGGTGTTGGGCGCGGAGCGAAACGCGCGTGGCTGGCCCGGCCGGGTCGCGGATCGGGTGGCGCGGGCGGGCCTGCCCGCGGTTCTGTTCGTCTGGCCCGAGAACGAGTCGGCCGAAGAATTCGACGAGCGCTGAGCTCGCAGCACCAACCCCATATTGGAGGAACGGATGAACCGCGTGGCGAACCTGATGACCGAGAAGCCGTCCGCGATCGGGCCGGGCGCTTCGGCGCTGGCGGCGCTCGACACGATGATCGACCAGGGCATCCGCCATCTCCCGGTGGTCGACCGACACCAGTGCGTGTGCGGCATCATCTCGCTCGACGACTTGCGCGCGGCGTTTCCGTTCTCGGTCAGCCTGAAGGTCCCGCCCAGCATCGCCGAACGCGACACCGCTCTCGATACCGCCGTCGGCGAGGTCATGACGCACGGTCCGATCACGACGACCCCCGAGGCGACGCTCGCCGACGCGGCGGCGCTGCTGGTGCGCCATCGGATCGGCTGCCTGCCGGTCGTGGACGCGAAAGGCCGGCTGGTCGGGATCTTCTCGGAGACCGACGCGCTGCGCGCGCTGATCTCGGGCAAGGCGGCCCGGAGTGGTCGCCCGCCGGGGCGCGTACTGGACCTGGAGCTCCTGGCTGCGGAGCTGCGCGCCGAACGCGAGCGCATAGGCGCCCAGCTCGAACGCGTACAAACCGCAGAGCGCGAGCTGTCGGGGTCGGAGGGAGGCGCCCCGCTCGGTCGCGCGGAGCGCGCGGTCCACATGCGGGAGCTCTCGGTGGAAGAGCCGCTGGCGGCGCTCGCGGCGCACCGGCTCGAGGCCATCGACCACGCGCTGGCGCGCGCCGCGCAGGGCCAGCTCGGCCGCTGCGAGACGTGCGGCCACGAGATTCCAGTCGCGCGGCTGCGCGCGCTTCCGAGCGCCGCTCTCTGCGTGCGCTGCGCCTCCGCTCAGGCGAAGATGGCGCGATGAAGAGCAAGCAGCCGAAGAAAGAGAAGGCCGGCACCCGCGGCGGCCGCCCGCAGCCTGCGCGGAGCGAGGCGCAGGGCGACACCTACCGGAGCAAGCGCGGCGGCGTCGAGACCAAGCTCGCCACGGCGACGGTCTGCACCGGGTGCGGCGCGGTCTACGGCGACGGGCGCTGGCACTGGGGCCCGGTGACCGACCCGACCGGCGAGCACCGCGCGCTCTGTCCCGCCTGCCAGCGCATCCGCGACGGCTACCCCGCCGGCGAGGTCCACATCTCGGGCGAGTTCGCGCGCGCGCACCGGGACGAGATCCTGGCGCGCATCCGCCACGTCGAGGAGCGCGAGAAAGCGGAGCATCCGCTGCAGCGCTTGATGGACGTGCGCGAGGACGGCGACCTCCTCGTGGTCACCACCACGGACGTCCACCTTGCCCACGCGATCGGGCGCGCGCTGCAGGATGCCTTCAAGGGCGAGCTGCACGCGCCGTGGCAGGAGAAGGGCGATCTGCTTCGGGTGAGCTGGACTCGCTAGCGCCCTCTGTCAGCGCGAGCGTCGCCTTCTCGATCGCCTCGCGCAGCGCGGCGCTCGAGAAGGGCTTGGCCAGGAACGCCCCCGCGCCTGCACGCACGGCCTCGGCCGCGGTCGCCGGTCCGCCGAAGCTGCTGATCAGAACGAGCGGAACGTCCGGGCGGATCCGGCGCAGCACGCGCGCGAGGCCAAAGCCGTCGCGACGGGGCATGTGGAGATCGCAGACCACGGCAAAGAACCGGCGGGCCTGGAGCGCGAAGAGCGCTTCATCCGCGTCGACTGCGGTCTGCGCGGCCAAGCCGAGCCGGTCCAGGAGGCACGCCAGCATCTCGCGCATCGCAGCATCGTCGTCGACGAGCAAGACGCACGGGCGATCCATGGCGCGCCTTCCTGAGAGAAGTCGCGCGGGCGCACTCTGGGGAAGGGGGGATTCAGGGCGAAGAGCGCGCCCGCGCGGTGCTCACTTGATCGCGATCTGGCGGCTCTTCGCCTGCTCGCGCTTGGGGATCTCGACGCTGAGGACGCCGTCCTTGAAGTTGGCCTTGAGCTCCTCGGCGACGGCGGTCGGTGGGAGCGTGAAGGAGCGGCAGAACGCACCGTAGCTGCGCTCCACCCAGTGCGACTTGCCCTTCTTCTCCTCGCGCTCACTCTTCTTCTCGCCGCGGATCGTCAGCACCTCGTCCTGGAGCTCGACGGTCACGTCTTCCTTGCGCACTCCCGGAAGCTCGACGCTGACGATGTAGCTCTTCTCGTCCTCGGAGAGATCCACCGCCGGCGCCAGGGCCGCCGAGCGCGTCCGCGCGGGCGTGAGCCAATCCCGGAACAGCGCCTCGGGAAACGACAGCTCGTCGCGGAACGGGTTCCAACGGGTCGGCTTCGCTGCTTCTTCAGCCATCTCGGTTCTCCTCATTGTTGCGGTCTTCTGGAGCAAGCCCCATGCCTTGCGAGCCGGTCGGACATCGGTCCATCCGGCCAGCGGATGTGCCGCCGCGGCTCAGTGTGCAGCCACGCCCCGGACCCGCGCGCCTCACGACGTCGGGATTAGACGGTTGACACGGCGCTCGTCCTCATCAAAGTAGGCGCTGTGCCGACCGAGTCCGACCGCGCGATCCGCCTCGCCTTCTTCGAGCTGGGCGAGGAAGACCGGCGAAACCTCGCCCGCCTGCGGCCGCTCCTGGAGAAGTACGCGGATTCGTTCGTCGCGGCCTTCTACCGGCACTTGCTCAGCTTCGAGCCCGCGCGCGCGCTGCTGGCCGACCCCGAGGTGAAGGACCGGCTGCTCGTGAAGCAGCGCGAGTACCTGCTCTCGCTCGCCGAGCCCGGCCTGGACCTCGCGTACTTCACCCAGCGACTCGAGATCGGACGGACCCACGTCCGCGTGGGTGTCGAGCCGCGCTTCTACCTGGGCGCGTACTCGCTGTACATGCGGCTGCTCGTGCCGGCGATCCTGGAGCAGTGGCAGCGCGACATCCCCGCGGCGGAGCGGGTGATTCTCTCGCTGGAGAAGCTGCTCATGCTGGACGCGTCGGTCGCGATGGACTCGTACATCGCGCGCCGCGAGGAGCGGCTCGCGTTCTTGAACCAGGAGCTCTCCAAGACCTCGCTCGACCTCGAGCGGCGCTGGGAGGTCGAGCACGAGCGCACCCTCGAGGCCACGGCGCGCGCGCGCGCGGCCGAGGAGCTGGCCTCGCTCGCCACGATCGTCGCCGGCCTGGCGCACGAGATCGGCACGCCGATGGGCGTGATCCAGGGCCACGCCGAGCTGCTGGAGTCGTCCGTGACCGACGAGCGCGGGCGCAAGCGGCTGCAGACGATTCGCGAGCAGATCGACCGCATCTCGCACATCATCCAGACGCTCCTCAACATGGCGCGGCCCAGCGAGCGCGAGTCCACGCCCATCGACCTCGTCGTCGTGCTGCGCGAGACGCTGGCCTTCCTGGCCGAGAAGCTGCGCACGCACCGGATCGAGACCCTGCTCGAGCTGCCCGCGCGCGCCCCGCTGGTCGGCCAGGCCGACAAGCTCCAGCAGCTCTTCATCAACCTGGTGCTCAACGCAGTCGACGCCATGCCCGACGGCGGGAAGCTGCGCCTCGCGATCCGACCGCTGCCGGGCGAGCGGATCGAGGTGACGATTGCGGACAGCGGACACGGGATGGCCCCGGAGACGGTCGCGCGGATCTTCGATCCGTTCTTCAGCACCAAGGCGCCGGGCCGGGGCAGCGGCCTGGGGATGGTGGTGGCGCAGGGAATCGTCACGGACCACGGGGGCACGCTCAAAGTCGCGAGCGCACCCGGTCAGGGCACCGTCTTCACGATCACCCTCCCCGTGTCCACGGATCAGTCGGAAGCGCCCGTGAAGTCGGAGGCATAGGCCGCGCGCAGGAGATCGCTCTCGGTCAGGATCCCGACCAGGCGCGGCCCGCCGGGACCCGGGCGCACCACGGGAAGGCAGCCGATCTTGAGCCCCAGCATGCGGCGGGCCGCGTCCGCGAGCGTGGTGGCCTCGGTTCCGGTGCTCAGGTCGCGCTGCATGACCTGCGAGATCGGGACCCGGCGCAGGTGATCGAGCCGCTCCGACGGTTCGCAGTGCTCGAGCCCAGAGAGCGATGCCGCCAGGACGTCCCGGTGGGACAACAGGCCGACCAGAACACCCTTCTCGACCACCGGCAGATGGCGGATTCGGGCCAGCCGCATGATCCGGTCGGCCTCCAGGAGGCTGTCGTCGGGTGCCGCGCTCACGAAGTTCGAGCGCATCAGTGTGGCCACGGTCCGGAGAGGCAGCTTCGGGTCCATGACCGTTCGGCTTGCATGCAGAGTGCCGCACCCGCAGAGTGAGGCGTTGTGGCACAATTGAGGTCACGTGCCCCGCGGCCCGGTTCTCTCGGCTCTGTGCGGCCTCCGGACCGGCGGCACAGCGCCTGCAATTCAGCCTCCTCGAGATGAACGATCAACGCTCGGTACTGGTGGTCGACGACGAGCCCGCGATGCGGGAGATGCTGGTCTCGCTCCTCGAGGAGGCGGGCATCGATGCGCGCGGCGCGGGTTCCGCGGACGACGCGCTGGCGACCTCCCGCGAGCGGGATTTCGATGCGGTCCTCTCGGACATCCGGATGCCCGACAAGGACGGCGTGGTCCTGCTCGGCGAGCTGCGCCAGGCGCGTCCCGAGACGCCGGTGATCCTGATGACCGCGTTCGGGAGCATCGACTCCGCGGTCGAGGCGATGCGCGACGGCGCGTTCGACTACATCACCAAGCCCTTCAAGCGCGGCGCGGTGCTGGCCGCGCTGGAGCGGGCCTTCGAGCGGCGCGCGCTGGAGCAGGAGAACCGCCGGCTGCGCCGCGCGCTCGACCGCACCACCGCGTTCGGCGACCTCTACGGCGCGAGCCCGGCGATGCACGAGATCTTCGCGCTGATCCGCAAGATCTCGAGCAGCCGCTCGAACGTGCTGATCACCGGCGAGAGCGGTACGGGCAAGGAAGTGGTCGCCCGGACGATCCACTTCACGGGCTCGCGCGCCAACGCGCAGTTCGTCCCGATCAACTGCACCGCCATGCCCGAGGGCCTCCTCGAGAGCGAGCTCTTCGGCCACGTGCGCGGTGCCTTCACCGGCGCGCATGCGAGCAAACGCGGACTGTTCGAGGAGGCGAACGGCGGCACGCTGTTCCTCGACGAGATCGGCGACATGAGCCCGGCCCTGCAGAGCAAGCTGCTGCGGGTGCTGCAGGACCACGAGATCCGGCCGGTGGGCGGGAACAAGGCGGTGCGGGTCGACGTGCGTGTGATCGCCGCAACCAACCGCGACCTGCAGGCCGACGTCGCGACCGGGCGCTTCCGCCAGGATCTCTTCTACCGGCTGAACGTGATCTCGATCCACATCCCGCCGCTGCGCGAGCGCCCCGAGGATGTCCCGCTCCTCGCGCGCGCATTCCTCGAGCGGCATGCGCCGGGCGGCAAGACGCGCCTGTCGCCCGCCGCGCTCGACCTGCTGCAGCGGCAGCGCTGGGAGGGCAACGCGCGCGAGCTCGAGAACGCGCTCGAGCGGGCGCTCCTGCTCGCGACCGGCGACGAGATCGGCCCGGCCGAGCTGCCCTTCGCACGCAGCGCGACGCTCGGGGCCGCGCCGGTCAACGGCGTGGGCTCGGACAAGGAGCTCATCGAGCGCGCCGCCGAGGCGCGGATGAGCCTGGACGACCTTTCGGCGCTCTACACCCGTCGAATCCTGGAGCTCGTGAACGGGAACAAGGTCCGCGCCGCGCGGATCCTGGGCATCAACCGCCGGACTCTCTACCGGCGCGGCGTGGGCATCACCGTTCCCCGCCAGGAGGCAAAGAAATCATGACCATCAAGCTGCAGAAGATCCTCGTCCCGACCGACTTCTCCGAGCACGCAGCCGGCGCTCTGCAGGCCGCCGAGTCGCTGGCGAGGCCATTCGGTGCGACCCTGCACCTGCTGCACGTCGTGCAGATGCCGGTGGTGCCGACCATGCCCGAGGCGGCGCCCGTGGTTCCGGTCACCTTCTGGCAGGAGCTGCGCGAGCACGCGCTGCGGAACCTGGAGAAGGAGAAGGCGCGGCTCAGCGCCGCCGGGGTTAAGTGCGAGCTCGAGGTGATCGAGGACGTGCCCGGCTTCGCGATCGCCGCCGCGGCGGAGCGTTGCCGCGCCGACCTGATCGTGATGGGTAGCCGCGGCCTCACGGGCATCAAGCACGCGCTGCTCGGCTCGGTCGCGGAACGCACGGTTCGCTCGGCGCCCTGCCCCGTACTGACGGTGAAGAAGGGCGGCCCCCTGCGCGTGCGCAAGATCGTGGTCGCGATGGACTTCTCGCCCGCGGCGCGGCGCGCGCTCGAGCTCGCGCAGTCGCTGGCGAAGAGCGCCGGGCCCGCACACGTGATCCTGGTCCACGCCTACTACGTGCCGGTGGAGCTCGAGCAGTACCTGATCACCCACGGCAAGTCGATTCCCGACGTGCTCTCGGCCGAGGCGACGCGCGATCTGGATTCGATCCTGGCCCAGCTGCAGAAGGACGGCCTCTCGGCCGAGTATGTCGCGGCGGCGGGCTCGCCCGAGAGCGTGGTGCTCGACGTGGCCAAGCAGAAGCAGGCCGACCTGATCGCGCTGGGCACGCACGGCCGGCGCGGGATCCCGCACATGCTGCTGGGCAGCGTCGCCGAACGCGTCGTGCGCCACGCGGAGATCCCGGTCGTGACGGTCCGGCGCTCCCAGCGAGGCGAAGTAGCCGCGCGCCGCCCGCGTCAGCCGAAGCGTCCGCGGATGTAGTCCTCGGTCGCGCGTACGCGCGGCTTCACGAAGATCTCGCCGGTCTCGCCGAACTCGACCAGCCGGCCCAGGTACATGAACGCGGTGTAGTCGGAGCAGCGCGCCGCCTGCTGCATGTTGTGCGTCACGATCACGATCGTGTAGCGCTCCTTCAGCTCCTGCATCAGCTCCTCGATCTTCTGCGTCGCGATCGGGTCGAGCGCGGAGCACGGCTCGTCGAGCAGGATCACCTCGGGCTCGACCGCGATCGCGCGCGCGATGCAGAGCCGCTGCTGCTGGCCGCCCGAGAGCCCGAGCGCGCTCTCGTGCAGGCGGTCCTTCACCTCCTCGCACAGGCCGGCGCGCGCAGGCTGCGCTCGACGATCTCGTCGAGCTGGGCGCGCCCGCGCAGGCCGTGGATGCGGCAGCCGTAGGCGACGTTCTCGTAGATCGACTTCGGGAACGGATTGGACTTCTGGAAGACCATGCCGATCCGTCGGCGCAGCGCGAAGATGTCGACGTCGGGCGCGAAGACGTTGCGGTCGTGGAAGACGATCTCGCCCGTGATCCGCACGCCGTCGATCAGGTCGTTCATTCGGTTGATGCAGCGGAGCAGGGTCGACTTGCCGCAGCCCGACGGCCCGATCAGCGCGGTGATCTTGCGCTCGGGGACGTCGAACTCGACATCGTGCAGCGCCTGCGTCTCGCCGTACCAGAGCGACAGCGCGCGCACGCGCAGGGCGGCCTTCTCGAATTCGGGCAGTCTCGCCAGATCGGCACCTCGCTCCGGCTGCACGGCTAGACTCCGCTCCCTGCGTACTTCCGGCGCAAGTGGTTCCGGATCAGGATCGCCGTGAGATTGGTGCACAGGACCACCGCGATCAACAGGAGCGCGGTCGCGAACACGAGCGGGCGCACGGCCTCGACGTTCGGGCTCTGGAAGCCGACGTCGTAGATGTGGAAGCCCAGGTGCATGAACTTGCGCTCGAGGTGGAAGAACGGGAACTCGCCGTCGAGCGGCAGGCTCGGCGCGAGCTTCACCATGCCCACGATCATGAGCGGCGCGACCTCGCCCGCCGCGCGCGCCATCGCGAGGATCAGCCCGGTCAGGATGCCGGGCAGCGCGGCCGGCAGGACGACGCGCCACAGCGTCTCGACCTTGGTCGCGCCCAGCGCGAGCGACCCCTCGCGCACGATGCGCGGCACCGCGGCGAGACCTTCCTCGGTCGCCACGATCGACCACGGGCACGCGTGAGCAGCGCGAGCGTCAGGCTCGGCCCAGAGGATGCCCGCCCGTGCCGAAGGTCGGCGTCGGCAGGCGGTCGGCGAAGAAGAGCGCGTCGATCGTCCCGCCGACGCCGTAGACGAAGAAGCCCAGCCCGAACACGCCGAACACGATCGAGGGTACGCCGGCCAGGCTGTTCACCGCGATGCGCACGCCGCGCACGAGCCAGCCGTCGCGCGCGTACTCGCGCAGGTAGAGCGCGGTCAGCACGCCGAGCGGCGACACGGCGATGCGCATCAGGCAGCACCATCAGCACCGTGCCGAAGATCGCCGGGAAGATGCCGCCCTCGGTGTTCGACTCGCGCGGCTCGGCGAAGAGGAACTCGCCCACGCGCGAGGCGTAGAGCGCGAGCCTGCCTCCCGGCCCGAGCGCGTTGGCCGGGACCGCCCGCACGATGTTCGAGAGCGCGATCGGCTGCTCGCGGCCGTCGGCCGTGCGCATGACCAGGACGTCCGCGCCGTACTCGCTCTCGCGCTGCGCGAGCTCCGCCGCCAGCGCCTCGTACTGTGCGTCGAGCCCCCCGCTGTCGCGTTTCTGACGGCGGTCGCGCTCCAGCTCGCGGTTCTGCGCGCGGATCTCGGCGCGCAGCGGCTCGAGCCGTTCACTGCGCTCGGTCCGCTTGGCGTCGAGCAGCTCGGGCAGCGCCGCGATCACCTCGCGCGCGCCATCGATCGCGTACCCGCTCGCCGCGCCGCACCGCGACGGGAAAGCCGTAGAACCGGCCCCACTCCACGCGCTCGAGCAGCGAGCGCGTCCGCGCGGCAGCGCTTCGCTCGTCACGCTCGCGCTCGTCGATCCAGCGGAAGTCGGCGCCGCCGAGATCGCGGTTGCCGACCCGGATGCGCAGCCGCTCGCGCGCCGCGCCCGCGCCGTCGACGTCGACCTCGCGGTCGACGATCTCGCCCAGCACGCGGCGTGCCGTCGGCGAGCGCGAGCTCCGCGATCCCGCCGCTGCCAGAAGGCAGCCAGCCCGTGCCACGCGATCAGGCCGACGAGCCCGGCGACGAGCAGCAGATTCGTCGCGAGCGCGCCCGCGCGCGAGCCACGAAGCATGCGCGTCGCCGAGCGGCGCGCGCGTCGCCACGTCACAGCCCCGCGTAGCGGCGGCGCAGGCGCTCGCGCACCAGCTCGGCCAGGCCGTGTTCGCTGCGAACGTCACCGCGAACAAGAGCAGCGCCGAGAGGAACAGCACGCGGTAGAGCGTCGCGCCCTGCGGCGCTTCGGGGATCTCGACCGCGATGTTCGCCGACAGCGTGCGGAAGCCGTTGAAGGGGCTGCAGTCGAGGATCGGCGTGTTGCCGGTCGCCATCAGCACGATCATGGTCTCGCCGACGGCGCGGCCGAAGCCGATCATGATCGCCGCGAAGATCCCCGGGCTCGCCGCGGGCAGCACGACGCGCGCGATCGTCTGCCAGCGGGTCGCGCCGAGCGCGAGCGACGCCGGCCGAGAGCGTGCGCGGCACGTTCGTGAGCGACGTCCTCGGCGATCGCGAACACGATCGGGATCACCGCGAAGCCCATCGCCACGCCGACCACGATCGCGTTGCGCTGGTCGTAGCCCAGCCCCGTGCTGCTCGCGCAGCCAGGCCGAGAAGTCGCCGCCGAAGAGCACGCGCTCGAAGCAGGGCGAGAGCTCGAAGCACAGCGCGGCGCCGCCAGCACGAGCGCGGCACGCGGCGAGCGCGACCTCGCTGCCCGGCGGCAGGCGCGCGCCACCCGCGCGGGCAGGGCCGCCAGGCCGCGCCGGCCGCGAGCGCCAGCAGCGGGCCGACCGCGACGGCCGCGAGGAAGCCCGGGAACACGCGCTCGAGCCGCGGCGCCAGCCACAGCCCCGCCAGGAAGCCGAGCACGACGCTCGGCAGCGACGCCATGATCTCGACCGCCGGCTTCACCCAGCGCTGCACGCGCGGGTGCATGACCTGCGAGGTGTACATCGCGCCGAGCACGCCGAGCGGGATCGCGAAGAACAGCGCGTAGAGCGTGCCCTTCAGGGTCCCGACCCAGAGCGGCACGAGCGAGAGCTTCGGCTCGAAGTCCTCGGTGCCGCCGGTCGACTGCCAGACGAACGCGGGCTCGGGGTAGTCCTCGTACCAGACGCGCCCGAACAGGGCCGCGAGCGAGATCTCGGGATGCGGGTTGGCGATCGCGAGCTCGGCGAGCCCGGTCGGCGCCGCGAGCGAAGGCGGCGTCGCCCTCGGAGCGAGAGCGCGAGCGCGCGGCGCATCTGCCGTGCCGCGACGCGCCGCGCCACAGCACGCGCTCCGAGGTCGAGTGGTAGAGGCCGAGGGTCCCGCCGTCGCCGAGCGCGAGGAACGAGCGGTCGCGCCGCGAGGGCGCCAGCGCGCGGATCGCGCCGCCCTGCGAGGCGAACGCGTGCGCGCGCACGAGCTCGGTGCGCGCCGCGGCCGGCGCGGAGCGCGGAACCACACCGAGAGACGTTCCGTCGGCGTGCCCCGCCACGAGGCTGCGGCCGCCGATCGAGCAGCGCGAGCGCGGTCACGGGCTTGCCCGCGTCGGCGGCGTCGGGCCCGTGGATGCCGTCGTTCGCGCAGCTCCCAGGCGTACACGGCTCCCGCTGCGCTCGCGCCGAACAGGACGCTGCTGCGGCGGGATCGAGCGCGAGGAACGCCAGGCCGTCCGGCGCCGGCGGCGCTTGCGCGGCGCTCGGACACGCTGCTCTCGCCGGTGAACTCGTTCAGCGCGACCTGCTTCGACACGACGCTCGAGCGTGCCGTCGCCGAGCACCGCGGCGGCGGTCGCGCGCTGCCGGGGTCCGCCGCGCGCCGCGAACGCGCCCACCGCGCGCTCGCCCGGCTGGAGCGCGAGCTCGATCGGCGCTCCCGCAGCCGGGGTCACCGACGCGCGGTCGTCGCCGTACGACGACGCGCCCACGTCGAGCGGCTGGATGCGAACGACGCCCGTCGGCGTCGAGCGCGGCGAACGCGGACTCGCCGGGAACGCTCGCGACCGCGCGCGGCGCGCCGCCCGCGAACGCGGTCTCGAGCTCGGCCGGGCCGCCGCCGCAGCGGCGCACGACGCGCACGTGTCCGTCGGCGTCGAGCCGCGGCCACGTGCGAGCGGCGCGGCTCGACGACGAGGGCCGCGATCGTCGCCGTCGCTCGCGGCCAGGGCGCGGCCCGGCGCGACGCGTCGCGCCGCGGAACAGCGGCGCCATCTCGACGACCAGGAAGACGAGGATCGCGACCATGCTCAGCGATCACGGCGAGCCCGCCGGCGCGCACCACGACGCCGGCCGCGCGGTCCGCCCACAAGCGCGGCCGCGCTGTCGACCGCCGCGAGAGGCGGCGAGCGCGGCGCGGACGCGCCGAGAGGGCTCGAGTCGCGGGACCGACTGCATGCTATTCGAGCTTCGCGAGCTCCTGCGCGACGGTGCGTGCGGTGAGCGGCAGGTAGCCGTCCTTCACGACGATCTCCTGGCCCGTCGCTGCGAGAGCACGAAGCGCAGGAACTGCTCGGACGAGCGGATCGAGCGGCTTGCCCGGCGCGCTGGTTCACGTAGACGTACAGGAAGCGCGCGAGCGGATACTTGCCCGCGTAGACGTCCGCGGGGTCGGTGCTCGACGAACGCGCTCGCGCGTCCTTGGCGCGAGGTCGAGCGCCTTCACGCCGGAGGTCTTGTAGCCGATGCCGCTGTAGCCGATGCCGCTGCGTGTCCTCGGTCACGCCCTGCACGACCGACGCCGAGCCCGGCTGCTCCTTCACGGTGTCCTTGTAGTCGCCGTCGCAGAGCGCGTGCTCCTTGAAGTAGCCGTAGGTGCCCGACGCCGAGTTGCGGCCGTAGAGGCGGATCGGCTGGGCGGCCAGCGCGCCCGTTCACCCCGGTGTCGCCCCAGTTGTCGATCGCGTCGGGCGGCGCCGCAGCGGCGCGTCTTCGAGAAGATCGCGTCGACCTGCGGCAGCGTGAGCTTCTCGAGCGGGTTGTCCTTGTTCACGTACACCGCGAGCGCGTCGATCGCGACGCGGACCTGTGTCGGCGGATAGCCGAACTTCTTCTCGAAGGCGTCGAGCTCGCTCGGCCTTCATCGCGCGGCTCATCGGAGCCGAGCTGCGCGGTGCCCGCGATCAGCGCCGGCGGCGCGGTCGAGGAGCCCTTGCCCTCGATCTGGATCTGGACGTTCGGGTACTCCTTGCGGAAGGTCTCGGCCCAGAGCGTCATCAGGTTGTTCAGCGTGTCGGAGCCGATCGAGGTGAGGTTGCCCGCGACTCCGCTGGTCTTCTGGTAGGCGGCGATCGCCGCGTCGACCTTCGCCTCGGACGCCTGCGCCACCCCTCCCGCGCAGGAGCGCCGCGGCCAGCAGCGCAATCGCCAGTCTTCCCCCGTTCATGCCTTCCTCACTCGTTGGCAGTTGCTCCGGGCGAGATTCGTGGGCGGTCGTGGCGCCGAAACGGCGCGTCCGTGACGTTCCCGTGACGAATCCTCTTCCCCGAATCGCGCGCGCCGCGTCACCGAAATGACACGCGGGGACGCCGGGCTCTCGCTATCCTGCCGGCCGGCATGACGGCGAAGTCCGAGGCCACGATCGAGGGCTTGCGCGAGCTGGTCCTGCGCATGGGCGCGCTCGCGGAGGCGATCCTGGCCAAGGCGGTGCGGGTGGTGCACGAGCGCGATGCGGCGGCTCGGCGCCGAGGTGCAGCGCGACGACCTGGAGCTCGACCGGCTGGACATCGAGATCGACGACGCGGTGCTGCGCGCGCTCGCGCTGCAGTCGCCGGTCGCGGAGGACCTGCGCCAGGTGATCGCGATCAAGACCATGGCCACCGACCTGGAGCGCGTCGGCGACATCGCGCGCAACATCGCCAAGAGCGGCGCGCGCCTGGCCGAGCGCCCGCGCACCGAGCTGCCGATGCGGCTCGAGCCGCTCGAGCGCGAGGCGACCAGCCAGCTGGCCGCCGCGCTCGACAGCTTCCAGAACCTGAACGTGGTCGGCGCGCAGGCGGTGCTGGACGGCGACGACCGGCTCGACCGGCTGCAGGACGGCCTGGTGCGCGAGCTGATCGAACGGATCGAGCGCGACTGCTCGACGTCCGCGCAGGCCATCGACGTGATCTTCATCGCCGAGAGCCTGGAGCGGATCGGCGACCACGCCACGAACATCGCCGAGGAAGTGATCCTCGTCGCCGAGGCCCGGAACGTGAAGCACGCCGAGAAGCTGGCGCGCTATGCGCGGGAGCGGCGCTGATGGGCGCGCGCATTCTGGTCGTCGACGACGAGCCGGATCTCCTCGAGCTCGTGCGGGTGAACCTTGCGCAGGCCGGCTACGCCGTGGAGACCGCGGTCTCCGGCAGCGACGCGCTCGCCGCGCTGCGCCGTTCGCCGCCCGACGTGATGGTGCTCGACCTGATGCTGCCCGACCTCTCGGGCACCGAGCTGTGCGCTCGCGTGCGCGCCGACCAGCGCCTGGCGGGCCTGCCCATCATCATGCTGACCGCGAAGTCCGAGGAGATCGACCGCGTGGTCGGGCTCGAGGTCGGCGCCGACGACTACGTGACCAAGCCCTTCAGCCCGCGCGAGCTCGCGCTGCGTGTGCGCGCGGTGCTGCGCCGGCGCACCCCGGCCGGCGACGAGGCGCGCGCGCTCGAGCACGGCGCCCTGCGGGTCGACCCCGACTCGCACCGCGCCACGGTCGAGGGCCGCGAGCTGACGCTCACCGCCAAGGAGTTCCAGCTCCTGGTCGCGCTGATGGGGCGGCCCGGCCGGGTCATGACCCGCGAGCGCCTGCTCGACGAGGTCTGGGGCTCGGACATCACCGTCACCTCGCGCACGATCGACACCCACCTGAAGCGCCTGCGCGAGAAGCTGGGCAGCGCCGGCGACCTGATCGAGACCGTGCGCGGCGTCGGCTATCGTTTCGCGGAATAGCATCCGCGGACGAGGGAGATGCCGAAGATCCAGCTCAGGCTCGCGGCGGCGCTGGCCGGGCTAGCCGTCGCGATCTCGCTCCTGTTCGGAGCGCTGGTCGAGCGCGGGCTGCGCGCGCGCGAGATGGCGCGGATCGAGCACGGGCTCGAGGCGAGCGCGAAGCTCGTGGCCGAGCTCGCGCGCGGGATTCCGTTCGACCGCGAGCACGCGCTCGAGCTCTCCGAGCTGGCGGCGCGGGCGCACGCGGCGGCCGGCGCGCGGGTCACCTTGATCGCGCGCGACGGCACCGTGGTGGGCGACTCCGAGCTGCGCGCGGACGAGCTCGGGAACGTCGCGAACCACGCCGGGCGGCCCGAGGTCGCCGAGGCACTCGCGAACGGATCCGGGGTCGCGACCCGGCGCAGTGAGACGGTCGGGCGGCCCTTCCGCTACCTCGCGGTGAAGCGCGCCGACGCGGCCGGCGACATCGTGCGCGTCGCCGCCGACCTGGGCTCGATCGACGCCGGGGTGGCGGAGCTGCGCCGGCCGCTGCTCGCCGCGGGCCTGTTCGCGGTCGCGGCGGCGCTCGTGCTCGCAGTGCTGTTCTCCCGCGCGCTGTTGCTCCCGCTGCGGCGGATCCACGCGGCGCTCGGCGAGATCTCGGCCGGCAATCTCGGGGCGCGCGTCCACTGGCACGCGCGCGACGAGCTGGGCGACGTGGCGCGCGCGATCGACCGGATGGCCGCGGATCTCGATCTGTCCCACGGCGAGATCAGCGCCGAGCGCGACCGGCTCGAGGCGGTGCTGCGGGTCATGGTCGAGGGCGTGCTCGTGGTCGACGGAGACCTGCGCATCGTGCTCGCCAACCCCCGAGCGCGCGCGCTGCTGGGCGCGCGCGGCGCGGTCGAGGGCCGCCGTCCGCTCGAGGCGTTCCGCAGCGCGGAGGTCCACGACCTGCTCGCCGAGGCGCTGGCGAGCAACGCCGCGGTTCGACACGAGCTGGTGTACGGCGGCGAGCGGCGCGCGCTCGCGGTGCAGGCCGCGAGCTTCTCGCTCGCCGACGCCAAGGGCGCGGTCGCGGTCTTCCACGACATGACCGAGGTGCGCAGGCTCGAGACGGTCCGGCGCGACTTCGTCGCCAACGCCTCGCACGAGATCAAGACGCCGCTGACCGCGATCCGCGGCTTCGCCGAGACGCTGCTCGGGGCGCCGCTCCCCGAGGAAGCCGCGCGCGGCTACCTGCGGGTGATCCTGAACCACTCCGAGCGGCTCTCGCGGCTGGTCGAGGACCTGCTCGAGCTGTCGCGGCTGGAGAGCGGGACCCACCAGCTCGAGCTCGCCGACCTCGATGTCGCCGCGCTCGCCGAGCGGCTCTGTCTGGAGCTCGAGCCGCGCATCCGCGAGCGCGGCTTCGAGGTGCAGATCCAGGGCGCCGGCGCGCCGCACGCCCTCGCCGACCGGCGCGCGGTCGAGCAGATCCTCTCGAACCTGCTCGACAACGCGCTCAAGTACTCCGAGCCGGGCAAGCGGATCGAGGTCCGGATCGCCGCCGCCGGCCACGCCGTCCGGATCGAGGTCGCCGACCAGGGGGCCGGGATTCCCGAAGCCGACCGCGCCCGCATCTTCGAGCGGTTCTACCGGGTCGACCGGGGCCGCTCGCGCGAGCAGGGCGGCACGGGCCTGGGCCTCGCGATCGTGAAGCACCTGGTCCAGGCCCAGGGCGGCGAGATCTGGGTGGAGAGTACGCCAGGCCTCGGCTCGACCTTCACCTTCACGCTTCCCCGCTCGGCCTGAGCCGGGCACCCGCGGTTCTTCACACCGGCGTCACCACGCCGTCACGCCGCCTCACTGCCTTCCCCTTATGATCGCGGGGTAACGTCCAACTAATAGGGGGAGAATTCATGGCATCTGCAAGCATTTCTGCGCGCGCAGTCCGACTTCTGCTAGCGATCGTCGTCGGGTCGTTCGCAGCCGCGGGCCCGGCGAGCGCAGACGACACCGGCTCCGCGGTCGACCAGATCGTGGCGGTGCTGAAGGAGAAGGGCCTGATCGATCAGGCCACGGGCGACGAGATCCTCGCCAAGCAGGCCAAGGCCGAGGCGGCGGAGTCGGCGAAGAAGACACCCGCCGTCGGCCAGGGCCTGCTCGAGGGCTTCGTGTTCAGCGGAGACTTGCGCCTGCGCGACGAGCAGTTCTGGTACGCAAAGGGCCTGCAGGGCGTCGCGGCCGATGACAACAACCGAATCCGCTACCGGGCGCGCTTCGGCTTCACCAAGCAGATCGTCCCGTGGGCGCTGGTCGGCGTCCGGATCGTCACGGACACGACGGACTACCGCAGCACGAACATCACCGTCGGCGAGAACCCCGACTTCAGCTACGACAACATCTTCCTGGACCGGGCCTACGCGCAGGTCAATCTGCCCGACCCCGGCATCGACCTGAAGACGATCGTCGTCGCGGGCAAGATGGCGAACCCCTTCGTCTGGAAGAACGCCTTCGACAAGATCATCTGGGACGAGGACATCTCACCCGAGGGCGTCGCGATCACGCCGACCTGGTCGCCGACCGAGTCCACGAAGATCTGGGCGAACCTCGCCTACTTCGTCGAGCTGCAGCAGGCGAGCCTGGTCGACCCGCGCGTGTGGGCCTACCAGCTGGCCATGTCGCAGAAGGGCGGCGAGATGTTCGAGGTGGGCGCGCGCGTCAGCTACTACGACTGGGAGCACCTCGAGAACGACCCCAACGTCGCGCCGTCCGCGAACGCGGTCGGCCGGAACGGCTTTTACGCCCGCACGTTCGCCAACGGCAACCAGCCGATCGCCTTCAAGAACAACTCGGCGCGCATCCTCGAGTCGACGGGCTACATGACGTTCAGCGGGATCCCGGACTGGCCGCTGCTCGTGTGGGGCACCTTCGTGTCGAACCTCAGCGCCGAGGACGGCGTGGTGAACGGCGTGGAGGTGGGTAGGGAGAACAACGCCTATGGAGCAGGCTTCGAGTTCGGCGACGCGAAGAAGTGGGCGCGCCTCGGCGTGGAGTACCAGTGGGTCGAGGCAAACGCGGTGATCGCCGAGTACACCGACAGCGACATGTTCGACGGCAAGACCAACCGGCGCGGCTTCGGGTTCTACGGCGCGCGCGAGCTCGCCGCGAACACCGAGCTCAAGGTCTCGCTCTGGGAGGAGAACGCGATCAAGACCACGGACAGCGGCCTCGGCGACGGCCCGTACAACATCTCGACCGGGACCGACTCGCAGGCCAACCGCAGCCGCCTGCAGGTGGATCTGAACTTCAAGTACTGAGGATCAAGCCGCGGCGAGCGGCAGCCAGACGCTGAAGACCGTGCCGCGGCCGAGCTCGGAGCGCACCTCGATCTCGCCACCGTGGCGCTGCACGATCTCGTACGAGATCGCGAGGCCGAGGCCCGTCCCCTGGCCGACCGGCTTCGTGGTGAAGAACGGATCGAACACGCGCGCGAGCTGCTCGGGCGCGATGCCGCTGCCGTCGTCGGCGACGTCGACCCGCACGCGGGAGCCGACGACGGCGCTCGCGATGCGGATCGTCCCATCGCCGCCGACGGCGTCGGCGGCGTTCAACAGGAGGTTCAGGAAGACCTGCTCCAGCTCGCGCGGCGCGCAGTCGATCTCGGGCAGCACGCTCGGCGCGCGCTCGATCCGGACCTCGCCCAGGCGCGGGCGCGCCATGCGCAGCGCCGTGTCCAGGATCAGCAGCAGGTCGGCGCGCTCGCGCTCGTCGCCGCCGCCGCGGCTGAAGCGGCCGATCTGCTGAACGATCGAGGCAATCCGCTCGATGCCCTCGAGCGACTCGTCGATCAGCTCGCCGCCGTCGGCGAAGAGCGCCGCGGCGTCGTGCTCCTTCTTGCGGACCTTGTCGAGCAGAGCGCCCGCGTGCTGCCAGTACTCTCGGAGCAGGAGCATGTTGGATCGCACGTAGGAGGTCGGGTTGTTGACCTCGTGGGCGACGCCGGCGGCGAGCTGGCCGACCGCGACCATCCGGCCCGACAGAACCAGCCTCTGCTGCAGCGCTTCGATCTCGCGCAGGTCGCGCACCATCACGGCGAGGCCCGTGTCCACGCCGCGCGCGTCGCGCAAGAGCGTCGTGGTCACCGACACCGGGATGCGTTGCCCACCCGGGCCCTGCAGCCAGGTGCGTGCCTCGCGCAGCTCCTGCGGTGGGTCGATCAGCGGCAACGTGATCAGCGCGCCGATCCGGCGCGCGAGGATCTCGTTGCGATCGAGGCCGAGCATCTGGACGAGCCCCGCGTTCACCGAGCGGATCCGGCCGTCGAGGCGCAGCAGCACCAGCCCCTCGCCCATGCTCTCGGTGATCTGCGCCGCGAAGGTGCCGGGCGAGAGGATGGAGTAGCCGAAGTGGCGCATGCTCCAGACGAGGATCACGCCCATCAACGCGTACGCGGTGGTCGCGAGCTGCGGCACCGGATGACCGAGCCACGGCAGGATCGCGTCGCAGAGCGACCCGACCAGCAGCAGCTGCACGATGCCGGCCGCGATCCACAGCCCCTGGCTGCGCTCGCTCTCGAGCGAGCTCGCGCGGTACGCGAGGGTCGCGACCGCGAGGCCCCAGCCGGACGAGCCCACGATCACCAGATAGATCAGCGGATAGGCCGGGCCGAACACGTACCCCCAGCCCCACGCGGCGCGCTCCACGTCCGTGTGTACCCAGTTCGTGCACAGCTCGAGCACCACGAAGAGCGCGGACGTCGCGAAGAAGAACGGCAGCGCGCGGCGCAGCCGCGGCGCCGGCGCGTTCGTGACCTCGACGATGAAGCGCGCGAGCAGCGGACCCAGGGCCGCCCAGCCGGCGGCCGACGCGCGCACCAGGAACAGCGCTTGCTCGCGATCGTCCGTGGCGCTCCACAGCAGCTGGCACGCGGCCCAGAACGCGCCGCAGTACAGGAGCAGCGCCGCCGTACGGTTGCCGCGCTCGGTCGAGTCGCGCACCAGGATCGCCGTGGCGCAGACGAGCAGCGCACAGAGATCCACGAGCTGGAGCGCGGTGAAGAACTGCATGTTGCCTGGTGGCCCGCGCATCGGCAGCGGGGCGTGTAGACTTGCGCACTCCCGACGGGAGAGGACGCTCGTGTCACTGCGCGCCGTCACCTTCGACTGCTGGAACACGCTGATTCGCGAGCGCGACGAGCGCGCCGCCCGCGCGCGCCGGGTCGAGGTGCTGCGGGCTGCCGCGCGAGCCGCCGGCGCGCCCTGCGACGACGCCACCATCGAGCGCGTGTACGAGGACTGCTGGCAGGAGCACTCGCGGCTCTGGGTCGCGGGGATCACCACCGGCTCGATCGAGTGCGCGCGCTACTCGCTGCGCGCGCTGGGGGTCGACTCTCCGGAGCGCGAAGTCGCGCTCGAGGCGGCCTGGCACGCCGCGGGTGTCGAGGACGGCGCGGCCATGCTCGAGGGCGCGGACGCGACGCTCGCCTATCTCGCCGAGCGCGGCGTGCGCCGGGCGCTGGTCTGCGACACCGGCTTCAACTCGGCGAGCGTCGTCCGCTCGCTGCTCGCCCGCCACGGCCTGCTCGACGGCCTCGAGGTCCTGGTGTTCTCCGACGAGGCCGGCGTACCCAAGCCGAACCCGCGCGTGTTCCGCCTCGCGCTCGACCCCTTCGGGGTGGCGCCGGAGCACGCGCTCCACGTCGGGGACCTGCGCCGCACCGACGTCGGCGGCGCCCGCGCGCTCGGCATGAAGAGCGTGCGCATCCGCGCGGCCTACGACGATTCCAGCGACCACCCCGACGCCGACCACGTCGCCGACTCGCACGCCGCGCTGCGCGAGCTGCTCGGGCGCGCGTAGAATCCTCGCGAGGGAGAACCGCCATGGCCTTCGATCTGGTCCGCTACGAGCTCGCCGATCACGTCGCCACGATCGCCTTGAACCGCCCCGAGCAGCGCAACGCCCTGAACCCCGAGGCGTACCGCCAGCTCGAGGCGGGCTTCCGCCAGGCGCAGAGCGACCCCGAGGTGCGCTGCGTCCTGCTCACCGGCACCGACCCGTCGTTCTGCAGCGGCGACGACGTGAAGGAGATCATGGCCGGCCCCGCGCGCGAGACCACCGTGGCCTCGCTGCGCCAGGTCCGGCCGCGCGCCACTCCCGCCGCGATCGCCGTGCTCGAGTGCGACCGGCCCGTGATCGCGGCCGTGAACGGGCCCGCGGTCGGCTGGGGCATGGACCTGACGCTCTTCTGCGACATCCGGATCGCCTCGGAGCGCGCGCGCTTCGGGGAGCTGTTCATCAAGCGCGGCCTGATCTCGGACATCGGCGGGCTGCAGCGCCTGCCGCAGATCGTCGGGCCGTCGAAGGCGGCCGAGCTCCTCTTCACCGGCGACGTGATCGACGCGAAGGAGGCCGAGCGCATCGGCCTCGTCTCGCAGGTGGTGCCGCACGAGGCGCTGCTGCCGACCGCCCGCGCTCTGGCCGCAAAGATCGCCGCGAACCCGCCGCTCGCGCTGCGCTACATGAAGGAAGGCCTGCGCCGCTCGCGCCTGTCCGACGCGCACGAGCTCGGCGCCTGGGTGAGCCAGACGCTCGGCATCCTCTTCCAGACCGAGGACCACAAGGAAGGCGTGCGCTCGTTCCTCGAGAAGCGCGCGCCGGAGTTCAAGGGCCGCTGACTCCCGGCCTTCTCGAGCTCAGCGCCGAAGAGTGCGGCGCCGAGCGAGGGCCCACCGCGGGACATCGGCCCGCGGTCCGATGTCGGCGAGCGAGGTCGCAAGCGGCGCAGCCGCGCGCAGCGAGCCGCAGGCGAGCGTAGTCAGTCAGACTGAGAGGCGATGCGCACGGCAGTGCGCATCGCCTCGACGCTGCGCACGTAGGCGATGAAGATCAACACGGTCAGCACGGCGACCGCGAAGCCCAGGATCGTGGTCGCGAACAAGTCGTACAGACCGTGCAGGAGTGCGGCGATCGCGATGCCTGCGAGGATCAGGCCGCGGCGCAGCCGCGGGGTCTCGACGCCGAGCGCAATGAACTGCGCGGCGATTCCAGACCACACTGCGTGCAGCAGCGGCAGCGTGATCAGCCGGGTCAGCTGCACCACGACGTAGACGCCGAGCGGGATGTCGCCGCGCAGCACGTTCTGGGCGTAGAAGACCGAGTACGCGACCGCTTCGGACACGCCCAGCGCGAAGCCCGACACGCAGCCCAGGTAGGTGATCTCGCGCAGCGTCCCCGGCTCGCGGTTGCGCAGGAAGATCCACAGGATGGGGAGCGCCTTCACGAGCTCCTCCGTGATCCCGACGCCGAAGATGAAGCCGGCGACGCGCTGAAACACCCCGGCGTCGCGCGAGGCCCCGATCAGCTGCGCCACGCCGGGCACGCGCGAGAGGATCCCGACCAGGAACACGCCCGCGACCGAGGTGAACAGTGAGACCCGCACGATGTCGAGCAGGCCGATGCGCTCGGGCCGCACGAACAGCCAGATCACGAGCCCCCAGGTCATCGCGAAGTAGATCGCGTACAGATACGCGACGTTCCCGAACTCCGAGCCAGTGATCGCGGTCCAGCCGGCCAGGAAGAGCGGGAACAAGGTGAAGAACAGGAACCACTGCACGCTCGGGATCGTCCACGGGCGGTCGCGCCGCCAGCTCGACACGGGCACGAGCGCGCCGAGCCCGAGTCTTCCGAGCTGCGCGAAGACGTTCATCTTCTCGCTCACGCGAGCAGGCTAGCAGGTCGGCGGGAGAGGCTCGGTTAGGGGACGGCCCGCAGGTTCCCGCGGTGCCGAACTCGCAGGCGAGCGCAGGCCGGACACTTCGGCCCTGGCGGAAGCCCGAACAGCTGGCGCAAGCGCGTCAAGTCGTTCCCGCTGATGCTGTTGCCGAGCTCGTCGAGCACGAAGATCGCGCACGGCAGCGTGCCGGTCGTGCCGCAGGTGTCGCTGGCACGGGGCTTGCCGTTGGAAGCGCGGAACAGGGTCAGGTCGGCGCCGCTGACCACGGCCCCCACGTGACCCGGGAAGAAGCCGTCGCACTTGTTGCCGTTGCCGTCGTGGTCGTCGTCGCGCTGGTGGCCGGTGAGCGTGGCCCACGGAGTCCGAGCCCAGCGACGACGGCCAGTGTACGAGTCAGCGTTATGGACAGCTCCCCTCGGGGCCCGCCGTGCACTCGAGCGGGCAGGTTGGGCACTTCGGGCCGGGCGGTCTGCCGAAGAGCAAACGGAAGCGGCGGAGGTCGGCGGGTCCGATGCGCGTGCCGCTCTCGTCCAGGTCGAAGACCGCGCAGGGAGAGCGGTGCGCGAGCCCGCAGCGATCCGTCGCGCGCAGCTTCCCGAGCGCCGTCACCATGCGGAAGAAGTCGGGCGTGCCGACCGACCCCCGGCGCGCGTCGAACTTCGCGTCGCAGCGATTGCCGAAGCCGTCGCCGTCGTCGTCGCGCTGGCCGCCGGTGAGCGTGGCCCACGGGTTGTGCGAGAGGAAATCGGCCGCGACGCGCGGATTGGCCACTTTGGCGCAGTTGTCGCAGACGTTGCCCGCGCCGTCCCCGTCGGAGTCCGCCTGATCGACGTTGGCAACCGTCGGGCAGTTGTCGACGTCGTCGGCGACTCCGTCGCCGTCCGCGTCTGCCTCTCCCGTCGCTGCGGGCAGGTGCCAGACGAACTGGCGCGTGCCGTCGGCCTCGGTCCCGACGAGCGCGAGCAGCCGATTCAGCGAGCGACAGAACACCGGCGACCGCGGCGGGAGGCCGTTCGGGAACGCGGTATGGAAGGCGGCGCTGCCCAGCTTCTCGCCTGCGCGGTACGGCTCGAACTGCATTCCTGACTCGAGCATGGTGTCGCCCAGGATGCCGCTGCCGCAGAGCAGCTCGTCGTCCGAGACGGGGCCCGGGCTGAAGTCGTCGGCGCCGTCCCAGATGCCGTCGCGGTCGGCGTCGAGGTCGTTCACGGCGTCGAGGTCGAGATCGATGACGCTCGAGGTGTTCGTGCTCGGCGGAGCCAGGAGACCGTCGCGCTGCGACTGGCTCATCTGGACCACCTCACCGTTGACCGTGACGACCTGTCCCGCGAGCAGCATGAGCAGTGAGTGCCGATCCACGTTCTGCAGCCTGGCGAGGTTGACCTTGGTCTGGCCGACCACGATCGGAAACGACGACGACGGCCCGTTCGGATCGTTCGGCTCGAGTAGGACAACCTGATCGACCGTGTATCCGATCGGCAGCGCTAGAACGAGCGGGAAGGACGACTTCGCGTCGTCCGGGTCCGAAAGCGTTGCGCTCACGTCCAGGTAGCAGCGCGCAGTCGCAATACAGCTCTGCGTCGGGTCGTAGTTCCGCAGGAAGAGGAGCGCGGCGTCCTTGTCGGCCGGTGCGACGACGATCTCGCCGCCGACCGATGGGTTCTTGAGGGCCACGACCTGGAAGTCCATCTGGTCGTCGCTGAACACGAACTGGTTGTTGGAGAAGATGCCGTCGGGGCCCGAAACGGGATCGCCGGTCGCGTCGTTCGAGGGATCGTCGTCGAGCATCGCGACGAGCTCGGCTAGGGTCTCGGGCGGATCGAAGACGCGGTCCTGACCGATGATCGACTGCGCGATGATCAACCGCTCGTAGTTCGCGGACGCCGTCTCGAGCGCGGTGCACGTCTCGTTGAAGGGCGTGAGCGGCGACACCGCTGTGCTGGCGATCATCCAGCGGCCGCAGTACTCCCCGCCCGGAACGAACACGTTGCCCGGGCCGGAGAGCGGGTCGTTCGGATCGGACCGGAACACGACCGCTCCAAATGTCGCGAGCGGGCCCGGATCGACCGCCCAAGCCATCGGCTCGACCCAGCCGTCGGCCTGCACCTTGTTCGCGCCGCCGTGCTGATAGCTCGCCCTCTCCGCAGGGGTCATCGCGAGCACGTTCGCCGGCGTGAGCGGCAGCGTGCTGCCCGTCTCGATCTGCACGGTCTCACCGCTGTCCGGGTTCACCACCGACACGAACGTGCCGTCGCGGCTGAAGTTCACGCCCGGCAGGTAGGAAGCGCCGCCCGGGGCGACACCGACCAGTGCATCCGCATGGAGCGCCTTCTCGACGGCGAACTCCTGGGTGAGAACGCTGGCGTCGGTGCTCAGGAGGTCGATCCCGCCAATCAGCCGGAGGCCGACGGCCGCCGCGATCGCCGGATCCGCTCCCCACGCGCGCGCCTGCTGGCGGCTACAAGGCGACGCGAAGCCCGGACCGCAGCCGAGCAGCGCGGCCGACGCCGGCGGAAGGTTGAGGCCCAGATCCTGGGCCGTGAAGTTCAGAGCTCCATTGGGATTGATCGCCAGGAACTGGAACGAGGCAAACTGGCCCGTGAGCTGCTCGGGAGACGAAATCTGCTCGAGCGGGCTGCCGACCGCCCGGATCGTCTCGGTGCCCGTCAGCAGCGGGCCTGCGAAGTCGCCGAGGCCCCCGAGCGTGGCGGAGAGGAAGTCGAACGTGTCCGGGTCGTTCAGGCTGTCGAGAGAGCACTGACCCGAGTCGGCGTCGAAGGAGGCGCTGCACAGCGTGTGGAAGAGCGACTGATCCGCCGTGTGACTGCCCGCGACCACCGAACCCGACACGATGTGCTGCGCGCCGAACTGATCGGGCGCGCCCCAAAGCAGGCACGAGCCGTCGCTGGGGAACACGTCGTCGCCGTCGCCCGGGATACCGTTGGGTCCGACCACCTGACCTTGCGCGTTGCGCCGGAGCTTGCACACCGCGCCGCTGGTGTTGACCGGTGCGCCGGTGGCGAGATCGACGCCGCGGCGGGGGCCGCCCGCCGGCATGGGAAACGAGACGGTGCCGTCCGCGCTTACCGGGCGCGCCGGGAGCAGCAGGCTGCGCAGCTTCAGGTCCGTGAGGTCCGCGGGCTCGAGCGCCGCCTGCGCCGGGCGCAGGGCGGGGTCGCCGAGCTTCGGCAGCACCTCGACCTGGACGCGCGAGGTCGCTCCGGGCGAGCTCGTGTTCAGCTCGATGCAGTCACCGTCGGCGTTGACGCCGATGCCGAGGGCCGTCAAGGCGTTGTTCCGCGCGATCACCGGGCAGCCGGCCGCGAGCGCGGCCTCGGTGATGTCGAGCCCTCCCGAGTCGGTGCAGATCTGCGTGAGCCGGTTGTAGGTGCCGCCCAGCCCGAGCTGGCAGCCGTTCAGCTTCACGAAGCTCGGGTTGTAGACGCCGTACACCTCGATCAGCTTGTTGACGCTCGGATTGGCGAGGGTCGGCACGGTGATCTGCGCGGTCTTCGAATACACGGGGATCGCACTCACGCCGGCGCCCTGTACGCGGTCGAAGCGGTCCTCGGCGGTCCCCTGGATCGGTGTGGCGAGCACGTATCCCGCCGCCGCAGCCGCGGGGTTGTTCGACACGTACGGGAGATCGTCGGCGGTGTTGCCGAGTCCGTCCGGACCGACGAAGAACGGGAAGGCGGCCTTGGTGAGAAGCTCCGGTGGCACGTACGGTGAGTCGGGGGCGCCGGAGAGCTGAACGAAGTTCAGATTCCGGGCGAGGCCGGACGCGTAGCTCGCCACGGTATCGGCGCCACCGATCTGCGTGAACCGACCGGCGCGCAGGTCCTCAAGTCGATCGCGGTCGATCCGCGCGAGCAGGAGATCTGGAATCGCCGCGTCGAACGAGCCCGCGATGAGCGCCTCGGCCTGGCTGCGGAGCGCTGCCGCGAGCAAGGCGTCGCCCGCGGCTTCCGCCTGGGCCGCCTCCGCGAACAGCGCTCGGCTCTGCGCCGCCACCGGGATCGAGGGGACCTGACCCGCGAAGAGCTGATCGATGAGGGCGGCGTACTGGCTGTCCGGGATTGTTCCCTGCGCGACGGCGAGGAGCGGGTAGCGCTGCAAGAGCGAGAACGACCCGGCGCGCACCTTGATGAGCGACGATACGCCGCTGATGGGCAGGTCCAGAATCGTCCGATCCACCGGCTCGCAGAAGAATGCGGCCAGGCTCCCGAGCTCGGGGTCCGCGGCGAGCTGCGGGCAGCCCTGCACTCCGGCCCGGATCTTCGCGAAGTCGACCTGCGCGCGAGCGCTCGACCCCAGAGTGAGTCCCAACACGACGACCGCGACCGCAAGCGCACGAGTCATGCGCAGTCCCTCCTGGCTACCGACCGCGCAAGCCTACCATGCGGTCAGTGCCACCCGAGTGGAATCCCGCGGGTGTTTCCGGGGACAATGGGATCGCCCGCGAGCTGAATTGCGCCCTCGCTGAAAAAGTCGCGCAAAAGGAGAGCCCGATGAAAGCGATCGTCTACCACGGCAAGCACGACTTCCGGTACGAGAACACCCCGGACCCGCGCCTCGAGGGCGAGAACGACGCGATCGTGCGCGTGCTGCGCACGGCGATCTGCGGCTCGGACCTCCACCTCTGGCACGGTGGCCTGCCCGAGGGGATCGGCGGCGCGGGCGGCTTCGCGGTCGGACACGAGTTCCTCGGCGTCGTCGAGGAGACGGGCAAGGGACTGCGCGGCGTCAAGAAGGGCGACCGGGTGCTGGTCTCGTGCACGGTCGGCTGCGGGAGCTGCGCCATGTGCCGCAAGGGCGTGTACAGCGGCTGCCGGGTGATGACCGCGGGCGGCGGCGCCAGCAACGTGTTCGGCTTCTCGCCCGCGCTGCAGGGCGGCCAGGCCGAAGCCGTGCGCGTGCCGTTCGCCGACACGAACCTGTTTCACGTGCCGAAGGACATGACCGACGAGCAGGCGCTCTTCCTGACCGACATCCTGCCCACCGGCTACATGGGAGCGGAGCTCGCCGAGGTCGGCCCCGGCGACACCGTGGTGGTGTTCGGCTGCGGCCCGGTCGGCACGTTCGCGCAGATGAGCGCGATCCTGCGCGGCGCCGCGCGCGTGATCGCGGTGGACCTCGACGACGGCCGGCTCGAGCGCGCGCGCCAGCTCGGCTGCGACGCGGTGAACCCGTCGAAGCAGAACCTGGGCGAGAAGGTGCTCGAGTGGACCGACGGTCTCGGCGCCGATGCGTCGATCGAAGCGGTCGGCCGCGCCGACCTGATCACGCAGGCCGCCATGATCACGCGGCCGGGCGGGCGCATCGCGGTGATCGGCGTGCTGACTGAACCGACCGCCACCCTGCCCTGGTTCCTCATGTTCATGAAGAACCTGACCTTGAAGACGGGGCTCGTGAACCCGCAGAACTTCATCCCGCGGCTCCTGCCGCTGGTCGCGGCGAACCGGATCGACCCGACGGTGATCATCAGCCACCGCCTGCCGCTCTCGGAGGGACCCACGGGCTACGAGATCTTCGCGGGCCACAAGGAGAACGTGCTGAAGGTCGTGCTGAAGCCATGAGCGCGCTCGAGGACCTGTTCTCCCTGCGCGGTCAGGTCGCGCTGGTGACCGGCGCCTCGAGCGGTCTCTCGGCGCAGGTCGCGCGCGCGCTCGCCAAGGCGGGCGCGAACGTCGGCCTGGTCGCGCGGCGGCGCGAGCGGCTCGAGGAGCTCGCGAAGGAGCTCGAGCGCATGGGCGTGCGCGCGTGCGTCGCGCCCGCGGACGTGACGGTGACGGAGCAGCTGCGCGCGGCCGTCGACCGCGTGGAGGCGGAGCTCGGCCCGCTCGACCTGGTGGTGAGCGGCGCCGGCGTCGCACCGCTCTCGCGCGCCGAGAAGCACGCGCGCGCGAAGTGGGACGCCGCGCTCGCCCTTAACGTGACCGCCGCGTTCGAGCTCGCGCAGATCGCCGCGCAGCGCTGGATCGCGCGCGGACGCGGCGGGCGCATCATCAACCTCTCGTCGGTGATGGGCTTCGCCGGCAACCCCGTGCACAAGGCCGTGGGCTATGCGACCAGCAAGGGCGCGCTCAACAACCTGACCCGCCACCTCGCGGTCGAGTGGGCGCAGTACGGCATCTGCGTGAACGCGCTGGCGCCGGCCTACTTCCCGACCGAGATGACCACCGACCCGCGCATCGGCGAGGTCCCGCCGGACCACGTCGAGGTCATGCGCAGGTTCACGCCGATGGACCGGCTCGGCCGGCTCGAGGAGATCGAGACGGCGGTGCTGTTCCTGGCCTCGCCGAAGTCGAGCTACGTCACGGGCTCGATCGTCACCGTGGACGGCGGCTGGACGGCCTGGTGAGGCCCGCGGCGACCGAGCCCGACGCGAGCGCCTGATTATCACCTCGACATCGTGAGGTGATTTATCTAGATTCACCTCATGCTGAGCGCGGCCGATCGGGTCCGCCGCCTCGTCGACCGGCGCGGCGAGATCCAGAACCGCGACGTCGTGGATGCTCTCCACGTATCGGCGGCTACAGCTCACCGCCTGCTTCAATCGCTCGCGACCAGCGGCCTGCTGCAGCGCCACGGCAAGGGCCGGGCTGTGCGCTACCGGCTGCCGCGTGTACGCCGGCGCTTCCGGCGCGCCGGTCTGGACGAGCACCGCGCGTGGGACGAGCTGGCCGCCGAGATCGCGCGCATCCGCCCTCTCGGCGGCGACGAAGCCCGGAGCCTCGCCTACGCGGCGTCCGAGATCCTCAACAACGCCGTGGACCACTCGCGCGGAAGCAGGGTCGAGGTGTCGGTCGGCTTCGAGCGCGGTGGCTCGACGGTGGTCACGGTGAGCGACGACGGCGTCGGCGTGTTCCGGCGCGTGTGCGAGGATTTCGGGTACGCGACGCCGGCCGATGCGATCGTGCAGCTCGAGAAGGGCAAGCTCACCAGCGATCCCGACCGGCACAGCGGCGAGGGTCTCTTCTTCTCCTCGAAGGCCGTGACCCGCTTCAGGATCGAGAGCCAGGGCACGGCTTGGATCGTCGACAACGAGGTCGGCGACAGCGGCATCGGTCCGAGCGAACGGAAGCGCGGAACTGCCGTGCTACTCGAGGTCGTCGCGGGAAGGGTGCCGCGCCTGGAAGACGTGTTCGCCGCCCACACCGACCCGGAGAGCCTGCGCTTCACGCGCACGCGCGCGACGATCAAGCTGGCCGGCTTCGGAAGGACGCTCGTCTCGCGCTCGGAGGCGAAGCGGCTGGTCGCCAGGCTGGCGGAGTTCGAGCACGTGACTCTCGACTTCACCGGCGTCGAGGTCGTGGGTCAAGGATTCTGCGACGAGATCTTCCGAGTCTTCGCGCGCGCCCATCCCGTGGTGACGCTCGAGCCGGTCGGGATGAGCGACGCCGTTGCGTTCATGGTACGCCGAGCGCAGGCGCGCTGACTCAGAGGTTCAAGTAGCGATCCAGGTCGTAGATCCCCGCCCCGATCGGATCGCGCTTGCGTAAATCTTCACGCAGCCAGTCCGACGTCTGCCAGAAGCGCGGATCGGTGCGGCGGACGCCGAACTCGTCGACGACCCGCTCGATGTCGGCGTCGTACTTCGCGGCGAGCAGGTGGTCGACGAACGCGGTCAGCTCGCTCGCGTCGACGCTGAGAAAGAAGTTCGGGTAGCTGCCGAAGTGTCCGCGCACGACGGTCAGCGTGTCGTCGGCCGGGATCAGGCGGCTGCCCTCGCCGAACATGAACGCCACGTTGGTGTGCGCGGTGTCGCGGATGAGCGAGTAGATCAGATCCTGCGTGCCGCTCGGATCGACGCGCACGCGCAGGAGCGACACCTCGGGCATGAGCGAGACCCACGGACCCTTCACCCCAGCGAGCCGGCGCAGCTGGATCTCGGCGGCGCGCTCGTTCGCCGTGCCGCGGCCGGGCTGTCCCGCAACTACCTTGGAACGCGCCACGAGCTGCGCGAAGAGCTGCGCCATCGGGTCGGCGGTGGTGTACCGGATCTGCGTCCCGATGTTCAGGCCGTACAGCTTGTCGACGTCCCGGTAGTCGATGGTGTGCGTCGCGTCGACGTACCACGACGCGCGCAGTGACTCGCGCTTGTCGGCGGGCAGGAAGCTCAGGAACAGGTTCTCCGACTGCATGCGCAGGTGGTCCATGTACAGCCGGGTCGAGACCTGGTGGACGACGTTTCCGTAGATGTTGAAGCCGGCGACCAGGTCGTAGTAGATCCGCTCGAAGGTCGGGTAGTCCATGACCCAGGCGGTCTTCGGCGTCGTGCCTACGAAGCCGCGCACGACGGTGGCGTTGTCGTAGTTCCGGAATACCGTCAGCTGCGCATTGTTGTTGCGGCCGTCGCCGTCCCAGATCCAGGCGAGCGTCGGCCCGAGCTTCTTCGGGTCGGCCGCCGCGTAGAAGCGGGCGCGCTCGTCGAGATACTTCCGCTGCTTCAGTGCGAACGAGAGGTAGAGCTCGCCGGGCACGAACGAGCTGGCATCCTCCGCGGGCAGCTCGAGCTGGGGCAGCGCCTTGGCCAGGAAGCCGGGATCCGTGACCGACAGGTCGTGGTCGGGGTCGAGGAACGAGACGAAGAAGCGATCCTCGATCACGTCGACCGCGATCTGGCCGCGGCATACCGGCCCGCGGATGAAGGTCATGACGAAGTACTGCGCGTCGTCGAGCATGTACTGGTAGCGGGCGCGCGGGGGGATCTCGGCGAACGCGATGAACGGGTTCGACGCCTGCTACGGGCGCGTAGCTCGGGAAGTAGGTCGGCTGCCAGTCGCCGCCGAGGAACAGCGCGCGCAGCCGCGCCAGGCGCTTCGGCCCCAGCGCGTACACGATGTGCGTCTTGTGCACGATGCTCTCGCGGATCGGCTGCAGCCGGTACCAGAACTGCGCGCCCGGGTCGTCGTAGGGCCGGACCGTGGCGATCTCGTCGATCGGCTGGCCCGGCGCCGTGCGCGAGCGCACGACCTTGAAGAACGGGCTCTTCGGCAGGTCGTCGAAGTAGAGGTGCGCGACGAACCAGTGCTCGTACAGGTAGCGCGCGACGACGCGTTGCTTGAGCGATTCGCCGTTCAGGAACGACTCCCAGGTCGTGCACCTCCGCGGCCAAGGCGGGCGCGAGCGGCGGCTGCGGCGGCAGGCTTCGCGCCCTGCGCGACCCACGACACCAGCACCTGCAGATCGTCCTGAGAGAGCGGCGCCATGCCGTACGGCATGCCGCCGAGCGGCTGCTTCTTCGCGTAGTTCTCGAACTCGTCGCCGCGTCGCGCAGGTGAGCGAGCGGTCGATGTCGAGCTTCACCAGCCGCGGCAGCCGCTTTCCCTCGGCGAACGGGTGCGCGCGCCCGAGCGCCAGCATGCGCAGCAGGAGCGAGTCGGGCGAATCCGTGACGCTGAAGAACCCCTTCGCACGCCACTCGGCCACGGTCCTCGCGTCGACACCGAGCCGCGTCGGCGGCGCGGCGTGCAGGCGGCCCGAGTCGTACACCGGAGTCTTGGTCGCGCCTCGCAGCGCGCCGTCGGAGGAGGTCAGCAGGAGCTGGCACGGCGCGTCGTAGCAGCCGTGGCAGACGGCGCAGCGGCCGTCGAGCACCGGCTTCACATCCTTGTCGAACGCGACCGGCCGGTCGAGCGCCGTGGCCATGGGCAGCGCCGGCCCGGTCGCTTCGGGCGGCAGCTCCGGCTGCGAGCACGCGAGCGCCCCCACAACGACCAGGACCCACAGCGTCGCCGCACGCAATTCGCTTCCCCCCGGCAGATGGGCGCAGCGTAGCCTGCCTCGCAGTGGTACGCTGGACGGCGTCATGGCTCAGCCCAGGGTCTGGCGGAGAATGCACGGCGGGCTGCTGCACGCGCTCTCGATGCTCGGAATGGGCAGCTTCATCATCTCTCGCGCGTTCGACGGGCACGTGACGGGTGGCGAGCTCCAGGTGTCGCGCTGGCTCGCAGCCGGCATGGCAGCGTGCCTGCCGTTCTGCGTCTACACGCTCTGGCGGGAGCTCCGATCGTGGGGAGAACCGGGCGCGACGATCGACTCCAGGCAGATCACGGCCTGGTCACCGCTCGGCCGTCAGCCTCAAGTGATCCCGTTCGACGAAGTCGAGCGAGTCGACTGGGAAGCGCTGGGCTTCATCGCGCTACGGCTGCGCTCGGGCGAGGTGCGTTCCATCAGTCCCGATCTCGGCAAGCGCGCGCGCGAGGAGTTCTTCGCCGCAGTACGCAGCCAGCTGGCCGAGCGCCGCGCGGCCTGAGCCACGTGGGCTGGATCGCGCGGCGGATCGGAGTTCGGCAGCCGGAGCACCGGGCGCGGGTGCTCGAGGAGCGCGCGGTCGCGATGCGCGACGGCGTGCGCCTGCGCACCGTGCGGTACGGACCGGCGGACGGCGGCAAGCGCCCGGCGATCCTGATCCGCACTCCGTACGGAATCGGCTGGAATCCGCCGCTCTTCCTGATGCCGGTCATCGCGCGCTTCTTCGCGCGGCGCGGCTATCACGCAGTGCTGCAGGACACGCGCGGACGCTACGGCAGCGAGGGCACGTTCTATCCGCTGCGCGACGAGGCCGACGACGGCCGCGACACGCTCGAGTGGGTCTCGAAGCAGTCGTGGTTCGACGGGCGGCTGGGGATGTGGGGCGGGTCGTACTTCGGCTACACGCAGCTCTCGGTGGCCGCGGACCCGCCGCCGTACCTGAAGGCGCTGGTTCCGATCGTCACGACCACCGACTTCCACGAGCTCTTCTATCCGGGCGGCGCGTTCTCGCTCGCGACCGCGCTGCGCTGGGCCGCGGGCAACGGCGAGCGCAAGGGCCGGATGTCGCCGGAGCGGCGGCTGCCGGCGGCGGCGCGCGTGCGCCCGCTGCGCGGCGCCGTCGAAGCCGCGGGCAGGAGCGCCCCGTTCTTCGCCGACTGGGTCGACCACCCCGAGCTCGACGACTACTGGCGCGCGATCAACCGCACCGAGGCGCGCGGCACGCGCGTGCCGACGCTGAACGTCGCGGGGACCTACGACATCTTCTGCGGACCGCAGCTCGAGGACTTCGCGACCCTGGGCGAGGCGTCGTGCCTCGACCTCACGCCCGGGGCGCACGGCACCTACGCGATCTCGGCGCGCAAGCTCGGCTGGCGAGGATCGGGACCGCTCGGCCAGTTCCGCAGCCAGCTCGACTTCCTCGACCACCACCTGCAGGGTCGTCCGCTCGAGCGCGCGCGCGTGCGCCGCTACGTGCAGGGGGAGGACCGCTGGGAGGACTCGCCGACCTGGCCGCCTCCCGGCGCCCGCGCGTTGCGACTCCAGCTGCGCAGCGGCGGCCGGCTCGACCGGGAGACACCAGGTGGTGACGAGGCGCCCGACCGCTTCGTCTACGACCCGGCCGATCCCGTTCCCACGCGCGGCGGCACCTTCCTCGGCCCGCGCGCCGGCCCCGCCGACCAGCGCCCGCTCGAGAGCCGCGCCGACGTGCTGCGCTACGACACGGCCCCGCTCGCCGCGCCGCTCGCGCTCGCGGGTCCGGTTCGCGTCGGCCTGCGCGTGTCGAGCGACGCGCCCGCCACGGACTTCACCGCGAAGCTCGTGCACGTTCCCGCGGACCCGAGACGCCCGGCGCTGAACCTGTGCGAGGGGATCACCCGGCTCGCGCGAATCGACGGCGAGGCGAGCGCAGCCGCGATCGACCTCTGGCACGCGAGCGCGACCGTCCCGGCCGGCGACCGGCTTCGCCTGGAAGTCTCGAGCTCGAACTTCCCGCGCTTCGACGCGCACCCGAACGTCGCCGGCCACCCGGGTCACGCCACCGAGCAGCGGCCCGCGCGGCAGACCGTGCACCACGCGCGCGACGCGGCGTCTTGGCTCGAGCTGACTACGCTCGGCTGAGCGTGCGGCGCTTCGCGACCAGCAGCACCACCAGCGCGACGAGCGCGATCGGCGCGGGTTCTGGTACGAGCGCCAACGCCGCGGCCGCAATGAAGCTGTGCCCGCGGGTCGTCGGAATCGTCCGGGCGGATGCGGGACTCAGTGCAGGTGGGCGCTGCCTACCGACAGGCTTCGGCGCAGCTTCGTCTCGTCGGGAGGGATCGAGACGGCGGCTCCGCTCTCCGAGCGGACCGCGTGCTGATCGTTCCAGTCCACCATCGCGTAGCCGACCAGATCGAGGACGCGCATCGGCCGCGCGGGATCGTCGGGCCAGTGCGGGTAGTCGGGCCGGTCCTCGCTCCAGCGCCAGACGAAGTAGCCGACCCCCGCCGCATCCCCGCTCTTGCGATAGGACGCGTAGTAGAGCGGGACCAGGGTCTGCAGATCGATGTACCAGGTGAAACGGACGGTGCCGTCCTCGAACTGCTCCTGACCCTCGCGGAGCTGTCCGTCCAGCACGATCACGCGGCGCTGCTCCCAGCGGTCGTCCGCGAACGAGATCCCCCACGGACCGTAGCCGCGGTCCTTGTCGACCGGCCACGTGTTCCGCGCCGTGTTGATCGGCGCGAGCAGGTCGAACACGCCGCGAACCTTCCAGTGGTGCAGCGAGGGCGAGCCGCCGTGCAGGAACAATCCGGCGCCGATCGCCCCGTCGACCAGACACCCGGCGATCGCGCTCTCGGAGTCGGCGGGCGCCACCCGGCGCATCTTGCGTGACTCACTCGAGCCCATGAAGAGCTGCGGCGTGCGGCCGCCGGTCGCGTACTGGCGGAACACGCACTCGTTCCCGGTCTTCAGGTTGCGCGACACGCCGCCCGATGCCCAGGCGGCGTCGAGCTTGGCGGGGTAGACGTAGTCGTCCTGCGGCCGGTCCGCGCGTCCCCGGATCTGCAGGTAGTACGAGTCCGTGCGCCACTGCTCGGCGACTCCCTGATCGTTCACAACGCTCAGCAAGTGCTCGCCGAAGCGGCCCGCTCCGCTCCAATGCTCGAGCCAGTTGAACGCCCACTTCTCTCCCGCGCGCGGGTCGTCCTTCTCGATCGTGTCGGGCGGGAACGGCAGGCCCGCCTTGTGACCGGAGAGCGAGCCGTCCTCCTCGAGCGTCACTCCGCCGTGCAGCTTGCGCGTGACCTCCTCGAAGAACGGCGGCGGCGAGTAGTCGCGATAGCACGGGCCGATCTCCATGTGCATGCCGTCGAACAGGAAGCGATCGCGCTTCTCCCAGAGCTCGGGTGGCAGCAGGTAGCGCAGGCGTTCCGCCTGCTCGAAACCGATGGTCTCGCCGGGCCGCGGAGACGTGGTGGGCGCTGCGTCGTCGCGCTTCGGCGGATTCAGCAGCAGGGGCGGTTGGCTCTCGCACGAGCCCGGCGCAGGCACCTCCCACGGGCTCGCCGCAGCCGCGGTGCCCGAGACAGCGAGCGAGATCACCGCTAGCGCTGCGCGACGCATCGACATCGCGCGAGTCTGTCAGAATCGGGGCACATGCGCGCAGCGTTCGTCCTGACACTCACGGCTGCAGTCGCGACCGCTGCCTGCAACACCCCGTCGGCGCCGCAGAAACCCGCACGCGACGCGCGCGCAGAGGCGGCCCGGGCAGGGCCGAACGACTTCCTCGCACCGAATGCGGAGGACGTCGACGGCTCGCCCGCGTACATCCACTACACGGCCGACGACATGCCGCTGCGCGTGGACGTGCAGCTCCCGAAGCTCGCAGCGCGCTACGCGAGTCGCGAGCAGACCGACGCCGCGGTGGTCGACGGGATCAAGGCGTGGGAGACCGCGATCCAGCCGGTCCTGCCGTGGTTCCGGATCGAGATCGTGCGGGACGACGCGGACGCGCAGATCCAGGTCGAGTGGAAGACGCGCATCACCGGCGACGCCTCGGGCTGGGGCGGGATCGGCTGGCAGGTCACGGAAGGCCGGCTGCGCGCGCGCGGGTCGTTCATCTACGCGACCAAGCCGTGCCCCGACATCAGCTGCCAGCTCGAGCTGGGCGAGCTCAAGCTCCTGGTGATCCACGAGTTCGGGCACACGCTGGGCCTGCGTCACTGCCTGTCGTGCGACTCGGCGATGAACTACTCGCAAGAGACTCGCGAGCGCGTGTTCATCACCGAGCTCGACGTGCGCACGATCCGCGCGCTGTACGCGCTGCCCAACGGCACGCGCGCGGACGGAAAGCCCATGCTCGCGCTGCGGGGCGAGCGCTAGTAGGTCCCGCCCAGCTTCGCGTGGTCCCAGGAGATGATCCGGTCCGGCTTCACGCGAATGACGAAGCGCTTCTCCGCGTTCTTGCGCATCGCCTCCTGGATCTGCTTCGCCGCGGCCGGGTCCTTCGGCAGGCCCTCGCCGCGGCCGCCGGCGCGCAGCAGCGTGTCGACGGCGAGCGTGAAGTCGTCCACGAGCTCGGCGCGCCCGTAGATCACCACGCCCTTCAGCTCCGCGTACTCCGTGCCGCTCTCGGCGAGGAGCGACACGCGCGGGTCGCGCTGGATGTTCTTGATCTTCTGGCTGGTCCGGTAGGTGGCCATCCGGATCGAGCCGTCCGGATCGCGCGCGAACCACATGGGCATCGGGTGCGGGAAGCCGCCCGGACCGTTCGAGACGATCGTCATCGTCTTCTTGGACTCGATGAAGCGGCGGATCTCGTCGTCGGTCATGGTGATCTGGTCGCGTCGTGACATGCACCGGATCATACCTGAGCCGGGTATCGCGCGCGGACGTCCGCGCGCTGCCGGCCTACGCTCGCTCCGCTCGCTGCGCGCTTCGCTTGCGGGTGAGCGCGGCGGGTGCTCTTCTAACGTGATGCTCTCGATCGATCTCACGGGGAAGCGCGCGTTCGTGGCCGGCGTGGCGGACGACTGGGGCTTCGGGTTCGCGATCGCGAAGCGGCTGGCCGAGGCGGGCGCGTCGGTATGCGCGGGCACCTGGCCCCCGGCCTACGGGATCTTCACCAAGATGCTCGAGCGCGGGAAGATCGGCGAGGACGCGCTCGCGCTGGCGTCGGGCGGCGCGCTCAAGTTCGAGCGCATCCTCCCGCTCGACGCCGAGTGGGATCAGCTCGCCGACGTGCCGGTCGAGGTGCGCGAGAACCGCCGCTACAAGGAGCACGACGACTTCACGATCCAGGGCGCGGCCGACCGCCTGGTCGCGGAGTTCGGGCCCAAGCCCCTCGACGTCGTGGTCCACTCGATCGCGAACGGCTCGGAGGTGAAGAACCCGCTGCTCGAGACCAGCCGCCGCGGCTACCTCTCGGCGCTGTCGGCGAGCGCGTACTCGTTCGTGGCGCTGGTGCAGCGCTTCGGGCCGCTCCTGCGCCCGGGTGGATCGTTCCTGTGCCTGACCTACATGGCCGGCGAGCGGGTCGTGCCGGGCTACGGCGGCGGCATGTCGTCGGCGAAGGCCGCGCTCGAGAGCGACACGCGCATGCTCTCGTACGAGGCCGGCCGGCGCTGGGGCGCGCGCGTGAACGCGATCTCGGCCGGGCCCTGGGCCTCGCGCGCGGCGTCGGCGATCGGCTTCATCGAGAAGATGATCGAGTACGGCAAGAGGAACTCGCCGCTGCCCGAGGCGATCCACGCGGACGAGGTCGGCACGACCGCCGCATTTCTGTGTTCCCCGCTGGCGACCGGCATCACCGGCACCACGGTCTACGTCGACAAGGGCTACCACGCGATGGGCGTCGCCGTCGATCCCTGATGAGCGGCGCGCCGCGCATGGCCTTCGTGCTCGCGGGCGGCGGCAGCCTGGGCGCCGTCGAGGTGGGCATGCTGCAGGCGCTCTGCGAGGCGGGGATCCGCCCCGACTTCGTGGTCGGCTCCTCGGCCGGCGCGCTCAACGCGGCATTCTTCGCCGGCCAGCCGGACCTCGAGGGCGTCGGCGAGCTGCGCAAGATCTGGAAGGGGCTGCACACCTACGACGTCTTCCCGTTCTCGCCGTTCGCCGGCCTGATGGGCGCGCTGGCGCTCAGCGACCACCTGATCGATCCGCGCCGGCTCGAGCGCCTGATCTCGCGCAGCCTCCCGTACGACCGGCTCGAGGACGCCGCGCTGCCCGTGCACGTCGTCGCCGCGAACGTCATGACCGGCGGCGAGACCGTCTTCTCGCGCGGCCGCGCAGTTCCGGCCGTGATGGCGAGCGCCGCGATCCCCGGCGTGTTCCCGCCGGTCAAGATCGGCGGCGAGGTCTACATCGACGGCAGCGTCGCGAACAACACTCCCCTCTCGGCCGCGCGCGAGCTGGGCGCGGAGAGCATCGTCGTCCTGCCGACGGGCTACTCGTGCGAGATGAAGCGCCCGCCGACGAGCGCACTGGCGATGGCGCTGCACGGCGTGAACCTCCTGATCGCGCGCCAGCTCGTGATCGACGTCGAGCGCTTCATGGACCAGACACAGATCCGCGTCGTGCCCCCGCTCTGCCCGGTGAGCACTCACCCGTTCGACTTCTCGAACGCCACCGAGCTCATGGACCGCGCGCTCGTCAGCACGCGCGCCTGGCTCGCGCGAGGCGGCCTCGACCACAAGGGCATTCCGTTCGAGCTGCCGGCGCACAAGCACGAGGTGATCTAGGCGCTAGTATCTCGCGTCCTAGGGGGACGGCATGCCGTTCTGGGGCTGGATCGTGGTCGGCGCGCTGCTGTTGGCCGCGGAGCTGACCGTCGTCGACGCGCAGTTCTACCTGGTGTTCCTGGGCGTGGCGGCGCTCGTCACCGGCGGCGTCGTCTGGGTCGCCGGCCCGTTCGCGCCCGCCGTCGACTGGGCTCTGTTCGGCGTCCTCTGCATCGCCTTCCTCGCCGCGTTCCGGCGCCGCGTCTACGAGCGGATCCGTCGCGTGGACGGCGAAGTGAGTCAGGGCACGGTCGGCGAGGTCGCGATCGCGCGCGAGGAGATCGCGCCCGGCGGCCGCGGCCGGGTCGAGCTGCGCGGCACGCTCTGGGACGGTCACAACCGCGGCGACGTGCCGATCGCCGCCGGCGAGCGCGCGCGCGTCGTCGCCATGCACGGCCTCGCGCTCGAGCTGCGCCGGGAGTCGTAGGAGGTCGGATTGGACAACGTCGTCGTCATCTCGGTGGTCGCGGTCGTCCTGCTCATCATCTGGGTGATCGCGCGGACCGCGGTGGTGGTGCCGCAGCAGAGTGCCTACGTGGTCGAGACCGTCGGGCGCTACAGCCGCACGCTACAGGCCGGCTTCCACCTGCTCGTCCCGTTCGTCGACCGGGTCGCCTACCGGCACACTCTCAAGGAGCAGACGATCGACATCCCCGAGCAGGTCTGCATCACGCGCGACAACGTGCAGGTCGGCGTCGACGGCGTCCTCTACCTGCAGGTGCTCGACCCGCGCCAGGCCAGCTACGGCGTGATGAACTACGCGTTCGCGATCAGCCAGCTCGCGCAGACCACGCTGCGCAGCGAGGTCGGCAAGATCGATCTCGACCGCACCTTCGAGGAGCGCGGCGCGATCAACACCTCGATCGTCTCCGAGCTCGACAAGGCCTCGCTCGCCTGGGGCGTGAAGGTGCTCCGCTACGAGCTGAAGAAGATCATGCCGTCGGCGGAGACGCTCGAGGCGATGGAGAAGCAGATGCGCGCCGAGCGCGAGAAGCGCGCCGTCGTGCTCACGTCCGAGGGCGAGCGCGACGCGCGCATCAACGAGGCCGAAGGCCAGAAGCAGCGCGTGATCAAGGAGTCCGAAGCCTCGCGCCAGCGCCAGATGAACGAGGCCGAGGGCCAGGCCCAGGCGATCCTCGCCGTCGCGAACGCCACCGCTGAAGGCCTGCGCAACATCGCGCTCGCGCTGCGCGAGCCCGGCGGCGACGCGGCCATGCGGCTGCGCGTCGCGGAGCAGTACGTCACGCAGCTCGGCCACTTCGCGAAGGAAGGCAACACCTTCGTGATCCCCGCGAACCTGTCGGACGTGGCTTCGATGCTGACCCTGGCGACGACGCTCGTGCGCGGCGCGAGCGAGGTCCCGCCGGCGCGGACCTAGGAACTCAGCAACAGCTTCTTCCACGCGTCCGCGAGCCAAGCCTCGAACCTGGTGATCGTCCAGCCGCGCTCCTCGACCAGCAGCCAGTAGTATTCCGGTCCGTTCATGGTCCACACGATGTCCGCGACCTCGTCGATGCGGAGATCGCGGCGGAGTCTTCCAGTCGCCTCGAGATCGCGGGCGAGCTTGCGCATGTTGGCGGCTCGGCGGTTGGAGATCTCGCGCCAGAGTGACCGCAGGTCGGAGTCCGAATGTGCGGCAACCTGCAGCACGCGGATGAGCGGCGCCAGGCGCGGCTGGAGAGTTGCGACCGCTCGGGCGTAGATCTCGAGCTTGCGCTCGGCGTCGGGTTCGACGCGCATCGCGCGCACGTACTCGCGCTCCTCGGCCGGGACGGCCTCGTTCGTGCCCGAGAGCGCGCTTTCGACGAGCAGGCGGAACAGAGTGGGCTTGGGGCCGACGCTCGCATAGACCGTGTCGAGCACCACGCCGGCCGACTCTGCAATCCCGGCCATCGTCGCGCGCGCGTAGCCGCGTTCGAGGAAGAGCTCGCGAGCAGCCGCCAGGATTGCAGCGCGTGTCTGCTCGGCATTCAGTCTCCGGGCCGGCGAGTTGTACGCGCGCTTCCGTCCAGGCACGAAACGACTTTACCTTCAAAATGATCCGATGTATATTCGGATCAAATCGAGCTCCGATGGAGGGCGCCATGGCATACGCGTACACCCAAGACGTGCCGATTCCGTGGTCCGTCTACGAGAAGATCCGCGCCGAGCTCGGGACGGATCCGCCCGAGGGGTTGATCGTTCACCTCGTTCTGCAGCGTGAGTCGGGCCTCCGCTACCTGAGCGTCTGGGAGTCCAAGGAGCACGCCGAGCGTTTCACCGACGAGCGCGTGCATCCCGCGGTCGACCGGGTCCTTGCCACCGTGGGTATCTCGCGAGCGCAGACCGGAGAGCCGCCGCAGACTCCGATCCAAGTGCACGAGGTCTGGGCTCCTCAGCAGCTGCTCCAGGGTTGCGTCGTGGGAGGAGGAGCTGAGCGATGACCCGAGCTCGCGTAGCTACCGGCGCACACTCTCAGGTTCTCGTCTTCCCGCCCGTGATTCCTCTCGGCGGATTTCTCGCGGGCGTGCTCCTGGAGAGGGTTCTGCCTGCCTCATCGTGGATCTCGGCTCCCCTTCGCGCGAATCTGCGCGGCTTCGGGGCGCTCCTCTTCTGTCTCGGGGCGGCGGGCTTCGCCTCGATGGTGTGGACGATGAGGAGAGTCGGCACGCCCATTCACAACTCGCGCACTCCGACCGCGTTGGTCCAGACCGGACCGTTCAGGCTGACCAGGAACCCGATGTATCTCTTCGGGTCCATTGGATACGCCGGGCTGGCGCTGTTTCTTTGCGAGCCATGGTCGCTCGCACTACTCCCCGCCGTCGTCGCGATCATCCACCATGGGGTGGTGCTCCGCGAAGAGGCTTTCCTCGAGAGCCGCTTCGGAGACTCCTACAGGCAATACAGAGCGAGGGTCCGGCGCTGGCTGTAACGCCGACGCGGAGCTAGGACTGGGGCGCGTCCCAGCGCACACGCGATCCTAAGGCCTCGCCTCGGCGACCCACGCGAGCGCCGCCGCGACCGTCGGGTGTCGCGCTACCCGCCACACGATCGCGCGCTTGAGCGTTCCGGCTTATCCTTGCCCGGGATGGCTCTACGCGAGACACACCGGATCGCCCTCATCTCGGACATCCATGGCAACGAGATCGCCCTGCGCGAAGTGCTTCGTTCCATCGATCGGCTCGGCGCCGACGAGATCGTTTGCCTGGGCGACGTGGCTACGCTCGGCGTTTCCCCGTCTCGAGTGATCGAGATGCTGCAAGGGCTCGCGTGCCGCTGCATCATGGGGAACCACGACGACTACGTCCTCGACGAGAAGCTGATTCGCTCGCAGACGAGCGTGCCGATGGTGATCGATGCAATCGACTGGTGCCGCGACCAGCTCTCGCCCGACCAGATCGCCTTCGTCGGGCGCTTCGAGGCCGGCATCGACCTGCCGCTCGGGGACCGCGGACGGTTGAAGCTCTACCACGGCTCTCCGAGCTCGAACATGGTCGATCTTTTGGCCGATACGCCCAGCGAGGAATTCGATCGACAGCTCGGCCCCGCACGGGCGACCGTCATGGCCGGGGGACACACGCACGTCCAGATGGTGCGCCAGCATCGCGGGGTCTGGGTCGTGAATCCGGGCAGCGTCGGTGCGCCGTTTCGCGAATTCGTTCATCGTGCGCTGCCGACGATCCTCGCGCATGCCGAGTACGCCAGCATCGTCGTTCGAGGCGATGAGATCGGCGTCGAGCTCCACCGCGTCGACTTGGACAGACGAGAGCTAGCCGAGGCGGCTCTGGCGAGCGCCAACCCGATGCGCGCTGCGCTCGCGTCGCACTACTTGTAGGGCCGCCGACTCTAGGGCGCGTCCCAGCGCTCGAGCTGACCTCGCACGCCACCGAGATCGACGTCGAGCGAGCGGACGCGCCGGAGCTTCACGCGCTCGGCGATCGGCGTCGTCGCGCGTGGCGCGGGCGTGATCCAGACCAGGCGGCCGCGCGGCGCCAGCTGACGAGCCAGATGCGGCAGCGCGTCCCCCAGCAGCGCAGCGGCGTCGAGCCGGACCCGGCTGCCGAGCGGCGGGTTCGTGATGACGAGATCCACCGGGCCGGCCGCGCGGGTGCGCGCGTCGGCGAGGGCGAGCTCGGCCGCGACGCCGGCGGCGGCCAGGTTCTCGCGCGCGGCGGCGAGCGCGGCAGCGTCGACGTCCGTGCCGAGCAGCGAGCGATGAGGACCGCGCCGCGCTCGCTCGATGAGCTCGGCCCCGGAGCCGCAGAACGGATCCCAGACACGGTCCTCGGGCCGCGCGTCGGCGATCCACGCGAGCGCTGCCGCGACCGTCGGATGCGAGGCCGAGGGCACGTCGGCGACGCGCCATGCGAAGCGCGGGTCCTCGATCCGCCGCGGGACGAGTCCCAACGCCGTGGCCCCGTCGTCGACCTGCACCTCCCAGGTCGTCGCAGCGGGATCGTTCACGAGCTCGGGCGCCGCCGCGGTGACGTCGCGCGCGACCCGCCAGACGATCGCGCGTTTGTGCCCGCGCGCGAAGCCGAGCCGCCAGCGAACCGGTCCGCGCGTCCACGCAGTGAGGAGGGCCCGCGTCGAGTCCGCCGTGAGCGCGCGCGTGATCGATGTCGCGAGCTCGTCTGGAAGGAGTGGGATACGGATCGAGGCGCTCGCCCACAGGCGCGAAGCGAACAAGGTCGACCATGGCGCAGAGAGCGCGACCGCGACGTGAGCCTCGTCGACCTGGCGCGGCCCCATGCCGATCGATTTCAGCTCCTCGACGAGCAACGGCGCGAACCCGCGCCGGCACGCGAGCCGTACATCGAGCGGTGTCGGCGGGGCGACGTCGGCCGCGATCGACGACGGCTCGCCGCGCTTCGCGGAGCGGTCTGCCATCAACAGCGCGCGATCGCGCAGCCGAGCCAGCTCGGCGTCGCCGCCCGGTGTCAGCGCTCTCAAGCGAGCGAGGGCCGGCTCGCCGCCGAGCTTGCCGAGAGCTTCGGCGAGCGCGCGCCGCTCGTCGGGCGTGACGTCGCCGGCGTCCCAGCGGGCGACCAGCGCCGCCGACGCGGAGTCGCCGCCGAGCTTGCCGAGCGCGATCGCGGCGGTGCGCCGCACGCGCGCAGCGGGGTCGTGCAGCCGCGCCATCACCATCTCCGCCGCTTCCGCGTCACCCCCACGCGCGAGCAGCCCGAGGGCGGCGACCAGCCGCGCCTTCGCGCCCTCGTCGGCGACGTCGAAGCGCGCGCCGATCGCAAGGCGTCCGGCGTCGCGCAATTCCGCGAGCGCCGGAGCGGCCCGTGTCGCGGCGGGCTCGACACCCGCGACGATCAGCTCGGCCAGGCCGGGCGCATCGCGCCGTGCCGGCGTGAAGCCCGGACTCGCGAGCTCGGTCGCCAGATCGAAGCCGGGAGGCCTGGCCACGGACGCCCTGCCCTACAGCTCGTCGAACGCGACCTTGCGCTCGGCGCCGCTCCTGAGGTCGCGCTCGAGGACGGTGCGGTCCTTCCACTCCTCGGGGCCGACGATCAGCGCGCGCGCGGCCCCGGCCTCGTCGGCGGCGCGCAGCGCCTTGCCCAGCTTGGGAACACCGTACGGTGTCTCCGCCGCCACCCCGCGCGCGCGCAGCTTCGCCACGATCTGCCGCGCCACGCCCGCGAGCTCCGCGCTCACGGCCAGCACAGCGACCTCGACCCGCGGCGCGGTCGCCGGCACGAGCTTCTTCTCGGCGAGCAGCTCGCCGAGCACGACGTCGCCCATCCCGAAGCCGAGCGCCGACAGCTTGGGCCCGCCGAGCGACTGGATCAGCGCGTCGTAGCGGCCGCCGCCCGCGACCGCGCGCAGCTCCCGCCCGCGGTCGAAGATCTCCCACACGGGGCCCGTGTAGTACGCGAGCCCGCGCACGATCCGGAAGTCGGGCTGCAGGGGCGAAGTGACTCCGTACTCGCGGGCCGCGTCGAGCACCGCCCCGAGCTCTTCCGCACGGCCGAGCGGGTAGCTCGCGCACATCTCGCGCACCGAGCCGGCGCGCTCCGCGCCCAGCTTCGCCTCGAGCCGCCCGCCCGCGTCGCGATCCCGGTCGAGCTTGTCGACGATCGCCAGAACCTCGGCCTGATCGTCCGGCGCCACCCCGAGCGCATCGAGCGCGCGCGCCACGAAGCGGCGGTCGTTGATCCGCACCACCACGTCGTCCGCCGCGAGCCCCAGCCGGCGCAGGGCGTCCAGCGCGACCGCGATCGCCTCCGCGTCCGCCGCCGGCTCGTCGCTCCCGATCACGTCGACGTTCCACTGGTAGAACGCGCGCAGCCGGCCGCGCTGCATCTTCTCGTAGCGGTAGAACTCGGGCACCGAGTACCACTTGATGGGCTTGGGCAGGCCGGCGCCGCGCGCGCCGATCATGCGCGCCAGGGTCGGCGTCATCTCGGGCCGGAGCGCGACCTCGCGCCCGCCCTTGTCGGTGAACGCGAAGAGCTGGCCGGCAATCTCCGGTCCCGACTTGGCCGTGAAGAGCTCGAGCCCCTCGAGGACCGGGCCGTCGATCTCCTCGTAGCCGGCCGCGCGCGACGCGCCGCGCCAGGCGGACTCGATCCAGCGCCGTACGGCCAGGTCTTCGGGGAAGAAGTCCCGGAAGCCGGGCAGCGTTTGGAAGCGCATGGCGCGGCATCGTAGCCCGCGCATTTCGCCTTCACACCCGGCGCCGCGCCGTCGAATAGAAGACGGGAAGCGTTACCATGGAGGGGCTTTGGTTTCCGAGGAGCTAGCCGGGCTCTTCAACGGCGAGAATGGCGCTTGGGTCGAAGCGCTCTACGAGGACTATGTGCTCGGTCGCGAGCGCGTCCCGGAGAGCTGGCGGCGGCTCTTCGACCGGCTGCACGGCCGGGCGGCGGCGGAGTCCGAGCCGGAGCCCGAGCTGGCCAGCGCGAACGGCCACGACCGGGTCGCGCCGGCGAGCGCCGTGGCGAGCCCGACCGTTCCCGTCGTGGGCATCATGGGCCTGGTCGACGCCTACCGCAGCCACGGCCACCTGATCGCGAAGCTCGATCCGCTCGGCCAGAACCGCGACGAGCACCCGCTGCTCGACCCCGCCACGTTCGGCCTCGGCGGCTGGGACTCGAACCGGCGCATCCAGTTCGGCAACTACCTGGGCCAGCGCGAGGGCACGCTGCCCGAGCTGATCGCGAGCCTGCGCCGCACCTATTGCCGCACCTTCGGCGCGGAGTTCATGGAGATCCGCGACAAGGAGCGGCGCGACTGGCTGATCGAGCGCATGGAGCCGCGCGAGAACCGGCCCGAGCTCACGACCGAGGAGCGGCTGCGCACCCTGACCCAGATCATGGCGGCGGAGCGCTTCGAGCAGTTCCTGCACAAGCGCTTCCTGGGCGTGTACCGCTTCTCGCTCGAAGGCGGCGAGGCGCTGATCCCGCTGATGGACGCGCTCTTCGAGGGCGGCTCGGAGCGCGGCGCCGAGGACATCGTGATCGCCATGGCGCACCGCGGGCGCCTGAACGTGATGGCGCACGCGATGGACATGCCCTACCGCGCCATCATGGCGGACTTCCAGCAGTCGCTGATGCCGGCGAACGCGTCGGGCGCGGGCGACGTGAAGTACCACCGCGGCTACTCCGCCGACCGCCGCACGCGGGTCGGCAAGTCGCTCCATCTGTCGCTGTGCCCGAACCCGAGTCACCTGGAGTGGATCAACCCGGTGGCGGAGGGCGTGGTCGCGGCGAAGCAGCAGCGGCGCGGCGACGTCGACGGCACCCAGGTGATCCCCCTTCAGCTCCACGGTGACGCCGCGTTCACTGGCCAGGGGATCGTGTACGAGACGCTCGCGCTGTCGGAGCTCGCCAGCTACCGCACCGGCGGCACGATCCACGTGATCGTGAACAACCAGATCGGCTTCACCGCCGAGCCGTCGCAGTGCCGCTTCACGCAGTACCCGAGCGACACCGCCAAGAACATCCAGGCGCCGATCTTCCACGTGAACGCCGACGACCCCGAGGCGTGCGTGCACGCGGCCAAGCTCGCGATCGCGTTCCGCCAGCAGTTCAAGGAAGACGTGATCATCGACCTGGTCTGCTACCGGCGGCACGGCCACAACGAGGCCGACGACCCGACCTACACGCAGCCGCTCATGTACAAGGCGATCGCGGCGCACGAGCGCGTGGTGCAGATCTACACCGATCGGCTGCTGGCCGAGAACGCGATCGACCAGACGGCGCTCGCCAAGCTCGAGGAGCAGCAGAAGCGCCGGCTCGAGCAAGCGCTCGAAGAGAGCACCACCCACACCAAGCTCGCGGGAGCCGAGGGATACCACGGCCTGTGGGAAGGTCTCGCGAACCCGGAGCAGCACGACGGCAAGACGGCGGTCGCGCGGGACGCCCTCGAGAAGGTCGCGAAGGGCCTGGGCGAGACGCCCGCCTCCTTCCACGTGCACCCCAAGCTGCGGCGCATGCTCGAGCAGCGCGCGCGCTCGGTGTCTGCCAACGAGCCGATCGACTGGGGCACGGCCGAGGCGCTCGCGTTCGGGACGCTGCTCGCCGAGGGCATTCCCGTTCGCATGACGGGTCAGGACGTCGAGCGCGGGACCTTCGGCCACCGCCAGGCGGTGCTGCACGACGTCGAGAACGGCTCGACGTTCGTCCCGCTCGACCAGCTCGGCACCGGCGGCGCGCGCTTCGCGATCGCGAACTCGCTCCTGTCGGAAGCCGCGGTGCTCGGCTTCGAGTACGGCTACAGCACGGTCGACCCGAACCGGCTCGCGCTGTGGGAGGCGCAGTTCGGCGACTTCTCGAACAGCGCGCAGGTCATCATCGATCAGTTCATCGCGAGCGGCGAGAAGAAGTGGAGCCGCTCGTCGGGTCTGGTCATGCTCCTGCCGCACGGCTACGAGGGCAAGGGCCCCGAGCACTCGAGCGCGCGGCTCGAGCGCTTCCTGCAGCTCTGCGCCGAGGACAACCTGCAGGTCGCGAACCTCTCCACGCCCGCGCAGTACTTCCATGCGTTGCGCCGCCAGATCCGCCGCAACTTCAGGAAGCCCCTCGTGGTGATGTCGCCGAAGAGCCTGCTGCGGCACCCAAAGTGCGTGTCGCACGCCGAAGAGCTCACCAGCGGCGAGTTCCGCGAGGTGATCGACGATCCGGCGTTCGGCTCGGGCGGCCGCAACCCTGCGACGACCCGCCGCGTCCTGCTCTGCAGCGGCAAGGTCTACTACACGCTGCTCGAAGCGCGCGAGGACTCGGGCTTCGAGGACGTGGCGATCGTGCGGGTCGAGGAGCTGCACCCGTTCCCGTTCGAGCAGCTCGTGCCGGTGCTCACGCGCTACGCAGCGAGCGATGTCGCCTGGGTCCAGGAGGAGCCCTGGAACATGGGCGCCTGGCAGTTCGTCGCGGAGCGCCTGCGCCGCGTGCTGCCCGCCGACAAGACGCTGCGCTACGTCGGGCGGCGCGAGTCGGCGAGCCCCGCGACCGGCTCGTACCGGCTGCACGAGGAAGAGCAGGCCCAGTTCGTGCGCGAGGCGTTCGCGCAGAAGGCGATGGTGCGGCGCGAGGGCGCGTGAGCGCCTAGCCCGATCGTCTTCGTTCGGCTAGCGCTTGCGCAGCGCCTGCAGCCCGCCCAGCACGAAGCGCACGCACGTCTCCTCGACCTGCGCGCGCGGAATCCTCCGCGCCACGGCGGCACGCACGCCCGCTTCGGTCGACGACAGCATCGCGGCGGCGAGCGGCTCCGCGACTTCGCGCCCGACACCGAGATCGGCCTCGAGGCGCTTCGACCAGAAGGCGAGGAACTCGCCGACCCGGCGGCGGCCGCTGCGCGCGAACCAGCGCCCCTGCAGCCGGGCCTGCAGGATGGCGATCACCGCGCCGCGCTCGCGGCCGACGTCCAGGTACGCGCGGATCGAAGCGCGGATCCGCACCTCGAAGGAGTCTGCGCGCAGGACCGCCTCCTCGACCCGCCGGTACACCTCGCCGACCTCGCGGTCGTACAGCGCGATCGCCAGGTCGTCGGCGTTCTTGAAGTACGCGTAGCCAAGCCCCTTCGAGACGCCGGCGCGCTCCGCGACCGCCTCCATCGACAGCGCGCGGAAGCCCTTGTCGAGCAGGATCTGCCCGGCGACGTCGAGGAGCTGCTCGCGCCGTTCGGCCGCCGCGAGCCGCGTCTTCAGCCTGGGCATGGCCGGGATTCTAATTGACGGTCCCGTCAACTCCAAAGTAGGATCTTCGCCCGAGGGAGGATCCCGGATGCCCTACGCGACGGGCCGAGCTTACTGCGACGCGGACAGCCACCTGATGGAGCTGGGCGACTGGCTCGCCCCCTACGCCGATCCGGGGGTTCGCGAGAAGCTCCGCCCTCTCTACCTGGGCGGCGCGGGCAAGCTCGCGGAACAGGCGGTGGACGCGGCGGCGGCGCGGCGCGGCGATGCCGAGGCGGCCCGCGCGCTCGAGGCCAATCTGATGGGCGCGAAGGGCTGGGGGGCGCTCGGCGCCTTCGACCGGACCGAGCGCTCGCGCGCGCTCGACCTGCTCGGCTTCGAGAGCCAGCTCGTGTTCAGCACGTTCGCGGCGACACAGTTCGGTGGCGACGACCGCGATCTCCTCTACGGCGGCTCGCGCGCCCACAACCGCGCGATCTCCGATTTCTGCTCGGAGGACGAGCGGCTGATCGCGGTGGGCATGGTGCCGTGGGGCGATCCCGAGCGGACCGAGCGCGAGGCCGACGAGGCGATCCGGCTCGGCTGCGGCGCGATCCTGCTGAACTCCGCGCCGCAGGGCGACCGCTCTCCGACCCACCCCGACTACAACGGACTGTGGGCGCTTCTCTCGGACGCGAACATCCCGTTCATGCTCCACATCGGCGGCGGCGGCCGGACCTTGCGGCGCCAGTTCCACAACAACGGCAAGCCGACGACGGACTGGCTCGGCGGCGGCGAGAACATCCGCGCCAAGGACTTCATGGTCGCGCACAACCCGCCCGAGACGTTCCTCTCGTGCATGGTGCTCGACGGGGTGTTCGAGGCGTTCCCGCGCCTGCGCGGCGGCTGCATCGAGCAGGGCGCGCTGTGGGTGCCGAGCTGGCTGCGCCGGCTGGACATCGCGCAGGAGACGTTCTCGAAGACCGAGCCCGCGCTGCGCCTGCCCAAGCGCGCGTCGGAGTACGTGCACGGCCACGTCTGGTTCACGCCGTTCCCGACCGAGCCGGTCGGCTGGCTCGTCGAGCAGGCGGGCGACGACCTGTTCCTGTTCTCGTCGGACTACCCGCACCCCGAGGGCGGGCGCGACCCGCTGAAGCGCTTCGAGGATTCGCTCGGCGCGGCCGGGCCCGCGGTCCGCGAGAACTTCTACAGCGCGAACTACAACGCGATGATGGGGCGCTAGGCGGGCCGGAGGCCCGCGGACTCGGCGACCAGCCCGCCGATCCGCAGCGCGTCGTCGACGAGGAAACGCACCTCCGGCTCGCGCGGGAACGAGACGTGGCTGCCCGCGTACCAGGCGATGCGCGGCTCGCCCCAGTGCTTCCACAGGTCGCGCACCTGATCCGCCGAGACCAGGTGGTCGGCGGTGCCGCCGAAGATCGACAGGCGCTCGCGCGCGATGCGCGGCGTCAGCGCGAGTGGCGAGACGACCGAGAGCACGTCGCGCAGGAGCTTCCAGTCGAAGCCGAGCCGCTCGATCTCGCGCAGCGTCTGGTGCGGCGCGAGCCGCTCCACCAGACGCGCGAAGTCGACGGCGGGAATGCCGGCGATCGCGCAGGCGAGTGCTCCGTCGAGACAGGCGAGGAGCGACGCCGTGTAGCCGCCGAGCGACAGTCCGTATACACCGATCTGCGCCGCGCCTTCCCCGCGCGCCCAGCCGAGGAGCCGCCGGATGTCCCACATCGCCTGCGCCTCGGCGTGAACGGTGTCGACGAAGTCGCCCGAAAGGAAGCCGGTGCCGCTGCGCAGCGCCCGCTTGCGCGGGCCGTGCAGGGGCAGCACCGGAAAGATCAGGTTCAGGCCGAGCTCGCGGTGCAGGCGCCGCGCGTCGAACGCGCCGAAATCCACCGCGGGCGAGCCCATCCCGTAGCCGTGGATGCAGACGAGCCAGGGCCGCGGGTCTCGGTGGCGCACGACCCAGGCGTGCGCCTCGCGGTTGTTCGCGTACGACAGCCAGCGCTCGCGGCCGGGCTCGCCCAGGCGCGGCTCGTAGCCGCTCTCGAAGGAGAGCTCCTCGAAGTGCAGGCCCAGCGAGCTGCGCGCGCGCACGACCGGCGCCTCCAGCGACGGCGGCGTCTCGTGATAGGAGACCGGCTTCTCGAGCCAGCCCGAGCGCTCGAAGAGCGCGTGCGCTTCGCGGATCTCGCGCGCGGCGCGGCCGACGTCGGTGAACGACGAGCCCGGCCGGGTCGCGATCATGGTCGCGAGCGCGAGCTGGTCGAAGCCGACCTTGGTCGCGAGCTCGAGGTCGAGGCGCGGCTCCGGCACGCGCTCGATCGGCGGCTCGCGCCGCTGCGCCGTCCAGCCGCAAGCGACGAAGCTCGCGGCCGCCAGGGTGACGAGTCCGATCGTCTGCGCGAAGCCCGCGGCCGCGAACATCGGAAGCGCGACCAGCACCGCCAGCGCGCGCGCCGAGCGCGGTGAGCTGCGGCGTGCGCGGATCGCCGGGCAGGAGCAGGCTCGACACCCCGCCCGCGAGCAGGAGCGAGCCGGGCACGACGCCGAGCGCGAACCCGAAGGCGCCATCCCCAGCCGTGATCCAGGCCAGTCCCGCGGCGATCGAGATCAGGTTCTCGAGCGCGAGCGCGCTCATCGCAGCTCCGGCTCGGCGCGCGGAGCTTGCGCCGCGCGGCGTCGGGGCCGTGGACGCCGCACGCGCGGCGGCTTCGCCTCCGGCGCTGCGAGCCGGCGCAGCTCGTCGAAGCTCGCGGCGACACCGTCGGCGAGCGCGGATAGGTCGGACATGGAGACTGCATCGGCCGCGAGCCCGAGGAAGATGCGCTCCCCGACCCAGGTCGCGGTCACCCGCAGGGGGCCGCCGGCGCCGTGCGGCAGGACGGGCACGACCGCGCGCAGCGGCGCTCCGAGCAGCGCCGCCTCGCCCGCGGCGAGCTCGGCCACGACGAGGTCGGCGCGTGCGGCCTCTGCCGCCGCGCGCGCCAGCTCGGCCAGCGCGCCGAGGAGCGATCGGCCCGAGGGCAGCCCTGGAGAGAGCCGCTCTCGAGCGGCGCGCAGGCGCACGAGTCGCGTGCGCGGATCGGGCTCCTCGAGCGGCAGGCGGATCCGCGGCGCGGCCACCCCGTTCTCGACGCAGATCGGTGTCAGGGCGGACGTCTCCGCCAGCTCGCCGGCGCCGCCGCGCCGCTCGCGCAGGCGCCGGAGCCCGCCCGCCAGGGTCGCCAGCAGGACGTCGGCTTCGCGCGCGCCGAGCCGCTTCGAGACCGCGGCCACGTCCGCGGCGTCGAGCGGGAGCCAGTCGATCCGGCAGTGCGACGGCTCGGCGGCGCCCGCCAGCGCTCGGCGCGCGCCGCGGACGGCGCTCGCGAGCAGGCTCGCGGGCCGCAGCGCGGCGCCCGCCGCCTCGAACAGCGCCTCGCCGACACCCGCCAGTGTCCCGCGCGGAGCGCTCCTCGCGGAGGGGGCCGCCGGGGCGAACAGCGCGGCGAGCACGTCGCCGCGCCCGTCGCCCTCGACCAGGGCCGAGTCGAGCTTGGCGATCAGCGCGAAGCGGCCGTCCTCCAGGCCTTCGACGACCCAGAGCTCCCAGAGCGGCTTGTCGGGGTCGAGCGCCTGCGAGAAGACGCGGCCGACCAGGCGCTTCAGCGCGCGCTCGTCGCCGGGCCGCGGCAGGCTCGCATGGCGCACGTGGTAGTCGAGCTGGAACGCTGGATCGTCGGCGAAGAAGGCGAGCCGGCCGAGCGCCAGCTCGGTTCGTCTCTGGCGCGCTCGCGGCGCCGCAGGCAGACGCTCGGCGGTGTAGGCGCGCAGCCGCTCGACGTCGATCCCACCGTTGCGCAACAGAAGCGGACCCGCGTCGAACACGAGGACCGACCCGAGTTGCATCCCCTGGGGGTACGTCAGATGCGGTAGGCGCGCAAGGCGGGGAGGCACCAGGCGACGAGCGCCACCACGACGAGACAGCCCACGCCGCCGAAGACCACCGAGAACGTGGCGCTGGTCAGCTCTGCCAGGAAGCCCGACTCGGCCGCGCCCAGGTTGTTCGAGGCGCCGATGAACACGAAGTTCACCGCGCTGACGCGCCCGCGCAGCTCGTCGGGAGTGGAGAGCTGCACCGCCGTCTGGCGCAGGACCACGCTCACCGCGTCGGCCATCCCCACCAGCATGTAGCAGCCGACCGAGAGCGGGAACGAGCGCGACAGCCCGAAGCCGATCGTCGCCAGTCCGTACACCGCGACCGCGGCCAGCAGCAGCACGCCCGCCCGGCGCAGCGAGGGCAGGAACAGGAGCAGCGCCGACATCACGAGCGCGCCGATCTCGAGCGAGCCCGACAGCAGGCCGTAGCCGCCCGCGCCCACCTTCAGGATGTCCTGCGCGTAGACGGGCAGGAGCGCCGTCGCGCCGCCGAGGATCACCGCGAACATGTCGAGCGTCATGCAGCCCAGCACGACCGGGTTGCGACGCACGAAGGCGAGCCCCTCCACGATCGCCGCCCAGGTCACGCGCGCAGCGTTCTCCGCCACCGCCAGGGTCGGGAGGCGCGCGAGCGAGAAGATCGAGCTCGAGATCAGGAGCGCGTGCAGCGCGTACGCAGCCTCGATCCCGTAGAGCTTCGTCCCGAAGCCGGTCAGCATCGGTCCGGTCGCGAAGCCGAACCACACCAGGGTCGACATCATCGCGACCGCGCGCGAGAAGTTCTCGCGCGAGACGAGCAGAGGCAGGAGCGAGGCGCGCGCGGGCTGCTCGAACACGCCCGCGGTCGCCGACAGCCCGACCGCCGCGTACAGGACGGGCAGGCTCGCGCCGCCCGAGAGGGTGACCGCGAGCAGGGAGACCGAGCACACGAGCTGAACGCACTGCGCGAGCTGGATCAGGCGCCGGCGCTCCATCGCGTCGGCGACGGCGCCGGCGATCAGGCTCAGCGCGAGCACCGGTCCGAAGCGGATCAGCCCGATCAGGCCGAGCTGAGCCGCGGAGTGCGACAGGTCGTAGGCGTGCCAGGCGACCGCCGAGCCGAGCAGGGTCATCGCGGTGCCAGAGAGGAAGCGGCTCGCCGCGAACCAGCGGAACGGCGCCTCGCGGAGGATCGCGAAGCGCGCAGCGCTCGGCTCGCCGCCCTCCTCCACCGCCGCCATGGCCGCGTATCGTAGCCGAGCGCAGCCGCTATGCTGCCGCGGTGATCAGCGACGCGGAGCTCTGCGCGGGCGTGCGCCGGCTGCGGAGCGCGCAGCACCTCGACGTGCGCGTGCGCGCGCGCGCGCCGCTGGCGGGACCCGAGGTGGGCTCCGGGGCGCACTTCGAACGGGTGTCGCTCGAGATCGCGGGCGAGCCGCACGCGGCGGTGTTGAAGGTGATCGCGCCCGATCCCATCTGCGTGACGCGCGAGCAGCGCTTCTACGAGGAGCTCGCGGCGTCGCTGCCCGGCCGCGTGCCCCGCGCGTTCGGCACCGGCCCCGTCGCGGGCCAGACCGACGGCTGGGTGCTGATCGAGGAGTTTCCGACGGCGCAGCGCTGGCGGCCCTCGCGCGCCGTCGACGCGCTGCGCGAGGTGGCGCGCGTGCACGCGGCGACGCTCGGCCGCGCCCCCGACTGGCTGCCGCGCCCGTTCGCGCGCGACCTCGAGGCGCAGCTCGCGCACGTTCCGGACGGGCTCGCGCGGCTCGAAGCGCTGCAGGCGCGCGAGCCGCTCGTGCGCGACCTCGCCACTCCGCGCGCGCTCTCGCTGGCCCGCGAGCTGCAGCGCACGCCGGACGCGCTGCGCCGCGCCTTCGCAGAGTCGCCCGAGTGCGTGGTGCACCGCGACCTGCACTCGGGCAACGTCTGGCTGCCGCGCGCAGGCGCGCCCGATCCTGTTCGACTGGGAGGCGGTCTGCGCTGGGCCGCCGATCTTCGACGCGACCCTGCTGAGTCAGTCTCTCGCGATCCGCCAGCTCCGCCTGCCGCTGCGCGCGCCGACGTCGGCTTCTTCGTCGACGGGCCGCCGCGCTGGCCGGAGCTCGAGCGCGTCTACCTGGACGCGCTCGACGCGGCGAGCGAGCGGCGCAGCGCCGCGCGCGGCGATCGCGTCGGCGGCGAACGCGGCGTTCGTCTGGGAGGCGCTCTACCGGCTGGGCTGGTGCGCGTCGCAGCTCGAGCTCGCGCTGCCGCGCGCGCGCTCCGCCTCGCCCGCCTTCCACTCGTCGGCGCGCTCGGCCGGCTCGGCGACCGCCCGGCGCTGTACGCCGCGTGGCGCGCGATGTTCGCCGACTTCGAGATCCGCGCCGAGTCGCTCCTGCGCGGGAGCTAGCGGAGTCCTAGCCGTCGATCGCGAACACGGCGAGCGCGCGCGGCCCGTGTGCGCCGAGCACCAGCGCTCCTTCGATGTCGGCGGTCTTCGAAGGCCCCGCTACGAACGTGAAGTGATGCTGCGCCAGCGCGCCCTCGGGAAGGCCCGCGAGCGCGGCGTGCATCTCCGGCACGATCCGGCGCGTCTCGACCAGCAGCACGAGCCGCTCGCAGATCACGGGCAGCGCGCGCGGCCGCGCCTCGCGCCCGTCCAGGCCGACGGCACCGTTCTCGGCCACCGCGAGCGCGCCGCACAGGATCGCCACCGTCACGTCGGCCAACGCGTGCGGATCCCCCGAGGTCGGCACGGGCGCCCACGGCCCGCTGCCCAGGCGGAGGAGCGCCGCGTCGCTGGCCAGCACGCGGCCACCGCCCGCCCAGGACCGACACCGTTCGGCGACGCGCGCCGAGAGCTCTGCCGGAGCCAGCGGGCCGACCGCCTCGCCGCCCGCGGCCGTGAGCTGGCTCGCGAACTGCGCGAAGTCCGCGCGGCGGTGGACGGGCACGAAGGGCTCGGGCGCGGCCGCGACCCGGTTCGCCGCCGCGGCCACGCGCGCGAGGATGCGCTCGCGCGCGCTCATCGCGAGCCACCGCCCCGGCGCGCCCGGAAGCGCGCGCGAAAGCTCGCGCCCGGATGCGCCGGCAGCTCGCGCGCGCGCAGCCACGCCGCGGCCGGGTTGCCCGCGAAGCGCCGAGCGACGAGCGGCCAGACGAGGCGCGCTGCGCGAGCGAAGGCGCGATACGCGAGCGGTCGCGCGAGCACCGCCGCCGCGAGCCACTGCGACCGGTGCGGACGGCCGACCTGCAGCGACTCGGTGCCGCGCCACGCCACGAGCTGATCGTGCAGATCGATCTTCACCGGACACACGCCGCTGCAGCTTCCGCACAGGGTCGAGGCGAACGGCAGGCGCGCGGCTTCCGTGCCGGCGGCGAGCGCGGGCGCAAGCACCGACCCGATCGGGCCCGGCAGCGCCCAGCCGTACGCGTGCCCGCCCGCGCGCCGGTACACCGGACAGGTGTTCAGGCACGCGCCGCAGCGAATGCACGCCAGCGCCGAGCGATGGCGCGGGTCGGCAAGGAGGCGCGTGCGCCCGTTGTCGACCAGGACGATGTGCAGCTCCGCGCCCGGACGCGGCCCGGTGACTAGGCTCGTGTACGCCGAGATCGGCTGTCCCGTCGCGCTGCGCGCGAGCAGGCGCAGGAACACCGCGAGGTCGCCGAGCGACGGCACCAGCTTCTCGATGCCGAGGCAGGCGATGTGCACGCGCGCCAGGCTCATGCCGAGGTCGGCGTTGCCCTCGTTGGTGACGACCACGAGCGTGCCGCTCTCGGCGACCGCGAAGTTCGCGCCGGTGATCGCCGCGTCGGCGGCGAGGAAACGCGCGCGCAGGTCGGTGCGCGCGACCTCGGTGAGCCGGCCCGGGTCGGTCTCGCCCGCGGGCGACGCGAGCTCGCGCGCGAACAGCTCGCCGATGTCGGCGCGCGACCGATGGATCGCCGGCATGATGATGTGCGAGGGCGGCTCGTCGGCGAGCTGCACGATCCGCTCGCCGAGGTCCGTGTCGATGACCTCGATGCCGCTCTTCTCGAGGTGCGGGTTCAGCCCGCACTCCTCCGTCAGCATGGACTTGCTCTTCACCACCCGGCGCGCGCTCGTCCGGGTCAGGATCTCGAGCACGACCCCGCGCAGCTCGGCCGCATCCTCGGCCCAGTGCACCCGCGCGCCCGCGCTCTGCGCCGCGGCTTCGAAGCGCTCGAGGTACTCGTTCAGGTGATCGAGCGTGTGCGCCTTGATCCGGCGCGCCTGCTCGCGCAGGCGCTCGAAGTCGGGCTCCGCCCAGCCCGCCTGGTCGCGCTTCACGCGCAGCGCGAACACGGAGGCGTCGTGGGCTGCGAGCCGCTCGCCCTCGGGCAACAGCTCCGCGGCGCGGCGGTCGAGCGCCGCGCTCACCCGCCCTCCCGCGCGGCGAGGATCTCGGCCAGGTGGATCGGCTCGGGCCCGACTCCCGCGCGGCGGCGCAGCCCGTCGAGGTGGAGCAGACAGCTCGCGTCGGTGCCGGTCACGTACTCGGCGCCGCTCTCGACCAGCGCCGCGAGCTTCGCGCGCCCGATTCGCGCCGAGAGCTCGGGGTACTCGACCGAGAACGCGCCGCCGAAGCCGCAGCACTCGTCGCGGCGCGGCAGGGCGCAGAGCTCGAGCCCCGCCACCGCGTCCAGCAGGCGCTCGCTCAGGCCCTTCCCCGGAGCGCGCGCGGTGCGCTCGCTCGGCCAGCCGAGCTCGAGCTCGCGCAGCCCGTGACAGCTCTCGAGGAGCGCCACCTTGTGCGGGAAGCGCGCCCCCACGTCCGTCTTGTGGAGCGCCTTCACGAGGAACTCGCCGAGCTCGAAGGTGCGCGCGGCCAGCGCCCGCGCGTCGGCGTCGCCGACCAGCTCGGCATAGCGATGCCGAACCGTCGCCACGCAGCTCGCCGACGGGCACACGACCGCCTCGGCGCGCTCGAAGATCCGCAGGTGCCGCCGCGCGAGCCGCGCCGCTTCGGCGAGGGCGCCGGTGGTCACGAACGGCTGGCCGCAGCAGGTCTGCTGCGGGTCGAAGGAGATGCGGCAGCCGAGCCGCTCGAGCAACTCCACGCAGGCCAGGCCGACGCGCGGGGCGAGCTGGTCGACGTAGCACGGAATGAACAGCGCGACGTCCACCTTCGGTCTCAGCCGTCCGGCAGGAGGGCGCCGACCTCGTCGGGGGCGAGCCGGTAGTTCGTGGCGCAGAACTCGCAGCGCACGTCGAGCGCCTCGCCGGCGGCGGCGATCGCGCGCGTCTCCTCCCGGCCGAGCAGCATGACGGCTCGCCGGATCTTCGCCGTGTCGCAGCCACAGAAGAACTCGGGCCGGGAGCGCTCGCGAGCGCGCGAGCCGAGACCGGCGAGCAGAGCGTCGATCAGGCCATCGGCGCCGAGCCCGGAGCGAACCAGCTCGGTGGGCGTCGCCAGCGCGCGCACCGTCTGCTCGAGGTGGGTGAGGACGTCTTCATCCGCGCCGGGCAGGGCCTGGACGAGATAGCCGCCGGCCGCGGCGACCGAGCCGTCTCCCTGCACGAATACGCCCGCCGCGAGCGCGGAGGGTGTCTGCTCGCTGGTCACGAGATAGTGCGCCAGGTCGGCGGCGACCTCGCCCGAGACGAGGGGCACGATCCCGGTGTACGGTTCGCGCCAGCTCGGGTGGTAGCGGACGACCGCGAGAACGCCGGTGCCGACGGCGGCCGCCACGTCGAGCTTGCCGGCTCGCGGGGGCGGATGCGCGGAGGGATCGGCGACATACCCGCGGACGCGGCCTCGGTGGTCGGAGATCACGGTCATCTGGCCCAGGGGTCCGTCCCCGCGGAACTGGAGCTGCAGTGTCTCGCCGTCCTGCGCACCGGTGGCGATCAGCACGGCCCCCATCAGCGCGCGCCCGAGTGCAGCGGTTGCAGTCGGCGCCGTCCCGTGTCTTTGTGCGGCGTCGGCGACGAGACCGGTTGCAACCAGCGCACGCACGCTCAGCCCACCGTCCGCAGAGACAGTGCGCACGAGCTCGGACGCTTCGACGGCGCTGCTCCGGGATGGCTTCACGCGCTGGCGAGGATACCGACCGAGGCCGCGCTCGCTACAGCGCGAGCTCCGCGAGGGTGCGGATCGCCTCGATCTGACCCGTGCCGAGGCACAGCGTGCCGACCGGCGAGGACTTCCAGGCGGCGATCCGGTCGCGGATCCGCTCCTTCGGGCCGACCAGCGCGACCTCGTCGACCAGCTTGTCGGGCACGGCGGCGACCGCCTCGCCGCGATTGCCGGCCAGAAACGCGTCCTGGATCCGAACTGCAGCCTCTTCGTATCCGAGTCGCTTCGCGTAGTCGTTGTAAAAGTTGCGATCGCGCGCGCCCATGCCGCCGATGTACAGCGCAAGCATCGGTTTGACCGCGTTGCGGCACTTCTCGAGGTCGTCTCCGACGATGCAAGTCACGAACGGCGCCACGTCGAAGTTCGCGAGACTCTTGCCGCCGCCCGCCGCCTTGAAGCCGGCTTCGACGTGCGGCGCGAACACCGACCACTTCTCGGGCGACATCCAGATCGGAAAGAAGCCGTCCGCGAGCTCCGCTGCGGTTTTCACGCCAGCCGGGCTGATCGCAGCGGTGTAGATCGGAAGGTCCGCGCGGCCGTGCAGGATGCTCTTGAGGGGCTTGCCGAGACCCGTCGCGCCCGGGCCCGTGTACGGAAGTTCATACTCCTCGCCGCGCAGCTCCGCGGGTTTCTCGCGCTTCAGGATCTGGCGGATGATCTGGATGTACTCGCGCGTGCGGGTCAGCGGCTTCCCGTAGCGGACTCCGTGCCATCCCTCGACGACTTGTGGACCGGACGGTCCAAGACCGAGCACGAAACGGCCTCCAGAGAGCGCATCGAGCGTCATGGCGGTCATCGCGCACATCGCGGGCGTTCGCGCCGGTATCTGCATGATTGCCGTGCCGAGCCGGATGCGGGTGGTCAGCGCCCCGATCCAGGCGAGCGGCGTGATCGCGTCGGAGCCGTACGCCTCGGCGGTCCACACCGAGTCGAAGCCGAGCTTCTCGGCCTCGAGAATGAGATCCATCGGCAACCCCATTCCGCGCCCCGAGTATCCGACGGTCAAACCGAGCTTCACGATGCGTCTCCTCCAGCGCTTTCTTGCCGGCCGACCGATCCTACACCGGGGTGAAGGCCCGGCGCAAAGTCGCGCCAAGCCGACCCGAACGCGCGCCGGTACGCACGTCACCGACGGAAATGAGAGAACAATGCTGGAATCCTCTCGACACTCTCGAAGCCGCCTTCTAATCTACTATCCACGAATGAGTCTCACGAGAGACTCGATTGACCCGTAGTTCTGCATTGCAGTTCTGCATTGGGAAGGGAGTTCAGTATGTCGTGGCAACGATCGATTCAGGCCGCCGTTCGCGCCCTGAGATCCGAGGAACAGCAGCTCATGCGCCGGCTCGACCATCTGCGCGGCCGGATCGCGGAGCTCACTGGCGTCGCGAAGGGCGGGCGCGGCGGTGCTCGAGGCACCACCAGGCGCGCCGGTGCGAATCGTCTGTCCCCTGCCGGGCGACGTGCGATCTCGCTGGCGGCCAAGCGCCGCTGGGCGAAGTACCGCGCCAAGAAGTAACGACGCATTCGTCGCACCGACGTCGGGGTGGGCTCTGGTTGCGGAGCTCACCCCGCGTCCGCTTCAACGCATTTTGAATTCACTTTGACGCTGACTCGAGGACGCCACATGATTTCGCGCGCCGCTCTCGCTGCCGCCAGCGCGGCTCTCCTGCTCCTCACGGGCTGCATCCTCTACTCGCCGATCGACCTGGGATCGCTGGGCAGCCCGGGCCCGCTCCGCGAGACGGTGGTCATGGGAACCGCCGGTCCCAAGATCGTGCTCGTGGAGATCTCGGGCGTGATCAGCGACGAGGCGCAGCGCTCCACGCTCGGCATCGGGCAGCGCCAGAGCCTGGTCGCCGAGACCAAGAGCGTGCTCGAGCTCGCCGCCGACGACGACCAGGTCGCGGCGATCCTGCTGCGGATCGACTCGCCCGGAGGCTCGGTCACGGCGAGCGACACGATCTACCACGAGCTGCTGACCTGGAAGAACGAGAAGAAGAAGCCGGTGGTGGCGTTCTTCAACGGGATGTCGACGTCGGGCGCCTACTATCTCGCGATGGCCGCCGACCATCTGGTGGCGCACCCGGCGTCGGTGACCGGCTCGATCGGCGTCATCATGCCCGGCATCAGCATCGAAGGCCTGATGGAGAAGTACGGCGTCGCCGACCAGACGCTGACGAGCGGCCCGTACAAGGACGCAGGCTCGATCCTCCGCGACATGCGCCCCGAGGAGAAGAAGCAGCTGCAGTCGGTGATCGACGATCTCTACACCCGCTTCACCGACGTGGTCGCGGCCGGTCGGCCCGCTCTCGACAAAGCGAAGATTCACACGCTCGCCGACGGACGGGTCTACAGCGCGCCGCAGGCGCTCGCCGCGGGCCTCGTGGACCAGCTCGGCTATCTGGAAGACGCGGTCGCACAGGTCGAGAAACGCGCGGGCGTCTCCGAAGCTCAGGTCGTCGTCTACACGCGCGGCAGCTCTGCGCCGGAGAACGTCTACAGCCAGCCGCCGAATCTGTCGCTCGAGTCGCTCCAGCTGGCCCTGCTCGAGCTCCGCCGCGCCCAGCTCCATCCGGGCTTCTACTATCTGTGGCCCCAAGTCTTGTCTTATTGAGTGCGCTCCGGTTCGCTGCACTTGCGAGCTCGCTCGGGGCCTTCGCTCGGCCTCTGACGCCAGCGTCGCACGTCGTGCACGACGCTCGCGCCAGTCGGCGGAAGGCGACTCTTCGCTCAAGAGCCGCGGCTGAAAACACGAATCGAAGCCGAGAATGGGTCGGCTCACCATCAAGCTCCGGATCAGCGCGTATGCGCTGGTCGTCGCAGTCGCCTTCGCGACCTTCATGATCCTGTTCTTCCCGTGGCAGGCCGCCCGCCTCGGCGACCGGGTGATGAACGACACCGCCGTCACGATCGCGAGCGTCTTCGCCGCCAGCATCGAGCCGGCGTACGACTCGCTCGGCGCGGGCGGCGAGCAGATCATCCAGACGGCGCTTCGCAATCTGTCGAGCGAGACGGCCGGCGCGCGGGCCAGCAGCGGCAGCGACGCCGACGCCGAGGCGTGGGCCCGCATCGCGGTGGAGCGCGCGACCGTGTACGGCGATTCCGGCGCACGGCTCGCGGGCTACAACGACTCCCAGCAGCTCGAAGCCGCGACGCCGCAGCGCAAGCTCTCGGTCGAGTCGATCGCCGACGGAACCGGCCTGCGCGTGACCGCGCCCGTCTACAAGGCCGGCGCGTACAAGGGCTTCTTCCGGATCGACTTCTCGACCGCGACCTTCGCGGCGCTCGCGCGCAGCAACCTGTGGACCTGCATCGCGGTGTCGCTCTTCGCCTGCGGGCTGATCGTGCTGATCGCCTACCTCGTGGGCCGCCAGATCTCGGCGCCGATGGTTCGCGTCGCGGCGGCCATGCAGGCGCTCGAGGCGGGGGACGGCGATCTCACCTTCCGCATCGACGCGGAGTCGGACGACGAGGTCGGCGCGCTGGCCCGGAACTTCAACGGATTCGTGCAGAAGCTCCAGACCCTGATGCGCGAAGTCGCCGAGAACGCCGCCACCCTGTCGACCGCCTCGGACGAGCTCGCGCAGATCTCCGACCGGCTGGTCGAGAACAGCCAGACCGTGAGCGCGGGCGCCACCGCCGTCGCCGAGCGCACGCACGAGGTCTCGTCCAACGTCGAGGCGGTCGCGAGCGCCGCGGTCGAGGCGACCCGCAACGTCACCAGCGTCTCGAGCTCGACCGAGCAGATGAGCCAGAACATGGCGCAGGTCTCGCTCGCGGCCGAAGCCGTCGCCTCGAACGCCGTCGAGGTCGAGGGCTCGATCCGCGACATCTCGGACGCGATGGCCACGATCCGCGGCAACACCGAGAAGGCCGCGACCGTCTCACGACAGGGCGCCGAGAAGGCGACTCCCGTTCAGCAGCTGCTGCGCGAGCTCACCGAGAGCGCCGAGGCGACGGGCAAGATCGTCGCGCTGATCCAGAAGGTCGCCGACCAGACGAACCTGCTGTCGCTCAACGCCTCGATCGAAGCCGCTTCCGCGGGCGACGCGGGCAAGGGCTTCGCAGTCGTCGCGAACGAGGTGAAGGACCTCGCGCGCGAGACCACCGAAGCGACCAAGAAGATCGAGCTCCAGATCAGCGACATGCAGGGCTTCACCCGCCAGTCGGTCGGCGCGATCGGCCAGATCATCGAGCTGATGGAAGGCGCGCACGCGATCAACTCGGCGATCGCCAAGGCCGTCGAGGACCAGACGCAGACCTCGGCGAAGGTCTTCGAGGCGACCTCCGACTCGACCAAGATGATCGCCGACGTGACCGGGAACATCGGCGAGGCGTCGAACATGGCAGCCGAGGTCGCGGGCAAGGCCTCGGACCTGATGCGCGGCATCTCGAACATCTCCGAGAACGCGGGCAAGGCCTCGCGCGGCGCGCTCGAAGTCGCGTCGCACATCGAAGCCGTCCGCCAGTCCGCGCTCGACTCCTCGAGCGAAGCCTCGGGCGTGCGCAAGCGCTCGCAGGCGCTGCTCGAGCTGTCGGCCAAGCTCAAGTCACTGGTCGTCCAGTTTAAGACTTAGCTCGCCAGCTCTGTTGTTCCGTCGCGGTCCTCCGACGACACCGGCATTCCGTCGCGGAAGATGATCCAGCGCGTGTGGCCGGCGGGGACGCGCTGACCGGGCGTGAGGACGCCCACCAGGTTCAACGGGTCGGACGCGGAGACCCGGACGATCTCGTTCGCTTCGGGGCGCGAGCGCATGCGGCGCAGGCGCGGGATCGCTTCGGCCAGCGCGAACTGCTCGCCGGTGAAGCCGCTGACGAAGCGGCCGCCGCGCACGAGCCCGCGCGCTTCGAGACGGCGCAGGGCGGCGTGCACCGGGCGCCAGCGGTCGGGCAGCCACTCGCGCGCGATCAGGTCGCGGAACACCACGCCGTAGCGGCGCAGCAGGCGCCAGGCGAACGACTCGGCCAGCTCGTCGGCGTCGGGCGCGGCCGCCAGCGCCGCGAGCAGGTGCCAGCGTCCCTCGGGCGTGGGCAGTCCGGACGGCAGCACGCGCGCGCGACCCGGACGGCGGCGCAGGTCGCGGCGCGGGCTCGGGCCGAGCAGCCGGCGCAGCGGCGCGAAGCCGTCGCAGCTCACCAGCCCCTGCGCGACGAGCTCGCGGAGACCTTCCTCGAGCTGCACCGGCAAGAGGCGGGTGGCGGCCTCGATCTCGCGCGCGAACAGCGCACCGCGCGCGCGCAAGACTTCGAGCACGCGCTCGGCAGGGCCCCGCAGCGCGAGATCCGCCAGCGCGTCGGCGGGCCGCGCCTGCAGCAGCTCGTCGAGCTCGGCCCGCGGAAAGACGCAGATCGGCGTCAGCCGCGACGGCTGGGTGCCCCGCTCGCCGCTCGCGGGAGACACCCGGCCCCACGCCGCCGCGCCCGACAGGCAGAGCGCGTCGAGCAGCGCTGGCTTGTAGCCGTCGACCCGCGCGGGCAGGAGCTCGGTCTCCCACGCGCCCGCCGCCGCCTCGAAGCCCGACAGGCTCTCGATCGCCTTGAGCAGCCCGCCCTCGCCCGCGAGCTTGGTTCCGGGAGCGAGGTGCTGCCACTCGAGCAGGAAGCGCAGATACACGCGCGCGCTGACCGGCTCGATCTCGCGGCGCAGCCGCGCCAGCGTGTAGCGGTGGATGCGCGCGAGAAGGCTCCGCTCGCAGAACTGCTCGACGCCCAGCTCCGGCTCGAAGCGGCCGCGCACGGCGACGCCGCGCCCCTCGAGGCGCGCGAGTGCCGCCTCGACGGGCAGCTCGGCGACGCCGATCCGGGTCGCGAGCTCGGCCGCCGTCGTGGGTCCGAGGATCGAGAGGTGGCCGCGGGCGGCGGCGTCGAGCGCGCTCTCCGCGTCGCTCGACTGATTCGCCAGCGCGGCGGGCAGCGCCGGCTCGGGCTCGAGCGCGCTCGCCGGGAAGAGCGCCCGAACGCGCGCCGTGTTCTCGAGCGCGAAGACGCGCGGCGCATCGGCGCTCGCGACCCGTGCCGCGCGGCCCGCGGCGAACAGCGCGTCGAGCGCGGCCGGCACGTCGGGAAGGTCCGCCGCGCGCGCCACGACCAGGTCGCAGAGCAGCTCGTGCAGCTCGTCCGCGTCGCGGACGTCCGGCGCGGCCTCTTCGCGGACCTGCGCGATCGCCGCGGGCTCGAGCTTGGCCAGGTCGCGCGCGTCGTCGGGCAGCGAGTGGCGAAGCGACACGGCGCGCGTGCGGCGCTCCTCGAGCGGCGCGTCGTCGAGAAACGCGTACGGCCGCGCGTTCAGGATCTCGTGCGCGAACGGCGTCGGCTCGATCGTGTCGAGGCACACCATCTGCGCGCGCCCGGACTCGAGCGCCTCCAGGAACGCGACCAGCGCCTTCACGTCCGCCGCCTCGGTCAGGCAGTCGCGCATGGTCTGCGCCACCAGCGGGTGGTCGGGGATCTCGATCGGATAGGTCACGTTCTCCTGACAGGCGGCCTGCTCGGGGAACGCGGCGGCGAGCAGGTCGTCGGACTGCATGCGCTGGATCGGGAACGGCACCCGGCCCTTCCCTCGCGAGCGCAGCACCGCGAGCGAGCGGGTCGCGTTCCAGCGCCAGCGGGCGCCGAACATGGGCGAGCCGAGCAGCGCCTGCTCCAGCACTTCGCCGACGGTGCGCGAGGTGAGGAAACGCGGCAGCTGCTCGAGGTCGAACGTCTGCGGGTTGCCGAGCGAGAGGACGATCGCGTCGTCGGTTGCCGCGGCCTGCAGCTCCATGTTGAACGACGCACAGAAGCGCTTGCGCAGCGCGAGCCCGAACCCGCGGTTGAGGCGCGCGCCGTTCGGCGAGTGGATGACGAGCTGCATGCCGCCGGCTTCGTCGAAGAAGCGCTCGGCCAGGAGCTTCTCGCAGGTGGGCACGAAGCCGACGGCGGCCTGCTGCGCGCCGACGTAGCGCAGCAGCTGATCCGCGCCCGGCGCGTCCAGCCCGCACTCGCGCTCGAGCCACGCCTGGGTCGCCTCCCGGCCGTCGTCCTCGAGCCGCTGCGCCGCCTCGGCGCGCAGCTCGGAGACCTCGCGCGAGAGCTCCACGGTGCGCGCGGGCGCTTCGCCGAGCCAGAACGGGATCGAGGGCGGCGCGCCCTGGGCGTCGGTGACCCGCACGATTCCCGACTCGACCCGGCGGATACGCCAGCTGTGCGTGCCCAGCAGGAACACGTCGCCGGCCATGCTCTCGATCGCCCAGTCCTCGTTCACGGTGCCGATCGTGGTGTCGTCGGGATCGAGCACGACCTTGTAGTCGCCGAGCTCCGGAATCGCGCCGCCCGAGCGCAGCGCCGCCAGGCGCGCCCCGCGCCGGCCGCGCAGCCGGCCATTCACCTGGTCGCGGTGCAGATAGGCGGCGCGCCGGCCCTTGGGCGTGTCGAAGCCGTCGGTCAGCATCGCGAGCACGGCCTCGAAGTCCGCGCGCGCGAGCTCGCGGTACGGCCACGCCTCGCGCACCCGCGCGAAGAGCGCGTCCTCGCTCCAGTCGTCGCAAGCGCAAGCCGCGACGATCTGCTGGGCGAGGATGTCGAGCGGCGCTTCCGGGAGCACGATCTGGTCGAGCCGGCCGGCGTGCACCGCGCGGAGCAGCGCCGCGCACTCGACGAGCTCGTCGCGCGAGGTGGGCAGGAGCCGGCCCTTCGGGCGCAAGCCGAGCGCGTGCCCGGAGCGCCCGATCCGCTGCAGCGCGGTCGCGATGCTGCGCACCGAGCCGATCAGGCAGACGAGCTCGATCTCGCCGATGTCGATGCCGAGCTCGAGCGACGCCGTGGCGACCAGCGCCCGCAGCTCGCCCGCCTTCAGCCGCGCTTCGACCTTCAGCCGGCGCTCCCGCGACAGGCTGCCGTGGTGCGCGGCGACGTGCTCGGCGCCGATCCGCTCGCCGAGCCGGTGCGCCAGCCGCTCGGCCAGGCGGCGCGTGTTGGTGAAGATCAGGGTCGTGCGGTGCGAGGCGGTGTAGCCCGCGAGCACCTCGATGAGATCGTCCCACTGCTCCTTGGAAGCGACCGCGCCCAGGTCCTCGCTCGGCGGCACCTCGATCGCGAGGTCGAGATCGCGCTGGTGCCCGAGGTCCAGCACCGTGCACGGCCGCGATTCAGTGCCCACCAGGAAGCGCGCGATCCGCTCGATCGGGCGCTGCGTCGCCGACAGGCCGATCCGCACGGGCGGCTTCGCGCAGAGCGCATCGAGCCGCGCCAAGCGTCAGCGCCAGGTGCGAGCCGCGCTTGTCGCGCGCGAGCGCGTGGATCTCGTCGACGATCACCGTGCGCGCGGTCGCCAGCATCTTGCGGCTGCGCTCCGAGGTCAGCATCACGAACAGCGACTCGGGGGTCGTCACGAGGATGTGCGGCGCGCGGCGCAGCATGCCCGCGCGCTCGGCGGGCGAGGTGTCGCCCGTGCGCACCGCGGCGCGCAGCGGGGGCAGCTCGATCCCCATCGCCTTCGCCTCGGCGCGGATCTCGGCGAGCGGCGCCTCGAGGTTGCGCTGGATGTCGTGCGAGAGCGCGCGCAGCGGCGAGACGTAGACCGCCTCGACCTCGTCCGTGAGCTCGCCCGCGAGCGCGCGGCGCACCAGCCGGTCGATGATCAGCAGGAACGCGGCGAGCGTCTTGCCCGAGCCGGTCGGCGCGGCGATCAGCACGTCCTCGCCGCGCGCGATCGCGGGCCAGCCCGCGGCCTGCGCCGGCGTCGGCGCGCGAAAACGGCGCTCGAACCACGCGCGGACCGGCGGGCTGAGCTCGAGCGAAGTGCTCATGGCAGCTAGCTCGGGAGGCCGCTCGCCTCGGGCAAGCCGAGCATCAGGTTCAGGTTCTGGATCGCCTCGCCGGCGGCGCCCTTGCCCAGGTTGTCGAGCACGGCCACCAGCAGCACGTGGCCACTCGGGTGCGGGATCACGCGCAGCTCGATCCGGTTGGTGTCGTTGCACGCGCGCGGGTCGAAGCTGCGCTCGTTCGCGTCGAGCGGCTCGCGGATCGGCAGCACCTTCACGAACGGCTCGCCGCGGTAGCGCGCCTCGAGCGCGTCGAAGACGGGCTTGCCGCCGGCGAGCGCAGGCACGACCGAGGCGTGCAGCGGAATCTCGACCCGCATGCCGCACCGGAAGGGGCCGACCGACGGGATGAACACCGGCTGGTGTAGCGAGGCCCGCGTAGCGGGTCATCTCGGGAATGTGTTTGTGCACGCGGTCGAGCGCATAGGGAGCTTCGTACACGTGGGAGAGCAGGCCGCCCACGGGATCCTCCCAGCGCGCGATCAGCTCCTTGCCGCCGCCGGAATAGCCGGACAGCCCGTGGACGTGCAGCGCGAGCTCGGGCGCCAGGAGCCCGGCGTCGACGAGCGGCCGCACCAGCAGGACCACCGCGGTCGGCCAGCAGCCTGGGTTCGAGACCGCGCGCGCGCCGGCGATCGCCGCGCGCTGACCCGGCTGGAGCTCCGGCAGCCCGAACACCCAGCCCGGCGCGACCCGGTGCGCGCTGCTGGCGTCGAGCACGCGCGTCCCGGCCTCCTGCGCAAAGGCGGCCGCCTCGCGGGCCGCGTCGTCGGGCAGGCACAGCACGGCGACGTCGGCCGCGGCGATCGCATCGCGCCGGGCGCTCGGGTCCTTGCGCCGGGCCTCGTCGATCTCGACCTGCTCGAGGTCGCGCCGGCCCGCGAGCCACTCCCGGATCCGCAGGCCCGTCGTGCCCGCGTGTCCGTCGATGAAGACGCGCCGAGTCATGCGGCGAGTATAGCGGCGGGCGGGCTCAGCGCGCGGGCGCCGCAGGTACGCGGGGCGCGGCGTCGTCGGGGCGGATCTCGAGGGCTCGCCGGCGCGCCTCTGCGCGCGCGGCCTGCGCCTCGTCGGCGAGCTCACCGGCGCGCCCTTCGAGGCCCCGGTTGCCGGCGCGCAGCTCGGCCAGCGCGCGCTCGAGCTCGCCCGCCGCCGAGTAGATGCGGAATCGGAACAGCGCGGCCGTGCCCCGGTCGCTCTCGACCGCGAGCTCGACGTCGTTCGCGCCCGGCACGAGCGGGAGCGCGCCGCGCAGCTCCGCTCCGTCGGCCTGGCGCAGCTCGCCTGTCTCGGCGCCCGTGCCGAGGTTGCGCGCGACCACGCGCGTGATCCGGCTCGCGACCAGCGCCGGCAGGACCGCGTCGATGGCGCCGGCGCCGGGCGCACGCACCAGCGCACCACCGGTGCGCTCTGCGAGCTGCCGCCAGGGCAGCGCCCGGCGCTCGGGCTCGAACACGAGCGGAGTCACGCGCAGCTCGCGTCCCAGGCGCTGGCCGAAGGCGAGGAGCTGCCGCGGATCGGAGGCGCCGTCGCCGCGCGAGAAGTGATGAGCCGCGGGACAGGTCGTGGCGTTCGGATTGGGCTCGCGCGCCGTGAAGCGCCCCGAGTACGGCGCGTCGCCGTCGGTGAGCACCACGATCTCGCGCGCCACCCCGTCGGGGGCGTCGTCGAGCCACTCGCTGGCGGTCCAGAGCGCGCAGACGGCGTCGGTGCGACCCTCTCCCTTGGGCCGCTCGGCGCGGAAGCGCGCAAGCGCGGCGCGGAGCTCGGCTGCAGACGCGCCCGGCTCGGCGATCGGCCAGGTCGACTCACCGAACGCGATCACGCCGAGCTCGAGCCAGTCGTTCGCCATTCCGTCGACCAGGTGCTCGAGCGCGCGGCGCTCGGCCTCGAGCGCGGAGATCGTCTGGGTCGCGCCGTCCGTACCTTCGAAGCGCGCCTCTGCATTCGCGCTCGAGGACGCGTCGAGCAGGACCACGACCCGGCGCGGCCCGCGGTCCGCCGGAAGCTCTAGCCGCGCCGCGATCTCCGCGCGCTCGCCCTCGACCACGGGCACCTGCAGCGCTCCCTGCTGCACCCCGGTGACGAGCGGCCAGCGCAGCTCGAGGGCGACTCCGGTGACCAGCGGCCCGTACGGGCGGTTGGTCGGCCACTCGCGCCGGATCCGCTCCGAAAAGGCGGCGCGCACGGGCTCCGGCCAGCTGCGTCCCGGAGCGAGCAGCGGGTCGACCTCGTCGGGCGCCCCCGGGGCGACGACCGAGGCGGCCAAGCCGACCGCGAGCAGGAGGGCCCTCACGCCCCGCCCAACGGACGGGCGCCTGGAAACCTGAAGCGCGCATTCCCCCTCAGACGAGTCGGGAATTCAGCTCTACTTTGACCCCAATTCCCGAGCTTCGTAGACTGGTTTCGAGGCCCGGCGGATCGAACCGAAGGAGCCTCTGATGGGGAGCCGAACCGTGACCGCGAGCCTCGAACCCACCCGCCAGCGCGTGCCGGACGCCGTCCTGGAAGAGGTGCGCTCCGGTCGACTGGCGAAGCTGTCGCCGCAGGAGCTCCTGACCTGGGGCTTCGACCGGTTCTTCCCGCGCATCGCCTTGTCGGCGAGCTTCGGCTCGCCGGACGGCATGGTGCTCCTGGACATGATGCACCAGCTCGATCCCAAGCGGACGCGCGTGTTCACGATCGACACCGGCCGCCTGCCCCAAGAGACCTACAACCTGATCGACCGGGTGCGCGACCGCTACGAGGTCGAGGTCGAGGTCTACTTCCCCGACATGGAGCGAGTACAGAAGATGGTGCGCGCGCACGGCGCCAACCTGTTCTACGAGTCGCCCGAGAAGCGGAAGCTCTGCTGCGGCATCCGCAAAGTGGAGCCGCTCGAGCGCGCCCTCGCCGACCTCGACGCCTGGATCAGCGGCCTGCGCCCCGAGCAGAGCCTCACCCGCGCCGACGTCCGGAACGTGGAAGTCGACGACGTTCACGCCGGGCGCATCAAGCTGAACCCCCTGGCGGCCTGGACCAAGGACGACGTCTGGGCCTACGTGCGCAAGCACGCCGTGCCCGTGAACGCGCTGCACGCCAAGGGCTATCCGTCGGTGGGCTGCGCGCCGTGCTCGCGCGCGATTCGCCCCGGCGAGGACGAGCGCGCCGGCCGCTGGTGGTGGGAGCTCCCCGAGAACCGCGAGTGCGGAATTCACACGGGTTACGAGGAGGAAGGCTCGGGGATCTGACGATACGTCCCGCGTGCAGGATGTTGACGGAGATCACACTCCGCGCTTCTCTCCGCGCGTGGGGGTTTCGGCGCTGCGCCGTGTCGGGCGCGCGGCTCTGTGGCTCGTCGCGCTGCCCGCCCTGTGCGCCGCAGCGGCCCCCGCGTCAGCCGGCGATCCCGGCCTGGCCTGTCGCACCCACCAGCTCGCCGCCGCCAAGAAGCTCTACAAGGCGAGCCTGTCGTGCTGGGCGAAGGCCTTCAAGAGCCCGAGCTTCGATCCCTTCGTCTGCCTGATCAAGCCCGAGCTGAGCTTCCGGAAGGCTTATGCGAGCGCTGCTGCGAAGGCCGCGAAGAAGGACGTGCAGTGCGGGCTGCGGCTCGACGTCGAGTCGCTCCTGTCACTGGCGGCCGGCGACGTGGACCCGATCGCGGGCGCGATCTCCATCGACGCGAACTTCGACGACCTGCTCGACCTGAAGAAGCGCGGAAAGCTGATCGCTGCCGCGGCCGGCTTCGCAGGGAAGGCGTTCGCGGCGCAGCTCGCCTTCGCCAAGAAGGGCGACGAGAGCAAACGCAGCGCCGCGTTCGCGGCCGCGCAGGCGAAGCTCGACAAGGTCTTCGCGGCGGAGGCCAAGGCGCTTGCGAAGAAGGGCATCGAGTACGGCGGGCTCCCTTCGGGGGACGTCGGCGAGGCGCTCGGAAAGGCGAGCGCGCTCTGGGAGCGGCTCACCCGCGCCGACAACGGCGCGTTCACGCTCGCCGGAACGATCTTCGCCGCCGAGTCGACCTTCGTAGACTGGGACGTGAACGACACGTCCACGGAGCCGATCTACAACGGCAGCTTCTTCGCCGCGCAGCCGCTGCCGACGCCCGCGACCGTCGGCGGCTACGTGAACTTGTCGGGCGCCGGTCCCACCGGGAACTCGCGCAACTCGGGCGACCTCTTCGATACCTACCACGCACACCTGAACGCCGGCCAGGTCGTGGTGCTCGTGCTCGGCGACGACCCGTCCGTCGTGAAACTCGACCTGTGTCTCTACGGCCCGACGAACCCGAACTGGAATTGCGCCCCGAATACGACGGACAGGCTCAAGCTCCTCGTGGCGCCGATCGACGGCGACTACTTCATCGATGTGTCTCCCGTGCCCGGCTGCAACTGCGGCGGCACGTACACGCTGTCGATCGGGCAGACCGTTCCGCCCGAGGCCGCGCGCGCCGAGCGAACCGACGTGGAGTTCGTGCCGGGCGAGCTGATCGTGCGGCTGCGCGACCCCGCGCCGGTGGCGCTCGCCGGCGAATTCAGCGCCGCGCAGATCGGCCGGCCGCAGCCCGCGCCGGGCCTGCCGTCGGAGTTCGGGCTCGAGAAGGTCGCCGGCGACGCGTCGCGCGAGTTCCTGCTGCGTCTCCCGACCGGCGCCGCGCGCGCGCGCTCGCTGCAGGCGCTGGGCGCAGGCGCGGAGATCCAGAAGTTCTCGAGCGACGGCGAGTCCGAGGAGCAGCAAGCGCGCCGGGAGACCTTGCTCGCGCTGGCGGCGCTGCGCGAACGGCCCGAGGTGGCCTCGGTCTCACTCAACACGATCTTCCGGCCCTCGTTCCTGCCCAACGACGACTTCTACACCTATCAGTGGAACTACCCGCTGATCAACCTGCCGCAGGCGTGGGACCTGGAGACCGGCAGCCCGTCGGTGATCGTGGCCGTCGTCGACACGGGCGTGCGGCTCGACCACCCGGACCTGCAGGGCCAGCTGGTCGCCGGCTACGACTTCATCTCCGATCCGTCGCGCGCGCGCGACGGCAATGGGATCGACTCCGACCCGAACGACCCCGGCGACCTCGGCTCCGGGGCGGGCTCGAGCTTCCACGGCACACACGTCGCGGGCACGATCGCCGCGGCGACGAACAATGGAATCGGCGTCGCGGGGATCGCGTTCGGCGCGAGGGTCATGCCGATCCGCGTGCTCGGCCGCAACGGCGGCACCTTCTACGACGTGCTGCAGGGCGTGCGCTACGCGGCCAGGCTGCCCAACGACTCGCTGACGCTGCCCTCCAAGCGCGCGGACGTCATCAACCTGTCGCTCGGCGGTGGCGGCTTCGACCAGGCGTTCCAGGACCTGGTCGACGCGGCGCGCGCGGCCGGCGTGATCGTCGTGGCCGCGGCCGGCAACGACAACACGAGTGCGCCCTCGTTCCCCGCCTCCTACGCAGGTGTGGTGTCGGTCGCCGCGGTGGACCTGAACCGCACACCCGCGCCCTACTCGAACTTCGGCCCGAGCATCGACATCGCCGCGCCCGGCGGCGACACGTCGGTGGATCGCAACGGCGACACCTTCGCGGACGGCGTGCTCTCGACCCTGGCCGACGACTCCGGCTCGGCGATCCAGTTCGGCTACGCGTTCTATCAGGGCACGTCGATGGCCACGCCGCACGTGTCGGGCGTGTTCGCGTTGATGCGGTCCGTGAACTCGGCGATCACGCCGGCGCAGATCGACACTCTGCTCACCCAAGGCAAGCTGACCCAGGATCTCGGCACGCCCGGCCGCGACAACGCGACCGGCTGGGGGCTCGTGGACGCCCGCGCCGCGGTGATCGCCGCAGGCGCGCCGGACACGACACCCGCCGCGCTCAACGTCACACCGTCGGGGCTGAACTACGGCCTCGTGCTCGGCGAGCTCGGCTTCGTCCTGGCCAACGCCTCGTCGGATCCGCTCAGCGTGAGCTCGGTCTCGGACGACGCGACCTGGCTCACCGTGACGGCGCAGGACGTGGACGGGGACGGGCTCGGCACCTACCTGGCGACCGTCGACCGCAGCGGACTCGACGACGGCACCTACTCGGCCACCATCTCGATCACCTCGAGCGCCGGCACCTCGTCGCTTCCCGTGGTCATGCGGGTGGGCGGCCCGTCGTCGTCCGACGCCGGCTTCCACTACGTGCTCCTGGTGGACGCGGACGCGCTGGTCCCGATCGCCGAGCTCGACGCTTCCGCGCTGAACGGCTCCTACACCTACGCGTTCCACGACATCCCGCCCGGCAACTACGCGGTCGTGGCGGGCAGCGACATGGACGACGACGGCTTCATCTGCGACGGCGGCGAGGCCTGCGGCAGCTACCCGACCCTGGACCTGCCGACGCCAGTCGCGCTCGACCACGACGTGGTCAACGCGGACTTCGGCACCGCCTTCCGGCAGACGATCGGCGCGGGCGTGAGCGCGAAAGCGCTCGACCGACCCATTCCGGTGTTGCGCCGGCGCGCTCGCTAGCCGTCGCCGAGCGAGAGCAGAACGTCGTCGCCTTCGATGCGCAGCGCGAAGCGGCGCAGGTCCTCGCTGACGATGCCGCCGAGGGCGCGGCCGGTCCGGACGTCGAAGCAGCCGCCGTGCAGCGGGCATTCGATCTCCGCGCCGGAGAGCAGCCCTTCCGAGAGGCTCGCGTAGGCGTGCGTGCACACGTCGTCGACCGCGAAGAACTCCCCGGCCACGTTGCAGAGCGCGATCTCGATCCCGTCGAGGACGACCCGGCGCGCCTCGCCGGGCCGCAGTTCGGACACGCGCGCGACCGGGCGCCAGATCACTTCGCGAGCGCCGCGTGGCGCGGGCAGCTCGTCAGGTGGTCGTTCACGAGTCCCACCGCCTGCATGTACGCGTAGCAGATCGTCGAGCCGACGAACTTGAAGCCGCGCTTCCCGAGGTCCTTCGAAAGCGCGTCCGACTCGGCGGTCTTCGCGGGCACGTCGCCGATCCGGCGGAAGCGGTTCTGCTTCGGCTTCCCGCCGACGAACGACCAGAGGTAGTTGTCGAAGCTGCCTTCCTTCTTCGCGACCTCCAGGAAGGCGCGCGCGTTGGTCACCGCCGCGGCGATCTTCAGCCGGTTGCGCACGATGCCGGGATCGGCGAGCAGCAGCGCCTGGCGCTTCTCGGTGTAGCGCGCCACGCGGGCCGGATCGAAGCCGTCGAAGGCACGGCGATAGCCTTCGCGCTTCTGCAGGATCGTGAGCCACGACAGCCCGGCCTGCGCGCCCTCGAGGATCAGCATCTCGAACAGGTGCCGGTCGTCGTGCGAGGGCACGCCCCATTCGCCGTCGTGATAGGGGATGTAGAGCGGGTCCTTGCCCGCCCACGGACAGCGCTCGCTCACGCGGCGAACTCGCGGAAGACGCGGCCGCAGTCGACGCGTGCGCCGATGTGCGCGAGCAGGAGGTAGCTGCCGGCGAGCTTGCGGTGCAGGAAGATCAGCTCGGTCGGCGGCGCGTGCAGGCCGCGCTTGGTGTAGGCGTCGAGGCCGAGGTCGCGCACCTCGCGCGCCAGGTGCGAACGCCCGAAGTCGTACGCGCCCGAGTACGCGAGCGGCTCGGCGACGCGCGCGCAGAGATGCGCGAAGGCGCCGCGCGCCTCGGCGGTCTCGTCGCCGCGCAGGAGGCCGAGCTCGGTGCCGCGCTCCTCGAGCTCGCCAGAGTCGCCGGAGATCGTGGCGGCAATCAGGTCGCGGTAGTGGTCGGTGAAGTGGCGCGAGAAGCTGCGCACGGCGCCGAAGTCGAGCAGCGCCACCCGTTCGTGCTTGGGCTCGTACAGGTAGTTCCCGAAGTTCGGGTCGGTCTGCACGAAGCGGAACTCGAAAAGCTCGCGAAACACCAGGCGCAGGAGCTTCTCGCCGATCGCATCGCGCAGGCGCTGCGGGTGCTCGGGCGAGCGCAGGTCCTCGATCGGCAGCGCGCGCACGCGATCGCTCGCGAGCACGCGCCGGGTCGAGAGGTCCGCGTGCACGCGCGGCACGAGCACGCCCGGATCCTCGCCGACGAACGCGCGGTACTGCTCCTGGCTGCGCGCCTCGCGCGCGTAGTCGGCCTCGCGGCGCAGCTCTTCCTTCAGCTCGGGGAGCACCGCGTCGAGATCGACCCCCGCGGGTACGAGCCGCAGCGCGCGCAGGAGCAGTGCGAGGTTGTCGACGTCGCCGTCGATGCTGCGCTCGACGCCAGGGTACTGGAGCTTCAGGGCGAGGTCGCGCCCGTCGCGACTCTGCGCCGCGTGCACCTGGCCGATCGAAGCGGCGGCGAGCGGTTCGAAGTCGAACTCGCCGAAGCGGCTCTTCCAGTCGCGGCCGAGCTCGTGCGCGAGCACCTGGCGAACCTGCGCTTCGGGCATGAAGTGGGCGTGGTTCTGAAGCGTGGCGAGCGTCTCGCGCAGGGCGGGCGAGAGCAGGTCGTCGCCCTGCAGCGAGAGCAGCTGGCCGAGCTTCATCGCCGCGCCGCGCAGATCGGCGAGCGTGTCGGCCAGGCGCCGCGCCCCCGCGCGCGGCAGGAGCACCGACGAGTCGCGCTCGCCGCCGCCGGCGATCCGCTTCACCGCCTCGAGCGCCGACTCGCCCGCAAGCGCGGCCAGGAGGCCCGCGAGCCGGGCGATCCGCTCGCCGCGCCCTTCGGGCACACGGGTCGTGCGCTGGGTTCGACCGCGGGGCGCACTCATCGCGTGATGCTAGCGCCCCTTGAAGACGGGTGTTCGCTTTTCGAGGAGTGCGGCGACGCCTTCCTTGGAATCCTCGGTCTCGAGCGTGCGCGATTGCGCATGAGCTTCCGCTCGGGCGGCCGGGACCGGATCCCAGCTCGACGTTCTGGTACAGCGAGCGCTTGGTCCAGCGCACCGCGATCGGCGCGGCGCTGGCGATCTCGCGAGCGAGCTCGAGCGAACGCGGCAGCACCTCGTCCTCGGCGACGGCGTGGTTCACGAGGCCGTACTCCGCAGCCTCGGCGCCCGACAGCAGCCGACCCGTGAAGAGCAGCTCGGCGGCGCGCGGCACCCCGACCAGGCGCGGCAGGAAGTAGGTCGTCGCCATGCCCGGGTGGAGCCCCAGCTTCGTGAAATTCGCGCCGTACTTCGCGTCGCGGTTCGCGACCCGGATGTCGCAGACCAGCGCGAGGCCGAGCCCGCCGCCGATCGCGTGGCCGTTCAGCGCGCCGATCACCGGCACCTCGATCTCGAGCAGCGACAGGAACGGGCTGTACATCGCGAAGCTGCGTTCGTTCGGCAGCACCTTGCGGCCGTCGCCGCCGCCGCGCTGGATCTGCGACTTGAAGTCCGCCCCCGCGCAGAAGCTCTTGCCGCGGCCGGTGACGACCAGGCAGCGCAGCTCGGCGTCCTGCTTGGCGCGCGACACCGCGGCGCGTAGCCCCTCGAGCACGTCCTCGGTCATGGAGTTCCGGTTCTCGGGACGGTTCAGGGTGAGGGTCGCGATGTAGTCCTTCACCTCGTAGAGAACGGCGGGCTCGCTCATCGCGCGCTCCCCAGCTCGTTCTGCAGGAAGGCGAGCGTGCGCTCCTCGGCGCCGTCCTCGACCGGCGTGATCGCGGCGTCGAAGTCCGTCACGCCGATCTCGCGCAGGCGCGCGAGCTCGCCGCGCAGGTATTTCTCGTCGCCGGCCAGCGCGATGTCGGCCGGCCCGGCGGCGCCCTCGCGGTCCAGCATCGCGCGGTAGGACGGGAGCTGGCCGTAGATCACCAGCGCCTTGCCGATCTTCTCCTTCGCCTCGTCGGGCTTGTTCGTGACGATGATCGGGAACCCCGCGACCACGCGCGGCTCCGGCCGGCCCGCCTGCTTCGCCGCCTCGCGCAGGGTCGGCAGGATGTGCTGCGCCAGCGTCTTGGGGCCGGTCATCCAGGTGATCGTGCCGTCGGCGAGCTCGCCGGTGAGCCGGAGCATCGCGGGGCCGAGCGCCGCGACCAGGAGCGGCACACGGGTCGCCCCCGGCACCTGGAGCTGCGCAGCGACCTTGTACTGCTCGCCCTGGAACTGCACGCCCTCGCCGCGCAGGAGCGGCGCGAGGACCTTGAGGTACTCGCGCATGTGCTTCGCCGGCTTGTCGTACGAGAAGCCCAACATGGTCTCGATCACGATCTTGTGCGAGAGGCCGATGCCCAGGACGAACCGGCCCCGCGAGGCGGCCTGCGTGGTGAGCGCCTGCTGCGCGATCGCGACCGGGTGGCGCGGATAGGTCGGCACGACCGCGGTACCGAGCTCGATCTTGGTCGTCTCGCGCCCGACGATCCCCAGCGCGTTGATCGCGTCGAGCCCGAAGATGTTGGCCATCCACAGGTTCGGGAAGCCCATCTGCTCGCAGCGCTTGGCCTGGGCCACCAACCCGTCGATGGTTCCGCCCGGCCCGTCCGTCGCCCCGACCATCAGCCCGATGCGCATGTCCCCGTCCTCCGTGGGCCGATCTTATCCGATGCGCGCGGCCTGCCGGCTCGTGGGCCGAGTCGACGAGTACCCCTTGAATACTGATCTAAGTTCTGACATTGTCCCCTCTGTCGTATGCCGACGGCCAAGCGCGCACAGCCCCGTAAGGAATCGACCCTCGAGGTCGCGGCGGACGGGCTCGCGGACGGCGGGCCGGCCTTCGATCCCGTCGGACGCAGCCTCGACCTGATCGGCGACCGCTGGACCCTGGTCCTGGTTCGCCACCTGCTCGGGCGGCCGCGCGGGTTCCAGGAGCTCCGCAGCCGGACCGGCATCGCCCCGCGCATCCTCTCCGCGCGGCTGCGCCAGATGCTCCACCGCGGCCTGGTCGAGACGGTGCCCCAGGGCGGGCGCTCGCTGTACGGCCTCTCCGATCTCGGCCGCACGCTCGAGCCGATCGTTCGCGAGATCGCGCTCTGGTGGGTGCGCCACTTCATGCGCGAGGCCGGCCCCTTCAAGGAGACCACGCCCGCGTCGGTCGTCGAAGCGCTGCCCTTCCTGCTGCGCGACGAGCGCGCGAGCGGCGTGCACCTCACCTACGAGCTGCGTCTCACCGGCAAAGGCGGGGGCGTGTGGGTGATCGAGATCGACGACGGCGATTGCCTGGTGCGCGAGGGCTTCGCCGAGCGCGCCGACGTCCGCTACACCGCCGACGCGCGTGACTGGACGTTGTTGGCGATCGGCCTGATGGACGATCGCGAGGCGGTGGCAGAGGGCAAGCTCGTCAAGGACGGCCGCGCCGGCTCGATCGCCTGGTACTTCCACCAGCCCTATTCGCCGAAAAGAAAAGAGCGAGGAGACCCCAAATGATCTCATTCGGCCCCACGGAAGAGCAGGAGCTCATCCGACAAACCGTGCACGAGTTCGCGGAGAGCGAGATGCGCGAGCTCGCGCGCCCCTGCGACGAGAAGCGCGAGCTGCCCGCCGAGTTCCTGCAGAAGAGCTGGGAGCTCGGGCTCGTGGCCGGCGCGATTCCCGAGGAGTACGGCGGCGGCGGCATCGGCCGTTCACCCGTGACGAACGCGCTGGTGCTCGAAGAGCTCGCCTGGGGCGACGTTCCGCTCGCCGCCGCGGCGATGACTCCGGCGCTCTTCGTGCAGCCGCTGCTCGACTTCGGCACCGACGCGCAGAAGAAGCAGCTGCTGCCGCTGTTCGCGAAGTCGAGCTTCCAGGCGGCGACCCTGGCGCTGCTCGAGCCGACCTTCAGCTTCGACGCCGCCAGCCTGCGCACCGTGGCCGAGCCCAAGGGCACCGGCTTCGTGCTCTCGGGCCGCAAGCGGCTGGTGCCGCTGGCGTCGACCGCGAGCCACATCCTCGTCGTCGCGCGCGGCGCGAAGGACGGGGTCGCGGGCCTCGAGGCGTTCATCGTCCCGCGCGGAGCCAAGGGCCTCTCGATCGCCCCCGAGGCGGAGCGCACGCTCGGCTTCCAGTGCCTGCCCCGTTTCAGTGTAGACCTGGAGCGGGTCGAGGTCTCTGCCGAGGCGAAGCTCGGCGGCGAGCGCGGCATCGACGGCACGCGGCTGCTCGCGATGCTGCGCACCGCGAGCTCGGCCCTGGCGCTCGGCCTCGCGCGCGGCGTGTACGAGCTCGCCCTGCCCTACGCCAAGGAGCGGGTCGCGTTCGGCCAGCCGATCGCCCAGAAGCAGACCATCGCCTTCATGCTGGCCGAGATGCAGATCGAGGTGAGCTCGATGCGCCACTTGGTCTGGAAGGCGGCGAGCCTGCTCGAGCACGGCCTCGACGCGAGCCGGGCCGCGACGCTCGCGCACACCTACGTGAACCGCGAAGTCATGAAGATCGCCGACAACGGTCTGCAGATCTTCGGCGGGCACGGCTACATCCGCGAGTACCCGGTCGAGATGTGGTACCGCAACGGCCGCGCCCTCACCGTCAACGAGAGCGTCTGCGCGCTCTAGCCCCAGGAGACACACCACCATGATCGACTTCACGCTGTCCGAGAAGGACCAGAAGGTTCTCGCCGCCGTCCGCGAAGAGGCGCTGATCGCCCGCAAGTACGCGCGCTACTACGACGACCACGAGGAGGAGTTCGCGCCCGCCGAGCTCCCCGAGGCGAAGGACTTCAAGAACCCCTTCGCGCTGCTCGCGCGCCGCGACGAGAGCTTCGACTCGTCGATGGGGGTCATGAGCATGCTGGTCACCGCCGGCCAGACCTGGGGCGACTACACGGTGCGCATGCGCCGCGGCAGCGGCGGCCTCGGCAACGCCGCGCTGCGCGCGTCGGGCACCCCCGACCAGCAGACCCGCTGGAACGGCAAGACGCTGGCGATGGCGATCACCGAGCCCGGCTGCGGCTCCGACTCGAAGGCCGTGCAGACCACCGCGACGCTCGACGGCGACGAGTGGGTTCTGAACGGCGAGAAGATCTTCGTCACCACCGGGTGTCGCGCCGAAGGCGTGGTCGTGTGGGCCACGATCTCCAAGGCCGCGGGCCGCGCCGGCATCAAGAGCTTCATCGTCATGAAGGGGACGCCCGGCTTCGAGGTCACCCACAAGGAAAAGAAGCTCGGCATCCGCGCCGACGACACGGCGGCCTACGTGTTCCGCGACTGCCGCATTCCGCGCGACCACCTGCTGGGCGGCGACGAGTCGATTCCCAAGGAGGGCGCAGGCGGCTTCAAGGGCGTCATGAAGACCTTCAACATGACTCGCCCCGCGGTCGCCGCGATCGGCCTCGGGATCGCCCAGGCCGCGCTCGACTTCACCCGCGACGCGCTCGCGGGCGAGGGCGTCGAGGTGGACTGGAACGCCGGCACCCACGCGCGCACCGCCGCGCAGCAGGAGCTGATCGAGATCGAGGCCGACATCGAGGCCGCGACGCTCGACGTGCTGCACGCGACCTGGCTCTCGGGCGAGGCGAAGCCGAACAACCTGGAGGCGTCGATCTCGAAGGCCAAGGGCGGCGAGATCGCGCGCACCGCGACGCAGCGCTGCATCGCGCTGCTCGGCTCGATGGGCATCTCGTACGACTTCCTGCTCGAGAAGTGGTTCCGCGACTGCCGCATCACCGACATCTACGAGGGCACCGGCCAGATCCAGCGCCTGATCATCGCGCGCGACATCCTGGGCTACTCGGCGGCGGAGCTGTCTTGAGCTAGGACCCTCGCCTCACATGCTAGGCTCGCGCGCGGCATGGCGAGCCCCCGGAAAGGCGCGATCGGGAAGTCGGCATTCCTGTCGGGAGTGTTCCTGATCAGCTTCGCGATGCTGATCTTCCAGATCGTGCAGACGCGAATCCTGTCGGTCATCGCCTGGTACTACCTCGCCTTCTTCGCGATCAGCGTGGCGATGCTCGGCATGACCGTCGGCGCGGTGCGGGTCTACCTGCGGCGGGAGCAGTTCCGGCCCGAGCGGCTGGCGGCCGATCTCTCGGACAACGCCCTGGCATGCGCGATCAGCATACCTGCCTCCCTTCTGGTGCAGCTCTCGCTGATCACGACGGTGACTCTCTCACTGCCCACGCTCGTCTCGTGGAGCTTGCTGCTCGCCGCGATGGCGGTGCCGTACGTGTTCGCGGGGATCGCGATCAGCCTCGCCCTGACGCGCAGCCCGTTTCCGGTCAGCCAGGTGTACGCGGTCGACCTGCTCGGCGCGGCGCTCGGCTGCGTCGCGGTCGTCGCGGTCCTGAACTTCGTGGACGCTCCTTCGACGATCCTGCTCGCCGGTGCGGTCGCGGGTGGGTCGTCGCTCTGCTTCGCGAGCGCAGCGAAGGCGCACTCTCGGCGCCCGATCCTGGTGACCGCGGCGCTGCTCGCGTTCACGGCCCTGAACCTCGCCACGTCGGCCGTCCGGCCGGTCCTCGTCAAGGACCGGTTCGAGCGCCCGGCGCTCCGGGACTTCGAGCGCTGGAACTCGTACTCGCGAATCGTCGCCAGCCAGCCGACGATCGACCGGCCCACGTTGTGGAGCTTCTCTCCGACGCTGCCGCCCGAGATGACGGCCGCGTCGGTGCGGCTGACCATCGACGGCGCCGCGGGCACGCAGATGTTCCACTACGACGGCACGCGCGACTCGATCGAGTTCCTGCGGTACGACCTGGTGAACCTGGCGTACAGCCTGCCGGGGATTCGCAAGGCCGCGATCATCGGCGTCGGCGGCGGGCGGGACGTCCTGGCAGCGCACCTCTTCGGCGTGAGCGAGATCGTCGGGGTCGAGCTCAACCCGATCTTCATCGATCTGCACACACACGAGCCGTACAAGAGCTTCTCGAATCTGACCGCGCTGCCCAACGTCCGCTTCTTCGTCGACGACGCGCGCAGCTGGTTCGCGAGCACGCCGCAGAAGTTCGACCTGATCCAGATGAGCATGATCGACACCTGGGCGGCGACCGGCGCGGGCGCCTTCACGTTGAGTGAGAACGGTCTGTACACGCTGGAGGGCTGGAGAGCGTTCCTCCGCACGTTGAACCCCGACGGCGTCATCACCGTGAGCCGCTGGTACAACCCGCACGACGTCGACGAAGCGGGCCGAATGGTCGCGCTGGCGTCGGCAGCGATCCTGGACATGGGTGCGCCGGACGCGCGCCCCTACATCTTCGTGGCGCGGGCTCAGAACCTCGCGACGCTGGTCTTGTCCAAGCGGCCGTTCAGCCCCGGGCAGCTCCTGGTGCTGAACGCCGAGGTGAAGCGCCTCGGATTCGAGGTCTTGCTCGCACCGGATCACCCCGCCGAATCCGACCTACTCGGACGGATGCTCCGCAGCAAGGACATCGCGGCGCTCGACGAAGTCGGCGGCAGCTCCCTCCTCGATCTCACGGTGCCGACCGACGACCGACCCTTCTTCTTCAATCTGCTCCGCTTCCGCAGCATTCCGGAGGCCGTGCGGCGAAGGCTGGCCGGCGACACGCGGAGCGGCGTGGTCGAGGGCAATCTGCAGGCGTCGATCGCGCTGGCGATCATCCTCGTCATCTCGGTGGCCGCCGTGATCGGCACCGTCCTGGTTCCGCTCCGAGGAGCGATCCGGAGCCGATCCGTTCCCCTGATCGCGGTCGGGAGCGCGTACTTCTCGCTCATCGGGATGGGCTTCATGCTCGCGGAGATCGCGCTGCTGCAGTACTTCAGCGTCTATCTCGGGCACCCGACCTACTCACTGGCCGTCTGTCTCTTCAGCCTGATCCTGGCGACGGGACTCGGGAGTCTCGCTTCGGACCGATTCGCGATCGCGAGCCCGCGCGCGATCGCGATCTGGGGTGTCGTCACCGTCGGCTATCTCCTCGGCCTGCAGGAGTGGCTGGCCGGAGTCTTCCAGGCGACCACGGGCCGCGAGCTCTCCGTTCGAATCCTCGTCTCCCTCGGCTTCATCCTCCCGCTCGGCTTCCTGCTCGGCTTCGCCTTCCCGACCGGGATGAAGCTCGTGGAGGCGGTGGATCCGGAGCCGACGCCGTGGTTCTGGGGCATCAACGGGGCAGCCGGCGTGCTGGCCTCCGTGCTCGCGGTCATGCTGAGCATGGCCTTCGGGATCCGAACGACCCTGCTCGCGGCCGCAGTGTGCTACGCGTCGCTGGTTCCGGCGGCGCTCTCGCTCATCGCCCTGCGCGGGCGCGCGGTACCCGGTGCTCAATCATACGCGTAGCAGTGATGGGCGAGCTCGATCCACTCGCCCTTGCTGGCTCGCTGCTCCCACACCATCCGGCCGATCTTGCCGCCCAGCGAGCGGTACGACATCCAGAGCTCCTTCTTGCCGTCGGAGTCGAGGTCGGTGACGTAGAGCATCCGGAGCTCGGTCTCTTCCGATTCGTCCGGCGCGAAGTAGCGGAGGAAGCTCTGCGTCAGCTCCGGCGTAGGGCGGGATACACGGCGAGGATTGCGGCCGCGGTTCAGCTCGAAGAACGCCGCCTCGTCCGAGCGTCCGGGAACGAGGCCGTAGCGGGCCGGCTCGCCGTCGGGTCCCGGCTTCTCGACGTCCCGCTGGATCGGGAACTCGGCGCCGGTCTCCTCGAAGGCGTTGCGCAGCACGCCGAGGAGACTCGTCTTCCGCGCGTCGTAGGGTCCGATCTGCGCCGCCTCCACGACCAGCAGCGGATGGAACCGGTCGTCCTGGACGTACCCGATCACGCTCGTCTGCGTCTGGGCATTCGTCTGGACGCCCGTGAGAAGCAGGAACAAGAGCGCGCTCCAACGCATGCCACGGAATCGGTGGCAGCCGCTCGGCGCTGAACGCGCATCCTGCCCAGTTGATCGCGCCGCGTCACGGACCTCGCTTCAGTGCGCGCGCGCGGCCCAGCCTAGCCAGAGCAGTCCGCTCGCCGCGATCCAGCTCCCCGCGACGCGCACCGCGATCCGTCCCCAGTCCGCGCGGATCGCGACGACCGAGGCCGAGACGAGCGCCACGAGCGCGAACACCGCGGCGGCGAGTCCCGCGAGCGCGGTGAAAGAGACCAGCGACGGGCCGAGGCCGGTCCCGTTCAGGAACCCGTGGTAGAGACCGAGCGCCGCGGCGAGAGCGGCGACTCCGCGCGGCGAGATCTTCGCATCGAGCGCGACGAGCCCGCCCAGCGCGAGCAGCCAGACGGCCGGCACGACGGCGGGCTCAGCTACGATCGGCACCGCCGAGCCGCCGAGCGCGGCGAGCAGCCATGCACCGGGCAGGACGAACATCGCGCGGCGCGCGTGCGCGGCGCCCCGCACACCCGCGAACCCGGCGAGCGCGAGCGCGGAGAGAAGGTCGCCCGGGCTGGTGAGGAAGTGGGCGGCGCCGTCGTACAGCGGGCCCATCCCGGTCGAGTTCAGGTGCGCGTCCGCGCGGAGCGGCAGGAGGACGCAGGCGAGGACGATCGCGAGCCGCCGGCTCACCCGACCGCCTTCCAGAGAAAGAACACGCCGCCGCTCGCCACGCCGGCGCCGGCGACACGCAAGAGTGTTCGGCCCCAGGTGAAGCGGTGGATCGTGCCGATCCCGATCCCGAGCGCGTGCAGACAGCCCGTCGCGACGACGAAGCCCACGCTGTAGAGGAGCGCGCTCTGGCCCGCGGGCAGCTCCGTGCCGTGCGCGTGGCCGTGGAAGATGGCGAAGACGCCTACGAGCAGCGCCGCCACGACGAGCGGCGGGCGCAGCTCGAACAGCGACCGCGGCGCCCAGCAGAACGGCCGACGCGGCGATCCCGTACTCGATCCCGGGCAGCGGCACACCGAGCAGTCCAAGCATTCCCCCGAACGCCATCACGAGCGGGAACGCGACCGGCAGAACCCAGATCGCGGGCGCGCCGAGCTGCGCGCCCCACAGGCCTACGGCAACCATCGCGAGCACGTGGTCGAGCCCCGAGATCGGATGCGCGAAGCCCGTCGCGAACCCGACGGCCTGCCCGGCCTGCGCGTGCGCCGAAGCGTCGCCCGGGCAGGACGAGCGCCAGCGCGAGCGCGCCGAGCAGCAGCGCCACCCGCTGGATCGTCCAGAACGCGCCGAGCGATCCGACGGCGTAGCCCGGCAGCGCCTCGACCCAGCGCGGCCAGCGCACCTCGAGCACCCGGAACGAGCGCTCGAGCCCGAGGATCAGCGCGACGAAGCCGACCTGTCCGAGCTCGACGCCGATGTTGAAACTGACCAGCGCGAGCGGCAGGTCGCTGCGCGGCAGACCGGCCTCAGTGAGCGCCGTCGCGAAGCCGAACCCGTGCAGGAGTCCAAACGCGAGCGCCACGACCCAGGGATGGCGAATCGTGAAGCTCGTCTCGCCGCGCCACACGCGCACGATCTCCGGTCCGAGGAAAAGGATGCTGAGGGCGATCGCCGCGTTCAGCGGCGAGAGCGGCACCTCCGCGTAGCCGAGGGTCGCGATCGCGAGCGTGATGCTGTGCGCGAGCGTGAAGGCGGTCACCGTCTTCAAGAGCATCCAGCGATCCGCGACGATCAGCAGCAGCCCCAGCACGAACAACAGGTGGTCGGCGCCGAACAGGATGTGCCGGAGCCCCTGCACGACGTACGTCTCCGCGACCTCCAACCAGGACTGAGCCGCCGCGATCTCGACCCACGGCTGCGAGCCGCGCGCGATCGTCGTCCAGGTCCGGCCGTCGAGCATCTTCACCCGCACGAGGACGTCGGTGATCGTGAGCTGCAGGCCCGCGAAGTCGATGCGCTTGCCCGCGAGGCCGGTCGGACCGGCATCGAGCCAGCGCCGCTCGACGAGCGAGTCGGCGAGCTCCTGCACGTCGGGCGGCTTCACGTTGCGCACGTCGTCCGGGATCTGCAGCGCGATCGGCAGCCGCATGCCCGCGAGCACCGGCGTGCGCCACAGGAGATCGAACTGCCCGGGCGCCGTCTCCTTCAGCTCGAGATATGCGGGGCGCGACTCGTGCGCCCGCGCCGCGGAGGTGACGAGCAGTGCGAGCAACACCATGAAGAGCCGGCTCACAGTGGCGGCACCTCGTTGGCGGAGTCCTGGACGACGGGTTTCCGCGGGGGCGCCGCACTCGCCGCTCCCTCGGCAGGCGGAGCGGGCAGGAGCACCGTGTACTTCGCGCGCATCGCCTTGTACGCGTCCTCGCGGGCGCGTTCCTTCTGCTCGCCGAGCCACGCCGTCTTCACGTCGGACTCGACCTCCTCGAACGCGGGCACGCGCCCGGGAACCACGGTGTCGACGAAGACCAGGTGCCAGCCGTAGCCGGACTCGATCGGCCCCTGCCAGGAGCCCGGCGCGAGCTTCTCGACCGCGACCGCGAACGGCGGCCCGAACTCCTTCGCCAGCTCACTGGAGGTCCGGTCGGCGTAGTAGTCCTGGAACATGAACGGGTCCGCGAGTGCGGCGGCGAGCTTCGCGTCCTGCGGCTGGCCGGCGAGCTTCTCGAGCGCCGCCACCGCATCGTCGTGCGCGCGCGCGCCGCGCCGGTCCGAGCCGAAGTAGACGTGCCGGAAGCTCACGCGGCTCGGCAGCGCGAACTTGTCGCCGTTCTTCTCGAACCACGCGCGCAGCTCGTCGCTGGTGGGCTCTCGCGCCGCCGCTACATCCTCGGCGAGGAACTGCATCTTCTGCGCCATCCGCCGCCGGACGATCGTGTCGTCCTTGTCGAGGCCCATCGCGAGCGCCTCGCGGTACAGCACCTCCTCCTGGATCTTGTCCTCGACCATCCGATCGAGCTCCTCGGGCGTGGGCGGCCGGCGCCACTGCGACTCGAAGTAGACCTCGAGCTGCGACAGGTCGTCGAACGTGAGTTGGATCTGGTGCGAGGGCTCGACGCCGCTCGAGCCGCGGCTCGCCCAGTGGTGGAAGCCGAAGATCACGGCGCCGAGCAGCAGGAAGTGGAGCAGCGGCTCGCGGAGGAGGCGTCTCATGGTGCTGGCAGGAGCTTACAGTTCCGATTCGACCTTCTTCAGCGCCTTCTCGGCCATCTCCTCGATCATCTTCCGCCGCATCTCCTCGCGCATGGCCTGGAACTTCTGCTGCTGGTCCGGGTTGAGCAGCGGCGAGATCTTCTCGTCGAAGGAGACGCCGAGCTTCCGCAACGCTTCCACCTTCTCCACGGCGCCGAGGGAGGCGTTCTTCTTCAGCGCCCCCAGCTGCTGCAGCTCCTGCTTGAAGAGCGGAACGATCTGCTTCTTCTGCTCGTCCGTCAGCCCCAGCTCGAGCGAGAACTGGTTCGACATCGCAATCAGCGGGTTCGCCGCTATCTGCGGCGCCGGAATGATCTCGTAGTTGGCGTAGCCGAACTCGTCGCTGCGCGCGGCATAGTAGGTATCGCCGAGCTTGTAGAAGGTCAGCGCGTATGGCTGCTGCGAGACGAGGGTGACGAGCTTGCCGCCCTCGATATTGTAGGCGCTGGTCGTTCCCTTGTAGCCGCTGCCCTCGACGTTTCCGTAGCGGCTCGGCATGACGGCGTTCGCACCGAGTCGGAACACGATCGTCTGACCCTCGGCCGTGAAGTTCTGGCTGAACTGTTCTCCGGTCACGTCGTTCCGCAGCCAGAAGGCCTTGCCGACGACCAGCGCCTTCAGCTGCGCGTCACTCAGGGCGCTGGCCCCCTTCTTCTTCAGCTCGGTGACGCTCGTGCCCGTCGGAGCGTTCTTGCGCGCCTCGGCCGATGGCGTGTACCAGATCGGCGAGCTCCAGGCGCGTTCCTGCCCCGTGAGCGGAACCACGTCGGGCGGCGTCAGCCCGGACTTCACGGCCTGAATGAGCGTCCAGCGCGGCGTCGGGATCTCGAGCACCCGGGCGTAGTAGAACGCGTGCAGGCTCGGATCGAACTCGGGGTCGGTCCAAACCGTCTTGAGCTCCGTCGCGCTGGCGCTGCTGTTGGTGTACGTGGCCGTCGCGAGGTCCACCGTGCTCTGGATCGCCGGCACCCGGCCGGTCCACTTGTCGGGCTTGCGGTCCCCAGACCACGCGACGTCGAAGATCTTCTCGAAGCTCTGGCCGTTCTGCGTCCAGCCCTTGATGACCTGGATGCGGTCGAGACTGGCGGAGGTCGGATCCTTCACTGCCCAGACGACGAAGCGCGGCGCCGTGCCCTTGCCGCCCGAAGGCATCGGCGGCAGATCCGCGCCCATCGGCACGCCGCCGGCGTAGGACTGCTTCACCCAGTCGCTGGCGTTCAGGATGTCGCTGCCGTAGCCCCAGCCGCCGAAGAAGCGCACCTTGATGTGCGGACCGCTGACGCCGAACGTTTCCTTGCGGTACATCGCGTCGAACAGCGAAGCCCGCGTGTTCTCCTCGGCCCACACGCCGGTCAGCCCGCCAGGGTTCTCCAGCCGCACGTCCATCGTGCCGCCAATCAGTACGCCGGCAAAGCGTCGCTCGACCGTCGCGTCGGCGTCCGCGTGCAGGCCGTAGAAGTTGTCCTGACGGTACGGACTGCCGGTGTTGTGCGAGTCGGAGCCGGCGGCCATGCCGAACTTGTACGGGTTGTAGCCGCGCACGTCCTGCAGGGTGATGCCGTCTTTGTACGCCTGGCGCGCGAAGCTGCCCGCGATGTGGTCGATGCGGCCGACGTTGGCCGGAAGGCCCAGCAGAGCCTGATACAGCTCGTAGCTGGCGAACTCGTCGTTGGGCGACAGCAAGGGATGCGTCTCCGATTGACCCTTGCCCTGCTTGATCTCGACCAGGCGCTCGTTGCGGTCGCGCGCGGCCGCCCAGGCGGCGTCGATCGGCCGCCCGGTGGTGTTGTCGACGTCGACCGGGTACATCCAGCCGTCGCTGACGTTGGCGTTGTGCGAGATCGCGAGCAGCTCGTTGCCGGCCTTGCGCTGCGCGTCCATCCAGTTCCACAGCTCCGTTGGGCGATTGGAGTCGAGCGAGCTGAACGGATAGTCCGGGACCTTGTCGCAGGCTCGGAAGAAGACGTTGCGGTGCAGGTTGCGGTTGCCCGGCATCGACGTCCACTCGTACGAGCAGAACGCGGTGAACTTGCCGGGATGGTTGTTCTCGTCGGCGATCTTGACGTTCTCCTTCCACACGGTGGAAGTGATCTTCGGGTCCATGAGCGCCTTCACCGGTGCGCCTGCGTTGAGCTTGAGCAGATACGAGAAAACCTTCTGGACGTCTGCCTGGTCGTTCGGGTCCTTCAGAATGAGCGGCTGCGCCTCGGGCAGCTTGCTCACGTAGGAGCCCGGCGTGTTGGCCTGCTTGGTAACGCCGACATACTCCGAGTGATCGGTCACGCCCATGAAGTCGAGCGGCGTGTCGATCTTGATGTCGTAGCCGAGCGGGTGCTTGATCGTCTCGCCCTGGGCGTACTTGTATGCTTCGTCCGGGCCGGTGATGCGGTTGCCCATGACCCAGGCATCGACCGACCAGCTGGTGTGGATGTGCTCCTCGCCGAAGTAGGCGTTGCGCTCGGGGTTCGGACTCTGCGCGCGCGCCGAACCGGCGCCCAGCACTAGTGCGAACGCTGCGAGCACGGAGCAAGGCAAAGCAAGCGACCTCATGGAGATCCTCCTCTAGTCGAGCGCAGGGTCAGCAGCACGGCCAGAACACCGTGCGCCGTCACCGCGGGCCACGGTACCACGCCGACTTCGGCACTGCGCAGTCCGTGTTGGAGCAGATACAGCGCGCACAGCGCGCTGAACGCCGACATCGCCTGCACGGCGGAGCCCCTCACCGCTGGCTCGCGCGGCCACACCGCCCAAACGAGCGACAGCAAGGAGAAGCCGCCGAGCCGCGCCAGCCCGCTGCCGGCCGCGTCGAGCTCTCCGCCGAGCAAGAGAGCGGCGAAGAGCGACGGCGCGAGAATCAGTGTCATGCCCGTGACCACCTCGATCCCTGCTGCGAGCTGTACGAGCGACCGCGCGGAGATCAGAAGTGCTTTCGGATCTTCGCCCATGGCGACTCCTTCGGGTCAGTCAGCCTTCGCCTTCTCCAGCATCGCCGCCTTGAGCCGCTTGATGTCGTCCGGCGAGAGCTGTGGGCGGTCGACCTTGATCGTCAGCTTGTTGAACTTGGCGGTCAGCGGGAACGGCGGCTGGTAGTCCGCGTCGTTCACGCCCGTGAGGGTGTCGGAGCCGATGTCGAAGCTCTCGTCCCACTGCAGGATCATCGGCAGCGTGCGCTCCATCCGCTTCGTCGCGACCTCCACGCCGTCCACCTTCAGCGTTCCGGTGCCCGGCTGCGCGAGGCCGGTGAAGCTGTTGAACTCGAGCGTCCCGACGCCGATCCCGTCGTACTTGAAGTCGAACTCGACCTTGTGCGGCCCCGGCGTCAGCGCCTCGGCCCCCTCCCACTTCACGCGCTCGAGGTCGACTAGATTCCACAAGAACACCGGCTTGCTTTTGAGCAGGTAGAAGCCGTAGCCGGCGAAGCGCCCGCCCGAGGTCAGGATCATGCCTTCGGCGCCGCCCTGCGGCACGTCGAGGTCGGCCGTGATCGTGTACGAGGTGTCGAGCAGCAGCGGCGAATCGCCTTGCGGCAGTCCCACCATCGGACGGGTGTAGACGAACTCCCTGCGCCCGGCGGTGATGTTCGGGCGCGGCGCGATGACCCGAGCGGCCACCGACGCGTCCATCGGGAAGACCTGGTACTTCTTGGCCTCCGCGATGAACAGCTTCTTCAGCTCCGCGACCTTCCGCGGATTCGCGGCGGCGACGTTCTCGCTCTGGCTGAAGTCCTTGTTCAGATCGTAGAGCTCGAGCACCTGGTTGTTGAGCGGATCCGGATTGGCCGCACCGAACGCTTCCCAAGGCGCGCGATTGACCTTCGTGCTGAGGAACCAGCCGTCGTGGTACAGCGCCCACTGGCCCATCATCTCGAAGTACTGGGTCTGGTGGTGCGACGGCACCTTGGCGTTCTTCCCGTCGAATGTGTACGCGAAGCTCGTGCCTTCGATCGGCGCCTGCTTGATGCCGTCGACGAGCTCGGGCGCGCGGATGCCCGCAGCCTCGAGGATCGTCGGCACGACGTCGATGACGTGCACGAACTGCTCGCGCAGGCCACCCTTGTCGCGAATGCGCGCCGGCCACGACACGACCATGTTCTGGTTCGTGCCGCCGAGCTGCGAGGCGTTCTGCTTGAACCACGAGAACGGCGTGTCGAAGGCCCACGACCAGCCGGCGGACATGTGGTTGTACGTCTGCTCGGTGCCCCAGACGTCGTAGAACTTCATCTGCACGTCGACGGGCACGCTGATGCCGTTGAAGAACGCGACCTCGTTCGGCGTGCCGAGCGGCCCGCCCTCGGCGCTCGTGCCGTTGTCGCCGTTGATGTAGATGATCAGCGTGTTGTCGAGCTGCCCGATGTCGTCGACGGCCTGGATCACGCGCCCGATCTCGCTGTCACTGTATGCGGCGTAGGCGGCGAAGACCTCGACCTGACGGATGTAGAGCTTCTTCTCGTCGTCCGACAGCTGGTCCCAGTCCTTGAGCATCTCCTTCGGCCAGGGCGAGAGCTTCGCGTCCTTCGGGATGACGCCGAGCCGCTTCTGGTTCTCGAAGATCCGCTCGCGCAGCTTGTTCCAGCCATCGTCGAACAGGTGCATCGCGTGAATCTTGTCCACCCACTCCTTGGTCGGGTGGTGCGGCGCGTGCGTGGCGCCCGGCGCGTACTTGATCAAGAACGGCTTGCTCGGATCGATCTGATGCAGCCGGGTCATCCAGTCGATCGCATCGTCCGCCATCGCGGTGACCAGGTTCCACGTTCCGGGCGGCTTGCCGAGGAACGGATAGATCTGTGTCGTGTTGCGGAAGAGGTTCGGCTCCCACTGGTTGGCGTCGCCGCCGACGAAGCCGTAGAAGTACTCGAAGCCCATTCCCGTCGGCCACTGATCGAACGGGCCCGACTGGCTCGCGGCGAACGCCGGCGTGTTGTGGTCCTTGCCGAACCAGGCGGTGCTGTAGCCGTTCTCGAGCAGGATCCGGCCGATGGTCGCCTTGTCCTTGGCGATGATGCTGTTGTAGCCGGGGAAGCCCGTCGCCTGCTCGGAGATGACGCCGAAGCCGGCGGAGTGATGATTGCGCCCGGTGATCAGCGCCGCGCGCGTCGGCGAGCACAGCGCGGTGGAGAACATTCGGTTGTAGCGCAGCCCCTGCTGCGCGAGGCGGTCCATCGCAGGCGTCGGAATCACGCCGCCGAAAGTGCTGGGGACCCCGAAGCCGGCGTCGTCGGTGATGATGAGCAGGACGTTCGGCGCACCCTTCGGCGGCACGACCCGCGGCGCCCACCACGGCTTCGACTGCAGCGCATCCTCCTTGATCACGCCGCCGAACTTCGGGTCCGGTGGCGGAAGCTGTTTCCCGTCGATGGGAGCGGAGGCGCCAGGCGAGCCGATCGGATTCGTCTGCTGCGCCCGAGCCTCGGCGGACCAGAGGACGCACACCGTGACGAAGCCGGCTGAGATCTTGACGAACTTCACGGATGCAACCTCCCGCGTGGAACCAGCGGAGATCTTCACACGCTCTGCAGCGAGCGGCCTGTCAATTTCCGCCAGCGACGCTGCTAGCATGGAGCCTCGAGATGCAGCCCGTCCCCCTCTTTAGAGCCAGCGCGCTCCGCCCGCTGTTGAGCTACGTCGAACGGACCGGTCTGCGTCCGGCGCGGGTGTTCGGCAGGGCGTTCGCCGTGCTGCAGGCGGCGGACAGGCTTCTGCCGCTCTCCGAGGGCGGGCGCGCGTTCGAAGCTGCGGCGAACGAGTGCGGCTCGGATCTGGGCCTGCAGCTGGGTGGACGCACGCGCGTCGAGGCGATCGAGTTCGGCGCCCTCGTGAGAACTGCGGGGACGGTGCATGAGGCTCTCGGTCTCATCGTGCGGCACGGATCGCGCTTCAACACCGGGCAGCGCTTCTCGATCGCGTTTCGCGGCGACGACGTCTGGCTGCACCACCGGCTCGCCGCATCACTCGTGCGCGGCCGCGTACAGACGCGCGACTTCGCGCTGTCGATCCTGCTCGGCCTGCTGCGCCTGGGCGCGGGCGCGGGCTGGCGGCCGGCGGAGCTCCACCTCGATGGCCCCGCTCCCGCCCACGCCGAGCAGCTGGCCGCGCTGGCCGAGCGCTCGACACACTTCGGCCCCTCGAATGCGATCGTGTTCCCGAAGCACGTGCTCGCCCTGCGCATCCCGCGCGGCGTAGCACTTCCTGCGCCGAGCGGCGGCGAGCTTCCTTCGCCGGACGGCGCGACTTCACTGCGACAGGCGATCGAAGCGCTCCTGCCTCTCGGCAACGTCGACGCCGCGACTGCGGCCGAGGCCGCGGGCTCGAGCCTGCGCTCGTTCCAGCGCCGCCTCTTCGAGGCTCGGGTCAGCTTCCGCGACCTTCTCCAGCAGGTCCGGCGCGACGCCGCGCTGCGCATGCTGGCCGACCCCGCCGTGAAGGTAATCGAGATCGCGGGCGCGCTCGGCTACACCGACGCGGGCAACTTCACGCGCGCGTTCCGGAGCTGGACGGGACTCTCGCCCCAGGAGTTCCGCCGGACGTCGCTGGCGGCCTGAGTCAGCTGCTCGACAGCCTGCGGAGGAAAGCGATCAGGTCCTTGATGCCCTGCTCGTTGATGACCCCACCCCACGGCGCCATCATCGGCGACTTCCCGACCGACGCGCCGCCCTTCGAGATCACCTGGTACAGGTGCTGATCGCTGAGCGACGCCATGAACACGTGGTCCGAGTGGTTCGCGGGCTTCGGATTCAAGGTGCCCGCGACGGGCCCGTCGCCGTGACCGGTGGGGCCGTGACAGCTCGCGCAGTACTGCGCGTAGATGCGCGCGCCGCTCTGCGCGTCGCCGCGCAGGTTCCCGCTGGGAACGACGGATGCGGGCGGAGTCGCTGGCGTGGGCGCGGGAGCCGACGGCGGCGTCGGCTGGGGCACCGGCGGCGGAGCTTCCTTCTGCGAGTCGCCGCACCCGGCGAGGAACGCGGCCGCGCACAGCGCCGCGAGCGCGCGCCTCAAGCGGCGCTCCGGACCACGAGATCGACGAGCATCGCGGCGAACGTCCCCATCAGGTAGACGAGCGAGACGCGGAAGGTGCGCCGCGCCGTCTCGCCGTCCTGGCGGCGCAGCAGCGCTACCGCCTGCGCGAAGAACCACACCCAGAGCGCCGTGGTCACGGCGCCGTAGCCCAGCCCGAGCATACCGAGCCAGACCGGCGCGAGCGTCACGGGCAGCAGGCTCGCGATCCAGACGAGGCTGCGCCGACACGTCGCGGTGTCGCCGATCCGGTCGAACAGCATCGGGAAGCCGGCGCGCGCGTAGTCGGCGCGGTGGTTCATCGCGATCGCGTAGAAGTGCGGCGGCTGCCACAGGAAGATGATCGCGAACAGGAGCCAGCCCGCGGCCGAGACGTGTCCGTCGGCGGCTGCGTCGGCGATGAGCGGCGCGATCGCGCCCGACACACCGCCGGCGATCACCGCGAACGGCGTGCGCGGCTTGAGCCAGAGCGTGTACACGAACACGTAGAAGAGGATCGCGGCGAGCGCGATGCCGGCCGGCGCGGGACCCGCGGCGAGCCACAGGATGCCGGTGCCCAGCACCGACAGCACCAGCCCGAGCCAGAGCGCGCGCGCCGGCGAGAGCGTGCCCGCGGGCAGCGGCCGCGTCGCGGTGCGCGCCATGCGCGCGTCGCGCTCGCGCTCCAGGTAGCTGTTCAGCGCGTTCGCGGCGCCGGCGGCGAGCGCCGTCCCGAACAAGGTCCAGGCCGCGAGTCGAAGCGACGGCCAGCGCCCTTCGGCCATCACCAGCGCGGGCAGCCCCGAGAACAGCACGAGCGGCAGCAGCCGCGGCTTGGTCAGCGCCAGGTACGCATTCACCGCACGCCTCCGAGCGCGTGCGCGCGCGCCGGCGAGCCCTGACCCGTGACCGCACGCCCGGCCCGGCGCGCCTCGCGAACCACGAGGCCCGTCGTCAGCGCGATGCCCGCCGCGAGCGCGGAGTGCAGCGCGGTGATCTCGACGGGGACGCGCAGGAGCACGTTCGCCGCGCCGACACCGATCTGGATCATGACCAGGGCGAACGCGAGCTGCGCGAGCCGCCCGGCCCGACCCGCGTCGCGCAGCGACAGCGCGACCACCGCGACCGCGACCGCGAGCACGTACCCGTTCAAGCGATGCAGCACGTGCAAGCCGACGGGGCCGGCAAACGTCGGCGCCAGCGAGTCGCCGTTGCAAAGCGGGAACGTCGCGCAAGCGAGCCCCGCGTAGTGGCTCGAGACGAGGCCGCCCAGCGCGAGCTGCAACACGACGAGTCCCGCCGCGGCGAACACGGCTTTGCGTTGCCGCGCGCCGAGCGCCGGCCGACCGACCGGCTCGTCCGCCGAAGCGTCCAGGAGGTCGCGCGACAGCCAGGCGAGCCCGAGCGCGAACGAGTTCCCGACCAGGAGGTGAGCCGTCACGGTCCAAGGCGCGAGCCCGAGCAGGACCGTGAGCCCGCCGAGAACCACCTGCGCGCCGAGCAGGCCGACCACGACGAGCAGCGGCGCCGCGAAGCGCGCGCGCAGCTCGCGCCGGCCGAGCACAGCAGCGGCGAGCGCGGCCACGCCGAGCGAGAGGGCTCCGGCGATCGCGCGGTGCCCCCACTCGAGGGCGATCTTCGCGTCGAAGTCCGGGACGACCTGGCCGTGGCAGAGCGGCCAGTCCGGGCACGAGAGCCCCGCGCCGTGAGCGCGCACCAGCGCCCCGATCGCGATCAACGCCCACGCCGCGAGCGCGAGCGCCGCAGCGCCGCGTCCGGCGCGCCGCGCCGCCGTGCGCGCAGCGTCGGAGAGGGGCGTCATCTCAGCCGATTCCTTTCACCCGGGAGGCAGCCGAGGAACGGTCCCCCTGCCCCCGCGATGCCGGCGCGCAGGTTACTGGCGGCCCTGGGCAAGTTCAAGCGAACCGCCTCGCTGCAACGCTGGGTTGCGCCCGTCAGTAGGACCGCGGCAGGGCCAGCACGTGCTCCGCCACGAAGTTCAGCGCCATCTCCTGCGAGATCGGGGCGAGCCGCATCAGCCTCGCCTCGCGCCAGTAGCGCTCGACGTGAAACTCGCGTGCGTAGCCGAACCCGCCCAGGGTCTGCAGCGCGCGGTCGCAGGCGCGGAACGAGGCGTCGGCGCAGCGGACCTTGGCCATGTTCGCGAGCGGACCGGCCGGCTCGCCGCGGTCGTAGGTCCAGGCGGCCTTCTGCCAGAGGAGCTCGGCTGCGATCAGCTCGCTGTACGAATCCGCCAGCGGATGCGCGATCGCCTGGTTCTGGCCGATCGGCCGGTCGAAGACGATTCGCTCGCGCGCGTACGCGACCGCCCGCTCGAGCGCCCGGAAGCCGATCCCGACCGCCTCGGCCGAGATCACGATCCGCTCCGGGTTGATCCCGTCGAGGAGGCAGTAGAAGCCGCGCCCCACCTCGCCGACCACGTCCTCGTTCGAGACGGGCAGGTCGCGGATGAACACCTCGTTCGAGTTCACGGCGTTGCGGCCGAGCTTGTTGATCTCGCGGATCTCGACGTGCGCCGGGTCGAGGTCGGCGAGGAACAGGGTCATGCCGTCCATCCGGCGCGCGCACTCCTCGCGCGGCGTGGTGCGCGCGAGCAACAGGATCTTCTGCGCCTGCTGCGCCTTGGTGTTCCAGACCTTCTTGCCGTTCACGATCCAGCGGTCGCCGTCGCGCCGCGCGAACGTGCGGATGCGCGAGGTGTCGGTGCCGGCGTCGTCCTCGGTCACGCCGAACGACACGTGCAGCTTCCCGGTCGCCGTGGGCGGCAGGTACTTCTCTTTCATCGCCTCGGAGCCGTGGTGGATCACCGGCCCCATGCCGAAGATGGACAGGTGCATGGTCGAGGCGGCGTTCATCGCGCCCGCACTGCCCGCGACCGCGCGCAGGAGCGCCCCCGCGTGCATCACCCCGAGGCCCGCCCCGCCGTACTTCTCGGGGATGACGACGCCCACCCAGCCGGCCTCGGCGAAGGCGTTGTAGAACTCCCAGGGGAAGAGCTTCTTCTCGTCGTGCTCCAACCAGTAGTCGTCGTCGAAGCGCTCGGCGAGCTTGCCCGCCTCGGCCGTGATGCTCGCGTAGTCCGCGTCGGCTGCGAAGTCCATCTCGGCCATGTTACCCCTCCGTGCTAGCCTGCGCGCGTGGACCGGCGTCTATGGGCCCTCGTCGTCACGTCGGCGCTCCTGTTCGGACTCTTCACGACCTACGAGCACGTCGTCACCCTCGGCAGGGCCTATCTCGAGGAAGGCGGCGAGCAGATCACCCGGGTGCACGCGCTCCTCGCCGGCGCGGGCGGCGATCCGGTGCAGTACCGCGTCCTCACGGCCTACACCGTGAACGCGCTCGTGGAAGGCGCCGCGGCGCTGGGCGTCCCGCGTCACACCTATGTGTCGTTCATCCTGCTGCGGGTCGCGGAGGACACGCTCCTCTTCGTGCTCGCGTTCCTCTACTACCGCGCGCTCGGGCTGTCGACCCGGATCGGGTTCGTGGCGCTCTCGCTGCTGGCCTGGGGCATGAGCTACAGCCACCAGGCCGCCGACCTGCGCTTCGATACCTATCTCGACGTCTCCTTCTACCTGCTCGCGGCGCTCTGTATCCTGCGCGAGCGATATGTGCTCATCGTGCCGCTGATGGCGGCCGCCGCCCTGAACCGTGAGACGTCCGGACTGATTCCGTTCGCGCTGCTCGCGCACTTCCTCGCTCGGAGCCGCGCGCGCGACGGGAGCTTCTGGCTCGAAGCGCGCGAGGCGCTCCTCGTCTCGGCCGCGCTCGCGGTCTTCGCCGCCGTGTTCGTCGCGCTGCGGCTCGCTTATCCGCCGCAGACTCTCGTGATCCCGCACGACCAGCATCCGGGGCTGCCGCTGCTCGTGTACAACCTGTCCTCGTGGATCACCTGGGTGGACCTGTTCGAGGTCCTCGGGATCGTCCCCGTCCTCGCGCTCGTCGGCTATCGCGACTGGCCGCCGGCCCTGCGGGTCTTCGCGTGGAGCATCGTCCCGGTGTGGCTGGTGATCCACGCGTTCGCCTCGGTCATGGCCGAGGCGAGGCTGTTCCTGGTGCCGCTCGCGCTGGTCTTCGTGCCCGGCGCGATGTTCCTGATCCAGTCGGATCCGGCCCGGCGCGAGCAGGGAGCTACTTGAGCTTGGCTTCCTTGAACACGACGTGCTTGCGCACGATCGGGTCGTACTTCTTCACCTCGAGCTTGTCGGGGGTGTTCTGCTTGTTCTTCCGGCTGGTGTAGAAGAACCCGGTCCCCGCGCTCGACTCGAGCTTGATCTTCTCGCGTGCGCCCTTCTTGGCCATGGGCCGCCTTATAGCACAGGGTAAGATCCGCTCATATGGCAGCCCCCCTCGAAGGAATCCGGGTCGTCGAGATCGCCAGCTTCGTCGCCGCGCCCTCGGGCGGGGCGCTCCTGGCCGACCTGGGCGCGGAGGTGATCAAGGTCGAGGTCCCCGAGGGCGAGATCTACCGCCACACCAAGCCCCATATGGGCGGCTACAAGTCCGACTTCGACGGCGGCCCGCCCTTCGAGATGGACAACCGCGGCAAGCGCTCGCTGGCGCTCGACCTCGGCCGGCCCGAGGCCCGCGACGCCCTCCGGCGCGTGATCGCGCGCGCGGACGTGGTGCTCACGAACCTCTTGCCCGGCCGGCAGCGCAAGTACGGGCTCGATCCCGACACCCTGCGCGCGCAGCAGCCCGCGCTGATCCACGCCACCCTGAACGGCTACGGCGTGCGCGGCGACGAAGCCGACGCGCCCGCGTTCGACTACACCGCCTACTGGGCGCGCACCGGCATGATGGACATGTTCCGCGCGCCCGACGCGATCCCCGCCTTCCTGCGGCCCGGCGTTGGCGACCACGCCGCCGGCATGTCGCTCGTCGCCGGCATCCTGGCCGCACTGCGCGTGCGCGACCGCACGGGCCTTGGCCAGGCGATCGAGGTGTCGCTGCTGCAGATCGGCCTCTACATCCTGGGCAACGACATGTCGAACGTGCTCGCCACGGGCCAGAGCCCGCCGATGCACGACCGCCGCGCGCCGCGCAACGCTCTCTGGAACTCGTACCCGACCGCAGACGCGCGCTGGCTCATGCTGGTGATGGTCGAGTCGCAGCGTTACTGGCCGAACCTGTGCCGGGCGCTCGAGCTGGGCGAGCTCGAGGCCGACCCGCGCTTCGCCGACCCCGTCGCGCGCTACCGCAACGGCCGCGCGCTGGTCGAGCGGCTCGACGCCGTCTTCAGCGGTCGGACCCTCGCCGAGTGGGAGACCGAGCTGCGCCGCCACCCATTGATCTGGGCGCCCGTGAAGCGCATGCACGAGATGATCGACGACCCGCAGGTCGCCGCGATGGGCTACCTGTCGAACGTCGACCACCCCCGGCTCGGCAAGTTCAAGAGCGTCGGGCCGCCCTTCCGGATGTCGGCCCACGCGATGCCCGCGAACCGGCCGGCCCCGGACCTGGGCGCCGACAACGAGGCGGTCCTGCGCGAGGCGGGGCTGTCCCCGGACGAGATCGCGAAGCTGCGCCGCTGAGACGACTCCGGCTGCTACCATCCCGCGCCGAAGAGAGGGCCCATGAAGGGGATCGTTCTCGCCGGCGGAGCCGGCACGCGGCTGCACCCGATCACGCAGGTGGCGAGCAAGCAGCTCCAGCCGGTGTACGACAAGCCGATGATCTACTACCCGCTGGCGACGCTCATGCTCGCGGGCATCCGCGAGATCCTGTTGATCTCGACCCCGAGCGACGTGCCGCGCTTCCAGTCGCTCCTCGGCGACGGCTCGGCCTGGGGCGTATCGCATCCAATACGCGGTGCAGCCCGAGCCGAAGGGCATCGCGCAGGCGTTCCTGGTGGGCGAGCGCTTCATCGCGGGCGAGAAGGTCGCGCTGATCCTCGGCGACAACCTCTTCTACGGGCGCATGCGCCTGGACGACACGGTCCGCGAGTTCCGCTCGGGCGCGGTGATCTTCGGGTATCCGGTGCGCGACCCGGAGCGCTACGGCGTGGTCGAGTTCGACGACGCAGGAAAGGTCGTGAGCCTGGTCGAGAAGCCCAAGCAGCCGCGCTCGAACCTCGCCGTGCCCGGCATCTATCTGTTCGACGAGCGCGTCGTCGAGCTCACCAAGGCGCTGCGGCCGTCGCCGCGCGGCGAGCTCGAGATCACCGATCTGAACCGCGCCTACCTGGAGCGCGGCGAGCTGCGCGCGGTGAAGCTGGGGCGCGGGATCGCCTGGCTCGACACCGGCACGCACGAGAGCCTGCTCGAGGCCGCGAACTTCATCGCCACGATCGAGCAGCGCCAGGGCCTGAAGATCGCCTGTCTCGAGGAGATCGCCTTCCGGCGCGGCTTCCTCGACGCGGCCGGGCTCGAGCGCACGCTGCGGGCGATGCCGGCGTCTCCCTACCGCGACTACTGCACGGCGCTGCTCTCCGAGCACGAATGAGCCCGGAGATCTTCCGGCGCACGCGCGTGATCGCGCGCGACGACATCGACGAGCTCGGCCACGTGAACAACGTGCGCTGGCTCGCGTTCGTCGCGGAGCTCGCGGGCGCGCACGCCTCGGGGCGCGGGTCGGGACTGGCCGCGCTGCGCGCGCAGGGCGCGCTCTGGATCGTGCGCCGCCACGAGATCGACTACCACCGCCCGGCGCTGCCCGGCGAGGAGATCGTCGAGGAGACCTGGGTCGAGCGCATGACCGGCGCCAAGAGCGAGCGCCGCTCGCGCTTCACCCGCGCATCCGACGGCGCGCCGCTCTGCGACGCGCTCACGACCTGGGCGTACGTGGATTCGGCGACGCTGCGCCCCAAGCGCATCCCGCCCGAGCTGCGCGCGCGCTTCGCTGCGGACCGCGACGAGACTTCGAGCTAGCGCCCGCTCGCGGCGTTCTCGAGCTGCAGGCTCTCCCACCACCAGATGAGCGTCGGGAAATCGGGATCGGCGAGCGGCGGGTCGAAGGAGTCCCAGCGCAGCTCCGAGTCGGCCGAGCGGACAGCCAACAGGCGCGGCTCCTCGATCGACGCCATGTACTGGAAGATCCGCCGGCCCGGCACCGGGGCGAAGCGCGGCCGCGGCGGCTTCTCCGCGGGCGAAACCTGCAGCGCACGCTGGATCGCGCCGCGCAGGTCCGACATGCCGATCGGCTCCGGCCAGTCACCGGGCAGCCCGAACAGGACGAGCGGCACCTGACTCTGCGCGTGGTCGAGCGCGAGCCCGTGTCCGAGGCCGCCGCCCCCCTCGAACAGCGCCTCGCCGTGGTCCGAGGTCACGAGCACGGCCCCGTCGGGACCGAGCAGCTCCCGCCAGCGCCCGACCAGGTGCTCGATCGCGCGATCGACGTTTGCCGCCGCGTTCGCGTAGGTGGCGAACACCTCCGCGCGCCGCTCGGGCTGGATCTGGATGCGCGCGAGGCGAGGCGCGCCGAGCACGTCGTCGAGCTCGCGGTGACTGTAGGGAAAGTGGGTGTCGCCGTAGTTCACGTAGAGCAGGAGCGGGCGCGTGTCGCGGCGCGCCGCGAGATACTCGTCGACCTTCTCGTTCACCCGCTTCCACGACACCATCAGGCTGCCCGAGGTCGAGAAGATCGAGACCGAGTGCTCCTTGTCGTCGCGCGCGTCGTAGTGCACGTCCGCCCGCGCCAGGCCCAGCATCGCGCTCTCGCGGAGCCCGAACGACTCGTCCTGGCCCGAGAACCAGGCCACCTCGTATCCGTTCCGCTTGAAGTCGTCGATCAAGGTGCTCTCGCCCGCATACGGGACGAGTCGTCCGCCCATCATCTGAGCGCGCGACAGCCAGGTGAGCGGCGAGTTCGCAAAGGCGCGGTTGGAGCGCGCGCCCTCGGCCGCGAGCCGGCTCAGGAACGGCATGATCTCGCGGTCTCCGAGCCGTTCTCCGATCAGGTCGGCGCGCACGCCTTCGAGGAAGATCACCAGCATATTGGGCCGGTAGCCGAAGCTCGGCTGCTCGTTCAGCTCGCTCGGCGGAGCGCGGAAGTCGAGCGGGTGATCGCCGGCCACGCCGTTCTCGTCGATCCCGTTGCCCGGAACGTCGAGCGCGTACGGGTGGAGCGAGGAATCGAAGGGCGCCTGGTCGACCGGGCGCGTGAACAGGCCGTAGCCGTCGAGATCGAAGTCGGTCAGTCGCTCGTAGAGCGCCGCCAGCAGAGCGCCGGAAGACTTGAGCTCGAACGCACGGTAGTCGGAGCCGCCGCGCAGCCGGGCCGCTATCAGCACCACCCCCGTGAAGGCGATCGCCGCCAGCAGCAGCAGCGACAGCCGGCGGGGGCCGGGTACCTCGAGCGCGGCGGCGGCCTCGCGCGCCACCGACCCGGCGCGGATCGTGCGCACGCCAAGGGCCGAGGCCAGCACCGCTGCCGCGACCGCCAGGGAGACCGGCACGAGCTGCCCGCTCGCTTGCGCGAACCACTCGACGGGCGAGCCGCCTGCGAGCCCCATCAGGAGCTTCGCGTCGATCACATCGCCGAGGAAGCGCGACAGCTGGTAGCGGACGTAGAGGACCACGATCGGAGGCCCGAGCGCGAGCAGGCCGGCGAGGACGAGGCGCTGGACCGAGCCGAGCGGCAGACGCCTCAAGACCGGCAGGACGACCAGCCAGATCGACAGAACCAGCGCCACGTCGAAGCCGAGCGAGGCGACCAGGAACACGCCGAAGTGGAGGACGGTCCAGCGCGGCTCCAGAGCCAGAAACCCGCCGACGAAGAGGTTGGTCGTGCGTCCGATCAGGAGCGCGTCCATCAGGCTCAGCGCGGTCGCGCACGAGACGCAGAGCAGCACCCACGGCGAGCGGACCGGCATTTCGGGCGAGATTCTGGCCCTGCCCCCGCAGCGCGCGCAAGGAAACGCCCCGTTCGGTCAGCTGATCGGCCGCAGCGCCCCGCCTCGCTGCGCGAGCCAGCGGTCCACGTAGCTCGGGTCCTCGTAGCTGGCGTCGGCCCGTGCTCCGACCCGATCGTGGACGGCCGAGACCATGGACTCGCCGACTCGCGGATGCGCGGCGACCCGCCAGACCGGCGAGGCGAGCAGGTAGGGCACCAGGAGCTTCCCCTTCCGACAGGGCCGCAGGCCGACTCGCGCGCCGGGCAGTGCCGCTTCGTCGATCAGGAGTCGGGCGCCCGGCCCGAGCCGCGCTTCGAGCGTGAAGAACTCGCGCAGCGTGTGGGTGGCCGAGGGCGCCGAGCCCAGGAGCGCGAAGTCGATCCGCTCGTGGCGCGCGGCGATCCGGGCCAGCTCTGCGAGACTCTCCCCGCCGAGGAACAGCACGTCCGCGATCGCGGCCCCCTCGCGCTCCCGCAGCGCGTCGATCTGGTCGCCGTCGGCCTCGCAGCAGTACAGGACACCGCCGACGCGCTCCGCGACGGCCGCGAGCGCCGGCGTCGCGGGGCCGCAGCCGGTCTGGACCAGCACTGGCGCGTAAGGCGGCCGCGCTTGCAGGTCGGCCAGCAGCCGGAAGATCAGCGACCGGCAGTCCTGCGTGGACCACAGCTGCCGGACCCAGTGCTCCGCGTGCCTCCGCAGCTCCTGCCACGACGTGGCCATGCGCGTGGCTCCCTCTGGCGTCCCAGAATTCTCGTGGGCCGCCGCGCCGCCGGCAAGGTTCTCCCCTTGCGGCGTGGCCGAGGCTTCGAGACCTGTAGCGCATGGGGCTGCTGCGCAACGTGGCGGGCGTACTCCTGACCAGCGCGGCGGCGCTGCCGATCGGGGTCGCCACCAGCATCCTGCTGGCCCGCTGCCTCTCGGTTGCGGATCGCGGCTTCTACGCGCTGCTCACGGGTTTCGCGGCGATCGTCTATCTGCTGACACAGCTCGCCTGGGCCGACGCGGTCATCTACCGGACGCGACGCCATGGAGTGTCGGTGCGAACCGCGCTCTCGACGGGGCTCCTCGCGAACGGCGGCGTGGCGGTGCTGGCTCTGCTGATCTGCCTGGCGCTGCGCGAGCCGCTCTCGCACGCGTTCCTGGACAACGTCCGGGCGAGCGCGTTCGTGATGGCCGCGCTCACGGCGCCGCTGCTCGTCGTGGCCGACCTGCTGCGCGGAGTCGCGCGCGCGATCGACCGCTTCGACATCCAGAACAGCTACAGCTTGCTGCAGTCGGCCGGGATCCTGGCCGGGCTGGCGCTGGCGCTGCCCGTCGCGGGCGGCGCGCTCGACGCCGCGCTCGCGGCGTCCCTCGCGGTACATCTCGTGCTCGCGGCGGGCTTCGGCGTCTGGCTGGCGGCGCTCGTCGGCTTCGAGCCGCGCATCGACCGCGCCGAGGCTCTGGCCAGCGTGGCTTACGGCTCGAATCTCTACGTGCAGAACCTGCTGATCAACCTGCACGAGAGGGTCGACCTGTTCCTGCTCGCGTGGCTCGGCGTCCCGGCGTTCGACATCGGCCTCTATGCGACGGCCGTGTCCGTCGTCCAGCCGCTCCGACTAGTGCCGGGGGCGGTCGGCGTCGCGGTCCTGCCGCAGCTCGCGGGCGCCACCGACGCCGAAGCCGCTCGGCTCACGGCCGCGGTGATCCGGCCCACCGCGCTCTTGATGATGGCGACGGCGGCCGCGCTCGTGCCGATCGGGGTATTCGCGATCCCTCCCCTCTTCGGCGCCGAGTACGCCGCGGCGGTCCGGCCGTTCCTGCTCCTGCTGCCCGGCGTCGCCGCCGTGGCGGTCTCGCGGGTGCTGGCGCGGTACTTCGCCGCGATCCACAAGCTGCGCGGAATGCTGGTGCTGGGCGCGAGCGTGCTGGTGCTGAACGTCGTGCTGAACCTCGCGCTGATTCCGCGCCACGGCATCGCGGGCGCGGCCGTCGCGAGCCTCGTGTCGTACTCGGCCGAAGCGATCGCGCTCGCGGCGATGTTCCTGTCCGCCTCGGGCCAGACGGTGCGCGAGGCGCTGCTCCCCCGCGCCAGCGACTTCGCGCCCTACCTGAACTACCTGCGCCGGGTCCTGGCCAGGTAGCGTTCGGCCGCTACTCGGCTGGGGCCTTCTCGTGCGACTCGAGCAGCGCTCGGATCTGGGCGAGCAGATCGGGCCGGTCGATGGGCTTGGTCAGGTAGGCGTTGCAGCCCGCTGCCAGGCACTTCTCGCGCTCGCCCGCGAGCGCGTGGGCGGTGAGCGCAACGATCGGGATCTCGACGCCGAGCTCGCGCAGGGTACGCGCGGCGGTGTAGCCGTCCATGACCGGCATCGCCATGTCCATGAGGATCAAGTCGAAGCGCTCGAGCCTCACGCGGTCCACCGCCATCTGGCCGTTCTCGGCGACGGCCACGTCGGCGCCCGCCTTGCGCAGCATCATCGAGATCAGGCGCTGGTTGTCGGGACCGTCCTCGGCCAGCAGGATGCGCGCGCGGATCGGCTCGGCGGTGCTGCTGGGCCGGCGCGTCTCGCGGTCCAGCTCGGCCTCGCCGAACACCTTCAGCATGCGCGCCTCGCTCGTGGGCTTGGCCGAGAGCGTCAGGCTGAACACGCTGCCTCGGCCGACCTCGCTCTCGACCGTGCAGTCGCCGCCGAGCAGGACGGCGATCCGCTTGGTGATCGCGAGCCCGAGCCCGGTCCCGCCGAAGCGCCGCGTGATCGAGGTGTCCGCCTGCTCGAAGGCGCGGAACAGGGCGCTCTTCTTGTCGGCCGCGATGCCGATGCCCGTGTCCTCGACGTCCACGCGCGCCATCTCCGTCGAGGGGTCGAAGCGCGCGTGGATCCGCACGTGTCCCCGCTCGGTGAACTTGATCGCGTTGCCCAGCAGGTTCACCACCGCCTGGCGCAGCCGGGTCGGGTCGGAGTAGATCTCCGACGGGATCGGCGTGTCGAAGGCGACCTCCAGCGCGACTCCCTTCTCGTCGGCGCGGATGCGCATGAGCGAGGCGATCTCCGAGACGATGTGCACGAGGCTCGCGGGGATCGACTCGACCTCGAGCCGACCGGCTTCGATCTTCGACAGGTCGAGGATGTCGTTCAGCACGTCGAGCAGGTGGCCGCCGTTGCGCCGCACGATCTCGAGCAGGCGGCGCGGCTCATCGCCGAGCTGCATCTCGTCGTCGAGCAGGAGATCCGCGTAGCCGAGGATCGCCGTCATGGGCGTGCGGATCTCGTGGCTCATGTTCGCGAGGAAGTCGCTCTTCGAACGGTTCGCGCGCTGCGCCTCGTTGCGCGCCGCTTCGAGCTCGATCGTGCGCTCGGCGACCTTCTGCTCGAGAGTCGCCCGGTGCGCCTCGAGCTCGGCGTGCATGCGCCCGAGCTGCTCGATCATCTCGTTGAACGCGCGCCCCAGCTTGCCGATCTCGCCCGCACCGAGCTCGGGCACCTGCGCGCCCAGGTCGCCCCCGCTCACGCTCTGCATGGTCTCGCCGAGCGCGGCGATGCCGCGAGTCAGGTTGCGCCAGAGTCCGGCGGCGAGCACCAGCCCGACGGCGAGCGCGGCGGCCAGCACGAGCGCGCTCGAGACCAGGAGCTTCTTGTACTCCGCCAGGCTGCGGTCCGCCGAGGTGACGATCCGGAGCAGCGGAGCCGGCTCGTCTGGCTGGCGCGCGGGCAACGCCACGCGCAGCTCGCGCAGGCGCGAGTCGAGCGAGTGGAAGCTTCGCTCTCCCGCTCTCACGCGCAGCTCGGCGGGCGCGAGCGGCGCGACCCACGGGTCGCCCTCGGACAACACGAGCCGGCCGTTCGAGCCATACACCGAGACGAGCACGACGTCCTGGTCCGACAGTGCGGCGCGGGCGGCCGCTCGCAGCGATCCCTCTGACGCGCCGTCGGCCGCCGCGCTCGCCCACGGAATCAGGTACCCGGCCAGCGCCTCGAGCTTGACGTGGACCTCGCGCTCGAGCTGAGTGCGCGCGACCGAGTACAGCACCGCGGCGGTGCCGAGCGTGAACAGCGCAACCGGAATGACCGCGACGGCGATCAAGGTCGCACGGACGCTCAACCTCGGGCTGTTGCGCACGTCTACCTTTCTAAGCTCGTCGGCCGGACCGCAGCCTCGTATCGGAGTACCGAACGGCGTGTTTGAAGCGGACTTCGGACGCGGTGAGGCGCCTACGTCGCAACGCGTCACCGCGAGCGACCGCGCCGCGAGGGCGGCCGAGCGGAGTGATATGTTGCGGCTGTGTCGGATCTGGTTCCGCTGCGGTCGGCGCCTCGCGCGGCGCGGCTCTGGGCCGTGCCGGTCGTGCACGCCGGCGGGGCCGAGCCGCCGCCCGAGGGCCGCCCGCGCATCTACCTGGCGCCGCTCGACTCGAAGCTCGACGAACGGGTGCTGCTGGCGAGCCTGGCGCACTCGGGCATGCGCGCGCCGCGCTGGATCCCCGCGACACGCGGCGGCGTAGAGGCGCGCGATCTCGCGAAGTTCTTCCTCGCCGGCGAGCCGGCGCTCCTGCCGCTCTCGCCGCGGCGCAGCGGGACCGACCGGCTGGCGCGCCTGCTCGCGTTCGCGCAGCAGGCGGGCGCGGAGGTCGACCTGGTCCCGGTCGAGCTGCTCTGGGGCCCGACCCAGCGCGCGCCCTCGCTGTGGAACCTGCCGTTCGGCAACCCCTACGACCCGCCCGGCTGGACGCGCTATCCGCGGCTCTTCCGCCGCGGCCACGCGCGCGTGGTGGTCGGCGCGCCCGGCACGCGGACCGCACTCGAGGGGGAGCTGCGCACCCCTGGCGACCAGCTCGCGCTCGCCGCCTTCGTGCGAGTGCAGGCGGTCAAGGCGCTCTCGCTCGCGCAGCGCCAGGTGTTCGGCGACCGCTACAAAGTGCCGCGCCTGCTCGTCGAGCAGATCATCGCGGAGCCGAGCTTCCAGGATCGCGCCGCCGCCGCCGGCGCGACGCTCGGTCTGACCCGCGACGAGTCGCTCGCGCGCGCGGAGCGCGGACTGCGCGAGCTCGGCACGAGTCACAACCTGTACGCGATGGAGGTCTTCCGGCGCTTCACGCGCTGGCTGTACTCGCTCGCGTATCACACCGAGATCGACGTCGACCCGGGCGAGCTCGACAAGCTGCGCGAGCTCGGCCGGCGCGCGTCGCTCGTCTTCATCCCGTCCCACAAGAGCAACTTCGACCACCTGTCGCTCTACTCGCTCCTGGCCGAGTCGGGCTTCCCGCCGCCGCATACCGCCGCCGGCATCAACATGGCGTTCTTCCCGATGAACCGGATCCTGCCGGGCACGGGCGCCTACTTTCTGCGCCGCAGCTTCTCCGACGATCCGATCTACAAGGAGGCGCTGCGCGCGTTCATCACCATGCTGGTGCAGCGGCGCTTCCACCAGGAGTTCTTCATCGAGGGCGGCCGCTCGCGGTCGGGGAAGCTGCTGCCGCCGCGCTACGGGATCCTGAACTACATCGTCGACGGCGCGCGCCGGCACGACATCGGCGACGTCTTGTTCGTGCCGGTCGCGATCGCCTACGACCAGATCCTCGAGCTGGCCGAGTACGTGCGCCAGAACCTGGGCGACGAGAAGGAGGCCGAGAGCTTCGTCTTCCTGCTGCGCCAGATCCGCGCGGCGCGCGCACGCAAGCTGGGGCAGATCCACATGCGCTTCGCCGAGCCGATCTCGCTGCGCGAGTATCTCGACCGCAGCCACGACGAGAAGCTCGTGGTCGAGAAGCTCGCTTTCCGGATCGCGAAAGGGATCAACGAGGTCACCCCGCTCACGCCGGCGTCCGTCGCCTGCTCGGTGTTGGTCGGCGCGGGCAAGGCAGCGCTCGGCCAGGCCGAGTTCGAGCGGCAGGTCGCGCGCTTGCTCGACTACGCGCGCGAGCGCGGCATCGGCATGACCCGCGAGGTCGCCGAAGGCGCTGCGCCCACGATCGCGGCCGCCATGCGCGCGCTCTCGGCGAGCGGCGTGCTGGAGAGCTACGACGGCGGCGTCGAGCCGGTCTACTACGTGACGCAGACCGGCCGGCACGCGGCATCGTACTACCGCAACACAGTGATCCACTTCCTGGTCGGCCGGGCGATCGCCGAGCTCGCGGGCCGCGCCGCCGCCGCCGGCCGCGCCGAGCTCTCCGGCGAGCGCGACCCGCGCGCCTTCGCGCTGCGCCTCCGCGAGCTCCTGAAGTTCGAGTTCTTCTTCTCCGAGCGCGAGCCGTTCCTGCGCGAGATGGAGCGCGAGTGGCAGCTGCTCGCGCGCGAGCGCGCGGCCAAGCAGCCGGAGCTCCTGGCGGCCTGCCCGCGCATCCTGCTCGACTTCCTCGAGAGCTACTGGGTGGTCGGCGAGACCCTGCGCCGGCTGCCGACCAGCGGGGCGACACCGAACGGTGAAGTGCTGCGGCGCTGTCACCAGATCGGCCGGCAGCTCCTGCTCCAGGACCGCGTGCAGTCGCCCGAGCTGCTCTCGAACCTGACCTTCGCCAACGCGCTGCGCCTGCTCGAGAACCTGGGCGCCGCTCAGCGCGCCCCCGACGGCTTCGGGCCGGGCAACGCCGAGCGCCTCGACGAGCTCGCGCGCGACCTCGAACTCCTGATCCGGGTGGCGCGCACCTAAGGCGCGCCAAGCAAGCCCGCAAGCGAGGTCGCGGAGCGACCGCAGCGCGCAGCGAGGCGAAGCCGAGCGAAGAAGGGTGGCGCGGCTATGCCGCGCCGGGCCCCTTAAGAAGAAGAGGCGGGAGCACCGGCGCCGGATCCCCCCCAAGTCCCGTACGCCTATGCCCCCGCCTTCCCCTGATCGTTCATTGCGGGAAAGCGATCCGCAATTTCACTTCATTGATCGGCAACACGGCTCGGGACTTGAGCCCGGATCCCGAAGCCGGGATTCGGCGGACCGGTCGGATCAGGCGCGGGAGACGCTCTGGGCGAGCGCGGCCAGCACGCCGCGGAGCTCCCGCTCGAGCACCCGGCGCAGGATCCAGCCCGTACCGGGCACCAGCGGCCGGAAACGGATGGTCCAGGTGACTCGCGTTCCGGAAGCGTCGGGGTCGAAGCGGACCTCGCCGGCGTGATCCCGGATGGGCGCGCCCGCCACGAGCCGGTAGCCCATGCGCCGGGGCGGCTCGAAGGCGGTGATCTCCTCCTCGAACGCCATGCCGCGCGCGCGGATCACCCGAATCGCGCCGAGCCCGTTCGGCGGGGGGTCGCCCTTCTGGCGCAGCACGACCTCCTTCACCCCGGCCCAGCGCTCCCAGCCCACGTGGTCGACGTAGAACGCGAACACCTTCTCCGGCGCGGCCGCGACCTGCTGCGTGAGCTCGATCTGCATTCGACGGCCATCTTAGCGTTCGGTATCGACACCGCGACGAACGGCGGCGACGGGCTCTCGCTCCTCGACGCGAACCCGGTCACGAAGCCGATCCTGTTCGGTGTCGCGAGCGGCGCGGTGCGCCGGGTCGCGCTCGGCCTGTCGCAGGGCTCGACCGGCTTCCTCGAAGGCCTGCGCGCCGAGGACATACAGCGGCTGCCCGAGCCCGATCCGGCCTACCTGGAGAATGCGCCGGGGGTCGGCCGGCTCGACACGGCGCTCAGCGGGCTCGGCACGCTGCGGCTCCTGGTCGAGAACGCCCTGGCCGGGCCCGCGCTGTTTGCGCTGCGCGGAGCGGGCGCGCGCGGCGCCGCGGACACCGTCGCCAACTGGACCCGCGCCGAACGGATCCGCGTGCTCGGGCCGCTCGTGAACGAGCCGCCGCTCGACTGAGGCCGGCTGGGCTACCCTGCGCCATGGCCTCGAATCCCGGCAGCGCCTCGGTCGACGTCCTCGCGCTGCGCGCCGGCGCGCGTGAGCCGCGCCGCGACGAGGTCGTGGTGGAGGAGCCGCTCGAGATCCGGCTCGACGGCGCGGCGCTCGCCGTCACCATGCGCACCCCGGGACACGACGTGGAGCTCGCCGCAGGCTTCCTGGTGACCGAAGGCATCGCGCGCGACTTCGCCGCGATCCTGTCGATCGCCCACTGCCCGGACGACCCCAACGCGGTCGAGGTGCGCTCCGAGCCGGGCGCGACCGGGGTCGTGCGCCCGGAGCCGCGCTCGTTCGCCGCTTCGTCGGCGTGCGGGCTGTGCGGGAAGACCACGCTCGAGGAGCTGCGCACGCGGGCCGCGCCGCTACACGGAGATGCGACGCGCGCGGATGCGAAGCTGCTCTGCGCCCTGCCCGCGCGGCTGCGCGAGATGCAGCCGCTGTTCCGCGCGACCGGCGCGCTGCACGCCGCCGGCCTGTTCACGACGGACGGCGAGCTCCTGTGCGCGCGCGAGGACGTCGGCCGGCACAACGCGGTCGACAAGGTCGTCGGCTGGGCCGCGCTCGACGGCCGGCTGCCGCTGTCCGGGACGATCCTGCTCGCGAGCGGACGCGCCGGCTTCGAGATCGCACAGAAGGCGCTGGTCGCGGGCATTCCGATCCTCGCCTCGATCTCGGGGCCGTCGAGCCTCGCGGTCGAGCTCGCGCGCGAGAACGGGCTGGCGCTGTGCGCGTTCCTGCGCGGCGACACCTTCACGGTCTACGCAGGCTCCGAGCGGATCAGGTTCCCGTGAGCCGCTCCTCGCGCAGCTCGCGGGCGAGCTCGCGCAGTCCGCGGGGCGCTTCGGCGCGCAGGTCGGCGCGCTTGTAGTAGCGGTCCGCATCGGCCCACAGGAGCCGCTCACGGTGCGGCGGGTGGAACAGGTGGACGACTCGCGCACGGTGCCACAGCGAGATCGGCCGCACTCGCGCCAGGAGCAGGCGATTGCGCAGGTCCGAGTCGTCGCGCGCACTGTTGCGGTAGGTCTGGTCGAAGCCGTTCACCCGCTCGAAGCTCGCGCGGTCGAGCGAGAAGTTGAGCCCGTACAGGCGCGGGCGGTGGCGGCGGCGCAGAGCGATCCCCAGCTGGCTCTTCGCGTGCATCCACCAGAGCTCGAACCGCTCGCGCCGCGGGATCTCGCGCTCGAGCGCGCCCTCGAGCACGCGCTCCGCAGTCACGCGCGCGGTGTCCGCCTCCGAGAGGCGCACGTGGCCGCCGACGATGAAGGCGTTCGGGCGCGCCGCGCCCAGGTGTTCCGCGACCAGACTTCGGGCGGGCACGCAGTCGCCGTCGGAGAAGATCAGGTGCGCGCCGCGGCTGTGCAGCACCGCGCGGTTCAGCGCACGCGACTTCCAGAAGCCGTCGTGCGGCTGCCAGACGTGGGTGATCGGGACGGGCGAGCGACGCGCGTGCGCTGCGATGACCTCGCGCGTCTCCTCGCGCGAGCCGTCGTCCGCGATCACGATCTCGAAGTCGCGCGCGCTCTGGTTCGCGTAGCCCGTGAGCGCCAGGTCGAGCAGCCGCGGCTGCTCGTAGGTCGCCAGGATCACGCTCGCGCGTACGGACACCGCGGGGACTATACGCCTAGCGGTGTGCGAACAGCATGCCGTTCGCGTTGCGCCCGTCCCAGGCCTGCGACACGCGGAAGCCGCGCTCGGACAGGAGCTTGGCGAGCTCCTCGTGCGCGACCGGCGACATCGTGTCGTGGAACTCGAGTGCGATGGCGCGGATGCCGCGGAACAGCGCGTCGGGCAGGCTCGGCAGGATCAGGCCCTCTGCGCCCTCGCAGTCGAGCTTGAGGAAGTCGACCTGCGCGAACCCGCGCTCGGCCAGGAGCTGCGGCAGCGGGACGATCTTCACGTCGATCGTCGCGCCGCCCTCGCCCTCGCGGGGACCGCCGACGATCCGGTGGGTGGTGCCGCTGCGGCCGAGAAAGAGCGGCAAGGTGCCGGGCCGGTCGGCGACCGCGCACTCCGCGACGTCGGCGTGCTCCACGCCGTTCGCGGTCAGGTTCCGGCGCAGGAACTCGGCGTTCTCGGGATGCGGCTCGATCGCGAGCAGCCGCCCGCGCGTGCGCTGCGCCGCGTACACGGCGAACGCGCCGATGTTCGCGCCCACGTCGACCACCACGTCGCCGGGGCGGAGCTCGAGCCCAGGCGGCGTGTACACGCGCTTGTGGAAGATCGGAGTGACCACGCGCAGTACGTTCACGCCCGCCGGCGCTTCGAAGGTGGTGCCGTCCCGCAGCACGGCTCGACCCGGCTTCCTCTTCTGCGCGCGCTCGCGCTCCAGCTCGCGCCAGTTGCGATAGTGCCGCGCGTAGCGCAGACCCCGAAGCCAGTTCATGTCGAACGTCTACGCTTCGCGTATGATCGGCGCAACCCCGCCCGAGGAGAATCCCGTGAAGCTCTACGACAGCACGCTCGCCCCGAACCCGCGCCGCGTCCGCATCTACCTGGCCGAGAAGGGCCTGAAGGTGCCATCGGTGCAGGTCGACATCGGCAAGGCCGAGAACCGCGCGGCCGAGTACCTGAAGAAGAACCCGATGGGCGGCGTGCCGATCCTGGAGCTCGACGACGGCACCTTCCTCGCCGAGACGATCGCGATCTGCCGCTTCTTCGAGGAGCAGAACCCCAACCCGCCGCTCTTCGGCACCGACGCTCGCGACAAGGCGCTGGTCGAGATGTGGCAGCGGCGCATGGAGCTCTACCTGTTCAACATGGCGACCGGCGCGTTCCGCAACACGCACGCGTTCTTCAAGGGCCGCATCCCGCAGGTCCCGGAGTACGGCCAGGTCTGCAAGGACGCCGCGAACAAGCACCTCGAGTGGCTCGACGGCGAGCTCGCGGGGCGCAAGTTCGTCGCCGGCGACCGCTACACCGTCGCGGACATCACCGCGCTGTGCGGGATCGACTTCGGCCGGATCAGCGACATCCGCATCCAGCCGGGCCAGAAGAACCTGACCCGCTGGCACGAGGAAGTGTCGGCCCGGCCGTCCGCCAAGGCCTGAGCCGGATCTATTCGAACTTGCGTTCCGTCCACCACGGATAGAACGCCGGCATGTCCGCGCTCGGGCGCTGGCGGAAGTCGGCCTTGCGCTTGGCGAGGAACGCGCCGACGCCCTCGTGCGCGTCGGGGCTCTGGCCGAGCGCGCTGATCGCGCGCGAGTCGAGCTTGTGCGCCTCCATCGGGTGGTCGGCGCCGAGCAGCTTCCAGATCAGCTGTCGCGACAGGGCGACCGAGATGGCCGAGGTGTTGTCGGCGATCTCGCGCGCGAGCTCGCGCGCCTTGGGCAACAGGTCCGCGGGCGCGTGGAGGCTGCGCACGAGCCCGCCCTCGAGCGCCTCCTGCGCCGGGAACACGCGCCCCGTGTAGGCCCACTCGAGCGCGCGCGACACGCCGACCACGCGCGGCAGGAAGTACGACGAGCACGCCTCGAGGCAGATGCCGCGCCGCGCGAACACGAAGCCGAAGCGCGCGTCGGTCGAGGCGAGCCGGATGTCCATCGGCAGGGTCATCGTCACGCCGACCCCGACCGCCGGGCCGTTGATCGCCGCGATCAGCGGCTTCTTGCAGTCGAACAGGCGCAGGGTCACGCGCCCGCCGCCGTCGCGGCGGTTCTCGATGCCGACGTCGGCCGCGCGCTCGCGCGAGTCGAACGTCCCCGAGCCGCTGGACAGGTCCGCGCCGGCGCAGAAGGCGCGGCCCGCGCCCGTCACGATGATCGCGCGCACGTCGTCGTCGGCGTCCGCGCGGTCGATCGCGTCGAGCATCTCGAGCATCATCCGGCCGGTGAAGGCGTTCAGCTTGTCGGGGCGGTTCAGCGTGATGGTGAGCACCCGCTCCGAAACCGAGTACAGGATCTCCTGGTAGTCCAACTCACTTCCCTTCCACGCGGGCGATCCGCGCGAACAACGCCTCGGTCTCGTCGATCCAGCTCTTCACGTCGAAGAGCTGCGCGATTCTCTCCCGCCCGGCCACGCCCATGCTGGCCGCGCGCGAGGGGTCGTCGAGCACGACGCGGATCGCGCGCACGAGCGCGTCGACGTCGCCGCTCTCGTACAGAAGCCCCGTCTCGCGCGGCACCACGACCTCGCGCACGCCGCCGACGTCCGCGGCGACGACCGGCAGGCCGATCGCGCCCGCCTCGCGGAGCACCACCGGCAGCGACTCGCGCCGCGACGGCAGAACCAGCAGGACGAACGCCGACAGATAGCGCGCGACGTCGCGCGAGAAGCCCGCGAAGACCACCCGCTTCTCGAGCCCGCGCCGGCGGGTCTCGGCGCGCAGCGCGCCTTCCTCGGGGCCCTGGCCGACGATGCACAGCACCACGTCGTCGGGCAGGCGCGGCAGCGCCGCGATCGCGTCGCCCACCGCCTTCTCGGGCGAGAGCCGGCCGACGAAGCCGATCACGCGCGCGTCGGGAGGGATCCCGTGCAGCGCCTCGAGGTCGAACGGCTCGATCGCGCCGGGTCGCGGCCGCTCGACCCCGGAGTAGATCACGTGCCCGATCGCCGGCTTGCCCGAGCTCTCGGCCAGCCGCTCGCGCTCGTAGCGGGAGACGAAGATCACCTGGTCGGAGAGGTGGCGCAGGATCGGCGCTGCCCAGCGGTCGTTCCGGCGGTCGTCCACGTTGTGGATCGTGGTCACGACCGGCGCCTTCACCAGGCGCAGGCGCCGCGCCGCACCCGCGAGCGCCGTGGTGTGGATCGAGTGCGCGTTCACGAGGTCGATCGAATGCGCGCGGCAGGCGCGCGCGATGGCCGAGACGCCGGCGAGCAGCCGCACCCCGCCCGGCAGCCGCACCGTCGCGAAGCCATTCTTCTCGGCTTCGGTACGGAGCGGCTGGCCGAACGAGCCCAACACCGCCCGGTGTCCGCGCGCAGCGAGCTCGGTGGCCAGACGCAACACGTCGGCCTCCGCGCCGCCCAGGCGCGCTCCCTCCAGCAGGAACAGGACGTTCAGAACAGCAGTCCCAGCCCCGTCGCGCGCCGGCTCGAGCCCTCGGACCGGTACGCGTCCAGGACGTGCTTGGCGATCTGGGTCAGGTGAACCTCGTCGGCCCCGTCCACCAGCCGCGCCGAGCGCGCGTTCTTCATCATCTGCTCGAGCGGCGTGTCGGACGAGTAGCCCAGCGCCCCGTGCACCTGGATCGCCTGGTCCAGCACCTTCCACAGGGTGTTCGCGACGAAGAACTTCGTCATCGAGACCTCCTGGCGGAAGGCCATCTTGGCCTCGATCAGGTAGGCGGAGTGCAGGACCATGAGCTTGCACTGGTAGAGCGCGAGCGCCGCCTCCGAGATCTTCCACTGGATGCCCTGCTTGGCCGAGAGCTTCTCGCCGTGCAGCATGCGCTCCTCGGTGCGCGCCAGCATCATGTCGAGCGCCTTCTCGATCTGGCCGATCCAGCGCATGCAGTGCGCGAGCCGCGCCGGGCCGAGCCGCACCTGGCCGAGCGTGTGACCCTGCCCTTGCGGGCCGAGCATGTTCTCGTGGGGCACGACGAGGTCCTTGATCCGGATCTCGCAGTGATTGTGACCGCCGGCCATGGTGTGCACGTCGCGCACGATCTCGAAGCCGGGGTTCGGCAGGTCGACGATGAACGCGGAGTTCCGCGCCTGCGGCGGATCGGCGTCCGGGTCGGTGCAGGCGATCAGGATCGCGAACTTCGCCCCGCGCGCGCCCGAGATGAACCACTTGTGCCCGTTGATGTGCCAGTTGTCGCCGTGGCGCACCGCGAAGGTCTGGATGCCGGTCGGGTCGGAGCCGGCGACCTCGGGCTCGGTCATGGCGAAGCACGAGCGCACGTAGCCGTTGCAGAGCGGCTTCAGGTACTTCTCGCGCTGCATCGGCGAGGCGAAGTGGAGCAGCGTGTGCATGTTCCCTTCGTCGGGCGCCTGACAGTTGATGATGAACGCCGACAGCGGCACGCGGCCGCACTCGGCCGACACCGTCGCGATGCCCAGCGCGCCCAGGCCCATGCCGCCGTACTCCTTCGGCATGTGGGGCAGCCAGAGCCCCTTCTCGTGCGCCAGCTTGCGCAGCCGGATGATCTCCGGCCCCCACTGGGCGCGGTCGTCGATCTTCTCGAGCCGGGTGGCGACCGGCTCCACTTCCTTGTCGATGAACTCCCGGATCTTGTTCCGCAGCTCGACGATGTCGGGCGGCAGGCTGAAGTCGATGGCCATGGGCTTCGCTCTCCTCGCTTTAGGGCCGGGATTCTATCGCGGAGGAGGGGCGGAGCGCTGCAGGATCAGGGGTAATCGGGCCGATGGGGCTGCCGCCATGCGGTTCTTCTACTGGTTCGGCTACCAGACCCCCACTCAGCGCGACAACCAGAGGTTCTATCTACTTGGACTGGAGCTTGATCGCCGGGGACTCGGGAATTCCGGCCAGACTGTCCGACCACGGCACGGCCGAGCGACACCAGATCCTGCGCGTCGGTCGCAGCTCGTGGCGCTGCTTCAAGCAGCCGACCCGCAGCGAGTAGGTGGGCGGGTTCTCCGGCGCGGCTGCGTGGATCGGCGTGCCGCAGTCGGGACAGAATGAGTGCACGCGCTTGTTCCCGCTGTCGGCGGTCTTCACGTAGGACTTCGGCTGGCCGCTGAGCAGCCGGAACGTCGCGGCCGGTGCAGGCACCGAGACGCGATAGGCGGACCCGGTCAGCATCTGGCAGTCGCTGCAGTGGCAGATGCCGACCGTGGCCGGGTCGATCTCGGCCTCGTAGGTGATGCGCCCGCAATGACAGCGGCCGTCGACCTTCACGTTCACTTCCTCCCCAGCAATCGGAGCGCATTCTGACCCAGCACGAGCTCGCGCTGTGCCGGCGACAGGAACGGCGCCTTCTCGATCCGCTCGACCGCGCGCGGGTCGCCCATGTCGTACGGGTAGTCCGAGCCGATCACCACACGCTCGGCGCCGACGGCGCGGACCAGCAGATCGAGCGTGTCGGGCGAGTGGGTCAGGCTGTCGTAGTGGAGCTGGCGCAGCGCGTCGCTGGGCAGCCGCTTCAGGTGGCTCAGCTCGGGTCGCACGCGCGAGCCGTGGTCCCAGCGGCCGCACAGCGCGGGTGCGGAGCCGCCGCCGTGCGCGCACACGATCTTCAGGTCGGGGTGCGCGTCGAGGATGCCGCCGAAGATCAGGCTCGCGATCGCGACCGCGGTGTCGGTCGGGTTGCCGAGCAGGTTCGTCAGGTAGTGCGCGCGAAGGCGCTCGGCGCCGAGCACCATCAGCGGGTGCAGGAACACGAGCGCGCCGAGCGACTCCGCCGCCGCGAACAGCGGCCGCAGCGTCGGATCGTCCAGGTTCTTCCCCGCGGCGTGCGTCTCGATCTCGATCCCGTGCAGGCCGATCGCCATGCAGCGCTCGAGCTCGCGCACGGCGGCGCCGGGATCCTGCAGCGGCACGGTGCCGATCGGTGCGAAGCGCTTGGGGTGCGCGCGGCCGATCTGCGCCAGCTCGTCGTTCACGCGCCGGTGCAGCGCGAGCACCGCATCCGCCGGCCACTGCGTATGAAACAGGATCGGCGAGGGGCTCATCACCGCCAGGTCGATCCGCTGATCGTCCATGACCGCGAGCGTGCGCGCGACGTCCCAGTGCTCGGACCCGAGGGCCATCGCGATGGCGCCGAAGCGCAGCTCCAGCTCCTCGCCCGAAGCAACGACCGTCTTTCCCCAGGGGTTCTCGCGGCGCAGCTCGTCGAGGAAGAACCTCGGCGTGTGGTGAAAGTGGAGGTCGACGTTCATGACTCGAAGCGTACAGGCAAACGCCGCCGCGCGGCGGCGGCGTGTATCCTCCAGCTGTGACGGTCCCACTCTGGGCGCTGCTCGGCTTCGCCGCCTGGACGGTGCTGCTCCTGCTCGGCACCGTCGGGGTCTATCGCTGGAGCCGGATTCTCACCGGCCGTGTCCCGATCCGCGAGTTCCGGGCGGATCGGATCGAGGGCGAGGACTGGTACAAGCGCGCGATGCGCGCCCACGCGAACTGCGTCGAGAACCTTCCCGTGTTCGGCGCCATCGTGCTGGTGCTGCGTGCGAGCGGAATCGACTCGCCGACTGCCAACGCCGTCTCGGTCGTGATCCTCGCCGCCCGCATCGCGCAGTCCCTGGTCCACGTGAGCTTCGTCCAGACGAATGCGGTGGTCTCCGTCCGCTTTTCGTTCTTTACCCTGCAGATCGCGGGCTTCGTGTGGCTGATCGCGATCGTCGTCGCGCACGCAGGAGGAGGTCGCTGACCGAGTGCGGTGGCCGTCAGGCGCGGGTCGAGAAGCGACCCCGCCCGCGCCACAGTGCGACCGCGAGCGCCGCGAACGCGGCGAACGCCGGCAGCCCCACGCGGAGCCCCGCCCGCTCGTCGCCGACCGCCCACACCAGCATCCCGATCGCGATCGACGCCGTGTACAAGGCCGCCCACGGGTGCATCCAGGCGCGCATCTTCCAGAAGCCCCAGGTGCCGGCGCCGTAGATCGCCCAGTGGAGCGGCTCGGTCGCCTTGGCCCACCAGCCGTGGAGCGGGACTCCCAGCCACACTTCGGTGTCGGTCTCGACCGGCTTCCAGAACAGGTCGAAGGGCACGTACGCGAAGGTCATGTACGCGCAGAAAACGAGCAGCCCCGTCATCCACCAGGGGCGCGCCACGGGCTAGAGCCGTTCGACGAGTCGGGCCGCCGCGTTCGCGATCGAGTCGGACTGGGTGGACATCTCCAGGTTGCGCAGGCGGCTGCGCAGGAGTGACTTCTGCTCGAGCGACAGGGCGTCCGCGACCCGGTCGATCTCGTCGGTCACCTGCAGGACGTCGCGCTCGGTCTGTAGATCGAGCAGACGCACCAGCAGGCCCACGTCCGACGGCATCCCGTGCGCCTTCACGTACTCGCGGAAGCTGCGCAGCAGGTTGTCGTGCCCGTCCGCCTCGCGCAGCCGCTCCTCGAGCCGGAGCCGGCCGCGATCGGCTTTCTTGCCGAACAGCCGCTCCTCGACCTTGCGCCGGTAGCGCGCGGCCTGGTGACGGGCGCGCGCCTGGCGCGCGTGCATGGCGGCGTCGCCGCCGCCGTTGGCCCCGTTCCGCTTTCCGTGGTCGCGGTGTCCGGCGCCGTTCATGGAGCCCTTGTCTTGGTCGCTCACTTCTTGAGTGCTCCCTCGGAGGCGGCCTGAGCGGGCCGCGGTCGCGACGCTCCGGCCGCGCTGGTTTGGCTTCGCTGGGCAGCAGCGAGGCAGCCGGTTCGGAGCTCGTCCTCCGCAACGTTCCGGGGGTGCGAGCTCCGCAGAGCGGGGCAGCGGCAGTTACCGCCGGCCCCCCTCCCCACAGGAGAAGCATGCCCTATCCGGGGCCGGCTGTCTTGGGGATTTTTCGGCTCGGCATCTGCCCGGCTGTTGCCGGTAGACTGCCCCCCATGAAAGAGCTTGCAACCGGGCTCCAGTTCCCGGAGGGGCCGATCGCCCTGGCCGACGGAAGTGTCCTCCTGGTCGAGATCAAGCGCGGGACGCTGACGCGCATTGGCGCCGACGGCCGGCAATCGGTGGTGGCCAAGACGGGTGGAGGCCCCAACGGCGCCGCCCTCGGCCCCGACGGCAAGGTCTACGTGTGCAACAACGGCGGCTTCGAGTGGCACGAGGTCGGCCCCTACCTGCTGCCCGGGAACCAGCCGAAGGACTACGCGGGCGGCAGCATCCAGCGGGTCGACCTCGCGACCGGCGCAGTTGAAACGTTGTTCAAGAGCTGCGGGGCGAACCCGTTGCGCGGTCCGAACGACCTCGTGTTCGACTCGACCGGCGGCTTCTGGTTCAGCGACCACGGCAAGACCCGCGAGCGCGACCGCGACCGCGGTGGGCTCTACTACGCGCGGCCCGACGCGAAGACGATCCGCGAGGTGATCTACCCGCTCGATTCACCGAACGGTGTCGGCCTGTCGCCGGACGGCTCGCGCGTCTATGCGGCCGAGACCCACACCGGGCGGGTGTTCTTCTGGGAGCTCGCCGGCCCGGGCGAGATCAAACCGCACGCGTCGCCGAACCAAGGCCACCTGCTGGTCGGGCTGCCCGGCCTGCAGCTCCTCGACTCGCTGGCGATCGACGCGGAGGGGAACGTCTGCGTCGCGACGATCGTGAACGGTGGCATCACGATCATATCGCCCGACGGCGCGAAGGTCGAGCACGTGCCCATGCCGGATCCGCTCACGACGAACATCTGCTTCGGCGGAAAGGACCTGAAGACGGCGTACATCACGCTGTCGGCGACCGGCAAGCTCGTGTCGGTGCCGTGGAAGACGGCGGGGCTGAAGCTCGCGTTCGCGCCCGACTGAACTTCGCTCGCCTGCGGCTCGCTGCGCCCGGCTGCGCCGCTTTGCGTCCTCGCTCGGGGCGGCCCTCGCTCGGCCTAGAGCGTTCTTGTGATCTTGCGCAGGCCGACCGGGTAGTCCGGGTCGCGGCCACGCGCGCGCGCGAGCCAGAAGGCGAGGAGCTGGCCCGCGATCGCTGCGGGAATCGGGGCCAGCCACTCGGGGGACTCGGGCAGCGCGAGGTCGGCGTCGAGCGAGTCGCCCACGCGCACGAGCTTCGCGCCGCGCGCCCGCAGGTCCTGTCCGAGCCGGCGCACGTCGGCGGCGGCGGGACCCGCAAGCTCGAGCGCGAGAACCGGCGCCCCGTTCGCGGCGAGCGCGATCGGGCCGTGGCGATAGTCGGCGGCGGAGAACGGCTCGGCGAAGACCCCTGCGAGCTCCTTCAGCTTGAGCGCCCACTCGAGCGCGACCGGAAAGCCGAAGCCGCGCCCGACCACCGCGATCGCCGGATGCGGCGCGAGCTCGTCCGCGAGCTCGTGCGCCGCGCGGTCCACCTCCAGCGCCTGCGCCGCGGCCTGCGGCACCCGCGCAAGCGCCGGGTCCTCCTCGCCGGCCCAGCCCGAGGCGAGATGAGCGAGCGCGAACAGGGTCGTCGTGAACGAGCCGGTCGCCGCGACCGAGCGCTCGCCGCCGAGCCCGAGCGCGATCACGTGCTCGGCGGCGCGCGCGAGCGGCGCCTCGAGCCGGTCCGTGAGCGCCAGGGTCGCGCAGCCCTGAGCGCGCGCGTCCTCGATCACGCGCACCACGTCGGGCGAGGCGCCCGACTGCGAGATGCCCACGGCGATCCAGCGCTCGAGCCGCGGCGCGCGCTCGTACAGGGTGATCAGCGACGGCGCCGCCAGGGCGACCGTGACGCCCAGCTTCGCGCCGAACAGGTACTTCGCGTAGACCGCGGCGTGGTCGGAGCTGCCGCGCGCGGCGATCAGCACGCCGGCCGGCCGGCGCGCGCCGAGCTGCGCGCCGAGCTCGATCGCGCGCGCGCCCTGGTGCACGAGGAAACGGTTCAGCACGTCGGGCTGCGCGAAGATCTCCCGCGCGAGCTCCGACTCGCTCAGACGACGAGCTCCCGCAGGCGCGCGACATCGTCCGGTGTCGCCCCGACCAGCACGCCCCGCACCCCCGGCTCGAAGCGCTCGGGCAGCGAGCCGGTGAGCGTCTCGACGCAGCCGCCCGCTTCCAGAGTGGCGAGACCCGCGATCCAGGCGCGCCGCGACAGGCCGTCGGGCTCGGTCGAGATGCGCAGGCCCCCACCCACCGAGTCGAGCAGCGGCGCGACGCCGATCGCGGCGCCGGCGGCCACGATCGGCTTCCAGAGCGCGGCGTTCACGCGCGCGCGGACCTCCTGAGGCAGGCCGTGCGACACCAGGAGCTGCGAGCCGCCGCGCACCGCGCGCGCAGGCACGAACGCGAACCCGTCGTCGATCCGCGCGACCTCGGCGCCGCCGCCGCGGGTGGCGCGCACGATCACGCCGAACTGCGGCACCGCGACCAGCGCCGCCTCGACCCGCCCCTCGCGCTCGAGCCCGAGCAGGATCGCGTACGGCCCATCGCCGCGCAGATAGCGCGCGGTCCCGTCGATCGGGTCGACCACGACCGTCTGCGGCGAGCGATTCGCCGCGAATGCCCCGGCGCTGGGAGTGTCCTCCTCGACGAACACCGACACCCACGGGAAGTGCGCGCGCAGCGCGACGAGCAGGACTTCCTGCGAGACACAGTCGCCGTCGGTGAGCGCCGCCTTCTCGTGCGTGAGCTCGTCCGTCTTGGGCCGGTTGCGGACCCGTCCCTCGAGCCAGCGCACGGCGGCAGTCGCCTGCCATACGGGCAAGGTCATGCGCTCGACGAACTCGCGCGCAGAGACGTCAGCCACCACGGGCGGGCAGCTTAGCGGCGAACGGGCTCAGGAGCGAGGAAGGCCCAGAATGCGCTCCGCGATGATGTTCTTCTGGATCTCGCTGGTGCCGCCGGCGATGGTCTGGGCGCGATCGCCGAGGAAGCGCATCGCCGCGGCGCGCGCGTCGCCGGCCGCCTCGTGGTTCTCGTAGAGCTGCCCGTACGCGCCCAGGAGCGACAGGTGCGCCGTCGACATCTGCTGCGCGAGGGAGGTCCCGGCCAGCTTCATCGCGGCCGAGAGGTGCGGGTTCAGCCGTCCGTGCAGGCCGTCGCTCATCGCGCGGTAGCCGGAGTACTTCGAGACCGCGCACGCGATGGCCAGGTCGGCGAGCTTCTGGCGCACCATCGGGTCGCGCGACTTGCCGCGCTTCTTCGCCGCTGCGAACAGCCGCTGCAGCGCCTCGTCCTGGCGCATGCCGCCGGCGATGCCGTTGCGCTCGTTCACGAGCGCGCCCGAGATGATCTTCCAGCCCTCGCCTTCCGCGCCGAGCCGGTTCTCGACCGGCACCCGCACGTCGGTCATGAAGACCTCGTTGAACTCGGACTCGCCGGTGATCTGAACGATCGGCTTCACCAGCATGCCCGGCGCGTTCATCTCCATGAGCAGCACCGTGAGACCGTCGTACTTCGAGTCGCCCAGACCCGGCACGCGCACCATGCAGAAGTACCAGTTCGAGAGGTGGGCGATCGTGGTCCAGATCTTCTGGCCGTTCACCACGTAGTGGTCGCCGTCGCGGACCGCGCGGGTCTGCGTGTTGAACATGTCGCTGCCGGCGCCGGGCTCGGAGTAGCCGGTCGCCCAGATGTCGTTGCCCGAGAGGATGCTCGCGACGAAGCGCTGCTTCTGCGCCTCGGTCCCGAACTTCATGATCGCCGGGCCGACCCACCAGATCCCCATCTGCCCGGGCACGCCCGGCGCCTTCGCGCGGGTCAGCTCCTCGTTCAGGATCGCCTGCTCCATGTCGGAGAGGCCGGCGCCGCCGTACTCCTTCGGCCAGGCCGCGCCGAGGAAGCCGCCTTCGTGGAGCTTCCGCTGCCAGGCTTTGCCCTCCTCCAGCGAGAGCGCGCCCTTCGCGCGCGGTGCGTTCGCTTCGATCCAGGTGCGCACCTTGGCGCGGAAAGCTTCCTCAGCCGGGGTGTACTCGAGGTCCATGCCGCGAGGTTATCACGCTGACGCTGCCCTCTTCCGGGCCCGCTCGAACAGGCGCCGGATGACTTCCGGCTTGGCGGGCTCGCGCTCGGCGGTGGCCAGGTTCTCGTCGACGTGCTCGGGGCTGCGCATCGCGACCAGGGCCGTCGTCACACCAGGTGTGCTGCGCGCGAACTGGAGACACCGTTGTGCGTCGGTGCGCTGGTCGGGGAAGGCCTGCCGGAAGAACAGCGGCAGGCCGCGCGCTGCGCGACCTTGCACGAGCGGCGCCGCGGTGAAGACGGCCGTGCCGGTGTCGCGCAGCGTCTCGAGGAGCGGGGTCGGCTTCGCCTCCGGACCGAACTGCGACTCGAGCGCCACCGCCTCGCCCTGCGCGACGCTGTAGGGCAACGCGATCCCGCGCAGGTGGTGGTCCGCGCCGCCGACCTGCATCGCGGTCTCGAGCAGCTCGAACATCGAGAGATGCCCGCGCTCGCCGTAAGGGACCAGCAGCCCGTGCCACGTCGAGAGGCCGTAGGCGGCGATCGCACCGCTCGCGCACTTCTCCTCGAGCACCTCGAAGAGCTTGGCGAGGAGCGTCCGGAACTCGCTCGGCCCGTGCGCGGCGAGCTGCAGCTCCGGATCCTCGAGCATGTAGAGGTCGATCGTCTCGAGCCCCAGGTTCCGGCGGCTGCGCTCGACCTGGTCGGCGACGAAGCGCGGGCTGAGCACGTGCACGCCGTTCACGACCTCGTTCACGTCGACGAGCCCCGAGTCGACGTACGTCTTCACCAGGTACCGGCGCGGGTCCATGATGGACTCGGCGTCGTAGGCGAGATAGCCGCACTTGCTGATCACGAACACTTCGTCGCGGCGCGCCACGTTCTCCGCGAACGCGCGGCGCAGCGCGCGGCCCACCGCGCGCTCGCTCGTCTGCTGCCGGTACGAGATCGCGGTGTCGACGACGTTCGCGCCGAGCTCGAGCACGCGCGGCACGGCCGAGCGGTAGCAGAGGTCGTCGACGCCGCCGGGCGCGCCGGGCTTGGTGCCGAGCCCGAGCGACGAGAGCCAGAGCCGATCGGGCCGGCGGAAGTGGCCGGGCAGCGCGGGGAAGCGCTCGGCGAAGCGCCGCGTGCCTTCCGGCGTCGCGCGGCCCGGAGTCAGCTCGGCTTCGGCCATCTGCAAGACACTTAGCTCGCGGGGGTCGTCGGTGCACTCGCTGCCTCACCGGCGAATCTAATCGCGCGTTCACCGCGCTCACCGCACGGGCCGATACGCTCGACGACATCGTGGTCCGCTGGGTTGGGCTGGCTCTTCTCGTCGGAGCAGGCGCCGCGTGCGCCGCCGCGCACCACCCGCAGCCGGTCGAGCCCGCGCCCGCTCCCGCTCCCGAGCCCTCGCCGCTGGCCGTGCCGCCACCGCCGGCCGAGCCGGACCACTCGATCCCGAGCCAGCTCGCCTCCGACTTCCGCTGGGCGGTCAACAATCTCGAGGCGGACGGCGAGGACATCGTCACCTCGCCGTGTCACATCGGGGAGCTCTCCGAGAAGCCGGAGTTCTACTGGACCACGCTTGCCGCCGCGGCGGCCCTCGGCGGAGCGTTCGCGCTCGACACACCCGTCCGGATCCACACCAAGCACATCTCCCACGGCGATGCCGACGCACTCGAGTCGGGCGGACAGATCGCGCTCTGGAGCGCGACCGGGCTGGTCTACGGCTGGGGCATCTGGAACGACGACGCGCGCGCGCGCCGCTACATGATGACGTCGATCGCGTCGAGCGCGATCGCAGGGCTGATCGCGACGGGGACCAAGGCGGCGTTCGGCAGGCTGCGCCCGAACGCCAACCAGGGAGCCTTCCAGTTCTGGAAGGGAGGAGACTCGTTCGTCTCGGACGCAGCCACGCCTGCGTTCGCGCTGGCGACCGGAGTGTCCGAATGGGCCGACAACCGCTGGTACGTCGCGGTGCCGGCCTACGGCGCCGCAGCGGCGGTCGGCCTCGGACGGATGGGCAAGGACGCGCACTGGCTGTCCGACATCGTCGGCTCCGCGCTGATCGGGGTGGGCACCACGGAGCTGCTCCTGTACCTGCACAATCAGCACGACGCCAAGCCGAGCCGCTACCGGATCTTCCCGGTCGCCACCGGCGGCGGCATCGGGATCGGGGTGAGCGGCGAGTTCTGAGCGGCGCCGCCGCGTGACAAACGGAGCGCGGCTCGGGCAGGATGCCGCGCATGGAATTCAATCTCGGCGAGATCAACGAGGCGATCGCGGCGGCGATTCCGGACCGCGAGATGATGGTCTGGCGCGATCGCCGGCTCTCCTACGCGCAGGTGGCGGAGCGCTCGCGGCGCCTGGCGAACTACCTGCGCGGCCGCGGCCTCGGCGTGCAGCGGCGAGCGCAGCGAGCTCGCGGGCTGGGAGTCCGGGCAGGACCACGTCGCGCTCTACCTGTACAACGGGCCGCGAGTACATCGAGGGCATGCTCGGCGCGTTCAAGGCGCGCACCGCGCCCTTCAACGTGAACTACCGCTACGTGGACGAGGAGCTCGTCTACCTGCTCCGCGACTCGCGCGCGCGCGCGATCGTGTACCACTCGTGCTTCGCGCCGACCCTCGCGCGGATTCGCGCCTCGCTGCCCGAGCTCGAGGTGCTGCATCCAGGTGGAGGACGGCTCGGGTGAAGCGCTGCTGCCGGGCGCCGTCGACTACGAAGCGGCGCTCGCGGGCTCGTCGCCGGGACCGGTGGACGTGCGCTGCTCGCCCGACGACCTCTACATCCTCTACACCGGCGGCACGACCGGCATGCCGAAGGGCGTGCTCTGGCGCCAGGCGGACATCTTCATCGGCGCCCTCGGCGGCCGCGGGCCGGCCGGCGAGGCGAAGTCCATCGAGGACGTCGTGGCGCGCGCGAAGACCGGCGGCATGAAGACCATGCCCACGCCGCCGCTCATGCACGGCGCCGCGCACTGGGCGTCGTTCAACGGCTTCCACTCGGGCAACACCGTGGTGTTTCAGAGCGTCGTGCGACCGGCTCGATCCCGACGACGTCTTGCGCACCGCGGAGCGCGAGAAGGCGAACGCGATGCTGATCGTGGGCGACGCCTTCGCGCGCCCGCTGATCGACCAGCTCCGCAAGGCGAGCTACGACCTGTCGGCGCTGTTCGCGGTGGTGAGCGGCGGCGCGGCGCTGAACGCGGCACTGAAGAAGGAGCTGCTCGAGCTGCTGCCGAAGATCTCGATCATCGACGCGGTCGGCTCGTCCGAGACCGGCTCGCAGGCGTCGAACGTCTCGAACCAGGCCTCGGGCGCCACGACCGGCACGTTCACGCTCGGGCCCGGCGCGTGCGTGCTGTCCGAGGACCTCTCGCGGATGGCTGGCGCCCGGCGACGACGGAGCTCGGCTGGTTCGCGCAGAGCGGGCGCGTGCCGCTCGGCTACCTCGGCGACCGCGCCAAGACCGAGCGCACCTTCCCGGTGATCGGCGGCGTGCGCTACTCGGTGCCGGGCGACCGCGCGCGCCTGCGCGCCGACGGCATCCTCGAGCTGCTCGGCCGCGACTCGGTCACGATCAACTCGGGCGGCGAGAAGATCTTCGCCGAGGAGGTCGAGCACGCGCTGAAGTCGCACCCCGCGGTGATGGACGCCGTCGTGTGCGGCCGGCCGAGCGAGCGCTGGGGCAACGAGGTGGTTGCGATCGTGCGCCTGCGCGAGGGCAGCGCGGTCGGCGAGCGCGAGCTCCTGGCCGAGTGCGAGAAGCACATCGCCCGCTACAAGCTCCCCAAGGCGTTCCTGTTCCGCGACGAGATCGTGCGCTCGCCCTCGGGGAAGGCCGACTACCGCTGGGCGAAGGCGCAGGTCTGATTCCTGACTCGGCTTCATCCCTTGAGGCGCACGCGCCAGGCTTCCGAGTCGTCGGACTCGAAGCCGCGCAGGCGCAGGTCCTGGGCGACTTCGAAGAGCGCGCGGCGGAAGCTCGCGCGGTCGCGCTCGAGCTCCGGGCTCGGCGCCGCGTCGACGCCGCCGAGCGTCACGCTCGCGACCGAGCTCTCGGCGCCGAACATGGCGGGGCCCGCGAGGTCCTTCCAGAACGCTTCGCCCTCGACGCGCATCTCCTCGCGCGCGGCCAGCGACTGCATGGTGACGGCCTCCGCGGCGTGGCCGTGCTTGCGCAGCAGCCGGGCGAGCTCGTCGTGCGGGGTCACGGGGGCTCCGGCCAGCCGACGCTCTTCTCCTCGACGATCCGCCACGAGCCGTCGGCGCTGGCGCCGACGACCAGAACGAGCGGCGTCCGCGCCGGATCCGCGCTGCTGCCGCGGACCGCGGTGATGCGCACGCGCTCGCCCTCCAGCTGGTAGGCGGGCTCGCGCCAGTCGAGCGACTGGTAGGCCGTCACCGCGCGCTCGAGCCCCGCGCGCAGCAGCGGCTTGTACTCCGCGCCGCGCAGCGGCGGCTGCCCGTCGAGCTCGATCTGCGCGTCGATGCTGTAGCAGTCGGCCAGGTGCGGATTGCGGTCGCGCAGCAGCTTCTCGCACGCCGTGAACAGCCGCTGCGCAGTGGCGAGCGGCGCCTCGTCCGCGCGCGGCTGCACCGGGCTCGGGCGCTCGGTCGCCACCTGGATCTCCTCGGCCTGCTGCTCCGATCTCGCCGCGTCGCGCGGGAGGGTCACCGGCAGCAGCACCGTGTCGACCAGGAACGAGAACGGGAGGTCGATGAGCGCGAACATGATCCCGCCGATGCTCAAATCGACGAACGCGTTCCCGAGCACTTTCGCGTCGTAGCGGGTGCCGCTGTAGACGAGCGGGCCCCTGTATCCCTTGTTCGTCTGCGTGTCGATCGCCATGCACGCCGAGGCGGTGAGCGCGAGGAGCGCCGCCGCACCGCGCGCGAACGCTGCGGGCGCACTTCACGCTAGCGGTTCCCCGTCGCGATCCAGGTGGCATACCCGAGCGCGACACCCTTCGGCGTCGCTCGCGCCGCGAGCACCTCGCGAATCGACGCGGCGACCGCCGCGCGCACGGCTTCGGGCGCCTGCGCCAGCGCCGCGCCGACCGGTCCCATCTCGGTCACGAAGGCGACCGCCTCGTCGACGGTGCGCCCGAGCGTGAGCTCGCCGGTGTGCGGCTCGAGCGCCGGCCGGCTGAAGCCGGCCCGCTCGAGGATGCCGCGCACGCGCGCGGGGTCGGCGAAGGCGAACGGCCCCGGCGCGTTGGGCGGGGGCGGCGCCGCGGGCGGCACGTGCTTCATGAGCGCGGCCATCGGCACGTTGACCCAGGGATTCTGCGTGATCGACTGCCAACACAGGAAAGCGACGCGGCCGCCGGGCCGCAGCGCGCGCGCCAGGTTGGCGAACGCCGCCTCCGGGTCGGCGAAGAACATGACGCCGAAGCGCGAGAACACGAGATCCGCGCTGCGCCGGCGGGAAGGCGTGCGTCTGCGCGTCGGCGTTCTCGAAACGCAGGTTCGCGCGGCCCTGCGCCTTCTCGCGCGCGCGCTCGAGCATGGGCGTGGAGATGTCGACGCCCAGCACGGAGCCCGTCGGCCCGACCCGCTCCCCGAGCTGCTGCGAGGTCTGCCCGACTCCGCAGCCGACGTCGATCACGCGCTCGCCCGCGCGCGGCGCGGCGCGCTCGATGGCCGCGAGCCCGAGCGGCCCGATCAACGCATCCATCGCGGTGTTGTTGGCGACCCACTTCGGGCCGGCCTGCTTGTTCCAGTACTCGATCTGCTCCGAGTTCGGACCGCTGGCTTCCATCGCGCGACTCCTCTTGGAAAGCCGATTCTAGGCGACTCGAACCCCTTGACCGCCAGGCGAAAATAGAGCGAAAATGCGCTGGTGCGCTCGAGCTCGGCAGAACCCCTCGCTCTCCCCCGCGTCGATCGGCTCCGCGAGATGCTGGTCGAGGCGGGATTGGCGGATCAGGTTCGCGTCGGAGCTTCGGGTCCCCCACCCGAGGCTGCGCCGGTCTCGAGAACCCATCGCACGACAGAAGAAAGGCAAACCCCCGGGGCGGAGGAGGCGTTTTCCCCGGACGTCCTCCTCCGTCCCAACTCGCGCGCCGAGCACGGCGTCTCGGGCCGACGGGGCGGCTGATCGAGCTGGGCGGCTCTCGCTCGTCGGGCGCGACCGCGCTCGCCCACCGCATGGCCGCGTTCGCGTCGGCGCAGGGCGACCTGGTCGGCTGGGTCGATCTGCCGAACGCGCTCGATCCCCGCTACCTGCAGCGCGCCGGCGTGCGGCTCGCCGACGTCCTCTGGGCGCGCCCGCCGAGTCTGCAGGCGGCGCTGCGCACGGCGGAGCTCATGATCAAGACGGGCTTCGCGCTCGTGGTGCTCGACCTCGAAGGCGCGCTCGCGCGCGATGTCGCCCGGCTCTCGGCGTCGGTCTGGACCCGGCTCGCCCGCGCGCTGCGCGAGTCGCGCGCAACGGCGCTCGTGCTCGGCTCACGCGGCGCCGCGGGAACCTTCGCGTCGCTCGGCGCGCGCGCCGAGCGCACCCGGGCGCTCTTCGACGCGGGCCTCTTCGAGGGACTCGAGAGCCGGCTCGAAGTGGTGCGCCGTCGCACGGGGCCGCCGCCGGCGGATCTACGGTTCGCCGTCTTCCAAAGGCCCTAGACGGCCGACGCGCGCTCGCGGGCGGCGACGTCGAGCTGTGCCGCGCCGAGGCGCTCCTGGAGAGCGTCGAGGCCTCGCTTGCGCGCGAAGTCCGCCTCGCGCGCCGTGATCGGCACGAGCCAGATGAAGCGCACGGTGCGCTCGCGGTCGGAGAGCCACTCGAACTCGGGGCCGAAGGTCGACGGCAGCGCGACGATCAGATGGTCGGCGCTCGCGCCGGGCAGCCACGGATGGCCGATCTCGAGCACCTGGCCGAGCGAGAGCGGGTAGCGCGGGTCGGCGTGCAGGTTCGCGACCATCGCGACGAGCTTCGCCGCGTGCGGCTCGGCCGACGGCGCGCACAGCGCGAACTCGAGCCCGTAGCCGTCCTCCATGGGCTCGGCGGACGCGCCCGAGCTGACGTAGAGCCAGGGCGTGCCGCGCTCCGACGCGGGCGGCGCCAGCTCCCAGACCGCGAGCTCGGGCAGGTTCACGACGAGGCTGCCGCCCGACAGGTCGGCGCGCGCGAGCGCTCGCTCGGGGAAGACGCGCGCGAGGTGCGCGCGCACGGGATCGAGACCGGCGTCTGCCATGCTACGGGGCGCGCAGGATCGCGAGCACGCGCGCCGCGCGCTCGGAGTGGACGATCTCCTCGCGGCCGTTCTGGCGCAGCAGCTTCTGGACCTCGGGGTCGGGCTCGCGATCGGCCCACTTCTGATAGCCCGCGTCACCGGCGATCTCGCCCGCGACGATCCCCTCGAAGAGCTCGGGAGTGACCTTCTCGGGCAGCGGGATCGGGAACGTCTCGAGATCCGCGCCGGCCGGCTCGTAGTCGCGGCCGAGCTTCTTCCCGATCGCGCGGCGCACGCGCTCGGCGTGGCCGCGCTCCTCGCGCGCGTTGCGCAGCAAGAGGTCGGCGGCGTCGGGGTTCTCGAGCTTCGCGGCGAGCTTCTCGTAGAAGGTCTCGCCGACCCGCTCGACCCGGTACACCTTGCGCAGCGCCTCGACGTCGAGCGCGTCGAATTCGTAGATCTCGGCTACCGCCGCGAAGAAGTCCCTTGGCTCCGCCATCGCGCCCTCCGGCGCGGATCTTACGTCAATTCGCCTGAGCGAGCAGACCTGCGAACATCTGTTGCACGCCCGTCACGATCTCGGGCCGCGCCTTCGCGGGCGAGCCCGCGTCGACGGGCGGCTGCGGGTCGTACTCGATCGCGAGCTGGATGATCTCCGCGCGCTCGCGCCCGAACATGCGCTCGACCAGCGCGAGACCCATGTCGATCCCCGAGCTGACGCCAGCCGCGGTGACGATGCGGTCGCCGTCGAACACCACACGTTTCAGTGTGGGCTTGGCGCCGAGCGTGCCGAGGAAGTCGAGCATCAGCCAGTGCGAGGTCGCCTCGAGGCCGTTGAGGAGCCCCGCCGCCGCCAGCAGGAGCGAGCCGGTGCAGACCGACGTCGTCCACTGCGTGCGCGGGTGGAGGTCGCGCAGCCAGGCGATGATCGGGTGCTGCGCGGGGATGAGCGTGTGGGTGAACGGACCGCCGCCGACCACCACGATGTCCGCCTCGCGCACCTCGGCGAAGCTGCGCGTGGCCTCGAGCCGCACCGCACCGCTGTCGTCGCTGACGATGCCGCGCTTCTCGGCGACGAAGCACACCTCCGCGCCGGGCAGCGCCGACAGCACCTGATAGGGCCCGATGATGTCGAGCGCCGTGAACTTCTCGTAGAGACCCAGAGCGATTTTCATCTCAAACCTCCGCCGCGTATGGGGGCGCGGGATCGTATTCGATGTAGTGCTGCACCTGACGCGCGAGCGCGACGCCGTGGATCTGGCCGACCAGCCAGAGTGCCATGTCGATACCGGCCGAGACGCCGGCCGAGGTGACGAGGTTGCCGTCGCGCACGTAGCGCACGCGCTCGAGCACCTCGATGTCGCCCCGTTTGCGGAGCTGCTCGACGAACGCGAAGTGCGTCGTGACCCGCTTGCCCTTGGCGAAGCCCGCCTCGTGGAGCAGCAGAGCGCCCGTGCACACGCTGGTGACCCAGGTGCACTGCGCGCCGGCCTTGCGCAGCCAATCGATGAGGACCGGGTTCGAGACCTCGCGGCGCGTGCCTTGCCCGCCCGGAACCAGCACGACGTCGAGCTTGGGCGCGTCGTCGAAGCCGTGGTCGGGGATCACGCGCAGCCCCTTCGCACAGCGCACGGGCTCTCGCGTCTGCGGCGATCGTGACGACCCGGTCCTCCGGCCGCAGGGCCCGGGCCGAGGTGAGCACCTCCCACGGGCCGACGAAGTCGAGCTCCTCGGCGTCGGGGAAGATCAGGATTCCGGTCGTGTTGCCCATCTTGCGACTCCTTGCGGTGTAGGGGGTCAGGCGGCGGCCGAGCGGAAGCGCGCGCGGTAGGCCGCGGGGCTGACGCGGAGCTGGCGCAGGAAGGCGCGGCGCAGCGTCTCGGCCGTGCCGAAGCCGCAGCGCTCGGCGATCCGCTCGACGCCGTCCTCGGATTCCTCGAGCAGGCGGCGCGCGGCCTCGACCCGGGCGCGCTCGACCCAGCGCGCCGGCGTCTCGCCGACCTCGCGGGCGAACACGCGCGCGAAGTTGCGCGGACTCATCGCCACCCGCTTGGCCAGCGCCGCGACGCCGAGGTCCGCGCCGATGTGCGCCTGCGCCCAGCCCTGCAGCTCGCGGATCCGCTCGTGCTCGGTCGCTTGCGCGGCCAGGCCGACACTGAACTGCGACTGCCCGCCGGGCCGCTTCAGGAAGATCACCATCCACTGCGCGACCGTGAGCGCCAGCTCGCGCCCGTGGTCCTCCTCGGCCATCGCGAGCGCCAGGTCCATGCCCGCGCACACGCCTGCCGAGCTCCAGACCTTGCCGTCGCGCACGAAGATGGGGTCCGTCTCGACGCGGAGCTTCGGGTAGCGCTGGGCGAGATTCCCGCACTGCGCCCAGTGCGTCGTCGCGCACTTGCCGTCGAGCAGGCCGGCCTCGGCCAGCAGGAACGTGCCCGAGCAGATCGAGGCCACCCGGCGCGCCCGCGGCGCGGCCCGGCGGATGAAGTCGATGAGCGCGCGATCCTGCAGCGCGACGCGCGTACCCTCGCCGCCCGCCACGAGCAACGTGTCGATCGGACCGCGCACGTCGCGGAACGCGCGGTCGGCGACGAGCTGGATGCCCGACATCGTGCGGAGCGGCCCCGGCCGGTGGGCCACGATCTCGATCGAGTAGCGCGGCGCGCGCCGGGCCTCGACCGCGTCCAGCCGCCGGTTCGCGTTCGCGAACACCTCGAGCGGGCCGGTCACGTCCAGCACCTGCACATCCGGGTACGCGACCAGGACGACCCGGCGGATCCGGGGCGAGACCGAGGTGGGTACGAGCTTCATGCTGCCAGGATGGACCGGGGGCCCTCTGGCTGCAATGACAAAGAACCCTCGGATCCTGCCAGGCCTAGGGCGGCTGCCGCGGGCATGCGTCGCCCCGCCCGTCCTTGTCGGCGTCTGCCTGATCCGGGTTGGCGACGTCGGGGCAGGTGTCGCAGTCGTCAGGCCAGCCGTCGCCGTCGCCGTCTGCGCCTGGCTGCAGCGCGAGCCTGCACGCGCGGTACGGAGTCGACGCGAGGTACGTCTTCCAGTTCACGTAGATCGCCGAGCCGACCGCCGCGTTCGCGATCCGCGGATAGAAGGCGCCGTCGCGGAGCTTCGTGCCGTCGAGCGTCGAGCGCGCATCCGTTCGCGCTGCACGGGCGAGACGCGATCACTTTCCCCAAGTCGTCGACGAGCTCGAGCGCGCCGAGGCTCGGCGCGTTGCTGAGCCGGACCCGCACGTCGACCTTGCCGCCCGGTGCGTCGACGAGCCCGCCCATCGGGACCCAAGTCGTTCCGCCGTGCGCACGCATCGAGTAGCGCAGCTCCGGCTTCCCGGCGCTCGAGTAGTAGCAGCGCCGTGCCTGCATGGCTTCGATGAGCCCCGCGCGCGTTCGCCCCGCCGCCCAGCACACCGTCGCGCCGTGCCGCAGCGACGGCTCGTTGCCCGGATAAGTCGCGTCGTGGTTGTCCGAGCCGAAGGCGGGGAACAGCCGGTAGCCCAGGTGCAGCGCGCGCCGGTACGCGCTCTCCCACCGCGGGCCGTCGACCGCGTTGCCGACCTCGATCCCGATCACGAACTGGTCCGAGAATCCGCCGGGCGCGTTCAGCGGGTGCAGCGGCCGCAAATCCATCTTCGCGGGATCGCCGGGGTGCGCCTGGATGATCGCCGGCTGCGGGGTCCCCGCGCCGAGCGCCCAGCGGAACAGATGGAGCTCGTCCTTGCAGTACTCGTCGCCCTTCAAGGAGCCGTCGGCGGCGCACAGCCCGCGCGTCTCGCCGGGGATGATGACGATCTTGTGTCCGTTCTCGCGCGGGCCGACACCGGTCGGTGTGAAGTTCACGTTCGTGAACTCGCGCCCGCTGAACGCGAGGAAGCCGCCGAGGCCCTCGGACGTCGCCGCCGTGGCGAGCCGCGAGAGCGCGTTCGCTTCGTTCGACGGCGGGTCCGCACCGGGGAAGCCGTCCGCGCTCACCTCGCGGACCCACCACCGGTACTTCGCGCTCGCCGGCTCGAGGCAGACGTTCGCCAGCCTGCGCGGATGGGCAGTGTCGTGGTTGGAGACGCTGCCCCAGTCGTAGCCGCCTGCGCGCAGCGCCGCGAGGGCGTCGGCGGTGGAGCCGTTCTCGTGCAGGTAGAGCCCGAAGCCCGGAGTCGGAGGGTCCAAGGCCTGCCGCTCGATCATGAACAAGGTCGCGGCGTGCTGGTGGCTGTCGCCGGCCAGCGGCACGAGCTCGGCGTAGGGGTCGGCCGCGCCGAGCGACGCGAGACAGCCGAGCGCCGCGAGCGCGCGCTTCAGTCGATCGACACCGACGGCGCGGTGCCCTCGGTCCGCTCGTGCTGGTTGAAGTTGCGGAGCTGCCAGGCGGTCCACTCGCGGCACTGCGCGACTCGATCCGCGACCCAGTCGCGCCGCGCGGAGCACTCGGCGGAGTCCGAGTCCTCCGGGCAGCTCGCGAGGAACGGGTCCGCCCACGCGATGAAGGGCTTCGTCGCGCACGGATTCTCCCAGTCGCTCTTCGCGCCGGTGACGCGCGCGTTCCACTCGCTTCTCCAGACCTCGCACTCCTGTCGGATCGGCGCCGGAGTGAAGCAACCGAAGTGCGCCAGCGCGAGGACCAGCGCGAGAGCGCGCGCGAGCTTCGCAGCGAGCTCGGCCAGTCGCGCAGGCACGCCGGGCACGCGCGTGTGCAGCGCCAGGGGCTCGCCGCTCGCCCGGGGCATCAGGTGCATGTGGTAGTGGAAGACCGTCTGCCCCGCGGCCTGCCCGTTCAGCTGGAAGACCATCAGGCCGTCCGGCGCGAGCGCCGACTTGATCGCGGCGGCGACGCGGTGCGACGTGCGCGCGATCGCGGCCAGCGCGTCCTCGTCCGCCTCGAACACGTTCTCGAAGTGGTCCTTGGTGATGACGAGCGTGTGCCCGTCGGTCACGGGGAAGATGTCCATGAAGGCCAGCGTGCGCTCGTCCTCGCAGACCCGGTGCGCGGGCGCCTCGCCGCGCACGATCTTGCAGAAGATGCAGTCGGGAAAGCTCGCCATGCGCGGCGGATCAGTCGAGCTTCGACAGCTCCGGCGCGTCCTTGCTGACCGACAGCGTCCACTTCGGCTTGCGCTTCTCGAGGAAGCTCTGCACGCCCTCGCGCGCGTCGGCCATGCGGCCGAGCGCGTAGAGCGCCTTCGCCTCGCGCTTGGCGACCTCCACCGGCGGCGGGCCGCCGAGGTGCTCCCAGATCATCCGCTTGGTGAGCGCGACCGAGACGGGCGCGCAGTTCTCGGCGATGTTGCGCGCCACTTCGCGCGCGCGCGTGAGTACGCGGTCCGTGGGCACCGCCTCGTTCACGAGTCCCAGCGCCGCCGCCTCTTCGCCGGTCACGATGCGGCCCGAGAGCAGGAGGTCCGCCGCGCGCGCGATCCCGACCAGGCGCGGCAGGATCCAGGTGCTCGACAGCTCCGTCACCACGCCGCGCCGCACGAACAGGAAGCCGAGCTTCGCGTCGCTGGCGGCGATCCGCATGTCGTACTGGAGCGGCAGGGTGATGCCGACTCCGACCGCCGCGCCGTTGATCGCGGCGATGATCGGCTTGCGCACCTCCCAGGGCTGGACCGTGCGCGCGGGTCGCGCGGGCGCTGCCTCGCGGCCGCCGCCGGCGAACGTGTCGCCGCCGCGCTCGAGATCCGCGCCCGCGCAGAACGCGCGGCCCGCGCCGGTGACGATCACCGCGCGAACCTCGTCGCTCTCGTCGCACGCAACCAGATGCTCGTTCAGCTCGACGCCCATCTGCGCCGTCCACGCGTTCATCCGCTCGGGGCGGTTCAGCGTGATCTCGGCGACTCCGTCCTTCAGCTCGAACAGCGTATGGCGTTCGCTCATGGCTCCCTCACCAGCCCGCCAGCGCGGCGGCGCGTTCGCGGTGCACCGACGGCGCGCCCAGGAACGCGCGGTCGAACATGGCCCGCTTGAAGTAGATCTGGACGTCGCACTCCCAGGTGAAGCCGATCCCGCCGTGGGCCTCGACCGCGTCGCGCGCCGTCTGCATGTACACCTGGCCCAGGTGCGCCTTGGCCAGCGCCGCCGTGCGCTCCGACTCGTCGCGCGCGTGGTCGAACGCGTGCGCGGCGTACCAGTAGAGCCCGCGCGCCGGCTCGATCTCGACCGCCACGTTCGCGAGCTGGTGCTTCAGGCCCTGGAAGCTGCCGATCGTGACCCCGAACTGCTGCCGGGTCTTGGCGTACTCGACCGACATCTCGAGGAGCTGCTGCGCGCCGCCGAAGGCGTCGGCCGCCAGCAGGACGAGACCCGCGTCGCGCATCCGTGCCGCGGCCGCGCCGCCGGCGAGCGGCTGGCACGGCGTATTCGCGAGGTGCAGCTCGGCGATCCGCCGGGTGCGGTCGACTCCGGGCAGCGGCTTCGCGCTGAAGCCCGGTGCGCCGCGCTCCACGACCGCGAGCCCGCCGCCGGCGGTTCCCACCACGATCAGGTCCGCGTGCGCGCCGAACGGAACCATCGACTTCACACCGGTCAGTGTCGCGCCTGCGGGCAGCGCCCACTCCTCCGGCTGCCAGCGCCCGTCGCCTTCGGCGAGGGCGACCGAGCCCAGGAGCTCTCCGGTCGCCAGCTTCGGCAGCCAGCTCTTCCTCTGCGCGTCGCTGCCGCCGTAGAGGATCGCCAGCCCCGCGAGCGCGTGGCCGAGGAACGGACCCGGCACAGCCGCCGCGCCCAGCGCTTCGGCCGCGAGCGCCAGGTCGAGGAGCTCGAGGCCGGCGCCGCCGTACTCGTCGGGCAGCGCGATCCCGCCCAGCCCCAGCTCGACGAGGCCCTTCCACAGCGCGCCGTCGTGGCCTTCCTCGCCGTCGAAAATCGCGCGCACGCGGTTGGGCGGGCACTCGTTCGCCGCGAACTGGCGAACCGTCTCCTGCAACAGCTCCTGCTCGTCCGACAGATCGAAGTTCACGGCGCTAGCTCCTCGAGGATGCAGCGGCGTCGCGCGGCAGACCGAGGCCGCGCTCGCCGATCACGTTGCGCTGGATGTTCGCGGTGCCGCCGGCGACCGCGCTGCCGAGCGACCACATGAACTGCCCGACCCACTGCGCGTTGTCGCGCGGTCCGCCGAGCTGGCGCTCGCCCGGCTCGAGCAGCCCGTCGTCGCCGAGCAGGTCGAGCGCGAGCTTCGCGACCTCCTGCCCGATGTTCGTCGAGATCAGCTTGTTCATGAGCTGCACGCGGCCCGGGTCCTGGCCCTTCGCGGCTTTGGTGAGCTGCCGGTAGCCCGAGTACTGGTGCGCGCGCACGGTGCCCTCGAGCTGGACCAGCCGCTGGCGGATCGCCGGATCCTGGATCGCGGGCTTCCCGTTGCGCTGGGTGTTCTTGGCCAGCGCGACCAGCGCGTTGAACGTCATCAGCGCGTTGGCCGCGTCGCCGATCATGTTGCGCTCGTGCTTCAGGGTCGTGCGCGAGACGATCCAGCCCTCGCCGCGCTTGCCGACGATCCAGTCCTTCGGCGTCCGGGCGTCGGTGAAGAACACCTCGTTGAAGTCCGCGGCGCCCGTCATCTGGCGCAGCGGCCGCACCTCGACGCCGGGCTGCTTCATCGAGAGCAGCAGGTACGAGATGCCGCCGTGCTTCTGCGCCTCGGGCTCGGTGCGGCACAGGCAGAACATGTAGTCGGCGCGGTGCGCGCCGCTGGTCCAGATCTTCTGGCCGTTGATCACCCACTCGTCGCCGACGAGCTGCGCGCGCGTCTGGAGCGACGCGAGGTCGCTGCCGGAGCCCGGCTCGCTGTAGCCCTGACACCAGACGATTTCACCGCGAATCGTCGGGCCGATGAACTTCTCCTTCTGCCACTCGCTGCCCTTCTCGAGAAGGGTGGGCACGAGCATGCTCGGGCCGATGCCCGCCATCTCGCCGGGCGCGCGCGCGCGCGCGAACTCCTCGCGGATGATCTGGCCCTTCAGGACGTCGGCCGGCTGCTCCGAGCCGCCGTAGCGCTTGGGGATCGCGCGGGCCAGGTAGCCCGCTCCGATCGCGCGCTCGCGCAGGATGGCCGCGCGCTTCTCCCCGGGCAGCTTCGCCTCGTCGCCGCGCAGCGGCCAGTTGGCCGCGAGGAACGCCTTCACCTCGCCGCGGAACGCCTCGTACTCGGCGCTGTAGCTGAGATCCATCGAACACGCCTCCCTGGGCCGATTGGTGGACGGACGCTGCGGCAGCTTATCATGGGGGTGGAAGGAGCCGCCGATGGCTTACCCGATCATCTCCGCGGACTCGCACGTCACCGAGCCGCCCAACACGTACTCGGACTACATCGACAAGGCGTTCCTCTCGCGCGCACCGCGCATGGAGGAGGTCGGCGACGTCGGCGACGTGTTCGTCGTCGACGGCATGGCCCGGCCCGTGCTGGTCGGGCTCGCCGCCGCAGCGGGCAAGCCGCCCGAGGAGATCCGCATCAAGGGCACCAAGTTCGCGGAGCTACACCGCGGCGGCTGGGATCCCGAGGCGCGCATCGGCCGACCAGAAGCGCGACGGCGTCGCCGCCGAGGTCATCTACCCGACGGTCGGCATGGTGCTCTGCAACCACTCGCGACTTCGACTACAAGAAGGCCTGCTTCGACGCCTACAACCGCTGGATCGCGCGAGTTACTGCTCGGCCCACCCCGACCGGCTGCTCGGCGATCGGCCAGACCGCGATGCGCTCGCCCGAGGAGGGCATCGCGGACCTGCGAGGCGATCAAGGCGCTCGGCCTGCGCGGCGTGATGATGCCCGGCAATCCCGCGGTCGAGGACTACGACTCGACGGTCTACGACGAGTTCTGGGAGGCCGCGGTCGAGCTCGAGCTGCCGCTCTCGTTCCACATCCTGACCGTGCGCGAGACCTCGCCCACGCGCGGACCGAAGATGAACAGCTTCCTGTCGATCATCCGCGGCTGCCAGGACATCATGGGCACGCTGATCCTCGGCGGCGTCTTCGAGCGCCACCCGAAGCTGAAGGTGGTCTGCGTCGAGGCCGACGCCGGCTGGGTGCCGCACTACATGTACCGCATGGACCACGCGTACAAGCGGCACCGCTACTGGCTGCCGCCGGGCCAGCAGCTCTCGAAGCTGCCCTCGGAGTACTTCCGCGAGCACATCTACACCACGTTCCAGGACGACTGGGTCGCGTTCAAGACGCGCCGACCAGATGAACTGGCGGCGGCTGATGTGGGCGAACGACTTCCCGCACAGCGACTCGACCTGGCCGTGGTCGCAGGACATGCTGACGGAGCACGCCGCGGAGCTCAGCGACGAGCAGCGCCGCGCGATCCTGTGCGGGCAACGTCGCGGAGCTCTACAAGATCGACCTCGCGCCGCTGCAGTAGCGCCTAGGCGGAGGCCTGCCGGAAGAGTTGCTCCGTCGCCTCGTCGGCGGGGAAGAAGCTCTCGATGCGGAGCTCGTCGGCGGTCACGTCCTGGGCGGTGCCGAAGGTCGCGATCACCGTGAAGAGCGAGACGCGCACGCCGTCCCTCTGCAGCTCGAGCGGCAGCACCGGCACCAGCGCGGTCTCCTCCGCGGGCCACAGGGTCTCGGCGTCCTGGTAACGGCCGAGCTCGGCGAGCACCGCCTTCATCTCCTGGCCGCCCAGCGCGTCCGCCTCGCGGCGCGCGCGCTGCCAGAGCAGCGGCGCGATCTCGCGCCAATTCGCGATCAGGGGCCGGATCCCTCTCGGGTGGAACACGAGCCGCATCAGGTTGCGCTCCGCGCCGCCGAGGCGGGGCCACACGTCCTCGCCGAGCAGCGCGACCAGTGCCTCGAAGGGACGGTTCGCGAGGCGGATGTTCCAGGCGCGGTCGATGGCAACGGCGGGGAAGGGCTCGTGACTCGCCAGCATCCGCCGCACGGCGTTCATCACCTGGCCCATCTGGGGGTCGTCCAGGGGGCGCGCGCGGAACGCCGGCGCGAAGCCCGCCGCCACCAGCCAGTCGTTGCGCTCGCGCAGCGGGACCTCGAGGGTCTCGCAGAGCTGCAGGATCATGCCGCGGCTGGGCTTGGCGCGGCCCGACTCCAGGAAGCTCACGTGGCGCTGCGAGACGCCGGCTTCGAGCGCGAGCTCGAGCTGCGACCGGCGGCGCTTCTGACGCCACTCCTTCAGGAGCCGGGGGAACGGCGAAGCACCGGCGCGGCGCAGCTCGACTGCGGTGAGCGACACGTTTCTCTCCTTGGGCTCGCCGTAGTCTGGCCCCGGGGCCGAGGGCGCTCAACTACCTGGCAGGTAATTGAGGCGCGGCCGCGGGCGGCCCATCCTGCGCGCAGACAATCCCCGATGGAGGAAAGCTCATGTCTGCGCGTCTGCTCGGTCTCGTCGCGGTCATCGCCCTGTTCGGCGCACTCACGGCGATGGCGCTGCTCGACGTCGGCTACCTCGGCATCATCGCCCCGCACTTCCAGAGCTGGGGCGCGGGCCAGGTGCTCGCCGACCTCGTGATCATGTGCGCGCTCGGCTGCATCTGGATGACCGCCGACGCACGCGACCGGGGCATCAACCCCTGGCCGTTCGTCGCCGTCGTCCTGTTCGCCGGGTCGTTCGGCGTTCTCTTCTATTTGGTGGCGCGCGAGGTGCGCTCGGGCGCCCGGGAGCCGCTGCGAACGCCCGTTCGGAGCTGACTCAGCGGAGCCGCGGCTACGGGTGGCCGTGCTCGAGCCAGTGGACCCGGCCGTCCGGGTCGCGCAGCTCGAGCAGCTGCGTGCCCCAGTGACTCGGCTGCCAGTCGCCGACGATCTGCACCGGCGCGCCGGGACGCGCGGTGGCGTTCTCGCTCTTCACGTGCAGCTCGATCGCGAGGGGCTTCCCCTCGGGCCGCTCCGCGATGAAGAGGTTGGGTCCCGACTTGTGCCGCAGCAGCCCCGAGCCGTGGTCGGTCTCGAACTCGAGCGTGTAGCCGAGCTGCTGCCAGAACTTCGCGGTCTTCCCGAAATTGTGGGTCTCGAGCATGATCGTCTCGACGCCCTTCATCGCTTCCTCCTCGGCCGCTGCGCGTCGAGCCAGGCGCGCAGCGCTTCCTCGACCAGCGACGAGAGCGACTGCTCGTTCTCGATCGCGGCGTGCTTCACCTCGCGGATCAGCTCCGCGGGCAGGTAGACGTTGAACTGCCGAACCTCGGCGTCCGCCATTCCTAGGATGCTAGCATGCTAGCCCTGAGCAGGTCCAGCAGCTCCGCGAGCCCCTCGATCCGCACGTCGCCGTCCATGCGCAGGCCGACGAAGCGGACCCGGGCCGCGGACGCCGCGTCGCGGTCGTAGCGCGAGTCGCCGACGACCCACGCCTGGGCCGGGGTCACGCCGAGGCGCCGGCACGCCTCCAGCACCATGTCGGGCGCCGGCTTGCCCGCAGCCACGTCGGTGCCGCCCACCACCGCGTCGAGCGCCAGGCCCGCAGCCGCGACGATCTCGCGCGCGAGCGGACCAGGGGTATTCGTGATCAGCGCCTGCGCGAGCCCGAGCTCGCGAAGCCGCCCGACCACTGCGCGCGCGTCGGGGTCGATCCGCAGGTGCGCGGCGTGGTCCATGAAGTGCGCGTGGTAGTGAGCCTCGACCTCAGCGATCGACTTGTGGGGGAAGAAGAGCTCGATGTCCTTCTCGATCCCCTGCCCCCAGCACGCCTCGAACTGCGCGCGCTCGACCACGACCCCGCCGAGCGCGCGCGCCGTCGCGCGCAGCAGCTCGAACCAGACCTCGTAGCTGTCGACCAGCACGCCGTCCATGTCCCAGAGGACGGCGCGGAGCGCGGCGGGGGCGCCTGGACTACTCAACCAAGTCGCAGCTCGCGGGCGGCGCGCCCGCGCGCTTGAGCACGGCTTCGTCGTTCCGCTTGTCCTTCCCGCCGAAGCTCGCGCACAGGCGGCGCGGGGCCGCGCCCATCTCGAGGCGAACGTACAGCTCGCCCATCGCCGGGAGATCGAAGTGCGCGTGCTCGCCGTCGAGCCTGCAGGTCGCCTTCACGCCCTTGCGCGTGACCTTTACCGACGTGCACGGGTCGAGAGCGCTGCCATCGCCCTTGTACCGGAAGCCCTTGGGAGCGGTCGCCTTTCCGGAGCGCTTCCAACCGGAGGCGGGAAGATCGAAGCCCAGCTGGGAGCCGCCACCGAGGTCCGCCACGTAGAGAGCGGCACCGAACAGTGTCGGGTCGCTCGACGAGCCCGCGAGATCCGCGACCTCGCTCGCCTTGGTGCGCAGCTTCAGGACCTTCTCGACCTTGAGCGCAATGGCGCCGCCCTCGAGCGCCACGTCCACGAGCGGCGCGCGCTCGATCACGACGGGCTGCTCGATCACGTTGTTCGCTTCGGACGCTTCGGCGAAACGGTCGAGCGGATCGACGGTGACGCGCAGCGTGTACTCGCCGTCGGGGACCGCGGTCACGTCGACGTACTGGCAGCCGAGCGTGAACGGGTAGATGTCGTAGCAGCCCGCGTTCAGCCCCTGGTTCTCGCAGGTATGGCCGCTGCGCGGGATCTGGCCCGGGCATGCCGTCTCCTCCAGGCAGAAGCTGCGCTTGCCGCCCGTCGCCGCCACGACGCCGTTCGGATCCAGGACCTCGTAGCGGAGGAAGTTGTTGTAGTGGGGGTGGTTGTGGCCGCCCGCCGGGCTGCAGATGAAGTCGGGGTTGCCGCACGTCTCGTTCGGGTGTTCCGAGCAAGGCAGGGGACACATCGGATCGCCGACGTTCATGTCGGCGGGGCCGTCGTTCTGGGTGGTCAGGCTCAGCTTCAGGAGATCGAGGCCCTTCGTGGCGCTCGCGCAGCCTTCGGCGACGTCGCCTGCGGCGGCCGTGGTGTTGGTCTCGAGGTGGACGTCCGAGACCTCGGGCCGGAGGTCGGGAAGCTCCGCCGTCACGCCCGCGGCGGCGCCGAGCGGCAGTCCCAGCAGCACGAGCGCCAGCGCCGGGGCCGCGCCGCGCGCGATGCGCAGCGCCGAGAAGATCGACGGCACGTTCGCGCGCCACTGGGGCAGCACTGCGGTGATCGCGATCTCCTCGATCGCCTCGACCAGCAGCAAGACCACCGCGGCCTGGAACAGCCACGGCCAGTCGAAGCCGAGGAAGAGCAGCAGCCCCGCGCCCATCACGATCGCGACCGCCTTCGCAGCGCGGGTGTGATAGCTGGTGACGCGGCGGAACTTCGCGAGCCCGACCAGCGTCGGCACGGCGAACGCGAACAGCGCCGCGAGCACGAACCCCGCCTGCGCCACGACCTTCTCCCGGAACAGCCACCACGCGCAGAGCGGGAACACGGCGTAGGTCGCCAGGTCGCCCCAGCTGTCGAGCTTCGCGCCCAGCTCCGAGCCCGCCTTCCAGCGTCGCGCGAGGAAACCGTCGACGACGTCGGTCGAGAGCGAGAAGGCGAACAGGCAGAGGAACGCCGTCGGGTGATCGCTCCACGCGAGCGCGAGCAGAGCGGGAACGAGCGCTAGGCGCAGACCGGACAACAGGTTGGGAAGCTGGCGGCGGAGCTCCATCTGCGGAGTCTAGCCCGACGATGCATCTCCGAGGTAGGCCTGGCGCACGCGCGGATCGCGCGCGAGCTCGGCGGCCGGGCCCGACAGCGCGAGCGTGCCGGTCTCCAGGACGTAGGCGCGCTGCGCCACGCGCAGCGCCTGGTGCGCGTTCTGCTCGACCAGCACGACCGTGATCCCCTGCGCGTTGATCTCGCGCACGATCTCGAAGATCTGCCGGACGAGCAGCGGCGCGAGCCCCAGCGACGGCTCGTCGAGCAAGAGCACCTTCGGCCCCGCCATCAGCGCGCGCCCGATCGCCAGCATCTGCTGCTCGCCGCCGGAGAGCGTGCCGCCCGGCTGCGCGAGCCGCTCGCGCAGGCGCGGGAACAGCGCGAACACCCGTTCCAGATTCGCCGCCTGCTCTTTCCGGCGCGGCCACGCGCCCATCTGCAGGTTCTCGAGCACCGTCAGGTTCGCGAAGATGCGCCGGCCCTCGGGCGCGTGCGAGCAGCCGAGCGCGACGATCGCCTCCGGCGCGACCCGGGAGATCTCCGCGCCGCCGAGCCGGATCGAGCCCGCGCTCGGGCGCACCAGGCCCGAGATCGCGCGCAGCAGCGTCGACTTGCCGGCGCCGTTCGAGCCGATCAGCGTCACGATTTCGCCGGCGCGCACGTCGAACGACACGCCGCGCAGGGCATGGATCGCGCCGTAGCGCACGTCGAGCGCCTCGACCGCGAGAAGTGACTCGCTCACGCCGGCGCCTCGGAGTCCGCGCCGAGGTAGGCCTCGATCACGCGCGGGTCGCGCCGGACCTGCTCGGGCGCTCCGTCCGCGATCTTCTCGCCGTGGTCGAGAACCGCCACGCGCTCGGACAGGTTCATCACGAACGCGACGTCGTGGTCGATGAGGACGATCGTGAGCCCGTGCGTGCGGCGCAGGTTCGCGATCAGCTCGCGCAGCGCCTGCTTCTCGGCGGGGTTCATGCCCGCGGCCGGCTCGTCGAGCAGGAGGAGCCGCGGCCGCGTCGCGAGCGCGCGCGCGATCTCGAGCCGGCGCTGCTCGCCGTACGGAAGCGAGTCGGCGCGGGCTCCGGCGCTCGCGCCGAGGCCGAGCTCGTCGAGCAGCGCGCGCGCCCGCGACTCGGCTTCGCGCTCGCCGCGCCACCAGCCCGCGCCGCGCAGCACGTCGCGCGCGCCGTGCCGGTGCGCGCCCTGCAGCGCCGCCCGCACGTTCTCCAGCGCCGTCAGCCCGCGGAAAAGGCGGATGTTCTGGAAGGTGCGCGCGACGCCGCGCGCGCAGATGGCGTGGGGCGCGGTGCCGCCGATCTCGACGCCGCCGAAGCGCACATTGCCCTCGGTGGGCGCGTACACGCCGGTGATCACGTTGAAGGCGGTCGTCTTGCCGGCGCCGTTCGGGCCGATCAGCGCGACGAGCGCTCCCTCCTCGACCGCGAAGTCCAGGCGCGACACCGCGGTGAGCCCGCCGAAGCGGACCGTGAGCCCGCTGACCTCGAGCAGCGCCATTCACTGCTCCTCGCGCACGCGCCGCAGCGGCCACAGCTCGCGCTGTCCGAGCAGGCCCTGCGGGCGCAGGATCATGGTCACGATCAAGAGCAGCGAGTAGAGGATCATTCGCCACTCGCCCAGTCCGCGGAGTATTTCGGGCAGCGCCGTCAGCGTGGCGGCCGCGACGATCGCGCCCGAGAGCGAGCCGAGCCCGCCCAGCACCACGAACGCCACCAACTCGAACGAGCGCACGAAGCTGAAGCTGTTCGTATGGATGTAGCCCTCGCTGTGCGCGAACAGCGCCCCGGCGACTCCCGCGAAGAACGCTGAGACGAAGAACGCCTCGACCTTCACTCGCGTCGTCGCGATGCCGAGCGACTCGGCGGCGGTCTCGTCCTCGCGCACCGCGCGGAAGGCGAGCCCCCCGCCCGCGTACACCAGACGCGCGATCGCGGCGATCGCGACGACCGCCACGCCGTACACGCCGGCCAGGCTGTCGAAGCGCAGGTCCACCGCCGGGTAGTCGGGCGACGCGAGCGAGAAGCCGCGCGCGCCGCCGACCGCGTCGACGTTCAGGATCGCGATGCGGATGATCTCGCCCGCGCCGAGCGTCGCGATCGCCAGGTAGTCGCCGCGCAGGCGCAGTGCGGGCACCGCGACCACGAGCCCCGCGACCGCCGCGAAGATCCCGCCCACCGCGAGCGGCAGCGGGAAATAGAGGAAGCGCGCGAGCTCCGGCCCGAGCGCGCCGCCCACCCCCGCGAGCAGCGCCGCGCCCACGTACACCGAGAACGCCGCCGAGCCGTACGCGCCCAGCGCCATGAAGCCGGCGTGCCCGATCGAGAACTGGCCGGTGAAGCCGTTCACCAGCTGCAGGCTGACCGCGGCGATGATCGCGATCCCGATCCGCGCCAGGATCGTCGCGTAGTACGGGTTCAGCGCGAGCGGCGCCAGCCACTGCAGCGCCGCGAGCGCAGCGAGCGTGGCGGCGATCGCGACCCAGCGCCGACTCGCCACCGCTAGACCTTCTCGGTCTGCGGCGCGCCGAACAGACCCGTCGGCCGGAACAGGAGGATGGCGATCAGGATCACGAACGCGATCGCGTCGCGGTACGTGCTCGAGAGGTAGCCCGTCACCAGTGTCTCGATCACGCCGAGCAGGAGCCCGCCGACCATCGCGCCCGGCACGCTGCCGATCCCGCCTAGCACCGCTGCGACGAACGCCTTCAGGCCGGGCATGAGGCCCATCAGCGGGTCGATCTTCGGGTTGGACAGCCCGACCAGGATCCCCGCCGCCGCCGCCAGCATCGAGCCCAGTACGAACGTCCCCGCGATCACGCGGTCCACCGGCACGCCCATGAGTGCGGCGGCCGGCGCGTCGTAGGACACCGCGCGCATGGCCCGGCCGAAGCGGGTGCGCTGCACGATGTACTCGAGCGCAGCCATCAGGAGCAGCGCGGTGACCAGCACGGTGAGCTGGATGTTCGACACCGCGACCCCGCCTGCGCGGATCACCTCGTGGGACTGCAGCAGCGGCGGGAAGAACTTCGGGTCGGCGCCGAACACGAGCTGTCCGGTGTTCTGCAGGAGCAGCGACACGCCGATCGCGGTGATCAGCGGCGCGAGCCGCCCCGCCGCGCGCAGCGGCCGGTACGCGATCCGCTCGATCGCCGCGCCGAGCAGCCCGCAAGCGACCATGGACAGCGCAAGCACCACGACCAGCCCGAACAAGCTCGGCGCGCTCGCGAAGCCGAGCGCGTGCGCGGCGTAGTAGCCCGCCATCGCGCCCATCATGTAGACCTCGCCGTGGGCGAAGTTGATGAGCCGCAGCACCCCGTACACCATCGTGTAGCCCAGGGCGATCAGCGCGTAGATCGAACCCCAGGTGATTCCGTTCAGGAGCTGCTGCAGCAGGTTGTCCACTGTGGGGCGGCGCTACTCCGCGGAGACCGTGCGGTAGTAGTGGAACTTCCCGCCCTCGATCTTCAGCACCACCGCGTCCTTCCGCGCGTTGCGCTTCGGGTCGATCGAGATCTTCCCGGTCACGCCCTCGTAGTTCGAAGTCTTGGCGAGCGCGTCGCGCAGCGGCTTGCCGTCGGTCGAGCCCGCGCGCTTCAGGCCGTCGGCGAGGATCCCTGCGGTGTCGTAGCCGAGCGCCGCCATCGCGTCGGGAGTTGCGCCGTAGCGCTCGCTGAAGCGCTTCACGAACTCCTGCACACGCGGGTTGTCCGAGTCCGCGGCGTAGTGGGTCGAGAAGAAGTAGCCGTTCACCGCATCGCCGCCGATCTCGAGCGTCTTCTCCGAGTCCCAGCCGTCCCCGCCGAGCAGCGGCACCTCGATGCCGAGCTCGCGCGCCTGCTTCGCGATGAGCCCCAGCTCGGTGTAGTAGCCCGGCACGAAGATCGCATCGGGCTTCGCCGCGCGGATCGTGGTGAGCTGCGCGCGGAACTCGATGTCGCCCGAGGTGTAGCGCTCGTCGGCGACGATCTCGCCCCCGTTCTTCTTGACCGTGTCGCGGAAGAACTCGGCCAGCCCGACCGAGTAGTCCTGCTTGAAGTCGAACAGGATCGCGAGCCGCTTGGCTGAAAGCTCCTCCGCGGCGAAGCGCGCCATGACCGCGCCCTGGAACGGATCGATGAAGCAGGCTCGAAAGATGTAGTCGCCCACCTCGGTGACCTTCGGGTTGGTGGAGCCCGGGGAGATCATCGGGACCTTGGCGCGCTGCGCCTCGGGCGCGGCGGCGAGCGAGCGCGACGAGGCGACCTCGCCCAGGAGCGCCTTCACCTGGTCGCGCTGGATCAGCTTCTGGGCGGCGGTGCGGGCCTCTTCGGTCACCGAGCGGTCGTCCTCGGTCACGACCACGAGCTGCTTGCCCAGGACCCCGCCCGCGGCGTTGATCTCGTCCACCGCCATGCGGATGCCCTGGTCGGCGCTGCGGCCGAAGGTGGCGGTGTCGCCCGTCATGGACGCCACGTGGCCGACCATGATGCCCTCCTCGTGACCGCCGCCCTTCTGTTCGCTACAGCCGAAGCCGAGCAGAAGTGAAAGAGCCGCCGCGGTCGCGCGCGATGCCCCCCGCATGCTCGCCCTCCTCGTCCCTCGCTTCGGGGACGCGCCTTGGTTACACGCCCCCGCAAGGCCGCGCAAGACGGCGTCGATATTGCATCAGGACCCGTGGCGATAGGAGAGATTGATGAGACGCCTTGTCGTTCTTGTCGCAATGGCGGCAGTTTGCGCCGCGGCGACGCCCGCGCGCGCAGACTCTGCTCTGGGCTGCGGCGAGGGAACCACGTACAACGCGATGTGGTACTCGATCCTGCATCCGGGCCTGGGCGAGTGGTACCTGAAGGACTGGGGACCGCTCTACAAAGCGCCACAGAAGAAGTTCTGGCTGGGCTTCATCCCGCTGTACGGCTGGCCCGGCTACCTGCAGGTGAAGAGCGCGATCGACGCGCGGAACTGCGAGACGAACGACGACCTCTAGCCGAGCGAGGGCGCCCCGAGCGAGGCGCGCAGCGAGCCGCACGCCTGCCGGGTGCGGGCGCGTCGCTCCGCTGGTTCGCGGGGAAGAGTCGCTCCTGCCGAGGCCTTCCCATCGCCCCCGCTCACACGCTGCGCTCATGCGCCCGCACCCGCCCGCGGTGCCAGCGCGAGCAACGGGTCGGCGATCCACTCCGGCTCTTCGCGAGCTGGGGGATCGCGACATCGAGGCCGAGCGAGGGCCCACCGCGGGACATCGGCCCGCGGTCCGCTGTCGGCGAGCGAGGTCGCAAAGCGACGAAGGAGCGCGCAGCGAGCCGCAGGCGAGCGAAGTCAATGAGACCGGATGGCGCGCACGAAGTCGGCGAGCGACTCGCGCGCGAAGCGCAATCGGTCCCACGGCTCGGCCGAGAGCTCGCCCAGGCGCTCGGGCCGGATGACGTAGACCTCGGCCGCGGCGATGCCGCCCGCCGCGCGCACCGGTACGGTGCGTCGCTCGTAGAGATCGCCCTCGAAGCGGTCGAGCCGCGCCGCCGAGTGCGGGTCGATCCCCAGCCAGAGCGTTCCGGGCGTGGACCCGCCCGCGCGCGGCCGCACCCCTGGGTAGCTGCGCCCGCGCAGCCGCAGTCGGACCCAGCCGTCGAGCCGGGCGCGCTCGTGCGCGAAGGAGCGGCCGGTCACCGCGCGCATCACGTCCGCGAACTCGAGCGATCCGTAGCAGAAGAGCGTCATGCGGGCCGGATGATACGTTCTCCGCGTGTGGAGGGTCGGGTCCGATTGACTTCGCTCGCCTTCGGCTCGCTGCGCGCTCCGCTTCGCTGCGCTTGCGACCTCGCTCCCCGACAGCGGACCGCGGGCCGATGTCCCGGGGTGGGCGCTCGCTGGGCCTGCGCCGCCTCCGCACTCGTGTTCGTGGCTGCGGCGTTGTTCGCCTTCGCGGCGGACGCGCGCGAGGTGCGCGTGCCGCTGCGGCTCGACTACCCGTTCCTGCGCGAGCTCCTCGTGAAGCGCGCGTTCGCCGACCCCGAGCAGACCGCGCGCGTGTACACGGACGGCGTCGACTGCAAGCACGTGGTCCTTTCGAATCCCGAGCTGCGGGGCGGCGACGGGCAGCTGCAGGTCGTCGCCGACGTCGACGCCAAGGTCGGGACGCTGTTCGTCGGGATCTGTCTGTTCCCGATCGAGTGGCAGGGCCGGATCGAGTCGACGCTCGAGCCGTGGCTCGAGTCCGGCCAGCCGGTGGTGCACTTCCGCGTGCTCGACTCGCGCCTCTACGAGCCCGACGGCTCCGAGAGCGCGAGCACCGCGACGGTCTGGGAGTGGCTGAAGGGCTACGTGCACCCGCGCCTCGAGAAGTTCGCGGTCGACCTCGCCGCGCCGATGGCCGACCTGCGCGCGACCCTGCCGCTGTTCCTCGCGGCGGAGAGCGCCGAGCGCGCCCAGAAGATCGTCGATTCGCTCGTGCTCGAGCGGGTCGGGGTCGCGCCGAGCGAGGTCGTGCTCGTGCTTCGCTTCGACGCGCCGCCGGTCGCCGAACCGCCGCCGCCCACGGGCCCCGAGCCCGAGCTCACGCCCGAGCAGCTGGCGGCCTTCGACGAGTCGCTCGCGCGCTGGGATGGCTTCATCACCACGGTCGTGAAGCGCGCGGGTACACAGAGCGGCGACACGGCCGTGCGCGAGGAGCTCTTCGAGGTGCTGATGAGCGCGCGCGAGGAGCTGGTGGCGGCGCTCGGCGAGCCCGCCCGGGCCGGCCCCGATCCGGTGCGGCCGCTCTTCCTGGCGAGCTGGCAGCGGCTCGCGGGCGTGCTGCGCGAGCTCGGCCGACGGCTCGGCGACGAGGACGCGCTCCGCTACCTGGGCTTCGTCGCGGCGGCCGACGCGCTCGCCGCGGTGGACGCGCTCGGCCCTGACCTGGGCCTCGAGATGTCGAGCGACGGGCTGCGCCATCTGGCGCGCGTGCTCGCGCCCGACGATCCCGCCGACCCGCTCGCTGCGCCCGACACCGTCGACCCCGAGCTGCGCCGCGCGCTCGACTTCGGCGAGCCGCTGCCCGCGCCGGAGCTCGAGCTCGACCCCGAGCCGGAGTTGCCCGAGCCGGGACCCGAGCCCACACCCGCGCCACAGCCGGCCCCCGCCCCCGCCCCGCAGACCTCTGCGCTCGACTGGCTCTTCGCGGCGCTGCGCGCGCTCCTCGCGCCCACCGCGAACGCCGCGACCCCGCCGCAGGCGGGACTCACGCGCGATGAGCTCGCGCGCCTGCGCGGCTGGGCTCCCAAGCGCAGCGAGCTGGACGAGTACCTGCCTCTGATCGATCAGCTCCTGCGCGCCGCCGCCGAGGATGCGCTCGCGCGCAAGGCGGCCGACCGCGAGCTCGCCGGCGTGTACCGCAACCTGCAGCTCGCCACCGCCTGGCAGGAGACCTGCTGGCGACACTACGTGCGCGCGAAGGGAGCGGTCATCACGATCCGCTCGCGCGCCGGCGCGGTCGGCCTCATGCAGGTGAACTCGCGCGTCTGGCGCGGCTTCTACGATCCGCGCTTCCTGCTCGGCGACGTCTCGTACAACGGCCGCGCCGGCAGCGAGATCCTGCTGCGCTACTTCCTGGACCTGGCGGTCGCCAAGGGCGAGCACCGTCGCTACGGCGGGCTCGAGAATCTGGTGCGCGCAAGCTACGGCGCCTACAACGGCGGCCCGCGCCAGCTGACCCGCTACCGCAACGCGAAGACCGCAAAGTCGCTGCGGGCGATCGACGCGGCGTTCTTCAAGAAGTACGAAGCCGTCCGAGCCGGCAGCGTCATGGAGAAGGTGCGCAGCTGCTTCTGACCGAGCTATCTGAGCCGCAGCGCGTTCGCGATGACGGACAAGGAGCTCAGGCTCATCGCGGCGGCGGCGAACATCGGCGAGAGGACCATCCCGAAGAACGGGTAGAGCGCGCCCATCGCGAGCGGAACGCCGAGCGCGTTGTAGACGAAGGCGAGGAAGAGGTTCTGGCGCAGGTTCGCGCTCGCGGCGCGCGAGAGACGCCGCGCGCGCGCGATCCCGCGCAGGTCACCGCGCAGCAGCGTGACCCCCGCGCTCTCGATCGCGATGTCCGCCCCCGTGCCCATGGCGATGCCGACCTCGGCGCGCGCGAGCGCCGGGGCGTCGTTGATGCCGTCGCCGGCCATCGCCACGCGGCGGCCGCCGCGGGCGAGCTCGGCGATGGCGTCCGCCTTGCCCAGCGGCGAGACCTCGGCGATCACCTCGTCGATCCCGAGCTCGCGGGCGACGCGCTCGGCGGTCGCGCGCGCGTCGCCGGTCAGCATGGCGATGCGCAGGCCCTCGCGGCGCAGCTCGTCCAGCGCCGCGCGCGCGCTCGCCTTGATCGGGTCGCGCGCGCCGAGCAGGCCGAGCACGCGCTGCTCGCGCCAGACGAACACGACCGTGTCGCCGTCCGCACGCTGCGCCTGCGCGCGCAGGTCGAGCGCCGCGAGCTCCGCGGCCGGGACGCCCAGCTCGGCCAGCAGGGTGGTGTTGCCGAGCGCAGCCCGCGCGCCGCCGACCCGGCCCACCACGCCGAGGCCGGAGCGCGCCGCGAACTCGGCGGCGGGCTCGAACGCGAGCCCGCGCTCGCGCGCGGCCGCCACGATCGCCGAGGCCAGCGGGTGCTCGCTGCCGACCTCGAGACTCGCCGCCACGCGCAAGAGCTCCGCCTCCTCGCCGGCTGCGAACGGCACCGCGCTCGTCAGGCTCGGCCGCCCCTCGGTCAAGGTGCCGGTCTTGTCGACCGCCAGCAGATCCACGCGCGCGAGTCGTTCGATCGCCTCGGCGTCGCGGAACAGGACGCCTTCGCGCGCAGCTCGGCCCATCGCGACCATGATCGTCATCGGCGTCGCCAGCCCGAGCGCGCACGGGCACGCGATGATCAAGACAGAGACGGCTGCGACCAGCGCGTGCGCGAGGCGGGGCTCGGGCCCGAGCCACGCCCAGAGCGCTGCGGCGAGCGCGGCCGCGGCGATTACCGCCGGCACGAACACCGCCGAGACGCGGTCGGCCAGGTTCTGGATCGGCGCGCGGCTGCGCTGCGCTCGCGCGACCTCGGCGACGATGCGCGCGAGCAGAGTGTCGCTGCCGACCCGCTCGGCCTGGACGAGCAGCGTCCCGGACTGGTTCTGGGTGGCGCCGATCAGCGCGTCGCCCGGCCGCTTCTCGACCGGCAGCGGCTCGCCGGTGACGAGCGCTTCGTCGACCGCACTCGCGCCGTCCAGCACGCGCGCGTCCACCGGGATCTTCTCGCCCGGCCGCACCCGCAGGCGATCGCCGACCCGCACCTCCGCGAGCGGCACGTCGCTCTCCACGCCGTCTGCGCCGACCCGGCGCGCGGTGGCCGGGGCGAGCGAGAGCAGAGCGCGCAGGGCGTCGCCGGTGCGCCGGCGCGCGCGCAGCTCGAGCACCTGCCCCAGCAGCACCAGCACGACGATCACCGCCGCCGCCTCGAAGTACGGCGCGACCTCGCCGTGCATCCCGCGAAACGCGGCGGGGAATGCATCCGGCACGAGCACGGCGGCGGCGCTGTACACCCACGCGACCCCGGTACCCAGCCCGATCAAGGTGAACATGTTCAGGCTGCCCGTGCGCAGCGACGCGAGCGCGCGCGCGAAGAACGGCGCGCCGCAGTAGAGGACGACGGGCGTGGCGAGCAGGAGCTGGATCCCGGGTCGCAGCTCCAGCATGCCGAGCCCGACGAGCGGCGCCGTCAGCACCGCGCCGATGACGAGCCGGCGAGTGAAGTCGCGCAGCTCCTCGCTCGACGCCTCGGCGAGCGACGGCGCGAGCGGCTCGAGCGCCATGCCGCAGATCGGGCAGCTCCCGGGGCCAACGTTGCGCACCTCAGGGTGCATCGGGCAGGTGTAGATCGCGTGCGGATCGAGCTGCGCCGCCGGCTGCGGCGCGTCCCGCAGATAGCGCTCGGGCTCGGCTTGGAACTTCGCCAGGCAGCGCGGATTGCAGAAGCCGAACCGGACCCCGCCGTGCTCGAGCTGGTGCGGGCCGTCGTGGCGCACCTTCATGCCGCAGACGGGGTCGGTGAGCTCGTCAGCGTTCATCGTCGAACGCCACTGTAGCGGAGTGCTCAGCCTTCCTCGTCAGCAGTCGCGGAGGGTGAGCTTCAGGAACGAGCCGCAGCCCTTGCAGCGCTGGATCGCCGGGAGCGCGTCCGGTGGATCGACCGGCTCGGTCCTGCCGCAGTCCGGGCATACACCGGTGAGCGACACGAATTCGCGTTCCTGTCGGTAGCGCTTCCGCCCGAACACGAGCCCGACGGATGTCCAGAGCAGCAGCCAGACGACGTGAGGCGGGACCAGCAGGAGCCCGCAGCCGGCTCCGAAGAAGGGCAGGAACGCGCGCGCGCCTCGCCGCAAGCGCTCGCGCTTGGTGAACTCGTTCACGCGCGCCGCGAGGTCGGTGGGGGTCTTCCCGTACGTGGAGGCCTGCACGGTCAGGTCCAGGGTCGTCATGACGGCGCCTGACCATACAGGCTCGCACGGCCCCTCGCTGCGCAGCGCATGGCTGCGGCAGCCTCGCGCTAGACGTTGTCCCAGTCGAACATGCGGCGGCGCCGGCCCTCGCGGAAGTTCGTGATCTCGAGCCGGACTCCGTCGGGGTCCTCGAAGAACGTGGCGTAGTAGTCGGGCGAGTATTCCGGATACAGCTTGGGATCGGTTGCGGCGACGCCGAGCGCGCGCAGCTCGCTGCACGCGCGGTCGACGGCCGCTTCGTCGACGACGCGAAAGCAGAAGTGGTGCATGCCCGGCGCATAGGGATCGTGCGCGGGCGTGCCGGGCCGCGCGGGGCGCAGCGAGAAGCCGAACTGGCGGTTGTAGTAGTGCACGTGCGGATCGCCGCCGATCACCGACTCGACGCGCCTGTAGCCGAGCGCACGCATCACGCCGTCGTAGAAGCGCTGCGAGCGCGCGAGCTCGCGCACGGTCACGTAGACGTGGTCGATGCCGATCACCTCGACGGGCACGGGGACTCCTTCACGGGGGTTCGATCCAGGCGAGCGAGACGCCGGGCGCCGCCGCGCGGCCGCGCGGCGCGAAGCCATGTTCGGCGAGCCAGGCCGGAACGTCGAGGAGCGGATCGCCGCGCGCGAGATCGGCGTAGTTGCAGACGATCAAGCGCCCGCCGGGCGCGACCGCGGCGGCGGCGATCCGGCGCACCCACTCGGCGCGGTCACACGCCGGGACGACCTCGAGGCCGATCCGCACGAAGTCGTAGCGCCGGCGCGGCCGCCATTCCCACGCGTTCGCGACCTCGAACTGCTCGGCGTGGGTCGGATGGCGCGCGCGCGCGAGCGCCACCAGCTCGGGCACGAAGTCGATCCCGTGCGGGGAGAGCGCGAGGCCGCGCTCGGCGCACCAGGCGCCGAGCGTCTCGAGCAGGAGCCCGTTCGCGCAGCCCACGTCCATGAAGTCGCCCGAACGGTGCACGGCGTCCGCGATGCAGCGGCGCGTCTCCTCCCAGCGCGCGGCGCCTTTGCCGCGGCCGCTCTCGCGGTAGGGATTGCCGGGCTCGGACAGGTAGTAGGCGGCGGTCGCCTCGCGCAGCTCTCGGAAGAACTCCTCGCGCGCGGCGACGCTCGCGCGCTCCACCGCCCAGGCGTGGCTCGCGTGGAAGCAGCGCGCGCGAAACTGGTCCGGGTCCTGCCACTCGAGCTCGTACTCCGGGACGCCGCTCGTCTCGCCGGCGAAGCGCGCCGCGAAGAAGGCGTGGTGCCCTTCGTAGCCGTCCCCCTCCACTTCGAACCACTGCGTGGCCGAGCCCAGTGGGCCCAAGAGCTCGATCGCACGCGCGCACTCCTCGCGGCACTCGCGGGCGAGCGCCTGCTCGAGCGTCTCGCCGGCCTCCACGCCGCCGCCGGGGAGCAACTGGCCCAGGCTGCTGGCTTCAGTTGCGACCCGCCCGTCACCATCACGGATCACGGCGTACACCGCTCGGCGTACCCGGTAGACGCGCCCCGGCTCGGGCGCGCCGAACACCGGCGCGGCCTCGCTCACTCGCGGCTCCGCCGCTCGGGAAAGCGCGGCAGCAGGTCGAAATCGTGGGACCAAGGCAGCGCGTGGCTCGTCCAGGTGTGGTCGCGCGGGGCGAGCTCGGCGGCGTCGTCGACGCTCGCGGTGGTGACGTCGATCGTGTCGGCCTCCGCATCGTGCGCATAAGTGAGCGGCGTGCCGCAGCGCGCGCAGAAGCTGCGCTCGACCGGCACGGACGAGCGGAAGCGCGCCGGCTCGCCGCGCGTGAAGGCGAAGCTCGCCCGCGGGAAGCTCACCCACGCGACGACCGGCGCCCCCGCCGCTTTGCGGCAGGTTCGACAGTGACACAGGGTCGGGTTGGACGGCGCGGCCCTCGCGCGGAAGCGGACCGCGCCGCACAGGCAGCCCCCTTCGTACACGCGCTCGCTCATCGGGACGTTCGCGCTCGGCCGCGCGGGTTCTTGAGCCCCGTGCGCAGCTTGTTCCCCACCTCGCGCAGCACGCGCGGAGCGAGCCGCGCGCGCTCGGCCGCGACGAAGCGCCGCACCGCCGAAGGGTCGCGCTCGGCGAGCGCGCGCAGCGCCCAGGAAAGCCCCTTCACGACCATGTCGTCGCGGTCGGCGACGAGCTGGCGGCACACGCGCAGCGTGCGGCGCGGGTCGCCGTGGCCGCCCTGCGCCGGGACGTTCAGCGGGATCGTGCTGACCAGCGCCGCGCGCCGCCACCAGCGGTCCTTCGAGCGCGCCCAGCGCGCGAGCTCCGCGTCACCGAGCGCGCCGTCGCGATACGCCTGACCGGCGATCATGCAGCCGAAGATGTCGACGTCGGACCAGCTCGCCAGACGCCCCGCCAGCGCGCGGACGTCCCGCGGCGTGAGCGCGGCGAGCGCCGCCGGGTGGTGCCGCACGAGCTCGCTGGCGACCAGGCGCGAGGCGGGGGCCTCGGCGGCGACGAGCGTCCGCGCGAGCGAGAGCACGGTCTTCGCGGACGCGTTGCGCAGCCGGCGCGAGTGTTCGCGCCGCAGCGCGCGGAGCGCGGGCACGCTGCGCGCCCGGCCCGCCCGCAAGCGCGACGCGAGCGATTCGGCGAGGAGCTCGCCGAACGGGGCGAAGCGCTTGGGCCAGAGGAAGCCGTCGCCGCTGCGCTCGAGCTGCGCTCCTCCGCGCAGCGCGGAGTGCGAGAGCGGACCGTACACGTGCGGGAAGAGCTGCGCGGTCGCCAGGTGGGCGGTCGCGGCGCCCGGGATCGGCGCGGGCGCTTCGAACACGAGCGCCGCACCGAGCGGCTTGCGCGCGAGCTCGAGCGCGAGCACCGGCTCGGTCGCGCTCGCGAAGTAGTCGCGCGCCACCGCGAGCGAGCTCTCGCGGTCGGCGCAGCAGTGCACGAAGCCGTCCTCGGCGAAACGCGCGGGCCGATAGCCGTCCGCACCGAGGCCCGCCCACAGCTCGGGCTCCGTCACCAGGTGGTAGATCGCGCTCATCCGCCGCTCAGCGCGCACAGGATCTGGACCTCGTCGCCGTCCGCGACCGGCTGGGCGAGGTCTCGAACCAGCACCCGGTTCACGAACAGACGGATGTGGACCCGGATCCGGTCCTGCTCGTCGACGATCCGGAAGCGGATGCCGGGGAACGCGCGGTCCAGGCTCGCGAGCAGCTCCGCCACCGTCGCGCCGGAGACGTTCACCTGATCGCGGCTCTGGGTGTACGAGCGCAGCGGGCTCGGAATCGCGACCCGCATCAGGGCAGAGCCGCGGCGACCACCGCGTACACGTGCGGCAGGTGACCCGCGATCTGGCGGAAGCTGCGGCCCTCGTTGCCGCTCATCCAGAGCTCGCCGCCGGTCGTGCCGAAGTAGAGACCCACCGGGTCGCAGTCGTCGGCGGAGAAGGCCTGACGCTTCACGGTGTACCAGGCCTGCTCGCGGGGCAGGCCGCGGTCCTGCCGCTGCCAGCTCGCGCCCGCGTCGCGCGTGCAATAGAGCGCGGGCTTGCCGTCGATGCTGGTGCGCGGCCAGACCGTCGTGCCGTCCATCGGAAAAACCCAGGCCGTGTCCGGGTCGCGCGGGTGCAGCACGATGCCGAAGCCGATGTCGCCGATCTGGCTCGGCATGTTCCGGCCGATCCGCTCCCAGCGCGTTGCCGGCCGGTCCAAGCGGTAGATGCCGCAGTGGTTCTGCTGGTAGAGGCGGTCGGGGCGGGCGGGATGCAGCGCCATGCAGTGCGGGTCCTGGCCGTACTCGGGATATGCGTCGGGGTTGAAGTTCGCCTCGACCGCTTCGTTCAACGGGCTCCAGCTGGCGCCGCGATCGCGGCTCTCGAAGCTGCCGCCGCCCGACGCGTTCACGTAGAGGTGCGCGGGATCGCGCGGATCGACGAGGATCGAGTGTAGAATCGACCCGTCCGGCGTCTGGTCCTCGGGCGGGCACCACTTGAACCGCATCGGGTGGTCGTTCCAGCCGTCGACCCCGCTCCAGCTGACTCCGGCGTCCTCGCTGCGAAAGAGCGCGGGCGGAGACACGCCCGCGTACCATACCCCCGGCTCGCTCGGGTGACCCGGAGTGAGATGGAAGGTGTGATTCACCGCGAGCGCGAGCTCGCCCGGGCCCGCCTTGCGGAAGGCGGGCGGGCGCGCGGCCTCCTGCCAGGTCTTCCCCATGTCGTGCGAGCGATAGATGGACGGCCCGAGGTGGCCGGGTCGAACCGCCGCGAGCAAGGTGCGCCGGTCGCGCGAGTCGAGCACCACGTGGTTCACGATCTGGCCGAAGAAGTGCGGGCCGTCGATCCGCCAGCGGGTGCGCGGGCCGTTGCCGTAGAAGAAGAAGGCGCCCTTGCGCGTGGCGACGAGCAGGACGGTGCGGGCCTGCAGGGAGCGCGCGGGCCGCCGCCTCGTCGCCGACGTTCGCTGTCCGGCGCGTCGCTGCATGTGCGCATCGTAGTCGCGCGCGATTCGCGCCGCAATCGCGCGCGAGACTCAGCCGCCTGGCGGACGGTAGGGCTTTCCGTCGGCGAGATCGTAGACGTCGGCGTGGCGGTCCGTTCCGCTCGCGAACCGCACCATGCGCTTTCCCAGCTTCGGGAAGTCGCAGACCTCGTGGTCCAGGTTCTCGCCGCCCATCAGATATACGAGGTCCTCGCCGAACGGGTTATGCATGGTGTGGGCGACCGACGGCGTCGGAAAACCCATGAAGTCGCCCGGACCCACCTCGAGCTCCTCGCCGTCGATCTCCGCCACTCCGCGACCCGAGAGGATGTAGAGCCACTCCTCCTCGTAGTGGTGCCGGTGGTAGAGGCCCGACTCCTTGCCCGGCGCGACCCGCGCGAGCGTGACGCCGGTCCGCTTCAGGCCCGCGACTCGCGCGAGCATGCAGCCGTGGATCGACGACTTCTCGTTCCACGGGTGCGAGCTCGTCCCCGACTTCGCTTGAATCTCACTGGCCCGCAGCAAGTGACCCTTGGCTTCACTCATTCGAGGGCCCTCCCAGAGCGCATGCTAGACGCGGCGCCCGCGCGCTGCAATCATGCGCGCGTGGTCGACGCCGTCGGCGCTCGCTGGGAACCGCTTTCGCTGGCGGAGCTGCGCGCGCTGCTCGAGTCCCTCCCCGCTCGTTGGTGGATTGCGGGCGGCGTCGCGCTCGAGCTCTTTGCCGGACGGCACTGGCGGCCGCATGGAGACATCGATGCCGGCATTCTGCGCGGCGAGCAGTCCGCGGCGTTCGCCGCGCTGGAGGGCTGGCAGCGGTTCGCCGCGCACGCGGGCACGCTGCGCGAGCTGCGCGAGGGCGAGAGCGCGCCGGTCGAGGCCAACAGCGTCTGGTGTCGCCGGGCCGGCGAAGAGGCATTCCGCTTCGAGTTCCTGCTCGACGCGGCCGAGGGCGGCGAGTGGACGTTCCGCCGCGACCCTCGCGTGCGGCTGCCGATCGACGCGTTGGTCCGGCATGCGGCCGACGGTTGTCCGTACCTGCGGCCCGAGGTGCAGCTCTTGTACAAAGCCAAGGCCCGGCGGGAGAAGGACGAGGCGGATTTCGCGACAGTCGCGCCGCTCCTCGACCCCGGCGCGCGGAGCTGGCTGCGCGATGCGCTTGCGCTCACTCACCCCGGGCACGACTGGCGCGCGGAGCTCCTCGCCTAGGCGAGCGCGCTCCACGCGGCGAGCGCTGCGCACTTCTCCTCCGCGCCCCACGGCCGGCCGGCGGCTTTGCCGAGCTCCGCGAGCGCCGCGCGCAGCGCGTCGGGCTTGCGGCCGAGCGCCCTCGCCGCGTGGTCGTAGAGATCGCGCTCGGCGATCACCGCGCACGGCGTGTCGAGCTCGCGCGCGGCGTCGGCCAGCACCTCCCAGTAGAGGCGTCCCTCGAGCGCGTGCGCGCGCACGTGCGGATTGCCGAGCTTCGCCGGGTCGCCCAGGCTGCCGACCACGAGCCCGAGCCCGCGCAGCTCGTGACCCGCCGCGGCGACGGCGCGGATCGCGGCCTCGAGCTCGCTCCGCCCGAGCGCGCGCACGGTCTCGAGCGCGCGCCGGGTGATCGGTGCGGCCTTCTTCTCGTCGAGCTCGAGTGCGGCGTGGTGCGGCTGGCCGCTGTACGGGACCTTCGGGTCATGGAGCTGCAGCTCTCGGCGCTCCAGCAGTCGCGGCGCCGCGCGCGTCCCGGCCATCACCAGCGCGGTCGCGCGGCCCGTCTTCACCCGCATGCCGATCGCGACGGCAAGCGCGCTCACGGCGCACCTCGCTCGAGCCGCATCACGAGGCTCTTCTCGCTGAAGCCGCCCGCGGCGGCGTGGAGCTCGGCGCGCCGCGCGGGCTCGGGATCCAGGGTCGCGAAGCCGAGCGCGCGGTAGCTGCGCTGGGCGCGCTCGTTCTCGGGGTACACGGTGAGCCAGACGTGCGCGGCGCCGAGCTCGTCGAACGCGTGGCGTGCGAAGCGGCCGAGCGCCTCGCGGCCGAGCCCGCGGCTCTTCTCGGCGACGACGATCCGCTTCACGTACACGCCGTGGCCGCGCGCGCGCAGATCGAACGCGATCAGGTAGCCGATCCGCTCGCCGCCTCGCCCCCGCTCGATCGTCCAGTGCTCACGGTCGGGCGCGGCGATCGCGGCCGCGTGCTCGGCGCGCGTCCAGCTCCCGATGAACGGCGTGTTCGCGGGGTCGCGCTCGAGCGCGAGCACCCAGTCGAGGTCGGCGTCGACGGTGGGCCGCAGCCGGCAGCCGTCCGCGGCTAGGCCGGCTGGTGGCACACGGCCTCGACGTTGTTGCCGTCGGCGTCGAGCACGAACGCGCCGTAGTAGGTCGGGTGGTACTGCGTTCGCAGACCAGGAGCGCCGTTGTCGCGCCCGCCCGCGGCCATCGCCGCCTTGTAGAAGGCGTCGACCTGGGCTCGGCTGGTCGCCGAGAAGCAGACGTGCGTCGCGGCGGTCGGCCTGGCGCCCTTCCCGATCCAGAAGTCGGGCCGCTCGACGCCGAAGCCGGCCGCGTCGTCGCCGAACTCCATCAGCGCCCGGTAGCCGAGCGGTGCGAGCGCAGCCGCGTAGAAGCGCTTGCTCTTCGCGAAGTCCGAGACCTGAAGGCCGATGTGGTCGATCATGGCGATCCTCCTGACCACCCCCGACGACGGAATGCTAGGGCGCGAGCCGGTGGAACGACAAGCCCCGGCGCGCGTCGCGTTCGACCAGGATCACGTCCGGGTTGGCGAGCGACTGCCAGCCGTCGAACCCGAAGCTCGGGTCGATGCGGCTCAGCACGAGCGAGATGAGCTGGCCGTGACTCACGATCACCGGCAGCTTGTGTCCGCCGGCGAGCACCTCCTCGAGCGCGGCCCAGCCGCGCTCGAGCGTCTGGCGCCCCGACTCCCCGCCCGGCACCGCGAAGTCGAGCTCGCCGAACGAGCGCCGCACCACTTCGCGCCAGTCTGGGATCGGTGCGGCCGACAGCCGCCGCTCGACGAGCCGCGGCTCGAGCTCGATCCGCAGCCCCGCGCGCGCCGCGAACGGCGCGATCGTCTCCTGCGCGCGGCGGTAGCTGCTCGACACGATCCGGTCGATCGGATGGGCGGTGAGCCGCTCGGCCAGCGCCTCGGCCTGCGCGTAGCCCGCCGCCGTGAGCGGCGCCTCGCCCGCCTGTCCGGACGACTCACAGTGGCGAACGATCAGAACCCGACTCATGACGACGGTCACGCCCGCGCGCGGGCGGCCGCCTCCGCAAGCGGCATGTGCACGATCTCGAACTTGAGCCGATCCGGGCCGCGGAAGTAGAACGCGTAGTAGCCGCCAGGTCCGAACGGGAACTCGCCGGGGCCGTCGAGGATTTCGCCGCCGAGCCGGCGCACCAGCGCCGCCGCCTGATCCACCTCGTCGTGGCGCTCCACGTTCCAGGCGACGTGGTGCAGGCCCACCTCGTACACCTCGAACGGGTGAGCGCGCAGAGCGGGCTCCGCCTGCCAGACGTTCACCGCGGTCCCGTTCAGCGGATGCAGGTTCACCGTCAGGTCGTGTTCCGAGCGCGGGTCGTGCTCGATCTCGCCGACCTCGTAGCCGAGAAAGGCGAGCAGCGGTCCGAAGAACTCCATCGCGAGTTGGAGGTCACTCACGGTGATCGAGACGTGGTTGATCGACCCGTGCAGTCCGGTGCGCACGCAGCCACTCTACTTCGCGATCCGCTCCAGCCGCCAGACGAAGTGCTGCGCGAAGAGCGGCTCGAGCGGGCGCGGGACCACGTAGCGCACCTTGTGCTTGGCGCCCTTGCCGGCGAGCCGCGCGAGCTTCGACAGGAGCGCCTGCTTCCCGAACGACGCCTGCGACGCCAGCCGGAAGCCGGCCTCCGCGAACATCGCTTCGAGCGTGTCGCGCGTGAAGAAGCGGTAGTGGTAGCCCTCCTGCTTGGGCGGATGGCCGGTCAACGCGCGCCAGCGGTAGGCGATGTGGACGACGTTGGGCGTCGTCACGATCAGCCAGCCGCCCGGCCGGATCACGCGCGCGAGCTCCGCGACGAGCGCCTCGGCCGCCACGATGTGCTCGATCACCTCGATCATGGACGCGCCGTCGAGCGAGCCCGTTGCGAACGGCAGCCCCTTGTTCAGGTCCGCGACGAGGGCCGGGCGGCCGGTCGCGCGCAGCGCACGGGCGCTGGTCGCGGAGTAGTCGAGGCCGATGCCGCTCTTCGCGTCCGATGCGAGCTCGATGAACTCGCCGCGCCCGCAGCCGAAGTCGGCCCAGCGCCCGAGCGGCGCGTCGGGCAGGAGCCGCGCCGCGTACGCGTACCACGGGCGATCCGGATCGCGCCGGCGCAAGGGCTTGGGTTGTACGGCCGCTTCCACCGCGCGCGAGCGTAGCTCAGTCGGCGCGGTTGCTCAGCAGGGTCAGCACGTTCCCCTCGGGGTCGCGGAAGTGCGCGAGCACGCCGCCCCACGGCTGCTTCTCGGGCGGCGCCAGGAACTCGACCCCGCGCGCACACAGCTCGGCGTAGCTGTCGGCCACGCTCGCCACCTGCAGCGACACGCCGAGGAACCGGCCCACGTGCCCGGCCGACTCGGGGTCGTCCGGCGAAGCCCGCTCGAGCGCGAGGTGCGCGCCCTCGGTGCCGAGCTCGGCCCAGCCCATGCTCTCGTCGGCGAACGCGATCGGCATCTCGAGCGTCTTCGAGTAGAACTCGAGCGCGCGGCTCCAGTCCGACACGAAGATGCGTACGGCGTACACGCGGTAGCTCGTCATCGGCCCACCCTTGCTCAACGCGGCGGCTCGCCCGCCGCGAGCTCCTTCGAGAAGCGCACTCCGGTCACGCGGTAGCCGAGCTTCTCGTAGAAGCGGCGCGCCCCCTCGCGCTGCACGCCGCTGTTCAGGAAGATCTCGACGGCGCCCTTCCCGTTCGCCCAGCGCTCGACCGCGCGCACCAGCGACGCGCCGACCCCGCGGCCGTGGCTCTCCTCCGACACGACCAGAGCGACCAGTCGCGCGTACACGCCGTTCTTCTCATAGAAGCGCGCCATGCAGGCGCCCGCCACGCCCGCGATCTCGCCGCCGTTCTCGGCCACGAGCGTGACGTAGACGGGGTCGGCCAGCAGGCCCGCGAGTCGCTCGCGCATGTCGCCGGCATTGCTGGGGTAGCCGAGCGCAGTGACCAGGTTCGCGATCGGGGCCGCGTCGTCGAGCGTGGCCTCGCGAATCGAGCTGCGCCTCGAATTCGTCTTCGCCTTTGGCCGCTGCGTGCCCATCGGCCTCCCCCTTTTCGTCCGCGCGAGGCCGACTGTACCATCCGCGCGTGGTGATCGAGGAGATTCGGCGGATGCGGCCCGACGAGCTCGAAGTGGTCGTGCGCATCTGGCGCCGCTCGCGCGAGGACGCCCAGCCGTGGCTCGAAGCCCGCATGGCCCACAGCGACGCCGACAACCTGCGCCACTTTCGCGACGTGGTCGCGCTCGAGAACGAGGTGTGGCTCGCCGTGGCGAAGGGCGTTCCCGTCGCGCTCATGGCGCTGCGCCCCGGCTTCATCGACCAGCTCTACGTGGACCCGAGCGCACAGAAGCTCGGAGTCGGCACCGCGCTGCTCGACCACGCCAAGCGCGCCTGCCCGCAGGGCCTCGCGCTGTTCACCCACCAGCGCAACGAACGCGCGCGCGCCTTCTACGAGCGCCGCGGCTTCACGGCCGTCGCCTTCGGCGTGAGCCCGCCGCCCGAGAGCGAGCCGGACGTCCGGTACGAGTGGTCCGTCTGATTCGACTTCGCTCGGTTGCGCCTCGCTGCGCGGGCCTTCGACGCTTGCGCCCTCGCTCGGGGCGGCCCTCCGCCTCGCGATATCGGGAGCGTTCTAGAGCTTCTTCGTGACGAAGAGGGTCGGCGAGGTCCACGAGCCGAAGCCCGTCGCTTCGTAGAGGCGCTTGGCGCCGTGGTTGGTGTCGTGCACCTCGAGCGTGACCTTGCACGCGCCGCGCTCGCGCGCGCGGTGCTCGACCTCGGCGAGCAGGAGTGAGCCGATCCCGCGCCCGCGGTGACTCGGCAGCACGGCCAGGTCGTGCAGGTTCACGAACGGCTTTCCGGCGAACGTGGAGAAGCCGACGAAGCATACCGCCGCGCCGACGGCGCGCGCGCCGTCGAAGGCGAGCAGCACGAACGCGGTGGGATGCTCGCGCAGGCCCTCGGCGAGGTTCGCGCGCGCGTCCGCCCCGAGCGGCGCGCTCTGGCCGCCCGGCTCGCGCGCGTACGCGTCGAGGATCTCGAAGAGCGCGTCGGCCTGCGCGCGATCGCCGAGGTCGGCGCTGCGGATCTCGAGCTGGGCGTCGCGGCTCACACCTCGCTCCTCGTGAGCGGCCGCGGCTGGCGGCCGTCCACGTCGCTGAAGCCGTACTCGCGCGCGAGCTCCGCGGTCACCAGCACGCGACCGGAGAGCGCCAGCAGCTCGGGGTCGGCCGCGAGCGCGGCGACCGCCCGGCCGGTGAACTCGGGGCTCTCGGAGTTCGACAGGTCGAACACGCCCGCCGCGAGCACCGACTCCGTGCGCACGAGCCCGGGATAGAGCGAGACGACTGCGACGCCGTGCGGCCGCAGCTCGTGCGCAGCGTCGACCGTGAGCTTGTCCGTCGCCGCCTTCGCGATCCCGTAGAGCGCGTTGCCGATCGGCTTCTGCGCAGCCCAGGTCGACACGTTCGCGATCAGCCCGCGGCGAGCGGGCACCATCAGCCGTGCCGCGTGGGCGCTCGCGACGAACGCGGCGCGCACGCCGGCGCCCAGCATCGCGTCCCATCGCCAGAGCGGCTGCTCCCAGAACGGCGCCGCCCAGGTGAACGCGCCGCCCTCGACCATGCGCTCGTAGCCGCCCCACGCGTTGTTCACCAGCACGTCGAGGCGCCCGCGCTCGGCGGCGAGCTTGGCGAACACGGCGGCGACCTCGTCGTCGCGCGTGTGATCGCAGGCGAGCCGGACCACTCCGGAGGGAAGCTCGGCGGACAGGATGCTGCGGCCGGTCGCATAGACCGTCGCACTCGCCTCGTGCAGGGCCGCGGCCACTCCGCGCCCGACCCCGCGGCTCGCGCCGGTGACGAGAGCCACTCTTCCGTCCAGCCGCGACACGAGCCGATGCTACCCTGCGCGAATGAAGGACGCGATCGTGGGGGTGGTGCTTCGCGGCACGCGCTTCGTCGCCATCCGGCGCGGCCCCGCGGTCGTGTACCCCGGCTATTGGGCGCCGCCGAGCGGACGGCTCGAGTCCGGCGAGAGCCAGAGCGAAGCGGTGGTGCGCGAGATGGCCGAAGAGCTGGGTCTCGAGGTGGTGCCGCTCGCCAAGGTCTGGGAGTGCCCCACGCAGGACGGCCACTTCACGCTGCACTGGTGGAGCGCGCGTCCGGTCGACGACCGCGCGATCGTGCCGCAGCCGGGCGAGGTGAGTGAGGCCCGCTGGGTCACCGGCGAGGAGTTTCTCGCGCTCCGGCCGAGCTTCGAGGCCGACCGCGAGTTCATCGAGCGGATCCTGCCGTCGCTACTCTGACTTCGTCTCCCGGGGCGAGCCGGGGAACTTCGGCAGCTCGTCGTCGATCTCGTACCAAGCCGGCTTCTCCGCCACGTACTCGTGGAGCGCGAGCCGGACGCCGGGGTCGTCGTCGAGGGCGTTGGCTGCGATCGGAAACCCGCGGTCGCTGGTGTCCGGCTCGCCGAGCGGCGTGCCGCAGACCCGGCAGAAGCATCGGACCAGGTGGTACGGCGGTTCGGGCACATACCGCGCCACGAGCTCCCGGCCAGCGACCCAGCGGAAGTCGCGCGCGCGGATCGAGACGTGGATGCCGCCGTCCGACTTTCGGCAGCGCGAGCAGTGACAGCGGCTCATCCACAGCGGTGCTCCGGTGATCTCGAAGCGGACGCCTCCGCACAGGCAGCTCCCCCGCACCACCTTCTCGCTCACGGGGCTCCTCCATCGAGCGGTGTGCCCCACACGATTCGCGCCGACAGCGCGCCGCTCACGACGCCGTCGGGAACGCGCACGAGCACCGCGGCGCGCACGCCCTGGTCGAACTCTGCGGCGGAGGCCGCGCTCATGCGTTCGCGCGAGAAGCCGTTGCGCGAGTGGAACGACTCGACGTAGTGATCGAGCGACTGCGCGAAGCGGACCGGCTCGGTGCGCAGCCGGCCGAGCTCGCGGAACAGGCCGCGCGAGGTCAGCTCCTCGACGAGATCGGAGCGGCGGAACGCGCGGTTGGTCGAGTGGCGCGAGATGAGCGCGCCGATCTCGGGCTCGAACGGCAGACCGTCGAAGCTCCGCCCCACGATCGCGAGCGGCGCGGCGGGCTCGAGCCAGCGCGCGATCCGCGGCAGCAGCACGCTCCACTCCATCCAGTGCAAGCTCTCGGCCGCGACGGCGAGCGCGTACCGCTCCTCGGGCTCGAACGCTTCGGCGGGCCGCTCGATCCAGGTGACGTTCGGATGCGCCGCCCCGGCGCGTGCGCGTGCGATCTCGAGCATGGCCCGCGCCGGCTCCACGGCATCGAGGCGCGTCACGCGCGGCGCGAGGCCGAGCGTCAGATCGCCCGAGCCGCTGCCGAGCTCCAGGACGCGGCCCGTCGCGGGCGCGAGCAACCGGGCGAGGCAGTCGAACACCTCGTCCGGGTACGGTGGGCGCGCGCGATAGGCGGCGGCGACCGAGCGATCGGCGAACTGCGCGCCGTACTGCGGCGCGAGATGCTCGGGCTTTGCGCGGGGCTCGCTCACGGGGCCCCCCAGCGCGCGCCGAGTGTCGTGGCGAAGTGCGCGAAGCCGAGCGCATCCGCGATCCGGCGCGCCGGTGTGTTCGCGACCAGCGTCTGGTACTGGGCCAGCAGGCCGCGCTCGAGCGCTAGCGCGAGCGCCGCCGCGACCGCTCGGCGCCCGGCGCCGCGGCCGCGGCGCGCCGAGTCGGCGACGACGCCGAGATGTGCGACCCGATCGAGCAGGCGCTCGTAGCCGCATGCCGCGGCGACGCTCCCCTCGTCCACGCAGCCGAAGACTGGCGGCTCGGACCGGTCGAGGTTGCCGTGGCGCCATTCCTCGGGAGTCACTGCGGCGCGCAGCTTCGCCAGCGCCGGAGCGTCCGTGGACTCGAAGGGCTGCGTGTCGCGGGTCGAGCCCTCCGGCGAACGCGTGTAGCCCAGCCACGCCGCGCCGACCGTGCGCGCGGGCGCCGGGACGAGCGCGCGCAGCGCGTCCCAGTCCGTGAGCGCGCGAAGATTCGCCACGCCCTCGATGCGACGGTGCAGCTCGAGCGGCGCCGTCACGACCGTTCCGCGCGCGGTCGCGACGACGAACACGGCCTCCTGGGCGTGGACGAGGAGGGTCAGACCGGAGCGTCGCAGTGCCGCGACGGGGCAGCCGAGTCGCTGCGCCCAGAACTCCTCCGCGCCCGCGAGTGTCTCCGCGTCCATCTCACCCCCAGCATACGACACCGCTCGTCACTCAGGCTCGCCCCTTGCCCATCCCGGCTCATAGCCCGGCACCCACTTCGGGAACCGAGGCAGCGCGTCGGCGATGTCCCACCACGGCGCCCTCGAATCCGCGAACTGATGCAGCACCGGCCGGACACCGGGATCGTCGTCCAGCAGTCCCGCCGGGACCGCCACGACCGTATCGCCGAGCAGGCGCAGCGGCGCCTTGCCGCCGCACATCCGGCACGGCGCGCGCACTCCGTCGGGCGGATAGCGGTAGAGTCGCACGAGGTCCTCGCCCTGCTTCCAGTGAAAGTGCTCGGGCCGCACGACCGCCAGCGTTCCGAATGCCGAGCCCGTCTCCTTGCGGCAGAACGAGCAGTGACAGTGGCGGAGCAGAGAGACGCGCTCGATCTCGAACTGGATGCCGCCGCAGAAGCAGCTGCCTCGGATCATGGTCACCTCCTCGTGGGGCCTGACGGCAGCGCGACGCGCACGCCGGTCAGCGCCGCGAAGCGCTCCGCGATCTGCGTCTGCACAAGGCCGTCCTGCCAAGGGCTTCGCTTCGAGGAGCGCCCGCGTCCGGCGAGCTCCGCTTGTTGCTCGGCACCTTCCTCGATCAGGAACTGTACCAAGCGCAGTGCCTCGAAGAAGCGCAGGCGCTCGAGGTCGAGCGGGCGGCGGCGCCGGTACTCGGAGAGATACGCCGCAGTGAGGAGACGCCGCCCGGCGCTCGCGAAAGGTCGGAGGAACGCGGGGACGGCGACCGGGCCGCTGCGCATCAGCGCGAGCGTCGCGCCCACGTCGTACTCGGGCTCGGCGATGCGCACGCGCGGCCAGTCGATGATCGCAGTGACTCGTCCGCCGTCGGCGAGCAGGTTGAGCGGGTGGAAGTCGCCGTGACAGATGGCGTCGCGCGCCGCGGCGGAGGGTCGCCCACGCGCGAGCCAGTCCGCAGCCGCGCGCAGACCATCGAGGCCGTGCGCGGCGATCGCGCGCACGCACTCCGCGAGCTCGGCGTCGACGCGGTATTGCTTGGGATCGAAGCCGGCCGCAGCGAGCGCCCGCTCGAGCTGCGCAGCGTCGACCCCGTGCAGGTGCGCTTGCGTTGCGGCGAGCCAGCGCGGCACGCGCACCACCGAAGGGCTGAAGATCGCGGCGACCAGGTTGCGTCCGGGCGCGCGTTCCATCACCAGGAACGGGCGCCCGAGCTCGCTGGGGCCGTCGAAGACGAGCAGCACGCGCGGCACCTGCACTCCCAGTCCCGCAAGGCAGCCGTGCACGACCGCCTCGAAGCGCGCGGCTTCCGCTGGCGTCTCGACCCGGTACGCGCGCAGGACCAACGGAACGCTCCACTCTTCCGAGGCTCCCGCGAGGCGGAACGCGTAGATCGCCGTGTCGAATCCGCCGGCGAGCGGCGCGGGAGGTTCGGCCCAGGCGAGCTCCGGGGCGGCCAGCGTGCGCTGCAAGCACGAGAGCAGGCGCGGCGCGACGTCGTCCATCGCGCGCGAATGCTACTGCGCCGACCTCGCGCCTGTCACTGCAGCGCCGGAGTGACAGGCTGAAGCGCGGGCGGCGGCAGCTCGGCGAGCTCTGCGACGCGCCGCGCGAGGTCGTCCGCGCGCACGGCGGAAGCGGGTACCGGCTTGCCGATCACGAGATCGATCCGCGACCAGAAGCGCCGGAACGGCCGGCGCATCGCCGCTCCATCCTTGCGGCTGAAGAAGCTGCCCCAGAGCCCGCGCAGCCCCATCGGCACGACCGGCACGGGCGTGCGCGCGACGATCTTCTCGACGCCGCTGCGGAAGGGGTTCATCTGGCCGTCGCCCGTGAGCCGGCCCTCGGGGAAGATGCACACCACGTTGCCGTCCTCGAGCTCGGCGGCGATCCGGTCGAACGCGGCGTCGAGCGTCTCGGCGCTCTCGCGCGCCGAAGCGATCGGAATCACCTTCGCGTCGCGGAAGACGAACCCCAGACCGGGGATCGCGAGGAAAGCCTGGTGCATGACGAAGCGAGCGGGCCGCTTGCACGCGCTCGCGATGAAGAGCCAGTCGACGAAGCTCACGTGGTTCGCGACCAGGAGCACCGCGCCCTCGTCGGGGATCCGCTCGCGGCCGGTCGTGTGCAGTCGGTAGAGCACGTGCGAGAGGATCCAGCAGGCGAAGCGGAACAGGAACTCGGGGATCGTCTTGTACACGTAGAAGGCGATGACCGCGTTCTGCAGCCCGAGGATCGCGAACATCCAGGGCAGCGGAACGCCCAGCGCGAGCAGCGCCGCCGTCTGCAGCGAGGCCACCACCATGAACAGCGCGCCGATGATGTTGCTGCCCGCGATCACCCGCGAGCGTTGGCTCGGCGCCGAGCGCTGCTGTACCAGCGCGTAGAGTGGCACGACGAACAGCCCGCAAGAGGCAGCGAGCAGCGCGAAGTCGAGCGCGATTCGCAGGCCGTGCGGCGCCGCGAGGAGCGCCCGCAGATCGGCGGTGCCCCCGCCGGCCAGCGGCGCCGACGGGCTGGCGAGGAGCAGGTCGATCGCGAACCAGGTCATCCCGATCGAGCCCAGCGGCACGAGCCCGAGCTCCACCCGCCGGCCCGACAGCCTCTCGCAGACGAGCGAGCCCACGCCCGTGCCGACACAGAAGAGCGCCAGGAAGAAGGTGATCACGCTCGAGCCGCCGCCGACCACGTCGCGCGTGTAGGTCGGCAGCAGCGCGAGGATCGCCACGCCGAAGAACCAGAACCACGAGATCGCGAGCACCGACAGGTACACCGCGCGGTTCGCGCGGGTGATGCGCAGGATCTCGAGCGTCGGCGTGACTGGATTGCGCGAGACGCGCAGCCCCGGACTCTCGGATGGAACGGCCGGCACGAGCAGACTCGCGGCCCAGCCGAGCATCGAGAGCGCCAAGAGACTCATGCCCGTGATCGCGGGGCCGTGCTCGAGCTCGAACAGGACTCCACCCGCGAGCGTGCCGAGCAGGATCGCGAGCGAGGTGCCGAGCTCGACCAGCGCGTTCCCGGCGACCAGGTCGTCGTCGTCGAGGAGCTGCGGCAGGATCCCGTACTTCAGCGGCCCGAAGAACGCGGACTGGAGGCCCATTGCGAAGAGCGCCGCGAGGAGCAACGGGCCGGGCGCGAAGGTGAGCGCCCAGGCACCGAACGCCATCGACGCGACCTCGGCGCCCTTGAGCCAGCGCCCGAGCCGGTGCTTCGGCAGCTTGTCGGCGAGCTCGCCCGCGCTCGCCGACACCAGCAGGAAGGGCAGGATGAACACCCCGCTCGCGAGGGCGACCACTTGCTCCGACGAGAAACCCAGCACGCTGAGCGAACGCACCGTCACCAGGAGCACGAGCGTGTTCCGGAACACGTTGTCGTTGAACGCGCCCAGGAACTGAGTCCAGAAGAACGCGGCGAAACGCCGCGAACGGAGCAGACCGAGCGGGGTCACCCTGCGGAGAGTACCAGCGCGCGCCGCTGCGGATCGAAGAGGAGCGCCGTCGCCGTCCGGAGCGCTCTCGAAACGCTCGGATCGGAGGCGGCGGCGCGCTCGACGCGCGGTATCATGCGCGCCGTGCTGCTCCTGCTCGGCGCGCTCGCCGTTCCCCTGACACTGATTTGGGACTTCTCCTGGGAGTCCACGCATCGGCGTGGACTCCTTCCTGGGCCCGCCGCACGCCGCGAACTACGCGGCGGTCGCGCTCGCCTGCGCGGCGGCGCTGCGCATGGCGCAGCTCGCCACGCGCGATGGCACCGGGATCGCGCTCGGCCCCGTGCGCGCGCCGCTCGGCGCGTGGCTCGCGCTGTGGGGCGGGCTCGCACTCGTCGCGGCGATGCTGTTCGACCGGTGGTGGCAGGCGAGCTACGGACTCGCGGCCGGAATCTGGCACCCGCCGCAGATCGCGAAGGCGCTGGCCTACTTCGCGCTGGTCGCCGGCGCGTGGGTGCACGCGCTCGGCCGGCAGCACGACACGCGCGGTGCGCTCGCGGCCTCGCTCGCCTGCGGCGCGCTGCTCATGCTGATCGCCGTCGTCACGCTCCCGCAGAGCTTCGCGAACCGCCAGCACTCGGGCGCCTTCTACGTGCTCACCTGCGGCGTGTACCCGCTGGTGCTCGCGGCCCAGGCGGTGGCGGGACGGCTGCGCCTGCCGGCAACGGCGGCGGCGCTCGCCTACCTGCTCCTGTCGGCCGCGGCGGTGTGGGTCCTGCCGCTGATCCCGGGCTCGCCCCAAGCGGGGCCCGTGTACAACCCGCGCGACCACCTGCTGCCGCCCCCGTTTCCGCTCTTGCTCGTCGTGCCCGCGCTCGCGGTCGACGCGCTGTTGAACCTGCTGCCCGGCCGCGCGCGGCGCGGCGAGCGCTGGCTACAAGCGGTCGAGGCCGGGCTCGCGTTCGCGGCGCTCTTCACGGTGACGCAGTGGCTCTTCGCCGTCTTCCTGCTGAGCCCGGCCGCGGACGGCTGGATCTTCGCGGGCGGCGGCAGGCACTGGCCGTTCTTCCTGCGGATCGAGGCGTCGGCGCGCACGGCGTTCTGGCACGGGCTCGCGCCGGAGCTCGGCGCCGTCACCAGCGCGATCGCGGCCGCGATCGCGGTCGCGTCGGCGCGCGCCGGTCTGTGGCTCGGCGCAGGGCTGCGGGCGGTGCAGCGATGAGGGCGCTCGCCGCGGCGCTCGTACTGGCGCTCGGCCTCGCCGGCGCGGCGCGCGCGCACGTCGGCAGCCCCAACGTGTTCTTCGAGGGCAAGGCCGGGCCCTATCCGGTGCGGGTCGTGATCCGGCCGCCGCAGACCTTTCCGGGGCTCGCGCAGGCCGACGTCCGGGTCGCCGATCCAGGGACCCGGCTGGTCTCGTTGCAGGCGGCCTTCCTCGACGCGGGTGCCGAGGCCGTGCCGCCCGCAGTCGAAGCGGCGCGCGTGCCGGGCGACACCGAGCTGTGGAACGCGTCGTTCTGGCTGCTCCGGCGCGGCGCGTATGGGGTCGAGATCCGGGTCGACGGGGAGCTCGGCCCCGGCGCCGTCGCCGTGCCGCTGCAGGCCGCGGCGCTCGCCCGGCCGATCATGCCGCCGGCGCTGGGCGCGGCCCTGCTCGCGCTGGGCGCGCTCCTGTTTGCGTTCGCCGTGGGGCTCGCGGGCGCGACCGCGCGCGAGGCGGCGCTGCCGACCGGGCGCGCGCCCTCGCCCCGCGACCGCGCGCGCGGCGTCCGGGCGGCGCTGGTGGCGACACCGCTGTGCGTCGCCGCGCTCTGGCTCGGCCAGCTGCGCTGGCAGCAGATGGACCGCGAGTTCGCGAACGCCCTGTCCAAGCCCGTTCCCGTCGACGCCGCGGTGTCGAGCGAGAGCGCCCGGAACCGCCTCGCCCTCGCGCCCGCGCCCCAGACGCCGGCGGCCTCGGCGTGGGACACGCTCGTGACCGACCACGGCAAGCTCATGCACCTCTTCCTGGTGCGGCAGCCCGGCTTCGACGCGTTCGCGCACCTGCACCCGATCCGCCGCGACGCGGCGCGCTTCGACGGCGTGCTCCCGCCGCTGCCCGGCGGCGACTACGAGCTCTACGCGGAGGTCACGCACGAGGACGGCTCGACCGAGACGCTGGTGAGCGCGCTCGCGCTGCCCGCGCCCCTCGGCCCCGCCGCCCAGGCGGGCGCAGCCTCCGACGGGGGTGTCTGGTGCCTCTCGCCGACGACGGCGGCTGCGTCCGCGGCGGCGCCCGACGCGCTCGACTTCGACGACTCGTGGCACGTCGGCACGGCGCCGGCCGAAGCCGCGCGCGGCGCGCGGATCGCCCCGCTCATGGGCGGCGGCCGCATGGAGTTCCAGACGCCGGGTGAGCTCGTCGCCGACCGCGACACCTCGCTGCGCTTCGCCGCCTTCGGCGCGGACGGCCAGCCGCTCCCGCTCGAGCCGTACATGGGCATGCTCGGCCACGCCGTGCTGCGCCGAAGCGACGGCGCGGTGTTCACGCATCTGCATCCCTCGGGCACGATCTCGATGGCTGCGGCCGAGATGCTCGCGAGGCGCGATGGCACGTCGGCGCCGATGGCCGCACCGACCAACGCGGTCGCACGCGAAGTCGAGTTCCCTTACGCGTTCCCGCGCGCCGGCGACTACCGGATGTGGGTCCAGGTGCGCACCGGGGGACGGGTCCTGACCGGCGTCTTCGACGTGCGCGTCGCAGGGAGCAGCTAGGCCGAAAAAAGAAACCGATCGACTGACTCGCGGCGTAGGTTGATATCGGGATGGGATCCGCGCGGGGCAGTCGCAGCTGCTGGGCCGCGGTCGCGCTCCTCGCGCTGGCCTGCGCCCGGCCGTCGGAAGAAACGCCGGCGACGCCCGGCCCCGCTCCCGAGTACGTCGGTGACGCGCTGTGTCGGAGCTGCCACGTCGTCGAGGCGTCGCACTGGGACCGCACGGCACACGCGCGCGCGTTCCTCGCCAACCCGCGCACCTCGCTCGAGTCGCGCACCTGCGAGAGCTGTCACGGACCCGGCTCCGAGCACGTGAAGCAGCCGACCTCGGCGACGATCGTCGCGTTCACGCAGGGCTCGTCGCAGGACCCCGAGCAGATGAACTCGATGTGCATCCAGTGCCATCGCAGCGGCCCGCTCACCTTCTGGATCGGCTCGACCCACGAACTGCGCGGGCTCGCCTGCAGCGATTGTCACAATCCCATGTCGCAACAGAGTGGCCAGTCGCTGCTGCGGATGGAGAACGCGAACCAGACCTGCTTCAGCTGCCACCCCGCCCAGAAGGCCGACTTCGCGAAGCGCTCGCACATGCCGCTGCTCGAGGGAAAGATCTCGTGCGTCGACTGCCACAACCCGCACGGCTCGACGACGGATCCGCTGCTCAAGGGCGACGACGTGAACTCGCTCTGCACGAGCTGCCACGCCGAGAAGCGCGGGCCGTTCATCTGGGAGCACGCGCCCGTGCGCGAGAGCTGCCTGAACTGCCATCGGCCGCACGGCTCGAACCACGAGCGCCTGCTCGTCTCGCCGCTGCCCGTGCTGTGCCAGGAATGCCACTCGCCGATCGACAACCCGAACTTCGCGCACCCGGCGGCTCTGACGACGCCGCCGAACATGGCGACGGGCAACGCGCCCGACGATCGCCTGATGAACCGCGGCTGCGTCAACTGTCACTCGCAGATCCACGGCTCGAACCACCCGTCGGGTCCACGCTTCCACCGCTAGGAGGACCGCATGGCGCGATTCCGCCTCTGGGCACTGCTCGCCGTCGCCGGCGCAGCGCTCCCCGCGGCGGCGGAGCCCCCGCGCGACTCGCTCCACACCGGTGACGCCGAAGTGTGGCAGGTGCCCGACCCCGCCGGCCTCTCGGCCCTGCTCGACCACCGGCGCCGCACGCCGAGCGGGCTCTTGTACCCGTACCCGTGGAAGCCGTACGAGCTGTCCGACCTCGGCGACGGCTGGCGCGGACGCGGCGCGATCGAGACCGGCTGGTTCTGGGACACCGGCGACACCGAGGAGACCCGCTTCACGCGCTACGTCGAACGCAAGGACGGCCCGTTGCTCGACCTCCTGGACCTCGAGCTCTGGAAACCCGAGACCGGCGACTACATGCTGCTGCGCGCAGGCTCGGTCGGCCGTGAGGACCAGTTCTACGACCTCGAAGCCGACCGCGCCGGCTGGGTGCGCTTCCGCGGCTGGTTCAGCGGCGTGCCCCACAACTACGCGAAGGACGCGATCTCGCTCTACAACGGCAGCCGCGGCAACGTCCTCACCGTGCCGGGAAGCCTGACCCCGGGCGCGAGCACGCCGGATCAGATCGCCGCCGCCTTCGACGGCCGCGGCAAGGGCACCGTCGACGTGCAGCGGAACCGCACGCAGCTGCAGCTCAAAGTCCGCGCGCTGCCGGAGCTCGCGCTGATCGCACAGTACAGCCTCGAGGACCGGCGCGGAGACATCCCCTCTGGCGTCGGCTTCGCGTTCCCCGACTACAGCACCTCGATCAGCCAGAACCTCGAGTACACCTACCCCGTCGCCGACCAGACCCAGAACGCGAGCGCGCGGATCGAGTACGGCGGCGAGCTCGTGCAGGCGAACCTGGCCTGGAACGGCTCGTTCTACCGCGACCGCGAGTCATCGACGACGCTCGAGCAGCCGTTCGACTCGCTGGGGCTGCTCCCGATCACCGCCGCGCGGCTCCAGAACCCGCCCGACAACGACTGGAACAACGTGCGCGCCGACATCGCGGTGAACATGCCGCTGCGCTCGCGGCTCACCAGCGTGTTCTCGTGGACGCGCAGCACTCAGAACGACCCGCTGCTGCCGCCGACGATCCAGAGCGGCACGCTCGGCACCACCGACCTCGCGAACTGGAACACCACGGCGGCGCTCTCGCAGCAGACCGCCGAGGCCCGAGTCGACCAGACCCTGGTCGACATCGATCTCTACGTGAATCCGTGGCGGCCGCTGAAGGTGCGCGGTGGCGTCCGCTACCTGGACCGCAAGACGAAGACCGACTACATCGCGCGCAATCCCGAGACGGGCCAGTACGGCTACATCGTCGAGGACGCCGGCTGGGCCGCGGTGATTGGCGAACCGTATCTCGGCTTCTACCAGCCGGCGGTTCCCGGCAACAGCTGGCGCTGGCGCAACATGCCGTTCGGCGAGTCGCGGCTCACCTGGGACCTGGGCGCGACGCTCTCGATCCCGTGGAGCACCTCGTTCGACGTCCTGTTGAAGCAGGAGGACGTGAACCGCGACGTGTCGGAGCGCACGGAGAACACCGAGCGCAGCGTCACCGCCAGCGTGAACTCGCGCGCGCTCTCGTTCGCGACCACGCGCATCTCGTACACCTACCTGACCCGCGACGGGAACGAGATCGACTACTCGCGGTACTCGCAGTACGAGACCTCGAGCTTCCCGGGCTTCATCCCCCAGTTCCCGACCGGCGAGCCGCCCTGGAACCTGCAGCAGATGGTCCGCGCGGACGTCGCCGACCTGAAGGCGCAGCGCTGGAACGCGCGGTTGATCCTGAACCTGGGCGAGCACTCGGACCTCAACCTCACCGGCCGGCTGCGCTCGGACGACTACGGCTCCGAGTTCGGGACGCGCAGCGACCGGATCCGCGACGTCGAGGCGGAATGGACCGTGCAACCCGCGCCTGAAGTGACCGCGAGCGCGTTCTTTTCGCTCGCGAAGAACCAGCGCAACTCGGGCAGCATCCGCGGCTTCGCGAGCACGCCGGACCCGAACGCGGGCCCGCCGAACTTCCCGTTCACCAACGAGTGGGCCAGCTACGCGCACGGCCAGGCCACCGGCTGGGGCGGGCGCTTCACGCTCTCGCCTTTCGAGTGGCTCCAGCTCGACACCCGCTACACGTTCCTGGTGACCCGCGAAGACGACAAGGTCGCGTTCAGCACGAACCAGGCGCTCGCCTCCTACGACTTCGCTTCGACCGATCCCGTCCCCACGGGCTTCCCGAAGCTGCGCACCCGCGATCAGGCGGTCGAGACGAGCCTGCGCATCGCCTTGCGCAAGTCGCTGGGGCTCAAGCTGTATTACCGCTACTGGCGCTCCGACATCGACGACTACCACCAGACCGGCCTGACGACGTTGATCGGGCGCCGGGTGTACCTGGCGCATCAGGACCGGGACTACGCAGCCACCTTCTTCGGCGCGGCGGTACAGGTCAGCTTCGGATCGGGGTGGTGACCGATCGGCAGAGAATCCGTCCCACCACTGACGCCGTAGGTGATAGTGTTCCGCGAGGAGGGGATCCCATGAAGCGTCGCATCAGCTTCGTCTGGATCGTTGCGCTCGCTGCCCTGCTGCTGCCGCGACCTGCCCTCGCGGCGTTTCACATGATGGAGATCGAGCAGGTGATCGGCGGCGTCAACGGAGACAAGACGGCCCAGGCGGTACAGATCCGATTGAGGGCCGGTGGCAACAACTTCGTCGGCAACCAGGTGAAGCTCATTGTTCGCGACGCGGCCGGCTTGAACCCAGTCACGCTCTTGAACTACACGCTGCCGAGTCCGACGAACGGCGCGGCGTGCGCGCGGATCCTGAGCACGACCCCCGCGTTCAACTCCAAGACCACGCCGGTCGCCGTCCCGGACTACACCATGGCCGCGATCCCGCCCAGCTACCTGGCCGCGGGCTCGCTCACCTTCGAGAACGCCGCCGGGACGCTCGTGTACTGGCGCATCTCGTGGGGCGGCGCCGGCTACACAGGCTCGCAGTCAGTCGATCTGACGAACGCCTCGGTGAACTCGACGGCCCCCGCGTTCGGCGCGGCGCTGCCCTCGCTCGGCCCGCAGGCGCTGCGCTTCACGCCGGCCTGCGGAACCCTCAGCACGAACACCGCCGCGCAGTACGCGCTCACCGCGGGAGCGGCCGTGTTCTCGAACAACAATGTGACCCCGACTGCGTTCACGGTGAACCTGCCGCCGATTCCGGCCCTGCCGGGCGCGTCCGCGCTGCTGCTGCCGGTCCTCCTGGGCCTGGCAGTGCTCGCGTTCGCGATCCTACGTCGGCGCAGCGCGTAGCCGACAGACCCAGAGACTTCGCAAGCGATCGAGGGCTCAGTAGGGACGCCGGTAGAGCGGCCCCGCCAGCGCGACGGTCTCGGCGACCAGCCCCGACGCGGCCGCCACCGCCGCAGCGAGCTCGTCGGGCTCTCGTCCCAGGCTCGCGAGCAGCGCGGCGACCCGTTCGCGGAACCGCGGCGGGGCTAGCTCGAAGCGGTCGATCTCCGCGAGCGCGGTCTTGTCGGAGAGCAGGTAGCGGCGATTCAGCGCGAAGAGCACCAACACCAGCTGGTGTGCGAGCCGGGTGAGGCAGCCGGCCGCACCGAGGACCTCGCCGCGCGCCGCGAACTTCGGGGCGAAGCTCTCGAGCGAGAACTCGGTCTGCCACAGGTACCCCTGCACGATCGCCCGGCGCAGCGGCTCGGGGTAGTCGGCGACCTCGCGCTTCAGTGCCGCCACGCGGCCGTCCGGATCGAAGAGCGGCCGGCAGATCGCGAGCTCGCCCAGGTAGGTCGGGCCGAAGAAGCCGAACGGCGCCTGCTGGCCCCAGTGCAGCTCGAAGCGGCCCGCGTTGGCGTCGGCGATCACGCGCGCCTGGTGCTCGAGCGAGCGGTACAGGAAGTCCACCCGCTGCCCGCCGACCGTGAGCCAGGCGCCGCCGTTGACCCACGGCCCCCAGACGTAGAAGCCGCTCACGACCGGGTCGGGGGTGTCGTTCACGCTCGCGGCCAGCGCGCGGACGGCTTCGAGGTCGAAGGGCGCCGCCTCGGAGTAGAACACGCCGAGGTCGATGTCGGAGCCGGGAACCGCAAATCCCCGCGCGTACGAGCCGCCGAGCACCACCGCGGCGACGCCCGGGATCTCGCCGAGCCGGCGCGCGAGCGAGTCGACCAGCTCGCGCTGCGTGTTCGAGAGGTCGTGGGCCATCGGGGCGACTACTAGTGGCTCAACGCTCGCGCGCGTGCCAGCGCTCGTAGCGCGGCGGCCAGTTGTCGGGCTCGCCGCGCTTCTTGTAGGTGGACAGCAGCGCGTGCTCGAGGTCGAGCTCGAAGAGCTTCTCGCTGCCGTCCGAGCCGCCGCCCGTCGCGAGGTAGGCCGCGCGCACGGCGCGCTCGAGGTCGGCGTCCTCGCGCAGCCTGGCGCGCCCCGTCAGGTAGAACTCGTCGTCTCGGTCCGGGAGCGGGAACGAGTGGAGCGCGAAGCGGCCGTCGCGCGCGAGGTCGCGCTGCTTGGGCGACGGGCCGATCAGTCCGTACAGCCTTCCGTCGCAGACGATCGGGCAGAAGGGGTGGACGCGCGGGCCGCCGTCGCCGCGCACCGTCGCGAGATAGCCGAGCGGGACACCGAACTGGTACAGGATGGCGCGCCCGCGCGCGGCGAGCTCCGGAGCTTGCGCCTCGAACTGCGCCCAGGTCGCCACGGCTCCATGCTACTCGCCGGTGTAGGCGGCGTCCCGGAGAACCGGCGCGACGGCGTCCGCGTCGAGCGCGGCGGCAAGCGGCAGGTCGGGGCCAAACCCGCGCTCGAGCAGCTCGCGGCCCGAGGCGCACTCGCGCACGACCGCCTCGAGGTCGCCCGCCGCGAGCTCGTACGCGGCGCGCGCCTGGCGCGCCTCGGGCGAGAGCGCGCCGGAGAGGCCCGCGATGACTGCGCCCGCGCCGATCAAATCCTCGAGCGCGGGGCGCAGGCTTCCGTCGGGCCAGCGCTCGCCGGCGGCGATCACGGCGACCGGTTCACCGAGGGCGCGCGCCCGAGCGGCGACCGCGCTCGCGTTGCGGAGGCAGCCCGCGAGCACCGTGCCCCGCGACGCCGCCTCGAAGGAGAGCGCCGACCCATTCGGCGACGGCAGCACGATCCGCGCGCCCGCCGGAATCGAGGCGAGCGCCGACGGCGAGATCCGGTAGTGCTCGCCCGCGAGCGCGCCGTGCTCGGCCGCGTACCCCGCGAGCCGGCCGTCCCTCCACGGGAACGGGAGCACCGCCGCCCCGCGCGCGCACGCCACCGACACACAGGTGGTGAAGCGCAGCACGTCCACGATCACGAAGATGCGCACTTGCTCCGCGAGCGCGCGCAGCCCGAGCGCGCCCCACTCGAAGCGCACGTCATAGCCGGCCTGGCTGAAGTACGCCTCCAACTAGTTCAGCTCGAAGAAGGTCTTCACCGAGTCCGCCCTCGAAAGCGCTCGAGGCGTGCGATGTATTCCTCGGGAAAGCCGAGCTCGCGCGCGGGCGCGACGATCCGGTCGACGTACGCGCTCTCTGCGGGCTGCTCGCGCATGGCGTGGGCGATGTACCTCGGCGAGCACGCAGCGGTTCATGTACGAGCCGTGGAAGAACACCCAGACGGCCGGCTCGCTCGTCAGAGGCGCGGCGCCACCTGCTCGGCGGCCTCCTGGGACGTGATGACGGGATGCACTTCGAAGTCGGCCAGGTCGCTCCAGAGCGCAACCCAGCGCGCGAGGAGCGCGGGGTCGTCGGTCTCCATGAGCTGATAGCAGCGGCGGAGTTCGCGGTCGACCCAGCTCGAGACGTACGCGAGCCCGGCGGGCAGCATGCGCCCGCGCTCGCGAAAGCGCCGGTACACCGGAACCGGGTCGCCGTTGCGGAAGTGCTCGACCACCATGTAGGTCATGATCCCTCAGTCACTCTCCGCCTGTGCCGCGAGCTTCGCGGGCGCCACGGCGCAGTAGCTCGAGCGCACGAGCTCGTCGACCTCGTCCCAGTCGATCGCGCCGCGGTCGAGGCGCAGCGCCGCCCAGCCGCGCGGCCCGATGTACGCCGGGATGTAGAAGCGCTTGGGCGCCGCGGCGGCGAGCTCCTCGTTCTCGCCGAGCGCCGCCTTCCAGCACAGCGAGACGATCCCGTCGCCGTGATGGTCGTCGAGGAAGTAGGCGAATACCTTCTTGCGCACGCGGAAGCTGGCGTGGCGCCCGCTGCTCGTACAGGTCGTTTCGGGCAGCGCGAGGCAGAGCTTGGTCAGCCGGGCGAGCGTGCGAGCCGCGCTCATCGGTTGGGGTCCATCGCCCGATTATAGGAGCGGCGCGAGCTCTCCGAGATGCGAAATCACGTGGCGCGGCGGAGTCAGGCCGGCAGGCAGCGCGCGTCCCGCCGGATTCACCCAGGCCGCCGCGATCCCGGCCGCCGCAGCGCCGGCCAGGTCCGAGCCGATCGAGTCGCCGACGTGCAGCGCCCGCTCGGCCGCGCAGCCGAGTCGGTCGAGCGCGGCGACGAACATCTCGGGGCGCGGCTTGTACGCGCGGCATTGCTCACTGGTCACGATCCACTCGAAGCTCCAGTCCAGGTTCGCGAGCGCCTCGTCCAGGTCGGCCGTGTCGATGTTCGACACGATGCAGAGCGGACGGCGGGCGGCGCGCAGGAACTCGGCCGCGCCGGGCAGAGGCTTCGGTCTCGCCCAGTACGCGAACAGCGGCTGTGAGAGCCCGACCGGGTCGAGCGGCGCGCGGAGCTCGGCGAGCAGTGCGGCGAGGCTCTCGAGCTCGATCTCGCGCTGGCTGCGGAAGCGGGCGCCGTGCGACTCGGCGCAGCCTCGCGCGAAGAGGGCGCTCCAGCGGCTGCTCACCTGCGCGGGGGTGGTCGGCTCGCGCGAGGCCCGGGCAATCCGCGCGGTGATCTCGGCGATCTGCTCACCGTCTTCTGCGACGAGCGTGCCGTAGAAGTCGACGAGGAGTGCGTCGTACATGCGCGGGTCAGACGGCGCGTGACTGCGCGCGCTCGGCTTCGATCACGAGCAAGAGCGCGCGCTCGCGGTACTTCGCGGCCCAGGGGATCGCTTCGATCAGCGCGGAGTCCGGCGCGTAGTCGCGCCAGCGCAGCTCCCGGAAGCCGGCGTCCTCGATGCGCTCGAGGTAGTCGCTGACCCGCCAGGGCTCGGCGCCGAGTCGGTACTCGACGCCATCGCGCTCGAAGTTCGCCTCCACCCCGGCGCACGCCACCTCGGGGTGGAACGCCGAGAACACCAGCCGGCCGCCCGTGCGCAGCGCGGCGAATGCCTCGGCGAACAGAGTGGAGAGCGACGACAGGTGTTCGGAGACGAGCGCGCACAGAAAGCCGTCGAAGCGCCCGCAGCGCAGCGGCAGCTCGCGCTCGAGATCGGCCTCCGCGAGTGGCACTGCGGGCAGCGCGCGCCGCGCGACCCGCAGCATGCCGCGCGAGAAATCGACGCCGACCGGCCGCGCGCCTGCCTCGACGAGCCGGACCAGATTGCCGCCCGTCCCGCAGCCGGCGTCGAGGATGCGCTCGCCCGCGCGCGGCCGGAGGTGCGCGAGCGTGTGGAGCCGGTCGAGGGCGACCACGGGATTCGGCTCCGCGTCGTACGCATCCGCCCAGAGGTCGTAGCCTTCGCGGACACCGGGACGCGCCACGCGGGTCATGGGTTCAGGATCCCGCGCAGCTCGCCGGAGAGCGCCTCGATCGCTCGCTTTCCGTCGCCCTCGAACGACGCGCCGTGCATGATCGCCAGCGTGCGCGGCTCGAGTGCCGCGAGCCGCCGCAGCGTCGCGTCGGTGTACGGCGTCCAGGGCATGTCGTTCGCGAGCGGCCCTTGCGCGCCGCCCCGCGCCGCCGCCGCGGCAGGCGCGACGATGTCGGAGCGGATCAGCGGGTCGGGGTCGCCGGGCTGGAAGAACAGGTCCGAGCAGAAGAGCACGCGCTCGCCCTCGTCGAACAGCAGTCCAGCATCCCAGCAGTGCGGCACGTGCGGGGTCGCCAGGAAGCGCAGGCGGTGGCGGCCGGTCGCGAGCACCTCGCCGTCGGCCAGCGCGCGCGCCGGCCGGTCGGCGAAGTCGTCGAGCATGACGGCCACGCCGACGACGCTCGTGACGGCCTGTGCGCGCGGCGCGATCGCAAGGAACTCGTTCAGCGCGCCCGACTCGTCGGGCTCGAAGTGGCTGTACGAGATCCAGCGGAGTGAAGCCGGGTCGATCAGGCTCGCGACCGCCTCGCGGGTCGCGCCGAACATCTTGCGCATGCCCGTGTGGAAGAGCAGCGGCTCGTCGTCGCGAACGAGGAACTGGTTGAACTGGATCCCGAACCCCGGGTGGAAGGTCGAGATCCGGAACACGTCGCGCGCGATCTCGGTCACGGTGCTCTGCATGACTCGCGAGGTTAGCAGAGCTCAGGGCAGCGCGAGCCACGCCGCGAGCGAGGCGTTCTTCTCCGGCGCCCGCCAGGGAGTGCCGACCCCGTGCGAGAAGACGCGCAGCGCCGCCTGCAGCTCGCGCGGTGGACGGGCGAGCCGCTCGCTCGCGAGCGCGCGCAGCTTCTTCGCCAGCACGACCGTCGCGGGAACCGCGCCCTTCGCGAGCGCCGCGGCCACCGCTTCGCGGTACAGCTCCCGCTCCGCCTGGTGCGCGCGCGGGTGGGCGCCGCGCATGTGCGCCGGGTCCGCGAGACTCTCGACCACGAGCGTCGCGCCGCACGGCGGGAAGTGATGGGAGCGCATCTCCGCGAGCAAGCTCGCGATCGCGCGCTCCACCGAGCGGCTCGCCGCCGCGCAGCCGCGCTCGCGCGCGGCGCGGCCCTCGGGGCCGGTGTCACCGAGCTCGCGGTGGTAGGGGTGGAACGATTCGGCTACCCAGGGATCGCCCAGCTCCAGCCATTGCCGCAGCACGATCGCCGGCTCGCTCCGCGTTCCGCGCAGGATGACCGCGACGGCGCGCCCCGCGAACACGCTCAGGCCGAGCGCCGCGGGCTCGCTCACGGCTCGGGCTCGCGCGCGCGGCTGCCCTTCCCGCGCAAGCGAAGGTTCAGCATCTCGACGAGCACCGAGAACGCCAGCGAGAAGTACACGTAGCCCTTGGGCACGTGGTACTTGAAGCCGTCCGCGATCAGCACGACGCCGATCACGAGCAGGAACGCCAGCGCGAGCATCTTCACCGTCGGGTGCTCGGAGACGAAGCGGCCGACCGGGGCCGAGAACAGAATCAGTGCGCCGATCGAGACGACGACGGCGGCGACGATGATCGCGAGCTCGTCGACCAGGCCCACTGCGGTGATGATCGAGTCGAGCGAGAAGATCATGTCGATCAGCACGATCTGGACGATGATCGCCTGGAAGGTCGCACCGACTCGAACCGCCTTCTCGGGCCCGGGACCCTCCAGCGAGTCGTGGATCTCCTTCGTGCTCTTCCACACCAGGAACAGGCCGCCGGCGATCAGGATCAGGTCGCGGCCCGAGAACTCCCACGGCCCGACGCTGAAGAGCGGCGCGACCAGGCTGGCGAGCCAGGAGACGAGGAACAGGAGCGCGATGCGCATCAGCATCGCCAGCGAAAGCCCGACGATGCGTGCGACCTCGCGCTCGCGTTTGGGCAGCTTGTCGACCAGGATCGACAGGAACACGACGTTGTCGATCCCGAGCACGAGCTCGAGCGCGGTCAGAGTGAGGAACGCGACCCAGGTCTGCGGATCCGTCAGCAGTTCGAGCATCGGTCCCGTCCCGTATAGCGCGCGGGTGGTGTAGCCTGCCAGGCGGAGGACACATGGACGGGAGTGCGGTCCGGGATCTGGTCGGGCGCGGGTTCACCCGGCGCCAGGTGTTGCGCGCGGCGGCGCTGGCCAGCGCGGCGAGCGCCCTGCCCTTCGCCTCGGAGCGCGCCCTCGCGCAGCTCTCCGACGCCGGGGCTCTGCCGACCGACGCGGTGAAGATCAACGGCAACGAGTTCCCCGAGGGGCCGTCGGCGCGCGCGCTCGAGGCTCTGGCCGCGGTCGCGCGCAACGGCAACCGCTACCAGTACCCGGAGACCGACGCGCTGGTGGCGGCAGCCGCCAAGCTCGAAGGCCTGCAGCCCGAACACTTCGCGGTGTATCCGGGCTCGAGCCTGGCCCTGCACCACGCGGTGATCGCGTACACCTCGCCCACCCGCGCGCTCGTGACCGCGGAACCGGGCTACGAAGCGGCGGCGCGCGCCGCGGAGTTCATCGGCGCGAAGGTGGTGCGCGTGCCGCTCAAGAAGGACGGCGCGCACGACCTGCCGGCGATGCTGGCGGCGGCGAAGACCCAGCCGGTCGGGCTCTTCTACGTGTGCAATCCCAACAACCCGACCGGGACGGTTACGCCGCGCGCGGACATCGAGGCGCTGATCGCCGCGAAGCCCGCCGGCTCGACGGTGCTGCTCGACGAGGCGTACATCCACTTCAGCGACGAGCCGCCGGGCGTGGACCTGGTGCGCGCGGATTGCGACGTGATCGTGCTGCGCACGTTCTCGAAGATCTACGGCATGGCCGGCCTGCGCGCCGGCTTCGCGCTCGGCCGCAAGGACCTGCTGGCGCGCATGACCGCCTGGTCGACGGGCGCGATGCCCGTGACCGCGATGGCCGCGGCGCGCACGATGCTCGGGGAGCCCGAGCTGGATCGCCGCGCGCAAGCGCGGCAACGCGGAGCGGCGCGCGGACGTGATGGCGTTCTTCGCCGCGAACGGGTTCGCGTACACGCCCTCGAAGGCGAACCACCTGATGGTCGACGCGAGGCTTCCCACCGCGAAGGTGATCGAGGGCATGAAGGCGCGGAACGTCTACGTCGGCCGCCCGTGGCCCGTGTGGCCGACCTGGGTGCGGGTCACGGTCGGCTCCGCCGACGACATGGCGCGCTTCAAGAGCGCCTTCCTCGAGGTCAGCACGAAGCCGGGCTAGCTCGTTCAGAAGTGCGAGAGCGCAGCGCGGATCGCCATGAACCAGAGCGCGAGCGCCGCGACGAGGTAGAGCGCGAAGCGCACGTTCACGATGTTCAAGGTGCAGTGCATCGCGCTGTGCAGGACGCGGAACGCGAAGAACACCCAGGCCGCGCCGACGTAGGTCGGATCGACCTGCTGGGTCGCGAACAGGTACAGGACCAGCGCGTAGAAGAGCACGGGCAGTTCGAACAGGTTCTTCAGATTGTCGGACGGGTTCGACACGTCGGCCGGCGAGAGCGCCGCGAACTTAGCCGGCGTGGGGCCTTCGGGACCGAAGTCGGTGCGCAGGATGAACGGCACCCGCTTCGCGAACAGCAACACCCAGACCGCGAGAGTCAGCAGGACCATCCCGAAGAACGGGCCGAAGATCGCCGTCTGCTCCATCAGCGCATTCCGCCGCAGAACTCGGCGTCGACCTCGGGCGCGCGAAACACGCGCGTGCCCGGCGGCGGGAACGGCTCGCGGAAGCTGAACGCGTCGGCCGTCGGGCCGCGCGCGCAGAGGACCCCGAGGCGCTCCACTGCTTCCGCGACCGTCGGCGTGTGCCCGCCCGGGATCCACCAGAGCGCGAGGCTCGCCTGACCGGTGAGCGGTTCGAACCACGCGCGCCGGCCCCGCAGCGGCCCGACGTGGTCGCTCTTGTAGACGTACGCGTGCAGCGCTTCGAGCGACTCCCACACCGACACGTTCACCAGCATGAGCGGATCGTCGAACGCGCGGATCGCGGTCGCGTCGCCTTCGTCCGACTGCAGCCGCCACACGAAGCCCGGACTCGCATCCGCGACCGCGTTGATCCGCTCGAGCTGCGAGCGGAATCCTTCCATGACCGCACTCTCGAGCGGCGCGCGCATGCGCGCGATGTTGGCCTGGGCCAGCTGGAAACGGGCTTCATAACGGGCTTCATGCATGCGCGAGATCTTACTTCATGCAGACGGCCTCCACGTTGTTCCCGTCGGGATCGGTGAGGAACGCGGCGTAGTACTTCGGGCTGTAGTCGGCGCGCACGCCGGGCGCGCCGTTGTCCTTGCCGCCGCCCGCGAGCCCGCCCTTGTGGAAGGCGTCGACGGCGGCGCGGCTCGCGGCGCGAAACGCGACGTGCGTGCCCGGGCCCTTCGCGTTCTTCGCGGGATACAGCCAGAGCGCCGGCTCGCCCTTCGGGCCGAAGCCCGCGCCGGACGCGTCGTGCGAGCAACACACCAGGCCGAGCGCTTCGAGCGCGCCCGTGTAGAAGCGCACGCTCTTCTCGAGATCCTTCACTTTCAGGCCGACGTGATCGTACATGCGAGACCTCCTTGATGGAGGTCAGGCTAGTGCGCGACGGCCAGCCGATCTTGGAGGATCTTGCGGTCGCCCTTCGCGGCGCGGCGGAACGCGCGCGGCGACACGCCGGCCGCCCGGTGGAAGGTGCGCACGAAGTTCGACAGGTCGCCGAAGCCGACCCCGAAGGCCACGTCGGTGATCGAGCGCGCGTCGTCGGCGAGCAGGCGCGCGGCGCGGCGCAGCCGCGAGCGAACCAGGTACTGGTGCGGCGTCACGCCGAGCACCCTGCCGAAGAGACGCAGGAAGTGGAACGCGCTGAGCCCGGCTTCGCGCGCCGCGCGCTCGAGGTCGATCTCCTCGTGCGAGTGCGCGTCGATCCAGAGCGCGGCGTCGACCGCGCGGCGGCGGTCGCGCTCGGCCGTCGCGCGCCCCGCGGCCGGCCGGCCGGCGACGACCGCGACGAAGCGCGCAGCGAAGCAGAGCCCGACCTCGTCCACGCCGACGTCGCTCGCGCCTTCCGAGGCGGCCTGCGCGAGCTCGCCCAGCACCATCAGCTCGGGCAACGGCGGCACGCTGCCCGCTTGCCAGACGCGAGCGTCGGCGCCGATCGCCTCGACCGTGCCCGGCGCCAGATGGAACGACAGGCACTCGTCGCCGACCGCGTGGTCGTGGCTGCACACGTATTCGTCGCCGGGATGGCCGACCACGAGCGAGCCCGCCACCAGCTCGTAGCTCCGGCCGCGCACGCGGTAGCCGAAGCTGCCCTTGCGCACGTACGAGACCGAGTAGCCCCCGTGCAGCTCGGTGTAGGGCGCCTCGTGCGAGGCGACCGCACAGCGGTAGTCGTCGACCCGAATCGCGGCGCTCTGTGCAACCGTCGTCGTCGGCATGTTCGAAGTGTACCTCCGCCTTGACCCGCTGGCCGCACTAGGGCTCGAGGGCTTTCCACAGGTACCAGCTCGCGACCGTCCGGTACGGCCGCCACGGCTCGGCCCACCTCTCGAGCTGCTTGGGCGTCGGCAGCGCGCGCTTCCTGAACACGCGCGCGTAGCCCTTGCGAATCCCGTAGTCGTCGACCGGCAGCACGTCGGGCCGGCCGAGCCGGAAGATCAGGAGCATCTCGACGGTCCAGCGGCCGATCCCGCGCACCTTCGTCAGGCGCTCGACGAGGTCGGCGTCGGGAAGCTCGCGCGCTTCGGCCAGGCTGGGGATCTCGCCGGCCTTCGCGCGCTTGGCCAGGTCGCGCAGGGCGAGCGTCTTCGCGCGCGACAGGCCCGCGCCCCGGAGCTTCGCGTCGGACGTGCGCAGGATCTTCTCGGCGGTCGGGCCCTCGTGCGGGCGGGGAAAGAGTGCGCACACGCGCGCGTAGATGGTCGCGGCGGCGCGGCCCGAGAGCTGCTGGTACACGATCGCCTCGGCGAGCGCGCCGAACACGCTCGTGGTCTTCTTCAGCTCGAGCGCGAGCGGGCCGCACGCGTCGATCGTGCGCGCGAGCTTCGGGTCCGCGGCGCGCAGATGCGCCACCGCCTCGCGCGGATCGAAGCCGAGCGCGCCGTCGCCCTCGAAGAGGGCCGGCTGCGGGCTCACCTGCGCGCCCTCGATCGCCAGGATGCGCAGCTTGGTCGCGATCCCGCCATTCGCCGAGAATCCGCCGAGCTTGCCGTTCGCGGCGAGCACCCGGTGGCAGGGGACGACCAGCGCGAACGGATTGCGGCCGAGCGCCTGCCCCACCGCGCGCGCCGAGCCGGGCGAGCCCACGCGCTCGGCGAGCTCGCCGTAGGTCGCCGTCTCGCCCGGCGGAATCGCGCGCGCCGCCTCGTACACGCGGCGGTGGAACTCGGGAACGGCCGCCATGTCGAGCGCGATCGAGTCGAGCGCGCTCGCCTTCCCGGCGAGCAGCGCGCCGATCGCCTCGACCGCGCGGCGCACGTCGCGACCCGGCGCGGCTTCGGCGACGCCCGGGAAGCGCTTGCGCAGGCGCGCCCTCGTCGCCGCCTCGTTCGCTTCGGGCAGCTGCACGCCCGCCACGCCGCGCTCGCTCCAGGCGACGCCGCAACGCCCGATCGGCGTATCGAACAGTGCGAAGCCGGACGCGCTCATGGACCGGCCGATGCTAGCACCGGCCCCTCCGCGGAAACTTGGAGAATCTTGCTCACTCCCGGGCGCGCCCGAGCGCAAAGGCGGCGTAGAGTGCGGAGCCCAGCTCGAGCAGCGCGCTCAGCCCTGCGCTGTTCACGAAGCGCGCGTGCGCCTCCGGCGTTCCCTCCGGCAGGTGCGCGATGTTGTCGGGCGACACCAGGATGTAGTGGTGGTAGGTCGCGAACAGGAGCGAGCCGACCATGGCCAGGAAAAAGATCCAGAGCCCGAGCCGAGCGAAGCGGGTCCAGAGCAGCGCGGCCGCGAGCGGCGGCGCGATCACGATCACCGCATAGGCGTAGGCGAGCTTCAGCGGCGGCAGCCCGATCGCGAGCTCGCTGTGTGCGCCCGAATGCCAGAGCGTGACGACCAGATGAACCGCGGCGAGAACGGCGATCGCGACCTTGGGCATGCTTCGCACCTCGGAAGCGATGCTACCGCTCCGCGACGCAGAACGCGTTGCCCTCCGGGTCGTGCATCACGGTGTACACGTCGGCCTCGCGCACGACCGTCGCTCCGAGCGCGATCAAGCGCGCGACCTCGGCGCGGCGATCCTTCGCGGACACGTCCAGGTGGACCCGGCCTTTCACCGGGTTCGGGCGCGCGGCCAGCTGGAAGCACAGGAGCGGGCCCGGCCCGTCCACCAGGACCGCGGGGTCGGTCTCCGGCGTGAGCCCGCGCGCGCCCAGCCGCGCGATCTCCGCCGCGTCGTACGGCCGCACCGCATAGCCGTCGAGCACGGCCGCCCAGAAGCGCGCGAGCCGCGCCGGCTGCGCGCAGTCGAACACGATCTCGCGCAGCCCGGCCATCACGGCTCTTCGTGGCCGCACGCCGTGCACCTGCGCGCGACGGCGAAGCGGTAGTGCGGCAGTGGTCCGCCCGCGAACAGCGCCGAAGCCAGCACGAGCAGCCACTGCATCCGCCCCGGCAGCGCCCGGCGGCGCGTACGCATGAATGTGTCGGCGCCGCAGGCGGGGCAGACCTCCTCGGGCGCGGGCGGCAGGTGCGACTCGGGCACGTTGCGCAGCGCCAGCGAGAAGTCGCGCTCCAGGAACGCGCGGGCGTCGGCTGCGTCCTGGCTGCGCACCGCGACCTTGATCCCGCCGAGGGCGTCGCCCAGGTACCAACGCATCCGGATCTGCGCCTCGTCGAAGACCCAGGCGCGGATCTCGGCCGCATCGAGGGTGGCTCGCGCCAGCTCCGCCTCGTGCGAAAAGCGGTACGTGCCGACGATCTCGAGATCGCCCTGGCGAGCCAGCTCACGCACGGGGGGCACCGGACATGCCCCCGATTCTCGCATGATCGACTTCGCTCGGCTGCGCCTCGCTGCGCGCGTCGCTTGCGACCTCGCTCGGGGCGGCCCTCGCTCCGCTAGCCGAGCGCGGGTCGCGGCTCGATCTTGAAGAACCAAGCGCCGCCGCTGGCGTTGCGCGCTGCCGCGGGATACTTCGCGAGCACCGCCTGCCCGAGCTTCTTCTGGAGCTGCTCGTCCTGTACGCGCTTGAGTGTCACCGGGTAGCGCTTGCCGGCGATGCGCACGAAGGCCTCGCCGTTCTGGTCGGCCGCCTTGTGCCAGCGCTTGCCCGGCGGCTGGGTCAGGCTCGCGGGGATGTAGGCCACGCCGTCCACCACGAAGATCCAGGTCGTGCGCGAGGTGCTCTCGTAAGCGAGCTGCACCTCGACCTCCTGCGGCGCCGCGGCGAAGTTCCAGTCGGCCGGCGGCTGCGAAACGAGCTCGCCCGCCATCAGCGGGCCGCCGGGAATCGGCCCGAGCGGACCGTCGTGGAAGCGCGCCCCCAAGAACACGGCACCCACCAGCAGGACCAGCGCGACGACGAGGTAAACGAGACCCTTCACGATCTTGCCGATCATCGGGAACTCCTCTTGGTTCGCGCGATGCTACCAGCCAAAACGGCGTAGGCAATCGCGTTCACGAGCAAAAGACCAGCGGCCAGGACGAGCTGGTCCGCGCGGGTCAGGCCCTCCGGATAGAGAACGGAGACCAGCGTGCGCCCGATGAAGTCTTCCCCGCTGCCGCCGTCCGGTTCGCCGCGCAGTGAGTGCTCGAGTCGGGTCAGTGGACAGGGCCAGCCGAAGAGCTCGACCGCGGCGCCCCAGAGAAATGCTGGGACGTGCAGCCAGACCAGCCAGCGCCAGCGCAGCGCCAGCCAGCCGCCCGCGGCCGCGAAGGCCACGAAGCCGGCGTGCGCGGCGAGCACCCCATCCGCGAGCCACATGGGGCGTTCAGGATACTCTCGCGCCGGCCGATGTTCCCGTGGCGATGTCCCAGACGGCGATCGCCTGCGCGTTGTTGATGCTTGCCGCACCGCTCGCCCACGCGACCGAGGTCGTGGTGGTCCTGGAAGGGCTGGAGTCGGATAGCGGCGAGGTGCAGGTCGACGTATTCGGCGAAGCCCACGCCGCGACCTTTCCCTACGCGGAGCGCGGGGTGCTGATCGAGGTCCGGGCGCGCGCGAGCGTGGTGCACGCGCGAGGCGCCGCAATCTCGCTCGGCGAGTTCACTCCCGGCCGCTACGCGCTGTTCGCGATGCACGACGCCAACGGCAACGGCGATCTCGACCTCAACCTGCTCGGCATTCCCACCGAGGGCTACGGTTTCTCCAACGGCGCAGCGGGCACCGTGGGCCCGCCCTCGTTCGACGCGGCAGCGATCGAAGTGAAGGGCGACGCGCCGACCCGCATCGTGATCCGCCTGTCTCATTGAACTTCGCTTGCCTTTGGCTCGATGCGCGCGGCGGCGCCGCTTGCGGCCTCGCTCGGGACGGCCCTCGCTCGGCACAACTGACTACGCCTCGCTATGTGCCGCTTCCGGTCCGCAGCGTGATCCCGCCGTCGACCTTGATCTCCTGGCCGGTGATGTTGATCGCGTCGTCGCTGGCGAGGAAGCAGACGAGCTTGCCGATGTCCTCGGGCGTCTGCTCGCGTCCCAGGGGGGCAGCGCGCTTCACGGCGTCGAGGAAGATCTCGCGCGCGGAGAGGTCGCGGTACTGGGGCTGCGTGAGCTTCATGACCATCGCGAGCCCCTCCCAAGCGCGCGTGAACAGGAAGCCGGGGCAGATCGCGTTCACGCGGATGTTCGACGGGCCGAGCTCGAGCGCGAGCGAGCGCGTCAGATGCACCACGCCTGCCTTCGCCGCGCCGTAGGCGGCCAGCTGCGGCGAGGGCACCAGCGCCGCGATCGACGCGATGTTCACGATCGTCCCGCCACCGCGCATGCGCAGGCGCGGAATCGCGGCCTTGCAGCCCGCGAAGGTGGTGCGGAGGTTGTTCGCGAGCTGCGCGTCCCACGACGCCTGCGGCAGGTTCTCGAGGCCGGGGCCGGTGGGGATCTCCTCGGGCTTGATCACGCCGGTGCCCGCGCCCGCGTTGTTCACGAACACGTCGAGCCCGCCGAGCTCGCGCACGATGCGCTCGGTCGCCTCGGCAATCGCCTTCTCGTCCGAGCAGTCCGCAGCGACGCCGAGCGCGCGCGTAGCGAGCGCGGCGGCGGTCTTCTCCGCCTCGGCGCCGTCGATGTCGACGATGCCGACGCGCGCACCCTCCGCCGCGAGACAGCGCGCGATGCCTGCGCCGATTCCGCGCGCGCCGCCGGTGACGATGCCGACCTTGCCCTGGAGCTTCATCTCATCCTCCGTAGAACACGCCGTCGCCGAGCTCGCGCATCCACAGGGTCGCGTCGTCGGCGCGACCTGCGGGCGCCTTCGCGACGCCTGCCTCGACGACCTCGGCCAGGAACAGCGTGTGGTCGCCGCCCTCGAGGGCGTTCACGACCCGACACTCGACGAACGCATGGGCAGCCTCGAGCAACGGCGCGCCGGTGACGCCCGCGCGGAACGGCTCGCCCGAGATCTTGTTGCCCTCGAGCACCGCCGGCTTGAAGAAAGCGAAGGCGAGCTGCTGCTGGCCCTTGCCCAGCACGTTCAGCGCGAACGCCTTCGTGGCCTTCACGACCGCGTGCGCGTTCGAGTCGGCCTTCACGCCCACCGCCACGAGCGGCGGCTTGAAAGAGGTCTGCGTCACCCAGTTGACCGTGGCGGCGGCGACGCCGCCGTCGGCACCTCGCGCCGTCAGCACGTAGATTCCGTACGGGATCATCCGCAGCGCGGTCTTCTTCGCGGTTTCGTCCATTGCGCGTCCTCCCCGCGCAATGTTCTCACAGACGGCGCCTCGGTGAACGTGGCGCTGCACCTCGCGAACCCTAGCGCTTCTCCAAGTGCTCGATCCGGCTGCCCAGCACGCCGGGCATGTACTCGATCAGCTCGACCAGGTTCCCGTCGGGGTCGCGGCACAGGACGACGGCTTCGATTCCGCTGCGCGGGTCGGGCGGATCGGGGGGCTTCGTGAAGACGATCCCCTGCTTGCACAGATCGGCGTAGGCCGCGCGGACGTTGCGCGTGCGCAGGGCGATGATCCGCGGCACGCGCTCCTCGATCGGCACGTGCGCCTGCCCGTCGACGAGCTTCGGCTCGATCCACTCGATCAGGTCCAGGCGCGTGTGGTGCTCCTCGGGCCCGATCGCGAGCAGCGCGCCCCGCCCCTGCGCGCGCTTCATCCCGAAGTTCGCGGCGACGAACGCCGGCCAGACCACGTCGCGGTTGTCGCGCAACAGCTTGAACCCGAGCGTCTGGTAGAATGCCAGCGAACGCTCGAAGTTCGTCGCGTTGACGGTGAAGTGGAAGATGCTTCGGACTTCCCAGTCGGCCATCGACGCGACCATACACGAGGCGCGCGATGAAGTTCGACGTTTTCTGCGAGATCCAGAAGGCGCGGCCGTTCGCGCCCGACCACGAGCGCGCGCTCTTCGCCGAGACGCTCGCGCAGGCGGTGCTGGCCGACGAGCTCGGCTTCGGCTGCTGGTGGGAGGTCGAGCACCATGGCTCGGTCGAGTTCTCGTGGAGCTCCGCGCCCGAGGTGTTCCTCACCGCGATCTCGCAGCACACGCGCCGCATCCACCTGGGTCACGCCGGCGTGCTCGCGCCGTTCCGCATCAACCACCCGCTGCGCGTGGCCGAGCGCGCCGCACTGCTCGACGTGCTCTCGAACGGCCGGCTCGAGCTCGGCCTGGCGCGCTCGGGCGGGAACGAGTGGGACACCTTCCACGTGAACCCGGCGACGTCGCGCGAAGAGCTCGTCGAGGCGATGCGGATGATCCCGCAGATGTGGACGCAGGACTCGTTCGAGTGGGACTCGCCGCTCATGAACATCCCGCGCCGCAACGTGATCCCCAAGCCCCTGCAGAAGCCGCACCCGCGGCTGTGGCAGACCTGCGGCAGCCCCGAGTCGTTCCACCTCGCGGGCAAGCTCGGCGTCGGCTCGCTCGGCACGACCCTGCTGACACCGCTCGGCCAGATGGAGTCACTCCTCAAGGAGTACCGGCGCGGGCTCGGCGAGTGCACGGAGCCCGCGGGCAAGATGGTGAACGCCCAGTCGGCCGTCTTTACGTTCGTGCACGTGTGCGAGTCGAAGCGCGAAGCGATCGAGAGCGGCGCTTCGGCCGCGGCCTGCTGGTACGTGAACACGGCGCCGCGGATCTTCAACGCGCCTGCCGAGATCTGGTACGGCCAGATCCGCGGCGGCTTCCTCGCCAACGATCCCGCCGCGACCCGCTCGCTCGAGTCGGGCGGCGGCGGCAAGGACGTGGTCGCGGGCGGCGGCACGCCGCGCGAGGTCCCCGTCGTCGCGCTCTTGAAGCGCCTGGCCGCGGGCGAGCCCGCCTCGAACGAGGAGATCTTCGAGACGCTCGACCCGCTGCCCTCGGTGATCGTGGGCGACGTCGAATCGTGTCGCCGCAAGATCGAGGCCTACCGCGACATCGGCGTCGACCGGCTCATGTGCCTGGTCCAGTACGCGGGCCTGCCGCAGGAGAGGATCCTGCGCTCGCTGCGCGTGATCGGCGACAAGCTGATTCCGATCTACGACCGCTGACTGGTATGCTGGCCCCCATGGCGGACTTCATTCAGTACCTGGTGGAGCGGCACGAGGGCGAGGTCTACGGCGAGGCGGTGTTCAAGGCCATGGCCGAGTACACAGCGGAGCCGGAAGCGCGCTGGCGCTGGCAGGTGCTCGAGGCACTCGAGCGCGAGACCAAGGAGCTGCTCGCCCGCGAGCTCCGCGCTCGCGGCCACGAGCCGCAAGAACACGCGCAGAAGTGGAGCGAGGGGCTGACCCTCGGCAAGACCCTCGCCGCGGTGCCGCGCGATTTCCTGATGAAGGGCCTGCGCGGCGAGGTCGTGAAGTTCGTCGCCGAGTACGAGACCACCGAGCCGCTCGCTCCGCCCGAAGGCACCGCGCTCGCGCGCTACATCACCGCGCACGAACGCGCGATCCTGGAGATGATCGACCTCGAGATCGCCGACCCCGCTGGCGACCCCACCGAACCAGTCCGCAAGCTGCTCGCGAATCCGCCCGCCCGCGATTGACGGATCGGCGCTCAGCTGCGCGGCGCCCGCCGACGACGACAGCCCACGTCCGGTGGTCTAGCCTGCAGCCGAACCCGTGGGGCTCGGCTTCCCATACTCCCCTCTGCGAATGCGCTCAACAATCACAGAGACCGATTCATGGTCCACGATGCATCCGCGCTGCGTGTCGACGTTCGAAGTATCGGACGCATGCGCCGCTGCCAAGGCGTCGAACTCCGCGTCATGGAGAACTGCGAGACCCCAAAGCGCGTAGAGCTGTCCCGGAAGAGAAGCCTCTGCTGCGAGCCGGCGTAGCTCTCTTTGAGCACTCGAACTCAAGAGAAGCTGATAGAGCGCGCCCTCCTCCTCTGAGATCACGGCAGCGTAACCGATAGGCCCAGCACGAAACGCCGATGCAACACGCAGAACATCGGAAGCACTGGCCTCTGCGATTTGCCTCGAGCTGAGCGGCTGCGCCGCAGTGTCGACCGCCAATCCGAGGAGCAGAACAGTCGCGACCTTCGTCAGCGCACCCAACTCATCACCTGATGCTCTGCCCGGCTAACAGGCTGCGGCCAACCTCCTGTTGACCGCTACGATATCGTGTGAAGAAGCGCCTGTGTGGTCAAGAGGACTCTCGACCTGCGCCTGCATAGGGAATCTGGAACAGCCGCCGCGCGTTCTCGCCCAACACCAGGCGGCGTCGCTTCTCCGACAGCCCCGCGACGCTCGCGCGGATCTCGTCCGCTGCACTCACGTGCGAGTCGATGTGCGGATAGTCCGAGCCCCAGCAGAGGTGCTCCTCGCCCAGCATGTCGAGCGTCGCGTCGATCCCGCGCTCGGACGGGTCGAACACCGTGTACACGTTGCGCTTGAAGTACTCGCTCGGGCGCAGCTTCAGCACGTCGCTGCCGAAGCGTTCGAACTTCTCGTCGAGCCGATCCATGATGTAGCCGGGCCAGCCGCCGCCGCACTCGACCACGCACGCGTTCAGGCGCGGGAAGCGCTCGAACAGGCCGTCGCAGACCAGCGCCGAGATCGCGGGGATCAGCTGGAACGTGCCGCCCATGCCGAACGAGAAGACCATGTTCGACTCGCCGCGCGCGCGATCGAACCACTGGCCGAACGCGTTCACGCTGCGGTTGAAGCGCACGATCACGTGCAGACAGAACGGCAGGCCCGTCTCCTGGAGCTCGGCCCAGAGCGGGTCGAAGTCCGGGTGCGACGGGCGCTTGCCCATGACCGGCTCGGGCGCGACGAACACGCCCTTGAAGCCGAGCTTCAGGCAGCGGCGCAGCTCCGTCAGCGCGAGCGCGGGATCGTAGAGCGGCACGTGCGCGATCGGCGCGAAGCGGTCGAGGTGCGCCGACGAGAAGTCCCACTGCCAGCGGTTGTACGCGCGCGCGTAGGCGATCGCGAGATCCGGATCGTCCTCCTTGTCCCAGAGGATCCCGATCGTCGGGAAGATCACGCCCGCGTCGACCTTCCAGTCGTCGAAGAGCTTGAGCCGCGCCGTGGGATCCATGCTGGCGGCGGGCGCGCCGTCCAGATAGGTGAGCGTCGGGTTCGTGAACAGGTCGCGCGCGTCGAGCTCCGCGCCGCCCAGCCCCGCGAGGCCGAACGGCATGACGACCTCGTTGTCGACCACGAGCCGCTCGCCCTGCCCCGGGATCGACACGATCTTGATCGCGCGCTCGCGGTAGCGCGGCTCGAGGTACTCCTCCCAGAGCGTGGGCGGCTCGAGGATGTGGGCGTCGGCGTCGACGGTGAACGGGCGTTCCATCAGATCGGCGGCGGGCCGGTTCGGCCCGTGAGCAGCCACTCTACCATCGGCAGGTGCTGGCGACCGAGGAACGGCTCGCCGCCGATCAGGTACGCCGGAACGGTGTAGAGGCCGAGGGCCTCGAGCTCGGACTGCAGCGCGGCGAGCTGGCTCGGCCCCTCGCCCGCGGCGAAGGCGCGGAACCGCTGCGGGTCGAGCCCGACGTCCGCGAGCGCGGCGTCGATCACCTCGGGCTTTGCGATGTCTGCGCCGAGCCGCCACTCGAGCTCGAACACGCGCGCCGCGAACTCGCCCGCGCGCGCCGGGGCCTGCGCGCGCACGAACAGGAGCGCGAGCGAGGCGAGCCGCGTGTCCGGCGCGCGGTAGATGTCGCCGAGCTCGAGCCCGCGCGACGCCGCGTAGCGGCGCAGGTCGTTCTCGAAGTAGCGCGCGCGAAAGCGGCGGTGGCGGGTGCCGCGGTCGTCGCCGTCGCGCTCCGGTGTCGGGCGAACGAGCGGAGGCACCGCGAGCGGCAGCCAGTCGAACGCGACGCCGAGCCGCGCCTCGAGCGCGCGGGTCGGCTCGACCGCGAGCCAGGCGTGCGCGTTCCCGAAGTCGACGCACACCGCGGACCGCGCCGGGTCGAGCGCGCTCACGGCGGGCTCGTCGGGACGTGCCGGTAGGCGACGTCGGGCGCGCGGCCGACGCGGCCCGCCGAGGATCCAGCGAATCCGCGGCAGGTGCTCGCGGCCGAAGTAGTACTCGCCGTCCAGCACATAGCCGGGGACGCCGAAGATGCCCGCGTCGAAGATCGCGCGCTGCATCGCCTCGTAGCGCGCGCGCGACGGCCCGAGCGCCTCCTCGGCGAAGCCGCGCGGGTCGGCGCCGGCCTCGGCGAGAACCGCGGCCACGACCGCCACGTCCTCGACGTCGAGCGCGCGCTTCCAGAATCGCTCGTAGGTGAGCTCGGTGTACCGCTCGAGCACCGCGTCACTCTGCGCCTTGGCCCAGAGCAGCCCCATGCCCGCGGTCGTCGTGTCCCAGATCTTGGTGGTCCCGCGCACCTCGAGCCCGTTCAAGGCCGCGTAGCGGCGCGCGTCGCGGTACGCGTAGCGCACCGCGTTCCACTGGCCCGGGCTGCGCTGGCTCTCGACGACCTTCCCCTTGTCGTCGAGCCGCGCCGAGCCCAGGTACGACGGGATGTCGAGCGTGAGCGGGCGCCAGTCGATCGCGATGCCGAGCTCGGCGGCGAGCTCGCGGGTCGGCCGGACCGCGACGAACGCGTACGGGCTCTTGAAGTCGATGTACACGATCAGCGGCCGGTCTGAGACGAACGGCTCGAAGCTCATCGCGGACCGCCGATCCGCAGCGCCGCGGTCGCGATGAAGATCTCGCGCAGGAAGAACAGGAGGCCCACGAAGAACGCCGACATCGCGCCGACGAAGAGCACCGCGACGGGGATCGCGGCGTTGAAGCCGAGGAACGCGCCGATGAACATCGTTGCCACGACCGCGCATACGAAGAGCGCCGTGATCGTGCACAACGTGATGGCCAGGTTGATGAGCTTCGCGCGCCGGGACATCACGGCGAGGTCGCGCTCCGCCTTCTCGCGCTCCTTCGGCGTCGCGTCGACCAGCTGCTCCTCGACCCCGCGCGCTCGGTCGACCACGCGCGCCAGCCGGTTGGTCATGACCGCCAGCATGGCGCCGATGCCGGAGAGCAGGAACACGGGTGCGACCGAGAGCTGGATCGCGCGGCCGACGGCGACGATGGCGGCCTCTTCGTCCACGGCTCTCTCCGCCCTAGCCGGGCAGCTCGGCGCGCAGCCGCTCGATCAACTCTGCGCGCTCGCGCGGCGCGAGCCGGGTGTCGGGAATGTCGTCGAGCAACGTCGGCCAGATCGGCGCGCCCCAGCGCGGATCGCCGACCGTGCGCGGAATGATGTGCCAGTGCAGGTGCGGCACGACGTTGCCGAGCGCGGCCACGTTCACGTGGTCGGGCTTCACCGCCGCAACCACCGCGCGCTCGGCCCGGTGCAGGTCGGCGCAGAACGCGGCCCACTCCTGCGCGGTGAGCTGATCGGGCCGCACCGCGTGGCGCAGGTCCAGGATCAGCAGACACTGTCCGCGGTAGGTCTGGTTCGCCGCCAGGTAGAACGACGAGACGGACAGCTTCGCGACCAGATCCCAGCTGTCGTTCGACTCGGCACGCGGCGGCTCGAAGGGGCAGCCCTCGCCGGCGATCAGACGTTCCCACTGCGGCTTGTTCATGTCCAATTGTACTTCGCTCGCCTGCGGCTCGCTGCGCGCAGCTACGCCGCTTGCGTCCTCACTCGGGGCGGCCCTCGCTCGGCCTAGAGCTCGCGCACCTTCCGCCACGACTCGCGGCTCGTGCAGCGCACGAGCCAGTCGCCGAGCGCCGGCAGCCCGATCTCGAACGGGTCGAGCCGCTGCCAGTCGATTCTCCCCCCTTCGTGGGGCTCGCTCAAGGTGGCGGCGACGTTGAGGTCGGCGAAGCTGAAGGCGTCGCCGAGCAGCCAGGCGCGGCCGGCGAGCGCCCGGTCGAGCACGCCGAGCCGGGCGATCTTCAGGCGGCGCACCTCGGCGATGCGCGCCTCGTCGCCGCTGCGCCGTGCCTGGTTCCAGTCGGGGCGGTCGATCTCGGTCTGCGACCAGAAGCTCCACTGGTAGACGAGCCCGCGCTCGCGCGGGGAGCTCGGCCAGAGCGGCGGGCCGCCGTGCTTCTCGGCCAGGTACAGGTTGATCGCCATCGACTCCCACAGGATGAACCCGCCGTCGTCGAGCACCGGCACGCGGCTGTTCGGGTTGAGCTGGTTCAGGGTCGCGCGAGTCTCGGCCGAGTCGCCGCCTGCAAAGAGCGGCACGTGGCGGTAGGCGAGCCCAAGCTCCTCGAGCGCGACGAGCGACCGGCTCGCGCGCGACCGCGAGGGTCCGTAGAGAGTGATCACTTCGGCGGCGAGTACCAGATCGGTGACGTGTAGGCGCGCTCCTGCGTCGTCATCGGCACCTCCTTCGACATCGTGACGCCGAAGCGCTGCGCGTCGTAGGCGGTCCAGCGCGGGGTGGGGATCTCGAGGACCCGCGCGTAGTAGAACGCACGCTGCTTCGGATCGAAGGCGGGGTCCTTCCAGACCGCTGCGAGGCTGGTCGCGCCGATCGTGTTGGTCCAGGTCGCGGTCGCCACGTCGACGGTGTTGCCAACTGCAGGCACTTTTCCGTTCGCCCCGCGCTTACGACCGCCGGACCAGACCACGTCGTACACCTTCTCCTGCTGCTTGCCCGCGGCGTCGAGCCAGCCCTTCACGATCTGCACGCGATCCAAGTTCCCGCTGATCGGGTCCTTCACCGCGGAGACCAGGAAGCTCGGCGATGCGCCCTTCGGCGGGTCGCGCAGATCCCCGCCCATCGGCACGCCCTTGCGGTAGCCGACCGCAGCCAGGTCGGACGCCTCGGCGTCCTTCGGGGCGAAGTCGAACCCGCCGAAGCAGCGCACCGTGATACGCGAGCCGGTGGTCGCATACACCTCCTTGCGCAGCATGGCGTCGAACAGCGCCTCGCGTGTGTTCTCGAGTGCCCACACGCCGGCATAGCCGGACGCCGCCTGCTCCCAGCCCATCACGCAGATCTTGTTGAAGCACGCGACCGGGTGGTCCCAGCGCTTGGCGCTCGGCTCGCTGCCGGAGTGCTTACCGAAGAAGTTGTCCTCCTCGGCAGTCGCGAGGCCGGTGTGCGAGTCGGTCGAGCCGATCATCCCGAACTTGTACGGGTTCACGCCGAGCTGCGCCTCGAGCTCGAGGCCGAGCAGGAGCGCCGAGCGCGCGTACTCGAACTGCAGCATCACGTTCTGCTTCGGCACGCTCAGGTTCAGGTTGCCCTTGTCCCAGGTCTCGTAGCCGGCGAACTCGTCGTTGGGCGACAGGAACTTGTGCGACTCGCCGTCACCCTTGATCTGGGTCGCCTCGTAGATCGGCTCCCAGCGCGCGCGCGTCTCGGCGTAGCTCTTGTCGACCGGCTTGCCCGTGAACGACTCGATGCGCGGGAACATGATCCCGTTGGACAGGTTCCCATTGTGGGCGATCGCGAGGATCTGGCCGCCAGTCTTGCTCTGGTAGCCGTCGAGGTAGCGCCAGAGATCGCGCGGATCGTCACTGCCCTCGGGCTTCGCCGTCGTGTAGGGCTCGACCTGGCTCGCCTTCGCGGCACCGTCGCGGAAGATCACGACCCGGTGCAGGTTGTTGCCGCTCGTGTTCGAGGTCCACTCGAAGCCGATGAACGCAGTGAATCGGCCCGGCGCGTTGGCGGTCTCGGCGGACTTGATGATCTCGTCCCAGACGCGGCGGTACGCGGGGGTTCCGGGGTTGGTCAGCATCGCCGGGGGAATCGTCCCCTTCGAGAACCGGTCGATCAGCTCGACCGCCGCGGCGATTGCCTGGTCGCCGCCCGCGAGAACCATGTCGTAGATACGCTTCCCGTCGGGGTCCGCGAGGATGGTCGGATCCGCGGCGAGCAGCCGCGTGAACAGCCCCATCTGATCGGAGTGGTCCGCGACGACCAGGAAGTCGAGCGGGCGGGACAGACGGGCGCGTTGGCCCATCGACGCCGTCACCTCTTGACCGCGCGCGAACTTGTAGGCGTCGTCGGGAAGCAGTCGTGCGCCGAAGGCGCCCGCGTCGAAAGAGTACGCGGTGTGCAGGTGCGTGTCGCCCCAGAACACATGGCTCGGATGCGCCTTCCCGACGTACGGCGAGAAGACGACCTTCGACGGCTCGACCTTCAGGTCCTCGGCGTGCGGCCCCGGCTCCTGCGCGAGCGAGAGCGGTGCGAGTGCGACAAGAAGCAGCGCGGCGAGCAGTCCTCTCATCACGATCCCCCTGTGTTTTTCGCAGCGATCGTAGCCGATAGCTCGACGATTGTTGCTTTCACTGCGCACCCCTGCACGCTGAGCCGCGCGAACGCGATCGGCAGCGCGAAGCGCCGAGGACCGATGCTGCCGGGATTCAGGTAGAGCACGCCGTCGCGCCGCTCGACCTTCGGGCGGTGCGAGTGACCCGACACCACGGCGTGGAACCCGGCGGCCGCGGGGTCGAGGTCGAGCTCGCCGAGGTCGTGGATCAGGTAGAGGAGCACCTCTCCGACCTCGACCACCTGCGTCACCGGAAGCTGCGAGGCCCACACGCCGCGGTCGTTGTTGCCGCGCACGGCGACGACGGGGGCGATCGCGCGGAGCTCCTCCAGCACTGACGCCGAGCCCACGTCGCCGGCGTGAACGATCCGCTCCACGCCCTGGAGCGCCTTCACCACCTCGGGCCGGAGCAGGCCGTGCGTGTCGGATACGACGCCGATGAGCCGCTCAGGCGCCGCCACCGAGCGCCTCGAGCGTGGCGTGCAGGGGTCCGTCCAGGCGAAGCCGCTGCATCGGCAGCAGCAAGACCTGAGTCGCGCCCGCGGCGAGATACTCGCGCGCGCGAGCGCGGATGCGCTCGGGCTCACCCCAGGCGGTGAGCGCGTCGATCAAGCCGTCGCTCGCTTCGCCGGTCCAGTCGGGAGGGCCGAAGCCGAAGCCCGCCCACAGCCGGTGATAGGCGGGGAACGGCAGGTAGACCGAGAGCGCGGCGCGCGCCGCCTTCCGCGCGCGAGCGGGGTCGGGCTCGCCCACGAACGGCAGCACGACGCGGAGCGACTTCGCGGCGCCGAGGATCCCGCGCGCGTTCTTGCTGTGCTCCGGCGTGACCAGGTAGGTGTGCGCGCCGTCGGCGCGCTCGGCCGCCAGGCGCAGCAGCTTCGGCCCGTGCCCCGCAATCACGACCGGCGCGGGGGCGGCGGGCGCGACGGACTGCACCTGCACGCACTCGATCGCATCGAGGTACGCGCGCAGCTTCGCGACCGGCGGGATCCAATCGTGCCCACGCATCGCCGCGATCGGCGGATGCGAGACGCCGAGCCCCAGCGTGAAACGGCCCCCCGACAGCTCGGCCAGCGTGCGCCGCGCCTGCGCTGCCGCGACCGCGTCGCGCGCGTACACGTTCGCGATCCCCGTGCCGACACCGATCCGTGTCGTTTTGGCGATCACATAGCCGGCGGTCGCGATCGGCTCGCGGCCCAGGAGCTCGGGCAGCCAGATCGAGTCGAAGCCGAGCCGCTCGAGCTCCTGCGCGAGCTCCGCGAGCTGGGGCGCCGCGAGGTGGTCGGTGCTGCACAGGAGTCCGAAGGCGTTCGCCATTCGGCGACCTTACCGCGCGGCGTGCTCCTCGAGCCAGTCGTCGAAGGTCACGGTGCCGAGGCGCGCTTCCGGGCCGGGCAGCAACACTTCGCCCGCGGCTTCGGGTCCGAAGGGCCCGTCGCGCCAGCTCGGGATCAGCCGCAGCGACTCGCCGCGCACGGCCAAGGTGCGCCGCGCCATGTCGAAGAGGTCCTGCGTCTCGGGTCCCGCGAGATCGAGCGCGCGTCCCTTCGGGGGCGCGGCCGCGAGCTCCGCGAGCACCGCGCCCACCTCGGCGGCCGCGACGGGCTGGACCAGCGCCGGCGGCACGGTCGCCTCGCTCCTGCGCCGGGTCCACTCGACCAGCATCCCCGCGAACTCGTGGAACTGGGTCGCGCGCTGGATCGTGGCGGGGACTTCGGCTGACGCGACGAGCTGTTCCTGCGCGCGCTTGCCCGCGTAGTGCGCGTTCCCCTCGATGCGGTCGAGCCCGACGATCGAGAGCAGCACGTGGTGCTGAACGCGGGCGCGCCGCTCGGCGGCGAGGAGATTCCTCGTCGCAGTCGCGAACCCCTCGCGCACCGCCACCGGGTCGGCGCCCTGCACGTTGGTGACGTCGACGACTGCCTGCACCCCGGCGAGCGCCCGGTCGAGGCCGTCGCCCGTCGCGACGTCGATCCCGAACGAGCGCGCGAGCACGATGGTCTCGTGCCCCGCACGGCGGAGCGCGCTCACGGTATGACGTCCGACCAGGCCCGTGCCTCCGGCGACCGCGATGCGCATGGCCGAAGCTTCCCGAATCGCAGCGAGCGACAATGTGTCGCGCGACACGCGCGCTAGCGCTTCTCGGGCGCGATCTGCTTCAGCGCGGCGGCGAACTGCGCGTGCGCGGCAGCGTCGACGGGGCGGTGCTTCGGCTTCGCGCTCGCGGGGTACTTCCCCAGGAAATTCTCGCCCTTCCAGTTCTTGGCCGGTCGGATCGGGCGCGGCGTGAAGCCGCCGCCGCAGTTCGGGCAAACGTTGCCGAGCTCGGCCGCGCAGCGCGCGCAGAAGGTGCACTCGAAGCTGCAGATGCGAGCCTCGAGCGAATCGGGCGGGAGCGCCGTGTTGCAGTTCTCGCAGGTCGGCCGCAGCTCGAGCATCGCCTCAGTCTCCTCCATCGCCGGCGTCGGCGCCCGCGTCTCCGCCGTCGTCTTCGAGAATCCGCGGCGGCGCCTCGCTCGTCTCCAGCGGATCGCGCCCGGGGTTCGGCGACGAGCGCCGCCGCCACATCTCGTACGACGCGACTGCGAGCGCCGCGATCGCGACGAGCGCCGCCAGGATCACGCGCGCGTCTCCGGCACCCGACCCCAGACCTGGAGAAAGAGCGACGAGACGACCAGCGTGTCGGGATCGTCCAGGTATCGGCGCAGCGCGGCGATCAGCTCGTCGATCTCCGCTTCCGTGACGAGCCCCTGCTCGAGCAGCCGCGGCCGCGCGTTCTCGGCGAACCAGAGCGGCAGGCTCCGCCGCGAGTGATCCGGCGGATAGACGTGCACCAGCGGATTCACATGGACGTCGACGAGCCCCAGCTCCCGCAGCAGCCGGGGGGCACGCAGAGCGATCGTGCGATCCACGCCGCTGCGCTCCGCCGACGCGCCGAGCAGCTGCTGCGCGCGCGCCATCGCGGCCAGCGGCGGGTCGAAGCGCTGGGTCGTCGAGTCGGGCTCGTGCAGCGCCACGACTCCGCCCGGCCGCACGAGGCGCGCCATCTCGGCCACGATCTCCTCGGGCTTGGGAACGTTCACCAGCACGAGCCGCGCCGTCGCGAGGTCGAAGCTCGCGGCCGGCAGACCCGTGTCGCGTCCGTCGCCCTGCACGACCTGGACGTTCGCGAGCCCCGCCTCGGCCGCGAACTTCCGGGCGCTCGCCACCTCCTCGGCGTTGCGCTCGACGCCGACCACCTGCCCCTTCGCCCCGACCCGCTCGGCGAGCAACGCGAGACAGCCGCGCGGACCGCAGCCGATCTCGACCGCGCGCCAACTCGCGCTCACGCCGATCGCGTCGAACAGCCGCGCCGACTCGTGGGCCAGCTCGTTCGCCTGGCGCTCGAGGCGCTCGCGCTCCGTCGGCGTGTAGCCCAGGACGTATGGGTCGAGCTCGGCCACCGGGATCAGCGTACCAGAGCGGCACTACCGCGGCCGCGCGATGAACATGTCGCGGCCCCACGGATCGCGCGCGCATTCGGCCGCGAGACCCGCGGCCGCGAACCACTCGAGCCAGCGCGCGCGCGCGAACAGGCCTTCGACGTGCCGGTCGTGCACGGCCGTCACGCTGCCGTCGCGCTCGCGCAACAAGAATGCGTAGTCGGCGACGTACGTGTCGTCGGCGGGGTCCGGGTCCCAGACCCACTCGAGGTAGCGAAGGGCGCGGCCGTCGCTGCCGTCGTGACCGCCGTCCTGCGTGCCGGGCGCGAAGGTCTCCTTCACGTAGTCGGGCAGCACGGCGACGACGCCGTCCGGCTTGCAGTGGAGAGCCGCGGTGTGCAGGGCCGCCTGCAGCTGGCGCGGGCTCGGTCATGTACATGATGGCGTCGTGGATCACGACCGCATCGAAACGGCGGTCGAGCCGCAAGGTCCGCATGTCGCCCTGTACGTGCTCGGCCTTCGGGATTCAGCGCGCGGCTCATCGCCAGCATTCCGGGCGAGAGATCCGAGAGGGTCAGCGCGAAGCGAGCGGCCAGGTGCGAGGCGAGGTTCCCGCCGCCGGAGCCGAGCTCGAGCAGCGTCGGCTCGTGCGCGCGCGGATCGAGCGCGAGGCGCGCGACCAGGTCGTCGGCCTCCTCGCGGTAGTCCGCGGGCGCCGAGAAGAGCGGCCACCAGTCGGCGAGCTCCTGGTAGATCCGAGTCATCTCACTAGCGGAGTTGCTCGAAACAGGGCGGCGACGAACGCGATGAGCGCGACGAGCTGCACCACCTGGCCCGCGGCCCAGGTGCGAACGTACGCTGGCGAGACGCCAAGCCTCCGCATCTTGAGGATGTTGTGGCCGAACACTGCGGCGGCGAGGACGGCGACTCCGACGCCGCCGATCGGCAGTGCGACCCAGCTCGCCTGCAGGGCGACGAGTCCGAGGACCACGAGGATCCACATGTACTTGCGCTGGCTCGAGAAGCCGGCGACGAGGCGCGCCTTCTCGTCCGCATGGAGCCGCGCGAACGCCTCTCGCTTCAGCCGGATGGCCAGGAGCATGGCTCCGATGAGAGCGAGCACCAGTAGCCAGGCCGGGTTCATGACGGCCGGAGCCTACCACCGAAATGACGCTTGACGGGCAGGCGAAAATCTGGCGAAAATGGCGTCGGAAAGAACAAAGGGGGCTGAGATGAAAGAGACCAAGCCAGAGGCCAAGCCGTGGACCGCTTCGCCTGTCTGCTTCTCCCGGATCTCCCGCTCGCCGCTGCTCTCCGCGCGGAGCCCGAGCTCGCTGCGAAGCGGGTTGCGATCGTGGAGCAGCGCGATTCCAAAGGACGCGCGCCGCAAAGTCCGACCATCATCGCGGGGCTCTATCGAGGTCTGACCGCCGCACAGGCGCGCGCGACGGAGCCCGAGCTCCTGGTGCGCGCGTTCTCGCTGGAGGGCATGCGCTCGGCCGAGCAGGCGCTGGTCGACGTGGCCACGTCGATCTCGCCGCGCGTGATGATGGCCGGGACCGGCCTCGTCTTCGTGGATCTCGCGGGGACCCAGGCGCTCTTCCCGAGCGAGCGGGGGCTCCTGACTGCGCTCGCAACCCGGCTCGCGGACGTGGGCTTCCCCGAGGTCGCGCGCACCCCTGCGGCGGTGCGGCTCGGCATCGGCCCCACGCGGACGGTGGCCGAGCTCGCGGCGCGGCATCGCGAAGGCGGGCGCATCGTGGGGGCGCAGGAAGCCGCGAGCTTCCTCGTGCCGCTGCCACTCGACCTGCTCGACCCGCCGTCGGAGCTCGCCGATCGGCTCACTCGCTGGGGCGTGCGCACGCTCGGCCAGCTCGCGCAGATCTCGCGCGCGGCCCTCGGCGCGCGGCTCGGCGAAGCGGGGCTGCGGCTGGCGCGGCGCGCCAACGGCGAGGATCTCGCGCCCTTCCGCCAGTTCCCGCCGCTGGCGCGCTTCGAGGAGTGCGCGGACTCGGACTGGGCGATCGGGAACCTGGAGCAGCTCGCGTTCTTCCTGCGCGCGCTGTGCGACCGGCTGGTGCGGCGCGTGCGCCTGCGCGGGCTCGCGCTGCGCCGGCTGCGGCTCGAGCTCTCCCTCGAAAGCGGGAGCGTCGCCGTGCGCGAGCTCGGCCTGGCCGCGCCGACGCTCGAGACGAACGTGCTGCTCGCCCTGGCCCGGCTCGCGCTCGAGCGCGAGCCGCCCGGCGAGGGCGTGACCGGCGCACGCGCGATCGCGACACCCGACAGTGTCGAGACGGCGCAGCTCGACCTGTTCCTGCCGCCGCTCCCCTCCCCCGGCGAGCTGGCGGTGGCGATCGCGCGCATCGAGTCGCTCTGCGGCGCCGGCCAGGTCGGCGCGCCGCAGGTCTCCGACACGCACCGCCAGGACGCCGCCACCCTGGCCGAGTTCCAGCTCGCCCACGCGCGCCGGCGCGAGGCCCCGCGCGCGCCCGATCCGGAGCTCCCGCCGCGCGGCGTGCTCGCGCTGCGCGCCGTCCGCCCGCCCCAAGCGGTGCGAGTGCACGGCGGGAAGCCTCCGGTCTACGTCTCGCTGCTGCGTGGTGACTCGGAGGGCGGGCGCGTCTTGAACTCCGCCGGGCCCTGGCGCCTGTTCGGCGAGTGGTGGGGCGAGGGCCGCTTCGCGCGCGACTACTGGGACGTCGAGCTCTCCGATGGCGGGATCTACCGCCTCTACCACAACCTGCCCGACGATTCGTGGTACGTGGATGGGATCTACGACTGAGGAGGCTACGATGGACGTGAACTGGGCACGGCTCTTCGTTCCGAGCGACAGCTTGGCGGAGCTCGTGATCCGCGGCAGCATCATCTATCTCGCAGCGCTCTGCTTCATGCGCATCCTCCGCCGCCAGGGCGGCAGCTTCACCCGCGCCGACCTCCTGTTCATCACGCTGATCGCGGACGCCTCGCAGAACGGCATGGCCGGTGAGTACCGCTCGATCACCGAAGGCCTCGTTCTGGTCGGCACGCTCTTCGCCTGGAACTTCGGGCTCGACTGGCTCAGCTATCACTCGACGTTCGTGCACCGGCTGCTCGAGCCGCCGCCCCTCCTCATCATCCGCGGCGGCAAACCGCTGCTCCGCAACCTGCGCGCGGAGCTGATCTCGATCGAGGACCTGATGGAGCAGCTCCGCGAGCAGGGCGTCGACGACATCGCGCAGGTGAAGCGCTGCTACGTGGAAGCGGACGGCAAGCTGAGTGTGATCCGGTGAAGCAGGCCGAGCTGGGCCCGCCCATCGCGCGCGGCGGAGTGTCGGAGCTGTACGCGTGGCCCATCCGAGGCGGGGCGGCGAGCGCCGCCCCGTAAGTCGCACCTCACGGAGCTCCGCGCTCGAACGGAACCACTCGCTCGCCCGCGAGGGTCAGGAACACGCACTCGGCGCAGGCCTCGGGCAGCGGCTGGCCGTCGCTCACGACCAGAACGCGGACGTCGTCGCGACCCGTCATCTCGAAGCATTGCCGATCCGTGAGCTGGACGCCGCGGAACCCCGCCATCTGGAACGCCGAGTAGTTCGGGACCTCGAGGGGCGGGTCGACCAGCACCAGGCGGCCGCCGCTCGGCAGCGCGCGCACGGCGTCGAGCACCTGCGGCATGAGCTCCGCGGCCAGCGCGCCGCTGCGCGCCATGCCGACCGCGTCGGCGCGCGTGGCCCACGCGTTGGAGAGCAGCACGAACGCCGCGAAGCCCGCCGCGACAACGCGCGCCGGCCGCGCCGCGCCCTGCGCGATGAGCGTCGCTGCACTCCAGCCGAACAACCCCGCCGCGAACGGAAGCAGCGCATAAGCGTACAGCTCGGAGACGTGCTGCAGCGGAAGCACCGGAGTCATTACCACCGCCGCGGCGACCACGACCGCCACAGCCAGAGCCTGCTTGCCGGCGCGCAGCATGCCCAGAGCCACGAACGCGACGAGCGCGAGCGCCGAGACCGCTCCGACCACCGGCCAGAGCCAGCGGTGCTCGGCGATGCCCCGGAACACCGCGGTCGTCTGCAGCGGCATCAGCGTCACGCCGGCGAGCAGCGCCGCGTTCACGAACAGGTTGGGGCCGATCCGCAGCCCCGTCGCCGCGCCGAGGCTCGGCCCCACCGCGCCGACCCAGCTGCGCAGAGCCAGGTAGCCGAGCGCGAGCGCGACGAATCCCCCGGCCAGCGGAAGCCGCGCGTGCCGCCACGCGAGGAAGCACAGGATCGGCAGGTAGCCGAGCGAGCTCTCCTTGCCGAGCAGGGCGAGCGCAAACGCGGCGAGGGCCAGCCCCGCGCGGGGCGCGCGGCGCGCGCCGAACGGATCCATGCACACGAGCGACGCCGTTCCGGCCAAGGTGCCGAGCGTGAGCGAGATCGTGTCGTTTCCGCCGACCGCCGACGCCGCGAGCTGCGACACCGTCAGGTACGCGCCGGCGAGAACCGCGGCGAGCCTCGACGCGCCGGCCGCCAGCAGCGCGCGCATCACGAGCAGCGCAAGCGACACGTGCAGCGCGAGGTTCAGCAGGTGGACGGGCAACGTGGTGTAGCCGAACAGCGCCTGCGAGCTCGCGACCAGCAGCAGCTGGATCGGCCGATACACCTGATAGGGTCGCGACTCGAAGAACGCGCGCGCGACGTGCTTCGCCGGCTCGGCGAGATGGAGCTCCCAGTCGTCGGAGAAGAAGCCGCCGCTGAGAACCGGGCCCAGCAGCGCGAGCCCGATCACCCCGAACGCGACACCCCAGCCAAGGGTGAAGGCTCGCCCCTTCAAGGCAGCGCGGCGATTGCAGCCTCGTAGACCGCGGTCGCCTGGCTCGGATCGCTGACGGTCACCGAGAGATCGCGCAGCAGGCCGTCCTCGATCCCGTACACCCAGCCGTGGATCGAGAGCTCCTGGCCGCGCTCCCAGGCTTCGCACGCGATCGTGGTCTGACAGACGTTCGAGACCTGCTCGATCACGTTCAGCTCGCACAGGCGGTCGCAGGCGGCGGCGGCGCTGGACGCGCCCGCCAGCCGCTTCTCGTGGCGCGCGTACACGTCGCCCACGTGTCGCAGCCAGTTGTCGGAGAGGCCGATCCGGTCGCGCTGCAGGACGGCGCGCACGCCGCTGCAGCCGTAGTGGCCGCACACGATGATGTGTCGCACGTGCAGCAGGTCGATCGCGAACTGCATGACCGAGAGGCAGTTCAGGTCGGTGTGCACCACCAGGTTCGCCACGTTGCGGTGCACGAACAGCTCGCCGGGCAGGAGCCCGACGATCTGGTTGGCGGGCACGCGACTGTCGGAGCAGCCGATCCACAGGTAGGCCGGCGACTGCTGCTGTGCCAGCTTCGCAAAGAAGTCCGGGTCCTGCTCCCGGATGCTCCTCGCCCAGGCCAGGTTGTTGTCGAAGAGGTGCTTCAGGTTCGTCATGAGCTCAGGCGGATCTTACCTCGTCGCCGCTGATGCGCTCCCCGATCATGAGGTAGGCGAACGGCACGCGGCCCGTGTTGTACAGGCAGTGCGGCGCGGCCTGACCGGCGGGGAAGCACACGTAGCTGCCGGCGCGCAGCTCGAAGCGCTCGTCGCCGAGTCGGAGCGTGGCTTCGCCCGCGAGCGCGTAGAGATGCTCCTCTTCTTGCGTGTGCCAGTGAGCGGGCTCCGTGTTCGAGCCAGGCGGCAGCTCCAGGTAGCCGACCCCGACCTTCGCACGGCCGCCCACGTCGCACAGCGCCTGGCCCCGGATCTCGCGCGGGGTACCGGGGTACCAGATCTGCCACTCGACGTCGGAGACGTGGACCGGTCGCTTCATGGAAGCCTTCTTCACTTGCGATCCTCTTCACGGGCGGAGTGGAAGGTGCGAGTCCGTGCATACGGAACGAAGCCCAGCTTCGAGTATGCGCGAAGCGGCGCGGGATAGGCCGAGTCTCCGCGCGCGTAGACGAGGCCGGTGCGCGCGCCGAGCTCGCGCGCGGCGCGCAGCACGCCCAGACAGGCCGCGCCAGCGAGCCCGCGTCCCCGGTACTCCGCGACCGTGCCGACCGGCTCCAGCTCGACCACGCCGTTCCGCTCGTCGAGCCACCCGCAGGCGCAAGCCACGAGCGCGCCGTCGGCAGCCTCGACCACGCAGTCGAGCTCCGCCCGATAGGGCCAGGTGCTCATCATCTGCCGGTAGCCGTCGGACGTGAGGCTGGAACGCGACTCGAGCGAGCCGGCCGCGAACGGCAGCAGCGACCAGGCGCGGCGATGAACGTCGACGCGGGACTCGACCTCGTCGGGCTCGACCGCCCGCACCGTGAATTCGCGAGGAAGTGAGGATTCCCCCAGCTTCGCCAGCTCGCAGCGCAGGTGGAACGAGAACGGCGCGTCGTCGGGCGCCGCCGCGAAGCCGGCTGCGCGAAGCGCTGCGACGAGCTCCGCATTCACGTCGAGCACCGAGGTCGCCAGCGCGCGCGCCCGGTCTTTGGCCCACGCGAGGATCTCCGGCACGAGCTCCAGACGCGCGGGGTCGACGGCGAAGTGCAGGTGGCCGTCCTGAAGCCAGCCCCATGCCTCGACGGTCCCGTCGGCCGACTTCCAGACTTCGATCGGCCAGTCAGGCCGTCCGCCGCCAGCAAGCGCCCACTGCCAGGCCAGGTCGCCGACGTGCAGGTGACAGGACTCGTCCCAGCAGCGCTCCAGGAGCGCCTGCATCGCGCGGAGCGGGGCCATCGCTAGCGCTGCCCGCCGAGCTGAGCGACCAGCTTGCGAAACGCGGGCGCCTTCTTGCGGGCGAGGAGCTCGAGCGCTCGCTCGCCCTTCGCGTTGGCGATGTCGGCGCGCGCGCCGTGCGCGAAGAGCATCGCGAAGTGCCGCGGGTCGCTGTTCTTCTTCAGCATGTAGTGGAGCGCCGTCATCCCGCGCGAGTCGCGGTGGTTCGGGTCGGCGCCGAGCCGCAAGAGCTCTTGGGCAGCATCGAAGTGACTGGTCTTCACCGCGGCAAGGAAGGGAGTCTCGTTCTCGACCGAGTCGTCCAGACGAGCCCCGTGCTTCACCAGCAGGCGGATCGCAGTGAGGTCGCTCCGGAAGGCCGCAGCCCAGAGACAGTGGTTCGGATCGCAGCCGCGTCCCAGCAGGAACTCGGCGAGAGCGAGGTTCTCCCCGCGCGCGATCGCGTACCAGAGCGGGGTCGCCTTCCACGCGCCCTCGCAAAACGCTTCGCGGTCGAGCTCGAGCCCCTTCGCGAGCAGGACCTCGGCCGTCTTCACGCTGTCGCGGAGCTTTGCCTTGGAAGGCTTCGTCGCGCAGCAAACGTGCAGCCAGTTCCGGCCGCGCTCGTCGTGAAACGCGAGCAGGTCGGGACTCTTGTCGAGTGCCTTGCCGACCTCCGCGAAGCGGAACGACTTCACGAGCGCGAGCATGGCCGTCTTCGAGGTCAGAGCGGGCTCCTAGCCGAGGAACGCTTTCGTCACGAAGCGGTGCACGAAGAAGCCGACTGGCAGCGCGGCGGCGCCCAGTCCGTACGCCTGCCAGAACGACAGGCCGAGCCGGCCCGCGAACAGGAACGGCACGAAGAAGGTCAGGCTCACGGGGATGGCGACGAAGATGCTCTTCGCGAGCTGGATCGAGGTCGCCGCGTCCCCGTGCTCGCGAAACGAGAGCGGCAGCACGAGCAGCGACGCCAGCGGCATCGCCACCATGAAGCCCGCGACGTTCGGCGCACGGCGCGACAGCCACGACGCGGTGCTGATCACGAGGGCGGACACGAGCAGGTTCAACGCGAACGCCACGATCAGCTCCGCGCGCGAATCACGATGGTGTCCGCGAGGCGATCGTGCAGACAGCGCCGGTTCTCGGAGAAGATGAAGAGGTCGTCGGCGATCGACGTCACGGGCCCGAGACCCGGAATCATCGACAAGACCCAGAACGGGGCGTAGCGCAAGCCGACCAGTCGCCCGAAGTCGATTCGCGAGCCATCGACCCGGACGATCTGGATCCCCAACAGCCACTTCCCGATCGTCTGCCCGCGGGTCGCGAGCAGGTAGCCGTGCAGCGCGAGATAGAGCCCAGTGCCGAGCCCAGCCAGCGCGAGCTGCTTGGCAGGACCGAACGGCTGGATGTTCGGCCATCCGTCGAACAGCCCGAGCAGCCAGAAGATCGGCGCGAGCAGCGGCAGGATGATGAAGCCGTCGATCAGCACCGCCCAGAGACGCGAGGGTCGGGTCGCGAGCTCGGCAGGCGCGGCCGGCGGGTCCTGCAGCGGCGCGCCCGGCGGCGCGAACGGATTGTCGCTCGACATGACGAGCCTCCCTTCGCGATCGTACCATCGGCGACACGGAGGAGGTTCGGATGACCGCGAAAAAGACGATCGGCGACGCATTCGGCGGGCAGCTCACGACCCTCGAGGAGCAGCGCCGCATCTGGCTGGACGCTCTGCACGAGGATGCGATCTGGGAAGGACCGACCTTCGAGACACCCATCTGCGTGATCGGGCGCGAAGCCACCGGCCGGTTCATGGAGCTGCTGCTCAGCGTCGTTCCGCGCTTCTCGACCGCGGTGGTCGGCTTCTACCCGACCTCGGATCCCGAGACGATCATCATCGAGTCGCATGGCGGCGGGCCGACCGTGTCCGGCGGCCGCTACACCCAGCGCTACTTCTCACTGGTGACCACCAAGAACGGACAGGCGTTCCGCATGCGCGAGTACTGCAACCCCTTCCAGACCTACAAGGCTTTCGGCAAGGAGCGCTGGGAGCGCGCGATCGACGAGATCATGACCAAGTACAACAAGCCCTGGCCCGCGTCGCAGGCGCGCGACCCGATCTCGCTGCCGCCGTCGCGCTAGGTGTCCTCGACGAGCGTCCCCTGGTGGTAGGCGATCCTCCAGGCGCCGTCGCGGCGCCGCCAGAGGGTCGCGCGCCGAGTGACCCGCGCGTTCTGCCGTAGGGTGTAGGTCAGGAGAAAGTCGTCGGGCGCGATCTCGCGGCACTGGAAGTCGGACGTCTCCCAGGGGTCGTCGTGCGGCGTCTGATGCCGCTTCTCGAGCAGGTCGAGGACCTCGGCGCGGCCGTAGCGGCGGCCCGACGCGCCGACCTCCCAGAAGTCGGGCTCGACCATGTTCTCGAAGTCGCGGCGCGTCGTGCCGAGCTCGGAGCGGTGGAAGATCGGCTCGCGCGCGACGAGCTCGGCGAGGACCGGCGCGCGCTCCGCGCGAGGCTGCGCCTGCCGGCACAGCGCGAGCGGGAGCACGACGTCGAAGCGCTCCTGCAGCCGCTCCATGTCGGCCAGATCCTTGTCGGTGGGCGCGTAGCCCTGGCCGTGGCACTGCACCTGGGCTTCCGCCGAGAGGCAGCGAACCGAGCGCGCGCCGACGCGGCCTCGGCCGGCGAAGGCGGAGGGCGGAAACGGCCAGCGCCGCCCGTCGGGGAGCGCGAAGACTCCGCGGCCGCGCGAGTCGAACTGGATCGCGTGCACGTCGACCTCGCGGCCGCGCTCGTCGGCGAGCACGAAGCCGCTCGAGGTTCCGCCGGGCTTCTCGCGAAAGCCCGCCGCCGCGAGCGCCTTCCGGAGCGCGGGAACGTCGGCGACGCTCACGATGAGGTCGAGGTCGCGGTGCGCGCGGGTCTCCACTTCCAGCAACGCGTCGACGCCCCAGCCGCCGTCGAGCCAGACCTCGACCCGGGCCTCGTCCAGGAGCGAGATGACCTCGACGACCGAGTCTGCCTTCATGGCGCTCACCTAGGATACTCGCGCGTCGTCGAGGTGCGCGAGGATGTGAGCGACGGTCTCGGCGACCGACAGCGCGGAGCTGTCCACCCACAGGCCCAGTCGGGGCGTCTCCTCGCGCAGCGCGCGGTCGAGGTCCGCGACGGAGATGCCGCGGTAGCCCTTCTTGGTCCGGCCGGCTTCGCGCGCCGCGACCGCCTCCGCCGTCGGGCACAGGACCACGACGTGGAGCGGATGGCGCCGGAGCTGCTGCACCAGGTCGGCAAGGGCGGGGCCGAGGACGATGTCCTGGTAGACCACCGAGAAACTCGCGCCGAGATAGATCTCTGCGGCCATCGCGGCCAGTCGGTAGCGCAGCCACAGCTGCTCGGTCGCTGCAGCGGACAGCGGAGCGCTGATCTCGGCGCGGCCGGCGACGATCATGCGCCGGAACACGTCGCCGCGCAGGTGCACGCTCCGCGGGAGCTGCTCGGCCAGCTGCTGAGCCACGGTGGACTTGCCGGAAGCCATGATCCCCGTGAGCAGGACGAGCCGGGGCCGATCGATCGAGATGGCTGACTACCTCGCGCGGAGGTTGCGCTCGAGCAGCGCGAACACTCGCTCCCAGTGCCGCTCCGCCGACGGCTTGTGATAGATGCCCTGGCGCTGCGGGAACGCGAAGCCGTGCTCGGCGCCCGGGTACCACTCGATCCGGTGCCGGACGCCGGCAGTCTTCAGGATGTTCTCGAGCTGGTCGATCTGCTCCTTGGACGCCCAGCGGTCGATCTCGGCACACGCGAAGTAGATCTCACCCTGGATCTTGGGGAGACACAGGTGCGCGGAGTCGGGGGCGTCGCTGATCAGGCGCGCGCCGTAGATCGACGCTGCGGCGGCGACTCGCTCCGGGTACTGCGCGGCGACCGCGCAGACGAAGGGCCCACTCATGCAGTAGCCCACCGCGCCCACCTTGCGGCGCCGCACCTGCGGCTGGCGGTCGACGAAGCTGAACAGCGCCTCGGTGTCCTCGACGATCTTGGTGTTGGTGAGCGAGCTCATCAGCTCGAACATGCGCTTCATGCCCGCTTCGTCGCGGTTCAGCAGCGCGAACTCGCGGACGGTGCGGTAGTAGAGGTTCGGCAGCACGACGTAGTAACCGACGGTGGCGATCCGGCGCGCCATGTCGTGGAGCTCCTCGCGCTTCCCGGGTGCGTCCATGTAGAAGAACACTGCCGGGAACGGACCGCCCTCCTCGGGGTGGGTCACGAACGCGTTCATCTCGCCGTCGCGGGTCTTGATGTCGACTTCGGCTTCGATCACCGGAGATCTCCTCTGTGCAACCGATTGTACGCGTCATCGCCCTTCTTCGCGCAGACGGACGAGCCCAGCCGGTGGGCGTCGAGAACCGACGCGCGCACCCGATCGGCGCTGAGCGGCTGCGGCATGTTGCCGATGAACGGGAAGGCCAGCGTGCCTTCGGCCACGATGTCGAGCGCGGCCTTGTCGTCGGCGTCGAGAGAGAGCTGACCCAGGTGGATCGGCAGACCCACGGTCGCGAAGAACTCGGCGACCCTCGCCGCCTCGTCGGGACGCGACTCGAGCATCAGCTGGGCGAGCGTGCCCATCGCCACCATCTCGCCGTGCAGGTACTTCGCGTTCACCTTCGGGATGCGCCGTGTAGCTCTGGGCCACGCCGTGCGCGGCGGCGAGACCGCCGCTCTCGAAGCCGAGCCCGCTCAGCAACGTGTTGGCCTCGACGACCGCCTCGAGCGACGCGTTCACGGTCTTCGCGGCAACCGCAGCGCCGGCAGCGGCGCCCTTCTCGAAGAGCGTCTGCGCGCAGACCTCGCCGATGGCGCACGACGCGAGCGTCGGCCGCGCGCCCACCGCCGTGACCGCCGCCGGGTTCAGCAGGCAGACGCGCGCCTCGTACCAGGTGGCCATGGCGTCGCCCATGCCCGCGACCAGGTAGCGCTCCGGCGCCGCCGCGATGAGGCCGGTGTCGACCACGACGAACGCGGGGCTCTGGGGATAGAACTCCACCCCCGTCGAGACGCCTTCCGGCGAGTAGATGACCGACAGAGCGGAGCACGGCGCGTCGTTCGACGCCAGGGTCGGCACGATGACGACCGGCGTGCCCAGCCGAAAGGCAATGCCCTTGCCCGCGTCGATGCACTTGCCGCCGCCCGCGGCGATCAGGCAGTCGACCCGCTCGCTCGCGAGCGCCTCGACGTGCGCGCGTGATCTCCTCGAGCGAGCACTCACCGCGAAAGATGCGGACGACTGACTCGATGCCCGCAGCGCGCAGCGAGTCCCGCAGCAGCACGCCCTCGTTCCGGCTCCCGCGCTCCGACATCAGCAGCGCGACCCGCTTCGCGTTCGTGAGCGAGACGTAGCGGCCGATGCCGCCGAGCACGCCCTGACCCTGGACGTAGCGCTGCGGCGCGATGAACACGCGCGGCACCGGCAGGTCGCCCCGGTCCCCCGGAGCAAAGATCGCGTGCGGCAGGTAGGCAGTCGAGAGCTTCACCGTGTTTTCCCTCCGACTACGGGCGCGCGGCCCGAGCTCCGAATCTCCGCACCTTGAACGCCAACAGCACGAGGAGAACGCCGAAGAAGACCGCGTACGTCGCGATCAGCCAGAGCAGCGACAGCGCGCCCGCTCCCGGCTGAGCCATGAGCATCACTCCGAACGCGACCGTCACGCTGCCCGCGAGGATGAGCAGCCACTCGCCCTCGATCTCCTTGCGAAGGCGAATCGCCGTGGCGATTCCGAGAACTCCCGTCGCGATCGCCCAGATCGCGATGTAGAAGACCAGCGCGAGCGCGGTGACCCCGGGCGCGAGGAACGTCACCACGCCGACGCCGATGCCCACCAAGCCGCCGAGCAGCATGACCCACCAGTGCTCGTGCTCGTTGCGCCCCGCGACGGCGCTCCAGACGTGGAGGATGCCGTCCGCCAGGCTGTAGGCGCCGAACAGCAACAGCAGCGCGGCGAGCGAGATCCCGGGCTGGAGCCAGCCCACCACGCCGAACGCGATCGCGACGAGGCCGCGCAGCAAGAGCACCCACCAGCTGCGGGACAGGATCGTTGCGAGTTGTTTCTCCGCACCGTCCATGACTGGAGACCTCCTCAGCAGGCCTCGACAGTATCATGGCCGGCTACGGGCAACGGACGGCAATCACGGTCGTCCGCACGACCAGCTCGGGCGCCGCCGGCAGAACGCGGTCGAGAAGCTCCGCGCGCTGGGCAAGTCGAACCGAACGATCGAGTCCCGACCGGACAGCCATGCGAAGTTCGCGGGGCTCGCGTAGATCGCGGTGGAGTGCGAGGATCCGCTCGCCTTGCGACACCGGCCGCAGTGGCAGTGGCCGAAATGCGTGAACGGCCCGCGCACCTCGAACGAGACCGCCTTGCAGAGACAGCTCCCGGTCAACACTTCATCCGACATGTTCACCCTCACCGATCTCGTCGCGGCATTTCGCGCCTGCACGCTCCCGAAGGAGGAGTGGACCCATCTGGCTCACCTGCGGGTCGGGGCCTGGCACGTGCACCACCACGGCGGCGCCGAGGCGCTGGCGCTGCTGCGCTCCGGCATCCGACGGCTGAACGACGCGCACGGTACACCCAACTCGACCGACAGTGGATACCACGAGACGATCACCGTCGCGTACGTGCGGCTGATCGAGGAGCGCTTCGCCGGCCTCGATGCCGGCCTGTCGCTGGAGCGCCGGGTCGAGCTCCTGACCAACGGTCTCCTCGCGGAGCGCTCCGTGCTGTTTCGTTTCTGGTCGCGGGACCTCTTGATGTCGGCGCGCGCGCGCGCGGAGTGGGTGCCGCCGGACCTCGCGCCACTGGCGGCTCCGGTCGACCCAGCCTAGTCGTCGATCACGGCGTCGGCCTCGATCTCGAGGAGCCAGTCGGGGTCGATGAAACGCGACACCTGCATGACCGTGTTGGCCGGGCGGATGTCGCGGAAGAACTCGCCGTGGACCGCCGCCACGGCCTTCCAGTCGTCGATGCGCGTGAGAAGGATGCGCGTCCGCACGACGTGCCGGAGCGAGGCCCCGGCCTTCTCCAGCGCGACCACGATGATCTCGAGACAGCGGCGCGCCTGGACGGCCGGGTCGCCGGCTCCGACGGTGCGGCCATCGGGGCCGAGCGGCGCGGTGCCGGAGACGGTCACGATCTGTCCCGCCCGCACCGCGCGCGAGAGACCGACCACCGGCTCGTAGGGACTTCCACTCGAGACGAGCTTTCGCACGACGCGAAGCTTGCCACGAAGTCGTCGCCGAGGTAAAAGAGCGGCCACGAATACGGGAGGCTCGTCATGGCAGCACGGAACATCTGCGACGCCCTCCCGCACTTCGAGCGAAGCCCCCTGACCTACTAGGCAGGGCTTCCCCGGCGGGAGACGTCGAGCGCCTGGTCGCTCCCTCTCTTCTTTGGCGACGCCGTCGCCGGAAGGAAGCCCTCCGATGTCTCCCGAACAAGTCTCGACCACGTTCATCGCGTGGACCGGCGTGCGCGCCGTCTTCCACCGCGGCTGGTGGCTGGTAACGAGCCTGTATCTCGTCGCGGTCGCCGACCTGTCCCCCGTCGAGCTCGTGTTCCTCGGCACCGCGCAGGGAATCACGGCGCTGCTGTTCGAAGTTCCCACCGGGGTCATGGCCGACACGCTGAGCCGCAAGTGGTCGATCGTCGTCGCGCACTTCTTGATGGGCACGGGGATGCTGGTGACCGGACTCGTCACGGCGTTCCCTGCGCTGGTGGCGGCGCAGATGCTGTGGGGGCTCGCCTGGACGTTCTCGACCGGCGCCGACGTCGCCTGGCTCACCGACGAGCTCGACCGGCCCGAGCGCGCTCCCAGCGTGCTGACCGCGGCGGCGCGCTGGCAGCAGATCGGCGGGGCGTGCGGCATGGTCGGCTTCGGCGCGCTCGCCTGGGCGACCGATCTCCGCACGGCGATCGTGGTCGCGGGCGCCGCGATGCTGGCGCTCGGGCTGTTCGTGGCGGTGCGCTTCAGCGAGAACGGCTTCGAGCCGACCCGCGACGCGCGTTGGCGCGAGTCGGTCTCGATCTTCCGCCGCGGCGTGGACCTCGCGCGCGGCGACCCCGAGATCCTCCTCGTCTTCGGCGCGACGCTCCTGACCAACGGCGCCGCGGAGGGGTTCGGGCGCCTGTTCCCGAAGCAGCTCGTCCTGCTCGGGTTCCCCGCGAAGCCCGATCCGATCGTCTGGTTCACGGCGCTCGGCCTGCTCACCTTGGCAACGGGCGCGCTGGCGCTCCGCGTCGTCGAAGCGCGGATCGCCGGCGCAGGCGTTCCACGGCGCATCTACGCGGCGGCGTGCTTCGCCGGCGCGCTCGGCCTGATCGTGCTGGCTGCTGCGCCCGACGACCTCACCGGCATGGCGGGCGTCCTCGTCGTGGACGGCATCGGTCTGACCGTGACTCGCTGCGCGAGCGTGATCTGGGTGAACCAGCGCACCACCAGCGACGTGCGGGCGACCGTCCATTCCTTCCTCTCGCAGGCCGAGTACCTCGGGGAGATTACGCTCGGGATCGCTCTCGGCGTTCTCGCCCAGGGGACCAACATCCGCATCGGCATGCTCGGCTCGTGCGCGCTCATCGCGCTCGCGGGCGTGTGGGTCGTGCGCGCTCGCGCAGCTCGGCGATCCGAGCTTTGACGAGCCGCTTTCACCAGCCCGGCAGGCTTCACGATCCCAAGAACTTCAGCTCGATCCGCAGCGCGCGCATCTCGGTCGTGTCCACGTTGGTGACGCTGGCCGGCTCGGAATCGGGCTCGCGCCACTCGACCTTCGGGGTTCTGGGCGGCCCCAGTCGGAGGCCGGACCTCGCGCACGACCTTGTCCGCGAGGTCTCGGAACACCAGGTGAGCGGGCTGAAGCGTGACGAACACGGCGGGCCAGGGATGCAGGTGCGCGGGAACGGTGACTCCGGCCGGGATCGAGACATCGAGCACGAGCACGAAATCGTTCTCGAGCAGAGACTTGTGTTGGCCGGGCGCAGCCTTCAGCGGGAAGTACGCGGAGCGGTCGTCCTTGGCGCGGCCAAGTCCTCCGATCGCAGCCACGACGGTCAGAACCAGGACGACCAGGGAGAGTCTTCCCAGGCTCATCGAGCTCTCTAGCGCGGATCCAGCCGCACGAAGTACCTCGGCGGGAAGCCGGTCAGGATACGGAAGACCACGGGGAGAGGGTTGTCGGCATTGACCCGATCGTGCTCGGCGCCCGCGACCGGCACGGCGGTGTAGTCGGCCTTCGCCCCGTCGATGGTGGCCTGCACCTGCGGGTTCTCGAGCGCCCGCCGGTACCAGGCGCGCGGCCAGTGATTCGCCGCCACGTAGAGCTTGCCATCGCTCGCGAGACGGGAGACGACCCGGTCGTGCGGCGTTCCCGCTCGGATCGAAGGTGGTGATGACGAGCGTCGAGCTGCCGGCGGGCTGCACGAACCCGATCAGGGACTCGAACGCGACGACGATTCCCACGTAGGCCAGGACCACGATCACTGCGATCTTCAGTGTCCGGTTCATGGCTCCACACTACCACGGTCCTGCTGGAGTCGGATTCTCAGAGCACCTTGATCATGTGGATGTCGTCCGGCTCGAGTGCGAAGAGCGCCTCGTCCGGCTGATCCGTCGGCTCGAACCCGTGGCTCCGGTAGAACGCTACCGCGGAGCCGCTCGGAGTCGCCGACACGTAGAGGCGTAGGGCGCCGTCCGCGCGCGCGAGGCGAGCCACCTCTTCGGCGAGCCGCGAAGCGACTCCCTTGCGGCGATGGTTCCGGCTCACGTGGAGGACCGACAGGTTCCCCATGTCGTCCATGAGACGGGGCCGGTAGATCGCGAAGCCCGCGAGCGCCTCGGCCTCGAACGCGCCGATCAGCGTTCCGCCCCGCTCGAGGATCGGCTGCCAGGCCCGGACCTTGCCTTCGACACTGTGATCGTCAGCGCCGGTCCGCGACCAGTTCGGAACCCGGACATCGACCTCGCGCTGCGCGAGCGCGCCGCCGCGATAGGAGTACTCGCGGGTCACGTGCTCGGAGCGGTCAATCTCGGCGATCCGGTGGACCTCCGAAGCTGCCATGTGGCGAAGCGTGATCACGTGCCCTCGCGGCGCCGAGCATAGTACCATTCACCGGACGAGAGGCGAGCCGATGCACAAGAGGTGTTTGGCCCTGCTCTGGGTCTCCGTCGCGTTGGCCTGTGCGACTGCGCCCGCGCCCGCGCCCCCGACGGGAGACTCCGTCGTGCACAAGAGCAAGTACACGGACATCCACCGCGGCCCCGGCGCGGAGTACTGCTCGCAGCTGGATGAGACCACCGACTTGGTGAAGCAGGGCCATCTGTCGGAAGCCGAGCGCGCCGTCGATGCGATGCTCGCGCAGTTCGGTCCGATGATCGCGCAAGGCGGTGGCATTCCGGTGAGCGTGGCCAATCAGGAGCAGTTCAACGCGGTCCGCGCCGCGTCCGACACGCCCGATCGACTCGTTCCGCTCGACTGGTGCTATGGAGGGCTGCTGCACTCGAAGGCGTTCATCAAGGCGGAGCAACGGGACTTCCCCGCGGCCCTGAGCGCGCTGGACGTCGAGGCGCGCGCCGCGCCGACCGCCGCATCTCCGTACGTCGAGCGAGGCTACATCCTGAACCAGATGGGCCGGCCTGCCGAGGGCAAGCGCGCCTACGAGCATGCGCTCGAGATCGCCGAGAAGTACGCACCCTCGGCGCCTGAGGTTCCCGTCGCCTTGCGAGGCATCGGCTATTCGCTGATCGATCTCGGCGACCTCGATGCGGCCGAGGTCGCCTTCAACAAGTCACTTTTGCTCGAGCCCGGGAACCAGGTCGCGCAGCGCGAGCTCGCCTACATCCGCCAGCTCCGCGCCAAGGGTCAGTGAGCTTCATCGCTCGGAGGAGGCGGCAATGGCCACGGTACGCGAAGGCAAGAAGGCGGTCCTGCTGGTGGTCGACGTGCAGGTGGGAGTGATGAATGGAGCGTGGGACGCCGCGCGCATCATCGAGAACGTGTCGCGCACCGTCGAGCGAGCGCGCGCCTGCGGCGTGCCCGTGATCTGGGTGCAGCACTCGAGCAAGGACTTGCCCCAGGGAAGCCCCGAGTGGCGATGGGTGCCGGAGCTCTCGCCCGCGGACGGCGAGCCGCTGATCCACAAGCGGTTCGAGTCGTCGTTCGAGCAAACCGGCCTGGAGAGCGAGCTCGCCAGGCTCGGTGCGACCCACGTCGTGCTGGCCGGAGCTGCGACCAACTGGTGCATTCGTGCAACGGCCTATGGCGCACTCGACCGCGGCTACGATCTGACTCTCGTCAAGGATGCACACACCACCGGCACGCTGGAGCTCGGGAACGGAGTCCGGATCGAGGCTGTCAGCTTCGTCCAGGATCTCAACATCGCGATGACCTGGTTGAGCTACCCTGGCCGCACCAACGGCACGGCCTCGGCCGAGGAAATCGACTTCGACTCGGGCGGCGTGCCGCGCAGCTGAGCGACCTTCGCTACCTCGTCGGCTCGCACACGAAGATCGGGATGTCGCGGTTCGTCCGCTTCCGGTAGTCGGCGTAGGGCGCGTAGTGCTTGTCGCAGATCGGCCAGAGAGCGGGCTTCTCCTCGGGCCTGGCCTGGCGGGCGCGGAGCTTCATGAGCTGCCCGCGGTGACGCACCTCGATCTCGGGGTGCTTCACGAGGTTGTTGAACCAGACGGGGTTCTGCGGCGCACCGCCCAGCGACGCGACCAGGAGCACTCCGTCCCGGTACGGGACGTACATCAACGGTATCGTCAGGGTCCGCCCGCTCTTCGCCCCCTTCATGGTGACGAAGCAGACGTCGTCGCCACCGAGGCTGTTGAACATGCGGCCGCCGGTCAGGCGATTCAGGAACACGTGCGTGCGGGTCATCGCCTTGATCGCCCAACGCGGCGGGGCCTTGCCGGTGTTCGCCGAAGCAGCGGGGGACTTGGTCGTCATGCGGGGTCTCCTTCCCATCTCGCGCGCGAGCGCATCATGTCAGGCTACTCCTCCTCAGGCTCGCTGCCATGCCGCGCGAAGCGCCGCCGGGCCCCCATGCTCGACGACGTCTCCGTGCCCCGGAATGATCCGCTCGAAATCCCAGCTCAGGATTTGCTCGAGCGAGCTCCGCAGGGCGGCGCGGTCCGACACCGCGATGTTTCGGATGATCCGGCTGGGACCGAAGCGCTTCCACATGTCGTTCGCCCTGAAGAACGCGCGCGCGATCCGGGACGACGAGCGCTGGATGTTGAAGCAGAGGTCCGTGAGCACGAGGGTCCGCGACGGCCGATGGAACAGAACCACCTCCTGCAGTCGAAAGCCGAGCACGAGGCGACTCTCGACGTGGCCCGCCCACGCGGCCGGCGGCTGATCCGCGAGCGAACCGCGAAAGGGGAGCGACTTCCGGCCCGAAGGAGGCGTTGGCGCAGCTAGGAGTTGTGCGGACGAGTAGATCCGATGCGCCTTCTCCGCGAACCTGCCGTGCGCGTTCGGAACGACGACGAAGGCGACCGGGCCGAGCGCGGCGAGCTCGTCGCGAAGCGCGGGAGAGATGGGGACGGGCGAGTGGAGGATCAGCTCCCCGCTGCCGAGGCGAATGATCGTCATGCGAACCGGGATCTGGATCAGCCCGCCCTGCCAGCCGAACTGGTGCTCGGTGCTCCACAGATTGGTGTCGTGTCGAACCAACGCCATCCGTCTATCCTATGGCGGATTTGCGTAGCCCCGCGAGCTCGAACCACCGATCGTTCTCTTCTGGAGGAAGGCGCTCCTCCCAGCGTTCGGTGGGAAGACCAACTTCGCCGGGGTACGGAGCCACTGCGCGCACTTCGTTCGTCCCGACGTCGATCGCCACGAGCCGCTCCGCAGGGCCCGCGGAGGACAGGAGCGCGTACATCTCGCGGCCGAGACGGCTGGCGTCGCAGGACCCGCGCTGGGTGTTGCGAAGAAAGACCGCCAGCACCTGGGGCTCGAAGGCCGCCAGCCCGAACACGCGGACGGCGTGGCTGGCACCCCAATCGAGCATCGCGATGAGACCGGCTGCGGTACAGCGCTGACAGCGCACGACGGCTACCACGGGGCCGTCGTACCACTCGAGAACGTCGGCCGAGTCGATGGGCAGAGTGGACAGCTCGAGGGAGCGCAGATGCTCGCAGAGCGACAGCTCGGGGTTCATGCCAGGTCGCCGGAGCGCTGCTCGTGCAAGCGCACTTCCACTAGGGCTCGACGGTAACGCGCAGGAACGTCGCTGAAATGGATGTGTCAGCCGGGCTCGCGCTCTTGTTCTGGCTGTTGAACAGATCTCTCAGCTCCTTTTGCAGGTCGGCGGCTCGGCCGTTCTTCTCCGCCGCTTCGAAGGCATTCATGGTCGGCCCGTAGTACCTTCGGAATTCATCCAAGAGCGCCGCGGGGGAACCGGGATGGTTGAACGTGAACGTGTCCCGGGCGAAGGAGATCTTGGCGGCGAGAACCCCCGCGCTCGCAAACCTCTCGATCACGCTGCTCTCGATCCCCCACGTCATCGGGCTGACGAACCCTTCTGGCGGCGGCGGCGTGTACGCGGAGCCGATCTTCAAGATCTGCGCCACCAACGTCGGATCGTTCGGGATCCAGTTGCCCATGATGATTCGACCTCCGCGCCGGCTCACTCGAACCATCTCCTTCGCGACGTCGAACGGCTTTGGTGCGAACATGGCTCCAAAGATGGACACGACCAGATCAAAGGAATGATCCGCCAGCTCGTGCAGATCGGTCGCGTCGCCTTCCTGAAACTTGCAGTTCGCGAGACCTTCCTTCTCTGCACGTTTGTTGCCGGCGTCGACCAGATTTCTCGCGATGTCGACGCCTAGGACGTCCGCTCCCAATCTCGCCGCTGGCAGAGGCCGTCGTTCCATCGCCGCATCCGAGATCCAAGACCTTCATGCCTTTTCGGATTCCGAAGGTCTTGACCAGCGCCTCTCCGCTCTCGCGCATGCTCTGCGCGATGCGCGTGAAGTCACCTTTTTCCCAGAGCGCCTTGTTTGGATTCATCGGATCTCCTTGTGAGGCCGCGATCTTGACGCCCAAACGGTACTACGGACCGATCTCAGCTGCAGCGCCTTGTTGGACGGCGTGGCCTCGAAGTAGGATCCGCCGTACAGTGCGCGCGAACAGGGCGAGCTCACAATGGACAGCGAGAAGATCAAGCTGAAGACCGAAACCGGCCAGACGATCGAGGTCGTGGTGCTCAGCAAGCACGCCGACAAGATCGAGGTGGTGCTCGGCGAGAGTGTGCGATGCTCGCTCACGCCGACCCGCAACGGGCTCGCCTACGTCGGGAACGTCCGCGGCCGCGAGGTGACGTACGAACGCAGCCGCGCGGAAGTGGAAGCCGAGATCGCCAAGCGGGACCCGAACCGAAGACGATTCCGGTAGAGGATCCCGCCAGCGCGGCCGCGCGTGAGAGAAGACGGATGCGACTAGCGAGATTTGCAGCGGCGTGGTGCGGAGGACTGCTCGCGTTCTTCGGAGCGCTCTACGTGGTCGCGAGCGAGCGCATGCTCGCGCTCGCCGAGCTCACGAGCCTCTCTCCGACCGCGCTCACGGATCTGCGCGTCATGTACGGCGCACTCGAGATCGCGCCCGGCCTGTTCTGCCTCGCGAGCTTGAAGCGAGACGCCTGGCTCGAGCCCGCACTCGCACTGGGCACGATCACATTCGCGTGCATTGCCGCGATTCGCATCTTCGGCATCGCGCTCGATGGCACCGCGAACCAGTACCACCTGATGGCGCTGGGCATCGAGCTCGCAACGTGCGCGTTCGCCGGGCTCGCCTGGCGCGGACTCCGTTAACTCGTCAGACAGCGATGCACTCGGCGCCATCGCGCACGAGGAACGCATAGATGTTGTCGAAGCATGGAAGTCCGGCAACTCGACCCGCGCGAGCCGGAGCGGCTTTACTTCGACGTCGGACAAGACCTACTCAGAACCAGTAGTCTGCGACACATCGCCCGTCGCGGGGCAGGTCGTCCGCGGCCTCGAGCCCGTCGTGCCGGACGATGGGAACCTGCGCAACATTCTCGGGGTCGGTCATCCGCAAGTTGACCCCCATGGGGCGCCGCCCCTTGTTGTCGGTTCTCAAGCCTCGCCAATACGCTACGCCGCCACATGCGGCGCAGAAATGAAACACGACCCACTTTCCGCGTGTGTAGGTCTGGGTCGGACCGTCAAGCAAGAGTCCCATCCGGATGGCAAGCGCGTGGTGAGTGAGCGCGGCGCTGCCTAGCGGAGGTCGAAATGATCCAATCCACCGCGCACCGAGCTCGGGGTGAACCCATGAAATGCGGTGGGTCCCACCCGGGTGAACCATGATTCCCGTGTTCTCGATCGGCTGCGATCTCGACTGCTCGCCAGGCTCGACTGAGGATCGTGGCCATTCAGGTATCGTCTGAGTTGCTAGCGGTAGATTGCTCTGAAGTTGATCGCAGCGGCATGATCTCGACCCCGACATCAATGATCTGCCGCGCGGCAGAGCTCGGCGGTTGACACGAGCACAGGAACGATGTCGGGCCAGCCGGGAGCGATTGCCTCGCCGTCGTTTCGATGGACGATGACCGCCTGCAGGTCGGGAATGACGAAGACCCCGTGCCCGGATCCGCCGAGGGCGGCGTAGCTGCGCAGGCCTCCGAGCAGCTCGGGGCGCACGATCCACCACATCCAGCCGAACGCCGCGGCGTACGCCTCGTAGCCTTGGGTCGCCGGCGAGTGGGGGTGGAGGGATCGAGCGACCCAGTCTTCCGAGAGGAGACGGCTTCCCGCCCAGCTGCCTCGACACAGATAGAGGTGCCCGAAGCGCGCCAGGTCACGCGCCGACATGCTGAAGAGGTACGCGGGATGTTGCGACGCGTCTTCGAAGAGCTCGCTGCACGCGTTCGAGTCGAAGTCCTGCATGTCCATCGGGCGCGCGAACCACTCGTCGAACGCGCGAAACGAGTCCAAGCCAACGGTTTGCTTCAGGATGGTTGCGAGCACGTTGAAGTCCCAATTGTTGTAGAACCAGTGCTCGCCGGGCGGATGGCTGCCTCGCGCGGGCCGTCGCACAGCAAGACCGACGGGCTCGTAGGCAGCCGGATGGTAGATCCCGCTCCGGCCCATCATGCAGTCGCGTACCGTGGCGCGCTTCTCGTCCGCCGTGAGGGCCGGGGCCACGTCGTCGATCCCCAGCTCTTCCATCGTGCTCTCGAGGCTCAGCTCTCCCCCGGCGACCGCGCGCCCGATGAGCGCGTTCATGAGCGCCTTGCGAACCGACTGAACCCCGACCGCGCTGGCAACGCGGCCGTGCTCGAGAACGACGCTCCCCCGGACCGTCGCAAACAGCGCGTATGAGCCGATCTTCGCAGCCGCTTCCCGGATAGCGCCGGCGCGTGCTGCAAGCGATCGGGGAAGGTCGCGTTGCTCCCATTCGCGGCCCGGCCAGGGGGAATCATCCATACGATCTCCGCTGCGTTTCTGCGCCCGTTGACCGTATCACGCTCGACCACGCCCAGCAGTGGTGTGGCTGCTGCGGCGTCTGGTTAGGTGGTGGGCTCGTCCGGATAGATCCGGAATCCCGAACTCTCTCGGTGCGGGAACGCACGATAGAACTGCTCTGAGCCAGGGTCGGCGCAGAGGTCCAGCCACTTGCCACCTCCGCATCGAAACGCCGTCGTCACCAGCTGGCGAGCGATACCGTTGCGCCGGTGGTCAGGCAGGACGCCGACCAGCGACAAGTGCGCGTGAACCACTCCATTGCTCAGAAGATGGACGAGGCCAACCACCTCGCCCTTGCAGAGTGCGACCCACGTCACGGTGCCAGGCGCGGAGAATGCAGCGCGTGCGATGGAGGGATCGGCGTAGGACGGCCAGCCGAGCCTTTCGCAGAGCGCAACGGCCCCCACCAAGTGGGACGGACTGAACGCTTCGTACTCGATGGCTTCTCGTGACACCGTTTGGCCATTCAACAGGCGAGCCCCCTTTCGGGCATGCTGTGGCAACGAGGATCGAACATGAAGCTCGCGCTCTACCTGCCCAACCTGCGCGACAGTATCACCGTCAGCGAGATCGTCGACCTGACGCGGGAGGCGGAGGAGCTCGAGTTCGACTCGGTCTGGTCGCTCGACCGGATCGTGGTGCCCGAGGCGTCCGACTCGCAGGCGCTCGAGAAGCCGTTCGGGTTCATCCCGGAGTTTCCGAAGGCGCTGCCCGTGCGCGCGCGCGCGCAGTTCCTCCACGGGATGCCGCTCATCCCGTACCTGGCGGCGATCACCAAGCGCGTGCGCCTGGGCGTCAGCATCATCGTCACTCCGTACCGCGCGCCCGGCGTGCTGGCCGCGGAGCTCGCGACCTGGGATCACCTCGCCTGCGGGCGTCTCAACGTGGGCGTGGGCTCGGGCTGGATGCCGGAGGAGTTCGCCGCGGCGAGCGCCGCCCACCTCTACGACAAGCGCAACAAGCACGTGCGCGAGACGATCGAGATCATGCAGGGCGTCTGGACGAACGAGGTGTTCGAGTACCACGGCGAGTTCGCCGACTTCCCGCCCTGCGGGTTCGGTGTGAAGCCGCTCCAGAAGCCGCGCCCGCCGATGTTCATCGCCGGCCTCGCCAAGCCCGAGCTCGCGGCGGTCGCGGATCGCGAAGTACGGGCTGGAGGGTTGGATCGGGATCATGGACACGCCGGACGTGATCGCGACCTGGCGGTCCGCGATCGGGCGCGAGCTCGAGAAGCTCGGCCACGCGCGCAAAATCGACGAGCTCGAGATCATGAGCATGCTTCCCTTCGAGATCACGCGCGAGAAGACCGACCAGACGCCGCGCGGCAAGCTCACGCCCAACCTCGTCGGCACGGCCCAGCAGCTGACCGACAACCTGAAGCGCTATCGCGACGCGGGCCTGACGATGCCGCTCTTGTGGCCGCCGTTCAGCGGCACGCCGACCGCGAAGACGATCGGCGACATGCGCCGGCTGGTGGACGACATCCTGCCCAGGATCTAGCGCGGCTCCGCGAGGATTTCCGACGCAGCGCGCTCGCCCGAGCGAACGGCGCCGTCGATGGCGCCGTGCGAGAGGGTCGCGGTCTCGGTGCCGGCCCAGTGCACGCGCCCGAACGGCGCGCGCAGCAAGGGGCCGTGCCGGCTCAGCGTGCCGAGCGTGAAGTGCGCCATCGAGCACCCGCGCGACCACTCCTCCTTCCACCACGACGTCTCGACGAACGCCTCGGGCTTCGCCGCTCGCGGGCCGAAGCGGCCCGCGAGCGCGTCGAGCACCGCCTTGCGACGCACTTCGGCGTCGAGCGCGGCCGCGCGCTCGGCGACCGGCCCGAACGCGAACGCCGCGAGGATGCCGGCGCTTTCGGACGGCCGCCCGGCGTCGATCGTGATCTCTGCGATCGACCCCGGCTCGGCCGTCTGGCCGCTCAGCCCGTCGGCGCGCCAGAACGGCTCGTCGTACACGACGAGCGTCTTCGTCGCCTGCCCGCCGACCGCATTGCGGTAGAGCGTCTGGCGATCGGGGGCTAGCGGCGGATCGAACGCGATCTCGAGCGCGAGCGCGGGCGGGACCGACACCACGGCATGTCGCGCCTCGACCGAGACTCCATCGCCGGCGACGACCACGCGATCGCCGGCCTGGGTGATCGCGCGCACCGGTGTGCCCAGCCGGAGCGACGGGCCGAGCGCGTCGGCCATCCGCTGCGCGATCGAGCCGGCTCCGCCGTTCACGAGATTCTCCTGGGCGCCGTTCTCGATCGAGAAGAGCGTGCCGATGCTCCCGTGCGCGCGCGCCAGGTAGAGGAGATGGAGCAGCGACGCCTCGGAGAGATCCGTCGTCATGCATCCTCGCAGCGCGGACTCGAAGAGGTCGCGCGCGATGCCGGTTCGAACGCCCGACTCCGCGAGCCACGACGCGACGGAACGCGCGTCCCACTCGGCCGCGCGCGGCGCGCTCCACGGCGCGTCGAGCGGAACGCTCCGCGCCATCCGGTCGAGCTTCCATTGTGCGAGCGCGAGCGTCACCACCGCGAGCGGGCCGATCTTCGGGATCAACCCGGTGTAGCGCCGTGTCCGGCCATCGCCGATCAGGAGGTGCGAGCCAGCGACCCAGGTCTTGTATGTGCCGACGCCGAGCTCGCGCGCGAGCCCGAGGATCGCGTCGTGCTTCGGCCCGATCCAGGCGCCGCCGCGATCGACGTAGAGGTCCTTCGAGAGCGGATCCGTCCAGATGCGTCCGCCGACCCGGTCGCGCGCCTCCAGGACGACGATCGACTTCCCGGCCTGGCGGAGTCGCCGCGCGGCGGTGAGTCCTGCGTAGCCGGCGCCGACGATGCAGACGTCGCAGTCGAGTCGTTCGGGCATGGCATTGCTCCGGCGGTTCTGCGGTCCGCTTCAGCGCCCTGGCTCGCCAGGACGACGCGCCGACGACCGGGGACAACTGGGCCAGGATCCAGCCGATCGACGAACGGCCACCCCACAAGCAAGCGGCGAGGACGAGGGCTGGCATGAGGCCGAGTAGGACAGCGCCCGCTCCGGCGGCGCTCCACGCGACAAGACCGCTCAGGGGCAGGGACAACACGAAGAGGAGTCGCACCACCGCGGTGGAGAACGGCCCGTATCGGAACCGAATCGAGACGATGGAGCCGGCGGAGTCCGGCGCGACGCTCGCCCTTCCCGACGACCGGGAACATCGTCGCTCCGGCGGTCGGACTCACGTCGAAGCTCGACCCGCTGACACGCACGTACAGCCGGTGAACGAGTACCGGCGAGAAGCCCGCCGCTTGCCCACGGGGGAGTTGGCGCGCCCATCTGGTAGGGATGAACCCGGTCGCGAAGCCCAGGGCCAGCAGCGCCGGGACGAAAGGCGAGGAGCGCAGCCACCACGCCGCAGCGCCGAAGAGGCGGTCGGCGTAGACGTATTCGTCGGTCACGGCCTGCACCTCCAGCACCGGCAGCGAGCTTCGCCGAGCCACCTCGAGCACGAGCAGCACCGCCCAGCCGCGCCGATTGATGGGATTCAGCCGCCTCTGCCAGGACGCGCCGGGCGCCTCGACCCCGCCGGAAGCCGCGAGTGAGGCAAGTCCCATCGCGGCGCTCCAATGCTGCACGCTCCACAACACGATGAACAGGGAGGGGTCGGCGCGTGGAACGCGAGGAGCAGCATGAACGAGCGGACCTACCCCTGCAGCCTCAGCCTACCGCAACGGGGTGACGGGATCACAAGTGCTGCGGTCGAAGAGGAATCCCGACACGGCGCCGCGCATCGCCTAGGATGGGGCCCCCAAGATCCGGAGGACATCCCGCTTGAGCACTTCACGACTTGGAACCGCGCTCCGATGCGCGCTGGCCGCTCTGGCCTGCGCGCTGCTCGCGCTCGCCGGCTGCGAGCGCCGCGACGCCCGGCCTTCGCCGCTCCAACACATCCTGAGCTCGGGCGAGCTGCGCGTCGGCACCGCCGCCGACATTCCCCCGTTGGCCATGCGCGACCGCGACGGACAGCTCATGGGGCTCGAGGTCGATCTGGTACAAGCCCTGGCCGCCAACATGAACGTGAAGGTGCGCTTCGTCGAGATCCCCTTCTCCGAGCTGATCCCGGCGCTCGAGCGCGGCGAGATCGACCTGGCCGTCGACGGCATGACCATCACGCCCGAGCGCAACGCCCGGGTCGCCTTTGCAGGCCCGTACCTCATCTCCGGCAACACGCTGCTGGCGCGCAAGCGCGAGCTGGCCGACACCGAGGACCCCGCCCAGCTCGACGATCCGAAGCTGTCCTTCGCAGCGCTCGATTCCTCGACCAGCGCGAGCTTCGTGCGCGCGCACATGCCGAAGGCCAAGCTCGTCACGGTGCCCGACAACGCGGCGGGCGTGAAGGCGCTGCTCGCGGGCGAGGTCGACGGCATGATCGCGGATCTCCAGGTCTGCACGATCGCGCGCTGGCGCAACCCCGGCGCCGATCTCCACATGCGCTACGCGCCGTTCACGACCGAGCCGCTGGGAGTCGCCCTGCCCCCCGGCGAGCCGCTCTTCCTCAACCTGGTGACGAACTATCTGAATACGCTCGAGGAGACCGGCGAGCTTTCGCAGTTCAAGGCCAAGTGGCTCGGAGACGGCGCCTGGCTGGAGCGGCTGCCATGAGCTCGGAGCCGGCTCGCCGCGCTGGCGCTCGCGGTGCTCGCGACCGCGCTGGCGTCCCCCACGCGGGCGGATCGAACGATCCTCCTGGACTCGGCCTACGACGACCGCGAGGCCGGGCGTGCGGGCGCCAAGGGCGTCGAGGCCCAGATCGGCCTGCTCAACGATCCCGCGCTCGACGCCTACGTGCAGGGCATCGGCGACAAGCTCCTGCGCGCCATTCCGAATCGCCAGTTCGAGTTCCACTTCCGGGTCGTCGATCAGGTCGAGCCCAACGCGTTCGCGCTCCCGGGGGGACACATCTTCGTGTCGCGCGGCCTGCTGGCCATGGCCAACGACGAGGACGAGCTGGCTTGCGTGATCGGCCACGAGATCGGCCACGTGGTCAAACGCCATTCCGCTGCTTCGCAGGGAACCGCGAGAGGCCTGTTCCCGCTGGTCGACCCTCGGATGCGCGCGGGGCGAATGGCCGCCTACTCGCGCGATCTCGAGCGGAGCGCGGACCACGACGGCCAGATCCTGTGCTCGGCCGCCGGCTACGACCCGCAGGGGCTCGCGCGCTTTCTCGAGACGCTGATGAACTACGAGAAGGTCCAGGGCGGCGGCCTCCGCAGCGCCAGCTACTTCGACACCCACCCACTCTCGTCCGAGCGCGCGACCGTTGCGCGCGTCGAGGCCAGCGAGCTGCGCTGGAAGCGCGATCCCAAGATGACGGACCCGCGCGCCGCCCTGCTCGCCCACATCGACGGCCTTCCGGTCGGCCAGCGCCCGGAGAGCGGAATGTTCTTCGGCGACGTCTTCCTCCACCCCGGGATGGGCTTCAAGCTGCGCTTCCCCCGCACCTGGCAGAAGCAGAACACGCCCCAGGCCGTGGGCGCGCAGTCGCCGCGCGGCGACGCCGTGGTCTTCCTGACCGGCGACGTCCCGCCCGGCGAGCCGCGCGCGGTGGCCGAGCGCTGGGCCGACGAGAATGCGCGCGCGATGGGCGGCTCGGTCGAGGGCGGCGCGCCCTTCCCCGTCGGGGGACTTCCGGCCTGGCGCCTCGACATGACCGGCAGCTCGGGCGGCGCCCTCGTGCGCTCCTACGTCACCTTCATCCCCTTCGCGAACGCGATGTTTCGGATCACGGGTGCCGCGCTGGGGGAGAAGGACCTGGAGGCGACCGTCACCACCACGCGCAGCTTTCGCGAGCTGAGCGACCAGGACCGCGCAGCCATCCGCGAGACGCGCCTGGCCGTCGTACACGCGGAGGCCGGCGAGGACCTGGCCGCGCTCTCGAAGCGCACGTCCAACAAGTGGGGCTCCTACGAGACTGCGATCTACAACGGGCTGTCGCCGAGTCAGCGCTTCGAGGGCGGGGAGTCGGTCAAGATCGCCCGCGAGAGTGTTCGGTCCTTCGCACCCCCGCCTAAGTCGTGACCTTCAGACGCCCTTTCATGTCGGTGTAGGCAGTCTCGGTCAGCTTCATGAGAGCGCGGGCATCGACGTCGCGTTCAGGTCTGAGCTTCACATGGCGCATGAACCTGCCGGTGCCTTCCAACAGGCGCTCGGGATCGGCGATCTCGGCGCCGCGAAAGAACCCGACGTTGACGTGAGCCCTGAAGGCGTTGACGTAGCCAAACGCCGCGTCACCTACACACGCGGTCGGATGGCCGTCGTGCAGCAGCTCGCGAACATCGTCTCCGCAGCCACGCATGACCTCGAACCAACGCTGTGCGATTGCCCCCAATTCACCCGCATGCTCATGCATCCAAGCGTCGATCCGCGGATCGCGCCTGACCGCAGTGGGGAACCGCAAGACCTGGCTCATGGCGAGGCTCCTCTACGTACCGCTGCGTCCACGAATGAGGAGGACAAAGCACGCAACGTGGCAGATGAGGAGAGGCGGGCCGGCAAGGACGGGCACGTACCACTGGGTGGCCAGGTGCGCGATTGCGCCAGTGGACGCCGCATGCGGAAAGGTAATGAGCAGGTCGAGGGAGCCGACGAGCGTGCACGCCCAAGTGAGTGCCCGAGCTGTGCCCCAGCCCCGCTGCAGCCCCAAGAACGCCGACGCGGCCAGCAATGAGGTCAGAGAGTCCGCGGCCGCTGTGGGCACTGCGAACTCCTCGGGCATGCCCGGCGACAGATTGGGCACGAGGAGGCCGAGCCCCAGGACTCGGAACATCTCCGGTGCGACCCAAGCGCTCAATCGAGTGCGCGGCGATAGGGTTGCGGACCAAGGCCAGAGGACCCAGTAGGTGATGAGAACCCAAGCGAATAGGAACCACACGAATTGAAGGACGAAGACTGCTAGCGGCTCCACCGCGGGCCTGCCCTCTCTTCGCGCTGCTGATCTTGGTGCCTTGGCACTCTATCGCACCTCACGAAGCAGCGGCCTCAGGGACGCCTCAGCGTGACAGACCAGAAGAGCGGCTCTCGCTTGAATCCCTTGGGCCTGTCGAGACGACAGGTTCGGAGATCCGTGATCTCGAACAGGCTGCCGAGCTCCTTCCGGAGCTCGTCCTCGGTAACGACGGGGAGGGGAAACTCCGGCTGTTCGGCGGCACTGAACGCCAGGACGCATAGCACGCTCCCCGAGCGCGAGTACCTGCTCAGCGCGTGCAGGAACGCGTCGAGATGATCTCGGCGTGCCAGGTGATAGCAACCGCGATCTACGAGCAGATCGAAGGGCTCGCCGATTTCGCGAACCTCGGTCACGTCTCCAGCGATGAAGCGAACGCGTCGTCCGGCCGGGTGACCGGACGCCCGTCGCTGGGCTTCCTCGATCGCGGCAGTAGAGAGATCCACCCCGACCACCTGAAGTCCGTGCGCCGCGAGGAGGAGCGTCTGAACGCCACTTCCACAGCCAAGGTCGAGCGCAGTTCCACTCGTCGGTAGATCTCCTGCCACGAGCCGCCGTTGGATCTCTGAGCATGGCTGCCCCGTATCCCATGGCGCAGCTCCATCCCGATACGCGCTCTCCATCCGCTCCTTGAACTCGATCGAGCTCATTTCAGTGCGCCGATGACAACCTGATCCGCGTCTCTCAGCAGCACATCCATGAGCTCGAAGCCGGCTCGTTCGAGCAAGCGCATCCAGCCCGCGACCGACAGGTCGTCATCTCCGATGCGATTGGCATCGCGAGGGCCCCAGAGCGCTGGGTGGTCATAGCCGAGGAGCGCGTTGGCCCTCGACCAGAACCGCTCCCAATTCTCGCGCGTGTAGCGCGGAGACTGCTTGGCCTTCCACTCTTCGAATCCAGCTGCGAAGGGCGTCTCGGGAGAGGTCGGCTCTGCGAGCAGGAATAGCCCGCCGCCCCGCAGCGTCCCGTGGACGTCCTTGATGAGTTGCGCCGCGCGTCGCGCGTCGAACCAATGAAGCGCATTCACCGTCGCCACGACATCGTAGTTGCCCGGAAGCTCGTCGAGCCAGCCATCGTCTTTCAGGTCTCTCACGACGAGCCTTCCCGGTATGCGATCCCGCTGATTTACGGCTCTGCAGATGGACGTGAGGAATGGGTCTCGATCGATGCAGTCGATTTGCGCCTTCGGGTAGATCTGCCGGATGGCTCTGCCCACGTCGCCGGGGCCACAACAGAGATCCAGCGCGCGAATGGCCTGGCCGCGCGGAAAAGGCATCGCCAACGCGATCAGCTCGAGGTCTTTGGGCTTCGAGGCGCCTTGCTCGGCCCACCACAGCTCCAGCAATTCGTCGATGTGGCTACTGATTCGCGCGTCGATCTCAGCCTGGCTGATGGGCGGGGATTGCATCTGGGCTGGCTCCTGGTCTTGACAGGAATTCCCCGATCGCAGCGATGAGTTCGCGGATGGGTCATCCCGTTCAGGCGGACCAGTCGGTCCGCGGCTCGCCCGTTGCCAGGATGTCTACCGTGTGGTCGAGCGTGACAATCCGAAAGTGCCTGACGCCTGGGAATGCTGCCCGCCGGGCCTTGCCGAGGGAGGCCAACAGATTCGAATGGAGAACCTCAAGCAAAGGGAACGTTTGGGTGGGTCGGGTACCGCAACGCTCCGGTTCAGCGGCGGCGCAAAGCGCCGTCCGCTGCAACCGGTTGTTAGGCCGGCTCTATTTGTACTTCGTGTGCCTGCGCGTCGGCGTCACAGGCTTCGCCGCGTCAGCTGCGCGCCGCACGTCGTCGTGGGTGAAGACCGCGAAAACAAACGGCTGCGCTTCGAGGAAACGAGCCAAGTCGCCCAAGGTCAGACCGAGATGCAACAGCCGGTCCTCATCGACGAACATCTGCGCGTTTTCCGGTTCGTAGGATGTAACGAGCTGCTTCGCCTCTGGATCAAACTTCTGGTGCAGCAGGTCTACCACTGCGGGCGCCAGGTGCCGGCGCTCCGGCGGTGCGGAGGGCATGCCATGGTCAGCGGTCACCGCCAGGAGATAATCCTCTCCAACCTTGGCCTCGAGCGCGCCGATGATTCGCGCCAGATTGCGGTCCATTTCGCCCAATGTGAGGCGCAGCTCGTTCGAATCCGGCCCGTAGCGGTGCCCCACGAAATCCGCGCCTTTGTAGTTCAGCAGAAGAAGGTCTGCGACATCGTCTTCGCCCAGCGGCTCGTGCTCGATCATGGCGATCATCGCGTCGGCTTCGAAGGCGGGGAAGAGCGCCGAACGACGCACCGCCGCAGGCGAATCGATTCTGTGATCCAGCCACTCGCTCTCCGCTGACCACAGTGTGCTCGCATTGAGATCCTTCAAATAGTCAGGCAGCCGGAAACAGTCGGGGTTCGAGTGCCAGGCACCCGTCTCCTCGTCGTAACTGACGAGCACGACCGGCGCGCCATTCGGCTGACACGCACCATGGCCGGCGAGCGGCGTCGCGGCTCGGTCGATGCTGCCCTGCGCCAGGACGATCGCGCGGCCTGACGTGGCGAGTTGCCATACGTCTGCAAGCGTCAATGCCATCAGAGCCTGCGGCATCATCCCGGCGAACAGGTCTTGGCGTCGCCGGTGGAAGCGATCATAAATGTTGTTGCCCGTGACGCCGTGGATACAAGGATCGGTGCCAGTCGCGATCGTCGAGTGTCCAACGGCGGTGTTCGTAGGCAGAACGTTGACGTGCGCCTGGCTGAACCACGCGGCGCGCCGACGTAGCGCGGAAAGCGTCGGCATCACATCGGCGTACCGATCGAAGTAATCGCGCCGCATGCCATCCAGAACGAGCACGAAGACAACGCGCGGTCGAGCAAAGCCAGTGCCGCAAGACCGGCAATACTCGGCCTGTCGCAGTCGGGGGCATTGACACACCCAGCGCGGCCGCAAGCGTTGGCGCAACGTCCTGCTGCACGGCCGGCATCGAGTACACCCCCGTTCTTACTGCAGGGCCCGCAAACATCAGCGGAATCGAGACGTCATACGCCCACGGCGAACCGTGCATGTACGCCACGTCCGGGTCAGGCCGCGTGATGAAGTCGCCTTCACGCGGCACGATCAGGAGTTGGCCGGTTCGTCCGGGAAAGTATGCCCGAGCGAACATTTCCAGGAAGCGCTGGCGCGCCGCAAGGGCGGCGGCATCGGCCGGCGCCGTACGTCGGATTTGAGGCGCGTCGCTCCCAGAAGATCGCTTCACCTGCTGGCCCGAAACCGTCGAAGCCATCGCGACCAGGGTCAGGGTGAGGAGGACGGCACCGCAAGCGGTCAACTGTGAGGAGATGACAAAGGTTCGCCGCGTCATCATGGCGCCCCCTCACTCCAAACCGGATGACCGTGCTGGGACCCGATCCGACCATCCGCAGAGCCTTTGTCCTGCTTGCACTTCCCAACCAAGCTTCATCTCATCTTCCTGCCCCAGTCCGCGTGACATCATCGCGCGAATATCGTTTCACTACATTCCATATTCACGCTGCTCTCCAACCAGCGCGGCCTAACGCACTGCCGTTCAGCGGCCGGGCGAAGCCCGGTCCGCTGCAACGGCGGGTTAGGCGGCCCGTCACTCGGACGCCAGCACGCGCTTCAACCACGGCCTTTTGGCTACCTTCTCGGCTCATACCGCATCGCCACCGCCCCCGAGCCGAACTCCAGCCGGCTTACGAGCTTCAAGTCCAGACGCTTCGATAGCCCCGCGAACAACGTCGGCCCATGGCCCGCTAGCCTGGGCTGTATCACGAACTCGTACTCATCGATCAATCCCAGCTCCGCCAACGCCAGCGGGAGCTTCACGCCTCCCACGAACAGTCCCTTACCCGACTCCCGTTTGAGCTGCTGAACGGCCTTCCCCAGATCCCCGTGCACGAGCTCCGCGTTCCAATCGACCCGGTCCAAGGTGCTCGACACGACGTACTTCTTTGCCGCGTCGATCGTCCGGGCGAAGGGTTCCATCCAATCGGGCCTCGCGCCCGTCCGCGCCGCCGGCCGCCACGCTGCCTCCATCATTTCGTAAGTCACCCGGCCAAAGAGGAGGGCATCGGCCTGGACGAGGTTCTCGACCGCGTGACGATGCAAGTCTTCGTCCGCGAGCATGGCACGATGATCGCAGCACCCGTCCAATGTGACGTTGATGGAATACCGAAGGGGTCGCATTAGGTAAGAGTACCGATAGCCATCGGTCAGCCTAACGCCCGGGCATCAGCCGCGGCGCGTCTTCTGCGCCGTCGGCTGCATGCCCTTGTTGGGCGACGTCGATACGCTCATTCGTGCGGATTAGGCTTGGGGCGACCAGTGCTCGGTACTATTGCGAACGGACCTGGCGACGTGAGCAGAAACACGCATTCTGACTTTTGTCCGCACTTCACAGCGTGATCTGTATTCGGAGGGACTTCTGAATACGAACCGGGTCCGAGGAGTTTCTCGTTGGAATCGCCGTACTGAACGGCAATTGTTCCCGAGATAACGACAACTCGCTCGACCGACGGATGCTTGTGCATGGGTGGCGCGTAACCAGCTGGGAACTTTCGCAGCATCCCGTGCTCGCCTGAAGCTGGATTCCCCCAGAGTGGCACACTCTGAACTGATGGAAGCGTTTTGTCGTTTTGCCAATTCATTTCGCCATATGGCAAAGCCTTTGCCGTGTCAGCCGACTCCTGAGCGTGGGCGCCAATCACGGCAACCAAACAGAAGGGAAGCAAGGCTCGTAGAACGGCAAATCTGCCCATGGCTAGTCTCCTTCAACCCTAGTGAGTACTCGCGTTGGATATCCGGTTCGGCGAACGGTCATCTCCAACTCGACCTGCTGTTCACTGGATGAAAGAGTCACGACTGCAGCAGCCCGCGGGCGGCTTGTCTCACGTCGGGCGACGAGAAGCGGAAGGCAGAGCGATCCAGCAGGTAGTGGATGAAGCCGGTGGCGAAGCCCAGGGCCAGCAGCGCCGGCACGAAAGGCGAGGAGCGCAGCCACCACGCCGCAGCGCCGAATAGGCGGTCGGCGTAGACGTATTCGTCGGTCACGGCCTGCACCTCCAGCACCGGCAGCAGCAGGGCGGAGACCACGGCGAGCACGAGCAGCACCGCCCAGCTGCGCCGATTGATGGGAGTCAGCCGCCGCTGCCAGGACGCGCCAGTCGCCTCGGTCCCGCCGGAAGCCGCGAGCGAGGCAAGTCCCATCGCAGCGCTCCAATGCTGCACGCTCCACAACACGATGAACAGAAAGGGGTCGCGCGCGAGGAAGGCGACGAGCACCATGGCCGAGACGCCGAGCATGTAGGCCATGCGCGGCAGCGATGGACGCAGTGCGCGCAGCTCGACGCCCAGCACGAGGGCCGTCAGGACCACGACGACGGCGATGCCGCCATCGCGCAGCGTGCGCGCGAACAGCTGCGACCCGCTCGCTCCCAGCAGCGGGTCGATCCAGCGGTCCTGGAAGGCGATCGATCCAGCCAGTGCCTCTGCCAGCACGACGAAGCCGCCGCCCACGACGAGCGCAAACCACCGATCGAGCCGTCGCGCGATCGCGTGCGGCGCGCGCGCCGCGCGCATGCGGTAGAGGCTGAGCAGCCCGAAGTGCTGCGCGGCGAAGTGGTGACTCACCAGCAGATAGTCCACGACGGCGAGCCAGACCACGCGCTCGGTCAGCGGCATCGGCAGCACGCTCTCGGGAGCCAGCAGCAGAGCAAAGCAGATCGCAGCGATGACCAACGGGGCGACGACGAAGCGCAACGGCTGCGTGGAGAGCAAGGGGCGGTAGGCCGGGGTCGCGTAAGCCAGCCAGGCCGACGAGAAGCGGTGGCCGAACCACAGCGGCACCGCGAGGACGAAGAACATCCCGTCCACCGGGCTGGCCCGCACGTCGTCATGACCCGTTGCCAGCAGAAGGACCAGGGGAGCCAGCCACAGCGCATTCAGAACCCAGACGAAGTCCCAGGCCGGGCTCTTGATCCAGCGCATGACGATCGAGGGTAGCGCATCGGCTCGGGTCTGATTTCCCGGCTGGCGATACCTAGTCAGCCGGCGGACGACATCGATTCAACCGCGCAGCGCTTGCTCAGGCCACCACCTTCAAGCCATGGCGCCCGCAGACTTCTGCGAGCTTCTCGAGGTCCGGATTCACCGGTGCGATCTCACGGGCCATCTCGGTGAACATGCGGGAGGCGCCGAGGCGCGACGTGATCGAGATCATCTCACCGCCACCTCGGCCGAAGCGGAACCAATGCACGGTGCCGGCGGGAAGGTGGACGAGTGTTCCCGGTGAAGCGGTCTTCGCGTCTGCGCCGATCCCGAAGTCGATCTCGCCTTTGACGACGTAGAACGACTCGTCCCAGGGGTGATGGTGCGGCGGCGGCCCGCTGCCCTCGGGGCCGCGCTGGAGGAAGATCTCGTAGCCTTCGGTCGCTTGGCCCGACGCGAGCACGGTGACGTGCTCGCCGACAATGTTCAGTGTAGGGGCGTAGTTCTCGGGTGCGACGGTGAACGGTGTTGCAGCCATCGCCTCACGGTACCACCCAAGAAGGACTTGACCCGATGGCGAAACTATGGCGAAAATCGAAGAGCATCCCGATACGCCATGTTCTCACCCCCCTTCGTCGAGCTAGGTGCCCGTAGTGCCTTCAGTTTTCTGGAGGGGAGCTCTGCGCCCGAGGACCTCATAGGTAGGGCGGCGGCGCTCGGGCACGGGGCGATCGCGCTGGCCGACGCGCACGGCGTCTACGGCCTGCCCCGCTTCCACCGCGCCGCGAAGGCGGCCGGCGTCCGCGCGATCTGCGGCGCACGCGTGACCTTGCTCGGTGAAGGGAAGCGGCGGCGGAAGGACGATCCGCCGCCCGATGGCGGGCGCGTGAGCTTGCTCGTGAAGGACCGCGCCGGCTACAAGAATTTGTGTCGGCTGCTCACCGTGGGGCACGCGCGAGTCGAGAAGCCGCACTGCCGCGTCACCTGGCAGGAGCTGCGCGACTTCTCGCCGGGACTCGTCGCGGTCGTGCGCGAGCCGGCACTCGCGAAACCGTTGCAGGAGGTCTTCGGCGCAGAGGACACCTTCGGCGAGATCTGGCGCCACCGCGATCCGGACGAGGAGCGCGCGAACCGACGCCTCCTCGCCACCAATATCGCACCGCTCGCGACCGGCGACGTGCGGCACGCGCACGCGTCGGGCAAACGCCTGCTCGATGCGTTCACCTGCATCGCCAACGGCGTGAAGCTCGACGACGCGGGCCGAATCCTCCTGCCCAACGCCGAGCGCCACCTCCACTCCCCATCCGAGACCGCCGAGCGCTTCGCCGATCTCCCCCGCGCGCTCGCGAACACGCTCGCCGTCGCCGAGCGCTGCGCCTTTCAGCTCGAGGACCTCGGCTACGCGTTCCCCGACTTCCCGCTCGCCGCGGGCGAGACACTTCCCGGTGTCCTGCGCCAGCTCGCCTTCGACGGCGCGCGCGAGCGCTACGGCGGGAAGATCCCCGCCAAGGCAAAGAGCCAGCTCGACTACGAGCTCGGCATCATCGGCCGGCTCTCGCTCGAGGGCTACTTCCTGATCGTCTGGGACGTCGTGCGCGAGTGCCGCGCGCGCGGGATCCTCTGCCAGGGGCGCGGCTCCGCCGCCAACTCGATCGTGTGCTACGCGCTCGGCATCACCGCGATCGATCCCGTACGCTACGAGCTCCTCTTCGAGCGCTTTCTCTCCGAGGAGCGCGGCGAGTGGCCGGACATCGACATCGATTTGCCGTCGGGCGATCACCGCGAGGAGATCCTGCAGTACGTCTACCAGCGCTACGGCGCGAGCGGCGCGGGCATGACCGCGAACGTCATCACCTACCGCGCGAAGAGCGCCGTGCGCGAGATGGGCAAGGTGCTCGGACTCGCGCCCGAGCAGATCGACCGGCTCGCGAAGCTCTTGGCGCGCCACGAGTTCACCGACGAGAACGACGCGCTCGAGCGCCAGCTGCGCGACGCGGGGGTCCACCCCGACGCCGCGCGCGTGCGCCACCTGGTGCGGCTCGTCCACGAGGCGCAGCACCTGCCGCGCCACCTCGGCCAGCACTCGGGCGGCATGGTGATCGCGAAGGGCCGCCTCGACGAGGTCGTGCCGCTCGAGCCCGCGCGCATGCCCGGCCGCGCGGTGATCCAGTGGGACAAGGACGACTGCGCGGACCTCGGCATCATCAAGATCGACCTGCTCGGCCTGGGCATGATGGCCGTGCTCGAGGAAGTGATCCCGCTCGTGCGCGCGCACGACGGCGCCGACGTCGCGCTCGACCGGATCCCCGCCGACGACCCGAAGACCTACGCGATGCTGCAAGCCGCCGACACCACCGGCGTATTCCAGGTCGAGAGCCGCGCGCAGATGGCGACTCTGCCGCGCATGAAACCCACGGGCTTCTACGACCTGGTCGTCGAGGTCGCGATCATCCGCCCGGGCCCGATCACCGGCGAGATGGTGCAGCCCTACCTCAAACGACGCGCGGGCCGCGAGAAGGTGACCTACGCGCATCCCGACCTCGAGCCGATCCTGAAGCGCACGCTCGGAGTGCCGCTGTTCCAGGAGCAGCTCCTGCGCATGGCCATGACGATCGCCGACTTCACGGGCGGCGAGGCCGAGGAGCTGCGCCGCGCGATGGGCTTCAAGCGCTCGGTCGAGCGCATGGGCGAGATCGTGCGGCGGCTCCGCGCGGGGATGACCGCGCGCGGGATCGGCCCCGCCGCGCAGGAAGAGATCGTGAAGCAGATCGGCTCGTTCGCGCTCTACGGCTTCCCCGAGAGCCACGCGGCGAGCTTCGCGCTCCTGGCCTACGCGTCGGCGTTCATCCGCGCGCATCACCCCGCGTGCTTCCTCACCGCGATGCTGAACCACTGGCCGATGGGCTTCTACAGCCCTGCCACTCTGGTGCAGGACGCCCACCGCCACGGCGTGCGCGTCCTGCCGATCGACGTGCAGGAGAGCGACCGGCTCTGCCACGTCACCGACGGCAAGGAGGTGCGCCTGGGTCTGCGCTACGTCGACGGCCTGCGCGAGGACGCCGCCAACCGGATCGCCGCGCAGTCCCCTTTCGAGTCACTCGGCGATCTCGCGCGCCGCGCCGAGCTGCACCGCGACGAGCTGGAGAAGCTCGCCTCGATCGGCGCCTGCGCCAGCCTCGGGCTCGAGCGGCGCGAGGCGCTCTGGCAGGTCGCGGCGCTCTCGGGCGGTCTCTTCGCGGGCGTGGGCTCGACCACGCCCTCCCCGCTCGACGCAATGACGCCCTTCGAGGAGACCGTGGCCGACTACCGCGGCACCGGCATCACTACCGGCTCCCATCTCATGTCGCACTTCCGCGATCGGCTGCGCGCCCGTGGAGTGCTCTCGGCCGCCGAGCTGCGCGGTACGCGCGACGGCAGCTGGGTGCGCGTCGCCGGCGCGGTCATCGTGCGCCAGCGTCCCGGCACCGCGAAGGGCTTCCTCTTCATCACGCTCGAGGACGAGACCGGCACCTCGAACGCCATCGTCGTGCCCGACATGTTCCAGAAAAACCGCGCGGTGGTACAGACCGCGGGCCTGCTCATGATCGAAGGCCCCGTCCAGAACCAGGACGGCGTGATCCACGTGCGCGCGCGCCGCTTCGAGCGGCTCGACGCGAGCTCGATGGCCGAGCTGCTCCCTCGCTCGCACGACTTCCGCTGAGCCGCGCCGACGCGGCGAAGGCCCTACTTTTGCTGGATCGATCGCAGGTATGCGACGAGCAGGGTCACCTCGCCGCGGACCGAGGCTTGCTTCGCGGTAGTGCCGGGTACCACGTAGCCGAAGCGCTCGCCCCAGATCGGCATGTCGGAGGTGCCGTGGCCTGGGAAAGCCTTCTGGCCGTCGATCGTCTCCGCGACCGCGGTGTCCGGGAAGGTGCCGCCGTGTTGCTTCGCGATCGCCGTCAGATCCGGCGGCGGCACCTTGAGGTACTTCACGAAGGGGCCATCGCCCTTGCCCCCGACCCCGTGACAGCCCGAGCAGTACTGCTCGAAGACGCCGCGGCCGACGTCGGCGACCGTGGGCTCCGCAGTCGCTGCCGGCGTCGCGACCATCACCAGAGCGCCCAGCGCCAGGACCGCCGGCACGCATCTAGAACTCCTCATGCCCGTTCCTCCTTCCACACGGTCGCTCGTCGCGACCGCGAATAGACACTTGGCTCGGACTCTCGGATCTCTGTCGCGCCTATCGTCCTCCCGCGCGCAAGCGCTGTAAAGCGCTTGCACTCACGCCAATCCTCGTCGCCGCCAAATGGCGGAGCTGCTGCCGCGCTCCCACGACTTCCGCTGAGAACCGCGGTCTCCGGTATTCTCGAACCATGATCGACCAAGCCCCGCCGACCCAGCCTCGGCCGCGCTGGATGACCGTTCTCGCTCTCTTCTGTCTCGGCACAGTGCCCTTCCTCGTCTCACGCGATCTCTTCGTCTCCAATGCGCGCGACGTCGAGGTCTGGTTCGGCTTCGAGCTTCACGGCAGGCTCGCCCTACTCACCGCTCCCCTCCACTGGATGATCTTCCTGGTCGGCGCGTACGGCTTTTGGTTCCAACGACCGTGGATCGTCCCGGCCGCCGCGTCGTATGCGTTCTACGTGGCGCTGAGTCATCTGGTCTGGAGTGAAGTGAGTCCGAACGGGCGCGGCTGGATCGCGGGTCTGGCACAGGCACTGATTCTCTCGATCCCAGGGTTCTTGCTCTTGCGCGCAGGGCGCGCGGCGCGGCGCGGCGGGGCCAGTGGCTGAGTCGCGGCTGAACGTCCCGAACGGCCTGAGCGCGCTCCGCATCGCGTTCGTACCGGTTCTGCTCCTGCTCGCGTGGCACGGCTCCGTCGCGCCGTTCGTGATCGTGTTCGCGTTCGGGCTCGCGACCGACGTGCTCGATGGCGTGCTCGCGCGGCGGCTCGGTCAGGTGACGGACTTCGGTGCCCGGCTGGACCAATGGGGCGACTTCGCGCTCTGGCTCTCGCTTCCGCTCGCGGCGTGGTGGCTCTGGCCGGAGATCATCGCGCGCGAGGCGCCCTACGTGGCGCTCGCGCTCACCTGCATGGTGGTGCCGACGGCGATCGCTTACGCGAAGTATCGAGCCGTTCCCGGCTATCACACCTGGTCGGTGAAGCTCGGTTCGGTGGCGATGGGGATCAGCGTGCCGCTCTTGCTGCTGTTCGACTTCGCCTGGCCGTTTCGGGTGGCAGCCCTGTGGCAGGTCGTGTGCGCAATCGACGAGCTCGCCATCACATGGCTGCTCGCGCAGTGTCACAACGACGTGTCGACGGCGTTCCATGCGCTTCGAATCCGGCGCGGCGCACCGTAGCGGGCCTTGCGGACGTGCGTGCCCCAGTTCACCATGCCCGCCGTGCCGCGCTTGCAGCGGAAGAGCTTCGTGACGCCCGACGAGGTGCGGGAGTTCGCGACGGGCCGGCTCCAGGTCGTGATGCTGGACGAGATCGCGATCGGCCGCTTCGTCTTCCAGCCGGGCTGGCGCTGGTCGAAGGACGTGGGTCCCATCACGGGCACGCGCTCCTGCCAGCACCGCCACGTCGGCTACACGATCTCGGGCTCGCTCGAGGTGACCATGGACGACGGCACCGTGCTCTTGATCGGGCCGAACGAGGCCTACGAGATCCCGCCCGGGCACGACGCGCGGGTAGTCGGCCTCGAGCCCTGGGACTCGGTCGAGTTCACCAGCGGACACGCCTTCGGTCTCTCGCCCGAGGAGCTGGGCGAGCGCGTGCTGCGGACCATTCTCTTCAGCGACGTCGTCAACTCGACGGCGATGGTAGAGCGCCTCGGCGATCACGCCTGGGCAAGCTTGCTGCACGAGCACAACGTGCGGATCCGGGCCGCAATCGACCGCTTCCGCGGCCGCGAGATCGACTCAGCCGGCGACGGCTTCCTCGCGCTCTTCGACGGCGCTGCCAAGGCAGTGCGCGCGGCGGAGCTGATGGATCGATCGGTGGCGGACCTCGGCGTCCGCGTGCGCGTCGGCATCCACACGGGCGAGGTGGAGATCGGCGGCGGGCAGGCGCGGGGCGTGGCGGTCCACGCGGCGGCCCGAGTGGCTTCGCTCGCGGGTCCCGGCGAGGTGCTCGTCTCCGGAACCACGCGCGACCTTCTCGACGGATCGGGGCTCTCGCTCGAGCCTCGCGGCGAGCACGAGCTCAAGGGCCTGAGCGGCGCCCGGGCGATCTTCGCGCTCCAGCGCTGATTGCGTTCGAGGCGCTCCGGGTGGATACTGCGCCCGTCCGAGGAGGTCGCATCGATGTGTACGGAGATCGTTCGCCGCTGACTACGGCTCGAGCCTGCTCGGCCCGCTGAAGGCCGGGCTCCGTCCACTTCTTCCTCGAGGCGACCCTGATGGCATTCCTGCGCAATCGCGCGATCAATTGGATGAACCTCCATTCCGGCGTCCAGGCCCTGGCCCAGGGCATGGGCGGCGTCTTCGTCCTCGTTTTCCTGCTCCGCGTGGGGGTGTCGATCCCGGCGAGCTTGTGCGCGATGGCGCTGATCTGCGTTACGCGCTTCGCGGTCCGCCCGGCCGTCCTGCCGGCCGCGATGCGCTGGGGGCTGAAGCCGCTGATCATCGGCGGCAACCTCGTCATGGCCCTTCAGTATCCGCTGCTCGCGGAGGTGACCGGCGTCGACGAGTCACTCTTGTCGTACTGTCTGGTCTCTGCGCTTGGCAACGCGTTCTACTGGCCCTGCTACCACGCCTACTTCGCGCTGCTCGGAGATAGCGACCACCGCGGCCACCAGATCAGTGCGGGCGTCGCGCTCTCCGCGCTCGTGGGGATCGTCGCGCCGCTCATCGGCGCGTGGTCCCTATCCGGCGTGGGCCCGCGCGCGGCGTTTGGAGTCGTGGCTCTGGTGCAGGCCACGTCGATCGCTCCGTTCTTGGCCATCCCCCCCGTGAGCGTCTCGCGGAGCGCACCCAGCGCGCTGCGGGCCGCGCTGCCGGGAGTGGGGATCTCGATGGCCGACGGCTGGCTGGACGTGAGCTACTTCCTGGTCTGGCAGATCGCCCTGTTCCTCTCGCTCGGCAAGAGCCTCTCGGCCTATGGCGGCGCGATGGCGCTGGCCGCGCTCGTGGGTGCGGTGAGCGGCATGCTGCTCGGCCGCCACGTCGATGCGGGACACGGCCGGCGGGGCGTGGCGATCGCCATCTCGGCGATCTCGCTGGTGCTCGTCGCGCGCGCGGCGAGCTTCGGCACGCCTGGGCTCGCGATCGCCGCCAACGCGGCCGGCGCCGTCGCGTTGTGCCTGCTGGTTCCCGTGCAGGGGGTCCCGATGTACAACATGGCGAAGCGCTCGCCCTGCGCGCTCCGCTTCAACATCGCCGCCGAAGGTGGCTGGGATGTCGGCTGCGCGGCGGGATGTCTCGTCGCTGCGGCATGCATCGCCGGCGGCGCATCGCTCGCCCAGGTGATCCCGCTCGCCTTCGTGGGATTGCTCGGAAATGTCCTTCTGCTGCGCCGCTACTACGTGAGCGTCGGCGGCTGGTGATCCGCGCGCGGCTGCCACGGGCCGGAGACCGAGATCGCCTCGGCCTGGCCGGGCCACGGCGGAAGCGTGACCGCCACGGCGACGAGCGACTGCGCGTCCGCGGCTCTGAACTGGAAGTGCGTGCCGAGCGGAATCGTCAGGCACACGCCGGGCTCGAGGACGGCGATCTCCTCGCGCCCGCCCTGCTTCCGCCACATCTCTCCGCGACCGGACAGGACGAACCAGATCTCCTCGACGCTGCGGTGCGCGACGGCTCGCGAGACCTCGCCCGCCGCGAGCTCGAAGCGCGCCATGCTCCCGCCTCGAAGCGCCAGCAGGGCGCGCACGTTCGCGCCGTCGGGAGCGACCACGCTCTCCGACTCGCGGAGCGCCAGCGTCGCGAAGTCGCTCACGCCGGCTAGGCGTTGAACGCGAGCTCGAGTCCGGGCTTGGGCCAGGGCATCGAGAGCAGGAGGCCGCGGCCCGAGACCGTGATCCACGCCGTCTTCATCCCCTTGCCGCCGAAGGCGATGTTCGTGACGAGCGGATCCTGGTACTGCGCGAGCGAGGTGAACTTCACCTTCCCCGCCGGCGAGATCGTGGAGATGCCGCTGTTGAGGAGGGTCGCTACGCACACGTCGCCGTTCGCCTGCATCGCGAGTGAGTCGTAGAGCGAGTAGCCTGGCGTCTGGCCGACGTAGACACCGCCGGGCAGGAGGCCCCCCGCGCTCGCGAGCTGTCCCGGCTTGCCGATCTTCGCCGCGAACAGCCGGCCCGAGAAAGTCTCGGCGTAGTAGACGGTCTTCTCGTCCGGCGAGAGCCCGACGCCGTTCGGGCCGTGCAGCTCGTGGACCTGGCACGAGATGTGGCGGCCGTCGGGCTTCGCGTAGTAGAGCCCGCCGTGCACCCGGTGGGTGGCCGTCGACTTGGCGTGGTCGGTGAACCAGAAGCCGCCGGCCTTGTCGAAGACGAGATCATTCGGGCCGCTGAGCTGGCGCCCGTCGCAGTGCGTGTAGAGGACGTCGACCTTGCCGGTCGCGATGTCGACCCGCTGGATCGAGCCGCCCTTGTAGTCCTCGGCCTGGTGGCCGGGCAGCAGCACGCCCTGGACCTTGCTCCAGGCGAAGCCGCCGTTGTTGCAGATGTAGAGCGCGCCGTCGGGACCGATCGCAGCGCCGTTCGGCCCGCCCCCGACGTGCGCGACCTTCTGCTTCTTCCCGTTCGGCAGCACGCGCGTGACGTCGCCGGACTGGATCTCGACGACGATCACCGACCCGTCGGCCATGACGACCGGACCTTCCGGGAACTTCAGACCCGAGGCGACTTCGACGATGGCCATGCGCTGCTCCTTCCGATGTGGAAGACGTAGCCTATCAGGCCGACGAGTCGGGCGAGGGTTCGTGCCGGCACGTTCGAACCTGGGAGAACACGATGGCCGAGACCGCGCTTCCCGACATCGCCGCGCTGCTGCTCCAAGTCGTCACGTCCGTGCCCGAGGCCGTGAGGCCGCGCCTGCTGGCGCTGCTCGAACGCACCGCGGCCGGTCGCTACGAAGGCTGGGCGAAGGAGCTGCCCGCTCACGCGACGCGGTTGCTCGAGTGCGCCGGGCGCGAGAAGGAGATCGCCGCGACCGCGGAGCGGATCTTCCCGCTCGACGCCGCCGGCCGCGAGAAGCTCGAGACTCCGCTCCAGGGCGCGCGCGAGGCGTACTTCGCAGCGCTCGCGCCGCTCGGGATCCGCGATCAGTTCCGACTTCAGTCGATCGCGGAGCGCGCGGGCGGAAGCGCCTGGCGCGCGATGGCCGCGGCGCTCGCAGACAAGGCCGCGCGCGCCGCGCTCGAGCGCTCGGGCGACCTCGAAGAGGCGAACGCCGCGGCCCTCGACGAGCTCGTCGCCAAGCTGCGCGGGTAGAACGCGACGTGTGAAGCAACTAACAGCGGAGCTCGTGCGCGGCGTCTACCCATTCGTCCAGGTCAACGAATCGGGAGCACGCCGATGAGCTCGCTTCTCCTTCGAACACTCCTTGCGTTTGGCTTCGCAGTGATTGTCACCTACGTCTCCGCTCGATTCGCGTTCGCCTGAGCGGTTTCGACCACCACTGCCGTGCCGTAGCACAGCACCTCTGCCGCGCCGACCATCGGGCCGGTGTCGTAGCGCACTCCGACGACCGCGTTCGCGCCCATCTGCTTCGCGTGCGCGACCATGAGGTCGTACGACTCTGCGCGCGTCGCTTCGCACAGGTTCGCGAAGATCCCCGCCCGCCCGCCGAAGATCATCCGGAGGCTCCCGACGATGCTCACCGGGAGCGCCCGCGTGCGCACCGTGATTCCTCGCACCAGCCCCAGACATCGAACGATGCGAACCCCCGGAAGCTCGAACGTCGTGCTCGTCAACAAGCCATCACCTCCCGCTGCAAGGTGACCGTCCGAGAGATTCAGTGCCAGCGCCGGCGCCGATCGCGGCGGCGCGAGCGTCGGACTGGATCACGGTGCGCTTCGCGCGCACGCCCGACGCTCCGTGGATCGGCCAGCTCATGGCGCGCGCAGCGGCACTCTATTCGAGCTCGCTTCGCACACGGCGAGGGTCCGCAGGTGACGGCGACTGTGTCCTCGGGACTTCCTGCGCGAGGAGTGAGCTTCGAACCGCTCCGGTCGGAGAACTCCGTCGAGAAGCATCGCGGTGCTGCGGCAGATGTTCGCGCCGCACTCTACGCACCGCCTCGTCGGAAAACCGTCTCCGGCCCTCCCGGCTTGGTTTGACGTCCCCGGCTTCGTCGCCGGAGCACCCGCGCGCTCGCCCAACGGCTTCGGCGTCGGCGACAGGCCGGGTCCTCGATCGACCGCTCAGGGCGAGCCCCTCATGCCTCCCTGGCCCGGCCTCTACCGACGTCTCCTTGTTACGCCCGCGCATGCGCACTGTCAATATGGTGGAATGTCGCGACATCGCTGACAGGAGAAGTTCGATGGAGCGCTTCGAGATCCGTGTGCCCGACAGCGTGCTCGACGATTTGAAGGACCGCCTCGCGCGCACGCGCTTTCCCGACCAGCTCGACGGAGCGGAGTGGAACTACGGCACCGAGCTCTCGTACCTGCGCGAGCTCGTCGCGTACTGGCGCGACAAGTACGACTGGCGCACGCACGAGCGCGCGCTGAACCACTTCGACCACTACAAGACGCGCGTGCGCGACCTCGACATCCACTACATCCACCAGCGCTCGAAGGAGCCGAACGCGTTCCCGCTCGTGATCACGCACGGCTGGCCCGGCTCGGTGTTCGAGTTCCACAAGATCCTCGGGCCGCTCACCGACCCCGTCGCGCACGGCGGCAAGCGCGAGGACGCCTTCCACGTCGTGTGCCCCTCGATGCCCGGCTACGGCTGGAGCCAGGCGCCGACGAAGCCCGGCTTCGACATCAGCCAGGTCGCCGAGACCAACGCCGCGCTGATGGCCAAGCTCGGCTACGCGCGCTACGGCGCTCAGGGCGGCGACTGGGGCGCGATCGCGACCGCCTACATCGGCCGGGTCGATCCCGCGCACTGCGCCGGCATCCACATGAACATGCTCGTCGCCGGCCCGCCCGCGGGCGTCGCCAATCCCATGGAAGGCGTTCCGCCGGAGCAGGCCGCGTGGCTCGGCGAGATGGGGAACTTCCAGAAGAACGAGACGGGCTACCAGCAGATCCAGGGCACGAAGCCCCAGTCGCTGGGCTACGGCTTGAACGACTCGCCCGCGGGGCTCGCGGCGTGGATCGTCGAGAAGTTCCGGACCTGGAGCGACTGCAAGGGCGACGTCGAGTCGCGCTTCACGAAGGACGAGCTCCTCACCAACGTGATGATCTACTGGGTGACTCAGTCGATCACCTCGTCCACGCGCCTCTACTACGAGACCATGAAGGCGGGCCGCTTCGGCGCCGCGGATCAGAAGATCACCGTGCCGACGGCCGGCGCGATCTTCCCGAAGGAGCTCTACAAGGCGCCGCGAAAGTGGGCCGAGGCGGCGTTCAACCTGAAGCGCTTCACCGTGTACGACTCGGGCGGCCACTTCGCGGCGCTCGAGGAGCCGAAGGTTCTGGTGGACGACGTGCGCGCGTTCTTCCGCGACATCCGCTGAGACGACGCGCTCGGATGGGGGGCATCGAGCGCGTCGTCGAGATCGCTGCGTCGACGCGCGTGCTGCGCGAGCGGCGGCTGGCCGCGCTCGCCGAGGCGCCGGAGCGCGCGCTGCTCGGGCGCGAGTTCGTCACCTTGCGCGGGCTGGCCGAGCGCTGCGCGGCCGAGACCGGCGTGGCGGTGCGCGCGCTGCTCGACTCCGCGGGCCAGACGGCGCTCGTCGCCGCGTGCGCGCGCGGCAAGGGCGAGCTCGGCCGGCAGCTCGCGGAGCGACCCGGCTTCGCGGGCGCGCTCGCCGAGACGCTGCGCGATCTGCGCGACGCCGGCGTCGCACCCGGCGCGCTTCCGCGCTCGGCTGCGAATCTCGCCGAGGTGTACACCGATCTGGAATGGGCGTTCGAGAGCCTGGCGACCCAGGGGATCTTCGATCGCATCGGTCTGTTCCGACTCGCGCGGGGCGGCGCGCGCGCCTGGGTCGAGCGCCACGGCTTCGCGCGCGCGGAGATGCGCGGCGCGACGGAGCTCGTGGGGTCGGCCGGCGATCTCCTCGCCGCGCTCGCCGACGCGCTGCCGCGGGGCGCGTTCCAGTTCCACCAGCCCGACTTCGGCAGCGACTACGCGGAAGATCTGCGCGCGGAGTGGGCCTGGTCGTTCGCACCCGCGCCGGCCGAGGTCGTCGACGATCCTGCGCTCGATCCGGACGGCGACGTGGCGCCGGGCGTGCTGTCGGTGCGCCGCGCGCGCTCGCCGCGCGAGGAGCTCGAGGCTGTGGCGCGCGAGGCGCTGGCGCTGATCGAGCGCGGCGTGGCGCCGCACGAGATCCAGATCGTCGCGCGCTCGCTCGAGCCCTACGCGCCCTGGCTCGAGCCGACCTTCCGCGGCTACGGCGTTCCGTTCACGTCCTCGCTCGCGCTGGCCGAGGTGCGCGAGCCCGCGAAGCGCGCGTGGCTCGACCTCGGGCGCGTGCTGGCGCGCGACCTGCCGCGCGCGCCGCTCCTGCGCTGGCTCTCCGGGCCGGATCTGCGCGTGCCGCGCGAGCTCGCGGGCGAGATCGCCGCACTCGCCGAGCGCTGCGCGCGTGAAGCCGCGGTGGTGCGCGGGAAGGCCGACTGGCAGGCGGCCCTCGCGCGCGCGGACAAGGCCGCGCCGCCCGTCCGCGGCGCGCTCTTGCGCCTGCTCGCGCGGCTCGGCGAGGGCGCGGACGCGCTCGCGCGCGCGCCGGACTTCGCCGGCGCTGCGCAGGTCGTCGGCGACCTCGGTGGCGAGCTCCTCGGCGCCGAGGGCGCGCGCTGGGCGCGCGGCCCGCTCGCGGCGGTCGCGCGCCTCGACGCGCTTCGCGCGGCGGCGGGCGCCGCCGACCCTCCCGGCCGCACCGACTTCGCCGCAGCGCTCGACCAGGCCTTCCTCGAGCCGCGCGCGACACCGTTCAGCGACGACGCGGGCGGAGTGCGCGTGCTCGACGCCGTTCAAGCGCGCGCCGTTCCATGCTCGCACCTCTTCCTGATCGGGATGGTCCACGGCGCGTGGCCGCGCCAGCTTCCCGAGGACCCCTTTCTCCCCGACGCCGCGCGCGAAGAGCTTCGCAGGCGAACCGGGCGGCCGGTGCCGCTGCGCGGGCGCGCCCCGCACGAGGAGCGCTTCTTGCTCGGGCTCTTGCTCTCGCAGGCGCGCGTGGGAATCTCGATCTCGTTTCCGGAGAGTGACTCGAACGGACGCGCCCAGACACCGTCGTCGCTCCTGCGCGCGCTCCCGTTCGTCGCGCGTGCAACCGATGTGCTGGCCGGCGAGCCAACGACGTTCGAGCCCGACGGACCGCGCGTTCTGCGTCCCGCCGAAGCTCTCGTGCAGGCCGCGCTGGCCGGCGACGACTCGGCTGGAGCCCGGATCGCCGCTCGCCTGCCCGACGACGCCGCGGCGTGCTTCGCCGCCGGCCGCGAGCTGGTGATCCGAACCGACGCGCTCGAGGCGAGCTCGCTGCCGTACGACGGCGAGGTCGGCGACGCGCTCGCCCTCCCCGCCGCGTTCTCGCCCACCCTGCTGCAGGACCTCGGACGCTGCCCGCTGCAGACGCTGTTCAACCGGCTGCTGCGCGCGCGCTCTCTCGACGCGCCCGGCGCCGACGAGCTCAATCCGAACGAGGCCGGCCAGTTCGTGCACTGCGCGCTCGAGCGGATCTATCGGACGCTCGACGAGCGCGGCCTGCTGCGGCCGGGCGTCGCCGTCGACACGGCGCTCGCCGCGGCGCGCGCGCTTCTCCCGGGGGCGCTCGCGGACGCTGCCGCCGCGCAGCGCACGCGCGTGCGCGAGCGACATCCGACGGCCTGGACTGCCTTCGAGCGAACCACGGCACTCGCCCTCGACGACTTCCTGCAGCGCGATCTCGCTGCGCTCCTGCCCGCCGGCATCGAGAGCCTCGGGACCGAGGAGCCGATCCGCGCCGAGCTCGCGATCGGCCCGGAGCGCCTCGCGATCGAGGGCACGATCGACCGGCTCGCTCGGCTGGGCGGCGAGATCCGGGTCGGCGACTACAAGACGAGCCGCCAGTTCGGCCAGCCGCTGGAGCGCAGCCGGATCCTGAAGGGCCTGGCGCTGCAGATTCCTCTCTACGCCCGCGCGGTGGCGCAGCTCGAGCCCGACGCGCGCGTCGTCGGCGAGGTGCTGACGGTGCCGCTCCGCCCGGAGCGCGACCGCGACGACCTGCGCAGCGACGAGCGCCAGCGCCCGCTCGACGAGCTGGTCGAGTGGTCCGAGAAAGCGTTCGGCGAGCTCGCGTCGCTCCTGCGGCGCGGCCTCTACCCGATCGCCGCGCACGACGAGGCATGCCGGTACTGCGACTACGCCATCGCGTGTCGCATCCAGCATCCGCCCAGCCGCGCGCGCGTGCAGAACGCAGAGTCGGTTCGCGCCTACACCGCGCTCCGGAACGCGAAATGAGCGACCTCGAGGCGCGCGAGCGCGCGGCGCACGGCTACGACGAGAACTTCGTCGTGGTGGCCGGCGCGGGGACGGGCAAGACGAGCCTCCTCGTCGAGCGGATCCTGTGCCAGATGGTCGAGCGCGAGCTCGGCTCCGATCAGCTCGTCGCGATCACTTTCACCGAGAAGGCGGCGGCCGAGATGCGCAAGCGCCTCGAGGCCGGGCTCGCGCGGCTGGCGGCGAACGCGGCCGCAGATCGGCCCGCGGCCGAGCTCGCCCCCGGCGCCGAAGCCGACCGCGCGTTCGCCTGGCTGCGCGAGCGCGGCCAAACGGGCGCGGCGATCGCGAAGCTCGCGACGGAGCGGCTGCACGCGCTTCCGGAGACCGAGGTCACCACCATTCACGGCTTCTGCGCGCGGCTGCTGCGCCGCTTCCCCGTCGAGGCGGGAGTCGATCCAGATTTCCAGGTGGACACGGGCGGGCGGCTCGCCGAGCTGGTGGACGAGCTCTGGGAGCGCTTCCTCGCCGGGCCCGAAGGGCTGGAAGGCGCGCGCAGCGAGCGCTTCGCGCGGGTGCTCGAGCGGCTCTGGCTCGGCGAGCTCGCGGCGCTCGCCCGCGGGATCGCCGCATTCGCGCTGCCGGAGGGCGCGCTCGACGCGCCGCTGCCCAGCTCGCGCGTCGTGTTCGGGAGCTGGATCGAGTCACAGCTCGCCGCGATCGACTCGGTCTTCACCGACCCGCCGGCGCGGGGTCCGGAGAGCTGGCTCGCCTCGGCGCGGCCGCTCCTCGTGACCCTGCGCGACGAAGGTGTCGACGCGTTCCAGCTCGCCCTCTCCGGGTGCGACTACCAGCGGACCAACGGAACTTGCCGCCTCCTCGACGGGACCGCTCCGACCTCGACCAAGAACCGCGAGGCGCAGAGCCTGACCAAGGATCTCTTCGGCCGACTGAAGAAGCTGCGCGCCGTGGACGACGCGCTGCTCGGCGAGGCCCTCGCGCTCGTGCGCCCGTTCGCGCACGAGGTCCGCGACGAGGCGCAGCGCCGCGGGATCCTGCCCTTCGACGCCCTGCTCGCGCTGAGCCGCGATCTGCTCGCGAACCACCCGCGGGTGCGCCGCGAGCTCGCCCAGCGCTATCGCGTGTTGTTCCTCGACGAGTTCCAGGACACCGACCCCCTGCAGTACGAGATCGTGTTCCTGCTCGCCGCCGAGTCCGACGGCGCGGCGATCCCGCCCGGAAAGCTCTTCGTCGTCGGCGATCCGAAGCAGGCGATCTACCGCTTCCGCGGCGCGGACATCGGCGCCTACGAGTCGGCGGTGGAGCGGGTTCTCGACGCGGGCGGCGCGCGCATCGCGCTCACCGAGAACTTCCGCTCGCGGCCGGAGATCCTGGCACCACTCGACCGGCTGTTTCAGCGCACCTTCCTCGACCCGAACCCGCGCGAGTCGGCGCCGGGCGCCTACGTCGGGTACGACGGCCTCGCCGCAGCGCGCGAGCCCGCGGGCGAGCCGCGGCTCGAGCTGTGGAGCATCGGCGCTGCGGCGGCCGCGGGCGACGCGCGCATGCTCGAGGCGGAGGCCATCGCGGGCTGGATCGCGCGCGAGGTCGGCGCCGGCCGGCGCCGCTTCGGAGACACGGCCCTCCTGCTCCGCGCGTTGACCGACGTGCACGTCTACGTTCGCGCGCTGCAGCAGCGCGGGGTGCCCGTCTGGGTGGGACGCGCCGAGGATCCCGAGAAGGAGCCGGCGCTGCAGCAGCTCATGTCGCTCTTGCGCGCGCTCGCGAACCCAGCCGACGCACCCGCGGTGCTCGGCGTGCTGCGCTCGCCGCTCGGCGGCGTTCCCGACGCAGAGCTCGCGCGCTTCGCGTCGCAGGGCGGCGGTCGCTGGCTGTACACCGCCGCGCAATCCGTGGACGCGAGACGGACGCCGAACCTGGCGCGCGCCTTCGCCCTGCTGGCGCACTGGCACGCGCGGACGCTCTGCGAGCCTCTCGCCGACGTGCTGGCGGCGCTGCGCGACGAGACGCCGATGCTCGCGCTGCACGCGTCCGCGCGCGACGGCCAGCGGCGCCTGCTCGACCAGTCCGCTCTGCTCGACCGCCTGGTCGCGCGCGCGGCGGCCGGTCCCGAGCGCGGGCTCGCCGAGCTGGTGACGACGCTCGAAGGCGAGGAGCAGCGCCGCGCGGCCGAGGAGCCCGTGCCCGACGCCGACGCCGTGCGCGTGCTCTCGATCCACGGCGCAAAGGGGCTCGAGTTCCACACGGTCGTCCTGCCCGACCTGGCGCGCGGCGCGCCGCCGAGCTTCGGCGACGCGTGGGGCGTGCAGGCGCGCTTCTCGCGCGAGCAGCGCGCGCTGGCGCTGCAGACGCGCGGCGCGCTCTCGTCGAGCTGGCTCGAATACGAGCGGCTGAACAAGGTCCACGCCGACGCCGAGCTGCGCCGGCTGCTCTACGTGGGCGCCACGCGCGCGCGCGAGTGCCTGGTGTTCGCGGCCGCGGAACGGAGCCGCGGCAGCGGTCCGGACACCTTTGCCTCGCTGCTCGGCGAGTGGGAGGACCCGCAGCTCGTGCGGCGCGCGATCGCGGAAGCCGAGCCGGCCCGGGCTCCGGCGAACGCGCGACGAGACGCGAGCCCGCTCGAGGCGCTCGACCGCGCCGCAAGCGCGGCCGAGCACGCGCGCGCCGCCGCGCGTCCGCCGCTCGCGCGGCCGTCCGGCCTCTCCGAATCCGACGAGGAGCACGCGAGCCCCGACGGCGACACCGACGAGTCACTGCCGGCGCGAGCGCACCACGCGCGCGAGCTCGCGCGCGCCGCGGGCACCGCTCTGCACGACGTGCTCGAGCGCTGGAGCTTCCGCAACCCGAACACCGCGCGCGCGCTGCTCCGCTCCGCCGCGACTCGGGCGGCGCGACTCGCTTCGGTGTCGGAGGAGGAGGTCGTGGCGCAGGCGGGTCCGGCGCTCGACGCGCTGCTCTCGAGCGGATTGCCGGCCGCGCTCGGCAAGCTCGAGGTCCTGGGTCGCGAGCTGCCGCTCCTGCTCGAGGATCCCGACGGCACGCGCTGGAACGGCACGATCGATCTCCTCTACCGCGATCCCGCGGACGGCCGGCTGGTGGTCGCCGACTACAAGTCCGACGCCGCGCCTGACCGCGCCGACCGCGAGCGCTACCGGCGGCAGCTCGCCATCTACGCGCGCGGCGTGGCGCGCCTCTTCCCGAACGAGCTGGCTCCCGCCGCCGAGCTGATCTGGCTGCGCAGCGGCCAACGCGAGCGCGTCCCGTTAGAATCGCCGGCGTGAGCTTCGACGACCTCGACATCGCCGATCTGCGCCGCCGCCGCGGCGAGAAGTGGCAGGACTATCCGCCCGACGTGCTGCCCGCGTGGGTCGCCGACATGGACTTCCCCGTCGCGGAGCCGATCGCGCGCTACCTGGCCGAGGCCGTGCGCCTGCACGACGTGGGCTACCCGCAGAATCCGACCCCGTCCGCCCTGCCCACCGTGTTCGCCAAGCGCATGCACGAGCGCTGCGGCTACACGATCGATCCCAAGCGGGTCGTCGTGCTGACCGACGTCGTGCAGGGCATCTACATCGCGCTGCAGACACTCTGCGAGCCCGGCGCGGGCGTCGTGCTGCAGCCGCCCGTCTACCCGCCGTTCTTCGACGCGGTTCGCGACACCGGCCGGCGCCAGCTGAACAACCCGCTGCTGCGCGGACCGCGGGGGTACGAGCTCGACCTCGACGGGCTCCGCCAGGTCTGCGACGCGGGCACGCGCGTGCTCCTGCTCTGCAACCCGCAGAACCCCACCGGGCGCGTGTTCACGCGCGCCGAGCTGGAAGGGATCGCGCAGGTCGCGCTCGAGCGGGACCTGCTCGTGATCTCGGACGAGATCCAGTGGGAGCTCGTCTACCCCGGCCACCGCCACGTTCCGTTCGCGTCGCTCGGTCCCGAGGTCGAGGCGCGCACGCTCACGCTCACCTCCGCGACCAAGGGCTACAACATCGCGGGGCTGCGCTGCGCGGTCGCCGCCTTCGGCAGCGCGGAGATGCTGCGCCGCTTCAAGTCGGTGCCGAGCCACGTGCGCGGCGGGCTCGGTACCTTCGGGCTCGGCGCCACCGAGATCGCCTGGACGTCGTGCCAGCCGTGGCTCGATGACGTCATGGCGTATCTCGACGGGAACCGCCGCTTCCTCGCCGAGTTCGTGCGCACCCGGATCCCGCGCATGGGCCACCAGATGGGCGAGTCGCTCTATCTCGCCTGGCTCGACTGCGCCGAGCTCGACACCGCGGGCCTGGCGCCCTTCGACTTCTTCCTCGAGCGCGCGCGCGTGGCGCCGAGCGACGGGCGCAGGTTCGGCCCGGGCGGCGAGCGCTTCGTGCGGCTGAACTACGCGACCTCGCGCGCGATCCTGACCGAGATCCTGGAGCGGATGGCGCGCGCGCTGAAGGGCTAGGGCCGAGCGAGGGCCGCCCCGAGCGAGGTCGCAAGCGCCAACGGCGCGCGCAGCGAGCCGCTAGGCGAGCGTAGTCAGTCGGAAGAGATCCGCGCGAAGTCGATCAGGCTCGCGGCGTTGCGGACCTGCTCGACGACTTCCTGCTGTTTGTGCAGGCCGCTCATCCAGCCGATCATCGCCGCGAACCAGACCTGCTGCAGCGCCGTGCAGATCCGCACCTCGACGTCGCCCGCGTCGGCGAGCGTCGCAGCGGGGTCGCCGCGCAGCGCGCCGATCAGCATGTTCCCGGCGACGACGTGGAAGGCGCGGATCTTGCCCGCGAGCTCGGGGTCGTCGGAGCTCGCCGCGCGCAGCACGGCGCGCGCGAGCTTGGGCTTGCGGCAGAGCGTGCGGGTCGCCGCGGCGAAGTAGTCGCACACCCGCTCGAGAGCGGTGTCGCCTGCGGCGGGCGACTTGGCCATGCGCGCGGCCAGCGCTTCGGCCTCGCTCGCGAGCGCCGCGACGAGCAGGTCGTCCTTGCCCCTGAAGTGGCGGTACAGCGTGCCGAGGGCGACCCCCGCGTGCGCGGCCACGTCGCGCAGGCGCACGGCCTCGAAGCCGCCCTCTTCGGCGAGCGCGACCGCAGTCGCCACGATCCGCTTCTCGCGTTCCTGCACGGTCGAATCGAATAGCGGTTTTCCCCGGCGAGTGCCCACTGCGCGCAGGTGAGTCGCAGTGATAGCCTGCCGCCCATGGCGGGGCAGCCCGGTGGGCTCGAGCGCTCCTGGCCTGGCTCGCCTGGCGCCCGCGCGACGTCGAGACGCGACAAGCGAAGCTCCTGGTCTGGCTCGCGCTCTTGAACCTCGCTGCGCTGCGGAGTCCGGTGGCGCCTTCGGCCTACGTGGTGGTGCCGAGCCTGTGGCTCCTGACGCTCTTGGCGAGCGAGATTCGCGGCCGGCCGGCGCTCGTCGTCGGCTTTGCCTCGGCCTGACTCGCGGTCATGGGCAGCCCGCCCTTGCCCGGTGCGCTGGACCTCGTCGCGGGGATGGCGAGCCAGCTCTTCGTCGTGGCGCTGAATCTCGCCGTGTTGCTGCGCGTGGCGGGGGCAATCAGTCGTTCGGATCGACGAGACAGCGGTCCGGAGTTCCCGTCTGGTGAGCCCGCGCTTCGGCGTCCGCCACCTTCTCCTCGGCCTGGCGCAGCTCTTCGTTCGCGCGCCGCAGCGCTTCCTCGCGGGTGAACGAGCTGTACGTGCACGGGCTGTAGCGCGGGCAGGTCTCCGTCGCCGACGCCTGGACCGGGTCCGCCTCGATCCGCTCGATCGCCGCCTCGAGCGCCGGCAGCTTGCGCTCGGCGGCGAGCCAGGCTGCGATCTCGGCGCTGTGCGCAGCGCACGGGTCCTCGTCGCGATCCGCGGCTCGCGCAGCCGGCGGCACGGGCGGAACGGGCGGCGCCTGGGGCGGCTCCTCGCGGGCCGCTGGTTGCGTCTCGGTCTCGACCTCGACCTGCGTTCCAAACGACTGCGGGGCTGCTCCCGGCGGGGGCGCCGGCCGCGCGCCCTCGGGGGGCGGCGTCGCAGTGATGTGTACTTGGCCGTTCTCGTCGAGCCAGCGGTACGCGCGCGAGTCGGCCTGCGCCGGGCCCGAGTTCGCCAGGGCCAGCGCCAGGCACAGCGCGGCACGGATGCGGACTCGAGTGAACAAGGGGGTCTCCTCGTCCGCCTCTTCGTCGCGTCCCGGCCAGCTCTTGAGCCGGCAGCTTACGCGCGCGCCGTGATAGGCTAAGCGAGCCGCAACTTCCGGGGGAATCTTCGATGAAGGTGGTCGTCGACTTCGACTTGTGCGAGGCAAACGCCGTTTGCGTGGACCAGGCGCCCGAGGTGTTCAAGGTCGACGAGAACGACAACCTGCACATCCTGCTCGAGAGCCCGCCGGAGTCGCTGCGGCGCAAAGTCGAGGCAGCCGTCCGCCTCTGCCCGCGCCAGGCGATCACGATCGTCGACTAGAGCACGCCCGATCGACTTCGCTCGGCTGCGCCTCGCTGCGCGCTCCGCTTCGCTTCGCTTGCGGGCTCCGCGCGAGGGCGGCCTCGCGCTCCACCGTCTCCCTGTTCATGGCACAGCTCGAAGAGATTCAGAGGACGCCAGCTCTCTTCACGTCCAGATAGCCGTTCACCAGCGCGATGGCGAGCTGCTGCGGCTCGGCATCCAGCGCCAGCACGCCCGCCTTGCGCAGGCGCTCGTGGGCTAGCCGGCGCGCCAGCAGGTACTGGTGGGTCGCGGCGTTGGTGAGCGCGGAGTCCAGGTCGCGCACCGGCGCGGCGAGCGCCTGCGCCAGCGCGCGCTCCTTCATGCTGGCGACCAACACCAGGTGGCGCCGGCCGAGCAGGCGCGCGGCCGCGAGCAGCTCTTCGTGGTCCTCGTCGCGCAGGTTCGAGACGACGACCACCAGCGCCCGCTTGTGGAGCGATTTCGCCAGCGCCTGTGCGGCCGCCGAATAGTCCGACGCGCGCGCGCTCGACTCGAGGTCGTACACGGCGTTCAGGACGCGCTTCAGCTGAGCGGTGCCCTTGCGCGGCGCCAGGAAGCGGCGCTCGCCGCTGAAGGTGCACAGCCCCACCGCGTCGCCCTGGCGCAGCGCGACGTGGGCGAGCAAGAGCACCGCGTCGAGCGCGTGGTCGAAGTGCGAGAGCGCCTCGTCGCGCGCGTGCAGCTTCCGCCCGCAGTCGAGCAGGAACACGATCTGCTGGTCGCGCTCCTCCTCGTACTCGCGCGACACCGCCCGGCGCAGGCGCGCCGTGGCCTTCCAGTCGACCTGGCGCAGCGAGTCGCCCTCGCGGTACTCGCGCAGCTGGTGGAACTCGAGCCCTTCGCCGCGGCGCGGGCGCCGGCGAATGCCGAGCTCGCCGGTCCGGTTCTCGGCCGCGAGGAGCTCGTAGCGCGCGACGGCGCGAAAGTTCGGGTAGACGCGCACCTCCTGCTTCGCACCGGCGATCACGCGCCGTCGCCACAGGCCGAGCCGCGAGCGCACGACCAGCTCGACGAACCCGAACTGCACGCGTCCGCGCGCGAGCGGGCGCAGCTCGTAGTCGAAGCTCGCGCGCTCCCCCGGCGCGAGCGTGAGCTCGCGGGGCAGCCCGCGGATCGCGAGGTTGGCCGGATAGTGGTCGAAGACCTGCAGCGCGACCGGGCGGCGGTCGCGGTTCTGGATCGCGAGCTCCGCGCGCTGCGCGACGCCGACGGCGAGCGAGCTCGGAACCGCGCGCGCCACTTCGAACGGCCCGCGCCGCTGCAGCAGGAGGCCGTCCACGAGCGCGACGAGCGCCGCCGACGGCGCCGGCCCCGAGCCATACGGGGAGGACGCGCGGCTCGAACGCGGCCGCCAGTGCGAGCAGAAGCCACGCGCCTGCGAGCGCGAGCAGCCGGCGCTCGGGGCTCACGTCCGCGGCGCCTCGACCTGCGCGAGGATGGCGTCGAGCAGCGCGTCGCCGCGCTGGCCCTCGAGCTCGATCTCGGGCGCCAGATGGATGCGGTGGCGCAGCGCCGCGGGCCCGATCGCCTTCACGTCGTCGGGAGTCACGAAGGCGCGGCCCGAGAGCAGCGCCAGCGCGCGCGCCGCGCGCACCAGCGCCAGACCGCCGCGCGGACCCGCGCCGAGCGCGACGCCGGGCCAGCTGCGCGTGGCGCGCGCGAGCCGTACGGCGTACTCGCACACCCGCTCGTCCACGAACACCGACGCGGTCGCGGCCTGGATCGCCAGCACTCCCGCGGCGTCTGCGACGGGGACGATCGCCGAGACGTCGAGCGAGTCGCCCACTTTGCCCTGCGCGACCCGCCGGACCAGCTCGACCTCTTCCTCGGCGCTCGGGTAGTCGATCTGCACCTTCAGCATGAACCGGTCGATCTGCGCCTCGGGCAGCGGATAGGTGCCTTCGAGCTCGATCGGGTTCTGCGTCGCGAGGGTCATGAAGGGCGCGGGCACGGCCAGTGACTCGCCCTCGAGCGTGACCTGACGCTCCTGCATGACCTCGAGCAGCGCGGCCTGGGTCTTGGCCGGAGCGCGGTTGATCTCGTCGGCCAGCAAGAGGTTCGTGAACACCGGCCCGCGGCGCAGCCGCATGTTCCCCGACTGCGCGTCGTACATGACGTGGCCGACGACGTCGGCCGGCATCAGGTCTGGGGTGAACTGGATCCGCGCGCTCGCGCCCGAGATCGCCCGCGCCAGCGCCCGGACCAGGAGCGTCTTGCCCAGCCCGGGCACGCCCTCGATCAGCACGTGGCCGGCCGCGAACAAGGCGACCAGCACCTGATCGACGACGGCGTCCTGGCCGACCAGCACCTTGCGAATCTCGTCGCGAATCGAGCGCGCGAGCTCGGCGGCGCGGGCCACGTCGGGACGCAGGGCGGGCTGGGCATCGGTCATAGGGACCTCCTGAGCTTCTCGAGAACGGCGACGTCCCCGGCGAACTTGCCGGGGTCGGGCGAGCTGCGGAAGGCGAGCGCCTGCGCGATCCGCCCCGGCTCGACACCGGATCGTGTCGCCAGGTGGGCGGCCTGCTGCGCGGGCGTGAGCGATTCGAACGCGGGGTAGCGCGCCCGCGCGCGCGCGAACAGCGCCTCGCGGGTCGCGTCGAGGAGCGCCCCCGCGCCTCCGCGCCGCCACTGCAGCCGGCCGGCGGCGCGCACGTGCTCCATCAGCTCGCGGCGGGCGGGCGTGGGGTCGGGCGCGATCGGCCCGAACCGGCGCGAGGCCGACCAGAGCCAGAGCGCGAGCCAGACCAGCGCCGCCGCGACGACCATCCAGCCGTGGCGGAAGACGAGCCCGAGCGGCGACGGAAACGCGTCGCCGTACACGATCCAGACCGGCCCGCGGTGACCGCCCAGGCGAGTGACTCGGTACAGGAGCTCAGCGTGGTCGAGCTCGGCGATCGTCGGCAGCGCCAGGAAATAGTCGTCGGTGAGCGCCGTGACCAGCCCTTTGCCGTGGCGCAGGGTCACGACGTGGGAGCCGTTTTCGTCGGCCACCTCGATCAGGACCTTGTCGCTCGCCTCCGGCTCGAGCTCGAAGTAGAACCTCGGATCGAAGCGCGCCTGGAGCGGCGTGTCGCGGTCGGGGAATTCGACCGTCCCGACCGCCGGCGGCGCGTTCGGATCCACGTCGGCATTCATGAGCTGGTGGAGGCCCAGCGGGTCGAGGATGGGATCGGGCTCGCGGTCCGGATCGTCCCAGAGCGTCCAGGTCACGACGACGAGGTTCCCGCCCGCCTCGACCCACTGCAGCAGCCGCTCGGAGGTGGGCTCGCCGAGCGTGTGGCGGCGGGTCGGAATCACGATCGTGCCGCTCGGCGACGGCAGCCGCGCGAGCGCGCTCGCGTCGGCGAAGCTCTTCGCCGGCATGCCCATGCGCTGCAGGAGCCGCTCGGCCCCGAGGTACTTGTTGCGCGCAGCCTCGCCGCGATAGCCGGTCGGCAGGTCGAAGGTGCGCTTCTCGCAGCTGTTCGCGAAGAGGAACGCCGCGCCGCCGAGCAGCGCGGCGAGCGCGATCCAGCGCGCGACCCCCGTTCGGTTCACGCCGGCGCTCCGAGCCCGCTCGACCAGCGCGCGCAGAGCTCGTCGAACTCCGGCGGCCCGGGCGGCCGGTGCGCGTAGGCGCAATAGAGCCAGGCGCGCGCGAGCGCGGCGAAGTCCTTTGCGAGCGCGCCGTCGAGCGCGCCGCGCGCGAGCGCCTCGCACTCGCCTTCGGTCGCGCTCGCGGGCAGGCGCAGCTCGAAGCGCTTGGCCAGCTGGACCAGCGAGCCGCGATAGAGCAGCGACAGCGCACCGGTCGGGTCGCCGGCGGCGAAGCGCGCGCGGGCAGCGGCAACGACGTCGTCGGGCAGCGACTCGGGACGCAGGTCGAGCCCGCGGCGCAGCGCGCTCGGCTCGGACTCCGGCACCGGCGAGTGTGCGCGCCGGGTGCGCAGCGCGCGCAGGATCAGCACCGCGAGCACGACCGCGGCCAGCGCGAGCAGCGCCCAGGCGCCGACCCGGACGAGCTCGGCGAATCCGCGCGCGAGCCACATGCCGAATTCGCCGAGAAAGCTCTCCGCGCCCTCCTCTGGGTCGGAGCTCTTGAGTCCCCAGTACTCGACCTTCTCCCGCGTCTCGAACTCGGGCTCGGCCAGCACCGCGTCGATGCACGCCTTGGCGTCCTCGGCCCGGTCCACCGGACAGCGCGGGGGCGGCTCGGGCGCCGCGTGCGCCGGGGCGGGCGCGGCGAGCGCGAGCGCCAGCGCGACGCCGGCGAGCGCAGCCACCGCGCGCACCCGCCGCTGCAGCCGCCGGAACGCGAGCTCGACGTCCCAGCCCTCGAGCCACACCCGGCGGTTGATGTAGAGCGCGAAGCCGCCCGCGACGTAGAGCGGCTCGATCGCGCAGACGGCCAGCACGTAGAGCGCGGCCTCGATCGCCACGAGCCCGGAGCCGGGGTCCGACAGCGACTCCGTCCAGAACTCCGAGAACGTGTCGCCGGGAATGAAGGTCACCGCGAGCTGGAGCCCCGCGAACAAGATCACCAGCTCGAAGTGGACGCAGGCGAAGAAGAGCCCGAGCGCGGCGTTCGACTGGCGCCCGCCGAGCACGCGCGCGCGGCGCGTGCGGGCGCCCCCGCGCAGCCCCTCGAGCTGCAGGACCGGCGCCGCGAACGCGCGCATGGGCGAGAGCCGCAGCCAGGTGAGCGACGAGACGAGACCCGTCGCGAAGACCAGGCGCGGCAGGCCTGCCAGAGTCTCGAGGATTCCCGGCGTGCGCCCCAGGAGCGCGGCCGAGAGCACCGAGAGCGCGACTCGATCGTACAGCGGCTTCAGCCACCAGACGATCGCGAGTGCGACGTAGACGTGGTTCCGCAGCGCCAGGAACACGGCGACCGAGAGCGGGATCACGACGGCGGCGTGAGCGCCGAACAGCGAGATCCAGCAGGCGCGCGCGAGCTGGAAGCCGAGGTCGACCGCCTCGTAGCCCTCGCGCGGACGCACCGCGACCGCGATCCGCTCAGTCTCCACTCACACGTCCCGAGAGTGAGAGCCAACCCGCGACCGCGGCCCACGACGCGGCGCCGGCGCCGAACTTCGCCGGCACCGGCAGGATCCGCGGCGACCAGAACGCCTCGAGGCCCGCCGCCACCACCAGCATGAGCCCGGCGCCGGCCAGGATCGGAAGACTCCGCTGCGCGGCGTCGCGCAGCGCGGCCAGCCGGGTGCGCGCGCCGGGCGCGACCAGCGCGAGCCCGAGCCGCATGCCGGCGACGCCGGCGAGGAGCATCGCGGTCAGCTCGAAGGCGCTGTGCGCGATCACGAACTGGAAGAAGGTCTCCGCGGAGCCGACCCGGATCAGGTGAGCCGAGACGAGCCCGAGCGTGAAGGCGTTGTAGACGAGCGACAGAAGCGTGCCGACTCCGAACGCGAGCCCGCTCGCGAAGGTCCGGAACGCGATCGAGACGTTGTTCCAGATGTAGAAGCCGAACATCTTCGCGTCCTCGTCGGCGCCGCGCTCCTCGGTCGCGCCTCCGTCGTCGGGGTCGTACATCTTCTCGAGGTTCTGCACCGACGCCTCGTCCATGAAGCTGTAGATCAGGTCGGGCGTGCGGTATGCGATTCCGCCGATCCCGATCGCAAGCCCGTAGAAGAGCACGTGGCAGAGCAGCAAGAGACGCCACTCGCGGCGCACCGCGCGCGGAAAGTCGCGCCCGAGAAACGCGCCCAGCTGTCGCCACTGCCCGGTGCGCGCCTGATACAGGAGCCGGTGCCCGCGCAGCGCCAGCTCGTTCAGCTCGGCGACCAGGGCGCTCGACAGCTCGCGCTCGCGCGCGAGCGCGAGATCGTTGCAGACGTGCCGGTAGAGCGCCGGCAGCTCGTCGACGCGCGCCTCGCCCGGCTTGCCGCTCTCGAGCGCGGTCAGGAGCTCGGCCAGGCGGGTCCAGCGGGGCCGTCCGCGTCCTTCGAAGACCGCCAGCTTCATGCGCTGCGCCCGAGCAGCCAGGCGGCGATCGCGAGCAGGCGCGCGCGCGGCTCGTCGCCGTTCGCCAGCACGTCGGCGAGCCCGGCCAGCTCGTCGGCGCGCTCGCGCGAGAGGAGCGGCTCGCGCTCCGCGAACGCGATCACTGCGCCCTGCTCTTCCAAGGTGAGCGCAAGCGAGGGCGGCGCCGCGGGCCCGACCGCCGCCGCCACCCGGCCCGCGCGCCAGGCGCCGCGCTGCTCGTCGGCGTGGATCACGAGCGTGCCTGCGGCCAGATCGCCGAGCCGCCGGAAGCTGTGGTCGACACACATCGAGATCAGGCCGGCGAGATACAGAAACGGGAGAAAGTCGGCGACCAGGAGGAAGTTCCGCAGGACCGACGCCGACCAGCCGACCGGAGTTCCGTTCTCCTGGACGACGCGGATGCGGAGCATGCGCTTGCCCGGTGTCTGGCCGTGGCCGAGCACTTCGAAGAGCACGGGGTAGAACCAGACCACCAGGAAGGCGACGATCAGGTCCAGTCCGACGGCGAAACCGCTGCCGCCCAGGCTCGACCCGATCGCGATCTGCGCGCCGATCAAGCCGAAACCCTGCAGGCCCAGGTCGACCGCCCACGCGAGCGCCCGCGGCACCGGCCCCGCCACGCGAAGCGCGAGGTCGACGCCCTCCGGCGTCTGCACCGCGTGGATCGTGTCGATCATGGGCGTGGATCGTAGTGTAAGATCGCGCCATGCCGAACCCCTTCCGCTTCGCCGTGCAGATCGCGAACCTGCCCAAAGACTCCTGGCCCGAGCGCGTGCGCGCGTACGAGCGGCTGGGCTACTCGACCGTGTTCTGTCCCGACCACTTCGGCCCGCAGTGGGACCCGACGGCTCTGCTCGCGGCGGCCGCGGCCGTCACGACGCGGCTCCACGTCGGCTCGCTCGTGTACGACGTCGACTACCGCCACCCGGTGGTCCACGCCAAGGGCGCGGCGACCATCCAGTACCTCTCGGGCGGGCGCCACGAGTTCGGGATCGGCGCGGGCTGGATGCAGACCGACTACGACGAGGCCGGCATGACGTACGACTCGCCGGGCACGCGCATCTCGCGGCTGGACGAGGCGCTGCAGATCATCAAGAGCATGTGGACGAACGAGCGGACCACGTTCGCCGGCAAACACTACAAAGTGACGAACATCGCGCGCGCCGTGGAAGGCGGAACCGCGCCACCGAAGATCCTGATCGGCGGCGGCGGGCCGCGCATCCTGCGGCTCGCAGGCCGGCACGCGGACATCGTCGGCATCAACCCGAGCCTGGTCGAGGGCAAGGTCACGCCGCGCACCGCCGCCGACCTCGCGCCGGAGAAGCTCGACGAGAAGCTGGGCTGGCTGCGCGAGGGCGCCGAGGCTGCGGGCCGGCGCTTCGCGGACCTCGAGATCAACTCGCTGACTTTCGTCGTCGCGATCGTGGACGACCCCAAGGGCCTGCGCACGGCGCTGGGTGCGAACACCGGCATGACCCCCGAGCAGATCGCCGACTCGCCGATGTTCCTGACCGGCTCGGCGGCCGAGATCCGCGACGGACTCGAGAAGCGGCGCGAGCGCTACGGATTCTCGTACATCGTGATCCAGGCCCGCGACCACGCCGCGGTCGAGGCGTTCGCCGAAAAGGTCGTCGCCCCTCTCGCCGGCAAGTGACGCGCGCGCCAGCGCAAGCCCAGCGCGCAGCGAGGCGAAGCCGAGCGGAGTGGGGTGGCGTGGCTCTGCCGCGACGGGCCCACTAAGAACCGCAACTTCGCCTCAAGCACCCCCGTAGTCGCTCCGATCGGGGGACATGAGCGACGCACGCGCCGCGGATCCCGCGCTCTGGGAGCGGTACACGCGCGAGCGGGGTCGGGTCCACCTGACCGGGCTGCAGGCGCTGGTCCGGATGGTGCTCGAGCAGCTGCGCCGCGACACGCGCGCGGGCCGAAGGATCGGGGCGCTGTTCTCCGGCTACCCGGGCTCGCCGCTGGCGGGCTTCGACCAGCTGCTGCGCAGCCTGGCGCCGCTGCTCGAGCGCTCGCACGTGCGCTTCTCGCCGGGTCTCAACGAGGAGCTGGCCGCGAGCGCGGTGGCGGGCACGCAGCTCCTCGAGGTGTTTCCACACGCGAGCTGGGACGGCGCGCTCGGCATCTTCTTCGCGAAGGCGCCGGGGCTCGATCGGGCGCTCGACGCGCTCCGCCACGCGAACTTCGTCGGCAGCGCGCGGCTGGGCGGCGCGCTCGCGGTGGTCGGCGACGACCCGTTCGCGAAGAGCTCGTCGCTGCCCAGTCACAGCGAGCACGCCTTCGCGCACGCTTACATTCCGCTGTTCTCGCCGGCCGATCCGGCGGACGTCGTCCGGCTCGGGCTCGCCGCATTCGAGCTGTCGCGCTACGCGGGGATCTGGACCGGCATGCGCGTGGTCGCCGATGTCGCCGACGCCGGCCGGATCTTCGACCTCGACGGCTTGGCGGCGAGCTTCGAGCGCCCCGAGTTCGCGGTGGGGGGCGCGCGCTTCGCGGCGCGCTTCGACCCGGCGCTCCTGCCGCCGAACGTGCTGCGGCTCGAGGAGGAGCTCGTGTTCGGGCGGCTCGAGGCGGTGCGCCAGTTCGCGGCCGCGAACGGGCTGAACCCGATCACCTCGCGCCACCCCAACGATCGCGTCGGGCTGGTCGCGGCCGGCTCGTTCTACCGCGAGCTCGAGCGCGCGCTCGAGCTGCTCGGGCTGGACGAGCCCGCGCGAGCGCGGCTCGGCGTCCGGCTCATGAAGATCGAGCTCGTCTGGCCGCTCGAGCCCGGGCGGCTGCGCGAGTTCGCCGACGGTCTCGAGCACCTCGTCGTCGTCGATTCGCGCCGCGGCTACCTCGAGGAGCAGGTGCGGGCGGCGCTGTACGACACCGACGCCAGACCGGAGATCGTCGGCGGACGCGACGCCGGGGGTGAGCACTGGCTCGCGCGGCGCGCGGAGCTCACCGCGGCGACGCTCGCGGAGGATCTCGGGGCGTACCTGGCGGAGCGGCTGGGCGCGCCGGGAATCGCGGCGAGGCTCGGACCGCTCGAGGCCGCGCTCGCGCGCGCTGTCGTTGCCAAACCGCCCGCCCGCGCGCCGCACTTCTGCAGCGGCTGTCCGCACTCCGCGTCGACCCGCGTTCCCGACGGCTCGCTCGCGGGGGGCGGGATCGGCTGCCACACGATGGCGCTGCAGATGCCCGAGCGCGCGGTCCGCTTCATCGGGGCGATGGGCTGCGAGGGCGCTCATTGGATCGGCCTCGCGCCCTACACCGACGCGGGTCACCTGTTCCAGAACCTGGGCGACGGGACCTACTTCCACTCGGGCCGGCTCGCGGTGCGCGCCTGCGTCGAGGCGGACGTGCCGATCACCTTCAAGATCCTGTGGAACGGCGTGGTCGCGATGACGGGCGGCCAGGCGGCGATCGGCGCCAAGCCGCTGCGCGAGCTGGCGCGCGACCTGCTCTCGGACGGCGTGCGCCGCGTGGTCGCGATGAGCGCCGACCGCGAGCTCGCGGACCTCGCGCTGCGCGACGAGCGGGTGCGGCTGGTGGAGAGGGCCGACTGGGACGCCGCGATGCGCGAGCTGCGCGCCGAGCCCGGCGTGACCGCGATGATCTGGGACGAGCTGTGCGCGAACGAGAAGCAGCGGCTCGAGCGGCGCGGCGTGCGGGCGCGCTCGCGCGAGCGCATCCTGATCAACGAGGACGTCTGCGAGGGCTGCGGCGACTGCGGCGTGAAGTCCGCGTGCGTCTCGCTGCGCCCGGTCGCGACGCCGCTCGGCCGCAAGACGCGCCTGCACGAGAGCTCGTGCAGCGACGACCGCGCCTGCCTCGACGGCGACTGCCCCGCGTTCATGTCGGTGGAGGCACCGCGCCGCGAGCCGGCGCCGTTCGAGGCGCGGCTCACCGCGCCCTTGCCCGAGCCGCCCGCGCTCGACTGGGACGGCGAGCGCCTCGAGATCCTGCTCGTCGGGATCGGCAGCACCGGCGTCGTCACGATCGACGCCCTGCTCGTGCGCGCGGCCGAGCACGACGGCCTCTACGCGGCTCATCTCGATCAGACCGGGCTCGCGCAGCGCGGCGGCAAGGTCGTGTCGCACTGCGTGCTCTCGTCGGAGCCGATCTGCGGCGGCGCGCGGGTCGAGCCGGGCCGCGCGAACGTGCTGATCGCCTTCGATCCGCTCGGCGCCGGCGACCGCGAGGCGCTGCGCGCGCTCGACCCGACCCGCACGCACGCGGTGGCGCACTCGCTGTACGTGCCGACGGGCGCCGACGTGACCACTCCCGGCTTCGCGCCGCCGGCTCTCGACGACCTGCTCGAGCCGCTGCACGCCGCGACCCGTTCGCTCGCCCTGCTCCCGGCGGAGCTGCTGGCCGACGCGGCGCTGATGCAGCCGCTCGCCGCGAACCTGGTGCTGCTGGGCTTCGCGTGGCAGCGGGGGCTCCTGCCGCTGTCGGCTCGGGCGCTCGAGCGCGCGATCGCCGAGAACGGAGTCGCGGTCGAGACCAACCTGCGCGCGTTCGCGCTGGGCCGCGCGGCGGCGGCCGAGCCGAAGCTCGCCGCCGAGCTCGCGGCCGACGCGACCCCGCCCGCGATCGGCGACGAGGACGCGCTCGAGCACGCGGCGCGCGCGCTCGGCTCGTCATTCGCGGCGGTGCACGAGGCGCTCGGCCGCTTCCGGGACTCCAAGGTCTCGGACGCGGCGATCCAGCGGATCGCCGGCTTCGCCGCCGACCTGATCGACTACCAGGGCCGCCGCCTCGCCGAGCGCTACTGCGCGCGGATCGCCGCCGTCGCGAACGCCGAGGCAGCCGTGGCCGCCGACTCGCCCGCGCTCACGGAGGTGGCGGCGCGCGAGCTGTACCGCGCGCTCGCCTACAAGGACGAGTACGAGGTCGCGCGCCTGCTCCTGCGCGGGCCGCACCGGCGCTGGCTGCGGCGCCACAGCCGGAGCGAGCCGCGCGTGCGCTATCACCTGCACCCGCCGCTGCTGCGCGCGCTCGGGCTGAAGAAGAAGCTCGCGCTCGACTCGGGGGTCGAGCCCCTGCTGCGCGCGCTCGCCGCGCTGCGCCGGCTGCGCGGCACTCCGTTCGACCCGTTCGGCTGGAGCCGCGTGCGCCGCCTCGAGCGCGAGCTCGCGGTCTGGTACGAAGACGTGCTCGAACGCGCGTGCGCCGCGCTCTCGGGCGAGAACCGCGACGAAGTGGTCGCGATCGCCGGGCTGGCGGGCGAGATCCGCGGCTACGAGGAGATCAAGGAGGCGCGCGCCGCGCGCGTGCGCCCGCTGCTCGAGCGCCGGCTCGGGGACCTGCGGCCCAAGCACTGATACGATCCCGCTCCATGTCGGAGTGGCTGCGGCTGGCGTGCGACCCCGCGGTGGTGCGCCGCGCGCTGCGCACGATGGCGATCGTCGGCGCCATCCTGACCGCGATCAACCACGGAGAGGCGCTGCTGCGCGGGGACGTCGACGGCGTCCGCGTGTTGAGGATCTTCCTGACCCTGTTCGTGCCGTACGCGGTCTCGACCACCTCGAGCGTGGCGGCGCTGCGCTCGGTGCGTCGGGACTAGCGGGCGGCCAGCAGATTCGCGCAGTCGGCGAGCTCGAGCGCCTCGGCGAACACGACCGGCGCATCGCCGAGCAAGCGCTTCGCCGCGGCGGGGTCATCGCGGCCGCTGTCCAGCGAGACCGCGGAGTCGGGCGACAGAGCGGTGCCCGTGATCCGGACACAGAGCCGCTCGCCGTGGCCGCCGGCGCGCGACTCGTGCTGGTCCAGGAGCCGCACCAGGTCGCTGTAGGTCGCGGAGGTCGCCGCGACGACCGCGAGCGGAGCGGCCACGTTGCGCAGCCGCTCGCCGGCGTCGGAGCCGTACAGATGGAAGTCGGGATAGTCGTGCATGTAGCCGCGCGCCGTCTCGGCGTCGATCACCCACAGCATCGCGTTCACGGGCTCCTCGCCGAAGTCGCGGGTCTCGGCGGCGGAGACGAAGTACGTGCCCACGACCGGGCCGCTTCGCCGGTAGCGCAGCTCGTGCTCCTGCGTGGTGACGACGACCTGGTTCCCCTCGACGACCGGCCCGAGCGGGTTCACGCGCAGGTAGCGCACGGCGAAGTGCCCGAGCACGAGCAGCGCGAGCACGAGGGCCACGACCTTCCACATGATCTGCTGCTGATCGGCCCCGCGCGAGATTTGCGTAGGACGCGCGCCACCCCCGAGTTGCGCGCTCCCGAGCCCAAACTCAATATCGCGCGCGTGAAGCTCCTCTCCTGGAACGTGAACGGCCTGCGCGCCGCCCACCGCGCGGGCTTCCTCGACTGGTTCGCGCGCGAGCGCGCCTTCGCCGTGTGCGTGCAGGAGATCAAGGTCCGGCCCGAGGAGCTGCCCGACGAGCTGCGCAATCCGCGCCGCTACCACGCCTTCTGGAATCCGGCCGAGCGGCCGGGCTACAGCGGCGTCGCGACCTTCACGCGCGCGGAGCCGCTCGCGGTGGTGCCGGGGCTCGGCGTGCCGGAGTTCGACGCGGAGGGCCGCGTGCTGCGGCTCGAGTTCCCGGACTTCGTGCTGGTGAACGCCTACTTCCCGAACAGCCAGCGCGACCACGCGCGGCTGGGCTTCAAGCTCGACTTCTGCGCGGCGCTGCTGCGCGTGGTGAACCGCTACCGGCGCGCGGGCAAGCACGTGCTCTTGTGCGGCGACTACAACATCTCGCACCGCGCGATCGACCTCGCCAACCCGCGCGCGAACGCGAAGTGCGCCGGCTTCCTGCCGGAGGAGCGCGCCTGGATGGATCGCTTCCTCGGCCGGCACGGCTGGGTCGACACTTTCCGGCGTCACGACGACCGGGCCGGCCAGTACACCTGGTGGAGCTACCGCCCCGGCGTGCGCGAGCGGAACGTCGGCTGGCGACTCGACTACTTCACCGCGAACCCCGAGCTCGTCGACCGGATCGCGCGCGTGCGGCACCAGACCCACGTGCGCGGCTCCGACCACTGCCCGGTCGAGCTCGCGCTGCGAACCTAGCCGTGCACGAGCTCGTGTTCGCACCGCGCGGCGCGTTCTCGCTGCGCGCGACGACGGCGCGCTTCGCGCGGCTCTCCGATTCGGTGAGTGTGGTCGAGAACGACTCCTACGCGCGGCTGGTCCATGCGGGCGCGGGGCTGGCGCTGCTGCGCGTGACTCAGGAAGGACCGCCGAACCGCGCGCGGCTGCGCGTGTCGATCGACGGCGCAGCGGACGAGCCGACGGCTCATGCCGCGGCGCGGCGGCTGCTCGAGCGGGTGCTCGGCGCGGGCGCCGACCTGCGTCGGTTCCAGCGCGCGCACGCGCGCGACCCGCTGCTCGCCGCGTCGCTCCGCGCGCACCGCGGTCTGCGCGTGGCCGGCAGCTACGACCTCTTCGAAGCGCTGGTCAACGCGGTGCTGACGCAGCAGGTGAACCTGCGCTTCGCCTACTCGATCCGCGCCGAGCTGGTGCGCGCGTTCGGCGCGAGCCGCGTTTTCGCGGGGCGCGACTGGCGCGCGTTCCCGACCGCAGAGCGCCTCGCGCGCGAGAGCGAGACGACCCTGCGCGGATTCCGGCTCTCGGCCGCCAAGGCCGGCGCGATCGCGCGGCTGGCGCGCGCGTGCGCCAAGGGTGAGCTCGACGAGGCGACGCTCGCGCCGCTCTCCGACGAGGAAGCGATCGCCGAGCTGTCGCGCTGGAAGGGCATCGGCCGCTGGACCGCCGAGGTCGTGCTGATCCGCGGCCTCGGCCGGCTCGACATCTTCCCTGCCGGCGACCTCGCGGTGCTGAAGCGCCTGGCGCCCGACTGGCTGTCCGCGAAGAAGCGCCCGACCGAGTCCGACGTGCGCGCCTTCGCCGACCGCTGGAAACCCTACCGGTCGCTGGCGCTGGTCTACGGCCTGGAGGCGCTCGCCGCGAAGAAGCCGACCTAGATCTGGTAGTCGGGATCAATGGATCCCGACTCGCTGTCCAGCTGCTTGTTGCTCACGTTGAGCTGCGGCGGCTCGATCGACACGCGCGAGTACGGCGGCACCGACTCGTGCAACCAGACGTTGCCGCCGATCACCGAGCCTTCGCCGATCACGGTCGTGCCGCCGAGGATGGTCGCGTTCGCGTAGATGGTGACGTCGTCCTCGACCGTCGGGTGGCGCTTCTTGCCGATGTCGGCGCGGCCCTGCTTGTTCGAGAACGCCACCAGGCCCACGCCGTGATACATCTTGACCCGGTTCCCGATCGTCGCAGTCTCGCCGATCACGACGCCGGTGCCGTGGTCGATGAAGAAGTGGCAGCCGATCGAGGCGCCGGGATGGATGTCGATCCCGGTCTTGCTCTTGGCGTGCTCGGCCATGATGCGCGCGGCGACCGGCGCGCCCAGCTCGTACAATACGTGGGCGATGCGGTAGGTCGAGACCGCATAGGCCGACGGATAGGCCGCGATCACCTCCGCGTACGACTTCGCGGCGGGGTCGGCCTTGAACGCGGCCTCGACGTCCATGCCCACGCAGTGGCGGATGTCCGGCAGGCGCTCGACGAAGCTCGAAGCGGCGTCCGCGCCGACCAGACCGGACAGCAGGCCGTGCACGACCTCGAGGTCCGAGTTCAGCCGCTCGATCGGGTTCCGCTCGAAGATGATCGCGCGCAGGTTCTCGAGGACGTCCACGACCCGGCCCGTGTCCGGGCAGGCCTGGCGGCGCGCCTCGCTCACGGGGTCGTTCTGATCGCGCTTCGCAGCGAGGTGCTGGGCGGTGCTCTCCGTCAACGTCGACACGTCTCGGACTCCCTTTGCCCTTCGATCCCCCACCGGCTCCGAAGGTTACTTCGCGGCCGCGACCTTGCCTAGCGTGCGCCGCCCGCCGTTGACGGGCCGTGACGGGCATCGCATGCTGCGAGTGCCCGCCCCCCGGGAAGTTTTGTTGGCCGAGTACAGTCACTCGCGGCTGTCCACCTTCGAGGACTGCCCGCGGAAGTTCCGCTACCGCTACGTCGACCAGATCAAGGTCGACACCGAGGGCGTCGAGGCGTTCATGGGCAAGCGCGTCCATGAAATTCTCGAGCGCCTCTACCACCACGTGGCGCGCTTCGGGCGTCCACCGAGCCTGGCCCAGGTGCTGGAGCGCTTCCGCCAGGACTGGGCGCGCGCGTGGCACGACAACGTGACCATCGTGCGGACCGAGAACGCGCCCGGCTACTACCGCGAGCGGGGCGAGCGCTGCCTCGAGAACTTCTACCGCAAGAACTATCCGTTCAGCGACGGCGAAACGGTCGCGATCGAGCAGCGGCTCCAGTGGCAGCTCGACCCGGACGGCCGCTACCGCGCGGTGGGCATCGTGGACCGGATCGTGCGCCGCACGGACGGCGTCTTCGAGATCCACGACTACAAGACCAGCGGCTACCTGCCCCCACAGTCGCGGGCCGACGAGGACCGCCAGCTCGGCCTGTACCAGCTGGGGCTCGAGCAGACCTACGCCGACGCGCGCGAGGTCGAGCTGGTCTGGCACTACCTGGTCTTCAACCGGACCCTGCGCTCGCGGCGCAGCCCCGAGGCGCTGGCGAAGCTGCGCAGCGACACGGTGCGCCTGATCGACGAGATCGAGGTCGAGCAGGACTACAAGCCGAAGCCCGGGCCGCTGTGCCGCTGGTGCGACTACACGGAGCTCTGTCCCGAGGCCCCCGAGGAGGCGCGCTCTTCGGCGCGCCTGCGCCCGGCGGCGCTCGTGGCCGATGGCGCCGGTGGTGCCGGCGGCGCCCCAGCAGCTCACGCTCCTTCTGGACTAGTCCGCGCGCGCCGATAAAGCCGCGATGGCGCGGCTCACCTGTCGCTGCATGGGCCTTTCGAGCCGCCGGATCAGCGAGCTCGCGCGGGTCGAGGCGTTGGCGGACCTCGACGCGCTCGGGCGGGCCTGCGGCGCGGGCACTGGCTGCGGCACCTGCCAGCCGGAGCTCGTGGAGATCCTGGCCGACCTGCGCGGCGAGCCGGTTCCCGACTCGATCCGCCGCGCGAATCGCGCGCGCAACGCGTCCGAGGCGTTCCGCCGGGTGGAGACGGCGCTGTTCGGGAGCATCGCGGCGCGGCTGCCGGCGTCCGCGCAGCTCGAGCTGATCTCGGTCGACGGCCTGCGCGTCGAGCTCCACGCCGCGCGCGGCGACACGCCGGAGCTGCGGGCGCTGGTCGCCGAGCGGCTCGCGAAGCTCGTCTGCGCGGAGCTCGAGGTGGTGTTCCGCTGATCGGGTAGACTTCCGCCATGCCCGCCACCCCCCGCGTCGAGCGCATCCCGACGCTGCGAGACAACTACACGTACCTGATCGTGGACGAGGCGACGCGCGAGGCGGCGGTCGTCGACGCCCCCGAGGCGGCGCCCGTGGTCGAGCGAATCGAGAAGCTCGGCGTGCGTCTCACCAAGGTTCTCTCCACCCACCACCACCCCGATCACAGTGCCGCGAACCCCGAGCTCGCCGAGCGCTACCGCGTCCCGGTGCTGGGCCACGAGTCGGACTCGAAGCGCCTGCCGGGCTTCACGAACGGGCTCGCCGAGGGCGACCGCGTGACGGTCGGGGGCCTGTCCGCCGACGTCGTGTTCATCCCCGCGCACACGCGCGGCCACATCGCCTACGTGTTCCCGGGAGCGGTGTTCTGCGGCGACACGCTCTTCGCGGGCGGCTGTGGACGCCTGTTCGAGGGCACCCCGGCGATGATGCACGAGGCCCTCAACGTGAAGCTCGCCCGGCTCCCCGACGCGACCCGCGTCTACTGCGGCCACGAGTACACCGAGAACAACCTGCGCTTCGCGCTGACCCTCGAGCCCGGCAACGCCGCGCTGCAGGAGCGCATGGCGCGGGTTCGCGCCGCGCGCGCGACGGTCGCGAGCGACTGGCACCGCGCCAGCGAGGCGGAGATGACGGTTCCGTCCACCCTGGCCGAAGAGCGCGCGACCAACCCGTTCATGCGCGCGCACTCACCGGAGCTCGTCGCGAGTGTGCGCGCCCGCCTTCCGGAAACGCCCACCGACCCGATCAGCGTGCTCGGTGCGGTGCGCGCGCTGAAGGACAAATTCTGAGCGCCCGCCGGGCGCTCGCCTGCGCGGCGCTCCTCGCGCTGGCCGCGGGCACCGCGCGCGCCGAGCTGCCGTTCCGCCCGGAAGACCAGGTCGACGTCACGGTCGTGGACCGGAAGATCATCGGCGTGGTCGGCGTCGGCTTCGCGGCGGTCGAGGTCGAGCTCGAGCTGGGCGAGCGGGTCATCGCGAACCGGAGCCAGGGGTTCATGGGCGTGGTCGCGACCAACCGCCGGCTGCTCGCGATCGGCTCGCGCGAGACCAACTTCAGCGAGCTGCGCTACCGGATCGCGGAGAAGCCGGTCGGCCCGGACCAGATCTACGTGCTGGACCGGCTGGCGCTGGTCGAGCTCTCGACCCGCCTGGTCGCATTCTCGCAGCAGGTCGGGAGCTGGGTCGAGACCGGCCTCGGCCCGGGCGAGCGGCCGCGGCAGGTCGTGGCCGATGGAAACATCGCCACCGTCATCACGCCGCGCCGGGCGATCGCGGTCTCGCCGAGCTCGCAGGGGTTCGTCGAGTTCTCGCTCTCGCCCGAGGAGGACGTCGAGCGCGCTTCCACCGGCGACGCCTCGGTGACCCTGATCCTGCCGCACCGGATCCTGATCTACCGCGAGGGCGACAAGACCTGGTCGAGCCTGATCCGGTGAACGCCGACCCGTCGGCACGTTGACGAGCAGCGTCACCGGACTGACGGAACGCGGCTCTTGCGCATTACTCAGCGCCTGCGGGGTTTGCCTCGCGGGCGAATTTTCGCGCAGTTGGGTGCGTCCCTTGCCCGTTCCCCAACTTGGCACGCGCAATGCTTAGGAATTCACTCGATTGAAACGCTCACGCAGTTGAGCGGTTGGAACAGAGGGAGCAGTCGATGGCGATGGTCGCGCATACGCTGGCGGAGCTCGAGAAAGTGCCGGCAACGCAGCCCGAGACGCTGACCCTCTTGGACTTGGTGGCGGCGGTTGCGGACGCATCAGCGAGTGCCGAAGAAGTGGTCGCCACGGTCCGCCACCTGATCGAGAGCGGCCGGGTCACCCTGGTCGGGAACTTCCGCTCCCGCGACGTCACCCGCCGCTAGAACTCCACTCAGCCGTCGGCTACCCGCAGCACCTCGCCCAGCGCGGCGACGACGTGGTAGACGCTGGTGGCGTTCTGCACGTCGGTGAGCGGCCGGCCCTCAGGGGTCAGGTGCTCCCGCCAGCCGCCGTCGGCGTCGACGTAGCGCTCGAAGCAGCGGCCCAGGGCGGCCTCGAGCTCGACGCGCAGGGCGGGGTCGGGACGAGCCCGGAGCAGCGTGGCCTGCGCCTTCAGGCGCTCGGTCTGGGGCCACAGGCGCTGGTTCCGGTCGGTCACCCTGCCCGCTCGGTCCACCTGATCGAACACGCCGCCGTCCGGAGCGACGCCTCGCTCCCGTGCGAAGCGGTACAGCCGGTCGGCTAGACCGAGGGCCTGGGCGTCGCCTCCCAGCTCCACGAAGCGGTGCAGTAGACCCACCCACTCGAAGCCGTGGCCGGGCTCGGCGACCTGACCGGGCGGGCCGGGCTGGGGCTCCCAGTGCGCCGTGTAGAACTCTCCAAGGGCGCCCGTCGCCGGGTCCAGCCAACGCGCGCCGAGCAGCCGCACGAGCTCCGCGACCTCCTGGAGGGCGCCGTCGCCCGGCGCCAGCGGGTGCAGCGCCAGCAGGGCCTCGACCAGGTGCATGTGCGAGTTCTGGCGGCGGGGCTCGTCGACCGGCCCCCAGTCCTCGGCGGCGCCCTCCAGGAAGCCGCCGGCCTTGGGCTCGCGCAGCTTCTCGCGGACCAGCGCCCAGGTCTCTCGCGCGCGCGCGAGAGACTCGGCCTCGCCCGTGATCCGGTGGTGCTCGGCGAGTCCGAAGATCGCGAACGCGTGGCCGTACAAATCCTTGCGCCGATCGAGGGGCTCGCCGGTCTCGGTCGCGGTGGTGAACCAGCCGCCGTGGCGGCGGTCCCAGAAGTGGCGGAGCAGGAACTCGAGCCCGTGCGCGGCGGCCGAGCGCGCCCACTCGCTGGCGCCGAGCTCGCGGGCCCGCGCGAACGCGTAGACCTGGCGCGCGTGAACGAGCAGGCGCTTCGCGCCGTCCGCCGTCGGCACGCGCGCCGGGCCGAGCCGGCTCCAGTAGCCCCCGTGCCCGCGGTCGAGGCCGTGGCGCGCCCAGAGCGGGAGCAGCTCGTCGACGAGGTGGGCGCGGAGCGGGGCGCGCGACAGGCGCATCGCGCGGAGCGTAGCAGCGCCGGGCTAGATCGCTTCGGGCGAGGCCCCGCCGAGCGAGATCCCGACCGAGCGGCGGCGCTCCTGCGCGGAGTCCACCTCATCGAGGATCGCGACGACGGTCATGCGGCAGCCGCCGCAGCAGGTGCCAGCCCCGCATGCCTCGGCGACCGCGCGCGCATTGCGGGCGCCCTCGCGCGCCAGGCGGCGGATCTCGCGGTCGCTCACGGCGTGGCAGCTACAGACGATCAAGACCTTCCCTCGAGCAGCGGCCGCACCATACCTCAGTTGAGAATGACTTTCAATTGCAGGGGGAGATCAGTCCCCCGGGGCTTGCGGGCTCGGCTACGCTGGCCCTCATGAGAATCCCCAATCGCTCGCTGGCTTGGGCCCTGGGGCTGCTCGTCGCCCTCTCAGGGTGCGGGTACAACACGATTCAGGCCGCCGACGAAGCCGTGAAGGCCGCCTGGGCCGAGGTCCAGAACCAGTACCAGCGCCGCATGGACCTGATCCCGAACCTGGTCAACACCGTGAAGGGCGCGGCCGCCTTCGAGAAGGAGACGCTCGAGGCGGTGATCCAGGCGCGGGCGAGCGCGACGCAGGTGAAGATGGACCCGAGCGTGCTCGACGACCCGGAAGCCATGAAGAAGATCCAGGAGTCGCAGGGCCAGCTCGGCGCCGCGCTGGGCCGGCTGCTCGTGGTGTCGGAGCGCTATCCGGAGCTGAAGGCGACCGCAGCGTTCCGCGATCTGCAGGCGCAGCTCGAGGGAACGGAGAACCGCATCACCGTCGCGCGCAAGCGCTTCGTCGAGTCCGTCGCCGAGTACAACAAGCTGGTGCGCTCGTTCCCGACCAACCTGACGGCCCGCTTCCTGCTGAACGCGCAGGTGCGCCCGAGCTTCGAAGCGGCGGCCGGCGCCGACAAGCCGCCCGAGGTGAAGTTCTGAGCGCGCGCCGGCGCGCGCGTTGCGTTCGCCGCGCTCTGTCTCGCGCTCGCAAGTCACGCGCACGCGCTCGAGGTTCCTCCGCTCTCCGGGCGCGTGGTGGACCGCAGCTCGCTGCTCGCCGCCGGAGACGCGCCGCTCGCTCGAGCAATCGCTCGCCGAGTTCGAGCGCACGACCGGTCACCAGATCGTGGTGCACGTCACGCCGTCGCTCGAGGGATTGCCGATCGAGGATTACTCGATGCAGGTCGCCCAGGCGTGGCGGATCGGCCAAAAGGGGCTCGACAACGGCGTGATCTTCACGATCGCGCCGAACGAGCGAGAGCTGCGCATCGAGGTCGGCTACGGCCTCGAGGGAGTGCTGCCCGACGCGATCTCGGCGCGGATCATCCGCGAGCAGATCACCCCCGCATTCCGCGAAGGGGACATGGACGGCGGCGTGCTCGCCGGCGTGCGCGCGATAATGGCCGCGGCCAGGGGCGAGTCGCTGCCGCTCCCGGCGCGGCAGCCGCGGCCGGGGTTCCCGCATTGGTTCGGGCTCGTCTTCTTTCTGCTGCTGCTCGCGATGCCGTGGTGGCTGCCCGCGGTGCTCGGAGCCAGCCTGGGCTCGGGCACCGGACTCCGCGGTTCCTACCGCCGCGGACCTTGGGGCGGCGGCTTCGGCGGGGGCGGCGGCTTCCGCGGCGGGGGCGGCTTCGGCGGCGGCGGGTTCTCGGGCGGCGGCGGCGGCTTCGGCGGCGGCGGCGCCTCGGGGCGCTGGTGATGCGGATCGAGGAGCTGCTCGACCAGGCGGCGTTCGCGGCGATCGAGGCCGCGGTGCGCGACGCCGAGCGCTGCACGTCGGGCGAGATCGTGCCGCTGCTCGCCGAGCGCAGCGACGAGTACGCAGAGGTCCGGCTCGTCGCCGCCGCGCTGCTCGCGCTCGGCGCCGGCGTGCTCTGGCTCGCGTTCGCTCCGGGCCGCGATCACTGGCTTTTGCCGACACAATTCGGCGTATTCGCGGCAGTCGCCTGGCTCTCGGGCCGGCGCGCGCTGCTGCGCTTGCTCGCGCCGGGCGCGTGGCTCGCCGAGCGGGTGCAGCGGGCCGCCGAGCTCGCCTTCCACCAGCTCGGCATGGTCGAGACGCGCGACCGGACCGGGATCCTGATCTACGTGTCGCTGCTCGAGCGGCGGGTCGTGGTGCTCGCCGACCGCGGCATCCACGCGCGCGTGGCCGAAGGCACCTGGGACGGCGTCGTCGCGCGCGTCGTCGAAGGCATCCGCCGCGGCGAGGCCGACGAAGGGCTGGTCGCGGGCATCCGCATGTGCGGCGAGATCCTGTCGCGGCACGTCCCGGCGGGGCCGAACGACCCGAACGAGCTAGCGGACCGCCCGCGCGGCCGCTGACTCCTTCTTCTGACACTTCGGGCACACGCCGTAGAGGATGTGCCGGTGCTGAGTGAGTCGGTAGCCGTGCTCCGCCGCGACCTTGTCCTGCTCTTCCTCGATCAGCGCGCGCTCGAACTCGACGATCGCGCCGCAGGCCGTGCAGATCAGGTGGTCGTGGTGGTGGCCCTCGCGCTCGTAGAGCGTGACGCCGTCGCGAAAGTGGTGCGCCTTCGCGATGCCCGCCTCGCAGAACAGCTTGAGCGCCCGATACACCGTCGCTGCGCCCACCTCGGGATGCCGCGCGCGCACGACCTCGTACAGCTCCTCGCTGGTCATGTGGCCCTTCGCGGCGACGAACGCCTCGAGAATGGCCTCGCGCTGGCGGGTCTGCTTCAGGCCGTTCTGGAGCAGGTGGTCGGCCAGCTTCTTCTGCGCGCGCCGGTCGGACTCGCCACTGGCAGCCATCGCGCCGACGCTATCGATCGTCCGACGGCCTGTCAACGCGACGCGTCGAGAGCAAGAGCCGGATCGCACCGCCGATGTCCGGGTCGTCGAGCAGGCCCTGCGCGGCGTAGCTCGCGCGCAGTGTCTCGCGCACCGCGTCGGCGCGGGCGGCAGCCACGACCTCGCGCGCGCAGGCCGCCATCGCGCCGGCGTCCATGGTCCGCACGACCTGGCGCATCACGAGCACCGAGAACGGCGCCATCGAGAGCTCCTCGAGCCCCATCCCGATCAGGAGCGGCGCGACCGCCGGGTTGCCGCCCAGCTCGCCGCACACCGCGCAGGGAATCCCGGCGACGCGCGCGACCTCGGCGGTGTGCGCGATCCCCGCGAGCACGGCGGGGTGGAACGGGTCGTAGCGATCGGCGACCCGCTCGTTCTCGCGGTCGGTCGCCAGCGTGTACTGCATCAGGTCGTTGGTGCCGATCGAGAAGAAGTCGCACGCCTTCGCCAGGTGCCCCGCGATCGCCACCGCCGCGGGGGTCTCGATCATGGCGCCGAGCGGCGGCGGCGTCTTGCCGAGCTCGCGGCAGACTTCGTCGAGGAGCGCGCGCGACGCCTCGACCTCCTCGACCGCAGCGATCATCGGCAGCATCACGCGCAGGTTGCCGCGCTCGTTCGCGCGCACGATCGCGCGCAACTGCGCGCGGAACAGCTCGGGCCGGTCCAGCAGGATCCGGATCGCGCGCCAGCCGAGCTGCGGGTTCGCCTCGAAAAACACTTCGTCAGGCAGCGCCTTGTCGCCGCCCAGATCGAAGCAGCGCACCGTGACCGGATCCGGCGCCACCTGCTCCGCGATGCGCTGGTAGCCGCGCAGCTGCTCGTCCTCGCCCGGGAGCCCGCGCGACGAGAGCGCGAGGATCTCCGTGCGCAGGAGCCCGACGCCCTGCGCGCCGTAGCGCTTCACGAGGTCCAGGTCGAAGAGCCCGCCGATGTTCGCGGAGAGCCGGATCGCGCGGCCGTCGCGAGTCACGCTGGGCAGCTCGCGCAGCTCGTCGAGCCGGCCGCGCAGCCGCTCGTAGCGCTCGGCGATCGACGCGTAGGCCGAGCGCTGCATCGGACGCGGCCGCTCGATCACCACGCCTTCGAGCCCGTCGACGATCAACTCGTCCTCCGGTCGCACGCGCGCGGCGATCCGCGGGATTCCCGAGACCGCCGGGATCTCGAGCGAGCGCGCGAAGATCGCCGCGTGGCTCGTCGGCCCGCCGTGCTCGGTCACGAGCCCCGCGACCTTCTCGGTCTCGAGCAGCACGAACTCGCTGGGGGTGATGCGCTCGGCCACCACGATCACGCCGTGGCGGAGCTTCGGGTTGTGGAGCCGCACTCCGACCATCTCGCCGACCGCGCGCTGCAGGACGTCCTCGAGATCGGCCGCGCGCTCGCGCAGGGTCAGGTCCTCGCTGGCGGAGAGGATCGCGGAGTAGCTCTGCAGCGTCTCGACCAGCGCCCTCGCGCCGTTTCCGTGCACGTCGAGCTGGCGGCGCAGACGCTCGCGGAAGCCCTGGTCCTCGAGGATCATGATGTGCGTGGTGAAGACGTCGGCGAGCTCCTCGCCGAAGCGCTCCCCCACCGCTTCGCGCAGGTCGTTCAGCTGCCGCACCGTCTCGCGCAGCGCGCGCACGAGCGCGCGCCACTCGGCGTCGGTCGTGCGCGCCGGCCGGTAGTCCAGGTTGGCGAGGTCGAGCCGAGCGGCCAAGAGGTGCACCGGCCCGCGGGCGACTCCTGGCGAAGTGCCGATCCCGCGCAGGACCGCCCCCGGCTTCAACGGCGCGAGCGGGTGCGCCGCGGCGCCGTGGCGGCCGCTGCTCGCCTCGCGCAGCGCCCGGTCGAGGAGGCGCGCCGAGAGCACGATCGAGCCGACCTGCGCCGCGATCATCTCGAGCAGCTCGAGCTGCTCCTTGGGGAACACGCGGACGCGCGCCGTGCGCGCCGTCAGCACGCCCACCGGCTCACCGCGGACGAGCAGCGGCACCGCCACCAGCGACCGGAAGCGCTGCTCGCCCGAGTACGGGAAGGCGTGCACGCGCGGGTCGAGCCGCACGTCCGGCACCGCGATCGTCTTGCGCTCCTCCAGCGCGCGGCCGGCCACGCCCTGGCCGACCCGGATCTTCATGCGCCCGACCGCCTGCGGGTTCAGTCCGCGGGTGGCGCGCATGACCAGGCGCTCGCCGTCCTCGTCCAGGAGGTAGATCGAGCAGGCCGAGGCGCGCATCCAGCGCGCCACCAGGCGCACCACGTTCTCGAGCGTCTCCTGCAGATCGTGGCTGCGGGTGAGCAGGCGCCCGAGATCCCGCAGCAAGTTCGCGGACGGTCGCGCCATGCGACGAGTCTAGTCCGATTGATCTACGCTCGGCTGCGCCTCGCTGCGCGCTCGCTTCGCTCGCTTGCGTCCTCGCTCGGGGCGGCCCTCGCTCGGCCTCGCAGTCTCGGGCCCCGAGCTCAAGAAGACTTCGGAGCCGGATGGGGGCCTGGTGGACAACGCTGGAGCGGCTCGGCGGGGGCGCGGCGCGCGTAGCGAGCGTCTCCCGAGCGGGGGCCTCGCTGCTCGCCTCGACCCCGCAGACCCCTCCCCCCGCGATCAGCGAAGCGAGCGCGCCGCGCCTCGCCGAGCCGCGGCAGCTCGACCTGCAAAACGAAAGAGCACGGCGTGCCTTGCGGCAGCCGTGCTCATGGCGGGCTCGGCCCGCCACCGAAGTTCCGGATGGGCTAGTCGAGGAAGACCTGGTCCTTGTCCTCGAAGCGCATCCCCAGAGCGAGGAGGATCTTGCGCTTGGTGTCCATCCGGCAGTTCATGCCCTTCTCCACGGAGTGGATCGTGCGGAGCGCAACCTTGGCCTTCTTGGCCAGCTGCGCCTGGGTCATGAGCTTGTTCTCTCGCAGCTCGCGCACCCGGTTTCGCTTCCGGGGCTTGCTGTCGTCCATATGCTCGCTGAAGCTCGTGTGCTCCATTCCGCGGAGTTCTCCCGGTCAGTAGGGAGACCCCCCTCACAGAGGCTCCCTATTGATTAGTCGCCTCATTCGATCGGGACCGCGGATCGGGTTCTTTAGCGCTGGCCGGCGCTTAGCTCGGCCTGCAGCCGGATGGCCGCGCGTCCCCGACGGGACCGCCTGCCGCCGATTTGCGAAGGTCTTGCGCCGGCATCTCGCGGGCCGGTGCCGGCGCGAGATGCCCTCGGGAAGGAGCAGACGCTGAGCGAGCCGTCAGCCAAGCCGCGACGGGCCGGGGTGATCGTGCGCCGCCTGCTGATCGCCGCTGCCGTGGTCGGGCTCGTCTCGGTCTCGCTCGTGCTCGCGCTGTTCTACATGGCGGACGCCGACTTCGTGGCGGGCGCCATGTCGCGGCTGCTCGGCCAGCACGTCGCGATCGGCCGGGTCGATCTCACCTTGGGGCGCCGGCTAGAGGTCGAGATCGAGCAGATCCGGGTCACCGACCCCAACCGTCCCGACGACCCCCCGCTGCTCGAGATCGCGCACGCGCGCGGCGTGCAGGCGTGGCCGAGGCTCCTGGCGGGCCAGTATCTGCCGCGCGATTGGGAGCTCACCGCGCCGGTGCTGCGAATCGACTGGAGCACCCCCTCCCACTTCAACCTGGCGGCGCTGCCGCGTCTGGGCCTCTCGCTGGTCGACGGTCGGGTCGAGGTCCGCAACCTCGCGGGCGAGACTTGGTCGCTCCTGGGCCTGCAGCTCGAGGCGAGGCGGAGCGGCTTCGGCACGCGGGTCGAAGGCGATGGCAGCGCTCGGCTCGCGCGCGGCAAGGACACGCTCACCGAGCTGGCGCTCCACTTCGGGGTCGGGGGCGACGGCGCGTCGCTGCGCGGCACGGTGGCGAGCCTCGACCTCACCGCGCTGCCCAAGCTCGCGGTCGCGCCGCGCGGTCGCGCCGCCGGCGACTTCGAGATCGCGGTCGCGAGCCGCGGCGGGGTCAGCGGCCGCGTGAACCTGGACGTGGCCGGCTTCCAGCTCAAGGTGCCCAAGCTCTCGGCGCCGATCGCGGCTGCCCGCACGCACGTCGCCGCCGACGTGACCTGGCGCGACGGGGTGCTCGCGCTCGACTTCCGGCCGCTCGAGCTCGACGACGTGGTCGCGACGGGCTCGCTCGAGCTCGGCACCGGCCCCAACGGGCGCTTCAAGGTCGACGTCGCGCTCGCGCCGTTCCAGCCCGGTCGGCGCGACCGCCTGACTCCGCTGACGCCGCTGGCGCTGCGCTTCGCGAGCTGGGCGCGCGTGGTGACCCGCATCCAGGCGGGGGTCGCCGAAGACATCCACCTGGCGATCGACGTGCCGCGCGCCGAGGCCGGCGAGTATCTCGGCTTCGACCTGCCCATCCCCGAGAGCGCGTTCCTCCTCGAGCTGCGGGTGCGCGACGGCATCTACCAGCCGAAGGCGGACAACTCACCTCTGGAGCAGATGCAGGGCGAGCTCGAGATCCGCGGCAACGTCATGAACATCCGCCGGCTGCGCATGACCAACGAGGGTTCGGCCCTGCCCGAGATCAACGTGCGGCTCGACGGGATGCACCGACTCGTCCACCTGCCCGACGCCGAGGACCACGTCGTGGGCGGACCAGGGGTCGATCTGGAGGGGCTCGACGACGCGGCCGCCGCCATGCGCGCCGGCGATGCCACCGCGTCGGAGCCCACCGCGGTCCGCTTCGAGGACCTCGACCTGCGCTTCCCCGCCTTCGTCCTGCCGCTCCGCCAGGCCTCGGGGCGGCTCACCTTCCCGCACGGCGGCCTCGCGGCGGAGGGCGTCCACGCGGTGCTCGGCGGCGCGCCAGCGGACATCGCGGTGCACTGGGATCGCGACGCGAACCGGGTCGACGTCGAGGTCGCGTACGGCGACGCGACCGCCCCCGGCGAGCCCACCACGGGTCCGCGCTGGCTGTCCGGGAAGGTCGCGTTCGAGACGCTGCGGATCCCCGAGTGGCCGATCGACCAGCTCCAGATCGAGCTCGCGGCCGAGCGCTCGATCGTCTCGCTCGCGAAGCTCGAGGGCCGGCTCGCTGGGGGCAAGGTCACCGGGGTCGGCCACGTCGACCTCGGGCCGGTCGACCGCGCGCCCTTCGCACTCGACCTGCGGGTGACCGACTTCGATGCGAAGCCCATGTGCGCGACCTTCGGCCTGCCCGCCGAAAGCATCGAGGGCCGCGGCTTCGCGCGCGTCCACATGGTGGGCGCGCTGCGGCCCGGCGGCGAGTTCGCGAACGAGGGGCAGCTCAGCGTGAACCTCGTTCTGAAGGATGGGACCGTCGCGCGGCTGCCGACTCTGGTGGCGATCGCGCGGCTGCCGTCGCTGGCCGGTGTCACCGGACTCCTGGGCCGACCACTCCCCTACACCAAGGTGGAGGCGGAGGTGGCGCTCGCGAACGGCCGGCTCGCGTTCACGAACACGAAGCTGCTCGGGCCGCAGCTCCGCATCCTGGGCAGCGGCGAGATGGACCTCCACGAGGCCGTGCCCCAGTACGACTTCGTGATCGCCTTGCTCTTCCTGCAGACGCTCGACCGGCTGCTCGACCAGGTCCCGATCGTGCGCAACGTGATGCTCGGCGAGGACCAGAACCTGATCGCGGTCTACTTCCGCGTGAAGGGCCCGCGCGACGACCTGGGCGTGACTCCGCTGCCGCCGCAGGCCGTCTCGACGGTCGTCGGGTTCGCGTCGAGCGCGGTGATGGAGGGCGTCCGGCGGCTGGGCAGCCTGATCCCGCTGCCGGGCCGCGCCGCCGCGAGCGAGCAAGCCGCGCCGTCGCCCAGTCCCGAGAACCCGTGAGGTAGACTGCCGCCCTTGAGTGACGCCGCAGATCGGATTCGCAAGGAGATGGCGCGCGTGCTCGTCGGCCAGCGCGAGCTGGTCGACGGCCTGCTGATCGCGCTCCTGTGCCAGGGGCACGTGCTGGTCGAGGGCGTGCCCGGCCTCGCGAAGACCACGGCGGTGCGCACCTTCGCGCGCGTGCTCGACCTGTCGTTCCGGCGCATCCAGTTCACCCCCGACCTGCTGCCCGCCGACCTCTTGGGCACGCAGGTGTACGAGCCCGCGCACTCGACGTTCCGGCTGCACCGCGGCCCGATCTTCCACCAGGTGATCCTGGCCGACGAGATCAACCGCGCGCCGGCGAAGGTGCAGAGCGCGCTGCTCGAGGCGATGGAGGAGCGCCAGGTGACGCTCGCGGGCGAGACGCTGCGCCTGCCCGAGCCGTTCCTGGTCATGGCGACACAGAATCCTGTAGAGCAGGAAGGCGTGTACCCGCTGCCGGAAGCGCAGGTGGACCGCTTCATGCTGAAGCTGCGCGTCGACTACCCCTCGCGCGAGGAGGAGATCGAGATCGTGCGCAGCCGCACCTCGCCCGGCGAGCTCGAGACGCCGCTGCCGGTGCTCTCGGCCGCCGAGATCATGGCGCTGCGCGAGGCGGTGCGGGCGCTGCACGTGGAGGCGTCGCTGCGCGAGTACGCGGTGGCGCTGGTCGCCAAGAGCCGCACGCTCGGCGCGGTCGAGCTCGGCGGCTCGCCGCGCGCGTCGATCTACCTGATCGAGGCGGCCCGCGCGCGGGCCTACCTCGAGCAGCGCGACTACGTGCTGCCCGAGGACGTGAAGCGCGTCGCGCCGGCCGTGCTCCGCCACCGGCTCCTGCTCTCGTACGAGGCGGAGGCCGAGGGCCAGACCTCGGACGCGATCATCCGCGAGCTGCTCGCGGCCGTCCCCACGCCGTGAACGAGGAAGTCGCCGGGATCGCCCGCCGACTGCGAGTCCGGGCCCGCCGGGACGTCACCACCTCGCTCACGGGCGCCTATCGCAGCGCGTTCCGCGGCCAGGGCCTGACCTTCGAGGAGCTGCGCGAGTACGCGCCCGGCGACGACGTGCGCTGGATCGAGTGGAATGCGACCGCGCGGCTGGGCCGGCCGATCTCCAAGCGCATGCGCGAGGAGCGGGACCTCGTGGTGGCGCTGCTCGTCGACGTGTCGGCCTCGCTCGACTGCGGCGCCGGCGACGGCACCAAGCTCGACTCTGTGCGCCGCGCGGCCGCGGCGCTTGCGGCGGCCGCAGTCGCGTCACAGGATCGTGTCGCCCTCGCCTGCTTCGCCGGCGGCTTGCGCCAGGTACTCCCGCCCGCGGGGGGCACCTTGCAGCGCGAGCGCGTGTTCCGCGCGCTCGACGACCTGGCCGACGACGCGCACACCGACGCGGCGCGCGCGCTCGACTGGGCCGCCGAGAAGCTGCCGCGGCACTCGGCGGTGATCCTGATCTCGGACTTCCTGTTTCCGGACCCCGGTCCGCCGCTGCGCCGCTGCGCGAGCAAGCACGACCTGGTCGCGCTGTGCGTGCGCGACCTCGGCGACGCGCCGCCGCCCAAGCTTCCGCCGATCCGCGTGCGCGGAGCAGAGGACCGCCGCGCGCGCGTGTGGCGCAGCTCGCGCGGCGCGCGCCCCGCGCCGGCCACGCCGCTGCACGAGCCCGGGCTGCGCGCGCTCGGCGCCGACTACGGCGAGCTGTGGACCGGCGCGCGGCTCCTGCCCAGCCTGCTGCGCTTCTTCAGCGAGCGCGCGCGGAGACGCGCGTGAGGGCGCAGGCGCTCGCCGCGTCGTGCGCGCTCGCGGTCGCCGCGTGCGGCCCGAGCCAGACGACCCCGCTCGGAATCGGCGCGCGCGTGACGGTCGACCGCAGCGAGGCGCAGGTCGGCGATCCGATCGGGATCACCGTCGAGGTGGAGACCCCGGAGGGCTACTCGATCCAGCAGCCGCCCGTGCCCGGCGCCGCGGCGTTCGCCTCGGACGGCGTGCAGCTGGTCGCGCCGATCGCGGTGCCCGGCGGGCTGCGCCATCACCTGCTCTGGACCGTGCGCGCGCGCGAGGTCGGCGACCAGCTCCTGCCCTTCATCGACGTCCCGGTCGTGCGTCCCGACGGCGCGGTGCAGCCGCTTCGGATCGGCGGAGTGCCGCTGGCGGTGCGCTCGGTAGCCGGCCAAGTGCCCGCGCGCGAGGCGGTGTTCGACATCCGCGCCGCGCCGCCCCAGAAGCCGACACCGCTCTGGGTATGGGTGCTGGGCGCCGCCGGGCTCGCGCTCGTCGGACTGGCGTTGCGCGCGCTGCGCCGCCGCGCGCGGCGCGCCGAGGAGCGCGCAGGGCGCGTCGCCAGCGCCGGCCGCGACGCGCTGGCGCAGCTCGACGGCGTCGAAGCCGACGCCGACCCGAAGAGCTTCGCGGCGCGCGTGCGCGGCGCGCTGCTCGAGTTCGTGGCGCGCATCTGGCAGGTCGAGACGACTGCGGCCACGCCGGGCGAGCTGCCGGCCGAGGTGGACGGCGAGATCGTGCGCCTGCTCGGCGGGCTCGACGCGGCGCGCTTCGCACCGCGTCCGGCGCTGGAGCCGCTCGTCCCGCTCGCCGAGCACGCGCGGGAGCGGGTGCGCCATGTGGCGAACCTGGGCGCTTAGCGCGCTCTCGGCGCGCGCCCTGCGCGTCGAGGCGCCGACGCTCTTGTGGGTCGGGCTCGCGCTCGTTTGCGCGGTCGCGCTCGTCGCGCTCGCACGCGGGCCGCGCCGGCTGCGCGTGCCGAGCGCGGGCGCCGGCGGCGGCTGGCTGGGCGGGCTCGACCTCGCGTTCGCCGCGTCGCTCGCGCTGCGCCTCGGCGCCCTGGCGCTGGTCGCGCTGACGCTCGCGCGGCCCGTCGGGCTCGTGCCCGAGAACCCCGCGGCGGGGTCCGGCGTCGACCTCGTGATCGCGCTCGACGCCTCGGGCAGCATGCTCGCGCTCGACGCCGACCTCGACGGCCGCCAGGTCACCCGGATCGAGCTCGCCAAGCGCGTGGTCGCCGACTTCGTGCGCGCGCGCGGCGGTGATCGGATCGGGCTGGTCGCCTTCGGCGAGCACGCCTTCACGCTGTGCCCTCTCACCGTCGATCACCGCCTGGTCTTGAAGGCGATCGAGCGGGTGGACGTCGGCCTCGTCGGCGACGCGACCGCGGTCGGCGAGGCGGTCGGGCTCGCCACCCGGCGGCTGCGCCTGGCGGGCGGGCCCGAGGACGCGCAGCGCATCGTGGTGCTGGTGACCGACGGCCGCCACAACTCGGGCAAGCTCGCGCCGAAGACCGCCGCGGAGCTCGCGCGTCTGGCCGGCGTGCGCATCCACGCGGTCGGGATCGGCACTACCGGGCTCGTGCCCTTCGCGCAGCCGGGCGAGGGAACGCCGATGCGCTTCGAGCGCGTGGACCTCGACCGCGAGACGCTGCAGCTCGTGGCCGACACCACCGGCGGTCAGTTCTTCCACGCGCGCCGCCCCGACGACCTGCGCGCCGTCGCCGACGCGATCGACCGGCTGGAGGCGCGGCCTCAGCTCGAGGACCCGCGCTACCGGCACGCGTCGCTGGCCCCGCTCACGCTCGCGCTCGCGCTCTTCCTGCTCGCCTGCGAAGGGTCGCTCGCGCACGGCCTGCTGCGGAGGCTGCCGTGACGCCGTTCGCCTGGCCCTGGCTGGTCGCGATCGCCGTCGCGCTGCTCGCCGCGCGGGCGGCCTGGCGCGGACACCGCGAGCTGCGCGGCTGGCTCGGGCGCGATCCGGCCCGCGGCCCGCGCTTCGCCCGCGCGGCCGCGCTCGCACTCGCGACGGCGCTCGTCGCATACGCGCTCGGCCTGGCGCTGCGAACCCCCGAGCGGCTCTCCGGCGAAGGCGCCGACGTCGTGCTCGCCGTCGACGTCTCGAACAGCATGGACGTGGCCGACGTCCCGCCCACCCGGTTGCGGCGCGCGCTGCGCACCGCCGAGCGCGTAGTCCTCGCGGCGAAGGCGGAGCGGCTGGCGCTGGTGGTGTTCGCGGGCGAGGCGTTCATCGCCCTGCCGCTGACACAGGATCGCGACGCCGTGCTCACCTACCTGCGCGCGCTCGACAGCGACACGATCTCGGTGAAGGGCAGCGAGCTCGGGCGCGCGCTGGCGGCGGCGGGGCGCACCTTCGATCCGCGCTCGAGCCGGCCGCGCACGGTGCTCTTGCTCAGCGACGGCGAGGACTTCGGTCCCGTGCCCGACGCGGAGATCGCGGAGCTTCACGCGCTGGGCGCGCGCGTCATCGCGGTCGGCTACGGCACCGCGGAAGGCGGCGCGGTGCCCGGACAGGCCGCCCTCGCCGAAGCGCTGCGCAGCGGCGAGACCACTCTCTCGGAGCGCGACGACGGCCTGCTCGCGCGGATCGCGGCCGAGACCGACGGTGCGTACTTCCGCGAGATCGAGGAGCGCCCGACGCCGGCGCAGCTGCTGCCGCCGGCCGATCCGTCGGGCGCGACCGCGCCCGGCGAGCCCGCGCGCGATCCGCTCGCGCCCGTCCTGATTGCCGCGGCGCTCGCGCTCGCGGCCGAGCTCTGGCTCTCGGGCGGCGCGTTCGCGCTCCGCGCGCGACGCGCGCCGGCTCCCGCCGTCTGGCAGCGCCGCCGCGCGCAGGCGTTCGCCGCGGCGGTCGCCGCGCTCGCCATCGGCGCGCTCGGCATCGGCGGCCTGATCGCGAAGGGGGACGCGGCGCTCGCAGACGGCCGCGCGGAGGAAGCGCTCGGCCTCTACCGGCAAGCGGAGGAGTCGCGGCCCGACGATGCGCGCCTCGAGATCCGGATCGGCAACGCGCTGTACGCGCTGGGCCGGGTCGACCAGGCGTCCGGCGCGTACCTCGACGCGTTGCGCAAGGTGGAGCCCGACGACACCGAAGCCCGCTTCGCGGCCGGCTTCAACCTGGGCAACTCGCTCGTGGCGAAGAAGCACTTCGAAGAGGCGCGCGACGCGTACTGGTCGGCGCTCCTCGCCGAGCCGAACAGCCTCGAGGCGAAGTGGAACTACGAGTTCGCGCAGAAGCAGATCCAGGAGCTTCCGCCCGTCCCGCAGCCCGACCCGAGCGCGGCGCCGAAGAAGGAGAACGACTCGGCGGGCCAGGGCGGGCAGAGCCAGCAGTCGCGGCGCAGCGAGCCGCGGGCCGAGAAGGGATCGCTGGACGAGCGCGAGGCGGAGCGCTGGCTCGACACGCTCGAAGAGCCGATCTCGGAGGCGCTGCGCCAGCAGGTGACCAACGCGACCGGCGGCAAAACGCGCGCGCGCCCCGGCGGGCGGACGTGGTGAGGGCACTGCGGGCGGTCGCGTTGGCCTCGGCGCTCGCGCTCGCAGGGGCAGCGCGCGCCAGCGACGCCGACCAGATCTCGGTGCGCGTCTCGCTCGACCGCGAGTCCGTGCGCGTGCACGAGCAGGTGCTGCTCTCGGTCGAGGTCACGCATCCCGTCGACGCGCGCGCGACCTGGGAGCCGCCGCCGCTCGACGGCTTCTGGGTAGAGCGGCTCGGCATGCGCGCTCTGCCGGACGCGTCGAGCGGGTTACACCGAACGGAGTTCCGGCGCGCGCTCTTTCCGACCCGCGCCGGCCTGCTCGAGATCGGGAAGTCGAAGCTCGTGATCGCGGCGGTCGACGGGGCCCGCGAGCACGACCTGCCGGTGCCCGGCACATCGATCCGCGTCGAGCCGCTGCCCGAAGGCGTGCCGCCGGACGTGCTGGTCGGGCGGCTCGAGCTCCACCTCGGCAGCGACGACCGGGTGCGCCTGGGCAAGTCCGTCACGCTGATCGTCGAGCTCGCGGGCGAGGCCAACGTTTGGGACGCGAAGGCCCCGGACGTCCAGGCGCTCGTCGGTCCCGAGGTCGAGCTCTTCCCCGAGCCGGCGCGGCTCTCGATCGGCGAGAACGCGGGGCGCGCGACCACCCGCCGCCAGTTCCGTTACGCGCTGGTCCCGGCGCGCGCGGGCCGGCTCGAGATCCCGCCGCTCGAGATCCCGTACTTCGATCCGGCGCGCGGCGCGGTCGTGACGGCGAAGAGCGAGGCGCTCGCGGTCGACGTGATCGAGGGCGCCGCGGCGGACGAGCCGCATCCAGGGTTCACGCCGTCGCCGCGTGCGAGCAGCCCCGGTCTTCCGCTCTGGCCGCTCGCCCTCGCCGCGGTCGCGGTGCTCGGCGGCGCCGCGCTGGTGCTGCGGCGCGGGCGCGGCGCAGAGATGGCGCGCGCGCCCGGCGGTCCGAAGCCGCACGAGGCGTTCGACGCCGCCCGCAACGCGCGCGGCACGCGCGAGTTCCCGGCGCTGCTGGCGCGCGCGGTGCGGGTCGGGATCGGCCTGCACCACCGCCTCGACGCGCACGCGCTCACGAGCGCCGAGCTCACGGCGAAGATCGACGACCGCGAGGCGCTCGAGCTGCTGGCGACCCTCGATCAGGTGCGCTTCGCCGGCCGACCCGCCGACGAGAACGCGCTGCTCGAGCGAACGCGGGCCTACCTCGGGCTCTAGGTCGCGTAGCGCGCGAACTCGCGCACCTCGATTGGCAAGGTCACTGCGCGAGCGGCCTTCTTGCCCCACTCGATCGCCGCCGCGCGATCCGGCGCCTGGATGATGGAGATCCCGCCGAGGTGCTCTTTCGACTCTACGAACGGGCCGTCCGTCACGAGCACGCCGCCGCCGCGCACGCGGATCACGACGGCGGTGCTCGGCGGCTGCAGCCCGCCAGTGGCGACCCAGGCGCCCGCGGCCTTGAGGTCCCGGTTGAACTCCTCGACGTTGCGCATGATTTCGTCCAGCACGGCTTTCGGCGGCGGCTCTCCATCGGGCTGATAGATGCTGAGCAGGTAGTGGGGCATGGGCTTCTCCTTTGATTCCTCGACGAACGATCCACGGCTCGATCGACAATTCCTAGAGCAGCTCCCGTTCGAGCAATGCAACGAGCCGACCATCGCTCACCTCGAGCCGGCCGACCTCGCGAAAGCCCTGGCGCGCGTGGAAGGCGAGCGAGCGCGGGTTCTCAGGCCGCAGGTTCACCTCGCAGACCAGGTGGGAGTCGCCGCGGCCGCGCGCCGCGCGCTCGAGCTCGGCGTAGAGCGCGGCAGCCACCCCCTGGCCCCAGGCCGCCGGCGCCACCGCGATCTGGTCGACGTACAGGAACGCGGAGTGCCGGGCCGAGAACCAGGCGTACTCCTCGCCGATCGCCGCGAAGCCGGCGCCGAACGCGAGCAAGTAGCCGCACGGCTCGCCCGCCGGCTCCGCGACACAGAAGAGCGTCGCGCGCGCCAGGCAGGCGTCGATCTCGTCGCCCGACAACGGGGTCACGCCGGGCTGCCCTTCGCGGTTGATCCGGGCGATCGCGACCCGGTCCTCCGCGCGCGCGGCGCGGATCGAGACGTCCATGGGTTGGACTCAGTAGCGCTCGATCACCTGTTTCGCGAAGTCGCGGAACTGCTCGCGCGCCGTGTCGATCGGCGGCAGCAGCGTGATCTCGCGCAGCCCCGCGCGCTCGGCGGCCTGGAGCTGTCCGATGATCTCCTCGGGAGTGCCTGCGAGGATCCAGGTGCGGATCGCCTCGGGGGTGACGAAGCGGCGCTCGACCGGGACGAGGAACGCGCAGTGACCCTCGTGGACCTGCAGGTACCGCCTCTCGGGCGGCGTCTCCATCTTGTCGACGTAGGCGCAGTACTCCTCGAACAGGCCGACCAGCGCGGGCGGCACGGGCGGACCGGCTTCCGGGTTCATGCGCCAGCCCTCCCACGCGTAATGCCAGGCGGCCGCGACCTGCGAGCCGCAGGCGTCGATCACCCGCTCGCTCGCGAGCGACTCGCCCGGGCGCAGCACCACCGCGGTGGTGAGCGCGGCGGTGTGGAAGTCGGCGGGCAGCGTGCGTCCGAGCTCCCGCGCACCAGCGGAGATCGCCGCGAGGCTGCGGCGGGTCATCTCGGGCGGCTCGTTCAGCGCAGAGATGCGGCCGTCGCCGTACGCGCCCGCCGCGCGCAGCGCGCCGGGTCCGTTCGCAGCGACCCAGATCGGGATCGGCTGGTCGAGCTCGATGAACTTCCGGTCGACGTTCAGGAAGCGGATCGCGCGCGTCTCGGCGCCGTGGGTGTACTCGACCTCTTCGTTCGCGAGCAGGCCCCGCACGACGCGCAGGTACTCGCGGAACTCGCGCGGCACCATCGGGCGCATCCCCATGACCCGCATCGCCGTGTGGCCGGTTCCGATGCCGAGGAAGACGCGTCCGGGCGCGAGCCGCGCGATCGACGCGATCGAGTGCGCGGTGACCGGCGCGAGCCGGGTCGGCGCGATCGCCACGCCGGTGCCGAGCTTCATGCGCGAGGTGTTCGTCGCGACCAGCGCGAGCGTCGCGTAGCAGTCCGACCAGATCATCTGCGAGTCCGGGACCCAGCCGTGGTCGTAACCGAGCGACTCGCACTCCACGAGGAGCTTCCAGTCGTCGATCTTGGTCGCGACCATTGCGCCGAATCTCATGGTGTTCGCTCGCCTTCGGCTCGCTGCGCGCTCGCTTCGCTCGCTTGCGGGCTCCGCTCAGGGCGGCCTTCGCTCCGCCACGTCTTCATCGCGGCCTCACGCGCACACGGCCGGGCGTCGGTCGCGCCACGGACGTGCGGCCTCGAGCTGGCCGGCCAGCCGCAACAGCACCGCCTCGCAGCCCCACGGCGCGACGAGCTGCACGCCGATCGGCAGCCCCGCTGCGTTCCAGTGCAAGGGCAGCGAGATCGCGGGCTCGCCCGTCATGTTCTGGACCGGCGTGAACGGGATGAAGTCGACGAGCTTCTGCCACGCGTCCATCGGCGCCTCCGGCTTCGGTGTCAGCGCGCCCAGCGGCAGCGGCGGCTGCGCCAGGGTCGGCGTGAGCAGGAGATCGAAACCCGACGCGTAGTAGCCGCCGAACGAGCGCGAGAGCGTGTTGCGCCAGTCGACCGCGTGCACGAACTCCACCAGCGGGATCTTTCGACCCGCCTCGGCCACGGCCCAAGTCCAGACCTCGACCTCGTCGGGCTTGATCGCGCGGCCGAGCATCGCCTCGAAGATCGCGAACAAGCCGAGGGTCTGGCCGGCGATGATCGTGAAGAGCGTCTTCTCGACGGTGGGATCGTCGATCGCCGCCGGATGGCGGACCTCGACGGTGTGGCCCAGCGACTCGAGGAGCTTCGCGGCGTCGCGGACCGCGGCCACGCAATCCGGGTGGAGCGGCGCCTTCGCCCAGCTCGGCGACCGGTCCATGAGGCCGATCCGCAGTCTGCCCGGCGCGCGCTTCGCCTCTTCCAGGAAGGGTCGCTCCGGCGGCGGCGCCGCGTACGGATCGCCCGGCATGTAGCCCTCGGTCGCGTCGAGTAGCGCCGCCGAGTCGCGCACGGTGCGCGAGACCACGTGCTCGCCCGCGAGCCCGTTCCAGCCTTCGCCGGCGAGCGGGCCCAGCGAGATGCGCCCGCGCGAAGTCTTCAGCCCGACGATCCCGCAGGCGCTCGCGGGGATGCGGATCGAGCCGCCGCCGTCGTTCGCGTGCGCCGCGGGGACCATGCCCGACGCAACTGCCGCCGCCGAGCCACCGGAGGAGCCGCCCGGCGACCGCGTCGTGTCCCACGGATTGCGGGTCGGTCCGTACACGAGCGCCTCGCTGGTCGCCGTGAGGCCGAGCTCGGGCGTCGCCGTCTTGCCCAGGAACACGAGCCCCGCCGCGCGATAGCGCGCAGCCAGGTTGGTGTCGAACGGCGGGACCATGCCCAGCGCCTTCACCAGCCGGCTCCCGTTGTAGAGCGGATCGCCCGCCGAGCCGCAGATCAGGTCCTTCAGCAGGAACGGCACGCCGCTGAACGGTCCCTTCGGCAGCTCCGGCGAGCGAGCTGCCGCGCGCGCCTTCTCGAACAGCGGCGTGACGACCGCGTTCAGCTGCGGGTTCACCTTCTCGATCCGCTCGATCGCCGCATCGACGAGCTCGATCGGGAGCACCTCACCGTCGGCAACCAGCTCCGCCTGTGCGACTGCGTCGAGCCGCGCGAGATCTTCCGTCATGGAGCGAGGCTATCACGCGTGGTCGGACCGACGCAGAACGGGCGAATTTTGTTGACCGACCGGATGCACGGCGAGAGGATTGCCGACGCAGGAGGTGCTGATGCCCCGGTTGGCTCTTGCCGCTGTGGTTGCTGTTGCGGTTCTTGTTTCTGGACTCCGCGCCGCTGCCTCGCCGATCGTGGTCACGTTCTCCGCGACGGTGACGGAGGCCTACGACACGGGCAGCATCACAGACGGCTCGATCGGGGTCGGATCGATCGTCACCGGATCGCTCACCTTCGATCCCTCCGCAGCGCCGACCAGCACCGACGCGTTCTACTACAGCTATTACGACTTTTCATCGCCTCCGTGGACGCTCACCGCGCAAGTCGGGAACTACTCCTTCACATCGGTCGGCAACGTGATCCACGTGGGCGTCGGGAACTCTGCGCCTGCCGACCCGGTCGTCGACGTGTTCTCCGCGATCTCCATTGCCACAAACCCGGGTCCCATCGCGCACGACCAGTATTCGCAGGCCAGCTTCGGGGTGGTGCTGGTGGATCTGACTGCGAGCACGCTGGACTCGCCGTCGCTGGCCGAGGTTCCTCTGGACCTGGCGTCCTGGAACGATCCCGAGCTCAACCTGACGATGACGTCAGATCTAGGCGAATTCGAGACCGTCGTCCGGGTCGACTCGCTCAGCGCCGCTCCCGCTCCGGAGCCGGCGCCGCTGGCGCTCCTGGCGCTGGCGCTCGCCTCAATTCACGCGAGGTCCTCGGGCCGGTTCAGGTTGCGTAGGCTCGTGAGCTCGGGGTCGAGCGCGCGCAGCTCGGGCTCGGGCACGTAGAGGCATTTGACCGCGCCGAGCAGCGCGTGCAGCGCGAACTCGCGCGCGGCGATGCGCCGTTCGATCTCCGGGAGAAGCCGAGGGCGATAGATCGCGAGTAGCGGCTCGGGACCACGCGGCCCGAGCGGGGCCACGACGTCGGCGCCGCTGTCTGTCGGCGCGAGTGCAGCGAGCGCCAGCGCGAACCGCGGATCGAGGTCGGGCAGATCGCACGCCGCGACGAACACCGCGCTGGCCTCGCACGCGGCGAGCGCGGCGTGCACGCCGACGAGCGACGCGCGCTCGGGGCTTTGGTCGACGATCGTCTCGAGCCCGAGCTCCGGCAGCTCGCCCGCCTTCCCGACCAGACGCACGCGCGCGAAGCACGCGCCGAGCGCCCGCGCTACGCGCAGCGCGAGCGGCTCGCCTCGGTACGGGAGCGTCGCCTTGTCGCGGCCCATCCGGGTCGACGCGCCCCCGCACAGCACGGCTGCCTCGATGTGGCTGAGCTTCAAATCCCCGGCTCGGCCGCGAGGTCGTTGCTGTGCGTGAGCTGCACGGCCACCGCCTCGCCGCGCGCCATCCGGGTCGCCTCGGCGGGAACGAACGCGAGCCCGTCGGCGCGCACCAGCGAGAGCAGGATGTTCGAGCCCTGCTCGCCGCTCTCGCGCGCCCACAGCTCGCCCTCGCGGCGCTCGAGCTGGACCCGCACGAAGTGCGCGCGGCCGGCGGGCTTCTTGTACTCGGCGTCGAGCCGCGCGGACGTCACCGGTCGGAACACTTTCGCGTGTCCCATCATGCGCAGCAGCGCCGGCCGCACGAACTGCTCGAAGGTGACGAGCGTCGAGACGGGATTGCCGGGCAGCCCGAACACGGGGCGCTCTCCGACCATGACGAACGCGAGCGGCGCGCCGGGCTTCATGGCGATCCGCCAGAGCCGCATCTGCCCGCCCAGTGCCACCAGCACCTGCTTGATCCAGTCGCGGTCGCCGACCGAGACGCCGCCCGTCGAGATCACCGCGTCGCAGCCGAGCGCCGCGCGGAAGCGGCGCTCGATCTCGTCCGGCTCGTCGGGGGCGATGCCCAGGTACACGGGCTCGGCGCCGATCTCGCGCAGGCCCGCGCAGAGCGCCCACGAGTTCGAGGAGACGATGCGCCCGTCGTCGCGCAGCCGGTCGGGCTCGACCAGCTCGTCGCCGGTCGCCAGCACCGCGACGCGCGGCCGCGCGCGCACCGACACCACGCTGCGGCCCAGCGCCGCGAGCATGCCGACCAGCGGCGCGCGCAGGATCGCGCCGGGCTCGGCGATCAGGAGACCGGGCCGCACGTCCTCGCCGGCCCGCCGCACGTGCTGTCCGAGCGACGCCGACTTGTGTATGCGCACGCGCGCGCCCTCGACGGCCGTGTCCTCGACCATCACGACCGCGTCCGCGCCCTCGGGCATGGCCGCGCCGGTCATGATCCGCGCCGCCTCGCCCGCGCCGAGCTTGCGCTGGCTGCGCTTGCCCGCGGGCAGGTCCTCGACCACCTCGAGGACCGCGGGCGCGGACGCGACGTCGGCCGCCCGCACCGCGTAGCCGTCCATCGCCGAGTTGTCCGCGGGCGGGATCTGGATCCCCGCCCGGATCTCCTCGGCCAGCACCCGTCCGGACGCCTCGCCCAGCCCCACCGTCTCGGTCCCGAGCCGGGGAACCGAGCCGAGGATCAGCTCCCGAGCCTCGGCCACGCTGACCGAGCTGCGCTCGGCTTCGACCCTGACCTCGCGCATTCCGCCTCCTCGGGGTAGTCTGCCCAAAACCTAGGCAGATCGCCGGGTGGGCCGAAGGGCCAGAGAATGCAGCGGAACCACCCCCAAGACCCGCCGGCGGTGATCCCATGAGCGGCGCGCTCGAGCGCCTGGACGCGATCCTCGGATCGCTGCGGATCGGCATCCTCGCGGTCGACGCGGACGGCCGGGTCGAGCTGCAGAACCCCGAGGCGAGCCGGATCCTGGGCCTGTCGGGAGTCGCGACCCTGGGCCGGCCGCTGGCCGAGAGCCTGGGGGCGCAGCACCCGGCGGTGACTGCGCTCGAGACGGCGCTGCGCGACCGGCGCGAGGTGGCCGAGCGGGGCTGCCGGCTGCGCGACCGGCTCGGCGGGCGCGCGCTGATCGTGGACCTGACGGCGTCACCGGTCGGTGTCGGGCGCGAGATCGCGGGGGTCGTGCTCGCGCTGGCCGACCGCACGATCGGGCTCGAGCTCGAGGACCTGCTCGGCCAGCGCGCGCGCTCGGAGCTGTTCGCGCAGCTCGCGACGGGCATCGCGCACGAGCTGCGCAACCCGCTCGGCGGCATCCGCGGCGCGGCCGAGCTCCTGCTCGGCAAGCTCTCCGAGCCCGCGCTGTCGCGCTACGCCGAGCTGATCCGCGGCGAGACCGAGCGCATGCGCCGGCTGCTCGACGACCTGGCCGAGCTGACCCGGGGCGGCGACCTGCGCCTGCGCCGCGAGAACCTGCACCGCACGATCGACGACCTCGTCGAGCTGCACAGCCGCTCGGGCAGCTGGCGCGGCATCCGGGTCGTGCGCGAGTACGACCCGAGCATCCCCGAGTTCGAGTTCGACCCCGACCGCACCACCCAGGTGCTGCTCAACCTGGTGCGCAACGCCGTCCAGGCCATGGCCAGCAAGGGCACGCTGACGCTGCGCACGCGGATCGAGTCGGGCTACCACCTGGAGCACGTCGGGCCGGATCGCTCGCGGATGGTGCGGATCGACGTCGAGGACACCGGACCCGGGATTCCCGACGAGGACCTGCCGCTGCTCTTCACGCCCTTCTTCACCCGCCGCGCCGAGGGCACGGGCCTGGGCCTGGCGGTCGCGCGGCACTGGACCGTGCGCCAGGGCGGCCGCATCCAGGTCACCAGCCGCGTCGGCATGGGGACACGCATGCGTGTAGAGCTGCCGCTCTTGAGGCCGGAATGACGCGGATCCTGGTCGCCGACGACGAAGCCTCGATCCGCTTCGTGTTGCGCGAGGCGCTGTCGGAGGCCGGCCACGAGGTGGTCGAGGCGGCCGACGGCAACGAGGCGCGCGAGCGGCTGGGCTCGCAGCGCTTCGACCTGGCGCTGCTCGACATCCGCATGCCCGGCCCCTCGGGGCTGGAGCTCCTGGACGAGCTGAGCGCCGCGCGGGAACGACAGCCCGCTGGTCGTGATCCTCACCGCCCAGAACACCTTCGAGAACGCGGTCGAGGCCATGAAGCGCGGCGCCTTCGACTACCTGACCAAGCCCTTCGATCTGCCCCAGGTGCAGGCGCTGGTCGAGAAGGCGCGGACCCTGCGCAGCCTGCGCGGCGAAGTCGCCGAGCTGCGCCGCCAGGTCGGCGACGCGTTCCGCACCGGCGAGGCGCTGGTCGGGAAGACGGCCGCGATGCTCGACCTGTTCAAGACGATCGGGCGGGTGGCCGCGAGCGACGCGGCGGTGCTGATCCTCGGCGAGAGCGGCACCGGCAAGGAGCTGGTCGCGCGCGCGATCCACTACCACAGCCGCCGCCGCGAGGGTCCGTTCGTGGCGGTGAACATGACGGCGCTGCCGTCGGAGCTGATCGAGGCTGAGCTGTTCGGCCACGAGCGCGGCGCCTTCACCGGCGCGACCGAGGCGCGCGTGGGCCGCTTCCGCGAGGCGCACGGCGGAACGCTCCTGCTCGACGAGATCGGGGACCTGCCTCTCGCGCTGCAAGCGAAGCTCCTGCGCGTGTTGCAGGAGCGGATCGTGACGCCGCTCGGCGGCCGCCAGTCGGTGCCGATCGACGTGCGGATCGTCGCCTCGACCCACCGCGACCTGGCGGCGCTGGTCGCGGAGAAGAAGTTCCGCGAGGACCTCTACTTCCGGCTGAACGTGATCCCGGTGCGGATCGCGCCGCTGCGCGAGCGGCGCGGCGACGTGCCGCTCCTGGTCTCGCACTTCGTCGAGCGCTTCTCGCAGGAGCTGGGCGTGCCGCGGCGCTGGCCGACCGAGACCGCCCTCGAGCGCCTGTGCCGCCACGCCTGGCCGGGCAACGTGCGCGAGCTCGAGAACGCGGTGAAGCGCGCGCTGGTGCTGGCTTCGGGCGACGTGATCACCGCCGACGACATCGAGCACGCGACCAGCATCGCGCCGGCCTCCTCCGGCGACTGGGCCGAGCTGGCGCGCCGCGAGCTCGCCGAGATCCTTTCGCGCGGCGACGTGCCCGGCGACGAGGACGCGACCACGGGGCCGTACTGGAGCTTCGTCTCGCGGCTCGAGCGCGCGGTGATCCGCGAGGGCCTGTCGCGCTCGAAGGGCAACCAGATCCAGGCCGCCCGTCTGCTCGGCATCAACCGCAACACCCTGCGCAAGAAGATCGCGGAGCTCGGCCTGGGGCCCGCCGACGGGGACGACACCGAGCGGTGACGCGCGGAGCGCTCGAGCGGCTGCGCGGCGTCTACGTGCTGGCCGACGACGACCCGCGCTGGCGCCACGGCGTGCGCGCGCAGCTCGAGGGCGCGCTCGCGGGCGGGGCCAGCGTGGTGCAGCTCCGGCTGAAGCACACCGCGCGACGGCGAGGCGCTCGCGCTCGTGCGCTGGGCCGCGGCCCGGACGCGCGACGCGGGGGCACTGCTGTTCGCGAACGACCGCTTCGACCTGGCGCTGCTGGGCGGCGCGGACGGCGTCCACCTGGGCCAGGACGACCTCGCACCCGAAGAGATCCCCGCGGACGCGCGCGCGCGCCTCCTGGTCGGCCTGTCCACGCACACCCTCGAGCAGGCGCGCGCCAGCCGCAGCCGGCCGATCGACTACGCGGCCTTCGGGCCGGTCTTCGCGACGGGCTCGAAGCAGTCCGAGTACGCCCCGCGCGGCTGCGAGCTGCTGCGCCAGGCGGCGGAGCTCGCGGGCCGGCCGCTGGTCGCGATCGGCGGAATCGCGGCCGAGAACCTCGCGAGCGTGCGCGCGGCGGGCGCCGCCGCCGCGGCCGTGATCTCGGCGGTCGCGGACGCGCCGGACCCGGCCGCGGCGACGCGTTACCTTCAGGCCCGCTTCGCCGAGTCGCCCCCCGGGAGTCGCTAGCCGCTTGGAACGCGCAGTCAGTGTCCTGGGTGTGCTCGTGCTCCTCGGCGTCGCGTACGCGGCCTCGACCAACCGCCGCGCGATCCAGTGGCGCACGGTCGGCGTGGCGCTCGCGATCCAGCTCGCCATCGCGCTTTTGATCCTGCGCACCCCCTGGGGCGTGTGGCTGTTCGGCCGGGTGAACGACGTCGCCGACGCGTTCGTGGGCGCCGCCGGGGCGGGCATCGACTTCGTGTTCGGCCGCTGGCCTGAGCAGGTTCTCGGCACCGACGCCAAGCCGGTGCGGCTGCCCTACGTGTTCGCGATCCGGGTACTTCCGATCATCGTCTTCATGAGCTCGATCTTCGCCGTGCTGCAGCACTTCGGCGTGCTGCAGCGGGTGGTCGAGGCACTGGCGCGCGGGCTGCGCCGCAGCCTCCACACGAGCGGCGCCGAGTCGCTCGCCGCGATCGCCGAGATCTTCCTGGGCATGACCGAGGCGCCGCTCATGATCCGCGCCTACGTGCCCACGCTCACGCGCAGCGAGCTCTTCTGCGTGATGACCGCGGGGCTCGCGACGGTCGCGGGCTCGGTGCTGGTCGCCTACATGGGCATGCTCGGGCCGTCGTACGCGGGGCACCTGGTGGCGGCAAGCTTCATGGCCGCGCCGGCGGCGATCGCGATGGCGAAGCTGATGGTGCCCGAAGAGGGCGTGCCGCGGACCGCCGGCGGCGCGCACGTCGAGATCCCGCGCACCACCGTGAACGCGATCGACGCGGCCGCGACGGGCGCGATCGACGGCGTGCGGCTCGCGCTCAACATCGGCGGCATGCTGGTCGCGTTCGTCGCGCTGATCCACATGGCCGACGCGCTGCTCGGCTGGGCCGGGGGGTTCGCGGGCTACGCGAACCTGTCGTTCGAGGGGATCCTGGGCTTCCTGCTCGCGCCGCTCGCCTGGGTGCTAGGCGTGCCCTGGCACGACGCGGCGACGATCGGACAGGTGCTCGGCGTGAAGACGGTGCTGAACGAGTTCATCGCCTTCCAGATGCTGGCGAACGCCGAGTCCGGGCTCGACCCGCGCTCGGTGGTGATCGCGAGCTACGCGTGCTGCGGCTTCGCGAACTTCGGGTCGCTCGCGATCCAGATCGGCGGGCTCGGCGGGATCGCGCCGGAGCGGCGCGGCGACGTCGCGCGCGACGCCCTGCGCGCGCTGCTCTCGGGGTCGCTGGCGAGCTTCCTCACCGCGGCGATCGCCGGGATCGTCTACTAGACGCGCGGCTCGATCGGCGGGGCGCTCGCTTCGAGCGCCGCGGGCAGGAACAAGGTGAGCCGCATCCCGCGGCCGGGGTCGTTCTGGCAGTTCACGCTGCCGCCGCTCGCCTCGAGAATACACCGGGCGGTGTAGAGACCCAGGCCGACGTGCCCGGGCTTCGTGCTCTGGAACGGCTGGACGAGCCGGTGCAGCTCGCGCTCGGTCATGCCCGGCCCGTCGTCCGCGACCTCGAGCGACACCGCGTCGACCTCCGCCTCGGCGCCGAGCCGCAGCACGACCCGCGACGCCGCGCGCGTGCCGTCGCCCTCGCAGGCGTTGCGGAGGAGCGCCCCGAGCGCGCGCGCGAAGCCGTCGCCGCCCGCGCACACGTTGACCCGCGCGGAGTGGAGCCCTGCGCTCGCCACCACGACCTCGATCGCAGTCCGAGGGTACTCGCCGCGCGCGCGCGCGGCGGCCGCCTCGACGTTCTCGAGCAGCGGCACCGCGACCACCAGCGGCGAGCTCGGGCCCGGCGTGGTGCTCAAGGTCCGCGCCTGGCCGACCAACGCCTTCAGGCGCTGCAGCGCGTCGACCAGCTCGTCGGCAGCGGAGCTCAGGTCGGTGCCCGGCTTCGCGCGCCCCGCCGCGCCTTCGGCGGCCGACGACAGGAACTGCGCCGACAAGAGCGCGGTCGACAGCGCGTTGTTCGCCTCGTGGTTGCGCTGGCGCAGCCCGTCGAGCTCGGCCAGTGGACCGCGCTCGTGGAGCTGGTCGCTCCACAGGCGCGCCTGCAGGGCGCCGCGCAGCGCGCTCTCGCGCAGGCGCCGTGCGCGCGCCAGCCGCGCGAAGCGCGCGCAGATCAGGAAGGCCGGCAGACCCGCGAAGAGCACCCCGATCGCGAGCAGGCCGAGTTCGCGCATCGGCCCGCCCGGTCAGCTCTCGTCGCGCCCGCCGCGCCCGCCCTCGAGCTCGCGGACGATCTGCTGAACCGCCTGGCGGGTCATGTCGAGCAGGCGCGCTGCGCCACTGCGGCTGTTGCGCGCTTTCGCGAGCGCCTGCTCGATCATCACGCGCCGCACCTCGCCCTGCACCTCGCGCAGCGGCGTGTTGCCCACGTGCGCCGCCACGAACGCGTCGAGGCTGGGGCGATCTGCGAGCGCCTCCTCTACAGAGCGGGTCAGCTCGTCGAGCGAGATCGGTTTGGGCAGGTAGCGCCGGGCGCCCGAACGCGCGAGCTGGAACGCTTCCTCGGCCGACGCCTGGCCGCTCATCGCGATGACTGCGGCAACGGGTCGCATCCGGACCGCGTCTTCCACGATCGGCTGCGCCTGGCCGTCCGGCAGGGCCACGTCCACGATCACCACATCGGGCAGGCGCGCCAGCAGTGCCCGGCCCTCCCGCACGGTCCCGGCTTCGAGCACCTCGGCGCCCCAAGTCCGCGCCGCGCGTGCAATTGCCTGCCGCAGCGGCTTGTGGTCCTCGACGATCAGCACGCGCTCTGGCTGCGGGAACATCGGCTGGGCTCCTGTTCGAAGAAAGTATCACGGATATCGCGCAGCCGGATCGATCATCCGCCCTGCAAGGAATCTTGCATTACGTGCGGACTCGGAAGAGCGCACTCTGTGGGCGTGTGAGAAAAGTATCCCTTCCCTCTCGCACCGGAGCGGCCCAGCGCGTCGGCAGATCGCGTAAGCAACCGGGTGGCTCTGTAGAGGCGGGTGACGAAGCGGCAGCTCGTCACCCGCTTCTTGCTTAAACTTCGCTCAGCGGCTTGCTCTTTAGCGCAGGAGCTCCGCCATCTTGGGCAGGGCTTCCACGTGGCGGCGGTGGGTGTCGAGGTAGATCTCGCGGTAGAGGGCGTCGATTTCTTCGGGCTTGGGGAAGCCGGCGGAGAAGCCGGGCTGGGCGGGATCCAGGGCCAGCTCGGAGGCGCGCACGAAGTGGGCGAGCAGCGCGCGCGGGTCCTCGTCGCCGACCGCGATGCGGATCGTGGTGGGTGAGATTCCGGCGGCGCCCAGCGCCTCGGCGGACAGCTCCGAGTGGCTGGTGAGCGCGGGGCAGAGCACCACCGTGTTCACCTGCCCGAGGCTGACCTGCAGACCGAACGCGGGCTCGAGGCAGTCGAAGAAGCGCTTGAACGCGGCGATCGGGACCTGCGGCTCGATCGTGAAGAGCGGCGCCGTCAGGCCCAGGTACATCAGCCGCTCGCGCAGCGCGGAGTTCTCGTTCGAGGGAACGGCGTTGCAGTTCACGCGGATCGCGGGGTGGCGCGCGAGCGCGCGCGCGAGCGTCGTGGTCGAGATGCACTTCTGCAACATGCGCAGCTCGAGCGTGCGCATGCCGTCGATCACCTCGAACGCCTTGTCCGCGTCGAGGAACGCGCCCTTCACGTAGTAGACGTTCCAGAACAGGGTGTCGCTCCAGTCGAAGCGGCGCGGGCGGCCGTCGGAACCGAGCCCTTCGACGGAGCTGCCCTTGGGCAGGAACATGCGCTCGTTGCGCGCGATCGCGACGCCGGCGGTGGTGGTGCCGGTGCCCACCAGGTCCTTCGTGTAGGAGTGCACGACGAAGTCCGGCCGCTCCGCGGGGTCGTCGCGGCGCAGCACCGGCTGCAGGAACGGCGTGCCGACGGTCGCGTCGCAGATCACCTCGAGGCCCGCCGCGTGCGCGGCGCGGCAGATCCCGGGCACGTCGAGCACGTAGCCGTGCGGGTTGCACGGCGACTCGAGGTACACGTAGATCTGTCGCCCCTGGGCGAGCCGGTCCGCGTGCACGATCTGGAGCTGCGCGAGCGCCAGCTCGAAGTCGCGCGTCTCGAAGCCGTCGAACCACTCGACCGCGACGTCGAGGTTGCTGCGCTTGCCGTACCAGTCCTGCAGGAGCTGGTGCGCGCCGCCGTACACGTTGCGGCTCGACAGCACCACGTCTCGATAGCCGACCAGGTGCGCGAGCACGGCGTCGATCGCCGCCATGCCCGAGTTGAAGTTCCAGGCGAAGTACTCGCCGGCGAGCGGCCCCGCCTCGACGTCGACGATGTAGTTCGCCAGGCACGTCGAGGTCGGGTTCATGAGCCGCGAGTAGATCTCGTGCAGGAGCTCCTTGCCCTGGAACGCGTCGTCGATCCACTCGGTGCACGCGTAGAGGTAGGTGGCGGTGCGCGCGATGACCGGCGTCGAGCTGAAGATCGCGGTCACGTTGTCGAACACCGCGTAGGGGCCGCGCTGCGCGGCGCCGCGCTCGGTGGCGAGCGACTGCCAGCTCTTGCGCAGGGGGTTCTGGAGGTTGTCGAGCAGCTTGGCGAGCTGGAAGCAGAGGAAGCGCTTCGCGTTCCAGAACGCGATCCGGTCGCGACGGTCGAGGGTCGCGAGCCGTTCGACCGTCGCGTCCCAGAGCCCGTGCATGCTCTGGTTCGCCCGGTACACGTGGCCGGCGACCTCGGCGAGCTCGCGGCCGAGCGGGCTCGCGGGGTCGAGCGAGAAGTGCGCGAGCTGCTCGCGGACGAGCTCGTCGACGCTCCGGGCCGCGGTCGTCTTGCGCAGCGGGGACAGCTCGCGGGCGTGGGCAAGGTCGGGAACGCGCTCGCTCATCTACAGGTTCTCGTACAGGGATAGCGTGTGGCCCTGATCGTCCTCGACGATGATCTCGCGCCCTCCCCAGTCGGTCTCGTGCACGCCGCGGCGGAGCCGCACGCCCTTGCGCTCGAGCTCCGCCGCCGCAGCGGCCACTCCGTCGACCTCGAAGAACAGGTGGACGTGCTCGCCGTCGCGCACGACGGGAATCGACGGGTCGGCCTCGTCCACGAGCTTCAGGTGGAGCACCCGGTTCCCGGCGCGGATGCCCGCGTAGAAGTCCTTGAAGCGGAACGCCAGCTCGAAGCCGAGCTTCTCGGTGTAGAAGCGGATCGACGCTTCGAGGTCGTTGGTCCGGAGCTGCGGGACGAGGTCGGTGACTTTCATCTCTTCTCCTGCGCGGCGAGCAGCGCGCACGCGGCGGCGTTCAGAGGTGTCGCGATCCCGTGCCGCGCCCCGAGGCGGACGACCACGCCGTTGCGCGCGTCGAGCTCGAGCGGGCGGCCGGCCCGGCGATCGTAGTACATCGAGTTCCCCGAGCCTGCCGGGGTCGCGAGGAGCCGCGCCAGGACCTCGTCGGCGACGGAGTCCGGCAGGGCCGCGCCCTCGGCGCGCGCGACCGCGCAGCACTCGAGGATGATGCCGCGCGCGAGCTCCGCCATGCCGGGCTCGTGGAGCACCTCGACCGTGCGCCCCGTCAGCGCGGTGAGCGCGCCGCTCGCCGCGTTCAGGCAGAGCTTGCGCCAGGCGACGCTCGCGAAGTCGGCCGCGCGCTCGACCGCGAGCGCGCCGCCCGCGAAGAGCGCCGCGAACGCTCCGGCGTTCGGACCTTCCGGCACGGTCAGCCGGCCGCCGCCGCGCATGCGGATGCGGCCGGGCGCGGTGCGCTCGGCCGGCAGCTCCACCACGACCGGCAGCACCGCGGCCGGGTCCGGCGAACGGCTCGACCCGCGCGCGGTGCTCGACCCCGTTCTGCAGCACCGCGACGACCGTTCCCGGCGCGCACAGCGCGGCGAGCCACTTCGCGGCCCCCGGGACGTCCTGCGCCTTGGTCGCGAGCAGCACCCACTCGGCGGGGGCGACCCGCGCGGGGTCGGTCGCGCAGCGCGCCTGGACTTCGATCCGCTGCACGGCGACTCGACGACCAGCCGCTCGAACGGCTCGCGCACGCACAGCACGACATCGTGTCGGCCCGACGCGGCGAGCGACGCGGCGACCGCGCCGCCGATCGCGCCGACGCCGACCACCGCGATCCGGCTCACGTCGGCTCCACCGGGAGGGCATCAGCGGGCGCAGAGCTCCTCGACCGCGCCGCCGCACATGCGGAAGATCCGGTCGTGCGGGTGGGAGCGCGCGAGCATCGCTTCGGGCGGCTCGCCGGCATAGGCGCCGAGCAGGGTGCGGCTCAGCATCTCGTGCGTGACCGCGATCGTGGTCGCCTTCTCCTCGCGGGCGCCCAGCCAGCGGCGCGCGCGCGCGTGCGCGTCTGCGTACGACTCGCCGCCGGGGATCGCGAAGCTCCACTTCTCCGCCGCGCGGCGCGCCTGCAGACCCGGGTAGCGCGCCTCGATCTCCGCGGCGGTGAACCCCTCCCACTCGCCCTGGTCGTACTCGGCGAGCAGCGGATCGATCGAGATCGCCGACTCGCGCAGCCCGAGCTCGCGGCAGACGATGCGCGCGGTGACCCGCGCGCGGCCGAGCGGGCTGCACGCGATTGCGACGCCGCTCGCCCCCTCGAGCTCGCGGCGCAGCGCACGTCCCACTGCGATTGCCTGGGCGATGCCGAGCTCCGTCAGCGGCGAGTCCGAGCGGCCCTGCCGGCGTCCCGCGATGTTCCAGGCCGTCTGGCCGTGGCGCACCACGTAGATCGCGCCGGCCTTCACGGCGACTCCAGGTCGCGGTCCGCTTCGACCTCGGCGCGCTTCGCCGCGATCCAGGCGCGGTACTCGGGACCGTCCCACGCGCGGTGCGCGCCGCGCGCGTAGTGCTCGGCGTTGCGCCGGTACTGCCACGCGTTCAGGCGGTTCTCGCGCGAGGCGTCGCGGGTCGCGATCACCTTCGCGGGAATGCCGACGATGATCGAGCCGGGCGGGAACTCCTTGCCCTCGGGCACGAGCGCGCCGCCGCCCACGATCGAGCCCTTCCCGATCACCGCGCCGTCCATGATGGTCGCGCCGATGCCGATCAGACAGTGGTCGCCGATGGTCGCGCCGTGGATCGTCGCGCGGTGCGTGATCGAGCAGAACTCGCCGATCGCAGTGGGCGCGTCGTAGCCCACGTGCAGCATCGCGAAGTCCTGGATGTTGGTCATGCGGCCGATGCGCACTTCCTGCGCCTCGGCGCGGATCACCGCGTTGGGCCAGATGGACGCGTGGGCACCGATCGTGACACGGCCGTAGATCTGAGCGCCCGGGGCGATCCAAACGGTCTCGTGGATCGACTGCACGGGCGGATCTTGGCACGAACCGCCCGTGGACGATAGGATTCGGACCCCTATGGCAGGCAAGAGCTCTCCCCCCGACATGAAGCGCGGCCGCGTGGTCGCGATCGCCGGCGCCACGGGCGCGGTCGGCGAAGTATTGCTGCGCATCCTCGAGCAGCGCGAGTTCCCCATCTCGGAGCTGCGTCCGCTCGCGAGCGAGCGCTCGGCCGGCACCACCGTGAAGTTCCGCGGGAAGGAGCTGCCCGTCGAGATCGCGCGGCCCGAGGCCTTCGACGGCGTGGACTTCGCGTTCTTCGCCGCGACCGGCGCGCTCGCCAAGCAGCTCGCCCCCGAAGTCGCCAAGCGCGGCGGCATCGCGATCGACAAGTCGAACACCTGGCGCATGGACCCGCAGGTGCCATTGGTCATCCCCGAGATCAACGGGGCGGCGCTCGAGAAGCACCAGGGCATCATCGCCAGCCCGAACTGCACGACGACGCCGTTCGTCATGCCGCTCGCGGCGCTGCGCAAGGTCGCGAAGCTCAAGAGCGCCGTGGTCACGACCTTCCAGTCGGTGACGGGCGCGGGGCTGCCCGGCCTCGAGGAGCTCGACGTACAGATGCAAGGCGATCGCTGCGAACCGCCCGGTGCCCGCGGCCAAGCAGTTCGCGCGCCAGATCGCGAACAACGTCGTGCCGCTGTGCGAGACCTTCACGGACAACGGCTACTCGACCGAGGAGATGAAGCTCCTGCTCGAGACACGGAAGATCCTCGACGACCCGAGCCTGAACGTCTCGATGACTTGCGTGCGCGTGCCGGTCCCGGTCGGCCACTCGGCGTCCGTGCTGCTCGAGACCGAGCCGGCGATCACGCCGGAAGCGGCGCGCGCGGCGCTCGCGGCGTTCCCGGGAATTCGCGTGATGGACGATCCCAAGAACAACGTGTTCCCGACCGCGGCCGACGGCGCCGGGATCGACGACGTCCTGGTCGGGCGGATCCGCCGCGACCTGGTGAGCGACAAGCTCTGGCTCTGGACCGTCGGCGACAACCTGCGCAAGGGCGCGGCGCTGAACGCCGTGCAGATCGCCGAGGAGCTGATGCGGCGCGGGCTGCGCTGAAACCGAGTCCGCGTTGAGCGCGCCGCTCTGGACGCCGTCGAAGGAACGCGTCGAGCGGGCGCAGCTCACGGCGTTCCGCCGGCGCATCGAGCTCTCGACCGGGCGGCCCCTGCCTGACTACGCCGCCCTGTGGCAGTGGTCCGTGGAGGAGCGCGCCGCGTTCTGGCGCGCGGCCTGGAACTGGTGCGAGGTGATCGGCGAGCCCGGCGACGCGCCCTATCTGCTGGATGATCGCATGCCCGGCGCGCGCTTCTTCCCTGGAGCGCGGCTCAACTTCGCCGAGAACCTGCTGCGCCGCGACGACGCCGCGCCCGCGCTGATCTTCGCCGGCGAGAACGGCGCGCGCCGCGAGCTGTCGTTCGCGGAGCTGCGCGCGCAGGTCGGCGCGCTCGCCGCATGGCTGCGCGGCGTGGGCGTGCGCGCGGGCGACCGGGTCGCGGGCATCCTGCCGAACTGTCCCGAGGCCATCGTCGCGATGCTCGCGGCGACCTCGCTCGGCGCGGTCTGGTCCTCGTGCTCGCCCGACTTCGGCGTGCGCGGCGTGCTCGACCGCTTCGGCCAGATCGAGCCCAAGGTCCTGTTCGCCGCCGACGGCTATTGGTACGGCGGCAAGGCGCACTCGCTCGCCGAGCGGGTCGCGGAGATCCGCGCCGGCCTGCCGACCGTCGAGCACGTGGTCGGAATCCGCTTCCTGGGCGGCGCGGCGCTCGAAGGCGCGCGCGACTTCGCAGGGCTGGCGGCGAGCGGCGGCCCGGCGCCGCGCTTCGAACGCCTGCCCTTCGCGCACCCGCTCTTCATCCTGTTCTCGTCGGGGACGACGGGGGTCCCCAAGGGCATCGTGCACTCCGCGGGGGGCGTGCTGATGAAGATCGGTGTCGAGCAGCGTCTCCACACCGATCTGCGTCCCAGCGACCGGCTGTTCTACTTCACCACCTGCGGCTGGATGATGTGGAACTGGCTCGCGACCGGGCTCGCCTCCGGCGCGGCGCTCGTGCTGTTCGACGGCTCGCCCTTCCAGCCGAGCGAGCGCGCGCTCTTCGACCTGGCCGAGCGCGAGCGCGTGACGGTGTTCGGCACCTCGGCGAAGTACCTCGACGCGATCCGGAAGTCCGGGCTCGAGCCCGCGAAGACGCACGACCTCTCCGCCGTACACACCATCCTGTCGACCGGCTCGGTGCTCGCGCCCGAGAGCTTCGACTTCGTGTACGCGAGCATCAAGCGCGACGTGCTCCTGTCGTCGATCTCGGGCGGAACCGACATCGCCGGCTGCTTCGCGGCGGGAAACCCGGTGCTGCCCGTGCACCGCGGCGAGGCGCAGTGCCTGGCGCTCGGCATGAAGGTCGAGGTGTTCGACGAGTCGGCGCACGCGCTGCCGCCCGGCGAGAAGGGCGAGCTCGTGTGCACCGCCGCCTTCCCGTCGATGCCGGTCGGCTTCTGGAACGACCCGGACGGCAGCCGCTACCGCGCCGCCTACTTCGACCGCTTCCCCGGCGTGTGGCACCACGGCGACTGGGTGGAGCTGCGCCGGAGCGGCGGCATGACGCTCTACGGCCGCTCCGACGCGGTCCTGAACCCGGGCGGCGTGCGGATCGGCACCGCCGAGATCTACCGCCCGGTCGAGCAGCTCGACGAAGTCGTCGAAGCGATCGCGATCGGCCAGGACTGGGACGCCGACGTGCGGGTGGTCCTGTTCGTGCGGCTGCGCGACGGGCAACAGCTCACCCCCGAGCTCGAATCACGTCTTCGGGCGGCGATCCGCGCCCACGCGACGCCGCGCCACGTTCCCGCGCGCATCGTGCAGGTGGGCGACATCCCGCGCACCAAGAGCGGCAAGATCGTCGAGCTCGCGGTGCGCGAGGTCGTGCACGGCCGGCCCGTGAAGAACCTCGAGGCGCTCGCGAATCCGGAGGCGCTCGAGCAGTTCCGGGCGCGGGCGGAGCTGGCGAGCTAGCGAACCGGAATCAGCTTGCGCTCCTCGGGGTGCGCGAGCATCCGCCGGGCCTGGCGGGGCGAGCACCAGCGCAGCTCGTCGACCTCGCGCGAGGGCACGAACTCCGCCTCGCGGCGCAAACGCATCTCGAGGAACACGACGACCTTGGGGACGCCCTTCACGAGGTAGGCGACGGTGCCGGCGAGCCCGACCACCTTCGCGCGGCACGCGGTCTCTTCCTCGACCTCGCGCAGCGCCCCTTGCAGCCAGGTCTCGCCGCGCTTCAGCTTGCCCTTGGGCAGGCTCCAGGTGTCGCCGTGCGAGCGGCGCCGGATCAGCGCCAGCCGGCGGCCCCGCGCCGTCCGCTTCCAGACGAGTCCACCGGCAGCTCGGATGACCTTGCCCTTGGCGTCGTTGCGCAGGCGATCCTGTAGCGGTCGCAGCATCTTCACCCCCTCACGAATTTAGCGAGGCGATGTGTGAGCGCCATCTAATCGCGCTGGCCAAACGGCGGGCCGCCCCCTTCCTGCGGGACTCCGTCCGCGAGCCGCAGCCACGGCACCTTCGATCCGACCTGGAAGTGCACGTCGATCGGGCGACCCGGATCGGTGTCGAGAGTCCCGAGCCGGAAGCCGAGGAAGTCGGACTGCGCGTCGCTGCCGAGTGCCGCCCTCACAGGCGAACCAGCGCGTCGATGGAGTCGGGCTGCGCCGTGCTGTCTGCGACCCGGTTCCGGCGCAAGGCTCCACAGCGCAGACAGCGGTGCACGATCTGCAGGTGTTTCTTGCTCTTCGTCATCCCCACCGGCTCCATCCGTCCACGGCATGGCGAGGCCCGGTCTCCGGGCGACTCGTCGACGTGGAGTGACCAGAGACAGCTCGGACAGTGATTTCGATAGCTTCCGTTCGTGAGCGCCTGCACGGATCGACCGCACTGCGCGCACACGAATCCCGTGTTCTCGTCGCTTCGCGACACGCCCGGCTCTCCTCGATCTCGGGTTGGTCCCAAGAACCGAAGAGCCGGGTTCCGTTCGCTCTCCTCCCGCGCGCTCGCGCGCCCGGGAGCTCCAGGCTTGGCTCAGCCAGCTGCCACGTTCACCGCCCGCCTCTCGAGCCGGCGATTACTTCCCGTTCCACCTTCATCGGGGCGCTGCTCCCCATTGGAGCCCGTCCCCGAATCCGAACCTCGGCCGGTTTTCGAGCGACTCGCGCCGCGCGCTGTGCCGGCCACTGTAGGACGGCGATCCTCGTCGCCACCCTCCACGGGTAGGGGTGATGCTGTGCCTCACTGGCAGCGGCGTCGTCCCCGAGTCAGGCGAGGGCGAAGCGCGGTGCCCGTCTTGTCACGTGCGCAGGTCTCCTTTCGAGGAGAAGTAGTACCGCTACCCGTGCTAGGGCAGCCAGTAGTCGCGGTACTGCGGGCCGCGCGGCGGCACGGGCCCCGGCGTGCGGGTCACCCGGAACGAGAGGTGCCACGTCTCGTCGGACGCGGTGCGCAGCCACACGGCGTCGTGTTCGTCGTCGTCGTCGGGCACGAAGGCCACCACCGTGCCCAGCGCGTCCGGAAGTCCGAGCCCCTCGAGCGCGGTCGCGACTGTCGCGACGCCGTACGACCCCGCGAAGCCCGCGCCGTTGAACGGGTAGTGCAGGAAGTTCACCAGGTAGAGGAACATGTCCGGGCGCAGGCCGTGCGGGAAGCAAACGACGGTTCGCCCGTCGGACTGACTCAGCGTCACGCCCCTGCCCGCGAAGTCCTTCGCGCCGTAGCTCACCCCGAACTCGCCCAGCACCTCGCGCAGCGCAGCTTCGTCGGAGCTCGGCACGATGATCCGCATGTCCGTCTCGCGCTCGGGGTACTGGAACGCGGCAGGTTGCGGCTTTGCTCGGCGCAGCGTCAGCACCAAACCGACGCTGACGATGCCGCCGATCGCCACCAAGCCAACGTATCCGTACACACTTCATCTTCTCACGCGACACCCTGCCAGTGCTTGCGCAGCTCCGCGTTGAACTCGGAGGGGCGCTCCTCGGGGAAGAAGAGCCGGGCGCCCGGGAGCTCGACTCGCCGGCGCGTGCCCGGGATCGTGTCCGCCAGCCAGTGCGACCACTTCACCGGGAAGTACACGTCGTCGGTGCCCCAGACGATGAGCGTCGGCGCGCGCAGCTCCTTCAGCTTCGACTCGATCGCGGTGGTCTGCGCGCAGTCGAACGCGCCGAGGAAGCGCTTCAGGTCGTCGGTGCGCTGCGGCGTCGCGACCAGCGGCCGCAGGTAGGTCTCGATCGTCGCGTCGGAGACGTCCTGCGCGCGTTCGTACGCGGGGCCGAGCGCCTGCTCCGAGCGATAGAACGGCTTGTCGGCCAGCATGCCCGCGAGCGCGCCGGGCAGACCGCCCGCAGCCGCCATCTCGAGAAAGCCCTTGAAGGCGTCGGGCGGCCAGTTGTCGTGCGTGTCGCAGTCGGTGAGCGTCAGGCTGCGGATCGTCTCGGGGTGGTTCGCGGCGAAGATCTGCGCGATCCCGCCGCCGCTGTCGTTGCCGACCAGGTCGACCTGGCCGAGCCCGAGCGCATCGACGAACTCGCGCAGCATGCGCGCGCACGCCGTCGACGAGACGTCCTGGGTCGGCTCGATCTGCGTGTCACCGTGCGCGAGCAGGTCGAGCGCGATGCAGCGGCGCACGTCGGAGAGAGCTTCGAGCTGGTGACGCCACAGGTGCCCGTTCATCAGCACGCCGTGCACGAACAGCGCGGCGGGTCCGCGTCCCTTCTCGACGTAGGCGATCCGGCCGGATGGGGTCTCTGCGAACTTGTTTGCCATGGGTGTGTCCTCCTGGGAGCCGAACCTATGAGGACACGCGAGGAAGATCTTGGCGTTTCTTGCGGTCTGACTCAGGCGTCGCCCCAGACCCGTCGTGCGACCTGCGCCACTCTGCGCAGCTTGGCGGCCTGGTCGGCCTCGCTCAGCCGATTCCCCTGCATGGTCGAGGCGAACCCGCACTGCGGGGAGAGCGCGAGGCGTTCCAACGGAATGAACTGTGCGGCCTCGCGGATGCGCCGCTCCAGCGTTTCGGCGGGCTCGAGCTCCGGCTTCTTGGTGGTCACCAGTCCGAGCACCACCGTGCGGTCGTCGGGCACGAAGCGCAGAGGCTCGAAGCCGCCGGAGCGCGCGTCGTCGTACTCGAGCAGGAAGCGCTGGAAGCGCGAGTTGCGGAAAACGCGCCCGGCGATCGGGTCGTAGCCGCCGCTCGCGTAGAACTTCGAGTCGTTGTTGCCGCGGCACAGGTGCAGCCCGAAGGTGATTCCGGTTCCCCGGCCCGCGTCGATCACCGCGTTGTCGAGCTCGATGCAGCGGTCGAGCAGCAGGTCCGGGTCGCTGCCGCGGCGCTGGTAGCCGGCGCGGATCGCAGGGTCGAGCAGACCCGCGTACTGCGGCGCGTCGATCTGCACATAGCTGCAGCCCTGACGCACTAGCTCGGCGACCTCGTCGCGCAGGATGTCGACCACGTCGGCGAGGTACGCGTCGATCGACCCGTACGCACCGCTCGACTTCTCGGGGTCGTAGTACGCGGCGGCCTGCTGCGCGCTGACCAAGGTGACCTTCGCGGGACGGTCCGTGCGCGCGCGCAGGTAGGCGAATTCCTCTGCGCACAGGTGGCGGCGCCGGTGCAGGCGCGACACCACGACGGGTCGCTCGAGCCGCGTCTCGTTGCCCGCCTCGTCGCGGAACGCAATCGCCCAGCCGCCCAGCTTGTCGAAGCCTTCGACGCTGTCGATCAGATGGCCGTAGAAGGCGAAGCGGCGCATCTCGCCGTCGGTCACGACATCCAGCCCGCACTCGGCCTGCAGCGCGACGGCCGCATCGACCGCGCGGTCCTCGATCTGCTTGTACTCGGCCGGCGCCAGCTCGCCCGCTTCGCGCGCGGCCCAGGCGCGCTTCAGCGGTTCGGGCCGGAGCAGGCTGCCGACGACGTCCGCGCGGATCACCGCGATGCTTCCCGCGCGCGCCAGAGCGGATAGCAGAGCTGGCGCAGGAAGCCGTCGGGCACCGGATCGCTCGTTCCGAAGCGGGTCGGAACGCGCCCGGCCGGCATGTGGAACGTGCCGAACAGCACGTCCCAGATCGCGAGGATTCCGCCGAAGTTCTTATGGCAGGCCTCGTCTTCGCAGGTGTGGTGCCAACGATGGAACACGGGGCTCGCGACCACGCGGCGGAGCGGCCCGAGCGTCCAGCCGAGATTTCCGTGGAGCACCACCACATACCAGGTCGTGAACGGCGCGAGCACGAGGAACGTGAATGGGTTGAACCCGCACGCGATCAGCGGCGCGACGTAGACGAGCTGCGCGCCGATCTCGTTCAGCGGGTGGAACCGGCCGGACGAGAGCCAGTCGAGCTGGGTCGACGAGTGGTGGACCGCGTGGAGCGGCCAGAGTGGTTGCCGGTGGAACAGGCGGTGCTGCCAGTACGACAGGAAGTCCGCGAGCACGAAGACGATCGGCACCTGCCACCAGAACGGGATCGCGCTCACGGGCCCGAAGCCGGAGTAGAACTCGCTAGCGCTCATGCCCGACAGGCGGATCAGGGGCACCAGCGCGAAATAGGTCGCCCACGGCGCGATCGCGCGCGCGACGTACGACTCGACGAAGTACCAGATCGCGTCGGACGCGGCGCCCGGGCGCAGCAGCGGCTGGCCGACGACGGACGGCCACAGCCGCTCTGCGACAACGAGCGCCGCGGGCAGCGCGACGAAGCCGATGAAGGCGCCGACGGCGTAGGTCATCCCGACGCCGATTCTACGCCCGGCTAGAACGCCCCGCTCTCGTGGGCGGTCGCGATCGCGTACCGGCTCAGATCGCCGATGGCCTCGTGCCCCACCTTGTCGGGCGACCCGGCGAACGGCATCGCGAGGACGAGGAACATGTGCGCCCAGACCGTCGTCGTCTCGACGCTCTCGACCTCGGCGAGCGTCTCGCCCGCGGAGTTCTTGAACGTCGTGTGCATGTGGAGGACGTTGGTCGACGTCGCCGGGATGATGGTGCCGTACAGAGGGATGCCCAGCAGTACGTTGCCAAGGTGCGGGAACGCTTCGGTCTCGGCAAAGACCTCGAGCTCGGCCCGCAGGTCGGCTTCCTCGTGGGGTTGCCGCACTTCCGTGAAGAGCGCCGACTCGAGGTAGGCGTCCCGAGTCGCCGCCTCGAGATTCGCCCAGCCTTCCGTGCTGATCCCGCCCTCTTCTCCGTTGTAGGTTCCCGGCGTCTGAGTCAGCACCAGGCTGATCGTCTTCGGACTGGCGCCAGGGGCGGGAGGCCACGAGGCGGGGTGCGTGTACTCGCCGCGGTACGCGATGCAGCCGCTCGCGACGGCGAGAGACGCCGACAGCGCGGCCAGCCGGCGGCGCCTCACGGCGGGAGGACCCGCACGGCTTCGGTCAAGAGCGAGCGGAGGACCTTGTTCCGCGCGTCCCGTCCCAAGCGCTCGGCGGCCTGGGCATTCTGCTGGGTCGTGAAGGCGCTCGACTGCTTCTCGCTCATCGCGAAGAGCGACGTGCCGCTCGCGTCTTCGACCTCCAGATGGACGTCGACCTCGAAAGAGCCCGTCGGCGCCTCCCCTCGGATCCCCGACTCGGGCCACCACACTCTGAACCAGTGCAGCTTCGTGTAGCGGTCGATCCGGAAGCGAAGCAGGTAGTCGCGTGGGCCGGGCTGGCCGGGCAGTGTGTTCACGCGCGCAAAGTAGTCGGCCTGCCGGACGTACTGCCCGATCTCGACGGTGAAGGCGCGGCTCAGATCGCTCCGCTCCTGATCCTGCCAGGCGGGATCGGCGAACTCGACCGGCGCGATCCAGGCGCCGGTCGCGAGCGAGATCCCCGACCGCGGAGGAGGCGGCGAGGGAAACGGGACGGCCTGCGGACGGGGCAGGTCCGAACTGCACCCCGCGCTGACGAGGATCCCCAGGAGCCAGATTGCCGCGCCGATCGACCCGCGCTTCACCACCGGAGCGAATACTGACTCCGCGGCGTCTGCCGCACAAGATTCCCGCGCGGCGGACGTGACTCAGGCGGCGACGGGAGTCTCCGGCTGCGGGCCGACGTAACGCGACGAGGGGCGGATCAGCCGGCCCCCGCGCAGCTGCTCGTCGACGTGCGCGAGCCAGCCCGCCACCCGCGCGACCGCGAAGGTCGGCGAGAAGAGCTCCTGCGGCAGCCCGATCGCATCGAGGATCACCGCGGTGTAGAACTCGACGTTCGCGGCGAGCCGGCGCTCGGGGCGCTTCTCGCCGAGCGAGGCCACCGCCACGGACTCGACCGCGCGCGCGAGGTCCAGGCGATCGCTGCGGAGCCCGGTCGCGCGCAGCCGCTCGACGGCGCGCTCGAGCACCGCGGCGCGCGGGTCGCGCACGCGGTACACGCGGTGGCCCATGCCCATGATGCGCCGGCCGGCGGCCAGCTCGGCGGCGATCCAGTTCGCGGCGCGCTCGGGCGAGCCGATCGCGTCGAGCATCGCGAGCACCGGCCCGGGCGCGCCGCCGTGGCGAGGCCCCTTGAGCGCGCCGAGCGCGGCGACCACCGCCGAGACGGGGTCGGACTCGGTCGACGCCACCACCCGCGCGGTGAAGGTCGACGCGTTCATGCCGTGGTCCGCGGCGGTCACCAGGTAGGCGTCGAGCGCACGGCTGCGCGCCGGATCGCTGCCCTGCGCGCTGGCCATGCGCAGGTAGTCGGCGGAGTGACCCAGCTTCGGATCGGGCGCGAGGGGCGACGCGCCGCGCCGGCGCCGCGCCCAGGCGGCGGCGAACACGGCGACCGCGGCGGTCAGCTCGGTGTGCAGCTCGCGCGCGGGGATGTCGCTCGCGCGCAGGTGCGCGAGCGCCGCCCGCAGCGCCTCCATGCCGTCGGCGCCGTCCAGCGCGTCGCCCAGGCGCAGCAGGCGCTCGTAGGCGCGCACGCGCGCGCGGCCGAGCTGCGCCGCGCAGCTCCGCATGCGCCGCCGGCGCCGGCAGCTCGCCGGTCCAGAGCAGCGCGCACGCCGCCTCGAAATCGTGCGCCAGCGCCAGCGCCTCGACGTCGTGTCCGCGAATCACCAGCCGCCCGCGCTCGCCGTCCACGTCGCTGAGCTGGGTGTCGGCCACCACCACGCCCTCGAGCCCGTCCATCGTCATCTCCGCTCTCCTGTTCTTTGGTTGACTGGATCTTGCCGACTGGGTCGACCTTGATCAATGTTGATCAAAGGATCAATATCGGAGGGATGAAGACGCCTCCGGATCCGATGAGCGCCCGCGAAGCCGCCTCCTTCCTGGGCGTGAAGGTCGAGACCCTGTACGCCTACGCGAGCCGCGGTCTGATCAAGAGCCTGCCCGGGACCCGCGGCCCCGCCCGCCGCTACGCGCGGGCCGACCTCGACGCGCTGCGCGCGCGCAGCTCGGGCCCGGCCGCGACCGCCCTGCGCTTCGGCGAGCCGGTGCTCGACACGCGCATCACGCGCATGAGCGACGCCGGTCCCGAGTACCGCGGCCGCTCCGCGGTCGCGCTCGCGCGCGACGGCGCGCCGTTCACGGCGGTGGCCGAGCTGCTCTGGACCGGAGCGCTGCCCGAGCGCGCGCCGCACTGGCCCGGCGACGGGCCGACCCTGCCGGCGCGCGAGCTCGCCCGGCTCCTGCCCGAGGGAAGCTCGCCGCTGGCGGCGCTCGCGCTCGCCCTGCCCGCGCTGGCGGCGGCCGATCCGCTGCGCTTCGACGCGCACCCCGAGGCCGTACTCGCGCGGGCGCGGCGGCTGATCCCGCGGCTCGCCGCGTCGTACGCGCTCGCGCTGGACCCGCGCCGGCTCGCCGCGGCGAGCGCCACCGCCGACCCGGTTCGCGCGCTCGCGACAGCACTCGGCCTCGCGCCGAGGAAGCGCCCGCTCGCCCTGCTCGAGCAGACGCTCGTGCTGTGCGCCGACCACGAGCTGAACGCCTCCACGTTCGCGGCGCGGGTCGCCGCCTCGACGGGCGCCGATCTCTACGCGTGCCTCTCGGCGGCGGTCGCTGCGTTCAGCGGCCCGCTGCACGGCGGCGCGAGCGAGCAGGTCGAGGTGCTCGCGCGCGAGGCGGGCGACCCGGCCGGCGCCGCCGCCGCGGTCCGCGACCGCATGCGGCGCGGCGAGCGCCTGCCCGGCTTCGGCCACACGCTCTACGCGGACGGCGACCCGCGCGCGACCGTCCTGCTCGAGTCGGCGTTCGCGCTCGCCCCGCGCGCGCTGCGGGTGCGCACGATCGCCGCGCTCGTCGCCGCGATGGACGAGGCGAATCGCCCCAAGCCCAACGTCGACGTCGCGCTCGCGGCAGCCTGCGCCGCGCTCGACTTGCCGACCGGCATGGGGCCGGCGATCTTCGCGATCGGGCGCTGCGCGGGCTGGGTGGCTCACGTCCTCGAGCAGTACGACGCGAAGTTCGTGCTGCGGCCTCGCGCGCGCTTCGTCGGGGAGACTCCTTGAACAAGGGCACACTCGCGTTGCTAGGAGCCGGCGCGTTGCTCGCGGCGATCCAGCTCGTGCCCTACGGCCGCGATCACAACAACCCCCCGGTCGTGCAGGAGCCGCGCTGGGACCGGCCCGAGACCCGCGCGGTCGCGGTGCGCGCGTGCTTCGACTGCCACAGCAACGAGACGCACTGGCCCTGGTATTCGAACGTGGCTCCGCTGTCGTGGCTCCTCCAGCGCCACGTCGACGAGGGCCGGGAGGTTCTGAACTTCTCGGAGTGGCAGCGGACCTACAAGGAGGCCGGCGAGTCGGCCGAGACGATCGACGAAGGCGAGATGCCGCTGCAGACCTACGTGCTCCTGCACCCCGAGGCGCGGCTGTCGCTCGCGGAGCGGAAGGCACTCGCGGAGGGCCTGACCGCCACACTGGGGCCGGCACACGAATAGGTTCACACTCGCGCTCCTTGCTTCGAGCGTGCTGTGCGCCGCGGCTGCGCGCGCGCAGGACCTCGAGCCGCGCGCGTACACGAACACGCCCGTCGGGCTGAACTTCGCGATCGCCGGCTACGCCTGGACGAACGGCGAGGTGGGGGTGAACTCGTCCATCCCGCTCCGGGACGCGAAGCTCCAGACGGACACGGCCGTCTTCGCCTACTCGCGTTCGCTCGACGTCTTCGGCACCTCGGGAAAGATCGACGTCACCCTGCCCTACGGCTACGTCACCGGCTCGGCGACGTTCCAGGGCGAAGAGGCGGGGCGGCGCGTGGACGGCCTGGGCGACGCGCGCTTCCGCTTCTCGGTCAACTTCTACGGCGCGCCCGCGCTCTCGTTCGAGGAGTTCGAGAGCTACGAGCAGGACGTGATCATCGGCGGCCGCTTCACCATGTGGGCGCCGATCGGGCAGTACGACGACGATCGGCTGGTCAACATCGGCACGCACCGCTGGTCGTTCACGCCCGAGCTGGGGATCTCGAAGAACTGGGCGCCCTTCATCCTGGAGCTCTCGGGCCGGACCTCCTTCTTCACGGACAACCACGACTTCCTGGGCGGACACGACCGCTCGCAGAAGCCGATCTACGCCGCGGAGGCCCACGCGATCTACGCCTTCAAGCGAGGCCCCTGGGGCTCGATCGACCTCACGTACTACGGCGGCGGCGAGACGAGCGTCGACGGCGTCTCTGCGAAGGACCTCGAGAGCAACGTTCGCGTCGGCGGCACGGTCGCGATCCCGGTGAACCGCTACAACTCGATCAAGCTGTACGGGAGCACGGGCGTCTCGTCGCGCACCGGCGGCAAGTACGATCTCATCGGAGTCGCCTGGCAGGTCCGCTGGGGCACCGGCTTCTGACCCGAACCCGAGTGTCTGTGTTACCGTGGGCCGGAATCGGGAGATTCGAGTGGCGACCCGATCGACTGAGGACCCACTGCAGGCGCGGCTCCAGCAGTACATCCGACTCGCCGCGCCGCCGGGCGTCGCGTTCGCCGTAGGGCTGTTCGCGCTCTGGCTCTACATCCGGCAGCCGCTGGCCCTGGTCTGCTCCCTGATCGTGGCGGCCAACGCGGTGGGCGCCGCCTTCAGCTATCGGCTGGCGGGCCGCGGCGACCTGCGCACCGCGATCGCGATCCAGGCGGGCGGGATGCTCGCGATCGCACTGTTCGTGGGCGAGGGAGGCCCGGCGTACTTCCCGTTCACGGCGATGCTCGCGCTTCTCGCAATCGTGCATGCCATTCCGTACGTGACCAACCGAGCGCTCGTGGCTCTCACGGTCGCGGCGATCCTGGTCGTCTGCGCGGTGGGTCTCTCGATGGCGTTCGGCGTCCCGGACTGGCGCGTCGAGATCCCCGACACACTTCGCACCGTGGTCCTCGTGGTCGGAACCGCCGCGCTGCTCGCCACCGCGGCGTACTGGCTCTGGCACGCGCGAATCAGTCTGACCGAGGTGCTCCATCACCTGGAAGAGGCGAACGCGGCGCTGTCCGAGTCCGAACGGTCGCTCGAGCGGAAGGTGCACGAGCGCACGGCGCAGCTCGAAGCGTCGCAGACCGCGCTCGCCGCGGCGCGCGACGAGGCGTTGCTCGCCAATCAACACAAGTCTGCGTTCCTCGCGAACATGTCGCACGAGCTGCGCACCCCGCTGAACGCGATCATCGGCTTCTCCGAGGCCCTGCTCGCGAAGCTGTTCGGCGAGATGAACCCGAAGCAGACGGAGTACCTGCAGGACATCCACGATTCCGGCCAGCACCTGCTCGCGCTGATCAACGACATCCTCGACCTGTCCAAGATCGAGGCGGGCAGGCTCGAGCTCAACGCCTCGCGCGTCCACCTGCCCACGGCGATCGCGAACGCGCTGCTCCTGATCCACGAGCGCGCCGCCCATCGCGGCGTGGCGCTCACGAGCGAGCTCGACCCGGCGCTCGACGAGATCGACGCCGACGAGCGCAAGCTGAAGCAGGTGCTGATCAACCTGCTCGCGAACGCGATCAAGTTCACCGACGCCGGGGGCAAAGTGACCGTGCGCGCGGCCAGGACCCCCGACGGGGTGCGCGTGGAGGTCGAGGACACGGGCATCGGCATCGCGCCGGAGCACCACGAGCTGATCTTCGAGGAGTTCCGGCAAGTGGGGAACCCGGCGGCGCCCAAGCAGGAAGGCACGGGCCTGGGGCTCGCGCTGGTCAAGAGGCTCGTGCAGCTGCACGGCGGCAAGGTCTGGCTGCGGAGCTCGCTCGGGCAGGGCAGCACGTTCGGCTTCTCGATCCCGAGCGCACTGCCCGCGTCACCCGTGGAGGTCTGAGTCATCGCAAAGCCGCTCGTCCTGGTCGTCGAAGATCGCCCGATGAACGCCAAGCTCCTGCGCGACGTTCTGATCGCGAGCGGCTACGACGTGGTGGAGGCGGTCGAAGCGGAGGTCGGGCTCGCGATCGCGCGCGAGCGCGTTCCCGCGCTGATCCTCATGGACATCCAGCTGCCCGGCATGGACGGCATCGCAGCCGTGGCCGAGCTCAAGCGCGATCCGCGCACGGCGAAGATCCCGGTCGTCGCGGTCACGGCGTCGGCGATGCCGCTCGAGCGCGAATCGATCCTGCGCGCGGGCTTCGACGGCTATCAGGCGAAGCCGATCTCGGTGAAGGATCTCCTCGCCGAGGTCCGCCGACTCGTACCCGAGGTTTGAGACGTGGCCGAAGGCGCGCACATCCTCGTCGTCGACGACACACCGCGGAACGCGAAGCTGCTCGCGGACCTGCTCGCTGCGGCGGGCTTCCAGGTCGCGACCGCCGCCTCCGGCGCCGAGGCGCTCGAGCGCCTGCGCAAGGAGCGGGTCGACCTGGTCCTGCTCGACGTCATCATGCCGGGTATGAGCGGCTACGACGTCTGCCGCGAGATCCGCCGCACCGAGGACGTCGGCTACCTGCCGGTGATCCTGGTGACGGCGCTGGACCCCGAGGAGGAGCGCCTGCGCGGGCTCGAAGCCGGAGCCGACGACTTCATCACCAAGCCGGTGAACCTGGGCGAGGTTCTGGGTCGCGTGCGGTCGCTCCTGCGCATCCGCGCGCTGCACGAGACCGTGCGCGAGCAGGCCGCGCAGCTCGCGATCTGGAACCGCGATCTCGAGAGCCGCGTGCGCGAACAGGTGGCCGAGCTGGAGCGCCTGTCGCACCTGAAGCGCTTCCTCTCGCCTCAGATCGCCGAGGCGGTCGCGGCGGACAGCCAGGAGGTCCTGCGGCCCCACCGCCGCAAGGTCACCGTGGTGTTCATCGACCTGCGCGGCTTCACCAGCTTCGCGGAGTCGGCGGAGCCGGAAGAGGTGATGGAGCTCCTGCGCGAGTACCACTCCGAGATGGGCCGGCTGGTCGTGTCCCACGACGGGACCCTCGAGCGGTTCACCGGCGACGGCCTGATGGTGTTCTTCAACGACCCGCTCCAGGTCGAGGACCCGGAGAAGCGCGCGGTCTACATGGCGCTCGAGATGCGGGCCGCGCTCGACCGCCTGAGCGAAGACTGGCGGCACCGCGGCTACTCGCTCGCCCTGGGCATCGGAATCACGCAGGGCTACGCCACGCTCGGCGCGATCGGCTTCGAACAGCGCCAGGACTACGCCGCGATCGGCACCGTCACCAACCAGGCCGCGCGCCTGTGCGAGGAGGCGCAGGCGGGCCAGATCCTAATCTCGGAGCGGCTGCGCGCGATCGTCGAGCCCTTCGTCGAGACCCGCGCGGTCGGCGAGCTCGCGCTGCGCGGCTTCCAGCGCCCCGTCTCGGCGCACGACGTGCTGCGCCGGACCTGAGCGCAGAGACTCACTTCCTCATGGAAAGAAGGCGGGCGGCCGCCGCGAGCGACGCGAGCCCGACCAGCGCGAGCTGACCCGGCTCCGGCACCGCCTCCATCCCGGTGGTCTCGATGCTGAAGCCGCCCGAGCCCGTCACCGGGTCTTGGAAGTAGGCCCAGCCCTGCGACACCTCGATCCCCGCGAAGCTCACCGCCGCGAGGGACAGGTACTCGACGATCACGATCTGGCCCTCAAGCAGGCCTGACACGTCGATCGCGCCGGTGAACGGATCGAAGATCACCCGCTCGCCGCCGTTGCCGCGCGGCTTGTCGGTGACGTAGGTCATCGGGCCCTCCTCGAGCACGGTCTGGGTGTCGAGGCTCAGCGCGAACAGCCCGGCCTGCTCGTGCGTGTTCGAGTACACGCCGGGGCCGAACAGCGGGATGTACAGGTTCACGTCGAAGACGATCTCCGAGCGCACCGAGCCGCCGAAGACGTAGGCCTCGAGGTAGGCCGCGCTGACGTGGTAGGTGATGCTCGCGGTGTCGGGATCGGTGATCCGGTAGGCGCGACTCCAATACGTGTCGGCGAGCAACCCGGAGTATCCGTTCGCATAGGCGCCGCCCCAGTTCTCGATCTTCGCCGAGGCCGAGAAGACGCCGTTCCCGTCGACGTTCCCGGCGGCGACGTTCACGCCGGCATCCGTCCCGTCGTAGCTGTGCACGACGTGGATCGCGCCGGACAGGCTGTCCGACTCGTCCGAGTAGGCGTCCTCCGTTGCCGGATAGTCGTCGCGATTGGTGGAGAAGATGAAGCGATTCGGGTACGGGGTGTCGATCTTCGCGGTCGCGGCCTGCGCCGCCGCATTGCCGCGCGGCGTGAGCCCCGTCGAAGCCGCGAGGGCAGGGCCGGCCGCGCCGGCGACCACCCCGAAAAGGACCCATCCGACTCTCCAGTTTCCGCCCGAGCTGCGCGCCATGGCGAGACCTCCGCGCTGTGACCACTCCACCCTTCGGGCGTAAACCGACGTGGAACAGTGTTCCCTCCTGGTAGGCTGGGCCCGTGGCCGCGCGAACCAAGCTCTTCGGACGCGATGCCGAGCTCGCGGCGCTGGGCGCCGACCTGGACGCCGCGCGCGCGGGCGCGGGGGGGCTCGTGCTGGTGCTCGGGGAGCCGGGCATCGGCAAGACCCAGCTCGCTCTTGCGGCGGCCTCGCTCGCACGGGCGCGCGGGGCCTGTGCGGTCTGGGGCCATGCCAGCCAGGGCGACGGCGCGCCGGTTTATTGGCCCTGGATCCGGGCGCTGGCGGCGGCCGCCGCGCAGCACCCACGCGGATCGGAGCTGGCGCCGATCCTGCCGATCCTGCGCGCGCGGGACGCGGCCGACCCCGCCGAAGGGGACCCCGCGCGCTCGCGCTTCGAGCTCTTCGACCGCGTGACCGCCGCGATGGCGCGCGCGGCCGAAGCGCAGCCGCTGGTACTCGTCTTCGACGACCTCCACTGGGCCGACGCGGGCTCGCTGCGCCTGCTGGAGTTCGTGGCACGCGCGCTGCGCGGATTGCCGATCCTGGTCATCGCGACGGCGCGCAGCGACGAGCCGCGCGACCCCGCGCTCGCGCGGAGGCTCGCGCAGCTCGGGAGGGTGGCGCGCACGCAGCGGCTCGCGGGGCTCGCGCCCGCCGCGGTGCGCGAGCTGCTCGCGGACCAGCTCGAGCGCGAGCTCACCGAGCCGGACTTCGAGCGCGTGCTCTCGGTGACCGAGGGCAACCCGTTCTTCGTGATCGAGATGGCGCAGCTGCTCGGCGCGCCCGACCTGCGCAACGCGGTGCCGCCCGGGGTGGCCGAGCTAATGCGCCGGCGCATCGAGCCGCTGCCCGAGCGCTCGCTGCGCGCGCTCGAGGTCGCCGCGGTGCTCGGCCGCGAGTTCGAGCTGGCCCCGCTCGCGGCGGCGCTGCGCGAGCCGCCGCTCGCCGTGCTCGAGTCGCTCGAGCCCGCGCTCGCGCTGAGCCTCGTGCACGTCGGCTCCGGCTCGCTGCGCCGCTACGCGTTTGCCCACGCGCTGCTCCGAGAGACCCTCTACCAGGGACTCAAGCCGGCGCGGCGGGTCCAGCTCCACGCCGCCGTCGCCGAATCACTCGAAAGCGAAGCGAGCGCCGACGACTCCGAGCGCCTCGCGGCACTCGCTCACCACTTCCTCGAGGCGGCCGAGGTGGGAGACGCCCGCAAGGCCGTTCGCTACGCCTGCGAGGCCGGCGAGCGCGCGCTGCGGCTGTGCGCATTCGACGAGGCGCTGCGGCACTTCGAGCATGCGCTCGCCGCGCCGCTCGCGCCCGCGGACGGCGCCCGGCTGCGCGCGCTGCTCGGCCTGGGCGACGCGTGCCACGGCACGGGCGACCGCGCCCGCATGGACGGCGCGTTCCGCGAGGCGATCGAGCTGGCGCGCCGCGACGGGGGCGAGCGCTTCGCCGCCGCCGCACTGCGCTTCGCGCGCGCCCGGGCTGAGCTCGGCGCATTCGACTTCGAGGTCAACGGGCTGCTCGAGCAGGCGCTGCGCGAGATCCCGGCCGAGGCGACGGCGCTCCGCGCGCGTCTGCTCGCCCAGCTCGCGTCGGGGCTGCACCTCCTGCCCGGCGAGGAGAAGCGCGGCCAGGAGCTCTCCGACGAGGCCGCGCGTCTGGCCCGCGGGCTCGGCGACGAAGCGACGCTCACCTTCGTGCTCCGCCGCCGGCTCATCACGCTGCTCGGCCCCGACGACCTCGAGCAGCGCAGCGCGACCGCCGACGAGATCCTCGCGCGGCCGGGCCTGCGGGCCGCGGCCGAGCTGGAGAGCCTGTCGGCGCGGATCGACGCGTGCGCGGAGCGCGGCGACCGCCCGGGCCTCGACCGGGCGCTGGCGGCGTTCGCGCAGAAGGTCGGCGCATCGCGGCAGCCTTTCCTGCAGTGGCTCGCCGCGACGTTCCGCACCGGCATGGCCTTGCTCGAGGGCCGCATGGCGGACGCCGAGGCGGGCTCGCAGGAGTGCCTCGAGATCGGCCGGCGCGTGCAGGTGCGCTCGTCGCTGCTGCGGTTCGCCGGACAGCAGTACGCGCTGCGCGCGCTGCAGGGCCGCGCGGGCGAGGTCGGGCCGCTGCTCGAGGCGGGCGCCGCCGAGACGGCCGTAGTGCCCGCGTGGCGCTCTGTCTACGCGAACTATCTCGCGGTCACGGGCCGGCTCGCCGACGCCGCGCGCGAGCTCGACGTACTGGCCGCCAACGACTTCGGCGCGATCCCGCGCGGCACCGCCTGGCTCACCGCGCAGAGCCTGAACGCGATGACTTGCTGGCACCTCTTCGACGACCGCCGCGCCGGCGTCCTCTACCCGCTGCTCGCGCCGTATGCGGGGCGGATCGTCGTGTCGAGCCCGCTCGTCTCGGTGATCCAGCCGGTCGACGAGTGCCTCGGCGCGCTCGCCACCCTGCTGGGCCGGCGCGCGGAGGCCGAGCGACACTTCGCGGCGGCGCTCGCGCAGGCCGAGGTCATGCGCGCGCGCCCGTGGCAGGCGCAGATCCGCTGCGAGTGGGCGGGGCTCCACCTGCTGCAGAGCACCGCGCCGGACCGCGCGCGCGCCGAGGCCCTGCTCGCCGAGGCCGAGGCAATTGCGCGCCCGCTCGGAGTCGCGCTGCGCCGCGGCTGGATCGAGTCGCGCCTCGGACCGGAGCCGCCCGCGGGACCGTCACCGGGCCGTATCGCCTCGCTCCGCTGCGAGGGCGACGTCTGGTGCGTCGTGTTCGAGGGCCGCACCACCCGTGTCCGCGACGTGCGGGGCTTCCGCTACCTGGCGCGGCTGCTCGAGCGGCCCAACGCCGAGCTGCACTGCGCCGAGCTGGCCGAGGTGGCGTTCGACGGCGACGCGGGCGAGCAGCTCGATCCCCGCGCGCGCGCCGAGTACGGCACGCGGCTGCGCGAGCTGCGCGAGGAGCTCGCCGAGGCCGACCGCAACAACGACCGCGGCCGGCTCGACGCGCTGCACGCGGAGTCCGAGGCGCTCGGCGCCGAGCTCTTGCGCGGCTTCGGCCTCGGCGGCCGCGCACGCCGCGCCGGCAATCCGGGCGAGCGGACGCGCATCGCGGTCACGCGCGCGCTCCGCCGTGCGATCGAGCGGATCGCCGAGCACGACCCGTCGCTGGGCGAGCACCTGATGCGGAGCGTGCGCACCGGCGCCTTCTGCTGCTACGCGCCCTCGCCGCGGGACCCGGTGACTTGGAGCTAGCCCTCGGCCTTGAACACCACGACCGCGAGCGGCGGCAGCGTGATCTCGAGCGCGTGGCCGCGCCCGTGCCAGGGCCGCGCGCGCGCGCTCACGCCGCCGAGGTTGCCCACCCCGCTGCCACCGTAGAGCGTCGCGTCGGAGTTCAGGATCTCGCGCCAGCGGCCGCCGCGCGGCACGCCGACCCGGAAGCGCGAGCGCGGCACCGGCGTGAAGTTGCAGACGACGAGCACGGTCTGCTCGGGCGTCGCCGCCGCGGCGCAGGAAGGCGAGCGTGCTCTGGTCGGCGTCGTTGCAGTCGATCCACTCGAAGCCGCTCGGCTCGCAGTCGCGCTCGTGCAGCGCGGGCTCGGCGCGGTAGAGCGGTGTTCAGGTCGCGCACCCAGCGCTGCAGGCCCGCGGTGCGAGGCGTGCTCGAGCAGGTCCCAGTCGAGGCTCGCCTCGTGGTTCCACTCGCGCCACTGCGCCGAGCTCGGCGCCCATGAAGAGCAGCTTCTTGCCGGGCTGCGCGTACATGGTAGCCGTAGCAGCAGGCGCAGGTTGCGCGAACTTCTGCCAGTCGTCGCCCGGCATCTTGCCGAGCAGCGAGCCTCTTCCCGTGCACGACCTCGTCGTGCGAGAGCGGCAGCACGAAGTTCTCGCTGAACGCGTAGAGCATCGCGGAAGGTCAGCTCGTCGTGGTGGTAGCTTGCGGTGGACCGGGTCGCGCGCGCATGTACGCGAGCGTGTCGTGCATCCAGCCCATGTCCCACTTGAGCCCGAAGCCGAGCCCGCCGACGTACGGTCGGGCGCGACACCATCGGCCACGCGGTCGACTCCTCGGCGATGGTCTGCACGTCGGGGTGCGCGCGGTAGACCTCCTCGTTGCAGCCGGCGCAGGAAGTCGATCGCCTCGAGGTTCTCGCGCCCGCCGTAGCGCGTTCGGGATCCACTCGCCGGCGCTTGCGCGAGTAGTCGAGGTAGAGCATCGACGCGACCGCGTCGACGCGCAGCCCGTCGGCGTGGTAGCGCTCGAGCCAGAAGAGCGCGCTCGAGAGCAGGAAGCTGCGCACCTCGTGGCGGCCGTAGTTGAAGATGAAGCTCTTCCAGTCGGGGTGGAAGCCCTGGCGCGGATCGGCGTGCTCGTAGAGGTGCGTGCCGTCGAAGTAGCCGAGCGCCGTGCTCGTCGGTCGGGAAGTGCGACGGCACCCAGTCGAGGATCACGCCGATGCCCGCGCTGGTGCAGGCGGTCGATCAGGTACATCAGGTCCTGCGGCGTGCCGTAGCGGCTGGTCGGCGCGAAGTAGCCGGTCGTCTGGTAGCCCCACGAGCCGTAGAACGGGTGCTCCATGACCGGCAGCAGCTCGACGTGCGTGAAGCCCGAGCTCGGCGACGTAGTCCGGCGAGCACGTCCGCGAGCTCGCGGTAGCGAGCAGGCTGCGCCCGCTCCGGCGCGCGCCGCCACGAGCCGAGGTGCACCTCGTAGATCGAGATCGGCGCGTGCGAGCGCGTTGCGGCCGCGCGCGCGGTCGCCATCCACTCCGCGTCGCCCCACTCGTAGTCGAGCGACCAGACCACCGATGCGGTGCGCGGCGGCACCTCGGCGTGGAACGCGAACGGGTCGGCCTTGTCGACCCGGCAGCCGCCGCCGCGCGACTCGATCGCGGTACTTGTAGCGCGCGCCGCGCGCCGACGCCGGGCACGAAGCCCTCCCAGATGCCCGAGCGGCCGCAGCGCTGCGCAGCGGATGCGCGCTCCGGTTCCAGCCGTTCCAGTCGCCGACCACGCTGACCCGCGTCGGCGTTCGGCGCCCAGACCGCGAAGTGCGTGCCGTCGCACGCCGGCGACCCGCGCGGGGTGCGCGCCGAGCTTCTCCCAGAGCCGCAGGTGAGTGCCCTCGTTGAACAGGTAGAGGTCCTGCGCATCGAGGAGCGTGAAGTCGGGTTCGCCCATCGCCAGGCTTTATACTGCACGCGATGAGCTGGAAGCCCGAGGTCGAGGAGCTGCGCCGCCGCGAGGAGCTGGCGCGGCGCATGGGCGGCGCCGAGCGGGTCCAGCGCCAGCACGACGCCGGGCCGGCTCACGGTGCGCGAGCGCATCGAGCGCCTGGTCGATGCGCAGAGCTTCCACGAGACCGGCGCGCTGACGGGCGTTCCGGTCTACGAGGGCGACCGGCTGGTCGAGATCCGCCCCTCGAACTTCGTCGCGGGCACCGCGCGGCTGGACGGCCGGCGCGTGGTGCTGGGCGGCGACGACTTCACGGTGCGCGGCGGCGCGGCGGACGGCGCGGTCGGCTACAAGGCCGGCTACGCGCGAGCGCATGGCGCTCGAGCTGCGGCTGCCGATCGTGCGGCTCGTGGACGGCACCGGCGGCGGCGGCAGCGTGAAGTCGCTCGAGACGACCCGCCGCACCTACGTGCCCGCGAACCCGGCGATGGAGATCATGACGGAGCTGCTCTCGACGGTGCCCGTCGTGGCCGCGGCGCTCGGCCCCGTCGCGGGACTCGGCGCGGCGCGCGTGGTCTTCTCGCACTTCTCGGTCATGCCGCGCGGCACGGCGCAGCTCTTCGTCGCCGGCCCGCCCGTGGTGCGACGCGGGATCGGCCAGGACGTCGACAAGGAGACGCTCGGCGGCTCGTCGATCCACACCCGCGAGAGCGGCGCGGTCGACAACGAGGTGGCGAGCGAGGACGAGGCGTTCGCGCAGATCCGCCGCTTCCTGTCGTACCTGCCGAGCTCGGTGTACGAGCTGCCGCCCTGCGGACACTGCGACGACCCGGCCGCGCGGCGCGAGGAGGAGCTGCTGCAGATCGTCCCGCGCAGCCGCCGCCAGCCGCACGACGTGCGCCGGATCATCGGCCTCGTCTGCGACGCGGCAGCTTCTTCGAGATCTCGCCACGCTTCGGGCGCTCGCTGGTCACCGGGCTCGCGCGGCTCGGCGGCCGGCCGGTCGGCGTGCTCGGCAACGACCCGAAGTGGCTCGGCGGCGCGATCGACGGCCCCGCCTCGCGACAAGCTCACCCGCTTCGTCGACCTGTGCGACACCTTCCACCTGCCGGTCGTGAACTTCGTCGACAACCCGGGCTTCCTGATCGGCGTCGCGGGCGAGAAGCAGGGCACGATCCGGCGCGGCGCGCGCGCGATCTTCTCGGTCTACCAGGCGAGCGTGCCGTGGTGCTCGATCATCGTGCGGCGCGTGTTCGGCGTCGCCGGCGCGGCGCACGGCAACCACTCGAAGCTGAACCTGCGCTACGCCTGGCCGTCGGGAGAGTGGGGCTCGCTGCCGATCGAAGGCGGCGTCGAGGCCGCCTACAAGCGCGATCTCGAGGCCGCGGCGGACCCGGACGCGCTGCGCCGCGAGCTCGAGGCCAAGCTCGGCGCGATGCGCTCGCCGTTCCGCACCGCCGAGAGCTTCGGCGTCGAAGAGATCATCGACCCGCGCGACACCCGCCCGCTGCTCTGCGAGTGGGTCGAAACCGCGTATCGTGTGCTGCCCGCGGAGCTCGGCCCCAAGCGACGCGGAATGCGCCCCTGAGCCACTCTTCCGGAAGGAGATCCCGTGTACGAGCAGATCCTGTACGAGGTCGAGGACCCGGTCGCGACCATCCACCTGAACCGCCCCGACCGGCTGAACGCCTGGACCGATCGCATGGGCGAGGAGGTCCGCCACGCGCTGGCGGCCGCCGAGGCCGACAAGAGCGTGGTCGGCATCGTGCTGACCGGCGCGGGGCGCGGCTTCTGCGCCGGCGCGGACCTGAAGAACCTGCAGGCGATCAGCGCGGGCGACCGCGGCGCGCGCGCGGCGTCGGCGCTCAAGGCCGACCCCGGCGATCCCGAGATGGGCGAGGGCTTCCGCAAGACGTACTCGTACCTGATGTCGGTGCGCAAGCCGATCGTCGCCGCGATCAACGGCCCGTGCGCGGGCATGGCGATGCCGATCGCCCTCTTCTGCGATCTGCGCTTCGCGGGCGAGAGCGCGACGTTCACCACAGCGTTCGTGCGGCGCGGCCTGATCGCGGAGTGGGGCCTGGCCTGGACCCTGCCGCGGCTCGTCGGCACGGCGCACGCGCTCGACCTCCTGCTGTCGGGCCGCAAGATCGACGCCCGCGAAGCCGAGCGCATCGGCCTGGTGAACCGCGTGCTGGCCGACTCGGAGCTGCTGCGCTTCTGCCAGGAGTACGTGCGCGAGCTCGCCGCGAACTCGTCGCCCGCGTCGATGATGGTGATGAAGCGGCAGGTGTACCAGCAGCTCACCCGCGAGCTCGGGCCGTCGCTGGACGAAGCGGTGAAGCTCATGGTGGAAAGCTTCGATCGACCGGACTTCAAGGAGGGTGTGACATCGTTCCTCGAGCGACGTCCGCCGAAGTTCCCGAGAGTCTGAGCGTCGGCGCGAGCGCGCGCCGCTGGCTCTGGCTCGTTCCGTTCACGCTCGCCTTCGGACCGACCCTCGTCTGGTTCGTGCAGCGCTGGACCGACGGGATCTTCCGCAACGGGCACGGGATCTTCATGCCGTTCCTGATGGGCTATCTCATCTGGGACCAGCTGAAGCAGGACAGCGACCCCGAGCCGCGCTCGTCGCCGCTCGGCTGGCTGTTCCTGGGCGGGGCGCTCGTCCTGCTCGTGCTCGACAGCGCGATCCACAGCGAGCTGCTCGCCGCCGCGGCTTTCGTGATCTCGCTGCCCGGCATCGCGCTGCTCACGCTCGGCGCGCGGCGCACGCGCATGATCGCTCTGCCGCTGGCGATCGGAATCTTCATGCTGCCGATCCCGGCCGGCGCGATCGCCCAGCTCTACCTGGTGCTGCGCAAGATCACCGCGATCGCGACCTCGCAGCTGGTGCCGCTCTTCGGCGTTCCGCTCGCGCGCGACGGCACCATGCTGACGCTGCCGCGCAGCCTCGTCGACGTCGCCGACAACTGCAGCGGCTTCGCGACGATGTACGCGGCGATCCTCTCCTCGATCGTGCTCGCCCACCTGGCGCGCACGCCGGTGCGGAAAGCGGCCGTGCTGCTGGCGGCGGTTCCGCTCGCGCTGGTCTGCAACTTCGCGCGCGTCACGGTGCTGGTGCTCCTGGTCCATGTCTACGGCTCCCATGTCCTCGAGACCGAGATCCACCCGCTCTCGGGCATGCTGCTGTTCGTCCTGGTGATCGGCGCGCTGCTCGCGATCGCCGGCCGCGACGCCCTGCGCGCGCAGCCCGGCACGGTGCGCGCGCCGGTCTCGGATCGCTACGCCACCGCCATGCTGGTCGCCTGCGGGCTGGCGCTCGTGCCGATCGTCGCGCACTCGTACCTGCGCGTGCGGAGCGACGACTGCGCGAACCCCGGAGCGCTCGTGCCGCCGATGGTCAACACCGACGACGTCGCGGCGCGCGACGCAAGAGTGCGCCACGACTTCGTCGACGTGTACCAGTGGCGCGAGGGCAAGCTCGCGCCGGCCAACGGCTCACCCGAGCTCTCCTACGTGGTGATCCGCTCCTACGACCCCAAGGTGCTCTACTACCGGGGCACGCGGCGCATGTGGTCGGACGTCTCGCCTCACGGCGACTCCATCGAGTGGCTCGAAACCGGCGAGGGCGCGCTGCCCGTCGTGCGCTCGACGGTGGAGCTCGCGAATCCGCGGGGGACGAAGGCCCTCGTCGCTGCCCTGCTCGTCTACGAAGGGAGCCCGGTGGAGAAGGGCTGGCTCGCGCAGCTGCGCGCCGCGCCGCGGGAGCTGTTCACCGGCGCGCGTCCAATGACGTTCTTCGCGGTGCGCGGCGATGTCCCCGAGCCGCTCTTGCCCGCCGCCGAGGTCCGCGCGCGCCAGTGGCTGCTCGACTCCTGGCGCAACTACCGGGCGATCTGCGGCGGCTGAGCCCCACGCGCAGCGCGCAGCTTCGGCAGCACGTCGCGCGCGAGCGCCTGCGCGACGAGCCGCCCGTAGATGCGCGCGCCCGCGTCGTTCACGTGCAGGCCGTCGTAGTAGATGGACTCGGGCTTGGCGAACTCGGGCTCGGCGGCGACGAGCTCCGCCAGATCGAGCACGACGGCGCCCTCCTCGCGCCCGATCTCGCGCAGCTTCTGGTTGAAGGCGGCGAGCGCCTCCGCGTCGGTCCAGGGCGGGGTGAGCTCGTTGCGGAAGCTCGAGAGGGGCTCGGTGATCAGCACGGGCTCGATCCCGAACGCGCGCGCGCTGCGCAGCCAGGCGCGCACGCGGGCGGCGTAGGGCTCCATTGCGGGCGGACGGGCGTGCGCCGCCGGATCGGGGCGGAGCTCGGGCGCGCCCGACGTCGTGGCTCGCCGGACGAAGCCGGCCAGCGACGAGTGCCGCGACGCGGTTTCGCCCAGCCAGCGCAGGCCCGCGCGCCAGCCGTCGGGCTGGGGCGCGCGCAGCTCGTAGCCGCGGTCGGAGAGCAGGCCCGCGTCGTTCACCGCGTTCATCAGCAGGACGACGTCCGGCCGGCCCGGCGCGACGAACTGGACCAGGTTCACGAGCGCGTCGTGCGCCGTGTTGCCGGCCTTGCCGGCGTTGCGCGCGTTCACGCGGAAGCCCAGGCCCGCGAGCTCCGCCGACACGCGGTTGGGCCAGCGCAGATCCTCCTGCACGACCATGCACTCGGTGGTCGAGCCGCCCTGGAACGCGAGCGTGAACTCGGGCGCGTCGAACTGCCGCGACGGCTCGATGTACCCTTCCGCGTCGATCCGAAAGCGCACGCGGCTCGGCTCGAGGTGGAGCGCGCTGCGGTCGAGCTCCTGGTCGAGGCCGGCGTTCTGCCAGCGCAGGATCAGCACCTCGTCGGGCCGCGCGCGCGCGAACGGGTTCGTCCAGACCGCGCGCAACAGGAGCTCGTTCAAGCCGAACGCGAACGCCAGCGCGAGGACGACGAGCGCGAGCCTACGCACGCGCCGTCACTGCACGGGGAACGCGCCGTGGAGCGGCTCGTTCAGGAGATAGCTGCGGTTGCAGTAGACGCGGCGGAAGCCGAGGCGCTCGTAGACGCGGCGCGCGGCCGCGTTGTCCTCGTCGCAGTAGAGCGTCACCAGGTCGTGGCGCTCGAGCATGCGGGCCGCGATCGCGCGCACGCCGCGGGTGGCGTGGCCGTGCCCGCGGGCCCACTCGGGCACGAACACTCCGCCGAGCTGCACCGCGATGGCGCTGGCCGCGCCGACGTGCACCTGGAACACGATCCGCCCGCGCTCGCGCGACACCCACCAGCGGCCGTCGCGCACGTCCTTCCAGTGGCGGTCGCGGAAGCCGCCCTCGTCCGCGGCGTAGCGGTCGTCGCGCAGGTCCTCGCGGTGCTGCTGCGCGCTGTTCTCGGTGATCTCGTTCGCCTCCGACTCGAGCGCCGGCTCGACCCGCGCGGTGCGGCCCGAGTCGGCCGCGCCCTCGAGGTCCTCGGCGCGCATCGCGAACACCGGCTCGCGCCGGGTCCAGAAGAGCTCGGCCCCGTGGCGCGCATACTCGCTCCAGAACGGCTCGGTCACGTCCTCGCTGCCCACGATGTGGCGCGGGCGTAGCGGCGCCTCGGCAGCCGCCCGGGCCAGCGGCGCGTGGGCCTCGGGGTCCGCCACCTCGAGCGCGGTGCCGCCCAGCGGGCCGATCAGGAGGATCCCCGTGAGCCGTCCCGCCGTCTCGAAGCCGAAGAAGCCGGGCACGCGCCCGAGCACCCCGGCCGAGACGACGTAGTCCAGGAAGACGTTCCGCAGCGGGCGCGCACGCAGCAGACTGCGGGCCTCGGCCGTATCCGCGAGGGTCAGGGGTCGAACCATGGGCTGCCAGGGTAACATCGCGCGCGGATGAGCTGGAGCGGACCCGACGCGGCGAGCGCCCGCGACGCCGACCTCGACCTGCGCGGGATCGCGCGGCTCCTGCGCCGCGTGTTTCCGTTCCTGCGCGGCCTGCGCAGACACCTGGCGGTGTTGACCCTGGGCTCGATCGCGCTGCTCCTCTTGGGGCTCGGCAGCTTCATGGTCCTGGCGCCCGCGCTGTGGAACGGAGTGCTGCAGGGGAAGAGCTTCTCGCCGGTCGCCGCGCACCTGCTGTCGCTCGACCCGGCGGCTGTGGCGGGGAGCGCGGACGGATTGCTGCCCGCGGAGCTGCGCCGCGCCGCGGGCGCGCGGCTCACCTGGATCCTCGGCGGGTTCATCGTCGGGATGGCCGTCGGGATCATGGCGCTGATCTACTACAGCGTGTGGATCCTGCAGCGGCTGAACCAGTCGCTGCGCATGCAGCTCGTCGACCGCCTGCAGGCGCTGTCGCTGCGCTTCCACGACCAGACGCGGGTCGGCGACACCATCTACCGGACCTACCAGGACAGCGCGATGGTGACCCAGGTCGTGCAGGCGTTCCTGCTGACCCCGGCATTCGCGCTGCTGCGGTTCGCGGTGCTGGTGACGGCGCTGGCCGCGTTCGCGCCGCGCTGGGCGCTGGCCCTGGTCGTGTTGTGGCTGCCGCTGGCGCTGGCCGCGCGCGTCCTCGGCGTGCGCATGCGCGGCCGCTTCCGGCTCGCGCGCGCGACCAACAGCGCGCTCACCTCGCAGATCCAGGAGAGTCTGGCGGGGATCCGCGTGATCAAGGCGTTCGGGCTCGAGCGCAGCGAGCAGTCGCGCTTCGAGTCGGCCTCGCGCACCGCGTTCGCGGGCGCGTACGCCGCGCGCACATGGGTGGCGGCTTTCGGCGTGGGCACGTTCTGGGTGATCGGCGCGACCTTGATCGCAGCGACCTTCGCGGCCACGCTCGCGACCCGCACCGGCGCGCCACTCTGGCTGGCGTCGCTGGTGGAGCGCCTCGATCTCGCGCACCTGCGGCCGATGCTCGCGGGCGCGGGCTTCGCGGTCTGGACGCTCGGCCTCTACAACGCATGGAAGGGTCTCTACAGCAACGGCGCGGACAGCATCACCCAGATCGCCCGCGTGTGGGTGCAGGCGCAGGACATCGCGGTCGGGCTGGATCGCACCTTCGAGCTGCTCGAGCAGGAGCCCGAGGTGGCCGACCGGCCCGACGCCGTGGCCCTGCCGCGGCTGCACGGCGAGGTCGCGTTCCGCGACGTGTCGTTCGCCTACCGCCCCGACCGGCCCGCGCTGGTCGGCGTCTCGTTCGCGGCCGACGTCGGCGCGATCACGGCGCTCGTCGGCCCGACCGGCGCGGGCAAGAGCACGGTCATGGCGCTCCTGCTGCGCCTGTTCGACCCGGACTCGGGCGCGATCCTGCTCGATGGTCTCGACGTGCGCCGCGTCCGGGTCGCGGACCTGCGCCGCGCGGTCGCGATCGCGCTGCAGGAGAACCTGCTGTTCGCCACCAGCGTCCGCGAGAACATCAGCTACGGCCGGGCGGGCGCGAGCGACGCCGAGGTGCGCGCAGCCGCGCGCGTCGCCTGCGCGGACGAGTTCATCTCGGCGCTCGCGGACGGCTACGACACCGAGCTCGGCGAGCGCGGCACCCGGCTCTCGACCGGCCAGCGCCAGCGGCTGACGATTGCGCGCGCTCTGTTGAAGGACCCGCAGATCCTCCTGCTCGACGAGCCGACCGCGTCGCTCGACGCCGAGACCGAGCAGCGGCTCGTGCGCAGCCTGGCCGAGTGGGGCCGCGGGCGCTGCATCTTTCTGGTCACGCACCGGCTATCGACGGTGCGCCTCGCCAGCCGGGTCGTGTTCCTCGACCACGGCAAGGTAGTCGAGGTCGGCTCGCCCGACGAGCTGCTCGCGCGCGCCGGCGGCGCGTACCGGGCACTGGTCGAAGCCGAGCGGCGCGGCTCAGGAGCGCCGGCGTGAGCGGCTCGACCCTGGCGGTGTTCGCGCGCGCGCTGCGCTTCGTGGCGCCGTTGCGCGGCCGCTTCGCCGCCAAGGTCGGCTTCACGATCCTCTCGATCGTGCCGCTCCTCCTGCTGCCGGTCCCGATCAAGCTCTTGATCGACCAGGTGATCGGCGGCCTGCCGCTGGGGCCGCAGATCGACTCCTACCCGTTCCTCGCGCGGCCGGTGTTGCGGATGCTGGTCGACTTCTCGCCCGAGGGGATCCTGCTCTTCACCGTCGCCGCGCAGGCCGCCATGCTCGTGCTGATCGGCCAGATCGGCAGCGACGGCGGCGAGCGCGACCGCACCGACGCCTGGCTCTCGGCCGGCGTCGACAACGCGACCTCGACCGAGAACGCGGCGAACGCGGGCTTCAGCTTCGTCGGGGGTCTCTACGGGCTGTTCGAGTTCGGCTGGACCCTGCGGCTCACGCAGGACCTGAACCACGCGTTCCGCTCCCGCCTGTTCGAGCGCATCCAGAGCTTGCCGCTCGCGCGCCTCGACGACGAGAAGATCGGCGACGCGGTCTACCGGCTGATGTACGACACGCCGTCGATCACCGCGACGTGCTACCGGATCCTGCTCGTCACCACCGCGGCACCATTCGGCGTCGCGCTCTACTCGTATGCGATCTGGGACAGCTTCCACGTTGCCCGGCTCGCGTTCTACGCGCTGGCGCTCGGCGCGCTCACGCTCGCCGCGACCTGGCCGTTCTCGCGGCTCCTGCGCGAGCGCGGCCTGCGCAGCCGCGGCGCCGGCTCGACCGCGACGTCTTCGCTCGAGGAGGGCGTGTCGAACATCCTCGCGGTGCAGAGCCAGGGCGGCGAGTCGCGCGAGCGCGAGCGCTTCGACCGCGAGAGCACGGCCTCGTTCGCGCGCCACCGCGGCGTGATCCTTCTGGCGATGATCGCGGCGCTGTGCGCGGTGGTGCCCGGGGTGCTGGTCGTGCGCGGCGCGTTCCTCGAGGTGGTGGATCTCGCGATCGCCGGCACGATCAGCCTGGGCGACGTGTCGCTCTTGGTGAACTACTTCGCGCAGATCTGCATCTTCAGCGTGTACCTGGGCACGCTCTGGTTCACCCTGCAGCTCTCCGCACCCGGCCTCGAGCGCGTGTTCTTCCTGATGGACCTCGAGCCCGAGCGCGACCCGCCCGGGGCGCGGCCGCTCGCGCCGGTGCGCGAGTCGCTGTGCTTCGAAGACGTGCGCTTCGACCACTCCGACGGCACACCCGCGCTGCGCGGCGTGAGCTTCGAGGCGCGCCGCGGCCAGGTCACGGCGATCGTCGGCCCGGCGGGCGCGGGCAAGACGACGCTCGTCTCGCACGTGCCGCGCTTCCTCGAGCCGAAGTCCGGGCGGGTGCTGGTCGACGGCCACGACATCGCCGGCGTCACGCGCGACTCGCTGCGCGCGAAGATCGGGTTCGTGTTCCAGGAGAACGCGCTCTTCGCCGGCACGCTGGAGGACAACCTGCGCCTGGCCAAGCGGAGCGCGAGCGAGCTCGAGCTGCGCCGCGCGGCGCAGCTCGCCGGCGCCGACGAGTTCGTGCGCGCGCTGCCCGACGGCTGGCAGACCCGGCTCGGGCGCGGCGGCGCGGGGCTCTCGGTCGGCCAGAAGCAGCGCATCGCGATCGCGCGCGCCCTCCTGCGCGACGCCCCGATCCTGATCCTGGACGAGCCGACCTCGGCGCTCGACGCCGACACCGAGAAGCGTCTGCTCGGCACGCTCGCCGAAGCCGCGCGCGACCGGATCGTGCTGCTCGTCTCGCACCGGCTATCGACGGTGCGGAGCGCCGATCAGATCCTGTTTCTGCGCGCGGGCGAGATCGTGGAGCGAGGCACGCACGAGGAGCTGTGCGCGATCCCGGGCGGCTCGTACCGCACCTTCGTCGAACTGCAGGCGGCCGGCTGAGCTCAGGCGCGCGGCGCGAGGTAGAGGTGCGCCTCGTAGCGGACGTCGTACCGCCCGCCGTGGCACTCGATCGCCGCGCGCACCGCAGCGAGAAGCGTCTCGCGCTGCACCTCCGGCAGGAGGCGGTGGGGGGAGTGCGTGCGCATCAGGTCGAGGTACTCGTCCGGCGTATACGTGCGCGACCACGGGTAGCTGCGGAACGCGACCGGCCCGAAGCAGCGCGAGGCGGCGAAGTTGCCAAAGATCTCCTGTCGCTCGGCATACCACTGGCCGCCGCCCGGGCCGAGCAGCGCCGGCGCGTGGCGCTCGTACTCCCGGTCGAGCGCGGCGCGCAGCGGCGTGCGCTCGTCGACCGGGCGGTTCCCGAACACTGCGAGCGCGCCGCGCTTGCCGAGCGCCGCGGCGCTCTTCGCGAAGCGCACCTCGGGCGCCACCCAGTGGAACGACTGCGCGGCGATCACGAGGTCGAACGTTTCGGCCTCGAGCGACCAGTCCTCGAACGTGACGGGCAGGAGCGCGACTTGCGCGAACGACGCCAGCCGCGCGGCCGCTCTCTCTCGCATCGACCCGCCCGGCTCGAGGGCCTGAATGCGGAAGCCGCGGCGCGCGAACGCTTCGGTCGCGAGGCCCGTCCCGCAGCCGATCTCGAGGATCCGGCCGCCCGCGAGGATGGCGGACAGCGCGACCACGTCGTCGACGAGCGCCTCGGGATAGCCCGGACGGACGCGGTCGTAGACGTCGGCGACCTCGTCGAATACGAAGCGCTGCTCCGGCATCGCCAGGCCGCGCTCAGCTCTTGGCGTAGTGAGAGCGGCGCTTCACCGCGAGCTGGCGCTCGAGGTAGAAGATCTCGATCCGCTTCTCGTCTCCGCCGCTGCGCTCGAACTTGTGGCCGCGCAGGGTGACCTCGAGCAGGCCGAGGTCGGGGCGGCCCGGGAAGTCGTGCACGGCGCGAATCTCGGTCGAGGCGAAGACGGTGTCGCCGGAGAAGATCGGCGCGCTGTGTCGGCCCGTCTTGTAGACGACGTCGCCGAGGCTGTTGTCGGAGATGTCGGGGCTCGATAGCCCCAGGCAGAGCGCGAACGGGATGCCGCCGTAGACCACGAGCTTCCCGCCCAGATACCGGCTCGGGTCGCGGTCGATCATGGTCTGGTTGCAGTGAACCTGGCTGGTGTTGTCGAGCATGCCGGTCAGGAAGATGTGCTCGTCGGTCATGACCCGGCCGCGCGAGTGCTCGATCGTGTCGCCGGGGGTGAAGTCCTCGAAGTAGGTGTCGGCGTTCGACAGGTGCGCGAGCTCCGCATAGCCCGCGTTCGGGTCGTAGGCGGGCAGCTCGAGCTGCACGTCGACGGGGGCGGCGGGCACCTCGCCCTCGTCTAGCTTCGCCTCGCATCTCGTGCTTGAACACCTGGACCTTGCGCTGGTAGGCGAGCACGATCTGGCCGGTCTGCTTGCGCGCGATCGACTGCACGTGCACGACGCCGAGCTCCGGCTTGCTGGACGAGCTCTTCACCCCGAGCACGGTGGTCTCGGTCTCGATCGTGTCGCCGACGTACACCGACGCGCCGAAGCGCATATCGATGTACTCGAGGTTCGCGCGCGCGTTCTCGGAGATGTCCTCGACGGTCTGGCTGAACGCGACCGCCATGACGAGACCCGGCGGGATCGGCAGGGCATCGTAGCCGTAGCGCTGCGCGTAGCGGAGGTTCCGGTGCAGCGGGTTCGCGGTGAACGAGAAGTCGGTGAAGTGCGCGGTGATCCCCTCCGTGACCGTGCGCCCGCCCTTGTGGCGGAACAGCTGCCCGAGTCGGAAGTCCTCGAGGAAGTTGCCGGTCTTCTTGCGGATCAGGGCCACGTCGCGCTCTCCTTTCGGGGGCGGCAGTCTACACGCCGCGCGCGGCGGCGACCAAGTGCCCGCGGAGCGCCCCCGCGAGGAAGACCGAGCCCGAGACGCAGAGCCGGTCGCCCGGCTGGAGAAGCGCGCGGGCGCGCGCGAGCGCAGCGACGGGAGCGCGCTCGACCTCCACGTCGGCGACTCCCGCCGACCAGGCGAGCGCGGCGAGCTCGTCGGGGTCGCGCGAGCGCGTGGCTTCGGCGGCGGTGGCGACACAGGCGCGCGTCACCGGCGCCAGCTCGGAGACGATCCCCGCCACGTCCTTGTCGCGCGAGACCGACAGCACGAACACGAAGCGCGTGCCCGGCCAGAGCCGTTCGAGCGTCTCGCGCAGGGCGCGTGCCGAGTCGGGAGTGTGGGCGTCGTCCAGGATCGCGTCGCCCAGCCGCTCGAGGCGCGCGGGAAGCTCGAGCGACTCGAGCGCGCCGAGCTCCCGCGGCGCGAGCGCGCGGCCGAGGAACACCTCGCTCGCGCGCGCGGCGAGCGCCAGGTTCGTGGCCTGGTGCGCGCCCAGGACGCGGCTCGCGAGCTCGCGGCCGTCGTCGAGTCGGAAGCGCACGCCGGCCTCGCTCGCGCGCACGTCGCGCGCGGCGACCTCCTCGAGGGAGGTGTCGACCGCGATCGCCTGCGCCGCGAGGGCGCCCCAGGCTTCGGCCGCGACCGGCCCGTGCAGCGCGGGCGCGCCCGCGCGGAAGATGCCGGCCTTCTCGCGCGCGATCGCCTCGAGCGTCTTGCCGAGCTTGTCGGTGTGCTCGAGCTGGATCGCGGTGACGACCGAGACGCGCGCCTGGACGGCGTTGGTCGAGTCGAGCCGTCCGCCGAGCCCGACCTCGATGGCGCCGACCTCGACCCGCGCGGCGCGGAACAGGTACAGCGCGAGCGCGGTGGCTGCGTCGAAGAAGCTCGGCGCGAGCTCCGGGTCGGCGCGCAGCCGCTCGATCGCGGGCCGGATCTCGCGCAGGCCGGCGACCAGGTCGGCCTCGGCGACCGGCGCGCCGTCGATCCGGAAGCGCTCGCGCCAGCTCTCGAGGTGCGGCGAGGTGTAGGTGCCCACGCGCGCCCCCGCGGCGCGCAGCAGACACTCGCTCGCGAGCGTGGTCGTGCCCTTCCCCTTCGAGCCGGCGACGTGCACGCAGGGAAGATCCCGCTCGGGGCTGCCGATCTCGGCGAGCAGGGCGCGGATCGGCGCGAGGCCCAGGCGCTCGTAGTCGTACTGCGTCTTCTTCTCGCGGTTGATCAGACCGTCGAGATAGCGCTCCGCATCGCTCAGGGTTTCGAGCTGCATGTCTGCTAGCCTGACCTCGTGATCCGCTGGTGGGTGGACGGCGAGCGGACTGCGCGGCTCGAAGCGTTGATGTCGGAGCCCGAGCGCGTGCTCGAAGGTCCGGGAAGTTTGGCCCGCGAGTCGGCGGGCCGCAAACGCTTCTACCGCGTGGACGGCGGCGAACGCGAGCCGGCGCTGTACGTGAAGGTGTTCGCGCTGCCGGCCGGGGCGCGCTGGCGCTACTTCCTGCGCCCCTCGAAGGCGCGGCGCGAGCGCGCGGTGGCGCGGGCCATCGAGCGGCGCGGCTTCCCGGTTGCGCGGCCGGTCGCCGTCGGTGAGCGGCGCCGGCTGGGCGTGCTGGAGCGCAGCTGGGCGGTGACCCGCGACCTGGGCGCGCGCGACCTGCGCGTGCTGCTCGAGGCCGCGCGCGAGAACTGCGCCGAGCGGCGCGCGCTGCTCGAGCGCTTCGCGCGGTTCGCGCGCACGCTGCACGACGCCGGCGTGGATCAGGACGACTTCTCGCCGAACAACTTCCTGGTGCGCGGCGACGGCGAGTTCGTGCTGATCGACTTCGAGCGCGCGCGGCTGCGGCGCGGTCCGCTGGGAGCTCGCGCGTGGATCCAGCTCGCGAAGCTGCACCGCCGCGACTTCGGCGTATCGCGCAGCGAGCGACTGCGCTTCCTGCGCACCTACCTGGGCTCGAGCGGCGCAGCGGGACGCGCCGAGCGGCGCGCGGCCTGGGAGAAGATCTGGCCCGAGTTCCGGCGCATCCGCGCGCGCGACGCGCGCCGCGCCGCGGACGCGGCCTTCAAGGAGGGGCGCCACCTGGCGCGCGAAGGCGAGGCCTGGCTCGTGCGCGCACGCGCCGGGGAGAAGACGATCCGGCTCGAGCTCGGCGCGGACGACGCACGAAAGTGTTGGGTGCACGCGCACCAGCTCGAGCGGCTCGGCCTGCCGGCGCTGCGCCCCGTGCGTCTCGACGGCGGCGTCGTGGAGCTGCTCGATCCCGGCAGCGCGAAGCCGCGCTCCCCCGCGGATCAGGTGATCGGCCGGGCGCTGCTGGCGCTCGCGCCGTTCGGCCGCTTCACCTCACCGCCGCAGTGGCGCTTCACCGTCCAAGGGGCGCTGCTGGCGAATCCACAGGCGTTCACTCCGGAGGAGTGACGGGCAAGCCTCAGAGGAACAAGTACCCGTTGGCCTTGCAGGTCTTGCAGATCGTTTCCTTGGTCGGGCTCTGACCGACGATCTCGCGACGCGCTTCGGTGTACATCTCGCCGTTCCAGATCTCGCCGAAGTCCTGCTCGTGGATCGAGCCGTAGTGGTGCTTCTCGCTGTACACGCTGCAGCAGGCCAGCACCTTGCCGTCCCAGTTGATGGCGGTGTCGTTCCAGGGCAGCGTGCACATGGCCTCGCGCTGGGCGATGCCCTTGTCGCGGTCGAAGGCGAGGAACTCCTCGCCCTCGGGCAGCCAGTGGCCGTCGCGCTCGAGCGCCTGCTGGGCGGTCTCGAAGATCTCCTTGCCCATGTCCGTGCGCGCGGCGTTGAGCTGCAGCTCGACGCCGAGCTCGGCCGCGAGCTTCCGCGCGATCGGCACCTCGTGCTCGTTGTGGCGGAACACATGGAAGAGCCAGATCACGCGAGTGAAGTACGCGTTCATCTCGCGCTTCTTGGCGACCAGCATGCGGATGTTGTCCATCACGACCTTCCAGTCGCCGCCGCGCCGGTAGATCGCGTAGCTCTCCGGCGTCGCCCCGTCCGCCGAGATGTAGATCTTCTTCACCTTGGCGCGCAGCAGGCCTTCGGCGAGCTCCGGCGTCAGGTCGTTCAGGTGCGACGACAGCTTCACCGAGACGCGCCGCTCGTAGGCGAGCTGGCACATCTTCACGATGTGCTTGTTCAGGAGCGGCTCGCCCCAGTTGTAGAGCCGAAGCGTGATCAGATCCGCGCCGAGCTGGTCGAGGATCTTCACGAACGTGTCGTAGGGCAGCATGCCCTTCTGCGCCGACTTGTCGCCCTGGCCCGTCGGGCAGAGCGGACAGCGCAGGTTGCAGACGTTGCCCGACTCGACCGTGATCTTGGTGGGCCGGTACGGCAGCCGCACCCAGCGCAGGCGCGGCGCCACCTGCTCCATGACGCGGTTGTAGACCTTGCGCGCCGAGAGGAACCGCAGCTCCTCGCGCGCGATGCGCAGTCGGGTCCCGAGCGACGCCAAACCCACCCCCCGGGCAGTTCTACTGGGTCATGTACCGCTTCCAGGCGCGGTACTTCGAGACGGCCTCGTCGTTGCTCTCGACGGCGGGATAGAAGTAGCGGACCGCGTGCCCGCAGGTCTTGCAGATCTTGTAGCAGACCTTGAACCCGTCGATCTCGCGGGTGTTGCCGACGAGCTCGCGGTTGTCGTCGGTGCAGCACGGCTTCGGGAACGGTGGCGACTGGATCCGCCGCGGGTAGTCGTTGTACGGCTTCTCCGTCTCCGAGTAGCGGATGATGCTCCGCAGATTGCGGTGCGGCTTCTGGTCCGCAGGCCTGAGATTGCTTCCGATTCTCTTCACGTTTTACGTCCTCAATCCTGCGGGAGCGTGGAGGTCGTCCAGCAGGGCAGTGAAATCGCGGTACTTCGTCTCGCAGGGAGCGCCGTCGGCGTACCAATAAGCACGGCGGCCGGGCCCGGCCAGCAGCACCGATGAAGACCGGGTGCCGTAGCTGGCCGAATGGACGCAGGGATTCTCGAATGAATTCGAGGGGTCCGGATGCCCCCCCAGGACCCGGAACAAGTCCGCCACCAGCGCCTCCGGGCGCGCGCCGAGGTCCATCTCGGCCAGCCGGGCCCGCAGCCGGGCGACCTTGGTGGAGCTCGGGTCAGCCGGGTCGCGGTTGCACACCACGTGGATGCCGGGCTCGAGCGCCTGGCGGTCGCGGACGCCTTCGGCGGTCTGCCGGGCCAGCCAGGCCCCGCGGCCGTCGGTCGCCAGGAGGTTGAACGGCGCGTAGCGCTCGTTCCGCTGCCGCTCGAACTCCGCGCCCGCCCGCTCGGCCGAGGCCGCGGCGAGGACGTCGACGACCAGCAGCCCGCGCGAGCGGAGCCCCGTCGGCTTCACGTCGACTGGCCGGTTGGTCAAACCGACGAAGACCCCATGCTCATTGACTCCCATCCAGGTTCCGCCCGCTTCCAGATCGTGAGGCGCCACGAAGGCCGGCCGGCCCGAGATCGCCTCGAAACGGGTTGGAGGCGCTGCCGGCCGCGCGAAGTACTCGTCCCGATTGGCCGCGACGATCACCGGAATCTGAGGCACGACGCGGTCCAACAGGATCAGCGTGCACATGGCTCCACGTGTTCGGCTGAAGGTTCGGCCGCGCGACCGCGCGCCCTCTCGACCCCACCACCGACCAACGGAACACCGACTACCAGAGGCAATTCCACGGAGTAGCCGTGGTAGATCCGGCGACCCAAGCTATCACGCGGCGCGGTTCCGCTCAAGGACGCCGCTCACGCCAGGCCGAAGCGAGCCGATCGGTCAGCCTGGGGAGTTGCCCGAGACGACCCGCAGGTTGGGTCCGGCGGCGCGCGACTCGCGTTCGGCGGGCGCGCTGGCGCGTCCCGGGGTCTGGGGCGCTCGGAACTGCAGGCCGTAGCGAGCGAAGATGGGCTGGAGCACGTCGGCGGAGTCGAGCAGGGTCTTCCGCACCGACTCGAGCCCGTGCTGCACCGCGTCCGAACGGCGCCAGAACTCGAGCGGGTTCAGGTCGAAGAACTTCTCGTCGGTCTCGCGCGCCTCGATCACCACGATGTCGCCGCGGAAGTGCTCGTCGTACATGTACGCGCGCAGCCCCATGGCGAGCCGGGTGTGGAGCATGGTGCGCAGCACCTGGTTCAGCACGGTGGTGAGCCCGCGATCCGACAGATAGCGGCTGCCGACCCGGCCGGGCGCGTGCGGCTCGTTCAAGAACGGGCGGAACGGGTTGTAGCAGATGATCAGGTCCGCCCCCTGCTCCACCGCCACGTCGATGTTCGCGGTCTTGCGGACGCCGCCGTCGACGTAGTCGACCCCGTTGATGCGGGCCGGCCGGAAGAACCCGGGCAGCGCGCTCGAGCCCTGCACCGCCTCGGAGATCGTCAGCCCGTGGTCGTTCTCGGGGCCGAACAGGACGCGTTCGGCGGTGTCGAGGTTGGTCGCGGTGATGTAGAGCTTGCGCCCGGTCTCGCGGTAGAAGTCGGCGAAGTAGTTCGGCACCCCGAGCTTGGCCATGTTGCCCGCCAGCCAGCGCTCGAGCGGCGCGTTGTCGAACAGGCCGGAGGGGAGGAGCGCGCCGAGCGGCGGGAACTCGCGCTTGGGCGAGACCTCCGCGTAGAGCTCCATCAGGAACGACTCCAGGTGCGTGTAGCTCGGCGCGTCGAGCAGGCGCCGCAGCGACGGCCCGAGCCTGCTCGGCAGGTCAGGAAGCACCGACGCGAGGTCGAGCAGCAGCCCAGGCAGGTAGGCGGCCAGGCGCGCCGCGAACACGGCGCCGCGCCCGATCGCCTCGCCGATGTTCGGGTTGTAGAAGTCGATCGGACGGAGCTGGTCGAGCCGCTGCGAGGTGCCCTCGAGGGCCTCGATCATCTCGTCCGGGGTGATCCCCGCGGCGAGCGAGGTCGCCAGAAAGGCGCCCGCCGAGAGCCCGATGTAGGTGTCTAGGTCGGTGACCTTCCGCTCGACCAGGAACTCGTCCAGGGCCTTCAGCCCGCCGACCTTGAAGGCGCCGCCGGTGACCGCGCCTCCCGCCAGCACGAGTGCGATCTTCGGGTTCTTCGGCGGCCGGGTGCCCGCGCTCCGCTGGATCAGGGTCAGCCCCACGCGGCCCTCATCCCGAGGCCATCGGCCTCGCAAAACGGGGACATGAGCCGGTCGTCGCCGGGAATCGTCGGCCTTTCGTTGCCGCACGCACCCATAGAGCGCGGTCGAGCTTACGCAGCGCGTCACAGAAGTCAACCAATCGCCACGCCTTCTTCATGGGGCTCCCGCGTCTTCATCGGGCTCTCGCGGTGCCCGCGAGCAAAGAAGCGTGCAGCTCGACGCGGGAACCGGTTTCTCAAGCAAGTGTTTCCGGGCACCGATCCCCAGAGCGGGGCAAAATCCGACCGATCCAGCTAGAGTGCGGGAAGAGAGAGCGATGAACCGACCCCCGAGCCGCGAAGCCGTGAAGCTCGTCCTCGTCGGACTCCTCTGCGCGAGCCTTGCCTGCGCGACCTCCAGCCCGCCTGCACCCTCGCGCGATCCCGATCCCTCGGATCCGCCCGCGGTCGAGCCGGTCTCGACCGACTCGACCCTGCCGCCCGGCGCTCACCCCGATCCGGCCAACGACGGCGTGCCGCCGGCCGCGAATGCGGGCGGCGACCCGGCCGATCCCGACGCGGCGAAGCCGGACGACCAGACCCAGAAGAAGAAGCCGCAGACCGTCGCCCAGCGGCGCCGCCAGAATCAGATCGCGCGGCGCGCCGAAGCTGCGCTCGAGAGCATGATCATCGGCACCGTGATCGGCGCCCAGTTCGGCCCGATCGGCGCTGCCGTCGGGGCGGGCACCTTCATGCTCTGGGGCGTCATCACCGGCGACGTTCCCTTCGAAGGCGGCCGACGCAACGCGCCGCCTCCCGGCCACGGCGGCGGTGGCGGTGGCGGCACCGCGCGCGGCTCCGACGAGGAGATGGAGAACGAGGTCGACGATGAGCTCAAGAAGAAGCAGGACCTCGAGGCCGAGATCGAGGCCGAGCTGAAGCACCAGGAAGAGCTGCTCGCCGCGATCAACAAGCAGGAAGAGACCAACAAGGCGCTCCAGCAGGAGGCCACGGACTGCGCGAACGCCGACTCGCCCGCGGATCCGACCCAGGCGCCGAAGAAGCCCTGCCAGCGCGACATCCCCGACCAGATCTTCGACACGAAGACGGTCAAGGAGAACAAGCAGGAGCGGACCGTGAAGACGCTCGACGCCGACCGCGACGGCAAGCCCGAGATCAAGATCACGATCGACCCGAAGAGCGGCGCGGTGCTGACCCGCGAAGAGGACACGGACTTCGACGGGAAGCTCGACCGCACCATCATCTACATGCCCGACGGTCGGCTCGACTCGATCGTCGAGGACACCAACCAGGACGGCAAGCCGGACCGCTGGGTGAAGTACGGCGGCTCCGAGGTCGCCTCGACCGTCGAGGTCGACCGCAACTTCGACGGCAAGAAGGACGGCACCCAGCAGTACCAGGCCGGCGTCCTCGTCTGGGAAGAGTTCGACAACAACTACGACGGCAAGACCGACCGCCGCACCGAGTACGTGGCCGGCAAGCGCAACGTCGAGATCGAGGACACGACGCTCGACGGTGTCATGGACTCGCACACCTACTTCGACGACAAGGGCCAGATCAGCCGGGTCGAGAAGGACAAGAACCAGGACGGCAAGACGGACGTCTTCGACTACTTCGACACCAGCACGCCGGGCAAGGTCGTCCTCCTGAAGCGCGAGGAAGACACGAACGGCGACGGCGTAGTCGACATCACCTCGTACTACGAGAAGGGCAAGCTGGTCCGCAAAGAGGTCTCCGACCCCTCCGCTCTCAACTGACTGGCTTCGCTCGGCTGCGCCTCGCTGCGCGCTCCTTCGTCGCTTGCGACCTCGCTCGCCGACAGCGGACCGCGGGCCGATGTCCCGCGGTGGGCCCTCGCTCGGCCTCGCCGTATCGGGCGCTGAGCTAGAGAAGAGTCGGAGCCCCCATCCAGCCCAAGCTCGATGGAGCGGCTCGGCGAGCGCGGGCGTAGCGAGCGTCTCTTGTGAGCGGGGCCCAGCCGAGCGAGGGGGTGCAACGAGCCCCGTCCCCCGCGAGCCAGCGAGCGGAGACCGCGCTCGCCGAGCCGCGGCAGACGAGGCGACGCGACCTACTTCGGCGGGGGAGCTGGCGGCTTCGGTGCAGGCGTCGGAGTCGCCGAGGGGACCTTCTCGACGCCGATCTCCAGGGTGCGCTCGCGCTCCTGCTTGCGGAACGCTTCCTGGCGGTCGCGTTCGAGGCGGAGCTGGATCTCCTTGGTGCGCTGGCGGATGCGTTCCATCTCGGCCTTCAGCTCGAGATCGGTCATGCCCTGCTGCGCGAACTGCAGGTCGAACTCCTTCTCGCCGCGCGAGCCGTCGCTGGCGAGCGCCGAGACGCGGATCCGGTTCAGACCCTGCCGGACGGGGATGAAGCCCTGGAACGAGCCGTCGGGCGAGAGCAGGATGTCGTTCGGCCCGGCCCACTCGTTGAGCGTCAGGTTCACCGCCACGACGTCCTCGACGTTCGCAAACGAGACGCCGGAGAGCAGGCTCACGATGTCGCCCGGCCGACGCACCGGTGTGTAGAGGCCGCCGGTCGCCTTGGCCATCTCGGTCGCCGCGACCGGGTAGTCGATCGCCGACGGACCGAGGCCGTACACGTTCAGCATCACGCCCGCGACCTTGGCGAGCTGGGCGGCGTCGATCGCCGCCAGCATGTCCTCCTTGTCCTCGACGTTCGCGAGGCCGAAGGGCAGCGACGGCTTCCCATCGGTGAGAAACAGGATCACTTTCTTCGCGCCGGGCCGCGGCTTCGACTGCGCGCCTGGCAGAGCCGCGAGCTCGCGCAGGCCGAGCTTCACGCCCGCCTCCATGTTGGTGCCGCCGGTGGGGCCGCGCAGGCGCACCGCCTCGAGCGCGCCGCGCACGGCGTCGTAGTTGGAGGTGAGTCCCACCTCGAGCAGCGCGTCGTTGCCGCGGCTCATTCCGCGGCCCGTCACCGAGTCGACCTCGCCCGAGAACGAAGCCACGCCGATGTGCACGCGCTGAGGGTCGAGCTGGTCGAGCAGCGCCTTGCTGGCGGCGACCTCGGCCGCGAGGATCGAATCGTCGGGGTCGTCGTTCGCCATGTCGCCGACCCCCGGCGTGATCGAGCGCTGGGTCTGGCCGATCTTGCCGTCGTCGTCGACGTCGATGCCGCTCGGGTACTCGGTCGAGCCCGAGACGTCGAGCACGAGCATCACGTCGAACGCGGTGGGCCGCTCGCCCGCGATCGCGAGGCCCGACATCGGTGCCATGTCGGTCTTGTTCTTGACCGTCTCGCCGGGCTTGGGCGAGCGGATCTCGATCTTGACCGGATCGTCGGCGCGAGCGGACGCGGAAAGAGCGAGCGCGCAGAGGGTCAGCAGGGCTCGAATTGGCTTCATGGGCGGCGGGACCTTATCACGCGGCGGGAAGTCACTGGGCCCCCCCGCCCTCCAGCGCTGCGGGCTCGGGCCACAGCTCGATCTCGATGCGCCGGTTCTGCTGGCGGCCCTCCGCAGTCGCGTTCGTCGCGACGGGCTGGCTCGCGGCGAAGCCGACCGCGGTGATGCGCGAGGGCACCACGCCCTCGGCGACCAGGAAGTTGCGCACGCTGTCCGCGAGCTCCTCCGAGAGCGTCTGGCTCGAGCGCTCGTCGCGTTGGACGTCGGCGTGGCCGCGCACGATCACGCGCTCGCGCGGGTCGCTCGCGAGCGCGCGCGCCAGCGACCCGATCCGCTCCTGCCCGCCCGCCGACAGCTCCGCCGAGCTCGGATCGAACAGGCTCTCGCTCCCGAAGCGGACGATCAGCGCGTCGCTCTTGCGCTCGACCTCGGCGCCGGAGATGGCGGCGATCTCGCGCGCCTGCGCGTCCAGGGCGGCCGAGCGCGAGGCGGGAGTCGCCGCGGCCGGCGGCGGCGCGGCGGCGGGTTCGGGCTGGGGCGCGGGCTCCGCGCTCGCGCAAGCGAGCGCGCCGGTGAGCCCGACCAGCGCCAGACGGGCGCTCCCGAATCGCAGCACGGTCATCGCACGTCGCTTCCCCATCGCAGCCTCGCAGCTCCGCGAGCTTACGATCCGCCCGGCGGCTTCGCATCCAGGCCACGCAGCATCTCGACCAACACGCTCCCGACGCGGCCGAGGCTCTCCGCGGAGACGCCATCGAGGTCGTCGGAGCTCGTGTGCCAGCGCGGCCCGGGCGAGACGCGCGCGCCGTACTGGAAGTCGATCAGCGCGAGGATCTCGCTGACGCCGCGCTCCTGGAACGGGGTGTGGTCGTCGATCACGCTCATCGCCTGACGCGTATCGATGAGTGGCGAAACGCCGAGCTTGGTGGCGGCGGCTTCGAACCGCTCGCGCAGCGCCGGCGACGAGTTGAAGTCGAGCGCCAGGTTCAGGTCGCGGTCGCCGACCATGTCGACCAGGATCAGCGCGCGCAGCTTGGCGAGCTCGCCCTCGTCCGCCATGCGCCGGGCCAGCGACTTGCTTCCGTACAGACCGTCGTCGGCGTTGATCGACGTGCCGAACGCCTCCTCGCCGTCGACGAAGGCGAGCGCGAGCGGCAGCGGCGGCTGGTCGCCGGCCGTCGCGCGCGCCAGCTCGAGCAGCACCGCGACTCCCGACGCGCCGTCGTTGGCGCCGACGAACTTCTGGTCGGCCAGGTTCTTGGTGTCGTAGTGCGTGATCAGGAGCACCGGCGACGCCGACGCGTTCCGGCGCGCGATCAGGTTCGTCATGGCGATCGGCTTGCCCTTGGGCGGCGCCGCGCGGAAGTTCTGGGCTTCGACGAGCCATCCCGCCTGACGCAGGCGCTCGCGGATCAGCGCGCGCGCCTGCTCGGCGCCGTTCGAGCCCGCGGGCCGCGGCCCGATCCGCACCAGCGCTTCGAGGTCGCGGAAGGCGCGCACGGCGTCGAACGCAACGGGCGCCTTGGCCGAGACCGCCGGCGCGGAGTCATCGCGGCAGCCGGCGAGCGCCAGCCAGAGCGCGACCGCGATGCGACCCCCGCGCGACAAGGCCGGCACTGTACCGACCCGCGCCACCAAGCGCTTGCGGCGCGACACTCACTTCCGATAGCCGCCGGTCCCGCGCGGAGTGGCCATGCTCGTGCGCGCATTCGGCGCCACGCTTCACGTGATCGAGGGCGTGCGCGGTCGACGTCGAGGTCGAGGCCGGCGCGGGGCTGCCCGCGTTCCACATCGTCGGCCAGGCCGACCGCGTGGTGAACGAGAGCCGCGACCGGATCCGCGCCGCCTTCCGCCAGTGCGGGCTCGAGTTCCCGCCCGGACGGGTCACGGTGAACCTGGCGCCGACCGGCGTGCCCAAGGTCGGCTCGGCGCTCGACCTGCCGATCGCGCTGGCGATCGCAGGCACGCGGGTCGAGCTCGAGCCCGCGAAGCTCGAGCGCGCGCTCTTCCTCGGCGAGCTCGGCCTCGACGGCGCGCTGCGGCCGGTGCGCGGCGTGCTCGCGATGCTCGGCGCCGCGGACGGCGCGGGCATTCGCGAGGTCGTGGTGCCGCGCGGGAACCTCGGCGAGGCGGCGCTCTGCCCCGGCGTGGCCGCGCTCGCCGCCGAGAGTCTCGGCGCGGCGCTCGCCTGGCTGCGCGACGATGCGGCGCTCGAGCGACCCGGCGGCGCGATGGAGGCGCCGGCGGCGACCGCCGAGCCGGACCTCGCCGAGGTCCACGGTCAGGAGCTCGCCAAGCGGGCGCTCGAGATCGCGGCCGCGGGCGGACACAACCTGCTGTTCGTCGGCCCGCCCGGCAGCGGCAAGACGCTGCTCGCGCGGCGCCTGCCGGGGATCCTGCCGCCGCTCGAGCTCGGCGCGGCGCTCGAGGCGACTCGCATCCACAGCGCGGCGGGCACGCTCGCGCGCGACGCCCTGCTCGCGCAGTCCGCCGTTCCGCGCGCCGCACCACAGCACCTCGGACGCGGGCATGGCCGGCGGCGGCCGACCGCTGCGGCCCGGCGAGATCTCGCTCGCGCACCGCGGCGTGCTGTTCCTCGACGAGCTGCCGGAGTTCAAGCGGCCGGTGCTCGAAGCGCTGCGCCAGCCGCTCGAGGAGGGCGAGATCCGGCTGGCGCGCGCGCACGGAAGCATGCGCCTGCCCGCGCGCTTCCAGCTCGTCGCGGCGATGAACCCGTGCCCGTGCGGCTGGCGCGGCGCCGCCGCGCGCGAGTGCCGTTGCCTGGAGCCCGAGCTGGCGCGCTACCGCGCGAAGGTCTCCGGGCCGCTCCTCGACCGGATCGATCTGCACGTGCCGGTCGCGCCGGTGCCGTGGCGCGAGATGCTGCGCGCGGGCGCCGCCGCCGAGTCGAGCGACGCGGTGCGCGCGCGCGTGTGCGCCGCGCGCGAGCGCCAGCTGCGCCGCTACGCGGGCGAGACGTTTCGCGCGAACGCCGAGCTGCCCAACGGAGCACTCGCCGCGCACTGCCGGCTCGACCCGGCCGGCCGCGCGCTGCTCGAACGCGCGGTGGGGGCGCTGGGGCTGTCGATGCGCGGCTTCGTGCGCAGCCTGCGGCTCGCCCGCACCCTGGCCGATCTCGACGGCGCCGACCGCCCGGCCGCCGCGCACGTCGCCGAGGCGCTGTCCTTCCGGGGTGCTATGCGCTGATCGGTGTATAGCGGATGACGCTGCGCGAGCCGTCCTTGTAGCTCGACTCGAAGCGCGCCTTCCACTTGCTCTCCCACTCGTCGGGATAGCGGGTCGCGTAGGCGGCCAGGAGCCGCGCGAAGGTGGCGGGGTCGGAGTCGATCGCCGCCTTCGCGGTGAAGCTCGGCGCGCTCGCGCCGTACTCGCCGACCCAGAGGCGCGCCTTGTCCTTGCCGCTCTTCACGGCCTTCGTCTTCCAGCGGTCGGTCGCGGTCCCGATCACGACCGCGTCGCGATCCCAGAAGAACCAGACCTCCGCGTGGCAGGAGCTCTGCTTGCCGGAGGCGAGCAGCGGCGAGACGTACACGAGGGGGCTCTTCGCCAGCGCGTCGGCGGTGGCCTTCGGCAGCGCGAAGCGCGGCTCGGCCGCGAACAGCCGGCGCGGCGCGAGGACGACCCCGCCGACGAGAAGTGCTCCGCCGCGCAGGACGGCGCGGCGAGTCCAGGAGAGCTCGGAAATTTCGTTGGGCATGGTCCGCCGAGTCTAGCAGCGCTTCAGACGGATCAGGGCCGGATCGAGGCGAGCAGCGCCGTCACCTTCGCGTTGGCCGGATCGACGGCGGCGGCGCGGGTCAGCCGGCTTATCGCGTCGCCGCGGCGACCCAGCTCGACCAGCGCGTAGGCGGACTGAAACAGCGCCTCGACGTGTCGCGGGTCGAGCGCGAGCGCCCGGTCGTAGCGCTCCAGCGCGCCGGAGAAGTTCCCGTTCTTGGCCGCGACGTAGCCCTTCGCGACCCACGCCGCGGGCGTGGGATGGAGCGCGAGGCTGCGGTCGAAGTCGCGCTCCGCGTCCGTGAGAAGGCCGCGGCGCAGCTGCAGCATGCCGATCCGCAGCGGCACTTCGGGGCTGGCCCGGCCGATCCAGCGCAGGCGCTGCTCCGCGACTTCGAGGCGCTCGATGTCGCCGCGCGCGAAGCCGGCGCCGACGCCGCGCTCCATTTCGAACGCGCCGAGCAGCGAGACGCCGAGCGAGGCCGCACCGAATGCACCGACCAGCGCGCGCGCCAGCCCGCGCCGGGGCGCGGTCGGCTCGGGCGTCGGGGCTGCGTTCGCCTCCGGCACCAGCACCGCGGCGACGCGCCGGTCGCGCAGCTTCCAGATCACGCCGTCGAGCATGAAGTGATGCAGGTTGACCAGCGCCGCGATCAGCATGCCCAGCCCGGCGTCGAACGGCAGCCGTCCGAGCACGCCGGGGGCGAACAATAGCGCGGGCAAGGTCCACGCGGCGGAGCCGACGGAGAGAGCGCGCGCATAGAAGCGGACCTTCGAGTAGCCGGGCCGCCGCGCCTCCGCGAAGGACGCCGTGATCCACACGTACTGCGCGGCGTGCGCGAGCGCGACCCACAGGAACGCGTACTGCGCCTGGGCGAGGCCGAGCGGCTCGACGCCCTGTGCGAACGAGAAGTTGCGCGCGAGCGCCGGCGCCACGAACCAGAGCGTCTGCGACAGCATCAGCGACAGCGCGGGCGCCGCCGCGCGCAGCTCCGCTCCGCGCACGAGCATGGTCGTCGCGGCGGCCGACAGCCCGAGCCAGACGAGTCCGCCGGCCACCAGGGTCGCGTCGCGCACGAGCGGCGGGATCCCGAGCGTGCGCACGTAGTACGCGTACCCCGTCAGGCTGTCCGGGTAGTACGGCGGGGTCGCCTGTCCGTGCAGCGAGACGACCGCCAGCACGAACGAGCAGACGAACGACGCGCGCAGGAGTCGAGCCGCGGCGCGACTCGGCGCCGCGCCGCGCCGGCGCAGCAGCACCATGGCTACGCCGTAGTTCTGCGCGGTGTAGTGCCACGGGCTCCAGGTCAGGTAGAGCGTGACGAAGAGCGACCCGATCGCGACGCTGCGCAGGCCGAGCCAGAACGCGAGGCACAGCGCCGCGGTCGCCCAGACCGCGAAGCGCGCCTGCAGCCGCCGCTCCTGGCCGTCCTCGTAGACGCGGATCAGGGTCGCACCGTAGTGCGGGGTCGAGACCAGCAGCGTCGCAATTGGAAGCCACGCGAACGGGATCCAGTCGCGGAAGGCGGCGCCGGCGAGCGCGTGCGCGGCGAAGACGAACGCATAGGCAAGCCCGCAGCCGAACAGGAGGTCGGTCGCGGGACCGACCAACCAACGCCGCGGCGCACCTGCAGGGACCCTCAACGCTGCGGACATCGGCGCGACGTCTCTCCTACTCGAGCCGATGCTTGCGACTCGTCCCGCGGTTTCTCGGCCGCTTGGACGTACGCTCCGCCGAAACGATCAGATGATGGGGTCGCTCGCCGGGCGCGCCCGGTGGCGCCGGCTCCGCGGCTTCGACCCAGCGAAGCCCCGCGGCGCGCAGAGCGGCCAGCAGCCCCGGCAGCGTACCGAGCGGTCCACTATTCGGCCGCGCAGGGGCGCGCCAGGGGTGCTCGAGCGCCAGGACCAGACGCCCGCGCGGATTCAGGAGCTTGGCGACCGCGCGCAGCGCCGCGGCCGGATCCGGGCTCTCGTGCAGCGCGAGGACGCAGATCGCGAGGTCGAACGGGCCGCGCGGCAAGGAGGCCGGCTCGAGCAGGTCGGCGACAGCGAACTCGGGCTTCGGAACGACTCCGACTTCCTTGGCCTCGTGGTCCGCGGCGTGGACGGCCGCCGGCGAAGCGTCGATCGCCGTCACCTGCGCGCCCTCGGCGGCGAGCTTCTGGGCGAGAGCGCCGGCCCCGCAGCCGATCTCGAGCACGCGCCGGCCCTTGACTGGACCCGCCACGCGCAGCGCCTCGGCCGCCAAGACGACTCGCTCCGGGGGGAGCTGGGCCCTCCGGCGGGCTGAATCGCGGAGATGGTGCGCGACGTCGCGCCAGGAGTCGGTGCCGGACATGACACACGGAGGATAGCCCTCCGATCAGCTCTCGTCTGCGAGCTCCATCTCGCGCATGCGCACCTCGACGTCCTCGGGCCGGTGGGTGGGTCCCCGGCCCACTCCTTCGCAGAGCGCGCGCGCGTCGTCGGTCCAGCGCCCGTCGGCGACCAGGTCGCGCCAGAACGGGAACGTGCGGCACTGGGTGGGCCGCGACTCGTAGACCGTGCAGCGGTTCGTGCCGCGCTCGAGGAACACGCAGGTCGAGTCGTCGAAGCGGAGCTGCGTGTAGCCGTACTCGTCCTTGAACGTGTAGCGGCGCTTGAACTCGCGCACCGGCAGGCCGAGCTGGTCGGCCAGCTCGCGCGCTTCCTCCGGGTTCAGGTACACGTGCGCGTACTCGCCGCGCGCGGTGCAGCACTGCCCGCACTGGGTGCACTCGAAGCGCAGGCCGCTCTTCGCGGTCAACCGGCTTCCTCGCGGAACGCGGCGAGCGCCGCGTCGATGTCGGCGCGGCTCACGTCCAGGTGGGTCACGGCGCGCAAGGTGTCGCTCGAGACGAGCCCGATCCAGACCCCGCGCGCGCGCAGCCGCTGGCGCAGCCGCTCGGCGTCCCGGCAGCGGAAGATGACGATGTTCGTCTCGGGCAGCGCGGCGAGCTCGATCTCCGACAGCTCGGCCAGGCCCGCGGCCAGCCGGCGCGCGTTCGCGTGGTCGTCGGCCAGGCGCTTGCGCTGGTGCTCGAGCGCGAACAGTCCCCCCGCCGCGAGGATGCCCGCCTGACGCATGCCGCCGCCGAACATCTTGCGGAAGCGGTGCGCGCGCAGGACGAGCTCGGCCGAGCCCGCGACCAGCGAGCCGACGGGCGCGCCGAGCCCCTTCGACAAGCAACACGAGACGGTGTCGAACGGCGCGGCCCACTGCGCCGCAGGGATCCCGCTCGCTTCGACGGCGTTCCAGATCCGCGCCCCGTCCAGGTGCAGGCGAAGGCCGCGCGAGCGCGCGGCTTCGGCCACCGCGCGCAGCCGCTCGAACGGGAAGATCCGCCCACCGCTCCGGTTGTGCGTGTTCTCGACGCAGACCACGCGGGTGCGCGCGAAGTGGTCGTCGGCGGGGTTCACCGCGGCGCGCAGCTCGTCGGGGCTGAAGACCCCGTCCGCGCCGATGCTCGTGAACTGCACCCCGGAGAGCGCCGCGCCCGCGCCGCCCTCGTAGAGCTGGATGTGCGCGTCGCGCGGCGCGATCGCCTCGTCGCCCGGCTCGGTCAGGCTGCGCAGTGCGACCTGGTTGGCCATCGTGCCCGAGGGCACGAACAGCGCCGTCTCCTTGCCGAGCAGCGCGGCGACCGTCTCCTGCAGCCGGTTGACCGTCGGGTCCTCGCCGTACACGTCGTCGCCGACGTCGGCGCGCGCCATCGCCTCGCGCATCGCGGCGCTGGGCCGGGTGACCGTGTCGCTGCGCAGGTCGATCGGCGTCACGGCGCCGAGTATAGCGAGGGCTCGAAGGGCGGATTGCGCAGCTCGAGCACGCGCTCGCCGCCGTCCAGGTCGAGCTCGACCCGCCCGGACGGAAAGCGAACCTCGTTCGCCTCGGCCGCGCGCGGGGCGTACACCTCCCAGCGGATCGCGCAGGCCCCGCCGCGCAGGAGCCGCCAGACCGCGCCGGGCTCCAGCGGTGCGTCCGGACAGACCATGCGCGGCCCGCCGAACATCTGGGCGTAGGGGTCGAGCTGCCAGCCGAGGAGCGACACGTTCTGGTGTGCGTCGGCGCCCGCGAAGCCCGGAATGCGTCGGCCCGCGGCGAGCAGCTCGTCCCACTTCGCGAGCTCGGGCGCGGGGCGCCGCCAGAGCTCGCGCAGCTCGCCGTCGCGGTCGAAGGCGAAGCGCGCGATCCGGAACGGCAGCAATGGACCGTACAGCCGGGTGAAGTCGGTCGCGTTGTTCTGCACCTCGAGGCCGTCGAACGGGGCGTCCCAGTCGCTCCAGCCGCCGTGCGAGAACGGGTGCGGCACGACCGCGAAGCCGCCCTGCGCGTGGATCTCCGCGATCACCTCGCGGCCGGGCCGGCCCAGCGCCGGGACCGCGTGGTCGATCTCGAGCCCCAAGAGGTGCCCGTCGCGGGTCGCGAACTCGGCGCCGACCAGCACCAGGATCGGCCGGCCGCTCGGCCCGAGCTGCACGCCTGCGTGCTCGATCGCCGGCAGCGGCCCCGGGGCGTCGACGTCCGCGTGGTCGGTGAGCACCACGAAGTCCAGGCCCGCCTGGTCGGCCGCGGCCAGCACCTCCTCGAACGTGGCGCCGCTGTCGTGCGACGGCGCGTGGTGGACGTGGATGACCCCGACCAGCGCCGCGAGCGCGAGCGCCTTCACGGCGGGGCTACTTGTGCGGCTGCTTGTTCGCGGCCACCGCCGCGGCCTGCTCCGCTTCGGGGATGCGTCCCTGTCGCTGCAGGAAGCGCGACAGGCTGGTGTGGAAGAGCGGTTCGTCTGGGTCGCATTCGATCGCCTTGCGGATCGTCGCGATCGCATCGTCCAGTCGGTCCAGCCGACTGTAGACCTCCGCCAGGCCCTGGTACGCCAGCCCGAAGCGCGGGTCGGCCGCGATCACCTTCTGGTAGGCGCCGACCGACGCCTCGTACTTGCCGCCGGCGAAGAGGTTGAAGGCTTCCTGATAGAGCGCTCGTAGTTCCGACATTGCGGACGCGAGTCTAGCAAGCCGATATTGGCCCCATGAGCCTGCGAATCACCGAGCTGCTCGGGGACGGGATCGGCCCCGAGCTGCGCGAGTCCGTCCACGCCGTCGCCGCCAGCCTGCCCGAGCCGATCGAGTTCATCCCCGTCGACCTGTCCGTCGAGCGCCGGCGCCGCGGGCAGGACATCTACGACGAGGCCGAGCGCTCGATGCGCGAGACCCGGCTCGGGCTGAAGTACCCGACCGCGACCGAGGCCGAGAGCCCCAACGCCGTGCTGCGCCGGCGGCTCGGCTTCTCGGTGATCCACCGGCCGGTGCTGTCGATCCGCGGGATCTCGTCGAACTTCAAGGAGAACGTCGCGCTCGACATCGTGCGCGTCGCGACCGGCGGCACCTACGACGACCCGGGCCAGCGGATCGGCGAGGACGTCGCCGTCTCGCTGCGCATCGTCGAGCGCCGGCCCTGCACCGAGGCGGCGCGCTTCGCGTTCGAGTACGCGCGGCGGAACCGCATGTCGGTCACGTCGTCGTCGAAGCACACGATCCAGCGCGCGACCGACGGCTTCTTCGAGACGATCGTGCGCGAGGTCGCGAAGGAGTACCCCGACGTGCGCCACGGGGTCGAGCTGTTCGACGCGCTGCTCGCCAAAGTGATCCTGAAACCGCAGAACTACCAGGTCGTGCTCGTGTTGAACGAGTACGGCGACTTCCTGTCGGACATGGCGTGCGGGCTTGTCGGCAGCCTGGGCACCGGCGCGAGCGGCAACTTCGGCTTCGCGCGCGGGACCGGCGAGGTCGAAACGGCGATGTTCGATCCCGCCGGCGGCACCGCGCCGGACATCGCGGGCAAGGGCGTCGCGAACCCGACCGCGGCGCTGCTCGCGTTCGCGATGCTGCTGGACCACGCGGGGCGCGTCCCGCTCGCCAACGCGCTGCAGAAGGCCGTGCTCGGCGCGATCGCCGACGGCAAGGCGACCCGCGACGTGGGCGGCAGCCTGAACACTCGCGAGTTCACCGCGAGCGTCACGGACGCGCTGGCCGACTAGACTGCGCGCATGCAGATGCGCGAGATGCGGCGCGGGGACCGCCCGGCGGTCCTCGACCTGCTGGAGCACTCGTTCCGGCTGCGCGAGCTGTTCGAGCGCTACATGGACTTCGACCCTGCGTTCGCCTACGGCGACTTCCTGCTCGCGGAGGACGGCGGGCGCGTGGTCGCGTGCGTGCAGGTCTTCGACAAGACGATCCGCCTGCGCGGCGCCGCGGTGCGGCTCGGCGGGATCGGCAGCGTCGCCACCCACGAGAGCTGCCGCGGTCGCGGCGTGTCGTCGGACCTCCTGGTGCAGACGATCGAGCGCATGCGCGCGCGCGGCATGGCGCTCTCGCTCCTCTTCGCCGCGCCCGTGGCTCCGCTCTACGAACGGCTCGGCTGGCACCGGATCCCGCTCGCGCTGCTCCGCCTGCGCGCGAGCGGCGCGCGTCCGGCGGGCGAGCCCGGGCGATCGTTCGCCGTCGAGCGCGACCTCGCCGCGGTGAGCGCGCTGTACGACGCCTACACCGAGCCGCGTTCGGGCCCGACCGTGCGCGACGCGCGCTACTGGCGCGGCCAGCTCCGCACCGCCGGCACACCCGGCGAGGACTTCCGCGTCGCCGAGCGCGGCGGTGCGATCGCGGCCTACGCGCGCGCCGCCCACTTCGCCGGCCGAGTGCGCGTCCTCGAGTACGCGCGCCGGCCCGACGGCGCCGACGCACTGGCCGACCTCCTGACCGCCCAGACCGCCGCTCCGCAGTCCCTCCCCATCCCCGACGCCCGTGACCCTGAGCTCGCCCGGGCCCTCGAAGCGCGTGGCTTCGAGCTCAGCCCCGTCGGCGACAGCTCCGCCATGTGGCGAGTCCTCGACGCCAGCGCGCTCGCCCGCATCGCCAACCTGCCGCCAACGACCGCAGACCCCGAGCTCCTCACCCACCTAGTCGGCACCGGCTCGGCCACGTACTGGCCCTCCGATCGCTTCTAGAGCGAAGCCCATTCGCGCGCAGGGCGGGCGCGCGGACCTCGACGAGTGGGTTTCGCAGCGAGTCCGCGAGCGAGAAGGGACCCGCGAGGAGAGGCCGCGCACCCGCCCCGCGCGCGCAACGGTGCTTGCTCCTCGCTCCGAAACTTGACTCCGCTCGGACCGCTCCGTACGCTGGCCGAGTCGTGACAAACGGAACCCACATCGCGCTGACCGGCGGCCTCCTCGGCCTCCTCCTTAGTCGGGCGGGTGGGGTCCACCCGGCGCTCTAGGGCGAGCGCTCGGGCCTAGCAAGAACTCGGACCTCTCCCGCCGCGCAGGCCGGAGGGGTTTTTTGTTGCCCGCGCGCCGACCCGGGGCGCCCGCACGACGACCTCCGACGGCCCCGACCGCGGGACATCGGCCCGCGGTCCGATGTCGGCGGCCGAGGTCCCACTGGAGGTCAACATGCCGGTCTCGAAAACGAACGGTCGGAATGTCGGTGCGGAGCGCGTCGTCGTCTTCGACACCACGCTGCGCGACGGCGAGCAAGCCGCGGGCGTGTTCTTCTCGCGCGCGGCGAAGGTGGAGATCGCGGGCCTGCTCGACGCGATGGGCGTCGACGTGATCGAGGCGGGCTTTCCCACCTCGTCGCCCGGCGAGCGGGCGTCGGTGCGCGCGGTCGCCGAGACGGTGAAGCGCGCGGTGGTGTGTGCGCTCTCGCGCGCGATCCCGGCGGAGGTCGAAGCCACCTGGGAGGCGATCGCGCCGGCGCGCGCGCCGCGGATCCACGTGTTCCTGTCGAGCTCGGAGATCCACCTGGCGCACCAGCTGCGGCGCGGAGAGGACCAGGTCGTCGAGATGGCGCGGGTCGCGGTCGAGCGCGCGCGCGGCTTCACCGACGACGTCGAGTTCAGCTGCATGGACGCGACCCGCTCCGACCCCGACTTCGTCGCTCGCGTGGTCCGCGTGGCGATCGCGGCGGGCGCGAGCACCATCAACCTGCCCGACACCGTCGGGTGTGCGCGGCCCGATCAGGTCGTCGCGATGTTCCGCAACGTGTACGCGCGCGTGCCCGAGCTGGCCTCGGTCGTGGCGAGCTTCCACGGCCAGGACGACCTGGGCATGGCGACGGCGAACTCGCTGGCCGCGATCGCAGCGGGCGCGCGCCAGGTCGAGCTGGCCGTGAACGGGCTGGGCGAGCGCGCCGGCAACACGCCGTTCGAGGAGGTGCTGATGGCGCTGCGCGTGCACGGCGTCGAGCTGGGCGTCGGGACGGGCGTCGACACGCGCGGGATCTACGCGGTGTCGCAGGCGGTCGCGCGGCACTCGGGGATCGCCGTGCCGCCGAACAAAGCGATCGTCGGACGCAACGCGTTCCGCCACGCGTCGGGCATCCACCAGGACGGCGTGCTGAAGCACCGCGCCACCTACGAGGCGATCGACCCGGCCGAGATCGGGCATCCGACCGGGACCGAGATCGTGCTCGGCAAGCTGTCCGGCCGGCACGGGTTCGCCTCGCGCGCCCAGGCGCTGGGGATCGCCTTCGACGGCCAAGCGCTGGACCGCGCCTTCGTGCGCTTCCAGGCGCTGGCCGACGAGCGCGGCGAGGTCGCAGACGGCGAGATTCGCGCGCTGTTCGAGGCGAGCGGCGACGCCGTCGTGAGCGCGGCTTGAGCACGGCGACACAAAGGGCGACCCTTCCGGTCGTGACGAGCGTGACGAGCGCGGCGCGCACTATGGCTCGCGGCGGGCGAGCGGCCCTGCGCAACGCGCGGGTGACGGCGCTCCTCGTCGCGGCGGCGTCCGAGGCGCTGATCGTCGAGTGGGCCGTGCGCGCCTTCGCGGACAGCAGCCTCGGCCTCCTCGGCTTCGCGGCCGCGACGGTCGCGATCGCGGTCGGGAATGCGGCCGCGCTGGCGAGCCTGCCGCGGCTCGCGCGCGCCGCGCCGGCGGGCTTCCTGTTCGGCCGGCTGTTCCTGGTCGGCAGCTTGGCGGCGCTGATCACCGGGCCGTTGCTCGCGCTCGTGTTCGCGCTGTTCGAGCCGCTCACGTGGCTCGCCGCGTACACGGCGCCGCAGATGGGCGGGCTCGCCGCGAGCTCGCTCGTCGGCGTGGGCGGCGTCGCGGTCGCGCTCGGCTACGGCTCGATCGCCTGGGGCTACGCTGTCGGCCAGCGCCGGGTCGAGGTCGACCGGGTCGAGCTGCCGCTGCCGGACCTGCCGCCCGCGCTCGACGGGCTGCGCGTGGCGCAGATCTCCGACCTGCACATCGGCCCGCAGCTGCGCGCGCCGCTCCTTCGCGAGCTGCTCGCGCAGGTGAACCGGCTCGAGCCCGACCTGATCGTGATCACGGGCGACCTGTTCGACTTCGACCCCGCGTTCATCGAAGAGGGCTGCCGCGAGCTCGCCGCGCTCGACGCGCCTCTCGGCGTGGTCGCCGTGCTCGGCAACCACGACGTGTACACCGGTGTCGAGGCGGTCGCGAAGGGGCTCGCCGAGTGGACTCGGATCCGCGTGCTGCGAGACGAGTGGATGACGGTCGAGCTCGCCGGCTCGGCCCTCGCGATCGCCGGCGTCGAGGACCCCGGCCGCGGCTGGAGCGAGCGCGACTCGACGCACGAAGCGCTGGCGCGGCTCGCGGCCGAGCTGCCGCGCGAGCTGCCGCGTCTCCTGCTCGTGCACCGGCCCAGCTACTTCGCCGAGGCCGCGCAGCAGGGCTTCCCGCTCGCGCTCGCCGGCCACACGCACGGCGGCCAGATCGCCCTGCCCGGCCCCGGCCAGCACCACAACGTCTCGCGCCTGATCTCGCGCTGGACCCGCGGCCTGTTCCGCGATGAAGCGACCGGCGCACTTCTCTACGTGAACCGCGGTCTGGGGGTCGCCGGCCCACCGGTCCGCCTCAACTGCACCCGCGAGATCTCGCTGCACCGTCTGATCGCAGCGCCGCGCAAAGGCAGCGCCGCCCGCAACGTCAAGGCCGTGCGCTAGGCGCTCTGCGCAAACGCTTCGGGCAAGAGTACGAACTCGTGGTCGCCGTTCTCCGTCACCGCGAAGCGCGCGCGGCGACCCGGGAGTGAGCTCGACAGGTCCTCGCCGGCTTCGACGGGCTCGGCGAAGCGCGCGAACACGCGCCGGCCGTCGACCGAGAGCAGCGCCACGTGGATCGGCCCGCCGCCCGACGCCGTCACGTGGATGGTCGTCGCGGCCTCGACCAGCGCCTCGCGGCCGTGCAGCGCGAGCGCGGGCACGGGGGTCGGCCGCCGCTCGGCGCGCCGGCGCGGCGGCGCGAGGTCGCGCGCGCGGCGCCGCGCGGAGTCGGCGCGCTCGAGCAGGGTCACGTACACGTTGTTGCCGGGGCCGCCGATCGAGTGCGAGAGGCCGAGCTGCGCGTCGGCGGCCTGCCCGCGCCGGTTCGGGAAGCGGCCCATCAGCTGCAGGTAGAGCTCGGCCAGCTGAAACAGACCGGTGCCGCCGACCGGATGGCCGCGCGACTTGAGCCCGCCCGACAGGTTCACCGGGCAGGCGCCGCGCGGGCCGCTCCACGGATGTGTGTAGGGGTCCTGGGCGGGGTCTGCGCCGCGCGCGCTCCCGATCAGCGCCTCGAGCGCCTGCTCCGCGCCGCACAGCCCCAGGTCGACCAGGTTCACGGGCAGGAGGCTGTTGAACGCGTCGTGCGACTCGACGACCAGTCCCTCCAGCGCGCAAGGATCCGCGATCCCCGCGTGGTAGAGCGCGAACGCCGCCGCGCGCCGGGTCGCACCGAGCGAGTCGAGCTCGACCCGGTCGAGCAGCGAGGACGTGTCCGTCGCCGCGCCCAGTCCCGCCACCCGCACCGGCTGCGGCCGGTCCGTCAGGATGATCGCAGCCGCACCGTCGCAGATCGGCGAGCAGTCCTTGCGCCGCAGCGGCGTCGCGACGGGCAGGTTCCGCGTCGGATCGAAGTAGGCGGCGAGCGTCTCGGGCTTGCCCGCGAAGGCGGCGAGCGGGTTGTCCGCGCCGATCCGGTGCGCGCGGTACATGAGCCGCGAGAGGACGTCGGGGACACGCTCGCCGGCAATGCCGTGGCGGCGGAAGAACGCCTGCGTGACGAGCGCGATCAGCGCGGGCATGGTGAAGCCGAAGCGGCGCTCCACCGGGTCGACGGTCTTCGACATGATCTCCGTCGCCACCTGCGTCGTGACCGTCTTCATGCGCTCGCCGGCGATCACGAGCACCGTCGACGCCGCGCCCGAGCGGATCTTGTAGCAGCCTTCGTGGAACGCGGCGGCGCCCGTCGACGACGCCGTCTCCGTGCGCACCGCCGGCACGCCCACCAGCCCGAGCCGGTCGGCGACCTTCGTGGCGATGTTGGCGCGGTTCTCGAACTCCTCCGCGTCCATGATCCCGACCTGCACCGCATCGAAGTCGCGCAGCTCCGATTCGTCCAATGCGCGCCGATACGCGCTCTGGAACAGATCGAAGACGTTGCCGAACGCATCCCCGGTCAGGTCGACCTTGGTGAGCCCGACGGCAGCGATGTAGACTTCGCGCATCTCGCACCGAATCGTCCGGAGCGAGACCGCGCTGAAAGACCCGCGAAAGGAAGACATGCGGCGCTCCCTCGTCGCCACTCTCACGGTGCTGGTCGTCGCGATGATCGCCGTGGCGCTCTGGATCTCGCGCAGCCGCCTGCCCGAGCACTCCGTGCTCGTGCTCGACCTCTCCGGCGAGATCGAGGACGAGCCGCCGCGCGACCTGCTGGCGCAGTGGAGCGCGCGCGGGCCGGCGCTGCCGACGCTGTTGCTGCTCCTGGACATGGCGGGCGCGGACTCGCGCGTCGACGGCGTGCTCCTCAAGGTGGGCAGTCTCCGGGTCGGCTACGCGAGGCTGCAGGAGCTGCGCGACGCGCTGGCCAAGCTGCGGGCGTCGGGGAAGACCGTCGTGGCCTACGTCCAGGCCGAGTCGCTGAACGCGACCCGCGAGCTCTATCTGGCGTCGGTGGCGAACAAGGTCGTCGTCGACCCGGCCGCGATGGTGCCGCTGGGCGGGATCGCGGGTCAGTACGTCTTCCTCGCCGGGATGTTCGAGAAGATCGGCGTGCGCTGGGAGTACTCGCGGGTCGGCGAGTACAAGTCCGCCGTCGAGCAGTTCGCCGCAAAGGAGATGAGCCCGAAGGCCCGCGAGATGAGCGCGGGGCTGATCGACGGGATCTACGCGCAGCTGGTCGACGGGCTGGCCAGCGGGCGGAGCCTCTCCGGCGAGAAGGTGCGCGCGCTGTTCGACAAGGCGCCGGGGACCCCGGAGGAGCTGGTCGCGGCCGGGCTCGCGGACGCCGTCGGCGGCAAGAAGGAAGCGCTCGCGAGCGCGGGACTCGCGGGCGCGAACGAAGTCGACGCCGCCACCTACCAGCGCGTCGACCCGCACAGCCTCGGTCTGCGCAACGGCCCGCAGATCGCGCTCGTGTTCGGCGACGGCGCGGTCGTTCCGGAGCGCTCGCGCGGCTTCGGCAACCAGTTCTCCGCCGACGAGGTCGGCGAGGCGCTCGAGGCGGCGGCCAAGGACGACTCGATCCGCGCGGTGGTGCTGCGCATCAACTCGCCCGGCGGCGACGCGATGGCCTCCGACCTTCTGTGGCGATCGGTGAAGCAGGTGCGCGAGAAGAAGCCGGTCGTGGTCTCGATGGGCGACTACGCGGCCTCGGGCGGCTACTACATCGCGAGCGCCGGCAACGCGATCCTCTCGCAGCCCGCGACGCTGACCGGCTCGATCGGCGTTTTCATGCTGCGGCCGGTGTTCTCGGGGCTCTACGACAAGCTCGACATCGGGCGCGAGCTGATCGCGCGCGGCGGCCTCGCGTCGGCCGCGGGCGGCGACGGCCCGCTGAACGCCTTCCAGCGCGACCGCCTCGACCAGCTGACCCGCTCCGCGTACCACGAGTTCCTCGACCGCGTCGCCGACGGCCGCAGCTCGAGCCCCGAGGAGATCGACAAGCTGGGCGGCGGGCGCGTCTGGCTCGGCAGCGAGGCGCTCGCGCACAACCTGGTCGACGAGCTCGGCGGCCTCTCCGCCGCGGTCGAGCGCGCGCGCAAGGAGGCGAAGCTCGAGGGCGAGGCCGACCCGGCGCGCCTGATCCTGCCGGCTCCGCGCGGTCCGCTCGAGCAGCTGCGCGCGCTCGTGCAGGGCGAAGCGAACGAGCGGTTGCTGCGCTCGCTCCTGCCCTTCGAAATCCCCGACATGCCCGAGCTCGCCTGGCTCTCGGCGACTGGAAGGATCGCCTACCTTCCGCCCTACTGGCTGGAGATCCAGTAAGTCAGTCGGGCTTCGCGCCCCTCGCCGGGGCGCCGACGTGCGGCAGCGTACCCGGTAGCAATCCGCGGTTGGTCGCGATCGAGAGCGGCGCGCCCGGCATGCGCGGATCGTAGAGGACGAGGTCGGCGAGGCCGTCGCCGTTCCAGTCGCCCCCGCGCAGGCGCCCGCTGGCGGGCAGGGTCTGGCGTCCGCCGAGCTCTTCCGAGATTCCCGCGGCGCCGCCGAGCCAGACGTCGATCCGGTCGCCCTTGCCGGCCGTGAGCAGGTCGTCGTACCCGTCGCCGTTCACGTCGTAGTTGCCGGTCGGGACGAAGCCCTGCGGCCGCGCCGTGTCGAAGCTGAAGGCGATCTTCAGCTTGCGCTGGAACCAGGGCTCCTTCGAGAACGTCCCGTCCGCGCTCGCGCGGTAGACGGTGACCTCGGCGTCGATGGCGCGCGTGACCAGCGCCTGGATCACGTCGAGCACGCCGAACGGCATCGACACGTGCAGGAGCTCCACCTTGCCGTCGTGGTCGATGTCGATCAGCTGGTCGGCGCCCCAGCCGTCGTTGCTCGGCACCACGAAGTCGGGCTGGTCGAGCTTCCATACACCGCCGTGGTTCAGGTAGATGCGCGTGTCGGACTTGGCGTCGGTAATGCCCCCCGAGAGGTGCGAGATCATCAGGTCGAGCAGGCCGTCTCCCGAGATGTCGCGCGCCTCGCTGCGCACCGCGCCCGAGCCGCGGATGAAGTCCTGCTCGGAGACGAGCGCGAGCTTGTACGTCTTGTCGGCCGCCTCCGGGAACGCGCCGCCCTCGCGCTGCAGGAACACGCGCACGTCGTGGCGGCGCGAGCTCACCACGTCCGCCTTGCCGTCGCCGTCTACGTCGCCCACCGAGATGCGCGGCACGTCGAGCAGGAGCTGCACGTCGCTGTCGACGAGCAGCGGCCCGGGGCGCTGCTGGACGAAGTAGTTCGCGCGCGCACCGACGTCGAGCTTCGCCTTGATCGCACCGCTCGGCGAGATGAAGGTCGCCTGGCCGAGCATCGGCACGAGCAGCCAGGGCTCCTTGCCGAAGTCGGTGTACACGATCTTGAGACGGTCGAGGCCCCGCTCGTCCTGCGCAGGAGCCATGGTGGGACTGCCGACGCGCAGCTCGCGCATCGCGAGCGCCGGGCTCGCGAACGACAGCACCGTGAGCCCGCCCGGGCGCAGCAGCACGAGCTCGAGCCCGGGCGAGTCCGGCAGCACGTCGCCGACGTCGTACGCCGCGCTCTCGTCCGGCAGCGGCAGCTCGTAGGTCGGCTTCGGGGGCAGGCCGCCGGCCTCGGTCTGCTTCCACAGCCGCACGAACCGCTTGTCGTCCGGCGGGATCCCGGTGTACACGACCTGCAGCAGGTCGGCGCGCCCGTCGCCGTCGAAGTCGCCGATCTCCGCGGCGACCGTGCGGCCCGGGTCGCGCAGCTCCTGCACCGCGAAGAGGTCGTCGGTCTCCGCCGCGCCGGGGGACCGCGCGATCAGCAGCAGCAGCGGGAGCAAGAGCGCGAGGAGGCGTCGCGCGGGCACACCGCATCGTACCGCAGGTCGGCGGACCTAGGGGGCGCGCGCTCCGCCGGCGTCCTCGAGCCGCTTGCGCACCACCTCGCGCCGCTTCAGGAGCTCCCGGTGCGTGAGTGTCTCGACCTCGGCCTGCAGCCCGAGCGAAGCCTTGAAGCCGGTGAGATCGAGGTTCACCGCCACGCCCTCGTTGCCCAGCTCGCGCGCCATCCGCTCGCCGTGGGTCGCGGTGAAGTAGCGCAAAGATCCGCGCCGACCTCCGCGAACAGGTCGACGTCGGGCGCGAGGTCGCCGATCGCGCCGTCGAGGAAGAGCATGTCCTTCACGTACAGCATCAGGTGCTTGGGCAGGCGTCGCGCCGTGCGCGAGCAGGCCCTTCAGCACGTCCTGGATCTCGGACACGAGCTCCTCGCCGGTCATCTGCGTCGGGTCGCGCACGGGCTCGGTCGAGCTTCAGGTCGCGCGACAGCTGCGTCGAGGTCGGCGTCCTCGGGCAGCGCGCCCAGGTCGCGGAACGCGGCGAGCTGACCGCGGATGTCGTTGGTCGACGCCGGTCATCATCATGCGCAGGAACGCGAGCCGCTGCGCGCTCGGTCCATGCGGCCCGGTCATGCCGTAGTCGAAGCAGCGCCACGCGGCCGTCGGGCATGACGAAGAGGTTGCCGCCGTGCAGGTCGCCGTGGAAGACGCCGTAGATCATGGCGCCCTCGAGGAACGAGATGAGCAGCGCGCGCAGCACCGCCGCGGTGTCGATGCCCGCGGCGCGCATGCCCTCGACGTCGCTCGTAGCGTGAAGCCCTGCAGGCGCTCCATCACGAGCACGCGGCGGGTCACGAGCTCCGGGTGCGGGCGCGGCACGACGATGAGCGTCTGGCCGGCGTCGCGCAGCAGGCGCGCGATGTCGAGCATGTTCTCGGCCTCGAGCCGGAAGTCGAGCTCCTCGGACGATGGTCTCGGCGAACAGCTCGACCAGCGCGGGCGGGTTCGCGAGCGCCGCGACCGGGAATGCGCCCGACCAGGAACGGCGCGATCCAGGCCATCGCGCGCGATGTCGCGCCGCACGAGCCGCGCGACCTGCGGCCGCTGCACCTTGACCACGACCTCTTCGCCGCGTGCGCAGCCGCGCCGCGTGCACCTGCGCGATCGACGCCGCGGCGAGGCTCTTCTCGTCGAAGCGCGCGAACACCGCGCTCGAGCGGCCGGCCCAGGTCCTCCTCGACGACCGCGCGCACGGCCGCGAACGGCTCGGGCGGCACCTGGTCGCGCAGGCTGCTTGAACTCGTTCGACGAGCTCGTCGGGGAAGAGACCGCGCCCCGACGAGACGATCTGCCCGAGCTTGATGTACGCCGGTCCGAGCCGCTCGAACGCCGGCGCAGCCGGCGCGAGAGCGCCGGCGCGCGACTCCGCGCTGGCCGCGCGCGGCGCTCGACGCAGCCGCCCACCGCGCGAGCGCGCTGCCGAGCCGCCAGCCCGCGCCTCGCGAAGCGATCGAGCGGGGGAAGACCCGCGGCGCGCACCAGCTCGGGCAGCAAGCGCCTGGGTCTCGGCGCGCAGGTCAGCGACGTTCGCGCGCCACGGCATGCTCTCCGGGTCGACGAGCCAGGGCCTGGCATCCGAAAAGCATCCCGGCTCGTATGTCATCGCGGCGAAGGCTATCCCGGCCGACCCGGCAATCGCAAGCGAGCCAGCCTCGCGGAGCCCGGGCTATGCTGCCCGCGTGAAGTTCGAGAACGAATTCGTGGTGCGCCGCGCGAAGTCCGAGCTCGCCGCCGTGCTCGCGAGCGACGCGACCGTCACCCAGCTCTTCCCGGACACGGAGATCGTCTCCAACAAGGGCGGCGCGCGGGAGACCAAGACGCGGGTGCAGGCGCTCGGCACGGAGTCGATCGTGCGCTTCGTGTTCACGAGCTCGGCCGGACGGCGGGCTGCGCTTCGAGAAGATCTGCGACGGGCGCGTGTGGCGCTCGCTCGACGGCGAGATCCGGCTCACGCCGGTGAACGACTCGACCACCCGGGTGCAGGTCGCGATGGAGGGCACGACCCGCGCGCTGGTGCCCGAGTTCACGATCCGCGCGCCCATGCAGAGCCAGCTCCAGCAGATGACCAGGGCGCTGCGCGAGCGTCTCGAGCGCAGCTAGCGGCATGCCGTTCGTCGAGGCGAGCGACGGCGCGAAGATCTTCTGGCGCGCGCGCGGCGACGGGCCGCCGCTCCTGCTCTCGTGCGCATCGTTCTCGACCAGCGCGCACTGGTCGGGACAAGAGGAAGCCCTGTCCCGCTTCGCGCGCGTGGTGAGCTGGGACTACCGCGGCCACGGCCAGAGCGACGCCCCCGCCGAGCCCGAGCGCTACACGCTCGCGCAGGTCGTCGACGATCTCGCGCGCGTGCACGCCGCGGCGGCGGGCGACACCCCGGCGTTCGCTGCGGGGCTCTCGGTCGGCGGGCTGGTCTCGCTCTCGTACGCGCGCGCTCGGCCCGAGCGGGTGCGGGCGCTGCTGCTCTTCAACACGGGACCCGGCTTCAAGAACCCCGAGGCGCTCGCCCAGTGGCGCGACATGCTCGAGCGCGCGGCGGCGAAGATGGGCGACGTCGGGCTCGAGAAGTATCTCGAGGGCTCGCGGGCACAGGCCGAGCTCCTGGGCCTGCACCCTGAGTCGCCGCTCGCGGCCGAGGCGCGGCGCGGCATCCTGCGCTCGACCGTCCCCGGGCTGCAGCGCTTCGCCCGCGGAGTGGCGGGACCGGTCCCGAACCTGGTCGACGTCCTGCCCGAGATCGCGCAGCCGGCGCTCGTCGTGGCGGGCGAGAAGGACGCCAACTTCCAGCGCGCCTCGCACGTCATGGCGGCCAAGCTTCCGCGGGCGGAGCGGGTCGAGATCGCCGGGGCCGGCCACGTCCTGAACCTGGACGAGCCCGAGGCCTTCGTCCGCGAGGTCGAGCGCTTCGTGCGGGCCCGCGCGGGCGACCTTTGACCGGCTTCGCCGGCCCGTGCTCTACTCGCGGGTGCAGCGAAGGGAGCGCCCGTGCAATTCATCCTGATCGCGATGGCCGTGATGATCGGCGGCTCGATCGTGCTCGAGTGGGTTCTGCCCAGGCCCCTCAAGGACCGGCTCGGGACGGCCATCTGCTGGAGCATGATGGCCGTGACCATGACCTTCCTCGGGCTGGCGACCGTGGCGCTGATCGGGTTCGGCTACCTGAAGTACATCCGCCCGCTGATCCAGGGCTGAACCCCGCGCCGGGGCTGGGAAAGCTCCCTCTGACCCGCGCCGCGCAACCCCGGGTTGCGGCTGCGGTTTCACCCAGCGGCAGACCGCTGGGGTACGGCCGGCTGGATGGACGATGACGCTCGGCTCATGCTGGCCTTCCAGCGGGGCGACCGGCGCGCCTTCGACGCGCTGTTCGCCCGCTACACCCCCCGCGTTCTGACCTTCCTCACTCGCATGGTGCGGGACCGCGGCCGCGCCGAGGAGCTCACGCAGGACGTGTTCGTGCGCATCTACAACGCAGCCGCTCGCTACGAGCCGCGGGCTCGCTTCTCGACGTACATCTTCGGGATCGCCCACAACCTGGCCCTGAACGAGCTGGCTCGAGCTCATCGGAAATACGAGAAGGCGACCAGCGATCTCACGGAGGCGGCGGGAGCCGACCCCCGCGCCAGCGCCGAGGAGCAGCTCGACGGCGAGCGCATGCGCGGGCGGCTCGAGCGGGCGCTCTCGACGTTGCCCGAGCGGCAGCGCGCGGCGCTCCTGCTCCGCAGCGAGCAAGATCTGGACTACGACGAAATCGCGGAGACACTCGAGACTACGGTCTCCAGCGTGAAGAGCCTGCTGCACCGGGCCCGTGAGGCGGTCCTGGCGGCGCTGGCGAAGGAAGACGCATGACGGCGTGCGAACGAGAGCGAGAGCAGATCGGAGCATTCCTCGACGGGGAGCTCGAGGCCGGCGAGCGCGCGGCGTTCGAAGCGCACCTGGCGACCTGCGCCGGCTGCAGGCAGGCCGTGGAAGACCACCGGCAGCTGGCGCGAGCATTCGCCGCGCTGCCCGCCGTGGCCGCGCCGCCGGACTTCGAGGCGCGCTTCTGGGCGCGGATCGCGCGCGGCGAAGACGCACCGAAGGGCTTGCTCGCGCGCGTGTTCGGCTGGCTCTCGCCAGGCCGCGGGCTCGCGCTCGCGACGGCGGCCGGGGCCGCGCTGCTCTTGTTCCGCTTCGTCGGGTTGCCCCCGGAGCACGACTCCGCCGCGACCGCTGCAGCCGAGGCCGTCGTGACCCGGGATTCATTGCCTGCGGCCGAGGCTGCGCCGGCCCTGGCGGCCCGCGCGGCTCCGAGCCCGGCCGACACCGACGTGCGTCTCGTGACCGACGTCCGCGACTTCGAGCTCCTGCAGGACCCCGAGGTCGACGCGATCTCCGAGCTCGACGTGCTCGAGGAATGGGACGATGCCGGGTCGAGCTAGGCGCCGGCGCGCGGCGCTCTCGGCCGCGGCGCTCTGCCTCGCGCTGCTCGCCCCCTCGGCGCGCGCGGACGACCCGAAGCCCCCGCCGCCGCCCCCGCCCTTCGAGAACAGCAACCGCTTCCAGAAGCTCACCCCCGAGAAGAAGCAGGAGGTGCGCGAGCGCTGGGAGCAGTTCCAGAAGCTGCCCCCGGAGCGCCAGCAGGAGCTGCGCGAGCGCATGAAGCAGTTCCGCTCGCTGCCCAAGGAAGAGCGCGCGCGGGTGCGCCAGAACTACGAGCGCTGGCAGCAGCTCACCCCGGAGAAGCGCCAGGAGCTGCGCGAGAAGTACCAGCGCTTCCAGCAGCTCCCCCCGGAGAAGCAGCAGAAGGTCCGGGAGCAGTGGCAGAAGCGCGGCAAGTCCCCGGGCCAGGCCGACAAACAGGACAAGTCGGGAAAGCACTGACCGGAGTAGAATGGCGGGCTCGATCGGGAGGGTCCGTCATGGCAGTGCTCACAGGCAAGGTCGCGATCGTCACCGGGGCGGGTCGCGGAATCGGGCGCGAGATCGCGCTCGACATGGCTCGCAACGGGGCGAGCGTCGTGGTCAACGATCTGGGCGGCAACGCCGACGGTACGGGGTCCGGCAAGGTCGCCGACGACGTCGTGAAGGAGATCAAAGCCGCCGGCGGCAAGGCGGTCGCGAACTACGACTCCGTCGCCACGATGGCGGGCGGCGTGAACATCCTGAAGACCGCCCTCGACGCGTTCGGCGCCTGCGACATCCTGGTGAACAACGCCGGGATCCTGCGCGACAAGACGATCTTCTCGCTCGAGGAGAACGACTGGGACCTGGTCCTCGACGTGCACCTGAAGGGGCACTTCTGCTGCTCGCAGCCGTTCGCGCGCTACATCCGCGAGACCAACCGGCGGGGCTGCCGGATCATCTGCTTCTCGTCGGTGTCGGGCCTGTTCGGGAACTTCGGCCAGTCGAACTACGGCGCGGCGAAGGCGGGCATCGCCGGCTTCGCGCGCGTGCTCGCGCTCGAGCTCGCGAAGTACGGCTGCACGGTGAACACGATCTCGCCGGGCGCGGCCACCCGCATGACGATCCCGCTCATGGAGGGCCGCGGCGCCAAGCCCGACCTCGACAACCCGCTGGTCGGCCCGCAGCAGATCGCGCCGGTCGTGACCTGGCTCGCGACGCCGCAGGCGCAGGAGCTCACCGCGCAGATCCTGCACGTGAGCCGCGGGCAGGTCGCGATCATGCAGCAGCCCGCGCTGATCCGCGCCTTCAAGACCGAGCACCTGTGGACGCAGGAGGATCTCGACCGCGTGATCCCCGCGCTGCTCGATGCGAAGAAGGCGCACGACGCGCGCGCGAAGAAGGAAGCGGAGCCGGAGCTCCTGTCGTGATCGTCGTCCACCACCTGAACAACTCGCGCTCGCAGCGCGTGCTGTGGCTCCTCGAGGAGCTCGGGCTGCCGTACGAGATCCAGAAGTACCAGCGCGACGCGACCACCAACCTGGCGCCGCCGGAGCTCCTCAAGGTCCACCGGCTGGGCAAGTCGCCGGTGATCACCGACGGCCCGAACACGATCATCGAGTCGGGCGCGATCCTCGAGTACATCGTGCGCAAGTACGGCAAGGGGAGGCTAGCTCCGCCGGAGACGTCGCCCGACTGGCCGCGCTACCTGCAGCTCATGCACTACGCCGAGGGCTCGGCGATGCTGCCCGTCATGTTGCGCCTGTACACGTCGCGGCTGGGCGACGCGGGCGCGCCGCTCGCGCCGCGCATCCAGAGCGAGATCGACAATCACTTCGGCTTCCTCGACGCCGAGCTCGCGAACGCCGACTTCTTCGTCGGCAAGGAGCTCAGCGCCGCCGACATCAACCTGTCGTTCCCGATCCAGGCCGCGCGGCTCCTGAACGGGCTCGACAAGTTCCCGAACCTGGCTCGCTTCCTCGACCGCGTTCACGCCCGCCCGGCCTACCGGCGCGCGCTCGAGCGCGGCGGGGCGTACGCGTTCGGGAGCTAGCGCGCTAGCCTCCAGCGCCATGGCCCGCGGATCCCTCGTCCAGGTCATGGACACGACGCTGCGCGACGGCGAGCAGACGCCGAACGTCGCGTACTCGCCGTCCGAGAAGCTGCAGATCGCGCGGCTTCTCCTCGAGGAGGTGAAGGTCGACCGGCTCGAGGTCGGCCAGGCGTTCGTCTCCGAGGGCGAAGCCGAGGCGATGAAACGCATCACCGCTTGGGCGCGGCGCGCCGGCCACGCCGAGCGGATCGAGATCTTCGGGCTGACGGACCTGCGGCGCTCGGTCGACTGGATCGTCGAGCACGGCGGCAGCGCCATGAACCTGCTGACCAAAGGCTCGCGCAAGCACTGCGAGGGGCAGCTCCGCAAGACGCCCGAGCTCCACTTCAAGGACATCGCCGAGACGATCCGCTACGCGCGCCGCCGCAAGCTCGTGGTGAACGTCTACCTCGAGGACTGGTCGCAGGGCGTGCGCGACAGCTTCGACTACGTGTTCGGCCACATGGAGAACATGGCGGGGCTCGGCGTGCGCCGCGTCTACCTGCCCGACACGCTCGGCACGTTCACCCCCGACGACACGTCGCGCTACGTCGAGCTCATGACCCGCACCTGGCCCGACGTGCATTTCGAGTTCCACGCGCACGGCGACTACGGACTCGCGACCGCCAACTGCCTGGCCGCCGTGAAGGCGGGGGCGCGCGGCGTGCACACCAGCGTGAACGGCATGGGCGAGCGCGCGGGCAACACGCGGCTGGCCGAAATCGTCGCCTCGCTGCACGACCTGACGCCCTACCGCACCGCCGTCGACGAGAGCCGGCTGATCGCGATCTCCGAGCTCGTGGCGCGGCTCTCGGGCAAGCTCGTCTCCGACAACGCGCCGGTGGTCGGCCGCGACGTGTTCACCCAGACTGGCGGCATCCACGCCGACGGCGACGCGAAGGGCGATCTGTACGCGAACCGGCTCCTGCCGGCCCGCTTCGGCCGCCGCCGCCGCTACGCGCTGGGGAAGATGGCGGGCAAGGCGTCGCTCGAGCAGAACCTGAAGACGCTCGGCATCAAGCTGCCGCCCGAGCAGCGCGACCTGGTGCTGCGCCGCATCGTCGAGCTGGGCGACAAGAAGCACAGCGTCACCACCGAGGACCTGCCGCTCCTGATCGCCGACGTGTTGAAGACACCGGGCGAGCAGCTCGTCCGAATCGAGCACTATGAAGCGCACTCGTCGAGCGACGGCCTTCCCCAGGCGTCCGTCTCCGTGCGCGTGCGCGGCAAGCTCGCCGAGGCCAGCTCGACCGGCGACGGCGGCTACGACGCGTTCATGAAGGCTCTCGCCAAGGCGCTGCGCGGCTCGGACATCAAGCTCCCGCAGCTCGTCGACTACAAGGTGCGCATCCCCCCCGGCGGCAAGACGGGCGCGCTGGTCGAGACCGTGATCAGCTGGCAGCTGAGTCCGCGCGCGCAGCCGTTCAGCACGCTCGGCGTCGACTCCGACCAGCTCGCCGCGGCCGTGACGGCGACCGAGAAGATGCTGAACCTGGTGGCGGCGCGGCGCACGGCCCGGCTTTGATCGCCGCGCGGGCGGCGGGCGCCGTCGCGCTCGCGGCGCTGTGCGCGGCGTGCGCGTCCAACCCGCCCGCCTCGCCCTCCGACGAGCCGACCCAGGACGTGCTCGAAGTCGTGGCGGTGCTGCGCCTCCACGTCGACGACGACACCTACCGCTTCGCGCCCGCGCGCGACGTGTCGGGCCGCAACGTGTACCGCGCGGCGTTCGAGCGGCTCGAGACGCTGGAGTCCGCGCACGCCGAGAAGCTCTCGACGGGCTATCTCACCGACGTGGTCTGGTTCTCGAAGGCGCGCGCACTCGAGCGGATCGGCGAGTACAAGCTCGCGGCGCTGCACTACGGGCGGGTCGCGGAGCTCGACTCGGAGCTCGCGGAGTCCGCGCGCGGCGGCCGCGACGTGTGCGTGCGGCTCGTCGAGGCGACGACCCCGGCGGCGAATCCCGCGCCGACCCCGCAGCAGGTCGCCGACGACTGGACCCAACGGCGAAACCAGCTCGAAGCGCTGCGCCAGGACGTGGCTGCGACGCACTGGCGCTTCGTGGTCGACGAGGAGCTCGAGCGCGGCGACGCCGCCGAGTCGGCATGGTTCTCGGCGCAGGCGCTCGCCGATCCGCGCCTCGAGTCCACCGCGCTGCAGCGCGCGCAGCAGCTGGTCGAGCTGAACCGGCAGAGCAAGAACCGCAACCGCAACCTGCTGGCGCTCGCCGATCTTTACGCGGAGCTCTCGCGCCGCTACGCCCGCCGCTTCCCGCCGCCGTCGCTCGGCTTCGATCCCGCCACTTTCGACGAGTACGCGCACGGAGCGACCCGGATCTACGAAGTGGTGTCGCAGCAGGACGGCACCGTCGAGAAGCTCGAGGCGGCGCACAAGCTCGAGGCCTACCTGAGCTACACCTTGCAGGTCCATGAAGACAAGCTGCCGCACTAGCCGCGCCCGGACGGCGTTGGGCTGCGCCGCGCTCTGCGCGCTGGCGGCCTGCGCGCACCCGCAGGACCCCACGCCCGCCGAGTGGCGTCCGCTCGAGAGCGCGCGGCCGCCGCGCGAGCCCTTGCCCGACGACGCCGAACGCATCGCGGGCCGGCTGGCGGCGGCGGTGCTCGACGGCCGCCGCGAGGACGCGGAGGCGCAGGCCGCGGCGCTCGCGCGCGAGGACGCGCTGCGCGAGGAGCGGGGCGAGCTGCCCTCCGGCCTGGCCGACAACGCAGCGGAGCTCTTCGCGGCGACCGGCGGCAGCCTCGCCTACCCGGACCGCACCGACGCTCTGCTCGACCGCGACGACCTCGATCCCGCCCTGCGCCGCCGGGTCGAGCTCGCGCGCGACGCCGAGCCGCTGCACGTGGCGGACGCGCGGCTCGGCGAGGAGCGCCGCGCTCGGATCGGGGCGCTCTTCAACCGGGTGATCGAGCCGCTCTCGACCCTGGCGCTGACCGGCGTCCTGAACCCGCTCGCCGCGTCGCGCAGCGCCCTGTCGGCCCTGCTCGCCGTGAACCAGCTGCCGACCGGCACGCCGCGCGAGCGCCAGGCGCTGCACGCGCTCGACGAGTGGCGCGCGACGCATCCCGAGCACCCCGAGTCGGCCGAGGTCGCGGCGCGCGCGGAGGGGCTGCGCGAGCGGCTCGTGCGCGAGCGCTACGAGCGCTGGATTCGCGGCGCGCGCGACGCAAGCGAGCGCGGCGACTGGCAAGCCGCCGAGATCCTCGCCGAGCGCGCCGAGCGCCAGCGCCCCGAGGGGTCCGAGGCGATCAAGCTGCGCCAGCAGGCCGAGGCGCGGCTGGCCGAGCGCGAGGCGCGCGCGCAGCGAAGCCTCGAGGTGCGCGCGCTGGCTCCCGAGTCGCAGACCCCGGAGCAGCGCGAGCGCTTCGCCGCGCTGGCGCGCGCGGCGGCGATCGCGCCGTACGGCGAGGTCGCGGCGCGCGCACGGGAGTATGCGGCCGCGGGCGCACCCGCCGAGCAGGCCAGCACGCTGCGCCTCCTTGCGAGCTTCGAGCCGCTTGCGCGCAGCGACCAGGACGAGTTCGCCGAAGCGCTGCGGCGCGTGCCGGAGCCCTGGGGCTCGCCCGACACCGCTGCGCGTCAGGCGGGCGCGATGCTCGCCGACCGCAGCGCGAACGCCTGGGACGCCTACCAGGCCGCGCAGAGCGCGGACCGGAGGGCGGTGGCGGCGTGGATCGCGTTGGGCCGCTTCACGAACGGCGCGACCGAGCGCAATCTGCCGCGCCCTCTCGAGTACCTGCTCGACGCGCCCGGCTTCGCGGTCGCAATCGCCACCTTCCCGCTGCGCGTGATCCAGTACCCCGGCTCGCGCACGCAGTTCGGCGGCGCGGTGCTGGTGGCCGGCGAGCGCTACCTGGCCCGCTATCCCGACGGCGCGCACGCCGAAGAGGTGCGCGCCGAGCTCGAGCACGGCTACGCGCTGCGCGGTCAGTGGGCGGCGGCGCTCGAGCACGCCGAGAAGCGGCGCGAGCCGGATGCCGCCGACGTCGCCGAGTACCGCGCGAAGGTCGCCGAGCAGCTGCTCGCCGCGGCCGACAAGCAGCAGCGGGTCGACCTGCGCCTCGCCTACCTCGCCACCGTGCTGCGCGACTACGGCGACACCCCGTCCGCCGCCGCGGCACGCACCAAGTTCGTCGCGGAGCGGGCCGCGGCCTCGCCCCAGCGGATCCGGCTCACGCGCGAGTTCCTGCTCGAGCACCCGGCGCTGTGGGCGCCGGGTGCGCTGGCGCTCAAGCCCGAGCTGCTCGACGGGAAGGGCGCGAACGGCGAGATGGCCGAGCAAGGGGTGACCTTGCTGGGCCGGAACGCGATCGAGATCGCGCTGGTCGGGCGCGACCCGGTCGTCGCGAGGGTTCCCGCCGCCGACTTCACCCGCTTCGTCGCGCAGCTCGAGGAGACGCGCTACGCGAGCCTGGCGACCGACGAGCGCGAGCGGGCGACGCCCGACGCGGCGCGCGACGCCTTCTTCGCCGCCGCGCGGCTGGGCGTGGCCGAGAACGCGGAGCCGCGCCCCACGGCGCGCTCGGACGCGGTGTTCGAGAGCACGCACGAGAAGCACGGCTTCGTGCGCACGCGCGAGAGCATCCTGCCCGTCGACCTCGTCCTGCGCGGCGATCTCACGACGCTCGGGCTCGCCGCGTTCCCGCGCATCCGCATGCCCGAAGCGACGCCCGACGCAATGCTCTACCAGTAGGTCTCTCGACTCGGGGCGGCCCTCGCTCGGACTCGCTGTCTCACTCGCCGTAAGCGCGAGCCAGGATCTCCAGCGGGTGCAGCACCTCGATCGGCAGCGCCGCTGCGCGCACGCCTGCGCCGATCTGCATGAGGCAGCCGGGGTTGCCGGTCGCCAGCGCTTGCGGCGCGGTGTCGCGCAGCGCCTGGATCTTGCGCGCGAGCAGGCTCGCCGCCATCTCGGGCTGGGTCAGGTTGTAGATCCCCGCGGCGCCGCAGCAGTCGCGGCAGCCGGGCAGGTCGAACAGCTCGAGCTCGGGGATCGCGCGGAGCAGCGCGCGCGGCGCCGCGGCGATCCGCTGCGCGTGCAAGAGGTGACACGGATCGTCGTAGGCCACGCGCAGACGCAGTGCGTGCGGCGGCTCGCGCAGGCCGGCGTCGACCAGGAACTCGGCGGCGTCGCGCACTTTGCGGCCGAGCGGGTCGCCGACGTCCTTCATGTTCGCGCCGCAGCCGGCCGAGTTCACGATCACCGCGTCGAGCTCGTCGAGGTGGAACGCGCGACGGTTCTGCGCGTGCAGCGCGTCGGCGGCCGCGGGGTCCCCGGAGTGGCGGTGCAGCGCGCCGCAGCACACCTGGTCGCCGGGGATCTCGACCTCGAAGCCGTTGCGCGCGAGCACCGCGACCGTCGCCGCGTTCGCCGGGCCGAACACCTCGGGCATGACGCAGCCGGTGAGGAAGCCGACCCGCCCGCGCCGGACGCCCTGCGCCGGCACGACGCGCGGGGGTCGGTGGGGATCGGGCAGCGCGGGCAGCATCCGCTCCATGCGCGCGAGCGGCGGCGCGACCGCGAGCAGCCGGCTCGCGCGCAGCGCGCGCTGCACGCCGCTGCGCTGGTAGACGCGCAGCGCGGAGAACAGCGCGGCCAGCCGGCGCGGGCGGGCGATCACGCCGCGCAGCGCGAAGCGCTCGAGAGCCCGGCCGAGCCGGCCGCGCGCCCCGCGCCGGTCGATCTCGGCGCGCATGCCCTCGATCAGGTGCCCGTAGCGGACCCCCGCCGGACAGGCCGACTCGCAGGCGCGGCAGGCGAGGCAGAAGCTCATCTCGCCGACCACGAAGTCGTCGAGCGGGATCTTCTCCTCCGCCACGCCGCGCATCAGGTAGATCCGTCCGCGCGGCGAGCTGGTCTCGCGGCCGGTCTCCTGGTACGTCGGGCAGTGCGGCAGGCACAGGCCGCAGTGCACACAGTCCAGTGTCGCCGCGTAGTCGAGCTGGCTCGCGTCCACGCTAGATCCCGCCCACGAAGCGGCCGGGCGCGAGCACGCGGCCCGGGTCGAAGCGCGCCTTCAGCGCGCGCATGAGCGGCAGCGCGTCCGGAGGCGCGCCGAAGACGTCGAGCTGGATCGGGGCGGCGTCCGGCGCGCGCTCGGCCGCGAACGCCGCGCCGAGCGCCGCTGCGGCCGGCGCGAGCGCAGAGAGTGCGCCGTCGGGGACGTCGGCCAGCAGGACGCCCGCGAGCGGCAGGGCGATGCGCGGGCCGCTCCCCGCCACCTCGGCGAGCGCGCGCGCGAGCTGGCCGAGGTCGGTCGGCCGGCCCGAGAGGCGGACCCGCGCGCGGCCGGGCGGCGGCGGCGCCGCCACCGAGGCGCGCAGCGCGGACCAGCGCTCGAGCGGGGCGGGGTCGCCGGGTACGCGCGCGGCTTGCAGCGCGACCGCGGCCTCGACCCCGCCGAAGTAGACCAGCAGCTCGACGCCGTCCGCGCCCGCGACGAGCGCGGCGGCCGCGGGTTCCACCGCGAGCGCAGCGCGCGCGAAGCTGGCGAGGCCGGCTTCGAGCGAGCCGAGCTCGGCGCAGACGAGCCGCTCGCACTCGGGCTGCGCGCGCAGGCGCAAGGTCGCGCGCGTGATCACGCCGAGCGTTCCGAACGAGCCGCAGAAGAGCCGGGGCATGTCGAAGCCGGTCACGTTCTTCACCACGCGCCCGCCCGAGTGCGCGAGCTCGCCGTTCGCGAGCGCCACCTGCAGGCCGAGCACCTCGTTGCGCGCGCGCCGGTCCAAGGTCCAGTCCGGACCGACGGGCTCGACCGCGAGCACGCCGCCCACGGTCGCCTCGGTCTGCAGAGCGGGAAGCAGGGTCGCCTTCCCGACCGCCGCGGCGCGAGCGGCGAGCTCCGCGACCCGCACCCCCGCGTCGAGTGTCGCGATCGCCCTCGTCGGGCTCGAGCTCGAGGTGCGCGCTGAGCCGGTCGAGCGCGAGCAAGGCGCACTCCGGCGCGTCGAGCGCGTTGCCGAAGTGCAGCTTGGTTCCGCCCCCGCGCGCGACGATCGCGGTTCCCGCCTCGCTCGCCGCGCGCAGGCAGGCGGCGACCTCCTCCGCGCTGCCCGGCCGCACGACCGCCGCCACCCGCGCGCCCGCCACGCGCGCTTCCGGGTGCGCGACGTGCGCCGCGCCGACGATCGCCTCGAACGGGTCGCCCACGGCTAGAAGGTAACCCGCGCGTAGGCCCGGTTGTGCGGGTTGCTCTCGGCGCACGCGCGCGGCGCGGGGACCAGCTTGCCGGGGTTGCACCGGTCGCCGGGGTCGAAGCTGTCGTGCACCCAGCGCATCGGCTCGAGATCGGCCTCGTCGAACAAGAGGCACATGGCGTCGCGCTTCTCGAGGCCGATCCCGTGCTCGCCGGAGAGCGCGCCTCCCGCCGCGACGCAGATGCGCAGGATCTCCGCGCCGACCTCCTTGATCGTGCGCAGCTGCTCGGGGTCGCGGCGGTCGAAGGTGATGTTCGGGTGCAGGTTGCCGTCGCCGGCGTGCAGGATGTTCGCGATCCGGATCCCGCGCGACTCGGCGGCGCGGTTGATCGCCTCGACCACCTCGGGCAGGCGCGTGCGCGGCACCACCGCGTCGTGTACGTAGAGGTCCGGGGCGAGCCGGCCCATCGCGCCGAACGCGCCCTTGCGGCCGCGCCAGAGGGCGAGCCGCTCGGCGTCGTCGCGCGCGGTGCGCACCTCGATCGCGCCGCCGGCGGCGCAGATCGCTTCGATGCGCGCGCGCTCGGCCGAGACGGCCACCGCCAGCCCGTCCAGATCGACCAGCAGCACCGCCCGCGCGTCGCGCGGGTAGCCGGCGGCGTACACCGAAGCCTCGACCGCCGCGATCGTGCGGTCGTCGATCAGCTCGAGCGCCGCGGGCACGATCCCGCGCGCGATGATCTCCGACACCGTCGCGCAGGCCGCGCGCAAGCTCGCGAAGCTGGCGAGCACCGTAGCCACCGTCTCCGGCAGCGGCACCAGTCGCACCGTCGCGGTGCAGGCGATGCCGAGCGTGCCCTCCGAGCCGACGAAGACGCCGCGCAGGTCGTAGCCGTGGGCGTGGCCGTCGCGCCGGCCCAGCCGCACGATCGACGCGTCGGGCAGGACGACCTCGAGCTCGAGCACGTGGGGGCTCGTGGTGCCGTACTTCAGTGTATGGGGCCCGCCGCTGTTCTCGGCGACGTTGCCGCCGATCGTGCAGGCCGACTGACTCGACGGGTCGGGCGCGTAGAAGAGGCCGAGCGGCCGAGCGGCTGCCGAAAGGTGCTCGTTGATCACGCCGGGCTGCACGGTCGCCGTGCGGTTCGCGGCGTCGAGCTCCAGGATCCGGTTCATGCGCGCGCACTCGATCACCACGCAGCCGGTCACCGGCGTCGCCCCGCCCGAGAGGCCCGTACCCGCGCCGCGCGGGACGTACGGCACGCCGGCGGCGTTGCACTCGCGCACAATCCCGGCGACCGCCTCGGTCGTGGTCGGCAGCGCGACGCAGCTCGCGGTACCGCGCTCGAGCGTCAGCCCGTCGGACTCGTAGGCGAACAGCTCCGCCGGCCGCGCCAGCACCTCGGCGACGCCGGGGATCGCGCGCAGGCGCTCGGCGAGTCCCGCGGCGCCCGGGCCGGGCACGCGCGCGCCCTAGGCCAGGCCGAGGCGGTCGACCTCTTCCTCGTCCATGCCGAGGAAGTGGCCGATCTCGTGCTTCACCGTGATCTGGATCTGCTCGACGAGCTCGTCGCGGGTCGAGGCGATCTTCTCGAGATTGCGCTTGAAGAGCAGGATGCGGTCGGTGTCGGTGCGCTGGAGCGTGCCCAGGGTCGGGCTGGCGCCGGGCTCGGTCGCGGGCACGCCCGAGAAGAGCCCGAGCAGCTGAGGCGAGACGAACTCCTGGCGCACCAGGTCCTCGCTCGGCAGGTCCTCGACGATCACCGGGCAGTTCTCGGTGTACTTGCGAATCGGCTCGGGCAGGCCGCGCAGCGCCTGGTCGGCGGCGGCTTCGAACTCGGCGTCGTCGATCCGGGTCGGCAGCGGATAGAGCTCGGGCGCGAGCTGCGCCGCCTTCGCGAACGAGCGCTCGGCGTTCTCGAGCTGGCCCGTGTGCTCCATCACCAGCGCCATGTGGTAGGTGCTGTGCGCGCAGTCGGGCTCGAGCGCGAGCCCGCGCTCGAGCGAGCGGCGCGCCTCGTCGAAGTTGCCGAGCTCGAACAGCACCTGGCCCTCGAAGCCGCGGTAGATGCCGACCTCGCCCTGCAGCTTGATCGCGCGGCGCAGCAGGAACAGCGCGCCCTCGAGGTCGTCCAGGTAGAAGAGCGCCTTGGCCTTCAGGTAGTAGACCTCGGCTTCGATCGGCTTCTCGAGCGTGCCCTGCAGGAGATCGTCGGCGAGCTCGAGCGCCTCCTCGTGCTCCTGGAACTCCTCGATCAGGATCTCGATCCGGTTCAGGTGGGCGGGCTGGTACTCGCCGTCAGCCTCGATCGCGCGCTCGAACTCGTCGAGCGCCTCCTCGGCGCGAGAGTTGTCCCACAGGATCTCGCCGCGGCTGTTGTGAGCCTCGGCTCCCGTCGGGTTTGCGCGGAGTGCCTCGTCCAGCCATGCCAGCGCCTCGTCGGTCTGGCCGTTCGAGGAGGCTTCCATCGCTTGGTCCAGGCAATCCCAGTAGCGATCTCGATCGAGCATGTCGTGCCCCCAGGACCGGGCCCGATTCTAGCAAACGGCACTTGCCGCCTGCAGCGCGGTGCTCCGACGAGCCTCGCTCGTAACTATCGGTAAATACAGGAAAATTTGCTTCAATCAGGGCCCGCTCAAGGGCGCGGCGCAGCGAGGGTGAAGATGCGCTGGCAGCTCACGCAGATGTGGACCTCGCCTGCCGTCACGCGATTGATCACTTCCGGCGGCACGCTGCGGTGGCAGCCCGAGCAGGTTCCATCCTCGAAGCGCGCGATCCCGCTGCCGCGCGCCCGGACGGCGCGGTTGTAGAGAGCAGGCACGTTGCCGCCCAGCGCCGTCAGGATCTGCGTGCGTTCCTCGACCGCGCTCGCCAGCTTGCGCTCGACCTCGGCGAGGCGCGCGCGCAGCTCGTCGGTCTCCTTGCCGACCTCCTGGGCGACCTGTCGCGCCGTCGCCTCGGCGCCGCGCGCCTCGACGCCGAGCGTCTCGACCTGCTCCATCGCGACGAGGATGTCGTCCTCGATCTCGGCGATGCGCTTCTGGTGGCCGTCGATCTCGTGCAGGAGCGCCGTGTACTCCTTGTTGGTCTTCACGACGGCCGACTGCCCTTGGAGCTTGTCGCGCTTCGAGGCCAGGTCCTGGGTCTCGGCCTCGCGCGTGCGCCGAAGCTTCTCGGCGGCCTCGAGCTCGCTGCGCAGCTTCGCGGCCGCCCCGGTCGCGGCGGCCGAACGCGCCTCTGCCTTCTCGATCGCCTGGGGAATCGCGATGCGCGCCCGCTCGAGCTCGAGGATCACTCCCTCGCGCTCGGCGAGCGCCTGGAGGCTCGGCTTGGCGGCGTCCATGGACGGGAAAGCTCCCACGCGCAGACGCGCGGGTCAACTTGTTCCACCGGACCGTTTAGACTCGTGCGATGTCCGCGCCGGCCGTGTTCCCGTTCGCCCCGGACCTGTTCGCGGGACAGGTCGCGCTCGTCACGGGCGGGGGCAGCGGCCTGGGCCGCGCGATCGCCGAGAGCCTGGCGCGGGCGGGCGCCGACCTGCTGCTCGCCGCGCGCAAGCTGGAGCGCCTCGAGGCAGCTGCGAAGGAGATCCACGCCGCCACCGGCCGCCGCGTCGAGACCGCCTTCGTGAACATCCGCGAGCGCGCGGCCGTCGAGGCGCTCGAGGCGCGCGCGCGCGAGCTGTTCCCGAGGATCGACGTGCTGGTGAACAACGCCGGCGGTCAGTTCGCGCAGCCCGCGCGCGACTTCACGCCGAAGGGCTGGAACGCGGTGATCGACACCAACTTGAACGGCACCTGGCACATGACCCAGGTGTTCGGTGCGCGCATGCTCGAGCGGCAGGACGGCGTGATCACGAACATCATCGCGGTGGTCGGCCGCGGCTTCCCGGGCCTGGCGCACACGGCCGCGGCGCGCGCCGGCGTGCTCGAGCTGACCCGCACCCTGGCCTACGAGTGGGGCCCGGCGGTGAGACTGAACTGTGTAGCCCCGGGCGCGGTGGAGACCGAGGGCTTCAAGAACGCCTACGACCCCAACATCGCCGAGGTCTTCGAGGGCGTTCCCGCCGGGCGCTACGGCACCCGCGAGGAAGTGGCTCACGCGGTGACATTCCTGTCCTCGCCCGCCGCGAGTTACGTGACTGGCGAGGTGCTCTTCGTGGCCGGGGGTCAGCAGGGCTACGGTCGGAACCAGGCTTTGTTCGATAGACAGCTAGGACGCAAATAGGAGTCCCAGCCATGTCGGACGCGCGCTACGCACCGCCACACGCTCGCCTGCAAACGGCGCCCGCGGCCGGCCCGGGCGGCTCGATCATGGTCGGCGAAGCCTTTCGAGAGGGCTGGGCCGCGACCTGGTCGAGCTTCGGGCTCATGCTGGGCGTCTACGTCGCGGGGACGCTCTTGACCCTGCTCTCGGCGCTCACGATCGTCGGCATCTTCCTGCTGGTGCCCGTGTTCGTCTGGGGCTTCTTCCGCTTCAACCTGAACGCGATCGACGGACGCGCCGAGTTCGCGGACCTCTTCTCCGGCTTCGGCGACTACGGCCGCGTGGTCGGCACGATGCTCGTGCTGATGGGCCTGATGGTCCTGGTGGGCGTGCTCGGCCAGTCGCTCTCGATCGCGGGCGCCGCCGCGAACTCGGTCGGCCTGCAGCTGGCGGGGGCGCTCCTGAACTTCGTCTGGTCGCTGACCGTGATGCCGCGGCTCGCGTTCGCGTGGTACTACGTCGTCGACGGCGAGCTCGGGCCTTCCGAGGCGCTGTCGGCCGCCTGGTCGGCGACCTCGGGGCAGACCGGAACCTGCCTGATCATCGCCCTGCTCTCGACCGTGGTGATGATCATGGGTGTGCTGTTTCTGGTGGTCGGAGTGATTCCGGCGGTGATGGTCGCGTATCTGATGCAGGCCGCGGCGTATCGGCAGCTGGCGGGGCGGCGAACCGGCGCTGCATGAACTGATACTCCTCGGCGAACGCGCGGTCGTCGCCGAACTCGCGCGCCGCCGTGCGCGCGACCAGGAGCGCGTGATCGGTCGCGCCGTTCAGCGCAGCGCTCCACGCGATCCAGAACCACATCGGCTTGTAGTCGACCTCCTCGCGCCAGATCGCCACGATGCGCGCGAACTGCGGAACCGTCTGGAAGCGCGCGACGGCCGCGATCCAGCTCGCCGCGTTCATGCGCACGCGCCGGTCGTTCTCGAGCCTGATCTCGCGCAGCTGCGCGCGCAGCACGCGCTCGTCGCCCGCCACGAGCGCGTTCACGAGCCGCAGCTCGCGCAGCTCGTGCTCGAAGCTGCGGTGGTCGAGGCCGAGCGCGCGCGCCTCGGCGTGCGCGCGTTCGGCGCGTCGCGCGAGGTCGGCCACGCGGGCGGGGTCGAGCGCCGTGTTCTCCTTCGCGAACAGCGACGCGAGCTCGCTCGACCAGAAGGTCGGCGAAATGCGGACGAGCTCGAGGTCGCGCGCGCGCTGCGCCTCGCCGGTCCCGCGCAGCGCAGGATCGAGGGGCGAAGCCGCGTCGGGCAGCGGCGCGGCCTCGATCTGCGCGAGCACCTGGTTCGGATCGTCCGAGCTCGCCTCGAGCAGCCGGCCGATCACGGCGTAGCGGGACAGCGCGCTGTCGGCGGGATCGAGCTCGCGGAACGCGAGCGCGTCGAGCCAACGCCACGACGCCGCCGTTATCACGGCGCGGTCCGGCGAGCGCGCGAGCTCGCCCTCGCGGGTCGCCGCCAGCACCGCGACGCTCGAAGCCACGTACCAGCGCAGCCGATCGCGCACCGGATCGGTCGCCACCCGCCAGGTCTCCATGTCGAGCTTCTCGACCGCGAGCGAATCGACCAGCGCCGCCACCTGTTCGTCGACGTGCGGCGTGACGTCGCGCGCCAGGATCTCGAGCGCGAGCCCCGGATCGCAGCGCTCCACCATCACCGCGTCCGCCAGCGAAAGACGCGCCTCGTCCAGCCGCGTTTCGTGCTTCTCCTCGAGCGCCGAGATCTCCTGCTCGCGCAGCTCGCGGGCAAGCGCGCGCGCGCCGTCGCATTGATCCGCGCTGGCGAGCGCCACCACGCGGTCGATCTGCATCGAGAGCCGCGTCTCGCCCGGCTCGCTCTTCGCGATCGCGATCGCCAGAGCGTCCGCGCCGAGCGCGTACTGGCCGGTGTAGTGGTAGAGACCGGCCAGCTCCGTGTAGTTCGCCGGATCCTCGTCGCCGCCCGCGACCAGCTCCTGCATCTTCACGATCGCGCGCTGGTAGGTCTGGAAGTGCCAGTCGCGCTGCACGTCGATCATCGTCCGCGCGTAGCCCGGATCGGCAAAGATGCGCCACGACAGATACCAGCTCGAGCGCGTGTTCTCGCCCGAGAAGCGCAGCAGCACCTCGAGCTTGGTGCGGTCGAAGAGCTCCCCGCTGCCGAAGCTCTTGTACACGAGCTCGAGGCTCTCCGGGAGCGTGGGCGCTTCGAAGCCGAGCGGCTGGCCGGTCTGCAGCAGGTAGCTGATCCAGGTGCCGCCGGGGCGCGGATCCGCCCAGACCAATGCCGCGTGCGCGGGCAGGCCGATCATCTGGGCGTTGCGGCCCTGCAGCTCGGCGATCTCCTGGTCGAGCTCGGACAGGTCGTCGCAGTCGCCGCGCATCATCCCGCCGGCGGTCGTCGCGACCGTCTGCGCCGCGGTCTGGTGGATGTCGCCGCTCACCGTGCGGGTGCCGATCAGCGCGGGGTTGCGCGGGTCGGGGCTGTCGTAGGCGTACATCAGCAGGTACTCGCCGATCAGGTCCAGGTGCTCGGCGTTCGGGAGCGCGGCCGCCGCTTCGCGGTAGAAGCGCTCCGCGTCGCCGGGCTTCCCGCTGGCGGCCGGATGCACCACGCCGAAGGCGGTGGCGAGCGCGAACACGTCGCCGTTGGGCGCGGTGATCAATAGATGGGGCGGGAGCGCGTCGGGAAGCGCCGCCCACTCCACGCCCTGGCCCGTGGTCGGGAAGGCGCTCCGCCAGGCGGGGAGATCGGGAGCCGCGAGGCCCTCACCGGCGCTCCAGAGCGCGACCCGATCCGGTCCGTTCCAGAGCTCGGCGGACCGGTAGGCCGAGGCGTCGCGCAGCGGATCGCGGCCCACGGGCAAGCGCACCACCAGCCGGGTCACCGGGCCGTTGGTGTAGTAGGCCGGCGCCTGGGCCAGCCGCGAGTAGCCGACGCGCTCCGGTGTCGCGAGCGTCCAGACGCGCGAGCCGTACGCGTCCTCGACCAGCTCGAAGCGGCCGCCGCGACCCTCGTAGCGCGAGATCGGCCGGAGGGCCTCGGCCTCGAGGACTGCCGCGCGCAGCTGCCTGGCGAGCGCGGGCGGCGCGCCCAGCGCCGACAGCCAGCCGGAGCGGACCAGTCGCCGCGCGAAGCTCGGCGGCACGTAGTCGGGGTTGGTCTGGGCGTCCTCGAGGGGGATCTGCGCGAGGATGCTCGCCACGGCGGGCAGGCTCTCGGGCGAGAGCTTCGCTTTGGGCAGGGCAGCGACCAGCTCGCCCACGGCGCGGTCCACCCGCGCGCGCGCGCGGGTGTGCTCGGCGCGCGACGCGGTCGCCAGGTCCGAGCGCCCGACCTCGCGCAGCAGCCCTTCGCGGATCACGTAGAGATGGGGACCGACCAGGTAGCCGCCCGACAGCTCCTCCTCGTAGAACACCAGGTCCGCCCCGGCGAGGCCCGCGGCGCGCGCGTGCTCGAGCATCGCGGGCAGGTCCTGGAGCGGGTCTCGGTTGGTCGCCGCCAGCAGACCCCAGCTCGCGCGCAGCGGGCCCAGCTCGGTGTCGAGCTCGAGCCAGTCGCGCTCGCGGGCGCGCAGCACCCGGTACTCGCGCTCCGGAGTCGCCCGCCAGTAGACCGCCCCGTCGCGCTGGGACAGGTCCTGCCGAACCGGCAGCGCGGGGAAGAGCTCGGCGCCGGCGACGACCCGCGCCGGCGGGAGCTCGGCCGGCCCGGCCGGAGCCGTCGCCGCCTGGACGGGCTCACTCGGCGCCGGCCCGCGCGCGAAGGGGTTCGCACAGGCGCACAGCAGCGCAGCGAGCAGCGGGACCAGGCGACGCATCGCGACGGGTACCTTACCCGCTTCCCCTGCAGTAAGCTCCGCCAGCGATGAAGCCCAAGGGTCTCTCGCTGTACCACTTCGACGGCTGCACGTACTGCGCCCGGGTTCGAGAAGCGATGCGGCGCCTCGACCTCGAGATCGAGCTCCGCGACATCCAGGCGAACTCGAGCTACCGGAGCGAGCTGGTCGCGGCCACGGGGAAGCAGATGGTGCCGTGCCTGCGCATCGAGCAGCCGGGCGGGCCGCGCTGGCTGCACGAGTCGGCCGACATCGTGCGCTACCTCGAGCGCGAGGTAGCAGGCAAAGGGTGACGGCTGCGCGCGCGCGCTTCGCCCACCTCGCGGGGCTCGCGGACGAGCGCATCGACCTGGCCGAGGCGGCGCTCTGGATCGCCGCCGAGGAATACCCCGGCCTGGACGTACAGCATTATGTGTCGCGCCTCGCGCAGCTGGCCGCGCGCGCGCACGAGCGGCTCGGGCGCGTGACCGGCGCGGCGGCGCGGGTCGCAGCGCTGAACGACTTCCTGTACCGCGAGGAAGGCTTCGCGGGCAATCGCGCCGACTACTACGACGCGCGCAACAGCTTCCTGAACGAGGTGCTCGAGCGGCGCACCGGCATCCCGATCACGCTCGCCATCGTCTACACCTGGGTCGCCGCGCGCATCGGGCTTCCCGCCCAGGGCGTCGGCTTCCCCGGCCACTTCCTGGTGCGGATCGCGCAGCCGGACGAGATCCTGGTCGACCCGTTCACCGGCGAGCTCGTCTCGCGCGCCGAGTGCGAGCAGCGCCTGCGCGCGACGGCGGGCGAGGACGACCTCGAGCTCGATCCGAGCCTGCTCGAGCCAACGCCCACCCGCCAGATCCTCGCGCGCGTGCTGCGCAACCTGAAGCAGATCTGGCTGGCGCGCGAGGAGTGGCAGCGCGCGCTCGGCTGCGCCGAGCGGATCCTCCTGGTCGCCCCCGACGCGCCGCTCGAGCTGCGCGACCGCGGGCTCCTCTACGCGCGCCTCGAGTGCTTCGCCGCGGCCGAGGCCGACCTGCGCCGCTTCCTCGTCCTGGCCCCGGACGACCCGAGCGCCGACGCGGTGCGCGCGCAGGTCGAAGAGCTCGCCCGCAGCGCGCCCCGTCTGCACTGACGCTTCGGCTCAGTCGCGCCCTCTGAACCGGTCGAGCTCGCGCTTCTCGCGCTTGGTCGGCCGGCCCGCGCCGGGATCGCGGCGCGGCGGGCGCGCGGGCTTGGGCTCGGGCGGGGGCGAGTGATCGGCAAAGAGCTCCTTCGCGCGCGGCGGCGAGAGGCGTTTGTCCGCCAGCGCCGCCACCTCGAGCACGCGCAGTCCGCCCGGGGCCGACGCGCGCACCCAGTCGCCGATCTTCACCAGGTGGTTCGCCTTCACGCTCTCGTCGTTCACCTTCACGCGGCCGCCGATGCACGCGTCCGTCGCCTGCGTGCGCGACTTGTACACGCGCGCCGCGCACAGCCAGCGGTCGATGCGGACCCGCTCCACTACGCGCCGAAGTCGAGCTCGAAGCGCTCGAACAGTCCGCGCGCGCACACCGCGAAGGTGGGCTCGAGCGTGAACACCAGGACCCCCGGCCGGTCCACGAACACCTTCGCGTTGGGCAGCTTCGCCAGGTAGATGGCCAGCAGCTCGGCGCGCTCGGCGGGCGCGTCGATCCGGCGCAGGCGCCCTTGGAGCGTGACGCGGGCGAACTGGCTCATGTTCGCGAGGCCCACGCCCCGGGTGTCGATCTGCGCGCAGATCCCGTTCCCGGGCTCGAGGTAGCGGCCCTTCATCGAGCCCGGGCTGGTCGCGAAGATCAGCCGCGCGGCGCTCGTCTCCGCGAAGAACATGACCGAGCTGTACGGCGGATCGGCCGTGGCCTCGCCCGCGAACGCAAACACGGCGAAGCTCTCGCCCCGGCAGACGCCCAGGATCGCCTCGAGCTGTTCATCTCGGGTCACGGAACCCCTCGTATCACGAGCCGCGCGAAGTTGTAAATCCGGAGCCGGTGCGCAGAGTTGGGCTGGGTACGCAGAGCGGCTCAGGCCGCGCGCTCCGATCCCCGAAGAAACGGGTTGCGCTTGCCTCCGTCTGATCCGGGGGCTAATAGGGGCGAACTCCGAACGGGAGGAACGTTGGCGAAGCAGCTGGTCATCACCGAGAAGCCGAGCGTCGCGCGGGACATCGTTGCCGCGCTGGGCGGCTTCACGGAGCACGACGGCTACTGGGAGTCGGACGAGTACGTCGTCACGTTCTCGGTCGGCCACATCGTCGAGCTGCTCTCGCCCGAAGACGTCGACCCGATCTACAAGCGCTGGACGCTCGACACGCTCCCGATCCTGCCCGGCGAGTTCAAGCTGAAGCAGAAGCAGGGCCAGTCGGAGCGCATCCGCACGATCAAGAAGCTGCTCGCGCGCAAGGACGTCGAGGGCGTCGTGAACGCGTGCGACGCCGGGCGCGAGGGCGAGTTGATCTTCCGCGAGATCCTCGAGTTCCTCGAGAGCGACAAGCCGACCAAGCGCCTGTGGCTGCAGTCGATGACGCAGGACTCGATCCGCAACGGCTTCCGCACCCTGGTCGACGGGTCGCAGTACGACGGGCTCGGCGCGGCGGCCTCGTGCCGCTCGAAGTCGGACTGGCTGATCGGCATGAACGCGACCCGCGCGCTGACCCGCCGCCTGAAGGGCCGCAAGGAGAAGACCGCGTGGTCCGCGGGGCGCGTGCAGACGCCGACCCTGGCGATCGTGGTCGACCGCGAGCTCGAGATCCTGGCGCACGTGGCGCGGCCCTACTGGCAGCTCCACGCGAAGTTCCAGACCGGCGACCACGAGTACCAGGGAACCTGGTTCGACCCGACCTTCACCGCCCCCGAGGGCGAGGAGCGCGAGCAGCGCGACGACCGGATCTTCGAGGTCGAGCGCGCGAACCAGCTGCTGGAGACGCTCACGGGCAAGCCGGCCGCGGCGAGCGAGACGCGCAAGCCGAGCCGCGAGACGGCGCCGCCGCTGTTCGACCTGACGAGCCTGCAGCGCGAGGGCAACCGCCGCTTCGGCTGGTCCGCGCGGCGCACGTTGAACGCGGCGCAGCGCTGCTACGAGGCTCACAAGCTCCTGACCTATCCGCGCACCGACTCGCGCTGCCTGCCCAACGACTACCGCGCGAACGTCGACCAGACCATCGCGACGTTCGCCGCCGACGGCCCGTACCAGGCCGAGGCCGGGCCGCTCCTCGCGAACGGGCTCGAGAACACCGAGCGCACCTTCGACGATGCGAAGGTCTCGGACCACTTCGCGATCATCCCGACCGGGAAGATCCCCGACGCGAACCTCTCCGGCGACGACCAGCGCCTCTTCGACCTGGTCACCCGCCGCTTCCTCGCCAGCTTCCACCCCGCCGCGGTGTGGACCCGGGTCGAACGCGTGACCGAGGTGCAGGGCCAGTCGTTCCGCTCGCGCGCGCGCACGCTCGACGAGCCCGGCTGGCGCGCGGTGATCGGCCAGACCGAGCAGGAAGACCAGGCACTGCCGCCGCTCGTCGCCGGCCAGGACGAGGTCGAGGCGTCGCGGTGCGCACGAACGACCTCGCGCTCGCCGCCGAGCGCACGAAGCCGCTGGCGCGGATCACGGAAGCGCGGCTCCTGTCTCTGATGGAGTCGGCGGGCGAGGAGATCGAGGACGAAGAGATCGCCGCGGCGATCTCGGAGAAGGGCATCGGCACGCCGGCCACGCGCGCCGACATCATCGAGAACCTGATCGCGAAGGGTTACCTGGTGCGCGCGGGCAAGTCGCTGCGCCCGACCGTGAAGGGCATCCGGCTCGTCGACGTGCTGCGCCGGATCAAGATCGACCGGCTCGCCTCCGCATCGCTCACCGGCGAGCTCGAGTACGACCTGCGTCGGGTCGAGCGCGGCTCGATGAAGGCGCGCCAGTTCATGGACGAGATCGTCGACTACACCAAGCAGATCGTCGACATCGCGGTCTCGTTCCAGTACGAGGACCTCTACCCCGACGAGGAGCCGCTCGGGAAGTGCCCGCTGTGCAGCCGGCCCGTGTTCGAGCGCTCGTGGTTCTACCGCTGCCTCGAAGTTCCCGGCTCGACCGAGGAGACCGACTGCCGCTTCCGCATCTGGAAGGACAAGTCGGGCCGCTACATGGACCGCCAGACCGTGCGCATCCTGCTCGAGAAGGGCGAGACCGAGGAGCTCGAGGGCTTCGCAGCGCGCGACGGGCGCACCTACAACGCGCGGCTCACGCTCGAGGACGGCGACGTCGTGATCCACGGCGTGGCCGGCAGCGCCGGCGAGCGCGTGACCGAGGTGGTCGAGTACGAGGTCGACGACGAGCCGCTCGGCCCCTGCCCGATGGGCTGCGGCACGCAGGTCGTCGAGACCCAGACCCACTTCCAGTGTCAGGCGGGGATCGCGAAGACGGCCGAGAACGCCGAGAAGGCGCGCGCGTTCGAGGAGTCGCAGCCGAAGGAGCTGAAGAAGCGCAAGCGCTACAAGGTGCCGGACGAGGACAAGCCGTGTCCTTTCCTCCTGCCGCGCACCGTGTGCAAACGCGAGATCACCCGGGAAGAGGCGCTCCAGTTCATCGGCCCGAACAAGAAGACGGAGCTTCTCACCGACTTCACCTCGCGCTTCGGCCGCCCGTTCTCGGCAATGCTGTTCCTCAAGGAGAACGGCCGCCACGGCTTCGAGTTCCAGCCGCGCCAGAAGAAGGGCGCGCAGGCCGAACCCGCCGCCGACGGTGCGGCGCCGGTTGCGGCGGCGGACGGGGCGGAAGGTCCGGAAGGAACGCAAGAGAGCGCGCCCGCCAAGCGCAAGGGCAAGGCCGCGCCGAAGACGGCGCGCCGAGGCGCGCGCAAGAAGGCGCCGGCCGCCGAGCAGCCCGAGACACGGAAGGCCGCGCGAAGGAAGACGTGAGCGCGATCCGCCGCATCGGTCTGGTGCAACAAGCGGTCGGCGACGACACGGAAAGGAACCTCGCGCGCGCCGAGACGGCCGTGCGCGAGGCCGCCGCGCGCGGCGCGCAGCTCGTGTGCCTGCAGGAGCTGTTTCGCACGAGGTACTTCCCGCAGGTCGAGGACGCGGCGCTCTTCGAGCTGGCCGAGCCGGTCCCGGGACCGACGACGGAGCGCATGCAGAAGCTGGCCGCCGAGGCCCGCGTCGCGCTGGTGGTGCCCGTCTTCGAGAAGCGCGCGCCCGGGCTGTACCACAACTCTGCGGTGGTGATCGAGCGCGACGGCACGCAGCTCGCCCACTACCGCAAGATGCACATCCCCGACGACCCCGCGTTCTACGAGAAGTTCTACTTCGCGCCGGGCGACCTCGGCTTCCACGCCGTCGACACGTCCGCGGGCCGGATCGGCGTCCTGATCTGCTGGGACCAGTGGTTTCCCGAAGCCGCGCGGCTGCTCGCGCTCGACGGCGCGGAGATGCTCTTCTACCCGACCGCGATCGGCTACCTCGACGCCGAGAGCGACGCCGAGAACGCGGCGATGCGCGACTCGTGGCAGACGGTGCAGCGCGGCCACGCGATCGCGAACGGCGTCTTCGTGTGCGCCGCGAACCGGGTCGGCCACGAAGGCGGCGGGGTGCGCTTCTGGGGCACGTCGTTCGCCGCGGACCCGCAGGGCCGCGTGATCGCACAGGCGAGTGACTCGGCCGAGGAGACGCTCGTGGTCGACTGCGACCTCGCCCGGGTCGAGACGCAGCGCCGCGGCTGGCCGTTCCTGCGCGATCGCCGGGTCGACGCCTACGCCGACCTGCTCACCCGCTTCCGGCGCTGACGTGCGTTCCCTGCGCATGCCCGCGGAGTGGGAGCCGCACGCGGCGACGTGGGTCGCCTGGCCGCACGCCGAGACGACCTGGCCCGGCTGCCTGGCCGACGCGGAGCGCGAGTTCGAGACGCTGGTTCGCGCGCTCGCTCGCTCGGAGCGGGTGGAGCTCGTCGCGCAGAGCGACGCGCACGCGCGGACCCTCCGGGCGCGCCTGGGCGAGCTCGCGAGCTCGGGCGCGGTGCGCCTGCACGTGATCCCCACCGACGACGTCTGGATGCGCGACATCGCGCCCACCTTCGCGCGCGACGGCGCGCACGGCCTGGTCGCGCTCGACTGGACCTTCAACGCGTGGGGCGGGAAGTACGCGCCGTGGGACCGCGACGACGCGGTGGCCGCGCGGGTCGCGTCGCTCGCCGGTGTCGCGCGCGAGCGGATCGCGCTGGTCACCGAGGGCGGCGCCCTCGAGGTGGACGGCGAGGGCACCTTGCTCGCGACCGAGCCCACCCTGCTCGACCCCAAGCGCAACCCGGGGGTCTCCAAGGAAGGGCTCGAGAAGCGCCTCGGCGAGCTGCTCGGCGTGAGCCGAGTGGTGTGGCTCGGCGACGGCATCGAGGGCGACGACACCGACGGCCACATCGACGACCTCGCGCGCTTCACCGCGCCGGGCCGCGTCGTCTGCGCGCGCGAGCCCGACCCGAGCGACCCGAACCACGCGCCGCTGGAGGAGTGCCGCGCCCGCCTCGCCGCCGCCCGCGACGCGCGCGGCCGGCCGCTCGAAGTGATCGACCTGCCCATGCCTCCCGCGGTACGGGCGGGTGCCGACCGCCTGCCCGCCAGCTACGCGAACTTCTACATCGCCAACCGGGCGGTGCTGGTACCGACCTTCGGCGCGCCGAGCGACGTGACCGCGCTCGGAGTCCTGGCCCCGCTGTTCCCTGGCCGAGAGGTCATCGGGATACCGTCTCGTTCACTCGTCCGCGGCCTTGGCGCCGTGCACTGCCTTACGCAGCAACAACCATCGGTGTAGGCTATCGGCTCGATGGGGTTGGGGCGCGACGAGTTCGCGAAGTACCACGCGCTGGGCAATGACTACATCGTGGTCGATGGCGACGCTCTCCGGCCGCGGCTCGACCCCGACCGGGTGCGCGCCCTCTGCGACCGCCACTCCGGGATCGGCAGCGACGGCATCCTCGCGCTGCACCGGCCGCGGCCCGGCGCCATTCTGATGCGGATCTGGAACCCCGACGGCTCCGAGGCGGAGAAGAGCGGGAACGGGGTGCGGATCTTCGCGCGCTTCCTCTGGGACTTCCGCTACGTGCGCGCGCGCGAGCTCGAGATCGACACCGCCGGCGGGCGGGTCCGCGCGCGGCTCGAGCTGCGCGGCAAGGAGGTGCGCGCGATCCGGGTCGACATGGGCCAGGCGTCGTTCCGGAGCACCGACCTGCCCATGCTGGGTCCGCCGCGCGACGTCGTCGACGAGCCGCTGCGCGTGGGCTCGGTCGACCTGCGCGTGACCTGTGTCTCCGTCGGCAATCCCCACTGCGTGCGCTTCGTCGACGTACTCCAGCCCGAGGTGCTGCGCAGCCTGGGCCCGCAGCTCGAGACGCATCCGATCTTCCCGAAGCGCACGAACGTGCAGCTCGCGCGAGTGCGCTCGCGCAGCGAGCTCGAGATCCTGATCTGGGAGCGCGGCGCGGGCGAGACGCTGGCGTCGGGCAGCTCGAGCTGCGCGGTCGCGGCGGCGGCGCACCGGCTGGGCCTGGGCGACGCCAAGGTGACCGTCCACATGCCGGGCGGCGCGCTGCGGATCGAGATCGGCCCGGACTGGGCGCTGCGCATGACGGGGCCTGCGACGCCGGTGTACCGAGGCTCCCTGTTGAAGGGCCGCTAGACCGACAAGCTCCGGCCCGCGGGCCGCAGCGCCTGCGCGAGCGCTTCGGCGACCTCGCCGGCCTCCTCCGCGAGGAGCGTCGAGATCGTGATCCGCAGCGCCGGGGCGCTCCTGATCCGGAAGCGCGCGCCCGTCGAGACGGCCCAGCCGGCGGCGGCGAGCGCGGCGGCCACGGCGTCCTCGTCCGGCACCGGCACCCACACGTTCATGCCGGAGCGGCCGTGGGCCGGGATGCCGCGGCGCTCGAGCTCGGACAGGAGCGCGCGACGCCGCTCGGTGTAGGTGCGCTCGGCCTCGCGGAGCTTCTGCGCGACGCTGCGGTCGGCGAGCAAGCTGGCGGCGGTGCGCTGCAAGAGGTGGCTGACCCAGCGAATCCCCAGTGACTGGCGCCCTTCCACGCGCGCCACGGTCGCGGCGTCGCCGGCCAGCAGCGCGAGGCGCAGATCCGGCCCGAGCGACTTCGACACCGAGCGCGCGACGGCCCAGCGCTCCGTCGATCCGGCCACGGTGCACGCCCTGGCGCCGGCGACCGCGCCGCCGTGATCGTCCTCGATCACGAGCACGTCCGGGTGTGCGCGCAGCACGGCCCGCAGCTCGCGCGCGCGGCGCTCGTCGAGCGCCGAGCCGAACGGATTCTGCGCGCGCGTGGTGACGACGAGCCCGTTCACACCGCGCGCGAGCGCCTTCTCGACGTCGCGCGGGAGCGGCCCGGAGTCGTCGACGCCCACGGGCACCGCGGCGATGCCGAGCGCCGACAGCAGATGGAAGACCGCGGGGAAGCCGGGATCCTCGACCGCGACCCGATCGCCCGGCCGCAGCCAGGCCGTGAGCACCCGCTCGATCCCGTCGAGCGCGCCGCTCACCACCGTGAGCGACTCGACCGGAACGCCGTCCGCCGCGAAGCCCTTCTTCGCAACGCGCGTCAGCTCCGGCTCGGAGAGGTCCTCGCCGTAGAACACGTGCGTCGTCTCGATCGCGCGCACCGCCGGCCCGAGCGCGGGCAAGAGCTTCACGTCGGGATTCCCGCTCGCGAGGTCGCGCGCGTGTGCGGGCACGACCTGCGCCGGCCGGGCGCCGATCGGCGGGTGATGGCTGATCGCGGAGCCGCGCCGCCCGGCGGCCACCAGGAGGCCGCGCAGCCGCAGGTTGCGATAGGCCGCGGCGACCGTGGTCGGACTCACGCGCAGGCGGGTGGCCAGGTCGCGCACGGTGGGCAGCTGTGCGCCCGGACGGATCGCGCCCTCGCGGACTCCAGCCTCGACACTTCGAGAGATCTCGACGGCGCTCGCGCCCGTGATATTATGTGCCACAACAGAATAATGAATGTTCTGTAACAAAACCGCAAGCCTCGCAACCGCGGAGGAGAACGCCATGACCCAGCTCGCCCCCACTCCGCGAACCAAGCTGAAGCGGCGCGCGCAGCGCGGCAGCTTCGACCGCGCCGTGGTGAACGCGATCCTCGACGAGGGGTTCGTCTGCAGCGTCGCCTTCCTGCACGACGGCAAGCCGTGCGTGATCCCGACTCTGTACGCGCGGGGCGGCGACTTTCTGATCCTGCACGGCTCGCCCGCCAACCGCATGCTGCGCAGCTTGTGCGAGCCGGGCCACGAGGCGTGCATCTCGGTCTTCCACGCCGACGCCCTGGTGCTCGCGCGCTCCGCGTTCCACCACTCCATCAACTACCGATCGGTGGTGCTGTACGCGCAGGCCGAGGAGATCGTCGACCCCGACGAGAAGCTCGAGGCGATGCGGGTCGTGGTCGAGCACGTCGTGCCCGGGCGCTGGAAGGACGTGCGCGCGCCGAACCTCGAGGAGTTCAGGGGCACGCTGGTGCTGCGGCTCCCGATCGTCGAGGCCTCGGCCAAGATCCGCGACCTGGGCGTGATCGACGACGAGGCGGATCTCCAGCTCGGCTGCTGGGCGGGGCTGCTCCCGATGGCGACCCGCTTCGGGACTCCCCAGCCCGATGCGCTCCTGCCCGCGGGCGTCCCTGTCCCGGGCTACGTCTCGGGCTACACGCGAGCGCGTTAGCCGGCGATGCGCGCGCGCGCGCGGGCGAACAGCGACAACGTGATCGAGTGCAGGAGATCGCCCGTCGCGCGCGGCGCCTTGCCCGCGCACGCGCGCGCGTGCGTGCCCTCGAGCACGATGCCGAGCTTGAAGCCCGCCAGCACCGCGTACCAGTCGATCGCCGAGACGTCGCGCCCCGACACCTCGGCGTAGCGCGCGCAGAGCTCCGGGATCGCCGGCCAGCCGCCGACACCGGCCAGTGGCGCCATCGGTCCAGAGCCGAAGCCCTCGTCGCCGGGCCAGGTCGCGACGAGCCAGCCCAGGTCGAGGAGCGGATCGCCGATCGTGCACATCTCCCAGTCGACGATGGCGGCGAGCCGCGGGCCGTCGTTCGCGAAGAGCAGATTCGCGAAGTGGTAGTCGCCGTGGAGGATCCCCGGGCGGAACTGCGCGGGCCGGTTGCGCTCGAGCCAGGCCGCGACCTCTTCGAGTCCCGGGATCTGCGGGCCCGGGTAGCCCTCGTGGCGCGAGTACGACTGGAGCTCCGCGAGCCAGCGAGGCACCTGGCGCTCGAGGAAGCCCTCGGGCCGGCCCAGGTCGGCGAGCCCGAGCGCCTGGTGGTCGAGGCTGCCGAGCCGCGCGATCGCCTCGGCCGCGTTGAGGCCCATCGCGCGGCGGATCGCCGGATCGCCCTGGTGCAGCGCCGGCAGGCCGGTCATCGGGTTGAAGCCCGCGACGGGCTCCATCAGGTAGAAGACGTACCCGCCCATCCGCGACTCGTCGAAGCAGCCCGCGATGAAGCGGGGATGCGGAACCGCCGAGCCGGCGAGCGCCGCCAGCACGCGGCCCTCGCGGCGCAGCGCGTCGTTCGAGGCGGGCCGCAGGTGGCGGGGTCCGCGCCGCAGCACGTACTCGCGACCGCCGCCGCTGAAGCGCAGCAGCACGTTCTGCGTGCCGCCGGCGATCGACGTCACTGCGCCGATCTCGCCCGCGGGCAAGCCTTGCTCGTCCATCCACGCGGTCAGGCGCGCGAAGTCGACGAGCTCCGCGAGCGCGGAGTCGATCGCCATTCCCTTCCCCCAGAGCCAGAATTTTCGGCCGGCAGATTCGGTCGGACCTGCGTGTTAGCATTCGCAGGCGCAGACAGCAGGGGGTAGCCCAGATGGCGTTCGTCGAGTGGACCATGCAGGGCAGCGAGTACGGGCACTGCAACTGCAACGTCGGCTGTCCGTGCCAGTTCAACGCGCTGCCCAGCCACGGCAACTGCCGCGCGCACAGCTTCTTCCAGATCGAGCGCGGCCGCTTCGGCGACGTCCGGCTCGACGGTCTGCGCTGGGGCTTCCTCGCCGCCTGGCCGGGGCCGATCCACCTGGGCGAGGGCACCTACCAGCTCGTGGTCGAGGAGCGCGCCGACGCGAAGCAGCGCGCCGCGATCGAGGCGGTTGCGCACGGCAAGGAGACCGACCCCGGCACGTTGATCACCCAGGTGTTCAGCACGCTGGTGACGACGTGGCTTCCCACCCAGTACAAGCCGATCGAGCTCGCGATCGACGTCGGGCGCGCGACGGCCAGCGTGCGCGTTCCGGAGCTCATCGAAGCGGAGGCGCGGCCGATCGCGAATCCGGTGACCGGCGCGCCGCACCGCGTGCGCGTGCAGTTGCCCGAGGGCTTCGAGTTCACCGAAGCCGAGTTCGCCACCGGACGGTGTCGCACGCACGGGCCCATCGAGCTCACCTTCGACGACACCCATGCGCACCTGGCGCCGATCCATTGGAGCACGCACGGCGTAGTCCGCCACTGACCGCGCTCGAGCGCGCGCTGCGGCGCGACCGCGCGCTGGTGTGGGTCGGCCTCGCGGCGGTGCTCGCGCCCGTCTGGGTCTGGCTCGTGCGCGCGTCGCTCGACATGTACGGCGACATGACCGGCGCGTCCGCGTGGATGATGCGCGCGAGCTGGGACGCGCCCTTCACCGCGCTCGTCTTCGCGATGTGGAGCGCGATGATGGTCGGCATGATGCTACCGTCGGCCGCGCCCGCGGTGCTGATCTTCGCGCGCGTCGCGCGCAGCGGCCCCGAGCCCGACCGCCCGGTGCTGCGCGCCCACCTGTTCGCCGCCGGCTACCTGCTGGTCTGGACCGCGTTCAGCGCCGCCGCCACGGCGCTGCAGGCCGCGCTCGCGCGCGCGGCACTGCTCACGCCGATGATGGAGAGCGCCACGCCCTACCTCGCCGCGGGCGTGCTCCTCGTCGCGGGCCTGTACCAGTGGAGCAGCGTGAAGCGCGCCTGCCTGGCGCGCTGCCGCACGCCCGCGCAGTGGCTCGTCGAGAACTGGCGCGCCGGCGCGGCGGGCGCGCTGCGCATGGGCAGCGCGCACGGCGTCTACTGCGTCGGCTGCTGCTGGGCGCTGATGCTGCTCTTGTTCGCGGGCGGCGTGATGAGCCTGCCGGTGATCGCGGGGCTCTCCATCTTCGCGCTCCTCGAGAAGCTCGCGCTGTTCGGCCGGCGCGGCGATCTCGCGGCGGGAGCCGCGCTGGTCGCCGCCGGTGGAGGGCTCGCGCTGTGGAGCCTACTCGGCGCCTGAGCTCGCGGCCGGCGCCGCCTTCGCTTCGCGCAGCAGCTCGCGAATCGCCGTCTCGATCTCGCCGTAGCTACCCTCGCCGTAGTGGCGCAGGACGATCCGGCCGCGCGCGTCGATCAGGTAGACCGCTGGCCAGTAGTGGTTGCCGTACGCCTTCCACGTCGCGTAGTCGTTGTCCTCCGCGACCGGGTAGCGGATCTTCCACCGCTTCACGGCCTTGTCCACCGTCTCGGGCAACGCTTCGTACGGCGACTCCGGCGTGTGCACGCCGACGACGACGAGGCCCTGCGGCGCGTACGTCTCGTACCACTTCGACACGTGCGGCAGCGCCGCGATGCAGTTGCCGCAGGCCGCCGTCCAGAAGTCGACGAGCACGACCTTGCCGCGCAGCTCCGCCAAGGTGAGCGGTCCCGAGTTCAGCCAGCGCTCGATGCCAGCGAACTCGGGGGCCGGGCCGAGGTCGTCGTACGCCGACGACGACGCGCCGTCGGCGCTGACGCGGGTCCAGACCTGGGTCTGGCCCAGCATCGAGATGCCCACGTACGGGTGCAGCGCGAGCCGGTCGGACGATTCGAGCGACATGGTGCAGCTGTAGGTCTTGCGGCTCTCGCGGTTGTAGATGAAGCCCTCGAAGCTGCCGTCGCCCGCGGGCAGGAAGTTCGACAGCACGACCAGGCCGAGCCCGGGCAGGTCCTTCATCTCGACGGTGGGATCGGCCATCGACTTGTTCGCGAGGACGCGCACGATCGTGCCGCACAGCGCGGCGCCGCACGGAGCGATCTCGACCTCGACGTTTCCGCTGGCTGCGCGCCAGCGGCCGGTCAGGTCCGCGGCCGTCGCGGGCGCGGCCAGCGCCGGACCGACGAGGACCGAGAGAGCGAAGGCGAGCGCGGGGAGTCGCATGGGGGCCTCCGAATGAAAGCAATGATTACACTTGGGACCGCTCCGGGGTCAAGAAAATAAACGCTGATTGCATTGCGCCGGATGCGGTGGTACGACGGCGGCGATGCTCAAGTCGAAGCCCGCGCGGCCGCCGCGCCCGAAGCCCCGCCGCCGCTACCACCACGGCCGCCTGCGCGAGGCGCTGATCGAGGCAGCCGAGCGCATGATCGAGGAGGAGGGCCCCGAGACGGTCACCGTGCGCGAGGCCGCGCGCCGCGCGGGCGTGTCGCCAGGCGCGCCGTTCCGGCACTTCGCGAGCCGCACCGCGCTCATGACCGCCGTCGCCGAGCGCGCCATGAAGCGCTTCCGCGACGAGATCGCGCGCGCCGAGGCCGAGGTCGATCCGGCCGACCCGCTCGCGCGTTTCGCCGCGCTCGGCGGCGCGTACGTGCGCTGGGCGCTGCGCAACCCGGCGTCGTTCCGCGTGCTGGCTACGCGCAGCCTGATCGACTTCGACGGCTCGCCGTCGCTTCCCGCCGACAACGACGCGATCCGCGCGCTGATGCAGGAGATCGTCGCCGACGGCCAGCGGCGCGGGCGCATGCGCAAAGCCGACCCGGCGCTCGTCGAGCTCGCCGCGAAGGCGCTCTCGTACGGCCTCGCACGGATGTACGTGGACGGCCATTTCCCCCAGTGGGGGGTCGCCGAGCGCCGGGCCGAGAGCTCCATGCGCGCGGTGCTCGATCTCTTCGGGGAGCTCCTCAGCCGGTAGACCGGTTGCCGTACAGATCCGTATCCGAGGCTACCCGGCTGCGGCCTGGACCTCCTGCGCGTGCGCGGCCGGGATCTGCTGCCTTAGTCAGGTCCCGCGCAGCGCCGCGCGTAGCCAGCGCAACGCCGCGGTGGGCGTGGGCGACATGCGGAACATCGCCGCGCGGACCTTGCGCAGGCGGACCGAGCGGTTGCGGTCGCACAGACCCTCGTAGAGCTTGCGCGCTTCGGGCCGCGCGCCGGACTTGCGCAGGAGCCAGGCGAGCAGGAGCGTGGACTCGAACTGCCAGGGCTCGATCTTCACCGCCAGGCGCATGAGTCGCACCGCCGACTGGCGATCCTTCTTGCGGCGGAAGTGCTTGCTGCCGAGGAGCAGGTCCTTGATGGCCTCGGGGTTGCGCTCGCGCTTCACGTCCAGCTGCGCGATCCGCTCCCACAGCTCGACCCGCTTGGGCAGGAACGACACCGCCTGGCGCAGCACGGCGAGCGCCTTGTCGTCGAACTCCTGCTTCGCGTAGATCTCGGCGGCCGCGCCGAACTTGAGCCGCGCCTCGTCGTGCTGCTTGGTCTGCGCCAGGAGCGTCGCCAGCTTCATCAGGATGGCGACGTTGTCCGACTCCTGGGCCAGCACCCTGCGGTACTCGGCGATCGCCTTCTTGCGCTTGCCGCGCCCCTCGAGCTTCGCGGCGCGAGTGATCGACTCCGAGCGGTTGTAGGTCGACTTGCCAAAGAGCGACATCGCTCCTTTAGCGGTCTACCCCGGCGCGATCATGAGCGTGGCGACGCCGTGGGTGCCTTCCTCGACGGTACACACGCGCGTACCGGGCTTGTTGCCGTTCCGGACCGCGCTTACGGTGAAGCCGGCGTCGGCGAGCCGCGCGCGCGCGCGGTCGGCGTCGGGGACGCGCCACGCGAGCCCCCACAGCCGGTCCGGCGCGGGCTCGGCCGGCGCCGCCAGCCGGCTCGCGACCTCGACCGTGACGCCGCCCACACGGAAGAACTGCAGGCGCACCCCGCGCGCCTCGAAGCTGCGGTCCAGCGCGAGGCGCAGGCCGAGCTGGGTTGCGTAGAGGCGTAGAGCCGCCTCGGGATCGGTCGTCTGCACGACCGCGTGGTCGAGCGCCTCGACCGCGGCGTCGCCAGCGACGGCGAGCGCTGCGGGCGGCAGCGCCTCGGGCGGCGAGAGGTGCTCGATCGCGAACATCCATACTCCCCGGGTCGCGTCGGTCGGCAAGAGCACGTTGCGCCACTCGCGCTTCGCGTCGGTCCGCTCGTCGCGGCCCGCGCCGTCGATCGGGTCGGTCGCCGCGAGCCCGCGCGCGCGCAGCTCGGCCGTACACTCCGCGGCGTCGTCGGTGGCGAAGGCCAGTCCCGCCAGGCCCTCGCCGTCGCGTGCGAGCCGCGCCTCGATCTGGCTCGCGCCCGGCCCCGCACCGGCGGGGGCGAGCAGCTCCAGGTACGTGTTCGCCAAACGGAACAGCGTGTTCGCGGTGCCCAGCGCCGGATGCCCGCCGCGCCACGACGGCGAGCGGCCGAGCAAGCGCTCGTAGGTTGCGGTCGCGGCGCCGAGATCGCGGACCGCGACGATCACGTGGTCGAGGGCGTGGAGCATGCGGTCAGTCGCCGATGACGACGAGGCTCCCCGGAACCGACGCGAGCCGCAGCGGCAGGATGGCCTGGTACTCCGGGGACTCGTACCAGCGCTTGAACACCTCGCGCGACGCGAACTCGAGCAGGACGAAGCGCGGATTCTCGATCGACCCTTCGATGACGTCGGGCGCCTCGGTGACGGCGAGGATCTTGGCGCCGTGCTCCTCCAAGGTGGGAATGGCCTTGGCGACGTAGTCGTCGTGCATGGCGCGGTTCACGGTTCGGCCCTGGGCGATCACGTAGACGGGCATGTGAGACCTCCTTCAGGCGGGCGTCAGGTTCAGCACGACGCCCGACAGGTGGCGCGCGCGCTCCGAAGCGAGGAAGACGACGGTGTCGGCGACCTGCTCGGGCTCCTGGATCTGCGCGCCGCGCAGGAGCTCCTGCCAGCGCGACTCGTCGCCGAAGCGCTGCTTCGCGGCGAGCCGCAGCGGCAGCTCGAGCCGCTCGGTGCGCGTCGCTCCCGGGTGTAGCCCGACCACGCGCACGCCGCGCCGGATCGAGCCCTTGCCCACGCCCTTGGTGAACGCCTCGAGCGCGGCGTTGCCCGCGGCGCCAGCGATGTAGTCGGCCGGGTGCGAGACGCCGGCCATGCCGATCACGTTCACGATCGCGCCGCGGCCGCGCGACTCCATGCCGGCAAGCACCGCGCGGGTCAGGTTGATGAAGCCGAACACCTTGAGCTCCCAGGCGTGGCGCCACTTCGCCTCGTCCACGGCTCCGAGCCCGCCGCCCGGCATGTCGCCCGCGTTGTTGACCAGCACGTCGAGCGCGCCGGCCTCGGCCGCGAGCCGCTCGGCCGACCCTGGCTCGCGCAGGTCCACCGCGTGCACCGCAGCTTCGACGCCGTACTTCCCCGCGATCTCGCGCGCGGCCCGCTCGAGCGCTTCGCGCGTGCGCGCGGCGAGCCGCACGTTCGCGCCCTCGGCCGCGAACGAGTGCGCGCAGGCGAGCCCGATCCCCTTCGAGCCGCCCGTGATGAGCACCGTCTTTCCCGCCAGTCCGAGATCCATCACTTGGCCCTTCTCGTCGGCGTGAGCTCGCGGAAGCGCAGCACCGGTCCCGTTCCGTCCGGCGACAGCGTGAGCTCGTCCGGCGCGAGTGACCAGTGCGCGACCCTGCCGAGCGCGGCGAGGTAGCGGTCTTCGGTCTTCGCCTGGTCGCACGACATCTTGGTGGCCGCCAGCGGGCCGAACTTCAGGTCCTGGCCGGCCAAGGTGTAGTGGCCTGCGAACCGGTTGCAGCCGGCAAAGCCCGCCGCTCGGGAGCCCTCCGACTCGAGGCGCAAGGTGGGGCGCTTGTCGGTCGCGACGTCGAGCGAGGTCGAGCCGATCGCGACCACGTACCACTCGCGGTCCTCGAGCTCGGACGGCGGCTCCGGCGTGGCGCAGGCCACCAGCGCCAGGACCGCAAAACCGAGCCCGAGCCCCGTCGCTTGAATGCGCCACCTCCAGGCCGGCATGATATCCGACCATGACGACCACCCAGACGCCTTCCGACCTGCCGGCCTCGAACCTCGGATTCGACCCCGACGCGCTGCGCGCAAGGTACCGCGCCGAACGCGACAAGCGGCTGCGCGCGGACGCGAACGACCAGTACGTGAACGTCACCGGCGGCTTCGCGCACTACCTGGAAGACCCCTACGTGGCGCCGGGCTTCACGCGCGCGCCGCTCATGGACGAGGTCGAGGTGATCGTGATCGGCGGCGGCTTCGGCGGGCTGCTCGCCGGCGCGCGGCTCCGCCAGGCCGGCTTCGAGGACATCCGACTGATCGAGAAGGGCGGCGACTTCGGCGGCACCTGGTACTGGAACCGCTACCCGGGCGCGATGTGCGACGTCGAGTCGTACATCTACCTGCCGCTGCTCGAAGAGGTCGGCTACGTCCCGAAGGAGAAGTACACCCACGCACCCGAGATCCTGGCGCACAGCGCGGCGATCGGACGAAAGTTCGACCTGTACCGCAACGCCTGCTTCCAGACCGAAGTCACCGAGATGCGCTGGGACGAGGAGTCGGCGCGCTGGATCGTCTCGACCAACCGCGGCGACCGCATGAAGGCTCGCTTCGTGGTCATGTCGAACGGGCCGCTGAACCGCCCCAAGCTGCCGGGCATTCCCGGCATCGAGAAGTACAAGGGGCACTCGTTCCACACCAGCCGCTGGGACTACGGCTACACCGGCGGGAACTCGGACGGAAACCTCACCGGCCTGCGCGGAAAGCGCGTCGCCGTGATCGGCACCGGCGCGACCGCCGTGCAGTGCGTGCCGCACGTGGGCGAGACCGCGGAGCAGCTGTACGTGTTCCAGCGCACGCCGTCGTCGATCGACGTGCGCGCGAACCGCGACACCGATCCGGGCTGGGCGAGGTCGCTTTCGCAGGGCTGGCACAAGCACCGGATGGACAACTTCAACATCCTGGTGTCGGGCGGCTTCCAGGAAGAGGACCTGGTGATGGACGGCTGGACCGACATCATCCGCAAGCTCCTCATCATGGTGCAGCAGGATCAGACGGGCAGCGCGGGCCAGGACGTCGGCAAGACGATGGAGCTCGCCGACTTCGAGAAGATGAACCAGATCCGCTCGCGCGTGGACGCGATCGTGAAGGACAAGGCGACCGCCGAGGCGCTGAAGCCGTGGTACCGCCAGTTCTGCAAGCGGCCCTGCTTCCACGACGAGTACCTGGAGACCTTCAACCGGCCGAACGTGACCCTGGTCGACACCAAGGGCAAAGGCGTCGAGCGGATCACCGAGAAGGGCGTCGTGTTCGACGGCGTCGAGTACCCGGTCGACTGCATCATCTACGCGACCGGGTTCGAGGTCGGCACCGACTACGCGCGCCGCGCGGGCTACGACATGTACGGACGCGAAGGCCTGTCGCTCACGCAGAAGTGGTCGACCGGCATGCGTACCATGCACGGCATGCAGACCCGCGGCTTCCCCAACCTGTTCATCATGGGCCCGCAGCAGGGCGCGTTCACCGTGAACTACCCGCACCTGCTCGACGAGCAGGCCAAGCACATCACCTACATCCTGAAGCACGCGACCGAGAACAAGATCAAGACGTTCGAGCCCTCGGAGACCGCCGAGAGTCAGTGGGTCGACACGATCATCGCGTTCTCGCGGATGGGCCGGGAGTTCCTCGAGTCGTGCACCCCCGGCTACTACAACAACGAGGGCAACCTCTCGAACCTGAACGCTCAGAACAGCTTCTTCGGCGGCGGCTCGATCCTGTTCTTCCAGATGCTGCAGCAGTGGCGCGACGAGGGAACCCTGAAGGGGCTGGAGCTCGAGACCTGAGCTTCCGCAAGGCGTCGTCGCACTGGCGCTCGGCCAGTGCCGCACCGACTTCGGCATCTCGGCGAGCTCTGACTGGGGCGACGTGGTCCAGGGCACCGGCACGGCGCTCGCGGAGTTCCTCGCCGGACCTTGAGCGAGATCTCCGCCGGCTCTAATCGTGGGCTTCACCGTGACCGGCTAAGGTCCGGGGCGAGTGGGAAAGCTGCCCAAGATCACCGCGGCCTTCTGGGTGATGAAGATCTGCGCGACGACCCTCGGCGAGACCGCGGGCGATCTCCTGTCGATGACGCTGGGCGTCGGCTACGCCACGAGCTCGCTCATCCTGATCGGCGTCTTTCTCGTCACGCTGGTCCTGCAGCTCCTGTCCGCGCACTACCGCCCGCTGCTTTACTGGACGGTGATCCTGTCGACGAGCACCGCCGGCACAACGATGTCCGACTACATGGATCGCACGCTAGGGCTCGGCTACACGAAGGGCTCACTTGTCCTGGTGGGTCTCTTGCTGGCGACGTTCGGGGCCTGGCGGCTCACCGGCCGCTCGCTGTCGGTCGAGAAGATCGAGTCGACCGGGGTCCAGGCCATCTACTGGACGGCGATCCTGTTCTCGAACACGCTCGGCACCGCGCTCGGCGATTTTCTCGCCGACGACTCCGGCCTGGGCTTCGCTGGCAGCGCGATGCTGATTGCCGGCCTGCTCGCGCTCGTCCTGGCCGCGCACTACGCGACGTCGGTGTCGAAGGTGCTCCTGTTCTGGGTCGCGTTCGTGCTGACTCGCCCGTTCGGCGCCACCTTCGGCGACGTGCTCACGAAGCCGACCGCGCACGGCGGTCTGAACCTCGGCACCGCCGGCGCGTCCCTCGTTCTGCTGGCCGGTCTGCTGGCGACGATCGCCTGGAGCGGGAGAAGCGCGGCGACGCGGCCGGCCTAGAGCGGTGACGCGGCCGCGCAGACCTCGGCGATGCCCGGCGCCAGCGACTGGCGCGCGCGGCGGAGCACCGCGTAGTCGACCACGTCGCACTCGATCCCCCCGCGCACGCTGCAGCGCTGGAGCGCCGGAACCGGGCCCGGTGCCCGCGCGAGCCAGCTGCGCAGGAGCGTCACCTCCCCGTCGTCGACCTGGCCGTTCGTGCCGAGATCGCCGCACTCACAGGCGTCGCCGATCCCGTTCGGTGTCGCGTTGGTCTGCGCGGGGTTCGCCTCGTAGCGGCAGTTGTCGACCGCGTCGCCGATCCCGTCCAGGTCCACATCCGGGGGCGGCCCCGCGAACGCGCCGCGCCGGTAGATCGCGCCGAAATAGCCGTTCGCGAGCCAGCTCGCGCGCGGCCCCGCGGGGTTCAGGTGGTTGGCGGCGAGCGGTCGGCGGAAGAGCGACGCGCCCGTCGCGTTCGCCGCGGGCTGCGCGTAGACGAGCGCGAGGTCGTCGCCCGTAAAGCTCGGCACGCCCTCGAAGCCCGCCACCGTGTCGATCGCCGCGACGTCGCCCGTCACGAGGTTCCCGGTGTAGACGGTCGAGACGTTGGTCGTCGTGTCGAGCGCGTCGAACGCGATAAAGTCGTCGCTGGTCTGCCCGAGCGCGGGGAAGTCGAAGGTCGCATCGAAGAGCGGCGGCACGACGTCGTGCACGTCGCCGGTCGCGAGCTCGAGCGAGTAGATGCTCCAGCTCTGCTGGCTGCCGCCGCCGGGCAGTGGCAGCGCGTTCAGCGCGTCGAAGATCAGGCGCGAGCCGGTCGCGGTGAAGCGCAGCACGTCGGGGAAGAGGAGGGTCGAGGCGGGCGACGAGTCGCGGGTCGGCGCGTCGAGCGTGTACTCCGCGCTGGTTCCGAACACGAGATCGATCACGACCACCGAGTTCGTGGGCACGGGATCCTGCAGGACGACCGCGAGGGTGTTGCCGTCGGGCGAGACGGCGAGCGAGGCGATGAACCCGGCGAGACCGGCGCAGACCTCCTGCTGCGCCGGGAACGCGACCGTGTCCGCGTCGGTCTCGATCGCACAGGCGTCGTCGATCGAGTCGACGAACCACGCGACGGAGCCGTCGCGCGTGACCGAGGAGGCCTTCCAGCCGACGTCGTAGAAGCTGAGCGGCTTGCCGCCGGTGGGATCGCCGAGCGCCGTCTCGCGCCGCCACAGGAACTGCGTCGAGAGCGAGCTCTCGAAGCGCACGAACAACGTGGAGTCGGGCGCGGCCACCGGCGGCAGCGGCGCGCCCTGGCCCGTTCCCGCGCCGTCGTAGATCTCGACGGTGTCGAACGCCTCGGCGGTTCGCAGCGCCTGGTTCGAGCCCGCGCCGAACAGCTCCTGCGCGGACGCCACCGCGGCCAGGCGCACGTCGACGAACTGCGCGTTGGAGGTCAGGTGCAGCGCGAGCGCCCGGTAGAACACGCGCTCGGCGTCGAGCCGGCCGATCGCTCCGGGCAGCCCGGCGGCCAGCAGATAGAAGGCGCGGTTCAGGATCCCGCTGTTGAGGTGCACGCCGCCGGAGTCGGCCTGGACGTCGAGCCCGCACGACGGGCTCTCGGGCAGCAGGAATCGGCTCATGCGGTCGGGATACGGAACGCCGCAGCCGGTAGCGAGCGCCGCCGGGTTCTGCATGTTGCGGATGACCACGCCCAGGTCGGCGCCGAGGAGCCAGTCCGGCGCGCCCTTCGCGTCCGCCTCGACCATCTCGCCGATGATGTCGGCGAACGCCTCGTTCGCCGCGCCCGACTGATCCTGGTAGGTGAGTCGCGCCGTGGCGTCGACCACGCCGTGAGTGAGCTCGTGACCGACGACGTCGAGCGCGCGCGCGAACGGCAGGCCGTCGCCGAAGAACATGGCGCCCACGCCGCCGTGCCAGAACGCGTTCTGGTAGCCGACGCCGAGCCGGACCACGCCGAGGATCGAGCCGCCCGCGCCGTCGATCGAGTTCCGCGCGTGGGTCGCCAGGTAGTGGTCGTAGGTCTTCCCGAGACCGTACGCCGCCGAGACGCCTGCCGGCACGCCCCACGAGCTCGCGCTCGCCGAGGTGATCTGGAACAGCGGCGGGATCGTCGTGGGGTTGTCGGTCGGCGGCTGGTTCTGCGCGTCGAGCACGCTGATCCCGCCGCGCGTGGTCGCGGGCGCCGGCGGGTCCGAGGTCGGGTCGTACATGAACTTGCTGGTGTCGACCAGATAGAAGACGCCCGCCTCGCTCCAGACGTTGAGGGGCTTGGCGAGCCCGAACAGGTCGATGCCCGAGCCCGCGACGTTCGCGGAGTGGACGCGGTTCTCGGCGAGCAGGAGCTCCCCGGTCTCGGCGTCGACGAAGGCGTTCCACCAGGCGAGCAGGCCCGCGTCGAGCTCGATCCGCCAGGCGAGGCGAGGCGCGCGCGTTCCCGGCGCATAGATCAGGAGCTCCGGCTCGGCCACCGCGCGCCCGAGCGGCGCGCGCAGCGCGGTGCGGGCGAGCGCGATCGCCGCCGCGGCGTCGAGGCTCGGCTCGAGCGCGACACCGCTCGGCGTCGGAACCGACGCGCCGTCGACGAGATAGGCGTCGCCGCCGGCGTCCAGGTGGACGAGCAGCTCGGCCGGCCAGACGCGCAGGCCCGCGTAGCGCTGCACGAAGCGCAGGTGGCGGCGGCCCGTCGGGTCGGGCTCCGTGCGTTCGAGCGCGAGCTCCGCGTCGGGATCTGCCAACTGATAGAGGGCGCGCTCGCGGCGCAACAAGCGCAGCGCCGTCTCGAGATCCGCCGCGCCGCCCGCGCCGCCGCCGGCCGCGGGCTCGAGCATCTCGCCCTCGAGCGCCCGCGGCGTGCCGGCCCCCGGGCGCAGGTGCACGCGGAGCTTCGATCCGCGCGCGCGAAAGAGCCGGCGCAGCGCCTGCCGGGCGTCCGGCCCGAGCGTCCGCTCGGTCGCAACCGCCTGCTTCTGCGCGTTCAGCCGGAGCACGGCGCTGCGCGCGAAGTCCGCCAGCTTCTGCGCGACCTCGGGCGCCGGCGAGGTCCGCGCCGCCGCGCGCGGCAGCGCGCTCTGCGCGGGCCCGAGGATCGGCGCGAGCTTCGGCTCGGCGGCAAACGAGGCTTGCGCGAACGCAAGCGCCGCGGCTAGCGCCGCCCCTCTCCGGCCGACCGCACGCACACCCCGGAGCATAACGCCGGGCCGCGTTTTGAGACATGCTATTCGCCGTGACCGCCGGACCGCCGCCCGCCGAGCCGCTCGATCCGCGCCTTCCGGCTGCGCTCGCACGGGCCGGCGCCTATCCGGACGATCCGAGCGCGGCGCTGGGGGTCGAGCACGTGCAGACCCACCTCTCCCACGTGTTCCTCACCCGCGACCGCGTCTACAAGCTGCACAAGGCGGCGCGCTTCGCCTTCGTCGACTTCGGCACGCGCGCCGCGCGGAACGAGGACTCGCTGCGCGAGGTGCGCCTGAACCGCCGCCTCGCGCCGGACGTCTATCTCGGCGTCGCGGCGGTGCGCGTCGACGAGGAGACGGCGGTGCTCGCGCCGCCGTCCGAGTCTCTCGCCGGAACGGCCGAGCACTGCGTGGTCATGCGCCGGCTCCCGGCGGGCCGCGACATGCTCTCGCTCCTGGAGCGCGGTGCGCTCCAGGGGGCGCACGTCGACGCGATCGCGCGCCTGATCGCCGCGCTCCACGACCGCGCGGGGCTCGGCGCCCCCGCGCCGTTTCCCGCCGCCGAGTGGCAAGCGCGGGTGCGCGGGCCGCTGCTCGAGAGCCTCGAGGCGCTCGAGGCCGGAGCGTTGCGCGAGCGCGCGGCGCAGCTGCGGGCTCGCGCGCTCGCGCGACTCGTGCACTGTGCGGGCAGGCTCGAGACCCGGCGCCGGGCCGGTCGCATCGTCGACGGCCACGGCGACCTGCACCTGCAGCACGTCTGGTTCGAGCGCGAGGAGGCGCCGCCGGTCGCGATCGACTGCCTGGAGTTCCGCGACGACTACCGCCAGATCGACGCGGCCTCCGAGGTCGCGTTCCTGGCCATGGATCTCGAGTACCGCGACCGGCGCGATCTCGGCGAGCGCTTCCTGCGCCGGTACGCGGAGCTCCGCGACGATTTCGACCTGTACGGCGTGGTCGACCTCTTCATCGCCTACCGCGCAGCGGTGCGCGCGAAGGTCGCAGGGCTGGCGACGGAGGACGAGGCGCTCGCGGCCGAGCAGCGCGCGCGCGCGGCTCAGAGCGCCGAGAGACATCTCGCCCTCGTCGCCGGCGCGCTCGAGGTCGCTCCGCCGGGCGCCGTCGTCGCGATGGCGGGCATCGTCGGCAGCGGCAAGAGCACCGCCGCACAGGCGCTCGCCGACGCGACCGGCGGTGCCGTGATCGCGTCGGACCGGGTGCGCAAGCGCCAGGCCGGGCTCGAGCCGACCGCGCGCGGGCACGCCGAGCTCTACACCGACGAGCGTAGCGACGCGGTGTACGCCGGGCTGCTCGAGCGCGCCGCGCCGGTGGTGCTGTCCGGGCGGGTCGCGATCCTCGACGCGACGTTCGCGCGGGCGCGCTTTCGCAACGAGCTGCGCCGCTGGGGAGCGCTGCACGGCGTGCCGACGCGACTCGTCGAGACGGTGTGCGGCCGCGAGGAGACCCTGGCGCGGCTCGCCGAGCGCGAGCGCGCGGCGAGCGATCCGTCCGACGCGGGGCCCGCGCTCCTCGAAGCCAGCGCCGCGAGCTTCGAGCCGGTCGACGACTGGCCGGCCGCCGAGCGCGCGCGGATCGCGACCGACGACTCGGACTGGCCCGCCGCGCTCGAGCGCGCCGCGCATGAGCTGGCAGGTGGGCGCGCCAGCCGTCGCGGTCGAATCAGTGCGTGATCCCGCCGGAGAGCTGCTCGAGCACCTGGTCGATCGAGAAGCTGCCGGGCTTCTGGCGCGGCGGGTACTCCTTGAAGGTCGCCAGGAACTGGCCGACGAGCTGCTGCGTCGGGACCAGCAGGAAGACGTGCTCGACTCGCCACCGCTCGTAGTCCATGCCCTCCTCGTCGGCGGTCTCGAACGGGTCGGAGCGCAGGTTGAAGAGCTTCGGCAGCCGCAGCGGCACGAACGGGTCCTGCCAGACGTTCATCCCGTGCGCGCGCTGCTCGGCGAAGACGACCTTCCACTGGTTGTAGCGGACCGCGACGAGCGAGCCGTCGTCGTTGAAGTAGAAGAACTCCTTGCGCGGGCTCAGGCGCCTTGCCGGCGAGCGTGTCGCGGATGTCGTAGCCGTCGAGGTGGTTCTTGAAGGTCTTGCCGCCGACGCTCATGCCCTTGAGCAGCTTCTCCTTCACGTTCGGATCGCCGGCCGCCGCCACCAAGGTGGGCAGCATGTCCTCGTGCCCGAAGATGTCGTTCAGCACCGTGCCCGGCCTGATCACTCCGGGCCAGCGGATCGCGCACGGCACGCGGTAGCCGCCCTCCCAGTTGGTGTTCTTCTCGCCGCGGAACGGCGACTGACCACCGTCGGGCCAGGTGAACTTCTCCGCGCCGTTGTCGGTCGAGTACATGACGATGGTGTCGTTCGCGAGGCCGAGATCGTCGAGCGCCTTCAGCATCTCGCCCACCTGCGCGTCGTGCTCGACCATGCCGTCGGGGTACACGCCCAGTCCCGTCTTGCCCTGCGACTCGGGCGAGAGCCGGGTCCAGATGTGCATGCGCGTCGCGTTCCACCACACGTAGAACGGCTTGTTGGCCGCCTTGGCATCCTTCATGAAGCGGATCGCTTCCTTGGTGATCTCGGCGTCGATCGTCTCCATGCGCTTCTTGGTGAGCGGTCCGGTGCTCTCGATCTTCTGCGTGCCCCCGGGCTGCGCCCAGGTGTGGAGCACGCCGCGCGTCCCGAACCTCTTCTGCAGCTCCGGATCCTTGAAGTAGTCGGGGTGCTCCGGCTCGTCCTCCGCGTTCAGGTGGTAGAGCGACCCCATGAACTCGTCGAAGCCGTGCATCGTGGGCAGGTGCTCGTCGCGATCGCCGAGGTGGTTCTTGCCGAACTGGCCCGTCGCGTAGCCCTGCGCCTTCAGGAGATCGGCGATCGTCACGTCCTCCTTCTGGAGGCCTTCCTTCGCACCCGGCAGACCGACCTTGAGCAGGCCGGTGCGGAACGGCGACTGACCGGTGATGAAGGTGGAGCGGCCGGCCGTGCAGCTCTGCTGCCCGTACCAGTCGGTGAACAGCGCGCCCTCTTTGGCGATGCGATCGATGTTGGGCGTCTTGTAGCCCATCATCCCCTGGTTGTAGGCGCTGACGTTCCAGTAGCCGATGTCGTCGCCCCAGAGGATCAGGATGTTCGGCTTCTTGGCCTGGGCGTGCGCCGTGGCCGCGGCGAGCAGCAACGCGGCCGCGAGAAATGACTGCAGAGCTCTCATCGAGCGAGCCTCCTTGGGTTCGGCGGCCAGTTTAGAACGGAGACGTCGAGCGCTGCCCCTGGCTATTGGTATAGGTAGGCGCGCCAGCCGTCGCGCCTGAACGGCTGCCAGTCGTCTTCCTTCTGCCCGAGCCGATCCGCGATCGCCCAGAGCACGAGCGGGTTCCAGCCGAGGCCGCAGTGGCTGCCCGTGACCTCGATGTTCTCGCGCTGCGGGCCGTCGTCCTCGCGGCAGTTCCGCCAGTGCGTGATGCCGTCGCTCTTGCTGTAGATGGCCGTCGAGGGAACCGGCGGCGCCCTGCGGATGCGCTCGACCTGCTCGGGCATCTCGCTCGCGAGGTCGCGGCCCGAGGCGTACTCGAACCAGCGCGAGAAGGAGGTCGGGCGCGAGACGTCGCCGAACGGACTGCCCAGCGTGATCACCTGGCGCACGCGGCCCGGCATGAGCTTGGCGATCTCGCGCGCGTAGATTCCTCCGAGGCTCCAGCCCACGATCGAGATCTTCTTCTCGTAGCGCGAGTAGAGCTCCGCGGCGCGGTCGACCAGGCGCTCGCGCACGAAGTTCGGCGCGCCCAGGTTGCGGCCGAGCAGCCACGGGTGCGACGCGTAGCCCAGGCGCTTGAGGTAGCGGCGCAGGATGCCGGTCGAGTCGTCGGACGCCATGAAGCCCGGCAACACCAGGACGGGATGGCCGTCGCCGCGCGGCGCGCGCTCGAGCAACCGCGCTGCGGGGAAGTACGACAGCCACTCGGCGAAGGCGCGTTGTCCCTCGAGCGCGAGGAAGGCGAGCGGACGTGCGACCGACAGTCGGTTCACTGCGCCTCGCGTCCGGCCAGCTTCACGAGCTCTTCCAGCGCCTCGCCGAGGTAGCGCGCGATCTTCCAGGGATCCGACACCAGCTCGCGACAGGTGATGACGCCGAAGTCGAGCTGATCCAGGTAGCTCTGCACGGTGATGTTCAGGCCCTGCCCCTCCGCCACGGCCGAGACGGGATAATACGTGCGCATCTGCGCTCCGCCACAGTAGAGCGGCTCGCGCGGGCCGGGGACGTTGGAGATGATCAGGTTGAACGGCGGTCGCATGCGGTCGGCGATGCGCAGCCGCGCCGCGATCCGGGCCGCTTGGGCGAACAAGGCGGGCGTCGCGAACTGGGTGAAGTCCTGCAAGAGCGTGGCGGGAATCGCCTCCTGCATCTGCTTCGCGGAGCGCATCGCCTCGTGGATGCGGCGCAGCCGCTTCACCGGGTCGGGCTCGTCGGTCGCGAGCTCGGCCATCACGGCCGTCACCCGGTTCGAGTAGGTCGCCTTCTCCGACTCGGAGCGCACGGAGACCGGCACCGACGCGACCAGCGCCTCGTCGGGAAGCTCGCCGCGCTCTTCCAGGTAGCGGCGCAGCGCGCCCGCGCAGAGCGCCATCACGACGTCGTTGAGTGTCGTTCCGAACGCCTTGCGCACGCGCCGCGCCTCGGAAAGCGAGAGCGTGATGAACGCGAAGCGGCGGTGCGGCGTGATCGAGCGGTTGAACGAGGTGTGCGGCGCGGCGATCTGCGGCAGGCGCGGCGCGTCGACCTGCTCGGTCCGCCGCGGGCCGAGCGGCCAGGGCAGCCGGCCGAGCCCCATCGCTTCGGCGACGGGCGCGAGCAGCGGCGCCATGCCGGGCAGATCGCGCGCGGTGCGGATCGCGAAGCGCACGGCCTTGCCCGGCTGCAGCGCGAGCCCCGCGAGACCGCGCGCGAACATCTCCCCGTCACCAGGAATCGGCTCGGGCTTCCAGCGCTCGTGCGGCTGCGAAGCGGGTCCGGCTTCGCGGGTGCGGTCGAGCACGGTGGAAGTCATCTCGACTCCCGACACGCCGTCGATCGTGCAGTGGTGCACCTTGATGTAGAGCGCCGTCTGCCCGGTCTCGAGCCCCTCGATCACCCAGAGCTGCCAGAGCGGCCGGGTTCGGTCGAGCGGCGAGGCATGCAGGTGCGAGACCAGCTCGGCGAGCTGTTCGCTGGTGCCCGGGGGCGGCACCGCAATGTGTCGCATGTGGAAGTCGAGGTCGAAGTTCGGGTCCTCGATCCAATACGGGTGGTCGAGGCCGAACGGGACCTCGACGATGCGGCGGCGGAATGGCGGGAGCAGGTGCAGCCGCTCGGGCATGGTGCGGCGAAGCGCGAGGTAGAGCGAGCCCTCGTGCGCCTCGCGCGCGTCGTAGAGCGTGAGCGACCCGACGTGGCCGAATTGCGCGCCGGTCTCCATGTAGAGGAAGCTTGCGTCGAGGCCGCTGAGCTGTTGCATCGCCGACTCCCGTTCCGCCTCGCTCCCGCGCCCCCGCCCCAGAGTACTAGAGGAGACCTCCCATGACGACCTCGCGCCCCGGACCCGTTCTCGTCACCGGCGCCAACTCCGGCATCGGCCTCGCGACCGCGCTGCGGCTCGCGGAGCGCGACTGGACCGTGTACGGCACGGTACGCGGCGACGCGAAGGCCGATGCGCTGCGCGAGGCCGCGAAGGAGCGCAAGCTCGCGCGCCGCGTGCACGCGCTCGTGCTCGACGTCTCCGATCACGCGGCCGTGGTCGATGCCTGGAAGGACCTTCCGGACTTCTACGCGGTGGTGAACAACGCCGGCTACTCCGAGACGGGCGCGGTCGAGGAGGTGACCGCCGCGCAAGCGAAGGCGCAGCTCGACGTGAACCTGGTCGCACCGGCGGTCGTGTCGGCCTGCGCGCTGCCGGGCATGCGCCGGCGCGGCGACGGCCGCATCGTGATGGTGTCGTCGGTCGCGGGCCGCGCGTCGGTGCTGCCGCTGAACGGCTGGTACCACGCGTCGAAGTTCGGGCTCGAGGCGCTCTCCGACGTGCTGCGGGTCGAGGTGTCGGGCTTCGGCGTGCGCGTGGTGATCATCGAGCCCGGCTTCTTCAAGACCTCCATCGGCGAGAAGTCGCGCGCGCGGACCGAGACGCTCGCGGGCCGGCGCGGCTCGCCCTACGCCACGGCCTACGACCGCATGCGCGGGATGCTCGAGCTGATGGAGCGCGTCGCGCCGTCCGCGGACGTAGTCGCGCGCACGATCACCTCCGCGATCGAGAGCCGCCGGCCGCGCCAGCGCTACATCGTCGGGCTCGACGCGCTGGCGACGATCGCCACGCAGCCGTTCATCCCGCGCGAGCTGACCGACTTCGCGATGCGGTTCGTCGCGGGGCTGCCGGGGCGCTAGCGCGCCGCCACCTCTGCGAGACAGTGCTCCACTCCCGCGGCCTTGGCGTCCGCGGCGACAAATCCCTCGTGCTCGACCATCCCCTTGAAGATCTCGCAGCGAAGGGTGTCGTCCATGCGCGGGTCGCTGGCGAACTGCGCGAGCAGCTCGGGCTTGGTTATCGTGTGCGCGTCCATGCGCACGCCCCCGCCCGCGGCCGTGTCGAAGACGATCTGCTTGTCGCCCCCATCCGCGAGATCCACGGGCTTCCACTCGGGGAGCTTTCCATCACGCCCTTTACCCGGCGCGCCGGTCCAGGCGAAGTTCGCCCAGTAGGAGGACATCGCGTCGGCGACCTCTTCGCGGCCGGCCTTGTTCGCGTCGGTGAAGAGGCGCGCGAAGCCGCCCTCGAAGTGGTGGAACACGAACGGGATCTCCATTCCATGTGCCGCGCCCAGGAGCTTCCCGAAGTCGCTCCACAGGAACTTCGGCTCCTCGTCCCAGTCGAAGCGGTACACGTAGACGCTCGGGCCCTGCGCCTTGCGCATCGACGCCGCCGGGGCGTCGACCCCGCCCATCTTCCAGTTCAGGGCCGCGTAGTCCGACGTCGCCTGGTACGCGTTCTCGTCCTTGAACGCGGGCAGGATCCCGAACCACCAGCGCACCAGCTTCGGGTCGCGGAAGATGAACAGCTTGATCTCGTCGCGGTTCGTTCCGAGGATCACCGGAACCCGGTTGTAGCGGCCCTCGGCCAGCAGCTTCACCGGGTCCTCGACCGGAAGCGTGTGGCCGTCGCGCAGGACGGCCGGGATGTCGATCATGCCGCCGAAGCCCTCCGAGTCGTTCGCGGTGTACGCGGCGAAGATCTGCTCGGGGGTTGCGGCGCGCAGCCGCAGGGCGACCTCCGCGGGCGGGAGCGCCTTCAGCTGGGCCAGCGCCTTGTCGCGGTCGAACCCCGCGAAGAGGATCCGGGGCGTCGCCTCCGCCGACGAGTTCGGCTTGCCCGGCTGCTCGGCGTCGGTCGGGTTCTCCGCCTCGGCGAGGCTGTGCGAGCCAAAGCCGCCGCTCTGCGAGATCGCGCGCTGGAACAGCCCCTCGGCGCGCTTCGAGACGAGCAGGCTGTACACGTCGGTGCCGCCCGCAGACTCGCCGAAGATCGTCACGTTCTTCGGATCGCCGCCGAAGGCCGCCGCATTCTCGCGCACCCACTCGAGCGAGCGGATCAGGTCGAGCGTGCCCCAGTTGCCCGACGCCTCGTCGCCCTTCGCGTGCTCGATCAGCGCCGCCTGGCGGAACCAGCCGAACGGACCGAGCCGGTAGTTGGTGGTGACGACCACGACGCCGTAGCGAGCCGCGAGCTCGCTGCCATCGTAGCCGCCGGCGTGACCGACGCTGTTCCCGCCGCCGTGGAACCAGACCATGACGGGGAGCTTCCGCTTCGCGACTTCGCCCGCCGAGCCGCTCGGCGCGTACACGTTCAGGTACAGGCAGTCCTCGTTCCCGACCACCGTGCCGGGCTTCGCATCGGGCGTGTCACTGAGTATGCCCGCGAGCTGGGGACACGCCGAGCCGAGCTTCAGCGCATCGCGCACGCCGGCCCACTTGGCCGGCGGCTGCGGCGCGCGCCAGCGCAGCTCGCCCGTCGGCGGCGCCGCGAACGGGATGCCGAGCCAGGTCTGCGTCTTGCCGTTCTTCTCGGCGAAGCCGACGAGCTCGCCGGATGCGACCTTGCGCTGCGAGGTCGGGTCCGCGACGTGTGGCTCCGGCGCGGGGGCGCGGCTGCGCGAGCAGCCTGACAGGGCGAGGCAGGAAACGACCGCGACGAGGACGGCTGCTGAGCGACTCATCGCCCGAGTATAGGTCAGGATCGCGCGGTCATGCGGAAGTTCTGCGTGACTCGGCTCAGGACAGGCGCTCGTGCTCGCGTCCTCGCACCACCCGCTTGCCGGCCGCGGGGCCGGTGTGCTCGGTGACGACCGTGCACTGGCCCTCGCGCCCGTCGCGCTCGAAGAAGATCACGACCCAGTCGCCGGTCGTGCCCAGCTGATGCGCCCGCGCGGTGTTGGAGAACAGCGCCGTGAAGCTCCACGGCGCGCGCTGGGTGTGCAGCACCGGGAGCCAGGCCTTCTTCTCGGGGTTGAAGCGGCGCGGCGCGATCGTGCGGAGCTTGCCGGCGAGAGCCTTCTCGAGGTACTCGCGGTCGACGTCGAGCAGTGTCGCGACGTCGGGAAGCTCCGCGGGCGGCGCGCGCCGCGCGACCAGCGCCTTGCCGCGGCGCGCCGACTCGCGGCCGAGCATCCCGGCCAGCGCCTGCTGGACCGCGCGCACGCGGCGCGCGCCGAAGCCCGGCACGTTCGCGAGCCGGCCGTCGTGCGCGGAGATCTCGAGCTCCTCGAGCGACTCGATGCCGAGCTCCGCGTGCACCCGCTTGGCCAGCTCCTCGCCGATCCCCGCGACGGTGGTGAAGCGGTCCTCGGGCGAGACCTGGCCGAGCAGCCGCTCGAGCAGCGACGAGTGGCCGCTGCGAATCAGCTCGGCGATCACGCTCGCCAGCGTCTTGCCGATCTCGGGCAGCGCGTCGAGCGCCGCGGCGCCCCCGCGCGCGTAGAGCGCCGCGAGCGGCTCCGGCGTCGCGATCGCCCGCTCCGCGCCGCGCCGGTAGGCGCGCACGCGGAATTCGTCGGCGTCCTGGACCTCGAGCAGATCCGCGATGCGCAGCAGCGCGTCGGCGATCTCCGCGTTCGAGAGCGAGGCGCGGGGCGCGGGGGAGCTCAAGCTTCCGGCTTCCGCGACCCGGCCCCGCCGCCGGCCGCGAGGATCCACGCGTGGGCTCGATCGCGCAGATCCAGAGCGCTCGCCCAGTCCGGGCCCTTCGCCCAGAACGGCTCGCCGATTCGCAGCTCGATCCTACCCCGGCGGGCGAACCACTGATCGCCGCGCAGGACGGAGCGCGTCCCGTGCAGCGCCATGGGAACCACCGGCGCCGCAGCCCGGGCCGCCGCGACGAACGCGCCCAAATGGAACGGCCGCAGGCCGGGTTCGCGGTGGAACGTCCCTTCCGGAAAGAAGACCACGAGATCGCCCTCGCCCACGGCTGCCGCGGCTCGCTGGGCGTCCGACACGCCGCGCTCGAACTCGAAGCGCTCGACGAAGAGCGTATCGAGCCGGCGCAGAAACGTCCCCGCCAAGAGCTGGCGATCCAGCTCGCGCTTCGCCACGAAGCGCGCCGGGCGGCGCAGCGCTGCGGCGAGCACGAGGCCGTCGAGGTAGCTCGCGTGATTCGCGACCAGGACCGCCCCGCCGCGCTCGACCAGGTTCCCCGCGCCCTCGACACGCAGCGGTGTCCCCGTGAGCCGCAGGAACGCGCGGCTCGTGTGGTGCAGGACGGCCCAGCGCCACGAGCGGCGCGGCAGCGCGACGACCAGCGGCCCGGCGAGCGCGCCGAGCGAGACGAGCAGCGCCCACCACACCGTCGCGTAGGCGAGAGAGCGCGCGCGTCGCCAGGTGGTACGCGCGCGCTCGAGCGCCCCCGTGGCGGCCAGCCGCGCGATCTGCAGCGCCAGCGGCCGCGGGCGCGCGCGTAGCCTCCCCTGCTCGTAGAGCTCGCGGCACGCCGAGCGCCGGATCTTTCCACTCGAGGTCTTCAGGACCGTATGCGGCGGCGCCAGCACCACGTCGTCCGCGGGCATCTCGAGCAGGAGCACCGCGATCTCGTCGATGCGGCGCCGCAGCACGTCCCGCGCGCCCGGGTCGGTCTCGCGCGTCTCGGCCAGGACGACGACGCGCTCGGTGCGGGTCTCCGGGTCGAAGCTGCCGAACACGGCGACGCAGCCCTTCCGGATCCCGGGCAGGTCGCCGACCGCGTCCTCGAGCTCGTGCGGATAGATGTTCCGCCCCGCGCGGATGATCAGGTCCTTGGTCCGCCCCGTGACGTGGACCTCGCCGCCCGCGAGATAGGCGAGGTCGCCCGACTCGAGCCAGTCGCCCGAGAACAACTCGCGCGTCTTCGGCTCGTTGCGGAAGTAGCCGCGGGTCGTCGACGGTCCGCGGAACTGCAGCCGCCCTTCGCAGCGCTCGCCAACCTCGCGACCCGCGCTGTCGACGATCCGGATCTCGTGGCCGGGCAGCGGGCTGCCGCAGCTCGGCAGCTCGATCGCGTCGGCAGCGTCGGCTCCGGCCGGCCGGGCCACGCCGGAGCGCGCGAGCCCGGCGCGCGAGATGCGGTCGATCGACGGCCCGCGGTCGACCGGGGGAAACGCGAGCCCGACGGCGCACTCCGCCAGCCCGTATACGGGCATCAGCGCTTCGCGGCGGAAGCCGTACTTCGCGAAGCGTTCGGCGAAGCGGCGCAGCGTCTCGGGACTCACCGGCTCTGAGCCGTTCACCGCGAGACGCCAGCTCGACAGGTCGAGTCCCGCGAGCGACGCGTCGTCGATCCGCCGCACACACAGCTCGTACGCGAAGTTCGGCGCCGCGGAGATCGTGCCGCGCCGACGGTGGATCGCCCAGAGCCACGACTCGGGCCGCGACAGGAAACGAAGCGGCGGGGAGATCGCCGCGGGCACGGAGTGATAGAGCGACCCGAGCCAGGCGCCGATCAAGCCCATGTCGTGGTAGAGGGGGAGCCAGCTGACGAACACGTCTCTCGAAGTGACTTCGAGCGCCTCGCCCATCGCGCGGATGTTCGCCAGCAGATTGGCGTGCGACAGGACCACGCCCTTCGGCCGGCCCGTGCTCCCGGACGTGTACTGCAGCAGTGCGGTGTCGGCGCTGCGTGCCGGATGCGGACTCTCGCCGCAGCGCCCCTGCCCGGCGAGCGCCGCGACGGTCTCGACGCGCAGCCCGCTCACCTGAGCGCGGAGCAGCTCCGCGACGGCGTGCGCTTCGCCGGGAACGACGAGCAGGCGCGCGTCCGCGTTGGCGAGGATCCCCGCCTGACGGCGCAGGTGATCCTCGAGCTGCGCCGCGCGGAACGGCGGGTAGATCGGCACGGGGACCGCGCCCGCCCAGATCACGCCGAAGAACGCGACGAAGAAGTCGGAGCCGGTCGGCAGCATGATCGCGACTGACTGGCCCGGCTCGACGCCGCGCGCGCGCAGCCCGCCGGCGATCTCGGCCGCCCCGTCGCGAAGTCCGGCGTAGGAAAGCTCGACGTCCGCGCCCTCGCGCTCGAGCACGATGTGAGTCCGCTCCGGGTGCTCGCGACAGTGCCAGTCGAGCACCTCGATGAGCGTGCCCGCTTCATCGGGCGCGGCAGCGGCCGGTCCGAGCAGCAGATTGCGCACCCGCAGGTCCGGCGGTGCGGCGCCCGCGCTACGGGCCGCGAGCACGCCGACCACCAGATCGCGGGGCGTCCCCGCGTCGGCGAGGAGCGACTCGGGCAGACGCACGTGCAGCGCGCGCTCGAGGCGCACGAGCAGCTCGACCCGCCCGAGCGAGTCGAGGCCAAAGTCGCGGTCGAGCGAGCTTTCGAGCGAAACCCGGAGCGAACGCCGCCGGTGCGGATGCAGCTCCACCGCGAGCTCGCGCGCGGCCTCGAGCACGACGCGTGCGAGCTCGAGATCGCTCGTCTCGCCGCTCTGCATGCGAGCCGATGGTGCAAGCTGCACGCCTCGGCGCAGGTCCAGCTACTCGACGGAACCTTCGTGGGAGTGTGGCGCACTCTACCGGCCGAGGCGATTTGCCGCAGCGCGAGTTGACCGATCGCTTTCCGACGACACCCTGTGACCGAATGGAGGAATCGAGATGACGAATCGAGATCTGGGGGCCGAGGAGGCCGACCTGGCCTCGTCTTGCGCCGACTGCGGGACGCTGATCGACCCGGACGGCTCGCGGTCGTACACGTTCGGCGAGCAGGGAGTCCTGTGCTGGTCGTGTGCGATCCGCCGCGGCGGAAGCTACAGCGCCGAGGAAGAGGTCTGGACGACCCCTCCCGCGCTCACCGATCTGGACGTGACCTAGCCCGAGGCAGCCCCCGCATGGGCTACGATGACGGGGCCTGACCAAGTGCAGCGTCATCGCGGGACCACCCAGTGCACGGTGCGCGACGTCACCGTGATCGCGCGCGCGCTCGCGCCGGTCCCGTACCTGCCCGGCATAGACCCGACGTGCGCGGCCGTCACCGCGCCGTAGCGCTCGCGCTCGCCTGCGCCCTGCTCGCGGCTTCTCCGGAGCCGCCGTTCACGGCGCGCGTGAAGTCGATCGTGGACGGCGACACGCTGGTCGTGTCTCGCGAGCAGTCGCTCGAGGTCCGCGTTCGGCTGTTCGGGATCGACTGCCCCGAAGGCGACCAGCCGTACGGCGATCGCGCGCGCGCAGAGCTGGCAGAGTTGGTGAAGGGGCGAGAGGTGCGGGTCGAGCCGACCGACCGGGACGACTGGGGCCGGACCGTCGCCCGCATCTCCGTTGGTGGGCTCGATGTGAACGCCGAGCTGGTGCGCGCCGGTGCGGCGTGGGTCTTCCTCAGGTACACGCACGATCCAAAGCTGATCGCGCTCGAGTCCGAGGCGCGCGCGGCGCATCGGGGTCTCTGGGGGCTCGCAGACCCCGTTCCCCCTTGGGACTGGCGACACCCCGAGAAGGCCTCGTTCAAATGCGGTGAAAAGCACTCCTGCCGCGAGATGAAGAGCTGCGCCGAGGCGCGTTTCTACCTGCGGAAGTGCGGAGTCACCAGTCTCGACGGGAACGGCGACGGGGTTCCCTGCGCGAGCCTGTGCCGCTGACTCAGCGCGTCTGCTGGCCCGACTGCGCGGGGATGCGGTGGACCCGGAAGGGCTGCTCGAGCGCCGCTCGCACCTTGGCGTCGAGCCCATAGACGTCGCTGCGGAAGTTCAGCACGCCGTCGCGGTCCACCCATGCGGTCCAGTACGTGAGCAGAACCGGAACTTTGCGCTGCAGTGTCACCGTGCGCGTGGTGCCGGCCTCGACGGCGCTCGCGATCGCCGCGGCGTTCCAATCCGCCTGTCCGTCGAGAAGCAGCCCGGCGAGCTCGAGCGCGTTCTCGACCCGGATGCAGCCGGAGCTGAACGCGCGCTCGCTCTTCTCGAACAGCGCCTGGCTCGGGGTGTCGTGCAGGTACACCGAGTACTCGTTCGGGAACATGAACTTCACGCGGCCTAGGGCGTTGTCCGGTCCCGGTCCCTGCTGAAGCATGTAGGGGAAGCTGCGCGGCGTGACGGCAGCCCAGTCGATCGGTGCGGTGACCGGCTCGCCCTTCCCGTCGACGACGCGGAGCCCGCGCTTCGCGAGATAGCCGGGGTCGCGCTTCACCGCGGGCAGGATGTCGTTCGCGAAGATCCCCGGCGGCACGGTCCAGGTCGGGTTCAGGACCAGGTACTGGATCGTGGAGCGGAAGATGGGCGTCTGGCGGAACGGCTTGCCGACCTGCACGCGCGCGGACCAGGCGAGCGCGCCGTCGCGCAGGTAGTACACGCGGAAGCCGGCGACGTTCACGACGACGAACGTCGGGTCGAGGTCGTGGAGCAGCCAGCGGCCGCGTTCGAGGTTCACCTCGATCGAAACGATGCGGTCGTCGACGGGGCGGTTCAGCGCGGCCAACGTCCCGGCGCCCACCGTTCCGTCGGCGTCGATCCCGTGCGCCGTCTGGAAGGCGCGCACCGCCGCGAGCAGCGAGTCGTCGTAGATGAGCGCGTCGGTTTCCGCCGGCTCGGGCGCGAGCTCGCCGGTCGCCGCGAGGCGCGCGCGCAGCGCGGGGACGCGAGGGTCGCGGGTGCCGGACTTGAGCGTCGGTCCGGCCGGGATGGATGCCCAGCCGCCGCGCTCGCGCAGCGCGCGGTAGCGGGCGAGCTCGGCGCGCAGGCGTCGGTACATCTCGTTCTGCGGCTTCTCGCGTTCGATCTGGTCGTAGAGCGACGGCGCGTCGATCACCGACTGCAGGTAGGCGGCGGGCTCGCCGCGGTGGACGTCGCGTTGGAAGTTCCAGTGCGGAGTCATCTCGCGCGGATCGAGCTTGCCGAACACGAGGTGATAGAGGAGGCGCGCGAGCGCATCGGTCTGCAGCAGGTCGTAGTCGAGCCAGAGGTCCTCGGATGCGCCGGGCTGCGCAGTCGCGGCGGCGAGCTGCTCGAGCGCGGACAGGTTGTAGTCCTCGGGGTCGAGTCCGTCGGCGGCCGAGTCGCGTACCGCGCGCAGCAGCTGCTCGCGCGCCGCGGGCGAGGTCCAGGCGGGAGCGAACCCGCGATTCGCGTACAGCTCGGGAATGGCACGGCGCGCGGCGATCGAGCGACCGTGGACGAGCGCCGCGGGATCGTCGCGAACGCGCTCCACGCGCTCCCGCAACGCTTCGCTGGGTGCGTTGGGCGGCTCCGCGAACGCAGGGCCCGCGGCCAGCCATGCGAGCGCGCACACCAGCGATACCCGGAATCGGCGCAGCCCGCTCATGGAACCTCCAGCGCGGCCGCGCCTCCCCCGCAGCGGTGCTAGGCTCGCGCGTATGAACGAAGGCGAGATCGTACTCCGCGACGGGCGGCGGGTGGGCTACGCGGATTTCGGTCGGCCGGGTCAGACGGCGGTGCTGTGGTGCCACGGCGGACCCGGGAGCCGGCTCGAGGCGATGAACCTCGGGCCGATCGCGTCGGATGCGGGGCTCCGCATCGTCGGCATCGATCGGCCGGGCTACGGCAGGTCCTCCCTCTTGCCGGGGCGCTCGATCGCGGACTGGGTCCCGGACGGGCTGGCCGTCGCCGACCACCTGGGGATCGAGCGCTTCGTCGCGGTCGGCTGCTCGACGGGCGGGGCTTACTCGCTCGCGCTCGCCGCGAACGCGCCCGAGCGGGTACTCGGCGTGGTCGCCTGCTGTGCGCTCACCGACATGCGCTGGGCCGAGGGCAAGGCGATGATGACGGAGTCCGGCACCGGCGACGTCTGGAACGCACCGGACCGCAACGCCGCGATCGCGCTCGTCACCGAGACCTTCGGCGCGGACGGCAGCAAGATGTTCTCGTCCGCGGCGGGACCCAGCACGCTGCCGCCCGCAGACCAGGCGCTGCTTGAGCGACCCCGCGTTCATGAGCGGAATGCTGAAGGCCTTCCCGGAGATGTTCGCGAACGGCGTGCAGGCCTACGTCGACGATCGCCTCGCCGACGGCCCGGGCTGGGGCAGCTTCGACGTGAACAGAGTCCGCTGCCCCGTCACGGTGCTGCACGGCGAGAGGGACTCGATCGTCCCGGTCGCGCAGGCGCACCATACCGCCGCGATCGTGCCGGGCGCGAAGCTGCGCGTGGTCCCGGAGCTCGGCCACTTCAGCATCCTGGGGAAGGTCCTCGAGGAGATCGCGGCGCTTCCCGTGCGCTGAAGTCTATTTCTCCAGCACGGGCGGCTCGCGCGGCGGAATCGCGATCTTCTCGAATTCCGCGGCCGTCGTGTCCGGGAAGAGCTTCGCGAGCGCCTGCGGCTGGGCCGGCGCCGTATCGAAGAACGTCCACGTCGTCGAGCCCGGTTCGCGAACGGCGAGCATGTACGCGTTCTGGCGGACCGTCCCTTCCTTCACGCGAATCCGGAGCTCCTCGGGGATCAGTGCGAACTCGCGCCCGTTCACGGTGACGCTGCGCGCCGGGTTGCCGACGATGACTCCTTCGAACGCGGCGCCGCTCTCGTCCATCTGCTTGCGCTTGCGCGCCAGGGTCTGCTTTGCGGCGTCGACACCACCGAGCGCGGCGATGAGACGCGGGTTCATGCACGGAATCGCGACGTCGGGATCCTTGGCGAGCATGGCCGACGCGCAGCGCTGCGCTTCCGCGCGGAGGTCGGGCTCGCGCTCCTCCGCGAAGGCTCCGCCGTATGCGAGCGTCGCGAAGACCAGGGCGAGATTCGACGATCGCGCGCGCCAGCCCATCGGGCCGAGCCTAACACGCAGCCCAGTATCCACTTGGCCCGGGAGGCGAGATCTGTTCTGATGGGAGCCGATTCAACCTCCACAGGAGTACTGCCATGTCACTGCGCACTTTCGTCCTGTCCCTCGCTCTAGGTCTCGTGCTGTTGTCCGGCGGACGCGCCTTCGCTGCGGCCGAGGCCGGCGATTCCGTCACGGTGACTGCGACGGTCACGTCCATCGATCTGAAGACGCGCACCGTGGAACTGAAGGGTGAAGACGGCAAGATGGCGAGCATCGTCGTGCCGGAGAGCGTCGCGAACCTGGAGAAGCTCAAGGTCGGCGACACCCTCACGACCACCTATGCGGTCTCGATCGCAGTCCAGATCCTGAAGCCCGGCGAAGCGCCGGCCCCGGTGTCCGCCTCCTCGTCCAAGCAGGGCGGCGGCGAGCTCATGAGCGCCGTACAACACAGCGCGGTGCTCAAGATCGAAAAGATCGACCTGGCGACGAACTCGGTGACGCTCACCGGGCCGAAGGGGAACACCGAGACCGTGAAGGTGAAGCGCCCCGACATCCAGGAGAGGCTGAAGACGCTGAAGCCCGGTGACGAGGTCCAGATCACCTACACCGAGGCAGTGGCGATCAAGGTCGAGCCGAAGAACAAGTAACCCGCCTCGCGCTCGCGAGCTGAGTCGGCTCGCGAGCGCAGTGCCGGGTCAGGTCTTCACTAGCGGATCGCGATCGGGTTGATGATCGCCTGAACCGCTCCGGTGACGCGCGCCGGGCCGAGCGTGAACAGGAACTCCCAGGCTTGGTCCGTCACCATTTCGTCCGTGTTCATGTTCTCGAGGATGTAGATCCCGTTCCGCGCGAGCAGGATCTGGTGGACCTCGAAGGTGCCGGCGCCCTTCTCGGCCGGGATCGGCTCCACTCCCCAGGTGTCGGCGCCGACCATGGCGACTCCGAGGGAGGCGAGATACTCGGCACCTTCGCGGCCGAGCCCGGGCTCGCTCGAGACGTAGCGCTTGTCGTCCTTCCCGATCAGGCGGGTCCAGCCGGTGTGGAAGAGCACGACGTCGCCCTTCTCGATCGCCGCGACTCCCTGCTTCTTCAGCGCGCCTTCGATCTCGGCCCGGCCGAACACGGTCCCTTCCTTGATCACGTCGGTGCCGAGATACCCGGCCATGTCGATCAGCACGCCGCGGGTGGCGATCGCCGGCACCGTCTCGATGCCGAGCTTCTTCAGGCCGTCCGCCGCGACGAAGTCGACCGCCTTGTTGCAGTTGAAATAGACGTTGTCGATGCCCAGGTGCCCGAAGCCGTCGAGCTGCGAGCCCGTGCCGACCCAGCCCATGATGATGTCGTCGTTGTAGGTCGTCTTGGTCGGCCCGAGCGTCGTGCCCGCCTGCTGGCCCGGTGAGAGGACGGTGAGCGCGAAGGTGCGCGGCGCGTATGCCGGCGTGTTTTTGTTCGTCTCGATGCCGAGCCGGTAGGCCTTGCCCTTCGTCACGAGCTTCGCGGCGGCGATCCGTTTCTCGGGCGTGATCAGGTTCAGGTTCCCGATCTGGTCGTTCGGTCCGAACTTCGAGGCCGTCGGGCAAGGCGGCTCTGCCGCAACGGCACCCGCCGCGAGGATCGCGCCGAGCGCGAACGCGGCCAACATTCTCATCGACGTCTCCTTCGCCGCGAGCTTACCTCGGCGCGGCCAATTCGCTCGGTCGACATGCCGCGCGGCCTGATCCACCATCGTGTCGTCAGATGGCACGAACACTCGCTTCCTGGATCGCGATCGGCGGGCTCGGCCTGATGCTCTCCGGCTGCGCGGCCGTGCGATCGGCTCAGGAGACAGTGGGCGGCTGGTTCGGTTCGGCCGACGGGCAGGCCGGGCAGAAGCCGCAGGCACGCTATTCGGCTGCCGCCGGTGTGGCGCTATATCGGAACCCGGACGAGTCGTCGGAGGTCGTCGGCAAGCTGGCCTTGTACGAGGGGGTTCTCAGCTATCGGGTCGAAGGGGGGTTCGCCTACGTGACGTCGGAGAAGAGCGGGCGTTCCGGGTGGGTGCGCGAGCGCCAGCTGATCGAGCGACTTCCGGTGACGAAGAAGCCAGTCGTCGCACCGCCGCCGGCCCCCGCGGCCGGAGCAACCCTCCGCGCAGGAGGAGCCCCCCGTTGAGAGCGAGCCGCAGCCCACCGAAGAGCCACCGGCCACCGAAGAGCCGCCGGCCAAGCCGCGTGAGAAGTCGATCTTCGACCCCTACTGAGATCGGAGCATCTCGATGGCCAACCCTGCCGGGCCCTCCCGGTTGCCGCGTCTGGAGTCGTGGGTCGAGTCCGGGCTGCGCGCGATTCGCGAGCTCGGCCAAGCGTCTCCGGAACGCCGAGCCACCGTCCTCGCCGACATCCTCGAGGGATCCCAGCCGACGCTCGATCTACTACGCGTTGCTCGGGATCTCCGAGCTGATCGCCGGCTTCGCGCTGATCATCGACAGCGACGCGACGCTGATCGGCGCGAACGTCGTCGCGCCGCTGATGACCCCGATCTTCGGCGTCGCGCTCGGGCTCACCCGCGGCGACCTGCGGCTGCTGCGGATCGCGTTGATCGCGGAGTTCGGCGGCGCGCTGGTCGGGGTTGCGCTCTGCTTCCTGCTCGGCTCGCTGCCGTTCTCGCTCGACGTCACACCCGGGCTGCTCGCCCAGACCCGGCCCACGCTGATCGATCTGATGGTGGCCGCGCTCGCGGGCACCGCGGGCGCGCTCGCGATGATCGACGAGCGGGTCAGCCCGGCCCTTCCCGGTGTCGCGATCGCGACCGCGCTGAATCCGCCGATCGCGGCGATCGGGCTCTGTCTCGCGCTCGGCGCCTACCAGGGCGCCTGGGGCGCCTTCGTTCTCTTCTTCGCGAACGTGCTCGCGATCCTGGCCGTTGCCGGCGTGATGTTCGTCTTCGCCGGATTCGTGAGTCGCGCCGAGATCGGATCGCTCGGCGGTCTGGCCCGGCGGTTCTCCGTGGCGGCGGTCGGCCTGCTGCTGGTGACGGGCCTGCTCACGCAGTACCTGGTCACGTCGGTTCGCGATCTCCGAACCCAGCGCACGATCAGCGAGACGCTCGATCGCGAGCTCGCAAACGAGCCCAGCACCGCGCTCGTCGGCGTCGACTTCGATCGCAGCGGGGACGGCGTCGAGGTGCTGTCGACCGTGCGCACTCCGCGCGTGGTTCCGCCCGAGCGCGTGAAGCAGATGCAGGACGCCCTGAGCGAGCAGCTCGGCGAACCGGTGCGGCTCTTCGTGCGCTGCCAGCTGACCAAGGACGTGACCGCGACGGGATCCACGAACCTGCGCCCCTACCTCGGCTTGAACGGAAAGGTCACCGAGGCGCCGCTGTCTCCCGAGATGCGCCTCCTGCAGCAGGCCGAGCAGGTGGCGCGCGAGGTCGCCGCCACGCGCCCCGACATCGACCTGATCAACACCGACCTCGTCGACATGCCCTCGGGACCGACGCTCGTCGTCTCGATCCAGATGCCGCGCGATCCGTCGCCCGACGGTGTAGCCCGATTCGAGACCATGCTCCGCGAGCGCCTCGCCGATCCGCACCTGCGCGTGGTCGTGCGGCGGGTCGACTCTCGCGGACTTCACGAGCAAGGGGCGCATCCTGTTCGGCGCCGCGCACCTGGGCAGCGAGGACGAGGCAACGCGCGCGCGAGGGCGAGCGGTCGAAGAGGCCGTTCGCGCGGGAATCCAGGCTCGGCCAGATCTCTTCGTCACCGCGATCGATGCCGTCCCGGCGGGGCGCGGCTGGACGGTCCGCGCGGAGGTCGTCGGCCCCCGCGTGCCGACGCCGGCCGAGGTCCGCGACGTCGAGAAGGGAGCCGCGTCGAAGCTGGGCGAGCCGGTCACGGTCTCCGTTCGCGCGAGCGCGGACATCGTCGTCACTGGTTCGCGCTACGAGCCGCTCTCGACCGCCCAACCGAGCCCGCCGCCGACGGCTGCCAAGGAAGAGTGACACGCGATGAGGACGCTGCTCGCCGTGCTGATCATGACCGCGGCCGCGTGCGCTGCCGAGCGGGTCACCCAGAGCCCCGCCGACGCGGTGTACCGCGGCGGGCGCATCTACACGGTCGACGCCGAGCGCTCCTGGGCCGAGGCGGTCGCGATCGCGAACGGGCGCTTCGTCGCGGTCGGCAGCAACGGGGAGATCGCGCCGTTCGTCGGTCCGAAGACGCGCGTGGTCGAGCTCCAGGGGCGCATGGTCCTGCCCGGAATCCACGACGTGCACGCGCATCCGGTCGACGGCGGCTTCCAGGCGCTGGTCGAGTGCAGCTTCCCCTTCACGACTCCGCTCGACGCGATCCTCGAGCGCATCCGCGCCTGCGCCGCGAAGACGCCGAAGGGCGAGTGGATCCGCGGCGGGCAGTGGGCGGCGGAGACGCTCGAGACCGATCGGCCGCCCACGCGCGCGCGGCTCGACGCGGCGGCGCCGGATCACCCCGTGTTCCTGATCGACTCCACGTACCACAACGCCTGGGTCAACTCGCGCGCGCTCGCGCTGCTCGGGATCGACGCGAAGACCCCGGACCCGAGCGGCGGCGTGATCCTGCGCGAGAAGGGCGGCGCGCCCTCGGGGATCCTGATCGACAACGCCGCGTACGGCGCGATGAAGCGCCTGCCGCTGCGCACGCCCGAGCAGTACCAGGCGGCGATCCGCTGGGCGGTCGCGAAGATGAACGCGCTCGGCGTCACCGCGATGAAGGACGCGCTCGCCGACGGCCATGCGGTGACGGCCTACGCCGCGCTCGACCGCGCCGGCCAGCTCGACATGCGGGTCGCGACCAGCCGCCCGTGGCACGCGACCTGGACCGAGTCCGACGCCGACGAGGCGCGCAACCTCGAGCACTGGCGCGACGACGAGACGCCGCACGTGCGCACCGGATTCGCGAAGATCTTCGTCGACGGCATTCCGCCGACGCGGACGGCGGCGCTGCTCGAGCCCTACCCGCCCGACCCGAAGCACGCCTCCGGCTTCAAGGGCGAGCTCCAGCACTCGCCGGCGGACCTCGACGCCGCGCTCGTGCGGCTCGACGCGCTCGGCCTCACGGTGAAGATGCACGCCACCGGCGACGCGGCGCTGCGCGCCGGCCTCGACGCGATCGCCGCGGCGCGGAAGGCGAACGGCGACTCCGGCCTGCGCCACGAGATCGCGCACGCGGAGCTCGCCAGCCCCGAGGACATCGCGCGCTTCGCGCCGCTCGGCGCGATCGCGGAGCTGTCGCCCATCCTCTGGTATCCCTCGCCGCTCGTGCAGATGATGGCGGAGGTGATCGGACGCGAGCGGGCGAATCACTTCTGGCCGATCAAGTCGATGCGCGACGCGGGGGTGCTGATGGTCTACGGCTCCGACTGGCCGTCGGTGGTGCCGTCGCCGAGCCCCTGGCCGGGAATCGAGGCCATGGTGACCCGCCGCGATCCCTACGGGAAGGAGCCGGGCGCGCTCGCGCCCGAGCAGGCGATCCCGCTCGCCGACGCGCTTGCGATCTTCACGCGCAACGGCGCGAGCGCCCTGCGCCTCGAGCGCGAGACGGGCAGCATCGAGCCCGGCAAGAGCGCCGACCTGATCGTGCTCGATCGCAACCTGTTCGAGATCGCGCCGGAAGAGATCAGCGAGACGCAGGTGCTCGAGACGGTGTTCGAAGGACGCGTGGTGAGCTCGCGCTAGGGCGTCCCGGGCTCGTTCAAGGCGTCGAGCAGCGCCGCGCGGATGGCAAGCCGCTGATACTCGTCCTCATCGATGCTCGATCCCGTGATCCCGTACTCGGGAAAGAAGGCCAGCGGCCCGACGAGCCAGCCGACCCAGACGGTCCGCGAGTTGACCGTATCGATGTGCAGGATAGGGGCGTCGCGCGAGCGGCGGAAGTCGAACGCGCGGCCTTCCTGCTGGCACGTGAGGCCGGGAATGACTCCGACCGTGAGCAGGGTCAGCACTTCCGACGGGTTCATGCCCTGACACCCATTCGGAGACTTCCAGGTCACGTTCTCGATGAACGGCTGGTCCGGCGGGACCTCCGCGATGCTCTGCACGACCCACGGCTTGAAGCCGGACCACTCGAGGAACGCGGCGAAGGACGCGCTGTCCCACCAGCCTCCGAAGCTCGAGCCCCGAGGGCCCGGTTGGGGCTGGTGCGGATCCACGACCAGGAAGATGCGGATGGCGGGGCTCACGCGCGGCTCGATCGCCGGCAGCGAAGGCGCGCGGGTCACGAAGCAGCCGCAGAGTGAGGCTGCCAAGGCCAAGCTACGCCACGGCATACAGCTTCCATTCCCCGGGAATGCCCTTGAGCGTGTGTGAGCCGCGTTCAGCGAAGCTGAGACCCGAGCCGGAAACGAGATCTCTCACTGTGGCCGAGACGAGCACCTCGCCGGGCCGAGCCTGCGCCATGACCCGTGCGCCAATGTGGACGGCGATGCCGCCCATCTTTCCGTGGGCTCGCTCACACTCGCCGGTGTGGACGCCGGCTCGTACCTCGAGCCCCAGCTCGCCGACCACCTCGCAGATTCGCTGCGCGCAGCGAACCGCGCGCGCGGGGCCGTCGAACGCAGCGAAGAAACCGTCGCCCGCCGTGTCCTGTTCCACGCCGCGGTAGCGGCGCAGCTCCTCACGGACGAGCTGGTGATGGCGGCGGAGCAGCTCCTGCCAATCGCGGTCCCCGAGGTTCACGGCGCGCTCGGTCGAAGCCACGATATCCGTGAACAGCACGGTCGCGAGGACACGATCGAGCTCGGCCTCACCGCGAGAGCCGGTCAAGAACTCCTCGAGCTCTCCCGCAAACGGCTGGATGTCGCCGGACCACGGCGCGTGATCGTTGCCTGGCAGCTCGAGGAAGCGCGCCCCGGGGATGTTGCGGCCGAGCCAGCGACCGCCGGCGGCCGGGATCAGGCGGTCGTCCGTGCGATGCCCTACGAGCGTGGGCAGGTGCAGGCTGCGGGCGACGCTTCGGGTATCGATCTCCGAGACCCACATGAGATGGGTGAGTGCCGCTCGCGGGCTGAGCGACGCACGTTCGAAGCGCCCGATGAATTCCACGGCTGCTGGCACGTGCGCCAGCGAAGGCGAGACGAGTCCAAGCGTACGCCCCTCTCCCCACTCCCCCTTGGCAATTCGCTCGAGCTCGCGGATGCGCGCCGACAAAAGTCTTCCTTCGGGAAAGTCGGGTGCTTCGGAGGCCCTCGGAAAGGCCCCGAACAGGACGAGGGCGCGGGCGCGCTCCGGGTAGCTGGCCGCGAACAACATCGCGAGGGAGCCGCCCTCCGAAAAACCGAAGAGCGCGACACGCTCGGATCCCACCGCGTCGAGTACGGCGCGGAGATCGTCCATGCGTTCCTCGAGGGTCGAATCGCCGACGTCGCGGTCCGAGAGGCCACTGCCGCGCTTGTCGAAGACGATCAGCCGACAGAACGATGTCAGCCGCCGAACCCACGCCTCGTAGCCGAGCAGCCCCCAGTGCATGTCGAGATTCGACATCCAACCGGGAACCACGATCAGGTCGAGAGGCCCCTCTCCCATGACCTGGTAGGCAATGCTGATGTCATTGCTCTTCGCGTAGCGCGTCCGCGGTCGATCCACGTTCGTTCACAGTACCGCGAGATGGCGTCCGCGCTATTCGCCGTCCGCCCGGAACGGCGTGGCGAGCCCGGCCTCGACCCTGGCGTCGAGCCCGTACACGTCGCCGCGGAACTGCGGCACGCCGTCGCGGTCGACCCAGGCAGTCCAGTAGAAGACCAGGATCGGCACCCGGTGCTGCAGGTTCACGGTGCGCGTCTCCCCCGTCGCGAGCGCGCTAACGAGTGCCGCCGCGTCCCAGCCCTCCTGGCCTTCGAGCAGGAGCGCCGCGAGCTCGAGCGCGTTCTCGACCCGGATGCAGCCCGAGCTGAAGGTGCGCTCGCTCTTCTCGAACAGCGCCTGGTTCGGCGTGTCGTGCAGGTAGACCGAGAACTCGTTCGGGAACATGAACTTCACCCGGCCGAGCGGGTTGTCCGCGCCGGCGTCCTCGCGCAGCAGATAGGGGAACCCGTCCGCCGTCACGTCGGCCCAGTGGATGGGCGTCGTGATCGGCCGGCCCTGTGAGTCGACCACGCGCAGGTGGTGCTGCGCGAGATAGCCTGCGTCGCGCTTCACGGCCGGCAGGACGTCGTTCTCGAGGATCGTCGGCGGAACGGTCCAGGTCGGATTCAACACCAGGTAGCTGATCGCCGAGCGGAACATCGGCGTCTGCCGGTACGGCTTGCCGACCTGGACGCGCCCGGACCAGACCACCTCGCTGTCGCGCAGGTAGTACGCGCGGAAGCCCGCGACGTTGATCACGACGAAGGTCGGGTCGAGATCGTTGAGCAGCCAGCGCCCGCGCTCGAGGTTCACCTCGATCTGCGCGATGCGCGCGTCGACCGGGAGGTTCAGCACCGCGAGCGTGCCGGCGCCGACCGCGCCGTCGGCGTCGAGTCCGTTCGCGCTCTGGAACGCGCGCACGGCCGCCTCGACGGAGTCGTCGAAGATCCGTGCGGCCTTATCCGGCGCGGGCAGGAGCTCGCCGGTCGCAACGAGCCGCTCGCGCAGCGCGACCACGCGTCGATCGCGCGCGCCGGGCTTCAGCGTGGGTCCGTCGGCGATCGGCGACCAGCCGCCGCGCGCGCGCAGCTCGCGGTAGCTCGCGAGCTGGGCGCGCAGCGTGCGGTACAGCTGGTGCTGCGGCTTCGTGCGCTCGATCGCCGCGTAGAGCGACGGCGCGTCGATCACCGACTGCACGAATTGCGCGGGCGGGACGCGGTTTGACTCGCGGTTGAAGTCCCAGTGCGGCGTGAGCTCGGTCGGGTCGAGCTTGCCCGACGACAGGTGGTACAGCAGTCGCGCGAGCGCGTCGGTCTGCAAGATGTCGTAGTCGAGCCGGAGACCCTCGGGCACGCCGGGCGCCTGGGTCTGTGTGTAGAGCTGCTCGAGCGCGGAGAGGTGGTAGTCCTGGGGATCGAGGCCGTCGAGCGCGGAGTCGCGGATCGCGCGCAGCAGCTCGACGCGCGCACCGGCCGACGTCCAGGCCGGCGTGAAGCCGCGATTCGCGTACAGCTCGGCCAGCGCGCGCCGCGCGGCGACCGACTCGCCGTGCACGACGGCCGCGGGGTCGTCGCGCACGCCCTCGACGCGCTCGCGCAGCATCTCGCCTGGACTGGGCAGCGCCGGCGCCGGCACTAGGTTGGGTGACCGGCACGCGGTGATGAACAACAGCGACACGCAGAGCTGCCGCAGCTTCCGCATCCAACCTCCGGCCCGCGCCCGGACTCTCCGAACCCCGCTTGCCCGGCGCGCGGTACTCGTACACCCTTCGGGCGTGCGCACGCAACCGACGGCGCTCGCAAAGCTCGCAGTAGTCCTGCTCTCGGCGGGCACGCTCGCCTGGAGCAGCTCTCCCGGGCCGCGCTTCGCCGAGCCGAGCGCCACGCGCGCCGACTTCGCGCTCCGCAGCGGCGGCGTCGCGTCGCGGCTGCGGGTCCAGATCGCGTCGCTCCTCCCTGGTGAGACGCTCGACCTCACTGCGCTCGATCGCACGGGCGGGCTGCTGCCGATCCGTGTGTCGGACATGCGCGGGCTCGAGCGCCGCGGCGCGAACCACGTGCGCTTCCGCGCCGACCAGCGGCCGGGGCTGCGCAGGCTCGAGATCCGCACGCTCGACGCGCACGAGGCGATCGAGCTCAACGTGTTCATCGAGGTGCCGCGCGCGCGGGTGCGCGCCGTCGCGCTGAACGGCTACGCGATCGGCCGCTACCCGACGAACGATCCGAACAGCCCGCCGCCCTCCGGGTTCATCGAGGTGACCGCGGCGAACCGCGACACGCCGGTGTCGCCGCACTTCCGGCTCGGCGACTTCCTGTGCAAGGAGTCGGGCGGCTATCCGAAATACCTGGTTCTCGATCCGCGCCTGCCCGCGAAGCTCGAGGCGCTGCTCGAGAGCGCGCGCGCCGCCGGCCTGAACGCGCCCACGCTGAAGGTGATGAGCGGCTACCGCACCCCCGCGTACCACCGCGCGATCGGCAACACCACCTTGTTCAGTCGCCACCTGTGGGGCGCGGGCGCCGACGTGTTCATCGACTCCGACGGCGACGGCGCGATGGACGACCTGGACGGAAACGGCGTGATCGACCAGCACGACTCGGCGGTTCTGTACGCGCTGGCCGACGCGCTGGACCGCGAGCCCGCCGAGGACTGGACCGTGGGCGGCGCGAGCGCGTATCGGGCGACCGACGCGCACGGCCCGTTCGTCCACGTCGATGTTCGCGGCCGCGCCGCGCGCTGGTAAGGCTCCCGGCCGAAGGCCTCACTGCGACGCGGCGAGCGGATCGGCTGTGAAGCCGGTCATAGCGATGCGTCGTCGGCGCTCGGACCATGAGGGCATCATGAACGAACGCGACGCGGTTCTGGAGTTCTGGTTCCCGGCAGACGCCGGCAAGGACATCGAAACGCACCGTGAGTACTGGGCCTGGCGCATGCGCGGCGGCGCGAACGAGTCCATCGCCGCGCGCTTCGCGGAGGTCACCCAACGCGCGGCGCTAGGAGAGTGTGATGCGTGGGCCGGCACACCGCGCGGGCGCCTCGCGCTGATCGTGGTGCTCGATCAGTTCTCGCGCAGCGTCTTCGCCGACTCGCCGCGCGCATTCGCGCAGGATTCGAAGGCGGTTGCCTTGGTTCGCGAAGGCCTGGCCAACGGCCACTACGATGCGCTCGCGACGCCTTGGGAGAAGACCTTCTGCATCATCCCGCTCGGCCACTGCGAAGGTCCCGATCACCTGGAGCGACTCGATCTCGCCGTCGCGCTCGCGCGGAACGTCTGGCGCGAAGCGCCCGAGCACCTGAAGGCGCTCTACGAGTTCCAGGCCGAGAAGCCCGTGATCGTTCGCGAAGTCATCCGGAGCTTCGGCCGCCACCCGCACCGGAACCGAGTTCTCGGCCGCGAGTCGACCCCCGAGGAGATCGCGTACCTGCTGCGAGGGAACCTGCCGCACCAGCGGCCGATCCCGAAGTTCGGCCTGAGCTCGCCGCGGTACCTCAAGCTGGATCCAATCGCACGACCAACACCTGATCGCCGTCTGGCGCGACGAACCGCACCCAGCGGTCGGCGATGCCGTACTTCTCGCGCAGCAGGGCATCGATGCGCGGATGCGGGCTGGGGACCGGGTGCGCCCGGTACTTCGAGATCTTGCCTCCCCGCTCGAGCTCGACGATCGGATCGCCCTCGAACCGTTTGGCCCACTCCGCGCCGGCGCTGTGAAGCCAAGCCGCACCGTCGTCGTCGACGACCCAGAGCCGCGTGCTCTGCCAGGTTCCGTCGGCACGCTGCGTGCGCAAGGTGACGACTTCGCGTCCGACCTCGATGAACGCGAGATGGGCGATCACCGCGAGCGCCGCGAGCGCCGCGAGCGCAACGAGCGCCAGGACTGCGCGCAGGGCGACCCTCATGGCGCCCATGATAGGCGCGAAGCGCCTACGGCCGCTTGCGCAGATTCGCCGGGAGCAGCCGCTTGCGCAGCCGCAGGCTCTTCGGCGTGACCTCGAGCAGCTCGTCGGCCTCGATCCACTCGAGCGCCGACTCGATCGTGAAGCGGCGCGGCGGAGTCAGGATCTCGGCCTCGTCGTGGCCGGTGTTGCGCACGTTGGTGAGCTTCTTCGCCCGACACACGTTCACGTTCATGTCCTTCGGGCGGCGGTTCTCGCCGACGACCTGGCCTTCGTAGATCGACTCGCCGTTGCCGATGAACATGGTCGCGCGTTCCTGGATGGTGAAGATCGCGTGCGAGGTGGAGCGGCCGGTCTCGGTCGCGACGATCGCGCCGACCCCGCGCCCCTCGAGCTCGCCTGCGAACGGCTCGTAGCCGCGCACGGTGCGGTACAGGGTTCCCTCGCCGCGCGTGTCGGTGAGGAACTCGGTGCGGTAGCCGAACAGGCCGCGGCTCGGGCACGATGAAGTTGAGCAGCGTGCGGGCGCCGCGGCTCTCCATCTGCACGAGGCGCCCGCGGCGCGAGCCGAGCTTCTCCATCACCGCGCCGGTCGACTCCTGCGGCACCTCGGCGACGACGTCCTCGACCGGCTCGCAGCGCTTGTGGTCGATCGTGCGCTCGATGATCTGCGGCTGCGAGACGGCGAACTCGAAGCCCTCGCGGCGCATGGTCTCGATCAGCACCGCGATCTGCAGCTCGCCGCGGCCCGAGACCTCGAACGTGTCGGTCGGCTCGCCGCCGGCGATGCGGATCGACACGTTGGTGAGCGACCTCGCGGCGCAGGCGGTCGCCGATCTGGCGGCTGGTGACGTACTTGCCTTCCTGGCCGGCGAAGGGCGAGGTGTTCACCGAGAAGCGCACGCTGACCGTCGGCGGGTCGATCGCGATCCGCGGCAGCGCCTCGAGCGCGTCGGGCGCGCAGATCGTGTCGCCGATCTCGATCGTGTCGACGCCGGCGATGATCGCGATCTCGCCCGCCGGTCGCGACCTCGCGCTCGACGCGCTCGAGCCCCTGCGGCGCGAACAGCTTGGTCACGCGGAACGACTGCGGCTCGCCCGTCTCGGGAATGCGCACGACGGTGGCGCCGCGCTTCAGGGACGCCGCGCTCGACCCGCCCGATCACGAGCCGGCCGACGAACTCGTCCCAGCCCAGCGTCACCGCCTGGAACTGCAGCGGGCCGTCGACGTCGACCTCGGGCGGCGGCGCCTGCTCGAGGATCAGGTCGAGCAGCGGGCGCAGGTCCTTGCGCGGGCCGTCCGCCTCGAGCGAGGCCGTGCCCTGCTTCGCGGACGTGTAGACGATCGGGAAGTCGAGCTGGTGGTCGTCCGCGCCGAGCTCCACGAGCAGGTCGAACACCTCGTTCACGACCTCGTGCGCGCGCTGCTCCGGGCGGTCGATCTTGTTCACGACCACGATCGGGCGCAGGCCCTGCGCGAGCGCCTTGCCCAGCACGAAGCGCGTCTGCGGCATCACGCCCTCGACCGCGTCGACCAGCAGCAGCACCGCGTCGACCATGCCCATGACCCGCTCGACCTCGCCGCCGAAGTCCGCGTGGCCGGGAGTGTCGACCAGCTGGATGCGCACGCCGTTGTACTCGACCGCCGTGCTCTTGGCGTGGATCGTGATCCCGCGCTCGCGCTCCAGGTCCTCGCTGTCCATCGCGCGCTCCTGCACTTCCTGGTTGACCCGGAAGGTGCCGGTCTGGCGCAGGAGTCCGTCCAGCAAGGTGGTCTTGCCGTGGTCGACGTGCGCGATGATCGCGAGGTTGCGGATGTCTTTGCGGGGGGCACGCATTGCGGGGCGGGACGGTAAGGGCAGAGTGCCGCTCTGTCCACCCAGTCTGATTGAGTACGCTCGGCTGCGCCTCGCTGCGCGCCTTCGGCTTGCGGCTCCGCGCGAGGGCGGCCTCGCGCTCCGCCCCATCCGGACTCAGACGAGCTCGATCGCCAGCCAGCCCCGGTCCGGGATCTCGACGGAAAGCTCGAAGCGTCCTGAAGCGGGATCGCGGCGAAGCTCGCTCTCGCTCCCCGGAACTCGAGCCCGGAGCGGGCGCGCGCACCAACCCGAGATCGATACGCGCTCCCCCGGTGCACCCAGCACGTCCAGCGCGACGCCGCTGGCGGTCGCTCGGAGCTCGCGGATCCGGCGGTCGCCGGCGCACGCGAACCGCCGGGTGTCGCCGAACACCGCGAGCTCGCCGTGCGCGAGCGGCGCGAGGATCCGGAAGGCGTAGTCGCGCGGAGCGAGCTCGAAGTCGAGCGCAGCATCGGGCTCGAGCCTCTCGACCTGGCCGGTGCGCCAGTCGAGCGCGGCGACCGGGCCGCGCGGCGCCGCATCGCCGAGCTCGACGAGCGCCACAGAGAAGCGCAGCGGCTCGTCGCGGCGGTAGGCGTGCACCGCCACGAGGTAGCTCGTGCGCCCGAGCGGATGATCCGACCAGCACTCGCCCAGCAGCGGGATCGGGTCGCGCGCCGCGTGACCGAGGTAGCAGCGGTCCAGCGCGGCGAGCGGGACGTCCGGCTTCACCAGCACGCCGTCGCTGCGACAGGTGCGGAGCACGAGCTCGGGGTCCGTGCGGCCGAGCCGATCGCCCAGGCCGACCGGGCCCGCCGAAAGTGCTGCGAGCAGCGCCTCGATCTCCGCGAGCGGATCGCCGTCGAGGCCCGCGCCGTCGCGGCGGGACAGGAACACGTCCTTGAACGGCCACAGGCCGAGCGCGCGCGCCAGCGCGTTGCCGTACAGGAACCACGCCCAGAGCGCCTGGTTGCCGATGATGTAGCGGTAGTCGCCGCTCGTGCGGATCGCGTTGACCCGCGAGAGTGTCACGGTCTGGAAGAAGTCGGCCGGCGTCGGCATGCACCACAGGAGCGACAGGCCGTGATTCGCCGCCGCGCGATCCAGCCCCTCTTGCCAGGCGCGCGCGCGACCCGGCTCGGCGCGAAGGCCGCGGACCCCGAGGTACGACTCGGAGAGCCAGTCCTGCTCCACCTGGATCGCGCCCCACGCCGCCGCCTGCGCGAACAGCCGCTCGACCAACGCATCGCCCTGCGGGTGCGCCCGCTCGCCGTCGATCCACGCGGGCTCGCGCTCGAAGTACGGCGAGCGGCTCGAGTAGTGGCGCGAGTGCAGGATCAGCGGCGGCTCGCCGAGCCGGCGGCGCAGCGCGCGCACGCCGTCGGGCAGCATGTCGGGCCGCGCCTCCCAGCGCATCATCCCCGTCGGCGGGACGTCCTTCGCGCCGGGGTTGAGCTCGCGCAGCACCTGGTGCGGATAGAACCACGAGTCGAGCTCGACCGCGTCGACCGGAACTCCGGACTCGCGCAGCCCGGCGAGCGTGCGCTCCAAGGTCTCGGAGACCGACAGGTCGGGCTCGCTGCGATACCAGTACGCCGCGCCGTTGTCCGTCCAGTAGGAGAGCTTGCCGACGGCGGCGTCCGCGTAGCGCGAGGGCCTCACCGTTCGGTGTCGCTCGAGCAGGGCGCGCCCGTGCGCTTCGAGCGCGCGACGCGGGCCGGGAGCGGCCCACAGCGCGAGCTCGCTGGCGAAGCCCGCGGGCACCCGCTCGAGGTCGCCGTGCCAGCCGCAGCGCACGCCGCGCTCCGCGTTCTCGCGACCGCGCGGCACGGTGATCACCTGCTCGTGGAACGCGTCGAGTGGCGCCAGGAGGAGCGAGCGCAGGTCGGGCGCGACCAGCCAGAGCGGCTGCGCGATGGCGAGGTTCCGGCCGATCGGCACGATCCAGAAGTCGGCCAGGTCACCGCTCGCGACGGTCGGCAGCGCGAACTGCGTGTACTGGTGACCGAAGCCGCGCAGCCCCGCGGGCGCGCCGCCGGCTGAGCGCGCGGCGGGCTCGAAGCACGGAAAGGCCACGGCCGGATCGTCCATCGCGCCGGTCGCGATGCCCGTGAGCGCCTCGCGCGCCTCCATGCGGAACACGAGCAGCGGGCGCTCGCGATAGGCGCGCACGGACGCGGCCACCGCCAGCGGGACGCCCGCGATCGCGAGCTCGAGACGCTCGAACTCGCCGAGATCGTCGCGCCCGGCCGAGCGCTCACCCGCCGCGAGCTCCGTCGCGACCGCGCCGCCGTGCGCCACGCGCGCGCGCAGCGGCCCCAGCCAGTCGCTCTCTTCCCACGCGACACGCCAGGTGCTGTCCCCCGACGCAACGAGCTCGAGGCCGCCGCCCGCTTTGAGTCGCACGGTGTCTGATAGCCTCGCGCAGAGTGTTGACGGTGCAGCGGCAAGCTTACGCGAGGGCGGGACTGCTGGGAAACCCGTCCGATCTCTTCGAGGGGCGCGTGGTCGCGCTCGCGCTCGCGAACTTCCGTGCGGTCGTGTCGATCGAGCCCGCCCAGCACTTCGAGATCGCGCCCGGCGCAGACGACCGGCTCGAGTACCCGAGCCTGCGCGAGGCCGCGAACGCGCTCGACGCGTACGGGTGCGACGACGGGGTGCGGCTGCTGCGCGCCGCGCTGCGCAAAGCCGTCGAGCTGCGCGACGGGCTGCGCGACCTGGTGGCCAGCGATCCGCGGCTGCGCTTCCGGATCGGCTATGCGACCGACATCCCGCGCCAGGTGGGGCTGTCGGGCTCGAGCGCGATCGTGATCGCGGCACTTCGAGCGCTGGGCGACTGGCTCGGCTTCGAGCTCCCGCCGGACGAGCTCGCAGAGGCGGCCCTGGCCTGCGAGGTCGACGAGCTCGGGATCACGGCCGGCCCGATGGACCGCGTGATCCAGGCCTACGAGGGCCTGCTGGCGATGGACTTCGCGCCGCCGCGCGCAGCCGCCTCGTACCGGCGGCTCGATCCGTCCGGGCTGCCGCCGCTGTTCCTGGCCTGGAACCCGCGCGGCGGCGCGCCGTCGCGGAGGCAGCACGGCGACGTGCGCGCCCGCTGGCTGCGCGGTGACACCGAAGTGCGTGCGGTCGTCGCCGAGCTCGCTCGGCTGGCCGACTCGGGAACCCGCTGCATCGAGCGCGGCGATTCGGCCGGGCTCGCTCTCCTGTTCGATGAGAACTTCGCGCTGCGAGCGCGCGTCTACCCGGTTCCGGAGGTCGATCGCGAGCTGGTGTCGCTGGCGCGCGAAGCCGGCGCTGCCGCCAAGATGTGCGGCTCGGGCGGCGCCGTGATCGGCGCGCTGCGCGACGAGGCGGACTGGCCGCGGCTCGCGGAAGCGTATGCCGCGGCAGGCTACGCCGCGCAGCCCGCGCGCATCGCCCTGCCGGCTCGCGGCGGCAGCGCGTGAAGGTCGTGCTGCTCTGCGCGGGATATGCGACGCGGATGTACCCGCTCACCCGCGACGTCCCGAAGCCGCTGCTCGAAGTGGCGGGCGCGCCCATCCTCTCGCACCTGCTCGCGCGCACGGCTGGACTGCCAGGGGTCGACGAGGTCATCGTCGTCGGCAACCACCGCTTCGCTGCCCAGCTCTCCGTCTGGGTCGAGCGCGTGAGCTCGCCCGTGGCAATCCGGCTGCTCGACGACGGCTCCAGCGACGAGTCCAACCGACTCGGCGCCCTTGGCGATCTGGCGTTCGCGGCGACCGAGATTCCGCTGGCGGGGCACGATGCGCTGGTCGCCGCGGGCGACAACCTGATGCTGTTCGACCTGACCTCGCACGCGCGCGCGTTCGCCCGCCGGCGCACGGTTCAGATCGCCTTCCGGCGCGCGCCCGCCGATGCGGGCTCCTCGCACTACGGTGAGGTCACGCTCGACGCGGAGGGCCGTGTGGTGCGCTTCCGCGAAAAGCCGTCCGATCCCCAGAGCGACCTGGCCGCGATCGCGCTCTACTTCTTTCCGGCCTCCACCTGGAGCCTGCTGGACCGCTATCTCGCGGAGGGGGGGAACCGCGACGCGCCGGGGCACTTCATCGCGTGGCTGGCGCAGCGGACCGCGGTCCATGCCGAGCCGGTCGCGGGGCCGTGGTTCGACATCGGCGACCTCGACTCGCTGGCGCGGGCGCGCGCAGCCACGCGCGACGTGGCCCGGTAAGCCCAGCTCAGAAGGCGTGCGTGACGGTAACCCACCAGGCGCCGGAGAGGAGTGCGAACACGGCGACCGTCAGACCCGCGATTGCCAGCTCTTCGATTCGACCCATGGCGTCCTCCGTTGGTGTCGCTCCCTTGCGACACCACGGAGCATCACCCGCCCGCGGCCGCCCTTCAGTGAAGCCCTTCATAGGTCCGAAAATATTCTCAGGCGAGCTGGCACAATGGCCGCGATGAGCGCGCCCGTCGCCAGGATCCACGTCCACCACGGCTTCGAGCCCGCCCTCGGCGAGTGGGTCGCCGGCCTCTTGCGCACGGGGCTGCCCGGCCGCGAGATCGTCTCGTGGGCGAGCGAGGACGAGCTCCGCGCCGGGATCGGCGAGGTCGAGGTGCTCCTGGCGTTCCGGCCGCCGCGCGGGATCTGGGCCGGGGCCCGGCGGCTGCGCTTGATCCAGATGATGGGCGCGGGAGTGGACGCGCTCCTGCCCGCGCCGGACCTGCCGCCGGCCGTGCAGGTGACGAACGCGCGCGGGCTGCACTCGCACATGAGCGAGTTCGCGCTGGCCATGATGCTGGCGCTCTGCAAGCGGATCCCGCGCGCACTCGAGCAGAAGCAGGCGCAGCTCTGGAAGATGTACGGCGTGCCGAAGCTGGCCGGAGCCACGCTGGGCATCCTCGGACTGGGCGCGATCGGCGCGGCAGTCGCCGAGAAGGCGGCCGCCTTCGACATGCGCGTGATCGGCACGCAGCGCGAGCCCAAGCCCGTGCCGCACGTCGAGCACGTCTTCGGCGGACCGGAGGGCACCGAGCGCGTGCTGCGCGAGAGCGACTTCGTGGTCGTGCTCCTGCCGCTCACCCCCGAGACGCGCGGCTCGATCGGCGCGCGCGAGCTCGACTGGATGAAGCCGAGCGCTTACCTGGTGAACCTGGCGCGCGGCGGGATCGTGGACGAGCGCGCGCTGCTCGAGCGGCTGCGCTCGGGGAAGCTCGCCGGTGCGGCGCTCGACGTCTTCGAGCACGAGCCGCTGCCCGCGAGCGACCCGATCTGGACCGCGCCCAACACGATCCTGACGCCGCACATGGCCGGTCTCGAGCCCAACTACATGCAGCGGCTGATGGAGCTGGCGGTCGACAACGTCCTGCGGCTCGAGCGCGGCGAGAAGCTGCGGAATCTGGTGGACCGTACACGCGGCTACTGAGACGGGGAGAGCGATGAGGCTGTCGGGGAAGCGCGCGCTCGTGACCGGCGCGGCGAGCGGGATCGGGCGCGCGAGCGCGATCTTGTTCGCGGCCGAGGGCGCGCAGGTGCTGGCGGTCGATCTGGCCGAGGGCGTGGAGGAGACGCGCGCGGAGATCGAGAAGGTGGGCGGGCGCTGTCTCGCGCGCCGGGTCGACGCGGCGGACGAGGCGGCGGTGAAGGAGCTCGTCGCGACCTGCGTGCGCGAGCTCGGCGGGCTCGAAGTGGTCTACGCCAACGCGGGCATCGGCGGCGGGCTCGTGCCGTTCTTCGACCAGACCGCGGCCGACTGGCAGAACGTGCTGCGCGTGAACCTGATCGGCCCGTTCCTCGCGATCAAATACGGCGCGGCGGTCATGCGCGAGAAGGGCGGCGGCTCGATCGTGTGCACGGCGTCGGTCGCGGGGATTCGCTCCGGCGCCGGAGGCAGCCCGTACAGCGCGAGCAAGGCCGGGGTCATCAGCCTGGTGCAGACTGCGGCGAACCAGCTCGCGGGAACCGGCGTGCGCGTGAACGCGATCTGCCCGGGCCTGATCGAGACGGGCATGACCAAGCCCATGTTCGACCTGGCGCGCGCGAAGGGCTCGGACAAGAAGATCGGGCAGCTGAACCCTCTGAAGCGCGCGGGCCAGCCGATCGAGATCGCGCGCATGGCGCTGTTCCTCGCCAGCGACGAGGCGAGCTACGTGAACGGGCAGGCGATTGCGGTGGATGGCGGGCTGTCGTCGAGTCACCCGTTCGTGCCGGGGCGACTGGCCTAGCGAATCAGCGCGGATTGTCCTTGACCGAGCGGTGAGCTCCGTCGTATTCGAAGGAACGAGGAGAGACTCATGCGCGCTCGCATCGGCGCCCTGCTCTTCGCGTTCGGGATTTTCGCGCTCGCTTCGCGGGGCCACGCGGCTGCGGTCAACATCGACGTTCTGCAGCAGGCGCCGGGAAGCACCCTCTGGAATCTCCAGCTCAGCGGCACAGGCTCATCCGTCGGCGCCCTCTCGCTGCTGGTCTCCGACTCCCTGACGAGCTTCACGCCTTCCCCCCTCCTGGGGCCGCCGCCGATCTGCGCCCTGGGCGTGGGGGGTGGTTGCGGTCTGGATCCGGTGCCGGCCGTGCCGGGCTTCAACCTGCTGAACCTCACCTTCACGCCGCCCCTGTTCCCGGGAACGGTCCTGCTGGGGACTTTCGGCGCCGCAAGCTCGAATGCGCTCGTGCAGGTGCTGCCGGCCGACGACATCGCGGGCGGAACGGTCTTCGACGCCAACGGGAACGTGATCTTCGACTTCTCGATCCGCGTCGTCCCCGAGCCCGCCGCGGGCGCACTGTTCGCGCTCGCCGCGGTGGGACTCGCCCTCCGCGCACGCCGAATGGACTAGCAGCCACCGGGCTCGAATGGGATTTGACGCCGCGCCGTCGGGCGCCCCAGCTTGTCCGCATGGACCTCTATCACACCTGGTTAGACCTGAAGCCGGGCGCCTCGGACGTCGAGCTCGCCGCGAATCTCGAGCGCTACCTGGGCAAGCTCCGCGCCGATGGGCGCATCGCGGGCTTCCGGCTCTCACGACGTAAGCTCGGCTTCGGCGTGGAGCCGCTCGGAGAATTCCACGTCGTGATCGAGGTCGAGGACCTCGCGCAGCTCGACCGCGCGTTCGTCGAAGTGTCGGGCCGCGCGAACCCGATCGAGTCGCTGCACGCCGCGGTGAACCAATCGGTGTCGGGCTTCCGCGCCGCGCTCTACCGCGACTTCCCGGATCCGCACCGCAAGCGCGGCGAGGAGCGCTTCTAGCGGCACCTTAGTGTTGGGGGCTGCGAGGATCGCTCCTACACCCGCTCTCGAAAGCCCGTCCGCCCCATCCGAAGTGCCAGCCGACGCCGGCCGAATACTCGATCGGTGGCAAGCCGTCGACCGTGAGCGTGAAGTCCCGGCGAGGCGACCTCGGGCTCTTGAAGTAGTAGATCATGAGGTCGCGGTGCCGCGCCGACAGGGTCTGGCCCGGCTGCCAGACGAGGCTGCTCGAGTGGACCGTGGTGGGCGCGTACTCCTTCGAGCCGAAACGGAGGCGGAGGGAGTCTGGCCGGATGGAACCCGTTCCGTCCTTCAGAGAGACCAGGACCTCCAGCCGCTCGCTGGGGTACAGGAACCCGGGAGCCGGGATCACCGGCACGAGGGGACCGAAGAAGATCAGGGCGGGCGCGTAGCCCTTGAGCTCTATCCCAGCCTGCAGATCGGGCGTGGTGACCGCCGTGCTGCAGTGCCCGGTTGACTCGATGCCCGGGCCGGAGGCCTCGGGGTAGACGCCAAAACCGACGACAACGCAGCCCGTCGTGAGAGTCGACAGCAGGACGAGAAGCGCGAGCCGAGTCACTCGCCCCAGTCTACTCGCCCTTGAACTCCACGCCCATGATCACCTTGCCCTTCCCGGCCCACTCCTTCTCGCGCAGCTTGAACTTCTGGATCTTGCCGGTGGCGGTCTTGGGCAGGTCGCCGAATTCGACGGCCTTGGGGCACTTGAAGGCGGCGAGCTGCTCCTTGGTGAACGCGATGATGTCGGCCTCCGTCGCCTTGGCGCCGGGGCGCAGGGTGACGAACGCCTTCGGGACCTCGCCCCACTTCTCGTGGGGCATCGAGACGACCGCGCACTCCATTACTGACGGGTGACGCACGATGGTGTTCTCGACCTCGATCGTCGAGATGTTCTCGCCGCCCGAGATGATGATGTCCTTCGAGCGGTCGCGGAGCTCGATGTAGCCGTCCGGGTGCATCACGCCGACGTCGCCGGAGTGGAACCAGCCGCCCTCGAACGCCTTCGCGGTCGCCGCCGGGTCGTTGTAGTAGCCGCGCATCAGGTTGTTGCCGCGCATGACCATCTCGCCCATGGTCGCGCCGTCGGCCGGCACGTCGTTCATCTCGGAGTCGACCACCCGCAGATACACCGCGTGCGGGTAGGGCACGCCCTGGCGCGACATCAGCTTCGCGCGCGCGCCCGTCTCGAGCCGCTCCCAGCCGTCCTGGAGCTCGCACACGACGTGCGGCCCGTAGGTCTCGGTCAGCCCGTACAGGTGGGTGATGCGCACTCCGAGCTTCTCCATCTGCTCGAGCAGCGTCGGCGACGGCGGCGCGCCGCCCGTGCAGGTGTGGATCGGCGGGTCGAAGTGCTTGCCCTGCGCGGCCGGGTCACTCGCCAGCATGAGCAGGACCGTGGGCGCGCCGTTCAGGTGGGTGATGCCTTCGTCGTCGATCAGCCGGAACAGCTCGCCCGGGTCCACCTTGCGCAGGCAGACGTGCTTGCCCGCAGCGCCGGTGAACGCCCAGGCCATGCACCAGCCGTTGCAGTGGAACATCGGGACGGTCCACACCAGCGTGGACGAGCGCCGGAGCCCCAGTACCCCGATCTGGTTCACCGCGTTCAGGTAGGCGCCGCGGTGCGTGTACATGACTCCCTTGGGCATGCCGGTCGTGCCCGAGGTGTAGTTGATCGAGATGACGCTCTCCTCGTCCTCGACCGTGTTCTCGATCGGGAGAGTCGGCGCGTCCACCGCGAACTCGTCCCAGGCCAGCTTCCCGGGCGCGCGCGCGCACGAAGCCGTCGGGGATCTCGACGACGAGTCCGAGCGCCTTCCGCGCCGGCAGGATCGGATCGAGCGGCGGCGCGAGCTCGGGATCGACGAGCAACACCTTCGCGCCGCAGTGGTCGAGGATGTAGGCGATCTCGGGCGGCGCGAGCCGCGTGTTGATCGAGACCAATGGCGCGCCGAGCAGCGGCATCGCGAAGTGCGCGACCAGGTGCGCGGGCGTGTTCGGCGCGAGGATTGCGACCCGGTCGCCCTGCCCCACGCCGGCGCGGCGCAGCGCGCCAGCCATCTTCCCGACCTCCTCCGCGAGCTGCGCGTAGGTCCAGCGGAGCTTCCCGTGAACGACCGCCTCGCGCTTCGGGAACACGGCGGCCGTGCGCTTCAGCATGACCAGCGGCGTGAGCGGATCGGTCCAGACGTTCGCGTGCGGCTTGGCCGACATCTTTGTCCTCCCGGCGCAGATCTTAGCTGTATCGTTGGTGTCCACGGAGGTTGCGAACGATGAGGGCCGTCTGCCACTGCATGGCCGTCCAGTTCGAGATCGACGCTGCGCCGCCCTGGGTGCTCGACTGCAACTGCTCGATCTGCCGGCGCTACGGCGCGCTCTGGGCCTACTACCACCACGGCGGCCTGCGCCTGGCCAGTCCCGCCGAGGCCACCGTCGCCTATCTTTGGAACGACCGGAGCCTCGCCTTCCATCACTGCAAGACGTGCGGGTGCGCGACGCACCTGCAGGCCGTCGACCAGGCGGACCGGCCGATCCTGGGCCTCAATGCCCGCCTCATCCTCGGGCTCGATCCGGCCACCCACGTGCAGCAGATCGACAACGCGCACACGGGCGTGTTCTGGACTCGCTCGAGCCGAGCTCCGCTTCCAGGCCGCCATCCGAAGATGGCCGATCCGGAGACGTGGCTCTGATCCGGACCTAGATCCAGCTCAAAGGCTAGGTGGCCTCAACTTGCAGCACGTTCCCTCCGAGCTTCCGCAGCTTAGCTTCCGTGTCGCGTCGGGCGCGCAGAGCTAGGGGAGCAACGAGGTGACGACGTAGCACTTCCTCGCTCAGGACTGGCATGTAGTAGGCGCGGAAGAGCTCGATCGCCGGGACGGTTTCGCCGACGTAAGGTTCGATGATGACTGGATCGCCTACTCGAACGGTCCCTTCCTTCAGCACGCGACAGTAGACCCCGGGACGCTCGGCGGCCCGAAACCGTCTGACGAATCCCGGATCCCTCATGCGCGTAGCAAGAGTGCTGCAGGGAATCCGCGGGGCTGTGATCTGTAACTTGACGGCTCCAATGGACAGGCAGTCACCAATCATCAGCTTGGAGACTTCCAGCTCGCTGAGCGTCAGATTTTCACCGAATGTGCCGGGCTCAAGCGTCTCGCCCAACTCCGCTGACCACCAGGTGTAGTCCGGGGTGCCATACACGTAGACGGCCTGGTCGAGCCCGCCGTGGTTTTCAACGTCACAGATCATGTCGCCGACGAGGCCGCCGGCCGCGACCTGGATCGGCACCTGCACCGGCAGCTTGTGGATGCCAGTCTGTCTGGTTGTCCTTCCAAGCGACATGAGCCGCGCTCGTCCGACGTTGACGCTGATGAGCTGCATCTGACTCCACCGACGGGCGCATCGCCCGGATGGCTAGGACTTGTAGCGCTCGGCGGCCGCGTACTTCTCGACCAGGCCCACGAGCTGCGTGAACTCGTCGAACGTCATCCGCGACTCGGCGTCCCGCGCGCTCGTGCCCTTCGCGGCGAGCTCGCGGAAGGCGCGCTCGAGCGCGCGCGCCGCCGAGAGTAGCCCGGTCAGCGGATAGACGACGTACTCGTAGCCGAGCGCGCGCAGTTCCTCGCGCGGCAGGATGGGCGTAGCGCCGTCCTCGACCATGTTCGCCATCAGCGGGCCCGGCACCTCGCGGCCGATCCGCGCGAGCTCGTCGCGCGACTGCGGCGCTTCGACGAAGATCACGTCGGCACCCGCCTCTCGGTACAGGCGGCCGCGGCGGATCGCCTCGTCGAGGCCGAGCGGCGCGCGCGCGTCGGTGCGGCCGATCAGGGTCAGCGCAGCACTCCCGCGGGCGTCGACCGCGGCGCGGATCTTCTGCACGTGCGCCTCGGCCGCGATCACTTCCTTGCCGCGCATGTGGCCGCAGCGCTTGGGCCAGACCTGGTCCTCGAGCAACACGCCGCCTGCGCCGAGCCCGACCAGCTCGCGCACCAGCCGCTGCACGTTGAGCGGTCCGCCGTGGCCGGTGTCGCCGTCGACGATCACCGGGACCTTCACCGCGCCGATCACGCGGCGCGCCGTCTCGAGCATCTCCGTCTGCGTGAGGAGCCCGAAGTCGGGCTCGCCCAGGCGCGTACCCGCGACCGCGAACCCGGAAAGGAAGAGGAGCTCGAAGCCCGCGCGCTCCGCGAGCAGCGCCGAGAGAGCGTCCCAGACGCCGACCGAGAGCTTCACGCGAGACATGCCGCCAGCTCGCGCGCGCTCGCGAGCGACTCGAGGCGCGCGACCGCGTCGATCAGGCGCTCCGCGCCCGCCGCACCCAGCGCCGGAGTCACGCACGCGCGCACCTTCGCGAGCCGCTCGGCTTCGGAGAGCGGGTTCTCGGGATTCCCGCGCGCGAGCCGCGCCGTCGCGCGCGCGCGCGTGCCGTCCTCGAAGGCGAGCTCGACCTCTTCCTCGGCGCCGCGCGCTTCGCGCACGACCACGCGGCGCAGCAGCCCCTGCACGTCGGCGCGCACCGCGCGCGCGTCCGAGAACGCGTCCAGTCCCGGCCAGCCGTCGAGCCACGTCACGGCCGCACAGTACTGGAGCGAGAACTTCGCCTCGAGCCCCGTGCGCGGGGTCGCATAGATCAGGATCTTCAGCCCGAGGGGATCGCTCGCGATCTCGAGCGAGGCGAGCTCGCGGTCGCCGTTCTTCTCGCGCAGCGCCAGCACGGTGTCGATCGTGCGGTGGGTGAAGCGGCACGAGGGGTACGGCTTCAGCTCGAGCCCCGGCTTCTCGAGCGCGAACGGCGCGCCGAGCGGGGGAAGCGTGAGGGGCCGCTTCGCGCCGTAGAGATCCGCGAGGCCCATCTCGGCCTCGAGCGAGTCCTCCCGCGCGGTGACGCCGAGCTTCGCGAGCTCCGCCGCCTCGAGCCCCGCGCGCGCGGCGAGCCCGGCGTGCAGCGGCTTGGTGTCGGTGCCGAAGTTCGCGCGCGTGCCCGACGCGCGCGAGCAGGCGATCCCGAACGCGCGCCGGAGCTGGCCCCGGTCGAGGCCCGAGCAGGAGCCCCGCGGCCGCCGCCGCGCCGAATACGCCCGCCGTCGCGGTCGCGTGCCAGCCGCGCTCGTAGTGCGGCCGGCCGAGCATCTGGCCGATCCGGGCCTCGACCTCGAAGCCGGCGACGAACGCGCGCAGCAGATCCGCGCCCGACGCGTTCACCCCCTCCGCCGCGGCCAGCGCCGCCGGCAGGAGCGGCACGGTCGGGTGGCCGTTCATCGCCCAGCTCACGTCGTCGAAGTCGAGCGCGTGCGCGGCCGCGCCGTTCGCGAGCGCCGCCAGCCCGGAGGGCACGCGCTGCCCGGTGCCCCAGAGCGTGGCGGCCTCGGCTCCGCCCTGCGCGCGCGCCCACTCGCGCACGCGCGCCGACACCGGCTCGTCGCGGCCCGCGATCGCGCAGGCCAGCCCGTCGAGGATGGCCGCGCGCGCGACCGTCCGCGACGCCGGCGGAATCGCCTCCGCGCGCAGACCAAAGACGAACTCGGCGACGCGCGCGGTCTCGCTCACGGGCTCGGCTCCGTCACACGCCCGCGAAGCGCTGGATCTCTTTCGCGCACGCTTCCGGCTGCTCCTGCATGATCAGGTGTCCGCAGCGCTCGATCTGCACGACCTGCGCGTTCTTCACGTTCTTGGCCCAGATCTCCGCGTACGACGGCGCGATGAAGCGGTCCTGCGCGCCCCAGAGCACCAGGGTCGGCACGCGGATGCGCCAGAGCCGTCGCTCGAGGCCCGTCTCGGGCACCGGGAACAGGAACTTGGCCGCCGTGCGGAAGCCCATCAAGAGCGCGATCAGCTGCTCGACCTGCGCGTCGGTCTTGTCGTCCTTGTCGCTCATCAGCTTGGTGAGCTGCGACATGGCCACCGCGCCCGCGCTCTTCATGTCGTGGAAGAGGAACGGCAAGAGCTCCCCGATCTCGAGCCCGAACAGGTCGGTCACCGGCGCGGCGTCGCGCCAGAGCCCGACGGGCGCCAGCACCGCGAGCTTGCCGACCTCCTTCGGCCGCAGCGCCGCCATCTCGCCCGCGATCCAGCCGCCGAACGACTCGCCGACGAGCAGCGGCTTCTCGAGCCCGAGCGCCTCCATCACGTCGAACTGGTGCTGGAAGAGATCGAGTTGATCCTCGAGCAGCTCCAGCCCCTCCGCCGCCGACTTGCCGAAGCCGGGCAACACCGGCGCGTACACGTGAAAGTGTCGGGCGAGGAGCGGGAGGGCTCCCGCCCACGCCACGCCGCCGGCCCCGTGGAGGAACAACAGGTTCGGGCCCTGCCCTGCCTCGACCACCTCGACGGTCGGCCGGCCCGAGCCCAACGCGAGCATCCGCGAACCGGGCTCGCTCATCGCGCAGCTCCCGCGTCGGCCGCCTTGCTGTGGGCGCCCGGCACCGCGCGCCGGCTGCTCGGCAGCGGCTTCGGCCACCAGCGGTCCTCGAAGTCGGAGAAGATGTGCCGAAGTTTCGGCAGGATGTGCGTGCCCGCCAGCCGGGTCGCGCGGTTCACGAGATCCGCCGGCGCCGAGCCGATCTGACAGCCGAGCAGCACGTGCCCGACGCGCAGCTTCTTGATCAGCTCCTCGATCTGCTGGCGCACCGTGTCGGGCGAGCCGGCGATGATGTAGCCGCCCTGGACGAGCTCCTTCCAGCTCTTGTTCTTGCCGTGGTTGGCCGACGTGTTGCCGACCTGCGCGACGACGCCCGCGCGCAGCGACGCGGCGGTGCGATAGCCCGGCGCCTCGGACGTTCCCGGGTACAGGTGCAGGCACTTGTTGAAGAAGTAGTCGACGTGCGGCCACCACTCCTTCTCGCACTCCGCGTCGGTCTCGCTGATGCAGACCTGCTGGAAGAAGGCGGCGCTGTGCGGGTTGTCGTCGGCGCCGAGCGCCGCGCGCCGGTCCCAGTAGCCCTTCAAGAGCGCCTCGCCCTTGATGTAGCCGCTGAACGACAGGCAGCTGTAGTTGTAGTCGTGCTCCGCGCAGAAGTCCCAGGTCTCGATCGAGCCGAGGCCGGGGATCCAGACCGGCGGGTGCGGCTGCTGGATCGGCCGCGGCCACAGGTTCACGTAACGCAGCTTGGTGTACTTGCCGTTGAACGCGAACGGCTCGCGCGCCGCCCACGCCTTCATGATCAGCTCGTGGCCCTCGCGGTACTTGTCGCGCACGGTGGCCGGGTTCTGGCCGGCGCAGTAGTTGATGTCCATCGAGGTGCCGACCGGGAAGCCAGCGATCAGCCGGCCGCCGGAGATCACGTCGAGCATCGCGAACTCTTCCGCGATGCGGGTCGGCGGGTTGTAGCAGACGATCGAGTTGCCGAGCACGAGCAGCATCGCCTTCGAGGTCCGGCGCGCCAGGGTCGCGGCCATGATGTTCGGCGACGGCATCATCCCGTACGCGTTCTGGTGGTGCTCGTTCACGGCGATCGCGTCGAACCCGCACTGCTCGGCGTACTCGAGCTGGTCCAGGTACTCGTTGTAGAGGTCGTGCCCCTTCTCGGGGTCGTACAGGCCGTTGGGCAGGTCGACCCAGACGCTGTGGTACTTCTGCCGGAAGTCGGCCGGCAGCCAGCGGTACGGCATGAGGTGGAACCAGGTGAACTTCATGGCGGACCCTCCCGATTCGATTAGTTGACCGCTCCGTCCGGCGCGGGTCAAGTCGGTCTCCGGCGCTTGGACGGCTCCGGCGCGGAAAACAAACAAGCCTTTTTTTTCGCGCCCCTGTCCTATTTCTCCGGCCCATGACGGAGCTGTGGCGGCTGGGGGCGGCGGACTTGGCGGGGCGGATCCGGGCGGGCGCGGCGTCGAGCCGCGAGGTGATCCAAGCGCACCTGCGGCGGATCGAGCAGGTGAACCCGGCGGTGAACGCGGTCACCGCGGTGCTGGCCGAGTCCGCCCTCGAGGCCGCGGACGCGGCGGACCGCGCGGTCCGCTCCGGCGCCCCCGTCGGCCCGCTCTGCGGGGTGCCGATCACGGTGAAGGAGAACATCGACGTGGCCGGCTCGGCGACGACCCTCGGGATCGTCCCGCTGGCCGGGAACATCGCGCGCGCCGACGCGCCCCACATCGCGGAGCTCCGCGCCGCCGGGGCGATCCCGTTCGCGCGGACGAACATGCCCGAGTTCGGCACCCGCTGGCACACGGCCAACGCGCTGCGCGGCGCGACCCGGAACCCGTGGTCGGCGGCGCATACGCCGGGCGCTTCGAGCGGCGGCGAGGCGGCCGCACTCGCCTGCGGCATGTCCCCGCTCGGGATGGGCAACGACGGCGCGGGCTCGCTGCGCTGGCCCGCGCAGTGCTGCGGGATCGCCGCGCTGAAGACATCGCTCGGCAGGGTCTCGCTCGCCGGCGGCTCGAGCCGCGCGCAGCCGACTCCGTTCGCGTACCAGCTGCTGGCGGTGCACGGGCCGATGGCGCGCCACGTCCGCGACCTGCGGCTCGCGTTCCGCCACATGTGCGCGCGCTCGGGCGGGGATCCGTGGCACGCGCCCGCGCCGCTCGACGGGCCGCCGCTCACCACACCGATCCGTGTCGCGCTCGCGACCGATCCGGACGGGCCGGCGCTGGCGCCCGAGCTCCGGACCGCCCTGCAGCAGGCGGCCGAGCGGCTCGGCGACGCCGGCTACCGGGTCGAAGAGCGCCGCCTCCCGGCGCTCGTTCGCGCGGGCGAGATCTACACCCAGATCATGTCGCGCTGGAGCCGGGTGCAGGAGGTGCTGCCGCCCGTCGAAGGGCTCGCATCGCCCGAGTTCGTCCGCTTCTGGGAGCTCTTCAATCCGGAGTGGGAGCGCGCCCGCGGCGTAGACACGTTCGACCCGATGATGGAACGCGCGGCGATCGCGCGCGCCTGGGCGGAGCTCATGCAGGAGACGCCGCTCGTGCTTGCGCCGATCGCGAGCCGCCCGGCCTTCCGTGTCGGCGAGGACCTCGAGCCCGCCTGGTGCGCGGAGTGGCCCGCGCGCATCCGCCTGATCGTGGTCGCAAACCTCCTGGGCCTGCCCGCCGTCGCCGTGCCGACGGGCGAGGCCGGCGGCCTGCCGCAAGCGGTTCAGGTCATCGGCCCGCGCTTCCGCGAAGATCTCTGTCTGGACGCAGCCGAAGCAATCGAGGCGCGGGGCGCACTGCGCCTGCCGATCGAGCCGCGCTAGAAGCTGCGCTGACCGAGCACCAGCGGCGCGATCTCACGCGGGTGCTCGAGCAGGAACTCGACCCCCGCGGCGCGCAGCTCGTCGCGCCCGCGCAGGCCCCATGCGCAGCCGATCGTGCGCGCGCCCGCGGCGCGGCCGGTGTCCACGTCGATGGCGCTATCGCCGACCATCCAGACCTCGCTCGGCCGCACGCCCAGGCGCGCCACCGCCTCGGTCAGCACCGCCGGGTCGGGCTTGCGGATCGCGAGCGTGTCGCCGCCCAGCACCGCGCCGAACACGCCCTTGATGCCGAGCCCCTCGATGATCCGGTCCAGAAACCGCGCCGGCTTGTTCGAGAGGACCGCGAGGCTCTCCTGGCACAGCGCTTCCAGGCAGGCCGACATCCCGGGGTACAGCTCGGTGGTGTCGAGGCAACACCGATCGTAGTAGCTGCGAAAGCGCTCGTAGTGCGACTCGAGCCGCTCCGGAGCGCGCTCAGCGGCCGGCAGCGCGTTGGCCAACAGCTTGAGCGCGCCGTCGCCGATCCAGGCCTGCACCTGCGGACCCTCGACCGGCGGCAAGCCCGCGTCGGCCAGAGTCCGGTTCAGGGCCGTCGCGAGGTCGCGCCAGGTGTCGGCGAGCGTGCCGTCGAAATCGAAGATCACGACGCGGCTGGAACGGACTTCACGCATTACGGCGTAGACTAGGTCGTGCGGGCTTTCTGCGCGAGAGTCCGTGCGATACGTTCGGGCCGCGCTCGGACTTCGGAACTGACGAGAAGGGAATCTCGCGCCAGTGATCTTTCCGCTGCGCTTCAAGCTCGCGCTCCTGTCGAGCCTGTTGCTGGTCGCCGCGATCGGCACGGTCTCGCTGGTCGTGCTCGACCAGAGCGCGCGCGCCCTGGCGGACGAGGCGGGCAAGCGCGCAATCGTCCTGGCGCAGCAGCTCGCGCGCAACGCGCGCGAGCCGCTGCTTGCTGCAGGACGACCTCATGCTCTCGCAGCTGCTCGAGAGCGTGGCGAAAGAGTCGGAGATCAGCGTCGTGCGCGTGCTCGACAAGGACGGCAAGGTCCTGGCGTCGTCGCGCCAGGACGAGCCCGCGCAGCGCGAGCGCATGACCTCGAAGGAGGACCTGGCGACCTGGCCGCTCGGCGGCAAGCTCGTGGTGGCCGCGCGCATGAGCTACCGGGACGTCGACATCGGCGAGTCGCAGGTCGTGCTGGACATCGACGCCATCACCAAGGGCGTGGTGCGGCGCGCGCGCCGGGACGTGCTGATTGCCGCGGCCGTGCTGCTCGGGATCGGCCTGATCGTCGCGTTCATCGTGTCGGGCATGCTCGCGCGGCCGCTGCGACGCCTGCGCTACGCGGTGAACGCGCTGGCGGCGGGCGACCTCTCCGCGCGCGTCGAGCCGACCTCGCGCGACGAGGTCGGCGTGCTCACCCGCGCCTTCAACGAGATGAGCGAGAGCCTCGGCGAGAAGCGCCGCATCGAGACCGCGTTCCGCCGCTACGTCTCCGACCACGTGCTGCGCGAGGTCGTCGAGTCACCCGAAGCGATCCACATGAAGGGGGAGCTGCGCGAGGTGTCGGTGCTCTATCTCGACATCCGCAAGTTCACCCGGTTGACCGGATCGATCGGCCCCGAGCGCGTGGTCGCGTTCCTGAACGAGTGCTTCGACCTGATCACCGGGCGGCTCCTCGAGCACGGCGCCACCGTCGACAAGTACATCGGCGACGCGATCCTCGCCTACCTGGGCGCGCCGATCGAGACCGAGGACCACGCGCAGCGCGCGGTCGCCGCCGCCATCGCCGTACAGCGCGCCATCCACGAGCGCAACCGCCGCGCCGAGGCGTCGCTGCAGCCGTTCGTGCGGCTCGAGGTCGGGATCGGCATCCACACCGGGATGGTCGTCGTGGGCAACATCGGCTCGGAGCTCAAGATGGACTACACCGCGATCGGCGAGCCGGTGAACGTCGCGAACCGGCTGCAGTCGCTGGCCGGCCCGGGCCAGATCAAGATCACCGGCGCGGTCCGCGAGCGGCTCGGCGAGCTCGTCGAGGTGAAGCCCGAGGGCGCGCGTGTGGTCGAGGGCGTCGACGAGCCGATCGAGATCTTCGAGGTCTTGTACTAACGGGCCTCGACCTGGCGGCGCCGCATGAGGGTCGACGAGTCGGTCGGCTGTGCCGGGCACCGCGAGGAGACCCTCATGCGGCGCGCCTCGGCCCCCATCCGAGCTCCGATTCCTAGCGCGGCCGATCCGTCGACAGAAAGAGTCTCCGCGCCTGAATCTCGTTCAGATTGCGCAGGATCGTGGCCGCACTGCGCGGTCGCTGCCGCGCGAGTCGCACCAAAGTGTTCGGCGTGAAGCGCAGCACGCGCGCGTCGGTGGCGGCGTCCATGTTCGCGCTGCGCTCGCCGAAGAACAGCCCGACCTCGCCCACCACCTCGCCGCGCTTGCACATGTTGAGCTCGATCGGTCCGTCGTCACCCGGCTTCCAGATCCGGACGAGGCCGTCGACGATCACGTACATCTCGCGCTCGTTGTCGCCGATGTGTCCGAGCGGCGTGCCCGCCGGGATCTCCCGCAAACTCGCCATCTGCGCGACGACCCGACACGCCGGCTTCGAGAGCCCCTTGAAGAGGGGGATCGCGACCTGCGGATCCTCGCCGAGATCGAGCCCGAGCGTGTCCCAGAGCGTCACGATGCGCAGCCCCGCACAAAGCGCCGGCGTGAGCGTCACCTCGACGAGCAGCCCGATCCCGAGCGTGAACCCCGTCAGCGCGCCGACTTGCTGGTACGAGAGCAGATCGCTGAAGCAGAGCATCAAGAATCCGCCGATCAGCGTGGCGGCCGAGAAGATCGCGGGCTTTCCGACCGTGTGCAGGACCGCGACCGTCGCGCGCTCCTCGTTCGCGAGACGTTTCGCCTCGACGCTGAAGCGCAAGAAGTAGTGGATCGTGTCGTCGATCGAGATGCCGAGCGCCATCGGCGCGATGATCGCCGTCGTCAAGCTCAGCGGAATGCCCAGCGCCGCGAGCACGCCGAAATACACCGCCACCGGAATCAGGTTCGGAACCAGCGTGTAGATCCCGCGCGTGAACGACAGGAACAGCACGCTCAGCAGGACGTAGATCAGCAGGAGCGATGTGATGATGCTCTGGAGCTCGCCCCAGAGCAGATTGTCCACCACGCCCGCCATCAGGATCTGATTCCCGGTCACGCGGCCGTGCAGATTCGCAGGAAGCTCGGCCATGCGAGCCTCGATCCGGTCGACGAGCCCGGTGACCGCCGCGCTGCCGATGATCGTCGTCCGCACCTGGATGTTCGTGAGCTGGTAGGGGTTGTCGATGTACCCTTCGAGCTCGTCGCTCGCGCCGAGGAACAGGAGCTGTCCGGTGAGTCGCTCGCTCTCGGGCACCGCCAGGAAGGCCTTGTCGTCGGCGTGAAAGGCGCGGTTCAGGAGCTTCACGAAGTCGACCAGTCCCCGCGTGCCGCCGATCTCGGGCTGTGACTCGAGCCAGACTTGCAGCATCTCGAGCGCGCGCAGGTTCTCCGGTTGCTTGAAGGTCGACTTGTCCTTGGCCTCGACCACGATCTGGAAGCCGTTCGCGCCGTCGAGGTGCGTGTTCACGGCGTCGAAGTCGCGGCGCGCTTCGGTGGTCTCGGGCAGCGTGGAGCGGATGCCGTCGCTGCCGACCACGATCTGCGTCGCCACGAGGCAGGATACGAGCGTGAGCGCGCCCCAGACGCCGAAGATCTTCCACTTGTTGCGCAGGTCGAAGGCCGCCACCCAACCGATCGCGCGCGCGAAGGCGCTGTGCTCCTCCACCTGGTCCGAGGCCGCGAGCCGGCGCGGGCGGCCCAACACCGAGAGCAGCGCCGGGGTGAGAAAGATCGTGACGGCCATCGTCACCAATACGCCGACGCACATGATCCAGCCGAACTCGAACAGCGCCTCGAGCCCCATCGTGGTGTACGAGACGAACCCGGCGACGGTCGTGAGTCCCGCCAGGAGCTCCGGCAGCCAGACGATCGAGAGCGTCTTCTCGACCGCGTCGCGCGCGCCGATGTCCCCTTCCTCGCGCAGGATGTCGTAGTACTCCGAGACGATGTGAACCGAGTACGCGACGCCCAGGATCAGGAGCATGATCGGCACGAAGAACGTGACCAGATTGAGCGGCCTCTCGAGCCAGGCCATGATCCCGAGCGTCCAGAGCACCGACACGCAGACCGTGAGCAGCGGCAGGATCACGCCGCGCAGCGTCCGGAACGAGAACGCGAGCACGACCGCGAGCGCGAGCAGGATCAACGGAGAGACGCGCAGGAAATTTTCCGTGAGCTGACGGCTCTGCGCCCGCCGCAGGTGCGGACCGCCCGTGATCCACACCTGCACGGGTCCGGCCTCGTCGTGCGCGATGCGACTGATCTGGTCGTCGAGTCCCTTCGCGATGAACTCGCGGTCTGAGAAGTTCAGGAACTGCACGACGAGCGCCGCGGTGCGGCCGTCCGCCGAGATCAGGCTGCCGGCGAAGAGCGGATTCGCGAGCGCCTGGCGGCGGAGCTCGGCGAGCGCCGCCGGGTCGGTCGGGATCTCCTTCGCAAACGGCCGGATGTCGATGCTGTCCTCTGTGCCGCGCACGTTGGGCGCGTTCGTGATCGCCACCACGTGGTGCACGCCGTCGAGCTTCTCGATCTTCGAGACGATCCGCTGGATGAGCGCGAGTGAGTCGTGCGTGAAGATGTCGTCTGTCGAGACGGCGACGACCATCGACTCGTCGCTGCCGAACGCCTTGCGCACGTAGTCGTAGAAGGCCCGGCCCTCGTCCCCTTCGGGCAGCAGGCTCTCCTGCGACCCGTCGACCACGAGCGGTCGGAAGCGCAGGTGCTCGACGTCGAAGAGCGGCCAGCCCGCGCCGATCGTCACGGCGAGCACGCCGAGCAAGCTCAACCACGGCCAATGCGCGACGAATCGGAAGATCCGACTCAAGCGCCGACTCGCATCGCGGTCACCCTCACCGACTCGCTAGCGGCAGTGCTTGCAGAGCGCGCTCGACTGGAAGCTGCGCTCGTCGACATCCCCGTCGATCTCGAGGTCCTCGACCACGACCGTCGTCTGCGTGTGGTCCGCATGTCCTTCATCATGACCTCGGTGGGGCGAAGATCCCCTTCTCCTCGAGCATCTCGTTCGGATTCGCGGTCAGGAGCTTGCGCAGGCGATCCCCGTTCTCGAACGACTCGGACTTGAGCACGACGCAGGTCTTCGCGACCGCGTTCTTGGCGACTGCAATCTTCGCCGGCGCGGCTTTCGCCGCCGCGTCCATCGCGACTGCGTCGTTCGCGACCGCGTCCATCGCGACTTCGTCCTTCGGGACCGCGTCTCTTGCGCACGCTCAGGGTGGAAGAAGAAGGAGCGACCCGGCGAGCAACCAGAGTCCACAAGTCTCCGCGTACATGTCTCACCTCCTGGTTCGAGCCACTGTGTGCCCGTCGATCTGCAGCGTCTGTGAAACTCTTCACTCGCCTGGGCGACCGGGTGTTCCGGCCCCTTGTCCGCAAGATCGTGAGGGTCAGAAAAACGCTCACCGCCCACTCGCTACGCCACAGCTTCGCCAGCCTCTCGAGCCTCGCAGGCCCGGCCGACGACCTCACCGAGCCGCCCTCCGACTGACCCTCGCCACGGGACCCACGCAGCCCGAGCGCACTCCCCATCGGCGACCCCAGTCCGCCGCGTCCGCCCCACCGAGCACGCTGCCTTGGCCGCTTGAATCCCCCCGCCTCAGAGGCCAGATCATCGCCTCAGGCACCCGTTTCCGCGCTGATGGCCGATGTTGCGGAACGCCCGTTGCCGGAACCACGGGGGGCAGAATCGCTCTTAAGCATCCTATCCGCACTAACGGGCCTCGAGCTGGCGGCGCGCCGCCGCGGCGGCGAGCTCGGCGCGGGTTCGAACGTCGAGCTTCGCGTACACGTGGACCAGGTGCGTCTTCACGGTCGCGAGGCTCACGAAGAGCTTCTTCGCGATCTCCTTGTTCGGCAGACCCGCCGCGACCAGCTCGACCACGCGCGCTTCCATCGGAGTCAGCCCGTCCCAGCCGCGCTCGGGCCGGATGCGCCCGCCGCGGCCGCGGCTCGCGTACTCGACCGCCTCGTCGATCGAGAGAGCCCGGCGCCCGCTGCGAGCTCGGTCGGATCGAGCTTCTCGCGCAGCTCGGCGAGCGCAGCGCGCAGGTACGGGTAGCGCCAGCGGTAGCCGGTGCGCGCGCGGAAGGCCTCGGCTGCGCCGAGCAGCCGCGCCGCCTCGTCGCTGCGCGTCGCATCGCCGCGACGAGCGCCAGGATCTCGAGCGCGTCGGTCTTCGCCACGGCGCCGTCGAGCTCGACGCGCGAGGGCGAGCGCGGCGCGAGCGTGGGACTCCGCCGCTCCCGGTCGCCGCGAGCGCGCGCGACCAGAGCCCCGTGCCGGCTCTGGGATGGAGAGGCCCGGCTACCGCACTTCCGGCAGGGTCGGGCTCGATCTTGTCGAGGAGCAGGGCGGCCTCGTCCACGGCGCCCTCGGCCAGAGCGATCTCGACGAGAAGCAGTCCGGAGCGGAGCCGTGAAGAAACCGCCGCTGCTCGAACCGCTCCTCAGTCGTTGCTTCGCCTCGCCCAGTCTCCGTCGAGGAACGCCACGGTCGCCGAGCTCAAACGGCGATACGTCTCGAAGCACCCCGTAGCCGCCAGGCGCAGCGAGCGATGCGGCCAGCTCGCGAACCGCGGCTCGATCCTCGGTGACCCAGGCCGATCACCGCGAGCGCGAAGATCGTCTCCGATCCCGAAAGCGCCCGACTGCGGGGAGATCCGAAGCGCGCGCGCGCGGCGGCGAAGTCGCCGTCGCTGGGCCGCGACGTAGCGGCGGCGAGGTCGACGAGAAAGCGATACGCCGCATCCTCGGGCATGTTCCGGTCGAGCCAGGCGACCAGCGGTCGCGCGCGCTTTCCGCCCTGCGCGAATCGCAACGACGTTCGCCAGCCGCGCGGTCGTGATCGAACTCGGCCCCGCGGTTGCCGGCCGCCCGGCTGGCCTCGATCGAGCGCTCCATGACCTCGAGGCCTTCGGGCCGGAATAGACTGCGTGGCGTACGAGAGCGCCTCCTCGAGTCGCCCGCGCACCGCAGCAGGAATCGCGTGCGCTCGCGTCGCCAGGGCCTGACGCGCGGCTGGAACCCAACCGACTTCACCCGATGCTGATGAGCAGGGGAAGCGACCGGCGCGAGCGCCTCCAGCCACGCGTCGCTGCCGGGCTCGAAGCGGGCGAGCACCGGCCCGAGATCGTCTTCGGCGCCTCTCGGACGAACTCGAAGTTCCAGTGGTGGCCGAGCGGGTGAAGCAGATCGATCGCAGGGGTGCGGCCGGGCCCGATCGACCAGTTCAGCGCGGCGATCAGGTCGGACGCCTCGCCGCGACCTCGGCGAGCACGGGCTCGGTCGCGATCTCGCGCTCGAGCGCCCAGCCCGAAGCGCGCCGGCGGAACCACGCGAGGTGGCGGTCGCGCAGCGCCGGCAGCTCGCCGGCGTCGTCGGCGCGCTCGAGCGCGTACTGGCGCAGCGTCTCGAGCATCCGGTAGCGGTCGCCACCGTACGACACCAGGCTCTTGTCGACCAGGCGCGCGAGCAGGTCGAAGACCTCGAGGCGATCGAGTGACTCGTCGGAGGCGACGGCCTCGGCTGCCTCGAGCGAGAACGGCGACGCGAAGACCGAGAGCCGGCGGAACAGGGTGCGTTCTGCAGGATCGAGCAGGTCGTGGCTCCACTCGACCGAGGCGAGCAGGGTCCGCTGCCGCGCGACCGCCGTGCGCGCGCCGCCCGTCAGCAGGCGGAAGCGGTCGTCGAGCCGTTCGGCGAGCTGCGCGACCGAGAGCGCGCGCACGCGCGCGGCGGCCAGCTCGAGCGCGAGCGGGATGCCGTCGAGCCGGCGACAGATGCGCGCGACCGCAGCGGCCGAGCTCGGGTCGAGCGCGAAGTCCGAGCGCGCCGCGCGCGCGCGCTCGACGAAGAGCCGCCCCGCGTCGGTCGCGAGCACGCGCTCCGGGTCGGTCTCGTCCTCGGCGGGGAGCGCGAGCGACGGGATCCGCCAGCTCGTCTCGCCCTGGACTCCGAGCGGCTCGCGGCTCGTCGCCAGCACGCGCACGTTCGCGCAAGCGGCGAGCACGGCGTCGACGACGACCGCGCACGCGGCGAGCAGGTGCTCGCAGTTGTCGAGCACGAGCAGGAGATCGGCCCGCGCCAGCCGATGCGACAGGACTTCGAGCGCGGACGCGCCGGGCGTCTCGGCCAGCCCGCAGCGGCGACGACGACGCCCGCGACCTGCTCGTCCGCCGAGAGGCGGGCGAGCTCGACCCAGACCACGCCGTCGGCGTGGCGATCACGCGGTCCTCGGCGACGGCGTGCGCGAGCCGCGTCTTGCCCGATCCGCCCGCGCCGGTGATCGTGACCATGCGCGCGCCGTCGAGGAGCTCACCGACCTCGCGCCGCTCGCGCTCGCGACCGACCAGCGAGGTGGGCCAGTGTGCGAGCGCGGTCGCTGCCGACGCGCGCAGCGGCGCGAGCCGCGCCGCCGCCGCGGGAAGCTCCGCGTGGCAGAGCTGGTGCACGCGCTCGGGCGGTCGAAGCCCGGCAGCGTGACGGTGCCGAGCTCCGCGAACGACACGCCCTCCGGCAAGCGCTCGCCCGCGACCTCGACGGTCGCGGTCGAGACCAGGACCTGCCCGCCGTGCGCGAGCGAGCGCAGCCGCGCGGCGCGGATCAGCGCGAGACCGCCGTAGCGCGAGCCATCGCGCACCTCGGCCTCGCCCGTGTGCACGGCCATGCGCACGCGAACCTGCGGAGCCCGCGGGCCACGGCTCGGCTGCGAGCGCACGCTGCGCGTCGAGCGCCGCCGCGAGCGCCGCCGCCGGCCGCTCGAAGACGGCGAGCGTCGAGTCGCCTTCGCCCTGATCGGGAGGCAACACGCCCGCGTGACTCGCCACACAGCCGTGGATCAGCTCCGCCTGCCGCCGCAGCGCCGCGCCGGCCGCCTCGGACTCGCGCCAGAGCCGGGTCGAGGCCACGACGTCCGTGAGCAGGAACGCCACGATTGCCATGACACCACGGTACAACGGGCGCCAGGCAGCTACATCGACCGAAGGGTTGAATTCGGGCCCGCGGCGGGCCGCAGCCGGGCGAAGTAAGATCAGGCGCGTGTTCCGCAGTTCCCACGCGTGCCTCTGCGCGCTCCTGCTTTCGCTGCTCGCCTGCGCGTCAGAACTACGAGCGCGGCGAGAAGCTGTACGCCGAGGGCGACGTCGCGGGCGCGCTGGGCGTCTGGCGCGCGATCCCGGAGTCGTCGGGCGAGTACCCGCGCGCGCACGCGCGGCTCGAGACCGTGGAGGGGGAGCTGTCGAGCTCGCTCGCGCGCTACGAGAAGCGCGCGCAGTTCTTCGAGGGCGAGGGGCGGCTCGCGGAGGCGGTGCTCTACTACCGGCTCGCGCTGAAGCTCGACCCCGACCGCCCCGCGACACTGGACCGTGTTCAGAAGCTGTTTCGCCAGCTCCACGACGAGGAGGCGGCGGAGCGCCAGAAGCTGGCCGCCGCGCTCGCGGCAGGGAAGCTCCGCGAGGCGAATCAGTCGGCCGAGAAGCTCGCAGCGCCTGGACCCGTTCGACCCCGGCATCCAGATCGAGGTGCGCCAGGTCAACGCCGAGACCGGCGCGCAGGTGCTGCGCTCGCTGGAGGACGGCAAGCGCGCCTACGCGAACGGCGACCGGATCGGGGCCAGCGCCGCGTTCACGCGCGCGCTCGAGTTCGACCCGCAGAACGAAGCCGCGCTCGGCTATCTCTCGTACATCAAGCGCTACGACGAGGAGGTCGCCGAGGAGAACCAGCGCCGGAGGTCCTCGAGCGGCGCGCCGCCGCCGCCGACCCTGTCGTCGCAGGAGATCCTGGCCGAGGGCCACTTCCGCTCGGGCCAGCAGGCCGAGGAGGCCGGCGATCCGTACCGCGCGCTGCGGGAGTACATGGCTGCGCTCGAGATCGATCCGAGGCACGCCGCCGCGAAGCGCCGGCTCGGCTCGCTGCGCGCCGAGCTCGCGCCGCGCGTCCCCGTCCTGTACGAGCAGGGCAAGCACTACTTCCAGGACGAGGATCTCGAGAAGGCGCTGGTGGCCTGGCGCGACGCCCTCTTGATCGCGCCCGACGACCAGCGCACCAAGGAGAACGTCGACCGCGCCGAGCGCATCCTGTCGCGGCTCGAGGAGATCCAGACCCGTGGCCCGTAGCTCGCCCTACACCGCCGTGTTGCTGGCGGCCGCGGCCGCGCTGGCCGGCTGCGAGACCACGGGCGAGAAGCTCGCCGCGAGGGTCTTCGCGGCGGACAAGACGATCGTCTACGACCGCGGCTCGGACCTGCTCCCGCCCGAGGGCCTGCGCGTGACGTCGAACGCCGACCGCGAGATCTCGCTGGCCTGGGATCCCGTGCTGGTCGGCGACGTCGCGGGCTACGCGATCCTGCGCACCAGCAGCGTCCAGGGCGCGGTCGAGAAGCGGGTCGGCATCACGTCCTCGCGCTTCGGCACGGTCTTCACCGACACCGGCGACGAGCCGGCGTCGCTCGGCGACGGCCAGACCTACGCCTATCGCGTGCACCCGTACGATCGGCAGGGCCGCATGTCGCGCAGTCACGCCGCGCTGACCGCGACGACCGAGCCCAAGCCCGAGACGCCCGGGGGCCTGCAGGTCTACTCGAACCTGCCGCGCAAGGCGGTGCTGTCGTGGACCCCGAGCGAGCAGCGCGCGGTCACCGGCTACGGCGTGTACCGCTGCCCGACCATGGCCGGGCCCTGGGAGCACGTGGCGTTCGCGGACGGCCGTCTCAATACGGTGTACGAGGACGCGATCCCGGGCGACCTGCGCGTCATGTACTACCGGATCAGCGCGGTGAACCGTTTCGGCGGCGAGAGTGAGATGACCGAGGCCCCGATCCGCGCCGTGACCAAGGCCGAGCCGCTGCCGCCGGTCGGGCTCGCCGCCGACGCGCAAGCGCATCGGCCAGGTCGACCTGCGCTGGGCTCCGAACGTCGAGACGGACGTCAGCGCTACGAGGTCTGGCGCGCGACCAACGACGGCGCTGGATTCCAGCAGCGAGTCTCACATCGCGACCGTCGACGCGGGCGAGCTGCGCTACACCGACACCGCCGTGGGCTGCGGCGAGACGCGTGCGCTACCGGCTGCGCGCGATCGACGCCGACGGGCTGAGGAGCTTCTTCTCCGAGCCGCTCGAGGTGGCCGGCCCCGACCTCGGACTCGTGCTCACAGCCAGCCCGACCGGCTACCAGCTCCGCTGGGACCCCGCGCTCGGCGGCGTGCGTGTGAAGGAGCTGCGCAGCGTGCTCCCCGACCGCGAGCTCGCGAGCGCCGCCGGCACGAACGTGGTGGAGCTGCCCCCGCTCGACCCGGGCACCCGCCTCGAGGTCGCCTTCGCTGGCGGCGACGCCGCGACCGCCCCGCCCGTCTGCCGGATGACCGTCCCGGGCGGCTCTTGATCGAAACCGCTGGATCCGTAGACTGAGCGCCCATTCCCCGGTAGCTCAGTCGGTAGAGCGGGTGGCTGTTAACCACTAGGTCGGCGGTTCGAGCCCGTCCCGGGGAGCCAGAGAACTCGAGTTCAGTCCGAGCCTCTCGCCGGCACCAGCAGCACCAGGGCGATGCTGCCGGCCGCCGCGCAGACGGCGCCGAAGAAGAACGTCGCCGGCGGGCCGAGCTGCATCCAGAGCTGTCCGCCGACGGTGCTCGCGACCAGGCCCGAGACCCCGAGGGTCGCGGTGTAGCAGCCGACGCCGCTCGCTCGCAGCTCGACCGGAGAGAAGTCCGCCGCCAGCGCCTTCCCCACCGCGCGGAAGATGCCCTGGTGGACGCCGTACAGCGCGAAGAGCAATCCGATCAGGGCGACGTCCGACGCCACGCCGAAGCCCGCGTAGACGGCTGCGAAAACGACGAGGGCGAGCAGGAGCACCCGCTTCTTGCCGAGCTTGTCGGACAGCTGGCCCGCCGGGTACGAGACGAGCGCCGCAACGAGGTTGAAGAGCGCGTAGGCGAAGATCGTCGTTTCGAGCGACGCGCCCAGACCGCGCGTCCGCAGGATCAGGAACGAGTTGCTGGAGTTCCCGATGCCGAACAAGGCGGTGGCCGCGAGATACCGCCAGTAGCCGTACGGCAGTCGGCGAAGCGAGAGGTCGTGCTTCTGCTGCGGCGAGCGCGCGGGCCGCTCGCGCACGAACGCGACCATCAACGCAGCCAGCGCGCCGGGCACGAGCGCGATCAGGAAGATCGTGCGCAGCTCGAGCTCGAGCGCCCCGAGGAGCGCGATGGCGAGCAGCGGTCCGATGAACGCGCCGAAGTTGTCGCCGACAGACTCGAGGCCGAATGCCTTGCCTCGATGAGTGGGGTCGGCGGATGCCGCGACCAGCGCGTCCCGCGGTGCCGAGCGGATTCCGGAGCCGAGGCGCTCGAGCGTGCGTGCAGAGAGCACGCCGGCCCAGCCGGTCGAGAGCCCGATCAGCGGCTTCGCGAGCGCGCCCAGCGCGTAGCCGGCCAGGGCGACCCGCTTGTGCCGCTGCAGCTCGTCGGAGATCCAGCCCGAGACAGCCTGGACGACGTTCTGAGCCGCCTGGGCGATACCCTCGACGATGCCGACGAAGCCCGCGCTCGCGCCGAGCGTCTGCGTGAGAAAGATTGGCAGAACCGGATAGAGCATTTCCGACGCCGTGTCGGCGAACAGGCTCGCGAGCGCCAGCAGGAACGTGTCCGCCGACAGCCCGGAGAACCACTTGAGGCGGGTCGTCACGGACGCAGCGCGGTGAGGGCCACGTGCTCCGGCCTGAAGCCCAGGCCGATTACGCGCGCGGGGATCCGACGCAGGCGCGGGAAGCGATCGAACAGGCGCAGGGGGAGCGGCACGCTCACCCGCGTTCCCGCGAGCGTCGGGGCGATGATGTTCCGCTGGATCAGGATCTGGATCCGCTGGGTGAGCCGGGTCGGCAGCTCGCGGCGGCGCTGCACGGCGCGCAGCTCGTCGGGCGACGGTGCGCCGCGGCGCAGCGCGGCAGTGAGCAGGTTGGCGCTGGCGACCGCGTCCTGGATCGCGAGGTTGATCCCGACGCCGGCTACGGGCGACATCGCGTGCGCGGCGTCGCCGATGCAGAGAAGTCCGGGACGCGACCAATCCTTCAAGCGGTCGACAGCGACGGTGAGCAGCTTCGCGTCGTCCCAGCTGCGCAGCGTGTCCACCCGGTCGCGGAGGAACGGCACGAGCTCGACGATCGCGTTGCGCAGCCATGCGATGCCGCCGCGCTGCAGATCGCCGAGAGCCCCCTTCGTGATCACGAACCCGCACTGCCAGTAGTCGCCGCGATCGAGCATCACGAACACGCGCCCGGGACCGAAGTTGCCGAGCACCTCGCGCGGATCGTCTGCGCGGCGCGGAAGGCGCAGCCACAGCACGTCCATGGGCGCGCCGAAGTCCTGCACCTCGAGCTTTGCGGCGTCGCGCAGCGTCGAGTGGCGCCCGTCGGCCGCGACGACCAGGTCGCTGCGCAGCTCGAGCGGCCCGCCGGGCCCGACGGCGCGAACCCCCGCCACGCGACTGCCCTCCTCGATCAGCCCTACCGCTTCGGTCCGCATGTGCAGTGTGAAGGTCGGCAGCTTCTGCGCATGCTCTGCCAGGAAGTCGAGGAACTCCCACTGCGGCATGAACGCGACGAAGTTCACGCGGCCGGGCAGGTGCGAGAAGTCGGCGATCTTGAACCGTTCGCCCGCGATCATCGCCGAGATCTCGCGCACCTCTTGGTGCGGGCGCTTCAGGAACTCGTCGAGCAGGCCGAGCTCGTCCATGACCTGCAAGGTCGACGGGTGGACGGTGTCACCGCGGAAGTCGCGCAGGAAATCGCCGTGCTTCTCGAGCACGACCACCTCGACGCCGGCGCGGGCGAGCAGGTAGCCCAACATCATGCCGGCGGGCCCGCCGCCGGCGATGCATGTTACCTTCGCGCCCGCCATGCCGGACCTCTCCACGGTCGGTCTCGCCGTTCCCGAGATCCTACTCCCCGCGAAGGGCGTCGACCTCACGCGCTGGGCGGTGGTCGCGTGCGACCAGTACACGTCCGAGCCCGAGTACTGGAAGGCAGCGGAGGAGCGGGTCGGGAGCGCGCCGTCGGCGCTGCGCCTGGTGCTGCCGGAGGTATGGCTCGGCGAGGCGGACGCGCCGGCGCGGATCGCGGCGATCCAGCGCGAGATGTCGGCGTACCTGGAGCAGGGAGTGTTCGGCCCGCCCGTGCGCGGCTTCGTGGTGGTGGACCGCAGCACGCCGCACGTGCGCTCGCGGCTGGGGCTTCTGGTGGCGCTCGACCTCGAGCACTACGACTGGCGCCCGAGCACGCGGGCGCTGGTGCGCGCGAGCGAGGCGACGGTCGAGGAGCGACTGCCGCCGCGGCTGCGCGTGCGCGAGGGCGCGGCGCTCGAGCTTCCACACGTGCTGGTGTTGATCGACGATCCCGAGCGAACGGTGATCGAGCCCGTCGCGCGCGCGGCGATGGCGCGCGCGCCGCTCTACGACACCGCGCTCGAGCCACACGCGGGGCGAGTGCGGGGATTCGCGGTCGAGGCGAAGGCGGAGCTCGACTCGATCGCGTGCGAGCTAGGCCGGCTCGCGGCGCCCGACGTGCAGCGCGCGAAGTTCGGCGGCGACGGCTCGTCGCCGTTCCTGTACGCGGTCGGCGACGGCAACCACTCGCTCGCCGCGGCTAAGCTCTTCTGGGAACATCGCAAAGCGACGCTCGCGCCGGCCGCCCGCGACCGCGACCCCGCCCGCTTCGCGCTGGTCGAGCTGGTGAACGTCCACGATCCAGGACTGCGCTTCGAGCCGATCCACCGCGTGGTGTTCGGCGCGGCGCCGGAGGGGCTCGTCGCCGAGCTCGCGCGGCTCGCGCCTGGCGGACCCGCGCGCCACGTCGTGCCGTGGCTCGGCGGCGGGAGCAAGGGAGAGCTGGCGCTCACGGGCCCGACCGGCTCGCTGGCGGTCGCCGTGCTGCAGCAGGCTCTCGACGCCTGGCTGCACGCGAACCCGCAGGCACGCATCGACTACATCCACGGCGACGACGCGTTGCAGCGCCTCGTCGAGAAGCCCGATGCCACGGGCTTCGTCCTGTCGGTGCTCGCGCGCGACGCGCTCTTTCCGATCGTCGCGCGCGACGGCGTGCTGCCGCGCAAGGCGTTCTCGCTCGGCGAAGCCGAGGAGAAGCGCTTCTACCTGGAGGCGCGGCGGATTCAGAGCGCGCCGTGACCGACTCGGCCTCGCCGGCAGCCGGGCTGCGCGTCCTCGTCGTCGACGACGAGAAGAACATCCGCGCGACGCTCGGCGCTGTGCCTCGAGGGGATCGGCTGCGCGGTGGACGCAGCCGGCTCGGGCCGCGGCCGCGCTCGCCGCGCTCGAGCGCGGGCGCTTCGACCTCGCCTTCCTCGACCTGCGCCTGGCGGACGAGAGCGGCCTCGACCTGCTCCCGAAGCTGCTGGCCGCGCGCCCCGAGCTCGCGATCGTGGTGATCACCGCCTACGCGACCGTCGACACCGCGGTCGAGGCGATGCAGCGCGGCGCCGCGGACTACCTGCCGAAGCCGTTCACGCCGGCGCAGATCCGCCACGTCGGTGCGAGCGGATCGCGGCGCGCCGCGCGCTGCGGCGCGGGTCGCCGATCTCGAGGCGCGGCTCGCGCGAAGTCGCGCCCGAGGTCGAGCTCGCGACCGAGTCGCCGCGCATGCGCGGCGCTGCTCGAGAGCGTCGCGCGCGCGCGCGGCGTCCGACGCCGCCGTGCTGCTGCGCGGCGAGAGCGGCACCGGCAAGGGCGTGCTCGCGCGCGCGCTCCACGCGGCAGAGCCCGCGCGCGCGCAGGCCCGTTCGTGGTCGTGAACTGCCCGACGCTCTCGGAGGAGCTGCTCGGCGAGCGAGCTGTTCGGCCACGCGCGCGGCGCCTTCACCGGCGCGGTCCGCGACCAGCCCGGCCGCGTCGAGGCCGCCGAGGGCGGCACGCTCGTTCCTCGACGAGATCGGCGAGATCCCGCCCGCGCTGCAGGCCAAGCTGCTGCGCTTCCTGCAGGACCAGCGAGTTCGAGCGGGTCGGCGAGACGCGCACGCGCAGCGCCGACGTGCGCGTCGTCGCCGCGACCAACCGCGACCTCGAGGCCGACGTGCGCGCGGGCCGCTTCCGCGAGGACCTGCTCTACCGGCTGAACGTCGTCGAGATCACGCGTGCCGCCGCTGCGCGAGCGGCCCGAGGACATCCTGCCGCTCGCGCGCGCGCTTCCTCGCCTTCTTCGCGCGCGCCGCGCAAGCGCGCCGCCGCTCGAGCTCTCGCCCGCGGCCGAGGCGCGCGCTGCTGCGCTACGCGCTGGCCGGGCAACGTGCGCGAGCTGCGCAACGCCATGGAGCGCGCGCGCGATCCTGTGGCCCGCGCAGCGTGGTCGAGCCCGAGGCGCTGCCCGAGCGCATCGCGCCGCTCGCGCGCCGGCGCCCGCGCCTCGGCGGCGACTTCACGCTCGAGGAGATCGAGCGCGAGCACATCGCTGCGCGTGCGTCGCGCGCGCGCCGACGCTCGAGGAGGCGGCGCGCATCCTCGGCATCGACGCCTCGACGCTGTGGCGCAAGCGCAAGCGCTACGAGCCTGAGCGGCTCGCTCGACGCGCGGCAGCGTGAACCAGAACGCGCTGCCGCCGCCCGGCTCGCTCTCGACGCCGATCTCGCCGCCGTGCGCGCGCACGATCTCGCGCGCGATGAAGAGCCCGAGGCCCGCGCCGCCCGGCGGCGCGCCGGGCAGCTGGAAGTACTTCTCGAAGATCGCCTGCCGGTACTCGCGCGGCGACGCCCGGGCCGCGGTCGACGACCTCGAAGCGCACGCGCGCCGTCGCTCGCCGCGCGCGCGCACGCACGACCGCGCCGCCGCGCGGGCTGTGGCGGATCGCGTTCGCGAGCAGGTTCGCGAAGACGAGCTGCGATCCGCTCGGCGTCGACGCGCACCTCGGCCTGTCCGGGCAACACCTCGCGAGCGCGAGCTCCACCTTGCGCGCGTCCGCCGCCGGCGCGCTGCGCCTCGAGCGCCCGGCGCACCAGCGCCTCGACGTCGACGCGGCGCGCTGCGCAGCTCGAGCCGCCCGGCCTGGATGCGCGAGCAGGTCGAGCAGCTCGTCGACGATGCGCCTGCAGCCGCTCGCAGTCCTCGCGCGCGGCGTAGCAGCAGGTCGGCCTGCTTCTCGGTGAGCGGCCCGACCGCCTGCTCGGGGCAGCAGGTGGATCGCCATGCGCAGCGAGGTGAGCGGCGTGCGGAACTCGTGCGCGACGGTGGCGACCAGGTCGTTCCGCAGCTCGTCGAAGCGACAGCAGCCGCGTCACGTCCTGGAGCACGATCGAGCGCGCCGATCACCGCCGCCCTCCTCGGCGTAGACCGGCGTCGCCGCGCGGCAGGAAGCCGCCGCTCGCCGTCGGGGCTCGCGACGCGCACCGCCTCCTCGAAGCCCCTCGGCACGTAGGCGCCCTTGCCGCCGAGCACGTGCGCGCGCACGCGCTCGAGCACCGCGCGCAGCGCCGGGTCGACGCTCGGCGAGGCCGGTCTGCGGCCGCAGCGCGAGCAGCGTCTCGGCGGCGCGGTTCAGGTGCAGGATCTCGCCCGTCGACGCCGAGCACGAGCACCGGATCGGGCAGGCTGTCGATCGCCGCCTGCGACGCGCGCTGCGCCTGCGAGCAGCTCGCCGAGCGAGCTCTCGCGGTAGCTCTGCGAGGCGGTCGGCCATGGTGTTGAACTCGCCGGCGAGCTGCGCGATCTCGTCCCTGCCCACGACGCGCGCGCGCGCGGCGGCATCGCCCTCGCCGAGCCGGCGGGCCGCCTGACCCAGGACCGCGAGCGGGCGCAGGATGCGGGCCGTGAGCAGCCCGGACGACAGCACCCCCACGAGGCAGCCGAGCGCGGCGGCCGCAAGCAGGAGCGTGTTCAGGCGCTGCGCGGCGTGCTGCGCGGCGTCGCTCTTGCGCACCATCGCGTCCTGGTTGAGCGCGAGGACCGCCTCGGCGTTCCGCTTCACGTGCCGCGAAGCGCCGGCTGCAGCTCGCCGAAGTAGCGCCCGGCGCCGCTCCGCGGCGTCGCTCGTCGCGGTGAAGCGCTCGAGCGCGCCCCGGTAGTCTCTCCAGGCCACGCGCAGCCGCGCGGTCGCCTCGCCCTCGCCCGGCTCGGTGATGTTGCCCTCCTGGACGCGGAGCTCGCTCTCGAAGGCGCCCCGGGCGTCGGCGATCTCCGCGAGCCCCGCCTCGCGCTCGCCGGCGACGCAGAAGAGCGCTCCGCTGTCGATCCGCTCGATCGCCTCCTTCATGCGCTGCGCGGCGAGCACGCTGCGGTAGTTGTCGCGCAGGATCGCCTGCGCGCTCGCGCCCGAGCGACGTCGCGGTCGAGGCTGCCCGACCGACGCCGATGACGACCAGCGCGAGCGAGCAGCGGCGCCTGCGCGAGCAGGAGCTTCGCGCGCAGGGTCACGGTCGCCGGTCCTTCTCCTCGAACGAGACGATGTGCAGGTCGAAGCCCGCTGGCCTCGCGCACGCAGCCGCATCGGCACCGAGCGGCCGAGCAGCTGCCGCCACCACGGCTGGTGCGAGCGGCCGATGATGATGTGCCCGACGCCGTGGGAGCGCGCGAAGTCGAGCGAGCGCCGCCACCGGGTCGCGCGCGCTGCAGCCGCACGACCTCGGCGCCGAGCTCGCGCGCCCTCTCGATGTTGGCGAGCAGGTGGCGCTGCGCCTCGGCGTCGATCCGCGTCGGGCGCCTCGCCGGGCGTCTCGACGTAGACGACGAACCAGTCGGTGTTGAGCCGCCCGGCCATGCGCGAGCCCTGGCGCAGGAGCGTCGCGCGCGTGCGGCGAGTACGACGACATGCAGACCATGACCCGCCCGCCGCGCCGCCGCGCGCCTGGCGCTCCTCGGCGTTCCGGGCGCGCCCTTGCCTCGGTCGCGCTCGAGGCTCTCGGCCACCTCGCGCAGCGCGAGCTCGCGCAGCGTCGAGAGGTTCTCCTCCTGGAAGAAGTTCTCCAGCGCCCAGGGCGATCTTCTCGCGCGGCGTAGATCTTCCCGGCGCGCAGCCGCTCGAGCAGGTCCTCGACCGCGAGGTCGAGGTTCACCACCTGGTCGGCCTGCTTGAGGAAGCTGTCGGGCACCGTCTCGCGGACGACCACGCCGGTCGCTCGCTCGACCAGGTCGTTCAGGCTCTCGAGGTGCTGGATGTTGAACGCGCCGATCACGTTGATGCCGGCGTCGAGGAGCTCGAGCACGTCCTGGTAGCGCTTCGCGTTGCCGGCTGCCGGGGACGTTGGTGTGCGCGATCTCGTCGACGATCGCGACCTGCGGGCTTGCGCGCGAGCGATCGCGTCGAGGTCCATCTCCTCGACCGCGACGCCGCGGTACTCGATCGCGCGGCGCGGCACGACCTCGAGGCCCGTCGATCAGCGCCGCGGTCTCCGCGCGGCCGTGCGTCTCGACGAAGCCGAGCACCACGTCGACGCCGCGCTGCGCGCAGCGCGTGCGCCTCCTCGAGCATGCGGTAGGTCTTGCCGACGCCCGCGGCGAAGCCGATGTAGAGCTTCAGCCGCCCGCGGCGCGCGCGCTCGACCAGCTCGAGGAAGTCCTCGGCTCGCGGGCGCGTCGCAGTCACGGAGCCGCCGCCATCGCCTCCGGTCTCCCGAACTGGCGGTCGAGCGCCAGGTTCAGGGCGAGCACGTTGACGCGCGGCTCGCCCAGGAAGCCCAGGTCGCGGCCCTCGACTGGCGACTCGACGACCGCCCGCGACGCGCTCCGGCTCGACGCTGCCGCGCCCGCGCGACGCGCGGGACCTGCCAGAGCGCGGCCTCCGGCGAGAGGTGCGGGTCGAGGCCGCTCCCGAGGCGGTCACGAGATCTCGCCGGGACGGGCCCGGGCGCATCCGGGTTCTCGCTCTGCGAGCCGCGCCGACGTCCGCCGTCGCCCGGTCGTGCAGCTTGGTCGAGGTGGCGCCGAGGTTCGAACCCGACGACGCCGCCGCGTCGTAGCCGCTGCCGGCCGCGGACGGCCGCGGCTGGAGGTAGCCGGGATTCGCGAAGGGCTGGCCGATCAGCTCGGAGCCCACCACCTGCCCCTTCTCGTCGCTGCACGAGGCTGCCGTTCGCCTGGACCGGGAACAGCAGCTGCGCGACCCCCGTGATGGCCAGCGGGATAGACGAGCCCGGTCAGCACCAGCGTGACGACCGTGGCGCGCAAGGCGATGAGAATTGTCTGAGTCATGACTCCACCTACACCAGGCCGACCATCTGCGAGCACGAGATCGATCGCCTTGATTCCGACGAAGGGCGCGATCACGCCGCCCACGCCGTAGACGAGCAGCGAGCGGCGCAGCAGCGCGCCGGCGCCGATCGGCCGGTAGCGCACGCCGCGCAGCGCGAGCGGGATCAGCGCGACGATGATGAGCGCGTTGAAGATCACCGCCGAGAGGATGGCGCTGTAGCGGCGACGCCAGCTTCATGACGTTGAGCGGCGCGATCTCCGGGAACACGCCGATGAACATCGCCGGCAGGATCGCGAAGTACTTCGCCACGTCGTTCGCGATCGAGAACGTGGTCAGCGCGCCGCGGGTCATGAGCAGCTGCTTGCCGACCTCGACCACCTCGAGGAGCTTGGTCGGGTTCGAGTCGAGGTCGACCATGTTGCCGGCTTCCTTGGCGGCCTGCGTGCCGGTGTTCATGGCGACGCCGACGTCGGCCTGCGCGAGCGCGGGCGCGTCGTTGGTGCCGTCGCCGGTCATCGCCACGAGCTTGCCCTTGGCCTGCTCGGTCGCGGATCAGCGCGATCTTGGCCTCGGGCGTCGCCTCGGCCAGGAAGTCGTCGACGCCGGCCTCGCGCGCGATCGCCGCCGCGGTGCGCGGGTTGTCGCCGGTGATCATCACGGTGCGGATGCCCATCGCGCGGAAGCGCGCGAAGCGCTCCTGGATGCCGCCCTTCACCACGTCCTTCAGGTGCACGATGCCGAGCACGCGCTTGCCGTCGCAGACCGCGAGCGGCGTGCCGCCGGCGTCGCCGATCCGGTGCGCCATCTCGTCGAGCTGGCCGGGCACCGCCCCGCCCTGCTTGCGTCACGAACTCGCGGATCGCGTCGACCGCGCCCTTGCGGATCGCGCGGCCGTCCGAGGTCGCAGCCGCTCATCCGGGTCTGCGCGCTGAAGGCGATGAACTGCGCGCCGAGCTGGTGGACGTCGCGGCCGCGCAGGCCGTAGCGCTCCTTCGCGAGCACGACGATCGAGCGGCCCTCGGGCGTCTCGTCGGCCAGGCTCGCGAGCTGCGCGGCTTCGGCGAGCTCGTCGGCGCGCGACGCCGGCCAGCGGCAGGAACTCGGTCGCCATGCGGTTGCCGAGCGTGATCGTGCCGGTCTTGTCGAGCAGCAGCGTGTCGACGTCGCCGGCCGCCTCGATCGCGCGGCCGCTCATCGCCAGCACGTTCTTGCGCAGCAGCCGGTCCATGCCGGCGATGCCGATCGCGGAGAGCAGCCCGCCGATCGTGGTCGGGATCAGGCACACGAGCAGCGCAACGAGTCACGGTGGCCGAGAGAGTCGACGCCCGAGTAGATCGCGAGCGGCACCAGCGTGACGCACGCGAACAGGAAGATCACGGTCAGCCCGACCAGCAGGATGTGGAGCGCGATCTCGTTCGGGGTCTTCTGGCGCGCGGCGCCCTCGACCAGCGCGATCATGCGGTCGAGGAACGACTCGCCCGGGCTCGGCCGTGATGCGCACGACGATCCGGTCGGAGAGCACCTTCGTGCCGCCGGTGACCGCGGAGCGGTCGCCGCCGCTCTCGCGGATCACGGGCGCCGACTCGCCGGTGATCGCCGACTCGTCCACGCGAGGCGATGCCCTCGATGACGTCGCCGTCGCCGGGGATCAGCATGCCCGCCTCGACGATGACCTCGTCGCCCTTGCGGAGCGACGAGGCGGGAACGTCCTGCGTCAGGTCCGCCGTCCATGAGCCGCCGGGCCGTGGTCTCCCGGCGCATCCGGCGCAGCGCGTCGGCCTGGGCCTTGCCGCGGCCTTCCGCGACGGCTTCGGCGAAGTTCGCGAACACCACCGTGAACCAGAGCCAGACCGTCACGTTCGCCGTGAACCAGATCGGCACTCCCGAGCTTCCGCCGAACAGGTCGCGCAGCAGAACGAGGGTCGTCAGGACGCTCCCGACCTCCACCACGAACATCACCGGGTTCTTCGCGACGTGCCGCGGCGTGAGCTTGCGGAAGCTCTCTACGACGGCCGGGCCGAGCAGCTCCCGGTCGAAGATGGAAGGCGCCTTCGCGCGAGTCGACGTGGTCATTTCAGTACACCTTTCCAGCCGAGGCGAGGAAGTGCTCGACGATCGGCCCGAGGCAGAGCGCGGGGAAGAACGTCAGCGCGCCGACGATCAGCACGACGCCGACGAGCAGCCCGGCGAACAGCGGGCCGTTCGGTGGGGAACGTGCCGAGACCCGCGGGCACGACCTTCTTGCCCAGCATCGAGCCGCGCGATCGCGAGCGCCGGGATGATCATCAGGAAGCGGCCCATCAGCATCGTGATCCCCAGCGTCGTGTTCCACCAGGGCGTGTTCGCGTCAAGCCCGCGAACGCCGAGCCGTTGTTGCCCGCGGCGCTCGAGAACGCGTACAGGATCTCGGACAGGCCGTGCGGCCCGGCGTTGTTCAGCGACGGCCACGCCGTAGGACGCGACCGCGCCCCAGGCAGAGAAGCCGAGAATGATGAACGGGAAGATCAGCACGTAGAGCATCGCGAGCTTCATCTCGCGCGCCTCGATCTTCTTGCCGAGATACTCCGGAGTTCTGCCGACCATGAGCCCGGCGATGAACACCGAGAGCACGACCATCACGAGGATCCCGTAGAGGCCGGCACCCACGCCGCCGAAGATCGACCTCGCCGAGCTCGATGTTCACCAGCGGCACGAGCCCGCCGAGGGGCGTGTAGCTGTCGTGCATCGAGTTGACCGAGCCGTTCGAGGCGTCGGTCGTCGCGACGGCCCAGAGGGTCGAGCTCGCGACGCCGAAGCGCGTCTCCTTGCCCTCCATGTTCCCGATGGGCTGCGACGCGCCGACCGAGGCCACGATCGCGTTGCCCCGGGCCTCGGCCCAGTAGCACGCGGAGATGCCCATGAAGAACATGATCCCCATGGCCGCGATGATCGCCCAGCCCTGCTTGGTGCTGCGCGCCATGAGCCCGTACATGTAGACCTGCGCTGCGGGCAGGACGAGGATGGCGAGACACTCGATGAAGTTCGTGATCGCGGTCGCGTTCTCGAACGGGTGAGCGGAGTTGACGTTGAAGAAGCCGCCGCCGTTCGTGCCGAGCTGCTTGATCGCGATCTGCGAGGCCGTGGGGCCCAGCGCGAGCACCTGGCTGCCGCCTTCGAGCGTCGTCACCGTGAGGTAGGGCGAGAGGTTCTGGATCAGTCCGCCCGCGACGAGCGCCAGCGCCGTGACGACCGACAGGGGCATCAGCACGTACACCACCGCGCGGATGAGGTCGACCCAGAAGTTGCCGAGCGTCTTCGGCCCGTCGGCGGGAACGTGCCGGGTGAACCCGCGCGCCAGCGCCAGCGCGACGCCGAGGCCCGCTGCCGCGGACACGAAGTTGTGCCAGGTGAGCCCCGCCATCTGGCGTCAAGTAGCTCAGCGTGGTCTCGCCGCCGTACGACTGCCAGTTCGTGTTCGTGGTGAAGCTCACGGCGGTGTTGAACGACAGATAGGGGTCCACCGCGCCCAGCGACTGCGGGTTGAACGGCAGGACGCCCTGCAGCCGTTGGATCGCGTACGTGACCAGCACGCCGAACGTGCTGAAGATCAGCAGGGCGATCGTGTACTCGACCCACGTCTGCTCCCTGCGCGGATCGACGCCGCAGAGGCGGTAGAGGCCGTGCTCGAGCGGAGCGAACACGCGCGCGAACGGCTTCCGCTCGCCCTCGAAGACCCGGTACATGTACACGCCGAGCGGCTTCGCGAGGGCGAGCACCACGAGCGCGTACACCAGTATCTGTAGCCAGCCCATGAACGTCATCGCGTCTCCCTAGAACCGCTCGGGCCTGAGCATCGCGTACACGAGATACGCGGTGAGCAGCACCGACAGGACTCCACCGAGCCAGTAGTCGAAGGCCATCACTCCTCCTAGACGCGGTCGCAGGCCCACACGTAGGCCACTGAAATCGCGAAGAAACCCACGGTCGTCGCGACGAGCGCGAAGTCGATCATCTCGAACCTCCGCGGGCCTATGAGCACGCGCCGTGCCATGCCGGGAGGCGCGCGGCCGGGGAGCCGGGCCGGTGGAGCGTGCAAGACGCCGGAAGACACGCGCGCGGCCTTGCGATTCGCGGGCGCGGGCCGGCTCCTAGAGCCCTGTGCGCGCCGAGGATTCGGCACGCCGCATGCTCTCCGCGAGCGGCATGGAGCCCGGCAGCTCGAAAACCGCACGACTTGCACCAGGTTGGCTGATCGCGACAGCTCTGGGGCTGAGCGTGGTCGCGATCTGGTCGTGGCAGCACGCCTCGCGCCGGGGCGAATCGCCACAGTATCGAGTAGAGATGTACCAGCAGGCCTTGGAGAACGTCCAGACCCGCTGTGCTCCCGTGAAGCCCGAGCTCGAGAGCTACTGCCGCGACCACGCGACGCTCCTGCTCGACTATCCCGAGTGCGATCCCGCGTGCGTCGCGCTGGTCCGGAAGATCCGCGGCGAGCCCACCCGCTGAGCCGTCCTTCCCCTCTGCAAATCGCAGTGGCCGGGCTCGCCAAGCATTCATTTTGAAGCGCCATCCGGCCCAGCGCAGCGCTGGGGAGCACCGCAGCGCGGTACGCCCCATGCACAAGCGCCCGTCATGAGTTTCTCGACTTGGTTCTCCGCGCTGTTTCTCTCCCGGGGTCGCACATACGAGTGTCTTCCCCTCCCTCGCGTTGAGGTTGAGCCCGCGGAGAGCTCAGAGGTCTCCGAGGACCGGCCCGACGCGCCGCCCTTGGACTGGTTCTCGGCGCCGCGCTCGCCCACGGCTTGAGAGCAACAGGAGACTGTGTGCACGACGACGTTCTCTTCGTGATCCCTACTTATCGCTTGCGTGACGTCGGGGAGACCGTAGAAGCGTACGACGAGCACTTCCAGCGCAACGGGCACTCCGTGCGCATGATCGTGTTCGACGACTCCACGCCCTCGACGCAGGAGAAGTACTACTCGCTGCTCGAGCAGACCCGCACGCACAACGATCTCTTCTACGTGGGGCCCAGGGAGAAGGAGCGCTTCCTCGGCCATCTCAACGAGCGGCTCCGCGACAAGAGGCTCGAAGGTTTGGTGCGCAACCTGTTCCGGCCCAGCTACGGCGGAAACCGCAACTACACGCTCATGTACACGCTCGGGGCGCTGATGATCAGCGCCGACGACGACATGCGGCCCTACGCGCTGATGGAGAATCGCCAGGAGACGCTCCAGGAGCGCGAGATCTGCCGCGGCAAGCTGGTCCGATCCGGCGAGAACGGCTACGCCAGGAAGTCGTTCGACATCCTGAGCGCGTTTCTCGACGTGCTGGGCAAGCGCGTCCGCGAGGTTCCCCACCACTACGAGCGCGGCACGCTCCTCGTCGACACCGCGATGGACCTCGAGACGAACGCCACCAAGGGGCTCGCGCGCGAGAACTCTCTCGTCATCGAGCCCGGGCCGCTTCCCGACGACGCGCTGATCAAGATCGCGCAGACGTTCCGCTCCGGAACCCACGACATGGACGCGATCGACTTCGCCGAGATGTTCCTCGGCGACGAGGCGCAGATCGATCCCGACGAGCTCAACGACCAGTACGTACTGGTGAACTTCCGTCCGGCCGTCACCAAGAAGAACTGGCGCATGGACTGCGGCGTCGCCGCGTACGACAACAAGTTCGGGCTCCCCGCCGTTCTTCCCCACCCGGCTCCGCTTCGAGGACTACATCTACCGACTGTGGATCCAGCAGGACGGGCTCGCTGCCGCACACGTCGACGCGGCGCAGAACCACATCAAGAACAACTACATGCGCAACCCGCCCGCGGCCGAGATCTTCAACGAGGAGGTGTCGAACCTGCTCAAGAAGAAGATCAAGAGCTCGCTCACCCGCCTCGACGACCTGAGCATCTCGTTCGACTACGACGGATCGGTCACCGCGGAGGACGCCCAGGAGATCCTGGAGAAGATCTCCAAGCTCTGCAGCCGCGCCGAGGACGCCGCCAGGAAGGCGGACTCGCCCGAGCGCGCCGCCTCGCTGATGGTCTTCGCCGCGAACCTGCGCAAGTCCTTCTACGGCTTCGAGCCGGACTTCTTCCAGCAGAACCTGCTGCGCATCGTCGACGACGTGCTGACCGTGATCAAGGGCTCGATGGAGCTGTGGCCGACGCTGGTCGAGATCGCGTTCTTCGAAAAGGCCCGTCACGGCCTCCCCGAGCTGCGCGTCGAGAACCAGCGGCGCTGAGGCAGCCGCCATGCGCATCGCCCAGATCGCCCCGCTGTACGAGAGCGTTCCGCCGGCTCGCTACGGCGGCACCGAACGCGTCGTCTTCCACCTCACGGAGGAGCTCGTGCGGCTCGGCCACGACGTTACGCTCTTCGCCAGCGGCGACTCCAAGACCGGCGCCGAGCTCGTTCCGGGCTGCCCGCGCGCGCTGTGGCAGGACCGCGAGTGCCGGGAGACCCTGCCCCACCACGTTCGTTTGATGGAGCTGGTCTTCGCCGACGTCACGCGCTTCGACGTGCTGCACTTCCACACCGACTTCGTCCACTTCCCGCTGCTGCGCCGGCAGCCTTGGCCGAACGTAACGACGCTCCACGGCCTGCTGAGCGCTCACGACTCCGGACCGTTCTTCGACACTTATCCCGAGATGCCGCTGGTCTCCATCTCGGACTCGCAGCGCCGTCCGGTTCCGAGCGCGAACTGGCTCGCCACCATCCATCATGGGCTGCCCCGGCGGCTCCACAGCTTCTGCGAGCAGCCCGGCGAGTATCTCGCGTTCCTCGGCCGGATCTCGCCCGAGAAGCGCCTCGACCGCGCGATCGAGGTCGCACGGCGATCCGCAATCCCGCTGAAGATCGCCGCCAAGGTCTATCCGGAGGAACGCGGCTACTACAGCGAAGTGATTCTCCCGATGCTGCGCGAGGCCGGAGCCCTCGTCGAGTTCGTGGGCGAGATCGGGGGCGCCGCCAAGGACGAGTTCCTCGAGCGCGCGCTCGCGCTGCTCTTCCCGATCGATTGGGAGGAGCCGTTCGGCCTGGTCATGATCGAGGCCATGGCCTGCGGCACGCCCGTGGTCGCATGGCGGCGCGGTTCGGTCCCGGAGGTCGTCGAGGACGGCTCCACCGGATTCATCGTCGACGACGTCGAGGGCGCGGTGGATGCGGTCGCGCACATCAAGGGGATCGATCGCGTGAGCTGCCGGCGCGCCTTCGAAGAGCGCTTCGACGCGGCGCGGATGGCGACGCAATACGTGGACGTGTACCGCCGTGCGATCGAACGCCACCAGCGCAGGGCGAGCGAATGAGTGCGGCGCTCCATCGCATCCTCATGTCGTCGGTCGTCGCTGACGACCGAACGCGCGTCCTCAAGCACGCCGACGCGTTCGGCGTGTTCGACCATCACGGGGACATCGTCCCGACCGGCCGCGGCGAGCAGGGCTTCTACAGCCAGGGAACCCGCTTTCTCTCAGCGTTCCTCATCGACCTCGAAGGCGCGCGGCCCTTCTTTCTCGGCGCGACCATCCGCAGCGAGCACGAGCAGCTCGCCACCAGCTTCACCAACCCGGATCTCGAGCGGGGCGGCGTCGCGCTGCCGCTCGGCACGATCCATCTGTGGGCGCGGACGTTCCTGTGGCAGGACGTGCTCCACCGTCGGATCGGCGTCACGAACTATGCGAGCGCGGGCGTCGACGTCGCGATCACGCTGCACTTCGCGGCCGACTTCGCCGACATCTACGAGGTCCGCGGCATGCGGCGCGCCGCGCGCGGCATCGACCTCGAGCCGGTCGTCGGCACGGACCGCGTCGTGCTCGGGTACCGGGGCCTCGACCGGATCGAGCGGCGGAGCGTGATCGCATTCTCGACCGCGCCGGCGGCACTCGATCGCGAGAGCGCGCGATTCGCGCTCAGCCTGACATCGGGATCCGAGCGCATCTTGGACGTCTCGGTCGCGTGCGAGCGCGAGCAGAGCTCCCCGGACGTGTGCAGCTTCCCTGAAGCCTGGCGCGACGCGGAAGCCGATCTGGAGCGCCACCGCTCGCGCGCTTGCCGCGTCCGGACCGGGAGCGAGCGGGCGAACGCCTGGTTCGAGCGGGCGAACGACGATCTCCACATGCTGACGACCGAGCTCCCGTCCGGCCCGTATCCCTACGCGGGGATCCCGTGGTTCAACACGCCCTTCGGCCGCGACGGGATCCTCACCGCGTTCCAGTGCTTGTGGGCGCGCCCCGGGCTCGCCAAGGGCGTGCTCCGCTTCCTCGCTTCGACGCAGGCGACCGCGCTGCTTCCGGGGCAGGACGCAGAGCCAGGCAAGATCCTCCACGAGTCGCGCTCCGGAGAGATGGCGCGGACCGGGGAGATGCCGTTCGGGCGGTACTACGGAGCCGCCGACACCACGCCGCTCTTCGTGATGCTGGCGGGGGAGTACTTCCGGCGCACGAACGACCTCGAGCTCGCGCGCTCGCTGTGGCCGAACGTGGAGGCGGCTCTCAAGTGGATCGAACGCTTCGGCGACCGTGACGGCGACTACTTCGTGGAGTACCAGCGCAGCGCGCCCGACGGCCTGCTCCATCAAGGCTGGAAGGACTCCGACGATGCGATCGTCCACGCCGACGGCTCGCAGGCGAAGGGCCCGATCGCGCTCGCGGAGGTGCAGGGCTACGTGTACGCGGCCTGGCGTTCGGCGGCCGTCCTCGCCGCCGCCCTCGGCAGGCCGAAGCTCGCGCGGGATCTGGGGGCTCGCGCCGAGCTGTTCCGGTCGCAAGTTCGACGAGGCCTTCTGGTGCGAGGAGCTCGGAACCTACGCGCTCGCGCTGGACGGAGAGAAGCAACCCTGCCGCGTGCGCAGCTCGAATGCAGGCCAGTGCTCTGTTCAGCGGGATCGCACTGCCGGAGCGCACCGCGCGGATCGCGCGCACCCTCCTGTCGCCCGAGTCGTTCTCGGGCTGGGGCATCCGCACGCTGGCGGCGACCGAGGTCCGCTTCAATCCACTGGGCTACCACACCGGCGCAGTGTGGCCGCACGACAGCGCTCTGGTCGCGCTCGGCCTCGCCCGCTGCGGCCATACGGCAGAGGCGCTCGAGATCTTCTCGGGGCTGTTCGCTGCGGGCGCGTCGTTCGAGCTCCAGCGTATGCCCGAGCTCTTCTGCGGATTCGCTCGCACGTCCGGCCAGGGCCCCGTCCTCCACCCAGCCGCCTGTGCACCGCAGGCGTGGGCGGCGGGCTCGGTGCTGCTGCTCCTCCAGACCTGCCTCGGGCTCGAGGTCGACGGCGTCGAGCGGCGCGTGGTGCTGACACGCCCGCAGGTGCCCGTGGAGCTCGAGGAGATCCGTATCCACGATCTCGAGGTGGCCGACGCGCGCCTGGATCTGTCGATCTCTAGTGAAGGCGGCAACGTGGCCGTGAGGGTTCTGCGCAAGGAGGGCGCGGTTCAGCTCCTCGTGATGCCTTGAGTGATCCCGGGGGCGTGCGCGCGCGGCTAGCCGGCCGGCTTCTTCATCTTCTCGAGCTGCTCCTTGAAGCGGTCGCACGGGTCGAGATCGTCGACCCGCGGCGTGTACCAGACGAAGTCGTAGAGCGGGGCGAGCTCCTCGAGCGGCGGCTTCTCGAAGCCGCCGACCTCGAGGAACGCGACCGCGAGCGCGCGCTTGTCGGGCGCCCGGCGCGACAGGTAGACCGGGACGCCCGCGTCCTTGCGAACGTGTCCGGCGCCCGCGATCAGCACGGCGGGCATCCGCTCGTCTGCGCGCAGGAGAGCGTCGGCGAGCGAGGCGTCGCGCACGCGCTGCACGTCGAGCATCGCATCGACCATGGCGTCGTTCGCCATCCCGCAGTGGCCCGCGCGGATCTCGTCGGCGAGCGACGCGCGCACGTCCGGCGGCAGCGGCGGCTCGAGCGCGAGCCTCGCGCGCAGCTCCTCGGGCAGGCCGCCGAGGCCGCGCACGCGCAGGAGCGCGAGGTTCTGGTCGGAGATCTCGCCGCCGTAGATCGGCAGCTCGTACTGCGCCGCGACCTCGAACACCGGCCGGTACAGGCTGAACTGCGGCCAGCCGCCCGCCTCCCAGTCGACCGCGTTCGCGAAGCCCGTGACGTCCGCTGGCTCGGTGCGGCGGTACTCGGCGAGCGCGTTCTCCTGCGCCTCGGTCAGCATCTCGAACACCACCGCGCGGTGTCGGCCCTCGCGCACGAGCGAGCTGAGCAGCCAGGCCTGCAGCCGGTGATGGTCCGGGTTGTCGTGCTTCTCGCCGAGCAGGACGAAGTCGGCGTCGCGCGCGCGCCGCAACAGCGCGGCCGGCGCGACGCTGGCGCGGGTCGCGGTGTCGTAGAGGCGGCCCGCCTGCGGGTCGCCCTGGCCGAGCGGGGACGCCCAGTCACGCCACGGCTGGCGCGACACCATCTCGCAGCCGATCCCGAGCAGAGCGGCGAGAAGCAGCGCGAGCGCGCCTCGGCTAACCCAGTCGCTTCGCGAGATGCACTCCGATGCGGTCGATGGCTTCCTGTCCCTCGGGGACGAGCGAGGCGAAGGCGTGCCAGACGTGGATCATGTCGGGCCAGACCTCGAGCTCGACCTCGACGCCTCCCGCGCGGGCCTTCTCTGCGAGCCGGGTGGAGTCGTCGAGGAGGACCTCGGCCGCGCCCACCTGGATCAGCAGCGGCGGAAGACCGCGCAAATCGGCGAAGACCGGCGAGGCCAGCGGCGCGCGCGGATCGCCGTCGCCCAGGTAGTGGCCGGCCATCATCGCGAGCGGCTCGCGCGAGAGCATCGGATCGTCCTTGACCTTGCTCGTCATGGAGGCGCCGCTCATCGTGAGGTCCGCCCACGGCGAGATACACACCCCGGTGGCGGGCAGCGGCAGCTTCTGGTCGCGCAGCGCGAGCAGCGTCGCCATCGTGAGCCCGCCGCCGGCGGAGTCGCCGGCGATCGCCAGCCGCTCGGGCGCGTAGCCCGCGGCGAGCAGCCAGCGGTACGCGGCGACCGCGTCCTCGACCGCGGCCGGGAACCGGTGCTCCGGACCCAGCCGGTAGTCGATCACCAGACAGCGCGCGCCGGACGCCGCCGAGATGCGCGCCGCCAGCTCGCGGTGCGTGGCGATCGAGCCGAGTGCGTAGCCGCCGCCGTGCAGATACAGGACCGCGCGGTCCGCCGCGGCGCCGCGCGCCGTCACCCATTCCGCCGGCACGCCGTTCACGGCGAGCGTCTCGCGGATCAGTCCGGCGGGAAGCTGCGCTGTCCCGACCATGCTCTCCATGCCCGCGCGCATCTCTTCCACCGTTACGCCGGCCACGACCGGCCGCGCGCGCAGCATCTGCACCAGGATCCCGAGCTGCTGACTGGCCACTAGTCCTTCCCCTTTCCCAGAGGCAGCAGAATGTTCGAGCCCGCGCCCACCACCTGCGGCGCCACGCCGTTCCACTTCTCGACCATCTTCAGCTCGACGAGCTTCGGCGCCTTCTCGAGCGCCTCGCCCTGGATGCGGATGGACTCCGCGTCCGCCTTCGCCTTGATGATCAAGGTCTCGGCGTCGGTCTTGGCCTGCTGCATCTTGAAGATCGCCTTCTCCGCTTCCTGCTGCTGGACCATCTTCGCTTCGATCGCCTGCTCGAGCTCGCGCGAGAGCTTCACGTCCTCGATCACGAGATCCTCGATCACGAGCAGGCTGCCGACCTTGGTGCGCGACGACTCCAGCGCGGCGATCTTGATCTGCTCGCGCGTCTTCACGATGTCCGCCGCACTCTTCATCGCGGTGACTTCCTTCACTGCTTCCTGCACGCGCGGCAGGATCAGCTTCTCGAACGGGAAGCCCGCGTAGTCGCGCAGCACCGAGACGATCGACGCCTCGGGGATGCGATACAGCACCTTGAGCTGGATATTGATCTGCTGCAGATCCGACGAGAAGCACTCGGCGGAGACTTCGCGCGTGTCCTGCTGCACGTTCACCCGGCGGATCTCGGTGATGAACGGCGTTTTCAGCCCGGGGCCGGGCGACAGGAACTGCTCCGACATCTTGCCGAGCGTCACCTTCACGCCGCGCTCGCCGGGGTCGATCACGTAGTAGCAGCCGAGCATCCCGAGCAAGAAGGCGAGCGCGAGCACTCCGAGCGCGATGAGACGCAGGTTCACGCGACATCCTCCTTGCGCGCAGTGTACCCCGTCAACCGCCGTGCAGGTCCACGCCCGCGACAGCGAGGCCGAGCCAGACGAGCCCGAGCGTGAGCGCCGAGCCCGACGCGAGCCTGAATACGCGCCGATACGCGTCACCGACCTCGCGTGGCGCGAGCACGCCGAGCAGCCAGGCGATGGCGCTCATCGAGGCGACGGTTCCGAATGCAAAGCCCGACAGATAGACGACGCGCTCCGCCAGGGTGTGCAGGCCCAGGGTCGGCAGGACCGCGAGCGTGCTCCCGGTGCCGACCAGACCGTGGAGCGTGCCAATCGACAGCGCCGCGGTCGCGTGAACGTGATGGGCGCGTGGCGCGGCCGGCTGTGCGCCGCGCCTGCCGTGCGCGAGGCCCCAGAGGCCGACTGCGATGAGCACCCCGCCCACCAGATAGTCGCCGGCGGCGGCGAGAAACCGCAGGTCGAGTCGGTCCGCCGCGATCACGAACACGATCGCGACTCCGACGATGCCGGCGGCGTGACCAATGCCCCAGCGCAATCCCACGGTCCACGCGCGGCGCTGCGCCTCGACCGAGAACGGCGCCAGCGCCGCGACGTGGTCGGGGCCGAGCACGCAGTGGCTGAAGCCCGCGGCGAGGCCGCTCAAGAGGACGAGGATCACGGTGCGCGGACGCCGGCGGCGAGCGCGGTGCGGTACTCGGCGGCGAGCTCCACGTAGTGGTGCGTCCGCTCGGCGTTGTCCTCGAGCTCGGCCTCGGTCAGGTTGCGGACGAAGCGCGCCGGCCGGCCGAGCCAGAGCTCGCGCGCGCGGATGCACTTCCCGGGCGCCAGGAGCGACCCGGCGCCCAGCATGCCGAGGCTCTCGATCCGCGCCCCGTCCAGGATCACCGAGCCCATGCCCACGAACGAGCGGTCCTCGAGCGTGCAGGCGTGCACGATGCAGCCGTGGCCGATCGTCACGTCCACACCGACGAGTGTCGCGAGCCCCGCGCGCGAGACGTGGATGATGCAGCCGTCCTGCAGGTTGGTGCGGGCGCCCAGGCGCACGTGGCAGACGTCGCCGCGCACCACGCAGCCGAACCAGACGCTGGCCTGGGCCCCGACTAGGACGTCCCCGATCAGGACCGCCCCGGGCGCGGCGAAAGCGTCCGGGGCCAGGCGCGGGCGCTGGTCGCGATAGGGCAAGAGATATGGGAGCAGGCGGACGTCCAAGGTGGGGCGGATTCTACCGTTCGCGCGCAGGCTTAGAAGGTCGGGGCGCGGCTCGCCGGGGAATCTTGACTAGTAGGTATGGTTTACTAGGCTGGCCTCCCATGCAGCTCCTGGCGCAAGAGGAATATGGGCTCCGCTGCCTGCTCCAGGTCGCCCGCCACGCGGGGCCGGACCCGCTCACGATCCCCCAGATCGCGGCGGCCGAGGGCCTGTCCCCCGAGTACACCGCCAAGCTGCTGCGCGCGCTGCGCCAGGCCGAGCTCGTGATCTCGACCCGTGGCGCGGGGGGCGGCTACCGGCTGGCGCGGCCCGCCCGCGAGGTCACCGCCTGGCAGGTCGTGCAGGCGCTCGGCGGGTCGCTCTTCCCGAAGGAGTTCTGCGACTCGCACCCCGGTCTGCGCCACGACTGCGTGCACACCAGCGGGTGTTCCATCCGCGGCCTCTGGAGCGCGGTCGAGGGCGCGGTTCGCGGCGTCCTGGAAGGCGTGACGCTCGCGGAGCTCGCGCGCACCGACACCTCGGCGCTGATCACGCGCATCGACACGGCACCCGCACAGGATCGACCCCAGTGACGACCCAGAACGACATCGCCGCGCTGACCGAGCGCGAGTACGAGGCCGGCTTCACGACCGCTGTCGAGTCCGACACGGTGCCGCCGGGGCTCGACGAGGGCGTGATCGCCTTCATCTCGAACAAGAAGGGCGAGCCGCAGTGGCTGCTCGACTGGCGCCTGAAGGCGTTCCGGCGCTGGCGCGAGATGCGCGAGGAAGACGCGCGCTGGGCGAAGGTCTCGTTCCCGCCGATCGACTACCAGGCAATCAGCTACTACTCGGCGCCGAAGCAGGCCGTGAAGCTGGCCAGCATGGACGAGGTGGATCCGGAGATCCGCGCCACCTTCGAGAAGCTCGGCATCCCTCTATCGGAGCAGAAGATGCTGGCGGGCGTCGCGGTCGACGCGGTGTTCGACTCGGTCTCGGTTGCGACCACCTTCAAGGCGAAGCTCGGCGAGCTCGGCATCGTGTTCTGCTCGTTCTCGGACGCGGTGAAGACCCACCCGGAGCTCGTGCAGAAGTATCTCGGCTCGGTCGTCCCCTATTCCGACAACTTCTTCGCGACCCTGAACTCTGCCGTGTTCACCGACGGCTCGTTCGTGTACGTGCCGCCCGGGGTGCGCTGCCCGATGGAGCTCTCGACGTACTTCCGGATCAACGAGGCGAAGACCGGCCAGTTCGAGCGCACCCTGATCGTCGCCGACGAGGGCGCCTACGTGTCGTACCTCGAGGGCTGCACCGCGCCGATGCGCGACGAGAACCAGCTGCACGCGGCGGTCGTCGAGCTGGTGGCGCTGGGCGACGCCACCATCAAATACTCGACGGTCCAGAACTGGTACCCGGGCGACAAGCAGGGCCGCGGCGGCATCTACAACTTCGTGACCAAGCGCGGCGCCTGCCGCGGGCCGCGCTCGAAGATCTCCTGGACCCAGGTCGAGACCGGCTCGGCGATCACCTGGAAGTACCCGAGCTGCATCCTGCAGGGCGACGGCTCGGTCGGCGAGTTCTACTCGGTCGCCGTGACGAACAACTACCAGCAGGCCGACACCGGCACCAAGATGATCCACATCGGCCGCAACACGAAGAGCACGATCGTCTCGAAGGGCATCGCGGCCGGCCACGGCCAGCAGGCCTACCGCGGGCTGGTCGAGGTCCACCAGAAGGCGACGGGCGCGCGCAACCACTCGCAGTGCGACTCGCTCTTGATCGGCGACAAGTGCGGCGCGCACACGTTCCCCTATCTCGAAGCGCGCAATTCGTCGGCGCAGATCGAGCACGAGGCCACGACCTCGAAGATCAGCGACGACCAGCTCTTCTACTGCCGCCAGCGCGGCCTCTCGAACGAGGACGCCGTGAACCTGATCGTGAACGGCTTCTGCAAGGAAGTGTTCCGCGAGCTCCCGATGGAGTTCGCGGTCGAGGCGCAGAAGCTGCTCTCCGTGACCCTGGAAGGAGCCGTCGGCTGAGCCATGGGCGACCCCCTGCTCGAGATCCGAAACCTGCACGCAAAGGTCGGCGACAAGCCGATCCTGCGCGGGGTCGACCTGGTGATCCATGCCGGCGAGGTGCACGCCGTGATGGGCCCGAACGGCTCGGGCAAGAGCACGCTCGCGAACGTGCTCGCCGGCCGCGACGGCTACGAAGTCACCGACGGCGAGGTGCGCTTCCGCGGTCGCGACCTGCTGGCGCTGTCGCCCGAGGAGCGCGCGCGCGAGGGCGTGTTCCTCGCGTTCCAGTACCCCGTCGAGATTCCCGGCGTCACCAACTCGTACTTCATGAAGGCGAGCCTGAACGCGGTGCGCGCCGCACGCGGCGAGAGCGCCGCTCGACGCGATCGACTTCCTCGCGCTCGTGAAGGGCAAGATGAAGGCGCTCGAGATGGACGAGGCGTTCCTCACGCGCTCGGTCAACGAGGGCTTCTCGGGCGGCGAGAAGAAGCGCAACGAGATCCTGCAGCTCTCGCTGCTCGAGCCGGCGCTCGCGGTGCTCGACGAGACCGACTCGGGGCTCGACATCGACGCGCTGCGCGATCGTGGCCGACGGCGTGAACCGGCTGCGCTCGCGCGAGCGCGCGGTCCTGGCGATCACGCACTACCAGCGGCTGCTCGACTACCTGGTGCCCGACCGCACGCACGTGCTGCTGAGCGGGCGCATCGCGAAGTCCGGCGACCGGAGCCTGGCGCTCGAGCTGGAGAAGCGCGGCTACGCGTTCATCGAGGCGGAAGCGCGATGACGTCCGCCGCCGCGTTCGCGCTCGCCCTCGCTGCGCCGCGCGCCGAGCGCGAGCCCATCTGGCTCGCAGGCCTGCGTGCCGAGGCGCGCGACGCGTTCCTCGCGCATGGCTTGCCCACGACGCGCGACGAGGATTGGCGCTATACGCCGCTCGCGAAGCTCGACAAGATCGACGTGCTGGAGTCGGCCCCGGGGAGCTTCAGCGGGGCGACGCCGTTGCGCGAGGTGCTGAACCGGGATCCGGAGCGCGTCCACCGTGTGCTGGGTGTGTGCGGCGATCCGAAGCGCCGGCCGTTCGAGGCGCTGAACACGGCGCTGTTCACAGACGGCGCGTGGATCGACCTCGCCCCGGGGCAGACGCTCGAGCAGCCGATCCACCTGCGCGTCGCCGGTGGTCACGTCCGGAACCTGATCAGCGCCGGGCCCGGCAGCCGCGCGATCGTCGTCGAGGACCACCGCGGCGCGGGCTTCACGAACTCCGTTACCGAGCTCGCGGTCGGCCCCGGCGCACAGATCGACCACGTGCTGGTACAAGACCTCCCCGAGTCGGCCGCCGGCTTCTTCACGCTGCTCGCGCGCCAGGAACGCGACAGCCGCCTGCACCTGCACTCGATCGCGCTCGGCGCGTCGCTCGCGCGGGTCGAGATCGAGGTGCGCCTCGAGGGCGAAGGCGCCGAGCTCGACCTCGACGGCCTCTATCTCGGCCACGGCAATCAGCACCAGGACCACCACACCACGATCGACCACGCCTCGCCGCGCACCGTGAGCCGCGAGCTCTTCAAGGGCATCCTCGCGGACAAGGCCCACGGCGTCTTCCACGGCCGGGTGCACGTGCGGCCCGACGCGCAGAAGATCGACGCGTCGCAGACCAACCGCGCCCTGCTCCTCTCCGACGGCGCGGTGCTCGACTCCAAGCCGCAGCTCGAGATCTACGCCGACGACGTGAAGTGCAGCCACGGCGCCAGCATCGGCCAGCTCGACCCCGACCAGATCTTCTACCTGCGCGCGCGCGGGCTCGACCTCGAGCGCGCCCGCGCGCTGCTCAGCTTCGCGTTCGCGAGCCAGGTGCTCGCGCGGCTCCCGGTCGCGGAGCTCCGCGAGTCGCTCGAGGCCCGCGTGCATGCCTGGCTGCCTGGAGGTGCCGCGTGAGCGCGCCTGCCCAGAAGCCCTCGCGCCCCCGCTTCGACGCCGAGGCGATCGCGCGCGAGTTCCCGATTCTCGCGCGGAAGATCCACGGCAAGCCGCTCGTGTACCTCGACAGCGCCGCGTCGAGCCAGAAGCCCGCGCGCGTGATCGACGCGATCAGCGACTACTACCGCACCATCCACGCGAACGTGCACCGCGGCGTGCACACGCTGGCCGAGGAGGCGACCGCCGCCTACGAGGCGGCGCGCGAGTCGGTTCGCGGGTTCCTCCACGCCGCGTCGCCGCGCGAGGTCGTGTTCGTGCGCGGGACCACCGAGGCGATCAACCTGGTGGCGCAGGCGTACGCGCGGCCCCGATTGCAGGCCGGCGACGAGGTGCTGGTCAGCGAGATGGAGCACCACTCCAACCTCGTGCCCTGGCAGATGGTGTGCGAGAAGACCGGCGCGAGCCTGGTGGTCGCGCCGATCGACGAGCGCGGGGACATCGTGCGCGAGGAGTACGAGCGGCGGCTCTCGCCGCGCACGCGCGTGGTCGCGCTCGCGCACGTGTCGAACGCGCTCGGCACCGTGAACCCGGTCGCCGAGCTCGCGGCGCTCGCGAAGCAGCGCGGCGCGGTCGTCGTCGTCGACGGCGCGCAGGGCGTACCGCACCTGCCGGTCGACGTGCAAGCGCTCGGCTGCGACTTCTACGCGTTCTCGGGGCACAAGATGTACGGGCCGACCGGCATCGGCGCGCTCTGGGGCCGGCTCGAGCTGCTCGACGCGATGGAGCCCTGGCAAGGCGGCGGCTCCATGATCCGCAGCGTCAGCTTCGCGAAGACCACCTACGCCCGTTCGCCCGAACGCTTCGAGGCCGGCACCCCGAACATCGAGGGCGCCGTCGGCCTGCACGCCGCCATCGACTGGTTCGCCGCGCTCGACCTCTCTGCCGTGCACGCGCACGAGTCCGACCTCGTCGCCTACGCGAGCGCGCGGCTCACCGAGATCCCCAGCGTGCGCCTGATCGGCACCGCGCGCGAGCGCGCGGGGCTCGTCTCGTTCGTGGTCGGCGACGTGCACGCGCACGACGTCGGCACCATCCTCGACGGCGAGGGCGTGGCGGTGCGCGCCGGCCACCACTGTGCGCAGCCGGTGATGGAGCACTTCGACGTGCCGGCCACCGCGCGCGCGTCCTTCGCGGTCCACAACACGCGCGCGGACGTCGACCGGCTGACCGCTGGCGTGCGCCGCGTGCTGGAGATCTTCGCCTGATGTCGGAGCTGCGCGATCTATACCAGGAGGTCATCCTGGACCACACCAAGCGGCCGCGGAACTACGGGCCGCTCGGGACGGCGACCCACCGCGCGAGCGGCTCGAACCCGCTGTGCGGCGACCAGCTCGTGCTGATGCTCGACATCCAGCACGACCTCGTGCGCGACGTGCGCTTCGCCGGCAAGGGCTGCGCGATCTCGACAGCGTCGGCGTCGCTCCTCACCGAAGCCGTGAAGGGCAAGACGACCGCGGAGGCGCACGATCTCTTCAAGCGCTTCCACGACGTCGTGACGACGCCGTCCGACCGCGAGCCCAATCTGGAAGGGCTGGGCAAGCTGGCCGCGCTCGCGGGCGTGCGCGAGTTCCCCATGCGCGTGAAGTGCGCCAGCCTGGCCTGGCACACGCTCGAGGCCGCGCTCGCCGGCGTCAAAGAGCCGGTCTCCACGGAGTGAGTGATGAGTGACCCTGCCGCCATTCGCGAGGCCGTGATCGAGGTGCTGCGCACCGTCTACGACCCCGAGATCCCCGTGAACATCTACGAGCTCGGGCTCGTGTACGGCATCGACGTCGACGAGGAGAACCACGTCAAGGTGCGCATGACGCTGACCTCGCCGATGTGCCCGGTCGCCGAGAGCCTGCCGCCCGAGGTCGAGCAGAAGGTGCGCGCGGTTCCGGGCGTCGCCCACGCCGACGTGGACCTCACCTGGGAGCCGCCCTGGAATCCGTCGATGATGACGGAGGCGGCGAAGCTTCAGCTGGGGTTCTAGGCGTCCACCTTGTAGAGCTCGCGTGCGTTGTCGCCCAGGAACCTGCGGCGCGCCTTCTCGGGCAGGAGCCCCGCGAGCTCCTCGACCTCTTCCATGTAGTTCGCGGTGTGGTCCGCGTGCGGGTAGTCGGACGCCCAGAAGAACCGCTCGGCGCCGAGCCGCTCGGTGAGCGACGGGATCGTGCGCTCGTCCGGGTCGGCCGAGATGAAGCAGCGCGTCTTGAAGTAGTGGCTGGGCTTCTCTTCGAGCGGCACGCGCTCGCCGATGAAGGTCGCCTCGTACACCGCGTCGAGGCGGTCGAGCCAGTAGCCGATCCAGCCGGCGCCGGACTCGAGCACCACGACCTTGAGCTCCGGGAAGCGGTCGAACACGCCGAAGTCGAACAAGGTGGTGAACGCGGCACGCACGCCATCGGCGGCGGTCACGCTCGCGAGCAGCCGCGTCTTGCGCATCAAGGTGAAGCGGGTCGGCGCGATCGCGGGCGGCTCGAAGGCCGGGTGGATCGCGAGCGGCACGCCCAGGTCCTGCGCGGCGGCGAACAGCGGGTCGTGGTCGGGGTGACCGTGCGGCAGCCGGCTCCACGTGAACGGCACGACGAACGCGCCGCGGCAGCCGTCCTTCACGGCGCGCGCGAGCTCGAGCGCCGAGCCCGCGGGGTCGGAGAGCGAGACGTGCGCGATCGGCACGAGCCGCCCCTTCGAGTCACGGCAGAAGTCGGCGATCCAGCGGTTGTACGCGCGGCAGTAGGCGAGCGTGAGCTCCGCGTCGGGCAGCTCCGCCTCCCAGAGGATCCCGATCGTCGGGTAGAGCACGGCGGCAGCGAGGTTCTCGGCGTCGAGGCGCTCGAGCCGCTCCGCCATGTCCATCGAGCCGTGCGGCGCGCCCGCCAGGTACGTGCGCTCGGGGCTCGGGCGCACGTCTTCCACGTGCATCTTGCCCATCGCGCCGAGCGTGCCGGGAAAGCCCTTGCGCGAGAGCAGCGACGGCTGGCCGCCGATCTCCAGGTACTCGAGCCCTTCGTCGTCGGTCTTGATGCGGAGCGCGCGGTCGCGGTAGCGCGACTCGAGGTACCGCTCCCAAAGGTGTGGCGGCTCCAGGATGTGGCCGTCGGCGTCGATCGCGTTGTCGTACTTGATGCGGTAGATGTCGCGCATCTCGCTCCTCCGGATGGGGATCTGCCCAGGCGATTCTACGCCGAACCCGAGTGCGCCTGCTGGCGTGCGCCTCCGCTTCGGGCCAACGCTGCCGATGAGGAGCGCGATGACACGGACGGGCGTAGGGCGCGCGCTGCTCACCGGAGCGCTCGCGCTCGCGGGCTGCATCGGCAGCTACGAGCACGCGATCGACGAGACGCGGGCCGACCTGATCGGACTGTCCGCGCGCGATCTGCGCCGCTGCCTGGGCGTGCCGACCGACTTCGACCGCGACGAAGGCGTCGAGTACCTCACCTATCGCTGGGTGTTCACGCCCAAGCAGCCGGTGGGCGTAACGACCGGGATCGGCAGCGGCGGGATCGGCGGCATCGTCGTCGGCCGGAAGGACGCCGGCGGCGGCTACGATCCGATGGGCTTTCCGCGCGACCCGTCGGAGCAGTCCACCTGCCAGATCGTTTTCGAGCTGCACAAGGACGCGGTCACCGTGGTGACGGCGCACGGCCAGACCGAGACGGGGCTCAAGGCCGACGGCAAGTGCCTGATGCGCGCGCGCCGCTGCACGGAACTCGAGGAAGACTCGTCGGAGTGACTAGGCGGCGCTCTTGCGCACGGCTTGCGCGATCGCCTCTGGTGCAACGACGCCGATCGCGAGCACCTGCGGGTCCGCGAGCCAGCGGGCGCAGCGCGCGGACAGCTCGGGACTCCCGGGCGCCAGGCCCTCGAGCGCCGCCTCGAGCGCGCGCACGTCGTCGGCCGCCGCGATCCAGTCGCCGCGCAGGCGCACTCGCTCGAGCGCGCCGTCGGCGCGCAGGGCGACGTGGGCCTCGAGCTCGCCGATCGGAATCGCGATCGCTCCGCGGCTGTTCAGACCGGCGAGCTCGGGGTCCTCGAGCGGCGGCAGCTCGACGGCAGCCAGCTCGCGCCGCTCGTCGCTGGAGAGCGGCGCGCGCTCGAGCTCGAGGCCGAAGCGCTCGGCGAATCCGCTCGCGAGCGCGCTGAAGAGCGGCTCGACTCCGGTGCGGCCGCCCAGCGTACCGGCGCGCGGCAGCGGCGCCAGGCCGGGGAACTCGGGCGCGCGTTCCGCGGTGGTGTAGGGCCGGGCCGTCGCGAGGATCGCCTGGAAGATCGCCGCGCCCGACGCGAGCCGCGCGAGCGACAGCGCCGCAACACGCGCGCCCTCCACTGCGACGAAGTCGCGCCCGGGGTAGCTGGCCGCGACGCCGACCCGGGCGAGCCCGGTCAGCAGCCCGCGGACCCAGCGGTTCAGAAGCCGAGCGCCGGTCGGCGGGTCGGCCTCGGCGAACCACGCCGGGGCGTCGCGGGTGACGGCAAACAGCGCGCAAGTCCCTTCGCCCGCGAACGCCGAGCGCCCCCCGCAGAGGCCGCGCAGCTCGCGCTCGAGCCCGCTGCGTCCGACCCGCTGGAAAGCGCCGAGCAGGCCGCACTCGCCGGTCAGCTCTGCGAGCACCAACGCGTCGGTTGCGCTCTCCTGCGCCAGCCACGCGGCGGCGCCGAGCGCGTCTTCCGCCGACGCATCCGCCAGCTCGACCAGGCGCACGAGTCGCTTCGAGTGCGCTGCGCCCGCGTATGCATCTGCGCGTGAAACGGGGTTCCTCCGTGCGCGGACCGAGCCGAGAACACCTGTGACTCCGCCTCACTAGCGCAGCAAACGCACGACCGCCGCCGCTCTGCCGGTTCATCAACCCGGCCTGCCTATACGCCGAAACGGTGGTGTTGCGGGGGTGTACCCCCGGGGAGTGCCTTTGCCGAGGGTCCGTGTCGATCCACGGAGTCGTCGTGCGCGCTGCGCATGGCTCTCCGTGTTTTTGATCACAGCGAGCGCACTGGTCGCACCACGTGCGTGGGCGATCGGTACACCCGCCGGCACTCCGATCCAGAACAACGCGACCGTGGGCTGGTCCGTGGGTCCGGGCACGAGCTTCACCGCGAACGCGTCCTCACAGTTTCTGGTCGACGAGCTCGTACAGGTCACAGTGACGCTGCAGAGCGTGAGCCCGCTCGTGGTGACTTCGCCCGACACCGACCGGCAGCTCTCGTTCCTGGTCACGAACACCGGCAACGGCAACGAGTCCTTCACGCTCGCCCTCGACGCCGCGCAAGTCGGCGACCAGTTCGATCCCGCCAACGCGCGGCTCTTCCTCGACAGCAACGGATCGACCGCCTACGAGCCCGGGGTCGACCAGCCGTACGTGCTGAACACGAACGACCCCGTGCTGGCCCCGGACGCGGCGATCCGCGTGTTCGCGCTCTGCGACATTCCGGCCGCGCGGCCGAACGGCGACCTGGGCAACGTCGCGGTCGCCGCGACCTCGAAGACCGGCACCGGCGTCGGCACGATCGTGATCGCCGGCGGCGACGGCGGTACGGACGCCGTGATCGGCGCGGGCAGCGGCACGGGCGCGGGGCTCGGCGGCTACCTCGTGAACGACCTCGCCGTGTCGGTCGTGAAGTCGGCGGTCGTCTCGGACCTCGGCGGCGGCAGCACTCCGGCGCCGGGCTCGACGATCACGTACTCGCTGCTCGTCAACGTCGCCGGAACGGGCTCGGTCGCGAACCTCGTGATCACCGATCCGCTGCCGCCGTTCACGAGCTACGTCGCAGGATCGCTCCTGCTCGACGGCACGCCGCTCTCCGACGCCGTCGACGGCGACGCGGGCGACTTCGGCGGCACCACGGCGAACCAAGTCACCGTCGCGCTGGGCAGCGCGGCGGGTGGATCCGCGTCTCGAACCATCAGCTTCGCAGTCACGATCAACTAGGAGGGTATGACATGAAACGGATCGCGATTCTCTCGCTCGCGCTGTTGCTCCCGACGTGGAGCGCACACGCGGTCGCAGAGGACAAGAACGGCGTCGAGATCCGCGCCGTTGCGGAAGTCGAAGTCAAGGTCAAGGGCGACGACGGCAAGGAACAGGTCAAGCGCGTGCCGGCCACGAAGGTGCCGCCGGGCGTCGCGGTGATCTACACGCTGCACGCCGCCAACAAGGGCGCGAAGCCCGCCGGCGACGTGGTCGTCACCGACCCGATCCCCGAGCACATGGACTACGTCGATGGCTCGGCGAGCACGCAGGGCACCGTGCTCACGTTCTCCGCGGACGGCGGCAAGACGTGGGCGGCCAAGGACAAGCTCGTGGTCAAGGGCAAGGACGGCGCGATGCGCGCCGCCAACGCCGACGAGATCACGCACATCCGTTGGCAGTTCGAGAAACCGATCGCTCCGGGCGAGTCGCGCGCGGTGGAGTTCCGCGCCCGCGTGGAGTGAGAGAGACACGATTCCCCCCCCAAAGGAGGAAGCGCGCAGCACGCGCACAAGTGCTGAGTCTGTAACACAGCAAGGAGTAGGCAGTAATGTTGAGGCACATGCAGAAACGGATGGCGGCTCTCGCCATCGCCGCGCTGGCTCTCGGCGCGGCGGACGTGGTGCAGGCAGCGGGAACGCTCGCCGGCACCAACATCTCAAACGTCGCGACGGTGAACTACACCGTCAACGCGGTGGCGCAGCCTGCGCTCACCGCGAACGCGGACTTCGTGGTCGACCGCCGCATCGACATGACCCTGACGCCGGTGCCGGTGGCACTCGTCAGCGTCACGCCGGGCACGGCGGGGAACCTGATCGCGTTCACCCTGACCAACACCAGCAACGCGGCGCTGGACTTCACCACTGCCCCGGCCAACCGCGCCAACGGCACGGCTGATCCCTACGGCGGAGCGACCGCCGACGGGTTCGACTCGACGAACGCCTCGTTCGCCGACAACAACAACAGCAGCGCGTACGAGTCTGGCACGGACCTGTCCTCCACGGTGACCAACCTCGGCCCCGACACGGCGCGCCTCGTGTTCGTCGTGTCGTCCATCCCGGGCGGTCAGGCCAGCGGCACCGTTGCCGTCGTGACCCTGACGGCCACCGCCACCGAGCTCGGTGGCGCCGCTCTGTCGCAGAGCGCGGGTTTGGACGTGGCTGCGACCGTGCAGACGGTCTTCGCGGACGGCGCAGGTGACACCGACGCCGCGCGCGACGCCGCCTTCTCGGACAGCAGCGGCTTCCTGGTGCAGGGTGCCACGGTCACGGTCACGAAGACCGAGACCATCATCGATGACCCCGTCAACCTGGCGGTGAACCCCAGGCACATTCCGGGTGCGCACGTGGACTACACGGTGACGGTCACCAACGCCGCGGGCTCGGCTCTTCCGGCCACCGCGGTGACGCTGACGGACGTGTTGCCCGCCAACGTGACGTTCGCGGCGAACACCTACGGTGCCGGTCAGGGCATTCAGGTTGGCGGTGCTCCTCGCACCAACACCAACGGCGATGCCGACGGCGCCGACTTCACGGGGGGACCGTGACGGTGACGATCCCGTCCCTCGCGGTCGGCGCGTCGACGGTCGTCGTCTTCCGGGTGACCGTGAACTAGCGCCGCCCATCTGACAGTGAGCCCCCCCCTTCTCGCGCGGCGCGATTTGCGCTCGCGCGTCGGCCTCGTGGCCGACGCGACGAGACGGATCTGCGCCCGCACCGAGATGGGGAGCTCGCCGGGCCGCGACTCCGCGGTCCGCACGTTGTGCCTCAACGAGCCGGCTGCGGCGGGTGTTTCCCGTCGCAGCCGGCTCCGCGAGGTGCTGGCGCTTCTCACGCTCGCCGTCCTGGCCCTGCCCTTCGCGGCGAGCGCGCAGACTCCGGCCGGAACCGCGATTCCGAACACGGGCTTCGCCACGTACGACGTGGGCGCGACGCTCGGGATCGTCCGGCCTTCGAACACGCTGGTCATCACGACGGCGGTTCTGGGGTCGAGTTCGAGCCTCGACTTCATGCGCTACGCCCCGGGGGCTCCGGGGGCGACCACTTATGGTGTATCCCCGACCGCTTGTTTCAACGGCGCCGTCTTCGCGCCGCTCCCGCCGCCCAACGCCTTTGGCGGCGGACCGATCGCGCTCGGCGCGGTCGAGCTGGTCGTCGCCCCGAGCTTCCACGCCGGCGAGCCGGTCTTCATCCGCCTCACCGACCCCGACAAGAATCAGAACCCCGCGCTCGTCGAGAACGTGACGGTCAATCTGGCGGCGCCGAGCAGCGGCGACGCGGAGCAGGTCCAGCTGCAGGAGACCGGCGTCAACACGGGCGTGTTCGTCGGCTACATCCCGTCGTCCGTTCCGCCCGCGCCCGCGAACAACTGCGTCCTGGCGGCGCCCGCGGGACAGAACGTCACCGCGGCCTACACGGATCCGCTGAACGCCGGCGACACCTCCTCCGACAGCGCGCTGATCGATCCCGAGAGCCGCGTCTTCGACTCCTCGACCGGCAGCGGCGTCAACGGCGCGCAGGTGACGTTGATCGACGACGCGACCGGCCTGCCCGCCGCGGGCATCCTCGGCGACGACGGCGTGTCGAGCTTCCCCTCCACCGTCACGAGCGGCGGCACGGTGACCGACGGCGGCGGCGCCGTCTACAACTTCGGCTCGGGCGGCTTCCGCTTCCCGATCGTCCCCGCGGGCAGCTACCGCTACGCGGTCACCCCCTCGGGCGACTACGTGTTCCCGTCGGTCGTGCCCGACGCCACGCTGCAGGCGCTCCCGGGCGCGCCCTTCGCGCTCGGCGTGGGCTCGCGCGGGGTGGCCTTCGCGCTCCCGGCCGGCCCGACGCAGGCGCTCGACGTGCCGCTCGACCTGATCGCGAACGGCGGCTTCATCTCGATCCAGCCGAGCCGCGATGTGGTCTCGGTCGGCGACCACCTGCAGTTCGACGTGCGGCTCGCGAATCCCGGCAGCGGCGCGGCGCCGGGCGGCGTGACCGTCACGGTGGTCCTGCCCAAGGGCTTCAAGTTCACCAAGGGCACCGTCCGCATCGACGACGCCAAGGCGGGCGATCCGGTGGTCTCCCCCGACGGTCGCTCGCTGACCTTCACGCTGCCGGCCAGCGCCCTGCCCGAGGTGACGCACATCCGGTTCACCACCGCCGTCGCCACCGGCACGGCCGTCGGCCCCAACCGCACCAAGGCGACCGCCGCGGCCATCGGCGGCACGCGCACCAACAGCGCGGTCGCGGTCGTGCGCGTCGAGCAGGAGCTGCTGGGCACGAAGTCGTACATCCTGGGCCGCGTCTCGAAGGGCTCGTGCTCGAACGACGATTTCGCGGGCGAGCCGCTCGTCGCCGCGCGCGTCTACCTCGAGGACGGCACCTACTCGATCACGGACACGAACGGCTACTACCACTTCGAGGGCGTGCGCCCCGGGCCGCACGTCGTGCAGCTCGACCTCGAGAGCCTGCCGCAGTGGGTCGAGCCGCTGCCCTGCCCCGGCGACGAAGGCCACCTGTTCGCGGGCCGGCCGTTCTCGCAGTTCTCCGACGTCCAGGGCGGCACGCTCTGGCGCAACGACTTCCGCGTGCAGCTCAAGCCGCAGGCGACGGGCTCCGTCAACCAGCGGCTCGAGAGCCAGCGCGACGGCGACCTGATCCACTACCAGCTCGCGTTGAACGGCTCGAGCGTGGCGGTGCGCAACGCGCGTGCGCTCGTGATGCTGCCCGACGGCGTGGCGCTGGTGCCTGGCAGCGTGCGCAACGGCGAGGCGCCGTGGGCCGATCCCGAGATCGACGGCGGCGCTCTGACCTTCCGGCTCGGCCAGGAGACCGCGCAGAGCTGGACCATGAACCTCGCCTTCGACGCGCGCGTGGCAAAGAGCGCGCCGGCCGACCTCGAGACGAAGTCGGTGGTCATGTTCGACTCGCCGACCCAGCCCTCGGCGAAGACGCCGCTCGCGATCAACGCGCTGCAGGGCGAGTCGCGAGCGCCGGCAGCGGCATGCAGGTGATCGACACGCTCGGCCTGCGGCCGGGCGAGGAGTGGAAGCGCTGCCTGACGCGCCCGCGCCCGAGCCGCCCAAGCCCACGGTCTACAACAAGTCGTTCCTCGACGCGGCGCAGCCGGGCTTCGAGTGGCTCTCGCCCGAGTCGGGCTTCGCTCCGCCGATCGCGAGCGTGCACATCGCGATCAAGCACGCGCCCAACGCGAAGGTCGAGCTCGTGCAGAACGGCGATGCCGTCTCGCAGTTCAACTTCGAGGGCCTGTTCACGAACGAAGCGCACACGGTCGCGCTGTCGCGCTGGCGCGGCGTCGATCTCGTCGAAGGCGACAACACGTTCGTGGCGCGCGAGCTCGACGAGAGCGGCAACGTGCTCGCGACGATCGAGCGCGTGATCCACTACGCGGGCCCGCCGTTCAAGGTCGAGCTCGCTGCCCGAGCAGTCGGTGCTGGTCGCGGACGGCCGCACCACCCGGTGATCGCGGTTCGCCTCACCGACAAGGACGGCAAGCCCGCGCGCGAGGGCGCGGTCGGCAGCTTCGAGCGTCGACCCGCCCTACCAGCCGCGGCTCGACGAGAGCGTGCGCGAGCTGCGCCGCCAGGCCGGCCTGCGGCCCGAGACCCCGACCTACCAGATCGGCCCGAACGGCGTCGCGAGGATCGAGCTCGAGCCGACCACCGCCTCGGGCAAGGCGACCATGCGCTTCGCTGCTCGCGGGCGCCCACCAGAAGGAGCTCCACCCGTGGCTCGAGGCGCAGGCGCGCGACTGGATGCTGGTCGGCCTGACCGGCGGCACGCTCGCGCACGCCGACGTCAAGGACCACATGGAAGAGCTCCAGCCCGGCGAGCCCGACGACGGCTTCGGCTTCGACCGCGGCACCACGCTTCTTCGCCAAGGGCCGCGTGAAGGGCGAGTGGCTGATGACCGCCTCGTACGACTCGCAGCGCGAGTCGAGCGAGTCCGGACGATCAGTTCCGCCGCGCGCTCGAGGGCGGCATCGACCCGAACCAGCTACTACACACTGTACGGTGACGCGCAGCGAGACGCGGGCTCGAGACGCCGAGCCAGCGCCCGCTCTACCTGAAGCTGGAGCGCAAGCAGTTCTACGCGCTGTTCGGCGACTACACGACGGGGCTCACCACCACCGAGCTGTCGCGCTACACGCGCAGCCTGAACGGCCTGCACAGCGAGTACGAGGGCGAGAACTTCGCCTACAACGCCTTCGGCACCGACACGAACCAGGCGTTCGTGAAGGACGAGATCCGCGGCGACGGCACCTCGGGCCTGTACCAGCTGTCGCGCCGCTCGATCGTGGTGAACAGCGAGAAGGTGCGCGTCGAGACGCGCAACCGCTTCCACTCCGAAGACATCCTGTCGACCGCGCCGCAGGGCCGCTACATCGACTACAACATCGACTACCAGAACGGGACGATCTTCTTCAAGCAGCCGATCCCGAGCCACGGCGACGGCTTCAACCCCGTGTTCATCGTGGTCGAGTACGAAGCCGACGACGACCAGGACCAGAAGCTGTCGGGCGGCGGCCGCGGCGCGCTGAAGCTGTTCGACGACAAGTTCGAGCTCGGCGCGACGGGGCTCCACGAAGGCACGACCGGCCGCACCTCGAGCCTGTACGGCGGCGACCTGCGCGTCGACCTCGACGACAGCACGCGGCTGCGCGGCGAGTACGCGCTCACGCAGTCGGCGCTCCTCGATCCGAACTCGGACGACAAGGGCACCGCCTGGCTGGCCGAGCTGACCCGCCGCGACGGCGCGCTCGACACGCGCGGCTACTACCGCGAGCAGCGCGCCGGCTTCGGGCTCGGCCAGCAGTCCGCGAGCGAGACGGCCACGCGCAAGCTCGGCGCCGAAGCGCGCTATGCGATCGACGACAGCTGGCGGCTCGCCGGCGAGGCTTTCCACGAGAGCGACCTCGCGTCGACGGCGCGGCGCAAGCTGTTCCAGGGCCGGGTGGAGAACCGCACCGGGCCGTTCGCGAGCTACGGCGGCTTCCGCTGGGCGCAGGACCACCTGTCGGACGGCAACGAAGCGACCGCACCGCAGGTCCTCGGCGGCGCCAGCTGGACCACCTACCAGAACCGGCTCAAGCTGCGCAGCGACGCCGAGGTCGACGTCGGCGGCAGCGACAGCCTCGAGTTCCCGACCCGCTTCCTGGTCGGCGCCGACTTCGCGCTGCTGCCGCAGCTGACCGTATTCGCCGAGGAGGAGCTGGCGCTCGCGCAGGTGCGCACCACCACTTCCACCCGGCTCGGCCTGCGCACGAGCCCCTGGCAGGGCAGCCAGGTGACCGCCGCGCTCGGCCAGCAGGTCGGCCAGGACGCGCAGCGCCTCTTCACCACCGTCGGCGCGCTGCAGACCTTCCAGCTCAGCGACGCCTGGAGCATCGACTTCGCGGTCGACAACTCGATCACCCTGAAGGGCGACCAGTTCGCCTCCGAGGAGGTGTCGCCGTTCGGCGACAAGCAGCCGGTCGCGAACGGCCTCGCCGGCAATCCGAACGGCGACGACTTCACGTCGATCTCGCTCGGCACGACCTACGCGCAGGACCTGTGGGCCGCGACGCTGAAGGTCGAGACCCGCCAGGGCAGCGCGCGCGACAAGTGGGGCGTCTCTGCCGGCGCCTACCGCGAGGTGGCCGACGGCATCGGCGTGGCGCTGCAAGCCGAGTTCTTCGACCAGGCCGGCTCGGCCGGGCCGATCGGCACCATGCCGACCTACTCGACGACCTACGCCTCGAACACGTCGGGCGCGGGCGGGTTCGGCAGCTCCACCTCGTCGCTCTACGGTGTACAGTCGCTCGGCCGCCTGCGCTTCTCGGCCGCGTACCGGCCGGTGGGTAGCCGCTTCATCCTGCTCGACTCGACCGAGTTCCGCCGCGAGCGCCTCGACGGCGACGTGTTCGCCAGCCGCTCGAACCGGATCGTGAACAACGTGAACCTGAACGTGAAGCTCGACCGCAAGACGCAGATCTCGTTCCAGTACGCGGCCAAGTACCTGCTCGAGGACATCGACGGCGAGAACCTGACCGGCTACACCGACGTCGCGGGCGTCGAGCTGCGCCGCGACCTGTGGGGCGGCTTCGACATCGGCGGCCGCGTCGCCCAGCGCCACACGTACTCGACCGACACGTCCGAGCAGCTCTACAGCATGTCGCTCGGCTACGTGATCATGAAGAACATGTGGATCAACGCCGGCTACAACTTCGGCGGCTACAAGGACAGCGACTTCTCGAAGTCCGACTGGACCAGCCAGGGCCCGTTCGTCTCGTTCCGCTACAAGTTCGACCAGCAGACCGTCAAGGAGCTGCTGGACTGGAACGAGTGATCCGCCCGCCGCGCGAGCGGGAGCGCGAACACCAAGAGGGCCGCTAGGACTTGGGGAAGATGCCGAGCTCCGTGGCGCGGCCGAGCGCGCGGTGCGTCGCGACTGCTGGAAACGGAATCGGCGTCGGCAGTCGTCCGTCCGGGAGCGGATGGGCGATCGGCGTCGCGCGTCCGTCGATCGGCGCGCCGACGGCGATGTGATCGCGGTCGAGCGAGTGGTGCGGGCGGTCGTTGCGGCGCGTGCAGCCGTCGCGGAAGTAGATCGCGGTGTGGACGCGCCGCACGCGGGCTGAGCGATTGGGCTTCGCACAGTGGATCGTGCCGCCGTGGTGGAACAGCACGTCGCCGGGCCTGCACGTCAGGAAGACGGGCCGCTTCGTCTGCGTCTTCTCGAACTCGTGGCCCTGGCCCGGCGTGGTGAAGACGTCGATGAAGGTCAGGCTGCCTCGGTGCGAGCGCGGGGATGTAGCCCATGCAGCCCATCTCCTCGTCGACCTCGACGAGCGGGATCCAGGCGGTGAGTGAGTCGCGCTCCGCGATCGGCCAGTAGGGCTGGTCCTGGTGCATCTCGGTTTCGCGCCCGCCCGCCTCCTTGTAGAGCGCCTGGTCGTGCCAGAGGCGGACCGCTTTCGCGCCGATCAGCTCGGCGGCCGCGCCGGCGACGCGCGGATGGAAGGTGAGCGGCGCGATCTGCGGGTGATCCTCCCAGAGGTACTGACACATGGTGAAGCTGCGCTCGAACGGCGTCTTCTCGTCGAGACCGCGCGGATCGTTGCGGGTACGCCAGGCGACGGCGCGGTCGACGTGGACGCGGAAACGAGCCACGTCGGCCGGGTCGAGCAGTCCCTCGGCGCGCACGAACCCGTCGCGCTGGAAGGCAGTGACGACGGCGGGATCCAGGACTGGCATCGTCAGTGAGACACGATATCACGCGGCGCCGGCTCCCGGTCCACGTCCGGCTCGAGAAAGATCAGACGGGCGGCCGGCACGTCGGCGCGCACGCGCCGCTCGATCTCATCGATAGCCTCGGCCAACGTGGCCACGTCGATCCGCGGGTCGAAGGCGAGCTTGCTCGCGAGGACCACGTCCTCGGGACCGAGATGCACCGTGCGCAGGTGGATCACGCGCCTCACGTGCGGGGAGGACTCCATGATCGCCCGGATCCGGGCGACCGTGGCGGGGTTCGCTGCTTCGCCGATCAAGAGGCTCTTCATCTCGACGGCGAGCACGACGGCGATCCCGCCGAGCAGGACGCCGATTGCGATCGAGCCCGCGGCGTCGAAGCGCGGGTCGCCGGTGGCGATCGCGAGCCCGATCCCCGCGCCCGCGATCAGGAGCCCGGCCAGCGCGCCGAGGTCCTCGAGCAGGACGACCGGCAGCTCGGGGTTCTTGGTGTGGCGGATGAACGAGACCCACGACTCGCCCCGCCGCAGCAGGTTGGCCTCGCGCCGCGCCGTGATGAACGAGGCGGTCTCGAGCGCGATCGAGATCGCCAGCACCGCGATCGCCACGTACGGGCTCTCGAGCTCGTGCGGGTGCAGGAGCTTCTCGATCCCTTCGCCCACCGCGAACAGCGCGCCCACCGAGAACAGGACGAGCGCTACGACGAACGCCCAGAAGTAGCGCTCGCGGCCGAACCCGAACGGGTGCTCGTCGGTCGGCGCACGCCGGGCACGCGCGCTGCCCAGGAAGAGCAGCGCCTGGTTCCCCGTGTCCGCGACCGAGTGCACCGCCTCGGCCAGCATCGAGGCCGCGCCGGTGAACGCGAACGCGCCGAACTTCGCGATCGCGATCCCCAGGTTCGCCGCGAACGCAGCGACGATCGCGCGCCGACTTCCCTCGTGCACGAGCGCAGCCTAGCGAGCGAACAAACAGAAGTCGTGCGTGCCGCGGAAGCCGAGCTCGGCTAGCAGGCTTTCCGCCGCTGCTGCGCCTTCGCGCACGTGGATCGCGGCGCGGCGCTCGGGTCCCTCGACCGCGCGCGCGAGCGCCTGGACGAGCGCCCGCGCATGTCCGAGCCGGCGGCAGTCCTCGCGCGTCTCGAGGTGCGCGACGAGGGCGACCCGATCGGTGAGGAAGCGCGCGCCGGCGACGGCGGCGAGCTCGCCGAACGGGTCGCGGATGCCGAGGAACGGCGCGAGCTCGAGCTCGAGCGGGGCGAAGTCTCGGCCCAGGAATCGCGCGAGCTCGGCCGGGTCGTGGAGGCGCTCGATGCGCAGGTCGGGCGTCGCGGCGGGAGCTGCGGGCGCAAGCCGAACCATCTGGCGCTCGCGGCGAATCGGCCGGGCCCCGGCGCGCTCGATCTCGCGCGCCAGCCGGGCGGGCACGCGGCAGACGAAGGGCGGAGCGAGCTTCGCCAGGAGATCGCTCGCGACACCGGGCAGTGCAGCGTCGAGCGCGGCGACCCGGAAGGGGAACAGCCCGTCGCTGGCCACCGCGAGACCGACCATGCGGGCGCCGTGGTGGGCAGAGAAGATCTCGGAGCGGGCGCGGAGCGCGGGGAGCTCGAGCGCGGCGTGGAGCCACAGCCGCTCGAACAGCGACTGGCGTGCGAAGGCCTGGCCGGCCGCCAGGCCGGGCTCGTCGCCATCCTTCAGCGGGTTGTACGTGTACCCCTGCACGTCACCGATCCTAGACGATCCTAACCGTTCGAAGCCTACATTCTGTGACGCGGGTCCATTACTGTGCGTTCGCGGCCCCCCGGCCGGCCGAGGTGTGCCTGAACGAGCGCGTGGACCGCTACCTGCCCTGGGCACTCGTGCTGCTGGCGGGTGTGGTGCGGGTCCTGCGCTGGACGCAGACGGCCGTCATGATGAACGATGGCCCCACCTTCCTGCGCCTGGCGGGCTACGCCTCCGACGGCGACTTCACGAGCCTGCTGCGCCACCCGTTCCACCCGCTGTACGCGCTCGCGATCGCCGCCGCCAAGCCGGTCTTTGGCGACGGCGAGCGGGCGGCGGTCGCGATCTCGGTGGTGGCCGGCGCGCTCGCGGTCGGCGCGCTCTACCTTCTGCTCTGCGCGGCCTTCGACCGCCGGGTCGGTGCGATCGGCGCGTTCCTGCTCGCGGTCCACCCGAGTGCCCTCGAGCTGACCGACGTGCAGAGCGACGCGCTCTATCTGGCGCTCTTCCTCGCGAGCGCGGCGCTCCTGTGGCGGGCGTACGCGGCGGGGAGCGCGCGGCTCGCCTTCGCGGCCGGGCTCGTCGCCGGGTTCGCCTACCTGACCCGGCCCGAGGGGCTGGGAACCCTGGTGGTCGGAGTGGCGCTCTGCGCGCTCGAGGTCGCCCGCCGACACTGGAGCGTGTCGCAGGCCGCGCGGGTCGCGGGTGCGCTGGTGCTGGGCGGGGTGCTCACGATGGCTCCCTACGTCGCGTTCCTCTCCGCGCGCTCGGGCGGGCTCGTGCTGACCGGCAAGAAGTCGGTGACCGGCGTGCTCGGTCTCTCGGCGGTCCGCGCGTGGCTCAGCACGGGGTCGCCGGAGTACCAGCCGCCCAAGCCGCTGGATCCGCTGCTGGCGGAGCGACCGGACCTGGTGCGGCCCGAGAAGGGCGTGAAGCCGTTCCGGGTCGCGCCCGTGAAGCGCGGCTTCGCGAAGTACCCGGACGCACTCCTCCGGCTCGGGCGCTCGACGCGCAAGGCGCTGCGGCCGGAGCTCCTGGCGCTGCTCGCGCTGGGCCTGTGGAGCGCGCGCGGCCGGCCCGGGCCGCGCGGAAACTTCTTCGCCGCCTACGCCGCGCTGTACGCATTCGTGCTGTTCGGGCTGGCCGCGAACTCGGGCTACGTGTCGCGCCGCCACGTGTTCCCGCCGGCGGCGCTCTGCTCCGGCTACGCGGCGCTCGGGGTGCTGGTGATCGCCGACGGGCTCGGCCGCCTGCCGCGCGTGGGCGCGCGGCTCGCGCCGGCGGCCCGGCTCGCGCTCCCGCTCGTGCTGGTCGCGGGGCTCGGGCTGGGCAAGTCGCTGCGGCCGGATCGGATGAACGCGCTGCCCGAGCTGCGCGCCGCCTGGTGGGTGCGCGACCAGGGCGGGCTCGCGCCGGACCAGGCGGTCGCCGCGATCAAGCAGCGGGTCGGCTACTACGCGCAGGCGCGCTTCGTGGACCTGCGCCGCGCTCCGCACGAGGCGCTGCTGCTCCCGTTCCTGCGCCGCGAGCGCGCGCGCTACGTGGTCGTGGACGAGAGCGAGCGGGCGGAGCTCTTGCGCATGCTCGGCGCCGACTCGGCCGCGCTCGCGCCCGTGCACGAGGAGCGCGAGGGCGAGGACGTCGCGTTCGTGTTCGAGGTGCGCGGGTGAAGCGCGTGCTCGAGATCGTCGCCGACGGAAATCCGGGCGGCGGCACCACCAACGTGCTCGCGCTGCTCGGCGACCTCGCGAAGCACGGCGGCTTCGAGCTGTCGTTCATCGTCCAGGAAGGCTCGTACGCGCTTGGCGAAGCCCAGCGGCTCGGGGTCGAGACGCGCGGGCTCGACTTCGCGCGCTCGCGCGTGCCGTTCGCGGCGGCGCGCGCGCTGCGGGTGGCGGTCGACGAGCTCGCCCCCGACCTCGTGCACGTGCACGGCTCGCGCGCCGGCTTCTTCCTCGCCTGCGCGCCGCGCGGCGGCGGCTTCCCGCCGGTGGCCTACACCGTTCGCGGCTACCACTTCCTGGGCAAGGCGCCGGGCGCGCGCGAGCTGGCGGCGCTGGCCGAGCGCTTCGCCCACGGGCGCGCCGACGCGACCGTGCACGTCTGCCGCTACGACTCGGAGCTCGCCGACCGCTGGCATCTCGTGCCGAGCGGCGCGCGCCGCACGGTGATCTACAACGGCATCGACCCGAAGGAGCTGCCGCGCGCGGGCGACACCGATCTGCGTTCGATCGCGTTCCTGGGCCGGCTCAGCTTCCAGAAGGACCCGGAACTCCTGGCCGAGATCGCAGCGGGGCTCGCGCGCGCGGGCTACCGGCTGCGCGTGATCGGCGGCGGCGAGTCCGAGCCCGAGCTCCGGGCGCGCCTGCGGGCGCTGCGGATCGAGAGCTCGGTGGAGCTGCTCGGCGCGCTCCCGCGCGCCCGCGCGCTGGCCGAGCTGGCCAGCGCCGGCGCGCTCGTGCTGCCGTCGCGCTGGGAGGGTCTGCCGATCGCGCCGATCGAGGCGATGGCGATCGGCGTCCCGGTGGTCGCCGCGAACGTCTCGGGCCTTCCCGAGATCGTCGAGTCCGGGGTGTCCGGGACGCTCGTGCTTCCGCGCGCACCCGAGCCGTACGTCGCCGCGCTGCGGGCGCTCTGCGAGGACCTGCCGCTGCGCGCGCGCACGATCGCGGCGGGCCGGGCGGCGGTCGAGTCGCGGTTCCTGCGCACGCACAACCTGGACGCGCACGCCGCGCTCTACGCGTCGCTCCTCGAGGCGAACAGGTCGCGCAGCCGCGCGACGTAGGGCTGAGCGTCGCCGCGCCGGAACAGGATCAGCTCGCGCAGTGGCACGCCGGTCTCGCGCTTGAAGCCCACCACCGTGGCGATGCCCTCGAAGCCGTACGAGACCAGGCTCGCGAAGGCCGCGCCGACGATGCCCCAGCGCGGGATCGCGACGAGGTTCACCGCGACGTTGATTCCAGCGGCGACCGCCTGCACGCCCGCGTTGAAGCCGGGCCAGCCCGAGGCCGTGAAGTAGTTCGCGACGACCCGCCGCACCGTGAGCAGCACGGTCGCCGGCAGCAGCAGGAAGAACGGCGGCACCGACGCCGCGTACGCGGGACCGAACACGAGCGGCAGGAGCGGCGGCGCGGCGACCGCGAGTGCGACCGCCGAGGCGCACACCCACAGCAAGCTGTGTCGGGTGATGCGCGCGGTGTAGGCGCCTGTCTCCGCGTGCGGCAGCACGGCCAGCTTCGGGAGCAAGGCCGAGCCGATCGCGTCGGGCACGACGCGCAGCCGGTCGATCACGCTGACCGCGATCGCATAGGCCGCGATCTGCGCCGGGTCCACCGCGAGCCAGGCGAGCAGGAGCACGTCGACCCGCTCGTGCAGCTTCCCGAACAGCATCTGCAGGTAGCCCTGCAGGCCGAAGCGGAGCGTCGCTCCGAGCTCGGCGCGGTCGACCCGCGGGTCGAAGCCCGTCTGCGCCAGCACGAACCCGATGAACACCGCGGCCAGCAGCACGCGCGCACCGGCGATCGCCGCGAGCGCCGCCAGCGGCCCGCCGCCGTACCCGATCAGCACGACCCCCGCGGCGCCGAGCGACACCACGGTGATGCCGATCTGGTGCAGGTTGCGCAGGTCGAAGCGGTCGACCGCGCGCGCCACCGCCTCGAACAAGCCGCCGAACACCTCGAGCGCCGTCAGCACGAGCGCCACCCACAGGAAGCCCTCGGGCGCGCCGTTCAGGAAGCGCGCGCGCAGCCATTCGCTGGCGCAGAGCGCCACCGTCCCCGTGACCGCGAACGCCAGGAGCGAGAGCTGCACCGACGCCGCCACCGCGCGCGCAGTCGGGCTGCCCGCGCGCCCGATCCGGTAGATCACCGCGAGCCGCAGCCCGAGCTGGGTCAGGTAGTCGGCGATCAGGACGAACGTCATGACCACCGCGAACAGGCCGCGGTCGGCCGGCGAGAGCCAGCGCGCGAGCACCACCGAGAGCGCGAAGCCGAGCCCGGTGAGCCCGACCTGGGTCAGCAGGGTCGACTGGGCGTTGCGCGCGAAGTTCATTGCGCGCTGAGTCATCGCGCGCGGGGCACCCGGCAGAGCGCAACCACGCGCTGCGGCGCCGTCACTCCCGGGTAGAACTCCACGTCTTCGAAGAAGCGGTGCTGGGCGACGAACAGGTTCCTGAACGCGGCGGGCGTGAAGTAGAACGTGCGGTGGTACGCGCGCGGGCCGATCGCCATGAGCGGCAGCGACTTCGGCAGCGCGCGCAGCACGAGCGAGTACGCGCGCGCGCGCAGCTTCTCGTACGTGCTGGGCTGCTCGGTGTCGCCGTCCAGGTAGTTGAGGAGCGCCGGGTCGCTCGGAAGGCAGAACTCGATCACCACGCGCTCGCGCGAGAGCCGCGCCAGGTTGGCGACGGTCGCGATCGGGTCGAGCACGTGGTGCAGCACGTTCATGAACAGCACCAGGTCGAAGCGCTCGCCCGCCGGGTCGAGCTCCTCCGCGCGCGTGTTCAGCACCTGGTAGGCGTCGCCGTAGAGGCCCGCGATCCGCCGCGCGATCGCGAAGCGCCCGGGGTCGGGCTCGACGCCCACCGCTGCGGCCGCGCCGCGCCGCATCGCCTCGATCGGATAGAAGCCGTAGTAGGTGCCGACGTCGAGCACGCGCTTGCCGGCGACGCCGCCCGAGAACACCAGCTCCAGCGCGCGCGCGCGGCCCTTGCCGGGCAACTCGAGCCCGTGCGGCAGCGGCACGGCCATGTAGCCGCTGGGCTCGGTCTCGCGCACGAACCGCTCGACTTCGTCGCGCGAGGCGGCGGCCGCCATCAGATTCCCGACGACAGGATCGCGTCCGCGCGCAGCACGGAGTCGAGCTCGGCGGCGCGTTCGGGGGCGTTTGCGCGTACCCAGTCGGTGAGGTCGCGCGCGTCGCCGAACTCGAAGTCGGAGTAGCTCGAGGCGATGAAGCGAAGGTACGCGCGCGGGTCCTCGCGCAGGGCCTCGCGCAGGCGGAAGGTGTTGTCGAGCGGCGCGTACGCGCGCTGCTGGCGCACCCGGTACTGGCCCGGCTCGAGCGCCTTCTGTCCCGCCAGCCAGAGCAACGCCAGACGGTGACACCCGTCGCCGGCGAAGAGGCGCGCCTCGACCCGCTTGCCGCTGTCGGTCGGCAGTGTCCGCTCGCAGCCATGCAGGACGATCGGCTGGCTCGGATCGAAGCCGCGCTCGCGGAAGCTCCGCCACAGCTCGAAGCTCGCGCGCACGCGGGCCACGAAGCCGGCGCCGCGCGCGACCGGGTCGTTCACGAGCTCGGGCGCCGAGCGCGGACAGTACACCTCGGTCCACCAGTGCCAATAGGTCGTCGAGCGCGCCAGGTTGGTGAGTCGGTCGTCGGCCTCGCCGCCGTGGTCGGCGTGATCGGCGCACAAGGCGAGAAAGTCGCGCCGCACCACCAGGTCGTAGCGGAGCGGGCTCGCCAGGCGATCGATCGGAACGGGCTCGGTCCCCGCCTCGGCGCGCCAGCCTCGCGCGGCGAGCTCGCCCGAGCGGCCGCGCACGCGCCGCCAGAGAGCGCGCGCCGAAGTTTGGAAAACCCCCGACATCGCGCCTATCGTAGCGGCACGACTGCGCGATGAGCCAACCCAAGACCGGATTCGCGACGGACTGGACCAAGGAGCAGGTGGAGAGCCTGCTCCGCGAGGAGCAGTTCGCCTACCACCGGATCGAGCTGCCCTACGGGCTCGCGACCGCGGGCGCGGACCGCTCGGCGACCGCCGACGCGATCTTCCCCGCCGACCTGCGTGGGAAGAGCGTGCTCGACGTTGGCTGCAAGTACGGCTTCTTCTGCTTCGAGGCCGCGCGCCGCGGCGCCGCGCGGGTAGTCGGGCTCGACGTCGACCCCGACAGCGTGCGCAAGGCGCGGCTCCTCGCGAGCTGTCTCGCGAGCCCGGTCGAGTTCGAGCTGGCCGACATCGAGCGCGAGAGCCTCTCCGGCGAGTTCGACTACGTGCTGTGTCTGAACGTGCTGCACCACCTGGCCGACCCGATCGCCGCGCTCGCGAAGCTCGGCGCGGCCGCGCGCGAGCGGCTCGTGCTCGAGGTCGCGACCTTCGGCTGGCGCGACCTGCGCAAGCTGCGGATCGGCCCGCTGCGCGCTCTCTCGCTCGCGCGGTCGCCCGTGCTCTACGTCGCCCCGCAGGGCGTGCGCGAGAAGACGGGGCAGTCCTTCTTCGTGTCGCAGAGCGGGCTCGAGGGCCTGCTCGCGCAGCAGGGCGGCGGCGGCTTCGCGCGGATCGAGCAGGTCCCCTCCGGCTGGAAGAACCGCTTCCTCACCGTGGCCGAGCGCCGCTCGATCGAGCGGATGCTCGTCGTCGCGGGGCCGACCTCGTCGGGGAAGTCGACTCTGATCCACCGGCTGCAGAGCGGCGCGCTGCCGGAGCTGGCCGATGCCATCGGGCTCGACAAGCCCGCGGAGTGGCCGATGGTGGGCGCGAGCCAGATTGCGCGCCTGCGCGAGCCGCGCATGCCGCGGCTGATCTTCCACTACGACACGCTCTACCCGTACCTGCGCAGCGCGAAGACGCACGAGCGCGAGAAGTCGCTGCGCCTCCTCGACGCCGCGGGCGAGGTCGTCTCGCTGACGATCTGGACGCCGCCCGACGCGCTGCGCCGCCAGCTCGAGGAGGGCGAGATCGGCCCGAAGACCCGCTTCGGCTTCTTCCTGGGCAACCGCCGCTACCCGAAGATCCAGGACGACTACAGCCACCCCGAGCGGATCTTCCGCTTCTACCAGGCGTGGTTCGACTGGCTCCTGCCCCGCGCCGGCCGACACTTCCTGGTGACGGCGGCGGACGGCTGGAAGCTGCACCCGGCCACCGAGTGGCGCGAGTACCTCGCCGCGGCCGGCGTGCGCGGCCCGTGAATCAGGTCGCCCTCGGCGCGCTTCTTGCGATCCTGGGGTTCTCGCCGGCGTGGCGGCGGCCCGCCCAGCCAGGGCCGCCCTGCCGAATAGGGCTCTGCTACGAGCGCGCGCGGAGTCGCTCCCAGAGGGCGTCGCGCAGCGCGGCGCTCGCCCGGGCGGGCTCGGTGGCGTACAGCTTCGCGAGCGTGCCAGCCCGGCGCGTGCCGTGTCGCAGCGTCAGCACCGCATGGCGCAGGGACTCGCGCACCCGAGCCGCGGCCACCTCGCCTGAGCTGGCGTCCGCGAGGAAGTGGGGCGGGTAACCGCGCGCGGCGAGGTGCGCCTTCTGGATCGACTCGACGGCGATGCCTGCGGTGCGGCCGAGCTCGCTCTTCCAGCCGTCGGCGCGCGCCGCCTGCGGGGGCTTCTCGACCAGCGCGTGCAGGCCCTTTTCACGCGCCGGCACCGCGAAGTCTCCCGAGCCCGCCCCCGAGCGCAGCTCCACACCGAGCCGTGTCGCGAGCTCGCCGCGCAGGCGCTCGACCGTGGCCTCGGGCTCGCCGAGAAACGACTCGTAGCGCACCGCGAGCACCCGCTGGGGCCAGCGCGCGCGCAGCGCGTCGAGCCGATCGAGGTAGGCGGTCCAGAGCCGCGCGCAGTGCACCGGATCGCCGCGGCCCATGGGATGGCCGGGGTCGTAGCTGCTCTCGGTGTGGACGAGCGAGTTCACCACGGCGCGGCCGTCGCGCTCGATGTACACGAACACCGCCTCGGGAAAGGCCTCGAGCAGCGGCTCCGCGACCCACAGCGCAGATGAATTCTTGATCACGATCGCCCGCGGCGCCCGGCCGCGCTGGCCGGCGTGCGCGCTGGCGAGCGCCTCGACGAGGCGCCGCGTGCCCCCGCCCGCCGCGTCCGCGACACTGGCCGAGAGCTGCGACAGGTCGAGCTCGAGATTGCCGATCTGCCGATCGAGGCGGACGAAGCGCAGCAGCGCCTCGGCGTCCAAGGAGCGAAGGCGGGGCTCGCCCAGCCGCAGCGCGGCGATCGGCGCGTTCCACTCGGGAGTGACGAGGAGATCGGGCGACACCGCGTCCAGGTGGCGCGCCAGGAGCGTCGAGCCGGAGCGCGCGACGTAGATCAGAAATGCGAAGCGCATCGCGGCGGCGATTGTAGGGAACGGCGGGTGAAGTCGGACATCACGCGGCGCGAGTTCGTCGAGACGCTGCTCCTGGGCGGGGCGGTGCTGACGCTCGCCGCCTGCAGCAAGGCGCCGCCGCCCGCGCGCGCCGCGCCGCTCGGCCCGAACATCGTGGTCTTCCTCGCCGACGACCTGGGCCACGAGTGCCTGGCCTCCTACGGCGGCACCTCCTACTCGACCCCGCGGCTCGAGGAGCTCGCCCGCGGCGGCATGCGCTTCGAGCGCTGCTTCGCCATGCCCATGTGTCACCCGTCGCGGATCGCGCTCTTGACCGGCCGCTACCCGTTCCGGACCCACGCACGCTGGGGGACCCTGCCCGAGTCCGAGGTCACCTTCGGCCACGTCCTGGAGAACGCCGGCTACGCGACCGCGCTGGCCGGAAAGTGGCAGATGGCGCTCCTGCGCAACGACCCCAACCACGTGGCCAAGGCCGGCTTCCAGACCAGCTCCACCTGGGGCTGGCACGAAGGCGCCGTCTACCAGAACGCGGTGATCTACGTGGACGGCGTCGTGCGCCCGGACCTGGCCGAGCGCTACAGCCCCGACGTCCACACGGACTTCCTGATCGACTTCATGGCCAAGCCGCGCGGCGGGCCTTTTCTCGCCTACTACCCGATGAACCTCCCTCACCTGTCGGCGGTCGCCGCGGACGACGCGACGCTGCCCCGGTACCCCGAGCTCGTGGCCGAGCTGGATCGCCAGGTGGGCCGCGTGCTCGATGCCCTCGACGGTCTCGGCAAGCGCCGCGACACGCTCGTTCTCTTCACCGCCGACAACGGCACGCCGAGCGGCGTCGTCTCGAAGCTCGGCGAGCGCGAGATCGCCGGCGGCAAGTCGCAGCTCAGCGACGCGGGCACCCACGTGCCGCTGCTCGCGAGCTGGCCCGGGGTCGTGCCGGCGGGCGCGGTGTGCCCGGACCTGGTCGACGTCTCCGACTTCATGCCGACCCTGGCCGAGATCGCGGGCGCGGCGCTGCCGGCCGGAGTCGAGCTCGACGGCCGCAGCTTCGCGCCGCAGCTCCGCGGGCGCCCCGGCCAGCCGCGCGCGTGGGTCTACTGCGGGTGGGCGAGGCGCTCGTTCCTGCGCGACGACGCCTGGAAGCTGATCAACAGCGGCGAGCTCTACGACATGACCCGCGATCCAGACGAGCGCCGCCCGATCGGCCCGGGCCAGGACACGCCCGAGTCCGCCGCCGCGCGCGCACAGCTCGAAGCCTATGCGCGCGCGTACTTCCCGAAGGGCCGGCTGCCCTAGCCGGGCCACTCCACCGCGCGGGCCGGGAAGTCCGGGCGGTGCACGGGCACGACGCAGAACGGGTGACCGCTCGGCGCCTCCATGACGACGTGGTTGCGGATGCGCGCCTTCACGCGCGCGCCGAGCTTCTCGAGTCGGGCGACCTCCGCGGGGACGTCGTCGGTCTCGATGTCGAGGTGGATCGCGCGCTCGGCCGCGGGGACGCGCTGCAGGAGCACGATCGGCCCGCCTTCGCCGCCAGTGCCCGATTGACTTCGCTCGGCTACGCCTCGCTGCGCGCGCCTTCGGCGCTTGCGTCCTCGCTCGGGACGGCCCTCGCCTCGGCCTCGCACCGGCATTCACGTCGCTCGAGAAGAGAGCCCCTTCAGCCTCCGCGCAGCCGCCAGCGGAAGTCGCAGAACGCGGCGCCCTGCATCTGCGTCTGCGTGCGCGTCAGCTCCCAGCTCGGGCGGATCTTCGCGTTCACCGCGAAGTCGACGCCGCAGGTCATGAGCGCGCCGATCTCGGGCTCGCCGATCGAGCGGAAGTAGCGCGCGAACTCGCACGCGGTCATGTTGATCGCGAGCGTCGTATCGGTGTTCTCGACGATCTCGGACTCGACGGGATAGGCGAAGGCGTCGCGATCGGCGCTCGGATGACTGTCCTGCTCCGGCGTCCGCGACGCTACGAAGTTGGCGTGCGCCTCGGCCAGCGCGCGCCCGACCAGCGCGTGTGCCTTCTCCTTGCCGAGCTCGCTCTCGAGCGCGCGGACCACCGGGATCAGCATGCGGGCCTGGATCTTCACCGCCTCGAGGATCGTGGGGCGTGCCATGCACCGGATTCTACCCTACGGTCGCGCGCAGTGACTCGCTCACGCTCGCTCGCCGCGCTGGCGCTGCTCGCCCTCGGCTGCGACGGCTTCTACGCGAAGCAGCTCTCTCTTCGCGATGCGGTGACCCCGAGGCCGCCGCAGTTCTTCGGGATCGTGCGTGCCTACGCAGAACGCGAGCTCCACGGCGAGTGTCGAGACGTCCCCGACGGGCTCTACAGCGAGCGCCTGCCGCGGCGGCGCTACGCGTTCGAGGTGAACCGGCGGCCGGTCCTCTGCTGGACGTCGATGTGGGGCGTCGCTCCCGAGGTGTGGACGCTCGACGACCAGGTTGCGGAGCTCCGGCGCGAGCTGGAAGCGGAGTTCGGTCCGGAGTCGGTCGCGGTCGATGACGACCTGGGGAAGGCGTCCGAATGCCGGCGCCCGTGGCCTGCCCAGATCTACTCGCCCTAGCTCACCCCTTCGGCGGCATCCGGATCGCGCCGTCGAGGCGGATCACTTCGCCGTTCAGCATGCCGTTCTCGATGATCGAGCGCGCCAGGTGCGCGTACTCGGGCGGCCGGCCGAGCCGGCGCGGGAACGGGATGTTGGCGGCGAGCGCCTGGCGCGCGGGCTCGGGGAGCCCGGCGAGGAGCGGCGTGTCGAAGAGGCCTGGCGCGATCGTGACGACTCGGATCCCGAGCGAGGCGAGGTCGCGCGCGATGGGGAGGGTCATGGCGACCACGGCGCCCTTCGACGCCGCGTACGCGACCTGGCCGATCTGTCCGTCGTAGGCCGCGACCGAGGCGGTGTTCACGATGACCCCGCGCTCGCCGTCGGCGTCGGGCGGGTTCTTGCTCATGCGGTCCGCCTCGAAGCGGATTGCGTTGAAGGTGCCGATCACGTTGACGTCGAGGACCTTCTGGAAAGGCTCGAGCGGGTGCGGCCCTTCCTTGGTGACGGTTCGCTGCGCCCAGCCGATGCCGGCGCAGTTGACCGCCATCCGGATCGAGCCGAACTCGGCGATCGCGCGGTCGACCGCGGCCTGCACCTCGTCGGCCTTGGTCACGTCGCACGGGCAGAAGATCGCGCCGCCGCCCAGCTCCTTCGCGAAGGCCTCGCCCTTCGAGCGCGGCAGGTCGAGGATCGCGACCCGCGCGCCCGCAGCGGCCAGCTCGCGCGCGGTCGCGCCGCCGAGCCCGGACGCACCGCCCGTCACCACGGCGCCGGCGCCCTGGATCTCCACCGCTAGCTCTCCTGTTCCAGGTACGTGTAGCCGCTGATGCCCTGCTCGAAGCGCCGGCGCAGCAGCGCCGACTCCTCGATCGTGAGCCGGCCCTCGCGCATGGCGGCCTCCGCCGCGAGCCGCACCGACTCCGAGAGCTGGCGGCGGTCGTAGCCCAGGTACTGCACGACCTGCTCGACCGAGTCGCCCTCGACCACCTGCTCGACCGTGTAGCCGCCGTCCTCGTAGATCTTCACGTGGACCGCGTCGGTGTCGCCGAACAGGTTGTGCATCTCGCCCAGGGTCTCCTGGTAGGCGCCGACCAGGAACACGCCCACGTAGTAGGGCCTGCCGTTCGGCGAGTGCAGCTCGAGCACGCTCTTCACGTCCCGGCGGTCGATGAACTGGTTCACCTTGCCGTCGGAGTCGCAGGTCAGGTCGGCGAAGGTGCCGCGCCGGGACGGCGCCTCGTCGAGGCGCTGGATCGGGATCACCGGGAAGAGCTGCTTCATCGCCCACGAGTCGGGCAGCGACTGGAACACCGAGAAGTTCCCGTAGTAGGTGTCCGCGAGCTGCCGCTCCAGGCGCTGCAGGTCGTCGGGCACGTACTCGAGCTCGCGCACGATGCGCATGATCTTCTCGCAGCACGCCCAGAAGAGCTCCTCCATGCGCGCGCGCGTCTGCAGGCCGAGGTAGCCCAGCGAGAACGCCGTGGTCGCCTCTTCCTTCAGCTGCAGCGCGTCGTTGTAGGACTCGAGCACGTTGCGGGCCGAGATCGAGCCCAGCACCTCGTGGAGCTGCTGGATCACCTTCGGCTCGTCCGGCCCCGGCGCCGCCGGCTGGGTGGTCGGCCGTACGCCGTCGACGCCCAGCACGTCGAAGATCAGGACCGACGCGTGCGAGACCAGCGCGCGGCCGCACTCGGTGACGATGTCGGGGTGCGGCACGCCCTTCTCGTCGCAGATGTCGCGAATCGCCGACACGACGTCGTACGCGTACTCCTGCGTCGTGTAGTTCATCGACGAGTGGAAGTTGGTCTGCGAGCCGTCGTAGTCGACCCCGAGCCCGCCGCCCACGTCGAGCAGCCGCATCGGCGCGCCGAGCGCGTGGAGCTCCGTGTAGATGTGGCCCGCCTCGCGGAACGCGTCCTTGTGGGCGCGGATCGCCGTGACCTGGGAGCCGTTGTGGAAGTGGAGCATCTCCAGGCAGTCGAGCATGTCGTCGTGGCGGAGCCGGTTCACGACCGACATGAGCTCCTCGGCCGAGAGGCCGAACTTCGAGCGGTCGCCCGACGACTCGGCCCACTTGCCCGCGCCCTTCGCCGCCAGGCGGGCGCGCAGGCCGATGTGCGGGCGGATGCCCAGCTCGCGGCTCGCCTTGATCAGCGTGTCGAGCTCGTTCGGCCGGTCGATGACGATCACCACGTAGCGGCCGAGCCGCTGCGCGAGCAGCGCCAGCTCCATGTAGGCGCGGTCCTTGTACCCGTTGCAGACGATCAGCGCCTCGGGCGTGTTCAGGAGCGCCAGGCCGACCAGGAGCTCGGGCTTCGAGCCGACCTCGAGACCCAGGTGGTAGGGGCGGCCGTAGTTGATCAGCTCCTCCACCACCTGCTTCTGCTGGTTCACCTTGATGGGGTACACGCCGCGGTACTTGCCCTTGTAGCTGTACTCGCGCATCGCCCGGTTGAAGCACTCCGAGATCTGGCGCACGCGGGTCGCGAGGATGTCGGAGAAGCGGATGACCAGCGGCGTGCGCAGGCCGCGCCCGCGCAGCTCCTCGACGAGCGCCGCCAGGTTCACCGTCGACGTGCCGGGCCCGTTCGGGTGAACCAGCATGTCGCCCTGCTGGCTGACGGAAAAGTAGTCGCCGCCCCAGTACGGGATGCCGTAGAGCTCGGCGGCTTCATTCACGGTCCATGCGCGCATCGATCACTCCCTGAAACCAAGCCGTGTACCCACGACGGGAAACCACGGCACGCGAGCAAGCGCAGCGCTCGAGCCCCCCAACAGGCTCCGAGTCGCGGCGCATGTTATCTCCGCTGCTCCTAAAGTTCGAGCGGAGGCGCGAAAAACTTGCGTCACCCGAGCGCCAGCCCGAGTACTTGGCCGAGCTCGGTGATCTCGTGGTGCGGCTCGCCGGCCGCTCCGACTCCGCTGCCGGGCGGCGGCGCGCCCACCTCGCGGATCAGGGCGGTGGTCATGCCCACGGCCCGAGCGCCCGCGATGTCCTGCTCGGGCGAGTCGCCCACGAACAACACCGATCCGGGCGCGCAGTCGGCCTTGGCGCAGGCGTAGCGGTAGATCGCCGCGTCGGGCTTGCACGAGCGCGCCTCCTCCGAGCTGGTCCAGTCGTGGAGCAGCTCGCCGAGACCCGCCCGCGCGATCATCGGGTCGAGGTAGTCGTCGTCGATGTTGGAGACGACCGCCACGTGGAGCCCGGCGCCGCGCAGGGCCGAGAGCGTCTTCACGCAATCGTCGCGGAGCTCGAAGGACTCGGTGACGAGGGCGCGCTGGGTGTCGATCAGCCAGTCGACCCAGGCCGGGTCGGGCTCGGCGCCCAGGCCGAGCGCGAAGCGCCGCCAGTTCTCGGCGAACAGGTCGCGGTGCAGGTAGTAGGGTGCCGAGCCCACCGTTTGGTACGCGTCGCGCTGCGCCTCGCGGTAGACGAGGCCGATCTTCGCGGGCTCGGACGTGACACCGAGGCGAGCCACTGCGTCGCCGATCAGGTTGGCGGTTCCACCGCCCACTCGCCGGTAGCTGAAGAGCGTGCCGCCGAAATCGAAGAAGACGGCTGCGACGCGGCCCCGGGGGGAAGAGCGCGAAGCGCTGTTCACGGCGCGGAGCGTATGAAGCGCAGGCGCCAATGTCAAAGATTGGGAGCCCGGTTCTGTAGAATCGTGGGCGATGTCGGAAGGCGAATTCGCGATCGCGGTCATCGGGGGCGCCACCGCTGGCGCCGAGGCGGCAGACATCTTCGCCAAGCGCGGAGTGCTGACGGTCGTCTTCGAGCAGAACACCCGCCCGTACGGAAAGGTCGAGGACGGGCTCCCGCGCTGGCACGTGGGGCTGCGCGCAAAGGAGTACGCGACGATCGACCAGAAGCTCGGTCAGGCGGGCGTCCACTTCGTGCCGTCGACCAAGGTCGGCCGCGACGTGTCGCTGCGGGAGCTTGCGAACGACTGGGGCTTCCACTGCGTGGTGCTCGCCAACGGCGCCTGGCGCGACCGGTTGCTGCCGGTGCCCGACGCGGAGAAGTACGTCGGGCGCGGCCTCGTGTACCAGAACCCGTTCATTCAGTGGTTCAACCACCGCCACGAGGCGGGGTATCGCGGCCCGGTGTTCGAGGCGCTGGACGACACGATCGTGGTCGGCGGCGGGCTGGCCTCGATCGACGTCGTGAAGGCGGTGAACCTGGAGCTCGCCAGCGAGTCGCTGCGCGCGAAGGGCGCGCACGTCGAGCTGGAGGAGCTCGAGGTCGAGGGCATCCCCAAGGCGCTCGAGAAGGCCGGCCTCTCCTGGGAGTGGGCTCGGCTTCAAGGGCGCGACCCTCTACTACCGGCGCCGGGTCGAGGACATGCCGCTCGTCTCGCTGCCCGACGGCGCGAACGAGAAGGTGGTCGCGAAGATCGAGAAGACCCGCGCGCACATGCTCGAGAAGGCGGTCGGGAAGTACCTCTTCCACGTCCGGCCCCTGCGCGCGCCGGTGGCGCTCTTGGTCGAGAACGAGCGCGCAGTCGGCATGCGCTTCGCCGTGACCCGGATGGAAGGCGGGAAGCTCGTCCAGACGGCCGACACCGAAGAGGTTCGCGGCAGCCAGGTGATCAGCTCGATCGGCTCGATCCCGGAGCCGCTCGAAGGCGTGCCCCAGAAGGGCGAGCTGTACGCCTACAGCGACTGGGACCTCGGCCGACTGCCGGACTTCCCGACGCTATTCGCAGCCGGAAACGTGGTCACGGGCAAAGGCAACATCGTCGACTCGCGCAAGCACGCCCGGCACGTCGGGCAGTACGTCCGCGACGAGTACCTGAAGCTCGTGGACGGCGTGGCGGCGCTGCCGCCGCTCAGCGGGGCGCAGCGCGAGTCGCTGCTCGAGCGCGTGCGCGCGCGCCAGGCGAAGGTCGGCTTCCGCGGCTACGCAGAGTGGATCAAGGCCGCGCGCCCGCCCGAGTTCATCTGATGAGCATGGGTAGGGTGCCCATGCGAGCATCTGTATGACGAATCGGCTGGCGAACGAGACCAGCGCCTACCTCCGCCAGCACGCGCACAACCCGGTCGACTGGTACCCGTGGGGCGACGAGGCCTGGGAGCGCGCGCGCCGCGAGGACAAGCCGGTCCTGGTGTCGATCGGCTACTCGTCGTGCCACTGGTGCCACGTGATGGAGCGCGAGTCGTTCGAGGACCCGAACGTCGGGCGGCTGATGAACGACCTGATCGTGGCGATCAAGGTCGACCGCGAGGAGCGACCCGACGTCGACCAGATCTACATGGAGGCGGTGCAGCGCATGACCGGCTCGGGCGGCTGGCCGCTCAACATGTTCTGCACGCCCGACGGGCGGCCGTTCATGGGCGGCACCTACTTCCCGCCGCGCCGCATGCACAACCGGCCGAGCTTCGCGGAGCTGGTGCTCGGGGTCGCCAAGGCCTGGCGCGACCAGCGCGAGGACGTGCACAAAGCGGCAGCCGAGGTGCTGGCGTCGCTCGGCGCGCGGCCCGAAGTGACCGCGCCCGACCCGGTGGGGAAGGAGTCGCTCTCGCTCCTGGTGCGCCAGATGATGGCGCGCGCGGACCGGCGCTTCGGGGGCTTCGGCGCCGCGCCCAAGTTCCCGACCGCCACCAACCTCGAGGCGGTGCTGGCGGCGGCACAGCTCGGTGTCGCGCGCGGCGACGCGCTCGACCACCTGGGCGTAACGCTCGAGCGGATGGCGCGCGGGGGGATCTTCGACCAGCTCGGCGGCGGCTTCCACCGCTACTCGACCGACGAGCGCTGGCTCGTGCCGCACTTCGAGAAGATGCTCTACGACAACGGCCAGCTCCTGCGCGTGTACGCCGAGGCGTACCGCCAGACCGGGGCCGCCGCGCTCGCCTGGCCCGTCGAGGAGACGGTGTCCTGGCTCGAGCGCGAGATGCGCGACCCGGCGGGCGGCTTCTACGCCAGCCAGGACGCGGACAGCGAGGGCGAGGAGGGCCGCTTCTTCGTCTGGAGCCCCGACGAGGTCAAAGCCGTGCTGGGCGACGAGCTCGGTGCCGAGTTCTGTGCGGCCTACGAGGTCGAGCCCGCGGGAAACTTCGAGCACACGGGCAAGAGCGTGCTCGCGCACGGCCTGGCGGGCGACCGGCCGCGTTTCGCGGAGGCGCGGGCGCGGCTGTTCGCCGCGCGCGCCGCGCGGGTTCCGCCCGCGACCGATCGCAAGAACGTCTGCTCCTGGATCGGCTACGCCGTCTCGGGCCTCGCGCTCGCGGGGAGCGTCTTCGCGCGGCCCGACTGGATCGCCGCCGGCGCGCGCGCCGCCGACTTCGCGCTCGCAAAGCTCTCGCGGGGCGGCCGCGAGCTGCTGCGCGTGTACGAGGCGGGCGAGGCGAAGATTCCCGCCTTCCTCGACGACCACGCCGCGCTCCTGCAGGCGCTGCTCGACCTCCACCGCGCGGGCGCGGGAGACCGCTACCTGGAAGCGGCGCTGGTGGTCGCCGAGGAGCTGCGCGCGCGCTTCTTCGACCCGCGCAGCCGTGAGCTCTTCTTCACGCCGGGCGGCGATCCGACGCTCGTGCTGCGGCCCGCCAGCGACTCGGACGGAGCGACCCCGGCGGCGTCGGGCCTCGCGGTGCTCGCGCTGGTGCGACTGATCGCGCTCACCGGCCGGCCGGAGCTCGCCGAGATCGTCGACGCCGTGCTCGAACGCGAGGGCCCGGTTGCGAGCCGTGCACCGATCTACCTGCCGACCCTGGTGCGCGCGGCGGCGCTGCGCGAGGCGGAGCCGGGAGTGGCGCTCGTGATCGGTGACCCCGCGCACGCGATGACTCGGGCGCTGGCGGCGCGTGCACGCGCGCTGCTGGGACCCGAGGACGCGGTGGTCGTGGTCACTCCCGGGGCGACACCGAAGTGGCTCGCGCCCGAGCTTCTCGAGGGCCGCGAAGCACGCGGCGGCGCGCCCACCGCCTACATCTGCCGCGGCCGCGTGTGCTCGCTTCCTGCAAACGAGCCCGACTCGCTCCGACTTTTGTAGATCCTCCCCTTCTCGGTTCCACCGCGGCGCCGTGCTCGGGGTCCCCCGCTTGGCACGTGGCTCGCAGTCCTGCTCGCGCATTGGAGGAGGACACCCATGCCATTCCCGTTCAGGTTCGTTCTGCTCTCGGGCGCGCTGAGCGCTCCGCTGGCGATCGTCCCGGTCGCGGCCCAGGCCGGCGATCTCGACGCACCCACCCTGTTGGCCGCAGACACCGTCGAGGGCGGCTTTGCCCCGACGCCGATGGATCAGGGCACCAGCCCCGCGGACATGCGCGTGACGCAATCGCTGCGCCAGGCGCTGACTGCAAACGACAAACTCTCCCTCAACGGGCAGAACGTGAAGATCATCACCCGCGACGGCGTGGTGACTTTGCGCGGCCCGGTGAAGGACGCGAGAGAGAAGGCGGCGATCGTCGCGATGGCGAAGGCCACGGCCGGCGTGAAGCGCGTCGACGACCAGCTCGAGACCCAGTAGGAGGAACCCCGATGGCAACGGCCGTATTTTGCATCGCGAACAGTGAAGGCAAGGCCGGTCGGATCGTCTCCGACCTGCGCGCAGCCGGCTTCTCGAGCGACGACATCTCCGCGCTCTTCCCCGACAAGCACGGCACCCGCGACTTCGCGCACGAGCACAACACCAAGGCGCCGGAAGGCGCCGCGGCGGGCGCCGGACTCGGCGGGCTGCTCGGCGGCTCGCTGGGCTGGCTGGTCGGGGCGGGCACCCTCGCGATCCCGGGGATCGGCCCGTTCGTCGCCGCGGGTCCGATCATGGCCGCGCTGGGCGGGGCCGCACTCGGCGCCACCGCCGGCGGGCTGACGGGCGCGCTGATCGGGATGGGCATTCCCGAGCTCGAGGCCAAGCTCTACGAGGGCAAGCTCCTCGAGGGCAACATCCTGATCTCGGTGCACACCCACGACAGCGAGGAGAAGACTCGCGCCAAGGACATCTTCCAGTCCGCGGGCGCGCTCGACATCTCGAGCTCGAGCGAGGCGAGCCCCCCGAAGCGCAAGCGGCGCTAGCCGCGCCCCGATCGGGCGATTGCGGCCAGCAGCGCGCCCGCAAGCAGCGCCAGGGCGAGAGGCGGGAGCACCGGAATCTCCGCCGGCGGCGCTTCCAGAGCTCCGGACGGGCCTTGGCAGTCCGGATCGGCTGGGATAGTCGATCTGCGCGTCGCCATCGTTGTCGATGCCGTCGTCGCAGACGAGCAGAGTCGATTTCTCCGACGTGTCGTTCGTGGTGTCGCAGCCAGGATCGGCGGTATCCGCCAGGCCGTCGCCGTCGTTGTCGACGCCGTCGTCGCAAGCCGACGCCGTGTTCTGCTCCGAGTCGTCGAGCGGATCCGCGCAGCCGGCATCCGCCGGGTAGTCGATCTGGCCGTCTCCGTCTTCGTCGACGCCGTCGTCGCATACGAGCGCAGATGACTTCTCGCTCGGGTCGGTCGCGCTCGAGCAGCCGGGATCGGCGGCATCCACCAGGCCGTCCCCGTCGTCGTCCGCGCCGTCGTCGCAGGCCACGGCGGCGGCGTTCTCCGACGGATCGGCCGGGCTCGCGCAGCCCGGGTCGAGTCCGTCGACGAGCTGATCGCCGTCGTTGTCCGCTCCGTCGTCGCAGGCCAACGCCGTGCTCTGCTCCGACGCGTCGGCGGGCTCTGCGCAGCCCGGGTCCGCTGCGTCCGCCAGACCATCCCCGTCGTTGTCGATCCCGTCGTCGCAGACCAGCGCGAGGTCTCGCTCGGAGTCGTCGAGCGGATCCGCGCAGCCGGCATCCGCCGGGTAGTCGATCCGGCCATCCGCGTCCTCATCGACGCCGTCGTCGCACACGAGCTCGGGTGAATTCTCGCTCGGGTCGGTCGCGCTCACGCAGCCTGGATCGGCGGCGTCCGCCAGGCCGTCGCCGTCGTTGTCGATCGCGTCGTCACAGGCAGGCAGCGGGGTCTGCTCGTCGCCGTCGAGCGGATCGGCGCAGTCCGGATCGAGCAAGTCGATGAGCATGTCGCCGTCGTTGTCCAGGCCGTCGTCACAGGCGACCGCGAGGTTCTGCTCGGAGTCGTCGCTGTCGTTCTCGCAGCCCGGGTCGAGCAGGTCGGTCCGCGTGTCGGCGTCGTTGTCGAGCCCGTCGCCGCAAGCGGGCGCCGGGCCGAAGCTGGCCAGCAGGCTGATGGGGTCGTGCCCTGCGATCAGGTCGTGCGCCGCCGCACCGCCGTCGGAGAACGAGCCGAACTTGTAGACCACGCCACCGAGGCTCTGGGGCGTGAGAGCGCTGATGGAGGTGGTGGAGCCGACGATCACGGTCCGCGTGAAGGGCGTCGTCTCGGCATCCTCGCCGAACGCGAACCGGAGGCCGGACGGTTCGGACGAGATCTCCACGTCGACCGTCTTCGGATAGAGCGCCAGGGTCGTGGTGTGAGTCAGCGTGGCAGGGGTCTCCTGCGCGCCGTAGGCGATGAACGCGTCCCGCATGGCGAGGTTCTGGGCGGCGATCCAGCTCGGCGAGCGCTGCACGTTCGACACCCGGAGCTCGTCGAGGGAGCCCTTGTAGTCGTCGGCGTCGCTGTCGCTTCCCACGTGAAGGGACTGGGAGCTCGGCTGCGATCGCGTTGAGCGACGAGTCGGTCGTGCGATCCACACCGTCGACGTACAGGCGACCGGCTGTCCCGTCTACGGCGGTCGCTATGTAGTGCCAGCTCGTTGTGTCGAGGTCGACGCCGGAAGCGGAGATGAAGTTGGTGCCGCCGCCGAAGCTTCTTCACGAGGTTCGATCCGGCGTCGTACTCGAGTTGGTACCCGGCGGCCGCCGTCCGGGTCGATTTGTTGGAGAGCAGCCGCTGGGCGCCCAGGGCGTCGCTGTTGGCGATCTTGAGCCAGGCTTCGAGAGTGAGCTGCCCGGCGATCTGGAGGCTCGAGCCGCTGCCCATGTCGAGCCAGTCGCGCGGGCCGAAGAGCCGCGCGCGGTCGATCTGACCCGACGCGTCGCTGGTGCCGTGGTCCGAGCCGTCGTTCGCGTTCGCCGTCGAATCGACCAGGTTGGCACCGAGGTGCCAGACCGCCGCCGTAGCCGTTGCTCCAGACATCCGACGCCGGCAGCGGGCTCGGGCCCGCGGCCGGATTGTCGTAGTACATGCAGATGTAGTCGTCGGCCGCGCCCGCGCTGATCAGCGGGACCTTCACCCAGATGGTGGAGACACCGCCCGGATTCCAGCTCTCGATCTCGAAGGGCAGCGGCGTTCCCGCCGCGTCGGCGAAGCGGAGATCCGCGCCCCCGGGCTGGGTGACGCCGTAGTCGATGCGGGACGGATCGAGCACGACCAGTACCGGGAAGCCGGTGAGCGTCTGTGACTGGCTGGAGTTGTCGAAGGTCAGCTTGCGCCGCTTCTTCCAGGCGGGATCGAGCCAGTCGACGGGCGCCAGGTCCTCGGCGGTGAGCCGGAACTCGAGCCAGGAGGGATAGGAGTGATCGGGCGCCGGGAACTGAAAATGCGCCATCCCCTCCACGGTCGTGATCTCGTGGGTATGGCAGTGGCCGACCTCGTGACAGTGATGGAGCAGCACCTTCCATTTCAGCCGCGATGCGGGCAGCAATCCGTCCTGCGGGTCGATCGCTTCGCCGACCAGCTCGAGCGGTTCGCCGACGATCCACTCCAGGCTGGAACTCGGCGAAGTGATCTGCGCGACGGGGGGCGTGTTGCCCGCGGTGATGAGCACGTCGGCGAAGTCCCGCGCGCCGTTCGGGTCCTGGACCCGGAGGCCCACCACGTGAACCCCCGCCTGGTTGAAGACCGGACTCGGGTTGGGCTGGGCGAGCGAGGAGTCGTCGAACTCGCCGTCGCCGTCGAGATCCCAGGCGTAGAGCAGATTCGCGCCGTCCTCCGGATCGCTCGAGCCCGAGCCGTCGAGGTGGACCACCAGGGGTGTGAGGCCGTTGGTCGCCGAGGCCGAGATCACCGCGGTCGGCGGCTGGTTGGCGGGGAAGTACTCGACCGCGTAGATCTTCCCGTTGTCGAAGTTCACGTAGTAGAGCCTTCCATCGGGCCCCATCTGGAGATCGACGACCATCCCCGCCGCGCCCGAGAGCAGCGTCGCCACGTGGGTCGGGTCGGGATCGCCGTCGACGTCGGCGAACATGGTCCAGACGCAGCGCCGCGAGGCATCGGCGAAGAACAGCGCGCCGTCGTAGCTCTGGGGGAAAGAGCGAGCCCGTCTTGAAGGCCAGGCCCGTGATCGAGGAGCCGCCCGGGGCTGCAGTCGTCGCCGGGAACAACCTCGTCCTCGTGTGAGTACGCGTAGTACGGAGGAACGACGGTGACCCCACCCGGAATCGGCGGGCCGAGCTCGCCGTAGAGGCGCCTGCACAGATCGAGCCCCTGATAGTTCGGGTGCTTGTCGCTGTGGCCAGTGCTCCCCTCGTAGCAGGGCCAGCCGAAGTCCTCGACTTCACTGGTGGTCGTGACCAGGCGATCGATCTCCTCCCACAGGTACCAGCCGACGTCGCCGATCCAGATCTCGTCGGTCCCTGGACGGCGCGTCATGCGGAAGGGATTTCGCAGCCCGATCGCCACGATCGGGTCGTCGTCCGGAACGTCGTTGCCGATCAGCGGGTTGCCGGGAGCGGCCTCGGGGGGCTGCACGCTGACGTCGAGGCGCAGGATCGACCCGCTGTAGGCGGTCGGATCGCCGGGCGTCAGGATGTCCTGGCTGCGCAGAGCGCCTCCCTCCGCGTTGGGCTGATCGTTGGGACCCCCGACACCGTCGGGCGGATCGCCGCAGGGATTCACGGGCGCGCCGTACTGACCTCCGTCCATGAATCCGAACGAGGCGCCTTCGCCGGCGCTCACGTAGAGGTAGCCATCGCCGCCGAAGGCCAGGTCGCCCACGGAGTGACTCGGGTACTGCTGGCACCAGTTGCCGTCGAGCATGACCTCCTCGGTGCCCTTGGTGGTCTCCGGGTTGATCTCGATCCGAGAGAGCCGGCCATAGACGACGCAGCCCGCTCCCATCGGATCCGAGCACGGATCGCCGGTGCCCGGGTTCGGCTCGCCCACTCCGAAGCGCGGCTGCGTGGGATCGCCGAAGCGCGGATCGCCGGGCGGCCAGGTGTCGTGCGCGTAGAACACGTACACGTACGGGGTGTTCGGGTAGTCGGGGTGGACCGCGAGGCCGAGCAGTCCGCGATCCCAGTAGTTGTAGACGGACGCGCGCAGGTCGACGACCTGAGTGGGGCTCGTGTCGGCGACGCTCGCGTACACGAAGACGCGCCCCGACTTCTCCGCGACGAAGACCTGGCCGTTCGGAGCGAATCGCACGGCGACCGGGCTCTCACGGCCAGCGAAGACGACTGACTCCTGGAAACCGGGAGCAAGCACGCTTGCGGACACGGCCCTCGCGCAGAGCGCCGCCGCGAGTACAAGCGAAAGAACTCTCCCCACCTGTGCTCGCCGCACACCCGAGCGCGCAGCAGCACTGTCCAAGCTAGCCGATTCTACGGGTCACACGAACCGAAATGGAAGCGGAGAGAGGTGAAATCAGGCGGCGAGCAGCCCGTAGTGGCGCAAGCAGCGCGTCGGTCTTCGGCTCGCGGCCGCGGAAGCTCTTGAACACTTCCATCGCCGGCGCGCTGCCGCCGAGGCCGAGCACCGTGTCGCGGTAGCGGCGGCCGGTCGCGGCGAGCGCGGCGGCGTTCTCGAGGCCCGCCTCCTCGAACGCCGCGAAGGCGTCGGCCGAGAGCACCTCGGCCCACTTGTACGAGTAGTACCCGGCCGCGTAGCCGCCCGCGAAGATGTGCCCGAAGCTGCACAGGAAGCGGTCCTCGGGCAGCGGCGGGAGCAGGCTCGCGCGCGCGGCGATGCGCTGCTGCACGTCGAACACCGTCTGCGCGCCGTCGGGATCGAAGCCGTCGTGCAGCTCCAGGTCGAGCAGCGAGAAGAACAGCTGGCGCAGCATGTCCGAGCCCGCGCGGTAGGTGCGCGCGGCGCGCAGCTTCTCGAACAGCGCATCCGGCAGCGGCGCTCCCGTCTCGAAGTGGCGCGCGAAGCCGAGCAGGGTCTCGCGGTGATAGCACCAGTTCTCCATGAACTGGCTGGGCAGCTCGACCGCGTCCCACTCCACGTTGCGGATCCCCGAGGCCAGCCCGTAGTCGACCCGGGTCAGCATGTGCTGCAGGCCGTGGCCGAACTCGTGGAAGAGCGTCTCGACCTCGTCGAAGCGTCATCAGCGACGGCTTGTCGCCCACCGGCGGCGTCTGGTTGCAGACCAGGTGCGCGACCGGCAGGCGCGCGCGGCCGCGCGCGTCGGCGAAGAGGCGGCTCCGGCCCAGACACTCGTCCATCCAGGCGCCGCCGCGCTTCTCGGCGGGCCGCGAGTAGGGATCGAGGTAGAACGCCGCGAGCGGCTGGCCCCGGTCGTCGTCGACCCGGAAGAAGCGGACGTCGGCGTGCCAGACCGGCGCCTCGCCGTCGGCCGCGCGGATCCGGACGCCGAACAGCCGCTCGGCCAGCGCGAACAGGCCCGTCAGCACCGCGGGGAGCGGGAAGTACGGGCGCAGCTCTTCCTCGCGAGAACGCGTAGCGCTCCTCGCGCTGGCGCTCGGCCCAGAACGCGATGTCCCAGTGCGTGAGCTCCGCGGTCTCGCCGTGCGCGCGCGCGAATACGCGCAGCTCCGCGAGCTCGCGCTCCGCCGCCGCGTACGAGACGGCGCGCAGCTCCTCGAGCAGCCGCCGCACCGCGCCGACGTCGGGCGCCATCTTCGAGGCCAGGGAGAGCTCGGCGAAGGTGGCGAAGCCGAGCAGGCGCGCCTCCTCGCGGCGCAGGCGCAGGATGTTCGCGATCAGCGCCGTGTTGTCCTCCTTGCCCGCGCTCGCGCGCGCCACGTTCGCGCGGTAGAGCTGCTCGCGCAGGTCGCGCCGGCGCAGGTGCTGCAGGGCGGGAACGAGCGACGGCTGGTCGAGCGTGAGCCGCCACGGGCCGTGCTCCGCCGTGGCGTTCGCCTCGCCCGCCGCGCGCGCGGACTGCGCCGCCAGGTCGAGCGCGCTCGCGGGCAGCCCCGCGACCTCGGCGGGATCGCGCAGCACGAGCGAGAACGCCTTGGTCGCGTCGAGCACGTGGTTCGAGAACGCGGTCTGGTGCTCGGCGAGCTCGGTCGCGATCGCCTGGAAGCGCGCCAGCGCCGCGCCCTCGAGGCCGATCCCCGCGAGCTTCGCGTCGCGGATCAGGAGCGCGACGATGCGCTTCTGCGCGGGGTCGAGCCGCGCGTAGTCGGGGCTCTTCTCGAGCGCGACGAGCGCGTCGAAGATCGGCTTGCTCTGGGCGACCCGCAGCCCGAAGCGCACGACGTCGGGCTGGACCGCCTCGTGCGCGGTGCGCAGCGCCGGCGAGTTCCGCACACCCAGCAGGTGGCCCACGACACCCCACGGTGTTCCCAGCCGGTCGCCGATCCGTTCGAGCGGCTCGACGACTCCCGACCAGGTCGGCGCGGCGCTCTTCTCGAGCGACGCGAGCTCGCGCGCAAGCTCCGCAAGCAACGCGCGAACGGCGGGCTCGACGTGCTGGGGCTCGACTCGGTCGAAGCGCGGCAGCGCGCGCGCGTCGTCCGAGCGCAGCGGGTTCTCCATGATCCGCTCCTTCAGAAGCGGATGGTGTAGGAGACTTCCGCGCCGGGGTCGAGAGAGCGCTCGACGATCTCGATCCAGGTGTGGTCGGCCGAGATCCGCAGCAGCGGCGCCGAGCGGAGCATCGGCCGGGCGACCAGACGGGCGGTCTCCGCGCCGTGCGGGAGGTACACGCGGGCGGTCACGCCGCGCGCTTCCGACGTTCCCGGGTTCGCGAAGTGCACGCGCACGCGGTCTCGCGCGACGACCTCGAGCTGCGCGCGGACCCCCGCGCGCGCGCTCCACCACTCCGCGAGCTCCTCGGGCTCGGCGAACCACGCGCCGCGCGCGCGCAGCTCGTCGCCCACACGGGTGTACAGCAGCTCGCGGCCCTTCGCGGCGCGCCAGCGCGCGTCCGCGCGCAGCGAGTACACGCCGCCGAGCCGCTCGGCGCGCTCGTAGCCGGCGAGCAGCTCGCTCATCAGCGCGGAGCCGCGCACCGAGCCGTGGGCGCGGGCCTCGGGGATCGCGACCAGCGGCGCGCCGTCCACCTCGAAGAGCTCGGGGAGCGCGCGGCCCTCGGCCGGGACCGACAGGAACCGGCAGCCCTCGCGGGCCAGCTTGCGCAGCTCGGGGCTCTTCGCGCCCGCGTCGGCCGCAGCACTCGCGAGCCGGCAGTCCGCGGCGCCGGCGCGAGCCGGATGGACGCGGTCGATCAGCACCGCGCACGGCCGGCCCTCGGGCCAGGCGCGCAGGTCGAGCACGGGCTCGCGCAGCGCGAAGCGCAGCGCGTTCGCGGCCAGAGTGTGCGCCACGGCCGCATCGCCGATCCGGTTCGGCGCGAGGCCGAGCCAGGCGACCGGCGCCCCGCGATAGAGAGCGACGAGCCCGGCCGCGCCCTGCTCGCCGTCCCAGCCGAGCGCCTCGCCAGGGCTGGCCGCGAGCGCGCGACCGGTACCGGCCACCTCGATCTCGTGGCCCGGGGCGAGACCCGCCACAAGCGCCCCCGGGCCCACGACACGCAGGCGTGTCGCACCCGTCGCAGGCTGGGCGAAGCGCGCGCCCGGGAAGAGCTTGGCGAGCGCGCTCTTGCCGCTCGCCTCGCTGCCGGCTCGTCCGGAGAGCACGACGCCACCGCCGAGCGCGAGATAGGACTCGAGCGCGGCGAAGTCCTCGGGCGCGAGTGTCTCCTGTGCCGGCAGGACCCAGGCCGCGAACGCGCGCGCCGGGATCTCGGAGAGGCTTTGGCCGGCGAAGCGCTCGACGCCGCGCCCGAGCTCGGAGCCGCTCGCGCGCCACAGCTCGAGCTCCGCGTCGTCGGGGCCGTGCGCCCCGCGGTTCCGCGCGAGCTCGACGATCAGTACCGGGCGCTGGGGCGCGGCGTCGATCTGCTCGCGGGCGCGCCGCACCGACGCGTGGTGCACGATCCCGAGCGTCGCGCCGGCGAGCACGAGCACCAGCGTCCCCCAGATGAGCGCAATCGGCCTCGACCGCGCCTGGATTCCCGCACTTCGCATCGCCCGCCGCCCCGGCGGACTTTTCGGCGAGCGGCAGGCGGCGTCTTTAGCGACGCAGCGACCGGAACGACTCTTTCAGCCCGAACAGCGGGCGGAACCCGCTGGCCTCGGCGAAGCGCTCACCGGCGATCGTGCACGGGTACTTGATGTAGTCGATCGAGCCGGGCGGGATGCGCACGAGCCCCAGCCGGAACAGGCGCGCGAGCAGCGGCCGCGCGACGGGCTCGGGCAGCGGCAGCGGCCGCCCGCCGGTCTCGCGGATCGCCGTGCGCAGGGGCACCTCCCCCGGGCCGGTCACGTTGTACACACCTCGGAGTCGCTGCTCGAGCACGAGCGCGATCGCCTCGGCCAGATCCTCCTCGTGCATGAACTGGAGCATCGGGTTGAAGCCCATCATCACGACCACCCGCGCCTGGCGCAGGTAGTTCACGATCGAGTTCTCGCTGTAGTACCCGAGCGTCGGGACCGGACGCAGGATCGAGGTGTGGATGTCCGGGTACTGCCACATGAACGCGGTGGCGAGCGAGTCGACCTCGACCAGGTCGCGGATCTCGGGGTAGTTCCGGCCGGCCAGGAGCGGATGGTCCTCCGTCATGAAGCTCGGGTTGTCGGGCAGCGCGCCGTACACGTAGCTCGTCGAGAGAACCACGAGCTTCCGGACGCCGTGACTCCGGCAGAGGTCGAGGAGCTTGCGGGTGCCGCGCACGTTCGCGTCGAAGCGCTGTGTCTCGGGGCCGCGGAAGTGGCGCACGGTGCCGAGATGCACGACCGCATCCGGCTGCTCCTTGCGCAGCGCGTCCTCGAAGGCGCGCGAGCGGACGTCGGTTCGGTAGAACGGCACGCCCGCGGGCCGGCGCTCCCAGTCGTCGCACGTCGACCCCGACGACGCGCAGATCGCGAGAGAGTCGGCGCGCGAGCAGGCGTCCCTGCCCCCGCGCGACCCCGACGATCAGGACTTTTTCCACGCTACGTTCGACCGGCGCTGGAGGCCGAGTATGTTATAAGAAGACCCGCGATGGACACGAACGTGAAGTTCGAGACCATCCGGATCCGCGCGGATCCTGAGGTCACCGTCTCGGGAGTCGTCGCGACGCCGGAGTGGTGGCCCAGCGGCCAGAGGATCGGCCTCGTCATTGCGCACGACGCGATCGGCGGCCAGGACGAAGCGAATCTCGTGGCCATGCAACAGGCGCTATCGGCCAAGGGCCACCTGACCCTGCGCTTCGCCTTCCCGTTCGCCGAGGAAAAGAAGAAGCGGCCCGATCCGCCGGCGGTGCTCGACCGCGTCTTCAAGTCGGCGGTGCAGGCCGTGCTCTCCGATCCCGAGAACTCGCCCGCTCGGATCCTGGTGGGCGGGATCGGGCTGGGCGCGCGCACGGCGACCCGAGCGGTGTCGCAGGGCCTGAAGGTCGACGCCCTGTTCTCGTTCGGCTTCCCGCTCCACCCGTCCGGGAAGCCGAGCCACCAGGACGTCGACTACATGTACCGGATCATCTGTCCCATGCTGTTCGTGCAAGGCGCGCGCGATCCTCACTGTCGCATCGACAAGCTCGAGGAGCTGCTGCGCCGCGTGGGTGCGCCGACACGCCTGCACGTCATCGCCGACTGCGGCCCGGGCCTCGAGCCCGTCAAGAAGACGGGGCGAACGCAGGAGCAGATCCGCGCCGAGGCGCTGGGCCAGCTCGAGGCGTTCGTGCAGGAGGTCATCGGGCGCGGCTGAGCTACGCTTCCAGGCGTGGCACAGCCCGGCGAACCGCAGGCGCATGGCCTGATCGGCAGCCTGCTCGCGCGCGAGCGGCGGCTGGTTCCGCGCCTCGAGGGCGTGCTGCGGTTCGACGCCGCGATCTACCGCGAGATCGAGGCCGACCCGCACGCGATCCCGCAGTCGCTCGCCGTGGTGATCGCGACCGCCGTGCTCGCGGGGCTCGGCCAGGGCGGGCTGGTCTCGATGTTCGTCGGGCTCGGCGCCGTGATCGTGCTCTGGATGGCGGTCACCGGGCTGATCTGGGTGGTCGGCCTGGCGACGACCGGCGGCAGCGCCGACTTCGCGCGGCTCCTGCGCTGCACGGGCTTCGCCTACGTCTGGTTCGCGCTGCTCCTCTTCGGAAGCTTCCCGATCGTGGGCGCGCTGTGCGCGTGGGGCGCGGTGCTGCTCTCCTTGGCGTCGCTGGTGATCGCCACGCGCGTGGTGCTCGAGACGGACACGTCGCGCGCGCTCGTGATCTGCGCGATCGCGCTGGGCGTGCCGCTGCTCGTCCTGCTGGGGCTCAGCGCCTAGGGCGCGAAGACGTTCGGCGCCTCGCCCTGGCCCGGAGTCACGCGGCCGCGCAGGCCGACGCCTTCCTTCTCGAGCAGGATCCTCGGCACATCTCCGCGCTCGGCTCGCCGTGCGCGACGCTGCGCCGGCCGTCCGGAAGGCGCAGGTAGACGACGCTCCGCTCGGGCCGATTGTCGCGGTCGAACATGACGGTGTAGCTCTCGACCTGGGCCGGGCCCTGCGGTGCGTCGACGAGCGCGGGCCCCTCGTACTCGGCGCTCGGCAGCGAGACACGGGTGGCGCGTCCGTCCGACGCCGCGATCCGGCGCGGGTCGTTCGAGAGGACGGCGACCGCGTGCTTGGTGGCGCTCATGCCCAGGCCGGAGACCCAGCCGACCTTCCCCTTCCCTTCCCGCAAACGCAGAACGGTGTTGCAGAGGCCGTGCATCGCGTAGTTGTTGCCCGGCCCGCCGTGGTGTGCGAGTCCGCCGGTCTGGGTCGGGCCGCGCGGATCGGTCGCCGAGACGCCCAGCGCGTCGAGCGCGAACTCGACCGCGCACGGGAAGCAGCTATAGAGATCGAAGAGGTCGACGTCGGCCGCGCCGAGCTGCGCGTGCGCCTGCGCCGCGCGCGCCGTCGCGCGGATCGCGGGGCTCGACGCCAGGTCGACCCGCTCCGCGGCGCTCCAGCCGTCGTTCGCGCTCGCACCGCCGAGGAACGCGACCCGCTTCGCCGGCGCAATGCCGAGCCGGTCCGCCGCGCGCTCGCTCATCGCGATCGCCGCCGCGCCCTGGTCCACCTCCATGAGCGCGTTCATGAGCTTCGGATAGGGGAAGCCGATCCAGCGGTTCTTCGCGGAGACGGTGCGGATCTCCTCGGCGCTGCGCGGCTCGGGGAACCACGAGAAGGGATTCGTCGCCGCCACCTCCGAGTAGCGCGCCATCAGCTCCGAGACGAAGCGCTGGTGCGCCTCGATCGAGCGCCCGGCCTTCGCGCGCAGCGCGTTCTCGTACAGCGGGTACATGTCGACCGGCTGGCGCACGCCGTGGCGCACCTCGAGCGCGTTCGCGAACGGCTTCATGCTCGCGAGGAAGCGCGGGAAGCCGTCACCGCCTGGTGTCCACGGGAGCTTGCGGTTCTCGGCGCGCGCGCGGCGCCGGCTGTACACGCACTCGGCGCCGGCGATGAGGGCGATCTCGAGCTCGCCGTCGGCGATCCGGTTCGCGAGGTCGTCGAGGAGCAGGATCGGGCCCTCGCCCCCGCCGGGCGGCTCGAGCTTCTCGCGCGGCGCCGCGCCCGCGAGCTCGGCGACCCGGCCCGGCAGGTCGTCGTACGACCAGGCCATCGGCGGGATGCAGCCGACGAACTGCGCCTCGGCCAGGAGCTCGGGCCGGCCGGCGTCGGCGGCGGCGCGCTCGAGCGCCGTCGCCATCAGCTGCGCCGGCTCCTCGGGCTTCCAATCCTTCGAGTCGAGGCCCGGCCGGTTCCGCACCTGGCCGACCCCGACGATGACTGTGCGAGCGTTTGACATGACCCCTCTCGCCGCGCAGGTTACACCACATGACCGACGCCACGTCCGACGAGCTCTTCCTCGAACAGATCGCCTGCGGCCCGATGCAGAACTTCGTCTACGCGATCGGCTCGCGCGGCACGCGCGAGGTGGCGCTGGTCGATCCCGCCTGGAACGTGGCGGGGATCGTCGACCACGTGCGCGAGCAGGGCTTCGAGCCCGTGGCCGCGCTGGTCACGCACTACCACCCCGACCACATCGGCGGCCGCATGATGGGCCAGACGATCGAGGGCCTGCGCGAGCTGCTCGACCTCAAGGGCATGAAGATCTACGCGAACAAGCACGAGTCGCTCGGGATCCAGAAGGTCACGGGGATCTCCGACACCGACATCGTCGCGGTCGAGAGCGGCGACGCGCTCCGGATCGGCGACGTCGAGGTCCAGTTCCTGCACACCCCCGGGCACACGCCCGGCTCGCAGTGCTTCAAGGTCCGCAACGCGCTGGTGTCGGGCGACACGCTCTTCATCCAGGGCTGCGGCCGGGTCGACCTGCCCGGCAGCGACCCCGACCAGATGTACGAGAGCCTGCGCAAGCTCGCCGGGCTGCCCGATGACACCGTCCTGTACCCCGGCCACGACTACGGCGGGGGCGCCCACCGCACGATGGCGGAGACCAAGCGAATGAACGCCTATCTCAGGATCCCGACCCTCGAGATGTGGCGCGAACTCATGGGTAGCTGAGAGCTCCAGGGCGCAACGTTTCGCGGCCCTTCCGCCCGCTTGCGCACCTTCCGGGCGGTGCCGTAGAGTGCGCCGCGAACCCCCGAGGCGCGCGCTCGCGCGCCTCCTCTGCAGGAGAATCCGCCCTCATGAAGATCCTCGTCTGCTTGAAGCAGGTGCCGCACAAGGACGCGCGGCTCGAGCTCGCGTCCGACGGCAAGTGGATCCAGGACGCGAACATCAAGTTCGAGATCAACGACTACGACAACTACGCGCTGGAAGAGGCGCTGCGGGTCAAGGACAAGGACGCCGCCACGGAAGTCGTCGTGATCTGCATCGGTCCGGATCGCGTTCAGCAGTCGCTGCGCACCGCCCTGGGAATGGGCGCGGACCGCGCGTCCAGGTCTGGGACGACGCGCTCGCGGGCACCGACTCGCTGGCGGCCGCGAAGACGATCGCGGCGGTCGCGAAGGCCGAGAAGCCGGACCTCGTGCTGATGGGCCTCATGTCCGACGACACGAACTTCGCGCTGACCGGCCCGATGCTGGCGGAGCTGCTCGGCGTGCCGCACGCCACGGGCATCGTCTCGGCGAAGCTCGACGGCGGCCAGGTCGAGGTGGAGCGCGAGCTCGAAGGCGGCGCGCTCGAAGTCGTGAAGCTGTCGCTGCCCTGTCTTCTGACGGCGCAGACGGGCATGAACGAAGTCCGCTACGCGTCGCTCAAGGGCATCATGCAGGCGAAGAAGAAGCCGCTCGACAAGAAGTCGCTCGGCGACATCGGGCTCTCCGCCGGTGCGGTCGCGGCAAAGGCGAAGATCGAGAAGATCTACACGCCGCCGAAGGGCCAGGGCGCCGAGATCCTATCGGGCTCGAAGGACGAGGTCGCGCAGAAGTTCGTGGGCAAGGTCAAGGAGCTGGGGCTTTTGTAATGGGCAAGACACTGATCGTCGGAGAGATTCAGAAGGGCGCGCTGCGCGAGGCCACGCTCGAGCTCGTCACCGCCGCGCGCAAACTTGGCGGCGAGATCGTCTCGCTCGTGATCGGCAGCGGCGTCGGCGCGCAGGCCGAGGACCTCGCCAAGAAGGGCGGCGGGAAGGTGCTGCTCGCCGACGACGCCTCGCTCGCCAACTACAACCTCGACGGCTGGGCGCGCGCGATCAAGCGCGCGATCGACACGGAGAAGCCCGACCTGGTGCTGCTCTCGAGCACGCCGATCGGCTGGGACGTCGCGGGCAAGCTCGCGGCGCAGCTCGACTGCGGCGATCGCCACCGACGTGATCAAGCTCGAGGCCGACGGCGCGGACCTGGTCTGCGTGCGGCGCATGTTCAACGCCAAGTTCGACGCGCGCGTGCGGCTCACCGGGACGCCGCGGGTCGTGACCATGCAGTCCGGCGCCAGCGAGGCGTACAGCGGCAGCGAGTCCGGCTCGGTCGCGAAGCTGGACGGCGTGGGCGGCGACGTGCGAACCAAGTTCGTCGAGATCCGCGTCGCGCCCGCCGGCGGCCACGACCTGACCAAGGCCGAGATCATCGTGTCGGGCGGCCGCGGCCTGCAGAAGCCCGAGAACTTCGAGGCGGTGCTGAAGCCGCTGGTCGAGGCGCTCGGCGCGCAGATGGGCGCGTCGCGCCCCGTCGTCGACGCCGGCTGGCTGCCGCACGAGTACCAGGTCGGCAGCTCGGGCCAGATCGTCTCGCCCAAGCTCTACGTCGCGGTCGGCATCTCCGGCGCGATCCAGCACCTGGTCGGCATGAAGAGCTCGAACTTCATCATCGCCATCAACAAGGACGCCGACGCCCCGATCTTCGAGGTCGCCGACGTCGGGATCGTGGGCGACCTGTTCGAGATCGTGCCGGCGCTGGTCAACGCGCTGAAGGCGGCGAAGGGCGGCTGAGCTCCAGGACCGCGATCTCCGACCGCGCGCCGATCCGGATCGGCAACGCCGTCGTGCCTACGCCTCTTCCCACGTAGAGCTGCGCCGCTTCGCGCCGGTAGTGCCCGGCCCAGAAGCCGAAGCGGCTGTGACGCATTGGTGTGTAGCCGCCGAAGACGATCTGGCCGCCGTGGGTGTGACCCGAGAGCTGCAGGTCGACGCCGGCGCGCGCGGCGTCGATGAAGAGGTCGGGGTGGTGCGAGAGGAGCACCCGCGGCTCCTCGACGGCCGCACCCTCGAGCGCGCGCCACAGGTCCGGCCGGCCTCGGCCCAGGTCGTCCACGCCGCACAGCCAGAGGCTACCGTCGCCGCGCGCGATCCGGCGGCCGCGGTTCCACAGGACCTCGACTCCGCAGTCTTCCAGCACGCCGTGCCAGAGGCGCGGGTCGTCGGAGGCGTGGTACTCGTGGTTTCCCGGCACGGCGAAGCGGCCGAGCGGCGGCTCGAGCAGGGCGAGGCCTTTGCGCAGCAAGTGGGTCTCGTGCTCGAACAGGTTGATCAGATCACCGCCCAGGCACACCAGGTCCGGCGCCTCGCGCGCCACCTGCTCGCACACGGCCAGCCAGTCGGCCTCGCCGAAATAGTTCCCAGCGTGCACGTCGGAGAGGAAGGCGATGCGCAGGCCGTCGAGGCCCGAGCCGCCGCGCGCGAGCTCGATGCGCGTGCGGGTGATCTGGCGGCCGCGCGCGAGGCGGGCTGCGATCGCCCGCCCCGCGGCCCCGCGGTACAGGCCGCGCCCGAGGGCCGCGAGCCCGCGCTCGAGCGCGACCTCGAGCCCCGTGCGCTTGCGCGCGCGCCCGTGCGGCCCCTCGTCAGCCATTCACCCCCCAGTCGTAGTCGAAGTACTCGCGCTTCGCGGTCCGCCCGTTCTGCTCGAGCCAGGTGCGGTCTTCGACGCTCAGATAGCGGCCGATCATCGACAGCGCCCCGCCCTGCTTGTCGAAGTCCCCGGCGAACCACTTGAAGATGCTCGACAGCTGCACGGTGGCGGGGGTGCGCTGGAGCGCGAACCCCTTGCGCGGGTCCGCGACGAAGCGCGCGAAGGCGCGGTCGAGCTCGGCGTCGATCTTGTCGGCGAGTGAACGGGTCGCGCGCGAGCGACGGGCAGGAGACGGACGCGCACACGATGGCCGCGTGGATGCGCGGATCGCCGAGCGGCCGGAGCTTCCCGTGCTCGATCTCGTCCAGCGTGTAGGCGACGCCGTGGATGTGCCCGGCGGTCTTGCCCCAGACGGGGAACAGGAAGGAGCCGATGTCCACGATGCTCTCGACGGGCCAGTGCGTCGCGACCAGGTCGATCGCGAGCACGTTGTAGGCGTTGATCCAGAAGGCGAGCTTCTGCTCGCGGGTCGCGAGCTTGGCGGGGTCGCACCGCGCCAGGCTCTTCACGACGTCGGCCCACTGCGGCGAGATGCGCAGCGCCGCGTAGTCGACCCGCGTGCCTTCGAGCTCCGGCACGCTCTTGGTGTTGGCTTGCAGCACGCTGCCGTACAGGCCCAGGTCGAGGCAGTCGTCGGCGCGCGCCGCGCCAGCGAGCGCGAGGAGCACGAGTGCTGCGGCGCGGATCAAGGCTCGATCGCGACCTTGATCGCGCCGCTCTGCTTCTCGCTCGCGCAGCGGAACGCGGACTCGAGCTCGCCGAGCCCGAAGCGGTGGGTCTGGAGCGGCGCGAGCTCCGCCGCGTAGCGAGGCAGGAGCTCGACCGCCGCGCGGAACTGGGAGCCGCGCCGGCTGGCGCCGTACATGTTCGAGCCGACCAGCTCGAGCTCCTTGGTCGCGAGCAGGTAGCCGTTCACCTCGCTCCGCTTGGAGAAGATCCCGAGCACGACGATGCGGCCGCCCGCGCGGCAGAAGCGGGTCGCGTCGAGCAGGGTCTGGGCGTGCCCGCCGACGGTCTCGATCACCACGTCGGGCTGCGCCTCGGCGCACCAGGCCCGCACCTCCTTCTCGTCCAGCGGCACGAGCCCCAGGCGCTTGGCGGCGTCCTTCTGCTGCGGGTGGCGCGCGGTGATCGCGACCTTGCCGGCGCGGTCGCGCGCGAGCAGGCCCGAGAGCAGGCCGATCGTGCCCGCGCCGAGCACGAGCACCCGGCTGTCGGACTCGAGCCGGGCCAGCCCGAGCGCGCGCTCGCACACCGCCAGCGGCTCGGCCAGCGAGGCGAGCAGCGGCGACACCGAAGGGTGTACAGGGTGGAGCGTCCAGGCCGGCAGGTCCACGAACTCGGCCAGACCGCCCGGCCGCATCACGCCGAAGATCTCGAGCTTCTCGCAGAGCTGGCGCCGGCCCGAGCCGCAGAAGTCGCACTGGTTGCAGAAGAAGATCGGCTCGACGGCGTAGAGCGCGTCGGCCAGCCCGCGCGGACCCTCGATCACGGTGCCCGACAGCTCGTGGCCCGGCGCGATTCCGATCGGCGGCGGCAGCTCGCGCCGCCACAGGTGCAGGTCGGTGCCGCAGATCCCGCAGGCGGCCACGCGCAGGCGCACCCAGTCCGGCGGGAGCGGCGGCGGGACGACGTCGGCGACCTCGAGCCCCGACTCGGTCCAGCGCGCCTGGCGCACGGCGCGCCTAGCCGCGTCGCGCCGAGATCGGAGTCCAGGGACGGGTCGTCGCTCCGACGTAGATCTGGCGCGGCCGGCCGATCGCCTGGCCGTCGGCGAGCAGCTCCAGCCAGTGCGCGATCCAGCCCGGCAGCCGGCCCATCGCGAACATGGCGGTGAAGCCGCGCACCGGAATGCCGAGCGCCTTGAAGATGACGCCCGAGTAGAAGTCCACGTTCGGGTACAGCCGGCGGCGGATGAAGTAGTCGTCCTCGAGCGCGATCCGCTCCAGGTCCATCGCGATCTCGAGCAGCTTCGAGTTGACGCCCAGCTTCTGGAGCACGTCGCTCGCCACCTTCTTGATCACGCTCGCGCGCGGATCGTAGTTGCGGTAGACGCGGTGGCCGAAGCCCATCAGCCGCGAGGTGTCGTCCTTCGACTTCGCGCGCTCGACGAACTGGCTGGCCGAGAGACCCTCGCCGTCGATCTCCTCGAGCATCTCGATCACTTCCTGGTTCGCGCCGCCGTGGCGCGGGCCCCAGAGCGCCGCGATGCCCGCCGACATCGACGCGAACAGGTTCGCGTGCGAGCTGCCCGCGAGCCGGACCGTCGACGTCGAGCAGTTCTGCTCGTGGTCGGCGTGCAGGATCAGGAGCACGTCGATCGCGTGCGCGACGACGGGATCGACCACGAACTCCTCGCACGGCGTGCCGAACATCATGCGCAGGAAGTTCTCGACGTAGCCGAGCTTGTTGTCCGGGTACATGAACGGATGGCCGATCGAGTGCTTGTTCGCGTACGCGGCGATCGTCGGGAACTTCGCGATCAGCCGCCGGATGCTGACGGCCACCTGCTTCGCGTCGAGCGGGTCGAGGTCCTCGGGATAGAACGTCGAAAGCGCCGAGATCACCGCGGAGCACACGCCCATCGGGTGCGCGTCCTTGGGGAACGCCGAGAAGAAGCGCTTCAGGTCCTCGTGCAGCATCGTGTGGTAGCGGATGTCGTTCGCCCACACGCGGTACTGCTCCGCCGTCGGCAGCTCGCCCTGGATCAGCAGGTAGGCGACCTCGAGGAAGTTGCTCTTCTCGGCCAGCTCCTCGATCGGGTAGCCGCGGTAGCGCAGGATCCCCTGCTCGCCGTCGATGAAGGTGATCGCGCTCTTGCAGCTGCCGGTGTTCTTGTAGCCGGGGTCGAGCGTGATGAGCCCCGTCTGGTCGCGCAGCTTTCCGATGTCGATCGCGCGCTCGCCCTCGGAGCCGGTGACGGTCGGGAAGTCGTAGGTCTTGCCGTCGATCTCGATTCGGGCCATCTCGTCCATCGGGCCGGATGATACACGCGGCCACGAGGACGCGCCGGAGTGGACGGAGCCGAGAACCGCGCAAGCCTGGCCGACCGCGCGCTCACCGCCGTCGTTGGCGGCATGCTTCGCATCCTGGGCAGAACGCTGCGCTTTCGCCGCGAGGGCGAGGCCGCGCTGCTCGAGGCCTTGAAGTCGAAGAGCCCGGTGATCGTCTTCGGCTGGCATGAGTTCCTCACCCTGGGATGTTGTGATCTCGCGCACTACGGGCCGACGATCATGATCAGCCAGAGCCGCGACGGCGATCGGGTGACGCGCATCGCCGAGTCGGTGGGCTGGCGCGTGGTGCGCGGCTCGAGCTCGCGCGGCGGGGCGCGCGCGCTCCTGCAGGTCGTGCGCACGCTCGGGGAAGGCGGCTTCGCCTGCCACCTCGTCGACGGCCCGCGCGGACCGCGGCACGAGCTGAAGCCCGGTCTCCTGCTCATGGCCCAGCGCTCGCGTGCGACTCTGTTTCCGGCCGTCTACGCGGCGAAGTGGGGCTGGCGCCCGAACAGCTGGGACCGGCAGCTCGTGCCGCTCCCGTTCAGCCGCGTCGCCGCGCGCTACCTGCCGCCGCGCTGCGTGCCGGCGAACCTCGACGCAGCGTCGGCCGACGCGCTGCGCCGCGAGATCGAGCGCGAGCTGCTCGAGAACGGCGCGCAGCTCGAAGCCGAGCTCACCGGTCAACCGGCGCGCCTGTCCAGCCGAAGCGAAGGGGTATGACCCGCAGCGCCCCCGTCCTGGCCGCCCTGTGGCTCCTCGCTTGCTCGCCCGCGGAGCCCGGCGACGCGGCGAACGCTTTGGCCTCGGGCGAGGTCGAAAGCGTGAGGAGCACCTCCGCAGGCAAGCGACGCGAGCCGCCCGCCAAGACCGCTACCAAGGCGAGCGCGCAGAGCGACAGCGGAGGCGCGTACCAGTACGTGGACGAGAGCGGGCGTGTTCAGTTCGCCGCGCGGCTCGAGGACGTGCCCGAGCGGCAGCGCTCGACCGCGGCACACATTTCGGTGGCGCCTTTCGCTTCCAGGCGCGCGGCAGCCCCCGCGCCGGCGCCCGACCTCGAGGAAGCCCACGCGACCACGAACGCCCCTGTCATCGTCTACAGCACCCGCACCTGCGGGTACTGCCGCGCCGCCATGGCCTACATGGACAAGATCGGCCAGGACTACGACAACCGGGACGTCGAGGCCGACGAGGACGCGCGCAGCGAATACCTGGAGCTGACCGGCGGCGAGCGCGGCGTGCCCGTGATCGTCGTCGGCCAGGCCTGGATGCAGGGCTGGAGCCAGTCCCAGTTCGACAAGCTGATCGCCAAGGCCCAGTAAGAGCGGGGCCCCAAGAGCCCGCCTCCATCCACGGACCCCTTCCCCGCGACCCGCGGCAAGCCGCGAAGTCCCCTTGACATACCGAGCTTCACGCGAGAATGTACCGGTCGGTACGTACATCTCGGAGCCGAAGCCATGTCGGACAGCCCAACCCTCGAGCGGACCCGGTCGGCGGCGACGGCCCACGGCGAGCTCTCCCGGGAGCGGATCCTTTCCGCGGCGATCGGGCTCTTCTCGGAGCGGGGCTTCGCAGGGACGTCGGTCGCCGACGTGTGTGAGCGCGCGGGGGTCGTGAAGACCGCCCTCTACTGGCACTTCGAGAGCAAGGAGGGCCTGCTCGACGCCGCGCTGGCCCGCGTGGCCGAGGCCTGGATCGAGCAGATCCGCGCGAGCGTGGACGAGGTGAGCGGCATCGAGGCCCGGCTCGATCGCTTCGTCGCCGGCCTGCGCTGGCTGGTGGTCGAGCGCAGCGAGACCTTGCTCCTGATCCTCGGGGCGGTGCTCGAGCGCGCGACCGTCTCCGAGACCACGCGGGCCAACCTGCTGGAGCTCTTCAACAGCGCGCGCGACGCGATCGCCGACGGCGTCCGCGACACGCTCGGCCGCGACGCGCCCGACCTCGACCTCGCCGCCGACTCGGTGCTGTCGTTCGTGCACGGCATCGCGCTGACCCAGCGCCTGACGCGCGACCCCGAGCTGCTGGAACGCCAGCTCGTCTACTTGAAACGCATTTTCGCGCTCGCGGTGTTCCACGCCGCGAACGCTCCTGGAGGCAAGCCATGACGATGGGCCAGTCACTCCCCCTGCCCCTGCGACCCGAGATTCCCGAGGACGCCGACCTCGCGTCCGCCGACGAGCGCGCCTGGCGCGAGCTGCTCGCGCGGCTCTCGCGCCAGTCGGTGACCAAGCACTTCGACGCGTACGAGGACGTGGACTGGGACGATCCCGACTTGGCGATCGACCCCACGGACCCGCGCTTCGAGCTGATCGAGCTCGATCCCCTCGGCGGCACCGACTGGTACCGCTCGCTGCCGCAGCCGAAGCGCGCGCAGATCGGCCTGCATCGCTTCGCGACGTTCATGAAGGTCGGCGTGCAGTTCGAGAACGTGCTGAAGCGCGGCCTGCTGACCTTCGCCGAGACGCTCGCGAACGACGCGCCCGAGTTCCGCTACGTCTACCACGAGATCGCGGAAGAGACGCAGCACTCGATGATGTTCCAGGAGTTCGTGAGCCGAACGGGGCTGCGCGTGCACGGCATGCCGCCCGCGCTCTTGTTCTTCGCGCGCTCGATCCCGAGCTTGGCGCGCCGCTTCCCGGAGCTCTTCTTCGTGTTCGTGCTCGGCGGCGAGGAGCCGATCGACCAGATGCAGCGCTGCGCGCTGCGCGAGCGGCAGTGGCGCCATCCCCTGGCGCAGCGGATCAGCCAGATCCACGTGATCGAGGAGGCGCGCCACATGTCGTTCGCGCGCGCCTACTTGGTCCGGCACGCGCCCAGGCTCGGCTGGTTCGGCCGGAACCTGCTGGCGCTGCGCTCGCCGCTGATCCTCGGGAACATGGTCAACTTGATGCTCACGCCCTCGCCCCACTTCGCGCGCCGGTACCAGATCCCGAAAAACGTCCTGCGCCAGGCCTACGGCGACAACCCCGTCTTCCAGGGGCTGCGCCGCGAGGCGGTCGCCAAGACGCGACACCTGTGCCACGAGCTGGGCCTGATCCGGCCGCCGTACTCGTGGATCTGGCGGGCCTACGGCATCTCGGAGAGCTAGCCGAGCGGTAGTCCGGGTCGTTGGGTTTGCGCCCCTCCCGACCGATAGACGGCGGGATGAGCGCGAACGCCGACCCCAAGGCAAAGCTGCCTCCCAACGAACCCGCCAAGCCCGGTGAGCCGCGACCGCCGCTCCTGCTGTCCGAGCTCACCGAGATGCTCACCCGCGCCAAGCTGCTCACGCCGCAGCAGGCGAAGGACATCGAGAGCCGCGAGACCACCCTGCGCAGCCGCGTGCTGAAGGACCGGGTCGGCTCGGTGCGCTCGCAGGCCGCCGCGAAGTACGACGTGTCGGCGACCGAGGTGGTGGCCGCCGCCGGGCTGCCTCACGCGCAGAAGGAGCACCGCAAGCTCGACGAGGACACGATCGCGCAGTGCATCGCGTCCGCAACCGGGCTCCGCTACGTGAAGATCGACCCGCTGAAGCTCGACAACGCGCTGATCTCGAAGACCTTCTCGCGCCCGTTCGTGCGCCGCCACGTGGTGATCCCGATCGGCCAGGAAGGCAACAACGTCGTGCTCGCGGTCGCGGATCCGTACGACACCGCGCTGCGCGAGACGCTGGCGGACGTGCTGCGCAAGCCGTTCGTCTACGCGATCTCGTCGAAGCGCGACATCTTCGCGGTCGCCGACCGCGTCTACGGCCTGCGCACCTCGATCAAGCAGGCCGCGAGCGAGCTCGGCGACCGCAGCCCGACCGCGGCACTCGTGCAGATGGTGCAGCTCCGCTCGAACGAGGAGCTCGCGAGCGCGCACGACGAGACGGTCGTCGCGGCGGTCGACTTCCTGCTGAACTACGCCTTCGAGCAGCGCGCCTCGGACATCCACCTGGAGCCGCGCTCTGGCGACGCCGTGGTGCGCTTCCGCATCGACGGCATCCTGCACGACATCGAGGCGTTCCCGCCGGCCGTGCACGCCGCCATCGTCTCGCGCGTGAAGGTGATGGCTCGCATGGACATTGCCGAGCGCCGTCGCCCGCAGGACGGGCGCATCAAGACGAGGCGCGGCTCGAGCGAGATCGAGCTGCGCGTCGCCAGCATTCCGACCGCGTTCGGCGAGAAGGTGGTGGTGCGGGTGCTCGACCCGGGCATCCTGAACGCCGATCTCTCGGACCTCGGCTTCGCGCCGTCGGAGCGCGAGCTGTTCGAGAAGTGGATCACCTCGCCGTCGGGGCTCCTGCTCGTCACCGGGCCGACCGGCTCGGGCAAGACCACGACGCTCTACGCAACTCTGCGCTACCTGGCCGGGCCCGAGGTGAACATCACCACCGTCGAAGAGCCGATCGAGATGATCGACCCGCGCTTCGTGCAGGTGCAGGTGCAGCGCAAGATCGAGCTCACCTTCGCGACCGCGCTGCGCGCCATGCTGCGCCAGGACCCGGACATCATCATGGTCGGCGAGATCCGCGACGCCGAGACTGCGCAGATGGCGGTGCAGTCGGCGCTCACCGGCCACCTGGTGCTGTCCACGGTGCACACCCGCGATGCCTCGGGGGCGGTCACGCGGCTGGCGGAGCTCGGCGTCGAGCGTTTCCTCTTGTCGAGCGTGCTGCGCGGCGTGCTGGCGCAGCGGCTCCTGCGCCGGATCTGCTCGCACTGCGCGGTCGACGGGCACCTGACGCCCGATCAGGTCGCCGCGCTCGGCATCAAGGTGCCGATCGAGCGGCGCGAGCGGCTGGCCGTGCGCTGGGGCGAGGGCTGCGTCGAGTGCCGGCACACCGGGCTCTACGGGCGCACCGGCGTGTTCGAGCTCCTGAACATCGGCCGGCGCGTGCGCGACCTCATCAAGAAGGGCGAGGACGCGACCGAGATCGCGCGCGCCGCGAAGGTCGAGGGCATGGAGACCTTGCGCGAGAGCGCGCTGCGCCGGCTCGCGGAAGGGGTGACCACCTACGAGGAAGTCGTGCGCGTCACGACGGACATGGACTGAGTCGCCGATGAGCCGCGAGTGCGCGAAGGAGCTCGGGCTGCTCGTCAAGGCGGGCTGGCGTCTGGTCGCCCTGGAGACGTTCGAAGAAGAGCGCGCGCTCGCGACCTTGAAGCTGGCCGCGCAGGCGTGCAAGCGCGAGCTCGTGACGTGGTCCGTCGCCTCCGGGCTCGGCTCCACCGGGAACGGCGCGGGCTCGCTCGACGACGGCTTGCGGGCGATCTCGGCCGCGGCCGAGCCCGCGATCTTCGCGATCCTGGACGCGCACCGGCAGCTCCACGACCCCATCGCGCTGCGCCGGCTGCGCGACCTGCTCGAGCTGCTCGCCGAGCGCATGCAGTCGATCGTGCTGATCGGCCCCACGCTCGAGCTTCCCTCCGAGCTCACCCACGAAGCGGCGATCGTCGAGCTGCCGCTGCCCAAGGCCCACGAGCTCGACGGCATCTTCCGCGCCGCGATCGAGTCGCCGGACAAGGAGGCGCTGGACGGCGCAGTGCGCGCCGCGCTCGGCCTCACCGCCGACGAGGCGCTGCGCGTGTTCCGCAAGTCGTGCGCGCTGGCGGGCGGCCTGAACGAGAAGGCGGTCGGGCTGATCGTGCGCGAGAAGCGCCAGGCACTGCGCCGCACGCCGGCGCTCTCCTTCCACGAGTCGACCGCAGGGCTCGACGACGTCGGCGGGCTCGGCGAGCTCAAGCGCTGGCTGCGCGATCGCCGCCGCGCGTTCGGCGAGGAGGCGCGCAAGTTCGGACTGCCGCTGCCGCGCGGCCTCCTGTTGCTCGGCGTGCAGGGCTGCGGCAAGTCGCTCTCGGCCAAGGCCGTCGCACGCGAGTGGAACTTCCCGTTGCTGCGGGTCGACATGGCGTCCGTGTTCGGCAGCGCCGACCAGACGCCCGAAGCGACGATCCGCGAGGCGACTGCCGTGGCCGAGTCGATCGCGCCCTGCGTGCTGTGGATCGACGAGATCGAGAAGGGCTTCGCCGCCGCCAGCGAAGGCGGCGCGTCGAGCCGCGTGCTCGGCGCGTTCCTGACCTGGCTGTCCGAGAAGCAGTCGCCGGTGTTCGTCGTCGCGACGGCGAACGACGTCGCGCGGCTCCCGCCCGAGCTGCTGCGCCGCGGCCGCTTCGACGACCTGTTCTTCGTCGACCTGCCGACTCACGTCGAGCGGGTCGAGATCCTGAACATCCACCTGCGCCGCTTCGCGCGCGATCCGCTGCAGTTCGACCTCGAGGAGCTCGCGCAGCAGGCCTCGCGACTCTCGGGCAGCGAGCTCGAGCAAGTGGTGAGCGCCGCGCTCTACACCGCGTTCACCGAGAACCGCGACCTCGCGTTCAACGACCTGGCCAATGCCGTGAACGACACGGTGCCGCTCTACGACACCTACGAGGAGCGGATCAAGGAGCTGCGCGACTGGGCCCGGACCCGCGCGCGCCCCGCGACGCTCGACGCGAAGGCGGCGGACCTGTTCAAGGGCCGTTAGTCCTAGCCCGATTGCCTTCGCTCGCCTGCGGCTCGCTGCGCGCGGCCGCGCCGCTTGCGGGCCTCGCTCGCCGACATCGGACCGCGGGCCGATGTCCCGCGGTGGGCCCTCGCTCGGCCACTGGCGTCACTTTGAGCTTCGCGAACAGCGCCGGGTGGTCGCTGAGCGGCGCCGGCCCGTCGGAGAACTCGCGCGCTTCGCCGACCTCGAGCGGCTCGAGCGAGGCGCCCGGGCCGTCGCGGTACAGGATGTAGTCGATGTGCTTGTCGGCGAAGCGACCGTCGGGCGCCGAGCGCGCGCCGCTGTCGACGAGCTCGAGCGTCTGGACGAAGCGCTCGAGCAGCCTCTGGTCCAGCGCGTTCTCGGCCGGGATGTTGAAGTCGCCCGCGATGACGAGCGCGCCGTGGCCCGAGAGCGCGCGTACGCCCTCGACCAGATGATCGAGCTGGACCGCGCGCGCGGCGCGGTCGTCGTCGCCCTCGCCGGCGTCCAGATGTACGTTCCAGAAGTCGAGCGCGAGACCGTTCTCGAGGCGCAGCCGCACGCGCAGGTAGCCCTTGTCCGCGAAGCAATCGCTCGCCCCAGAGAGCCAGCCCGAGCACGCGCCGAGCGAGCCGCGCGAGACCGCGACGAGCGGCGGCCGCGCGAAGGTCGCGAGCCCGGCCTGGAACAGCGCGCCCGGATCCGGTCCGTTGCCGCGCTCGCGGACGGGGTGCGTCGCGCCCGCGGAGAGCAGGCCGAAGTAGCTCCAGATCTCCTGGACCAGCACCACGTCGTACGGGTCGAGCTGCTCGGAGATCTGCGGCAGGCGCGCCTGGGGGTCATCGTCGACGAGCCACGCGTCGAGGCCGTGCACGTTGTAGGAGAGAACGGTCAGGACGACCGCGAGCGCCTTCACACGCGCACTTCGTTGCGCAGCGGCTCCCCGCGCCCGTAGCGCGCGAGGTTGTCGAGGAAGATCTCGACCTGGCGCGCCTCGTTGCCGCGCGACGCCGCCGAGTTGTGCGGCGTGCAGATGACGTTGGGAAGCGACCAGATCGGCGAGTCCGCCGGCAGCGGCTCGGTCGCGAACACGTCGAGGTAGGCGCCCGCGAGCCGGCCGTCGCGGAGCGCCGCCAGCAGCGCCGCCTCGTCGACGATCCCGCCGCGCGCCACGTTCAGGAGGTGGGCGCCGCGCGGCAACCGTGCGAGCGCGTCGGCGTCGATCGCGTTGCGCGTCTCGTCGCTGAGCGGGCAGGCGATCGCGAGCCAGTCCGCGCGCGGCAAGAGCTCGCGCAGCCGAGCTGGCGGGTGGAGCTCGTCCACCGGCTCGTCGCCCTTCGCGGCGCCGCGCCGGACGCCGATCACGTGGAGCCCGAGCGCGCGCGCCATCCGCGCGAGCGCGCTGCCGATCGCGCCCAGCCCGAACACGACGAGCGTCTGGCCGCGCAGATCGCGCGGAATCTCGGCGGGCGGGTGCGGCTCCCAGGCGCGGCGGCGCTGCGCGTCCTGCCAGTGCGGGAAGCCGCGCGCGAGCATGAGCAGCCCCGCGAGCGCCGTCTGCGCGATCGGCTCGGCGGCGGATCCCGACGCGGTGGTCACGCGCACGCCGCGCGCGAGGAACTGCTGGAAGACCGGGTGGTCGATGCCGGCGTTGAAGACCTGCAGCCAGCGCGAGCTTGGGCGCGCCGAGCGTCGCCGCGAAGAAGGGGCGCGCGCCGTCCGGGAACACGTCGCCCGAGAAGTACGCGGCTTCGAGCCGCGCGCACGCTTCGGGCGCGACCCGCGCGGCGGGATCGGCGGGCAGGACGACGGGCGCCAGCGCGAGCTTCCCCTCGCGGGCGGCGCGCTCGAGTGACTCGCCGAAGCGGTCGAGCATCCGTGCGGAGAGCAAGATCGGCAGCTCGCGCATTCCACTCACCGCGAGATGAGGTTGTACCAGAGCACGCAGCGCAGCGCGTGGATTCCGTCGCGCCAGCCGATCTTCTTGCCTTCCTCGTAGGTGCGGCCGTAGTACGAGATGGGCACCTCGTAGATCCGCCAGCCGCCGCGCGCGACCTTGGCCGTGAACTCGGGCTCGAAGCCGAAGCGGTCCTCGCGCAGCTGGAAGCCGGCGAGGACCTCGCGGCGGAACGCCTTGTAGCCGACCTCCATGTCGGTGAGGTTCAGATTGGTGAGCATGTTCGACAGGAGCGTCAGCAGCTTGTTGCCGATCGAGTGCCAGAAATACAGCACGCGGTGCGGCCCGGCGGCGAGGAAGCGGCTCCCGAACACGACGTCGGCGATGTCGCGCTCGAGCAGCGCCACGAGCTTCGGGATCTCGGTCGGGTCGTACTCGAGATCGGCGTCCTGCACGATCAGGTAGTCGCCGGTCGCGAGCCCGAAGCCGCGCCGCACCGCGGCGCCCTTGCCGCGGTTGGGCTCCTGGTGCACGGCGACGACGTTCGCGTGCGTCGCTGCCAGCTTCTCGCAGAGCTCGCGCGAGCCGTCGCTCGAGCAGTCGTCCACGAGCACCAGTTCGAGCGGCATGCCGTAGTCCACCGCGCGCACGCGGTCGACCAGCGCCTCGAGCGTCGCGCGCTCGTTGTAGACGGGAACGATCACGGACAGCTTGCCCATGGGCGCTCCAGTCTAATCGAAGCCGTGGCCGAGAAGGCGTGAGCTATGCTCGCGCGCGTGACTCCCACGGTCGGCATCCCCCTCTGCGTCGACGCGCAGGAGCGCTGGAAGCGCGGCCGGACCTACCACTACGTCGACGCGGCCTACGCGCGCGCGATCGAGCGGGCCGGCGGGGTTGCCGTCTACCTGCCGATGCAGGCCGAGCCGGCTGGGCTCTTGGCGCGGGTCGACGCGCTGCTCGTGCCCGGAGGCGACGACTTGCTGCCGCCGCGGCCGTACCCCCCCGAGGTGCGCTTCGAAGCCGTGCCCGCGGCGCAGCTCGGCTTCGACCGGGCGCTGGTCGCGGCGGCGCTCGCGCGCGGCCTGCCGCTGCTCGGCATCTGCTACGGCATGCAGCTCCTGGCGCTCGAGCTCGGCGGGGCGCTCCACTACGACATCGCCACCGACCTGCCGGGCGCCGGCTCGCATCAGCTCGGACACGGCGACGGCCGCCACGGCGTGGTGCTCGAGCCGGGCTCGCGCATCGCGGCGGCGTTCGGCGCCGGCAAGGGCCGGATCAACAGCCGCCATCACCAGGCGGTGTCGGACCCCGGGCCCGAGCTGCGCGTGACGGCGCGGGCCGACGACGGCGTGGTCGAGGCGGTCGAGCGGGCGGCCGGCGGCGTTCTGCGTCGGCGTGCAGTGGCACCCCGAGAGCCTGGAGGACCCGGCGAGCGACGCCCTGCTTCCGCGCCTTCATCTCGGCTGCGGGCGGCTAGCGCGGAGCCACAGGACGACGCGCGCGCCGAGCAGCGCCGCCAGGACGGCCGCGTAGATCAGCGGCTCGCGCACGTCCTTCTTCACCAGCCACAGGAAGTGGAGGCAGCCTGCGATCCCCGCGGCGTACACCAGACGGTGCAGCTGCACCCAGCGCTTGCCGAGCCGCCGGATCCAGGCGCGGGTCGAGGTGATCGCGAGCGGCAGCAGCATGAGGAACCCCGCGAAGCCGACCGTGATGTACGGCCGCTTCACGATGTCCTCGACCAGCGTGTCCCACGCGCCCCAGAGATCGAGTACGGCGTACGTCAGCAGGTGCAGCGCGACGTACGTGAAGGCGAGCAGGCCGAGCGTGCGCCGGTAGGGCGCGAGCTGCGACCAGCCGAACGCCTTGCGCAGCGGGGTCACGGCCAGGGTCGCGAGCAGGAGGCGCAGGGCCCACAGCCCGGTCGTGTGCGTGACGGTCTCGATCGGGTCGGCGCCCAGGTCGTCGCGCAGCGCGCCGACCGCGAGCCGCGCAACGGGGAGCAATGCCGACCGCGACCACCGCCGCGTGGAGCGCCCGGCGTCGGTTCAGAAGTTCTGGCGCAGGTCCATGCCCGCGTAGAGCGCGGCGACCTGGTCGGCGTAGCCGTTGAACATGAGCGTCGGGCGCTTGGAGAACTCGCCGATGCGGCGCTCGCGCTTCTGGCGTCCAGCGCGGGTGGTCGACCTCCGGGTTCACGTTCGAGTAGAAGCCGTACTCGGTCGGCGCGGCGATGTTCCAGGTGGTCTGGCGGCTGGGTCTCGACGAGCCGGATCGAGACGATCGACTTGATGCCCTTGAAGCCGTACTTCCACGGCACCACCAGCCGCAGCGGCGCGCCGTTCTGGTTGGGCAGGTCGCGGCCGTACATGCCGGTCGCGAGCAGCGTGAGCGGGTTCATCGCCTCGTCGATGCGCAGCCCCTCGCCGTAGGGCCAGTCGAGCACGTCGCGGCGCTGGCCGGGCATCTGCTCGGGGCGCTGCAAGGTCGTGAACGCGACGTACTTCGCCTTCGAGGTGGGCTCGAAGCGGGCGAGGACGTCCTTGAGCGGCACGCCGCGCCAGGGGATCACCATCGACCAGGCCTCGACGCAGCGCATGCGGTAGATCCGCTCCTGGACCTCGGCGGGCTTGATCAGGTCCTCGAGCGCGATCGTGCCCGGCTTGGCGACCTCGCCCTCGATCGCGACCGACCAGGGCTTCGTGACGAGCTGGCCCGAGTACTCCTTGGGGTCTTCCTTGTCCGTGCCGAACTCGTAGAAGTTGTTGTAGCTGGACGCCTTCTCGAACGGGGTCGGCGTGTCGTCGCCCGGGGCCGCTTCCGACTTCGCCGCGGGCTTCGCGTCGTCGGCGCGGCCGCAGCCGGGCAGCAGCAGCGCGCCCGCGGCGAGGCCCGCCGCGGCCACGAACTCCCGTCGGCGCAGGTAGAGCGCGGGATCGGTCACCTCGCGCTCGGGGCTCTCGGCGAAGCGATTCAGGCGGATCAGCACGACGCTCCTCTCGTCCCCCTGTACGCCGCGGCGTTACAGCGAGGTTACGAAAGGCAAGCGGGGGTGGCGACTCGCGTCGCCACCCCCGCTTTCAGACTTGTGCTTCGGATGCTGTTTCAGGCCTTGCGGCTGCGCAGCGCAAGAGCACCGAGGCCGAGCAGAACGAGACCGAACGTCGCCGGCTCGGGCACGCGCGCGCCAGCGTACAGGTAGAACGCGCTGGCGCTCGGAGCCGGAATCGCGGCGTTCGTCGCCACGATGTGCTGGGAGCTGCTCAGGATGGCAGACAGATCCGCAGCGAGATTCCAGGTCCCGAGGTTCGACGGGTTCACCGTGACGTTGCCCAGGGACGCCGAGAAGGCGTTGAAGATCGAGATGTCGTAGGAGACGCCCTCAGTGATGCTGAGCGCACCGCAGATCGCGCCCGTGCACTGGAACGTGCCGGTCGTGGCAAGCAACGTAGTGCCCGGGTCCCAGGCGATGGTCGAGCCCGTGAGCACGCCCGTAGCCCCGTAGATCGTCGAGCTGGTGTTCGGAGTGATGGTGCCAAGTGCGCCCAAGTTGAACGTCGCGTTCAGGAACAGAGTCCCCGCCGCAATCGAGACGTCGCCTGGGGTCAGGTCACCGTTCGTGTCGTCCTGGATCGTCACGTAGCTGCCAGCTCCCAACCCGTTGCTGAAGACTCCGGAGCTGCTCACTGACGTGTACGTTGTCGCACCCGCGAGGTTGTACGCGATGTACGCCGCGCTGCTCACCGTGCTGAAACCCAGCACAGCAGCGAATGCGACGACTGTTCCGATGATGCGTTTCATTCCTTCTTCCCTCCCATGATGCCGCTCGGTTGCTAGCGACCTCGCGGCTCGTCATCCGCAGCGCGCCCCGCGTCTCCTCCCTCAGAGTGGGCGTTGGGCGGCACTGTAGGTGGGATGCTACGCGGAATCGGTTCTTAAAGCCTATGCCGATCTCCGCCTGAGTTGTGTCCGAAATCGCCCAGATGCAAGGCGATTTGGCGGGGGGACCCACTACGGCGATGTATCGAATCCTGCGCCATCGCGGCGCTCGCCCTGGAGGGCCCGGAAGCGCGCCGGGGGGTGCGACATGAGCTGCGCGAACACTCGGGTGAAGTGGTAGCGGTTCGCAAAGCCGCAGCGCTCGGCGATCTCGTCGATCGAGAGCGCTGTCCCGACCAGGAGATCGGCCGCGATCGCGACCCGCCGCTCCTGGACGTGGCGGGCCGGCGTGCGCCCGAGCACGCGGCGGAACATGCGGATGAAGTGGGACTCGCTCGCGTGTGCGAGCTCGGCCAGCTTCGCGTTCGGCAGCAGCTCGGCCAGATGCGCATCGATGTAGCGAAGTGCCGGCTGCAGCTGGCTGCGCGCGTCGTGCGGAGCGCCGTTGCTCGGGCGCTCGCGCTCGGCGACGGTCTCGAGCGCCCGAGCGACGGAGAGGTGGATCAGCGCCTGGGCGCGCGCGGCCTGGCTCGGAGTGGGTGGAGCGCCGCCGTGAAGCTCTTCGAGCAGCCCGCGGGCCAGTCCGTCCCGGAGCGGGTTGGGCTCGAGGATCACTGGGGAGCTGAAGGTCCAGGGCTCGGCGTTGCTGCGGCTGGGAACGAGCTCGAACAGCGCGACCAGCTCATGGGCGTCGCCCTCGGGCTTGGCCTCGGCGACCAGGTCGGGCGAGATCAGGGCCGCGCGGCCGGGTGGAAGCGCCGCGACTCGTTGAGGCAACGCGAGCGCCGCCTTTCCCCGCTCGTGGAACGAGAGCCACCAGAGCGGGCGGCCTGCCGGCGCCGGCGCGAGGCCCTCGCCGAAGGGCGCGACCTCGAGCCTCTGAAGCCGGACGGCGAATGCTTCGAACCGCGCTCGGGCGCGCGCCAAGGTGTCCCTCCCGAGCAGCATTGTATACAGATCGGGGGCCCGTGGGTGAAAAACCCGGGAGCGCTAGCGCCCGGTGAAGCGGGCCGGACGGCGCTCGAGGAAGGAGGCTACCCCCTCTCGGTGGTCCTCCGACCGAAAGCAGGTGGTGAGGGCCTCCCGGTGGGTCTCCATGTGCTCGACCACCCCGCGCTCGAAGCCGGCGTAGACGAGATCCTTGATCAGGCGCTGGGACAGCGGGGAGCCCACCAGATAGGCCTTCGCCTCTTCCCGGGCGGCCTCGGCCAGAGCGTCGGGCTCGACGACCCGCGCCACGTAGCCGAGCCGGAAGGCATCTTCGGCCGAGAGGAACGCGCCCGAATAGAGGAGCCGCAGCGCGGCGGAGCTGCCGATCAGCCGGGGCAGGAGCCAGCTCCCGGCCCCCGTGTCCGGCACCAGCCCCCGGTGCGCGAAGTTCCACGCGAAGCGGGCGCGCGAGCTCGCGATTCGCACGTCGCACTGGCTGGTGAACTCGGCGCCCATCCCCACGGCCGGGCCGTCGATCGCGCCGATCACCGGCTTGGGGCAGGCGACCAGCGGCCACCAGCGGCTCTTCTCCCGGGCCTCGCCGCGCAGCCCGCGGCGCTCGCCGGGGATGGTCTGCAGATCGGCCAGGTCGGTGCCCGCACAGAACGAGCCTCCCGAGCCGGTCACGATCACGACCCGGGCCGCGGGGTCGGCGCCCGCGCGCTCGACGGTCTCGATGAACTCGCCCAGCATCGCGTAGGTCATCGCGTTGCGTTTCTCGGCGCGGTCGAGCGTGATCGTGGCGATCTCGTCCTGGACCTCGTAGCGGACGTGGCTGGTCATGCGGCGCTCCTCAGGTAGTGCCCGGGCTCGACCTCGCGCACCCGGCCGGCCCGCACCAGCCGCGCGAGATGCTGCGACATGCTGCGCTGCTCGACGGCCGAGGCGAACGGGACCGGGTCCTGCGGGCGGTACACGAAACGGTGTTCGGTGATCTGGGCCTGGCTGCGCGGCTCGGACAGATAGGCGAGCAGTCGCGCCTCGCGGTCGGCGATCACGGCCGTGAAGCGCTCGAGCTTCTCGAGGAACGCCGCGCGCCCGTCGATCACGCCGATGTGGTGGAAGGTCGCGTAGTGCCGCGCGTCGAGGGCGCGGGCGCGCGCGAGCGTCCTCTCGAAGTCCTCGAGATCGGACCAGGCGTCGCCGTAGTAGGGCCCGAAGCTCGAGAGGTCGACGTCGGCCAGGAACAGCACGTCGTCGGGCAGCATGCGGAAGAAGCAGTGCCCGCGGGTGTGGCCCGGCGCGTGGATCACCTCGACCCGCACGCCGCCGCCGAGCTCGAAGCGGTCGCCATCGCGAAAGCCGCGCGCGTCGGGCCGCGGCGTGAAGTGGAAACGCTCGACCACGGTCTTGCGCCAGGCCGAGTAGATCGGCTCGGGGTAGCCGTACAGGTCCATCAGCGCATCCAGCGAGGCGATCCCCGGCAGGTCGGCCTCGTGGAAGTGCCAGGGCACGTCCGGGTAGAGGAAGCTGCCCGCGAAGTGGTCCTCGTGGCAGTGGCTGTGCAGCACCCGGTCGACGCGCGGCCGGCTCGCGGGCTCGCGCGCGACGAGCCCGAGCGACGGGTCGATCAGCAGCGACTCGCTGCTCCCGCGCACCAGCAGCGTGTTGCCGTGCGGGTACTTCCCGCGGCGCTCGCCGTAGAGCACGGTGACGGCGCCGATGTCCTGCTGTTCGAGGGGCTCGCCCACCCGCGCAGGATATCAGCGACCGGTCTGCCGCCGCGGGTCGAGCAGGCGCGCGAGCTCGTCTGGCGGGAGCACCCGCTTCTCCAGCGCGAGCTCGCGCACGCGGCGGCCCGTGCGCCAGGCCTCCTTGGCGAGCTCGGCCGCGGCGTCGTAGCCGATCGCGGGCGCGAGCGCGGTGACCATCGCAAGGCTGTCCTCGACCAGCGCCTCGGCGCGGTCGCTGCGGGCCTCGATCCCGCGCAGGCACTTCTCCTCGAACACGCGCGCGGCGCTCGCGAGCAGGCGGATCGACTCGAGGAGGTTCCGCGCGATCACCGGGATCGCGGTCAGGAGCTCGAGCTGACCGGTGAGGCAGGCGGCGCCGATCGCCGCGTCGTTCCCGATCACCTGCGCGGCGACCTGGAGCACGACCTCGCAGATCACCGGGTTGACCTTGCCGGGCATGATCGACGAGCCGGGCTGGATCGCGGGCAGCGCGAGCTCGCCCAGCCCGCCGCGCGGGCCGGAGCCGAGCAGCCGCACGTCCGAGGCGATCTTCGCCAGCGACAACGCGACGACGCGCAGCGCGCCGCTCGCCTCGACGCAGGCGTCGCGCGCGCCCTGCGCCTCGAAGTGGTCCTGCGCTTCGCGAGAGGCGCAGGCCGGTGGCGCGCTCGAGCTCGGCGATCGCGCGCGCGGGGAAGCCGGGCGGGCAGTTCAGGCCCGTGCCGACCGCAGTGCCGCCGAGCGCGAGCTCGGCGAGGGAGTCCGCCGCGCGCGCGAGCCGCTCGCGGCCGAGCTCGACCTGGCGGGCCCAGCCCGCGAGCTCCTGGCCGAGCCGCACCGGCGTCGCGTCCATGAAGTGCGTGCGGCCGAGCTTCACCACGCCGTCGAACTCGTGCGCGCGCTCGCGCAGCCGCGTCTCGAGCGCGGCGAGGGCGGGCGCGAGGTCGTCGCGCAGCGCGAGCAGCGCGGCCAGGTGCAGCGCGGTCGGGATCACGTCGTTCGACGACTGACTCGCGTTCACGTGGTCGTTGGGGTGTACCGCTTTCGGTGTCGCCCCCGCCGCGAGGCTCGCGCGGGCGCGCGCCGCGATCACCTCGTTCGCGTTCATGTTGGTCGAGGTGCCCGAGCCGGTCTGGAACACGTCGAGTGGAAAGTGCGCGTCGAGCGCGCCAGACGCGACTTCCCCGGCGGCGTCGGCGATCGCACGCGCGACGTCCGGCTCGAGCGCGCCGAGCGCCTCGTTCGCCAGCGCCGCGGCGCGCTTCACCAGCCCCAGGGCCTGCAGGAACACGCGCGGAAAGCGCTCGCCGCTGATCGGGAAGTTCTCGACCGCGCGCTGCGTCGACGCGCCCCAGAGCGCGTCTGCGGGCACCCGCATCTCGCCCAGCGAATCCCGCTCGATGCGCGTCTTCTCCAGCGTCATGTCGGAAGCATAGCGGGCGCCGTCGTCGTGTAGACTCGGGCCATGACGCAGCCCGCCGACCCCGAGAAGCTGAAGAACTACCTGGGGCTCGTGTTCGGCTCGCTCGGCGGCGCGATGACGTCGGCCATGATCTGCCTCGGTGATCGGCTCGGCCTGTACCGCGTCCTCGCCGAGCGCGAGTCGGTGACGAGCACGGAGCTGGCGGCGGCGACGGGCTTGAAGGAGCGCTGGCTCCGCGAGTGGCTGTACGCCCAGGCCGCGTCGGGCGTCCTGGAGCACCGCGGCGAGGAGCGCTTCGCGCTCTCGCCCGAGGGAGCCGCCGTGCTCGCCGACGAGAATCACCCCGCGTTCGGCGCGGGCTTCTTCGCCCATCTGCCCCAGACGCTGGGCGTGGTCGACAAGCTGCCCGAGGCGTTCCGCACCGGTCTCGGTCTTCCCTACGACGCGTTCGGCCCCGAGGGCGCGGCCGGGATCGAGCGCGGCTTCGCGCCGTGGTTTCGCACCATGCTGGTGCCCGTCGCGCTGCCGCGCCTGCCGGGCGTGGCCGACGCGCTGCGTCGCGGCGCGACCGCGGCCGACGTGGGCTGCGGCTCGGGCGTCGCGGTGCTCGAGCTCGCCAAGGCGTTCCCGCGCTCGACCTTCCACGGCTACGACATCTCGGAGCACGCGCTCGAGCGCGCGCGCGTGAATCAGGAGAAGGCCGGCGTCTCGAACGCGCGCTTCCACGACGCGCGCCGCGACTCACTTCCGAAGGACGGGAGCTTCGACTTCGTCACCGCCTTCGACTGTCTCCACGACATGGCGCACCCCGAGCGGGTGCTGGCCGGCGTGCGCGCGGCGATCCGCCCCGACGGCGTGTTCCTGATCTGCGACATCAAGGCGCGCGAGAGCTTCGCCGAGAACGTGCGCAAGAACCCGATGGCCGCGATGATGTACGGCACGTCGGTGCTCACGTGCATGTCGTCGGCGCTCTCAGAGCCGGACGGGCTCGGGCTCGGCACGCTCGGCTTCTCCGAGTCCGTCGCGCGCAAGATGTGCGCCGAGGCCGGCTTCACGCGCTTCGAGCCGATCGACTTCGGACATCCCGTGAACGCCTTCTACGTGGTGCGCCCGTGATCCGCGCGCTCGACGTCGCCACGTCGCTCGCCGCGACGCTCGCGCGGGTCGGAACCGGAGTTCAGGTCGGGACCGTCGGCGCGCGTCCGGAGCGGACACTCGAGCTCTACGAGTTCGAGGCCTGCCCGTACTGCCGGAAGGTGCGCGAGGCGCTGTCGGTGCTGGACCTCGACGCCGACGTCTACCCCTGCCCGAAGCGCGGCCCGCGCTTCCGCCCCGAGGTGCAGCGGCGCGGCGGCAAGCTGCAGTTCCCCTGGCTCGTCGATCCGAACGCGGGGATCGAGATGTACGAGTCGGACGCGATCGTCTCCTACCTGTTCGAGCGCTACGGCGACGGGCGGGTGCCGCTGGCGCTCTCGCTCGGCCCGCTCACCGATCTGTCGGCACAGCTCGCCAGCCTGTGGCGGCCGGGCTTCGGCGCCTTCTACCGGCCCGCGCGCGCGCCGGAGAAGCCGCTCGAGCTCTGGAGCTTCGAGGCCTCGCCGTTCTGCCGCATCGCGCGCGAGGCGCTGTGCGCGCTCGAGCTGCCCTATCGCCTGCACAACGTGGCAAAGGGCAGCCCCAAGCGCGCCGAGTTCGTGCGCCGCTCGGGCCGGATGATGGTTCCCTACCTGTTCGATCCGAACACCGGCAAGGAGATGTTCGAGTCGGCCGAAATCGTCCGCTATCTCGAAGAGACCTACGCGGTGCGCGCGTGACCGCCGCTGCGTTCGAGACACTCGCGGCGAGCGTCGAGGGCTCGATCGGCCGGCTCGTGCTGAACCGCCCCGACCGTCTGAACGCGATCGGCGCGATGATGCTGCGCGAGCTGGTCCACGCGGCGCGCTGGTTCGACGCGCAGACGGAGGTGCGCGCCGTGATCGTCTCGGGCGCCGGGCGCGCGTTCAGCGCGGGCGCGGACCTGCGCGACTCGCCGATGGCGGGCGCGGGGCCGCGCTCGGGCATGTCCTGGGCGGAGCGCCGCGAGATCGGCCAGATGGGCCTGCGGATGGCCGATGCGATCGAGTCGATGCGCGCGGTGACGATCGCCCAGGTGCACGGCTACGCGGTCGGCGGCGGCGTGGTGCTGGTCGCGGCGTGCGACCTGCGGGTCGCGGCCGACGACGCGGTGTTCTCGATCCCGGAGATCGAGCTCGGCATCCCGCTCGCATGGGGCGGGATCCCGCGGCTGGTGCGCGAGATCGGACCGGCGCTCACCAAGGAGCTGGTGATGACCTGCCGGCGCTTCACTCCCGCCGAGGCCAAGGCCGCCGGCTTCCTGAACCGGGTCGTGCCCGCCGCGCTGCTCGAGGCCGAGGCCGAGGCCCTGGCGCGCGAAGTGGCCGCGATGCCCTCGGTTCCCGTGATCATCACCAAGGAACACGTGAACGCCGTGACCCGCTCGATGGGCGCGGGCTCGACCGCCTTCGCCGACGGCGACGCCCTCCTGGGAGCCGCCTTCGCCCCCGAGTCCCTGCAGGCCGGCCAGAAGTACCTCGACCGAACCGTGCGCAGAAAGCGCGACTAGCAACACACCTCTTCCACCCGCCAAGTAGAGGGGAAGCGAGACGCTGTAGTCGATCGCGAGGCGGGCGCGGAGCGACGAATGGGTTTCGCAGCGAGTCCGCGAGCGAGAAGGGACCCATGAGGAGTCCCGCGCCCGCCTCGCGGCTCGACGTGCGTCACGTCCGTTCCGACCGACCGTCCTAAGGCAGAATCTCCACGACCGTTCCAACGGGAGCCGCGCGCACCAGCTCTTCGATCTCCTTGTTCGTCACCGCAATGCACCCGTCGGTCCAGTCGAACAGCACGTGGGCCGACCCGACCCAACCGAAGTCCTCGCGCAGCCCGTGGATCTCGATCCCGCTGCCGGGCGAGACGCCGGCGGCCTTCGCTCGCGCCTTGTCGAAGGCATTCGGGTACGACAGCTCGAGCGCCTCGTGGAAGATCGAGTTCTTGCGGTGCTTCACCACGGTGTACACGCCCTCGGGGGTCCGCTGATCGCCGCGTGCCTGCTTGGCGCCGACCGGGTCCCCGCCGAGCGCGACCCGATAGGTCTTGAGCTGCGCTCCGTGCCACCAGATCGCGAGGGTGCGCTCGTGCTTCCGGACGACCAGGCGATCGGCGACGAGCGCGGGGGGCAGCGGCTCGGCGCGGGCAGCATTGGCCGCGAAGATCAGCGCGGCGCCGAGCGCCGCCGCCCGCGCGCTCTTCAGCACCGGCTCGGCCCGCGCGCGACGCAGATGGCCGAGAAGCCGCCACCGGGGCTGCGCAGGTTGGTGACCTGTCCCTGGTACACGCGCGCGCCGAGCAGCAGCACCTCGTCGCGGTACGCGTACGCGCGCACGTCGAACTTCATCGGGCGCGGCCCCTCGAGGGTGTCGACGCGTACTTCGGACGGCTCGATCCGGCGCTGGGCCACGTAGCTCGGATCGGCGAGGATCTCGTCCAGCTTGCGCCGCGTGAGCTTGTCGCCGCGGTAGACCGCGCGGCTGCCGAACGCTGCGCACGGCTTGAACACCCACTCGCGCCGTTCGCTCCAGGCGCGCTCGCCGCCGAGCTCCGCGAGCGGGACCGTCTCGGGCACGGTCTCGACGAGAAACTCAGCGTCCGCGGGCGCGACGCCGAAGCGCGTCAGCGCCGCGCGCGACGAGAAGAGACCGAGCCGGCGCTTGTTGGCGAGCAGATGGTGCTCGCGCGGGGCGGGCGTGATCACCGCTTCGCCCGCGAGGTAGGCCGCGCGCAGCGCCGCGCTGCGCGGCTGGGCCAGCAGGAAGTCGGTGTCGCGCAGGTACACCATGTCCACCGCGCGCGGGTCGAGCTCGGCCGTGTCGCAGATCTGCACCGCGACGCCCTCCCCGCGCAGGAGCTCTGCACAGAGCTCGAACTCGGGGTACAGGAACTGCGCGCGCGGATTCTCGTCGGCGATCGCGAGCGAGCGCAGCTCGGCGCCGGGGCCGCGGGCGGCGCGGAGCTCCGCGCCGAACGTGCGCGCGATCCGCGCCTGGATCGCCTCGACGGGCAGGAGCTCCGCGCACAGGCACGCGAGCTCGGCGGGGTCGCACAGCGAGGCGGTGTGCAGCCCGTTCAGGAGCGCGCCGCCCGCGTTGGTGTTCACCTCGATCAGACGCGGACCCGCCGCGGTCAGGTGGAAGTCGTAGCCCATGAAGACGCCCGTGTTCCCGGGGGCGCGGAGCTCGACCTCGCCCGCGCCCCGGTCGACCTCGCGCTGGTACGCCGGAGCACGCGCGAGCTGGAAGAGGAGTGCTGTGGTCCGGCGGATCGCGGCGAAGTGCTCGGGCGCGAGCGCGATCACGGTCCGGCCCGCGTACGGGATCGCACCACCGGCGTGCACGAGCGGCGCCGCTTCAGCCACGCCGGGCCCGCGGGCGCAGCGCCGGTCGCGCCGTGGTGCACGGCACTTCGGCCTCGCGGCAGCAGTTCTCCGTCAGGTAGTCGACGAGTCCGCGCATGGCGGGGAAGTTCGCGGAGTAGATCAGCGAGCGGCCGTCGCGGCGGCACACCACGAGGCCGGCTTTCTTGAGCCCCGCGAGGTGGAACGAGAGCGTGGGTCCGGGCAGGTCGAGCCGCTGCGCGATGCGCCCCGCCGGGAGCCCCTCGGGGCCCCGCGCCACCAGCGCCCGGAAGATCCGCAGCCGCGTCTCCTGCGCCAGCGCCCAGAGTGCCCCGACCGCCACCGTCGTTTCCATGAGTCTGGAAATATCGAATCGCGTTCGGCCCGTCAACTCGCGCGCTATGCTCGCCCGCCGTGAGGGGTTCGACGGCGCTCGCGGGGGTTCTGCTTCTGGTCGGCTGGGTGGTCGCGTGCGCTTCGGACGCGCCCCAGAAGCACGGGATGGGCGCGGCCGCGGGCAGCGAGTCCGACGCCCCCTTCCCGCCCACCGGTCCCGTCGTGCTGCGGGCCGCGCCGCCGCCCGTCGGAGGCGCGCTGTACAGGCTGCTCTCGAGCTACGACGGGCGCACCGAGGTCAACGAGGTGGGGCCGGGCGCGCACGACGACGGAAGCGGCTTCGAGGAGCTCTGGGCGCTGCAGCTCGACTTCCGACAGCTTCCCGTGCCCGCGCCGGACGACTCCATCGCCTCGTCGCTCGTGCTCGAGGCGTTGAAGCGGCGCGCGGTCGTGCGCCCGCCCGGGAAGCAGAACGTGCTCGAGATCGGCGACGACCGGCTGCGCGTTTCGAACGACGACAAAGTGGCCACCGACCTGCGCGGCGCCCAGCCGAAGGAGGATCTGACGCCGCGCTCGCTGCTGGGCAAGTCGTTCGCGATGCTCGTGACCACGGATCTCGGCACGGCAACGGGCTTCACGTTGCGCGGCGTGCCGAGCGCCAAGAAGTTGCTGGGCTCGCTCGCACTGCGCGAGCCGCTGACCTACGTGCAGTTCGCCTATCCCGAGCATCCCGTCTCCGCCGGCGACACCTGGCGCGCGAAGCGCTTCTTTCCGAACCCGATCGGACGGCTCGGCCTCCCGGTCGAGATCGAGTACCGGCTGGTCGGTTTCGAGAAGATCGACGAGGCGCCCTGCGCGCACGTCTCGCTGCGCTCGTCGCTGGACCAGAAGGACGTGCAGGGCGACGGGGGCATGAAGTTCGAGGAGGTCCGCTATTCGCTCGCGGGCGACGCTTGGATCGATCTCCGCTCGGGCCAGACCGTGCTGATGCGGGTCGAGGACGTGGCGGCCGCCGCGCACCGCACCACGGCGGCTTCGCAGCTCCCGAAGCTCGTGCGCATGCGCTACAACGGCCGGTCGGCGCTCCAGCGGCTCGACGCGATGCCGGCCGAGACGACCTGGGCCGACGGCACCAAGCGCTTCAGCGCCGTGAAGTAGAACCGGCCCGGCTCGCAGAGCGAACCGGGCCGGTGTCTCGTTCTCCAGCTCGCGTGACTCAGAACTGGTAGGTCACTCCCATCCAGACTTCGTCGCGGTGCTTCATCTGGTGATCCGCGAAGCTCTCCATGTTCCAGAACGGGCTCTCGGCAGTGCGCTTGAAGTCCTGGTTGATGAGCTGCCAGTTGCCCTTCTGCCAGGTGGTCGGATCGCCCAGGCAGCCCAGGCCGCCGTCCTTGCAGATGTCGCGGATGTTGTGGTCGCGGCCCTGGCCCTGCAGCAGGTTCACGCCGACTTCGAAGAACAGGCTCTCGTTGTAGACCCACTTGAGCTTCGGGCCCGTGATCCACGCCTTCGCGCCCCAGTCATAGGCGAAGAAGTTCGTGAGCACGATCGAGTCGCCGCGCCAGTAGTTCTCGATGAAGAACGTCGAGATGACGCTCCACTCGTACGTGGTCATGCCCGTGTTCAGGTTGCCGTCGAAGTTCATGACGTGCTCCATGAACGTCTGGAACGACACGAACGCGGTTCGGTCCTTGTTCAGGAACGGGATGAAGAAGCTGCGGTCGAGGCCGATCGCGGCCAGGAGCACGTCGCTGTGGTCGATCCCGTCCGACTTGTTGGTGTTGTTGATCGCGCGGTTGAAGTCGTACGCCGCTTCCAGGCGCAGCACGGTGTCGATGTTCGGGATCTGGTAGTCCATCGAACCGCCGAGCGTGAACGTGCGCGGATACTCGAGCACGGCTTCGCTCGAGGACCAGATCCAGCCCAGCGCCTGCAGACCCGAGTTCGCGATGCACTTCGCCTTGCCGATGTTGGCATTCGGCGTGTCCGGGCAGAACACGCCGGCCGGGCCGAACAGCGCTCCCCAGGTGGCGAGCGCGGTGGCGCTCGAGGTGTCGACGGTCCCACCCGGGGCGATGTCGTACGGATCGAACGCCGGGATGATCGTGCCCGGCACGCCCAGCGACTGCAGGAACAGCATCATCGCGGGGTTCGGGTTCGTGGTGGAGTACAGGTTCTGGAACTTCGCCACCGGCGCGTCCTGGATGCCCCAGAAGCCGGACAGCGAGAACGCGATCGAGGGCTCGGGAGTGCGGAACTCGAACCGGAAGCCCGGCTCCGTGTTCCGGAACGTCCACTTGCGCTCCTCGACCTTGGCGAGCGACACGTTCAGCAGACCGTGCGAGCTCGCGTCGATGCGGCCTTCGCAGGCCGCGGTGAACGCCCAGAAGTCGCCGCACTGCCCGACCTGGACCGGGGTGAATTTGTCGAACACCCAGACCAGCTCGAGAGACACGTCCTCGAGCGGACCGACGTTGCCGAAGCTGTGCACGAGGTCGGCCGACAGGGTCGGGATGCGGCGATCCTCGAGCGACGGGTACACGTTGTGTTGCCCGAAGTCGATCGGGTTCACGAGGTCCTGCAGCCGGAAGGCGTCGGTCTTGCCCCAGACGACCTGCTGCTTGCCGATGCGGAGCTGGGTGTCCCCCATCTTCGCCTCGAAGTACGCCTCACGCGCCCAGCACCAGGCGTGCGCGCCGTCGAAGCAGCGGGTCTTGATCTGGCCGTCGGTGAGGTTCTCGCCGAACGGCGCCTGCTGCTCGATCGAGTAGCGGTCGCCGATCACGTAGTCGTTCCCGCGGGAGTGGATGAAGCCGAAGTGCTTCGAGGCCAGCGCGAGGGAGCCGAGGAAGGCGTTGGTGCCCGGAGTCGCACCGAGCGCCTCGTAGATCCGCTGCGCGGCCTTCCAGGTGTAGAACTGCGACTGACCGCCGAGCTTGCCCTGCTTCGACGCCGCACGGGAGCGGGTCGGCGAGCCGAGGATCCCGAAGAAGATCGTGTTGTCGAGGACCATCTGCGGGTTGTTCTTGCCGGTGAAGAGCCAGGCGGTGTCCTGGTTCACGTCGCAGAAACCGCCCTTGATGCGCGCGCCGTGGCCGGGGACATCGCCGCAGTGGCCGTTCATCGCTGGCCGCGCGAACGGAGCTTCCTGTGTGATCGGGAAGTTCCCGGCACCGAAATCCGCGAGGGTGACCTCCGTCGCGTTCTCGCGCCGATCGCCGAACAGCTTCGGGTACACGTCGTACACCGCGTCGTACGTCGGCATCAGGATCGTGTGCAACGTCAGCGAGTTGTTCTCGTCCGCGTAGAGCTTCATGTCCGTGTCGAGCTCTATCTGGTTCCACCACTGCGACATCTGGAACGCGTTGTTCATGCTCGGCGCGTTGAAGTAGACCTGCGAACTCGCCTTGCCGTGCAGCTCGACGTTCTCCGAGAACCAATCGGCTCGAGCGCTCGACGCTACACCAAGCAGTGACACCAACCCGATCGCAACAGAAATCGCTCGCAGTGCAAAAGCAGTCGCACTGCCATCCCCCTTGGCCCATCCCTGGCCCATGCTCCCTCCTCCCTCTATCAGTCGGCTTGCACCTACTGATTACACCAGCTTACGAAAAAAATTCACTGCAAGCGCGCCCGTCACTGCGTCTTGGCTTGGAGCGGGGGGAATTCGAACGACTCCAGCGACTGTTCGGCCATGCGTTTCCCCCCGTCGCGCGCGTTGAGCGTGACGCTGCGCAGCAATCCGACCCCGCGCGCGTACCAATCCTGGTAGGCGATCAGCGGCGCCTGGTCGTCGATCGACGGATCCCAGTACTCGGTCTCGACCAGGATCACGTCCGTGAACGTGCCGGCCGGCACCGTCACCGACTCCGCGCGCTTGGTCCGCCCTGTCCACTTGATCAGGCCGCCACCGCCTTCGGGCTGCTGCATCAAGCGCGTCTCGTTGGTCCACTCCGCGCCCGGTACGGCGCCGAGTGGAATCACCCGCGTCGGATCCTCGGCCCCCAACATCTTGAGGTGATCCGCCTGGGTGTAGTCGAGCCCGGTGTAGCGGCACAGGAAGCCGTCGGTGGCCACGTACGCCGTCGGACCCACCGGCGCCATGCCGAGCGCCTGACCCAGGTTCCGCTCGTCCATGACGAACGCCAGCCTGCCGAGGCCTTCGACCTGCGTGTCGCCCTTGGCGAGGACCTCGATCTCGGTCGAGGTGACCAGGAGGTCGAGCTTGTAGGTCCAGCGGGCGCCCTTCACGAGCGGGAAGAACTCGGTGGCGGCGGGGCCCGGAGCGCGCTCGGTCGATGACTCACTGCGGCAAGACAGCGCGGCGGCGGCTCCCGCCAGGGCCAGCAACCCGACCCATCGCCGAACGCCTGGCCGCCGGGTCGCCGTGTTCCGCGTGGCGCTTCCTCCCGCTACTCGGGCTTCCCGGCTTCCGTCGCGAAGTTCGGCCGGAAGAACGCGGTCAGCGCCGGTACGAGCAGCATCGCACCGATCATGTTCCCAGTGAGCACCACGGAGAGCAAGAGGCTCATGTCCGCGGCGAAGCGCAAGCTCGAGATGAAGTACCAGCCGATGATCCCGCCGACCAGGGTGGAGGCGGTGAAGAACACCGCCATGCCGGTGGTCTTGATCGCGATCTGGATCGACTCCACGACGTCGTGGCCGCGCTGCCGCTCGTGGACGACCCGGTCCATGATGTACAGCGCGTAGTCGACGCCGACGCCGACGCCCAGCGCCTGCACCGGCAGCGTGTTCACGTCGAAACCGATGTGCGTGAAGTACATGTAGGCGAGCGAGACCACGCTCGCGGTACCTAGCGAGATGATCATGAAGCCCGCGATCGCCGCCGAGCGATACGAGATCCACACGATCAGGAAGGTGGTGAGGAACGAGGCGATCAGGGTGGCGTTGTTGCTGCCCTCGACCTCCTCGTTGCTGGCTGCGAGAACGCCCATCAGGCCCGAGGCGAGCGCGAAGCTGGTGCCCTCGGCCCAGCGGCCCGACTCGCGCCGCTCGAAGTCGCCGCCCTGGTACTTCACCCACAGCTCGTGGGGCTCGTAGAAGCCGCGCTTGCGCACCTGGACGTGGGTCCCGACCTCGTCGTTGTTCCACTCGTACTCGACTTTGAAGTTGCGCCGGTCGAGCTGCGCCGCCTTCTTCAGTGCGTAGGCGGTCGCGAGGTCGAAACCCTCGACCTTGGCCAGCTCCTCGAGGTTGGCCGAGGCCAGCTTCTGGACGTCGTCGTAGCCCGCATCGACGAGTGACTCGCGCAGCTCGCGGGTCATCCGCGGCAGCGTGAGCATGCGCTCCTTCGAGTCGGGCGGCGCCGGATCGGTTCGGCCCGGCCGCTCGACCTCTTGGCGCTCGTAGCTGCCGTCCTTCTGGATGTACACGCCGAGATCGACCGGGCGCGGTGGGAGCAGCGGGCCGATCCACCAGAAGACGGTCGCGATCCAGTCGTCCTCGGGCACCTCGAGCCGCGCCTGGATCTTCCCGGTCGGGCGCGCCTTCAGGTAGCCCTTCACCCGGTCGACGGCCTCGCGGATCGTGTCGCCCTTGTGGTCCCCGTAGAAGATCCGGATCGCCGCGTTGCGCGCGTTCTGGTCGCGGACCGGGTTCAGCACGCGCGGATCGGGCGAGCCCGCCTCGTACAGGTAGAGCAGGCCGCCGATCTCCTGCGGGGTGTACGGCACCGTCGACCAGCGCGGGTCGGCGTTGTGGAAGGTGCGCGTGATCGCCTTCAGGTAGTCCACGATCGACAGCGTGCCGCCGACCTTCGGCTCCTGCTCCATGTAGCGCTGCATCGCCTCGATCTCGCGCATGACCTCGGGGCGATGGATGCCGCCTTCCATCTCGGTCTCGACCACGAGCGTAAGCTCGTCGGCGCCGTAGAACCGCTTCGAGATCACCGCAGCCGACTTGTTGAACTCGCTGTCGGGCCAGAGAATGGGCGTGCCCGGGTGGGACTCGCCGACGGGGACGCGCGGCGCGACCGACAACGAGCCCACCACGATCAGGATCCAGACGACCAGGATCACGCGCACCGAGCGCGGGCTGGTCGCCAGAACCGCGATGTGGTTCAGCACCCAGACGATCGGCGCCGGCACGTAGTGCTTGGTGTCCTTGGGCGCCGGCAGGTAGGCGATCATCAGCCGGTTGAGCAGCATCTCCGTGACCGCGATCGACAGGGCCCAGAACGCGCCCACGATCGCGACCTTCTTCATCAGTGCGATCGACGAGACGTAGATGACCAGGATCCCGAACGCGTCGGTGAGGATCGCGAGCGACCCCGGCAGGAGCAGCTCGGCCATCGAGGTGATGATGGCCTCGTACTTGTCGCCGTTGAGCCGCTCGTACTCCTCGTAGAAGCGCTCCACGAACTGCACCGAGTGGCTCACCGCGCGCGCGGTGATCAGCATCGGGATGACGAGCACCAGCGGCTCGAGCTGGTAGCCCATCAGCGCCGTGAACCCGAGCCCCCAGATCGCCGATACCATTGCGCCGGTGAACGGCATGATCACGCCGTAGAAACGCCTGAAGTAGAGGGCGAGCAGGATGAGCAGCACGGCGAGCGAGAGGAACAGGATCAGGATGATCTCGGGCAGGAACGCGAAGGTCCAGCCCGCGAGGATCGGCTGGCCGGTCAGATGCACCTCGACCGTGCCGTCCTTCTCGAGGTCCAGCTTGGTCGCGTAGATCTCGTCGAAGATCTTCTTGTAGTCGAGCCGCCCCTCGAGGAAGCCCGCCGTGATCAGGACCGCGGAGTCGTCCATCGAGACCAGCCGCCCGTAGACCTGCTTGTTCTGGTGGATCCGGTCCGGGAGGGACTGCGCGATCTCCTTGGGCAGGAGCGTCCCGTCGGGGCCGACCAGCTTCTCGCCCTCGAGCTTGTAGGTGGGCGGCAGCTCGGCCAGGCGCAGGATCAGGAACTCGAGCTCGGCGTTCTCCTTGCGCAGGAGCCGCAGCCGCTCGGCCTCCTTGCGGTCCTCCATGCGCTCGAGCGGAATCGCCGACGTGGGCAACAGCTCGGCGACGAGCTCGGCCTTGCGCTTGTCCGCATAGGCCTTGAGCTCCTCGAGCGTCTTGACCACCGCGCCGCCGCCGGGAACTGCCGCCTCGGCCCGGCGCAGCGCGCGCCGCGCGAAGAACTGCGCCTCCAGGAGCGCCAGGGACTGCTCGCCGATGATCTGGTGCGAGCGCATGATGCCCTCGCGATCGACGGCCTGGTCGCGGATCGTGATGGCCGTGATCGAGGCGATCTGGCCGTGGTCCACGCCCTCGACCTTGTCGATCTGGTCGGTGAACGCGTAGACCTTCTCGAGGAACTCCTCGCTGTAGATCGAGGTCCCGTTCTTGGCGACGATCGCCGCCGCGACCACGTTCGCGCTGCCGAACTGCCGGTTGTACTTCTCGTACACCTGGATGAACGGGTGGTTGCGCGGGAGCAGGTCGATGAACTGGCTGAAGACCTGGAGCTGCAGCGCCTGGTACAGGAAGAAGAGCGTCAGCCCGCCGATGATGGCCAGGTTGAAGCCGCGGTACTTGATGAAGAAGCGCGAGAACCGGAGCGCGAAGGCGTCCATTCGGGTCGCTCCCTACTCGGATTCGGGTGCGTCGGGTTTCGCCGGCTTCTTTTGCTCTCCGCCCATTCCCTTGAGCTCGGGCTCTATCTTCTTGGAAGGTGTCACGGCCGCGCTAAAGGTTGCGCCGCCGTCCTCGGAGCGCAGGATCAGGCCGCCTTCGCCCACCACGATGACGTCGTTCTGGCCCACGAACGCGGCGCTCGTCAGCCAGTTGAAGAGCTTGGGACGCTTGGGCTCGGTCCAGGTCTGCCCGCCGTCCTCGGTCCGGTAGAGCACCCCGCGGTCGCCCGCTGCGATCCCCCGCTTGCCCTGCCAGGCGATCGCGAAGAGCCCCGCGTTCGTCTCGACCGAGCGCGAGGTCCACTCGGCGCCGTCGGGTCCGGAGGCCAGCACGCTGCCGGCCAGGCCGACCGCCGCTGCCCCTTCGCCCTGCGCCGCGGCCAGCGCGAACAGGTACAGGTCGGGCGGCGCGCCCGAGATCGTTCGCTGCCCTACCCAGGTAGCCCCGCCGTCATGGGTGCGGAGCAGCGTGGCGAACTCGCCCGCGATCCAGCCATCGCTGGCGCTGGTGAAGACCACCGCGTTCAAGATGCGGTCCGGTACGTTGTCGTCCCCGAAGGTGGCCTGGTCGAGGGTCACCTTCTCCCACGTCGAGCCGTCCCGGGTGTGCAGGATCGTGCCCAGGTCGCCCACGGCCCAAGCGTCGCTGGCGCTGGTCGCCGCGACACCGAACAGATTCACGTCGAGCGGCCGGGTGCCGCCCATCTCGTCGGGCAGCTGCACCGCCTGCTTCGCCCAGGTCGCCCCGCCGTCGGTGGAGCGCACGATCGTGCCGGACGCGCCCACGGCCCAGCCGTTCTGGGCGTCGGCGAACGAGATCGCGTAGAGCGTCTCCGCGGTCGGCGTGTCGGGCTGCGACCAGGTGCGGCCCGCGTCGGTGGAGCGCAGGATCGTGCCCCAATAGCCGCAGGCCCAGACGTTCTGGCCGCTGGAGGCGACCCCGAACAAACTGGCGTTGGGGAGCTTCCAAGTCTCTAGCCGAGCCGGATCGAGTGCGGCGTCGGCTGAAGCCGCCAGCGAACACAGCGCGAGCAAGGCGCCCGCGAGCGTCCGGCTGCGCCGCCCGAGCAGGTTGTATCGACCCGGCCTCATTGAACGCTCCCCCCGGAATCCGAATACACGGCTGGCGCGTATCATCCTGTTGAAGGTGCGCCGGGTCAACCCGGATCGAGTCGAGCTTGAATCCGCGAGGCTCACCGCGCATCATCTGTTGGCTAGTGCTTCGGCGGCGGGAGGGGGCTCAGGCCGCGGAGCGACACTTTTTGGAGGAACGTCGATGCGACGAAATCTCTGGATGACTGCTGTTGCGCTGACTGCCCTGGCTCTCGGCTCTCGGGCGAGTGCGGATGTGGCTCCGGGAACGACCATCACCGCGGCGAACAAGAGCGCCGCGGCGGGGATCATTCCGGACGAGCTCATGCCGTTCGTCGTCGAGAACTTCGCCGATCTCGACATGAAGATCGTCGAAACCGGGAAGTACACCCCGAACGAGGCGTACGTGAAGGCGACCGTCGACTACGCCTGCCAGGCGAAGCTCGACGGCGACGGACGCCTGTCGAACTACACCGCCGGGCAGCCGTTCCCGTACTCGGACTGGGCCAAGGACGCGACTGGTCACAAGTGCGACCTGACGCCCGACGATCCCCAGTTCGCGCTGAAGCTGGCCTGGAACGTGAACTACCGGTGGCAGGGCGGCTCGGGTCTGAACCTCCCGCACTGGGGCTTCAGCAACATGCGGAACAACGGCAAGGAAGTCTGGCGCATCGCCCAGGGCGAGTACCGCCGGACCTACTTCAGCCACCGCGCCGACCTCCTCCCGGCGACCTCGGAGCTCGAGAAGGGCACCAACGTCGAGTGGGCGGAGTTCTTCGACGTGAAGACCCCCTTCGATCTGCGCGGCACCATGTTCCTGCTCTACCGCTACACCGAGCAGGGCAAGGAAGACGACACCTGGGCCTACATCCCGGCCCTGCGCCGCGTGCGACGCATCGCGGCAACGCAGAAGTCGGACTCGCTGCTCGGCACCGAGTTCACGCTCGAGGACTTCTACATCTTCGCCGGGTACGTCTGGGACCACGCCTGGGAGTACAAGGGCGAGTCGGTCAAGGCGGGCGTGATGAACTCGAAGCGCACCTGCTTCCCGAGCATCATCGCGGGCGAGGACAAGGCGTCCCGCAACATGTCGCGCCTGGGAACGGACGAGGAGTGGTACCACTGCAAGTTCGGCCCGTACAACTCGCTGCCGTTCGCCGGCGAGAGCTTCGAGAAGCGCCAGGTGTTCCAGCTCGATGACGTGCCGCGGCAGAAGGGCCACCCCTACAGCCGCAAGAAGATCTGGTACGACAAGGAAACGATGATGCCGCTCTACGCGATCATGTATGACCGCGCCGGCAAGCCGTACCGGATCATCGCCAGCGTGTTCAAGTGGAGCGAGGACAGCCCGGTTGCGGAGAACAAGGGCCGCAAGTCGCTGAACTACTCCGACATCATGATCGTCAACGTGCAGAACGCGAACTCCCACACCGGGCAGTTCGACAACGCCAACGCGTTCCCGTTCACCGTCGACGAGAGCCGCAAGTACTACGACACGACGCGGCTGAAGACCCTGGGTCGCTAGCAGCGGCTAGCAGCCAAGAGCCAAGAAACAGGAGGCGGCCTCGGAAGAGGCCGCCTCTTCTGTTTCGGAGCTCAGTGCTGCGGCTCGGCTGGCGCAGGCGGCGTGGCCGCGCCAGGTTCGGCCGGCTTCTGCCTCTCGACGTCGATGCGCAGCTCCTTCTGCCGCGCGCGTCGCTCTTCGCGGGCCTTCTGGATCTCGCGGCCGAGCTCGACCTCGACGGTGCGTTGGCGCAGCAGCTCGCGCAGGCGCGACACCTCGATCTGGACCTGCTCGGTCATGCCCGGCGCCGGCTCGTAGAAGACGTTGCGCGTTTCCTCGAGACGGCCGCCGCCGATCCCGATCGCGGTCACCTGGATCTGGTTCCGGCCCGGATCGAGCGGCACGAAGCCGTCGAAGGTGCCGTCCGCGAGCACGCGCACGGCGCGCCCCGGCTGCTTGGTGGTGGCGTTCTCGAGCTTCACCTCGGCGATCTCGGACAGCTCGACCGACGGCAGGTGGAACAGCACGTCGCCGGGCCGCTCGATCTCGGTCAGCGTGCCGTCGGCGAGCTTCGACATGAGCGAGAGGATGTCGCGGCCGCGCACCGCCTCGGGCCCGAGCGCGAAACTGTGCAGATGGTCGCCCTGCGCGCCGGCGCGCTTGGCCGCCGCGATCGCCTGCTTCGCCGGCTCGGGCTCGGGCTGCGGCATCGTCGGGTAGCCGTCGGACAGGAACAGGATGCTGCGCTTGCGCTCGACCTTTCCGTCCTGGGGCGCGGTCTGCAGCGCGGTGGTCGCCGTCTCGAGCGCTGCCGCGTAGTTCGTCCCGCCGTACCAGCCGTGCTTGTGATCTAGCGTCGCGAGCGCCTTCTCGAGCTCCGGCCGGGTGGCGGTGATCGGCGCGACCAGCTCCCCCTTGTCGCCGAAGGCGACCAGCGCCACCCGCGTGTGCTGGGGATCGAGGAGCTTGAGCAGGCGGCGGACCGCGGCCAGCTCCGCCGCCGCGATCGTGTCGCCGGGGTCGTCGCAGAGCTTCTCGGGCGAGCCGTCGCCCCAGTAGTCCTCGCGGATCTCGGGGGCGGACTTCCCGACCTTCCCGTTCTCGTCGACGTCGATGCCGGAGGGCAGCCGCGTGCTGGTCGAGAGGTCGATCACGATCGCCACGTCGTGGTAGCGCGAGCGACCGGCGCCGGTGGTGCCGCGCACCTCGACCATCCCGATGGGGATCTTCTGCACCGCGTTCTGGATGGGGGCGGCCAGGTCGATCCAGACCTGCTCCTCGCTGGTCTGGGCGCGCGCGGCGCCCGCCCCGAGCAGGGCGAGCGCGCAGAGCAAGAAGGAGGGGCGAGCGTTTCGGCGCACGGAGTCGCGTACTATAGAAGACGGTATGGCACGACCGCACGTGGGGATGGGGATCGCGCTCGCCGTGGCGATCGGAGTTCTGGCGAGCGCCGTGGCGCGCGCGCAGACGCTCTCGCTCGAGGAGGCGACGAAGTGCCTCGAGCGCAACGCGCCCAAGAAGACGCTCTCGTTCCGGGCCGAGTTCGTGAAGGTCGACCGGGTCGGCGGCGAGCGGAAGAGCCGCGCGACCGTGCTCGGCAAGAAGCTCGCCGACGGCCTGCGGCGGGTGGTGCTGCGCTTCGACAAGCCGACCGACATCCGCGGCACGGCCATGCTGATGATCGAGAGCAAGGAAGGCCCGAGCGACTTCTACGTCTACTCGCAGGACGACCGGCGGGTGCGCCGCGTGGCGTCGCGCGGCAACGGGGGCCTCTTCGGCACCGACTTCTCCTACGACGACTTCGAGAACTGGCGCTCGTTCCAGCGCACCGGCAAGGCCCAGCGGCTGCCCGACGCGGTCGTCGCCGAGCGCGCGGTCTACGTCGTGTCGACCGTTCCCAGCTCCCAGGAGGTGTCGGCTTACGAGAAGATCGTCACCTCGGTCGACCGCGAGACGTGCGTCGTCCTGAAGGTCGACTCGTTCGAGCCCGGCGGGCGGCTCCGCAAGGTGCTGCGCGCGGATCCGAAGAAGGTGCAGCAGGTCGGCGAGCTCTACATCGCGGGTGCGCTCGAGCTCGAGGACGTGATCGACCAGACCCACACCGTGGTGAAGGTCGACGAGGTCAAGCTCGACGTCGACATCCCCGACGGCCGCTTCCGCCCTGCGGACCTCTCCTCGGGCGAGTGAGCCCGAGCAGGGCCCGGCGCGGCAAAGCCGCGCCACCCGCACTTCGCTCGCCTGCGGCTCGCTGCGCGCTCTGCGCTCCGCTTCCGGCCCTGCTCGCTACCTGGCCACCGCCGCGCCTCCGCCCTCGTCGAAGCTCACGAAGGTGAGCTCCTGCTCGAGCTCTGCGATCGGCAGGAAGCGAGTGTGGTTGTGCGCGACGCTGCGGATCAGCCCCACGCCGCGCGCGTAGTAGTCCTCGTAGCTGTGGAGCGGCTCGTCTTCCTTCCAGTCGCGGTCCCACTGCTCGCTGCGCACGACGATCACGTCCTCGAAGGTGCCGGCCGCGACCCGGACGCTGCCCACCTTCTCGATGCGCGCCGTCCAGCTCTGCTTGGACTTGGTCGCGCTGGGCGCGTCGAAGACGGCAACCTCGTCGCTCCACTGCTGGCCGGGCTGCGGGTCGGTCGGCAGGAACGAGATGCCGTCGCGGCCGAACACGTGCACGATCCCGTCGGGGTCGAGCTCGAGCGCGGGCACGCGCCGCATGAACCCGTCGCCGACCTGGTAGCCGACCAGGCCCAGCGGATCGAGGCCGAACACCTCCGTCTCGGTGCGCTCCTCGACGATGAAGATCCCGTCGTTCGAGCCGCGCACCGGCCGCACTCCGCGCGCGGTCACGTCGAGCGTGGTGTGCGAGAACGGGCCCGTCGAGAGCTCGTAGATCCAGTGCGCGCGGGGCAGGAGCGGGAAGTATTCGCGCGCGGCGGCGCCGCCGGCGTGCGGCGGGGGCGCCGAAGCGCAGCCCGCGAGCGCGGCGAGCCCGATGCTGAGGCCGAGGCTGGCGAGAATCCTGGCGCAGCGCGGCATTGCCCCCATCTTAGCCCTTTACCGGCCTGGCCGCGCGCGACATCCTCCAGGTGATGCGTCGCCGCCGCTGGTTCGGATTCGCGCTCGCCGGGGCGCTCGCTTGCGCCTCTCCAGAGGACCTGGCCAAGTCCCAGCTCGGCAGCGGCGAGTGCGCGGACAAGGCCGAGGAGGTCTGCGAGAAGATGGCCGGCGCCGACCAGCAGGCCTGCCTGAAGCGCCAGATCTACATGTGCGAGGAGCTCAAGAAGACCCCGGAGTAGCCGGCTTCTCCTTCTGCTCCTGCTCCTCCAGCTCGCAGCGGTACTTCTCGCGCGCCACGCAGTTGCCGATGTCCGCCGACTTCAGCTTCTCCTTGCAGATCTCGTTGGCTTCCTTGAGGCACGGCGTCTCGGGCTCCGTCTTCAGGGGCGTGAAGTCGCCGCCGACGAAGGAGCAGGCCGCGCACAGCGCGAGCAGGAGCGCGAGCCCGGCGATCTGCGGGCACAGCGCGCGCGCCCGCTCCAGCAGTGCGAGCGGGCGCGGCATCACCAGCAGGTTCAGCGCGAGCGCGGTGCCGAAGAAGGGCCAGAAGCGCGCGGGCTCGCCGAAGAGGTACGCGATGACGAACCCGATCAGCGCGATCGCCTCGTGCAGAGCCAGCGAGATGACGAAGCCGCTCTGCATCCGGGCCAGGAACGCCAGCGGGCGTCCCTCCGCCGGAACGCTCGAGGACTTCTCGGCCGCGGCTCGCAGCCACGCGTCCGACTGCAGGTAGCGCCGCGCGGCGATCGCGGCGATCACCACCGCCGCCGCGACGATCGACATGTTCCGGGCGAGCTCGGGCGAACCGGCAGGGGCGTTCTCCGGCCGCTCGGCTGCGTGCAGCACGATCGCGAGCATGCACAGGCTGAAGCTCATCGAGCCCCAGATGATCCACCACGTCAGCGCGACCGCGCGCATGTTCGGACTCGCAGTCGGGGTCACGCCTTCCTCTCTCCTTCGCTCCGTCCTTCGCTCCGCGAGCCGCGCCGCCGCGACCAAACCTCGGTGAACTCCGCACCCAGGAACAGGAGCTGCGCGGAGTAGTAGATCCAGAGCAGGATCAGCACCAGCGAGCCGGCGGCACCGTACACCGAGGTGACCCCCGCGCGCCCCAGATAGACGCCGATGGCCGCCTTGCCGATCGTGAAGAGCAGCGCCGTCACGGCCGCGCCCGCCCAGACGTCGCTCCACTCGATGCGCGTGTCGGGCAGCACCTTGAAGATCATGGCGAAGAGCGCCGTGACCACCGCGAAGGAGAGCACGAAGTTCGCCGACGGCAGCACGTGCGCCGCCACCGGGAAGTACTGCTCCAGCCACCCGTGCACGCCCGAGAGCGCCGCCGACGCCGCGAGCGTCAGGAACAGGAGCGCCCCGATGGCGAGGATCATCGAAAACGCCACCAGGCGCCGCTGCACGTGGCCGCGCACGCCGCTCCGCGTCTTCTTCACGTCCCAGATCTTGTTGAGCGAGCTCTGCAGCTGGCCGAACGTGGTCGACGCGCCGAAGACCATGGTCACCAGACTCAAGACCGTGGCCGTCACGCCAGAGGCCGGCTGGCTCGCGCGCGCGATCATGTCCTCGATCGTCTTCGCGCCGGCAGGGCCGATCGTTCCCTGGAGCTGGGTGACGATCTCGCCCTGCGCCGCGTCGCGGCCGAACACGAGCCCGGCGATCGCGATCACCAGCACCAGGAGCGGCGCCATCGAGAAGATCGTGTAGTACGCGAGCGCCGCGCCGAGCGAGAGCGCGTCGTCCTTCGACCACTCGGCGAAGACCTCGTTCAGGAACGCGCCAGCCTGGGAAAGCGACTCGCGCATCAGTAGTGGCGCCGTCTCCGCGTGGGGCCGAGCAGCGCGCCCATCAGCCCACGCGTGATGGTTCCCGCGATGGTGCGCGCCAGCGGCGAGTTCAGCGCATCGGCGATCGACGCCCCGACGCCCTCGTCGGGCGCGCGCGCGCCGCCTTTGCGCACCGGGGTGTCGTCGGGCACGGCCGGCGCCGGCTTCGGCGCGTTCTGGCGCGCCAGCTTCTCCGCGGCGCTGTCGCGGTTCACGGCCGATGCGTACTTGCGCGCGATCGGCGTGTCGAGTGCGCTCGCGAACTCGCTCTCGGAGAGCGGCGCCATCCGCGACGCGGGCGGGATCAAGCGGGCCGCGAACGAGGGCGTTGGCACGCCGTTTTGGTCGAGCACCGCGATCAGCGCCTCGCCGATCCCCAGCGACTGGAGCGTCGCCTGGATGTCGTAGAACTCGGACTTCGGGAACGTGCGCGCCGCGGCGCGCAGCGCCTTCTCGTCGTCGGCGGTGAACGCGCGCAGCGCGTGCTGCACCCGGTGGCCGAGCTGGCCGAGGATCTCGTCGGGGACGTCCTTCGGGCTCTGCGTCACGAAGAACACGCCGACGCCCTTCGAGCGGATCAGCCGGACGACCTGGCCGATCTGGTCGAGGAACGCGCGGCTCGCGTTGCGGAACAGGAGGTGCGCCTCGTCGAAGAAGAACACGAGCTTCGGCGCGGGCGCGTCGCCGACCTCGGGCAGGTCCGCCTGCAGCCTGGCGAGCAGCCACATCATGAAGGTCGAGAACAGCGCCGGCTTGTCCTGCACGTCGGCCAGCTCGAGCACCGACACCACGCCGCGCCCGTCGGGCGCGCGGCGCAGCAGGTCGCCGAGCTCGAGCTCCGGCTCGCCGAAGAACGCGAGCGCCCCCTGCCCTTCCAGCTCCACCATCTCGCGCAGCAGCACGCCGACCGATTGCTTCGAGATCCCGCCGTAGCTCGCGAGCTCGCCCGCGCCCGGCCCCGACAGGTGCTGCAGCGCCGCGCGCAGGTCGGCGAAGTCGTACAGCTCGAGCCCGCGGTCGTCGCAGAACTTGAACACGAGCGAGAGCACGCTCGTCTGCGTCTCGTTCAGCTCGAGCACCTTGGCGAGCAGGAGCGGCCCGAACGAAGACACCGTCGCGCGCACCTGCGCGCCGCGCTTGCCGGTGAGCGAGTAGAACTCGACGGGCGTTGCCGCGCCGCGCCAGGCGTAGCCGGTGTCGCGCGCGCGCGTCTGCACCCGCTCGTTCGCCTCGCCCGCCGCGCCGATTCCCGAGACGTCGCCCTTCATGTCGCCGAGGAAGACCGACACGCCGGCGTTCGAGAGCTGCTCCGCCATCAGCTGCAGCGTCTTGGTCTTCCCCGTTCCGGTCGCCCCCGCGACCAGCCCGTGCCGATTCGCCATCGCGAGCGGCAGCGCGATGAGCGGCTCGGGCAGACACTCGCCCGAGTGCAGCGGCGCGCCGAGCGCGATGCAGTCGCCGCGCTTCGGGAACGCGGCGCGCGCGGCCGCGATCAGCTTCGGGTCCATCGGCGCGATTATAGGCGCTCGCTCAGAACCCGTAGCCGAGGCCGAGGATGTAGCTCAGGTCCGCGTGCTTCTTGCCTTCGGCGGGCGTCGTGTCCCAGGTCCAGACGACCCTCGACTCGCCGAAGAAGTCCCCCCAGAGCTTGTAGCGGAGCCCCGTGTTCGTCTCGATCAGGTGATCGGAGAGCTGCTGCAGACTCGGGTACCAGCGCGTGTACTGGAAGAAGGTCAGGCCCGAGTAGGGGACCCAGTCCAGGTTCCAGGCGACCCGCGCCGCGGCATAGTCGTTGTCGGGCGTCTCGCCGTGGTAGTTCTCCGAGACCCAGGAAATGCCGGCCTCGGTGTTGAACTTCAGGGTGTCCGTCTCGACCCACTGGTAGCCGGCGCCGACGCCCGTCGTGAAACGGAGGTTCAAGTCCGCGAAGCGGTCCTTGTCACCGCGCGCGTTCACGTAGCCGTACAGCTTCGGCTCGAAGAAGTAGTCGTACTGCGCGGAGCCGAACATCTTGCTCTTGCTCGCGTGCTTGCCCAGCTGGTCCGAGTCCTGGGCCTCCTCGGCCGCGTAGCCCGCGCCGAGGGTGATGCGGTCCATCTCGCTGCGCCGCACCGCGTCGAGGTTCGAGTTGAACGAGTCGCCGACCGTGTTCCCGCGGTCGAACCGCGCGCCCGCCAGGAGCTGGCCCTTCCATTGCACCGGCTCCGGGTTCAGCTTCGCGGTACTCGCGAGCGTGATCGTCTGGTCGTTGCCGGCGGTCCTCACGCTGCCTTGCTCGGCGGAAACGAGCTTGTCGGTCAGTACCTGCCCGCCGTCGAGCACGATGGTCACGGGCTCCTCGCTCGACAGAGTGGCGACGTCCGCCCACTTCACGTCGACCTTGCCCGCGACCGTCGGAGTCGACGGTGAGCTTGCCGCCGTCGAGCTTGACGATCTTTCCCGTCAGCTTGTCGCCGTTGGTGAACTGGATCTCGTCGGCGCCCGCACGAACGGCTGCGAGAGCTGCCCACACCACCACCGCGATCCGGACCAGATTCTTCACGAAGAACTCCCTCTGCGTGTTTCGTCGACGCGGCATCATACGGCGCTATGCTCGGCGAATGCGCTTCGAGCCCACCGCGATTCCGGAGGTGATCCGGGTCGAGCCGCGCGTGTTCAAGGACGCGCGCGGCTTCTTCCTCGAGACGTACCACGCGGAGAAGTTCGCGGCGGGCGGCGTGCGCGCGCGCTTCGTTCAGGACAACCACTCGCACTCCTCGCGCGGGACGCTGCGCGGACTGCACATGCAGGCGGCGTTCGCACAGGGGAAGCTGGTGCGCTGCATCGCGGGCGAGATCTTCGACGTGGCGGTCGACGTGCGGCGCGGCTCGCCGACGTTCGGCAAGTGGGTCGGCGAGACGCTCTCGGCCGAGAACTTCCGCCAGCTCTGGGTGCCACCCGGATTTCTTCACGGCTTCTGCGTCACCAGCCCGACCGCCGAGGTCGAGTACAAGTGCACCGAGCTCTATCACCCCGAGGACGAGCTCGGCGTGATCTGGAACGACCCCGAGATCGGGATCCGCTGGCCGGTCGCCGAGCCGCTCCTGTCGGGCAAGGACGCCGCGCTGCCGCGGCTGCGGGACGTCGAAGCGCGGCTGCCGGCGCTTCCGAGCTAGCGCTGCTTCACTGACCCCAGGCTCGACGCATTCCCGCGCACACGAGAGCGCCGAACGCGAGCACCCCCAGGGGCAGCGAGGACGGCTCGCTCACTGCGCGAATACGCAGGCTCACGAACTGCGTCGAGTCGAAGCCGGTTGGATCGAGCGCGAAGCCCTCGGCCTGGTCGCCCGGTGACACGCTCGGAGTCAGCTCGAATTCGCCCGAAGAGGTCGCGACCAGCCACACGGTGGCCAGCAGGACGTTCTCCCCCGTGACGGCCAGCGGGAACGCGATCCCGGCAAGCCCGTCGCCGTCGGCGGCCGGAACCGAGAGCCAAGCCGACCCGATCGAGGGTGGACCCTGCGGGGATGCGAACGAGGGGCTCACGTCGAAGTCCAGACCGAAGCCCAGGATCTGCGGACCGAGGTCGGCCCGGATCTCGACCGAGAACGGAGTCTCGAGCTGCACCTCGTCCACGTCCGAGACCACCCGGACGATCGAGAGGGCCGCGCACTCGCGCGGCAGCATCCAGAGCGAAGCCAGCACAAAGAGCCACCTCAGCATCGCGCCTTCCTCAACTTTTGCAGAGCCACGCCGAGCAGCAGAGCCGCCAGGGCGAACTCGTGCGGCGTGGGTGCAAGCGGGATCGGCTGCGCGCCGCCCGCGAGCTGTTGATGCGCGACCGACGCGGCACGATAGGCGCTGGTCCAGAATTGATAGTCGACGAGCGAGATCACGCCGTCGCCGTCGAGATCACAGCTCGGATCGAATGCGTTGTCGCCGAGCACGCTGCCGAAGGCGGCGCGCAGCGCCGCGAGATCCGTCGGATCGATGTCGCCGTCCCCATCGATGTCTCCGACCATGGGGGGCGCGGCCACGACGGTCAGCGGCAGGCGCCACAATGCGCCGCTCCTGGCCTGATCGTCGGCGATGAAGAAGAGACCGTCACCGAACGGTGTGAAGGAGCGCGGACTCGAGGAGCGCGCGCCCGCCGCGAGGTTCGCGAGTCGGATCGTCCCTGCGCCGGTGCCGTCGGTTCGCCAGGGTTCGCACCCCGCCGTATCGCACGCCGAGAAGACGAGACGCGAGCCCACCACCGTGAGAGCCGAGATCGAGCTCCCTTGGGGCCCCAGGTTGATGTCCCGGACCAGGCGCGCGGAACCGCTGGCGCCGTCGAAGACCCAGAGCTCGTCGCCGTGCGCGGAGTCCGCAGCGAGGAAGTAGAGCGCTGCCCCGACGGCTTGGAAGTCGTGCGGGCTGCCGGTGATCCCGAGCGCGGCCAGATCGACCAGGCGTGTGGTTCCGACCAACGTGGCGTCGCTGGTCCAAATCTCGGCGCCGCGTCTGGCGAGTCCAAGTCCCTGGTACTGAGCGTCGAGGAAGTCGAGCTGGTCCAGACCCTGTACGACTACGGTTCCTGCCGCAGTGCCGTCGGAGAAACCGCGTCGGAGAATCGCAGGCGGAGTGTAGACGACCTCGTACGTGCACGTGCTGCCGACGCAGATCGTGAAGTAGCCTTCTCGTATCAAGGTGAAGACCGCGGCGGTGCCGACGCTCGTCAGGTGGGGCGTGATCCGGTTGCTGTCTTCGCCCAGCTCGGCCAGCGAAGCCTCGAAGAGAAGCTCCGAGCCAGCTCCGCCCAGTCCTGCGAGTCTCAGCTGATACGCCTGAGCCTGGCTGGAGAGACCGAAAAAGACGAGCCCGCTCGCCGTCGCCGCTCGAGCGCCGCCCACGCCTCTGTCGAGCGGGGATACCGTCGGCGGCGACCCACCGATCGCGGAGCTGCCAAACAGAACGAGGTCGCCGACCGGGACCAACAACCGGCAGTCTTGCTCCGGGGGACAGCGGCCCACGGTACCCGTCGGCGGTGGGACTGGGATGAGGAGCGATGTGTTTGCAGCCGTTCCGTCCGTCGCGAAGACTCCGTACCCGGAGGCGTCTTCACCGACGTAGTACGCGAAGCCACCCGAGCCCACGAAGTCGACTGGATAGCCGAAGACGTCCCTCAACCGGGCCGTTCCCTGTGTCGTCCCATCGCTCGACCAGAGATCATCTCCGTCGATCTCGTCCGGCGCGGTGAAGGCGAGTCCCGACGACGTCGGGACGAGCTGGCTCGTGATCGAGCCGTTCGGAAGATCGAAGCTCGAGACCAACGCGGTTCCCGCAGGCGTGCCGTCGCTAGCCCAGAGCCCACCGACGTAGTTCGGATCGTTTGCTTGAAACACGACACGCGCTCCAGCCGTGGCTGGAGGCCGATCGTTATTCACCGAGATGGCAGCAAGGATGGAGCTCCCCTCCGGCGTGCCGTCTGTGATCGCCAGGACGGGTTCTAGTACCGGATCGACCGCTCGAGCACCCGAGAAGAGCAGCCGTCCGTTCAGCTCGGTGGCCGACGACGTCCAGTAGTAGTCGTACAGGCCGCCCTGCGGTCCTGGGATGAGGTCGTACGCCAGGCCGGTGCCGTCCGCCGTTCCGTCGCTTCGCCAGAGCTCGCTCCCGTTCTCGACCGTATACAGGCAGAACCAAGACTGGCCGGCCACGAAGACCCCCGACCCGCACACGGCCGAGTTCGCTGGCAGCTCGCGCACCAGAACGGAAGCGGCGTCGGTGCCGTCCCCCAGCCACAAGCTTCGCGAGTCGTTCTCATCGCGTTTCGCGAACAGCGCGCCTCCGCCAGGCGCAGGTCCGATGAACTCGATCTGGCTCGATAGCTCGACGGGCTCGCTCAGAGCTCCAGCCTGAAGCGTGCGCACGACCAGCCGATCCGCACCTGCGACGTACTTGTGCATGAAATAGAGAAGCCGCGCACCGTCCGGGACCTTCGCCAACACGTATAACGTGTCGGGATCGGGCGCGACCGGCCACGTGCCGATCAGGGTTCCGTCGGTCCGCCAGAGCCAGCGTTCTTCGGTGTTGGTCGGCGAGGAGAAGAAGAAGTAAAGAACACCGAAGTGCTCGACGAAGTCGTTGGGTGCGTTCACATTCATGGCGATTCCGCCAAGGGCGATACTGAACGTGCCCGCGGCCGTGCCATCCGTTCGCAGCAGCTCGGGCGTCCCCGACAGGTCCTCTGCGGGGAAGACCGCCGCGTTGCCGATCCGCGCCCCGGGAAACTCGTTGTCCAGCGACTGGCCGAACTCGAGGTGCGCGTAGGGCTGAGTTCCTGACGCAGTGCCGTCGCTGCGCCAGATTGCGTCGCCCTGGAAGAACACGACCCGATCGCCAGCCCGGGTCAGGGGAACGTCCTCTCCGGAGAGTCCGTCGTGAATCGGGCGCGTGCCCCGAGGCGTACCGTCGCTGCGCCAGAGCCCAGACGCCCCTGCCGAATAGTTGTCGGCCCAGAAAATCGCGAACTCCCCCATCGACACGAAGTCATGAGAGAAACCAGTCGCGTAGTAGTCGCGGCTGGAAAAGTCGCGAATGAGTTGTGCTGGCTGCTGCGCGCGGATCTCAAGCGGAGTCAGACTCAGTAGTCCGACTGCGCAAGCCAAGAGCCGAGTGCTCATCCTGGCCATCGTCAGCCTGCTCGCGCCCCTGAGTCAACGCTTATCTCCAGGGAAGGCGCGGATTCGGCATCCTAGAGAGGTGGAGAAGGAGCTCGACCTCGCGCTGATCCGCAACGCGCGCCGGCGGATCGCGCCGTACGTGCTGCGCACGCCGGTGCTGCGCTGCGCGCCGCGGCCGGATCTCGAGCTCTTCTGCAAGGCCGAGTCGCTGCAGGCGACCGGCGCGTTCAAGCTGCGCGGTGCGTTCAGCCTGATGACGACCTTGCCCGCGCGGCACCGCCGGCGTGGTCGCGCACTCCTCGGGAAACCACGCGCAGGCGGTCGCGCGCGCGGCGCGCGTACTGGGGCTGCGCGCGGTGATCGCGATCTCCGAGGACGCGCCCGCGCTGAAGGTCGCGCGCACCAGAGCGGACGGCGCCGAGGTCGTGATGGTCCCGGCCGACAGCGATCTGCGCGCGCGCCGCGCGGCGGAGATCGCCGCCGAGCAGGGGCTCGTGCCGGTGCCGCCGTTCGAGCATCCGCTGGTCGCGGCGGGTCAGGGCACGAGCGCGCTCGAGCTGCTCGAGGACGTGGACACGCTCGACCGCTTCTACTGCCCGGTGTCGGGCGGCGGCCTCCTGGCAGGCTGCGCGGTCGCGCTCCACGCGCTGGCGCCGGCGCTCGAGATCGTCGCGGTCGAGCCGACCGACGCGAACCGGCTCGCGCTCTCGCTCGCCGCCGGCGAGCGCCGCAAGATCCCGATCCCGCGCACGATCGCGGACGGCCTGCGCGTGCAGATGTTGGGCGAGCTCACCTGGCCGGTGCTGCGCAAGCACGTCGCGCGGGTCGCGCTGGTCTCGGACGACGAGCTCCTCGACGCGATGGCCTTCGCGCTGCGGGAGCTCCGGCTCGTGCTCGAGCCCGCGGGCGCCGCCGGGCTGGCCGCGGCGCTGCGCGAGGGGCGCGGCCGCTGCGGGGTGCTGCTCTCCGGGGGCAATGTCGATCCCGAGCTGCTGGCCCAGGTAAGATTGCGGGCATGAAGCTCTACAACGATGCCGACCCCGCCCCCAACCCGCGCCGCGTCCGGATCTTCCTGCTCGAGAAGGGGATCTCGATTCCCCTCGCGCCGATCGCCCTCGCCAAGGGCGAGCACAAGACGCCCGATTTCCTGGCCAAGAACTCGCTGGGTCAGCTGCCGGTGCTCGAGCTCGACGACGGCTCGCACCTGTCGGAGAGCGTGTCGATCTGCCGCTACCTCGAGGAGCTCCACCCCGAGCCGCCGCTGTTCGGGCGCGACGCCGCCGAGCGCGCGCGGATCGACATGTGGCTGCGCCGGGTCGAGCTCCGGGTGATGATGCCGGCGGGCATGGTGTGGGTGCACGCGCATCCGTTCACCGCGCCGTACGCGGCGTCGCAGGGCCGCGCGCAGTTCAAAGAGTTCGGCGCCTCGAACCTCGCGGTCTTCGCCGGCGCGTGCCGCTGGCTCGACGGCGAGCTCGAGGGCCGCACCTTCGTGGCGGGCGAGCGCTACTCGATGGCCGACATCGTCCTGCAGACGACCTTCGACTTCGGCGCCGCCATCGGCATCGACGTTCCCGAGAAGTGCACTCGGCTGCTCGACTGGTACGCGCGCGTATCGGCCCGGCCGAGCGCGAAGCTCGACCTCGGACAGTTCCCGGTGAAGGTCGCGCGCGAGATGCTGGCCAAGGCGTTGGCCTCGAGCTAGCTCGCGCGCAAGACTCCGCGACAGCGCTTCGCGAGCGACGCGTCGAACGACTCGCGTCGGACCGCGACCAGCTTGCGCAGCTCTGCTCCGCGCAGCGCGCGCCGCACCGCGGCCGGGAGATGCGCGGCGAGCTCGGAGGTGTCGAAGCCGCGCGGCAGCGCGCGCTCGATGCCGGCCAGCGCGCGGTAGTACGCGACCTGGCCGGGCAGCTTGCGGCAGCCATCGACGAGCGCGGCCACCACCTCCGCGCGCTCGGCGAAGTCGAGCCCCGGGAAGCGCGCGACCGCTGCGCCCCAGTCGTCCAGGAAGGGCGCGAGCGGCAGCAGGAGCGCGCGGTCGCGGCGCAGGGCGCGCACGCGGCGGAGCGGGTAGTTGCGGTGTCCGTCGACGGCGAGCAGCTCGCGGTAGAGCGCTGCGGCGCGCGCGAACGCCCCGCCGTAGCGCTCGGGGCCCGAGCGCGCGAGGTCGGCGAAGCGCGGCTGCGGCGCGTCGGCGAGCCCCTGCATGAGATCGCCCGCGTTGTGCGTCAGCACCGCGGCCAGCCGCAGGAGCTCGAGCTCGGCGCCCGCCGTGCGCGCGGTCGACGCGAACGCGCGCGCCTCGCGCCACAGCTCGGTGTCGATCGCCGCCTCCAGCTCGGCCGCGCCGCGCGGGTCGCCCGCCGCGATCGCAGCGACGAGTCCGCCGGCCAGCACCGCGAGCCGCTCGCCGTCGTGGCCCGACACGATCTCGCCGTCCGCGCCGCGCACCACCCGCGCCGAGACCGGCGCTGGGTCCCACGCGGCCATGCCGAGCGCGAGCGCGCGCATGCGCGGCAGCTCGTCCGTACCGATCGCCTCCTGCCAGAGCGCGCGCCGGATCTTGGTGTCGACGTCGGTCGGCACGAAGGTAGCGGCGCTCGCGAAGTGCGCGGCCAGGCACAGCGCGAAGTAGTCGGTGCGCTCGGAGGGCGTCGGCTCGGCGCGTGCGCCGAGCCGCTCGGCCCCGTGCAGGATCGCGACGTACGGCGTGTCGGGCGCGGCCGCGGCGAACAGCCACGGCGCGGTGTTCGCCACCAGTCCGACCAGGGTGCGCGGGCCGATGAAGCCGCCGAACGCACCGCGCCCCTCCGTCGCCGGCTGCGGCTGCGCGAGCGAGTCAGTCATCGAGCACGAGGACCGCCGCCTCGCACGGGCCGAGCGAGAGCTGCGCGGCATCGGCGGGCAGCGGCGCGTCCGCGCCCGTGAGCACGCCCTCGCGCACGGCCGCGGACGGAAGGCCCGCGCCCTGCTCCACGTCGCCGAAGTTCAGCGCCGCCAGCGCGCGCGAGTTCTCGTACCGCCGTTCCCACGCGAGCACACCCGCCGGCGCCGGCAGCTCGCGGAACGACCCGCGCTCGAGGACGGTCGTGCGCCGGCGCAGCGCTAGCAGGTCGCGGTACAGCCACAAGAGCGAGCCGCGGTCCGCGCGCTGCGCCTCGACGTTGCGTGTCGGCCAGTCCGCTGCCAGCGGCAGCCACGGCTCGCCCGCGCTGAAGCCGGCGCCGGGCTCCGCGCTCCACTGCATGGGCGTGCGCTCGCCGTCGCGCGACACCTTGTGGCTCAAGGTCCACGCGAGCGGGTCCCGCCGGCGCTCGGGCGGGATCTCCCCGTTGCGCATGCCGATCTCCTCGCCGTAGTAGAGGAAGGGTGTCCCGCGGCCGGCGAGCAGCAAGACGGCCAGTGAGCGCGCGCGCGCTTCGCCGAGCGCCGGATCGTCGTGGCGCGTCGCGTGGCGCGGGGCGTCGTGATTCGAGAGCACCAGAGTCGGCCAGCCCTCCGGCGGGACCTGCGAGTCGAAGCGCGCGAGCTCGCGCCGGAACGCGACCTCGTCCCAGCGGTTGCGCATGAAGGCGAAGTTGAACGCCAGATGCAGCTCGTCCCCCTTGCCGTAATAGCGGGCGACCTGCTCCGGTTGCAGGCTGATTTCTCCGATGGCCATGCGCCCGTCGTAGCCGTCCAGGACAGCGCGGATCCGGCGGAGGAACCCGTGGATATCCGGATGGTTCTCGTCGTGGATGTGGAGCTGCCCGCCGTAGCCCGGGCCCGGGCGCTGGCTGGGCGGGTTGTCGCGCAGCTCGGGGTCCTTCGCGATCCGGTGGATCACGTCGATCCGGAATCCGTCGACGCCGCGGTCGAGCCAGAACCGCAGCACTCCGTGCATCGCGTGCTCGACCTCGGGGCTCCGCCAGTTCAAGTCCGGCTGCTCCCGGAGAAACGAGCGCAGGTAGGACTGACCCGTCTCGGGGTCGAGCTGCCACGCCGGGCCACCGAAGATCGCGATCCAGTTGTTGGGAGGCGACCCGTCGGGCCGCGGATCGCGCCAGACGTACCAGTCGCGCTTGGGGTTCACGCGGCTCGCGCGCGACTCGCGAAACCAGGCGTGTTGGTCCGAAGTGTGGTTGGGCACCCAGTCCAGCAAGACACGGATCCCGCGTGCGTGCGCTTCGGCCAGGAGCGCATCGAGCTGCGCCAGATCCCCGAAGACGGGATCGACGTCGCAGTAGTCCGACACGTCGTAGCCGAAGTCGGCCATCGGCGAGGGGAAGATCGGCGAGAGCCAGATCGCGTCGATGCCCAGCCAGGCCAGGTGGTCGAGCCGCGCGCGGATCCCTCCCAGGTCGCCCACGCCGTCGCCGTTCGAGTCCATGAACGAGCGGGGATAGATCTGATACACGACGCCGTGCTTCCACCAGAGCCGATCCGACATGCGGCGATCCTAGCGGGTCGAACGCTCTCGGCGCAGCGCGGCGCGGAGGCCCACGGCCAGCGCGGCGCTCGCCGCGATCAGACCGACCGACCAGGGGAGCGGCCACGGGAACCAGGTCGGCGCAGGGCTGCCGAAGAGCAAGGTGCCCACGCCGACCAGCGCGCAGAAGATCATGAGCGCGCCGGCGAAGGTCGAGCCCAGGCCTCGCCGGAGCAGCGCTACGCCCGCGCGCGGATCGTCGCCGCAGGCGCGCGCAATCGGCCCCCAGAAGCCCGGCGGGCGCACGCGCGCGTAGAAGACTAGGAGCCGGTCGCGCGGCTCGGCGGGACCGAGGAAGGCCACGGCAATGGCGACGGCGGTTGCAGTGCCCGCCGTGAAGAGCATGCGCGCGCCGTCCGACTCGAGCCACCACAGCGCGAGCGGCCCCAGCAGCGACGAGGACGCGATCGCCGCGAGCTCGGCGGCGGCCGTCATGCGCCACCAGACCCAGCGCAGGATCAGCGGCCCGCCCATCCCCGCACCCAGCAGCAGGCTCACCTGCCAGGCCGACTGGATCGAACCGAGCCGGGTGAGGATCGCGAGCGCGATCACCACGACGAGCAGGTTCGAGAGCCGCGCGACCCACACCAAATGGTGTCCTGACGGCTCGCGCCCGAGCCACGCGCCGCAGATCAACCGCTTGTAGATGTCGTTGGCCCAGTACGAGGCGCCCCAGTTCAGGTGCGTGTCGAGCGTGGAGGCGAGCGCGGCCAGCATCCCCGTCAACATCAGACCCTTCACTCCCGCCGGGAGGTAGCGCTGGATGCCGTCGACGAACGTCGCCTCGCGCGCCGCCACGTCCAGCGCGTGGAATCCTCCCGCCGGCAGCGGCACCAGCACCAGCAGCGCGAGCCCGATCGCAATCCACGGGAGCGAGCGGAGCAGCACCTGCGCGACGGCGAAGACCAGCGCCGCGTCGCGCGCATCGCGATCGCTGCGACAAGCCATGGTGCGCTGGGCGAGGTAGCCCGTCCCGTCGGCGTTCATCTGCGCGATCCACTGGATCGCGATCGTCCCGAGCACGACCCAGCTCGCGTCCCGAGCGCGCGTCGGCGTGAACGCGAGCGTCTCGCTCGCGAAGTTCGAGCCGTAGCGCGACACCAGCTCGCCCGGCAGCTCGCCGAGTCCGCCGGCGAGCTGGACGACCACCACGGCGTAGACGACGGTCGCCACCATGGCGATGGCGAACTGCACCACGTCGGTGGCAACCACGGTCCGGAGCCCTCCCGTGGTCGAGTAGAGCGCGGTCAGCGCAACCACCGCGAGCAGCGACAGGATCTCGCTCGGCGAGAGCGGCGCGCCCGAGCGCTCGACCAAGGTCGAGAACGCGCCGAAGGCGTGGGGCGGAAGCCACTGGTCCCACGGCAGGAACGGTCCTGCGACGCGTCCTGCCGCGAACAGCACCATCGCCATCACGGTGCAGTTGAAGATGGTGCCGAAGTAGACGGCCTTGGCGACGCGCAGGACCAGGGCGAGCCGCGTTCCGTAGCGCAGCTCGGCGAGCTCCGCGTCGGTGAGCACGCCCGCTCGCCGCCAGGCGGCGCCCAGCACGAAGCCCATGAACAGGAACGCGAGCGCGTAGATCCACAGCCGCCAGAGCGCGAAGATCCCGCCGGTCGCGATCATCCCAGTGACCAGGAGCGGCGTGTCGGCCGCGAACTGGGTCGCGGCCATGCTGATTCCCGCCTTCCAGCCGGGCAGCGTCCGGCCCGCGAGAAAGTACTCGTCGAGACTGCGCGAGGCGGCCTTCCTGGAGCGGAGCCCGCTCGCGAGACAGTACGCGACGAACGCGGCGATCAAAACGACGTCGATCGGTGCGAGCCCCCCGCTCACGAGCCCGGGGCGGCGACGCGCAGCCGGGCCAGGCGCTCTCCCGCGCTCTCCTGCTCGAGGTTGAGGGCTCGGATCGGAAATGGGATGACGATGCCCTCGTTCGCGAACCGGCGCGCCAGGGCCATCACGAAGCGGTGCTTGAGCAGGTAGCCATCCGTGAACTCGCGAGCCCGCAGGACCACGGTGAAGTCGATGCTGGACGCGCCGAAGCCGTGGAAGCGGATGAAGGGTTCGAAATCCCGCACGCCGCCGTCGGTCGTCGCCAGGACCTCGCGCGCCACCTCGCAGGTGACCCGCTCGACCCGCTCGAGATCGCTTGCGTAGTGGACGCCGACCTCGACCAGGACTGCCATCTCCTTCGCCGGGAGGTAGTAATTCGTCACCACGCTCTGCGCGAGCCGCGAGTTCGGGATCAGCACCCGGTTGTTGGGCAGGGTGCGGACCGACGTCGAGCGCCAGCGGATGTCCTCGACGTAGCCCTCCTCGCCGCTCTCGAGGCGAACGAAGTCACCGACGCGGAGATTGCCTGCCAGCGTGATGTGAACCCCCGCGAACAGGTTGGAGAGCGTGTCCTGCAGGCCCAGCGCTACCGCGACTCCCCCGATCCCGACGGTCGTGAGCACCGGAGCGATCGACACGCCCAGCGTGTTCAGCAGCACCAGTGCGCCGATCCCGAGCACCGCGATGCGCACCACGTTCTGCAGCGCGCCGGGCGGCGCGACCGCGCCGCTCGCGGGTCGCTGCAGAGCGATCGCCAGCGCTCGCACCGACAGGCCCGCCCCCCAGAACGTGAGCGAGGCGATCAAGAGCGCCGCGAGGAGAGGATCGATCGCAGCGGTGAGGCGGGCGGGCAGCTCGACCATGCGCGAGGCCCCCCAGGCTCCCGCGAGCGCGAACCAGAACGGGAGTGGCCGGCGCAGCGCGGCCACGAACGCGTCGTCCAGCTGCGAGTCGGTTCGCTGCGCGAGGGCCGCGAGACGGCGGAACGCCAAGCGACTGACCGCGATGCCGAGAAGTAACGACCCCGCGAAGACGGCCGCGGCCGTGATGGTCGTTGCGTCGAGCTTCATCCGGGCTCCTCGCGTACCTTGGCCCGCGCGATGCAGGACTCCGATCACCAGCTCGCCCAGCACTGCCGGCTGGCCGCCGATCCGCACGGCGAGGTCGCCTCTCAGCTTCGCGGCCGTCAGGAGAAGGACCAGCGCCATCGCGACCTGCGGCACTGCGGCGCCCCCTTCGGACGCGGCAGAGGCGTACACAGGCACGGGGGCGAGCGTGCATGCGGCCACGAGCCCGGCCGTGCGCACCCACCTCACAGCACGTCGGCCCAGCGCGGCGAGGCCGCGAAGGCGGCGTGGATCAGGCCGACGTGCGAGTAGGCCTGCGGGAAGTTGCCCCACATGCGCAGGCTCGACGGTCTCGTAGTCCTCGGAGAGCAGGCCGAGCGGCGAGAGCGCCGAGCGGACGCGCTCCATGACGCGCCTGCGCCTCGTCGCGCGCGGCCGATCGCGGCCAGCGCCTCGACCAGCCAGAACGTGCAGATGATGAACGCGACCGTCGGCTCGCCGAAGCCGTCGTCGAGCGGTAGCGGAACAGCCAGCCGTCGCGCGACAGCTCCTTGCCGGATCGCGTCGATCGTGCTCGCGCAGCCGCGGGTCGTCGCGCGGCAGGAAGCGCAGCGCCGCCATCTGCAGCAGCGACGCGTCGAGGTCCTGCGCCGCCGTAGGCCGCGACGAAGCTGCCGCGCTCGGGGCTCCAGGCCTCGCGCGAGGATCTCGTCGCGGATGCGCTCCGCGCGCTGCGCGAACTCCGCGCGCGCGGACGGGCGCGAGCTGCGCCGGCGACCTTCGCCATGCGGTCGGCGGCCGCCCAGCACATGAGGCTCGAGAACGTCTGCGGCTTCCACTCGCGTGCGGTACTCCCAGATGCCCGCGTCGGGAGTCCCGGCCACCGCGATCGCCTTGCGCGCCAGCCGCTCGAGCAGGTCGAGCGCGGCGTGCGACCGCTCGGCGCTGAAGCGCTCGTCGAGGAAGATCGGCGCCAGCGCCAGCACCATCTCGCCGAAGATGTCGTTCTGGCGGTGCTGCGCCGCGGCGTTGCCGACCCGCACCGGCCCGTCGCCCCGAAGCCCGGCCAGTCGGTCGAGGATCGCGCTCCTCGAGGTCGGACGTGCCGTCGACGCGGTAGAGCGGCGCCAGAGCTCGAGCGTCGGGCGTCCCGCGGCGACGTTCGAGCAGGTACTGGACGAACTGCTCGCGCTCCTCGAAGTGGCCGAGCAGCCGGAAGGCGCCGAGCGCGTAGTAGGCGTCGCGCAGCCAGCAGTAGCGATAGTCCCAGGTCCGCCCGCTGCCCGGCGCCTCGGGAATCGAGGTCGTCATCGCGGCGACGATCGCGCCGGTGTCCTCGAAGCAGTGCAGCTTGAGCGCGAGCGCGGAGCGGATCACCTCCTGCTGGTAGAGCGGCGGGATGTCGCAGTGCTTCACCCAGCGCTGCCAGTAGCGCACGGTCTCGCCCAGGAAGCGATCGCACAGCGGCGGCGAGCGGCTCCTCGATCGGCGCGCCCCAGGTGAGCACCAGGTGGCGGCGCTCGGTGAGCGCGAACGGGCTGCCCGCCGAGGTAGGACAGCGGGATGTCGGTGGTCAGCCGCAGCGGGCTCGCGAAGCCCTCGAAGCGGATGTGGTTCGAGCCCTGGAGCTGCACCGGCGTCGCGCTTCGACCAGCCGAGCCGCGGATCGCAGCGCACGCGGATGCGCGGCGTTCCCTCGAGCGGCTCGACGATCCGGAACAGCTGCGTCGGCCGGAAGACGCGGTCGTACTGCACGAAGCGCGGCGCGAAGTCGAGCACGCGGAAGCGCGCCGTCGCGCGCTCGCGAAGCGTCGTCTCGAGGACGTTCGTGTTCTCGAGGTAGCGCTGCGCACCCGGCGTCGCCGTCTGCGGGCGCGACCACGAACTCGCCGCCCTCGTGCGTCGTCGAGCAGCGTGCGAGAAGACCGGCTCGGAGTCGAAGCGCGGCAGGCAGCACCAGACGACCGCGCCCGTTCGCTCGACACGAGCGCGGAGAACTGACAGTTGCCGATCAGGCCCAGATCTTCGAGTCGCACGCGGCGCAACGCTAGCAGATCTTAGTTGGTGCTCCAAACCATCTTGTGCTTGATTCGGTCGCATGCGACGCGCGCTGCGCTTCGTCCTCGCGCTCGTCGCTCGGCCTCGGCGCTGCTGACCTGGGTGGCGTCGGTCATCGTGCAGCGAGACGACGCGCGGCTGGTTCGAGAGGGACCTCGACGCTGCGCGCCCAGCTCGCGGTGAGCGGCGCCCGCCAGGCGCTGGTCTCGCACTGGCGCGAGGACCAGCGAGCGCGCGCTTCGCGGCGCTGCTCGCCGAGATCACGCACGACGAGCGCATCATGGCGCGCCGCGGCCTGCAGCCGCGGACCTGCACGCTGCTGACGCAAGACGCGCGAACTACCCGACGCCAGTTCGGCTGCGCCGAGCTCGGGTGCGCACGTCCGGCCCGCGCGCGGACGCGCCCGCCGCGGAGCTGGCGGCCATGGACCAGCGAGCTGCGCGCGCTGCCGGGCGGCAACGTCCACGTGAGCGCGATCCCGGTGCTCGACGACGACGGCAGCCGCTCGGCTTCGTGGTGCTCGTCCACGACCTGAGCTTCGTCGAGCGGCGCGAGGCGAAGACGCGCGCAGTTCCTGCTGGTCGGCGTTCGGCTTTCTCGCACTCGCGGCCGTCGCTGGTGACCGTCGTCGCGGCGCGCCTGTCCTGGCGCGGCTGGAGCGACGGAGCTCCGCAGGCTGCTGCGCGGCGGGCGCACAGGCCGCCGGAGTTCCAGCCCATCCTGCGCGACGTGCGCGAGCTCGTCGACCGCATCGTCGCGCGAGAAGGAGGCGGACGGCGAGGGAGGCCCGTGGACGCCGCAGCGGCTCAAGCAGACGCTGAACCGCTACCTGCACGGCGAGAAGGTCGTCATCGTCGCCAACCGCGAGCCCTACATCCACGAGCGAGGGCGCGGACGGCGGCGATCAGCGTGCGTCCATCCGGCGAGCGGCCTCGTGACCGCGCTCGAGCCGGTGATGCGCGCCTGCTCGGGCGTCTGGATCGCGCACGGCAGCGGCTCCGCCGACCGCGAGACCGTCGACGACAACGGCGCGGATGCGCGTGCCGCCGGGCGAGGAGTCCTATCTGCTCCGGCGGGTCTGGCTCACCGCGAGGAGGAGGAAGGGCTACTACTACGGCTTCTCCAACGAGGGGCTCTGGCCGCTGTGCCACATCGCGCACGCCCGCCCCGTCTTCCGCAGCGAGGACTGGACGCCACTACCAGGCGGTCAACCAGAAGTTCGCCGACGCCGCTGTGCGCGGAGGTGGACTCGCGACGATCCGATCGTCCTCGTGCAGGACTATCACTTCGCGCTCGCTGCCGCGCCTGATCCGCGAGCGGCTGCCGCGCGCGACGGTCATCATGTTCTGGCACATCCCCTGGCCGAACTCGGAGCGCTTCGGGATCTGTCCCTGGCGCGAAGGAGCTGCTCGAGGGAATGCTCGGGCGCGAGCATCCTCGGCTTCCACACCCAGTCCGACTGCAACAACTTCCTGGACTCGCGTCGACCGCTTCCTCGAGGCGCGCATCGACCGCGAGCAGAACGCCGTCGTGCAGCACGGCCACAGCACGCTCGTGCGCCCCTATCCCATCTCGCTCGAGTGGCCGAACCACTGGTCGCGGAGGCCCCTCCGGCCGCCGAGTGCCGCGCGAGCGTCCGCCGCGAGCTCGGGCTGGCGCCCGACGCGCTGCTCGGCGTCGGGCGTGGACCGGCTCGACTACACGAAGGGCGTCGAGGAGCGCCTGCTGGCGGTCGAGCGGCTGCTGGAACGCTGCCCCTCGCTGATCGGACGCTTCACCTTCGTCCAGCTCGCCGCGCCGAGCCGAACGGTCATCGAGCGCTATCGAGAGCTGAACGAGCGAGTCGAGCGGCTCGCGGCGCGCATCAACGAGCGCTTCGGCGACGGAGCCTACCGGCCCGATCGTCGCTGCTGCGCGCGCATCACGAGCCGCCGACCGTGTTCCGCTACTACCGCGCTGCCGACCTCTGCTACGTGAGCAGCCTGCACGACGGCATGAACCTGGTCGCCAAGGAGTTCGTCGCGGCGCGCGAGGACGAGCGCGGCGTGCTCGTGCTGAGCCAGTTCACCGGCGCGGCGCGCGAGCTGACCGAGGCGCTGATCGTGAATCCCTACGACCTCGACGAAGCGAGCTCTGCACTGGCCACCGCGCTCGAGATGTCGCTCGACGAGCAGCGCGACCGCATGCGCTCGATGCGCGCGTTTCTCGCCGAGTTCAACGTCTATCGCTGGGCGGGACGCATGCTCGTCGACGCCGCGCGGCTGCGCCGCCGCGACCGTCTGACCGGTCGCCTCACCGATCATGCCGCGGAGATCGGATCGAGCGCGCGATGAAGAACATCCTGTCGCACCAGAACCGTCACGTCCTCGAGCAGTTCGCATGGTCCAAGACGCTCGTCGCGTTCGACTTCGACGGGACGCTGGCGCCGATCGTTCCCGAGCGCGAGCACGCGGCGATGCGGGTGACGACGCGGCGGCTCCTCGTCCAGGTGGCGGTGCGCTACCCGTGCGTGGTGATTTCCGGCCGCGGGCTCGCGGACACCGCCAAGCGGGTCAGCGGCATCCCCCTACGCGAGGTGATCGGCAACCACGGTCTCGAGCCCATGCGCGCGACCCATCGCGCGCTTGGCGAGGTGAGACGCTGGGCGGCGCTGCTCGAGCGCCACCTCAGGGAACTTCGCGGCGTCGCCATCGAGGACAAGAGCTACTCGCTCGCCGTCCACTACCGGCACTCGCGGGCGAAGAAACAGGCGCGTGAAGCGATCCTCGAGGCGGCTCGAGCGCTCGGCCAAGTCCGGATCGTCGGGGGCAAACAGGTGATCAACATCCTGCCGGTCGGTGCGCCGCACAAAGGCTTCGCGCTGGAACGCGCGCGCGACCGTCTGGGCTGCGATACCGCCATCTATGTCGGAGATGACGACACCGACGAAGACGTCTTCGCGCTGGACCAGCCGGGCCGCCTGCTGACAATCCGTGTCGGCTCGACGAAGAAATCGCTCGCAGCCTATTCCATCCGGAACCAGCACGAGACCGACTCCCTTCTCCGGGCGTTGATCCAGCTGCGCGAGAGCGACGGGCAGAGGGCCAGCGCATGAGGCCGGCTGCCGAGATCCCCCTCGAGACGCGCCCCAGTCTGCCGCCCCTCGGAGATGCGCTCGGCTTCCTTCGCCTGGTCTGGGCACTAGACCACTCGCTGCAACGCGCCTCGAAGCGGATGGTTGCGTCGACCGGCGTCACCGGGCCGCAGCGACTGGTGATCCGGATCGTCGGTCGCTTCCCGGGAATCCTCGCGGTGCAACTGGCGGAGATCCTCCACGTGCACCCGAGCACCTTGAGCGTGACTCTGGCGCGCCTGAGCCGCCAGGGGCTCATCACGCGCCGTACCGACCCCAAGGACCGCAGGCGGGTCCAGCTCGGGCTCACGTTCGCTGGCCGTGCGATCGACGTGGGTTCGGCGCGAACCATCGAGGCAGCGGTCGAACGCGCGCTGTCGCGCCTGCCCGCCGAGAAGGTCCGCCACGCGAGCGACGTCTTCGCCGAGCTAGTGCGGAGCCTCGATGAGATTCGGCCCGCTCAGTAGCTCGCAATCGGCTCGCCGTAGAGAGCGGCGATCTCGCTCGCCCGGGCGCGCAGGCGCTCGCGCAGCTCGGCCGGCTCGACGACCTCGACGGCCGCGCCGAACCCGAGCAGCGCGCTCTCGGCGTACTCGAGCTTCTCGAAGACGAGCGTGCGGCGCAGCCAGCCGTCACCGTCCGGTGTCGGCGGCGCGTCGGCGGGCGGGCGCAGCGCGGGATTGCCGAGCCGCTCGACCCACGCCTTCGCCTCGGGCGCCACCCGGACCGTGACGGGGATCGAGGCCAGCCCGTCCTCGAAACGCTTCGCCCACCCGTCCCAGAACGCGCGCAGGTCGAAGCTCGGGTCGCGCGCGAACTCGCGCTCGCCGACCTTCGCCTCGGTCATGCGCGAGGCGCGGTAGACGCGGAGGTCGCCGCCGACCCGGCCCACGAAGTACCAGAGTCCGGCCTTCAGGCCGAGCGCGATCGCGTCGGCCTCGCGCGCGACCCGCTGGCCGTCGTTGCGCTCGTAGGCAAACTGGAGAACGCGGTCGCTCCACACCGCGACCGCGATGGTCTCGAGCGCCGGGTGCTCCGGCGCGGGCTCGAACCAGCGGCGCGCGTCCAGGTGGAAGCGCTGGTTCGCGAGCGACGCGGCCGCGCGCAGGCGCGCCGGCAGCGCGGCCAGCACCTTGCGCTGCGCGCGCGCGAGCAGGCTCCCCAGCCCGAGCTCCGCCGCCGGCCCGGGCAGGCCCGCGAGGAAGAGCGCCTCGGCCTCGCCCGCGTCGAGCCCGGTGAGCTGCGTCCGGTAGCCGCCGAGCAGCCGGCAGCCGCCGCCCGGTCCGCGCTCGGTCGTGACCGGAACTCCCGCCGAGCCCAGCGCCTCGAGGTCCCGGTAGACCGTCCGCAGCGAGACGCCCAGCTCCTCGGCGAGCTCCGCGGCGGTCGCGTGGCCGCGGTTCTGCAGCGTGAGCAGGAGGGAGATGAGCCGCCGGGCACGCATGACGGCCCGATCGTACCCGTTTCAGCTGACAGAAGCTGTCAGGTTCTCTGCTCGTACGATCATCCGCGGACTCCCAGATGAACCAAGGAAGGAGGCCGCAATGCGCCCGACCCTGCTCGGCATCGACCACGTCGCCCTGCGCGCCCTCGACCTGGCGGCGACGGAGCGCTTCTACGGTGAGATTCTCGGACTGCCCGTCGTGGGGAAGATGGAGGGCGTGAGCCCGGAGTGGGACGACCACCCTTGGGCCATGCGGATCTTCGCCCTGCCGAGCGGGGGCGGGCTCGACTTCTTCGCGATCGAGGGCGCGCCCCAGCCCCAGCGCGAGCCGCGCTGGCTCGACACCGTCGCGCACGTCGCCTCGGCGTGCGACTCGCGGACGGACCTCGAGGCCTGGCGCAAGCGGCTCGAGGCGCACGGGTTCGCGATCCTCGAGGAGCAGGACCACGGCGGCGGCCGGCACTCGATGTACGTGCGCGACCCCAACGGGCACTACCTGGAGCTCACGTGCCGCGGCTAGCGGCCTGCGCTGGGGCGAATTCGCGGAGAAGGCGCCGGCGCTCGCGGAGCGCGGTCGCGCGCTCTTGTACGGGTTCGGGCCGACGGTGCCCGGCCTCGGCGTTCCTGGCGACCACGCGCGCCGACGGCGGGCCGCGGCTCCACCCGGTCTGCCCGGGAATTCACGAGGCGGGCTCTACGTCTTCGTGATCGGCCACTCGCCGAAGCGCGCCGACCTCGACGCGCGACGGCCGCTACGCGCTCCACCCGTTCCCCGGCCAGGACGACGACGAGAGCTTCTACTGCACCGGCCCCGCCCGCGAGGTGCGCGACCCGGCGCTGCGCCGCGCCGTCGAGGCGAGCTTCATCTCGCAGGTGAAGCCCGACGAGGTGCTGTTCGAGCTGCTGGCTCGAGCGCGTGCTGCACACGCGCTGGGAGAATCCGCGCACGCCGCAGCTCAAGCCCGTGTATACGCGCTGGAGCGCAGGCGCCTGGTCGAGGCCGAGCGGGGCCGCCCCGAGCGCGGAGCGCGAGAGCGGCGCGTAGCGACGCGCGCAGGCGCGCGACGGAGGCGAGCCGGAGGTCGGAATCAGATCAGTCCGACCGAGATGTCGCCGCCGCTCGAGCGCAGCTTCAGCCGCGAGCCGCGCGGCCGCGCCGGCCGTGGACGCGGTGCGGGTCGCTGCTGCCACTCGCGGTCGAGCTCGACGTCGACGCTTGCACCTTGCCGCCGTTCGACTTGGCGTCGAGGTCGAAGTTCGCGTCTTCGTGGAGCCGGATGTCGACCGCGCCGCCCGAGGCTGCGGATCTCGCCCTTGGGATCGCCGAGGAAGACGATCGAGGTGGTGCCGCCCGACAGCCGCGCGTCCACGCGCCGTCGACGCCGTCGATCGCGAGGTTGCCGCCCGACGTGCGCAGGTCGACGTCGCCGAACACGTCGCGCAGGACTGGGTGCTGCCGCCCGAGCTGCGCGCGCGCACGCAGCCGTCGAGGTGCTCGAGCTCGAGGTTTCCGCCCGAGGTGGTGAGTCCCGACGCGGCCTGTGATCCGCGACAGTGTCACGTCGCCGCCGCTCGACTCGCAGGTCGACGTTGCCGGTGATCCCGTCCACGCGCGCGTCGCCGCCGCTGTTGCGCAGGACGAGCGAGTACTGGCGGGGCACCCAGATGCGCGTGCGCACGTCGATGCCGCCGAAGAGCCCGGTCAGCCAGCCCTCGACCCGCACCTCGAAGCGCACGTCGTCGTCCGCGCACTCGAGCGTGAAGATCACCCGCTCGGGGTGCCGGCCGCGCGCCTCGGCCTCGACCCGGACCTCGTCCAGGTCGTGGACGCGGACGTCCACGGTCCCGCGCGCGCTGCGCACGAAGAGGGTCCCGCCGGGCTTCACCGGCACGACCTCCTCGAGGAACTCGCGGCTTTCTATGGTTTCGACCATCGGACGGCTCACCCCGCCTACATAGCAAGGCCGGTGCCCGCCCGGGAAGCGGGCTCCGGGCGCCCCGAGACCCGCCGCGCCGGGGCCGCGGCTGCAGGTGTCGGACGGGCGCTGCGGCGCGGACGTGTAGAATGCCCCCGCCACCGGAGAGAGCGGGCGGAGGACGGCATGGCGGCGGTTTCCGGGGAGTGCGCGAAGCGGTTCGAGCGGGTGCGCGAGGCCTTCGCGGCGAACTTCGACAAGGGCGAGGTCGGTGCGGCGGTGGCCGTGACGGTGGACGGCGAGCTCGTCGTCGATCTCTGGGGCGGCCACCGCGACGGCGCCCGGACCCAGCCGTGGAATCGCGACACGATCGTGAACGTGTACTCGACCACCAAGGGCATGACGGCGATCTGCGCCAACCGGCTCGCCGAGAAGGGCGCGCTCGATCTCGACGCGCCGGTCGCCGCGTACTGGCCCGAGTTCGCGCAGGCGGGCAAGGGACAGATCCCGGTGCGCTGGCTGCTCTGCCACAAGGCGGGTCTCGCCGCGATCCGGAAGCCGCTCCCCGCGGGCGCGATGCTCGACTGGAAGTTCATGACCGAGGCGCTCGCCGCTGAGACGCCGTGGTGGGAGCCGGGCACCCAGCACGGCTACCACGCGCTGACCTACGGGTTCCTGGTCGGCGAAGTCGTGCGGCGGATCGACGGGCGCACGCTCGGCGCGTACTTCCGCGACGAGCTCGCCGCGCCGCTCGGGCTCGACTTCCACATCGGCTTCGGGCCGGAGCTCGACGGGCGCGTGGCCGAGATGCTGCCGGCGCCGCCGACACCGCCCGGTGTCCCGAACCCGTTCCAGGCAGCCGCGCAGAACCCCGAGTCGCTGGTCGGCAAGGTGTTCAGCAACCCGGCCATCGGCGCGGGCGGCGTGAATACGCGCGGCTGGCGCGCGGCCGAGCTGCCCGCCGCCAACGGCCACGGTACGGCGCGCGGGCTCGCGCGCATCTACGGCGCGCTCGCACGCGACGGCGTGCTCGACGGCCGGCCGGTGCTGTCGCCCGCGCAGATCGCGGTGGCGAACACCGAGCAGGCCTACGGCCAGGACGCGGTGCTCTCGCCGCTGCCGACCCGCTTCGGGCTCGGCTTCTTCATGACTCAGCCGCTGATCCCGTTCGGGCCGAACCCGCGCGCGTTCGGCCATCCCGGCGCGGGCGGCTCGATCGCGTTCGCCGATCCCGACGCGCGGGTCGGCTTCGCGTACGTGATGAACCAGATGCAGATGGGGCTCGCGGGCGACGCGCGCGGGTTCAAGCTGATTGGCGAGGTCTACGAAGCGCTGAAATGAAAGCGCTCGTCACCGGCGGAGCCGGGTTCATCGGAAGTCACGTCGCCGACGCCCTGCTGGCGGGCGGTCATTCGGTCGAGATCCTCGACAACCTGTCGACCGGCAAGCGCGAGCGCGTTCCGGCCGGCGCGGTGCTGCGCGAGGTCGACGTACGCGACGGCGACGCCGTGCGCCGCGTCGTCGAGGCGTTCCGGCCCGACGTCGTCTGCCACCAGGCCGCGCAGGCGAGCGTCGCGGTCTCCACGCGCGAGCCCATCCTCGACGCGCAGGTGAACGTGCTCGGCTCGATCCACCTCATGCAGGCCTGCGTGGCGTTCAAGGTCGGGCGCTTCGTGTTCGCCAGTACGGGCGGCGCGATCTACGGCGAGGTGCCCGAGGGCCAGCGCGCGAGCGAGACCACGAAGCCCGCGCCGGCCAGCCCGTACGCGTGCTCGAAGTTCGCGACCGAAGCCTACCTGGAGGCCTTCCGGATCGAGCACGGCCTGGCGTACACAGTCCTGCGTTACGCGAACGTGTACGGTCCGCGCCAGGATCCGCACGGCGAGGCGGGGGTCGTCGCGATCTTCGCGCGGCGGCTGCTCGCGAACGAGCCGATCCAGGTCAACGCGCGAGTCAAGGAAGGCGACGACGGCTGCGTGCGCGACTACGTTTACATCGACGACGTGGTCGACGCGAACCTGCGCGCCGCGCGCGGCGAGATCGCGGCGCGCGTCGCGAACGTCGCGTCGGGCGGCGCGACCACCACGCTCGAGCTCGCCGAACGCCTGAAGCGCGCCACCGGCAGCCGCTCCGCGATCGGCCGCGCCCCGCGCCGGCCGGGCGACCTGCAGCGCTCGGTGCTCCAGCCCGCGCCCGGGTCGAAGCCGCCGGTGCCGCTCGAGGAAGGGCTCCGTCGGACACTCGACTGGTTCCGGAGTCAAGCCGGCCGCTGAACCGCCTCCATGCTTCGCCGCCCGCCGTCCGGTACGATCCGAACATGACGAAACGGCAGGAGCAGGAAGAGGCGCGGCCCGAGGTCACGGAGGTCGCCCCGAACGTGCTGCGCATGCAGCTCCCGATCACGATGCCCGGGCTGGGGCACGTGAACTGCTACGCGCTGCTCGACGCGCAGGGCGCCGCCTCGTCGACCCCGGGCTGCCCGGCACGGCGAGCTGGCGCGCGCTGCAGGATCGCCTGAAGCAGGCCGGGCTCGCGCCCGAAGCACGTGCACACCGTGATCGTCACGCACTCGCACCCCGACCACTTCGGCGGCGCGACGCGCTTCGTGCGCGAGTCCGGCGCGCGCGGTGGTCGCGCCACCGCAACTTCCGCTTCGGGCTCCCCGGCGCGCGCGACGCCCGAGGTCTCGGTCGAGCGACCTGGGCGAGAAGCGCCGGCGACGCGGAGGGCTCGATCGCCCGAGGCCGCGCCCAAGCCGGCCGAGAAGCCTGCCGCGCGCGGCGGCAGCTTCGGACCGCTGGAGCGGCCCGACGCCGTGGGGCGGCCAGCGCCCGCGCCCGCCGTTCACGCAGCGGATGCGCTGGCGCATGATGCGCACGTTCGGCAGCGGCGACTTCGTCCCCGAGATCTCGGACCCGGTCGAGCACGGCAACGTGCTGCGGCTCGCCGGGCGCGACTGGTTCGTGCTGCACACGCCCGGGTCACACCGACGGACCACATCTGCCTGCACGACCCCGAGCACGGGGATCGTTCCTCGGCCGGCGATCACGTGCTGCCGACGATCACGCCGCACATCTCCGGCATCTCGTCGTCGCGCGATCCGCTCGCGTCGTTCTTCTACTCGCTCGACCGCGTCGCGGAGATCACGGCGTCAAGCACGCGCTGCCCGCGCACGGTCACCCGTTCACCGACCTGCGCGCGCGCACCGAGGCGATCAAGCGCCACCACTACGAGCGGCTCGACAAGATCCGCGCGATCTCGCGCGAGCTCGGCCCCGCCATCGGTCGAGGACATCTCGAAGCAGCTGTTCCGCCAGCGCAGCTGGGGCCCGATGGCGGAGAGCGAGACCTACGCGCACCTGGAGCATCTGCGCCTGGCCGGCCAGGCCGAGAGCCGGCGCGAAGGCGAGAAGCTGATTTTGACGTGCTGAGCGCTCCGTGAAGGCGATCTTCTGGGACAACGATGGCGTGCTCGTCGACAGCGAGCCGCTGTACTTCGAGACCACGCGCGACGCGATCGCGGAGCTCGGCGTGGAGCTCACGCTCGCCGAGTTCGCGGAGCTCTCGCTGCGCACGGGCGCGAGCGCTTTCGACGTCGCGGTGGCGCGCGGAATCTCGGCGGAGCGGATCGAGGCCGCGCGCTTGCGGCGCAACGAGCGCTACGGCGAGCGGCTCGCGGGCACCGAGCTGATCCCCGGCGTGCGCGAGGCGCTCGCGGCGCTGCACGGGCGGGTGCCGATGGCGGTGGTCACGAGCTCCCGCCGCGTCCACTTCGAGATCCAGCACGCGCACACCGGCGCCCGCTCCTTCTTCGAGTTCGTCCTGACCGGCGAGGACTTCACACGCAAGAAGCCCGATCCGCAGCCCTATCTCATGGCGGCGGCCCGGCTCGGCGTCGGTCCCGCCGATTGTCTGGTGATCGAGGACAGCGAGCGGGGGCTCCAGTCGGCCGTGGCCGCGGGCATGCGCTGCGCGGTCGTGCCGAGCCGGCTCACGCCCGGCGGCGACTTCTCGGCGGCGTGCCGCGTGCTCGAGCGACGTGGACGAGGTGCCGGCGCTGTTCGAGAGGTTGTCGCGGCGCGGCCGCGTCGTCTAGCATCGCGGGCGAAGGAGATCCCCTTGGCCTACGCGGATGCCGTCCCCGGGTTCGTTCTCCACGACGCCGATTCGCACGTGATGGAGACGGCGGAGTTCTTCCGCGACTTCGCGGATCCGGACGTCCGGCCGCGCATGAAGCCGCTGGCGATCGGCGCGGTGCGGCCGGGCGAGACGAGCTTCATCGACGAGCTGCGCGTGAAGCACCGCGATCCGGACTACCGCGCGCGCGACGAGGCCGAGCTCATGACCCGCAAGAACTGGTCGGCGACCGGCTCGTTCCTGAAGGACGACCGGCCGCGCGCGCTCGACCTCTTGGGCTTCGCGAGTCAGCTCGTCTTCAACACCTTCGCGAACAAGAGCCTGGTCGACCTCGAGCACGGCGGCGACGTCGATCTCTGTTACGGCGTGGCCCGCGCGCACAACCGCGCGATGGCCGACTTCTGCGGCGTGGACGCGCGCCTGCTCGCGACCGGCTACGTGCCGCTCCGCGATTTCGCGCGCGCGCGCGGCGCGGCCGAGGAGGCGCTCCGGCTCGGCTGCAAGGCGCTCCTGATTCCGTCCGCGTGCCCGCAGGGCCACTCGCCAAGCCACGTCGCGCTCGACCCGGTCTGGGCGGTCGCGCAGGAGGCGGGCGCGCCGATCGTGCTGCACGTCGGCGGCGGCGGACAGCTGCTCGATCCCAACTACTTCGAGAACGGCCTGCCGAAGGTCCCCGACTTCCACGGAGGCGCCGAGAACTTCCGCTCGGTCGACTACATGGCGATCCCGTACCCGGTCATGCAGACGCTCGGCACGATGATCATCGACGGCGTGTTCGAGCGTTTCCCGAAGCTGATGTGCGGCGTGATCGAGCAGGGCGCGTCGTGGGTGCCGGGCTGGATGCGCTCGCTCGACTCGGCGCTCGAGGCGTTCCGCAAGAACGAGGAGCGCCTGCGCGCGCTGTCGCTGCGCCCGAGCGAGTACGTGCGCCGCCAGATCCGGGTGACGCCCTACCCCGCCGAGGACGTCGGCTGGATCGCGGCGAACACCGGGCCCGAGGTGTGCCTGTTCTCCTCCGACTACCCGCACGTCGAGGGCGGGCGCAATCCGATCAAGCGCTTCGAGGCCAGCCTGGCCGGCGCGTCCGAGGAGACCAAGCGGCGCTTCTACGGCGCGAACATGGTCGAGCTGATGGGGCCGATGCTTCAGCGGAAGCGCTTGAGCTCCGGCCACACCTCCGAGACCGGGCGCTTCAGCCCCCGGGCCACGTAGATCGGAACGTCGCTCTCGTAGCTGCGGCAATACGCGCAGAGCCTTCGGCCGCGCTCCTCGAAGCTCGCGAAGCGCGCGCGGAACTCCTCGGGGACGTCGCCGATCACGATCAGCACCGCGCCGTCGTAGCCGCCGGGTCCCCACATCCAATACGAGTTGTGCCCGCTGATCGCGCGCGGCAGGCCGAGCGCGGGGCCGAAGTAGTCGATCGCGCCGGCCTCGGAGTAGTTGCGGCCGAATACCGCGGCGCGCGCCCGGTCCTCCGGTGACAGCGACTGGTGTACGCGCGCCACCTCGTCGGCCAGCTCGCGCCAGCCGAACATGAAGCCGAAGTTGTCGGGCATGCGCGCGCGCGCGTCGCGCTCCATCTGCGGCTCTTGCACGCCGAGCGCCGCCGAGTACGCGAGAAGGCGCTCGGGCTCGAGCACGGGGATCGCCAGCGGCACCAGGGCGAGGCCGCCCGCGACCATTGCGGCGCCGATCCACGCCGGCCGCCAGCGCGCGACCACGACCGCTCCCGCCGCGAACAGCACCGGGTACACGGGCGCCAGGTAGTAGACCTTGGCCTTCTGCTCGACCATGAGCGCGAGCAGCGCGAGATAGGCGACGCCGAGCGCGCGCACGGGCGCGAAGCGCGCAGCGAAGAGCAGCGCCCCGAGCCCGGCGATCCAGAGCGGCGCGAACAGCGGGTGCAGCAGCAGGAGCTGGCCGCCCAGGAACTGGAGCGGCGACACCGGAAAGTTCTTGAGCTCGGTCGCGTTCTTCATGAACTCGAGCGAGGGCGCGCCGTTGCGCGCCTCCCAGACGAAGTGAGGGGCGAACAGGAGGGCGGCCAGTGCGCCGCCCGCCCACAGGTACGGCGAGAGCAAATGCTTTCGCGCGCGCGTCGCCGCGAGCCCGACGACCACTCCGAAGCCGAGGAACCCGACGCTGTACTTGTTCTCGAGCCCGAGCCCTGCGACCGCGCCGAACCAGAGCCAGAGCCGCGGCTCGTCGCGCATCAGGATGCGGACCGCGAGCCAGAGCAGGACGGTCCAGAACAGGACGTCGAGCGCGTTCATCGAGTAGAAGTGACTCAGCGCGAGGAAGAACGGCGCGAAGAACGCGGCGAGCGCCGCCAGCACCTGCGCCGCGCGGCCGCCGCCCAGCTCGCGCGCGATCCAGCCGGTGGCGAACACCGTCGCGGCCCCGGCCAGCGCGGGGACGGTGCGCAGCGCCACGAGCGAGTCGCCGAACGCCGCGCGCCAGAGCCACAGGAGCCCGATCGAGAGCGGCGGGTGATCGACGTAGCCCCACGCCGGGTGGTCGGCGCAAGCCAGGTAGTAGAGCTCGTCCCCGAAGATCCCGTAGCCGGGCGCGGTCGCGAGCGACAGCGCGAGCCGCAGCGCGGCCAGCGCGGTCAGCACGGCGACGTCGCGGCGCCGGGGCGCTTCGCTCACTTCTTCTTGGGTGCGCTCTTGGCGGCGGGCTTGTCGGGCGCGGGCGCCGGCGGTGCGGCGGCCTGCGGCGGCTCGATCTCGATCAGCTCGACCTCGAAGGTGAGCGCCGCCCCGGGCTTGATCGACGGCGGCGCGCCGCGATCCCCGTACGCGATCTCGGCGGGGCAGGTCACGAGGTACTTGCCGCCGACCTTCATGGTCTGGACCGACTCGGTCCAGCACGGGATCACTCCGTTCAACGGGAAGACCGCGGGCTCGCCGCGCTCGCGCGAGCTGTCGAACACGGTGCCGTCGCGCAGGGTGCCGTGGTACTGAACCTTCACGGTGTCGGTCGCCTTGGGGCTCGCGCCGGTCCCCTCGGTCACGGTCTTGATGATGTAGCCGCTGGGCGCCTTGGTCGCGCCCGGCTCGGCGGCCATCTTCGCGAGGTACGCCGCGGACTCGGCCTTCTCCTTGTCGGCGGCCGCCGTCTGGCGGCTCTTCGAGAAGGCCTGCAGCTCCTTCGAGAGCGTCTTCGGGTCGACCTTCTTCTCGTTCTTCAGCACGCCGTCGCGCACGCCGGCCGCGAAGGTGTCGAGCTCCGACTCGGAGAGGTTGAACTGCTCGATGCGCTCGGCGATCAAGAGACCGAGCGCGTAGATCGCCTTCGAGTCATCGGTGTCGAGCTTGGGCTCGGGGGGCTTGCCGCCCTGCGGATTGCAGCCCGCGGCGAGGATCAACGCTGCGAAGACGGACAGAAGCGCGTGCGGCCTGGGCATGAACCCTCTCCCCGCCGGACGACCCGGCGCGGCGCAGGATATCACGCGTTTTTGGGACCGCCTTCTGGAAACAACAGCGCCCCGCTCTCGGCCAGCGCCCGGATCCGCTCCGGGTCCCAGCCCAGGAGCTCGCGGAGGAGCTCGGCGCCGTGCTCACCGTGACCGGGCGCACGCCCGCGCACCTCGTTCTTCGCCGCCGAGAAGCGCGCCGGGGAGCGCACGACCGGACGGGTTCCGCCGCGGCCGTCCTCGACCGGGGTCAGCAGGTCGCGCTCGCGCGCGAGCGGCCCGAGCAGCGCCTCCTTCGGGGTCACCACGGGCGCCGCCGCCAGCTTCGCCCGCGCGAGCCGCTCCAGCGCCGCGTCGAGCGACGGCTGCGCGCCGAGGAAGGCCGCCACCGCGTCGTGTCGGGCGCGCGCCTTCGCTTCGAGCTCGGCCCCCTTGGGCGCGGGGTCGCGGAGCTCGTCCGGGAAGGCCGCCGCGAGCGACATCCAGACGTGTTGCGCCGCCCCGCCCACCGCGATCCAGCCGTGCCGGCCCGCGTCGAAGATCGGGTTCATGACCCGGTCGTCCGGCGGGTCGATCAGGACGTTGCCCGCCTCGCTGTGGCTCGCCAGCGTGGCGTCGAACATGGGCACCTCGATGTGCTGGCCCTGCCCGGTCGCCTCGGCCATGCGCAGCCCCGCGAGCAGCGCCACCGCGCCGTGTAGGGCGGTCAGCACGTCCGAGTAGGCGATGCGCGGCTGGGTCGGCACCGCGCCGCTGGTGCCGCGGTCGCGCAGCAAGCCGGTGATCGCGTGCACGATCGGCGCGTAGGCGCGCTTGTCGCGCCACTCCGACTCGGAGCCGAAGCCGTTCACCGACAGCACGACCGCGCGCGGGTTCACCGCGTGGATCGCCGCGAAGCCGATTCCGAGCCGGTCGGCCACGCCCGGCCGGAAGTTCTCGATCACCGCGTCCGAGATGCGCGCGAGCTCGAGCACGACGTCGGCCGCGCCCGGCTTGCCCAGGTCGAGCGCGATCGAGCGCTTGCCCACGTTCGAGAAGTGGAGGAGCCACGACTGGCCGCGGTCGTGGCGGGGCGCGATCACGCGCGCGTCGTCGCCCTCGGGCGGCTCGACCTTGATGACCTCGGCGCCGAGATCGCAGAACAGCCGCCCGACGTAAGGCCCCGCGATCACGCGCGAGAGATCGAGGACGCGCACGCCGCGGAGCGGGCCTTCGGCGAGATCGGGCGACATCGGCGCGATGCTAGCATGCGCGCATGCGGGTCGAGCGCGCGCAGGCCGAGGATACGGCGGCCGTGCACGCGCTCATCCAAGAAGCGGCGGATTGGCTCACGGCGCGCGGAATCCGCCAGTGGATCCCCGGCGCCTATCCCGCGGATCGGGTCGCACGCGGCGTCGCGCGCGGAGAGGTGTTCGTGGTGCGCGGCGCAGACGGCGCGCTCGACGCGACCCTGCAGCTCCAGGACGCCGACCCCGAGGTCTGGGGCGCGGACGACGGGCGCGCGCTCTATCTGCACCGGCTGACTGTGGCGCGCGTCTGCGCGGGGCGCGGGCTCGGCGCGCAGCTGCTCGCGTGGGCGCTGGCCGAGGCGGCCGCGCGGGGACGCACGCTGCTGCGCCTGGACTGCGTGGCGTCGAACGCCTTCCTGCGGCGCTACTACGCGGCGGCGGGCTTCAGCGAGCGCGGCGACGTCGCGCTTCGGCGAGCTGCGACTCACTCGCTTCGAGCGTTCGCTTCCCGGGCGCTGACCAGCGCGCAGATTCGCTCGCTCGAGATCCCGCTGATGACCAGGCGCTCCTTCGCGTTGGAGAGGAGCTTCGCGGTCCAGTCCACCGAGCCCCCGTCGCCCAGCTCGAGCCACTCGCCGTCGCCCTCTCTCGGACGGGCGTGGATCTTGAAGCAGACCTCGCCGTAGTAGCCGCGGCCCGACGCGCGGTCCTGGTCGAACACGACCTCGACGCCGGGGTAGTCGCGGCGCCAGAGATCGCGTGGCGCGGCGCTCGCCAGGTCGGTCAGCGCGATCCGCACGGCAAACGCCGGCCCCAGCGACTCGCGCGCGATCCGCGCATAGAACCGCAGGTGCGCGTCGAGCGCGCTCGGGTGGAAGCGCTCGTCGCGGGAGTCGCGGCCCGCGCTGCACAGCGCGAACAGGCGGAAGTGCGCGGAGAAATTCGGATGGGGAGTGAAGGCCTGCGCTCGCAAGTGTCGATGGCTCGCCGCCAGCTGCACGGGCTCGGCCGACCTCGTGTCCGCGCGCAGCAGCGCCTTGCGGCGCAGCGCACACTCGAGTGCCAGCACGTTGGTGGCGTCGGACAGGACCTCGACCGAGCGGATCGAAGCGAGCGCCTTGTTCTGGTGCACCGTCGCGAGCGCCGAGCTCGCGGCGAGCGGCGCCACCGGTGAGAGCTCCAGCGCCTGGAAGCTCGCGGGCAGCGCCGCGAAGGCCGCCTGGTCGAAGCGCGCCAGCGCAACCGGATCGGCCAGCGACGGGCGCGCGAAGCGGTTGGTCGCGTAGTCCGCCAGCACGTCGGCCGGGGTGCGCTCGCGGGCGCGCCGCTCGAAAACGTGCAGGAGCAGCGAGTGCAGGTCCGCCTGCTGGATGCGGGTCGCGAGCCGCTCCGCCGCGTCGGCGACACCGAGCTCGCGCTCGATCCTGCGCAGGATGTCGTCCACCGCTAGCCCTGCCAGGGCGACATGCGCGGGAAAAAGCGCGGCACGTTCGCGCGGTAGCGCTGGTAGGCGTCGCCGAAGCGGCGCTCGAGGCCGGGCTCCTCCCGCAGCGGGATGTACACCATGTTGATGCCCGTGAAGACCAGCATCCAGACCAGGTGCGGCAGCGAGCGCAGCACCAGCGCCTCGCCCAGCAGCACGAAGATCACGCCCGAGATCATCGGGTTGCGCACGTAGCGATACGCCCCGCGCACTACCAGTCCGCGCGGCGGATCCCACGGCGCCAGCGTTCCCTCCTCCGCCGCGAAGTGGAGGACGCAGGAGACGAACAGGACGAGACCGCCGCCGAGCGCCGCCAGCCCCGCCGCGATCGCAAGCGAGCCGAAGAACGAGTCGGGGAACTGCCAATGGACTGCGTACGCGAGCGCGATCCAGAGCGGCAGGAAGACCGTGACCATGACCGGCAGGGCCAGGATCGCGAGCGCATGACGGAGTGGGGCCACGTCAGTCTTCCTCGAGCGCAGTCTCGCCGAACAGATGCGCCAGGATTGCCTCGGCCGCCACGAGGCAGCCCTCGGGGTCCCCGGCGCTCCAGAGCTGCTCGAGCCAGCGGTGGAACTCCGGATCCCGCTCGCGGATCTCGGGGAGCGCACGGTGCACGCTCTGCGACCAGCGATCGTGCCGCACCTCAAACCACGTGCGGTGCGCGAGGTAGAAGACGAAGCTCGCCGCTTCGAAGAACGCGCCGGGCTGGTCGACCCGCGCACGCATGCGCGCGACGTTCCGCGCGAGCTCGTGGCGGCGCAGCCGCTTCTCGCGCGCGGAGAGACCCCGCCCGCGACCGTATGCGGCCTGCGCGACCGCGACGATCCGCGCGGCCGCTCCGTCCGCGGTGTCGAGCAGGACGCGCGCCTGCTGCAAGGTCGGGCCGAAGATCGCGAGGATCGCCTCGTCGGCTACGGGCAGCGCGACGAGTCCGACGTCCAACAGCTCGCCCTCGAGCTCCTCGGGGGCGGGCACGACCGCGTGGGCCGGGCCGGCGGCGTCGCGCAGGACGTAGACGTCCCAGTCACTGCCCGGGCGGCCTTGCCCGTCCGCCCGCGATCCGACCAGGATGATCGCGGCGGCGCCGTGCTCCGCGACCAGATGCGCGACGATCCGTACCTCGCTCAGCATTGCCGATGCGCATTCTAGGGTGTGACGGCGCCCCTAAAGAAGGTCCAACCGGGATTCGATCCACCCACGGACGCTCGGGAGGGCGCATGTCTGGGCGAACGGTCTTGCTGGCGCTGGTGGCGCTGCTGCTCGGCGCGGCGCTCGCGGTGTCGAGGTATTTTCCGGAGTACCTCCCGTGGGCGGCGGCTGGGACGAGACGCACGGCGGCGCCCGAGGCGCGCGAGCTCCCGCTCGAGACCACGGCGGCGGAGCGGCTGGCACGCATCGACGCGCGGCTTCGGCTCGCGCCCGACCGGCGCGCGCTCGCGGCCCTGGGCGAGATCCGCCGCCTGGTCCGCGGCGGCGCTGCCGGCGATGCCGAGATCGTCTACGTCTCGGGAAGCTGGAAGATCGGCTACGCCGGCGACGAGCTCGGAATTCTCTCGACCTACCCGCGCTTCAGCGCGCTGCTGACCCTGCTCGACACCCAGGCCGCGAAGGAGCGCAGCCGGTCCGGCGCGGTGCAGGTCGCGCCCGACGTCGCGATCCGCCCGGAGCTCCACACGCTCTTGAATCGCTTCGACGATCCGGCCGCGTTCGAGCTCCTGGCCGGGGTCGACGCCACCTGGCGCACGGGGAAGGCGAGCGTCGGCGACCTGCTGGCGGCGACCGAGGCGCTCGCACAGCTCTGCCTGATCCTGCCGCGCGACTTCCCGGCCGCCGATCGGCTGGCGGCACGCGCGCTCGCGAGCCTCGCGCTCGCGCGGCAGTACGCGCCCGATCGCGCGCTGCGCGCCGAGATCACGCTCGCGTACGCGCTGGGCTACGTGGAGCACGCGGCCGCCCTCGCCGAACGCCTGCCGAGAGACGAGCCGCTCGCCGCGTTCGTGCGCCGCGACTTCGGCGCGCTCGAACGGGTTGCGGAGTGGAGTGACTCCGGCGACGTTCGCTTCTACTACGCCGCGCGCATGGCAGCGGCGCGCTCCGCCGATGAGTGGATCGATTGGTACCGGAAGCTGTCGCCCGAGCGCGCAGCGGACGCCGCGGTCGTTCGCACCGCGCTCGACGAGCCCGACCCCAAGCTCGGCGAGTTCGTCCCCGAGCTCTACGCGACCACGCTCCTGACCCGCTTCGGCGTGCCGGTCGCGGCGCCGCTCGGCCGATGTGACGCGCTCGCTCGCGAAGTCGAGAGGAGCGCGTCCGGCCGCAGCGGTCCCTTCGCCGATACGGCGCTCTACACCGATTCGCTTCGGGCCGCGTGCCTGTCCGCGCTGTATCGGAAGCTCGTGTTCCTGGCCGAGACGAAGAAGAACCCGGAGGCCGCAGTCGCGCTGGCGCGCAGCCTGCCGCAGGACGCGGCGCTGCGCGACTGGACGGAGCTCGCTGCAGGCGACGGGCGGCGAGCGCGCGAGTCGGCCCCTCGGCTCGCGAAGGCAGTCGCAACTCCGTCGGGTCTGGGCCTCGACCCGCGTCTGCGGCTCGCGCGGCACGCGCTGGAGGCCCTGGACTCGAGCGATCCGCGGCGCATCGACGTCGCGGACGCATTGGCGAACTGGCTTGACACGCGCCCCGACGCGCGCGCCGTCGCGGGCGACCTCGCCCGCGAGGTGTACCTGGACCCGGACCTCCAGGAGAAGCTGTACGCGGCCGCCCTCGACGTCGACCGGCTCGAGCGCCCGGTGCTCGCGGCCCGGCTCGCCGCGTTCCAGCGCGACTGGCTCGCGCTCTGGTCGCTGGCCGAGTCTGACGCCTTCCGGCTCGACGCGCGAATGGCGGCGCTGGAAGGGCTCGAGCGCCAGAAGCCGCTCGAATCGATGCGGCTGCGTCGCGGCTACGAGCGGCTGCTGACCGTGTACACCGGCTCCGAGCCGCTGCGCCGCCAGTTCGCGCGCTACCTCGAGAAGACGCTGCGCAACCGCAAGGCCGCGCGCATGGTGTTGATCCCGATCCTGGCCGAGTACAAGGAGCACGACCCCGCCTCGGACTCCGTCGCCGGGATCGTCGCGCGCCTCTACCGCGAGGAAGGCGACCCGCGCTCCGCGTGGGAGCTGCTCGAGCCTCGCGTCGCGGGAATGGGAGTCCCCTACGAGGCCGCGCGCGCCCAGGTCGCGCTGGGCAACCTGGCGCGCGCGGAGGAGATCGCGCGCGCGGCGTACGCGCACTACAAGCACTCGCTCGCGCCGGCCGCCGAGCTCGCGGCGGTGCTCTGGGAAGCGCAGCGCAACTCCGAGGCGGCCGAGGTGATCGCGAAGTTCCCGATTCGCGCCTCCGACAAGGAGCGGTGTTACCACTTCTGCCGCGCGTTCGTGCGCACGTTCCGCAGCAAGCCGCGGGCCGAGGTCGAGGCCGCGTTCCGCGAGATGGTCGCCGCGCGGCTCGACTACCCGCTCCTGCAGGGCACGATCGCGATCTTCCGCGACACGGCCGACCCCGAGACGGCGCTCGCACTCGGAAAGCTCGTCGACGCCCCGGACGCCAGCGCGGTCCACACCGAGACCTACAAGACGCTGAAGCAGATGCGCGGCGAGGCCGAGGCGATGACCTGGCTGGCGACGATGATCCCGCGCGAGCGCCTGGGTCCGGCGGCGAAGACCTTCTACGACAGCAATGCCGACGAGCTCCTGTGGAAGCTCGTCGATGATCCCGACCACCAGGGCGGGTTGGCGACGTGGCTGCTGCGCGCCGGCGCCTACTCGCGCGAAGAGCACCCCATCATCTCCCACCGTCAGGCCCTCGCCGCCTACTTCGGCGCGCACCGGACGACGGCGGACGAGCAGCTCGGCGCCGCGCTGGTCGGCCTGATCGACGACGCGACCCTGCTCGCGGGCGCGCGCACGGAGCGCGATCTCACCCGGGCCGCCTACGCCCTGGGCGCGCGCTTGGAAGCGCGGCGCGACGTGCGCGGGGCCATGCGCATGTACCAGCTCGCGCTGACGTCGCCCCGCGGAACTCCGGGCCGCGAGCTCGCGTACGCGGCGGCGAGCCGGATCGTCGACCTCGGAGCGAGCCTCGATGCGCTGGGCAAGGACCCGGTGCGGAGCGACGCGGTCGTCGCGTCCGCGCCCTGACTCGGGTCAGCTCAGAAGTACCCCTTCATGAGTCGCCCCACCCACTCCGGCACGCGCGCGCCCGGCGCCGAGTCGAACTCGGGGAAGTAGGGCTTCAGGTCGAGGATCGGCGTGCCGTCGATCGCATCGAGCCCGCGCACGCGCAGGCCGGTCGGCTCGACCGCGACGATCGGCACGACGGTGATGCCTAGCGGGTTCGGCCGGTCCTTCGCGCGCTGCGCGAAGATGCCGAGTTCCGGCATGTCGGCCTGGGCGCGCGGCCGGCGCACGAGGTGCCGAGCGGGCTCGAACGCCGCGCCGTGCAGGAACGCCACGACCAGCACGTGCGAGAACGCCTCGAGCCCGCGCAGTCCCGCGCGGTACTCGGGCAGGAGCTCGATCAGCGACTCCACCGCGCCCCAATTCTCGTCGACCTTCTCGTGCGCGGACGAACGCACCGTGCCGATGCGGCGGACGGTCAGCTCGCTCGGGGTGTCGCTGGTCAATGGCTGCGCTCCCACGGTCGGGCGGTGACGACCTGCCCCGGCTATTCGCGCTTCCGATCGGTCGACTTCGCGGCCGCTGCCTTCCCACTCCGACGCTTCTTCGCGGCGTACTCCTGATAGGCAGCGACCGTCGCGGGCATGTCCACGTCGTAGATCCGCAGATCGAACGCGACCGCCCTCGGCGGGAACCCGACCCGGTACGCACGGCCGTCCGCGGTGCGCTCCAGCCGGCCGTAGTCGACGAGCATCCGGCGCAGGATGACGTGATCGATGTCGATCGCGGGCGCGACGTCGCGGCGCCAGACGTTGAGCGCGTCGTTGATCTCGCGCTCGGTGTAGCTGCGCCCGCTGTCGAGCGAGAGCGCGATGGAGAGCATCATGATCTCGCGGTCGCGACCGCTGCGCGGGAAGGCGCGCGGGCCGCGGTCTGCGCCGACCCGGCACAGGCGCTCGACGAACTCCTCCAGCGTGATCACGGGCTGCGCTTCACGTCGGCGCGCGGCAGGAGCACGCACTGCTCGACCTCGGGCCGGGCGGTCTCCGCGGCCTCGAAGACGAGCTCCGGGCGTCCGAACGGAAGCGCCTCCTCGACCGTGCCCTTCAGATAGTAGGTCTTGCCGGCGACGAGCTGCTCGGTGACCGACGCCTGCTCGACCGTCTCGGCCCAGAACTCGGTCTCTCCGGGCGGCGCGAAGTACGGGTAGTAGCCGCCCCCGACCAGCCACACGATCGGACCCTGCTTGGTCGCGACGTGGTAGCGGACTCCGCCTCCCCGGAATTCGTTGGGGCGGTAGATGTAGACCAGCGCCATGCCCTCGGGCGCCTTCGCGTCCTGGAACGGCGCGCCGCTCGCAGCGCAGCCGGCGGCCGAGAGCGCGGCTGCGACGAGCAACGCGCGCAGCGCGGTCACGGCGCGTCCTTCGCGGCGTTCTTCTTCGCCGCGGCGGCGATTCGATCGTCGAAGAGGTCGCGCACGCAGCGCAGCCCGATGTCGCGGAGATCGGTGTTGCTCGGCAGCTCGCCCCAGAGGGACCGGCGCATGTAGACGGTGCACTGCTCGTCGAGCGTGCGCGGCTCGGCGCCCGGGCGCTCGATCTCGAGGTAGCCCTGGGCGATCACGTCCATGCCGAGCTTCCGGAAGCCGAACAAGGCCAGCGGGTTGTACCGACTGTCGACCGTGATCTTCTCGTACCGCACCTGGCAGGTGTAGCGCAGCGTCGGCGCCCGGCTCTCGGCAGGATCGGCCGGAGTCAGCGCCTTGGGCAGGTATTCCGGTTTGACGTCGGGGGCGTCGATGTGGCCGATGAGCCGAGCCTCGGGTCGGATCTCTGCGGGGAACGGCTCCATCTCGATCGTCGCCGCGCAGGCCGTGCAGACGAAAAGACTCGCCAGGAGTGACCCGACCCGACTCACGCCGGGATTCTAGCCCTCCAGCAGGCGCAGCGTCTCGGCATACATCAGCCGCTTGTGCGTTTGCATCACCGCGCGGTTCTTGCCGGCCAGCGGCGCGGCGAGCGCGATCGCCTTCTGGAGGACGTCCACCTCGGGCAGCGCGTGGTCGGCGATGCCGGCCTCGCGCGCCTCGGTGCCGCTGTAGCGGCGGCCGGTGACGATCGCCTCGTGCGCGGTGCGCTTCGAGAGACGGGCCTGGATGATCGAGGCCATGCCCGGGTGGAGCGGCAGGCCGAGATCGATCTCGGGAATGCAGAAGAAGCCGCGCTCGGCGCGCATCACGCGGAAGTCGCAGGCGAGCGCCAGCATCGCCCCGCCCGCGAATGCGTGGCCGTTCAGCGCGGCGACCGAGGCGAGGGGCGAGCCGAGCACGCGCGCGAAGACGCGCAGCATGCCGGTCACCACCTCGCCCGCCCGGTCGCGGCCCTCGCCGGTCATCCAGGCCAGGTCGAGGCCGTTCGAGAAGAACTTGCCCTCGCCCGTCAGCACGAGCGCCGTCGGCTCCGCGCTCCCCTCCACTTCGTCGAGCGCGTGCGAGAGGTCGGCGAGGAAGCGCGGGTTGAAGCGGTTCTCGCCCGCGCGCATCGTGACGATGGCGACGCCGCCCTCGCGCTTCAGATCCACGCTCATTTTGCGGCAGGTTCGAAGTCGAAGTCCCGCACGTAGTGGCAGCTGTAGCCGCCGGGGTGCTTCTCGAGGTAGTCCTGGTGGTACTCCTCGGCGGTCCAGAACGGGCCGGCCGCGACGATCTCGGTGGTGACGGGCTTGCGCCACTTGCCCGACGCGTCGACCATCGCCTTCACCTCTTCCGCGACCTTCTTCTGTTGGTCGTTCTCGTAGAAGATCGCCGAGCGGTACGACGTGCCGACGTCGTTCCCCTGGCGGTTCTTCGTGGTCGGGTCGTGCATGCGGAAGAAGAAGCGCAAGAGCTCGTCGTACGAGATCTGCGCGGGGTCGAACGTGATCTTCACCGCCTCGGCGTGGCCTTCGTGGTTCTCGTAGGTCGCGTTCGCGACGGTGCCGCCGGTGTAACCCACTTCGGTGTCGAGCACGCCCGGCAGCTGACGGAGCAGCTCTTCCACGCCCCAGAAGCAGCCGCCCGCGAGCACCGCGGTCTCCTGCTTGCCCGAGGCCGGACGCACCGAAATGCCCGCCTTCTCGAACGCCGGGAGGTACTCGCCGTAGCCCTCGGCCTCGAGCTTGTCGACGGGGACGAAGCGCAGCGACGCCGAGTTCATGCAGAAGCGCTTGCCGGTCGGCGCGGGCCCGTCGTCGAACACGTGGCCCAGGTGCGAGTCGGCGTGCTTCGAGCGCACCTCGGTGCGCGTAGCGAAGAGCCGCCGGTCGGTCTTGGTGGTCACGTTCTTCGGATCGAGCGGCTGCGTGAAGCTGGGCCAGCCCGTGCCGGAGTCGTACTTGTCGAGCGACGAGAACAGCGGCTCGCCGGAGACGACGTCCACGTAGATTCCGGGCTTCTTGTTGTTCCAGTACTCGTTCTGGAACGGGCGCTCGGTGCCCTCGCGCTGCGTCACGTCGTACTGCTGCGGGGTCAGCTTCGCGGCGAGCTCTTTGTCGGTCGGCTTCTTGTAGTCCATGAAGCGGTCTCCTTGTGCGTCGGCGCGCGCCTGGCCGCCGATGAGCAACAGCAGTGCGGCGATGAAGGCGCGGACCAAGCGGTCATCGTATCGGCTCATCTCATTACACTCCACTTGACGCTATACGCGGCGGAGGCGGTTCCGGTTTCGTCGCGAAACTAAGCCCGACGGCGCATATCGGACCCGTGGAGGTCGGAATGCCCCCTCGTCTCGAGTTCTTCTACCGACGGTTCCTCCTGGGCAGCGTGATGCAGGCGACCGGCAAGGTGCTTCGCGATCTGATCGCCAAGGCGGGGCTCGATCCCGTGCCGCTCCTCGCGGCCGCCGCGACCGAGCCCATCAAGGAGAAGCTCGAGGCCAACACCGCCGAGGCGGTCGAGCGCGGCGCCTTCGGCGCGCGGACCTTCTTCGTCGGCGACGAGATCTTCTTCGGCAACGACCGGCTCGACTTCGTCGAAGAAGCGCTCCGCGCGTGACACAGGATCGGGTCGCCGTCGTGGTGGGCGCTGGGGACGGTCTCGGCTCGGCCGTCGCGCGCCGGTTCGCGCGCGAGGGCTTCGTCGCCTGCCTGGTGCGCCGGCACGGCGACAAGCTGGACCGCGCGGTGAAGGAGATCGAGGCCGCCGGCGGGCGCGCCCACGCGTTCGGCGTGGACGCGCGGCGCGAGGACGAGGTCGTCGCGCTGTTCGAGCGGATCGAGCGCGAGGTCGGGCCAATTGAGGTCGCCGTCCACAACATCGGCGCGAACGTGAACTTCTCGATCCTCGAGATGGAAGCCCGCAAGTACATGAAGGTGTGGGAGATGGCCTGCTTCACCGGCTTCCTGACCGGTCGAGAGGCGGCGCGACGCATGGTCCCGCGCGGGCGCGGCACGATCCTGTTCACCGGCGCGACCGCGAGCCTGCGCGGCGGCAGTGGCTTCGCCGCGTTCGCGGGTGCGAAGTTCGCGCTGCGCGCGCTCGCGCAGTCGCTGGCGCGCGAGCTCGGCCCCAAGGGCGTGCACGTCGCCCACGTCGTCGTCGACGGTCCGATCGACATGCCCTGGATCCGCCAGAACTTCCCCGAGATGGTCGCGGCGCGCCCGGCCGACGGGCTGCTTGCACCCGCTGCGATCGCCGAGAGCTACTGGGCCCTGCACAGCCAGCCGCGCAGCGCCTGGAGCTTCGAGCTGGACGTGCGTCCGTGGGTCGAGAAGTTCTGAGTTCAGGCTAGGATGTCGCGCATGACGACATCCACCGAGCCGGGCCGCGAGGCGCCGCAGGTTCCGCCGCACACGCCGCTCCTCGAGTACTACCGGACCCCCGAGGACCCCGAGCGCGTGCGCTTCGTGCGCGAGCTCTTCGACAAGAGCGCCCAGCACTACAACACGGTCGAGCTCATGTTCGGCAACGTCGGCCTCCTGTACCGCCGCTTCTCGCTCTGGCGCGCGGGCATGCGACCCGGCATGAAGGTGCTCGACGTCGCGACCGGCACCGGCGCCGTCGTGCGCGGCGCGGTGAAGGTCGTCGGACCGACCGGTCGCGTCTTCGGCTGCGACCCCAGCCGCGGCATGCTCCGCGAAGCGCGCAAGAACTTCAGCGGCCCGCTCTCGCGCGGCATCGCCGAGCAGCTCCCGTTCAAGAGCGAGCAGTTCGACTTCGTCACCATGGGTATCGCGCTGCGCCACGTCGCCGATCTGGTCGCGACGTTCCGCGAGTACCTGCGCGTGCTGCGCCCGGGCGGGAAGCTGTGGATCCTCGAGAGCCACGTGCCGAAGTCGAAGGTCGGCCACGCGTTGACCCGCTTCGTGTGGGCGCAGGTCGTTCCCGGCATGACCTACGTGTCGACGCGCAGCCGCGAAGCGAAGCTGCTCATGGACTACTACTGGGACACGATCGACAAGTGCGTGGAGCCCGAGGTGATCGTCGGCGCGCTGCGCGAGGCGGGCTTCGAAGCGCCGAAGTCGCAGCTGATCGTGCCCGGCGCGTTCTGCGAGTACAGCGGGACGCGGGCGAAGCCGCTGCAGGCCTGAGCCGCTAGAGCGTCTCGCGAGAGACCGCCTCTCCCTGCTTGGCGCCCGACGGGCCGCAGGCGAAGGTCTCGCGCGCGGCGTGGATTCCCTGCGCGTCGGTCCGCAGCGCGATCTCGAGCTGCTGCTGGGAGCCGTGGTCGCCGCAGGGCCGCTCGACGAAGCGGCCGGGACCCTCTGTATCGCGGAGCCTCCGCCACGCCTCAGCCTCGAGGACCAGGGGCCGGTCCGGGTGATCGGCCGAGCCGAACGCGTGCAGCACCGGGCGTCCGGGGCTGACGCCGACGAGTACGCTCGGCCGCACGCCGCAGGGCTTGTTTCGGATCTGCAGCACGAACTCGGTCGCCCAGCCGTCGTGATTGAAGTCCGCGAGCTTGAGAATGCGCACGGGCTTGCGCTCCAGCACGCGCTTCCGGAAGTCCCGCCGGCCGTTCGCGTTCGCCCTCTCGTAAGCCTCCGCGTCGATCTCGCGCACGGGCCAGCGCTGGAGGGCGACGCGCCCCTCGGCGCCCGGGGGTACATCCGCGTTCGAGAAGCGGGTCAGGTGAAGTCGATCGACCTCGTGCGAGTCGCGCAGCCGGACCAGGTCGAGCTCGCCCGCTTCGCCGAACGCGAATCCGGCGCAGGGACACTCGGACCAGCTCGTGTCGCTCGGCTGGCAGACGAGGTCGGGCGCCGCGAGCCACTCCAGCCGCCACGTCTCTTCGACGCCGTCGACCTTCACCGCGCGCTCGTCGCGGGTCACGGGACCGTCGCCCGCCGCCGGCTCGGCCAGGACCAGGCAGAGCGCGAGCCCCGCCGCGAACCGTCTCACGCCGCCGCGCTCGGGCGCGCGCCCATGCTCGCGTACCACGTCTGGAGGCTCGCGAGCTCCGCGGGAATCGCGTAGCCGCGGTGCTTCACGCCGTAGTCGAGCGCGCCGTACGCGAAGACGTCGGCCATGCTGAGCCGATCGCTGGCGAGGAACGGGCGCGCCCGGACGGTCTGGTCGAACAGGCCCGCCGCGAGCCCCGCCCAGCGCGCGAAGAACTTCGAGGCCTCCAGCGTGCTCGGGTTGCGCGCGAACCCCGTGCTGAAGTCGAGCGGCAGGTAGAAGTACTGCTCGACCCGCCGGGTCCACATCTCGATCTCGGCCCTCTCGATCGCTGTTCTTCCGAACAGCGGCGGCTCGGGATGGAGCTCCTCGAAGTAGCGGCAGATCGCGATCGACTCGGCGATGCAGCGGCCGTCGTCGAGCTCGAGCACGGGCAGCGCACCAACGGGATTCTTCGCGCGGAACTCCGGGGTGCGAACGGCTGCCGGCAGCTCGAGCCGCTCGACGGGAACCAGGATCCCCTTCTCCGCGAGATACATGCGCACCCGGCGCGGACTCGGAGCCGTGCCGGCCTCGTCGACGTAGAGCTTCATCGCGTGTCGAGCTTGGGTTGCTCGTCGCTGGTGACTTCGACCCAGCCGGGCGGGTGCGCGAGGACGTAGTCGCGCCGCTCCTGGCTCGTCTGCGCGCAAGCCGTCTGCGCAAGCGTGACGAGAGCCACGAGTGCGGCGGGTGTCTTGGCGTTCATTGCGGCCAGCGCGGAGTGTACACGTACTCGAGCTTGATCCCATCGGGATCCGCGAAGAACACCGCGTAGTAACCCGGCCCGTACCGCGGATACTCGGCGGGCGGATCGAGGATCGCGACTCCCAGCTCGACCAGCCGCCGGTGCGCGGCGTCGACCGCGGCTCGCGAGGGCGCGGAGAACGCCAGGTGGTGGAGCCCGGCGGCGTAGCGGTCGTGCGCCGCCGTCGAGCGCGCAGGGGACAGGCCGAGCTCGAACTGCGCGCCTGCCCAGACCGGCCCCTCAGGGACGTCCAGGCTGCGCCGGAACCCCAGCAGTGGAAGCACCTGGTCGTAGAAATCCGTCGAGCGCGAGAGGTCGCTCACGGTCAGATCCAGGTGATGGACGCCGCCGGTCGCCACTCCCTTCAGCTGAAGGAGGTCCCAGAGATTCCCGTACAGGTCGCGAAACACCGCCACCGTCCCGTAACTCTCCTCCCTCGGCTCGCGCGCGAACGCGACGCCCTTCGCGCGCAGCTCCCGGTAGTCGCGCCAGAAGTCGTCGGTTTGAAGGAACAGCGAGACGCGCCCACCGGTCTGGTCCCCGACGCGCGCGCGCTGGTCCGGCGTCGTCGCGCGACCGAGCACGAGCGATGTGCCCCGCGATCCAGGCGGCCGGATCAAGACCCAGCGCTTCCCCTCGATCGGCGTGTCCTCGACGAGCTCGAAGTGCAACGTCTTCGTGAAGAAAGCGATCGCCTCGTCGTAGTCGCGCACGACGAGCGTGGCGTAGCCGATCGACTGCTGCATGTCTGCCTCCGCGAATCCAACTCGTATCTCGTGACGTGCACTGTGCGTGACTCAGAAGGAATGCGCCCAGCCCGGTAAGCGTCACGGGACTCTCGCGCGCCAGAGCGTGCGGCCGTTCGGAAGCCAGACTTCGCCGCGAACCGCGTACTCGCGGAAGATGCGCTCGAAGTTCGCCCGCGACCCCTCCCAGCCCGGCACTGCTTCGCCGGGTCGCCACCAGAACGAGAGACAGTTGTACAGCTCGCGCGGGTCGTGGAACCACTCGCGCACGTCGTAGGTCCAAACGGCGTCGAGTGCGAGGCCCGCCTCGGCCAATCGCTCGCGCACGATGTCCAACAGCGGTGGGTCGAGCGGCCCGCGCGGAACCGCGAACGGCTCGGGAAGGAGCTTTGTCCACGCAATCCCTTCGTTCAGCGCACGCGCGGCCTCGGGCAGCAGCATGACGATTGCGGCGCCAGGGCGGGCCACCCGAGCCGCGTCGGGAATCCAGTGGAGCGGGCCCCGCCGCGAGATCACGAGGTCATGGGAACGGGCTTCGCCGGGCAGCCGCGCGCGCCCGCCGTTCGCTTCGGGTGAGGAGTCGTGATTCAGGAAGGTGACGTTTGCGAGGCCGCGCGCCCGTCGCTCGGCGTCCGCGCGCGCGATCCAGGGTACGACCCGATCGTAGGCGACCACGCTGCGGCAGTGGGGCGCGATCTCGAGCGCGTGCTCGCCGTGACCGCAGCCGACGTCGAGCACGTCGCTCGTCGGGGACAGGTGCGCGCGCACGAGGTCGAGATAGGCGTCCTCGCCGTTCCCGGGGTCGAGCCGCGAACGCCACGGATAGAAGTAGCCGTCCTGCAGCGTCGCGAGTCGCTCGTACCACTCCTTGCTGTGCGGCTTCAGAGCGCGCACCGAAGTCGTTCGCCGGCGCTCACGAAGCCGATCCGCTGGCGAGACGCGCGGTCATCGCGCGCACTGTGCCATGCGGCGCGCGGCGAGTCAGCAGGCCAAAATGGCCGGCCGGCGCCGCGACTTCAGCGGGCGAGCGCGCGCGCGAGCTCGCCCGCCCAGCGCCGCTCCGGGTCGCTCCCCGACATCAGCGCCGCGCGCGCGAACGTCCACAGGCGCACGCGCTCCTGACTGACTTCCAGGAGATCCGCGAAGCTGCGGATGGGCTCGTCGGGGTCCGCGAGCAGGCTCGCGCGAGAGTCGAACAGGAGGTGCTGGGTCGCGTCGTAGGCCGGGTCGCCGGCGAAGGGCTTGGGATCGATCGCGAGCCACGGCTCGCGCGCGGATGCCAGCACGTTGCCCGCGTGGAGGTCCGTCGCGAGCACGACGTTGGCCGGCGCGCTCTGCGGCAGCTCGTCGAAGAGACGAAGACCTTCGTTCATCAACCCGACGTCCTCCCAGCCGCTGCGGCGCGCGACGGCGGCATTGGACCAGCGCTCCGTCATGTAGGCGAGCGGCCGGAACGGCTGCGCCGGCGGCTGGCGCCACAGCCGGAGCAGCAGGCGGGCGAGCACGGCGTCCTGCTCGACCCGGCCGCGCTCCGACAGCGGCGTTCCCGGGTTGCAGCGCTCGACCAGCAGCGCCGAGAGCGCGCGATCGGACTCGAGCAGGCGCACGGCTCCGGCGCCGTTCCAGAAGCGCAGGCCGTCGCTCTCGTGATCCGCCTCGAAGTGGGGAAGCGCGACCTTCAGCACCGCGGAAGTCCCGTCGGCCCGCTCTGCTGGCGCGACCCACGAATAGGTTCCGCCCTCGAACGGCTTTCCTGTCCGCAGCGACCAGCGGCGCTCGAGTTCCGCGACCGCGCTCGGCAGCTTCTCGAGCCAGGCGCCGGCGGCGGCGTTCCGCGCGCAGGTCTCTCGCAGCCTGAGCGGAACCTCCACGCCGCGGCCTAGGGGATCAGCACCACGCGGCCGAACGCCGCACGGCTCTCGATGTACGCGTGCGCCGCCGCGGCTTCGCGCAGTGGATACGTGCGGTCGACGATCACGCGCAGCTCGCCCTTCGCTAGGTCGCGCAGGATCTCGTCCAGCATCGCGCGCACGCGCGCCGCCGACATGGCGACCTCGGCGCCGAAGAACACGCCGGTGAGCGAGCGGTTGCCCGGAGCGAGCGGCGAGGGGTCGAGCTTCATGTCGGAGCGGCTCGCGTTGCCGACCGTGATCGCGCGGCCGCGATAGCCCAGGCACTCGAGGCTCCGCTGCAGCGTGTCGCCCACCGGGTCGACGACGAGGTTCACGCCGCGGTTCGACGTCAGCTCGCGCAGGGTCGCCACGAGATCGACCTCGCGGTAGTTGATCCCGTGATCGACGCCCAGCGCGAGCAGCCGCTCGACCTTCTCCTTCGAGCCCGCGGTCGCGAACACCTTCGCGCCGGCGCGCTTCGCGAGCTGCACACAGGCGAGCCCCACCCCGCTGCCGCCCGCCTGGATCAGGACGCGACTCGCCGCGCTGCAGGCGTCCGAACTCGAAAAGGCAGTCGTGCGCCGTGCCCCACGCCACCGGCACGCAGGCCGCGTGCTCGAACGAGAGCGCGTCCGGCACGCGCCAGGTTTGCGCCGCCGCCACCGCCGCGCGCTCCGCATGCGACCCGTTGAACATGAGTGCGGTGACCCGGTCCCCGACCTTCCGGTCCGTCACCTGCGCGCCGATCTCGCGCACCACGCCGGCGCAGTTGTAGCCGACGATGTGCGGCTTCCCGGCCAGCATGCCGCGCGCGCGGTTGCCGACGTCGCCGCCTTCGATCCCGATCGCCTTGATGTCGATCACCACCCCGTTCGGCGCACAGGCCGGGTCGGGCACGTCCTCGTAGCGGAGCACCTCGGGTCCACCGGTCTGGTAGTAGACGGCTGCTTTCATGCTGCCATCGTACTCCACGCGGCTGCCGTCGTTGCGGGCAGGCCCTGCCCGGCTCCGAGTCAGCGCGCGCGGCCGGACCGCGGAGCGGTCGCGCGCGCGCCGAGGCACGCGAATTGCGTTGACCCGCGCCGGTGTCGTCCGCTGCTGCACGGGCCTGCCCGATCCAGGCGATCCTGCGTTCGATCCACGAGCGCTTCCGGCCGCTCACCGCGGGCCGGGTGGCGACGTACATCCCCGAGCTCGCGCGGGCCGACCCGAGCTGGTTCGGCATCAGCCTGGCCACCGCCGACGGGCACGTCTACGAGGTGGGCGACACGCGCGTCGCCGTTCACGATCCAGTCGATCTCGAAGCCCTTCGTCTACGGCCTGGCGCTCGAGGACCGCGGCAAGCCGGCCGTGCTCGCGCGCGTCGGCGTCGAGCCGACCGGCGACGCGTTCAACGAGATCAGCCTCGAGTCGGGCACGGGCCGGCCGCGGAATCCGATGATCAACGCCGGGGCGATCACCGCCGACCTCGCTGGTTGCCGGCCACTCGCTCGAGGACCGCTGGGCACGCATGCTGTCGCTCTTCTCGCTCTACGCCGGGCGGGGGCTCTCGCTCGACGAGACCGTGTACCGCTCGGAGCGCGACACCGGGCACCGCAACCGCGCGATCAGCCACATGCTGCGCAACTTCGGGATCATCGAGCGCGATCCGGAGCCGGATCTCGACCTGTACTTCCGGCAGTGCTCGATCGAGGTCACCTGCCGCGACCTCAGCATCATCGGCGCCACGCTCGCGACCGGCGGCACCAACCCGGTGACGCGCGAGCGCGTGCTGCGCGCGTCGCACGTGCGACGAGGTGCTCTCCGTGATGACGACCTGCGGCATGTACGACTACGCGGGCGAGTGGGTGTACCGCGTCGGCCTGCCCGCGAAGAGCGGCGTCGCGGGCGGGATCCTCGCGGTGCTGCCGGGCCAGCTCGCGATCGGCGTGTTCTCGCCGCCGCTCGACGAGCGCGGCAACAGCGTGCGCGGCGTCGCCGTCTGCGAGGCGCTGTCCGAGGAGCTGGGCCTGCACTTCCTGCGCGCGCCGCGCGCGGCGATCTCGGCCGTGCGCTCGCGCTCGACCTTGCAGGGGCTCGGCTCGAAGCGCGCCGCCGCGAGCCCGAGCGGAGTCGGCTCGCCGCCCTCGGGGACGAAGCCGCCGTCTACCAGCTGCAGGGCGATCTCTCCTTCGCCGGCATCGAGGCCGTGGTGCGGCGAATCGTCGGCGAGTCTCCCGAGGTCACCCGCTTCGTGCTCGACTTCGCGCGCGTGAGCGACGTCGATCCGCCGTCCGCGCGGCTCCTGATCGATCTCTACCGATCCGCTCGTCGAGCGCGGGCTGCGCGATGGGCTTCTCGGGCTCAGCCGCCATCCGCGGCTGCTCCGCCTGCTGGACGAGGCGCGCGTCCGCGAGACCTCGGCTCCGCTCGCCGCCTTCGAAGATCTCGACGCGGCCGTCGAGTGGTGCGAGGAACTCCTGCTCGCCGCGCACGACGTCGTGGAGAGCGTCGACGACGAGCTCCCGCTCGACAAGCACGAGCTGCTGCGCGACCTCGACGGCGAGCAGCTCGAGCTGCTGGCGAGCCTGATGGAGCGCCGCAGCTTCGCCGCCCGCGAGACGGTGGTGCGGAAGGGCGATCCCGCCGACGAGCTGTTCCTGGTCGTCCGCGGCGGCCTCTCGGTGCGTGTCCGAGTCGCCCGACGGCCGCCAGCGCCGGCTGGCCACGCTCTCACCGGGGGTCGGCTTCGGCGAGCCGTCGATCGTGGAGGGCGCGGTGCGCACCGCCTCGGTGCGCGCCGACCGCAGCTCCGTATGCTGGGTCCTGAAGCGCGCGACCTTCGAGTCACTCGACAGCTCGTACCCGACCCTGAAGATCCGCCTGCTCGAGAACCTGCTGCGCTCCGCGACCAGCACGTTCAACCGGTTGAGCGTCGAGGCGACCAGCGGGCGCTGAGCCGAGCGGCGACTGCCTCCACAGCCGGGCGCCCTCTCGCTTCCGGGTTCCCTTTTTTTTCTACTCCTGGTAGGATAATCGGTGCCGGCGGGGTTTCAGGTGCGACAACGCGCTCGAGCCGTTCGCGTCGGTCGTCGCGCGCCTGGCCGGAAAGTAGCCATGTCGAAGATGGTCATCATCGCAGGCACGATCGATTTCGCCGACGGGAGCAAACGCGAGGAGGCGCTCGAAGTCGCGAGGGTGCTGCAGAAGAAGACGCGCGACGAGGAGCCGGGCTGCCTGGCCTACGTCTTCGCGCCCGACCCTTGCCTCTCCCACCGCATCTGCGTGTACGAGTGCTGGCAGGATGAGGCCAGCCTCGCAGCGCACTTCAAGCACCCGAACTACCTGAACATGCGCGACGCGCTGTTCCGCGTGGGCCTCACCGGCGCGGACAACAACAAGTACCGCGTCGACCTGCGCGAGCCCGTCTACGACTCGACCTTCACTCCGCGCGCCGACTTCTTCACCGAGAGGCGATGAGCGAGGCGCGGGAGCCCCGACCGGAAGAGAGAGACCACCCATGGCCATCACCGGACTCGTACACGTCAACGTGAACTGCAGCGACTACGACCGCTCGCTCGCGTTCTACGAGCGGCTCGGCTTCCGCGAGATCTGGCGCGTGCCCGAGACGAACACGCCCGAGGTCGCGGCGGCCGTCGGCATGCCGCCCTACCGCGTGAAGGGCGCGCTGATCGCGCTCGAGGGCGCGAGCCCTCCCTTCGTGATCGACCTGCTCGAGTGGAAGGAGCCGCGCGACGAGAGCCCGCCCTACCCGCACCTCTACCACCTCGGCATCGCGCGCATCGCGCTCGTCTCGAACGATCTCGACGGCGACGTGGCGAGACTCGCGGAGGCGGGCGTGCAGTTCCTCTCGAAGCCCGCGTCGATGCCGCCGGCGCGCGCGTTTCGTCTGCTTCGAGGATCCCGACGGCACCGTGCTCGAGCTGGTGGAGAACCCGCTGGGCTGACGCCGCTACAAGGAGCGATATGAGCAGGGTCCAGGGCAAGGTAGCCATCGTCACGGGCGCCGCGTCGAACCCGGGGCTGGGACGCGCGATCGCGAAGACGCTCGCGCGCGAGGGCGCGCGCGTCGTCGTGACCGACATCGACGAGGCCGGGGTCCACGAGTGTGCCGCCGCGATCCGCGCGGCGGGCGGCGAGGCGCTCGCGCTGCGCCATGACGTGACGCGCGAGACGGACTGGCAGCAGGTCGTGGCGCGCACACTCGACGCCTGCGGACGGCTCGACGTGCTCGTCAACAACGCCGGCATCGCGGTGTTGAAGCCACTCGAGCAGCTCTCGCTCGCGGACTGGAACCGCCAGATCGAGGTGAACCTGACCAGCGTCTTCCTGGGCTGCAAGCACGCAGCTGCAGCGCTGCGGCGCTCGGGTGGTGGCTCGATCGTGAACCTGTCGTCGGTCGCCGGGATGATCGGCCTCCGCAGCTGCGTCGCCTACGGCGCCTCGAAGGGCGGCGTGCGCATCGCGACGAAGGCGATCGCGCTGGAGCTCAGCCGAGACGGCATCCGGTGCAACTCGGTCCACCCGGGCTTCATCTGGACCAACATGCAGGCGAAGGCGACCGGCGCGACCGATCCGGCGAACGTGCCGCTGGGCCCGGACTTCGTCCCCCTCGGGGGCATCGGCGAGCCGCAGGACGTTGCGGAGTGCGTGCTCTACCTGGCTTCCGACGAGTCCAAGTACGTGACCGGCGCAGAGTTCACCGTCGACGGCGGAATGACCGCGCAGTAGCGGCGCGGGCGCGCCGCGTGCCGACCCGGCGCACACCTGGCCCCGGCGCGCCGGTCTGAACTGGCCCTGACGGCGCGTGGCGGGAGCGTGTACACCTGCGGGCATGAAGCTCTACTCCGGCCCCCTCTCCCTGTTCTCGAGCAAGGTGCGGATCGCGCTCGACGAGAAGCGCCTTCCCTACGAGCGCATCGACGTCGCCTTCAGCCGCGAGAAAGGCTACGAGCCGAAGCTGCCGGAGGTGCTCGCGCTGAACCCGAAGGCGCAGGTGCCGATCCTGATCGACGGGGCGCTGGCCATCTACGACTCGACGATCATCCTCGAGTATCTCGAGGACCGCTATCCCGAGCCGCGGCTCTATCCGAAGGACCCGGCCGAGCGCGCGCGCTGCCGTCAGGCCGAGGCCGCGTCGGACGAGATCCTGTTCCCGCACGTGTGGGCGCTGATCCAGGAGATCTTCTACAAGCCCGACGCCGAGCGCGACGCGGAGAAGATACGCGCTGCGCGCGCGTCGATCGCCGGGATCCAGCGCGAGCTCGACGGCAAGCTCGCGGAGCGGGAGTACCTGTGCGGCGACTTCACCGTCGCCGACATCGCCTACTTCGTCACGAACCTGATTGGGACGTCGCTCGGCGCCGCGCCGGATCCAGCGCTCGTAAACCTAGCGGCGTGGCTCGCGCGAGTGGGCGCGCGGCCGAGCGTGCGCGCGGAGCTCGCCTGGCTGGCGAGCGCGCAGGCGAAGCTCTAGCCGCGGCGCACGCTGTAGACGATCCGATCCGGTGTCGGGCGCGCGCTGTTGATCTTCACAGGCGCATTGGCCAGAAGCGTCGCGGCATAGGCGACGAACCCCTGGGCGGTCCAGCGGCACTCGTCGGCGAAGTCCTTGGCGTCTTCGACCACGATCTGGAAGGCGTCCGGGTTGGTGGTCTCCTCGACGCTCCAGCGGGTGAAGTTGTAGAGCAGTCCGGAGATGCCGCCGACGAGCTGCGCCACCCGCGCACCCCAGCTCTTGGTGCTGCGTTCGTCGGCGCCGAGCTGGCGGTAGATGCCGGCCTCCTTCAGCCGCTCGGCCGCGCGCCAGCCGCGATCGAACAGATAGGCGTCGACGCTGTTCCCCTTCGCATCCGTGCGCGCCATCGTCGCCAGGAGCTTGCGGTAGGTGTCGATCGGGTACCAGCGCGTCGCGAGCACCTTCGAGTCGAACACGTCGAGCTCCTCGCGCGAGAGCTCCGCCTCGAGCACGTCGCGCGAGAGCACGCCTTCGTCGATCATCCGGTGCAGGTCGTCGTGAACCGAGCTGTACGCCGTGCCTTTGATGGACGGAACCGCCATGCGCCGCTGCCTCCCCGCCGAAGGACGCTTCGGCCCCTGGTGCGCTCGAGTTAACGCCGAAATCGGATCTCGCGTATCGTGGCTCGCGTGGGCACGGATCTGCGCGGGAAGGTGGTGGTCGTGACCGGAGGGAACTCCGGGATCGGCCTGGGGATGGCCGAAGGCTGCGCGAAGGCGGGTGCCGATATCGCCGTGTGGGGCCGGCGCGCCGACCGCAACGCCGAGGCGTGCGAGCGGCTCGCCGAACACGGCGTCCGCGCGCGCGGCTTCGTCTGCGACGTGGGCGAGGAGGCCGAGATCGTCGCGGCGACGCGCGCGACGCTCGCGGAGCTCGGCCGAATCGACGCGTGCGTCGCCTCGGCCGGCGCGCCCGGCTACCAGAAGACGCTCACCGAGGTCACGCTCGACGACTGGCGGCGCGTCACGCGGGTCAGCCTCGACGGCCTGTTCCTCACCTTCCGCGAGGTGGCGCGACACATGATCGAGCGCGGCGACGGCGGCGCGCTGGTCGCGGTGTCGTCGACCTCGGCGATCCACGGCGCCCAGCGCAACCACGCCTACGCGAGCGCGAAGACGGGGGTGCTCGGGCTGGTGCGCGCGCTCGCCGTCGAGCTCGCGCGCCACAAGATCCGCGTGAACGCGATCCTGCCCGGCTGGACGATCACCGAGATGGCCGCGGCCGGCTACGAGAACGAGAAGTTCCGCACCGTCATCACCGGCCGGACTCCGGTCCGGCGCTGGGCCGAGCCGAGCGAGTTCGAGACGGTGGGCGCCTACCTGTGCGATCCGTCGCTCACCTTCCACACCGGCGACCAGCTCGTGGTCGACGGCGGTTACACGGTCTTCTAGCACCCATGCGCTTCGCGTTTCGTCCGCCGCGCTACCTGGTCCCGATGATCGTCGCCTGCGCGCTGTTCATGGAGAACATGGACGCGACGGTGATCGCGACGGCGCTGCCGACGATCGCGCGCGACTTCGGCGAGAGCCCGCTGCGGCTGAACCTGGCGATCACCTGCTACCTGCTCTCGCTCGGCATCTTCCTGCCGCTCTCGGGCTGGCTCGCGGACCGGCTCGGCGCGCGCACCGTGTTCACGTCGGCGATCGTGGTGTTCACGCTCGGCTCGATCGGCTGCTCGCTGGTCGAGCTCGCTGCCGCAGCTCGTGCTCGCGCGCGATCGTGCAGGGCATGGGCGGCGCGATGATGGTGCCGGTCGGGCGGCTCGTGGTGCTGCGCACGATCCCGAAGGCCGAGCTCGTCTCGGCGATGGCCTACCTGACGGTGCCCGCGCTGATCGGCCCGGTGATCGGCCCGCCGCTCGGCGGCTTCATCGTCACCTACTTCTCGTGGCGCTGGATCTTCCTGATCAACATCCCGATCGGCGATCCTCGGGCTCGCGCTCGCGCTGCGCTTCATCCCGAACGTGCGCGAGCCGCGCGAGGAGCCGCTCGACGCGCGTGGGCTTCGGGATCGTGAGCCTCGGCCTCGCGGGCACGATGTTCGGCTTCGAGAACGTCGGGCGCGGGATCCTGCCGGACGAGTGGGTCGCCGGCGCTGATCGCGGCGGCGTGCGTGCTGCTCGCGCTCTACGCGCTGGCACGCGCGCCGCGTGATCGCGCCGATCCTCGACATCGCGCTGTTCCGCGTGCGCACGTTCCGCGCGTCGGTGGTCGGCGGCTTCGTGTTCCGCATGGGGATCGGCGCGCTGCCGTTCCTGACGCCGCTCATGCTGCAGCTCGGCTTCGGGCTGTCGCCGTTCGCCTCGGGCATGATCACGTTCGCGGGCGCGGCGGGCGCGATCACGATGAAGATCACGGCGCCGCGCCGATCCTGCGCGCGCTCGGCTTCCGACGCGTGCTGCTCGCTGAACACCGCCGTGTGTGCGGTCTCGATGGCGGCCTACGGGTTCTTCCGACCCATCGACGCCGCACGCGCTGATCATCGGCGTCCTGCTCGTGGGCGGCTTCTTCCGCTCGCTCCAGTTCACCAGCCTGAACACGCTGGCCTACGCGGAGATCGACGCAGCCGCTGATGAGCCGCGCGACGACCTTGTCGAGCGTCGCGCAGCAGCTCTCGCTCTCGTTCGGCGTCGGGCTCGGGCGCGCTCTTGCTGCACGCGACCCTGCTCTACCACGCGGCGCGAGGAGCTCGGCCCCGACGACTTCGCACCGGCCTACTTCGCGATCGCCGCGATCAGCCTTCTCGCGCTGCTGTTCTTCCTGCCGCTGCCGCGCGACGCGGGCGCGGAGATCAGCGGCCGGCGCGAGGTAGCACCCGCCGCGCTCCCGGCGGAGTGAGTACTGGCAGTGCCAGCAGGAGTAGCGAGGCTGCCGATGGCTCTTTTCAGCGACTTGGGCCGCTCGCCGCCCTCGCCGCCGCGTTCTGCGGGCGGGCGATCAGCCCCGACTGAGTCAGCGAAACCTCGTAAGTCGCGCCTTCGGCCATCGGCAAGTAGGTCGCGCTCCCGTAGACGGCGTCGACGAAAGGGAGCCAATCGGGGTACTGGCTCGCGAGCGACCAGAGGTCGAGAGCGGGCTCTTCGCCGAGCGCGTACACGCTGCGCGGCGCGCTGCGCTCCTGCGCGATGTCGCGGTAGCGGCCGGAGACGCGCTCGAGCCGGTAGCGCGCGTCGAGTCCCAGCACGTTGGCCCAGCCGCGCCACTTGAGCACGCGCGCGTCGAGCTGCCACTCGTCGCCGGCGAGATCGAAGCTGCGCTTGGAGAGATCGGACACGGTGGTGAGCGTCGCCCGCCAGCGCTGCGGCCCGCGCGCCTCGAACGAGAGCTCGGCGACCGGCTCTTCGTGCGCGAGCCGCGCGTAGGTCCGCAGGTTCAGCGCCACGGCGACTCCGAGCCCGACCAGGGCGACCAGGGCCAGCAGCGAGACCGTTCCGAGCGCGCGCCCGAGCGTCTTCACGACCGGCTCTCCGCGCGCAGCGGCTCGACGAGCTGGTGCAGCCAGCCGCCGGGCACGCGCGCGCCCCCGGCCAGACCGTACGCCGACGGCCAGCGGCCGCGCGGCAGGTGATAGGTGCCGAACAGCCGGTCGAGCAGCGGCAGATGCACGGCGAAGTTCACGTCCACGGCCTCTGCATCGGCGCCGTGGTGCCAGTGATGGAACTGCGGCGTCGCCAGCACGCCGCGCAGCGCCGCCAGCTCGAAACGCAGGTTCGCGTGGATGAAGGTCGCCTGGATCGAGACGAACACGACGTAGGCGTAGAGCGGCGCCTCGGCGAAGCCGAGCACATAGATGGGCACGTAGGACAGGCCGCGCGTCACCGCCACGTCGACCAGGTGCAGCCGCGAGCCCGCCAGCCAGTCCATCGCCTGCGCGGAGTGGTGGATCCGGTGGAAGCGCCACAGCCAGGGCACGCGGTGGAACGCCCGGTGTACCCAGTACTGTGTCAGGTCGGTCAGGAGCAGGATCTCGACGAACTGCAGGACGAACGGCTGCGCGCGCACGAGCTCCTGCAGCGACCGGCTCGCCGCCCAGTCAAACAGCACCATCGCGGGGCGCAGGGTGAGCAAGGTGATCACCTGCACGAACAGGGTGCTGACGAAGAAGTACGACAGGTCGGTGCGCCACTCGCGCCGGAAGACGTGCTGCTCGGGCAGCCGCGCGAACAGGCGCTCGAGCGGCACGAACACCAGGCAATACGCGATCAGGTTCAAGAGCGACCAGTCGAGCCCGAGGAACGGCCCGTCGCGGAGCTCGCCGTCGAGCGGCACGCGCGAGCCGCCGAGCAGCGCGGCCAGCAAGGTGAGCGCGATCCCCGCCATGCCCAGGCGCTTGGAGCGGCGCAGGCAGACGGACAGGACGCCGAGCAGGAACGCGCTCACCAGCACCAGATGGAGCAGCGCGCGCACGAACGGGACCGGGTAGAGCGCCCGGATCTCCGGCATGGTCAGCAGGCTCGGGTAGTGGAAGCAGAGCACCGCCCCGAGGCCGAGCGCTCCGAGCGCCGTCGCGAGCACGCCCGAGAGCCAGCCCGAGCCGAGACGGGTGGTGGACTCGCTCATCGCGCGCGGCGCGCCACGTAGTCGCGCTCGTCGTCGCGCGGGACCAGCCCGGTGAGACGCGTGATCGCGCGCTCCGCGGCGCGGAAGAAGCCGAGTCGATCGAGCGCGCGATTGCACCAGCCGGTCGTGATGCAGTAGCTGGCGGTGTACGGCGGTGCGTGGTGCCGCTGGTGGGCGGCGCGCGAGAGGATCCAGCCGCGTCGCTGCAGCCACGCGACGAAGCGCGGCGGGCGCAGCATGTGAGCCCACTGGTGCACCTGGTTCGTCGGCAAGGTGGCCGCGCCGAAAGCCGCGGTGAACACGCTGGTCGCCCCGAGGAGCTCCGACTCGAGCGGCACCAGCCACGATCCGAGCAGGAGCGGACAGACGAGCAGCGCCACGTCGCCGTTGCAGTCGACGAAGTCGCGCTCGCACAGGTCGTCGGGGTTCACGTGGTGGATCCGGAACGGGCGCAGGAAGCGGATCCCGACGACCGGCAGCGACTCGCGGCCCCAGCTGTCGGCGGTCCAGTGCACGATCCCCGAGGCGAAGTCCGCCGCGAGCACGCCTGCGGCGAGCGCGAGCGGCAGCCACCAGGCGAAGAGCCGCGGCTCGGCCGCGAAGCGCGCGGCGTTCAGTGCGACCAGCGCGACCGCCGCGGCGATCGAGCCCGCCTCGAGCGCGCGCGTCCACGCGCTCATCACGTCGTGCTTGGGCAGGAACTCGGGTCTCACCAGCACGAAACGTAGCCTCAGGACAGCCGCCAGCGCACGGTCCAGACGCAGGCCTCGGCCCCGCTCGCGCGGCACCGCGGGTGGACGACGGAAGGCTCGGCGGCGCCGTCGAGTCGATGCACCTCGACGAAGTACGCGCCGAGCAGCTGGCAGTATTCGCGCGAGGCGTGATCCCAGCCGGAGAGGGTGTAGGTGGCGGAGTCCGGCGTGGTGGCACTGACCGACAGCTCGCCGCTGTCGTGCTGCGTCTTCCACAAGGTGTGCGCGCGCGCGTTCAGGTCCCGCCCCAGGAGGTGCGCGTAGATCCCCTCCAGGTGACCCTTTGCGCCGGCCGCGCCCATCGTCTCGTAGATGTCGCCGGGGATCGGCAGGATGGCGGCGCACGCCTTGACCAGGGCGATCACGTCGCCCTCGGGGTACCAGGACGCCACCACGATCCGCTCATCCAGGTAGTGGTGCAGCTCGGGAGCCAGAGCCCCGAGCGCCTCCGCGCGGCGGCCGCGCAGAAGCTTGACCGGGGTCAGGACCGTGCTGCCCTTCGTCTTGCCCATACGCGACTCGGGATCGGCGGCGCGAAGGCGAAGCTTGATAGAATGCCGCCAGAGGGAGAACGGCGATGCGTTTCGGAATCTTCTACGAGCACCAGCTTCCGCGACCGTGGGAGGAAGGCGACGAGTACCGGCTCATGCAGGACGCGCTCGAGCAAGTAGCGCTCGCGGACCGCCTGGGCATCGAGTACGTGTGGGAGGTCGAGCACCACTTCCTCGAGGAGTACTCGCACTCGTCGGCGCCCGAGGTGTTCCTGGCGGCGGCCAGCCAGCGCACGAAGAACATCCGGCTGGGCCACGGGATCATCCAGACCTCGCCGCTCTACAACCACCCGGCGCGCACGGCCGAGCGCGTGGCCACGCTCGACCTCGTCTCGGGCGGGCGGGTCGAGTTCGGCTCGGGCGAGTCGGCGACGACCGGCGAGATGGGCGGCTTCAACGTCGACCCGTTCCTGAAGCGCGACCAGTGGCGCGAGGGGCTCGAGGTCGCGGTGCGCTGCCTGACCGAGACACCGTTCGGTGGCGTCGACGGCAAGTGGGTCAAGATGCCGCCGCGCAACGTGGTGCCGAAGCCGTTCCAGCGCCCGCACCCGCCGCTCTGGGTCGCGTGCTCGCGGCGCGACACGATCATGCTGGCGGCCGAGTTGGGGCTCGGCTCGCTCACCTTCGCGTTCATCGACCCCGAGGAGGCGCGCGGCTGGACCGAGGCGCACGAGAAGCGGCTCGCGAAGTGCACGCCGATCGGCGAGCTCGTGAACACCGACGTCGCCTGCGTGACGCCGATGATGGTGCACAAGGACGAGCGCGAGGCGATCCGCCGCGGGCTCGAGGGCGGGAACTTCTTCGGCTACTCGCTCGCGTTCTACGCCGCGTTCGGGAACCACGTCCCGGGCACGACCGACCTGTGGAAGGACTTCCAGACCAAGCGCCACGAGCGCGGGTTCAACTCGGAGGTCGCGATCAACGAGCGCCAGGAGCTCGGCGCCAAGGTCGCGCAGGGCGAGACCTCGGCGCTGCGCGGAGCGGTCGGCACGCCCGACCAGCTGCGCGGCTACCTGCGCCGCTTCGAGGCGGCCGGCGTCGACCAGCTGATCTTCGTGCTGCAGGCCGGCAAGAACCGGCACGAGCACATCATGGAGTCCATCGAGCTGTTCGGCCGCGAGATCCTGCCGGAGTTCAAGGACCGCGACCAGAAGCAGCGCGATGAGAAGGCGTCGCGCTTGGCCCCCCTCGTCGACGCCGCGCTGGCGCGCAAACAGCGAAACGCGCCGACGATGCCCGCCGGCTACAACGTGCCCGCGGTGATGAAGGAGCTCGTCAAAGCCGCAGGGGGCGACGCGCTGCTCGAGAAGATCGCCGAGGAGTCGGCGGTCGGCGGCGACAGCTTCCGCAGCCTGGCCCCGCGCGAGGTGCCCCCTTCGGAGTGAGGCTGCGTATCTTTTCGGCATCTGCCCCCACTCTGCACGCTGCAATTCCCGTCGTTCCCGTGCGCGATGTACAAAAGGCCATCGCCTTCTACCGCGATCGGCTCGGCTTCGAGCCGCGCTTCGAGTACGGCCCCTGCGCGGGCGTGGGCCGCGGCCCGATCGAGGTCCACCTCGATGGCAGCGCGCCCGCGCTGGCTCCCGTCACGTTCCGGATCGCGGTGAGCGGCGTCGACGCGCTCTACGCGGAGCTCGAGAAGCAGGGCGTGATCCATCCGAAAGAGCCGCTCGAGACCAAGCCCTTCGGCATGCGCCAGTTCAGCGCGCTCGACGCCGACGGGAACCGCATCACGTTCGCCCAGCCGGCGTGATTCTTGCGAGTTCGTTCCCTCGGTGATCCGCGCCACGCATGAAAACTGCGCGGCACGTCAATCTGGCTTGCGTTCCGCAACGTATGCGGATCAGGAGGGAATGCATCATGAAGCGCATCGCAGTCTTCGCAGTGCTTTTGCTGGCGGGTCTCGCGAGCACGCCCGCGTCGGCGATCTCGCTCGTGTACTCCGCAACTCTCGCTGGAGCCAACGAGTCGCCGCCGGTTTCCAGCCTGGGCACCGGTACAGCTCTGGTCACGATCGACACCGATCTGTCGACCATGCGCATCCAGTCGACCTTCTCGGGGCTCACCGGAACCACGACGATCGCCCACATCCATTGCTGCGTCGTATCCCCGAATCCCAACGCCGGCGTTGCCACGACGACGCCCAGCTTCCCCGGCTTTCCGACTGGAGTGACCGCGGGCAGCTATGACCAGACGTTCGACCTGACGGCGGCCTCGAGCTACAACCCGGCCTTCGTCACCGCAAACGTCGACGTGGCCGGAGCCATGACGGCGCTGTTGAACGGTCTGGCCACAGGGGCGACCTACTTCAACATCCACACCTCGTTCGCGGGCAGCGGGGAGATTCGCGGCACCCTCACGCTGGTCCCGGAGCCTGCGGCGTTCGCTTTGGTGGGTCTGGTGCTCGGAGGGCTCGCGCTGCGCGGACGCGCGGTCTAGCACGCGCGGCTCAGAAGGGCCGATCGCCGATCAGGGTCACCCGCTCCATCCGCCGGTAGGCGGACAGGTTGTCCGCCACCACCCGGTGTTGAGTACAGCGGTTGTCCCACATTGCGATCGAGTCCTTCCGCCAGCGGAAGCGGCACGAGAACTCTGGCGAGGCGACGTGCTCGTACAGGAATGCGAGCAGCGCCTCGCCCTCGCGCGCCTTCATGCCTTCGATCCCGCGCGTGAACGCGGAGTTCACGAAGATCGCCTTGCGCCCGGTCTCGGGGTGGGTGCGGATCACCGGGTGCGTCGTCGTCTCGTTCTGCGCCAGCGCCTCGGTCTGCTTCTCGGTCGCGCGTCTGCGGAAGGCGGCGCCGCTGTGGATCGCGCGCAGCGTCGCGAGCACACCCTTCATCGGCTCCGAGAGCGCGTCGTAGGCCGCGGTCATGCTGGCCCACATGGTGTCGCCGCCCGCGTCGGGCACCGCGACCGCGCGCAGGATCGAGCCTAGCGGCGGCTCGCGTTCGAACGTCACGTCGCTGTGCCAGCGGTCCGCGACCACCGGCCGGCGCGCGTCGCTCTCCAGCACCACGATCTCGGGGTGGCCCTGACCGGCCATCTGCTGCAGCACCGGGTGGATGTGCAGCTCGCCGAACCGCCGCGCGAACGCCTTGTGCTCGTCGACCGTGAGCGGCTGGTCGCGAAAGAACAACACCTGGTGCGCGAGCCACGCGCGGCGGATCTCGTCGATCGCCTCGGCGTCGAGGGGCTTGCGCAGGTCGAGCCCGGAAACCTCGGCTCCGATCACGCCCGCCAGCGGCTCCACGCGAATCTGCCGGTACATCGCGCCCTCCCAGTCGGCACGCCGATTATGGCAGACTCGCCGCGATGAGCGATCGACTCCCCCCGCAGCACGCGCACCACGCGCAGACGAGCCGCCGCAAGGGTCTCCACAAGGACTGGAGGGCCTGGGTCGCCCTCATCGCGATGCTGGGCGCGATCAGCGCCTACGTGCTGACGCTCGACGACTCGGACGCGGACGTCGCGCCCGCGCCTGCGTCCGCCGCGCCCTGAACCGTCTCTGCCGCCGAGAGGATGCGGAATGCGACCGACAGCGCCGCGACTTCGACGGCGCTGAAGAGGCAGAGCCACAGCGCGGTCGCGATCGAGACGAGCGCTCCGTGCTGCTCTCCGACGGTCCAGCCCCAGAGACTGCGGAGCGCCGACACGAGAACTCCAGGAAGTGTCACGGCGATCGCGAGGCGCCAGCCGTTACCCCGCGAGAGCGCCCAGGCGGACTCGACGCTCCGATCCTGGCCGACGGCGATCGCCGGAAGCATCAGGCTCGCGCGGGGCAGCGCGTAGAGGGTGACGAAGCCCAGTACCACCAAGAGCACGAAGAGCGTGCCCATCATCTCTCTCGCCACGAGAAACGACACCGCGGGCGACAATCCCAAGAGGAAGAGAGAGAGCAAGATGAGCCAGAGAGCAAACCGCCTCTCGCGAGCGCTCCAGTACACGCCCCAGCGATTTTCGAGTGATCCCTCGCCGAGCAGCACGATTCGATGGCACGCGATCGCGAACATTGCCTGGAAGCTGATTCGGATGCCCCAGATCGCATAGACCCAGGGCAAGTCGGTCAATGAATCCGCCGCAACGTCGAGTAGCGACAACAGCGAAGCCGGCACAATCAGGGCACGCAACAGGGCTCGCCAATGAGTCCGTGCCTCGGCGAATGCACCCGTGACGACTTCCGAGATGGAGAGCCGCACGGCGCCCGGCACGTCCTAGAGCCGGGTCTCGTTCAGTCGACGCTCGAGCCGCTGCGCCTCCGCGGCGATCTCGCGGACGATCTCGGCGGCGGGCTTGATCGAATCGATCGCACCGACGCACTGACCCGCGAGCATGCCCATCGACTCGACGTCGCCACTGGCGTCGCGGTTGGGCGGGAAGCACACGAACTCGCGCACCTCCAAGTCGCGGCCGGCCACCACGGTCCGGCCGACGACGGGGTCGTCGGGCCGGCCGACCTGCCCGCGTGCCTCGTCGCCGAGCCACTTCTCGACGAACGGGGTGCGCAGCGCGCGGTGAGGCGCGTGCGGCCAGCCGACACCGAAGAGCGTCGTGAGCGCGGTGTCCTGCTCGGTCGCCTGGACCAGCAGCTCCTTGTAGCGCGGATGGGCGCGCGACTCTTGGCTGGCCAGGAAGCGCGTGCCCAGTACGCCCGCTTGCGCGCCGAGCGCCAGCACCGCGACCAGGCCGCGCCCGTCGGCGATCCCGCCCGACGCGATCACGGGCGTGGGCGCCACGGCGTCGACCACGCGGGGCACCAGCACCAGGGTCGACACCGTTCCGCGCACGTGGCCGCCGGCTTCGGAGCCCTGCGCGACCACGACGTCGACCCCCGCGCGCGCCGCGCTCCGAGCTTCCGCGACCGAGCCGCACTGGTGGAACACCTTCGTCCCCGCCGCGTGTGCGGGCGCGACGTACTTCGCGGGGTCGCCCCAGAAGAACCACAGCACCGGCACGCGCTCCTCGAGGCAGACCTCGACGAGCGGGTCGCAAGGGAAGTGCAGGATCGCGCTCACGCCGAACGGCTTCGCGGTGCGCGAGCGGATCTCGCGGATCTGCTCGCGCAGCGCAGCCGGCGGCGCGAACTGCGCCTGCAGGATTCCGAGCCCGCCGGCGCCGCTGACCGCCGCGACGAGCTCCGGCCCCGCCAGGTCCGGGCCCATCGGGGCCGACACGATCGGGTGTTCGATCCCGAGCGCGTCGCACAGGGGGGTTCGCATGCGCCGAGGTTACCCCACCGCGCGACGGTTCAGGACTTGCCGTGCCCCTTGCCGTTGCTGCTGCCGTGTCCCCTGGCGGGACTGGCCGGGACGTTGCGCGGCACGCCCGTGAAGTACAGGTTGCCGCTCTTCAGGGCGTGGAACTCCGCCGAGCCGGGCTTGATGCCGAGCTGCTTGGCCATGACGCCCCAGCCCTTGCCCTTCTGCGACCGGTAGACGGCGAGGACGTCGTCGCTCGAGCGGTGACAGTACTGCCCGATCTGGAACACCATGAACGCATCTGCCGGGTCGGAGACCGCGGACAGCACCACCCGCACCTGCGCCTCGGGGATCTCGAACTGCGCGCTGACCTTCGCCGCGAACGCGCCGAGATCGGCGCGCGCCTGGACGTTCACCCGTGCGAGGAAGTCGTCGAGGCCCCCTCCGGCGTGAGCCAGGACACTGCTACCGAGCGTGAGGGACACGATCGCGACGACGAGCGCGCTGCGCATGGGCCGTACCTCCGCACGACCCTATCGGCCCGGTCTCGAGCTCAGCTGAGCTTCGCGAGCCACTCGTTCGCGAACTTGTCGAGCGCGTCCGCCGGCGGTCCGCCCAGCGCCATCACGGGCACGATCAAGCGCGACACGCCGAGGTCGCGGTAGCGCTTCACGGCGTCCATGTTCTCCGCGGCCGGGATCCACATGCACGAGATCTCGACCGTCTTCGGGTCGCGGCCGACCTTGGCGCAGGCGGCGTGGAGCTGCTTCACGAGCGGCTCGAGCTGGCCCACCGCGGCGGTCGGCGCGTACCAGCCGTCGCCGTATTTCGCGACCCGGTCGAACGCCTTGCCCTTCGAGCCGCCGACGACGATCGGCACGGCGTTCTGCCCGCGGCTCTTCTGCACCGGGATCGGATACGTCTTGAAGCCGTGCCAGTGCACGAACTCGCTGTCGTGCTCGACCACGTCGCCCTTCCACGCCTTGCGCATCGCCACCACGTAGTCGTCGAAGCGCGCGCCGCGCCGCTCGTAGGGAACGCCGAGGGCGTCGAACTCCTCGCGCAACCAGCCGACGCCCACGCCCAGCATGAAGCGGCCGTTCGAGACGAGGTCGAGGCTCGCGGCCTGCTTCGCCATGTAGAGCGGGTTCGTCTGCGGCAGGATGTTGACGCCAGTGCCGAGCCGGACCCGCTTCGTGCGCGCGGCGATCGCCGTCAGCGCGACCAGCGGGTCGATGAAGTTCGTCTCGGGCGTGACGCCCATCTTGCCATCGGCGCTGTACGGGTACTTCGACTTGTAGTCGACGGGCACGACGACGTGCTCGAACGTCCAGAGCGACTCGATGCCGACCTGCTCGGCCTTCTCGGCCAGCGCCAGCATGGGCTCGAGACCGGATACGCCGATGTTCACGGGAATCAGACCGACCTTCATCGCGGACTCCTTTGGATTCGCCTCCAGTCTACGCGAGGCCGAGGGCGAAGCGCATCCAGAGCGCGGCGAGCACCAGGCAGCCCGCGAGGTAGGCGGCGAAGCGCACCCGCACGTCGTTCCAGCCGATGTGGATCGCGGCGTGGGCGGCGCGGATCGCGACGAAGGTCCACGCGAGGGCGACCTGCGTCGAGTCGAAGCGCTGCGTGACGAGCATCAGCAGGCAGACCAGGTAGAAGAGCACGGGGACTTCGAGCAGGTTCATGAACGCCCGCGCCGGGCGCTCGATCCACTCCGGCGGCGCGTTGCCGGTGTAGCCGCGGTAGTAGCCGATCGACGCCGCGCCGCGGAACACGGCGGTGTTCCGCACGACGACCATCAGCGCCCAGACGACGCCGGTCAACGCGACCAGCGCCACGATCGGCCGGATCAGCTCCGCGGAGTTCAGGCTCGCTTGCTCCATGCCAGGGCATCCTCCAGGCGATCGTCGCCCCAGAACAGCTCGTCGCCGACGACGAAGCTCGGTGCGCCGAAGATTCCGTGCGCGACCGCCGCGTGGTTGCGCGTGCGCAGGTGCTCCTTGTTCTCGGCCGAGCTCGCGCGCGCGAGCAGGGCCTCGGGGTCGGCGCAGCCCGCCGCCGCCAGCAGCGCGCGCACGCGCGCCGGGTCGGTGATGTCCAGGTCGTCGACGAAGTTCGCGTGGTACACGGAGCGAACGAAGCGGCCGATCCACGGCTCCTCTTCCGCGACGAGCGCCGCGCGCGCCGCCAGCAGGCCGTTGCGCGGGAACTGGGAGGGCCGCCGGAACGGAATCCCGAACTGCGCGCAGCGGCGCTCGAGGTCGCGCCACATGTACGCGCCTTTGGCCGGATAGATGTTGAACGGCGAGTCGTTCCAGCCCTGCGCGCCGAAGATCGGCCCCAGCAGGAACACGCGCCACGCGAGCTCGACGCCCTCGCGCGCCGCGAGCGCCTCCACTCTCTGCACCGTCACGTGCGAGTACGTGCTGGCGAACTCGTACCAGACCTCGATCATCAGAACGCGAGTCTGCCGCGCAGCTCTTCGAACGAGATCATGACGTGCTCGCGGTACGCGCGGCGCTCACACAGCCGAAGGTACCAGGCGCGCACGTTCGGCACCTCGGGCGTCGGGAGGCCCATCTCGAAGTAGCGGTAGAAGCCGGTGCCGAGCGGGATGTCTCCCATCGTGAACGCGCGGCCCGCGATGAAGTCGTTTGCGGCGAGGTGCGCGTCGAGGATCGCCAGGTGGCCGACGCAGGCGCGGCGCGCGGACTCGATCTGGCGCACGTCGCGCCGCGGCTCCGGCGTGCGCCAGTAACCCCAGAAGATGGCCATGAAGTCGGGCTGCCAGGACGCTTGTGCCCAGTCCATCCAGCGGTCGGCGAGGGAGCGCTGGGCCGGGTCGTCCGCCCAGAGCGTGCCCGCGCCGTACCGCGCCGCGAGGTAGCGCACGATCGCGTGCGACTCCCAGAGCACCGAGTCACTGTCGACGAGCACGGGCACGCGGCCGTTCGGGTTCATGGCCCGAAACTCGGCGGTGTCGAGCCCGCCGAAGCGGCCGCCGGCGTCCACGTGCTCGTGGCCGAGCCCGAGCTCGCCGAGCGCCCACATCACCTTCTGCACGTTCAGCGAGCTGCGCCGGCCCCAGACTTTGGGCTTGTGACCCTGCACTCGCGCGAGTCTACTATCTCGAACGACGGCGTGAGCGTGTTGCGCTCGCGGTCGAAGGAGACGACCTCATGGCCGACGCGAAGTACCGGTTCAGCGCCATCGTTCCGTCGCACCATTACGAGGACGGCGCCGCGACGATCGAGTGGCTCACCCGCGTCCTGGGCTTCGAGGAGCGCGCGCGCTACGTCGACCGCGACGGCCTCGTGCGCCAGGCCGAGCTGTACGTCGGCGACTTCGAGTTCTGGTTCAACGGCCACGAGCCCGGCTACTGGGAGAAGCTCGGCCGCCGACCGGACGGCGGCGTGGTCGTGTTCGTCGACGACGTGGACGCCGTCCACGCGCGCGTGCGCGCCGCGGGCGTCGACGTGCAGCCACCGGAGAACAAGAGCTGGGGAGTGCGCGGCTTCTTCCTGAAGGACCCCGAGGGCTACTGGTGGAGCTTCGTACGCCGCCTCCCGCAGGGCTACGTCCAGGTCAAGAGCCTGCAGGAAGGCGGATTGAAGGAGATCAAAGGGCCGGCCTTCCGGCCCTAGCGCCGGGCGCCAGTGCTACGCTGCGCGCCACCGGAGGACCAGAGATCGCGACCGAGGCGCGCCAGAGCAAGCGGAGACGGCGGCGGCCGCCGATCGGCGCGGCGCCGGGCACGCTCGTCTTCCCCGCGGGGACGACCCGGCTCAAGCTGATCCGCTACGACAAGGAACAGCTCCTCGAACGCGCCGACGTGCGGGTCGACGAGCTGCCGGGACTGCTGGTGCCGGGACAGGTCGCCTGGCTCGAGGTCGAAGGGCTCGGCGACGAAGCCGCGCTGCGCGCGATCGCGCAGCTCTTCGCGATCCACCCGCTCGCGCTCGCCGACATCGTGAACATCGGCCAGCGCCCCAAGGCCGAGGCCTACGGCGACGTCGAGCTCGTGATCTGCCGGCAGGCGTGTCCGCGCGACACCCACGCGTACGACCTCGAGCAGGTCAGCCTCGCGTTCACCAAGACCGCCGTGATCAGCTTCCACGAGGGCGAGCGCGACGTGTTCGAGCCCGTGCGCGAGCGGCTGCGCCGCGGCACTCTGGTGCGCACGATGGGCGCGGACTATCTCGCGTACGCGCTGATCGACGTCTTGATCGACGGCTACTACCCGGTCGTCGAGGCGCTGGGTGGCCAGCTCGAGACGCTCGAGGACCGGGTCAGCGCGCGGCCGCGCCACGCCGACCTCCAGGAGATCCACCGCGTGCGCCGCGAGCTCCTCGCCCTGGTGCGCATGGTGCACCAGCAGCGCGACGCCGTCAGCGCGCTCATGCGCGCGGACCACCCGCTGGTGAGCGACGCCGTGCGCGTCTACCTGCGGGACTCGCTCGACCACGCGACACAGATCAGCGACGTGCTCGACACCTTCCGCGAGATCGCGATGGGGCTCATTGAGATCTACACCTCGAGCGTGAGCCAGCGCACGAACGAGATCATCAAGGTGCTGACGATCCTCTCCAGCATCTTCATCCCGCTCACCTTCATCGTCGGCGTGTACGGAATGAACTTCGAGCACATGCCGGAGCTCGAGTGGAAGTACGGCTACTTCATGACCTGGGGGCTGATGCTCGGGGTCGCCGGCGGCTTGCTCTGGTACTTCAAGCGGAGCGGCTGGATTGGCCGCGGATAGCAGCTGGGAGCAGTTCCAGCCGCCGGGCGGCGCGCTGGTGAAGGCGTGGACGCGCGGTGTTCCGTTCGAGGACGCCGCGCGCGCGCAGCTCGCCAACGTGGCGCGGCTGCCGTTCATCCACCGCTGGGTCGCCGTCATGCCCGACGTGCACTTCGGGATCGGCGCGACGGTCGGCAGCGTGATCGCGACCGACGGCGCGATCGTGCCGGCCGCGGTCGGCGTGGACATCGGCTGCGGCATGATGGCGGTGCGCACGAGCCTTCGCGCGAGCGACCTGCCCGACTCGCTGCGCGCGCTGCGCCGCGAGATCGAGAAGGCGGTTCCGCACGGCATGTCGCGCAAGGCGCGCGGCGGGCGCGACACCGGCTCGTGGGGCGAGCCGCCGCGCGATGCCGACGCAGCCTGGTCGGCGCTCGCGCCGCGCTTCGCGCGGATCGTCGAGAAACATCCGCGGCTCGAGAAGACGAACCAGCGCGTCCACCTGGGAACGCTCGGCACCGGCAACCACTTCATCGAGATCTGCCTCGACCTGGAGGACCGCGTCTGGGCGATGCTGCACTCGGGCTCGCGCGGCGTGGGCAACGCGATCGGCCGGCAGTTCATCGAGCTCGCCAAGCGCGAGGTCGAGCGGCTAGGTCTGAGCGTGCCGCACGCCGACCTCGCGTACCTCTCGGAGGGGAGCCCGCTCTTCGACGACTACGTCGAGGCGGTCGGCTGGGCGCAGGACTTCGCGCTCGCCAACCGCGAGCTGATGATGAAGCACGTGCTCGAGGCGCTGGCGCGCACGCCGGGAATCCGGCCGTTCCAGGCCACCGACGAAGCCGTGCAGTGTCACCACAACTACGTCGCGCGCGAGCACCACTTCGGGAAGGACGTACTCGTGACTCGCAAGGGCGCCGTGCGCGCGCGGCGCGGCGACCTCGGCATCATTCCCGGCAGCATGGGCGCGCGCTCGTTCATCGTGCGCGGCAAGGGCAACCCGGACAGCTTCGAGAGCTGCAGCCACGGCGCCGGCCGCGCCATGTCGCGCGCCGAGGCGAAGCGCCGCTTCACCGTGGCGGACCATGCGGCGGCGACCGCGCGGGTCGAGTGCCGCAAGGACGCCGAGGTGATCGACGAGACGCCCGGCGCCTACAAGCCGATCGACGCGGTCATGGAGGCGCAGAAGGACCTGGTCGAGATCGCGCACGAGCTGCGCCAGGTGGTCTGCGTCAAGGGCTAGTGACCTCGAGCGCGACCCGCCAGGACCGCCGCCCCCGCGGCGCGAGCCGACCCGCGGTTCCGCGCGCGCGCGCGTCGGCGAGCGAGTCGGCGTCGCCGATCGACGGCTCGATCGCCAGGTTGAAGTAGGGCGCGGTCCCCGCGCCGGACCAGCCGCCGTAGTTCGTCCAGAGCCCGACGAACGGGAGCTCGCGCGGGTCGAAGCGGAAACGCAGAGCCTCGCGGCCATCCGCGGTGGCGATCCCGACGTCGCCGCGGGGGAGCGGGCCGACGAAGCGCTTCTGCGCCGTGCGAGTCTCGGGGCCAGGCACGATCTCCACACCGCCGGGCAGCTCGAGCCTCATCCCGGGCTCGATCGCCAGCAGCGCGTGCAGGCACCACACGAACGGGAGCTCGCGCTCGGAGCGATTCTCGAGCGCGTAGTCGAGCTCGAGCGCGGTGCCCGCGAGGCGCATGCCTCGTTGCAGGCGATACTCGGCCGTGAGCAAAGGCGAGCTCCGCGCCCTCCTGCACCACGCTCCACGGCCGGCCGAACACTTCGCCGTGTACCTCGGGAAAGCACTCGTCGATCCCGCCGGTGTCGTGGAGCGCGACGTACGAGTCGCCGGGCTCGGCGCGGCGGTACGGCAGATGCGGGTTGCGCCACAGCCACTCGCGTCCGCTCGCGCGGCTGGTGAGCCGGGCGATCTTCCCGCCCAGCTCGGGCAGCACCGTCACGCGCACGCGGTCGTTCGCGAGCTCGACCTCGCCGCTCACGTCGGCTCGGGCTGGGCGTCGCGCGAGACGATCCGCACGCCGACGACCGCGAGCACGGTGAGCATCACGCTCGCCGACGCGACCAGCGCCAGCTCCGGGCCGACCCAGCTCACCAGGTAACCGCTCGCGAGCGCGCCGAGCGGGCCGGCGCCGAGCAGCGAGAAATAGAAGAAGCTCATCACCCGACCCGCCTGACCCGGCCGGCGCGTCCTCCTGCATGATCGTGCGGGCCATGCTCATCGCGACGCCGCCGCACATGCCCCAGACGTAGATCAGGCCCACAGTCACAGGGAAGCTGAAGCCAGCGCCCACGGACGCGAGCACCACCGAGCCGACCGCCTGCGACATCAGCAGCGCGCGGCGGCGCCGCTTCACGTCGCCGATCCGCATCAGCGCGACGACGGTCGTGAGCAGCCCGAGCGAGTTCGCGGTGTTCATGTGACCGAGGTCCGCGGCAGTGCCCGCGTACACCTCGCGCACCAGCAGCGGCACGGTCACGATGTACGAGCCCATGAAGCACATGCCCATGGCGACGTTCTGGATCACGACGAGCCGCATCTCGCGCGACTCCATCACGCTGCGCGTGCCCTCGACGACCGAGCCGAACATGTCGCGCAGCCAGTGGGCATCGTCGCCGCGCGGCGTGTGCGCGACCCGCACGCGCGAGAGCGCGATGGCGCCGATCGCGAGCGAGGCGAACTGGAGCGAGAGGAGCGGCACGGGCCCGAACCGGTCCGCCTGCGTCGCGGTCATGAAGCCGAGGATCTGCGCGCCGAACTGGACGAAGCTGGCGCGGATGACGGTGCGCTGGATCCCGGTCTCGGCGACGTCGTTCAGGAGCGCGTCGCGCGCGGGCGTCACGAACGCCTGCGCGAGGCCCATCGCGATCGCGTAGCCGATGAGCGCTCCGAACCGCAGCCGGCCCGTCGCCACCGCCGTCGCGAGGAAGAGCGGCGGAATCAGCGCGAACCCCTGTGCGATCGTCGCCAGCCGCCGCCCGCCGAAGTGGTCCGCGAGGCTGCCGCCGACCAGCATGAACAACATGGCCGGCACCAGCATCGCCATCTGCGCGAGCCCGACCATGCGCGGCGACTCGTGCAGCACCATGGTGACGAGCCAGGCGAACAGCACCGAGTGGATGCCGAACGCGAAGAACCAGGAGCTGGTCCCGACGAGATAGAGCCGCAGCGGGTTCAGGCTAGCCCGCCAGGGATTTGTAGGCGGCCATCGCGATCATGGCGCCGCGCAAGTCGCCCATCACCTCGACCGCCATCTTGTTCATCACGTAGGCGATCGACATGCGCGCGTCGAGGTCGATGATCGCGAGTGATCCGCCCCAGCCGCCCCAGAAGAACGTGTTCGGGTTGGGGCTGAGCGGGAAGCGCGGGTCGATCAGGCCGAAGCCCATGCCGAAGCGCATCGGCACGTTCAGCACCTTGTCGGTTCCGCTGCACTGCTCCTCGAGGATCCGCTTCACGGTCGCCTCCGAGAGCAGCCGCACGCCGTCGACGGCCCCGCCGCAGGCCAGCGCCGAGTGCACGCGCGCGACCGAGCGCGCGTTGCCGATCCCGCCGCCGGCGGGGATCTCGGCGCGCCGCCAGCCCGTGGTGCGCGGCTCGCTGCCAGTGATCGCGCAGCTCCGCATGGTGCGGCTGGCGATCGAACCGGGATCGGCTCCCGGCGCTTCGAGCCCGGTCGGAGGCGGCACGAGCTCGCCGACTCGCCCATCGTGCTCGGCCGGAAGGCCGATGTGGAAGTCGGCGCCGAGCGGGGCCGCGACCTCGTCGCGGAAGAAGCGGCCGATGCTCTTGCCGGTCACGCGCCGGACGAGCTCGCCCTGCAGGTAGCCCTGCGTTATTGCGTGGTAGCCCGAGCCGTCGCCGGGGGTCCACCACGGCTTCTGCGCTGCCAGGTTCCGGACGATCCCGTCCCAGTCGTAGAGCTCCTCGACCGAGCGCAGCGCCGGTTCGAAGCCCGGCAGCCCGGCGCTGTGACTCATCACGTGGCGGACCAGCACGCCCTCTTTCCCGTTCTGCGCGAACTCGGGCCAGTAGCGCGCGACCGGCGCGTCGAGGTCGAGCAGGCCGCGATCCGCGCACATCAGGACGCTGAGCGCCGCCATCGTCTTCGTGGTCGAGTACACGTTCACGATCGTGTCGCGCTGCCAGGGCGCGCCACCCTGCACCGCCTGACCCGCCCACAGGTCGACCACCGGGGCGCCATCGACGGTCACTGCGACGCTCGCGCCGACTTCGATTCCCTGCTTGAAGTTGTCCTCGAACGCCTCGCGCACGGGCGCGAACTTGGGATCGTTGGTGCCTTGGATTTCCATGCGGCGCAGTCTACCAGCAGCCGCACGGCGGCTTCACCTAGCCGGCGTCCGCGACCTTCTCGAGCAGCGGCTCGAGCACGCGCGCGCGCTCGGCCTGGCGGCGGCTCGCCTCGCGCCCCGCGAAGTCGTCGGACGGGCGGACGTCGCGCTGGGCGCGCAGGTAGGCGTCGAGCTGCTGGTGGAACTTCGTCTCGAACGTCCGCCGGGCGCGCTCCAGGAGAAGCCGCGCCTCGGCGTCCTTGCCCGTGCGCTGCAGCGCGGCCGCCTCGTCGAGCGTGAACTCGACCTCGGTCGACCTGGCGCGGAGCGCGTCGTCCCCGCTCTTCGGAAGCTGCGCGCGCAAGGCAGCGAAGCAGCCTGCCGCCGCGGCGTCGCCGCCCCAGTAGTCGAGCCAGCACCGGTCGACCTCGGCTCCGCGCTCGGCGCCGAGGGCGGCGAGCTCGTCCTGCAGCGCGCGCACGTCGCCGAGGCGATCGTGCGCGTAGTAGAAGCCGCGCAGCTCGTAGAGCGCCTCGAACTGCAGCTCCTTGCGCTCGCCGGCGGGGGCAGCCGCGGCGACGGTCTGCGCGCGCTGCAGCGCGAGCTCCGCGCGCTCGGGGTCGGCGCCCGCGTCGCGCAGCCGCGCCTCGGCCTCGTGCGCGCGCATCAGCAGCCGGTGCCCGTCGGGCAGCTTCGGAAGCTCCCGCTCGTAGATCCCGATCAGGCGCAGCTGGCGGACGAGCGCGCCGACGCGATCCGCCGATGCGTCGGTCGGGAAGGCCTGCAGCACTTCGGCCACCTCGCGGCTCTCGACTCCGAAGCGCTGCTCGCGCAGGTCGAGGGCCCGCCCCAAGTGGCGCTCGGCGCGCGCGATCGCCTCGGCGCTGGCGCGCGCCCCGTCGGGCGTGACCTGGTCGAGCTGGCCTTGCAGCAGGAGCACCGAGGCCGCGAGCTCCGGATCGCCGAGCGCCGCGAGCTGCCCGAGCGCAGGCTCGAGCTGGCGCGCTGCCTCCGCGACCTCGTAGTCGTCGTAGAGCTCGTGCGCTGCGGCCAGTCGCAGCCGCACCTCGTCCAGCGGGGTCGCGGCGGCGGCGATCTTCGCGGTCCACGTGGCCACCTGCTGGCCGCGCTCGGCCTGCGCCTTCGCCATCGCCTGCTCGTCGCCCGACACCGGCGCGTAGCGGATGATTCCGAGCGGCAGCACCATGATCGCGAGCCAGCCGAGCACCGACATCAGCGCGAGACCCGCGCTCGCCGGCCGGCGCAGCAGGCGCTCGGCGAGCTGGGTCACGAGCTGGTACTTGCTCTCTCCGTTCAGCGAGTCGAAGCGCGGCTGACGCAGCTCCGTGTAGAGCGCCGGCACCGGATCGGCGGGCTCCGCCGCCGGCGCGAGCACGGCGAGGCGCGCGCGCGCGCCAGCCAGGAGCCGCGAGTGCTTCCACTGGGCGTGCAGCCCGACCAGCATTACGATGCCGATCGCGCGCAGCACCATCTCTTCCAGGGCCATACCGAGCCCGAGCAGCGCGACGCCGGAGAGCGCCGTGAAGCCGAGCTGGAGGTTCGGGTAGCGGTCGAACAGGGCCACGTTCATGATCCGCCCGCCGTCGAGCGGCATGATCGGCAGCAGGTTCAGGTAGTTCACGATCAGCATCGACCACGCCAGCTGGACCAAGAGCGGCGACGCGCCCGGCGCGAGCGCGTACATGAGCACGGTGCCGGCGACGATCCCGGGCACCGGTCCCGCCAGCAGCACCACGATCTCCTGCCACGGTGGCACGTTGCGCTTGCTGCCCGAGGCGACCGCGCCGAAGAGCGGGATGAACAGGATCTGCAGGTTCCGGTAGCCGAACGCCTTCATCGCGAGCGCGTGCCCGAGCTCGTGGACGAGCAGCACGCCGAACAGGATCGCGAGGGTCTCGAGCGAGAGCTGCATCCCGAAGGCGATCGCCGCCGCGCAGACGGAGAGTCCGAACAGGCCGAGCTTCATGACCCAGCCGGACCGGCGGCTGCGCTCGGCGCCCTCGCGGCGGCGGTGGGCCCAGACCTCGGCCGTGACGTCGCCGGACGCGAGCTCGCCGCTCGCCGGCGCGGCGAGCGCGCCCTGCGCTAGCAGCGCCTTCTCGTGCTTGGCGGCCGCGGCGCGCCTGCGCGAGTCGCGTTTCGTCGAGGAGACGACGGTCGCGACCGCGTGGTGGAGCTTGTAGCGCGCGAGGCCGTCGCCGGCGCTCGCGAAGCGTCCGCGCTCGATCGAGGTGCGGATTGCGCACTTCCACGCTTGCTGCTGCTCGACCACGAGCTCGTCGGCGGAGACGTCGCGCGGCGCGAAGTCCGGGCGCGCGGCCACCTCGCGCTGATGGCGCTCCCAGTGCTCGGCGAGCGAGGCCGTCTGCGCGTCGATCACGACGTGCTTCGGGCAGTCGGGATGCTCGTCCATCACGAGATAGCCGTGGGTCTCGACCCGGCGGCCCTCGTCGGCCTGGGCGTGGAAGGTCACCTCGCAGGGGCGGGTCCGGCTCGAGCCCCAGACGGCCAGCCAGGCGAAGCTCTTCTCGCTGGGGTGTTGCAGCAGGCGCGACCAGCTGGGCTCTTCCACACCGTCGAAGACGCAGGGCGTGCGCACGAAGGCGACCGGCTCGAAGCCCAGCCCGGTCAGGCCCCGGCTCTCCTTCTCCAGCAGCGCTCGGATGTCGTCCGGGACCTCGCCCGCCTCGACCCGCTCGGGGCGGAGCTCCGCCCGGAGCCGGAGGCTCAGGACCCGGAAGATCGCCTTGCCGTACGTCACGCTGAGTACGATCAGGCCGACCGCGAGGAGATACTCGAAGTGTGGCACCGGTCACTCATCGGGAGTGTCCGCTGCTGTCTTGATGCGGGTGCGATTGTCGCTTGCCGCCGTCCCGCTGCGCGCGAGGTGCGCGCGACTTGCCGGCCTAGGCGGCCCGGCCGCCCGCGACGTCGGAGGCGAGCTGGAGCGCGTCGACCAGGCTCGCGGAGTCGTAGGTCGACATGCCCCCGTCGGTGGCGCTCTTGGACCAGCGCTTCGAGCCCATGCTGGCGATCTTGCTCTGGCCGTGCACGTTCACGATCGCGCGTACGCCGTTCTTCCTGGCGAGCGCGACCGCGGTCGACTCGATCCAGGCGAGGTCGGCCTGCGACGGCACGCCGGGATTCTCGGTCAGGTCCACCAGCCAGGAGACCGCGCCGAGCCGGCCCGCCGCCGCCATCGCGCGCTCGAGCGCCTCGCGGAACTGCGGCGTGCACAGCGAGATCCAGTGGCCGACCAGCGCCCGCTCGCCGGGGTGGTACTCGACGCGAATCGTTCCCTCGATGGTGAAGACCGGCCTCGTCGCCACGGTGCACCGATCGGCCATGGGGCAAGCCAGCTTGACGCGCGCAGCGCGCCCGCGATCATGCCGCGATGGGCGGAAAAGTGACCGCGGTCCACTCCAGCCGGACGCACACGATGTCCAAGTCGGGACAGCTGTGGATTCGTCTGCTCGAAGGGCTCGGCGTCGAGGGCGACGCGCACATGGGCACGACCGTGAAGCACCGCTCGCGGGTCGCGCGCGATCCCACCACGCCCAACCTGCGCCAGGTCCACCTGATCCACGCGGAGCTCCTCGACGAGCTCGCGCTCAAGGGCTTCCGCGTCGCACCCGGCGCGATGGGCGAGAACGTCACCACCCGCGGCGTCGACCTGCTCGGCCTGCCGACCGGCACGCGCCTCCGCCTGGGCGCCACGGCCGTCGTCGAGATCACCGGCCTGCGCAACCCGTGCATGCAGCTCGACGGAATCCAGGAAGGGCTCATGAAGGCGGTGCTCGATCGCGCGCCCGACGGCAGCCTGATCCGCAAGGCGGGGATCATGAGCGTCGTGCTGGCCGGCGGCGAAGTGCGGCCGGGCGATCCGATCGAGCTCGAGCTCCCGGCAGGAGTGCACCGCCCGCTCGAGCCCGTCTAGCTCAGGCGAACCTCAGGTACTCGAAGTCGAGCGGCTGCCCGTTGATCTTGTGCGTCGGCGCCGCGATCCAGCTCGCGCACTGACCGCGCGCCAGCACTGCGCCGTCCTGCAGCGCTTCGAGCCAGGCTGCGTCCGCTTCGTTGGGAAGATGCGCGGCCACCGCCGCGCGGTCGGCGGCGGGCGCACCGCTCGGCAGCCAGTGCGACTCGGCGAACGGGCCGATCTTGCGGTTGAAGCGCGGGCTCGGCAGCGAGAGGCGCTGCGAGAGCCCGGCCGAGGCGAGCGCCTGGTTCCAGTGGCCGAGCGACTTCTCGCACTCGCGCACGTAGGAGTCCTGGAGCATCGCGTTGGTCGCGCGGCGCGGTGCGACTTCCTGCGTCTCGACGCCGCGCGCGCCGGGCTTCTCGATCGGGTAAGCGCCCTCGACCAGCGTGTGGTCGGAGTAGAGACCGCTCTTCGACTCCTGGTAGCGGCCCTTCAGGCCGGTCGCGAAGTAGCTCGCGGCGTTCGACGAGTCGGGGCTGCCGAACAGGTCGAGGCTCTCGCTGTACCAGTGGTTGATGAAGCGCTGCAGCAGCGGCAGGTCGAGGCCGCCCTGCGCGCGCGCGTCCTCGTTTTTGTCGCGCTTCATGAGCTCCGCAGTGCGCGCGACGATGCGGCGGATGCCGCCCTCGCCCACCGACAGGTGGTGCGCCTCCTCGGTCAGCATGAAGCGGCAGGTGCGCGAGAGCGGGTCGAAGCCCGACTCGGCGAGCGACGCGAGCTGGTACTTGCCGTCGCGGTCGGTGAACGTGGCGAAGCAGAAGAAGTCGAGCCACGTCGCGATCGGCCGATTGAACGCGCCGAGGATGCGCGGGTGATCGGGCTCGCCGCTCTCGCGCGCGAGCAGCGCCTCGGCCTCCTCGCGCCCGTCGCGGCCGAAGTGGCTGAACAGGAGGTACACCATCGCCCACAGGTGGCGCGCCTCCTCGACGTTCACCTGCAACAGGTTGCGCAGGTCGTAGAGCGACGGCGCGCGCGCGCCGAGCCGGCGCTGCTGCTCGACGCTGGCCGGCTCGGTGTCGCCCTGCGTGACGATCAGCCGGCGCAGCGCCGCGCGGTGCTCGCCGGGGACCTGCTGCCACGCGGGCCGGCCGAGCGGATCGCCGAACGCGATCGCGCGCGCGGGCTCGGGCGGCGCCAGGAAGATGCCCCAGCGGTAGTCGGGCATGCTTCACGTAGTCGTAGTGCGCCCAGCCGTCGCGGTCGACGGAGACCGCCGTGCGCAGGTAGATCTCGTCGCGCTGCAGGCCCTCCGGCCCGCGCTCGTTCCACCAGCGCTGGAAGCCCGGCTGCCAAGCTTCGAGCGCGCGTCGCAGCTTGGTGTCGCCGGCGAGGTCGACGTTGTTCGGGATGCGTGCGTCGAGGTCGATCATGTCCGTTTCCAGTCGAACTTCGCGCGCTCGGGGCGACCGTAGGCCTTGAGAGCGCCGTCGGGGCCGGCCGCGTTCGGGCGCTGGAAGATCCAGTTCTGCCACGCGGAGAGCCGCGCGAAGATCTTCGTCTCGAGCGTCTCGGGACCGGCGAAGCGCAGATTCGCCTCGAGCCCGGTGAGCGCGTCGGGCGAGAAGCTCGCGCGCTCCTCGCAGGCGACCCGCACCGCGTCGTCCCAGTCGATCTCGTCGAGCGCGTCGGTGACCAGACCGAGCTCGAGCGCGCGCTCGGCGTCGAGCGGGCCGGTCGCGTGCAGCGCGTGCGCGAGCGCGCCCGGCACCTTCCAGAAGCGGGTCTCGAGCCGCGACAGGCCGTTCCCCATCGGGTAGGCGCCGCGGTTGGCGGCCCCGAGCTCGAGCGCCGGGGCGGCCTCGCCGCCGCGCAGCATGTAGATGCGGTCGGCCGCGAGCGCGAGCTCGGCCAGCGCGCCGACGAAGCAGCTCCCCGCGTCGACGAGCGCGAAGCACGAGCGCGCCGAGGTCTCGAGCCGCTTCGCGACGCGGCCGAACAGCGCGCGCACCTCGCAGGCGAGCCAGCTCTCGCCCAGCAGCGCTCGGTCGAGCTCCCGCGCGTGCGCCGGGTCGCCCTCGCTGCGCAGCAGCCAGAGGCCGAGCTCGGGATGGTGGAAGCGCAGGCGCAGCAGCGCGTCGTCGAGCTCGCGCGCCAGCCGGAGCCCGACCTGGAGCGACGCCGCGTCGAGGCGGACGGTCACCGTCGCGGTGCGGCGCTCGGCGTCGAGCTCCACCCGGACGTGGCGATACGCGAGCTCGCGCGCGGTCACGGCCGGCGCGAGCGGCTCGAGCTCGACCCCGCGCGCCTCGCGTCCCGAGGTCCGGGCCAGCGCGTCCGCGATCTCGCGCTCGACCAGCGCCGGGAACTCGCTCGGCTTTGCGATCGCGTCGACCAGGTTCCACTCGAGCGCGCGCGGGGCGCGCACGCCTTCCTCGAGCGTGCAGAACACGTCGGCCAGGTCGCGGCGCACGCCGCGCTTGTCGACGAGCCGGGTCAGCCCGCCGGTCCCGGGCAGCACCGCCAGGAGCGGCAGCTCGGGCAGGCTCACCGCCGCGCGCCGGTCGTCGACCAGGAGGATCCGCTCGCAGGCGAGCGCCAGCTCGTAGCCGCCACCGCTCGCCGTGCCCGCGAGCGCCGCGATCCAGCGCTGACCCGCGCGGGTCGCGTCCTCGATCTCGAGCCGCGTCTCGTTGGTGAGCTTGCAGAAGTTCACCTTCAGCGGGTGCGAGGCGCGCGCCAGCATGCCGATGTTGGCGCCCGCGCAGAACACGTCGGGCAAGGCGCTCTCGACGACCACGCAGGCGACCTCGGGGTGCTCGAAGCGCAGCCGCTGCACGGCGTCGCGCAGCTCGAGGTCCACGCCCAGGTCGTAGCTGTTGCGCTTCAAGAGGACGCCGTCGAAGAGCGCGCCGTTCTCGTCGACCGCGAGCGTGAGCCGCGCGACTCGGCCGTCCACCGCGAGCCGCCAGTGGCGGTACGCGATCGGGCGCGGTCTCGAGCTCGCGCGGAACGCCGTCGCCCGACCCGCTCACGACGCCTTCTCGCGCAGCAGGTGGCGGCGGATCTTGCCCGTCGCGGTCTTGGGCAGCTCGTCGACGAAGTCCACGCGGCGAGGATACTTGTGCGGCGCCGTCTTCGCCTTGACGAAGTCCTGGAGCTCGCGGGCGAGCCGCTCGCTCGGCTGCGCGCCGGCGGCCAGCACCACGAACGCGCGCGTCTTGGTGAGGCCGTCGGCGTCGACCTGGCCGACGACCGCTGCTTCGACCACCGACGGGTGCGCCGCGAGCACGGACTCGACCTCGACTGGCGAGACGTACTGGCCGCTCACCTTCATGAGGTCGTCGCTGCGCCCCACGTGCCAGTAGCGGCCGTCCGGATCGCGCCGATAGCTGTCCCCGGTGCGCAGCCAGCCGGGCGCGAACATGGTGCGCGCCGTCTCGGCCGGCCGGCGGTGGTAGCTGCGCGCCGCGCTCGCGCCGCGCGCGAGCAGACTTCCAATCTCGCCGTCGGGAACGTCGCGGTCCTCCCCGTCGACGAGCCGCACCTCGTAGCCCGGCACCGGGACGCCGCTCGAGCCCGGCGTCACCGCGCCCGGTCGGTTCGACACGAAGACGTGGAGCATCTCCGTGCTGCCGAGGCCGTCGAGGATCTCGACGCCGAAGCGCGCGCGCCAGCGTTCCCACAGCGGCGCCGGCAGCGCTTCACCCGCCGACACACAGAGGCGTACGGCACCGAGGTCGGCGGGCAGCTCCGGGTGGGCGAGCAGCGCCGCGTAGAGAGTCGGCACGCCGAAGAACACGGTCGGGCGCGCGCGCCGCAGCACCTCGAACACCGCTTCGGGGGTGGGTCGCTCCGCGAGCAGCTCGACCTCGGCGCCGAGCGCGAGCGGAAAGGTGAGCGCGTTCCCCAGGCCGTAGGCGAAGTACAGCTTCGCGGCGGAGAAGATCCGGTCGTCAGGGCGGAGGTCCAGCACGCCGCGCGCGTAGCACTCCGCGGTGACCGGGAGGTCGAGGTGCCGGTGCACGGCGCCCTTGGGCTCGCCGGTCGTTCCCGAGGTGTACAGGAAGAACGCCGGGTCGCCGCCGCGTGCGGGCGCGGCCGCCGGCTCTGGACCCACTGCGACCGACTCGATCTCGGCGCCGCCGGCCGTGAACAGCGCCGCGCTGGCTGGGTAGAGCGCAGGGTCGGCGTACGCGGCCAGGGCCCGATCGACGACCGCCGCGCGGACGTCCGCATCGCGCGCGATGAAGGCGACGTCGGCCGCGGGCAGCGACGTCGAGATCGGGACCGGCAGGAAGCCGCCGCGCAGCGCGCCCAGGAACGCGGCGAAGAACACCGGCGTATCGCGCACCAAGATGAGAACGCGCTCACCTGGGCCGAGGCCCCGTCGCGCGAGGGCGTGCTGGAACGCGAGGGCCCGCGCGGCGAGCTCGGCGCCCGAGGTGACGACTGCCGCGCAGCGGAGCACGGGCGCCGCGCCGCGCGCCGCCGCGCTGCGGAGCAATGCGTCCCCCGAGTTGTAGAACTCACCCTCGCGCGGGACCTGCAGAGCCGGCACCGACCGACTCTATCACCGGTAAATCCGGGGCGGCGGCGGCGTCGTACTTGCCTGCCAGGGGCTCGAAGGAGGAGTTACATGCGTCGTTTGATCGGTTTGGCCTTCGCTGTCGTGTTGGCTGCGGGGCTCATGGGCTCACCGGCGTCCGCCCAGATGGGCGGTGGGTACGGCGGCGGCAGCGGCGGCGGCACCAAGAACAGGGTCATCCTGTCGTTCAAGACGATGTACGGCGTCAACGGGCCCTTCATCGGTGCGACGAACGCGATCCGGGGCGTGAGCGGCGACGAGCTGCCCTGGATCGTGAAGTCTGCGAAGGGCTCACTCACCAGCCGCGGCAAGCTCTCGATCAACGTGAAGGGGCTCGTGTTCCCGGCCGTCGACCCGGTTCCACCGGAGCAGCAGGGAATCAACGACGAGCCCGAGTTCCGCGCGGTCGTCAGCTGTCTCACGGTCACCGACGGCAATGTGGTCGAGAGCAACGTGATCACCAACGGCTTCCCCGCCAACATGAAGGGCAATTCGAAGATCAAGGCGCAGCTCACCCTGCCGCATCCCTGTGTCGCGCCGATCGTGTTCATCGTCGGGGCCGACGAGGAGCTCTGGTTCGTGACCACCGGTTACTAGCGGGTCGGCACGCTCGCGGAGTGAAGGGCCGTCGCAAGGAGCCGTCCGTCGCGCGCGAACAGGCGGCGCTGGCCGAGCGCGCGGCCGCCGCGCGCGACTTCGCAGCTCGATTCGAGCAGCCACCAGTCGTCCCAGCGCGCCGGGCAGTGGATCCAGACGGCGTGGTCGAAGCTCGCGCAGCGCTCGGGCGCGAAGGCCGCGCCGATCCGACGCTCGAACGAGTGATGCGCGTAGAAGTGGCTGGCGAGAACCAGCGCCGCCGCGTGCAGCCGCGGCTCGGGCGGAAGCGGCGCGCGCGGGCGGATCCATTCGAGGTGCGGGGCGGAGTCGCCCTCCGGCGGGCCCGGCCAGGCGCCGCTCGCGCGCCGGAACTCGATCGGCCCGGCGGCGTAGCGCTCCCACCCCTCGGCGCGGGCGGTCTCGAGCGTGCTGGGCAGGTCGTCGGGCTTGGGCAGGCCTTCCGGCAGCGGCGGCGCGAACTCCGGGCCGGCAAGCTCGGCCGCGAAGCTCGCCGTCACCTCGGCGAGCGCAGCCCCGGCTTCGACCCGCACGCGCCGGAACGCGCGCTCGGGGCCGTCGGCGAGCGGCTCCACGGAGAGGCGCAGCGCGACACCGAGCGGTGGCGGGCGCAGGAACGAGGCGCGCAGCTCGCAGAGCCCGAGCCCGTCGACGGTCGCCGACGCCGCGAGCGCCGCGCGGCCCAGCAGGTCGAAGCTCTGCGCCTGACCGAAGTAGCTCTCGAGCTCGGCCGCGAACTCGCGCTCGCCGCGCCACTCGATCCGCAGCAGCTGCGCGAGGTCGCCGCCGGGGACGCCGTCGGCCGCCATCAGCTCGGCCCGACCTTCATCACTTCGCGCACCTCGACCTCGCCCCAGGTCGCGTGCGGGCAACGGCGCGCCACCGCGAGCGCCTCGGCGCGGTCGGGAACGTCGACCAGCGCGTAGCCGCCGATCACTTCCTTGCTCTCCGCGAACGGGCCGTCGCTGATCGCCGTCCTGCCGGCGCGCACCTCGATCCGGGCGGGCGGCGGGTCCTTCGCGAGCCCGGCGCACTCGACGTACTTCTTCTCGTCCTTCAGCTCGTCGGTCCACGCGTTCATCGCGCGGTACTTCGCACCGTCGGCATCGCCGTCGAAGTCCGGCCCCTCGACGAACAGCAGCACGTAGCGGGTGCCGCCGCTCGGCGGCGACGGAAGGCGCTCCGCGAACGCCTCGTTCACCTGCACGATACCCGAGCGTGCGGCCGGACAGCGCACCGCGATCTCGATCGCTTCGGCGCGGCTGGCGGCGTCGACCATGAAGAAGCCGCCGACCACTTCCTTGCTCTCGGCGAACGGGCCGTCGACGCTGCGCGCGCGGCCACCGCGCACGGAGATGCGCGTGGCGGTGTTCTCGGGGTGGAGCGGCGCGCCGCCTCGGATCTTGCCCTTCTGGGCGAGCTCGCCCGCGAACTGTCCCATCTCGGCCATGCCGACCGTCTCGCCGGTTGGCGCATTCTTGCGATCCACGATCAGGAACATGTAGTCCACGGCTATCTCCTTCCAACTTCGCGCAGCTCGATCGCACCCCAGCGCGCGTGCGGGATCTGCGCCGCGATCTCGATTGCCGCGCTGCGCCCGGACGCCTGGATCAGCGCGTAGCCGCCGATGATCTCCTTGCTCTCCGCGAACGGACCGTCGGTCACGATCATGCGCCCGGCGCGCGACTCGACGCGGGCGGCCGGAACCTCCGGCGGCAAGCGGGCGCCTTCGAGGTGCAGGTTGCGTCGCCGGAGCTCGTCGGTGTGGGCGATCATCGCTGCGAAGCGCGGCTGGTCGGGGCCGTCCTCGACGGGCGACCGGAGATAGAGGAGCAGGAACTGCGCGCCGACCGTCGGCTCGGTCCTTCGCCAGTGCTGCGTCCCGCGCACCTCGACCCGACCCGCGCGGGTGTAGGGGCAGCGTTTGGCCAGCTCGATGGCGGCGGCGCGGTCGGGCGCCTCGACCACGAAGTAGCCGCCCACCACCTCGCGCGCCTCGGCGAACGGGCCGTCGGTGACGATCGGGGCGCCGCCCTCGATCCGGATCCGAACCGCCTCCGCAACCGGCCGCAGCGGCCCGGCGGCGCTCCTCAGCACCCTCAGATCCGCGAGCTCCCGCGCGAACTTGCCCATGTCCTCGACGCCGACGTCCGCGCGCGGCGGCTCGCCGGCGGCATCCGCGATCAGCAGCAGGAACTCCATCTCTCGATCCTCCTGCCCCTACGACGAGCGTACCCCAGCCGGGACGACGCTGGCCCGCCAAGAAAATGTATTCTGCGCCCAACTTGGAGGGGGCCATGCCGGAGAGCCTGCTCGAACTCTTGGCGGCGCGGCGCGGCGAGAGCTTCGCGCTGCACGAGCGCTACCTGAACACCCAGCACGCGAAGGTGCTGCGGACGATCGGCTTCGACCGGCGCTACGTGCGCGGCGAGGGCCCCTACCTCTGGGACGACGCCGGGAGCCGCTACCTGGACCTGCTCTCGGGCTACGGCGTCTTCGCGCTGGGCCGGAACCACCCGGCGATCGTCGCGGCGCTGCGCGAGGTGCTCGAGGGCGAGCTGCCGAGCCTGGTGCAGATGGACGTGTCGCTGCTCGCGGGGATCCTGGCGGAGCGGCTGGTCGCCACCTTCCCCGGCGGGCTCGACAAGGTGTTCTTCGCGAACTCGGGAGCCGAGGCGGTCGAGGCGGCGATCAAGTTCGCCCGCTACGCCACTGGCCGCTCGGGCCTCGTGTACTGCGAGCACGCTTTCCACGGCCTCACCATGGGCGCGGTGTCACTGAACGGTGACGACATCTTCCAGCAGGGCTTCGGGCCGATGCTGCCCGGCTGCCGGCGAATCCCCTTCAACGACCTGCCCGCGCTCGAGCGCGCGCTCGCTGCGCGCGACGTCGCGGCCTTCATCGTCGAGCCGATCCAGGGCCACGGCGTGCACGTCGCAGGGCCCGACTACCTGCGCGAGGCGGCGCGCCTCTGCAAGCAGCACGGCACGCTGTTCGTCGCCGACGAGGTGCAGACGGGTCTCGGCCGCACGGGCCGGATGTGGGCGGTCGAGCACTGGGGCGCCGAGCCCGACATGATCCTGATGGCGAAGGCGCTCTCGGGCGGCTTCGTCCCGGTCGGCGCGGTCGGCATGCGCAAAGACATCTTCGACAAGCTGTTCAGCTCGATGATCCGCGCGCCCATCCACGGCTCGACCTTCTCGAAGAACAACCTCGCCATGGCCGCGGGCATCGCGACCTTGCGCGTGCTGAAGGAAGAGAACCTGGTCGAGCACGCCGCCAAGCTCGGCGAGGGCCTGATCGCCGACCTGCGCGCGCTGGTCGAGCGCCACGAGTTCCTCCACGAGGTGCGCGGCAAGGGCATGATGATCGCGCTCGAGTTCGGCGAGCCGCGCAGCCTCACCTTGCGCGCTGCCTGGAAGCTGCTCGAGACGGCGCAGCCGGGCCTGTTCAGCCAGATGATCACGATCCCGCTGTTCCAGCGACACCGGATCCTGTCGCAGGTCGCCGGTCACAACTCGAACGTCGTGAAGTTCCTCCCGCCGCTCGTGATCAGCGAAGAAGACCGCAAGGCGATCCGCGCCGCCTGCGACGAGGTCATCGGCGACGCGCACAAGGTCCCGGGCTCGATCTGGGATCTGGGCAAGACGCTGGCGGGCCACGCGATCAAGGCGCGGCGGGCGTCGTAGCGGCGGGCTCGAGACTCCGGTACAGCCAGTACGCGGCCAGGTAGTCCAGCCCGGTGTACTCGATGTCGGGAGCAGTGATTCCGTCGAGCCGGTACGGGCTCGACTTCCATTCGAAGTTCTCGGCCGGCCGCAGCTCGATCGGCACGGGGTCGCGCGCCTCGACGTCGAACTTGCGCGACGGCAGCAGCGCCCGCGGCAGCTCGTCCAGCGCTGGAGACGGCGCGAGGCGTCGCTTCTCGAGCGGAAAACGCACCAGGGTCTGGCGGGCGATCTCGAGAGCGCGGGGCTCGCACGACTCGGGCGCGAACTTGCAGAAGATCACCGTGAAGTACGCGTTGTCGTCCTCGCGCACCCGGAGCCAGGCGCGGTGCATGCCGCGCTCCAGGTCGGCGAGCGCCGGGTCGTGCGTGCGACGCGCCAGCGGCACGAGCACTCGGTAGAGATTCCAGGCCTGCATCTCGTTCGAGTAGCTCGTGAAGCCGAGGATGCGGACGTTGCTGATGCTCGAGCTGGCCACGACGCCCTCGCGATCCCGGAGCTCGTCGCGCCGGGCGGCGAAGCGCGGATCGGGATCGAGCTCCGCGGCGAGCGCGAACACGGCGTACCCGGTGAGCTTCGCGATCGGATTCCAGCCCCAGGCCGCGTTCGGCCCGAGCTCGCCGTATCGAGTGACCCGGCCGTCGGGATCGACGAGCCGCATGTCCGTCTCGAGCAGGAGCTCGGCCACGTCGCGGGCGAGCACTCGAACCCGTTCGGGGAAGTGTTCGCGGCAGGCCGCCAACGCGGGAAGGAGACCGTTCGAGTACTGGTCCCTCGAGACGTCGCCGCGCCACAGGTACGGCTCGAAGCCGGCAGCGCCGGGGAACCAGCGATTGTCGGCCTCGAAGTGCTCGGGCTTGGGCGGCCGCTGGATGCCGCGCGCGAGCAGCCCCGGCCGACCCGTCACGCGCATCAGCGCCTCGAGCCCGGCCAGCGCGCGGTCGGCGTCGGCGAGCGCCTCGCTGCGGGCGGCGCCGGTCTCGACGTCTGCCCGGGCACAGTCCGTGGCGGCGAGCAGTCCGGTGTAGGTCGGCGTGTCGCCGAGCGCCGGATAGGTTCCGTTCGCGAGCTGGTCGCGCACGTGGTCCAGATCGATCGCGTACAGCAGGAAGCCCTCGGACGCGAGGTGACGATCGACGATCGCCGCACGGAACTCGCGCGCCTTCGCCTGCAGGAGCGCGTCCTCCGCGGCGTTCCGCGGCGGAGCCGGGGGCGCGGCCGCCGGTGGGTCTGATGCGCAGGCGGCACAGATCGCCAGCGCGGTGGCACACGCGGCCGCTCTGCGCCGGCCGCGGCTCAGAGCGAGGCGAACGTCGGCAGCGGATCCGGCAGACGTTGGATCACCCCCGCGGCGATCAGCCCCTGCCCGATCTCCGGCAGCTTCTCGTCGAGGAAGCTAAGCAGCTTGGACTCCCCGGGCCGGTAGGGCTTGAAGCGCTCGAGCTCCACCCGCGCGTCGGCCACGGACACCCCCCTCACGAGGATCTGCCACGCGGCGAGCACGCCGCCGGTTCGCTTGTCGCCGGCGCGGCAGTGCAGGAGCACCCGCTTGCCCTCGCGCCGACCGCGCTCGATCGCGGCGATCGCCCCCACGTAGTTCTCGACGGAGCCGATGCCGGTGCCGCGCATGGGGAAGCGCTGTACCTCGATGCCGAGCTTCTCCGCAGCGGCGAGCTCCGCGGTCTGCGAGGCGTCGCGGCCGCGCAGGTCGTGGCTCAGATCGACGATCAGATCGATCTTGAGGTCGCGCAGCGTGCCCTCGATCAGGTTCGGTCGGATCTGGCCGCTGCGGTACAGCCAGCCGCCCTCGACCTCGGCGAGGTTCTTCGGGAAGATCCGCTCGCGGAGATTGATCGGAGCCGAGCCCCACGCCCAGGCGAAGAGGCTCGCGGCGACGACGGCGGCTGCCGCGGCCGCCATCCAGCGCAAGCGACCGCCCGGCTTGGGGTTCATCGCAGCTGATCCTAACTGCTGACACCGCCGCCGTCATCGGCCGGGCGCCTCGGTTGGACCCCGCTCATTCGCGGTGGAAGCGGCTGGTCTCGCGAATCGCGCGGAGCAACACGTCGCGGTCGAGCTGCGGCCTGGCCACGACGGAGTAGTCCGCAGCGTCGCGGATCTCGAAGTAGACGCCCGAGCTGATCGTGACCTGGCGCGGCTCCACCACCGCGAAACCGGTGTAGCTTGCCGCGACCAGCCACTCCCATTCGGGCCCCGAGAACAGGTTTCCGCCGCTGCTGTAGTCGCTGGGCGGATTGGCGCACCCGAGCACGTCGGTGAGCAGGGTCGGAGCGACGTCGTTGTGGGAAGTCCTGCGGCCGACCCGCCCGGGAGGGCGACCCGGCCAGCGCAGGATGAAGGGCGTGTGGAGCTGATAGCCGCTGTAGCTCGAGCCGTGGCCGTGGAAGCCCAGTCCGTTCTCGTCGAACTCCTGACCGTGATCGCTGGTGATGATCACGATCGTCTCGTCGCCGAGCCCGCGCCGCTCGAGGTCCTTCAGCACCTCGCCCGCCTGCATGTCGGCGTAGTGGATCGCGGTGTCGTAGCAGACGCGGCGCTTCTCCATCTCGGTCGCGCCGGGCCGGAGCTCGCCCACCTGCGGATAGCTCTCCAGACAGCCGCCGGGTGCGGACTCGAAGAACAGGAAGCCGAAGAAGGGCTTCGCGGGATCGCGCTTCTCGAGCCATTGGATCCAGCCGCTCGCGGTCTTCGCGTCGCCGCGCGTCGCGACGAGATCGGCGGCGGGCACGTTGCGAAACGCCGTCCGGTCGAGCCCGACGATCTTGTCCGGCGGATTGCCCGGAAAGATCCCGAGCTGGTAGCCGGCGGCCTGCAGCTGGTCGATCAGCACCGGCGAGCGCTGCTCGGAGTAGAACTCCTGCCAGTAGGTCGGCGGGGATGGCGTAGAAGAGCGAGAACAAGCCCACGCGGGTGCCGTTGCCGCCGCTCCAGTGGTCGTCGAAGCGGATCGCGCTCTGCGCGAACGAGTCGATGTTCGGCGCGATGCGCGGGTCGACGGCGTCCGGGCGCATCGCATCGAGGCCGATCACCAGGATGTTCGGAAGCCGCGCCGGAGGCGCGCAGCGCATCGGCGCGAGCGGATAGTTCAGCAAGCCCGTCGGACGGGAGCCGAGCTGCTCGGCCAGCGCGGCGGCGTGCGCCGTCTCGTCGCTGACGATCCCCATCCGGATCAACGTGTCGCGCGCGCTCCAGGGCCGGAACAACGGAAGATAGGGCGTGAAGCCGGTGATCGGCACGTAGTACGTCGCGTCCGCCCAGATGTGCAGTGCCTGCGTGGCGAGGAACGGGACGAGCACGAGGCCCGCGAGCGCAGCGACGAGCGCGCGCCCCGACAGCCGCGCGAAGCGGGGCAAGGTCGCGCGCGCGAGCATGGCGCACATCGGCAGGAAGATCGCGAAGTAGAGCAGCGCGAAGCCCCAGGTGCTCCAGCCCAGGATCGCCAGCGCGAGCGCGCTCACGTGGAAGCGGTCCTCCGCGAAGACGAGGCTGTCGATCAGCACCGCGGCGAGCAGCACGGCCGCAGCGAAGACGCTCACCCCGGCGACCAGCCTGCGCCTGGGCGCGAGCAGCGTGAGCGGGAGCACGACGAGCACCCACGGGGCGAGCGCGAGCAGCGCGAAGTGACTCACGAAGGCGATCGCGCTGTAGACCCGCGCGATCGCCTGGGCCGGCCACGGGTAGTCGAACATGTACCGAAGGCCGATGACGTCGAGCAGCAGGCCGATGGTCAGGAAGTACCAGCCCCCCCAACGGACCAGCGGGAGCCGCCGTGGTCGATCCATCGCGCGGAATATACAGCGCTCACGGTTCGCGGGCGCCGGCACTGGACGCGGGCCGCGATCCGGAACAACTTCAGGCCCACCATGCGCGCCATCCTCCTCGCCGCGGGCCGGGGCATCCGACTCGGACCCCTCGGTCGCGAGCAGCCGAAGTGCCTGCTGCCCTTCGGCGGTCGGAGCCTGCTGGCGCGCCACCTCGACTGCCTTCGCGGCCTCGGCGTGACCGATGTGATGCTCGCGCTGGGCTACCTGGAGCAAGACGTGCAGGCCGAGCTCGACGCGCTCCGCCTCGAGCCCCGGCCCAGCGACGCGTACGAACGCCCGCTTCGAGCGCGGCAGCGTGGTGAGCCTCTGGTCGGTGCGCGAGGCGCTCGAGGCCGGCGGCGACGTGCTGCTGATGGACGCCGACGTGCTCTACGATCCGGCCGTCCTCGAGCGGCTGGTGCGCAAGCCCGGCAATCTGTTCCTGCTCGACCGGAAGTTCGACGACACCGGCCAGGAGGCCGTGAAGCTGTGCATTCGCGGCGGGCTCCCCGTCGAGTTCCGCAAGCGGCTCGCGCCCGACCTGGTCTACGACTTCGCGGGCGAGTCGGTCGGCTTCTTCCGCTTCGGCGAGGCCACCGCCCGCGCGCTCGCCGCGCGCTGCGCGGACTACGTGGCGGCAGACCGGCTCGACGAGCCGTACGAGGAGGCGATTCGCGATCTCGTTGCTCGAAGCGCCGGACCGTTTCGAGTTCGAGGACATCACCGGCTTGCCCTGGGTCGAGATCGACTTCCCGGACGACGTGAGACGCGCGGCGGAAGAGATCCTGCCGCGGATCTCGCGAAGCGGCAGACGCGAGTGACTGAGCCCGGGACCAAGAGCTCGGCGCTCCGGCGGCTGATCCGCTCGCCCGTCACCGAGTTCCTGATCGAGGCGCACAGCGGGATCAGCGCGCGCATCGGCGAGGAGGCCGGCTTCGCGGGCATCTGGGCGAGCGGCCTCGGGATCTCCGCGCAGTGCGGTGTGCGCGACAACAACGAGCTCTCCTGGACGCAGGTGCTCGAGATCCTCGAGCTCATGGCCGACGCCACGACCGTTCCGATCCTGCTCGACGGCGACACCGGCTACGGCGACTTCAACAACGTGCGCCGGCTGGTGCGCAAGGTGGAGCGGAGCGGCGGCGCGGGCGTCTGCATCGAGGACAAGCTCTTCCCCAAGACCAACAGCTTCATCGATGGCGAGCGCCAGCCACTCGCCGACCCGCACGAGTTCTGCGGCAAGATCAAGGCGGGCAAGGACAGCCAGCGCGATCCCGACTTCTGCGTGGTCGCGCGCGTCGAGGCGCTGATCGCCGGCTGGGGCGTGGACGAGGCGCTGCGACGCGCGGAGGCGTACCAAGGCGCGGGTGCTGACGCGATCCTGATCCACAGCAAGCGGCCGGATGCCGACGAGGTGATCGAGTTCGCGCGCCGCTGGGGCCGGCAGCTGCCGCTGATCATCGTCCCCACCACTTACTACGGCACGCCGACGGAGGTCTTCCGGCGGGCGGGAATCAGCGTCGTGATCTGGGCGAATCACCTGATCCGCGCGTCGGTCGCCGCGATGCAGCGCGCGGCGCACCTGATCCACGACGCCGAGAGCCTCGTGGACGTCGAGGGCCAGATCGCGCCGGTCGGCGAGATCTTCCGCCTGCAGGGCGCAGCCGAGCTGCTTGCCGCGGAGAAGCTCTACACCAAGGCGGGTCAGACGCGGCCCGGCGCCGTGATCCTGGCGGCCTCGCGGGGCGACGGGCTCGAGGCACTCACCGCGGAGCGCCCGAAGGTCATGCTCGAGGTGGCCGGCAAGCCGCTGCTGCGGCGCCTGGTGGACCGCTTCAAGGCCGAAGGCGTCCACGACATCCACGTCGTCGGCGGCTACAAGGCAGAAGCGATCGACGTGCAGGGCATCCGGCTGCTCCACAACCCCGACTTCGCGAGCAGCGGCGAGCTCACCACGCTGGCCTGCGCGCAGGAGGCCTTCGGCGCCGACAGCGTGATCCTGTACGGCGACCTGCTGTTTCGCAGCTACGTGCTGCGCGATCTCCTGAACCTCTCCGCCCCCGTCACGGTGGTCGTCGACTCGGAGCCCCTGCCCGAGCACGGCAACAAGAACGACCTCGTCTGGTGCAGTGCCGCGGACGACCGCGCTCTGTACCGCCAAGACGTCTCGCTCCTGCACGTCTCGCGTGAGCGCCGCTGGCGGGAGCGCGGGCCCGACGGGCGCTGGATCGGCGTGCTCCGCGCCTGCGGCGAAGGGCTCGAGTGGGTGAAGGACGCGCTCGCGACCTTGCAGGCGAGGCCCGACTTCGCGCGCCTGGGCATGCCCGAGCTGCTGAACCACCTGATCGAGGGCGGACGGCCGGTCAAGGTGCTCTACGTCCACGGCCACTGGCTCGACGTGAACGACCTCGGCGACCTCGAGCGCGCCAACGCCTTCGCGCACGCATCGTTCGACTGACGGACGCTGGCGGTGATCGAGGCAAAGGAGTTCGTCGAGCGTGCCTGCGAGAGCGGCTTCGGCCTGTGGACCGGAGTGCCGTGCTCGTTCCTCACCCCGCTGATCGACTGCGCGATCGCGCATCCCGCGCTGCGCTGGGTCGCGTCCGCCAACGAGGGCGATGCGGTGGCGACCGCCGCCGGCGCAGTGCTCGGCGGAGGACGCGGCCTGGCGATGATGCAGAACTCGGGTCTGGGCAACGCGGTGAACCCGCTCGCCTCGCTCACCTACACGCTCCGCATCCCCGTGCTACTGATCGTCACTCTGCGCGGCGATCCTGCGCTGCACGACGAGCCGCAGCACGAGCTGATGGGCCTGATCACGGGGCGCATCCTCGAGGAGCTGCGCATTCCCTGGGAGCCGTTTCCGACCGACCCGGCGCAGCTCGCGCCGGCGCTCGCCCGCGCCTGCGCGTACCTGGACGGCGAGCAGCGTCCCTACGCGTTCATCATGCGAAAGGGAAGCGTCGCGGCCCACCGCGGCGGAGGGCCTGCGCCGCGCCGGGCCGCTCGCGGATCCGGCGGCGTCGTGCGCCGGGCGGGCTCGCGCCCGCGGAGCGAGCGCCCCTCGCGCGCCGAGGCGCTGCGGCGCATCGTCGCGCTCACCCCGCCGGAACGCTCGGTGGTGATCGCGACCACGGGCTACACCGGACGGGAGCTCGCTGCGATCGACGACCGGCCGAGCCAGCTCTACGTCGTCGGGTCGATGGGCTGTGCCTCGTCGCTGGGCCTCGGCGTCTCGCTCGCGCGGGAAGACGTACGAACGGTGGTCGTCGACGGCGACGGCGCGGCGCTGATGCGGATGGGGAACTTCGCAACGCTGGGCAGCCATGGTGCGGAGAATCTGGTGCACGTGCTGCTCGACAACGAGGTTCACGAGTCCACCGGCGGGCAAGCCACCGTGTCGGGCTCGATCTCGTTCGGCGGGATTGCCGCGGCGTGCGGCTACGCCCTCGCGCTCGAAGGCGACGAGCTCTCGCTGCTCGACGAGCTCTTCGCCGCCGGGAACGTCGGCGGCCCGCGCTTCGCGTCGCTGAAGATCCGCCCCGGGACCGCGCCGGAGCCGCCGCGCCCGAAGCTCTCGCCCGAGCAGGTGCGGGCCCGGTTCGTCGACCATCTGCTCGGGATCGGCGGGTGATCCTGCTGAATCCCGGCCCGGTGACGCTCAGCGCGCGCGTCCGGCGCGCGCTCGGCGCGGAGGATCTCTGCCATCGCGAGCCGGAGTTCTCGGAGCTGCAGGCCGCGGTGCGCGCGAAGCTGCTCGCCGTGTACGACCTCGACCCGGCCGGCTGGACGGCGGTGACGCTCGGCGGATCGGGCACCGCCGTGGTCGAGGCCATGCTCGCGACGCTCGTTCCCGCCGACGGACGGCTGCTCGTGCTCGAGAACGGCGTGTACGGCGAGCGGATCCGTGAGATCGCCCGGCGTCACGGGATCGCCGCCACGGCGCTGCATTTCGCGGCGGGCGAGGAGATCCGCCTCGATCAAGTGCGGCGCTCGCTCGCGATGGGCGAGCGGTTCACGCACGTGGCCGTGGTACACCACGAGACGACCACCGGCAGGCTGAACGAGCTCGCGGCGCTGGGCGCACTCTGCCGGGAACACGGCGCGGAGGTCCTGGTCGACGCTGTGAGCAGCTTCGGCGCGGAGCCGCTGGAGCTCGACTCCTGGGGGATCTCGGCTTGTGCGGCGACCGCGCACAAGTGCCTGCACGGCGCGCTCGGGATCTCGTTCGCGATCGTGCGCCGCGCCGCGCTGGATGCGGCCTGCCATCCTCCCCGGACGCTCTACCTGGACCTGGCCGGCTGGGCGCGCGAGCAGGAACGCGGCGGCACGCCGTTCACGCCGATCGTGCCGGCCTTCCACGCGCTGCGCGAGGCACTCGACGAACTGGCCGAGGCGGGCGGCTGGCGCGCGCGGAGAGCGCGCTACGGCGCGCTGGCCGAACGGATCCGCGCGGCGCTGGCCGCGCACGGCATCGAGCCCTGGCTGTCACCGGCCGCCTCGTCCGTGGTATTGCGCAGCTACCGGCTTCCCGCGGGGCTGCCCTACGACGTCCTCCACGACGAGCTGAAGAAGCGGGGGTTCGTCATCTACGCCGGCCAGGCGCCCCTGCGGGACCAGCTGTTCCGCATCTCGACCATGGGCGAGATCTCCGATCGCGACGTGGAGCGTTTCGTCGCCGCCCTCGGCGAGCTACGGTAAGGGCCAGATGGCCCCGAAGCTGCGCGCGCTCATCGTGCTGGTGTTCATCCTCGCGGTGCCGCTGCCGGCCTACGCCTACCTCGATCCGCAGACGGGCGCGATGGTCCTGTCGGCCGTCGTCGCCTTCTTCGCGACCGTCGCCATGGGCGTCCAAGCCTACTGGTACAAGCTCGTGTCGTTCGTGCGCCGCTCGCTCGGGCGCAGGGACGGGAACAGCCACGCCGACGATGAGTCCCGCGAAGGCTGACTCCGCGCGCGGCGCCGCTTCGCCGTCGTTTGTCGCGTCGTGGCGGGAGTACCGGCGTTTCCGCAAGCTGCCGCGCGAGAGCCGCGCGATCGTCTTCTACTCGGAGAGCCGCCAGGACTGGCACCACTTCGAGCCGATCATCGAGCGCATCACCGGCGTGGCCGGGCGCACCGTCTGCTACCTGACGTCGGACGCGGGAGACCCCGGCCTCGCGCGCCGGGACGAGCGGCTGCTGGGGTTCTTCCTGCGCAAGGGGCTGCTGCGCACGGCGCTCTTCCAGGTCTGCGAAGCCGATGTGTTCGTGCTGACGATGATGGACCTGGGCAACTTCGAGCTGCGCCGGTCGCTGAAGCCAGTGCACTACGTCTACCTGTTCCACAGCCTCGGCAGCACGCACATGGCGGATCACGCGAATTCGTACGACCACTACGACACCATTCTGTGTGCCGGGCCGCACCACCTGCGCGAGATCCGGCGCCGCGAGGAGCTGGTGAAGCTGCCGGCCAAGCGGCTGGTCGAGCACGGCTATGCGCGGCTCGAACAGCTGCTCGCCGAGCGGACGGAACGACCCGCGCGCGCGGCGGCGGACCCGGCCACGCTGCTCATCGCTCCCACCTGGGGCGAGCAATCGCTGCTCAACGTGTGCGGAGAGCGGCTGGTCGAGATCCTGCTCGCCGCAGGCCATCGCGTGATCCTGCGCCCGCACTACATGACCGCGCGCACCAGCCCCGAGCTGATCGCGAGGCTCCTGCGCCGCTTCGAGAGTCACCCGCGCTTCGAGTACATGGACCGCATGGGCGAGACGGAGTCGCTGTATCGCTCCGACCTCCTGGTGTGCGACTGGTCGGCGATGGCGATCGAATGGGGGCTCGGCCTCGAGAAGCCGGCGCTGTTCATCGACGTGCCCGCGCGGGTGCGCAATCCCGAGTGGCGGGCGCTCGGGCTCGAGCCTCTCGAGGCCTCGATCCGGACCGAGATCGGGGCTCTGGTCGATCCCTCTCGGCTCGACGAGGCTCCCGCGCTGATCGAGAAGCTGCTCGCGGATCCCGAACGGTTCCGGGCCAAAGCGGCCAGCTTGCGCGCGCAAGCGGTGTTCAACCTCGGGCGCAGCGCGGAGGTCGCCGCGGCGGAGATCGTTCGGCTCGCCGACGAGCACGCCGGCGAACGGAAGAAGCCGCCGTGAGCCGCCTCCGCCTGTGCACGGCGCTCGCGCTCCTGCTCGCTTCGGGCGCGGCGCGCGCCGCCACATCGGACGGTGTGGTCGTGCGCAGCGAGACCCTGCGCCTCGAGTTCGCGCCGGCGAGCGCGCAGCTCTCGGGTTGGCAGGCGTGCACGCCCTCGTGCGACGCGCCGCGCGACGACTCCGTGTTCGGCACGCCAGCGGATCCTCCGCGGGTCCGGATCGGCAGTGCCGGCGACCCCACGCTCGCCGCGCGCATCGCGGCGCTCCCCTCTCGCGTCGAGCGCCGCGACGAGAGCGGAACGACGGTGCTGGAGTTCCTCTCCGACCCCCTCGAAGCAGGCGTCTCACTGCGCCAGACATGGCGGATCCCGCAGCGCGGCTACGAGACCACGCTCGATGTCGCCTGGTCGGGAGCGGGCGCCGACGAATTCGCCCGCGCGCATCCTCTCGAGCTCGAGCTGGCCCCTGGAAGCTCGTTCGAGCCCCAGCCGGAGTCCGGCTTCGCGGGCCTCTCGGAGATGGTCTCGACGGTGCAGATCGACGGCGGCTGGTCGGGAGCGCGCAATCGCTTCTGGGCATTCCTGGTGCGGAGCGACGCCCCGGCGGCGTCCGCGCAGACGTTCCGCTTCTATTCGGGCCCGATCGAGCGCGGGATCCTGGACGCGGCCGACCCCGCGCTCGACGCTCTGCTCTTCTCGCACCTCTGGTTCTGGATGCGCTGGCTGTCGCTCGGCCTGCTGCTGCTGCTCGGGCTCCTGTACGAGGTGGTCGGCAACGAGGGTGTTGCAATCCTCCTGCTCGCCCCCTGTGTGAAGCTCCTGATGCGCCCGCTCACCGCCACCGCCGAGCGCTGGCAGCGCGGCGTCAACGCCACGCGCTCGCAGCTGCAGCCTCGAATCGACGAGATCAAGGCGAGCTCCAGCGGCGCCGAGCGCAGCCAGCGTCTGTTCGCTCTGCACCGCGAGCACGGGGTGAGTCCCTTCTACGGCCTGAAGAGCCTGCTCGGCGTCTTGATCCAGATCCCGGTATTCATCGCCGCGTACCACATGCTCGACGAGAACTTCGCGCTCTCGCACGTGAGCTTCCTGTGGATCGCGGACCTCGCAGAGCCCGACCGCGTCGCCACGCTGCCCTTCACGATTCCGTTCTTCGGCGACTCGCTCAACCTGCTGCCCTTCGTGATGAGCGCGGTGACCCTGCTCTCCTCCCGCCTTCACGACGACGGCACGCTCGCGCCCGAGCTGCTGCGCCGGCAGCGCTACAGCTTGTACGGGATGGCGTTCGCGTTCTTCGCGCTGTTCTATTCCTTCCCTGCGGGGATGGTGCTCTACTGGACCTCGAACAACCTCGTGGCCCTGGCTCGGGACTTCGTCTCGCGCTTGATCCCGCGGTTCCGCGACGGAACCTGGAGGCTCGCCATTGACACGCTCCGGCGCTGAGTCAGTCACCTCGGCCGACATCGCCGCGTTCCAGCGGAACGGCTTTGCGGTCGTGCGCCGCGTGTTCGACGCGCGCGAAGTGGAGCGGATCTCGGGCTGGCTGGACGAGCTGGAACGCGCTCCGGAGCGGCCCGGCCGCCAATGGATGTACTTCGAGCCGAGCCGCAGCGAGCCCGGCAAGCGTCTGCTCAACCGGATCGAGAACTTCGCGCCCTACCACCCGCAGCTCGCAGAGCTGCTCGGGGGCGACCTGCTGCTCGGGGCAGTGTCGTCGCTACTCGGCGAGCGCGCAGTGCTGTTCAAGGACAAGGTCAACTTCAAGCTCCCCGGCGGCGGCGGCTTCGAAGCGCACCAGGACGCGCAGGCGGGCTGGAATGCCTACGCGAGCCAGTTCATCACCTTTGCACTCGCCGTCGATCGCACCACGCGAGAGAACGGCTGTCTCGAGCTGGGACACTGGAAGCACCGGGCCGAGCTGATCGGCGAGCTCTGGTCCCCGCTCAGCGAAGAGAACCTCGCCGACGTCGAGTTCGTTCCGTACCCGATGGAGCCCGGCGACGTCGCGTTCTTCGACGCCTATCTGCCTCATCGCTCGGCACCGAACGCCACTCGCGAGCGACGCCGCGTCCTGTACGTCACCTACAACCGCGCGTCGGAGGGCGACCACCGCGCGCGCTACTACGCCGACAAGCACGCGAACTATCCGCCGGACTGCGAGCGCGAGCCCGGCAAGCAGTACACGTACCGCGTCTAGGCGGGTTGCGGCGAGAGCCAGCGTGCGATCCGCTGTCCGCACAGCAGGGCAAACAGCGGCGTGAGCGGCAGCAGGTAGTGCATCTGCTTCGCCGGAACGAGCGACCAGGCCGCGAAGAGCGAGACGAAGCTCGACCCGACGAAGCGAACCCGCTCGTCGCCGCGCCAGAAGCGAGTCCGCCAGGCGTCGGCGACCAGCCAGACCAGGAGCAGGCCCGTGGGGAGCGTCTGCAGCGGGAAGCGGGGCAAGTAGTAGAAGGGGGACTGGAAGTGGGTCGCCGCCTCGTGGGGCTCGCTCGCTCCGACCGGCAAGAGGGCAAACCCGACGAACTGCTCGGTCGCGCCCGGCACGGCGACGGCGATGGCGACGTACCAGGCGAGACCCGCGGCCGCGGAGATGGCAGCCCAGAAGAGGACGCGAGGACGGAGCGCGAGGCCGAGGTCCCCATGCAGCCACAGCCAGACGAGGATCGGCGCGAAGATCGTGAGCAACCCGGCCGTGGCCTTGGTCAGGAAGGCGAGCGTGACGAACGCAGCGAGGACCGGGATCAGGCGCGCATCGCGGGTGCGCCAGATCCGCTCGAAGCACGCGAGGGCGAGCGTGGTCGTGAGCGCGAGCAGCGGCTCGGCGTCGCCGTAGCGCGAGCGGACGATGAAGAGCGTCATGCCGGCGAGCGAGAGCGTGCTCGCGATTCCGCATGCGAAGCCGCCGAGCGAGCGACCCCACGCAAAGACCACGCCGGCCAGACCCAGCCCGGCCAGCACGGACACGCTGCGCAAGGTCACGACGCTCGGCTCGCCCGCGAGCCAGGCCGCTGCGGTCGCGGCCCAGTAGAAGAGCGGCGGCTTGTTCAGCCTCGGCGCGGCGCTCGAGTCCATGCGGGGCACGAGCCAGTCGCCGCTGCGGACCATCTCGTTCACGACCGCGAAGCAGCGCTCCTCGGAGGACCGCCAGACTCGCTCCGCGCCGAGCCGGTAGCTGAGACCGAAGGCCAGCGCCGCAAACATCCCTGCTGTGACGGCGAAGCGTCGAGCGGCGCCCGCCGATGGCGCGCACCGTAGCGACAACTTTCCGCGGAGAGAGCGCGCGAGCAGGGCTTCGATTCTGCGCTAGCGGCCTCTGCCCGCACCGCCTTGCGTCGCACGTGAGCGAGGTCTCATCGGACGCTCAGCGCGAGCGGAGCGCAGTCTTCAGCTCGGCCAGGCGCCGCTCGAGGAATGCTCGCTCGGGCGCCGTGGGAGCGTGCGCGAGCGCGGCCCGATAGGCGCTGCGCGCTTCCTCGTTCCGCCCTGCGCGGCGCAGGAAGTCGGCGCGCGCGACGAGATACGGAGGGTAGTCGACCAGCGCTTCGGCCAGCTCGGGCTCCGCCAGCAGCGCGAGCCCGACCTCGGGGCCGTCCGCGAGCGCGCGCGCGACGGCGCGATTCAGCGCCACGACGGGCTGCGGCTCGAGCGCGTAGAGATGGTCGTAGAGCGCAGCGATCGCGCGCCAGTCGATGTCCGCGAAGCGCGCGCCCGCGACGTGCTGCGCCGCGATCCGCGCCTGCAACGCGTAGGGGCCCGAGCGCTCGACGGGACCGAGCTCGGCGGCGAGCGCGCGTCCTTCCCCGATCTGCGCGCGGTCCCAGCGCGCGCGATCCTGGTCCTCCAGCGGGACCCCCGCACCCGACGCATCCACCCGCGCCTCGCGCCTCGCGTCGTGCAGCAGCATGAGCGCGAGCAGCCCACGCACCTCGGTGTCGCCGGGCAGCAGCTCGCAGAGCACCCGCGCCAGCCGGATCGCCTCGCTCGCCAGCTCCCGGCGCACCAGCGCATCGCCGGCCGTCGCGGCGTAGCCCTCGTTGAAGATCAGGTAGAGCACGGCCAGCACCGGCTGGAGCCGCTCGGGCAGGAGCTCGGCGTCGGGCACCCGGTACGGGATCCGCGCGTCGCGCAGCTTCGCCTTGGCGCGCACCAGGCGGCGCGCCATCGCAGCCTCGTCGACCAGGAACGCGCGCGCGATCTCCGCGGTCGAGAGGCCGCCGAGCGTGCGCAGGGTCAGCGCCACCTGCGCCTGGCGCGCGAGCGCCGGGTGGCAGCAGGTGAAGATCAGCCGCAATCGCTCGTCGGGAATCGCCTCGTCGCCTTCCAACCACGTTTCCGGGGGCTGCGTGAGCTCGGTCTCGAGCTCGAGCGCACTCTGCTTGTCGAGCCGGGTCGCCCTGCGGCGCAGCCGGTCGAGCGCCTTGCGCCGCGCCGCCGTGAGCAGCCACGCCCCGGGCCGGCGCGGAACGCCGTCGGCCGGCCAGCGCTCGAGCGCAGCCGCGATCGCGTCCTGGAAAGCATCCTCGGCCAGGTCCAGGTCGTGGAGCTGCGCGAGCAGGGCGCCCATCACGACGCCCGACTCTTCGCGGAACACCCGCTCCAGGACCTCGCGGCTCTCGCTCACGAGCCGAATGCTATGCCGCCACGTCCGACACCTCCACGTGTACGACGCGCGAGGTCCCTAGAAGAGACAGATCGGATTGAGCGGCGAGGCGGTGCCCCGGAACAAGACGAGCGGCGCGAGCGTCAGCAGGAACTCCCAGCGGCGCTCTTCCGCGCACGCTTTCGCGAGCGGCTCGAGCTCGAGGTTGTCGAGCAGGTGCAGGCCCATCGCGACGATCGCGACCGTGTGGACCGGCAGGTTCATCCCCTCGATCCGCGACGGCACCACGTCCGAGACGCCGTCCGAGCCCAGGGTCGCGACGCCGCGCGCGTGCAGCCAGGGCAGGCAGGAGGCGTCGAGCCCCGCGGCCAGCAGCCGCGGATCCCACGGCCCGCGCGCATCGCGCAGCGCCCAGCGGCCGGTGCGCACGAGCAGGATGTCGCCCGGCTCGACCCGCAAGCCGGCCTGCGCCTCCGCGCGCTCGAGATCGTCCGGGAAGATCGGCTCGCCCGCTTCGAGGAACGGGACTCCGCGCGCGGCCGGCACGTCGAGCAGGACGCCGCGCGAGACCACGCCGTTCCGGAGCTCGTGGATGCCGAGCTCGAGCGCGCCGTGCGCGGTGACCTTCTCGATCGGGTAGCCGTTGTAGAGCTTGCCCTCGTGGAAGATGTGGCAGAGCGCGTCGATGTGGGACGTCGCGAAGCCGTGCGGCGCGATCGCGAAGTAGTCGCCGCCGTAGCCCTCGGTGGCCGTACCGATCATGTGGTGCACGACGGGGTTGGGGTTCTCGACGCTCGGCTGCGTCGGCAGCGGGCGCGCGCACGAGACGGTGCGGCCCGAACGAACGAGTGCCGCCGCGGCGCGTCGCTTCTCGGGGGTGATCAGGTTCAGGGTGCCGAGCTGGTCGCGCGGACCGAAGCGGCCCCAGTTCGAGAGCGTCTTGTGGAACTCGCCGACCTGCGCGGCCGAGAGCGGCGGGCGCGGCGCGCTCACGACTTCCTCGTCGCTTGTGCGATCGCGCCGCCCACCTTCAGGTAGCCGTCGACGACCCGGCGCAGAAACTTGGCCAGGGCCTCGTCGCCGAGCTCGCCGTCGGGCTTGAACGCCTGGTGCGCCGTCGCCAGCGAGAACATGTCCGGGTACACGTGCACGCCCAGCACCTCGAGCGGGATGCGCAGCGAGATCAGGCCGCGGCTGCCACCCACGAGCGACGGCGAAGCCGAGAGGAGGAGGGCGCTCTTTCCGCGCAGCGGCATCGGCTTCGCGCGCGAGAGCCAGTCGATCCAGTTCTTCACGACCGCGGGAATCGAGAAGTTGTTCTCGGGCGAAGCGATCACGAGCCCGTCGGCCGCCGCGATGCGCGCGGCCAGCTCGAGAGCGCCGGCAGGCAAGCCGGAGCTGGCCTCGAGATCGCCGTCGTAGATCGGAATCGCGAGGGCGCGCAGGTCGATCCAGTCGACTTTTGCGCCGCCGGCCTCCAGCAGCTTCACGGCAAGTCGCAGGAGCTCTTTGTTGTGCGACGCCTCGCGCAGCGAGCCCGGGATCGCGACCAGGTTCACGGTGTGCCTCCCTCGGTGTGCCGTCATTCTACGCGCTTGACCGAGGCCGCTGTCGCAGTCGAGACTCGGCCCAGCGATGCCCTGGTTCAACAAGCGCTCGGGAGGCGATCCGGGCGACGACGCCCCGACCCGAAGCGTCCGCACCCGCCTGTCGCTGGTCGTGCTGGAAGGCACCGACCCGGGCGCCGAGCTGCGTCTCGGCCACTTCGACGCCGAGCTCGGTCGGGGCGACGAGACCCGCGCGCGGGGCGACCGGCTGATGCTGCGCGACCGATCCGTATCCACGCGCCAGGCGCGGCTGCTCCCGGGCGCCGATGGCTGGACGCTCGAGCACCTGACTTCCGCGGCGAATCCGACCCTGGTGAACGGGAAGCCCGTCGAGCGCCGGCTGCTCGCGCCCGGGGACCGCATCGCGATCGGGCGGGTCCTGCTCGAGGTGCGCACCGCCACGCCACTGGAAGCCAAGACCGAGATCGTCCGGCTCCAGCCGAGCGCCGACCAGACCGCCATCATGCGTCTGGGCGGCGACAGCTGGGGACACCTCGAGATCGTGCGCGGCCCGTTCCACCTGCAGGGGGCGCGCTTTCCGCTGCAGGGCGCGAAGGTCCGGATCGGCCGTCAGCCCGACTGCGACGTGGTGCTCGTCGACCCGGACGTCTCGCGCCTGCACGCCGAGATCGTCCGCGAGGGCGAGCGCGTGCTCCTGCACCACCGCAGCCGCACCAACCCCACGGCGCGCAACGGCACGCCGTTGTTCCGCGAGGTGGAGCTCGCGCACGGCGACGAGATCGGTCTCGCCGAGAGCGTTCTGCTCCGCTTCCACCTGGCGAGCGCTTCGGTCGAGGCGTCGACGCAGCCGATCGGCGGGCTGCGCAAGGTGATGGAGGAGCGGCTCGACCTGGAGGCGCGGCTCGAGCGCGACTTCGTGCGCGACGGCAGCTTCCTCGACGTCGACATCGCCGACTCCTACGGGCTGAAGTCGAGCGAGCCGCGCGCCGAGCGCGTGTTCGTGTCGTTCGAGCGCTTCCGCGGCTACGTCGCCGAGCGGGTCCGCGAGCACGCCGGGCGGATCCTCAACTCGAACGGCGACGAGGTGATGGCGTTCTTCGAGTCGGCCGACGCCGCGGTGAGCTGCGCGCGCGCGCTCCAGGCCGCGCTGCCGGTGTGGAACGCGCGCGAGAACCTGCTCCAGCGCGACTTCCGCGTCCGGATCGGTATCCACACCGGGCGCTCGGCCGTCGACCTGCAGCAGGGAGTCGCGTACAGCCCCGTGCTCGACGTCGCCGGCCACCTGCAGAAGACGGCGCCGATCGGCGGAGTGCTGATCTCGGAGGCGACGCGCGCCGCGCTCGGCGAAGAGCCGACCGGCTTCGAGCCCGGCGCTCCGCTCGCGCGCGAGAACCTGGGCACCTGGGTGCTGCCCCCGGGAAGCTGGCGGAGTCGGTGAAGCCGCCGTGAGCGGGCTCGCGCTCCTGATCGGCAACAAGAACTACTCCTCGTGGTCGCTGCGGCCCTGGTTCGCACTGCGCCAGAGCGGGCTCGAGTTCGACGAGGAGCGGGTCGCGATGAACACGCCGGAGTTCGCAGAGCGGGTGCGCGCCTGGTCGCCGGCCGGCCGGGTGCCGGTGCTGCGCCACGGCGGCCATCGTGGTCTGGGACTCGCTCGCGATCTGCGAGTACCTGGCCGACCGGTTTCCCGAGCGGCGCCTCTGGCCGAGCGATCCGGCGGAGCGCGCGCTCGCGCGCTCGATCTCGGCCGAGATGCACTCCGGCTTCCAGTCGCTGCGCAGCCAGATGCCGATGAACGTCCGCGCGCAAGGCCGGAAGGTCGCTGCGACGCCGGAGCTCGGCGCGGACATCGCGCGCGTCTGCGCGATCTGGAGCGGCTGCCGCGAGCGCGCCCGCGCGCGCGGTCCGTTCCTGTTCGGCGAGTTCACGATCGCCGACGCCATGTTCGCGCCGGTCGCCTTCCGGTTCGCGACCTACGGGGTCGCGCTCGAGCCGCTCGAGCGCGAGTACGCGGAAGCGCTGCGCGCCACCCCCGCGCTGCGCGAGTGGGCGGACGCGTCGGCGCGCGAGACCGAGACGATCGCTGGCGGCGAAGTCGGGCTCTGATGGGCCCCGGCACCGACCCGTTCGCGCGCGGCGAGCTCGGCCCGCTCGTCCTGCGCAATCGCTTCATCAAGTCCGCGACCTTCGAAGGGCGCTCGCCGCGGCACCAGGTGACCGACGAGCTGATCGAGTTCCACCGCGCGCTCGCCGCGGGCGGGGTCGGCATGACCACCCTGGCGTACTGCGCGGTGTCGGAGGACGGACAGGGCGCGCCCGGCGAGATCGTCGTGAACGACGCGGCGGTGCCGGGTCTGCGCCGCTTCACCGATGCGGTCCACGCGGCCGGCGCGGCCGCGAACATCCAGCTCGGTCACGCGGGCCCGGTCGCCGCCGGCACAGGACGCAAAGGGCTCGCGCCCTCGCGCGTGTTCGCGCCGCAGGCGCTCTCGTTCACCCGCCCGATCGAGGAGAGTGAGATCGCGCGGATCACCGGCGACTTCGCGGGCGCGGCGCGGCGCTCGGTCGAGGCGGGCTTCGACTGCGTGGAGCTCCACTTCGGCCACGGCTACTTGATCAGCGCGTTCCTCAGTCCGCGTCTGAACAAGCGCCGCGATCGCTGGGGCGGCGGGATCGACAACCGCGCGCGCTTCGCGCGCGAGGTGGCGCTCGCGGTGCGCGAGGCGGTCGGCCGGCGCACGGCCGTGATCGCGAAGCTCAACATGGCCGACGGCGTGCCCGGCGGGCTGTGGCTGGACGAGAGCGTCGCAGTCGCGCGGCTGCTCGAAGCCGACGGCGCGCTCGACGCGCTCGAGCTCACCGGCGGCAGCTCCTTCCAGAACCCGATGTACCTGTTCCGCGGCGACCCGCCGATCGCCGAGCTGGCCCAGGCATTCCCGCGCCCGCTCCGGCTCGGCTTCCGCCTGACGGCGAAGCGGTTCATGCCGACCTATCCGTTCGAGGAGGCCTTCTTCCTGCCGTTCGCGCGCCAGTTCCGCGCCGCGCTCTCGATGCCGCTGATCCTGCTCGGCGGCGTGAACCGGCTCGAGACCGCGCAGCGCGCGCTGGCCGAAGGCTTCGCGTTCGTCGCCATGGGCCGAGCCCTGCTGCGGGAGCCGGCGCTGATCGAGCGCTGGCAGAAGGGCGACCCGCGCGAGTCGCTCTGCATCCACTGCAACAAGTGCATCCCGACGATCTACTCGGGCACTCGCTGCGTGCTGGTGCCTAGCTCCGGCGGCGCGCCGCCGCCTTGATCCACTCGCGGAAGGCGCGGATCGCGGGCTCGTCGGCGCGCTCTTCCGCGCACACCACGAAGTAGGCGAACTCGGCCGGCACGCTGCTGCCCTTGAACGCGCGGATCAATGTGCGCGCGCGCAGATGCGGCGTGGCGAGGAGCTTGCGCGCGAGCGCGACGCCCTGCCCCGCCGCCGCGGCCGCGACGAGCTGAGCCGAGTCGGAGAAGACGACGCCGCGCTCGGGATCGACGCCGTCGGCGCCCGCCGCGGCGAGCCACGCGCGCCAGGCGTCGTGCGACTCGTCGTGGAGAAGCGTGTGGCGCCGCAGGTCGGCCGGGCGGCGCAGCGCCCTGCGGCCGCGCAGGAGCTTCGGGCTGGCGACGGGCAGGTACTCCTCGCCGAACAGGAGCTCCGCGCGCACCCCGGGGTACTTCCCGGCGCCGAAGCGGATGCCGACGTCGACCGGTTCGCGCGCGAAGTCGACGAGCTCGGACGACGAGAGCACCACCAGGTCGACGTCGCGGTGGCGCTTCCGGAACCCGCCCAGCCGCGGCACCAGCCAGTTCGCCCCGAACGACGGCACGGTCGAGAGCACCAGCCGCTGCCGCGCGGGCCGCGCGCGCAGCGCAGTGCTCGCCTCGTGCAGCCGGTCGAACGCCTCCGAGAGCGCCGGCAGGTAGCGCGCGCCCGCCGGGGTGAGCCGCAGCGCGCGGTGCAGGCGCGCGAACAGGGTCACGCCGAGCTGCGCCTCGAGCGCCCGCACCTGGTGGCTCACCGCCGCCTGGGTCACGTGCAGCTCGGCCGCCGCGCGCTTGAACGACAGGTGCCGCCCCGCCGCCTCGAAGGCGCGCAGGGCGTTCAGCGGCGGCAGCTTGCGCGGGGCTCGCTTCACACGAGGAATTCTATCGCGAAGCGCGAGAAGTCCTCGTTTGTCGCGTCGTCCTGGCCGCGGTATCCAGTCCGCATGTTGCGACTCTACGACGCTCTGGTCTCGGGGAACGGCTACAAGGTGCGCCTGCTCCTGACCCAGCTCGGCATCCCTTACGAGCTGGTGCAGGTCGAGATCATGGGGGAGAAGCGCGAGACGCGGACCCCCGATTTCCTGAAGAAGAACCCGAACGGGCGCATCCCCTGCATCCGGCTCGAGGACGGCACCCACCTGTGGGAGTCGAACGCGATCCAGTTCTACTTCGCCGACGGCACGCCGTTCCTGCCGAGCGACAAGCTGGCGCGCGCGCAGGTGCTGCAGTGGCTGTTCTTCGAGCAGTACAGCCACGAGCCGTACATCGCGGTGGTGCGCGCCTGGCACCACTTCGGCCTGGTCGAAGCGAACCGCGCGCAGCTCGCCGACAAGGTCGAGCGCGGCTACGCGGCACTCGCGGTGATGGAGTCGCACCTCGCGGGCCGGAAGTTCTTCGTCGCCGAGCAGTACACGATCGCCGACATCGCGCTCTACGCGTACACGCACGTGGCGGACGAGGGGAAGTTCGACCTCGCGCCCTACCCCGCCGTGCGCGCCTGGCTCGAGCGGGTGCGCTCGCAGCCCAGACACATCCCGATCACGAAGGCCTAGGGCGCAGCTCGGCGAAGCGTGTGCGCGCGCGGGCCACGTCTGCGAGCTCGAACAGCTCCACGCCCACCGGTCCCCAGAGCAGCACGAAGGCGTTCTCGAACGCGCCTGCCTGCGGCTGCGTTCCGAAGGTGTGAGCGACGGCGAGACATCCGTGGGGCTCCACCGCGAGGAAATGGAGCGGCTCTACGACGGCGTCGGGGGAGAGCTCCATCAGCCCGGCCTGCCAGGTGACGTACGCGTCGCCGTCCACCTGCCCCGGCCCGATGAGGCGGTGATCGCGGAAGAAGAAGCCGCGGGGCAGCGCCGACCGCATCCCTTCCACGTCGCCTGCATACAGCCTGCGGAACATCGCCAGCGAGCGCGCCGCCGGGGGCGGCGCACCGCTCCGCACGAAGCGCTCGAGAAGCTCCAGGCTCGCCCCGCGGCGGTCGTCCAGGTCGAAGTGCACGACGGCGCGCAGCCGCCCGTCGGCGTCGAGTTCGGTCACGCGGAGAAAGGTACCCTCGAAGACGCCGCGGTCGGCGCCTCCGCTGAAGCTGAAGCGCTCGAGGGCGAGCCGGTCCCCAGCCGTGGCGAGCAGCTCGCGCCGCGTGTTCAGCTCGCCCCACGTGTGCACGAACTGCTGATTCTTGAGATAGACGTCGACGCCGCCGCGCACGAGCGCACCCCTGCGCCGGTCGTCGAACGTGAAATCGGGGCTCACGAGTGTTCGCAGCGTGTCCCAGTCTGCGGCGGGGACGATCGTGGCGAGCCGTCCGGTGGTGAGGCGAGAGGCCGCGTTCGGGGGGATGTGAAGCAGGTCCGGCCGCAGCTTCGCGAAGCGCGTCCGGGCGCGCGAGAGGTCGTCGAGCTCGAACAGCTCGATCGAGCGGATTCCGCCGGCGTCGTGGTGCACCAGGCGCAAGAAGACGGACTCGAACTCGCCGCCGCTGACCGCGAGCGTGCCGGCCGTTCGCGCGACCGCCAGGCTGGCGTGCGGCTCGATGCCGACCCAGTACAGCGTCTCCGAGTCGAAGTGCTGGATCTGCTCGAAGAGGGCGGCGACCGAGGCGATGTACACCGCCGCGCCCTCGATCCGGCCGATGCCGGTGCGGCGGTGGTCGTGGAAGACGACGTGCTCGGGCAGCACCTTGGCCAGGCGACCGAGGTCGCGGTCGCGCAGGCAGCGGATCAGCTCCAGGATGGTGGGCGGCCAGCAGTCCGCCGCCTCGCCGGCGGCGAGCCGCGCCGACAGCTCGTCCCAGGCGGCGGCGCGCTGCGCGAGATCGAACGTGAGCGCGGTGCAGATGCGCCCGTCGGCGTCGACCTCGGTGAGCTGGAGGTTCTCGATCTCGAAGGCCGACGACGGACCGACGAAGTGCAGGCGCTCGAGCGCCAGCCGATCGCCCGCCGTCGCGACGAGCTGCCGCGTGAAGCTCGCGCGCCCCGCGATCACGCGCAGGTTTGCGACCATCGTCTCGCTGTCGCCGCGGAGCTGCACGTACGGGCGCCGGTCCTCCATCGCGACCGGCGCGCACAGCGCGCGCAGCCCCTCCCAGTCACCCCAGCCGACGAGCTCCTCGAGCCGGTCGAGCGCGCGCGACGCGGCGTTCGGCGGGATCCTCAGCGGGTCCGCGCTTCGCGACGGTCGCAGCTCCGCGAGCCCGCGCGCGCGAGCTCGAGGTCCTCGAGCTCGAACAGCTCCCACGCGATCGGCTGGCCGTCGCGCATCGCGCTGACCTGGACGAAGCGATTCTCGAACTCGCCGCCTCCCGCCAGCGTTCCGAAGGTGCGGCTCAGCGAGAGCGTGCCGCGCTCCTCGCGGTCCAGCGTGCAGAGCGGCTCGATGATAGCATCCGGCGACTCCGCGAAGAGCGACTCGAGCCAGGCAATGTACGAATCGACTCCGAGTCGGCCGGGGCCGCTGCGCCGGCGGTCGTGGAACTCGAAGTCGTCCCCGAGCAGCGCGCGCACTCGGGCGAGGTCCCGACTGCGGAGCGCGCGACCGAGCTCCCTCCCGACCGACGGGTGCAAGGTCGCCCCGCGCTCGAACATCTCCTGGCTCGCGGTGCGGCGATCCTCGGAATCGAAATGGACCACCGCGCGCAGCCGCCCGTCGGCATCGGTCTCGACGAGCCGCAGGAACTCGCCGTCGGACTCGCCACCTTCCTCGCCGACCGTGAACGCTGCACGAACCAGCGCGAGCTCCTCTTCGAAGGTCGCCAGAAGCTCGCGGGTGCTCCGCCTGCGGGGCCACGCCAGCACAGCCTCGAGATTCCGGATGTAGAGCTCGAGGCCGCCCTCCAGCAACGCGTGCTTGCGGCGATCTTCGAAGCGGAAATCGTCCCGCGCGAGAGCGCGCAGGGCCGGCCAGTCGCGCGTGAGGATGATCTCTACCAAGCGCTCGGCCACGAGCGCCGCCGCGTTCGGCGGGATCTGCAGCGGCTCGAGCTGCGCGGCTCGCGCCTCGAGCTCGGCCCGCGCCTCGCGCTCCGCCTCCGGGTCGAACACGAGGATCGCTGCGAGGCGAGATTCGGCGTCCACCTGCAGGAGCGACAGGGTCTCGACCTCGAAGTCTTCGCGCGCGTCGGGCGCGGTGTGCAGCGTCCGGTAGAGCGCGACTCGCTCGCCGGCGGTCGCCAGCAGGATTCGCCGCGTGCGGGCCCCCTGCGCGAGGTCGCGCACACTCAAGAGGTAGAGCGCGCGGTCGCCCCGGATCTGCACGTGTCGGCGCCGGTCCTCGAACACGAGGTCGCCCGAGGCGAGGCGCTCGAGCTGGGCCCAGTCGCGCGCGGCGAATCCCGCCATGAAGCGGTCGTTCGTGCGGGTCGCCTCGTTCGCGGCGACCGAGAGCTCTGGAGCGTCGTCGGGATCGAAGTGGATGATGGCGCGCAGCCGACCCCGGGGGTCCACTTCGCAGAGACGGAGGAACTCGCCTTCGAACTCGGTGCCGTCCGCGCCACCGGTGTAGTGGATGCGCTCGAGCGAGACCTCGTCGCGCGGAGTCGCGAGCACCGTGCGCCGGACCTTCCGTCCCGGCCAGGCGCTGACGACCTCGAGGTTGCGGATGTAGACGTCGACGTCGCCGCTCACGAGCGAGTGCCGGCGGCGATCTTCGAAGCGGAAGTCGTCCGCCGCGAGCGCGCGGAACGCCGGCCAGTCCTTCGTGGTCAAGAGCTCGACGATCCGGGCGGACGCGCGCAGCGCCGCGTTCGACGGATCGCCCGGCGACTGCGAGGCGGAGCGTTCCTCGAGCTCGGCGAGAGCCGCGTCGTCGTCGCCGGGATCGAACACCACCAGCGCGACCCGCCGGCCGGCGGCGTCGACCTCGACCAGGTCGAGCATCTCGACGGCCATCGGCCCGCTGCTCTCCATCTCGGCGGTGAAGCGCACGCGCAGGAGCGCGAGCCGCTCGCCGCGGGTCGCGACGAGCTCGCTCTGCCAGTGGCTCTCGGGGAAGTCGAACAACATCCGCTCGTTGGCGAGAAAGTCTTCGCCGCCGACCTGCATGCGGAAGAGCGCGCGCCGGTCGTCCATCACGTGGCCCGGCGCGTAGGTCGCGAGTGCGCCCTCCCAGTCCCGCGCGTCCCAGCAGCGCTCGAATCGCTCCAGCGCGCGCGCTGCCCCGTTGGCGATCGGACGCTCGACCGGCTCGGCGGCCGCGTCGAACATCGCCAGCGCGTCGGCCTCGCGTCCGGCTTCGAACTGCCGCCATTGCGTCAGGCGGCCGTCGGGTCCGAACAGGAACAGCTGACAGAGATCGCGTTCGAACGCGCCCCCGCCGTCGTGCTGCACGCCGTGGTTCGTCCACGCCACGACCAGCGCGTCGTCCCGCGCCGCGAAGACGTCGTCGATCCTCACCGCGAAGTCGTCGGCCAGCGCGAACAGCGCCCGGATGCTCGCCAGCACGGCGTCGGCGCCGCGCACGACGCCTGGACCGACGGCTCGCATGTCGGCGAACTCGACGCCGGGCGCGAACGCTTCGGCCCAGCGCTCCACGTCGGCCGGCCCCAGCAGCGCGGCGACCGAGCGCGCGGTCGCGGCAGCGCGCGCCCGCTCCGCGCCCTCGGGCAGGAGCTCCGCGCGGCGCTCGTAGAGCCGCGCGACCGCCTCGGCCAAGCGGTCCTCGGCGAAGATCTCGACCCGGTGGCTCAGCAGGCTGACGTCGGCCTCGATGATCATCAGGTCGTCGCCCACGGTCGGACCGACGTCGTCGAGCTGGCTGAATCGGCGCACGCGCCGGAACAGCCCGAGCCCGTCGCCGAGCGTGCAGAGCGGCTCGGTCTCGACCACCGAGTCGCGCGCCTGCATGTACTGGTAGAGCTCCGCGAGCGGGCCGCGCCGGTCGCCGACGGCGCCCGTCGGCCGGTGGAAGCCGACGAAGTCGTCGGCGATCAGCGCCTCGACCGCGGACATGTCCCGCGCGGCCATGGCAGCCGCCATCCGCTCGGCGCTCGCGGTCGCGTGGTTCGGGCGCACGCGCCGAGTGACTGCGCGCGCCGGGGCCTCGAGCGTACGCGCCGGCCCGGCTGCGCGGTCGCGCGCTCGCTCGATCAGCAGGGTGGCGCCCTTCGCCTCCCACAGCTCGATCGCACGCGCCTGCTCGGCGGCGGCCTCCGCGTGCCGGCCCGCCGCGCGCAGCGCCACCGCCAACGCGACCCGCGCGTTCGCGTGGTGGAGCAGGGCGTCCGTGGGCGCGGCGAGCTCGACGGCCGCGCGCGCGAGCTCGACCGCGGCCGCGTGCTCGCCGCGACGCGCCAGCGCCTCGGCGCGCACCCCGCGCCAAGCGATCGAGGCGTTCAGGTCGTCACCCGCGAGCGCCTCGCTCTCCTGGCTCAGCACCTCGGCGCCGACGGCGTCGCCCTGGGCGAGCCGCGTGCGCGCGAGCAGCGCGGCGGCGCGCGCCGCGTCGATGCCGAGCCCCCGCTTGCGCAGCCCCTCGTAGGCCACGGACAGACAGCGCGCCGCCGCCTCGCGATCGCCTTCGAGCAGCTCGATGTAGCCGGCGAAGAACTCCACCTCGAGGAGCTGCTGGGTGACGCCGAGCTCCTCGACGGTGCGCCGCGCCGACGCGATCATGCGGCGCGCGGCGTCGGTGCGGCCGCGCAACGCCTCGAGCACCGCCTGACACCGGAGCGCGACGGCCTCGACCGCCGGCGCGCCCTGGGTGATCCGCAACACGCGCACCACGTCGAGACAGCGGCCGCTCGCGCGCGCGACGGGGCTCGGTCCGAACAGCGCCGCGACCGGCGCTCCCGCGAGCACGCTGTTCACGCGGCGCCGATCGTCCGCGCGCCGAGCCACGGCCAGCGCGCGATCGAGCGCGGCCTCCGACTGGCCGATCTGGCCCAGGCGCGCGAGCGCGGTCGCGTGCACGGAGTGCGCCTTCGCTTCGCCCGCGAGGTCGCCGACCGCGGCGAGCGCGGCCGCCGCCGCGGAGACGGCCTCGGCCGTCGAGCGCAGCGCCTGCGGATCGGTGAGAGCGGCGAGCTCGCCGGCGAAGCAGGCGTGCCAGGCGCGCAGGCGGTCGGAGCTCGCGGTGAAGCGGCCGAGCTCAGCGAGAGCGCGGGCAGCGGAGTCGACCTCGCCCGCGCTGAGCAGCGCCTCGCACCAGTCGAGCGCCAGGTCCGCGCGGGCCGGGTCGTCGCTCTCCAAGCAGGCGAGCGCGCGGCCCAGAAGATCCGAAGCGGGACGCAGGTCGTCGCGCGCGAGCGCGAGCCTGCCGGCCTTGCCGAGGTGTCGGGCCGCGCCCGCACCGAGCGAGCCCCCGTGCGCGTCGAGCGGCCCGAGCCCCTTCAGGTGCGCGTGCGCCTGTTCGAGGTGGCGGCCGAGCAGCTCGTGCTGGGGCGAGTCGCCGACCCGCGCGCCGATCCAGTCCGCGAGCCTTTCGTGCAGCTCGGCCCGGGTGCGGCGCAGCAGCCGTCGATAGGCGGCGTCGCGGATCAGCGCGTGGTGGAAGCGCAGCGCGGGCTCGCCCAGGAAGTAGCCGGCGTCGGGCTCGACCCACTCGCTGCGGCGCAGCGACTCGAGCCGGGCCTCGAGCTCGGCCGGGTCGCGCTGCAAGAGGTGCGCGACCGCCGCGCGCGAGAAGCGCCGGCCCACCACCGCGGCGCGCTCGAGGATGGCGCGGTCTTCCGCGGCAAGCCGCTCGATGCGCGCGCCGAGCAGCGCGTGGATGGTCGGCGGAATCTCGAGCCGCGCGAGCTCCACCCCGGTGGTCCAGCGATCGCCCTCGCGCTTGAGTGCTCCATCGTGGACGAGCATGCGGACGAGCTCGCCGACGAACAGCGGATTGCCCTCACTCACCGCCAGCACGCGGCCGACCAGCGCGGCCGGGAGCTCTTCGGCGCCGATCGCGTTCGCGGCGAGCCGCGCCGCGGAGCTTGCGTCGAGACCGGCCAGAGTCACGACCTCGGCGGCCGGACCGCCCGCCGCGGTGAGCGCAGCGCGCGTCTCGTGCAGCTCCGGGCGCGCGGCGAGCGCCACCAGGAGCGGCACACCGGCGCTCCACTGCACGAGGTGTTCGGCCAAGTCGAGCAGGAGCGGCTCGGCCCACTGCACGTCGTCGATCGCGAGGACGACCGGCCGCGTCGCCGCCAGCGCGGCGAGCAGGCGGCGCACCACGAAGAACGCCTCCTCGGAGGAGAGCGGCGTGGCCGCGAGTAGCGCGGCGATCCCGGTCGCGATGCGCGCGCGCTCGGCGTCGGAGCCGGAGCTGGACGTGACCCGGTCGATCGCCGTGCGAACCCTCTCGGGCGGGCTCGAGTCCTCGAGCTCGAGCAGCGCGCGCAGCGCGGACGCCAGCGGCGCGAAGCTGTGGCCGCGCGCGGACTCGCAGCGCGCCGCGAGCACGGTCGCGCGGTCGCGAAGGCGCCGCGTGAACTCGGCGAGCAGCCGCGATTTCCCCAGGCCCGGCGAGCCGAGCAGCACCGCGAGCCGCGCTCCCGGCGCCGCGACAGCGGCGTCGTAGCTCGCGCGCAGCCGGCGCAGCTCCTCCTCGCGTCCCACGAATGCGGTGCCCTGCGCGCCGGCGGGTGGATCGAGCGACACGACGCGGTAGGCCGAGACGGGCTCGACCCGGCCGCGAATCGCGAAGCTCCCCAGCGGCGCCAGGGTCACTTGCCCGGCGACCAGCATCTGGGTGGCTTCGCCGATCAGGACGTCCCCGTCGCGCGCCTCCTGCTGGAGCCGCGCGGCGACGTTCGTCGGGTCGCCGATGACGCTCGTCTGGTCGCTCGAGACGACGACCTCGCCCGTGTTCACGGCGACCCGCAGGCCGACGGCGCCGACCGCCGCGGCCTGCTCGCGCAGGAGCTCGCGGAACGCGCCCTGCATCGCGACCGCCGCACGCACGCCGCGGATCGCATCGTCCTCCGAGACCCGCGGCACGCCGAACGCGGTCAGCACGCCGTCGCCGAGGAGCTGCACGACCGTGCCGCCGTGCGCCTCGACCGCGGCGCTCATGGCTTCGTGGTAGCGGGCCGTGAAGCGGCGCGCGTTCTCGGCGTCGAGGCGCTCGTGAAGCCCGACCGAGCCGATCAGGTCGGCGAACACGATCGTCACGATCTTGCGCGCCGAGGCCTCGCCCGCCGGCGCGGCCGCCAGCGGCGACCCGCACGCGTCGCAGAACTGCGCCTCGGCTGCGTTCTCGCTGCCGCAGCGCAGACAGCGCGGCGCGAGCGACTGGCCGCAGCCGTTGCAGAATCGGGCGTTGGGGCGGTTGGTTCTCCCGCAGCTCGCGCAGTTCACATGCCCACCCGGTCGATGAACGGGATGGTACTCGCTCCGCTCGACTCAGAGCCAGCGGCGAACCGCGGCGGTGTAAGCGCGATAGGGCTCGCCGAACTTTCGGGTCAGGTAGCGCTCCTCGCGCGCGATCACGCCGAAGCGCAGGACGAGCAGCAGCGGCACGACCATCGCGATCACCCAGAGGCTGTCGATCGCGAGCCCGAGCCCGACGAGGATCACGGCCATGGCGACGTAGATCGGGTTGCGCGAGCGCGCGTAGAGGCCGGTCGTGACGATCGCCTCGCTCGGCCTGTGGGTCTCGATATTCGTTCCGGCCGCCCGGAACTGGCGCATCGCGACCGCGATGAGCGCAACGCCGCCGCCGGCCAGGAGCAGGCCGACGACACTGCGCAGCGCGCCGCCGTGAATGCAGGTGGGCCGGATCCACTCGAGCGCGCCGCCGATCAGGAACGCTCCCAGTGTGAGGAGCGGCGGGCGCGCGATGACTCCGGGATTGTCCTTGTCGTCGGGCAGGGTCGCCGTCGTCATCCGTTGCCTCCGAGTTGGACTTCGAAGATCGTCCCGCCGCCCTCGCGCGCGCTGCAGCGGACGTCGCCGCCGTGGTGGCGCGCGATCTGGCGCACCAAGGCGAGGCCGAGGCCGAAACTGCCGTCGCGCGACTCGCGCGCGCCCGCGGGCCGGTAGAACGGCTCGAAGATCCGCTCGCGCTCGGCCTCGGGGACCCCCGGCCCGCGGTCGGCGACCGAGAGCAGCACGGCGGCGGGCGCGCGCGCGACGCGAACCTCGACAGCCGACCCGTTTCCGTGCCGGCGCGCGTTCTCGAGAAGGTTGCGCAGGAGCCGGCGCAGCAGGTTGGCGTCGCCGTCTACGAGCGCCGATTCGCCGGCAACCTCGGCGCCGGTGCGCGCGGCTTCCTCGGCCGCGAGCCCCAAGAGATCGACGGACTCGCGGCGCTCGAGCGCCTGGCCGGGCGGGAGCGCGTCGAGCCGGCTCGCGAGCAGGAGCTCGCCGATCAACGCGTCGAGCTCGGCCACGTCGGGAGCGACCCGCTCGCGCAGCGCGTCGCCCTCCCCGCCGTCGACGAGCTCGATCGCCACGCGGATGCGCGCGAGCGGCGAGCGCAGCTCGTGCGACGCCGAGGCGAGCGCGCCGCGCTGGGCCGCCACGAGCTTCTCGATCCGTTCGGCCGCACGGTTGAAGCTCTGCGCCAGCCCCGCGATCTCGTCGCGCCCGCGCACCTCGACCCGCGCGCCGAGATCGCCCGCGCCGAGCGCCTCGACCTGGGAGCGGAGCAGCTCGAGCCGGCGCGTGATGCGCCGCACCACCGGGTAGGCGCCCAGCGCGACCGCCGCGGCGAAGGCGACGATGCAGACGAGCCACCCGATCGGCTCATGCGGGCGCGCGGCCGCGAGCGTCCGGCCGTCGGCCAGATGGAGCGCGAAGGTGCCGTGCTCACGCCCTCGCTCGGGGGCGGGGAGCTCCTCCCCGGCGCGTCCCAGAACTCCCCCGCGCGAGTCGCGCAGGGTGAGGCGCACGTCGAGGTCGCGCGCGAGCTGTTCGACCGCGGCCTGCTGATCGGCGAGCGGCGCGTCGGCGGGCGGGAGCACCCGCGCCAGCACGTTCGCGATGCCCTCGCTGAAGCGCCGCTCGTCGTCGCGCGACGGCCCGAACACCTTCCAGGTGACTCCGACGAGCAGCGCGAACACCACCACGATCGCGACCACCGTGGCGTAGATCTGCAGGTACAAGCGCCGCATCACTCGGCCTCGTCTTCGTCCTGGCGGCGTGCGAATACGTAGCCCGCGCCGCGCAAGGTGAGGATCCGGCGCGGCTGGCGCGGGTCGTCCTCGATGGCGGCGCGGATCCGCGAGACGTGCACGTCGATCGAGCGGTCGAACGCCTCGAGCGACTCGCCGCGCACCAGGTTCATGAGCGCGTCGCGCGACAGCACGCGCCCCGCGTTCTCGGCCAGCGCGACCAGGATCTCGAACTGGTGAGAGGTGAGCGCGCGCGCCTCGCCGTCGAGCCGCACCGCGCGCGCGTCGCGGTCGATCTCGAGCCGGCCGAAGCGCAGGGTGCCCTCGCCCGACGCGGCGCGGGGCGCGGCGGCGCGCCGCCGCAGGATCGCGCGCAGCCGCGCCAGCAGCTCGCGCGGGTTGAACGGCTTGGGCAGGTAGTCGTCGGCGCCGAGCTCGAGACCCACGATCCGGTCCTCCTCGTCGCCGCGCGCGGTCAGCATCAGGATCGGCACGTCGGAACGCGCGCGCACGCGCCGGCACACCTCGAAGCCGTCCAGGTCGGGCAGCATGACGTCGAGCACGAGCGCCGCGAAGCCGCCGCGCTCGAGCTCGGCCAGGCCGCTCGCCGCGTCGGCGCGCGCGACCCCCTCGAGGCCGCGCGCGCCCAGGTACTCGATCACCATGGCTGACAACCGCGTGTCGTCGTCGATCAAGAGGATTCGGTCGGCCATGCGCCTCCGGACTCTAGTGCCCGTGCCCGTGGAACTCGCGCGCCAGCTCGATCAGCTCGGCGCGCTGCTCGGGAGTGAGCACCACGGCCGCGTCGACGAGCGCGTCGACGAGCTCGGTCGAGGCCGTGTCGGCGAGCGCGAGCTCCTGCGCGCGGATCGCCTGAACGGCGTCGCGCGAGATCTCGGGCTGCGAGAGCTGCGCGATCAGATTGTCGCGGTTCGCCGCGTGCTGGTCGTGCACCCGATCGAGCTCGGCCAGGGCGTCGGCCACGATCGCCTTCACCTGCGCGACCTGCTCCGGCGTCGCGTCGACCTCGCGCAGCGCGAACTCGACCGCGAACTCGGCGTGCTTGCGCATCCGCTCCGGGTCGCGGTCGCGGTGCCAGCCGCCCGTGCTCGCGACCCCGCCCACGGCCAGGCCGATCAGCACCGCCGCCAGCGCTGCCGCCAGGCCGATCTCCTTCAGAAGCTTGCGAACTCTCGTCTGGTCCATGCGTCGTCCTCCTTGTTCGGGAAGACTAGGCAGCGCTCGTTTCGCGCCTGCGGCGGACAGGTAAAGAAGTGCAAAGTCAGGACGGGCGCAGGCGCGTGGCGATCTGCTCGAGCGTGAGGCCCTTCGTCTCGGGCGCGAAGATCAACACCAGCACGGCGCCGACGATCGGTCCGCCCGAGACCAGCGCGATCGCCCCGGGGATCCCGAGCGGAGCGATGAGCATGCCGATCGTGATGGGCATGGCCACCTCGGTGATCCGGCCGAACAGGTTCGTCGTCCAGCCGTAGCCGGTCGCGCGGATCTCCGTGGGAAAGAGCTCCGACGCGTACACGTGGGTGGCGGAGTTGCCTGCGCCGAAGCCGAACACGGTGAGGATCATCCACAGATACTGTTGCGGGAGATCCGCTGGGATGTGGAAGAGCATGTAGATCGCGACGGCGGCGAACGTGTACGCGCCCGCGCAGGTGTACTTCCGGCCGATGCGCTCGATCAGGTAGGCCGCTGTGAAGCTGCCGGCGATTCCGCCCGCGTAGCCCCAGAAGACGATGCTCCCCATCTGCGCGGGGGTGAGCTTCAGGGTCCCGTACGCGTAGATCGTCCAGTAGGCGGTCGACGCGCCCGTGACGAGGAAGACGCAGTTCCAGAGCAGCATCACGATCATCGAGCGGCGCCGGTACTCGGCGTGAAAGGGGGTGGTCATCTCGTTGAAGAGCTCCCCCCAGGTGCGCTTCGGGCGATCCTTCTCGCGCGCCTTCACCGCCTCGAAGCGGCGCGTCTCGCGCATGCCGATCCGCAGCACGAAGATCAGCGCGAGCGGCAGAAGGCCGAGCACGTAGAGCGAGCGCCACGGCGCGCCGTCCGTCTGGATGCCGACCAGGCTCGAAGTCGTCGACACCATCGCGTGTCCCAGGTCGGACAGCGCGTTGCTCTCGGCGCCCGCGGGCAGCAGCACCCACGCCTGGATCTTCGCGGTCAGCATCACACCCGCCGTCGCGAGGCTGGCGAGCACCGAGATCGCGCGGCCGCGCATGCGGGCGGGGAACTCCTCGCCGACCATGATGACCGCGAGCGAGAACTCGGCCGTGAGAAACAGGCGCGCGACGAACTGCAGGACGACGAACTGCGTCTTGGTGTTCGCGAAGCCGGTGGCGAAGTTCGCCAGAGTGAACCCGACGATCGTCGCCAGCATGACCCTGCGCCTGCCGATGCGGTCCGAGAAGAAGAGGAAGATGAACGACGCCAGCACGCCGAACCGAGTCAGGGTGAGGATGAGGCCCCACTGCGGATCGCTGATTCCGAGGGACAGCTTGGCCGTGGGCGCCGCGAAGCTGACCATCGCCGAGTCGAAGCCGTCGAAGAGCGTCGCGCTCGACAGCAGCAGGAACAGGAACCCCAGGTAGGGGGTGACCCGCTCGACTTCGAGCGAAGGGACCGGTGGAGCCTGAGGCTCGGCGTCCGTTTCCGTTCGCGCGACGGGTTGCACCCGCGAAGCCTACCACGACACCAAGAAAGGTTGACTCGGCCCCGCGCGTTCGGACAGCATGGCCGGCAGATGGCGATTGAAGGCGCGCGCGCAGCGGTCCCCGAGGCTTCCACGGCGCCGCGTCCCGGGCTGCTGTCCGACAACTACCGCCGCTACGCGCTCGGGCTCCTGCTGGTCGTGTACGTGCTCAACTTCGTGGACCGGCAGATCCTCTCGATCCTCGCCGAGGACATCCGCAAGGAGATCGCGCTCACCGACACGGCGCTCGGCCTCCTCGCCGGGATCGCGTTCGCGCTCTTCTACACGTTCGCGGGCATTCCGATCGCGCGCTGGGCCGACACCGGATCGCGACGCACGATCATCGCGCTGGCCGTCTTCGTGTGGAGCGGGATGACCGCGCTGACGGGCCTCGCGTCCAGCTTCGGACAGCTGGTGGCGGCGCGCGTCGGCGTGGGCGTGGGCGAGGCCGGCTGCAGCCCGCCCGCGCACTCGCTGATCGCCGACATGTTCCCGCCTGCGCGCCGCGCGACCGCGCTCGCGGTGTACTCGCTCGGGATTCCGATCGGCGGCGCGTTCGGCTCGCTGCTCGGCGGCTGGATCGGCCAGAACTACGGCTGGCGCATGGCGTTCATGGCGGTGGGGCTGCCGGGCCTCGTGCTGGCGCTGATCGTGCGCGCCAGCCTGTCCGAGCCGCCGCGCGGCGGCTCCGATGCGCTGCAGCAGGTGGCGACCGGCGCGCGCGAGTCCATCGGCGAGGTGCTGCGCTTCATGATGCGGCTTCCCTCGTTCGTGCACATGGCCTTCGGCGCGGCGCTCCACGCTTTCTACGGCTACGGCGCCGCGTTCTTCATCCCGGTGTTCCTGATCCGCGTGCACCACCTCGGCAAGCTCGAGATCGGGCAGTGGCTGTTCTGGATCGGGCTGACGACGGGGGTGATCGGCATCTTCCTCGGCGGCGCGATCTCGGACCGCCTGTCCGCCCACGACGCCCGCTGGTACATGCGGGTGCCGGCGATCGCCTCGCTGATCGGCATCCCGTTCGCGCTGATGTTCTACCTGTGGCCCGATCCGCGGACCGCGATCCTCTTGTCGGTTCCCGGGGCGCTGCTCGGCGGTGTATACCTCGGCCCGACCTTCGCGATGACCCAGACGCTCGTGCGGCCGAGCATGCGCGCGCTGGCTTCGGCGATCCTGCTGTTCATCATCAACCTGATCGGGCTCGGCCTCGGCCCCACGGTCGTGGGCTTCCTCTCCGAGAGGCTGAAGCCCACGTACGGCGACGAGTCGGTCCGCTACGCGTTGCTCTGGGTCGTCGTCATCGGGGCGGGCTGGGCGACTCTCCACTACCTGCTCGCCGCGCGTACGCTGCGGCGCGACCTCGAAGCCAAGCACGATCCGATCTACGGATGACGAGCGACTGGAAGGGCCAGCTCGGCCGAGCGCCCGCCCGTCACTCGCAGCGGTTGCAGGGCTCGGAGAACTGCGGCGCGGCCAGCAGATACTCGGCGAGACGCCAGCTCACCTCGTCGAGCACCCCGTCGTAGCTCCCGCCCAGGAATCCCCACGTGATCGCGCCCGTCACGGTACAGCGATCCGTCTCCGCGGCGCTCTCATCCGTGAAGCGCCACTGGGACTCGAACTTGCCTGCGCCGAGCCACGCCAGGTAGAAGGGCCATCCGAGAGTGCGGGCCACCCGGCTTCCGGGGCGATAGACCTGGACCTCACCCACAACGCCGTAGGCCGGTGACCCGCTCGGCACGACGTCGATCGCCGCCTTCGCGAGGGTCTCGCGCAGGATGCCGTCGAAGTGAGCCACCTCCTCGGAGCTCACGACCCCGCTCGCACCCGAGACCGACAACGCGATCGCCCGGACCGGAGCGGCATTCGGACTCTCGCAGCTCATCGTCGCCGAGGTGGCGCAGTCGAGGCTGACGACCGCACCCAGCGCGACGAGTCGCGTCGCGCCCCGCCGAGCTACGGGCACTCCCCCGGCGCCCAGCCGACGACCATCGCGTCGGCGCACGCCTCGCAAGCATTGCCGTAGGTCTTCGCCGCGCCCTCCTTCGCCGATCCACAGACGGGCACGTAGTCACGCGTGCACGCCTGCGGCCGCGGCTCGGTGCAGGTCGTGAGGTTCGCCATTGGCTTCTCCCGCGAACATCCCATCAGCAGGCCGGTCGTCATCAGGACTGCGAACGGCCAGCGCTTCCCTCGCTGCATGTCGCTCCTCCTGTTGTCAGAAGCTCGGCTTCCAGATCGCGAGCACGGCGGCGACGAGCGCGCCGATCCGCATCGCGAGGATCCAGGGGTCGAGCGGGGCAATGAGAGCACGGATCTCGTCCGTCGCCTCACCGGGCCCGGGCGGGAGCGCCCGCATCAGCTCCCCCGCGCGGTAGTAGGGCCGCAGGATCGAGAACATGATCACCAAGGCTACCGCCATGATGGCCTGCACCGCACCTAGCCAGAAGACCCGGAAGAAGCCCCAGCCCAGGAGCCACGACATGAGCACCCCGGTGACGGCCACGAGCACCATCGAGACGGCGATCACCGGTCCGGTGCTCGCCACGATGCGCAGGAGCGGCAGCTCGACCGGGGTGCCGCGATAGCGCTTCGCCTGCTGCGCGACGTAGAGCTCGTAGGCGCCGCCGCCGAGCCAGAGGATCACCGCGAATAGGTGGATCGTGAGGAGCGTGTTTCGCAGCACGCCTCGATTCTACAAAGCGCGGCGGGCCGCCGAGTCGCGCCCGCGCCCGCTGCGACAGCGGCGGCCCGCTTCTTGCTCATGCCAGGCCTCGCAAGGAGGAACGTGTCATGGGTGCTCTCAAGGTCTTCGCGTTGGCGCTGATCGTGGCCGGCGTGCTCGCGCTCGCGTACGGCGGGTTCACCTACACCAAGACGACTCACAAGGCCGAGGTCGGTCCGATCGAGATGTCGGTGACGGACAAGGAGCACGTGAACGTGCCCGTCTGGGCCGGCTTCGCGGCCGTTGCCGCCGGCGCGCTGATGCTGGTGGTGCCGGCGAAGAGCTAGCTCCGCTCCGCGACGAATTGCATGCGCGCGTGCTCGGGGCTCGGCGCCAGCACTTCGCGAAACCACGCAGAGGCGAGGCGAATGCGCAGGCCCTGGGTCTCGAGCACGCGCGCGAGCTCGTCCGGCGTGTAGAGGCGCCACTCGAAGCGGTCGCCCGGCGCGCCGTCGTAGTCGAGCTCGACGCGGAAGCGCGGGCCGCTCCAGCTCCGTCGGGTGCGGATCCGCACCCCGTTCCGCTCTGCGAGCTCCTCGGCCGGCTGATGCCGGAAGTGCTCCCGGTTGTAGACGTCGAGGAGCAGCCGCCCGCCCGGGCGCAGCCGCGCGGCCATCGCGGCCAGAACTCGCTCGTTGGTGGCGTCGTCGAAGTAGCCGAAGCTGTGCCACAGATTGGTGACGGCATCGAAGCGGCCCTCGAGCGAGTCGAGCGCGCGCATGTCGAACACCCGGAACTCCGCGCCCGGAACCGCGGCCCGCGCGCGCTCGATCGCGTCGCGGTTTACGTCCACGCCGAGCACTCGGTAGCCGAGTGCGACGAGCGCCCTCGCGTGCCGACCGGGCCCGCAGCACACGTCGAGCAGCGACGGGAACTCCGCGGGCGGGAGCTGGCGCGCGACGAACTCCACCTCCGAGCCGGTGTTCTCGGCGGAGATCGGATCGAGGAAGATCCGGTACCAGTCGGGCGAGTACTCGTTCAGCGCCATCCCTCGTCGCGGCGGCGGGCAACTCCGCCGCCGAGGAGCGCGCCGGCCGTGTAGCAGCCGAGGTTCGCGATCTGTGCCCAGCTCGTGTCGCGGCCGGCAAGGAAGACCGCGGTGCAGACGGTGGCGGCGAAGAGCACGGAGAGTGCCAGGGCGACCAATGTGCTGCGCCGCCGCCGTACCTGGGCGGCGCACCACCCGCCGACCAGACCTGCGAGCGCGTAGATCGCGAGGAGAATCGTCAGCAGGCCGGGGAGCTGCTGCATCCGGCTGAGGGTGATTCCGGTGGTCGCAAGTCCCGGCTCGCGAGCGGCGAGACCGATCGCGAAGACGAACGAGATGAGCACGATCGTCGCGAAGCTCGCCGCGAAGCCTGCGGCCACCGCACTCCAGAGCGAGCGCACCGGAAGCAGCGGCCGAGGGCCGAGCGGCGCGGCGGGGGGCTGATAGGACGACTGCACGCTACGGCCGCTCGAGCTGCGCGAGACGCGCGCGCAGGAAGGCCTCGCTCGTCTCGACCCGTCCGTCCGCGTAGCGGATCTGGTACGGCCGGCCGGTCATCGACGAGAGCGAGCCGCACAGCCTGATGAAGTCGTCCGGGGTCTTCACCCGGCTGCCCGCCTTCTCGCGTTTCAACCGGAGGTGATCGGCCGCGGCCTTCGCGTCGTACTCGGAGCCGTTGCGGACGAACACTGCGCCGCGGAGCTCGGCGACCGAGGCGATCAACGCTTCGATCTTCTGGTCGTTGGAGAGCGCCGGCTGCTGCGCGTGCACGACGGTCGCGGCGAGCAGCGCGAATACGAGCGCGAGTGCCTTCAAGACTTCCCTCGCCGGGCGCGGTCGGCGCCCCGGCAGGCGCGGCAGCGCACCGCGGTCGAGTACACGTAGCTCTTCGCGCCGTAGCCCTCGCAGGGAGCCAGGGCGCTCTCGTTCACGCGGACCTCCCCGGGGGGCGGCTTCCGGCCCGCGGCGCGCCGCTTGCGCTCGGTCACCATCTCCCCCCTAGACTCGCGCCGCTGCGAGTCATTCGCTACCCATCCCCGCCTTGCTCGGCCGTCGGCGGGCGGCCTTGTCGCGGAGGCCCCGATGGGAGCGGTGCGCCCGTACCTCCAGTTCGCCCGGCTCGCGTTCCAGCGCCGCGCGGCGTACCGACTGGCGAACTTCACCGGCGTCGCTGTGAACTTCTTCTTCCTCCTGGTGCACGCCCAGGTGCTGCTCGCCTTCTTTCGCGCGCGCGGCGACGCGGCGGGCTGGCAGCCCAACGACGCCGTGCTCTACTTCGCTGCGTCCGAGTCGCTCCTGCTCGTGATCGGGATCTTTCCCGACTACCGCTACAACCTGGCCGAGCGCGTGCGCTCGGGCGAGATCGTCTCGGACCTGGTGCGGCCCGTCGGTCTCTACTGGCGCGAGCTCGCGGAGCGCTTCGGCACCGGCGGACACTACCTGGTGACGCGCGCGCCGGCGGTGTTCGTGGGCGGCTGGCTGGTGTACGGTCTCCTGCCGCCGCTCCGGCCGGAGCTCGCGCTGTTCCCGGTGTCGCTCGCACTGGCACTGGCAGTTTCGGCGGGGCTCTGGTTCATCGCCTGCTCGTCGGCGTTCTTCCGGGAGAGCGCTGCAGGCGAGCTGTCGGCGATCGTCTTCATCAACACGTTTCTGGGCGGCGTGTTCGTTCCGATCGACTTCTACCCGCCGGTCATGCGCTGGATCGCCGACGCGCTGCCGTTCCGGGCCACCCTCTACACGCCGGTCGCGATCTTCGCGGGGAAGCTCTCGGGCGACGCGCTCGTCTTCGGGCTCGTGCACCAGCTGGCGTGGGCAATCGCGCTGGGCGCCATCTCGCTCGGGCTCGAGTCGCGCGGGCTCCGCCGGCTCGCGGCGCAGGGGGGCTAGCGGTGGCTCCGGTCGTCGCGCACGCGCTCGACTCCGCCCGCCTCTACACGCGGCTCGCCTCGGCCGGCCTGCGCTCGCACATGCAATACCGCGGCACGTTCGCGCTGCGCAGCCTGATCGACTTCGGCGTGGTCATCGCTGATCTCGGCCCGGTCTGGGTGCTGGCCCGCTACTTCGGGCACCTGGACGGCTGGAGCTTCGCCGAGCTCGCGCTGCTGTACGGCATGGTCGCGACGTCGTGGGGCATCGTCGAAGTCACCCTGCGCGGGTTCGAGAACTTCTCGGTGTACCTGGTGCGCGGCGACCTCGACCGGCTGCTGCTGCGCCCGCGCGGAGTGGTGCTGCAGGTGGCCGCGCACGACTTCGAGGCGCGCAAGCTCGCGCGGATCGCCCAGGCCATGGTCGTGCTGGTGATCGCGGCCGCGACACTCGGGCTCGGGCCGGCCGCGCTCGGCTGGATCGCGCTCGGCGTCGCGGGCGGCGCGTTCTTCTTCGCGGGGATGGTGATGTTCGGCGCGAGCATCCAGTTCTGGACCGTGGGCGAGGCCGCCGAGCTGCAGAACATCCTCACCTACGGCGGCAGCGCAGCCCTCTCGTATCCCGTGTCGATCTACACCAATTGGTTTCGGCGCGTCTTGACCTACGGCGTGCCGATGGCGTTCGTGAACTACTTCCCGGCGCTGGCCGCGCTCGGCCGGACCCAGGAGGCGGGCTGGCCGAGCGTCATGCCGTGGCTGTCGCCGCTGGTCTGCGCGGCGGTGATGCTGCTCGGCATGGCGAGCTTCGCGCGCGGCTTGAAGCGCTACGAGTCGGCCGGCAGCTAGGAGGCGAGCGTGATCGAGGTGGAGAAGCTGGAGAAGACGTTCCGGGTCGCGCGCCACCACCGCGGCTTCTTCGGCGCGCTGCGCAACCTGGTCGAGACGGAGTCGGACCTGGTGCGAGCGGTCGACGGCGTGTCGTTCCGGATCGACGAGGGTGAGTTCGTCGGCTTCATCGGCCCCAACGGCGCGGGCAAGTCGACCACGATCAAGATGCTGACCGGCGTGCTCGAGCCGTCCGGCGGGCGCGCGCGGGTGGGCGGGCTCGAGCCGCGCCGGGACCGGATCGCGCACACCGCCCGGCTCGGCGCCGTCTTCGGCCAGCGCACGCAGCTCTGGTGGGACCTGCCCGTGATCGAGTCGTACACACTGCTGCGACACATCTACAGGACTCCCCAGCGCGCGTACGACGACCAGCTCGCGCGGCTCTCGGAGCTGCTCGGGATCGCGCCGCTGCTCGACGTGCCGGTGCGCAAGCTCTCGCTCGGCCAGCGCATGCGCTGCGAGCTCGGCGCCGCCCTCCTGCACGCGCCGCGGCTCCTGTTCCTGGACGAGCCGACGATCGGACTCGACGTGGTGGCGAAGGAGGCGATCCGCGAGTTCTTGGCCACCGAGAACCGCGACCGGCGCACCACCATCCTGCTCACCACGCACGACCTGTCGGACATCGAGCGGCTGTGCCCGCGCATGATCCTGATCGACCGCGGCCGCGTCGTGTACGACGGCTCGGTCGAAGCCGTGCGCCGCGAGGCCACCGCCGAACGCCGGCTCTCAGTGGACTTCGAGAGCGACGCCCCCGCCGAGCTGCCGGACGGCGTGCAGGTCGAAGACCGCCGCCGCACGCGCCTGGTGCTGCGCTTCGACCGCGAGCGCATCTCCGCGGCGAAGCTGATCGCCTGGCTCGCCGAGCGCGCGCCGATCGCGGACCTGACCCTCGAGGAGACACCGATCGAGCGGATCATCGCGGAGATGTACAAGCGAACCGGGTCGCACTGAGGGTCCGTGTCGTCGTTCGATACATGGCGGGTGCTCGGCGTCGAGGTGGGGCTCCGCGAAGCCGAGAGCGCCGTTCGCGCGCGGGCGCTCGAAGCGGCGGGGATCGGCGAGGCGGACCTGCGCGGCTTCCGGATCGCGCGCAGGTCGCTCGACGCCCGGCGCACGGGCGGCGAACGGCGCCTGCGCTTCGTGATCCACGCCGATCTCCTGGTCGATTCGGGCTTCCGCTCGTCGGGGCTCGCAAGGGCCGAGCGCGCGGGCCGGGTCGTGCGCGCGCCCGAGCCGGGCCGACTCGAGGCCGAGCGGGTCCACGCCTCGCTCGCGGGCCGGCGCGTGGCGGTGCTGGGCGCGGGGCCGGCGGGGCTCTTCGCCGCGCTGACCCTGGCCCGGAACGGCGTGGGTGTGGACCTGGTCGACCGCGGCGCGCCGCTGCGCGAGCGGGGCCGCGACCTGGCTGCGTTCCAGCGCTCGCGGATCCCGGACCCCGAGAGCAACCTCCTGTTCGGCGAGGGCGGCGCCGGCACCTACTCCGACGGCAAGCTCTACACGCGCGTGGAGCACGCGCTCGAGCTCCCGATCCTCGACGAGCTCTGTCGCGTGCGGCGCGCCCGACGAGATCCGTTTCGACGCGCGCGCCCACGTGGGCACCGATCGGCTGCACAAGATCCTGCCGCGGCTGCGCGCGCGCCTCGAAGCCCTCGGCGTGCGCTTCCACTGGCGCACGCGCGTGGACGGGCTGCGTCTCGCCGAACGCGAGCCGGGCCGTGTGATCGCCCTCGCGACGGCGCGCGGCGAGCTCGCCTGCGACGCGCTCGTGTTCGCGCCCGGCCACAGCGCGCGCGACACCTGGCGCGCGCTCGCGGGTCAGGGTCTGCCGCTCGAGGCGAAGCCTTTCCAGCTCGGCGTGCGCATCGAGCACCCCCAAGCGCTCGTCGACCGCGGCCGCCACGGCGAGGGTCCCGAAGCCGCCCTCCTCGGCCCCGCCTACTACGCACTCACGTGTCGGCCCGGCGACGGTGCAGCCGGCGCGCACAGCTTCTGCATGTGTCCCGGCGGCCAGATCGTGGCGAGCGTCTCCGCGCCGGGGCTGCTCTGCACGAACGGCATGAGCAACTCGCGCCACTCGTCGCGCTTCGCGAACGCCGCCGTGGTGACCACGCTCGGGCCGCGCGAGTTCGGCCCGGGCGCCTTCGCGGGCGTGGAACTGCAGGAAGCCCTCGAGCGCCGCTTCTTCGCGGCGGGCGGCGGCGACTACACCGCCCCGGCGCAGCGCGCCCCCGACTTCCTGGCGGGCGTCGCGAGCGCCGCGCTCGGGCGCTCGAGCTACCGCTTCGGCACGCGTCCCGCGCGGATCGACACACTCTTGCCCGACGCCGTGCTCGCGGCGCTGCGCCACGCGCTCACCCGCTTCGAGCGCACGATCCCGGGCTACGCGGGTCCGGAGGGACTCCTGGTGGGAGTCGAGTCGCGCAGCTCGGGCCCGGTGCGCATCCCGCGCGACCCCGAAACGCTGCGCGCGCGCGGCTTCGCGAACCTGTTCCCGGTCGGCGAGGGCGCGGGCAGTGCAGGCGGCATCATGAGCGCCGCGATCGACGGCGCGCGCGCCGCGCAGGCTCTGCTGCGCGAGGGGCTCTGACCGTATACTGCGCGCGCGAAGGGGTCCGCGATGGGTCGGCGCAGCGAGGTCATCGGTCTGGCGCTCGCCGGGTACTGCGTGGCGAACGGCGCGTTCGTCGCCACGGTCGCGAAGCTCACCACCAGCGCCGCGCAGCCGCTCTCGATCGCGTTCCTCACCAGCGCCTTCGGCGGGCTGGCCGTGCTGATGCTGCTGGCCGCGCGCGGCAAGCTCGGGCTCCTGGCCGTCCGGCGCGACCTGCCGGCGCTGCTCGCGGTCGGCGCGCTCGGCACCGCGCTCGCGTTCCTCCTGTTCTACTCGGGTGCGAAGCGGGTGACGGCGGTCGAGACCGCCCTGTGCGTGCAGACCGAGCCGCTCTACGCGCTGCTCGGCACGCGCGTCCTGCTGGGCCATCCGCTGACGGCGCAGCGCGTGGCGGCGGTCGCGGCGATCGGCGCCGGGATCGCGCTCGCGATCGGCACGCAGCCGACGTCGGGCTGGCTCGGGCTGGTGCTGCTCCTGGCGACGCCGCTCGCCTGGCAGAGCTCGCACTGGGTCGCGCTTCGCGCGCTCCCGGTCTTCGACCCGCTGCAGCTCGCCGGCGCGCGCTACGTGTTCGGCACGCTCGTGCTGCTGCCGCTCTGGCTGGTCGTCGATGGGCCGGCTGGCTTTCCCGCCGGCGACGAGCTGCGGCAGCTCCTGCCGGTCGTCGCCGTGCAGGGTGCGCTGCTCGGCTTCGGGGGGACGCTGGCCTGGTACGCTGCCGTGAAGCGGCTCGATCTGACCCGGACCACGGCGATCGTGGTGCCGTCGGTGCCGATCGTGTCGCTCGTGGTCTCGTACCTGGTGCTCGGCGAGAAGGTCTCCGCCCGCGAAGCGGCCGGCTTCGCGCTCACGGCCGGCGGAGTGCTGGCGTTCGCGCTCGCGCCGAGCGTTCAGCACATCGCGCAGGCGAGCTTGGAGGGTGAACTGTGAAGAGTGGATTCGCGCTCGAGGAGTTCCTGGGATCAGAGCAGGCGCGCGCCGTGTCGGGCGCGACGGAGACGGAGCGGCGCGAGGTCGCCGCGCGCTTGAATGCGGCGCTGGCCGACGTGGACGCGACCCTGGCGAAGCTCAGCGCCGACGACGTGCACGGCTGGCTCTTTCACGCGGTGCCCGAGCGCTTCGAGCCCGGCGATCCGCTGCTCCCGCACGTCGCGCCGATGGTCCGCGCGCTCGCCGGGTTCGCCGACCTCGACCGGCTGCGCGGCACGATCGACGACGCGCTGCCGGAGCTCGAGCACGCGCTCGAGCACGGCCACTCGCACCACCACCACGACCACGACGAGGAGCCGCAGGAGCCCTACGTGCGCGGCGCGCCGAAGGTCGGCCGCAACGATCCGTGCCCGTGCGGGTCGGGGAAGAAGTTCAAGAGGTGTCACGGTGCCTAGCCCGCTTGGCGAGCGCCGTGACCCGTACGACGAACCCGGTCTTGCCCGCCGTATAGTCGACCCGGTCGTGCTCGGACGCGGCGAGCCTCGACTTCAGCTCGGCGTACTCGCGCGCGAGCTCCGGGTGCGCGATCAGGTAGTCGCGGAAGAGCAGGCGCTCCCAGTGGCCTGCGAACTCCGGCGTGTTCTCGACCATGTGGATGTGGTGCGTCCGAACACCGCTCGTCGGATCGCGTCCGATGAACCACGCGTAGAACGGCGGGGCGTCGCCCATGGTGGGGCGCCAGAAGTAGTCGTAGCCCTGTGACTCGAGCACCGGCGCGATCCGCTCGCGGGTCGCCTGAAGGTCGGTGACCTCGACGAGGATGTCGACGATCGGCTTCGCCGCGAGACCCGGCACGGCGGTGCTGCCGAAGTGCTCGATGCGGCGCACCAGATCGGGCGACAGACACGCCTCGAGGTGCGCCTTCTCGCGCCGGAACGACTCGACCCAGCGCGGGTCGTAGGGCGCGATCGCGACCTCCTCGGCCACCGACCGCGCGATGCGCGACTCGAGCGGCTCGAACGCGCAGCGCATCACGACCCGCGTCGTGGGATCGAGGCCGCGGGTCGCCTCGTCCGTCACGGCCTCGCGCAGCTCCGGCCCGAGCTCCGCGTCCGGGACGACCTGGAAGCCGCAGCGCTCGTAGAACGGCTTGTTCCACGGTACGTCGCGGAAAGTCGTGAGCGTGACTGCGCGGTAGCCCGCGTCCTCTGCCCAGCGCCGGACGGCGAACACGAGCAGCCGCCCGATCCCGCGGCGGCCGTGCGAGCGGAGCACGTCGAGCTCGTCGAGGTGCGGCTCGCCGCCGACAAGGTCGACCAGCGCGAACCCGGCCAGCGCCCCGCCCTCGCGCGCGACCCAGATGTGCCCGCGCCGCTGCGCCGCCGCGAACTCCGCATCGGTCGTCTGCTCGTCGAGCGCGTTCGCCGCGACCGCGACGCCGCGGAAGAGCTCGGCCGCGTCGCGCTCGATCTCGGGCAGCGCGGCGACGTCCTCGGCCCGTGCGCGCTCGACGTCCACCATAGCCGTGGCATGATAACGGGTGGGGGTCGTGCATGCGCGCATTCCGCCGAGTCAGCGGCGTCGCACTGGCCGCTCTGGTGTCCGCGGCCTGCCAACTCACTCCGAACTTCGAGACTCGCTACGAGTTCGATCGGGCGCCACTCCGCACGAGCCCGGCGACGGGCGCGCTGGCGGCGAAGCGCTTCGAGGACGCACGTCCACCTCGCCTCGACCACACGACGCTGAAGGCGCGTCCGGAGATCGCGGCAGCGCTCGCCCGCTACGAGTCGGCGAACCCGCCCCGGTAGCTCACCAGCCGAGCACGGACGCGAAGATCAGCGGCGCGACGATCGTCGCGTCGGACTCGATCAGGAACATCGGCGTGTCCTCGTCGAGCTTGCCCCAGGTGATCTTCTCGGTCGGGAACGCGCCCGAGTAGCTGCCGTAGCTCGTAGTCGAGTCGCTGATCTGGCAGAAGTAGCCCCAGTACGGGCAGGGGCGGCGCAGGTCCTGGTGGATCATGGGCACGACGCAGATCGGGAAGTCACCCGCGATGCCGCCGCCGATCTGGAAGAAGCCGACGGTCGAGCGCGCCTGCGAGCCGGGAATCGCGCGCATGCCGACGGCGTCGTGGCCGGTGACTTCCACGGGCGGCAGCTCCTCGAGCGACTTGCCCATCGTGGTCTTCACGTACCAGCGCGCCAGCTCCGCCATGGTCTCGAGCCCGCTCCGGACGATCTGGAAGTTCGAGAGCTCGCCCGACAGGCAGTGCGACACGAAGATGTTCCCCAGCGTCGAGTCCTCCCAACCGGGCACGAAGATCGGCAGGTTCTTCTCGGCCGCCGCCAGGAGCCACGAGCCGGCGGGGTCGATCTGGTACGAGTCGCGCACCCGGCCCTCGAGCAGGAGCTGGTACATGATCTCGTGCGGGAAGTAGCGCTTCTTCTGCTGGTCGGCGCGCACCCACAGGTCGAGCACGTGCTTCTCGATCGCGCGGAACGCCTTGTCCTCGGGAATGCAGGTGTCGGTCACCCGGTTCAGGCCGGCACGCTCGAGCGCCTTCTCGTCGGCCGGGCGCAGGTTTCGCCAGTTGGGAATGCGCTGGTAGTGGTCGTGCGCGACCAGGTTGAACACGTCCTCCTCGAGGTTCGCGCCCGTACACGAGATCGCGTGCACCTTGTCGCGCCGGATCATCTCGGCGAGTGACAGGCCGAGCTCGGCGGTGCTCATCGCGCCCGCCATCGCGAGCAGCATCTTCCCGCCGCCGTCGACGTGGCGCTTGTAGCCTTCGGCCGCATCGGACAGCGCGGCGGCGTTGAAGTGACGGTAGTGGGTGCGGATGAAGTCGGAGATTTTCATGGGAGAGGTAGGATATGACCTAGCCATGGGAGTCCGCCAGGAAACCTTCGCCGGCACCGAGCCGGTCCGCGAGCGACACAAGTTCGACGCAGCGCGGCTCGAGGACTGGATGCGCGCGAACGTGAACGGCTTCCGCGGCTCGCTCTCGGTCGACCAGTTCAGGGGCGGCCAGAGCAATCCGACCTACCGGGTGGAAGCGGGCGGCACGCGCTACGTGGTGCGCCGCAAGCCGCCGGGTCAGCTGCTGCCGTCGGCGCACGCCGTGGACCGCGAGTACCGCGTGCTGTCGGCGCTGCAGGGCACGGGGGTGCCGGTCCCGCGCACCTACGCGCTGTGCACCGACCCGTCGATCCTCGGAACCTGGTTCTACGTGATGGAGTGCGTCGAGGGCCGCGTGCTCTGGGATCCCCACCTGCCCGACCTGATACCGCGCGAGCGCTTCGCGATCTACGACTCGCTCTGCGAGGTGCTGGCCCGCCTCCACTCGCTCGATCCGAGCGCGCTCGGGTTGGCAGACTACGGCCGGCCGGGGAACTACTTCGCGCGCCAGCTCTCGCGCTGGTCGAAGCAGTACTACGCGTCGATCGACCGGCCGCACGCGGCCATGGACGCGTTGAACGACTGGCTGCCGCGAACGATCCCGCCCGGCGACGAGACCGCCATCATCCACGGCGACTTCAAGCTCGACAACACGGTCGTGCACCCGAGCGAGCCGCGCATCGTGGCGGTGCTGGACTGGGAGATCTCGACCCTCGGCCACCCGCTCGGCGACTTCACGTACCTGTGCATGCCTTGGTTCCGGAGGGGCGCGTTCCAGGGGCTCGACGTCGCGGCGCTCGGACTGCCGTCGGTGGAGGAGTACGCCGCGGCGTACTGCGGGCGCACGAACCGGCCGAGCATCGACTCGTTCGCGTGGTACGAGGCGTTCCACCTGTTCCGCTCCGCCTGCATCCTGCAGGGCATCCTCGGCCGCGTGCGCGACGGCACCGCGGCCAGCGACCACGCGGCCCTGAATGCGGCCGGCGTGGGCCCGCTCGCCGACTCGGCGTGGGAAATCGCGAAGTCGCTCGGAGCGTGAGCGAGCCGGAAGCAGCGCCGCTCGGGCCCGACTTCACGCGGCTGCTCGCCGCCGCGACCACCTCGAACTTCGGCACGATGCTGACGGGCATCGCGCTGCCGCTCGCCGCGATCGAGCTCCTGCACGCCACGCCGGCGCAGATCGCGGCGATGAACGCGGCCGCGATCGCGCCGGGCATCGCCCTGGGCCTGTTCGCCGCGCACGCGGTCGACCGGGTCCGACGCCGTCCGGTGTTGGTCGCCGCGGACCTCGCGCGCGCCGCGCTCCTGCTCGCGCTCCCGCTCGCCGCGTTCGCGGGCGTGCTCGAGATGGCTCACGTGGTGGCGTTCGCGTTCTGCCGCGGGCTCTTCGACTTCGTCTTCAACGTGGCCGAGCAGGCGTACCTGCCGGCTCTGGTTCCCGCTCGCGCGCTGGTTCGCGCGAACGGCCGGCTCCAGGCGGGCGACTCGAGCGCCGAGGCCGTGGGCTTCGCGGCGGGCGGCTGGCTCGTGCAGGCGCTGTCCGCGCCGCTCGCGCTCCTGATCGACGCGTTCTCCTACCTGGCGTCGGCGCTCTTGATCCTGCGGATCCGCACGGCCGAGCCGCCGCCCGCACCGGCCGCCGCGGCGGACGCGCGCGCGCGCTGGCGCCAGATCACTGCGGGCATGCGCGAGATCGCGCGGAGCCGCGAGCTGCGCGCGATCACCGCGGCCGCGATGCTCGTCACCGGCGCGCAGCAGATGGTCGGCACCGTCTACATGCTGTTCGTCTACCGGGAGCTCGGCTTCGCGGCGGGCCCGCTCGGCATGCTGTTCGCGCTGGGCGCGCTGTCGTCGCTGGCCGCGGCGTTCGGTGCCGAGCGCGTGCCGGAGCGCTTCACCGGACTGCCCGCGATGACCGCCGGGCTGGCGGTCGCGGCGCTGGGGCCGCTGATCCTCGCGCTGGCGCCGGGGGCGACTCTGCTCGGTGTCGCCGCGATCGCCGCGCAGCAGATCGTCGGCGACGGCGGCTACGTGCTGTACGAGGTCCACCAGCGCAGCCTGCGCCAGAGGATCACGCCGCCCCAGGTGCTCGGGCGGGTCTCGGGCGCGATCCGATTCGCCGCCAGCCTCGCCATGCTCGGCGGCGCCGCGCTCGGCGGCTGGCTGGGCGGAACGGTCGGTCTGCGCGCGACGCTCGTCGCGGGGGGCTGCGGCACGGCGCTCGCCGCACTCGCAGCCCTCCGCGTCGGAGCGCGAGCTAGAACTTGAAGACCAGACCACCCTGCGCGGAGAAGTAGTCGAGGCCGCGCGAGGTTTCGTCGCCGTTGATGTCGTTCGATATTTTCGCCGTGTTCACCACGAACTCGCTGCCCAGGTTGAGCGCGATGTTCTCGGTCAGGTAGTAGTCCACCCCAAGCCCGAAGCGGGTGGAATAGCTGGTGGGGGCGACATTGAGCGGCGAGCCCGTCGTCTCGCTATATCTGGCGAGAGTCGCCCCGAACCCGGCGAGCACGTAGGGCTGCCAGTGCCCGTAAGGCGCAATCGCCTTCAGGTTCGCGGTGATCGTCTGGGCGCGCACGCTGCCCAGCCCGGCGCCGCCCACGCGAATCCCGAAGTGTTGCAGCCACTCGTACTCGACCTCGGCCGCGAGGTACTTGTGGAAGCGGTATCCCAGGCGGGAGTTCAAGCCCCAGGCGTTGCTCACTTTCTCGTCGAGCCCCAAGCCGTTGAACGCGTTGTCGAGCGTGGGCTCGAAGAGGGGGACCCCGTACGAGGCCCCGATCCCGAAGTACACGCCGTTCTTCGAGAACTCATCCCGGTCGTCAGCGCGCGCAGCGCCCGCTGCGATTGTAGAAACGAGGAGAAGGAGCGAGAGATACTTCATGGTCTGGCCTCCTAGAGCGCTTTGCGCCGGATCATCGAGTGCGCCGGACGCGGTGTCAAACGACTCATTCCTACCGCTCGGGCGGAAACTTCGCCAGCACCTCATCGACAACTTCCTGGGCGCGCTTCTCCCGTTCCTCCGGAGTCCGCAGATCCTGCAGGCGCGACTGCGCAGTTCCCCGCCAGATCACGGCCTTCGTGGCGGGGCTGACTACGTCGATCAACAGGGTCCCCACCTCGTACTCGTCTACGACCGTGCGCGTGCCGCCCATGCCCCAGCCGCGGTACGGCCCGTAGCCTGTGTAGATCGTCTGCGCGTCGAGCTTGCGGCTGATCGCCACGTGGTAGGTGACCTCGAAGTCGGGTTTTCCCTCCATCGCCTGGCGGTAGCCCCGTGCGTCGAGCGCCGTGCGGATCGCGGCCTGGATCCGCTTGTGGACCAGCGGATCGTCCAGCCGCACGTCTCCGGTCGAGATGGGGGTCGAGCTCTGCCACGCCCACGTGCGCAGTCCGGCGAAGTTGGCCTCGGGGTCCCAATCGGACTTGACCTGCACAGAGCTGCACGCCAGGAGCGCCAGCGCGAGAAACGCCGCCCCTCTCGCCATCATGGGGCGCGATGATACGCGGAACCCCCACGCAGGGGGTGGTGGGTTCGCCGCGCGCGGCTACGTTGCTCGACGACGATGCAGGCGGGGGCAGTGACGGGGGACGGCCGGCGCGCGCAGGCCCGGGCGCGGAGCGCGCTTGCCTCGCTCGCGCTGCTGGCCGCGCTCGTATCGGGCTGCGCAACGCCGATCGGCGTCGACCTCAGCACCCCGCAGCACGTTCTCGAGCAGCAGATGGTGAGCTTCCTCACCGGTGATCGACCCAGCTTCTGGTCGCGGCAGTTTCTCGAGCGGCTGAGCCTCGACGAGCTCTACGAGACGAATCCGGGCGAGGCGCTGGCGCAGCTCCGCGCCGGGCTCGGTCAGCCCGACGAGTCGATCCGGCTCTTCGCGCTCTCCGAGCTCTGGTTCGGCGCGGCGAAGAAGAGCGGCGACCGCGGCGAGTACATGGCGTCGGCGATCTACGCCTACGCCTTTCTCTTTCCGCGCGACCTGACCCAGGCCCCGACGCCGTACGACGGCCACCTGCGGCTGGCGGTCAATCTGTACAGCCGCGCGATCACCCAGGCTCTGGCGGTGCGCGACACGCGGCTGGGCACCGAGCTCGACCTGTCGCTTTCGAAGATCGAGCTGCCGTTCGGAACGCTCGAGCTCGAGCCGCCGGTCCAGGCCTTCCGCTACGGGGGCTACGAGATCGTGGACCCGGTCTCGATGGGCGACCTCGTGATTCGGGGGCTGCGCAACCGCTATCGCCGCGAGGGCATCGGCGCCGCGCTCGGCGCCAGCGTGCACCAGGTCAACGGCAGCGCCGCGGACGCGTGGATCTCGCCGACATCGAAGGTCGCGGTCACCGCGTTCCTGCGCCTGGACGATCCGCGGGCATCGCTGGACACGGCCAAGTTCCGCGGCACGGTCGAGGTCTACGACGGGGACGAGACGCTGTCGGTCACCGTCCTCGGGCGGAAGGTCCCGCTCGCCTTCGAGCCGTCTGCTGCGCTCGCGTATCGGCTCGAGGGTGCCCCGATCTGGGACTTCGAGATCGCGGGGTTCCGCCGCGCCGACGTCCAGCTCGCGGGCGTGAGCAAGACGCACGGTCTGGGCTTCCTCTATCCGTACCGGCGGGGGCGGATTCCGGTGGTGTTCGTGCACGGCACGGCGTCGAGCCCCGCGCGCTGGGCCGAGATGACCAACGATCTGATGGGCGATCCGGCGATCGCGAGCCGCTACCAGTTCTGGTTCTTCGTCTACAACAGCGGCAATCCGGTCCTCGCCTCGGCCGCCGAGCTCCGCGAAGCCCTCCAGACGGCCGTGCACGACCTCGATCCCGAGGCGAAGGATCCGGCGCTGCGCCAGATGGTCGTGATCGGCCACAGCCAGGGAGGGCTGCTCACCAAGCTCATGGTCGTGACCAGCGGCAACAGCTTCTGGCAGGCCGCGGTCAGCGACCAGACCTCATTCGAGCAGGCGAAGCTGAGCGACGATCTCCGAGCGCTGCTCAAACGCGCGCTCTTCTTCGACGCTCTGCCCTTCGTGACCCGCGTCGTCTTCATCTCGACGCCGCACCGCGGCAGCTTCCTGGCGGAGAACTGGCTCGGCATGCTCGCGCGCCGATTGGTCAACACGCCGGCCGCGATGAGCAAGCTGGCTGGCGAGATCGGGCACCTTCGCGAGCAGTCGACCTTGCGCGGCAGCACCGTCTTCAGGCCGCCCACCGCGATCGACAACATGGATTGGTCGAACCCCGGGCTTCGCACGCTGGCCGGGCTGCCGATCGCGCCGGGGGTCCACGCGCACTCGATCATTCCCGAGAAGACCAACCCCTTCGCCGACTCCGACGACGGCGTGGTGCGCTACTCGAGCGCGCACATCGAGCCGGTGGAGTCCGAGCTCGTGATCGTACCGAGCGGGCACTCGGTGCAGGGCACCCCGCGCGCGATCGAAGAAGTCCGGCGGATCCTGTACGAGCACGCCGGGATCGACTGAGCGCCCGCTAGTCTTCCTTCTTCCAAGTCGAGTCGGGGTCGAAGAGCTTCATCGACGACGCGATCTTGGCGGTGTTCGGGCCCAGGTCTTTCGAGAAGACCTCCCCGTCGTGGTTCACCAGGAAGGTCATGATCCCGGAGTTCCCGTACTCCGCCGGCCAGGCGACCAGCGCGAAGCCGCCGATCATGCGATTGCGCACGACGTAGTCGTACGCGCCGCCGGCGGCGTGCGGTCCCTGCCCTTTCAGCACGTGGTAGTAGTAGCCCCAGTAGGGCTTGGTCTTGTCCTTGTAGCCCTTCGCCGTCGCCTCGGCGATGAGCTCGCCGAGCGGGCTCAGCGGTTCGCCGGGCTGAGTCACCCAGAACAGGCCGTCCTTCTTGCCCGGCGTGCTGATCATCGACTGCGCGTAGTCGAAGAGACCGTCCTTGTTGCCGTCGGTCACAGCGTACTCGCGCTGCGCGTCGACGTAGGCGAGGCAGACCTGGATCGCGCTGAGCTCGTTGCGGCCGATGCGGCGCCGGAGCACCTCCTCGCGGCCCGCGTCCGAATCGAAGTGCCACGAGTCGCCGCTCTTCACGAGCGGCACCGGGAACGGGAAGTCGTCGCTGCCGTAGACGAGCGTCGCCTTGGCGTCGCCCTCGACCTCGATGCGATGCGCCGCCGCGAAATCCGTCGCGAACGACTCGGCCGCGTTCTTGTCCGCGACCGCGTCGCCGGATTGGAGGAGGTCGTGTGCCGACGACCCGAAGATCGCGGAAAGCGCTTTCTGGTCACCGGCGGTCGCGGCCCTCGCCAGCGCGTCGGCCGCGGCCTCGGGAGAGGGGAAGCTCTCCGCCGGTGTCGCCGCTGGCTTCGCTGCGACGAGCAGCGCGAGCGACAATGCGCACGCGAAGAGAGTCACGATCGAACCGCGCTGCCGCACCTAGCGCCTCCCGCCGCCGCGCCCGCCGCCGCCGCGCCCGCCGCCGCCGCCGCCGCGTCCGCCGCCGCCGCGACTCCCGCCGCTGTAGCCGCCGCCGCGTGAGCCCATGCTCGAGCTGCCGCGCGCCGAGCTCGCGCGCGCCGAGCTGCCGCCGCCCGAGCGATCGAACGCACCGCCCTTCGAGCTCGAGCCGAGATCGCGGTTGCCGGCGCCGCCCTTCGGGCTCGAGCCGAGATCGCGATTGCCAGCGCCGCCCTTCGGGCTCGCGCCGAGATCGCGATTGCCGGGACCGCCGCCCGGGCTGGAGCCGCCGCGATCGCCGGGCCCGGCGCCCCCCTGGGTGCGGCCGCGGTAGTTGTCGCGCGAAGCGGCTGCGCTCCCGCCGCCCTTGTTGAACCGGTCGGCCGTCTTCGCGTCCTTGTAGCTCACGCCCTTGCGGTGGCTCGCGTCGTGCTGCCACTTTCCGCCGCCCTGGCCGCGATCGCTTGACCGCGACCTGGCCGCGATTCCCCTGCCGCGATCGCCGCGGTCGATGTTCGTGTTGCGGTCGCCGCGGTCGATGTTGATGTCGGTGTTGTTGTTGATGTCGATGTCGCCGGAGTGCCAGCCGCAGCTGGCCCCGCCCCAGTAAGCTGCGCTGACGCCGATCGCCGCCCCCCAGAAGAAGCCGGACGCGAAGTACGCGCCCGGCGGCGCCGGCCAGTAGTACGGAGGATACGCTGGGTAGCCCCAGGTCCCGTACACGACGGTGGGCTGGTAGGTCGGCACGTAGACCACCTGCGGGTTCGCAGGCTCGATGATGATCACCTGGGTCTCGGTCTTCGTGACCGGATCGGGCGCGGTCTCGGTCTTCACGGTCTGCTGCTCGTTCGACTTCAGGTTTCCCGCGTCCTGCGCCTTCTTCCGCAGGCGCTGGATCGCATCCATCACGTCCTTCTGCTGCTCGAGGAAGGCGTCGCCGAGCTGCTGCGTCCAGTCGAGCTTCTCGTCCATGTTCGTGAGCACCGTCGGAAACGGCACGAGCGACTTCACGCTGGTATCCCAGCTCTGCGCAGCGAGCGCCTTGTCGAGCGCCTCGCCCTTCAGCTTCGCGTTCTCGGGCTTCTTCGCCCAGCGCGCGGCCTCGACGATCTCGAGCGGGTAGGTCGACGCCATCAAGACCTGCGCGATCAGGTCGTCGGGGTAGAGCGCGATCGGGGCGACCAGCTGCTCGAGCTGCCCGTTGTCGAGCTTCTTCTCCTCGGGAGGCGCCGTCTCCGCCGGTGGCTTCGGGGGCAAGTCCTGCGCGCGCACGGTGGGGGCGCCACCGCTCAGCGCGAACAGACAGGCCAGCACCCTCACGACGCGCATCATCGGCGGCATCTTACACGGTGACGGGGATTTTCGTGGTCGACAGCTTCGCGCGGCCCATGCCATGCTGCCGCTCCTCCGAAGGTCCAAAAGAGGGGAGATGCGATGGTCCGGCGTACGCTTGCCATGTTCGCGCTCGTGCCGCTGCTCGGCCTCGCCCACGCGAGCGCGGCGCAGACCCAGAAGTGGGACCAGGTCATGGTCACCGAGGCCGCCAGCAAGCTCCCCGCCGCGATCGACGGGCTGCGCGACATCGTGAGAGCGGGTCCGGCCGTGCAGAACCCCTCGAGCCGAAAATACGCGTACCAGATCATGGACAACCTGCGGCAGATGGAGTTCACCGCGCAGACGCTCAAGATCGAGCTCGGCAAGGGCGCCGGCATGGACGAGACGCTGCCCACCTACAACCGCCTGCAGCAGCTCCGCCGCGAGACCGAGGTGCTGGCCCAGAAGGTGGATATCACCGCGGCCACGCGGCCCAAGCTCGAAGAAGCGAAGATGTGGCTGAAGGTCCTCGAGCCGTTCTACCCGGCGCAGCCGGTGATCGAGGACCTCCGGTAGCCTCCTCGCCGGCCGTGATCGAACGCTGGCAGGTCGGCGCGTGCACGCTCACGAGCGTGCTCGAGGAAGAGACTCGGCGGATCCCGCCCGAGCTCTTCTTCCCCGCCGCCAAGGCCGCCGACGTCGCGCGGCATCCGTGGCTCGTGCCCGACTTCGCGGATGCGTCCGGACGCATCGCCATGCGCGTGCAGGCGTTCGTGATCGAGCTGCGCGGGCGCCGTGTGCTGGTCGATCCGTGCGTGGGCAACGGCAAGAAGCGGTCGCTGCCCTTACTGGAACGAGCGCAGCTGGCCGTTCCTCGAGCGCTTCGCGGAGGCGGGCTTCGCGCCCGCGAAGATCGACACCGTCGTGCACACGCACCTGCACGCGGACCACGTCGGCTGGGACACCCGGCTCGAGGGCGGGGCGTGGGTTCCGACCTTCCTGAACGCGCGCCACCTCTACACGCAGCGCGAGCTCGACTGGTGCCGCCAGGGCGGGAACCCGGGGATCGACGGCGTGTACGCCGACTCGATCGCGCCGATCCTCGACGCGGGGCTGGCCGACGTGGTGAGCGAGGACGCCGATCTCGGCGACGGGCTCCGCCTGGAGTCGACGCCGGGCCACACGCCCGGACACGTGTCGCTGTGGATCGAGTCGCAGGGCGAAGTCGCGCTGGTGAGCGGCGACTTCCTCCACCATCCGGTGCAGTGCGCGGAGCCGAGCTGGGCGGAGACCGGCGACGAGGACGTCGAGCTCGCGCGCGAGACGCGCCGGCGCATGCTCGCTCGCGCTGCCGAGACGCGCGCTCTCTTCCTCGGCACCCACTTCGCGAGCCGGCCCGCGGGGCGGGTCGCGCGTCAGGGCGACGCGTTCGTGTTCGAGCCCGTGTAGCGCGGCGCCAGGACCTCCTCGGCGACGATCCGGCTGTAGCGCTCGCGGCCGGCGAGGTTGGCGTGCGAGCTGTCGCGGAACTCGGCGTCGGCGAGGCGCCCGCGATCGTCGACGACGGCGAGCGCACGGCCGTCTGCGGCGCGCAGCACTGCGCCCTCCCACGCGTCGTCGATCCGGCGGCCGTAGAGGGCGCGCTGCGCGCTCGAAGCGGGCGGCAGGACCAGGACGCACTCGACCCCCGCGGCGCGGCAGCTCGCGAGCAGGCTCGCGAGCGTCGCTTCGGCGCGTTCGCTCACGGAGTAGTGCGCGAGCCGCTTGCCCCAGCGCGGCGCGCCGGCCGCCGGATCGTCGGGGGCGCGGCGCTTCGCCGGCGCGGGCCCGGCGTGCGGTGCCGTGAGGTACGGCGGCGGCCGTCCGACCCACCAGGCGAGGAGCTCGAGCCGGTAGTGGTACACCGGAAAGAGTCGCGCGCGGACCAGGGTGCCGCGCGTCTCGTCCACGAGCTCGGGGAGCCAGTGCCGGACGTCGCTCCAGTCGAACGCGCGGACGAGCTGCGCGTTCAGGAACGGCACCGGCCGCCGCAGCCACTCGGGCGCAAGCTCGACGACCGCGATGCGGGGGTGGATTCCGCTCGCGAACAGATCGCCGAGAATGCGCTCGGACGCGACGAGATCGCCGCCGTCCACCGCCAGGCTCGCGACCGACGGCGCGCGCGCGCCGAGGCGCTCGCGAAGCGCCGCCTCGACGAGCTTCGGGTCGAGCGCGTTCTCGAAGCGCGAGCTGCCGACCAGGACCACGTCCGGCGCCGGGGTCTGCGCCCGCGCCGCCGCCAGAGCCCGGTCGGCCTCCGCGAAGCGCACCGCGAGCGGCGCGCGGTCGAGCGCGAGCCCGACGACCAGCTGCGCCGCGAGCACGAGCGCCGCCGCGAGCGCGAGCACCCGCCGCGAACGGATCGGATCGGGTTGGGGTCGCTGGCTCATTCGCTCTCGCTCTAGAACTGGAAGTAGATGAACGCGCCACCGCCCTCGGGCGCCAGCAGCTGGGCCACGAGGATGGCGAGCGCCAACGCGCCCGCCGCGAGCGGCGCCGGCGCGCGGCGCGCGAGCGCTTCCACGTCGGCAAAGCGCGCGACGAGGTGGGCCGCGAACACGATCGCGACGACCCCCGCGAGCGCGCCCACGGTCGCCGGCGCGAGCTCGAGCCCCGCGCTCGGCGCGAACAGCCTGCCGAGCACGACGCCCGCGTCGCCGAGACTTCGCGCGCGGAACAAGACCCAGCCGAGCATCACGCACAGGAACGTGAACGCGACCCGCAGCGGCGCGAGCGCCGGCGCGCCCAGCCAGCGCGGCCACGGCAGCGCGCGGTGCAGCGCGAGCAGCATCCCGTGATACGCGCCCCACGCGACGAAGGTCCAGGCCGCCCCGTGCCAGAGCCCGCCGAGCAGCATGGTGAGCAGCAGGTTGCGGTAGGTCGCCGCGCGGCCGCCGCGGTTGCCGCCCAGCGGGATGTACAGGTAGTCGCGAAGCCACGACGACAGCGTCATGTGCCAGCGGCGCCAGAACTCGGCGATGTTCTGCGAGAAGTACGGCAGGTCGAAGTTCTCCGGCAAGCGCAGACCGAACGCGTGCGCGCAGCCGAGCGCCATGTCGGTGTAGCCCGAGAAGTCGCAGTAGATCTGCAGCGTGTAGGCGAGCGTCGCCGCCCACAGCGCGCCGCTCGAGTAGGCCGCCGGCTCGGCGTACACCGGATCGACCAGGCGCGCGAGCTGGTCGGCGATCACGGCCTTCTTGATGAAGCCCAAGACGAAGAGCCGCGCGCCGAGCTCGAGCTTCGTCCAGTCCCAGCGCTGCAGCACGCGCAGCTGCGGCAGGAAGTCGGCGGGCCGCACGATCGGGCCCCGCGATGAGATGCGGGAAGAAGAGGAGGAACAGCGCGTAGTCGAGGAGCTTCCGCTCCGCGGGCAGCCGGCCCCGGTACACGTCGACCACGTAGCTGACGGTCTCGAAGGTGTAGAACGAGATGCCCAGCGGCAGCACGATGTGGAACACGGGCGCCGCGCTCCCGGCGCCGAGCGCAGCGAGAACGGGCCAGAGCGTCGCGACCGCGAAGTTCGTGTACTTCCAGAATGCGAGCAGGCCGAGCGTGACGCACAGGCTCGCGACGAGCAGGGCGCGGCGGGTGCGCGGCTCGCTCGACTCCTCGATCCGGATCGCGATCCAGTAGTCGAACAGCGCCGTCCCGATCACGAGGAAGACGAGCCACGGGTTCCAGCGTGCGTAGAAGTAGATGCTGGCGAGGAGCAGCGCGACCATGCGCGCGCGCTGATTGCGCAGCAGCCAGTAGACGGCGAAGGTCAGCGCGAAGAGCTGCAGGAACTTCACGCTGTGGAAGAGCACGCAAGACCCCCGACGGCGGGGCATCGTACCGCGCGGGGCCGGCTAGTCCAGCGAGACCGTCAACGTGAAGTCGGCCTTCCCTTGCCGCCGCGCTTCGGCGCGGGCCAGGTACACCTCGATCTCGTAGTCTCCGGCCGTCTCGACCTTCTGGTTGAACGCCTTCTCCTTGCCCTCCTTGCTGCCGATCCAGGTCGCCTCGCCGGCGCCTGGGGGGGTCACGTTGAAGAAGGCGAACGAGCTGTTGCTCCTCATCCAGACCGTGAGCGTCTGACCCGCCTTGACCGAGACCGTGTAGGCCTTCTTGTCGAAGCCCTTCACGCTGTCCGCGTGCTCGGTCTTCTCGGCGCGCGCGCCGGCGGCCGCGAACGAGACTGCGACCAGGGCGAGCAGCGCGGTGCGGCGGAGCGTTTGGGAGCGCATGCGCCGACAGTATAGGATCCCGCCATGAAGCGCGTGGTCGCGATCCCGGGCGAGGACGCCGCGCCCGAGGCGTTCCACCCGACCGTCGAGCTGGTGAACCGGCTCGGTGTCGGGATCGAGTGGGTGTTTCCGTCGATCGCCGACGCGCGCGCGGAGATCGACCGCTCCGACACGACCTTGTTCGGCGCGACCAGCGGCCCGAGCGCGCCCGCGCTGTTCTACCTGCGCTGGGGGCGCGGGACCTACGCGAACGTGCGTCCGACCCGCTGGCTGCCGGGGTTCAAGAGCCCCCTCGCGCGTCCCGAGGGGATCGACTTCGCGATCGTGCGCGAGAACCTCGAGGACCTGTACGTGCGGGTGGAAGGCGAGCTGGAAGCGCTCGCGCCGCTGGAGCTCGTGAGCGCGACCTCGCGCCGGCCCGTGCACGAGCTGGGTCCCGGGCGCTTCGCGCTGAAGGTGATCACCGAGGCGGGCTCCGAGCGCGTGCTCCGCTTCGGCTTCGAGCTCGCGCGCCGGCGCAGGCGCAAGCTCACCGTGGCGACCAAGCACAACATGCTGCCGGCTTCGGACGGGCTCTTCCGCGAGGTCGCAGTCCGCATCGCGCCGGAGTACCCCGACGTCGCCTTCGAGTCGTTCATCATCGACGACTTCGCGCATCGCCTGGTCGCGCGCCCGCACGAGCTCGACGTGGTCGTGCTGCCGAACCTGTACGGCGACATCCTGTCCGACGCCGCGGCCGCGCTGGCCGGCGGCCTCGGCGTGGCGGCGAGCGGCTGCTACGGCGACGACTACGCCTACTTCGAGTCCGCGCACGGAACGGCGCCGGACATCGCGGGCAAGGGGATCATCAACCCGACCGCGACGATCCTGTCGGCGGCGCTGATGCTCGAGTATCTCGGCTGCGGCGACGCGGCGGTGCGGCTGCGCGGGGCGGTGGAGCGCGTCTACGCCGAGGGCCGGACGCTCACGCCGGACCAGGGCGGACGGGCGACCACGGTCGAGTTCTGCGGGGCGGTCGCGAAGTACCTATAGGCGAGGCGAGGGCCGCCCCGAGCCGAGCCGCAAGCGGCGCAGCCGCGCGCAGCGAGCCGCAGGCGAGCGAAGCTCAATCGGACAGGTGCCGTCCGAACCAGTCCAGCATCCGCGCCCACGCGTCCTTCGCCGCGGCCTCGTTGTACGACGGGCGCACGTTGCAGTTGAACCCGTGCTCGGCGTCGGCGTAGCGCACGATCTCGTTCGCCACCGGGGCTTCCTTCGCCAGCGTCGCGCGCAGGGTCTCGACGTCCTCGACCGGGATGCCCTGGTCCTTGTCGCCGAACAGGCCGAGCCAGGGGGTCGCGAGCTTCGGGGCGTCACCGATCAGTGTCGCGAAGCCGCCGCGGCGCGCGGTCACGATGCCGCCGCCGTAGAAGCCGACCGCCGCGCCGAGCTTGCGCTGGGTGCGCGACCAGGAAGGAGACGCGGCCGCCGAAGCAGAAGCCGACCAGGCCGATCTGCGCGTCGCGGAAGCCGGCGCCGCGCAGGTGCGCGACCGCTGCGTCCACGTCCATCAGCGTGCCCGCGTCGCTCATGCCCTTGAACAGCGGCATCACCTTCGCGAAGTCCGTGTAGTCCGCGGTGCCGCCGCCCGCGCGGTGGAACAGGGTCGGCGCGACCGCGCGATAGCCCGCGTCGGCGATCCGGCGGGTCACGTCCATGATGTGCTCGTTCACGCCGAAGGCTTCCTGGATCACCACGATCGCGCCCTTCGGCACGCCGTCGGGCAGCGCCTCGTAGAGATCCATCGGACCGTCGGGGGTGGTCACGGTGGTCTGGCTGGTCGTCGTCATGGCCGCGCAGGATACACCCGACGTCACTCGCGAATGAAGGGAAGAATCGGGACCGGCGCTCCGACCGAGAGCGGATTTGACGGGTCGAACTCGCCGGGGTCGAGCCGGCCGTTCTGATTCTTGTCCTCGGCCCCGTCGTTCATGCCGTCGTGGTCGGTGTCGGGGTCGAGCGGGTTCGTCAGGGTGGTCGGGTCGAGATCCGGCGCGAACGCGAGCGGGTTCGTGCCGAGCTGCGGCCCGGCCCCGTCCGGGTCGGGCACGCCCTGGCCGAGGCCGCGCTCGGTGCCGTCCTGGACCTGATCCCCGTCGCTGTCGGCCGAGCAGGGGCTGGTCTCGCCGGGATCGAGCACGCCGTCCAGGTCGGCGTCCTCCAGGCCGTCGACGATCCCGTCGTCGTCGCTGTCGCGGTCGAGCGGGTTCGTGCAGCCGAGCGGCGCCTCGAACTCGTCCGGGATCCCGTCCTTGTCGAGGTCCTGTCCGCCGGGCCGACAGTTGATGCGCGGGAACGCGAGCCCGTTGTCGGGATCGACGGGGCGCACGAGCGACGACTCGAGCAGCGCCTCGATCTGGTCGGGCGTGTTCGCGTCGCCGGCCTCGAGCAGCAGCGCCGCGCAGCCCGACGCGTGGGGTGTGGCCATGCTCGTGCCCGAGAGGACGGCGTGACCACCGTTGAGATAGGTCGAGTCGACGAGCTCGCCGGGCGCGAGCACGTCCAGGTTCGGCGCCGTGTTCGTGAAGGCGCTCACCGCGTCGAGCGCGCTCACGCTGCCGACCGACACCACGTTGTGGAAGCAAGCGGGCAGGCCGATTCCGTTCGCCTGCGACTGGTTGCCGGACGCCGCGAAGGTGATCACGCCGTTCGCGCGCAGCGAGTTGACCGCGCCCGCCGCCACGGGCTCGACCCCGTCGCAATCGCTCGCCGAGAACAAATCTACCGTGCCGAAGCTCATGTTCACCACGCGCACGCCGAGCTGCGGGTGCGAGAGGATGAAGTCGAGCGCGGCGATCCAGTCGGCGGTCGCCACCCCGCTCGCATTCCCGATCTTCATCGCGAGGATCCCCGCCGACGGGGCGACCCCCGGGCCGTCGCTCACGCCGCCGTTCGAGGTGACGATTCCCGCGACGTGCGTGCCGTGGCCGACGTCGTCCTCGGCCGCGCCGGGCCCCGAGCGCCGGGTTCCGCCGCCCGGACAGCCGCCGGCCGAGAGGAAGCACTCCTGTCCGACCAGGCTGTTGGCCAGATCGGGGTGGTCGGTGTCGACCCCGCTGTCGAGCACCGCGACGACGACCCCCGCGCCGAGATTGCCTTGTGCGTGGCGCGCATTCGCCCGGATCTGCGCGACCGTTGCGACGAGCTCGTACTGCAGGTCGAGCGCCGGGTATACGCGCACGACCTCGGCGCGGGCGGCGAGCCGCGCGAGCGCGCGCTCGCTGCGCACGGTGCCGGCCACGGCGGGGATGGACTCATACTGATAGGCAAGCGCGAAGTCGGCCGGGGGGACGTCCGGCATCACCCTGCCCTGCAGCCGCGCGACCTCGGCGCGCACGCGCGGGCGATCGGTCTGGGGCAAGCCGTCCAGCTCGGCCGAGCCTAGCTGGACGATCACCCGCGCCGGCGCCGGCGCGGCGCGCGCGCGCACGGCCGAGACGAGCGACGGGTCCACCTTCGCGCGCTGCGCCGGCGAGAGGTCCGCCAGCGCTTCCGGCAGCGCCGCACTCGCGCCCGCCGAGCCGCCGAGAGCGAGCAGCAGCAGGGCCAGCAGCCGGATCCAGCGCGGACTCACGCGCCGGATCATACTCGCGCGATGCGCTGGCCGGCGGGATTCCTGTGGGGGACGGGCGCGTCGTCGACGCAGTGCGAAGGCGCCGCGCCGGCCTCGGACTGGTGGGACTGGGAGCGCGCGGGTCGGGCGCCACCATCCGGTGACGGCAACGGCTTCGCGGCCCGCCACGCCGAGGACTTCCGCCTGTTCGCGGAGCTCGGCCTCACCCACCACCGGCTCTCGCTCGAGTGGGCGCGGCTCGAGCCCGAGCGCGGCGCCCGCGATCCGCGCGCGGCGGCTCACTACCGCACCGTGCTCGCCGCTGCGCGCGACGCCGGCGTCGCGCCGTGGGCGTGCCTGCACCACTTCACCCTGCCGCGCTGGTTCGCTGCCGACGGCGGCTTCCTGCACGCGAAGAACCGGCTCGGTGCGTGGGCGCGGCACGTGGACTGGGTCGCGGAGACGTTCGGCGATCTGGTCGCGGGCTGGCAGCCGGTGAACGAGACGAACTTCCACCCGTTCGGCGCGTACCGCGGCGGCGGTCTGCCGCCCGGCCACGACGATCGCGGCGAGTGGGCGGCCGCGACCGAGGAGCTGCACCTGGCCACGGCCGAGGCCGCGGTGCGGCTCAAGCAGACCGGCGCGCCGGTCGCGTCGATCTACGCGCTCGCGCCGCCGGTCGCGCAGGACGATCTCGCGGAGACCCGCCGCACGGTCGAGCGGATCCATCAGATCCACTGGGCGACCTGGCTCGACTTGTTCCGCGAAGGCGTGCTCCGCGTGCCCGGCCGCGCTCCGGTCGCGCGCCCCGACCTGGCGGGCGCGTTCGACCTGATCGGCTTCTCGTACTACTCCGCGCTCGGCGTGCGCGCGGGCCGCATCGCGCCGCACCCGCCCGACGCGCCGATCTCGCCGCTCGGCTACGGCATCTGGCCCGACGGGCTGGCGCTCGTGCTCGACCGGCTGCACCGAGAGCTCCCCGACACGCCGCTCCTGGTCGCGGAGTTCGGGATCGGAACCGACGACGATACGGTGCGCGCGGCCTACCTGGAGCGCGGGCTCGCGATCGTGCGCGACGCGCTCGCGCGCGGCGTCGACGTGCGCGGCTTCTTCCACTGGACCGGTGTCGACAACTACGAGTGGCTGCTCGGGTACGACGTCGCGTTCGGCATCATCGACCGGAACCGGAAGCTGCGCCCCAGCGCCGAGGTCCTGCGCCGCGAGGCGCGCGCCGCCGGCTGACAGAGAAGAGGATACGCGCTCGGCCGTGTGCTAATTCCCGTGCGTGTGATCGCCGCGCGAAGCATGGCGTCCCAGGGGGGAGGAAACATGCGGTTTCGGTGTGTCGCTTCCGCCATCGCCGCCATCGGGCTCCTTGCGGCTGCAGAGGCCGCGGCGGCGCCGCCCGTGGTCCTCTCGACGAGTCCGACGTCGAACAGCATGGCGCCGGCCAGTACGCCGATCTCACTGAGCTTCGACCAGGCGCTCATGACCTCCACGGTCACCGCGAACAGCTTCCATGTCTTCGGCAAGCAGACGGGCAAGGCCACCGGCACGCTGAGCTTCTCGAACGCGAATCAGACGGTCACCTTCACACCCTCGAGGGCGTTCGCCGCCGGGGAGCTCGTGCTGGTAAACCTGTCGCACGACGTCCGCGCAGCGGACAACAGCCCGCTGCGCGCCGCGGGCTACGCGTTCCAGTTCCTCATCCGGACGGCCAGCGCACTGCGCAGCTTCGACCAGGTGCAGTCGATGTCCAATCGGACCGGGTCGGAGACCCGCATCTACGGAGCGGCAGCCGCCGACTTGAACGGGGATCGATACATCGATCTCACCACGGTCAACGAGGTCAGCGCCGACCTCCGCGTCTTCTTGAACAGCGGCGACGGCTCCGGCACGTACAAGGACTTCAAGCCTCCACCGTTCCCGGTCGGGGTCGAGTCGAGCCCGAACGAGACGTTGGACTTCGACGACGACGGCAAGATCGACCTCGCCGTGTCCTCCACCGACGGCGGCGGCGTGTGGGTAGTGCGCGGCGCCGGCAACGGGAAGTTCTCGGGCTCGCAGACCGTTCCGACCGGCCTCGAGCCGCACGGTGTGGCCGTGCTCGACATCGACGGCGACGCCGACCTGGACATCGTCGATGCGCTTGAGGGCGACGACGAGATGGCGGTGCTCGTGAACAACGCGGGCACGTTCGCCAGCCCGACGTTCTTCGACAGCGGCTGCTCGGGCGAATGGGGCCTGGCCTCGGGCGACATGAACGGCGACGGGATCATGGATCTGGTCGTAGGGTGCGTCGGCGACGAGAAGGTCGCCGTGATGCTCGGCAACGGCGACACCACGTTCACCGTCCTGCCCGCACAGGACGCCGGCGGAAGTCCGTGGCAGGTGGCGCTGGGCGACGTGGACGGGGACGGCGACCTCGACGCGACCCTCGCGAACTCCTTCCCCCCCGACGGGAAGGGCGGGGCGCTCCTGATCGGCGTCGGCGATGGCACCTTCGGGGCGCCGACCCGGTTCGACACGGGAGGCCACGCGCCCGCGACCGACCTCGGCGACCTCGACGGAGACGGCGATCTCGATTGGGTGCTCTCCGGCCACATTGGCGGAATCTGGAAGCTCTACGTCAACGACGGCGCCGGGAACTTCAGCTTCGACCAGGACTTCCCCGCGACGGCCAACCCCTCCTGCGCCGTGCTGCTGGACATCGACAACGACGGCGATCTCGACATGGCCCTCACCGACGAGATCGACGACGTCGTGGTCGTCCTTCGAAACGACGCCGGACTGAGCGCCTTGTGTCCGCCGGCACCGGCCGAGTGCCGCGTCTCTACGCGTCCGGGCAAGTCGACCTTCCTGCTCCGGGACAAGACGCCCGACAAGGGCGACCAGCTGAGCTGGAAGTGGGTGGGCGGCGAGGCGACCGCGAAGAGCGACTACGGAGATCCCCTCGGGAGCGACGACTACGCCCTGTGCGTATACGACGAGGGCACCCTGATCATGAGCGCGACCGCCGACCACGGCGGCCTCTGCGGCAAGAAGCCCTGCTGGAAGGACAAGAAGAAGGCGTTCGTCTACACGGACAAGCTCCTGACTCCCACCGGCATGAAGAAGCTGACGCTCGTCCAGGGCTTGAGCGACGGCAAGACGAAGATCGTCGCCGCGGGGAAGGGCTTCCCACTCCTGATGCCCGACCTCGGCACCATCACCGGGCCGGTCGACGTCCAGCTCCACCGCAGCGGCGGCGGTCCCTGCTTCGGCTCGACCTTCAGCGCGCCCTTCTCGAAGAGCGACGCGACGATCTTCAAGGACAAGGCCGACTGACCGAGGCCCCTAGTTCGGACACATCGGCGGCGCAGGGACGTAGCGGCCGCCGACGTAGCACTTCGTGTTCTTGTTGTACTGATCGACGGGCCCCCACCGGCCCTTGGGCTCGGGCTCGGGCGCGGGCTTGGCGGGTGAAACGTCGGGGGGCGGGGTCTGCGTCTCGCGAGCGGGCTTCGTCGGCGCCGGCGCTGGCGCCGAAACGGGTGGGTTCGTGCCTGCAGGGCCCTGGGTCTGGGCGAGGACCGGTTCCGCGAACGTCGCGAGTACGAGCACTGCGAGAGCCCTCAGAGAGGGGAAGCGTCTCGGCGAGTTCATGTTCATCTCCGGAGAGCATCTTAGAGCAAGTCGCCGTCGATGAACCTGCACCACGCGCCCGCCGAGTCTCCGTGTTAGTCGGGGTCGCGATCAGGAGCGCGCCAGAGATGCCCCTTTGGCCCGTGCCCAGCGCCGGCACACGCCGGCGCTCGGGCGAGGCGCCGCCGTGGCCCGCATTAGCGAGAACTGCTTCACTTCTCGATGCCGACTACTTCGACCTCGACGCGCCGGTTCTTCGCGCGACCCTCGTCCGTGCTGTTGTCGGCGACCGGATTGTTCGCGCCGCCACCGCCCACCTGAAACTTCCCGGGATCGGCCCCGAGAACCACCAGATAATCGCGGACCGCTTCTGCGCGCTGGCGCGAAAGCGTCACGTTGAAGTCTGGGTCGCCTACGTTGTCGGTGTAGCCGGTGATGATCACCTTGTCGGCGCGCCGCAGCTCGTCCTGCGCCTGTTCGCGGTACTCCTTGATCTTCTCGTTCCCCTCCGGCTTCAGCTCTGCTTTGCCGGAATCGAACAGCGCCGCTTCCGCGAATGTCACGACCCTGACGGCGAGCGGGGTCACCATGATCGTCGTGGCCGCCGTACCTGAGCCTCCGTCACCTGCTGCGGTGATCGTATACAGCGTCGTCGACGCAGGACAAACCTTCTGGGTCCCGCTGTGATCGACTTTTCCGACCCCGTGGTCGATCGAGACGTTGGAAGCGTTCGTCGACGACCAGGTCAGGGTCGCGCATTCACCCGGCTTCAGAGTGACGGGGCTCGCCGAGACAGAGACCGTGGGCTCGGACGCTCGGCTGCAACCGAGCATGACCAAGAAAATGACGAGATATCTCATGACTGTTCTCCCTCTCCAGGGTTGAATGATTCTTGGCCCTCGCCGAATCCACCATGCGAAGCGAGCCAAGGCGAGGCACACGGGAGTTCCGGCCCGAACAAAAGAATTTCCGTTCTTTGTTCGCCGATGGACGACACGCTACCAGCGTACACCTTGGAGAGTTTCCTGTGTCGCGGGCAGCTCGAGCCCGCCGGCGGCCACTTGGCCGTTCACTGTTCTTTGAACGAATCGCCCTTGATGTGGATCGAGATCGATCCCTTCGCGGCGTTGTTCCGGCTCACCTTGATCTTGACGCGCTTGTCGTCGAGGAACGCGGCCTGGATGCTGGCGAGCTGATCGGCCGTGATCTCCTGAAAGAGGTCCTCGCCCGAACACTTCAGGTTCACGCTGCCCTTCTGGCTGGTGACGTTCGTCGTCCCCTTTATCGAGCACTTCTTGGTCGCCACCGTCAAATCCAGATTGCGCTGCGGCGACGCGATCGAGAAGAGGAGCTGCGAGTACCTGCTCTGCCCGACGCTGCCCTTCTTGTCGTTCGCGCTCAGGGCGTTCGGAGCCGGCGTGAAGAAGCGGACCACGACGACGTCGCCATCGGTGCCTGAGCCCGAGATGAAGCCGGACACATCGTGGATCGTGCCGTCGATCTCGACCACCGCGACATCGCCCGGGTGTTGGCTGTCCTGGACGACGAAATCACCATCGATGCGCGAATCCGCCGGCGCAGCGAGCGTGCTGCCAGCCGAGAGCGCCAGCCCAACGCAGAGTGAAGAAGCCAGAGCCCCCCTGACCAGACGCATGCCCAATCTCTCCTTGTTCTGTACTCACGGTGTGGCCTGCTGTCAGTCCCCGGATCGAGCCGTAGTACAGACAGGGGCGCGGGCAGAAACCAGTTGGACTCGAGCTTTCGACCTTGGGGTTAGAAACCTTCGATCCCCGAATATTCTAAGCGAAATCAGAATGTTCTGCGTCCTGCGCTGCGCTGGTTGGCGGCCGGGTTCCATGGGGATTGGGACATCCCGCGCCAGATGAACGATGCTGTCGGCGCGCCCGGCCCTGCCGTGTCCGACCGGCGGTGATCGATTGTGAGTTCGCTGCAAAGCAAGCTGTGGCAACGGATCCGCGCAGAGGTCGCGACCGCTGGGGAGCGCGTTCTAGACGCCGAGTTCCGCGCCGGCCGAGGACTGGCGCGCCGGCTCCGTGACGCCGACTCGGAAGCGATGCGCGAGTTGGGCGTGGAGTTCTTGCGGCTCGGCAGCACCGAGCCCCCGCCGCGGCGAAGCAGGGTCGAGCACGCCGACGACCCCGCATCGGCGGCGCTCGCCGCGTCGTTCGATCAGGACTATCCCGCTGACGCCACGGGAGCCTTTGGACTGCTCAAGCTGCCGCGGACGCGCCTTCACATGCCTTCGGCCCTCCACGCCGTATCCGGATGGCTGCTGCGCGAATCGATGCCGAGCACAAGCCTGATCACGAACCCGAAGTACTGGGCACTGATCAGGATGGCGCCGCTCAGACGCGCACGACCGCTGGCGCCTGGGGTGCTCGGTGCGTTGACCTGGGGTCACAACTTCTACCACTGGCTGATCGAGACTCTGCCCAGACTGCAGATGCTGGAGAAGTGCGATCCGGCCCTGCCCGTCTACCTGCCCCGGTCGTCGTCGCCCTTCGTCGCGGCCTCTGTCCGGATGCTGGGTCTTCAAGAGCGGGTGAAGTGGCTTGCAGACGGATTCTACGAGGCGGAATCCCTGATCGTTCCGACTCGCCTCTCCGAGGCCATCTACCCTACTGCCGTCGCTGTCGATTGGCTTCGTGCGCGATTGCGGGAAGCCCAGCCTCCGGGGGAAAGGGGCCGGCTCCTCTACGTTTCCAGGCGCGATGCGAACATCCGGTTCGCCACCAACGAGGGCGAAGTAGCCAACGCAATGCTCCGGCTGGGATTCGAGACAGTCTCGCTCTCGGCGCTCGACTTGGAGAGCCAGGTGCGACTCATGTCGTCAGCACGCTGCATCGTGGGAGCCCACGGAGCTGGCTTGGCACACCTCGCGTTCGTGGCCGATGGCGGGATGGTGGTGGAGTTCTTCGAAGAAGGGCACTCCGCACCCTGCTTCTATCATCTCGCCTCGCTGCGTACGGCTGACTACGGCTGCCTCGTCTGCCCCAGGGACGGGCTGGGTTACCGCGTCAACGTGGAGCACCTCGAGAGGCTCGTGCGGCGAATGCTCGCCCGGACCGGAGGGGCTCAGAGCCTCTCAAGCTGATGCGGCTGGGGAAATCCGCTGGCTCGTCCGTTCGCTCGCAGGTAGTCTGGCTCGCACGGGGATGCTCCTTCAGCCGGCTCACCCTCGAAGGAGTTGGTCCAGTGCGATTGGGAATGTGCGGGTTCTGGGCAGCTGGTCGTCAGGTCGCGAGTTCGCTGGTCGTCCTCGTCACGCTCGCAGGCTGCGCCAGTCTGGCCGTGAACCCATGCGATTCGGTCGCGGACCGCGACGGAAAATATATCGGCCGCTTCTTCCTGGGCGTGTCCACCCTTGGGCTCTCGGAAGTGACGATCCAGCAGGAGGAGAGACGCCAGGCTTACGAGGTGGCTGCTCGGGGCTGCCCGGCGCCGGAGGGCGTGCGAGTCGTGTCGGCTTCGGTACCGGAGTCTGGCGAATCCGTGGCGCTCGGCACCCTCGTCAATGGCGCGCCCTGGGCGATCGCCATCTACCTGAACCAGGACCCGGATGCGGCCGGAGCGGCACCGTTCACGATCCTCTACCCGGGGTCCGACATCCGGCTGGCCTTCAAGCCGGGACAGCACCGGCTGGTGGCGCGCCCGACTGGCGCGGCACCCGGCGACCTGCCCAACGTCACCTGGAGCCGCCAGGTCGAGATCGACCCGCGAGTACGAGGATTCAAGCTCGAATTCGAGCCGGCAGATTTCAAGTGAGATTAGAGCGCGTGCTGCGTCGCCAGGAAGTAGTCAATAGCCACTCAGACAGCCCGAGACCCCAGGCGAGGACGGCTGACCCAGCAGGTGGACGGCGAGCAGGGTCAACCAGGCGAACCCGATCGTCACAGTGATCCGCTGCAGGAGCCCGAAGTTGGCGGCGAGATCGGGGTAGCTCGGTAGCAGGCGGAAACCGAGCCGCGCGACGAAGAACGCGGCGAGCATGCCGATCCCGCTGAGGCGCGAGTACCAGGCCCAACCCGGCTCGCGCCGGCTCGCGAAGAGGCGTCCGAACACGAAGGTGCCGACGGGCAGTCCCAAGAAGAACGGGATCCCGAAGAGATCGTGGAGAATTCCGTGAACGGTGCGCTCCGCGGGGATCAGCGGAGTTCCCGGTGGGTAGCCGTTGAGCGGATCGGTCACGAAGATGCCGGCTCCGATCAGACCGACGCCGACCGATCCGATCAGCCGCGGGCCCCAGACCGATCCCGGAAGCCCCGAGAACTCGCGCCGCAGTTGGAGCGCGAAGGCGAGCACGAGCAGACCGGTGACCATGAAGCTGCCGATCTGCACCCAGCCGAGCTCGCCGATGGAAAGGGAGCTGATCGCAAATCGCCTGGGGTCGTAGTCGACGCGAAGGGCGCCCTGCACGAGCCATGCGGCGGTGAACAGCGGACCAGCCAGCGCGCCACCGCCGAGCAAGAGCCGGCGCGACGACGACCGTGCCCTCTGCATGGTGCCCTCCTTCCTAGCGGCGCACGCGAACCGCACGACGGCAGCCCTGAGGCCGGACCGCGGACGGCGCTGTCCGTGACTCGCGCGCGACCAAGTCCCGGAGCCGCCGGCGATGGCTACAGGAGCCCGCCCGGGGGTGCCGGTCGCGCGCGCTGGTTGTACAGGAGCTTGCGCAGGCGCTCGGTCTCCTCGGGAGTCAGCTTCGACGTGTCCATCGTCAGGTCGCTGCCGACCGCCATCCCGCGCTTCACGCCGGGACGCGCGCCGAGCTCGTCGTACCAGCGCTTGAAGTACGGGAACTCCTCGATGTCCTGGCCCTGGCGCCTTCCAGTTCACGGTCCACGGGTAGGAGATCATGTCGGCGATCGTGTACTCGTCGCCGGTCAGATAGCGGCGCTTGTAGAGCTGGTTGTTCAGCACGCCGAAGAGCCGGTTCACCTCGTCGGTGAAGCGGCGCACGGCGTATGACTGATCTCCCTGGCTCTCACCGAGCCGCCGGAAGTGCCCGCACTCTCCGCTCTTCGGGCCCTGGTTCGCCATCTGCCAGATCACCCACTGATTCACTTCGTGGCGCCGGCGCAGGTCCTGCGGATAGAAGCGGCCCGCCTTCTCGGCGAGATACATCATGATCGCGCCCGACTCGAACAGCGCGAGCGGCCCTGCCGCCGTCCGCGGGCTCGAGGTCGACGATCGCGGGCATGCGGTTGTTCGGGCTGATCGAGAGGAACTCGGGCGTGAACTGATCGCCGTGGCCGATGCGACACGGCACGACCTCGTACGGAAGGCCGGCCTCCTCGAGCAGGATCGTGACCTTCTTTCCGTTGGGTGTCGGCCAGTAGTGCACATGGATCATCGCGCCCTCCTCGGCTTACCCGCCGCTGCGCACCTCGCTGGCATCATACGCGCGCGGGCAGCCGAGGAAGAGGATCGCAACGACTCGGCCCCTCCGGCCACTCCGGGGTGGCGTTTCGACCGCCTTTGGGCGCGTCGTCAAGCGCACGCTCGGAACGTTCGGGACCTGGCGCGCCCAGCATGACTCGAACATGCGACCTTCAGGTCCGCGACTGAACGAGGCTGTCGAAGGGCGAAGTCCGTCAGCGGTCTCGAGGGCGGGCCGCGCGGGAGCGCCTAGACCATCTTGTCGATGGGCTCGAGCGGCGGCGCGTCGGGCACGAGGTCGTAGCGGCCGTACATCCGCGTGACCTTGTCGTGGCTGTTCATCGCGTGGCCGCGCATCGCGTGCGCGTCGCGGAACATGCGCTGCATCGGGTTGGACAGGAAGTTCGCGCGCGCGCCGCTCAGCGCGAACAGCCAGTCCACCGCAGCGATCGACGTCTCGACGGCCTGGTTCGCGTCGAAGCGCAGCTGCCTGCGCAGCTCGATCGGCAAGGTCTCACCGCGCGCGGCCAGATCGATCGCGTCGCGCCAGCTGCGCTCGAAGCGCAGGCGCACGCCGTCTACTGCGCCGCGCGCCCGCGCCAGCGCGTGTTGCGCGAACGGATCCTCGACCGCTCTCGCGCCGGCGTACGCGCTCGCGCGCTCGCGGACCGAGCGGCGGAACAGTTCGATCATGCCCTGCGCCGCGCCGATCGCGGGCGCCGCGATCCCGCCGTTGAACACGCCGCCGAACGGCAGCCGGTAGAGCGGACGCGGATGGCTCTGCTGGATGTCGTTGTACTTGCTCGTGCGGTGCTCCGGCACGAACACGTCCTTCACCACGACGTCGTTGCTGCCGGTGCCGGCCAGCCCCGCGACGTGCCAGACGTCGTCGATCTCGTAGTCCGCGCGCGGCAGCAGGAGCGCCAACGTCACGATGCGGTCCGGGTCGCGGACGGCTCCGCCCAGGACGACCCACTTGCAGTGGTGGCAGCCGCTCGAGTACGGAAACCGCCCCGAGACGCGGAAGCCGCCCGGCGCTCGTTCCACCTGACCCGTGCCCGCGAGCGCCGACGAGATCTGTGCGTCGCGCCCGTCGCCCCACACCTCCTGCTGTGCCTGCTCGGGAAACCGACCGAGCATCCAATCGTGCACCCCGATCACGCCCATGACCCACGCCGTCGAGGGGCACACCTCGGCGATGTCCATCTGCGCGCGATACAGCGCCAGCACATCCAACTCGAGCCCGCCGAACGCCCTCGGCTTCAGCGCGAGCCACACGCCCGCCTCTGCCAGCTCCTTCCAGGTCTCGTCCGGCATCCGGCGCAGCGACTCGCACTCCGCCGCACGTGCCGCGATGGCCGGCTTGATCGCCCGCACGCGCGCCGCGAACTCATCGGCCGTCATCGCGTCCATCGGTCCAAGCGTCGCACGGCCATCCGGGACGACACAACAGCCGCACTCGGGTGCGATCCGATCATGCTGGGCCCTTGCGCCGGGCTGGAAGAAGGAGCCTCGAGGTGCGAGGATCGGCGCGATGATCACGCTTCCGCACCACGTCGAGCTCATGTCCGACGCCTGGCTGGAGAAGGCGTCCAGCTATCTCGAGCGCGAGACCGCGCAGCGAAAGGAACGCCTGGACGGCAAGCCCTTCTCGCTGAGCGAGCGCCTCATCCACGCTCCGCCGCACCTGAAGCTGCCGGGCGACGTCGCACGGTGGTCGATGCGCTACGACGGGGAGAAGGTCTCGGTGTCGCGCAGCTTCGACGAGCGCGCCGATGTGGTCGTCGAGGGCGAGTACCAGGTCGCCTTGATGGCCGCGCAGGCTATAGGCGCGCTGGCTCCCGGCGTCATGGAGAAGACGTACCGCGAGATGGCGCACTTGTTCGGGAAGGACGCGATCCGCGCGCGGGGCCTCCTGAAGAATGCGGCGGCACGTGAGCTCGTGGGTCTCCTGCACGATCACATGGCGCGGCGCACAGTCGAGAACCCCGACCTCGCCCACCGCGCGCGCCAGCTCGGCCTGGCGGGCAAGATCCGCGAGGTCGAGGAGCATGGCTACACCGTTCTGGAGCGGGCGATCAGTCCCGAGTTCGCCGACGAGCTGCGCGACGCCACCCTGCGCGCGCTGCTCCCGCACAACACCTTCACGCTGCAGTGGATGCTGTACCAGGGCCCGGAGTTCGAGCGGATCGCGCAGAACGCACAGCTCATGACCCTGATCGACGCGTCGCTCGGGCGCGGCGCGGTGATCGGATCGCTGTCCTCGATCCGCCGAGGGACGGGGCCGGGCCAGATCCCGCTCCACACGGACTACTCGATGGTCCCAGAGCCCTATCCGGAGTACGCGCTGACCGGTGTCGGCGTGTGGGCGTTCGAAGACTGGACGGTCGCGAGCGGCCCGACCTGGATCATCCCCGGCACGCACCGCCGGCGGCGCGGACCGCGGTCGAGCGACAGCAAGGACGGCGGCGTGCCGATCGAGATGCCGAAGGGCTCCGTCGTGTACTTCACCCACGGCGTGTGGCATTGGCAGGGCGAGCGCACGGAGCCGGGTGAGCGCGTCACCCTGCACTCGCACTTCAACCGCGGCATCCTGCGCAGCCTCGAGCCGAAGCGCGTCGACGTGCAAATGATGCACCGCAACGCGCCGCGGCTCGGCGAGATGCTCGGCGAGGACGACTGGTTCGACAAGCTCGGCCCCAACGGCCGCGACCAACTGCGCGCGAGCTACATGGCCCAGCTGCAGGCGTTCACGGACAGGAAGAAGCGCGAGCTGCTGGAGTCGCCGGTCTAGGGAGAGAAGAGACCGCGGCCATCTAGGGGCCGGCTCCTTATCGAACGTTCGCTGGCGCGCCCAGTAAGACTCGAACTTACGACCTTCAGGTCCGCAACCTGACGCTCTATCCAACTGAGCTATGGGCGCGCGAGAGGGAGAGCAGCCTACCCTCTGGCCGACGGAGGCGCCACCGGGGTTGTGGAGCTTTTCACAGCGCCGCCGATCTGCCCGCGCGACGTTGGCGGCATGAAGAACTTCGAGGGTCTCGACGCAGACGACGCGCGCCGGTTCAGCGAGCTGTGGCTCCCCGCTTGGACGGGGAACCGGCCGGAATACCTGGCTTCCTTCTACACGGAGGACGCGTTCTACCTGGACCCCGCCATCCCGAACGGGGTGCGCGGACGGCGCGCGCTGCTCTCGTACTTCACACGGCTCTTGCGCCGCTTCCCCGACTGGACCTGGTCCCAGCGCGGCTCGCAGCCGCTGAAGGACGGCTTCCTGAACGGCTGGCATGCCTGCGTTCCCGTCGGCGAACGCGTGATCGAGGTCGACGGCGTGTGCAGCGTGCAGCTGCGGGGCGGCCTCATCTACCGCAACGTCGTCTACTTCGACCGCAGCGAGCTGCTCAGCGCGCTCGAGTCCAAGCCGCGCATCTCCTGGTGGCGCCGCGACGTTCGGCCGAGGGCCTAGTCGGGCTGGCGGAGAGAGTGGGATTCGAACCCACGGTACCTTTCGGTACACACGCTTTCCAAGCGTGCGCCTTCGACCGCTCGGCCATCTCTCCTGTTCCGAGAATCCGGAAATGCTCGCGAACGCGCCGGCCCGTCCGCGGCCGCCCGCGGCGGGCCGGGCAAGCGGCGAAGCCGCGCGCAGCGAGCCGCAGGCGAGCGTAGTTCAATAAGACTGGCGGAGAGGGAGGGATTCGAACCCTCGATACAGTTTCCCGTATCCAGGTTTAGCAAACCTGTGCCTTCAGCCGCTCGGCCACCTCTCCTGGAGGGGGCCAATGTGACCGAACTCGGTCAGGGGGGCAATGCGGGGCCGCAGACCTGCTGCCGTCCCGGCAACCGGCCCGCTCGCGCGCGCCGCATCACGACCCAGTCGTCGATCCCGCAGTCGAGCGGGAAGGGCCGGGCGACCCCGAAGACGTTGCAGAGGGCCGGCCGCGGCAGCGGGGCCGCCGGGTTCGCCAGGAGCCCGCGCAGCGCGGTCTCGTCGGAGCTCGAGACCGCGCCCGTCGCGTTGACGTCGCCGCAGGTGCAGGCGTCGCCCAGGCCGTCGCCGTTCGTGTCGGCCTGGGCGGGGTCGGCCGTGAAGCGACACTTGTCGGTTGCGTCGGGGACGCCATCGCCGTCGGAGTCCACGGGCGGGATCAGCGCCTCGGCCACGAGCTCTCCGTAGCCGTACAAGTCGTCCAGGCCGGGTGCGCCGACGTCGACCGCAGCGTTCACCAGCGCGGCGCGGATCTGATTCGCGTTCAAGGTGGGAGCCTGCTGCACGAGCAGCGCCGCTGCGCCTGCGACCACCGGCGACGCGAACGAGGTGCCCGCTACCGCGCCGCCGTACGAGAGCGTCGCCGTAAGATCGGGCGCGACCATGTCGGGCTTGTGGCGGCCGTCGGTCGTGGGGCCGAGGCTCGAGAAGGGCTCGAGCAGCGGAGCGGGCAGATCGCTCCAGTAGTACTGCGGGATCGCCCCGACCGCGAACGCGCCGTGGGCGACGGCGGGGTCGACCAGGCTCGAGGCGGGCACGCGCTTGGCGACCTCGATCGCGGTGTCGCCGCTGGTGATCGTCAGGTCGAGGCCCGCGGTCGGCCCGCCGAAGCGGCGGACGCCGAGCTTGTGCGGGCGGTCGGCGACGACGTCCTCGAAGCACGCCTCCTCGATCGGTCCCGTGGCCAGCGTCTGCCGGATCTCGCTCGACGCCACCTGAACCCCCGCCGCCGTATAGACGAACAGGTCCAGGTCGGTCAGCGCGCCCGAGTACTGCCAGGGGTACTGGTTCCAGTTCAACGTCACGCACGCCCAGGGGCGCTCGCTCTCCAGTCCCAGCCGCTCGTCGTTGGGCGCGAACGAGAGCCAGCCGTCGCCGTCCTCGTCGAGCCACGGGCCGCGCCAGTGCCGGAACGCCCAGTTGCCCGCGCCCACCGCCCAGAATACGCCGTCGGCGTCGTGCGACGCGTTGAGCAGCCCGCTGACCTCCCCGCCGTCGTCGTAGTAGCTCGAGGCGAACCAGTTCACCGACAGGTTGGCGATCTTGATGGCGTGGACGCGCACGTAGTCGAGCGCGTTCTGGAAGTCGAGCTCGTCGGAGATCAGGATCAGGTAGAGCTGCGCGCCGGGCGCGACGTCGGCGACCTGCTCGGCGACGGCGCTACCGTGCGCGGTGCCGGACTCCATGCCGAAGCCCGAGAAGTCGACCTCGATCGCGCTCGGCGGGATCTCGCCGGCCGCCTTGGCCGCGGCCAGGTTCATGAAGCCGACGTCGACGACCGCGACCGCGACGCCGCTGCCGTCGATGCCGAGCGCCTGCAGCGCGGACGCGCCGATCAGCCCCACCGACTGCGACACGATCGAGCCCGCACCCTCGACGGGCACGGGCGTCATCGGGAAGCGGAGCTCGCCGACCCCCGTGAGCTCCGCCGCGCGGCGCAGCACCGCGGGCGAGCCGGTGATCCGCAGCCACGTCCGCGAGCGCGCGTCGATCCGCGCCCCGAGCGCGCGCAGCGCGGCGAGCGGCAGCGCATCGGCGCCCTGCCCGGCCTCGGGCGCGACGATCACCTGCAGCTCGTCACCATCTTGTGTGAGCGCTCGAGCCGCGCGAAGCCGCTGCCGCGCGTGCTCCGCCCGCGCGACCGCAGGATCCGCCAGGGCCCGAGCCAGCCGCCCCTCGATTCGAGCCATCCGCGGCTCATCCGAATGCGCGAGTGAAGCGAGCGACAGCGCCATCAACCCGCAAGCGACCGCGCTCCAAACTCTTCTCGAGTAAGAGGCCCGCCAACGGCGAGGCCGAGCGAGGGCCGTCCCGAGCGAGGTCGCAAGCGCCGAAGGCGCGCGCAGCGAGGCGCAGCCGAGCGAAGTCAATAAGACTTGGCGGAGAGGGAGGGATTCGAACCCCCGGACGCGTGAGCGCCTGCGGTTTTCAAGACCGCCGCCTTCGACCACTCGGCCACCTCTCCGGATCCAGCGTCCACAATTCGCAGCTGCTCGGCGTGCGCCCGCGACAGCCCTACCGCACCCCTCGGCGAGCCCGTAGAATGGCCCAACCCGGCGACCCGCCGCAAGAAAACCATGCTCGATCTGCACTTCATCCGCGAAAATCTCGACCTGGTCCGGCAGAACTGCCGCAACCGCGGCGTCGAAGTCGACCTCGAGGCGCTCGTGCGCCTGGACGAAGCGCGGCGCGCGCTGATCGCCGAGCAGCAGACGGTGCAGGAACAGCGCAACAAGCTGGCCCGGGACATCAAGGGCCGGAAGCCGAGCGACGCCGAGCGCGCGCTCGGGAAGGATCTGAAGGAGCGCGAGGCGGCGCTCGAGGAAGAGCTCGAGCGCACCCGGGTCGAGCTCGCGGCCGTACACAATACGGTGCCGAACCTGACCCACCCCGCCGCGCCGATCGGCGCGACGGACGAGGACAACCGCGAGCTGCGCGTGTTCCGCGGCCAGCCGAAGTTCGACTTCAAGCCGCTCGACCACGTCGATCTCGCAGCCAAGCACGACCTGATCGACTTCGAGTCCGCGGCGAAGGTGACGGGCCAGAAGTTCTACTACCTGAAGAACGAGATGGTGCTGATCGAGCAGGCGCTGATCCGCTTCTCGCTCGATCTGTTGCGCCGCAAGGGCTACACGCTGTTCCAGACGCCGGACCTCGCGCGCGCCTCGGTCGCGGACGGGCTCGGCTTCAACCCGCGCGGCGCCGAGACCAACATCTACTCGATCGCGAACACGGACCTGGTGCTCGTCGGCACCGCCGAGATCACGCTCGGCGGCCTGCACCAGAACGAGATCCTCGACGCCGCCAGCTTGCCGCGCCGCTACTGCGGGCTGTCGCACTGCTTCCGCGTCGAGGGCGGCGCGCACGGGCGCGCCTCGCGCGGGCTCTATCGGGTGCACCAGTTCAGCAAGGTGGAGATGTTCGCGATCACGCGGCCCGAGGAGTCGGACGCGATGCACGAGGAGCTGGTCGGGATCGAGGAAGAGATCTACCGCGCGCTCGAGATCCCGTTCCGCGTCGTCGACGTCTGCACCGGCGACCTGGGCGGGCCCGCCTACCGCAAGTACGACCTCGAGGCGTGGATGACCTGCCGCGGCGAAGGCGGCGGTTGGGGCGAGATCACGAGCACCTCGAACTGTACGGACTACCAGGCGCGCCGGCTCGGCGTGCGCTTCCGCGAGGGCGAGGGCGAGAAGACGCGCTTCTGCCACATGCTGAACGGCACGGCGGTCGCGCTCTCGCGCGGGCCGGTGGCGCTGCTCGAGAACCACCAGCAAGCGGACGGCTCGATCGCGATCCCGAAGGCGCTCCAGCCCTACACGGGGTTTGCGAAGATCGGGTGATGGTCCAAGGAAGCCATCAAGGACTGAACCAGCGCACGGCGTCCGCGAGCACCTCGCGCGCGCCGCGCGGCGCGAAGCCGAGCTCTTCGCGGGTCTTGGTCGTGTCGAAGGAACGGGCGTCGCGGGCGTGCAGCGCCGCTTCGCGCGCGACGAGCGGCGGGCGGTGCGTGACGTGGTCGGCGAGCCACTCATTGGCGGCGCCGAGCGCGAGCACCAGCGCGTTGGGTAGGACGACCCGCGGCGCGGGCAGGCCGGTCAGCTCGGAGAGGAGCCCGAGCAGCTCGCGCATCGACAGGTTGTCGCCGCCCAGCACGTAGTGCTCGCCGCTGCGACCGCGCTCGAGCGCGAGCGCGTGGCCGGCGGCGACGTCGGCGACGTGCACGACGTTCTGCGCCATCTCGAGGTACGCCTTCATGTGTCCCTGCAGGAAGTGCACGATCATCGAGCCGGTCGGCGTCGGCCGGCGGTCGCCGGGGCCGAGCACCGTCGTGGGATGCACCACGACCGCGGCCAGACCTTCCGCGGCGGCGCGCAGCACCAGCGCCTCGCCCTGCGCCTTCGACGCGCGGTAGTGGCCCGGCGCGCGCGCGACGTCGGCGCCCAGCGTCGCCCCGGTGCTGGTGTACACCAGCTTGCGACAGCCCTGCGCGCGCGCGGCCTCCAGCACGTGGCGCGTGCCGTCGACGTTGATCCGGTAGAACAGGCGCGGGTCCGGCAGCCAGAACGCGTAGCACGCGGCGGTGTGGACCACCTCGTCGCAGCCCGCGAGCCCGGCGCGCACTGAGGCGGGGTCGAGCAGGTCGAGCTCGCGCCGCTCGACCGGGAGCTCGGCCAGGTTCGCCTGGTCGACGTCGCGGCCGCATAGCGCGACCACCTCGCGCCCGCGCGCGCAGAGCGCGCGCACCACGTGCGCGCCGATGAAGCCGTTCGCGCCGGTGACTGCGGTCGCCCCCACTGGGTCCAGGCTACCAGACGCGGTGAAGGAGCAGGAGCGCGACGGCGCCGGTCGCCGCCACCGACATCAGCGAGGCCGACACGCGCCGGGCGAAGGGGCTGCGTCCGACACTGACGAGGATCGCGACCTTGCCCAAGGTCGTGAACACCGCCACGACCATGACGGCCAGGGTCGCCGTCTCGAGGTTCAGGTTGCCGTTCTGCACCAGACGCGCGACCGAGAGCGCGGGCGCGTCGGCGCCGACCAGCGCCGCGAGTCCGGACACCGCGTAGATCCCGACGTCGCCGAACTCCTGGCGCGCGTACGCGAGGAGCAGCGTCACCGACGCGTAGATCGCCGCGAACGTGAACGCCACCCGCATGGTCAGCGGGTTCTCGAACTGGTGCCGCTCGGGCGCAACCTGCTCGGGCTGATGGCGGGTGAAGCCGAGCACGAGCCCGACGATCACCATCGCGGACAACGGCAGCGCCACCCGCCGCGCCAGCGCGGGCTCGATCAGCCAGAGCATGAAGCCCATGCGCAGGAACGCGGTCGACGAGGCCAGCGCGATCAGCGACTCGTAGTGGCGCGCGTGCGCGACGCCGCGGCCGGCGCGCGCGTAGGCCAGGGTCGCGGCCGTGCTCGACACCAGCCCCGCGAGCAGCCCCGTCACGACGTAGCTCGTCTGGCCCGCGCGCACGCGCATCAGCACGTAGCCCGCGAACGAGAGCCCGGAGATCAGGACGACCATGCGCCACACGTCGCGCGGGCGCAGCACGCCGAAAGTCGGGTCGATCGGCGTGTCGGGCAGGAGCGGCAGCACGATCCCGGTGATCACCAGGAAGCGGATCAGCGCCTCCATGTCCGCCGGCGAGAGGAGGTCGGCGAGCCGGTGCATCGCGCGCTTCGAGCGCAGCAGGGTCACCATCACGATCGTGATCACGGTCGCGACCAGGAGCTCGCCGCTCTGCGCGAGCGCGCCGATCGCGAACGTGCACAGGCTCGCCGTCTCGGTCGTGTAGCCCGGATCCGCGTTCTTCTCGCTGTCGAAGCGGTAGCGCAGGATCAGGAACACGGCGTCGGCGACGAAGATCGCGACCGCCAGGAGCGGGTGCACCGCGTTCGCGACCAGCACCGCCAGCGCGCCGAGCAGCGCGGTGAACGCAAAGGTGCGTAGCCCGGGGAAGTCCTTCTCGCCCTGGCTCTCCGTCTGAGCGACCTGGCGCTCCAGGCCCACCAGCGCGCCCAGGCAGAGCGCGACGAAGGTGGGCAACAAGGTCGGCAGCGCCTCCGGAATCGGCTTCCCTCCCGTTCGAGCCCCGCCGCGAGCGGACTCCAAGGTGCAGGATCGGCTAGGGTGGCGCCATGCTTCAGCCGTCGATCCGACACGAGCGCGTCGCAGCCAACGGCCTCAACTTCCACGTTCTCGCCGCCGGCCAGGGCGATCGCCTCGCGCTGTTCCTGCACGGCTTCCCCGAGCTCGCCTTCTCGTGGCGCCACCAGCTGCCGGTGCTGGCGGAGGAAGGCTGGCTCGCCTGGGCGCCCGACCTGCGCGGCTACGGCGGGACGGATCGCCCGGTGGGGATCGACGAGTACGCGATCGAGAAGCTGATGGACGACGTCGCCGGGCTGATCGACGCCTCGGGCGCTCGCGAGACGCTGCTCGTCGCCCACGACTGGGGCGGCGTGATCGCCTGGATGTTCGCGATGCGGCGGATCCGCCCGCTCTCGCGGCTGGCGATCATGAACCTGCCCCACCCCGCGTGCTTCGAGCGTGCGCTCTCGCGCGGCTTCCGCCAGCGGCTGCGCTCGTGGTACGTGCTGTTCTTCCAGATCCCCTGGCTGCCCGAGAAGCTCTTCGCGGCGCGGAACGCGCGCGCGATCGCCAACGCCTTCCGCGGCATGGCGGTGCACAAGGAGAACTTCCCGGACGAGGTGCTCGACGTGTACCGGAAGGCCGCGCTCCAGCCCGGCGCGCTCACCGCGATGATCAACTACTACCGCGCGCTCGTGCGCGGCGGCGGCCACCGCCGCCAGCGCAGCCTGGGCTACCCGAAGCTCGACACGAAGACGCTGATCGTCTGGGGCGAGCAGGACAGCGCGCTCGACATCACGACCCTCGACGGCACCGAGGAGTATGTGACGAACCTGGAGATCCACCGCCTGCCCGACGCCTCGCACTGGGTGCAGCAGGACGCGCCTGAGAAGGTCAACGCGATCCTGAGGAAGTGGCTGCTCTCCTAGCCTCTTCCACCCACCAAGAGAGAGGCAAGGGTTGCAGGCGCGCCGGCACCGCGCGCGCCGGCGAGCAAGGTCCCGTCAGGGTGAGTTGGAGAGCGACGCCGCCGCGTCGGCGGCGAGCTGCAGCACGTTCACGTCCGGCAGGTTCACGAGTGAGACCACCCAGGGCAGCGCGTCCTGGGGCATGAGGCCGAGCAACAGCACGCCGGCGACGCAGCTGACCAGGACGATGCGCTCGAACGAGCCGGGCTCGCTCGGCTGCACGTCGTCGCGCGGCGGCTGGAAGAACATCACGGCGACCACGCGCAGGTAGTAGCCGAGCGAGAGCGCGCTGTTCAGCACGGCGATCACGACCAGCCAGACCAGCGACGAGCTCCCGGCCGCGAGCCCCTGCTGCACCGCGGAGCTGAACAGCAGGAACTTGCCGACGAAGCCGGCGGTGGCGGGCATGCCGAGCAGAGAGAACATGCAGATCGACATGACCACCGCGAGGAACGGGCGCGTCTGGACCAGGCCCGCGAGGTCGTCGATGGCGTCGTACTCGCGACCGTCGCGCGCCAGCACCGACACGACGGTGAACGCGCCGATCGTCATGAACGTGTAGCTGAGCAGGTAGAACAGCACCGCGCCCGTGCCGGCTTCGCCGCCGACCAGCACGCCGATCAGCAGGTAGCCCGCGTGCGCGATCGACGAGTACGCGAGCATGCGCTTGGTGTTGCGCTGGATCAGCGCCATGACGTTGCCGATCGACATGGAGAGCACGGCGAGCAGCCAGAGCACTCCGGCCAGCGCGTCCGAGGCCGGCGCGAGCCCGACCGAGACCACCCGCACCAGCGCGCCGAACGCCGCGACCTTCACGGCCGTGGCCATGAAGCCGGACACCGTGGTCGGCGCGCCCTCGTAGGCATCGGGCGCCCACTGGTGGAACGGCACCGACGAGATCTTGAACGCGAGCCCCACCAAGAGCAGCCCTGCGCCGAAGAGGTCGAGTGCGTTCTCGGGGTCGAAGCTGTTGGCGATCTCCGTCAGCACCAGCGACCCGGTCGCGCCGTAGAGCAAGGACGAGCCGTACAGCAGGAGCCCCGACGCGAACGAGCCGATCAGGAAGTACTTCACCGCCGACTCGTTCGAGCGCAGCGACGCGCGCCGGAAGCCGGCGAGCGCGTACACCGGGATGCTCATCAGCTCGAGCGCGAGGAACAGCATGAGCAGGTCCGAGGCCGCCGCCAGGAACATCATCCCCGTGACCGAGGAAAGCACCAGGGTGTAGAACTCGCCCCAGTTCGAGTGGACGTGCTCCAGGTACTTCGAGCTCGCGAGCACCGTCAGCATCGCGCCGATCAGCACGATCGCGCACAGGAACAGCGCCACGCCGTCCATGCGCACCATCGGGTTCTCGGCGTTGAAGGTGCGGACCGGCTGGCCGAAGGCGTTCATGGTGAGCAGGAGCGAGACCGCGAGGAAGCCCGTCGCGAGCGTCGCCAGGTAGGTGCCGCGGCGCGCGGCGCTCAGCGGCTGGCCGAGCACGCTGCCGCGCCGGATCAGGAACACCTCGAACATGGGCAGGACCAGCACGCCGAGCGCCACCGGCATCATCGGCGCGACCGCCCACACGTCGATCTGCGGGATCACTTCGCCACCTCGACCGCGAACGCCGCCTTCGCCTCGCGGCCCTCGGGGGTGACCGCCATGTCCGGCGCGCGCCGGTTCATGGTCTCCAGCAGCTCGGTCACGGCGCGGTCCATCGGGTTGGTGAAGGTCGACGGGTGGACGCCGATCCAGATCATCGGGATCACCAGCGCCACCCCGACCAGCTTCTCGCGCGGCGACAGGTCGAGCAGGACCTTGTTCGCCTCGTGGACGAGCGGACCGAAGAACACGCGCCGCACCGCCCACAGCATGTACACCGCCGAGAGGATCACGCCGCTCGTCGCGATCACCGCCGCCCAGCCCAGTCGCGAGAATGCGCCGAGCAGGATCAGGAACTCGCCGACGAAGCCGTTCAGGCCGGGCAGCCCGACCGAGCTCATGGTCGCGATCACGAAGAACGCCGCGAAAACCGGCATGACGCGCGCGAGCCCGCCGAACGCGTCGAGATCGCGCACGTGGCGGCGCTCGTAGATCATGCCGACCAGGATGAAGAGCGCTCCGGTCGAGACGCCGTGGTTCACCATCTGCAGCACCGCGCCCGTGACCCCCTGAGGGTTCAACGCGAACAGGCCCAGCACGATGAAGCCCATGTGCGAGACCGACGAGTAGGCGACGAGCTTCTTGACGTCCTCCTGCACCCACGCGACGAGCGCGCCGTAGACGATGCCCACCAGCGCGAGGCCGACGATCCACGGCGCGTACTCGATTGCGGCCTGCGGGAAGAGCGGCAGCGCGTAGCGCACGAAGCCGAAGGTGCCGAGCTTCAGCAGCACGCCGGCGAGCACGGCCGAGCCCGGCGTGGGCGCCTCGACGTGCGCGTCGGGCAGCCAGGTGTGGAACGGGAACATCGGCACCTTGATCGCGAACGCGAGCGCGAACACGCCGAACAGGAAGCCCTGCCGCTGCCACCAGGCGCCGCCCTCGGTCGGGATCGACAGGTCGAGCAGGCCGCTCGCCGGCGCCACGCCGTAGTACTCGAAGGTCAGCGAGCCGAACTGCTGCTGGTGCAGCCAGGCCAGCACGACGATGCCCACCAGCATGAGCAGGCTGCCCACCATGGTGTAGATGAAGAACTTCACCGTGGCGTAGACCCGGCGCGGCCCGCCCCAGATCCCGATGATGAAGTACATCGGGATCAGCATCGTCTCCCAGAACACGTAGAACAGGAACAGGTTGAGCGCGAAGAAGGCGCCGAGCATGCCGGTCTGCAGCGCCATCATGAAGAACAGGTAGGAGCGCACGCGCTTCTGGATGTCGGTCCACGACGCGATCAGGACGACGGGCAACAGGAAGCTCGTGAGCGCCGCGAGCAGGAGCGCGATCCCGTCCATGCCCATCGAGTACGAGATCCCGTAGGCGGGGATCCAGGCGACCCGCTCGACGAACTGCTGGCCGCTCGCCGCCGGGTCGAAACGCTGCCAGAGCAGGATCGTGAGCGCCGCGCCGACGAGCGACGAGCCGAGCGCGCCCCACTTCCACACGACCTCGGGCAGGCGCACGACCCACTCGCCCAGCGCGAGCGCGAGCACCGTGACGAGCGGCAGGAAGGTGATCACCGTGAGCAGGTGCGCATCGAGCAGGTGCGACACGAAGTCCATCAGGAGCCCCGCACCAGCCAGCCGATCAGGACCGCGCCGCCGACCAGCATCACGAACAGGTACGACTGGGCGTAGCCGGTCTGCGCGTACTTGAGCACGTCGTCGGCAATCGCGCGGAAGGCGCGCGCGACGCCGTTCACGCCGACGCCGTCGATCAGGCCCTGGTCGATGCCGCGCGCCAGCACGTTGCGCGAGAGGCCTTGCAGCGGGCGCACGATCAGCGCGCCGTAGAGCTCGTCGATCCGGTACTTGTCGCGCACCAGCTCGTAGAGCGGGCGGATGGCCGCCGCGATCTTCGCGGGCAGGTCGCGGCGCACGTAGTAGAGCAAGGTCGCGAGGCCGATCCCCGCGAAGCCGACCAGGGTGGTCGTGAACGCGAGCCCGAGCTCGGTCCCGCGGTCGATCTCGTGCACCGGCGACGGCGCCACCGACTGCAGGAAGTGGTGGAGGCTGTTCGACTCCGGCACGCCCACGAGCTCGCCGTACACGTCGGGCAGACCGATGAAGCCGCCCAGGGTCGCCAGGGTCGCCAGCACCACGAGCGGCGCCACGATCCAGCCCGGCGACTCGTGCACGTGATCGCGCGTGTGGTGGTCGGCGCGACTCTCGCCGGTGAACACCAGGTAGTAGAGCCGGAACATGTAGAAGGCGGTCAGTCCGGCGGTCACCAGGAGCACGAGCCAGATCCACAGGTTCCCGGGGATCCCGTGCGCCTCGTGGGTCGCGAGCAGGATCTCGTCCTTCGAGAAGAAGCCCGAGAACGGCGGCACGCCGCAGATGGCGATCACGCCGACCAGGAACGTGAGCCAGGTCCACGGCATGCGCGTGCGCAGGCCGCCCATCCGCATGATGTCCTGCTCGTGGTGCATGCCCAGGATCACCGAGCCCGCGCCCAGGAAGAGCAGCGCCTTGAAGAAGGCGTGCGTCATCAGGTGGAACATCGCCGCGCTGTAGCCCGCGACGCCCGCCGCCGCGAACATGAAGCCGAGCTGGCTCACGGTGGAGTACGCGAGCACCTTCTTGATGTCGGTCTGCGCGATGCCGATCGTGGCCGCGAACAGCGCCGTCGCCGCGCCCGTCCACGCGACCGTCGCCTGCGCGCCCGGCGCCAGCGAGTACGCGAACGACATCCGGCAGATCATGTACACGCCCGCGGTCACCATGGTCGCGGCGTGGATCAGGGCCGAGACCGGCGTCGGGCCGGCCATCGCGTCGGGCAGCCACACGTACAGCGGGATCTGCGCCGACTTGCCGCACGCGCCCACGAACAGGCACAGGCAGGCGAGCGTGAAGAGCCCCCAGCTCGGGAAGCCGGGCAGGAACGAGAGCCAGCCCGGCAGCGCGACCACGCGGTCGGAGAGCAGGCCGACGTTCGCGGCCATCTCGCGGAACTCGACCGTCGGCGCGCCGGCCGACGCGAAGGACCAGAACAAGAGGAAGATGCCGAGCAGGAAGCCGAAGTCGCCGATCCGGTTCACCACGAACGCCTTCTGGCCCGCGGCGGCGTTCGCGTCTTCCAGGTACCAGAAGCCGATCAGCAGATAGGAGCAGAGCCCGACGCCTTCCCAGCCGACGAACATGACCAGCAGGTTGTCGCCGAGCACCAGCATCAGCATCGAGAACGTGAACAGGTTCAGGTACACGAAGAAGCGCTGGAAGCCCTTGTCCTCGCGGTGGTCGTCGTCCATGTAGCCGACCGCGTAGATGTGGATGAGCGAGCCGACGCCGGTCACGACCAGCGCCATCACCGCCGAGAGCGGGTCGAGCAGGAACGAGAGCTCGGCGTGGAAGTCGCCCGCCGAGATCCACGTGTAGAGGTCGTCGGTGAAGAAGCGCTGCTCGGGCTCGAAGGCCGTCGCCAGGGTGAACACCTGCGCGACCGCGATCGCGAACGACGCGATCGGCGCGCCCACCGCCAGCGCGATCACCGCCGCGCGCGGCAGCTCCTTCGGCGCGAACATCAGCCACGCTCCCGATGCGACCGCCGCGCAGAGCGGCAGGAGCGGGATCCAGCGCAGCATCTCGTTCGTGTGCTCGGTCAAGCGCTCACCATTTCATCTGGCTCGCGTCTTCGATGTTCACGGTGTCGCGGTTGCGCACCAGGCTGATGATGATCGCGAGCCCGACGGCGACTTCGACCGCGGCCACCACCATGACCATGAACGCGAAGATCTGGCCCTGGTCGTCGCCGACCTCGCGGCTGAACGCGACCAGCGACAGGTTCGCGGCGTTCAGCATCAGCTCGATGCACATGAACATGACGATCATGTTGCGGCGGGTGAGCACGCCGACCACGCCGATCATGAAGATCAGCGCGGCCACGACCTGGAACTGGAACGGCGACACGTCGCCCATCAGTCGAGCCTCTTCTTCGCGAGCACCACCGCGGCGATGATCCCGGCCAGCAAGAGCACCCCGGCGACCTGCACGGCCAGCACGTAGTCGCCGTAGAGCGCCTCGCCGATCGCGCGGGTCGTCCCGTAGTCGGGCTCGACGTCCGGCCAGGGCGCGCGGCCCGTGGCGAGGACGCGCACCAGGAAGAAGCTGCCGGCGGCGACCAGCGCGTGCCCGCGATCTTCAGGATCGGCTGCGTCTCCGCGTTCGCCGCGCCGCTCCCGCGCAGGTTGAGCAGCATGATCACGAACAGGAACAGGACGACGATCGCGCCCGCGTAGACCATCACCTGGATCAGCCCGACGAACTGCGCCTCGAGCAGGATGTAGAGCCCCGCGAGCGCCAGCATCGACACGACCAGGTTCAGCGCCGAGTTGATCGGATTGCGCACGTTGCCGACCACGCCGGCCGCCGAGGCCAGCGCCGCGACCGACAAGATCCAGAAGAGCGCCGTCTTCATCTCGCGACGACCTCCTGCACGACCAGGATCCCCACCGCCGTCACCACGATGTTCGCGAGCGAGAGCGGCAGCAGGATCTTCCAGCCCAGGTTCATGACCTGGTCGTAGCGGAAGCGCGGCATGCTCCAGCGGATCAGCATCTGGAAGAAGATCAGCGCGACGACCTTCCCCAGGAACACGTGCACCGCGAGCACCATCGCCATCAGGTTGGCGATGTTCGCGCCGAACTTCGGGAGCAGGAAGTCGATCAGCGCCTTGTCGGACAGCCAGGGCAGCGACCAGCCGCCGAGGAACATGGCGGTGAGCAGGGCCGAGATCACGACGACCTCGATCCACTCGCCCATCATGTACAGGCCGAACTTCATGCCGCTGTACTCGATGAAGTAGCCGGCCACGATCTCCGACTCGCCCTCGGGGGTGTCGAACGGCGCGCGCTTGTTCTCGGCCATGAGCGCCGTCAGGAACATGAAGAACGCGAGCGGCTGCAGGATCACGCCCCACATCGGCAAGGTGATCCAGTCGAGCCAGGCCGTTCCCGGCGCGACCCAGCCCAGGTGCTCCATGAAACCGAACACCCGGAAGGTCTCCTGCTGCGCGACCCCCATGTCGGTCAGCTTGAGCGTGCCGAAGATCATGAAGAGGCCGACGACGGCGATGCCCATCGTGACCTCGTACGAGATCATCTGCGCCGACACGCGGATCGAGCCGAGCATCCCGAAGTTGTTGTTGCCGGCCCAGCCGGCCAGCATCGAGCCGTAGGTCGCGATCGAGCCGATCGCGAACAGGTACAGGACGCCGTAGTCGAGGTCGGCCGGGCACAAGCTGAACTTCGCGCCCCACATCTCGTAGGTGCCGCCGTACGGGATGATCGCGAAGCTGATGATCGCGGGGGTCACCGCGATGAACGGGCTGATCAGGTGGACGAAGCGATGCGCGCCCGTCGGCATCGTGTCTTCCTTGGTGATCATCTTGATCACGTCGGCCAGCGGGTGGATCAGGCCGAGCAGGGTGAAGCCGGCGATGTTCGCGCGGTTGGCGCCGATCCGGTCCTGCATGAGCGCGCTCTGCTTGCGCTCGACCCAGGTCATGATCGGCGCGAACACCAGGAGCACGAGCACGAAGATGAACAGCGAGACGAAGATCGTGGAGGTGGCCACTAGCCGCGCTCCGACGCGGCTAGCGCCGTGCGCGCGATCTCGGCCAGCGCCTGGTGCTCGGAGAGGGCCTCGAACGCCGGCTCCACGACCGCGTTGAAGCGCTGCACGAGCTTGTCTGCGTTGGTGAAGGTGCCGCTCTTCTCGAGGAAGGTGCGCGCGGGCAGCACCACGTCGGCGCGCGCGGACAGCGCGGACTCGTGGGAGTCGATCAGCACCACGCGGCGCACGTCGGCGAAAGCCGCGGCGTGCAGCGTGTGGCCGAGCACGATCGCGAGGTCGGCGTGGCCCAGCGAGTCGGCCGACTCGACCATGCCCAGCGACCGGCAGCCCGCGGCGTTGGGCGCCTTCTCGGCCTCGATCAGGATCTCGTCGGACTCGCCGTGCGGCACCGCGAAGCGCGCCGTGCCCGCGCCGATCTGCGCGAGGAAGTCGCGGAACGCCTCGAGGTCCTCGTTCGACGCGAACGGCGACGCCACGCCGACGATCTTGCCGTTCGCATGGCGCGCGGCGCGCACCAGCTCGCCGGCGCGCGCGGCCGCCTCGACCGCGCTGACCTGCCGGCCGTCGGCGCGCGCGTGGGAGAGCCGCCCCTGCGCGTTCAGCTTGTAGGACATGCGGCCGTGGTCGCACATCCAGGTCTCGTTCACGGCGTCGTTCCGGCGCGGCACGTAGCGGTAGATCTTGTTGTTGGAGCGCGACACCGAGATGTTGCAGCCGCGCGCGCACTGGTTGCAGACGCTGTCGACGTCGTCCGTGAACCAGACGCGGATCTTGAACCGGAAGTCGCGCGTGGTGAGCGCGCCGACCGGGCAGATGTCGGCCACGTTCATCGAGTACGGGTTGTCGAGCTCGCTCCCCGGGAACGTCTCGAGCAGCGACTCGTCGCCGCGGTTGAACACGCCGAGCTCGCCGGTCTTGGACACCTCGCGGCAGAAGCGCACGCAGCGCCGGCACAGGATGCAGCGCTCCTGGTCGAACACGATCGTCGGCCCGAGTTCGACGGACTTCTTCGCGGGCCGGCGCGGCTCGCGGGTGCGCGCCTCGCCCACGCCGTACTCGAACGCGTAGTCCTGCAGCTTGCACTCGCCGGCCTGGTCGCAGATCGGGCAGTCGAGCGGGTGGTTGATGAGGAGGAGCTCCATCACCCCGCGCCGCGCTTTCTCCACCCGCGGCGTCCGCGTGTGCACCTTCATGCCGTCGGTGACCGGCGTGTTGCACGCGATCTGGAGCTTGGGCATGCCCTCGATCTCGACCTGGCAGAGCCGGCACGAGCCGTCGATCGAGAGCTTGGGGTGCCAGCAGTAGTGCGGGATGTCGACGCCGTTCATGAGCAGGCCGAGATCGTCGATCGCCTGCAGGACCATGCGGCCCTCCGCGACCTGGTACTCGACTCCGTCGATGGTGAGCTTCGGCATCGGCTAGAGCTCGAAGCTCTCGGGGAAGGGGCACTTCTTCTCGCGAATGTGCGCCTCGAAGTCGCTGCGGAAGTGGCGCAGGAGGCCCTGGATCGGCCAGGCCGCGGCGTCGGCGAACGCGCAGATCGTCTGGCCTTCCATGAGCGACGGCACGTCGTCGAGCAGGGCGAGGTCGGCTTCGGTGCCGCGGCCCTGCTCGATCTTCTCGCACAGCTTGTGGATCCAGCCTGTGCCCTCGCGGCACTGCGTGCATTGGCCGCACGACTCGTCGCGGAAGAAGTACGCGGTGACGCATGCGACCCGCACCATGCAGGTGGTCTCGTCCATCACCATGACGCCGCCGGTGCCCAGGTGGCTGCCCTTCGGCGCGAGGAACTCCTCGGCCATCTGCACGTCGAGCTCGCTCGGCGGGAGCACCGGCATCGACAGGCCGCCGGGCATGACGCCCTTCAGGCGCCGCCCGCCGCGCACGCCGCCGGCCAGGCCGAGCACCTCGCGCAGCGTCGTGCCGAGCGGAAGCTCGAACAGGCCCGGGCGCTCGACGTGCCCGGAGACACCGAACAGGGTCGTGCCGGGGCTCTTCTCGGTGCCGCGCGACTTGAACCACTCGACGCCGCGCTCGAGGATGAACGGCACGTGCGCGAAGGTCTCGACGTTGTTCACCGTCGAGGGCAGGCCGAACGCGCCGTACTGCGCCGGGAACGGCGGCTTCTTGCGCGGCTGGCCCTTCTTGCCCTCGAGCGACTCGAGCAGGCCCGTCTCCTCGCCGCAGATGTACGCGCCGGCGCCCGAGTGCACGACGATGTCGTGCTCGAAGCCCTTCTTCCCGAGGCACGCCTTGCCCAGGTACTTCGCGGCGCGCAGCTCCTCGACCGCGGACTCGAGCGCGCGGATCGGCTCGGTGTACTCGCCGCGCACGTAGACGTACGTGCGCTTCGCGCCCATCGCCCAGGCGCCGATCAGGATCCCCTCGAGGATCTGGAACGGACCGCGCTCCATGATCATGCGGTCCTTGAACGAGCCCGGCTCCGACTCGTCGCCGTTGACGATGATCAGCTTCATGCGTTCGCCGGTCTTCGGCATGAAGCTCCACTTGAGACCGGTCGCGAAGCCGGCGCCGCCGCGGCCGCGCAGGCCCGACGCCTTCACGAGCTCGGTCACTTCGTCGGGGCCGAGCGCGAGCGCCTTCTTGATCCCCGCGAAGCCGCCGCGCGCCGCGTAGCCCTCGAGCGTCCGATAGGCGTCGTCGCCGTAGTGCTCGGAGAGGTAGTTCTTGACGTACGGCTCGCTCGCCACGCCCTACTCCAACCCGTCGACGAGGCGCCGCGCATCCTCGAAGTCGACGTTCTCGTGGTACACGCCGTCGATCCGCAGCACCGGCGCGGTGCCGCACGAGCCGAGGCACTCCTCGTGCCCGATCGTGATGCGCCCGTCCTTGGTGGTCTGGCCCGAGTGCACGCCCAGGTACGCCTCGAGCCCGCGCAAGAGGGAGCGAGCGCCGCGCAGCGAGCACGGCACGTTCGTGCACACGTACACGTGGTGCCGGCCCTGCGGCTCCGTGTAGAACATGTTGTAGAACGAGAGGACTTCGTGGACCTCGACGGGCGCGATCTCGAACAGCGCTGCGAGCTCCTTCGCGCCGGCGGGATCGACCCAGCCCTTCTCGGCCTGCACCAGGTAGATCGCGGGCAGGAGCGCTCCGCGCTTCTGCGGGTAGCGCTCGAACAGCGCTTCGATCTGCGCGCGCGTTTCGGGCCTCACGCCGCTACTCCCACTCGAGCCCGCCGCGCAGCCACTCGTACGCGAGACCGACGGCGAGCACCGCCAGGAACGGCGTCATCACCGCGAGCCCGTACCAGCCGAGGTCCTTGAACACGACGGCCCACGGGAACAGGAACACCACCTCGACGTCGAAGATGATGAACGAGACGGCGACCATGTAGAACTTGATCGAGAAGCGCTGGTTGGGCGACGCAAGTTGGTGTTCCCCGCACTCGAACGGCTCCTGCTTCTCCGGGAACACGAGCTTGGGGCCGAGCAGTGTCGTCGCCACGAGGAAGCCGAGCACCGCGAGCGAGCCGAGCACGGTGAAAAATCCCAGACCTGCGTACTCGCCCATTCGGGCCGCCCCCACTCTCTCGGTCGCTATCGACGAGGAAACTCCCCGGATTTCCTCGTAAAAGGCGCGGCTAGCGTAGGAAGGCGTTGCTGCGCTGTCAACCGGACTGGAGCGCACGGAGGGCCGAGCGAGGGCTGCCCCGAGCGAGGCCGCGAGCGAAGCGCGCAGCGAGCCGCAGGCGAGCGAAGTATGCTCAGCGAAGTGAGCGCGGAAAACCCAGTGCGCTGTGCGGTGCTCGGCGCCGGCAGCTTCGGCACCTGCCTGTCGATCCTGCTCGCCGAGAAGGGCTACGCGGTCGATCTGTGGGCGCGCGATCCGCACGTGGCCGACGCGATCGCCCGCGAGCGCCGCAACCCGCGCTACCTCTCGGACTTCGAGCTGCCCCCGTCGGTGCGCGCGACCGCCTCGCTCGAGCAGGCGATGGAGGCCAAGGAGCTGGTGGTCTCGGTCGTGCCGAGCCACGCGCTGCGCGAGGTGTGGGAGGAGGCGGCCGGCCTCCTGTGCCCGGACGCGCTGGTCGTCTCGGCGTCGAAGGGGATCGAGGTCGGCACGGGCAAGCTCTGCTCGGACGTACTGATGGAGATCCTGCCGGCCTCGGCGCACGACCGGCTCTGCTTCCTGTCGGGACCGAGCTTCGCGCGCGAGATCGCCGAGCGGCGCCCCACCGCGGTCGCGCTCGCCTCGCGCAACGAGAACTACGCCGTCGCGGCCCAGGCGCTGATCTCCTCGCCCCAGTTCCGGTGCTACACGAACGCCGACGTGGTCGGTGTGGAGCTCGGCGGCGCGCTCAAGAACGTGATCGCGATCGCCGTCGGCGTGGCCGACGGCATGGAGTCGGGGCTCAACTCGCGGGCGGCGCTGATCACCCGCGGGCTCGCCGAGATGACGCGGCTCGGTGTCGCCCTGGGCGCGAACCCGGTCACCTTCCTCGGGCTGTCCGGCGTGGGCGACCTGGTGCTGACCTGCACGGGCGACCTGTCGCGCAACCGGCGGGTCGGGCTCGAGATCGGGCGCGGGCGGAAGGTCGAGGAGGTGCTGGCGGGACTGCAGCAGGTCGCCGAGGGCGTGCGCACCGCCAAGTCCGCCTACGAGCTCGCGCAGAAGCACGGCGTCGACATGCCCATCACGACCGGCGTCTACCTGAGCCTGTTCGAGGGCAAGAACCCGTTCGAGGCCGCCCTCCAGCTGCGCTCGCGCCAGCTCAAGAGCGAGACCGAGTAGCGGATGACGCGCGCGACGCCGCTCTGCGCCGCGGTCCTCGCGGCCGCGTCGCTCTGGCTCGCGGGCTGCGGCCCGAAGCTGGTGCGCCAGCGCATCTACGACCAGCCGGCGGCGCGGGTCGAGATCCGCCACCGCGAGCAGGGCGGCGAGGTGATCGCGCGCGGCTACTCCCACCCCGCCACGATCTCCGACGTGCGGATCGCGCACATCCTCGGGAACCTGACCTTCGAGGACAAGGACGCGAAGCAGCGGCCGGTGATCCGCTCGGGCGACACCTACGCGCTGGGTGAGGGGATCTCGAAGGCGCTCGAGCAGGCGACTCCCGACGACGAGGTCGCCGCGGCCGCGTTCCCGGCCGACCGGCAGCTGGGCATCTTCACCGACAACCGCGTGACCGCCTTCCGCGTCTATCTCGAGGGCGACGACCTGAAGTTCGAGTTCTTTCTGGTCGAGGCGCCGCTCGAGAAGGATGGCAGCAAGATGTCGTACCGCGAGTGGGAGATTCCGGGCGAGCCGTCGACCACGGCGCCGGCCTTCAAGCTCGTCCCCGGCCAGGCGCAGACGCGGATGGGGCCCGACGGCGTCTCGGTTGCGTGGCGCGACGACTACTTCCGCAAGCCGGTCGCGCGCAGCGACAAGGGCCGACGTCGAACGGTGTTGATGGAGCTCCCGCCCGAGAAGACGGAGGGCGCGACCGCGCCGGCGAAGTCCGCGCTCCCACCCAGCTTGTCCGATCAGCAGATCCGCGCGCTCGACGAAGCGGACGCCGACCGCGCGAGCGGCCAGATCACCGAGTCGCAGTACCAGCACGCACGCCGGCTCATCCTCGAGGGCAAGCTCGACGAGGCTGGCTACGGGGCGAAGCCGTGAGCGCCCGCCGCGTGCACATCGACACCGATCCCGGGCTCGACGACCTGCTCGCGCTCGCGTTCGCATTCGGCTCGCCGGAGCTCTCGGTCGAGGGCCTGACGACCGTCGCGGGCAACGCCGCGCTGCCGGTCGTGACCAAGAACGCGCGGCGCTTCTGCGCGCTGGCGGAGCGCGCCCAGGTGCCGCTCGGGGTCGGGGCGAACGCGCCGCTCGCGCTCACTCCGATCGACGCCACCCACTTCCACGGCAAGGACGGACGGCGCGGCATCGCCCTGCCCCCCGTCGACGAGTCCAGCTCGCCGTCGGCGCGCGACGTGTTGAAGCGCAGCCTGGGCGAGCGCGAGGTCTCGGCGGTGATCGCGCTCGGCCCGCTCACGAACATCGCGACCCTGGCGGTCGAGAACGCGGCGCTGTTCGCGCGCGCCGAGGTGATCTGGATGGGCGGGGCGCTCGGACCGGGCAACGTCACTCCCAAGGCCGAGTTCAACGCCTACGCCGACCCGCGCGCGTTGAAGCTCGTGCTCGCGTCGGGGGTGCGGCTGCGCGTGGTCGGGCTCGACGCGACTCGCACGGTCGCAGTCGGCGAAGCCGAGCTCGCGCGCGCCGGGATCGAGTCGGGACCGCGCGCGGAGTTCCTGGCCGCCGCGGTGCGCGCCCTGTGCGGCGCCGAGCGCGAGCTCTCGGGCGAGCCGACCGCACTCCTCCACGACCCGTGCGCGGTCGCGGCCGCGTTCGCACCGGAGCTCTTCGGCTTCGCGCCCCGCGCGCTCGAAGTGAGCGAGCGCGAGGGCGGCGAGCGCGGCCGGCTGCGCGAGCGCCCTGGCGGCACGCCGAACGCGGAGTTCGCCGATCGCGCGGAGTCCGAGAAGCTCGCCAGCCTCTTCGTCGAGCGGATCGCGCGCTGGGGGGCGGCGCCATGAGCGAGCGCTTCGACTTCCACACCCACACGCGCGTCTCGGACGGCAGCCTCACGCCGACCGAGCTGGTCGAGCGCGCTGCCGCGAACAAGGTCACCGGCTTCGCGCTCACCGATCACGACACGGTCGGCGGAATCGCGGAGGCGCGCGCGGCCGGCGCGGCGCGCGGCATCGAGGTGATCGCGGGGATCGAGATCTCGGTGAGCGAGAACGACGGCAAGCGCGGGCTGCACGTGCTCGGGCTCGGCATCGACGACGAGAGCCCGGCCCTGCTCGCGCGCCTCGACCAGCTCCAGCGCGGGCGCGAGGGCCGCGCGGCGCGGATCGTCGCGCATCTCCAGCGCGCGGGCATCGACATCACGCTGGCGCAGGTCGAGGTGGAGTCGGGCGGCGGCACGATCGGCCGGCCGCACGTCGCGCGGGCGCTCGTCGCGGTTGGCGCGTGCGCGGACGTCGAGGACGCGTTCGCGAAGTTCCTGCGCCGCGGCAAGGCCGCATTCGAGCCGAACACCGCCCTCTCCGCGGGCGAGGCGATCGCGCTGGTCCACGCGGCGGGCGGAGTCGCGGTGCTCGCGCACCCGCCGCTCTCCGCGGGGGCCGACGGTCCCGGCGGGCTCGCCGCGTTCGTCGAGCGGCTGCTGCCGCTCGGCCTCGACGGCCTCGAGCTCTGGCACCCGAGTCACAAGGCCACGACCGTGCGCAAGCTCGGCCGGATCGCGCGCGCGCACGGCCTGCTCGAGACCGGCGGCAGCGACTTCCACGGCGCCGACCGCCCCGACGTCGAGATCGGCCGCGGTCGTTTCAACAAGCTGCACGTCGGCCGCAACGTCCGCGACGCGCTCGAGTTGCGCATCTCCCAGCGGCGCGCGGCACTGGGTTTGACCGCCACCGGGGGCGAGAGTAACCTCGGCCGCCCCGTATGAGCAGGGAGCGCGAGAAGGGCGGCAAGTCCACCGACGCCGTCCACGGCGGCGAGCGCGACGGCCGTCCGCGGGTCAGCGACTCGCTCACGACCCCGATCGTGCAGAGCGCCACCTACTGGTTCCGCGACACCCAGGAGGTGATCGCCTACCAGGAAGGCCGCCACCCGAGCTTCGAGTACGGCCGCTACGGCAACCCGACCACGCGCGTGCTGGAAGAGAAGCTTTGCCTGCTCGAAGGCGGCGAGGACTGCGTCGTCTCGGCCTCGGGCATGAACTCGGTCACGACCCTGCTGCTCGCGCTGCTGCCGCAGAACGGCCACCTGGTCACGACGCACGACTGCTACCGGCGCACGCGCCAGTTCATCAGCGAGCTGCTGCCGCGCATGGGCGTGCGCACGACCGTGATCGACCCGGCCGACTACGCGGGGCTGGCGCGGGCGCTCGCGGACGGCGCATCGCTGTTCTTCTCCGAGTCGCCGACCAACCCCTACCTGCGGGTGATCGACATGTCGCGCGTCGCCGAGCTGTGTCGGCCGAGCGGCGCCACCGTGGTGATCGACTCGACCTTCGCGACGCCGATCAATCAGCAAGCGCTCGCGCTCGGCGCGGACCTGGTGCTGCACTCCGCCACCAAGTACCTGGCCGGGCACAACGACGTGATGGGCGGGGCGCTGGTCGGCAAGCGCGGCGCTGATCGAGAAGATCCGCAAGCTCCACGGTGTGCTCGGCGGCGTGGTCGACCCGCACGCGTCGTACCTGATCCTGCGCGGGGTGAAGACGCTCGCGCTGCGCGTCGCGCGCGCGAACGAGACCGCGCAGCGCGATCGCGCGCCATCTCGCGAAGCACCCGAAGATCGAGCGCGTGCACTACCCGGGCCTCGAGAGCCACAGCGAGCACGCGATCGCGGTGCGACAGATGAGCGGCTTCGGCGGCGTGGTCAGCTTCGAGGTGCGCGGCTCGCTCGAGAGCGCCTCCAAGTTCATCGACGCGCTGCGCATCCCGTACATCGCGCCGAGCCTGGGCGGCGTCGAGACCCTGGTCGAGCAGCCGACGGTCGTCTCGTACTGGGACAAGACCCCCGACGAGCGCGCGGCAGCTCGGCATCCGCGACAACCTGGTCCGCTACTCGTGCGGAATCGAGGACGCCGCGGACCTGATCCGAGACATCGACCAGGCCCTGGGACTGGTCTAGGTCCGCAAGCCGCGGTCGCGCGGCGCGCAGCGAGCCGAAGGCGAGCGAAGTGCGGGTGGCGCGGCTTCGCCCGACATCGGCCCGCGGGCCGATGTCCCGCGGGAGCGGGCCCCGCTCAGATCAGCTCGGCGGTCGCCGCTTTCTCTAGCGCGAGCAGGCGGCGCTTCGCGTCGAGCCCGCCCGAGAAGCCGCCGAGCTTGCCGTGTGCGGCGATCACGCGGTGGCAGGGAATCAGGATCGGAACCGGATTCGCGCCGGTCGCCGTGCCCGCCGCGCGCACCGCGTTCGGGCGGCCCGCCGCGCGCGCGACCTCGGCGTAGGTGAGCGTGTCGCCGTACGGGATCGCCGCGATCTCGCGCCACACCGCGAGCTGGAAGTCGGTGCCGCGCGGCTCGACCGCCACCGAGAACTCGCGCCGCTTGGAGGCGAAGTATTCGGCCAGCTCGAGCGAGAGCTTGTCGATCAACGGCAGCCACGGCACGCGCTCGGCGTCCGCATAGACGCTGCGAAGCCAGCCCGCGAACCCGGCGCCGCTCGAGCGCGGGAGCGCAATACGCGCCACGCCCGACTCCGTCACCGCGCAACGAAGCGGGCCCAGCGGCGTCTCGACCACCACCGTCGAGAGCTTCACCCCCATCCACACCAGCCTATCTCAGCAATGAAACGTTTGCAGCAAGTCTTCGCGAGCTCTTAACGGACAGAGGCTGGGGAGCAGTTTTGTGCTGCCCCCCAGCCCTTACGTCCAACCTCTCAATGTCAGACGACGAGAGCGAGAGCGACTACCTGCGGCGCGAGGTCCTGCGCGCCGTGGTGCGGCGCGTGGTCTTCTTCGCGCGAGCGGTGGTCTTGCGGCGTGCCGTGGTCCGGCGCCGCGGGGCTCGTCGGGTCGCGGTCTTCTTGCGTCGACCGCCGCCGCGCCGCGCCATCTTGGTGCGGCAGACGTCGCCCGACTTGTCGATGAAGTAGAGGAACCCGTCCTCTCGCTTCACCCCAGCGCGCGCGACTTTCTCGGGTCGCGTGCGCGCGTGGCGTCCGCCGCCGCGCGCCATGACGACGCGCGACACGTCGCCCTGCTTGTCCAGGTAGTACAGGTAACCGGCTTGTCGCTTGACGCCGGTCTGCGCGACTTTCATTGCCATTCTGTCCCCCCACACGTCGTCGACTCCGCGACGACTCTCGTTCGCTCCGACGGTGCGTCGAAGGAACGGCGGAAGGTTATGTAACGAAATCCGCGCTTGTAAAGGGGTCAAGGCCCGTTGGTTGCACTTTTTCTCGTCGGACGACCGACGGAGGTAGGCCTACACCAAGCGGAGACTCCGTCGGATTCGGGCCTGCGGCTCGTCGGTGGCGGGCTCGAACGCGCGCCCGGTGATGCGCTCGTAGGTCTCGATGTAGCGCTGCGCGGCCTCGCAGCGAACCTCGTCGGGCAGCGTCGGTGGCGGACCGTCGCCGTGGTAGCCGCGCTCCTGCAGCCAGCGCCGGACGTACTCCTTGTCGAGCGACTTCGGGTCGTCGCCGCGCGCGAACGCCTCGGCGTAGCCGTCGGCGTACCAGTACCGCGACGAGTCGGGGGTGTGGATCTCGTCGATCACGACGAAGTTCCCTGCGGCATCGAGCCCCAGCTCGTACTTGGTGTCGACCAGAATCAGACCCCGCGTCGTCGCCCAGGACTGGCCGGCGGCGAACAGACGGGCGAGCAGGGCCTCGGCCTCGTCGTAGCGCGCGGCCGTGATGACGCCGCGCTCGATCAGCGCTTCGCGCGAGGTCAGCTCGTCGTGCTCGCCCTTCTCGGCCTTCGTCGTCGGGGTGAGCAAGGGCGCTTGCAGGCGCTGGTGCTTCTTCATGCCGTCGGGGAGCCGGTGACCGCAGTACATGCGCTCGCCGTCCGCGTAGGCCCTCCAGATCGAGGTCGAGGACGCCCCCGTCAGGTAGGCGCGGAACACGAACTCGATCGGCACCGGCGCGCACTCGCGGGCGACGGTGACCATCGGGTCGGGCACCTCGATCACGTGGTTGGGCGCGAGCGGCGCGGGTCTTCTCGAACCAGAAGGCGGCCAGCTGGTTCAGCACCTGCCCCTTGAACGGGATCGTTCCGACGACCACGTCGAAGCAGCTGATCCGGTCGCTGGCGATCAAGTAGCGCCGGTCGCCCTTCACGAAGCAGTCGCGGACCTTCCCCTCGATGCGCTTCCCCAGCTCCGGAAAGTCCGACCGCTGCAGCGTGCGCCGGCATTGTTCGCGGAGCAGAACCGGATCGATGCCCATACTCTCGCCCCCCTTCAACTGGCCCGGCTCGCGTGGCGGCGCAGAACGGCGTCCAGCACCAGCCGCTCCAGCTGCACCCCGTCGAGCCGGTTGATCTCCTGGATCCCCGTCGGGCTGGTCACGTTCACCTCGGTGAGCCAGTCCCCGATCACGTCGATGCCCGCGAATACGATGCCCTGCTCCACGAGCGCCGGCCCGATCCGCGCGCAGATCGCGCGCTCGCGCGCCGTGATGGGCGTCTTCGCCGCAGTGCCGCCGACGTGGAAGTTCGCCCGCGACTCGTAGTGCTGCGGCACGCGCAGGACCCCCCCGACCGGCTCGCCGTCCACCACGATGATGCGCTTGTCGCCGGCGCGGACCTCCGGAATGTAGCGCTGCGCGATCTGGTAGGTGGTGCCGTGGCGGGTGCCCATCTCGAGAATCGTCTGGACGTTGCGGTCGTCCTTGGTGAGATGGAACACGCCCTCGCCGCCGCAGCCGTCGAGCGGCTTGATGATCATCTCGCCGCCCAGCTTCTCCCGGAACGCCATCAGCTCCTTGATGTTGCGGCTGACCAGGCTCTCGGGACAGACGTCGGGAAAGCGCAGGATGAAGAGCTTCTCGGTCACCTCGCGCAGCCCGCGCGGCGAATTCACGACGAGTGTGCGCTGCGGCACGAGGTCGAGCAGGTGAGTGACGAAGAAGTAGTTCAGGTCGTAGGGGGGGTCCTTGCGCATCCACACGACGTCGAACGCGCCGAGCTCGGAGCTGCCGCTCGCGCCCAGGGTGTACCAGTCGCGCCCTTCGCGTGCGCGAGTAGCGACCCAGTTCGCCTGCGCGCGCCCGCCGGCTCCGACCGACAAGTCGCCGACGCCGCAAGTGGCGATCTCGTGACCCCGGCGCGCGGCGTCGCGCATGAACACGACGCTCGTGTCCGCGTCCGGGTTCAACCCGGGCAGCGGATCGACGATAAACAGGTGCCGCATGCGGCGGATGCTAGGGTCGGCCGTCGCACACTGTCAAAAGCTCGTGGCCGTGAGGTAGCCTGGACCTCGCGTCGCGTTTCGCGACCCCGGGCGAGGATGGGCGCTTGAGACGGTTGCTCCGGATTGCTCTCGCACTGGGAGTGCTCGCGGTGGCGGGAGCCGCCGTGACAATCGCGTTGTTCTACCTGGCAGTCCTGCGCGACCTGCCGGAGATCAACAGCCTCCAGGACTACCGCCCCAACCTGATCACCCGGGTGCTCGACGTGGACGGCAACGAGGTTGCCAGCTTCGCCAAGGAGCGACGCATCATCATCCCGATCGAGCAGGTGCCCAAGCACGTGGTCGACGCGTTCATCGCGGCCGAGGACGGCTCGTTCTACGAGCACAAGGGCCTGGACTACGCGGGCATCCTGCGCGCGGCGGTGACCAACATCCTCGAGGGCCGCAAGGCGCAGGGCGCGAGCACGATCACCCAGCAGGTCGCGAAGACCTTCCTGCTCAGCCCCGAGCGGACCTACGCGCGCAAGCTGAAGGACATGATGCTCGCGCGGCGGATCGAGCAGACGCTGTCGAAGAACGACATCCTGTACCTGTACCTGAACCAGATCTACTTCGGCGCCGGCGCGTACGGCATCGAAGCCGCCGCGCAGACGTACTTCGGGAAGTCCGCGCGCGACCTGCAGGTGCACGAGGCGGCGCTGATCGCGGGCCTGGTGCCGCGGCCGGCCGAGTGGAACCCGCACGTCGACCCCGAGACCGCGCGCCGGAAGCAATTGCTCGTCCTGCACCGGATGGCGGAGCAGGGCTTCCTCGACCCCGAGCAGCATGACTACTGGGCCGCGCAGCCACTCGTGTTCGCCCAGGCCCACTGGCAGGAGCGCGACTCGGCCAGCGCCTTCTTCGTCGAGGAGGTGCGCCGCTACCTGATGGAGAGCTTCGGCGGCGACGAGGTGCTGACCGGCGGGCTGACCGTGCACACGACCCTGGACGTCGGCCAGCAGGTCGAGGCCTGGCGCGCCGTACGCCAGGGCCTGCGCGATCACGACCGGCGCATGGGCTACCGCGGCCCGCTCAAGACCGTGCCCGAGAAGGAGTGGGCCGCCGTCCTGGCCGAGGTCGACGCGAACAACGCGGCGGTCCTGGTGCCGTCGGAGGAGCCGCTCTACCAGGCGCTGGTCGTCGCGATCGACGACAAGGCGGGAGCGGCCACGCTCGCGCTCGGCTCCGCCCCGGAGCAGCGCGCGCAGCTCGCACTCGCCGACGTGAACTGGGCGCTGCCGCCCGACCCGCGTCGCGACGGCATGAACGTGCACGCGACCAAGATCAGCCAGGTGCTGCACAAGGGCGACCTCGTGCTGGTCGAGCGCAGCGCGGACGGCAAGAAGACCTCGCTCTACCAGAAGCCGCTCGCCGAGGGCGCGCTGCTCTCGGTCGACCTCGAGAAGAGCGAGCTCAAGACGGTGATCGGCGGCTACAGCTTCGCGTCGAGCGAGTTCGACCGCGCGCTCCAGTCCAAGCGCCAGCCCGGCTCGGCGTTCAAGCCGATCGTCTACGCGGCGGCGCTCGCGCGCGGCTTCACGCCCGCCACGATCGTGCACGACACCGCGGTGGTCTACGACGAGGGCGCCGACGGCTCGGAGTGGAAGCCCGAGAACTACACCGAGGACTTCTACGGCCCCATCACGCTGCGCACGGCGCTGGCGAAGTCGCGCAACGCCGCGACGATTCGCGTGCTGTCCGAGATCGGCCTCGCGCCCGTGCGCGACATGGCCAAGGCGCTGGGCATCTCGTCCCAGATGGAGATGAACCTCGGGCTGGCGCTCGGCAACAGCGAGGTCACGCTCGCCGAGATGGTGCGCGCGTACACCTCGTTCGCCACCGGCGGCAAGGTGATCGACCCCGTCTTCGTGCTGGAGGTGCGCGACCGCACCGGCCGCGTGTTGGCCGAGAACGTGCACCTGCTCGCCGACCGGACCCTCGCCGTGCCGCCCCCCGTCAGCCAGGGCGGCGACGAGTCGGCAGGACCGGCGCCTGGCGACCTCGAACGGGTCATGGAGAAGCTGCGCCAGGAGGTCGAGACCAAGGCGACCCCCGGCCTGCCCGAGGGCTTCACGCTGGACCCCGTCGACGCGTACCTCATGACCGACATGCTGCGCGCGGTCGTCGAGGAAGGCACGGGCACGCGCGTGAAGAGCCTGGGTCGCCCGGTCGCCGGCAAGACCGGCACGACCAACGACCTGCACGACGCCTGGTTCATCGGCTACACGCCCGAGCTCGCCACCGGGGTCTGGATCGGGTACGACAGCGCGCGCAACCTGGGGAAGAACGAGACGGGCGGGCGCACCGCCGCTCCGGTCTTCCTGGACTACATGAAGGGCGCCCTCGCCGAGCGACCCCGCCAGGAGTTCACCGTGCCCGAAGGGGTGGTGTTCGCCCGGGTCGACCGCGGCACCGGGCTGCTCGCGCCAGCGGGCGACGACAGCGCGATCTTCATGCCGTTCCGCGAGGGCTCCGCCCCGACCGAGGTCAGCCCGACCAACGACGGCTCCTCGGCCCCGGCCCGCCCGCTCCGCGTGGACTAGCGGGGCCCGGCGCGCCCCGCCCTTCGCTCGGCTCCGCCTCGCTGCGCGCTCCGCTTCGCTTCGCTTGCGGGACCGCCGTCATCAATCCCCGGCAACCAGGTTCCGAAGAGAGGCTCCGGGAGTCCCGCGTGCAGAAGCTGGATGAAGTGCTCGACGCCTCGCGGTTCGGCACGCTCGAGACCGTCATCGACGGGGTCGGGATCGTGTACGGCCCGTCGAACGTCGGCCTGGTCTGGGGCCACGGCGCCGCGCTCGCCATCGACACGGGCTCGCTGCAGTCGGGCACCAAGATCATCGAGGCGCTGCGCCGCGCCTCCGACGAGCCGGTCCAGCACATCGTCTACACGCACGGTCACGTCGACCACGTGGGCGGCGCCTCGACCTTCGTACAGGAAGCGCGCTCGCGCGGCCGGCCGCGCCCGACGGTGTGGGCGCACGAGAACGTGCTCGGCCGGCTGATGCGCTACCAGCGCACCTGGCGCTGGAACAACGAGGTCGCCCGCCGCCAGCTGCGCCTGCCGCGCGGCATGAACACCTTCCCGCGCGGGCTCGTTCCGCCCGACCGGACCTACCGCGACCGCGACGACTTCGAGCTCGCCGGCGAGCGGGTCGAGCTCTACCACGCGACCGCCGAGACCGACGACGCGACCTGGGTGTGGCTCCCCGACCGGAACGTCGCCTTCGTCGGCGACCTGCTGATCGGCTCGCTGCCCAACACGGGCCACCCGAACAAGACCCAGCGCTACACGCTCGGCTGGGCGCAGGCGCTCGACACCGTCGCGGCTCACCGCCCGCGCTGGGTGATCCCCGGCCACGGCGAGCTGCTCGAGGGCGACTACGCGCTCGAGGTCATGACCGAGACCTCGCGCGCGCTGCGCTTCCTGCACGACTCGGTGGTCGAGCGCATGAACGCAGGCAAGTGGCCCGACGAGATCGTCGAGGAAGGCATCCAGCTCCCGCAGAGCCTCGCGAGCAAGCCCTATCTGGCCGAGACCAGCGGCTGCGCGCAGTTCGTGGTGCGCGACGTGCTGCGCGCCTACGCGGGTTGGTGGGGCGGCAATCCCGCCGAGCTGATCCCCGCTGCGCGCGGCCAGGTCGCGCGCGACCTCGTGGCGCTGGCCGGCCGCGAAGCCGTCCTCGACCGGGTCGGCAAGCTCTTCATCGCCGGCGAGGCGCGCCGCGCGCTACACCTGGCCGTGTTGCTGCGCCAGGCGAACCCCACCGACGGCGACGCCTGGCAGACCGAGGCCGAGCTCTGCGAAGCGCTCGCGATCGGCGAGCGCTCGGCGGTCGTGCGCGGCTTCTACCTCGCCTGCGCCCGCGCGGCGCGCGAGGCGTTCGCGGAGCTGGCCGAGGACGAGAAGCCCGCGCGCTAGCGGTACAGCTCGACCACCTGCACGACGTAGCTGCCGCCGCGCGCGAGCAGCGCGAGACACGCAATCCGCATGCGGGGATGCTAGAGCACTGTGGCGATGGCTGAGATCCCGCGCGCGATCGTCGTCGGCGGCGGCCACAACGGCCTGGTCTGCGCGGCGTACCTAGCGCGCGCGGGAGTCGCCGTGACCTTGCTCGAGCGCCGGCCGGTGCTGGGCGGCGCGTGCGTGACCGAGGAGCTGTGGCCCGGCTATCGCGTGTCGCGGGCGGCGTACGTGCTGTCGCTCTTGCGGCCCGCGATCGCGGCGGAGCTCGAGCTCGCGCGACACGGCCTGCGGCTCATCCCGCGGTCCCCCTCGTCGATCACGCCGCTTCCCGACGGGCGCGCGCTCGTGCTCGGCGGCGCTCCGCGCGACGACTTCGCGGAGATCGAGCGCTTCTCGCGACGGGATGCGGAGCGCTACCGCGCGTACGAGGCCTGGCTCGAGGGGATCGCCGCCGCGCTCGAGCCGCTGCTCGACGCGGCGCCGCCGCGCTGGCGCGCGCGCGAGGGCTGGGCGGAGCTCGCGCGCGCGGCGCCTGCGGTCGCGCGCTCGCTCCGGCTCTTGTTCGGCTCCGCGCGCGCCGTGCTCGAGGAGTGGTTCGAGTCCGAGCCGCTGCGCTCGACGCTCGCGACCGACGCGATCATCGGCGCGTTCGCGCCGCCGTCGGCGCGCGGCACCGGCTACGTGCTGTTCCACCACGTGATGGGGAGCGCAGGCGGGCGGCGCGGCGTGTGGGCGTACGTCGCGGGCGGCATGGGGGCGCTGTCGGAGGCGCTGGCCTCGGCGGCGCGCACGGCCGGCGCCGTGCTTCGCACCTCGGCCGAGGTCGCCGCGATCCGGGTCCGCGCGGGCCGCGCGTGCGGCGTGGCATTGGCGAGCGGCGAGACGCTCGACGCGGATCTGGTCGTCTCGGGCGCGGATCTCGCCCGCACGGCATCCCTCGTGGACGACACCGCCTGGCGTCGCCGCTTCCCTTCCGCGGACTACCGCAGCCCGGTCGTGAAGCTGAATCTCGCGCTCGGAGCGCTTCCTCGGTTTGGAAGGGAGGTCCCCCTCTCGGGCACGATCCACATCGGGCCGACCGACCTCGACGGCATCGAGCGCGCGTTCGACGACGCGGCGGGCGGGCGCGTCTCGGAGCTGCCGGTCGTGGAGCTCACCATTCCGTCGGTCGTAGACCCGAGCCTCGCGCCGCCGGGCAAGCACGTCGCCTCGGTCTTCGCGCAGTACGCGCCGGTGCTTCCCGCCGGCGATCCGCGCTGGCCCGCGCTGCGCGACGCCATGCGCGATCGCGTGCTGGCCGCGGTCGACGCGCTCGCGCCGGGCTTCTCGCGCTCGATCGAGCACCTCGAGGTGCTCGCGGCGCCCGAGCTCGAGCGCGAGTTCGGCCTCACCGGCGGCAACATCTTCCAGGGCGCGATGGACCCGCGCAGCATGCTGCTGGCGCGGCCGAGCGCGCGCTGGCGCGGCTACGCGTCGCCGCTGCCCGGGCTCTGGCTGTGCGGATCGGCGACACACCCCGGTGGCGGGGTCATGGGCGCGCCGGGGCGGAACGCCGCACGCGCGCTGCTGGCGTCGCTAGCGCGCTGACTTCGCGAACTCGCGCGCGACCTCGTCGCGCAGCTCCGCGTCGCACAGGAAGTCGAGCGCGGTCATCGCGAGCGCCTTCGCGCCGTCGAGCACGGCCTGGTCGCCGAGCTCCGAGGCGGCCCACTTCGCGAACTCGGCGTTGTGGATGGTCACGTGGAGCGGGGCGCTGGCGAGCATGGGATGGATCGACGGCACGCGCTGGCTGACGTTGCCCATGTCGGTCGAGCCCTGCACGCCGGGCGGCAGCTTGTCGTAGGGGAAGAAGGCGCGGCCGAGGCCCTCGGCGTTCGCCTGGAAGCGGCGCGCGAGCGGCCACGAGGTGTCGAGGTCGAGGTAGTCGACCTCGCCCCAGGCGAGCTCGAGGCGCGCGCCCGTCGCGTCGGCGCCCGCGCGGAAGCAGCCCTCGACCCGGGTCTTCAGCGCGGCCAGCTCGGTCGCGTTCGCGGCGCGCACGTAGAAGCGCCCCGCCGCGCGCTCGGGGACGATGTTCGGCGCCTGGCCGCCGTCGGTGATGATCCCGTGCAGGCGCTCAGTCGGGCGAATGTGCTGGCGCAGCGCGGCGACCGCCTGGTACGCGAGGACCAGCGCGTCGAGCGCGTTCACGCCGCGCTCGGGCATGGCCGAGGCGTGCGCGGCGACACCGATGTAGGTCGCCTCGAGCTCCGCGATCGCCAGGCACGGCATGGTCAGGAGGTTCACCCCCGAAGGGTGGATCATGAGCGCGGCATCGACGCCGTCGAACGCGCCGTTGCGCGCCATCAGCTCCTTGCCGCCGCCGCGTTCCTCGGCCGGCGTGCCGAGCCAGCGCACCCGGCCGGGCAGGCGCGCGCCGAGCTCGGCCAGTGCGAGCGTCGCGCCCAGCGCCGTCGTGGCGATGATGTTGTGACCGCAGGCGTGGCCAATCCCGGGCAGCGCGTCGTACTCGGAGAGCAGCGCGACCGTCGGCCCGGCGCCGCCGACCCGCGCCTCGATCGCCGTCTCCAGTCCGTACACGCCCAGGCGAGCGTCGAGCCCGTGACCCTTCGCGGTGTCGGCGAGCAGCCGCGAGGCGCGCACCTCCTCGAACGCGAGCTCTGGGTGCGCGTGGATTTCGTGCGAGACGGCGATGAGCTCGCGCGCGAGCCCGTCGACCGCCGCACAGACTTCCTTCTTCAGGGTCTCGATCATCCTCCCACTATACGCGCCGCCCCGCGACCAGCGCGATCGGGATCGACCAGTCGCAGCCCGTCTCGGGAGCTATTTCAAACGCGGCCCGCACCTCGGACGGCGCCGCGTCGATCAGCGCGCGCAGCCCGGTGACCAGCGCCGCCGGCGTGCCCAGCCGCTCGATCCAGCTCTCGAAGCCCAGCCGCGTCGGCCAGCGCCCGCCGACCTCGGCGCCGAGCCCCGCGTCGCGAAACATCCCGCACCACTGCGACAGGCTGTAGTTGCGCACGTGCGAGGGGTCGCGCAGGACTTCGATCGCGTTCAGGAACGTGTCCTGCACCGGGTCCTCGGGCGAGTACGAGTCGACCAGGATGTACTGCCCGCCGGGCCGCAGCACGCGCGCGGCTTCGCGGGTAGCGGCCGCGGCGTCCGCGTAGTGGTGCGCGCAGAGGCGCGAGGTGACGATGTCGAACGACCCGTCCGTGAACGGCAGCGCCTCGGCGCGGCCGCGCTTGAACCACACGTTCGCGAGCCCGCGCTCGCGCGCGAGGCCGGCCGCGGTGGCCAGCATCTCCTCCGTCAGGTCGAGGGCGACGACCTCGCCCGCGCCGCGCGCCAGCGCCAGCGCCGTGTGGCCCGCGCCGCAGCCGACGTCGAGCACGCGCTCGTAGCCGCGCAGCGCCGCGCGCTCGACCACCGCGTCGAGCGATGGGCCGCCCGCATGCACCGGCGATACCGCATAGTTGCCGGCCGCGGCGCCGAACTGCCGCTGAACCACCGAAGAGAGATCCGCGCCCATGGTTGCCCCCAGATCATTATTTACCTAGGTTAATAATCGAGGTGGCTGCAAAAGACAAGTCCCCGGGTAGTGTGCGCGAGGCGGTGTCCGCGCTGCAGCGCCTGGCCGACGCCTTCGCCCACCGGCGCGCGCAGCTCGCCCAGGGCGCAGGGCTCTCCGAGGCCCAGTGGCGCGTGCTCGATCAGATCGCAGAGGAGGACTTCATGCCCTCCCTGTTCGCGCGCCGGCGGGCGCGCTCGGCCGCGGCGGTCTCCAAGGTGATCCGGCAGCTGCTCGACCTGGGGCTGATCGCGGTGGGCATCGCCGAGGGCGACGCGCGCCAGCGCCGCTACAGGCTGACCGCCGCCGGCCGCACCGCGATGGAGACCGTGCGCAAGGACCGCGAGCGCGCGATCGCTCGGATCTGGGCCGACTTCGAGCCGGCGGCGCTGGCCCGGTTCACCGCCTTCGCGGCTCAGCTCGCGGACCGGATGGAGGGCCACGCGCGCGAAGAGGCCTCCAAAACGAAAACGGCCCGCCGGAGCGGGCCAGTTCGTTCAACGTGAGCGGGAGCTTCTCACGAAACGGGGTTCGGAGTCAACAACCATTTTCGGGTTCGGCGCGATTTTTCGCTGACCGACGGTCGAACTCGAAAAATCGCGCGCGAAGTCCGAGTTCGAGGCGACGAACTCGGAGTTTTCGGCGCCTAGGCGCGGCCGCCGCGCGCTGAACTGGCCGCTTCGTGTTCGTCCAGGTGCGCGACGCAGTTCAAAAGCTCGAGCGACGGGCGGCGGATCGCTCGCCACGATGGTCAGCGACGTGTTCGGCCAGCCCATCGGCGCCTCGAGCCCGCCCAGCCCGACCTCTCGCTCGGCGAAGGCGCGAACGACGAGCCCGTGGGTGATCACGGCCAGGTTCCCGCTCAGGAAACGCGCGCGGGCGAGGATCCGGGGCCAGGTCGCGGCGGTCCGGGATGGAACGCGGGCCAGCTCTCGCCCTCGGGCGGCGCGTAGTCGGGCGCGAACGGGTCGAAGCCGAGCTCCGCGTAGGCCCGCCCGCGCAGCGCGCCGAAGTTCCGCTCGCGCAGCTCGGGCCACTCCTCGAGCGGCGCGCCCGTCGCGGCCCGCACGCGCTCGGCGGTCATGCGCGCGCGCGCGTAGTCGCTGGTCAGGATCGCCGCGACCCCGAGCCCGGCGAGCCGCTTGGCGAGCCGCTCGGCCTGGGCGAGCCCGCGCTCCGAGAGCGGGATGTCCGGCGTCTGCAGGATGCGCGCCGCGTTCGAAGCGGTCTCGCCGTGCCGGACCAGGAGGATCGCCATCGCGCCGAGCGTAGCAGAGGTGGTAGCTTCTCCCAGCGACGATGGAAGCCTATCTCGAGCTGCTGCGGCACGTGCGCAACCACGGCGCGCGCAAGAGCGATCGAACCGGCACCGGCACGCTCTCGGTGTTCGGCTGGCAGTCCCGCTACGACCTCGCGCGCGGCTTCCCGGCGCTCACCACCAAGCGCCTGCACCTGCGCTCGATCTTCCACGAGCTGTTCTGGTTCATCCGCGGCGACACGAACGTGCGTAGCCTGCACGAGCACGGCGTCACCATCTGGGACGAGTGGGCCGACGCGCAGGGCGAGCTCGGCCCGATCTACGGCGCGCAGTGGCGCGGCTGGAAGACGGCCGACGGCCGCGCGATCGACCAGCTGACCGCGGTCGAGCAGGAGATCCGCGTGAACCCGGACTCGCGGCGGCTCGATCGTCTCGGCCTGGAACGTGGGCGAGCTCGAGCGCATGGCGCTGCCGCCCTGCCACCTCTTGTTCCAGTTCTACGTCGCCGAAGGACGGCTCTCGTGTCAGGTGTACCAGCGCAGCGCGGACATCTTCCTGGGCGTGCCGTTCAACGTCGCGTCGTATGCGCTGCTTGACCCACCTGATGGCCGAGACCACGGGGCTGCGCGCGGGCGAGCTCGTGCACACGCTCGGCGACGCGCACCTTTATCTGAACCACCTCGAGCAGGCAGACCTGCAGCTCTCGCGCACTCCGTACGAGCTGCCGCGTCTCGAGATCCGGCCGGGCGTGAAGTCGATCGCCGACTTTCGCTACGAGGACGTGCGGCTCGTCGACTACCGCGCGCATCCCGCGATCGCTGCGCCGATCGCCGTCTAGCGCGGCTCGTGCTGTCGCTCGATCGCCGCCGTCGCGGAGAACGGCGTGATCGGGGCGAAGGGCGGGCTGCCCTGGCGGCTGCCCGACGAGCTGGCGCACTTCAAGCGCACCACCTTGGGCAAGCCCGTGCTGATGGGGCGGCGCACCTTCGCGTCGCTCGGACGGCCGCTGCCCGGCCGCACGAACGTCGTGCTGTCGCGCGATCCCGACTTCGCGGCGCCGGGCGCGCTCGTCGCGCGCGACCTCGACGCCGCGCTCGCGCTGGTGCGCGACGCGCCCGAGGTCATGGTGATCGGCGGCGCCGCGGTCTACGCGGACGCCCTGCCCCGAGCGAACCGGATCTACCTGACCCGAGTGCGCGCGAGACCGGAGGGCGACGTCTTCTTCCCGGCGCTCGAGGCCGGTGCCTGGCGCGAGACGCTTCTGTTCGAGCACCCCGCGGACTCGCGGCACGAGCATTCCTTTGCGGCGTTCCAGCTCGACCGCGTGTAGCGCCCTGCTGCTCGCCGCGCTGGCGGGCTGCCGGGCGCAGCCGCTCCGCCTTCACGACCAGTGGCCCGCTCCGGCGAGCCCCCCCGCTGCGCCACCCGCCGAGCCCAAGGCGCCCTGGCTCGAGCTCGACGCGCCGAGCGACGGCGCGAGCCTCGTCGCGGTGGTTCCGCTGGTCGAGGTGCGCGGCCACGCGGGCCTCGGTCCGCACGGCCCGCAGGACGTCGTGCTCACGCTCGACTCGTCGGGGAGCGTCTTCACGGCCTCGGGCATCGACCTCGACGGCGACGCGATCACCGGCGTCGACAAGTGCGACATCGCGATGAACTCCTGCGATCCGCGCTACCTCGAGCACTGGACCACGGACTTCGACGACGTCCTGCTCAAGGTCGAGCTCGACGCCGCGCAGAACCTGATCGCGCAGCTCGATCCGAACACGACCCGCATGGGGATCGTCACGTTCGGGGGCGACGCGTCGATCGAGCTGTCCGTCGGCCCGATCGCCGCGGCGTCGAAGGAGCTCGCCGACTTCGGCTTCTATCTGAACCGGGGCTCCGACATCGTCGGCGGGCTGCACGCGAGCCTCGACGCGCTCGAGCAAGCGCCGGGCCTTCCCGGCGACGAGCTGCCGCAGCGCTCGATCCTGCTCCTGAGCGACGGCGAGGTGGCGATCCCCGACATGGACTTCGCGGCGCAGGACGAATACCTGCAGGGCTTCCTCGCCCGGGCGCGCGCTGCGCACACGCGCGTGTTCACGTTCGGCGTCGGGCCGCAGGGCCCCCGGTCGACGAAGTTCATGAGCACCGTCGCGAGCGAGACCGGCGGGCGCCACGTGTCGGTGAAGACGGCGGCGGACATCGCGGTCGAGCTGCAGCTGATCCGACTCACCGGCCTGGCCGACGTCGAGCTGCGCAACGCCACGACCGGCGCTCCGGGCCGAGCCGTGCGCGTCTTCCCGAACGGCAGCTTCGACGGCTACGCGCCGCTCGTCCCGGGCGAGAACGAGCTCGCCGTCACCGCAACGCTCGACGACGGCCGCCGCGTCGAGTCGCGCGCGCGCGTCCACTTCGAGAGCCCCGCGCATCCGACCGAGGCGCAGCTCGCCGCCGCCGAGAAGCTCGCGGCCACTCTGCGCGACCGCACCGTCTCGACCGACCTGTCGATCCGGGTCGAGACCGAGCGCCGCCGCCGAGCCCGCGAGCTGACGATCGAGCCCGAGCCCTAGAGGATCGACGATCCCGCGGTCGAGGCGAGCACCGCCGGGTTCAGCACGATCACGAAGCGGCCCTCGAGCCGGATCGCGCCCTGCGTGACCCACTGGCGCATCTGCTTGTTCACGCTCTCGCGGGTCGCGCCGACGAGCTCGCCCAGCACGTGCTGCGGCAAGCGCTGGTCGATGCGCGTGCCGCCGCCCGGCTCGGGGCGGCCGTGCGAGCGGGTGAGCGCGAGGAGCTTCCGCGCGAGGCGCATCGGGATCGTGAGCGAGAGCTCCTCTTCCACCCGCTGCGACAGCTCGCGCAAGCTGCGCGCCAGGATCGCCGCGAGCTTGATCGCCACGCGCGGGTGCGAATCCAGGAACGGCAGGAGGTCGCGGCGCTGCAGGGTGAGCAGCTCCGACGGCTCGACCGATTCCACCGTGGCCGAGCGCACCTGGGCGTCGAAGAGCGCGACCTCGCCCAGGACGTCGCCGGCCTCGAGGAAGCGGAATACGACCTCCTTGGCGTCGGCCGAGGTCGAGAACACGCGCAACCGGCCGCGCAACACCGCGTACAACGCCGAGCCGGGGTCGCCCTTGCGGAACAAGACCTCGTGCGCTCGCAGGCGTTTGGTGCTGGTGACTGCGTGCAGGGCGTCGACCTCGCGCTTCGAGAGACCCTCGAAGATGCCGATCGAGCTCAGCATTGTGCGGCCGTCGAGCGAACGCGGGAGTGTCACGGGGAGTGCGCTCATGCCGAGAAGATGCCCTGCTCTGTGAATCATTTCACAGCGGCTGCCAGGGATGATTCGCACTTTCCTGGCATGCAGCGAGCAGCGGCCCCACAGGAGCTCCGAAGCGGCCAACGCGGAGGTTGTCGCCGCGCCGTGAGCCTGACGGGCGCCGGATCCCCCGACCGTCGCTGTCTCTCCCAAACCCGGTCGAGATTCCCCTCCCGGCCGGTTCGCCCAGCTTCGTGGCTCCCTCCGCGCGGCTAGGCATCGGAGACAGCGACCTCGGGGGATCTACCTCGCCCTCGATCCCCTAGAATTCCCTCCCTGGGGGATCGAGGGAGTGAGGAAGCGTCACCGGGCCGTCGCTGGCCTTTCGATTCTTGGCGGGTTGTTCGCCTGCGCGCCGACCGCCAAGATCAGCGCGAGCCCGAACGCCGTCTGCGCCGGGCGCGCGGTCCGGCTGTCGTGGGAGGGAAGTGCCGCGGGCGAGCTCACCTCCGAGCCTGCGAGCACTGATAGCTCGGGGCTCGGCGACGTCCCGGCCAGCGGCAGCAAGACGGTGCATCCGCGCACGACGACGACCTACCGCTTCGAAGTCGGCTCCGTCCTCGCAAGACGCGCGGTCGCCACCGAGGTGCGCGTCCTCGAGGTCCCGAAGGAGCCGGTTCGCGTCGCGCCCAGCGCGAGCGAGGAGGACGGCGTCGCCTGTCTGGGCGATCGCATCCGCGCGACCGCGCACGTCGCCGCCGACGCGTGGGACAAGCGCCTGCGCGTCGACCTGGTCTCGTCGGGCGATGGGCGCACCTACAAGGTGGTGCACCAGGTCGCGCGCGCCGACGTGGGCCCGGAGGCCTCGGCCGAGTTCCGCGATCTTCCGCTCGCAGGCGCGTGGCAGCTCGAGACCGCGCTGCGCCCCGGCGAGGACTGCGGCGCCCTGGCGCCGGACTCGCTGGCGATCCGGGTCAGCCTGATCTGCGCCGAGTAGGCGGCGGCTGTATCCTCTCGGGCCGTGGACCCGCTGTCCGACGTCCTGCGCGGCCTGCAGCTCTCCGGGCGCGCTGATGTTTCGCGCGGAGCTCAACGCGCCGTGGTGCTACGAGGTGCCGGACACCGACGAGATGCTGCCGCTCGTCTGCCCCGACGCGGATCGGCTGGTGCGCTTCCACGTCGTGGTGGCGGGCCGCTGCTTCGTGAAGGTCGGCGACCAGACCCTGTGGCTGCGCGCACGCGACGTCATCGTCTTGCCGCAGGACGACCCGCACATCCTGGGCAGCGCCGAGGACGTGCCGCCGGTGCCGGTCCTCTCCGTGCTGCCCAAGCCGGCCGAGCCCGACGGCGCGCTGCCGTGTCTGGCGAACCGCGGCGGCGAGCATGCGACCACGCTCCTGTGCGGCTTCCTCGCGTTCGACGAGCCGATCTTCGACCCGCTGATCTCGGCGCTGCCGCGCGTGCTCGTCGACAGCACCGACCCGACAGCGTCGCGCTCGTGGTTCGACGCGATGCTCGAGTACGTGGTCCACCGCGACGGCGACGCGCCCCGCTCGGGCTGGCAGGCGATGCAGACACGGCTCGTCGAGCTCATGTTCATCGAAGTCGTGCGCCGTCACGTGGAGAATCTGCCCGAAGGCAACGCGAGCTGGCTCGACGCGCTGCGCGATCCGCAGGTCGGCCGCGCCGTCGCCGAGCTCCACGCCGATCCCGCACGCGAGTGGACGGTCGCCTCGCTCGCCAAGCGGGTCGGGCTGTCGCGTTCCGTCCTGGCCGAGCGCTTCCGCAACGCGACGGGGCTGGCGCCGATGCAGTATCTCGGCGCCTGGCGGCTCCAGCTCGCGGCCGGCTTCATGCGCCGCGGCGAGCTGTCGATCGCGGAAGCCGCGGCGCGGGTCGGCTACAAGTCCGAGCCCGCGTTCCACCGCGCCTTCAAGCGCGTGGTCGGCGAGCCGCCCGCCGCCTGGCGCGCCCGCACGGCCGCGATCGAAACCGACGCGCGGACAAGGAAGCCGGACGTCCGGGCATACCCCTAGACGACCCGCCGCCGTACTCCTCCCCGCATAACGGGAGGAACTCATGCTGATCTACGGTCTGGCCTGCTACGCGCTCTTCCTCGTTACGTTCCTGTACGCGATCGGCTTCGTCGGGAATCTGTGGCCGATCCTGGGGCTCCACGGCGATGCGTTTCGCAGCCTCGACGCGGGCGGCCCGAGCGCGCCGCTGGGCATGGCGCTCGGAATCGACGCGGCGCTGCTCGGCCTGTTCGCGCTGCAGCACAGCGGCATGGCGCGCGCGGGCTTCAAGCGCTGGTGGACGCGCTTCGTGCCCGAGCCGATCGAGCGCAGCACGTACGTCCTGGCGAGCAGCCTCTGCCTGATCGCGCTGTTCTGGCAGTGGCGGCCGCTCGGCACGGCGGTGTTGTGGGACCTGTCGGCCGGCCCGCTCGGCGCGGCGCTGCTGGTGCTGTCGCTCGGCGGCTACCTGCTCGTGCTCCTGTCCACGTTCCAGATCAGTCACTTTGGCCTGTTCGGCCTGCGCCAGGTGTGGGACGCGTTCCGCGGCGGAGTCATGGCGGAGTCGCCGTTCAAGACGCCGCCGTTCTACCGCGCGGTGCGCCACCCGCTGTACCTGGGCTTCCTGATCGGCTTCTGGGCGACGCCCGTCATGACGCTCGGCCACCTGGTCTTCGCGCTCGGCACGACCGGGTACATCCTGATGGCGATCCGGCTGGAGGAGCGCGACCTCGTCGCGCGCTTCGGCGACGCCTATGTGGAGTACCGCCGCGCGGTGGCGATGCTGCTGCCGTTCACTTCGCCGCTCCGGCGCGGTTAGCTCACGGGTTCGCGGCGCTGCAGACCTGCTCGATGTCGGGCAGGAGCGGGAAGAGCACGCGCCGGGTGACGCTCACGTCCAGGATCTCGCAGGGGCCGGCGGAGTCGATGACGCTGCACTTCGACACGCCGGCTGGCGAGAGTGCGTCGCCGACGGGGTCGGCGAGCGACGCGCGATAGGCGACGACGTCCAGGAGGTCTACGATCCCGTCGTCGTCCACGTCGCCGCACTGACAGGCGTCGCCGATCCCGTCGGCGTCCATGTCGTCGATCCCGCCCGAGTCGGTCTGCGTCTGGTTGAAGGCGAACGGGCAGTTGTCGCGGAACGACTGGATCCCGTCGAGGTCGGAGTCGAGCGACGGGAAGCCGCCCGCCACGATCGGCCAGAACCCGGGCGCGAGCGTGCGCAGCGTCGCCGTGCTGCCGGAGAAGCCGAGGGCCTCGCTCTGGAACGCCGACCCCGGCACGCTCGCCCAGCGCAGCAAGCTCGGCGAGACCGCGACCGGCACGGTCGTGCGGATCTGCCCGACCACGTCGAGCGGCGTGCCCGGCACCGCCGTGCCCACGCCGACGCGATTCAGTGTCGCGTCGATCGCGAACGTCGAGCCGTCGAACGTCTGCACGCCGCCGAAGTTCCGGATCCCCGCCGTGCCTGAGACCTTCAGGGGGTCGATCGCCGCACCGGCCGCGACGTCGACATTCGCGATCACGCCGTCGGCGATGTGAGCCGAGGTCACGCCGCCGGTCGCGATCGCGAGCGACACCGCCCCCACCGACCCGCCGCCGGTCAGCCCGGCGCCGGCTCCCACGTCGGTGATGTCGCCGGTCCCGAGGTCGTCGACCTCGCACGTCACCGTGAGCCCGTCGCTGGCGATCGCCCGGATCGACTGCCCCGGCGGGCAGGTCGCCGTGACGGTGCGCTGGTACGACGCGGAGCTCAGACCGTCGAACCGAGTCGCATTGGCCGCCACGGAGCAGACGTCGGCCTGAAGCGCATACACCACCGACTGCAGCTTCTGGCGCGGCGTCAGGATCTCGGCCTCGATCTGCACCTGCAGCCAGCGGTCGGCGCCGGCGAACAGGCCGCTCCCGAACGCACCCGACGGGAAGCTCCCGTTGCCGAGAACGACGTCGTAGACGCCGTCGACCACGAGCTTGTCGAGGTGGATCTCCTGGTAGACCAGGTCCACCGGCGAGGTCGAGGTCGGGTGGGTCCAGACGCTGAGCAGGATGTCGACCTGCCCGTTCACCGGGTTCCCCACCGAATCGACGAGGAACCCCTGGTAGTTGACGCCGAGCGGTGTCGCCGCCTCGGCCGAGAAGTCCACCGACAACGCGAGAACGACGGGGGCCAGCCACGACGGACGCATCAGATCCCTCCGCTGGGTACCGAAAAGTGTACGCCTCGCGGCGCGCTCCGTGCCGACAGATTTTGCATTCTCCGACCCGGGTGTATGCTGGGAAGCTGGCCATCGCAGGGAGCCCCCCATGCGGATCGCCCCCCGGACCCGAGCGTTCCTCGACGCCAACCGCGTTGCGTACCGGCTCGTGCCCCACGAGCGTGCGGAGACGGCGCGCGGGGCCGCGGAAGCCGCGCACGTGCCGCTCGACCGCTTCGCGAAGGCGGTGCTCCTGAACGACGATCAGGGCTACCTGCTCGCGGTGCTGCCGGCGTCGCGCAGGCTCGCGCTCGAGCGCCTGCGCACCGAGCTGGGACGCAAGCTCGAGCTGGCGAGCGAGCGCGAGCTCGCCGCCATCTTCGGCGACTGCGACGTCGCCGCGATCCCGCCCTTCGGCGCCGCGTACGGAATCCCCACGGTCGTCGACGAGCCGCTGCTCCACCTGTCCGACGTATACTTCGAGTCGGGTCGCGCCGACTCGCTGGCTCGGCTCGCGGGCGCCGACTTCGCGGCGCTTTTCGCGGGCCGTCCGCATGGCGACTACGGCACGCCCGTCGTGCGCTGGAACACGGCGAGCGACTCGCTGCGCACGAACGAGCAACGCCAATCCCACTTCCGCGACGACCTCACCCACGTCTTCTCGCTGGCCGCGTTCGGCGCGGGTCTGCGCAGCCAGACCGAATACGACCGCAACGGCCACACGGGGATGCTGCTCCAGAAGTCGCCGGAGCTGCGCGTGGTGCTCGAGGCCATGCGCCCGGGCACGGCGCTGGGCACGCACGTGGTGCACGGCCCCGCGACCTTGCTCGTGCTGGAGGGCGCGCTCGACGTGGAGACCCCGAACGGGACCTTCCGCGTCGGCGAAGCCGAGATGGCGACTCTGCCGCGTGAAGAGCGCCGCGAGATCCGGTCGCCGGTCGAGAGCCTGTTCCTGCTCGCGCTTGGCCGGAACGGCGTGCGCGCCGCCGCCGAGCCCCCGTGCCGCCGCATCCTGATCGTGGCGAACCAGACCGTCGCCGGCCGACACCTGTTCGAAGTGGTGCGCCGCCGCATCGCGGCGGGACCGTGCGAGTTCGCGGTGCTCGCGCCCGCCGTCGACGCCCGCGTGAGCTTCCGGACCCAGAGCGAGGCGCGCGAGGACCAGTACCGCCGCGTCGAGGCGGCGTGCGCGCGGCTGCGCGAGCTGGGCGCGCCGGTTCATGCGAGCCTGGGTGACCTCGACCCGCTGCGCGCGATCCAGGACCTGTTGCTGGTCGAGCCCGAGGGCTTCGACGAGATCATCCTCTCGACCCTGCCCGCGCCGATCTCGGCGTGGCTGAAGCTCGACGTCGCGACGCGGATCGCGCGCCGGTTCGGGATCCCGGTCACGCACGTCGCGGCGGGCGAGTAGCGCCTCGCAGCGCACTCCGTGGCGAGAGATTTCTGCCAGAATCGCCCGATGCCCCCCGTGAAGTTCGGCGCGCACCTGGGCCAGCAGAACCTGAAGATCGAGGAGATCCGCGCGCTCTGGCGCCGCTTCGACTCGGCCGGCCTCGACTGGATCTCGATCTGGGACCACTTCTACGAGGCCCCGCCCGCGGGCGGAACGCAGCCGCACTTCGAGGCCGTCGCGCTGCTCGGCGCGCTCGCGACCGAGACCAAGCGCGCGCAGCTCGGCTGTCTCGTGTTCTACCCGGGCTACCGCAACCCCGCCGCCCTCGCGAAGGCCGCGACCACGCTCGACCATCTCTCGGGCGGCCGCTTCAACCTGGGCCTGGGCGCGGGCTGGCACGAGTGGGAGGCGCGCGCCTACGGGTACGAGTTCCCGCCGATCGGCGTGCGCATGGAGATGCTGGACGAGGCGCTGCGGATCGCGCGCGGCCTGCTCACCCAGGAGCGCACGACGTTCGCGGGGAAGCACTTCAAGGTGGAGAGCGCGTCGTGCCTGCCCGCGCCGCTGCAGCGGCGGCTGCCGATCTGGGTCGGCGGGCTCGGCGAGAAGAAGACGCTGCGGCTGGCGGCGCGACACGCCGACGGCTGGAATGCGGCGTACGTCTCACCCGCGGAGTTCGCGCGCCTGGGCAAGGTGCTGGACGACTGGTGCGAGAAGGAGAACCGCGACCCCGCCGGGATCGCGCGCACGGTGAACCTGTCGTTCCACCTCGTGGTGGACGCGAAGGCGGCGGAGCGGGTCGAGGGCGAGCTGCGCAAGCAGTGGGGGCCGGCGGCGGAGCGGATGCTGTCGGGCGCGCTGATCGGAACGCCGGATCGCGCAGCCGAGACGCTGGCCGGATACATGCGCGCGGGGGCGCAGGGAATCAACGTGGCGCTGCGTGCACCGTGGGACCAAGAGGCGCTCGACGCCTATTTGAACGACGTGGTGCCGAAGCTGCGCGCGGTCTGACGACGCGCAGCGAGAAGGACGAGCAGCGGCAGCGCCAGCAGCGCTACGCCCGGCTCGGGCAGCCTGTCGATGTCGAACTGCACCGGATCGCTCCCGTCGAGCGGCGTGAACGTGAGCACCGCCGACTCGAAGACCGCGAGCGGCGGCGGACTCGCGGTGAGCAGCGACGCTGGATACTCCTCGTCGCGGATGGCGCCGTCGAAGGCGGTTCCATCCCAGTCGAGGAGCTGCATCTCCACGACCAGCGTCGACCCGAAGGTTGCGCGCGCGAAGCCCTCGTCGAACAGGCCCTTCGCACTGTCGCGGTCATACGCGAACCCGGGGTTGAGGTCTCCGACCCGAGTCTCCCCGGTCACGCGGTTCGTGAACGACATGAAGCCGATCTCTTCGTCGTGGAGCTCCTCGATCCGCACGTCGTAGTCTCCGGCCGACAGCTCCCAGACCACGTTGCCGTTGGGGAGCTCGTAGCCGGCCGCCGGTTGCGCGACCAGCGCGGCGAACGCGAGAGCCGGAGCGAGAGCGAAGAGCCTGGCGGTCATTCGACTCCCTGCCGATATCGTACCTTGTGGGTGGCAGGAGTCGACGCGCGGTGGCGCGGGGCGCGAGAGAAAGGCGATCCCAGTGAGATCGCCGGGCTCAGTCCTTCGGGACGAGATGCCCGAGCTGGTACTTCGCAATGCGGTGACGGAGCGTGCTGCGCGGGATCTCGAGCCGCCGCGCGGTCCGCGAGAGATTTCCCCCGGCCTCGACGAGGGCGCTGCGAACCTTCTCCATCTCCGACTGCTCATGCGCCTCGAGCTCGCCGCGGCTGGCGAACGTCGCGGCGCGCGGCGCCTCGACGAGCTGGGCGGGCCGGAGAAAGGGCGCGAGCTCGCGCGGGTCGAAGAGCGCGGTGCGCTGCTCGACGGCGAGGCGCTCGAGCAGGTTCATGAGCTCTCGGATGTTGCCCGGCCACTGCTGCGCCGACAGCAGCTCCAGCACCTCGTCCGAGACGCGCGGCGCGGCGATGCCGTGGATGTCGCAGATCCGGCGCAGCCCCGCATCGACGAGCAGCGGCACGTCCGACGCACGCTCGCGCAGGCTCGGCACGTCGATCGCCAGCACGTTGAGGCGGAAGTACAGATCCGGCCGGAACGCACCCTCGCGCAGACTCACCCGCAGGTCGCGATTGGTCGCCGCGAGCACTCGTGCGTTCAGACGAATGGGCACGCTTCCGCCGACCCGCTCGAACATGCGCTCCTCGAGGACGCGCAGGAGCTTCGCCTGCAGGTGGAGCGGCAGCTCGCCGATCTCGTCGAGGAAGATCGTCCCGACTTCGGCCGTCTCGAAGCGGCCGCGGCGCTGGGTCGCGGCGCCCGTGAACGCGCCGCGCTCGTGGCCGAACAGCTCGCTCTCGATCAGGTTGGGCGCGAGCGCCCCGCAGTCGACGTGTACGAAGGGCCTCTCGCGCCGCTCGGATCCTTCGTGGATCATGCGCGCGACCACGCCCTTGCCCGTGCCGGTCTCGCCCTGGATCAGGACCGTGGAGCCGACCCGGCTGGCGTTCGCGATCCGCTCGCGCAGCTGGACCATGGCCGGGCTCTGGCCCACGAAGTCGAGCCGGGTCTCGCCGGTCGGGCCGCTGCGCATCGAGTTGAACGCGCGGGCGGCGACCTCCATGGCCGGGGCCGGGACCTCGATGACGTCCGCGACGCCGAAGCGGATCATCCGCACCGCCAGGTCGATGCCGACGCCCCGCGCCAACACCACGACCGGACACGCGCGCACGGCCTTCATCACCGAGCGAATCCGATCGATCCCGGACTCACCCCGGCCGGAAATGGCCACCACGCAGAGCGCGAACTCAGTGCTCTCGGACGCAGGCGGCAGCTCGCCGCGAACGGGAACGGGCCGGATCTTCGCGCCGGAGCAGCGGGCGGCCAGTGCCGTGTCATACGGTGACTCGGCGTCGACGATGAGGACGGAGCGCTCCACCCATTCCCTCCGATGAAGGCAATTTCACCGGCAACACACTCCTGCGTCAAGTGCGAACTTCCGACGCTAGCGCGGCCTTGCCAGCTTCGAGTAGCCCTCGCGCGTCGCCAGGATGAGATGGCGCTCGGTCCCGTTCTCGCGCTCGACGTTGCCCAGCGCGTAATCGGCCGAGTTCATCATGTCGGTGAACGCGGCCGGGCGCGGATACCAGACGAGCGCGGCGTAGTCCCAGTCGCCCTCTGCGAGCGCGCCGAGCGCCACGGCACGCACGTCGCCCGCCCAGATGATGCTCGCTCCGCGCGCCTTCAACAGCTTCACCGTGTGCGCGCTGTAGCGGCGGTACGCATCCCAGCCGCTGCCGTTGCCGTCGAGCGAGCGCGCCCGGAACTTCATCAAGTTGAGCATGACGACGGGCGCGTCGGGGTCGAGGCCGGCGACGGCGTCGAGGTGAAGGAGCTCTCGCAGGGGGGTCATGGACCTGCAGGTTAGCGGGCTCGCGGCGGCGTAGCGCAGCGCACCGTCGCAACCGCTGCCGTTCCAAGCCGCGAGTAGGCAGGAGACCGGCAACTCGCGCCCTCGCATTTCCGCTCCGAGACCCGCCCGATGCCCACGGCGCGGAGATCTGCCGTTCGCTGGCGTCGCCTCGTCGGCACGAGGTTTGCTCGGCCTGCGGGCAGACGAACACGAGGGGTGTTCCTTGGCCGATCGCGAAAAAGACCCCGACACCGAAGCGGGTCAACGCGAGCGAGAGCGAGAGCTCCACCGCGCGCAGCTCGAAGCGGTTCGCGCCGCGTTCGCGGCGCAGGGCGAAGGGGCGACCCCTGGCGCCGGGGGGACCGACGACGCCATCAGGTTCGAGGTTCTCCTCGCGCGACTCAGAGCGGAACTGCGCAGGCTGGACCGCAGGCAGCGCAGCGCGGCCTGGGTCGCGGTCGTGCTGGTCGTGTCCATCCTGTTGGGCGCGGTGGCGCTCGTCGACCAGATGTTCTTCGGCCGCAGCTACATGCTCGACGAGATCTCGGCGCGCTCGGTCCGCGCGGATCGGATCGCCGTGACCCGGGACCTGCGAATCCTGGACGCACAGGGGAACGAGCTTGCGGTGCTCGGCCGCGAGCCCGGCGCCCCCGGCGCGAAGAGCACGGAGGGGCCTGTCGTCCTCGCGCTGAGCGCGCAGGGCGAGGCCTCCCGGCAGCTACTCCGCTTCGCGGCCTCGAAGACGGGCGCCGGACTCACGCTCGAAGGGCCGACGGGGGGCTCGTCGGTCTCGCTGCTCAGCACGGGGTCGGGATCGACCGTCGAGATTCGCAACGGCGAACGAACGGAGAGACTCGCCGGTGCCGAGCCGGAGGAGCTCCCGCCGGTGGGGGCCGGTCCAAAGACACGCGGAGCGCTGCTGAGCGGCGCGGATGAAGTGCCCGTGTGGACTCCGCAGCGCGAGGGCCCGCCGAACGGCGACATCCCCGAGGTGCGCGAAGTCGGGCACGGCTTCCTCGTCACCGATCTCTCCGCCCATCCGGCGGCCGAGGGCGTCGAGGTTCGAGGGCGCATGGTGAACACGACCGCGGTCGTGCACAGCGGGCTCGCCTTCAAGATCAGCCTCGGCGACGCGTCGGCCACGCTGACCGTCCCCAAGATCTCGCCGGGCAACAGCACCGGGTTCCGGGTCACGCTTCCTGGCGCCGCACCCGACCGTCTCGGCGGCGCGAAGATCGAATACCTCGGGTCCACGGTCGCCTTCCAGGCGACGTCGACGGAGCCGAGCTACGGGAGACAAGTCGAGCCGAAGTAGGCGGGTTCTCAGCCCTTCAGCCGCTTCGCGAAGAACCCCAGGATCTCATCCACCGCCGCGCGCGTCGGCTCGCCCGCGCGGTCGACGAGGTGCAGCGTCACCACGCTGTGTGGGCGCATCGGCGTGCCCTTCATCGCGCACTCGTCGGGAAGCACTCGTCCGACGAAGCGGTCGCCGAGCGCGGCCTGGTAGGCGGCGAAGCGCTCGCCGCGGCAGAAGGGGTCGTCCTCGAAGCGGTAGGCGAGCACCGTCAGGTCCTCCCGCTCCATGCGCGCCTTCACTGCCGCAAGCTCGTCGGGAGCGATGTGCATGCCGGCCGCGTTGAACATCGGCAGGGACGGCTGCGACAGAACGGGCGCGAGCATCGCCGGCTCGAGCATCATCGAGAGCGCGAAGTTCCCGGTGAAGCACATTCCGATCGCGCCCACGCCCCTCCCGCCGCACAGTGGGTGGGCGTGCGCCGCGAGCGCTCGCAGCCACTGCGTGACCGGACTCGACGCGTTCGCCGCGAACGCGCGGAACTCGCGCGAGATGCACATCGCGCGCGCCATGGTCAACAGCCCGCGCGGAATCGACGGCACCGCGCCGTCCACGCCGAACAGATGCGGCATCCACACCGTGAAGCCCGCGTCGCGCACGAACCGCGCGAAGCGCGCGACGTGCGGCGAGATGCAGGGCATCTCGGTCATGACGATGACCGCGGGCCCCTGGCCCGCCACGTAGACGAGCTTCGTCTCGCCGAGCAGCGTCACGTTGCGGCGCTCGAAGTCCGAGAGAGGGTCGGTCCGGGTGAGGTCGGTGGCTGCGGCCGGGATCGGATTTCCTGTCGTCATGGCCGGGCATCATACCCGGACGAACGGCGCGGGGATCAGGGCTGGGGGGGCGCCGGCTTCAAACCGGCCCGCGATCTCGGGCGGCTGGTGAGCCCTCACCGGTTCCGCCGCGGAGTCGAACCTCTCCACCTCGACCAGAGCATGCTGTCCGGCGCACCCCTGGCTCAACCTCGACGTCCCGACATCCCCGGTCAGCACGTTGGGATTCCCGTGCAGGCACATGGCGATCTCGGCGCGCGGGTCGTCCGGATCGAACCACGCGCCCGTCGACAGCTGCACGACACGCGGCCGCACGTCCGTCGTGATTACCGCGCCCGCCAGACAGCTCCCGCGATCGTTGAACAGCCGCACCACGTCCCCGTCCTCGATCCCGCGCGCCGACGCGTCGGACGGGTGCATCCGCACGGGCTCGCGACCGTGCACCTTCGACGCCTGGCTGTACGCGCCGCCGTCGAGCTGCCCGTGCAGCCGCGTCGCCGGATTGTTCGCGACCAGCGCCAGCGGGAACTGGGCCGCGCGCTTCGAGCCCAGCGACTCCTCGCTCGCGAGCCACGCCGCATGGCCCGGACAATCGTCGTACCCGAAGCGCGCCACCGTCTCGGAGAACAGCTCGATCTTCCCGCTCGGGGTCTTGAGCCGCTCCGCGTCGGGATCCGCGCGGAACGACGCGAACAGCACGCGCTCGGCTTCGGAGTCCGGGACCTCGATCGAGCCCTGCTCCCAGAACTGCGTCGAAGGTCGGCGCGGCGACGCCGACGTCGGCGAGCGCGTCGCGCACCCTCTCGTACAGGTGCTCGAGCCAGCCGCGCTCGTCGCGTCCCTCCGTGAACGCCTCTCGCACCTCCGGCCCGAACCGCTCCGCGAGCCCCGCGAGGATGTCGTGATCGCTCCGCGCCTCGCCCACCGGCTCGACCGCGCGCTGCATCGCGATGATCCGCGCGTCCGCCCTTCCCGAGCCGATGTCGTTGCGCTCCAGCGACGTGGTCGCCGGGAACACGAGATCCGCGTGCCGGGCCATCGGCGTCCAGTACGGCTCGTGCACGATCACGGTGTCGGGCCGGCCGAGCGCCCGGCGCAGGCGGTTCAGATCCTGGTGATGGTGGAACGGGTTGCCGCCGGCCCAGTACACCAGGCGGATGTCGGGATAGCTGAGGCTCGCGCCGTTGTAGTCGAAGCGTTCGCCCGGCCGCAGCAAGAGGTCCGCGATGCGCGCACACGGGATGAAGTCGCGCACGGCGTTGCGGCCCTCGGGCACACCGCCGGGCAGCGGGAGGTTCGCGGTGGGGCTGCCGAGGTCCCCCATCGAGCCGTAGCCGTGGCCGAAGCCGCCGCCGGGCAGGCCGATCTGGCCGAGCAGAGCAGCGAGTGAGAGCGCGGCCCAGATCGGCTGCTCGCCGTGCTGCGCGCGCTGCAGCGAATACGACACCGTGACGAGCGTGCGCCTCCGCGCCATCTCGCGCGCGAGCTCGCGCAGGTCGCGCGCCGGGATGCCCGAGCGCTGCTCGGCCCACTCCGGCGTCTTCGCCACGCCGTCGGCCTCGCCCATGACGTACGCGATGAACTGCTTCGCGCCCGTGCAGCAGCGCTCGAGGAACACCTCGTCGTGTAGGCCTTCGCTCACCAACGCGTGCGCCAGGCCCAGCATGACGGCGACGTCCGACAGCGGGATCACCGGGTACCAGCGCGCCCCTGCCTCTGGGACCACGTCGTCGCGCAGCGGCGAGAAGTGGGCGATGCGCATGCCGCGGCGGTGCGCGTCGGCCAGGTGCCCGCGCAGCCCGTGTCGCGCCATCCCGCCCGGCGCGACGAAGGTGTTCTTGTGCGGCAGCCCGCCGAACGCGACGAGCAGCTCCGTGTGCTTGGCGATCACGTTCCAGGTCGTCGCCTTGCGGAACACGGCGGCCGAGCTCCCGACCAGGTGCGGCAGGAGGACGAGCGACGCGCCGATGCTGTAGCTGCCGCGGTGCGACGTGAAGCCGCCGATCGTGTTCAGGAAGCGGTGGAGCTGGCTCTGGCTCTGGTGGAACATGCCCGCGCTCGCCCAGCCGTACGAGCCGCCGAAGATCGCCCGGTTCCCGTGCGCGCCGCGCACGCGCGCGAGCTCCGCCGCCGCGCGGTCGAGCGCCTCGTCCCACGAGAGCTCGACGAACGAGTCACTGCCGCGGTCGCGCGTCGGCCCCGGCCCGCGCTCGAGCCAGCCGCGCCGCGCCACCGGCCGCGCGATCCGCGTGGGATGGCGCAGGCTGCCCGGCAGGTTCGCGAGCAGCGGCGACGGATCCGGATCGTGGAGCGGACGCACGGCCTCGATCTCGCCATCGCGCACGCGCACCGTGAACCCACCCCAGTGGGAGCTGTGCGTGAGCTCGCGCGCGTCCGTCATTCTTATGGGCACTCCCGCAGGCGCCCGCACTCCATCTGAGCCTGATCCAGGCAGATGTCGACCGTCTGGTTGCAGCCGTTCACACAGAGGTCGAGTGAGACCGGCGCGTCGGGATACCTGCCCCGGCAATCGGTGATGCAGCGGGTGGCGTCGGTATCGCACCCGAACCTCTGCAGGCAGTGCTCGCAGCGAAAATGGTCGGTGGTCGTCTGCGCGGACGCGGGGTGCGCGCCGCTCATCCAGAGAAGAAGAGCGCCGGCGATCAGCAGGAAGGCCAGCGCTCCCAGGGCTTTCGGTCGTTGCATGCAGACCTCTCCTTCTCGACCCGGCCGATGCGAATCTACCAGATCACGCTCAGAGCAGGCCCGTCGGGCGCAGGTGCTCCGCAACCCGGCGCAGCACGGCCGGCGCGAACAGCAGAGCGAGGTGACCCAGGTCGGGAGCGTGCACTTCGCGCTCGTGGCTCGCAAAGATGCGCGGGATCACCAGGTTGTCGGAGCCGGCCACGATCGACAGGAAGTCGACCGAGGCGGCGGCATCGCGCGAGGCGGCGAGCCGCGCGAGCAGGGCCGAATCGGGCCGCAGCTCGCGCCCGACCCGCGACCAGAGCCAGTACGAGTTGTACGTGCCACCGTGTGGTGTACCCAGGGTGACGCAGCGGTCGACGCGGCGCGCGCCGCCGAGCTCCTGGAGGTAGAACCGCGCGACCAGCCCGCCCAGGCTGTGGCAGACGAGGTCGATCCGGCCGCCCCGCACGTGGCGGCGCAGGTAGTCACGCAGTCCGACCGCGGCGGGCTCGACCCCCGCGCTCGACGGGTAGTCGAACGACAGGATCGGACCGAGCCCGCAGAAGCGCAGGTACTGCGCCAGCGGCAGAAGCGCCGAGTGGTTCGAGAGATAGCCGTGCAAGAGCACGACGGTTCGCTGCTCGCGGCGGCGCGGCGTGCGCGCATCCGAGCGCGTCAGGCCGAACGGGTAGAGCGCGCCGATCGCCAGCAGGCCGAGCGCCTCCTGCGCGACGAGCCGCCAGGTCGGCGCGGCCGACTGGGGGTAGTCACGAATCATTGCCCCCGCAATCTTAGCTCTCCACCAGGAGCGGGGGCCGCGCGACCGGAGTATTTTCGCTCCAACGCTACGAGAGAGGCGGGATCCCATGCACGTCGGCCTTCAACGCGTTCTGCGGGCGTGCGCTGGCGCGCGCGCAACTTGACCAGGGACGCACCGAGATCGCCCTCCGACGATGGCCTCGCTCGCAGACTGCGTGGGTTCGGTCCCCTCGGAGTCCTCCCGGCTCTCGTCATTCTTCTCGTGGGCAACTTTCCGGTCGCGCCGATGAGCGCGATCCTGGTGCTGCTCTGGCGCCGCCAGTCGCGCACGCCCTGGCGCGAAATCGGCTACGTGCGGCCCGAGAGCTGGGCGGCCACCGCAGCCATCGGCATTGCATTCGGCATCGCGCTCAAGCTCGCGCTCAAGACGATCGCGATGCCGCTGCTCGGCGCTCCCGCGGTGAACGACGCGTATCAGTATCTCGTTGGGAACCGGGCGGCGCTCCCGGGTGCGATCTACCTGATGATCGTCGGCGGGGGCTTCGGCGAAGAGACCGTCTATCGCGGCTTCCTGTTCGAGCGACTGGGCAAGCTGTTCGGTTCCCACGCGGGCGCCAGAGTCGCGACGGTGTTGGTTTCGTCGGCGCTGTTCTCTCTCGCTCATCTCCCCATTCAGGGGCTCGCCGGCAGCGAACAGGCCCTGCTCACCGGCCTCGCGTTCGGCACGATCATGGCGACCCGCGGCCAGATCTGGATGCCCATGTTCGCCCACGCCGCGTACGATCTGACCGCGCTAGCGATCATCTACTTCGGTCTAGAGGAACCGATCGCCCATCTCGTGTTCGCCTAGGCGCGGGCCGTGTAGGATTCCACCATGGCGAGCGATCGTCCGGAGCTGGACCTCGACCTCTTCTCCGAGGACGCGATCCGCAACCCCCACCCGTTGTACCGCGCGATCCGGGACTGCGCTCCCGCCGTCTGGCTGCCGGCGCACGGCGTGTGGGCGATCGGCCGTTACGAGGACGTGCGCGCGGCGTTGCGCGCGGACTCGATCCTCGTCTCGGGCCGCGGGACGGCGCTCAACGATCTCGTGAACAGCCAGTCGGCGGTGACGACACTGACGAGCGACGGCGAGCTTCACCGCCAGCGCCGCTCCGTGCTGATGAGGCCGATGATGCCCGGCGCCCTCGCCGAGGTTCGCGAGGGGATCGAGCAGCTCGCGAGCGAAGTCGTCTCCGAGCTGGTCGCGCGCGACTCCTTCGACGGGATCGCCGACTTCGCCCGCCGTCTGCCCGTGGCCGTGGTCTCGCGTCTGGTGGGGCTGCCCGAGGCCGGGCGCGAGCGCATGCTCGAGTGGGCGAAGGCGACCTTCGACGCGCTCGGCCCCATGAACGAGCGGGCTCGCGGTGCACTGGGCGCGTTCCTCGAGATGGCGAAGTACGCGGCCGAGGTCCGGCGCGACGCGCTCGCTCCGCGCGGTTGGGCGCTGCGCCTGTTCGAAGCTGCGGAGCAAGGGCAGCTCGCGCCCGAGGACGTCCGCGGTCTGTTCATCGACTACATCGCGCCGAGCCTCGACACGACGATCCTCGCGACCGGACACCTCCTGCATCTCCTCGGGCGCCACGCGGAGCAGTACGCGCACTTGCGAGCGCATCCCGACCGAGTCGCCGGCGCCGTGCACGAAGCACTCCGCTTCGAATCCCCGGTGCGCGCCTTCACGCGCCTGGCCGTCCGCGACTACGACGCCGGCGCTGTGTCGATCCCGAAGGGCGACCGCGCCTTGATCCTCTACGGCTCGGCGAATCGCGACGAGCGGCACTACCCGGATCCGGACCGCTTCGACGTCACCCGCGACGCACGCGATCACGTCGCCCTCGGATACGGCGTTCACCGCTGTGCCGGCGGCTACCTGGCGCAGCTCGAGATGGAATCCCTGCTCCGCGCGATGGTGGAGCGGGTGCAGTCCATCGAGGTCGGCGAGCCCGTCGTCCTGATGAACAACCTGCTGCGCGGCTACTCGAGCTTCAGCGCCGCCTTTCGCTGAGCCCCTACCTGCCCGTGTGCTCTCCACGAACGCTTCGGAGGTGTCCTTGGCCGAGTCCCAGAACGAGGCCCCGCGGATCCCCGTCGCTGTTCGGCGCGCCATGTCCACCTGACGCAGGCGACGTCGAGCGTCGTTCGGGCCGGGCTTCCAGCTGCGCAGCTCGAAGCCGCTCTCGCAGCCCGGCCAGTTCGCCTCCGACGGACGATTGCGGTCGCCGGCCCGAGCGGACGGCTCGAGCACGTCCGCGTCCTGGGTCCGCCCCGGCGAAGCCAGCTCGAGATCTCGCGCACCGAGCCATCGCCCGCGCGGTCGAGTCTGCGCCTCGGCTTGCGGATCCGGCGGACCGTCGCGCGGCACGCCGCGGGGCGACGACGCCGGTGGTACCCGTCCGGCAGCGCGACTCAGAGGCTCCGCGCTCGCGAGGCGCAGGTCCTCGACCTCGATCGCCGGACATCCACGCGGAGCCCCGACGATGGCGAGCGCGCCGCGATCACGCGCACGGCACGGCGACGTCTGGAGGCTCGCATTCGGGACAGCGACGGCCGGGATCTCTCGGCTGGTAGCCTGGACGCGGCGCTCTTGTCCTTCGCCGGCAGGTTCACCCACAGCTGCACCATTTCGAACGGTCCGCCGCGGCGCGCGAACTCGCGACCGTGGAACTCCTCGTGGACCAGACCCGAGTGCGCGCCGTCATGCCGAGCTGCACGTCGCCCGGGCCAATCCCGCCGCCGCCCGCGGTTCCCGGCGCGACCACGCCACGTGGACGTCGTCACTCGTGCCGAGGAGCCGGATCGCCGCGTTGATGTGTGCGAACGACATGCCCTCGATGGTCGTGACCTGCAGGCCCAGGATCGGCGCGATGTGCTCGCCGCAGAGTGGGACCCCCGCGCGTCGGACGCGGATGGCGATCTCGGCGACGCGCCGCTCGCGCGCGAGCATCTGTACGAAGCCAGCCTCGCCGAGCCGGTCGGCCTCGGCCGCGACCGCGACCATGTCGAGCTCCTCATACGCCCGAGCAGTGCCGACCGATAGAACCGTCGCCGCAAGCGCGATCCAAGCGGAGATCGCTCGCTCCGGGACGCTTCGGCGAATCATGCGCGCGCTGGCGCGAGCCACGCCGCTGCGTTTCCGGCGTAGAAACCCGCGATGACCTCGGGCGAGTGCCCGTTCAGCGACCGGTCGAAGCGCGCGACCGGATCGCGCCCGCCCTCCGCGTGCGGGTAGTCCGACGAGAACATGTACAGGCACGGGTTCGACTCGCGGCAGAGCAGACCCACGTCCTCGAACGGGTACGGCGTGAAGCGGAGCTGCGCGGCGGCCTGCTCGCTGGGCGTACGCTCGAAGCCGCGCAGCGCGGGCTCGGACTTGCTCCAGATCGCGACCGCGTGGTCGAGTCGGCGGAGCATGTCGGGCACCCAGCCGGCGCCGACTTCGATCGCGCCGCCGCGCAGCGTTCGGTGGCGCTCGAGCACGCCGTCGAGCACCAGCATCGAGAGGAAGCGCTCGATCGGCTGGTAGATCACGAGGAGGTCCTTGGAGCCGATCACCTCGGGCCGGTTGCCCACTTCGACGGGCTCGCTCACGCCGTCGTCGAGCCACGCGTCGCCGACCGAGAACGCGCCGCTGCCGACGTGCAGCACGAACGGCACGCCGCGCCCGGCGAGCCGCGCCCAGAACGCGTCGTGCGCGGGATGTCCGGGCGAACGGCCGGCCGGCGCGCGCGCGGGGATCCAGACCTGGCCGAGGCCGAGCTCGAGCGCGGCGTCGAGCTCCGCGAGCGAGCGCTCGCCGCCGTCGAGGTCGCAGAGCGCCACGCCACAGAGCCGCGGGTCCTGCCCGCAGAACGCGGCCATCGCGCGGTTGTGCGCTCGGTAGGCCGCGTAGCGGAGCTCGGCGTCGGCGACGTCGAAGAGCTTCGCGCAGAACGACGAGTAGACGACCTGGCGCTCGAAGCCGAGCAGGTCGAGCGCCGTCGCGCGCTCGGCCGGGTCGGCCGCGCCGAGCGCGTCGTTCCACTTCGGTCCCTTGCGCAGGAGCTCGCCGCCCAGCTCGACCAGCGCTTCGACGGAGCGCGCCTTGCGCTCCGCCCACGGGCCGAGGTCCGGGACGACCTTCGGCAGCCGCGCCGCGATCTCGCGCGGCGCGTGGTCGCTCAGGAACGTCGGCCACTCCATCAGGTGGCTGTCGGCATCGAGCATCCGGCGGTCGCCCGCGTATGTCATCGCGACACCAGTCTAGCGCGTCTCAACTCGCTTCTTGGTCCGGTCGATGCAGCGACCGATGGCTCAGATCCCCTCGATCAAGGCCACCGGCTTCCAGTCCGCGTCGGACGACCTGGCGCGGCTGATCCAAGCAGGACGCATCTCGCGCCTTCAGGTCGAAGCTCGCCTGGAGGCGGACGACCTGCGCTATCTCGACAAGCAGCTCGCCGCGACGACCTGGGTGCCGATCGTCACCTACGCGCGGATCATCGAGATCCTCGTCGAGCTCGAGGCGAACGGCCGTCCGGAGCTCTACCTGCACGGGCGCGGCGTGCGCTCGGGGGAGCGACTGCACAAGGCCGGACTCTACCGCCAGTTCCAGGCCTCGACCGAGACGTGGGGAGACCGGGTCGGCAAGATCGTCACGACCATGGCCGCGGTGCTCTACAACTTCACCCGCTGGACCTTCGAGGCCGGCGCCGAGCACGGCCTGTTCCGCATCACGATCGACGACGCCGCGGAGTTCCCCGAGGTCTCGCGCTTCGCGACGCAGGGCTTCATCGAGTACACCTCGCGCGTCATCTCCGGCGGGAAGGAGCGCTTGCGCAGCGAGCGCCCGTCGCCCGACCGGATCGTCTATCACGCGGAGCGCACGCGGTAGCCCTCCGGGGGAGCGTTCGCACTGGCTGTGGACCCCTCTTGCCACTGAGTAAGCGGCGCCGCCTCAGTGGTCTGGCTTCTTCATCGCCGCCACCAGCTCCTTCGAGCCCGATCCCCAGCGAGAGATGGCCTTGATCGCCTGAGTGAACGGAACGTCCAGCGGATGGACGCGCTCGCGGGCCAGCACGTAGACGGCTCCCGCGAAGGGCGTCGGGACCGAGGGGACGAAGATGGTGAAGCGGCCGTCGTCGACCTCCTCGATGATGAAGGCCGGAACGAGCGCATCCTCGATCTCTGCCAGCGCCGGCTTCCAGACGTTTTCCCGGCCTTCCCCTGCGACCTGCTGGGTCAGACTCCGCAGCAGCGTGTATCCCGGTATTCGCTCGAACACGGCTCCCTCGGCACGCTCGCGGAGCGCCGTGCCCACGCGCGTGCGGACCGCGATCCCGATCAGGAAGCACACCGTCAGCACCAGCAGCAGAGACAGGAAATTCTCGGCGGGCAGCCACTCCGGAAGCAGCATCGTGAACGGCGCAACCAGTTTGGCTGCGGACTGCGCGCCCTTGAGCAGGAGCAACACCGCCAGATAGATCGGCAACACCACGAGCACGCCGCCGATCAGCGCGTTGACCAGGAACTGGCGCACGACCTTCATGATGCTCATCTTGGGCAAGCCGCCGCTCGGAACGCAATTGGAATAGCATCCGGGGATGACGACACCGCTGCTCGTGCTGGCCGAGTTCGGCTGCTCGGAAACGGGAGACGCGGAGCTCCGCGGCCACCTGGAGCGAACGCTCGCGGAGACACGCGCGGTCGAGGGCTGCCTCGAAGCCACCGTCTGGGAGCGGCCCGCCGAGCGCCGCTACCTGTTCACGACCTACTGGACCGACGGCGAGGCCGTCGCGCGCTGGGTCGCGAACGAGTTCCACCGCACGACCTTGATGCCCGGCTTCCGGCGCTGGTGCATCGAGGGCGGCTTCAGCGAGTTCACGCTCGCCGCCGATCACGATCGCGCGCGCAAGTGCGCGAGCTGCGGGCGCTGGACGCAGGGCCGCCCCGGCTGGTCGGAGCACGCGCCGACCGCGTGCCGGCAGTGCGGCAAGGCGTTCACCCGCGACGCAGAGAGCGCGGGACCCTCCGGCGCGCGAGCTCGCCGAAGCCGTGCGCAAGGCCTGCGTCGACGCCGCGCTCGCTGGCTACGAGGACGCGGAGATCAGCGGCGTCTGTCACGAAGGCGCGTGGGAAGCGGCGGTCTCTGCGATCCGAGCAGTCGCGGTCAGCGGCCGCTAAATGGCCGCGACCATGATCCCACCACCGCTCGAAGCGGCGCAAGACACTTTCTCACCGAACGACTGCGCTGGCAGACCTGAGACTGGGGTCAGGCGGCAAGGCTCGACCTGACCGCGCGAGAACCGCTGGCGCTGGAAGCGCCTCGGCCACGCTGAAACTTCGCCGCAACGTCGCCGGGCTCCTCGGGAGATCCGTGCCATCGTTCCGGCGTTGGCCAAGATCGAAGTCTTCCGGCACGTCGAGAACGGGCTGCGCTACGCGCCCGATGCAGTGATCTTTCGCGAGGGCGAGCCCGGTGACCTGATGTACGCGGTGGTCGAGGGCGAGGTCGAGATCCGCGTCGGCGACCGGGTCATCGAACGCACCGGCGAGGGCGGCGTGATCGGCGAGCTGGCGCTCATCGACCACCGCCCGCGCAGCGCCAGCGCCGTCGCGCGAACGCCGTGCCTGCTCGTCCCGATCGACGAGAAGCAGTTCCAGTTCATGGTCCAGCAGACGCCCTTCTTCGCCCTGCAGGTGATGCGCGTCCTGACCGAGCGGCTGCGCCGGCAGACCTGACACCGGGCTTTCGCCCATACTGCGGGCATGTTCCGCAGGGTCGCGCTGTCAGTCGTCGCCGTTCTGGTGCTGGCCGGCGCGCTCGCCTGGCGCTTCCAGAACGAGATCATGCTCGCCGTGGTCGGCTTCGCGGCCGACCGCGCGCTGCCGGTGGGTCCGAACGTCCCCATCGTCTGGGAGACGGGCGCGGATCCCGCGGGCCGCGCGCCGAGCGAACGCCCGCCCAACATCGTGATCATCCTGGCCGACGACCTGGGCTGGAACGATCTGACGTTCGGCGGGGGCGGTGTGGCGGGCGGGCGCGCGCCGACGCCGCACATCGACTCGATCGCCCGCGACGGCGTGCGCTTCCTGGGGGGCTACTCCGCGAACGGCACCTGCGCGCCGTCGCGCGCCTCGGTCATGTCGGGGCGCTACGCGACCCGCTTCGGCTTCGAGTTCACGCCGACCCCGGCCAGCATGACCACGATGCTGCCGTACATCGCGCGCGGCATGCCCGGCCGGACGCGCTTCCCGGTCCGGACCGACGGCGGCAGCCCGCTGCCGTTCAACGAGATGGGCATGCCCGCGTCCGAGATTACGATCGCCGAGCTCGTGAAGCCGGCCGGGTACCACACCGTGCACATCGGCAAGTGGCACCTCGGCGGGGTGAACGGCATGTCGGCCCACGCGCAGGGCTTCGACGAGAGCCTCTTGATGGCGAGCGGGCTGTACCTGCCGGTGGACGACCCGAACGTCGTGAACTCGCGACAGGACTTCGATCCGATCGACCGCTTCCTGTGGGCCGCGATCAAGTACGCCGCGTCGTTCAACGACGGCAAGGCGTTCGAGCCGCGCGGCTACCTCACCGACTACTACACCGACGAGGCGGTGAAGGTGATCGAGGCCAACAAGGACCGCCCGTTCCTGCTCTACCTCGCGTACTGGGCGCCGCACATCCCGCTGCAGGCGACGAAGGCCGACTACGAAGCACTGTCGCAGATCGAGGATCCGCGCATGCGCGTCTACGCGGCGATGATCCGCGCGCTCGACCGCGGCGTGGGCCGCGTGCTCGACGCCCTGCGCGCGAACGGGCTCGAAGACAACACGCTCGTCTTCTTCACCTCCGACAACGGCGCGCCCAACTACATCGGCCTGCCGGCGGTGAACCAGCCGTTCCGAGGCTGGAAGATCACCTTCTTCGAGGGCGGCATTCACGTGCCCTACTTCCTGCGCTGGCCGAAGCAGGTCGCGGCCGGCCAGGCCTACACCGCTCCGGTGCACGGCTTCGACATCTTCGCGACCGCCGCCGCGGCGGCCGGCGTGCCGCTGCCCGCGGACCGCCCGATCGACGGGGTGGATCTCGTGCCCTACGTGCGCGGCGAGCGCGAGGGACCGCCCCACCGCCAGCTCTTCTGGCGCTCGGGCCACTACCGGGTGGTGCTGGCCGACGGCTGGAAGCTTCAGGTGAGCGAGCGCGCGTCGAACGATGCGTGGCTCTTCGATCTCAACACCGATCCGACCGAGCAGCACGACCTCGCCGCGAGCGAGCCCGGGAAGGTCGCCGAGCTGCGCGCACTGCTCGCCGCGCACGACGCCGAGCAGGCGCCGCCCGCCTGGCCGTCGCTGGCGGAGATGCCGGTGAACATCGACAAGACGCTGCTCGAGCCCGACGCGCCGGACGACCAGTACATCTACTGGCCGAACTGACGAACGAACGAAACGATCTCGGCGGCGAGCTCGGGCCCGACGTCCTCCTGGCTGAAGTGGCTCGCCGCGAAGACCTTGTGCTCGATTCCCGGCAGCTGCGCGCCCGGAATCTGGCTCTGGAACGCGCGGCCCAGCTCCCAGTGCGTGAAGGGACAGCGGTCGCCCCACAGCGTAAGGACGGGCTTCTGCCAGCGCCGGTACACGTCCCACGCGGCTTCGCACTTGTCGCGCTCCGGGTCGTCGGTGGTGATCGGAACGAGCAGCGGGAAGCGGCGCGCGCCCGCGACGTACTCCTGCGTCGGGAACGGCGCGTCGTAGGCGGCGAGCACCTCCTTCGAGAGCGGCTTCAGGCACCAGCCCGGCACGATCTTCGAGGGAACGAGCTCGCGGACCTCCTGGCTGTACACGCGCCAGACGAGGAAGTAGAGCGGCGCGCCCGCGCGAACCAGCGCGTGCACCTTGTCCGGGTCGATGCGGTCGTCGGCGCCGATCGTGTCGCGCCAGTCGAGGCCGAGCATCGCCTTCAGCGTCTCGGGCGCGAGGCGCTCCTGCGGCCGCAGGTTGGGAATGCCGGGCGCCGCGCTTGCTGGGCAGCGCCGTGTTCGAGAACACCACGCGCGCGAAGCGGCTCTCGTTCTCCGCGGCGACGCGCGAGCCGAGCAGCCCGCCCCAGTCCTGACCGAACAAGGTGACGTCGCGCAGGTCGAGCGCTTCGACCAGCCGCGTCACCCAGGCGACGTGCTGCGAGTACGAGTAGGCGGCCGGGTCCGTCGGCTTGTCCGAACGGCCGAAGCCGATCAGGTCCGGCACGACCACACGGAAGCCGGCCGCCTCGAGCGGGCCGATCATCTTCCGGTACAGGTAGCCCCACATCGGCTCGCCGTGGAGCAGGAGCAGCGTCTCGCGCGCGCTGCGTGGTCCGGTGTCGACGTAGGCCATGCGCAGCCCGGGCTCGAGCTCGACGTAGCGCGGCGGCCAGGGGTAGTCGGCGATGCCCGCGAAGGAGGACTCTGGAGTTCGCAGCACGTCCACGGATCACCCCCGCGCCGGCCAGTGTGTCACATTCCCGATCGCGATGGCTCCGGACGACGCCTCACTTCGCTGGGTCGATGAGCTCCGTGCGCTGCGCACCGATCACCTCGCGCGCCTGCACGCGTTCAGCCGCCAGGTCGCGTTCGGTGTGCTCGCCGTCGCCCTGACGATCTTCGTCGGCGTGCTGCTAGCGCTCGATCCGCTGTGGGACCTCTCGTTCGACGACTCCGCGCTGGGATGGCCGCTGGCGCTCGCGAGCGCCGCCGCGTTCTTCTTGGCGTGCGCGCTGGTCGGCCTGGCGGTGCACCAGCAGCGACGGAAACGCGGCGCGGCGATCGCGGCGCTCGACCGCGCGATCCCGCTGCTCCTCGCCGGCGCCGATCCGCAGCCCGTGCTGGACGAGCTGTCGGCGCAGATGGAGCGCATCGCACCGCCGCGCGCTGAAGTCGGACCGGCTCCCTACCTGCCTTCGCTGCTCGAAGCGCGCGGGCTCGGCACGGCGCTCGCACTCGTGCTGCTCGCCTCGCTCCTGCTAGCGCTGGCCCTCGTGCTCTGCGCTCCGCCGCAATCCGAAGAGGAGCTCGACGAAGGAACGCCGACCGCGGCGTTCACGGTCCGCTGAAGACCTTGCCCTCGGGCGGCTTGGTCGACAGGTAGGCCGTCTTCGGGTCGTACTTGCTCGCGCCCTCTTCGACCCAGCGCGCGAGCTCCGCGCGGCCGACGACGAACCAGTGCACCTCGTCCGGGCCGTCGGCGAGGCGCAGCGTGCGCTGGCTCGCGTACATGTCGGCGAGCGGCGTCCACTGCGACACGCCCGTCGCGCCGTGGATCTGGATCGCTTCGTCGATGATCTTGCACACGCGCTCGGGCACCATGGCCTTCACCGCGGAGACCCACACGCGCGCCTGGGCGTTGCCCAGCACGTCCATGGCCTTCGCGGCCTTCAGCACCATCATGCGCATGGCCTCGATCTCGATCCGCGCCTTGGCGATCACCTCGGTGTTCTTGCCCAGGTAGGCGAGCCGGCGGCCGAACGCCTCGCGGGTGAGACCGCGCTTGGCCATCAGCTCGATCGCCCGCTCCGCCGCGCCGATCGAGCGCATGCAGTGGTGGATCCGGCCGGGGCCGAGCCGCACCTGCGAGATCTCGAAGCCGCGGCCCTCGCCGAGCAGGAGGTTCGCCTTCGGCACGCGGCAATTGGTGAAGCGGATGTGCATGTGGCCGTGCGGCGCGTCGTCCTTCCCGAACACGTGCATGGGGCCGAGGATCTCGAAGCCCGGCGTGTCGGTCGGCACCAGGATCTGCGACTGGCGCAGGTGCGGCGCCGCATCGGGGTTCGTCTGCACCATCACGATCATGATCTTGCAGCGCGGGTCGCCGACGCCCGAGATGTAGTACTTCTCGCCGTTGATCACCCACTGGTCGCCTTCGAGCACCGCGCGGCACGAGATGTTCTTCGCGTCCGACGACGCGAGATCGGGCTCGGTCATCGCGTAGGCGGAGCGGATCTCGCCGCTCAGCAGCGGCTCGAGCCAGCGCTTCTTCTGCTCGGGGGTTCCGACCCGCTCGATCACTTCCATGTTGCCCGTGTCGGGCGCGGAGCAGTTGAGGGACTCCGAGGCCAGCGGGCTCTTCCCCAGTTCGGCCGCGATGTAGGCGTAGTCGAGGTTCTTGAGCCCCTCGCCGGTGTTGGCGTCGGGGAGGAAGAAGTTCCAGAGCCCTTCGGCCTTCGCCTTCCGCTTCACGGAGTCGAGCAGCTCGAGCTGACCCGGCGCCCACGACCAGCGGTCGGCGCGGTTGGCGCCCAGCCGGAAGAACTCGACGGTGATGGGGTCCACCTCGTTCTTGATGAAGGCCTTCACCTTCTCGAGCAGCGGCCTGACGCTCTCGGACATCCGGAGGTCGAACATTTCGGGGGTCGTCTCTAGACCGGCCATGGCTTCTCCTCGTTCTTCTGACGGAACGATACACCGATGGGCGGTCCGGGTTCAGCGCGGGTCCAGCCGGAAGAACCAGATGGCCTCGGTGTCGGGTGGGGCGTCGGTCAGGGTCGTGTGCATGTACTTCGCGGCCTTCTCCTGCATGATCGCGCGCAGCTTGGCCAGGAGCTCCGGATCGGTGACGCGAACGAGCTTCCCCTCGTAGCGCTTGCCGTCGATCCGGACGACCGCCCGGCCGTCGCGCACGGCGTCCTCGTGCCAGTGCTTGACGGCCCAGAGGATGGAGGCAATTCCGCGCATGGCGGCGCTCGGGAGTCGGCGCCAGACGAAGCCGAGATCGCACGGGATGTAGAACTGGCCGTCGTACACGAGGGAGCCGGTCGTCCTCGACTGCCCGGTTGCGGCGAGCTCGAGCTCGACGACCTTCCCCTCCGCAAACGACCAATCGCTGACGGGCGCGGTCACGAGCTCGCCCGCGCGCAGCGGACCGCCCGACAAGGGACCCATCGGCCCGTCGGCGAAGTAGCGCGCAACGACCGCGGTTCCGAACAAGAGAGCGACCAGTACGCCGATGGCGATCGCGGAGTAGCGCAACAATCGCTTCATGCACGGTGCCGATCGCGCGCGTGCGCCGCAGCAGCCTCGTCGCGTTCGGTGAGTGCCGAGTAACCCACCACGTCCGTAAACATGATCGCGAGGAGGCGGCGCTCCTCGGGAAGGGTTTCGGGCATGCGCGCCAATTGTGATCCCGGGGCCAGTGGCTGGCAACGGCCGCATCGCGCGAAGCCGAAACGGTCCCCGATCCTCGCCGAGCGCCTGCGCGTCCCGTGATTTAAGCTTGTCGGATGAGCGAGCTCGCCACCGGCCGCTACTCCACCGCCCGCGTCCTCGACGCCTGGTACGCCGCCTGCCGCGGCGACGACCTCCGCGACGGGCCGATCGCGCGGACGATCTTCGACGCGCCCGTGGTGCTGTTCCGCGACGGCGCGGGGCGGGTGGGCGCGCTGCTCGACCGCTGCGCACACCGGAACGCCCCGCTCTCCCTCGGCCGGGTCGACGAGGCGGGCCACCTCGCCTGCCCCTACCACGGCTGGCGCTTCGACGGCACCGGCGCGTGCCGGGAGGTGCCGGGGCTGCTCGAGCGCGACACCGCTGCGGGTCGCAGCGTGCCCGCCTTCGCGGCCCGCGAATCGGACGGCTTCGTCTGGATCTGGGCGCGTGCGGACGCGGAGCCGGTCGGCGCGCCGATGCGGATTCCGCGGATCGACGACCCGGAGTATTTCGTGGTGATTCGCGAGTACGACGTGGAGTGCACCATGCACGCAGCGCTCGAGAACGCGCTCGACGTGCCGCACACCGCGTTCGTGCACCGCGGCGACTTCCGCGGGAAGGTCTCGCGCGAGATCGAAGCGGTTCGCCGGCGCATCCCAGGCGGGATCGAGGTCGAGTACAAGGGCGAGCCGCCGCTCTCGGGCCCGACCCACGAGCCCGACGGCCAGCCGATCCTGTCCGAGCACTGGGACCGCTTCTTCCTGCCGTCGCTAGCGCAGGTCGAGTACAAGACGTCGAGCGGGCGGCACCTGATCAACACGCTGCCGCACACGCCGATCGGCGACGTCCGAACCCGCTTCTGGCTGGTCTCGTGCTGGAAGGTGCCGGTCGAGCGGCGCGGCGAGATGGGGCCGATCATCGAGAAGACGCTCGACACCATCCTGGGTCAGGACGTCGAGATCCTGCGCGCGCAGACGCGCCGGATCCGCGAGCTGGGCGGCGAGTCGTTCCGCTCGACCGCGCTCGACCTGATGGGCCCCGAGATGCTGCGCATGCTGCGCGCCGCCGAGAAGGGCGAGCCCGCCGACACCGCGCCGATCGAGCGCACCGTCATGCTGCGCGTGTTCTGAGGCGCGGGATGGCGGGCGACCTGGAACGGTGCGAGCTCGGGAGCGGGGTGTCGGTCGCGTACCGCGACGAGGGCTCGGGCGAGCCGATCGTGCTGATCCACGGCATCACCGAGGACCACCACGCCTGGGACGTGTTCGTGCCGGAGCTGACCCGCAGCGCGCGCGTGGTCCGGATGGACTTGCCCGGCCACGGCGAGTCGTCGCCGCTGCCCGCGTACTCCGCGCAGACGCTGCTGGAGCCGGTCGCACAGCTCGTGCAGGCGCTCGCGCTCGAGCGCCCGCACATCGTCGGACACTCGCTGGGCGGCCTCACGGCGACCTTGCTCGGCGGGCTCGTGCCCGCGCGATCGATCGTGAACGTCGACCAGTCGCTGCGGCTCGGCCCGTTCATCGAGCGCGTGCGCGCAATCGCGGCGCGGCTCGAAGGGCCCGAATTCACGGCCACACTCAATGCCGAGATGGAGGAGCTGGGCGGCCCGCGGCTGCCCAAGGGCGTCCGCGACGGTTTGCGTTCCTATCGCGTCGAGGAGCGCCGGCCGGTCGTGCTCGGGCTCTGGCTGCCGCTCGTCGACGCGACCGAGGAGGCGGTCACCGCCCAGCTCGCGCCGCTCCTCTCTCAGGTCCGCGCGCCCTATCTGTCCTTGCACGGCGACGACCCGGGCGCGGACTACGAGAGCTGGCTGCGCAAGCTCATCCCGAGCGCGCAGGTCGAAGTGTGGCCCGGCCTCGGTCACTGGCTGCACCGGGTCGAGCCCGAGCGCTTTCTCTCTCGGCTGCGTGCCTTCCACGCCGCTACCTAGCGCGGAGCCACTCCAGCAGCAGCTGGTTCACCCGCTCGGGCTGGTCGAGCATGAGCCAGTGGCTCGCGCCGTCGACCCGCTCGTACCGCCACTCGCCGCCGATGAACTTCTTCGACGCGGTCATCTGCGGCTCCGTGAGGTAGGCGTCGCCCGTGCTCCACACGCCGAGGGTCGGCGCCTTCACCGGTGGGAACTCCATGCCTGCGAGCCCCGGCCGCGCGGGGTTCACGTTCGCGCGGTACCAGTTCAGCGCCGCGGTGAGCGCGCCGGGGCGCGAGAGATCGGGGATCCAGGTCGCGAGCTCGGGGTGGTTGCGCGTCCAGTCGCGGAACAGCTTCCAGTCGTTCTCGCGCAGCGCGTCCTCGGCGATGCCCTCGTACTGGAAATAGAGCATGTACCAGCTCTTCTCGCGCTGCTCGAGGCCGGCGTCGAAGAACGAGCCGAAGTGGCCGACCGAGAGCGCGACGAAGCGGTCGACCCGGTCGGGCATGAACATGGCCAGCCCCCAGCCGAGCGCCGCCCCCCAGTCGTGGCAGACGACGTGGCAACGGGGGATGGCGAGCGCGTCCAGCAGGCCGACGGCGTCACCGAGGAGTGTCGGAATGACGTACGCGTCGACCGCGGCCGGCTTGTCGGACGCGCCGAAGCCGCGCAGGTCGGGTGCGATCACGCGGTAGCCGGCGGCGACCAGCGCCGGCACCTGGTGGCGCCACAGGCTCGACGAGTCGGGGAAGCCGTGCAGCAGCAGGACGGGCGCGCCCTTCCCCTGCTCGTGCACGTGCAGGCGGATTCCGTTCACCTCGAGGAGACGTCCCGGCAAGCTCATGCACCGGTTGTCGCACGGCAGAACCTGCGAGCACAACTCGGCTAGGATTGGGTCCATGCGATTCGCCATCATCGGTGCGGGCATGTCCGGGATCCTTGCGGCCATCAAGCTCCGCGGGGCCGGCTACGACGACTTCACGATCTACGAGAAGGCGGAGCGGCTCGGCGGGACTTGGCGCGAGAACACCTACCCGGGGATCGCGTGCGACGTGCCGTCACACCTGTACAGCTACTCCTTCGCGCCAAACCCCGAGTGGAGCCACCACTTCTCGCCCGGGCAGGAGATCTACGGCTACTTCGAGGGGGTCGCGCGCAGGCACGGCGTCGATGCGCGGATCCGCTACGGCGCCGAGGTCGTGCGCTGCGAGTGGCGCGGCGGGCGCTGGCAGCTCGAGACCGCGAACGGTCGGCGCGACACCGTGGACGTGGTGATCGCGGCGACCGGCGTGCTGCACCACCCGAACGTTCCGGACTTCCCGGGCGCGGAGACGTTCGCGGGCAAGCTCTTCCACAGCGCGCGCTGGGACCACTCGGCCCGGGTCGATGGCGCGCGCGTGGGGGTGATCGGCACGGGCTCGACGGCGACGCAGATCACGTCGGCGGTCGTTCCGCGCGCGGCAAAATACGCGCTGTTCCAGCGAACGGCGCAGTGGATCATGCCGCAGGCGAACCCGGCCTACACCGAGGAGGAACGCGACGGCTTCCGCCGCGACCCGGCCGGGATCGCCACCATGCGCAGCGTCATGTCGCAGGTCTTCTCCGACGGCTTCTCGAACGCGGTGGTCGACGCGAGCTCGCCGCAGATGAAGATGATCGAGGAGCAGTGCCGGCTGAACCTCGAGACCAGCGTGCGCGATCCGGCGCTGCGCGAGAGGCTCCGGCCGAGCTACCGCGCGGCGTGCAAGCGGCTGGTCATCTCGCCCGACTTCTACGAAGCCATCCAGCGCCCGAACGCGGAGCTCGTCACCTCGCCGATCGAGCGGATCGAGCCGAAAGGCGTGCGCACCGCCGACGGCCGGCTGCACGAGCTCGACGTGCTGGTGCTCGCCACCGGCTTCCGCGCCGACCGCTTCATCCGGCCGACCCGGGTCGTCGGCCAGGACGGCGCGAGCCTCGACGACGTCTGGGCCGAGCGGCCGATCGCGTACTTGTCGATCTCCATCCCCGGCTTCCCGAACCTGTTCATGCTGAACGGCCCCAACGGGCCGGTGGGGAACTTCTCGCTGATCGAAGTGGCCGAGCTGCAGATCGCCTACATTCTCCAGCTCGTGGAGCTGATCCACGCCGGCCGCTGCCGCGCGGTGGCGCCCAGCGCGGGCGCGACCGCCGCGTTCGACGCCGCGCGCACCGACGCCGCGAAGAGCAGCATCTGGAGCACCGGCTGCAAGAGCTGGTACCTCGACCACCGCGGCATCCCCGCGAGCTGGCCGTGGACCTTCGACCGCTTCCGCGAGGAGATGTCGCGGCCGAAGCTCGAGTGCTACGTCACCACGGGCTGAGCGTGAAATCCGCCGAGTGCTTCACCTGCTCGCCCGGCGCGGCATTGGTGAATTGGACGAGCTCGTCCGACCATTGGCCGAGGACCTCGTGGGTGTTGCCGTACCAGGTCATGGAGCGAGCGTCGATGACGCGCATCGGGCCGCTCTCGCGATCCGCCGCTCGGAAGAGCACGGTACCGCTGTCCCCGCCGCGCATCCGGACCTCCATCGAGACGTAGCCCGTGTCGGCGAACGCGGCAGCGGTGCCGAGCGGTACGCCGACGACGACCGGCGCGGCCCAGGCTGCCGTGCCCAGCACGCCGAGCCAGGCCTTGCTGGGCACGAGCTCGACCAGCGCCGCCTCGACCAGCAGCGTCTGCGCGTCGATCTGCTTCACGTCGTCGACGATCTGGAAGTGGTGTTTGGGATCGTCGCGGAACGCCTTCACCAGGTCGTCGTGGAACTCCACCGCGAGGTCTGCGATGTCCTTCTTGACGTCGTACTGGCGCAGGTTCACTCCTGCCAGAGCGTCATCGCCAGCACGTGATGCGTGTCGACCGCGGCGACGTACACCTTGGTGTAGCGGTTGAAGTCCGCGTCGGAGGCGATCCACATCCGGTTGAACGGCGCCCGCTCGAGCTCGGGCTTCATCTGGTTCGCGTCGTTCAGGAAGCCGGCGTCGGGCGCAGGCGGCGCCTCGATGACCTCGGCCTCCATCTTCTCGGTGCTCGCGCAACCGGCGGCGGCGAGCGCTGCGCCCAGGAGCAAGGCGACGATGAGTTTCGGCATCGCCGCATCCTACACGTCACCACGGCATGAGGGTGAAGTAGGCGGAGTGCCGCACCTGCTCGGGGCGCTCGGCGTTGGCCAGCGCGACGAACCCGTTCGCCCAGCCGCGGAAGTCCTCGAGCGCGTTTCCGTACCAGGTGAGTGAGCGCAGGTCGATCACGCGCATCTTGCCCGTCTCGCGGTCCGCGAAGGTCGCGATCACCTCGCCCGTCTTGCCGTCGCGCACACGCGCCTCCATGGCGACGGCGCCGTGGGCGATGAACGCGGTCGCAGTTGCGACGGGGACGCCGATCTCGAGCGGCGCGCCCCAGGCCGCGAGCCCGAGGACGCCGAGCAGCGCCTTGTTCGGCACGAGCTCGACGAGCGCGACCTCTAGCTGCGCCGTGTCGGCGTCGACCTCCGCGGGGTCCAGGACGATCTGGAAGTGGTGACGCGCGTCGTCGCGGAACGCCTCGATCAGGTCGTCGCGCAGCTCGTTGGCGACGACCACGAGGTCGTACTCCACCTTGCTCTTCCGGATGTTCAGCTTGTCCCACCAGCTCATCTCGAGCACGTGGTGGACGTCGACGACCGCTACGTAGAGCTTCGGGTACTGCGACCAGTCGCGCTCGGGCGAGAGCCACATCCGCTCGAACGGCATGCCGTCGCTCTGCGGCTCGAGCTTCTCGGGCTGCGCGACGAAGCCCGCGTTCGGCGCGGGATCCGCGGCCAGTGCCTTCTCTTCCGCGCCGCGCAGGCTCGCGCAGCCGGTCAGCGCGATTGCGAGCGCGAGCGCGTACAGAGCCCTCACGCACCGGGCTGGAGCAAGCGCCGTGCCGAGTCGCTCGCTCCCTGTGGGGCTCGATTCTCCCGCGGCGCGGAGGTTTGAAGAACGGCCAAGGATTCTGGGGCATGATGGCGCCCAGCGTGAGCGAGTCCGCCCTCTCGGCGCTGCTGCGTCCTTCGATTCAGTGGCTCTTCCTGTTCGCGCCGGCTGCGTTCGCGCTCGAGGAGGCGGGAGCGCCGGCGCCGCTCGTGTTCTTCGCCGCGGCGCTCGCAATCGTCCCGGCCGCGCACCTGATCGTCGAGGCGACCGAGCAGATCGCCGCGCGCACGGGCGACGCCATCGGCGGTCTCCTCAACGCCACCTTCGGAAATGCGCCGGAGCTGATCATCGCCGTCGTCGCGCTGCGCTCGGGGCTGCTCGACATGGTCCGCGCGTCGATCATCGGCGCGGTGCTCGCGAACCTCCTGCTTTCACTGGGCCTGTCGCTGTTTCTCGGCGGGCTCCGGCAGCACGACCAGGTGTACAACCCCCGGGCCGCGCGCGTGTACAGCTCGATGATGCTGCTCGCCGTGATCAGCCTGATCGTGCCGAGCGCGTTCGGGCGGTTCTTTGCGGCGGAGGAGTTCCTGCCCCACGTGCGCGCCCTCAACACGTCGCTGGCGCTCTTGCTGCTGGCTGCGTACGCGCTGTATCTCTTGTTCTCGCTCCGGACCCACCCCGACTCGTTCGCGAGCGAGGGCTCGGACGAGGCAAGTCACGAGGAAGGCACGGCGTGGAGCGCGCCGCGTGCGGTCGCGACGCTTCTGGGCGGATCGCTCATTGCCGCCTGGATGAGCGAGATGCTCGTGGGCGCGGCCGAGGCTACGGGCGAAGCGCTCGGCATGTCGCAGGCATTCATCGGCCTGGTGATCGTGGCGATCGTGGGCGGCGCCGCCGAGATGCTGTCGGCGGTCAGCTCGGCGCGCCGGAACAAGCTCGACCTCACCCTCGGGATCGCCTTCGGGAGCTGCATCCAGATCGCCCTCTTCGTCGCGCCCGTGCTGGTGCTCGCCAGCTACGCGGTCGCGCCGCAGCCGCTGGCTCTGGAGTTCGGCCGCGCCGAGCTCGGCTCGCTCTTCCTTGCGGTGCTGATCGGCGCGGTGACTTCCAGCGACGGACGCGGGAACTGGTTCAAGGGCGCCCAGCTCGTCCTCGTGTATGTGATCATCGCGATGATGTTCTACTTCGCGCCGGTCGGGACGAGCTGAGCCGTGAGCCAGCCCGCGCCCGCACTTCGCCTCGACGTCGTCGCGGGCCTCACCGCAGCCAGCGTCGTCCTGCCCAAGGCGATGGCCTACGCGACGGTGGCCGGCCTGCCGGTCGCGGTCGGGCTCTACACCGCCTTCCTGCCGATGACGATCTACGCGCTGCTCGGCTCCTCGCGGGTGCTGAGCGTTAGCTCCACGACGACGCTGGCGATCCTCACCGGCACCGAGCTTTCACTGGCCGTGCCCGACGGCGATCCTGGCCGTCTGCTCACCGCCACCGCGACGCTCACGGCCCTCGTCGGCGCGATGCTGCTCCTGGCCGCGGTTCTCCGGCTCGGCTTCGTCGCCGACTTCATCTCGGCTCCGGTGCTCACGGGCTTCAAGGCGGGGATCGGGCTCGTGATCGTGCTCGATCAGGTCCCGAAGCTGCTCGGGGTCCACATCGAGAAGCACGGGTTCTTCCAGGACGCCCTGTCGCTCGCGCGGCACGTCCCGGACACCAGTGTTCTCACTCTGGTCGTGGGCGCCGCGACCTTTGCGGTGCTGATCGGCCTCGACCGGCTGCGGCCCCATTCACCGGCACCGCTGGTCGCCGTGGGAGGGAGCATCGCAGCCTCGTGGTACCTCGGCCTCTCCGTCCTCGGTGTCTCGACGGTGGGGAACGTGCCTCGAGGACTTCCCTCTCTCACTCTCCCCGATCCGGCGATGCTGCGGCAGCTGATCCCCGGTGCGCTCGGCATCGCGCTGATGAGTTTCACCGAGACGATCGCCGCAGGACGTGCCTTCATCGCTCGCGGCGACCCGCCGATCGACGCCCGCCGGGAGCTCGTCGCCACCGGCGCCGCCAACCTCGGCGGCGCGCTGTTCGGCGCGATGCCCGCGGGCGGCGGCACTTCGCAGACCGCGGTGGTACGGTCGGTCGGCGGCCGCACGCAGAAGGCGTCGCTCACCACGGCCGGCGCGGCCGCGCTCGTCATGCTGCTCTTCGCGCAGCTCCTGGGCCTGCTGCCGAACACGACTCTGGCCGCGGTCGTGATCGTCTACTCGGTCGGCCTGATCCAGCCGGCGGAGTTCGCGGCGATCCGCCGGGTGCGGTGGATGGAGTACCGCTGGGCGCTGGTGGCTTGCCTGGGCGTACTGGTGTTCGGCACGCTGAACGGCATCGTCGTAGCGATCGTCGCGTCGCTGCTCGGTCTCTCCAGTCAGATGGTGCGTCCTGCCGTGTACGCGATCGGCCGCAAGCGCGGAGCCGACGTGCTGCGTCCGCTCTCGCCGGAGCACCCCGACGACGAGACCTTCGAAGGACTCCTGATCGCGCGGCCCGAAGGACGGCTGTTCTTCGCGAACGCGCAGAGCGTGGCCGACCAGCTCAACGCGTTGATCGCGCAGTACGAGCCGCGCGTGGTGGCGCTCGACATGAGCCGCGTCTACGACGTCGAGTACTCGGCCCTGCAGCTGCTGATCGAGGGCGAGCAGCGGTCCAGCGGACGCGGCTTCGAGTTCTGGCTGGTCGGCCTGAACCCCGACGCGCTCGAGGTGGTGCGCCGCTCGGGCCTGGCCGATCGCCTCGGCCGGGAGCGCATGCTGTTCAACGCGCGCGCGGCGATCGAGCAGTTCCAGGCGCGGGGACCGACGACGGCTGCTACCACGGACTGAGGGTGAAGTACGCCGAGTGCTTCACCTGGACGTCGCGCGGCGTGTTGGCCAGCTCCACCAGCTGACTGGACCACTGGTCGATGATCTCGCGGGCGCTCCCGTACCAGGTCATGCTGCGGAAGTCGACGACCCGCATCGGGCCGATCTCGCGGTCCGCGCACATCGCCACGACGTCGCCCGTGCCGCCGTCGCGCGCGCGGCCTTCGAACGAGATCGAGCCCTGGTCCGTGAACGCGGCGACCGTGCCCAGGGGAATTCCGATCGTCAGCGGCGCGGCCCACGCCGCGGTACCTAGAACACCGAGCGCGGCCTTGTTGGGAACGAGCTCGACCAGCGCGAGCTGGATCACGATCGTCTTGTCGTCGATCCGCTTGGGGTCTTGGAGGATCTCGAAGTGGTGCGCGGGGTCGTCCTGGAACGCCTTCTCGACGTCCTGGTGGAATTCGAGCGCGATGTCGGCGATGTCCTGCTTCACGTCGATCGAGCGGATGTTGATCTGCTCCCAGATGCTCATGCCGAGCACGTGGTGGGTGTCGACGGCCGCGACGTACATCTTGTCGTAGTGGCTCCAGCTGAAGTCGGGCGCCCACCAGATGCGGTCGAAGGGCGCGCGCTCGGGGTGCGGCGCCATCTTGTCGGCGTTCTCGAGGAACCCCGAGTCGGGCGCGGGAGAAGCGGCGAGGACCTGCTCCTCCAACTTCGCGGTGCTCGCACACGCGGCGAGCATCAGCGCCGCGCAGACCCAGGCCCGGTTGGTCGTGCGGTTCTCCATCGCTCGAGCCTACACCGGCGCGGCGGGTTTGGAGTAGGATGGAGCGATGGCCGACGCGCATCGAGTCGTCTCGAGAGCGGAGTGGCTGGCCGCGCGCCGCGAGCTGATGACGCGCGAAAAGGACCTGACCCGCGCGCGCGACGCCGTTTCCGCCGAGCGCCGCGCGCTGCCCTGGCTGCGGGTCGAGAAGACGTACGTCTTTGAGGGTCCGGACGGCAAGGAGTCGCTCGCCGATCTCTTCGCCGGCCGCAGCCAGCTCCTCGTCTACCACTTCATGTACCCGGTCGACTGGACCGACGCGTGCAAGAGCTGTTCGTTCTGGGCGGACGGCTACGACGGCACCGTGCCCCATCTCGCCGCGCGCGACGTGACGCTGGTCGCCGTGTCGATCTCGCCGTACGCCAGGCTCGAGGCGTTCCGCCGGCGCATGGGCTGGCGCTTCAAGTGGGTCTCGTCCGCGGGGAGCGACTTCAACCGCGACTTCGGCGTGTCGTTCACGCCAGACGAGATCGCGGCCAAGGCGAAGCTCTACAACTTCGGAACGCAGGCCTTCCAGGTGTCGGAGGCCCCAGGCGTGAGCGTGTTCGCCAGGGACGAGAAGGGCGACGTCTTCCTCACGTACGCCTGCTTCGCGCGCGGGCTCGATCCGTTCAATCCTGCCTATCAGTTGCTCGACCTCGTGCCCAAGGGCAGGGACGAGGCGGGCCTGTCCTATCCCATGGAGTGGCTCCGGCACCGCGACGCCTACGAGAAATAGAGAGCTATTGCGAAAGCCCTGTGCTAGACAGGGTCCCGACGACGCGCTCTCCGGCAAGTCAACCGGTAGCGCTGCGCGGCTCGGGCTGATGCCCACCGCGCCGAACACAGATCCGGGCGATGGGCCCGTTCGCGGAGTCGCCCCGAGGATCACACTGAGCGGTGGTCCCCCGTCTATTCGCGGAACGACCGCATTCTGGAGCTTCATTTTGACTTCTTTCTCTGACCTAGGACTGCTTCCCGCCCTCGAGCGTGCCGTGCACGACGCGGGCTACACCGAGCCGACGCCGATCCAGGCGCAGGCCATTCCGGCGCTGCTGGAAGGCCACGACCTGCTGGGCTGCGCGCGCACGGGGACCGGCAAGACGGCGGCGTTCGCGCTGCCGATCCTGCAGCACCTGGCCGGCGCGGGCCGGCCGGCGCGAGCCAACACCGTCCGGTGTCTGGTGCTCGTGCCCACCCGCGAGCTCGCGGCGCAGGTCGCCGAGAGCTTCCGGACCTACGGAGCCGGCCTGTCGCTGTCGATCGCGTTGGTCCACGGCGGCGTCGGCGAGAACCCGCAGATCAAGGCGCTCGCGCGCGGAGTCGACGTGCTGGTCGCCTGCCCGGGGCGCCTCGTCGACCTGATGGGCCGGCGGCTCGCCAAGCTCGACGCGGTCGAGGTGCTGGTGCTCGACGAGGCCGACCACATGCTGGACCTCGGCTTCATCCCCGACGTGCGGCGGATCGTCGCGCAGCTGCCGAAGAAGCGGCAGACGCTGCTCTTCTCGGCCACGATGCCAGCGCCGATCCAGGAGCTGGCCAACGGCCTGCTCGTGAATCCGAGCAAGGTGTTCGTGACCCCGCCTGCGACCACGGTCGAGGAGGTCGAGCAGCGGCTCCACTACGTGGAGAACGCCCGCAAGGGCGAGCTGCTCGCGGAGTTGCTCCGCGGGGACGACGTCGACCGCGCGCTCGTGTTCACCCGCACCAAGCGCGGCGCGAACCGGGTCGCCGAGAAGCTGACCAAGGACGGCATCGCCGCCGAGGCCATCCACGGCAACAAGTCGCAGAACGCGCGGACGCGGACGCTCGAGGCCTTCAAGCGCGGGCGCACGCGGGTCCTGGTCGCGACCGACCTGGCCGCGCGCGGGATCGACGTGGACGGCATCACGCACGTCATCAACTACGAGCTGCCCGAGGTGCCCGAGACCTACGTGCACCGGATCGGTCGAACCGCGCGAGCGGGTGCGAGCGGGATCGCGATCTCGCTCTGTGCGAGCGACGAGCGCGACCAGCTGCGCGGGATCGAGCGATTGATCCGGCGCAGCGTGCCGGTGGCGGGCGGCAAAGCGCCCGAGCACGGCTCGCGGTCGGAGCGCCCGGCGCCCCGCCAGCACGCGCAGGGTTACGGCTCCCGCCCACAGGGCGGCAGCCGCGGCCGGCGTAGCGGCGGCGGCCGGCGCTCCTACGGGCGCTAGCTAGAGGACCTCAACGCTCGGCGTCGCTGTTCACTCCGGATCCGTAGGGTTCGCGAACAGCACGCCGAGCTTGATGCTCCCATGCGCGACCTGTGGGTAGCCCGGCGCCGTCGGATCGCCCGGATCCAGGTTTGACGCGGTGTCGTCGGGCGGGAACAGCACGAGCGAGCCGAGGAACTCGAGCACCAGGGCGCGCGGCACGTCGCCGAGTGCCGCGAAGCGGTCGCGCGAGCCCTTGGCCTCGCCGCCGTGGCGCAGGATCACCTCCCGCAGGTTGACGCTGCGCCCGTCGTGGCCGTACGGCGCCGTCGTTGCGACGCCCCACAGCGGCGTCGTCATGAACTGCGTCTGCGTCGTGCCGTCGTAGTTGCGCTCGTAGAAGCCGGGGCCCACGTCGTGGCGCTTCAGGTCCGAGAAGAAGTTGTGCACGACGAAGGACGCCTTGTTCGGCGTCTTCAGCGTCGGATAGCCCGAGCCGTCGTTCGACTCCGTGAGCTGCAGCGCCGCCGTCGCGAACAGCCCGTTGAATCCGCCGCGCTGCGTGTCGTAGACCGTCTCCACGTCGGCGTCGCGCCGATCGTGATCGATCGCGAGGTCGGGGACGTGACAGCCCGTGCAGCCGACCAGGCGGAAGACGGCTTGCCCGGTACGCGTGGACAGGTCCGTCCGATAGGTCGCCGGCTTGAAGTAGTTCAACAGGTAGAACTCGAGGTAGTCGACCAGCGCCGTCGGGATCTCGTTCACCACGCCGTCGCCGTCGTGGTCGTCCGTCCCGTTCAGCGCCACCGGAGCCTCGATCCTGTCGAGCGCCCCGTCGAGGACCATGCCGCCGGGCGTGACCACGCGCGCCCCTTGCGAGGCCGCGAGGGTGAGCGGGTCGACGGCTTCGAGGCCCATCTCGTTGTGGAGCGCGCCGACCACGAACTCGCGGATCGAGATCGTCCCGCCGTGCGCGAAGAACGGCCGCACCCGCAGGTCGGGATCGACGCCCTCGACACCGCTGGTGTCGAGGGTGCCGTTCACGTTGGCTTGGATCGTCCCGTACGAGATCCCCTTGCTGGTGAGGCGCGCGCTGACGCTCGTGCCGGTGCGCTGCGCATCGGCCAGGGCCCGGGCCCGGATCGCGCGCAGGTCGGCGGTGATCTCGTCAGCCAGCTGCTCCTTCAAGCCCAGGCCGAACAGGTGCGGCGCGTCGCGGCTGTCAGGCCGGGTGGCCACGTCGCCGCCGAAGCCCGCGGCGCCGCGCGGCCGTCCGTGGCAGCCGGCGCAGCTGTCGGATATTCCGGCGCCCAAGCCGCCGACCTTGTCCAGATCGCCGACGCCGTCCTGTGTACGCGGGCCGACGCCCTGGGCGACCTGGAACTTGCGCTGGAAGAGCTGCCGCCCGCGGCGGATCGCGCGCGCCGGGTCGCGGCTGATGAGAAACGCCGACGAGCCCGGCGTCATGACGTCGCCCACGCCGGAGCCGATCTCCTGAGTGAGTGACTTGGCGATACCGGCGTTCGCGGTGTTCGGCGCTTGCGTCCGATCCGTCAGCTGCGCAGCTGCGGGAGCTGCGCACAGGGCGATCAGCAAGAAGGCAAATCCTGGAAGAGGCCGCTGCACAAACGCCATCCCGGTTCCTCCCGCGCGCTCGGCGCTGAGCGCACTGTGTGCGGGTGGGGCGCAGGAGTCCTTACCGAAGGCTTAGCTCTGGCTTAGTTCTCGGACGCGAGCGAGCGGCGACCCTCCGCGCTGCCGCCGCGCCGCTGGGTCCAGAGCGCCGACTCGACGGCACGCGCATCCGCCGCTACCGCGGTCCAGCCGGCGACGCGGGCGGCCTCGGAAGCCGCGGTCGCGAGCGTCGCTGCAAGCGGCCGATCGCCGGGCCGTGCGCGGCCGAGTAGCGCGTTGGCGCAGGCAATCCGCGTCCGGGCTTCCCAGAGGCGCGCGCCCGCGCGCGCTTCGGCAGCCAGCGCCTGCTCGAAGTGCACGACCGCGGGGTCCCAGCGCGAGCGCGCGATGTCGAGCAGTCCGAGGTGATGGTGAACGGGGCCGTAGTAGACCAAGCCGCCTCCGCCGACCACGCTCAGGTGGGCGCATGGCGCGAGGAGCGTCGCCAGCAGCTCCGACCCGCGCAAATCGCCGGTAGCGAGCGCGACCTCGCAGGCCAGCGCGAGCGTCATCACCCAGCCGCGGTCGCGGGAACCGTCCGCGAAACCCGCGCGCGACAGCAGACCGAGCTCCTCGCGCGCCTCCGCACTCCGGCCTGCAGCGACGAGGAGTCGCGCCAGACCCGCGTGCCACGCCAGCATTCGCGGAAAGCGGCGCGCCTGCTCTCGCGCGCTCGGCTCGATCTCGGCGGCCCTTCCCTGCTCGAGGCGCAGGTACGCGAGCTGGAGCGGGAGCTGGATCGAGACATAGTTCTCGTCGAGTCGCTCGCCGAGCTGGATCGCCACGTGCACGTCCCGCTCGGCGGCGTCGAGATCGCCGTCGACGAGCGCCCGCATCGCGCGAAGCACGGTGTGCTGCCAGCGCGCATTTGGCGTGCGGAGGATGCTCGCTGTGTGCTCGCAGGCGCGGAGCTCGCGATCAGTAGCTGCGATGTCGCCCAGCTCGAGATGGCTCGCGACGCCGCTGCGCTGCGCCAGCAGGACGAGCTCGAAGTCGCCGGCGGCGCGAGCGGCGCGCACGATCTCGCGGTTGAGAGCGATCGCGACCGCGGGATCCTCGGGTGTCCAGCGCACGTACAAGGCGTCCTCGATGGTCCGCGCGAGCACGGAGGGGTTGCCGAGCCGCCTCGCGTCCTCGACGGCCGCCTCGACGAGCGCGACCCCGCGGGCCGGGTCGATGTCGCGCAGCTCGGCGCCCAGGCGTGACTGCAGCCGGATGCGCAGCGCGCGCTCCGCGGTTGGGACGGCTCGCTCCGCCTCTTCCAGCACCTCGACCCACCTCGGATCGCCGTAGCTCGCCACTTGCGGTTCTTGTGCGAGCCCGAGCGCAGCTCGCGCCAGAAGGTCTCCGCGGCCGAGAGACCGCGCGTGCTCCGCAGCGAGGTGGTAGCTGGCGCGTCCGCGGTCGAGCCCGAGGGTCCGCACCTGCGCGTCTCCCAGTGACAGCAAGAGCTCGGTTACGAGCGCCGGATCGGCGCCTGGCGCGAGCTCGAGCGTCGCCAGGGCGCGACCGTACCACTCGGCAGCGCGCTCGAAGTCGTACAGGCGGGCAGCGTCGTCGCCGGCTGCTCGTGCGAGAGCGGCCGCATGTCCGGGCACGACGAGCGGCGCCGCTTCGCACGCATGGTGGGCGCGCTCGGCGATCGCATCGGCGGAGGAGTCCTCCGCTGGCAGCGCCGCCGCGATGCGCGCGTGCAGTGCGCGGCGGCCCGCGCCGGCCGGCACCAGCTCGTCGTAGAGCGTGTTGCGTACGAGCGCATGCGCGAAGCGAAGTCGCAGCGCTGAGGACCCGGCCGCGCTGAGCAGCGCGGCGTCTTCCAGCTCGCGCAGCCTCGCGTCGAGGTCGGGGGAGTCGGGCTGGCACCGAACCAGGAGGTCACGCTCGATCTCGACGCCGATTGCCGCCGCGCAGCGGAGCGCATCGGCGGCGCCCGCAGAGAGTCGCCGGAGCTTCGGACTGAGGAGATGCACGATCCCGCGCGGTAGCAGCGCTTCCCACTCCTTCGCTTCGCGCGTCTCTCCGAGCAGGCCGCGAGCTTCGAGTGAGCGCAAGCTCTCGCCGAGCAGCAACGGGTTGCCGCTGGTCAGCCGCTCGAGCGCGTGAATCAGGGCAGGGTCCGGCTCGGCGCCGTGCTGCGCGCGCACGAATTCGTGGATCTCTTCGCCGCACAGGCCGGCCAGCGGCCAGCGCTCGAGCACGCGCAGCCGCAGCAGCCGCTCCAGCGCGCGCGCAGCCTGCGGCGCGCGCGTTGCCTCGTCTTCGCGGCACGTCGCCACGATTGCGATGGGCACCGTGCCGAGCGTCTCTCCGACGAACTCGAGCAGCGCGAGTGATTCGGCACCGGCAACGTGCAGATCGTCCAGGAACAGCGCCAGCGGGCGCGACGCGGCGCAACAGACGAGCAACGCCTGCACGGCCTCGAAGAGCTCCGCCCGAGCCGACAGCTCTCGACCTGACGTCGAGCGCGGAGAAACCCCGACCCCGCCGAGCTCGGGCATGAGCGGCGAGAGCGCGGTTCGTTGGGCGAGAGAGAGGCGTGTGACCCCGTCCGGCACGACCTGCGCCAGGCCGCGCAGGGTACGCGTCCAGCTCCAGTACGCCGGAGCGTCGGCTTCGGCTCCCCAGGCCGTTGCAACTGCCGCCCCCGCGCGCCGCGCGCGCTCGGCGAGAACTTCGGCCGTGCGTGTCTTGCCGATGCCGGCCTCTCCGGCAAGGAACAGAATTCGGCCACGGCCAGAGAGCGCCGCGGCGAGCGTCTCCGAAACGCGGGCGAGCAGATCAGCACGCCCGACGTAGCGCTCGGTCGAAGGGTCTCCGGCGACCGCAGCGTCGCGCACGCGCACAGGCTGTGCAAAGCGGTACCCGCGACGCGCAACCGTGGCAATCACGGCGGATCGGCCGCCATGATCTCCGACCGCCCGCCGTGCCAGGCTGACCGCGCGGGCAATCGAGCCGTCGGTCACCACCGAGTCGGGCCAGACGCTCTCCAAGATCTCGCGCTTGGAAACCACTCGATCGCGGTGGCGGACGAGATGGAACAGGAGCTCGAGTACCTTCGGCTGGAGCAGGACCGCTGTGCCGCCCTGGCGCAGCTCGAACAGTTCCTCGTCGAGCTCGAGCTCGCCGAAGCAGAAGATCATCCAGCCGCCGCTCCTGTCGTAGGCTCTCATGGGCCCTACGGGCCGTCAACGAGGGTGGGCACTTCTCAGTGCGCGAACGCCACTGCAGGTCGAGATCGGAAGGCTCGGCCTCGGGCGAGCGCGACTTCCTTCGCCCAGCGGTAGTCGGGCTTGCCGGACGAGGAACCTTGTAGCCGGCGATCTTGCTGCGGCAGTGTGCCTGCACGGAGTCGAGCGTGGGAGCGCGGTCCGCGCGCGGCTCGACGACGGCGACCACGCGCGAGCCCCAGCGCTCGTCGGGCACGCCGACCACGATCGCGTCGAAGCAGTCGGGGTGCGACTTGATCGCGGCTTCGACCTCTTCGGGAAAGATCTTCTCGCCGCCCGAGTTGATCGACACCGAGCCGCGCCGAAGCAAGGGGATCGTGCCGTCCGCCCCGAGCGTCGCGAAGTCGCCGGGGATCGACCAGCGCTTGCCGCGCTTGTCGACGACGAACACCTCCGCCGACTTCGCCGGGTCCTTGTAGTAGCCGACCGGCACGTTGCCGCCGCGCGCGAGCTTGCCGATCGCGCCGCTCCCGGGGACGACCGGCTCGAGGTTCTCGTCGAGCACCGTCGAGTCGACCGGCGCCCCGCCAGCAAGCGCAGGGCTACGGTTCCCGCCCGCAGGGCGGCGGCCGCGGCCGGCGTAGCGGCGGCGGCCGGCGCTCCTACGGGCGGTAGCTCCGGACCTCGAGCTCGGCGGCTGGTTCACTCTGGATCGGTTGGATCCACGAACAAGACGCCGAGCTTGATGCTCCCGTGCCCGTTCTGCGGGTAGCCCGGCGCCGCAGCGTCGCCCGGGTCGAGGTTCGACGCGGTGTCGTCCGGCGGGAACAACACGAGCGAGTTCAGGAACTCGAGCACGTAGCCGCGGTCGCGGTCGCCGAGCGCCGCGAACGCGTCGCGCGCGCGCTTCGCCTCGCCGCCGTGGCGCAGGATCACTTCGCGCAGGTTTATGCTGCGTCCGTCGTGACCGTACGGCGCCGTCGAGCCCACGCCCCACAGCGGCGTGGTCACGAACTGCGTCTGGGTCGTGCCGTCGTAGTTGCGCTCGTGGAAGTTCGGCCCCAGGTCGTGGCGCTTCAGGTCCGAGAAGAAGTTGCGCACCACGAATGGACCCTTCTTCGGGTTCTTCAGCGTCGGGAAGCCCGAGCCGTCATCCGACTCCTTGAACTGCAGCGCGGCCGTCGCGAACAGTCCGTTGAAGCGGCCGCGCTGTGCGTCGTAGACGGTCTCCACGTCCGCGTCGCGCCGATCGCGCGCGATGGTGAGCTCCGGCACGTGACAGCCGGTGCAGCCGAGCGAGCGGAACTTGTCGGCGCCCGTGCGCGTGGTCTTGCTGCTCCTGTAGGTCGCGGGCTTGAAGTAGTTCAGGAGATAGAACTCGAAGTAGTCGACCAGCGCCGTCGGGATCTCGTTCACCTTGCCGTCGCGGTCATGGTCGTCCGTCTCGTTCTGCACGGTCGGTGCCTCGACCTTGTCGAGCGCGCCGTCGAGCACCATCCCGCCTGGCGTCACCACCCGAGCGCCCTTCGACGCGGCGAGGGTGAGAGGATCCACCGCCTCGAGACCCATCTCGTTCACGAGCGCTCCGACCACGAACTCGCGGATCGAGATCGTGCCACCGTGCGCGAAAAACGGGCGCACCCGGAGGTCCGGGTCCACGCCTTGCACGCTGCTGGTGTCGACCGTGCCGTTCGCGCTGGCACGGATCGAGCCGTAGGAGATCCCCTTGCTGGTGAGCCGAACTTCGACGCTGCGCCCCGAACGTCGGGCGTCGGCCAGCACCTTCGCGCGGATCGCGCGCAGGTCTGCCGTGATCTCGTCGGCGAGCTGCTCCTTCAGCCCCAGGCCGAACAGGTGCGGGGCGTCGCGGCTGTCGGGCCGCGTGACCACGTCGCCGCCGAACCCCGCGGAGCCGCGCGGGCGCCCGTGGCAGCCCGAGCAGCTGTCGGATATTCCGGCGCCCAAGCCGCCGACCTTGTCCAGATCGCCGACGCCGTCCTGTGTACGCGGACCGAGACCCTGGGTGATCCTGAACTTGCGCTGGAACAGCTGCCGTCCTCGCCGGATCGCCCGCGCGGGGTCACGTTGGATCAGGAACGTAGACGAGCCCGGCGTCATCGCGTCCCCCACGCCCGGCCCGATCTCCTGCGCGAGCGACTTGGCGATCCCTGCGCCCAGAGTGTTGGGCGCCTCCGTTCGATCCGTCAGTTGTGCCTCAGCGATACACGCTAGTCCCATCGAGAGCGTCGCGAGCGCTGCTGCCACGCAGCGCACGGACGCAGGTGTTGTGAACTGCAACGCTGGCCCTCCTCCGGAAACCCATGAGTCGAGCCTGCGCGCGGCTTGAACACCGTGCAAGGTACGGAGATCACACTTCGCAAACGCGCGCAGATCTCACAGCGCGGCGAAGACGCTGTTCAGAATCAGCCGCCCGCCGTCGGGAGTTGCGCTCTCGCTGCCCCTCAGGCCCGGGCGAGCGCGACTTCCTTCGCCCACCGGTAGTCGGGCTTGCCCGACGGCGAGCGCTCGACCTTCGCGACGAGGTGCAGCTCGCGCGGGACCTTGTAGCCCGCGATCTTGCTGCGGCAGTGCGCCTGGACCGCGTCGAGGGTGGGCGTACGGTCGGCACGCGGCTCGACGACCGCGACGACGCGCGAGCCCCAGCGCTCGTCGGGCACGCCGACCACGACCGCGTCGAAGCAGTCGGGGTGCGACTTGATCGCCGCCTCGACCTCTTCGGGGAAGATCTTCTCGCCGCCCGAGTTGATCGACACCGAGCCGCGGCCCGAGCAAGCGTGATCGTGCCGTCGGCCTCGAGCGTCGCGAAGTCGCCGGGGATCGACCAGCGCTTGCCGCGCTTGTCGATGACGAACATCTCGGCCGACTTCTCCGGGTCCTTGTAGTAGCCGACCGGCATGTTGCCGCCGCGCGCGAGCTTGCCGATCACGCCGCTCCCGGGCACGACCGGCTCGAGGTTCTCGTCGAGCACCGTCGAGTCGACCCCCGCGCGCACCGTCGGGCCGCCGCCCTTCATGGCGGTCCTGCCCTTCTGCACGAACGCGACCCCGTTCGCGCCGCCCTCCGACGAGCCGACCGCGTCGGTCATGATCAGGTTCGGGAACAGGCGGAAGAAGTCGTCCTTCACGGTCGGCGAGAACACGGCCGCGGTGCTCGCAACGCGACGAGCGACGACAGGTCGTACTCGGCGCCGGGCTCCTGCAGCGCCTCGACGAGCGGCCGACCCATCGCGTCGCCGGTGATCATCATCGCGTTCACCCGCTCGCGCTCGACCAGCCGCCAGACGTTCTTCGGGTCGAACTTCGCGACCAGCACGGTCTTGCGGCCGACGAAGCTCCCGCCCATGACCGCCCCACTGCGTGGCGCCGTGCATGAGCGGCGCGATCGGGAGCATGGTCTGCGGCGCCGGCGCGGCCGCGCTCGACCATGTCCTCGGGGCGTCTGCGCGCGGTTGCCCGTGAGCGACGTCGATGCCGCCGCCCAGGGTCATCAGCACGTCCTCGTGCCGCCAGACCACGCCCTTCGGCATGCCGGTGGTGCCGCCCGTGTAGAGGATGTAGCGGTCGTCGGCCGAGCGCTTGCTCGAAGTCGCGCACCGGCGAGCCGGAGCGCCAGCGCCTGCTCGTAGTCGAACGAGTCGAGACCGGCGGTGTCGGCGTCGCTCGCGTCCTCGATCACCAGCGAGAAGCGCAGCCCGGGCAAGGCGTCGCGCACGCCGCGCGACGCGCGGCGCGAACTCGCGCTGGTAGATCAGAGCCCGACGAGGTCCGCGTTGCCGAACAGGTAGCGCAGCTCGTCCTCGACGTAGCGGTAGTTGATGTTGATCCAGACGGCGCGGATCTTGAAGATCGCCCAGAGCGCCTCGACCCACTCGACGGAGTTGTAGGCGTAGATGCCGACGTGCTCGCCGGGACGCACGCCCTGCGCCAGCGAGGAAGTGCGCGAGCCGGTTCGCCCGCGCGTCCATCTGCGCGTACGTGCGCCGCGCGCCCTCGGCGACCAGGCACTCGCGCTCCGGGAACTGGTCGGCCGCGTGCTCGAAGAGATCCGCGAGATTGAACTCCATCGGCGCAGTCTAACCGTTGCAGCGCTGCCGCGTCTTCGCTGCGTTGACGCGGCTCGGTGTCGGAGCGAGGCTTTGGGTCGCGCGAGGCATGATGCCCGCGCGTGAGACCCGCGGGGCGCGAATCGCCCCCGCGAGAGGAGATGAAGAGATGAGACGCCATCACTGGCACTCCCGGCACCGCACTGGCTGCTGGGATTTCGGCCGCTCGTTCGCGTTCGAGGGCGCAGCGACCGATGACGGACCCCGCGGAGCCGAGTTCTACTTCTCGGCCGGCCGCGGCGACGACGAGCTCGGCTCGGCCGGCCTCGGCGTGCGCCGCCCGCTCCGCTTCCTGGCCTGGAAGCTCGACCTGACCCCCGAGCAGCTCGCCGCCACGGCGCGCATCCTCGAGCGGCTGAAGATCGAGCGCGCGCAGGCCGAGGTGGAGCACCGCCGCAGCGCGGCCGCGCTGGCCGACGCGCTCGAGGGCGACGCCTTCGACGGCGCAGCCGCCTCGGTCGCCGCGGACCACCGCGCCGACTCGGCGCGCTCGGTGCAGAAGGCGGTCGCCACCGCGCTCGCCGACCTGCACGCGGCCCTCCAGGCCGACCAGCGCCGCCGCCTGGCGATGCTGATCCGCACCCGCCAGATCACGTTCTGAGTGGGACCCGGGGCGCGGGCGGCCGCGCCCCACCCACTCTCCGCTCGCTTCGCTCGCTGCGCGCTCGGCGCAGCCGAGCTTGCGAATCGCAACGCAATCTCCGCGACACCCGGTCGGCGCATCGCTGATAAGATCGGCGCATGTACAAGCTGATCTTCGGCGCGAAGCGCCGGCCGGGAATGTCGCGCGAAGAGTTCGGAACGTATTGGACGACGATCCACGCGGACAAGGCGAAGAAGGTCCCCGGCATCGCGCGCTACGTGATCAACCTCGCGCCCGACATCTCCGACAGCGGCGACGAGCAGGCCTACGACGGCTTCGCCGAAGTCTGGTTCGAGAGCGAGGCCGCGATGCGCGAGTCCGCGCGTTCGCCCGAGGTCGCGCTGGTGCTCGAGGACGAGAAGAACCTCTTTGATTTGCCGACCCGGTTCTCGGTGATCGTCACGGAGCACGTCATGATCGACGGTGGGGTGGACTAGCCCGCCTCGGGCCAGAGGCGGCGCATCAGCTTCTCCTTCACGACCTCCACGACGACCAGGTAGACGGCGACCGTTGCGGCGAGGAAGCCCAAATAGCGCAACGGGAGCGGAGCGAGCCCGAGCACTCCGGCGGCGGAGGGCACATAGGGCAGCGCCGCCCCGATTGCGACGACGAGCAGCGTCGTCGCCACGAGAGGCACGCTCGGCCGACTGGTCCAGGGACGCCTGGCGGTCCGGATCACGAACAGCACGAGCGTCTGCGTGGCGAGCGACTCCAGGAACCAGCCGGTGTGGAAGAGGGTCTCGCCGAAGTGGAAAACCCGGATCAGCACGTAGAAGGTCAGGAAGTCGAAGAGCGAGCTCACCGGCCCCAGCGTGATCATGAAGCTGCGGATCAGCCCGATGTTCCAGCGCTGCGGCCGCTGCACGTACCAAGGGTCGACGTTGTCCGTGGGGATCGTGATCTGCGCGAGGTCGTACAGAAAATTGTTGAGCAGGATCTGTGTCGGCAGCATCGGCAAGAAGGGGAGGAACAGCGCCGCGCCAGCCATGCTGAACATGTTCCCGAAGTTCGAGCTGGTTCCCATGAGCAGGTACTTGAGCACGTTCGCGAAGGCCTTCCGCCCCGCGATGATCCCGGCGTGCAGCACGTCTAGCCGCCGCTCGAGCAGGATGATGTCCGACGCTTCGCGTGCCACGTCGACTGCGCCGGCGACCGAAATGCCGACGTCGGCGCCGTGCAGCGACGGGGCGTCGTTGATGCCGTCGCCGAGAAAGCCCACGACGTGGCCGGTCGATTTGAGCGCTCTCAGGATGCGGAGCTTCTGTGCCGGCGCGACCCGCGCGAAGACATCCGTCCCCTCGGCGACGCGAGCCAGCGCCCCCTCGTCCAGGCGCTCGATCTCGCTGCCGAGCACGACGCGGGCTGCGTCGATGCCCACCTTGCCGCAAACGTGTGCCGTCACCAGCTCGTTGTCCCCGCTGATGATCTTCACCGTCACGCCGTCCTCGCGGAGTCGCGCGATGGACTCCGCGACGCCTTCGACGGGGTGATCGGCGAAGGTCAGGAAGCCCGCCAGGGTCAGCTCGCACTCGTCGGATGCTTTGAAGCCGCCCGGGCGCGCGACCTGCCGGTACGCCACCGCAAGCACGCGGAAGCCCTGCGCGCTCGCGCCGCGGAACACCTCGAGACAGCGCGCGCGAGAGATCTCGTCGAACGCGCGCACCGCGCCGTCCGACTCGAAGCTCGTGCAGACCGACAGTAGGCCCTCCGGCGCGCCCTTGCAGACGAGCCGATGGTCGCTGTCCTTCTCCACGACGATCGAGAGCCGCCGCCGCTCGAAATCGAAGGGAATCTCGTCGGTCTTGGAATAGCCCTCGATCCCCTCGACGGGTCGCTCCAGGATGGCGGCGTCGAGCGGGCTCTTGATCCCCGTCTCGAAGCGGCTGTTCAGAGCGGCGAGGAACAGCGCCCGATCCGAAGCGGTGCCGAAGGGATCGAGCGATGCGTCCAGCGACATCGTCCCCGCGGTGAGCGTGCCCGTCTTGTCGCTGCACAGGATGTCGATGCTGCCCAGGTTCTGGATCGCGGAGAGGTGCTTCACGATCACCTTCTCGCGTGCCATCTGGATCGCGCCTCGTGCGAGCGTCACGGTGGTGATCATCGGCAGGAACTCCGGCGTGAGACCCACGGCGAGCGCAACCGAGAAGAGCAGAGACTCCAGCGGATTGCGACCGAAGCTGAGGTTCACCACGAGGATGAACAGCACGAGGAAGATGACCGCCTGCAGGATGAGCATCGCGAAGCGCCGCATGCCTCGCTCGAACTCCGTTTCGTCCGGCCGCGCCGAGAGTCGCTCGACGATCTCCCCGAACTCAGTGTCCCGCCCCGACGCGAAGATGACCGCGGTGGCCGTACCGCTGACGATCGAAGTTCCAAGGAAGACCAAGCCCGGCGAGTCGGGCCCGCTCGACGAGAGCGCGTCCTTCGCGGCGAGCTTCTCGGCCGGGAGCGACTCACCGGTGAGGGCGCCCTGGTGGACGTGAAGATCGACGGCGTCGATGAGGCGCGCGTCGGCGGGAACCAGGTCGCCGGCGGCGAGCCGCACGACGTCCCCGACCACGAGCTGAGCCCGCGGCAGCTCGAGCCATGCGCCGTCGCGCCGCACCGTGGCGGTCGGCGCGACCTGCTGCTGGAGCCGCTTCACCGCTTGGTCGGAACGGAAGGTCTGCCAGAAGTTGATCCCCGCGCTCAGGAAGACGATCGCGGCGATGATGGCTGCATTCGCGATCTCGCCCAGCGCGGCCGACGCGACGGCGGCGACGAGCAGGATGAGCACGAGCGGATTCGCCACCGAGCGCAGGAACGTCAGCGCGTTAGAGAGGACGTTGCCTCCCGCGAGCTGGTTCGCGCCGCGCTCTCGCAGACGCGCGGCAGCGGAGGCCGCAGAGAGGCCGAGCTCGGAGCTTCCGAGCCGAGCGAAGAGCTCCGCCAGGGTCTGACACTCGAGCGTCACAGGTCGCTCTTCTAACACGCTTCGCCGGGTTGGAGTACCTTCGGCTGCAATGTCCTGGCAGGCCTCGATCGCCTACTTCTCGATGGAGATCGCCCTCGAGCCCGGGCTGCCGACCTACGCGGGCGGGCTCGGCGTGCTGGCGGGCGACATGCTGCATTCCGCCGCAGACGACGGCCTGCCGGTCGTCGGGGTCTCGCTCGTGCACCGGCAGGGCTACTTCCGCCAGCGAATCGGGCCGAGCGGCGAGCAGCTCGAAGAGGCGTGGGCATGGGATCCCGGGGTGCGACTCTCGGAGATGCGCCAGCGCACGCACGTCGAGATCGAGGACCGCAAGGTCGCGATCCGCGCCTGGCGCTACTCCGTCGAGGGGGTCGGCGGCTCGACCGTCCCGGTCTTCCTGCTCGACACGGATCTGCCCGAGAACACCGCGACAGATCGCGCCATCACAAACGCGCTCTACGGCGGCGACGAGCGCAACCGACTGTACCAGGAGATCGTGCTCGGGATCGGCGGGGTGCGCATGCTGCGCGAGCTCGGCTTCGCCACCGTGCGCCGCTTCCACATGAACGAGGGTCACTCGAGCCTGCTCACGCTCGAACTCCTCCGCGAGCGGATGATCCTGCACGGGACGACGGTGGTCAGCGACGACGACGTGCGAGCGGTGCGCGAGATGTGCGTCTTCACGACGCACACCCCCGTCGAGGCCGCGGTCGATCGCTATCCGGTCGATCTCGTGCAGCGCGTGCTGTGCGCGCACCGTTGCCTTCCGATCGTGTCTACGTTCGCGCTCGATGGCGTCCTCAACCTGACCCATCTCGCGCTCAGCTTGAGCCACTACGTCAACGGCGTCGGAAAGCGCCACGGCGAGGTCGCGCGCCACACCTACCCGCTGCAGCAGATCGACTCGATCACGAACGGCGTTCGGCCCGCCACCTGGGCCGCTCCGTCGTTCCAGGCGCTCTTCGATCGCTTCATCCCCGACTGGCGCAACGACGCCGCGGGGCTGCGGCGTGCGCTCGCGATCCCGCGCGACGCCGTGCGCGAGGCACACGCGCTCGCGAAGCGCGCACTCGTCGCAGCGCATCGCGGCGGCGCTCCAGGTGACGCTCGACGAGAAGCTCCCGATCTTGGGCCTCGCGCGGCGCATGACTCCGTACAAGCGGGTCGACCTGATCTTCCGCGACCTCGCGCGGCTCGAGAAGATCGCGAGCGACTGCGGCGGGCTGCAGGTGGTGGTGGGCGGAAAGGCGCACCCGAGCGACGAAGGCGGGAAGGCGGTCGTGCGGCGCTTGACCGGAATCGCGCGCGCCTCCACCGGCGCGCTGCGCGTGGTCTTCGTGCCCGACTACGACTTGGAGTGGGCGCGCTATTTCGTGTCGGGCTCGGATCTCTGGGTCAACACACCGGAGCCGCCGCTCGAAGCCTCCGGGACGAGCGGAATGAAGGCCGCGGTCAACGGCGTTCCCTCGCTCAGCATCCTCGACGGCTGGTGGGTCGAGGGCTGGATCGAGGGCGTGACGGGCTGGTCGGTCGAGCGCCACCCCAACAACCGGCACGAAGCGACCTCCGCCGCTCTCGACGCCGAGTCGCTGTACGAGAAGCTCGAGCTCGTGATCCTGCCGATCCTGACCGGCGACCAGGCGCACTTCGCCGAGGTCATGCGCAGCGCGATCGCGCTGAACGCGTCGTACTTCAACACCGAGCGCATGCTGGACCAGTACGTCGTGCGCGCGTACTTCCGTTAGGGCCGACATGGACAAGGCCGCGGAGCGCTACCGACGCTGCGCCAACTACCTGGCCGCCGCGCAGCTCTACCTGCGTGCGAATCCGCTGCTCGAGGAGCCGCTGCGTCCCGAGCACCTGAAGCCGCGCCTGCTCGGGCACTGGGGAACGGCGCCCGGGATCAACCTGATCTACCAGCACCTGAATCGCCTGATCCTGCGCAGCGACGCGGAGCTCCTGCTCGTGACCGGGCCCGGCCACGGCGCCGCCGCGAATCTCGCGAACCTGTGGCTCGAGGGAACGCTCGCGGAGTTCTACCCGGAGCTGACGCGCGACCGCGCTGGGCTCACCCGGCTCTTCCAGCGCTTCTCCTGGCCGGGGGGATTCCCGAGCCACCTGAGCCCCGCGCTTCCCGGCGTTCTGTGCGAGGGAGGCGAGCTCGGCTACGCGCTCGCAACCTCGTTCGGCGCGGTGCTCGACAATCCCGACCTGATCGCCGCGTGCATCGTCGGCGACGGCGAGGCCGAGACCGGGCCGACGGCCGGATCCTGGCACGCCGCGAAATTCCTGAGCCCCGCTCACGACGGCGCGGTGCTGCCGATCCTGCACCTGAACGGCTTCAAGATCGCGAACCCGACGGTGTTCGGCTGCATGGACGACGGCGAGCTCGACGCGCTCTTCACCGGCTACGGGTATACGCCGCGCATCGTCTCGCTCTCTCAAGAGATCGACGCGGAGCTCACCACCGCGCTCGACGCATCGCTCGCGGAGATCCGCGCCCTTCAGCGGAGCGCCCGCGAGGGCCAACCGCCCGAGCGCGCGCGCTGGCCGATGATCGTGCTGCGCACGCCGAAGGGCTGGACGGGGCCGCGCGAGATCGACGGCGTGCAGATCGAGGGGACCTTCCGCGCGCACCAGGTTCCCGCCAAGCTCGCGCGTACGAATCCGGCGCACCGCGCGGCGCTCGAGAGCTGGCTGCGCTCGTACCGGCCCGACGAGCTGTTCGATCGCGAAGGCCGGCCCGCGCCCGACATCGTCGAGCAGTGCCCGCGCGGCGCGCGCCGGATGGCGATGAATCCGCACGGCTTCGGCTGGCGCGTGCGCCGGCCGCTCGCGTTGCCGCCGCTGTCGGAGTTCGGCGTCGCCGTCGCCAGACGCGGCGACCCGATCGCCTCGGCCATGGAGGCGCTCGGCCGATACCTGCGCGAGGTGGTCGTGCTCGACCGCGAGCGCAAGACCTTCCGCATCGTCTGCCCGGACGAGCTCGAGTCCAACCGGCTGGGCGCGGTGCTCGAGGTGACGAGCCGCCAGTTCGATTGGCCGCCGCTGCCGGGAAGCGAGGGCCTCGCGCGCGAGGGCCGCGTGCTCGAGGTGCTCTCGGAGCATCTCTGTCAGGGCTGGCTGCAGGGCTACCTGCTGACGGGCCGGCACGGGCTCTTCCCGTGCTACGAAGCGTTCCTGCCGATCGTCGACGGCATGATGAACCAGTACGCGAAGTTCCTGAAGTCGTCGCGCGAGGTGCCGTGGCGCGGCTCGATCTCGTCGCTGAACTACGTGCTCACCTCGGAGGCCTGGCGGCAGGAGCACAACGGCTACTCGCACCAGGGGCCCGGCTTCCTGAACAACTTGCTCACGAAGAAGGGACACACCTACCGGATCTATCTGCCTCCGGACGCCAACTGTCTGCTCTGGACGATGGATCAGTGTCTGCGCACACCGGATCGCATTCATCTGGTGATCGCGGGCAAGCAGCCGATGCCGCAGTGGCTCGGTCGTGAAGAGGCCGCCGACCACTGCCGCGTGGGCGCGTCGATCTGGCGCTGGGCGAGCACGTTCGACGGCGAGGACCCGGAGCTCGTCCTCGCGGGCTGCGGCGACTCCCTCACGCTCGAGGTGATGGCCGCCGCGCAGATCCTGCGCGAGGAAGCGCCCGGCTGGCGCGTCCGCGTCGTCAACGTGACCGACCTGCTGGTGCTCGGCATTCCCGAGAAGTACCCCGGCGGGCTCACGAACGAGCGCTTCGAGCGGCTCTTCCCGCGCGGCGTCCCCGCGCTGGTGAACTTCCACGGCTACACCGCGGCGATCAAGCAGCTCTGCTGGGAGCGGCCCGAGCCGAGCCGCTTCGACGTGAACGGCTATCGCGAAGAGGGCACCACGACCACGCCGTTCATGATGCAGATCCTGAACCGCACCAGCCGCTACCACCTCGTGATGCAGGCGGCGCAGAAGGTTGCCCGCGTGAACCCGAGCGCGGCCGCGCACGCGGAGGCGCTCGTGGTGCGCTACGAGCGGAAGATCGCCGAGCTCGCCGACTACGTCGTTCGCGAAGGGGAGGACCCGCCCGAGATCTCGGGATTCCGATGGACCCCGTGATCGCCGTAGTGAACACCGGCAGCTCGAGCGTGAAGCTCGCCGCGTTCGAGCTCGCGGGCGGCGAGCTGCGCGTGCGCGCGCGTATCGATCGCGAGCTCGCAGTGAGCGCCGGCAATCTCGAGGCGCACCTGCACGACGAGCTCGCCTCGTTCGCGCGCGCGCTCGGGGCCTCGCCGAGCGCGGTCGCGCACCGGGTCGTTCACGGCGGCCTCGAAGCGCACAGCCCGGTCGAGCTCACGCCCGACGTCGAGCGCCTGCTCGAGGCGCTCGTGCCGCTCGCGCCACTGCACCAGCCAGCGGCGCTCGCGGGCATTCGCGCCGCGCGCCGGGTGTATCCGCGCGCGCGTCAGCTCGCGTTCTTCGACACCGCCTTCCACGCTGCGCGCTCGCCGGCCTCGCTCGCGTATCCGCTCCCCGCCGAGCTGGCAGGGCGCGAGCTGCACCGCTTCGGCTTTCACGGCCTCGCGCACGCGTCGCTCCTCGAGCAGACCGCGCGCGCCGTGGGCCGCGCGCCCGAGCAGAGCAGCGCCGTCACGCTGCAGCTCGGCCACGGTTGCTCGGCCTGCGCGATCCGCGACGGCCGCTCGCTCGAGACCTCGATGGGCTTCTCGCCGCTCGGCGGCCTGACGATGCCGGCACGCTCGGGGGATCTCGATCCAGGCGTGCTCCTCCACCTGCTGCGCGGCGGCCACGGCGCCGCGGAGCTCGAGGAGATCCTCTACGAGCGGTCGGGGCTGCTCGCGCTCACGGGGAGCGCGGACGTTCGCGTGATCGAGAAGCGCGCCGCCGGCGGCGAAGCGCGCGCCGAGCTCGGCCTCGCGGTCTTCGCTCGCGCGATCATCGCCACGGTCGGCGCCTACTTCACGCTGCTCGACGGCGACGGCGCGCTCGTCTTCGGGGGCGGGATCGGCACGGGCTCGGCCGAAGTCCGCGCGCGCGTGTGCGCGGGCCTGCGCGCCTGGAACGTGCACCTCGACCCGACCCGGAACGCGGCTGGCGCGAGCGGAACCATCCATCGCCCCGGCAGCCGGCCTGTGTTCTGCTTCACGACGGACGAGGAAGGCTGGATGGCCCGGGCTTGCGTGCCGGAGCTCACGACCGGATGAGCCCGACCATCAGCGACGCGGCAGCGCCCGGCGCGGCGCCGCCGGCGTGGATGGTCTGCTCGCGAAATCGCGGCGCGGGGCGAAGTGGTAGCAGGCCGAGGCGGCGAGGCCCGACGCGAGCACGGCGAAGGCGAGCTCCTGCGACATGCGAGAACGAATCGCCGCTCGAGGCCTCGCTCGCGAGTAGGCAAAAGGTCAATGGTCGACGGATTCTGGCCAGGCGCGGCACAATGGCTTCATGCACCGCGTGGTGATCGTGGCGACCGACGGCGTGATCCCCTTCGACCTGGCGACGCCTTACGAGGTGTTCGCGAGCGTGCGGCTGCGCGATGGAAGCTGCGGCTATCGGGTGCGCGTGTGCGGCACCGCGAAGGAGGTCGACGCGGGCGGATTCCGCATGAAGCTCCGCTACGGGCTCGACGAGCTCGGGCGCGCGGACACGATCGTGTTGGCCGGGGTCGGGGATCTCGGCGCGCCGGTGCCGGAGACTGCTGCTCCGCGCCGTGCGCCGCGCTGCGGCGCGCGGGGTGCGGGTGGCTTCGACCTGCAGCGGCGCGTTCCTGTTCGCGGCGACCGGGCTCCTCGACGGACGGCGCGCGACGACCCACTGGCGGGCGGCACCCGAGCTCGCGCGGCGCTACCCGGAGGTTCACGTCGACCCCGACGTGCTCTACGTGGACGAGGGTCAGTTCCTCACCTCGGCCGGTGCGGCGGCCGCGTTCGATCTCTGCCTGCACATGGTGCGGCGCGACTACGGATCCGAGGCCGCCGTCGCCGCGGCGCGCGCGTCGGTCATGCCGCTCGAGCGCGACGGCGGACAGTCCCAGTTCATCACGCACGCGCCGCCGACTCCCGACGGCGCCTCCCTCTCGCCGCTGCTCGCGTGGCTCGAGGGGAACCTGCACGCGCCGCTCACGCTGGACGCGATCGCGAAGCGCGCCGCCGCGAGCGTGCGCAGCTTGAACCGGCGCTTCCGCGATCAGACCGGGACCACGCCGCTCCAGTGGCTGCTGCGCGCCCGCGTGCGGCGCGCGCAACTCCTGCTCGAGACCACTGCGCATTCGGTCGACCGGATTGCCGCGACCGCCGGCTTCGGCTCGGCCACGAGCCTCCGCGAGCACTTCCGCCGGGTCGTGGCCACCAGCCCGCAGGCGTATCGTCGCGCGTTCCGCAGCCGCTCCCGCCCGCGTGCGCCCCGTCACGGGTGAAACCAAAACGGGGATGCAACGTACTGTCTGGTGGCCTCTGCGCAGTCGCGCACGACCACTTCGAGGCCAGGAGGACGGAATGGCGCGTTCGATGCTCGGAATTCTGGCCGCGGGTGCGGTCGCGAGTCTGCTCGCCGGCGGGGCGTTCGCCGCGGACGACAAGATGGGCGGCGGCATGGGCGGCATGGACGCCAAGGCCTGCTACCGCTCGCACTGCGGCAAGAGCGTGAGCGGCTACGAAGGCAAGTGCGGCGGCACCATGATCGATCAGCTCAAGACCGAGAAGGCGTGCACGGACGCCGGCGGCGCCTGGGCCACGGCCGACGAAGCGAAGAAGTTCGAAAAGAAGTGAAGAGCTGAGTTCTCGGCCGCTCCGCATGGCGAACCCACGCTTCGGCGTCGGCTTCCGCACGCCCCACCTCGGAGCGCTGCTCGTCGCCGAGCGGCCGCCGGAGTGGCTCGAGCTCGTGACCGAGAACTTCCTCGGCAAGGGCGGCGCGCAGCGCACGCTGCTCGCGCGCGTTTGCGAGCGGGCGCCGGTGGCGCTGCACGGCGTCTCTCTGTCGATTGCGGGCACCGACCCACTCGACCTGGACTACCTGCGCGAGCTGCGCGCGCTCGCGGACGCGGTGCGGCCCGAGTTCGTGAGCGACCACCTGGCGTGGACGGGGCTCGGCGGCCGCGAGTCGCACGATCTCCTGCCGGTCGCACTGACCCGCGACGTGCTCGACCACGTCGCCGAGCGCGTCGCGCGCGTGCAAGATGCGCTCGGCCGCCGCATCCTGCTCGAGAACACGACGGTCTACGTGGCGTTCCGCGCCGACGAGATGAGCGAGGCCGAGCTCTTGCGCGCGCTCTGCGAGCGCACCGGTTGCGGCGTGCTGCTCGACGTGAACAATCTCTACGTGAACTCCGAGAACCTCGGCGTCGACCCGCGCGCGTACCTGGCGGCGCTCCCGCGAGCCGGGGTCGGCTACATGCACCTGGCCGGCCACGCGCGGCTCGCCGACGTGCGCATCGACACGCACGACGCCGACGTGCCCGACCCGGTGTGGGACCTGTACGCAGCCGCGGTGCGCCGCTTCCCCGACGCCGGCGCGATCGTCGAGCGCGACGACAAGCTGCCGCCGTTCGCGGATCTGTGTCGCGAGGCGGAGGCCGCGCAGCTGTGGCACGCGCACGAGCGCCTCCACGCCTGCGAGGAGCCCGTCCGCGGGCCGGCCGCGGCGGGCCTTCGCCCGCACGGCTCGAAATCGTGGCACGACCTGCAGTGCGCGCTCTGGAGCCGGGTCGTCGACGAACCGGCCGCCGCGGACGTCGAGCCGCTGTTCGCGGACGACCGCCCCGTGCGCGCCGCACGCGGGCTGCGGGTGTACGGCGACGCCTACGGTGAGAACCTGCGCCGCGCGCTCGCCACGAACTTCCCGGCGCTCGCACGCGTGTTGTCGGCGAGCGAGTTCGCCGACCTCGCCGCCGCCTACGTGCGCGCGCACCCGCCGCGCGGACGCGACTACGTCGGGCTGGGCGCCGAGCTGACGGGCTTCCTCCAGACGCATCCGCAGCCGAGCGCGCTGGCCGACCTGGCGGCGCTCGAACAGGCGCAGCTCGAGGTGCAGGACGCGCCGGACGAGACCGTGCTCGTGCACGCCAGAGGACGCTCGCGGCGATCCCGGCCGAGAAGTGGGCCGGCGCGCGCTTCGTCTTCGCGCGGGCGCTGCGGCTGGTTCGCACGGCCCACGACGTGCTCCCGGTCGTGCGAGGCGAGTCGGCGGCGCGGCCCCGGCGCGAGGAGGTCTGCTATCGGGTCGAGCGCCGCATCAGCGGCGTGCACGCGGAACGCCTGAACGCGCTGGACGCGGCGCTCCTGGGAGCGCTCGCGGCGGGCGAGAGCTTCGCCGACGCGTGCGCGTCGCGCGGCGAGCCCGAGTGCGCGCAAGCAGCCGCGGCTCTGCTCCTGCGCGCGAGCTCGCTCGGCCTTCTCGCTGCCCTGCAGCTCTAGAGCCGACAGATCAGCGCCGGAGGCGTGCCTGCGTCAACGCGACCAGGCGTTCGCTGCGCCTAGCGCCTCTGTGGCTCGCTCTCCAGCTCCCACACGTTGAACGCCGCGTCCAGCCGCGCTGCGCGGCGCTTCAGGATCGCGCGCTGCTCGGGGTGGGTCAGGATGTAGAGCTCGCGGCGCTCGATCGCGCGAACCACGCGGCGCGCGAGCTCCTCGGGCTGGATGGTGCCGCCGACCAGCGGCGGCGCGTCGCCGCCGGTCTGCGGGATGTCGGTGCCCGCCGGGTTGCGCAGCTCGGCCGGGCGCATGCGCAGCGAGTTCTCGTTGATGTTGGTCGCGACGACCATGGGGCATAGCACGGAGACGCCGATGCCCTGGTCGCGCAGCTCGACGAAGAGCGACTCGGTGAGACCGACGACGGCGAACTTCGACGCGCAGTACACGCCGAGCCAGCGCATGCCCACGAGCCCGGCCATCGACGCGGTGTTCACCACGTGGCCGCCCTGGCCCTGCTCCAGAAGGCGCGGCACGAAGGTCTGCACGCCGTTCACGACGCCCCAGAAGTTCACGTTCATCGTGAACTCCCAGTCCTTGCGCGTAGCCTTGGCGATCGGCCCGAAGGTGGCGATGCCGGCGTTGTTGCAGACGATGTGGACGGCGCCGAACCGGCGCACCGTCGCCTCGGCCAGCGCCTCGACGCTCGCGGGCTTCGACACGTCGGTCGCGACGCCGTGCGCCTGCGCGCCCGACTTCTCGAGCTCGCGCACCGCCGCGGCAAGCGCGGGCTCGTCGAGATCGGCGAGGACGATCCTGGCGCCGCGCGCCGCGAACGCGCGGGCCATGGCCATGCCGATGCCGCCTGCGCCGCCGGTGATCACCGCCACACGATCCTTGAAGGGGTCCATGGCCGCGATCATACACGCCAATCAGAGGATCCGGCGGCGCAGACGACGGCTCAAAAGGCGTAGAGGACCGTCTTCACCCACGCCAAGGAGAGCGCCCCGAGGCCACAGATCGTCAGCCCGACCATCGCCAGCTCTTCGAGTCGCGCCATCAGAGACTCCTTGCGTCGCTCGAGTGCGACACCAGGAAGAGTCGGTCCGGCGAGCCCTCGCCCGCCATGAAGCGTTTCATATGAACCGCTTCACACGGCCGATATACTCGGCCCCGGTGATCCGCGAGCTGGGCGAGCAGGAGTGGGAGCTTTTGCGCGAGCTCCGCCTGCTCGCGCTGCGCGAATCGCCCGACGCCTTCAGCCCCCTCGCCGAGGACGTGGCGCGCGAGCCGGACGACTACTGGCGGCGGGGCGCGCGCATGCTCGCGTCCGGGCACGCGCGCCTGTTCGTGGCCGAGCGGGACGGCGCGGCGGTCGGCCTCGTCTCTGCGACGGCGGCCGCTGGGACGGGCTACATCGGCGCGATGTGGATCGATCCCGCGGCGCGCGGCGGCGGGCTGGGCCGCGCGCTGCTCGGGTCGGCGTGCGCGTGGCTGCGCGCGCGCGGCTGCGCGCCGCTCGCGCTGACGGTCACCGAGACGAACGCGGCCGCGATCGCCCTGTACGAGAGCGCGGGCTTCCAGCTCACGGGCGAGTCCGAGCCGCTGCGCGAGGGCTCGCCGCTGCGCAACCTGAAGATGATCGCTAAAGGCGGAAGCGCGTGACCCGCATGTGCTGGATCGGCGTCGGCCCGGGGCTGTACTCGTGGTACGCGACGACGACCGCGCCGTCGGGAGCGAGCGCCACCGTCGGGTAGCCGATGTGCCAGTACTCGCGGAAGTCCGGCGGCGCCGCGCCGCCCTCGCGCACTGCGAACTCGTTGCGCGCGTCCCAGGTGCGGCCGTCCTGCGAGAGGCACGCGCGCACACCCCACGGCGCGCGCCGGTAGCCGTACACGGCGAGCACGCGGCCGTCGTCGAGCTGCAGCACGTCGGCGGGATAGCCCCAGAGGCCCGTGCGCACCGGTCGGCTCCAGCTCGCGCCGTCGTCCTCGGACTCGGTGAACCACAGGTTGTCGAAGCGGCCGGGGCGCGCCTGGGTGCGCATCAGGCAGACCAGCCGGCCGTCGCGCAGCCGTGTCAGGCCGGGCTCGACCCAGTCGAGGATGTTCGCCGGATCGTACGCGAGCGTCGCCCAGTACTCCCAGTTGCGGCCGCGGTCGTCCGAGCGGAGCACGAAGCAGCGCGGCGTCTCGCCCGCCTGCGACAGCCACTCGCGCGAGAGCGTGCCGTGCAGGGGCAAGAGGAGACCCCCGCCGGGAAGCTCGACGATGTGCCCCGCGCCGGAGCCGCCCACGATGTACGGGCCCAGACCCGAGTCGCAGATCGGGCTCGTGTTCACCGGCCGCGGCTCGCTCCACGTCCGCCCGCCGTCGCCGGAGCGGCACAGCGCGTAGCCGGTCTGCCGCTTGAAGCGCTCGGCGCGGCCGGGCGGCGGGCCGCCGATCACCTGGTCGGCGCCGCCGCGCAGGGCGGTCGCGTCCAGGAAGTGACACACGCGCGTGTGCATCAGGATCTCGCCGTCGGACAGCTCCGCGAACGCGCAGTCCCAGTTGCCCTGCGTCTCGGTGTACGGCCACACCACCGTGCGCGTCGCGGGGTCCCAGCTGCGGCCGCCGTCACGCGAGCGGATCAGGCACGACTGGCCGCTGTCGCGGTGGCGCTTGGCTCGCTCCTCGTTGTAGCCGAGCAGGAGCTCGCCGCTCGCGAGCCGGATCAGGCTGCCCTGGTTGCAGGCGTGCTGCGGGTCGGCGTACGCGAGGATGTGCTCGACGTCCTTCGGCTGGACGGCCACGTCAGTGGTCCCGCCCGGAGAGGAGCGCCTCGAGGCGCGCCACGTCGAAGCCGGGCTTCTGGCTCGCCTCGATCAGCACGCGCTCGCGGCGCGCCACCGCTTCGGCCGCCGCGGCGAGCTCCGCCAGCGCGGATTCGGGCACCACCACTGCGCCGTGCCGGTCGGCGTGGATCCAGTCGCCGGGCTCGACCCGCATGCCGGCGACGGTGACCGGAATGCCCGCCTCGACCGGGTGCACGTAGGAGTGCGAGGGGCCGACTTTGCCGGCGAGCACCTGGAAGCCGGTGGCGAGCTGGTCGAGGTCGCGCACGCTGCCGTTCGTGATCACGCCGAGCGAGCCGAGCCCGCGGTGGACGTGACTGTGCACCTCGCCCCACCACGCGCCGGTGCCGGGGACGGGGTCGAGGTCCTCGATCACCGTGACGGTCGGGTGCGGCGGCGCGCCGACGTGGCGGTAATAGTCGCGCAGCACGCGCGCTTCTTCGTCGGGCGAGCGCCCGGAAGGCGCGGCGGCGCGGATCGTCGCCGTGCGCGCGCGCGCCAGGATCGGCGGCAGAGCCGGATGCGCGCAGAAAAGCGCGGCCGTGGTGAAGCCGTGGCCGCGCCGCTCCGGACACACCAGCTCGAGCGCGTTGCAGATCGTCGGCGTGTCGAAGCGGACGAGCGACCGACTCGGATCCGGATCGGGCATCCGGCGTTCCTCCCCGCGCAGCGTACCACCCCGCTGGGTCAGGCTGACACGCGGCCCGCGAGACCGCGCGTCCCACTGCGACCGCCGCGCGCGCGCTCCGTGCCTCTGGGGTGCATCGGCGCAGGGCACGCCTCTTGCCACACGCCTGACGTAGACGTCAGCGCGTCATGGAGGAGGTTCGCGATGTCCGATTTCCTGTCCGCGTATTCGATCCAGGGCTGGCTCGAGTCGTGCCCGCAGGGCTACCTCGCGGGCACCGAGTACGGTCACGCACCGAACGAGCGCGAGCCCGTGGCGATCCTCGACAACCCGACCCTGCGCGAAGACGCCATCCGCGGCACAGTGCAGCTCGTGGTCGGCGAGCGCTGTGCGCTGGCGGCGTCGTCGGGCCTCTGCAATGCCGCGCCCGACCAGGCCAGCGCGCGCTTCCTCGCGACCCAGACGCTCGACGAGGCGCGCCACGTCGAGATCTTCACGCACCGGCTGTTCGACTTGGGCGTGAAGAAGTCCGAGCTCGAGGACGTGATCAAGGCCTACGCGTCGCCGCACCTGGTCGAGTTCGCGAACGTGCTGCTGGAGAAGGTCGACAAGAAGGACTTCGTGGCGGGCGTCGTCGGCCAGAACATCGTGCTCGAGGGCCTCGCCTTCACCGTGTTCGAGATGCAGTACGCGGTGAACAAGGAGATGAACCCGAAGTTCGCGCGCACGCTGGCGGGCACGATCGCCGACGAACGGCGCCACGTGGGCTTCGGCGAGAACCGGATCGGCGCGCTCCTGAAGGACGAGCCGCACAAGAAGCCGGCGATCGAGAAGATGCAGAAGGAGATGTCGTACCACATCCTCGCCACCTTCGCGGACGCGTTCAAACGCGGTCAGCAGGCGTTCGAGGAGGGACGGCGCATGGGCGGGGCCGGGCCCGTCGCCTGGCAGGGCGCGAATTTGACCGAGCTCCTGCCGGCCGACATCGAGCAGCTGCTGGCGAACACCGTGCTGAAAGAGTTCAAGATCCGGCTCGGCCGGCTCGGCCTCGAGTACCAGACCCCGACCGCCCCGTGAACCGCGAGGTCCACGCGCTCGCGCCGGAGGAATTCCTCGAGGAGGTGCACTCCTTCGAGTTCTGGTTCCACTCCGTCGAGGGTTACCTGGCCGACACCGAATTCGGTCATCGGCCCTCCGCGTCCCAGGCGGAGCTCTCTCCGGACCGACGCGAGCGCCTGGTGACCGCGCTGTGCAACTACTGCATCGGCGAGACCGCGGCGCTCGAGGGCGCGAGCGGTCTGATCGGCTTCGCGCCGAACCGTCAGGCGAAGATCTTCCTGGCCACGCAGGTGGTCGACGAAGCGCGTCACCTGGAGGTGTTGCTGCACCGGCTGCGCGAGCTGGGCGTGGCGGACCCCGAGGCCGAGATCGCGCGCCGCGCCACCCGCACGCTGCAGCTGTTCCGGCGCCGGCTGCTGGAGCTGGTGGCGAGCAAGGACTGGGAGGCCGCGCTCTTCGCGCAGAACGTGATCCTCGAGGCGATGGAGTTCGCCGCGTTCCAGACCCACGCCCGGAACGCGGACCCGGTCACCCGCCAGGTGCTCGAGGGCATCTTGAAGGACGAGCGCCGCCACATGGGCTTCGGCGAGAACGACCTGGGCCGGCGGCTCGCCGCGAATCCGCACGTGCGTGCGCGGCTCGCTCCATGTGAAGCGCGAGCTCGATCCGCTGGTGCTCGAGACCTTCGAGGAGACGCTCGGGGTGCTCGGCATTCCGCGCGCGGAGCGGCCGGAGCTCGGACGCAACTACCTGGCGACGGTCGAGCGCCTCGGCTTCGCGCCGTGAACGACACGGTGCTGCGCGAGGCCGAGCCCGCCAACGGCGAGCGCCCGCGGCAGCGCTTCATCCTCGAAGACACCGGCTTCGACGAGGTCCCCAAGAAGTACCGCCGCTTCTACCGCCGGCTCAAGGGACCGGACGACGTGCTCGCGCCCAACGAGGCGATCTGCCCGGTGTGCAAGGTGGTGATCCGCTCCACCCGCGAGCTGCGCGAGGGCGACCGCGTCTACTGCATGCCGTGCATGTCGCGGCTGGTGCTGGTGCGCAGCGACACCGGCCATCTCGAGGCCCGGGTCGTCTACTGAGCTACTTCAGGATTTTCTCCGCCTCGATCTGCTTGAAGAGATCGTGCAGCGACTCGGAGAAGATCTCCTCGCGCTTGCCGTCGAGCGGATAGAACGGATAGACGAAGACCAGGAACGCCTCGCACCAGTTGGTGAGCGTCGCCTTGCGCTGGTAGGACGCCTCGCGCGTGCGCTTCGAGCTCACGTTGGCGGTGATGGTGTAGTCCCAGTCGTAGGGCGCGGGAACGAGCGTCCCGCTGAGCGTGCTAATGGTGCCGCTCAGGAACTGCTGCCTGAACGACGACTCCTCGAGGAAGTCGATCGCGATCACGTAGTCGACCGAGGCGCGCTCGTCCTCGAGCTGCTGGCGGCGCTTGGGATCGTTCACGTCATTCGGCAGCTCGGTGAACGTCTCGTAGCGGGAGAGGTTGCTGAGCTCGCCCAGCGCGTCGCGGAACAGGTTGTCGAAGTCCTTCACGCCGGTGACCTGCAGCTTGGGAATCGCGTCCCAGCCGTGCTGCTGCGTCAGGTGTCGGAACACGAACAGCACGCTGACCCGCTCGGCACCCAAGTTGGGCTGCGCCGGATGATCGAACGCACCGGTCAGCGCTGACCGCGACGCCGCGCAGCCGGCGGCGAGTCCGGCGCAGAGCAGCGCGATCGCCGCGAGCCGGCGCGGATCAGTGATGGTGTTTCTCGTACTCGACCGCTTCGGCCTTCGTCTTGTGGACCGTGCCGGGCGGATGCTCGGGGGGTGAGTAGAGCGTGTAGAGCTTGAGCGGCTCGACGCGCGAGCTGTTCACGATGTTGTGTCGCGTGCCCGCCGGGATCACGACCGCGGAGCCGTCGACGAGCGGGTGCTCCTGCCCGTCCAGGATGGCCGTGCCCACGCCGGCCTCGATCCGGATGAACTGGTCGAAGTGGTCGTGCGTCTCGAGCCCGATGTCCTCGCCGGGCTCGAGCGACATGGCCACGAGCTGCACGTGAGGCCCGGTGAAGAGCACCTCGCGAAAGCACCGGTTCTCGAGCGCCTTCTGCTCGATGTCGGTCACGTAGCCGGCCATGTGCCTCCTCGGCTCGCTGTGACGACACGCCACGTCCGGGCGAGCGCCCGCTCGCCCGGCCTGCGAGCGATCTGAGGAGTGCAGGTTCGGTGCCAGGCTCAGCGGTGCGGCTGCAGCCGGTAGCGGAGCTTCAGGTGCTTGATGCCCGCGACGAAGCTCGCCGCGAGCCGCTCGGGCGGAGCCGCCAGCTCGACCTCGTCGAGGCGCCCGATCAGCTCGCTGAAGAGCGCCCGCTGCGAGCGCCGCGCCAGGTGCGAGCCCAGGCAGAAGTGCTCGCCGATCCCGAAGCCGAGGTGCGGGTTGGGATGGCGGTCGATGCGGAACGAGAACGGCGCGTCGAAGACGTCCTCGTCGCGGTTGGCCGACGCGTAGAACAGCATCACGCGCTCGCCCTGTCGCACCTTGGTGTCGCCGAGCTCGTAGTCCTGCGCGGCCGTGCGCATCATGTAGTTCACTGGCGTCGCCCAGCGCACGATCTCCTCGACGGCGTCGGCGACCCGGCCCTCGGGATCGCGGCGGAGCTTCTCGCGCTCGGCCGGATTCTCGACCAGCGCGAGCATGCCGGCGCCGAGGCTGTTGCGCGTGGTGTCGTGGCCGGCGGTGAAGGTGATCAGGTAGTAGCCGAGCGTCTCGAGGTCGCCCATGCGCGCGCCGTCGATCTCGGCGTTGGCGAGGATGCCCGCGAGGTCGTCCTTCTGCGGGTTGGCGCGCCGGTCGGCGATGATCTTCCCGAAGAACTGCAGGAACTCGATGCCCAGCGCCTGGACCGCCGCATTGCGATCGGCCTCGGAGCGGGCGAACTCGGGGTCCTCGCCCGCGAAGAGCTCCTGGGTCAAGCGCAGCACAGTCGGCTCGTCGGCCTCGGCGACGCCGAGGATCGAGCACAGGATCCGCAGCGGGTGCTGCACCGCGATCTCGGTCACGAAGTCGAACGTGCCCTCGCCGTTCCGCTGCGCGTCGTAGAGCCGGTCGACGAGGCGCCGCGCGCTCGCCTGAACGACCTCGTCGATCCGCGCCATCGCGTGCGGCGTGAACCACGGGCTCGCCACCTTGCGGAACTTGCGGTGCTTGGGCGGGTCCATGGTGATGATCGTCTGCATCATGTCGAACGGGCCGCGCTCCCCGCGCGCCAGCCGCTCCGCGACTTCCTTGGTCGCCGGTACGATGCCGTTTCCGCTCACGAACACGTCGGGCTGTTTCGAGATCTCGCAGATGTGCGCGTGCTTCGTGATCGCCCAGAACGGGACGATCTCCGCGGGCTCGCACCAGTGCACTGGGGCTTCGCGCCGCATGCGGGTCCACAGCTCGTGCGGGTAGCCCTGCGTCGCGTAGCGCTGCGGGTCGAGGAGCTCGGTGCCGTCGGTCAGCCTCATGCCTGCCATATAGCGCCTCGAAGCACGCATCTTCAAGCGACGGGTCGCCACCGAGCTTGCAGCCGTAAACCACGTGGTTTCGTTCTATGCTCGGGCTCGAGGAGAGCCCGCCGTGAACCGACGCTCCGTGCGCATCTGGTCAGGCGCCCTCGGCGTCGGTGCTTTCGTGCTGCTCCGGGCGCTCGACTACCTGACGGAGAGCGATCCCGTTTCGCTGGGTGACTTCATGGCGGATTCGCTGGAGACGGCCCTGATGGTCGGCTCCGCGGTGGGCGTCGCCTTGCTGACGGGAAGCCTGACGCAGGAACGCGCGGAGCGGGACGCACTGATGCGCGATCTGGAGATGGCGCGCGCGGAGGGCGAAGCCTGGCGGGGACGAGCCCAGACCTACGTGGCGGGTCTTGGCGCCGAGATCGAGAAGCAGCTCGAGGAGTGGCATCTCACGCAGGCCGAGCGAGAGGTGAGCTTGCTGATGCTGAAGGGCTTCTCCCATTCCGAGATCGCCAAGCTGCGCGGGACCACGGAAGCGACCGTCCGCCACCAAGCCCGAGCGGTCTACCAGAAGTCGGGCATGCCGGGTCGAAGCGCGTTCTGTGCCTACTTCCTCGAGGATCTCCTTCCCGCGAAGGCACAGCAGAACGCCGAGATCCCGCGCGCGTAGACCAGTCAGTCGCCGCCGAAGCTGTACTGCCAGCCCAGCAGCTCTTGCCAGGTCCCGTCGCTGTTCAGCTCGGTACCGTACTCGATCGTGAGGAACGGATTGACGTGCCAGCCGATGCCGAAGGTGAACTCGCGCGGCCTCTCGCTCCGACCCGGGCCGTTCTCGATGATCTGGACGAACTCCGCGTCGAGCTCGATCCAGCGGCTCAACGGATACTGGGCGGCAATCGAGATCTCGAGCCCGGACTGCTGATCGGGGTCGCCGGAGAACGTGTAGATCACGTTGGAGTCGACCTCGAACAGCGCCAGGTCCTTGCTGATCACGAGGCCGACGGAGTAGTCGTGGTGGCGGTCGCCGAGGTCGGGGTCGCTCGCGGTCGGCCAGCGGACCGTGCCTTCCAGCCCGAGCGCCGGCGTCCAGCGCCGTTCGCGAAAGAACTCCCAGTCGATGGACGTCTCGAGATCACCGAGCCCGCCGACCGTGCGCACGTCGTCGGTCTTCCCCTTGATGTGCTCGAAGCTCGGCTCGAGGCTCACCTGCAGGGTCTCCGTGAAGTTGTATTGGATCAGAATCGGGAACCCCCACTCCGTCTTCTCCTTGTTGGTCTCGAACTCGAACGCGCTCCCGACGGTGAGCGGCAGGATCGGCGACCAGGTGGACGAGGCCGACTTCCGCGTCCGGTAGATCGTGGATTGAGCGAGTCCGGCTCGAGCCCCGACGATCGCACCCACCGCGACGATGAACAGCGACAGCGCCGCACGTCTGGCACGCGCACTCACGCGTCACTCTCGCGTGATCGAAACGAGCATCTCCACGTCACCTCCCGTGGCCTCGCTGCGAACGGAACCGATACCCCTCGCGTACCACTTCCTCGCAATGCCCGACTCCAACTCCGACCATTCCTCGGTGCGCACGGTGTCGGTGAAGGTACCCGCCGGGACCGTGACCGACTCGCCGAGCGCCTCGACCTGGCCCATGTCCTCCGCCACCCCGACCCGATACCCCTGGCGATAGGGCTCGCTGGGCATCGGGTCCGCCAGCATGAGGATTCCCGGCTGAGCTCCGTCGACGCCCGCCTCCCAGGATCCCTGGGTGCTGACGCCACCCCCGGCGCTGATCTCCCGCGTCGCTTCCCCGAAAGACCAGACGTTCCCCTGCTTGTCCTGGGCGATCGAGACATAGGTCTCCTCCGCGACCTCGCCGTTCTCAGTCACCGCGTCGCGCACGACGACACACTCCACTCCCATGACCCGCTTCGTCTCGTGGGTCACCGTGACCTCGGTCTCGTTCCGCTCGCCCCGCGCCGTCTCGACGAACCGGTACGTGGTGCCCGGAACCAAGGGATAGTAGGGATTGTCGACCGTGATCTGGAAGTTCGCCGGGTCGATCGTCGGCCGGTAGTCGGCCGGACGGAGGCCAAGCACGACGCATCCGACATCGACCAGGAGGGCGAGGGGGAGGAGAAATACCCGTACGCCGTTTGCGCTGCGCATCTGCAAGCTGCCTGGTCGAAGGGTCCGGCGCGCCGGGCTTCCTAGGGCTTCGCCTCGCGGAAACGCAGCTCGGCACCGTCACCGCGCAGTGTCAGCTCGCCGTCCGAGAGCTGCCAGCTGGAGACCGCGCCGAGCGCTTTCAAGTACGAGTCCTCGAGCGCCTGGACCGGCTCGCAGAACATCTTGGTCGAGGCGGTGGGCCCGAACGTGAGCATCGAGCCCTCGAGCTTGTATGCGCCGCTGTAGCTGTTGCAGCCCGAGTAGCCGACGGCGCGCGAGGTCGCGGAGTCGAGCCGCAGCCGGAGCGGATTGCCGTCCAAGCCGACGGGGTCGGACTGAGCGCCCAGCGCGTGAAGCTCCCAGCTGCGATCGGCGATCGCGCTCGCGGCCGCGCTCGGCGCGCCGGGAGCCGCGGCCGGCAGGGGAAGAAGAGGCGCGGCGGGCGGCGCCGGCTTCTCGCCGCGGTCGCACGCCAGAAGCGTCATCAGCACCAGCCCGAGAACCCACTTCCCTGTCATTCGGCGGCCTCCCTGGTGATGAGACTGTACTGGTTGCCCGCTACCAAGCTCGGGTTCGACGCGGCCGAAGAGCCCGGCATGCGCGGATCCCTCGTCGCGACCTCGCTCGCTCTCCTCGCGCTGCTCGCAGTCCCGAGCGCCCGCGCAGACGACGAGCCGAACTACGCCCGTCCGGGGTTCTACGTGGGCGGCGGCGCCACCTACGGGTTCAATCTGCTCGAGTCCTCCTTCGACGACGTGCTGTTCGGCAACGTCGACGTCGGCGACACCTGGGGCTTCAACACGCGCCTGGGCTACCGCGCGACGTCGTGGTTCTCGGCCGAGGCCGAGTACGAGTACCTGAACAACTTCGGAGTGAGCGTCGACGGTGTACATCTGGCCGACCTCAGGGCAGAGACGATCTCGGCGAACGTTCGCTTCACCGCTCCGCTCCGGCGCTTCCAGCCCTACTTGTGCCTGGGCGCCGGGGCGACGCTCTTCGATCTGGACGACAACGTCCTGCCGGGGCCCGAGGTCGACCACTCGAGCTTCTCGGGCCGGATCGGCGTCGGTCTCGACGTCTACGCGACCGAGCACATCGCGATCGGCGTCTTCGGCGGCACCACGAGCTCGACCCTGAGCTACGTCGCGGTGCACGCGGGGATCGACTACCACTTCTGATCTGCACCCGAGTTCCGGGTCGGAGGAAGTGATGACGGTTCGAGCTCGTGTTCTCTGCGGATTCGTCGCTGCGCTCGCTCTCAGCCTGACTTCTGCGGCCTTCGCGGCCGAGCCCGCGAAGGGCCCGCCTGCCGATCCCACCCCCGAGGCCCGCCAGCAGATGGCGACGGTTCACCAAAAGATGGCCGACTGCCTGCGCTCCGAGCGGCCGTTCGCCGAATGCAGGTCGGAGATGATGAAGAGCTGCAAGGACATGATGGGCGCGAGCGGCTGCCCGATGATGGGATCAGGCCCGGGCGGAATGGGGCCGGGGATGATGGGACACGGAATGACGGGGCCACCGGAAACGGCCCCGACTCCCAAGAAGAAGTAGGTGTAGCCGGCGCCGGAGCTTTACGTGGGGAACCTGCAGTCGTCCGTGCGCACCCGTTTCCAGTCGAAGCTTTCGATCAGCTCGCGCGGCGACGTCTCGCGCGCGTCGTCGCGGAGGCCCGCGACCTGCGCCAGTCGACCGCAGAGCGCTCGGTTCGATTGGCTGCGCGCGAGCTCGCGCCAGCCGATCGAGCCGTGCAGCTTGGCGAGCTTGCCCCCCGACTCCTCGAGCAGCAGGAAGTGGTGGCGGTATGCCGGCGTGGGCAGGCCGAGCAGGCGCTGCAGCGCGACGTGGGTCGCGGTCGAGGTAGCGAGGTCGCGGCCGCGAACGATGCGCGTGATCCCGGCGCGCGCGTCGTCCACGACCGCGGCCAGGTGGTACGCGATCGCGCCGTCGCGGCGGCGCAGCACGGGATCGCCCATCTCGGCCGCGACGTGCTGCGACAGGTCGAGCCCGCTCTCGTCGCGCACCTCCACGCGCTCCTCGGGCATGCGCACGCGGAGCGCCGCGTCGGCAGCGCGCCAGCCGCCGGCCGGCAGCGCCTTTTCGCGACAGCGCCCGGTGTAGCGCCAGCCGCCGTCCGGCGCGCGCACCCCGGCGCTCGCGATCTCGCTCCGGCTGCACGCGCACGGATAGAGCCGGCCCCGGGCGGCCAGCGCGTCGAGCGCGGCCTCGTGCGCGGGGCGGTTGGCGCTCTGCAGCTCCTCGCGGTCCCAGTCGAGGCCGAACCAGGCCAGCGCAGCGCGCATGTCGTCGGCCGACTCGGGCGTGCAGCGGGTCGGGTCGACGTCCTCGAGCCGCAGCAGGATCGGCTCGCCGCGGCTGCGCGCGTCGAGCCAGGCGAGCAGCCCGGCGAGGAGCGTGCCCGGGTGCGCGGGTCCCGAGGTGGTCGGCGCGAAGCGGGCGCTCACGGCGCCAGGCTAGACGGGCGGCGCGTGGCGCGCGAGGGCGCGAACGTACTCTTCTGCCGCTCTCACGTCCGAGACCGCAAGGAATCCGTAGTCCACGCTGCGGCGGCCGCCCTTCTGCGTGTATTTCACGTCCTGCCCGAACACGAGATCCCCGGATCCGTCCGCGCGCTGGTCGCGCCGCAAGTTCACGAGCTTCTCGGGCTCGAACGAGCGCACGCTCACCGAGCCCGCGAAGCCGCCGCAAATCACGATCGCGCGCCGGTCGGTGACGACGTACACGGTGCGCTTCGCGCTCTGCATCAGCCAGAAGGGGCTCGCGAACATGCCGAGCCCGACCAGGACGAAGGGCACACCGAAGAGCGGGAACAGGCGCGCCTCACCCGTCTGACAGGCGGTCATCGCCGCCGCGCTCCAGACCCAGAACAGGGCGAAGGCCGTCCAGGGAATCGCGAACAGCACGACCGGCAACGCCTTGCGCGCCATGCGAGCCGGGACGGGCTGCGCGACCCAGCGGATCCCTTCGCCGGGCGCGAGCTCGGCCTCGACCGATGCACGCACCGGATCGGGCAGCTGGCTCGGGTCGCTCGTCCTCATGGCGTCCCTGTCTTATCGTTCGCCCGCCCGCAGGCTTGACGGGTCGCACGGATTGCGGAATCTGCGGGAACCCCCGGGAGAACTGCATGGCCGCCGACGGCGCCGACCGGAAGACCTCGCGCAAGCAGCAGCCCATTGCTTACGACGAGAGCACGATCCAGACGCTCGACGCGCTCGAGCACATCCGCCTGCGCACCGGCATGTACATCGGCCGCATCGGCGACGGCTCCAACCCGCCGACGGCATCTACGTGCTGCTGAAGGAGGTCATCGACAACGCGGTCGACGAGTTCATCATGGGCGCACGGCAAGAAGATCGAGATCGAGCGCGAGGGCGACGCGGTCACCGTGCGCGACTACGGCCGCGGCATCCCGCTCGGCAAGGTGGTCGACTGCGTCTCGCCAGATCAACACCGGCGGCAAGTACAACGACGACGTGTTCCAGTTCTCCGTCGGCCTGAACGGCGTCGGCACCAAGGCGGTCAACGCGCTCTCCGCGCGCGTTCGAGGTCGTGTCAGCTGGCGCGAGGGCAAGTTCCGCCGCGCGACCTTCGAGCGCGGCAAGCTCAAGTCCGAGAAGCAGGGCAAGGACGCCGACGCACAGGACGGCACGCTCGTCCGCTTCAGCCCGGACCCGCACGATCTTCAAGCAGATACGCACTGGAACGACGAGTTCATCGCGCACCGCCTGCGGTACTACGCCTACCTCAACACCGGGCTCACGCTCACCTACAACGGCAAGAGCTTCAAGAGCCCGGGCGGCCTCGCGGACCTGCTGACCGAGGAGATCGGCGACGAGCAGCCGCTCTACGAGATCGTGCACTGCAAGCAGGACCGGCTCGAGTTCGCCTTCACCCACACCCACGCCTACGGCGAGAGCTACTTCAGCTTCGTCAACGGCCAGTTCACCAACGACGGCGGCACCCACCAGAGCGCCTTCCGCGAGGGCCTGCTGCAAGGCCGTGAACGAGTTCGCGAGCAAGAACTTCGCGGGCGAGGACGTGCGCGACGGCATGGTCGGCGCCGTCGCCATCAAGCTCAAGGACCCGGTCTTCGAGAGCCAGACCAAGAACAAGCTCGGCAACACCGACGTCCGGCCGTGGATCACCAAGGAGGTGAAGGAGCAGGTGCTCGCTCTGGCTGCACCAGAACGCCGCCGAGGCCGAGGCAGCTGCTCGAGAAGATCAAGACGAACGAGCGGATCCGCAAGGAGCTGTCGGCGATCAAGAAGCAGGCGCGCGAGCGCGCCAAGAAGGTCGCGATCCGCATCCCCAAGCTCATCGACTGCAAGGTCCACTTCGACGACGCTGCACGACGAGCGCCGCGAGGAGTCGACGATCTTCATCGCCGAGGGCGACTCGGCCGGCGGCGCCGATGATCCAGGCGCGCGACGTGTACACGCAGGCGATCTTCACGCTGAAGGGCAAGCCGCTCAACGTCTACGGCCTGAAGCGCGACACGGTCTACAAGAACGAGGAGCTGTACAACCTCATGCGGGCGCTGGGCATCGAGGACGGCCTCGACGGGCTGCGCTACAACAAGGTGGTCATCGCCACCGACGCCGACGTCGACGGCATGCACATCCGCAACCTGCTGCTCACCTACTTCCTGCGCTACTTCGAGGAGCTCGTGCTGAAGGGGCACCTCTACATCCTGGAGACGCCGCTGTTCCGCGTGCGCAACAAGAAGGAGACGCGCTACTGCTACAGCGAGACGGAGCGCGACGCCGCGGCCGAGGCGATCAAGGGCCCCGAGATCACGCGCTTCAAGGGCCTGGGCGAGATCTCGCCCGAGCGAGTTCAAGCAGTTCATCGGCGCCGACGATCCGGCTCGTGCCCGTCGCGCTGTCGTCGATCGGCGAGGTCGGCCAGAGCCTCGAGTTCTGCATGGGCAAGAACACGCCCGAGCGGCGCGAGTTACATCGTGGACAACCTCGTCTACGACGTGAGCTGAGCCGTCAGTCCGACGCGGTCCAGATACTCCTCGAGCAAGGGAAGCTGGTCCGAAGACACGATGCAGCCCACATGTCCGTCGGGCCGCACGACCACCCACTCGCCCGGGCGGACGCCGTAGCCCTCGCGGAGATCGCCGCGGTCGTCGACGATGTCCCCGCGCGAGCCGACCGCATGGATGTGAAGACCGGCGCGCGGCTCGACACCCGAGAGCCGTTCGACCTGGTAGCCGATCAAGGTCCAGTGGGTTCCCCTGAACAGCTCGAACAGACGCATCGGCTGGCCGCCTGCGCCTCGGATCGGCGCGTCCGGCGCCCTGTCGCCCGCAAGGACGCCGCCTCGCCGCCCCGGGCCGTCCAAGGCGAGCGGTGAGTCGGGATAGCAGAGGTCGAGCTGGTGCACCTCGCGGCCGCGGCGCATCGAGCCGGCCTTCGCCGCTTCGAGCAGCCTCGTCGAGAGCCCCAGCATGTGCGCGGCAATCGGCCGGCGTTCCTGCTCGTAGCTCGAAAGAAGCTCTTCGGACGCGCCGGACAGCACCGCGGCGAGCTTCCAACCGAGGTTGTACGCGTCTTGGACGCTCGTATTGAGCCCCTGGCCGCCGGTCGGCGGATGAACGTGCGCCGCGTCACCGGCCAGGAATGCGCGACCATCGCGATACCGGTCCGCGAGGCGGGCGTTCATCTGGAACGCAGACGCCCAGGAAACCGTCTCGAGCGCGATGTCCGAGCGACCGGTGCGCTGCACGACCAATGCAGACAGCCCCGGCGCGGAGAGATCGATCTCGCCGTCCATCGGAATCGGGGCCTGCAGCTGGAACATCTCCACGCCCGCGAGCGGGCAGAGTGAGACCTGCTTCTCCATCGAGCCTTCGTTGAACCGGTGCCAAGCGTCGCGGCTGAGCCCGCTCGCGGTCACATCGGCCACGACCGCGCGCACGCCGAGCGTCTTGCCCGGGAATCCGATGCCGAGCGCATTGCGCACGAAGCTGCGTCCGCCGTCGGTGCCGACCAGATAGCGCGCACGGAACGTCTCGATGCCGTTCGGACCGGCGATCGTCGCGGTGACGCCTTCTCGGTCCTGCGCGAGCCCCGTCAGCTCGAGCCCGAACTCCACCCGACGACCCAATTCCACGAGCCGCTCGCGGAGCGCCGCCTCGGTCAGGAATTGCGGCACCATCAGAGGGAGCCGGAACGGCTCGCCCGGCACCGGACCGGAGTCCTCGAAGAGAGGAACGTCTTCGTGACTTCCGTCGCCGCGGTACTCGCGCTGCGGCGGATACCTCCCTCCGGAAGCGACGACCCGGTCGACGATGCCCAGATCCTCGAACACCTCCAGCGTACGCGGCTGGATCCCCTTGCCTCGCGAGCCGGGAAAAGGGGTGGCCTGCTTCTCGATCAGCCGGAAGCTCACGCCGCGCCGGGCAAGCTCGACGGCGAGCGTCAATCCCGCCGCGCCTGCCCCGCAGATCAGCACGTCCGCGTCCATGGGTACCTCCAATCGGTGTATGATTCACATAATTTATGCTCGCAGGTCAAGTAAAGATGTGTACTATTCACGGATCATGCCCCGCGCGCGCAGCACCTCGGTGAGGAAGGAGAACGCCCGAAAGCTTCACCAGGCGATGGTCGATCTCTTCGCGCTGATGAGTCGGCCGCAGCGCGACGAAGGCTTGATCAAAGACGCCGGGATCTCGCTCGATCGCGCGCTCTTCCCCCTGTTGGTCGGCATCGAGCGCTACGGGCCCATCGGCGTCGTCGAGCTCGCCGACGGCGTCGGCCGCGATCACACCACCGTGAGCCGGCAGGTGGCGAAGCTCGAGCAGCTGGGTTTGATCGAGCGCCGACCGAACCCGTCCGACGCCCGTGTCCGCGAAGCTCGCGTCACCCCCCGAGGTCGCGTCTTCACCGATGCGCTCGGCGCCGCTCGTACCCGGCTCCTCGCTCCGATCCTCGCGAAATGGACCGACGAGGACTTCGGCGATCTGGCCCGGCTGCTGCGGCGCTTCGCCGACGATCTCCTGGCGTCGCCGGAATAGGGTGCGGGATCCACCTCTGCGCTACATCCTGCGCTGACCACTCCCCGAGCTTGAGGAGCCGATGTCGAACCTCGCCCCGCTGATGCGGAAGAACTTCCTGGAGTACGCGAGCTACACCATCCTGGATCGCGCGATCCCCGAGCTTGCGCGACGGCTGCAAGCCGGTGCAGCGGCGGATCCTGCACACGCTGTTCGAGATGGACGACGGCCTGTTCCACAAGGTGGCCAACGTCATCGGCGAGACGATGAAGCTCCACCCGCACGGCGACGCGTCGATCGGCGACGCGCTCGTGGTGCTGGCGAACAAGGAGTACTTCATCGAGCGGCAGGGCAACTTCGGCAACCCGATCACCGGCCACGACGCCGCGGCCGCGCGCTACATCGAGTGCCGGCTCACGCCGCTGGCGCGCGAGACGCTGTTCAATCCGAACCTGACGGAGTTCGTCGCCAGCTACGACGGGCGCCGGCTCGAGCCCGTGTTCCTGCCCGCGAAGCTGCCCGTCGTCCTGATGCTCGGCGTCGAGGGCATCGCCGTCGGCATGGCGACGCGCATCCTGCCCCACAACTTCGTCGAGCTCCTGCGAGGCGCAGATCGCGATCCTGCAGGGCGAGCGCTACCGCCTGTACCCCGACTTCCAGACCGGCGGCCTGATGGACGTGTCGGAGTACGACAAGGGCCGCGGCAAGGTGAAGGTGCGCGCGCGGATCGAGTCGAAGGGCGAGAAGACGATCGTCATCCGCGAGATCCCCTGCGAGCACCACCACCGAGTCCCTGATCGCCTCGATCGAGACCGCGGCGCAGAAGGGGCGGGTCAAGATCAGCGGCATCGAGGACTTCACGACCGACAAGGTCGAGATCGAGCTCTCGCTCGCGCGCGGCGTGTACGCCGAGGAGGTGATCCCACAGCTCTACGCCTACACCGACTGCGAGGTCACCCTGCAGTCGTCGCTGCTGGTGATCCAGGACCAGAAGCCGGTCGAGCTGACCGACGAGCGAGGTCCTCGAGGACGCGACCGACCGGCTGCAAGAAGCAGATCAAGGCCGAGCTCGAGTTCGACGAGCAGAAGCTCGTCGACCGCCAGCACTGGATGACGCTCGAGCGGATCTTCATCGAGAACCGGGTCTACAAGAAGATCGAGACCGCGAAGACGCAGGAGAAGGTCCACGACGCGGTCATGACGGGGATGGGCGAGTGGAAGCGCCAGTTCGTGCGCCCGATGGTCGACGACGACGTGGCGAAGCTGCTCGAGATCCGGATCCGCCGCATCTCGGCGTACGACATCGAGAAGCACAAGGAGGAGCTCGCCGAAGTCGAGATCCGAGCTCGAGGCGACCCGCAAGAAGCTGAAGCAGCTCACCAAGACCGTGATCGCGTGGCTCGAGTCGCTGCTCGAGAAGTACGGCGAGCAGTACAAGCGGCGCACCAAGGTCACCTCGATCGAAGAGGTCGACAAGAAGGCGGTCGCGAGCGCGAACATCAAGCTCGGCTACGACGAGGAGACCGGCTTCTACGGCTCCGAGGTGCGCGGCACCGAGTTCGGGCTGCAGGTCACCGAGTACGACCGGATTCTCGCCGTCTCGAGCGACGGCACCTACCGGATCATGGCGCCGCCGAAGAAGGTGCTGCTGCCGCGCAAGCTCCTGTTCGTGGGCGTGTTCGACCCCGAAAAAGGGAAGGACTTCACCCTGGTGTACCGCGACGCCGACCGCAACGCCTTCGGCAAGCGCGTGCACATCGAGAGCTTCATCCACGACAAGGAGTACCGCTTCTTCAAGGACGAGAAGGGGAAGCTCGACCTCCTGCTCGACGGCGAGACGCCGCCCGGCAAGGTGCACTTCCAGTTCGTGGCGCAGAAGCGCCAGCGCCAGAAGGAGAGCGAGTTCGACCTGGGCGAGCTCGAGTTCGCGGGCATCACCGCGCGCGGCCAGCGGCTGGCGCCGAAGCCCGTCGCGCGCGTCAAACACCTGCCCGTCTGAGCGGGGCCCGGCGCGGCGAGGCCGCGCCACCCGCGCTTCGCTCGGCTTACCTCGCTGCGCGCTCCGCTTTGCCTCGCTTGCTGGCTCCGCGCGAGGTCGGCCTCGCGCTCCGCCCACTCGAGTGGCGAACGTCAGTCGTTCTCGTGCTTCTTGTGCCAGGCGGCGATCGCCACCTCGGCCTCGGCGCGGGTCGTGTGGACCGAGATCTCCATCGAGCCCGACTCGGCGAGTCCCTCGGTGGCTCGGCTGACCGACATCTTGCTCACGACCTTCTGGGGCGAGACTCCGGCCATGTAGCGCACCCCGGCGCGGGTGAACTCGGGCCAGAACCACTCCGCGACCCACTTCGCGTCGACGGGGTCGAGCACCGGGAACTTGCTCGTGTCCGCCAGCCACACCGACGGTCGCCTCGCCTTCGCCGCCTCGACGCACGCCTGGTAGGCGCGGCGGAGCTGCGCGCCCTTGCGAAAGACGCCCAGCCAGTCCGACAGGAAGTAGCACCCCTGCTCGTTCCAGTAGACCCGCAGCAGGTCGTCCTCGTACACGAGCGTCATGTCACTCATGTCTGCCTCCTCTCGACTAGCGGCGATTCTTCGCGCGCCACTCGAGCAGCGCGGCCTCGGCCTTCTCGCGCGTGGCGTGCACGGTGATCTCGAAGCGGCCCGACTTGATCACCTTCTCGACCGAGCGACTCGCCGACATCTTCGGGACCGTCTTCTCCGGCGCGACCGCCGCCTCGTAGACCGCCCCGGCCTTCACGAACTCGGGCCAGAACCAGCTCTCGATCCAGCCGATGTCGGCGGAGTCGATCACCGCGAACTTGCTCGCGTCCGCCAGCCAGAGCGCCCCCGGTCGGGCGCGCGCCGCGTCGATGCACGCCTGATAGGCGCGCTTCAGGTCTTCGCCCTTCCGAAACACGGGCTGCCAGTCGGAGAGATAGTAGCCGTGGTCCTCGTTCCAGTAGATCCGAACCATGTCGTCCTGGTATACGAGCGTCAGCGCCGCCATTCGAAGTCGTCTCCCGAAGCTCCGGCTCACTGTTCGGAATTCGAGGCGAGTGGCTACACTGCCGCGCAACATGCTGCGCCGAATCACCCTGGCCCTCCTGGCCCTGGTCACCGCGGGCATCGCGTTCGCCGGCATCGGCCTCTGGCTCGCCAAGCGCGCGATCGTGGCGATCGACCCGCCGCTGCCCACCGCGGAGGAGATCCTCGCGTTCGACGAGCGCGCGGACCTGCCGGTGCGGGTGGCCTGGATCAACACCGCGAGCCAGAAGATGCCGCGCTCGGCGGTCCTCGACTCGAGCCTCGATCCGACGCCGGTGTCTCCGTATGTCATGAGTCACCCGTCGTTCGTGCTCGAGTGGGGCGACGGACGGATGTTCCTGATCGACGCCGGCATGGACCACGATTCCGCCGCCGCGTTCGGGCGCCCGCTCGAGTGGGTCTCGGGCGCCGAGCCGATCGAACCGCTGGGCTCCACGGCCGAGCAACTCGGCCCCACCGCCCTGGCGCGGGTCCGTGGCATCGCCTTCACGCACGAGCACACCGACCACACCGAGGGCGTCGGCGAGCTGTGTCGGCTGCGCACGAAGCCGCTGCCGCTGTTCCAGAACCCGCTTCAGGTCGAGGAGTCGAACTTCACGACCCGGCCCGGGCAGCGCCAGCTCGCCGAGGCGGGCTGCCTCGAGCCCAAGCCGGTCGCGACCGGCCGGCTCAAGGACGTGCTCGGCTTCTCCGGCCTGCTCTTCTTCGCGGCCGCGGGCCACACGCCGGGCTCGCAGATCTTCGTGGCCCACGTGCGCAGCGGCGGTGCGGTGCGCACCTGGATCTTCACCGGCGACGTCGTGAACCAGATCGACGGCGTGCGCCAGAACATCCCGAAGCCGGCGCTGTACAGCGCGCTGGTCGTGCCCGAGTCGACCGGCCGCCTCGAGACGCTGCGCCGCTTCCTCGCAGTGCTGGAGCGCGACCACGGCGTGGGGCTCTTGGTCTCGCACGACCAGCTCTCGCTCGAGGCGAGCGGCATCAGCAAGTACTGAGGGGCTCGCGATAAGCTGCTGCGGATGCCGCTCGCCGTCCTCATCGCCGTTCTCGTCACCCAGACCTGCGGCGCGCTCGCTCCCATTTTCACGAAGCTCGCGCTCGCGGGTCTGCCGCCGTGGAGCATGGTCACCGCGCGACAGCTCGTCGGGATTCCGCTCTTGTACCTGCTGGCGCGCGCCGGCGGCTCGCTCCAGGCGCGCTCGCGCCAGCCGTTCTCGCGGCGCGACTGGGTGCTCGTCTTCACGCTCTCGTGGGCCGGCTTCGCGCTGCCGCAGGTGCTGCTCGCGATCGGCATCGCGCGCTCGACGGGAACCAACGGCGCGCTGCTCTCGCCGCTCGAGCCGATCGGCATCCTGATCGGAGGGGCGCTCTTCTTCCGCGAGCGCCTCACGTCGTGGCGGCTGGGCGCGGTGGCGCTCGGCACGCTCGGCGCGCTCTGCATCGTGCTGCAGGGAAGCGTGCGGCCCGAGCTCGGCGACCCCGTCGGCGACGCGCTGATCGCCGCGGGCCACCTCGCCTGGGCGATCTACACGCTCGCCGCCAAGCCGCTGCTCGAGCGTCACGATCCCGGGCGCGTGTCGCTCGCGGCGGTCGTGCTCTCGATCCCCCCGCTGCTCGCGCTCGCCGCTACCGAAACGATCGACCCGGCGCGCGCGCTGGTCGGCCTGGGCTGGGTCATAGCACTCGCATTCACCGCGACGGCGCTGGGCACCTACACCTGGAACTACGCGCTGCGCTCGATCAGCGCCGGCACCATGGCCGCGTTCATCTTCATCCAGCCCCTCGTCGGCCTGGCCGCGGGGCACGTCGCACTCGGCGAGCCCGTCGGCCCGCTCGCGCTCGGCGGCGCGTTCCTGATCCTCGTCGGTGTCACGCTGGAGGCGCGGCGGACGGCGGCGGAGCCGAGCGAAGCTCTATCCTAGGGGGCATGACGGACTGCTTCGTGTGCCGGAAGCATCGCGGCGAGCTCATCATGCCTGGCGGCGTCGTCTACGAAGACGAGCTCGTGTACTCGAGCCACATGGCGCTGCCGGACGGGCAGCGGGCCGTCTATCTCGGCACGCTCTTCGTCGAGCCGAGGCGACACGTGCCGGGAATCGGCGACCTCACGCGCGCCGAGGCCGAGCGCGTGGGCTGGCTCACGAGCCGTCTCGCTGCCGCGCTGCAAGCGACCGCGGGTGCGGAGCACGTCTACGTGTTCGTGCTCGGCCACCACGTGCCGCACCTTCACGTCTGGGTGGCGCCGCGCTATCCGGGCACGCCGGCGCAGTACCAGCCCTGGCGGCTCGCGGAGTGGCCCGACGCGCCGCGCGGCGGAGCGCTGGAGATCACGGCGCTCTGCGACCGCGTGCGCGCCGAGCTACGGCGCACTCAGCCGGACGCGTAGCCGCTGCGCGTGAGTCTCCTCGGGCTCGCCCACTCGCGCTATGCGCCTCACCGTGGCCAGACGCAGCGGCAGGAGCTCCTCCCACGGGAGCGCGACGAGCCGCGCGGCGCGCCGGCCGCGCCGCCAGGCCTCGTACGCGCAGCGGAGCCAGACCGGCCCGAACCTGCGGAGCGACTCGAAGGTCGCCCCGGCGGTGAGCAGGCCGTTTCCGACGCCGCCGATCTGAGCCTGCGAGAAGGCGAGCAGCGCCGCCTCGCCGAGCTCGTCGGTCTCGTAGCCGGTGACGACGTGGAACAGATCGTGCGCCAGCGTCCCGCGGTCCAGGTACCAGGCGCGATCCGGATCGAGCGCGGGCAGTCCCTCTTCGCGCACCCAGCGCGCCTGCGTCTCCCCCTGGAGCTCGAGGAGCCCGGTCGCGCGGAAGCCGTTCTGGTCGAGATAGTGGAGATAGGCGCGACCGAAGCTGTCGGGGTGCATGCGCTCGAGCGCGGCGCGGTCGCTGAGCGCGGCGGCGAGCGCGGGGCGTTCGGCCAGCAGAGCGCGGCCCTCGGAGCTTTCGGCGAAGCGGCGGAAGCTGCGCTCGAAGCTGCGCGCGTTGATCGCGAGGTTCACCTCGATCGCCTTCACGGTGTCGTCGGGATCGGCGAGCAGCGCGCGCAGGGCGCGGAAGGCGCGGCGCCAGCGCATGGGGGGTAGCGGGGGCATCACTTCTCCTTCGCGCGCCGCAGTCGATTCCGCGGCAGCGCAGAAAGCGCACGCAGGCGGCGAGGTCGTCCGGCGAAGCGCGGAGCGGCGACCGAGCCCAAGAAGATCTCGGCGGCGCGCTCCATGCGCTCGCGCAGCGAGTCGCTGCGGTCGTCGTAGAGCCAGCTCACGATCGTCCCGTTCGTCAGGCTGAGGAAGGCGCGCGCGAGGTCGGCCGCCGGCGCAACGCTGCGGAGCTCACCGCGCTCGACGCCGCGCTCCATCAGCCGCTCGAGCAGCGCTCTGCTCGCCTCGTTGGTGCGCGCGGCGACGCCGCCCTCGTCGAGCCCGACGGAGATCTTCATGATCTCGCGGAAGATCCCGCGGAAGAAGCCGTCGTACGACTCGATGCCCGCACCCATCTGCGCGAACGCGGAGCGAACCAGGGTCGGGGTCGGCGTGGTCTCGTCGGCGAGCGCTTGCTCGAGCATCGCGCGGAAGTAGCCGAGTACCTCGTCGGTGATCGCCTCCACGAGCGCGTACTTCGAGACGAAGTAGTTGAATACGGTGGCGCGCGAGACGCGCGCCGCCTCCGCCACCTCGGTCATGGTGACCTGCTCGACGCCGCGCTCCGCGAAGAGGCCGCGCGCCGCGTCGAGGATGGCCTCGCGCTGCGCGGTCTTCTTCTGCTCCCGGACGGTGAACATTGGACCCGAGTCTAAAGTGTATTTGGACTCGAGTCCAGAGTTTTTCCGAGTAGGCTGGAGCCATGGCCTCGAGCACGCTTGCGAGCGAGCGCGCCGCCTACGCGGAGCAGATCCGCGCCCTGACGGGGCTGCGCTCGCCCGCCCTCTTCCGCGCGCTCGGCCGCGTGCCGCGCGAGGAGTTCGTCGGGCCCGGGCCGTGGAAGATCCTTCTTTTCGTCGAGATCGCGCGCGGCTACCGCGACACCTCGGATCCGCGCGACCTCTACGACAACGTGCTGGTCGCGCTCGATCCCGCGCGGCGCCTCAACAACGGCGAGCCCGCGGCCCTCTTGCGCTGGTTCGACTCACTCGACCTCGCGCCGGGCGAGCGCTTCCTGCACATCGGCTGCGGCGTCGGCTACTACACGGCGATCGCGGCCGAGGCCGTCCAGCCCGGAGGCGTAGCACTCGGCATCGAGGTGGATCCGGATCTCGCCGAGCGCGCGCGGCGCAACACCGCCGGGATCCCCGGCCTCGAGGTGCGAACCGGCGACGGGAGCCAGCTCGCCGGCGAGTCCTTCGATGCGATCTTCGTGAACGCGGGCGCGACCGAAGTGCTGCCCGCGTGGCTCGACCTCCTCCGACCCGGCGGCCGCCTGCTGCTGCCCCTCACCGTCTCGCTGACCGGAATGAACGCCGGCGCGGGCCGCATGCTGCTCGTGCGACGCAACGATGCGGGCCACACCGCCGAGTTCCAGAGCATGGTCGGCGTCTACCACTGCACCGGCGCGCGCACCGAAGCGGGCGATGAGCGACTGCGGGCCCGGCTCGGTGAACGACTCGAAGGCCGGCGCCGTCTCACGCGCGATGCGCACGCGGAAGGTCCGGACTGCTGGCTGCACGGCGACGGCTTCTGCCTCTCCCACGCAGCGAACTAGCGCGGAGACGTCGGGCCCCGACCGAGCATCGATAGGGTGATGACCCTGCAGGACCTGCTCGGGATCGAGCTTCCGATCATCCAGGCTCCGATGGCCGGCTCGCAGGGGAGCGCGCTCGCGGTGGCCGTGTCCAACGCGGGCGGGCTGGGCTCGCTGCCCTGCCGCCATGCTCGGTCGTGACGCGCTGCGCAGCGAGCTCGCGGCCCTGAAGGCGGGCACGTCGCGGCCGTTCAACGTGAACTTCTTCTGCCACCCGCAGCCTTTGGCCGAAGCCGGGCGCGAAGCGGCGTGGCGAGCCGCGCTCGCTCCGTACTTCGCGGAGTACGGAGTCGACCCCGCGAAGCTCGCTCCCGCGCCCGAGCGCCGGCCCTTCGACTCCGAGTACGCCGACGTGCTGGACGAGTTCCGGCCGGCGGTCGTGAGCTTCCACTTCGGCCTGCCCTCGCCCGAGCTGCTCGCGCGCGCGCGAGCCTCGGGCGCGCGGATCCTCTCGTCGGCCACGACGGTGGCCGAGGCGCGCTGGTTGGAAGCGCGCGGCGTCGACGCCGTCATCGCCCAGGGTCTCGAGGCGGGCGGACACCGCGGTCACTTCCTGTCCGACGATCTCTCCGAGCAGCTCGGCACGTTCGCGCTGGTGCCCCAGGTCGTGCGCGCGGTGAGGGTCCTCGTGATCGCCGCGGGCGGCATCGCGGATGCGCGCAGCGTCGCCGCGGCGCTGGCGCTCGGCGCAGCGGGAGTGCTGGTCGGAACGGCCTACCTGCTCTGCCCCGAAGCCGCGACCAGCGCCGTGCATCGGGCGGCGCTCGCGAGCGACGCGGCCGGGCACACGGCGGTCACGAACCTGTTCAGCGGCCGGCCCGCGCGCGGGATCGTGAACCGGGCGATGCGGGAGCTCGGCCCGATCCACGCCGCGGCGCCCGCCTTCCCGCTCGCGGCCGGCGCCATCGCCCCGTTGCGCGCCAGCGCCGAGAGCCGCGGCCTCGGCGACTTCTCGCCGCTGTGGGCCGGTCAGAACGCGAGCGGCTGCAAGGAGCTGCCGGCCGCCGTGGTGACCCGCGAGCTCTCGGCCAGTCTCTAGCGCTCGTCGAGACTGCCGAGCACCTCGGCCAGAGCGGCGGAGAGGTCGCCGAGCTGGAAGGGCTTGCGCAGCAGCTTCACCTCCTGCGCGAAGACCCCGCGCAGGAGGACGGCGTCGTCGGTGTAGCCCGTCATGAAGATCACGCTCGCCTCGGGGTGGGTCTTCAAGATCTGCTCCGCGAGCTCGCGGCCGCCGCCGCGCGGCATCACCACGTCCGTGATCACGACGTCGATCCTCCCCTCGTGGCGCTGCGCGATCTCCAGCGCCTCCGTGCCGTTCGCGGCTTCGAGCACGTCGTGGCGCTGGGCGGCCAGCGTGCGCCGCAGGAGCCGCCGCAGCGCGGGATCGTCCTCGACGAGGAGCACCGTGCCGGAGCGCGCGCGCACTTCCGATCGCGCGCGATCAGCCGCGGCGACGGCGGAGCGGCGCGCGACGCGAGGCAGGTAGACGCAGAACGACGAGCCCTCGCCGAGGGCGCTCTCCAGACTCACGAGCCCGCCGCTCTGCTCGACGATCCCGTAGACGCTGGACAGGCCGAGTCCCGTCCCGCGCTCGAGCCCCTTCGTCGTGAAGAACGGCTCGAAGACGCGCTGCTGCAGCTCGCGATCCATACCCTGCCCGGTGTCGGTGACCGCGAGCGTCACCCAGGATCCCGGCGGGATCGCGGTGTCTCCGACGACGGTCGTCGCCTCGACGTCGAGGTTCGCCGTCTCCACCGTCAGCGTTCCACCGAGCGGCATGGCGTCGCGCGCGTTCGTCGCGAGATTCAGGACGACCTGCTGCATCTGCACGCGATCGGCCTCGACCTCGCCGAGGTCTTCGGCGAGCCGGAGCCGGAGCTCCACGTCCTCGCCGACCAGGGGCCGGAGCAAGCCGACCGTCTCGCGAACGATCTCGTCGAGCCGCAGCGGCTCGGCCTCCATCACCTGGCGTCGGCCGACCGCCAGGAGCTGCCCGACCAGCCGCGCGGCCTGCGCCCCCGCCGTCTTGATCTCGACCAGCTCCTGCCGGTGGGCCCTCGAGGCCTCCGAGGCGAGCAGGAGATCCGCGTAGCCGGTGATGACCGCGAGCAGGTTGTTGAAGTCGTGGGCGATCCCGCCGGCCAGCCGGCCGATCGCCTCCATCTTCTCGACCTGCCGCAGCTGCGACTCCGCAGCGACCAGCTCCCGGGTCCGCTCCTCGACGATCCGCTCGAGGTTGGCGTTCAGCTGCGCGAGGTGCGAGTGCGCGTCGCGCCAGCGAGTCATGATGTACTGGACGACGCCGAGCAGAGCGAGCGTCGCGCCGACGCTCGCCATCGCGCCTCCCAGCAGGTGCGCGAGCTCGATCCGGCCGCCCGAGACCGGGATCTCCGTCATCATCGGCGCGTACGGAATCACCCCGCCCGCCACGGCGGCGAGACTTGCGACGACCAGACTCATCCCGAACGCGATCCCGACCCACGCCGTCCGCTGGGGCAACAGCAACAGCTGGACGACGCCGCCGATCACGACCGCGATCGAGATGGTGCTGGTCACCGGTCCGAGCCCGTAGGTGACTCCCGCCGCGCTGATCCACCACGAGAAGGTCGCGACGAGCACGTACGCCGTGCGCGCGCCCGAGTTGCGGCGGGCGAGCGGTCCACAGAGCAGGAACGCGACCCAGAACACCACCAGCACGGCGATCGCGTCGCGCATGACGACGAGCCAGACCCGGTCGAAGTACGGCTCGATCTCGGGATGGTCGATCAGGTACGCCGCGCGCAGGCCGTACAAGGCGTAGAACGGGAGCGTCAGCAAGATCATCAGCCGGGAGCGCTCGACCACGCTCCACTCGAGTGGATTTCCAACGCCTTGCGAGAGGCGCCGTTCGCTGGACCGGGGGGGCAAGTAGCGCTCCTAGCCGTAGAGCCTGCGGCCCGGTGCAGAGACCTGTCAATCCCCTCCAGCTCGGACCGCGCGGTAGTAGGAGAGCGCTCCCAACAGGGATGGCCGCTGCTCGGTCTCGGCGGCATCGGCGAAGCCGGCGTCGCGCATCAGGGCGGTGAGGCCGTCCTCGGCGTTCGCCCGCAGGCTCTCCTCGCGGTGCACGAGCCGCGCGAGGAAGGCGCCCAGCCCGTGACCCGCTCCCCCGAAGTCCAGCAGGTGCAGCGAGGCGCGCGGCCGCAGCACGCGCCGGACCTCGCGCAGCACGGCGGGCTTCTGGTCGCTCTCCAGGTGGTGGAACATGAACGACGACAGCACCCGGTCGAAGCTCGCGTCCGCGAAGGGCAGCGCGTCGCCGAAGCCCTGTCGCAGCTCGAGCGCCACGCCGGCGCGCTCCGCCTTGCGCCGCGCGCGCGCCAACGCCTTCGGGTCGGGATCGAGAGCGACGATCTCGAGGCCCGGCCGCGAGCGCGCCGCGGTCAGGCTCAGTGAGCCGGTGCCGCAGCCGAGGTCGAGCACGCGCTGGCCGGCAGCCAGCGCCGCCTGCGCCACGAGATGGCGCAGCGACGCCTGCGCTCCGATCAAGCGCGTGAACGGATCGTAGAGCGGGAGCAGCCAGTCCGATCCGGCCGCGGGCACGAAGTGGCGGTGCGCCTGGGACATGTCTCCCCCTTTCACCCGAGCGCCGGAAGGCCCAGGTCCTTCGCGAGCAGCTGGGTGACCGTGTTGTTGGTTTCGAACGGCGAGTCCGCGGGCATGATCCCGTAGTGCACCATCTGCTGCGCGATCCGGCTCATGATCACCGCGAAGCGGAAGCCGGCGAATACGGAGTAGAACTTCTGCCAGCGGGTCTTGCGGCCGGTGAGCTCCTCGTAGCGCGCGATCGTAGCTTCGTGGCTCGGGAAGCCGGGCAGGCGTGGCAGGCCGGTGCCCTCGCTGTGGTGGCGGTCGAGGAAGATCGCCCAGGCGAGATCCTCCTCGCCGTTTCCGTGCGTGACCATCTCCCAGTCGAGCACCGCGGCCACCTTCGTGCCGTTCGGCTCGAACAGGATGTTGCCGATCCGCGCGTCACCCCAGACGAGTGAGTCGGGCTCGTCCGTGGGCTTGTTCCTCTGCAGCCACTCCCAGGCCGCCTCGGCGATCGGCTGCGGCTTGCCGCGCGCGGTCCAGTGCAGGTAGCGCTCGTAGTAGGCGAGCTGCTGGTCGAGGCCGGTCTTGCCCAGCTCGGGCTTGTCGACGAAGCCGAAGCCCAGCGCCCGCCAGTCCAGGTTGTGGATCGCCGCCATCGACTCGATCCCGCCCCACCAGATCCGCGCCTGGTCTGCGGGCGCGAGCTCCTTGAGCCAGCCTTCCGCGGTGTACAGCGGCCGGTCCGAGGCCGCGCGGCCGTCGATCTTCGTCATCACGTAGAAGGGTGCGCCGAAGACGCTCGTGTCGTCGGGCTCGAGCCAGACCATCCGGGGCACGGGCACGTTCGCCTTCGCGAGGAGCCGCATCGAGTCGTACTGCACGCGCAGGTCGTACTCGGGGAACACGGCGAAGCCGGTCGGCTGGATGCGCGCGACCAGCGACTCCTTCCGGTGTCGGCCGCCCTCGCGATAGCGGAGGTCGAAGAGGAGCGTCTCGTTCGAGAAGCCCGACGCCTGCGGCGCGACGAGCTCCGACAGCTCGAGGTCCGCCGCGTTCGGCAGCTTCTGCGCCAGCCAGCGCGCGAGCGACGCGCGCGCGGCGACCAGATCGCGCTCCCAGGCCGTGGGCACGCGCGCTCCCGGCTAGCGCCGCGGCAGCCCGAGCACCCGCTCGGCGATGATGTTGCGCTGGATCTCGCTCGTGCCCGCGAAGATCGTGGGCGCGCGCGACTGCAGCTCGCGCTGGGCGGCGCGGCCGTCGTGCGGCGCGCGCGCCGAGCCGCTGGCGAGCTGGCCGTAGGGCCCGGTCAGGTCGTTGCCGAGCCGCGCCAGCCGCTGGCCCATCTCGGAGTAGTAGAGCTTCTGCAGGCTCGCCTCCGAGCCGGGCTTGTGCCCGTTCGCCAGCGCCGTCAGCGAGCGCAGCGAGTTCAGCCGCAGCACCTCGAGCTCGACGAACGCCTGCGCGAGGCGCTGGCGGGTGAGGCGGTCCTTCGCGGCGGGTCCGCCGCCGCGGCGGGCGCCGCGCGCGGTCTGGACGACCTGGTCGAACTCGCGCCGGTAGCCCGCGTAGCGCGAGAGCGTCGACGCGCCGCGCTCGTAACCCAATACGGTGTTGGCGATCTGCCAGCCCTGGGTCGGCCTGCCGATCAGGTTCTCGGCGGGGACTTCGACGTCCTTGAAGAAGCACTGCGAGAAGCCGCGGTTCCCGGTCATCTGGATCAGCGGCGCGACCTCGATGCCCGGCGTCTTCATGTCGATCAGGAGGAACCCGATGCCCTCGTGCTTGTCCGCCTTGGGATCGGTGCGCACCAGGCAGAAGATCCAGTCGGCGCGGTGCGCCTGCGACGTCCAGATCTTCTGGCCGTTCACGAGGTACTTGTCGCCGCGCAGCTCGGCGCTGGTGCGCAGGTTCGCGAGGTCCGAGCCCGCGCCCGGCTCCGAATAGCCCTGGCACCACATCTCCTCCGCGCGCAGCATCGGGCGCAGGAAGCGCTTCTTCTGCGCCTCGCTGCCGTGGTGGATGATCGCGGGCCCGCACAGGCCGATGCCCAGGCCGTTGGTGGCGGGCGGGGCGCCCTGCAGCACGAGCTCCTCCTGGAGCAGCGCGTTCTCGACGTGGCCGCGGCCCTGCCCGCCGTACTCCTTCGGCCAGGTCACGCCGACGTAGCCGGCGTCGTACAGCTCCTGGTGCCAGCGGCGGATCCCGTCGAAGGTCGCGTCCTCGGTTTCGAACTCGTCGCCCTCGTGGTTCTGCCACCAGGCCGGCAGGTGGGCTTTGATCCAGGCGCGCGCCTGGTCGCGATAGGCGATCTCCGCGTCCGAGAACCGAAAATCCATGGGCGCCTCCCTGCCTGTCATTGTACCAGCGGGAGGTCCGGAAACGGTTCGCGATCGGTAAGGACTGGTTGCCGCTCTCCTCGTAGGGTTCGCAGCGTTCGCAGAAGCCAACCCAAAAAGGAGAGCACCATGGAAACGTTCCGCCGGATCGGCGCCCTGGGTTACGGGGCGGCCTGCTACGCGATCTTCTTTGCGACCTTCCTGTACCTGATCGCCTTCGTCGCCAACGCGCCGCTGATCCCGAAGTCGATCGACTCGGGCGAAGCGGGCCCGCTCGGCGTCGCGCTGGCGCTGAATCTGTCGGTCCTGGTCCTGTTCGGGCTGCAGCACAGCGTGATGGCGCGGCCGGGGTTCAAGAGCTGGCTCACGCGGGTCGTGCCGCGCCCGCTCGAGCGCAGCACCTACGTGCTGGCCTCGAGCGCCGTGTTGATCCTGCTGTTCCTGGTGTGGCAGCCGATGCCGCAGCAGATCTTCGCGTTCGAGGGCGAGGTCGCGCGGGCCGCGATGATCGCGCTGTACCTGGGCGGCTACGGGCTCGTGCTGTACTCGAGCTTCCTGATCGACCACTTCGACCTGTTCGGGCTGCGCCAGGTGTTCCTGCGCGCCATGGGCAAGACCTACACCGAGAAGCGCTTCGCGACGCCGGCCCTGTACCGGAAGATCCGCCATCCGCTCTACGTCGGCTGGATCGTCACCTTCTGGGCGACGCCGACCTTCACGCTCGGGCATGCGCTCTTCGCCGCGGTCATGACCGGGTACATCCTGTTCGCGATCCCCTTCGAAGAGCGCGACCTGGCCGCGCAGCTCGGCAAGCCGTACGAGGAGTGGCGCGCGCGCACCCCCGCGTTCGTGCCCCGCTTCCGCAAGAGCCGCGAGCGCACCGTGAAGCTCGCGCGGGAGGCGTAGATGCGAACGCTCCCGTTCGACGGCGCGAAGCTCGAGCGCTTCGAGGCCAGGATGCTCGGCGCGCTGAACGGCGCCGCGATCGCGCTCATGACGTCGATCGGCCACCGCACGGGGCTGTTCGACGTCATGAGCCGGTTGCGGCCGGCGAGCGCCGCCGAGATCGCGAGCGAGGCGGGGCTCGACCCGCGCTACGTGCGCGAGTGGCTCGGCGCCATGGTGACCGGCGGTCTGGTCGAGTACGGACCGATCGACGACACCTACGCGCTCCCGCCCGAGCACGCCCGACTCTTGACCCGCACGTCTCGTCCTCACAACGTGGCGGCGAGCTGTCAGTGGATTCCGCTCTTGGGGTCGGTCGAGGACCAGATCATCGAGTGCTTCGAGCGCGGCGGCGGCGTGCCCCACTCCGCCTTCGAGCGCTTCCCCGGATTGATGGCGGAGGAGTGCGACCACGCCGTGGTGGCGGAGCTGGTCGAACAGGTCCTGCCCCTCGTGCCCGGGCTCAGCGACGCGCTCGCGCGCGGCATCGACGTGCTCGACGTCGGCTGCGGGACCGGCCGCGCGTTGAATCGACTGGCCGCCGAGTTCCCGCGCAGCCGGTTCGTCGGCTGCGACGCCTCCGCCGACGCGGTCCAGGCGGGCCGGGCCGAGGCGCGCGAGCTCGCGCTCGCCAACGTGCGCTTTCTGCTCCGCGACCCCGTGGAGCTCGACCGCGCCGCCGAATTCGACCTCGTCACCGCCTTCTACTCGATCCACGAACAGGCCCGACCCGACCTGGTGTTGCGCGCGATCGCGCGCAGTCTGCGGCCGGACGGCGTCTTCCTCATGCAGGACCTGGCTGCGACCAGTCGCCTGCACGAGGACGCCTCGATCCCGCTCGCGCCGTTCCTGTACACGGTGTCGTGCCTGCACACCATGACCGTCTCGCTCTCCGAGGGCGGCATGGGCCTGGGCGCAATGTCCGGCTCCGAGTGCGCGCAGCGGATGCTCCGCGACGCGGGCTTCGGCCGGATAGACCTGCGCCAGCTCCCCCACGACCCGATCAACCTCTACTACATCTCTCGCAAGTGACCGCAGCGGCACTCTCGTCTAGTCTCGCCGGAGACATGAGGCATCGCTTCGGGGACTACGAGCTCGACGAGGCCAGCGGCGAGCTGCGCCACCGCGGGCGGGCGGTCGAGATCCAGCCCAAGCCACTGGCGCTGCTCGCGCTGCTCGTCCGCGAGCGCGGGCGAGTGGTGCCGACCCGTGAGCTGCTCGACGAGCTCTGGCCCGACACGCGGGTGACGCCCGCGTCGCTGACCCGCGCGGTCTCGCACGCGCGCCGCGCGATCGGCGACACAAACAAGGGCGCGCTCATCAAGAGCGTGTCGCGGCGCGGCTACCGATTCTGCGGCGACGTTCTCGAGCTGGACCCATCGAACGCGCAGAGCGCGGCCTCGCCCGGTTCACGCGAGCCCGCCGCGCTCTTTGTCGGGCGCGAGGAGGCGCTCGCGCGGCTCGAGCGCAGCTTCGCCGAGGCCGTCGAGCGGCGCGGCGCGGTCGCGCTGGTCGCCGGCCCGGCGGGGATCGGCAAGACGCGACTCGTCGAGCACTTCGCTGCGCAGACCGGCGCGCGCGGCGCGCGCGTGCTGTTCGCGCGCAACCGAGCCGAGGAGGGCGTGCCGCCGTTCTGGCTCTGGGTGCAGGTGCTGCGCCAGCTCTTCGACAGCAGCGCGAGCGAGCTCGGCGAGCTCCTGCCCGAGCTCGCGGGTGCTGCGCCCGAGCGCTTCCTCATGTTCGACGCGGTCGCACGCGCGCTGGCGACGGCGAGCCGGCGCCAACCACTCCTGATCGCGCTCGAGGACCTGCAGTGGGCCGACGCGGCGTCGCTGCGCCTGCTCGAGCACGTCGCCTTCGAGGCGGCGGGCGAGGCGATCCTGCTGGTTGGCTCGGTTCGCGAGGAGTTTCGCGAGCGCGGCCATCCGCTCGACCGCACGCTGGCGGTGCTGCGCCAGCAGGAGCGCACCGCGGAGGTCGCCCTCGCCGGCTTCTCGCGCCGCGAGGTCGGCGCGCTGCTCGCGAGGGTGCTCGGGCGGCCTGCGCCGTCGGATCTCATCTCCGAGCTCTTCGCGCGCACCGAAGGCGTGCCGCTGTTCCTGCGCGAGGCGATCCGGCTGCTCGGCGAGCGCGGCGTGCTCGAACAGCCCGAGCGGATCCCCCGCGCGGGGATCGCCCTGCCCGGTCGCGCTCTCGACCTGATCCGGCGCGCGCTCGGGGTGCTGTCGGAGCGCGCGGGCGCGCTCGTCGCCGCCGCGGCCGTGCTCGGGCGCGACTTCACGCTGACCGCCGCTGCCGAGGTGGCTCAACTCTCGCGCGAGGAAGCGCTCGACCTGGTCGACGACGCCGCGCGCGCGGGCGTGGTCGAGGCGTCGCCCGACGACGCCGCGAGCTGGCGCTTCACGCACGCGCTGTTCCAGGAAGCCGCCTACGCGGCGCTCGCCGCAGGCGAGCGTGTGCGCCTGCATCTGCGCGCGGCCGAGCGGCTGGAGCGCGAGCACCGCGACGACCTCGACGCCGTGATCGCCGAGCTCGCGCACCACCACCACCGCGCGCTCGCCGTCGGCAACCCCGCGCGCGCGTTCGCGTGCGCGCGCGCGGCCGCGGAGCAGGCGGTGCAGCGCGGCGCCTGGGAGCAGGCGGCGCGGCACTACGAGCAGGCGGTCGCCGCGGTCGCGCACCTGCGGCCGGTCGCGCCCGAGACGCGGCTCGGCGTCCTGCTCGAGCTCGGTGAGACCTGCCGGCTCTCGGGCGAGCGCACCCGCCGCCGCGAGGTGCTCACGCAGGCGATGGCGCTCGCGCGCTCCGCCGGGCGCAGCGCCGACCTGGCGCGCGCCGCGATCGCCTTCTCGGACCTGCAGGACTGGGGCGTGCGCGACGACGCCGCGAGCGAGGCCGTGAGCGAGGCGCTCGCCGCGATCGGCCCGGCGCCCTCCGTCGCGCGCGCGCGCCTGCTCACGCGCCTGGCGTATTTTCAGGTGCGGAGCGCGCACGAGACCGCGCGGCCGATCGCGCGCGAAGCCGTCGAGCTCGCGCGCGCCGCGGCCGACCCCGAGGCGCTGCAGGACGCGCTCTACGTGCTGCACTTCGCGCTGGGCGGACCGGATCACGTTCCCGACCGGGAGCAGCTCGGCGAGGAGATCGTGCGCGTCGCGTCCGACTCGAGGAGCGGCGACCGCGCGCTGATCTCGCTGCTCGACGTGGCGAGCGACCGGATCATGCTTGGCGACGCAGCTGGCGCGCGCGCCTTCCGCGCGCGGGCGGACGCGGTCGCGGGCGAGCGCCCGCCCCTGGCCATGCGCTGGAACTGCGGCGTGTACGACAGCGGCGTCGCAATTCTCGAAGGCCGCTTCGACGATGCGGCAGCGCTCGTGCGCGACACGCTGATGCTGGGCCGGCGGGCGGAACACCCGTATGCCCCCCTGGTGCACTCCGGACATCAGGTCATGCTGGCGCACGAGCGCGGCGACGCGGCCGAGGTGCTGGCGCTGCTGGAGCGCGGGCTCAGCGCGCGCGAAGGTCCTCTGCACTGGGTGCAGGCGATGGTCGCGCGCGCGAGGCTGGCCGCGGGTCGCGAGGCCGACGCGCGCGCGCTGTTCGAGTCGCTCGCTCGGGCGGACTTCGCCGACGTGCCGCGCAACCTGCGCTGGACCGCGACCATGGTCGAACTCGCGGTGCTGTGCGCGGAGCTCGGCGACGCGGCGCGGGCGCGCGCCCTGTGCGAGCTGCTCGCGCCGATCGAGCACCACCACAGCGTGCTGCCCATGGCGATCTGCTACGGCGGCCCCGCGCGCTGGGCGCTGGCGCGCCTGGCCGAGACGCTCGGCCACGGCGACGACGCGGTCGCGCTCTATGGCGAAGCCCTCGAGGCCGCGCGCGCGGTGGGCGCACGGCCGATGCAGGCGCGCATCGCCCTTCATTTCGGTCGCTGCCTGTCGGCGCGCGATCCGCGGCGGGCCAAGCCGCTGCTCGAAGAGGGCGCCCGGCTCGCGGCCGAGCTGGGCATGGCGGGGCTCGTCCGCTACTCGAACGAGAGCGCGCGCAGGTAGGCAGGGCCGCCCAGCCGCGCCGCCTCGGTCTCGATCCGCTCCGCCCGCGACCGGACGTAGTCGGACGGGCGATCGGCGTGCATGCGCCGCGGCGACGGCAACACCGCGGCGAGCCGCGCGGCTTCCTCGCGGTCGAGCCGCGAGGGCGGCTCGCCGAAGTAGCGCTGCGCGGCCGCGCCCGCCCCGAAGACGCCGGGGCCGAACTCGGCCACGTTGAGGTAGACCTCGAGAATGCGCCGCTTGGGCCAGAGCGTCTCGATCAGCACGGTGAAGTACGCCTCGATCGCCTTGCGCAGCCAGCTCCGCCCCGGCCACAGGTAGAGGTTCTTCGCGACCTGCTGGCTGATGGTGCTGGCGCCGCGGGCGGGCCCGCCGTCGCCGCCGTCCTCGATCGCGTCCGCGATCGCGTCGAAGTCGAAGCCGGCGTGGATGGGGAACTTCTGGTCCTCGGCCGCGACCACCGAGATCGCGAGCTGTGGCGAGATCTCGCGGTACGAGACCCAGCGGTAGTCGGTCCGGTAGTCGCGCTCGCCGCGCAGGGCCGCCTCGATCCGCGACTGGATCATGAACGCGGTCGTCCACGGGTGGATCCAGCGCAGCGCGAGCACCGACACGACCGAGCCGACAAGGAAGAGTGTCAGCGCGCGAGCCGCGATCCGCAGGGGCGGGTTCGCGATCAGCACGCGGTTGCGCGTGCCCAGACCCGAGACGCGCCTGTTTCCGCGTCTGCGCCGGCGGGTCGTCGCAATGCTCCTCACGCGAGGGTTGTGCCGAATCTTGTCGAACTGCGCTCGCCTGCGGCTCGCTCGGCTCAGCGCCCCGTGAACTTTGGCTTCGACTTGGCCAGGAACGCGGCCGTGCCCGCGCGGAAGTCCTCGCTGCGGCCGGTGTACATCATCGCCTCCGCTTCCAGGTCGAGCACGTCGCGCAGGTGGCCGTGCTCGGCCAGGTTCAGGTGCCGCTTCATGTAGCGGTAGGAGAGCGGGGGTCCCTCCGCGAGCCGGCGCGCGAGCGCGTCGACCTCCTTGCGGAACACGTCGGCGCCGAACACCCGGTAGAGCAGCCCGATGCGCTGCGCCTCCGCGGCGTCGATCCGGTCGTTCAGGAGGTACATCTCGCGCGCCTTTGCCGAGCCGACCAGCTTGGTGAGGAAGTACGAGCCGCCGAAGTCGCCCGAGAAGCCGGTGCGCGCGAAGGCGGTCACCAGGATTGCGGTGTCGCTCGCCACCCGGATGTCGCAGGCCAGGGCCATCGAGAGCGACGCGCCGGCGGCCGCGCCGTTGATCGCGGCGAGCGTCGGCTTGGACATGGTGTGCAGGATCCAGGACGACTCCTGCAGGCGCTTCAGGTTGTCGAAGGTCTCCTCGAGCGTGGGCCCGCCGGGGGCGGCGCGCTGTGCCGGGCTGGGCCCGTCGGTCGGGGCGAGGTCGGCGCCGGCGGAGAACGCGCGCTCGCCCGCGCCCGTCAGCACCACCACGCGGACGGCCGAGTCGTCGGCCAGCTCGCGCAGCGCGACGGCCAGCTGCGAGAGCATCGGCGAGGTCAGGGAGTTCATGCGGTCGGGGCGGTTCAAGGTGACCGTTGCGACGCCGTCCGCCTTTTCGACGAGAAGGATGTTCGACATGCGGCGATTGTACAGGCCCGGGTGCCGTAGGATCTCGGGGACCAAAGAGGGGGGCCATGGGCCACGTCGTGTATTCCGTCACCGTCTCGTTCGGACTGTTCGCGGGCATCCTCGTCTGCTGGGAGATCGGGCGGCGCATCGCGCTGCACCAGCGAAGGCTCGACCCGGAAGCCGAGCGCGAGGGGGTCGGGGCGGTCGAGGGCGCCGTGTTCGGACTGATGGGGCTTCTGCTCGCGTTCTCGTTCTCGGGCGCGATGTCCCGCTGGGACGTGCGGCGCGAGCTCGTGGTCGAGGAGGCGAACGACATCGGCACTGCCTGGCTGCGGCTGGAACTGCTGCCGAAGGCGGCGCAGCCGGAGCTGCGTTCGCTGTTCCGCCAGTACCTGGACGCGCGGCTCGCGGTGTACAAAGCCGTCCCCGACCTGAAGCTCGCGTTCGACGAGCTCGCGCGCGCGAACGCGCTGCAACAGGACATCTGGGTCCGCGCGGTCGAAGCGTCCACCACGCCCGAAGGCGAGCGCGCGCGGGTGCTGCTGCTGCCGGCGCTGAACGACATGATCGACATCACGACGACCCGCACGGTCGCGGCGAAGACCCATCCGCCCACGGCGATCAACGTGCTCTTGATCGGGCTCGTGCTGGCGAGCTCGCTGATAGCGGGGTCGGCGATGGCCGACGAGCGCTCGCGCGGGTGGCTCCACATGCTGGGCTTCGCGCTCGCGATGTCGGTCAGCGTCTACCTGATCTTCGACCTCGAGTACCCGCGGCAGGGCCTGATCCAGATCGACTCCGTCGACCAGGTCCTGGTCGATCTGCGCGCGACCATGAACTGACTCTCGACCGATCGAAGCGACTCACTCGTTCCCACGTCACACGAATGCGCGTATGCTCGATGTACGCGAACCGGTTCTGCGGGGGGCGAGCGGCGGACGGGAAACGGGAGTCGGTCCGTGGCGCGCAACTTCGGTGCAGGGGCAGTCGCATTCGCGGCGATCTCGCTGGCATTCCCCTCGGGTGCCCACGCGTTCGCGATCCACTCCTTCGCGCCGGCGGACGTCACGCTCGGCACGCGGCTCGTGATCAAGGGCGACTTCGCGGAGCTGGCGGCCGCCGGAGAACAGCCCAAAGTGGTGGGCACGCGCATGGACACCCCGCTCACCGTGAAGTTCCAGGTGCTGGCGATGTCGCGGCGCACCATCATCGCGAAGGTCCGCTCGGTCCCATCGACCAAGGCCGATCCGGCGGCGGGCAAGACCTGGTCGCTGCGCGTGCGCTCGCTGGTCGGCGGGGGCGAGACCGCGCAGGCGGACGAGAGCTTCACGACCGCGGGGCCGGCGCTGCTCGCGCTGTTCGACGCCGAGGCGCGGCCCGGCGACACGGTCTCGCTCTTCGCGCTCGACCCCGGCCAGGGCCCCAAGCGGCCGACGGTGCTGGTCGGAAAGAAGAAGGCCAAGGTGCTCGGGCTCGCCGCCGAGGGCCCCAGCCCGGACGACGACCCCTGGCGGGTCAGCTTCCGCGCGCCGAACGTACGCAACGGCTTCTACCCGGTGCGGCTCGAGAACGCACTCGGGCGGTCGGCGCGGCTCGCCGATCTCCTGATCTTCGGCGGCCTCTCGGGCGGACTGACTGCCTACGCGAGCGCGGCGATCGAGAGCCGGCCCGCGCTGGAGGCACCGCTCTGCAGCGCGCGCACGGAGGGCAGCGCCCTGCGCGTGTCGGCCTGCGACGGCCCGGACTGCACGCGGGCGCTGGACATCGCATTCGAGCCCGACCCCGCCGGCGGCTACCGGCCCGCGGCCGTCAGCCTGCGCGAGCAGGCGCTCCCCGAGGGCGCGCCCGCGGTTTGGGTCGCGGCTCAGGCGAGCGCAAGGCTCCTCCCCTCTCCCGCATCCGAGCTCGTCGCCGGCTCCTTCGTCGCGGAGCTGCAGCCCGCGGGCAGCTCCGGCGGTCCGAGGCTGCGGATGCGCGGCTACTTCCAGGCGCCGGTGCCGGAGAGCTTCGCGGACCGCTGACTCGCGCGAGTGACTCGCCCCGAGTGGTGAATCCCGGCGCGCGGCGCCGAGTCGGAACTCGCGATGACGAACTCGATCCTCGCGCGGCTCCGCTCCTCGCAGTTCCTCCGGCTCATCCTGCTGGGCTTCCTGGTGCTCCTGCTCTTGATCCCGGTGAGCCAGATCTCCGACGTGATCGACGAGCGCGCGAGCCGCCGCGACGAGGCCGTCCTCGAGGTCACCGAGAAGTGGGGCGGCGAGCAGCAGCTCACCGGACCCGTGCTGGTCGTCCCTTACACGCACCGCTGGAGCGAGACGAACTCGAAAGGCATCGAGATTCCCCACAGCGACATCCGCCGCGCCTACTTCCTGCCCAAGCGGCTCGACGTGACGGGGAAGATCGACGCAGAGGAGCGCGCGCGCGGGATCTTCTCGGTGCAGGTCTACGCGCTCGACCTGGCCGTGCGCGGCGCGTTCGGGCGCCCCGACTTCGCCGCGCTGGGCGTGCGCGACGAGGACGCGGACTGGAGCAAGGCCGAGCTCGCGGTCGGCATCTCCGACGTGCGCGCGATCCAGTCGACGCCGAGCCTCCAGTGGGCGGGCGAGGAGCGCCCGTTCCTGCCCGGCGCCGCCGCCTGCGCGCTCACCGAGAACGGCATCCACGTGGGCGTGCCGCTCGGTCCGACGGGCCGCGAGATCGAGTTCTCCTTCCCGCTCCGCCTCCACGGCAGCGAGGGCGTGTGGTTCGTGCCGTTCGCGCGCGACACGACGGTCGCGGTCGACTCGTCCTGGCCCAGCCCGAGCTTCCAGGGCAGCTGGCTGCCCGCCAAGCGCGAGGTCTCGGCGAGCGGGTTCAGCGCGGGCTGGAGCATTCCCTACCTGGGCCGCAACTACGCGCAGGCTTGGAGCGGCGAGAACGCGCCGACCAAGGCCATCGAGGCGTCGCGCTTCGGTGTACGGCTGGTCGCGCCGGTCGACCCGCACCGGATGGCGCAGCGCAGCGTGAAGTACGGGGGCCTGTTCATCCTGCTGACGTTCGCGGCGATCTGGATGGTCGAGGTCCTTGCACAGCTGCGCGTCCACCCGATCCAATACCTGCTGATCGGCGGCGCCCTGGGGCTCTTCTTCCTGCTCGAGCTCTCGCTCGCCGAGCACCTGGGCTTCGCGCTCGCCTACCTCGCGGCGAGCCTCGCGGTGGTCGGCGTGGTTGGCGCATACGCGTGGGCGGTGCTGGCGCGCCCGCGGAGGGCGCTCGCGGTGGCAGGCATGGTCGCCGCGCTGTACGGCTACCTGTACGTGCTGCTCACGGCGGAGGACTTCGCGCTCCTGTTCGGCTCGGTCGGGCTGTTTGCGATCCTTTCGACCTTCATGTGGCTGACCCGCCGCGTCGACTGGTACCAGGCGACGGCGCCCGCGGCGCTTCCTGGCGAAGCGTGACGCAGACACGCGAGTCGATCGCGCGCGACTTCGACCGGATCGCCCGGATCCCCGACGAGGGGTGGAACCACAACCGCCTGTACCACCGGCTGCTCTGGCGCGAGCTCCCGGCGCGGATCGGGCCTGCGCTCGAGATCGGCTGCGGCAGCGGCGAGCTCACTGCGGCGCTCGCGGCGCGCGCAGAGCACGTGCTCGGGCTCGACCTGTCGCCCGAGATGCTCGCCGCCGCTCGCGAGCGCTGTGCGGGGGCGGCGAACGTGGAGCTCGCGCTGGCCGACGCGCTCACGCACCCGCTCCCGCGCGAGCACTTCGACCTCGTCGTGTCGATCGCGACCCTTCACCACCTGCCGCTCGGGCCGATGCTCGCGCGCGCGCGCGATGCGCTCCGCCCCGGGGGGCTGCTCTGGATCCTCGACGTCACCCGCGACGAGACGCCCTTCGAGCTCGCACGCTCCGCGCTCGCGTTCCCGCTGAACATCCTGGGCCGGCTCTACACCACCGGGCGTCTGCGCCCGCCGCCCGAGGTGCGGGCCGCCTGGGACGCGCACGGCGCGACCGATCGCTACCTCTCGGTCGCCGACGTGCGGCGAACGGCTGGCGCGCTCCTGCCCGGCGCGCAGGTGCGACGCCTCTTCTTCTGGCGCTATGCGCTCACCTGGTGCAAGCGGCGCTAGACCGTGATCCCCGCCGCTCGCTTCGCCTTCGCCTTGGCCCGCGCCAGGTCGTAGGTGCGATTCATCATGACCCGCTGCGCGGGCAGGCCGCCGCCCGCCTGCAGGGTCGTGACCAGGTGCCAGCCGCCGTAGGCGTCGGCGGTGAGATCGCGAATCAGGTTGTAGATCCGCATGCGCTCCTCGACGTCGACGTCGGGCGTGGTGTGCAGATACTTGCGCAGATACTTGCCCGACTCGGGATTGCGCAGGTCCGCTTCCTTGGGCAGCGTGAGCACGAGCCCCCCGCCCAGGTCGTGCAGCCGCTGCACGATGCCGTGGTAGTTCGCGGCGAAGTAGTACTTGCCGACGTTCACGCCCAGCACGCTCGGGTGCACCATCCCCGACGGCGTGGTCTCGAAGTTCGCACAGGCCCAGTCGAGGCTCATGCGGATGAGCTGCGCGTAGCAGACCATCTCGGCCACCGCGCTCTGGACGTCGTCCTTGCCGCCCTTGCCCTGGTGCTCCGAGACGAGCAGCGCCAGCCCGATCATGAGCTCGGCGCGTTCGGCGGCCTCGACCATCCCGAGCGTGCGCTCCCACAGCCCGAGCGAGCGCGCGAACACGCCGGCCAGCCGATCCTCGCCGGCGAGGAACACGCGCTCCCAGGGCACGAACACGTCGTCGAAGATGACGAAGCCCTCGGGCATCGAGTGGTGCGCGCTCGCGGGGTAGTCGAATTCGGGCAGCTCGCCGGAGGCGAAGCTGCGGTTGATGATCTTCACGCCGGGCGCGTTGGTCGGGATCGAGAACGAGACCGCGTAGTCGGCCTCCTCGTGGCGCATGGACTTGGTCGGCATGACCACGAGCTCGTGCACGAGCGACGCCCCGGTGATGTGCAGCTTCGCCCCGCGCACCACGATGCCCTTGGCGCTGCGGTCGACGATGCGCAGGTACAGGTCGGGATCGTCCTGCTGGTGCGCGCGGCGCGCGCGGTCGCCCTTGGCGTCGGTGATGACCTCGGCCGCGCGCAGATCGTTCTCGCGCGCGTAGCGCCACAGGTTCTCGATGTTCTCGGCGTAGCGCGGGTTGACCTGCGCGACCTCGTCCTTCACGGACTGCAGCGCCATGTACACGCCGGTGACGCCGCCGACGATGCTCATCTGCGTGGCCAGCTCGAGGCGCTTGCGGAGATCCTCCTCGGTGCGCGGGATCTGGAACACGCGGTGCGCGCGCGTGCCTTCCTCGGTCAGATAGGTGGTGAGCTCGCGCTTCGCGGGGTCGTCGTACTCGTAGTCGCGCGCGGCGACCTCGATCGGCACGCGGAAGCGCGGGTCGACCGTGATGTCCTCGATCTTGTCGCCGTCCCAGAAGGTGACGCGCCCGTCGCGCAGGCTCTCGACGTACTGGGCCGGGGTCTTCAGCGGCATTTGCGAACTCCTCCCGAGCGGATTCTACTCCGGCGCGACCGGTCGAAGCTCGATCGCCGGCGGCGCCTCGATCTACGTGGTGACGCGCCGCGCGCTCAACCGAACTCCGGGGCGTAGCGGACTTTGCCGCCGGCGTTCGCGAGCGCGCCGGGCGCGAGCTCGAGCGCCATGAACGCGTCGCGCGGCGGCGCGTCCGCGAAGGTCAGGCCGAAGCGGACGGCCGGCACGAAGCCGAAGCGGGGGTAGTAGGGCGGATGGCCGAGGACGACCAGGAACGGGACCCCCGCCTTCCGGCACGCGTCGATGCCCGCGCGGCACAGAGCGTCGCCCACCCCGCCGCGCTGCAAGCCGGGCCGCACCCCGACCGGCCCGAGCCCGAACGGCGGCCGCTCGAAGCTGCGGCCGTCGACCGAGACGGGGCTGAACAGCACGTGGCCGACGACGGCGCCGTCGGCTTCCGCGGCGAGCGAGATGCAGGCCGGCTCGCGGGCCCAGAGCCGGAGCGCGAGCTCGGCCTCGTTGGCGCGGCCGAACGCCGCGGTGTGGACCTCGCGGATCGCGTCGCTATCCGCCTCACGGGCTACACGGATCCGGATCACGCGAGCGTCGTCGTCACCACGCGGGTCGCCCGGGTCAGCTTCGCGCGCCGCGCGAACTCGGGCCGGCCGACGTCCGCGCGCGAGGCCTCCCAGGTCGCCAGGCTCGCGTAGCGGGTGAGCAGGTGGAAGCGCGTGTCGGGGGCGGGCACGTCGAGGTTCCGCCACAGGCCGATGATCTGCGCGTCGTATCCCGACTCGAAATCCGGCCAGGCGCGCTCGGAGAGGTCGACGAACTCCGCCGCGTCGGCGGCGCGGACGTCGAAGCTTCGGAACGCGTAGACGCCCGCCCGCCATCGCGGCGGCGACGGCTCGAGCGGCCGCGCCGTCGCGACCATCCGCACGCCCGCGATTCGCTGCACGTCGAGGAACGCCGCGAAGAGCTCGCCGGGCATGGGATACACTGTGAGGAGTACGCCTTCGTTCGCCTCGAGCCCGATCTGGCCCCGGAACAGTCCGAACAGGCGCGCGCCCGAGGCGGCGCGGATGCGCGTCACCTGCGCCTCCCACTCGCCCGGCCCGACGCAGAAGCGGCGTTCCTCGTACGTCTCGTGCATGTGCGGCTCCCGACGGACGCTAGGGCAGCGCGAACGCCATCAATGCATCACCGGGCTGGGACCAGCCGTGACCGCCGGCGGCGATCGCGACGAACTGCTTGCCGTCCGCCCGCAGTCTATACGTGATCGGCGTGGCGTTGGCGGTGAAGGGCAGGCGCTCGGTCCAGATCTCCTCGCCCGAGCGCGCGTCGAAGGCGCGGAAGAACTTGTCGGTGGTCGCGCCGATGAAGACGAGCCCGCCCGCCGTCACCAGCGCCCCGCCCAGGTTCGGCGCGCCGAGCGACAGCCACATCGGGAACGGTGCCTGGTCGCGGGTGGTGCCGAGCGACGACTCCCAGACGGTCGCTCCGCTCGCGAGGTCCACCTTGGTGAGCGTGCCCCAGGGCGGCGAATTGCACGGCGCGCCGAGCGGCGAGAGCAGCGGCCCACGCCGAACCGCGTAGGGGGTGCCCTTCATCGGGTAGAGCTCGTTCGGGTAGGTCCACTTCCCGGAGTCCTTCTCGCGCTCGTACTCGTCGCGCGGCATGAGCTGCACCACCGACGGCACGCGCATCTGATTCACGTAGAGCGTCTGCGTCGCGGGGTCGACCACTGCGCCGCCCCAGTTTGCGCCGCCCGCGGGTCCCGGGAACTCGATCGAGCCGCGCAGGCTCGGCGGCGTGAAGATGCCCTCGGAGCGGTACTTCGCGATCTCGTCCGCGCAGGCCTTCTGGTCGAAGCGCGTGAAGCCCCAGGCGTCGGCGGGCGTGAGCTGCGCCGGGTGGAGCGGCGGCGGGTGGGTCGGGAACGGCTGCGTGGGCGAGGTGATCTCGCCCGGCACGTCGGTCTGCGGCACCGCGCGCTCCTCGACGGGGAAGAGCGGCGCGCCGGTCGCGCGGTCGAGCACGAACACGTGCCCCATCTTGGTGACCTGCGCGAGCGCCGCAACCGGCCCGCGCGGCGTCTGAAGGTCGAACAAAACGGGCTGCGCCGGCACGTCGTAGTCCCACACGTCGTGGTGTACGGTCTGGAACTGCCAGGCGAGCGCGCCCGTGTCCGCGCGCAGCGCGAGCACCGAGCTCGAGTAGGCGTCGAGCCCCTGGCGGTTCGCGGCCCAGTAGTCGGGCGCGGCGTTGCCGGTCGGCACGTAGACGAGGCCGAGCTCCGGGTCGGCCGACAGGATCGACCACACGTTCGCGGTGCCCGGCCGGTACTTCGCGCCGAGCGAGCCCGCCTTCCAGGTGCCGAGCGCGCCGGGAGGAACGGGGTCGAAGGCCCAGACGAGCTTGCCGGTGCGCGCGTCGAAGGCGCGCACCACGCCGCTCGGCGCGTCGGCGCGCAGGTTGTCGGAGACGAGCGCACCGACGACCACGCGATCGCCCACCACGAGCGGCGGCGAGGTCATGTAGTACTCCCAGGCCGCCGCTTCGCCCATGCCCTCGCGCAGCGCCACCCGGCCGCCCGCGCCGAAGTCGGCGCACGGCTCGCCCGAGCGCGCGTCCAGCGCGATCAGCTCGGAGTCGATCGTGCCGGTGAAGACGCGCGTGCGGCAGGCCTGGGTCGAGCCGGTCTTGTCGCCCGGCCAGTACGCGACGCCGCGACACGTGCGCGTGTACGGACCCTCCAGCTTGCGCAGCCGGGTCTTGGGATCGAAGGTCCAGAGCTCGCGGCCCGTCTCGGGGTCGAGCGCGATCACGCGGTTCAGCCCGGTGCAGAAGAAGAGCGCGCCGTCGACCACGATCGGCGTCGCGTTGAACGACGTGCGGGTCGTGCCGTCGCTGCCGTCCGACACGTCGCCGTGGTGGTACACCCAGGCGACGCGCAGCTCGCTCACGTTGGCCGGGGTGATCTGGGTCAGCGGGGAGAAACGCAGGCCGCCCTTGTCGCGCCCGTACTCCGGCCAATCCGAGACCGGCCCGGAGAGATCCACGGGGCTCGAGCGACGGCAGCCGCCCAGCGGGGCGATCAGAAGCGCGGCACACGCGAGCGCGCGCGCGACGACTCCCCTCCCCGGCATCGCGCGAGTCTATCAGGTCAGGGCGACGTGCAGGCGCTCCCCGCGCATTCGAGCGGACAGGTCTCGCAGGACGGGCCCGGCGACTTGACGATCATGCTTCGAAACGCCTCGTAGGTCCGCGTCGTCGATCAGGAGCCCGGTCTCGTCCAGGTCGTAGGGAGCGCACGGCGAGCTGCCGTCCGAGCCACACTCGCTCGCGTCGACCCGCTTCCCGACCGCGCCGCGCATCGCGTACAGATCCATGTTCCCGGTGAATCTCCCCATCGTCCACTTCGCGTCGCAGCGGTTGCCGTAGCCGTCGCCGTCGTCGTCGCGCTGGCCGCCGGTCAGTCCACCCCACGGGTGCTCGGCGGGCCAGCTGTCGGCCAGGCGCGGGTTCGCGACGAGCCGACAGTTGTCGCAGGCGTCGCCGACGCCGTCGCCGTCCGTGTCGGTCTGGTCGGGATTGGCGAGCGTCGGGCAGTTGTCTTCCGCGACGTCGACTCGGTCGCCATCGGGATCTCGACCGGGCAGGCCGAAGTCGATCCACGAGCCCACCAGCTCGGAGCCCGCGAGATCGAGCAGGGACGTCGCGGGCGGCATCCAGGTCGCCTGGTCGAACGAGACCATCCGCGCGTACAGCACGCTCTTCTCCCGGTGGCCCGGATGGATGCGGAACGCCCCGGGGATGCCGAGGTCTCCGGCGGTCGGCGGCGCGAACAAAGCCTGCATCTCGTCGAGCGGCGTGTCGAAGCGCAAGTCGAGCCCGGCGACCGTCGACCCGCCCGGCTGGTGACAGCTGGCGCAGTTCACGTCGAGGTACGCGCGCGCATGGCGATCGACGGACACATCGTCGTCGGTCGCGGGGAAGCGCTCGTAGCTGTCGGCCGGGCCGATCGGCGCGTCCAGCAGCCCAAGGCACGCGAAGCGCTCGAGCTGGTTGTGCGCCGCGCCGCCGAGCGCGCTGTCGCGATTGAGCTGGCGGGTGCGCAGCGAGAGCGCGCCGCCGGCCACCGACGTGTGACAGCTCGAACACTCGGAGAGCAGCGGGAAGTACCAGTCGACCATCTGCGGGCCGGCTCCGAAGTCGACCTCGTAGGGGTAGTAGAGCGAGTCGGTGATCAGCTCCGCGCGGCTCTGATCGGGAATCCACCAATAGGTGTAGCCGCGCCAGCCGAAGTCCTGGCGGATCAAGACCCGCGTCTCGACGTGCACCAGACCCGCCACGCCGGGCAGATCGAACTGCTGGACGAGCGCGGCGCCGACGGGCACGTCCCAGGCGCCGGTCGGCGAGAAGCCCAGCGTCGTCCCGTCCGGCAGCGCCAGCCAGCGGCGGGTCATCGCGAAGTTCGACCAGGCCGGCAGGATCGGCTCGAACTCGACCAGGCCGGGCGCCGGCACCAGGTTGGCGACGTCCGCGAAGAGCCCGGTGTCCGCGAGGCTGCGCGGGAGCTCCGGATCGAGCTCGCTTCCCGCCGCGACGAAGCGGCGCAGAATGCCGTCGAGCTTGCCGACCAGGAGGATCTCGCCGTTGCGATCCTCGCCGAACGCGGCGACACCGACCCGTGTCGCGATCTGCGCGGGGGCCGCGCCGCTCGCGGGGTCCCAGGCCCAGACGCGGCCGCTCGCGTAGTCGCCGTACACGTACTTGCCGTAGAGCGCGGGCACGCGCGTGCCGCGGTACACGACCCCGCCGGTGACGCTCTGGCCCTCGCCCGAGTCGTGCGCGTAGTCGACGAGCGGCGCGCTGAGTCCGGGCGCTCCGCAACCCGCGCCGCTGAAGTCGACGCTGCCGTCGCAGAGCCGCCAGCCGAAGTTCTGACCGCCCGGCGCGCCGAACGCGATGCGGTCGATCTCCTCGTGCGTCTCGCCGACGTCGCCCAGCCACAGGTCGCCGACCAGACGGTCGAACGAGAACCGCCACGGATTGCGCAGGCCGCGCGCGAAGATCTCCTCGCGCGCCCCGAACTGACCCACGTAGGGGTTGTCGAGCGGGATGGCGTAGGGCAAGCCGGCGTGCACGTCGATCCGCAACAGCTTGCCGAGAATGGTCGTGTTGCGTTGCGCCATGTTGCCGGGGTCGCCGCTGCCACCGCCGTCGCCGGTCGCGATCCAGAGCATGCCGTCGGGACCGAACGCGATCATGCCCGCTTTGTGGCTCGGGAACTGCTGCGTGTACTGCAGCACCGTCTCGGCGGAGGTCGGGTCGGCGACCAGCATCTCGCCCGTCTCGGTCGCGACCGTGTCGGCGCGGAAGCGCACCACGCGCGTGCAGCTGCCGGCGAACGCATTGCAGATCGCGGGGTCCGGGGTGTAGTCGACGTAGAAGTAGCCGTTCACCGCGAAGTCCGGATCGAACGCGAGCCCGAGCAAGCCCTGCTCGCCGCCCGTCACGACCGGATCGAAGGCGCCGCCCCCCTGGGTCAGGTCGAGCAGCACGTCGGCCGAGAAAGCGTTGAGGTCGTTCGCGAACACCAGCACCCGGCCGCCCTGCTCGACGACCGCGAGCCGATCGGCCGCGCCCGGCACCGCCGTGACCAGCACCGGGCTCGCGAAGCGCAGGAACTGGAACGCCTCGACCAGGATGGGCGCTGCCGCGACCGGGAACCCGTGGCCGGCGAACGGCTCGCGGGTCTCCCCATCACAGACGGGCTGCTGCGCGCCGACGGAATGCGCACCGAGGGCTACGCAGAGAAGTGCAGCGAGGACCAAGATGGGGGGCGATCCAGAACGGGTCCGACTGGTCATGGCTGGCTCCAAGAGCCTCCGGGGCTTCGTTTCGGTACGTCGCCAATGCGCATGAGTGACCAACGTCACTCAGAAGCGGCGCTGCCGGCCTTTTGCATATCCGGGCCGCCGCGGGCCAGAATTCGCGTGCGCAAGACGCAGGTGCGCACCAACGGAGGGCGGCTCATGGCGGCGATCGCGACGACGAAGCAGGGCAAGGTCGAGGGCGAGGAGGTCGGCGGGCTCGCGATCTTCCGCGGCATCCCGTACGCGGCGCCCCCGGTCGGCGCGCGCCGCTGGCTGGCGCCGCAGCCGCCCGAGTCCTGGTCCGGCGTGCGCGCCGCGAAGGCGTTCGGGAACGCGGCGCCGCAGAACAGCGTCGTGCTCGATCTCCTGCCGGCGTTCGTCATCCGCGAGCCGCAGAACGAGGACTGCCTGTACCTGAACATCTGGACGCCGCGCGCAGACGGCGCGCGCCGCCCCGTCATGGTGTGGATCCACGGCGGAGCCTTCACGATCGGCTCGGGCGCGCAGAGCCTCTACGACGGAGCGCCGCTCGCCAAGCGCGGCGACGTCGTGGTGGTGACGATCAACTACCGGCTGGGCGCGCTCGGCTTCCTCCGCCTTCACGAGCTGACCGGCGGGCGGATCCCGTCCACCGGCAACGAGGGCATCCTCGACCAGGTCGCGGCGCTCGCCTGGGTGCGCGAGAACATCGCGGCCTTCGGCGGCGATCCCGAGAACGTGACCATCTTCGGCGAGTCCGCGGGCGGCATGAGCGTGGGCACCCTGCTCGGCCTGCCCAAGGCGCGCGGACTCTTCCAGAAGGCGATCCCGCAGAGCGGCGCGAGCAGCACGGCCAACACCAAAGAGCGTGCGGTGAAGATCGCCGAGCACTACGCGGCGAAGCTCGGAGCGGGCCGAGGCGCCGACGCGCTCCTCGCCGCCAGCACCGCGCAGATCTTGCAGGCGCAGGCCGCGCTCGCGCCGGCGCCGGGCGCCGTCGCCGACCCCGAGGTCGGCGGCATGCCGATGCAGCCGGTCGTCGACGGCGAAGTGCAGCCGCGGCTCGCCCAGGAGTCGCTGGCTCGCGGCTCCGCTGCGGGCGTGCCGGTGCTGGTCGGCTCGACGCTCGAGGAGTGGAAGCTCTTCATGCCTGCCGATCCGTCGAACTTCACGCTCACCGAGGAGACCGTGCTCGCGCGCTGCGCGCGCCGGATGGGCCCCGGTGCGCGCTCGCTCGTCGAGACGTACCGCAAGGCGCGCAGCGAGCGCGGCGACCCGGTCACCGGCCCGGAGCTCTGGTCGGCGATCGAGACCGACCGGATCTTCCGCATGCCGGGCCTGCGTCTGGCCGAGACCCAGGCCGCGCACGATGCGCGCGTCTACAGCTACCTGTTCACCTGGCGCTCGCCGATGATGGGCGGCCTGGTCGGCGCCTGCCACGCGCTCGAGCTGGGCTTCATGTTCGGCTCGTACGGCGATCCGGGGATGGCCGACTTCTCGGGCAGCGGGGCCGCGGCCGACGCGCTGTCGGAGCGCATGATGGACGCCTGGCTCGCCTTCGCCAAGAGCGGAGATCCCTCGACCCGCGCGAGCGGCCCCTGGGCGCGCTACACCGCCGCGGATCGGACCACCGGGATCTTCGGCGAGCGCAGCGAGATCGCGCGCGCGCCGTACGAGGAGGAGCGCCGCGCGTGGGACGCCGTGCCGGCCTCGGTGCTGGGCGAGATCTGAGCGCGGCGTGGCCGACGCGCAGATCGCCGTCGAGGTCGAGCGCGGGCGCGCCCGCATCACCCTGAACCGGCCCGAGAAGCGCAACGCCCTGTCGCTGCAGCTGCTCGAGGAGCTGCACGAGGCGCTCTGGGACGCCGACGCCGACCGCGAGGTCCACTGCCGTGATCGTGCGCGGGGCCGGCCCGTGCTTCAGCGCGGGCTACGACCTCGCCGAGGCGCCGCGCCGCGGCGGGAAGCGCGGCGGCGCCAGCTACCGCGGAGCGCGCAGCTTCGACGACGACGCGTGGCAGCTCGAGCGCGCGCAGCGGCTGCGCATGGCGCTCTTCGACATGCACAAGCCGGTGCTCGCGCAGGTCCACGGCTTCTGTCTGGCCGGCGGCACCGACGTCGCGCTTCTGTGCGACATGGTGATCGCCGCCGACGACGCGACCTTCGGCTTCCCGCCCGCGCGCGACCTGGGCGCGCTGCCCAACAATCTGTGGCTCTACAACGTGGGGCCGCAGTGGGCCAAGCGGCTGACCCTGACCGGCGACACGGTGACGGGCCGCGAGGCCGCGCAGATCGGGCTGGTGCTGAAGTCGGTGCCCGCCGCGCTGCTCGAGGCCGAGGTCGAGGGTCTCGCCGACCGGCTGGCGCTGATCGACCCGGATCTGCTGGCGGCGAACAAGCGCATCATCAACCTCGGCCTCGAGCTGATGGGCGCGCGCACGCTGCAGCGGCTCGCCTGCGAGAACGACGCGCGCGGCCACCTGGCGGAGAGCGCGCGCGCCTTCGTGCGCAACGCCGGCGAGAAGGGCCTGAAGACGGCACTGCGGGAGCGCGACGCGAAGTTCGGCGACGGCCGGGCGCGCGTGAACGGCCCCGAGCTGCGCGATCCGCAGGGGCGGCTCCGCGATCCCTGAGGCCGAGGTCGTCGGGCGGGGCGCCAGCGCCGACGTCCTGGCGTGGGGCGACGGGAAGGTCGTGAAGCTCTTCCACGCCCGCTGGGCGTTCAGCGCGGACATGGAGCTCGACAGAGCGCGCGCGGTGCACGCGCTGGGCGCACCGTGCCCGCTGCCCTTCGAGCGCGTCGAACACGAGGGCCGGACCGGAATCGTCTACGAGCGGATCGACGGCCCGCTGCTGCTCGACTCGCTGCGCGACGGCTCCGTGTCGAGCGCGCAGGTCGCGGACCGCCTCGCCGGGCTGCACGCACGGCTGCACGCGGTGCGCATCCCGCCCGAGTCGACCCTGCCCCGACTTCGCGATTGGATCCGCCGCTGGCTGGCGCGGCTGACGGACGACGTGCGCGAGCGCGGCGAGCGGGAGCTCGAGCGGCTGCCCGACGAGGAAGGTCTCTGCCACGGCGACCTGCACCCCGGCAACGTGATCGTCTCCGGCGCGCGCCTCGTCGTCGTCGACTGGGTCAACGCTTCGGCCGGGCCGCTCGCGCTCGACGTCGCCCGCTCCTACGTGCTCCTGGCCTGGCAGGGCGCGAAACGTCGCGACGGCGGGTATCAGGCGGCGCGGCTCGAGTTGGCCGAGCGCTACCGCGAGGCCATGACGGCCCGCGTTCCGCCGGCCGACTTCGAGCGCGCGCTGGGCTTCGCCGCGGACGCGCTGCTCCGCGGCGAGCCCGAGAACCCCTTCGCCGCAGAGCTTCAATCCGCGACTCCGTGGAGATAGACTTCGTCCCCGAATCACTGAGGGAGAGTCGTCGTGAGCGCGATCGTCGAGACCACATCGGGGAAGGTCGAGGGCACCACCAAGGGCGCGCACCAGCGCTTCCTCGGCATTCCGTTCGCGGCGCCGCCGCTGGGCGAGCTGCGCTGGAAGGCGCCGCAGCCTCCGGCGCCCTGGTCGGGCGTGCGCGCCGCGCAGGCCTACGCACCTTCGTGTCCGCAGCCGCCCAGCGTCTTGCCGGGCATGGCGGTCGGTGCCCAGAGCGAAGACTGCCTGTACCTGAACGTCTTCACGCCGCGCGCCGACGGCCGCAAGCGCCCCGTGCTGTTCTGGATCCACGGCGGCGGCTTCACGGGCGGCGGCGCCGCGCAGGCGCTCTACGACGGCGGCGCGCTCGCGGAACGCGGCGACGTCGTGGTCGTGACCATCAACTACCGGCTCGGCGCGCTCGGCTATCTGCACCTGCCCGGCGCCGACGCGAACTGCGGCCAGCTGGACCAGATCGCGGCGCTGCGCTGGACCGCCGCGAACATCGCCGGCGTTCGGCGGCGACCCCGAGCAGGTCACGATCTTCGGCGAGAGCGCGGGTGGCATGGCCGTCGCGACCCTGCTCGGCATGTCCGGCGCGCGAGGGCTCTTCCGCGGCGCGATTCCGCAGAGCGGCGCCGCGCACAACGTGCATTCGCGCGAGAGCGCCGGGCGCGTGGCGAAGGCGCTGCTCGAGACGCTCGGCCTGGCGACGCCGGAGCTCGCCAAGCTCCGCGCTCTGCCCGCCGCGCAGATCCTCGAAGCGCAGTCGGCGCTGGCCTCGGAGCGGCGCGCGCTCGGCATGCTCTCGTTCGCGCCCGCGGTCGACCCGGCGACCCTCCCGCAGCCGCCGCTCGAGGCGGTGCGCGCCGGCGCCTGCAAGGGCGTGGCGCTGCTCGTCGGCTCGAACCGCGACGAGAGCAAGCTGTTCCGGATGAGCGTCGCGGAGAGCGCGTCGCTCTCGGCCGAGTCACTCGAGAAGCGCGTGCGCGCGGGCCTGGCGCTCCACCGCGCCGACGAGTCGCACGCGCAGCGCGTGATCGACACCTACCGGCGCGCGCGCGCCGGCGTGGCGTCGGTCGAGCCGGGCGAGCTGCTCGACGCGATCGACTCGGACCGGACCTTCCGCATCCCGGCGATCCGGCTCGCCGAAGCGCAGTCTGCGCACGAGCCGAACACCTACATGTACCTGTTCACCTGGCCCTCGCCCGCGCGGCGCGGCACGCTCGGCGCCTGCCACGCGCTCGAGCTGCCGTTCATGTTCGGCACGCTGGAAGCGCCGACCATGGATCGCTTCGCCGGCAAGGGCCCCGACGCCGAGCAGCTCTCCACGCGCATGATGGACGCGTGGATCGCGTTCGCGCGCAGCGGCCGCCCAGACCACGCCGACCTGCCCGACTGGTCGCGCTACGACGCGAGCCAGCGCTCGACCCTGGTGTTCGACCGCAAGTGCGAGCTCGTGAACGGCCCGCTCGACGTCGAGCGCAGCGCCTGGGACGGGATCCTCTAGTCGCCGCCCCCGAACGGGAATCGCGCCAGCACCCGCGCTTCGCGCGGGCGGACCAAAGCGACGCTCTCCGCCACGACCTCGATCGGCAGCCCCGCCCCTACACAGATCGGGAGCGCCGCGGCGAGCTGGGCGGAGTCGAGCCCGGTCGTCAGCGTGCAGTGCGGGACCCACTGCTCGGGCCGGTAGTAGTCCCACGGTCGGCGCGCGTGCGCCGCGAAGCGCCGCCAGAAGCGCTCGTGCAGTTCGAGAAGCGCGCGGCTCTTCACCGCGCCGAGGAAGAGCACGCCCTCGGCGGTCGCGAAGGTCGAGACCGAGACGAGTGAGAGACCGAGCGGTCGCTCTTCGGCGGCGAAGCGCGCGAGCTCCTCGGCGAACTGAGCGGCGTCGAGCTCGTCGCACACGGCGAGCGAGACGTGAGGCACGTGTCCCCAGGTGAGCAGCCGCGAGGGCACGCCCGCCGCCTGTATCCGCGCCCAGAGCTCGCGGAGACGCGCGTCTCCAGCCGGATCGAAGAAGAGCTCGGCGGCGAACACGGCACCAGAGTCCGCGCCCTTCTCCGGTCGGGCAAGCCCGTTCGCACCCTGGCTGACCGCCCGGTGTAAACTCCCGGCACCGGAAATCCGCGCTGCGGCTTCGCGACGTAGGTCGTCGCAGGGGCCATCGGGGTCGGAGCCGGCTCGTGGGCTTGGATGGTGTCGGTGCGGGGCGGTGCACGAGCGGAGCAAGGCGGAGTGGAACGCCGCGACGACCTGACCCTGATGGAGCTCGTGGCGCGCCGCGACTCGGCCGCCTTGGACGCTCTCTATCTCCGCCACTCGCCGCTCGTGTTCGCGCTGTGTCTGCGCGTGCTGCGCAACCACGCGGAAGCCGAGGAAGTCTTGCAGGAAGTGTTCTGGGAGCTCTGGCGCTCGAGCGGCCGCTACGCGGCCGAGCGCGGGAGCGCGCGCGTGTATCTCGTGCAGCTGGCGCGCAGCCGCTCACTCGACCGCGTCCGCCTGCGCCGGCGCCGCGAGGCGCTGCTGGCGGATGCGGGCGGCCCGACGGTGGTGGCGGCGGAGCTGGGCAGCGACGGACGGGACCCGAGCGCCCTCTCGGCCGCCCTCGCCGGCGAGGAGCAGCGCCAGGTTCGCGCCGCCCTGTGCGAGCTTTCTGAATCCGAGCGCCGCGCCGTGACGCTCTCTTTCTTCGACGGCCTGTCGCACGCCGAGATCGCGGCGCAGCTGGGCGAGCCGCTCGGCACCGTGAAGACGCGGATTCGCCGGGCGCTGCTGCGGCTGCGCGGGTCTCTGCTGGGCGTGCGCGACGAGGGGAATTCATGACCTGCGAGGAGCGACGCGACGCGCTGTTCCTGCTCGCTGCGGAGGAGCTGGACGCTCCCGAGCGCGACGAGCAGCGCGCCCACCTCGCGAGCGGCTGCCCCCGTTGCCTCGGGGCGCTGGCCGAGGCTCAGGCGGCGGTGGCGCTGTTCGCGGCGGAGATCCCACCCGTCGAGCCGCCCGAGTCCGTGCGCCGCGCGCTCGCGGCGCGGATCGCGCTCGAGGCCGGCCTGCCGGAGCGGCTGCGGCGGCTCGAGACGCCGTCTGCGCTCCCAGTGCGGACCGACTGGCGTTCGCTGGCGGCCGCGGCCGGGCTGGCCGCGCTCCTCGCGGGCGGCGCGACCGCGCTCGCGACACGGGCGCGTGTCGCCTCCGTCGAGCACGCCGCCAGCGAGCGCGACCGCGCGCTCGACGTGATCGGGTCGCGCTACATGCGCAGCGTCGAGGTCTCGGGCCCGGCGCTCGGCTTCCAGGGCCGCGGCCTGCTCTACTGGGACTACCACAGCGGCGGCTGCTACTTCCGAGCCACCCGGATCCAGCCGCCCGAGACGGGCAAGGTGTACGTCCTCTGGTTCACCGACTCGGACGGCTCGCCGCTCCGCGCCGGCGTCCTCCAGGTGAGCCGCCACGGCGAAGCCACTCTCCTCACCGACATGCCCCGCCAGATCGACATGACCGGCGAGGTGGTGGTCACGGTCGAGTCGAACGCCGCCGTCAGCCAGCCGACCGCGCAGCCCGTGCTCCACGGCTCGCTGTCGTTCTGATCCGAGCCGCCGAGCCGCGAGAGGGACCGGCGCATCCCGAGGGTCGTCCACGGTCGGCCGTCCGCGAAGTCCGTCGCACTGGGGAAGGATGTACCCACGCAGCCCCGCGGCGGGGCTTGCCGGTCGGACATCGGAACGCGCCGGTCCTCGGGGGTGCTACGTCGCCGCAGCGCCTTCGGATTACCGGCTTGGACCAGCCTGCGGCGCCGTGGTCTACTCTCGGCGCGGCCGGGGCGTCCGCCTTGTGAGCGCGGGGAGTCGATGGGTTCTTGGACGGACGGGGGCATCCTGCTGACCGGGGCGACGGGCCTCGTAGGCGGTGAGCTCCTGCCGCGGCTGCTGCGAGCCGCTCCCTCCGCGACCGTCTACTGCCTCGTGCGCGCGCGCGACGCCGCGGCGCTCGAGCGGCGCGCCGCGGACCTGGTCGCCGACCCGCGGCTTCCCACCGGGGCTGCAGCGCGGATCCGGGTGATCGCAGGCGACACGCGGGCGCCCGACCTCGGGCTGGGCGAGCGGCGACGGGCGCTGCGCGCCGAGATCCGGTCGGTCGTGCACACCGCGGCGAGCACGCGCTTCGACCTCGAGCTCGAGGACGCACGGGCGCAGAACGTGGCCGGCACGCGCCACGTGGCGGCTTTCGCACGCGAAGCGGGCGCGCATCTCCACCACGTCTCGACCGCGTACGTCGCGGGGGACCGCAGCGGCGTGTTCGGCGTGCGCGACAGCGACGCGCGCCCGCCGTTCCACAACACGTACGAGGAGAGCAAGTGGGAAGCCGAGCAGCTCGTGCGCGCCAGTGGGGGCGAGCTGCGCGCGACCGCGTACCGGCCGAGCATCATCGTCGGCGACTCGCGCAGCGGCCGGACGCCGCACTTTCGCGTCCTGTACGACCCGTTCAAGTGGGTGATCTACGGGAAGACCAACATCCTGCCGTGTAGGCCCGAGGTGCGGATGGACGTGGTGCCCGTGGACTACGTCTGCGACGCGCTCGTTGCGCTGGGCGCGCGTGCCGAGGCCGGCGCCATCTACCACCTGACGGCCGGAGCCGCGCGCGCCCTCTCGATCGCCGAGATCCTGGCGCGCGCCGAGCCGATCGTGAACGGCTGGCTCGCGGCGCGCGGACAGCCCACGGTCGCGGTACCGCGGATCGTCTCGCCCGAGGAGGCGACCCCGGAGCTCGCGCAGCTCTTCGCGCTCGGCGCACAGGTCATGCGCACGCACGTCCCGTACATGCTGCGGGAGCAGCTCTTCGACGACCGCGAGACGGCGCGCGCACTGGAAGGAAGCGGCGTCGCTTGCCCACCGCTCGGGGCGTACCTCGACCGGCTCCTCGGCTACGCGCTCGAGCGCCGCTTCGGAACGGTGTAGCGATGCTCACTCCGCTTCAGTTCGGCCTCGGCGCTAGCGTCGTCCTGGCGCTGGGGGCGCTGGTCGCGGTGGTGCGGCCGACCTGGATCGTCGACTTCCCGCGCACCGTGCATCGGCGTCATCGCGCTGGTCACGCTCGGCTTCGCGGCCGTGATGATCCGCCCCGACCCGCTCGGCTTCCGGATCGGCGTCGACGCGTCGAGCGAGCCGCTTCTGCCCGAGGACGATCCGGGCGAGCCGGTGTACCAGCGCGCCATCCTCGACTTCGGCGACGACGACGTGTTCGTGATCGCGATGGAGACCGACGACGTCTTCACGCACGCGAACCTCGCCACGCTGCGAGAGGTGAGCGACCAGATCCAGCAGCTGCCCGGCGTGCGCGGCACCGAGAGCCTCGTCGACGTCTACGCCTACCGCTGGGATCCGAAGGACCAGATGGTCGAGATGGGGCGGTTCATCGACGAGATCCCGGACGAGCCCGGGCGGCTGGCCGAGCTGCGCTCGCGCGCGCTCGCCGACCCGCTCTACCCGAAGACGATCGTCGCGCGGAACGGCCGCGCGGCGGCGATCAACGTGACCTTCCGCGCCGATGAGCGACGACGAGTTCGTGAAGCTCGACCTCGACGTTCGCGTGCGCGCGATCCTCGACGCCGCCACTCGGCCCGGCGTGCAGTTCTACGTCACCGGCCGGCCGCACATCCGCGCGCAGGCGCATTTCCTGTTGATCCACGACATGGTCCGGCTGATCCCGATCGCGGTGCTGGTTGCCACGATCGCGCTCTGGCTCATGACCGGCTCGCTGCGCGGCACATTCGTGCCGCTGATCGCGAACCTGATCGCCACCTTCTGGTCGTTCGGCGCGATGGCGCTGGTCGGCTCCGACCTGAACTTGATCACGCTCGTGCTCGGCCCTGTGATGATCACTGTCGGCGGGGTCTACGGGGTGCACACGCTGGCGCGCTACGAGGTGATCGCTGCGCAATCGGCGAACGCCCGCGAAGCGGCGTTCGACTCGCTGCGCCATACCGCCGCGCCCGTCCTGATCTCGGGCATGACGACGATGATCGGGTTCGCGGCGCTCCTCATCAACGAGATCCCGGCGACCAGCGAGCTCGGCGGCTTCTGCGTGTTCGGCGTGGCGTCGATCATGGTGATCACTCTGACGGGCGTGCCCGCGCTGCTCGCGCTCCTGCCGCTGCAAGCCTCCGACGACAGCGGGCGCGCGCTGTACGCAGCGCAGACGCGGCTCGCCGAAGCGGTGCGCCGATGGATGGAGGGCGGGCTCGCCGTCCTCGGTCGCTGGCAGATCCGCCACGCGCGCGCGGTGGTCGTATTCTGGCTGTGCGTGGGCATGCTCGCCGTCGCGATGATGCCGCGCATCGTCACCGACACGGACTTCATCACGTTCTTCCGGAAGGACTCCGAGGTGCGCCGCGACTTCGACGCGGTGAACCGCTTGCTGACCGGCGCCGTGCCCATCTACGTGGTGCTGCAGGGCGAACGCGAGGGAACGTTCCGCGAGCCCGACGCGCTGCGCTCGGTCGAGCGCCTGCAGGCAGCGCATCGAGGTCCTGCCCGGCGTGACCAGCGTCGTGTCGGCGGCGGACCTGGTGAAGGTCGCACGCCAGGCGATGGAGAGCGGGCGATCCGGCGAAGGCGCGCATCCCGGACACGCGCAGCGAGCTGGCCGAGCTGATGTTCATGATCCCGAAGGAGAAGCTGCGCAGCTTCGCGACCTCGAACCACTCGAGCGCGAACCTGATCGTGCGCACGCGACCGGCTCGGCTCCGCGGCGCTGCGCGAGCTCGAGGACGAGATCCACACGGCGCTCGGCGGCGAGACGCTGCCCGGCCGGGGTCCGCGGCGACGTCACTGGCAACTCGATCCGCATCAACCGCGGCGCCGACGGCATCGCGGGCAACCAGATCGCGCAGATGGCGCTGACGATCGCCTCCATCTTCCTGGTCGTGACCGTGATCTTCCGCAAGCTCGGTCTGGGCATGCTGGCCATGCCCACGAACGTCATGCCCGTGTTCAACTTCTACGGCATGCTCGGCGCGGGAGTCGCGACCATGTCGATCCCGACGAGCCTGATCGGCTCGGTCGCGCTCGGCATCGCCGTCGACGACACCTGCCACTTCCTGCAGCAGTTCCGGCACCTGCGCGCAGAGGGCAAGAGCGCCGACGACGCGGCGCTCCACTGCGTCATCGAGGTCGGCCGCCCGATGGTCGTGACCTCGATCATGCTGATCGCCGGCTTCCTGGTGATGCTCTTCTCGAGCTTCGCCACCCTCCAGCAGTTCGGCTACCTGACGGCGATCACGATGAGCCTGTGCCTGGCGACCGACGTGGGCATGCTGCCCGCCCTGCTGGTCTCGCTGCCGCGTCTGTCCGAGCCCGACGCCGCCGAGATCTCCGAGGCATCGGTCGCGAAGGCGAGCGACGCGGCCGAGCCTCACTTCTCCGGAGCGACGGCTTCCTTGGCGTCGTCGACGGCCTCGCCGGTCTTGCGGCCGGCCTTCTCCACCGCGCCCTCGCCCGGGTGCGTGAGCTTGTCGACGGTCTCGTCGATCGCCTCGCCCGCCTTCTCGGCGGGACCCTTCTTCTCGGGACAGGCGGTGCTGCCGAGCGCGAGCGCGGTGATCGCGAGCGCGAGAGCGAGTCTTCGCAAGGTGGCCTCCTATCGCCTCAGCGTGAGCTGCAGGTGCGAAAAGTGCCGCTCGGAGAGGTCGATGTTCGGGTCGAGCCGCTCGACCACGATGGTGGTCGAGGTCTTCTCCTTCAGGTTCGACATCGTCGACTCCTTGGCGATCCAGGTGCCGTTGAAGTCGTGCAGGCTCGCCGCGGTCGCGCGCATCTCGCGGGTGTCGATCCCGTTCGAGTCGCGATAGACCGCGTGGAGCGGCACGAAGTGCTCCTTCTCGATCCAGGTTCGCATCGTCTTGTAGCTCGACTTCACGGTCGGCTTCAGCGTCACCTCGACCACGTACACCGGGACGCCGTCGTAGACCTCGTCGGGGAGACGCTCGTAGTCGGCGTCCTCGATGTTCCTCCAGGCGATGTCGTCGAAGGTGTAGTCGGTGCCCATGACGCCGACACCGCGCAGGTCCACGCGGCGCACCTGCCCGGTCGCAGGGCTCCAGACGAACTGGTCGTTCGGGCGGCCGTCGTTCACGACCATGAGGAAACCGGTTGCGCGCATGTCATCGGGCGCCTCGAACTTCACCAGCGTTTTCGCGTAGACGCCGTCGACTGGCTTCTTGTCCTTATCGCGATAGTCCTTCCAGCGCACCCAGAAGCGCGAGGTCTGCGCGTTGCCGCCCGGATCGCGCGAGATGACGGTCTGGTACTGGATCACCGAGTGGAGCCGGTTCTCGAGGAAGCGGTCGAAGATCGCCCGGCCGGTCATCGAGCCGCCCTCGGGCAGGGCGTCCTCGACTTCCTTCCGATCGGGCAGGGTCACCGCTTGCGCGGCGCCGGCGCGCTGCGCTCCCGCGGTGATCGCGGCGAGCGCGCCTGCCGCGATCAGGAATGTCCGGCGGAAGCTGCGCATGCGACTGGCATGTATCGCCGACCGGGTACCCGCGAGTCAACTCCCGACCGACGACGGCGCGGGTCGGCTCGCGTAGACTGGCGCCCCGCATGAGCGAGCAGGACGCCATCCGCACCGCCTACGACGGCTCGACGGCCGCGTTCCGGGCGCTGGAAGCCTTCGGCTGGGGCGAGCTCGTGAACCTGGGCTACTACCCGATGGGCGCGCTGCCGGCGACGATGTTCGGGCTCGCGCCGTTCCAGCGCCGGCTCGCGACCCTGGCCGTCGACCTGCTGGCCCCGGCGCCGGGCGAGCGGGTGCTCGACGCCGCCTGCGGCCGCGGCGGCACCACGGCGCGCATCGCCGCGCGCGGCGCGGAGGTGTTGGGGCTCGATCTCCTGCCCGAGAACGTGGCCGAGGCCGAGGCGCGCTTCGGCACCTTGCCGGGGGTGCGTTTCGACGTCGGCGACGTCACCCGCCTGCCCGCGCGCGCGGCCGGGCTCGAGCTCGCGGCGGACGCGTTCGACGCCGTGCTCTGCCTCGAGGCGGGCTTCCACTTCGGCGCGAAGGGCCGCCGCGCCTTCCTCGACGAGTGCTGGCGCGTGCTGCGCCCGGGCGGGCGGCTGGTGCTGGTCGACTTCGTCTGGCGGGACCTGCAGCCCGAGGCGATCCAGCGCCTCGACGCCGAGCGCTTCGTGCGCGGGACCTGGCGCTTCGAGGAGTTCGAGCCGCTCGAGCGCTACCGCGAGATTGCTCGAGCGCTCGGCTTCGTCGAGGAGCGCTTCTGCGACTGGACCCGGCCGGTGATCGATCGCTTCCAGTTCATCGCGACCGCGCTCGCGCGGATCGGCAACGTCCGCGCGGGCCGAGCGCTCCTGTGCGCGCTGCGCCCCGGCCTCGCGAGCCTGTCGCCCGAGGACTGGCGCGGGCTCGTCGAGCTGATGCGCGCGCACGACCGGGTGAGGCGTGCCTCGCGCTACGTCGCGTTTCGGCTCGCGAAGCCGGCTTAGCGCGGCGCTCGCGCTCGGGCTGGCGCTGGCCGCGCCGGCGCGCGGCGACGAGGGCTGGAGCCCGGTGCTCGAGCAGGACGGCGTCACCGTGGTGCAGCGCGCGGTGCCCGACCGCGCGCTGCCGGTGCTGCGCGGCGAGGTCGAGATCGACGCCGACCCCTACGAGATCACGGCCGTGATCGTCGACGCGCCCGCGCAGACCGAGTGGATGTGGCAGTGCCGGGAGAGCCGCGTGCTGCGCGGCGGACCCGAGGGCGCCGAGCTCGTCTACCAGCGCATCGACGCGCGCTGGCCCGCGACCGACCGCGACGTGGTGTTCGAGAGCGGAACGCGCGTGCTCGAGCCGGAGCGGCGGGTCGCGATCCACTTCCGCTCGATCGCCGACGCTGCGGCGCCGCCCGTCGAGGGACTGGTGCGGATGGCGCGGCTCGACGGCGAGTTCGAGGTCAGCGCGCTCGCCCCGGGCCGCTCGCGGGTCCGCTACACGTTCGACGCCGATCCGGGCGGCATGCTGCCGGCGGCGTTCGTACGCGCGGTGGTGAAGGAGTCGCCGTTCGACACGCTGGTCGGCCTGCGCCGCCGGGTGGGCGAGACGCGCGGGCGCTATGCGGACTTCATCGCGGGCCTGCGCGCGCGCGGGGCGCGCTAGTCGGCGAGCAGCTCTTCCCGGATCGCCGCGAGCTCCGCGAGCTTCTTCTTCGGGACCTTCGGGTAGCGCAGGTCGAGCGAGTCGAGCGCGTCCACCACGGCGGCCGCCACGATCACGCGCGTGAACCACTTGTTGTCCGCGGGCACGACGTACCAGGGCGCGTCGTCGCTCGCGGTGGCGCGGATCATGTCCTCGTAGGCGCCCATGTACTCTTTCCAGTGTCGCCGCTCCATCGCATCGCCGGGCGAGAACTTCCAGTTCTTCTCCGGCTTCTCGATCCGCTCGAGGAAGCGCTTCTTCTGCTCGTCGCGCGAGACGTGCAGGAAGAACTTCAGGATCTTCACCCCGTTCGCGGCCAGATAGCGCTCGAAGCCGGCGATGTCGCGGTAGCGCTGGTCCCAGATGCGCTTGGGCATCAGGCTCTCCGGCAGCTTCTGGCCGTGCAGCAGCTCCGGGTGCACGCGCACCACCAGCACTTCCTCGTAGTAGGAGCGGTTGAAGATCCCGATCCGCCCGCGCTCGGGCAGGTGCTTCATGCAGCGCCACATGTAGTCGTGGTCGAGCTCCTCGCTCGAGGGCGCCTTGAACGAGGCGACCTGGCAGCCCTGCGGGTTCACGCCGGACATCACGTGTTTGATCGCGCCGTCCTTGCCCGCGGCGTCCATCGCCTGGAAGATCAACAGCACCGACCAGCGGTCCTGCGCGTAGAGGCGGTCCTGCAGCTCGACCAGCGCCTGGATGCCGCTCTGCAGCGCCTCCTTCGCGCGCGGCTTGTCCTCGGTGCCGAAGCCGGCGGTGTCTCCGGGGTCGATCTTCGCGAGGCGGAACGAGCCGCCCTTCGTGACCCGGTACGGCTGCGAGAACCGACGCGCCTGCTTCGCGATCGCCCCGACTTTCATCGGCGGTATTATGGACGGATCACCGAGGAGAGTGGGGCATGAGCATGGTATTCCGAGTTCCGCGACTTCATCAACCGGGGCAACGTCATGGACCTGGCCGTGGGCGTCATCATCGGTGGCGCGTTCGGCAAGATCGTGTCGTCTCTGGTCGCCGACGTTCTCATGCCCGCGATCGGGCTGATCATGGGCGGGGTGAACTTCGGCACGCTCGCGGCCCAGATCGGCGGAACTCCGGAAGCCCCGGTGCTGCTCAAGTACGGGAACTTCATCCAGATGGTGATCGACTTCGCGATCATCGCCTTCTGCGTGTTCCTGATCGTGCGGGCGGTGAACGCCCTGCAGAAGCCGAAGGCGGGTCCGCCGCCGGAGCCCCCCGCCGACGTCAAGCTTCTCACGGAGATCCGCGACCTGCTGCGCGCGCGCGGCTAGCCGCTCAATTCTGCGCAACTCTCCCAGGGTTCTCTCGACGCGAGAGAAGGCGTAGGATTCCCGTCCCGAAAGGACCCCCCCTGCATGGCCCGTAGCCTCCGCGCGCTCTCGCTTCTCGTCCTCGGCCTCGTCCTCGCGCGGAGCGCCGGGGCGGCTCCCCCGACCGTGACGATCACTGCGCCCACGAACGGATCGGTGGTGTCGCTGACCAAGACGATCGAAGGCACGTTCACGGGTAGGGACGACCCGAACTCGACAACCGAGCACTTCACCGTGACCGTCAACGGCAAAGACGCAGTCCTCGGCGGGAATCGCTTCCAGGCCGTCGTCGAGCTTCCCGAGGGCGCCTCCACCGTGACCGTGCTTGCGGCCGACGACGAGGGAACCGACACCGACTCGATCATGGTCACGGGCGACAAGCGCCCCGTCATCACGATCACGGCGCCAAGCGACGACTTCGTCACCGGGGACCTCACGGTCACGGTGAGCGGGAACGTGGACGACGACAACCTCGACCCGAGCAACCCGAGCACACTGCTCGTCAACGGCACCCCGGTCCCCCTCGACGCCGAAGGCAACTTCTCGAGCGCAAAGGTGTTCGTCAGCGTCGGCGACCACCCGTTGAACTTCGTTGCGCGCGACCTCGTGAACAACCTCGTGACCGAGTCGATCTCGGTCACGCGCACGGTCGTGTGCCAGAACCCGACCTTGCCCGAGATCGACAACACGGACCCGCTCAAGCCCCACCGAATCGTCGTGACCCGCTTCGACGATCGGGTGCTGCCGGAGGGCTTCGATCCCAACGCCAACCCCACCGTGGCGTGCGACCTCCGCCCGGACCTGCACCCGGACGACCCGACCGATCCGACCAACTTCAATCCGCCGTTCGCGAAGTGCCCGCTGCGAGGCGCGCTCCAGATCGCGAACGCGCACCCCGGCCCCGACGTCATTCAGCTGCCCGGCGGGCCGGTGAAGCTCAGCCGGAGCGGCGACGGCGACCTGCGCGGCGATCTGGACGTCACCGAGGACCTCTTCATCGTCGGAGCGGGTCGCGATCTGTCGGTGATCGACGCTCGCAAGATCGGCGATCGCGTCTTCGACGTGGCTCCGGGGGTCTCGTTCGAGATCTCCGACGCGACCCTGCGCGGCGGACAGACCCCGAAGAAGACCAGCGAGTCGGGCGGCTGCCTCCGGGTCACGGGGCCGCGCAACACCGATCCGGACGACCCGCAGCCGAGCCTGGTCGCGAACAACCTCGCCGTCATCGACTGCAAGTCGAAGGCGGATGGCGGCGGGATCGCACTCGAGCTCCAGGGTCCCGACGACTTCTCCAAGGTGACCTGCGGAGTCGTCGCGCGCAGCTCCGCCAAGAAGGACGGCGGCGGGATGCTCGTCGAAGGCGGCGCGCTGGAGCTCCGCAACTCCACGATCGCGTCCTCGTCGTCGGGCGGGATCGGCGGCGCGCTCGCGAACCGCGAAGGCTCGCTCGTCATGACCAACGCCACGATCTCGGGCAACAAGGCCAAGGTCTCCGGCGGAGGACTGGCTCTGGCGGGCGGCGCCTCGGCGACGGTCAACAACGCGACCTTCGCCAGGAACAAGGCCAAGCGCGGCGCCAGCGTGTCCACCAGCAGCGAGTCCGGCGGGGCGAACGAGCTCGAGGTCTCGAACTCGATCCTGGGCGACAAGCCGAAGGCGACCTGCGACACGACCGGCACCTCGCCGCTCGTATCGAACGGCGGCAACCTCGATCCCGGCGTGACCTGCGACCTGTCCGAGTCGAGCGACCTCGACAACACCGACCCGCGGCTCGACAAGCTCGCGACCAACGTCGGGATCCCCACGCACGCGCTCCGGTTCGACAGCCCCGCGATCGACCACGGCGTGTTCGCCACCTGCGAGCCGCTCGACGAGCGAAACGCCGATCGGGTCGACGGCCCGCCCAACGACGAGCTCGATCCCCCCAACCCCCCCGAGTTCGACGAGGACCGCTGTGATTCGGGCTCGTTCGAGTTCGCGTCGGAAGCTCCGCCGGAGCCACCGCCCGCTCCGAAGTAGCTCGGCCCGAGCTCAGCCGGCCGAGATCACCTTCTCGAGCACCGGCACCAGGTGCGCGCGGAAGCCGTCCGGGTTCTCGGCCATCGGGAAGTGGCCGAGCCCGGGCATGAACACGAACTCGGCGCCGGGAATCGCCGCCGCGGCGGCGCGCGACAGCGCCGGGGTCGCGCTCCAGTCGTACTCGCCCGACAGCACGTACACCGCAGTGCGTCGGGTGTCGATCGCGGCGGCCTCGTTCCTGAGGTCGTGCTCTTCGGCGTAGAACGCGAGGTCGCCGCGGAACACGCCGGGCGCTCCCTGCGCGTAGCCCCAGCCGACCTCGCGCCGGCGCGGCTCGGGGCTGCTCGGGCTGGTGAGCCCGATCATGAGCGCGGACTTCAGCTCGTTCGACACGCGCGGGTGGTCGAGCAGCTCGAGCCCGCTCGCCTCGGTGCGCGACGCGCCCTCCACGGCGAGCACCGCGCGGCACAGGCCCGGCCGATGGCGCGCGAGGTCGAGCGCGACGTGGCCGCCCATCGAGCAGCCCATGAACACCGGGCGCTCGAGCGCGAGCTCGGCGGCGAAGCGCTCGATGAACTCGAGGAAGAAGGCGAGCGTGAGCCTGTACGGCTGCTGCCACCAGCGCGGGCCGTCGGGCGGGAGCGACTTGCCGTGGTACGGAAGATCCCAGGCGATCACGCGGAAGCGCTCGGTGAGCCACGGGTCCTCGAGCAGATGCCGCCACTGCCGGCCGTCCGAGCCAGCGGTGTGCTGGCAGAGGAGCGGCACACCCGCACCGGCCTCCTCGAAGTACACGGGGTAGCGCGTGCCCGCGACCGCCAGGTCGAGGTAGCGCCCGACTCTCCGCGCGAGCCGCGCCATCAGGCGCGCGCCTCCCGCAGGATCTCGAGCACGCGCCGGATCGCCGGGTAGTACGCATAGAGCGTCTCGACGTCGCCGCCGAGCGACACCGGATGGTGGAGCGACGCGCCGAACACGTCCTGATAGAAGGGAGGCGGATGCGGCGCGAGCAGCTTCGCCCACTCGCCGGGCGCGGCCGAGATCTCGACGTCGCGCGGACCGGTCGGGTCGGTACTCGGCCCCGCGTGTACGAACCGGCCGGCCTCGAAGCGCAGCCCGCTGCGCGCGTCGCCCGCGCGCAGGTAGAGCGCGCCGGTCCAGAAGCGCACCGCGTGGCCCAGCTCGGGATCGGTTTCGAAGGCGGCGCGCAGCGCCGCGACGTCGGGAACCGCCATCACCGGATCCTATCAGAGTCGTATCATCGCCCGATGGACGAGCCGATCCTCTCCGCCGACGGCCACATCGACTTCCCGCTCCTGCCCGAGAACCTGTGGCGCGACGGCGCGCCCGCCGAGCTGCGCGAGCGCATGCCGCGCGTGGTCGACTCGCCGCGCGGCCGGATCTGGGTCTCGCACAAGGGCGCTCCGCTCGGCCTGGTCGGCGGCATGGGCTCGGCCGGCCGGCCCTACGTGCCCGGCGAGATCCACCGCTCGGACCGGATGGCCGAGCACGGTCTGTACCGCGACCAGGCGCGCGGCGTGATGCGGCCCGCGATCCCCGAGCTGCGCGTGCGCGATCAGGAGACCGACGGCGTCGCGGGCGAGGTCGTCTACGGCATCCTCGGCGCGGCGAGCCGGCTCGACGATCCCGAGGTCAGCGATTGCGTGACGCACATCTACAACGGCTGGCTCGCCGAGTTCTGCCGGAAGGCGCCCGGGCGCTTCGCGGGCATCGGCTGCTTGTCGTCGGCGCAGCCCGAGAGGGCGGCGCTGGAGCTGCGCCGCTGCGGCGAGCTCGGCCTCGGCGGCGCCGAGCTCGGCATGTCGCACGACATGCTGCCGCTCTGGCATCCGGACTGGGAGCCGATCTGGCGCGCGTCGGACGAGACCGGCGTGCCCGTGCACATCCACACGATCGGGCCGCGGCCCGACGCGCGCTTCATGAACGAGCCGAAGCACTACCGGCCGTGGCTGGCCACGCACATGACCGCGTTCCAGATCCCGATGATGGCGCGTGTGCGCGGCGGTCATCTTCGGCGGCGCGCTCGAGCGGCACCCGAACATGAAGGTGGTGATCGGCGAAGCCGGGATCGGCTGGCTGCCGTACGCGCTCGAGCGCTTCGACTACGAGTGGGAGGACCAGTTCCGCGATCTGATCCCGCGCCCGCCGTCGGAGTACTGGCGCCGCCAGATGTTCGCCACCTTCCAGATCGACCGGACCGGATTGGAGAACCTGCATCGGATCGGCGTCGAGACGGTGATGTGGGGCTCGGACTTCCCGCACCCCGACGGCACCTGGCCCGACTCGCGCGAGATCCTGCGCCCGCAGCTCGAGAACGTGTCGAGCGCGGACCGCCGCAAGATCCTGTTCGAGAACGCCGCGCGTCTTTACCGATTCCCGATCTGAGCTAGCTTGCCGGCCATGAAAACTCGCTCCATTCGCAGTGTGATAGCTGTCACTTTTCTGTGTCTGGTCGGAACGACCGCCTGCTTCGGCTCGTTCACCACGCTCCGCCGCGTCTACTCGTGGAACCAGACCGTCGACAACGACAAGTGGGCCAAGTGGGGAGTGTTCACTGCCGCGATGATCGTGCCCGTCTATCCGAGCGCCACGATCTTCGACCTCATGTTCGTGAACTCGGTCGAGTTCTGGAGCGGGCGCAACCCGATGGCGATGGGCCCCGAGGCGACCGAGACGGGCGACCGGCTCGCGATGGAGCTGCAGCCGGACGGCACGGTCGGCGCGACCGTACGCGCGCCCGACGGCAGCGAAGAGCGCTACACCGTGGTGCGCGAGCCGGGCGCGATCTCGGCCTACGACGAGAGCGGGGAGCTCGCCGCGCGCAGCAGCGCGCCCTAGCGAAGCTCGCCGATCGCGCGCTCCATCCCGTCGAAGAACTGCCACCACATGTCGAGCGAGTGGCTGACGGCGCGGCGCGTCTTCGCGCGCAGCTCGTCGGTGTCGGCGAAGCGCACGACGATGTGATCGCCGACGTCCGAGTGGTCGCGGTCGGCGATCTCGTGCACGTCCCAGAACGCGACCGCCTCGCGCGAGAGCCCGTAGTGCTTCTCGAGCGCGCGCGCGAACGGCCCGAACGCGCCCGGCACCTGACCCTCGGCGGCGAGGTTGATGGCGGCCGCGCCCTCGATGAACGAGCGCTGCTTGCTCGCCAGCTCGAACCAGTCGATGAGCGCCGCGGTGCCGGGGAGCGGCCGCGCCTCGACCAGCGCTTCGCGCGCCAGGCCCAGCGCGCGGCCGAACACGAGGAAGAGCTCCGGGTGCGGCAGGTTGCAGCCGGAGATCCGGCCGGTCTCCTCCTCGTAGACGCTCTCGGCCAGCTTCTGGCGCTCGTCCGGGAACGGACAGTTCGAGTGCAGCGCCGACACCGCGCGCGGGAACTCGCGCACCTGTAGGAAGAACTGCTGCGCGAAGAGCGCCAGCCCGGCCGCGGAGACCTGCCCCGCGGCGATCGCGTGCCACAGCGGGTGCCCGCCGAAGCTGCGCCGCGCCGCGATCATCGCTCGAAGCTCTTCGCCGAAACTCGCCATCGCGAAGCCATTGTAGACTCGGGCGCGCCGTGGCCGACACCGGGCTCCACTACGACGCCGTGTTCGCGTCCCCCGAGGACCGCACCGAGATCGCGGACTGGCTCGCCCGAATCGAGCCGCTCTGGGAGAACCGCTTCACGGCGCGCGCCGCGGCGGCCGCCGGCGGGCAGCGGCGCCTGCTCCGGCCCGTGTACTGGCTCGGCGCCTGGCAGTTCGCGTGCCTCGACTACTACCGCCCGCCGCAGGTGCGCGACCGCTGCGTCGCGGCCGAGCCGTATCCGGACGTGCTCGCGCGGCTCGTCGCCGAGATCGAGAAGCGCGCGCGCCGCCTCTACCGCGGCCGCGACCTGCCCGAGGGCTGGCGGCTCAACACGTGCCTGGTGAACCTGTACGGGAGCCGGCTCGAAGGCGGCAAGCGCCTCGACTGCGCGCGGCTCGGCGAGCACCGGGACTTCGAGCCCGGCCCCGTCGCGTCGCTCTCGTTCGGCGAGCGCGCACTCTTCCAGTTCGTGACGCGCGGCAAGGCCCACGAGCCCACGCGCGTGCTCGCGCAGGAATGGCTCGCCGACGGATCGCTGCAGCTCTTCGGCGGCGACACGTGGAAGAAGCGGGCCCTGCACCGCGTGCTGCGGGTCGAGAAGAAGGGCGGGTTCCGCTTCGACGTGCGCGTCCCCGACTTCGAGACCCGGCGCGTGAACTTCACCTTCCGCTACGTGCCGCCCGAGCACATCCACCGGTTCGCGGAGCTCGGCGAGCCGGCGCGGAGCGACGTGCGGGAGTACGTTCGCGAGCTCGCGCGCTCGTCGCCGTTCTTCGCGCGCGCGCTGGCGGACGCCTGACCGCGCCGACGGACGAGGCTGTTCCGACCGCCGCCGACCCCGGCCAGGTCGCGCGGCTCGGCGCCGTTCTCGAGGACGAGCTGGACCTGGGCCAATTGGCCTGATTGGCCTGGCCGATTTGGCCTGATTCTGACCCAGACCAATGGGATTTGACCCGGCCAATCCCGTCTCCCTACCATCTGCGCCATGCTGATCCCCATCGAGCGCGGCGCCCGCGAGCCCATCTCCAGCCAGATCGTGGCCTACCTCCGGCGGGCGATCGAAGCCGGGCGGCTCGCCCCCGGCGCGAAGCTCGAGCCGATCCGGGTGCTCGCGAAGGAGCTGGGCGTGAACCGCGAGACGGTCGCGGCGGCCTATCGCGAGCTCGAGCACCTGGAGCTCACGGAGTCGACGGTCGGCCGCGGGACGTTCGTGCTCGACCGCCGGGCCCCGACACCCGCGGGTGTCGCCGCGAACGGGGCCGCCGCCGAGCGCCCGTTCGAGCCGGTCTTCGCGCGCGCCAGCGAGGCGACTCGCGCCACCGCCGTAGCGCGCGTCGACTACGGAGCTCCGGCGGGCGCGGTCCACTTCGAGCGGCTCGTCCCCGACGCGTCGCTCTACCCGCACGCCGAGTTCCGCCGGGCGCTGCAGCGGGCGCTGGCCAAGGGCGGCGCCGAGCTCTTCGACTACGGCCCACCGCAGGGCGACCTCGGCCTGCGCAAGGCGCTGGTCGAGCGGATGGCGCGCGCCGGCGTCGAGACCGACCCCGAGCAGGTGCTGATCACCGCCGGCGCGACCCAGGGCTTCGCGATCGCGACCCGGCTCTTCTGCGATCCGGGCGATGGCGTGGTGGTGGAGTCGCCGACCTACCCGTGGGCATTCGCGACCCTGCTCGGTGTCGGGGTGCGGCCCGTGCCGGTGCCGCTCGGCGACGACGGTATGAACCTGGACCGGCTCGACGCGGCGCTCGCGCGCGGGGGCGTCCGCCTGATCTACACGATGCCGAGCTTCCACAATCCGACCGGCATCTCGACCTCCCTCGCGCACCGGCGGCGCCTGCTCGAGATCGCAGGCAAGCACGGCGTGCCCGTCCTCGAGGACGACTTCGAGAAGGACCTGCGCGTGCGCGGCCGCGGCGCGCCGCCTCTGCGCGCGCTCGACCGCCGGAGCCTCGTCATCTACATGGGCACCTTCTCGAAGACGCTCTTCCCCGCGGCGCGCGTGGGCTGGCTGATCCTGCCGCCCTCGATGATGAGCGGCGCGCTGCTCGCCAAGCGCTCGCTCGACCTGACCTCGAGCCCGCTGATCCAGGCGGGGCTCGCGCTGTTCCTGCGCGAGGGCCGCTACGAGCCCCACCTGCGCCGGGTCACGAAGGAGCTCGCGCGCCGGCTCGAGGCGGCCGAACGTGCGCTCGCGCGCGCGCTGCCCGCCGGCTCGCGCGTCGCGCCGGTCGAGGGCGGCTTCCTGCTCTGGGTCACGTTGCCGGCGCCGCTCGACGCGCAGGCGCTCCTGCCGGAGGCGAAGCGAGCTGGGGTCGTGTACGCGCCGGGCGAGCTGTTCCACCCCGACGCGCGCGGCAACGGCTGCCTCCGCCTCTCCGTCGCCGCCACGCCCGTCGACGAGCTCGAGCGCGGCATCCGCGCGCTCGGCGAGGTGGTGCGCGCCGCGCTCGCGCGGACGAAGACGCGCGCGCGGGGCGCCCGCGTGCAGGAGGCGGTCCATGTCTAACGCGAAGGGGCTCCGCTACGAGGTGCTCGACGTGTTCGCGGAGGCCCCGCTCGAGGGCAATCCGCTCGCGGTCGTGTTCGGCGCCGAACGCTTGTCGACGACCGACATGCAGGCGATCGCGCGCGAGACGAACCTGTCCGAGACCTCGTTCGTGCTGCACGGGGCGGCGCGCGAGGGCGCCTTCGACGCCCGCATCTTCACGCCCGCGCGCGAGCTGCCCTACGCGGGGCATCCGACTCTGGGCACGGCGTTCGCGATCCGCGAGGCGCTCTGCGCCGGAGCGGTCGAGTCGCTCGTGCTGCGCCTCGGTGTCGGCCTGGTGCCGGTCGAGTTTGCACAGGACGGGCTCGTCTGGCTCGAGTCGCCGCCCGCCTGCTTCGCGCCGCTCGGCTCGCCGCAGCTGGCCGCGGCGGCGCTCGGCCTTCCTTCGAGCGCTCTCCACCCGTCGCTCCCGGTGGAGGCCGCCGGCGATCGACAGCTCTTCGTTCCTCTCCGCGATCGCGCGCAGCTCGAGGCGGCGCGGGTCGAGCCGGCAGCCTACGCGAAGCTGGGCGCGAGCGGAGCGCCGACGTCGCTGTACTGCTTCGCGCGCGGGGCGCGCGATCCCCGCAATCACTTCTCGGTGCGCCTGTTCGCGCCCGCTTCCGGCGTGCCGGAGGACCCGGCGACCGGCAGCGCTGCCGGCTGGCTCGGCGAGTACCTGGTGCGCCACCGGGTGCTGGGCGACGGCCCGGTCGACGTGCGCCTCGAGCAAGGTCACGCGATCGCGCGGCCGTCGCTCCTGCACGTCCGCGCCAGCGCGGAGAAGGTCCGCGTCGGCGGCCGAGTGATCCGGGTCGCGCGCGGCGAGTGGCTGTGAGCGAGCTCGAGATCTCGACCGAGCGCGCTCGCCAGGACGTCGACGCGATCCACGCATACCTCACCCGCTCCTATTGGGCGGAGGGCATCACGCGCGAACGCGTGGCGAAGTCGCTCGAGCGGTCGCTCTGCTTCGGGCTCTTCGACGGCGCGCGCCAGGTCGGCTTCGCGCGCGTGGTCACCGACGCGGCCACGTTCGCCTACCTGGCCGACGTGTACGTGCTCGAGGAGTACCGCGGGTGCGGGCTCGGCAAGCGCCTGATCGACGCCGTGCGCGCGCATCCCGACCTCGCGGACCTGCGCCGCTTCGTGCTCTGGACCCGCGACGCGCACGGCCTCTACGAGCAGTTCGGCTTCGCCCGGCTCGGCGACCAGCCCGGCCTGATGGGCGTCGTCCGGCGCTTCGGATATTCCCCGGAAGGAGCACCCCCATGAACCAGGACCTGTATCGCTTGAAAGTCGGTTTGGCCGAGATGCTGAAGGGCGGCGTGATTCTCGACGTGACCAACGCCGAGCAGGCGCGGCTCGCCGAGGAGGCGGGCGCGGCCGCGGTGATGGCGCTCGAGCGCGTGCCGTCGGACATCCGGCGCGAGGGCGGCGTCGCGCGGATGGCGGCGGTCGAGGTGATCGAAGCGGTGCGCGCCGCGGTCTCGATCCCCGTGATGGCGAAGTGCCGGATCGGTCACACGCAGGAGGCACGGCTCCTCGAGGCGCTCGGCGTCGACTTCATCGACGAGAGCGAGGTGCTGACGCCGGCCGACGAGGAGCACCACGTCGACAAGTCCGCGTTCCGGGCGCCGTTCGTCTGCGGCGCGCGCGATCTCGGCGAGGCGCTGCGGCGCATCGGCGAGGGCGCGGCGATGATCCGCACCAAGGGCGAGGCCGGCAGCGGGAACATCGTCGAGGCGGTGCGCCACCTGCGGCGCATCGGACGCGAGATCCGGGCGCTCGTGCAGGCGCCGCGCGACGAGCTGATGGCGCGCGCCAAGGAGTACGGCGCGCCCTACGAGCTCGTGCTGCGCGTCGCCGAAGGCGGGAAGCTGCCGGTGCCGAACTTCGCCGCCGGCGGCATCGCGACCCCGGCCGACGCCGCGCTGTGCATGTCGCTCGGCGCCGAGGCGGTGTTCGTCGGCTCCGGCATCTTCAAGTCGGCGGACCCCGCGGTGCGCGCGCGCGCGATCGTGCGCGCCACCACGCACTGGCAGGAGCCCAAGGAGGTGCTCGAGGCGTCGCGCGGCCTGGGCGCCGCGATGCCCGGGCTCGCGCTCGAGGCCATCCCCGAGGCCGAGCGGCTGGCGAAGCGCGGCTGGTGATGATCGGCGTCCTGGCGGTGCAGGGCGACTTCGAGGCCCACGCGCGCGCGCTCGCGCGCGCGGGCTTCGAGGCGTTCGCCGCGCGGAGCGCAGCCGACCTGGCCCGCGCGGACGCGCTCGTCCTGCCCGGCGGCGAGTCGACCGCGATGCTGCGCGGGATCGCGCGCGACGGGCTCGGGCCCGCGCTGCGCGCGCACCTCGCGGCGAGGAAGCCGATGCTCGGCACCTGCGCCGGGGCGATCCTGCTCGCTCGCGTGCGCCCGGCGCGTCTCGACATGCTCGACTCGACGGCGAGCGCAACGCCTACGGCACGCAGCTCGACTCGTTCGTGTGTACGGCCGAGGTCGACGACCCCGCCTCGGAGCTCGCGGGCCTCGAGTGCGTGCTGATCCGCGCGCCGCGCATCACCCGGGTCGGCCCCGGCGTCGCCGTCCACGCACGCGTGAAGGGCGACCCGGCGCTCGTCTCCGCCGGGCCGATCTGGGCCGCGACCTTCCACCCCGAGCTGTCGGACGATCCGCGCGTCTACCGCGCCTGGCTCAGAAGCGCGGCCGGGTCAGCTTGACGTCCGACGCCGCCCACGCGGCGGCGAAGCGCTTGTCGGCTTCGGCGGCGTCCTTCTGCTGCGCGCGCAGGCTCTCGGCGAGCCCGTAGAGCGCCCAGCCGTTCTCGGGATACTCGACGAGGTCCGCGCGGAACACGACCTCCGCCTCCGCGCCGCGGCCCGCGGCGAGCAGCTCCGCGCCCTGCAGCTGCCGCACCGGGATCGGCCATGGCGGCGGCTCGGTGTACCGGAGGCCGTACTCGAGCGCCTGCGCCTTCTCGAGCTCGGCGAGCGCGAGGTCGCGGTCGCCCCGCTTCGAGGCGATCTCCGCCGTCAGGATGTGGCTCGCGATCTCGAGCAGCTGCGAGGCCGGGCCCTCCAGGAACTCGAGCTTCTTCATCGCGTCCTCGGCGGCGATCGCCGCCAGCGCGGCCTGCGCGCCCGCCGCGTCGTCGAGCTTCCCGGTGTTGGCCAGCGCCATGCCCCGCGCGAAGTGGAAGATCCCGAGCGGGTAGCGCAGGTCGTCGGGCGGCGCGGGCTCGGCGAGCACCGCCTCCCACTGGCCGAAGCGCACCGGCGCGAAGTAGCGCACCGCGAAGAGCTCCTGCGCCGGGACGACCGCGCGCGCGACGTCCGGCGGGAGCTGCGCGGCCAGCTTCTTGGAGGTCGCGAGCGAGTCCGCGCTGCGGCCCTGCATGGCCTCCGACGCCCACAGGAAGTGGAGGTTGTGCGTGTAGTAGGCCAGCGGATAGTAGCCGCCCGACCTGCACCAGGCGGTGTAGGCCTCGTCGGCCTGCGCGCCGCTCGCGTTCGCTCGCGACGCCCCCGCGTAGTCGCCGACCCGCATGTAGGTGTGCGCCGGCATGTGCACCAGGTGGCCGGCGTCGGGCGCGAGCGTCTCGAGCCGCTTCGCGCTGGCCAGCGCCTTGCCCGGCTCGCGCGACGCCTCGACGGCGTGGATGTAGTAGTGATTCGCGCCCGTGTGGCCGGGGTCTTTCGCGAGCACGGCCTCGAGCGCGGCGACGATCTCCGCGGTGTGCTGCGTCGGCTCGCCTTCCTTCGTCCAGTACGCCCAGGGCGTCAGGTCCATCAGCGCCTCGGCGAACAGGGTCTGCGCGTTCAGGTCGTCGGGGTACTGCGCCGCGACCTTCCGCATCGCGTCGGCGTAGGCCTTGTCGAGATCCTCGCGCTTCGCGTCGGGAGCCGCGGAGTAGCGCGCCTCGAGCGCGTGGATGTACGCCTGCTCGCGCGGAGTCACCTTGCCCGCGCGCTGCACCGCGCCGGCCAGCGCCTCGAGCGCGCGCGGGTTCAGGGCCGCATCCATCGGCAGATTGATGTTCGGTCCCAGCGCGAGCGCCACTCCCCACCAGCACATGGCGCAGTCCGGATCGAGCTTCTGGCCCGCCTCGAAGGCGCGGATCGCCTCGTCGTGGTTGAACGCATACACGAGCCGGATGCCCTGGTCGAAGTACTTCTGCGCGATCGGCGTCGCGCTGACCTCCATGTGCAGGGGCGAGAGCCCGTCGATGAAGCGGCGCGACCCGGGCGGCGCCTCCAGGTTCTGGGAGCCCGCCTGCGGGCCCGGCTTCGAGTCACACGCCAGCGCGCACAGCGCGAGCGCTACCAACGACACGGCGCGTTCCAGTCTCATGATCCTTCCTCCCGAATCGTCGCCCAGGCGGCGCGGATCGCCTCGGGCGGTACACCGTCGCGGATCACCACTTTGCCGATGCGCTCGGGCAGCACGAAGCGGATCCGCCCCGCGGCGACCTTCTTGTCGAGCGCCATCGCCTCGAGCAACCGCGCGTCGTCGGGCAAGTCGGCGCGCAGCGGCAGGCCCGCCGCGCCGACCACCGCCTCGACCTCGCCGCGCAGCTCGCGCGGGCCGACGCCGACGCCCGCCGCGAGCGTCGCCGCCGCGAGCAGGCCGAGCCCGACCGCTTCGCCGTGCAGGATGCGCCCGTAGCCGACCGAGGCCTCGATCGCGTGGCCGAAGGTGTGGCCCAGGTTCAGGTGCGCGCGCACGCCCGTCTCCTTCTCGTCCTCCATCACGACCGCGGCCTTGATCGCGACGTTGCGCGCGACGAGCTCGGCGAGCGGTTCGGGGGCGAGCGCGAGCAGCTCCGCCATGTGAGTTCGCGTCCAGGCGAACAGCGCGGGGTCGCGAATCACCGCGTGCTTGATGCACTCGGCCAGACCGCAGCGCAGCTCGCGCAGCGGCAGGCTGCGCAGCACCAGCGGGTCGGCGATCACCGCCACCGGCTGGTGGAAGGCCCCGATCAGGTTCTTCCCCTGCGGCACGTTCACGCCGACCTTGCCGCCCACCGACGAGTCGACCATCGCGAGCAGGGTCGTCGGGCACTGCACGAACGGGACGCCGCGCAGGTAGGTCGCAGCCGCGAAGCCGACGGTGTCGCCGAGCACGCCTCCGCCGAGCGCCACGATCGGCGCGCCGCGCTCGAGCTTGTGGTCGAGCAGAGCGTCGTAGACGCCGCGCACGGTCTCGAGCGTCTTGCGCTCCTCGCCCGCCGTGAACGGCACGGCCAGGGTCGCGAAGCCCGCCGCTTCGAGGCGACGCGCGCGCCGCGCGCGCGTGGCTGGCCTCGAGCACGGGATCGAAGAACAGCGCCGCCGCCCGCGCCGGCGCGACCGCGCGGACCAGCTCGCCCAGGCGTTCGAGCGCCCCGGGCGCGATCACCGCGTCGTAGCGGTGGTGGGGCAGGACGATCGGCACGGCCGGCATGCGCACGAGCTTACCCAGGCCGGCTAAGCTTCGCACCGTGCCCTGGTTGCGGTGGCTCCCGGCGTTCGTCGCTCTGGCCGCGCTGGCGTGCGGGGATCCGCCAGTCGCGCCGCGGGCGCGCGTCGGAGCTGCGCTCGCGAGCACCCGCTTCGTCGCCTATACACCGCGCGGTTTCGAGCCCGGGGTGAGCGCGCCGCCCGACGAGGCGGCGCTGCGCGCGGATCTCGCGCTGCTGCGCCCCCACTTCGACGGCCTCATCACCTACTCGTCCGCGTTCGGCCTCGACCGGCTGCCGCGGCTGGCGCGCGAGGCCGGCTTCCGCTCGGTGATCGTCGGCGTCTGGGACCCGACCGACCCCGCCGAGCTCGAGCGCGCGCTCGCCGCCGCGCGCGCCGAGCCCGAGATCGTGCTGGCGCTCTCGCTCGGCAACGAAGGTCTCTTCTTCGGGCGCTACGACCCGGCGGCGCTCGCCGCCGCCTTCGCGCGCGCGCGCCGCGAAGCGCCCGGCGTGGCGCTGGGGCTCTCCGAGCCGTTCTCGGTCTACCTCGATTCGCCCCAGCTCCTGCCCGCCGCGGATCTCTGGCTTCCCACCGTCCATCCGATCGATCAGCCCTGGTTCGCGAGCGCGCCGCAAGAGGCGTCGATCGAGTTCGTCGCGAACGTCGTCGGCGAGCTGGAGACTCGCTCGAAGTTGCCCGTGCTGGTGAAGGAAACCGGACTGCCGAGCGGTCCAAGCGCCGATGGCTTCGACGAGTCGAGACAAGCGGCCTTCTGGTCCGCTCTGGCCAAGCGCCTGCCGCCGACCCGCGCACACGCCTTCGCCTGGTTCGAGGCCTTCGACGCGCCGTGGAAGCCCGCACACGCCCTCGAGGCGCCGCCGGAGAAGCGCGCGCGCGAGGCGCACTTCGGGCTGTTCCGCGCCGACGGGAGCGCCAAGCCAGCAGTCTCTACAGTGAGGTGACTCGATGAAGCTCGACGATCCGGACTACGTCGCGTCTCAGTACCGCGACTCCGCGAACTTCGACGCGCGCGTGCGGATCTACGAGCTCTTCGACGTGTCGGCCGAGCGCCTGCCGCGCTGGATGTTTCCGCGGATGCGCCTGCGCGAAGGCGAGCGCGTGCTCGAGGTCGGCTGCGGCACCGGGAACCTGTGGCGCGACAACGCCGACCGGATCCCGGACGGGCTCGCGCTCACGCTCACGGACCTCTCGCCCGGCATGCTCGAGCAGGCGCGCGCGCGCCTCGCCGGGCTCGCGCCCGCCCCCGAGTTCCGGATCGCGGACGCGCAGAGTCTGCCCTTCGGCGACGCGAGCTTCGACGCCGCGATCGCGAGCCACATGCTCTACCACGTGCCCGACCGCGCGAGGGCCTTGTCCGAGCTCCGCCGCGTGCTGCGGCCGGGCGGGCGCCTCTACGCGACCACCTATCCGTGGACGCATCTCCTCGAGGTCCGCGAAGCGCTCGAGAGCCTCGGTCTCGCCGGCGTGATGCAGCCGCTGCGCCGCGGCCCGGACGAGTTCGACCTCGAGCTGGGCGCCGAAGAGATCGCGCGGGTGCTGCGGATCGAGCGGGTCGAGCGCCGAGACAGCTGGCTCGCGGTGACCGACACGGTCCCGCTCTTGGCCTACGTGCGCTCTGGCCGCGCTGCGCGCGCTCCCGACGAGATCCTCGAGCGGCTGCGCGCCCGCGCCGCGCGCCAGATCGAGCTCACCGGCGCGTTCCGGATCCAGATCGCGGCGGCGACGATCTGTGCGGTGCGGGACTAGCGGGCAGCTTCGCCGGCCGGGCGCGCCGCGAGCTCGCCGATCAGCCGCCAGAGAAACTCCTGCCCCTCGTAGAACTGCTTCACGCCCAGGCGCTCGTCGCGCCCGTGCGCGCGCACGTCGTCGATGTCGCTGAAGATCCCCGACACGCCGTACGCCGGAATGCCGGCGAGCCGGTAGTACTTCGAGTCGGTCGCGCCCGAGCTCATCGTGGGGACGACCGGCACGCCCGGGTACATCTGCGCGCTCACGCGCTCCACGGTCCCCAGGAACTCGGGGTCGACCCGCGCGCGCGGACCGGCGACCTCCCGTTCGGCGAGCGCGACCTCGATCTTCGGGTCGGCGAGCGCAGCGACCAGCGCCAGCCGCACCTCCTCCGCGCTGTGACCGGGCAGGATCCGGCAGTTCACGTTCGCCGTCGCCCGCTGCGGCAGCGCGTTCGGCGCGTGGCCGCCCTGGATCTCGGTGGCGACGCAGGTGGTGTGGATCAGGGCGTTGTAGCGCGGCTCGACCGAGAGCCGCGCGGCCGCGACGGTGTCCTTGTCGTTCGCCGCCAGCGCCCGCATGTTGCGCGCGATCTCCTTCGACTCGGTGCTCTCCGCGCGCTTCAGGAACTCGCGGGTCACGTCGTTCAGCTCGACGGGAAACGAGAGCTTCTGGATCTTCGCGAGACCCGCGGCCAGCCGGTAGATCGCGTTCTCCTTGGTCGGCAGCGAGCTGTGTCCGCCCTTGTCGGTGACCGTGAGCGAGTAGTCCATGTAGGTCTTCTCGCTCGCCTGCACGGCGGTCACGAGATACTTGCCCTGGCGCATCCAGCCGCCGCCGCCCTCGTTCAGGACGAGCCCGCCCTCGACGAGCGCACGGTGCTCGCGCAGCAGCCAGTCGACGCCGTTCTCGTCGCCGCCTTCCTCGTCGGCGGTCAGGACCAGGATCACGTCGCGGTCGAGCGGCGTCTTCTCGCGGTGCATGCGCAGAAAGCTGGTCGTGAAGATCGCGGCCATCGCCTTGTCGTCCTGCGTGCCGCGGCCGTAGAAGTAGCCGTCCTTCTCGAGCAGCACGAAGGGATCCACCGACCAGTCCTCGCGCTTGGCCTCGACCACGTCGAGGTGCGCGAGCAGCACGAGTGGCGGCTTCGCGCCGCTCCCGTGCAGGCGCGCGACCAGATTGCCTCGCTGGGGCGACGGGCCGAGCTCCGCGATGTCGGCCTCGGGGACGCCCGCCGCGCGCAGCCGCGCCGCGACTGCCGCCGCTGCCTTCGTGGTGCTGCCCGTCGAGTGGGTCGTGTCGATCTCGACGAGCTCCTGGTAGATCTCGCGCACGAGCGCGCGATCGGCCTCGGGGATCGCGGGCCCGAGCTGATCGGCGCGCGCGGTGTGGCACAGGAGCGCAAACGCGAGCAGGGCGGCGAGGGGGGTTGTCACGCCGGCGAGTCTAGCGGCCGCGGGGTCACGGTGTCTCGCGAATCACCCCGCCGTCGAGCGCGATCGACCAGCCGGCGACGACCCGGCCGTCCGGGTCGCCCGGATCCACGGCGTACACGCGCACGCGCAGGTGCTCCGCGCCCGCCGCCGCGACGAGGTCGACCCGCGCGAAGCCGAGCGCACTCAGTTTGAAGGTCTCGCCGGGCAGCGTCTTGCCGCTCGACTCGTGACCGCCGCCGCCGCCCGAGACGATCTGCAGCGCGGGCAGCGGCGCCGCGAGCTCGCCCCCGCGCAGGTCGTGGATGTGGCCGGCCAGGTGGAGCTGCGCGCGCACCCCGGACGCCGCGAGCGCGCGCTCCACCCGCGCCGACGGCTCCGTGCCGTCGAACGGATGGTGCGCGACCAGGATCCGCCACGGCCCCTTCGAGCTCGCGAGCGCGCGGGTCAGCTCGGGCAGCCCCTCGCTCCGCGACGGGAGCCGCAGCATGCTCGAGTCGTAGAAGACGAGGCTCACGCCCTCCGGCAGCTCGAGCGTCTCGACCGGCGTGCCGAGCAGCCGCCAGTTGGCGACGTACTCGGGCACCGCCTCGGCCTCGAGCAGCGGCGCCGAGGGCAGGTGGTGGTCGTGATTGCCGAGCCCCACCCAGAGCGGGATCGCGTGTCGCGCGGCCTCGCTCTCGGTGCAGGCGTCGCCCAGCGCGCGCTCGCCCTTCTCGGTGAGCTCCACGAAGTGGCAGTACGGCGCGGCCACGTTCAGGCGCAGGCGCGGCTCGAGCTCGTCTTTCTCGAGCCCGTGCGGGTAGAAGTTGTCGCCGAGGAACACGAGCGCGTCGGCCGGCGCGCGCAGGTCCTCGCGCGCGAGCGCTTCACCCACCGCCATCTGCGCGGGCGGCGGCTGCCCTTCGACGGGGCGCCGGCCCCAGTCGCCGAGCGCGAGCAGCGAGAGCCGCACGTCGGCAGCGCGCGGCGCGCGCTCGGGGCGCAGCGGCGGGGGCTCGCGCACGCAGGCGGTCGCGAGCGCGAGCGCGACCGGGAGCCAGACGGACCAACGACGTGTTCGCGGCAAGCGGCTCACCCCCTGAAAAAGAGTCTAGAATCCCCGCCGCTCGTGGACCTCTCTTCAGCGCTCCAGCTCGCATGTCTGGTTCCGAGTGCAGCGGGGTCGCTGTACGCGCTGCTCTGCGTCGCAGCGGGCTGGCGGCTGCGGCGGAGCCCGCCCCTGCGCGCGCGGTTCACGGGCGGCTGGCCCGCGGTCAGCGTGCTGAAGCCCGTGTGCGGCCTCGAGCACGATCTCGAGCCGAACCTGCGCAGCGCCTGTCTGCAGGACTACCCAGGCGACTTCGAGGTCGTGTACTCGGTCCAGTCGGAGCAGGACCCGGCGCTGCCCATCCTGCGCCGGCTCGAGCGCGAGCTCGGCCCGGAGCGCGTGCGGGTCGCGATCGATCCGGCCCGCGCGGGCGCGAACGGCAAAGTCAACAACCTGGCGGTCGGGCTCGCGCGCGCGCGCCACGAAGTCCTGGTGATCAGCGACAGCGACGTGCGCCTTGGCCCCGACTACCTGCGCACGATCGTCGCGCCGCTCGCGGATCCCGGGGTCGGCTACGCGTGCACGTTCTACCGGGCGCGCGGGGCGCGCAATCTGTGGGAGCGGCTCGAGCTGCTCACGGTGAACGCGGAGCTCCTGCCGAACTTCATGTTCGCGGTCGCAACGGGCGTGGCGAGCCCGTGCCTCGGCGCTTCGACGGCGCTGCGCCGCAAGACGCTCGACGCGATCGGCGGCATCGCGGCGCTCGCGGACTACCTGGTGGAGGACTACGAGATGGGCGCGCGGATCCGCGCGCGCGGGCAACGCGGCGCGGTGTTGCCCTACCTGGTCGACACCTCGGTCGACGTGCCCTCCGCATCGCGCGGCTGGAAGCACCTGCTGTACTGGGAGCAGAACAACCGCGCGGCGAATCCGGCCGGGGCGACGGCGTTCGCGCTGGTGCGCGCGGTGCCGTTCGCGCTCCTGTACGCGCTCCTGCGCGGGCTCGACTCGACGGGGCTCGCGGTGCTGGGCGCGGTGGTCGGCGTGCGCCTCAGCGCGGCCGCGCTGTTCATGGGGGCGGTGAGCGCCGACCGCGACGGGCTGCGGGAGCTCTGGCTCCTGCCGCTCCGCGACCTGGCGGGGCTCGCGTCATGGGCGGTGGCGCTCTTTGCGCGGCGCACGACCTGGCGTGACGACGAGTTCGACCTGGTCGGCGGCGGGAAGCTCGTCCGCCGGATCCCGCCCGCGCGCACGGCCGCGTTCACCGGCGACGACTTCGGCTTCGCGTCCGAGCTGAACGCGGCGATCGAGCGCGCACACCGGGAAGGGGTGCTCGGGCGCGCGAGCCTGATGGTCGGCGCGCCCGCCGCGGCCGACGCGGTCCTGCGCGCGCACCGCAATCCCGAGCTGCGGGTCGGCCTACACGTGGTGGTGTGCGGCGGGCCTGAGCATCAGCTCCGCAGCGCCCTCGCCATCTTCTTCTGGCCGCCGGCGCGGCGGCGGCTCGCCGCCGAGATTCGCGCGCAGTTCGAGGCGTTCGCGGCGACCGGCCTCTGCCTCGACCACGCGGACGGCCACCGGCACATGCACCTGCACCCGACGGTGTCGCGGCTCGTGCTCGCGATCGGGCGCGAGTTCGGCCTGCCGGCCGTGCGCGTGCCGCGCGAGCCCTGGCGCAGCTCGGCGCGCGCCGCCGGCCGCGGCGCCGCGAAGCGGGCGCTGGCCCAGCTCTTCCTGTGGCCGTGGGTGGCGCTGCTGCGGCGGCGGATCCGGCGCTCGGGCATGCGCGCGAACGACTGGCTGTTCGGTCTGTACGACTCCGGGCACATGACCGCGGAGCTGGTCCTGCGCCAGCTCCGCGCGCTGCCGCCCGGCACGAGCGAGCTCTACTTCCATCCGGCGACCGAGCGGTCGGCCGCGCTCGAGCGGGCGATGCCCGGCTACGAGCACGTGCGCGAGCTCGAGGCGCTCCTCGACCCGGCGCTGCGCGCCGCCTGCGAAACGTTGAAACGGGAGGCCGGTTCCAGATGACACGAGTGCTGGTGGCAATGGCGGTAGGCGGTCTCGCCGCCGCGGTGGGGCAGGTGCTGTTGCGGATCGGGATGCAGCAGGTCGGCGAGCTCGCGGGCTTCGGACCCGGAGCGCTGTGGCGCTTCGGCGCCGCCGCCGTCCTGAACCCGTGGGTGATCGGCGGGACGGCGTTGAACGCCGCGTTCTATGCGCTGTTCCTCGTCGCGCTCTCGTGGAGCGGCATCACCGTGGTGCTGCCGCTCTCGGCGCTCGAGTACGGGTTCGCGGCGCTGCTCGCGATGGCGTTCCTGGGCGAGGTCGTGACGCCGCTGCACTGGACCGGGATCGCGCTCGTGACCGCCGGGGTGGCGCTCATCAGCGTCGGAGCGGCGCGGTGAAGGTGCCGCCAGCTCGGGTCGACTTCAGCGCTGCGGATCGCGCCTGGATCGCGGCGGAGCTGGAGCGCGCGCTGGCCTCGGGCCAGCTCACCCTCGGCGCGCACGGCGCCGAGCTCGAGCGCGGCTTCGCGGCGCTGTGCGGCCGGGCTCACGGGGTGGCGGTGGCGAGCGGCACCGCCGCGCTCGAGATCGCGTTCCGCGCGCTCGGCGTCGCGGGAAGGGACGTGCTGGTGCCGACCAACACGTTCTTCGCGACCGCGGCCGCGCTGATCCACGCCGGCGGCCGGCCCGTGCTGGTCGACGCCGACCCGGACTCGCTCGGCATCTCGGTCGACGACGCCGAACGCCGGCTCACCGCGAACACGGTCGGCGCCGTCGCCGTGCACATCGGCGGGATCGTCGGCGGCTCCACGCCCGAGCTCGCGGAGCTCTGCCGCCGCCGCGGCCTGTGGCTGGTCGAGGACGCCGCGCACGCCCACGGATCGACGCTTTCCGGTGTCGCCGCCGGCGGCTTCGGCGCGGTCGGCGCGTTCAGTTTCTATCCTACCAAGGTCATGACCGCCGGCGAGGGTGGCATGCTCGTCTGCGACGACCCGCGGCTCGCCGAGGAAGCGCGCCTGTACCGCGACCAGGGCAAGACCAGCTTCCACGAGAACAGCCACTCGCGGCTCGGTTACAACTGGAGGCTCTCGGAGCCGCACGCGATCATCGGCCGCCGCCATCTGACGCGGCTGCCCGAGATGATCGCGAGCCGGCAACGCACGGCCGCTCTCTACGCTGCGGCGCTGAAGGGGCATCCGCAGCTGCGCGCGCTCGAACCGCCGGCCGGCGGCACCTGCAACTACTACAAGTACGTGGTGGTCCCGCGCGCGCGCGTCGACCGCAACGCGCTGAAGACGTTCCTGCGCGAGCGCTTCGAGGTCGGACTTGCGGGCGAAGTGTATGCGCAGCCGCTGCACCGCCAGCCCGTCTTCGCGGCGCTCGCGGAGGGCGAGTACCCCGTGGCGGAGGACCTCTGTGCGCGGCACCTGTGTCTGCCGATCTATTCGGGGATGAGCGCGGACGAGGCAGCGCACGCGGTGGGCGCGCTGTCCGCCGCCTTCGAGCGGGGCGCGCCTTGAGCAGGATCGTCGTGACCGGAGGCAGCGGCTTCATCGGCTCGCACGTCGTGGACGCGCTGGCCGCCGCGGGCCACAGCGTGACCGTGCTCGACCACCGGGTCCGCCCTCACCGGCCGGACGTCGCCTTCGAAGACGTGGACCTGCTCGACCTCGCCTCCGTGCTCGCCGCCACCCGCGGCGCGGAGCACGTCTTCCATCTGGCCGCGGTCTCGAACGTGAACCAGGCGCACAAGTACCCGGTTCACACGCTCTCGCTGAACGTGATCGGCACCTCGCACGTGCTCGAGGCCGCGCGGATCCACGGCGGCCAGCGGGTGCACCTGGCCTCCACCGTATGGGTCTACAACGGGGCCCCGGGCGAGGCGCCCGCGGACGAGGCCACACCCTTCCACCTCTCGGGCGCTGGGCACGTCTACACGTCCTCGAAGATGGCGGCCGAGATGGTCTGCCAGAACTACCGCGAGCTGTACGGGGTGCCCTTCACCATTCTGCGTTACGGGATCCCGTACGGCCCCCGCATGCGTGAGGAGCTTCTCATTCCGCGTTTCGTTCGCCGCGCGCTCGATGGCGAGCCCCTGCAGGTGAACGGCCGCGGGGACCAGTACCGCAGTTTCGTCTACGTCACCGACCTGGCTGCGGCCCACGTGCATGCCCTCGGCCCGGCCGCTATGAATCAGGTCTACAATCTCGAGGGGTCACGCAGGGTCACCGTGCTCGAGGTGGCGGAGCGCATCCGCCAGATGGTGGGGTCCGGAATCGAGATCCAGTTCACGCCCGAGCGAGCCGGAGACTTTCCGGGTCGCCCCGTCTCGAACGGGAAGGCGGAGCGCGAGCTCAGCTGGCGGCCGGAAGTCGAGTTCGAGGACGGTCTCTTGGAGACCGTCACCTGGTTTCGCAAGAGGTGGGGGCTGTGACACTTTCCCGCGTCGCATGCAGGCTGGTGGCGACCGCGCTCGCGGCGCTGCTGGGCGCCGCGCGGACCGCCGCGGCGGACCAGCCGGCCGCGGCCGAGCCGGTTCCGGCGCCGGCGCCGCCCGCAGACCCCGGCGCTGAAGACGCGCTGTTGCAAGAGCTCGACGCCGCCGAGACCACCGCGTACTGGGATCCGCTCGAGCCGGGCAACCGCTTCGTGTTCCGCATGAACGAGTACGCCGACCAGTGGGTGATCGGGCCGATCGCCGACGCCTATCAGTTCGTCACACCCGACCCCGCGGAGCGCGCCGTGCGCCGCATGTTCCGCAACCTGAAGGAGCCGATCTCGTTCGCGAACCACTTGCTGCAGTTCAAGCCCGATCCCGCCGGCCACAACCTGGTTCGCTTCTGCCTGAACAGCACGGTCGGCCTGGCGGGCATCTTCGACGTCGCGACCCCACTGGGTCTCGAGACCGACCCCACCGACTTCGGCGGCACCTTGTACCGCTACGGAACCCCGGCCGGTCCCTACCTCGTGCTGCCGCTGTTCGGGCCGACCACCGCGCGCGACACCTTTGGCGACTTCGTCGACGGAAGCGTCATGCCGCAGCGCTACCTGCTCTCGACCACGGTCCAGATCATTCTCACCACGGGCAACGGCATCACCGCGCGCGCCGAAGCGACGGACGGGCTCGAGGCGCTGCGCGACGGCTCGATCGACTTCTACGCGGCGCTGCGCTCGGCTTACTACTTCAACCGCGAGTCGGAGCTGCGCGGCGGCGCGCCCGGCGAGTCCGACACCTTGCGCTCCAAGGCCGCCAACAGCGCGTCGAACCCCTCCCTCTCGAGCACCGAGGTGTACTCGGCCCTGCGCAGCGCCAGCTCCGAGACCGTCCCGGACAAGTAGACGTCGATCACCCGCCAGCCGGCCGGCGTCGAACGCAGTCGATAGTCCAGGTGGATGTCCTCGTTCGCGGTATGCAGCACGGTCCGCACGATCACGGTCTTGGCGACCGACGGCTCCTCGCCGAGCGTCTCGAAGCGCTCGTTCGAATAGCCGTCGAAGCGCGTCGCGTAGGTGCGCAGGGTCAGCCCGCGGAAGGCCGCGATGAAGCGGTCGCGCTGGCTCTGGTCGAGCTTGCCCCAGCCGGTGGCGATCGAGCGCTGCGCCATGGTGGGGAAGTCGTAGGTTTGGTCGAGCGCGGGCGCGAGCTTCTCCTTCCGGCCCTCGAGCCCGAGCGTATTCGCGTCCTTCATGACGCCGATCAGCACGCCGTGGAACTGGTCGATCACCGGCGCGGCGCTCGCGGCCGGGGGATCCTCGGCGCGCGCGGCGCTGCAGAGAAAGTGTCCAATGCAGACGGCCCACAGGGTCGCGACGACGGCACGCGAATGATGCATGGTTCGCGGCAGGATAACGGATCGCGCCCGGGGGGAGCATGGACGAGCTGATCGGTCGAGCCGTAGCGGCTTGGGTCGACGGCGTTCGCCGCCATCCCCTGCTCACGCTGGCGATCGCGGCCTTGGTCACGGGGCTCCTCGGCCTGTACACGGTCCGGAACCTCGGCATCAACATGGACGTCGCGGCGATGCTCTCGCCCGACCTGCCGCACCAGAAGACCTGGAACGAGATCGCGCGCGCCTTTCCCGAGTCCGAGAACCCGCTCCTGGTCGTGGTCGACGCCCCCACCCCCGAGCGCGCGCGCGAGGCGGCCCTCCTGCTGCGCGACCGGCTCGCGCGCGAGACCACCTTGTTCCGCTCGGTCGACGTGCCCGGCGAGGGGCCGTTCTTCGAGAAGAACGGGCTCCTGTATCTGTCGACCGACGAGCTCGCGAAGCTCGCCGACCACCTGGCCGAGGTGCAGCCCTACCTGGCCGAGCTGCGCCGCGACTCGAGCCTGCGCGGGCTGTTCGCGCTGCTCCAGAAGGCGGCCGACTCGCTGCGCAAGGGCGACGCGACCGTGGTCGAGCTCGCGCCCGTGTTCGACCGGCTCGCGCGCTCGTTCGACGCCGAGCGCGCCGGCCGCTCCGAGCCCGTGTCGTGGCGCGAGGTCCTGCTCGGCCAGTCGCTGCCCGAGACGGCGCGGCGCGTCCTGGTCGTGCAGCCCATCGTGGACTACAGCGCGCTGATCCCGGCCGAGGAGTCGCTCGCGCGGGTGCACGCGCTGGCCCAGGAGATCGGGCTCGGCCGCGACTCCGACGTGCGCGTGCGCGTGACGGGCGAGCTCGCGCTCTCGTCGGAAGAGCTCGAGACGGTGACGACGGGGACCGCCCTTTCGGGCGCGCTCTCGTTCGTGCTCGTGACCGGAATCCTCTTCTTCGGGCTACGCAGCTGGAAGCTCATGGCCGCGACCTCGATCTCGCTCTCGGTCGGGCTGGTCTGGACCTTCGCCTTCGCGACGCTCACGGTCGGCTCGCTGAACATGGTCTCGGTCGCGTTCGCCGTGCTCTTCATCGGGCTCGGCGACGACTTCAGCGTGCACTTCTGCCTGCGCTGGCAGGATCTGGTGAGCCGCGGCCACGACTCCGCGGCGGCGCTGCGCGAGACCGCGCAGGACGTCGGCTTGTCGCTGCTTCTTTGCGCGATCACCGTCGCGATCGGTTTCCTCGCCTTCGCGCCGACCGACTACGTGGGCGTCGCCGAGCTCGGCGTGATCTCGGCCGGGGGCATCATCATCTCGGTGATCGTCAGCCTGACGTTGCTGCCCGCGTTCATCACCCTGTTCAAGCCGCCGCGGCTGGCGCCGCGCGCGCACCGGCCCGAGAGCGCGTGGATGTCGCGGCTCGTCTCGTTCCCGGTGCGGCACGCGCGCCTGGTGCGCGCGGGCGCGCTCGGGCTCGCGCTCCTGTGCGTGCCGTTCCTCATGCACGTGCGCTTCGAGTACAACCCGCTGCGGCTGCGCGTGCAGACCGCCGACTCGGTGACGGCGTTCAACGACCTGCTCGCGACCGAGGGGCTTTCGCCGTGGAGCGTCAGCCTGCTCGCGAAGGACAGCGCGGCCGCCGACGCCGCCGCCGCCCGGCTCGCGAGCCTCGACGCCGTGGACCACACGCGCACGCTCTCCGACTACGTTCCGACCGAGCAGGAGCAGAAGCTCGCGATCCTGGAGGACGTGGCGCTGTTCATGGCGCCGCCGCCGCCGGCCGGGCGGGTGCCGCACGCGCCGACCCCCGGCGAGGAGGTCGAGGCGCTGCGCGGGTTCGTCGCGACGACCGCCGAGATGCCGGCGTCGCTCGACTCCAAGACCCGCGCGGCGCTCGACCGCTTGCGCGCGGCGATCGCCGGAGTCGTCGAGCGCCTGGCTCGGGCGAGCGACGCCGAGCGCGCGGCCGTGCTGCGCCGGCTCGAGACCAGCGTGGTGGGCACCCTCCCCGACCAGGTGCGGCGGATCGAGACGGCGCTACAGGCGGAGCCGGTCGAGGCGAGCGACCTGCCGCCCGAGCTGGTGCGCGACACGGTCGCCCCCGACGGCCGCGTGCGGGTCGACGCCTATCCCAAGCACGACCTCGGCAGCGACGACGTCGCGCTGCAGCATTTCGCCGACTCCGCCGTGGCGGCGCTGCCCCAGGCGACCGGCATCGCCGTCACGACCGTCGAGTCGGCGCGGGTGGTGGTGAAGGCGTTCCGCGAGGCGCTGCTCGGCGCGGCGCTCGCGATCGCGCTGCTCTTGTTCGCGCTGTGGCGGCGGCTGTCGGACACGCTGATTGCGCTCGCGCCGCTCTTGCTTTCGGCGGCGGTGCTCGCTGCGCTCGGCGTGATCTTCGACCTGCCGTTCAACTTCGCGAACGTCCTGGTGCTGCCGGCGCTGCTCGGGATCGGGATCGACAGCGGCATCCACCTGGTGCACCGCTGGCGCCACATGGACGGCACGGATCCCCTGCTCGAGACCAGCACCGCGCGCGGCGTCGTGCAGAGCACGCTGACTACGATCGCCAGCTTCGGCACGCTCGCGATCTCGCCACACCCGGGCATGGCGAGCCTGGGGATCCTGCTCACTCTGGGCCTGTCGCTGATCCTGGTCGCGAACCTGGTGCTGATCCCGGCGCTCGTCGCGAACCGGAAGGGCTAGCCCGATCGACTTCGCTCGGCGCGCCTCGCTGCGCGCGGCTACGCCGCTTGCGACCTCGCTCGGGGCGGCCCTCGCTCGGCTTATCCCGGCTCCTCGCGCGGCGGCGTTCCCGCCGGGGTGAGCAGGCGCTCGACGAATACGGCGTCGAGCCAGCGGCCGAACTTGCGGCCGACCTCGCGGAAGTGCGCGACCCGCTCGAAGCCGAGCTTCGCGTGGAGCCGCAGCGACGCCTCGTTCTGCGCGTCGATGCAGCCGAGGATCGCGTGCTTGTCGAGGGCGGCGGCCAGCGGCAGCAGCGCCTCGACCAGCGCTCCGCCCACGCCCCCGCGGCGCCGGTCCGCGCGCACGTGCACGCTGTGCTCGACGGTGCGCGCGTAGCCGGGCCAGGCGCGGAAGTCACCGAAGGAGGCGAAGCCCGCCAGATCGCCGCCGTCCACCGCAACCAACACCGGAAAGCGTTGGCGCGCGCGCGCCTCGAGCCAGGCGCGCCGCTCGTCCAGCGTGGTGGGCTCGAACGAGTACACCGCGGTGGAGGTCGCGATCACGTCGTTGTAGATGGCGAGCAGGCCGGGCAGGTCGGCTGGAGTCGCAGCTCGGATTTCCATGTCCACTATGATATACGATCGTCTCCTATGTTGGACGACCCCAGCGCGCGGATCTCGCGCCGGCTCCGCCACGAGCGCGAGGCCCGGCGCTGGTCGCTCGCGGACCTGGCCCGCCGCTCCAAGGTCTCGAAGGCGATGATCAGCAAGATCGAGCGCGGCGAGGCGAGCCCGAGCGCCGCCACCCTGGTGCGCCTTTCGGCCGCGTTCGAGCTCACCCTCGCGACCCTGATCGCGCGCGCCGAGGGCGCCGCCGGGCGCCTGGTGCGCGCCGCCGAGCAGCCGCGCTGGCGCGATCCGGCCAGCCGCTACGTCCGGCGCCAGGTCTTCGCGCGGGCCGAGAGCCCCCTCGAGCTGGTCGAGGTGAACCTGCCCGCCGGAGCGCGCGTCGTGATGCCCGCCGAGTCCTACACGTTCATCCGCCAGCTCGTGTGGGTGCGGAAGGGCCGGCTCAGCTTGAGCGAAGGCGACCTGCGCCACGAGCTCGGCCCCGAGGACTGCCTCGCGCTCGGCGAGCCGGCGAAGACGACCTTCCACAACCGCACGCGCGCGAGCTGCACGTACGTCGTGGCACTGGTGCGGCGATGACCGTCCAAGTCCGCGAGCTCGACCCCGCGTGCGCGCCCACCGACGAGCTCGCCGCGCTCTTGGTCGAGGTCACCGCGAACGGCTCGTCGGTCGGCTTCCTGCATCCGCTCGCGCCGGCGCGAGCGAGAGAGTGGTGGCAGCGAGCGCTCGACGACGCCGCACGCGGCGGCCGGATCGTGTTCGGCGCCTTCGCTGAGGGCGGCGCGCTCGCCGGCACGGTGACACTCTCCATCGCGACCCCCGAGAACCAGCCGCACCGCGCCGAAGTCATGAAGCTCCAGGTCGGCCTCGCCCACCGCCGCGGTGGCGTCGGCGAACGACTCATGGCCGCCGCCGAAGCGCGCGCCGCGCAGCTCGGCCGCACCCTGCTCGTGCTCGACACCGCCTCGGACGACGCCCGCCGCCTCTACGAGCGCCGCGGCTGGACCCGCGTGGGCGACATTCCGGACTATGCGCTCTGGCCGAACGGCGAGCCCTGCGCGACCACGATCTACTGGAAGCGGCTGGTGCGCTGACGGATGGCGATCGAGCGCGAGTACGTCCGCGAGCTCGACGGGCGCCCTCCTCTCGACCCGCGCGGATTCGAGCTGCGGCCGCCGCGACCGACGGAAACGGGAACTCTGTACGAGGTCTATCGGGACGCGTTCTCGACCCGAACCTCGGCGCTGCTGGACGGCCCGACGTGGATCGCGAAGTGGCCGCTCGACCCTCACTGCGCGCTGCGCCTCTCGGCGATCGCCCTCTCGGGGACGCTCGCGATCGGCTACCTCCTCTCGGACCTCGACGACGCGCGTCCGGGAGAGGGCACGATCGCCCAGATGGGGGTTCGCGTGGAGCACCGGCGCAACGGCGTCGGTCGGGGCCTCATCGCCCAGGCGCTCGACGCTTTTGCGCGCGAGGGTCTCTCGCATGCTCGGCTTCAGGTCGCTCCTGACAACGAAAACGCCATCCGACTCTACGAGAGGCTCGGCTTCCGCCGGCGCTGACTACTGCATCCCGTACCGCCTGAGCTTCTTGTACAGGCACTCGCGCGTGATGCCGAGCTCGCGGGCGGTGACGATGCGGCGGTTCTGGTTGCGCTCGAGCGCGTGGCCCAGGTACCAGGCTTCGAAGCGCGCGACCGCGGCGCGCAGGGTCTTGCTCGTCTCCGCTTCGGGGAGCGGCGGCGCGCCGCCGCGCAGGCGCGGCGAGAGCATGCGCGCGGTGATCTCGCTGCCGCTCTCGGCGTGGGTGACGATGCGCGCGACCTCGTTCTCGAGCTCGCGCACGTTGCCCGGCCACGGATAGGTCTCGAGCAGGTGGCGCGCGTCGGCGGCGACCGCGCACAGCCCGGTGATCTCGCGGGTTCCCGCGAGGAACTGGAGCACCAGCGGCACGATGTCCTCGGGACGCGCGCGCAGCGGCGGCAGCGAGATCGGGAACACGTTCAGGCGGAAGTAGAGATCGCGCCGGAAGCGGCCCGCCTCGACCTCCCGCTCGAGCTCGCGGTTGGTCGCCGCCACGATGCGCGCGTCGATGGGCTGCTCGCGGTCGGCCCCGAGCGGGCGCACCGCGCCTTCCTGCAACGCGCGCAGGAGCTTCACCTGGAAGCCGAGCGACGTCTCGCCGATCTCGTCCAGGAACAAGGTCCCCCCGTTCGCCTGGACGAAGTGCCCCGCGCGCGCGCGGCTCGCGCCGGTGAACGCGCCGCGGTCGTGGCCGAACAGCTCGCTCTCGAGCAGCGTCTCGGGGAACGCGGCGCAGTTGATCGCCACGAACGGCCCGCGCGCGCGCCGCCCGCCGGCGTGGATCGAGCGCGCGAGCACCTCCTTGCCGGTGCCCGTCTCACCGAGCAGGAGCACCGTGGCGTCGCTGCGCTGCGCCTTGCGCACGAGCTCCAGGCAGGCGCGCATGGCCGGGCTGCGCGCGGCGATCGCGTCGGACGCGGCGACCGGCCGCGCCGGCACGCGCGGCGCAACGAGCCCGGCGACCCGCGCGCGCAGGCTCGCGGCGCTCGACGCGTCGCGCACCACGATCTCCTGCACTCCGCACGCGAACAGCTCCGCGGCGCGCGTTACGTCGGGCGTGTCGACGAGCGCGATCACCGGCAGCCGATTGCGGCGGCGCCGCAGCCAGCGCGCGTCGGCGAGCGCAGACTCGAGCTGCCCCCGATCGAGACAGATCGCCCGATAGCTGCGCGTGTCGAGCGCGAGCGCCGCGTCGTCGCGGTCGGCGACGAACGCGCCGTCCGAGACGGTCTCGGTCGACGCATCGGACAGAAACAGAACCGACTCTTCCATCACTCACCTCCTTCGGGGCACCGCGGGGAGAGCAAGCGACATGCCCGCGAATCGCGACGGCTCTCGCCGAAGCGATTCATCGACGGAGGCGCGCTGGTGGCCAGACGCGGCGGGACTAGGAGACCGCGCTCCGAACCAGCTCCGCGAGCTCCGCCAGCCCGTTCGCGCCGAAGAAGTGATCCGCCTTGGGAATCACGTCGAGGTTCGCGTTGGGCAGACCCTCGAGCAGGGACGACAGCTCGTCGAGCGGAGCCAGCTCGTCGCGGCCGCCGGCGATCACGTGGATCGGGCCGCGGAAGTCCTCGAGCGAGAGCTTCTCGACCATGCCGACGGGCGGCGCGACCAGGATCAGCTCCGAGACACGCGCGTCGCGGAGCCCGATCCGCAGCGCGGTGGCCGCGCCGAACGAGTAGCCCGCTGCGACGACCGGCGGCGGCAGTGTGGCGGCCACCTGGTCGAGCGCCGCCAGGTAGTCCTCCTCCGCGGCGCTCCACTCGCCGGTCACGCGGCCCTGGCTCGCGCCGACGCCGCGCCAGTTGAAGCGCAGCGAGGCGACGCCGGCCTTGTAGAGCCCATAGGCGATCTCGCTGACGACCGGGTTCTCCATGCTTCCGCCGTACTGCGGGTGCGGCGGCGCGATCACCGCGCCGCGCCCGGCGCCCTTCTGCCAGACGCCCTCGAGCGCGAGCCCGCCCGCGTTGACGTGCACCGGGACCATCTGTTCCTTCCAGGTCATCGCGCACAGGGTAGCCGAGACGGCGCCCAGCTAGCGCGCGCGCTCGGCCTCGAGAAGCGCGTCCGCGGAGAGCGGCCCGAGCGACAGCTCGCGCGCCAGCGCCTCCGGGGTGTAGGTGGTCCCCGTATCGAAGAGCTCGCGCAGCAGCTCGCCCGCCCCGCGCAGCTTCCACGGCTCGCGCCCGAAGCGGACCCGCAGCGCGGCCGCGAGCTGCGCGCCCAGGCAGGCGCCGCGCAGCGCGTCGAGCGATTGCAGCGCGGGCCCGCACTCCGCCAGATGGCCGACTTCGGGGCGCGCGCGCCCGGTCGCCCGCTCGCTCTGCTCGGCCCACAGCTCGCCCAGGCCTTCGGGCGCCGAGCCCGCGGGGAGCTCGGCCAGGCGCAGCTCGACCAGGACCCGCGCCGCCGTGAGGCGCAGCGCGCCGAGGCGTTGGCGGCGCAGCGCCGCCGCGAGGTGCGCGGGCGCCGCGCCCGTGAGCGCCGCCCCGAGCCCGGGTTCGGCGAACAGCGCGCGCAGGCACGCGCCGAACGCCGGGGTGAGACCCGGATCGCCGAGGCAGCGCCGCTCGACGGGAAGCGCGGCCGACGTGTGCGCCAGGTGGAGCGCCTCGCCGGCCGCGGCGAAGAGCGCCGCGTAGGCCTCGCTGCCGGCGGCGGGTGCGAACGCGAGCCAGACCTCGTCGGGAATGCGCGGCGCGCCCGCGAGCGGAGCGCTCGGCTTGCCCGGCCGCGGTTCGGAGTCGATCCGAAGTCCCGGCGCGCGCGCGAGCTCGAGGCGCATGCCCTCGAGCGCGAAGTCGAGGGCCGACTGCAGCCGCGCGGCCGGAAGCTCGGCGGCGAAGCTCGAGTCCGAGCCCGGCGCCTGCCGCGCATCGCGCCAGTCCGACTCGCTCTGCGCGAGCAGCTGCTCCGCTTCAGGGCCCCAGGCGGCGACCCCCGCGTCCGGGCGCAGCGCCTCCGCGAACGCGAGCTGGGTCGCGAAGCCGAGTCGGGCGAGCGCCGTGCCGCGCGCCGCGATCCGCTCTGCGCGCAGGTCGTCCAGCTCGTCCGCGCCGGCGCCGGCCGCGGCGCGCCGGGCGATGCGCTCGTCGTGCGGGCGCAGGGCGCGGGCGAGCCCCGCCTGCGCGAGCCCGAGCGCGAAGCGGCGGCTCTGCTCGCGCTCGGACGCGAGCCGCGCGGCTTCGGCGTCCGCGCGAGCCCCGACGAGCGCGGCCCCGCCGGTCACGTCGCCGAACTCGTCGTCGATCCGCTCGAGCTCGAGCTCGGCGCTCGTGCCCAGCAGGTGCTCGAGCCGCGCGCGCTCGCGCGCCTCGCGCCAGGACTCGAAGCGCGCGCGCAGGTCGGCCATCGGAGGCGGATTCTAGGCTACCTTGCGCGGCGATGAGCGAGAGCGAACCGCGCGCCGAACTCGTCGAGCGGCGCGTCATCTGGGAGGGCGGCATCGGCTCGTTCGGGCTCGACACGGTGGTCCTGCCGTCGGGCGAGCGCGCGACCTTGGCGCTGTTCAAGCACCCGGGCGCGTCGGCGGTGGTGCCGTTCCTCGACCGCGAGAACGTGGTGCTGCTGCGCCAGTTCCGGCACGCGGCGGGCGGCGTCATCTGGGAGGTCCCCGCGGGCAAGCTCGATCGCGGCGAGGACCCGGCCGTGTGCGCCGTGCGCGAGCTCGAGGAGGAGACGGGCTTCCGCGCCGCCCGGGTCGTCCAGACCGGCGCGGTGCTGACCACGCCGGGGTTCACCGACGAGCGCATCCATCTGTTCTGCGCCTACGACCTCACCCCGGGACCGGCGCGGCCGGAGGCGCACGAGCTGATCCGCACCGAGGTGGTCGCGCTCGAGCGGGCGCTCGTCATGATCGAGCGCGGCGAGATCGTGGACGGCAAGTCGATCGCGGCACTGTTCCTGGCGGCGCGGCGCGGCCGGCCGGCGTGAGCGGCGGGCCCGGGCCGCTCGGGGTCGCGTTCACCGCGCACTGGCTGCCGCTCGAGGCGATCCTCCGACTCGCCAAACGGGCCGACGCGCTCGGCTACGCGCTGGTGCTGGTCGACGGCGACGCGGCGCTGCTGCCGGCGGGGCGTCCGGTATACGACCCGACCGCGGTCGCGGCGGCGGCGCTGCTGGCGACGGAGCGCGCGCGGATCGGGGCGATCCACATCGCGCACTTCTGGAATCCGCTTCTGCTCGCCCGCAGTCTCGCGACCTTACAGACGCTCGGCCGCGGGCGGGTCGTCGGGCTGTTCGGCGTCGGCGCGGGCCGCGCGACCGCCGCGATCGGTCTGCCCCAGCCCGACCCCGGCGAGCGCATCGCGCGGCTCGACGAGCTGCTCGGCCAGCTGCGCCCGCTGCTCGCCGGCGAATCGGTCAGCCGCGCGGGCCGGTTCGCGTCGCTCGAGGCGGCGGCGATCACGCCGCCGCCTCAGCCGGTGCCGCTCGCGGTCTCGGCCGCGTCGCCGCGGGCGCTCGAGCTGGTGCGCCGCCACGCCGACATCTGGGACGCGAACGTCCCGCCGCTCCGCGCGCGCTTCGCGCCGCTGCGCGAGGCGCTCGGCCGTGCGCTCCCGACCTGGATCTGGGTGTTCGCGCGGCCCGGCGCAACGCGCGAGGACGCGCTGCGCGACTACCGTCGGCACGTGCCCTGGTTCCGCGACCTGCCGCCCGACCAGGCCGCCGACGCCGTCCTCTGGGGCGAGCCGGCGCGCTGCCGCGAGCGCCTCGCGCAGATCCGCGGCGAGCTCGAAATCAGCTTGCCGATCGCGGATCTCTCCGGTCTTTCCGAGGCTGAAGCGGGGCGCGCGCTCGAGGCGCTGGCCGAAGCGCCGTCGGTGGGAATGACCTAGCCTTCGCGTCGATGTACGGACGAAACCGCGGCCCGATGAGCCAGAGCGGAATCCCCGGCATGACGCCGATGGTTCAGCGCATCGTGATCGCCAACAGCGTGATCTGGCTGGCGCAGATGGTCGGCGAGCGGGTCGGCCTGGACCTCACCGGCTTCGGCGAGGTCAGCTTGAACGGCTTCATCGGCGGTCTCCGGGTCTGGGAGCCGTTCACCTACATGTGGCTCCACTCGACCCAGAACATCCTGCACCTCCTGTTCAACATGCTGTTCCTGTGGATGATCGGGCCGCAGCTCGAGCTGGTCTGGGGCTCGCGGCGCTTCCTGCGCTTCTACCTGCAGTGCGGGATCGGCGCAGGCTTCGTGATCCTGGGCTGGAACGCGTTGTGCTCCTTGTGGAATCCGTACGCCTGGTACGACGCGACGGTGGGTGCGTCCGGCGCGATCTACGGCGTGACCACCGCCTTCTCGCTGCTCTGGCCCGATCGCACGATCATGTTGTTGATCCCGCCGATTCCGATCCGCGCGATCTGGTTCGTGCCGCTCCTGCTCGCGATGGACACGCTGCTCGGCAGTCGCAACGTGAGCGTGATCGGCCACCTGGGCGGAGCGGTCGTCGCCGGCGCGCTCCTGCGCAGGGAGCTGCGCGCGGCGCTCAACATCCGCTCACTGCGCTACCGCTGGCATCGCATGCGCATGCGCAGTCGTCTCCGCGCGGTGCGACGCGACGAGTGGGAGAAGCGCCGCAACGACGACCAGCGACCCAACTGACCAGAGGGCCAGAAAGTCGAAGGGTCCTGCGACGTGAATCGCAGGACCCTTCCGCTGCACTCTCTGGCGACGTTTCTCTCCGACCCGCGGGATAGAGCGATCCGACTCGCGACTACGACCTTCCGACCTGCGACCTGCGACCTCGGCCTGATCACCCGCCGATGTGAGCTGAAGCTCTCCCCACCACCGCTCACCCCGCCACCGACCGGCGGATTCTATTTTTCTGATCCGCGCGGTGTCAATCGGATTCGAGCCCGACGACGAGTTCGACGTGGTGAGTCTGGGGCAGCGCGTCGAGAAGGACGAGTCGCGCGATGCGAAAGCGCGCGCCGATGCGCGCGAGATCGCGCGCCAGGGTGGCCGGCTCGCACGAGACGTAGACGAGCCGGCGCGCGCCGCAGTCGCGAATGGCATCCGACACATTATTGTGGCAGCCGGTCCGGGGCGGGTTGAGCAGCACGAGCTCCGGTCGCGGCCCGCGCGAGCTCGCGCGGCGCCCACGCCTCCGCGGCCGCCGCGACGACTTCGGCCGGCGCGTTGCGGGCGGCGCTCGCCGCGCTCGCGGGCGAGCGCTCCACCGCGACCACGCGCGCGAACCGCTCGCACAATCCGGCGGTGTAGAAGCCGATCCCGCAGTAGAGCTCGACGGCCACGGCCCCCCGCCCGCAGAGTTCGAGCACGGACGCCTGCCAGCGCTCCCAGAGCGCGCGATTCGCCTGGAAAAACGAGCCCTTGGCGATCTCGAGCCGGCGCCCCGCGAGCTCGGCGACCGGGCCGACGCCGGAGATCTCGAGCTCGCCCTTCCCGGTGGGCGGGGCCGCCCGCACGCGCTCGAGCTCGGCTTGCGTCGCGGGGTCGAGGACCTCGCAGCGCGCGATGTCCACCACCTCGTGCGAGCCGCGCGCGCGGAACCCGATGCGGCCGGGCTCGAACGCGAGCCGCGCGCGTGCGCGGTAGCCGAGCGCGCGCGGCGACTCGACGACCTCGATCTCGGGCAGCGCCGCGCGGTGCGCGATGCGCTCGAGCGCCGCGCGCGCGATCGCGACCCGCGCGGAGAGCTGCGCCGACTCGTCGAGGTGCTGCCACGTGCAGCCGCCGCAGCGGCCGTAGTACGGGCATGGCGCGCCGCGTCTCGACGGACCGGGCGAAAGCAGCTCGACGATCTCGGCGCGCGCGAAGCGCGGCCGAACCTGGGTCACCCGCGCGCGAACGCGGTCGCCGGGCGCGGCGAGCGGCACGAACACGGCGAGTCCGTCCAGCCGGCCGATGCCGTCCCCTCCCGCCGCGAGCGCCTCGATCGCGAGCTCGAGCTCGGCGCCGGGCGCAACGCTCAAGGGCCCGGGCGGACCACGCGGCTGGTCGAGCCGACGCGCAGCTCGACGGCCCCGGGCTCGATGCGGAACACCAGCACGCCGCCGATGATGTCGCCCTCGTGCGCGTCGGCGACGTTCTGCTGCGCGAACCGGAGACTCGCAGCGCGCCGCTCGGCGAGCGGGTGCCAGCGGATGCTCTCGACGCGGACCTCGGGGAACGCGGTCGGTGCGAATCCGTCGGCTGCGCCCGGGTTGTAGTCGTCGGGCGGCGGCGCCGGCTTCGCCTTGGGCGCGGGCTTCGGCTTGGCCACCGGCTTGGGCGCAGGCGCGCCGGCGGGTGCGGCCTTCGGCGCTTGCGCCTTCGTCGTCAGCACCGGTGCGCTGGCAGGTGCGGGCGGCTTTGCCGGCTGCGGCGCAACAACCGCCGGGGGCGCCTCCGCGTCGTCCACTGCGGTCGCGGCATCGGCCGCGGCATCCGCCGCAGCCGGCATCCGCCGCAGCCTTGGCCTCCGCCTGCCGGCGCTCCTCCTCGGCGGCCGCGGCCGCACGGCGCACTTCCTCGAGCCGGACGCGCTCGGCCGCGGCCTCATCGGCGTTCGAGGCCGGCACGTCGGGAGGCGGATTCGGTGACGCAGCCACGGGCGGCTGCCCTTCACCCGTCACCGCTTCGCGCGCCGCCGTCTCGCGCTGCAGCTCGTCGAGCTCCGCCTCGGTCGGGAACTCCTCCGGCTGCCCCTCCTGGCCGGCGGCGACCTCGGCGGGCGCCGCGGGGGCGCGGGCGAAGACGCCGCGCTTGTAGAGCCAGGTTCCCCCGCCGACGAGGATCGCGAGCGCTGCGGCGAGCACAGCGAGCGCGAGACCGCGCCGCGGCGGCGAGGGGCGCGGCTGCGGCATGGGGACCTCGTCGGTCACCGAGCCGCGCAGGTCGCGCGACGGGTTCGCGGCCGTGCGCTCGCGCTGCAGCTTGCGGAGCGCGTCGAGGATCGTGCTCACGAGTCGTCTCCCGCCGTGTACAGGCGCGGAGTCGTGTAGTCGAGCGCCTGGTACAGGGCGATCAGCGTCTCGGGGCCGACCACGCCGGTCGGCTCGAGCGAGCTCTGCCGCTGGAAAGCCTTCACCGCGGCGACGGTGAGCTCGTCGTACTGGTCGCTGGCGTCGCCCGCGTGGAGCTCCCCCAGCTCCGAGAGCCGAGCCTGCAGCCAGCGCACCGCCGGGCCCTTCATGCCGGGCTCGAGCGCCGGCAGCGACTCGAAGTTCGTCCACAGATAGAAGACGCGTCCGGTCCAGACGCGCTGCAGGTCGGCGCGGCCGTACTCGATCTGGTCGCTCCCCATCGCGAGCAGCGCGCGGCCGGAGTCGTCCATGCCGACCAGCGCCGCGTAGCGGCGTTCGCCGGCGCGCGGCTCGAGCTCGACGATCGCCGGCAGGTCGAGCGCCGACAGCATCTCGGGCGTGGCGTGGGTCGCGAGCACCAAGAGCGGGGAGATCGAGCGGACCGCGTCGGGGTAGAGGTTGGGGTCGAGCTCGCCGCCGATCGTCTGCCGATAGCCCCAGGCCCCGAGCAGCGCCTCGAGCGCGTCGGCCGCGCTCGCGTTGGTGGAGAGGTCCTCGATGCGCGGGGGAAGCGGCGCGGGCACCAGCGGCGAGATGGCCGAGACCGGCGCCGGCCGTGCGGCGGCGGCCGGCGTCGCCGCCGCGGCGGGCGCGGCGGCCGGATGCGCGCGCGGCAGGAACGCGGTGGCGAGGAAGCCCGCGGCGATCCCCGCCACGACCAGAGCCGCCGCGAGCCCGCGGCGCAGCCCGGTCGCGGCGCGCCAGCCGCCCAGCTCGGTCGCCGGCAGCTCGCGGGCCGCGCGGCGCACCAGGCGCGCGTCGACCTCGCGTCTCCCTTCGGTGTAGGCCGCGAGCAGCGCCCGGTCGGCCAGCGCGTTGATCAGGCGCGGGATCCCGCGCGAGGCGCGGGTCAGCGCGCGCGTGCCGCCGCTCGTGAACAGCCGCGGATCGGCGAGGCCGGCCACCCGCAGCCGGTGCTCGACGTACTCCGCGACCTCGGCGCGCGAGAGCGGGCGCAGCGACCAGCGCACGGTGATGCGCTGGCGCAGCTGGCGCAGGTCGGAGCGCGACAGGTTCTCCTCGAGCTCGGGCTGCCCGATCAGCACGATCTGCAGGAGCTTCGCGCGATCGGTCTCCAGGTTGGAGAGCAGCCGCACCTGCTCGAGCACCGCGGGGTCCAGGTTCTGCGCTTCGTCGATCACCAGCAGCACGCGCCGTCCGGCGGCGTTCTTCTCGACCAGAAACTGATTCAGCGCGTCGAGCAGATCCGTGCGCGTGCGCACCGCGGTGGGCAGGCCGAACTCGCGGTTGATCGCCGCGAGCAGCTCCACCTCGCTGGGGCTCGGATTGAAGATGTAGGCGATCTCGGCGTCGCTGCCGATCCGGTCGAGCAAGGTGCGGCACAAGGTGGTCTTGCCGGTGCCGACCTGGCCGATCACCTCGATGAAGCCTTCGCCCTCCTCGATCCCATACAGAAGGTGCGCGAGCGCTTCGCGGTGCGACGCGGACAGGAACAGATATCGGGGGTCGGGCGCGAGCGAGAACGGCTTCTCGCGCAGTCCGAAAAACCCCGTGTACATGGCAGCTCCGCTCCTAGCCCGCCCGGCTCCGCCGGTTGGTGGGGCAGGGTGATATTCTGCGCCCCGTATGTCCAACCCTATCCGCACGGTCGGTGCGGACGCCGGTGCGACGCTTTGCAAGCTGGTCCTCCCGGCTGAGACCGAGTTTCACGCGGTGAAATTCCCCTCCAGCGACATGGCCGCCCTGCGCGCCTGTCTCGACGAATGGAAGCCGCACCGGCTGGTCGCCACGGGCGGCGGCGCGGCGCGGCTGGCGCGCGAGCTCACCGGGCTCGAGGTGCACACGGTGCCCGAGTTCGCGGCCTGGGCGCGCGGCGCGCCTTTGCTCGCCGCGCGAGTCGGGCTGGAGCTGCCGGAGACGTATCTGCTTGCCGTGGTGGGCACCGGCACCTCGGCGCTGGCGCTGGGACCCGACGGCGCCAAGCGAGTCGGCGGCAGCGCGCTCGGCGGCGGCACCCTGCTCGGCCTGGGGCGGCTCCTGCTCGGGGTCGACTCTTTCGACGAGATCTGCGCACTCGCGGCGCGCGGCGACCGGCGCAAGGTCGACCTCCTGGTCGGCGACATCTACCCGGGCGGCGAGATCCCGCTGCCCAAGGAGCTGAACGCGGCGAGCTTCGCCAAGCTCGCGTCGCGCGAGCCGCCCGACATCGCGCACGCGCTGGTCGGCATGCTCGGCGAGAACCTGGGCCTGATCTGCGGGAGCCTGGCGCGAAGCTGCGGCGCGCGGGCGGTCGTGTACTGCGGCTCGACCCTGCTGCACAACCGTGAGCTCCAGGACATCTTGAGCTGGGTCACCCTGACGCAGGGCGCGCAGGCGCACTTCCCGCAGGACGGCGCGTTCTGCGGCGCGCTCGGCGCGGTCGCGGTGTTCGATGGCAGCGGGGCTCATCGGAGCTAGATCGCCTCGTCCCGTTTTCGTTCCACCCGGTGCAGCCGGTCGCGCAGCACCTTCATCTCTTCGCTCGCCTGCGCCAGGCGCTCCTCGAGCGCGACCCGCGCGCGGACCTCGTCGTCCAGGCGCTGCTCGAGGACGCTTGCGGCGTCGGCCGCGCGGCGCACGTCCTCGTCAGAGAAGTCGTCTGCGGTGTCTACACCGTTCTGCGTCGAGCGGGCGTGCCTCGGCGTCTCGGCCGCCGCGATCCGCTGCGCTCCGCGCGCTCGCAGGACGAGCACGAGCGCGCCCAGCGCGGCGCCGCCGAGCAGGACCAGGAGAATCAGCGACCACGGGAAGCTCTCGGGCGGGACCGCTTCGGTCTCGGGCGCGGGCGGCGCCGGCTCGGGGGTCGGAGTCGGTGCGGCTTGGGGCTCGGGTTGGGGCTGCTGCGGCTCCGGCTCGCCCTGTGGTTCGGCTTGTGGCTCGGGCTCGGCCTGTGGCTCGGGCGCCAGCTGGGGCGCGACCTCGGCTGGAGCTTCGGCCTGCGGCGCCGTCTGCGCTGGCGCGGGCGCGGGCGCGGGCGCTGGTTGGGCTTCGGGCGCAGGCGCCGGCTCGGGAGCGGGCTCGGGTTTCGCCTCCGCCTGCGGCTCGGGCTCGGGCTCCGCTTGCGGAGGTGCGACGGCAATCGCGGGCGCGAGCGCCTGCACGCCCGGCGGCGCCTTGAACTCGGCCGCGCCGGGCGGCGCCACGTCGATCACGAGCCGGGGCGGCTTGGACAACAGGTATGCGCGCACGCGCCGCTCGCGCGGCTCGAGCAGCACGCGCGTGCCGCCTCGCATCGGTGTCACCGAGATGTCGCCCACCCGCTCCAGCTTGGTCTTGATGACGCGGCTGCGGATCGGATCGGCCGACAGGTAGAAGCTCTCGGCGCCCGGCTCGGGTCCGCGCTCCCACGCGATCTCGGCCGGCCCGTCCAGCTCGATCACCACGCGGTCGTAGCCGGGGTGCGCCCCGACGCGGACGTCGCGCAGGATCGTGCCCGTGCTGCCCTGCGCCGGCGCGCGCGCGGCGAACGCGGCGAGCGTGGCGAGCGTGACCAGACACGACAGCGCGCGTCCCATGAGCCCTCCACATCACGAGTCGGCAAGTAGCGCCCGGAACTATAGTCGGCGCGGCTGGTATGATCGCGTCATGGCCCTCCATACACCGATCTGCGACTTGCTCGGCATCGAGTTCCCGATCGTGCTCGCCGGCATGGGCGGCGCGAGCACGCCCAAGCTGGCCGCCGCCGTCTCGAACGCCGGCGGGCTCGGCATCCTCGGCGCCGCCGGCTGCCAGCCCGACGAGCTGCGCGCCTGGATCGCCGAGACGCGCCGCCTCACGTCGAAGCCCTTCGGCGTGGACACGCTCCTGCCCGCGTCGGTGCGGCGCTCGAAGCCCGAAGGCGCGAAGGGCCCCTCCCCGATGGACGCGCTGCCAAAGCTGCAGTCCTTCGCGCGGGAGTTCATGGAGAAGGAAGGGCTCGTGCTCGCCCAGCCCCGCCCTGCGGAGCCGCGGCCCGAGGCCGGCGCCCGCCGGCTGCAGCCGCTCAGCAAGGAGTTCTTCGAGGCCCAGATGGAGGTCGTGGTCGAGGAGCGCGTTCCGGTGTATGCCGCCGGGCTCGGCGACCCGGGTCCGTGGATCGACCGGCTACACAAGAACGGGACGGTGGTGATGGCGGTGGTCGGCGCGGTCCGCCACGCGCGCAAGGTCGCCGAGAGCCGGGTCGACATCATCGTCGCGCAGGGTCACGACGCGGGCGGTCACAACTCGCCGGTCGGCACGATGGCGCTGATCCCCCAGGTGGTCGACGCGGTCGGCCCGATCCCGGTGCTCGGCGCGGGCGCCATCACGGACGGGCGCGGCGTGGCGGCCGCGCTCATGCTCGGCGCCGCGGGTGCCTGGATCGGCTCGGCGTTCCTCGCGACCGAGGAAGCCGGCATCCAGGACTTCCAGAAGCAGGCGATCGTGGACAGCGACGAAGAGGGCACGGTCGTCTCGCGCTCCGTCACCGGGAAGCCGGCCCGCCTGATCCGCAGCAAGTGGACCCAGGCCTTCGCCGACAGCGGCCTCGAGGCCCTGCCCATGCCCTTCCAGAGCATGGTCTCCCAGCCCGTCCTGGTCGCCGGCATGATCGGCCGGCGCAAGGACATCGTCCCCGGCTTCGCCGGCCAGGGGATCGGCATGATCAAGAAGATCCAGCCCGCCGCCGTCGTCCTGCGCGAGATCGTCGCGGGCGCTGAGCGCGCGCTCGCCGGGGCCAAAGGCCTCGGTTGACCGCACGACCGATTGAGGTAAAACTCGGCCCCCCCATGTACGCGGTAGTTCGATCTGGTGGAAAGCAGCTGCGCGTGTCGCCCGGCGACGTCGTCGACGTCGAGCTGGTCAGCGGCGAGCCCGGCGAGCAGATCGAGCTCGGCGAAGTCCTGATGGTCGGCGGCGACACCGTCGTGGTGGGCAAGCCCACCGTCGCCGGCGCGAAGGTCCTGGCGAAGATCGAGGGCGACTCGGCCGGCCCGAAGATCCGGATCTTCAAGTACAAGCGCCGCAAGCGCTATCGCCTGACCAAGGGCCACCGGCAGCACTTCACCCGCGTGCGCATCGAGTCGATCGAGGTCTGAGGGGTAGGCGATGGCGCACAAGAAGGGTCAGGGCAGCACCCGCAACGGCCGCGACAGCAACTCCCAGCGCCGCGGCACCAAGGTCTACGGCGGCGAGAAGGTCAACGCCGGCCAGATCCTGGTCCGCCAGGTCGGCACCGTGATCCATCCCGGCCGCGGCGTCGGAATCGGCCGCGACTTCACCCTGTTCGCCCTCCGCGACGGGGTCGTCCGCTACTCGGACAGCCGCAACCAGAAGCACGCCTCGGTCGTAGATCCGGGCTGATTCCTCTCCGGCTCCGAGCCGCAAGCGAAGCGCGCAGCGAGCCGAAGGCGAGCGAAGGGCGGGTGGCGCGGCTTCGCCGCGCCGGGACCCGCTAAGATTCGCCGCGATGTCCGCCCACGACTTCATCGACGAGTGCCGCATCTTCGTTCGCAGCGGCGACGGCGGCCGCGGCTGCTGCTCGTTCCGGCGCGAGAAGTTCGTGCCCCGCGGCGGTCCGGATGGCGGGAACGGCGGGCGCGGCGGCTCGGTCCGGCTGATCGCGGACCGGCAGCTCGCGACCCTGCTCGACACCCGCCACCGCAAGTTCTACCGCGCGCCGCGCGGCGCCCACGGCTCGGGTGCGCGCAAGGACGGCAAGTGGGGCGAGGACGTCGAGGTCCGGCTCCCGCTCGGCACGGTCGTGAAGGACGACGAGACGCGCGAGGTCCTGATCGAGCTGATCGAGGACGGCCAGAGCTGGCTGGCGGTCGAAGGCGGCCTCGGCGGGCGCGGCAACGCGATGTTCGCGACCTCGACCAACCAGGCGCCGCTCACCGTCGAGCCGGGCAAGGAGGGCGAGGAGCGCTGGCTGCGGCTCGAGCTGAAGGTGCTGGCCGACGTCGGGCTGATCGGGTTCCCGAACGCGGGCAAGTCGACCTTCATCTCGCGCGTGTCCGCCGCCCGGCCGAAGATCGCGAGCTATCCGTTCACGACCCTGCAGCCGCATCTGGGCATGGTCGAGCACAGCGGCGCGCGCCTGGTGATCGCCGACATCCCCGGGCTGATCCCGGGCGCGCACAAGGGCGCCGGGCTCGGCCACCGCTTCCTGCGCCACGTGGAGCGCACGCGCGTGCTGGTGCACCTGCTCGACCCCGAGCCGTGCCTCGCCGGCGGCGACGCGGAGCGCAGCCCCGAGCGCGACTACGACGCGCTGCGCGCGGAGCTCGCCGCGTACTCCGAGGACCTCGCCAAGCGACACGAGCTGGTGTGCATCTCCAAGGCCGACCTCGTGCCCGACCCGGCCGAGCGCGCGCTGCTCGCCGAGCCGCTCCTGCGCCGCGGGCTCGCGGTGCACTGGATCTCGGCGGCGACCGGCGAGGGCCTCGACCCCGTGCTGCAGGAGCTGGTCCGGGAAGTGGGCAAGAAGTGAAGCGCGCCGATCTCGCCCGCGCGCGGCGGGTCGTGGTGAAGCTCGGCACGTCGCTCCTGGCGCCGCAGACCGGCGGCGTTCAGACCCGCCGCTTCGCCGCGGTCGCGCGTCAGGTCGCGGCGGAGATGCGCGCGGGCCGCGAGGTCGTGGTGGTGTCGTCGGGCGCCGTCGGGCTGGGCACGCGCCGGCTCGGGCTCGCCAAGCGGCCGGCGTCGATTCCGGGCAAGCAGGCGGCGGCGGCGATCGGCCAGATCGACCTGTGCCGCCGCTTCGAGCGCGCGTTCGCCCGCGAGAAGCTCCTGGTCGGCCAGATCCTGCTCGACCACCACGGCTTCGTGGACCGCGAGCGCTTCCTGAACGCGCGCCGCACGCTCGCGCAGCTGCTCGGCGACGGCGTCGTCCCGCTCATCAACGAGAACGACTCGGTCGCGACCGAGGAGCTGCGCTTCGGCGACAACGACCAGCTCGCCGCCCAGGTGGTGAACACCTGCGGCGCCGACCTCTTGATCCTGTTGACCGACATCGACGGGCTGCGCGACGGCGACCCGCGGGCCGGCCGTGCGACGCGGATCGGCGAGATCGACGAGGTGACACCGCGCTTGCTCGCGCTCGCGGGCAGCGAGGGCTCGGCGCTCTCGACGGGCGGCATGCGCTCGAAGCTGCTCGCCGCCCGCGCGGCGGCGCGCTTCGGCGTGCCGACCGTGATCGCCGACGGCCGGCGCCGGGACGTGCTGCGCCGGATCCTGGCCGGCGACGACGTCGGCACGCTGGTGCGCCCCGCCGAGGACCAGCTCTCCTCGCGCAAGCACTGGATCGCGTTCACCCTGAAGCCGCGCGGTGCGCTGCGCCTCGACGCCGGCGCGGTGCGCGCGCTCCGCGAACGCCGCGCCAGCCTGCTGCCCGCGGGGGTGACCGACGTGCAGGGCCGCTTCGGCGTCGGCGATCTCGTCGCGTGTCTCGCTCCCGAAGGCGACGAGGTCGCGCGCGGGCTGGTCTCGTACGACGCGCGCGAGATCGGGCGGATCCGCGGCCAGAAGACCGCGCAGATCCAGGCCGTGCTCGGCTACTCGAACGGCGACGAAGTGATTCACCGAGACAACCTGATCGTGTTTTGATCCATGCACGGACGAGTCGCCGCGATCCTGCTGTGCCTGGCCGCGTGCGAGGGCGCGCTCTGGCGGCCGTGAGACGCTCGCGCAAGGAAAGAGCGGCGCCTGCGGCGCTCGTCGTCTTCCTGGTCAGCCTGGCGCTGCTCGACGCGCAGGTCGCGGTGACGCGGCTGATCGCGTACCGGTTCTTCTACCACTTCGTATTCTTCGTGGTGTCGCTCGCGCAGCTCGGGCTGGCCGCCGCGGGCGCGTGGGTCTACGCGTCGCGCCGGTCCCAGTGGCGGAGCGACGAGCTGGTGCCGTGGCTGGTGGCGCTCGCGGGGCTGCCGCTGGTGGTGCTCGGCTGCTACGCGTGGCTCGGCCCCGCGCCGAACCTCTCCTTCGGCAAGGTCGACGGCGCGGCGGCGTACGGATATCTGACGTTGCTAGCGCTGGGGCTCGTCGCGTTGAACCTCTGCGGCGGGATGGCGCTGACGTTGCTGTTCACGATCCGCCGGAACGAGATCGGGCGGCTGTACGCCGCCGACCTCGCGGGCGCAGCGCTCGGCTGCGCTGCGTCGGTCGGGCTGATGATGGTCGCGGGCCCGATCCGCGCATTCCTCGCGGCGGGCGTAGCCGCGCTGGTCGCAGCCGGGCTGCTCGCGGCCGCGAGCCGGACTCCGATGCCCCGCATGCGGGCCACCGCCGCACTCGTCGCGCTGGGGCTCGCGCTCGGCGTCCTCTTCCCCGCCGCCTTCGATCCGTACGTCGCGCTGCCGCAGGTTCGGGAGCGCATCCAGCGCTTCGAGTGGAACCACCTGGCGCGCACCGACGCCGTGCGGCCGGGGCGCTACGTGATCGACGGCGACGCCTCGACCGACGTGCTCGAAGACATCGCAACCCAGCCCGCGCCCGAGTACACGCTCGTGAAGAGGAACCCCGACGTCGCGGTGCTCGGCGTCGGCGCCGGGCCCCAGCTCCGGGTGGCGCTGCGCCAGGAGGCGGCGTCGGCGCTGGCGATCGACATCAACCCGACGATCTTGCGCTGGGACCAGGTCGACGACCGCGCCGAGAACTTCGGAATGTTCAGCGACCCGCGCGTGACCGTCGAGGTCGGCGAGGCGCGCCACCTGCTGCGCTCCGCGCCCCGCGACTTCGACCTGATCGTAATGCACGCGATCGACACCTGGACCGCGTCGGCGCAGGGCGCGTACAGCCTGTCCGAGAACTTTCTCTACACGCGCGAGGCGATGCGCGACTACCTCGACAAGCTGCGGCCGGGCGGAGTCGTCTCGATCCGCCGCTGGCAGTTCTGGCCGCCGCGCGAGACCTTGCGGCTGTTCACGACGGTTCTCGACGCGCTCAAGGGTGCGGGCGCCGCGCAGCCCGAGTCGCAGGTGGTGGTCGTGTCGCCGCGCTCGGGCTTTCGCGACCCCTCGCTGCAGGTCTGGGGCTTCCTGCTCTTCTCGAACCAGCCGATCGAGGGCGACCGGCTGGCCAAGCTCGACCGCTACGTCGAGTCCAACGGCTGGGCCTATCTATACCGGCCCGGCGTCGAACTCGACACGCCGTTCTCGGGGTACGCGCACGCGCACGACCGCAAGGCCTTCCTCGCGGCGTACCCGTACATCGTGACTCCCGCGAGCGACAGCAATCCGTTCTTCTTCCAGCTCACGCTGCCGTGGTCGGGCTGGTCGGGGCAGCAGGCGATCTCGAAGGCGGTGTACTCGCAGAGCTCGATGTTCCTGCTGCTCTGTCTCGGGGTGACCGTGGCGCTGACGCTCGCGCTGCTCGGCACGCCGCTCTACCTGCGCCGCGCGGACGTGCGCGGCGACCGCTCGCTCGCGCCGTCGCTCGTCTACTTTGCCGCGCTCGGCGTGGGCTTCATGGCGTTCGAGCTGCCGGCGATCCAGATCATGACCCTGTTCCTGGGCCATCCGACCTACGCGCTCTCGGTCGTGCTCGCGGGGCTCCTGGCCGGCGCGGGCATCGGCAGCACCTGGATGGGGCGGGCGAGTCCGGGCACCGGGCAGCTCGCTCTGTTCGCGGTGATCGGCCTGGCACTGGCCTCCGCCGCCTTCCTGCTCCCGATCGCGCACGCGCTGATCCAGCTCCCCACCGCGCTGCGCATGGGGCTGACCGCGCTCTACGTCGTCGGAGTCGGAATCCCGCTGGGCATGCCGCTGGTCGCCGGGATCCGCCTGCTCGATCCCGCGCGCCCCGAGGCGGTGGCGTGGGCCTGGGCGGTGAACGGCGCCGCCGCAGTCGTGGGGTCGTGTGTCCTGATGATCGCAATGGTCTACAGCGGCAGCACCCTGGCGCTTCTGATCGCCGCGGTGAGCTACTCGCTCGCCCTGGTCGCGCGTCTCGGGCTCGGCGGACGGCCCGCCTGAGGGGGCTTCGCCTGGGGGCCTGGAATGCCGCTAAGATAGGAAGGCGATGACCCAGGCCGAGCTGGTCGCCGATCTCGTGCGCCGGGCCGGGACCGCTTCCGAGCGGCTGGCCGAGCTGCGCACCGACGTGAAGGATGCCGCGCTGCGGCAGGCCGCCGACGCCCTCGAGGACGCCTCCGGCTCGATCCTGCGCGCCAACGGCCAGGACCTGGAGGCCGGCCGGGCCGGGGGGCTGGATGCGCCCCTGCTCGACCGCCTGACCCTGAATCCCGAGCGGATCTCGGCCATGGCCGCAGGCATGCGCGAGGTCGCCGCCCTGCCAGACCCGGTCGGCGAGATCACCCGGATGTGGAACCGGCCGAGCGGCTTGCAGGTCGGGCGCATGCGGATCCCCCTCGGGGTGATCCTGGTGATCTACGAGTCGCGGCCCAACGTGACCGCCGACGTCGCGGCGTTGTGCCTGAAGACCGGCAACGCCGCGATCCTGCGCGGCGGCTCCGAGGCGCTGCACTCGAACCGCGCGATCGCCGAGGTGCTGCGCGACGCGCTGCGCCGCACCGGGGTGATCGAGGACGCGGTGCAGCTCGTGGCCAATCCCGAGCGCGAGCTCGTGGACCTCCTGCTCGCGCGCGACGACGGCATCGACCTGGTGATCCCGCGCGGCGGCGAGAGCCTGATCCGGCGGGTGGTCGAGCAGTCGCGGATCCCGGTGATCAAGCACTACCGGGGCCTCTGCCACGTCTACCTGGACGAGTTCGCCGAGCCGAAGATGGCGCGCGAGATCGCAGTGAACTCGAAGGTGCAGCGCGTGTCGGTGTGCAACTCGGCCGAGACCTTGCTCGTGCACGCGGCGCTCGCGGACAAGGTGCTGCCCGACGTGCTCGGCGCGCTCGCGGCTCACGGGGTCGAGCTGCGCGGCTGCGCGCGCACGCGCGAGCGCTTCCCGCAGGCCGCTCCCGCGACCGACGCGGACTACCACACCGAGTGGCTGGCCAAGGTCATGTCCGTGCGCATGGTCGACTCGATGGACCAGGCGATCGAGCACATCCGCAACTACGGCACCAACCACACCGAGACGATCGTCACGCAGGACGTCGGCCGCGCGCGCGACTTCATCCGGCGGGTGAACTCGAGCTCGGTATTCGCGAACGCCAGCACGCGCTTCTCGGACGGCTTCCAACTCGGCCTCGGCGCCGAGGTGGGCGTGTCGACGACGAAGATGCACTGGTACGGGCCGATGGGGCTCGAGGGACTCACGACGCAGAAGTTCATCGCCTTCGGAGAGGGGACGATCCTCGAGTGAAGCTGGGCGTACTCGGCGGCACGTTCGACCCGATCCACCTCGCCCACCTGCGGCTTTGCGAAGAGCTTCGCGAAACGCTCGCGCTCGACCGGGTGCTGTTGATTCCCGCCGGCGATCCGCCGCTGAAGCGCGCCGGCGTGACCCCTGCGCGCGACCGCCTCGAGATGGTGCGCCGCGCGATCGCCTCGAACCCGGGATTCGAGGTGGACGACCTCGAGCTGCGCCGCGCCGGCCCGAGCTACACCGTCGACACCCTCGCTGCGCTGCGCGAGCGCCATCCCGGCGCCGAGCTCTGGTTCCTGCTGGGCGCCGACGCACTGGCGGACCTCGCGTCCTGGCGCGAGCCGGCGCGGCTCTTCGAGCTCGCGAATTTCGCGGTCGCCTCGCGGCCCGGCTATGTTCGGCCGCTGCGCGAGCTCCTCCCGCGCGCGCTGGCTGCGCCCTTCCGCGACGCGACTCTCGGCGGACGGCCCGGCCTGCTCCACGCGAACGGGAACGAGCTGCGCGCCGTGTCGTGGACGCCCCTGGAGATCTCCGCCCGCGAAATCCGGCGGCGCGCCGCGGCCGGCGAGTCGATCCGCTACCTCGTGCCCGACGACGTGCGCGAGTACATCGCGAAGCACCACCTGTACTCCCAACCCCACCAGGAGAGAGAGGACGATTGACGACGACACGGGAACTAGTCATGGCACTGGCGGCTGCGATCGGAGACAAGAAGGGCGAGGAGGTGCGCGTGCTCGATCTGCGCGGGGTCTGCGGCTTCGCGGACTACTTCGTCTTCGCCACGGGCGGCTCGGATCGCCACGTGCGCGCGCTCGCCGACGCGGCGGTCGACGCGGCCACGCGGCGCGGGACGAAGCCGCTCGGTGTCGAGGGGAAGACCGTCGCGCGCTGGGTGCTCGTGGATCTCGGTCAGATCGTCGTGCACGTGTTCAGCGAGGACGCGCGCGAGTTCTTCGGGCTCGAGCGCCTGTGGGGCGACGCCGAGGAGCTCGACGTCGCGCGCGCGGTCGGGGCCGCTTCTTGAAGCTGCGCGGCCCCGCGGTGCTCGTCGTGCTCGACGGGTTCGGGCTCGGCGACGGCGGCCCGGGCGACGCGACCGCGCTCGCCCGCGCGCCGTTCTTCGCCGAGCTGCGCACGCGCCATCCGCACGCGCAGATCGAGACGTCGGGCGCGGCGGTCGGCCTGCCCGACGGGCAGATGGGCAACTCCGAGGTCGGCCACACCACGCTCGGCGCCGGGCGCGTGATCGACATGGACATCGTGCGCATCGCCAAGGCGATCGAAGCCGGCGAGCTCGCGACCAATCCCGCCCTGCAGCAGCTGCTGTCGGCGGCGCAGCGCGCCGGCGGGGCGCTCCACCTGATGGGCCTCGTCTCCGACGGCGGCGTGCACAGCTCGCTGGACCACCTGTACGGGATCCTGCGCTTGTGCGACCAGCGCCGGATCAAGCCGATCCTGCACGCGTTCACGGACGGCCGCGACACCGCGCCGCGGGTCGCCCGGAAGTACATCGAGCCCCTCGAGGCGCGCTGCCGCGAGCTCGGCGGCTGCATCGCCACGGTCTCGGGCCGCTACTTCGCGATGGACCGCGACAAACGTTGGGACCGGGTCGCGCGCGCATACCGCGCGATGGTGCTGCGCGAGGGTCTGTCGGCGCCGAGCGCGGTGGCCGCGGTCGACGCTGCGACGGCCCGCGACGAGGGCGACGAGTTCATCCAGCCGACGGCGATCGCGGGAACCCCCGCGCTGCGCGACGGCGACGCCGCGCTCTTCTTCAACTTCCGCGCCGACCGCGCGCGCGAGCTGACCAACGCCCTCACCCGCGTGCAGCCCGCGGCGCTCGGCGCCGAGATCGCGGCGTTGCCCGCGATCCGGCCCGGCGCGTTCGCGACCCTGACCGAGTACGACGAGACGTTCGGGCTGCCGGCGCTGTTCGGCCCAGTCGACGTGCGCGAGAGCTTCGGCGAGCTCGTCGCTGCGCGCGGCGGGCGCCAGCTGCGCATCGCCGAGACCGAGAAGTACGCGCACGTCACCTACTTCTTCAACGGCGGCCGCGAGGAACCGTTCCAGAACGAGGATCGGATCCTGATCCCGTCGCCGCGCGACGTCCCGACCTACGACCTGAAGCCCGAGATGAGCGCCGTCGCCGTCACCGACGCGCTGCTGATGGCGATGGCCGTCCACGACTACGCGTTCATCCTGGTGAACTACGCGAACCCCGACATGGTCGGCCACACCGGCGTGATCCCTGCCGGCGTGAAAGCGGTCGAAGTGGTGGACGCGTGCCTCGCGCGGCTCTGCGAGGCGGTGCTCGCGCGCGGGGGGGCGCTGCTCATCACCGCCGATCACGGGAACATCGAGCAGCTGATCGACCCCGAGACAGGCGGCCCGCACACGGCGCACACCACCAACCCCGTGCCGCTCTGGTGGGTCGGCGCCGACCCGGCGGGCAAGCGCCTGCGCGACGGCGGGCTCGCCGACCTCGCCCCCACCCTGTGCCAGATCCTCGACTTGCCAGTCCCGCGCGCGATGACCGGGCACAGCCTGATCGTCGACTCGCGCTGAGCCGCGTGGCGGGGCGCGTGCGCGCGCTCGGCTCGGCGCTGCTCGAGCTGGTGGCGCCGAGCGTCTGCCCGGGTTGCGACGCGACGCGCGCCGCGGGCGAGCTCCTGCTGTGCGCGGGCTGCGCCGCCGGCGTGCGCAGGCTGCCGCGGCTGCGCGCGGTGCACACGGCGATCGCCTACGAAGGGATCGGGCTCGAGCTCGTCCGCCGCTTCAAGTTCGACGGCCGCCACGACGCGCGCGCGGTGCTCGTGGCCTGGCTCGCCGCGCGCGTCAGCGAGCTCCCGTTCGACGCGATCGTGCCGGTGCCGCGCCACCTGGCTCGCGTGCGCAGCGAATCGCGTGATCCCGTCCACGAGCTCGCGCGCGGCCTGGCGCGCTCGCTCGGCGCGCCGGTGCTCGGGCAAGTCCTCTGGCGGGCCCGCGCCACGCCGCCCCAGACCGGGCTCACCGTCGCCGCCCGCCGCGCGAACGTGGCCGGGAGCTTCGCCGCGCGCCCGCTCGCGCTGGCCGGCCGGCGGGTGCTCCTCCTCGACGACGTGGCGACCACCGGAGCCACTCTGGTCGAGGCGGCACGGGCGCTGCGGCGCGAAAGTGGCGCGAAGCGGATCACCCTGGCGGCGGTCGCCGGCACGCCCGCCCCTGTGCTATGAACGCGCCATGGCTGACTCGATCAAGCTCAAGTCCCCGGTCACGCTGAAGCACCAGGCCAACCTCGGCGAGGACCTCGCCGACGTCGAATTCGCCGCCGGCGACGAGCTGTCCGTGCTCCAGGAGTGGGACAGCGCGTACCTCGCCAAGAGCAGCGACGGCAAGCTCTTCAACGTGAAGAAGGACCTGGCCGAACCCGCGTGATCAGCTCCGCGAGCGTCTTCACCAGGCGCTCCGGGTTGACCGGTTTCTTGAAGATCACGCCGTCCAGGCCCTCGAGCCGGCTGCGCTTGATGACGTGGTCCTGGTCGTAGTAGAAGGCCGTCATCAGCACGACCGGTGTGTCCGGCGCGTCGCGCCGCGCGGCCTGGAACAGCTCGTAGCCGTCCATCTCGGGCATGACGACGTCGGAGAGGACGAGGTCGAAGCGCTCGATCCGCAGCCGCTCGATCGCCTCCTTGCCGTTGCCGACCTCGGCCACCGCGCTGCCCTCGGCGCGCAGGATCTCGGCGATCGACTCGCGCACCGCGCTGTCGTCGTCGACGACCAGGATCTTGCGGCCCGCGAGGCTCTGCGAGCGCGCGGGCGGTGCGGCCGACAGGTCGATCATGCGCGCGCGACCCAGGTATTCGGTGCTCGAGTAGCCGCCCTGCTCGGCCATGTCGTGCAGCCGCTGCAGGTGCGATTCGATGCGCCGGATCTCCGCCCGGACCTTGCCGACCCGGTCGAGCTGGCCGGCGTCGCCGCGCTCCTCGAGGTGGCGCTGCAGGAGCGCGACCTGGCTCTCGATCACGGTGAGCGGGTTGTTGATCTCGTGCGAGAGGCCGATCGCGACTTCGCCGAGCACCGCCAGCTGGTCGCGGCGCTTCAGCTCGGAGACGTCCTTCGCGAAGCCGATCGTGCCCTGCTCGGTCTCCTCGTCGTCGTAGAGGATCACGCCGGAGATCGCGACGTCGAGCTCGTGGCCGTCCTTCGCGACGAACGTGGTCGGGAAGTTCACGACCCGGCCCGGCCCGCCGTGCTCGGGGCTGCGCATTGCGGTCATCACGCGACGCGCTTCGTCGATCGACGGATAGAGCTCCGCAACGTAGCGCCCGATGATCTCGAGCCGCGAGTAGCCGAGGTTCTCGCGCGCGCCGTCGTTGTAGTACTGGACCATTCCCTCGGCGTCGGTCGCGACGACGATGTCGGGAGAAACCTCGATCAGTCTTTCGAGGATCTCCTTGTCCAGCATACGGTGAAGTTTAGTTGACTTGGCGCGGCGCGTCAGGCGAACGAGGCCGAGCGAGGGCCCACCGCGGGACATCGGCCCGCGGTCCGATGTCGGCGAGCGAGGTCGCAAGCGACGCAGGAGCGCGCAGCCGAGCGTAGTCAATCGGACTCGCACTCGAGGCGCAGCTTTCCTAGAGCAGCGCGCGAGCTGCGCTTCCAGAGGGCGATGGCGAGGTGGTTCTCGTCGTCGGGGGACAGGACGCCCCAGGGGAGCGGGAAGCGCCGCTGCGGACCGCGCTCGGGCCAGTAGCGGCCGAGCAGGAAGCCGTTCAGGTAGAGGTTGGCTTTGCCGCGGCCCGGGTCGAAGGCCAGCGCCAGGGCGGTGTGCTTGGGGTCGACGCCTTCGAGCCGGAAGCTCGTCTCGTAGAGCGCCACGCCTTCGGGGGCGCCGAGCCAGCCGTGCGGCAGCACGACCTCTTCGGACTGCGCGCGTTCGACCCCCGCGAAGTCGACGAGCGGGGTCTGGCCGCGTTCGCCGCGCACCAGGCCGCCGCGGAAGCGCCAGGCGACCCGGGTCGCGCCCGTGTCGAGCGAGACGAGGCCGCGCGGGTTCGCGCCGTCGTCGGCGAAAGCCTTGTTGTGGCCGAGGCTCTCGACCAGGATCGCGATCGTGTTCTGGCCGGTGGGGTCGATCGGCGCGCGGCGCAGCGACACGCCTGTGCGTCGGGCGCCGTCCGCGCCGACCCCGAGCGGATTTCTGAGCTGGTCGCCCGAGGCCACCGGCTTCCCGTTGATCCACACCGCCCAGCAGTGGCGCGCGTCGAGCACCAGCCGGTCCAGCGCGCCGAAGAAGCGGCCGCGGTACCAGACGAAGCCCCAGTGCAGGCCGAGCGCGTCGAGGTCGATCGCGCCGCTCGCGAGCGCGCGCGGCGACAGCTGGGTCCAGGCCGAGTCGTCGTAGCGGGCGCCGAGCTGCGGGCTCGCGTCCGAGAAGCTCCAGCGCTCGAGCCGCGGTAGCGCGGGCGGCAGCGGGCTCGCGAGCTTCGGCGGCGCGGCGGGCAGCTCCGGCGACACGGCCAGGAGCGCCTGGGTCTGGCGGTCGTAGACACGGATCTGCGTCTCCCACGGCGCGAGCTCGGCGCGCTCGGGCTCGGGCGTCGAGACGCCGGCTCGTTCCCGGGTCGGGTTGCGCAGGAACACGTAGCGGTGTCGAGCGCCGAGCCGGGTCGCGAAGTGCTGCGGGCACAGCGGCCGGTGCTCGGGGTCCGGGTCGGTGCAGGCGAGGTCCGCCTCGTGCTGCACGACGAACTCGTTCAGCCGGCGCACGGCCTCGTAGCGGGCGTCGGTCGCGCCCGACTCGCCGATCGGCGCGCCGTAGTCGTAGGAGCTGTACACGTCGGGGCTCGCCTGGTAGCCCCAGGTCGTGCCGCCGCAGAAGACGTAGTAGGTCCAGAGCGTCGCGCGCGCGGCGAGCGCGGCCTTGGTCGCGCCGTCGATGCCGTCGGCGCCGAGCTGCTCGCGGATCCGCGGGTAGCCGACGCCGCCCCAGCCGTCGTACCAGCCGCCCTGAAGCTCGGGATAGAAGACCGGGTTCTGCGTTCGTCCGTGTGCGTCGAGCGCGGCCTCGTCGCCCGAGAACTCGCCGAAGGTGCGCGGATCGTCGCGCCAATCGCGCCGGAACGTGGTGATCGGGTAGCGGTCGAGCGCGAGCAGGTCCACGTCGAGCTGGCGGCCGCGCAGCGGGTGGACGTCGTTGTGGAAGATCGGGACCGACACCCCGAGCTTGCGCGCGAGCTGGTACAGGTCGCGCATGTAGCCGTTGTGCTGGCCGAGCGGCGCGGCGCCGGGCTTCGCGTCGCCGCCGAGCGCGAGCCGCCGCAGCCACGGCGAGTCGGCGATCCGCGCCAGCCTGCGCGCGCCCAGCCAGCGAATCGCGAGATCGGCGAGCCCCGAGGACAGCGCGCCGACCGGCGACGGCACGGCGTACTCGTTCTCGATCTGGAACAGCAGCAGGTTCGCGCGCGCCGCGATGCGCGGCACGATCGCCTCGAACCAGCCGCGCACCTGGTCCAGATACGCGCGCGAGTAGAGGAAGCCCTCGCGGGTGCGGCAGCGCGGCGTGACCGACTCGTCCCGGAGCAGCCACGCGGGCAGGCCGCCGAAGTCGAGCTCCGCGCACACGTACGGCCCCGGGCGCGCGATCAGGTACAGGCCCGCGCGCTCGATCAGGTCGTGGAGGTGCTCGACGTCGCGCAGGCCCGCGAAGTCGATCTCGCCGGGGCGTTCGGCGTGGTAGCTCCAGGGGTAGTAGACGTCGACGGCGTTCAGCCCCGCGTCCGCCAACAGCGCAATCCGGTCGCGCCAGAGCGCGCGGGCGGGCAGCCGGAAGTAGTGCAGCGAGCCCGCGCGGACGATCACCCGCCGTCCGTCGACGCGCAGGCTGTGTCGGTCGAACTCGACCCGCACCGCTACTCGTGGTGCGCGAGCCAGCGTTCGGCGTCGAGAGCGGCCATGCAGCCGGTGCCGGCCGCGGTCACGGCCTGGCGGTAGACGGGATCCATCGCGTCGCCGCAGGCGAACACGCCCTCGATCCGGGTGCGGGTCGAGCCCGGCTGGGTCACGAGGTAGCCCTGCGCGTTCATGTCGAGCACGCCCCGAAACAAGTCGGTGTTGGGCTTGTGGCCGATCGCGACGAACAGCGCCCCGGCCTCGAGCGTCGAGAGCGCGCCGCTGCGGAGGTCGCGCACGCGCACCCCCGTGACGCCCTTCTCGTCGCCCAGCACCTCGGCGACCTCGCGAGTGCCAGACGAAGCGGATCTTCGCGTTGTGCTTCGCCCGGTCGGCCATGATCTTGCTCGCGCGGAGCTCGCCGCGGCGGTGGATCACCGCGACCTCGCTCGCGAAGCGGGTCAGGAAGAGCGCCTCCTCCATCGCGGTGTCGCCGCCGCCGACGACCGCCATCGCCTTGCCGCGGTAGAGGGCTCCGTCGCAGGTGGCGCACGCTGACACGCCGCGGTTCACGTACTTCTCTTCCGAGGGAATGCCCAGCCACTTCGCCTGCGCCCCGGTCGCGACGACCACGGCGTCGGCCTCGATCCGAGCGCTGTCGGTCTCGATCCCGAACGGGCGGCGGTCGAAATCGATCTCGGTCGCGTCCTCGAACAGCACGCGCGCCCCGAAGCGCTCGGCCTGTTTGCGGAACAGCTCGACCAGCTCCGGGCCGGCCACGCCCTCGGGGAAGCCGGGGTAGTTCTCGACGTCGGTGGTGACCATGAGCTGGCCGCCGAACGCCGCGCCGGCGACCACCAGCGGCGCCAGCTCCGCCCGCGCCGCGTAGATGGCGGCCGTATAGCCTGCGGGGCCGCTGCCCACGATCGCCAGGCGCACGCGCTCGAGCGGTTTGGCCGTCACGCGTCGAATCGGATGTCGCGGACTTCGTACTGGCGTCGGCCCGCCGGGACGGTGACCCGGACCTCGTCCTCCACCCGCTTGCCGATCAACGCGCGCGCAACCGGGCTCGTAACCGAGAGCAAACCCCGCGTCACGTCCGCCTCGTCCTCGCCCACTATGCGATACGTGACCTCGTCGCCCGTATCCAGATCCTCCAGCACGACGGTGGTGCCGAAGCGCACCACGTCCGGAGGCTGACCGCTCGTGTCGACGATCTCGGCGCGCGCGAGGCGGTCCTCCACCTGGCGGATCCGCGCCTCGATCATCGCCTGCTTCTCCTTGGCCGCGTCGTACTCCGCGTTCTCGGAGATGTCGCCGTGCTCGCGTGCGCGTCCGATCGCCGCCGACACCGCCGGCCGCTCCACGCCTTTCAGGCGGCGCAGCTCTTCGGAGAGCTGCTCGTGACCCTGTCGGGTCATGTGCACTTTTTGGCCCAGCGCCCATCCTCCGGCCCGCGACCGCGGGTCAAGGGTGTGATGCTCGAAAACCGCTGTCAACGCGCAGAGGGCGTTTGGGATGCCCTCCCGCGCTGCTAGACTGCGGTCCCCCCGCCGAGGAGATTCCATCGTGTCCACGCGTGTTTCCAAGATCTGCGTTGCGCTGGTGGCGACGCTCGCGCTAGCCGTTCTGCAGGGCGGCTGCGGCGGGTCGAAGAAGAAGGAAGCGGGGCCGGGTGGCCCGAACGTCCCGGCGCTCCGTTTCGCGGGCGTGGATCTCGAATACGCGCTCGACCGGATCGCCACCGAGGCCGGGGTCGTGATCGCGCTCGACGAGATCATGCCTCGCGACCAGAGCCCGGACCTCTCGCTGGTCCGCGTGGACCTCGACCTGCCCGCGGGCTCGCTCGACGACACGATGCGCGTCCTGCGCGAGAAGGTCGGGGGCTTCGACTACCAGATCTTTCCGGAGGTGCTCTACGTGCGGAGCACCCTCCAGGTCGACCAGAAGACCTCGATCGACCTGCCGCTCCTCGAGGGCGGCAAGTTCGAGGGCGACCTCGCCGGGCTCGCGAAGATGATCATGGCGCGCCACCCCTCGAGCTACATCAACGTGCAGTACGTCCAGGGGCACCTGGCCGGCGGCGTCGTGAAGCTCGACATCCCCGACAAGTCGTCGGTGAAGGACGCGCTGATCCAGTACGCGGCAGCGGCGAAGTACGGCTGGGTGATGCGGCGCGCGGGCCATCTGACCCACGACCCACAGGGAAAGCCTGCGATCTTCGGCACGTCGATCGAGCCGCGCGACCCGCGCCCGAGCACCTCGCGCCTGCCCTTGATCTACAACCGCCTGTCGGGCGCGGCGGCGCTCGCGAACGCGTCGAAGCGCCTGGACACGCCGTTGGTGGTGTACGACCGCTCCGTGCTGCAGGACGTGCGCGGGATCATGAACCTGGTGCTGCAGAACGACCCGCTCCTGCCGCGCGACGAGACGCTGGACAACCTGGGGCAGTCGGGCTTCGGCCCGGCCTCCTGGCACTTCCACTGGAAAGACGTGGACGGCGTGCCGGTGCTGATGACGAACCACTTCTTGTACTACCTGCGCGGGCGCGACATCCTGGGAAGGACGCTCCTGCCCGGCGAGTTCGAGGGCAGCCTCCCGGAGCTCGCGCGCTGGCTCAACTCGCACGTGAAGGAAGCGAACGGCGAGGTGCTGATGGGCGGCGAGATCGTCGCGGGCCAGCCCACCGGCGTGGTGAAGGCCGAGGCCAATACGACGGTGGCGCAGGCGATCGAGCAGTTCGCCCGGTCCTCGCGCACCTCACCCTACGTGATCATTCTCGACCTAATGAACCCGTTCACGGGCGTGGTCGCCGAGCATCCGCGTGCGTGGCGCGGGGCGTACCTGCAGGACCTGGCGGAGTGGCGCTCGCAGCCAGGCGACCTGAGCGCCGACGGCGTGCTCCGCGACGAGCACGGGAACGTCAAGTGAGTCGTTCCTCGAGCACGCGGATGATGTAGCCGATGATGAGCAGGTTCGGCAGCCGGCCGCGCACGTCGCCGAGCTCGAGGTTCTTCGCCGCACAGTCGTCCGCGAAGCGCTCCGCGTAGGACGCGAAGAACTCGAGCATGTCGATGCTCACGTTCTTCGCGAGCATCGTGTTGATGTCCGAGACGTCGAAGTCGTCGAACATCTCCGTGAACTCGATGGCGATCTCTCGACCGGTCATTCTTCGCACCACCCTGTGAGGGAACTCTGGACGCGGCGCGATCATGCCAGCGCGCCGACGACAGAGTCAACGCAGCGAGCGGAGTTGCACGTGCGACTGCGGCGCAAGTGGCGCGCTAGAGCTTCGACCCTTCAGGGCAATCGCGTTCGGGCGCCCGTGGAAAATTGATTTCGACGGCGTTCTCGTCGTCGGGAATCTGATCCGCAGGTTCGAAGAGCGAATCGCGCACGAAGAGCGGCGCGTCGGCGCGCAGAGCGACCGCGATGGCGTCGCTGGGCCGCGCATCGAGGCTGACCGTGCGACCGCGCAACTCGAGCTCGATCACCGCGAAGTACGTGCCTTCGTGGAGCTCCGTCACCGTGGTGCGGCGCACGTGCCCGTGGATGCGGTCGAGCACGTTCTTGAAGAGGTCGTGCGGGTTCGGGCGCGCGCTCGGCTCGTGCTCCATCGCGCGCGTGATCGACTCCGCCTCGAACTCGCCCACCCAGATCGACAGGCTGCGCCCGTTTGCGCCGTCCTCGAGCAGCTCCACCACCGGGCTCGCGGTGCGCGGGTCCATGCGGACGTCGGCGACGTGAACGCCGATCAGCTCGCTCTGATCGGGGTCGTCCGCGGCGCCGCAGCCGAGCGCGAACAGAGTCGCCAGGAGTGGAACGAAGCGGGCCCTGATTCTCGAGTTCACGGTGGAATCCTCTGTCCGGAACTCCCCACGCGTGAATAGTACGCTCGCTCGGGGTGCGGCTCCAAATCGGGTACTCTCCGGCGGATGTCGGCCTCGCGTGAGCTCACCGCGCTGGTGCTGGGCGCGGTCACGCGCGACGTCGATCCGGGCGGGGCGACCGCGCCGGGCGGCGTCGTGCACTACGCGGGGCTCGCGTTCGCGGCGCTTGGCGCGCACACGCGCGTCGTCACGCGGGCGCGGCCCGAGGACGCCGCCGAGCTGCTGGCCAAGCTGCGCGCCGCCCGGGTCGAGACGCGAGCCTGGCCGAGCCGCGAGACGACGACCTATGCGAACGACTACAGCGGCAGCGAGGACCTGCACGAGCTGCTGCAGACCTCGGATCCGATCACCCCGGGCGACCTGCCCGAGGACTGGCGGCGCGCCGACGCGATCCACCTGGGGCCGCTGCACCGCCGCGACCTCGCGCCCGAGACGGTCGGGGTGCTGGAGGGCCGGGTCGGCATCGACCTGCAAGGGCTCGCGCGGCTGTCGTCGCCAACGGGCACGCGGCTGGCGCCGAACCCGGCGCTGAAGGACTTCCTGGTGCGCGTGTCGGTCGCGAAGGCGGCCGAGGAGGAGATCGCGGTCCTGCTCGAGGGCCGCACGCTCCGCGAGTTCCGGCGCGAGTTCGGGATCGCCGAGCTCCTGGTCACGCGCGGGGCGCGCGGCGCGCTGCTCGTGACACGCACCGGTGTCGACGAGATCGCCGCGGTTCCCGCCGAGCGCCGCTTCCCGACCGGCGCCGGCGACGTCTTCCTCGCGGCCTACCTGTATGCGCGAGCGAACGGCCGCGAGCCGCGCGCGGCCGGCGACTTCGCCGCGCGCGCCAGCGCCGCCCAGATCGAGCGCGGCTCGGTGCCCGGCGAGCTCGCGCTCGGAGTGCCGGGGGTATGACTCGGGCGACCCGCGCGCTCGCCGCCGCGGCGCTCGTCGCCGGGAGCGGCTGCATGGTCGGCATCACCCAGACCGCGACTCCCGTGGAGAGGCGCGAGCCGGTCCCGGACAAGTACACAGCCGAGGAGCCGCCGGAGCTGGTCGACGTCGGCATCGACGGCTGCCAGCGCGCGACGCTCGACCCGAACCTCTACTACTGCGCGAAGGACGAGCACTGGTTCCGCTGGGCGCTGAACCGCTGGTACATGGCGTTCGCGTGGGACGGGAACTGGTTCCCGACGACGAAGAAGGAGCTGCCCAAGGGACTGGCGGCGATCACGCCGGCGCCCGAGGAAGTGAAGAAGTCGCGCGAGGACCGGCTGAAGGAGCTCGAGCAGGAGCTCGAGAAGCTAGACCCCGAGAAGGCGCCCCAGAGCGGCAACTGACTCGGCGAGCCGCTCCGCGCCCGCGCCCACCAGCTCATCGCGCGCGCCGTAGCCGTAGCCGACGGCGATCGCGGCGATCCCGTTGGCGCGCGCGCCCAGGAGGTCGTGCATGCGGTCGCCCACGAGCACTGCGCGCTCGCGCGGCACGCCGTCGAGGAGCGCGAGCGCGTCGGCGACGAGCTCGGCCTTGTCGCTGCGCCGCCCGTCGAGGAAGCTGCCGACCACGTGCTCGAAGTGCGGGGCGAGCTCGAAGTGGGCGAGGATGCGCTCGGCATAGACGGTGGGCTTCGAGGTGGCCAGTGCGAGCCGCACGCCCTTCGCGCGCAGCTGCGCGAGCAGCTCGGGAATTCCCGGGTAGACCGCGTTCTCGTACATTCCGTGCGGCTCGAAGTACTCGCGGTAGTCCGCGACCGCGCGCACCGCATCGTCGGGCGCGAGGCCGAAGCGCTCGCGGAACGACTGCTCGAGCGGCGGCCCGATGCACGGCGCGAGCGCCTCCATGTCCGGCACCGGCAGCCCGCGTTTGCGCAGCGCGTGCTGGATCGAGCGGGTGATGCCGGGCTTGGGATCGGTGAGCGTGCCGTCGAGGTCGAAGAGAACGGCCTGCGGGGCGGCGTTCACTCGCTCTCCTCGCCGACCCAGCGCAGCCCGGGCAGGCCGTCGATGCTGGCCGCGTTCTTCTCGCGCTGATACTTCACCAGCCCGTCGGGACCCTTCTTCTCCGCCCAGGCGCCCATCGCGGTGCGCTCGCCCTCGTACGCGTAGAGCGGCACGCCGTAGCCGCACGAGTCACTCGCGCGCTCGACCCGGATCCGGATGACGGCGCGCGCGCCGAGCGCTTCCGGGAAGCACGCGCGCAGCGCCGCGAACTCGGCGTCGCCGGGCTCGACCGCGTCGCCGCGGCCGTGCAAGCGCACGATCTTCGGCGGCCCCGCAAAGGCGCAGAACATGAGCGTGATCCGCCCGTTTTCGCGCAGGTGCGCGATCGTCTCGACGCCGCTGCCGACGAAGTCGAGGTACGCGACGGTGCGCGCGTCCAGGATGCGCAGCGAGTCCGCTCCCTTCGGCGAGAGGTTCACCCGCCCGCTCGCGCCGGCCGGCGCGGTCGCCACGAAGAAGACGCGCTGTGCCTCGATCCAGTCGCGCAGCTTCGGCGTGATCTCGGGAAAGACGTCGCCCATGGCTCCCTCTCAGCGATTGGCCTCGGTGATCTCGATCATGCGCTCGAGCGCGCGCCGCGCCTCGCGCGCGACCCGCGCCCGACCGGACTGGTCGAGTCGCTCGCGCGCGCCGCTCACCTCGTCGACGACGTCGCCCGGCAGCACGCGGTTCAGGTCCGGCGCCTTGCCCTGGCGCAGGAGGTCGAGCAGCGCGACGAGGTGCGGCGGGTCGTTGCGCGACATGGTCGCGCAGCCGCAGCCCGCGGCCTCGTCGCCCGGCACGTCGGCGAGGTGCACGACCTCGCTCCCGCGCAGCGCGGCCTGCTCGGCGCAGGTTCCGCACGAAGTGGCCCTCGGTGCCGACCGCGAAGCGGCTGCCTCTCGGGGCGTCGAGCACGAGCTTCCAGAGCTGGCTCGTCGAGCCGAAGGCGTCGGCGAGCGCGACGACCTCGCGCGGGCACTCGGGGTGCACCGCCACGGTGTAGCCGCGCTGCTTCCAGTAGGCGACGTGCGCAGGCTTGAAGATCGTGTGCACGCCGCAGAACGAGCCCCAGAGCAGGAGCTCGGCGCGGTCGAGCTTCGCGAGCTCGGCGTCGGAGAGATCGCCGCCCTCGTGACCCGCCGGCACGAGCGCGATCTTCTCCGGTGCGATTCCGACCTCGGCTCCGACGTTGCGGCCCAGGTGCTGGTCGGGGACGAAGAAGATCTTCTTCCCCTGCGCGCGCGCCCAGCGCATGATCGCGCCCGCGTTCGAGCTGGTGCAGACCGCCCCGCCGGTGCGCCCGGCCAGCGCCTTCACGCGTCCCGACGTGTTCATGTACGCGATCACCATGAGTGAGTCGCCGTAGCGCGCCTCGAGCTTGTCGAAGAGCGGCGCGATCATGAACTCCTTGGCCATCATCTCCATGGTGCAGCCGGACTTCGGGTTCGTGATCCACACCTGCTGGTGCGGGGCCGCGAGGAGCGCGATCGCCTCGGCCATGAAGTGCACCGCGGACTCGACGAAGATCCGCTTCTCGGGGTGCAGCACCGCCTCGCGCGCGAGCTGGTACGAGTCGGCGATCAGCCCGCCGTAGCGCTCGACCAGCTTCACGATCTCGCCGCCCATGTAGTAGTGCGCGAGCAGCGCGAGCTCGGGCCCCAGCGCCGCGCGCGCCGGCTCGATGTAGCGGTCCATCCAGGGCAGCACCGTGCGCCGGCAGCCGGTCCGGCAGCGCGAGGTACTCCTCGGCGTACGGCTTGAACTCGGGCTGGTACCAGTCGAGCGGCAGATCGGTCTGGCAGATCGGGATGTCGGGCTGGAGCTCGATGCCGCGGGGGGTTGGCATCCGGAGAACCTACTAAACCGGGCCCTGCTCGGTCAGGCTGGGGATATCGAAGGAGACTCGCTGGGTCAGCGGCGCCGACCGCACGGGGCAGTCCGCCATCGCGCAGCCACTGCAGTGCATCGGCCGGCAGGGGTCGAGGTGCACGACGAAATCGCCCTCGCCCTCGAGCGCGCGGCCGAGCGCCGCCTCGAGCGCGTCGCCGACCCGGTGCGCCTCGTCCATGGCGAAGTAGCGCGGCACCACCAGGTGCAGGTCGATGTGCTTGCGCCGGCCGACGGTGCGGCAGCGCAGCTGGTGGATGTCGCACCACTCCGGCCGCCGCGCCGACTCGAGCACCTTCGCGATCCGCTCGAGGAGCGCAAAGTCCGTCTTGTCGAGCAGCCCGGTGAGCGAGCGACGCACGACCCTCGCGCCCGCCCAGAGCAGGTTCCCCGCCACCACCAGCGCCACGAGCGGGTCGATCGCGACGATGCCCGTCCACCGCACGGCGACGAGCGCCGCGATGCTGGCCGCGGTGGTCGCGGTGTCGGAGAGCACGTGGATGCCGTCGGCGCGCAGCGCCTCGGAGCGCTCGCGCCGGCCGACCGCCAGCACGTATACGCCGAGAACCAGGTTCGCGAGCCCCGCCAGCGCCGAGACGAGCATCCCCGCGCCCAGGTGCCCGAGCTCGGTCGGCGCGATCAGCCGCCGCACACCCTCGACCGCGATGAACGTCGCCGCGCCCGCCACCAGCGCCCCTTCGACGGCGGCCGAGAGCGGCTCGGCCTTGCCGTGCCCGTAGGGATGATCCGCATCGGGCGGCCGCCGCGAAACCGCGACCGAGTAGGTCATCACCGCGGCCGCGATCACGTTCACGCTCGACTCGGCTGCGTCGGCCAGGAGCGCCATCGAGCCCGTGTACAGATAAGCCACGAACTTCGCCGCCAGGATCGCGACGCTCGCCCCGAGCGAGACGAATCCCGCCGTCACGGCCGGGGACCGCGCCGCCGCTCGCCTGGCTTCCGGCTCCGGGTGGCTCATTTCCAGACCTTAGCGCTATGCTGCCCCCGCTTCGGTCGGGGCGTAGCGCAGCTTGGTAGCGCGCTTGGTTCGGGACCAAGAGGTCGGCGGTTCAAATCCGCCCGCCCCGACCAAGTGGTGTGGCGACTGAGTACTTAGGAAATGCGCTGCCTCCTCAAGCGCGCTCCCCCGAGCAAATCGGCACTGCGGGGGAGCGATCGGGGGAGCAACCCAGATGGGGCTACTTCCGCCCGCGTACCTTCGCCAGCTCTTGCGCGATGAGCGTCGCAGGCGGCTCGAAGAAGTCGAAGCTCCGAAAGAACCGCGTGAGCAGCTTCGTGACGATCGCGGTCAGCGCTTCCTCCGCTTCGGCGGGCGAGAAGGACAACGACTCCGACACCTCGTCCTGGCGCGAGATGTAGTTCTCCGACAGGGGGATCCGGAGGCCGTGGGTCACTTGAAGGTGACGGTTCTTGAGCCCTGTCCACTTCGCCGAGAACCGAACTCGGCCCGCATCGCCCGCGAGGCGCCGGCAGACCTCGGCCGCGTGGAGCACACACTCGGCGATGGTCCACACGGTGTTCTCGATCGAGATGGTGGTGCCCTGCCCGTAGGGCTTGCCCGGGGTGTCCTCGTCGTAGCCGCGCGTCAGGAAGAACATCCCCTTGGGCGAGGCACGCCAGAAGTCTCCCATCGCCGGGCTCCCCTCGGGATCCCGCTTGAACCACGCTTCGACGTCGTCGCCCGCCGTGTACGGCTTCAAGTCCTCGTTGTTGCGGAATACCAGCCAGACGCCGAATCCGGTGTGCTGCCGAATTGACGCGAGCAGCTCCTTCAGCTCCGCGGGCGACGGCTCGGGGAAGTCCCCCTCAATCTGATAGGCGAACGTCTGCAGTCCGAGGTCGTACTTCCACGCCTCGGGCACCTTGTAACCAGGGTTCAGCAGCTCCTGGAGTCGTGCCCCCGCCGCCGTGACCCAGGGCAGGAACTCGTCGGGAACCTCGTCGACCGCAGCGCCCACATCTCCCGAGAGCAGGACGCGGAGTTGCTCGAGCAGCTCTTCGCGGTGCGCGAGCACGCACCGCCGAACTAGGTTGTCCCACTCCTCGGGAGACTGCGGCTGCTCACTCGTCGGGCCCGGGCGGCGGATGTAGTACGCGTGCTGCTTGACGTGCTTGCCATTCGGCCCGTCGCGCTTCGCGCGAATGGGCACGCGGTGGCCGCCCGGCACGGAGATCACTGGGAATCGCCCGGACGTGCCGGTGTGGGTCGCGAAGTCGACGTCGCAGTGGTACGGCGGGTCCGCGTATGACTTCACTATGCCGTTGACGATGTCCTGCGAGTAGGTCGACAGGTCACCGGGCCGGCCCGGGTCTGGCTCCCAGCCGTGCGACGCGACCTCGCGAACGCCGATCACCATAAACCCGCCGCCGTGGTTCGCGAGCGCGAGCAGCGCTTGGGCGAGGTTGGCTTTGTGGTCCTCGCTCGTGAGGTCGAGCCAGCCCTTCAGCTCGACCTCGAGGCGCTCCCTCGGCGAGGCGACCAACCCGTCGATCGTTTCGACGGCGCGCGGCTCGGAGCTAGATTTCGGCGAGCGGGTGGCCATGGTCTAGCCGCCCAAATCGCCGTAGCAATCGCGGATCAGTTTGTCGAACTCGTCGACGAGCGACAGCGCCGCGTCGAGGTCGCGATTTCGATCCGCGATCGGGATGCACGCGATCACCGCCGCCGTGCAGGCCGCCAGCGAGTGCGCTGCCGACACGCGATCGTGTCGCGGGTGAATGCGCTCGGCCATCGGGATCGGGCCGACGTCGACCCACACCGCAGGGTCCGCATGGACGTACGTCGAGCCGACATTGAACAGGCCCCGCTTGGTTGCCTTGATCAGGTTCTTGCCCCGGTCGGCGCCGAGCTTCGAGGCGACGTAGTCGTCGGCGGCGACTCGAATGATTCCTTTGTTCTCGCCGGTCCAGTGGCCGTCCGCGTTCTTCCCCTTGTGGCTCCCGAACTCGCGTTCGGCCTGCTCGTACCCGTACTTCGCGAGCCGTCGCCGAAGCTCCGCGATGTTCTTCTCGCTCCAGTCGCCGAGCAGGTTCGGGGTCCGCAGGAGTCCCATCGCCAGGTAGAGACGTCCCTTATCGTTCCGCTTCACGCCATGCATCAGGTAGGCGAGGTCGACGGTCGCCTCCCAGGAGGTGCGCACCGGAGAGCGCGACTCCGGGTACCAGCCCTGCTCGAGCAGCAGCCCGGCCACCTTCAGGTTGGGCACGGCGATTGTGGCGGACATCTGCACGGCCGCAGCAGATCCCGGCGCAGTCGCCATCGGGTTGGAGCGGGCGAGTGTGTCGAACTGGCGCTCGCATTCGGCCAGAGCCTTCGCGAAGAGCGCCCGCCACAGCGCAGCCTCGGTGTCTGTCGAGCTCATCGCAGGAGGGTAGGGCAGAGACTCGGCTCAGTGCACGAGCCGCTGCAGCGCGCCGATTGCGATCAGCGGGACCACCTCGCAGAGACGGCGGCCGCGTGCCGGTGCCTGTCCAGCGGGTGCCGGCGCGGCGAGTGGATCGGCCTCGTCGCTCAGTCGGCGGAATTCACCGCGCATCCCGCGCTTGATCTTCCCGATCAGCTCGTCGTGGACAGTGCGGCAGAGCTCCGTGATCCGCCGCTCTTTCCACGCCGACCCACACCGGGTTGGTCGCAGGAAGCGCGTCTCGATTTTTGCGAGGCGCCCCCAGGGTCCGCCGTGAGTAATTCGTGCCCGGATTATTCGGGATTTTAGTTGCGTATCCGAGGCCAGAGCCATGACTCGGGCCCGACATGCCCTCTGCCAGTGATTCGGGCCAAGAAATACTCGGAGGGAATTTTCGGAATTTTAGTTGCCTATCCGAGGCGAGAGGCGATTCGGGCACCCTTACTCCCACACCCTTTCGCGGCCCGGAGTTCGATACTCAGCTCCCCGAGCTCGCGCGGCTGCTGCCCCGCTAGTTCTCGCTCGTCGCCATGCCGAGTGCGGCCTCCACGCGCGCGAGCCGCGCTTCCACCGCGCAGTGACTCCCTAGTGGGGCGTTGCAGCCGTGCAGACCTGCGCGATTCCGGGCAAGAGCGGCGGCGGCTCGAGCGCGACGCGCCGCCGCCAGGCTTGGTGGCCGTCGCGCCGAAGATCGTGAGATCCCCGCCGTCCGAGAGGACCGCCAGGTTGGCGAAGCCGCTCTCGTCGAACTTCGTGGTGTTTCGGCGGAAGATGAAGAGCGCCGAGCCGTTGAGCGCGCCGTCGGTGTCGAAAGCGTTCAGAACGAAGTCGCGGTTGGAGATCATATGATGGCGGCTCGAGGCGTTGCCAAAGCGCACGGCCGCGGCATCGGAGGAGCTGCCGAGCTGGAGCACGCCCTGCGGTGTGTTGGTGCCGATGCCTACTCCACCGGCGGCGCGGATCAGGAACTGGTTCGGGCCGGAAGACAGGAAGTCGACGTCTTGCGAGTCCGCCCACACGAAGGTGCCCTCGTCACCGTCGAAGTCTCCGGACTGCACCGGTACTCGTACGATCGCCCGGCGTCCCGCTGCGAAGCTGAAGGGCCCTCCGGCGATATTGCGGAGCCCGCCGGGAACCGTTGAGTACTGGCCGAAGGCTTCATCCAAATCTCCGCCCCCAACTGTGGCGAAGTCATTGTTTTCGGTGCCATCGTTCGCTCCAGCGGCGTTGCGGTAACCTCCCGCGACCGTGCCGTAGTCATCGTAGACGGAGTTCTGCTGGCCGCCGCCGACTGTCTCCCCGAACTGATTGGCGGTGACGAAGTTGTTGATACCCGCTACCACACTCACCCCAGCCTGCCCGAAACCGGCGTGGGGAATCAGGCGAAGAGCGACCTGGTTTCCAGCCCGCAGCTCAGTGGCATGCTCAGGCGTGTCAGTTCCGATCCAGCCGTCGGTTTGGATGTTCTGGCTGCCAAAGCGAGGATTGATCTTCGTTCCCGAGATAAATGCGTCCAGGTTGATCGCCGCGTCGTAGATCGAGCTGGGAGCGATCTTCGGCTGGGTCACTGAGAAGCTGGCGAGGTCATCGGGTCCGATCGTCCCATCGGTGATCTCGCCTCCTTCGATGCTCTGGCCGAGCTGCGGAACCGACGCGAGCTGATCCGCATCGGCCGGCCTTTCACCGCCGCCTTCAAGATCACCTTCAGAACGACGACCCCGGCGATCGGCAACGGCGACATGAACGGGGATCACTCTGAGCATTCTCGACTCGACGCTGCCTCGTCGGCTGTCGAAACCCGGCCAACCTGAACCAATCTCGGCGGTGCGATAGAGTCCGGCGCTCGGTTTGTCCGAGCTGCACCCTCGAATTCTGGAGGCCTTCTGATGCGCTCACTGCTCCGCGTCGTCTCGCTCTGCGCCCTCGCCCTGACCTTGCCAACCGGCTGCTCGATGATGGACGGCTCGAAGGAGCCCGTCACGGGCATCTACGAAGAGAACCAGGTCACGCGCACGGCGACCGTCCAGAAGATCGATCTCGCCAACCGACTGGTCACGCTGAAGGGCGATCAGTCGGGCGACACGTTGGTCGTGAAGGCGAGCGAGGCGGTGAAGAACCTCCCGCAGCTGAAGGTGGGCGACCGGGTCTCCGCGACCTACTACCAGTCGATCGCATACGAGGTTCACAAGCCCGGCACCCTGACGGACACCGAGACGAAGGCCGCTGCGGGCCTCGCGACCGCGGAGGCCGGTCAGAAGCCCGGCGCGATGGCCGCGGAGATCATCCGAGTGACGGCGACGATCGTGTCGATCGACAAGCAGACGCCGTCGCTGACCTTGCGGACCGAGAGCGGCGACGTCCTCGCCGTGAAGGTGAAGCACCCGGAGAAGCTCGACCAGATCAAGGTCGGCGACGTCATGGAGATCTTCCTGTCGCAGGCGGTCGCGATCACGGTGGCGCCGGCGTCGAACTGAGTCGCGCGCCGCGCGCTCGGCGGCGCGAGCCGTTCGCACGGCCCCGCCGCCGAGGCTGTCGCTAGCTCTGCTTCGGCGCGAAGTCGGTGAAGCCGGTGACGGACGCGAGGCGCCCGTCGGCGGCGACGACTGCGAAGTCCGTTCCGCCGAAGTGGAGCGGCGCGTCGGCCGTGCCGCCCGCCTCCCAGCGGAAGCGCAGGCGGCCGTTGTGCGCCTCGACGTCGCTCGCCAGCCGGAACTGGTACGCGGCGGAGAAGCGGTCGTGCACGGCCTGAATCATGGTCGCGAGATTCGCGTGGCCGACGCCCTCGCGGTGCGGGTCGATGTACGCCGCGTCCTCGCTGTAGGTCTTCGCGATCAGGTCGCGCCGGCGCGCGGGGTCGCGTTCGTTCCAGGCGGCCAGGTAGCGTTCGACGAGCTCGGTGGGATTGCTCATGGTGCGTTCCTCTTCGCGGTGTCGGCCGTCCGGCCGCTCGCGATTCTTCGCAAAGCTGACCTGACGGGCGCGGCGGGTCGATTACCTGACAGGTAATGGGAGCGCTTCCCGGCCCGCGGTACTGTCGGGGGCATGACGACCGTCAACCTCCAGCGTCGCCCGATCGGCCACCTGCTCCGCGAATGGCGCCAGCGTCGGAGAAAGAGCCAGCTCGCGCTCGCCTGCGAGGCGGACATCTCGACCCGCCACCTGTCGTTCATCGAGACCGGGCGCGCGCAGCCGAGCCGCGAGATGGTGCTGCACCTGGCGGAGCGCCTCGACGTGCCGCTGCGCGACCGCAACGTGCTGCTCACCGCGGCGGGCTTCGCGCCGAGCTTCAGCGCGCGCTCGCTCGACGATCCGAGCCTGGCCGCGGCGCGCGCCGCCGTCGACTGGATCCTCGCCGCGCACGAGCCCTACCCCGCGCTGGCGCTCGACGCGCACTGGAGCCTGCTGGCGTCGAACAAGGCCGTGCCGCCGCTGCTCGCGGGCGTGGACCCCGCGCTGTTGAAGCCGCCGCTGAACGTCATGCGGCTCACGCTCCACCCGAGCGGGCTCGCGCCGCGGATCGCGAACCTGGCCGAGTGGCGCGCGCACCTGCTCGCGCGCCTGCAGCGCCAGATCGACGCGACCGCCGACCCGGTGCTGATCGATCTCATGGCCGAGCTGCGCAGCTACCCGACACCGATCGGTGCCGGACGGGCCGCGGGCGCGCCGCCGCGCGACGACGCGAGTGAGATCGCGCGGGTCGCCGTGCCGTTCAAGCTGGTGACCGAGCGCGGGCTGCTCTCGTTCATGAGCACGACGACGGTGTTCGGCACGCCCGTCGACATCACGCTCGCGGAGCTCGCGCTCGAGTCGTTCTTCCCGGCCGACGCGCTGACCGCCGAGATGCTGCGCCGCTAGCGGGCCGGGCAGGGCGCGTCGCGCAGCTCGGGCTGCAGAGCGGTGCGCAGGGCCTCGAGCCGGGCGGCGAAGGGAGCGGCGGCGCTCGCGTCGTTCCCCTGCACCTGCGGCAAGAGCTCGCTGTCCGCCCGCGCCAGGCAGGCGATCTTCTTCATGTCCGAGCCGACGGCGCCGAGCTGCGCCGGATCGATTCGGCTCGTCGAGAAGCGTTGCCCGAGCGCGTCGGCCTTCTGGAAGTCGCGCTCGAGCCCGTCGAACCAGCCCGCGATCTGCGCGCCGTCCGCGGCTGGGAGCGGCTTGGGCTTGGCCTGGAGCGCCAGCACGTTCGCCTTCGTCCGGTCGTAGTCGGCTCGAATCGGCGTCATCCGGATCGTCAAACAGTTGCCCGGCGCGCCGAAGTCCGGCGGTGCGAGCCGCTCGCAGGCGGCCGTGCCGCTGTAGACGATCCCTTCCAGCTGCGCGCTCCCCGCCGCGCCGCTCTGCCACGCCGACAGCGCGGCGAGCCGCCAGAACATCGTCGCGGAGTTCGGGTCGAGCTCCTGCTCCGCGGCGGCCGTCGCTTCGCGCGCCAGCTGCTCGAGCTTCATCTGCTCGGCGCTCGTGCTCTGGTCCGTGAAGGTCGACTCGGAGAGCCGGCCCGAGAGCTCGCCGTAGCGTCGCTCGAAGTCGGGCACGCTCGGCACCGGCGTCTCGCAAGCCGCTGCAGCGAGCGCGAGCCACAGCGCGGCGAGCGCTCCCCCTCGACTTCGGTTCCCCATGAGTGCGCGCAGTCTAGTGCTTCGGACTCGCGGGCGGGGCCTGGCCTTGGCCGTCTTCCTTCTGGGGATTCACCTTGATCTTCACCTTCGGCCACAGCGACGGTGACGCCTCCCGGCTCGGGTCCCGCTTCTGGAGCACGCGGCAGACGCCCTCTTCGAGCCGGCCCGTCGCCGAGAGCGCGTTCGGCACCGAGAGCGCGCGGCCGCCGTTGGGCAGCTTCACCGCGCCGTCGACCAGCGCCTGGCGGATCGCCCAGGGCTCGACGTCGGGGCGCATCCCGGTGACGAGCACGGCCGCGCCGGCGGCGAGGCCGACCGCGCCCGCCGAGCCGGTGACCGGCGCAGTGCGCTTGTCGGGAATCGTGGTGCCGTCGTTCCAGGGATTCGAGACCGCGCCGTCGATGGCGAGGCGCGCGCCGCCGGGCTCGGGCAGCACGAGATCGGCGTCGGTGCCCGGGGTCGGACCCACCTCCGCGACCAGGGTCGCGCGCAGCGGCCGGAGCAGGACGCTCGGGAGCTCTTCGCCCGTCCACGGGTCGAGCACCACGCCCGTGTCGCCCCCGTGCCTCTTGAGCCAGGAGTCGCGCCAGTGCGCGGGGTACGCGCCGTTCGCACCGGGCTCGTCGCCCGGACCGCACACCGGCAGCGCGCAGTTGTCCTCGGCGAAGAGGAGCGCGTCGTGCAGGATCCAGTTCGGCTGCTGGCCCGGCCACGCGCAGGTGAGCACGCGCGCGCGCTCGCCGACGGAGTAGACGATCGCCGCCGCGCGCGCCCAGGTCGAGCCGCCGCGCAGCGGCTTCCCGCTCGTGTCGGCGTTGCGCATGCGCGGGTCGTCGGCGTTGCGCTGGGTCAGCGCCGTGCGCAGGTTCTCCTGCACGTCGACGGCGAGGATCTGCGCGCGCGGGGCGACGCCGATCCGGCTCTGATTCGCTCCCGACCCCGCGGCGATCGACGCCACGGCGGTGCCGTGGCCCCAGTCACGCCGCGTGCGCTCGTCGGCGCCGGCCCAGTCCGAGACGTTGGTGGTGAGCCCGAGCGCCAGGCGGGTGCCGTCGGCGCCGCGCGCGATCGCGAGGTGCGCGAGGTTCACGCCGAACTCGTCGCCCGGCACACCGTTGCCGTCGAAGTCGTTGCCGGCGCGCTCGCTCACCTTGTCGACGAGGTTCGGGCGCAGCGCGGCGTGGTCGATGTCGACGCCGGTGTCGATCACCGCGAGTCGCACGCCATCGCCCTGCTCTTCGGTCCACACCTGCGGCGCGCCGATCGCGGTGAGGTCGGGGCTCGCCTGCGTGGGCATCGCGCGCTTGCTCGCCAGCCGCGTCTCCTTCTTGTACGCATCCGAATCGAGATCGACGACCCGGGTCACCTCGCCGAGCTTGGCGGGCCACTCCGGGGTCTCGCGAACCGTGAGGAACGCCGCGTCTTCGGGCAGGTAGCTCTCCGCGTAGACGTCGGCGTCGGCCCGGATCCACGACACGGCCTGGTAGTAGTTCACGGCCTCGGGGATCGCGATCACGACCCACAGTCCGAGCCCCACGGCGTCGCGCGTGCCGGTCCGGTCGAAGGGGAACGCGGGCAGCGCCACTGCGCCGAGCAGGTCGAGCTTGGAGTCGAGCGTGTCGAGCCCGAGCGACTTGCGCCCGACCGGCGCCTTCCACGGCTTGTCGAGCGCGCGCAGCTTGAACAGCGCGACACCGCCCGCATACGGGTCGGCGACGGGCAGCGTGCGGGAGTCCGTGAAGGTGACCTGCGCACGCGCGGTCGCCCCGCCGACCTTGCACACGATCTCGACCGGCGCCGCGAGCGACGGCGACGGGATCGCGAGCCCTTCGGCGTCGCCGCCGAGCACCTCGCCGTCGGCGGTCTTGCAGTCGGCGGTCGCAGTCTGAGTGGACAGAACGCGCAGGTGCGCAGTCTCGCCCAGCCGCGCCACCGAGTTCAGCGGCTCGATCTTCAAGCGGTTGGCGTCGGCTCCGAGTGCGACGGGCTTCCACAGCGGCGCCAGCTTCGCCTCGGGGCCCACGGCCGTCGCACACGCCCACAGCCCGCACGCGAGAAACGCGAGAAATCCCCTTCGCATACGAGGATTCTCGGGTAGTCCCGCGCGTCCCTTAAGCGGGAGCGCGGGCGAAGCCCGTCACGCCATCGCACAGCTAGCCTGCTACGCGCGCGCTGCCGCGCTCGCTCAGTCCACGAACGCGCGCAGCACCCGAGCTCGGCACGGATGGCGCAGCTTCCGCAGCGCCTTCGCCTCGATCTGGCGGATGCGTTCGCGCGTGACCGCGAAGTCCTGGCCGACTTCTTCCAGCGTGTGGTTCGACCGTTCGCCGATGCCGAAGCGCATCTTCAGCACCTTCTCCTCGCGCGGCGTGAGCGTCGAGAGCACCTTGCGCGTGTGGGCGGCGAGGTTGCGCTGGATCACCTCGTCGGTGATCGACGGGCGCTTCTTGTCCTCGAGGAAGTCGCCCAGGTGGCTGTCCTCGTCCTCGCCGATCGGCGTCTCGAGGGAGATGGGCTCCTTCGCGATCTTGAGCACCATCTGCACCTTCTCGAGCGGCATCTCCATTTCTTCCGCGATCTCTTCGGGCGCGGGCTCGCGGCCGAGCTTCTGAACCAGGTAGCGCTGCGCGCGCACCAGCTTGTTCATCGTCTCGATCATGTGGACGGGGATGCGGATCGTGCGCGCCTGGTCCGCGATGGCGCGCGTGATGGCCTGGCGGATCCACCACGTCGCGTAGGTCGAGAACTTGTAGCCGCGCTGGTACTCGAACTTGTCGACCGCCTTCATCAGGCCGATGTTGCCTTCCTGGATCAGGTCCAGGAACTGCAGCCCGCGGTTCGTGTACTTCTTGGCGATCGACACGACCAGGCGCAGGTTCGCTTCGATCAGCTCGCTCTTCGCGCGGCCGGCGCGCTCCTTGGCGATGCTGAACTGCACCAGCGACTGGCGCGCCTCGGCGAGCGTACAGCGCGACTCGTGCTCCATGGTCTGGATGCGGCGCTGGACCGCGAGCACGTCCTTCTCGGCGACGAGCACGGCCTCGGGATCGCCGCGCAGCTGCATGAGGGCCTTCTTGCCCGGCATCGAGCGGCGGCGCGACTGCTCCGCGAGCGACAGGAACTCGTCGGCGCGGCGGAGGCCGAACGGCGCGAGGATCCCAGCGATCACGCGCTCCTGCTCCTCGATCGCCTCGACGTAGAGCTTGATCTCGTCGGCGAGCGAGTAGATCGACTCCTTCAGGATCCCGGTCTCGCGGATCCGCTGCGCGTTGCGCAGGCGGATCTCGTCGACCTCGGCCTCGAGCCGCGCGCGGGTGTCGCGGCTGGTGCGCGCGTTCGACAGCACGCGCACGCGGCGCGAGACGTCGCTCTGCGAGCGGCGCAGCGCGGTGAACGCCTGCAGGAGCTTACCCTTCTTGTCGTCGAGCGTCTCGACCTCGCCGTCGGCGATCGGCGGGAACATGTCCTTCACTTCGCGCTTGCCGCGGCGGATCTCGTCACCGAACGCGAGCAGCTTCTCGGCGGCGATCGGCGACTTCAGGATCTCGGCCAGCGCGGCGTTCTCGCCGGCCTCGATGCGCTTGGCGATCTCGACCTCGCCCTCGCGGGTGAGCAGCGAGACCGCGCCCATCTCGCGCAGGTACACGCGAACGGGGTCGTTCGAGCGGAAGCCCTCGACTTCCTCGGGGCCCGACGGGCGCCGGCGCGTCTCGGGCTTGCGCATCATGACGGGCGCCTGCCACGAGCGCACCGCGACGGAATGGCGGCGGAACAGCTCGAGCACTTCCTCGAGCCGCTCGGGCACCGCGAGCAGATGGTCGGGCAGGACCTTCAGGAGGTCGGCGCCCTCGACGAAGCCGAGCTCCTTCGACTTGCGCAAGAGCTGCCGGAAGCTCGGCTGATGGCCGTTCGCGACACCGTTGTGCGTCGCACGGCCGAAGCGTTTCCCGTTCGAGCCGTTCGCGCTCTTCCGCTCGGGCTTTGCGAGCCCGTTCTTCAGTGCGATCGGCGGCAGCGGCGGAGCTGCGGACGAGTTGCGCTTCGACGAGGGAATCTTGGGAGTCTTGGTTGGCGCCATTGGGGGGGAACTCCTCGGCCAGACTTGGGAAAAAAAGGTTAGACCTGCCGTACCTGCTTCTCGCGATCGAGTCGCCTCGTCACGATCCGCTGGATCTCTTCATCTAGGTCGTTGCGCGCGCCTGCATCCGTGCAGGATTCGCGCCGTTTTTCGAGCTCGCGCTTCGCGCGCGAGAGCGCCGCGATCTCGAGCACCGCGATGCAGTCGGAGATGCTGCGCGCGGCGGCGCTCGCCGCCTCGAGGCCGGGCTCCGCACACAGGCGCAGCAAGAGCGCATGTTGCTCGGCGGAGAGCGGCTCCTGGTCGGAGGAGAGCAGCTGCGCCACCGCACCGCGGCCGTGCTCGCGCGACGCGTCGAGCAGGCGCCCGAGGAGCTCGCGGCCCGGACCCGGTGCGATCCAGGCGAAGTCGAGCTCCCCGAACGACGGATGCAGATCGGGGTGCGCCGCCAGCGCTGCCACGAGCGCGCGCTCGGCGGGCGGAAGCTCCAGGGTGACGGCTGGCGCTGCCGGCCTGGGCGCCGGGCGTCCGGACGCGGCCTTGTCCTGGCGCAGCGCTTCGTCGAGCGCGGCCGGCGGGATCTCGAGCTGGCTCGACAGCTGCCGGATGTACGACGCGCGCTCGACCGGATCGGTGAGCGCGCGCAGGTAGGGCGCGAGGCTGCGGGCGGCGTCCGACGCCGCCCAGGCGGTACCGTGCCCGGCGGCGTCCTTCAGCGCCCGCTCGATCAGGTGATCGAGGAGTGGGACGGCGCTGTCGACGCAGGCGCGGAGCGCGGGAACACCCGACTTCGCGAGCAAGGTGTCGGGATCCTCGCCGAGCGGGAGGAACGCCGCGCGCACGCGGATCCCCTCGGCGAGCAGGATGGGCAGCGAGCGCTCGGCCGCCGACTGGCCCGCCGCATCGCCGTCGAACAGGAGCACGACCTCTTCGGCGTAGCGGCGCAGGCGGTGGGCGTGGTTCTGGGTGAGCGCGGTCCCGCACGGCGCCACCACCTCGTGCAGACCGGCGCGGTGCAGCGCGAGGAGGTCGAAGTAGCCCTCGACCACGATGACCCGGCCGCTCGCGCGGATCGCGTCCAGCGCCTGCCCGAGCCCGAACAAGGTCCGGTTCTTCTTGTAGACGGGCGACTCGGGCGAGTTCAGGTACTTCGGCGTGTCGTCGCCCATCGCGCGCCCGCCGAAGCCGGCGATCTGGCCGCTGGGCTCGCTGATCGGGAACACGACCCGGCCGCGGAAGCGGTCGTAGTGGCCGTCGCCGTTCTGCCGGCGCGCGACGAGCCCCGCTGTCTCCGCATCGGCGGTCGCGATGCGGGCGCGGCGCAGGTGGCTGACCAGGGCGTCCCAGCTCGGCGGCGCGTAGCCGATCCGGAAGCGGTCGATCAGCTCCTCGTCGACGCCGCGCTCGGCGAGGTACTTGCGCGCCGCAGCGCCGTTGGGGCCGCGCAGCTCCGTCCGGAAGAAGGAGCAGGCGGCGTCGTTCGCGCGGTAGGCGGCGCCGGCCTGGCTCTCTTCGCCGCCGGCTTCCGGGATATCGATCCCGAGCTCGCGCGCCAGGGCGCGCACGGCATCGGGGAAGTCGAGCGCGTCCTGCTTCATGCGGAATGCGAACACGTCACCGCCTGCGTGGCAGCCGAAGCAATAGAAGATCTGCTTGTCCTCGTGGACCTGGAAGGAGGCCGTCTTCTCGTCGTGAAAGGGGCAGAGCCCCCAGTGCCGGTTTCCCTGCTTGCGCAGCGTGACGTGGCGGCCGACTACCGACACGATGTCCGCGCGTTCGCGGATCTCCGTAACGACCTGATCGGGGATTCGACCCACTCGTCCCTCGCTCCGAGACCGACCAAACGTTCAGGACTGGTTCAGGACCACGAAACAAACAGGCCCGAGCTTTGTTTGCCCGGGCCCGACATCAGTAGGCGGCCTTCAGCTTCTTCAACGCGCGCTTGCGCGCGGCGAGCGCCTTCTTCTTCCGGCGAACGCTCGGCTTCTCGTAGTGCTCACGCTTGCGGAGCTCGTACATGAGGCCGGCCTTCTCGCACTGCTTCTTGAAGCGCTTCAGAGCGCTCTCGAAGGACTCGTTCTCCTTCAGCTTCACGCCAGGCAAACGCTCTCCCTCGTTCCTGCTTTGGGCCCTCGGGCCCTGTGAACTCGATGTGTAGACCGCGCGAGCAGGTGCCCTGCGATCGCGGGGGGATGAACCTAGCTGCTTCGGTCTACGCGCTCCCCCCGAGTCGCCACCCAGCCTCACCGACACGCTTGGCCGGGTGCTCGATCGGGTTTTCGCGTCGCGCCAAAATTCTTTCTAATCCAAGTACTTACGCGTGGACCGAACGGGTGCACAACCTAGCACACGGTTTTCGCGACGCGCAACAAGCTGCGCCACACTTGCCGCGAAAAGAGCGATTGGTCGGGCCAATTCAGATCAAGGAGCCCCTGAAAGGCCGGACCAAAACGCCGCGTGCCGCCAGGTATTCCTTGGCCTCGGGCACCCTATACACACCAAAGTGGAAGATGCTCGCGGCCAGCACGGCCGACGCTGCGCCGCCGCGCGGCGAGTCGTCGAGTCCCTCGTAGAGATGCTCGAGCGTGCCCGCGCCACCCGAGGCAATCACGGGAATCTTCACCGCGCGGCTGACCGCACGCGTGAGCTCGAGGTCGTAGCCGTCGCGCGTTCCGTCTCGGTCCATGCTGGTGAGCAGGATCTCGCCGGCGCCGAGCGCCTCCACGCGCCTCACCCACTCGAGCGCGTCGAGGCCGGTCGGGCGGCGGCCGCCGTGGCTGAAGACTTCCCAGCCGCGGCGCGCGTCGGCGGCGTCGCGGCGGCGCACGTCCATCGCGACGATCAGGTTCGCCGAGCCAAGCCGTTCGGCGGTCTCGGCGATCAGCTCCGGCCGGCCGATCGCCGAGGAGTTGACCGAGACCTTGTCGGCGCCGGCGCGGAGCAGCGCCCGGACGTCGTCGAGCGAGCGCACCCCCCCGCCCACCGAGAACGGCACCGTCAGGCGATCGGCGATGCGCGCGACCAGCTCGATCATCGTGCCGCGCTGCTCGTGCGAGGCGTTGATGTCGAGGAAGCAGAGCTCGTCGGCGCCCTGCGCGTCGTAGGCAGCGGCGACCTCGACCGGGTCGCCCGCGTCGGTGAGGTCGACGAACTGGACGCCCTTCACGACGCGCCCGTCCTTGATGTCGAGGCAGGGGATGATGCGCTTGGTCAGCATGCCGCGAGCCTCGCGAGCGCGACCTCGAGCTGGATCGCGCCCGAGTACAGCGCGCGGCCGACGATCGCTCCCGCGATGACGCGCGTCTCGGCCAGGTGCACCAGGTCGTCGAGCTTCCCGACGCCGCCCGACGCGAGGACCGGGATCGCGGTGCTGCGGGCGAGCGCCGCGGTGCCCTCGACATCCGGACCCAGCAAGCAGCCCGTCGCGCCCGATCTCGGTGTAGAGCAGGGCTGCGAGCGGGAGCGCGCCGAGCTCGGCCAGGACGTCTGCGGGCGTCCGCGCCGTGACCTCGCGCCAGCCGCGGGTCGCGACCTTCCCGCCCTTGGTGTCGAGCCCGAGCACCACCCGGCCGGGATATCGCCCTGCGACCTCGCGCAGGAGCTCCGGATCTTCCAGCGCAGCCGTGCCGATCACGACTCGATCCGCTCCTGCGTCGAGGGCCGCGTCGATCCGCTCGCGCGAGCGCATGCCGCCTCCGACCTGAACGGGCGTCTTCGGGACTGCAGCCAGGATCGCTCGCACCACCCCGCCATTCCCGACGCCGCCGTCGCGCGCAGCATCGAGGTCCACGACGTGGATCCGGCGAACCCCGGCCGCGGCGAAGCGGCGCGCCTGCTCGACCGGGTCCGCGTCATAGATGGTCTCGCGCGCGTAGTCGCCCTGCTCCAGCCGGACGACGCGCCCGCCGCGGAGGTCGATGGACGGGATCAGCTCCACGACTCGGCCTCCCGCGCCAGGTCGTCGACCAGCTCGCGCAGCCCGTACTCGGCCAGCTCCTCCGCCGTCACCCAGCGGAAGCCGCGCTCCCACGCCCGGGAGAGCGACAGGAGATCCTCCGACAGGGGGGGCTGGGTCTCCTCGTAGACGCCGTTCCAGATGACGCGCCCGTCGCGGTCGGTGAGTTCGAGGACGAGCCAGACCGAGGCCGGCCGGCGCACTCCCGTCGTGCTCCCCTCGCGCTGGGTCCAGCGCCGGATCTGCCCCCCCAGGCTCGCGTCCGCACCCCCTCCCTCCACGAGCTGGAGGCCCCCCTGCGCCTTCAACAGATCGAGGAGCTGGCTGGTCACGAAGCCGGGCGCCTCGGTGGGAACCAGGCTGCCGAGCAGCGGATCGGCCACGACCGGGACCACGGCGATCTTCCGGACGCTGACCGGCGGATCGACCTGGTAGCGCTCGGTGCGGATCGGGGCGGCGCAGGCCATGGCGAGGAGGGCGGCGCAGACTGCGGCGGCGTGGCGCGTCACGGCCGCCAAGCGCAGAAGCGCTCGAGGAGCTCGAGGCCGGCGCGCTGGCTCTTCTCGGGGTGGAACTGGACGGCCACGCACGAGCCGCGCCCGATCGCGGACGCGAAGCGCTCGCCGTAGTCGGTGCGCGCGAGGACGTCCGCGTCAGGAACCGCCGTCGCGCGGTAGCCGTGGACGAAGTAGAAGTAGTCCTCCGCGATCACCGGGTGGGGCCGCTCGGGCTTCACGAAGTTCCAGCCCATGTGCGGGACGGCCAGGCCGAGCGAGTCCGGGAAGCGCTCGACCCGTCCCGGGATGACGCCGAGGCAAGGGCCGAGCCCGCCCTCGTCCGCGACCTCGAGCAGTACCTGCAAACCCAGGCAGATCCCGAGGTACGGGCGCCCCGCGGCGATGTGCGCGCGCACAGCGTCATCGAGCCCGTTGCCGCGCAGCGCGGCCATCGTGTCGCGCGCCGAGCCGACCCCCGGGAGCACGATCCGGTCCGCGGCGCGCAGCCCGGCTGCCGACCCGCTGGTCACCACCTCGCAGCCGATGCGTCCGAACGCCCGGGCCACGCTGCCGAGGTTCCCCATCCCGTAGTCGACGAGGACGACCCGGCCGCGCGAGCTCACAGCGAGCCCTTGGTCGAGAGGGCGCCCTTGATGCGCGGGTCGACGGTCGTCGCCGCGTCGAGCGCGCGGCCGAGCCCCTTGAAGATGCCTTCCACGACGTGGTGGACGTTGTGCCCGTACGACTTCTCGACGTGCAGGTCCACGCCGCCGTTCGTGCAGAACGCGTACAGGAAGTCCTCGACCAGCGCCGCGTCGAAGTTCCCGACCCAGTCGCGCGGCAGCTCGACCCGGTAGACCAGGTAGGGCCGGTTCGACAGGTCGAGGTCGACGGTGATCCGGGCATCGGCCATCGGGATCCGGGCCGAGCCGAAGCGGCGCAGACCCGCCCCGTCACCGATCGCCTTGCGGAGCGTCTGGCCCAGCACGATGCCCACGTCTTCGACGGTGTGGTGTTGGTCGACGTGGAGGTCGCCCTTGGCCCGCACCCGCAGGTCGAACAGGCCGTGGCGGGCGAACGAGTCCAGCAGGTGGTCGAAGAAAGGGATGCCGGTCTCGACGTGGGCCTCGCCCGAGCCGTCGAGCCGCAGCTCGACCGAGATGTCCGTCTCGCGGGTGCGGCGCTCTACCGTGGCTTGGCGGTCCATGGGGCTACTCCTGGGAGGGGGTGCGAATCGGGGGGCGATAAGGAACCCGATCTAAGGCTTCGGGTCCACCCGGCGCCGGGCCGGGGCGAGCCGGATCTCGAGCGCGCGGGCGTGGCCCTCGAGGCCCTCGAGCCGGGCCAGCCGGCTGCCGGCCAGGGCGAGGCGCTCGAAGACCGGGTTGCCGATCTCGATGCGGCTCATCCGGCGCTGGAAATCCTCGACGCTCACCACCGAGAAGAAGCGCGCGGTGCCCCCGGTGGGAAGCACGTGGCTCGGGCCGGCCGTGTAGTCGCCGATCGGGACGGGCGAGAGCTCGCCCAGGAAGATCGCGCCCGCGTTCTCGATCCGCGGCAGCCAGCGCTCGGGATCCTGGGTGCAGATCTGGAGGTGCTCGGCCGCGTAGCGGTTGGCGATCTCGCAGGCCTGATCCAGGTCGCGGGTCACGATCAGCGCGCTGTGCGCGGCGAGCGACTTCCGTGCGATGGCCGCGCGCGGCAGCGAGATGAGCTGGCGGTCGAGCGCCGAGGACACCGCGCGAGTGAGCGCTTCGCTGGGCGTGGCGAGGACGACTCCCGCGCGCTCGTCGTGCTCGGCCTGCGCGAGCAGGTCGGCGGCGACGTACTCCGCGTTCGCGTCGGCGTCGGCGATGATCAGGACCTCGCTCGGCCCGGCCTCGGAGTCGATCGCCACCTGGCCGAAGACCTGGCGCTTCGCCTCCTGGGTGTAGGCGCTGCCCGGGCCGACGATCTTGTCGACCGCGGGAATGCTCTCGGTGCCGTAGGCGAAGGCGGCGATCGCCTGCACGCCGCCCACCCTGTAGAAGGCCGTGACGCCGGCGAGCTTCGCTGCGAACAGGACTGCGGGGTGGATCTCGCGGCCCGGGCTCGCCACCTGCCGGGTCGGCACGCCGGCGACGGCTGCGGGAATGCCCAGCATGAGGGTCGTCGAGGCGAGCGGCGCGACCCCGCTCGGCACGTAGATCCCGACCGCGCCGATCGGCCGCACGATCTGGCCGAGCCGCTGCCCGACCTTGGCCTCGTCCCAGCTGCGCGGCACGTGCAGCTCGTGGAACTCGCGCACCCGCTCGGCGGCGAGCGCGAGCGCGGCCGCGTCGTCGCGCGGGAGCTTCGCCTCGGCGCCCGCGATCTCCGCTGGGTCGACGCGCAGCTCGCTCGCCTGCAGGCGGTAGCCGTCGAAGCGGAGGATCGCGTCGAGCACCGCGGCGTCGCCGCGCGCGCGCACGTCGGCGATCACCTCCGCGACCCGCTCCTCGAGCTCCGCGCGCGTGTGCTCGCGCCGGTTCTCGAGCCGCGCGAAGCGCGCCTCGAAGTCGGGCGCTCGCGTGTCGAGAGTCTCGAGCGCCGCCACGGCTACTCCGCTTCGCGGCGGATCCGGCCGCCCAGCCGCGCGAACTTCTCCTCGATCCGCTCGTAGCCGCGGTCGATGTGGTACACGCGGCGCACGCGCGTCTCACCCGACGCCGCCAGCCCGGCCAGGACGAGACACGCGCTGGCGCGCAGGTCGGTGGCCATGACGGGCGCGCCCGACAGCCGCGCAGGGCCGTTCACGAGCGCGGTCTTGCCTTCGATCTCGATGTCGGCGCCCAGCCGCACGAGCTCGGGCACGTGCATGAAGCGGTTCTCGAAGATGTTCTCGCTGATCGCCGAGACGCCCTGCGCCTGGGTCATCAGCGCCATGATCTGGGCCTGCATGTCGGTCGGATAGCCGGGGAACGGGGCGGTCTTCACGCGCAGGCCGCGAAAGGCTGCCGGGCGGCGCACGCGCGCCCAGTCCTCGCCCACCTCCACGTCGAGCCCGGCCTCGCGGAACTTCTCGAGCACGACGTTGTTGTGCTCGGGAACGATGCCGGTGACCTTCACGTCGCCGCCCTCGAGCATCGCCGCCGAGGCGAGCAGAGTGCCCGCCTCGATGCGATCGCCCGCGACGGTGTGATTCACGCCGCCCAGGCTCGGCACGCCCTGCACGATCAGGTGCTCGGAGCTCGCCTGGTCGATGCGCGCGCCCATCGCGCGCAGTACGGTGATGAGCTCGAGGACCTCGGGCTCGCAGGCGGCGTTCTCGAGCTCGGACACTCCCTCGGCGAGACACGCCGCCATCAGCACGTTCTGCGTGCCGTTCACGGTGCGCACGTCGAAGCTGATCCGCGCGCCGCGCAGCCGGCTGGCGCGCGCCTCGACGTAGCCGCCCTCGAGCTCGATCTTCGCGCCGAGCGCCGCCATGCCCTTCAGGTGCTGGTCGACGGGCCGTGCGCCGATCGCGCAGCCGCCGGGGAGCGATACGCGCGCGTGGCCGCAGCGCGCGAGCAAGGGGCCGAGCACCATGAACGACGCGCGCATGGTGCGGACCAGGTCGTAGGGCGCCTCGATCTCGGCGGGCGCGCCGCCCTCGATGCACAGCACGCCGTCCGAGTCCCAGCCGCCGCGCACGCCCAGGCCGTCGAGGATTTTGAGCATCGTCTCGAGGTCCCGGACGCGCGGGGCGTTGGCGAGCGTGAACGGGCGGTCGGTCAGCAGCGCCGCCGCCATCAGCGCGAGCGCGGAGTTCTTCGAGCCGCTCGCGCCCACCTCGCCGCGCAGCGGCACGCCCCCCTCGATCCGGAATTGATCCATCAGCCAGTCTCCGCAAAGCGGCCGAGAACCACGCGCGGGATCCCGGCCAAGTCGTCGAACGCTTCCACTTCGGCTGCGCCCGCGGCGCGCAGTAGCTCCGAGACCACAGGGGCCTGGCCCATGCCGAGCTCCAGGACCAATGCCCCCGGCCGCTCGAGCCGGGCCGGCGCCTCGGCGCAGAGCTGGCGGATCGCGGCGAGCCCGTCGGGCCCGCCGTCCAGCGCGAGCCGGGGCTCGTGGCGCAGCTCGGGGGCCAGGCCCGCGAGCGCCCCGGTCTCGACGTAGGGCGGATTCGAGACCACCAGGTCGAAGGCACCCGTGACGTCCGCCAGGCCGTCGGCCAGGACGAGCTGGACCCGGTCCAGGACGCCCAGCGCCGCCAGGTTCTCGCGGGCCAGCTCGAGCGCCGCGGCCGAGACGTCGACCGCCACGATCTCGAGCGAGGGCAGCTCGCGCAGCAGCGCCGCGCTGATGCAGCCCGAGCCCACGCCCAGCTCGAGCGCCCGGCGCGGCTTCAGGTCGAGCGCGACCTTCACCAGGGTCTCGGTCTCGGGCCGCGGAATCAGCACGTCGGGAGTGACGCGGAAGGGCAGCGACCAGAACTCGCGGCGCTCGATGAGGTAGGCGACCGGCACGCGCTCCTTGGCGCGGCGCCGCACCAGCTCGCGGTAGCGCCCGCGCTCCGCCTCCGTGAGCGGCTTCTCGAAAGCGAGGTAGAGGTCCATGCGCGTGCCGCCCAGGACGTGTGCGAGCAGGATCTCGGCGTCGAGGCGCGGCCTGCGGGACCTCGTGCTGCTTGAAGAAGTCCGCGGTCCAGCGCACGAGCGCAAGCGTCGTCCACTGCTGCGGGGCGCTCATGCCTGCGCCTCTTGCAGCTTCTCGGCCTCGAGGGTCGTTGCGACCGCCTCGATCAGCTCGTCGAGCTCGCCCTCCATCACGCGGTCGAGCTGGTGCAGGGTGACCTGCGCGCGGTGATCGGTCACGCGGTTCTGCGGGAAGTTGTAGGTGCGGATGCGCTCGCTGCGGTCGCCCGTGCCGATCTGGCCCTTGCGCTCGGCGGCGCGCTCGGAGTCGAGCCGGCTCTGCTCGAGGTCGAGCAGGCGCGCGCGCAGGACCTTGATCGCCTTGGCCTTGTTCTTGTGCTGCGACTTCTCGTCCTGGCACTGGACGACCAAACCCGTCGGGATGTGCGTGACCCGGACCGCCGAGTCGGTGGTGTTCACGCTCTGGCCGCCCGGGCCGCCCGCGCGGAAGCGGTCGATGCGCAGGTCCTTCTCGTCGATCTCGATGTCCGCGACGTCCGCCTCGGGCAGCACCGCCACCGTCGCTGTGGACGTGTGGATGCGGCCCTGCGATTCGGTGACCGGCACGCGCTGGACGCGGTGCACGCCGCTCTCGTACTTGAGCCGGCCGTACACGCCCTGGCCCGAGACGCTCGCGATCACCTCGCGCGCGCCGCCGGTCTCGGTCTCGGTCAGGGTCATGATCTCGACGCCCCACTTCTTGCCCTGGGCGTAGCGCGTGTACATGCGGAACAGGTCGTTCGCGAAGATCGACGCCTCGTCGCCGCCGGTGCCGGGCCGGATCTCGATCACGACGCTCTTCTGGTCGCGCGGGTCGCGCGGCTGGAGGAGCTTCTTCAGCGCGGCTTCGAGCGCCTCGCGGCGGGCGCGCAGCTCCGGCAGCTCGCCCTTGGCCATCTCGCGGATCTCGACGTCGCCGTCGTTCGCGAGCTCTTCGTTCTCGGCGACCGACGCCGAGACGCGCTTCCAGTCGCGGTAGGTCTCGACCAGCTCCCGCAGCGCCGCCAGCTCCTGCGAGAGCTCGCGCAGCTTGGCCGGATCGCGGGCGAGCTCCGGCCTGCCGAGCCCGTCTTCGAGCTCCTGGTAGCGCGCCTCGATTTCAGCGATCCGCTCGAACATGGGTGTTCCGTTCGGGACAGGTTAGCCACGACGGACCCGGCGGGGAGGGGCGAGGCGGAGGGGCGCTACTGCTTCTTTTCGTAGCGGCGGCGGAAGCGATCCACCTTGCCGGCCGTGTCCACGATCTTCTGCTTGCCGGTAAAGAACGGATGGCAGTTCGAGCAGATCTCGACGCGAATCTCGTTCGCGGTCGAGCGCGTGATGAACTCGTTCCCACAGGCGCAGTGAACGCGGACCAGCTTGTATTCGGGGTGGATGTCCGGCTTCATGGGACCGCGCACGATAGTGCCGCGGACCCCGTCTGTCTACTGGTTCATGGAAGCCAGGAACTGGGCGTTCGAGTCCGTGGCCTTCATCTTGTCGATCAGGAACTCCATCGAGTCGATCGTGCTCTGGGGGGCCAGGAGCTTGCGCAGGACCCACATCCGGTTCTGGGTGGCGGGGTCCAGGAGCAGCTCCTCGCGCCGGGTGGAGCTCTTGTTGAGGTCGATCGCGGGGTAGGTCCGCCGGTCGGCGAGCTTGCGGTCCAGGTGGATCTCGCAGTTCCCGGTGCCCTTGAACTCCTCGAAGATGACCTCGTCCATGCGCGAGCCGGTGTCGACCAGGGCCGTGCCCACGATGGTGAGGCTGCCGCCCTGCTCGATGTTCCGCGCCGCGCCGAAGAAGCGCTTGGGCTTGTGGAGCGCATTCGCGTCCACGCCGCCCGACAGGATCTTCCCGGAGTGGGGGACGACCGCGTTGTGGGCGCGGGCGAGCCGGGTGACCGAGTCGAGCAGGATCACCACGTCGCGCTTGTGCTCGGCCAGCCGCTTGGCCTTCTCGAGCACCATGTCGGCGACCTGCACGTGGCGGGTCGCGGGCTCGTCGAAGGTCGATGCGACCACCTCGGCCTTCACGTGGCGCTGGAAGTCGGTGACCTCCTCGGGGCGCTCGTCGATGAGCAGCACGATCACGGTCGCGTCGGGGTGGTTCGCGGTGATCGCGTTGGCGAGGTCCTGCAGGAGCATGGTCTTGCCGGCCTTCGGCGGCGAGACGATCAACGCCCGCTGGCCCTTCCCGATCGGCGCGATCAGGTCGACTACCCGGGTCGAGAGCTTCTCGCGCGCGGTCTCCAGCGCGAAGCGCCGGTCCGGGTAGAGCGCAGTGAGCGACTCGAAGGGGATCCGGCGCTGCGCGTCGTCGGGTGCGGCCGAGTTCACCTGGTCGACGCGGAGCAGCCCGAAGTAGCGCTCGCCTTCCTTGGGCGCGCGGATCGGGCCGGAGACGGTGTCGCCCGTGTGCAGGTTGCAGCGGCGGATCTGCCCCGCGGAGACGTACACATCGTCGGGTCCGGGCAGGTAGCTGGCGTCGGCCGAGCGCAGGAAGCCGTAGCCGTCGGGCAGCTTCTCGAGCACGCCGCAGGCCGCGATCTCCACGTCGTTCGCGACGTAGTGCGAGAGCAGCGCGCAGATCAGCTCCTGCTTGCGCAGGCCGCCGCTCGCGTCGACGCCAGCCGCCGCAGCGAGCGCCGCGAGGTCGCTCGCGCTCTTCGTCTTGAGATCGCTGAGGTTCATCCGAAGTGAAGTCGGGCGGGGAGAGACGCGGAACTCTTCGGGAACCGTCTGGACGAAATTGAGCGGGGAGGCCGAAGCGAGGGCCGCAGGCGAGCGAAGGTCACCGGACGCGAATGAAGTGGAGCATCTGGCCCTTGGATTTGTCGCGGCGGTAGCTGGCGTAGCGGTGGCTCGGGTCGCACAGCGTGCAGCCGCCCACGCGCTCGATCGCGCGGGCGGGGACGCCCGCGCCGACGAGGCGCAGGCGGTTCAGCGCGAACAGGTCGAGCATGGCGTGGCCGGGGCGGTCGGCCGGGGTGAACACGCTGCGCTCGGGGATCGCCTGCAGGACGGGCTCGTCGACCTCGTAGCAGCAGGCGCCGATGTGCGGGCCGATCGCGGCGACGAGATCCGCCGGCCGCGTCTTCGTGGCAGCGCACAGCGCGCGTACGCTCCGCGATGCGATCTTCGCTGCGCTGCCGCGCCAGCCGGCGTGGATCGCGCAGACGAAGCGCCCGCGCGGATCGGCCAGCAGGATCGGCACGCAGTCGGCGGTGACGACGCCGACGGCGACCCCGGGCGCAGCGGTCCACACCGCGTCGGCTTCGGGCATTGCCGCGAACGGCGCGCGCGCCAGCGCGGTGCCGTGCACCTGCTTCGCGCGCGTGAACGGGAACTTCGCGGCCGCGAGGGAGCCGACGCCCGCCAAAGCCGTGCTCGATGCCGAGCGCGTCGAGGCTCCTGGCTCGCTCGAACATCAGCGCAGCCTCGCCAGCGCCGCGGCGAGATCGGGGGGCAGGGGCGACGCGAAGCGCAGCGTCTCGCCGGTCGCCGGGTGGACGAAGCCGAGCCGGGCCGCGTGCAGCGCCTGCCGGCTGAGTCCGAGCTCGGCCGCCGCGGCGCGGCCGCCGCCGTAGACGGGATCGCCCAGCACCGGCAGGCCGATCGACGCCAGGTGCACGCGAACCTGGTGGGTGCGGCCGGTCTCGAGCCGTACGCGCAACAGTGTCGCCCCGCGCAGCTTCTCTTCGACCTTGAAGTGCGTCACCGCCGGCGCGGCCGCGCTTCGCGCGCGTGCTCATCCTGCTTGCGGTCGGTGGGATGGCGGCCGATCGCGGCGTCGACCTTTCCGCTCGCCGCGCGCGGCGCGCCGCGCACCAGCGCCAGGTACTCGCGCTCGACCGTGTGCGCCTTGAACTGCGCTGCGAGGCTGCGGTGCGCGCGGTCGTTCTTCGCCACGACCAGCACTCCCGAGGTGTCCTTGTCGAGCCGGTGCACGATGCCGGGGCGCAGCTCCCCGCCGATCCCGGAGAGATCCCGGCAGTGGTGAAGGAGCGCGTTCACGAGCGTTCCACCAGCGTGGCCGGGCGCCGGATGAACGACGAGACCCGCGGGCTTGTCGATCACGATCACGTCGGGGTCCTCGAACAAGACGACGAGCGGCAGCTCCTCGGCCGCCACGTCCACCGGCTCCGGCGCGGGCACGCTCCCGGCGATCCGCTCGCCGAGCTTCAGGCGGTGCGCCGGCTTCGCCGCCGCGCCCGAGACCGTGACCTCGCCGGACTCCACGAGCCGCCGCACCTGCGCGCGCGACAGACCGGGCTCGAGCTTCGCGAGCGCGACGTCGAGGCGCTGTCCGGCGAGCTCGGGCCCCACGCGGTGCTCGAAGCTCACCAGATCGTGCGTCTGCACCCGCCGGTGGCCGTAGACCAGCACGTCGACGAGCGCGAACTCGAACAGCTTCGCGCGCTCCGCCACGCCGGGGTCGACGTGGTGCAGGTAGAAGACGCGCGCCCGCGCGATCTCGGGGCCCAACCGGTCGAACAGGTCGTCCTTCTCGAGACCGATCCGGACCTGGTCTCCGGCATAGGCGGCGACGTCGGAGATCAACACGCGCGCGAGCCGGCGCGCGCGCTCGGGGGTGACGACTCGGTCCATCAGCCTCGCCTGGCGGAGCTCTCCCGCATGCGCGCAGTGTAGCTGTCTGCGACGGCGCCGGGGTCGAGCGAGAGACACTTCGCGATCTGCCGCAGGAAGCCGCGCAGGTAGACCGGCGGGGGCAGGACGTCGTAGCGGTTGCCCTCGATCGCGCGCAGGTGGTGCTCGTTGATCTTGGTGCGTGGCCACGATCTCCTCGAGCTCGATCCCGAGCGACACCCGGATGCGTCGCAGCACGTCGCCGTCGAAGACGCCGTTCTCGGGCGCCAGCCCGCCGTCGACCTCGACCTCCTGCGCGGCGCGGGGCTGGCGGGCGCGCAGCGGCGGCTCGGGGACGTACTCGCGCACCGGCGGCGCCGGCCGCCTGGTCTCGGCCACCTCGGCCTCGAGACGCGGGTCGACCCGGCGCAACCGCGCGTCGTACTCGCGGCGCAGCCGGGCGTCGGAGAGCACCGCGTAGGCCTCCTCGATCCGGCGCAGGATCGAGGCCGACTCGTCGGTCGAGAACAGCGAGTACGTGGCCGTGGATTGCGGGTGATAGGTCGCGCGGGCGATCCGGTAGGCGCGCTCGATCTGCTGCGGCGTGCCCTCCACCGGCGCCTCCAGCAATTCGTAGTAGCTCTGTTCGGCGATCGGTCGCATCACAGGTCAGGTCCCCAACAGCTTCTTCACGATCCGGCGCACGTAGAGGGCGCCATCGGAAGTCGGGTAGCCCATGACCAGCGGCCGGCGGTCCTTCACCGAGCGCCAGACGTTGTCGTCGAAGCAGATGTAGCCCGCGTAGTCGATGTCGATCCCAAAGTACTTCATGCAAACGCTCTTGATCGAGAACCCCATCTTCACTTCTTCGGTGTCGCGCACCTGGTTGACCACCAGGTGCGGGCGGAAGCCGTCGAGCACGCGGCGGAAGCGGTCGCCCTCCGCGCGGTCGATGCGCGTCGATCGCGTTCATCAGGTCCGCGGGCGTGCGGATCCCGCGCTCGTTGCGCTGGTCCATCGCGACGCGGATCAGCTCGCGCACGTTCGAGTCCTGCAGCGCCACGGCGAGCCGCCGGTAGAACGCGGCGCGCAGGAACGCGTAGGCGTTCTCGATCGCGGTCGGCTCGGGCGTGGTCACGACGAAGCCGTCGTCGGCCTCGAGGAAGAAGTCGATCGTCGAGCGGTCGGTTCCCGCCGCCAGGTCGAAGATCACCAGGTCCGCGGGCAGCCGGCGCACGGCGCGCAGCAGCTGCGCGCGCTGCTCCTGCGTGGTCTCGGCCTTCCCGGTATGCCCGATCGCGCCGAGGATCAGCCGCAGGCCCGGGATCGGCGTCTCGATCGCGACCTTGTCGAGATCGAGGACCCGCTCCTCGAAGTAGTCCGAGAGCGAGATGCGCTCGCCGGCGCGCACGCCCAGGCAGGTGTGCAGGTTCGCGCCGCCGAGGTCCGCGTCGATCAGGATCACGCGCTTCCCCGAGCGCGCGGCGACGGTCGCGATGTTGGCGACGAGGAAGCTCTTGCCGATGCCGCCCTTGCCGCCGCCTACCGCCCAGACTCGAGCGACACTTGGAGGTGTCGCGACGATGTTCTCGTCGCGTCCGGGGAGCCCAGGCTCACCCCGTCTAGTGTTCAGCCAGCTCGGCGTTCCGGTCCGGCGCATCCAGGATCGACAAGAATGGACCCCACTCGGGGTGTGTTAGTCCTGGGGGGACCATGCCTACGATCGGTGTCCAGCGCGGACGCGCCGGCACCCGGAAGAGTCGCATGCGCGCCTGACGCGGCGTGCGACCTCCCTTGCGCCGGTTGCACTCCACGCAGCTGCAGACCACGTTTTCCCAAGTCGTTCGCCCCCCCTGCGAGCGCGGGACCACGTGGTCGAGATTGAGCTCCGCACGTGTCTTGCGCCGGCCGCAATACTGACACGTATTGCGATCGCGCGCGTAGATGTTCGTGCGCGAGAAGCGCACGTGCCGGCGCGGAACCCGGTCGAACAGTGCCAGCTGGATCACGCGAGGCACGCGAATCCGACCGCCGACCGTGCCGACGGACGAGTCGTCGCTGCGCACGCGCTCGCGGCGCCACGCTTCGAAATCGAACGTGTCGTAACGCTCATCGACCGCCTTCGCGAGCCCCTGGTAGAGCAGGATGAACGCGCGGCGAACGGACGTGACGTGAATCGGTAGGAAAGACCGGTTCAGCACCAACACGGCCGCGTCCAGCATGGACGGGTACCTTAGCCAGTACGCCGGCTTGTCTCAACGCGCGGGCTCACATGGGGCGGATCCTCGTGACGCCCCTGTGCATTGACCGTCCGATTCGGTTGCTTTACGGTGAGGCGGACCTCACTGGCCCCACCTGGGGCCGGGACATCGGATGAGATTTCAGGAGGACGCGTCGGCCGTGCACGCCATTCGGAGCGTTGGCCAAGCGCCGTCCCAGAACCCGCCGGCACTGCCCCGGCGGACCACTTTTTTGATGGTGCGCCGCGCTCCCGCCGCGCCGCCTGCCGACGGCACCGCCGACCTCCCAGGTCGTATGGGCGGAGCCGCGCTCGCGCACCCCGAAGGGATTTTGCATGCGAAACGAGATCTTCGTGAACGTCGGCCCGCGCGAGACGCGGGTTGCCGTACGCGAATCCGACAAGATCGTGGAGCTCCACATCGAGCGCGCCAACGAGCGCGACGTCGTGGGAGGCATCTACAAGGGTAGGGTCACCCGCGTCCTTCCGGGGATGCAGGCGGCCTTTGTGGACATCGGCCTGGAACGGGCCGGCTTCCTCTACGTGGGCGACTACCGCTCCGAGATCGACGACGACGACTCGGATGACGACAACGGCGGCGGTAGCCGCTCGCGCCGCCGCTCGGGCTCCCCGCCCCAGATCGAGGACGTCCTGGCCGAAGGCCGCGAGGTCGTGGTCCAGGTCTCGAAGGAGCCGCTGGGCACCAAGGGCGCCCGGATCACCTCGCGCATCTCCCTGCCCGGCCGGCACCTCGTGCTGATGCCCTGGGTCAGCCGGGTGGGTGTGTCGCGCCGCATCGAGGGCGACCGCGAGCGCCGCCGGCTCCGGGCGATCGTGGAGAAGCACCGCCCGCGCGAGCTCGGCTTCATCGTGCGGACCGTCTCGCACGGCGTTTCCGAGGCCGACATCAAGGCCGACATCGACTACCTGAACGACCTCTGGACCGAGATCCAAACCCGGCGCGACGCGATCCGCGACGTGCCGGCGCTCGTCTACTCCGAGCCGCCGCTGCACCTGCGCGTGCTGCGCGACATGGCCTCTCACGAGACCAAGATGATCGTGGTCGACGACCCCGACGCGTACGGCGAGATGCAGGCCTTCGTGCAGCGCTTCATGGCCTCGCCGCGGCCGCGCATCAACTACTACAACCACCCGCGCCCGATGTTCGACGCGCTCAAGATCGAGAACGAGATCGAAGAGGGTCTCGGGCGCAAGGTCTGGCTGAAGTCGGGCGGCTACCTGATCTTCGACCAGGGCGAGGCGCTGACCGCGGTCGACGTGAACACCGGCCGCTACACCGGTGGGCGCGGCCGCAACCTCGAGGACACGATCCTCAAGACCAACCTCGAGGCGGTGCGCGAGATCGTGCACCAGCTGCGCTTCCGCAACCTGGGCGGCCTCATCATCCTCGACCTGATCGACATGGAGAGCGCGGGCAACCGCGAGAAGGTCTACCGCGCGCTGTCCGAGGCGCTGCGCGAGGACAAGGCCAAGGTCAACATCCTGAAGATCTCCGAGCTCGGGCTCGTCGAGATGACTCGCAAGCGCACCCGCGAGAGCCTCGAGCAGCAGCTCTGCAAGCCGTGCACGACCTGCGAGGGCAAGGGCTACCTGCAGTCGGCGCAGACGATCTCGAACCGGATCTTCCGCGACCTGCCGAAGGCCGCGACCTATCTGCACGGCGCGACCCTGCGCATCCAGGCGCACGAGTCGGTCACGCAGATCCTGCTCGGCGTGGCGGTCGAGGGGCTCGAGAGGATCCGCGCGCGGATCGGCCGCGACATCGTCGTCGAGGCCATGCCCGCGTATCACCCCGAGCAGTACCAGATCGTCTCGGAGGGACCGCGGGTCGAGCTGCTCGCGCCGCCCGAGGTGGACCTGCGCTTCGACGACGCGCCCGAGGCGCTCGCGCTGTCCGAGGACGACGCGAAGGCCGACGAGCTCGACGCCGAGGGAGAGGGCGAGGGCGAGCCGGTCGACGACGCGGACGACGAGCCCGCGGCGGAGCTCGCCGCGGAGCCCGCGGCCGAGGAGCCCGAGCCGACTCCCGATCTCCGCGACGCCTGAGCGCGCGCGCGCATGGAGGGCTTCGCGGGGGTCGTCGCGCTGGCGGCCCTCGTCACGTCCGTGATCTCGGCCGTGTTCGGCATGGCCGGGGGCATGATCCTGATGGGTTTCTACGCGGCCCGGCTGCCGGTACAGGTCGCGATGGTGCTGCACGGGGTCACGCAGCTGTTCGCGAACGGCTTCCGCGCGTTCCTCCTGCGCGACCGGATCTTCGCACCGGGGCTCATCTGGTACGGCGTGGGCTCGCTCGCATCGCTCGCGTTCTTCGCTTGGCTCGCGCTCGTGGTGGCGCGGCCCACGGTGTTCCTCTTCATGGGCGGGATCCCGCTGGCGCTGTCGCTCCTGCCCAGCCGATGGATGCCGCGCTTCGAGCGACCGGGTGCGGCGCTCTCATGCGGGGCCGTGTGCACCGGCGCGAGCCTGCTCTCGGGCGTGTCGGGGCCGCTCCTCGACGTGTTCTTCGTGCGCGCAGAGCTCGACCGCTTCGAGGTGATCGCGACCAAGGCCTTTACCCAGGCCGTCGGCCACGTGATCAAGATCGTCTACTTCGCCTGGCTCGTGCGCGGGCCGTCGCTCGAGATGAGCGTGCCGTGGTGGCTCTACCCGGTGCTCGTCGCGTGCGCCTGGGTCGGCACGCGCGCGGGCGGGCGGATCCTCCAGCGGCTCAGCGACGCGCACTTCCGGCGCTGGACGGGGCGGCTCGTGGTGGCGCTGTCGCTGGTCTACCTCTGGAAGGGGGTATCCGAGCTGGGCCTCGTCCCCGCGTGGTAGCCTCGCGCTCGTGACGACTGCAGAGAGCGCGCGCGTTCCCGCAGCAGCCGAGGTCGCCGCGCCCCCGCGCGCGGAGCCGGCCCGCCTCGCGTGGTCCGCGATCTTCGACTACGTCGCGCCCACCTTCGGGCTCGGCTTCATGCTGCTGATGATCGCGATCTACCTGATGAAGTTCGCGACCGACGTGCTCGGCATGTCGGCGGCGGTCATGGGCAGCATCATCATGTTCGCGCGGGTCTGGGACGCCTTCGCCGATCCGGTGGCCGGCTACCTCTCGGACCGCACGAAGACGCGCTTCGGCCGGCGGCGGCCGTGGCTGCTCGCCTCGATCGTGCCGCTCTCGGTGACGTTCGTATTGCTCTGGGCGCCGCCGCGCGACGCGAGCCCGACCTTCCTGTTCTGGTGGATGGCCGCGGGGGTGGTGCTGTTCTACACGGCGTCGACGGTGATCCTGATCCCGCACACCGCTCTGGGCGCCGAGCTCACCGACAGCTACCACGACCGCACGCGGATCTTCGGCGCGCGCTTCGCGCTGTGGACCGTCGGCTCGTTCGCGGCGATCGGCGGCTTCCTCGCGCTCGAGAAGACCGCCGATCCGCGCTCGACCGCGATCGCAGTTGCGATCGGCGCAGCGGTCGCGACCGCGCTGCTCACGCTGTGGACGGTGTGGCGCATGCGCGAGCGCACCGAGTATCAGGGCCGGGGCGCGCGCAATCCATACGGAGCGTTCCTCGACGTCTGGCGCAACCCGCACGCGCGCCTGCTCCTGCTCGTCTACGGGATCGAGAGTCTCGGCGCCGGCACGATCGCGGTGCTCACCCTGTACGTCGCGGAGTACGTGTTGAAGCGGCCGACGATCGGCCCCAGCGCGATCGCGGTCTACATGCTCGCGAGCATCCTGTTCGTTCCTGCGTGGCTCCCGCTCTCGCGGCGCTTCGGCAAGAAGGCGCTCTGGCTCGCGTCGATGCTGGCCACTGCGGTGTCGTTCGGGGCGATGATCTTCCTGGGCGAGGGCACGGTGACCCTGCTCATGGTGCTCGCGTTCGCGGCGGGCACCGCCGCGAGCTGCGGCAACATGATCGGCCCGTCGATCCAGGCCGACGTCATCGATTGGGACGAGCACGCGACCGGCGAGCGCAAGGAAGGCGCCTACTTCGCTGCCTGGACGCTCGTCTTCAAGATCGCGAACGGGCTGATCCAGGGGCTGACCGGCTTCGTGCTCACGTTCTCGGGCTACGTCCCGAAGATGGAGCAGACAGCTGAGGTGAAGTTCACGATCCTCGCGCTCTACGGCCTGTTCCCGATGGCCTGCTACCTGATCGGCTCCGCGCTCTTCGCGCGCTTCAAGCTCGACGAGGCCAGCTACACCGAGATCCGCGCCGCGATCGACGCGCGAAAGGGGTAGCCGTGGCACGACTGGTTCTCTGCGCAGTCCTGACGCTGCTCCCTGTCATGTCGGGTGCCACGAGCTGGATCGTGTCGACGCTCCGGGACGTCGTCCGGTCCGCGGATACGGTCGCGCGCATTCGCATCGTCGCCCGCGCGGAGGTGACGGCGCCCGATGGCGAGGTGGCGGCCGTCTACGACTCGGAGATCGTCGAGAGCTTCAAAGGCGAGCGAACCGCGTTGAAATTCCTGGAGCGCGTCGATCGGTCTCTCGAGCCTTCGTCGCAGGAGTACCTGGTCTTCGTTTGGAGGTGTTTGCCGTCGCAATGGCCAGACAACCCCCCGTGGTGCGCCAAGTTCCCGCAACCCACCTACACGACGAGCGTGCACGGCACGACCCTGATCCCGCTCGAGCGCGGCCATTCCGCGAATCCCGAACGCCTCTGGCTGGTCTCGAGTCGCGAAACCCCGCTCGTGCCGTTGCCGAGCCTCAAAGTGTCGAGCTCGAAGGGTGTGCACACGCTGGTCGACTGGGAGCTGGTGAAGGAAGAGATCGAGACTTACGCCCGCTGACTCAGCGACACCGGACCGTGTCGACCCGGCGCTGGCCGCCCTGGCTTCGCACCTCGATCCGGTACTGCGGCTCGAAGCCCAGCGCCTCCTGCGCGAGCCGCTGCGACGGCACGATCCCGTAGCGGTCGAACGCGAGGCCCGGCGCCGCGCCGCGCGCGAACATCCGCTCGGCGAACGCGAGCGCCTCGCCGAGCGGCGACGGCAGCGGGATGCCCGCCAGGCGCCGCTCGCTCGCGCAGAGCTGCGAGCGCGGGAACACCTCGTGGCCGGCGATGTTGTAGATCCCGGGGCGGTCGGCGTGCAGCGCCAGCAGCAGCGCGCGCGCCACGTCGCGGTCCGAGACCACCGCCAGCATCGGGTCGTAGCCCACTGCCAGGTCGCGGCGCGCGAGCGGCGGCGAGTTCAGGAACTCGCCCGCCTCGGTCACGATCGTCGCCGCACGCAGGATCGTCATGCGCAGGCCCGACCCGTGCAGCTCCCCCTGGCAGACGAGGTCCGCGTCGATCCACGCCCGCACTCGCGCGTCGCCCTCGCCGTCGAAGCCGAGCAGCTGCCCCTCCGAGACGACGTTCCCGTTGCCGGGCTCCGGGTCGTAGACGAACACCGATGACAGGTACACGAAGCGCTCGATGCCCGGCTTCTCGACGCACTCCTCGACCAGCCGGCGGGTCTCGGACACGAGCGACGGCACGCCGCCGGGCACGCGCTCGCCGGGCGCGTCGCCGGCGAACGGCAGATGGATCACCGAGTCCGGCCGCGCGCGCGCGAACCGCTCCGAGTGCAGGAAGCTCTGCAGGTGGCGCGCCTTCGCGAGGTCGAGCCGCTGGTAGGCCACCTTGCCGCGATAGGGCGCCAGGAAGGTGGGCTCAGGCTCGGTGCCGAGCGCCAGGACGAGCGAGACCTCGGGGTCGTGGAAGAGCGCCTTCGCGACTCGCCGCCCGACCGCGGACTCCACGTGCGTGACCAGCACTCGCCGCATCACCGCCCTCGGGCGCGTCGCGCGAGCACGCGCTCGTCGACCATCTCCTGGATGCGGCGGCGCACCTGCTCCGTCATGTACCGGACCGCGTGCGGGTCCTCGAGCGCCTCCGGCGGGAACTCGTCGAAGAACCGGAACGGCTCGCCGTAAGCGATCTCGTAGTGGACGGGGTAGGGCAGGAGCCCGAGCGGGCCGAGCAGGGGGAAGGTCGGCGTGATCGGAAAGAACGGGAGGCCGAGCAGCTTCGCGAGCGGCTGCAGGTCCCAGAGCACCGGCGCCTGGTCGTCGGCGCCGACGACGGCGACCGGGATGATCGGCACCCGGTGGCGCAGCGACTCTTCGACGAAGCCCAGGTGGAACGGCTGCAGCACGTAGCGCTCGGCCGCGCGTTTCTTGATCCCCGCCATGCCTTCCGGGAACACCAGCACCAGTTGCTTCAGGCGCAACAGCTCGCGCACGTTGTCGCGCGTGCCGATCACCTGCCCGACCCGCGCGTAGAAGACGTTCACGAACGGCAGGGTCCCGGCCCAGCGGTCCACCACCGTGCGCACCAGCCGCGGCGGCTTCGCCGCGAGGATCTGGTCACACACGATCATGGTTGCGTCGAACGGGAGCAGACCGCCGTGGTTCGCGGCGAGGATCGCGCCTTCCTTCTCGGGCACGTGCGCGTGGCCCGCGCTGGTGACCCGGAACCAGTACTTGTAGAGGACCCGGAAGAACGCGAGCGCCCGGCGCGCCACGCGGGGCGAGAGCCCGAACTCGTCGTACAGGCGGCCGCCGAGCGGCGCCGCGATCTGCGCCAGGCGCTCCTCGTCGGCGCTGCTGAGCAGGACCCCCGCGAGACGGTCGAGCGCGGTCGCGGACTCGTCGCGGTCGTCGAAGCTCGGCAGCTCGGGGATCGGGGGGCCGAGGTCCGGGGCGGGCTGCGCGGAGTCGACATCGGCGCGCGCCGTGACCGGCCCGCGCGCGGGAGCGGCTTCGGCGACGAGCCGAACGCTCCTCTCGCGCAGGCGAATCAGGTAGGGCAGCGTGCCGTCGCCCTGCGTGAACGGGTCGGTGCCCAGCGCCGGGCCCTCGCTGCCGCCGAGCTCGTCGTGGCTCATCGCCGGGCTCTCGCGGGCTCGCGCTCGAGCAGCTCGTTCGCGACCGCCGCCATCCAGCGCGCCGCGGTCGAGCGCGGCGCGTACTCGAAGATCGTCTTCGCGCGGCTCTGCGCCTCGTCGATCAGCACCGAGTAGCCGAGCACCGTCTGGGCGAGCTGTTTGGGGAAGTGCCGGCGCAGCTTGTCGAGGATCTCGGCCGCCATCTTCGTGTTGCGCGCGAAGGTCGGAACCACCAGCGAGATCTCGAGGGCCGGGTGCTCGAAGCGGGTGCGCACCATCTCGACCGTGCGCGTCATTTCCGCCGCGCCGTCGAGCGCCAGGTAGGTGAGCGGAACAGGCAGCACGATCTCGCTGGCGGCCAGCAGCACGTTCAAGGTGATCGTCCCGAACGACGGCGGCGCATCGAACAGGATGAAGTCGTAGTTCGGCACCCGCTCGAGCGCTTCGCGCAGGCAGTAGTTCTCGTCGCCCGCGTGCCCGGCGACCTCGTGCGGGAAGAGCGCCAGGGACTTGTTGGACGGGACGATGTCCAGATAGGGATGACGCGCGCGCTGCACCGGCAGCGCCGGCCGCGAGTCCTCGCCCAGCATCGTGTCGAGCAGGAGATCGAGGGCGGTGCGGCGGGCGGCGCCGACGTCGACGCCGAGCACCTTGCCGAGCTGCCCCTGCGGATCGAGGTCGACCAGGAGCACCCGCTTCCCGCGCTCGCGCGCGAGGTAATCACCGATGCTCGACGCAAGGGTGGTCTTGCAGCTTCCGCCCTTCTCGTTGATGAACGCGATGCGGCGAGCGTTCGTGACATCCCCCCGCGGCAGGTTTCACCGTGGCCCTCGGTGCGACGCGCCTACTTCGTCTAGTTATTCGAGCCAGCCGACGCTGTCAATCAAACTCCATCGACGAGACGCAAATCGTCGACGGAGCATGAGGACATCGTGTGCAAGCTCACACTCGCTCGAGGCGCGCGCGGAACGATGCAGAAACTGCGGCGGTGTGCGCGAGGCGAATTGGGGTAATCGACACCCGACCGCTGCGCACGACTGCGATGTCGCTGCCCTCGGGGACGGACTCGACGTCGCGCAGCGCGCCGTCGAAGTCGTGCACGTAGACGCCTTCACTCTTGCGGCGGAACAGCCGGTCGTAGCCGACGACGGCGAGCTCGGTCAGGACGCGCGGCGTGTCTGCGTCGGCGTCGGACGGATAGTTCACCGAGATCAGGTCGACGTCGCTGGGGTAACCGGCCTCGCGAATGACGCGCACGACCTCGGCGCCGACCCGCGCTGCGCGCTTCCAGATCGGGTGCTCGGGATTCGCGACGGCTTCGCGCTTCCAGTGCCGGTCCTCGCCGACCCGGCCCACCGAGAGCGCGATCGCCGGGATCCCTGCGATCCAGCCCTCCATGGCCGCGCCGATGGTGCCGCTCGAGAGGAAGAAGCCGAGCCCGATGTTGAGGCCGATGTTCACGCCCGAGACGACGAGCTCCGGCGGCGAGCCGAACAGCGAGTGGACCGCCAGGTTCGTGCAGTCGGCGGGGAAGCCGTCGACGGTCAGGATCTCGATCCCGTCGCGCACGACGGCCTTCACTGCGAGCTCGTCCCAGCGCGAGATCGCCTTGCCGATCCAGCTGCGCTCGGTGGCCGGCACCGCGACCCGCACCTCGCCCAGGTTCCGGAGCTGGTGGACCAGCGGCAGGAGCGCTGGCGACTCCACGCCGTCGTCGTTCGTGACCAGGATGTAGCCCAACGCGCGGCAGGATAGCCTAGGGGGGCGAATGAGCGACGCGAGACTCCTCATGCCCAGCATCCGGGCGCGGCTCGGGGCGCACCGCCCGGCGCTGGTCGGGGAGGGCGAGAGCTGGCGGGCCGCGGTGGCGCTGGTCTTCTGCGCGCCTCCCGACGCGGTGCCGGAGCTCCTGTTCATCGAGCGCGCGCGCCGCGAGGGCGATCCCTGGTCGGGGCACATGGCGTTTCCCGGCGGACGCCGCGACCCCGCCGACGCCGACGTGGCCGAGACCGCGGCGCGCGAGACCCGCGAGGAGGTCGGGCTCGCGCTCGGCCGCCCCCTCGCGCAGCTCGATGACCAGAGCGGCAACCCGCGCACCTCGAACCTGGGGCCGCTCGTGATCTCGCCGTTCGTCTACGAGGTGAAGCAGCGGCCGCTGCTCGCGCCCAACGGCGAGGTCCAGTCCACGGTCTGGATCCCGGTGCCATGGCTGGTCCACCCCGACGCCGCGGCGGAGGTGAGGTTCGAGCGGGACTCGGTGCAGCTCGCCTTCCCGGGGGTGCGCTACGACCGTTACACCGTTTGGGGTCTCACCTACCGGATCCTGGTGAACCTGTTCGGCGTGCTGGGGGTCGAGCTCAGACCGGCGGCGTGAGGCCCGGTGCGAGCATGCGCAGGGTCGCCAGGGTCTGGCCCGCGATCCCGGCGATCGCCAGCAGTGCCGGTGCGCGCGCGCCCTGGCTCCAGTAGCGCCGCGCGAAGATGCTCCCGACCACGAAGTTCACGTACGGGATCCAGATCGCGAGCGCAAAGCCGACGGCCCACCGGGTGCTGACCTGCGCCGCCAGGATCCAGAGCCAGAGACCCGCGGTGACCAGAGCCCCTAGCGAGGCCGACAGGAGCAGGAGATCGACCGCGCCGCGGTCGTCGCTCGCCAGCCCGATGACGAGGCCGGACGTGACGGCGCCGAAGGCGAGGATCAGGAACGCCTGCCAGGCGGGAGTGAGCTTCACGTCGCCTCCTCGTCCGGCTCGTCCGTCTCTTCCGGTTCTTCGGGCGCGGGGCGCGCGCGCAGGCTCGGGTCGAGGGTCGCGCCGACGCGGAAGAGGTCGAGGGGCGCGGTGCGGTCGAGGATCGCCGACGGCGGCAGCCGGCGCTCGCGCGCGAGCTCGCGCAGCCCGGCGTCGATCCCGCGCACGGCCTTCTCGAGCGCGCGCGGCACCGACTCGTGCTCCGAGAGCGGCAGACCGTCGGCCACCGCGAGCGCGTTGGCGACGCCGAGCACGTAGCCCAGGATGTCGGCCGCGCGCGACTCGGTTAGCGCGGCGAGCGCCTCGCCGAGCAGCGACCCGCGCAGCTGGCGCGGCAGGTGGATCGAGCTCGCGAGCGCGCGCGAGTCCGTCGGCACGCTCCACTCCGCGACCTTCTCGGGCTGGAGCGGCCGGTACACGCGCATGGCCTGCTCGCGGTCCGGGAAGCCGAGGTCTCCGAGCCGCGCAGTGCGCCAGCGCAGGGCTTCCTCTTCGAGCTCGGACGGACTCTCGAAGAGCATTCCGTACACCAGCAGCCAGTAGAGTGCAGGCGCCTCGCCGAACAGGCTCTGCGCGATCTCGTGCACGCGGTGCGGGCTCTGCTCGTTCGGGACGCCGAAGTAGACCACGCCGTCCGCGGTGAAATAGCCGATCGGCGGCTCTTGCTCTTTGCTGACCACGGCAACTTCCGCTTCGGCACGAACCGCGAGAATCGCGAGCTCGAGGTCGATCTCGCCCAGCGCCTTCACCAAGGTCGGGCGGCCGGCCTCGATCAGCGCGTCGAGCCACTCCTGCACGCGCGGGATCTCGATCTCGGCGCCCTTCCAGCAGTCGAGGTCGAAGCACGCGACCCGCTGCTCGGGGGTGGCGATCTCGAGCAGCCAGGCGGCGTCGCTCATGCCGCCGGAGCGAATGGTGTGGACGAGCTCGGCCTCGGGCAGGAGCGGCACCACGTCCTCGGGCCGCTCGACCAGCATCAGGAACTCGCTGCGCGACTCGGGCCGGAGCTCCTGCGCCAGCGACGCCAGCTCCGCGGGCGCGAGCTCGCTCAGCCGCGCGCGCGCGGCGGCGCGGTCGCTGCGGCCCAGCCGGAGGAGCGCGACCCCGTCAGCCAATGCCGGGGATCGCCTCGCGCACCGCCTCGCTCGCCTGGTCCACGAGGAAGATCTTGAACGCACCGAGCACGTCGGGCGGCACCTCCTCGAGGTCCTTGGCGTTGCGCTTGGGAAGGATCAGCTCCTTGATCCCGGCGCGGTGCGCGGCCAGGACCTTGCCCTTGATCCCGCCGACGGGGAGCACCTGCCCGCGCAGGGTGATCTCGCCGGTCATGGCGACGTCGTCGCGCACCGGCTTGCCGGTGAGCAGGCTCGCCAGCGAGACCACCATGGTGACGCCGGCCGACGGGCCGTCCTTGGGCTGGCCGCCGGCGGGCACGTGCACGTGGATGCGGCTCTTCTCGAACGCGTCGGGGGCGATGTGGAGCGACTCGGCGTTGGTGCGCACGTAGGAGAGCGCGGCTTCGGCGGACTCGCGCATCACGTCGCCCATCATGCCGGTCAGGTGGAGCTCCGGCTTGCCCTCCATGCGCGCGGCCTCGACGAACACGAGGTCGCCGCCGACGGGGGTCCAGACCATGCCGGTGGCCACGCCCGGGCGCGGGCGGCGCTCGACCTCTTCGCGCGCGAAGCGCGCCGGACCCAGGAGCTTGGGCAGCTCGTCGGGGTCGATCGCGCCGGCCGTCTGGCCCTCGGCGATCCGCAGCGCGGACTTCCGCACCAGCGACGCGATGTGTCGCTCGAGGCTGCGGACGCCCGCCTCGCGCGTGTAGCCCTCGACGATGCGCAGGAGCAGCTCGTCCGAGAGCGTGACGGCATTGCCCGGGATGCCGTGCTCGGCGAGCTGGCGCGGCAGCAGGAACTCGCGGCCGATCCGCACCTTCTCGCTCGCCGTGTAGCCGGGCAGCTCGATGATCTCCATGCGGTCGAGCAGCGGCGGGGGGATCGTGTCGGCGCGGTTCGCGGTCGCGATGAAGAGCACCTTCGACAGGTCGAAGGGCACCTCGATGTAGTGGTCGCTGAAGGTCGAGTTCTGCTCGGGGTCGAGCACCTCGAGCAGCGCCGACGACGGGTCGCCGCGGTAGTCCATGCCGACCTTGTCGATCTCGTCGAGGATGAACACCGGGTTGCGCGTGCCCGCGGTCTTCAGGTTCTGCACGACCCGGCCGGGCAGCGCGCCGACGTAGGTGCGGCGGTGGCCGCGGATCTCGGCCTCGTCGCGCACGCCGCCCAGCGACGCGCGCACGAACTTGCGGCCCATGGCGCGCGCGATCGACTTGCCGAGCGACGTCTTGCCGACGCCGGGCGGGCCCAGGAAGCACAGGATCGGCCCCTTCGGGTCGGTCACGAGCTTGCGCACCGCCAGGTACTCGAGGATGCGCTCCTTCACCTTCTCGAGGTCGAAGTGGTCCTCGTCGAGGATCCGGCGCGCGTGCGCGAGGTCGAGGTTGTCGTCGGTCTGCGTCTTCCAGGGCAGATCGAGCAGCCACTCGACGTAGGTGCGCGCGACGGACCGCTCCGGAGAGTGCGTGGGCATGCCGGCGAGGCGGTTCACCTCGCGCTCGGCGACCTCGCGCGCTTCGCTGGGCAGGTCGGCCTTCTCGAGCCGCTCGATCAGCTCGTCGCCCTCGGAGCCCTGCTCGTCGTTCTCGCCGAGCTCCGCCCGGATCTTGCGCAGCTGCTCGCGCAGGAGCTTGCGGCGCTCGTCCTCGCCGATCTCGCCGGCCGCGCGCTCGGCGAAGCTCTTCGAGACCTGGGCGATGCGGATCTCGCGCATCAGGTAGCGCATGAGCGTGCGCAGGCGGGCGAGCACGTCCTGCTGGGCGAGCAGCTCGATCTTCTCGGCGATCGGCATCGTGCCGTTGTAGGCGATCACGTCCGCGAGCCGCGCCGGGTCATCGAAGCGCTCGAGGATCTGCCCGGCTTCCTCCGGGATGTCGTCGCGCAAGGCGACCAGCTCCTTGCCCAGCCGTTGGACCGTCCGCCGCGCCGCTTCGGCCTCGGGGGTCCGGTCGAGCAAGTCGGGGAGCACCTCGTAGTCGACGTCGGCGAAGCCGTCCGCTTCGTGGAGTCCCGTGAGCCGCACCCGCGCCAGGCCGACGACGGCGACGGAGATCCCGGAGCCGGTCTCGGCCAGGTGAACGATCTTGGTCAGGGTCGCGACCGGGTACAGGTCGGCCAGCCGCGGCGACTCGGTCTCGGGCGCGCGCTGGGTGGCGACGATCAGGAAGCCGCCGCTCTTGGCGGCCGACTGGACCGCGGCCAGCGAGGCGGCCCGACCCACGGAGAGCGGCAGGGTGACGCCGGGGAAGACCACGGTGTTGCGCACGGGGAGCAGCGGGACCCGCGCCGGCACCTCGAGGCGCTCGCCGCCGATCTCGATTGCGGTCGACTTGGGCTCGCTCACCAGGCCGCCAACGTTAGAGCCGGACTCGGGTGGGTCAAACGGCCTCCAAATGAAGAGGGGCCGCTGCCCGTCGGGAAGCGGCCCCTCGCTGAGTCTCGGACGGAGCGATCAGTACTCGAGCTTCTCGTAGTCCAGCGAGTTCAGGCAGGGCACGCGCTTGATCAGGTTGATCAGCGATCCCGCCTGCGCGTAGTCCTTGAGCTCGCCCGTCACGGTCAGGTTCCGGTCCTTCATGGTGAGCTCGAACTTGCGCCGCGCCTGGGTCAGCTCCTCGTCGTTCCCGATCTGCTCCTCGATCTTCTTCATGAGCTCGGCGTCGTTGGCCTTGCTGCAGTCCTCGACGTTGCCCACGCGGAGGCGGTTGCGGACCTTCTTCACGCCGCGGACGCCCTTGATGATCTCCTCGGCCTTGGCGCTCTGCTCCGCCGTCGCCACGTTGCCGGTCAGCATCATCTCGTCCTTCATGGACTTGATGGCGACCTCCATGAGGCCCGGCTCCTTGTAGAGAACCACGCCGGCCTTGAGCTCACGCTTGAACTCGGCCTGCCCCTGGGCGGAGGCGTACGTCGCCAGTCCGACCGTCAGTGCAAGTGCCAAGGCGAAGCTGGTGCGGAACGTACGGAACATCGAAGGTACCCTCCCGGTGAATCGGCGCGTAGCCTATCGGACGCGTCTCTTCTGGGTCAACCGCGCAGTTGCGCCTCGGTTGCGTCCCGGCCCCGCGCGGCCCGAGTGAGACCGGCTCAGTACTTCACGGCTTCGATCAGCCGGGGAATCGCCTGAGCCCACGCACCGTTCCATTTCTCGAGCAGCTGGCGGGCCGGGCTCGCCCCGCGCGCCACGATGCGCTCGAGCGGCTCCAGGTGGATCGACTCGTCCTGGCCCAGGGAGTTCTTCTCGGCGAGCCGCCGGAGGCCCTCGCGGGACAGCGCGACGAGCTCCCGGGCGGCCTCGAGGACGGGCCCGTCGGGACCTCGCGCCGAGAGCCCCTGCCGGGCGACCGCCGCGTGCAGCGCGTCGACGTCCGCGAAGGTCCAGCGGCGCACGCGCTCGAGCCCGGCTGCCAGCGCCGCATCGTCGTAGAAGAGCCCCTTCCAGAAGGCGGGGAGCGCGCAGACCAGGTCGCCCGGAACCGCGTCGACGCCGCGCGTCTCGACCACGCGCTTCAACCGGACCTCGGGGAAGACCGTGGTCAGGTGCACGACCCAGTCCGAGAGCTTGGGGCGGTGCCCCTCGAAGCCGTGCTTCATGAAGTGGCGGAAGGTGATCCCGCGCGCGGGCCGGCTGTGGCCGTCGCGCACGATCAGGAACATGGGCACGTCGAGCGCCCACTCGGTGTAGGCGCGGTACGCGGTGCCTTCGCCGAAGTCGTCCTCGAACGCGAACGGCAGCAGGCTCCACCGATCGGTGTCAGTGTGCCGCCAGACCTCGGCTCGGAACGACTCGAAGCCGTTCGGCCGGCCCTCGGAGAGCGGCGAGTTCGCGAACAGCGCCGTCGTGACCGGCGACGCGGCCAGCGCCAGGCGCAGCTTGCGCGCGGCGTCGGCCTCGTCGGCGAAGTCGAGGTTCGCCTGCACGCCCGCGGTCGCGTGCATCATGTGCAGGCCGAGGCGATCGCGCTCGGCCAGGTACTCGCGCATGATCTGGTGGCGCTCGCGCGGCATCCGCGGCAGCTCGGAGACCTTCGCGAACGGGTGCAGGCCGAGCCCGAGCCAGACGATTCCGAGCGGCTCCGAGATCGCGTTGACGAGCTCGATGTGGTCGCGGAACTCGCGCGCCGTCTCGTGCAGGCTCGTGAGCGGCGCACCGGAGAGCTCGAGCTGGCCGCCCGGCTCCAGGGTGATCGTGCTGCCCTCGCGCTCGAGGCCGACGAGCTGGCCGGCGTCGGTCAGCGGCTTCCAACCGTGCTGGCGCTGGATCGCCGCGAGCAGCGCGTGGATCCCGCGCTCGCCCTCGTAGGGAACCGGACTCGCGGTCACTGCGTACAGGCCCAGCTTCTCGTGCTCGGTGCCGACCCGCCAGCCGGCGCGCGGCGTCTCGCCGTCTCGGAAGTAGTCGACGAGCTGCGCCACGTCGTCGACGGGCACCGCCCAGCGCGGGTCCTCGCGCACCAGGGTCATGCGCGCTCTCCTCGGTAGAGCTCGGGGTGCTGGAAGCGCAGCCACGCGCAGGTGACGGCCTGAGCGCCGTAGTCCGTGCGCGTGAGCGCCCCGCCGGTGAGCCGGCCGATGTTGCCCGCGCCGGTGCCGGGATCGCGACTTCCGGGAGGGGCGACGAAGCGTCGGTCGAAGGCGTCGCCGATCGGCATGCGCGGCGTTGCGGTCGCGGCCGCGACACAATCCGGTGGATACTCGAAGCCGGCGGTGAAGCCGAGTCCCTCGAGGGCGCCGTCGAACAATACGCAGCAGCCGACGTTGAGCCAGCCGGTCTCCGCCTCGGGCAGCGCGATCAGCCCGTCCTCGATTCCCGCGGCGAGATCGCACGGGCCCGAGCCGTGCCCGCCGCGCGCGCGATTGCGCGCGCCCGCGATGATCTCGGCGAAGCCGAGCGGCTGCGGATCGACGCCGCTCGCCGCGTCGCAGCCGAGCACCTCGACCTTCGCGAAGAACGGCGACAGGCCTCGCCGCACCGCTTCGAGCTTGGCCGTGTTCCGGCTGCCCACGCGGACCGTGACGTGCTCCCTCAAATGACCGCGGCCTCTCGCACGAGCGCCGCGATGCGCTCTTCCAAGAGCTCTTCGACTTCCGGCCCGCGCAGCGCCGACTCGGCGCACGGACCCTCCACGCCACCGCGCTTGAACGGGCCGACCAAGCGCGTCTTGCCGGGGCCGCGCGCGATCGCGATGCAGAGCAGCTCGAGCCGCCCGCGCGCGACCCGGAACTGCACGGCATCGACGTGCTTGTCGTCCGGCTCCACCGCCGACACGTCGATGTGGCCCAGATAGGACGCGCCCAGCTCGGACGCGCGCTGGCGGAACGCTTCGACCGCCGCGAACGCGTGCTCGCGCAGGTCGCGCGCCGCCTCGCGCACGTCGCGCAGCCGCGCCGCGAGCTGCGGGTCGCGCCCCGCCAGCTCCTCGGCCAGCTTGTGAAAGCGCTGTGCGTCCATTCCGGCAGTGTATTTCATCCGGGCGGTATACTGCCGCGGCTTTGCCGGGGCCGAAGGCTGGGATCGGAATCGCGGCGGCGCTCGTGGCCTCCGCGGCAGCGCTCGTGGTCGGGCGCGCCGATCTCGCGTGGACCGCGTTCGCGGCCGCCTTCCTGGTGTTCTGCCTGTCGAGCCGCTTGTCGCTCAACTGGCAGATCCTGATCGGGGTGCTGCTGGGCATCGGCTTCGGCCGCGCCGTCGCGCTGGAACTGCTCGCGCCCGAGACCGCGGATGCGATGAAGAACGTCGGCAAGCTCTTCATCGGGCTGCTGAAGATGCTGATCGCGCCCATGATCCTGCTCTCCATCACGCACGCCGTCGCGAGCATGGAAGGCGCGCGCGAGCTCGGCCGGCTCGGGTCGCGCACCGTGTTCCTCTATCTGGTTACGATGGTGCTCGCCGTGATCACGGGTCTCGTGCTCGTGAATCTGGTGAAGCCCGGGGTGGGCAGTGACCTCGCGCGCACCGCCTTCTTCCACGAGGCCGTCGGGGCGGCCGGGAAGCCGCCCGAGGGCCCGCCTAGCCTGGGCACGTTCCTGCTCACCACAGCCAACGAGATGCTCCAGACCCCGGTCGCGGCGCTGGCCGAGGGCCGGATCCTGCCGATCGTGGTCTTCGCGATCCTGTTCGGGATCGCGCTCTTGCAGATCGGGCCGTCGGCGCGGCCGGTGATCGAGTTCCTGGGCGGCGGGTCCGCGGCGGTCTTGCGCATCATCGGCTGGTTCGTGCGGCTGGCGCCGGTCGGGATCTTCGGGCTGATCGGGAACCTGGTCGCCACCGTGGGCTTCCGCGTGCTGTTCGACAACCTGCTCGCGTTCTCCGGGGTCGTGATCGGCGGGACCGTGTTCCACTCGCTCGTGACGTTGCCGGCGATGTGCTGGTACCTGTCGGGCATGCGGCCGCTCGAGCTGCTCTCGGGCCTGCGCGAGGCGCTGGCCGTCGCGTTCACCACCAGCTCGAGCGCGGCGACCTTGCCGGTCTCGCAGCGCTGCTGCGAGGAGAACCTGGGCGTCCCCCGCTCCATCGCCAGCTTCGTGCTGCCCCTCGGGGCGACCCTGAACAGTGACGGCACGGCGCTGTACGAGGCGATCGCGGCGATCTTCGTCTCGTCGCTCTACGGCATCGACCTGGGCCTGGGCGGGCAGCTCGTCGTCGTGATCGTCTCGATCGCCACCGCGATCGGCGCGCCGGGCATTCCCTCCGCGGGGATGGTCACCATGATCGTCGTGCTCGAGGCGGTGGGCCTGCCCGGCGAAGCCGTCGGGCTGCTCCTCACGATCGACCGCTTCCTCGACACGTTCCGCACCGTCGCGAACGTGGAGGGCGATGCGATCGTCGCGGTGATCGTCGCGCGTCAGGAGCAGGGCGCCTGAGGCGCGGTTCTACATCGCGGCGTCGAGCACCAGGGCCGGCTGTGCCTCGCGCAGCTCAGCCATGCGCATCTCCTTCACCTTCGTGAAGCGAGAGCGCGAGCGCGGCGGCACGGGCTCGCCCGAGTCGATCTTCATGCGCAGCGGATCGACGAAGCGCCCGTTGCGCGAAAGCCGGAAGTCGAGGTGCGGCCCCGTCGCGAGGCCGGTCGCCCCGACGAAGCCGACGAGCTGCTTCTGAGCGACCCGCTGGCCCACGTGCAGCCCGCGCGGGAAGCGCGAGAGGTGCCCGTAGCTCGAGACGTAGCCATTGTTGTGCTTCACGCGCACGGTGCGGCCGAAGCCACCGCTCCAGCCCGCGAACACCACTTCGCCGTCGGCGACCGCCCAGACCGGCGTACCCGTCGGCGCGGCGTAGTCCACGCCCTCGTGCGGCCGGCGCGAGTGCAAGATCGGGTGCAGCCGCGACATCGTGTAGCGGGACGAGATGCGCGAGTACTTGAGCGGCGCGGCCAGGAACGAGCGGCGCATCGCGCTGCCGTCGGGCGTGTAGTACGCGCCCGTGCCGCTCTCGTCCTCGAACCACACGGCCACGAAGTCGCGGCGCGCCGCGCGGTACTCGGCAGCCTGCACGCGCCCGTACCGGACGAAGCCGTCCTTGTCGTAGAACTTCTCGAACACGAGCCGGAACTCGTCGCCCGGACGGGCCTGGGTCGAGAAGTCGAAGTCCCAGGCGAAGATGTCGGTGAACGCGTGGACCAGCGCCGGGCTCTCGCCCAGGTCGGTCATCGCGTCGAAGAGCGAGCGCTTCACCACGCCGCCGAGCTGCAGCACGCGGCGCTCGAGCTGCGCAGTCTCGCGGCTCGCGACGAGGTTGCCGACGTCGTTGCGCTCGATGCGATACACGTCCGCGCGGCCCCGCTGGAACTCGAACGACAGGAGCTGCCCCGAGTTGTCGCGGATCAGCGCGTAGAAGTCGCCGGGGCGAGCGGCGCGCAAGTCGAAGACGCTGCGCAGTGTGCGCGCGACCGTCTCGACGAGCTCGGGCGAGACGCCCGAGCCTCGCAGCGCGCCGGCCAGGGTTCCGCGCTTGGGAACGCGCCCGGTCACGATCGTGAGCGTCGGGTCCGCAGCGGTCTCGGCCATCGGATCGACGGACTGGATGCGTTCGGGCAGAAGGAACCCGGCCTCATCCGCCCCATTCGGCAGCGACGAGCGGAGCTGGCTCGGATCGCTCGCCGAGCTCAGCGCACCCAGCGACAGGAGGCTTCCCGGCAATAGACCGGCATCCACCGTCGGGGCAGCGCACAGAGCGGCACCGAGCATGGCTGCCGCCGTGGCTGCGGCCAGCCAACCCCTCCGAATCTGGTTCATTCCCGGGACGCCTCCGAAACGGGCCCTGCGCACCCTATAGTGCAGTGGTCTCCGTCGGAGACTGTGACAGGAATCACCCGGAGAGTTGCCGATTTGATCCTGGCGGGAGCGGCGCGAATCGACATCACTCCCGAGCCCGGCGTGCCGCTGATGGGCTACGGCGCGCGGGTGGGTACGGCGACCGGTGTCGCCGATCGGATCTTCGCCCGCGCCATCGCCCTCGAGTCTCGTGTGCATCACTCTATCCTCGTCGTCTCCGCCGAGCTTTGCTTGATGTCTAGAGTGAGCGCGAGCGACCTTCGGGTGGCGATCGCCTCGGATACAGGTATCCCGATCGACGCCATTCTGGTCGCCTGCACCCACACGCACTCGGGACCGGACACGGGCGTCGCGGAACGAAACGCGGGAAAACCCGAGCCGCCTCACGCGGCGGCAGCTTTCGCCGGCATTCGCTCCGCGGCGGTCGAGGCCTGGCGAAGGCGCGAACCGGCCTCACTGGCCTGGGTGGAGACCGAGGCGCAAATCGGGCGCAACCGCCGCGACAGCGCCGCGCCGATCGACCGCGGGCTCGAGGTTCTGCGCATCGCGGCACCCGACGGGCGGCTCATTGCTGCGCTGTTTCGCCACTCGTGTCACGGCACCGTGCGCGGCCACGACAACCTCGAGGTCTCGGGCGACTGGCCCGGCGCGGCCTCCGCAGCGATCGAGGCCGCCACGGGCGCGATCGCGCCGTTCCTGCTCGGCGCGCACGCGGACGTGGACCCCCGCACGCGCGGGGTCATGGACCTGGCGATTCCCGGTCAGAGCGTGGGGCTCGGCCCGGAAGCGGTGCGCGTCCTCGGCCGCGAGGTCGCGGACGCGGTGCTCGCGAGCCTCCCGCGCGCCATCCCCGAGCCCGAGGATCCGCGCCTCGCCGCGCGCACCGCGCGCGTGAAGCTGACGCTGCATCTGGGCGAGCTCGCGCCCGCGGAGCTCGCGGCCGAGCTCGCCCGCCGCAAACGCGAGGTCGCGCGGCTGCTGGGGCGGGCGGAGTCCGAGCTGCCGCGAATGGCGGAGCTCTACGACCTGGCGAGCACCGCCGCGCGCGAGCTGCCGATCGCGGAGGCGCGCGAGCGGATCGCCGCGGTGCGCACCTACATCCGCGACCGCACTGCGCCCTACTTCGTCGGCAACCGCCGCCAGGCCGAGGTCGAAATCCAGCTCCTCGCGCTCGGCCGCGCGCGCCTGCTGGCGCTGCCGCTCGAGCCCACCAGCGCCGTCGGCCTCGACTGGCGCGCGCGCGTCGCGGCCCAGGGGCTCGGCCTGGTCGTCGGGATCGGGAACGGCTGGCTGCGCTACCTGCCGCACGGGTCGGACCTGGCGCACCCGCTCGCTCACCAACACTACGAGGTGTTGCAGAGCCTGTTCGCGCCGGGCGCGTGCGAGGCCCTGCTCGCGGCCGGGCACGCGCTGGCCCGCGAGCTCGATGCCTAGCGAAGGTCCGCGATCGCCTGCGAGATCGTCTCGAAGAGCGGCTCGATCTGCTCGAGCTCCAGGCACGAGAACGCGACCCGGATGTCGCTCTGGCCCATCGCGATCACCCCGGCTCCGTACTTCTCGAGCAGGTGCAGGCGCAGCTTCTCGGCGGCGACTCCCTTCACCCGGATGCACATGAAGTAGCCGGCGTTGAACGGGTACACGTCCCAGTCGCCCTTGTACTTGTCGCGGAAGACCACCTCGCGCACGCGCTCGGCGCGCGCGCGCAGGATCTGGAACTTCTCGCGCCGCTCCGCGGGCAAGGTCGGCGACCGCAGCGCCGCCAGCACGATCGCCTGCGAGAGCGACGTGCAGTTCGAGATGCCCGCCCGGATCGCGCCCATCAGCTTGCGCTCGAGCGCGGCGAACAGCGCGTCGGGGTTCGCGACCGGCGGCGGCGCAATCGACAGGAAGCCGCAGCGCAGCCCCCAGACGAAGAGCTCCTTGGTCGCGCCGTCGAGCTTCACGGTGACGGCGTTGGGGTGCAGGTTCGCGAGCGACCCGAACGGCGACTCCTGGCTGGCCTCGTTCGCGAAGATCAGCCCGAAGTACGCGTCGTCGCACACGACGACCAGGCGCTTGCCCGCGCGCGCCGCCTCGTGCACGGCGTCGCGAATGCCCGTGACCTCGGCCGGGGTCGGCATGTAGCCGGTCGGGTTGTTCGGGAAGTTCAGGACGAGCAGCGACTTCGCCGGGCCATTGAGGAGCGCAGCGCGGAGCGCCGGTACGTTGAAGTGCAGCCCGTCATAGGTGGGGAACGTCTCGATCCGGCCGCCGAGCCGCGTCTCGAAGTTGAGCGCGTAGTTGTCCCAGAGCATGTCGGGGATCAGCACGCGGTCGCCCGGGTCGACGAAGAGATCGCCGACCAGCGCGAGCCCGTGGGTCAGCGCGTGCGTCACGATCGGCAGCGAGACCTGCTTCCCGCGCATCGACGGATTCTCGGCCAGCTGCTTCTGCCGCCACGCCTGGCGCAGGTCCGCGCGCCCCTGGGCGGGCGCGTAGCGCAGCGCGTCGGTCGGGGAGATGTCCTTCACGTGCGCGAGCACCGAGGCGAGCGCCATCGGGCCGTCGCCCTCGGTCGCCTCGCCGATGGTGGCGTTGAACCGGTGGGCCTTCTCCTTCGCCTCGGCCGACTGCGAAAGGATGCCCTTGGGGAAGTACAGCTCGCGGCCGCGCTGGGAGAGCAGCTCGTACAGGGCCGGGCTCTCGGCGCGGATCTTCTCGTTCAGCTCGACGGCTAGGGGGTGCATGGCGGCGGCACGTTAGCATCGCGGGGATCTCGCGCGCATCCATCGTCTTCTCGAAAGTGCCGCGGGTCGATCACTGGGCGCGAGCTTGCTCAGGAGTGGCGTTCGAGGATGCGGGCTCGTTCGGTGAAGCCTCGCTCTTGCCAGTAGCGCAGGGCCTCGGCGTTGCCGCTCTCGACTCGGACCGAGACCCGCTGGACGCCTCGGGCGGCGAAGAACGCGTCGGCTTCGGCGACGAGCGCCTGGGCCAGGCCGCGACCGCGCGCGTCGGGCACGACGTAGAGCTCGTGGATCCAGCCCGAGGACGGCGCTTCGCCCGGACCGCCGGCCGGCTCGACCTCGGCGAACAGGAAGCCGAGCCGCTCGTGCCCGCGCTCGGCGACCAGGAGCCGGCAGCGCTGCCGCTCGGTGCCGCGCCGGATCTCGCTCGCCAGCACCTCGCGCAGGCCGGGCGCCGGCGGGAAGCCCGGCGCGAGCCGGCGGTGGTGCTCGACCAGCTCGAGCCAGAGCGCGAGGATCGCCGCGTGGTCGTCGGCGCGCGCGCCGCGGATCGCGACCTGGTCGAGGGCCGGCTGGGCTACTTCACCACCCGGTGCTCTTTGGCGCGGATCATGCGAAGGCTTCCCGATTTCTCGCCCTCCGACCAAGTGCCGGTCAGCTCGCCGGGCGACGGCTGGCCGGTGATCTGGTAGATCGACGCCTCTTCGATCTCGCCCAGCATCGTGCTGCCGCCCAGCGAGTCGACGATCTGGATCTGGACCTTGGCCGGCGCCCAGGTGATGTCCCAGTTGCGGCTGAAGTCGACGGTCTTGCCGGTCGCCTTGGGGCCGCCGCCCGACTTCATGCCCGCCGCCGTGTCGCCGGTCAGCGTCTTGCTGCGCTTGGCGCGCTCCGAGACGTCGACGTGCTCGCGCAGCGTGTCCAGCACGAGGCCCTCGGGCTCCCAGGCGGTGTGCTTCTTCATCGCGGCTTTGCGGATCTCTTCGCTGCCCTCGTCGAAGATCACGTAGGGGTACTCGGAGACGGTCATCTTGCCCGGCTCCTGCTGGACGCTCCAGGCCATGTCCTTGAGGTGGACGAGCGTCTTGTCCTCGGAGCGGGCGTCCTTGTAGAGGATGAGCACGTACCACTCGCCCGACAGGTCGAGCTTCGAGAGATCCGCCGCCCGGGACGGCAGAGCCGCCGCGAACGCCAGCGCACCCACCAGGACCGCCGTCCGCCACACCCGCAACTCGAGTCCGATTCGATGCATCGCTGCCGAGTATAACCGCGTACAGCGACGGGAAACCTCGGTCCGCGCGCCGAGGGGGGAGCGCCACGCTTCGTGTAAGATCGCGACGGAATCTCGGGTACTAGCGCGCGGAACAGCACGGAAGGCACGGCGTTGGCGGCAGTCTGGATCGTCTCGGAAGAGTCGTCGCTCGCCGCGATTCTCGCCCACCACGTCTCGACGCTGGGCGAGACGTTCACCGGCGCGCCCGAGCGCTCGGCGTTCAAGGGCGCCGCGGTGCCCGACCTGCTCGTCCTCGTCGGGGTGACCGAGACGGGCGGACGCACGGAGGTGCTGGAGCGGCTGCTGGCGTTCGTGCGCGACTTGCCGCCTCGCGGTCGCGCCGCACCGCCCGTGCTGCTGATCGCCGCCGACGGCGGCGCCGCCGGCCTCGCGCGCCTGTTCGACGATCGACCTGCGACCGCGCTCGAGTTTCCGTTCGACCCCGAGGAGCTGGAGTCGCGCGCGCGCGAGCTCATCGCGCAGAGCAGCTCGCCCGCGAGCCTGCGCGAGCGCGCGCGCCAGCTCTGGGTGCGCGCCGAGGTCGAGCGCCAGTACGCGAGCCTCGACCTGCCCGCGCTGCGCCAGGCCGTCGATCCGCGCAACGCGCACCGGCCGGTCCTGCTCCTCGGCGAGCCGGGCTCCCGGCGCGGGCTCCTGGCCCGCTACATCCACATCTTCGCCGAGCCGGTGCGCGACGCGTTCGCGTTGGTCTCGCTCGCCGATCTCGCGCCGGGCGAGCTCGAGGCCACCGTTCTGGCGCGCACCGCAGGGCGCCGCGCGACGGTTCACCTGGCGTGGCTCGAGCGCGCGTCGCGCGCCCTGCAGGAGGAACTCGCGCACTTCCTCGGCGCGAGCGGCGCGCTGGGCGTCGAGCCGATTCGCTGGATCGGTTCGGCGGTGGACGTGCGACGGCTGGTCCCGTCGCTGCGCGCGCTGCCGTGGCTGCGGGTCGAGCTGCCGCCGCTGCGGGCTCGCGCAGATCTGCCGGGCGTCGTCGAGGCCGCCTTCCGCGCCGCGCTCGAGCGCAGCGGGCGAGAGCTCGCGTTCGATCCCGCCGCACGCGAGTCGTTCGCGCACGGTCTGTGGCCGGGCAACCTGGCCGAGCTCGACCGCGCCCTCGACGAGCTGGTGAATGGAACGGGAGTAGCGCCACCGGCTCCCCCCGCGCCCGAACCGGCGCTGGAGAGCGAGTACGAGGCCTCGCTCGCGCCCGACCCCGAGAGCGCAGCCTCGAGTGAGCCGCCGCCGGCCGCGGAGCCCGAACCTGCAACCGACGAGGACCTGATGCTCGCCTCGCTCGAGCCCGATCCGGCCGAGCTCGAGGAGCTCGAGCTGGTCGACCTGGCGGACGAGGAGCCCGAGCCCGCGTTCGAACGGCCTGCGCCAGCCGCTCCGCCCGAACCGCCAGCGCCGCCCGCTCCGCCGCTCGGCCTGTCGCTGCGCGAGCTCCTGGTGCCGCTCGCGAACGAGGTGCGCCGCCCGCTGCGCGCGCTGCGCACCTACGCGGGGCTGGTCGAGCAGCGGCCCGACGACGCAGGCGTTCGCCGCGAGCTGCGGGCGCTCGTCGAGGACGACCTCGGCCAGGTCGACGAGACCTTGCAGCGGATCGAGCGCTTCGTCCGCCTGGGCGCGCCGCAGCCGCGGCCGTTCGACCTGGCGGCGGCGCTCGCCGCCGAGCTCGACGCCCGTCACGCCAGCTCCCGCGCGCGCGAGCTGGTCGTGCTGCGCGAGCTCGAGCCCGGCGCGCCGCTGCTCGTCGCGGACGAGACGCAGATCCGCTTCGCGATCGGCGCGCTGCTCGACCGCGCGCTGCGCCTGGTGCCGCGCGGCGGAGACATCTACCTGGGCAGCGCGTGGAGCAAGAAGCGCGACGAGCCCGCGCACCGGATCCTGCTGCGCTTCCACAGCCCGGAGGACGTCCTGACCGGGCCGCTCGACGATCCCGACGCGGCGTTCGTGGAGGTGGTCATGGCGCGCGATCTGTTCGGGCGCGCGGGCGGCAGCTTCGCGATCGACGCGAGCGGCCCTCAGGACAACGTGATCCTGGTCGAGCTGCCCGGCTGACGCTAGCGTCGACTGCTTGGCGCTTCGACCCCTCGTCAGGCGGCTCGCTGCGGTGGTGAACGACGCGTCGGCCGAACTCGAGTCGATCGCCGTCCGCTACGCGCCCACGCGCGGATGGCCCGCCGAGCTCGTCGACCGGATTCCGCTCGGTCCACCCGGCGAGCTCGCGTACATCGCCGGCGTCGGCCGCTGGCTGCGCATGCTGCGCGCGGCGCGTGTGTCCGTCGACGGCGATCCCTACGCGATCTGTCGAGACGTCGAGCGGGCGGCGACGCTCGCGCGACGCTGCATCGGCACGACCCTGTCGCTCGTGGTCGCGCACAGGCTCGAGCGCTCGCTCACCTTGTGGACGGATTCGGGCGTGCAGCACTTCAACGCGGTGATCGACTTCACAGAGTCCGCCGACGGGCTCTGGATCCGACGCCGCGGCGGCGGACCCGTCCTGCACGTGGCGCGCGAGACGCTGATCCGCTTCGAGGCCGCGTCGCAGGAGCACCTCGAAGTCGTTTCCGTCGAAGTTCGGTAGCGCTGTGCATGACATGTGCGTGGAATTCGCTTGCATGCGCGGGGGCGCTCTGATCTAAATGTGGTGCGGGTCGTTGCTGCCCCGCGCCGTTCCGGGTCCTTCATCGGGGGGTGGAAGGTCCGAGAGTGGCTGCGGGGCAGCACCCCGCATCGTGCCAGGCGCGCTACCTTCCGATGAGCGTTCCGTCCCGCGGATAGTCGGACGGTCTGTCGGAGGTCCTGTGTTCGGCATCGGCATGCCCGAGTTGCTCGTGATCCTGGTCGTGGCGCTCATCGTGCTCGGGCCGAAGCGTCTGCCCGAGATCGCGCGTTCGCTCGGCAAAGGCATGGCGGAATTCCGCCGCGCCTCGAACGAGTTCACGCGCACCCTCTCGGCGTCGATCGAAGAGCCGCCGCAGCAGCCCGCTCCGCCCCAGCAGCCGACGCCGCCGAAGGCGCCAGAACCGGGCCCTCGCAGCGATGGATGACACGCCGCGCCCCATCCTCGAGCACCTCGAGGAGCTGCGCGTACGACTGATCTGGATCATCGGCGTCTGGTCGGTCGGCGCGATCGCGGCCAGCTTCTGGTCCAAGGAGCTGTTCGCGATCCTGATGGCGCCGGCCGTGGACGCGGTGCGCGCGTCGGGCAACACGCTGATCGCGGTCGCGCCGAGCGAGCTCTTCATGACCTACCTGAAGACCTCGATCCTGGTCGGGTTCATGTGCGCCATGCCGGTCGCGCTCTGGCAGCTCTGGAAGTTCGTCGCGCCCGGCCTGTACGAGCACGAGCGCCGCTACGCGCTGCCGTTCGTGATCTCGACCTCGACCTTGTTCGCCGTCGGCTGCGCGTTCGGCTACTTCGTCGCGTTCCCGGTCATGTTCGAGTATTTCGTCTCGCTCGAGGCCGACTTCGTGCACACGAGCTGGACCACGCAGTCGGTGTTCAGCTTCTGCTCGGGCATGTACCTGGCGTTCGGGCTCGCGTTCCAGCTGCCGATCGTGCTGGTCGGCCTGGCGCTGGCGGGCGTGGTGACGCCGAAGTGGCTCGCCTCGCAGCGCAAGTACGCAATCCTGATCGCCTTCATCGTCGGCGCGATCCTGACCCCGCCCGACGCCACCAGCCAGATCATGCTCTCGTTGCCGCTGTGCGCGCTGTACGAGCTCTCGATCTGGGTGTCGCGCGCGCTGGTGCGCGCGCCGAAGCCCGAGCCAAACCTCGTTCCGGTCGCGGGCGAACCCGAGCGCTGATGGCGGCGACCGGCGTTGCAGCCGTGCTGCTCGACATGGGCGGCGTGCTGCTGCCCGAGCTGCAGACCTACGAGCGGGCAGCGCGCGACGGCGCCTTCCTCGGCGCGCTCGCGGAGCAGGGCGTGGCCGACCCGGAGCGCTACGTGGTCGAGCGCGCGAACCGGCTGCGCGAGGCGTACCGCGCGCTCGAGAAGGAGTGCCGCCAGCCGGATCTCGACCTTGTGTTCTCGGACTCCTCGCCCGCGGTGCGCTCGCTCCTGCTCGGCGCGTTCAAGCGCCAATCGTCGCCGCCGCCCTACGTGTTCGCAGCCGAGGTCGTGGCCGCGCTCGCGCGGCGGTACGCGCTGGGTCTGGTCTCCAACAACTCGATGCCGGGCGACCACCACGCGGCGGTGCTGCGCCGCGCCGGGATGCTCCAGCACTTCGGCTGCGCGGTGTGGTCGGGGAACTTCGGCCGGCGCAAGCCGGACCCGGCGATGATCCTGCACGTGCTGCGCACGCTGCGCGTGCCGCGCGAGCGGGCGGTCTTCGTCGGCGACAAGCTGCGCACCGACATCGCGGCGGCGAAGAACGCGGGGGTGCGCTCGGTCTACATCCGCAAGCGCGGCGCGCCGTGGGCGAGCGGCGCGCTCCGGCCGGACTTCACGATCGGCGATCTGCGCGCGTTGCCGGCGCTGCTCGCACGCGTTCCATGAAGTGCGTGCGGATCCGCTCGGCGTCCACGGAGGTCGCGCAGCGCATCGGGAACGTGGCCTCGGTCGGGTCGGCGCGCTCGATCGTGCGGAATACGCCGTTCTCGATCACGGGCTCGATCTCGAGCGTCTCGAAGCCGCAGAACGACTCGTCGTAGACGCAGGCGAGCGCGAGCGGGTCGTGCAGGAACGCGGCGTTGTCGAAGGCGTCGCCGGGAGTGGGATCGAGCAGGCGCCGCTGCACGGGCGTCCAGTGGCGAACGGCGCGCGCGAGCGCTTCGAGCAGCGCCGAGCCGGACTTCGCGAGCGCCTCGACGTCGGCGGCGCGCAGCCAGGTCTGCAGGGTGACGTCGGCGGTGACGAGCCGGATCGGGATGCCCGAGCGGAGCACGAGCAGCGACGCGTGCGGGTCCGAGCACAGGTTGTAGTCGACGCCGAACGGGAACACGCGGCCGCGGTACTCGACCCGGCGCAGGTGCCCGCCCATCACCGTGAGCTGGCCGACCCGCGCGGCGAAGTCGGGGTCCTTGGCGAGCGCGAGCGCCAGGTTCGTGAGCGGACCGACGGTGCAGAGCTCGAGGCCGGGCCGCCGCTCCGACAGCTCGAGCAGCGCGTCGACCGCGTGGGCGCGCTCGATCGGCGGCTCGATTCCCGGCTCCAGGATCCCCAGCCCCTCGTGCCCGAACCAGTTGTAGCCGGCGCCGCCGAGCAGCGGCACCCGGCAGCCCGCGTACACCGGCACGTGTTCCCGGCCCGCCAGCTCGAGGAGCTTCCGCGCGATCCGCGCGCGCAGCACCGCCTCGTTTCCGACGCTGGTCACCGCGACGAGCTCGAGCTCCGGCGCGGCCAGCGCGAGCGCCAGGCACAGCGCGTCGTCCGCGTCCGAGCCCATGTCGGTGTCGAGCACCAGCGCGCGGGGCATCAGCCCTTCATCGTCTCGATGAAGCTCGTGTCGTAGTCGCCGGCCAGGAACGCCGGGTGTTCGAGCGCGCGCAGGTGGAACGGGATCGAGGTCCGGACGCCCGCGATCTCGAACTCGCCGAGCGCCCGGCGCATGCGCGCGATCGCCTCGCGGCGGTCGCGGCCCCAGACGCAGAGCTTCGCGATCAGCGGGTCGTAGTAGACGGTGACCTGCGCGCCGGGGTACACGCCCGAGTCGACCCGAACCCCCGGGCCCTCGGGCGGCCGGTACGCGCTGATCGTCCCCGGCGAGGGCAGGAAGTTCTTGTCCGGATCCTCCGCGTAGATGCGGCACTCGAGCGCCCAGCCGAACAGGCCTACGTCCGACTGCGCGAAGTCGAACGGCTCGCCCGCGGCGGCGCGGATGCCGGCCTTCACGATGTCGATCCCGGTGACGAGCTCGGTGACGGCGTGCTCGACCTGCACGCGGGTGTTCATCTCCAGGAAGTAGAAGCTGCCGCCGGCGTCGACCAGGAACTCGCAGGTGCCCGCGCCGACGTAGCCGACCGCCTTCGCCGCCGCGATCGCCGCCGCGCCCATCTTCTCGCGCAGGAGCGGCGTCATGCGGTTCGCGGGCGCTTCCTCGATCAGCTTCTGGTGCCGGCGCTGGATCGAGCACTCGCGCTCGAACATGTGCAGCGCGGTGCCGTGCGAGTCGGCCATGAACTGGATCTCGACGTGGCGCGGACCCTCGATGAACTTCTCCAGGTAGATCCCGTCGTCGCCGAAGGCAGACTTCGCTTCCGAGCGGGCCCGCTTCAGCGCCGCCTCGAGCTCGCCCGCGCTGCGCACCAGCCGCAGGCCCTTGCCGCCGCCGCCCGCGCTGGCCTTCACCATGATCGGGAAGCCGAGCTCGCCGGCGACCTCGCGCACGCGCTCGTCCGTGAGCCGCTCGGTCGTGCCCGGCACGATCGGCACGCCCGCGGCCTTCATACGCTGGCGCGAGATCACCTTGTCGCCCATCTCGCGGATCGTCGCCGGGGGCGGGCCGATGAAGACGAGCTTCGCGTCCGCGCAGGCCTGCGCGAAGGCGTCGTTCTCGGACAGGAACCCGTAGCCGGGGTGGATCGCGGAAGCACCCGCGCGCTGCGCGATCTCGACGATGCGCGCAATGTCGAGGTAGCTCTTGGCGGCCTGCGGCGGGCCGCACGGGAACGCCTCGTCGGCGTGGCGCACGTGCAGGGCGTCCTGGTCGGCCTCGGAGTAGATCGCCACCGACGCCACGCCCAGCTCGCGGCAGGCACGCGCGATCCGCACCGCGATCTCGCCGCGGTTCGCGATCAGCACCTTCCGGAAGGGCGGGGTGCGGGGCGCGGCGCTGGGCAGGGTCAGTACTCCTTCTGAGCCTGCAGCACCGTGATCGCGGTCAGGTTGACGATGTCGTCGACGGTCGCGGTCGGCTGGAGCGAGTTCACGGGGCTCCGCATCCCCATCAGGATCGGGCCGACCACGGTGGCGCCGCCGATCGTGCCGAGCAGGCGCGTCGCGATGTGCGCCGAGTCCAGGCTCGGGAAGATCAGCACGTTCGCCTCGCCCTTGATCTCGGCGAAGCCGAAGCGCGACGCGCGCCGCTCCGGGTCGAGCGCGATGTCGGCGTGCATCTCGCCGTCGATCTTCAGGTCCTTCCAGCGCTCGTGCGCGATCTCGACCGCGCGCGCGAGCTTGTCGGTGTGCGCGCTGCGCACGCTGCCGTAGTTCGAGAACGAGAGCACCGCCACGACCGGATCGAAGCCGAACCAGCGCGCCATCTCGGCGCCCAGGCCCGCGATCTCGGCGAGCTGCTCGGCGCTGGGATCGATGTTCACCGAGCCGTCGGCCACGAACACCACGCGGTCCTTCTGGATCACGACGTACACGCCCGCGGCGCAGGCGCGGCCCTCGGCCAGGCCCACGACCTCGAGCGACGGGCGGATCGACTCCGAGTACGACTTCGACAGCCCCGCGACCAGGCCGTGGGCGTCGCCCATCCGCACCATCATCACGCCGAAGTAGCCGCGCCGGCCGAGCAGGCGCTCGGCGTCTCGGTCGGTCACGCCCTTGCGCTTGCGCAGGCTGACCAGCTCCTTGCGGTAGTAGACGAGCTTCTCGGAGCTGCGCGGGTCGACGATCGACACGCCGTCCAGGTCGATCCCCAGCGCCTGCGCCTGCGCGCGGATCTCCTTGTCGGTGCCGATCAGAACCGGCTCGCAGATCTCCTCCTGGCGCAGGATCTGGATCGCGCGCAGCACGCGCTCCTCGTTCCCCTCGGGGAACACGATCCGCTTGGGCTGGCTCTTCGCGCTGTTGATCACGCCGCGCATGAACTCGCGCGAGCGGCCGAGGTGGCGCTCGAGCCGGTCGCGGTACTCGTCGAGGTCGATCTGCACGCGCGCGACGCCGGTGTCCATCGCGGCCTTCGCCACCGCCGCGGACTCGTAGATCAGCACGCGCGGGTCGAAGGGCTTGGGGATGATGTACTTCGGCCCGAACTCGAAGCGCTCGCCCGGATAGGCGTGGCGCACCTCCTCGGGCAGGCCCTGCTCGCCCTCGCGCGCCAGGTCCGCGAGCGCCTTCACGGCCGCGAGCTTCATCTCGACGTTGATCTTGCGCGCGCGCACGTCGAGCGCGCCGCGGAAGATGAACGGGAAGCCGAGCACGTTGTTGACCTGGTTCGGGTAGTCGCTGCGGCCCGTGGCCATGATCGCGTCGTCGCGCACGGCGGCGACCTCGGCCGGCGTGATCTCCGGGTCCGGGTTCGCCATCGCGAAGATGATGGGGTTGGGCGCCATGCTCTTGACCATGTCCTTGGTCACGGTGCCGGCGGACGAGACGCCGACGAACGCGTCCGCGCCGCGCATGGCGTCGGCCAGGCTGCGCGCTTTGGTGTTGCGCGCGAAGCGCGCCTTGTACTTGTTCATGCCCTCGGTGCGGCCCTCGTAGAGGACGCCCTTCGAGTCGGTCATCAGCACGTTCTCGGGCCGCACGCCGAGGTGCACGTACAGGTCGGCGCAGGCGATGCCCGCCGCGCCGGCGCCCGCGAACACGACCTTCACGTCCTCGATCTTGCGCTTGGTCAGCTCGAGCGCGTTCAGGAACGCCGCCGCCGAGATGATCGCGGTGCCGTGCTGGTCGTCGTGGAAGACGGGGATGTCCATCTCCGCGATCAGCCGCTCCTCGATCTCGAAGCACTCCGGCGCGCGGATGTCCTCGAGGTTGATCCCGCCGAAGGTCGGCTCGAGCAGCTTCACGGTCTGGATCACGAGCTCGGGGTCTTCGGTCGCGAGCTCGATGTCGAACACGTCGATGCCCGCGAAGCGCTTGAAGAGGACGCCCTTGCCCTCCATCACCGGCTTGCCGGCCAGCGCCCCGAGGTTGCCGAGACCGAGGACGGCGGTGCCGTTCGACACGACCGCGACCAGGTTCCCGCGCGCCGTGTACTTGAACGCGTCGTCGGGCCGCTTCTGGATCTCGAGGCACGGCTCCGCGACGCCGGGCGTGTAGGCCATGCGAGAGGTCGCGCGCGGTGAGCACGCTCTTGGTCGCGACGACCTCGATCTTCCCCGGCTTGCCTTTGCTGTGGTACTCGAGCGCTTGCTGCTTGGTGATCACGGCCTCTTCCTTCGCTTGGCTTTAGACGAGCAGCGCGAGCGTCGCCTCGCGCCGGCGCCGCGCGATCTCCGCAGGCGACTCCGCGCTGCGGCGCTCGTCGGGCTCGATCGCGAAGATGCGTTCGCCCTTCTTCACGACGCTGCCGTCGCGATCGGCCATGAGGCACTTCGTCACGGTGCCCGCGAAGGGAGCGAGCACCTTGTTGAACATCTTCATGACCTCGATCACGAAGAGCGGCTGGCCCGCCTCGAAATGCTGCCCCTCGGAGACGAGTTGTGGCAAGTGCGGCGCCTCGCGCCCGTAGAACGTGCCCGCCATCGGGGTGACGATCTCGTCCGAGGCGGCGACCGGCGGCGGCGCCAGCGCGCGCGCGAGCTCGGTCGCGCTCCTCGCGTCGGCGAAGCGCTCGGGGAAGGCAATCGCGAGCTGATCGTCGACGCGCACCTCGAGGAAGCCGGCGCGCAGGCCCACGCGCGGGATGACCAGCAGGAGGTCGAGCCCGAGCTGGAAGCCGCGGTGCGCGGCGACGCACTTCGCCCAGAGCGCCTTGTCGCTGCCGGCGAGCGCCGCGTTCGGCTTGCCCTTGAAGAGCGCGTCGAGCGCCGCCGCGTCGGCCGCGCCGGTGCGCGCCTCGACGTCGGCGTAGAAGGCGACTGCGGCCTCGAGGATCTCCGCGTCGTGGTCCCAGATCACCTCGGCCGGCGGCTTGTCGGGGCGCGCCTCGAGATCGAGGAAGTGGTAGAGCCGCTCGAGGAAGCGCACCGGGTTCGCGGCGAAGCGGACGTTCTGCCCGTCGACCTTCCAGAGCTCGCCGTCGTAGCGGCCGAGGAAGCCGCCGAGCAGGTGCGCGTTCGCGAACAAGCGCGCGAGCGGGCGCAGGAGCAGGGTCTCCTTGGCCTCGAGCACCGCGCGCGCGTCGGCGTTCTTCAGCGCCCGGCTCTGCGTCTGGAAGGCGAGCTCGAGGTCGAGGTCGCCTCGCGATCTGCGCGAGCGCGCCGACCGCGCCCAGGTACGCGCCCATGAAGCGCGTGGTCGGCTCGGCCATGACGCCGCGCCCGAGGAACCACTGGATCATCCCGTAGTGGACCTCGAGGTTGGTGTGGAGATCGTCGCCGCGCAGCTCCGTGCGGCGCAGGATCTCGGCCATGCGCTCGTAGTTCTCGCGGCGCGACGCACCGTGCGTCAGGACGAGCGCGATGTTCGAGTCGTACGCGCCCGCGACGTTGTAGTAGACGAACGAGTTGCGTGTCGGGATTGCGGATCCCGATGCCCTGGTCGAAGCGGATCTCGTCGGGCAGCGGCGGCGACCAGCTCTTGATCAGGCCCGCCCGCGTGCGGCTGCAGCGCGCGCGTTGGTCGCGTTGATGCGCACCTCGAGGCCGGAGAGGTGGCGCGGCACCCGCTCGGGCTTGGGCAGGCGCTTGCCGTGCGCGGCGAGCAGCGCCATCGCCTCGATCAGGTGGTCGACCGTGAAGACGTCGTTCGGGTCGTCGGGGTTCGCGAAGCGCAGCCGGTAGACGAGCTCGGTCACCGCCGTGCTCGACCTGGATGCGCGTGTTCATCTCCATGAAGAAGTGGTTGAAGCCCTCGACGATGCACTCGAAGGTCGAGACCGAGTCGAGCCCGGTCGCGGCGCCGAACTTCTCGCTCTCGGCCTCCATGCGCGCCAGGTACTCGAGGTCGCCGCGCAGCGTTTCGGCGCGTCTTGCCGCGCGCGCGCGCGAGCTCGCTCTCGAGCAGCTCCTTCGTGAGCGAGACCTCGATCAGCTTCTGCTCGTGCATCTGCACCGAGCAGTCGCGGCCGCCGAGGCTGAGGCACCAGTCGCCGTTCCCGATCAGCTGGATCTCGTTGTGGCGGGTGCGCTCGATGTTGAGCTCGATCAGGAAGTTCCGGTTCGAGCCCGGCGCGATCACCTTCGACTCGGCGCACACGTCCATGACCGCGGCCGGGATCTCCTCGGCCTTCGCGACCACGCGCTGGCCCTTGCCGCCGCCGCCGCCGATGTACTTGAAGCGGATGCGGTTGCTCGGGTACTCGGCCCAGATCTCCGTTGCAGATGCGCTCGGCCTCGGCCTGCAGGTCGGCGATCGTGACGAGCTCGACGCTCTTCGCGTAGCCGGCCTGGAGCAGCGCCTCGGCGTTCTCCTCGAGGCTGGCCGGGTCCATCCAGGCGAAGTCGAGGCTCGACTTCGCGGCGAGCTTCTCGAGCGCGGCGCGCGTCCTTGGCCTTCGCGAGCGAGCGCGCGCGCCGAGACGTCGTCCACGCCGGGGATCACCGCGTTGCCGAGCCGGCGCGCCAGCTTCTTCGCTTCGTCCTTCGCGCCCGCGCGGCGCAGCACCGACGACGCGGGGCCCATGAAGCCGACCCCCGCGCGCTCGATCGCCTCGACCAGCTCCGCGTCCTCGGCCATGAAGCCGTAGCCCGCGAACACGTGCGTGTAGCCGTGGTCGGTCGCGATCGCGACGATCTGACGGATGCGCTCGAGCTTCTGCTCCTGACCCGCGCCGGTGTAGTCCGGCACGCGGTGCACGTTCTGCGGGAAGCGGAAGCTGCGCAGCTCGGGCGCGAGGCAGCGCGGGTAGACGACCGAGTCCTTCTCGGACAGGAGCATCCCGTACTCGCGCACGCCGATCTGCGTCGAAGATCTGGAACGCCTCGAGCCGCACCGGGCCGCGGCAGATCACCAGGACCTTCTGCTGGCCGAGCGCGAACGAGCGCTGCCAGGCGCTCGGCGAATCGTCGAAGCGGCCCACTATTCGAACTCCCGCTGCGGGCCGCCCATCGCCGACGGCTGGTAGGAGCGCATCAGGAACGACAGGTGCTCGCCGAGCACGCGCCGGCTCGTGCCGGGCATGACGATGCGCGAGACCGAGCCGAGCGAGAGCGCTTCGTTCGGGTTCATCAGCTCGCGCTCGTAGCGGTCGCGCAGCGACTTGATGCCCGCGTCGCGCGCGCGCCGCGCCTCGACCTCGGACATGCCGTCGGCGAGCGACTTCGCGAGCTCGCGATCCGAGCGCGCGGATCTCGTCCTTGAACACGAACTGCGTGCCGCCGCCCGCGTCCATGACGGCGATGCGCGCCATCGGCATCGCGAACACGGCGTCGGCGCCGGTGAAGTGCGAGTTGTACGCCGCGTAGGCGCCGCCGAAAGCGTTGCGGATGATCAGGGTCATCGAGGGCACGCGCAGATCGATGATCGCGTCGAGCAGCCGCCGCCCCTCGAGGATGATCCCGCGCGTCTCCTGCTCGGTGCCCGGCGTGAAGCCCGCCACGTCCTCGAGGAAGATCATCGGGATGTTGTAGAGGTTGCAGAAGCGGATGAAGCGGGTCGCCTTGCGCGCGGCGTCGACGTCGATCTGCCCGCTCGCCACCGCGGAGTTGTTCGCGACGAAGCCGACCACGTGGCCGCCGATCCGGCCGAACGCGGTGATCATGTTGCGCGCGCGCGCAGGCTGCAGCTCGAAGTACTCGCCGTGGTCGACGATCTGCTGCAGGAACGAGCGTGATGTCGAGCGGCGCGCTCATGCCCGCGGCCGAGTCGAAGGTCTTGCGGAAGAGGATGTCCTCCTCGAGCGTGAAGCGGTCGATCGGGTCGCTGGTCGCGCCGAACGGCGCGAGCTCGCGGTTGTTGTTCGGCAGGTAGGACAGGAGCCGCAGCGCGGTGCGCAGCGAGCCGACCTCGTCGGCGGTCGTGAGGTCGCAGACGCCGTTCAGGCCGTGCACGCCGGGACCGCCGAGCGCGTCGGCGGTGACGTCCTCGCCCATCGCCGACTTCACCACGTTCGGCCCGGTCAGGCCGATGAACGTGTCCGCGCACTGGATCATGAACGATCCCTGGCGCGGCAGGTACGCGCCGCCGCCCGCGTTGTAGCCGAACATCAGGCTGATGCAGGGCACCAGACCCGAGATGCGGCGCAGCGCGGTGAACGCCTCGCTGTAGCCGTCGAGCCCGCCGACGCCGGCCGGCACGAACGCGCCGGCCGAGTCGTTCATGCCGATCAGCGGGATGCCCTTCTCGGCCGCCATGTAGATGAGCCGCGCGAGCTTCGCGCCGTTGGTCGCGTCCATCGAGCCGGCGCGCAGCGTGAAGTCGTGGCCGTACACCGCGACGTCGCGGCCGGCGATCGACAGGATCCCGGTGACGATCGAAGCGCCGTCGAGCCCCTTGCCCCAGTTCTGCCACATGAGGTTCGGCTCGGAGCGGGTCAGCACCTTCGAGCCGCTCGAAGACCGTCATGCGGTTCTTCGCGTGCTGGACCCGCACGCGCGCGAGGCCGCCGCCGCGCTTGGGCCGCTCGAGCAGCTCGCGGCCGCGCTCGATCGACTCCTCGTAGAAGGCCGCGGACGGGTGCGAGGACTCACTGCGGCGGACCTGCGGCGGCTTCGCCAGCGGATTCTGCAGCGAGTACGCGGGCGTCTCGATCTCCATAGAGGAATTCTCTCCGGCGGCCGCGGCCCCAAGTGCGCGACGTTGCTGGGGTTGGGGGGCCGAGAATATCACGGGCCACCCGGGGGGACAGCGGGTCCTAGAGCGCCGCGATCTCCACGAGCCGGGCCTCGAGCACGTGCCGGTAGTCGTCGAGATCGATCGGCAGGCGGGCGACGCCGCTCTCCATGGCGGCCTTCGCGACCGCGATCGACTCGTGGATCAGGACCCGCGGATCGAACGGCTTCGGGATGATGTAGGTGGGCCCGAAGTCGAAGCGCTCGCCCGGGTAGGCGTGGCGCACGGCGTCGCACACGCCGGTCTCGCCCATGCGCGCCAGCTCGGCCAGCGCGTGCACGGCGGCGATCTTCATCTCCATGTTGATCTTGCGCGCCCTTACATCGAGCGCGCCGCGGAAGATGAACGGGAAGCCGAGCACGTTGTTGACCTGGTTCGCGTAGTCGCTGCGACCCGTCGCCATGATCGCGTCGCCGCGCACCGCCGCGACCTCGGCCGGCGTGATCTCCGGGTCGGGGTTCGCCATCGCGAAGATGATGGGCTTGGGTGCCATCGCCGCGACCATCTCGCCGGTCACCGTACCCGCGGACGAGACGCCCACGAAGCAGTCCGCGCCGCGCAGGGCGTCGGCCAGGGTACGCGCGTCGGTGTCGCGCGTGTAGCGCGCCTTGTACTTGTTCATGCCGTCCTTGCGGCCGGCGTAGAGGACCCCCTTCGAGTCCGTCATCAGCACGTTCTCGGGCCGCACGCCCAGGTGCACGTACAAGTCCGCGCAGGCGATGCCGGCCGCGCCCGCGCCCGCCACGACGACCCGCACCTCGTCGATGCGGCGATTGGTGAGCTGGAGCGCGTTCAGGAACGCCGCGCCGCTGATGATCGCGGTGCCGTGCTGGTCGTCGTGGAAGACGGGGATGTCCATCTCCGCGATGAGGCGCTCCTCGATCTCGAAGCACTCCGGCGCGCGGATGTCCTCGAGATTGATCCCGCCGAACGTGGGCTCGAGCAGCTTCACCGTCTGGATCACGAGCTCGGGGTCTTCGGTCGCGAGCTCGATGTCGAAGACGTCGATCCCGGCGAAGCGCTTGAAGAGGACCCCCTTGCCCTCCATCACGGGCTTGCCGGCCAGCGCCCCGAGATTGCCCAGACCGAGGACCGCGGTCCCGTTCGACACCACCGCGACCAGGTTGCCGCGCGAGGTGTAGAGGTAGGCGTCGTCGGGGCGCTTCTGGATCTCGAGGCAGGGCGCCGCGACCCCCGGCGTATAGGCCATCGCGAGGTCGAGGGCGGTCTTCACGCTCTTGGTCGGAACGACCTGGATCTTCCCGGGGCGGCCCTTGCGATGGTAGTCGAGGGCCTTCTGCTGAATGGTCAACGAGCGGTCCTGTCCCAGGGGGGAATGGTTGGGCGGGCGAGGATAACACGCGTCCGGGCTACCTCAGGTACGCCGGCCCCGGCTCCGCGCTCCACGGGTCGTAGCCGAGGCTGAACTCGATCCGGTCCGCGATCGGGGGATGGCCGTAGGTCCAGAACACGAGCAGCGGGTTCGGGGTCGGGTAGGCGAGGCCCTTCTCGCCCAGGCTCTGGAACGTCGAGGCGGCGACCTGGGCCGAGTCGGGGATGAGGCCGTGCGTGACCTCGAGCCCGTACACGTCGGCCTGGTGTTCGCAGTACCGGCTGAACGCGCTGAGTATCGGCGTCGCGAGGAACAGTCCGATCGAGAGCGCGAGGATGAACACGGGCAGCGAGGCCCAGTCGTCGAGTCCGCGCACGCCCCAGCGGTCGCTCCAGCGCGCGAGGAGCCCCGACACGAGCCTGCGTCCCAGCCAGAAGCCGCCGAGCAGGACCACCAAGGCGAACGCGACCTCCTGGTAGACGTGGCCGAGCACGTAGTGGCCGAGCTCGTGGCCGAAGATGAACTGGGTCTGGGGGATGCTCAGGTCGCGCGCCGTGTTGTCCCAGACGACGACCCGCTTGGTGGCGCCGAGCCCGGTCACGTAGGCGTTGTAGGTCGTGACCTTCTCGCTCGCCTTCATCTCGAACAAGCGCGAGCGCGCGATCTCGAGCCCGCCGCGCTCCGCCACGCGCTCGATCGGCTCGACGAGCTGCGGCTGGGTCGTCTCGAGCGGCTCGAACGTGTTGAACAGCGGATCGAGCACGACGGGCGTGACGAACACCAGGAGTACGACGACCGGCACCGTCAGCAGCCAGAAGTAGAGCCACCAGCGCTCGGGGCTGCGCCGCACGATCGCGTAGAGGCCGAACACCATCGGCACCGCGATCGCCCAGGTGACGAGCCGTCCCTTGGTCCAGTCACCGAGCCACCCGCCCCAGCCCTGGACCGAAAGGCCGTACGCGCGCATCACGTGCTGCCGGTACACGTCGACCGGCAGCGAGACCAGCGCGATCGCGAGCAGCAAGAGCGGCACGAACACGACCGCCTGCACGGCGCGACGACGACTGATGCGCTCCGCCAGATCGCGCAGGCGCGCGGAGACGCCGAGCTCGAGCAGCGCGATCGGAAGGGCGATCCCCAGGACGACCCCGACCACCGTGAGGACGATCCCGATCCGGTAGAGCGCCGCGGCCTGCTCCAGCTTGTCGGGCGGGAGCTGGTACGCGGCGATCTGCGAGAGAACCACGGCGGCGAGGAAGACTCGCGCGGCTCTCATTCCCGACCTAGCGCTTCTTCACCTTCTCCCAGTCGGCCAGGAACTGCTCGATGCCCTTGTCGGTGAGCGGGTGCTTGGCCAGCCCGAACAGCACCGCCGGCGGCATGGTCGCGATGTCGGCGCCGATCCGCGCCGACTCGATCACGTGCGACGCGTTGCGAATGCTCGCGACCAGGATGTGCGTCGCGATGTCGTAGTTGTCGAAGATCTCGCGGATCTGCGCGATCACGTTCATGCCCGAGTCGGGCGCGATGTCGTCGAGCCGGCCGACGAACGGCGAGACCATCGTCGCGCCGGCCTTCGCGGCCATCAGCGCCTGGATCGGCGTGAACACGAGCGTGCAGTTGGTCGGGATGTCCTGGTTCGACAGTATGCGGATCGCCTTCAGGCCCTCGGTCGTCATGGGGATCTTCACGACGATGTTCGAGGCGACCTTCCGCCACTCGAGGCCTTCGCGGACCATGCCCTCGGATTCCAGCGAGACGACCTCGGCGCTGATCGGGCCTTCGCAGATCTTGGTGATCTCGCGGACCACGTCGCGCGGGTCGCCCTTCTCCTTCGAGAGCAGGCTCGGATTGGTGGTGACGCCGTCGCACAGGCCGAGCGCCACGCCTTCGCGAATGTCGTCGACGTGCGCCGTGTCGAGGAAGAATTTCATCTCGCGTCCTCCGTTCTCGGTCAGAGTTTCTCGACTCGGAGGGGATCGTCAAGGTCCCGCAACAAAGCGGCAACGCTGCGAGTTTCGCCCGGGGGCACGAGCGACGGAGCGAGCTCGGCGAGCGGCGCCAGCACGAAGCGCCGGCGGGTGAGCCCCGCGTGCGGGACGGTCAGCTCGGCGCTTTTCACCACCGCGTCGCCGAACAGGAGCAGGTCGAGGTCGAGGACGCGCGGCGCGTTCTTCGGCCGGGTGTCGGGCCGGCCCGCCGCCCGCTCGAGCGCGCGCAGGCGCGCGAGCAGGGCGTGCGGATCGCCGCTCGCCTCGAGCTCGACCACCGCGTTCACGTACCAGGGCTGAGTGGAATCGCCCAGCGGCTCGCTTCGCCAGAGCGACGACGCGCGCGTCGGGCCCAGGCTCGCGAGCGCGTCGATCGCCGCGCGTACCTGCACGGCCGGCTCCTCGAGGTTCGCGCCAACGCCGATGTAGGCGCGCTCAGCCGTCGCGGTCCCCCGGCGCCTTCGCGACCCCCGACTCCGTCTCCTGCGTGACCACGTCGAGCAGGAGCAGGGCCACGCCGATCACGATCGCGCTGTCGGCGACGTTGAAGTCGGGGAAGATGAAGAGCCCCAGGTTGAACTGCGCCCAGTCGATCACCTCGTGGCGGAAGATCCGGTCGAGCATGTTGCCGAGCGCGCCGGACACGATCAGGCCGAGCGACACCGCCGAGAGTCGGTCGCCGGGCTCGATGCGCCGGAAGAACGAGCCGATCAAGACCAGCGCCACCGCGGTCAGCGCGACGAAGAAGTACACGTTCACGTTCTGCGCGAGGCCGAGCGCCGCGCCCGGATTGCGCGAGTGCGTGATGCGGAAGAAGCCGTCGAGCGCTTCGATCGGCGCGATGTAGCCGCCGGGCGGGATGTTCGACACGACCAGGTACTTGGTCAGGTGGTCGAGGGGCACGATCACCGCAACCAGGATCAAGAGCGTGCGCAGCTTCGGGCTCATGCGGGGCTCTCTAGCACGGCGCTAGTCGCCCCGCCCGATCCAGCCGAACAGGCGCTGGAACAGGTTGCGCTTGGGCGCCGCGGGCTCGCCTTCGGGTGCGTCCTCCGCGGGCGGGGCCGGCTCGCTCTTGGCGAAATCGAACAGGCCGCAGCTCTCGGTCGGAGCCGTGCCGAGCAGGAACACCTCCGGGTCGCCCAGGCAGCCGAAGCCGGAGCGTTTGCCCGAGTCGCGGTCCACATCGACCGTTTCGACGCCGGTGGGCACGGTGAATTCTTCGGCCTCGGCCTTGCCGCGCGCGACCTCGAGCACGTCGGCGAAGATGGGCAGGGCGGCCACGGCGCCCGTGACCTTCACGCTCTGCGCGTCGTCGAAGCCGACCCAGACCGCGATGACGATTTCGGGCGTGTAGCCGATGAACCAGGCGTCGCGGTAGTCGCTGCTCGTTCCGGTCTTTCCGGCGATGTCGCCGCGGAAGCCGAGCGCGCGCAGCGGCGCGCCAGTGCCGCGGTCGACCACGCCCTGCAAGGCGGACGTCACCAGGTACGCCTCGGCCGGCTCGACCACCTTCACCGCCTCGGACAGGCGCCGCTCCAGCACGTGTCCGTCCCCCTGAACCACCTGGGTATAGGAGCGCAGCTCGGGGAGCTGCCCTCCCGACGCGAACACGGTGTACGCGTGCGCAGCCTCGAGCACGGTGACCTCGAACGCGCCGAGCGCCACGCTCGGCACGGGCGAGAGCGGGCTCTCGATGCCGAGCAGGCGCGCCTCGGCGACCACTTTCTCGGGCCCCACCGCGAGCCCCAGCCGCGCGATCGGCACGTTCAGCGACTGCTCGATCGCCTCGCGGACGGTCACGGCCCCGCGGTACTCGCCGTCGTAGTTCACCGGCTCCCACACGCCGTTCGGCTGCTCGTAGTGGAGCGGCTCGTCCTCGAGCTTGGAGGCGAGCGTGAACGCGGGCGCCGGCTCGCGCCGGCCGATCGCACTGAGCAGCACGATCGGCTTGAACACGCTGCCCGGCTGGCGGTGCGCCTGCGAGGCGCGGTTGAACTGGCTGCGCCGGTAGTCGCGCCCGCCAACCATGGCGAGGATCTCGCCCGTCTTCGGATCGAGCGCCACGACCGCCGCCTGGATCGGCGCGTCCTTGCGGCGCAGCTTGGGGTAGTTCTTCTCGAGGCGCGCGAGCTCGCGGGTCACCGCGTCGTTGGCGGCGCGCTGCAGCTCGGCGTCCAGGGTCGAGTAGATCGACATGCCCGCGGTCTGCAGGATGTCGTCGCCGTAGCGCTCCGACAGGTCCTCGCGAAGCTCCTCGACGTAGTACGGGGCGATGTTCTCGTCGACCAGCACGTCGCGCACGCCGAGCTCCGAGACCATCGCGCTCTCGTACACGTCGCGGTCGATCTTGCCCTGGTCGTGCAGCCCCTTCAGCACGAGGTCGCGGCGCTTGCGCGCGGCGTCGGGATTGCGGTACGGCGAGTACGCGTTGGGTCCCTTGATCAGGCCCGCCAGCAGCGCCGCCTCGGACAGGCTGAGCTCGTTCGGCGGCTTGCCGAAGTAGTGACTCGCCGCCTCGCCGACGCCGTGGATCGCGATCGACCCGCGCTGGCCCATGTAGACCTCGTTCAGGTACGCCTCGAGGATCTCGTCCTTGGTGTGATTGCGCTCGAGCAGGAGCGCCATCGCGACTTCGCGGAGCTTGCGGCCGAGCGTGCGCTCGCGGGTCAGGTAGAAGTTCTTCACCAGCTGCTGGGTGAGCGTGCTGCCGCCCTGGACCACCTTGCCCGCGCGCAGGTTGGCCACGAACGCGCCCGCGATGCGCCAGAGCTGGATGCCGTGGTGCTCGTAGAACGCCTGGTCCTCGGTGGCGATGATGGCATCGACCAGGATCGGCGGGACGTCCGCCAGCGCGACCAGATGGCGGTCCGCGCGCTCCTCGCCGTGGAACTGGGCGATGATCTCGGGCTCGAGCTCGGCCTCGGGCAGGAGCTCGCCGTCCGCGCTGCGCACCGCGCTGATCCGCGTGCCGTCGAGCCGCAGCACGATCCGCTGCTCCGGCGTGATCCGGTTCGGGAGCCGCGAAGGGCGCCGGAAGATCTCGAGGGAGTCCGGGCGGACGGCGAACTCGCCCGGCTTCAGCTGCTCGGCGCCCACGGCCTGCACGTAGCCCATGCGCGCCAGACGTTCGCGCAGCCGCGTCCGCTCGATGTCCAACCCGGTGCGCAGCGCCACCGGCCGCGCATAGACCCGCGAAGGCACCGCGAACAGCTGACCCCGGAAGCGCGCCTCGACCTGGCTCTCCAGGTCGCGCAGCGTCAGCGCCGCCCAGACGGCGGCGACCCCGAGCAGGACCGCGCCGAGAAGCGCGATCCTTGCCTTCGTGCTGCGCAGCGGAATGCGGGGCAAGGGACCGAACATGGGCCAGAGGGTAGGGAACCCGGTCCTTGCGGCACCCCCGGGCCGCGGGCATTCTCGACCCGCCCCGAGGACACGATGAGCGACGCCAAAAGACCGAAGTCGGACGGAAAGATCTCGCGCGCTCGCCTCGAGGGCGACGCCGATCCGCTCATGGAGCGCTTCTCGGCGTCCGTGCACGTCGACGGCGCGCTGTTCCGCGAGGACGTGCGCGGCAGCATCGCCCACGCGCGCATGCTCGCCCGCCAGGGGATCCTCTCGAGCGAGGAGGCGGAGCAGCTCGTGAAGGCGCTCGAGCAGGTCTGCCACGAGCTCGAGACCGGCGCGCTCGAGCTCGACCCCGCGCTCGAGGACGTCCACACCAACATCGAGCGCCGGCTGTTCGCGCTGGTCGGCGCGCTCGCCGGCAAGCTCCACGCCGGGCGCAGCCGCAACGACCAGATCGCGACCGACTTCCTGCTCTGGCTGCGCGCGCAGGCGAGCGAGCTGCGCGGCGCGCTCACCGAGCTGCGCAGTGCGCTCGTCGAACGCGCGGCGCGCGAGGTCGACGTGGTGCTGCCGGGCTACACGCATCTGCAGCGGGCGCAGCCCGTGCGGCTCGCGCACCACTGGCTCGCTCACTATGAGGCGCTCTGCCGCGACGACGGCCGCCTGGCCGACGCGCGCGCGCGAATGTCGCGCTCGCCGCTCGGCGCGGGCGCGCTGGCCGGCAGCACCCTGCCGCTCGAGCGCGAGAGCACCGCCGCGGAGCTCGGCTTCGCCGGGCCCGCGCGCAACAGCCTCGACGCGGTGTCGGCGCGCGACGCCGCGCTCGAGCTCCTGTCCGCTCTCGCGATCCTGATGGTGAACCTGTCGCGGCTGTGCGAGGAGCTCGTGCTGTGGAGCTCGTCGGAGTTCGGCTTCGTCGAGCTCGCCGACGGCTTCTCGACCGGCTCGAGCCTGATGCCGCAGAAGAAGAACCCGGACGCGGCCGAGCTCGTGCGCGGCAAGACCGGCCGCGTGGTCGGCGACCTGGTGAGCCTGCTCGTCACCTTGAAGGGGCTGCCGCTCTCGTACAACCGCGACATGCAGGAGGACAAGGCGCCGGTGCTCGACGCGGTCGAGACCGCTCGCGACTGCCTGCTCGTGCTCGCGGGCGCGGTCGCGAGCCTGCGCGTGAACGCGGCCGCGATGGGCCGCGCCGCTGCGGATCCGATGCTGCTCGCCACCGACCTGGCCGAACACCTGGTGCTGCGCGGCGTGCCGTTCCGCGAGGCGCACGGGATCGTCGGGCGGGTGGTGGCGCACGCGCTCGCGCAGAAGGCCACGCTGGCCGAGCTGTCGCGCACGGCGCTGCGCGAGTTCCACCCGGCGCTCGACCTCGACCCGGCCGAGTTCTTCTCGGTCGAGCGCTCGCTCGAGGCGCGCCGCGCGACCGGCGCGCCGTCGCGCGCGCGGGTCGAGGCCGCCGTCGCCGAGGCCCGCGCCGAGCTCGCGCGAACCCGCACCGAGCTCGCGAAAGTGGCTCGCTGATGCGCAGGCTCGCCTTCGCCCTGGTGGCCGCGCTCGCCGCGGGCGCGGCGTGCGGGAAGTACGGTCCGCCGGTGCGGACGGCTGAGCCCGTCGCCAAGCCCGCGCGCGGCCCAGCCCGACACCGAGAAGAGTCAGGACCCCAACGCTCCCGCGCCCGATTCCAATGCACCCGAACCCGGTCCCATGCCGTGAGCCGGATCCGCTTCGCCAAGATGCACGGCGCCGGCAACGACCTCGTGATCATCGACTGCCTGGCGGGCGACCCGGTCGCCGACTGGGCGGCGTTCGCCCGCTTCGCCCTCGACCGCCGGCTCGGCGTCGGCGGCGATCAGCTCCTGCTGGTGCAGCCGTCGCGGGAGGCCGACTTCGCCATGGGCATCCGCAACGCCGACGGCTCGAGCGCCCAGATGTGCGCGAACGGGATCCGCGCCTTCGCGAAGTACGTGCGCGACCGGGGGCTCACCGCCAAGGAGCGGATCCGGGTCGAGACGCTGGCCGGGGTCGTCACGCCGCGCTGGCTCGGCGACGATCAGGTCGAGGTCGAGATGACCCGGCCCGTGCTCGAGCCCGAGAAGATCCCGACCTGGCTGCCCGGCCCCGCGCCGCTGGTCGACGTGCCGCTCGAGGTCGGCGGCGAGAAGCTGCGCGTCACCGCGGTCTCGATGGGCAACCCACACTGCGTGGTGTTCGTCGACGACCCCGAGGACTACCCGGTCACGGCGCTCGGCCCGCAGATCGAGCACCACCCGCTCTTCCCGGAGCGCGTCAACGTGGAGTTCGTGGCGTGCGTCTCGGCGAGCGAGCTCGTGCAGCGCACCTGGGAGCGCGGCTCGGGCGAGACGCTGGCCTGCGGCAGCGGCGCCTGCGCGGCCGCGGTCGCCGGCGTGCTCAGCGGCCGCTCGGGGCGCGACGTCTCGGTGCGCCTGCGCGGCGGCACCCTGCGCATTCGCTGGCCGGCCGACGACGCGCCGGTCTACATGACGGGCCCCGCGGCCCACGTCTTCGACGGAGAGCTCGAATGGCCCTAGCGCTGCAAGGCACCTTCACCGCGCTCGTCACCCCGTTCCGCGCCGACGGCTCGCTCGACCTCGACGCCCTGGCGTCGCTCTGCGAGTGGCAGATCGCGAGCGGCGTCGACGGACTGGTTCCGTGCGGCAGCACGGGCGAGGCGGCGACGCTCTCGCACGAAGAGCACGTGCGCGTGGTGCGCCACGTGGTCGAGGTCGCTGCAAAGCGGGTGGCGGTGATCGCGGGCGCGGGCTCGAACTCGACCCGCGAGGCGGTCGAGCTGACCGCGGCCGCGCGCGCTGCGGGCGCCGACGCGGCGCTCTTGATCTCGCCCTACTACAACAAGCCGACCCAGGAAGGGATCTTCCAGCACTACCGCACGGTGGCTGCGGAGACGCGGCTCCCGATCGTGATCTACAACATCCCCGGCCGGACGGCGTCGCGGATCGAGCCCGAGACGACGGCGCGGCTCTCGCGAGTGACGGGGGTCGCCGGCCTGAAGGAGTGCGGCGGCGACTTCATCGCCACCTCCGACACGATCCTGCAGTCGGCGCCGAGCTTCGCGGTGCTGTCCGGGGACGACGCGAATCACGCTGCCGATGCTGGAGATCGGCGCGCGCGGCGTGATCTCGACGGCCTCGAACATCTCTCCCGCAGCGGTGGTGGCCCTCGTGCGCGCGCACGCGACCGGCGATCACGCGCGCGCGCGCCAGCTCCACTACGAGCTGCTGCCGCTGTGTCAGGCGCTGTTCCTCGAGACGAACCCGATCGGGGTGAAGACCGCGGCAGCGATCATCGGGCGGATCCCGAACGCGGTAATGCGCCTGCCGCTCACCGAGATCTCGAAGACCAACCGCGACCGGCTCGAGGCGGTACTGGCCGAGCTGCCGCGCGCATGAGCCGCGTGCTGATCGTAGGCGCGGGCGGGCGCATGGGCGACGCGTTGCTGCGCGCGCTCGCGCGGCCGTCCTCCGAGCTGCAGCTCGGCGCGGCGCTCGAGTACGCCAAGCACCCGCGCCTGGGCGCCGAGCTCGCGCCCGGCGTGAAGCTCGGCGCCGATGTGCGCGCGGCCTGCGCCCAGGCCGACGTCGCGATCGACTTCTCCTCGCCCGAGTCGACCATGGCGCTCCTCGAAGTGGCCGAGGCCCGCGGGCTGCCGCTCGTGATCGGCACGACCGGCATCCGGGAAGAGGGTGAGGCACGGATCGCGCGCGCAGCCGAGCGCCTGCCGATCGTGCGGGCCGCGAACTTCTCGATCGGCATCGCCGTCCTGCAGGAGCTCGTCGCCGAGGCGGCGCGCCGGCTCGGCGGCTACCAGATCGACGTTCTCGAGATGCACCACGATCAGAAGGTCGACGCACCCAGCGGCACGGCACTCGCGCTGGCGCGTTCGGCGGCGGCCGCCCGGGGTCAGGACCTGCAGGAAGCCGCGGTGTACGCGCGCCAGGGACAGACCGGCAAGCGCGACCCCGCCGCCATCGGGCTCCAGGCGCTGCGGCTCGGCGACAGCGTCGGCGAGCACACCGTCTACTTCGCCGGACCCGGCGAGCGGGTCGAGCTCGCCCACCGGGCGTTCTCGCGCGACAACTTTGCGGCGGGCGCCCTGCGCGCCGCGGCCTGGGTGATCGGGCGCACACCGGGCCTGTACGGCATGCGCGACGTTCTGGGCTGAGGCCGGGTAGACTGGCCGAGGCGCAACGGCGCGCCTACCCACGGGAGCTCTGCCACGCCCAGCCTGGCCGAGTACATCGCGACCGCCGAGCTGGATCGCCGCTCGCGACGCGAGCCCGATCACGCGGCCGAGAACCGCGCGCTGGTGGCGCTGGCCGAGCGCATGGCGACGTCGCCGAAGGACGCGCTCGAGCACCTGGTCCAGGTGGCGCTCGAGCTCTGCTGCGCGCAATCGGCAGGAATCAGCCTGGCCGAGGAGAACGACGGCCGTCCGGTGTTTCGCTGGCGCGCCGCCGCAGGACGCTTCGCGGTGCTGGTCGGGACCGGGATGCCTCAGGAAGTCAGTCCGTCCGCGCTCGTGCTCGAGCGCGGTGAGCCGACGCTCTTCTGTGTGCCTCGGCAGGCCCCGCTCGACTCGAGCTCGCCCGGGCTCGAGGAGGCGCTGCTCGTGCCGCTGCAGGTGCCCGGCGGCCCGTCGGGCACGCTGTGGGTGGTGTCTCACGACGAGACGTGCCGCTTCGACCGCGAGGACGCCCGCCTGCTCGCGAGTCTCGCCCGCTTCGCGGCCCTCGGCCTGCGCACGCTGTCGCTCCTGGGCGACGAGACCAGCGCGCGGCGCGACGCGCAGCAGGCGGTCGCGGCGCTGCGCGAGAGCGAGCAGCGCTTCGGGAAGTTCATGCAGCGGCTGCCCGGGCTCGCCTGGATCAAGGACCTCGACGGCCGCTACGTGTTCGTGAACGACGCCGCGGAGCAGGCGTTCCGGCGTCCGCGCAGCGAGCTCCTGGGCCGGACGGACGCCGAGATCTTTCCGCCCGACGTCGCGGCTCAGTTCCGCGAGAACGACGCGGGCGCACTCGCCAGCGGCAGCGGCATCGAGACCATCGAGACGCTCGAGCACGGCGACGGCGTCCACCACTCCATCGTCAGCAAGTTCCCGATCCCGGGGCCTGGGGGCGAGCCGTCGCTGATCGGCGGCGTGGCAATCGACATCACCGCGCGCATCCAGGCCGAGGAGGTGATCCGCGAGAGCGAGGAGCGCTTCCGCACGATGGCCGACAATACGCCCGCGTGCATCTACACGACGCAGCCCGACGGCTACTGCACGTTCCTCTCCAGCGCGTGGACGACGCTGACCGGCAAGTCGATCGAGGCGGGGCTCGGCTTCGGCTGGGGCGACGCGGTGCATCCCGACGATCTCGAGCTCACAAAGGGCGTGTTCGCGGCGGATCCGCCCGCGACGTTCCGCATCGAGTTCCGGCTCGCGGCGCGGGGCGGCGGCCACCACTGGGTGATCGGCACCGGCGCGCCGCGCCACGGGAAGGACGGCGTGTTCCGGGGCTACGTGGGCTCGGTGCTCGACGTCGACAAGGAGAAGCGGACCGAGGACGCGCTTCGCAACAGCGTGCAGCTCTACCGCGCGATCGGCGAGTCGATCGACTACGGCGTCTGGGTCTGCGACCCGAGCGGGCGCAACGTGTACGCGAGCCAGTCGTTCCTGAATCTGGTCGGCTTGACCCAGGAAGAGTGCTCGGACTTCGGCTGGAGCCGCGCGCTGCACCCGGACGACGTGGAGCGCACCCGCCTGTTCTGGCAGGAGACCGTGCGCTCGGGAGCCTCGTGGGACATCGAGCACCGCTTCCGCGGCGTCGACGGCCAGTGGCACCCGGTCCTCGCACGCGGCGTGCCCGTGAAGAACGAGCGCGGCGAGACGACCGCCTGGGCCGGCATCAATCTGGACATCAGCCGGCTGAAGCAGGTCGAGGACGAGCTGCGCGAGGTCGACCGGCGCAAGGACGAGTTCCTCGCGACGCTGGCCCACGAGCTGCGCAATCCGCTCGCGCCGATCCGCAACTCGCTGCACGTGCTGCGACTCGAGCGCGACTCGGCGCAGAGCGCGCACGTGCACGAGATGATCGACCGCCAGGTGAACCACCTGATCCGGCTGGTCGATGACCTGCTCGAGGTCGCGCGCATCACCAGCGGGAAGATCGAGCTGCGCCGCGAGCGCATCGAGCTGGCGGAGGTCGTTCGGGCCGCGCTCGAGACGAGTCGCCCGGCGATCGAGCGCGCGGACCACCGGCTCGAGGTCGCGGTTCCGGCGCAGGGGCTCACGGTCGACGGCGACGGCGTGCGGCTCGCGCAGGTCGTCGGGAACCTCCTGAACAACGCCGCGAAGTACACCGAGGAGCGCGGCACCATCTGGCTTTCCGCGCGCCGCGAGGGCCGCTCGGTTGTGTTCTCGGTGCGCGACACCGGAGTGGGAATCCCACCCGCGATGCTGCCGCGCGTATTCGACCTCTTCACGCAGGTCGACCGCACCCTCGGCCGGTCGCAGGGCGGACTCGGCATCGGTCTCGCCCTGGTGAAGCGCCTCGTCGAGATGCACGGCGGGCGGGTCGAGGCGCAGAGCGGCGGGCGGGGTCAGGGCAGCGAGTTCACGATACGGCTTCCGCTGGCGCCAGAGCTCGCGGACACGGCGGCGAGCGCCGCGGGCTCAGCCTCCCCGGAGGCGAGCGTCCGCGCTCGCCGCAGGTTCCTCGTCGTCGACGACAACCGAGACGCGGCCGACAGCCTCGCGATGCTGCTGCGGCTGCAGGGCGCCGAGGTACACGTCGCCTACGAGGGGCAGGCGGCGCTCGACTCGGCGCGCGCGGCGCGGCCGGACATCGTGCTGCTCGACCTCGGCATGCCGGGAATGGACGGCTTCGAGATCGCGGCGCGCCTGCGCGCGGACCTCGAGCTCGGGGACGCCCTGCTGGTCGCGCTCACGGGCTGGGGCCAGCCGGAGCACCGCCGCGCGACGGCCGAGGCAGGCTTCGACCGCCACCTGGTGAAGCCGGTCGATCTCGGCGACTTGCGCGCGCTGCTGACCTTGGAGCTCTGACCCGGCACCGGTCGTGCACTGACCAGGGGACACCGGAGCGGACGCTCCGGACGGCGTCTCGCCGGCTTGCGGGACGCAGATCCTGCAAAGCGCCGAGAAAATTCGGCGCGCGGAGGTGCACATGGCAACGCGCAAACGGCGTGCGCCCGGAAAGCGACGCTACGGCGCCAAGGCCGCGCAGAAGGTCGAGCGCGCGATGCGCGAGATGAAGCGCGGCGAGCTCCGCTCCGGGCGCTCGGGCAAGAAGGTGACGAGCCGCAAGCAGGCGATCGCGATCGGCCTGGCCGAGGCGCGCCGCGCCGGAGGCAAGGTGCCCGAGCCGCGCGGCCGGAGCTCGGCCTCGAAGTGAGCGCAACCGCGACACGGCGAGCGCTCGACTCCGCGAGCCCGGCCGATCGCTCAGCCGGGCTCTTCGAGTCTTCGCACTCGTTCGCGCGGACAGATCACATGTCGAAGTACAGCTCGAACTCGTGCGGGTGCGGCCGCAGCGCCACCGGAGCGATCTCGGCCTCGCGCTTGTAGTCGACCCACGCCTCGATCGCGTCCTGGGTGAACACGTCTCCCTTCAGCAGGAAGTCGTGATCCTCTTCCAGGTTCTCGAGCGCCTCGTTCAGGCTGCCCGGCATGGTCGGCACCTTCGCGAGCTCGGCCTTCGAGAGCGCGTAGATGTTCTTGTCGAGCGGCTCGCCCGGATCGATCTTGTTCTCGATCCCGTCCAACCCCGCCATCAACATGGCAGAGAACGCGAGATACGGATTGCAGGTCGGATCCGGGAAGCGCACCTCGATGCGCTTCGCCTTCGGCGACGGCGAGTACATCGGGATGCGGATCGACGCGGAGCGGTTGCGGCTCGAGTAGGCCAGGTTGACCGGCGCCTCGAAGCCCGGCACCAGGCGCTTGTACGAGTTCGTCGTCGGGTTGGAGAACGCCGCGATCGCCTTGGCGTGCTTCAGGATCCCGCCGATGTAGTACAGGCACATCTTCGAGAGGCCCGCGTACTCGTTGCCCGCGAAGAGCGGCTTGCCGTCCTTCCAGAGCGACTGGTGCGTGTGCATGCCGGAGCCGTTGTCACCGAACAGCGGCTTGGGCATGAACGTCACGACCTTGCCCGCGCGGCGCGCGACGTTCTTGCAGACGTACTTGTAGACCATGAGCTGGTCGGCCATGTCGACGATCGGCGCGAAGCGCATGTCGATCTCGGCCTGGCCGGCGGTCGCGACCTCGTGGTGATGCGTCTCGACGACGATCCCGAGCTCCTCCATCTGCAACACCATCTCGCTGCGGATGTCTTGCTGGGTGTCGATCGGCGGAACCGGGAAGTAGCCTTCCTTGTAGCGCGGCTTGTTGCCGAGATTCGGACTCTCCACCCGTCCCGAATTCCACTTGCCCTCGGACGAGTCCACGAAGTAGTAGCCCGAGTGCTGGTTCGTCTCGTAGCGCACGTCGTCGAGGATGAAGAACTCGGCCTCGGGACCCATGTAGCTGGTGTCCGCGATGCCGGTGAGCTTCACGTAGTTCGCGGCCTTCTGCGCGATCTGGCGCGGGTCGCGGGCGTACGCCTCACGGGTGATCGGATCGACGACGTTGCAGATCAGCGACAGGGTCGGCTGATCGCAGAACGGGTCGATGAACGCGGTGCGCGCGTCGGGGATCTGCAGCATGTCGCTGTTGTCGATCGCCTTCCAGCCGCGGATCGACGAGCCGTCGAAGCCGAGGCCGTTCTCGAACGTGCCTTCGTCGAACTCGTGCAGTGGGTGGGTCTTGTGCTGCCACTGGCCGACGAAGTCGACGAACTTCAGATCGACGAGCTTCACGCCTTCGCTCCGGGCCCAGGCGAGAACCTCCTTGGGGGTACGTTCCTTGTGCATGTTCACCTCTCTCGCGATCTGTTCTTCAGATCGCGTCTTCGCCGCGATCACCCGTGCGGATCCGCACCGCTTCGATCACCGGCAATACGAAAATTTTTCCGTCACCGATCCGTCCCGTGTTGGCCGCGGCCTGGATGGTCGACACGATCTTCGGGACCAAGTCGTCCGCCGCCACGATCTCGAGCTTGATCTTGGGCAGGAAGTCGACCACGTACTCGGCGCCGCGGTACAGCTCCGTGTGGCCCTTCTGCCGCCCGAATCCCTTCACCTCGGACACGGTGATGCCCTGAACGCCGATCGCGTTCAGCGCCTCCTTCACCTCGTCGAGCTTGAAGGGTTTGATGACCGCTTCGACCTTTTGCATCGGAGGGACCTCTCGGCAGGGCGCAGGTAGCAAGCGTTATACCACAAGGTCTTCAGCCCGAACCCCGCTCCAAGGGCTCCCGGGCGCAGCGCTGCACAGAGCCTGGGCACAGGAGCCCAGACTCTGTGCGCGCTGCATTTTCAGGCTTCGACTAGTCGAAGATGTAGGCGACCTGCACGAGGCCCTGCAGGTCGGTGCTCGAGGCGCCGACCTTCGTCCCCTTCGGGAAGAACGCATTGTCCGCGAGCCCCTGGGTCGTCAGCCCGTCGTAGCGAGCCTCGAGCCGGGTCAGCAGGTTTGGTGTCAGCTTGTAGGCCAACGTGCCGGTGAGCGAGTAAGCCGAGGTGTTGTCGCCCTGCACGATCCGGTAGCCGTCCGCGTCGCGCAGCCACTCGCCGCGGATCGCCAGCGACGTCTTCTCGGTGAACGTGAACTGCGTGCCCAGCGCCAGGCCGTACCAGACCGCGTCGATCGTCTCGCCCGCGTTCGGGCCGGCCAGGAAGTGCACGTCCTTCTGCATGCCCCAGTCGGCGTTGGCCCAGAAGATGAGCAGGTCGTTCACGTTGAACGTCGCCGTCCAGTCCAGGACGACCGCGGGGTTCGAGCTGTTGACGTTGACGGTGTCGACGGTGAAGCCGGTGTTCCGGTCCGCGCCGTAGTAGCCGTTGAGCGCCGTCGAGAAGACGGTCGAGCTGTAGCTCAGCTGCGCGAGCATGCCCTTGTTGTCGTTGGTGTCGATCGGGTTGTTCCAGCCGTTCACGTAGGCCGCTGCCCAGCCGAAGGCCGAGTCGCTGCCGCCGATCTTGCCGCTCGCCTGCAGACCGGTGTGCACGAGCGGGATCGCGTAGGTGAAGAGCAGGCCCTGCGTGACGTTCCGGTTCGCGACCGAGTCGATGACCTCATACCCGAGCAGGGTCTCCCACTGGCCGAGCTTGAGCAGCACGTTCTCGAGGTTGTAGGAGACGAACAGGTCCTGCACGTAGAGGCCGCTGTTCGAGCCGAAGAGCGGCGCGCCCGGGAACGGATTGTCCGTGGTCGGCGCGACGCGGAGCCCGTCGAGCACCGCGGAGTTCGCGCCGAACAGCAGGTCGACCTGGAAGCCCGCGTCGCCCGGGTTCGTCGCCGGCCGCATGATCTCGATCTTGGCGCCGTCCAGGTTGAACGTGTTGTGATCGATGTTGAACTGGTTCGCGGAGTTGGCAAAGATCGGATCGCTCGGGTTGTTGAACTGGTACATGTACGACGCCGCGACGTAGCCGTTGAACTGGACGGTCTTGAAGAACGCGTCGAGCTCGCTGCTCGCGGTCATGGCAGGCATTGCCTGCGACTTGAGCATCTCCTCCTGCTTCTGGATCGTCGCTTCGCTGGTCGCGAGCTTGTCCTCGAGCTGGTTGATCCGCGCCTCCATCTTGGCCAGACGCGCATCCGTGGCCGCGTCCGCGCGCGCAATCAGCGGCGCAAAACAAAGCAACGTCGCGGCGATCGCTGCAGTCAGGGGCCCCCTTCGAGTCATCGCGCTCCCTCCGTAGAGTCGACCGCCGCTGGTGCGGTCGCAGTTGTGTGTCGGAGGAGGCGCGGGTGCAACCAGTGTGCCGCGCTGTTCGCTAGCGGCGGACGAGCTCCGCGTACACCGCGCAGGTACGCGGCGTGCAGCGAGGATCGAGCTCGGGGCCGAGGCGTACGAGGTCGGCCCAGGTATCCACGTCGTAGTGTGCGGGCAAAAGCTCGCACGCGAGCGCGAGCTCTCGCGCTCGCGCGAGCGTGGCGCCGAGTACGCTGGCGCGCGAGAATTCGAGCGCGAACAGGGCGTCGTGCGCCTCGCGGAGGCCGATCAGGTTGTAGCCGCCGTCGCGGTCGGGGCAGAGGACGATGGGCGCGTGCTCGAGCGCCGCGAAAGCCTCGGCGACGCGCGCGCGCGGGAGCGTCGGGCTGTCGGTGCCGCGCAGCACGATCTGCTCGAAGCCTTCTGCGCGGTGGAAACGGAACGCAGCGACCATTCGTTCTGCAAGCCCGGGTCCGGCCTGGGCGTGCAGCTTGCAACCGCTCGGCGCGCGCGACTCGAACCAGGCGGCTGCGCCCTCCGGCGCGTACCACAGCGCGAGCTCGCAGTCGGCTTCACCGGCGTGCTGATCGAGCACGTCGAGCAGCATCGCCTCGTAGAGCCGCGCGGACTGCTCTGCCGACAGGTGCGGCGAGAGCCGCGTCTTCACCTCGCCCGGGACGGGCGCCTTCGCGAACAGCGCGAGCACTCGGCGCGGCACCTGCCGAGTATAGTGGCGCGGATGGCAACGCCAGCGCTCTCGGGCCTCGTGCGCCGCGCGCTCGTGTGGGTCGCGGTTGGCTGCGCCGTCGCGCTGATCGCGCGCGAGGTGCGGCAGCGCCAGCCCCAGGCCGCCTCAGGGGCGGCCGGCGCAGAGTCCGCGGCTCACGCGCAGGACGAGGCTCTGTCCGACCTGGTGCCCGCGCTCGTCGCGGCCCTCGGCCGTGGCGAGACGAGCTTCGTCATGGACCACGTCTCGACCTCGTTCAAGGAGGAGCGCGGCCTGGACTACTACGACGTGCGCGCGCTGGTCGAGATGGCCGCGTTCGCCGAGCCGCCGGTCGCCGTGCGCATGGACGAGCTCCAGCTGACACCGGTCGGTGACGCCCGCGCGATCGCGGCGGCGACCCTCTCGTTCGCGCGTGGGCAGCCGCTCGCAGCGGGCGCACCGTTGCCCGACGGCGCCGTCAGCTACGCGGTCGAGGCGGTGTTCGCAAAGGACGGGCCGCGCTGGGTCGCGCTGACCGGGACCTACCGGCGCGCGTCGGCGCCCGCGGCCACGACCCCCGCCACACCGCCGACCTCGACCCGCTGACCCGCGCCCGCGTGGTCGACCTTCAGGTAGGCGAGCGCGAGCCCGCGGCCCGAAGCCAGCGGCGCGCTCGAGGTCACCTGGCCGATCGCGTGGCCGTCGTGAGCCACCTCCGCGCCCGCCTCGACGGGCCGCTCGGTCTCGAGCTTGACCAGCATCCGGTTCACCGCGCCGCGCGACTGGATGCGCGCCACGATCTCCTGGCCGATGTAGCAGCCCTTGGTGAACGAGACCGCGCGCTCGAGCCGCGCCTCCTGCGGGAAGTTCCGCACGCCGACGTCGCGGCCGAAGAGCGGCAGCGCCGCGTCGATGCGCAGGAGCTCGGCCGCGGCGTCGTCGAGCGCCGGCAGCGCGAGCGCGGCGGCGAGCTCATCGGCCAGCTCGCGCGGCGCGATCGCGCGCAGACCGTCGGCGGTCACGCTGCCCTCGGCGAGCCACAGGACCGATCCGCCCCCGAACTCCGCGCGCGCGAAGTGGCCCGGCGCAGGCGCAGCACCCCCGATCGAGCCCGCCGCGTCGCGTGCGCCGGGACCCTCGATCGCGAGCTGCGCCACCGAGTCCGACAGGCTCGCGAGCGCGACGTCGTCGGCGATCACGTGCTTCTCGAGCACCTGGGCGAGCTCCGCCTCGAGGCCGGGTGCGACGTCGAGGAGCAGCGCGTCCGGCTCCGCCAGCACCCAGAGCTCGGCCTGCACGTGGCCCTTCCGGTCGAGCTGCAGCGCGGGGCAGGCCTGACCGCTGGCGAGCTTCGCCACGTCGGCGGTCAGCATGCCGTTCAGGAAGCGGACCCGGTCCGCGCCCGTGACCCGCAGGAGGCCGCGGCCGGGCAGCTGCCGCAGCGCGGCGCGGGCACCGGTCAGCGTCTCGAAGCTCTCCGCCATGCGCGGGAGGATAGCTTCGGCCGGCCTAGCTCGCGCGGGCGAGCGTGATCAGGCGGATCTGCTGCGCCTTCCAGCGCTCCAGCATCTTCTCGACGGTCTCCAGGTCGACCTCGTTGTCGACGTCGATCGCGGCGCCCCCGAGCTCGGTCGTGACGGTGCGGAAGCGGGTGCGCAGGAGCGCGCTCGAGGCGCGCTCGATCGCCGACAGCGGCACGAGCCGGCGCACCCGATCGGAGGCCTCGACGTAGCCGCGCCGGTGCAGCACGCCGGCCACGTGGATCAGGAAGTAGCAGCCCAGCACCCAGAGATTGCGCCACTCCTTGCGCAGCACGCGCCAGGCGAGGGCGATCTGGCTGCCGAGCTCCTTCTGGTACCGGTTCTCGTACATCTCGTCGACGTAGTGCCGGTTGCCCATGCGCAGCGGCCGCACCCAGTGCAGGTTGTTCTGGCGGAAGCGGCCTTCGCGCAGGTTGAAGTACGCCATCTCGACTCCCGGCGACGCGTCTGTCGGCGCGAAGGGCGCGAGCGCGCTCTCGGGCGAGAGCCCGACCACGTAGTCGCCGCCGCTCTGGGCCGCGCGGGTGACGAACTGCGAGATCTCTTCCGGGATCACGAGCGGAATGTCCGCGGGCACGACCAGCACTGCGTGCGAGGAGTCGCTGCGCCCCGGCACGTGAGCGCGCAGGAACGTGTGCCACACATTTGCGTAGAGCGACTCGCGCTGCGGCACCACGTGGATCGGGCAGCCACGCGAGGCGGCCAGCGCGAGGCAGCCGTACTCGGCGATCGTCGCTGCGAGCCGGGTCGGGTTCCCGACCAGGTAGATCTCGGAGACCTCCGGCGTGTGCAGGAGTGCTTCGAGCACGTGCACCACCATGGGCTTGCCCGCGACCTCCACGAACGCCTTGGAGATGCCGCGCACGGCGCGGCTCGCGCCGCGGTCGCCGGCCACCAGAATCGCCTCGAAGCGCATCGCCCAATGGTGGCTCGGGTCGGCGAAAAGTGACAGAGGGCGCGCGTTTGGCGGGTCCACGGGGCGGCGACAAAGCGGCAGGACTTCGTGCAGACTGGCGCGAAATAGGGAGGGCGCGATGCCGAGCCTGTTGGCGACTCTGAAGGTGAAGAAGGACAAGATCGACGAGGCCAAGGAGGGCTTCCGGAAGCTCGCCGCCACGGTGCGCGCAAACGAGCCGGGCACCCTGGCCTACGTCTTCCACCAGCGGAAGGACGACCCGAGCGTCTTCGTCGTCTACGAGAAGTACGCGGACGACGCCGCCTTCAAGAAGCACGGCGAGAACCTGCGCGCGCACGGCGCCGTCTTCGCCGGGGTCCTCGAAGGCCGCCCGGAGCTGACGCTACTCGACGAGGTCTGAGACCCTAGGGACTCGCCAGGATCGTCGGGCGCAGGTCGCGGCCTCGGCCGTTCCGGAAGAGCGCGTTCACTTCGTTCCCGACCAGCGGCGTGCGCCAGAGCGCGATCGTCGCGACCCCGCCCTTGAAGTAGTAGCCCTTGCTCGACTTCACGCGCCCGCCGATGCGCAGCGCGCGCGGGGCGTCGGACTGTGCGGGGACGCCGACGGGCGTGCTCGCGACGAGCGTCCCGTTCACGTAGAGCTGCAGGTTCGACGTCGCCGTCTTCACCGCGACCACGTGGTACCAGGCGGTGCCGAGCTGGCCCTGGTCCACGGTGCTCGTCGACGCGATCGCGCGAGCGCGGCCCTGCGCGTCGCTCACCGCGATTCCGAAGTGGCCGGTGGAGTCGAGCATGAGCGAGATCCTGTTCAGACTCTTGTTCGAGCGCGCCCCGTTCAGGTCGAACACGTAGGCGGGCTTCTTGGCCTTCTTCGGGAGCTTCGCCGGGCGCACCCACGCCGCGAGCGACCAGGTGTCGCCAACGCCGTACTTGGCCAGCTTGAAGTTGCCGAGGGCCTCCTTCTTGCCGTCGAGATCGACTTCGGCAGCGGACGAGCCGGCGCTGACCAGATCGCTGGCCTTCAGCCCGGTCTGGTTTGCGAACGAGTCGACGTCGCCCGCCGCGAAGTCGCGGCCCAGGTCGTTCGTGTCCCAGCCCGGACGCCACCAGTGCTCGAGCTGCGCGGCGCTCGTGTAGCCGATCGCGCCGCTGCCCGAGCCACCCGACCCGCCTGAGCCGCCCGTCGGTGGCGGCGGTGGAGTCGGATGCGGCGGCGGTGGTGTCGGCGTCGGAGCCGGCGGTGGCGGCGTCGGAGCCGGTGGTGGTGTGGGCGTCGGCGGTCGGGTGGCGGTGGTGGTGGTGTGGGTGTCGGCGTCGGCGGTGGCGGTGTGGGCGTCGGCGTCGGCGGTGGCGGTGTGGGCGTCGGCGTCGGCGGTGGCGGTGTGGGCGTCGGCGTCGGCGTCGGCGGTGGTGGTGTGGGCGTCGGCGTCGGCGTCGGCGGTGTGGGCGTCGGCGTCGGCGTCGGCGGTGTGGGCGTCGGCGTCGGCGTCGGCGGTGTGGGCGTCGGCGTCGGCGTCGGCGTGGTGGTGTGGGCGTCGGCGTCGGCGGTGGTGGTGGCGTGGGCGTCGGCGTCGGCGTCGGCGGTGGTGGTGTGGGCGTCGGCGTCGGCGGTGGTGGTGTGGGCGTCGGCGTCGGCGGTGGTGGTGTCGGCGTCGGCGTCGGCGTTGGCTGCGCGGCTTGGACCACACCGACGTTCGAGTTGCCCGACTCGTTCCCCGCCGCGTCGTAGGTTCGCAGCGCGATGAAGTGGGCGCGCGCATCGTCGAAGGGGACCTGGATGGTCGCGACGCCCTGATTGTCGACGGGCTGAAGGCCGAGATCGATGGGGCCGGTCAGGTTCCTGCCGGCGTCGAGGTCCGCGCGCGTGGACGCATAGTAGAGCGCCACACCCGTGTAGCCTCCGCTCGACGGGTAGCGGTAGCTGACGTCCACCGGCCGAACTTCCGCCGCCGCGAGCGACGAGGTCGCCCACGCGATCAGCGAAACCGCACAATACGCGGCGCACGTTCGGGCGCGCCGCTTCGCCCCACCCACGTCGGAACCTCGCGGTATTGACGGGGCGGAGGCTAACGTCCCACTTGCACACGGTTCGTGATGGGTATCACCTGCAGTCGAGTTTCTCGGCGCTCTTCACGCCAACGTCGCAGGAGTTGAAGTGACCATGATCCGGAACCTCGGGCTCGTGCTCCTCTCCGTCGTCGCGACACTCGCGGTGTGCGAGGGACTGCTTCGCGTCTTCGGCGCGGGAGTACTGCCCAGGCCCGATCTCTACCTCAACGATCCCGACGTCGGAAAGCGAATGCGTCCCGGCTGGACTGGAGACGAGTTCGAGGCGCCGGTCGCGATCAACTCGAAGGGCCTGCGCAACCCCGAAATTCCGTACGAGAAGCCGGCGAATACCTACCGGATCCTCGCGCTCGGCGACTCTTGGACGTTTGGCTTTCGCATGAACGAGCCCGACGCGTATCCGCGCCAGCTCGAGCGGATCCTTCAGGCCAACGCCGCTGCTCGCGGTGACACGCGGCACATCGAGGTCATCAACGCCGGGGTCGTCGGCTACTCGACGGACCAGGAGGCCGCATACCTGAAGGTCGAGGGCTGGAAGTACCAGCCGGATCTCGTGCTGGTGAACTACTACCCGGTGAACGACACCCACAACAAGCTGTACCAGTACCAGCGTCGCGCCGCGATCCGTGACCTGCACCCGTGGCTGCTCTCGCTGTACGAGTTCCCCAAGAAGCTCTACCTGCGCCAGTTCATCAAGGGCGCGCGGCGCACGCTGAAACAGAAGTTCGGCAAGCTGCGCGTGCGCGCGGCCGCGACGATCGGGGTCGAGGACGCGGGTGGCCGCGCCATCGCCGAGGACGACTGGACCCGCGGCTACAAGCCGGGCTCGCGCGGCTGGGAGGCGGTGCGCACCGCCTTCGCCGACATCGCGCAACACTCCAAAGAGCACGGAGTCCCGGCGCTCGTGGTCCTCCTGCCGGACGCCCAGGACCTGGTCCGCTATCACGAGCGCTACCACCCAGCGATCGAGCCGCTGATGGCGGGCGCGGCGCGCGAGGCGGGCCTGCCCTTGTTCGACCTCGAGCCGACCTTCCAGCCCTGGCAGGGAAAGGAGGCCGAGGTCTGCTTCCAGAGGCAGCGCCATCCCAACGCCTTCGGGTATGGCGTGATCGCCAAGGCCGTCGCCGAGCAGGTCGAATCCCGTTACCTGACGAGGGCCTCCGATTGATCTAAGCTACGCCGCTCCCGTGGGGATGTAGCTCAGCTGGGAGAGCGCTGCGTTCGCAACGCAGAGGTCGGCGGTTCGATCCCGCTCATCTCCACCATGTCCGATTCCGGTCCTCTCGAGATCGCAGGTCGCTACTGCGAGGCCGAGCGAGGGCCGCCCCGAGCGAGGTCGCAAGGGGCGGAGCCGCGCGCAGCGAGCCGCAGGCGAGCGAAGGTCAATCAGACAGGACGCGTGCCGATAGGGTTCCCGATGGCGCGACGGGCGGTCGGAATCGACCTAGGGACGCTGAACAGCTGCGTCGCCGTGGTGCAGGACGGCAAGGGTGTCGTGCTGGCGGACGAGTCGCGCACGACCATCCCGTCCTGTGTTGCGATGCAGAACGGCAAGGAGCTCGTCGGCGCCGCCGCCAAGCGCTACGCGGTGACCGCGCCGCAGAGCACGATCCTGGCGGTGAAGCGGCTGATCGGGCACCCGTTCGACTCGGACGAGGTGCGCGCCGCGGCCGCGCGCCTGCCCTATGCGCTCCGGGCGAGCCCGCTCGGCAGCGTGCTCTTCGAGGTCGAGGGCGCCGAGCTCACGCCGGTGCAGGTCTCCGCGAAGATCCTCCAGCGCGTGCGCGAGGTCGCGGAGAAGAACCTCGGCGAGCCGGTGAAGCAGGCGGTGATCTCGGTGCCCGCCCACTTCAACGACGTGCAGCGCAAGGCGACCAAGCTCGCCGCCGAATACGCCGGCCTCGAGGTGCTGCGGCTCATCAACGAGCCGACCGCAGCGGCGTTCGCCTACGGCTACAAGAAGCACAAGGACTTCACGCTCGCGGTCTACGACCTGGGCGGCGGCACCTTCGACGTCACGATCATGCGCGCGCGCGGCGACACCTTCGAGGTGGTCGCCACCGACGGCGACTCGTATCTCGGCGGCGAGGACTTCGACTACGCGATCGCCGAGTGGCTCGAGGCCGAGTTCGCGGCCGAGCACGGCAGCGACCTCGCGAACGACGTGACCGCGCGGCTCCGTCTCAAGGAGGCCGCCGAGAAGGCGAAGGTCGAGCTCTCGGACGTGGAGAGCACCAAGATCGCCCTCGCGTTCCTGACCCGGCTGCCCGACGGCACGCGCCCGAACTTCGAGCGCGTGCTCTCGCGCGCCAAGCTCGAGGAGCTGTGCCGGCCGCTGGTCGAGCGCACGCTGTCGCTCTGCGAGCGCTGCATCCAGACCGCGCGCGTGGTGAAGGGCGAGATCGGCGAGGTGCTGCTGGTCGGCGGCCAGAGCCGCATGCTCGCAGTCCGCGAGGGCGTGAAGAAGTTCTTCGCCAAGGAGCCGCGCCGCGACATCAACCCCGACGAGGTGGTCGCGCTCGGCGCGGCGCTCTACGCCTACTCGCTCACGGCCGACACGCTGAAGGAAGAGGCGGTCGAGGCCGCCGACGAGGCCTACGAGGTCGCGCTCCGCGAGACCGCGGTCGCGCGCAAGATCCTGAACGAGGTGGAGCAGATCCGCGCAAAGCCCCTCGACGACCAGGGCCTCGCCGCCCGGCTCGCCTCTCTCCTCAAGGCGACCGAAGGCGACGGCCCGGTGCCCGACGCGTTCGCCGACCGCACCGACGGCGGGCCGATCAGCACGCTCGGCCCGATCACCTTCGGCGTCAGCGATCCCGACGATCCCGAGAAGCCGGCCGAGGCCGCCCCGGTCACGAAAGCCCCGACCAAGGCTCCCACCAAGGCCCCGACCAAAGCCCCCACCAAAACCGCGACCAAAGCCCCGACGAAGACCGCAGCCAAGAGCGCCGGCGCCAAGGCGGACGGCCCCAAGACCAGGACCGGAAAGGCCAAGAAGAAGCGCGAGCCCAACCCCGAGTTCACCGAGCTGATCGAGCGCGGCAAGGTCGGCGACCGGGATCTGCCGACCGGCGTACAGGGGCTGAAGAACGAGCTCCTGCAGATCGACTACAAAGCGACGGAGCTGATCGAGAAGCTCGCCGACGAACTCCCGACCGGCGCCGCCGCCGAGCTGCTCGAAGCCGCGAAGGACCGCCTGGTCGAGAGCGTGGCCGCCGCGAAGGGCGCTTCCGAACAGGTGATGGAGAACCTGAAGAGCGCGGCCCAGCACAAGAGCGCGCGCCGGGTCGACCTGAAGGACGTGACCTCGCTGCCGCTCGGCATCGCGAGCGCGGGCCAGCTCTTCACGGTGCTGATCGAGCAGAACGTGGTCGTCCCGACCGAGCACCAGCGCATCTTCACCACCAACCAGGACGGCCAGGCCGAGGTCGAGATCCGCGTCTTCCAGGGCCGCTCGAAGGCGGTGCTCGACAACCAGCTGCTCGGATCGTTCATCCTCGAGGGCATCGCGCCGGCGCGGCGCATGGAGCCGAAGATCGAGGTCGCCTTTCGGATCGACGAGAACGGCATCCTCGCCGTGCGCGCGCGCGACGCGGAGTCGGGCACGCAGCAGGGGATCCGCATCGAGGACCCGCTCGGCCTGCAGCAGGTCGAGCCGGCGGCGGAGATGCCCGACGAGGCCACCCCGTCGAAGGGGCGCCAGAAGGCCTTCGAGATCGAGCGCTAGTCTAGTCCGACTGACTGCGCTCGCCTGCGGCTCGCTGCGCGCTCCTTCGTCGCTTGCGTCCTCGCTCGGGGCGGCCCTCGCTCGGCCTCGCACTCTCCGAGATCGAGATCGAGAAGACTAGGACCGGCTTCTTTTGCCGAGCTCGCCTGCCGGGTGGCGCTTCGCGTAGTCCTCGCGCGTGAAGCCCTTGGCTTCCTGGAGCTCGACCGAGAGGGCTGCCAGCGCGAGGGTCTTGGCCAGCACGCTCGCGCGGGGCGCCAGCCCGAGCGCGTCGCCTTCGGCCGAGACGCCGACCTCGATCACGACCTCGGCGGCGCGTGCGAGCGGCGAGTCGCGCCGCCCGGTGAGGGCAATGACTCGGGCGCCGAAGGCGCACAGCGCCTCGACGGCGCGGAGCAGCTCCTCGGTCGCGCCGCTGTTCGAGAGCGCGATCACGATGTCGCCGGGGCGAATCTGTCCGACACTGCCGTGCGTCACCTCGGTGCCGTGCAGGAAGCTCGCGGGGGTCCCGGTGCTGGACAGGAGCGAGGCGGCGTAGCGCGCCACGTGCTCGGGCTTGCCGATGCCCGTGACGTGCACGCGCGCGCCTGCGCTCTCCGCCTCGAGCACGAGCTCCGCCGCCGCGGCGAGCGCGCCGCGGTCGAGGCGCGCGGCGACGGCCGCGAGCTCGCGCGGGGCGACCTCGAGGAAAGCCTCGACCGCTCGGTGCGATGCCCCGCGCTCGGGCCCGAGCTTGCCCAGGTGCAGGTCGGCGCCGCCGAGCGCCGCGTACAGCTCGAGCACCCGCGCGCGTGCCTCGCGCGGCCGGTCGGGAAAGGCGCCGATCTGCTCGCAGCAGGCGCCGCCGCAGGCGTTGCCGAGCTTGGCGGCGTTCTCGAGGTCGAGGCCGTGATGCAGGCCCGCGAGCAGCCCGCCCAGGTAGGCGTCGCCCGCGCCGGTCGTGTCGATCACCGCGACCTGGCCCGCCGGCACCGCAACGCTCTCGCCCTCGCGGTAGAGGAGGGAGCCGGCCGCGCCCAAGGTGAGCGCGACCAGCTTCGCGCCCGTCTTCTCCGCGAGCGCCTGGGCGCGCGCGCGCGCGGAGCCGGCCGCGACCACGCCGTCGAGCGCGGCCAGCGAGGGCTTGAGCACGTCGGCGAGCGCGAGGACTTCGTAGAGCTCGCGCTCGCTGCCCAGCGCCGGAACCGCGTCGCCGATCGGCACGTCCAGGTCGACCACCGTCTGCGCGCCCGCGGCCCGCGCGATCTGGAGCACGCGCCGGGCGGCGGCAAGCGGAACCTGCGAGACCTCGGTCGTCACGACCGCGGCGTTCTCGATCACCGCGCGGTGTAGCTTGTCGACGTCGTCTGGCGTGAGCTCGGCGGTCGCGCCGCGCGCCATGTAGATCGCCCGCGCGCCGTCGGGGTCGACGTAGATCTGCGCGAACGACGACGCGCTGCCGCGCAGGTCGATGTGCGGCTCGATGCCCAGGCGCTCCATGCCCGCGCGCAGGAAGCGGCCGTTCGGATCGTCGGCCTGCTTGCCGAAGATGGCGGTGCGCAGGCCGAGCACCGCCGCCCAGCCCAGGTGGTTCAAGGTGACCCCGCCGACCTGGCGCTGCACGACCCGCCCGCTCGCGTCCGCGCGCAGGAGCCCCTTCTCGTCGGCGGCGACGATGCGCTTGGCCAGGTGGATCTCGTCGACCACCATGCTGCCCGTCCCGGCGACGTCGTAGCGTTTGCCCGCGCGCGCGCTCACGGCTCCTCCGCGCAGGCGGGGTCGGAGCGCCAGCGCTCGGGCAGCGCCGCGTCGATCGCGTCGCCGAGCCGCTCGAGCTCGGCGTCGAACTGCGCGGCCTGCTCGGCCGAGAACGCCTTGGTCCCCTTCGCGACGGCATCGCTCGAGATCACGCCGCGCCGCAGGAGCCCGCGCTTGAGCGCGGCGAGGCTCCGCTTCTCCTCGCCGAAGCGGTAGCTCGCCGAGAAGCGGCGGAAGAGGGTCTCGAGCGCGTCCATGCGCTCGACGTCGCCGGCCGACGCCACCCGCCAGGCGCGCTGCCACTCGCGCGGGAAGAGATTCGCGGGACCCGACACCACCCCCGACGGCAAGAGGTCGTGCAGCAGGAAGCGGTTCCAGTGCTCGCGGATCACCCCCCAGAAGCCGGTGTGCGGACGCATCATGCGCAGGATCTGCGAGCGCCTCGCCGACGTAGATGTCGAACGCGCCCAGGTCGCGGAACGTGCGCGCCGCCTTGGTGTAGTGCCCGAGCCGGCGGGGCGGCGCCGAGACCTTGATGCCGCGCACGAAGTCGAGCCGCGAGAGCTGCTTCACCGCGCGGGTGCGCAGGTGCGCCTCGCGCCCGGCCGAGATGTCGGCGTTGTCGTACAGGAAGATCGGCAGGCTCCGGCCGCGCGCGTCGAGGAGATCCGCGACGTCGCGCTGGAGGAACCGCACGGGGTCGCCCACGTCTTTGATCGCGAGCGGCGCGATCACGCCGGCGTGCGCGCCGAGCTCGAGCGCGAGCTCGAGGGTCTCGAGCGTCTCGGCGCGTGTCGGCGCGGAGAGACCGACCCACGCCTCGACCGGCCGCTCGCCGGCCTGCACGAGCCGTCCCTCGTGCTTGCGCGTCTCCTCGACGACGACCCGGATCACGCGGTGGCGGCGGCGCTGGTCGAGCTTGTTCCACTCGCCGGTCGTGCCCATCACGAAGATCACGTCGGCGCCGCGCCCGGCCTGGATCAGGTAGCGGACCAGCCGACGCTGATCGGCGTCGTTCGGCTCGCCGTCTGCCGACAGGCACGAGACGATCGGCACCGAGAGCCCGCGCCGCGGGGCGTAGTCCTCGAGCGTGCGCACGGGCGGACTCTACGTCCCCTGCTCGCGCGGATCCAGCGCGTCGCGCAGGCCGTCGCCCAGCAGGTTGTAGGCGAGCACGGTGATGAAGATGGCCGCGCCGGGGAACACGGCGAGCCACCACGCGGTCGTGTTGGACTGCGCGACCGACAGGATGGAGCCCCAGGTCACCAGCTGTGCGGGCACGCCGATGCCGAGGAACGAGAGCGCCGATTCGGTCAGGATCGCCCCCGCGACGCCGAACGACATCGACACCAGGACGGGCGCGATCGCGTTCGGCAGCACGTGGCGCCACATGATGCGCAGGTCCGACGCGCCCAGGCTGCGGGCTGCGGCCACGTAGTCCATCGCGCGCACCTTCAGGAACTCGCCGCGCACGAAGCGCGCGATGCCGACCCAGCCGGTGAGTCCGAGGATCGCCATGACCCAGTAGATCGAGGGCGGGAACGTCGCGGCGACGACGAGCAGCAGGAAGAACGTGGGAATCGCGAGCATCAGCTCGATCACGCGCGAGAGCGTGAGGTCCGCGATTCCGCCGTAGTAGCCGGCGAGCGCGCCAAGGGCGATGCCGACGGTCGCCTGGATGACGACGACCACGAGCCCGATCGTCAGCGAGATGCGGATGCCGTGGAGCATGCCCGCCGCCACGTCGCGGCCGAGCCCGTCGGTGCCGAGCCAGTGCGCGCGCGAGGGCGGCTCGAACACGTCGCCGCGGATGTCCGGCACCGAGGGGCTGTACGGGATCGGCGGCCACCAGACGGTGTCGGCGCGCTTCGCCAGCTCGCTGAAACGCTGGTTGACGAGCGGCACCGGCCACTCGCGCAGGCCCAGCCACACACCGTAGTCGATCGCGATCGGCGCGTAGCTCTGGCCGTCGAGCTTCAAGTAGTAGGGCTTGTCGTTCGCGATGAAGTCGGCGGAGAGCGCCAGCAGCGCGAGCGCGCCGATCACCCACAGGCCGAAGACCGCCCGCCCGTTGCGGCGGAGGTCGCTCCACATGCGCGCGCCCGCGCTCTCGGGCGGCGCGCTCACGCGGTCGTCCCGGTGAAGGTGATGCGCGGGTCGACCAGCGGGAGCAGCAGGTCGGAGATCAGGATGCCGAGCAGCGCGAGCCCCGACGTGCTCGCGAACAGTGCGAGCACGACCGGGTAGTCGCGCGCGAGCACCGCCTGGTAGCCGAGCTGGCCGAGGCCCGGGATCGAGAAGATGTTCTCGATGATCACCGAGCCGCTGATCATGCTGGGCAGGATCCCGCCGAAGATCATCACCATCGGGATCAGCGAGTTGCGCACCATGTGCTTCAGGATCACGGAGCGCTCGGGCACGCCCTTGGCGCGCGCGGTGCGGATGAAGTCCTGGCGCGCGTTCTCGAGCAGCGACGAGCGGAGGAAGCGCGACAGCTCGGTGTAGCCGCCCAGCGTCGTGACGAAGAGCGGCAGCGCCAGGTGGTGCAGCACGTCCCCGGCCCTGCGCCAGATCGACCAGTCCTCGGAGTAGTGCAGCGAGCGCAGACCGGCGGGCGGGAACCAATGCAGGTAGTCGCCGCTGCAGAAGAACACGATCAGCATCACGCCGAGCCAGAAGCTCGGCACTGCGTAGAGCATGAAGATCGCGACGGTCGAGATCTGGTCGAGCCGCGTGCCGGGCCGCACCGCGGAGTAGATCCCGAGCGGCACCGCGACGAGGTACGCGCTGAGCAGCGCGACCAGGTTGATCAGGATCGTCACGGGCAGCCGCTCGCGCACCTTGTCCCAGACGGGCTGGCGGTCCTTCAGGCTGCGCCCCAGGTCGCCCCTCACGAAGCGGCCCAGCCAGTCGACGTACTGGACCGAGATCGGCCGGTCGAGGCCGAGCTCGTGGCGCAGCTCCGCCTTCGCGCGCTCGGCGTCCGCGATCTTCTGCGTGCTGATGCCCGCCTGTCCCGACGCGAGCCCGCCCGAGAGGTACAGCTCGACCGGATCGCCCGGCGCGAGGTGGATGATCGCGAAGCCGATGAAGGTGATCGCGAGGAAGGTCGGCGCGAACAGCGCGATGCGCCGCGCGGCGTACGCGAGCAGCGCGACGCTCATCAGTGGTACTTCTGCTCCTGCTTCGGCACCCACCACTCGGCTTCGACGGCTCCGCCCGTCGGGTAGAAGATCACGTTGCGGAAGCGCCGGTCGTAGGCGGACAGCGACTTCGGCGCGTACACGAACGTGTACGGCTGCAGGTCGTAGAGGATCTCCTGGATCCGGTCGATGATCACCTTGCGCTTGGCGGCGTCGAACTCGCCGCGGTACTCGGTGAGCAGCCGGTCGACCTCCTCGTCCATGAACGAGATGTGGTTCGAGCCGCCCGCGACCGCCATCGACGAGTGCCAGATCTGGTACAGGTCCGGCGGCGACGAGCCGCTCGAGGTCCAGCCCAGGATGACGGCGTCGTACTCGAAGCTCTTCACCTTCTCGAGCAGGATCGACCAGTCGACCGCGCGGAAGCTGGCGTCGATGCCCGCGCGCTTGAACTCGTCGATCACGACCAGGCCCAGGTTCTTGCGGTCCTCGTTGCCCGAGTTGGAGAGGATCTCGAAGCGCAGCGGCACGCGCTTGCCCTCGAGCTCGTGGTCGAGCACGCCGTCGCCGTCGGTGTCCGTCCAGCCCGCCTCGGCCAGCAGCTTCTTGGCCTTCGCCGGGTCGAACGGCCAGGGTTTCAGGTTCTTGTCGAACTCCGGGCGCTTGGGATAGATCGGCGACTCGACCGGGTCGGCCAGGCCGAGCATCACCTTCTCGCAGATGTTCTTCTTGTCGACCAGGTACGAGAGCGCCTGGCGCACCAGCTTGTCCCGGAAGATCCAGCGCCGCTCGTTCCAGCCGATGTAGGTGAAGCTGCCGGCCAGGTCCTCGTGCTTCACGTTGCGCTCGTTGAAGCGCGCGTCGTTGGTCTGCTTCAGATACTGCACGGGACGCAGGCCCATGAAGTCGATGTCGCCGCCCTTCAGCGCGGCGAGCGCCGCGTCGAAGTCGTTGATCACGCGGTAGACCACGCGGTCCACGTAGGGATCGCCGAGCTCGGGGTGCCCGGCCGCCCACGAGTCCGGGCGGCGGCGCAGCTCGACCTTCTCGCCGGTGACGAAGTCGCGCCCGGGGTTCTCGAGCGCGACCGCGCCCGGGCCCATCGGGTTGCGATTGAACTTCTCGTTGAAGTCCTTGGCGAACCGGTCCGCGCGCTCCTTCTTCTCCGGTGGGAGCGCGTCGTAGTCGCCCGCGAGCTCCTTGAAGTCGATGTCGCCGAGGAGGTTCTCGGGGTCGTAGTAGTGGCGCGGCAGGGGCTGGATCCCGCCGAGCACCCAGTCGTTCATGAAGTACGCCTTCGAGATCCGGATGCGCACGGTGAGGCGCTCCAGCGCGATGGCGTCTGCGACCGACTCGAGGTAGTTGCGCGCGTGCGGCGCGTTCACCTTCGGATGGCGGGTGGCCTTGAGCGCGAAGACGACGTCCTCGGCGGTGAGCGGCGTGCCGTCGCTGAAGGTCACGTCGTCGCGCAGCGTGTACTCGTAGGAGAGGTGGTCGGGAGAGATCACGGGCAGCGCCTTGGCGATCGACGGCGCCAGCTCGAGCGTCTGCGGATCGACGCGGATCAGCGACGGGAAGATCCAGCTCAGGATCGCGCTGGCGCCGGCGTCGTTCGAGGTCAGCGGATTCAGATTCTCCGGATCGGCCAGGAAGTGCATGACGAGCCAGTCGCCGCGCACCGGCGGACCGGCGTCGGGCCCCGCCTGGGCGGGCGCTCCCTGCGCCAGCGCCGCGGGGTCGTCGCTCTTCTTCTCGGCCGGCCCGCCGCAGCCGGCCGCCAGCGCACCGACCGCGAGCGCCAGTGCGCACGTGCGAAGTCCCCGCATCTCGTCCCCCTTCGAAGAGGCGAGATCATGCCGCGGGGAGAAAGTCCTCGCACCAAGCAAAGCCGGCGCTATGATGGAAACAACTCTCCCCCCTCGCGAGGGTTCATGGACCGCAGTGAAGAGCGGGAACGCATCGAGCTGACGCTCGAGCTGGCTGGGGAGTCGATCCGAGTGCGGCTGGACGCGAACGGAATCCACTTCCGACACGCCACTGGGTCGCGCACCGAGGGTCACCTGTCCTGGTCGCATGCGATTGCACTGTCGCTGCTTCCTCCCGACCTGCCGCGGGTCGGGGCGATCGAGGCTGCATAGCGCTTGACGATCCTGCTGTTCCTCCTGCTGGGACTCGCGCTGGGCATCGGTATCGGCGCGCTCGTGCCGCGGCGCGCGCCCGCGCTGCCGCCGGCCGAGGCCGTGCTCGAGAGCGAAGCGGCGCCGGAGCCGAAGCTCCTCACGCCGGTCCGCGAGGTGGCCGCGAGCGACGCCGTCGACCGCGCGCCCGCGCCGCACTTGATCGCACTGATCGCCGACGCCATCCGCGAGCCGCTGCGGCAGCTGCGCCGGAGCAAGGAGACCCCGGTCGACGCCATCGCCCGGCTCGAGCGCCTGGCCTGGCAGACCCGCATGCTGGTCGCGCGCCCGCGCCCGATGCGCGCCGCGCCGGTGTCGCCGGTCGCGCTGCTCCAGGAAGCGGCCGAGCAGATCCCGCTCCTGCGCGACGGCTCGGTCGGCGCGTCGTGGAGCCTGTTGAACCGCCAGCCCGTGCACGTCGATTCCGACCGCATGCGCGGCGCCTTCCGCGCTCTGCTGGAGACGGGCGCCGAGATCGCGGGCCCCGGCGGCCGGGTCGGGATCAAGATCCTGCCCGGCAAGGTCGCGGGCTATCCGGTGCAGATCGAGATCGAGATCGGCCGGCGCGGCGCCGAGCTCGACCCGCTCTCGCAGACGGTCACCCGACACCTGGTCGAGTCGCAGGGGGGCCGGCTCGAGCTCGACGGCAACGTGACGCGGATTCTGCTGCGGAACGCGGCTGCGGATCCGAGCGTCGCGTCGGTCGCCTAGACCCCGTCGAACAAGCCGGAGAGCGAGACGCCGAGCGCCGTGGCCAGCTTCCGCAAGGTCGCGACCGAGGCCGCGCTCTTGCCGAGCTCGATCTGCGAGATGAGGCTCACCGAGAGGGCGGTCTTGTTGGCGAGCTGGCGCAGCGTGAGCGTGCGTTCCTTGCGCAGCAAGCGGATCCGCGCGCCCAGCAGCTGATTGACGCGCTCTTCGGCGTCGACCACCAGGCCCTTCTCGCGAATCGCCCGGTCCATCACCGCGCGCAGCGACTGCAGATCGAAGGGCTTCTGCAGGTAGTCGAAGGCCGAGGCCTTCATCGAGTCGACCGCGCTCTGCACCGAGGGGTAGCCGGTCATGACGATGACGCAGAGGTCGGAGTCGACCGCGCGCACCTGGCGCAGCAGATCGACGCCGTCGACCCCCGGCATGCGCACGTCGAGCAGCACGATCTGGTAGCGCCCCTGGCGGATCTCGATCAACGCGTCGGCGGGCTTCGAGATCGTGGTGACCTTGAAGCCCTCGCGGGTCAAGAACTCGCGCAGGTACAGGCAGATGTCCTCGTCGTCGTCGATCACGAGGACGCGCAGTTTCATGCGCTGGGGCACGGGCGGGAGTCTAACTGCGCGAACGTCTCCCTGACGAGTACTTCTTCAACGCGCCTTGGCGGCGGGAGCGGCCTGCACCCACGAGGGCTGGAGGTCGGCGGCCGACAGCGCGATCGGATTGACGCTCTGCACCGTGAGGGTCGCGATCACGCCGTTGTCGTCGGCGATCTCGATCTTCGCCGGGAACCGGGTCTTGCCGAACTCTTGCCACTGGTCGAACGAGGTGCGCAGCGAGGCGCGGACGCACGACTCGGCGCAGCTCGAAGCTGGGCTTCTCGATCCAGACCTGACCGGCGGAGCTGCGCGTGCCGAGCACCCAGCAGTCGCCTTCGCCGCAGCGCGCCAACTCGTTGGCGCCAGGGTTCGACGCCGCTCGCGGCCAGCCAGCTCCGCAGATCGCCCTCGCGGCGGATGACCAGCGGCTCGAGGTCGGGCAGCCAGGCCGGCGGTGGCAGCTGCGTTCCAGAAATGGTCCGACCTATGTTCCAGACCCAGCGGCCGCCCTGGTCGTCGGAGGCGCGCCCGCCGAGCTCGGGGTGGAGCTCGATCGTGAGCTTCCTGGGCGCGCCCGAGTCGCGCGCCGCGACCTGCGCCTCGATCCGCAGCGGCGGGCGGGCGGCGCGCCCCTCGGCGAGCTGCGCCACCACCTGCTCGCCCGGCAGGATGTAGCCGAGCCACAGGATTGCGAGGAGCGGGGCCGCGAGCGCGCTCACCGCAGCCGGCGCAGCGCGCTTCGGCCCGCGTAGCGGGCGCGGGCGCCGAGCTCGCCCTCGATGCGCAGCAGCTGGTTGTACTTCGCGACCCGGTCCGAGCGCGACAGCGACCCGGTCTTGATCTGACCGGCGGCGGTTCCGGCGGCGAGGTCGGCGATCGTGGTGTCCTCGGTCTCGCCCGAGCGGTGCGAGATCACGGCCGCGTAGCCCGAGCTCTCGGCGAGCTGCGACCGTTTCGAGCGTCTCGGTGAGCGTGCCGATCTGGTTCACCTTGACCAGCACCGCGTTCGCGACGCCGCGCGCGATGCCCTCGCGCAGGATCTTCGGGTTGGTGACGAACAGGTCGTCGCCGACCAGCTGGATGCGGCCGCCGAGCGCGTCGGTGAGCTGCTTCCAGCCGTCCCAGTCGCCTTCGCCCAGGCCGTCCTCGATCGTGACGATCGGGTAGCGCGCGACCCAGTCCTGGTACAGGCGCACCATCTCGTCGCGCGTGCACACCGTTCCCTCGCCCTCGAGCACGTAGCGCTCGCCGTCGAAGAACTCGCTGGCCGCGACGTCGAGCCCCAGGTGCACGTCGTGGCCGGGCCGATAGCCGGCGCGCTCGATGCCGCGCAGCAGCATCTCGACCGCGGCCTGGTTCGAGTCGAGGTCGGGCGCGAAGCCGCCCTCGTCGCCGACGCCGGTGGCGAGGCCCGCGTCGTGCAGCACCTCGCGCAGCGCGTGGAAGCACTCGGCGCCGATGCGGAGCGCCTCGGCGAAGCTCGGCGCGCCCGTCGGCAGGATCATGAACTCCTGGAAGTCGACCTTGTTGTCGGCGTGCGCGCCGCCGTTCAGGACGTTCATCATCGGCAGCGGGAGCAGCGGCTCGCGGCCGTTGCGCCGAGCCAGCGGTACAGGCCCTGGCCCGCGGCGGCGGCGGCCGCGTGCGCGGCAGCGAGCGACACGCCGAGGAGCGCGTTCGCGCCGAGCCGCGACTTGGTCTCGGTGCCGTCGAGCTCGATCATCCTCCGGTCGAGCGCCGCCTGCTCGGCCAGCCCGCCGACGCGCCAGGCCGCGCACCGCGCTCGCCAGCTCGCCGTTCGCGTTCGCGACCGCGCGGGTCACGCCCTTGCCGCGGTAGCGCTTGCCGCCGTCGCGCAGCTCGAGCGCCTCGCGGCTGCCCGTCGACGCGCCCGACGGAACGGCCGCGCGGCCGCGCAGGCCCGAGTCGAGCACGACGTCGACCTCGAGCGTCGGGTTGCCGCGCGAGTCGAGGATCTCGCGCGCGCGCACTTCCTCGATTCGGCCCATGGCGGCGCAGTCTATCCAAGCGAGCGGACGGGCGACAGCAGGAGATGCCCGTCGGCGTCGCGCTCGATCGCGCGACCTCGACGCCGTAGACCGCGGCGATCCGCTCCGGCGGTCAGCACCTCGGCGGGCGCGCCCCGGGCGGCCACCCTGCCCGCGCTCGAGCAGCACGAGCTCGTCGGCGAAGCGCGCCGCGAGCACCAGGTCGTGGGTCACCAGCGCGATCCCGCGGCCCGCCGCGCCCGACAGCCAGCGGCGCAGCCACTCGAAGCACGCAGAGCCCGTGTCCGAGGTCCATGTGCGCGGTCGGCTCGTCGAGGAGCCACGCGTCGACCCCCTGGGCGAGCGCTCGCGCCAGCAGCACGCGCCGCTTCTCGCCGCCGGACAAGGTCGGGTACGCGCGCTCGGCCAGCGCCTGCGAGCTCGAGCGCGGCCAGCGCGGCCTCGGTGCGCGCCACGTCGTCGGCCGAGGCACGCCCGAACGGGCCGAGGAACGGCGCGCGTCCGAGCGCGACCATCTCGCGCACGCTGAACGGGAACGGAACGACGCCGTCCTGCGGCACCACGGCGAGGCGCTGCGCGATCTCGCGGCGGCTGAGCGCGCCGATCGGTGTGTCGCCGAGCCGCACCTCGCCCGCCGTTCGCGCGCAGCACGCCGGCGAGCGCGCGCAGCAGCGTCGTCTTGCCCGCACCGTTCGGGCCGACCACGACGACGAGCTGGCCGGGCGCGAGCACGAGGTCGACGCCGTCGAGCACCGGCGCCGGGCCGAACGCGTGACGCAGCCCGCTCGCGGCGACCAGCGGCACGCTCACGCCGGCAGCCGCGCCAGCTCGCGGCGCAGCAGCACCAGGAAGAGCGGGCCGCCGACGAGCGCCGTGAGCGCGCCGACCGGCAGCTCCGTCGGCGCGAGCACCACGCGCGCGAGCGTGTCGGCCACGACCAGGAAGACCGCGCCGCCCAGCGCCGACGCCGGCACCAGCAGCCGGTGGTCGGAGCCGAACGCGAGCCGCAGCAGGTGCGGCACGATCAGGCCGACGAAGCCGATCAGCCCCGAGACCGCCACCGAGGCGCCGATCATCAGCGCGGTGCCGGCGAGGACCCAGCGCCGCACGCGCGGCACGTCTACACCGAGATGTGCCGCGGTCTCGTCGCCCTGCGCGACCAGGTTCAGCGCGTATGCGAAGTAGCAGGCGCGATCGCCGAGCCCGACCGCGAAGAGCGCGACCACCGCGGCGAGCAGCACCGGCTCGACCAGCCGGATCGAGCCGATCAGCCACAGGAACACTCCCGCGACGCGCGCGAGGTCGGCGGCGCTCGTCGCGAACACGATCAGCGACGACGCGAACGCGTTGAACACGACGCCGGTGAGCAGCAGGCTGTGCGCCGGCGCGCGCCCGCCCGCGCCTGCGATCGCATACAGGAGCAGGCTCGCGCGCGAGCGCGCCGGCGAACGCGACCAGCGGCACCGACATCAGCGCCGAACCAGACGCCGCCGCCCAGCGCGAGCGCCAGCACGCCGCCCAGCGCCGCGCCGCCCGAGATGCCGAGCACGTACGGATCCGCGAGCGGGTTCTGCAGCAGCGCCTGGAGCAGCGCTCCCGCGGTGGCGAGCCCCGCGCCGACCAGCGCCGCGAGCAGCGCGCGCGGCAGCCGGATCTCGAGCACGATCGCCTGCGTCGCGTGCTCGGCGGAGCCGACGAGCAGGCTCACACCGAGGGCGGCCGCGAGCGCCAGCGCGAGCCCGCCGAGCAGTCCGCGCGCGGGAGCTCACGAGCCGGTCCCGAGCTCGGGGTGGATGCGCGCGCGCAGGAGCTCCGCGCCGCGCGCGAGATCGGCGCCCGGCAGGGTCGCGACGCCCGGCGGCACCAGCTCGACCCGACCGGCCCACGCGAAGCGGCCCCAGTAGGCGCGCGCGTCGCGCTCGGCCTCGGCGCTCTGCACCGTCTGGGTCGAGTCGATCAGCACCTCGGGCGCGCGCTCGGCCAGGAGCTCGAGCGAGATCTGCGGATAGGCGCGCGCGCACGTCCGCGAACACGTTGCGGCCGCCGGCCGCCTCGATCAGCGCGCTCGCGAAGCTCGCCGCCCGCCGCCGACGTAGAGCGGATCGCGTTCGACCACGAGCGCGACGCGCGGGCGCGGCCGATCTGCGACCGACGCCGCGATCCGCGCCAGCTCGCCGCGCACCTGCTCCGCGAGCGCCCGCCCCTCGGCCTCGCGCCCGACCAGCGCGCCGATCGCCGCGTAGTTCGCGAGCACCTCGTCGAGCGAGCCGCTCGTGTCGATCTCGTGCACGGCGATGCCGCGCGCGCGGAGCTGCGCGAAGAAGGCGGCCTGCTGACTCGCTCTGCACCGCGAGCACGAGCGCTCGGGCGCAGCTCGAGCGTGCGCTCGAGGTCGGGCGCGAAGAGCCCACCGAGCGACGGAATCCCCGCGCAGCACGGGAGCTCGCCGGAGAATCGGTCGACCCCGACGAGCCGGTCGCGCAGTCCGAGCGCGACCAGGATCTCCGTCGTTGCGGGCGAGAGCGACACGATCCGCAGCTCGCCCGTCGGCGCGGCACCCCGCTCGCACGCGAGCGCGAGCAGCGAGAGGGCGGCGACGACGCGGGCGAGAGCGCGCACGCCCGGTGTTCTAGCACGCGGCGCGGAATGCCGGAGGCGCGACCACCCCGCGGCAGCCGCGCCTCCGGACCCGGCTCACTTGGCGGGCTGGACGGTCGTCTTGCCCTCGAGGGCGACGTGCGGGCGCAGCTTCTCGAGCTGCTTCTCGCCGATGCCCTTCACTTCCGCGAGATCTTCGACGCGCTTGAACGCGCCGTGCTCCGTGCGGTAGCGAATGATGGCCTGCGCCTTCGTCGGGCCCGACGCCCGGCAGGAGCGAGAGCTCCTCGGCGGTGGCCGAGTTGACGTTGACCACACCGGTGACGGACGGGCCGGCCGCGAACGCAGCCGTGGAGAGGAAGAGCGCCAGCGCGAACGCCAGCGCACTCCCCGCGATCGGATGACGCATGCGCGCATCCTCCTCTGTCGATTGGGGCGAGGTTCGCGGGGTGAGGCGGGGATTCCTGGAACTAGTGGCGGCGCTCGACCACGAACTCGGCCAGCGCCTGCATGGCGCGCTTCGCTTCGCAGTCGACGAACGGCTCGATGCGCGCGCTTCGCGTGGGCGCAGACCTGGCGCGCGCGCTCGAAGGTGCTCTCCACGCCGTGGTGGCGCGCGACGCACTCGGCGACCCGGCGCACCTCGTCGCGGTCGGGCGCGCCGCCGGCGGCGCTGTTCAGCGCGAAGCTCTTCAATGCGGCCGAGAGCCACTCGCGCTCGCCCGTCGTCGCGCGCTTCAGGGTCGCGATCAGCGGCAGGGTCAGCTTGCCCTCGGCCGCGTCGGTGAGCGGCGCCTTGCCGAGGTCGCTCTCCTGGCCCGCGTAGTCGAGCGCGTCGTCGACGAGCTGGAACGCGAGCCCGAGCTGCGCGCCGTAGTCGCGCACCGCGCGCCGCTCCGCGCGCGTGACGCCTCCGAGCATCGCTCCCGCCTCGGCCGCCGCGGCGAGCAGGCTCGAGGTCTTGCCGCCGATCACCTCGAGGTAAGTGGACTCGGTGATGTCGGGGTCGAAGCTGCGGGTGAGCTGGAGCACCTCGCCCTCCGCCATCGCGCGGATGCTGTCGGCGAACGCGGCGAGGATGTCCTGGTCGCCGTCCTCGACGAGCGTCTGGCAGGCGCGCGCGAACAGGAAGTCGCCGACCAGGATGGCGAGCTTGCTGCCGAACTGGGCGTTCACGCTCGGCCGGCCGCGGCGGGTCTCGGCGCCGTCGACCACGTCGTCGTGCAGGAGCGACGCCGAGTGCAGGTACTCGGCCGCGGTCGCGATCTGGATCGCGCGCGGGCCGCGGTAGCCGCACAGGCGCGAGGCGAGCAACACGACCACGGGGCGGATCCGTTTGCCGCCGCTGCCGAAGGTGTGCTCGCCGATCGCGGGAATGACGGGCGCGACCGAGCGCAGCGCCTCGCGCATGACGCGCTCGACCTGCTCGAGGTCCTCGTGCAGGAAGCCAATGATGCGGTCGAGGTCGCGGCTCTCTTTCACGGTGCTTGCGTTCCCTTGATACCCTTCGCGAGTCTACCCGCGGCCCGCCGGACTGTCAAAAGAGTCAGATGAGAAATCCCCAGCTATTTCAGCCAGTTGACGCCCGTACACAGCTCGATGTGGAGCTCGCGGCGGAGCTCGAGGCGCTGCGGCAACTGGAGGTCGACGGCCGCGAGTGCCCTATCTCGACCTGGCCGCTGACGCGCGCGTGCTCGGACTCGCGATCAGCCACACCACTCGGGTTCACCCGCAGGCAGATCAGCGGAACCTCGAGCTCCTGCTGGCCCGTCTTCCCGTGCCTTTCCTCGGCGAGCTCGCGCACGGCGCGACTCGCCTCGCAGGCCTCGACCTCACGGCGCTCCTGACATCCGCCGGCAGCGCCTGACTCAAGACCGCACCGCGAGAGGCCGAACCGGGTCCGATGGGGCGCGGCCAGAAGGACGAGGTCGACGAAGAGCTCGACGAGCTCGATCACGGCTTGAAGCGCCTGCGCGTCGAGTACGACCAGTACTTCCTCGGCATCATCAAGCGGCCGCCCGAAGTCCTGCAGGGCCGAATCCAGAAGACCATCGTCAAGTACTCGAACGAGCAGCTGCGGAAGACCCACCAGAAGTTCCGCTTCAACCAGCTCAACTCGAAGTTCCAGATCCACCGCCAGCAGTGGGGCCGCACGATGCGGCAGATCGAGAACGGGACTTACAAGGGGCACCTGTTCAAGGCCAAGCTCCATGAGCGCGCGCGGGGCGTCCTGGACGAGACGCCCAACCCGTTCAAGCCCGATGCGCCGCCGAAGGCCGCCGGCCCGATGGACAAGCTCTTCGACGCGTTCGTCGCGGCGCGCAAGCGCGCGGGCGACGCCGGCCCCGCGCCCGACCGCGCCAAGCTCTCCGAGATCGTGAAGAAGCAGACCGCTGCGCTGAAGCAGAAGCACCCGGGCGCGAAGGTGAAGTTCCGGGTCGCGATCGAGGGCAAGAAGGCGAAGCTCGTCGCGAGCGTCGTGAAGGACTGACGGCCGGCCACACTGACTGCGCTCGCCTGCGGCTCGCTGCGCGCCTCTCCGCGGCTTGCGGGCCTCGCTCGGGGCGGCCCTCGCTCGGCCTGCGCTAAGCTGCGCGCGATGCGCGTCGCGCTGGTCCAGGATTGGCTCACGGGCTTTCGCGGGGGCGAGAAGGTCCTGCACGAGCTCGCCGGCATGTTCCCCGCGGCCGACCTCTATACGCTGATCCATGTAGCGGGGAGCACGAGCGAGCGGATCGACGCGCTGCACGTCCACGCGAGCCCGCTCTCGCGGCTGCCCGGCGCGGCGCGGCACTACCGGAAGCTCCTGCCCCTCTTCCCGCTCGCGATCGAACGCTTCCGGCTCGAGGGCTACGACCTCGTGATCTCGAACAGCCACTCGTTCGCGAAGGGTGTGCGCGTGGCGCCCGGCACGCCCCACTTCTGTTACTGCATGACGCCGATGCGCTACGCGTGGGACCTCGCGGACGAGTATCTCGGCACCGGCGCACGCCGGCTCGCCGCGGCGCCTCTGCTCGCGTACCTGCGCCGCTGGGACCGCCGCACCAGCGCGCCCGACCGGATCCAGCGGATCGTCGCGATCTCGACCGCGATCAAGGAGCGGGTCGAGCGCGTCTGGCACCGCGCCGCGGGCGTCGTGTATCCCGGGGTCGACGTCGCGCGCTTCGCCGAGCTGCGCGCGCCGACCGAGGACTACTACTTCATGCTCGGCGGCTTCGTGCCGTACAAGGCCGAGGCGCTCGCGATCGAGGCGTTCCGCGCGCTCGGCAAGCCGCTCGTGATCGCAGGCGACGGCCCGACCCGCGCGCGGCTCGAAGCGGGCGCGCCCGCGAACGTGCGCTTCCTCGGCCGGGTCTCGGACCGCGAGCTCGACGAGCTCTACGCGCGCTGTCGAGCGCTCGTGTACCCGCAGAACGAGGACTTCGGAATCATCGCGGTCGAGGCGCAGGCCGCCGGCCGGCCGGTGATCGCGCTCGCGCGCGGCGGGGCGCTCGAGACGGTGGTCGGCCCGCGCGATCCGGGCGGCCGCGCGCCGACCGGCGTGCACTTCGCCGAGCCGACCCCCGAGGCGCTGGCCGACGCCGTGCGCGCGTTCGAGGACCTCGAGCCGAAGCTCGACCCGACCGCCATCCGCGCGAACGCCGCCCGTTTCTCGCTCGAGAACTTCCGCGCGGGCATCGCGCGCGAAATCGAAGAGGTGCTCGCTTGAGCCGCAAGATTCCGATGGTCGACGTCGAGGCGCAGACCAAAGCGCTCTGGCCCGAGCTCGAGAAGGCCGCGCTCGACGTGCTCCGCTCGGGCCGCTTCATCCTGGGCCCGAACGTCGAGGCGTTCGAGCGCGAGGCCGCGAGCTTCCTCGGCGTGCGCCACGCCGTCGGCGTCGGCTCGGGCACCGACGCGCTCGTGCTCGGCCTGCGCGCGCTCGGGATCGGCCCCGGCGACGAGGTGATCGTGCCGTCGTTCACCTTCTTCGCGACCGCCGAGGCGGTGAGCCTGATCGGCGCGACGCCGGTCTTCGCGGACATCGAGCCCAACACGTTCTGTCTCGAGCCCGACTCGGTGGCGAAGGCGATCTCGCTCCGCACGCGCGCGATCATCCCGGTGCACCTGTTCGGGCATCCCGCGGAGATGGACGCGCTCGGCGACCTGGCCCGGCGGAAGGGGCTCGCCGTGCTCGAGGACGCCGCTCAGGCCTTCGGCGCCGTGTACCGCGGGAGCAAGATCGGCGGGCTCGGGAACGCCGCGGCGTTCTCGTTCTTCCCGTCCAAGAACCTGGGCGCGTTCGGCGAGGCTGGGCTGGTCGCGACCAACGACGCGGGGGTGGCCGACGCGGTCCGGCGCCTGCGCGCGCACGGCTCGCGCGAGCGCTACGTACACGTCGAGATCGGCTACAACGCGCGGCTCGACGAGCTGCAGGCAGCGCTCTTGCGCGTGAAGCTGCCGCACGTGGCGAGCTGGAACGACGAGCGCCGCCGGGTGGCGCGCGCCTACGACGCGGCACTGTCCGGTGTCGAGGGCGTGACGACGCCGGTGGTCGCGCCCGGCTGCACGCACGTGTTCCACCAGTACACCGTGCGCGTCCCGCCCGGGAAGCGCGCCGCGATCCAGAAGGCGCTCGAGGAGGCGGGGATCGCGACGCAGATCTACTACCCGATCCCCAACCACGCGCTGGTGATGTATGCGGAGGGGGCGCCCTCGCTGCCGGCGACGGACGCCGCGGCGGGCGAGGTGCTGTCGCTGCCGATCTATCCGGAGCTCTCCGACGGCGACGCCACGGAGATCGCCCGAAAGCTCCGCGCCGCGCTCGGCTGATAGCGGCCTCGCGCCGGAATCGGCCGCCACCGGTTCGGCCCGCGCCGCCCTGGCGAAGCGGGATGGGCGCGAGCTCGGGGCAATGATGATCGACGAACACGACGCGCTCCAGCGGTGCGAAACTCGCTGACATGGGCCAGCCCATCCACGCGGCCGGCGTCTCTTACACCTACCGGCGTCAGGCCGAGACCCGCCCAGCGGTCGACGGCGTGGACCTCTCCATCTCTGCCGGCGAGTTCATCTGCATCATGGGGCCGAGCGGCAGCGGGAAGAGCACGCTCGCGCGCCTGATCGCGGGACTGCAGACGCCCGAGCGGGGCACGGTGACGATCGGCTCGACCGAGATCTCATCGGCCACACCGGATGCCGCCGCGGCCTTCCGCCGGCGCAACATCGGGCTCGTTTTCCAGTTCTTCGACCTGATCCCGGACTTCACGCTGCGGCAGAACGTGGCGCTGCAGCTGCTCATGGACGGGAAGCGGATGCCGGAGGTGCGGGACCGGGTCGATGCATTGCTCGGCCAGCTCGGAATCGGCGATCGCGCGGACCACGCGCTCGAGGAGCTCTCGGGCGGGGAGCTGCAGCGCGTCGCGATCGCGCGCGCGCTGGTGGGCAACCCCGCGCTCGTTCTGGCCGACGAGCCGACGGCGAACCTGGAGGAGCGGACGGCGAACGAGGTGATCGAGCTGTTCGCAGACGCGTGTCACACGCGCGGCGTCACCAGCGTCGTCGTCACGCACAACCCGGAGTTCCAGAGAGTGGCCGACCGGACGCTCTGGATGCGCGACGGGCGTCTCTACGAGCGCCCTGAAGGGCGAGGGGCGTAGCGATGCTCCGGCGCGCGGTGGGCGACGACTCGCGTCTGCCGTTCATCGTACTGGCTTCGCTTCGCTCGCACCTGATGCGCCAGCCCTTGCTCACCGTCCTGACGACGCTCGTGGTGGCGCTGAGCGTCGCCCTCGTCATTGCGTTGGGGCTCAGCTCGCGCAGTGTCGAGCAGGCCTTGTCGAAGTCCGCGGATGCGCTCCGCGGGCACGCCGACCTCGAGGTCACTGCGGGTGCCGTCGGCATGCCCGAGAGCCTACTCGAGACGATCTCCGGCCTACCGGGCATCAAGGCTGCCGCGCCCGTGATTGAGACGACCGTGCGAATCGTCGGCGGGACCAAAGATGGTCGACCGCTCCGCATCCTGGGCGTCGATCTGCTCGCCGACCAGTCCGTGCGGAGCTACACGGTCATGCAGCGCAGTCTCCATGTGCTCGACCCGCTGATGCTCGTGGCCAAGAACGACTCGGTCATCATCAGCGAAACCCTGGCTCGACAGCTCGGCGTGTCCGAGGGCGGTACCTTCAAGGTGCGCTCGGTTTCAGGCGAGCATCCGCTCTTTGTACGCGGGCTTCTCACGGAGGGCGGCGTAGGCGACGCCTACGGGGGCCAGCTAGCCGTCATGGACGTGTATGCGCTGCAGGCATTGCTGCAGCGCGAGGGCTGGCTCGATCGCATCGATCTGGTGCTGGACTTGGGCCTCGACGCCGCCGAAGTGAGGACCGCAGTCATGGCGAAGGTACGGGGCATCGCGACGGTCCGGCAGCCGGACCCGGGGAATCAACTCGCCGGAGCAGCGATCTCGACGCTGCGGTTCGTCGCGAACATCATCGCGCTGGTCGGGGTGCTGGTGTCGGCACTGCTCTGTTACGCAGCGATGGCTGCCTCGGTTGATCGCCGCACCCGATTGTTTGCGTTGTTTCGCGCAGCGGGGCTGGAGGCAAGACGCGTTCACCGACTCGTCTACCTTGATTCGCTCGCTGTGGGACTCTCGGGCGCCCTCTTGGGTACGCCGCTCGGGATCTCGCTCTCGCGGGGCTTTGCCTCGGTGTTCTCGCAGACCTCTTCCTGGCTGTCGGGACTCGAGATCAAGGCCGCGCCGATCTCTCCAGCCGTACTTCTGCTCGGTGCTGGAGTGGGGATCGGGGTAAGTCAGGTAAGCGCAGTGCTGGCCGCGCGCAGGTCCACCCGCCTGGCTCCGCACGATGCGATTTCCAGTGGGCGCGGGCTCGGTTTCGGTTCTGAAGGCCGGCCCAAGCGGGCTGCGTGGCGCCCGGCGTTACTCGTTGCCTGCGCCTGGGTCGTCACCTGGAAGGCCCCGTTTCCGATCCCCGGCACCTACCGCGCTGCGGTTCTGTTCGCACTTGGCATCGCGTTTCTGTGGGGAAGCATCGGCCCTCTCCTGGCTATTCTGCTCCCTCTGTTCCGAGCCGGGGCCGAGCGAATGACGCCTGGGATCGGGATCGTCGCCGGCGGATCACTGTTGATGCGGCTCAATCAAACGCGTATCGCTACTGTTTCGATCGCGGCGCTACTCGCGGTGACGTCCAGTCTGTGGATTCTGGTCGTGAGCCTTGTGGAGACGTTGGATCGATCGATTTCGACCAACGGCGGGGCAGTCATCACGGCGAGCGACTTACTCGACCAAAGCCATTCTGAGCCGATATCAGAAGACCGTGTGCGGAGGATTTCTGAGACGCCGGGAGTCGAGGCTGTCTTCAGACACTACTTCACCCAGGTGCTCTACCGAGGCGAGAATATAGGCGTAAACGCGTCTTCGTCGAAGGTCCTAGCTGAGCGGCGGGGGTTCAGTCTCATCGAGAGAATTGGGGCCGACAGCGAGGTTGCTCAGGCTCTGCAAGCGGGCGGGGTTATCGTTTACGACGCATTTCAGCGTCACTTCGGTGTCGAGCTCGGCGACTCGATCGAGCTCGACACGCCCAAAGGGCGACGGAGCTTCCCTATCGTCGGAGTTCGACCGACGTCTCAGACAGGCGCCGCGGGTGGCATTCAGATGGACATCGCCACGTTCGATCGATACTGGAGCCGACCTGGTGTATCAAATCTGATCGTCTGGACCAGCGGAGTCCAGCAAGAAGTACTCGATGAGATCCAGAGAGGAGTCGGAGCGGTCGAGCCACTCTTCTTCGTTGGGGGCGAGCAGGCTGATCGCCTCGCCGAGGACACACTCGGCCGTCACAGCCGCTTGGTCTACGCGCTACTCGTGTTGGTCGTAGTCCTAGCCGGCGCCGCGACCGCCAGCCTTCTTGGGGGCGCCTCAAAGGATATCAGCGGCGACATGGCGCTTCTGCAGTGCCTCGGCGCCTCGCGTACTCAGCTTTTCAGGCTTCTGCTTATCGAGGGCGTAGCGGTAGGATTGGTTGGTGTCATTGCGGGCCTCGCACTTGCGCTGGTGTTCGACGCGCCGCTCGGCGTCATACTCGGCGAGGAGTTTGGGTGGATTATCTCGTGGACCATTCGCCCCGCCGAGATAGTGGCCCTCTCGGTTGGCTCGGTGGGTATCTCCGTTCTCGTAGGGCTTGCCGCCGCTGACCGCATTCAACGCGCGATCTCGTGGAACCCGCTGGCCCCCGAGTAGAAACTCCGTCCTACAGTGGACAGGAGAACATCACCCCCGCGAGCACGGCTGCTTCGACGCAAAGCAGCAGCGTCCGCACGTCCAGCGCTATCGCCCCACGCGGTTCGAGCGGCCTCACGCCCGTCGGAACGAACCTCGTGTCCCAGGGGTCGGTATGAAGGTCGAACAAGACCTCGCATCGCAACCTATCGACACCATCTGTCATCTGCGGACCTCGGCCTTGACGATGATATACCAGGCGCGGGGCCGGTCTGTGGAGGTCCTCCGCGCGCTCGATCTCGAAGTCCAGCGGGGCGACTTCCTCGCGGTCCTCGGCTCCAGCGGCGCCGGCAAGAGCACGCTGCTGCGCCTCCTTGCGGGACTGCAGCGCCCCACCTCGGGGACGATACGCGTGGGAGACGTGGACGTCACCACCCTCGACGACGACGGGGCCGCAGCGTTCCGGCGCCGGCGGGTCGGGATCGTGTTCCAGTTCTTCAACCTCATGCCCATGCTCACGGTCGAGGAGAACGTCGCGCTTCCGCTGCTGCTCGGGGGGCAACAGCTCGCGGAGGTGCGCGAGCACGTGCACGCCTTGTTGGATCGCCTTCACGTGGCGGAGCATCGGACGAGCACCGTGCAGCGGCTCTCGGGCGGCCAGCTGCAGCGCGTCGCGATCGCGCGCGCGCTGGTGGGCGAGCCGGAGCTGATCCTCGCGGACGAGCCGACGGGCAACCTCGACGCGGCGCTGGGTCTCGAGATCCTCGCGCTGTTGCGGGAGCTCTGCGAAGAGCGCGGGGTGACCACGCTCGTCATGACCCATGACCTGCGCGCGGTCAGCTACTCGCACCGGGTGGTTCGCTTGCGCAACGGCACCATCGAGCGCGATCTCGCGAACCCGCATTCGGTGAGTCGCTCCTAGCTCCGGCGCATGGCATCGAGCGAGGCGTGCCCGAATCGGCGCTGCAACCGGCGGGCAACGGGCGAGCCCAGCCGAGCCAGCCAGTGGCGCGGTCGCGAGTACGCGGCCATCTCGTACCGGACCTGGTCGTCCTCCGACCAGCGCACGCTGAACCGCTCCTCGCCCGACTCGGCGTGGTCGGGAAGGGTGCCGTAGGCGAACGCGCAGAGGCGCGGGGTGTCGAACTCGCAGTAGACGACCTGGCAAGCGTTCAGCCACCAAAGGCCGGCGACGCGAACCGCGACCACCACCGCGGCGCCGGGTTCGATGGACGGCGGGGGGCGGAGCTCGAGCCAGGGAATGTCGAACATCCGCCACGACAGAAGCGCGCGCCTGGCCCGCTCGAACGTCTCGCCGCCCGCCCCGAGCGAAGTCGCGTAGCGGTCGAGGCGATAGCCGGTGGGTGGGCGGTCGGACGCGCTCGCGGCAAGCCTCCGGGTGGCACCGGGCTCGGCATAGCGGAGGCCGAGCGCGGCCTGTTGCTCGAGATAGGCGGCCACGCGGCGATCGTCGGGGCGCGCAAATGCGATCATCGGGCGGAGCGAGTCCAAGGGCTGCGCTCACCCCGGCGGCGATTCACGTCGAACCCCGCGCCGCTGCGACCGAAGACGACGAGCGCACGTTGCTCAGCATGCGGACGAAGACGGGTGCAGCCGACCCTAGTGGCGGCCGTAGATCGTCCCGCCGAAGTCGTAATGGAAGGACACCTGCATGCGGAGGTCGTCGGCCGAGCGGCTGTCCTTGTCGTGACGATCGCCCCAGCTCTCCCCTCGTTCGTGAGCTTGTGACCCTATCGCGGCCAGGAGTCCGAGGCTTCCGCGACCAAAGCCGCCGCGTCGCGCGGCAAGAGCACGCCCGCCTCGACCGCGCGCTTGGCCGCTGATTCGAACTCGGTACGAAACGCGACCTTGTCGCCGTACAGCGCATGCAGCTTGCCGGCATCGAACGGGCGCCATGACCCGCGCAAGTACGCAAAGATGTCGGGTGCGCGCGGGATCGCAGAGTTGGTCGCGATCGGCACATCGACCTGCGGCAGGCGGATGCCGCCCTTGGCGATCCCGTGGACGTCTCGAACCACCTGCGGCGGATCGCCGGCGAACTCGAGCTTGGGCTGCACCGGCGGCGGCGTGCCGTCGGTCAGCCAACGCTGCATGTGATGGAAGGCGGCCTCGTACAGGGGCGTGATCGGGATGCGATTGATGCCCTCCGGCAGCGGCGGCGCCTGCACGCCGTCGCGAAGCAGCTTCTTCTGCCGCTCGCGGGTGACCTGATCGGACACATGGCAGGTGCCGGCCGACTCCCAGTAGCGGAACGTGTCGGTATCGCGCTGTCGTACCGGGTAGCACGCGATTGCCTCGAGCTCGGAGTTGACCAGGAAGACCGGCACGCCCAGATCGTCGCGAAGCTGATTGCTGCCGCGCAGGCCTTGGCCCGGCCGCGGGGGACTCAGGAGGTTGAGGTTCACGACGGCGTCACCGACTTCCAGCGGGCTTCCCGAACCGAAGTAGATGGCGAGAATGAAGCCGTCCAGCGCGCGCTCCAGCGGCTGGACGGCGTTGATGTAGGTTGCGAGCCGTCCCGCCGACTGCGAGGCGCCGAGCGCTACGACCCGCTCGACCTCGAGCCCGCCCATCGGATCGACTGGCTGCCGCGAGCGGTTCGGTCCTACGGCTCGCGCGCCCTGCGTGAAGATGTCGTAGGAGTAGTCGTCGCTCGGAATGGTGAGCTTGCCGTAGCGCGCCGGGTCCCACGCCGCGAGACCCTGTGTT
>CAVPRM010000003.1:0-401990 GCA_963707945.1 uncultured delta proteobacterium
GCGTTCGGGCCTCCGGGGCCGCACTCTCGCCTCGTCGCTCTCGCGCGGGCAGCTCGCCCGGGGCGCCGCGGCAGTGGATGGGGGGCCAGCCGGTGTCGCGCGCGCAGGAACGCCGACTGAACGCCGTCGCCCGACGCTCCGAAGACAAAGCGATCGTCACCGGCTCGCCCCTCGGAACGGGTTGCTCGCCTGCTGGCCGATCCTCGAGCTGGTTGCGGACCTGAGGGTCTCATGTTCGAGTCATGCTGGGCGCGCCAGCAGGTGCGGCTCGAGGACAACTTCCGGTCGAGCCGCGGCGTCGTCCACACCGCTCGCGCGTTCATCGAGCAGAACAGCGATCGGCTGACCAAGGCGATGAAGCCCGCCGATGCGCAAGCCGACGAGCCGGCCGATATCGTCGCGCTCTCGTTCGATTCGGCGGAGCTCGAGGGGAAGTACACCGCGGAGACGATCCGCGAGTTGCGCGGCGCCGCGATCAAGCCATCCTGCCGCGCAGCGTGAAGGGGAACGGCGAGCCCATCACGCGCGCGCTGGCGAAATGCGCTGGTGGTCGCCAGCGAGGATTCGAGCTAGTTCATTGCCGAGTAAGACGTGGTCGTCGAGAACGGGCGTCAGGTCGATGCGTTGCGCCGGGCTGGGCTGAAGACAGCGCGGGAGTACACGTGGCGGCGCGTGAATCGACGCCCACCTCATATCGCGCGTCGACCAGCTCTTGAGTGGCCAGCGGCCTGACCTCACGTTCTAGGGATAGGAGTCAGTGGATGTCGGCCTGCTCGTAGAGGATGCGGCGCACTTCTTCGATCGTCTCGGGATTCGCCTGGGTCGAGTGATCCGAGCCCAGCACCACGAGCTCCGACTCCGCGGGCTCGATGTGCGCGCTCTGGTAGCGCACGACGCCATCGTCGCCCGTCTCGATCGGCGCGCTCTCTACCGGGATGATCGAGTTCGCGTGGACACCCGGCGCGATCGGGAGTGAAGCCAGCACGCGCAGGCCCGGATTCGACCAGTCCATGTTGTCGATCGACGTCTCGATCTGAAACCGCCAGCGGAACAGATGCGGGTCATCGCTCAGCGTCGCGAGCTCGAACGCCGCCTTCCCCAGCGAGGCCGGCGCATTCGTCAGCTTGCGCGCGAGCATCCCGAGCGAGCTCTCGGCCAGGAAGCTGCCGCGGTGGGGTGTGGCGATGAAGATCACGCGGGCCACGAACGGGAGCGGCTCGAAGTAGATCGCGTTCTGGAGCAGCGCACGCGTCTCCGGGCTGAACTTGACGTCCTCGAACTTCTCGCGGCTCCACGCGGTCCAGAAGGCGTCGCCGCTCGACACGACCATGGCCTTCGAGAGCAGGCCCCCTTGGCTGTGGCCCACGATGACCATCTGTCGCAGGGCCGGATCCCTTCTTGCGGGATCGAGATCGTGCTCCGCCTGCCGGAGCGCCGAGCGCAGCTCCGCGGCGGACGCCAAGAGGGGAGCTCCGCTGTTGTAGACGAAGAACCAGAGCTGGACGCGGGTGGCGATGCGCGGATCACCGAGCAGCTCGTTCGCCATCTCCGCCCAGCGGGCGGGACTCGACAGCGTTCCGTGCACGAACACGACCGGGATCCGGCCCGGCCGATAAGGGTTGAGAAAGGCCAGTCCGTGGGTCTCAGAGAGTCCGGCGAGCCGGAGATCCGAACGCCGGAAGCCCGCGATCTCGAAGTCCCAGATCGGCGCGCCCTCGAGGTTGTACGCCAGCACCGCCGATGGGTCCGACGCCAGCGGTACGGTCGCCGACCCGACGGTGATCGTGGGCGTCTCGTCGGAGTCGTAGAACTCGAGCGTGCCGTGCGCGCCCGCCAGATCCGGGGCGAGGTCGTCGAGGCGCACGAACGCAGTGACCGGAACCTTCCACCGCGGCGGGACCCACGGATCGGTGGTGCCGTCATTCGCGGGCTCGATGCTCGCGGCCAGCGCGACGCCGGCTCCGGAACGCCGGTAGCGATTGCGCAGGCCGCGGATCTCGAGATCGCCCAGCGCTACTGGGTGGACGATGCGATGGCCGCCGTAGAGGAACTCCCGCTCGGGAGCCTTCAGGACGAACGTGCCGAACGGCATCTGGATCGGGCGCGGCGTGGGGTCGAGCTCGGTGCCGAGACTGGATTCGCTGAGTGCGAGCCCCTTCGTGATCCCGCGGTCGTAGATCTCGAGGACGAGCTGGTTGCGCGAGTCGTAGGCGCTGGGCGGCGTACTCGGCGGCGTAGCCGGAAACAGGTACGCGTAGGCGCAGACGGCGGCGGCGAGATACTCGCCTTGGTCGTCACTCTTGCGCGCGGTCGCGAACCAGAGCTCCGCGAGCGCAAGGAGCCGCTCGTGGGCGTCAAGTCCGCCGAGTCCCGCGCGCAGCTTCTCGAGCGCGGCACGGGGATCATCCTGATACAGCGTCGAGAGACCCAGGCGCGCGAGAATCTGATGCGAGAACACGCTGGGCCCTTCACCCGTGACCGCGTTCTCTCCGAGCACCCGGTCGACGTCGCTGAGCGAGACGCGCCGGATGCCAACCGGTGTCGCGCAGCCGAGGGACAAGACCACGAGCGCGAGCCAGATTTGCCGGGGTCGCCGGCGTCGACGCGCAGTGTCCCCACACCGGCGGCGCGCGAGGTTGGCCACGTCGCCGTCGCTTCTGCAAGGGAGCGGACTGTTGCATGAGCCCAGCCTAGGCTGTCAGATCCTTGCGGCAGGCCTCGCTGAAACGGCGAAGGATATCGAACTCCGACGCGGCTCCCCCGGCCCTCAGCACCGCATGGATGTCCTTTGCCGGGCTCTCATAAAGCTGAATGATCCTCCCCATGACGTCGTCCGCAGTAGAGAGCACGACCGGGGACGCGAAGAGTCTCAGCTTGCTGACGGTCGCGTAGAGACCGACCAACTTCGAGGCGTCGTCGAGCTCGTGAGTCAAAGCATCGCTGAAGAGCCTCGAAGCTTCCTCGATGAACTGCCCGTAGACGTGCTCCTTCCGGGTCAGCTCCCGGGTACGGCGATCCGTGCGGTCCCGCACGGTCAAAGTGAGCCAAGTCGTCGTGACGGATGCCAGCGCACCGACTGCAGATCCGGCGAGGACTGCGACAGCGGAAAAGATGGGCGGTAGGGTGTCCATGGCTCAGGTCTCCTCTCGCGAGCTGCTACAGGTAGCTGCGGAGCCATTTTGGCGCGCGCCGCAAATCGCTCGCTCACCACGGCCGCAGAGTGAAGTAGGGCGAGTGCTTCACCTGCACGTCGCTCGGCGTATTCGACAGCTCGACGAGCTCCTTGGACCAAGCGACGAAGATCTCGTGAACGTTCCCGTACCACGTCATGGTACGCACGTCGACGACGCGCATCGGGCCGATCTCGCGATCTGCGCCCATCGCGACGATCTCGCCCGTGCCGCCGTCGCGACCGCGCATCTCGAACGCGACGGAGCCCTGGCTCGTGAACGCCGCCACCGTCGCGGCCGGGATTCCGACCTCGAGCGGCGCAGCCCAGGCCGCGATGCCGAGGATTCCGAGTCCAGCTTTGTTCGGCACGAGCTCGACGAGCGCCGTCTCGACCACGAGGGTCTCGGTGTCTACGCCGGAGGCGTCGTCGAGCACCTCGAAGTGATGCTTCGGGTCGTCGCGGAACGACTTGACGATGTCGTCGTGGAACTCGATCGCGAGCTCCGCGATGTCCTTCTTCACGTCGATCGTGCGCACGTTCACCCGCTCCCAGAGGGTCATCTCGAGCACGTGGCGCGTGTCGACCGCGGCGACGTACAGCTTGCGATAGTGGTTCCAATCGAAGGTGGGCGAGAGCCAGACGCGATCGAAAGGATCCCGCTCCGGGTGCGGCGACATCTTCTCGGGGTTCTCGAGGTAGCCGGCGTCGGGGGCCGGCGATGCGGCGAGAACCTTCTCTTCGAGCTCGCCCGTGGTTTTGCACGCGGCAAGCACGAACACGGCACAGAGCCAAAACGCCTTCGCGCCCGGGTTCATTTCAGCGCTTCCTTCCGGCCACCGCGCAGTCTACCGTGACGGCGACGTCAAGACCGTCGGTGTTCGCGCGCATCCCTCTCTCGACGCGCTAGTCGTCGTGCCAGTGCCTGAGGAGGTCCGGCGCCATCGCGCCGTGTGCATGCTTCTCCTCCGCGTCCGTGTACGCCCCACGCGCGGCGAGGCCGTTGCAACGCGCGCGGTGGCAGAAGGCACGCTGCGCCGCGGCGACGTTTTCGGGCTTGCCGCGCCACGTCGCGAGCGCCCCATCCTGGAGCGCGCGTCCGTACGAAAAGGTCAGCGCCCAGGGCTTCGCCCCGTCGGCGCGGTTGATCGCGTCGAGGTGCCGCGTGGCGAGCACGTCGTTCTGGCCGCCTGACAGGAAGGCGACGCCGGGGACGGCCGGCGGAACGTGGCGCCGCAGGCAGCGCAGCGTCGCCTCCGCCACCTCGGGCACGGACCCCTGCCTGGGACAGGCCGCGCCCGCGACCGTCATGCTCGGCTTGAGCAGCATGCCCTCGAGCAGGACCCGCTGCTCGAAGAGCGCGGCGAAGACGGCGTGCAGCACTCGGCCCGTCTCCTCCTCGCAGCGCTCGATCGAGTGCGTCCCGTCCATCAGCAACTCGGGCTCGACGATGGGCACGAGACCCTGCTCTTGGCAGAGGGCCGCGTAGCGCCCGAGGTTGTGGGCGTTGGCGGCCACGCAGCCCGAACTCGGGAGCGCGTCGCTCACTTCGAACACCGCGCGCCATTTGGCGAAGCGCGCCCCGAGTTCCCGGTACTCCGCGAGCCGCTCGCGCAGCCCGTCGAGGCCTTCGGTCACGCGCTCGCTGCCGAAGCCGGCCAGCGGCTTCACCCCCCGGTCGACCTTGATGCCGGGGAGCATCCCGAGCTCGCTGCATACGGAGGCGAGCCGCAATCCCCCGGAGCCCTGCTGGCGGATCGTCTCGTCGTAGAGGATCACGCCGCTGATGAACTCGGCTGCTCCGGGCGCCCGGAGCAGCATCTCCCGGTAGTCTCGCCGGCTCTCCGGGGTGGACTCAATCTTCAGCGCGTCGAAGCGCTTCGTCAGCGTAGGCTCCGTCTCGTCGGCGGCGAGGATCCCCTTGCCGCGCGCCACCAGGGCGGCAGCCGTTCCTTCCAGACCGGACTTCGTCACGGCATCGACCTCCTGTGCAACGGGGCGTTCCAGATCTTCACTGCGGGAATGTCTCGGTAGTAGCCGAGGACGTTCAGCGTCGAAGTGTCGAGGAGGAAATGACCTCCGTGGGTCGGCGGCAGCCCGATCCAGCGCGCCGCGAAGACCCGAAGGACATGGCCGTGCGCGAATAGCGCGACGCTCCCGGCGACTGCGCGGACCTTGCCAATCAGCCGATCGACGCGGGCCCCGACTTCTTCCGGGCTCTCGCCGCCGGGGCATCCGTCGGCGAAGATGATCCAGCCTGGGGCCCGGCGATGGATCTCGTCGGGCGTCAGTCCCTCGTACTCGCCGTAGTTCCACTCCATCAGGTCCGGATCCACCTTCATGCGATCTCCGAGACCGGCCAGTTCGCATGTCTCCCGCGCGCGCTGCAGCGGGCTCGCCAGGACCAGGCTGAAGTCCCTTCCGGAGAGCAGAGGCTCGAGTTGCTTCGCTGCTGTGCGACCGTTCTCCGTCAACGGGATGTCGGTGACCCCCGTGTGCTGGCCAGAGAGGCTCCATTGCGTTTCGCCGTGGCGGATCAGAAAAACCTCCGCGGCGGCTGCGGGTGAGATCGCCATCGCGCTATGAGACCGGGCACGCCCTCGCATCCCAGATTTCCTTCGCGTACTCGGCGATGGTGCGATCGCTCGAGAACCTGCCCGAGGCGGCCACGTTGAGGATCGCCTTGCCACTCCACGCCTGCGGATCCGCGTACAGCGCGACGAGTCGCGCGTCCGCCTCGAGATAGGACCGCAGATCCGCGAGGTGCATGTAGTAGTCCCCGTGCGTGAGCAGCGCGTCTCGCAGCGGGGCGAACACGCCGGGCTCGTTCGGGCTGAAGTGGTCGGAGAACACGAGATCGAGCGCCGCCCGTGTCTCCGGCTCGTTCTCGTAGTGCCAGTAGGGGCTGTACCAGCTGCGGCTCTCCGCCACCTGCTGCGCGGTCAGGCCGAACAGGAAGAAGTTCTCCTCTCCCGCCTCCTGCGCCATCTCGATCGTCGCCCCGTCGCGCGTCCCGATCGTAAGTGCCCCGTTCATCATGAACTTCATGTTGCTGGTACCGCTGGCCTCGTAGCCCGCCGTCGAGATCTGGTTCGAGACGTCGCTCGCCGGGATGAGCCGCTCGGCGAGCGACACGCAGTACTCGGGAACGAACAGAACCTTGAGGCGGCCGCGCACCGCTGGATCGGCGTCGATCGTCGTGGCCAGGTTGTTCAACAGCTTGATGATCAGCTTCGCGAGATGGTAGGCGGGGGCGGCCTTTCCGGCGAAGACGAAGGTGCGCGGAAGCATGTCGAGCTTCGGATTCGCTCGCAAGCGGTCGTACAGGACGACCACGCGCAGCGCGTTCAGGACTTGGCGCTTGTACTCGTGGATGCGCTTGACGTGGCTGTCCACGATCGTGTCGGGGTCCAGCGACTGACCCGACGTCGTACCGAGCCAGGCTGCAAAGCGCGCCTTGGCCTCCCGCTTGGCCTTGCGGAAGGCGTCGCGCAGGCTCCGGTCGCCGGCGAGGGGCGCGAGCTTGGCCAGCTGAGCGAGATCGGTGATCCAACCGTCGCCGATCGCCTCGCTGATGGTGCGCGACAGCGTAGGGTTGGCGAGCAGGAGCCAGCGGCGCGGTGTGACGCCATTGGTCTTGTTGTTGAAGCGCGCAGGGAAGAACTCCGCGAAGTCCTTCACGGTGGTGGTGCGCAGCAGCTCGGAGTGGATGGCAGACACGCCGTTCGTGCTGTGCGACCCCACGATGGCCAGGTTGGCCATCCGCACGTGTCGCTCAGCACCCTCTTCGATCAGGCTCATGCGCTCCGCGCGTCGTTCGTCTCCCGGAAAGCGTGTGCACACCTCTTCGAGCAGCCTCCGGTCGATCTCGAGAATGAGCTCGAGGTGTCGCGGCAGGAGCACCTGGAAATAGCCGAGCGGCCACTTCTCGAGCGCCTCGGGCAGCAACGTGTGATTCGTGTAGGCGAGCGTTCGCCGGGTCAGGTCCCAGGCCTGATCCCAGTCGAGTCGGGCCTCGTCGAGCAGGATCCGCAGCAGCTCCGGCACAGCGAGAGCCGGGTGGGTGTCGTTGAGCTGGAGCGCCACCTTCTCGGAGAGCACGCTCCAATCGGCGTTCGTCTTGCGGAAGCGCCGGACGATGTCGGCGAGTGAGCACGCGACGAGGAAGTACTCCTGCACGAAGCGCAGCGCCTGACCTCGAACGGTGGAGTCGTCCGGATACAGCACGCGAGTGATCGACTCGGCCAGGAGCGTATCCGTGAGCGCTTCGATGAACTCGCCCCGGCCGAAGCGCTGGAAGTCGAAGTAGTCCGGCGCAGCGGCGGCCCAAAGGCGCAGGGTGTTCACGGTCTTGCCGCCGTAGCCCACGACCGGGCGGTCGAAGGGGATGCCGATCAGAGTCGAGGGGTGCCCCGGGACGATCTCGACACGCCCGTCGCGCATCACGAACGAGCAGCCGAGCTTCACTTCGACCCGGTCGTTCAAGCGCGCGACCTCCCACGGGTCCAGGCGGCGCAGCCAGTTGTCGGGCTGTTCGTGCTGCCAGCCGTCGCGGATCGACTGGCTGAAGATTCCGTATTCGTACCGGAGCCCATAGCCCATCGCGGGAAGCTGCAGCGTCGCCATCGAGTCGAGGAAGCACGCCGCGAGCCGGCCGAGCCCGCCGTTCCCGAGTCCGGCGTCGGGCTCCTCTTCTTGCAAAGCGAGCCAGTCGAGGCCCTTCTCCTGCGTAATGGGAGCCACAACGGGAGCGAGCAGGAGGTTTGTCAGGTTGTTGGCGAGCGAACGGCCGATCAGATACTCGAGCGAGAGGTAGTAGATCCGCTTGGGGTTCTCGCGCTCATAGGTCTTCTCGGTGAGGATCCAGCGCTGCGAGAGCACGTCGCGGGTCGAGCGCGCGACCGCCTCGAACCGATCGCGGGGACCAGCCTGTGCGACGTCCACGACGTCATCGAAGGTGAGGTGGCGCTCGTAGAGGGCGTCGTCCCTCCCGCTGAAATGGATGGGGCCGCACCCGTACTGCGCGATCAGCGTCTTGAGCGCGTCGGGCCCCAGCATCTCGGCAGCGGGTCCCTTCTTCTTTCGAGTCGTCATCTCACCTCTCTCTCGACGCCGGGGCGTCGCGTCAGCTCCCTGCTAGGGACCGCTCACTCTCGTTCTCGCGCGAGCGGCAGGACGAGAATGGCGATCGAACGGGGCTGGGCGGTATAGCTCGACTCCGCGATCTGCGGCGCCTCGTCCCATGGGATGATGTCCTCTGGCGACTCGAGCGAGGTGTCGAGCCAGCGCCGCCATGCGCCCGCTTCCTTGCTAGCCGGCAGCTCGAACCGGAGCGGCTCCCAGTAGGCGTTGAAGATTCCGTGCAACCGGAAGTTGCCGTAGAAACTCGTGATGGTGGTGGCCAGCGAGTGGGAGTGATCGCTCCAGTCGGGCCCGCCGAGTGCGACGCCGTGCCACTCGATGCGCGCGCGCCTCAGGAGCTCGTTCAGGGTCACCTGCGGCGCATCGAGCATGACGTCTCGGCGCATGCGGAACGCGAGGAGCGACCGGACGAAGCGGTGTACGTCTCGGTGCCGTTCGAGCAGCGTCCAGTCCAGCCAGCCGATCTCGTTGTCCTGGCAGTAGGCGTTGTTGTTCCCCCGCTGGCTGCGCCGCATCTCGTCGCCCATGGACAGCATCGGGCTGCCCACCGAGACCAGGAGGAGGGTGAAGAAGTTTCGGATCTGGCGGCCGCGAAGGGCCTCGATGGCCGGGTCCTCGCTGGGCCCCTCGGCGCCGCAGTTCCAGCTCGCGTTGTCGTCGGCGCCGTCGCGGTTCTGCTCCCCGTTGGCCTCGTTGTGCTTGCGGTCGTAGGAGACGAGGTCCTCGAGTGTGAACCCATCGTGGCAGGTGACAAAGTTCACGCTCTGCTCCGGCTCGCGCTCCTCGTGACCGTAGAGGTCCGGGCTGCCGAGAAGCCTCGCGGCCAGCTTCGGAACCATTCCCGTCTCGCTCTTGAGGAACCGGCGCGCGTCGTCCCGGAAGCGCGCGTTCCACTCGTGCCACGCGTCCCCGACGAAGCTGCCCACTTGGTAGAGCCCTGCGGCGTCCCATGCCTCCGCGATCAGCTTGATCCCCGCGAGCACCGGATCCGACTCGATGTCGAAGAGCACAGGCGCCCGTGGCACCGGATGGCCCGACTCGTCCCGCGACAGGACCGACGCGAGGTCGAATCGGAACCCATCGACGTGCATGTCCTCGACCCAGTAGCGCAGGCTCTCCCGGATCATGCGCCGCACGACGGGGTGGTTGGCGTTGAGCGTGTTGCCGCAGCCGCTGTAGTTCGCGTAGCGACTGCGGTCGCCCTCCAGCAGGTAGTAGGCCTCGTTCTCGAAGCCGCGAAAACAGAGCGTGGGGCCGCGCTGATCGCCCTCGGTGGTGTGGTTGAAGACGACGTCGAGAATCACCTCGATGCCCGCGCGGTGGAGCGCTTTGATCATGTCGCGGAACTCGTCCAGCACAGCGAGCGGATCGCGACGCGAGCTGTAGGCCTGGTGCGGGGCGAAGAAGCTGACCGGCGAGTACCCCCAGTAGTTCGTGCGGCCCGCGGGGGCGGCCTGCGCGTCGAACTGGAACGCCGGGAGCAGCTCCACCGCGGTCACGCCGAGGTCCTGCAGGTAGGGGATCTTCTCGATCAGCCCGGCATAGGTCCCTGCCTTCTCGGGCGAGACGCACGAACTCGGATGCTTCGTGAAGCCGCGCACGTGGAGCTCGTAGATAACGGTCTCGCTCCAGGGCCGCCGGAGCGGCACATCCCGTTCCCAGTCGTAGCGCGTCGGATCCGTGACGACGCTCTTCATCGCCACCGCCGTGTCGTCGCCCGGCTCACTCGCGGCCTCTCGCGAGTAGCCCTTCGGCACGGCGACGGCGCGCGCGTACGGGTCGAGGAGCAGCTTGGCGGAGTCGAAGCGGTGGCCAAGCGCGGGCTCGAGCGGACCGTGCGCGCGGTAGCCGTAGAGTTGTCCGGGCCGGAGCTCGGGGACGAACACGTGCCAGTAGTGGTATGTGCGGTGCTGCCCCGGATCGAGCACCAGGGTCCGCGACGGTTGCGCCGCGTCTTCGCGATCGAAGAGCAGGAGCTCGAGATGGGTCGCGCTCTTCGAGAAGACGCTGAAGTTCACCCCCTCCGGCTCGACCGTCGCGCCGAGCGGCGCGCTCTTGCCGGCTCGCGCCTCCGTCGCGGGTGAGCAACGAGTGCCGCGTTCGCTCTCGAACCGCATGCTGCCCCTCAGCCTCCGATGTGCTGCTTGTCCTCGATCAACCGGTGTCTCCCGCACGCGCGTATAGATCCGGTCCCTCGAACGCACGAAGCGCCTCCTGTCACACCGAGGAGTGAGATGTGCCCGGGACCCAGCGCCCCAGCGCGCGCGACACAGGACGGCTGTTCCATGGTGCTCTCCTTTAAGTCAGTCCCAGCAGCGAGATGGTGTGCCGCGCGATCATCAGCTCTTCGTTCGTCGCAATCACCCACGCGGACACGGCGCTATTCTCCGTCGAGATGCGGGGCCCGGCGCGCTCGTTGGCTTCGCGATCCAGCGCGACGCCGAGCCATGCCGACGCCGCGCAGATCCGGGCGCGCACCTCGGCGGAGTTCTCGCCGATGCCCGCGGTGAAGACCAGCGCGTCGAGTCCGCCCAGGACCGCGGCCAGCGCGCCGATCTCCTTCACCGCGCGGTGCACAAAGTAGTCCACGGCCAGCCGGGCATCGGGATTGCGGCTCGCGAGCAGTTCGCGCATGTCGTTGCTGATGCCGGAGATGCCGAGCAGCCCGGACTTCTTGTAGAGGATCGTCTCCACCTCCTTCGCGGAAAGGTTCAACGTCTGGAACAGGTAGAGGACCACGCCGGGATCGACGGCGCCGGGCCGCGTGCCCATGCACAGCCCGTCGAGTGCGGTGAAGCCGAGCGTGCTGTCGACGCTCTTGCCCGCGCGCAGCGCGCACAGGCTCGCGCCGCTGCCGAGATGCGCGACGATCACGCGGCCGGCTGCAATGCGCGGCGCCACCTGCGGCAGCACCGAGGCGATGTACTCGTAGGAGAGCCCATGGAACCCGTAGCGCTGCACGCCCGCGGCGCGGATCTCCTTCGGCAGGGGGATCAGCTCGGCGACGGCGGGCTGGCCGCGGTGGAAGCTCGTGTCGAAGCACGCAACCTGCGGCACGTTGGGCAGGTGGTGCGTCACCTCCTCGATCGCCGCTAGGTTGTACGGCTGATGCAGCGGCGCCAGCGGCTCGAGCCTGTGCAGCTCGTCCAGGACCTCGCGCGTGACGACGACCGGGCTCGCGAAGCGCGCGCCGCCATGGACGACGCGGTGGCCCACGCCGAGCACGCGCGCGCCCCCGTAGCGCGAGCGCAACCAACCTGTCAGCGAGTCGAGCGCGGCGCGCCCGTCGCGCGCTCCCTCGTCGAGCGTGCGCTCGACGAGCACCGCGCCCGCGGCATCCTTCGCGCTGAAGCGCGGCGACGTGCCGATACCCTCGATCTGGCCGCGCGTCTCCAGGCCCCAGCCGCCGGCCTCTGGCTTGTGGTAGACACAGAACTTCAGGCTCGACGAGCCGGCGTTGAGGATGAGGGTGTAGACCGTCATCGGACCTCTCGCCGCGCGTGCGCGACGCGCATCGCGACGGCCGAGCTCGCGATGCGCGAGCGCACGCTGTCGGCGCGGGAGGTCAGGATGATCGGGACCCGCGCGCCGAGCACGAGCCCGGCGCTGTCGGCGTTGGCCAGGAAAGTGAGCTGCTTCGCGAGGATGTTGCCCGCCTCGAGGTCCGGCACGAGCATGATGTCGGGGTCGCCGGCCACCTCCGACGTGATCCCCTTGATGCTCGCCGCCTCCTTGCTGATCGCGTTGTCGAAGGCCAACGGGCCGTCGAGTACGCCCCCAGTGATCTGGCCGCGCTCGGCCATCTTGCACAGGCACGCGGCGTCGATTGTGGCGGGCATCTTCGAGTTCACCGTCTCGACTGCGGCCAGGATCGCGACCTTCGGCCGCTCCATGCCCAGCGTGCGCGCGAGGTCGATGGCGTTCTGGCAGATGTCGACCTTGTCCTCGAGCGTCGGCGCGATGTTGATCGCGGCGTCGGTCACGATCAGGACCTTGTGATAGGCCGGGATGTCCATGAGGAACACATGACTGAGCCGGCGACCCGTGCGCAGCCCGGTCTCGCGCGCGACCACTTCGCCGAGCAGCTCGTCCGTGTGCAGGCTGCCCTTCATGATCAGCTCGGCGTATCCCTGGCGAACCAGCTCGACGGCCTTGGCCGCGGAGGCGTGGCTGTGCGGTACGTCGACGATCTCGGTGCGCCCGAGGTCGATGCCGTGCTTGCGCGCGATCTCGGCGATCTTTGCCGCCGGGCCGACGAGGATCGGCGTGATCAGCCCCTCGGCGCCCGCCTCCATGGCGCCGCTCAGCGCCGTTTCCTCACAAGGATGGGCGACCGCAGTGAGAATCGGCGCCAGGCTGCGGCAGCTCTCCACGAGGATCTCATACTTTCCGGTGCCGCTACTTCGTGTCATGACTCGTCTCGAGCTCTCGCTCGGGCCGCCGGTCGAACTCGCAGCGCGTCACCGGACCGGCCCAGGCGACCAAGCCCGTCCGACAAACACGATCCCCTCGACTCGGGCGGCATGCACTTCAAGCCCAAGTAACCCTCAAGCGTTGTCGCCTTCAGTCGAGGCGCGCCTTGCTCCCGGCCGCGCCGACTCGCCCCAGCGCCACCCGTCGATCTCTGGCATGTCCTCGCCGTGCTTCTCGATGTATTGCTTGTGGTCGATCAGCCGGTCGCGGATCGCCTGCTTGAAGTAGGCAGCCCGCGCACCGAGCTGAGGCAGCCGGTCGATCACGTCCCCCGCGAGGTGGAAGCGATCGAGCTCGTTCAGCACCACCATGTCGAAGGGGGTGGTCGTGGTCCCCTCTTCCTTGTAGCCGCGCACGTGCAGATTCTTGTGATTCGCGCGGCGGTAGGTCAGCCGGTGGATCAGCCACGGGTAGCCGTGGAAGGCGAAGATGATCGGCTTGTCCCGGGTAAACAGGACGTCGAACTCCTTGTCGCTGAGCCCGTGCGGGTGCTCTTCCGCCGGCTGGAGCCGCATCAGGTCGACCACGTTGACGACGCGCACTTTCAGCTCCGGCAGGTGGCGGCGCATCAGCTCCACGGCCGCCAGCGTCTCCAGCGTCGGCACGTCGCCGCAGCAGGCCATCACCACGTCGGGCTCGCCGCCCTGGTCGTTGCTGGCCCACTCCCAGATGCCGATGCCAGCCGTGCAGTGCTTGATCGCCTGATCCATCGAAAGCCACTGCGGCGCCGGCTGCTTGCCGGCGACGACCACGTTCACGCAGTTGCGGCTGCGCAGACATTGGTCAGTGACCCAGAGCAGAGTGTTCGCGTCGGGCGGCAGGTAGACGCGGATCACCTCCGCCTTCTTGTTCACCACGTGGTCGATGAATCCGGGGTCCTGGTGACTGAAGCCGTTGTGGTCCTGCCGCCAGACGTGCGAGGAGAGCAGGTAATTGAGCGAGGCGATCGGCCGACGCCACGGAATGTCCTTGCAGACCTTCAGCCACTTGGCGTGCTGGTTGAACATCGAGTCGATGATGTGGATGAACGCCTCGTAGCAGCTGAAGAAGCCGTGCCGCCCGGTGAGCAGGTAGCCCTCCAGCCAGCCCTGGCACTGGTGCTCGGAGAGGACCTCCATGATCCGTCCGTCGGGCGCGAGGTGGTCGTCTTCGGGGAGGATCTCGGCGACGTAGCAGCGGTTGGTGACCTCGAGCACGTCCTGCCAGCGGTTGGAGTTGTTTTCGTCGGGACTGAAGATGCGGAAGTTCCCGTGGTCCTGGTTCAGCCTCATCACGTCGCGGAGGTACTTTCCCTGCACGCGGGTCGACTCGGCCGTCGCCGTGCCGGGACTCTCGACGGTGACGGCGTAGTCGCGGAAGTCGGGGAGTCTCAGGTCCTTCAGCAGGAGCCCGCCGTTTGCGTGCGGGTTGGCGCTCATCCGGCGCTCTGCCTTCGGCGCGAGCTCTGCGAGCTCGGGCTTGAGCTTCCCGCCGGCATCGAAGAGCTGCTCGGGGCGGTAGCTCCGCATCCACTGCTCGAGCACCGCGAGATGCTCGGGCTTGTCCATGTCGGCCATTGGCACCTGGTGGCTGCGCCAGTACCCCTCGCATAGCTTCCCGTCGATCTCGCGGGGACATGTCCAGCCCTTTGGCGTGCGCAGCACGATCATCGGCCAGATCGGGCGCGCCACGACGCCGCGCTCGCGCGCGTCGCTCCAGATGCGCTGCACGTCCTCGACGACGCGATCGAGCGTCTCCGCCATCGCCTGGTGCATCGCCTCGGGCTCTTGCCCCTCGACGAAGTAGGGCTGGTAGCCATAGCCCTCGAGCAGCTTGGTGAGCTCCGGCTTCGGGATTCGCGCCAAGAAGCAGGGGTTGGCGATCTTGTAGCCGTTCAGGTGCAGGATCGGAAGCACGCAGCCGTCGCGGGCCGGGTTCAGGAACTTGTTGCCGTGCCAGCCGGTCGCGAGCGGGCCCGTCTCGGCCTCGCCGTCGCCGACGACGCAGGCCACGATCAGGTCTGGGTTGTCGAAGGCCGCGCCGTAGGCGTGGGACAAAGCGTAGCCGAGCTCACCCCCTTCGTGGATCGATCCGGGAGTCTCGGGCGCGACGTGACTCGGGATCCCGCCCGGGAAGCTGAACTGCTTGAACAGCCGCTTCATGCCCTCCTCGTCCTGGGTCACGCTCGGATAGACCTCGCTGTAGGTCCCTTCGAGGTACGCATGCGCGACGATCGCAGGACCGCCGTGCCCGGGCCCGATCACGTAGACCATGTTCAGGTCGTGCTTCTTGATCTCCCGGTTCAGGTGCACGTAGAGGAAATTCAGACCCGGCGTCGTGCCCCAGTGCCCGAGCAGCCGCGGCTTCACGTGCTCGCGGGCGAGCGGCTTGCGCAGGAGCGGATTGTCGAGCAGGTAGATCTGCCCGACGGAGAGGTAGTTCGCGGCGCGCCACAGCGCGTCGAGCTTGCTGAGTTCGGCGTCCGAGAGGGCCATGCGATCGCTCCTTGTCGATAGGCTGGTGGAAGTCCAAACAAGCGGACTGGCGGTGCTAGCGCGCTTTGGCGAGCCCCGCCTTCTTGGTCTCGATCACGGCCAGAAGCTCGTTCCATGACTTGGTGAAAGCCGCGGCGCCGTCCCGCTGGAGCTGCTCTCCGACCGCGTTGACGTCGATCCCGGCGCGCGCGAACTCGCTGATCTCCGCCTCGCAGTCGCCGGCGTCCGGGTCGAGCGGCGCGCCGACCTCTCCGTGCTGGGAAAAAGCCAGGAGCGTGGGCTCGGGCATCGTATTCACCGTGAACGGCGCTGCGAGCGAGCGCACGTAGAGCACGTCCGATGCCTCCGGGTCCTTCGTGCCGGTGCTCGCAAAGAGCAAGCGCTGAGGGCGCCCGCCAAGGTTGTAAACGCGCTCCCAGCGCGGCGACGTGAGCAGGCTCCGCGACGCGCGGAAGACCCGCTTCGCCATCGCGATGCCGAGGCGGTTGCGCAGCGATGGCGGCACCTTCGCGGCGACGGCGGCGTCCCACCGGCTCACGAAGAGCGACGCGACGGAGCCGACCTCGGGATCGAGCCCGGCATCGATGCGCCGCTCGACGCCGCGGAGGAACGCCTCGGCGGCCGCGAGGTAGTGCTCGCGCGAGAAGAGCAAGGTCACGTTGATCGGCACGCCCGCGAAGATCGCCTCCTCGATCGCCGGCACGCCCTCGCGCGTGCCCGGGATCTTGATGAACAGATTGGGCCGGCCGGCGCGGGCGTGCAGATGCTGCGCCTCGGCCAGCGTGCTCGCTGCGTCGTAGGCGAGCAGCGGTGACACCTCGAGCGACACCCAGCCGTCGACGCCGTTCGTGCGCTCGTGTACCGCCCGGAACAGGTCGGCCGCGCGCGTGAGGTCGTCGATCGCGAGGTCGAAAAAGAGCTGTTCGGAGGTCTTCCCCTCGTTGCGCTTCGCCCGGATCGGGGCGTCGTAGGCCTGGGTCCGCTTGATCGCGTTCTCGAAGATAGTTGGGTTGGAAGTGAGTCCAGTGATGCAGAGCTCGTCGATGTACCGCTCGAGCGTGCCGTCGTCGATCATCTCGCGCGTGATGTTGTCGAGCCATAGACTCTGGCCCAGCCGGTGGAGCTTGTGAGTCGCGTTCATGGTCTCAACCTCCTCTCAGCGCCTCATCCACGATCTGCTGCGCCTCGCGCACGATGGCGTCGAGGTGTGCAGCGCTCTCGAAGCTCTCGGCGTAGATCTTGTAGATGTCCTCCGTGCCCGACGGTCGGGCGGCAAACCAGCCCTTCGCCGTCGCGACCTTGAGCCCTCCGATCGGCGCACCGTTGCCCGGTGCGACGGTGAGCCTCGCTGTGATCGCGTCGCCTGCGAGCGTCGACGCCGCGACGGCATCCGGGGAGAGTCCGGTGAGCCTGGCCTTCTGCTCGCGCGTCGCGGAGGCGTCGAGCCGCGTGTAGTACGAAGCCCCGAAGCTCGCGGTAATGTCGCGGTAGTGCTCGCCCGGCTCGCGACCGGTCCGGGCCGCGATCTCCGCGGCGAGCAGGCTCATGACCAAGCCGTCCTTGTCAGTCGTCCAGACGGCGCCGTCACGACGCAGGAACGTCGCTCCCGCGCTCTCCTCGCCGCCGAAGCAGCACGAGCCGTCCAGCAGCCCCTGCACGAACCACTTGAAGCCGACCGGCACCTCGCAGAGACGGCGGCCGAGTGCGGCCACGACGCGGTCGATGAGACTGCTCGAAACCACGGTCTTTCCGACCGCGGCTCCGTCCGGCCAGAGAGGCCGACTCGTCAGGAGATATCGTATGGCGACGGCGAGATATTGATTCGGATTCATGAGCCCCGCTGACGAGGTCACGATCCCGTGACGGTCGGCATCGGCGTCGTTCGCGAACGCGACCCGGTAGCGGTCCTTGAGACCGATCAGCCGGGCCATCGCGTACGGGCTGGAGCAGTCCATACGGATCACCCCGTCGTGATCGACTGTCATGAACGAGAAAGTGGGGTCGATCGTCTTGTTGACCACTTCGATGCCCAGGCCGTGGACGGCATCGATGGCCTCCCAGAAGGGGAGCGCGGCGCCGCCGAGCGGATCCACCGCGAGGGCGAGGCCGGCCGCGCGGATCGCGTCCACGTCGACGACGCTGGAAAGGTCGTGCACGTAGGGCAGGACGAGATCTTCCTCGTGCGTTGTCGGTGCGCGCAATGCGGCGGCAAGCGGCAGGCGCTTCGCGCCGGCGCTGCCCTCGCGCAGGAGCTCGTTCGCGCGCTCCTCGATCCAGCGCGTGACCTCCAACTCGGCCGGCCCCCCGTGCGGCGGGTTGTACTTGAACCCCCCGTCTTCCGGCGGGTTGTGCGACGGGGTCACGACGATGCCGTCCGCGAGGTGATCGGTCCGGGCGCGGTTGTGGACCAGGATGGCGCGAGAGATCACCGGCGTTGGAGTCACTCCGCCGTCGCGCTGGATCGCGGTCTCGACGCCGTTGGCTGCGAGCACCTCGAGGGCCGTGCGCTGCGCGGGGCCGGACGACACGTGGGTGTCCTTGCCCATGTAGAGCGGCCCGTCGATTCCCCGGCTGGTCCGGTAATCGCAAATGGCCTGGGTGATCGCGAGCACGTGCGCCTCCGTGAACGAGCCGCGCAGAGAGGAGCCGCGATGCCCGCTCGTGCCGAACGCGACCCGCTCTTCCGGACGCCCGGGATCGGGCGTCCGCGCGTAGTACTCCCCCTCGACGCGCGCAACGTCGATGAGCAGCTCCTTCGGCGCGGGCTTGCCAGCCAGTGGTGACGTCGCCATGACCTACGACAGCGGGGGGGTCTCGGACCGCGGCCGCTCCGGACCGCAGAGCTTTGATCGGAGCGTGCCGAGAGTGACCCGCATGAGAGAACGCCTCGCTGCCCATCGAACTGCAGCGTGCGTGCCAGCGCCCGGCGTGCGACGGGACGAGATACCAACACGGGGAAGAGCCAAGCTGCCTCAACCTTTCTCCCGTAGCGGGGTCGGATGTCGCATTCGCGGCGGGTTTCGCGCCCGTTTGGACTGCCTGGGGCAGGGCTTGCTTGGCATTCCGCCTGCAACGCGAGTGGTCACTCCCGAAAGGCGGCGCGCGGTGACCCAGGTTCACCTACTTGCGTTCGAAGGCCCCGACAGCTACTCGCGCGCCGGCGGCATCGCGACGCGTGTCGTCGGCCTCGCCGAGGCGCTCGCCGAGCGTGGGCTCGATACGCACCTTTGGTTCGTCGGCGATCCGTACCGCCCGGGAGTCGAGCAGCGGGGCCGGCTGACCCTGCACCGCTGGTGCCAGTGGATCAGCTCCTACACGCCGCAAGGGGTATATCAGCACGAAGAGGACAAGGAGCGAGACTTCGCCTCTTCCCTGCCGCCGTACCTCATGAAGGAATACCTCGCGCCGGCTCTTGCCAGCGGGGGGGGAGGCTGTCGTCCTCGCCGAGGAGTGGCACACCGCGCACGCCGCGATCCACCTCGACTGGCTACTGCGCGAGGCGGGATTGCGGGAATCAGCGTCCCTGGTGTGGACGGCCAACAATCTGTTCGGGTTCGAGCGGGTCGACTGGCCCCGGCTCGCGCGGGCCAGCGAGATCGCGACGGTGAGTCGTTACATGCGCGGCTGCATGCAGGCATTCGGCGTCGACCCGATCGTGACCCCGAACGGGCTCTCCCCCGAAGCGCTGACTCCGCCCGATGGTGCGGCGGTCGAGGCGCTGCGCCGGTCGGCGGCGGGGCGGACGCTGCTCGCCAAGATGGCCCGATGGGACTCCGACAAAGGCTGGCTCGCGAGTGTGGAGATCGTAGCGCGGCTCAAGCAGCGGGGCGTGCGACCGCTCTTGGTCGCGCGGGGCGGGAGCGAGGAGTATGGGTCCGTCGTGCTCGCTCGCGCCCGCGCGCTAGGGCTGAGTGTTTCGTGCCAGCGGATCTCGAAAGAAGGTGTCTCCGGGCTGCTCGGCGCCGTGGCGCGTGGATCTGAGAGCGACATCGTGCTGCTCGAGTCGCAGGTCGATCGAGAGGCTCGTGGCGTATTGTTTCGCGGTGCCGAGGTCGTTCTCGCCAACAGCCGCCACGAGCCCTTCGGTCTCGTGGGGCTCGAAGCGATGGCCGTCGGAGGGATCGCCTGCACCGGGGCGAGCGGCGAGGAGTACGCCAGTGCCGGCGAGAACGCACTGGTGATCGCGCGCGAGGATCCGGGAGATTTCCTCGCCCAGTTCGATGCCCTGTTCGCTCGCGCAGATCGAGTCGAGGCGATGCGCCGTGCCGGGCTCCGGACTGCGCGGAAGTACACCTGGCGGCGCGTGATCGATGCGCACCTCCTGCCGCGCATCGCTCAGCTCCGCAGCTCGAGAAGGCGAGCAAATGCCCGACCCACAGATTGCCCCGCAGGCAAGAGGCGATTTGTAGCCGCAAAGGAGCGGGTGGCACAGCAGAGGGGGTCGCGATGAAGCCAGCTCCAGCAAGCACAACGGGTGAACACGCACCCGGTGACCAGGCGCAGACCCGCCGGAGAAAGAGCCGCCTATTCTTCCTCGCTGGGCTCGGCGTCGTCGTGCTCGGCGCCGCCGGCTACGGGTACTGGTGGCTGCACCAGCCGAGGCTCCCCGCGGGCTTCGCGTCCAGCAATGGCCGGATCGAGGCGACGGAGTACGACATCGCGACGAAGCGCGCCGGCCGCGTCGTCGAGGTGCGCGTGCGCGAGGGCGACTTGGTCGAGAAGGGTCAAGTCCTTGCCCAGATCGACATCGACGAGCTCACGGCACAACGGCGCCAGACCGAGGCCGAGCTTCAGCGCGCTCGCGACGCCGAGCGCACGGCCGCGGCGGTGCGAGCGCAGCGCGAGGGCGAGCGGAAGCTGGCTCTGCTCGACCGCGCGCGCTCGGAGCACCTGGCCCCGAGCGGGGCGGTGAGCGGTCAAGAGCTCGACCAGGACCGGACGCGGGTGGAGACCAGCCAGGCCGCCGTCCGCGCGGCGCAGGCGCAGCTACATGAGACCGAGTCGGCTAGCGCGGCCGCCGAGGCCAGCTTGAAGCGGATCCAGATCCAGATCGACGAGAGCACGCTCGTTTCCCCGACCCGCGGTCGTGTGCTCTACCGGCTCGCGGAGCCTGGCGAAGTGCTGGCCGCGGGCGGCAAGGTCGTCACGGTGCTGGATCTGGCCGACGTCTACATGACGATATTCCTTCCGACCGAGCAGGCCGGACGGGTCGCGTACGGAGCCGAGGCGCGCATGGTGTTCGATGCGTACCCCGATTTCATCTTTCCAGCGAGCGTTTCCTTCGCCTCGCCGGAGGCTCAGTTCACCCCGAAGGAGGTGGAGACGCGCACCGAGCGCGAGAAGCTGATGTTCCGCTTCAAGGTGAAGCTCGACCAAGCGCTGCTCGAGCAGCACCTCGAGCAGGTGAAGACGGGCCTTCCGGGTGTCTCCTACATTCGCCTGGCCGACGGTGGAGAGTGGCCCGCGTACCTCGCCGTGAAACTGCCTCCGTCATGAGCGAAGCAACGGGCCCGGCCGCGCGGCTCCGCGCCGTCACGCATCGATACGGAAAGACTCTCGCGCTCGATGCGGTCGACCTCGAAATACCCGCGGGTGGCATGGCGGGTGTCATCGGGCCCGACGGCGTCGGCAAGTCGACGCTCCTCGGCCTCGTGACCGCGGCGCGGGCGATCCAGACTGGATCGGTCGAGGTCTTGGGCGGCGACCTCCGCGACGTCGCCGTTCGCTCCGTGGCGTCGAGCCGGATCGCCTACATGCCGCAGGGACTCGGCCGAAACCTGTATCCGACGCTCTCGGTCTTCGAGAACGTGGACTTCTTCGGGCGCCTCTTCGGCCACGCCCGCGCCGAGCGCGAGACGAGGATCGACGAACTGCTCGTGGCCACTGGCCTGGCTCGCTTCCGTGAGCGCCCGGCCGGGAAGCTCTCGGGCGGGATGAAGCAGAAGCTCAGCCTCTGCTGCGCGCTGATTCACGACCCGGACCTGCTCGTGCTCGACGAGCCGACCACGGGTGTGGATCCGCTCTCGCGGCGCCAGTTCTGGGAGCTCGTCGACCGTATTCGCGAGCGCCGGCCCGGCATGAGCGTGCTCGTGTCGACCGCCTACATGGAAGAGGCCGAGGCCTTCGGCTGGCTCGCTGCGATGTACGCCGGCCGCGTGCTGGCGACCGGCACGCCAGCGGAGCTCATGGAGCGCACCGCGACGCGCAACCTCGATGCGGCCTTCATCGAGCTGCTGCCCGAGGAGGCGCGGCGCGGCCACCGCGAGCTGCGCGTTCCCCCGCGCAAGGAGACTGGAGGCGATCCCGTCATCGAAGCCGAGGGTCTGACCCGCCGCTTCGGCGACTTCGTCGCGGTCGACCACGTCAACTTCCGCATCGAGCGCGGCGAGATCTTCGGGTTCCTCGGCTCGAACGGCTGCGGCAAGACGACCACCATGAAGATGCTGACGGGCTTGCTCCCCGTGAGCGAGGGACGCGCCCGCCTGTTCGGGCGCGACGTGGAAGCGCGCGAGGGCGACGTGCGCAAGCAGATCGGATACATGACTCAGGCGTTTTCGCTCTACGGCGAGCTCAGCGTGCGCCAGAACCTGATGCTGCACGCGCAGCTCTTCGAGCTGCCGCCGGAGAAGGTCGTCCCGCGCGTCGAGGAGCTGCTCGAAGGCTTCAATCTGCGCGAGCACGCCAACCAGCTCGCCGAGGCGCTCCCGCTCGGCATCCGCCAGCGGCTCTCCCTCGCGGTCGCGATCGTCCACTCGCCCCAGATGCTGATCCTGGACGAGCCCACCTCGGGCGTCGACCCGGTCGCGCGCGACGGGTTCTGGGAGCTCCTGATCGACCTCTCGCGCAACCAGGGCGTCACGATCTTCGTGTCCACCCACTTCATGAACGAGGGCGAGCGCTGCGACCGCATCTCGCTCATGAACGCGGGCCGGGTGCTCGTGAGCGACACGCCGGCGGCGATCGTGCGCTCGCGCGGTGCAGCCTCGCTCCAGGAGGCGTTCATCTCCCATCTCGAAGAGGCGACGGGCAAGGCCGGCGAGCCGCCGCCTCCTGCCGCCAAGCCAGAGCAGCGAGCGCTCGCGCGACCCAAGGCGTTCTCCCTCCAGCGCCTGTTCGCTTACGCGGGGCGCGAGAGCCTCGAGCTGCAGCGCGATCCAATCCGGCTCAGCTTCGCGCTCGGCGGCGCGCTCCTCCTGATGTTGATCTTCGGCTACGGCCTCAACATGGACGTGGACAACGTGCGCTTCGCGGTGCTGGATCAGGACGGGACCCCGGAGAGCCGCGACTACGCGCGGGCGTTCGCGGGCTCGCACTACTTCGTGGAGCAGCCTCCGATTGCCGACGTGGCCGAGCTGGACCGGCGCATGCGCAGCGCCGAGCTGTCCGTCGCGATCGGCATTCCGCCCGACTTCGGCCGTGATCTGCGCGCGGGCCGCTCGGTCGAAGCCGGCGTGGTCGTCGACGGGGCGACGCCGTATCGGGGCGAGACGATCCGGAGCTACGTGCAGGGCGTTCACCTCTCTTATCTGCGTGATCTCGCGCGGCGCGAGGGCATTGCGATCCCGGCGATCGCCGACCTTGCGCTCCGCTATCGTTACAACCAGGGCTTCGTGAGCATCGTCGCGATGGTGCCGGCGGTGATTCCGCTGCTGCTCATCATGTTGCCCGCGATGCTGACGGCGCTCGGCGTCGTGCGGGAGAAGGAGCTCGGCTCCATCACGAACATGTACGTCACACCGGTGACGCGCTTCGAGTTCGTGCTTGGCAAGCAATTTCCGTACGTGGTGCTCGGGACGCTGAGCTACTTCTCGCTCGTCGGGCTGGCCGTATTCGTGTTCCGGGTGCCGGTCACGGGCAGCTTCCTCGGGCTCACGCTCGGCGCCGTGCTGTACGTGTCGGCGACGACGGCGCTCGGCCTTCTGATCTCCACCTTCACCAGCACGCAGGTCGCCGCGCTCTTCGCCGCGGGGATCCTCACCATGATCCCGACGGTCTCGTTCTCGGGCCTGACGAATCCCGTGGCGGCGCTCGAGGGACCGGGCGCGGTCGCCGGCAAGCTCTTCCCGGCCTCGTACTTCATCACGCTCTGCCGTGGCGCGTTCGACAAGGGCCTCGGCTTCCGGGAGCTCCTACCCGAGCTGCTCTCGATCGCCGCCTTCGCTCCGGTCTTCGTGCTGGCCACCGTGGCACTGCTGCGGAAGCAGGGGCGCTAGCCGTGGGCAGCTTCTGGAAGATCTGGCGCCTCGGGGTGAAGGAGCTGCAGAGCCTCTGGCACGACCCAGTGCTGCTCGGCTTGGTCGCCGTCACGTTCTCGCTCATGGTCTACACGGCGGCCAAGGCCGCTTCGACGGAGCTCCGCAACGCCCCCATCGCATTCGTGGACGAGGATCGCTCCCACCTCTCCGAACGCATCATCACGGCGTTCTATCCACCGCGCTTCAAGATACCGGCCCGGATCGCGGCCACGGAGATCGATCCCGGCCTGGACACGGGGCTGTACACCTTCGTGGTCGATATCCCGCCCGACTTCCAGCGCGACGTGCTCCAGGGCAGGCACCCCGAGATCCAGGTGAACATCGATGCTACGCAGATGACTCAGGCCTACATCGGCGCTGGGTACATCCAGCACATCGTGCACGACGAGCTTCAGGAGTTCATGCGCCGGGCCGGAAAGGTGACGGAGCTTCCGGTCAGGCTGGTCACGCGCGTCCTCTTCAATCCAAATCTATCCGGGGTCTGGTTCGGCGGCGTGATGGAAGTGATGAACCAGATCACCTTGCTGTCGATCATCCTGACTGGAGCCGCCGTGATCCGCGAGCGCGAGCACGGCACGCTCGAACACCTGATGGTGATGCCGCTCGCGCCTTTCCAGATCATGGCGGCCAAGGTCTGGGCGAACGGTCTGGTCGTTCTCGTTGCGTCTGCGCTTTCGCTGGCGCTCGTGGTGCAGGGGGCGCTCGGCGTTCCGATCGCGGGATCGATCGCGCTGTTTCTCCTCGGAACGATGCTCCACCTCTTCTCGACGACTTCGATCGGTATCCTGCTCGCGACCGTGGTGCGCAGCATGCCGCAGCTCGGGCTGCTGATCTTTCTCGTGATCTTGCCGTTCGAGATCCTCTCGGGCGCCGTGACGCCGCGCGAAAGCATGCCGGTGGCCGTGCAGAACATCATGCTGACTGCTCCGACCACGCACTTCGTGCGCCTCGCGCAGGCGATCCTCTACCGCGGCGCCGGCCTCGATGTGGTCTGGCCGCAGCTCTGCGCGCTGGTCGCGATCGGCAGTGTTGCCTTCGCTGCCTCGCTGGTGCGCTTCCGCCGCTCGGTGAGCCTCGCGTGAGGGTGCGAATCGCTCGGGCGTGTGTAGCTGCGGCGCTCTGCGCGCTCTGCGCCTGTGCGGTAGGACCGGACTACCAGCGGCCAGAGCTCCCTGTGACGCCCACGTTCCGCGACACGCCCGCAGAGGAGAGCTCGATCGCCGACAGCGCCTGGTTCGACGTGTTCAGCGACCCAGTGCTGCGCCAGCTCGTCGACGAGGCGCTCGCCAACAACCGCGACCTCCAGGTCGCGGTCGCGCGCGTCGAGAAGGCGCGCTATTCGGCCGCGATCGCGCGCAGCCCGCTGTTCCCGCAGGTCGGCTACGGCGGCGTGGCGTCGCGCGGCAAGCAGGTGACGTTCGGACTCGAGGAGCAGGGGAGCCCGGTGACGAACTCGTTCCTGCTCGCCCTCGCCGGGTCGTGGGAGCTTGACGTGTGGGGTCGGATCCGGCGCAGTGCGGAGTCCGGGCGCGCCGATCTTTTCGCCACCGACGCAGTCCGGCGCGGGGTGGTGCTGTCGCTGGTCTCGCAGGTCGCGCAGTCATACTTCGAGCTGCTCGAGCTCGACCTCGAGCTGCAGATCACGACCGACGCGGCCAAGTCGTTCCAAGAGACGTATGACCTGTTCAACCGCCGCTACGCCGGCGGCGCCACCTCGAAGCTCGACCCGCTGAGCGCCGAGGCTTCGCTCGCGCAGTACACCGGCGCGGTCGCGCAGGTGGAGCAGAACATCGTCTTCAAAGAGGACGAGATCTCGGTGTTGCTGGGGCGGCCCGCTCAGAACGTACCGCGCGGGGCGGCGCTGGAGGCGCAGACCCTGCTGCCGCAGGTCCCCGCGGGCGTGCCCGCGCAGCTGCTCGAGCGACGCCCGGACCTGATCGAGTCGGAGCAGGAGCTCGTCGCGGCGAACGCCCAGATCGGCGAGGCCTTCGCGAACTACTTTCCGCGCATCGGCCTGACGGCGATCGGCGGCACGCTCAGCTCGGACGCCTCCGACCTGATGGAGGGCAAGGCGTCGCTGTGGTCCTACGCCGCGAAGGGCGCCGGTCCGCTCTTCACCGCGGGACACACGACGTACGTGTGGAAGGGCGCCGAGGCCGACACCGACGCGGCGCGCGCGAGCTACGAGGGCGCCGTGCTGAACGCGCTGAGCGAGGTCTCGAAGGCGCTCACCGTGCGCAAGCAGCAGGCACTGCTGCGCGTGCAGCAGGAGCGCGCGGTGAAGGCGCTCGAGGAGTCGCTCAAGACCGCAATCACGCGCTACAGCGGCGGGCGCGCGAGCTACCTCGAGGTGCTCACCGCACAACAGCATCTGTACCCGGCGCAGCTCGAGTTGGCGCAGACGCGCCTGCGCGAGATCGTCTCGGTCGTCTCGCTGTACAAAGCGCTGGGCGGGGGCTGGAACCGCGGCGCCGGTCAGCCGGAGATCCCGACGCCGCTGATGCCCTAGGTGTCGTTCCTCGGAACGTTGTTCATCCGGGGGTGGCGCTCGCAGACAAGCCCGCCGCAAGTTCTTGGATCTCTGGCAGAATCGGCGCGGACCGTGAAGGCCTCGGCCTGATCGGTGAGCCTCTGATCCTGCCCAGGGAGACATCGTGAGAGAATTCTTTGCTGCGATCGTCGTTGTGCTTGCGCTGGCAACGACTGCCCGGACCGAACAGAAAGAGTGCGAGCCTCGCGACGAGTATGTTCGCTACTGCGCCGCCTGCCATGGCGAGCAGGCCGACGGGAAGGGTCCCGTCGCCGGCGTCCTGAACCCTCGCCCGCCGGCGCTCAAATCGCTTCACAAGAAGTTTGGGAATCCCCTGGGGACCGATCTCGTTGTCTTCCTGGATGGAACCACAATGCCGCGAGCGCACGGGACCAGCGCGATGCCGGTGTGGGGGAAGGAGTTTGGCAAGTACTACTCGGACCCCGCCGTCGGAGACCTCATTCTCTGGCGGATCGTGCACCACCTGGAGTGCATTCAAACCGACGAGTAGCGCGCTGCGAGTCCTGCTGGCGCGCTTCCCCGCTCCGTGATCGTCTGATGACCGTCCGAAATCTAGACAGGCTCCTGGGGCCGCAGCTCGACCGGACGCCCCGCGCGCACTTGGGTGGGCACGTGCTCGGCCTTGCGCGGGCCTTCACCACGTTCGCGCGCGCCGCGTGTGCTTCAGGAATGCCTGGGCGCGTACTCAACCGCGCTAAGCTCGACGCATGCCGCACGAGCTGCCGCTCGCCGCCGACCGCGGCCAGGGCCCGGTCACCTGGATCCTGGAGCGACCGGCGGGCGGTGCCACGCGACTGGGAGAACCCGGACGGCTGGCCCGAGGTCTGTCTCGCCGAGATCGACTCGCGGCCGTGGTCGGTCGCGGTGCTGCACGACCTGCCGACGGGTGCGATGGAGCGGCTGCCCGCGTTTCTCGACGCGCTCGCAGCGCGCGGGATCGAGCTCACGAACGAGCTCCCGGAGGCGTGCGTGCCGCTGCGCCGCGGCCGGCCGACGAGCGCCTTCGGACAGCTCCAGCTCGCGGAGCGGCACACGTCCGCTCGCTAGGCGAGCCGGATCGGCACTGCGGTGGGCCCCCGCAGCACGGCGGAGCGCCGCCAGTCGGGCGGATCCGGATCGCCGCGGAAGTCCGGAAAGCGGCGCAGCAGGCTGCCGAGCGCGACCTCGGCCTCGAGCCGGGCGAGGGACGCGCCCAGGCAGTAGTGACTCCCCAGCCCGAAGGAGAAGTGCCGCTCGCCGGTGCGGCCGACGTCGAACCGTTCCGGATCCGGGAAGTGCTCGGGATCGCGGTTGGCGGCTGCGATCACGGCCGCGACGATCTGACCGGGCTCGAGCCGCACTCCACCAAGCTCGCACGGCTCGACCACCGCGCGGTCCGTGAACTGGACGGGCGGCTCGAAGCGCAGGCATTCCTCGATTGCAGAGGGCAGCAGCGAGGGGTCGTCCTGCAGGCGCCGGCGCTCGTCGGGATGGCGCAGGAGCAGGATCACTGCGCTCCCGATCAAGTTCACCGTGGTCTCCGCACCGGCGGCCACGAGCAGCGTACAGAGCGCGAGCAGCTCTCCTTCGCCCAGCGGCGCATCGCCCTCCGCCTCGACCGCGATCATCGCGGAGAGCAGATCGTCGCGCGGCTCCCGCCGGCGTTCGGCGAGGAGCTCGCGGAAGCAGGCCGCGACCGCCGCCGTGGCGCGCTTCGGCGGGTCGATACCGTCCCGGCCCGAGAGGGGGTCGAGCAGCTCTGCCAGATCCGCCGACCAGTGCAGGAAGTGCTGACGATGTTCTTCCGGCACCCCGAGCAGCTCGGCGATCACCGTCGCCGGCAGCGGCCGCGCGAGATCGCGAACCACGTCCATCTGGCCGCGCCCGGCGCTTCGCTCGAGGAGCTCGTCCACCAGGCTCTGGATCCGAGCATCGAGCCGCTCCACCCGCCGCGGCGAGAACGCGCGACTCACGCAGCCGCGCAGCCGTACGTGCGGTGCGCCGTCGATCATCAACAAGTTGTGGTCGAACAGGTTCTCGAGGTCGGGCGCGCCGCGAATCGCGCGGCGCATCGCGCCGATCATCGGTACACCGCTTCGGTCGGTCGAGAAGCAGCGGTCGCGGAGGATGCGCTCGACGTCGGCGTAGCGGCCCGCAGCCCAGGCGCCGAGCAGCCGGACTCGGACCAGCGGGGCCGCCTCCCGCAGTCGCCGCCATGTGGGGTAGGGGTCGCGCCGCACCTCGGGATGCCACGGATGAAAGGGCCCTGCCACGAGTCCGGCGGCGCGCATGGCGCGATCGCTCGCGACCAGGCGCTGGAGGAGCTTGAGCACGGTCGCCTCCCGGAGCGAATTCCAACGAGCCTGCAGACTATAGTTTGCGCACCATCGATCTTCACGGAGGGCCCATGCCGATCGCCTTCACCCGGTCCGCTCTCGGCGCGCTCGCACTCCTGACTGCGGCGACTCCTGCGCTCGCGGAGGTGGTCTCGTATCACGCGGAGCTCGCGGGCTCCGACGAAGTCCCGCCCAACCACAGCAAGGCCACGGGACGTGTCGTCGCGACCTACGACACTGCGACCAGGAAGCTCGTCTACACGATCGAGTTCGAGGGTCTGTCCGGTGAGGTCATCTCCGCCCATTTCCACGGTGCGGCGACGCCCGGCGCGAACGGAGGTCTCGAGTTCGCGGTTCCCGCGCTCACGGCGAGCCCGATCCGGGGCGAGGCGGTCCTCGGTGACGCGCAGTCGGCCGATCTCGAGAAGGACATGTGGTACCTGAACATCCACAGCTCGGCGTACCCGATGGGTGAGATCCGCGGACGGCTCACGGCGGAGTCGCCGCCCCGTCTGTCCGCGGACCCGTGAAGGTCGAAGCACCTCCGGCTAGGCTCGACGCATGCCGCACGAGCTGCCGCTCGCCGCCGACCGCAGCCAGGGCCCGGTCACCGGGATCCTGGAGCGGCCGGCCGGGGCCTTCGCGCTGTGCGTGCTGGCGCACGGCGCCGGCGCGGACATGCGCCACCGCTTCATGCAGGCGATCGCCGACGAGCTCGCGGGGGTCGGCGTCGCGACCCTGCGCTTCAACTTCCCCTACACCGAACGGGGCGGGCGCAGGCCCGACCCGCAGCCGGTCTGCGAGGCGTACGTGCGCGCGGTCTGCGCCGACGCGCAGCGCCTCGCGCCCGAGCTGCCGCTCTTCGCGGGCGGGAAGTCGTTTGGCGGGCGGATGACCTCGAACGCCTGCGCGAAGGAGCCGATCCCCGGCGTGCGCGGCCTTGTGTTCCTCGGCTTCCCGCTCCACCCGGCGAAGCAGCCGTCGCGCGCGCGCGCCGAGCATCTGCCCGCGGTCGCGGTGCCGATGCTGTTCCTCCAGGGCACGCGCGACGACCTGGCCGAGCTCGGACTGATCCGCGAGGTCTGCGCCGAGCTCGCCCCGCGCGCGACCCTGCGCGAGTTCGACGGCGCCGACCACTCGTTCGAGCTCCGCAAGTCCGCGGGCCGGAGCAGCGCCGAGCTGCGCAAGGAGCTCGCCGCCGCGATCGCCGAGTGGGCGCGCCCGCTGGCGGCCCGCAGTTAGCCCCGGACGATCGCCTCGAACTGCTTCGCGAGCTTCGGGCCCGTGCCCTCGTCCTCGTGCTTGAAGAACGCGAACACGTCGCCCCAGGCGGGCTGGCGGATCCGCGCCGCCCACTCCTCGAGCTCGCCCGGGCCGTAGCCGACCTTGCGCAGGCGCAGGTAGCCCCAGTCGGCGGTCGGCGACGAACGGGCGTCTGCACGGCGCCTTCTTCCTCTTCCGTGTGGGCGATACACAGAGCGGCGTTGCGGGCGCGCAAGGCTTCGAACACGTCGTCCTCGAACCAGCTCGGGTGCCTGAACTCGAACGCGGCGCGCGCGTCGGCCGGCAGCAGCGGCAGGAACGCCTGCAGCCGCTCCAGATCCTTCTTCATGTTCGGCGGCAGCTGGAACAGGAGCGGCCCGCGCCGCGCGCCGAGCACGGTCGACTTCTCGAGGAAGTACGCGACGGGCTGGGTCTCCTTCAGCCGTTTGATGTGGGTGATCTGGCGCGAGGCCTTCAGCACGAACTTGAAGTCGGCTGGCACCCGTTCCGCCCAGTCCAGGAGCAGCTTCTCGTTGGGCATCCGGTAGAAGGTGTTGTTGATCTCGACCGAGCCGAAGTGCTCGGCGTAGAACGCGAGCATCTTCGCGTCGGGAAGGTCGGCGGGGTAGAAGCTCCCCTTCCACTCCTTGTAGGCGAAGCCGCTCGTACCCGTGAACAGGCGCAACACCTTCGCGCATTGTACGATGCGGCCCTCGTCGGGGAGGGGAACCGTGATCCGCTACGCCACCGCAATCGGGCTTGCACTCGCACTCGCGCTCGGAACCGCTGGCTTCGGCCTCGCGCAGGATTCATCGAAGGAGGCTCCCGCGGAGATCCAGCTTCCGCCGCCGCCCACCCATTGGAAGGCCGAGAAGCCGGTCGGAACGTCGGCCGGGCCGGTCAGCGCGGAGATGTTGAACGCCGCCACGATTCCGGCCGACCGCTGGATCCAGTACCTGGGGAACTACCGCGGCTTCCGGCACTCGCCGCTCAAGAACCTGACCCCGGAGAGCGTGAAGAAGCTCTCGGTCGCCTGGGCGTTCCCGACCGGCACGACCGGCCAGTTCGAGGCGTCGCCGGTGATCTACGGCGGCGTCATGTACGTGACCTCGTCGTACAACCGCCTCTTCGCGCTCGACGCGAAGACCGGCGAGCTGCTCTGGCGCTACGACCACCAGAACGGCACGAACCTGCGGCTCTGCTGTGGCCCGCCGAACCGCGGCGTTGGAATCGCCGGCGACCTCGTGATCATGGGCACGCTCGACGCGAAGCTGATCGCCTTCGACCGCAAGACCGGCGAGATCGTCTGGAACGTCGTCGTCGCCGACTACACCAAGGGGTTCAGCCTCACCTCGGCGCCGCTCATCGTGGGCGATCTCGCGGTCATCGGCGTGGCCGGCGGCGAGTACGGCGTGCGCGGCTTCTTCGATGCCTACGACGTGAAGACCGGGAAGCAGGTCTGGCGACACTACACGGTGCCGGCCAAGGGGGAGCCCGGTACCGACACCTGGTCCGGCGTCTCCTACGAGCGCGGCGGCGCGCCGGCCTGGACGACGGGCGCTTACGACCCCGAGACGGACACGCTCTACTGGACCACCGGCAATCCGGGCCCGGACTGGGACGGCGACGTCCGGCTGGGCGACAACCTCTACTCCGACTCCGTGCTCGCGCTCGAGCCGAAGACCGGCGCGATGAAGTGGTACTTCCAGTTCACCCCGCACGACGTGTGGGACTACGACGGAAACACCCAGCTCTTCCTGGTCGACGCGAAGTACGACGGCGCGCCGCGCAAGCTCCTCGTGCAGGCCAACCGGAACGGCTTCTACTACATCCTCGACCGCACCAACGGGAAGTTCCTGCGCGCGACGCCCTACCTGGAGCAGGTGAACTGGGCCACGATCGACGCCAACGGTCGGCCCGTCGTGAACCCGGAGTCGGTGCCGAAGGAAGACGCGAAGTTCCGCACCTGCCCCAGCAACCTCGGCGGCATGAACGGCTCGTTCACCGGCGCGCTGAACCCGGATCTCGGGCTCGTGTTCATCCCGTCGTCGGAAGCCTGCCAGGTGTTCACCAAGGGGATCGGCGCATACCAGGAAGGCCTGCCGTACCTGGGCGGCCTGCCCGAGACCGTAGACGCGACCGCCGGCAAGGCGTACGGGAACCTGGCGGCGATCGAGGTCGCGACCGGCGTGGTGAAATGGCGCTTCCGGGACAACCGCCCGATGATGGGCGGCGTGCTCAGCACCGCTGGCGGCGTCGTCTTCAGCGGGACGCTGGAAGGCGAGGCGCTCGCGCTCGACGCGAAGACGGGCAAGGTCGTGTGGCGCTTCCGCGCCGGCGGCGGCGTGCGCAGCCAGCCGGTCGCGTACCAGCTCGACGGGCGCACCTACGTGGCGATCCCGACCGGGAGCTTCACGGCGCTCGACTCGTTCGCGGCGGGCGTGAACCGGGTTCCCGAAGGCGGGACCCTGTTCGTCTTCGCGCTGCCCAAGTCCGATTGACTTCGCTCGGCTTCGCCTCGCTGCGCGCTTCGCTTCGCTCCGCTTGCGGCCTCGCTCAGGGCGGCCCTCGCTCGGCCTCGCACTTCTTGAGATGGGTCGCAGTCGCATTCGCGCTCGGTTGCCAGGGCGCGGCGCCGGCGCCCGAGCCCGCGGCGGCGGAGTCGCCCGCGCAGAAGTACCTGCGCGATCCGGCCGCAGTCGAGCGCGGCCACAAGATCTTCATCGGCACCTGCGGCGCGTACTGCCACTCGACGCACAACGTCGAGCGCGACGCGCCGTCGCTGTTCGACTGCGAGTGGAAGCACGGCGGCAGCGACCAGGAGATCTTCAACTCGATCGCCGACGGGATCCCGGGCACGCGCATGCCGGGCTGGGGCAAGGCCCTGCCGCAGGGCGACGACGACGTCTGGCGCGTGGTCGCCTACCTCCGATCTGCATCGACCTGCGCCGCGAAGTAGGATCGGTCCAGGAGGGCCGAACCATGTCGCAGGCCGAGCTCGACCGATTGATCGCGCGGATCCAGAAGGAATTCTCGACCTGGACCCAGGGCATCTCGGTGCCCGAGATGCGCGCGAGCTGGGATCGCCTGTTCACCGATGTGCGCGAGCTCGCACCCGTGAAGCGGCAGGTCGTGTCCGCGGGCGGCGTGCCCGCCGAGTGGCTCGACGGTCCGGGCGCGCGCCCGGACCGCGCGGTGCTCTACCTGCACGGCGGCGGCTACGTGCTGGGTGGCGTCGACTCGCACCGCGACCTGATCGCGCGCCTCTCGGCCGCGACGGGCGCGCGCGGGCTCGGCCTCAACTACCGGCTCGCGCCCGAGCACCCGTTCCCGGCGGCGGTCGAGGACGCGGTCGCGGCGTACCGTTTCCTGCTCGCGCAGGGCTTCGCGCCCGAGCGTCTCGCGATCGCGGGCGACTCGGCCGGCGGCGGGCTCACGGCCGCGACCTTGCTCGCGCTCCGCGACCGCAAGATCGCGCTGCCCGCGGCTGCGGCGTTGCTCTCGCCGTGGGTCGACCTGGAAGGTGCGGGCGAGTCGATGAACGGCGGCGTCGCGGACGACCCGATGGTCGCCAAGGACCTGGTCGCGCTGATGGGGCCCACCTACCTGAACGGCGCGAGCGCGCGCGAGCCGCTGGCCTCGCCGCTCTACGCCGATCTGCGCGGCTTGCCGCCGCTCCTCGTCCAGGTCGGCAGGCGCGAGGTGCTGCTCGACGACTCGGTCCGCTTCGTGCGCGCGGCCCAGAAGGCGAAGGTCGACGTCTCGCTCGAGGTCTGGCCGGGGATGATCCACGTCTGGCAGATCTTCGCGAGCGAGCTCGAGGAGGGCCGCGAGGCGATCGCGCGGCTGGGCGAGTTCCTGCGCAAGCACATGGGCTCTTGACTCTGCCTGCCTGCCTGCGTACGACTTGCGCGTCCCGCCCTGGGGCCGCGACGGTCGAGGGTTGACCGCCACGCGCGCCTCGTCCATACACACTCCCTACGGATGAGATTCCCGCTGGCCCCCGCCCTCGCTCTCGCGCTCGCTGGCGCGCCCCTGTTCGGCGCCGCGGGGGACGTGCGGCTGCCCAGTGAAGGCGAGGTCGAAAAGGCGCTTCCGGAGGGCGGTTCCCTCACCGGAAAGCAGCTCTTCGACAAGTTCCTCGACAATCGGCTCCGCTCCTGCGTGCAGTGGCAGACCGTGATCTCGCGCGACCCGGGCGGCAGCGAGCAGAAGTCCCGCTTCTGGGTGCGCTGGAAGGACTACCGCGACAAGAACCACAAGGCGGTGGACGGGGTCATCGCCAAGACCCTGGTGAAGTTCCAGGACCCCGAGGACATGCGGGAGACCGGCTACCTGATGATCGTGAACGCCGACCGCTCGAACGACCAGTGGATCTGGAGCCCGTCCACGCAGCAGGTCCGCCGCGTGAAGCTGCGCGGGGTCGGCATCCTGGGCACCGACTACACGTTCGACGACATCGGCTGGAAGAGCATCGAGGATGCCGACTACAACCGGCTGCCCGACGAGGAGATCGACGGCGTGCCGGTCTACGTCGTCGAAGTGACGATGAAGCCCTTCGTCGACTCCGAGTACCGCACCATGCGCACCTGGCTCGAGAAGAAGCACTACGTGCCGCTGCGCACGCTCTACCGCGATGCGAACGGGGTCGATATGCGCGAGATGAAGGCCGAGCCGGCGACGATCCAGGACTTCGACGGCGCCTGGATCGCCACCACCTCGACCATGTTCAATCTGCGCGAGAAGACTTCGACGACGATCTACGTCGAGGCGCTCGACCCCAACGTGCACCTCGGCGAGCAGCTGTTCAGCACGTTTCAGCTGACCCTGCGGCGCTGACTCACTCGCCGGTCGCGACCGAGCCGATCTGTAGGATCTGACCGCGGATCTCGCCCGTGCCGAACGCGGTGGTGTGCACGTTCGCGTAGGACGCGCCTTCCGCGAGCGCCTTCAGGAGCGCCGCGAACTCGCCGGGATCCACGCCCTGGCCCGCGGGTCCGATCACGTCCGCCGCCGAGAAGGTCCCCGTGACGGTGCCCGAGCCGTGCGGGCAGGGACGCGGGGTGGGGCCGGCCTGGGTGATGTTGTTGCAGAGGAACACCATCACGTTGCCGTTGGTGTGCTGCTGGCCGACGTGAATGTGAGCGAAGAGCGTGTCGCCGGTCAGACCCGAGTAGCTGAGCTTGAAGTCGACGTGATCCGCGAAGACCTTCGCGGTGAAGTCCCCCGAAGCGTTCGTGATGATCGAGGGAACCTCGTTCACGCCCTTGAGCCTCGCGACGGCGACCGCCTTGGGTTTCACGACCGCGGTCGCGCCGAAGGCGACGGCGGGGAGGGCGAGCGCGGCAGCCAGGGAGAGCCCGAGAGCAACTCGATTTCGCATGATGATGCCTCCTAAAGTGCGGGACATACGTGGCGGGCTGTGGATATGGATTCAGCCCCGGAGGTGAAGATGGATCTCGAACTGCGCGCGCCCGAGAGCCTGGCCGTGCTTCCGCCCGGCTATCGCACTCTGTTCGACCGCGCGGCGCGCCGGCTCGCCGACGACCCGCGGGTGCGCGCGCTCTGGGTCTCGGGCTCGCTCGCGCGCCGCGACGCCGACGCCTTCTCCGACCTCGACCTCCTGGCTGCGGTCGCCGACGCAGACTTCGACTCGTTCGCGGGGAGCTGGCAGAGCTGGCTCGCCGACATCACGCCCACCGTGCTGGCGCGCGCGATCCCGTTCCTGCCCGGCAGCTTCTACTCGCTGACCCCGACCTGCGAGCGGCTCGACGTGGTGCTCGAGCGGGTGAGTCGCGTTCCCTCGAGCTTCTTTCGCGCGCGCGCGGTCGTGTTCGACCGCGATGGGCTCGACGCTCAGGTGCCGGCGCCCGTGCCGCAGCCCGGACCCGACCGCGCGAAGATCGAGACCGCGATCGAGGAGCCGCTCCGCTACCTGGCCCTGTTCCCGGCGGCGCTCGGCCGCGGCGAGCTACTGCTCGCCCAGGAGGGCTACGGGCATATGCGCCGGCGCATCTCGGAGCTCTTCCTCGAGATGAACGCGCCGCTGCCGACGACGGGGGTGAAGCACTGGCGCGACAAGCTGCACCCCGAGCAGTACGCGGTGCTCGAGGCGCTGCCCTGGCCCGCGGCCACGCGCGAAGCGCTCATCGACGCGAACATCGCGGTCGCGCGCGCGCTCGTCGCGCACGGCAAGCCGATCGCCGAGAAGGTCGGCCTGCCGTGGCCAGCAGCGCTCGAGGCCGCGGTGCGCGCGCACCTGAAGCGCGAGCTCGGGATCGAATTCTAGAGCGAAGATCCGTAGCGGTCGGAGAAGCAGAACTCGTCGAGCTCGCGGCGCCGCAGCTTCTTCGGGAACGGCTTCTGCGGATAGCCGACCGCGATGTAGGCGGCGGTGGAGATGTCCTCGGGGATGCCCAGGAGCGGCTTGAGCTTCGGCTCGTCGGCGACCAGCAGGGTGGTGAGCGCGGTGCCCAGCCCCTCCGCGCGGCAGCCGAGCAGGAAGTTCTGCACCGCCGGATAGATCGACGCGCCGCCGACCACCGACAGCCGACCCAGTCCGGCGTCGGTCGCCATGCAGTCGGCCAGGCGTGCGCCCACCACGACCATGGCCGGGATCTCGGCCAGGTGGTTCGCGAAGTAGTCGGCGTTGCGGACCATCGCAGGCAAGGTGTCGACGCGGACCTCCCCGCGGGTCATGCCGCCGATGTAGGCCTGCCAGCGCGGCAGGTACAGCGCGGCGAGCTCGCGGCGCAGCTTCGCGTCGGTCACCACGATGAAGCGAACCGGCTGGCGGTTGCCGCCGCTCGGCGCGAAGCGCGCGGCCGACAGCGCGCGGCGCAGCACCTCGCGCGGAACCGGGTCGGGGCGGAAGTAGCGGCAGGTCCCGTTGCTCTCGATGGCCTCGAACAGATCCATGGGGTGCCTTCCCTCTCGATTGCGCCAGCGCCATCGTATCAGCACCGGGAGGACAGAGATGTTTCAGCGCGCGCTCCGAGGTTCGGTGTCCGCCGTCGCGCTCGTCGGCAGCCTCGCGTGCGCAAGCGCGCCGGTCGCGCCGGCCGTGCACTACGCGCCGCAGGTTCGCGAGCTGACGCTCACCGCGGTCCCGCTGCTCACCAAGGAGCTCACCCGCACCTACGGATTCCTGCGCGAGGACTTCGCCCCGGGTGGCGTCCTCGAAGGCCGCGAGGTCTACGCATTCATCCCGAGCAGCCTGGTCGTCGTGGAGGGCGACACGATCCAGTTCACGCTCGTGAATCCCGAGGACGACGCGCACGACCTCGTGCTCCCCGGGCTGTCGGTCCCGATCCCCGGCCAGTCGATCACGCACGCGACGTACATCGCGTCCCGGCCCGGGCTGTACACGTTCGTGTGCAGCGTGCCGGGGCACTTGCCCTCGATGTACGGACAGCTCCTGGTGCTCCCGGCCGGGGTAGGAGCGGGCTTCGCTGCGCCGGCGCCGGCTCGCTAGGCCAGCATGGGGATCGGGATATACTTCGAAGTCGCGAAGGGAGGACCCCATGGCACTACCGCAAGAGATCGCGCCGCTCAACCCGACGATGGTGGACGCCATCATCCGCTCCGACTCCGAGTGGATTCCGGACGCGAACGACCCCGAGCGCGCCTTCATGAAGATCCTCTGGACCGGCGCCGAGACGGGCCGCTGGGCGGTGCTGTTCCGCTGGCTGAAGGGCTACGTCGCACCGCAGCACAAGCACCTGTCCGCGGCGCACACGTTCATCATCAAGGGGAAGCTCGCGATCCGCGACGGCATCCTCGCGACCGGCGACTACACCTACGAGCAGAACGGGATGATCCACGGCGCGACCACCGCGCTCGAGGACACCGAGTACCTGTTCATCTGCGACGGCCCGGTGCTGTTCTTCGACGAGAACGGCTTCACGGCGTACCTGGGCTGGGAAGAGTTGGTGCGCATCCAGCAGGCGCACGACGCGAAGAAGAAGGCACGACGCTCGGCGGCCTGAGCCACGTGTGAGTCGAGCCGTACCACGAGTCGGCTGGGCTTTTGCCCTTGCCGCAGCCTGCGCGCTGGTCTTCGTGGCTCGAGCTGGAGCCAGCGACGACGCGGTTCCGCTCTCGTCAGAGGCAGTGAAGCGGCGTTGGCACGAGCGGCTCGGCAGCAAGCACTTCGAGGCGAGAGTTCACCTCTCGATGGATCTCGCCGGTTTGCGCGAAGAGCGTGAGCTCCTGGTCTGGCGAACCGACGAAGCAATCGGCGCGGAGCGCGTGATGGTGCGCTTCACAGCACCCGAGAGCGTTCGGAACGTGAGCGTGCTGTTCCTGGAGCAGGCCGGTCGGCCTAACGACTACTTCCTCTACAACCCCGAGCAGCGGCGCGTGCGGCGTCTGCCCGAGTCGATCGCGAACGACGACGTGTACGGGATCGACCTCGAGTTCCTCGGCTTCGGGGTCGCCCAGTCCGAGCCCACGGAGGTGGTGGGCATGAAGCGCGAGACCGTCGAAGGCCGCCCCTGCTATCGGCTCGACGAGCGCGCGTTGCGGGAGAACCCCCGCTTCGAGGAGCGCTCGACCTGGCTCGACACGGAGACCTTCCTGCCTCTGAAGACAGAGCAACGCAAGGGTGGTGCGGTGCGACTCACGGCGCGGACCGTGCAGATAGGCACGATCCAGGGCGTACCTACTCCGCTTCGGATGGAGTTCGAGAACCCCCGCGACAAGCGTCGGGTCTCTCTGCGCGTCGACTCGGTCGATTATGAAGCCGTGATTCCGGAGGAGTACTTCGCGACCCTCGCGCTGGTGCGCGCGAAGCTGAAGGCGCAGCCCGAAGCCAAGCCCTGAGCGCTCACCAGGTGTCGATGCAGGGACGCTTCTTCCCCGCGCGCGGCGGGGGAGGGGGCGCGGAGCGGAGCGCGTTCGCGATCCAGGTGCGCGAGTCGGCTGGGTCGATCACGTCGTCGAGCTCGAAGTGCGACGCGACGTTCACGGCCTTCCCGATCTGGTACATGCGCTCGACCATCTCGTCGAAGAGCTTCTCGCGCTGCGCGTCGTCGCCGACGGCGGCGAGCTCCTTGCTGAAGCCGAGCTTCACGGCGCCCTCGAGGCCCATGCCGCCGAACTCGCCGGTCGGCCACGAGACCGTGAAGAGCGGCGCCTTGAAGCTGCCGCCCGCCATTGCCTGCGCGCCGAGGCCGTAGCCCTTGCGCAGCACGATCGTCGCGAACGGCACGGTCAGGCTCGCCGAGTTCACGAACATGCGCGAGGCGTGGCGCACCAGCGCCGTCTTCTCGATCTCGGGCCCGACCATGATCCCCGGGCAGTCGCACAGGAACAGGATCGGCACGTCGAACGCATCGCAGAGCTGCATGAAGCGGGTGGCCTTGTCGGCGCCGTCGCGGTCGATCGCACCGGCCAGGTGGTTCGGGTTGTTCGCGATCACGCCGAGCGGCCGGCCCTCGACCCGAATCAGGGACGTGATGATCCCGTGGCCCCAGTCGCGGCGGAGCTCGAGCTGCGAGCCGACGTCGGAAAGCAGGTGCACGACCTGGCGCACGTCGTAGGCGCGCAGCCGGTTCTCGGGGATCACCGAGCGGAGCGCCCGCTGGTCCGCGCACTCCCAGCGCGCAAGCGGACCCTGGAAATACGACAAGTACTGCTTGGCGACCTGCACCGCCTCGGCCTCGTCGGCGACCGCGACGTCGACGACACCGTTCTGCGTCTGCACGTCCATCGGCCCGACTTCCTCGGGGCGAACCACGCCGAGCCCGCCGCCCTCGATCATGGCCGGCCCGCCGATGCCGATGTTCGAGCCGGCGGTCGCGATGATCACGTCGCAGCAGCCGAGCAGCACGGCGTTGCCCGCGAAGCAGCGCCCCGAGGTGATGCCGACCAGCGGCACCAGGCCCGAGAGCCCCGCGAAGAGCTGGAACGCCAGGCAGTCGAGCCCCGAGACGCCGGACGAATCGGTGTCGCCCGGCCGGCCGCCGCCGCCCTCGGTCAAGAAGACGACGGGGAGCTTCTGCTCCCGCGCGAGCTCGAACATGCGGTCCTTCTTGCGGTGGTTCTGCTGGCCCTGCGTGCCGGCGAGCACCGTGTAGTCGTAGGACATGACCACGCACTCGGTGCGGACCGTCTCGCCGAAGAGCGCGCCGTTGACCCGCCCGATTCCCGCCACGAGACCGTCGGCGGGCGTGCGCGCGATCAGGTCGTCGAGCGCGCGGCGGCGCCGCTGCGCAGCGATCACGAGCGGGCCGTACTCCACGAACGTGCCGGGATCGACGAGGTCGTGAACGTTCTCGCGCGCGGTGCGCTGGCCGGTCTTGCGCCGGCGCGCTACCGCGTCGGGGCGCTGCGGATCGAGCCCGGCGGCGTGGCGCGCGACGACTTCGGCGAGGTCGGGGCGGATCCGCTCGGGATCGCGGGCCTCCGTGTCCACCGCTCGCGCGACCGCCACCTCGCCGGCCTCGAGGTAGGCCAGGACCTGGTCCTCGGCGACCAGATCGCCGACGGCGACTGCGAGCTCGCGCACGATGCCGCTCTGCGGCGCCTCGAGCACGTGCTCGAGCTTCATCGCCTCGAGCACGACGATGGGCTGCCCATCGTGCACCTCGTCGCCGACCGCGACGTCGAGCGAGACGACCGTGCCGGCGAGCGGCGCGCGCAGCGCAATGCGGGACGAGCTCACTTCTCGAGCCAGCGGTTGAAGCGCGGCGCGCGCTTCTCCTGGAACGCGCGCACGCCCTCGCGCGCGTCGGGGTGGTGGTCGGAGAGCGCCGTCTTCGCGGCGATCTCGTCGCACGACAGCTCGAACGTCATCTGCGCCGCGTTGTAGAGCGAGCGCTTCAGGAGCCGCATCGCCACCTGCGGGCCCTCGGCCAGCTCGCGCGCGAACTCGAGCGCGCGGGACAGGAGCTGCGCGTCCGGCACGACCTCGTGCACGAGCCCCAGCTCGAGCGCTTCGGCCGCCGAGACGATCCGCTTGCGCATCAGGAAGTCGAACGCGCGGGCGACACCGAGATGCTGCACCAGCAGGTACTGGCCGCCCTCGTCGGGCAGCAGCCCGAAGCGCAGCGTCGCGCTGCCCATCCGCGCCGACTCGGCGGCGAGCCGGAAGTCGCAGGCGAGCGCGAGCGAGAACCCGGTCTGGATCGCGACCCCGTTCAGGGCCGCGATGCACAGCTTGTCGAGGCTGCGCACCGCCAGGTTCAGCGGCTGCGACAGCCCGCGCAGACCCTCGTAGGTGCCGATCGGCGTGTCGTGGCCCGGCGGAATGGAACCCATCAGGCGCTCGCTCGCGCCGGCCTCGCGCGCGTGACCGGAGATGTCGTCGCCCGCCGAGAACGCGCGGCCCGAGCCGGTGAACACCACCACCCGCACCGAGTCGTCCATCTGCGCCTGCAGCAGGGTCTCGACCAGGTCGCGCTTCATCGCCTGGGTCATGCCGTTCAGGCGCGCCGGCTCGTTGAACTGGATCAGCGCGATGCCGGGGTCGTGCGCGGCGAGCTCGAAGCCGGTGAACTTCCCCTGCCGCATGGGCTCGCTCAGCCGTCGATCCGCGCGCTCGCGTAGCCGGTCACCACCTCCTGGCCGTTCTGGTTCGTGGTGACCACCTCGAGGTCGGCGAAGTGCTCGCCCGCCTCGCTGCGCAGCGCCTTCACGGTCGCCTTGGCGGTGAGCTGGTCGCCCGGCCAGACCTGCGACACGAAGCGCACGCCGTATTTGGTGAGCCGCCCGTCGCCGACCCAGTTGGTGAGCATGCGCCCGGTCGCGCCCATCGACAGCATGCCGTGCGCGAACACGGTCGGATAGCCGGCGACCTTGGTCGCGAACACCTCGTCGGTGTGCACCGGGTTGTAGTCGCCCGACGCGCCCGCGTACATGACGAGCTGGGTGCGGGTCAGGTGCTCGATCACCACTTCCTCGCGCGTGTCGCCGACCTTGAGCTGCGACGCCTTCAACGCCATCTCGCCGTCTCCTACTTCTGCTCGATCACGCGCTCGGTGCGCACGCCCACGCCGCGGGCCGTGACCACGAGGTCGCCGTTCTGGTTGCGGTACTCGGTGATCGACTCCGAGAAGTGCAGCTTGCCGCCGCGCTTGCCCTCGCGCTCCCAGGTCTTGCCGGGCTTGGTCGTCGCGGTCAGCACGTCGCCGGCGCGCAGCGGCCGGTGGTACTCGAAGTGCTGCTCCGCGTGCAGGCCGCCCGCCGCCGCGCCGGAGGGCCGCGCCTCGCTGGAGCCGCTCGCCGGCGCCGCCGCGGGCGCGCGTCGGACCGCGCCCGTCGGCTCCTTGCCCGAGCCGAACCAGGGCTGGCCGATCTTCGGGCGCAGGAAGTAGTCCGGGTCGAACTGCGCGCTCGACTGCGTGAAGGTGGGCGGCGCGATCACGCCGCCGACCTCGCTGCGCGCGGCGAACTCCGCGTCCGCGTAGATCGGGTTCGGGTCGTTGATCGCGCGCGCGAACATCAGGATGTGACTCGCCTCGACCGGGAACGTCTTCACCGCCACGCCTGTCTCCTCAGATTCCGAAGTCCCACGACTCGCCGCCGTGGTACCGCTTGAGCACGTTCTTCGCGATCAGGATCCGGTGCACCTCGTCGGGACCGTCGGCGATGCGCAGCGTCCGCGCGCCGCGGTACATGGCCTCGAGCGGCAGGTCCGACGAGACGCCCGCCGCGCCCCAGACCTGGATCGCGCGGTCGACGACGCGCGAGAGCGCCGCGGGCACGAAGATCTTGATCGCCGAGATCATCGTGCGCACGTCGCCGCCCGCATCCATCACGTGCGCGCAGTGGATCGTCATCAGCCGCGCGCTCTGGATGTCCATGTACGAGTCGGCGATGAAGCCCTGCACGAACTGCTTGGTCTCGAGCGTGCCGCCGTGCACCTCGCGCTCGGTCGAGCGGCGCACCATCAGGTCGAACGCGCGCCACATCTGGCCGACGGCGTTCATGCAGTGGAACACGCGCCCGGCGCCGAGCCGGTCCTGCGCGGCCTGGTGACCGCTGCCGCGCCGCCCCAGCGCGTTGGCGAGCGGCACGCGCACGTTGTCGTACTTGATCTCGCAGTGGTCGCCCTGCTCGTGTCCCCACACCGGAACGCTGCGGATGATGTTGAAGCCCGGCGTGTCGGTCGGGACGATGATCTGGGTCATGCGGTCGCGCACGCCGCTGCCGTCGTCGTCGCCCTCGGTCCGACACATGACGATCGCGAACGCCGCGCGCCGGCCGTTCGAGGTGAACCACTTGTGGCCGTTGATCACCCAGTCGTTCCCGTCCTTCACGGCGCGGGTCTGGATCGCGTAGGGATCGGAGCCGGGGTTGTTCGGCTCGGTCATGGAGAAGCACGACTCGATCTCGCCGCGCACCAGCGGCTCGAGCCACTGCTTCTTCTGCTCGGGGGTGCCGTACTTCACCAGGATCGTCTGGTTGCCGGAGTTCGGCGCCTGGCAGCCGAAGAGCGAGGACGAGAAGGGGCTCCACGCCATGATCTCGTTCATGTAGGCGTGCTTCAGGAAGCCGATGCCCATCCCGCCGTACTCCTCCGGCAGGTGGGGCGCCCAGAGGCCGGCCTGCTTGACCTTGGCCTGGATCCCGCGGAACAGGTCCCGGCGCTTCTCCGGGGAGCCCGAGCGCAGCGCGTTCTCGTTGGGGATGATCTCCTTGGTGACGATGTCGGCGGTGAGGAGCCGGATCTGGTTGATCTCGTCTCCCAGGCCCGTGACCGGCGCGACCTGCATTTCGTTGCCTCCCTCTATTTCCTCGGGAAGCATTGTACTCGCTGGCGTGTAGGGCCTGCTCGGCTGCGAGCGCCGAAGCGCGCGACGCCCTCGACTACGGCTTCCCGAGCCGCGCGAACTTCGCGGCGCGCTTCTCGAGGAGCGCCTGCGCGCCTTCGCGCGCGTCGGGGCGCTCGAGCGCGCGCCAGGTCGTGTCGTCGGCGTCGGCGAGTGCGGTCGCGAAGCTCTGGCCGAGATGCTCGTAGACCATGCGCTTGGTGTCCGCGAGCGCCGCGGGCGAGACCGTCGCCGCGAGCTCCGCAACGTAGCGCGACGCCGCGCCGACTACGTCCGGGCCGTCGACGAGGTACTCGACCAGGCCGATCCGCGCCGCCTCGGCGGCGTCGATCCGCCGTGAGGTCCAGAGCAGGTCGAGCGCGCGCCCGGCGCCGACCAGCCGCGGCACGATCCAGGTCGTGCCGTGCTCGGCGACGAGCCCGCGCTTGGTGAAGATCGCCGTGAAGCTCGCCGCGCTCGACGCGAAGCGCAGGTCGCACTTCGCCGCCAGCAGGAACCCGCCGCCGGCGGCGACGCCGTTCACCGCCGCGATCACGGGCTTGGGCACGCGCAGCAGATACGAGAACAGGCCCGGCAGCTCGCCCGCGCGCGGGCGCTCGCGCGCGGCGCCGGGGCTCGCCGCGGTCTGAGCGAGCGTGTCAGCGTCGAGCCCCGCGCAGAAGCCGCGGCCGTTCCCGGTGATGACGATCCCGACCACGCGCGGGTCGGCGGCGGCTTCGTCCACTGCGCGGCGGATCTCCGCGAGCATCGGGTAGGTGAAGGCGTTCAGCTTCGCGGGGCGGTTCAGGCGGATCAGCGCGACGGGGTCGGCGATCTCGAGCGAGACGTCGGTGTACATGCAGCGATCATATCGCCCGGCGTAGACTCGCGGCGGGAGGCGGCCCATGAAGGTCGGCGTCTTCAGCTTCAACACCGAATACACCATCCGCGCGGACCGGCTCGCGCGCGCCGCGGAGGAGCTCGGCTTCGAATCGCTCTGGGTGCCCGAGCATACCCACATCCCCGTGCCCGGCGACGGCAGCGGCGTCGTGCACGCCCCGGACGGCACGGTGCTGCCCGAGGAATACCGGCACATGTCGGATCCGTTCGTCTCGCTCGCGGCGGCGGCCGCGGCGACGCGCACGCTCGTCCTCGGGACGAGCATCTGCCTGGTGAACCAGCACCACCCGATCGTGCTCGCCAAGCAGGTCGCGACCCTGGATCAGGTCTCGGACGGCCGGCTGATCTTCGGCGCGGGCGCGGGCTGGAACAAGGGCGAGATGGGCCACCACGGCGTTCGCTTCGAGGACCGCTGGGCCGAGACCGCCGAGCGGATCGCTGCGCTGAAGGCGCTTTGGACCGAGGAGCAGCCGAGCTTCGCCGGGAAGTTCGTGCGCTTCGACCCGCTCTGGTGTTACCCCAAGCCGGTCCAGAAGCCGCACCCGCCGATCGTGCTGGGCACGCTCGACACCCCGTTCGGCCGCGACAAGGTCGCGAGGCTCGCCGACGGCTGGCTGCCGCTCACCTTCGAGCTCGAGCGCGCGCGCGCCAGCATCGCCGACGTCCACGCGCGCATGCGCGCGCTGGGCCGCGACCCGGCGAAGCTCGCGATCTCGCTCTTCTTCCTCGAGGACAAGGAGCAGTCCGAGGACACCTTGCGCGCCGCGCGCGACCTCGGGGCGGAACGTGCGATCCTGCGCCTGCCCGTGGCGGACGAAGCGGAAGTGCGTCGCACGCCTGAAACGCTACGCGCGCGCCGCGCGCGCCATCGGAGGGAGCTAGAACATGGGCCTCAAGACCACCAAGGACTCGGTCGACCTCGGCATCGTCACCACGAACGGCCCGGCGATGTTCGCGTTCTACCGCGACGTGCTCGGGCTGCGGCACGAGGGCGACATGAAGATGCCCTTCGGCGGCACCATGCACCGCATGGTGTGCGGCACGAGCCTGATCAAGATCGTCGTGCCCGACAAGGCTCCGGCGAACAAGCCCGCGCCCGGCGGCCTGGCCGGCGGCACCGGCTACCGCTACTGGACCGTCAGCGTCTCGAACCTCGACGAAGTCGTCGAGACCGCCAAGCGCGCCGGGACGAAGATCGCGATGCCGCGGACGAAGGTCCGCCCGGGCATCGAGATCGCGATGCTCGAGGACCCCGACGGCAACTGGGTCGAGCTCCTCGAGCAGGCTTAGAAGAGCGTGTAGATGAAGGGTGCTGCGGCGGTTCCGCCCAGCAGCACCAACAAGCCGAGCCCCAGGATCGAGATCACGATCGGGGCGAGCCACCACTTCTTGTTGTCCTTGAGGAACGACCAGAACTCGCTGGCGAGACCCGTGCGCGCCTGCGGCGGCCTCGCGGGTGAACTCGTTCTTCTCCGACACGCGTGGCCCTCCTCGCTAGAACTGCTTGAAGTAGTCGCGCTTCGCACGCGGCGGGCGCGCGTCGACCCAGTAGGTCTTGGCGTCGGGCAGGAAGCGGCGGTCCATCGGGTCCTTGCCGACGAGCCGCAGCACGAAGCCCGACCGGCGCGATCACGACGTAGAACAGTGTAGCCATGATGACGTAGGACAGGACGAAGCCGATCGGGAAGGCGACCACCGACAGCCCGACGAAGAGCGGCGCGTTCGCCTTGGGGAAGATCAGCGAGAACGCCGCCGACAGAACGCCCGAGGCCGGCGAGCGCCAGCGCCACGGGCTCGCGCGCCGAGTCGGACAGGTGGCGGAACACGAGCCACTGGCTCCACGCGCACAGCGCCAGCAGGCCGAAGCCGCCGAGCGCGATCCAGCCGAACTGGCGCAGGGTGCGCTCGTCGGGGTGGAAGTTGATCTCGACCAGCTTCGACCATCGGCTCAGTCCAGCCCGAACTCGGCCAGGTACGCGTCGATGTCGATCTCCTTGGCCTCGGGCTGCTCCTTCTTCAGCAGCACGAAGTTCTCGAGCACGAGCGCATCCATGTTCGTGTGCATGAAGCAGCGGTACGCGTCCTCGGGCGTGTACACGATCGGCTCGCCGCGCACGTTGAAGCTGGTGTTGATGACGACCGGGCAGCCGGTCTTCTTCTTGAACGCCTGCAGGATCTTGTAGAAGCGCGGGTTGCGCTCGCGTCGATCGTCTGCACGCGCGCCGAGTAGTCGACGTGGGTGATCGCGGGCACGACCGAGCGGACCTGCTTCAGCTTGTCGAGGCCCTTCTCGCCGCGCGACTCGACCGGCGAGCAGCTTCTCGTCGCGCACCGGCGCGACCAGCAGCATGTACGGGCGAGTCCTCGTTCGGGCGCATCTCGAAGTACTCGTCGACGTCCTCGCGCAGCACCGCCGGCGCGAACGGCCGGAACGACTCGCGGAACTTGATCTTCAGGTTCATCGTCGCCTGCATCTTGCGCGAGCGCGCGTCGCCGAGGATCGAGCGCGCGCCGAGCGCGCGCGGGCCGAACTCCATGCGGCCCGCGCAGTGGCCGACCACGTTCTCGCTGCGCGATCAGCTCCGCGACCGCGTCGCACAGCGCGTCCTCGCTCTCGTAGTGGCGGTAGACCGCGCCCTTGCGGTCGAGGAAGCTCTTGATCTCGTCGTTCGAGTAGGCCGGCCCGAGCAGCGAGCCCTTCTGCAGGTCGCGGCCGTTCGGCTTGCGCTCGTTCTCCAGCAGCTGGTGCCAGACGAACAGCGCGGCGCCGAGCGCGCCGCCGGCGTCGCCCGCGGCGGGCTGGATCCAGACGCTCGTCGAACGGGCCGTCGCGCAGGATCTTGCCGTTCGCCGACGCAGTTCAGCGCCACGCCGCCGGCCAGGCACAGGTTGCGGCAGCCCGGTCAGCTCGTGCGCGTGGCGCGCGATCTTGCAGCATGATCTCCTCGGTCACGACCTGGATCGAGGCCGCGAGGTCCATCTCGCGCTGCGTGATCGGGCTCTCGGCCGCGCGCGGCGGGCCGCCGAACAGCGCGGTCGAACTTCGCGCGACGTCATCACGTCCTTGTGGGTGTACGCGAAGTAGCTCATGTCCATGCGGAACGAGCCGTCCGCCTTCAGGTCGAGCAGCTTCTCGCGGATCAGGTCCGCGTAGATCGGCTCGCCGTACGGCGCGAGGCCCATCAGCTTGTACTCGCCGCTGTTCACCTTGAAGCCGGTGAAGTAGGTGAACGCGGAGTAGAGCAGGCCGAGCGAGTGCGGGAAGCGCAGCTCCTTCAGCATCTCGATCTGGTTGCCGCGCCCGACGCGCGATCGAGCCGGTCGCCCACTCGCCGACACCGTCGAGCGTCAGGATCGCGGCCTCGTCGAACGGCGACGGGAAGAACGCGCTCGCCGCGTGCGACTCGTGGTGCTCGAGGAACACGTAGCGGCCCTTGTACTTGCCGCCGAGGCCCTGGTCGAGCTCGCGCGGCATGTACAGCTTCTGCTTCAGCCAGAGCGGCAGGCCCATCAGGAAGAGCCGGAAGCCGACCGGCGCGTACGCCAGGTAGGTCTCGAGCAGGCGGTCGAACTTCAGGAGCGGCTTGTCGTAGAACGCGACGATGTCGAGCTGCGTCGGTGCCGATGCCGGCCCTCGGCCAGGCAGTACTCGATCGCGTGCGCGGGGAAGCGGCAGTCGTGCTTCTTGCGGGTGAAGCGCTCTTCCTGGGCCGCGGCGACGATCTCGCCGTCCGCACCAGGCAGGCCGCGCTGTCGTGGTAGAAGGCCGAGATCCCGAGGATGTTCAAGGCTTTCCTCTGTTGGCTCGGTTCTGGGGCTGCACGGAGGTGGTCCAGTTACGGGGCCCGCGGGTCGAGCCCTCGGAATCGGGCGTTCGCGCCCGGAGTTCTTGCCGCGCTGGAGATTAGCAGGCCCACCCGCCGGTTCAGCTCGGATCCTCGCGCCAGCGGCTCGGCCGGCGCTCCTTGCCGTATGCTTGCGGCGATGAGCGACGCGCGGCTCGGCAACCTCCAGCCCGCCCGGTCGACGTGCGGATCAGCCACGCCGGAGCCGCTCGCGCTCCTGGCTGGAGTCGTCCTCATGCTCGGACTCACGTCAAAGCGAGTGACTCTGCGGCTCTTGTTGGCCTCCGTGACCTTGGTCGCTCTTGCGGGTGTCGCCGGGGCAGCGTCGATCGACGTCTCGGGAGTCCCGGGTCAGGACGGCGCGCCGGGCGACGGCTCGGGCGGCGTCGCGAACGACGGCGGCCCGGGAACCGACGGCAGCCTGACGACTGCGATCGCGAACGAACCCGATCTGGACGCGGCGAACGCGTACGGAGCCGTTGGCGGAAACGGCGGGGCGGGCGCGTTCGGCACGCCGCCCCCCGAGAACGGCGGCAACGGCGGTGCGGGCGGCGCGGGCAGCGCCGCGGTCGCGACCGCGGGCTCGGCCACCGCGGCGTCCACCAAGACGGCCTCGGCCTTCGGCGGCACCGGCGGCGCCGGCGGCTCGGCCGGCGGCTCCGACGGAGGACCCGTCGGCTCGCCCGGTAACGGCGGCGTGGGCGGCAGTGCGGACGCCACCGCGACAATCGACTTCTCCGATTTCGCCGATGCATTGGCATCCGCCCAGGGCGGGACCGGCGGGGGCGGCGGCTCCGACGGAGGACCCGTCGTCCCGCCCGGGAGCGGCGGCGCGGGCGGCAGTGCGCATGCCACCGCGACGGGTGCTAATGCAACGGCGTCCGCCCAGGGCGGGACCGGCGGCGTGGGCGGCGTCGCACCGGAGGACCCCCCCACGCCGCCGGCGCGCTCGGGTACGGCGGCGCGGGCGGCAGCGCGGATGCCATCGCGAGAGCCGGCACGCTATCCAGCGGCAACGCCTCCGCGTCCGCCCAGGGCGGGGCCGGCGGCGCTGCGGGTGGACCGGGAGGGACTGGCGGCGCGGGCGGCGCGGCGTCGGCTTACGCCGCAACCCCGCAGGGCGGGGTCGGGGCGAGCTCGGTCGGTGGAGCCGGCGGATCAGGGGGTACCTACGGCGGGCCTGGTGGCTCCGCCACCGCAAGCGCAGATCCCGGCGATGAACCCCGGTTCAGTTGGCGGCGGGACGGTCAAGGCGACCGGCGGCCGCGGCGGCGACGGGACCGCCGGCGGCGGTCGCGGCGGAGACGCGTCGATCATCAACGGTTTCGGGCATGGCGCCTCGGGCTCTTACCGGGCAGGTCGCCACGGGAGGCGCAGGCGGCACCGGCCCGAACAGCCGTGGCGGTGATGGCCTCTCGCTCGGCACGCTGGTGACCTCTGATGGCTTCTTTGTTCGGCCACGGCTCAAGCCTGATCTCAAGGGCGGAGGGCGGGGAGGCACCGGGCGGCACCGACGGCACCGGCGGCGTCGGCGGCGACGGTCGCGCGGGCGGCGTCTTCTACCATAGGAGGAGGGGGCAAACCCTTCAGAACCAGACCCGGTCACGTTCGACGTCCTGGCGATCGGCGGCAACGGTGCATTCGGAGGCACCGGCCGGCTCGAGTCGGTCCGCGGCGTCCTTGTGCCCGTCATGCCCTTCCCCGGCCCCGTCGGCACGGTCAGGGTTCGGGGCGTGGTCAAGGGCGGCGTCGGCACGTTGGTCGGCGGATCCGTCGAGGTCGTCGACGCCGTCTCCGGCGGGACGGACTCGCCCGCAAAGCCCGCTCGACTCGCTGACGCTGATCCAGGAAGCCGTGGGAGGCGACTCGGCGGAGGCGCCCGGCGATGCGACCAACGTCCTCCACGGAGCCAGCTCCGCTCAGAGCCACAACGCCGCTCAGAGCCTCAACGTCCAGGCGTCGGCGTACGGCGGGACGATCAACACGACGCGATTACTTCTTCTCCAACCGCCGCGCGGGCGACGCCCTCGCCGAAGCGGACGCGACCAACGACGTCGGCCTCGCGGACGCGAATGCGCTCGCCGTGGGCGGCAACGCCGTGACCGTCGGGAGTCCGATCGGCGACGGCGCGAACGCCGTGAGTCCGATCGGCGCGGGCGGCGACGCCGACGCGGTCGCTCGCGCGACGGCCAGCGGCGACGGCGACTCGGCCACAAGCCTTGCGACGGCGACCGGTGGCAGCGGGAGCGTGTACGACCAGGGAGGCATCGTCTTCGCCCCCGGCGCCGGACACGCGACGAGCGAGGCCACGGCGCTCGGCGAGGGCGCGGTCCGGGCGCGGGCCTACGGGACCGGCGGCAAGGGAATCTCCGGCGCGCCCGTCGGCGGCCTGGGCCAGGCCACCGCGTCGGCCGTCGGCCAGAACCAGCTCGTCGACGCGCTCGCCTCGGCGGTCGGCGGCCAAGCCGGGCCGAGCTTCGACGTGAACGACGGCCCGAGCGGCGTGGCGCTCGCGAACGCGACGGCCACGGGTCTCGCCACGGCGCAGGCGCTCGCGCAGACCGAAGGCGGCGGCACGAGCATCGGTCACGCGACGGCGCGTCAGCTCGGCTACCAGCAGGTCGACGCCGGCTCGACCACCCAGGCCGATCTCCTCGCGCGCTCGAATTCGTTCGCGGCGCGCGCGCTCGCGATGTACCACGGCGACGCCAGCACGCTGCTCGCCGCGAGCGGCAGCGGAGCGGTCGCGATCGGCGACCCCGGAAGCGCCGCGCTGTCGAGCTGGCTCGACGGCAACCCGAACGTCGAGGCCGCGCTCGGCAGCGCGCCGGTGAGCGGCCTCGGGCTGCTCCGCGTCGATTCGTCGGCGCACCACGTCGAGAGCTTCGCGCAGTTCGACTGGGTGAACGGGCTCGGGGACGAGCATCTGGTCGTGGGGTTCCTCGATCCCGAGCTGGGCGGGGCGGGCTTCGACGCGCTGCACGTCGAGATCGACGCGAACGGCCAGGTCGTGTTCGCGCAGGACTTCGCGACCTCCGGCGCCGCGCTCGCGGGCCTCGACGACTTCCTCGTCGAGGTGCCGTTCGCCGCGTTGCCGGCGGGCCAGGAGGCCTCTCTGCGCGTGATGCTCTCGGCGACGCTCTCGGGTGTCGGCAGCTCGTTCGGCGCCGACTTCGCGCTGTGGGCCGTGCCCGAGCCCGCGAGCGCGGGGCTGATCGCCGCCGGCGCGCTGCTGCTGCTGGCGTTCCGCGTCCGCCGTTGATCTGACGCGCGCGGGCGGGCATCCTTGCCCCGGGGGTCTTCTGGATCCGGAGGGGTGGGTATGTCGTTCCAGCGGATCGCGTGCATCGCATTGGTGTCGCTCGCGGCGGGCTTCACCGCCGGGTGTCAGTCGACGGGCGGCGAAGCCGCGCCGGCGGAGGGGGAGCCGCGGCGGAGGGCGCCGACTTCCCGATGCTGCCGATGGAGATCGTCACCGCGAAGAGCCTCAACGTGCGCGCCGAGCCGAACACGAAGGGCATGGTTCTCGGCACGCTGAAGAAGGGCACCGAGGTTCGCGTCATGGAAGAGAAGGACGGCTGGAAGCGCGTACAATCCGACGGCGCGGCGCCCGAGGGTTGGGTGCACGGCGACTACCTCAAGGGCCACGGTCAGTAGGCCAGAAAGCGGGGCGTTGTGGCGGCGGTCGAGCTGACAGCGGCGAGCTTCGAGAAGACGATCAACGAGAGCCCGATCCTGCTGATCGACTTCTGGGCGCCCTGGTGCGGGCCGTGCAAGCACTTCGCGCCGGTGTTCGAGGCGGCCTCCGCGCGTCATCCCGACGCCGTGTTCGCCAAGGTGAACACCGACGACGAGCAGGAGCTCTCGGCCATGTTCGAGATCCGCTCGATCCCCACGCTCGCGATCTTCCGCGACCAGATCTGCGTGTTCGCGCAGCCCGGCGCGATGCCCGGCCCGATGCTCGAGGAAGTGATCCAGAAGGTGAAGGCGCTCGACATGGACGAGGTGCGCCGCCGGATCGAGGAAGAGGAAGCGGGCGGCGGAGAAGAGCCGCCACCCGAGGGCTAGCGGGAGCGCCGTCCGATGGACGTCGAACGCCTGCTCGCGCCCGAGGAGGCGGTGGCGTTCGTCGTGGCGCGCGGAGAGCACGGGCTGCGCCTCGACCGGGTGCTCGCTGCTCGGCTGCCGTTCGCGTCGCGCACGCGGGTGGCGGGCTGGATCCGCGCGGGCCGCGCGCGGATCGACGGCGTCGACACGGCGCGCGCCGCGGCGCCGGTCAGCGCGGGGCAGCGGGTCGAGCTGACGATCGAGAAGCGCCCGCGCGACGCGGATCAGCCGCTCGACGACCTGCTCGCGCTGCCGGTTCTCGCCCGCGGCGATGGCTGGCTGGCGCTCGCGAAGCCGGCGGGCGTGCCGTGTCATCCGGCCGGCAACGAGATCAAACGGACCTTGCTCACGGCGCTCGCGCTCGGCCAGGCGCGCGATGCGGAGCGGGGCGGGCCGTGGCTGCCGCACCGGCTCGACCGCGAGACGTCCGGCCTCTTGCTGGTGGCGCTGCGCGCCGAGGTCCAGCGCGCGCTCTCGGCCGCGTTCGCACGCGGCGACGTGCGGCGTCTCTACGACGCGCGCGTGCGCGGCGACGCCTCGCGACACTTTTCGGTGGCGCAGCCCGAGCTCGAGCTGCGCGGGCGCATCCTGCGAGTCGGACATCGGCCGCCGCGGTTCGCAGTTGATCCGACCGGCGTCGCGGCGCACACGCGCGCGCGACTGGTCCGGGCGGCGGCCGACGCGAGCGAGCTCGAGCTCGAGCCGGTCACCGGGCGCCAGCACCAGCTGCGCGTGCACCTCGCGCACCTCGGCCATCCGATCTCGGGCGACCCGCTCTACGACCCGGGCGCCGCGGCCGGCGGACGGATGGCGCTCCACGCCCGAGCGCTGATCCTCCCGCCAGGCGTGGTGGAAAACTCGGAGCCGCTTCAGCTCACGACGGACGAGAGGTCGAGCCTGTAACAGCGCACGAGCGCCCGGCGCTCGGAGTCGTAGCCGCGCCACTTCGCTTGCGCGACGCCTTCGGGTCCCACCGAGCGGAAGCCGTGCAGCTCGAAGAACCCGCCGACCCGCTCGCTGGTCGTGCAGGCGTACACGTAGGCGAGCCCGCGCTCGCGCGCGCGCGCCAGCGCGTAGGCGACGAGGTGTCCGCCCACGCCTTCGCCGAGGAAACGGGTCAGCGTGTACAGCGACGCGACCTCGGCGCAGCCGCCCGGCTCGTCGACCAGGAGCGCCCCGATCCCGGCCAGGTGGTAGCCCTCGACGAACGCGCCGAAGCCGCTCGCGAGCACCGCGTCGAGCTGCTCCTGCGAGCGCGGCGCGAGGTAGCCTTCGCTGGTGCCGCGCGCGATCAGGTCGCTCGCTGCGTCGAAGTCGTCGAGCCCGAGCTTGCGCACGACCACGTAGCGCTGCTCGGTGAAGAGCGTCCCCGAGCCGGCGTACGTGAAGAGCTCGTCGGGCAGGCCTTCGAGCGTGCACACGTTCACGGCGGGAACGCCCGCGACCAGCATCGCCTCGACCTCGCGCAGCAGCGCCGCCCGCCGCTCGTTGCGCGGCGCGCCCGCGGCGAGGATCTCGCGCAGCTCGTCCAGGTGCACGAACGAGACGCGCTCGCCGTTCGCGCGCACGATCCCGCCGTCGCGGTCGATCCAGACGAGCTTCGAGATGCCCAGCCGCACCGTCGCCTCGCGGCAGGCGGGCGCGAACGCCAGCGACCCGGCGACCACGAGCCCCAGCCGGAACGAGCCGCGCAGCGAGCGCCACACCGTGCCCTCGAGCCGGTGCGTCGCCATCGATAGCACGTGCCCGCCGACCAGCGGCTCGAGCGCCGAGCGCTCGGTCGAGAGCAGCACGACGTTCGTCTCGTTGCGCGCGAGCTCTTCGACGACCTCGGCGAGCTTCGCGGGGTGGCGGAGGTCCGCCGCAGGCGCCGCGATCGCGACGGTCTTCCCGTGGAATTCCTCTAGATAGAATTCCTTCTCGGAGAACGGCGCGGGTATCAGCGCCGCGTCAGACGCGGTGTCAGCCAGGCTTGTTCCCTACGATCGAGACGAAGCTGACGCAGCGTCCGGGCGCGCCGCCCAGGTTGTGGGTGAGGCCGAGCTTCGGGCTCTTGATCTGGCGCTCGCCCGCTTCGCCGCGGAGCTGCAGCCACATCTCGTACATCATGCGCAGGCCCGACGCGCCGATCGGGTGGCCGAACGACTTCAGCCCGCCGTCCGGGTTCACCGGCTGCGGGCCTTCCAGGTCGAAGCGGCCCTCCAGCTCGTCCTTCCAGGCCTGGCCGCGCGGCGAGAAGCCCATGTCTTCCATCAGCACGAGCTCGGTCGGGGTGAAGCAGTCGTGCACCTCGGCCATGCTGATCTCTTCGCGCGGGTTGGTGACGCCGGCCTGCTTGTAGGCGTCGGCCGAGCTGGCGACGACCTCGGGGAAGCTCGTGAAGTCGTAGTCCTGGCTGAAGTAGCCCTCGGCCGGGCCGGCTGCGAACGCCAGCGCCTTCAGGTAGATCGGGTGGTCGGTGTACTTGTGGGCGTCTTCCGCCCGACACAGAACTGCGGCGGCCGAGCCGTCCGACACGCCCGAGCAGTCGAACACGCCGAGCATCCCGGCGACCGACGGAGACGCGCAGATCTTCTCCATCGAGACTTCCTTGCGGAACTGCGCCTTCGGGTTCTTCGCGCCGTTCTTGTGGTTCTTCCAGGCGATCCGCGCCAGCACCTGCTTCAGAGTCGCCTCGTCCACGCCGTACTTCTTGGCGTAGGCGGGCGCGAGCAGCGAGAAGGTCGCGGGCGCGGTCATCGACGAGTCGGTGCCGTCGGACGGCGGGCGCGAGCCGGTCAGGCCCGAGTAGCCCGAGTCCTTCAGCTTCTCGACGCCGATCGCCACGACCAGGTCGTAGGCGCCGCTCGCCACCGCGTAGGCCGCGTTGCGCATGGCTTCGCTGCCGGTCGCGCACATGTTCTCGAGCCGGGTCACCGGCTTGTAGTCGAGCTTCAGCGCCTCCGAGAGCATCAGGCCCGAGACGCCGCTGCCCATCGTGCCGAGCCAGTAGGCGTCGACGTCGTCGGGGCTCGACCCCGGCCGACTTGTAGGCGTCGGTCGCGGCGTCGACGAGGAGGTCGTCGGCGCCCTTGTCCCAGTGCTCACCGAACGGTGTGCAGCCCATGCCGACGATCGCCACACGGTCCTTGATTCCCCGGGAAGCCATGTTCGTTCTCCCTGCGCTGTGTGCGGATGTTAGCGCTTCGGCCGCGCCTTCCAGAAATAGTTGTGGACGCCCTGGCCGGTGTAGAGCCGGCGGAACGTCATCTCGAGCTCGTTGCCGATCTTCACTTCCTTGGGGTCGACGTCGGTCAGCTCGCAGGAGAGCCGCCCGCCGCCCTGGTAGTCGACGATCGCCGCGACGACCGGCGGCTGCAGCGTGTAGGCCAGGTGGTCGAGGGTGTAGGTCGCCACCTTGCAGCCGGTGTCGGCGAAGCGCTCCTCCTTCATCCGGTCGACCGCCGCGCACTTCACGCAGACCCGCTGCGGCGGCAGGTGGCCGGTGTTGCAGCTCTCGCAGCGCGACCCGACGAAGCCGTACTTCCAGTGGTCGGCGCGCCGCATCGGCGGAGCGGCCGGGCGCTCTGGCTCGGGCCGGCGCGGCGGCTCGAAGGGCAGGATGCCGCGCCACTTGAGGTAGGTGTTGTAGGGGAGGTCGCTGCGCTTGGCGCCGAGCCAGCGGTCGACCGAGTGCAGCGGCCGCGCGCTCGCGATCCGCTCGGTCACCTCGAGCACGACGGCGTCGCAGCCGTCCGCGACCGACACCACCAGGATGCGGTCGCCGGCGTTCGCGCGGTCCAGGGTGCGCGCGAGCACGAGACCCACGTGCGCGCAGCCCGTCCGGCCCACCGCGGCCGCGAGCGGATCCGCGACCTGCTCGGGCTTGAGGCGCAGCGCCTCGGGCACGAACGCGACGGCGCGCGCATTGGTGCCGTCGAGGACGACGGCGCGCAGGTCGGCGGGGCCGATCCCGGCGTTCTTGAGCGCGCGGGTCGCCGTGTCGGCCGCGATCGGGCCGAGCGTCTCGGCGCCGAAGCGCTCCTCCCACTGCTTCGCGAAGGGATCGGTCGGCAGGCGCCAGACGTCGAGGATCTCGGTGGTCGCCGAGGCGCGGCCGATGAAGCGCGCGATGGCCTCCGAGTCGGGGCCGGTGACGAACGCCGCGGCGCCGTCGCCGCCGCCGCTCTCGCGGGCGCCGCCCGGGCGCGCCGATCACCACGTCCGCCGCCACGACCAGCGCGCGACCGCCCGCCGCCGCCGCGTCCGCGCCCGCGACCAGCGCGCCGAGCCCCATGCGGGTCGAGCTCGCGAGCTCGAGTGCGCGCAGGTTCGGACCGAGGTCGAGCGCCGCGGCGATCGTCGCCGCGTTCAGCTTCTCGGCGTACGGGGGGCTCGTCGTCGCGAAGATCAGCGTGTCGACGCCGCTCGCCCCGCGCAGCGCGTCGCGCCCGGCCTCGACCGCCATCGACACCGAGTCTTCGTCGTAGCTCGCGACCGTGCGTTCGCCCTTGCCTCCGCCGAGCGCGCTGCGCTGCAGGCGGTTGTAGGGCAGATAGCTTCCGTAGCGCGTAATGCCGGCCAAGGCGTCGTCCTCCCCGAATCGTTCGGGCCCTCGTCGATATTACACAGAGTTGCCGGGTCGATGCGCGGTGGCCTTTGGGGTTCCAGGACCGGCGCTCCGCGTGTACGATGAGCCAGCCCCCGCGGGACCTGATGCCATGCGCTGTTTCCTGCCGCTGCTGCTTCCGATCCGCCTGATTCTCGCGCTGAGCCTGCTCGGCGTCGCCGGGCTCGCGCGCGCGGACTTGCCGCCCGGCTTCGTCCGGATCCCCGTCCAGGGCACCTTCGGCCAGCCGGCCGGCGTCACGTTCGACAGCAACGGGCGCATGTACGTCTGGGAGCGCGGCGGCCGGGTCTGGATCGTCGAGAACAACGTGAAGGCCGCGACCCCGCTCGTCGACATCTCCGACGAGGTCGGCTGGTGGGGAGAGCACGGGCTCCTGGGCTTCGCGCTCCATCCGAACTTCCTGGAGAACGGCTGGATCTACCTGTTCTACGCGGTCGACCACTATCACCTGACGAACGCCGGCTCGCCCTCGTACGACCCGAACGTCAGCGAGTTCGAGATGCCGAGCATCGGGCGCATCACCCGCTACACCGCGCGCGCGTCGGACGGCTTCCGCAGCGTGGACCCGGCCTCGCGGCGCGTCCTGCTGGGCGAGACCGCCAGCACGGGTTGCCCGCTCCTGTACATTTCACACGGCGTGGGGTCGCTGGTCTTCGGCAGTGACGACACCCTGCTCGCGAGCTGCGGCGACGGCGCGAGCTTCGTCGGCCCCGACGTCGGCGGAGACACCTACGGCGCGTACGCGACGCAGGCGCTCGCCGAGGGGATCATCAGGCCGGCCGAGGACATCGGCGCCTACCGGGCGCAGCTGCCCTCGTCGCTCGCCGGAAAGATCCTTCGCCTCGATCCGGAGTCGGGCGACGGGGTGCCCGGCAATCCGTACTACGAGCCCGGCGCGCCGCGCTCCGCGCGCTCGCGCGTCTTCGCGCTCGGCTTCCGAAATCCCTTCCGGTTCACCGTGCGACCGAACACCGGCAGCCACGAGCGGCTCGATGCCAACCCAGGCTCACTCTACGTCGCGAACGTGGGCTGGAGCACCTGGGAAGAGCTCGAGGTCGTGAAGAGCGCGGGCTACGACTCGGGCTGGCCCGTGTACGAGGGCTTCGATCTGCAGCCCCAGTACTCTCCGATCCGAGTCCCGAATCCCGACGCGCCCAATCCGCTCTTCAACGGCACGAGCTGCACGCTCCAGTTCTTCGCGTTCAACGATCTGATCGTACAGGACACGCTGGACCCGCCGAGCTGGCCGAACCCGTGCAACCCGGCCGTGCAGATCCCGGCGAGCATTCCGCGCTTCATGAACCGGCGCGCCGGCTTGATCTACGGCCGCGACCTGACCCTCGGGCCCCTGCTCACGCCCACGTTCACCAACGGCATGCCGACCTCCATCGCGGTCGGCGCGCCTGGCTCGCCGGTGAGCGGCACCCAGTTCGGCGGGTTCGTGGCTAGCGCCGTCGCGTGGTATCAGGGCACCGACTTCCCGGCGGCCTACCAGAACAGCTACTTCGTTGCCGACTTCGACGGCGGCAAGCTCGTCAACATCCACTACGACGCGAACGACCAGCCGGTGTCCGTTGCGATCTTCGACGACGCGACGCCGAACGGGATCGCCTCGCTCGCGCCCAGTCCAACCACCGGCGGCCTCTACGCCGTGGAGGTGTACAGCGGCCAGGTCTACCGGATCGCCTACCAGAGCAGCGCGAACCAGCCACCCGTCGCCAAGGCGGTCGCAACGCCCGCCTTCGGCGCGACACCGCTCGCCGTGCAGCTGACGGGCAGCGGGTCGACCGATCCCGAGGGCCAGGCCCTGAGCTACTTCTGGGTCTTCGGCGACGGTGGGGTCAGCGCTCTCGCCGATCCCATCCACGTCTACTTCGGGCCCGTCGGCGTGCCGACGACCTACACCGCAACGCTCAGTGTGCGCGATTCGCAGAACCAGACTTCGACCGCGCAGGTGCGCGTGTACGTGAACAACACGCCGCCGCAGGTGACGATCACGAGTCCCTCGAACCAGGGCATGTACGCGATGACCGGCTCCGCGCAGTACCCGCTCACCGCGCTGATCAGCGACGCCGAGTCCGCTGCGGGCCAGCTCGCGTGCGCCTGGCAGACCACGCTCCACCACAACGACCACGTCCACCCCGGGCCGGTCGACACGAGCTGCAGCACGAGCGCGATCGTCGACTCCCTCGGCTGCGACGGAAACGACTACAGCTACACGTTCGCGCTCACGGTCACGGACCCCTCGGGCCTCGCCACCGCGCGCGAGGTCTCGCTGTATCCGGACTGCGCGAGCATCCTGCCCCCGATCTGCGGAAACCTGAACGCGAGCTTGTTCCGCAATGCCTCGGACCTGAGCCGGCTGCGCTCCGCGTTCGCGAACCCGATCACCAACGGCCTCAGCGCGGGCGAGCTCTCGCGCTGCAGCATGATCGGCGGGACCGAGTGCGACGTCGCCGACATGGCGGTGCTGATCCGCTACCTGGCCGGCCGGGCTCCAGGCCCGGCGCCCGTCTGCCCGGCCGCACAGCCGTAGCTGGTAGACTGGTCGCCATGAGATTGAGACAAGTCGCTCTGGTGGCAGGGGACCTGGCGAAGACCGTCGACGATCTCTGCGCGGTGCTCGGCCTCGAGGTCTGCTACCGCGATCCGGGGGTCGCCGAGTTCGGCCTGCACAACGCGCTGATGCCGATCGCGACGAGCTTCCTCGAGGTCGTCTCGCCGCAGCAGCCCGGGACCACCGCGGGGCGGCTGCTCGAGAAGCGCCGCGGCGACGGCGGCTACATGGTGATCGTGCAGACCGACGACCTCGCCGCCGATCGCGAGCGGGTCGAGAAGCTCGGCATCCGGATCGTCTGGAAGGTCGAGCTCCCCGACGCCGCGACGATCCACCTGCACCCGCGCGACGTCGGGGCCGCGATCGTCTCGCTCGACCAGATGCGGCCGCCCGAGTCGTGGCGCTGGGCCGGTCCCGAGTGGCGCGAGCACCTGCGCAGCGACGTCACGCGCCGGCTGCTGGGCGTGGAGATCCAGGGGGCCGATCCGGGCGCGCTGGCCGCGCGCTGGGGGGAAGTCTTCGCGCGACGTCCGCGCGCACGGGCCGACGGCTCGCACGAGATCGCGCTCGACGACGGCGTGATCCGGTTCGTGGCCGACCGCGACGGACGCGGCGAGGGCGTGTCAGGGATCGACATCGCGGTCGCCAACCCGACCGATGTCGTGCATCGCGCCCGCGCGCGCGGCGTGCCGGCAGCCGCGGCCGAGGTCGAGCTCTGCGGCGTGCGCTTTCACCTCGTGAGCGCGGCCTAGGCTGCCTTGCCCGTGGACCTCTACGAGGTGATGAGCACGTGCCGCGCGGTCCGCCGCCTGCGGCCGGATCCGATCCCGGACGCCGTGCTCGCCAAGCTGCTCCAGGCGGCGGCGTGGGCGCCGACGGGCGGGAACGTTCAGCCCTGGCGCGTGGTGCTGGTGCGCGATCCCGACGCCAAGTGCGTGCTCGGCGATCTCTACGCGAGGGCCTGGGCCGACTACTCGGCGGGAGCGAAGGCGGCCATCGCTCCGCTTCCGCCGGACCGCCGCGCTCCGCACGAGCGCACGCTCGCGGCCGGGGACTACTTGGCCGCGCACTTCCACCAGACCCCGGTCGTCGCGGTGTTCTGCTTCGACCCCGCCCAGATGGCGATCACCGACGCCGCGCTCGGGCGGCCGTCGGTCGTGGGTGGCGGCTCGGTGTATCCCGCCGTGCAGAACTTCCTGCTGGCCGCGCGCGCCGAGGGACTGGGCTGCGTGCTCACCACACTTTTGTGTCGCGACGAAGCGCGTGTGAAGGAGCTGCTGGGGATTCCGGCCGGCTGGGGAACCTGCGCGGCGATCCCGCTCGGCTATCCGCTGCGGCGCGGCCACGGGCCACTTTCGCGCCGGCCGACCGACAAGCTCGGCTTCGCCGACCGCTGGGGCACCCCCTACCGCTAGTGCGGGATTCTCCAGCAGGCGCAAGGGGTTGACCTCGCCACACGCGCCGCGGCCGCCGCCGGGAGACCCGTTTCGGTGACGAAAATCACAGCTCGGCGGGTGCCGGAAGGCGATACATCCCCCGCCATATGAGCGTCATCGAGGGGAGTCGCTTGAGCCCAGACAAGATCCTGCTGGCGGTCGCCATCGTTCTCGGACTGCTGACCACCGCACTTTCTTTCTGATCGTCTCGAGCTGAGCCACAAGGCCGACCGGACCGGACGCGGCTCGCCGCGGCTCGCCGAGCGCGGCGCGCCGCTGCATCGAGCTCGGGCCTAGGTCGGATCGGGGTCGTAGCCTAGGTTGGGCGCCAAGGCTCGCTCGATCTCTCGGACCGTCGCTCCCTTGCGCGCGGCGTAGTCGGCGACCTGGTCGCGGCCGATCTTGCCCACGCTGAAGTAGCGGGCGCGTGGGTGGGCCAGGTAGAGGCCGGAGACGCTGGCGGGCGGGGTCATGGCGAAGCCGGAGGTCAGCTCCATGCCGATCTCGCGCGCGCCCAGGAGCTCGAAGAGGGTCGTCTTCTCGCTGTGGTCGGGGCAGGCGGGGTAGCCGATCGCGGGGCGGATGCCGCGGTACTTCTCGGCGATCAGGTCGTCGGCCGAGAGGTTCTCGTTCGCCCCGTAGCCCCACTCGCGGCGCGCGCGCTCGTGCAGCCACTCGGCGAAGGCCTCGGCCAGCCGGTCGGCGAGCGACTTGGCCATGATCGCGTGGTAGTCGTCGAGCTCCGCCTCGAAGCGGCGCGCGATCTCGTCGGCGCCCAGGCCCGCGGTGACCGCGAACGCCCCGACGCTGTCGGTCGCGCCGCTCGCGAGCGGCGCGACGAAGTCGGCCAGGCAGAAGCACGGGTCCTTCTCGGTCTGCGTGCGCTGCTGGCGCAGCATCGGGAAGCGCGCGGCCTCGCGGTGGCGCGACTCGTCGGCGAACAGTACCAGGTCGTCGCCGTCCGCGTTCGCGGGCCAGAAGCCGTACACGCCGCTGGCGCGGAGCTCGCCGCCGTCGATCAGCTTGCGCAGGAGCGCCTGGCCGTTCTCGAACAGCTCGCGCGCGGCCGGCCCCTGGGTCGGGTGATTCAGGATGCCGGGATAGCGGCCCTTCAACTCCCAGGCGGTGAAGAAGAACGTCCAGTCGATGTACTTCGCGATCTCGGCGAGCGGCGCGTCGGCGATCACGCGGCGGCCGACGAACGGCGCCGTCGCCAGCTCGGACGGCGCGAAGTCGAGCACCGGCCGGCGCGCGCGCGCGTCGGCGAGCGCGATCACCGGCCGCTCGCTGCGGGAGGCGTGGGCGAGCCGCAGCCGCTCCTGCGACGCGCGGTTCTTGCGGTCGAACTCGGGCAGCTTCTCGTCGTCGAGGACCGCCGACATCACCGCCACCACGCGCGAGGCGTCCTGCACGTGTACGGTCGGCGGCCCGTAGGCGGGCGCGATCTTCACCGCCGTGTGCTGCGTCGAGGTGGTCGCGCCACCGATCAGGAGCGGCAGCCGGAAGCCCTGGCGCTGCATCTCCTTGGCCACGCCCACCATCTCCTCGAGCGACGGCGTGATCAGCCCGGAGAGCCCGATCGCGTCGCAGCCCTCCGTGCGCGCGGTCTCGAGGATGCGATCGGCGGGAACCATGACGCCGAGATCGATCACCTCGTAGCCGTTGCACCCGAGGACGACGCCGACGATGTTCTTGCCGATGTCGTGCACGTCGCCCTTCACGGTCGCGAGCACGATCTTGCCCGCCGAGCTGCCGCCCGACTTGTCCTTCTCCATGAACGGCTCGAGGTAGGCGACCGCGCGCTTCATCGCGCGCGCGCTCTTCACGACCTGGGGCAGGAACATCTTGCCCGCGCCGAACAGGTCGCCGACGACCTTCATGCCGTCCATCAGCGGGCCCTCGATCACGTCGAGCGGGCGCGGCAGCTTCGCACGCGCCTCCTCTACGTCCTGCTCGATGAAGTCCACGAGCCCGTGCACGAGCGCGTGCGAGAGCCGCGACTCGACGGGCGCGTCGCGCCAGGAGAGATCGACCTCGCGCTTCTTGCCCGCGCCCTTCACGCGCTCGGCGTACTCGACCATGCGCTCGGTCGCGTCCGGGCGGCGGTCGAACAGGATGTCCTCGACCCGCTCGAGCAGCTCCGCCGGAATGTCCGCGTAGACGCCGAGCTGGCCCGCGTTCACGATGCCCATGTCCATGCCCGCGCGGGTCGCGTGGTACAGGAACGCGGTGTGGATCGCCTCGCGCACGCGGTCGTTGCCCCGGAACGAGAACGAGAGGTTCGACACCCCGCCCGAGATCTTGACGCCGGGGCAGGCGGCCTTGATCCGGGGGATCGACTCCAGGTAGTTCAGCGCGAAGCGAGCGTGCTCCTCGATCCCGGTCGCGATCGCCAGGATGTTCGGGTCGAAGATGATGTCCTCGGGCGGGATGCCGGCGCGCTCGGTCAGCAGCTTGTAGGCGCGCGAGCAGATCTCGACCTTGCGCTCGACCGTCTCCGCCTGGCCGCGCTCGTCGAACGCCATCACCACGACGCCCGCGCCGTAGCGCTTCACGACCGCGGCCTTGGCGAGGAAGTCCGCTTCGCCTTCCTTCAGCGACAGCGAGTTCACGATCGACTTGCCCTGCAGGCACTTCAGCCCCGCCTCGATCACGCGGAAGTCGGAGCTGTCGACCATGACGGGCAGCCGCGAGATCTCGTCGTCGGCCGCGATCTGGTTCAGGAAGCGGGTCATCACGGCGGGGCCGTCGAGCATCGCCTCGTCCATGTTGACGTCGAGGATGTTCGCGCCGCCGCGAACCTGGTCGAGCGCCACCGCGGCGGCGCCCTCGAAGTCGCCGGCCTTGATCAGCCCCTCGAACTTCTTGCTGCCCGTCAGGTTGGTGCGCTCGCCGACCATCACGAACGGGATCTCGGGCCGGAACGTGAAGGTCTCGAGGCCGCTGTAGATCGAGCGCTTGTCGCTGAACACCGGAATGCGTCGCGGTGCCAGCCCCGCGACGGCCTCCGCGATCTGGCGCACGTGCTCGGGGCCGCTGCCGCAGCACGAGCCGACCAGGTTCAAGAGTCCCGCCTCGGCGAACTCGCGCATCAGCGCGGCCATCGTCTCGGGGGTCTGGTCGTAGCCGCCGAGCGCGTTCGGCATGCCGGCGTTCGGATGGCAGGAGGTGTAGGTGTCGGCGATGCGCGCGAGCTCTACCAGATAGGGCCGCGTCTCCTCGGGGCCGAGCCCGCAGTTCGCGCCCACCGCGATCGGGTTCGCGTGGCGGACCGAGGTCCAGAACGCGTCGACCGTCTGCCCCGACAGATTGCGCCCGCTCTTGTCCGCGAACGTGACCGAGATCATCACCGGCACGCGCGCGCCGCGTTCCGCGAACACGTCTTCGATCGCGACGATCGCCGCCTTCGCGTTCAGCGTGTCGAAGATCGTCTCGATGATGAGCAGGTCCGAGCCGCCCTCGAGCAGGCCCCGCACCTGCACCGCGTAGGCGTCGCGCACCTGGTCGAAGGTCACCGAGCGGAACGCCGGGTCGTTCACGTCCGGCGAGAGCGAGAGCGTCTTGGGCAGGGGGCCGAGATCGCCCACCACGAAGCGGGGCTTCGCGGGGTCGCGCGCGGTCCACTCGTCCGCCAGCCGCCGCGCCAGCCGCGCGGCCTCCAGGTTCAGCTCCGCGGCGATCGGCTCGAGCCCGTAGTCGGCGAGCGAGATCGACGAGCCGTTGAAGGTGGCGGTGGTGATCAGGTCGGCGCCGGCCTCCAGGTAGTCGCGGTGGACGCTCGCGATCAGCTCGGGCCGCGAGAGCACGAGCACGCCGTCGTGCCCCTTCACGTCGAGCCGGTGGTCCCGGAAGCGCTCGCCGCGGGTGTCGGCCTCGGTCAGGCCCATGCCCTGCAACAACACGCCCATCGACCCGTCGAGAACGAGGATTCGCTCGGCGAGGAGCTGGCGCAGGAGGGCTTCGCGCGTGGGGGCCATCGGTTCGGAGCATGGTACCCTGGCATCCGGGGGAGGAAAGACCAATGGCCGAGACTCCGGCGCTGTTCCGCGAGCGGTTCGGCATCGACCCGCGCGCGCTGGATGCGGCGTTCTCGCAGGTGCTGGAGCGGCCGGTCGATCACGCGGATCTCTTCTTCGAGTACACCAGCCGCGACGCGGTGGCGCTCGAAGAGGGCATCGTGAAGAGCGGCAGCCGCGCGGTCGAGCAGGGCGTCGGCGTGCGCGCACAGGCCGGCGAGCGCCAGGGCTACGCGCACTCGGACGAGATCACGGTCGAGAGCGTGAAGCTCGCGGCCGGCGCGGCGCGCGCGATCGCCGAGGGCTCGGGCAAGTCGCGCAAGGTTGCATTGCACGGGCCGGCGCGGCCGGCGCTGGACCTGTACGCCCTCGAGCGCGCGCCGACCGACGTGCCGATCGACGCGAAGGTCCGGCTCCTCCAGGAGATCGACGCCTACGCGCGAGGCCGCGACCCGCGCGTCGCGCAGGTGATGGCGAGCGTCGCCAGCGAAGAGCGCCAGCTCATGATCGCCGCCAGCGACGGCACCTGGGTCTGCGACGTGCAGCCGCTGGTGGTGCTGCGCGTGCAGGTGATCGCCGCGAAGGGCGCGCGCCGCGAGACGGCGTCGCAGGGGGCGGGCGGCCGCTACGCGCTCGAGCTCGTGCTCGATCCCGGCTACTGGAAGCCGATGGTCGACGAGGCGGTGCGGCTCGCGCTGACGAACCTGGACGCGGTCTCCTGTCCCGCGGGCACGATGGACGTCGTGCTCGGGCCGGGCTGGCCCGGGATCCTCCTGCACGAAGCGGTCGGCCACGGTCTCGAGGGCGACTTCAACCGCAAGAAGACCTCGGTGTTCGCGGACCGGATCGGCCAGCGCGTGGCGTCGCCGGGCGTGACGGTGATCGACGACGGCACCCTCGCGAGCCGGCGCGGGTCGCTGAACGTCGACGACGAGGGCACGCCGACCCAGCGCACGGTCCTGATCGAGGACGGGATCCTGGTGGGCTACATGCAGGACCGCCTGAACGCGAAGCTCATGGGCATGAAGCCGACCGGGAACGGCCGGCGCGAGAGCTACCACCACCTGCCGATGCCGCGCATGACGAACACGTTCATGCTCGCGGGCCAGGACGACCCCGACGAGATCGTGCGCTCGGTGAAGAACGGGCTCTACGCGGTCTCGTTCGCGGGCGGCCAGGTCGACATCACCAACGGCAAGTTCGTGTTCTCGGCGAGCGAGGCGTACCGCATCGAGGACGGCAAGATCGGCGCGCCGGTGCGTGGGGCGACACTGATCGGGAACGGGCCGGACGTGCTCCACGCGGGTCAGCAAGATCGGCAGCGACATGAAGCTCGACCCGGGCATCGGCACCTGCGGCAAGGACGGGCAGGGCGTGCCGGTCGGCGTCGGCATGCCGACCCTGCGCATCGACGGCATCACCGTCGGCGGGACCGAGGGCTAGCGTGGAGACGGCGGCGGACCTCGTCTCGCATGCGATCGCGAGCGCGCGCGCGGCGGGCGCGTATCAAGCGGACGTGGCGCTCTCCGAGAGCGAGTCGTTCGAGTCGCGCGTGCGCGGCAGCGAGATCGACTTCGTGAAGCAGTCGCGCGAGCGCGGGCTCGGCATCCGCGTGTTCTACGGCGGGCGCTGGGGCTTGTCCTCTGCGTCGACCCGCACGCAGGACCTCTCGCGCGAGGTGATCGCGCGGACGGCGGCCGACGCGGTGGCGCTCGCCCGCGCGACCGCGCCCGACCCGTGCGCGGGCCTGCCGGACGGCGGCTTCGCCGGCGAGCTGCCCGACCTCGAGCTCTTCGAGCCGCGCGATCGCCCGTTCGAGCCCGCCACCCGGATCGCGGCGGCTCGGGAGATGGAGTCGGCGGCGCACGCCTTCGATCCGCGCATCGGCGACTCCGAGGGCTCGCAGGTCGACTCGTCCTACGGCTCGGTCACTTACGGCAACAGCGCGGGCTTCGTCGGCGAATACGCGTCGGCGCGCCACTCGCTGGTCGCCGAGTCGCTCGCGAAGGGCGAGTCGGGCATGCAGCGCGACGCGTGGTTCTCGTCGTCGCGCCGCTGGGACGGGCTCGAGCCCGCGGACAGCGTGGGCCGGCGCGCGGCCGAGCGCGCGCTGCGCCGGCTGGGCGCGCGCAAGGTGCCGACCTGCGAGGCGCCGGTGATCTTCGACGCCGTCACCGCGCCGGGCCTCGTGCGCGCGCTGGCCGGCTGCGCGAGCGGCTACGCGATCTACCGCGGCGCGAGCTTCCTCGCCGGCAAGCTCGGGCTCGCGGTCGCGAGCTCCGGGGTCACGATCATCGACGATCCGCTGCGGAAGGGCGGACTCGGCAGCCGGCCCGTTCGACGGCGAGGGCCTGCCCTCGCGGCGGAACGTGCTGGTGCAGAACGGCCGGCTCGCGAGCTACGTGCTCGACACCTACTCCGCGCGCAAGCTCGGTCTGCGCTCGACCGGGAGCGCCGCGCGCTTCGGCGGCGCGACCACCACGAACCTCTGGCTCGAGCCCGGCACGCAGACGCCCGAGGAGCTGATCGCGAGCACGAAGCGCGGGCTCTACGTCACCGGGCTCATCGGCCAGGGCTTCAACCCGGTCACCGGCGACTACTCGCGCGGCGCTTCGGGCATGTGGATCGAGAACGGCGAGCTCGCGTTTCCGGTCGAAGAGATCACGATCGCCGGCAATCTCGGCCAGATGCTGCGCGACATCGACGCGATCGCGAACGACCTCCTGTGGCTCGGCTCGACCGCGGCGCCGACCCTGCGCATTGCGCGCATGACCATCGCGGGCGAATAGAGGAGACCCCCCCAGTGACCACCCTCCACGACTTCAAACAGACCACGCTCGACGGCAAGGAGGAGAGCCTCTCGGCCTACAAGGGCAAGGCGGTGCTCGTCGTGAACGTCGCCTCGAAGTGCGGGCTCACGCCGCAGTACGCGGGCCTGCAGAAGCTCCACGACACCTACGGAAAGCGCGGCTTCGAGGTGCTGGGCTTCCCGTGCAACCAGTTCGCGGGCCAGGAGCCGGGCAGCGCCGGAGGAGATCCGCGGAGTTCTGCGACCGCAACTACGGCGTCAGCTTCCCGCTGTTCGCGAAGATCGACGTGAACGGCGCCAAGCGCGCGCCGCTCTACCAGTGGCTCACCTCGCAGCCGACCCAGCCCGACGGTCCCGGCGACATCCTGTGGAACTTCGGAAAGTTCCTGGTCGACAAGCAGGGCAACGTGGTCGCGCGCTTCAACCCGCGCGTCGCGCCGGATGCGCCGGAGCTCGTGGCCGCGATCGAGAAGGCCCTCGGCTGAGTCGCGCGTGCATCCGGTCAAGATCCACTCGAAGGCCGTCGAGCGCCTGATCGCCCGCGTGCGCAAGATCTGCCTGGCGCTGCCCGAGTCGAGCGAGCGGCTCTCGCACGGCGAGCCGACCTGGTTCGTCGGCGCGAAGGCGGGCAAGGGCGGCAAGGTGTTCACGATGTTCGCGGACGACCACCACCGCGACGGCATCGTCGGCATCTGGTGCCCGGCCGCGCCCGGCGCGCAGGCGATGCTGATCGAGGCGAATCCGAAGATCTTCTTCCGTCCGCCCTACGTCGGGCCGAGCGGCTGGATCGGGATCCGACTCGACCGCCCGCCGGTCGACTGGGAAGAGGTCGCGGAGCTGGTACTGGAATCGTGGCGGCTGGTCGCGCCCAAGCGCGCGCTCGCCGCACTGAAGGAGGTTCGCTAGTGGCCGAGGACGTGGTTCTGGTCGACGATCCCGCGCCGCACGTACGGCGCGTCACCCTGAACCGCCCCGAGAAGCGCAACGCGCTCAACCACGCGCTGCGCGGCGCAATCGTCGAGAGCCTGCGCGCGGCGGACCAGGATCCGGACGTGCGCGTGATGATCGTGCGCGGTGCGGGGAAGTGCTTCTCGTCGGGCTACGAGCTCGGCGGCGGCAACGAGGGCCAGGAGTTCCCCTGGTACACACCGGGCGGTGACGGGCACTGGCCGCGACACGTCACCCAGGGCTGGATGAGCATCTGGGAGCTGGGCAAGCCGGTGATCGCGCAGGTGCACGGCTACTGCCTCGCCGGCGGCAGCGAGCTCGCGACCTGCTGCGACCTCGTCTACATGGCCGACGACGCGCAGATGGGCTACCCGGCCGTGCGCTTCGGCGTGCCCGACAACCACTTCCACGCCTGGTTCGTCGGCATGCGCAAGGCGATGGAGATGATGCTCACCGGCGACTCGATCAACGGCGTGGAGGCGGCGCAGCTCGGCTGGGCCAACGCTTCGTTCCCGGAGCCGGAGCTCGAGGCGCGCGTGCTCGAGATCGCGCAGCGCATCGCGACGGTGCCCATGGATCTGGTGCAGCTCAACAAGCGGGTCGTGCACCGCCAGATGGAGATCATGGGGCTGCACACCGGCATCCGCGCGGGCTCGGAGCTGTGCGCGCTCGGCACGCACCAGAAGAGCATGCACGAGTTCCTCGCGAAGATGCGCGAGCAGGGACTCACCCAGGCGCTGCAGCAGCGCGACGCGCCCTTCGGCGACTACCGGGTGAAGGAAGGCGAGCGCGCCAAAGCGCCGAAGAGCGCCAAGGCGCGCAAGCGCTGAGTCCCTCTCCGCGCTACCAGGGCTTGAGCTCGAAGAAGCTGTCCGGCTCGACCGTCGAGCCCGCGGGCGCGTCGGCGATCTTCACGAACAGCTCCGCCCAGTCGCGGAAGATGCCCGGCGCCTGGCCGTACCAGGTGAACGACTCGAAGTCGACGACGCGGATCTTGCCGTTCTCGTGGTCCTTCGCCATCGCGTTGATCTGGTTGGCTCTTGCCGTCGCGGGTGCGGCCCTCGAACGCGACGCTGCCGTGCTCGTTCAGGTCGCGGCGGTGCCCGCGGAGAAGCCGAGCAGCGGGCCCGCGGCGAACGACGAGACTGCGATCGCGTTCAGCCACGGCTTGTTCGGCGTCAATTCGGTGATCGCGAGCTCGACGATCAGCGTCTGGTCGTCCGGCGTCTCGACGACGGTGAAGTGGTGCTTCGGGTCGTTCTTGAACGCGTCGTGCACCGCGTCGTGGAAGATCATCGCGCACTTCGCGAGGTCGGGGCCCAGCTCTTTCGCGCCCATCGAGAGCTTCTGCCAGAAGTCCATCTTCAGGACGTGGTCGTGTCCACCGGTGCGACGTAGATCTTCTTGTACTTCGAGAAGTCGGTCTTCTGGTCCCACCAGACCGCGTTGAGCGGAATCTTCTTCTCGTACTTCAGATGACTCTCTTCCGGATCCCAGCCGACGTTGGGCGCCGGCGCCGGCTCCATCACGCGATGCGCCCACTCGCAGCCGCTGAGCACCAACGTGACGACGACGAGAGCTGCAAGGCGAGTCATGGTTCCCCTTCTTGTCTTTCGGATCAGCCGAGAAAGGCGTACGCCGCGCGCATGGCCTCGTGGCCGCCGCGCTCCAGCACGTCGCCGTGCGTGACGGTGATGCGGTCGAAGTCCCAGCGAAGAATACGCTGAATCGAGTCGCGTGCGGCGGCGCGGTCGCGGATGAAGAAGCGCCGGATCAAGCGGTGCGGGCCGAAGTGGCCCTCGGCGCCGATCGCGCGGAAGAACAACCTCGTGACGCCGGCCGTCTGGCCGCGCTGGATGTTGAAAGCGAGGTCGGTGCACACGAGCGTGCGGCTCGCGGGGTGGAAGAACACCACTTCGTTCAAGGTCGGTGCACCGCGGAACAGCACTTGCTCGATGTCGGCGCTCCAGGCGTCGGGCGCGTCGTCGCTGAGCTCGGCTGCGAACTTCAGGTCGGGCCGCTTCTCGGGCAGACCTGGCGCGGCATACAGTCGCGCGTCGGGATAGCCCGTCAGGTAGTCCGAGGCGAACAGGTGGTGCGCGCGATTGGGCGCGACCACCGCGCGAACGGGGCCGAGCGCGTCGAGTGCTGCGCGCAGCGGGTGGTCGAGCCTCACCGGCGAGTGCACGAACAGACCGCTGTCGCGCAGTCGGATCACGGTCATGCGCGTCCCGACTTCGAAGGGGCCGTTCTTGAAGCTGTGCTCGGCGACCCACAAGTCCGGGGCCAGCTGGCGCAGCGGTCCACTCATGCGCGCGCGGGTTCCACCAGGATCTTCGCGTGCGCGTCGGGCTTGCCGAGCTCCTCGAACGCCCACGGCACGCGGTCGAGCCCGACCCGGCCGGTGATCAGCGGAGCGACGTCGATCTTCCCGTCGGCGATCGCGGTCAGCGTGTCGGCGAACTCGTTGGGCAGGTAGCCGAGCACGAACTGGAGCGCGATCTCCTTCGAGATCGCGAGCATCGGCCGGATCAGGTCGTCCTCCATGCACACGCCCGCGACCACCACGCGCGCGCCGATCGGCGCGCCGCGCAGGATCTCCTGCAGCATCCCCGGAACGCCCACGCACTCGAAGATCACCGCGCTGCGGCCGGCGGCGATCCGCGCCAGCTCCGCGTACGCCGAGCCGGCGCGCGGGTCGATCAGGTGATCCGCCCCGAGTCCCTCGGCCAGCTTGCGGCGCATGGGCGAGAAGTCGGCGGCGATGATCGGCCCGACGCCGCGCAGCTTCAGCGCCGCGATCACCGCCAGCCCGACCGGCCCGCAGCCGACGACCAGCGGCGCGTCGCTCGCGGCGAGGTTGGCCTTCACCACCGCGTGTAGCCCGACGGCCATCGGCTCGGTCAGCGCCGCGTGCTCGGGGGAGAGCCCGTTGGGCACGGGCAGCAGCAGGGCCTCGTTCAGGATCATCCGCTCGCTGTAGCCGCCGGGGAAGTCGTTCGAGTAGCCGACCGTCTCGATGCGCATGCCGCGGATCAGGGTCGGCATCGAGCAGACCCGGGTCCCGGCCGGAAAGCGCTTGGGCGTGTTCGGGCCGTAGTCGAGCACCTCCGCGCAGAACTCGTGGCCCATCACGATGTCCCGGGAGAGGTCCATCACGAACGGCGCGCCGGCCTCCTTCGAGTTCGCGACCATCTGCTCGGCGTGCTTCAGGGCGTGCAGGTCGGAGCCGCAGATCCCGCAGGCCAGGGTCTTGACCAGGACCTCGCCCGGCGCCGGCTCGGGGTCGGGGAACGAGTCGACCAGGAGCTTCTTGTCTCGCATGACGACCGCGCGCATGAAGAAATCTTGCCACGTCCAATTTTTCTCTGGACTGCGTGATACATCGTGATACAGTGGCACACATGGATTCTTCGGACGACCGAGAGCGGCGCCGCCGCCAGAGGAAGGAGAGGGTGTTGCACACGCGAGTCTCGGACGAGCTGGACGAAGCCCTTCAGGACGCAGCCCGCCGGCTGCGGGTTCCTGTGTCCAACCTGGTCCGCAACGTGCTCGAGGATGTCTTCGACGTGGTCGAGGCCGTGACCGAGAACGTCGGCGAGCTGGTCGAGGACGTGGTGGAGGAGGCGACCGACTTCGGGCGCCGCTTCGAGAACCGCTGGCGCCGCCGCACCGAGGCCGCGCGCGAGCGCGTGGTCGACGTCCCGCCGGAGCGACCCGTGCGCCCGCCCGAGCCGCCGCGCCCCGCCGCAGAGCCGCTGCGCGAGTTCCCCGACGTCTCCGCCTGGCAGCCCGTGGTGCTGAACGCCGCGAAGACCTGCTCGGGCTGCGGCCGCGCGATGCGCCGCGGCGACGCCGCGTACCTAGGACTGGGCGTCCCTTCGGGCGCCGGCCCAGTGATCTGCGAGCCGTGCCTGGACCGCGACAGCCGGCGACTAGGCGGCGGGGCGCGACGCCGGCCCCTAAAGCGCCGTCCCGCAGGCCGTCCCCGCGACGAGCGCGCGCGCTTCCTCGGGCACCTTCGCCTCCGGCACGGTGCTGCCCTTCGCAACGAAGCCGCCGAAGATCGGAGCGGGGGTCTCGTTGAACAGCGAGCCCGCAAGGAGCTCGCCCGAGAACGTTGTGAACGTCGCCTTCTTGAACTCGCCGGTCTTCTTGTTGATGGAGATCGTCAGGCGATTCGACGTGAAGCCGGTGATGATGTCGCCGGCTTCGTTCTTGAAAGTCATGAAGTCCTCGATGCCGAGCACGTTGCCGTCGCCGAGCGCCTTGCCGTCGAAGCCTTCGCCGACGCTGCTCATCTCCCAGGTCTCGAAGTCGACCTGACACAGGATCGGTCCGCCGTAGCGCCCGTGCGGATTCGCCCCGTCTGCGGCCGTGAACATGAGCTGCAGGTAGCAGGTCGCAGACACCCCGCGCTTGGGACCGAGCCCCGCGCTGGCGGCTTCGACCTCGTAGCCGGACGCCTTCGCCTTGAGCTTCAGCCACGAGCAGGCGGCGACTCCGTCGGCCACCGGGACCGGGTCGCCGGCGGCCGAGGCGCCCGCGCACACGGCGACCAGCACCAGCGACAGCGCCGCCAGAGCGGCGCGAGAGCGAGAGCGCAGATTCACCATGGAGGACCTCCGCTGAAGGATCGGCATCACTCATCGGCAGGCCGTGCGCGGGCGTGAGACCGCGAACCGGCGGGGCGGTCCGTCGCTCCGGTAAGATGGCGACAGCGCAAGCCAGGAGGGACGATGAAGTTCGGGATCTTCTACGAGCACCAGCTGCCGCGGCCGTGGCACGCCGACAGCGAGCACCAGCTCATCCAGAACGCTCTCGACCAGATCGAGATCGCGGATCGGCTCGGCTACGACTACGCGTGGGAGGTGGAGCACCACTTCCTCGAGGAGTACTCGCACTCCTCGGCCCCGGAAGTGTTCCTGGCTGCGGCGAGCCAGCGCACCAAGCGCATCCGCCTCGGGCACGGGATCGTGCAGCTCACCACGAACCACCCGGCGCGCGTCGCCGAGCGCGTGGCCACGCTCGACCTCGTCTCGAACGGCCGGGTCGAGCTCGGCCTGGGCGAGGGCTCGAGCGTGACGGAGCTCCACCCCTTCGACCGCCGCTTCCGCGACAAGCGCGACGTGTGGGAGGACGCCGTGAAGGCGCTCCTGCCGATGTTCTCGAAGGAGGGCTGGGAGTACCACGGCAAGTACTTCGACTTCCCGCTGCGCAACGTCGTGCCCAAGCCCCTGCAGAAGCCGCATCCGCCGCTCTGGGTCGCGTGCTCGCAGCTCGACACGATCCGCATGGCGGGCATGCGCGGGATGGGCGCGCTCGGCTTCCAGTTCGTGTCGGCCGAAGCCGCGCAGGCGTGGGTGCACGCGTACTACAACGCGTTCGTGAAGCACCGGGAGCTGCTCGTCGAGCACCCGACCAACCCGCAGATCGCGATCGTGTGCGGCTTCATGTGCGCGCCCACGGACGAGGAGGCGATCCGCATGGCCGAGGGCTGGACGTTCTTCCAGTTCGCGCTCGGCTTCTACAACAGCCACGGGCCGGTGGTGCCCAACAGCGTGAACCTGTGGGACGAGTACGCGAAGTGGCGCGAGACCCCGGCCGGCGAGAAGGCCCAGCGCGGCGGCGGGCTGATCGGCTCGCCCGAGACGCTGCGCCAGCGGCTGCGCAAGTTCCGCGAGTCGAACGTGGACCAGGTGATCTTGCTCAACCAGGCCGGCAAGAACACGCACGAGGACATCTGCAGCTCGCTCGAGCTCTTCGCGCGCGAGGTCATGCCCGAGTTCCAGGCCGACGAGCCCGCGCACCAGGAGTGGAAGCGGGGCGTGCTGGCCGGGAAGATCGAGCTCGAAGAGATCGACACCACGCCGTACAACATGCGGAGCAACCAGACTCCCACCAAGAAGGCCGCTGGCGAGGCCACTGTGTGAGGCCGAGCGAGGGCCCACCGCGGGACATCGGCCTGCGGTCCGATGTCGGCGAGCGAGGCCGCAAGCGCCGCAGGCGCGCGCAGCGAGCTGCAAGCGAGCGTAGCTAGTCGGATGCGCTGGCGCGACGGCACGGGACGGCAGAAGGCGCTCTACACCGCGCTCGTCGCGCTCTATGCGATCGGCCTCCTGCTCGCCGCGGCCGACAAGCTGCAGCGGATCGGCCGGCCCGACGTCGGCTTCGTCATGGACGCGCTCGAGATCTCGCCGTCGCGGCGCGACTCGGCGGACCTGGGGCTGCGCGGTGGCGCGCGCCTGCTCGAGGTGAACGGCCAGAAGACCGACGAGCGCTCGATTCGCGAGCAGGTGTGGCCGCGCCTGCGGATGGGCGAGGGCGAGTCGAACGAGATCGTGGTGCAGCGTCCCGGGGGCGACGTCGCGAAGCTGTCGATCGCCGTGCGCGAGCTGCGCCTGGGCGACGTGGTCTACTCGGAAGGCGGCGTGCTCGCGCTCGGCTTCCTGTTCTTCATGGTCGGCGCGGTCACGTTCCAGCTCCGCCCGTGGGTGCCGGAGAGCTGGGCGCTGCTCGCCCTGTGCACGGTGGGCGGCGGCTTCCTGTCGATGATCCTCTCCGGTGTCGGGCAGGCGCAGGCGCCTTACGCGATCTACTACCGCATCATGCTCGGCCTGCTCGCCGCGGTGCCGATCCACGCGGGCCTCGCGTTCCCGGTCGTCCACCCGCTCCTGCTGAAGAAGCCGCCGCGCGTCCTCTATTGGATCTACGGGCTCGGGCTCGTTCACGCGGGCGTGCAGATCGCCGGCTGGGCGACCGAGTTCGCGGGCCCGACCCGCTACCTCGGCATCTTCGACACGAGCCTGCTCCTCGCGGTGACGCTCTACTTCGTCGGGCGCTGCGCGGCGCTCGCGATGCGCACCGAGGACCCGCTGGTGGCCCAGCGCGCGCGGATCCTGCTGGGCGGCGTGCTGCTGGGCGGCTCGCTGCCGGCGTTCGTGCGCTTCGTGCAGGCGACCACCGGCGTGCACGTGCTCGACATCCGGGTCGCGTACTGGTCGGTGTCGATCCTGCTGCTCGCGCTGGCGCGCACGACCCTGCGCCACGAGCTCCTGAACGCGCGGGTCGCCGCGCGCCGCGGCGTCGTCTACGCCGCGGCGGTCAGCGCGCTCACCGTGTTCGCGGTCGCGCTGGTCTCGGTCTCGCCGTATCTCGTCGCGCTCCTGCTGCTGCCGCTGCTCTACGTCTGGCCGAAGTTCGAGGCGCTCCTGAACGCCTGGCTCTATCCGCAGCGCCTGCGCCTGCCCGAGATCGTGCGCAAGATCGGCGAGGACATGGCCGCGGCCACCGACGCGAAGGGCGTGCTCGACGTGCTCGCGGAGGCGGCGGGTCGGCTCGCCGACGTGCGCGGCGGCTCGGCGTTCCTGTTCGCAGGCACCGCGGGTCCGAGCGAGCTGGTGAGCGGCCGCGCGCGCTCCGAGGAGCGGCCGCTCGCGCTCGAGGCTCTCGTGCAGCTGATGATGACGCTCCGCAAGGAGATCTTCCGCGACCAGATCGCCGTCGAGCCGCAGTTCGTGAACATCAAGCGCGAGTGCTACGCGTGCTTCGAGCGGCTCGGCGCGGACGCGCTGCTTGCCGATCTCGCGCGACGGCCGCGTGATCGGCGGCCTCGCGCTCGGCGCGCGCGAGCGCGGCGACGCCTGGGAGCGGCTCGAGCTCGAGGTGCTGCAGACCATCGCGCAGCAGGCGGTGCAGGCGCTGATCCGGATCGAGGCGACCGAGCGGCTGCGCTCGCGCGAGCTCGAGTTCGCCGAGCTCGGGCGCTTCTTCCCGCCGCAGGTCATCGAGCAGGTCATGGCGCGCGGGGGAGCGCGCGAGCTGCGCTCGCAGCGCAAGATCGTCACCGTCTTCTTCGCCGACCTGCGCGGCTTCACGAGCTTCTCGGAGAGCTTCGAGCCCGAAGAGGTGATGGCGACCCTGGCCGAGTACCACTCCGCGATGGGCAAGCGCGTCTCGGAGTTCGCAGGCACGCTCGAGCGCTTCGCCGGGGACGGCTTCATGGTGTTCTTCAACGATCCCGTCGAGCAGCCCGACCACGTCGAGCGCGCGGTGCGGATGGCGCTCGCCATGCACCAGGACATCGCGGCCCTGCGCCCGCGCTGGGCGCAGCGGCGCTATCGGATCGACGCGGGCATGGGCATCCACACCGGCTACGCGACCTGCGGCTTCATCGGCTACGAGGGCCGGCGCGACTACGGCGTGATCGGCAACGTGACCAACCTCGCCGCGCGCCTCTCCGACGCGGCGAAGGGCGGCGAGATCCTGGTCAGCGCCGCCGTACACGGAGAGCTGCGCCACCTGCTGCCGTTCGAGCCAGTGGGCGAGCTCGAGCTGCAGGGCTTCCACGCGCCGCAGTCGACGTTCCGGATCGTGCCGGAGGTCGGCAGCGCCTGAGCTTGCTACGTTCCCCCGACTTCGATTGGGGGGATCGTGATGCGCAGGCTTCTCGGGCTGGTTCTGCTGGCTGTGCCACTGTTCAGCGGCTGTCTCTACACGCACATCCAGACACCGCTCGACATCGATCTCGACCGGACGCAGCTGGGCGACAAGATCGGCAGGGCGCAGTGGCAGAGCGTGCTGTGGGCGGTCGCCTGGGGAGACGCCGGTACGCAGGCCGCCGCGCAGCAAGGGGGCCTCCGGATCATCAACCACGCCGACAGCGAAACGTTCGTGATCCTCTTCGGCGTCTACGCGACCCAGACCACGATCCTCTATGGGGAGTGAGCTGCGAATCGCCGCTGCGCTTGCGGTCGCGATCGCGAGCGGCTGCGCGCGCCCGTCGGGACCCACGGGGATCTTGTTCAGCTACGCGACCCAACCGCTGACCACGAACTTCCACCGGACGCCGGTCGTCGACGGGCAGAACAACTCGGGCAGCGTGTTCCAGCTGCAGTACTACGTGCGCCTCGACTGGGGCGACAACTCGATCGGCGGGCTCGGCGAGGAGGTCGGCTTCGACGAGGTCTACTACGCCGACATCACGACCCTCCGGATCTACAGCTACTTCAGGATGGAGCGAGTCCGCGTCTACGGACACCGCAAGGACTCGAAGACTCCGCCGCCGCCGCCCGCACGCGATGAGCCGTAAGCCCACGCGCGAGGAGATCGTCGCGGCGCGGCTGCGCCTGCGCGAGCGCTTCCTCGGCAAGATGCAGGCCACCCCGTCGGTCGCCGACGCGCGCCCGCTCGGGAGCGGCCCGAAGAACCGCCACGGCATGCCGCAGGTCCCCGTCGACCAGACGCCGACCGCGCCGGGCAAGTGGCCGGTGCTCGACCTCGGCGCCGCGCCCGAGCGTCACCCGCGCGAGCTTCCGGCTGGCGCTCGACGGCGCGGTGCGCCGGCCGACGACGCTGGACTGGAACGGCCTCCTCGAGCTCGAGCAGGTCGACGACACCTCCGACTTCCACTGCGTGACCGGCTGGTCGAAGCTCGACATCCCCTGGCGCGGCGTGCGCCTCGCGACCGTCGCCGCGCTGGTCGAGCCCGACGACGCGGTGACCCACGTGGTCTGCCACGGCTCCGATGGCTACGACACCAACCTGCCGCTCGCCGAGGCGCTGAAGGACGACGTGCTGCTCGCGCACACCGTGTTCGGCGAGCCGCTCGCGAGCGAGCACGGCGGGCCAGTGCGCGTGATCACGCCGCAGCTCTACGCCTGGAAGGGCGCGAAGTGGGTCTGCCGCCTCGAGTTCCTGAAGCAGGACCGGAAGGGCTTCTGGGAGCTGCGCGGCTACTCGAACACGGCCCACCCCTGGAGAAACGACCGCTACAGCTGAAGGCGTAGAATGCGCCTCATGAAGAAGTTCGAGACGCTCGCCTACGGGTACGGACTGATCGAGGGGCCGCGCGCCGACGGCGCCGGGAATCTGTACTTCAGCGACGTGACCAACGGCGGCGTGTTCCGCCGGCGGCCGGACGGGACGATCGACACCGTCGTGCCCAAGCGCCGCGGGGTGGGCGGGATCGCGCTCCACGCGGACGGCGGGGTCGTGATCTCGGGCAAGAACATCTGCCACGTGAAGGACGGCGCGACCCGGATCCTGTTCGCCCGCGACGACGCCCCGGGCTTCAACGACTTGTTCACCGACGCGCGGGGCCGCGTGTACACCGGCACGATGAAGTCAGACCCGTTCAAGTTCGAGGGCGAGCGCGTGACTGGGGAGTGCTGGCGCATCGACGGCGAAGGGCAAGGGCACGCTGCTCTACGGCGGCGTTTCGCTGACCAACGGCATCGGCTTCTCGCCCGACGGCCGGCGCATCTACCACTGCGACACCGCGCAGGCCTGTGTCCTCGTGCACGAGCTGGATGCGGCGCGGCCGCGCGACGCCGCAGACACCGATCCGCGTCGAGGGCGGGCCCGACGGGCTCGCGGTCGACGCCGAGGGCGGGATCTGGGTCGCCCTGTACCAGGCGGGCGCCGTGCAGCGCTACCTGCCGAACGGGAGGCCCGACGCCCGCATCGACGTGCCGGCGCGCGCCGTCACGAGCCTGTGCTTCGGCGGCGCCGACCTGCGCGACCTGTACGTGGTGAGCGCCGACAACGCCGTCGATCCGCAGCGCGGCGGCTCGATCTTCCGCACCCGGAGCGACGTCGCCGGCCTGCCGGCGCCGTTCGCGCGCATCTAGCGCGGCGTCGCGGATGGCCGGCGCGCTCGACGGGATCCGGGTCCTCGACTTCGGGCGCTACATCGCGGGCCCGTGGTGCGCGGCGCTGCTCGGCGACCTCGGCGCCGAGGTGATCCGGGTCGACAAGCGCGCGGGCAGCGAGGATCGCTTCGTCGGCCCCGTCGCCGACGGCGGCGAGGGCGCGCTCTACCTGCAGGCCAACCGGAACAAGCGCGGCATGACGCTCGACCCGATGAAGCCCGCGGGGCGCGAGGTGGTGCGGCGGCTGCTCGCGCAGAGCGACGTGGTGATCGCGAACCTGCCGCCGCAGTCGCTCGCGGCGATGGGGCTCGACTGGCCGACGGTGTCGGCGCTGAACCCGGCCGTCGTGCTCACCACGATCTCGGCCTTCGGCTCCGGCGGACCGTACGAGCGCAGGCTCGGCTTCGATGGGATCGGCCAGGCGATGTCGGGCTCGATGTACCTGTCGGGACATCCCGGCGAGCCGATGAAGGCCTACGTGCCGTGGGTCGACTTCGGCACCGCGACCAACGCGGCGCTCGCGACGGTCGCGGCGCTCTACGCGCGCCGCGCCACCGGCCGCGGCCAACACGTCGAAGCGTCGCTCCTGCAGACCGCGCTCACGGTCTCGAACTCGGCGCTGGTCGAGCAGCGGGTCCGGAAGCTCGACCGGGTCGCCTCGTCGAACCGCAGCCAGATCGCCGGCCCGAGCGACGCCTTCCGCACCGCGGACGGCTGGATCCTGGCGCAGGTGATCGGCCAGCCGCTCTTCGAGCGCTGGTGCAAGCTGGTCGGCGCGACGGAGCTGCTCGCCGACCCGCGCTTCGCGAGCGATCCCGCGCGCGGCGACAACGGCGCGCTGCTCTCCGAGCGGATGGGCCGCTGGTGCGCGGCGCGCAGCTCGGCCGAGGCGCTCGGGGCGCTCGAAGCCGCGGGCATCCCCGCGGGACCGATCTACTCGCCGCAGCAAGCCCTCGACGATCCGCACGTGCGCGCGGCGCAGATCCTGCGCGACCGCGCCTTCCCGGGTCTGCCGGTCGACGCGCCGATCTCCGACACGCCGATCCGCTTCTCCGAGAGCGCCGCCGGCATCCGCGCGCGCGCGCCGCAGCTCGGCGAGCACACGGACGAGATCCTCGGCGCGCTCGGCTATTCGGCCGAAGCAATCGCGGCGTTGCGCCGGGACGGAGTCGTCTAGGACTGGCTCCCCTCGGAAGCGCCGATCTGGCGCCTTGCTCGCGGCGGCCCGGCACCGTAGAAAGAACGCCATGACGGACGCCGCGAAGTACGAAGAGCTGTTCAAGGGACTCCTGCCCGGAACTCTCGGGATCCGCTTCCTCGAGGTCTCCAAGGAGCGCGTGCGCGCGAGCCTCGCGGTCGAGGAGCGGCTCTGCACGATCCCGGGCGTCCTCCACGGCGGCGCGATCATGGCCTTCGCCGACACGCTCGGCGCCGTGGCCACGGCGCAAAATCTCCAGAACGGGGACTCGACCACCACGATCGAGTCGAAGACGAACTTCCTGGCGGCGGGGCGCGCGGGCACCGAGATCACCGGCGACTGCACGCCGCTGCACCGCGGCCGACGCACGATGGTGTGGCAGACGCGGGTCACCGGCCCGGACGGGAAGCTGCTGGCGCTCGTGACCCAGACGCAGGCCGTGCTCGAGCGCACGCCCGCGCCGGCCGAGCAGATGGCCGCGCTGTTCGCGGGCAAGTCAGTGCAGGAGCAGGAGCTGCTGCTGGCTTCGCTCGAGCGCGCCGGCGGCGCGCTCTACCGCAACCTGGCGGCCGCGACCACGGACGCGAAGACGCGCGACGAGCTGCTGGCCGCGGCCGAACGCGAGGATGCGAACGCGGTCACGCTCGAGAAGCTGCTCGGAAAGAACTAGCGCGAGCCGATCGGCCGCAGCGGCTTGTTCCCGTTCGGGTCGTTGAACTCGATGAAGTCGGCCGAGAGCGTGATCGTCCGGGTCGAATAGATCAGCGCGTTGAACTCGGTGAGGTCCTCGGTCTGGTTCGTAAGCGCGATAGAGCGGCCCGTCACCGGCTCGCCGAGCGCCTTGTACATCGCTCCCTTCGCCTCGTTGTAGCTCGCCGCCGTGACCGGGATGAACATGAGGATGTAGACGCCCGTGCTCTCACCGACTACGTGCTGGCGCAGCACCCGGTAGTTCCCCTCGCTCAGGTACACGTGCGCGCCAACGTCCTCGAGCAGCCGACCCGAGGTGGTCGTGCAGCCGGCTGCGGCCCACACGAGCGCGCACAGCGCGAAACCCCTCATCCCCATCGGGCCGAAGGGTAGCGCGCGCTAGAGGTCGAGCCAGAGCGCTTTGGGCCCACGCAGAATGGTGTTGGTGCTCCAGGGGATCTCCTGCGGCAGCAGCGTGAAGCGCGGGAACCGGGTCAGCAGCGCCTCCAGCGCCAGGCCCGCCTCGAGCCGCGCGAGCTGCGCGCCCAGACAGAAGTGGATCCCGTGACTGAACGACAGGTGGCGCACGTCGCGCCGGGTGACGTCGAGCTTGTCGGGCTCCTCGAAGGCGGCGGGGTCGCGGTTGGCCGCGCCCAGGATCAGCACCAGGTTCTGGCCCTTCCGGAGCGTGTGACCCTGGAACACGCAGTCGCGCGTGGCCATGCGCGAGGTCATCTGCACCGGGCTGTCGTAGCGCAGCAGCTCCTCGATGGCGTCTGGGATCCGCTCCGGAGCGCGCCGCAGGAGCTCGAGCTGCTCGGGGTTGCGCAGCAGCGCGAGCACCGAGTTCGAGATCAGGTTGGTGGTCGTCTCGTTGCCCGCGATCAGCAGCAGCGTGAGCGTCGAGAACAGCTCGTTTCGGTGCAGCTTGTCGCCCGCCTCCTCGGCCGCAACCAGCGCGCTGATCAGGTCGTCGCGCGGAGCGACGCGACGCGCGGCTGCGATCGCGTCGAAGTATTCCTGCAGCTCGTCCGTCGCGCGCTGCGCCTCGAGTCGTTCCTCGATCCCGCCGTCGCCGATCGCACCGATCGCGGCGTTCGACCAGCGCCGGAACTGCTCGTGGTCCTCGGGCGGAATACCGAGCATCTCGGCGATCACGCGCACCGGCAGCGGCGCGGCGAGCTCGGTCACGAGCTCCATCGGCCCGCGCCCGGGCCGCGCCTCGACCAGCTCCTTCAGGATCGCCTCGATCCGCGGCCGCATGCGCTCGACGGCGCGCGGCGTGAATGCCTTCGCAACGAGCCCCCGCAGCCGCGTGTGGTCGGGCGGATCGAGCCGCAGCATCGAGCCGCGGCGGTCGGCGTAAGGGTCGGGCAGGCCGGCGCGCAGCAGCTGTGCGCGCATGCGCGGAAAGCGGCGCTGGGTGCGCTCGTCGGCTGAAAAGGCCGGGTCGCGCAGGACCGCCAGGACGTCCTCGTAGCGCGACAGCACCCAACCGTCGGCGTTGCGGCAGCGGTGGAACGGATCGACCGTGCGCAGCCGCGCGTAGAACGGGTAGGGATCGCGGCGCAGTTCTGGGTCGATCGGATTGAACCCGATCCCGGTCTCGAGCCGCTCCGCGGCGAGGAGCGCCGCGCCTCGCGCGGCCATCCAGACTCTATCGATGCGCGTGCGCAGATTCATGGCTTCCTCCTGTCTCGAGTTCGTTGCGTTCGGGAGAGATCTCTTCGAGGCTCTTGCCCGCGGTCTCGGGGAAGGTCGCCCAGATGACGACCGGAGATCCGAGCGCGACCAGCAAGAGCAGCGACACCGCCTGCCAGTGCGAGCCCGTGAGCTCGTAGAGCGCCGACTCGAGCAGCATGCCCAGGCTGCCGGCCAGGGTCGCGACGATCAGGCGCCCCGCCGCGGCGGTCGAGCGGTGCGAGGTCGGGAACAGCTCGGCGCCGAACGCCGACAACACCGCGTCGTGTCCCAGAACCGCGAAGATCGCGGCGATCCAGAGCGGCACGAGCCAGATCCCGGCGGCGTTGTAGAAGCCGAGCGCGCAGACGACCAGGAGGAGCGAGGAGGCGAGGGCGACGGGCCGGCGCCCGAAGCGGTCGCCGAGCCGCCCCAAGAGAGGCGCGCCGCCGATCGCGAGGATCCCCCCCGACAGGTACATCGTGCTGACCTGGCCGGGCGTCCAGCCGTGCGCCTGCTGCAGGTACTTCGGAACCAGGAAGTCGGCGGCCGCGTAGCCCAGCGCCATGAACGCGAGCTGCGCCGACACCGCGGCGAAGCGGCGCGGGTACGCTCGCACCAGCCGCACCAGCGGGCCGAACATGCTCTCGCGCACGTGGCGCTCCTCGAGCGAGCGCTGGTGCGCTTCGAAGCGCGTGGTCTCCGGCAGGCTGCGCCGCAGCCAGGCGAGCAGGAGCAGCGGCCCGAGTCCGACGAGATAGAGCGCGCGCCACCCTTCAGTGTACGACGCCGCGAGCGGTAGCAGGATCGCCGCCAGCCCGACGCCGCAGGCCTGGATCGCGAGGAACGCGCCGACACCCCAGCCGCGCGCCTCGGGCCCGAGCTCCTCGCTGATCACCACTACGGCGATCAGCATCTCGGCGGTGCCGAAGACGCGCGACAGGAACTGGAGCGAGACGTACGTGTACGGGTCGGGCGCGAGCGCGGTCGCGCCGGTCAGCGCGGTGTAGGCCAGCACCGTGCCGAGCAGCGCGCGGCGCCGCCCGATCCGATCCGCCGCCAGCGCGATGAAGAGCGCGGGCAGCGAGCCCAGCCGCACGATCGACCCGAGCAGGCCCACCTGCGACTCGGGAATCCCGAGCCCCGCCTGGATCTGCGGAAGCGCCAGACCGATCAGCGAGCGGTCGTACTGATCGAAGAGTGAGGCGACCGACACCAGCCCCAGCACCGCCCACTGCCGCTGGCTGAGCTCCGGAGCGCCCATGAGGAAGGGCAGGGCACGGGTCCAGCGCGGGACGCGGCGCGGCTTCGCTGCGGGATCGGCTGGGGTCACTGCGATCTCTGCAGGTTGTGCCACGGCTGCAGCACAGAGCAACTCGAGTGCCAACGGCGCGGGAACGCCTGCGCGAGTCAGACCGGAGGCCCGTGCAGGAAGCGCGCGGCAGGTGACGCGCGCATCGGACACTGCCCGGGAGGGCCGAGGTCTTCGCGCCGGCGCCGAGTTCGCCTACAACTTCGGCTTCGGCGACCTCAGCGACTTCAACTACTGGACCATGGGCGCGCAGCTCAAATATCACTTCTGAGTCCCGCCTCTCGCGCGGGAGTATCCTCGGCGCGTGTCTGCGTACGCGCGAGAGCTTCGGACTCTCGACTGGGTGCTGATCGCCACCCTGCTGCCGCTGTACCTCGTCACGCAAGCGGCGCAGGTGTACGAGGGGATGACTACCGGCCTGACGGCCCCCGGGGTCGAGGCCACGAGCGCGTCCGGCCCGCGCGAGTTCCCCGTGGTGGGGACCGTCAGCGACGGCACACGTTTCGCTGGCCCGCGGCTGGCGGTCAGGGATCGTCTGCTCGAGGTCGAGGGTCGGTCACTCGCGGGAGCGAGCCTGAACAAGTTCTGGGCGCTGGCGATTCCCAACGTCCGCAGCCCCGCGGGAGCCCGGATCACGGCCTCGCGCGGCGAAGAGCGCCTGGCCACGACCCTTCTCGGTGAGCCCGATCCGTACTGGTGGTCGGGCATTCCGACCTCACTGGTGGGCGCGCTCGTCGCGCTAATCCTCCTGTTGCGCGCCCCTGCCTGGGCACCCGTGCGCCGCTTCTTCGTCTTCACGCTCGCGCTCTGCGTGTGGCGGACGATCGTGAACAATCCGACCGACCTCGGACCCCCGGGCCCCAGTGTCGTTCTCAGCCAATCCCTGTTCCTCGCCACCTTCCCGATCGGAATTGCAATGCAGGTCTCGGTGTACTGGGACTTCACTGGGTCGGCGCGCCCGCTGCGCGCGTGGATGCGCGCGTTGCCCTGGCTCTTCTGGCTCGGCCTGTTCCCGCTGACCGCCGCCTACGGGTGGTCGTCGGCACCGATCCATACGACTTGGCTGGCATGGATCGCGCTCATCGTGCTCGCCTTGGGCTCGTGCCTGGTCGGCCTCACCCGCTGCTACGTTCGCGCTGATGCGCTCGAACGCCGCCAGATCCGCTGGGTCGTCTTCGGCTGGTACGTCTTCGTGGTAGCCACGGTCGCGGTCATCGCGACTCACCTCGGTGGCAGGTCCCCCATGCTAGAGGCGCTCACCAATGCGGTGGGCGCCGTACCTCCCGCCGGCATTCTGATCGCGGTGCTCGGCTATCGCTTCCTCGACATCGATCGGCTGATCAGCGCGACGACCTCCCTCACGATCCTCGGTGTGCTGCTGCTCGGCGTCTCGCTGCAGCTGATCCCGCGCGCAGCAGAAGCGGCGAGCGCGCTGGTCGGGACTTCACCGGCGGCGAGCCAGTGGGCGCTGTCGCTCGGGTTCGCGGCGGTGGCGGTGCAAGGCCATCGCTGGCTGAGGCCGTGGATCGATCGAAGGTTCTTCGCCAGCCGCGTCGAGGTCGAGGAGGGCCTCGCGGCGTTGGTCGCGAACCTCGGCGGCTGCAGCACGGCGCAGGAGATGACGCGCCTCGCTGCAGAGAGGATCGACACTCTCCTGCGCCCGGACTCGGTCGTCGTGTACGCGCGAGAGGGCACCGCGTTCACGCCGATCTTCGCGCGCGGCCGGGCGGTGCCGCCGGCCTTCGCGTCGGACAGCGTGCTCGTGCATGCCCTCGCCGCACGTGCGGCCCCGCTCCTGGCGGCGACTGCGGAGCTCGACACGTTCGAGCGGGCGGCGCTGGCGACGCTCGGCGCCGAGGTGGTCACGCCGCTGCGGCGCGCGGGTGAGCTCGTGGCGTTCACATGCCTCGGCGGGAAGCGCTCGGGCGACATCTACACGCCGGCCGAGCTGGCGCTGCTCGCCGCCGTCGCGAGCGCGAGCGGCGAGGTGCTGCAGCGGCTCGGTGCCGGAGAGGTGGCCCAGCAAGCGCGGGCGATGCAGGCGAGCCTGCGCCGCTACGTGCCGGGCGCGATCGCCGAGCAGCTCGAGAGCGGGCGTGATCTGCAGACCGGCGAGCGCGAGGTGACGGTGCTCTTCGTCGACCTGCGCGGCTACATGAGCTACGCCGAGAAGCGCCCGTCCGAAGACGTGTTCTCGACAGTCAACGAACACACCGAGCGCACGTCCCAGATCGTGCGCCGGCTCGGTGGCGCGATCGTCGAGTTCAACGGCGACGGGATGATGGCGGTCTTCGGCGCACCCGAGGCCTTGGCCGAGAAGGAGCGCCACGCGATCGAGGCTGCGCGCGAGATCGTCGACTCGTCGCCGCCCGAACTGGCCGTGGGAATCGGGATCGCGACCGGACCCGCCTATGCCGGGAACATCCGCGCGGCGGACCGCTGGATCTGGAGCGTGATCGGTGACACGACCAACCTCGCGGCGCGGCTGCAGGCGTTGACGCGTGAGCTCGGCGCGTCCATCGCGATAGACGAGGCGACTCAGCGCGCGGCAGGCTACGTGTGCGCGGACTTCGCGCGACGCCGGGAAGTGCCGATCCGGGGCCGCAGCCAGCGCATCGACGTCTTCGCGCTGCCGCTCGCGCCCGTGCTCGCCGCCAGCGCCTAGTCGGTCGCCGCCGCCGGGCCTGAACCGCGAAAGTGTCGATCCCGGCCGATTCTACGAATCACTGGTCTCCCGCAGCTCCGGAACCCCCCTAAATCGGCGCCCAAGGTCTGCCGATCGGCATGCATCCTGCTACGGCAGCGACTCACACGGAGGAGGTTCCCATGACGCGCATCCTCTCACTGGTGTCGGTCTTCGCCCTCGGGCTTGCATCCGTCTCGGCCGCCGCGGACGACTACGCGCGCAACGGCGTCGCAGTCGGCGCGGGGGTCGGCTTTGCGGGCGAGGACTTCGACTCCGGCCCGTTCAACTTCGACAACACAGGCTCTGCCCACATGCTCGTCGACTGGCGTTTCCACCCGCACCTCGGGCTCGAGGGCCGCTTCGAGCACACCTTCAACTTCGACGCGAGCGTTCCGGGCGCCACCGATCTCCGGGCGACCGTCTGGAGCCTGACCGCGAACGGCCAGGTGTTCTTCCTGACCGGGCAGTTCCAGCCGTACTTCGAGCTCGGCATCGGCGTCGGCCAGGGCGAGGTCAGCTTCCAGGGCTTCAGCGACGACACCACCAACGCCATGGGTCGCGTCGGCCTGGGCCTCGACAGCTACCTGAACCGGAACATCTCGGTGGGCGCCGAGTTCGCCTACAACTTCGGCTTCGGCGACCTCAGCGACTTCAACTACTGGACCATGGGCGCGCAGCTCAAATATCACTTCTGAGTCCCGCCTCTCGCGCGGGAGTATCCTCGGCGCGTGTCTCCGCACGCGCGAGAGCTTCGGACTCTCGACTGGGTGCTGATCGCCACCCTGCTGCCGCTGTACCTCGTCACCCAAGCGGCGCAGGTGTACGAGGGCATGACCACGGGCCTGACGTCCCCTGGCCTCGAGATCACGAGCGCGTCCGGCCCGCGCGACTTCCCGGTGGTGGGGACCATCAACGATGGCACCCAATTCGCTGGGCCGCGGCTGGCGGTTGGAGATCGCCTCCTCGAGGTCGACGGTCAGTCTCTTGCCGGCGCAGGCTTGGTCGAGTCCTGGGCGCGCGTGGTTCCCGGCGTACGCCACCCCGCGGGCGCCCGCGTGGCGGCCGCCCGCGGCGAAGCGCGCCTGGCCACGACCCTCCTCGGCGAGCCCGATCCGTTCTGGTGGTCGGGCATTCCGACCTCGCTGGCAAGCGCTGTTGTCGCGCTCATCCTCCTGCTGCGCGCCTCGGCCTGGGCACCCGCGCGCCGCTTCTTCGTCTCCATGCTCTCGCTTTGCGTGTGGCGGACGATCGCGAACATGGTGACCGTCCTCGGACCGCCGGAGCCAAGCGTCGCTCTCAGCCTGCTCCTGTTCCTCGCCACCTTCCCGACCGCACTGGCAACGGCGGTCTCGGTGTATTGGGACTTCACGGCGTCGGCCCGCCCGCTGCGCGCGTGGATGCGCGCCCAGCCCTGGGTCATCTGGCTCGGCCTGTTCGTGCTGAACTACGCCTACCAACGGCTGCCGGCGCCGATCCACACGACCTGGCTGGCATGGATCGCGCTCAGCGTATTCGCATTTACCTTGTGCCTGGTCGGGCTCACCCGCTGCTACGTTCGCGCGGACGCACTCGAACGGCGCCAGATCCGCTGGGTCGTCTTCGCATGGTACCTGTACGTCGTCGTTCTCGTCGCGATCATCGGGACTCATCTCGGCGGCTACTCCCCCGCGCTCGTAGCGCTCACCAACGTCGCAGGAGTCCTGCCCCCGGTTGGCATTCTGATCGCGGTGCTCGGCTATCGCTTCCTCGACATCGAACGGCTGATCAGCGCGACGACCTCGCTCACGATCCTCGGTGTGCTGCTGCTCGGCGTCTCGCTGCAGCTGATCCCGCGCGCAGCAGAAGCGGCGAGCGCGCTCGTCGGGGCTTCGCCCGCGGCAGGCCAGTGGGCGCTGTCGCTCGGGTTCGCGGCGGTGGCGGTGCAGGGTCACCGGTGGCTGCGGCCCCGGCTCGACCGCTGGCTGTTCGCGGAGCGGGCGGCGGTCGAGCAGGGGCTCGGAAGGCTCGTGGACGAGCTCGCACGCTGCACGTCGGCCGAGGAGATGATGCGCCGGGTCGGCGAGCGGATCGATGCGCTGCTGCGCCCTGAGTCGATGGTCACCTACGCGCGGGACGAGACGGCGTTCACGCCCGTGTTCGTGCGCGCGCACGCGGCGCCCGCCGCATTTGCGGCGGACGGCGTGCTGGCGCGCGCGCTCGAGACCCGCACGGCCCCGCTCGCCGCGAACGACCCCGAGCTCGGCTACTTCGACCGCGCCGCGCTCGCGACGCTCGCGGCCGAGGTGGTGATTCCGATCCGGCGCGGCGACGCGCTCGTCGCATTCACTTGTCTCGGCCGCAAGCGCTCGGGCGATATCTACACGCCGGCCGAGCTGGCGCTGCTCGGCGCGAGCTCGAGCGCGAGCGCCGAGGTGCTGGGGCGCATGGACGACGCCGAGGTGCTCCGGCAGGCGCGCGCGATGCAGGAGAACCTGCGCCGCTACGTGCCCGGCGTCGTCGCCGAGCAGCTGTCGAGCGGTGGGGCGCTCGACGCCAGCGAGCGCGACGTCACAGTGCTCTTCGTCGACATCCGCGGCTACGCGAGCTTCGCAGAGCAGCGCGCGGCCGAGGACGTCTTCTCGACCGTCAACGCGAATACCGAGCGCGTGTCGCGGCTGGTGCGCGCGCACGGCGGGGCGATCGTCGAGTTCAACGGCGACGGCATGATGGCGGTGTTCGGCGCGCCCGAGGCGCTCGAGCACAAGGAGCGCCGCGCGGTCGAGGCGGCGCGCGAGATCGTCGACTCGTGCCCGGCCGAGCTCGCCGTCGGAGTCGGCATCGCCAGCGGCCGCGGCTTCTCCGGGAACATCCGCGCCGCCGACCGCTGGATCTGGAGCGTGATCGGCGACACGACCAACCTCGCGGCGCGGCTGCAGGCGCTGACCCGTGAGCTCGGCGTCGCGATCGCGATCGACGAAGCGACTCAGCGTGCGGCGGGCTACGTCTGCGCGGACTTCGCGCGACACCGGGAAGTGCCGATCCGCGGCCGGAGTCAGCGGATCGACGTGTTCGCGCTGCCGCTGGCGCCAGCTCTCGCCGCCGGCGCCTAGTACTAAGGGTTCACTTCTGACACCCGCCTCTCGCGCGGGAGTATCCTCGGCGCGTGTCTCCGCACGCGCGAGAGCTTCGGACTCTCGACTGGGTGCTGATCGCCACCCTGCTGCCGCTGTACCTCGTCACGCAAGCGGCGCAGGTGTACGAGGGCCTGGCGAGGGGCTTGCCGGAGGTCGGCTTCGAGCTGTCCTCGGCTGCGAGCGCGAGCGACTTTCCCATCGCGGAGATCGTCCAACCCAACACCCGATTCGAAGGCCCGCGGGTGGCGGTCGGGGACCGTCTCGTGGCGGTCCAGGATCGGTCGCTGGCCGGAGCGAGCGCGCTCGAGTTCTGGCGGCTGGCGGTTCCGGATCTGCGCCGCCGCCCAGGCGCCCACCTGATCGTCGCTCGCGGGGGTGAGCGCCTTGCGACGACACTTCTTGGCCAGCCCTATCCGCATTGGTGGTGGCCTCTTCCCGGCTCATTCGCCTTCGTGCTGATCGCGCTCGTCATCCTGCTGCGCGCGCCCGATTGGCCGGTCGCGCGCCCGCTCTTCATCGGCGCGACCGCCTTCGGCGTGTGGCGTGCGATCGAAGTCCCGTTCGATCTCGAAGGCCTCGGGCCGAGCGTGCTGGCGGGCCGCTATCTGCGCGCCGCCGGGTTCGCGATCGGCATGGGAACCGGGGTCTCGAACTTTTGGGGCTTCACTTCCTCGGCTCGCCCGTTGCGCGCTTGGATGCGCGCGCAGGCCTGGCTAGTCGGGCTCGGCTTCGCCGCGCTGATTGCGAACTACTACTGGGCGCCCGACCCGGTTTGGAAGATCGCCTGGCCGGCCTTCCCGGCGCTGCTCGTGCTCGCGCTCAGCTCGATGCTGATCGGGCTGACTCGGTGCTACGCCCGAGGGGATGCGCTCGAACGCCGCCAGCTCCGCTGGGTTCTGTACGGCTGGTACATCGCGCTGGCTCCCACCATCGTGCTCAGCCTGGCTCAGTTCGGCGAAGGCGACACCACCACCAACGAATGGGCGATCGCGAATGTGGCGTTGTCCGCCGGCCCGGCTGGCATTCTGATCGCGGTGCTCGGCTATCGCTTCCTCGACATCGACCGGTTGATCAGCGCGACGACCTCCCTCACGATCCTCGGCGTGCTGCTGCTCGGCGTCTCGCTGCAGCTGATCCCGCGCGCCGCCGAAGCGGCGAGCTCGCTCGTCGGGGCTTCGCCCGCGGCAGGCCAGTGGGCGCTGTCGCTCGGGTTCGCCGCGGTGGCGGTGCAGGGTCACCGGTGGCTGCGGCCCCAACTCGACCGCTGGCTGTTCGCGGAGCGGGTGGCGGTCGAGCAGCAGCTCGCGGCGCTCGTCGCGCAGGTCGCCGGCTGCCGGACCGCCAGCGAGCTCACGGCGCTCTTCGTGGAGCGAATCGACGCGGCGCTGCGGCCCGAGTCGCTGGTCGTCTATGCGCGCGAGCTCGACGCGTTCACCCCGGTCTTTGCGCGCGGGCGCGCCGTGCCGCCGGCGTTCACGGCCACGAGCCCGCTGGTGCGAACTCTCGAAGAGCGGGCGGCGCCGCTCGTGGCCGCCTCCGCGCGGCTCGACCCGTTCGACCGCGCCGCGCTGGCGACGCTCGGCGCCGAGGTGGTGACGCCGATTCGCCGCGACGGAGCGCTGGTGTCCTTCTTCTGCCTGGGTCGCAAGCGGACGGGCGACATCTACACGCCCGCGGAGCTCGCGCTGCTCGCCGCGAGCGCGAGCGCGAGCGCCGACGTGCTGCGCCGCATCGGCGACGATGCGGTCCTCGCCGAGGCGCGGACGATGCAGGCGAGCCTCCGCCGCTACGTGCCGGGCGCGATCGCCCAGCAGATCGAGAGCGGGCGCGACCTAGAGGCGCGCGAGTGCGAAGTGACCGTGCTCTTCGTCGACATCCGCAGCTACTCGAGGTTTGCGGAGAAGCGTCCGGCCGACGCGGTCTTCTCGACGGTGAACGAGCACACCGAGCGCGTCTCCCGAATCGTGTGCGCGCGCGGTGGCGCGGTCGTGGAGTTCAACGGCGACGGCATGATGGCCGTCTTCGGCGCGCCAGAGCCGATCGCGGCCAAGGAGCGCGCCGCCATCGAAGCCGCGCGCGAGATCGTGGACTCGTCGCCGCCGGACATTGCCGTCGGGGTCGGGATCGCGACCGGGTCGGCCTACGCGGGCAACATCCGCGCGGCCGACCGTTGGATCTGGAGCGTGATCGGCGACACGACGAACCGCGCGGCGCGGCTGCAGTCGCTGACCCGCGAGATCCACGCGTCGATCGCCGTGGACGAGCCGACCCGCCGCGCCGCGGGCTATGTGTGCGCGGACTTCGCGCGACACGAGGCGGTGGCGATCCCGGGGCGCAGCCAGCGGGTCGACGTCTTCGCGCTGCCGCTCGCGGCCAGCGCCTAGAGCGCTACCTCGCACCTCTCGGTCGCGGCGCGGCGGCGCATGAACCTGGCGGAGAAACGGAGCGTCGCCTCGGAAGGGACTTGACACGTTCTCGGGTCGCGGCGTGAGGGAGCGCGGCGTCCCCGCGCAAAATGCTCGCCTCGCGCAGCGTGCGCCCCTCTCACAGGAGCTCTCGATGCGAGACACGTCGGCGCTGAGTCGCCGCGGGATCGTTCGCTGTCGGCGATCCTTCGACACCGAAAAGCGTCGTGGTACCGTCGTCTCGTTCCGCGAGAATCCCTCCTCACCCCGGAGAGGAACTCCGACGTGCCCCTGACTCCCTTCTCCATGCGCGACCTGTCCGATGGCGACCTGCTGGCCGCTCTGCGCTCGCTCGCGGGCCGCGACACCGAGCTCGAGGCCGATCTGCTCGTGCACTTGGGCGAGGTCGATGCGCGCGAGCTCTACCTCGGCGAGGACTATCCGTCGCTCTTCGCCTATTGCACCGAGGTGCTCCACTTCTCCGAGTCGGCTGCCTACCACCGGATCACGGCGGCGCGGGCGGCACGCGGGTTCCCGCGCGTGCTGGACGCGGTGCGCTCGGGGGAGCTCCACCTCTCCGCGGTCCGCCTGCTCGCGCCGCAGCTCACGCTCGAGAACCAGGGCGAGCTGATCGAGCGCGCGCGCCACAAGACTAAGCGCGCGATCGAGGAGATGCTCGCGAACCGCGCGCCGAAGCCCGACGTACCCGCGCGGGTGCGACGTCTACCGGAGCCAGTCGAGACTCGCGCGCTTCCGGCGCGGTCTTCGGAGCCGCCGCCTGTGGCCGCGGTGCCGGCAACTGCCCCCGGGGCGAGTTCGCCGCCGCGCTTACAGCCGCAGCCGCTCGGCGCCGACCGCTTCAAGGTCACGTTCACGGCGAGCCGAGAGACGCACGCGAAGCTCGGCGAGGCGCGGGCGCTGCTGCGCCACGCGCTCCCGGACGGCGACCTCGCCGAGCTCTTCGACCGCGCGCTCGAGGCGCTGCTGCGCGAGCTGCGCCGGACGAAGTTCGCTGAGAGCGAGCATCCACGCGCGAGCCCGGCACCCTCGGGCTCGTCCGGTAAGGCGTCGCGCCACATCCCGGCGGCAATCAAGCGCGCGGTGGCGAAGCGGGACCTGGGTCGGTGCACCTTTGTCACGCGCGACGGCCGTCCCTGCGGCTCGCGCGAGGCTCTCGAGTTCCACCACCTGCAGCCGTTCGCGCGCTCGCGCCGCCACTGCGCGGACGAGATCACGCTGCGCTGCCGCGCTCACAACCGCCACGCGGCGATCCTCGACTACGGCGCCGAGCACATGGCTCGCTTCCGGAAGTCCGTACACGAAGGAGACTCGACTCGCTCCGGGGCGAGTCGCACGGCACGCTGATCGAAGTTCCGCGCGGAACCTGTTCGACTAGCGCTTCCCGCGCTTCTTGTGCTTCTTCAGCGCCTTGCGCTGCTCGCGCTTCGCCATGGCCTTCTGCGCGCGCATGGCGCGCCGGTTCCCCGGCATGCCCCCCATGCCCGCGAGCGCGGAGGGGTCGAAGCCGGCGGGCAGCTGCGGCGCGCCCGCCGCCTCCGAACATCTTTCCGACGCCGGGAATCTTGCCGAGCAATCCGCCCGCGCCGCCGAGCTGCGCCATCATGTCGCGCATCATCTTGAAGCGCTGCAGCAGCCCCGCGACGTCGGGGACCTTGGTGCCCGAGCCGCGCGCGATCCGGTTCTGGCGCGACGGGTTGATGAGCTCGGGCTGCTTCCGCTCGGCCGGAGTCATCGAGGTGATCATCGCCTCGATGCGCTTGAGCTCGCTCGGGATCGACCTTGGCGCCCTCGGGCATCATGTCCGACACGCCCGGGATCTTGGCGAGCAGGTCGGTGAGCGAGCCCATCTTCTGGATCGTGCGCAGCTGGGAGAGGAAGTCCTCGAACGAGAACTTGCCGCGCAGCATGCGCTCGGCGTCCTTCTCGGCCTCCTCGACGTCGACGACCGCCTCGAAGTCCTGCATCAGGCCGACCACGTCGCCCTGACCGAGCACGCGCTGCGCGAGGCCCTCGGGCCGGAACGACTCGAGCTTGTCGGTCGCCTCGCCCATGGCCACGAAGCGGATCGGCACGCCGGTGGCGGCGCGGATCGCGAGCGCCGCGCCGCCGCGCGAGTCGCCGTCCAGCTTGGTCAGGATCAGACCGTCGAGCGGGATGCGCGCCGCGAAGCCGCGCGCCACGTTCACCGCCTCGCGGCCCATCATGGCGTCGCAGATCAGCACGGTGTGCTCGGGCTTGGTGCGTTCGGCGATCTCCTCGAGCTCGCGCATCAGCTCGTCGTCGATCTGCAGCCGGCCGGCGGTGTCGAGGATGACCGTGCCGTGCTTGTGCTCGCGCGCGAAGGCCATCGCCTCGGCACAGATCGCGGGGGCGTCGTCGCCCTCGCGCGAGAACACCGGCACCTCGATCGACTCGCCCAGCACGCCGCAGCTGCTCGCGCGCGGCGGGCCGGCGCACGTCGGCCGCCACGAGCAGGGGCCGATCGCCCTGCTTCTTCAGGTAGAGCGCCAGCTTCGCGGCGGTCGAGGTCTTGCCCGGTGCCCTGCAGCCCGAGCAGCATCAGCGCGCGGGTCCGGCCCTTGGCGGGCTCGATCGGCTGGCCCTCGCCCATCAGGGCGACCAGCTCCTCGTAGCAGGCCTTCGTGAAGTGATCGCCGGGGCTGACGCGGAGCTTCTGGCCGCTCTTCTTGCCGGCCTCGATCCGGACCCGCTCGCCGACCACGCGCTCCTGCACTTTCGCCAGGAAGTCGCGCACGATGCCGAGGTCGACGTCGGCCTCCAGGAGGGACGCGCGCACGTCGGAGAGGGCGTCCGCGATGTTGGCGTCCGAGAGCTCGACCACGCCCCGGAAGCGGTCCCGCGCGCTGCGGAATCCCTTGGTCAAGGTCTCGAGCATGGCGCCGCAGGCTAGCAGGCCGCGTTCGAGAGCCGTCCCGCGCGCGCGCGGCATCGGCTCATAGACTACGCGCCGGTTTGAGTCAGAACGTCGAGGCGCACATCACCGGCACGGTCTTCAAGATCGAGACCTCCGTCGGAGCCACGGTGCGCGAGTCGGACGTCCTGGTGATCCTCGAATCGATGAAGATGGAGCTCCCCGTCGAGGCGCCGGCGCCTGGTCGCGTCGCGAAGATCCTCTGCGAGGAGGGGCAGTCCGTAGAAGAGGGCGACGTGCTCGTCGTCCTGGAGTAGGAGAAAGCCATGGGTCTGTTGGACGGCAAGGTTGCGATCATCACCGGCGCGGGCGGCGGGCTCGGCCGCGCTCACGCGCTCCTCTTCGCGAAGGAAGGCGCGGCGGTCGTGGTGAACGATCTCGGCGGTGCGCGCGACGGCGCGGGCGGCGGCCACTCGATGGCCGACCAGGTCGTGAAGGAGATCCAGGCCGCGGGCGGCCAGGCCGTCGCGAACTACGACTCGGTGGCGACCGTCGAGGGCGGCGAGAGCATCTGCAAGAGCGCGCTCGACGCGTTCGGCAAGGTCGACATCCTCGTCAACAACGCCGGCATCCTGCGCGACAAGACGCTCGTCAACACCGACGAGGCGTCGTGGGACATCGTGATCCAGGTGCACCTGAAGGGCACCTACTGCGTCACCCGCCCCGTCTTCACGCACATGAAGAACCGCGGGCAGGGCGGCGTGATCGTGAACACGAGCTCGACCTCGGGCCTGATCGGGAACTTCGGCCAGTCGAACTACGGCGCCGCGAAGGCGGGCATCGCGGGCTTCACCCGCTGCCTCGCGCTCGAGGGCAAGAAGTACAACATCCGCGTGTGGGGCCTCGCGCCGGTCGCGGTCACGCGCCTGACCGAGGACCTGCCCGGCATGGGCAACGAGAACGTGAAGGCGGCGCTCGCGCCCGAGAAGGTCTCGCCCGCCGTGCTCTACATGGTGAGCGACCTGTCGAAGGACAAGACGGGCAAGTTCCTGTTCGTGTCCGGCTCGAAGGTCACGGAGCTGAAGGTCGTCGGCGCCGAGGGCTTCAAGAACCCGAACGGGGTCAGCGCCCAGGACATCGCGGCGAACGAGAACAAGGTCTTCCTGCCCGAGAGCCAGTTCAACCTGATGGGCTGAGCGCGCGGAGGTGGCGACCCGGACGGGGTTTCTCTTCCACGAGCGGTATCTCTGGCACGACACGCGCTCCGCGGCGGGGTTCATCCCCGCCGGGGGCATGGTCGAGCCGGACCGGCACGCCGAGAGCCCCGACACCAAACGGCGCCTGCGCAACCTGCTCGAGGTCTCGGGGCTGCTCGGGCAGCTCGTCCCGCTCGCGCCGCGCATGGCGAGCGAGGACGAGGTGCTGCGCGTGCACACGCGCGCCCATCTGGAGCGGGTGAAGAAGCTCTCGGCCGAGAACGGCGGCGACGCCGGCGTGCTCGCGCCCTTCGGTCCGGGCAGCTACGAGATCGCGCTGCTCTCCGCGGGCGGCGTGATGGCGGCCGTCGACGCGGTGCTCGACCAGCGCGTCGACAATGCCTATGCGCTGGTCCGCCCGCCCGGTCACCACGCCGAGGCCGACCAGGGCATGGGCTTCTGCATCTTCGGGAACGTCGCGATCGCGGTGAAGCACGCGCGCGAGGCGCGCGGGCTGGCGCGCGTGGCGGTGGTCGACTGGGACGTGCACCACGGCAACGGCACCGAGTCGGCGTTCTACCGCGACCCGAGCGTGCTCACGATCTCCGTGCACCAGGACAACTACTTCCCCGCCGGGCGCGGCAAGGTCGACGACGGAGGCGAGGGCCCCGGGCTGGGCTACAACCTGAACCTGCCGCTTCCGCCCGGCTCTGGGCACGGCGCGTACGAGGCGGCGTTCGCGCGCGTCGTCGCGCCCGCGCTTCGCCGCTTCCGGCCCGAGCTGATCCTGGTCGCGTCGGGCTTCGACGGCGGCGCGATGGACCCGCTCGGCCGCATGCTGGCGACCAGCGCGACTTTCCGCTCGATGGCGCACACGCTCGTCGAGCTGTCGCGCGAGCTGTGCGGCGGCCGGCTGGTGCTCGCGCACGAGGGCGGCTACTCGACCGCGCACGTGCCGTTCTGCGGGCTCGCCGTGCTCGAGGAGATCTCGGGCGTTTCGACGGGCGTGGTCGACCCGTTCCTCGACTTCTTCATGGCGATCGGCGGCCAGGAGCTCCAGCCGCATCAGGACGCGGCGATTCGCGCGGCGGAGGCGCGGCTGGCCGTGATCCAGTGATCTTCACCCCGAGCCTCACCGGCCGATTGTGGCGCGGCGCACGGGCGCAGTCGCGCTCCCGCGCCGCGGCGCTACCCTCGGCCCGTGGCCGACGTCCCGCTGCGTCTCGTTCCTGATCCGCGCAAGAACACGGACCTGCAGCGCACCCCGGCTCCCAGTGCGGCCGGGGCGGGCAATCCGTACACGTCGATGGCGCCCGAGTTCGGGCGCACGGCTTCGCTGTTCGCGCGGCGCTTCTTCAGTCAGTTCGACTTCGAGTCGGACGACGCCGAGCGGCTGCGCGCGCTCGACCGCCAGGGCGCGGTCGTCTACGTCATGCGCTACAGCTCGCGGCTGGACTACTTCCTGTTCAACTGGCTCTTCCTGCTGGGCGGCATCCGGCTCTCGGCGTTCGCGAACGGGATCAAGTTCTTCTACTACCGGCCGCTCGGCGAGGCGCTGCGTCTCTTGTTCCAGGGGATCGGCGAGCGGCTCCGGCGCGGAGCGCGCGGGATGCGCGAGCAGTCGATCCAGCAGATCCGCCATGTGACTCGCGAGGGCGGCTCCGCGTTCCTGTTCCTGCGCACCGACAAGTTTCGCACCCGCGTGTTCCGGCGCGGGCGCGCAGTGCGCGCGGGCCGGACCGAGCTCGACTACCTGCGCGAGGTCGTCGACACCGCGTTCGCGCACGAGGTGCCGGTGTCGCTGGTTCCGCTCGCGCTCTTCTGGCGCAAGGGCGCGCGGCCGGCGAAGCCGTTCCTGAACCTCTTCTACGGCGGCAGCGAGCGCCCGACCGACTTCGGCAAGGTCGTCTCGTTCGTCTGGAACTACCGGAACCTGGCGGTGCGGGTCGGCACGCAGATCGACCTGCGCGGCTTCGTCGACCAGAACCGCGCGTCGGGGCGCGAGCGCGTGGTGAAGCAGGTGCGCCGCTCGCTCCTGATCTTCCTGCGCCGCGAAGAGAAGCCGGTGGTCGGCGCGGCGCTGCCGACCTTCGCGCGCGTGCAGGAGGCGGTGCTCGACGACGGCGAAGTGCAGCGCGTGGTCGACGAGGTCGCGCGCGAGAAGCGCCGCTCGCACGGCCGGGTCGAGGCGCGCGCCCAGAAGAACCTCGCGGAGATCGCGGCCAGCCCGAACCCCACCGTGCTGGCAGTGCTGGCGGTGCTGGTCGAGTCGATCTTCAAGCGCATCTTCGCGCGGGTCGAGCTGCACGACCTGGACCCCGTGATCGATGCGGCGAAGCTCCACCCGCTGGTGCTGGTGCCGAGCCACCGCTCGCACTTCGACTACCTGATCCTGTCCTGGCTGTTCTACCGCAGCCACCTGGTGCCGCCGCAGGTCGCCGCCGGGATCAACCTCGCGTTCTGGCCGCTGGGCCCGATCTTCCGCCGCGCCGGCGCCTTCTTCCTGCGCCGCAGCTTCGACGGCGACCCGCTCTACAGCGCGGTGTTCCGCAGCTACGTGCAGCACCTGATCAAGGACGGGGTCACCCAGGAGTTCTTCATCGAGGGCACGCGCTCGCGCACGGGCAAGACGCTGCGCCCGCGGCTGGGCATGCTGCGGATGGTGCTCGAGGCGTACGCGCGCGGCGCGCGCCGGGATCTGTACCTGGTGCCGGTCGGCTTCACCTACGAGCGCCTGGTGGAAGAGGGCTCGGTCGCTGCCGAGCGCGGGGGCGCGGCGAAGCAGCGCGAGAGCCTCTTGAACCTGTTCCGCGCGGGCAGCGTGCTCCGCTATCGCTACGGCAGCGTGACGGTGCGCTTCGGCGAGCCGATCTCGCTGGCCAAGCAGCTGGGGCCCGAGTTCCCGCGCCGGGTCGGACCGGGTCCGATGCCCGATCTGCGCGCGACGACCGCCCAGCTCGGGGTGGAGCTGTGCCGGCGCATCAACGACCTGATCACCGCCGGGCGCTCGACGGTGGCGGCGGCGGCGCTGCTCGGGCAGAGCGCGAACGCGCTGCGCGAGGACGAGCTGCGCGAGCGCGTGACCGAGATCGCGGCGCTGCTCGAGCTCCTGGGCGTGAAGCGCGGGGTCGCGCTGGAGCGCTGTCTCGAGACCGGCCGGCCCGAGGCCGTGACGGAGCTCCTCGAGCAGGCCGAGCGCGTGACCCGGGTCGCCTCGCCGCGCGGCGATCTCCTGCAGATCGCCGAAGGCATGCGCCCCGCACTCGACCTCTACCGCGCCGGGATCGGACACGCGCTGGTGTGGCCGGGCGTGCTGGCGCTCGCACTGCGCAGCGAGCTCGGCCGCGAGGAGCTACACGCCGAAGCGTCGGCGTGGCTCGACCTGCTGGCCTCCGAGTTCTTCCCGGTCGAGGGCGAGGCGCGCCGCGCGCGGCTCGAGCTCGTGCTCGCACACCTCCTCGCGCGGGGCTGGGTCGAGACGACGGCCGACCGGCGCGCTCCGGCCGAGCGAGGCCGGCGAGCCCTGGCTCGCGTTCCTGCGCGCCCAGCTCCAGCCGTTGCTCGAGGCCTACTCCGCGGTCGCACGGGTCGTGGACGACACCAAGGGCGACGCCCCGCGGGACGCCCTGATCAAGCGCGCGCAGGAGTCACAGCGCGAGGAGCTTCTCACCGGCGAGGCGCTCTTCCCCGAGGGCGTGTGCGCCGTCGCGGCCGGAAATGCGCTCGAGCTGCTGCTCCATCGCGGGGTGGTCGTCGCCGAGGGCAACCCGCTGCGCGGCGAGACGCGCTTCCGCAAGGGCCCGCGCTTCGAGGCGCTCGAGCCGCTGCGCGCCCGTCTGGCAGCAGCCCGCGACACCCGATAGAGTCGCCCGCCATGGCGCTGGGAGTGAAGCGGTCGAAGGACGGGACGCAGGTCCTGCGCTTCGGCTTTCCGAAGGGCTCACTCGAGGGCATGACCGCACAGCTCTTCGAGCGCGCGGGCTACCAGATGAGCTTCCCGGAGCGGTCGCTCTTCCCGACCATCGACGACCCGGAGATCGAGGGAGTCCTGATCCGCGCGCAGGAGATGGCGCGCTACGTGGGGCAGGGCGTGCTCGACGCCGGCATCACCGGGTACGACTGGATCACCGAGAACGACGCGCAGGTCCGCGAGCTGGCCGAGCTGCGCTACTCGAAGACGAGCTTCCGGCCGACCCGCTGGGTGCTGGCGGTGCCCGAGGACTCGCCGATCAAGGGTCCCAAGGACCTCGAGGGCAAGCGCATCGCGACCGAGGGCGTGAAGCTGGTGGAGAGCTGGCTCGCCAAGCACGGCGTAAAGGCGTTGGTCGAGTTCTCGTGGGGCGCGACGGAGGTGAAGCCGCCGCTCCTGGCCGACGCGATCGTCGACATCACGGAGACCGGCTCGAGCCTGCGCGCGAACAACCTGCGCATCGTCGAGACCCTGCTCGAGAGCACGCCGCGGCTGATCGCGAATCCCGCCGCGTACGAGGACCCGTGGAAGAAGCGCAAGCTCGACCGGCTCGCGCTCATGCTGACCGGCGCCATCAACGCGCAGGGCAAGGTCGGCCTGATGCTGAACTGCCCGAAGGACCGGCTGCCGAAGGTGCTGGCGCTGCTGCCGTCGCTCTCGTCGCCGACGGTGTCGCCGCTCGCCGACGGCCGCATGGTGGCGCTGAACACGATCCTCGACGAGAAGCTCGCGCGCGAGCTGATCCCCGATCTCGCCGACGCGGGCGCGACCGGCATCGTCGAGTTCCCCGTCTCCAAGATCGTCTACTGAGCCATGCGGCGAGTGCTGCGCTGGCTCGGGATCGCCGTCGCCACCGTGGTCCTGGGTTTCGGCGCGCTGTTCGTCGCGGCGCGCTTCCACGACGGGCCGATCGGGCCGTTCAAGGGCGGCGTGTTCCGCTCGGGCGAAGCGGTCGAGGCGCCGGCCGACTGGAGCTTCGCCGCCGGGCACCAGACCCTCGAGCTCGAGCTCCCCGCCGAGGCCGGGCAGGCGATCACCACCTGGCTCGTCGTCGAGGGCGGGCACCTGTACGTCCCGTGCGGCGTCGCCGAGTCGAAGAGCTGGCCGCACGCCGTCGTCCGCGACGGCAACGTGCGCGTGCGGATCGACGGGAAGATCTACACGCTGCGGGCCACCCGGGTCGACGACCCCGCGACGCTGGCGCGTGTCGTCCCGCTCCTCGCCGCGAAATACGACGTCCGCGGCGACGGCTTCGGCACGCGGGACTGGCTCTTCGCGCTCGAACCGAGATGAGGGCGCCGACCGGCCGGTCGCACGGTCTGGCGCACGTGCTGGACTGGGCGGTCGGACGCGGCGCCCGCCGCGAGAGGCTGCTCGCGCGAATCGCGGTCGATCCCGCGCTGCTCGACGACGGCGAGGCGCGCATCCCCCTGACGGCGTACTACGAGGGCATCGAGGCCGCCGTCGCGGAGCTCGGGGATCCGTTCCTCGGCTTGCACTACATCGAGACGGTGGATCCGTCGGCGCTCGGCGCGCTCGGCTTCCTCGCGCTGGCGAGCCCGACGGCCGGCGACGCGCTCGCGCGCATCTTCCGCTACCACGCCTGGCTCGCGGAGGGCGAGACCTTCGCGATGGAGGTCGTCGGCGGCGAGGCGCGCTTCCGCTACGTGCCCTGGGGCCCGCTCCGCGGCGCGCACGCGCAGAGCGCGGAGATGTACGCGGCGGACTGCTTCCTCGGCCTCGCGCGCGCGACCGGCGCCCCGATCCCGGCGCGCTCGCTGCGGCTCTCGCACGCGCCGCACGGCCCGCTCGCGGAGTACGAGCGGCTGCTCGGCGCAACGCCCGAGTTCGAGGCCGCGCGCTGCGAGTGGAGCTTCGAGGCCGCGGTGCTCGAGCGCCCGATGCGCGCCGCCGACCCCGCGCTCGCACGCTTCCTCGAGGCGCAGGTCGCCGCGCGTGCGCGCGGCTTCGCGAGCGCGGGCCCGCTCGCCGCGCGCGTGCGCGCCGCGCTCGCGGACGCGCTGCCCGAAGTCCCGTCGGTGGTCGCGCTGGCGCGGAAGCTGCGAACCAGCGCGCGCAGCCTGCAGCGCCAGCTCGCGGGCGAGGGAACCTCGGTCGCGCGCGCTCGCAACGGAGCTGCGCCGCTCGCGCGCCGAGGCCTACCTCGAGATGGGCCTGCCGATCGCCGAGGTCAGCTACCTGGTCGGCTTCGCGGAGCCGAGCGTGTTTCACCGCGCGTTCAAGCGCTGGACGGGCGAGACGGCGGCTTCGTACCGCGGGCGCTCGCGGGAGAAGCGGGGATGACGTCCGAATGGCTCTGGATCGGTGTGGTCGCGGTCTTCTGGGGCGGGTACCCGCTGGTCACGCGCGCGTGCGGCTACGAGGGGCCGTGGATGACGGCCCTGGTCGCGGTCGTCGCAGTCGTGCCCGCGATCGCCTACGGGGTCTGGCAGGGGGGCGACTACGCGCGGCCGTCGCCCGGGCAGCTCGGAGCGCTCGGTCTCGCGGGCCTGATGCAGGGCCTCGGGCTGATCGCGTTTCTGCGCGTGGCGAGCGGCTCGCTCGAGGCTTCGATCGCGATCCCGATCTCGGACGTCGCGATGCTGGTCGTGACGGCGGTCGGCGCGCTGATCTTCTTCCAGGAAGCGGTCACCTTGCAGAAGCTCTTCGGCCTCGGGCTGCTCGTGACCGGCATCGCGCTGCTCCGTCCCGCTTGACCCCGCCACCGACTCGTGTACGATCGGCTCGCTCCGAATCCACGGAGCGAAGGAGGCGACGCATGACGGCCCAAGTGGTTCTCTGCAGCTCACGCCTCCGGTCCGTCCCGACGCTCTTCTAGCGCGGGGCACCCGAAGCTCTCGGCGAGGAAATCCGCGAGCCGGAGGCGCGAGCCCAAGGCTCGTGGCTCGTCTCGCGATCGTCCTCGCCTGGAGATCGGAATTGTCGAACGAACGTCTGGGCTCCCGCCTGTCGGGGGCCGAATTCACGCGCGGCATGCTCGCCGAGGCCGAGAAGGCCGAGGTGCTCGCGCAGTTCGGGGGTCATGGCCTGATCACCGACGTGCGTCGCCACGATCGGCGACGGCAAGGAAGCGACCGTCTACCTGTGCGCAGCGGATCCGTCGGTCGGCGTCGACTGGCTGGCCGCCAAGGTGTATCGCGCGGCGAAGTTCCGCGCGTTCCGCGGCGGGCGCACGTACGCGGGCGAGCGCACGGCGCTGGACTCGCGCGCCAAGCGCGCGATGCGCACCAAGACCGAGGCCGGCCGGCGCATCGCGCACCACGAGTGGGTCGCCTGGGAGTGGGACACGCTGTGCCGGCTGCACGACGCGGGCGCGGACGTGCCCGAGCCGCTCGCGAGCTCCGACGACGCGATCCTGATGGAGCTGGTCGGAGACGGGGAGGGGGCAGCGCCGAAGCTGCGCCACGTGGAGCTCTCGGCGGATGAAGCGCGCGCGGTGCTCGAACGGCTGCAGCGCAACGTCGAGATCTTCCTCGACCTGCATCTCGTACACGGCGATCTCTCCGCCTACAACGTTCTGTGGCACGCCGGGAAGCCCTGCATCATCGACGTGCCGCAGTCGCTGAACCTGCACACGCACCAGGGCGGCTACGAGTACCTGCGCCGCGACGTCGCGAATCTGGAGCGCTACTTCGCGCGCTACGGGCTCTCGTGCGGCGACTTCGCTGCGAAGGTCTGGCGCCGCTATCAGCTCGGCCAGCTCGGGCGCTAGCGGCTCACTCCTTCGCGCAGGTCCCGTACGCGATCAGAGAGAGGTGGAGGTCCGTGACGGTGAGGAAGGTGTCGCCACTCACCGCGTCGATGCTGAGCGCCAGCAGGCGGTCGCCGTCATGGGCGCGTGCGCCGAGCTTGCCCTTCTCCGCGGAGAGCGAGTCGAGCGGCGACCCGGTGCCGGCGAGCTCGACGTCGAGCGCGGTCAGCGTCTTGGCCTTCGGATCCAGCCGCATCAGGTCGGGAACGCCGACGGTCTCGGCCTCGACCTCGACGCAGTCGTCGCCCGAGCAGTCGAAGACGTCCGTCAGCGCGCAGACGAGCGGCGCGGAGAGGTCGACTGCGCGCGCGGGGAAGGGAGCAGCGAGGGCGACGAGCAAAGCGACCAAGAACGTGAAGGCTTGCATGCGGGCTCCGTCGTTCATCATCGCACCGTGTAGCCGCGGCCTTCTAGGCACGCGGCGAACGCGCGGTTGTAGTTGGTTCGCTGGTGCGCGTAGTTGCTGGCCTCGCGGCGCTCCCAGTCCTGGCGGTCCTTGCTCGCTCGCGAGTTCTGGCCGGCGGCACTCATTCCGCCGAGCATTCCGCCCACGCCGGCGCCGATGCCGGCGCCCTTGCCCGCGCCCTTGCCGCCGCCGCCGATCGCGCCGCCCACCGCGCCCACCGCGGCGCCGGCCGCGGCTCCGCCCAGCGCGCCGCCCGCCACGCTCCGATTGCCGGCCTGCGGCGCGGGGGTCGAGGTCGTGGGCAGAGCCATCGGGTCGAAGCCGGTCTGACCCTTGGCCCAGCCGTAGCACTCGTACTTGTCCTTGTCCTGCTGCTGAGCGGACTGACCCTTCGCGGGGTAGATGATCTGCTCCTGCGCGTGCGCCGCCGCGGCCGCGGCGACGAAGACCATGAGCAGCCAAGGCTGCAGAATTCGCATTGCGCCTCCACTCTTGAACGCGAAGCTAGAATACCCGAGCGGCACGCATCGTTGGGCGCCGGGCTCGCGTGAGCGCTGATAGAATCGCTCGATGGAAGAACCTGCCGCGCCGGCCGGGCGACTCTCGCTCGGCACCAAGCTCGCGTATGCGCTGCCGGCGATGGCGGGCGCCGGCATGGGCGTTCCGATCGCCATCTCGATGACGAAGTTCTACTCCGACAACGTCGGCGTTGAGCTCGGTTTCATTGCGTTGGGTCAGGCGATCTCGCGCGCGTTCGACGCGATCAGCGATCCGCTGATGGGCTGGGTCTCCGACCGGACGCGCTCGCGCTGGGGCCGGCGCCGCCCGTGGATGTTCATCGGCGCGCCGCTCGCCGCGGTGTTCTTCTGGATGCTGTTCTCGCCGCCCGAAGGCCTCTCGCCGACGGGCGGAGCGCGTCGTGGTTCACCACCTCGATCTTCCTGTTCTTCGTGCTGAACACGATCTACGGAATTCCCCACTACGGGCTCGGCCCCGAGCTGACCCAGGACTATCACGAGCGCTCGAGCCTGTTCGCGTGGCGCGACGGCTGCGCGATCCTGGGCACGCTGATCGCCGCCGTCGTTCCCTCGGTCGCGAGCGGGGTGCTGCGGCGGCGCGGCGTCGCTCCGCACGTCGCCGAGCGCGAGATCTACTTCTGGTTCTCGCTCGCGATGGCCGGCCTGCTCGTCGCCCTGTACTGGTGGCTGGTGCTGCGCGTGCGCGAGAACCCGCGCTTCTACCAGCGCACTCCGAACCCCCTCGTGCCCGGCGTCCGGCGCGTGCTGCGCAATCGCCCGTTCCGGATCCTGCTCGGCTGCTACCTGGTCAGCTCGATCACCGCGGCGATCCCGGGGATCTTCCTGCCGTACTACCTGCAGTACGTGCTGCAGATCGACAGCTGGCTGCAGAACCAGGGCTTCCTCTTGATGGCGTACTTCGGCTCGGGGCTCCTCTCGGTGCCGGTCTGGCTGTGGCTCGCGCGGCGCTTCGGCAAGCGCGACGTGTGGTTCTGGCACTACTCGATCGGCGGGCTCGCGGTGCTGACGCTCTACTTCCTGCCGATGTTCGCCAAGGGCGACGCCGCGCTCGGCCCGCTGTACGTGGTCCTCGTCTGGGCGGGCGCGGGCTTCGGCGCTGGCACGTTCCTGCCGCCGGCCATGCAGGCCGACGTGATCGACTACGACGAGCTCTACACCGGAAAGCGTCGCGAGGCGCAGTACGGCGCGCTCTGGGGCATCGCGACCAAGTTCGCGGTGATTCCCGGCGCCTCGATCCCGCTCGCGGTGATGGCCAGCGCCGGCTTCGTGCCCAACGCCGTCCAGACCGAAGCGGTGACCGAGACGATCCGGGTGATCTACGGGCTCCTGCCCGCGGGAATCGCGTTCGGGGCCATGTACGTCTCGGCGCGCTTCCCGATCACGGAAGCTGTGCACCGCGCCGTCCTCGACGGCATCGCCGCGCACGCGCGCGGCGAGACGGCGACAGACCCGCTGACGGGGACGCTTTTGCCGCCGCCCAGCGAGCGCGGGCTCGACGAGGACACCGGCTGGTTCCTCGACCACTTCACTCCCGGCGAGCTGCGCCGCGCGCTCGGCCGGGGCTGGAACAATCTCGAGCGCGACGCGGTCCGGGCGCTCGTGATCGCGGGGCTGGTCTGTTTCGGGGCGGCCGGCGCGGCCTGGCACACCGTCGGTGGGCTCGCGCAGCAGCCGGGGGCGCTCACGGTGCTGGGCGTCGCGCTGTCCGGCCTCGCTCTCGCCGCCGCGTGCTTCCACGCGATCCGGATTCGCGCCGCGCGCCAGGCGGGCCGCACCGGGCTCGTGGCGGACCAGGTGAAAGCCCACCTCGAGATCGTGCAGCGCTTCAGGCAGCGCAAGCGCAGCTAGCGCCCCACGAGCACCGCGCGCGTCGTGCCGTGCATGAGCCGGTCGGCCAGGCGCGGCGAGAGCCGGCTCGTCGCGACGAGCACCCGGTTCCCGCCGCCCGAGAACGACCGGCGCGCGCCGCGACGGAGCGCACGCAGCGCGTGCTGCGCCACGCGCTCGGGGTCGGCGATCGGAACTCCGTCGAAGCGCACCCGCCGGCCGGCCTCGGTGGCGGTGTGCGGCGCGACGAACAGGATCACGCGCACGCCGCGCGCCGCGACCTCGCCCCGCAGCGCGAAGGTGAAGGCATCGAGCGCAGCCTTCGACGCCGAATACGTCGCGCACGAGGGCGCCGCCACGATCCCGAGCACCGACGAAACGTTCAGGATCGTGCCCGAGCCGCGCGCCAGCATGTGCGGGAGCACGGCGCGCGCGGTGCGCACCGCGCCCAGATAGTTCGTCTCGATCTCGGCCCGGATCTGCTCGGGGCCGAGCTCGAGGAACGGGGCTTGATGCGCGACGCCGGCGTCGTTCACCAGAACGTCGAGCTCGCCCAGCGCCTCGCGCGCGGCCGCCACTCCGCGCGCAACCGAGGCGTCGTCGCAGAGGTCGAGCGGCGCCGCGAACGCCTCCGCGCCCCCGGCGCGCAGCTCGGCCGCGAGCTTCTCGAGCTCGAGCCTGTTGCGCGCGGCCAGCGCGAGCCGCGCCCCCTCGCGGGCGAGCGCACGCGTGAGCGCGAGCCCGATCCCGCGCGAAGCCCCGGTGAGCAGAACGTTCGTACCCTTGAGCGACCTCAGCCTTGCCATGTCCGAACGGTCGCATGACCCGGCCGCTCCGACTGCGGCCGCGCGCGCCAGAAGAGCTGACCGCGCGCGCCACGACCGGTTGGGCGTAGAATCCTCGGACGGGGGATCGGAAGCCGAAGTGCCCGAAGATCGGAAGCGCGGATTCGACCCGCTGCAAGGCCTGCGCGAGCTGCTCGACAAGGGCGAGCGCAGCCTGAACGAGGTCCTCTCCGAGGCGAGCGCGAGCGACCGGAGCAACGCCGTGCGCTCGGGCCTGTCGCGGATCCTGTTCGACGCGCAGAAGCGCAACTGGGAGATGTGGGCGCGCTGGTTCCGGACCATCAACCTGCCGACCCGCACCGACGTGATCCGGCTCGGCAAGACGCTGACCCAGCTCGAGCAGCGCATGTCGCAGCTGGAGGGCGCGCTGCATCGGCTCGAGCGCCGCGGCGGCGCCGGCAACGGCGACGCGCGGCCCGCGCCCGAGCCCGAGCGCGAGGTGAGCGACCGGCCGCGGCCGGCGCGCACACGGCGCCCGCCGCCGCGGGCCGGGGAGACCGCCCGATGAGCCCCGCGCAGGAAGAGGCCGGCCTCGGCGAGCGCGTGCGCCAGGAGATCGAGCGCCTGCTTCAGCGCGGCGTGAAGGGCTTCGCGTACCTGCGCAGCGACGCCCCCGACGTCGGCCGCACGCCGAAGGACACGATCCACACGCGCGGCACCTTGGCGCTCCATCACTACCGCGCGACCACCGACGAGGTCTACCGAACGCCGCTGCTGCTCGTGATGTCGCTCGTCAGCAAGCCGTACATCCTCGACCTCGCGCCGGGCCAGAGCCTGATCGAGTTCCTGGTCTCGCGCGGGCACGACGTCTACATGATCGACTGGGGCGAGCCGCGTCCCGAAGACGCGGGCCTGCGGCTCGAGAGCTACGTGCTCGACTTCATCCCGGACTGCATCGAGCGCGTGCTCGAGGACTCGGGCGAGTCGCAGCTCTCGATCGTCGGCTACTGCATGGGGGGGATGCTGTCGGCGATGTACGCGGCGCTCCATACCGAGGGCCCGCTGCGCAACCTGTGCTGCTTCACGACCCCGTTCAATTTCGACGGCATGGGGCTGATGAAGAGGTGGTCCGATCCGAAGCACTTCGACGTCGACCGGATCGTCGACACGCTCGGCAACGTTCCGCCCGAGCTGATGCTGCGCTCGTTCGAGATGATGCGTCCGGTTTCGCGGATCGCCGCTCAGATCCGGCTCTGGGACAACATGTGGAGCGACGAGTTCGTGCGCTCGTACCGCGTGTTCGACCGCTGGACCAACGAGCAGATCCCGTTCCCGGGCGAGTGCTTCCGCCAGGTGACCAAGGAGCTGCAGTGGGAGAACCGCTGGTACAAGGGCGAGCTGCGGCTCGACGGCCGGCGGGTCGACGTGGGTCGGATCACCGTGCCGTTCCTGCACGTGATGGCCGAGCACGACCACATCGTCCCCTACGCGGCGGCGCGCGAGCTGGCCGACTCGGTCAAGAGCGAGGACCGCCAATCGCTCGTGCTGAAGGGCGGCCACGTGAGCCTGGTGGCGGGTCCGAACGCGGTGCGCCGCATGTGGCCCGCGCTCGACCTGTGGCTGGCGGAGCGCGCGACGTGAAGTGGGAGCGCGCCTATCCGCGGGCGCTGACGCTCGGCGGTGTGTCCTTCCGCCTGCGCCCGATGGCGGGCGCGGACCGCGACGCGCTGCTCGCGCTGGCCCGCTCGATCCCCGAGCACGACCAGCTCTTCCTGCGCCGCGACATCACGCGGCCCGAGGTCGTCGACCGCTGGATCGCGGAGCTCGAGGCCGGCGAGCTCGCCACGGTGCTCGCCGAGCGCGCCGGCACGATCGACGGCTACGCGACGGTACAGCCCGACCGCGACACCTGGTCGCCGCACGTCGCCGAGCTGCGCGTGCACGTCGCGCCCGGTGCGCGCGGGCAGGGGCTCGGCCGCGCGTTGACCCAGGAAGCCTTCGCACTCGCGCTCTCCGCCGGGATCGAGAAGCTCACCGCGCGCATGACCCCCGACCAGAAGGCGGCGCAGCGCGCCTTCGAGGACCTGGGCTTCCGGCTCGAAGGAGTCCTGCGCGACTACGTGAAGGACCGCACCGGCCGCACCCACGACCTCCTGGTGATGTCGCACGACGTGGAGCGCTTCCACGCGATGCTCGAGGCGTTCGGAGTAGCGGAGGCATTGGGCTCGTGAGTGCTTCGAGTTTCGAGTCGATCCGGCATAGCTTCGAGGCGGAGGAGCGCACGAACCGCAAGCCGCGCACGGCCACGGACCTGCCCCACACCTACGAGGACATCAACCCCGAGTGGCTGACGGCGGTGCTCTGTTCGAAGCATTCCGGTGCGCACGTCGTCGCGTGCCGGCTCGGCCCGACCGACAACGGCACCTCGAGCCGCCGGCGCATCGAGCTCGACTACGACGAAGCCGGTCGCCGCGCCGGTCTCCCGCGCAGCGTGTTCTGCAAGGGGTCGCTGAGCCTGGCCAACCGCTACATCCTCGGCCTGAACGGCGGCATCGAGGCCGAAGTCACGTTCTACCAGCGCGTGCGGCCGAAGCTTGCGATCGAAGCGCCGCGCCCGCTGCACGCGCACTGGAACCCGGAGACCTACAACTCGATCATCGTCATGGAGGACATGACCGGAGAGGTGGAGTTCCTGCGCTGCGACAAGCCGCTCGACCGCGCGCGCGCCGAAGGGCAGATGCGCCTGCTCGCGACGCTGCACGGTGCCTGGTACGGAAAGGCGAACGCCCCCGAGCTCGCGCCGTTCCGCACCTGGGAGAACTACTTCACGATCACCGCCGAGGAGGCCGGCTTCCGCGAAGCGTGCGCCCGCGGCTTCTCCGCGGCGCGCGAGGTCGTGCCCGAGCGGCTCTACAAGCGCGAGGCGGAGATCTGGCCGGCGACCCTGCGCTCGGTCGAGCGACACGGCGAGCTGCCGCGCGGCTTGATCCACTCCGACGTGCATCTGGGCAACTGGTACGTGACCCGCACCGGCGCGATGGGGCTCAACGACTGGCAGTGCACGAGCAGGGGCAACTGGAGCCGCGACCTCGCCTACGTGATGTCGACCTCGCTTCTGCCCGAGAACCGGCGCGCGTGGGAGAAGGAGCTGCTGCGCCTGTACCTCGACGCGCTGCACGCGTCGGGCGGGCAGAAGCTCGCCCTCGAGGAAGCGTTCCTGCTCTACCGCCAGCAGATGTTCACGGCGCTCGCCTGGTGGACCGGCACGCTCGGCCAGCCGCCCGAGGCGCCCGCGATGCAGCCGCCCGCGACGTCGCTCACGTTCATCGGCCGGATCGCAACGGCGATCGACGACCTCGACGCGGTGGACAGCCTCTAGATCTCGAAGAGGTAGCCGTCGGGATCGCGCAGGTAAGCGTACTGGCGGCCGGTGGGTCCGCTGCGGGCCTCCAGCTTGCCGCCCGCCTTCTCGATGTCGGCGATCGCCGCGTCGAGGCTCTGGCCGTCGGCGAGGCCGAAGCCGAAGTGCTCGATGCCGCCGCCGGGTCCGGCCTGCGCCGCGAGCGCAGGGTCACCGTTCAAGGTGATCAGGTCGGAGCCGCCCGGCGTCTGGATGAACACCATGTGCGGCCCGTCGCGGAAGAGCTCCTTCATGCCGAAGGCGCTCTGGTAGAAGCGCAGCGAGCGCTCGAGATCCGCGACGACCAGGTGCAGGTGGTACAGCCCGCGGGTCTTGACCATGGCCTAGCGGGGCGAGAGCTCCCGCAGCCCGCTGGCTTCCCACTCCTTCGAGAGCTGCGCGAGGCGCTTCTGGAACTCCTCGAAGTCGTCGTCGAACGAGAGGATGATCTCGGTGGTGCGCGGGATGTCGTCGCCCGAGAGGAGGCCGCGGTAGCGGTTCAGGTTGGCGAGGATCGCCTCGGCCACCTTCAGCGCGCGCTTCTCGGTCTTGATCAGCGGCGACTGCAGCGTGTAGACGTTGTTCCGTCCCCAGAGGCTCTCGTCGCGCACGATCGCGATCTCGCGGTAGATGCCGTGGATCGGATCGAAGTTGTACTCGACCCGGACCTCCTTGAAGATGTCCGAGTTGCCGGTGTAGAAGCCGCGCTCCTTCTCGACCTTGCCCAGCTGGCGACAGCGCGGGCAGTAGAAGGTGTCGCCGTGGTTGAGCAGGAACACGCCCTTCGCGTAGTCCTCGCACTCGGTGTTCTCGCAGTAGCCGACGCCGCGCTTCATCCGCGCCATCTGGCTCGAACGACCGAGGTCTTCGTGACCCGTCATCTGCTCATTCTCCCTGGGTGCCATGGCCTCGCTCCAACTCGGCTCTGCCGCCGGCTTCATGAGCGACGCCGTTGGGCGCCAAAATCGCAACCTTCGAATACCGCTCCAGGCCTTGTGCCCCAGAGGGTTCTGACCGAGAAGGTCTCGCCACTTCAACTCGCCGCGTCCCTGTCGTTCTCCGAGCTCGAATGCTCGCGCGGGCCTCGGTCGATCCAACCTTCGTGCCACTCCGGTCGCTGCATTCGCCCCGGCCCTGGGTTATGAAGGCTTTGACGTTCCTAGCTGCGCTCGCGCTGCACTTCCTCGAGCCCTTGCACCCGCTCGACCGAGAGGAGCGTCTTCTCCGCGAAGTGGAAGCTCGCTCCCCTCGCTCCCGCAATCCGCGAGTCGGATGACCCGGTGGCAGGAACACGAGCGCCGGCGGCAAGGCAGGACAGGGTGGAGGGGAGCTTGCGCTTCTGCGTCCGCAAGAGTCGACGTGGAAGTCGCAGGTGCGACGGCCCACCGCGATTTATCTCCGCCGCGCAGACGTTTGTCAACTGCGGCGCTGAGTCTCGCGAAGCGCGGCCCTGCGCGCGGCTGAAAGCTGCAGTGCGTAGCCCGCAAGCACGGCGGCGGTGACCCCGTAGGCGGCCAGAACCCAGCCCATCAGACGCCGCTCCGGGCGTGACCCGCCTGCAGCGCGCGCTCCTCGAGGGCCGCGACCTCCATCCGCCGGGCGACGAGCCAGGCAAAGATCCAGACAAATGTGATGAGGCCCACACCGGCGGTCTGGCCCATGGCTGGCGGCAGGCCCTCGCGGGTCGGATTCGACGGGTGCATGGTCGAGCCCTGGGCCAGATCGACGGCGAAGTAGACGAACGGAATGGCCGCGATGCCCGCGATGCCGTAGATCGCCGTGAACGTGCGCGAGGTATCGCTGCCGAAAGCGAAGCTGCGCAGGAACACATAGGCCACGTAGATGAACCAGAGCATGAGCGTGGTGGTGAGCCGCAGGTCCCAGACCCACCAGTGCCCCCAGGCGGGCTTCGCCCAGAGCGGGCCGACGATCAGCATGAGCGTGCAGAACACCACCCCGACCTCGGCGCCCGCGACGGCCAGGTGGTCCCAGCGCTCGCTGTGCGTGCGCAGGTAGCCGATCCCGCCGATCGCGGTGAGCGAGGAAGCCCGCGTAGGTCGGGATGATCGCCGGGGTGTGCACGTAGAAGATCTTCTGGATGATCCCCTGCGCCTCCTCGATCGGCGCGTAGAAGATCACGAGCGCGAGCCACACGGGCACCAGCGCCAGGGCGAACAGCCCGGCCCAGCGCGCGCTCGGGACCCGCGCCTCGACGTCGCGCGAGAGCCAGATCAGCCAGGCGATCGCCGCGACGAGCGAGACGACCACCGCGCCGGAAACCATGCTCAGTCCTCCAGGACGAAGTCGAAGACGAAGTAGCCTATCAGCGCGAAAACCCAATCGTAGAGCGAAAACGCCGCCCACCAGAGAGCGGGAATCTCGCGCCCGGCCAGCGCCTCGGCAGTGATCCGCGACGCCAACACCAGGATGGGTAGGACCAGAGGGAACAGCAGCACCGGGAGCAGGAACTCCCGGAAGCGCACGCCGATCGAGAGCGCAGAGAGGAGCGTGCCGATCGCGGCCAGCCCGACCGCGCCGAGCAGGCCCGCGGCGGCGCAGGCGACCGCGCCGCCTCTCCAGTCCACGTCCAGGAAGACCGTGAACAGCACTGCGGCCCAGAGCTCGACCCCGACCAGCGCGATCAGGCTCGCGCCCGCCTTGCCCAGGAACACCCAGCCGCGGTCGCACGGGCGCCTGGGCCAGGAGCGCGAGCGCGCCCTCCTCGACCTCGGCCTGGAACGAGCGCGCCAGACCGAGCAGCGACGTGAACAAGGTCACGACCCAGAGCAGGGCGGGGGTCCAGGCGAGGCGCTCGGGCTTCGACGCGGGCAGCACGATCGAGAGCAGCGCCACGACGAGCAGCGCGAACACCGCCATGTGGCCGAGCCGATCTCGGCTGCGCAGATCGAGCAGCAGATCCTTGCGCAGGACCTCCGCGGCGACGGTGCGGCCGTTCACAGCCGACCCCGCTCGAGGCGGAGCTCGCGGTCGAACTTCGGGAGGTCGGCGCCGGCGCCGTGGCTCGCGACGAGCATCGCGGTGCCGCGCGCGCGCAGGGTCTCGAGCAGGCGCGAGAGGCGCGCGGCCGCCGCGGCGTCGAGGCCGTTCCAGGGCTCGTCGAGGAGCAGGACCGCGGGCTCGCCGAGCAGCGCGCGCGCGAGGCCCGCGCGGCGACGGAAGCCCTGCGAGAGCGTGCGCGCGCGCTGCTCGAGCACCGCGCCCAGCTCGAACAGCTCGGCGACCCGGGTCAGCTCGCGCTCGTCCGCTCCGCGCAGCCGCGCCGCGAAGCGCAGATTCTCGGCGACGGTGAGCTCGCCGTAGAGCGCCGCGCTCTGGCCGAGGAAGCCGAGCCGCGCGCGCACCGCGGCGTCGGCGCTCGCGAACGGGTCGCGTCCGAGCACGCGGACGCTGCCGCGGGTCGGCCGGGTGAGCGCGCCGAGCACGCGCAGGAGCGTGCTCTTGCCTGCGCCGTTCTCGCCGGACAGGTGGGCGAGCTCGCCGGGCGCGAGGGCGAGGTCGACCGAGTCGAGCGCGCGCAGCGCACCGTATTCCTTGGTGACGCCTCGCGCTTCGAGCGCGCTCACAGCGCGGTTCCGCAGCTGGCGCAGAAGCGATCGCCCGCGGAGGGGACCCGGCCGCAGCTGCAGGCGGGCTTCTCCGCCGGCGCAGGCTCGCTCGCGCCGGGCGGTCCGAGCCGCTCGCGGGCCAGGGCGGCCAGCGCCTCGCGGCGCAGGTCGGCGCGCAGCCGCTCGCGGTCCTCGACCGACAGCTTGCCCGTCTCGAAGTCGTGCTCCAGGTCGTGGAGCGCCGCGGCGAGCGCCGCCTTCGCGGGGCTCTCGGGCTCGAGGTCGCGCGCCGTCGCGTCGCGCGCGAGCGCCTCGCGCACGATCGGCGCGATCACGAAGAAGAACAGCGCGCCCGCGCCGAGCGCCGCGAGCACCGCGACCAGCGCCTGCGGGAACGGGTGGGCCGGGGGCAGCGGCTGGACCCGCACCGGCAGGCTCGTCCCGGCCGGCACGTCGAAGCCGAGGTACGCCTGGTAGATGACGTCGTCCTGGCGCGCGGGCCGCGCGGGGTGCAGCTGGCCGGCGTCGACGTCGACGCCGAAGTCCTGCACGTAGACGGCGAGATCCTCGACCCTCGTCGGGATCGGGATGTCGGTCGCGAGCCCGTCGCCCGCGCGGTCGAGGTCGTACTCGATCTGCAGGCTCATGCCCTGCTCGCCCGGCAGCACGGGCCCGCGCAGCTCGACCGCGTCGCCCACCACGGTCGCGCCGCCGGGGAGGCGCCCGAACGCGGTCTCGACCTCTCCGTGGCCGGGAGCGAGGCCGACGCGGATCGGTGTCGGGGCCGAGGGCGGTATCACCACGACCGCCTCGTCGGGGTTCGAGACGGTGGCGCTCACCTGGATGCGCCAGACGCCGGCGCTCTTGGCGATCACCCACTGGAGCTGGCTCAGGCGCAGCCGCGACGCGTCCGCGCTCTGGTCGTAGATCTTGAAGTCGAGGGTCTCGGTCTTCGCTTCTTCGCCCTGGCGGAAGCCGGCGCTGCCGCCGGGGAAGGTGAGCCCGCCGAACTCCGCGCGCACCAGATAGGCCGCCGGGGCGGGCAGGTCCGCGAAGCGGTAGCGGCCGTCCTTGTCCGTGTGCGTCTGGCGCGAGATCGCGTGCTCCTGCGGATCGAGCCCGAGCGCCTCGACGAGCAGGTTCGCTGCCGCACCTGGCTTCGACGGGTGCGAGATGCGCCCCTCGATCACCGCCGCGTCCGCGCGCGCGGCGCAGGCGAGCAGCGCGAGCGCTGCGAGTGCGGCACGCGCCGGCATGGAGCTCACGTCGCCTCGCGGCCCGCCCCGTCGCGCTTGCCGAACGGCCACAGCAGCAACGTGTTGCCGAACACGAACACGAACCCGCCGATCCAGATCCAGTTCACCAGCGGGTTCACGTAGACCTTGAGCGCCGCGCTCTGGTCGGGCTCGAGCCCGGCCAGGATCACGTAGAAGTCCTCGGCCAGGTTCGAGGCGACCGCCGGGATCGTGGTCGCCTGCTCCTGCTGGAAGTACATGCGCTTCTCGGGCAGGAGCATGCCCACCGGCTGGCCGTGGTCGTAGAGCGCGAGCCGCGCGACCGCGCCCGCGTAGTGGCGGTCCGAGACGGGCCGAGCCTGGCGGTACTCGACGGTGTAGCTGCCGAGCTGCCAGCTCTCGCCGGGCTTGAGGAGCTTGGTGTCCTCGAAGTTGAACGTCGCCCCCGCGAAGCCGATGAAGACCAGCACAACGGCCAGGTGCACCACGTAGCCCGCGTAGCGGCGCTGGTTGCGGCGCAGGAGCTCGATCACCGCCTGCAGCGGCGACTCGCCGCGGCGCATGCGGACGCCCACGCCGCGCTGGTACTCCTCGGCGATCGTCCCCGTGACGAACGCGCACAGCGACAGGAACGCGATCGGGTAGAAGCGCCGCATGCCGAACGCCACCAGCAGGACCGCCGCGGCCGCCGCGCAGCCGGCCGGCCAGAGGAAGCTCTTGCGCAGGTTCACCCAGGTCGCGCGGCGCCACGCGACCAGCGGCCCGACGCCGGTGAGGAACAGCAGGAAGATCGCGACCGGCCCCGCGTAGCGCTGGAAGAAGGGCGGGCCGATCTGGACCTTGGTGCCGCTGATCCACTCCGACACGACCGGGTAGAGCGTCCCGTAGAACACGATCGCGAGCAGGCGCGAGGAACGCGTAGTTGTTGAGCAGGAAGCTCGCCTCGCGCGAGACGATCGAGTCGAGCCGCGTCTGGCTGCGCAGCGAGGGCACGCGCCAGATCAAGAGCGCGGCGTAGCCGAGCGCGAGCGTGGCGACGTAGCCCAGGAACAGCGTGCCGAACCAGCCGGCGTTGGCGAACGCGTGCACCGACTGCACGACGCCGCTCCGGGTCAGGAACGTGCCGAACACGCACAGCGAGTACGCCAGCCCGATCAGCGCGAAGTTCCAGATCTTCAGCATCCCGCGCTTCTCCTGGATCATCACCGAGTGGAGGAACGCGGTGCCTGCGAGCCAGGGCATGAGCGAGGAGTTCTCGACGGGGTCCCAGCCCCAGTAGCCGCCCCAGCCCAGCACCTCGTAGGCCCAGCGCCCGCCGAGCATCAGCCCGCAGCCGAGGAAGAACCAGGCGGTGAGCGTCCAGCGGCGCGTCGTCTCGAACCAGGTCGTGCCGAGCTCGCCGGTGATGAGGGCCGCGGCCGCGAACGCGAACGGCACCGAGAACCCGATGAAGCCCGTGTAGAGGATGGGCGGGTGGATCAGCATGACCGGGTGCTGCAGCAGCGGGTTCATGCCCTGGCCGCTCGACCACGACTGGCCCGGCGGGAGCGGCGCGAACGGATTCGAGATGAACGCGACGATCGCGCCGAAGAAGACGACGTTGATCATCATCACCGCGACGACCCACGGCATCAGCGCGCGGTTCCGCCGCCGGTTCTGCAGGACCACGATGAAGCTCATCAGGCCCAGCATGAAGGTCCACAGGAGCAGCGACCCGGCCTGTCCGCCCCAGAGCGCGGCCTTGAACCAGACCGGCTGCTCGCGCGCCGAGATCTGCGCGACGAACGCGAGGTCGAAGCGGTCGCCGATCAGCGCGGCCTCGAGCCCGATGAACGCCAGCACGAGCAGCGCGAACACGGCGATCACCCCGCGCTCGGCGCTGACCACGAGGGCGGGCTTGCCGCGCAGGCCGCCGATCACGGCGCAGACCAGCGCGTAGAGCGCGAACACCACCACGAGGGGGAGCGCCAGACCTCCGAGCGTGACGAGCAAAACGATCCTCTCCGCGCCGCGGGGCTACGCGCTCAAGTCTTCTCGCCGGTCTTCGCCTCGTACTTCGAGGGGCACTTCGCCATCACGCGCTCGGCCAGGAAGAGCCCCGACTCGTAGCGGCCCTCGACCACGACCTCGGCCCCGTCCTTGAACATGTCCGGCGTGTCGATCCCGAGATAGCGCACCGCGAGCGTGTGCGAAGCCGTCTTGTCCGCGACGCGAAAATCGACGTGCCCGGCACCCAGGTCGCGATCGATCGAGCCGGCCACGACGAAGCCGTGCACGCGCGCCGCCTGCGTGGTCTCGCCCGCCGGCGCGTTGGCGAAGGCCGCCACGTCCGCGTAATAGCGGAACGTGCCCTCGCCCGACGCGGCGACCGTGAGAACGATCACCACCCCAGCGAAGACCGAAAGCGCCGCCAGCGCGATCTGAAGGCCCTTGCTCACGCAAACCCCCGTGCGCGTACGCCGCCGGAGGCTAACCTTGCCGGCTCCAGAGCGTCAATCGGTCGTTCTCACCGAAATGCGTAGGAGGTCGCGCACTGCGAGCCGAGATCGCCGCAGACGCGGCCGATGCGAGCCGGTTCCCGCAGGACGGCTTGCCAGAGGTGGCCGTGCTCGGCCGCTCGAACGTCGGCAAATCGACCCTGATCAACCGCCTGGTCGGGCTGAAGGGTCTGGCGCGCACCAGCTCGACCCCGGGCCGCACGCGCCGGATCCACTTCTACCGGATCGAGGAGCGCGCCTACCTGGTCGACCTGCCGGGCTACGGCTACGCGTCGGGCAGCAAGGCTGAACGCCGCGCGTTCGGCCCCTTGGTCGAGTCCTATCTGACGGGGGCGCGTGCGCCGCTGCGCGGGGCGCTGATGCTGGTCGACGTTCGCCGCGGCGCCGAGGAGGGCGAGCGCGAGCTCGCGGGCTATCTCGCCGCCGAGAAGATCGACGCCCGCGCGGTCCTCACCAAGTGCGACAAGCTGAATCGCGGCGAGCTCGAGCGCGCGCGCCGCGCACTGGCCGCGGCGCTCGGCCTGCCACCGGAAAGTGTCGCCGCGGTCTCGGCGAAGGACGGCACTGGCCTCGGCCCGGTCGCCGGCTGGCTCACGGCCTGGAGCGGGCTGCCGTTCAAGCGTCCCGACGGCGCGCCGTTCTGAGAGCGCGCAAGCCCGCGAGGGCGGAGAGCGCTGCCGCGCAGAGAGCGCTGCCGCTCGGCTCCGGCGCCCCGATCGCAGCGAACGAGAGAGACGCGAGGGGATACGCGGAGAGCGACGCCTCGCCCGGCGGGCGCGTCCGCAGGAACATGTCGTACACCGTGCCGCCGAAGGCCTCCTCGCCGTCGAAGAGCCCGACGGGCGGCGAAGTCGTCGCCGGCCCGAAGAATGTGCCGAGCAGAACGTGGGTCGACCCGCCCGCGGCGATCGCCACGCCGTTCTCGGTGTTGTTGATGACGACCCCCTGCTTGCCCGGATAGAACGGCGAGAGGTCCGGGTTGAAGGCAGTGTCGAGAACAGAGATGCCGGGGTTCGCGGCGTTGACCGCGAAGCTCTCGAAGCCGGCGGTCAAGAGGTCCACGGCCCCGACGTCGTAGCCCTCCTCGACGGAGATCAAGAGCGACCACGAGTACACGGGTCCGCTCTGGCCAGGGTCGAGCAACAAGAGGAGCTCGATCGGCGCCGGGCTTGCCGGACGGGCCAGCAGCAGTCCCAGCAGAAGCAACCCCGCAGTTAGCGTCCTTCCCATGCCGCAATTCTCGACCTCGGTCCGCCGGCGGGTCAACGAAAACCGATCGAGTTGCGGCGATTCGCGCAGATCTGAAAGAGTCCACCCATGAAGCGCAGCGACGACCGGATCCTCACGACGCACGCCGGCAGCCTGCCGCGCCCCGAGGCGCTGAACGCGATGTTCGTGCGAAAGAGCCGCGGCGAGCCGGTCGACCCGGGCGAGCTCGCGGCCGCGGCGCGCGCGGCTACACGGCCAGTGTCGCGCGCCAGCTCGACGCCGGCATCGACGTCGGCAACGACGGCGAGCAGTCGCGCGGCAGCTTCTTCACCCACGTGCGCCGAGCGCATGAGCGGCTTCGGCGGGGCGTCGCGGCGGCCGCTGATGCGCGACCTCGGCGCGTATCCGTCGTTCGTGCGGCTGAAGGCGCCCGAGTTCGCCCGCGACATGGTGAATCTGATGAGCGCGCCCAAGGCGATCGGCCCGGTGCGCTCGCTCGGCGGCGGCGAGTGCGCCGCGCGAGTGCGACGCATTCGCGGCGCTCCTGACCGCGCAGCCGCGCCGCTTCGCCGAGGCGTTCGTGACCGCGCCCTCGCCGGGGATCGTCGCGGCCGCGCTGCGAGAACGCCCACTACCCGGACCTGCGGCGCGTACGTCGACGCCGTCGCGGAGGCGCTGCGCCCCGAGTACGAGGCGATCGCGGCGCGCGGGTTCGTGCTGCAGATCGACGCGCCCGACCTCGCGATGGAGCGCCACACCCTGTTCGCCGACCGGCCGCTCGACGAGTTCCTCGGCTTCGTCGACGCGCGTGGTCGCGGCGCTGAACCGCGCGCTCGCGGACGTGCCGCCCGAGCGCGTGCGGCTGCACGTCTGCTGGGGCAACTACGAGGGCCCGCACACGCACGACGTCGAGCTCGCGCCGCTCCTCCCCGAGCTCTACCGCGCGAAGGTCGGCGGGCTCGTGCTCTCGATGGCCAACCCGCGCCACGCCCACGAGCACCGCGTGCTCGCGCAGCACCCGCTGCCGCGCGACTGGCTCCTGGTCGCGGGCGTGATCGACACGACCACGAACTACGTCGAGCACCCCGAGGTCGTCGCGGAGCGGCTCGAGCGCGCGGCGCGCCGCCGTCGGCGACCCGCGCCGCGTGCTGGCCGGCACCGACTGCGGCTTCGCGACCTCCGCCGGTCTCGGCGAAGTCGCGGAGGAGCGTCGTCTGGGAGAAGCTGCGCGCGCTGCGCGCGGGCGCGGATCTCGCGACCAAGCGGCTGCTCTGAGCTCTCAGACCTTGAAGAAGTCCCTCACGTGCTTCCAGAACGCGTCGTCGTTCGAGGTCCAGCGGGCGTCGCCGTCGCGGAAGTCGACCTCGAAAGTCTTCTTGCGGCCTTTGCGCAGCCGCAAGATCGCCGCGCGTGCGCCGAGGTAGGGCAACGCGACCAGCAGGGCCGCCATGGCCAGGGCCCACGCGTAGTTGAAGACGGGGATCCAGACCATGCCCACGCCGAGGCTCGCCACCGCGGCCAACGCGCCGGTCGCGAGACCCAGGCGACTCCAATCGGTGTTGTGGCGCTCGCCGCGAATGCACTGGCTCTCGACCTGGAACTCGACGCCGTCGGGGACCCACCCGACGTCGAACTCGCGGCGAAACCGCGCGATCTCGGGATGGACGGAGTTCGTGGGTTCGGAGGACATGGCAGAACCTCCCTCCGATTCGACGCAATTCTCTCACGCCGACGGGGCCAAGGGGAAGCGGCAGCGGGCGAAGAGGCATACTGCGGGTCCAAGGTCGCGAGGAGACTCCCCGATGCCACAGGCCACGCACTTCGAAGTTCGCCGCGACGACCTGCGGCGCTCGCGTTTCACCGAGCAGCCGCTCGCCGAGCTCGCTCCGGGCGAGGTCGAGCTCCGGATCGACCGCTTCGCGCTCACCGCGAACAACGTCACCTACGCCGTCGCGGGCGATGCGATGCGCTACTGGAATTTCTTCCCGACCGAGCCCGGCTGGGGGCGCGTTCCCGTCTGGGGCTTCGCGGACGTGGCGCGCTCGACCGTGCCCGCGCTGCCCGAGGGCGCGCGCATCTACGGCTACTTCCCGATGTCGAGCCACCTCGTCGTGCGGCCCGAGTCGATCGGGCCGGGCAGCTTCCTCGACGGCTCCGCGCACCGCGCCGGGCTCCCCGTCGTGTACAACCAGTATCGCCGCGTGGCCGCCGATCCCGGTTACGACGCAGCGCTCGAAGACCGCCAGGCGGTGCTGCAGCCGCTGTTCATGACGGGCTGGCTGCTCGCGGACCTCGTCGCCGACGAAGCCGCGAGCGCCCGCAGCGTGGTGATCGCGAGCGCGTCGAGCAAGACCGCGATCGGCCTCGCCGCGTCGCTCGCGCGCGCGGGCGGGGTCGAGGTCGTCGGGCTCACCGCGCCGCGCAACGCCGCCTTCGTCGAGAAGCTCGGCTACTACGACCGTGCCGTCGGCTACGACGCGGTCGCTGGAATGCCCGCCAGCGAGCCCACCGTCTTCGTCGACATGGCCGGCAATGCCGCCGTGAAGGCGGCGGTGCACCAGCGCTTCGGCGACCGCCTCACGCGGAGCATCGGGGTCGGCGTCACGCACTGGCAGGTCGGCGTCACGCACTGGCAGGATGGCGCGCTGACGAGCGCGCCGAGCCTGCCCGGTCCCAAGCCCGAGTTCTTCTTCGCGCCCACGCGGATCCAGAAGCGCAGCCAGGACTGGGGAGCGCGCGCGCTGCAGCAGCGGATGGGCGAGGACTGGCGCGCGTTCGCGCTCGACTCACGGCGCTGGCTCGAGATCAGTGTCGGGAGCGGGCGCGAAGCCGTCGAGGCCGCGTACGGCGAGACGCTCGCCGGGGCTGCGCGCCCCGATCGGGGCCTGATCCTGCGGCTCTCCTGAGCGCCGTCGGATAGGATCTGCTCGGTGAGCAACATCCTGCAAAGCGTCCCGGTCGGCGAGAAGGTCGGGATCGCCTTCTCCGGCGGGCTCGACACCAGCGCGGCGCTCCACTGGATGCGCGCGAAGGGCGCGATCCCGTACGCCTACACCGCGAACCTGGGCCAGCCCGACGAGTCCGACTACGACTCGATCCCGCGCCGGGCGCTCTCGTACGGCGCGGAGCACGCGCGGCTCGTCGACTGCCGGCAGGCGCTCGCGCACGAGGGCCTCGCCGCGCTGCAGTGCGGCGCCTTCCACATCGCCACCGCGGGCGTCCCGTACTTCAACACCACGCCGCTCGGCCGCGCCGTGACGGGCACGCTCCTGGTCGCCGCGATGAAGGAGGACGACGTCCACATCTGGGGCGACGGCAGCACGTACAAGGGGAACGACATCGAGCGGTTCTACCGCTACGGCCTGCTCGCGAACCCGGCGCTGCGCATCTACAAGCCCTGGCTCGATCAGGCGTTCATCGACGAGCTGGGCGGCCGCAAGGAGATGAGCGAGTACATGGAGCGCGCCGGCTTCGCGTACCGCATGAGCGTCGAGAAGGCCTACTCGACCGACTCGAACCTGCTCGGCGCCACCCACGAGGCCAAGGACCTGGAGCGGCTCGACGCCGGCATCCGGATCGTCCAGCCCATCATGGGGGTCGCGTTCTGGCGCGACGACGTGAAGGTTCCGGCCGAGACCGTCTCGATCCGCTTCGAGGACGGCCAGCCCGTCGCGCTGAACGGCATGAGCTACACCGATCCGGTTCAGCTCCTGCAGGACGCCAACGCGATCGGCGGGCGCCACGGCCTGGGCATGAGCGACCAGATCGAGAACCGCATCATCGAGGCGAAGAGCCGCGGCATCTACGAGGCGCCCGGCATGGCGCTCCTCTTCATCGGCTACGAGCGGCTCGTCACCGGCATCCACAACGAGGACACGATCGAGCAGTACCGCGAGAACGGCCGGCGCCTGGGCCGGCTGCTCTACCAGGGCCGCTGGTTCGACCCGCAGGCGATGATGCTGCGCGAGACCGCGCAGCGCTGGATCGCGCGCGCGATCACCGGCGAGGTCACGCTCGAGCTGCGCCGCGGCAACGACTACTCGCTGCTCGACACCACCAGCCCGAACCTCACCTACCAGCCCGAGCGGCTGACGATGGAGAAGGGCGCGTCGGTGTTCTCGCCGCAGGACCGGATCGGCCAGCTCACGATGCGAAATCTCGACATCGCCGACACCCGCCAGAAGCTGATCGTGTACACGAAGGCCGGTCTGCTCACGCAGCCGTCGAGCACCGAGCTCCCGCAGCTGCCCGCGGCCGACGCCGAGCGCGAGGACGAGGACTAGAGCGAGAACGTCACGCGCCTGCCTTCGAACTTCGCGCAGCGAGCGAACGTCCCACCGAGAGACGGCTTGCGCGCGAAGGAGGACGCCATGCAATGGACCTGGCTGCGGACGCTCCTGCTGGGGCTTTTGATCGGACCGGGATCGGTGACTGCGGACACGACGGACGCCGACGCGGCGGAAGCAGAGCGCACTCCGAGCGGCTACGCGGTGCGCGGCGCGAACTTCTATGTCTGGGACGAGGACGCGCGAGCGGCGTCGGCGTGGGCCAAGGAGCTCCGGGGCTCCGCCCCTGACCCGGGCGAGGGCGCAGACCTCGGTGCCTTGATGAGCGCGCTCTCACCGTTCGAGCGCACCTGGCTGATCTCGTCGTGGGCGACGTCTGCGAACGAGTCGACCCGGCGGCTGCTCGCGCGAACGCTGTCCGCAACGAGCGACGGCGTCGGGGCGCGCTGGGCGCTCGAGCACCTCAAGCGCGACCCGAGCCCGGAAGTTCGCCGGCTGGCCGGCGCCGCGGACGAGGAAGCGACCTAGGGCGTCAGCGGAACAGGTCGCGGCTCGGATCGCGCAAGAGATCGCGCAGCCCGCCCTTGCCCTCGATCGCGACGCCCTCGACCCACACGGCGGGGGTGCCCGCCTCCTTCTCCATGAGGATGCCCGCGGCCGCGGCGATCTGGTCGGCGCGCGCCATCACGGTGACCTGCAGCTCGCGGCCCGCGCGGTCGGTGTCGCCGATGTAGCTCTTCAGCGGCGCGAGCCCCGCGACGCCGATCGCGACGTCGACCAGACCTTCGCGCCAGGGCCGGCCGAACGTGTCGCTGATGATCACGGCGCGGCCGGGGCCGAGTGCTTTGCGGATGCGCTCCGCCGACGCGTCGGGGTCGAGCGGCAGGAGCACCGCCACGTCGTCGCCGGGCGCGTTCGAGAGATCGACGCCAGAGTTCGCGCAGATGAGGCCGTGGTGCGTCTCGGTGATCAGCACGCCGGGAGCGGTGCGGATGACGCGCTTGGACTCGCGCAGCACGAGCTCGGTGTGGCGCGGCTCCTTGCCCAGCTCGCGCGCGAGCTCGAGCGCCCGCTCGGAGGGAACGATGTCGTCGAGCCGCACCAGCCGGCCCTCGGCCTTCGAGACCACCTTCTGCGCGACGACCAGGATCCCCGGGCCCGGCGGGACGAGCGCGGCGAGCCGCGCGGGCAGGTCGTCGCCGGGCGGGATCTCGGGCAGGCCCTCGAGCGCGTGCAGCCGCATCTCGCTCATCGCAACAGCTCCCGCAGCACGGCGCGCGTGCGGCATTCGGGCGCGACCTCGGCGAGCCGCGCAGCGTCCTCGGGCGTGTCGAGATCGATCTGCGCGTGCGCGGGCAGCTCGCGCCAGATCAGGGGTGTGAGCCCGCGCTCGCGCGCCGCCGCTTCGTGGGCGGCGGCGCTCTCGGGTCCGAAGCGCGCCGGCATGACGAGCGGCGGGCGGCGGAACAGGAGCGCCGTGCCGCCGTCGTCGGACGGCGCGATCACGACCGGCGCGCGCTCGCCCGCGGCGACCAGCGCGTCCACGTCGGCCCCGGTCAGGAGCGGGAGATCGCCGAGCGCGACGAGCAGCGCGTCGTAGCCCTCGGCCGCGCGCTCGGCCGCGGCGAGGTCGATCGCGGGGTTGAGGCCCGGATCCGGGGTGCGTACGCAGGCGACCGCGCCCGCCGCGCGCGCCGCCTCGGCGACGGCCGCGTCGTCGGACAGTACGAACACGCGCTCGATCCGCTTCGCCTCGCAGAGCGCCCCGAGCACGTCGGCGAGGAGCGCGCGCAGGATCCGCTCGACGGCGCGGTCGTCGAAGCGCGCGCGCAGCCGCTTCTTCGCGCGCGCGAAGTCCTTCACCGGCACGGCGGCGGCCGTCCTCATGCGCCGTCCGTCGCGAGCTCGAGCACGCTCTTCGCGAGCTCCGCCGCGATCTCCGGGGTGCGCATCAGGGTCTCCTCGACCCGCACCGCGAGACCGAGCGCCTCGAGCTCCGGCGCCAGAGCCTCGTCGCGCCGGTCGATCACCATGCCGCGCACGAACGCGCGGTAGAGCCGCGCGACCCCGAGCGCCGAGACCTCGGCGCCAGCGGCCCGGAGCAAGCGGTCGGCGGGCCCCTTCACGGGCGCGCCCGCGATGATCGGCGAGACCGACACCGCAGAGCGTCGCCGCTCCAGCCGCTCGCGCACGCCCGGCACCGCCAGGATCGTCCCGATCGAGACGAGCGGATTCGACGGGCAGACGATCACGATCTCGGCGCGCTCGAGCGCCTCGAGCACGCCCGGCGCCGGCCGCGCGGCGGCGGCGGCGGACAGGTCGAGCTCGGCCACGTCGTCGGGCGCGCCGTCGCGCACCATGTACTCCTCGAAGTCCGTGAGCCGGCCGTCGCGGCGGCGGACGCGAGTCGGGGTCGGGTCGTCGCTCATCGGCAAGAGCTCGACGGCCAGGCCGAACGCCGCCGCGAGCTCGCGCGTGACCTGCGACAGGCTCGCGCCCGCGCGCAGCCGCTCGCTGCGGTGGATGTGGGTGGCGAGGTCGCGGTCGCCGAGCCGGAACCAGACGTCGCTGCGCAGCCGGCGCAGCGCGTCGAGACACGCGACGGTGTCACCGGCGACGCCCCAGCCGGTCTCGCGGTCGACCACGCCGGCGAGCGTGTAGGTGACGATGTCCAGGTCGGGGCAGACGCGCAGCCCGAAGAAGTCCCGGTCGTCGCCGGTGTTCACGACGACGGTGAGCTCCTGCGACGGCATCACCCGCACCAGCCCCGCGAGGAAACGCGCGGCGCCGACACCGCCCGCGAGCGCGACCACGCGGCGCGCCATCGCGGCTAGCGCTCGGCTTCCGAACGCAGCGCCGCGAGCTCGGCCTGCAGGCGCGGCAGGCGCTCGGCGATCTCGCGGATGTGCGGGTCGGACGCGAGCTCCGATGCGTCCCAGCGCGGGGTCGAGATCATCTGGCGCAGCTCCTCGCGGTCGCGCTCGATCGCGGCCTCGAGCTGGGCGATCTCCTGCTGGCGGGGATCGTCGGGCGCGAGCGGCGGCGCGCGCTCCGCGGGCGGGGCGACGGCGGGAGGCGACGACACTTCGGGGACGGGTGCGACCCTGCGGGCAGCCGCTGCCAGCGGGGCCTCGACCGTCGGCGCGGCCGATTGCGGCCCGGGCGCGGGGGCAGGCGCGGGAGCGGGCGAGGGCGCCGGCTGCGCCGGAGGTGGCGGCTCCGCCGCGGCGGGTGCCGGCGAGCGCGGCGGCGCAGGCGGCCGCGCGCTGCTCGGGTTGGGCACGGTGCTCGGCGCGTCCTTGATCGCCTCTGCCGCCTCGCGGAAGGCGCTCGGCACCTCCGCGCGGCTGGTCGCGTAGTGAGTTGCGCCGCTGTCGTCGACCCAACGGTAGACGTCGGCGCGCGCGAGCGCGGGAGCGGCGCAGAGCGCCGCCGCGAGAAGCAGTCGGAGCGCGCCGCGGAACACGGGCGGATTCTAGGCGCGGGTCCGGGGCGCTTCAACCGACCGGGCGCGTGTGCCGGGCGCTTCACCGAGCTCGCGCGTCGCGTTCACATCGCGCGCGTTCACCGCGGATTCACTCGCGATTTCTCGTACGCAGCGCGGCACGTGCCTTGCTCTCTGCCGAGCCGTGCTGCGCGCTCTTCCACTCCTCGCTGCGCTGGTGCTCGCGGATGCGGTCGTGCCCGACTGGGATCGGATCGCGCCGCCGGCGACTCCGACCCGGCTCGCCTGGTACGACGGCGCGCTGTTCCTGGGCACCGAGTCGGGTCTGTACCGGCGCGGAGAGGCGGCGCCCGGTGGCTGGGCGCTCGTGCTGCCGGCCGAGCCGATCCTGGACCTGGCGAGTGCGGGGGACGAGCTGCTGGTCGCGACCCCCGCGGGTCTGTGGGCGTGGAGTCGGGCGAGCGAGCGCGCGCTGCAGGTCCCGCTCGGGGCCGGCGAGGCGGTGACCCGCGTGTCGGTCGACGCGCGCGGGACCGCCTGGGTCGCGTCGGCGGCAGGCGTGTTCCGGCGCGCCGCCGGGGATTCCGAGTGGATGCGCGAGCCGAGCCTGCCGCCGGGGGCGATCGCGGCGCTCGCGAGCGCGGGCGCGGAGACCTGGGTCGGGTTCGAAGGCGCGCTCTACGCAGGCGACGCCGAGCGCGGGTTCAGCCGCCGCCTGGCCGGGCTCGAGGAGGGCTGGTGGGAGGTTCGCGGCGCCACTGCGGCTGACGGGATCACACTCCTCGGTGTCGCGAACGGCGTCTGGCGGATCGACGCTGCGGGCGCGCGCCAGCTCGAGCTCGGCGTCGGCCAATTGCAGGCGCTGGCGCGCTGGGGCCAGCGCGTGTTCGCCGCCTCCGAGCGCGGCTTGTACGAGGTGGCCCTGGCGGAGGTCGGGAACGGCGCCTGGCAGCAGCGGCTCTCGGTGCCGGTGACCGGGCTGGCGCTCGCGAGCGAGCGGCTCTGGGTCGCGACCGACCGCGGGCTGGCGGCGTTCGCGCTCGACGACGGCGCGCCCGCGAGGACCGCGCCCGGACCTCGCGGCCCCGATCTCGACGGCGCCCGCACCGCACGGCAGGTCGCCGCGCTGCGGCGCGCGGTCCTCCGCTACCAGCAGCTCGAGCCCCGCCGGCTCACGGTCGTCGAGGAGCGCGCGCGCTGGGCCGGCCTGTACCCGCAGCTGCGCGCCGCCGGAACCTGGGCGCGCGACGACGAGAAGAACGGCGGCAGCAACACCACCTTCACGAGCGGCGCGCTGCACAACCTCTGGGATCAGGATCGCTCCCACCAGGACGGCTGGGACGCGGCCGTGTCACTCACCTGGGAGCTCGAGGATCTGGCTCTGCCCGACAGCGCGCTCGACGTCTCGCGCGAGCGGCGCCTGGTGATCTCGCTGCGCGACCAGGTGCTGGAGCGCGTGAACCACCTCTACTTCCAGCGCGTGCGCCTGCTCGGCGAGCTCGCGGCGCTGCCCGCCGACGCGGCGCAGAAGCGCGCAGAGCTCGAGCTCGCCGCCGCCGAGCTCGCCGCGCAGCTCGACGCCTGGAGCGGCGGCGAGTTCTCGCGCCTCGAGACCGACTCACCCCTCACGCAGAGGGAACCCTGATGAGAACCAATCGCGCACTTCTCTTGTCCGCGGCGCTCCTGGCGGCCGCCGCACTGCCGCCGCGCGCGGCCGCCGTGCAGATCAGCGAAGTCCTGTACGACGCCACCGGCACGGACAACGGCAAGGTCTTCGTCGAGCTCTGGGGCCTGCCGGGCACCTCGCTCGACGGCTACACGCTGGAGGGCGTGAACGGCGGCGACGGCGCAGTCGGCCCGACGCTCACGCTCTCGGGCGCGATCCCGGGCGACGGCTTCTTCGTCGTCTCGGACACCGACGGCACCGCGACCCAGGTCGCAAACAGCGACCTGACCCTGAACTTCGACTTCCAGAACGGGCCCGATTCGGTGGTGCTCAAGAACCAGCTGGGCCAGGTGCTCGACGCGCTCGGCTACGGCGTGTTCGGCGCCAGCGACGTGTTCGCGGGCGAGGGCCAGGCCGCGCCCGGTGCGGTCAACGGCCAGAGCCTCGCGCGCCTCTTCGCCAACCGCGACACGAACGACAACCTCGCCGACTTCGGGGTGCTCGACACGCCGACGCCCGGCAGCGGTCCGCTCGCCGCGCCCGAGCCCGGCCTCGCCGTTCTGCTCGCGCTCGCGGTCTTCGCTCTCTCGGCGTCGCGCTACCCGAGGCAACGCGAAGCGTCGCCGTCGCGGCAGGCGGCTTTGCCGCCGGTAACCGCGCCTGACGGTCCCTCGGCGGTCTGAACGACCGTCCCCCCTGGTGTCCCGGACAGTCTCGAAGACTGGCCGGGACACCTCAGGGGCCGAGGCCCGCCGCCGATACATTGCGAGCGAGTGAGGCGTCTCGCACAATCGGCGCCGGAGGGGTTCGAGAGGCGATGGTCGGCGGCTTCAACACGAACATCCGCTACCGCGGGCACATCTTCCACGTCCAGACCGAGGACGGCGGCAAGGAGAGCCCGAGCATCATCACGCTCTTGTATTCCGGTGGGGCGATTCTCTTCTCGAAGAAGACCAGCTACGCGGACCAGGCGGGCGAGGCCGATCGCGAGTCGATCGTGCGCCAGCTCATGGAGGCGCAGCACAGCTCGATGGTGCAGGCGTTGAAGGCGGGCAAGCTCGACGACAAGCTCGGTCTGGTTTCGCCCGACGCCGTCACGAATCCGTCGGCCGGCATGAGCTCGCCGGCCGCCGAGTTCGGCGCCGGCGTGATCACGCGCCGCACGCTCGACGAGGTCATTCTCTCGCACCTCGCGAGTCGCTGAAGCCCACGCTCTCGCCTCCCCTCCGTCGGAGGCGCGCATGATCCAGATGTACCACGTCGACCTGCGCTACGCGGGTGGAACGTACGGTCTGCGCGACGTGTCGATCACGCTCGAGAAGGGCGACTTCGTGTTCCTCACCGGCTCGAGCGGCGCGGGCAAGACCTCGCTGCTCCGGCTCCTGTTCGGGGCGCAGAAGCCGAGCGCCGGGCAGATCATCGTCTCGGGCCGCAACATCACGCGCCTGCCCGCCGCGCAGATTCCGCTCCTGCGCCGCCAGATCGGGGTGATCTTCCAGGACTTCAAGCTCCTGCCCGACCGCACGGTGTACGACAACGTGGCCATCGCGCTCGAGATCGCCGGCGTGTCGCGGCGCGAGATCCGCACCCGGGTCTGGAGCATGTTGAAGCGGCTCGGGCTCGGGCACCGGATCGACCACCGGCCGCGCACGCTCTCGGGCGGCGAGCAGCAGCGCGTGGCGATCGCGCGGGCGCTCGTGAACGACCCGCCGCTCCTGCTCGCGGACGAGCCCACGGGCAACCTCGACCCGGCGCTCGCGCTCGACATCATGGACATCATCGCCGACGCCCACGCGCGCGGCGCAACGGTGGTCGTCGCGACCCACGACCCTCAGCTTCTCGACCGCTACCGGCACCGCCGCATCGTGCTCGACGGCGGCCGGCTGGTCGCGGAGCGCGAGACCGACGACTACGCGAGCGGGCTGCGCCAGCTCGGCGCGAGCCGCGCTTGATCGACCCGCGCTCGGCCCGCCGGCTCGGCGCAGCGCTGCGCTCGGGCGCGCGCGGCCCGCGCGAGCGGCCGATGGTGTTCGCGCTGTCGGTGCTGACGATGGCTGCGGGCCTGCTGGTGCTCGGTGCGTACCTGCTCCTGGTCGCCAACCTGCGCGGCGTGCTCGACCGCGCGGGCGCGCAGCTGCGGCTCGTCGTGTTCACGGAGCTGCGCGCGGGCGCGGGCGCGGACCAGGTCGCGGCGCTCGAAGGCCGCCTGCGCGCGCAGCCCGGCGTGCACGAGCTCACGTACGTAGCGCCCGAGGCCGCGCTCGCCCGGCTGCGCGAGGACCTGGGCCAGGACGCCGGTGCGCTCGACGGGCTGGCCGCGAATCCGCTGCCCGGCGCCTTCGAGCTCGCGCTCGCGCCCGAGCAGCGCAGCCCCGCCGAGCTGCGCGCGCTCGCCGACCGGGTCGCGGCGCTGCCGGGGGTGAGCGAGGTCCGCTGGGGCGAGCCCTGGGTCGAGGGCTACGCGAAGGTGGTGCGGGTGGCCGAGCTGGTCGGGGTGGGGCTCGGGGTCTTCCTACTGGTCGTGCTGGGCGCGATCGTTGCCAGCACGGTGCGTCTCTCGCTTCATGCGCGCACCGACGAGATCCAGATCCAGCGCCTGGTCGGGGCGGGCGGCACGTTCGTGCGGCTGCCGTTCTGCCTCGAGGGGGCGCTGCAGGGCGGGCTCGCCGCCGCGCTCGCGCTCGGCGTGCTGCGCGGCCTGTTCGCGCTGGGCACGCCCGTGCTGGGCGACGCGGTCGCCTGGGTCCTGGGCGGCCAGCCGGCGCACTTCTTCGGGCCGGCCGAGAGCGCGGCGCTGATCGGGTTGGGCGTGGCGCTCGGGCTGGGCGGGGCGCTGGCTTCCCTGGTCTCGCTGGACCAGCGCGCGTGACACGCGCGGGTGTCGCCGCGGCGCTCGCTGCGCCCGCGCTCATCGCGCTGGCTCTCCTGGCGAATGCCGGCGATCCGCCCGCGCAGAGCACGCGGCTCGAGGAGCTGAAGAAGGAGATCGACGCGCGCGAGGCGCACGCCAAGAGCCTGGGCCAGCAGGCCGAGGGCTATCTCGGCGAGCTCGAGGCCGTCGACCGCGAGCTCTCCGAGGTGCGCAAGAGCGCGGTTCTCCTGCGCGCGCGCGAGAAGGAGGCGAGCGCCGAGCTCGTCGACGCGCGCCGCGGCGTCGACCAGTCGGCGCGCGCGCTCGCCGATACCGAGCGCGGGCTCGAGAAGCGCCTGGTCGCGCTCTACAAGTGGGAGCTCGCGGGCGGCGGCAGCACCATCTTCACCGCGAGCGACTTCATGAGCTTCACCCGCCGCCGCGAGGGGCTCGCGCGCATCCTCGCCCAGGACCGCGAGCTCTTCGCGAGCCACGCCCGCGCCCGCGACGCGTACGAGGCGAGCCGCGCCCGCAGCGAGGCGCTCCTCCACGAGTCGTCCGAGGCGCGCCGCGAGGCCCAGACCCGCGAGCAGAAGGCGCGCGAGCGGCTGGTCGAGCGGCGCAACCTGGTCGCCTCCCTCAAGACCCGCGCGGCGCGGGAGGAGAAGGCTGCCGCCGAGCTGCGTGCCGCGGCCGCCCACCTGGAGGAGACCCTGCGCCGGATGCCCGTCACCCAGCCCCCCACCCGGGGCGCCGGGCTCGCGCGTGGCGCAACGCCGCGGCCCGTGGCGGGAAGAGTCAGGGCCGGCTTCGGCCGCCAGGTCGACCCCGAGTTCAAGACGGCGACCCTGCGCACGGGCATCGAGATCGCCGCCCCGGCGGGCACGGCGGTGAATGCCATCGCTGCCGGCCGCGTCCTCTTCGCCGGCTGGTTCCGCGGCTACGGCCAGATGGTGATCCTGGACCACGGCAGCGGCGATCTGTCCGTGTCAGGCTATCTGGACGAGATTCGGGTGGCCGCGGGCGACAGGGTCGCGGCCGGCCAGCCGATCGGTTCGGTAGGGGAGACTGGCTCCTCGTCCGGACCCGGGCTTTACTTTGAGATCCGACACGACGGAAAGGCCGTCGACCCCCAGCTCTGGCTCGCGAAGTGAGCCGCAACCGATCGAACCGAGGAAGCCACTACTCATGAGCATGCAACGCACGCGGCTCGCATCCCTGGCCCGCTTCGCGCTCCCGGTGGCGCTGGTCGCCGCCCTGATCGCCGGCGGCGCCAGCACCCTTCGCTCCAGCACGAACGGTCCCAGCTACGAGGACCTCGCGCTGCTCACCAACGTGCTCCACCTGGTTCGCCAGAACTACGTGAAGGACGTCGACGAGCACCAGCTGGTCGAGGGGGCCCTGAAGGGCATGCTCGACACGCTCGACCCGCACACCTCCTACATGTCCAAGGACATGTACAAGGAGGTGCAGCGCGACACCAAGGGCGAGTTCGAGGGGCTCGGCATCGAGATCAGCAAGGGCGACGGCGACAAGACCGAGGGCTTCGTCACGGTGGTTTCGCCGATCGACGGCACGCCGGCGGCGCTGGCGGGCATCAAGGCCAAGGACCAGATCGTCGCGGTCTGCCCCGACGGCACCGACAAGTCGTGCAAGTCGACGCAGGACATGAACCTGGTCGAGGCCGTGAAGATGATGCGCGGCCCGCGCGGCACCAAGATCCTGATCCAGGTGATGCGCCAGGGCTGGAACCAGCCCAAGCCCTTCGTGATCAAGCGCGCGGCGATCCGGGTCTCGAGCGTGACCATGCACATGCTCGACAAGGACATCCCGTACATCCGCCTGTCGCAGTTCCAGGAGCGCACCGCGCCGGACCTCGAGGAGGCGCTGGCCAAGGCGCACGAGAGCGCGGGCGGGAACTTCCGCGGCATGGTGCTCGACCTGCGCGACAACCCGGGTGGTCTGCTCGATCAGGCCGTGAAGGTCGGCGACGTCTGGATCGACGACGGCATGATCGTGTTCTCCGAGGGCCGCAACGGCGGCAATCGGATGGAGTGGCACGCCAAGAAGGAAGGCACCGAGCCCGACTACCCGATGATCGTGCTCGTGAACGGCGGCAGCGCCTCGGCGTCGGAGATCGTCTCGGGAGCGCTGCAGGACCACAAGCGCGCGCTCGTGCTCGGCCAGCAGACGTTCGGCAAGGGCTCCGTGCAGACCATCATCCCGCTCGAGGACGGCTCGGGGCTGCGCCTCACCACGGCGCTCTACTACCTGCCGAGCGGCCGCTCGATCCAGGAGGTGCGCGTGCAGCCCGACGTCCTGGTCGAGCCGTACAGCGAGGCCGAGCTCGCCGCGCAGAAGGAGACCCACGAGGCGCAGCGCCACCCGATGGGCGAGGTCGACCTCGAGGGCCACTTCGGCTCGCCGACCAAGCCGAAGGCCGCCGAGCCCGAGCCGCCGCGCGCCCGAGCCCGTGACCGAGTCGGACGCGCCCGAAGGCGCCACCCCCGAAGGCAAGGAAGCGCGCTTCCAGAAGCAGCTCGAGTCCGACCGCCAGCTGACGCGCGCGGTCGAGCTCCTGAAGAGCTGGACCGTGTTCTCGCGCCTACAGACTCCGGCGTCGGGGACGAACGTGGTGACGAAGAAGCCGTAGCGGCCTCACCGGGCCGACACGTCTGCGCCAAATTCGCGTGCGATAATCGGCGCGTGGTCTGTTTCATCGGACGCCGCAGCAGCGGCTGCGTGCGGCTGGTGGCTGCCGGGCTCGCGATCGCCGCATCGCTCCTGGCGGGCGCAGCCGTTGCCGCCGAGACGAAGACCGTGCTCGTGATCTACTCGAACACGCGTCTGCTCCCGGCCACCGTCGAGGGAGACCGCGGGCTCCGCGACGGCCTCGCCGGGGGGCCGGCTCCGGTCGAGCTGAACGCGGAGTTCCTCGACGTGCCCCGGTTCGGGGGGTCTGCGTTCGTGTCGATCTTCGCAACCTATCTGCGGGGAAAGTACGCGGCTCGTCCGCCCGACGTGATCCTGGCGGGCGGCAAGGACGCCCTCGAGCTGGTCGTCCGACATCGCGCACAACTCTTCCCGAAAACTCCCATCGTCCATTTCGGCGTCTACGGGCCGGGGCTCGCGGAGCTTGCGCCCTTGGCGGCCGACGTCATCGGCGTCCCGATCGACTTCGACGTGGAGGGCACGATCGAGCAGGCTCTGCGCCTGCATCCGAACGCGCGGCGGCTCGTCGCGGTGGGGGGCGCCGATCCGATCGACGACCGGACGCGCGCGGTCCTCGCGCGCTTCGCGGATCGGGTTCGCATCGAGTCCATCGACGGGCTGCCCATCGCGGAACTCGAGAAGCGCCTGAGCGAGCTCGACCGCGACTCGGTGGTGTTCAGCTGGGGCTTCTTCCGGGACGGCGCGGGCCGGGAGTTCACTCCGCGCGAGTCCGCGGAGCGGATCGCGCGTGCGAGCGCGGCGCCGGTGTACGCGCCCTACAACACCTTCATCGGCACCGGAGTCGTCGGCGGCAGCGTGCCGAGCTTCGAGGCGATGGGCCTGCAGGCGGCGCAGATCATCCAAGCGCTGCTCGCCGGCTCCGCGCCGAGCGAGATCCAGCTCCCCGAGCGCGTGCCGACGCGGGTCGAGCTCGACTGGCGCCAGGTCCGGCGCTGGGGGATCGACGAGGCCGACATCCCCCCGTACGCGGTGCTCCGCTTCAAGGAGCCGACCTTCTGGGAGGCGTACAAGAACGTCGCGATCGCGGGGAGTGCGGTCATGGTCCTCCAGGCCGCGCTGATCACCGCGCTGCTCCTCGAGCGGCGCCAGCGCCGTCGCACCGCCGCGGCGCTCGACGAGAGCGAGCGCCGAATGGGCCTCGCCGCGCGCGCCGCGGCGCTCTCGACCTGGCTCTGGGAGTTCGACCGCGACCCGCCCGCCGGGCGCGACACGCCGCTCGCCGCGGACCGCGACGGCGTCGCGAAGGCGGCGACCGAGGCGGTCGCGCGCGACCAGGAGCTCAGCGTCGAGTACCGCGTCCGGCGTCCGGACGGCGGTGTGCGCTGGCTCATGGCCTACGGCCGCGCCGACCGGAGCGGCGAGGGCCGGCGGCTGCTCGGCGTGTCGCGCGACATCACGGAGCGCAAGGAGGCCGAGCTGGCCGCCGAGCAGGACCGCGCGGCGCTGCGCCACATGACGCGCGTCTCGACCTTGGGGCAGCTCTCGGCGTCGATCGCGCACCAGCTCAACCAGCCGCTGACCGCGATCATGTCGAACGTCGAGGCGGCGCAGCAGCTGCTCGGCCGCGAGCACGTCGACGTCGCCGAGCTCCGCGAGATCTGCGACGACATCCTGACCGCCGACCAGCGCGCTGCCGAGGTCATCCGCCGGCTCTCCGCGCTGTTCCGGCGCGAGGAGGTCCAGCGTCAGCCAGTGGACCTGAACGAGTTGCTGGCCGACACGCTCGAGCTGACCCGCGACGAGCTGCTGAGCCGGCACATCCTGGTGGCCACCGAGCTGCGCGAGCCGCTGCCCGCGATCGAGGGCGGCCGCATCCAGCTGCAACAGGTGTTCCTGAACCTCGTCATGAATGCCGCGGACGCGATGCAGGACACGAAGGAGGCGGAGCGCAGGCTCGTCGTGCGCACCGACGCAAAGGACGGAGAGGTGCGAGTCTCGGTGAGCGACGCCGGGAGCGGCATCCTCGCGCGCGACGTCGCAGAAGGTGTTCGATCCGTTCTGGACGACGAAGTCGGGCGGCATGGGCATGGGCCTCGCGGTCTGCCGCTCGATCGTCGACGCGCACCGCGGCGCGCTCACGGCCGCCAACAATCCCGACCGCGGGGCCACCTTCTGCGTGACCTTGCCGACGACTCGGCGAATGAGCGAGCCGCAGACCGTGGTCGTCGTCGACGACGACCCCGACGTGCGCAAGGCGCTCTCGCGCGTCCTGCGCGGCGACGGCTGGGGCGTGAAGGCGTTCGGCTCCGCGGAGGAGTTCCTGCAACACGCGGACGCCGAGACCGCCGCCTGCCTGGTCCTCGACGTGAACCTGCCCGATCTCGACGGTCTGGGCTTGCAGCGCCGCCTGGCCGCGTCGGGCCGCGTCTGGCCGATCGTCTTCCTCACCGGCTTCGGCGACATCCCGAAGTCCGTCCAGGCCATCAAGGCCGGGGCGGCCGACTTCCTCTCCAAGCCCGTGAAGGCCGAGGTGCTGCTGCCGGCGATCCGCGCGGCGATCGCGGAGGCGGCGCCCGCCCGGCGCGCGAGCGCCGACGCGGCCGAGCTGCGCGCGCTCTTCGAGAGCCTGACGCCGCGCGAGCGCGAGGTGCTCGAGGGCCTGGCGGCGGGCAGGCTCAACAAGCAGGTCGCCGCGGACCTGGGGATCGTCGAGCAGACCGTGAAGTTCCACCGCGCGCGCATCATGGAGCGGCTGCGCGCGAACTCGGTCGCCGAGCTGATGTTGATCGCGGCCAAGCTCGGGCTCGGCCGGAATCCGGCGACCTGAACCAAGGTCTAGTTCCAGCGCGCGCTGCCCGCCCATAGCATGGGGCGGGGTCGAATTGGCGAACGCCGCACCATATCTCGCGGTCGTGGACGACGATGCCTCGGTGCGCGTCGCGCTCGGACGCCTGCTGCGCATCGCCGGCTACGAGGTGAAGACGTTCGAGTCCGGCGCCGAGTTCCTCGACACGTTCGAGGGACGCAGCCCCGACTGCGTGGTTCTCGACGTGAACCTTCCCGGACTCTCCGGCTTCGACGTGCAGTCCGTCCTGCGCTCGCACGGCGCCGATCCGCCGATCGTGTTCATCACCGCGAGCGACGACCAGGCGCTGGCCGCGAAGACGCGCGAGGCGGGTGGCGTGCGCCTGCTGCGCAAGCCGTTCTCGAACGAGGCCCTGCTCGAAGCCGTCGGCGCCGCACTGCGGTGCAGAGCGCAAGGCAGCTAAACCACAAGAGAGGAGATCGACATGCACCGTCTGGTTGGACTCGCGCTGGTCGCCGCGCTCGTTGCTTCCGGCTGCGCGACGACGCAAGAAGCGGCCGTCACCGACAAGAACTACTGCCCGTTCCTGGGGAACGCCGTCTGCGCGCAGCTCGTCGAAGGCAAGGACCCGAGCCGGCTCTCGAGCGCGCGGCCGTACGAGTCGACGGCCTACCTGCGCTACGTGAACGCGAACGCGCAGTGGTCCAAGTACAAGAGCGTGATGATCCAGCCGGTCACCTTCTGGGGCGCCGACGACAAGATCTCCGCCAGGGACCAGCACATGCTGACGAACTACACCTACCAGGCGCTGGAGAAGCAGCTCTCGACGGCGTTCACGCTGGTCAGCGATCCCGGCCCCGGCGTGATGCGCGTGCAGGTGGCCATCGAGGACGTGACCGGCGCGACGCCGGTGCTGCGCTCGATCTCGATGATCATCCCGCAGGCGCGCGTGCTGGCCACGCTGAAGCTCGCCGCCACGGGCACCTATCCGTTCGTCGGCTCGGCGCAGGCCGAGGTGAAGAGTCACCGACTCGGAGACCGGCGAGCTGCTGGCAGCGGCGGTCGACAAGCGCGTGGGCAGTGGAGCGATGGCGAGCGCCGCCCAGTGGCAGTTCGGCGACGCCGAGAACGCGATCACCGCCTGGTCCACGCAGCTCACCGACCGGCTCGTGGGCTGGACGCAGGGGACCGCGAAGCCATGACGAGCGCACTAAACCAACGTCTAGTAGTCGCCCGCCGCGCCAACCCGATACCGTTCACGCCAGCCAACCTTCAAGGGGTTACTCCAATGCGTCTCGCCAGCTGCTTCAGGACTCTTGCTCACCGCGCTCGCGCTCGCGCTGCTCGTGGTGACGTCAGCGTTCGCGCAGGCCGTCAGCACCCGCGAAGCCCAACATCCTGTTCATCATGGGCGACGACATCGGCTGGATGCAGCCGAGCATCTACCACCGCGGGCTCGCGGTCGGCGAGACGCCCAACATCGACCGCATCGGGAACGAGGGCGCGATCTTCATGCACTACTACGCGGAGCAGAGCTGCACTGCCGGCCGCAATGCGTTCTTCACCGGGATGCATCCGCTGCGCACCGGCATGATCCCGCCGCAGCTGCCGGGCAGCCCGAGCTACCTGCGGCCCGGCACGCCGGCGCTCGCCAAGTTCCTGCTCGACCTCGGCTACAACACCGGCGAGTTCGGCAAGAACCACCTCGGCGACCACACCGACGCGCTGCCGACGGCGCACGGCTTCCAGGAGTTCTGGGGCTACCTCTACCACTTGGACGCGATGCAGGGCGTGAGCTTCCCCGACATCAACAAGACGCCGACCGAGCAGACCGTCGCGCCGCCGTGCAAGAACACCCCGATCCCGGGTCTTGCCGAGGTCCCCGGGGCGGTCGATCCGAAGACGAGCATCTGTCTGACGCCGCCGCGCCCCGTCCTCTGGTGCAAGTCCTCGGACGGCTCGTCGAAGAACCAGAAGTGTGAGGACCAGGGCCCGCTGACGCTTGGAGCGCTCGAAGGGCGTGGACGAGGAGATCTCGGCCAAGGTCATCGACTTCCTGGACCGCAACGACCCCAAGAAGACCAACAAGCCGTTCTTCGTCTGGTACAACCCCGCGCGCATGCACATCACGACCGTGCTGAACGACAAGTACCTGGCGATGGTCGGTGAGCCCGGCGGCAAGGACTGGGGCGTCAACGAGGCCGGCATGAAGCAGATGGACGACAACATCGGCTACGTGCTGAAGAAGCTCCAAGACATGGGGCAGCTCGACAACACCATCGTCGCCTTCACCACCGACAACGGCGCCGAGACCATCACCTTCCCCGACGGCGGCACCACCCCGTTCAAGGGCGGGAAGCTCTCCACCTGGGAAGGCGGCATGCGCGCGCCGATGGTCATCCGCTGGCCCGGTCACATCAAGCCGGGCACGGTGAAGAACGAGATCTTCGCGTCGCTCGACTGGCTGCCCACGTTCGTGGACATCGCCGGCGGCCCCAAGGGTAACGGCCTCAAGGACAAGATCGAGTCGGGCAGCTACCCGGGAATCGTGAAGACGACGCTAGATGGTGTAGACCAGCGCGACTACCTCGAGGGCAAGTCGGAGAAGTCCGCGCGCGACACCTTCTTCTACTACTCGGGCAAAGATCCGTCGGCGGTGCGCTACAAGAACTGGAAGATGTACTTCGCGATGGTGTCTGACGCTCCGGCTGGCTTCATCAGCGGCGTGATGCCGTACCACTGGACCCAGGTCGTCAACATCAAGCGCGATCCCTTCGAGACATCCATCGGTGAGCAGAACAAGACCCTCTTCGGAATGGGCGGTGCCATCTCGTCACCGTCGACCGCCTATGTCTATGACTGGAACATGCTGCCGATCGGCCAGGTACTCTGGCTCAAGGAGCTCGAGTCCTACGTCAAGTTCCCGCCGATGCAGGACCCGGCGAGCTACAACCTCGAACAGGTCATGAACAGGTGAAGCAGATGCACAACCACCATCCCAGTCAGTAGGGATTCCCCTCCCTAGTGACTCCCCTCGGGTGGGCGCTCCACGCGGAGCGCCCACCCTCTGCGTAGGAGACCGGCATGAAGCGGTTGATTCTCGTTGCGCTGATTCTCGCCGCCTCCGCCCGCGCCGACGATCTGCCTTCCTGGAACGACGGGCCCGGCGAAGCAGGCGATCGTCGCGTTCGTGAAGGACACCACGACGCAGGGCAGCGCGAAGTTCGTCCCGTCCGAGGCGCGCATCGCGACGTTCGACCAGGACGGCACGACTTGGGTCGAGCAGCCGATGTACTCGCAGGTGATGTACTGCCTGCACAGGGTCGGCGCGCTCGCGGAGAAGGAGCCGAAGCTCAAGAACGTCGAGCCGTTCAAGACCGTCTTGTCGGGAGATCGGGAGAAGATCGCGAAGCTCGGCATGAAGGACCTGGAGAAGATCCTCGCCGCGACCCTGACCGGCATGTCGGTCGAACAGTTCGACGCCGAGGTCAAGGAATGGATCGAGAGCGCCAAGGCCCCGCGCTACGACAAGCTCTACACCGAGCTCGTCTACCAGCCCATGCTCGAGGTCATGCAGTACCTGCGCGCGAACGGCTACAAGACCTACATCGTCACCGGCGGCGGCCAGGCCTTCGTGCGGCAGTACTCGGAGCGTGTTTACGGCATCCCGCCGGAGCAGGTGGTCGGTACCGCCGGCGGCACGAAGTTCGGCTACGCCAAGGACGGTAGAGCCGTTTCTGACCAAGGAGCCGAAGCTCCTCCTGAACGACGACAAGGCGGGCAAGCCCGAGGGCATCTACTTCATGATCGGCCGCCGGCCGTACATCGCGTTCGGCAACTCCGACGGCGACCGCGAGATGCTCGAGTACACGGCGGCCGGCGACGGCGCGCGGCTCGCGCTGCTCGTGCACCACGACGACGCCGAGCGCGAGTACGCCTACGGGCCCGAGACCCGTGTCGGAACGTTCTCCAACGCGCTCATGGCCGAGGCCAAGCAGAACGGCTGGGTCGTCATCAGCATGAAGAACGACTGGAAGAGGATCTTCGCGTTCGACAAGTAGATCCTAGGATGAGCTGATGCTCGGCTTCGCTCTCACCGGCTGGGACTACATCACCTTCCTGGCCATCATGTTCCTGATCCTCTCGGGGATCGTCGCGGTGGTGTGGCTGGCCGGGCTGCCCGGCCGCATCGCGATCGCTCACAACCACCCGGACGCCGAGGCGGTGAAGCTGATGGGGTGGGCGGGACTGCTGCCCGTCGTCCCCTGGATCCAGGCGTTCATCTGGGCGTTCAAGCCGACCGACATCATCGACATCCGGCGCTTCCCGGCGGAGGAGCGTCGCGAGATCGGTCGCGACATCGCCCGCCTGCGCGGCGAGCCACCTTCCCCTGAGAAACCTGGCGGGAGGGCTAGGAGCGGCGCGTGTTCATCGCGCTTCTCATGACGGCAGTCTTCGTCTTGTTCGTCTGGCTCGTCTTCTTCCAGTTCAAGTGGCTCGCGTGGAGCATCCCCTGGGCCGTGGTGTCCACGTTCTTCCTGCTGCACCTCTTGCTGATCTTCCTGATCGGCGTGCGTTTCGTGGCGCCCTACACGACGAATGCCAAGGTGGTCCAGCACACGATCCAGCTCGTGCCGCGCCTGCCGGAGCCGACGCTCGTGACGGCCGTCCTCGTCGAGAACAACACCCCCGTGCGCAAGGGCCAGCCGCTCTTCCAGTTCGATCGCCGCCCCTATGAGTACCAGGTCGCACAGCTCGAGGCCGAGCTCGCGAAGGCCGTACAGAACGTGCCCGTGCTGAAGGCCGACGAGGCCGTGGCGCGCGCGAAGGTTGCGCGCGCCAAGAGCGACGCGGAGTACGCGCTCTACCAGAAGGCGCTCGCCGAGCGCCTGGCGTCGACCGGCGCCGGCCCCGAGGAGGACGCGAAGAAGTGGAGCGCGCAGTACGCGATGGCCGAGGCGAGCGTGCACGAAGGCGAGGCCGAGGCCGAGCGCGCGAAGCTCGAGTACACGTCGGAGATCGGCGGGGTGAACACGACCGTTGCGGCTACACAGGCCGAGCTCGACCAGGCCCGCTTCTACCTCGACAACACCACGCTCGTCGCGCCCGAGGACGGCCTGGTCGTGAACCTGCAGGTGCGCCCGGGCATGGTGGCGGGTGACGTGAGGGTCGGTGCGATCGCGTCGCTCGTCTGCGACGCTGACCGCTACGTGCTCGGCGGCTACGACCAGGAGGTGCTGAAGTACGTCGAGGTCGGACAGCCGGTGGAGATCGCCTTCGATCTCTATCCCGGTCAGATCTTCCCGGGCAAGGTCGGGAGCATCTGGCGGGTGAACCGCGACGGCCAGCTTCTGCCGAGCGGCCACCTGCCGCGGTTCATGCCGCGGCCGGACGAGCTACCGCAACGCCAGTTCGGCGTGCAGATCGAGCTCGACGCTCCCGATCCCTCCAGGTTCCCGATCGGCGCGCAGGGCGCCGCCGCGATCTACACCGGCGGCGGCGGCTTCGCGGCGCTGCGCCGCATCGGCATTCGGGCGTACTCGTGGATGAATTGGCTCTACCCGCTGCCGTTCTGACTCGCCGCGCTGCGTTCGCTCTCTCCGCGCTGCTGTGCGGGTGTCTGCTCGCAGACGCCCCGCCGCGCGAGCAGGTCGTGGCGGAAGCCCTCCCCGACGGAACTTCGATCCCGCCTGCGTTCGCGTCCCCGAACCCAGCCGGCGAGGTCGCGAACGACTGGCTCGCGAGCTTCGACGACCCGGGCATGCGCGCGGTGGTCCGGGAGGCGATCGCGCACAACCCGGACCTGCGCGCGGCAGCCGCATCGGTCGAGATCGCGCGCGAGAACGTGACGGTGGTGGGCGCCTGCCCTCCTGCCGCAGGTGGGCGCGAAGGTCAGCGGCTCGCACACCTACGACGAGGGCGACGATCACCACTTCGACAGCAGCAAGGAGTGGGTCGGCGTCGCCTGGGAGATCGACGTCTGGGGCCGTCTCCGCGCGGAGCGCGCCGCCGCGCAGGCGCTGTACCAGGCGAGCGCCCTCGACTACGCCTTCGCGCGCCAGTCCCTCGCCGCGACGACGGCGAAGAGCTGGTATCTCGCGATCGAGACACGCCGCCTCCTGGCGCTCGCGCAGGATACGGTCGACGCGTACCGCCAGCTCGCCGATCTCGTCGGCCAACGCTATGCCGCCGGAAAGGTCGGAAAGCTCGACGTGGCGCAAGCGGGGGCGAGCCTCAGCGCGTCCGAGACCGCGCTGCGCGCCGCGCAGTCCGACGATCTTCAGGCGCGGCGTGCTCTCGAGCTTCTGATCGGGCGCTATCCCGACGCGGAGATCCAGGTCGCTCCGAGCTTCCCGCCGTCGCCGCCGGCGGTGCCGGCGGGACTTCCGGCAGCGCTGCTCGAGCGCCGCCCCGACCTCGTCGCGGCGGAGCAGGGCGTGCTCGCGGCCTTTCGCGCGCACGAGTCCGCCGAGCTCGCGCTGCTGCCGAGTTTTTCACTCTCGATCGGCGGCGGGCACTTCGATGACGGCATCCTGTCGCTGCTCCGCCTGAACCCCTGGATGGCGCGCGGCACGCTCGGAGTGGACATCCCGATCTACGAGGGCGGCGCGATGGTCGCAGAGGTCCAGATCGCGGACGCGGAGCAGACTCGGGCGGTCGCTTCGTACGGCAATGCCGCCCTGCAGGCATTCGGCGAAGCGGAGACCGCGCTGAGCAACGAGCGGCTCCTCGCGGAGGAGATCCGCTTCGCCGAGGACAGTGTGCGCGACCGCGCGCAGGCGCTCGACATGATGAAGACCAAGTACCTCGTCGGCGCCACGGACCTGCTCTCGGTGATCCAGACGCAGACGTACCTGATCGAGACGGAGGCGGAGCTCATCCAGCTCCGCAACGCGGCGCTCGCCAATCGCATCGACCTGCATCTCGCGATCGGTGGAAGCTTCGACGCCGCGAGCGCTGCGGGAGTGCCCCAACCGTGAGGAGGTCTGCCGAAACGCGGTGTAAGATCGGCCGTCATGGAAAAACGTCGCGTCTGGAGGAAGGTCGAGGAGGAGTTCATTGCGGTCGTGCCTCCGACTCTGTTCTTCTTCGTCGCGCTGCACGTCGTCGCGCTGATCCGCGACCTGATGGCGAAGGCGGCCGGAATCCACCCCGCGTCGACGCTCTCGATCGCCGTCGCGTCGCTGATTCTTGGCAAGGCCGTGCTGGTCGCGGACATGCTCCCAGCCATCAACCGCTACCCCGAGAAGCCGCTGATCTATCCCGTCGCCTGGAAGACGATGCTGTACCTGCTCGTGTCCGTGCTCATCCACTACGTGGAGCGCCTCGTCGACTTCGCGCGCCAGGCCGGCGGGCTCATGGCCGGCAACGAGAAGCTCTTCGCCGAGATCGTGTGGCCGCACTTCTGGGCGATTCAGATCGTGCTTCTCCTCCTCATCCTGTTGTATTGCACGACGCGCGAGCTGGTGCGCGTGATCGGGCGCGACAAGGTGATTCGGCTCTTCTTCGGCCCGCCGCCGCTCCCGGAGTTTTGAGCTCGCGGCGCGCGCTGCTGCTCGGCCTCGGTCTCGCTGCGCTGTGCGCGGGACCCTTCCGCGCCGCCGCGGCTGAGCGCCCGCTGCGCGTGGTCACGTCGCAGGTCGCGCCGTTCGTCCTGCCGGACCGCGACCCGCCGGTCGGCTTCAGCGTCGACCTGTGGACCGAGCTGGCGCGCCGCATGGGAGTCGCGTTCGAGTGGCGCATGGTCCCGAGGGAAGATCTCTTGTCCGCCGTCCAGCGCGGCGACGCCGACGTCGCCATCGCGGCCATCGCCATGACCCCGGAGCGCGAGGCCCTCGTGGACTTCTCGCACCCGTACTTCGACTCGGGTCTGCAGATTCTGGTGCGCGGCGGCGGCAGCGAGAGCGAGTTCCGCGAGACGCTGCGCTCGATCCCGTGGCTCACGATCGGCGAGTTCTTCGTGTGGGCACTCCTCGTGATCTTCGTCCTCGCGAACGCGCTGTGGCTGCTCGAGCGGCGGCACAGCAACGACTTCGCGAAGCCCTACCTGCCGGCGATCGGCGAGGGCATCTGGGGCACGGTGCTGATCATCGCCACCGGCGAGCACCTCGATCGGAACGCCCCCGGGGTTCTGCGGCGCCTCGTGGTCGTCGCGGTGTGGCTGGCCGGCGTGGTGCTGATCGCTCACCTGACCGCGACGGTCACCGCCTCGCAGACCGCGCAGCGCCTGCAGTCGAGCATTCAAGGCCCGGAGGAGCTGCCAGGCAAGGCGATCGCGAGCGTGCCGGGCACTCCGGCCGGCGACTACCTGACCCAGCACGGTCTGCCCTTCGTTCGCGTGGACAACGCACCCGAGGCGTTGCGGATGCTGCGGACGCGTGAGGTGCAGGCCATCGTGTTCGACGCGCCGACGCTCCAGTACTGGGCGGCGCGAGAAGGGCCCCGTGCGGTGCAGGTCGTCGGCCCCATCTTCCGGCCCGAGAAGTACGGCATCGCGGTTGCCGAAGGCAGCCCGCTCCGCAAGCGGATCAACGAAGCGCTGCTCGCGATGTACATGGACGGCGCCTACGAGGAGATCTACGCGACCTGGTTCGCGCGCGGGAAGTAGCGACTACACCAAGGTCTAGTAGGCACGGCGCCGTGCGCATTGCACCATGGCAGGTGAACCCGCCGACTCGAGGAGAGTACGCATGACCCGTGCGACCGGAATCCGACTGGGACTGAGTCTCGCGCTCCTGGCCGCCGGCTGCGCGACCACGCAGCAGACGAAGGTCACCGACGAGAGCTTCTGCCCGTTCATGGGCAGCGCCCTCTGCGCGAAGCTCGTCACCGCCGAGGCGCCGAGCCGGTTCGGGAGCGGCGGGAAGGTCGCCTATCTGAGCTACGTCAATACGAACGCGCCGTGGACGAGCTACAAGAGCGTCATGCTCCAGCCGGTCACGTTCTGGGCGGGCGACGACGACAAGCTCTCCGCCAAGGACCAGGTCACGCTGACCAACTACTTCTACCAGGCGCTCGAGAAGCAGCTCGGGACCAAGTTCCAGATGGTGAGCGAGCCCGGCCCCGGCGTGATGCGCGTCCAGGTCGCCCTGGAGGACGCCACGACCGCGACGCCGGTGCTGCGCTCGATCTCGATGATCATCCCGCAGGCGCGCGCGCTGGCCACGCTGAAGTTCCTCGCGACCGGCAGCTATCCCTTCGTGGGCTCGGCGCAGGCCGAGGCCAAGATCACCGACTCCGAGACCGGCGCGGTCCTGGCCGCAGCCGTGGACCGGCGGATCGGCGGTGGCGCGCTCGGGACCGCGGCGCAGTGGCAGCTCGGAGACGCCGAGAACGCCATCAACTTCTGGGCGCAGCAGATGACGGACCGACTCGGAGCCTGGGCGTCGGGAACCGCGCCGCCGTAGGCGACGCCGCGGGCCGGGTCCGGTACCGTCCCCGAGTGTCTCCCGAGATCCGCCTGCCCGACGGCCTGCCCGTGCTGCAGGTCGGGGAGCTCGTCGAGCTCCTGCGGGGAACCCTGCGCGACGACTTCGGCGAGGTCATCGTCGAGGGCGAGGTCGCGTCGCTCTTCCGCTCGCGAATCGGCCACCTGTACTTCGACCTGAAGGACGAGCGCGCGCTCGTGCGCGCGGTGCTCTTCCGCGGCGACCAGCTCGCCGAGGACTACGAGACGCCCTTCGAGCCCGCGGACGGCATGCTCGTGCGCGCGCGCGGGCGGCTCGACGTGTATCCCGAGCGCGGCGTCCTGCAGCTGATCGTGCGCGAGCTCGCGCCCTGCGGCGAAGGGGCGCTGCGGCTGGCCTTCGAGCGGATGCGCGCGGCGCTCGCCGCCGAAGGGCTGTTCGATCCAGAGCACAAGAAGCCGCTGCCGTTCCTGCCGCGCCGGATCGGGCTGGTGACCAGCACGCAGGGCGCGGCGATCCACGACTTCGTGCGCGCGCTGCGGCGGCGCTGCCGGGCTGCGGAGCTCCTCGTGTACGACGCGCGCGTGCAAGGGGAGGGCGCCTGGCGCGAGCTGGTGCGCGGGCTCCACCTGCTGGCCGCGCAGCCCGGAGTCGACGTGATCGTGCTCGCGCGCGGCGGCGGCTCGCTCGAGGATCTCTGGAACTTCAACCGCGAAGAGCTGGTGCGCGCGGTGTTCGAGCTCGAGACGCCGGTCGTCTCGGCGGTGGGTCACGAGACGGACTGGGTGCTCGACGGACTTCGTCGCCGACGCGCGGGCCGCGACGCCGACCGCGGCCGCGGAGCTGGTCGCGCCGGACGCGGTCGCGCTGCTCCGGCAGCTCGAGGCACTCGAGCTGCGCATGGCCGGCCTCTTGCGGGCGCAGCTCCGCGAGCTCGCCCATCGCCTGCTCGCGCTGCGCCGCGGCCTCGTCCATCCCGCGCAGCGGCTGCGCGAGCTGGCCCGGCGCCTGGCCGAGCTCCGGCTGCGGCTCCTGGCCGCGGCCCTGCGCGTTCCCGAGCGCGCGGCCGCGCGGCTGGCGGCGCTCGCCGGGCGGCTCGATGCGCTCTCGCCGCTGGCCGTCTTGGGTCGCGGCTACGCCCTGGCGTTTCGCGAAAGTGACCGGAGCCTGCTCCGCGACGCGGCCCAGGTCGGGGCCGGGGACGCTATCCTCGTGCGGCTCGCGCGCGGGCGAATCCGCGCTACGGTGCGCGAGTCGGACGGAGGGGACTAGAGACTGATGGCGACGCGCAGCGCCGCGCCGGAGCCGGAGCAAGCCGATCCGGAGCAGAGCTTCGAGGAATCCCTCGCGGCGCTCGAAGGCGTGGTCGAGCAGCTCGAGAGCGGCGAGCTGCCGCTCGAGCAGGCGCTGGCCGCGTTCGAGACCGGAATCGCGCTGGCGCGCCGCTGCGGCGGCCGCCTCGATGCGGCCGAGCTGCGCATCAAGAAGCTCGAGGAGACGGCGAAGGGCCCGCGCGAGCGCGAGCTCGAGCCGGAGGACTCCGAGTGAGCGCCGAGCCCGACCTCGAGCGCTTCATGAGCGAGAGCTGCGCGCGAGTCGACGCGCATCTCGACCGGTTCCTGCCGCCCGCCAGCGAGCCGCCCGCCGTCCTGCACGAGGCCATGCGCTACGCGACCTATTCGGGCGGCAAGCGGCTGCGCCCCGCGCTGGTGTTCGCCGCCGCGCACGCGGTCGGGCTCGCGCCCGAGCGCGCCGCGCCGCTCGCCTCGGCGGTCGAGCTCGTCCACACCTACTCGCTCGTGCACGACGACCTGCCCGCGATGGACGACGACGACGAGCGCCGCGGCCGGCCGACCGTGCACGTGCAAGTTCGGCGAGGCCAACGCGATCCTGGTCGGCGACGCGCTGCTCGCCGCTGGCCTTCGAGGCGCTCGCCGCGGCCGACGCCCCGGCCGCCGTGGTCGGCAAGCTCGCCGCACGCCGCGGGCTCGCGCGCGCTGGTCGGCGGCCAGGTCGACGACCTCGCCTTCGCGCCCGAGCGCGCGACGCGCGGAGCTGGTGCGCGCGATCCACGAGCGCAAGACCGCCGCGCTGTTCCGCTTCTCGGTGTGGGCGCCCGGCGCCGTCGCCGAGCGCGACGCGCGCGAGCTCGAGGCGCTCGACCGCTTCGGGCTCGCCTATGGCCTCGCGTTCCAGCTCGTGGACGACCTGCTCGACGGCGGGCGCGACGAGTGCTCGATCCTGTGCGTCGCCGACGAGGCGACCGCGCGCGCGCGCGTGCGCGCCGAAGTGGAGACCGCGCTCGCGATCGCCGATTCGTTCGGCGCCGCGGGCGCGTACCTGCGCGGCCTGGCCAGCGCGTCCGCCGGAAGACTGAGGTAGGGGGAAATGACCGAGCATTCTCGACCAGATCCGAAACCCGGAGGAGCTGCGACGGCTGCCCGAGAGCGCAGCTTCCGGAGGTCGCCGCCGCGGTGCGCGGCGCCATCATCGACACGATCTCGAAGACGGGCGGACACCTCGCCGCCGGGCTCGGCGCGGTCGAGCTGGCGGTCGCGCTGCACTACGTGTTCGACACGCCGCGCGACAAGCTGATCTGGGACGTCGGCCACCAGGGCTACCCGCACAAGATGCTGACCGGCCGCCGCGAGCAGTTCGGCATCGATCGGCAAGAAGGGCGGCATGGGCAAGTTCCTGCGCCGTCACGAGTCGGTGTACGACATGTTCGGCGCGGGCCACGCGGGCACCTCGATCTCGGCGGCGACCGGCATCGCCGAGGCGATCCGCCGCCGCGGCGGCAAGGAGAAGGTCGTCGCCGTGATCGGCGACGGCGCGCTCACCGCCGGCATGGCCTACGAAGGGCCTCAACAACGCGGGCTACCTGCGGCTCTCGAACCTGGTCGTCGTGCTCAACGACAACGAGATGTCGATCTCGAAGAACGTCGGCGCGCTCACCTCGTTCCTGGCGCGGCGCTGGTCTGCGCCGCAGACGCGCCGGCTGAAGCACGCGGTGAAGGGCTTCCTCGAGTCGATCCCGCGCGCCGGCGACGAGCTGGTCGAGATGGCCCGCCGCGCCGAGCAGAGCTTCAAGGCGTTCATCTCGCCCGCGCAGCTCTTCGAGGGGCTCGGCTTCAACTACATCGGCCCGATCGACGGACACAACCTGACCGAGCTCGTCGAGACGCTGCGCAACGTGCGCGACATCGAGGACAACGAGCACCCGCTCCTGGTCCACTGCCGCACCGAGAAGGGCTACGGCTACGAGTTCTCGCAGGCCGACCCGATCAAGTACCACGGTGTCGAGCAGTTCGAGGTCAGCTCCGGCGCGATGAAGAAGTCGAGCGGCGGCGAAGCCGTCCTGGACCGGGATCTTCGCCGATGCGCTGATCGACCTGGCGCGCGAGGACCCGCGGATCGTCGGCATCACCGCGGCGATGGCGGGCGGCACCGGGCTCGACAAGTTCGAGCGCGCCTTGCCCGACCGCTTCTACGACGTCGGGATCGCCGAGCAGCACGCGGTGACCTTCGCGGCCGGCCTCGCGACCGAAGGGCTGAAGCCCGTCTGCGCGATCTACTCCACGTTCCTGCAGCGCGCCTACGACCAGATCGTGCACGACGTGTGCGTCCAAGGACTTGACGTCACCTTCGCGCATCGACCGCGCCGGGCTCGTCGGCGCCGACGGCGCGACCCATCAGGGTCTGTACGACATCGCCTACCTGCGCGCGCTGCCGAACATGGTGGTGATGGCGCCCAAGGACGAGAACGAGCTGCGCCAGATGCTGAAGACGGCGATCGAGCACCCGGGCCCCGCGGCGCTGCGCTTCCCGCGCGGCTCGGCGCTCGGCGTGCCGCTCGACAGCGACATCAAGACCCTGAAGATCGGCGAGGCGGAGCTCCTGCGCGACGGCCGCGACGTGGCGATCGTCGCGCTCGGCCACTCGGTCGCGGCGGCGCAGGAAGCGGCGCAGCGGCTCGAGGAGCACGGGATCTCGGCGGCGGTCCTCGAACGCGCGCTTCGCCAAGCCGCGTCGACGGGCGCTGGCTCGCCGAGCTCGCGCGCCGCTGCGGCGCGCTCGTGGTGGTCGAGGAGCACAGCGCGCACGGCGGCTTCGCGGACGCGGTGCTGGCGTCGCTCGCGGCGCAGCGCATCTCGGTGCCGGTGCGCGCGATCGGCGTTCCCGACGACGTGATCGAGCACGGCTCGCAGGACGAGTGGCGCGCCGCGATCGGCCTCGACCCGGCGGGCATCGAGCAGGCGGCTCGCGAGCTGCTCGGGCGGTACTGATGGACTTCGCTCGGCTTCGCCTCGCTGCGCGCGCCCGCGGCGCTTGCGCCCCTCGCTCGGGGCGGCCCTCGCTCGGCTAACCGTGGCCGAGCCGCGCGTGGGGCGCGTCCGCCTCGACGAGCGGCTGCTCGAGCTCGGTCTCGAGACCACCCGCGCGCGCGCGCAGGCGCGCATCCAGGCCGGCGAGGTGCGGCTGGGCGAGCGCGTCGTCGACAAGCCGGGCATGCTCGTGCCGGCCGACGCGGAGCTCGTGCTGCTCGCGCGCAGCCCGTACGTGTCGCGCGGCGGCGAGAAGCTGGCGGGCGCGCTCGACGCGCTCGGGGTCGACCCCGCCGGCCTGCGCTGCGCCGACGTCGGCGCCTCGACCGGCGGCTTCACCGACTGCCTGCTGCAGCGCGGCGCCGCGAGCGTGTTCGCGCTCGACGTCGGGCGCGGCCAGCTCGACGCGAAGCTCCGCGCGGATCCGCGGGTCGAATCGCTCGAGCGCACCAACGTGCGCCACTTCGAGCTCGCGGCCGGCCGCGAGCCGTTCGACCTGGTCACCGCGGACGTCTCGTTCATCTCGCTGCGCACGGTGCTCCCGCGCTTGATCGCGCTGGTGCGCCCCGGCGGGCGCCTCCTGGTCCTGGTGAAGCCGCAGTTCGAGCTCGAGCGGAAGGCCGCGCCCAAGGGCGTGGTGCGCGACCCCGAGCAGCGCGCCCGCGCGGTCCGCGAGGTGCGCGAGGCCGGCGCCGGCGCTCGGCCTCGAGCCGCTCGGCGAAACCGAGAGCGCGCTCGCGGGCCCTAAAGGGAATCGTGAAGTCTTTCTGTTGTTCAGCCGGCCGAGCTGCTAGCGCCGGAGCCGTGCCCGGGACGGGCTTCATTTGCGCTGGCCTTCGAGCCGCTTAGACTAGGAGCCATGTCGGTCATCTCTCTCACGGAAGCGGCAGCGAACAAGGTCAGGCAGCTCATCGAGCGCGACGGGCGCGCGGGCTACAACCTGCGCCTCAAGGTCGTGGGCGGCGGCTGCAGCGGCCTCCAGTATCAGTTGATGTTCGACGACAAAGTCGGCGACTGGGACCAGAAGGGCGAAGAGCACGGCGTGGGCGTCGTGGTCGACTCCAAGAGCGCCGTCTACCTGCTCGGCACCAAGATCGACTACGTCGACGACCTGAACGGCGCGGGGTTCAAGATCGAGAACCCGAACGCCACCTCGACCTGCGGCTGCGGCCAGTCCTTCGGCGCTTAGCGGGGCCCGGCCGGGCGAAGCCCGGCCACCCGCACTACGCTCGGCTTCGCCTCGCTGCGCGCTCCGCCCGTACGGGCTCCGCTTGCCGGACCTGTCGCGATCAACGCGTCAGGCGTCAGAAAGCTGGCATTCTGCCCCGGGCGAGCTGGGTCAGCGTGAACGCGGTGTCGGGGACTTCGACCCCGACCATCAGGTTGCGGACGGTGCGGACGGTGTGGCGGCCGGTGCGGAGGTCGATCATCTCGTCCTCCATCGGGACCCACCAGTCCACGTTGTGCTCGATCCGGTCGACCCGCGCTTCGTAGCGCTTCCACAGGCCGGCCTCGTCGAAGTAGTCGGTCCGCAGGATCACGGGCCGGTCCTGCGACACCCACGCGAGCAGCATCGTGTAGGGGCCATCGAGGGGGCGCAGGCGCAGCACCCGGCAGTCCTCGCCGTCGATCCGGTCCTCGCCGAGCACCTCGATGCGGTACTCGTCGGCCCGGCGCGCGCGGAAGTCGGCGTAGTTGAAGTCGCTGCCGAAGAGGGCCTGGGCATACCTGCCCATGCTGACCGGCCGCACCTGGCCGTGCTCGCCGTCGGAGGCGAAGGCGCGGTCGTCGCTGCCGGGCTTCTGGAACAGGAGCACGCGTGTGGAGTCGCGGCGTCCGTCTCCGGTGTAGACCAGGGTGCGGGTCTCGTCGCCGAGAGTCTTGCGGCCGTAGGCGAAGCTGACCCGGTCCTCGTTGGGCTCACCCTCGTCGATCGAGAGCTCGACGGCGACCAGCACGTCGGGCTGGTAGAGGTTGCGCAGGGCCGCGTCGAGCGCGTCGCGCGCGTCGGGCCCGTCGAAGCCGACGAGGAGCGGCGCCGCCGCCAGCACGAGCAGGAGTTGTCGGAGCCGCATGCCGCACCCTTCGGCGGCATCCGCTGCTCGGCGCGAGGCGCGCTCAGTAGGAGGGGAACCGCCCGATTCGAAGGTTCGAAGTCGTGAACAGCTGATCGGGCAGCACCGGATCCAGACTGAAGCGTCCGACGACCACGATCTGCGGCGCGTCGCTGCCCTGCACGATCTCGTGCCGTCGCGCGATCGCGCCACCGTCGGTCTTCTCGATGTCCTTCACGCCGACCCGGTCCAGCCGCACGACCTTGTCGCCGCGCAGCCAGCGCGTCTCCAGCGCCACGTGCGAATCCGGCGTCAGGACCGTCACGATCCGGTCGAATCCGGCGTCGGGCCGCTTCGGGCGGCTCTCGAAGACCTGGCACTTCACGTTCTCGATCGTCTCGTCGGGCAGGCGCGCGTACGTGAAATCCGAGAGCTTCCGCGGCCAGAGATCGGACAGGGTCGGCAGGCCGCCGACGAAGGGCAGGCGCTCGATCCAGCTGGCGACCACCGCGTCGAGCGTGCGCCCGGTCTTCCGGCTCGGCGGGAACATCTTCGACGAGCGGTAGTAGGTCGCGCTCGGCTCCTCGTTCTTCCGCTGCCGGAGCAGGAACGCGAGCGTCTCGTACTTGTGCGGCTGGAGCACGCGCAGCAGGACCTCGGGCTGGCCGCCCGTGTAGCGGCGCGCCATCCCCAGCTGGAGCTGCAGCCCCTGCCAGTCGGTCTCCCAGACCTCGACGACGTTGCCGCCGAAGCGCTGCTCCTGGGCGGCCGCGGCGAGCTGCGCGCCGGTGGGCTCGGCGGTCGGCTCCATCGCGGGCGCGCGACCCGGCCCCGACCACGAGACCGCGAGTGCGAACAGGAAGAGTGCTCGGCGCACGCCGTTCCCTCGCTGGCGACCCGGCGCCAGAGGGCGCAGAATGCCGCGCCGGGGCGCGCGGGGGCAAGCGTTTGCAGCGACCGATCTACCTCGACCACCACGCCACGACGCCCTGCGACCCGCGGGTCGTCGCGGCCATGCTGCCGTACTTCGCGGAGGAGTTCGGCAATGCGGCGAGCCGCACGCACGCCTACGGCTGGCGCGCGGAGGAGGCGGTCGAGCGCGCGCGCGCGCAGGTGGCGGCGCTGGTCGGCGCCGATCCGCGCGAGGTCGTGTTCACGTCGGGCGCGACCGAGGCGAACAACCTGGCGATCCTGGGCTCGGCGCGCGCGCGGCGCCGCGCGGGCGGCGCGAAGCTCGACCGCATCGTGACCTGCCGCACCGAGCACCGCGCCGTGCTCGACCCGGTCGCCGCGCTCGAGCGCGAGGGCTTCCGCGCGACCCTGCTCCCCGTCGACGGTGAGGGCCGGGTCGATCCCGCTGCGCTGCGCGCGGCGCTGGCCGAGCCGGCCGCGCTCGTCTCGATCATGCACGCCAACAACGAGATCGGGACGCTGCAGCCCGTTTCGGTTCTCGCCGGACTGGCGCACGAGGCGGGCGCCGCCTTCCACTGCGACGCCGCGCAGTCCGCCGGCGTCGCTCGCGCTCGACGCGACGCAGCTCGGTGTCGACTTCCTCTCGCTCTCCGCGCACAAGCTCTACGGGCCCAAGGGAATCGGCGCGCTGGTGGTGCGGCGGCGCGCGCCGCACGCGCGGCTCGAGCCGATCCTGCACGGCGGCGGGCACGAGCGCGGGCTGCGCAGCGGCACGCTGCCGGTCGCTCTGTGCGTGGGCTTCGGGCGCGCGGCCGAGCTGGCGCGCGAGCTGCGCGACGACGACGCCAAGCGCCACGCGCGCCTGCGCGACCGTCTCTGGGAGCGCCTCTCCGCCGAGCTGCCGCAGCTGGTGCTGAACGGTCCGCCCGCCGAGCGGCTGCCGGGCAACTTGAACGTCTCGTTCCTCGGCGCCGAGGGCGAGGCGCTGCTGGCCGCGCTGCCCGAGCTCGCGCTCTCGACCGGCTCCGCCTGCACTTCGGCGAAGCGCGAGCCGTCGCACGTGCTGCGGGCGCTCGGCGCCGGCGAGCTCCGCGCGCTCTCGGCGCTGCGCTTCGGGATCGGGCGCGGCAACACCGACGCCGACATCGAGCGGGCGGCCGAGCTCGTGATCGCCGCGACCCGCCGGCTGCGCGCGCTATCGCCGGTGTGGGACGAGCTCCACCGCGCCCACGGGGCGCGCCGCGGACCTGCGTGAGCGAGTACGGCCCGGCCGTGCTGGCCCACTTCCGCAACCCGGTCGGCGCCGGCCGGCTCGAGCCGGACGGCGTGCGGGTCGCCGCGGGCGACGCGCGCGACCCGGAGGGACAACGGGTGCGCCTGCACGTGCGCGTCGACGCGGCCGGCCGGCTCGACGAGGTTCGCTTCCAGGCTTTCGGCTGTCCGGTCACGATCGCGGTGGCGAGCGCTGCCGTCGAGCGCCTGGTCGGTCGCTCGCGCGCCGACGCGATCGCGCTCGCGCCGGCGGAGCTCGCGCGCGCCCTCGAGCTCGACCCCGAGCAGGCGCGGCTCGCCGAGCTCCCGGTCCGGGCGCTGCACGCGGCGCTCGCGTATCTTGCGCCGCCGTCATGAGCGCGACGCCGAAGAGCGCGAACCTCACGCAGAGCGAGAGCCAGGTCTCGCGCGCCGAGCGCGAGGCGCTCCTGCGACACCGCGCGGTGACACTCTGGTTCACGGGCCTGTCGGGCTCGGGCAAGTCGACCCTGGCGCGCGCGCTGGAGCGGGCGCTGGTCGCGCGCGGCGTGCTCGCCTACGTGCTCGACGGCGACAACGTCCGCCACGGGCTGAACTCGGACCTGGGCTTCGCGCCCGCGGACCGGGTCGAGAACATCCGCCGGATCGGCGAGGTCGCACGGCTCATGAACGACGCCGGCGTGCTCGTGCTCACCGCCTTCATCTCGCCCTACCGCGAGGACCGCGCGCGGGCCCGGGTGCTGCTGCCGCCGGGCGCGTTCCTCGAGGTGTTCGTGGACGCCCCGCTCGAGCTCTGCGAGCGCCGCGACCCCAAGGGTCTGTACCGGAAGGCGCGGGCCGGGGAGATCGCCGAGTTCACCGGCGTCTCGGCTCCCTACGAGCCGCCGGACGCGCCCGAGCTGCGGGTCGCCACCGGGACCCGCCCGCTCGACGCCTGCGTGGCGGATCTGCTCGGCTTCCTCGAGTCGCGCGGCACCATCCCGGCCGCCCGTTAGGCCCGCCGCGCCCGTGCCGATGAGAAAGCGGAGCGAGGTTGATTGCCCGCGTGTAGCCTCGCTGCTAATTTCGCGAGCTTCCGAGGGATTTTGGCCGGCGCACCCATTTACAGGGGCTCGAGCATGAGCAGAGGAAGCAGCGCAGCGCGGGCCATCCTCGTCGCGACCCTCGCCTGCGGCTGCGCCAGCCTCGTCGACTGGCGCCAGTCCAGCCCCGGCACCGACTCCGACTCCGAGCCGGCCTATCGCGTCGAGCCGGTCTCGCCCGAGGCCGAGGCCGACGCCGCGTTCATGCGCGGCCGCGCGTTCGAGCTCGACCGCCGCTACCTCGAGGCCGCCGAGTCCTACGAGAAGGCGGTTCGCATCGACCCGAACTCGCCCGAGCTCCAGCGCTCGCTGGCGCAGGTCTGGATGGCCGCCGGCGAGCCCGCGCGCGCGCTCGAGTACGCCGAGCGGGCGCTCGCGCTGCAGCCCGACGACCAGAACCTGCGCGTCGGTCTGGCGACGCTGCACGCGCGCATGCACGACTACAAGCGCGCAACGGAGTTGCTCGAGCCGGTGTTCGAGCAGGGCGGCCTCGACGACGAGGGCCTCTTCACGCTGTTCACGCTCTACCTGAACACCGACAACGGCCCCGGCGCGATGAAGGTCGCGCAGCGCATGATCCAGAACGAGCCCGAGGACGTGCGCGGCTATCTGGCGCTCGGCGCCGCCTACGAGCGCGACGACAAGCTCGGCGAAGCGGAGAAAGCCTACCGGCGCGGGCTCAAGATCGAGCCCGACCAGCCGGCGCTGTTCGACGCGCTGGCGCGCTTGAAGCGCCAGGAGAAGGACTCGAAGGGCGAGCTCGCGGTGCTGCGCGACAAGCTCGAGATCGCGCCCGGCGATCCGGCCGCGCTGATGCGCATGTCGCAGATCCACGAGGAGGCGGACGACCGCGCCGCCGCGACGAAGGACCTCGAGCAGCTCGTGCGCGCGCACCCGGACCTCGCGGGCGCGCAGTTCCGCCTCGGCCTCTTCTACTACGAGGCCGGCCGCTACGACGACGCGATCGCGCGCTTCGAGTCGGTTGCGCGCAGCGACGGCGGCGAGGGCGACGACGGCCGCTACCAGGCCGAGGTGAAGTACTTCGTGGGTCTGGTCCACGACGAGGCCGGCCGCAGCGACGAGGCGCTCGCCCAGCTCGAGCAGGTGCCGCCCAACTCGCCGCGCTACGCCGACGCGCGCGCGGTCATGGCGCGGATCTACGAGCGCGAGAAGGACTTCGGGCGCGCCGAGGTCGAGGCCAAGCGCGCGATCGCCGCGGCGCCCGACAAGCGCTCGCTGCAGGTTTACCTCGCGGGCCTCTACCAGCGCAGCGGCGACCTCCCGAAGGGCGTGGCGCTGATGCAGGAGCTGATCCAGGCGAACCCGACCGAGGTCGACCTCTACTACGACCTCGGCGTGATCTACGGCGAGGCGGACGAGCCCGACCAGTCGCTCCAGATGATGAGCAAGGTGCTCGAGCTCGACCCCAACCACGCCAGCGCCCTGAACTACGTCGGCTACAGCTGGGCCGAGAAGGGCGAGCGGCTCGACGAGGCCGAGACCATGATCCGCAAGGCGATCGCGCTCAAGCCCGACGACGGCTACATCACCGACAGCCTGGGCTGGCTCTACTACCAGCGCGGCTTGCGCCAGCAGGCGGCCGGGCAGCGCGACGCCGCGCGCAGCTCGTTCAACCAGGCGCGCTCGCAGCTCGAGCACGCGCTGAAGCTGCTCGACAAGGGCGATCCGGTGATCACCTGGCACCTGGGCGACGCGTACCGCTCGCTGGCGCGCTACGACGAGGCGCTCGCGACCTACGAGCGCGCGCTGAAGCTCGCGCCGCAGGACGACGACGCGGCGAAGATCCGCGCGCAGATCGAGTCGCTGCAGCGCGAGCTCGGGCGCGCTCAGCGCACGGGCACCCATTGAGGCGAGCCGCGCGCGCGGCGTGCGCGCTCGCTCTGCTCACCGCGGCCGCCTGCGCCACTCCGAGCGGCCCGCCGTTCGAGCCGATCGCGGGCGAGGACGCCCTCGCGCGCGCGCGGGTCGAGGCGGCCTCCGCGGAGGCGAACGCGCGCCAGTCGCTGCGCGCGGTCGGCAAGCTCAAGGTCGCGTCGCCCGACGGGTCGACCTCCGTGAAGGAGGTCGTGCTGGCGGCCCGTCCCGCGCAGCTGCGGCTGGAGAGCCTGAACATGCTCGGCCAGGCGGCGACCCTGCTCGTCACCGACGGCGAGAGCTACTGGTTCTTCGACGGCAGCCAGCTCCAGAGCGGCGCGATCGGCCCCGAAGTGCTGCGCGACCGGCTCGGCCTGGCGTTCGCCCCGGGCGAGGCGGTGCGCGCGCTGCTCGCGGAGCCGCTCGCCGGCGACTGGACGCCCAGCCAGGTGCTCGCGCGCGGGCAGGAGCGGCTGGTGAAGCTGCCCGGCCAGGCGCTCCGCTTCGCGCAGTCGGGCGAGCTTGCCGAGCTGATCGCGCTGGACGACGGCGGCCGGGTGCGCTGGAGCGCCGAGTACGCCGACTGGCAGACCGTCCCGGGCGGCCGCTACCCGTTCTCGCTCGTGCTGTTCTTCCCCGAGACGCGGCTGCGCGCCGAGCTCGAGCTCGCCCAGGTCGAGCTGAACCCAGAGCTCGACCCGACGCTCTTCCGTGTCGGGCGCAGGGCCGCGCCGTGAGCCCGGCCGTCCTCCAGGTCCGCGACCTGGTCACGAGCTTCGCGACCCCGCGCGGGAAGCTCACCGCCGTCGACGGCGTCGACCTCGAGCTGTTCGCCGGCGAGACGCTGTGCGTGGTCGGCGAGTCCGGCTGCGGCAAATCGGTCACGGCGCTGTCGATCCTGCGGCTCCTGCCCGAGCCGCAGGCGGCGATCGAGCGCGGCGAGATCGTGTTCGAAGGCCGCGACCTGCGGGGGCTCGCGCCCGAGGAGCTGCGCCAGCTGCGCGGCAACCGCATCGCCATGATCTTCCAGGAGCCGATGACGTCGCTGAACCCGGTGTTCCGGATCGGCGACCAGATCGCCGAGGCGCTGCGCGTGCACCGCGACGTCTCGCGCACCGAGCAGGACGCGCGGGTGATCGAGCTGCTCGAGCTGGTCGGCATTCCCGAGCCGCGCACCCGCATGCGCGACTACCCGCACCAGCTCTCGGGCGGCATGCGCCAGCGCGTGATGATCGCGATGGCGCTGGCCAACGATCCGGCGGTGCTGATCGCCGACGAGCCGACCACCGCGCTCGACGTCACGATCCAGGCGCAGATCCTGGAGCTGCTCGAGGCGCTGAAGCGCCGCTTCCAGATGGCGATCCTGCTCATCACGCACGACCTGGGCGTGGTGGCGGAGGTCGCACAGCGGGTCGCCGTGCTCTACGCCGGACGGGTGGTCGAGACCGGCGGCGTCGAGGAGATCTTCCGAGCGCCGCAGCACCCGTACACGCGCGGTCTGCTCGACTCGCTGCCCTCGGCGCGGATCCGGCCCGGCGAGCCGCTCCACGTGATCGCGGGGCGAGTGCCCGACCTGGTGGCGCGTCCGGCCGGCTGCAGCTTCCGCGAGCGCTGCTCGCGCGCGCAGGACGTGTGCGCGCGCGTCGATCCGCACCTGGCCCCTGGGCGTGGGGGCGTCCGGGTCGCGTGCCACAATCCAGTTCCGAGCGGAGGGCGCGCATGACCCAGCCGCTGCTCGCGCTGCGCGGGATGCGCAAGAGCTTCGGGGTCGGGCGCGCCGGCCTCGGCAAGCGCCTGCGCCTGGTCGCGGTCGACGACGTCTCGCTCGAGCTCGACGCGGGCGAGACCTTGGGGCTGGTCGGCGAGTCGGGCTGCGGCAAGTCGACCCTGGCGCGGCTCGCGCTGCGCCTGGTCGAGCCCGACGCCGGGGAGATCCGCTTCGAGGGCCAGGACCTGCGCGCGCTGGGCCGGCGCGAGCTGCGCGCCGTGCGCCGCAACCTGCAGATCGTGTTCCAGGATCCCTTCGCGTCGCTGAACCCGCGGATGACCGTGGGCGAGACGATCGGCGAGGGCCTGCGCGTACACGCGCTGGCGAGCGGCGCGGCGCTGGAGAAACGGGTCGCGGAGCTGCTCGAGATCGTCGGGCTCTCGCCCGACCACGCCGCCCGCTATCCGCACGAGTTCAGCGGCGGGCAGCGCCAGCGGATCGGGATCGCGCGCGCGCTCGCGCTCGAGCCGCGCCTGATCGTCGCCGACGAGCCGGTCTCGTCGCTCGACGTCTCGATCCAGGCGCAGATCCTGAACCTGCTGCTCGAGCTGCAGCATCGCTTCGGGCTGGCGTATCTGTTCATCTCGCACGACCTGCGGGTCGTGCGCCACCTGTCGCGCCGGGTCGCGGTCATGTACCTGGGCCGGATCGTCGAGAGCGCGCCGGCCGACCGCCTGTACGAGCGGCCGCAGCACCCGTACACCGAGGCGCTGTTGTCCGCGGTGCCGGTCCCCGAGCCGGGCGCAGGCCGCCGCCGCATCGTGCTGCGCGGCGACGTGCCCAGCCCGATCGCGCCGCCGCCGGGCTGTCCGTTCCACCCGCGCTGTCCGAAGGCGATCGAGCGCTGCTCGATCGAGCGGCCGGCGCTGCGCGAGGTCGCGCCGGGCCATCTCTCGGCCTGTCACCTCGCGCCGTTCTGAGGCAAGGTTCCGACACCGTTTAGGGGAGCAAGCGAGACATGCGCGTCGAGTACACGTTCGATCTTCACAGCGTCGACATTCCGTATTTCTCCGTGGAGAGCATGGAGGGGCCCGAGAAGCTGTTCCGGCTGGTCACGCTGGTGATGAACGTCCTGCACGTCCGGCCGCGGGTCGACGTGATCTTCCACAGCCCCAACCGCGACGACCTGCCCAAGAAGATCGCCGCGTTCGAGGCGATCGTGAAGAGCGCGCCGACCTCGCCGAAGCTCGAGTTCCGCGCCGGCTCGAGCGGGTCGCTGGGCAGCTCGTACTACTGCTGGGTCAGCATCCACTCCAGCGGTGGCGGCGCCGCACGCTCGCAGTGACGACGTCCCGGCGCAGCCGGGCCGCGTCGTCGCCGTAGCCGCTCTCGGCCAGGTAGGTCGCGAGCGCGGCTTCGCGCAGCGCGGCGGGCACCAGGTCGGGTAGGGCGGCGTTGAGCTGCGCCAGGTTCTTCACCCGGCGCCGGCGCGGCACTCGCGCGGCAAAGCTCACCGCGCCGTAGTCGAGCAGGCGCGGCTCGGCGCCCGGGCGCCACAGAACGTTGTTGGCCTTCAGGTCGGCGTGGTAGACGCCGCGCCGGTGCAGCCGCGCGACGAGCGATCCGAGGGCTCGCGAGAGCTCGTTGCGCTCGGCCTCGCTGGCGGCCGCGAAACCGCCACCGTCGACCCAGTCGGTGACGGTGGCCCCGCCGTCCTCCATCAAGAGCCACGGGCCGATCCAGGCGAGCGGGCGGCCGGTCGCGATGCCGCGCGCTTCGAGGCCGTTGCCGCCGAGCCAGGCGCGGCGCGCCTCGGCCTCGCGCGCGAAGCGCTTGGCGATCCACGGTCCGCCGCGGTAGAGCTCCGAGCCGGCCGTCGTCTTGAACGGGGTCGCGGTCGCGAGCTCGGCGAGCCGTGCCCCCAGCGCGGCGGGGTCCGCGTCGCGGCGGCGAAAGCCGCGGGCGCCGCCGTGCGCGAAGCCGGCGAAGCCGCCGCTCTCCTCCAGGCAGCGGGCAGTGCGGCTCTTCCAGTGGCGCTGCGCGCGGCGGTCGCGCCAGAACCGGACGTGCTCGAGCTCCGGGGGCAGCGGCTCGCCCAGCGAGAACGCGAGGAAGCCGAGCTCCCGAGCCCGCAAGAAGCCGGGCACCCAGGGCAGGAAGCGCGCGCGCTGCAGGTCGAGAAAGACCACCGCGCCGTCCTGCACGAGCAGGTTTCCGACGTGGAGATCGCCGTGCAGAACGCCGCGCCGGTGCAGGTCGGCGACCGCGCGGAGCAGGAGCGGAAGGTCGTCGCGGCCGGCGGCGCGCGCGCGGCCGAGCCAGCGGGTCGCGGTCCAGTCGGGCCCGCTCGCAGCGAGCTCCGGCACGGCGAGCCCGCGCGCGCGCGCACCGGCGAGGGCGCGCGCCTCGCGCGCGGCCGTTGCAGGCCGCTCGAGGTAGAGCTTCAGCGCCACGTCGCCCGCGCGCGCCGCCACGCGGGCCGAGTTGCGCTTCAGGATCTCGACACCCGCCGGTGTCGCCCCCGCGCGCAGCCGGGCGGCGAGCGCCTCGAGCGGCTCGCCGCTCAACGCCGGAGCCGCTCCCAGAGCGCGAGCACGCGGTCCGCGTGCGCGGCCCAGGTGAAGCGCTCGGCGGTGCGGCGCGCCGCGCCGCCGAGCTGGCGCAGCCGCGCCGGATCCTCCAGCGCGCGGAAGGCCGGGCTGAAGTCGTCCGAGCACAGGAACCCGCTCACCCCCGGCTCGACGAGCTCGGCGGCGCCGTTGTCGAGCGTGGTCGCGACGGGCAGCCCCGCGGCCATCGCCTCGAGGCAGACGTTCGCGAACGGGTCGTAGCGGGTCGGCAGCACGAACAGGTCGGCCGCCGCACAAAGCGCGGGCAGGTCGGCGCGCAGGCCGAGGAAGCGCACGCGCGCGGCCACGCCGAGCGCCTCGGCCCGAGCGCGGAAGGGCGCGGCGTCGCCCGAGCCCGCGACCAGGAGCTCGGCCTTCACGCCCGCGCGCGCGAGCCCCGCGATCGCGAGGTCGAGCCCCTTGCGCTCGAAGCCGCTGCCGGCGAACAGCGCCGCGGGGCCGTCGAGCGCGAGCTCGGCGCGCAGCCGCTCGCGCGCGCCGTCGCGGTCGGCGGGATTGAAGCGCTCGAGGTCGACGCCGTTGTAGATCACCTCGAGGCGTTCGGCGGGGACGCCGTGCAGGCGCGCGATCTCGTCGGCGACGAAGCGCGAGTTGCACAGGACGACCTGGCGCGGATCGCGGAACACCGCGCCCTCGATCGCCAGCAGCGCCGCGTGCCGCGGCGACAGCCGGCGCAGGCCCGGCCTCGGATACACGCGCGCCATGTAGGCCGCGTGGCTGCCGCCGCCCGCGCGGTACACGTCCTGGTGGCGGGTGCGCGAGAAGCCCTGAACGACGTCGAAGCTGCCGGCCGCCGCCGCCCGCGCGGCGCGGCGCGAGAACTCGAGCACGCGCAGCGGCTGCCAGAAGCTCGGGCCGCCCAGGAGCTCCACCCGAACCCCCGCGGGCGCTCCGCGCGACGCTGCCTCGCGACACAGAACGGTGAGATCGACGCCGCGCTTGCCGAGCTCGCCGGCGAGCGCGAACGCGGCGCCCTCGACTCCGCCCGGCCCGGGCCGGAAGCTCTCGATCGAGATCGCGGCGCGCACGGGCGGAGGGTAGAACCCATCCCCAAAAGTGCGAGGCCGCGCCGTGCCGCGACTCGCCGGGCGCGGCGCGTCGCTCCGCTGATCGCAGGGGAAGGGTTAAGGGGCGGAGGCGGGCGCCGAGGCCCCTGCTCGAGAGACGCTCCGCTCACGCGCCGCGCCCGGCGAGTCGGTCCATCGTTGCGACTCTGGGTCTTCCCAGGCCGAGCGAGGGCCGCCCCGAGCGAGGTCGCAAGCGACGAAGGAGCGCGCAGCGAGCCGCAGGCGAGCGTAGTCAACCAGTCTGGCGCGCGCGGCGGTTCCCCACTACCTGATCGCGGCGATGGGGGCTCGAATCGCTGCGGCCGCGCTCGCGCTGCTCGCCTGCGCGGCGCCGGGCTGTCGCGGCGAGCGCGCCGAGCCGAGGACCCTGCGCATCAACCTGGGGACCGAGCCGCCCACGCTCGACTGGAACCTCGCGACCGACGGCGTCTCGATCATCGCGATCGAGCAGCTCATGCGCGGGCTGACCAAGCTCGGCCAGGACCTGCGCCCGGAGCCGGATCTCGCAGCAGCTTGGGACGTTTCGGCCGATGGCCGCACGTACACCTTTCACTTGCGGCCGGGCGTGGTGTGGAGCGACGGCGCGCCGCTGCGCGCCCAGCAGTTCGTCGACTCGTGGCAGCGCCTGCTCGAGCCGGCGACCGCCGCCGAGTACGCCTACTTCCTGTTCGGGATCAAGAACGCGCGCCCCTACAACGCGGGCAAGCTCACCGACTTCGCCCAGGTCGGCGTCCGCGCGCGCGACGACGCCACACTCGAGGTCGAGCTCGAGGCCCCGCTCGTCTACTTCCCGTCCGTCGTGAACTTCATGGTCACGTTCCCGCTGCGGCGCGAGCTGGTCGAGCGCTTCGGCGAGCGCTGGACCGACCCCGGCAACCTGGTCTCGCTCGGGCCCTTCACGCTCGCGGAGTGGCGGCACGAGTACCGGCTCGTGCTGCGCGCGAACGAGCGCTACTGGGGCGGGCGGCCGAAGCTCGACCGGATCGACGCCTTCATGGTGCAGGAGCCCAGCACCGCGCTCGTCCTGTTCGAGCAGGGGCTGCTCGACCTGGTGCGGATTCCGCCGCTCGAGATCCGCCGCTACCAGGGGCGCCCCGAGTACCGGCGCGAGCCGCTGCTGCGCGGGTACTACTACGGCTTCAACACCAAGCTCCCGCCGTTCGACGATCCGCGCGTGCGGCGCGCCTTCGCGCTGGCGATCGACCGCTCGCAGTTCCCGCCGCTCCTGCAGGGCGGCGAGCAGGCCTGGCCGTCGTGGATCCCGCCCGGCATGCCCGCCGCGAACGGCGCGCTCGGCCTGCCCTTCGATCCCGAGCGGGCGCGGGCGCTCCTGCGCGAGGCCGGCGTCGACCCCGCGGCGCTCGCGCCGGTGAGGATCGTCTTCAACAGCGACCCGACCCACAAGCTGGTCGCCGAGAAGGTGCAGGCGTTCTGGCGCGAGAACCTGGGCGTGCGGGTCGAGCTGGTGAACCGCGAGTGGAAGGTCTTCTTGAAGGAGCTGCAGAACGAGCCGCCGCCCGTCTTCCGTCTCGGCTGGGGGGCGGACTTCCCCGACCCCGACAACTTCATGAATCTGTTCACGTCGTACAGCGAGAACAACCACACCGGCTGGGCGAGCCCGCGCTACGACGCGCTGGTCGAGCGCGCGGCGCGCGAGCCCGATCCCGCCCGCCGCCAGACGCTCTACGACGAGGCGCAGCGGCTCCTGTGCGAGGAGGACGTGCCGATCGTGCCGCTCTTCGTGACCGCCGCGAACTTCGCGCTGCAGCCGCGCGTGCGCGGGTTCCAGACGAGCCCCATGGACCTGTTCTTCTTCGAAACGGTCTCGGCCGAGTGATCCGCTACGCGCTGCGCCGGCTCGCCGCGGGGGTCGCCGTGCTGTGGGTCGTGGCCACGGTGACGTTCGCGCTGCTGCGCTTCCTGCCGGGCGGTCCGTTCGACAAGGAGCGCGTGCTGCCGCCCGAGATCGTGCGGAACCTCGAGAAGCGTTACGCGCTCGACGGGAGCTTGCTCGAGCAGTACGCGCACTACCTGAGCGGGCTCGCCCGCGGGGACTTCGGGCCCTCGTACAAGTACGTCGGGCGCGACGTCGGCGACATCCTGCGCGACGCGGTGCCCGTGTCGATGGAGCTCGGCGCGGCTGCCTTCGCGCTCGCCGTCGCGGGCGGCATCGGGCTCGGGCTCGCGGCGGGCGCGCGCCGCGACACCGCCGCGGATCGGGCGATCGGGCTCGCATCGCTGGTCGGCGTCTCGGCGCCGAGCTTCGTGATCGGCGCCGGGCTGATCCTCGTCTTCGGACTCGGCCTGAACTGGTTCCCCGCCGGGCTCTGGGAGGGTCCGCTCTACGCGGTTCTGCCCGCGTGCACGCTGGCCGCGCTGCCGATGGCCTACGCGGCCCAGCTGACCCGAGCGCAGGTGGTCGCCGTGATGGAGCAGGACTACGTGCGCACCGCGCGCGCGCTCGGTGTACCCGAGGCGCGGATCCGCCGGCGCCACGTGCTCCGCAACGCGCTGCTCGCGGTGCTGACCTACTTCGGGCCGCTGCTCGCGATCCTCCTGACCGGCTCGTTCGTGGTCGAGGGGATCTACGCGATTCCGGGCATGGGCCGCTTCTTCGTCACGGCCGTGACCAACCGCGACTACCCGCTCGTGCTCGGGGTCACGCTGGTGTACGGCGCGCTCGTGGTGGTCGCGAACCTGGCGGTCGACCTGTCCTACGCGTGGCTCGACCCGCGCATCCGCGTGGGCGGTGAGGAGCGGTGAGCGCGCGCGGGGCGATCGGGCTCGCGATCGTGCTGGCGCTGGCGCTGCTCGCGCTCGCCGGCGACCGGGTCTCGGGGTACCGCTTCGACGCGCAGGACTCGGCCCACGCGCTCGAGTCGCCCTCGCGCGCGCACTGGCTCGGCTGCGATGCGCTCGGCCGCGACCTGCTGGCCCGGCTCGGCGAGGGCGCGCGCGTCTCGCTGGTGGTCGCGGTCGGCGCGACCGGGCTCGCGCTGCTGGTGGGGGTCGGCTACGGCGCGCTCGCCGGCTGGGTCGGCGGGCGCACCGACGCGTGGCTGATGCGCGGGGTCGACGCGATCTACGCGCTGCCCGACGTGCTGGTCACGGTGCTCCTGATCGAGGTCCTCTCGGCCGCGCTCGCGGGTCTGCCCGACCTGTGGCGGCGGCTGGTGGCGCTCGCGCTCGCGCTCGGCTTCGCGGGCTTCGTCGGGGTCGCGCGGCTGGTGCGGGCGCTCGTTCTGCAGGCGCGCGAGGAGGTTTGGGTCGAGGCGGCGCGGGCCAGCGGCGCCACGCCCGCGCGCATCCTGCTGCGCCACGTGCTGCCGAACATCGCCGCGCCGGTGTTCGTCTCGGCGGCCTTCCGGATCCCTGCGGCGATCCTCGCGGAGTCGAGCCTGTCGTTCATCGGGCTCGGCATCCAGCCGCCGTTCTCGAGCTGGGGAACACTGGCGAGCGACGGCTTTGAAGCAATGCGCTCGTACCCACATCTGATCTTTTTTCCCTGTCTCGCAATCTTCGCCGCGCTGCTCGGCTTCCACCTGCTCGGCGAGGAGCTGCGCGACCGCATCGATCCCCGTTCGCGCGCGTGAAGTCTCTTGCCGGAGCACTCGCGCGAGGTAGACTCGCGCCGCCCGTCGATCCGATGAGGAGTGCGGCTTGATCAAGGCGCGGGGACTGACGAAGCGGTACGGCGGACTGACCGCGATCCAGAACGTGTCGTTCGAAGTGGCCAAGGGTGAGGTCGTCGGCTTCCTCGGCCCGAACGCAGCGGGCAAGACCACCACCATGCGGATCCTCACCGGCTATCTGCCCGCGTCGGAGGGGAGCGCGGCGGTCGCAGGCTACGACCTCGCCGTCGACCCCATGCCTGCGAAGCGGGTGATCGGCTACCTGCCCGAGACGCCGCCGCTGTACCCGGAGATGCGGGTGCACGAATACCTCTCGTACGCCGCCGCGCTGCGCGACGTCCCGCGCGCAGAGCGGCGCGAGAAGGTCGCGCGGGCGCTCGCGTCGTGCGGGCTCGAGAAGGTGGGCGAGCGGGTCGTGCGCACCTTGTCGAAGGGCTATCGCCAGCGGGTCGGGCTCGCGCAGGCGATCGTGCACGACCCCGCGGTGCTCGTCCTCGACGAGCCGACCGCCGGGCTCGACCCGATCCAGATCGCCGAGATCCGCGAGCTGATCCGGCGGCTCGCCGCCGAGGAGGGGCGGACGGTGATCCTGTCCACTCACATCCTGGCCGAGGTCGACGCGATCTGTCAGCGCGTGCTGTTGATCGCGTTCGGCCGGCTGCGCCTCGACGCACGACTCGACGAGCTGCGCAGTCAGGGCTCGCTCGAGGAGGTATTCCTCCGCGAGGTCGAAATCGCCGCCGCGACCCGCGTCGAGACGCCCGCCGCCGACGTGGCGGCGGCGTCGGTCGAGGTGTCGACGTGAGGCACGCCCTCGCCATCGCCGGCCGCGAGCTGCGCTCGATGTTCGTGACTCCCGACGCCTACGTGCTGACCGGCGCGTACATGCTGCTCGCGGGCTTCTTCTTCTTCGTCAGCCTGGGCATCTACCTGCAGCAGCTCCAGCAGATCCAGGCGCTCGGCATGATGCAGCTGCTCGAGCAGTGGAACCTGCAGGACATCGTCGTCGGGAACTCGTTCTCGACCTTCGTTCTGATCCTGTGTCTGGTCGTGCCGCTGATCTCGATGCGCGCGCTCGCTGCGGAGCGCGCGACCGGCTCGATCGAGCTCCTGCTCACCAGCCCGGTGACGAGCGGCGAGATCGTGGTCGGGAAGTTCCTCGCGATCGCGACGCTGCTCGCGCTGATCGGGGCGCTGACGGGCCTGTTCGTGGCGCTGCTCTTCCTGTATGGGGACCCTGAGCTGTGGCAGACGATTGCCGGGCTGCAGACGTTGTTCCTGTATTCGCTCGCGCTCGCCGCGATCACCTGCTTCATCTCGGCGCTCACGCGCAGCCAGATCGTCGCGGGCCTGGTCGGGATCGTCGCCGGGATCCTGCTCATGGTGCTGCCGGCCGCAGCGGAGAGCTCGCGCAGCGAGTGGCTCAAGGAGGTGCTGCGCTGGCTGGGCTCGACCACCCACGTGGAGCCGGGCCTGAAGGGCGACATCCGCTCCGAGGACCTCGCGTACTTCGGCATCGTGGTGCTGGTGTTCCTGTCGCTCGCCCGCGCGGCGGTCGACTCGCTGCGCTGGAGGTAGGCGATGGAGTCGCTGCTCGCGGCGTTCGGCGCGGTCCTGCTCTTCTTCGGGCTGGTCGGCGTGTTCGCCGATCCGGGTCCGCTGGTCGGCGTCCACCTGCTCGGCGCGCTCGTGCTCCTGGGCTGGGCCGGCGCGCGCAGCTTCCGGCGCTTCTCGGGGCTCGCGAGTCTGTCCACCGCGAAGGGCGGCGCCAACACCGTCGTCCAGGCGCTGCTCGCGATCGTGATCGGCGGGCTGCTCGCGTTCCTCTCGACGCGCTACTCGAAGCACTGGGACTGGACCGAGGCGCAGGAGCACACCCTGGCCAAGGGAACGCTCGACACGCTGGCGGCGATCCCCGCCGACGGCCAGGTCGACATCATCGCCTTCTTCACGCACGGCAACGAGGGGCGCGCGAAGGACGAGCTCGACAAGTACGCGCACGCGAGCCCGCGCGTGCACGTGCGCTACCTCGACCCGGAGCAGTACCCGGGGCTCGCGCAGAAGTTCCAGATCGCGAGCAAGGAAGGCGTGGTCGTCGTCTGCAACGGGACCTGCGAGACCGCCAAGGGCACCACCAAGGCGGTCGACGTCTCCGAGCAGTCGCTGACCCGCGCCGTACGCCAGGCGGTGTCGTCGAAGAAGAAGGTCTACTTCGTCTCGGGCCACGGCGAGGTCGACCCCGACGAGACGAAGGGCGCGGGCGCGTCGGCGGTGAAGGCCGGGCTCGAGGACGAGAACGCGACCGTCGAGAAGCTCGTGCTCGCCAGCGCAAAGGAGATCCCCGCCGACGCAGACGCGGTGATCATCGCCGGCCCCGACAAGGCGTTCGCCGACCGCGAGCTCGAGCTGCTGGACGCGTACCTCAAGCGCGGCGGGTCGCTGTTCTTGATGATCGACCCAGACCACGACACGAACCTCGAGGGCCAGCTCAAGAGCTGGGGCATCGAGGCGGACCCGGAGGTGATCGTCGAGCAGCAGGTGCAGCTCTTCGCGGCGCCGTCGCTCGGCGTGCAGCCGGTGGTGACCAAGTACGGGACGCACCCGATCACCGACAAGCTGAACGGCCAGCCGACCTTGTTCCGGCTGGCGCGGCCCGTGAAGCGCGCCGACCCCAACGACTCGAGCGTGACCGAGCTCGCGACCACGAGTCCGCAGAGCTGGGCCGAGGCCGACGTGAAGGACCTGCTGGCGTCGAAGCCCGTCGCGCTCGATCCCGCGAAGGACCGCGCGGGCCCGCTTTCGATCGCGGTCGCGCGCGAATTCCCGGTCGGCGACGGCAAACGCCCCGGGCGGCTGGTGGTGATCGGCGACTCGGACTTCATGCGGAACCGCTACGTGACCCAGGTCTACAACGGCGACCTCTTCCTCAACGCGGCGAGCTGGCTCACCGGCAGCGAGGAGTTCGCGACGATCGACCGCAAGCGCCCGCGCGTCGCGATGGCCAACATCACCGAGGCGCAGTTCTCGAACTTTCGTTTCATGGCGCTGTTCCTCCTGCCCGAAGCGATCCTCATGCTCGGGATCGTGAACTGGTGGCGCCGGAAGACGTGAAGTGAATCAGCGTTGGACGTTCGCGCTGCTCGCGGTCGCCGCCGCACTCGGCGCCTGGGTCTGGTTCGGCGAGATCAAGGGCGACGAGCGCAAGCAGGCCGCCGACGCCGCCACCAAGGAGTTCTTCGCGATCGCGCCCAAGGACGTCACCGCGCTCGAGCTCGGGCTGGGCGAGGGCAAGACGGCAAAGCTCGCGCGGAACGGCGACGCGGGCTGGAAGCTCGAGTCGCCAGTCGCGTATCCCGCGGACGACGACACCGTCGCGCGCGCGCTCGCGAACCTCGAGAAGCTCTCGTACACCGTGGTGATCTCGCCCGTCCCGGCTGACCTCGAGCAGTTCGGGCTGGGCACCCAGGCCCGCCACGTGCGGGTGTTCACGGGCGCCGGCGAGCCGAAGGAGGTGCTGGTCGGCGGGACCGCGCCGGTCAGCGGCGGCCGCTACCTGGGCCTGGCGAGCGAGCCGACCAGGATCTTCGTCGTCGACTCGGCCGGCGCGTCGGGGCTCACGCCCACGCTCTTGCAGCTTCGCGACAGGCGCCTCATGCGCGCCGCGAGCGGGGCGGTCAGCGGTCTCACCGTGCGCAAGAACGGGGCGGTGGTCGCGCGCGCGACGAAGACCGACGCCGGCTGGCAGCTCGTGGAGCCCGAGGCCGCCCCCGCCGACGCGGAGAAGATCCAGCGTACCCTCGAGGAGCTCTCGCTCGCGCGCGCGAGCGACTTCTCGAACCCGGAGACCCGGCCCGAGGACTACGGCTTCGCCAAGCCCGACCTCGAGCTCGCGCTGGTCACGCCGGCGGGAACCGAGCAGCTGGCGCTGGCGAGCGCCGGCGGCAAGACCTGGGTCCGGCGCGAGGGCGACCCGGTGCTGCTGGCGGTGAACCCCGCGGTGCAGAGCGGGGTCCCGACGACCTTCTTCGACTACCGCGCGAAGCGGGTGCTGACGCTCGACACCGGGGCGGTTCACGCGCTCGAGCTCGCCTTCCCGCGCAGCGGCCAGAGCCACCGCTTCGAGCGCTCGGGCGACGACTGGAAGCCGGTCGAGCCGGGGCTCGAGCTGCGCCCGCTCAAGCTCGAGGACCTCGTGTACGCGATCTCGTCGCTGGAGGCGACCGGGCTCGAGCCGGCGTCCGCCGACAAGAAGGCACTGGGGCTCGAGCCGGCCGCCGTGACGGTGCGCGCGCTCGACGCCAAGGGCGCGGAGCTCGGCGCGCTCTCGCTCGGCGATCCGGCGGCTCCCGCCGGCGTGCCCGCGCTCTCGTCGCAACACCCGGAAGTGTGGCGGGTGTCGAACGAGCTCGGGCGCGAGGTCCCGCTCTCGGCCGAGGCGTTCCAGAACGCGTTCGTGAAGGCGCCAGAGCCGACGCCCGCAGCGGCGGCGACCCCGCCGACCGGGCCGGCCCAGCAGTCTCCCGCTAGCCCCTGAGCAGCGCGAGCATGGCCGCGTGGACGCGGCCATTGCTCGCGACGATGCGTTCACCGGTCGCGGGCGCGGCGCCCGCGTCGAAGTCGCTCGTGTTCCCGCCCGCCTCCTCGACGAGCAGGAGCCCCGCCGCCACGTCCCAAGGCGCGAGGTGCAGCTCCCAGTAGCCGTCGAAGCGGCCGCAGGCGACGTACGCGAAGTCGAGCGCGGCCGAGCCCGCGCGCCGGATCGCCTGCGCGCTGCCGATGAAGCGCTCGAAGTAGGGCAGGTTCTCGGTGCGCCGCTTGTGCACGTCGTAGGCGAAGCCGGTCGCGAGCAGCGCACGCTTCAGCTCGCCGATCTCGGACACGCGGATGGGCGCGCCGTTCAGCTGCGCGCCGTGTCCGCGGAGGACCGAGAAGAGCTCGTCGCGCATCGGGTCGTACACGACGCCGGCCTCGCGCCGGCCGTCGACCTCGACGCCGATCGAGATCGCGAAGTGCGGGAACGCGTGCGCGTAGTTGGTGGTGCCGTCGAGCGGGTCGACGACCCAGCGCACGCCGCTCGAGCCCGCCTCGGCCGCACTCTCTTCGGTGAGGAGCGCGTCGTGCGGGCGCGCCGCGCGGATCCGCTCGCGGATCAGCTTGTCGAGCGCGTGATCCACGTCGGTGACGAGGTCGATCTCGCTCGACTTGGTCCGGATCGTGCGCGGGTCGTGGAAGCGCGACCGCGCGATCCCGCCCGCCTCGCGCGCCAGCGCGACCGCGAGCTCGAGGAGCTCCTTCAAGCGGACGCCTCGAGCCGGAAGCGGGCGCGCGCCCGCTCGGCGGTGCGCTCGGCGATCTCGTCGCCGCTGCGCCCGTGGAGCTCCGCCAGGCACTGCGCGACGAGCGCCACCCAGGCCGGCTCGTTCCGCTTGCCGCGGTGGGGCACGGGCGCGAGCAGTGGCGCGTCCGTCTCGATCATGAGCCGCTCGAGCGGCAGCGCGCGCGCGACGTCGCGCAGCTCGCTCGCGTTCTTGAAGGTGAGGATCCCCGAGAAGCTGATGTCGAAGTCGCGCGCCAGCATCTCGCGCGCGAAGGGCAGGTCGCCGGTGAAGCAGTGGATCACGCCGCCGACCCGATCCGCGCCGGTGGCGTCGAAGATCTCGGCGAGCTCGAGGAACGCGTCGCGCGAGTCGCGGCTCGGCCGCACGTGGATGACGAGCGGCCGGTCCGCCGCCCGCGCGATCGCGACCTGCGCTTCGAGCGCGCTGCGCTGGGCGTCGCGCGGCGAGTGACCGTAGAAGTAGTCGAGCCCGCACTCGCCGACGGCGACCACCCGCTCGTGTGCGAGCCAGCCGTCGAGCGCGGTCTCGGCGAGCGGGCTCCACTCGCTGGCGTCGTGCGGGTGCACGCCGACGCTCGCCCAGACGCCCGGGTTCTCCTGCGCCAGCATCACCGCGCCCGCGTTGTTGCCGACGCCGTAGCCGGCGCCGATCGCGAGCATGCCGGTGACCCCCGCCGCCTTCGCGCGCGCGATCATGGCCGGCGCGTCGGCGAGCAGCTCTGGCGCGCCGATGTGCGCGTGGCTGTCGAAGAGCTTCACTTCGATTCGATCCGCGGGAAGAGCGCATCGCCCTTCTGGACGCGCGAGCCGGCGGCGAGCTGGCCCCAGACCAGTGCGCGCGCGAGCGGCGCCGTCGCCGCCGTGTTCCCGATCTGCGCCAGTATCTTGGCGCTCGTCTCGGGCATGAAGGCCGCGAGCAGGACGCCGATCGCGCGCAGCGACTCGAGCGTGCCGTACAGGACCGACGCGAGCTGGCCGCGCTTCGCGGGATCCTTGGCGAGCTGCCAGGGCGCCTCACTGTCGATGTGCTTGTTCCCCGCCGAGACGAGCTCCCAGAGCGAGGCGAGCGCGCGCTGGGTCGAGAACTCGCGGACGTGCCGGTCGACCTCGCCCGCGACGCGGGCCGCCACGTCGGCGAGCGGCGAGCGGGTCTCGGCCACGGGCACCACACCGTCGAAGTAGCGCGCGACCATGCTGACCGAGCGCGACAGAAGATTGCCGAGGTCGTTGGCGAGGTCCGCGTTGATCCGCCGCACCAGCGCCTCTTCCGAGAACTCGGCGTCGAGGCCGAACGACATCTCGCGCAGCATGAAGTAGCGCAGCGCCTCGAAGCCGTAGACGTCCTTCAGGCCGAGCGCGTCGGTGAGGTTCTGCGCGCTCTTCGAGATCTTGCGGCCGCCGAGGGTGAAGTAGCCGTGCACGCGCAGGCCGCGGTAGAGCGGCAGGTCGGCAGCGTGCAGGATGATCGGCCAGAAGACGCCGTGGAACTTCAGGATGTCCTTGGCGAGCAGATGGTGCGCGCCGGCCCAGCGCTGCTTCCACTCCGGATCCGACGGGTACCCGATCGCGGTGAGATAGGTGACGAGCGCGTCGGCCCAGACGTAGGCGACGAAGTTCTCGTCGAAGGGCAGGGGGATACCCCACTCCAGTCGGGCGCGCGGTCGCGAGATGCAAAGGTCGCCGAGGCCCGCGTCGCGCAGCATCGCGAGCACTTCGTTGCGGTAGCGATCCGGCTCGATCAGGCTCGGATTCCGGCCCAGCTCCGCTTCGAGCCACCCGAAGTAGCGCGACGCCTTGAAGAAGTAGTTCGTCTCGCTGCGCTTCTCGAGCGTGCGCGCGGGGTGTAGCGGGCACTTCTCTCCATCGAGCTCGCGCTCGGTTTTGAACGCCTCGCAGCCGACGCAATACAGCCCCGAGTACTCGCGCAGCTCGATCTCGCCCTTCTCGTAGAGCGTCTGCCAGAGGTGGCGAACGGCGCTCTGGTGCGCCGCGTCGGTGGTGCGCAGGAAACGCCGTGGCTCGAGGCCGAGCGCGAGCCAGAGCGTGCGGAACTGCGGAGCCATGCGGTCGACGAACGCCTGGGGCGTGAGTCCCTGCGCGGCGGCGGCGGTGGCGATGTTCTCGCCGTGCTCGTCGGTGCCGGTGATGAAGAACGCGTCCTCGCCGGCCAGGCGGTGATAGCGGACGAGCGTGTCGGCGACCGTCGTGGTGTAGGCCGTCCCGAGGTGCGGCGCCGCGTTCGGGTAGTAGATCGGCGTCGTCAGGTAGAAGGTCGCCATGGGGCGGCGATCTTAGCGACTCTCAGGCCGAGGCGCGCAGCTCCAGGAGCAGAGACTCGACGACCAGCTGTGGGTTGAGGTTGCGCTGCTCCAGCTCGCCGCGCGCACGGGTCGCCGACTCGAAGGCGCGCAGCCAGCGCTCGAGGGCGCGGGTGTCGCCGGCGGCCGCGGCGCGCTCGGCCCGCTCGCGCGCGAAGGCGGTCTCCACCTCGATGAAGGTCTTGGCTCGCGCGCGGCCGGCCTCGCCCGGCGCGCGGAAGGTCTCGGCGAAGTCGAGCACGTCGCTGGTCGAGAGCGTATCGCTCTGCTCGAGCAGCGCGGCCATCTCGCGCGCGGGCTCGAGCCCCTCCTCGGCCCAGGCGCGCGCGGCTGCGGGGCTCGCGCCGCCGAGTCGGCTGGCGAGCGCGGCGTCCTCCGCGCTCATGCCCTCGGCCTCGAGCGCCGCTGCAATCGCGGCTTCGCCGAACGGCTGGAAGCGAACGCGCATCGTGCGCGAGCGCAGGGTGCGCGGCAGCGCCTCGGCCGAGGCCGTGACGAGCAGCAGCACCGCGCCGGGGGGCGGCTCTTCCAAGGTCTTCAGGAGCGCGTTCGCCGCCTCTGTGCGCAGCCGCTCCGCGTTCGGGATCAGGGCGACCCGGCGGCCGCGCTCGTTGGCGACCAGCGCCAGCGCGCGGAGCAGCTCGCGAACGCCGTCCACCTTGATCCAGGCGCCGTCGAGCTCGACCGTGTGCAGGTCGGGATGGCTTCCCGCCGCCAGGAGATGGCAGTCGTGGCACTTCCCGCAGGGCTCCTGCGCGCCCGGCGGCGCTCCCTTGCACAGGAGCAGCCGCGCGAACCACTCGGCCACGTCGCGCTTTCCCGTGCCCGGCGGACCCTCGAACAGGTAGGCCCCGTGAACCTTGTCGGCCCCGCGCGCACGCGCCAGCTCCGCCACGATTTCTTCGCTGCCGCCGAGCGCCATCAGTGAGCGGCAGGATAACGCTCCAGCCGATCGAGTTCTCAAGGATCGCGGGAACGCTCCGATACGCCCGGGTGACGGTGGCTCCGAGCGGAGCGGGAGTGTGCGCAGATGGCGTTCAACGACTTTCGGAAGGGTGGCAAGGACGAACCGAGCAAGGCGCCGACCGCGAGCGCCAGCGGGGTGGGCGCGCTGACCGCGTTCATCGACCAGGGCTCCGAGTTCTCCGGCAAGCTCAGCTTCAAGGACACCGTCCGGATCGACGGTCGCTTCGAAGGCGAGATCTCGAGCGAGAACACGCTGATCGTCGGCGAGAGCGGCTCGGTCACTGCGACGATCAAGTCGCAGGTCGTGATCATCTCGGGCGAGGTCCACGGCGAGATCACTGCGAGCGGTCAGGTCGTCCTGCACAAGACCGCGCGCGTCGACGGCAACATCCACGCGCCGCGGCTCATGGTCGAAGACGGCGCGCTCTTCACGGGCCGGGTCGAGATGGGGCACCTGAAGCCGGGCAAGCCCGCGCCAATGCCGCCCAAGGACCCGCACTCCGGTCCCGCGAAGCCGAACTGATGGGGCCCGCCCCGCGGCCGCTTGCAGGGGCTCGCCGCGACGCTACTAGCCGAGAATCACGGCGCTGACGCCCGGGACCCGCGCGCGCAGCGCGGGCTCGAGCACCAGGCGGCGGGTCATCTCGCGGGCGGAGCAGCGGGCGCAGGCGCCCTGCAGCTCGAGCCGGACGGCGCCGTCCTCGGTCACGGAGATGAGCTCCGCGTTGCCGCCGTCGGCCGCCAGGCCCGGGCGCACCACGTCGAGCGCGCGGCGCACGTCCTCGGCGCGCACGCCGTTGCCGCGCGCGTTGATCTCGTTCTGCCCGTCTCCTAGCCTTGTCGGCATGCGCGTGCGCGTGCTCCTGTTCGCGGCCCTTCGTGAAGGCGTCGGCGAGAAGAGCCTCGACCTTGAGTTGCGGGACTCCGCAACTCTTGCCGACCTCCTGTCGCGGCTCGAGGCCGACCACGTCTCGCTGCTGCGCTACCGCGGGCGCATGCTGGTGGCGCTGAACCAGGAGCGCGCGCCGCTCGCGACACCGCTCAGTGACGGCGACGAGGTCGCCCTGCTGCCGCCGGTCTCGGGCGGCTCGGAGCGCGTCTGGATCGACTCGGCGCCGCTCTCGCTGGACGCGCTGCTGCGCGAGGTGGTGAGCCCGGCGATGGGTGGGGTGGTCACCTTCACGGGCGTGGTGCGCAACCGCGCGCGCGGCGAGTCGATCGACCACCTGGAGTACGAGGCGTACGCGCCGATGGCCGAGAAGGAGCTGCGCAAGATCTCCGACGCCGTGCACGAGCGCTGGCCGCACGTGCGCATCGCGATGGCGCACCGGGTCGGCCGGCTCGAGGTCGGGGATCCCGCGGTGATGATCGCCGCCGCCGCGCCGCACCGCGCCGAGGCGTTCGAGGCCTGCCGCTTCGCGATCGACCGGCTGAAGGCGTCGGTGCCGATCTGGAAGAAGGAGTTCGCGACGACCGGGGCGTACTGGGTCGAGGAGAACCCGTGACCGACGCCCCGTCCGCGCACCGCGCCTACGCGCCGAGCTCGCTCGGCTGCGCGGTGCTGACCGTCTCGGACAGCCGCACAGTCGCCGACGACACCTCGGGCAAGCTGATCCGCGAGCTGCTCGAAGCGAAGGGCCACCAGGTCGCCGTGCACGCGATCGTCAAGGACGACGCCGAGGCGATCCGGCTCGAGGTGCTGCGCGCGCTCGCGCACGGCCGGGTCGACGCGGTGATCGCGACCGGGGGCACCGGCGTCTCGCCGCGCGACGTCACCCCCGAGGCGGTGACTCCGCTCTTCGACAAGGAGCTGGCCGGCTTCGGCGAGCTGTTCCGCATGCTCTCGTTCCAGGAGATCGGCCCGGCGGCGGTGCTGTCGCGCGCGGTCGCCGGCACCAGCGCCGGCAAGGTCGTGTACGTCCTGCCCGGCTCGTCGGGCGCGGTGCGGCTGGCGCTCGAGAAGCTGATCCTGCCGGAGCTCGCGCACGTCGTCGGGCAGCTCCGGCGGGCGGACCCGGCGCCTTCAGGGCACAAGGAACACCACCGAAAATAGGGAGTGCCCACCCGTCGACTTTCGCGCCTGGCCGGGATCGCCGTGATCCTCGCCTTCCTCGCTCTGCTGTTGCCGAGCGAGGTGGCGGTCTGGGTCGACTCCGAAGGGCGCACCTGGCTCACCGATCGCGCCGAGGCGCCGGGACCGGAGGCCGTTCAGGTCACGCCCGAGGAGCTCGCGGTCCGCTGGGACCACAAGTACCTGGGCGAACCCCTGCCGAAGGGCACGCGCTCCTCCAACGAGGACGACCGCTACCTGGCGCAGGTGCTGACGGCTCGCGCCGACGCCCAACGCGGCGAGCTCGAGACGGCCCTGCGCGCCCTGCGCCGCCTGCAGCGCTCGAGCCCGGCGCGGCCCGAGGCGCCGCTCCTCTTGGCGCAGATCGAGCGCCACCGCGGCCGCTACGAGCCGGCGCGCGAGGCGCTCGACAACGTGCTGTCGACGGCCACGCGCATGCCGAACGCCTGGCGCGCCGCGGCCGAGCGCGAGCGCGCCGAGATCGACGAGGAGCTCGCGCTCGCCAAAGCGAAGAGCGGCGAGGTCTGGGAGACCCGCAGCGTCGACGCGGATCACTTCAAGGTCAGCTACGACCACCAGTTCGCGGGGCGCGCCTACGGCGAGCAGGTCGTCGAGGTGCTCGAGCAGGCGCGCGCGGCCATGCTGCGAACCTACGGCCGCGAGCTGCGCGAGCCGCTCGAGGTGCGCCTCTACACCAAGGCGCACTACCTCGAGGCGTACAAGCACCGCTTCGGCTTCGCGACGGTCGGCTTCTACGACGGCGCGATCCACGTCGTGTCGGCGCGGCGGCCGCGCAACGAGCTCTACGCGCTGGTCGTGCACGAGTACGTGCACGCGCTGTTCAAGGACGCGGTCGGCACGCACCAGCCGTTCTTCCTGAACGAAGGCATGGCCGACGGCGAGGAGGAGCGCGCGCGCGGCCGCCCGCAGCTCTCGCGCGAGGAGTGGCGGCGCCTGCTCGACGCGCTGCGCGGCGACGCCTGGATCCCGCTCGACTCGCTCGTGCAAGGCTTCTCGGGGGTGCAGGGCTCGCGCGCGCTGCTCGCGTACCTGGAGTCGCGAGCGGCGATCCAGCTGATCGAGTCCACGCGCCCGCGCGCGATGGCGGGCTTCCTGGAGCGCTGCGCGCGCGGCGAGCCGTGGGAGTCGGCGCTGCGCGCCGAGACGGGCTGGGACACAGCCGGGCTCGAGCGCGCGCTGCAGGCCGACGTGCGCTCGCGCTTCCCCGAAGATCCGCTCGCCTCGACCCGCTCGCCCTGAGCTAGGATCGGGCCGGGAGGACCGGCATGGACGCAGCGCTCGAGATCGCGGGGCTGTGGGCCGCGTTCACCGCCAGCCACGTGGGCCTGTCGAGCCTGCGCGTGCGCCCGAAGCTGGTCGGCGCGCTGGGCGAGGTCGCCTTCCTCGGGCTCTACTCGGTCGTCGCGCTCGCGATCTTCGTGCCGCTCATGTGGCTGTACTTCACGCACAAGCACGAAGGCCCCGCGCTCTGGCTGCTGCCGCGCGGGCCGCTGCTCTCCTGGACCCTGTACCTGGCGATGGCGGTGGCGCTGGTCCTGCTGGTCGCGAGCTTCGTGAACCCGAGCCCCGCCGGCATGGCGCCCAACGCGAGCTCGACACCGCGCGGTGTCCACTGGATCACCCGCCACCCACTGGTGATGGCGTTCGTGGTGTTCGCGCTCGCGCATCTCCTGCCGAACGGCTTCGCTTCCGACGTCGCGTTCTTCGGCGGCTTCGCCGCGTTCGCGCTGATCGCCGCCGCCCACCAGGACAGCCGCAAGCGGGTGGCCGGCCCTGCCGGCTACGCGGAGTTCGCCGCCGCGACGCCGTTCCTCCCGTTCACGGGCTCACGGACGCTGCAGGGGCTGCGGGAGCTGTCGCCGATCGCGCTCGGCGCCGGCGTCGCCCTGGCGATCCTGATCCGCTTCTTCCACTCGTCCTGGTTCGGCGGGAACCCCTGAGCTCGGTCTCAGCCCTCCGGCGCCCAGTAGTCGAAGTCGACCAGGTTCTCTTTCAGGTAGACGCGCAGGTTGTCGACCAGCTGCTTCTCGATCTGCCGCACGCGCTCGCGCGTGAGCCCGAAGTCGTCGCCGATCTCCTGCAGGGTGCGCGGCTCCTCCGCGAGGATCCGCTGGCGCAGGATCGCCTGCTCGCGCGCGTCGAGATCGGTCGCGAAGCGGTCGATGTGCGCCCGGAAGGTGGTGCGCATGTCCTGGTCGGCGACCGGGTCGGCGTCGCGCCCGTCCTGGCCGGGGATGTTCTCGCCGAAGCTGCCGCCGCCCGGGTCGTCGCGCCGCGCAGGGGCGTCCATCGAGAGGTCGCCTTGCGAGAGCCGGTGCTGGAGATCCACGACTTCCGGCTCCTTCACGCCGAGCTTCTCCGCCAGGAGTTTCGGGGTGACCTCGAGGCCGTCTCGCGCGATCTCGCGCTTCGCCCGGGAGAGCTGGAAGAAGAGCTTCCGCTCGGCGCGGCTGGAGCCGACCCGCACCATGCGGATGTTGTCGATCAGGTACTTCAGGATGTACGCGCGGATCCAGTAGGACGCGTACGACGAGAGCTTCACGCCGCGGTTCGGATCGAAGCGCCGCACGCCCTGGAGCAGCCCGACGTTGCCCTCCTGGATCAGGTCGAGCAGGTTCGTCCAGACCCGGCGGTACTCGAGCGCGATCTTCACGACCAGGCGCAGGTTCGACAGCACGAGCTTCTGGGCGGCCTCGGGGTCGTTTCCGCCGAAGACCTTCTGCGCGAGCTCGAGCTCCTCCTCGCGCGAGAGCAGCGGGTATTTGCCGACTTCGGCGAAGTAGCGCGCGAGCGTGTCGCGCGGGACGCTGTCGAGGCTCGAGCGGGGAGCCGGAACGGGCAGGCGCTGCGCGGGCGCTGCGGGCTCGGGAGCAGCCGCGGCAGCCGGGGACTCGGGCGCCGCGGGCTCAACCGCCTTCGTGCGCTTTTGCGCGCGGCGCTTGGGGGTCGGCTTGCTCACGACCGGGAAAATACCGCGCGCGAGCGGGTCCGTCGCTGACGGGTCGCGGGGCGGCCGATTACTTCTTCTTCAGCGATACGACGTACTTCACGAGCGCCCAGCGGTCGGCCTCGGGAATTACCTTGCCCCAGGGCGCCATGAGCGGCGAGCCACCCTTCGAAGCGGCGCCGTTGGTGATCACGTCGAAGTGGTCCTGATCCTTGTCGCCGTACTTGAACTTGGCTTCCTGGAAGTTGCGCGGCGGCGGGTTCAGCGTCTTGCCGACCGGTCCGTCGCCGAGCCCCGTGGGGCCGTGGCAGGTGGCGCAGTACTGGGCGAAGACCTGGGCGCCCCGTGCGGCGTCCGCCGCCTTGACCTTGGCGGCGGCGTCGTCCGCGGCGCGGGCAACCGCGGCGGCGGCGAACACGAGGACGAGAGCGACTGCGAACGAGCGCATTGGTTTGGCCTCCGATGAAAAAGCGGGGCGGAGCTTAGGGAGCGGCCCCCAGCGTGTCAAAGCAACACCGCGCGGCACCCTCGGCTACTTCCAGCCGCGCAGCATCTCGATCAACAGGCGGACCCCGAAGCCGGTTGCGCCCTTCACGTAGTAGGGCAGCTCCTTCGTGGTCCAGGCGGTGCCGGCGATGTCGAGGTGCGCCCAGGGCGTCTCGCCCACGAAGTGCGAGAGGAACGCGGCCGCCGTCGACACGCCGGCATTGCGCCCTCCCGTGTTGACGATGTCACCGAACGTTCCCTTGATCGCGTTCTTGTGCTCGTCCCACAGCGGCAGCGGCCAGACCCGCTCGTGGGTCGCGTCGCCGGCGGCGCGCAGCTTGTCGGCGAGCTTCTCGTCGCTGCCGAGCACCGCGCAGGCGACCTCGCCCAGCGCGACGACGCAGGCGCCGGTGAGGGTTGCGAGGTCGACGATCGCGTCGGGCTCGTAGCTCGTCGCGAGGTGGAGCGCGTCGGACAGCACGATGCGGCCCTCGGCGTCGGTGTTCAGCACCTCGATCGTCTTGCCGCGCGCGCTCGTGATCACGTCGCCGGGCATGTACGCGTTGCCGTCGGGCTTGTTCTCCGCGGCGGCGACGATGCCGACCACGTGGAAGGGCAGGCCGAGCTCGGCGACCGCGCGCAGCGCGCCCAGCACGGCCGCGCCGCCCGACATGTCGTGCTTCATCTCGTCCATGCTCGCAGCCGGCTTGATCGAGATGCCGCCGGTGTCGAAGGTGATGCCCTTGCCGACGAAGGCGAGCGTGGGGCGCTTGCGCGCGCGCGACTTCGCCTTGGTCTTGGGCTTGGGCTCCGCACCGTACTCGACCACGATCAGCCGCGGCGGGTGGACGCTGCCGCGCCCGACCGCGAGGATGCCGTTCATCTTCTCGCGGGCGAGCTGCTTCTCGTCGTACACCGTGACCTTGAGGCGCAGCGAGCGGCCGAGCGCGCGCGCCTGGTCGGCGATGTATTCGGGAGTGCACACGCTGCCCGGCTCGTTGGAGAGATCGCGCGCGAAGTTCGAGGCTTCCGCAACCGTCTGGCCGAGCTTCGCGCCGCGCCGCAGCCCCGCGAGCGCGCGCGCATCGGGCGCGAGCAGGCTCACGCGCTCGAGCGCGGGCGGCGCGTCGTTGCCGGTCTTGTACTTGTCGAAGCGGTACGCGCCGAGCACGAGACCTTCGGCGAGCGCCTGGCCCGCGAGCTCGGCCGCCACCCGGCGCAGCGCCGGCGCCGCGAGCGAGGCCCTCACCGCCTTGGCCCGCGCGAGCGCCTTGGCCGCGCGGCCTGCGGCGGCGCGCAGCGATTCGCGGTTCGCGCTCTTCTCCTCGCCGAGCCCGATCAGCACGAGCCGCTTCGCGGCGATGCCCGTGACGGGGAGCGAGACGACCTCGCCGCTCTTGCCCGTGAAGTCGCCGGCGGCGTACAGGCGCGCGCACAGGCCGCCGAGCGCCGAGTCGAGCTCCGCGAGCGCGCGCGGCAGGCGCGTCGGATTTGGTGAGCGGAATCACGACCGCGTCGCCTGCAGCGGCGACGAGGTCCTTCGCGATACGTCGACTCCGCTCGATCTGCCATGCGCTTGCTCGCCCGCTCGAGTCCGATTGCTCGGCGCGGCGGCGGAAGCTTAGCGCGCGGCCACGGGAATTCCGTTGACGCGCTATGGGGGGACGACTAGCTTCCGTCGGCCCGCTGAGCTCCGTCCCCGAGCTCACCCGCCATTCCCCCCGGGGTCTCGATCGAATGCTGAATTACATCCTGGGTTCGAGCGCCGTCGTCTCGGGCGTGCTGCTCGTGTTGGTGCTCGCCTCCGTTTCGTCGTGGGCGATCATGCTGATGAAGTTTCGCGAGCTGCGGCGCGCCGAGAAGGACACCGAGGAGTTCGTCGAGGCGTACCTCGAGAGCTCGCTCGAAACGGCGTACGAAGTCGCGCGCAAGCACGGCAACAGCCCGCTCGCGACGGTGTTCCGCGCGGGCTACACCGAGCTGGCTCGGCTCGAGAAGCTGCAGGGCGGGCGCGCGCCGGTGACGCGCGACCAGGTCGAGGGCGTGGTCAGCCGGCTCGGCTGGATCCAGGGCGAAGAGGTGCATCGGCTCGAACGGGGGCTCTCGTTCCTCGCCACGATCGCGAGCTCGGGCCCGTTCGTCGGCCTGTTCGGGACCGTGGTCGGCATCATGAATTCGTTCCAGGCGATCGGTCAGTCGGGTTCGGCGCAGCTGGCGACGGTCGCCCCGGGCATCGCCGAGGCGCTGGTCGCGACGGCCTTCGGGCTCGCGGCCGCGATCCCGGCGGCGGTCGGCTACAACTACACGAGCGCCCGGCTCAACCGCCTGGCCGAACGGCTCCAGACGTTCGGCACCGAGTTCGCCGACGTCCTGCGGCGCACGGCGTCGCGCGCGGCATGAACGTCGCCGACGGCCGCGGCAAGCGGCGGCAGCTCTCCGAGATCAACGTGACGCCGTTCGTCGACGTCATGCTCGTGCTGCTCATCATCTTCATGGTCACCGCGCCGCTGATGGAGCAGGGCATCGACGTCGACCTGCCGAAGACGCAGGCCAAGGGCCTGCGCACGGACACCCAGCCGCTGATCATCACGGTGAAGCGGGACGGCCAGGTCTTCGTCCAAAACGCGCAAGTCCCCTTGAACCAGCTCGGCGCGAAGCTGGAGGCGATCTTCGAGACGCGGGGCGACAAGCTCGTGTACCTGCGCGCCGACGAGAAGGTCGCTTACGGAACGGTGGCGAAGACGTTGGCGATCCTGCGCGGGGCCGGTGCCACGGGCATCGGCATGGTGACCGAGCCCGAAGCGTGAGTTCATCCTACGTCCCGGTCGAGAGCCTGCTCCAGAGCAGCGCCTTTCGGCGCCTGCTCGCGGTCTCGCTGGTGGGACACGTCGCGGTGTTCCTCGCGCTGGTGCTGCGGCCGCACAGCAACGCGCTCTCGATCGCGTCCGCGCCCGTGATGGTGCAGATGGTCGACCTGCCCAAGCCCGCGCCCGCGCCTCCAGCGGCGAAGCCGCCGGCGCCGAAGCCCCCCGAAGAGAAGCCCCCGCCGCCCGAGCCCGAGCCGCCCCCGCCGCCACCCAAGCCGGTCGTGAAGGAGATCGTGATTCCCAAGGAGCCCGCGCCCCTGCAGAAGCCCAAGCCCGTGCCCAAGACGCCGCCGCCCTCGGCCGAGGAGCTGCTCGCGAAGATGACCCAGCGGGTCGAAGAGAAAGAGGCGGCCAACGCGCCTCCCGCGCCCGAAGCGACCGAGACCGCGGCCGCCGCGGTGGCTCCGTCGGCGGGCAGCTACGACCCGTTGATGTCGCCGTGGATGGCGCGGGTCCAGGTCAAGGTGCAGGCGAACTGGTCGGGCGCCTCGGTCTGCGAGGGCAAGGCCAAGCCGATCTTCAACGTCGACATCGACGCTTCGGGGCACTTGAGCAACATCGAGCTGGTCGAGTCGTCCGGCGACGCCTTCTGCGACAGCACGGGCGATCGCGCGCTGCACAAGTCCGACCCCGTGCCGGCACCGCCTCGGCCGGGGCCATACGCGTTGCGGCTCAACCCGCCGGGGATGGCGCAATGAGGCGCTGGGCGTTCGCCGCTCTCGCGCTCCTGGCCTGGGCCACCCCGGCGCTCGCGCAGCGAGTCCAGATCGACATCAACGCCGCGCAGCGCCCGATCCCGGTCGCAGTGCAGCGCTTCGCCGGGACCACCGGTCCGCTTCCCGACGACTTCTACGGCTTGCTCGTCGGGGGCCTCGAGTATTCGAGCGTCATCACGGCGGTCAGGCCGGACGCCTTCCTCGAGTCCCGCGACACCCGCGACTTCGACTCGCCCGCGGTGCCCTGCGACAACTGGAAGGCGATCGGCGCCGAGGGCCTGGTGCAGGGCGAGCTGCGCGAGCAGCAGGGGCGGGCGCAGGTCCGCTACCGCGTCTGGGACACAACCCGGTGTCGCCTGCTCGGCGACACGGGCTTTCGCGACCGCGACCGCGCCGAGCTGGCGACGCTGGCGCACCTGGTCGCCGACGACATCGTCGAGCGCTTCACCGGGCGGCGCGGTGTGTCGTCGACCGAGATCGCCTACGTGTCCGACAACGGGCGCAAGAACAAGGAGATCTGGGTCATGAGCGCCGACGGCACGAACAAGCGGCGCGTGACCAACAACGGCTCGATCAATCTGTTCCCGTCGTGGTCGCCCGACGGCAAGACGCTCGCGTACACGTCGTTCAAGGGCGGTCTCTCGGAGCTGTATCTGCTGTACCGCGGGACCAAGCCGGGCGTGAAGCTGATCCAGACGCGCGACGAGAAGTTCCGCGGCGTCTGGTCGCCGCAGGACGGCACGCTCGCGGTGGTGGTCGCCCGGCAGGGCAACACCGACATCTTCACCGTTCGGAGTGACGGCACGAATCCGCAGCGCATCACGGACTCGCGTGCGATCGAGTCGTCGCCGACCTGGTCGCCCGACGGGCGCAAGCTGGCGTTCGTCTCGGACCGCACCGGGAGCCCCCAGATCTGGATCCGCGACCTCGACACCGGCGAGGAGAGGCGCCTCACCTACAGCGGCGACTACAACGCGAGCCCGGCCTGGTCGCCGACCGGCGAGTGGATCGCCTACGCCGCGCAGGCCGGCTCGGACTTCGACATCTACCTGATCACGCCGGACGGCAGCTACACCCAGCCGCTCGTCACCAGTGCCCGCAGCGACGAGGATCCGGCCTGGTCTCCGGACGGCCGGAAGCTCGCCTTCAGCTCCAACCGGCGCGGCCGCAAGGAGGTCTACCGGATCGATGTGACCGGTCAGAACACCACCCTCTTGACCGATGCTTCGGGGAACTGCACAAACCCCGCGTGGTCCGGATGGCTCGAGTAGCGGGGCGGGCCCAGATTCCGTTTGCAAAATCGCGCATTACCGGGTAGAGAATGCACCGGTTTTCGGCCGGCGGATTTTCCGCCGGAAGGTGCGATGGATCACTGAAGACCGCTTTTCTGGTTACGAACAAGAACGGGCAACGCTAGATAATGGTCATGAAGGAGGGGCGAGTGGTGGTGAAGCGAGGTCTCGGGTTGGCGATCGTTTGTGCGGCGCTCGTCGGCTGCGCGGATACGAAGGGACCGGCTCCCACGTCGAGCACCGATTTCGGCAAGGAGACGCCGCCGCCGGCGCACCCGAGCAGCACGGCCGATAGCAGCATGTTCCGGACGATCTACTTCGACTTCGACAAGTCGGACCTGCGCGCGGACGCGCGGGAAGGTCTGCAGTCGAACGCGACCTACCTGAAGGGCAACTCGAGCGTCCAGGTCACGATCGAAGGGAACACCGACAATCGCGGGTCCAACGAGTACAACCTGGCGCTCGGCAAGCGGCGCGCCGATGCTGCGTACAAGTACCTGGTCGACCTGGGCGTGGATTCCTCGCGTATGACGACCGTCAGCTTTGGCGAAGAGAAGCCCGCCGTCGAGGGAAACAACGAGCTGGCTTGGGCCAAGAACCGACGCGACGACTTCAAAGCGCGCTGAGTTGAACGCGCGGGCGTTCTCTCGAGCGCTCGCCGCTGCGGCTCTGCTCGCGCTCTGTAGCTGCGTCACCGTTCCGGAGTTCCAGGCGCTCCGTCGCAAGGTCGACCAGCTCGAGAAGGGCAAGAGCGGCGGCGGCGACGAGTGGGACGGGAAGAGCGGCTCGGGCGGCGCGCCCGCGGCGCCCTCCCGGCTCGCGGATCTCGACGCGGAGGTCGCCTCGCTCCACGACGAGGTCGGGCGTCTCCAGGGCGAGGTCGACTCGCTCAAGAAGGAGGTGGCCCGGCTTCGCGGCGGGGGCGCCGCGGGGAACCCGTCGCCCGGTCCGGACGCGGCAACGGGCGCAGCCGCCGGAGCCGGAGGAGCGGCCGCCGCCGGCGCGGAGGCCGGTGCAGCCGGCGCCGCCCCCGGGGCAGCTCCTGGAACCAATGGGGCCGTCTCGGCACCGAACCCGGGCTCCGAAACGGCCGGAGCGGAAGGAGCCAGCGCCTCGCCCGAAGAGGTCCGCGACTACGAGACGGCCTTCAGCCTGTACCGCGGCGGCAAGTACGCCGACGCCATTGACCGGTTCCAGGCCTTCCTCCAGACTCACCCGTCCTCCGAGTTCGCCGACAACGCGCTTTTCTGGATGGGCGAGTCGTACTTCAAGCTGAACGACTTCGAGCAGGCCGCAGTGGCATTCGATCGGGTAGTGAAGCGCTTCCCGAATGGGAACAAGGTTCCCGACGCGCTCTACAGGCAAGGCGTCTCCCTCCAGGAAATCGGCACCCGCACCGGGCAGAAATCGACCTACGGCCCCGCGGCTTGCCAGATCTTCAAGCGCATCGCCGACGAGTACCCGAACTCGGAGCGGGTAGCCGAAGCCCGTCGCCAGTTGGAGAAGTGCCCCTCGTGAAGAAGAACGACCAGAAGAAATTCCAGAAGATGCTGGTGGAGCAGCGCGACAAGCTGGTCGCCAACGCGCGCCGCGCCGTCACCGGCGACATCCATCTCGACCCCGACGACTTCTCCGACGAGATCGACTCCGCGTCGTCCGAGTCGGGGCTGGCCTTCGTGGGCCGGCTGCGCGAGCGCGAGCGCGCGCTCCTGCAGAAGATCGAAGCGTCGCTCGCGAAGATCGAGGCCGGGACCTTCGGGACCTGCGTCTCGTGCGGCGAGGACATCGGGCTCAAGCGCCTCGAGGCGCGACCGGTCGCGAGCCTGTGCATCGACTGCAAGAGCCAGCAGGAGAAGCTCGAGCACTAGGCGCCCCGGAGCGCCGAAGGCGCGAGCATCGGTACTGTGGCGCTGATCCTCGCGATCGAGTCTTCCTGCGACGACCTGGCCGCGGCGGTCGTGCGCGACGGCGGCGAGGTCCTCGCCTCCGTCGTACAGAGCCAGGACAAGATCCACGCGCCCTACGGCGGCGTGGTGCCCGAGCTCGCGAGCCGCGACCACGTTCGTCATCTTGCACGCCACCGTCGGGGCGGCGCTCGCGCGGGCCGGGGTCGAGCTCGCGGCGCTCGACGCCGTTGCGTGCACCGCGGGGCCCGGGCTGATCGGCTCGCTCCTCGTCGGCGTCTCGTTCGCCAAGGCGCTCGCCTATCGGCTCGGGGTGCCGCTGATCGCGGTGCACCACATCGAGGGCCACCTGGCCTCGGCCCGGCTCGGCGACAAGCCGCTGGCGTTCCCGTTCCTGGGCTTCGTGGTGTCGGGCGGCCACACGCAGCTCTACCGCGTGAAGACGCTCGCGAGCGTGGAGCTCCTGGGCCAGACCCGCGACGACTCCGCGGGCGAGGCGTTCGACAAGGTCGCCAAGCGCCTGGGCCTGGGCTACCCGGGCGGGCGCGAGGTCGATCTCGCGGCGCGCCGCGGCCGCGCCGACCGCTTCGACTTCCCGCGCCCGATGCTGCGCGAGCCGGGGCTCGAGCTCTCGTTCTCGGGCCTGAAGACCGCCGTCGCGCTCGAGGCCGCGAAGCTCGAGGCGAGCGCAGGCGGAACGCTCGCCGAGCCCGACGTGTGCGACCTGTGCGCGTCGTTCCAGGAGGCGGCGGTCGAGGTGCTGGTCGAGAAGGCGCGGCGGGCGCTGGTCGCGACCGGCCTCGCCCGGCTCGCGCTGGTCGGCGGGCTCGCCGCCAACGCGCGGCTGCGCGAGCGCATGGCCGAGCTCGCGCGCGAGCTCGCGATCGAGACCCACTTCCCGCCGATGGCGCTGTGCACCGACAACGCGGCGATGATCGGCGCGGTCGCGGACGGCATGCTGCGCGCGGGCGAGATCGCGCCGCTCGACCTCGAGGCGTTCTCGCGCATCCCCGCGGGCGCCACGCGCGCGGGCCCGCCATAGCCTCGGCGCGGCGCGAGCTCGCCGCGCACGGCCTCGCTCCGTCGAAGGCGCGCGGCCAGAACTTCCTGCGCCGGCCGGAGCTCGCCAGCAAGATCGTCGAGAAGCTGCAGCTGCGCGCGAGCGACGCGGCGCTCGAGATCGGGCCCGGACTGGGTCAGCTGACGCGCGCGCTGGCGGCGGTCGCGCGCCGGACGCTGGCGCTCGAGGTCGACCACGGCCTGGTCGGCCTGCTCGCTGCGGAAGGAAAGCTGCCGGCTTCCGTCGAGGTGCGGCTTGCCGACGCGTTGGAGGCCGACTTCCCGGCGCTCGTCCGGGAGCTCGCGCGGCCGGTGGTGCTGGTCGGCAACTTGCCGTACTCGATCGCGGGCCGGCTGCTCGGCGAGCTGCTCGTGCCGGACACCCCGTTCCGCCGCATCGGCTGCATGCTGCAGCGCGAGCTCGCCGACCGCGTGCTGGCCGCGCCGGGCAGCGAGAGCTACGGCACGCTCAGCGTGTACGCGCGGCTCTGGTTCACGGGCGAGCGCCTGCTCGAGCTCTCGCGCGAGGAGTTCTCGCCGCGGCCCAAGGTTCGCTCGACGTTCCTCGCGCTCTCGCCGCGACCAGCGCCGTGCCGGGTCGACGACGTCGCGGTGCTGCGGCGGCTGGTGCGCGCCGCCTTCGGCCAGCGCCGCAAGCAGCTGCGCGGCGCGCTCGAGCGCGAGTTCCCGCGCGCCTCCGAGGCGCTGGCCGAGTTGCGCATCGACCCGCGCCGGCGCGGGGAGACGCTCGACGAGGCGGAGTTCGCCGCGCTCGCGAACGCCCTGGGCGCTGCCGGTTGACGTTGCGCGAAAGCGCACCCTTATTCTCTTCCGGTAGCGAGTCCGCATCGATAGAGCCCGGAAGCTCGGATCCACGACCGGTGAATCATCGGAAGGGACCGAGACCGAAGGCGCGATGTTCGATGCGGGCGGCCCCCAGCCGTCCGCAGTCCGCACGCGAGCAGTCGGTAGCCACCGGGTCCTGTTCTCGTGCTCGGACCGCGGGAGGCACACATGAGCGAGGCCAGTCGCCCCGAGGCGCGGGTCACCGTACCCGCGCTGGCACGCAAGAAGCTCCGCGGCGAGAAGATCGCCATGCTGACGGCGTACGACTTCCCGTTCGCGCGCATCTTCGACCAGGCCGGCATCGACGTGCTGCTGGTCGGCGACACGCATGGGCCACGTGGTCCAGGGCCACGACACGACCCTGCCGGTCACGCTCGACGAGGTGATCTACCACTGCCGGATGGTCAGCCGCGCGGTGCGCCGGGCGCTGGTGGTCGGCGACATGCCCTTCGGGGCGTACCAGGTCAGCGTCGAAGACACGCTGCGCAGCGCGATCCGCCTGATGAAGGAGGGCGGGGCGCACGCGGTGAAGCTCGAAGGCGGCGAGCGGGTGGCGGATCGGATCGCCGCGCTCGCGCGCATGGAGATCCCGGTGATGGGCCACGTCGGGCTCACGCCGCAATCCGTGCACCAGTTCGGCGGCTACCGGGTCCAGGGCCGCGGCGACGACGCGCACGAGCGCGTGCTGCGCGACGCCCGCGCGGTCGAGGCGGCGGGCGCGTTCGCGGTGGTGCTCGAGTGCGTGCCGCGCGAGCTCGGCGCCGAGATCACCCGCGCGCTGTCGATCCCGACGATCGGGATCGGTGCGGGCCTGGGCTGCGACGGCCAGGTGCTGGTCATGCACGACCTGCTCGGCCTGGGCGAGGTCGCGCCGCCGCGGTTCGCGCGCCAGTACGTGGCGCTGGGTGAAGTGGTGCGGCGCGCGGCCGAGATGTACGCGGAAGACGTCCGCAACCAGAAGTTCCCCGGCGATGTTGAATCCTATTGATCCGCAGGTGATCCGCAGCGTCGCGGAGCTGCAGCGCTGGTCGGACGCCGCGCGCGCAGCGGGGCGGCGGATTGCGCTCGTGCCGACCATGGGCGCGCTGCACGAGGGCCACCTGTCGCTGGTCCGGCTCGGCTACCACCTGGCCGACCGCGTGGTGGTGTCGATCTTCGTGAACCCCACCCAGTTCGGGCCGGCCGAGGACTTTGCGCGCTATCCGCGCGACCTCGACCGCGACCTCGAGGCGCTCCGCAAGGTCGGCGCCGACATCGTGTTCGCGCCGTCGGTCGAGGAGATCTACCCGAGCGGCGACGCGACCTGGGTCGACGTCGAGCGGCTCACCGCGGGGCTGTGCGGGCGCAGCCGACCCGGCCACTTCCGCGGCGTCACCACCGTGGTGGCGCGCCTCTTCAACGCCGCCCGCCCGCACGTCGCGGTGTTCGGCGAGAAGGACTATCAGCAGCTCGCGGTGATCCGCCGGATGACGCGCGATCTCGGCTTCGGGATCGAGGTGGTCGGCGGCCAGATCGTCCGCGAGCCCGACGGCCTCGCGATGAGCTCGCGCAACGTGTTCCTCTCCGCGCGCGCACGCCAGCAGGCGACCTCCCTCCACGCGGCGCTCCACGAGGCGCGCGCGTCGGTGCGAGCGGGCGTGCGCGACGCGGAAGCGCTCGTCGCGCAGGTGCGCCAGCGGATCGAGAAGGAGCCGCTGGCGGAGCTCGACTACGTGGAGCTGGTCGACGCCGACACGCTCGAGCCGCTGCGGGCCGTGCGCGGACCGGCGCTGCTCGCGCTGGCGGTTCGCTTCGAGGGCACCCGCCTGATCGACAACACGCAGCTTTCGGCGGAGGACGTCTAAGTGCTGCGGACGCTGCTCAAGTCGAAGATCCACCGCGCGACCGTCACCGAGGCGAATCTCGACTACGAGGGCTCGATCACGATCGACGGCGAGCTCGCCGACGCGGCCGACCTGTGGCCGAACGAGCGGGTCGAGATCTACGACGTGACCAACGGCAACCGGCTGGCGACCTATGTGATTCGCGGCGAGCCCGGGAGCGGCGTGATCGCGATCAACGGGGCCGCCGCCCACCTCGTGAAGCCGGGCGACCTCGTGATCATCGCGAGCTACGCGCAGATGAGCGACGACGAGGCGCGCGGCTTCCAGCCCCGGATCTGCTTCGTCGACGCGGAGAACGCCCTCCGCTAGGCTCGGGCGGCCTTGGCCGACCCTCCCCGCAAGAGCATCTGCAAGAATCGCAAGGCCCACTTCCAGTACACGATCGAGGAAACTGTGGAAGCGGGCCTGGTGCTGACCGGCTCCGAGGTGAAGTCGCTGCGCGCCGGCGGCGCCAACCTGATGGACGCGTACGCGCAGGTGCAGCGCGGCGAGCTCTACCTGCACAAGGCGCACATCGCCCCCTACACGCACGCGGGTAACGCGAACCACCTCCCCGAGCGGGTCCGCAAGCTCCTGCTCCACCGGCGCGAGATCCACCGCCTGGGCGGCCGCCTGCGCGAGCGCGGGCTCACCTTGGTGCCGACCGAGATGTACTGGAAGAACGGACGCGCCAAGGTCGAGCTCGGGCTCGCGCGCGGCAAGAAGATCCACGACAAGCGCGCGGCGATCGCCGACCGCGAGTCCGACCGGCGGCTGCGCCAGACCATGCGCCGCCATCAGAAGCGGAGCGGATGAAGCGGGCGCTGGCGCTGGTGCTCGCGCTCGGGGTGGCCGCGGGATGCAGCGGCGGCGGCAGCACGGCCCCGGTCGAGTACGAGCAGAACCGCTGGGACTACTTCCGCTTCGAGGACCGGGTCGGCGCTCTGCCGACGCCGAACTACCTGCCCTGGGCGATGTCCCGCGAGCAGGCCTCCGGCGGCGAGATCCTGGTCGCGTGTCGCTGGCCCGACGAGGCGTTCCCGCTGCGCTACTTCGTCGCCGCGCCCGAGATCCCGGAGGCGCTGGAGGGCGAGACGGTCCGGCGCAGCCCCGCGGAGTACGTCGCCGCCGTCGAGCAGGCGTTCGCGAGCTGGCAGAAGGCGATCGGGCCGCCGGTCCGCTTCGAGCGGGCGGAGAGCGCGAGCGACGCGGCGCTCACGGTGCAGCTGCTCGTGAGGATCGAGGAGATCCCGGAGGTCCAGGGCCAGGTGCTGGGGGTCGTGCGCGGCGAGGCGGACCGCTGCAGCGTGAAGGGCTCGGGCGCGACACCGGACCGTGTCGAGATCCAGTTCGCGCCGCGCGAGGCGACGCTCTACATCGCCGATCCCATGGGGCTCCTGACCCCGCGCCAGGTGCGCGCGGTGGCGCTGCACGAGATCGGGCACCTCCTGGGCGTGTCGGGCCAGCACAGCCCGCTGGCGGGCGACGTCATGTACGAGGTCGCGGGGGACCGCCGGATCGAGGCGCTCTCCGAGCACGACAAGAACACGCTGCGCGCGCTGTACAAGCTGCCGCCGGGCACGGTCTACGCGCGGCTCGCCGAGGTGCGCGAGCGCCCGAAGAGCGAGGTGCGCGCGGAGCCGCCCAAGCTGGCCGACGAGACGCGCGACCCGCGCCACGGCTTCGCGGTGCACTTCCCGAAGCGCTGGCAGGCGATCCCGACGCCGAACGGCTGGATCGCAGTGGACGGCGTCTCCTGGGACTACGACGCCTCGATCCAGGTGATCTCGGCGCGCGGCAGCGTCGGCTCGTACCTGTCGCTGCTCGCGGGGAAGGGCCGCGCGCGCGGCGACGACGTGCGCTCGGAGTTCTTCGAGCTCGACGGCGCGCCGGTCGCGCGGCTGATCTCGCGCGGCAGCGAGCGCGCGGAGCAGACCGACCTCGTCGACTGGGGCGACGGCTTCGTGCTGGTGGTCATGGCCGACTCGCGCGCGCAGGACTTCGAGTTCTACCGGCCCTGGTTCCAGCGCGTGCTGCTGTCGGTCGAGCCGGTCGATCCGAAGTTCAAGCCGAAGGCCGCGCACTGAGCCAGCGGCGTCCGAAGTACGTCCCCACGGCCGCCGCCACCATCAGGCCCACGGCCAGCCCGACGTTGCGCAGGGTCGGCTCGGCGGCGGCGCGGCCCGCCACCGCGAACAGGCCCGCGCGCGGCACGAAGCCGGCGCCGGTCGCCGCCATGAACTTGCCGAAGCGGATCCGCGAGAGGCCCGCGCCTGCGAACACGGGCGTGAGCACGCTGATCGGGATCGCGGTGTACAGCGCCAGCCAGGGCGCGCCGCGCAGCGCGAGGAACTCCTCGAACGCGCGCATCGAGCCCACGCCCAGGTAGGACTGCACCGAATCGCGCCCCCAGGCGCGCGCGATGCCGAAGATGAGCGCGCCGCCGAGTGTCCCGCCGAGCGCGCTGCAGGCGGTTCCGAGGAACGGCCCGAACAGTGCCCCCGAGGCCAGCATGACCAGCCAGGACGGCAGGAAAAGGAACGGCCGGAAGGTCATGATCGCGATCAGCGCCAGCGGCCCGAGCACGCCGAGCTGCGCGACCGATTCGCGCAGCGACTCCTCGTTCCACTCGATGTCGGTGGCGAAGTGGAGCCAGACCATCCCGCCCAGCCCCGCCAGGACCGCGACCAGTGCGAGCAGCCGCTGTGTGCGCTGTCGGGTCACACAGCGCCGGCCACGAACAGATGCAGCCCGGTCAGGTACGCGCCCTGCGGATGCCGGATCGAAACGGGGTGATCGGGCGGCGCGCCGAGCTCGGCCAGAACCTGGACTTCGCGCCGCGCGTCGAGCGCCGCGCCGAAGACGAGCTTGCGGAAGAGCTCCGGCGCGATGTGGTGCGAGCACGAGAACGTCAGCACGTGCGCGCCCTCCGCGGCGCGCGCGAGCGCGCGCAGGTTCACGTCCTTGTAGGCGCGGCTCGCCGCGGGCACGTCTCGCTTCTTCTTGGCGAACGGCGGCGGATCGACGGAGATCAAGTCGAAGGTGCGGCGCTCGCGGCGCAGGAAGTCGTTCACGTCGGCGACGACCGCCTCGCAGCCCGGGGCGTTGCGCGCGAGCAGCGCCGCCGCCTGCTCGGACGACTCGACCGCGACGACTTCGCTCGCGCCGCCCTGCTGCGCCGCGCGCGCGAAACCGCCCGTGTGCGCGAACAGGTCGAGCGAGCGCTTGCCGGGCGCCAGCCGCGCGAAGCGGTCGCGCGCGTCGCGCTGGTCGAGGTAGAAGCCCGTCTTCTGGCCGTGCCGCAGATCCACGAAGTAGCGCCGCTCCGACTCCAGGATCTCGATCGGCTCGCCCGGCACGTCGCCGAAGAGGAGCGCGCTGGGCGCACCCTCGGCGCGCAGCCAGGCGCCCCGCGCGCCGGTCAGCTTCTGAAGCAGCTCGCCGATCAGCCCCGCCCGCCGGAACATGGCCGGCGTGCCCACGCGCAGCGCCAGCCAATCGGCGTAGCGATCGACCACGAGCCCCGGCAGTCCGTCCGCCTCTGCGTGCACGAGCCGCAGCGCGTTGGTGCCGGCCAGGAGCGGCAGCTCGCTGCGCAGCGCCAGGGCCGCGCCCAGCCGCGCCTCGAGCCAGGACCGCTCGTCCGGCTCGTCCTTGCCGAACGCCAGGATCCGGACGCGGATCTGCGTATCCGGGTCGTAGTCCCCGAAGCCGACCAGCGCCCCGGCCTCCGTGTGCAGGGCTACCAGCTCACCGGCCTCGGGGTCCCCCTCCACCCGCAGGACGCTGCCCGAGAGGACCCAGGGATGCCCCAGGGCGACGCTGCGCTCGCGGCCGCGGCGCAGGACAACGGTCTTCTTGACGTGCATCGGGGGCCCTTTAGTATGCCCCTCGTTCCTGGGGGCGATCGGTTTCGACGGATGGTCGAGGTCGTCAGCTGCGTGCCGAGGTGCCGAGTCCTCGTAAAACTCGCGGCAAAGGCAATCTAATTGCCGACGAAAATCTCGCTCTCGCTGCTTAGTTAATACCTAAGACAACGAGCACGCCCGCGCCCGACGCCTGCTGAGGCGCGGGGGTGTAATAAAAGGCAGGCTGGTCCAAGTCCTCGTCGGGGGGAGGCGGACGAGACAATACCCGACTCGCGACCGGCTCGGCGAGCGCCGAGGCCAGGCCGGTAGCTAAATCAAACACGGGGCTACGCACGTAGACGCGGGCGGTATGACGCCATGCGGACGCGGGTTCGATTCCCGCCGCCTCCACCAGTTCTTGTCGCTCCGGCAGGAACCCTTTCAGTCCGCTCGCGCTTCGCCTCGATCCGAGCTCTTCCGCGCGCTCTGGATCTTGGGGAAGAAGCGGACCAGGAAGAGCACGTACACGAGCCAGAGCGCGAGCCATGCCGACCCGACGGCATGAAGCCCGATCGAGAAGAGAATCACGCTCGGATCGAGGAACAACAGGGTGTATCCGAACAGCCAGAAGCGATCGCCTCGCCGGGAGTACAGGTCCCGCTCGGCAGCATCGATCCCGCTGCCGAGCGAGGAGCAGTAGTAGTAGAAGGACGAGAATACGAACGAGAACGTCGTCACGCCCATCACGATCAACGTGGCTTGAAAGAGCGTGGCGTCGATCTCGCCGCTCACGAACCTCGGATACAGAAAGAACAGCATGAACGTGAAGATCGCGATGCTCGTCGCAGCGAGCGAATACGAGCGATTGACGTTCGATGCGGCGAGATCGTCTCCCATGGAATGCCCGCCTCGATCAGCTCGCGATGCGGTGGAGCGCGCAGATCTTGTTGCCGGCCGGATCGCGGAGATATGCGAGGAAGAGCTGGCCCATCCCGCTGGAGCGCACGCCTGGCGGGTCCTCGATGCTGGTGCCGCCGTTGGCGATCCCGGCGGCGTGCCAGGCTTTGGCCTTCTCGGGCGAGTCGGCGGCAAACCCCACGGTTCCGCCGTTCGCAGCAGATGCTTTGGCACCGTCGATTGGCTTGGTGATCGCGAAGACTCCCGTCGGGGTGATGTAGAAGACGCGGCCCTTGTCGTCCCGGGTTCCGGCCCGGATGCCAAGCGCTCCCAGTACGGCGTCGTAGAACCTCTTCGAGGCTTCGATGTCGTTCGCGCCCACCATGATGTGACTGAACATTTCGCGCTGCTCCTGCTTCGAGGTTGATAGGAACTCGACGAGGCTGCGCATGCTATCGCATCGGCGCTGGGCGAGGCTACGAGCCGGACCTTGCCGGGCTAAGAGTCGGCTGAGCCTCAACCCGCCAGATCGAAGACGACCACCGGAATCACGCGCGAGGTCCGCGCCTCGTACTTCCGCTGCTCCGGTTGCTCCTGCGTGATCAGCGGCCACCACTTCGCGCGCTCGTCGCCCTCGAGGGTTCGCGCCTTCGCGGACACGACGAGCTTCGCGATCTGGACCTCACACGAGGGATTCGCGACCAGGCTCTTGTACCAAAAGGGGTGATCGACGGTGCCGCCTCTGGACCCGACGACGGCGTACTGGCCGAAGTAGTGGTAGTACTGCAGGACGGTCTGGAGCCGTCGACCGGACCTCCGTCCGGTGTAGGTCAGCAGCAGGTTCTTGACGGGTCCCCCAGGCACGCCGATCACGATCGGATCCCAGAGGTGCGCCTTCTCCGGGTCGCTCAGGTACTGTGCGCGATGCGCCGCGAGCTCGCGCATGACCGAGTCGGGCAAGCCTTCGAGCTCGTCCGTCTTGGCATCCCTCCGGAGAAAAGTGTCCAGATCTCTTCCAGGCACGGCCCGTCTCCTTCGTCGGAATCGACGCTAGCGTAGATCCGCACCCTCTCGCCTCCACCTCCTCGTTTGAAATTTGAGCCCTCCTCTGATAGATGGCGCGTAAGCGCAATTCGCGCGCGGAGGGATCGGGAATGACGCTTCGATCGCTTGCCTTCGCTTGTATCGCGACGTTCGCTCTCGCCGGGCCGGTTCTTGCCGACGACGTCCGAGTTGCGACTGCCGAGGAGCAGCTGCGGGTATCGGACGCTCTCGCGAAGGCCGGCTACAACATGCCCGCGACCATCCGCGTCGACAACGACAAGTTCAAGGCGTATGCGAAAACAAAGGACGGCAAGGACGTCGAGGTCACCCTCGACCTGAACTCCCTGAAGGTCCTGAAGGTGGAAGACAAGAAGTAGTCGCTCACCGAGGACTCGTCTCCGAGGGCCCAGTCACGAAATCTCCTCGAGCCGGGGCTTGGCTTGTGCGGATGCCGCGCTCTCCACGCCGCATCGTCCTCGCGCTGGGGCTCGCCTTTTGCGCGACCGTGTGTGCCCACGCTCCGCCGCTGCCGCCGCACCCGCTTCAGGTCGATCCCGCCCGCACGACGCCGCCGGCCGCCGGCAAGGGCGTGGTGGTCCTCTTCGCCAACTGGGGCCGCTTCTGGGACTGCGCCGGGAACCGCAATGCGCAGCTCGAGGAGCTCGCGTTCGTGCGGCTGCCGCTGGCGCCGACCAGCGCGAGCCTCGTCGTCGCGAATCCGGACACGTTCCACTCGGACGACATGCTCCGGCTCTACGTCCTCGAGGTCGATGCCGGAACCTGGGCGCTCGACGGCCTGAAGATGAAGGTCGCGCGTTCGGTCACCGAAATCGGGCATCTGGATCTCCGTCGCGAGGAGCTCCTCGCGGACGGCGCTCCCGTCGGCGGGACCTTCACCGTGGCCGGGGGCGAGGCGATCTATCTGGGTCACTTCGCAATCGACTGCGCGATGGATCCCCCGACACCGTGGCGCCTGTACTTCCAGGACCGAGCGACGTTCGAGGAGTTCGCGGCCGACTTTGCGCAGCAGTACCCCGCGCTCCCGCCGCTCCAGTACCGGCTCTTCGAGACGACCCGCTTCGGCAAGCCGTACACGCTGCCCGACTGAGTGCGGCGCGTCCGCTCACCCCTGCGGCTCGACGATCCACTCCGGCTCCTCGAACTCGCCGATCAGCTCGAAGTCGACCAGGCCGAGGTGCGCGTCGAGCACCTTGCGCATGGCGGAGTCGGGCTTGAGGAACTCCTCGCGCGCGTCGCGCGCGGCTTTGGAGTCCCAGCTCGCGATGGCGAGGAGCGTGTTCGGATCGCCGATCTTGCGGTGGAGCAGGGTGCCGCGTGCTCCCGGCGCGCGCTGCAGGATCTCGCTCGTGCGGATCCACGTCTCCGCGTACTCCTCGATCGTGTGCCCCGGCCGCAGGTGGACTTGGAAGATGAACTTCATGGCAGCGCGAGAAGATGTCGAACTACTCGCGCGCGCGCGCCCAGGCCTGGAGCTCCTTGATCTTGGTGTAGCCGCCGCTCCCTTCCACGATGCCCTCCGCGCGCGCGTCGTGGATGCACGAGACGGGGCAGAGCGGGACGCACAGCCCGCAGTCGATGCACTTCTCGAGCTCGATTGCGAGGCGGCCCAGATAGTCGTTCTCGACGCGGTAGATCGCGTCGACCTTGCCCGGACAGGCGTGGTCGCAGGCACCGCAGCCGATGCACGTCTCGTCGACGTAGAAGTGGCCGCTGCGGCGGCTCACGGCCGCGCCGGGAAGCGGGTCGCGAACTGCGCCGACGCGTTCACGAACTCCTGCAGGCTCTGGTTGAAGCGGAAGTACATGTCGGCGCGCAGCACGTCGTCGGAGCGCAGGAAGATCGGCGTGCCCGCGTGCGAGAGCCGGTTCAGCGTGTGCTCCAGGTCGGGACGGCCGCCGCCCGCGGCGATGCTCTCGATCATCTCGCGCCAGGTCGGAAGATCAGCCTCGAGCGCGAAGTCGGCGCGCGCGCTCTCGCCGGGCGCAGGCTCGCGCACGTCGGTCACGCCGAACTCCTCGAACGTGACGTCGGCGCTCCAGTCCCGGCCGTCGGGCCCGTCCTTCAGCACCGTGAAGCGCGCCACGCAGTCGACGTAGCCGAGCTGGATCTGGCGCGTGCGGTTCGCATTCATCAGCTCGCCCAACCGCGCGAACCAGGCGGCGGAAGGGAAGGGGACGCTCGGCGGCTCATGCCGACCTTCCCCCACGGCGCATCGAGCGGAATCGTGCAGCGCGCGCGGCGCTCCAGCCCGGCGCGGGCGCAGCGCTGCAGGTACTCCTCGATGAACATCTTCCACAGCTTCGCCAGGCCCTCCATCCCGTGGTCGATCTTGTCGACGCCGCCGGCCAGCAGGACCGCGACGGGCTCGACCAGCGCGGCCTCGGTGAACGCGGTCAGGATCACCTGCTCGCCCACGTCGGCGAAGCGATGCGTCTCCTCGAGCGCCTTCTCGCGGTCCGGGTGGTGGTCGAGGTACCACTTGAGCTGCATCACGCCGTAGGAGACGTGGCGGGCCTCGTCCTGCAGACAGCGGCGGAAGATCTCCTTGTCGACGTGCGTCTTGGCGATCATCTCGCCGGAACGGAAGATCGACAGCACCAGCCCCTCGCCGAGCAGGTTCAGCAGGAACGTGCCCATCGTGTGGGTGGGCGCGTCGAGGATCGCCTTCAGTGCCCACTCGAAGCCGGGCGAGGCGTGGAGCAGTCCGCCGCCGGCGATCGCGCGCTTGCGGAACACCTCCTGGTGTCGGGCCTCGTCCATCATCTGGGTGGTGAGGAAGCTCTTCACCTCGAGGAAGTCCTGCGGGATGTGCGTCATCCACTTGGCCGGGAAGTCGCCCGCGACGAACTCGACCTCGGTCAGGAACGTGCACAGCTGGCAGGTCGCCTTCTCGAGGTCGTCCGGCAGCTTGGGCAGCTCGCTCCAGGGGATGTCGCGCGTGGCGTTCCATTGCCGCGCCTTCGCCTCCTCGTAGAGCGTGACCACGTTCTCGGCCCACAGCTCGCCCGAGTCGGTGAGGGTGTAGTCGGCGACCACCGGCATCTCGGCCTGGTAGCGATCGCGGACCGACCCGCGCGGGGTGAAGTCGAGGTGGGTCGCAACCTGCGGCACGCTGCCGTAGCCGGGGATCTGGTTCACGTCGGTGTAGGTGAGGCCGCGCGACGACGGCCGCGCGCGCCGGCCCCAGTTCGCTCCGTCGGTGTCGAGCCAGTGCAGCGAATACGTGCCCGCCGCGAGCCGCGCCGCGTTGCGCCCCAGGATCTCGGCCCACTTGGTGTGCTGGCGGCGGAAGCTCTCCTCGTAGCGGGCGAGCTCCGCCTCGTGGACCGGCGTTTCGCTGGGGAGGGGTTGGATCCGCTCGATCGGCATGGCCATGGCCTCGTCCCTTTATTGATAATCTTGTCAATAGGATTGCGCCCGCTTGCGGGGTCCGTCAAGCGCGAATTAGGCTGCGGCCCGCATGACCCGCGCGAGCAGCACGAGCAGACGGCCGCCCCGCAAGCGCGCGGCGCGCCTGGACCCGGCCGAGCGCCGCGCGCGGCTGCTCGCCCACGCCCTGCGCGTCTTCGCGCGCCGCGGCCTGGCGGGCGGGCGCCATGCGGAGATCGCGCGCGAAGCGCGCGTGTCGGTGCCCACCGTATTCGTGTACTTCCCGACGCGCGAGGCGCTGGTCACGGCCGTGCTCGACGAGGTCGAGCGCTTCTACGTGGAGATGGTCGAGGCCACGCTGCGCCTCGACCTGCCCGCGCCCGAGCTCCTGCTCGCACTCGCGCACGCGTTCACCGCCTCGGTCGACACCGAGCCGGAGCGCGCGCGGCTCTGGCTCGAGTGGGGCGCCGCACTGCGCGAGAAGAGCTGGACGCGCTATCTGGCGTTCCAGGACCAGCTCGCGAAGCGCGTCGCGGAGATCGTGCGCCGCGGCGTGGCCGAGGGCACGCTGGCCGCCGACGTCGACCCCGAAGCCGACGCGCGCATCGTGATCGCCGGCGCGCCGGTGGTCGTGCAGATGAAACTCGGGCAGCGGCCCGCGGAGGAGGTCGAGCGCTTCGTGGTCACGCTGGTCCAGGCGACGATCGGCCGGCGGCCGCGCTAGCTGTAGACTCGGCCATGGTCGCGGGGAGCCCTCCCGATGTGTGACACGCTCGCAGTCGTCCGCGCGGACGGCGTCCTCTTCGCCAAGAACTCCGACCGCGATCCCAACGAGGCCCAGCTGCTCGAATGGCACGCGCGCGCGCGCTTCGCGCCGGGTGCGCGCCTGCGCTGCACCTGGATCGAGATCCCGCAGGTTGCGGAGACCCACGCGGTGCTGCTCTCGCGGCCGTTCTGGATGTGGGGCGCGGAGATCGGCGCGAACGAGCACGGCGTGGCGATCGGCAACGAGGCCGTGTTCACCGCGCCAGCCGTACGCCGCGACCGGCCTGACCGGCATGGACCTGGTGCGGCTCGGTCTGGAGCGCGCACGGACCGCGGACGAGGCGGTACACGTGATCGTGTCGCTGCTCGAGCGCCACGGCCAGGGCGGCGGCTGCGGCCACGAGAAGCGCGACTTCACGTACCACAACAGCTTCCTGGTCGCGGACCCGCACGGCGCGATCGTGCTGGAGACCGCGGGCCGGCGCTCCGCGACCGAGCGGGTGGCCGGCGCGCGCGCGATCTCGAACCTGCTCACGATCCCGGGCTTTGCGCGCGAGAACTCCGATCGCGTGCGCACGCGCATCGCGGCAGGCGGAGCGCGCCTGGCGCGCACGAGCGCGCTGGCGGAGGGCGCAAAATCTCCGGCCGACCTGATGGCCGTCCTGCGCGACCACGGGCCCGGCCGCCGCTGGCCGGTCTACGCGCGGAGCAACGGCGCGATGCGCGCCCCCTGCATGCACGCGGGCGGGCTCGTCGCGTCGTCGCAGACCACGGCGTCCTGGGTCGCGGAGCTCCGTCCGGGCGACTGCCGCCACTTCGCAACCGGCACGGCCGCGCCCTGCCTGTCCGTGTTCAAGCCGGTGCGGGTCGACGAGCCGCTCGAGCTCGGTCCAGCGCCGAACGACCGCTTCGATGCCGCGTCGCTCTGGTGGCGGCATGAAGCGCTCCACCGCTTCCTGATCGGCGATCCGGAGCGCGCCGCGGGCTACCTCGCGGAGCGCGATGCGCTCGAGGCGCGGATTCTCGCCGCGCCGGAGCCGCCGGCCGCGGCCTTCGCGCTCGCCGATGCGCTCCTCCGCCGCTGGCTCGAGCGCCTGCGCGGTCAGCAGCGCGTGGACCGGCGGCCGCTGCTCGTGCGCCGGTACTGGCAGAAGCGAGATGCGCGAGCGGGGTTGGAAACACTCGCGCGCGCGCCCGGGTAGAATCGCGGCGCCTCATGTCGACAGGAGGGAAGGATGACGGACGTCGCGGGCCGGAGCGCCTTCATCACAGGCGGAGCGAACGGCATCGGGCTGGGAATCGCGCGCGCCTTCGCCCGCGCCGGCGCGAAGCTCGCCCTGGCCGACGTCGATGCGGCCGGGCTGGCGAGCGCACGCGCGGAGCTCGCCAAGGAGACGCAGGTCGAGACGTTCGTGCTCGACGTGCGCGACCGCGAAGCGTACGCGCGCGCCGCGGACGCGGCCGAGTCGCGGCTCGGTCCGGTGTCGCTGCTCTTCAACAACGCGGGGGTCGCACTGGCCATCCCTCCCGAGCAGATGAGCTTCGAGACGTGGGACTTCGCGCTCGGCATCAACCTGGGCGGAGTCGTGAACGGCCTGCAGACCTTCCTGCCGCGCATGATCGCGCGCGCGCGGGAGCTGGGCGGCGGGCACGTCGTGAACACGTCGTCGGGTGCGGGGCTGGTGACGCCCGGCGCTGGCTTCCTCTACCACGCGGCCAAGTTCGCCGTCGTCGGCCTGTCCGAGTCACTGCGCTTCGAGCTGACCGGAGCCGGCATCGGCGTGTCGGTGCTCTGTCCGGGGCCGGTAGCGACGCGGATCATGCACCACACGCTGCGCACCCAGCCCGCGTCGGCGCCGCGGCCCGCCGAGCAGATGGTCGCCGTGGTCGACTCGTTCCTGAACGCCGGCGTTCCGCCGGACGCTGTCGGCGAGATGGTGCTGCGCGGCGTCCGCGACAACGCGCTCTACATCCACACCGACCGCATCGTCGAGATGCCGCTCCAGGCGCGCACCCAGGCGCTGCTCGACGCGCTTCCGGCCGCTGCGCGCTAGGGGCTACGACTCGGGCTGCGTCCAAATCTCCACCCGGCGCACCAGCTCGTCGAGCAGCTCGCGCTGCGACACGTCGGCCGGCGGCTCGTTCACGATCTGCAGGATCGTCGACGTGACCAGGTTGATCAGCAGGTGGAGCGACGCGCCCGAGAGGTCGTCGCGGACCAGCCCGCCCACGTGGCGGCGCACGTCGAGCGAGAACGCGACCAGCCGCGCGCCGAGGTCGCGGATCGGCTCGAGCTGATTGGTGTAGGGCACCTGGCCGAGGAACACCGCGATCAGCGCCTTCTCGCGGGTGACGGTGTCGTGGATCAGCTCGATCCAGAGCCGCACGGCGTTCGCTTCGCCCGCGGCCGCCACGCGCGGCGCGCCTTCGGCGAGGCGCGCGAGCACGCGCTCGACCAGCCGCTCCGCCACCTGCGCGACGATCGCGTCCTTGCCGGGGAAGTACTCGTAGAGCGAGGCGATGTTCACGCCGGCGCGGGCGGCGATGTGGTTCGTGGTCGTGCCCGCGTAGCCGAGCCGCGGCAGAAGCCAAGTACACGCCTGCACGAGCGCGTCGAAGGTGGCCTGCGAGCGCTCCTGTGCAGGGCGCTTTTTCGGCGCGAACTCGCGGCGCTTCCGGCGCGAGCTCACGAGCCAGGCCTGCCGAGGCGGAATCCGAGTAACCCAAGCACTTGCTTGGATTATACTCCGACCATGCTGGAGACGCTGCGCAGGCGCATGGCCGCGGACCTCGAGGCGGCCGGCGGCCGCCACGACGAGCCGGAGATCTACGGCGGACCGCCCGGCGACCCGGGCCTGGCGGGCGGTCCGGGAAGCCTCTCGTGGGAGATCCACGGCGACCTCGCGACCCTGGGAATCGCCGGCACCGCGACCGTGCTGATGGAGCTGCTGCACCCCTCCGTGATGGCCGGCGTGCACGACCACTCGTCGTTCTGGGTCGACCCCGACCGGCGCGCGCGGAACACGCTCGGTTACGTGCTCCGCACCACCTTCGGCAACACCCAGGCGGCCACGCGGGTGATCGAGGGCGTGAAGCGGATCCACTCGCGGATCGGCGGCGTGCGGCCCGACGGCGTCGCCTACCGCGCGCTCGACCCGGAGCTGATCGCGTGGGTGCACACGTCGATCCCGTGGGGCGTGATGCTCGCGTACGAGCGCTACGCGCGGCCGCTCTCGATCGCCGAGAAGGACCAGTACCTGCGCGAGCAGGCGCCGATCGGCCGGATGGGCGGCGCCGACTGGGTGCCGCAGACCGTCGCCGAGCTCGACGACTACGTCGAGCGCATGCGGCCGAAGCTCGCGTGGAACGGCCAGATCCAGCGCTTCATGGACTTCATCGCGGGCCGCAGCGCGGAGCTGCCGTCCGGGCGTCTCGACCGCGCGTACCGCTGGGCTTCGATCTGCGCTGCGATGGACCTGATGCCCGACTGGGCGCGGCACCTGACGGGCACCGAGCGGCCGGAGGCGCTGCGCCGCTTCGCGCTGCGGCCCGTCGACCAGTGGAAGGCGCGGCTCGTGCGCTGGGCATACCCGGAGCCGCCGTGCGTGCAGATGGCGCGCGAGCGCGTGAGCGCCGGCGCCGCGCGCGCCGCCTGACGAACGTCGGCGGCTGCTTCGTGAGATATGCTGCGCCCCGTGCGTGATCCGTACGACGTGATCGTCATCGGCGGCGGCTTCTGCCGGCGTGACCGCGGCGCGGGAGTGCGCGAAGGCCGGGCTGCGCACGGTCGTGCTCGAGGCGCGCGAGCGTCTCGGCGGCCGCACCCACACGACCGTCTGGAACGGCTCGCTCACGGAGCTCGGCGGCAGCTGGGTGCACCGGCGTCAGCCGTACGTGTGGGCCGAGATCGAGCGCTATGGCCTCGCGCTCGCGGACAGCAACGCGGGAACCACGGGCCAGGTCGTGTTGCGGCGCAGCGACGGTGAGATCGCGACCGTCGACTTCGCGGTGCAGGCAGTGAAGATCCTGGCGGCGGTGGCGCAGTACATGGGCGCGTCGAGCGAGATGTTCCCGCTCCCGCATCGCCCGTTCGAGACCGGCCTCGCCGAGAAGCACGACCGGGTGACGGCGGCCGATCCGCTCGCCGACATCGCGGACCCGTTCGCGCGCGACTTCCTCGACGCCTTCGTGGCGACCGCAGTGGGGAATCGCGCGCGCGAGGCCGCCTGGGTCGAGATGGTGCGCTGGTATGCGCTCGCCGGACACAACTACTTCGAGCTCGTGGAAGCCCTGGCGCGCTACCGCTTCCGGGACGGAACTGTGGCGCTGATCGACGCGATGGTCGCGGACGGCAAGCCGGAGATCCGGCTCGGCGTGGCAGTGGCCAGCGTCGAGCAGGACGGCGCGCGCGCGCGGGTGACGAGCCGCGCGGGCGAGGCGCTCGAGGCGCGCGCGGTGGTCTCGACACTGCCGCTCAACGTGCTGCGCGACGTGCGCTTCGATCCGCCGCTCGACCCGCGCAAGCTCGAAGCCTCGACCCAGCGCCACGCCGGCGCGTCGACCAAGCTGCACGTCGTGATCGAGGGTGAGCAGCGGGTCTCCTGCCTCGCGCCGAGCGAGAACCCGCTCAACTCGCTCGCCACCCACCACGTCGGGAACGGGCGCACCCACTTGATCGGCTTCGGTCCGAGCCCGGAGCTCTTGGACATCGGCGACCCGCGGCAGGTCGAGGGCGCGGTGCGCCGCCTGCTTCCCGAGGCGCGCGTGCTCGACTCGACGGGCTGGGACTGGAACGCGGACGAGTTCGCCCGCGGAACCTGGTGCACCCTGCGGCCCGGACAGTACTCCCGCCACCTCGCCGCGCTCCAGCAGCCCGAAGGTCGGGTGTTCTTCGCGAGCGCCGACTGGGCCAACGGCTGGCGCGGCAACATCGACGGTGCGATCGAGCAGGGTCTCGAGGCCGCACGCCAGGTGCGCGCGCTCCTTGCGTGAGTGAGTGAGTGACGGAGGCGAGGGGAATGGCGCAGTTCAACGGGTTGGGGATGAGCCTCGGGACTCTGTCTCGGCTCTCGAATGCCGAGACGCGGTCGATCAGTCCGGAGAACCTCACCGGCGAGAAGGGCAAGGGCGCGATGGCGACCGAAGGCTCGGCCTCGGTCGCGGCGCGCGATCTCGGCCAGGGCTGGAAGGTCAACCCGTACGTGATCATCCAGCCCGGCGCGACGTTCGAGCTCGCGAACATCGCGGGGCAGGGCGCGATCCAGCAGATCTGGATGACGCTGGCGCGCGGCAAGTGGCGCTTCTCGATCCTGCGCGCGTACTGGGACGACCAGGCCCAGCCGTCGATCGAGGCGCCGACGGGCGACTTCTTCGCCTGCGGCTGGGAGAGCTTCGCGCAGGTGAGCTCGCTGCCCGTGTGCGTGAACCCCGGCCGCGCGTTCAACTGCTACTGGGAGATGCCGTTCCGCAAGCGCGCGCGCTTCACCATGACGAACCTCTCCGACGAGCCGCTCGTCGTCTACTACCAGATCAACTACACGCTGACGGAGGTCCCCGAGGACTGCGCCTACTTCCACGCGCAGTTCCGGCGCACCAACCCGCTGCCCTACAAGGACGTCTACACGATCCTCGACGGTGTCAGAGGTCAGGGGCACTACGTCGGCGTGTACATGGCCTGGGGCGTGAACAACACCGGCTGGTGGGGCGAGGGCGAGATCAAGTTCTACCTCGACGGCGACCGCGAGTTCCCGACGATCGCGGCACCGGCACCGAGGACTACTTCTGCGGCGCGTACAACTTCGACCCGGGCTCGCTCGAGCGCCGGCAGCGCCCGGACGCGTCGCGCTACCAGGAGTTCTCGACGGCGTACGCGGGGCTGCCGCAGGTGATCCGGCCCGACGGCGTCTACCAGTCGCAGCAGCGCTTCGGCATGTACCGCTGGCACGTGATGGATCCGGTCCGCTTCAAGCGCGACCTGCGCGTCACCATCCAGGCGCTCGGCTGGCGCACCCACCGGGAGATGCAATACCTGCCGCTGCAGGACGACATCGCCTCGTGCGCGTTCTGGTACCAGACCCTGCCGACGGCGCCGTTCCCCGCGCTGCCGCACCGCGACCAGCTCGAGGTGATCTGACCCCCGAGCGCTAGAGGTCGCGGGTCATCCGGAACACGATCCGGTCGGGCTCGGGGCGCTCCCAGGTCCACAGGTCCGGCTGGTTCTGCACGCGAGACAGCTCGTTCGTGAAGCCACACGAAGCCCAGGCGAGTGGATCGGGGAACTCGCGCGCACCGGTCACTTCCATGATCCAGCGCCTGGGGTTCTTCGGGTCGGGCTTCGCCGCCCAATGGCCGAAGTTCAGGATCGCAGCGCTCAGCGTCGTGGTGCGCGCGAGATCGCGGCCTAGCGCTTCGTAGCGGTCCTTGGAGCCGCCGCTCCTTCGCCCGAAGGTCGCCGTCTGCAGGAAGTCGAGCTGCGAGTAGAGGCCTGCGTCGAGCAGCCGCCTTGCGGTGCGCTCGCCGCGCTTCTGCAGGTACTCGTTGCGGCCGCCGCCCTCGACGTCGCGCAGGAGCTCGCTCATGCGCTCGTAGACGCGGACGTCGTACCACTCGTGCGCATGGACTGGCGCGTCGAGCAAGGCGACGTCTTTCGGCTGCAGCCAGCGAGTCAGCTCCTCGCGCTTGAGCCGCTTCGCGGCGAGGAGCTTCTGCACGTCCTCGACGATCGCGATGAACACCGAGCCCTTGACCGACGGAACCGTGGCCACCGCTGCACTCCTTTGCCAGCAATGCATCGGCGGCGATTTGGAGCGCCTTGATGGTCGGATCCGCCGCGCCGAGCGGCGCCAGCGGCATCTTTCGCAGCGTTGGCGATCCTGCGATCCTCTCCTCCATGAGCGATGAGATCGTCTTCTACTTCAACCCGCGCTCGCGCGCGCAGATGGCGCACTGGATGCTCGAGGAGGTCGGCGCGCCGTACCGGATCGTGCCGATCGATTTCGAGAAGCGCGAGCACAAGAGCCCGACCTTCCTGGCGCTGAATCCGATGGGCAAGCTGCCGACGATCACCTGGCGCGGCGTGGTCGTGACGGAGACGCCTGCGATCATCGCGTTCCTCGCCGACGCGTTCCCGAAGGCGGGCCTCGCGCCTGCGCTCGATGATCCGCTGCGCGGCAGCTACTACCGCTGGCTGTTCTTCGGCGCGGGCTGCATCGAGCCGGCGCTGATCGACCGCATGTTCGAGCGGCCCGCGCCGCCGCGCCCCGAGGCCGTTCCGTACGGTCGCTACGAGGACGTGTTGAACACGCTGAAGCAGGCCGTGCGCGGCTCGCCGTACCTGCTCGGCGAGCGTTTCAGCGCGGCCGACGTGTACGTCGGTGCGGAGATCTACTGGGCGCGCATGATCGGCGCGCCCGGCTTCAAGGACGAGCCGGTCTTCGAGCGCTACGTCGCGCGGCTGGCCGGCCGTCCGGCGTACCAGCGCTCGATCGCGCGAGGACGCCAAGGCGTTCGGCTGACCGCGCCGAGCGCAACGGCCGGCTCGGCCCGTGATTCGCGCCACACAAGCTCGCGGGCTCGCCGGCCGATCTGCCTCGGATGCGCCGCATTGCCGTCGTCATCGCCTTCGCCCTGCTCGTGGGCTCGGCCTGCGTGCAGACCGTAGAGCTCAGCTCGGCCATCGAGCCGGCGCGTACCGACGCCGGCAAGTCCTCGGAGGCGGCGGGGGTCGTGTGCACCCCGGGCCTGCTCGGCTACCGCGAGCGCGCGCGGTCCTACGCGTTCGAGCTCGGCGAGCCGCTGTGCAGCGCGCTCGTGAAGAGCGTCGAGCGTACCTACCGCAGCGCGAAGCGCACTGACGCACCGTACAAGGGACAGTTCGGCCGGGTGATCCAGTTCTACCTGCAGTCGAGCGCGCTCGATGTGCGCCGGCAGCCCGACGGCTCGGTCCGCGTGGCCTACAGCCTCGGGGTGGCGGTCGAGACCTGCGGGCGCGACCTCGAGCCCAACGCCCGCAAGCTCGTGACCGGCAATGCCGTCGTCACGCGCCGCGACACGCGCACCGCGGAGGTCGTGAAGGAGGCGGCGGAGGCCGCGCTGCAACAGGTCGCCGACAACACCTCGCGCCTGCTCGTCGCCGGGATCGACGGGCCGCGCATCCACGACTCCGTCCCCGCCGCGCCGGAGCGCTAGCCGCGGGCGGCGCGCCGCGGCGGTGCCCTGAAGCAGTAGCGCGCGCACGCGGACGTCGCGCAGGAAAAGGCCGGCCCAGATCACGCTGCCCAGGTATACGCCGAACAGCGTATGCGTGGGCAGCGGGCTGCCGATCCGCAGGTGGCTCGCGATCGCGCCGCCGAGCAGACCGGTCAGCAGGACCGCGCCGAGCACGGAGGTGCGCGGAACGGCGTAGAGCGCGACGAGCGTGAGCTCGAGCATCCCGATCGCCGGCGCCAGGCTGACCGGATAGCCGAGCTGTGTGAACGAGTCTCCGACGACCGCGGCACCGGTCAGCTTGATCCCGCCGTCGAAGATCAGGAAGGCGACCGCCAGCCCCGAGACGACCCAGCCCAGCCGAGAGCTCAAGTGAGGAACTCCACCAGCACCGGCGCGATCGCCTTCGCGGCGATCGCGTGGTTCTGGCCTGGGACGGTGCGCTGCTTCGCGCCGGGAATCGCACTCGCGACCGCCTCCACCGCGCGGCCCATCCACGGAGGGCTCTTGCCGCCCAGGACGAGAAGGCTCGGAGCGCGGACCGCGCCCATCACCGCGACGAGCTCGCGCGGCAGGGGCCGTCCGGGCGTGTCGCCGAGCTGCGCGAAGTCGTACGGCAGGGTGTGCGCGACCCGCTTCAGCTTCGGCCATACGTTCGGCAGGAGCCGCATCACGAAGATCCCGAAGGACGGGACGCCCACGACCTTCATGAACAGCGCGACCGCGTCGCCGCGCCGGTCCGCCGCGAGCAGCTCGCCGATGCGCGCGCGATAGCTGTCGAGCAGCGGCGACGCAGAAGGGTCCATCGCGTAGGGAGGCTCGTGCAGCACGAGCTTGCGCGCGCGCACGCCGCTCGCCGCCGCGCGGATCGCCAGCGCCGCTCCGGACGACGAGCCGTACAGAAAAGGCGAGCCGCCCGCCGCCTCGGCCACCGCCGCGAGATCCTCGACCTCGCGCTCGACCGCGTAGGGCGGCGTATCGCCGCTGTCACCGCGGCCGCGCCGGTCGTACCAGAACACCGTGAAGTGTGGGGCCAGCAGCGGTGCGAGGCTCGGACTCGGTCCGAATTTGCGGCTGCACATCGCGCCGTCGACCAGGACGAGCGGCGGTCCGCTGCCGCGCTGGTCGTAGGCGATCCGAGTCCCGTCCCGCGACGTCACCGTGTTCATCGCGCGAACTCCGCGAGGCGGTCGAGGCCTTCGCCCACGCCGCCCGCGTAGCCGCGGCCCAGGTGCTCGTTCTTCTGCGCGACCGACGCGAACAGCGTGTGGATCGCGAGCGTCGTGAGCCCGCCCGTCTGCACGAAGGTGACGGTGATGATCATCTTCTCGTCGTCGTCCCAGCCGTTCGTGTAGACGATCCGCTCGTTCGGGACGATCTCGAGGTATTCGCCGCCGAACGGCCGCAGGTCCGTGCCGTCGGGCGCACGCATGCCGAAGCGGAGGCGGCCGCCCACGCGGAAGTCGATCTCGCACAGCGGCAGCGTGAATCCCTTCGGGCCGAACCACTGCTGCACGTGCTCGGGCTTGCTGTGGGCCTCGAACAAGAGACGCGCGGGCGCCTCGAACACGCGCGTGATCAGGAACTCGCGGTCGGCGACCGGCTCAGCGCTGCTTCTTCGTTCGCGGGGCAACTCTCTTCTCCTTTGCCTTCATGACCTTCACGTAACCGTCGAGCCGATCGAGGCTCATCTCCCAGAAACGGCGGTAGTCCTCGAGCCAGCCGACCGCGCCGGCGAGCGGCGCGGCGTTCAGCCGGCACGGTCGGAACTGGGCGTCGCGCCCGCGCTCCACCAGCCCCGCGCGCTCGAGCACCTTCAGGTGCTTCGAGACGGCGGGCTGGCTGATCGCGAACGGCTCGAGGAGCTGGCCGACCGACGCCTCGCCCAGCGTGAGGCGCGCGAGGATCGCGCGCCGGGTCGGGTCGGCGAGTGCGGCGAAGGTCAGATCGAGCTGTTCGGTGTCCATAACCAAGTGGCTATATACGCCGGGCGCGCGGGCTCCGTCAACTGTTGTCGAAGATCTTCCCCTTGGTTCGACACCGAAGAGACAATCGAAGCTGGAGGACACGAAATGGGCGGCGGTGGTTTCTCGGAGGCGCGGCTGCGCCGGATGCGAGAGGTGCTGGCGGGGCACGTGGAGCGCGGCGGAGTCCCGGGGCTCGTGGCGCTGCTCCACCGGCGCGGCGAGACGCGCGTCGACGCGCTCGGCCTGAAGGCGCTGGGCGGCAGCGATCCGATGACCCGCGACACGATCTTCCGGATCGCCTCGATGACGAAGCCCGTGACGGCCGTCGCCGCGCTGATCCTCGTCGAGGAGTGCGTGCTGCGGCTCGACGAGCCGGTCGATCCGTTCCTGCCCGAGCTCGCGAATCGCCGCGTGCTGGCGCGGCTCGACGCGCCGCTCGACGACACCGTGCCGGCGCAGCGCCCGATCAGCCTGCGCGACCTGCTGACCTTCCGCGCGGGCTTCGGCTTCATCATGGCGCCGCCCGGGCAGTACCCGATCCAGAAGGCGATCGCCGAGGCGGGCCTGGCACCGGGACCGCAGGCGCCGACGCGCTCTCCCGACGAGTGGATGCGCCGGCTCGGCGCGCTCCCGCTCATCCATCAGCCCGGCGAGAAGTGGCTGTACCACACGGCCTCGGACGTGCTCGGCGTCTTGATCGCGCGCGCATCGGGGCGGTCGCTCGAAGAGTTCCTGCGCGAGCGCATCTTCGAGCCGCTGGGCATGAACGACACCGGCTTCAGCGTGCCCGCCGGGAAGCTCGGCCGCCTGGCCAGCGCGTATCAGCGCAACTCTTCGAGCGGCGCGCTCGAGTTCTTCGACGACGCGCGCGACAGCCGCTTCGCGCGTCCGCCGACGTTTCCGTCCGGCGGCGGCGGGCTCGTCTCGACCGCCGACGACTACCTCGCGTTCTGCCGCATGCTGCTCGACCGGGGCGCGCACCCGCGCGGGCGGATCCTCTCGCGGCCGGCGGTCGAGCTGATGACGACCGACCAGCTCAGCGCGCAGCAGAAGGCCGAGGCGTCGCTCTTCTTCGGCGACGATCGCGGCTGGGGCTTCGGCGTCGCCGTCGTCACGCGCCGCGGCGGGCTCGCGTCGATCGGGCAGTTCGGCTGGGACGGCGGCTACGGCACGTCGGGCTACTCGGATCCGCGCGAGGACCTGGTCGGGATCCTGCTCACCCAGCGGCTCATGGAGTCACCGGAGCCGCCGCGGGTGTTCCAGGACTTCTGGACCTCGGCGTATCAGGCGCTGGACGACTGAGCGCGCACCAGGAAGTCGAGGATGCGAGAGTTCTGACCGCGGATGAAGTGGCCCGCGTCCGCCAGGAGCTCGACCTCGGCACGAGGGGCGGCGCGGCGCAGACGCCTTTCGGTGTCGCGCGAGTCGAGGAGCGCGTCGCGCCCCCCGACGATCGCGAGCACCGGCATTGAGAGCCCGCGAAGCGCGGCATCGGCGAACACGGGCAGCTTCTCGCGGCGCGGCCGGAAGTGGCTTTGGATCAGCGCCACGTACTCGCCGAACGCGCGCTCCACGGGAGTCGTCGGACCGGGGCTCGACCCGAGCGCGACCGCCATCGCTTTGCGCCGCCCCCAGCCTCCGAGCAGCAGCAGCGGCAGGACCTTCCACAGGAAGCTCGGTCGTTGCCGGCCGACGCCGCCGGGGCAGAGCAGGGCGAGGCACTGCACGCGCTCGGGCCTGCGGATCGCGTAGTCGAGCGCGAGCCAGCCGCCCAGCGAGATCCCGGCGAACGCCGCCCGCTCGACCGAGAGCCCGCGCAGGACGTCGTCCAGCCACAGTGCGTACGCGTCGGACGCGAGCGGCGGGCGCGAAGGCGCGGAGAGCCCCGGCTCGCCGATCATGTCGACGCAGTAGACGCGGAACTGCTTCGACCACGCGGCGACATCGCCCATCCACATGACGGAGGTCGCGCCCGAGCCGTGCAGGAGCACGATCGGCGGCGCGCCTTCCTCGCCGCACGCGACGACGAACGTCTCGCCCTCGCGCGTCGGCAGCCGGATCTGACGGCTCGGCACGGGCCAGTAGGCGAGCCACCGGGTCGTCGCCTCGCGCACCGCGCGCTCGCCCTCGGCCGACTTGTAGATCGCGCTCATCGCTTCTCCTCCACCAGAACGCGGATCAGCTCGAACAGGCCCGCGCTCGCGCGCAGGTCGCCTATCACCACGACCTTCATGCGCCCGCGCTCCTCGTCGTAGAGGCTCTCGATGCGCAGCGGCCCATCGCCGTCGCGCCGTCCCTTGGCCGCGGCCATGAGCGAGTTGGTGACCCGGCTCGCGTCGTCCTGGCCGATCGCGTCGATCTCGACGATGCTCGACGCCTCGACGTGGCGGTGACGCGGGACGGTGTCGGGGTCGAAGCCGCTCCCGGCGCGGCCGGTCAGCGCCTCGAAGTCCTCGCGCGCGATCCGGTACTGCTTGCCGATCCGCACCGCCTTGAGGCGCCCCTCGCGGACGTAGCTCCGGACCGTCTTCACGTGCAGCCCGAGGCGCTGCGCCACCTGCTCGACCGAGTAGAGGACCTGGGACATGGGGCCTGTATACTCCGTATCATTCTCTCAGACAAGTCTTAATAAGGAACAATAGGGGATACCTGTCAAAACCAGGCGAGCCTCGTGCGACCTTGGGGAAACGGCGCAGGAGAGCTCCGATGACCCCCGGCTCAGCCGTTCTCGACTTCTACCGGCGGCCCGTCTGGATGACCGATCCGGGCGAGCGCGCGGCGCTCCTCGCGAGCTTGCCCGCCGAGCCCGCCGCACTGGCGCGGCGCATCCAGGGCCTGCTCCTCCACGAGCACTGGGCGCCGGCCTATGGACAGACGCTCTCGCCCGCGCGGCGCGGTGAATCGCAGCTCCGGCCGGTGGCGGCGATGCTCGAGCGGCTCGGGACGGTCGAGCCCCGGCCGGTCGAAGAGCGACTGGTCGGCATCTGCCGACATTACTCGGTGTTCGCCGCCGCGGCGCTCCGCGCGCACGGCGTTCCCGCGCGCGCCCGCTGCGGCTTCGGCGCGTACTTCAACGCCGGCAAGTTCGAGGACCATTGGGTCCTCGAGTACTGGCGCGAGCCGGACCAGCGCTGGGTCATGGTCGACACCCAGATCGACGAGCTGCAGGCCAAGGTGCTCAAGCCGGACTTCGATCTGCAGGACGTCCCGCGCGACCGCTTCGTGATCGCCGGCGACGCGTGGGTCGCGTGCCGGGCCGGCCGGGCGGATCCGAAAGCGTTCGGGATCTTCGACATGCGCGGGCTCTGGTTCATCGCGGGCAACCTGATCCGCGACTTCGCGTCGCTGAACAATGCGGAGCTCCTGCCGTGGGACGTCTGGGGCGCGATGGACCAGCCCGACCAGCCGCCGACGGGCGAGCACCTCGCTTTCCTCGATCGCGTCGCCGAGCTCACGCGCGCGCCCGACGCGAACTTCGCGGAGCTGCGCGAACTGTACGACGGCGATCCGCGGCTGCGCGTGCCCGAGAAGGTGAGGAACGTGCTCACGAGCCGCGACGAGCCGGTGCGCTAGCTCTCCTCGTACTCGACCGAGGCGATCTCCAGCTCCTCGTCGCCGCGCGGCGCGCGCAGCCGGACGGTGTCGCCGCGCCGCTTGCCGAGCAGCGCGCCGGCGAGCGGCGAGGTGAACGCGATGGCACCGCTCGCCGCGTCGGCCTCGTCGACCCCGACGATCCGATAGCTGCGCTCGCCGTCTGTCGCGGCCACGCGGACGCGCGCGCCGAAGCGCACCACCTCGCGCGGAGCGGCGGGCAGCGCCACGACCTCGGCCGTCGCGATCCGTTCCTCAAGCTCCGCGCGCCGCCGCGCCAGCCCCCCGAGCGCGCGCCCGCGCTCCTTGGCGTTGGCGATCGTCTCCGCGGCCGTCCGCTCCGCGCCGAGGCGCGCCAGCTCGTCATGCAGCGCCGCGAGCCCGCGCGCGGTCACGTAGTTCGGAACGCCGTTCGGCAGCGGCGCTCGCGGCCGCACCAGCGCCGGCAGGTCCGCGGCTTCTTCGTCGGTGAAGGCCTTGCTCAAAACGACCTCGAGCGCACATGTACACTACCGCGCGCCGGGAAGGGGATGCCGATGACGCCCGAAGAGCAGGAGCTGGTCGCCGCCGTGCGCGACCTGGCGCGCAAGAAGTTCGTGGAGCGCGCCGCAGGGTACGACCGCGAGCGCCGCTTCCCGCGGGAGAACGTCGACGAGCTGGTCGCACTGGGCGTGCACGCGCTGATCCTGCCCAAGGCCACGGGCGGGCTCGGCATGGGGCCCGAGGCGATGGTCCGCGTGATGGAGGAGATCGCCTGGGCCGACGCATCCACCGCGGTCGCGCTCAACATGCACCTGCTGATCGCACACTTCCTGCGCTTCCTTCCCGCATTCCCGCACGGCGCCAACGTGCTCGAGGACATGGCGCGCACCGGCGCGCTGATCTGCGGCCCGGGCTCGGTCCCGACCGGCGACCTCGACAACCGCAAGAGCGGCTTCCGCGTGCGCGACGGCGGCGACCGTTGGCTCGTCGACGGCAAGGCGGGCTTCGCCTCGATGAGCGAGGGCGCGACCTATGTGATGCTCGGCGGCTGGATCGACGCGGACGGCGCGCAGGAGCCGCGCGCGCTGATGGCGATTCCGCGCATCGACAGCCCCGGCATCCGCAACCTGCGCAACTGGGACGCGATGGGCATGCGCGCGACCGCCAGCCACGACATCGAGTGCAGCGGCCTCGAGATCCCGCGCGACCAGGCGTTCGTCGCGCCGCTCTCGCTCCTGCGCGAAGGCCAGCGCGCGCTGCCGCTCGAGGCACAGAAGCTGCGCTCGTGGGGCGCGCTCGGGATCCTGGGCATCTGGGTCGGCCTCGCGCAGGCGGCCTACGACTTCACCCTGGAGTACGTCGGCAAGCGTCACGGCTACCTGGCCGGCAACAGCCAGGCAGGCGGCGAGGTCGGCTATCGCGCCGACCAGGCCTGGGCGCAGACCGCGATCGGCCGCATGGACCACTGGCTCGGCACCGGCCGCATCGTCCTCTCCGACACCGTGCGGCGGCTCGACGGCCCGTTTGACGACGTCGCGCACTTCACCCGCCACATGGTTCGCACCGTGTACCACCTGCGGCGCATGAGCGAGGAGGTCGCGGACGACGCCATGCGCACGTGCGGCGCGCACGCGTACGTCTCGAGCTCGCGGCTCGAGCGGATCTTCCGCGACATGGTCGGCGGCAACGTGATGGCGTGGAAGACCGACCAGCTCGTGCACATGCTCGGGCTCTCGGCGCTCGGCCGCGAGATCACTCTGGCTGGTCCCGCGGGGACCTGAGTGGACCGCGAGGTCGCGGCACCGGCGCGCTGGGGGGTTCTCGCCAACGTCGTCGCGATGAACTTCATCGCGACCGGCATGGCCTGGACCTACGTGGTGGTGATCGTCGGTCCGATCCTCGAGGACCTGGGCTTGAGCCTGCGCGACTGGGGCACGCTCTGGTCGGGGCTCTCGATGGGCGCGCTGCTCGGCGCGCTGCCCGCCGGCGGGCTCGGCGACCGCTTCGGCGTGCGCCGGGTGGTGGCGCTCGGGGCGCTCGTGATGGCCGCGTCGCTCGGCCTGCGCGCGGTGGCGGGAAGCTTCACCGCGGTGCTCGCCGCGATGGTGCTCTTCGGCGTCACCTTGACCGTCGTTGCGGCGAACCTGCCCAAGGCGCTCGGCGAGTGGTTCCCGCTCTCCGAGCTCGGGATGGCGAACGGAGTCGCGCTGGGCGGGAACGGCGCGGGGCAGGGGATCGCGGCGTACGCTGCGCCGCTCGTGCTGGCGCACGCCGGCGGCTGGCGCGGGCTGACGCTCGGGCTCGGACTCGCGACCGCGGCGCTCGCACTGGTGTGGGCCGCGTTCGTGCGCGATCGCGCGCCGACGGCGGCGTCGAAGGGCGGGAGCGCCGTGCGCGAGCTGTTCGCGGGCCTGGGCGCGGTGCTGCGCATCCGCGACGTCTGGTTGCTCGCAGGCAGCTACTTCTTCTTCCTCGCCGGCTACCTCGGCGTGGTCGGCTACCTCCCGACCTACCTCGTCAGGGCGCGCGGGCTCGCGCCTGAGCAGGCGGGTGGCATGCTCAGCATCGTGCTGGGCGCATACGTCGTGGGCAGCCTCACCTTGCCGGCGCTCTCGGACCGCCTCGGGCTACGCCGCGCCGTGTACGTGCCGGGAATCCTGGTGGCGGGCGTGATGGTGTTCGCGGCCAGCCTGTTCGTCGGTGCGCCGCTCGCCGCGGTGATGGTCGTCTGGGGCGTCGCGGCCGGCGCGATCGCCCTGGTCTTTGCGGTGCCGCTCGAGCTCGCGGCGGTCGGCCCGGCGCTCGCCGGCTCCGCGGTCGGCGTCACGCTCATGGCGGGCTTCCTCGGCGGCTTCCTCTCGCCGCAGCTCGGGCTCGCGCTGGCCGAGCGCTCGCCCGCGGCGGGCTTTCTCTTCTGGGCCGGCTGCTACGCCGCCTCGGCGCTGCTCTTCTTCCTCTTGCCCGAGACCGGCCGCAAGACGCGTTAGCCCGCGAGCGCGGCGTCGAGCGCGCGGTGGAAGTGCGCGATCGCGCCCTCGAAGCGGCCGTAGACGAAGTCCTCGTTCGCGCCGCTGGCCAGCCCGCGCTGGATCGCGCAGACGACGGCGACGTCCTCCCCGCCGCCGGTCTCGTTCACGAACGCCGCGTCGCGCTGAGCGTCGGCCTGCGCGTTCGGATCGCTGGCGGGCCGGTTGGTGAGCGCGTACGACACGAGCCGCGTCTCGCAAAGCGAGACCGGCTCGAGGATGAGCAGCGCCGTGTGGTGCGAGAACACGGTCACGACCGCGTTCGGGAAGAGCTGGTAGACGTAGGTGAGCGCGCCCTCGACCCGGCGCTCCGCGGCCGGCACGTCCGCGAGCTTCTTGATCCGCTGGAACGGGAACGTGACCCGGCTGTTCCGCCCGAAGTGCTCGATCACGTTCAGGTTGTCGAAGCCGAACGGGTAGAACGTGGACGGGTGGGTCGTCTTGATGTGGTAGCCCTCGAGGAAGCCCTCGAGGAAGATCTTCCAGTTCGCGGGGATCAGCGACTCGCGCGACGCGAACATGCGCTGGTCCTTCCCGATCAGATCGGGGATGCCCTCGAAGCTTCCGTCGTCGCTCGCAGCCGCGTCCTGCGCGACGAACACGAGCCCGGACTTCTCGAACGCGGGGAGCGGCGCCAGCCCGCGGCGGCCCCGGTCGAGGTCGGGGAAGCCGTGGTCGTGGGGCACGTGGCGGAGCGCGCCGTCGAGGCCGTAGGTCCAGCCGTGGTAGCGGCAGGCGAGGGCGCGCGCGCAGCCCGAGCCCTCGACCACCTGCATGCCGCGGTGGCGACACGAATTGCGGTAGGCACGCACGGCGCCGTCGGCGTCGCGCACGGCGACCACCGGAGTGCCCGCCGCCACGCGCGCGACGATACGAGCCGACCTCGGGGAGCGCCGCCGACGGACAGAACGGCGTGGGCGTCTTGCGCAGCACGCGCTCGAGCTCGGCGTCGAAGCGCGCCTGCGAGCGGTAGTTCGCGACCGGCTCGCGCCAGCCGGCGTCGGCCAGGTCGGTGGTGCCTGCCTCGATGTGCGAGAAGATGCGCTCCGCGATCGCGCGGTCGTCGAGCAGTGCGGCCATGGCGGGCTCCTCGAGGTGGATCTGTGAATTGACGTCACTTCATTTTTCGGCCAAGCTCGCGTCCGATGTCAACCGTGAAAACCGCGACCCCGCCGACGACCGCCAAGGGCCACGCCACCCGCCAGCGCCTGCTCGACGTCGCGCGCCGGGTCGCGCTCGACACGGGCGGCCACATCGAGCTGGCCGTAGTCGCCGACGCGGCCGGGGTCGTGCCGAGCCTGGTGCACCGCTACTTCGGCTCGAAGTCGGGGCTCGTCGCGGCGCTGGTGAACGACTTCTTCGACCGCTTCCATGCCGAGGTGCTCGACGTCGACCTCGAGTCCGAGGGCGACTGGGCGCACCACGAGCGACTGCGCCTCGAGCGCGGCGTGCGCTTCCACTACGCCGAGCCGCTCGCCGCCGTGATCTACGGGCCGCTCGCGCGCGACCCCGACGTCGCGCGCACCGACGCCGCGCGGAATCGCCTTCGTAGTGGAGCGAGCGGCGCGCAGCATCCGCAAGGGCCAGCGCCGCGGCGAGCTGCCGGTCGGGATCGACCCGCGTATCGCCGGCGCAGCCATGTTCGGCGCCATGCGCCTGGTGATGGTCGAGGTGCTGAGCCGCGCCCCGCGCCCCGCGCCCGAGCGCGTGATCGAGGCGCTCTGGCGCCAGGTCGCGGCCGCGGTGGGAATCCGGCCCGAGAGCTCGAAGCGGAGGAGGTCGAAATGACCGTGCACTTCCACGCGGACGATTCGATCGCGGTCGTCACGCTCGATCGCCCCGAGGTGAGGAACGCGATCGACCGCCCGACCGCGACCGCGCTCGCCGACGCGCTGCGCCGCTTCGACGCGGACCCCGAGCTGCGGGTCGCGGTCGTCACCGGGGCGCACGGCACGTTCTGCGCGGGCAACGACCTGAAGTCGATGCGCGAGCCCGGGGCAGCGCGCTCGCCGCGGGTTGCGCCCGACGGCGACGGCCCGGTCGGTCCGACCCGCATGCTGGTCGGCAAGCCCACGATCGCCGCGGTCGAGGGCCACGCCGTCGCGGGCGGGCTCGAGCTCGCGCTCTGGTGCGATCTCCGCGTGGCCGCCGAGGACGCCGTGTTCGGCGTCTACTGCCGGCGCTGGAGCATCCCGCTGATGGACGGCGGGACCGTGCGCTTGCCCCGCATCGTCGGCCAGAGCCACGCGCTCGATCTGATCCTCACCGGCCGCGGCGTGTCGGGCGACGAAGCGCGTGCGCATGGGGCTCGTGAACCGGCTCGTGCCGAAGGGGAAGGCGCTCGACGCCGCGCTCGAGCTCGCGCGCCAGCTCGCCGCGCTGCCTCAAGCCGCGCTGCGCAGCGACCGCCTCTCGGCGTACGAGCAGTGGTCGCTCGATCTCCCCGACGCGCTCGCCAACGAATACAGACACGGCATCGCGAGCCTGGGCGCAGGCGAGATCCGGTCCGGCCTCGAGCGCTACGCCTCGGGAGAGTGGCGCCGCTAGCTATTCCACGAGTTTCTTGTACGCGTGGTAGTGGCGCAGCGCGTCGGCCTTGCGGCCGAGCTTCTCGCACAGCGCCGCCAGGTTGTAGTGCGCGTCGGCGAAGCTCGGGTCGAGCTCGAGCGCCTTCTCGTAGTGACTCGCGGCGGGCGCTGCGCCGCGCGCGTCCTCGAGCGCGAGCGCCAGGTTGAAGTGGATGATCGGGTCCTCGGGGCTGCGCTCGAGCGCGTGGTGGTAGAGGCGCACGGCCTCGGCGGAGCTGCCCGACTGGTGCGCGATGCGGCCGAGGTTCACCCAGGCGTCGACCAGGTTCGGATCCTGCTCGAGCGCCTTGCCGTAGGCCTCGCAGGCCGCGGCGGGGTCGTCGTCCTCGAGGTCGAGCCCGCGCTCGAAGTCGGCGAGCGCGCGCGCAGCCGGCGTCTCGCCGCGAGGCTGGGCCGCGTCCACCTTGCGCAGCTCGGCCACCCGCTCGGCCAGCGCGTCGACCTGAAAGTCGATCAGCGTCTGGCCCGTCTCGGGCTCCCACGCCGTGCTGCCGTCGCGCACCGCGACCCGCTTGCCGTCGGCGAAGATGCGCAGGCCCGAGAGCGGCCGCTCGGCCGGCAGCTCGCGCGTGAGCGCGGTGAGCGCGCGGCGCACCCGCGCCATCGGCACGTTCTGCGCGAGCAGTCCCGCCGCGGTGCGCAGCACCACCAGCTCCTGGAACGAGAACGCGTAGCTGCGTCCGGCGCGCGCGGGCCGGCACAGCCCCGAGCGCACGAGCTCCCGGATGCGCGCTTCGCTGAGCCCCAGGATCCGGGCTGCGTCGGCCGTCGACAACTGTCGGCGGGCGCGTCGCCGCAGGCGCAGCCGGCGCGGACCGTACTAGCTCGACGCCGCCTTCTTCCCCTTCGCCTTGGCGGCCTTGCGCGCGGGCTGGGCCTCCGCGGCGGCGGGCGCCTTGGCCTTGTCGGCCAGGCTCTTCTTCAGCGCCGCGACCAGGTCGATGATCTGCTCGCGCGCCTCCTCGGGCTGGCGTGATGACGATCTCTTCGCCGGCCACCTTGCGATCGACCGCCTCGAGGATCGAGCGGCGGTACTCGTCCTCGTACTTCTCGATCTGGAACTTGTCGTGCGACAGCTGATCGATCAGCTGCTTGGCCAGCTCGAGCTCCGCGTCCTTGATCGCGATCGTCGTGTCGATCTCGATGTCTGCGAAGTTGCGGACCTCGTCGGCGTAGTAGAGCCCGTGCATCGCGAGCCCTTCGCCCATCGGGCGCAGGAGCACCAGCTGCTGGCGGCCGCGGGTCGAGTAGCGCCCGACCGCCACGCGTTTGGACTGCACCATCGCCCGGTGCAGGAGCTGGTACGCCTTCTGGCCGCCCTTGTCGGGGCCGAGCAGGTTCGACTTCTCGAAGTAGATCGGGTCGACCTCTGCGATCGGGACGAACTCCTCGATCTCGATCGACTGGTCCGTCTTCTTCTGCGAGCGACTGCAGCTCCTCGTCCGAGACCACGACGTACTGGCCCTTCGAGTACTCGTAGCCCTTCACCGTGGCGTTGCGCTCCACGATCTCGCCGCAGGTGGCGCAGACGTACTGCTGCTTCAGCCGCGACTTGTCCTTCTCGTGCAGCATCGAGAAGTGGACGTCCTTGCCGCTGGTCGCGGTGAAGACTTTGATGGGGATCGACACCAGGCCGAACGAGATGGTGCCGGACGAAATTGCGCGCGCTGGCATGCCACTCCTTCTCGCAGGGGGGTCCTGCACAGGAGGGGAGCCACACCGTACGATACTTTCGGCCTGGGGCGCCAGGCCCCAAGAGGGACCGGGCGCCCCGGCAGGGTGTGGCTATTTCTTCACTGCGAGAGTCACGCCCGAGACGCCAAGGGTGAGGCTCACCCCCTTGGTGGTGGCCGTCATCGCCACCATGACGCCGTTCGAATTCCTCATGGAGAGCGCGCCGGCGCCTCCGCCGATCGTGCCGCCCGCCGTCGCGGCCGTGTAGTTCCCGTTGAGGTCCTCGACCTTCTTCAGGTAGTAGACCTCGCCGACGGCGTCGATGCTGGTCACGCCTACCGTCCCGACATTGAGCCCGGCGACGTCGACGTCGTATTCCTTGCCCTTGTAGGTGAGCTTGCCGGCGCCCCAGCTGTAGCCGGCGCCCACGCCGATCGCCTTTGCCGAGATCTTCAGGATCGCGTCGGGCTTCTCCTTGTCGTCGGCACGCGCGCCGCCGAGCGTTCCGATCAGAAGAGCGCCGACGATCGCGGAACACACGAGCAATCGAGCTTTCATGGACCCTCCTTGGTCGGACGTTGTAGCACGAAGGGTGCCGGCTCACTTCTTCAACACGAGCTTGACCCCCGAGACGCCGAGCGTGAGGCCGACCCCGCGCGTCGTGGCCTGGAGCGTCACCTCGACGCCGTTCTGGTTCTTCATGGCGATCTTGCCGGCACCACCGCCGATCGTACTGCCGGCCGCCGCGGCGAAGTACGTGCCGTCGAAGTCCTCCAGCTTTGTCAGGTTGCGCACCAGGCCGGTCGCGTCGATGCTGCTGATGCCCACGGCTCCGACGGTGATTCCGTCGATCGTGACCGGGTACTCCTTGCCCTTGTAGCTGAGCTTCCCGGTTCCCCAGCTGAAGCCGGCGCCTGCGGACAGCGCGGTTGCGGAGACCCTCAAGATCGTTTCGTCGTCCTGGGCGTACGCGAAGCCCAGCGTTCCCGCCAACAGCGCGCCGACGACCGCGGCGCAGACGAGCGAGCGAGTCTTCATGGACCCCTCCGATGGGTGAGTGCGCGATCCGTTGCACGAAGAATGCCCTGCTTCATTAGTATCGCAGTTGCGAGATGCCGGACCTCAAACGCTATCGCGAGAAGCGCGATCCCAACGCGACCCCGGAGCCGTTCGGCGGCGACGTCGAGGCGCGCGCGATCGCGCCCGGCGCGGCGCGCGCGTTCGTGGTGCAGCAGCACGCCGCCCGCAACATGCACTGGGACTTCCGGATCGAAATCGACGGCGTCCTGGTCAGCTTTGCGATTCCCAAAGGCCCCACTCTGGACCCCAAGGAGAAGCGCTTCGCGGCGCAGACCGAGGACCATCCGCTCGAGTACGGCGACTTCGAGGGGATCATCCCGAAGGGCAACTACGGCGCGGGCCCGATGATCCTCTGGGATCGCGGCTCCTATCACACCGTGGAAGGCACCTCGCCGGCGGAGGGGCTGGCCGCGGGCAAGCTCGACCTCCTGCTCGAGGGCCACAAGCTGCGCGGTCGCTTCGCGCTGGTGCGCATGAAGGGGGAGGGCGGCAAGAGCTGGCTCTGGCTCGCCAAGGTGAAGGGCGCGGACCTCTCGCGCGAGCTCGTGGACGCGGAGCCCGCCTCGGTCGCGTCGGGACTCACCATCGAGGAGCTGCGCGCGCAGGTGAGTCGCAGCGCGGAGGTCGTCGAGCTCGCGCGCGCGGCGAAGGCGCCCCGTGCGCGAGCTGCCGAAGGGCGCGCTCGAGCCGATGCTCGCCGAGATGACCGAGCGCGCGTTCACGCGCGAGGGCTGGCTGTTCGAGCTCAAGTACGACGGCGCGCGCGTGGTGGCGGTGAAGCGGGCCGACGGCACGGTGAAGCTCGTCGCGCGCAGCGGGCGCGACGTGACCGAGGTGTATCCGGAGATCACCCGCGCCGTCCGTCACCTGCCGGTGTCGGAGTGCGCGATCGACGGCGAGGTCGTCGCGCTCGACGCGAACGGGCGGGCTTCGTTCGAGCGCCTGATGCACCGCTTCCGCGGCGAGCCGGCGCCGCGCGCCGAGGTCGACTACCCGGTCGTCTTCTACGCCTTCGACGCGCTGTCCGCCGAGGGCCACGACCTGCGCGGGCTGCCGCTCGAGACGCGCAAGGCGATCCTCGCGCGCTTCGCGCCGCGGCTCGGGTTCGTGCGCTTCGCCGATCACGTGGTCGGCGAGGGCGAGGCGCTGCTCGAGGCCGCGCGCGCGCACGCGCTCGAGGGCATCGTCGCCAAGCGCGCCGACTCGAAGTACGAGAGCGGCCGGCGCACGAAGAACTGGCTGAAGATCAAGCTGCCGCGCATCGGAGCTTCTGGCGATCGTGGGCTACCTGCCGGGCAAGGGCCTGCGCGGCACGATCGGCTCGGTGCTGCTCGGCTGGCGCGTGCAGGGAAAGCTCGTGTTCGCGGGCGCGGCCGGCTCCGGCATGAACGACGCGACGCTCGACCTCCTGCGCGCGCGGCTCGGCGCGAGCCAGGTGAAGCAGCCGCTCGTCGAGGTGACCGACCCGCCGAAGGGCGCGGTGTGGACGACGCCCGAGCTCGTCGCCGAGATCCGCTACACGGAGGTCTCGAACGCGGGCTACCTGCGCCAGCCGGTGTTCATCAGGCTGCGCGACGACGTCGCGGTCGACGCGTGCGAGGCGCCGCCGGAGGTCGCGCGGCGGCTCCGCTGCGCCGGCTCCGCCGGCGAAGGCCGCGAAGCCCGCGCCGCGTCCGGCCCCCGAGCCCAAGCTCCAGCTCACCCGGCTCGACAAGGTGTTCTGGCCGGTCGAGGGCTACACCAAGGGGGACCTGCTCGCCTACTACGAGGCGGCCTGGCCGTGGCTCGCGCCGTACCTGCGCGACCGGCCGCTCGTGCTGACCCGCTATCCCGACGGGATCGAGGGGAAGTCCTTCTACCAGAAGAACGCGCCCGACTTCACGCCCGAGTGGGCGACCCGCGAGAGCGTCGAGGGCACCGACTACTTCGTCTGCAACGAGCTGCGCACCTTGCTGTACGTGATCAACTCGGGCGCGATCCCGCTGCACGTGTGGAGCGCGCGCCGCCAGGCGCTCGACCGGCCGGACTGGCTGATCCTCGACCTCGACCCGAAGCAGGCGCCGTTCGCGCACGTGGTGAAGATCGCGCGCCACATCCACGCGCTGCTCGACGAGCTCGGACGCGGCGCACTTCATCAAGACCTCGGGGCAGGACGGCCTGCACGTGATGGTGCCGCTGGGCCAGCAGCTCGACCACGACGACGCGCGCCGGATCGCCGAGGTGCTCGCCCGCGTGGTCTGCGCCGACCTGCCCGAGATCGCGACGATCACGCGCCCGGTCGCCGCGCGCGGCGAGAAGGTCTACGTCGACTACCTGCAGAACGGCCGCGGCAAGCTGATCGCCTGCGCCTATTCGGTGCGGCCCCGCCCCGGCGCGCCGATCTCGATGCCGCTCGCCTGGAAGGACGTCGGTCCGAAGCTCGACCCCGCGAAGTTCACGATCAAGACGGCGCTCAAGAGGATCGAGAAGGGCGGTGATCCGTTCGTCGGCGTGCTCGGCCCGGGCGTCGACCCGGTCGCGCTGCTCGGCGCGCTGGCGGAGCGGCTGGCGGCTGCGGCGGAGTGATACGATCGCGAGATGCACGTGTTGGACGCGCCGATCTGGCACTCACTCATCGGCCCGCACGCTCACCTGGCGCTCTCGAAGGGTCGCGCGCGCCGCTACCCCGCAGCGGTGAGTCCCTTCGCCGCGGTCGAGGCGCAGGACGAAGACGCGCTCTCGGATCTCGCCGCGCTCGTGCCCGCGGGCGAGGTCGTCGCCGTATTCGCGCCCGACCCGCCGCTGCCGGAGGCGCGCTGGAAGCGGCTCTTCCAGATCGACGGCAAGCAGATGGTCTGCGAGCGCGCGGTCGCGGCGGCCGCGCGCGAGCCGAGTGCGCTCGGGCCCGCCGACGTGGAGGCGATGCTCGCGCTCGCCAAGCGAACCGAGCCCGGTCCGTTCGAGCCACGCACGATCGAGATGGGGCGCTACGTCGGCTTCAAGGACGAGGCCGGGCGGCTGCTCGCGATGGGCGGCGAGCGCATGCACCTCGCGGGTTACATTGAAGTGAGTGGCATCTGCACCGCGCCCGAGGCGCGCGGCCGCGGGCTGGCCGAGGCGATCGTGCGGGGCGTTGCCGCCGGGATCCAGGCGCGGGGCGAGATCCCGTTCCTGAACGTTCGCGTCGGCTCGCCGGCCGAGGCGACCGCCGTCGCGCTCTACGAGCGGGTCGGCTTCCGCGAGCGGCGGCGCTTCGCGCTCGACGTCGTGCAGGCGGCCATTGACCGCGCAGGGCGCTGAGCGCGCGCGCTCGGCGGCGCTCGCCTGGAGCACGAGCACCGCCGTCAGCGGCAGCGCGACCTGAGTGACCTGCTGCCGACCGCCGAGATCGTCTCTCCAACCCAGAGTCGCGCGAAGGCCCGCCCCAGTGTTGGCATCGGTACGTGTATCGTAGCGGCGTGGTCCGCCGAGCTCCGCAGCAATCCGATGCACTCGTCAAGCTCCGCGAGCTCGTGCTCGCGCTGCCCGACGTCCACGAAAAGGCGAGCTGGGGACATCCGAACTTCACCGCGGGGAAGGGCGGCAAGATCTTCGCCGCCTTCCACGAGGACCGAAGCGGGATCCCGACGATCTGGCTGCGCGTCGACCCGCTCGCCGCGGAGATGCTTCGCGGCGACAAGCGGATCACTCCGAGCGCGCACGGCGGCGCGGGTTGGATCGGTGTGCGCGCGGACGGGCGGGTCGCCTGGTCGCTGGTGCGCGATCTCGCGCGCGACGGTCACGAGCTGGTGCGCGCGAAGCCGAGAGCGCCGAAGAAGACGAGAGCCTGAGGGAGGGAACCATGGGTCTCTGGCAGATCGAGTCGGATCCGAACGGCGTGGTGATCGCGAAGTATCACAACCCGCCGATGAACTACTTCTGCGCACCGGGCACGGCCGAGCTCGGCGAGCGGATCCGCGAGTGGAGCTCGCCCTCCGTGCGCGCGGTCGTGCTGACCGGCGCCATGCCGGGCAAGTTCATCACGCACTACAGCGTCGAGGAGCTGGCCGCGCTGGCGGCGGACCACGCGACCATGAAGCAACTCGGGCTCGGCCTGAACCACGGCTACCACGAGCTGCTGCGCTCGCTGCGAGACCTGAAGAAGCCCGTGATCGCGGCGATGAACGGCGACACCATGGGCGGCGGCTTCGAGCTGTCGCTCTCGTGCGACATCCGGATCGCGTCGGCGGGCGATCACCGCATCGGCCTGCCCGAGGCCACGCTCGGCATCCTGCCCGGCGGCAGCGGGACGCAGCGGCTCGCGCGCCTGCTCGGCGCCGGCCGCGCCGTGGACTTCATCCTGCGCGGGCGCATCTGCCGGCCCGAGGAGGCGCTGCAGATCGGCCTGGTGCACGAGGTCGCGCCGGACGCGCTCGCACGGGCCCGCTCACTCGCGGCGGGGCTCGCCGAGCTGTCGGCGGTCGCGATCGCCGAGATCAAGCGCGCGGTCTACCAGGGCGTGGAGCTGCACCTCGATGCAGGACTGGTCGTCGAGAGCGAGTCCTTCATGGCCACGATGTTCTCCGACGAGGGACTCGCGGCGATGCGCGAGTACGTCGCGCTCCCGCTCGACAAACGCCGCGACTGGCTGGAGCGGCGCGCGAACCTGGCACACCGGCGCTAGAGAGCGGGAGCGACGCTCCAGGGCAGCGCTTCCTCGAGCTGACGCGACACGGCGAGCACGACCGCGTCCTGGCCGATCCGCCCGATGAGCTGCGCGCCCATCGGCCAGCGGCCCGACATTCGCCCCATCGGGATCGACGCCGCGGGCGAGCCGCTGATGTTCGCAGGCGCCGTGTAGACACCGAGCAGTGCCGCCCGCGCGAAGGCCTCGGCGGGCGGCAGGTCTTTGAACTCGCCGACTCGCGGCGTCTCGACCGGCACCGTGGGAGTCAGCCACAGGTCTGCGTCGCCCATCGCGTCGAGGATGCGCCCGGCGATCGCGTGTTGGATCGCGCGCGCGGTCTCGCCCGACACCGACTTCCCGGCCTCGCGCAGCCAGCGGGTCACCGGCTGGAGCCGTCCCGGCAGAAAGGCGGGCGCGTGTGCGAGCTGGCGCTGGTAGACCGGCAGGAACTCCTCGACGCTCCCCGCCGGCGCGCGCGCCTCCTCGAGCTCGTGGCCCAGCGCCTCGAGCTGCTTCGCGACCCGGCGCACCGCCTCGGCGATCTCGGGATGGGTCGGCGCGAGCTGCGAGTGGGTCGTGACGCGGATTCGCAGCCGGCCCGGACGCGCTACGAGCGAGCGGCGCAGCTCATCGCCGCTGCCCGACAGCACGTCGAGCATCGCCGCGGCGTCCTCGACCGTGCGCGCGAGCGACCCGCACGTGTACAGGATGTCCGGATCGCGCAGCCCGTAGGCGTTGGCCACACGCCCGCGGGTCGGCTTGAAGCCGTACAACCCACACAGCGATGCGGGAATGCGCACCGAGCCCGCGCCGTCCGAGCCGTGCGCGATCGGGAGGAGCGCCGCCGCGACCGCAGCGCCTGCGCCGCCGCTCGAGCCGCCCGAGGTGCGCTCGAGGTCCCAGGGGTTGCGGGTCGGCGGGTGCAGGTCGGGCTCGGTCACGGGCATCGCGCCGAGCTCCGAGGTCGCCGTCTTGCCGACGATCACGAAGCCGCCGCGCCGCAGCGACCCGGTCGTCTTGCAGTCGATCGGCGACGGGATCCAGACGCTGCGCGAGCCGAAGCGCGCCACCGAGCCGCGCACGAAGTTCAGGTCCTTCAGCGCCGTCGGCACGCCGTGAAAGGGCGGCAGCTCGCCGCCGCGGCGCACCGCGGCGTCCTTGGCCCGGGCCTGCGCGAGTGCGCGCCGCCGGTGCACCCGCACGAACGCGTTCAGCGCCGGGTTCAGTCGTGCGATCCGCTCGAGATAGGCGCGGGTCAGCTCGAGCGACGAGATCTCGCGGCGTCGGATCCGCTCTGCCAGAGACAGCGCAGAGGCGGAGGTGATCTCGGGCTCGTCCATTCGGCGAGCCTAGCGCAGATCCCCTCAGCGAGTTCGCAGCGCGCGGGCCGCCGCGCGCACCTCGCCGCGGGTCCACTCGGCCGCGTCGCGGCGCAGCGTCTCGCTGCTCCCGCCGCGCAGGGCCGGGCCGAACGAGAGGTGTAGCCGCACGCGCGGCTTGCCGAACGTCCGCATGAAGTGGCCGACGAAGGGATCGTCGTCGACCCAGGCGTCCGCGCGGTCCTCGTACTCGAGCGCGAACGGCACGATCGGGAAGTCGTACTGCTCGGCCAGCCGGAACAGCCCCGGGAAGTAGGGCAGCACGCCCGGGCCGCGGCAGGTCGTTCCCTCCGGGAACGCGGCGAAGGCAAGGCCCTTCTGCAGATAGCCGAGCGCGCCCTCGCGGGCGCGCTTGCGGCTGTCGCGGTCGTCGCGCGTCACGAACACGGTCGGGTGCAGCTGCGCGGCCGCGCCCAGCAGCGGCCAGCGGGCGATCTCGGCCTTGGCCAGGAATGCACAGGGCGTCACGCCCAGCACGGCCAGGATGTCGATGTACGAGCGGTGATTGCCGAGCAGGAGGTGCGGGCCCGGCAGCGGCGCGCCGCGCACGGTCACTTCGACACCGAGCGCGCGGATCAGCCGCCGCGCCCAGGCATTTCCCTCTCTTGCCGCCTCATGAGGGCAGCCGCCGGTCGTGGCGCGGGACACGTGCAGCGCTGCGAGCGAGCGGGCGGTCTCGCCGGCCATGCGCAGCAAGCGGAGCGAGGCGCGAGCGTTCGAGAGGCTCTCCATTTCTCCGTCCCCTTCGTTTTGCACAGGAAGTTCGGCGCCCTTCGTGACGGCTTGGTGACTTCCAGGGCACGAAAGAGGCGCTCGCCATTTCGTCGCAAAGGCGAAAGCGGTCCGTCACGGAGGCTGCCGAACTTCCCGGGCATGAAGGACGACGACGCCATTCGGTGTGACGCAATCCGGTGTGCAGCGGAGGTGGAGGCCCTGCCCGAAGCCTCGCGGCTGTGCGAGAGCGGGCCGCTTCTGGTCGCGCAGGCGCGCGCGACCCAGATCCCCGAGCTGCTGCGCGAGATCGGCCGCCGCCGCGAGCAGGCATTCCGCGGCGTGGGCGAGGGCACGGGGCAGGAGCTCGACCTGGACGCCTACGACCCGCACTACACGCATCTGTTCGTCTGGGACCGAGCGCGCGGCGCGCTGGCCGGCGCGTACCGCCTGGTGCGGACCGACGCCTTCGCGGCCTCGCAGCTCCCGCATGCGCTCTACACGCACGCGCTGTTCGACTACGACGCCGAGTTCCTCGCGCGGCTCGGCCCGGCGCTCGAGCTGGGGCGCGCCTTCGTCGGTCCCGAGTATCAACGCTGTTCGCGGGTGCTGGCCATGCTCTGGAAGGGCATCGGCCGCGCCCTCGAGGTCGCGAACGTGCGCGCGCTGTTCGGCGCGGTGAGCGTCTCGGCGCGGTACTCGCGCCGGTCGCGCGGCATGATTGCCGCCGCGCTCGCGACCCATCATCGCTACGAGCACGCCCAGCTCGTGCGCGCGCGCGTGCCGTTCGCCCTCGAGGTGGCCGACTTCGCCGCTGCAGACGACCTGGCCGACCCGCGCGCGCTCTCGGCTCGGGTGGCCGAGCTCGAGCCCGACGGCGCGGGTCTCCCCGTGCTGGTGAAGCGCTACCTCGAGCTCGGCGGCGAGTTCGCGGCCTGGCACGTGGACCGCGACTTCGGAGGCTCGCTCGACGGGCTGATGGTGCTCGAGCTCGCGCGCGCCGACCGCGCGCGGGTCGCGCGCTACAGCGAGAGCTTCGCCAGCGCCCCGCGCACGTCTTCCGTCGTCTCGTAGAAGAGCGGGAAGTCGACCTTGCGCCAGGCGATGCGGCCGTCGCGGCCGACCAGCACCAGCGCGCGCTTGGTCATGCCGAAGAGCCCGCGCGCGCCGTAGGCCTGCGTGACCGAGCCGCCGGCGTCCGCCGCGACGGGGAAGGGCAGGCGGTGCTTGTCGGCGAACTTCGCGTGCGAAGCCTCGCTCTGCGGATTCAGCGCGACGACCTGGACCCCGAGCTTCTCGAACACCGCGAGGTTGTCGCGGTAGTCGCAGAGCTGCTTGGTGCACACCGGCGTGTCGTCGCCGGGGTAGAACAGGAGCAGCACCGGCCCGCGCGCGCGGAGCGCCGAGAGCTGCACGGTTCCCCGCGTGGAGGGCAGCGAGAACTCGGGCGCTGGATCGCCGACTTCCGGGGTGGGCATCTGTGCCAAGCTATCACGCCATGTCCTTCGAGGTCCTCAACGAGCTGCAGCGCTCGCTCGGCTTGCCGGCGCCGGACCCCGGCGAAGTCGAGATCACGGGTGCCGATCCCGTGCTGCCGACCCGCTTCCGTGTCGGCGAGGCCGCGGCCGCGGCGCTCGCCGCCACCGGGCTCGCTGCCGCGGAGCTGTGGCGGCTCCGCACCGGCCGGAGCCAGCGCGTGAAGGTGGACGTCACCGGAGCGGCGGCGTCGCTCCTCAGCTTCGTGTACCAGCAGCTCGACGAGCCGACCGCGGCGGGGACCTTCGATCCGCGCGCGCAGCTCACCGACTTCTATCCGACCCGCGACGGCCAGTGGTTCCTGTTCCACCAGAGCTTCCCCAGCACGCAGACGAAGGCGCTGGCGCTGCTCGGCTGCGGCGCGGAGCGGACGGAGCTTGCGGTGGCGATCGCGCGCTGGGATGCGCAGCCGCTCGAGGACGCGTTCGCCGAACGCGGGCTGTGCGGCGCGCGCGCCCGCAGCGCCGACGAGTGGGCGGCGCATCCGCAGGGCCGCGCGCTCGCCGCGGTTCCGGTCGTCGAGGTGATCCGGGTCGGCGACAGCCCGCCAGAGCCGCTGCCGCCCGGCGCGCGACCGCTCGCCGGAATCCGCGCGCTCGACCTGACCCGCGTCCTGGCCGGCCCCACCTGCGGTCGCACGCTCGCTGCGCACGGCGCCGACGTGCTGCGCATCGGCTCGCCCAAGCTCCCCTTCGTCGCGCCGTTCGTGATGGACACGAGCCACGGCAAGCGCTCCGCCTACCTGGACCTGACCGACGCAGCGGACGTCGCGCGGCTGCGCGCGCTGGTGCGCGGCGCCGACGTGTTCACCCAGGGCTACCGCAGCGGGACCCTCGCGCGGCGCGGCTTCGGCCCGGACGAGCTCTTCGCGCTGCGACCGGGCTTGGTGTACACCGCGATCAACTGCTACGGGCACGTCGGTCCCTGGGTCGAGCGGCCGGGCTGGGAGCAGCTCGCGCAGACCGTGACCGGGATCGCGGTGGAGCAGGGCGGCGCAACCGGCCCGCGCCTCCTGCCGGCCGCGGCGACCGACTACAACACGGGCTACCTCGCCGCGCTGGGCACGATGGTCGCGCTTGCGCGCCGCGCGCGCGAAGGCGGGAGCTGGCTCGTGCGCGCCTCCCTCTCGCAGACCGGCATGTGGCTCGGGCGCCTGCCGCGCTGTGACTCAGCGGGCGCCGGTCTCGGCGCCGAGCAGGTCCGCCCGTACCTGACCCGCAGCGACACTCCGTTCGGGAAGCTCGCGCACCTCGGGCCGATCGCCGAGATGTCCGAGACGAACCCGCACTGGACGCTGCCGACCGTCCCACTCGGCACGCACCGCGCCGAGTGGGCGGCGAGCGTACCCGCAGCGGCGAATCCGCAAGATTGATCAAGCTCGGGCACGCGGCCGGGTCTACAGTCGCCTCCATGAGTCCCGAGCTCCTCGGATCGCACCGCGCACGGCTCGCTCGCGCGCTGGATCACATCGAGCGGAATCTGGGCTCGGATCTGCGGCTGGCCGCGCTGGCGCGTCACTGTGGAGTGTCGCCGTACTACTTCCAGCGGCTGTTCCGCGCGGCGGTCGGCGAGTCGCCCAAGCAGTACGTGCGCCGGCTGCGGCTGGAGCGCGCGGCGGTCTGGTTGAAGCACACGCAGGCGCCCGTAGTCGAGCTCGCGCTGGCCGCTGGCTTCCGCACGCACGAGGCGTTCACGCGCGCCTTCACGGCGCGCTTCCGGGTTCCGCCGCGGCTGTTCAGGAAAAACGCGCTCGCGCGCCTCGAGCCTCCGCGGGTCGCGCCTCGGCTCGCCAGCCTCCCGACCCGGCTGGTCGCGTTCGCGCGCCACGTCGGGCCATACGATCGCCTGGAGCCGGCCTTCGCCGCCCTCGACGCCTGGGCCGATGCGCACGCGCTGCGCGCGGGCGATCGGCTCGGCGTGTTTTGGGACGACCAGGAGATCACTGCGCCCGAGCGCACGCGTTGCCACGCGGCGATGGTCCTGCGCGCGCCGGCGGAAGGAGAGGGCGCGGTCGGCGTGCGCCGCCTGCGCGGCGGCCCCTGCGCGGTGTTCGCCCACGACGGGCCGCCGGAAGAGCGGCGCCGGATCTACGCGTGGATCTACGGCGCCTGGCTGCCCGCGCTCGGCCGCCGGCCCGGAGGGGAGCCGCCGTTCGAGATCTACTCGGCGAACGGTCCGACTCAGGTACACATCCCACTCGAGCGATGAACCTGCTCGTCCACCGCTGGCTCGGCGCGTGGCTCGCAGTCCTCGCTGCCGTTCTGGTCGCTCCGGCGCTCGGGGCCGGCTTCCAGCTCGACGATCACTTCCATCGCTTCCGGCTGCTCGGCTTCGGCGATCCTGCGATTCGACTGTTCGAGTTCTTCGACGGCGATCCGGCGCACAACGCGACCCGGATGGAGGCGGGCGTGCTGCCGTGGTGGGCCGCGCCGGGCCTCCGGCACTCGAGCTTCCGCTACCTGTCCGTCGTCACGATGCAGGTCGACTATCTCCTGTGGCCGAACCGGCCGGAGCTGATGCACCTGCACAGCTTGGTGTGGCTCGGCGCAGCGGTCGCTGCAGCGGCGCTGGTCTACCGGCGCACTTTGGGCGCGGGCACGGTCGCGGGGATCGCTGCGCTCCTGTACGCGGTGGACGATGCGCACGCGCTGCCCGCGACCTATCTGGCCAACCGCAACGCGCTGATCGCCGTGTGCTTCGGGTGCTTGTCGCTCGCGTGCTTCGAGCGCGCACGCCGCGAGCGCTGGCGGCTCGGACCGGCGGCAAGTGCCGGCCTTCTCGCGCTGGCCCTCGCGTCGAGCGAGATGGGCGTGGCGACGGCGGCCTACCTGCTCGCCTTCGCGCTGTGTCTCGACACGGGACCGCTGCGCCCGCGGCTCCTCGCGCTCGCCCCGAACGCCGCGGTGCTCGCGGTCTGGGCCGCGCTGTATCGCCTCGGGGGCTTCGGCGCGGCGGGCTCGGGGTTCTACCGAGATCCGCTCGCCGATCCCGCCGGGTTCGCGCTCACGCTCGCCGACCACGCGCTGATGCTCGTCATGGGGCAGTGGACACCGGTGCCGTCCGATCTCGCACTCGTCGCAACTCCCGGCAGCGCAGCAGCCACTCACCTGCGCCTGTTTGCGCTCGCGGTCGCGGCGGGCGTCGTCGCTCTCCTGGTCCCGCTGCTTCGCCGCGATCCGGTGGCGCGCTTCTTCGCGCTGGGTGCTTCGCTCTCACTCGTGCCGGTCGCCGCGGTTGGCCCGCAGAATCGCCTGCTCGGCTTCGTGGGTCTAGGATCGATGGGGCTCCTGGCCCAGCTCGTGTCGGCGCTATTCGCTGCGAAGGCCGGGCTCCTCACGCGACTCGCTGCGCGGGTGCTGGCGGTGGCGCTCCTCGCGGTGCACCTCGCGCTCGCGCCGGCGCTCGGGCTGGCCTCGATCGCCTTCCAGGCGCGAGCCGCGAGCGCGCTGCAGAAGGCGGTCGCGAGCGTGCCGAGCGATCCGTCGATCGCCGGGCAGGACCTCGTTCTCGTGAACCCGCCCGACTACGTGTACCTGGCGCAGACCATCCCGGTGATCCGCCGCGTCGAGGGCGCGCCGTCGCCGCGCGTGCTGCGGGCGCTGGTCGCGGGCGGCTCGGCGCTCGCGATCACTCGGGTGGATGCGCGCTCGCTCCGGGTCGAGCTCGACGCCGGCCTCTTCCCGACCGAGTTCAGCCGCTACTTCCGCTCGCCCGAGCTGCGCTTCTCCGTCGGCGAGAGGGTCGAGCTGACGGACTTCGGTGTCGAGATCCTGTCGCTCGACGCTGCCGGCGATCCGAACGCGCTGCTCTTCCGCTTCGCCGTTCCGCTCGAAGACGGCTCGCTGCGCTGGCTCTACTGGAGCGACGGCGCGTACGCGCCGTTCCGAGTCCCCGCGCCGGGGGAAACCGCGAGGCTCCCCGCCGGCGCCGGGATCTTCGGCTGAGCGCGAGCGCGCGCTAGATCCGCTCGACGATCGTCGAGATGCCCATGCCCGCGCCGATGCACTGGGTCGCGAGGCCGTACCGGCCGCCGCTCCGGCGCAGCTCGCGCGACACCGTGGTGACCAGCCGCGCGCCGGTCGCGCCGAGCGGGTGACCGATCGCGATCGAGCCGCCGTTCACGTTGGTGCGGTCGGCCGGGATGCCGAGGTCGCGCAGCGACGGCAGCACTTGAGCGGCGAACGCCTCGTTGAACTCGACCCGGTCGATCTGGTCGGCGGTGATGCCGGCGTGGCGGAACGCCTTCTTGCTGGACGGGATCGGGCCGAGGCCCATGACCTGCGGCTTCACCCCCGCCACGCCCATGCCGACGATGCGCGCCAGCGGCTCGAGCCGCAGCTCGCGCGCCTTCTCCTCGCTCATGAGCAGCGCGACCGAGATGCCGTCGTTGGTCGGGCAGGAGTTGCCCGCGGTGATGATGATCTCGCGCTTGCCGTAGCTCACTACGCCCTTGATCGGCTGCAGCCCCGCGAGCTTCTCTGGCGTGGTCTCGGGCCGCACGCACTCGTCGCGGTCGAAGAGCACGGTCTTGCCCGTCTCGCTCTCCAGCCAGTTGCCCTCGGCGTCGAACACCGGCTCCTCGACCTCGAGCGGCACGAGCTCGTCCTTGTAGAAGCCGGCCTCGTAGGCTCGCGCGCACTTGCGGTGGCTCTCGGCGGAGAACGCGTCGAGCTCGGCGCGGGTCAGGTCGTAGCACTCGGCCGCGTTCTGCGCGGTCTGGGTCATCGACGTGAGCGGCGGCGAGTCCAGGATGTAGTCGGGGAACTTCACCGAGAAGGTGTCGTCGTGATCGGGCGCCATGTTGCGCTGCTCGGGAGTCATCTGGAACAGGCGCGGGTTGATCTTGGTGACCCGCGTCTGCGGCGCGCGCGGGCCGCCGCCGAGGGCGCGGCCCATGCGCTCGATGCCGAGCGCGAGCCCGCAGTCGGTGGCGCCGATCATGATCGAGGTCGCGACCCGGTGGAGGGTCTCCATGCTGGAGCCGCACTGCCGGTTCGTGTTGAAGTTGCAGACCTCGAGCGGCAGACCCGCGAGCCGCGCCACGGTGCCGAGCATCACGAACTCGCCGGCGCCGGACACGTTGCCGAGCCCGATGTCCTCGATCATCCGCGGGCGGACCTTGGGGTTGCGCTGCAGGAGCGCGCGCACGACCTGCGCCCCGGCCTCGTCCAGCCGCGTCGCGACCAGCTTGCCGCGGCCGCCTCGCGCGAACGGGGAACGCACGCCATCCACCAAGACCACCTTGCGAAGCTCCATGGGCATCGATCTCCTCTTTGGGGCCTCCTTGTACCATGATCGGGCGCGGGAGGTCGCAGTGAAAACCCGGGCGGCGCTGATCGCCGCGTTCCTGGCGCCATCGCCGTGACTCCCAAGCCGGTGCGGATCACCGCCGCGCTGTTCCTGCGCTTGCTGGGCGGGGTCTACGCGTGCGCGTTCCTCTCGCTCTGGGTGCAGATCGACGGCTTGATCGGCGCGAGCGGCATTGCGCCGGCGTCGGAGAGCCTCACGCTGCTGCGCAGCGAGCTGGGGCGCATGGCGCCGGTCGAGTTCCCGACGCTTCTGTGGCTCACGGGCGCGGGGGACTGGGCGCTCCATGCGCTCTGCGCCGCGGGAGTCGCGGCGGGGCTCGCGCTCGTCGGGGGACGGGCGAGCTTCTGGGCGGTGGCGCTCGCCTGGCTCGCCTACCTGTCGCTCTGCACCGTTGGCTCCGTGTTCCTGAGCTTTCAGTGGGACGCGCTGCTGCTCGAAGCGGGGCTCGTCGCGTTGTTCGTCGCCTCGCGCGAGCCGGCGCTCGGCGTCTGGCTCGCGCGCGCGCTCCTCTGGAAGCTCATGTTCCTGTCCGGCGCCGTGAAGCTCCTGTCCGGCGATCCGACCTGGTGGGATCTCTCTGCGCTCTCGTACCACTGGTGGACTCAGCCGCTGCCGCTCGGGCCCAGCGCCTGGGCCGCGGCGCTTCCGGACGCGCTGCAGCGCGTGTCGACGTTCGGCACCCTCGCGATCGAGCTCGGCGCCCCGCTCGCGCTGCTCGGCCCGCGGCGGGTGCGCTGGGTCGGCCTGGCGCTCCTCGTCGGCCTGCAGCTCCTGATCGCGTTCACCGGGAACTACGGCTTCTTCAACCTGCTCGCGCTGGCCCTGTGCGCGACCTGGCTCGACGATCCGGCGCTCGCCCGGCTCGCGCGCCGGGCTCCGGCCGCGCGCTCGGCGGGGCCGACACCGCTGCGCGTCGCCCGGCGCGCCGCGTCGGTCGCGGTCGCCGCGGCGAGTCTCCTCGTCGCAGTGGAGCGGCTGGCTCCGGAAGGGTCGTTTCCGCTCCCGCTCGCGGCGCTGCTCGAGTCGCTCCAGCCACTGCGCAGCGTGAACTCCTACGGGCTCTTCGCGGTCATGACCACGGAGCGGCGCGAGATCCTGCTCGAGGGCAGCGCCGACGGCGTCGAGTGGAAGAGCTACGAGTTCCGCTGGAAGCCCGGCGCGCTCGACCGGGCGCCCCGCTTCGCCGGGCCCCACATGCCCCGGGTCGACTGGCAGCTCTGGTTCGCGGCGCTGGGTCGCTGCGAGCACCAGGGCTGGCTGCACGCCTTTCTGCGCCGCCTGCTCGAGGGTTCGCGGCCGGTGACTCGCCTGCTCGCGAACGATCCGTTCCCGGACACTCCGCCGCGCTATCTGCGCGCCACGGTTGCGGACTATCGCTTCGCGACTGGGGCCGACTGGACGGGCGGCGCCTGGTGGACTCGCTCGCCGGCGCAGCTCTACTGCCCGGTCCTCACGCTGCGCGAGGGCCGCCTGGCGCTCGCGGACGATCTCCCTCGCTGAGCCTGGTCACGGTTCGCCGGCAAACTGGAGTGAAGGACCTCTCGATCAACAATACCCGGTGGCGTTCGTCCGGAACTCCGCGAGGATGTGGCCAGTGGGATGGGAGGCACTCGAGCAGTGGGGTGACGACGTCGCTCGCATCGAACCGCTCGCTGGCGGAGTCGCCAACGACGTGTGGAGCGTGCGCGTCAACGGGCACCTCGCGGTCGGTCGTCTCGGTGCCAGGAGCGACGCTGATCTCGCGTGGGAGACCGAGCTCCTCCAACACCTCGACCGTGAAGGTCTGACCGTGCCGGTGCCGATCCCGACGACGGACGGCCGGCTGTTCGCCGACGGTCTGGTGGTGATGACCTACGTGGAGGGCGGACCGCCCGAGACGGAGGCCGACTGGCGTCGCGTGGCCGACACGCTCCGCCGAGCTGCATCGGTTGACGCAGGGCTGGCCGCAGCGCCCGGGCTGGCGATCGTCGACCGACCTCCTGCACGCCGAGACCGGGACGAAGATCGACCTCGGCGCGATGCCGCCTGAGGGCGTTGCTCGATGCCGAGCAGCGTGGGCGCGGCTCATCGGACGTCAGACATGCGTCGTCCACGGCGACCCCAACAACCCTGGCAACGTCCGCATGACCGCGGATCGGGTCGCGCTGATCGACTGGGACGAGTCGCACGTCGACGTCCCCGACCTCGACCTGGTGCTGCCCCACAACGCCGCCGGTCTCGACGACGGCGCGCACGACATCGCCGCGCAAGCGTCGGCCGCATGGGAAGCCGCCGTCTGCTGGGACGACGAGTACGCAGTCAAGCGGCTCGCCGAAGTTCGAGCGGTCTGAGCAGCGGCAGAACGAGCTCGCCCCGCATGCACAATTCGCCCGACCTCTGGGTGTGGTCGCGGCCCGAGCCCGACCGGATCGTGTTCACGATGACTCGCGACCTCTGACGGTCGATTGGACGCGGAGCTGCGCGCGCGTACGCATGCAGCTCCGCGCTCCTTCGGCCGGACCGCCTTCTACAGACGGTGCGGTCGTACGCCGATCACTAAGGGGCCAGAGGAAAGGCCCCCCATGCCCACGATTCCGTCGATCAAAGGCTCCGTCTTCAGCGGTCTCGTCGAGGACATCCAGAAGCTGCTGGGCGCAAACCGGGTGAAGCAGACCGAGCTGGCCCGCTGGCTGAAGCCCAAGGACCTGGAGTATCTCGCCGCCAAGGTCGTCCACCCGCACGAGTGGTACGACATCCGAAGCTACGACCGGATGAGCCTGCTGCTGCGCGACGTCGAGGGCGGCGGCAACAACGACTACCTGCGCAAGCGCGGCGCGCGGAACGCCAAGCGGTTGCTCGACGCTGGCCTGTACGGCCAGCTCGAGTACACGCACCGCACCCAGTTCGCCCGCGAGAGCGATCCCGGCGCGCGCTTCGAGGCGTTCGGGCGCGACCTCGCGCGGCTGGTGACGATCAGCGCGAGCATCCTCAACTTCGGCCGCTCGACCCACAGGCCCGACCCCGACCAGAAGTGGCGCTGGATCATCGAGAACTCCCAGGCACGCGAGTACCCCGAGACGCTGTGCTGGGCGAGCGACGGCTTCACCAACGAGATGGCGCGCCAGCACAACACGCCGGACCTCTGGGTGTGGGAGCGCCCGGAGCCGGAGCGGATCGTCTGGCGCATGACCCGCGCGCTCTGACGCGCGGGTCCGCCCGACATGGCACGGCTCGAGCCAGGCCGAGCGATCACGGGCGGATGGACGCACGCGCCCTGGATCCGAGTCGCCCGCCTGTTCGTCCCTGAGGCGCTGAAGCAAGACGCCGAGGAGCATCGCCGGGCGCGCACTGCGGTCTATCTCTGCGCGATCCCCGTGGTCACTTCGTTGGGCTACGCCTGGCACTACTCGCGCGTGCTCGCGGGCGACACCGCGGTTCTGGTCGGCGGGATCATCCTGGGCACGAACCTCGCTGTGCTGCTCTCGCTCCTGTCGCTGCGCTTGACTGGTCGAGTGGCGTTCTCGATCAACCTGCTGCTCGGGTATTCCTTCTGCGAGTTCGCGCTCCTCACGTGGATCTTCGGCGGGCCGTGCTCGCCGTTCTCCTACTGGCTCGCGATGCTCCCGCTGGTTTCCCTTCTCACCGGCGGAACGCGGCCGGCGCTCGTCTGGCTGTCGCTCTGCCTGGCCGAGTACGCGCTCGGGTTCTGGCTGCAGCAGCACGGTTTCCACTTCGCCAATCACCTGCCGCGCCAGGAGAAGGTGCCGCTCTGGCTGAGCAGCATTGCGTCCATCAGCCTGGTGTGTCTGATCTCGGTGATGATCTACGAGCGCGTGAAGAGCCAGACCCTGCGCACGCTCCTGGCGGCGAACGCCGAGCTCCAGCGCGCGCGCGACGCGGCGCAGGCCGCCGACGCCAGCAAGACGGATTTCCTCTCGAAGGTGAGCACCGAGATCCGCACGCCGCTCACCGCGATCCTCGGCTTCGCCGAGCTCCTGCTGCGCGAGACCGCGAAGGGCGCGCTCCCGCCCGAGCACGAGTCGACCTTGCTCACGATCCGCCGCAACGGCGAGAACCTGCTCGAGATCATCAACGACATCGTCGACCTTTCGAAGATCGCTGCGGGGCGCTTCGATGTGGAGCGCGCGCCGCTCACCCCGATGGTGCTGATCTCCGACGTAGTCGCGCTCATGAGCCTGCGCGCGCAGGCCAAGGGCGTTCGGCTCTCGGTCGAGGGAGCACCCGACCTGCCGGAGACGATCGAGAGCGATGCGCGCCGGCTGCGGCAGGTGCTGGTCAACCTCGTGGGCAACGCGCTCAAGTTTACCGACGCGGGCGGGGTCGTGCTGCGCGCCGCTCCGCGCGGTGACGTGCTGCGCTTCGAGATCGAGGACTCCGGGATCGGGATCTCGGAGGAGCAGATGGCGCGGCTGTTCCGGCCCTTCGCGCAGGCCGACGCGTCGACCGCGCGCCGCTACGGCGGGACGGGGCTTGGCCTGTCGATCTGCAAGCACCTGGTCGAGCTGCTCGGCGGGCGGATCGGCGCGGAGAGTCGACCCGGAGCGGGAAGCCTCTTCTGGGTCGAGCTGCCGCTCGCCCCCAGCGACGAGAAGCGCGATGCGTAGCGGCTTGGCGCTCGCCGCTCTCGTCTCGCGGGTCGAGCACGCCTTCGTACCCCCGCACCTCCGCGGCGATCCGGTGGCGTCGCGCACCGCGGGCCTGGTGGTCGGCTTCTCGCTGCTGCCGATCTTCTTCGTTCCGGTGCTCGCAGTGACGGAGTGGCTCGCGTTCCCGCCCGAGATCGCGAACCGCGCCGTCTGGCTCGTGCTCGCGTCGGCGCCGGTCTGCGCGGCGGTGCCGTTCGTCCTGCGCGCCACCGGCTCGACCCGGATCGCTGGCAACCTGATGCTCGCCTACGGCTTCTTCCTGTTCGCCGTCTTCGGCTACTACGCCGGCGGCGCGCTCTCGCCGCCGAGCTTCTGGAACGTGCTCTTGCCGATGACCGCGCTCGCGCTGGTCGGGCGCCGCGGCGCCGCGTTCTGGACCGCGGCCGTGTTGTTCGAGGCGTCCGCGGTCGCCTGGCTCGAACAGAACGGCTTGCAGTTCGACAACTACGTCCTGCCGGAATGGCGCGCGATGTACTGGTTTGTCAGCACCTCGTGTCTGACGACGCTGATCGTGCTCGCGGGGCTGGTCTACGAGCGCACCAAGAACGCGACCATCCACCACCTGGCCGCGGCCAACGCCGAGCTCTCGCGCGCGCGCGACGCCGCGGACCGGGCCAACCGGGCGAAGAGCGACTTCCTCGCGGTGCTGACCCACGAGATCCGCACGCCGATGACGTCGATCCTCGGCTTCGCGGATCTCCTGCGCGAGGAGTGGTCGGAGTCCGGCGTCGAGGCGCGGAACCTCGCGACCTTGGCGACGATTCAGCGCAGCGGCCGCGACCTGCTCGACACGGTCAACGACCTGCTCGATCTGTCGAAGATCGAGGCGGGCAAGCTCGAGCTGGAGCGGCTCGCGTTCTCGCCGGCCGAGCTGGTGGCGCAGACCCTCGAGCCGCTGTACGCGCGCGCCGCCGAGCGCGCGCTCTGGCTCGAGCTCGCGCTGCATCCGCCGCTGCCCGCGGTCGCCCGCGGCGATCCCGCGCGGCTGCGCCAGGTGCTCGACAATCTGGTCGCGAATGCGTTCGCCTTCACCGAGCGCGGCGGGGTGCGGGTCTCGCTCGGAGTCGCCCACGAGCCCCGCGGCGACTGCCTCGACCTCCGCGTGCGCGACACGGGAATCGGAATCGCGCCTGACCGACTGGTGCGGCTCTTCGAGCCCGCGTTTCGCACCTCGGGAGCCGCGCCGGGCGAGCGGGTGGGCCTGGGGCTCGCGATGTCGCGGCGGCTCACCGAGCTCATGGACGGGTCGATCGAAGCGACGAGCGAGCCCGGGGTCGGCAGCACCTTCCGCGTGCTGGTGCCGATCGGCGATGAGATTGCGGCCGTGCATCCGCTGCCTCCCACGCTCCAGGAGCGCGCGATCCCGCGTCCGCTCGATGGCGAGCCGCTGCGTGTCCACGTGCTCGTGGTGGACGACGGCAGCGACAATCAGCGGCTGATCTCGCACGTCCTCCACCGCGCCGGCGCTGACGTCGACACGGCGGACGACGGCCGCGCCGCGCTCGATCGGGTCGCCGCGGCGGACGCCGCGGGTCGCCCCTACGACATCGTGCTCATGGACCTGCAGATGCCCGAGATGGACGGCTACACCGCGACGGCGCAGCTCCGCGCGCGCGGCTTCACCAAGCCGATCCTCGCGCTCACCGCTCACGCGGCGGCCGGCATGCGCGAGCGCTGCCTCGCGGCGGGCTGCGACGACTTCGCGACCAAGCCCGTGGACCGCGCCGAGCTGATCGACCGGATCCGGCGCCTCTGTCAGCCGGCGCCCTGAATCGCCATACTGCGACCGGGGAGGGAGCCGATGGCCGCCAGACCTTTCAGTGAAGTTCCGCGCCTGGGCTTTCTGCGCGGCATGCGGCTCGCGCTGGCGAGCGGCGGCGGCCGGGTCGACATGCTCTCCGGCCTGCGAGACCAGTACGAGCGGCTCGGCCCGGTGGTCGTGCAGATCAGCGGGCCGTTCACCTTGGTGAACCTGTTCGGGCCCGACGCGAACCGCACGGTGCTCATGGACCGCGATCAGATCTTCAGCGCGATGCGCCCGTGGACCCAGATCATGGGCCGCATCTTCACCAACGGCCTCCTGCTGCGCGACGGCTCCGACCACAAACACCACCGCAAGATCATGCACGAGGCGTTCACCCGCCCCGCGCTGCGCGACTACGCGGACCGCATGAACCCGATCGTCGCGCGCGGGATCGGCGAGTTCGGCGCGAGTGGCGCGCCGATCCTGGCGTTCAAGGCGTACAAGCAGCTCACGCTCGAGCTCGCGGCGTCGATCTTCGTCGGCATGGACCTCGGCCCGACGACCCGGCCGATGAACCAGGCGTTCGAGAACATGGTGGCGGCGTCGATGTCGCGCGTGCGTCTGCCGTGGTCGGGCGCGAGTTCCAGCGCGGGCTGCGCGGGCGCAAGTACCTGCTCGAGCTGCTCGGCGGCATGCTCGAGAAGAAGCACGGCGACGCGGGCCCCGACATGTTCAGCCGGCTGTGCCGCGCGCGCACGCCGGAGGGCGACGCGCTTCAGGACACGGAAGTCCTCGACCACATGATCTTCCTGATGATGGCCGCGCACGACACGACCACGAGCACGCTTGTCGTCGCTCACCTACGAGCTGGCCGTGCACCCCGAGTGGCAGGAGCGCGTGCGCGCGGAGAGCCGGGCGCTCGGCACCGGCGAGCCCGACCTCGAGGACCTCGGGCGCGCTCGAGTCGCTCGGCATGGCGATGAGCGAGACCCTGCGCCGCTACCCGCCGCTGCCGGTGATCCCGCGGATCGCGACGGCCGGGTTCGAGTTCGGCGGCTACGAGCTGCCTGCCGGCTGCATGGTCGTGGTGTCGCCGATCCACACGCACCACATGAGCGAGTGGTGGAGCGACCCGTTCCGCTGGGACCCCGACCGCTTCGCCGAGCGCGCGCGCCGAGCACGAGCGCCACACCCACTCGTTCGCGCCGTTCGGCGGCGGGCCGCACATGTGTCTGGGCCTGCGCTTCGCGGAGGCGCAGGTGCAGCTGGTCATGCACCAGCTCCTGCTGCGCTACCGCTTCGAGCGTGCCGGACGGCTACATGATGCCGGTGCAGCAGGCGCCGATCTCGAAGCCGCGCGACGGCTTGCCGGTGAGCTTCACGCCGCTGGCTTGACACGACTGGCCGCTCGGTCGGAGCATGCGCGGCATGGAAACCAAGCCGCTCGGTCGCTCCGGTCTGCGCGTCTCCGTCGTCGGTCTGGGCTGCAACAACTTCGGCATGCGCTGCGACCAGGCGCAGACGCGCGCGGTCGTGGCGAAGGCGCTCGATCTCGGCGTCACCTTGTTCGACACCGCCGACGTGTACGGCCCGCGCGGTGTCTCGGAGGAGTACCTCGGCAAGGCGCTCGAGAGCCGGCGCGGCGACATCGTGCTCGCCACCAAGTTCGCCATGCCGATGGGCGACAGCCCGCTCCAGCGCGGCGGCTCGCGGCGCTGGGTGATGAAGGCGGCCGAGGCCAGCCTGCGCCGGCTCGGCACCGACTACATCGACCTGTACCAGATGCACTTCCCCGACGCGGGCACGCCGATCGAGGAGACCTTGCGCGCGCTCGACGACCTGGTCCGGCAGGGCAAGGTCCGGTACCTGGGCTGCTCGAACTTCAGCGGCTGGCAGGTGGTCGAGGCCGCCTGGACCGCGAAGAGCGCGAGCCTGTCGCCGTTCGTCTCCGCGCAGAACTTCTACAACCTGATCGAGCGCAACGTGGAGCGCGAGCTGGTGCCGGCGTGCAACGCGTACGGGCTCGGCGTGCTGCCGTACTTCCCGCTCGCGAGCGGCCTGCTCACCGGGAAGTACCAGCGCGGCCAGGCGGCGCCCGCGGGCACGCGCCTGTCGGCGGCGCGCTTTGCGGCGGCGCTGAACGACAAGAACTTCGATCGGGTCGAGAAGCTCGCGGCGTTCGCGGCCGAGTCGGGTCACTCGTTGCTCGAGCTGGCGATCGGCTGGCTGGCGAGCCAGCCGCACGTCCCGAGTGTGATCTCGGGCGCGACGAGTCCAGAGCAGGTCGAAGCGAACGTGCGCGCCGCGGAGTGGAAGCTCTCCGCCGCCGAGCTCGCCAGGGTGGGAGAGCTGTGATGGCCGAGCAGCGCGCGATCGACACCGGCACGGATCACCTGCAGGCGCGCGTCGAGGACGGCGTCGCGCTCCTCGTGATGAACCGGCCCGAGCGGCGCAACGCGCTCTCGGACGAGATGCTGCGCGGCCTCGCCGCGGCGCTCCGCGACGCCGAGACCGCCGCGGACGTGCGCTGCATCGTGCTGACCGGAGCCGGCGGCGCGTTCTGCTCCGGCGGCGACGTGAAGGGGATGGCCGCGGGCACCGGCGGCAACCGCGGCATCGGCCTGTCGCTCGACGAGCGCATCCACCGCCAGCGCCTCTCGCAGCGCGAGACCGCGGGCCGGATCTTCCGCATGCCCAAGCCCGTGATCGCCTCGCTGCCCGGCGCCGCCGCCGGCGCGGGGCTGTCGCTCGCGCTGGCCTGCGACCTGCGCATCGCGGCGGAGAGCGCCGTCCTCACCACCGCGTTCGCGAAGGTCGGCTTCAGCGGCGACTACGGCGGCAGCTACTTCCTGACCCAGCTGGTCGGCTCGGCCAAGGCGCGCGAGCTCTACTACCTGTCGGATCGGGTCGACGCGAAGGAAGCGGAGCGGCTGGGCCTGGTGAACAAGGTCGTGCCCGACGCGGCGCTCGTCGCCGAGACGCGCGCGCTCGCGGACCGGCTCGCCTCCGGCGCCACGGTCGCCTTCCGCTACATGAAGGAGAACCTGCACCGGGCGCTCGAGGGCGCGAGCCTCGAGGACTGCCTCGACCTCGAGGCCACGCACCACGTCCACACCGGTCTCACCGAGGACCACCGCGAGGCGGCGACGGCCTTCGTCGAGAAACGCACACCCACCTTCAAGGGGCGCTGACATGGATCCCACGAAGCTCGAAGCATTCGTCAACAAGGCGATCGGCGATCTCGGCGCGGCGCTGACCGCCGCGCTGGTGGTGATCGGCGACAAGCTCGGCCTCTACAAGGCGATGGCCGGTGCGGGACCGATCACCTCGGCCGAGCTCGCGAAGCGCACCGACACGAACGAGCGTTCGGTGCGCGAATGGCTCGCCGGGCAGGCGGCGGCCGGCTACATCGACTACGACCCGGCGACGAGCCGCTACTCGCTCTCGGCCGAGCATGCGGTCGCGCTGACCGACGAGAACAGCCCCGCTTGCGTGCTCGGCGGCTTCCAGGGCATGGGCGCGGCGATTCGCGCCACGCCCAAGGTGCTCGAGGCATTCCGCACGGGGAAGGGCGTCGGCTGGCACGAGCACGATCCCGACCTGTTCCTCGGAACGGAGCGCTTCTTCCGGCCAGGCTACAACGCGCACCTGGTCTCGGAGTGGATTCCCGCGCTGGACGGCGTGAAGGCGAAGCTCGAAGCGGGCGCGCGCGTCGCCGACGTGGGCTGTGGTCACGGTGCGTCGACGATCATTCTCGCGAAGGCGTACCCGCGCTCGACCTTCGTCGGCTTCGACTACCACCCGCCCTCGATCGAGCGCGCGCGCGAGCGCGCGACGGAGGCCGGCGTCGCCGACCGGGCGAAGTTCGAGGTCGCGAGCGCGAAGAGCTTCCCCGGCAGCTACGACCTGGTCGCGTGCTTCGACTGTCTGCACGACATGGGCGACCCGGTCGGCGCCGCCGCGCACGTGCGCCAGTCGCTCGGCCAGGACGGCACCTGGCTGCTCGTCGAACCGCGCGCCGGCGACCACGTGCACGAGAACCTGCACCCGCTCGGGCGCCTCTTCTACTCGGTCTCGACGCTCGTCTGCACGCAAGCCTCGCTCTCCCAAGAAGTGGGCGCCGCGCTATCACGTCCACGAAAACCTGCACCCGCTGGGCCGGCTCTTCTACTCGGTGTCGACCCTGGTGTGCACCCAGGCGTCGCTCTCCCAGGAAGTCGGCGCGGCGCTCGGCGCGCAGGCCGGCGAGGCACGGCTGCGCGACGTGCTGATCAAGGGCGGATTCACGCGAATCCGCCGGGCCACCGAGACGCCGTTCAACCTGGTGCTCGAAGCGAGCGCCGTAGGCGTCGGAGTACCCCGGTCCTGTAAACCGGGGCAGGGGCTCGAGGGTCTCAGCGACAGGCTCGAAACGCCGCCGGCCGGCGCGCGTCTGAGGACGGAGACCGATTAGAAGATGTGGATCGTTCGTCTCGCCCTGCGGCGGCCCTACACGTTCGTCGTGATGGCCATGCTGATCGGGGTGCTGGGCGTGGTCTCCATCGTCACGATGCCGACCGACATCTTCCCGGTGATCGACATCCCGGTGGTCTCGTCGGTCTGGTTCTACGGCGGGCTGGCTCCCGACGAGATGCAGAACCGCATCACGACCATCGTCGAGCGCGCCATCGACCACGACGGTGAACGACATCGAGCACATCGAGTCGCAGACGCTGCGCGGGGTCAGCGTGATCAAGGTCTTCTTCCAGCCGGGGGCGAAGGTCGAGGCGGGGGTCGCGCAGATCAACGCGATCTCGCAGACGCTGCTGCGACCGCTGCCGCCGGCATCACTCCGCCGCTGATCCTGCAGTACAACGCCGCGAGCGTCCCGGTCCTGATGATCGGCCTCAGCAGCGACACGCTCTGCCGAGCAGGAGCTGAACGACCTGGGCACGAGCTTCATCCGCACGCAGCTCGTCACGGTGCAGCGGCGCGTCGATTCCGCCGGCCTACGGCGGCAAGTCGCGCCAGATCATGGCGGACCTCGACGCCGACGCGCTCTACGCGCGCGGTCTGTCGCCGCAGGACGTGGTCAACGCGCTGAACAACCAGAACGTGATCCTGCCGGCCGGCACGGCGAAGATGGGCCCGCGCGAGTACGACGTGGCGCTGAACGGCAGCCCGGCGGTGCTCGCCGACCTGGACGAGCTGCCGGTGAAGGCGGACGAACGGCGCGGTCGTGAAGATGCGCGACGTCGCGCACGTGCACGACGGCTTCGCGCCGCAGACGAACCTGATCCGCCGCGACGGGCACCACGCGGTGATGCTCTCGGTGCTGAAGAGCGGCAGCGCGTCGACGCTCGCGGTGGTGCAGGGCGTGAAGGACCTCATGCCGAAGATCCTGGCCGGCATGCCGCCGGCGCTGAAGGCGGACCTGCTCTTCGACCAGTCGATCTTCGTCCGCGCCGCGATCAGCGATGTGCTGCGCGAGGGCGCGATCGCGGCCGGCCTCACGGCGCTGATGATCCTGTTGTTCCTCGGCAGCCCGCGGCAGCACCGTGATCGTGGCGACCTCGATCCCGCTGTCGATCCTCTGTCTCGATCCTGGTGCTGAAGCTGTTCCACCAGACGCTGAACGTGATGACGCTGGGCGGGATGGCGCTGGCGGTCGGCATCCTGGTGGACGACGCCACGGTCGAGATCGAGAACATCCACCGCAACCTCGCGCTGCACAAACCGATCCGGCAGGCGATCCTCGACGGCGCGCAGGAGATCGCGGTCGCCGCGTTCGTCTCGACGCTGTCGATCTGCATCGTGTTCGTGCCGGTGTTCGCGCTCGGCGGGGTGCGTGGGCTCGCTGTTCTCGCCGCTGGCGCTCTCGGTGGTCGCGGCGATGCTGGCCTCGCTATCTGCTCTCGCGCACGCTGATCCCGACGATGGTGATGTACCTGCTGCCAGCCGAGCTCGAGCGCGAGCGCGGCCGAAGCGCAGGGCGCGCCGCTCGGCCCGATCGGACGCCTGCACCGGCGCGTGCACGACGCGCTTCGACCGGCTGCAGCACGTCTACGAGCGCGCGCTCGCGACGGCGCTCGGAAAGCGCCGCGCGTTCCTGCTCGGCTTCGGCGCCTTCGCCGCCGGGTCGCTCGTGCTGGTGCCCTTCGTCGGGCGCGACTTCTTTCCCTACGTCGACGCGGGACAGCTCCGGATCCACTTCCGCGCGCCGACCGGGACGCGCCTCGAGGAGACCGAGCACTACGCCCAGCGCGTCGAGGATCGAATCCGCACGGTGATCCCGGCCGACGAGATCGCGGTGATCCTCGACAACCTCGGCGTGCCGAACGGCATCAACCTGGCGCTGACCGACAGCGCGACGCTCTCCGCCGCCGAGGGCGAGATCCTGGTGTCGCTGAAGCCGGGGCACGGGCCGACCCCCGACTACCTGAAGCAGCTCCGCGCCGTGCTTGCCGCGCGAGTTCCCCGAGGTCAGCTTCTTCGCGCAGCCGGCGAACATGGTCAGCGCAGATCCTGAACTTCGGGCTGCCCGCGCCGATCGACGTGCAGATCAGCGGCCCGAACGCCGAGCAGGACGCGAACTTCAAGGCGGCGGGTCAGATCGCGGAGCGGCTGCGCGCGATTCCCGGCGCGGTGGACGTGCACGTCCACCAGGTGGTCGACGGTCGCCGCGGCTCGCGTTCGACGTCGATCGCACGCTCGCGCTGCGAGAGCGGGCTGAGCCAGCGCGACGTCGCGCAGAGCCTCCTGATCTCGCTGACCGGGAACGGCACGACCGGCACGAACTACTGGCTGAACCCGAAGAACGGCGTGCAGCTATCCCGGTCGTCATCCAGACCCCGCAGCACCGGATGGACACGATCGGCGCGCTGCAGAACACGCCGGTCTCGTTCGGGCCCTCGGGCTCGCCGGTGCTGCTCAGCAATCTCGCCTCGGTCGGCGCACGACGACGCCGGTCGCGCTGAACCACTACAACGTGCAGCCGGTCTTCGACGTGTTTGCGAACGTGCAGGGAACCGACCTGGGCAGCGGTCGCCGACGCGGTCTCCAAGGTCGTCGCCGAGTTCCAGGGCAAGGTCTCGAAGGCGAGCACCATCGTCGATGCGCGGGCAGGTGCAGAGCATGAACGAGGCGTTCGTCGGCCTCGGGCTCGGGATTGCCTTCGCGATCCTGCTCGTCTACTTCCTGATGGTCGTCAACTTCCAGTCGTGGATCGATCCGCTCATCATCCTGATGGCGCTGCCGGGCGCGCTGGCGGGGATCGTCTGGTCGCTGTTCGCCACCGGCACCACGATCAACGTGCCGTCGCTGATGGGGGCGATCATGGCGATCGGCGTGGCCACCGCGAACAGCATCCTGTTGATCACGTTCGCGAACGAGGAGCGCACGCGCGGCCTCGACGCGCAGCACGCCGCGCTGTCCGCGGGCCGGACGCGCCTGCGCCCGGTGCTGATGACGGCGCTCGCGATGCTGATCGGCATGCTGCCGATGTCGCTCGGACTGGGGGAAGGCGGTGAGCAGAACGCTCCGCTCGGCCGCGCGGTGATCGGCGGACTGACGCTGGCCACGGCGTATACCCTGTTCTTCGTACCCTTGATGTACAGCCTGCTCCGCCGGCGGACGCCGAAGCCCGTGGAGGGTGCGTGAGCGACGCCGCGACTCCTTCGGACCTCCGCTCGCTCGTACGGCGCACGGCGACCCGGGCGCGCGCCAACCCCGCGCTGTTCGCGCTGGGCCTCGGCTTTCTCGTCCTGCTCGTCGTCGGCATCGTGCCGCGCGTCCGCGCGCGCTTCGAGCTCGCGGATTCCGCCGCGGCGTTGGTGAGCGCGCGGCCGATGGTCGCCGTCGTCAAGCCGCATCCGGCTCCCGCCTCGGACCTGACCCTGCCCGGATCGACCCAGCCGTTCCAGCAGGCGACCCTCTACGCGCGGGTGAACGGCTACCTAGAGCAGCGGCTCGTCGACATCGGCGACAGCGTGAAGGCGGGCCAGCTGCTCGCGGTGGAACGATGCTGACCGAGATCGACATCCCCAACGCGGACGGGAAGCTGAAGCCCGGCATGTACGTCCAGGCGTCGTTCCAGGGCCAGCGGGTGGGCACGCGCTGGCGCGTGCCCGCGAGCGCCGTCGTTTTCGACGCCGAGGGAACGCGGCTGATGGTGGTCGGCGCGGACCAGGCGCTCGAGCTCCGCCCGGTCGTGCTCGGGCGCGACTTCGGCTCGGAGATCGAGATCGCCTCAGGCATCGACGGCGGCGAGAAGGTCGTCACCACGCCGTCTGCGGCGCTGGTCGCCGGGACGACGGTCGAGCCGGTCGAGCCGGCGGCGCCCAAGCCGTGAAGCGCCCTCCGCGCTGGGCGGTCGCGCTCGCTCTCGCGGCGGCGAGCGCCGCCTCCGGCTGCCTGCTCGGCCCCGACTACGCGCGCCCGCCCGTGGAGGTGCCCGCGAGCTACGGCGAGGCGCAGGCGGCGAGCGCTGCCCAGGCTTCGCTCGACACCGAATGGTGGAAGCTCGATCGGCGTCGCGACGAACCAGCGGTGGCCGAACGGGTCGCGCAAGGTGGAGGCGCGGTCGCCGTGAGGCTCGTTCTTCGGCGGCCGCTCGATGCGTCCGCCCGAGGCGGCGGCGCGCTGCACGAATGCGTCGACGTCCTTCACCAGTAGGAAGACCGTGACCGGGCTTCCGCCGTACTTCTCGGGGCTGAAGACGCCTTCCTCGGGCCACTCGTCCGCGAGGAAGATCGTCGAGCCCTCGATGGCGATTTCGGCGTGGCCGATGCGTCCATCTTGCGCGGTGTAGCGCTGGCGGATCTCGGCGCCGAACGCCTTCTCGTAGAACTCGAGCGCGCGGGGAGCGCCGCGGCAGCACAGGTACGGGGTACAGGCTTGGCGAGCTTGGGACATCGGCTTCGTTCTCCTTTGCATAGAAGAACGCACGAGGGCGCTCGAGGTCACGCGCCTGCTAGTCTCGCGGGCGGTGTTCGCTCCGGGCGACGTCTTCCGGCCGCGCGAGCTCGCCGCCGTTTCGGGCGAGCGGGTTCGCGTTCCGAACCAAGACGGCCTTGTCCACCTGCAGCTGCGGCGCTTCGCGGGCTGTCCGATCTGCCATCTGCACCTGCGCTCGTTCGTGCGGCGGCAGGCGGAGATCGCGGCCGCCGGGATTCGCGAGGTCGTGGTGTTCCACTCGCCCGCCGAGGAGCTCGCGCCACACGCGAGCGAGTTCCCGTTCCCGCTCATCGCCGACCCCGACAAGCGCCTCTACGCCGAGCTCGGGGTCGAGTCGTCGCCGCGCGCGCTGCTCGACCCGCGCGCGTGGCTGCCGATCCTGCGCGCCGTCACGCTCGGAACGGCGGCGATGCTCACCGGGCAGCAGCGGCCTCCCGCTGCGAACCCCCGCGGCGGACGGCTCGGCCTGCCCGGCGACTTCCTCATCGCGCGCGATGGTCGAATGATCGCCTGCAAGTACGGCGAGCACGCCGACGACCAGTGGTCCGTCGACGAGGTGCTAAGCCTGGCCGTGGCGAAGTAGCTTCCCCGGCACGGCCCCGGTGCACTTCCCGTTCTCGAACGTGATCTCGCCGTTCACGATCGTCCAGTGGTAGCCCTCGGCGCGCTGGATGCGCCGCCACTCGCCGCCCGGGAAGTCGTGCACGACTTCGGAGTCCCACCAGTCGGGCAGCCGCTTCAGCCGCGCGAGGTCGTAGACCACGACGTCCGCGGGCAGGCCTTCGGCGAGCCAGCCGCGGTCGCGGAAGCCGGCGGCTCGCGCCGGCAGGTACGAGAGCTTGTAGTGCGCGTCCTCGAGCGTCATGCGCTTCGTGTCGCGCACCAGCCACGCGAGCGTGTCGGTCGTGTACGAGCCCGAAGTCAGGAACTTCGTGTGCGCGCCGCCGTCGGAGACGCCGGGGATGACGTAGGGCGAGGCGAGCAATTCGCCCACGAACTCGGCGTTGTCGCTGGTCGCGCTCTTGGTGAGGAAGCCGGCACTGAGGTCGCTCGCGAGCGAGAGCTGCACCATCGCCTCGACCGGGTGCACGCCGAGCGCGCCCGCGATCTCGCCGACGGACTGGCCGATGTAACGGTCGAGCTCGGGCGCGTTCTTCGCGCCCTCGAACACGTGGCCGGAGATCGGCCCGCCGAGGATCGGCGTCTGCAGCATGCCGGCGTCCGACTCCGCGGCCATCGCGCGCACCAGCTCCGGGTCGGCGAGCTTGCGCTTCTTCTCGTCGTGCGTGCCGGTCAGCGCCTTGTTCCAGGCGGGGCTCGAGTCGAACAGGTTCCAGTCCTCGAGCGTGAAGCGGAACGGCGCGCGGATCGAGTTGGCCTGGCCGAACATCGGGATGCCGCGCGCGTGACAGCTCGCCAGCCAGTCCACGAACATCTTGTGGACCCAGGGCAGCTCGGTCACCGCGAGCACCACGTTGAAGAGCACCGGCCGGCCCGCGGCGAGCGCGACGTCCTCGCAGAGCTTCAAGTCCTTCTGCAGGTCGCCGGTCGCGTTGGTGAGCTGGATGAAGCCCTCGCCGCGGCGGCCGAGCGCGCGCGCGAAGGCGAGCAGGTCGTCCTCGCTCATCGTGTCCGTCACCATCGGCGTGCCGTCGTAGTCGGCCTGAATCGAGTGCGCGCCCGTGCGCTGCGCGGACCAGCCGAGCGCTCCGGCGTCCATGGCCTGGTCGAGCAGCCGCAGCATCTCGGCCATCTCGCTCCCGGTCGCGCTGCGCGTCTTCGCGTTCGCAAGCCCCATCGCGTAGACCATCAGCGGCGCAAGCGGCAGGTAGGTCAGGCAGTTCACGCCCTTGGGGATCCGCGCCAGCGTGTCGAGCCACTGCGGGAAGGTCTCCCAGTCCCAGAGCATGCCCTCGCGCATCGAGACCATCGGGATCGCCTCGAGCCGCGACATGGTGAGCATGGCGCGCTCGCGCTCGGCCGGGCGCACCGGCGCGAAGCCGAAGCCGCAGTTCCCGAGCGCGACCGAGGTCACCCCGTGCCAGCCCGAGATCGAGCACCACGGATCCCACTGGATCTGCGCGTCGTAGTGGGTGTGCAGGTCGACGAAGCCGGGCGCGACGATCAGGCCGTCGGCGTCGAGCGTGCGCTTCGCCTCGGTCGATCCGATGCGGCCGATCTTCGCGATGCGACCGCCCCGGATGCCGACGTCGGCTCGGAACGCCGGATAGCGCGTCCCGTCGACCACCGTCCCCCCACGAATCACGAGATCGAGCTCGGGCATGGGCCTGCCTCCTGGGAGGCAATCGTACACCCGCCGGGGGACGAGGGAGCACTCGAGGTACTCTACATTCAACAGTGTAGCGTTTCGATCGGTCAGTCTCAATCTTTCGTGCGCCTCTCGCTAGGCTGCCCGCATGTTCTTCGACTTCACCCACCCCGAGATCGTGGCCAACCCGTACCCGCACTACGCGCGCCTCCGGGAGACGGACCCGGTGCACCGGGCGCCCACCGCGAACCCCATCTTCCCGGAGCAGTGGTTCCTCTTCCGCCACGCCGACGTGTTGGCGGCGCTGCGCGACCCGCGGCTCGGCCGCGACTGGCACCGGGTCGCGCCGGGACGCTCGGCGGCACCGGCGTTGCCCGAGCCGCTGCGCGGGCTGGTCGAGATGGTCGACTCCTGGCTGCTGTTCCAGGACCCGCCGCGCCACACCGAGCTGCGCGTGCCGCTCAGTCCGATGTTCCGGCCGCGCGCGCTGGCGCGGCTCGAGGGCTTGGTCGCCGAAAGCGCAGAGGGGCTCCTCGAGAAAGCGCTTCGCGCCGGAGGGAGCTTCGACCTGCTCGCCGGTTTCGCCCTGCCGCTCACTTCGGGGGCGATCGCGGAGGTGCTGGGGATTCCGGCCGACGAGCGGGCGACCTTCGTGGAGGCCATGCGCGGAATGGAGCCGGTGTTCGGCGGGAGCCGCAGCCAGCTTCCCCGCGCCGCGGCCGCGGCGCAGGAGGTCGCGCGCCTGTTCGAGCGCGTGGTGGCGGCAGACGAGGCCGAGCGCAAGCAGGCGATCGCTACGGCGATCCTGATCTTCGGCGCCGGCTTCGCGACGACCGTCCATGCGATTGCGAACGGGGTGCTCGCGCTGATCCGCCATCCCGCCGAGTGCGCGCGCCTGCGCGCCGACCCGGCTCTCCTCGCAAGCGCCGTCGAGGAGATTCTCCGGTTCGACCCGCCCGTGCAGCGCTCGCAGCGCTTCGCGCTCGAGCCGGTCGAGATCGGCGGCGTCGCAATTCCGCGCGGCGCGCACATCGTCCCGGTGCTCGGCTCCGCGAACCGCGATCCGGCAGCGTTCGCCGACCCGGACCGCTTCGACGTCGCGCGCGACTCTCGTGCGCAGGTCGGCTTCGGCGGCGGCATCCACCTGTGCCTGGGCGCCTGGCTCGCTCGGCTCGAGGTGCGGATAGCGCTCGCGGCGCTCCTGCGCGCGTTGCCTCGCCTGGAGCTTGCCGACGAGCGCCTCGAGTGGCGCGAGGGCGCCGCGCGCGGCGTGCGCCGGCTCCCGCTGCTGAGAGCATGACGGCGCTCCCCGAGTCAGGACCCTTGAGTTCGCCGGGATCGGCTCTGCATGTTCGTGCGGCTGTTGATGAACACCAGCCTTCCCGGCTGGCGCATGACGAGCCGGTGCCAGACGCCGCGCGGCACGATCGCCGCCTGGCCGGCCTCGAGGGCGATGGTCCGCTCTGCGTCGGCTTCTTCGAGAACCACGTCGATCGCGCCTGAGAGCAGCAAGAGCACCTCGTCCGCCTGCGGATGCACCTCCTGCATGGACGAGTGGAGATCCCGCGAAGAGCTGAAGTCGAACGCGCCCACCAGGCGGTCGTAGTGCGTCCCCTTCGCGCTCCCACTCCAGAGCGCGGGCGTGACCTTCACGGGCTCCGCAGCGCCCCCGTCGGCGAGATGGATGAAGGTCGTCGAGAGATCGAGGGTCTGCGCCATGGATTGTCCTCCGATAGGTCGGCAGAACGGTAGGCACCAGCTGCCGGGATCGTCTTGGACGGAAGTTACCTGGCCCCTAGCTCCCGCCTGCGCCTGCGCGGCCCTTCCAGGTCGCGCCGCGCGCGCGCCAGTGGCGGAGCCCCGAGTCGACGGTCATTGCGGCGTAGAGCGCGCCGGCCGCGGGCAGCGCGAGCGACAGCCAAGGCGAGCGCCGGTAGAGCGCGAGCGTGGGCAGGAACGACGCGGCCTGCAGCGCCCAGGCGCCGGCCCCGAGCGCGGCGCTCACTGAGTCCCGGTGCAGCGGCCAGCCGAGCACGGCGAGCACCGGAACCCCGTAGAGCAGGGCGAGCCCCGCAACGGTCCCGGCCAGCAGGAGTGCCGAGTGACGCAGCTGGGTGTAGGCGCTGCGCGCCACCATGTTCCAGACGTCGCCGAGCCGCTGGTACGGGCGCACCGAGGCCTCGCGCTCGGCCAGGCCGAGCCAGATCGGTCCGCCGCGCTTCACCGCGCGGCCGAGCGCGCAGTCGTCGATCACCTCGCCGCGCAGCGCTGCGATCCCGCCCGCGCGCGCGAGCGCGTCGCTGCGCACGACCACGCAGCCACCCGCCGCCGCCGCGGTCCGCGCGCGCGGATCGTTCACGCGCGGGAACGGGTAGAGCTGCTGGAAGAAGTAGACGAACGCCGGTACCAGCAGAGCGTTCCAGCCCCGCCCGGGATCGAGCCGCACCATCAGCGACACGAGGTCGAGCCGTTCGGCCTCGCCCTTCGCGACCAGGCGCGCGAGCGTGTCCGGCGCCTGCTCCACGTCCGCGTCGGTGAGCCACCACCAGTCCGGCGGCTCGGCGCTGGCCGCGCGCACTCCCGTCTCGACCGCCCACATCTTGCCGACCCAGCCACTCGGGCGCGGCGCGGTCGCGACGACCGAGAGCCGCTCGCCGCGCGGGTGAGCCGCGGCGGTGTCGCGCGCGGCCTTGGCGGTGCCGTCTCCGCTCTCGTCGTCGACCAGCACGACGCGGAAGCGCCCCGCGTACTCCTGGCCCAGCAGCGCCGCCAAGGTGCGCGGCACGAGGTCCGCTTCGTCGCGCGCCGGCACGACCGCCACCACGTCGGGCCAGCGCGCGGGCGCGGGAGCGCGGCCGTCGAGCCGCTGGTCGCCGAGCCAGAAGCGCCCGTGCGCCAACACCAAGTAGAGCCACGCGGCGAAGGCGAGCGCGGCCGAGCCGCTCATCAGGTCCATCGAGACCTCACCCCTGCAAGCCTCGATGCTACCAGCGGATGCGGACGCGCCGCTTCCCCCAGCGCTTGGCGGCCTCGGCGTCGTCGCCGAAGTAGATGTCGATCTTGCGCTTCCAGCGCTCGTGCATCCGGTCGCCGACGCGCCAGTCTCCGTCGAGCCCTTCGACCCGGATGCGCACGCCGTCGGTCAGGCCGAGCGCCTCCAGGTCGCGCGAGACGGCCACGATCCGCATGCCCGGCTGCAGCCGGAGCCCGAACGCCGTGATCGTGGGGCTCGAATCCGTCTGGCCTCGCGCCGAGTTGAAGGCCGTCGCCGTGACCTCGAGATCGCGCGCCTCCGGCGCTGGAGCTGGCGCCGGCGCCGGCGCCTGCGCCGGCCGAAACCACGCGCAGCCCGACAGGAGCACGGCGAGGAGGCAGGCGCAGAGCCTGAGCGCGGGCCGCGGATTCCGTAGGGACACCGGAAGGTTGTATCATCCGCGCGGACCCTCCGGAGGACTCATGCGCACAGAGCTCTGCGACCGACTCGGCATCGAATTCCCGATCTTCGCCTTCACCCACTGCCGCGACGTAGTGGCTGCTGTCTCGCAGGCGGGCGGCTTTGGCGTGCTGGGCGCGGTGGGCTTCTCGCCCGAGCAGCTCGAGGTCGAGTGCCGCTGGATCGACGAGCACGTCGGCGACAAGCCGTACGGCGTGGACCTCGTGATCCCGCAGAAGTACGAGGGCATGGGCGAGATCGATCCGGCGAAGCTCGAGGAGCACCTGCGCGAGATGATCCCGCTGCGCCACCGCGAGTTCGCAGCGAAGCTGCTCGCCGACCACGGCGTCCCGGAGCTGCCGCCCGAGAACCGCGCGCGCGAGCTGCTGGGCTGGACCGCCGCGACCGCCGCGCCGCAGGTCGAGGTCGCGCTGAAGCACCCGAAGGTGCGGCTGATCGCGAACGCGCTCGGCACGCCGCCTCAGGACGTGATCGACCAGGTGCACAAGAGCGGCCGTCTGGTCGCGGCGCTGTGCGGGCGCGTGCACCAGGCCGTGCGCCACGCAAAGTCGGGGATCGACATCATCATCGCGCAGGGCACCGAGGGCGGCGGTCACACCGGCGAGATCGGCAGCCTCGTTCTCTGGCCGCAGGTGATCGACGCGGTCGCGCCCGTGCCCGTGCTCGCCGCCGGCGGGATCGGCACCGGCCGGCAGATTGCGGCCGCTCTTGCGATGGGTGCGCAGGGCGTCTGGACGGGCTCGCTCTGGCTCACGGTCGAAGAGGCCGAGGCGGAGCCCGCGCAGATCGAGTCGTACCTGCGCGCGACGAGTGAAGACACGGTGCGCTCGCGCTCCTGGACGGGGAAGCCCTGCCGCATGCTGAAGAACGACTGGACCGAGGCCTGGGCGCAGCCCGACTCGCCCGAGCCGCTCGGCATGCCGCTGCAGGGAATGGTGACGATGGACGCGATCGCGCGAACCAGCCGCTATGCCGGCTCGGGTCAGGCGCAGCGGGTCGCGTTCAACCCCGTGGGGCAGACGGTGGGGCTGATGAAGGAGATCCGCTCCTGCCGCGAGGTGATCTACGACCTGGTCGAGGACTACGTCACCGCGACCGAGCGACTGGCGACCCTTGCCCCGCGCTGATCGATCCGGATCTCTTCTCGAGCTCACAGATGATCAACGCGACGGCGCAGCGCGCAGCGAGCCGCAGGCGAGCGTAGCTAAGTGAGCTTTGGCAGCACGCGGTCGGTGAAGAGCGTGAACGACGCGTGCGAGAGCGGCGCGCACATCAGGTAGTCGAGGCCGATCGTCTCGCGCAGCTCGGCGATCCGCTCGACGAGCTTCTCCGGCGAGCCGTGCAGGACCACGTCGCGCACGTAGCTCTCGACCCGCGCCTCGGGCGACACGTCGCCCATCGGACCGGCGTAGGAGCCGACCGTCCACTGTGCCCCCGCGCGCGCGACCTCCTCGGCCTCGCGGTCGGTGGGCGCCACCGCGAGCAGGCGCGCGATCGGCAGCTCGCGCCCGGCGACGGCGTGGCCGCTCGCCGCGAGCGTCTCGAGATAAAGAGCGCGCTTGCGTCCGATCTCGACGTGCGACGAGTGGGGGTCCTGCAGGATCGAGTAGCCCCGCTTCGCCGCGCGCACCACGGCTTCGGGCGACGATGCGGCGAGCCACACCGGCGGGTGCGGCCGCTGCAGCGGCTTGGGCAGCACCTGGACGTCGCTGAACTCGAAGTGGCGGCCGCGGTGGCTGAGCTTCTCCTCGCGCCACGCCGCGAGCACGATCTCGACGCACTCCTGCATGCGCGCAGCACTCTCCTCGACGGGCACGGCGAAGGCGCGGAACTCGCGCGGGTCGAAGCCGCGGCCCGCGCCCCAGGCGAGCCGGCCGCCCGAGAGCACGTCGAGCAGCGCCAGCTCCTCGGCGAGGCGAAGCGGCTGGTAGAGCGCGGCGAGCGTCACCGCCGTGCCGATGCGCAGGCGCTTCGTGCGCGCCGCCACGTGGGCGCCCATCAGCGTCGTCGAGGGGCACACGCTGTAGGTGCTGAAGTGGTGCTCGGCGAGCCACACCGCGTCGTAGCCGGCCTCGTCCATGATCGCGATCCGCTCGAAGGCGCGCGCGTAGACGGTCTCGAGCGGAACCCGCCCCGTCCACGAGAAGAACTGCAGGACGCCGACTTTCACGGGCGCAGTATGCCGGGAATGTGCGCGAACAGAGCGACCAGCTCGACCTGGCGGTGAGTGCCGGTCTTCGCGAACAGGGAGCGGAGCTGATTGCGCGCGGCGGCGAGCGAGATCCCGAGCGCCTCCGAGAGCTGGGCGATCGTCTCCCCGCCCGTGAGGTGCGCGGCCAGCCGCGCCTCGGCGGCCGTCAGGGAGTAACGCGCCCCCGTCCCGTCGATCGGGAGCGCCGCGGCGCGACGAAGATCGGCGACGGAGAGGACGAACGCCGGGGCCTGCCGCGAGTTCGGATCGGCGCCGCGCGTGAGCGAGCGCGCGCCCACCCCGGGCTCGGACGCGCAACGAGACAGGTCGCCCAGCGGAATCTCGGTGGCTCCGGCCAGCCGCTTGCGCGCCGGCGCGTCGGCCGCGAGCACGTGGCCTTCGCCATCGGCGATGATGACGCCCTCGGAGAGATCGCAGGGCACGGCGCGCTCCCGCAGCTCGGCGATCCGCAGCGCGAGCGCCAGCGCGCGGCGCACGTGCGCCAGCGCCTCGGCGCAGTCACCGTCGTCCCGGACGGCGCCGTGGAGCGTGCAGACCGCGCGGCGCGCGCCGCGGCGCACCGTGATCCGACTCTCGCCGAGGGTTCGCTTCTGCGCGGAGCCGGCGCCGGCGCGGCCGAGCTCGACCCGGGCGCCACTCGCGCCCGTCACTTCGCGGATCCGGTCGAGCGCGCCGGCCCACGCGCTGGCGTCGAGCGCGCCGCCGTAGAGCGCGTCGATCAGCGCGGGGTCGAGCATGCCGCATCATGACACCGTTCGCGGTCACGGGTGTGAAGAGTGTCGCCGCCGTCCCAGCCAGCGCGGCACGGACTCCGCGTGGCGGCGCGCCGCGTCTCCGAAGCGCGCCGCGAGGTCCGCCTCTTCGCGTCGCACGAGGCGGCTCATCGCGGCGAACAGGAGCGCCGCGCCGCAGGCAACCAGCGGGCTGCCGAACCAGATCGCCCAGCCGAGCCAGAGCGAGAGCTCGCCGACGTACATCGGGTTGCGCGTGTACGCGTAGGGGCCGCTTGCGAGGAACAGCTTCGGCGTCCAGTCGAGCTCCACGGTCTCGGGCAGCTCGCGCAGGTTTGCGAGGCCGGTCAGCGCGACCCAGGCGAGCAGCCCCGCGCCGAGCGCCACGGCGATGAGCCCCACTCCGTTCCAGGCGGATGGCGCGCCGTCACTCCAGCCGAAGCGCGGGCCGACCAGCGAGAGCGCCCAGGGGATCACGCCGTGCGCGAGCGGAACGCCGACGAGCCAGGCCAGCGCGCTGATCGCGAGCGCCGGAGCGCGCCTCACCCGCGGCGCGCCCGCCACGCGAGGTACTCGTCGATGCCGTGCCGCACCGCGGCGGCGAGCTCGGCGATGCGCGGCTCGACCGCGCGCAGCTTCTCGATGCCCGCGGCCGCGAAGTAGCGCTCCCGGTACTCGAGCGGATCGATCCAGCGCGAGGCCGTGTGCTCGTGGCTGAGCTTCACCTCGCCGTCCCGACACTCGCAGGCGTACGCGATGATGAAGCTGTCGGCGCCGTAGACGTGCATCGGGATCAGCCCGACCAGCTCGAGCGGGCTCGTCGGCGCCAGGCCCGCCTCCTCGAAGAGCTCCCGGCTCGCACACTCCGCCGGCGTCTCCCCGGGATCGAGGACACCGCCCGGTGTGTACCATGCGCCGCTCGCCGCGCCGCCGGCGCGCTTCAGCACCAGGATCTTGCCGTCGCGCTCGGCGTAGACGGAGGTGCCGAGCCCGTAGAGCTGCGGGGCGCGCGGCTCCGCCATCAGAGCGGGCGCGGCGCGTTCAGCTCGCGCGCGTTGTCGCGCAGGATGCGCCGCTTCGCCGTCGTCGTCGAACGCCGCGAGCTCGGCGACGTAGTCGAGCGGCTGCGGCATGCCCTCGATGTGCGGCCAGTCGGAGCCGAAGATCACGCGCTCGGCGCCCATCAGCTCGACGACCTCGTGCACGTCGTCCTCCCAGAACGGGTTGATCCAGACGTGGCGCCGGAACGTCTCGACCGGGTCCTCCGCGAAGTAGCCCGGCATCTTCTGCTGCGGTCTGGCGCAGCTTCTTGAACAGGTCGGCGAGGAAGTCGGAGCCGTTCTCGACCGAGGCGACGCGCAGGTTCGGGAAGCGGTCGAAGAGCTTGTCGAAGACGAGCGTGATGAGGAAGTCGTGCGCGGCGCGCTCGATGTTGAACGACTTGATCGAGGGCTCCCAGCCGCCGCCGCCGAAGCTCGCGCCGAAGCCGTCGCGCGCGTAGCCGTTGCGCGAGTAGCCGCTGTCGCCGGCGTGCACGACGACGCGTGATGCCCGCCTCGTTCACGCGCGCCCAGAACGGGTCGAAGCGCGGGTCGCCCGGCGAGCGCGGGCCGCTGGCGGTCCAGGCGGGCGCGGGCCGCATGCACGACGACGCGCGCGCCGCGCGCGAGCGCCCACTCGAGCTCGCGGATCGCCCAGTCGAGGTCGCAGAGCGAGATGTACGGCGCGGCGAAGATGCGGTCCCGGTAGTGCAAGCCCCAGTCCTCGTCGAGCCAGCGGTTGAACGCGCGGAAGGTGAGCGTGACCGCCTCGATGTCGTGCTTCAGCAGCTCCTCGTAGAGGATGCCGAGCGTCGGGAACAGCCAGATCGCCTCGAGGCCCTGCTCGTCGATCACGGCGATGCGCGCGTCGCGGTCGCGGTACTCGGCCGGGATCGGCTCGCGCTCGCGCAGGAACTCGAGCGGCGACTTGCCCGTTCGGGTTGCCGCGGAAGTAGTCGTGCATCGCGCCGGCCTTGGCGATCGGGTCGAAGGTCGGGTTCACGACCGCGTGGCTGACCCGGCCCGCCGACCACGTGGTACTTGCGGCCGTCGATCTCCGCCCACTGCACGCAGCGGCGGCCCGAGCTGCGGGTCGAGGTGGCGGGTGAACGCGTCGAGCGCCTCGTAGTAGTGGTTGTCGGCGTCGAAGACGGGGTAGTCGAGCTTCATTGCCGAAGGATACCGCGGCGGGCGTACAATCCGCCCATGACGATCCTCGAAGGCGAGCTCCGGCAGGCGCGCAACGGTGCGGCGGAACAGAAGGGCAGCATCCACGACGACGCGACCGCGTCGAAGCTCGGCTTCCGGGGCGGCACGGTCGCTGGCAGCGTGCACATGGACGCGTTCCCGCCGGTCCTGCTGCGCGCGTTCGGGCCGCGCTTCTTCGAGACCGGCGCGCTCTCGCTGTACTTCCTGAACGCCACGGTCGACCGCGAGGCCGTGCGCGCGTTCGCCGAAGAGCCGGAGAGCGGGTCGACGCAGATCCGTGTCTTCATGAAGCGCGAGGACGGGATGGACGTGTGCGAGGGCACCGCTTCGCTCGGCGACTTCTCGCAGAGCGCCCTGCGCACCCGCGACCTGCGCCCGTGCGACCCCGCCGAGCTGCGCATCCTGGCGGCGCTCTCGTCCGGCATGACGCTCGGCGAGACCAAGGTCCGGCTCGGCCCCGAGCGCCAGGCGAAGCGCATCGCGGACGGCCTCTGCAGCGGACCGCTCGACTGGTACACCGGCCGCTCGCCGTGGGGCGGGCCGATCGCGGCGCCGTCGGCCGCGGTCGAGCTGCTCTGGGCCGCGCCGACCGCGGCGCTGCGCGAGCACACCGGCCGCGCCGTCGGCCTGTTCGGCGCGATCGAGATCGCGCACGAGCGGGGCCCGATCCTGCTCGACGAGACCTACACCGTGACGGGTCGGGTCGCCGCGGTGGGCCAGAGCCCGAAGACCGAGTACCTCTGGTTCGACTCGAGCGCCGCCGATCCTCAGGGCAGGGCGGTCGCCTCGATGCGCATGCTGCTCCGGTTCATGAAGCAGTCGTCGCCTCGCTACGCGAGCTAGCGCCTCAGAGCGGCTTGTCTTCGAAGGTCTGGCAGGCGTCGATGTCGCCGCTGTCGAGACCCGCGCGCAGCCAGCGCTGGCGCATCGCCGAGGAGCCGTGGGTCCAGCTCTCGGGCTGCACCGAGCCGCCCGACTTGCGCTGCAGGGTGTCGTCGCCGATTGCCGCGGCGGCCGCCAGGCCAGCCTCGATGTCGCCGGGGTCCAGCCAGTCGCGTTCGCGGTTGGCGCGGTTGCCCCAGACGCCGGCCAGGCAGTCGGCCTGCAGCTCCATGCGCACCGACAGCGCGTTGGCCTCCTCGGGCGAGCCGTTTCGCTGCGCCGCCGAGACCTTCTCCGCCAGGCCGAGCTGGTTCTGAACGTGGTGGCCGATCTCGTGCGCGATCACGTAGGCCCGCGCGAAGTCGCCGGGCGCGCCGAAGCGCTGCTCGAGCTCCTGGAAGAACGAGAGATCGAGGTACACCTGCGAATCGTTCGGGCAATAGAAGGGTCCAACCGCCGATTGAGCCGTGCCGCACGCCGACTGCACCGCGTCCGAGAACAACACCAGGCGGGGTCGCTCGTAGCGGCGTCCCTTCTCGGCGAAGATCTCGCCCCAGACGTCTTCGGTGGAGCCGAGCACGACCGCCGCGAAGCGGCCCGTCTCGTCCGTCGGCGCACCCATGGGTCCCGGCTGCGCCTCGGTCTGACCCGCGCCGACGTCGGAGACGCCCTGCGCGATCTCGAGCACCTGGCGCGGATCGGCGCCGGTGAGCATCGAGAACAGAAGCACCAGCACGAGCCCGCCGCCGCCGATCAGCGCGCCCCCGCGCCCGATCCGCATGCCGCGTCGGTCCTCGACCTCCGAGCTCTCGCGTTCGCCTTCCCAGCGCATGGCTACCTCCACGCCAATCTCGAGTCTACCCTCCGGCCCGCCGAGGAGTGTGAGCGATGTGGGCGAAGCTGACCGAGTTCATGCACGACTTCCGGATCCTGGCCGCTCCGTATTGGGGCTCCGACGAGAAGTGGCCGGCGCGAGGGCTGCTGGCGATCGTGGTCGCCCTGTCGCTCGCGCAGGTGGGCCTCCTCGTCGCGCTGAACAGCTGGTACCAAAAGTTCTATGACGCGCTGCAGAACCTGGATCAGGACGCATTCTGGCGGCTGATCCTCTACTTCGCGGCGCTGGCGGCGACGTACATCGCCGTGCTGGTCTACAAGGTGTACTGGCGCCAGATGCTCGAGATCCGCTGGCGCCGCTGGCTCACCGACCGGTACGTCGGCGACTGGATGACCGAGCGCAGCTACTACCGGCTGCCTCTCTACGAGACGGGCACCGACAACCCGGATCAGCGCATCGCCGAGGACCTGAAGCTGTTCGTCGGGGGCACGCTCGAGCTCTCGCTCGGGCTTCTCTCGCAGGTTGTCACGCTGTTCTCGTTCGTCGGGATCCTGTGGACGGTGTCGGGCTCGTGGAACGTGCCGCGCACCTCGATCGTGATCCCGGGCTACATGGTCTGGGCGGCGCTCGGCTACGCGATCGTCGGCACCTGGGTCACCCATCTCGTGGGCCGGCCGCTGGTGCAGTTGAACTTCATGCAGCAGCGCTTCGAGGCGAACTTCCGCTTCGGCCTGGTGCGGGTCCGCGAGAACGCGGAGGGGATCGCGCTGTACCGAGGCGAGGCCGACGAGGGGCGCCGGCTGCGCGACCTGTTCCAGTCCGTCTGGCAGAACTGGTGGGAGATCATGCGCCGGCAGAAGAAGCTGGGCGCGCTCACCGCGAGCTACGACCAGGCCGCCACCCTCTTCCCGTTCATCGTCGCCGCGCCGCGCTTCTTCGCGAAGGAGATCCAGCTCGGCGGACTGATGCAGATCTCGAACGCGTTCGGCCGGGTGCAGGACGCCCTGTCGTGGGTCATCAGCGCGTACGCGAGCCTCGCCGAGTGGAAGGCGACCGTCGACCGCTTGATCACCTTCCGGCGCGCGCTCGTGTCGGTTCGCGCAGAGGGCGCGCACGCGGGGCTTACCGTGGCTGGCAACGGAATCGAGGCCGTCGCGCTGCGGGACGTGACGCTCTCGCTTCCGAACGGCACCGCGCTCCTCTCCAACGTCGACGCCAAGCTCGAGCGCGGTGAGCGGGTGCTGGTGAGCGGGCCGTCGGGCTCCGGCAAGAGCACCCTGTTCCGCGCGATCGCGGGCCTGTGGCCGTTCGGGGCGGGCCGGATCGAGCGCCCCGACACCAGTGAGTGTCTGTTCCTGCCGCAGAAGCCGTATCTGCCGATCGGCACGCTGCGCGGCGCGCTCTCGTACCCCGCGAGCGAGGGCGCCTTCTCGGACGACGTCTTGCGCGCTCGGCTCGAGGCGTGCCACCTGGGCCACCTGGCGGGGCGGCTCGACGAAGTCGCGCACTGGGAGCAACGGCTCTCGCCCGGGGAACAGCAGCGGATCGCGTTCGCGCGCGCGCTGCTCCACGCGCCGCAGTGGCTGTTCATGGACGAAGCGAGCTCCGCGCTCGACAGCGACATGGAGGGCCAGCTCTATGCGCTGCTCGAGCGGGAGCTCCCGGAGACGACCTGGGTTTCCATCGCGCACCGCGCTGCGATCGAGAAGTTTCACCGCAGGCGGCTCGCGATCCGCGACGACGGACGCCTCGAATCCGCGCCGCTCGCCCGGCCCGCTCCGGCCCCAAGCTAACCCGGGGGCGTCAACTCAGCGCCTCGTCGCCGCGCTCGCCGGTGCGGATCCGCACCGACTCGCTGACCGGAATCACGAAGATCTTGCCGTCGCCGAACTTGCCCGTGCGGCACGCGTCGACGATCGCCGTCGTCACCTTCACGACCGCGTCGTCCCGGATCACGAGCTCGACCTTCAGCTTGGGCAGGAAGTCGACCACGTACTCGGAGCCGCGGTACAGCTCGGTGTGGCCCTTCTGCTGGCCGAAGCCCTTCACCTCCGAGACGGTCATGCCCTCGACGCCGATCTCGTTCAGCGACGCCTTGAGCTCGTCCAGCTTGTAGGGCTTGATGACTGCAGCGATACGAACCACGCACGCAACCTCGCGAGGGGAAGACGCAAGCGGCGTGCCGACGCCACACCCCGCGCGCGAGCCCGCCACCGCGTTCTGCGCCTGCGCTGCGTACAGCGCGTGCCTCGGGAGCGGGCAGGGCGCTAGAGGTCGGTGCGGCCCTTCTCGAGGCCCTCGTCGATTCGCGCGGCCAGCTCGGCGTCGCCGCCCAGCTTCGGCGCGAGCTGGCGCCCGAACGAGACGCGCTGGCGCTCGCCCCAGGTCTCGGGCTTCCAGAGGTCGGCGCGCAGGAAGGCGCGCGGGCAGTGGAAGAAGCAGCGCTCCACGGCGATGCGGATCGCGATCAGCGCCGGCTGGCCGCGCGTGGCCAGGCGCTCCAGGAGCTCCGGGTCGGCCGACAGCTCGGCGCGCCCGCGCACGCGCAGCGTCTCCTCGGTCCCGGGCACGAGGAAGATCAGCGCGACGTGCGGGTTCGCCAGGATGTTCTGCAGCCCGTACAGGAGCTTGTTGCCCTTGCGGTCGGGCACGACCAGGCTGCGTGGGTCCTCGATCAGGACGAAGCCGGCGCCGTCGCCCTTCGGTGACACCTCGAGGTTCCCCTCCGCGTCGCTCGTCGCGAGCAGACAGAAGGGGGAGCGCTGGAGGAAGGCGCTCATCTGCTCGTCGAGCGCGTCGAAGACCTTCTGGTGCGTGACCGGGTGTGCTTCGCCCATGCGGGCGCGCAGGTCGGCCAGGCTGGTGATCCGGTGGCGATCGTCCGTCGCGGGCATGCGCCGAGGATACGCGACTCGCTACGCTCTGCGCGCGCTCTTGGGGGAGCTGTTTGGCAGGCGCTCAGATCGTGGTGCCCTGTTTCAACGAGGCGGCGCGGCTGCAGGCCGACGCCTTCCGGGCGTTCTGCGCCCGGACCCCGGGGGTCGACTTTCTCTTCGTGAACGACGGCAGCACGGACGCGACCCTCGAGCGGCTGCGCGAGCTGGAGCGGGCACTGCCGGGCCGGGTCGGAGTGCTCGACCTGGCGCGGAACTCGGGCAAGGCCGAGGCCGTGCGCCTGGGCATGCTCGCGGCGCTGAAGTCGGGCGCCGCCACGGCGGGCTACTGGGACGCGGACCTGGCGACGCCGCTGGAGGAGATCCCCCGGTTCCAGGCCGTGCTGGCCGAGCGGCCCCAGGTCGACCTGGTGATGGGCGCGCGGGTGCAGCTGCTCGGCCGGACCGTGCGGCGCAGCGCCATGCGCCACTATCTCGGCCGCGTGTTTGCCACCGCGGTCTCGCAGGTGCTACGTCTAGCGGTGTATGACACGCAGTGCGGCGCCAAGCTGTTGCGCAACGGCCCGAAGCTGGCGCCGGTGTTCGACGAGCCCTTCTGCGTGAACTGGACGTTCGACGTCGAGCTGATCGCGCGACTGCTGCGCGCCGGGAGCCTCCTGTACGAGCTGCCACTCGACCGCTGGGAGGACGTCGCCGGCTCGAAGGTGCGGCCGCGCGACTTCGCGGTCGGCATCGTCGAGCTGACCCGGATCTGGCGCCGCTACGGGGGCCGGGCGTGAAGCCGCGCGCCGAGGAGGAGTTTCGCGAGCCGACACCCGAGCGTGTACGCGAGCGGCTCGGCGCGATGGTCGGCCGGCGCGTGCTGGTGGTCGGCGATTCCGCGCTCGACGCCTACGTGACCGGCGAGGTCGAGCGCATCTCGCCCGAGGCGCCCGTGCCGGTGCTCGCGGTCGACCGCGAGGAGCTCCTGCTGGGCGGGGCGGCCAACGTGGCGAAGTGTCTGGTCGCGCTGGGCGCGCGCCCGACGCTCTGCACCGTGGTGGGCGACGACGCCGACGGCGAGCTGTTCCGCACCGAGGCCGAGAACCTGGGCATTCCCAAGAGCGGCATCCTGGTCGACCGCGCGCGCCGCACGACCCGCAAGACGCGGATCGTCGCGCGCCAGCAGCAGGTGATCCGGCTCGACCGCGAGACGGTCGCGCCGCTCGGGCCCGCGCTCGAGAAACGGCTCTGCGCCGCGGTCACGCGCGCGGTGAAGCGGGCCGACGCGATCGTCCTCTCCGACTACTCGAAGGGCGTGCTCTCGGCCGCGGTCTGCCGCGCCGTGTTCGCCGCGGCGGGCGCGCGTCCCGTGCTGGTCGATCCCAAGAACCTGCCGTGGAAGGCGTTCAGCGGCGCGACCATGCTGAAGCCGAACCTGCGCGCGGCGGAGGCGTTCTCGAACTGCGCGTTGGAGGACGAGGCCAGCGTGGAGCGCGCGGCGGCGCGCATCGCCGAGGACCTCGGCTGCGCGAACGTACTGATCACGCGCGGGCCGGCCGGCATGGTGCTCGCGCGGCGCGGTGGAGCCGCGCCGCTCTCGCTGGCGGCGCGCGCGAAGGAGCTCGTGGACGAGACCGGCGCGGGCGACGTGGTGGGGGCGACCGTCGCGCTCGCCCTCGCTGCGGGCGCGGACGCGGGCGAGGCGACCTGGATCGCGAACGTCGCCGCCGCGGTGAAGGTCGGGAAGTTCGGCGCGGCCACCGTCACCGGACAGGAGATCGTGGCGGCGCTCGGAGAGCCCGGCGTCGCCGCTGCGGGCCGCGTGCTCGACCGCGACGGCGCGGCCCGGCTCGCGGCCGAGCTGCGCGCACAGGGCCGCTCGGTCGTGTTCACGAACGGCTGCTTCGACATCCTGCACCTGGGTCACGTGCGCTACCTCGAGTCGTCCCGGCGGCTCGGCGACGCGCTGATCGTCGGCATCAACACCGACGCCTCGGTGCGCCGCCTGAAGGGGCCGGGGCGGCCGCTGCAGAGCGAGCTCGACCGCGCGCAGATCCTGGCGTCGCTCTCCTGTGTCGACGCGGTGGTGCTGTTCGACGAGGACACGCCCAAGGCCCTGATCAAGGCGCTCCGCCCCGACGTGCTGACCAAGGGCGCGGACTACAAGACCAAGCGCGCCGTGGTCGGCTGGGACCTGGTCCGGAAGTGGGGCGGGCGGGTGGAGCTCGTGCCGCTGGTCGAGGGCCGCTCGACGACCGGGCTGGTCCGCCGCGCCCAGGAGTAGGCCGGCCGCCCTGCCTGTCGTCCCGGCCAGACCGCCCGCGTCGCTCGGCCTTGTATTTAATCAGACGATTGTTTAATTTGGTTACATGGCTTCAGAGCGACCCCTCCGGCGCCGCGTCTCCCAACAGGCCCGACGCCCCGGCCGGCCGGTGCGAGGCGAGGGAGAGAGCGCCGACGCCGTGCGCCAGCGCCTGGTCGAGACGGCCCGGGCGCTCTTCGTCCGGCGCGGCTTCGGCGAGGTCTCGGTGCGCGAGATCGCGCGCGAGGCCGGCGTCACGCCGGCGATGATCGCCTACTACTTCGGCGGCAAGCAGGGCCTGTACGAGGCGATGCTCAGCTCGGTGTTCGACGAGCTGCTGGCGCGCGTGCGCGAGCTCGCCGCGCAGTCGCCCGCGTCGACCGCGCCGATCGAGGGGTTCATCCGCCTGTACGTCGGGACGATCGCGGCGCAGCCTTGGCTGCCGGCGCTGCTGCTCCGCGAGGTGCTGACGGGCGACTCGGGCATGCGCGCGCGCTTCGTCGAGCGCTTCGCGACTCGTGCCGCGGCGCTCCTGCCCGGGCTCGTGTCGGCCGAGATCGCTGGCGGCGCCCTGCGCGCCGACCTCGATCCGAAGCAGGCCGTGCTCTCGCTGGTCGGGATGTGCGTGTTCCCATTCCTCGCGCATCCGGTCACGGGGAAGGCGCTCGGCTACGAGCTCGACGCGGACTTCGCCGACCGGCTGGTCGCACACGCGAGCCGGCTCTTCCTCGACGGCGCGCGCCCGAGGCCGGCGTCGTGAGGGCGCGTGTCACACTTCTGTGTCTCCTGGCCGCCGCCTGCGGGCGCGATCCCGCCGCGATTCCCGCGGTCGGCACGCTCGAGCGCGACCGGCTCGAGCTCGTGGCCGAGAGCGACGAGCCGATCGTCGAGCAGCTCGTGCGCGAGGGCGATCCCGTCGAGGCGGGCGCGCCGCTGCTCCGGCTCGACGATCGCCGGCTCGGCGCGCAGGTCGCGCGCGCGCAGGCGACCCGCAACGAGGCCGCCGCGCGGCTGGCCGAGCTCGAGCGCGGGCCGCGCGCGGAGCGGATCCGCGAAGCGCGCGCCCGCCTGGTCGGCGCGGAGAGCGCGGTCGCGAACTCGCGAGCGCGAGTACGAGCGAAGCCGCGCGCTCGAGCTGAAGGCTTACGAGTCGGTCGAGCGGCGCGACCAGCTGCGCGCGGCGCGCGATCAGGCGCTCGCCCGGCGCGACCAGGCGCGCGCGTCGCTCGAGGCGATGGAGACCGGCACCACCTCGGAGGAGCTCGACCAGGCGCGCGCGTCGCTCGCCGCCGCCGACGCGGCGCTCGTCGACGCGCAGGTGCGGCTCGAGCGGCTGACCGTGCGCGCGCCGCAGGCGGGCCGGGTCGACGCGCTGCCGTTCGAGCTCGGCGAGCGCCCGCCCGCCGGCGCCGTCGTCGCCGTCGTGCTCGCCGCCCAGGCGCCCTACGCGCGGGTCTACGTTCCCGAGCCCGTGCGGTCCCGGATCAGCAACGGGACCCGCGCGCGGGTGCGGATCGCCGGCCGGGAAGGCGAGTTCGAGGGCCGCGTGCGCACGCTCGCCCACGACGCCGCCTTCACGCCGTACTACGCGCTGACGCAGCACGACCGCGGGAGGCTCTCCTACCTGGCCGAGGTCGAGCTCAGCGGGTCGGACCTGGACGGCTTGCCGATCGGCGTGCCGGTCGAGGTGCGCTTCGAGCTCGAGCAGAGCGCCGAGGCCGCGCCGTGACGCGCGAGCTCGCGGTTCGCACCGCGGGCTCACCCGCCGGTTCGGCTCGGTGGTCGCGGTCGACGCGATCGACCTCGAGATCCCGCGCGCGACGATCTACGGCTTCCTCGGCCCGAACGGCTCGGGCAAGTCGACCACCATCCGCATGCTGTGCGGCCTGCTCACGCCGTCGGCGGGCCAGGCGACGGTGCTCGGGCTCGAGGTGCCGCGCGACGCCGAGAAGCTCCGCCGCAAGCTCGGCTACATGACCCAGCGCTTCTCGCTGTACGAGGACCTCACCGTCGCCGAGAACCTGGCGTTCCTCGGCGAGATCTACTCGCTGCCCGGCGAGGCGCGGCGCGCGCGCGTGGCGGCGCTGCTCGACGAGTTCCACCTGCGCGAGCTCGCGCGACCAGCGCGCCGGCACGCTCTCGGGCGGCCAGCGCCAGCGTCTCGCGCTGGCCGGCGCCACCTTGCACGAGCCCGAGCTCCTGTTCCTCGACGAGCCGACCAGCGCCGTCGATCCGCAGAGCCGGCGCGACTTCTGGGAGACCTTGTATCGGCTGGTCGAGCGCGGCACGACGATCCTCGTCTCGACCCACTTCATGGACGAGGCCGAGCGCTGCCACGAGCTCGCCATCCTCGACCGCGGGCGGCTGGTGGCGTCGGGCGCGCCCGAGCGGCTCATGCGCGAGATCGACGCGAGCGTGGTCGAGATCTCGGGCGGCGAGCTGCGCGCTGCGCGCGCGGCGCTCGAACGCCTGCCCTCGGTTCAGAGCGTGGCGCAGCTCGGTACGCGGCTCCACGCGCTGGTCGACCGCGCGCAGGCCGAGCCGGTCGCAGAGCTCGCGGCGGCGCTGCGCGCGGCGGGGGTGGAAGCCCAGGTCGAGCTCGCGCGCGCGAGCCTGGAGGACGTGTTCGTCGCCGCGACCCGCCCGACCGAGACGCGGAGCGCGGCGTGAACCGCGCGCGCGCCTCGCTCGCGCGGATCGGCGCGATCGCGCGCAAGGAGTTCCACCACCTGCGCCGCGACCGGCTCACCGGCGGGATGGTCGCCGGCGTGCCGCTGATGATGACGCTCCTGTTCGGCTACGCGATCAACCAGGACGTGCGCCACCTGCGCGCCGGGGTCGCCGATCTCTCCGGCTCGCAGCGCGCGCGCTGGCTGGTCTCGGACGCGCAGGCGACGCAGGTGATCGACGTGGTGACCGGCGCGCAGTCGGTGCAGGAGCTCGAGCGCAAGCTCGTCGCCGGCGAGATCTCGGTGGGCATCGCGATCCCGGCCGACTTCGAGCGCCGCCGGATCGACGGCGACCGGCCGAGCGCGCAGCTCCTGGTCGACGGCGGCGATCCCGTCGTTCTGGCCGCCGTGCGCGGGCTGCTCGCTCTCCCGGTCGAGCAGCGCGGCAGGGCGTCGGCGCGCGACGGAGGCGCGCGGCAGGCCTTCGAGCTGCGCGCCTACTACAACCCGGAGCGCCGCTCGCCGGTCCACATCGTGCCGGCACTGTGCGGTGTCATCCTGACGCTCACCCTCGTGCTGTTCACCGCGGTGGCGATCGTGCGCGAGCGCGAGCGCGGCAACCTGGAGCTCCTGATCACCACGCCCGTGCAGACGCCCGAGCTGATGATCGGGAAGATCGCGCCGTACGTCGCGATCGGGTACCTGCAGGTCACGCTCATCCTGCTGTTCGGCCGCTTCCTGTTCGACGTGCCGATCGCGGGGTCGCTGGTCAGCTTGTACCTCGCGACCGGCTCGTTCGTTGCGGCCGCGCTGACCCTGGGCCTGCTGATCTCGACCGTCGCGCAGACCCAGTTCCAGGCCTTCCAGATGGCCTTCGTCACGTTCCTGCCGCAGATCCTCCTGTCGGGGTTCATGTTCCCGTTCGACGGGATGCCGGCGCCCGCGCGCTGGCTGGCCGAGGCGCTGCCACTGACCCACTTCCTGCGGATCGTGCGGGGGATCGTGCTGCGCGGCGCGAGCCTCCGCGACGTGGCGGGCGAGGTGGGGGCGCTGCTCGCGTTCTTCGCGATCGCCTTCACACTGGCGGTGCTGCGCTTCCGCAAGCGCCTGGACTGAGATACTGTCGCCGCCCCCCGGGAGTGAGCATGCTGCTGCAGGCTTGGCAGGCGGTCGTCCTCGGCGTCGTCGAGGGCATCACCGAGTACCTGCCGGTGAGCTCGACGGGGCATTTGATCCTGGTCGCGTCGCTGCTCGGGCTCGACCGGCCGGACGCGAAGTCCGCACTCGACGCTTACTCGGTCGTGATCCAGGGCGGCGCGATCTTGGCGGTGGTGGGGCTGTACTGGCCGCGCGTGCTGGCACTCCTGCGCGGCCTTCTCGGCCGCGAGCCGGCCGGGCTGCGCCTGCTCGTGAACCTGGTGCTCGGCTTCCTGCCGTCGGCGCTGGTCGGCTTCGCCCTCGAGGACACGATCGACGCGCACCTGTTCCGACCGCTTCCGGTGTTGGTGGCGCTCGCGGGTGGCGGCGCGTTCATGATCGCGCTCGACCGCTGGCGCGCGGCCCGAGGCGAGCGCCCCGAGCGGTCGATCGATCAGCTCGAGTGGCGCCACGCGCTCGCGATCGGCGCGCTGCAGTGCCTGGCGCTCTGGCCCGGGACCTCGCGCTCGATGACGACGATCGTCGGGGGGCTGCTCGTCGGCCTGCGCCCGCGCGCGGCCGCCGAGTTCTCGTTCCTGCTCGGGCTGCCGACGCTCGGCGCCGCCTGCGTCTGGAAGCTGCTGCGCCACGGCGATCAGGTCGCGCAGCTCGGGCCGAGCTCGGTCCTGCTCGGCATCGCGGTGGCCACGGTCTCGGCGGCGCTCGCGGTGCGCTGGCTGGTCGGATTCCTGAACCAGCACGGCCTCGCCCCGTTCGGCTGGTACCGGCTCGGGCTCGCCGCCGTGCTCGGAGTCTGCGTCTGGGTCGGATGGGTCGACTTCTCTGGTCTATCCTGAGCCGTCAACCGGAGACAGCGATGAATGAGCTTCTCGACAGCTTGCGCAATCCCTGGGTCCTCCTGGGCCTGGTCGGGCAGACGGTGTTCTCGCTGCGCTTCCTGGTCCAATGGATCGAATCGGAGCGCGCGGGTCGGAGCGTGGTGCCCGACTCCTTCTGGTATCTGTCGATCGCCGGCGCGATGCTGCTCCTGGTCTACGCACTCTGGCGTAGGGACCCGGTCTTCATCCTGGGACAGTCGATGGGCTTCGTGATCTACGCTCGCAATCTGGCGCTGCGGCGGCGGGACACGGCGTGAGCCGCGCGCTCTCCGGGATCTCGGTCGTGGTGCCGGTGTTCGACGAGGAGGAGAACGTCGGCCCGATGGTCGACGAGCTCGCCGCCGCGCTCGCGGGCCTGCCGGTTCCGTGGGAGGTGATCTTCGTCGACGACGGCAGCCGCGACGGCACGCGCAAGCAGGTGCTGGCCGCGATCGAGAGCCGGCCGGGCTTCCGGCTGGTGCCGCTCGACCGCAATCAGGGCCAGTCCGCGGCGCTCGTCGCGGGCGCGCGCGCCGCCCGCCAGAGCCACATCGTGACCCTGGACGGCGATCTCCAGAACGACCCGCGCGACGTCCCGCGCCTGGTGGCGCTCGCGGCCGAGCACGACGTGGTGATCGGCCGGCGCGCTCAGCGCCGCGACACGCTGGCGCGACGGCTCGCGGGCCGCTTCGCCAACGCGGTGCGCCGCTCGGTCCTGGGCGACGGGGCGTCCGACACCGGCTGCTCGCTGAAGCTCTTCCCGACCCAGGGCTTCCTGGCGCTGCCGCGCTTCGACGGCATGCACCGCTTCCTGCCCGCGCTGTTCCGCTACCAGGGGCTCACGGTTCGCGAGATCGACGTGAACCACCGCGCGCGCAAGGCGGGGCGCTCGAAGTACACGAACCTGGCGCGGCTGCGCCGCACGGTGTTCGACCTGTGGGGCGTGTACTGGCTGTCGAAGCGCGCGATCACGATCGGCGCCCGCGCGCCGGCGACGAGGCCACCGCGGGACATCGGCCCGCGGTCCGATGTCGGCGAGCGAGCCGAGCGGCGCAGCTGCGCGCAGCGAGGCGGAGCCGACGAAGTCAGTCGTCGCTCGCTCGGGATTCGGCGCGTTCATGAGCAGGCGCACGAACCAGGCGTGGTCGCGGCCGAGCCAAACGAGCCGCTCGCGCTCGTCGAGCGAGAGCTGCCCGAAGGTCGTGGGAAACGCTGCGACCTGTGGAGCGATCGCGCGATAGGTGGCGACCACGAGCAACAGCCCCACGAAGATCCCCGCGCCGAAGCTGGCGGGACGCGCGAGCAGCGCGCCGGCGAGCGCGCCCGCGAGGAAGAGGATCGGCACCCCGCTCCAGATCGACAGGGCCGCGAGCGAGCTCCCCGCGACCCAGTGATAGAACAGCGCGCACAGCACCGCGCCGGCGAGGCCCGCCAGCGCGAGCGGTGTGCCGAGCGCGCGCAGGAACAGGGCGAGGCGCGGGCGCAGCTCGCGCGCGGCTGCAAAGAGCGCCTCGGCGGAGCAGAGCGCGAGCCCCGGCAGCATCGCCAGCGTGTAGTGCTTCTGTTTCTGCGGCAGCAGCGAGAACGCGGCGAAGGGCACCAGGAAGCAGAGCGCCGCGAGGCGCATGCGCGGCTCGTCGCGGTACACGCGCGTGCGCCACAGCCGCCAGATCACGAACGGCAGCACGAGACTCGCCGGCGCCGCGCGCACGGGCAGCACGGTCAGGTACCACCAGGGCGCGCGGAAGTGGGTCGAGTCGCCGCGCGAGCCCTTGCCGCCCATGGGCAGCACCAGCGCGTGGCCGAGCGTCTCGAATGCGCCCGGGACGAAGATCAGGATCGCGACGTACCACGAGAGTCCGAGCGCCAGCGCGCCGGTGCAGGTCGCGATCACCCCGGGGTCGCGCAGCACGCGCAGCTCGCGGCGCAGCCACAGGTACACCAGGATGGGTAGCGCGACCGCGAACACGACGGCGGTGGCCTTGGTCAGGATCGCGAGCCCCGCCACCCCCGCGAAGACCGGCAGCAGTGCGCGCCGCCGCTGCGCGTCGAGCCGGTCGAACGCGAACAGCGCCGCCGTCGCCAGGAAGGCGAGCAGCATCTCGGCGTCGCCGCGCCGGGCCGACGAGAGGAACTGCAGCATCGCGGCGAGCAGCGCCGCCGCGAGCAGACCGACGCCCGGTCCGGCGATCGCGCGCCCCCACGCGAACACCAGCGCTGCCAGCCCGAGCGCCGCGCTGGCCGAAACGACGCGCAGATCCCACGGAGTGGTGAAGCTCGTCTCGCCGCCTCGCTGCTTCGAGACGGTGGCGCCGACCCAGTAGAAGAGCGGCGGCTTCTGCAGGCGCGGCTTGCCGCGGATCTCGGGCACCAGCCAGTTGCCCGTCCGCAGCATCGCCCGCACCACGTGCAGGCAGCGCTGCTCGCTGATGCGGCCGCTCGGGGGATGGTCGAGCCCGACGAACAGCGCGAGCGCGAGCGCGCCCAGCAGTACGGCGGCGGCGAGCGCGCTGCCGCCGCGAGTCGACAGGAACGCGCGCAGGGCGGACTCGGAGTTCTCGCTCATGCGCGGTCGTGTAGCACAGCGAACGCTTGACAAGCACGCGGGCCCGCGGGATTCTGCGCACGATGTCTCATCGGGCCCTCACGCTCCTCACGAACGCCGCGATCGCGTGCCCGCAGTACGCGTTCGCGATGGCCATCGTCGTGTAGCCGGAGGGGCGAGAGTCTGTTTCCGAACGCCCTTCCGGAGTCTCCGGGAGGGCGTTCTGGTTTCTGGGTCTTTTCTCATGAGGCGAGTCATGTCGGCGATCGAGCTCGAAGAGCTGCGCAAGGTGTTCCGGGTTCGGGAGCGCGCGCGCGGGTTCGTCGCATCGCTGCGCGCGCTGGTCGCGCCGCGCTCGCGCGACGTCGTCGCGGTCGACGGCGTGTCGTTCGCGATCGAGCCGGGCGAGCGGGTTGCGTTCGTCGGTCCCAACGGCGCGGGCAAGTCGACGACCCTGAAGGTGCTGGCCGGGATCCTGCGGCCGAGCGCGGGCCGCGTCCGCGTGGCCGGGCTCGAGCCCGGCCGCGACCGCGGCCGCCTCGGCTACAAGATCGGCGCCGTGTTCGGCCAGCGCTCGCAGCTCTGGCAGCACCTGCCGGCGGCCGACTCGTTCGACCTGCTGGCGAAGATCTACGAGCTCGAGCCGGGCGAGTACCGCGTCCGCCGCGCGGAGCTCGTGAAGGCGTTCGAGCTCGCCGAGATCTCCGAGAAGCCGGTGCGCCAGCTCTCGCTCGGCGAGCGCATGCGCTGCGAGCTGGTCGCGAGCCTGCTGCACCGGCCCGAGATCCTGTTCCTCGACGAGCCGACGATCGGCCTCGACGTCGTGGCCAAGGCGACCATCCGCGACCTGGTGCGCGAGCGCTCGCTGCGCGACGGCTGCACGGTTCTGCTCACCTCGCACGACACCGGCGACATGGAGCGCGTCTGCGAGCGCGTGCTCGTGATCCACCGCGGCCGGCTCCTGCTCGATCGCCCCGTCGGAGCACTGCGCAAGAGCTTCATCCCGCGCAAGCGCATCTCGGTGGTGTCGGAGGAGGCGGAGCTGGCGATCGCGCTGCCCGGAGTCACGCGGCTGCCGAGCGCGCCGCACAGGACCGAGCTCGAGGTCGACCTGCGCGCGATCGGCGTGGACCGCGTGGTGGCGGCGATCGTCGCGAGCGGCCGGGTGCTCGACCTGTCGGTCGAGGACCCGCCGATGGAGGAGATCGTGAGCGCGATCTACGCGGGCGCCTGGGGCGCCGAGGAGCGCTCGGCGTGAGCGCGGCGGGGAAGTATCTGCGCGATCGCGGGCGCAGGCGCGCGCCGGGCGCTCGGCGAGCGCACGGCGCTGGTCGGCTACTGCCTGTTCCTCGGCTCGATCCTGTTCGTCTTCGCGCGGATCTGGAAGGTGCTGGGCGTCTCCGCGCCACTCCCCGGTGTCGGCCCGCGCGAGCTGGTCTGGTATCTGGCGCTCACCGAGTGGGCGGTGCTGTCCGCGCCGATGGTGTATCTCGCGATCGAGGCCGACGTGCGCTCCGGCGACATCGCGTGCCGGCTGGTGCGGCCGGTTCCGTACGTGGGCGCGCAGATCGCCGAGGCGTTCGGCGAGGCCGCGGTGCGGCTCGCGGTGCTCGGGCCGGCCGCGTTCCTGTTCGCGCTGCTGATCGCCGGCGGGCTGCCCGCCGATCCGCGCGGGCTCCTGCTCGCGCCGCCGCTCGCGCTCCTGGCGAACGCGCTGTGGGTGCTCGCGCTGGTGGCGATCGGCCTGTCGGCGTTCTGGATCGTCGACACGAGCCCGATGTACTGGATCTTCCAGAAGCTCGGCTTCGTGCTCGGCGGGCTGCTGTTCCCGCTCGAGCTCTACCCGGACTGGCTGTCCCGGACCGCCCGACTCACGCCGTTCCCGAACCTGTGCTGGGCGGCGGGCCGCTCGGCGTTCGGCTTCACGCCGGGCGAGGCAGCGGCGCTCTTCGCGCAGGGTCTCCTCTGGGCGGCGCTGTTCGCGCTCGCGCTGTACGCGCTGTCGCGCCGCGCCCGCGCGCGGCTCGTGGTGAACGGAGGCTAGCGATGGCTCGGCTCCGACCCACGCTCGCGTTCGTCCGCGCACTGGTGGCGACGAACCTGCGCGCGAGCTTCGCGCTGCGCGGTGCGTTCCTGCTGCAGGCCGCGTTCATGATCGTCAACAACCTGGCCTTCTTCGCCTTCTGGGGGATCCTGTTCGGGCGCTTCCGAGAGATCGGCGGCTGGAAGCTCGGCGACATGGCGACGCTTTGGGGTGTCGTCGGCTGCGGCTATGGCCTCGCGGTCGTGCTCCTCGGCGGCACGCGCTCGCTGGCGCGCGCGATCGTCGACGGCGAGCTCGACCCGCTGCTGGTCCAGCCCAAGCCGGTGCTGGTCCAGGCCGTGGCCTCGTCGAGCGCCGCCTCGGGCTGGGGCGACCTCGCGATGGGCGTCCTCATGCTCGGGATCTCGGGGCATCTCGCGCCGAGCTCGCTCCCGTTCGCGCTCGTGGCGGTGGCGGTCTGCGGGCTGGTGTTCACGGCCTCGGCCGTGGTCGCGCAGAGCCTCGCGTTCTGGCTCGGAGACGTTTCGGAGCTCGCGCGCCAGCTCTGGAACTTCACCTTGAACTTCAGCCTGTACCCGCGGCCGCTGTTCGGCGGCGCGATCTCGTTCCTGCTCTACACCGTGTTGCCGGCGGGCTTCGTCGGTTTCCTGCCCGTCGATCTGGTGCGCGCGCCGAGCCTCGGGCTGCTGCTGACGGTGCTGGCAGGGTGTGCGCTGTGGATCCTGCTCGCGCTCGCGGTTTTCCACGCGGGGCTGCGCCGGTACGAGTCGGGCAGCGGCTTCGGGGCTAGACCCTAGGCCCCGGACACCGCGCGGTACACCGCACGGAGTCGGCGTGCGGACGCAGTCCAGGACATTTCGCGCGCCCGGGCCAGGCCGCGCGCGCGCAGCTCCGCAGAAAGCGCCGAGTCGCTGCAGACGCGGCGCAGCGCGTCCGCCAGCGTGTCCGGTCGGCGCGCGTCCACGAGCAGCGCGGCGTCGCCCGCCGCCTCGGGCAGCGACGCCGCGTTCGAGCACACGACCGGCGTTCCGCAGGCCATCGCCTCCAAGACCGTCAGCCCGAAGCCCTCGTACAGGCTGGGCACCGCGCACACGCGCGCCGCGCCGATCAGCGCCACGAGCTCCGCCTCGGGCACGCCGACCAGGCGCAAGGTGCGTGCGCGCAGGCCCGTGCGCTCGAGCGCCTCCTCGACCTCGCGCTCGCCGTCCGTGCCGCGCCCCACCAGCACGAGGCGCAGCTCGGGCAGCTGCGCCATCGCCTCGATCAGCGCGGGGAAGTTCTTGCGCCGCGACAGGAGGCCGATTGCGATCGCGTAGTCCCCGTGCTTCTCGCGCAGCTTCGCCACCACTTCGGGCGCAGCCGGGTGGAAGCGCGCGCAGTCGACGCCGAGGTGCACCGGGTGGACCCGGGCGGGCGCGACGCCGAACTCCTCCGCGACCTCGCCGGCCGTGAATGCGCTGTACGTGACCACGTGATCCGCGCGGGCCACCGCGTCGCGGATCTTCCCGCCGCGCTTCTCGTGCCAGTCCGCGGTGACCCACTCGGTGTTTCGCACCGCGTTCAGGTCGTGAATCGTGACGAGCTTCGGCACCCGGGGCGTGCGAGGCACGTACACCCCCATCGCGTGGAAGAGCGCAGCGCCGCGCAGCAGCACGTCGTTCAGCGGATCGGCGATGAGCCGCGGGTGCGCGTTCGCCGCGGTCGGCTTCCAGCGGTCCGAGCGGCGCCAGCGGCCGAGCCGGGTGCAGAGCAGGTAGTCGGTGCCGGGGTCGTCGGCGAGCAGCGCGCCGACCACGCCGCGGATCGTCCCGCCGACGCCGCCGAAGGGCGGCCGGCCCGCGGCCGAGCTCACCTCCAGCGCGATCCGACTCAATCGACGAGCCGCGGCAGGACCTGGCCGATCTGACCGCGGATGACCGCGTCGGCCAGCTCGTCCATCTCGGTGGGCTCGGCGTTCAGGATCACGATCCGTGCGCCCGCGCGCTTGGCGATCGGCACGACCGCGGCGGCGGGGTACACCGACAGGGTGCTCCCGATCGCGAACAGGAGGTCGCACTCCTGGGCGGCGCGCTCCGCGCGGCGCAGGTCTTCCGCGACCAGGTTCTGGCCGAACGAGATCGTCGCTGATTTCAGGATCCCCCCGCAGCTCCGGCAGGGCGGGTCCTCCTCGCCGGCGCGCACGCGCGCGAGCGCGCGCTCCATGGGGGCGCGCTCGCCGCAGTCCAGGCACGTCACTTCGCGCACGTTCCCGTGGATCTCGACCAGCCGCTCGAGCGAGGTGCCCGCCGCGGCGTGCAGCCCGTCGACGTTCTGGGTGATCAAGAGGTGCAGGCGGCCGGACTGCTCCAGCCGCACCAGCGCGCGGTGACCCTCGTTCGGCTGCGCGTTCCAGACGGGCGACTCGAGCCGGTTGCGCCAGGCGCGCCGCCGGGTCTCGGGCTCGGCGACGTAGTTCTGCAGCGTCGCCATCTTCTCCGCGCCCGGGTTCTTGGTCCACAAACCCTGCGGGCCTCGGAAATCCTGGATGCCGGACTCGGTCGAGATCCCGGCGCCCGTCACCACCACGATCCGCTCGGCCGCGCGCAGCCAGCCGGCGATCTCCTTCAGCTCGGTGTCCACATCGGCCATGCGCGAATTCTAGACTTCTCCTACGATGGCGGCGTGCTCGCGCAGCCGACTTCGTTTCACTCGCCCAAGCTCGAGGGTCGCCGCATCGACGGAAAGGGCGGACGCACGTTGGTCGCGCGCGAGCCGATCGAGGCGGGCGAGGTCGTGGTCGTGTTCGGCGGCGAGGTGGTCCAGGCCAGCCAGCTCGAGCAGCTCTCGTCGGCCGAGCGCCTGCTGAGCCTGCAGGTCGAGGAAGACCTGTATCTCGTCTCGGCCAAGGATGGGGCCGCCGACTGGGTGAACCACTCCTGCGCGCCCAACTGCGGACTCTCCGGCCAGATCGCGCTGGTCGCGCTGCGCCGGCTCGAGCCGGGCGAGGAGATCTGCTTCGACTACGCCATGAGCGACGGCACGCCCTACGACCAGTTCCCGTGCGGCTGCGGCGCGGCGACGTGCCGCGGCTGGGTTTCGGGCGACGACTGGCAGCGGCCCGAGCTCTGGGAACGCTATCGCGGCCACTTCTCCCCCTACCTGCAGCGCCGCATCGACGCCAAACTGGCGGCGACGCGGGATGTGCGATCTAGTAGAGCGGGGCGGGGCTGAGAGCGGCAGGGAGACGACCGTGAGCGAGCAGGTCAAGGAGTACGAGGGCGCGCTGGACCGCGGGCTCGAGGGCGTCGTGACGGCGACCACGTCGATCAGCACGATCGAGGGCACGACGCTCCTGTACCGCGGCTACACCATCGAGGATCTCGCGGCCAACGCGAGCTTCGAAGAGGTCGTCTACCTGCTCTGGTACGGCTGGCTGCCGACTCGCCGGGAGCTCGACGAGTTCTGCACCGACCTGCACCACTCGATGGCGCTGCCGCCCGAATCGTTCGGCTGGTTCCACGGCCTGCCCACCCGCGTGCACCCGATGGACTTCCTGCACGCCGTGATCGCCGGCCTGACCCTGCACGATCCCGACGCCAACCTGGTGAACGCCGCCGCCACCCTGCGCAAGTCGACCCGGCTGTCGGCGCGGGTGGGCACGATCGTCGCCGCGTACCAGCGCGTGCGCTCGGGCCAGTGGCCGCTGCAGCCGCTGCCCGAGAAGTCGATCGCCTGGAACTTCCTCTACATGCTGAAGGGCGAGGAGCCCGACGAGAAGACCGTCGAGCGCTTCGACACCTGCCTGATCCTGCACGCCGACCACGAGCTGAACGCGTCGGCGTTCTCGGCGCGGGTCACCTCGAGCACGCTCTCGGGGGTGTACTCGAGCGTGATGGCGGCGATCGGCACCCTGAAGGGCCCTCTCCACGGCGGCGCGAACGAGCAGGTCGCGCGCATGCTGCTCGAGATCAAGTCGCCCGACCGGGTCGAGGCCTGGCTCGAGAACCACCTGAAGTCCGGCGAGAAGGTGATGGGCTTCGGGCACCGCGTCTACAAGGAAGGCGACCCGCGCGCGAAGATCCTGAAGAAGATGAGCGCGGAGATCACCCGCGAGAACGGCCACCCCGAGCTGTACGAGATGAGCGTCAAGCTCGAGGAGCTGATGCAGACCAAGAAGGGTCTCATCTGCAACGTCGACTTCTACTCGGCGTCGGTCTACTACAGCATGGGCATCCCGATCGACCTGTTCACGCCGGTGTTCGCGACCAGCCGTATCACCGGCTGGTGCGCGCACGTGCTCGAGCAGTACCAGAACAACCGGATCTACCGCCCGCGCGGCAAGTACGTCGGCCCGACGGGCGAGGTCTACGTCCCGATCGACGAGCGCTAGCGCGCGTTGAGCTCGGCCGGGTCCGTGGAGATGGCGAGCCTCCTGCTCGCGGTCGCCGTCCTGCTGGGCGCGACACAGATCTGCGGCGCGCTCGCGCGGCGGGTCGGGCAGCCGGCCGTGCTGGGCGAGCTCGCGGCGGGGATCCTGCTCGGGCCGACCTTGCTCGGCCGGCTCGCACCGGGCGCGGTGGAGACCCTCTTCCCCGGCACCGGCACGCAGGCCGGCGCGTTCCGCGGACTCACGGTCGTCGCGATCGTGCTGTTTCTGGCGGTCGCGGGGCTCGAGGTCGATCTCGGCCGGCTGCTCGCCCGCCTGCGCGTGGCGGCGTCCGTCGGAGTCGCCGGCATCGTCGTTCCGTTCGCCGTCGGCTTCGGCTGCGCGTTCGCCTGGCCGGCCGCGTTCGGCGCGGAGCCGGCCAGCCCGCGGGTTCCGTTCGCGCTCTTCATCGGCAGCGCGCTCGCGATCACCGCGCTGCCCGTGATCGCGAAGACGCTGGTCGACCTGGATCTGTACCGCACCGACTTCGGCGCGCTCGTGATGGGCGCGGCTGTGCTGAACGACGTGATCGGCTGGACCTTGTTCGGGCTGGTCGTCGGCCTGCTCGGGCACGCCCAGACGACGGCGGGCGGCGCCGTCGGCGAGATCGCGATCTCGCTCGCGGCGGTCGCTGGCGCGCTCACCTTGGGCCGCTGGCTCGTGCAGCGCGCGCTCGGCTGGGTCGACCGGCGGGCCGGGGCGCAGGGCGGGGTGGTCGCCTTCGTGGTCTGCCTCGCCTTTGCCTCGGCAGCGCTCACCGAGTGGCTCGGCCACGGCGCGCTGATGGGCGCGTTCCTCTCCGGCGTCATGATGGGCGGCACGCTCGCGACGTCGCCGGGCCGGCTCTACGAGCTCGAGCGCCTGGTGGCGCTGGTGTTCGCGCCGCTCTTCTTCGGCAGCCTCGGCCTGCACACGGACTTCGCTGCGAACTTCGACCTTCGGCTGGTCGTCGCAGTGGTCGCGATCGCGAGCGCCGGCAAGCTCATCGGCTGCAGCGCGGCCGCGCGCTGGAGCGGCTTGCCGATGCGCGAGGCCTGGGCGGTCGGCGCGGGCATGAACGCGCGCGGCGCCATGGAGATGGCCATGGCGCTGGTCGCACTGCAGTACGGGATCATCTCGGAGCGGCTGTTCGTGGCGCTGGTCGTGATGGCGCTGTTCACCTCGGCGCTGGCCGGGCCACTGATGAAGCGGCTGATCGCCCTGCACGGCGAGCGGCTCCTGCTCGCCCACCTGCGCGAGGCCGCGTTCCTGCCGCGGCTCGCGGCGCGCGACCGCGACCAGGTGATACAGGCGCTCGCGGCCGCGGCGGCGCCCGCCGCCAAGCAGCCGGCCGACCTCCTGGCGCAGGCCGTGCTCGCCCGCGAGACGATCATGCCGACGGGGGTCGGGATGGGCATCGCCATCCCGCACGCACGGCTGCCGGGGCTCGCCGCGCCGGTTGCAGCCCTGGCCCTGTGCGACCCCGGTGTCGACTTCGGGGGGCCCGACGGCGAGCTCGCGCGCATCGCCGTCCTGGTCCTGACCCCCGAGGGCGACGACCTGATCCAGCTGGAGCTCCTGGCCGAGGTCGCCCGCACCCTCGGCGACGCCGAGACCCGGCGCCGGGTTGCAAGCGCGGGAAGCTTCGAGGAGCTTTCTCGGGCGCTGCGCGACGCGCCAGTGCGCGCCGGGCCTCGCGTCGGGGATAATTGAGCAGATGGCCGTGCTGATCTGGGCTGGATTCCTGGCGCTGATCCTCGTGTTCCTCGCCATGGATCTGGGCGTCTTCAACCGCACGCCGCGCGTGATCGGGACGCGCGAGGCGCTCGCGTGGACCCTCTTCTACGTCTCGCTCTCGCTCGCCTTCTCGGGCGTGGTCTTCGCGCTGTTCGAGAACGACTGGGCGGGCATCGCGTCCAACGCGCCCGCGCAGCTCGACGGGCGCCGCGCCGTGCTGCAGTACCTGACAGGCTACGTGGTCGAGTACTCGCTCTCGCTCGACAACGTGGTCGTGATCGCGCTGATCTTCAGCTACTTCCGCGTCCCGCTCGCCTACCAGCACCGCGTCCTCTACTGGGGCGTGCTCGGCGCGCTCGTGTTCCGCGGCATCATGATCGCGCTGGGCGCCGCGCTGCTCGCCCGCTTCTCGTGGATCATGTACGTGTTCGGGGCGTTCCTGATCTGGTCGGCCGTGCGGATGCTGGTGGCCAGCGACGAGGGCTTCGACCCCGACAAGAGCCGGATCTTCGGCGTGATCCGGAAGCTCTACCCGGTCCACGACGACTTCGTGGAGCACAAGTTCTTCGTGATGAAGGACGCGAAGCGCTACGCGACCCGGCTCTTCGTGGTGCTGATGTTCGTGGAGACCTCGGACGTCGTGTTCGCGGTGGACTCGATCCCGGCCATCTTCGCGGTCACCAGCCATCCGTTCCTGGTGTTCAGCTCGAACGTGTTCGCCGTGCTCGGCCTGCGCAGCCTGTACTTCGCGCTCGCGCCGATGATCGAGCACTTCCGGTACATGAAGGCGAGCCTCGTGCTGCTGCTCGCGTTCGTGGGCGTGAAGATGATCCTCGCCCACCACGTCGACATCCCGAACGGCGCGTCGCTCGGCGTGATCATGGCGATCCTCGCGATCGGCGCGGTCGCCTCGATCGTGAGCGCGCGGCGCGAGACCGCGAGGCTCGGCTCGCCGGTCGGGCCCTCGGAGATCGAGGCGCTCGGGAGGCTGACCTTGCGCGCGGCCAAGCGGGTGGTGGTGCTCGTGATCGGCGGGACGGTGCTCCTGGTCGGCGTCGCCATGCTCGTGCTGCCGGGGCCGGGCTTGATCGTGGCGCCCGCCGGCCTCGCGATCCTGGCGACGGAGTTCGTGTGGGCGCGGCGCCTGCTCGCCAAGGTGAAGTCGTCGGCGACCGGCGCCGCGTCGGCGGTCTCGAACTCGATCCGCGGCAGGCGCTGAGTTGGTTCGCGAGCTCGCGGTCTCGCCGAAGGGGCCGGGGCTGCACGAGATCACCGGCGAAGTCGCGGCGCTGGTGCGCGAGTTCACGCGCTTGACGGGCAGCCGCGAGGGCCTCTGCACCGTGTTCGTGCGCCACACCTCGGCGAGCCTTCTGATCCAGGAGAACGCCGATCCGCAGGTAGCGCGCGATCTCGAGGCCTTCCTCGCACGGCTGGTGCCGGAGGGCGATCCGCTCTATCGCCACGTGGCGGAGGGGCCCGACGACATGCCCGCGCACGTGCGCGCGGCGCTCACGCAGACCTCGCTCGCGATCCCGATTCAGGACGGCGCGCTCGCGCTCGGAACCTGGCAGGGCGTCTACCTGTGGGAGCACCGGCGGCGGGCGAGCCCGCGCTCGCTGGTCGTCCACCTCGGCCCGTAGCCGCTACTGCGCGGCGACCACCGCCGGCGGCTTCCAGGTTCCCTTGCCGGGCGGCAGGATCGACGGCGGCTCGAGCTTCGGCCAGTACAGGCGCATCGCCAGGTAGATCGGCCCCTTCGGCGCGGGCAGCCAGTTCGACTCGAGCGCCTTGCCGGGCGACTTGTTCTGGACGTAGAGCGTGAGCGACCCGTCGGCGTTCTTCTTGAGGGTCGGCAGCATCGGCGAGTTGATCAGGTAGCGGTTGATCGGATTGGCGACGAGGAACTGCGTCTTGCCGTCGTACATCGTGACCGACCAGAACGCGTTCACGGGCGGGAGATCGCCCGCGGGGAAGGTCAGCGTGTAGGCGTGCAGGCTCCCGTCCAGCGGCTCGCCGTCGGCGTCGTTGCGGGTCAGCGGGTAGGTCGCCTCGACGGCGTCGTTCGCGAAGATCCCGGCCAGCGCGATCGCCGCGCGCTTCGTGTAGTCGCCGGCGTAGAACGCGCGGTCGCCGCCCGCCGCGCCGATCTGCCAGTGGTTGACGCTCACGCCCAGATCGTCGCGCGCCGCCTCGATCTTCTTGAAGCCGGACTCGATCCCCTTGCCGACCTCGAGCTTGTGCTCGAGCGAGAGCTCCTTCAAGGCGAACGTCTTGCCCGGGCCGATCCCGATCTTCGCGAAGCGCGCGCGCAGCGCCGTCTCCTCGGGCACGGCCGGGGCGAAGGCGAGCAGGAAGTCGAGGTACTCCGGAGAAGCGCGTCTTGAACGCGTCCTCGCTCCACGCCGGGAAGCTCGGCGCGGCGGGAGCTGGCGGCGGCTTCTGGCCCAGGAACTTCGAGAGCGGTTGGACCTTGTAGCCCTTCTGGATCTTCACCACGTTGGGCGATGTCGCTCGGGCCGAAGATCTGGGTGCGGTAGATCGCGAGGCTGAAGTCCGTCTCGCAGCGAAACACCTTGGCGACGCCCTTCGGCGCGTCGGGGCCGGTCCAGCGTCGGCCCTGCGACCAGGTAGCAGCCCGCCGTGCTGCCCGTGGCCCGGCTGCCGACGTAGCCGTAGTTCTGCGTGTACATGTCGACGAGCTGCACCGAGTAGTAGCGCCGCTTGTCGACCGCCGGCACGCACAGCACGATCGGTTCGGCGCGCAGGTCGAGCTCGACCATGGAGTAGGGCGTGTCACTGTTCGGTGTTACGACCGCGGTGTCCTTCGGCGTGGAGAGCCGGCGCTCGTTCTGGATCTGGTTGAAGGGCGCCTTGTACTGCGAGGACTTCGCGTCGATCGCGAACTCGTACATCGCCTTGTAGTTGCCGATCATCGGGAACGCGTAGATGTACGCCTCCTCGGCGATCGCCCGAGTCTCGGCGAGATCGGGCTTGTCCTTCTCGCCGCGCTCGGCCTGCGAGATCGAGTCGTTCGAGCCGGCGCAGCCCGCCGCGAGCAGCGCGACCGCCGCGCGAGCGAGGATTCTCTGGAGCCGCATGCGTTCCCCCTGGTTGGTGCGGATCAGCCTAGCGCGCGCTGGGTGTCCTCACGCGCTGGCCGTCCGAGAGCTTCTGCGCGTCGCCCACGACGAGGGCCTCGCCGCCCGACAGCCCCTCGACCACGACGACCTTATCGCCCTGGTCCGCGCCGGCGCGGACGGTCTGACGGCGCAGGGCGCCGTTCGTCACGATCCACACGTAGCTGCCGCTCCCGTCGCTGCGGATGGCCGACTTCGGCGCGAGCACGAGCGGCGGGCCGCCCGCCTCCGGCGACTGGTTCTCGCCGAGGAAGTGCAGGCGCACGCTCATGTCGGGCAGCAGCGTCTCGTCGGGCTCGAGGATCTGCACCTCGACCTTGAGCGTTCCCTTCTGCCGGTTCACCTGCGGGTAGAGCTTCACCACCTTCGCGGCGTAGCGCTTGTCGGGGAAGGCGTCGGGAACGACCTGCGCGCTCTGGCCCAGGTGCACCTTGGACAGGTCGGCTTCGGAGACGTCGACCTCGGCGCGCAGCTCGGTCAGGTTCGCCATCCGGATCAGCTCGCCGGACCCCGCGAAGCCGCCGGGCACGGCCATCTCGCCCACTTCCTTCAGCTTGGCGAGGATCACGCCGTCGGTAGGGGCGCGCAGCGTGGTGTAGTCGAGATTCACCTGCGACTGCGCGATCTCGGCCTCGATCTGGGCGATCTGCGCCTGATCCACCCGCTGCAGGGTCTCCGCGCCGTCGAGCTCGGCCTGCGAGGCGTAGTTGTGCTCGCGCAGCGCGCGCTTGCGCTTCAGGTCGATCGCGTGCAGGTCCTTGTTCGCCTTCGCGACCGCGAGCTTCGCGCGCTGGCTCTCGAGCGCGGCCTTGTAGTCGCGGTCGTCGAGCTGGACCAGCGGGTCGCCCGCCTTCACGCGGTCCGCTTCGTCCACCAGGAACTTCTCGATCCGACCGGGGATGCGCGTGCCGATCGAGATGTACTTGTCGGCGGTCACCACGTAGCCCGAGCCCGACAGAACCGGAGTTGCCGGCGCGCTGCCGCCCGCCTCGATCCGGTTCGCGTAACCGACCGAGACCTCGGTCGGCCCGCCCACGGCCAGCCAGGCGACGAGCGCGACCAGGAGCGCGATCCCGGCGGCGATCGCGGCGAGCCAGCGGGTCGACAGGGTCCGGCGCGGAGCCGCCTTGGGCCGGGCCGCGCCGCGATCGATCCGCAGCGCCGACAGCTCGTCGCGGAGGTTCCTCGGGGATTCGCTGGCCATTCGACCCGGATTCTACGCCTTGCGCAGCGCGTCCACCGGTCGCATGCGCGCGGCCGCGCTGGCGGGGAAGAATCCGCCGAGGATTCCGATCAAGAGCGCCAGCGAGAGCGGCATGAGCAGGTCCTGCGGGGCGACCCGCAGCTCGACCACGTTGGTGGTGAAGGTCTGCGCCGCGAAGCCGATTCCCCCCATGGCGGTCGTGATCGCCATCGCCAGGAGCCAGGCGAGCACGGCTCCCACCGCGAACGCGAAGAGCGCCGTCATCAGCGACTCGGCGAGGAACGCCATCAGGATCGACGCGCGCGAGAAGCCGAGCGCGCGCAGCGTGCCGATCTCCGAAGTGCGCGCCTGCACAGCCGCGTACATCGTGTTGGTCGCGCCGAACATCGCGCCGACCCCGGCCAGCACGGCGAGCCCCGCGACGATCACGTAGAGCGTGTTCGCGGTGGACGAAAGCTTGCGGTAGTAGTCGATCTCGGGCGTGGCCTCGAGCGCCCAGCGCTGGTCGTCGCCGATGCGCCGCGCGAGCGCGTCCATGTCGGCGCCGTCGGCGACCCGGATCCGGAACCCGGAGTAGGGGAACGGGCGCTTGGCGTTCGTGGCGAGCTCGCGCACGTCGACCCACACCTCGCTCTCGAACGACGAGCCGTGCGAGTCGAGGATGCCGACCACCTTCCAGTCGCGGTTCCCGAAGCGGAGCTCGTCGCCGAGCTTCGCGTTCTGGTAGCGCTCGGAGACGCTGCGCCCGACCACCGCCTCGCCCTTCGACGGCTCGAACATGCGGCCCTCGCGGATCGTCACCTCGTCGTGGACGAGCAGCGCCGGCCCCTCGACGCCGCGCACCAGCACGTTCTCCCGCGCGCCGCCCCGGGTGTGGAAGAACGGCTGGACGACGAGCTCGGGCGACACCATCGGATCGCCCTTCGGATCGCGGCCGATGCCCTCGAAGAAGCGGATCGCCTGGAACGCCTCGAGCGAGAGCTGACTCGAGCCGTCGTTGGTCGCGCCCTTGCGCATCACCACCAGGTTGTTGGGCGAGCCGGACGAGATGAGCGTGCGCTTCAGGCTCGCGATCAGGCTCCAGAAGAGCGTCGTCGCGATCACCACGAGGGCGATCACCGCGACCGTGAACGCCGTGCGCGTGCCGCGCGCGAGCAGGCTGCGCCAGCTGTACGAGAGCGGCAGCGCCACCGCTAGAACACCTCGCGCAGGGTCTGCGCGACGCTGCGGCGGGAGGCGCCGAGGGCCGGGATCCAGCCCGACAGGATCCCGATGAAGAACGAGATGAAGATCGCCTGCACCAGGATCGCTGAGGAGACCGCGAACTGCGAGAGCGGTCCCAGGCCGGGGCCCCCGCCGGTGCTCCCGATGGTCCTCTGCAGGATCTCCAGCAAGCCCCACGCTGTGAGCGCGCCCGCCATCCCGGCCACGAGCGCAAGCACTCCGGCTTCGGCGAGCAGGGTCGAGAAGATCGTCTGCTTGCGGAAGCCGATCGCCTTCAGGATCGCGATCTCGCCGATCCGCTCGCGGATCGACATGCTCGCGGTGTTCGCCGCGATGAATACGATGCACAAGGTGACCATCGCCGCGACGATCTGGATGATCGTGACCAGCTGCCGCAGGCCGCCGAAGAAGTTCCCGACGAAGCTCTCTTCGGTCTCGGTCGAAGTGATCGCCTCGCTGTTGCGGAACATCTCGTCGATCTGGCGCATCACCGGCGCGACCCGATCCGGGTCGTCGATGCGCGACCAGATCATTCCGGTGCTGTCGAACTGGGTTCCATTCGCGGCCAGCGCCTGCGCCAGGTACTCGCGCTGGAAGTAGAAGGACGGGGTCTCGGTCGGGATCGAGCCGACGATCCGGAACGAGAGAGTCACCGGGAAGACCGTGCTCTGAAGTGTCACGACGTCGCCGACCTTCCAGCCCATCTTGTCGAGCGTGGTGTGCCCCGCCAGCGCGGCGTCCCGGTACTTGCGGAAGTCCTCGAACACCTGCGGATCGACCTTCCAGTCGGCGTACACCTCGCCGAAGCCCTCGGGGTCGACTGCAAAGTTCGGGAACTGGACCCCCTTCGAGACGTCGGTCGTGCCGCCAAACCAGTTCCAGCTGATCGCCGCGACCACGCCGGGTATCGCGCGCACCTTCTGAAGGTACGCGTACGGCATCGCGTACACGATGCCGGCCTCATTGTGGGTCGAGATGCGGGTGTTGGCGGCGGCAGACTTGATGAAGCCGTCGAGGCCTGCCGGCATGGTGCGCAGGATGCAGACCAGCGCGATCGCCAGCGCGATCGCCGCCCCGGTGAGCAGCGAGCGCAGCTTGTTGCGGCCCAGGTTGCGCAGCACCAGCGGCAGGTACTTCATCTCAGCCCCCGCCCGCGCCGCGCGCGGCGCCGCCGGGCCGGGTCTCGAGCAGGAGCCCCTTGTCGAGGTGGATCACTTCGTCGACCCACTTCTCGGCGCGCGGATCGTGCGTGACGATCACGACGGTCTTGCCGAAGTCGCGCTTCAGCGTCTGCAGGAGCGACAGGATCTCTTCCGCGTTCTTCGCGTCGAGATCGCCGGTCGGTTCGTCCGCGACGATCAGATCTGCGTCGGTCACGATCGCGCGCGCGATCGCGACGCGCTGCTGCTCGCCGCCGGAGAGCTGGCGCGGCAGGTGGTCGGCACGCTCGGCCAGGCCGACGACGCGCAGCGCCGTCTCGCCGCGCGTGCGCCGCTCGGCGCGGGAGAGCTTCGTGAGCAGGAGCGGCAGCTCGACGTTCTCGACCGCGCTGAGCACGGGGATCAGGTTGAAGAACTGGAACACGAATCCGACCGTGTGCGCGCGGAATTCCGCGAGCTCGTCTTCCGACAGATCGTTCAGGTGCCGACCCGCCACCGTGACGTCGCCCGAGTTCGGCCGATCCAGTCCCGCCAGCACGTTCAGGAGCGTGGACTTGCCCGAGCCCGACGGGCCCATCAGCGCGACGAAGCGGCCCTTGGTGACGTGCAGGCTGACCCGTTCGAGCGCATGGATCTCGTCCGCGCCGCGCTGGTAGAACCGAGACACGTTGACGATGTCGATCACCGATGGGCTCCTCGCGGGGGTGCGGCGGAGCAATCATATCGGAACGCCGGGGCGCCGGCTCTGCCGCGCGCTTGCTGCGTGCAGCCCGCGCGTTGCGGCCTACAGCCCGTGACGCATTTCGGCGACGACCCGGATCAGGCGGTCGAGGACCCTGCGCACGTCGTGCGCAGGGGGTCGCGCGAGCGGCGCGCGATCGCTCGCGGGCTCGGGCGGGTTCAGGTCCTGGTGGTCGACGAAGGCGGCGATCACCCGGTGGAGCTTCCCGCTCGAGAGCCGCCGGCGGTAGCGGAGCAGGCGGTCGGTCGCGTAGTCGACGCCGTCGCCGGTGATGCGGTCGCGGCGGTTGATGACGGCCGAGCGCAGTGCCACCTCGCGCAGCAGATCGTGGAGCGAGCGGCGCTCGTGCGCCGCGGCCGCGCGCATCAGCGCCAGGTAGCTCCGCTGCAGGCGCGCCCGCCATGCGCAGGCGGGCCGGGGTAGGGCAGCGGTCGGCGCGCGCCGCGTAGCTCGACAGCCCGAGCTGCAGGAGCTCGCGCGCCGGGATCGGGCGGCCCGCGGCCAGGCTGCGCTGCGGCAGCTCGCGGAGGAGATCGCGCGTGCTGTACACGGCGTTCCAGGTCAGTCCGTCCGGGACCTTCTGCATGCCGCGCGCGGAGCGCGCGCGCTCGAAGTACGCGAAGGCGCGCTTGAAGCGCTCGAGCTCGCGCGCGCGCGTGCGCGCGACGAACGCGCCGGTCGCGCGGGCGCAGGCCCAGCTTGCGCAGCAGCAGGCGCTGCTTGGTCGCGGCGAACTCGCGGTCGAAGCGGCGCAGCACGGGATCGCGGGCGAACTCGGCGAGCGGCCGCTTCTTCCCTTCGAGCAGGAACGCGCGGATCTGCGCGAACACCTGCGCGATGGCGCGCGCCTTCACGCGCTGCTCGGGAATCGTGGTCGACCAGCGGTCGGCGTCGTCGAAGCGGTACTCGCGGTGGTACAGGCCGAACTGGCGCACCGAGCCGTAGTCGATGATGCCGCCGTCGGCGAGCACGTTGTCGCCGTCCCAGTCGAGCCAACAGAATACGTACTCGCTCTCGAAGGTCGCGGCGGCGCGCGCGAAGCTCGTGGCGCGGCGTCGGCCAGCTGGCGGTAGCGCGCCGCGCCGGGCGGCAGCTTCGGCCAGTCGCCGTTGCGCGATCTGGCGCTCGGCGAAGACGTCGATCGCGGCGCGCAGCCGCTCGAGGTCGCCCTGCTTCGAGCGGCGCGAAGAAGTGCGAGGGGCGCAGCAGGTTCCGGCCCGCGCGGACGTTGATCGCCTGACCGTTCGGCAGCGCGATCACCGCCAGCACGCGCTCGGTCGCGATGCCGTTGCGGTGGAAGGTCTCGGAGAGGAGCGCGGCCGAGATGCCCTCGCCGAGCGCCGCGGTGCCGCAGCCGTAGGAGGCGGTGCGCGAGCCGGTGCGGAAGAAGCGCCCCTCTTTGGCGGTCGCGGGGCACAGCCGGGTCACACCGACGCCGCAGCTCGACAGGTCCCAGGTCACACCGTTGTGCGTGAGGGTGCCGTTCCAGACGCTGCGCCCGTCTCCCGAGGTGGTGCCGCGGCGGCCCGGGTGCTGGAGCTGCAGGTAGCGGGTCGCCATGTAGGTGTGCGGCAGGCGGTCGCGCGCGGGCACGCGCGTGCGGTGCAGGTAGTCCCACTCGTTCAGGATCTGCAGGCCGAAGGTCGCGAGGATCGCGCTTGGCGAGAGCCGGGTTCAGGCGCTCCGGATGCGAGGCGGGGATGAGCCCCATCTCCTTCGCGAGCGCGAAGTTGAAGAACACGACCTGGCCGTCGCGGCGCCGGCGCGCGTGGTAGTCGACGAACCCGCCCACCACGCGCCGCTTCCAGGGGTGCGTGCCGTCGATGCGCCGGAAGCGCGGATATCGGGCCTTGGCCGCCACTCTAGCCTTCCAGGCCAGCCATCGGAGACGCCGATCGCACCCTTGAGGAGCTCGGAAAGCGCGAGGCCGAGCGAGGGCCGCCCTGAGCGAGGCCGCAAGCCGCGAAGCGGCGCGCAGCGAGGCGCAGCCGAGCGAAGCAAATCGGGTACGATGGCGGGCATGGCGAAGATCGTCGGCAACGTGCGTCCCGAGGATGACTACACCCACCCGCTCGGCCCGGAGCAGAACTTCAACGAGTCGGTGTACTTCAACTTCTTCGACCGCGAGCAGAACCGCGGCGGCTTCCTGCGCATCGGCAACCGCGCCAACGAGGGCTACGCCGAGCTGACCGTGATCGTCTACAAGCCCGGACGGCTCGGCGCTCTTCAACTACAAGCGCCCGGCGATCACCTCGAACGACGGCTGGAACGCGGGCGGGCTGTCGGTCGAGGTGCTGGTGCCGGGCGAGAAGCTCCGCACGAAGTACGAGGGCTCGGTCGTCTACCTCGCCGACCCGCGCGCGATGCACGACCCGGGCAAGGCGTTCAAGGAGAACCCGCACAAGCGGCTCGCGCTCGACCTGGTCCACGAGGGGTCGGCCCGCTCTACGGCCACGTGGGCAAACCCGGCGACGGCAACGACTTCGCCCGCGCACACTTCGAGCAACACATGAAGGTGTCCGGCACGCTCGCGGTCGAGGGCGAGCCCGTGGTCCAGCTCTCCGGCCACGGCCTGCGCGACCACTCCTGGGGCCCGCGCTACTGGCAGTCCACCCCGTCCTACCGCTGGATCACCGGCAACTTCGGCGACGACCTGGGCATGGTGATCTCGATCGTCGGCGACCGGGTCGGCGGCGTCTTCCACAAGGGCGAGGAGCTCTTGCGGATCACCGCGGTCGAGCTCGACACCGACTACGAGACGGGCACCCGCTACCACTCCGCGCTGCGCGCGAAGGTCTCGCTCGCGGACGGCTCGAAGCACGAGATCGTCGGCCGGGTGCGCGGCTTCATCCCGCTGCGCAACCGCCGCGCGGGACAGAACACGCACATCGGCGAGGGCATGACGGAGTACACGTTGGACGGGAAGCGCGTGGGCTTCGGACTCTCCGAGTACCTGGACCAGAACGCCTGAGCCGATGCCTCGCTCTCCTTCGATCACCCATGTGTCGTGGGGGAGGATGGAGGTCGACGGGCTCGCTCCCGCGGTCGACACCAAGCTCTGGCCCGGCGGCGGCAGAGCTTGGGACTGGACCGAGACCGGAACGCACCATGTGCCCGGCATCCAGGTGGCGGACGTGGCCGAGCTCCTCGAGAAGGGCGCGCGGGTCGTCGTGCTCAGCCGCGGAATGGAGCTCGTGCTCCAAACCCGCCCCGAGACTCTGGAGCACCTCCGCGCGCTCGGGATTCGCTGCGAGGTCGCCGAGACGAGCGAGGCCGTACGGATCTACAACCGCCTGGCCGAGCGTGGCGAGGCGGTGGGCGGCCTGTTCCACTCGACCTGCTGAGCGTCAGGGCCAGTAGAGCCGCTTCGCCTCGGCGCGGAGCTCCTCGCGGAAGTCCGGGTGCGCGACCTCGACCATCGCATCGGCCCGCTCTCGGATCGACTTGCCGAGCAGGCAGGCAATCCCGTGATCGGTCACGATCGTGTCGGCGAGCTCGCGCGGGATCGAGACGATCTGGCCCTTCTCGAACGACGGCACGATCGTCGAGACCTTCCCGCCGCGCGCGGTCGCGGGCAACACCGTGACGTAGCGGCCGTGCGGCGCCATGAACGCGCCCATCGCGAAGCCGAGGTGGCCGCCCAGGCCGGTGTAGACCTGGGAGCCGAATGCATACACGCCGATCTGCCCGGACAGGTCGACCATCAGCGCGCCGTTCATCGCCACCATGTGGTCGTGCGCCGCGACGCTGCGCGGGTCGTTGGTGTGCTCGTAGGAGTGCAGCTCGAAGACCGGGTTGCGCTCGATGAAGTCGAGGTCGGCGAGCGAGTTCCCGATGTGCGCCGCGACGAACTTGCCCGGGTGGAGCGCCGCGTGCTTCCCGTTGATCACGCCGCGCCGCGCCAGGTCGACCAGGCCGGGCACGGTGAGCTCGCCGAAGTAGGACAGGTCGTTGCGCTCGTCGAACGCGCCGAGCAGCGCGAGCGCGCCGGTGTGCTTGCCGAGCCCGATCTGGATCGTGTCGCCGTCGCGGATCAGCGACCGGACGTTCGCCGCGATCGCGCGGTCGGTGGCGCCGAACTCGGTCGGGATCGGCGCGACGACCCGAGGGCGGTTGTTCACGACCACCGCGTCGAGCTGCGAGACGTGCAGCCAGGTGTCGCCGCAGGTGCGCACGACCGACTCGTTCATCTCGCAGATCACGGCGCGCGCGCGGGTCGCGTTGGACACCGCGTCCCAGCAAGCGTTGCCCACGCACACCCAGCCGTTCTCGTTGGGTGGCGAGACGGTGATCATGAGCTTGTCGATCGGCTGCGCCTCGGGACGGCCCGCGTCGATCGCCTTGTGCTGCATGATCATCGAGAGCGGGAAGAAGTCGATCGTGCGATCCGCCAGCGCCTGGCGCGCGTCGGGCTGCACCGAGTACTGGATCTGGATGTCGAACGACTCCATCGCCTCGCGCTCGGAACCAGCCGAAGTCGGGGATCAGCGTGCTGCGGATCTTCACGCCGCGGAGCTCGGAGCCGCGGGTCGCGAGCGCAGCCAGGATCGCGATCGGCGCGTGCGTGCTCGGGATCCAGAGCTGATCGCCGGAGCGGACCAGCGCCGCGGCCTGCTCGGCGGTCATGAGCTTGCGGTCGAGCTCGCGCTTGGGGTCGACGTCGAGGTTGAGCTTGGCCATGGGCCATGCTATCCCACCGCCCCGCTCGCTTCCCAACGGGAGGCCCCTTGGCTGCCTTCGGCGTCGACTTCGGCACCACGAACTCCTCGCTCGCGCGCGCAGACGGACCCGAGTCCGCCCGGATCGCGAGGTTCGCGCGGGGCGGCGGCAACACCACGCAGACCTTCCGCTCGGTCGTGTACTTCGAGCGGGACGAGGAGCGGCAGGGGGCGCTGCGCGAGCTGGCCGGCCCGCGCGGGATCGCGCGCTATCTCGCGGCCGAGGAGCCCGGCCGGTTCGTGCAGTCGCTGAAGTCGTTCCTGGCGGCGCGCGACTTCTCGGCGACCCGCATCCTCGACCGCGAGTACCGGCTCGAGAGCCTGATCGCGGTGCTCCTGCGCGCGCTCTTCCGCGAGGCCGAGGCCGACGTGGGGAAGCTCGAGGGCACCGTGGTCGTCGGGCCGGCCGGTCCGCTTCGTGTCCGCGCGCGCGCCCGAGGACGAGGAGCTCGCGCTCGCGCGCCTGCGCGCGGCCTTCGCGACGGCCGGGGCCGAGAACATCGTCTTCGAGTACGAGCCGGTCGCGGCCGCCTACCACTACGAGCGCGCCCTCGACCACGACGAGCTGATCCTGATCGGCGACTTCGGCGGCGGCACCAGCGACTTCTCGCTGATCCGGGTCGGCCCCCGGGCGCGCGGCGGAGCGCGAGTCGGACGGCGCGCGGCCGGTCCTGGGCAACGCGGGGGTGCCGATCGCTGGCGACGTCTTCGACGGCCGGATCGTGCGGGCGCTCGTCGCGCCCGCGCTCGGCTTCGGCTCCGAGTACCGCTCGCTGTTCGGGCGCGTGCTGCCCGTGCCGAAGTGGATCTACGCGCACCTGGAGCGCTGGCACCACCTGTCGTTCCTGCGCAGCCCGCGCACGCTCGCGCTCCTCTACGACCTGCAGCGCGAGGCGCTCGAGCCGGAGCGGTTCGAGGCGCTGATCCACATCGTCAACGAGGACCTCGGCTTCCCGCTACACCGCGCGGTGGAGCGCGCGAAGCTCGCGCTGACCCGCGGCGCGACGGGCGAGCTCTCCTTCGCGCACGGCCCGGTGAAGCTCGCCGCGCCCGCGACCCGGACGGAGTTCGAGACCTGGATCGCGCCGGAGCTCGGCGCCATCGAGAAGTGCGTCGACGGGCTCCTCGCCGACTGCGGGATCGCGCGCGGCGACGTCGACCGCGTCTTCCTCACCGGCGGCTCGTCGCTCGTGCCCGCGGTGCGCGCGCTCTTCGCCGCGCGCTTCGGCGAGGAGCGGATCCGCTCGGGCGACGAGCTCACCTCGGTCGCGAGCGGACTCGCGCTGCGGGCGCACGAGCTCCGCTTAGGGCGGCGGCTGCACCGTCTCTAGCCGGACGGGCACCGAGCCGTTCGAGTCGCGCATCACGCTGATGAGCCGGTCGGCCCAGCCGTACTTCTCGCGCATGAGCGCGTGGATGCGGTCGCGCACCACGGGCTCGTGCACCGGCACCGCCTTCATGTGGTAGGTGACCCCGCCGCGCTCGACCTCGACGTCGGGGTTTGCGTCGATCCGCACCAGCCAGCCGCTGGTCGGTACGCCCGCGCGCAGCCAGGCGAAGCCGCCGTCGTCCACGACCCAGAGATGCGTCGCGTGGTGCGCACCGCTCGCATCGACCGTATCGAGCTTCACGACCTCGCCGCCGAACTCGGACGCGGCGAAGATGGCGGCAAAGAAGGCGATCACGAGCGCAAGGACCACGCCCACGAGACGCAAGATCAGACGCATCGATCCTCCCCCGCGGCGCCAGGCCGCAGTTCGAGTCTACCGCGCTGCGGAGGACCCGCGAGATCGCGGTATGCTGAGCCGGTGAGCCGACCTCTCGAGGGCAGGATCGCCGTCGTCGCGGGCGCCACGCGCGGCGCTGGCCGAGGCATCGCCCGCATGCTCGGCGAGGCGGGCGCGAAGGTGTACTGCAGCGGACGCAGCGTGCGCGGTGCGCCCGCGACGCCGGGCCGGCCGGAGACGATCGAAGAGACGGCCGAGCTCGTGAGCGCCGCGGGCGGTCTCGGGATCGCGGTGCGCACCGACCACTCGCGCCCCGAGGAGGTCGAAGCGCTCTTCGCGCGCGTGAAGAAGGATTCGGGCCGGCTCGACCTGCTCGTGAACGACATCTGGGGCGGGGACACTCTCAGCGAGTGGCAGCCGTTCTGGACGCTCGACCTCGCGAAGGCTTCGCGATGCTCGACTCGGCAGTGCGCACGCACGTGGTCACCAGCCGCTTCGGCGCGCCGCTCATGGTGGCGCAGCGCTCGGGTCTGATCGTCGAGATCACGGACGGCGACCACCACGGCTACCGCGGCGCGCTCTTCTACGACCTCGCCAAGCTCGGCGCGATCCGGCTCGCGTTCGCGATGGCGAGCGAGCTAGCACCCCAAGGAGTCACTGCGCTCGCGGTCACGCCGGGCTTCCTGCGCTCCGAGGCGATGCTCGACGGCTTCGGCGTGACCGAGGCCAACTGGCGCGACGCGATTCCGAAGGCGCGCGGCTTCGAGGAGTCGGAGACGCCTTGCTACGTCGGCCGCGCCGTCGCGGCGCTCGCCGCGGACCCGAACGTGCACGCGAAGACCGGAAAGGCATTCGCGAGCTGGAGCCTTGCGAAGGAATACGGCTTCACCGATCTCGACGGCCGCCAGCCATTCTTCCTCAGCTACGTGCGCCGCTCACTCGAGGAGATCCTCTCCAGCGGCGGCCCTGCCGATGCCGAAGAGCGCTGGTGGCTCGACGCCTGGCGGATGCAGCTGGGCGATCAACCCGAGTGGCGCGAGCTGTGCAGTCGGGCGGAGATTGCGCTGCGCGGCCGCTGAGGCTCGTGCCGTCGGATCGGACGCTGTCCGTCAGAAGTGCACCGGGTTCTCGCGCTTGGAATTCGTTGACCCGTCGGTCCGCCGATGAGAGCATCGTAGGCAGTCATTCGGGAGATTTGGACATGCGGACGTGGGTTGCCATAGCCGGTCTTGAAACAGTCCCGTTCGAGCACTTGCCCCCGAGCCTGCTCACGCGTGAGACGCTCGCGCTCATGATTCGGCTCGTCTTCTCCTCGATGGTCACCCTGCCACTCGTGTTGGTCGCCGCAGGCTCCGCGCGCGGGGTCACGCTGACTCCGCTCCTGGACGACCGCCACGTGACGACGCGGTCCCAGTGCGGCACGAGCATCTGCTCGTCGATCTCGCGGCCAGACGTTCCGTTCCAGGACTGGTCGTTCGACCTTCCGCAGTCGGTCAGCCAGGACTCGACGGTCGATGCGCTGGGCATGGGCGGAACCGGTTTCGCCTTCGCGGCGACGCCCTCGAACGCGGGGCTCTACTCGGACTCCATCTTCAACGTGCGCTTCTCGATCGACGAGCCGGCGGGTGTGCATCTCACGGCTTCGTTCGAGCCGAACGGAGTCACGGTCGGGATCTTCACGCTGTTTCGCGACACGGGCAGTGAGGTGGCAATCCAGACCTTCAGCTCCCCTTACGATGCGCCCAGCAGCTTCGTCTTCGACGGCTATCTGCCTGCCGGCATCTATCGGCTCGGCGGCGGTGGGGTAGGTGACAATGGGGCCTCGATGACCTGGCACGTGCGCCTGGACCTGACCCCTGTGCCCGAGCCAGGAGTGCTCGGACTCTCAGGTCTCGCGGCGCTCTCGCTCTTGCGCCGGCGCCGCTAACCCGCCTTCGAAGCCGCGTTCCTCAGCACGCCCAGGTACCCGCGCGCTACGCATGCGCGGTCGAGCACGCCGCGCTCGCGCAGCAGCCGGTGGAAGCGCGGCAGCTTGTAGTGCGGGACGGTCATGATCAGGTGGTGCTCGAGGTGGTAGTTCACCCGGTTGGGCGCGATCAAGAGCCGCTCCCACCAGCGCGCGACGGTTGTGCGCGTGTTGTTCAGCGCGTCATTCGCGTCTGGAGTGAGCGCGTGCTCGGCGATCGAGCGGATGCGCGTGACGAGCCGGTAAGTGGTGAGCCACGCGACCACCCACAGCAGGTAGAGCGCCGGGTGACCCGCTAGCGCGAGCAGCGCGAACAGCACCGCGTTCGTGAGCACGACCGGCGCGAGCTTGCGCCAGCCGACGTCGGGACGTTCGCCGCGGCTCATGCCCTGGTCGCGCTGGTTGCGACCCGCGCCCCAGCCCACGTCGCGCAGGAACACGGCCTTGGCCTGCTTCAGCCCGGTCTGCCCGCTGAGGTCGCGGATCACCTTGCGCCGGAAGCTGTCGCTCGTGATCGGGAAGGGGGTGATGAGCCCGAGGTCCGGATCGCCGGCGGTGCCGGTCTTCGCGTGGTGCACCAGGTGGTAGCGGCGGTAGGGCTCGACCTCGGCCCAGACCGGATACGCGGCCAGCCAGTTGCCCGCGAAATCGTTCAGCCAGCGCGTGCCGAACAGCGAGCGATGCGCCGCCTCGTGCATCAGGATCGCGAAGCCGAGCTGGCGCGCGCCGATTACGAACAGGGCGGCCACACAGGCGGGGAGCTTCCACAAGCCGGGTGCTGCGGCGACGAGCGCGAACGACGCGAACACGAGCGCCCAGTTCAGCGCGATCGACATCCAGCCGTGTCGGTCGTCGACCTCGAGCAGCTCGCGCCGCTCCTCGACCGACAGCGCGTCCCGCCAGTTCCAGGCTTCCCACTCGGCCGACGGTGCGCTCATGTCGTGCTCCCGCTGTGAAGGCCCGCGAGGTTGGCGGGCGCAGACCTGTGCGGCGCGTCGTGGCCGCGCATGAACTCGCGCCAGCAGCCACGGCCGGCGCGGTCGTACTCGCGCATGGCGGCGACCAGCGCGCGGCGCTCGGCTTCGGGCGCGATCGCGTCGGGCAGGCACGGGTCGAGCGCGATCTCGCGGATCGCCCGCCCGCCGACGAGGAACGTCTCGACCATGGCCGCCTCGCGCGAGAGCCGCTCGAGCCGCGCGGCGCTGCGTTCGAGCGCCTCGCGCGCCTGGCGCTGGCCGGCGACGACGCGCTCGCCGTCCCAGAGGCGGCGCGCGCGCGCGTCGGTCTTGGCATCGAGCTCCGACAGCCGCAGCACCGCCACCGACCGGTCGAGCCCGAGCTCGTGCAGCGCGTCGCGCACCGCGCCGACGCCGCCGCGCAGGTTGTCGGGCCGGATCCACAGCCCCTGCGCGAGCCGTGCGAAGCCCAGGAAGGCGAGGGCGCGGGCGTCGCCGCGGCGGGTCGCGCGGTCGCGCCCCTGCGTGAGCGCTCCGACCCAGCCGCCGTCCCAGCGCACCGCGCGCTGATCGGCGCTCGTCCACTCGCCGACCCGGCGCGAGATCGGCTGCGCGCCGGCCGCGAGCCGATAGCGGCCAGGGCCGTCGCGCTCCACCAGCCCGCGCGCCACGAGCCTCGCCAACGCGACCCGCACGCCGTTTTCCTGGAGCCCCAAAAGCGCGCCCGCTTCGACCAGAGCGCGCACGGGGAGAGAGCGTCCGCGCAGGCTCTGCAACAGGTCGAGAATTGCGCTCTTGGGGCTCGGAGTCATCGACCTCACATTACATCGATCGGCCGATCAGGTCAAATCCTGTAATGCCTGCCCCTGCTACGATGGGCCCATGCGCTTCGGGATCTTCTACGAGCTGTCCGTGCCGCGGCCGTTCGCGCCCGGCGTCGAACGGCAGGTGTACGAGAACGCGCTCGAGCAGGTGCGGCTCGCCGACGAGCTCGGCTTCGACACGGTCTGGGCCGTCGAGCACCACTTCCTCGAGGAGTACTCGCACTGCTCCGCGCCCGAGCTCTTCCTCACCGCCTGCGCGATGCAGACCAGGCGCATCCGGGTCGGGCACGGCGCGGTGGTTTGCGTGCCAAAGATGAACCACCCGGTGCGCATCGCCGAGCGCGCCGCGGTGCTCGACATCCTGTCGGGCGGGCGGCTCGAGTTCGGCACCGCGCGCTCGTCGACGTGGAGCGAGCTCGCCGGCTTCGAGATCGACCCCGACACGACCAAGCAGACCTGGGACGAGACGATCCGCGCGCTGCCGCGCATGTGGACCGAGGAGCGCTTCAGCTGGCAGGGCACGTCGTTCTCGGTGCCCGAGCGCGCGATCCTGCCCAAGCCCGTGCAGCAGCCGCACCCGCCGCTGTGGGTCACGGTGACCTCGCCGGGTACCGAGCTCGACGCCGCGGAGCGCGGCATCGGCTGCCTCGGCGTCGCGGCCGCGAGCTTCGCCGAGCAGGAGCGGCGCACCGCCGAGTACCACCGGCGCATCCAGTCGTGCTCGCCGATCGGCGCGGTGAACGAGCAGGTCGCCACCTTGAACTTCCTGTACTGCCACGAGGACCCGGCCGAGGCCGCGCGCACCGGGCTCGGCATGCTGGGTCTGTTCGGGCAGGCGAACGCCCACCTTCTGTTCACGCGCGAGGCGTACCCGACCCGCGCCTACGGCTCGCTCGCGAACCTGGCGCCCGCGCCGGCGCGTCGCGAGGGCAGCCCCGCCGATCCGTCGGGAATTCCCGAGGGCATGGCGATCGGCGACCCGGACCGGATCGTGCGCGCGATCAAGGAGTGGGAGTCGATCGGCGTCGACGGCGTGAACTTCCTGCTGAACGCCATGGAGGCGATTTCGCAGGCGCAGGTGCTCGCGAGCCTGCGGCTGTTCGCGCGCGAGGTGATGCCAGCGTTCAAGAAGGGCAGGGGCTGATGCTCGCGGGAACTGCCGACGTCGCCGCGCTCGCGCGCCGCGCGCCGAAGCTCGACGCGCTCGACGGCGAGCCGCTGACACTGCCCGGTGTGGAGCTCCTGCAGGTCACCTACGAGCTGGCGGGCGCCCGCGCCCGAGGCGCTGTTCCCGCCGGGGCTGACGCCGACCCTGCCGGTGCTCGCGGTGCTCGCGCTCTGGCGGGCCGACGCCGGGCCGCTCGGCCGCTTCGGTCTCGCGCAGCTCCGGCTCTCTTGCCGCAGCGGCGTGCGGCCGCGCCAGCTCCTGGTCGCGAGCTTCGCCGAGGGCGAGCCCGCCCGTGCGGCGCTGAACGCGCGCTTCGGCTTCGGCGCGCGGCCGGCCAAGGTGCGGCTCGAGCGCTTCTACGACCGGGTCGAGGGCGGAGTCGAGGTCGACGGGCGCGCGGCGCTCGACGTCTCGGCGCAGGCGCCGCTGCCGCTCGCCGCGAGCGACGTGCAGTTCTTCTCGAGCATGCATCCCGCCGAGACGCCGAAGGGGCTGCGGCTGGTGCAGATCGACGCCGAGGCCGCGGTCGCGCGCGCCGAGCGCGGCAAGCCGCGGCTCGAGCACTTCGACCCGGCGGCCTTCGGCTTGCCCGACGGAGCGCGACTCGCCTATCCCGTCGCCGCGTTCGTCGCGCTGTGCGACGTGAGCCTGCCGCGCATCCGTTTCCTGTGCCGGCCCGACGTACCGGCCTTCGCCGGCACCGAGCGGATCGGCTGAGGACGCGCGAGTGGCGGCGCCGGGTCAGCGCGCCCGCCGGATCGCGGCGATCCTGAACGCCGAAGGAGCCGATTACAGCAGGCTCATGGCCGCGGACGAGTCCGGAACTCTGCGAGCGCTGCACGCGCAACGAGCGCGGCTTCGCAGCGCGGTCGAGGCGCATGGGGGGCGGGTCGTCGACGCGGTCGGCGACAACCCGCTCGCGGAGTTTCCGAGCGCCGTGAACGCGCTGACCCGCGATCGACGCGCAGCGCGCGCTCCGGGAAGCCGACGAGCGGCCCGAAGAGCGCCGGCTCCGATTCCGGTTCCGCCATCACCTCGGCGCGCGATCGTCGACGGCGCTCGAGTCGCGGCCGATGGAGGGCATCGCAGCGCGCATCCCGTCGCAGGCCGAGACCGGCGGGATCGCGCGGTCGGGGGCGTTCGTCGCGAGGCCGACGGCGACGCTGGCTCTCGCGTTCGAGAGGTTGGGCGAGAACGAGCTGCCTCCGGCGAGAGCGGTTCGGCTTATCGAGCTCGCTCGCGGCGCACGGCCGCGCGCCTCGACAGGGCCCTCGGTGCGCCCCGTCGGAGCGACCGGTGGTCGCCGTGGTTCGAGAGAGCCGACACGATCGGCGCCACTCCGTAGCGGCGAGGATCTCGGGTGACACGGCATTGCGTCGGTGCAGCGTGAAGAGATCGGTGAAGCTTTCCGAACGCTGCGGTGGTCGCCATCCCAGACCGCGACGGTCCCCACCAGGAGCAGCCCCGTTCACGGGCCACCGGCCCCGCCCCCGACGCGAGCTCGGCGAGCTCGCGCCCGTGCCCCGCCGCTTCGCGATCCGCGCGTGTGAAGTGCAGGAACGCGAGCGCGTGAGCACCTGAGCGAGCCCGCGGGGTCCCGGTCTTCGTCGCGAGCTGTCGAGCGCGGGCGAGGTTCGCGGCCACCGGCTCGGCCGAAAATCCGTGGACCGCGCTACGCGACCGCGAGACGGCGGCGCACCGCGCTCGGCTCGGGCGGGCTGGCCGACGCCGACGTCCGACCTAGCGCCCGCTCGAAGTAGCTCAGCGCCTCGCGGTACGCGAAGCGGCCGCACGCCGCGCCGGCGAGCTCGAGGTGGCGACACGCGCGCACGCCTGCGACTCGCGTCGAAGTGCTCCGCCAGCTCGCTGCACCGGGGTCGGGATCCGACTCGAAGCCGCGCTCCAGCCGCTCGACACTGGTGGATGTCGGTCGAGCGGCGGCGCCGACCTGGTCGTCGAACACGCGCCGGTGGGCGCGTGGCGGAACGCGTAGCGCGTTCCCCAGTCCCGTCGGGCCATCGGAGGAGCCGACGGCCGCACGAGCTGGTGCGTCTGCGACGACCCGCGAGAGCCTCGACCTCCGCGGTCTCGACGCTCAACGCGGCGGCGACGCGCGCGCCCGCCCCGCGATGCTCGCGCTGCGCAGCGTGGCTGCGCGAAGGGTCAGCGCCTGCCTCTCGATCATCTCGCACATCGGAGGGCACGGCCGTGCTGCTCGCCGGCCGCCCTCGCGGCAGGCCCGCAGGTCGAGGTGGTCGACCGCGCGGTGACAAGCGGATCCGTCCGGACTCGCTGGGCGAGCATATGCTCTCGAACCGTGGGGAGGTGTGCTCGGTCCCTGATTGGAGAGCCGACGCAGGCGGAGGTCGCGGTGGCGGCGGACCGGCCGTCGCGCGACGGCCTCGGCCGGCCGATGCCGAGACAGGGCAAGCCGTCCCGTGCCCGTTCGCGACGAGCCCAGCACGTCAGGGTGGCGGCGTGCTCCAGAGGTCTTCGAGCCGGCACCGCCGACCGACGGCCGAGCCGTGCGGAACTCCGGGGATGCGCTCTCCGTCGCGTCTCGCTCCGGACGGCGAAGACCGTCGTCTGCCCTCGTGGTGATCGCGCTCGGCCGGCCGAGCGGCACCTGGTCAGCCCGCCGTCGCTGGGAGAGCCGGCCGCGCGAGCGGGTCGGAGATCATCCGTCGGCGCCGGTCTCGTGCCCCTGCTGCTCGATCGGCCGGGCGAGGGGCGCGACTAGCGCGACGCCTCGTCGATCCACGCGCGCGACTTCCGGACCAGCCGCGCCAGGCTCTCGTGTGCGGCCTCCGGGTGGTCGACTTCGACGGAGAACCAGCGCAGCGCGTGCGACTCGCTCGACACGCGCGGCACCTGGTCGGGCGCCGCGATCAGCAGGTAGCGGATGTCGTGGTGCAGGTGCGCCGGGTCCGAGCCCCGCGCCGGGAACACGTGCACGTCCACGTCGAACGGGACCGGGCCGCTCGCGTCGCGCTGCGCGAACTCGAAGTGCTCCATCCCCGATTCCTCGCGCGCCTCGCGCAGGGCGACCGCGGCGGAGTCGGGATCGCCGTCGGAGTGTCCCCCGCACTGCAGCCAGCGGTCGAGCTTGGCGTGGTGCGCGAGCAGGAAGAAGCGCCGGTCGGGCGAGAGGATCCACGCCGAGCCGGTGACGTGCCCCGGAATGCAGCTGCGCTCGAAGCAGTCCGGGTTCGCGCGCACGAACTGGATCACGTGGTCGACCGCGATGCGCTCCTCCTCGTGGCGTTCCAGGTAGCGCGCGAGCTGATTCAAGAGCGGAGCGCGCGAATGGAGCGAGGTCGCCACGAACCGAACTCTATCGGACAACACCCGCGTTCAGAAATCGGACACAATCGGCCTTGCCACAACAGGGGGAATTCATGCGCCTGCGCCGCACAGCTTTGCTCGCAATCCTCACGCTCTCGATCACCGCCTGCGCCACGAGCATGGGCGGCGGCGGATCCGACGAGCCGACGAAGTCCGCCAAGGCCGCGGTCGACGTCGCGACCGACGCCTACATCTACGGCTACTCGCTCGTGACCACGGACGTGACGCGGGTGCAGATGAGCAACGTCGCGAAGGCCGATGCGCTGCACGCCCCCATCAACCAGTTCCAGAACATCAAGCGCTATCCGCCCGCGAGCTATCGCGGTGTGTCGGCGCCGAACGCGGACACGCTCTACTCGCTGGCCTGGCTCGATCTGTCGCAGCCGATCGTATTCAGCCATCCGGCGATGGGCAAGCGCTACTACCTGTTCGAGATGGTCGACCTGTGGATGAACGTGCTCGAGTCGCCGAGCGCGCGCACCGCGGGCGGCCAGGCGCAGAGCTACCTGATCACCGGCCCGGGCTGGAGCGGCAAGGTCCCCAAGGGCATGAAGCAGATCTCCGTCGCGACCCGCTATCTGGTGATCCTCGGCCGCACCTACGCGGACGGGAGCGAGCGGGACTACAAGGCGGTGAACGCGCTGCAGGCGCAGTACAAGCTCACGCCGCTCGCGAGCTGGGGCAAGAAGTACGTCTACAAGGCGCCGCCGGTCGATCCCAGTCCGGGCTTCAGCATGACCGACAAGCCGCAGGCCGTGATCGCGGCCCTCGGCACGGATGGCTACTTCAACCTGATGCTGAAGCTGATGGCCGGCGCCGCGCCGCCGGCGGAGGAGGATGCGCCGATGCTCGCGCGCATGGCGAAGCTCGGGCTCGTTCCGGGCCAGCCGTTCGACTCGAGCAAGCTCGAGCCCGACGTGCGCGACGCGCTGAAGGACCTGCCGAAGCTGGCGCTCGAGGCGATCTCCAGCCAGCACGGCAGCCTCGGCGAGATGAAGGACGGCTGGGTCATCACCAAGGGGCTCGGCGTCTACGGCACCGACTACATGAAGCGCGCCGTGGTGGCGGCGTTCGGCTGGCCCGCGAATCGCCAGGAAGACGCGGTCTACCCGTACACCGAGGTGGACGCTGAGGGCCAGACCCTGAACGGCGCGAACAGCTACACGCTGACCTTTGCGAAGGGTCAGACCCCGCCGGTGAACGCGTTCTGGTCGATCACCATGTACGAGATCGACCAGGGCTGGTGGTTCGTGCCGAACCCGCTCAACAAGTTCACGGTCAGCCCGCGCAACGCCTTGAAGTACAACAAGGACGGCTCGCTCACGCTGTACTTCCAGAACGCGTCACCGGGCAAGGCGAAGGAAGCGAACTGGCTGCCTGCTCCGAAGGGCGACTTCATCCCGATGCTGCGCATGTACTGGCCCAAGGACACGGCGCCGTCGATCCTGGACGGCACCTGGACTCCGCCCGCCGTCGTGAAGACGCAGTAAGATGGCGGCTGGCTCGCAAGGAGGAAGCGATGCGCGGTGACGCGGCGGTGATCGAGGCTCTGAACGGGATCCTGACGGCCGAGCTCACCGGCATCAATCAGTACTACGTGCACGCGAAGATGTGCGAGAACTGGGGCTACAAGCGGCTCTGGAAGCACAACTACGACGAGGCGATCGACGAGATGAAGCACGCCGACAAGGTGATCGGCCGCATCCTCTTCCTCGACGGCGTGCCCAACATGCAGCGCTACATGCCGGTGCGGGTGGGCGAGAACGTGCCCGAGCAGTTCAAGCTCGACCTCGCGATGGAGCTCGACGCGGTCAAGCGGTACAACGAGGCGATCGCGCTCGCAGGAACCAAGGCTGACGCGGGCACCCGCGAGATGCTCGAGCACCTGCTGAAGGGCGAGGAAGACTCGGTCGACTGGCACGAGGCGCAGCTCGGCATCATCGGCACGATCGGCGCGGAGCGCTACCTCGCGGAGCAGCTGAAGGGCGACTAGGCGGCCCTCGGCAACAGGGCGAGCGCGCTCTCGGCCGCCGCGAAGTACGCGGGGTCCGGGTCGAGCGCGTGTCGCGCGAGACAGGCCTCGGCGAGTTTGATCGCGTGCTCGTCGCCGTGCGCCACGGCGCGCTCGACCAGGCGCTCGGCGCTCGAGGCCGGCGGCGCGACCTCGCGCGCCGGCGCCGCCCGACCGAACGCCGTGTAGAGCGCGCAGCCCGCCTGCCACGCGTAGCGCAGCGCCGCGCGCGCGTTCGCGTCCGACAGGTGGGGCAGCAGATGCCCGAGCGCCGTCGCGCTCGTGACGCCGTGGATGAAGACGATCGAGGTGAGCGTGTCGTGCGCGTTGGCCACGTACACCCGCGCGAAGAGGCGCGTGAGCTGGGCGAGCCGCGCGCTCGGATCGCCGGTCGGATCGAAGAGGTCGATCACCGGTGCGAACTCCGGGAACTCGTCGAGCCCCTCGAGCGCGGAGACGATGGAACCGCGAAAGCGCCGCCTCTCCGGCGGAGCGATCGGTACCGACGCGAACGCGTCGCTCGGCGCGAGCCGTCCTCGCATTCCGCCGCGCGCCGTGGGCAGCTCCTGGTACGTGCACGCCCACGAGCCAAGCGCGTCGGCGAGCTCGCGGACGCGCCCGGGTGACTCGCGTGCGGCGAGCCCCCGCGCGGCGTGGCCGACCCGGATCACGCCGTGGGTGGCGGCGGCGGAGAGCCCGGGCGCGAGCCGGCCCGTCCAGCGATCCAGGACCTCGCGCCACGGCGCGCTCGCGAGCTCCTCCGCGAAGAACGCGCTCCAGTCGCCGGCGCGCTCCGGCCGGGCCAGCGCAACGCGCCAGTGCGCGGGATCGATTCGCTCCGCCGTCGGCGGCATCGGCAGGAGCTCAGCGCGGTAGCGCTCGAGGAACGGGTACACTGCGTCGTGTCGGCCCAGCGCGCACAGCGCCTCGGCCGCCATCGGTGCGTGGTTGGTGTTGCCGTTGCGCAGGTCGGGGCCGAACGGCGCCAGCTCGACCAGCGCTTCGTCCAGCGTGTCCTGGCTCGGGTCGCCCATCCTCGACACGATAGCGCGTTCAGCGCGGCGAACGCGCGCGCGCCAGCTCGACCAGCCCCAGCGCGAAGAGTCCGAGCGCGCCTGCGAGGTAAGCGCCGGCCTGCCAGTGCGACGAGAGCTCGGGGGCGAACGCGCGCTCCGGGGTGCCCAGCACGAGCAGGCTCGCGAGCGCGACCACGGCGAGCTCGCGCGGGTCCCCCAGCGTCGCGAACAGGTAGATCGCGAGCGGCGCGACGAGCAGGAAGTAGTGGAGCCAGCCGAGCTGCACGCCCACGACGGCGGCCGCACAGCCGAGCGCCGCCACCAGGAAATCGCGCGAGCCGGCGCGGGGCTTGGGGTTGCGCGCGCCGAGCCAGGCGGCGGCGCCCAGGCCCAGCGCGAGTGCTGCGACGATCGCGCCGGAGGGCAGAGGCGCGCCGAGCTCGCCGGCGAGCCGCGCCAGCGCGAAGTTCCCGTTCGCCACCGAGATGTCGGCCACCCGCTCGAGCCGCGGCAGCGCCTCGACCCAGTCCAGCCAAACGCGCGGCGAGCCGAACCAGGCGCTCGACGCGATCACGGCTGCCAGCCCCGCCGCCGCGAACGATGCGCCCTGCAGCGCGAGCCGTCGCCACTCCCGCCGCAGCGCCCAGTCGATCGCCAGGAATGCCGCGACCAGACCCAGGGTCGGCTTGAAGGCGATCAACAGACCGAGCGTCGCGCCGGCCGCCGCCTGGCGCCGGTCGCTCGGCCCGCGCGCCAGCGCGAGGTAGCCCGCGAGCGCGGCGAGCTGCAGCGCGTTCACGTTGCCGACCCGCGCGTCCGAGCGCACCGGCTCGCTGAACCAGAGCGTCGTCAGCAGCCACAGTCCAGTGAGCCACGGATCGCAGCCCGCGAGCCGACACAGAACGGCGACGCCCGCGACCAGGCACAAGAGGCGCAGCACCCCGAAGCGATCGAGCGACGCGTCGTAGTCGGCGCTCGAGAGCGCGGCGACCGCCATGTACAGGAACGGCGTCGAGAACGTCTCGATGTGCTCGCGGTACCCGACGGCCGCCGCCAGCCGCGGGGAGCCCGGCGTCTCGGCGACCAGCCGCTTGCCCGTCTCGGCTAGCGCGCTGCGCGCCTCGTCCGAGTAGGGATCCGCGAGCCCGCCGGCGGCCTCGGCGCGCGCGACCACCCAGAACTGGAAGAAGTCGATCCCGGGCGACGGCGCGACGACCGCCATCCAGAACACGCGCGTGGCCAGCGTCACGAGGAGCGCCAGCGCGAGCAAGCCGCGCCGGTTGCCGGTCGTCGCCGGGGGCGCCCGCTCCTCGCGCTTCTTCGCCACGGAGCTAGGCGAGCTTCTCGAGCGAGCGCTGCAGCGCTGCCAGGAGCTCGTCGAGCTCGTCCTCGGCGAGCGTCAGCGGCGGCGACAGCGCGACGGCGCCGGCGACCGCGCGCGTGATCACGCCGTCGGCCAGCAGCAGGGCCTGCCAGCGCTTGGCGTCCTCGGGGTCGCGCGGCTCGAGCGCGGCGATCAGTCCCACGCCGCGCACGTCGCGGAGCCGCGGATGACCCGCGAAGCGCGCGCGCAGCTCCCGCTGCAGCCGCTCGCCGCTCCGTTCCGCGCGCTCGACGAGTCCCTCGCGCGCGAAGATCGACAGGTTCGCCAGCGCCGCCGCGGCTGCGACGGGGTGACCCGAGTAGGTGTAGCCGTGGCTGAGCGGGCCGGCGTTCGCCGAGGTCGTCGCGGAGCACGTCGACGATCGCCCCGGACACGAGACATGCGGAGAGCGGCGCGTAGCCGCTGGTCAGTCCCTTCGCGACCGTGACGAGATCCGGCGCGATCCCGAAGCGCTGCGAGCCGAACCAACGGCCCAGCCGACCGAAGCCGCAGATCACCTCGTCCGCGACCAGCAGCACGTCGTGCCGCCGCAGCACGGGGGCGATCCGCGCGAAGTAGCTCTCGGGCGGAACCAGCACGCCGCCTGCGCCCATCACGGGCTCGGCGAAGAACGCGGCGACGCTGTCCGGGCCCTGACGCACGATCTCGTCCTCGAGCTCGCGCGCGAGCCGCGCCGCGTAGGCGTCGTCGCTCTCGCCCGGCGCCGCGTCGAGCGGCCAGTGCGCGGGCGCGACGTGGACGAAGCCGGGCAGCGGCAGATCGAAGCCGGTGTGCACGTACGGCAGGCCGGTCAGCGAGGCGGCCGCGACCGTCGAGCCGTGGTAGCCGCGCCGGCGCGCGATGATCTTCTTCTTCGCCGGCTTGCCGCGCAGGTTGTTGTACAGCCAGATCAGCTTGAGCTGGGTGTCGTTCGCCTCCGAGCCCGAGCTCGCGAAGAAGACGCGCGCCATCGGCGCGGGCGCCAGCTCGAGGAGCTTTGCCGCGAGCAAAACCGCGGGCTCGTTCGCCGCGCCCGCGAAGCCGTGGTAGTAGGCGAGCCGGCCCGCCTGCTCGGCCATGGCGTCCGCGATCTCGCGGCGGCCGTGGCCGGCGTTCACGCACCAGAGCCCCGCCATCGCGTCCAGGTACCAGCGGCCGGCCGCGTCGCGCACGCGCGCGCCGCGGCCTTCCACGATCACGAGCGGATCGCGCGCAGCCTGGTCCGCGAGCGAGCTGAACGGGTGCAACCAGCTGGCGCGGTCGAGCGCGGCGATGTCCTGGGCGGCCATGATCTCGCCATCATGACACCGCGGCGCGTATCTCGGTGGGCTTCGCTAGCGGGCCGGCGGAGCCGCCTGGGCGACCTGGGCCACCAGCTCGCGGGCGTGCTCCAGGTGCGCCTCCACCGTGGGCAGCGTGGCGGAGGCGCCGCCAAGAGTCACGGACCCGTCGAATTTGTAGAATGGCGAGATGCCCAGATCGATCGACGGACATCTCTGCGCGCGGCTCGCCCGCGAGTACGGCACCCCGTACTACCTCTACGACGCCGCCGTGATTCGCGCGCAGATCGCGAAGCTCCGCGCGTTCGACGTGATCCGCTACGCGCAGAAGGCGCTGCTCCAACGTGCACGTGCTGCGGCTGCTGCGAGGCCGAGGGCGTGCTCGTCGACGCGGTCTCGCTGCGGCGAGATCGAGCGCGCGCTGCGCGCCGGCTACACGGCCGCGGGCGAGCCGGCGGGGCTGGTCTACACCGCCGACGTGATCGACGAGGCGACGCTCGAGCGCGTCGTCGCGCTCGACATCCCCGTGAACGCGGGCTCGGCCGACATGCTCGAGCAGCTCGGCCGCAAGCACCCCGGCCACCGGGTCTGGCTGCGCGTGAACCCCGGCTTCGGCCACGGCCACAGCCGCAAGACCAACACGGGCGGGCCGCTGGAGCAAGCACGGCATCTGGCACGAGTACCTCGACGAGGCGCTGCGCCACGTCGAGAAGTACCGGCTCGACCTGGTCGGCCTGCACATGCACATCGGCTCGGGCGCCGACTTCGAGCACCTGCGAGCGCGTCTGCGAGGCGATGGTCGCGCAGGTGCGCGCGCTCGGCGTCGACGTGCGCGCGATCTCGGGCGGCGGCGGGCTGCCGATCCCGTACCGCGCCGGCGACGCCGCGCCTTCGACACCGTCGCGCTGCACCGACTCTGGGACGCGGCGCGCCGCGAGATCGAGGCGCTGCGTCGGGCACCCGGTGTCGCTCGAGATCGAGCCCGGCCGCTTCCTGGTCGCCGAGTCGGGCGTGCTGGTGTCGCAGCGTGCTCGCGACCAAGCGCATCGGACGGCAACCGCTTCCTGCTCGTCGACGCCGGCTTCAACGACCTGATGCGGCCGGCCATGTACGGCAGCTACCACGAGATCTCGGTCGTGCGCGCGACGGCAGACGCGGCCGTGGGCCCGACCGAGCCGACCGTGGTGGCGGGACCCCTGTGCGAGTCGGGCGACGTGTTCACGCAGGAAGAGGGCGGCGTGGTGGTGACGCGCGAGCTGCCCGACGCCGCGGTCGGCGACCTCGTGGTGCTCCACGACGCGGGCGCCTACGGCGCGTCGCAGGCCAGCAACTACAACATCGCGGCCGCTCGCGCCGGAGCTTCTCATCGACGGCGGCCACGTGCGCGCCTGATCCGCCGCCGCCAGACGGATCGACGAGCTGCTCGACCTGGAGGAGATCTAGCGCATTGACGTACTCCATCGTCGCGCGCGATCGCGAGACCGGACAGCTCGGTGTCGCGGTGCAGAGTCACTACTTCTCGGTGGGTCCGATCGTGCCGTGGGCGGAGGCGGGCGTGGGCGCGGTCGCGACCCAGGCTTCCGGCGAGCCCGGCTACGGCCCGCGCGGGCTCGCGCGGATGCGCGCCGGCGAGCCCGCACCGCAGGTGCTCGAGGCGCTGCTCGCCGACGATCCCGAGCGGGAGACGCGCCAGGTGGCGATGGTCGACGCCCAGGGTCGGGTCGGCGTACACACCGGCAGGCGCTGCATCTCCGAGGCCGGCGCGCTCGCGGGCGAGGGGTTCAGCGCGCAGGCCAACATGATGGCCCCCGCGTCGGTCTGGCCGGCGATGGCGAACGCGTTCGCCGCGGCGAAGGGCGAGCTCGAGCTGCGCCTGCTCGCGGCGCTCGACGCGGCGGAGGCGGAGGGCGGCGACATCCGCGGCCGGCAGTCGGCTGCGATCCTCGTCGTGTCCGAGGTCGCGAGCGCGGAGCCCTGGAACCATCGGTGGTTCGATCTGCGGGTCGAGGATCATCCCGAGCCGCTCGTCGAGCTGCGCCGGCTGGTGGAGCTGCGCCGCGCCTGGTCCGCAATGCGCCGACCCGGCATCGACTGGGCGGGCGCCGAGCGCATTGTCGCGGCGGTCCGCGAGCTCACCCCCGGGAACGGCGAGCTCGACTTCTGGACGGCGATGACGGCCGCGCGCCTTGGCGAGCTCGAGCGGGCGCGGGCGCTGCTCGACGGCATCTCGCGCACCGACGCGCGCTGGCGCGAGCTCGCGCGGCGGCTCGTACCTATCGGGCTGCTCTCGCGGGAAGCGGCGGACGCGCTCGGCGTTTAGCCGCTACTTCTTCTTGCGCGCCGCGCGGCGCTTCGCGAGGTCGGCGTTCACCGCCTCGGGCTCGTAGCGCCGCCGGTCGTCTGCGACGCGCTGGGCGAGGCGCTCGCGCAGCGCCGGGTCGCCGAGCGCGAGGATGCGCGCCGCGAGCAGCGCGGCGTTGCGCGCGCCGTTCACCGCGACCGCGGCCACCGGCGTGCCCGGCGGCATCTGCAGGGTCGAGAGCGCCGCATCGACGCCCGACAGCGGCCCGTTCGCGCAGGGCACTCCGATCACGGGCAGGAGCGTGTGCGCGGCTGCGACGCCGGCCAGCGCCGCCGACATCCCCGCAAAGGCGATGATCGCGCGGAAGCCCTCCTTCTCGGCGTTCTTCGCGGCCTCGGCGGTCTCGTCGGGCGTGCGGTGAGCGGAGAGCACGCGCACCTGCGAGCCTATGCCCAGATCGGCGAGCGCCTCCTCGCAGTCGAGCACGAGCTCGAGATCGTTCGGACTCCCACAGACCAGCAGCACCGCGGGCGATTTCATCGCCGGGATTGGAGCGGCTGCCGCCCTTTTTCGCAACCGCGCGTGTGATAGATCACAGAGCAGATCCCGCGGCGCGCCGTAGCGTCGCGAGCGACTTCGATTCGATCGGAAGGAGAGCGAATGAGTGCGTGGGGTGTGAACCGATGCGTCAGGGGCGCCGTGGCCGGCGCTCTGGTGGCAGTACTCGCAGCTTCGGGCTGCGCAACCAGTTCCGACGTCAGTGCGGCGCGGAGCGAAGCGGCGGAAGCACTTCGCGTCGCAAACGAGGCGAACACCAAGGCGTCGGCCGCGCAGGCGGATGCCGCCGCGGCTCGCGCGTCCGCCGATGCTGCCGCGGAGGAGTCGCGGAAGGCGAGCGAGAAAGCCGACCGCATCTTTCAGAGATCCCTCCACAAGTAGCGAGGGGTGGACCGGCCCGACCGGCGCCGAAGGCGTCGGCGACGAGCGGCAGGCGCCGCCCGGGAAGGCGGGTTTCGTCCTCGTGCTGAAGGGCGCGCGGCGACTGCTCCTGCTGCAGGGCGCGCGCGTGCTGCGCGACTACCCGATTGCGCTCGGCCGCAACCCGAGCGGTCCCAAGCGGAATCACGGCGACGGGCGCACGCCCGAAGGGCGCTACACGCTCGACTGGCGGGTGGACGACAGCGAGTTCCACCGCGCGATCCACGTCTCGTATCCGAACGACCGCGACCTCGAGTTCGCGCGCAAGGCCGGGCTCGCGCCTGGCGAGGGTGTCATGATCCACGGGCTCCCCAAAGGGGAGGGCTGGATCGGCGACGTGCACCGCGAGTACGACTGGACCAACGGCTGCATCGCCGTGACCGATGACGAGATGGATGAGATCTGGGAGCTCGTGGATGACGGCACGCCGATCGAGATCCGCCCGTAGCGCGGCCATCGTCCTGGCGGCGCTGGTCGCCGCAGCGTGCGCGTCGGGCCCCCCGCCGCGTCAGCCGCACCCGCTCGAGTCGCCGCCACCATCGCCGGATTTGGTCGGCAAGCTCTCCTTCCGCGAGGCGCGCGCCGAGGACACGCTGATCGACCTCGCGCCCGAGCTCGGCGTCGGCTACGTCGAGCTCGTCGCGGCGAACCCGGGCATCGACCCGTGGCTTCCGCCCGGCGGCACGGAGCTGGTCGTCCCCGCGGCGAGGCTTCTGCCCAGCGGAAAGCGCGAGGGAATCGTCGTGAACCTCGGCGACCTCCACCTCTACTACTTCGAGAAGGGGAAGCCGCCGCGAGCCTACCCGATCGGGATCGCCAAGGACGGCTACGCGACACCGACCGGCGTCACCCAGGTGAAGGCGAAGAAGGAGAAGCCCACCTGGATCCCGGGTCCATCGGCGCGGCTCGACAAGCCAGAGCTGCCGAAGGCGATCCCGCCCGGCCCGGACAACCCGCTCGGCGAGTACGCGCTCTACCTCGCCTGGCCGTCGTACCTGATCCACGGCACCAACGACCCGCGCGGCGTCGGCCGGCACTCGAGCCGCGGCTGCATCCGGCTCTACCCGGCCGACATCGCGGCGCTCTACCCGCTGGTCGGGATCGGAACGCCGGTCCGAGTCCTGAACGAGCCCGTGAAGCTCGGCTGGATCGGCGGCGACCTCTATCTGGAAGTGAACCCCGACGCCGATCAGTCGCTCGAGCTCGACGAGACGGCCAAGGTCGCGAAGCCGGCCCCGCCCAAGGGCCTGCGCGAGCAGGTGAAGAAGGCGGCGGGCAAGGAGCTGAAGCGGGTCGACTGGGCGCGGGTCGACCGCGCCGGCCAGAAGCGCCTGGGCATCCCGATCCGGGTCACCACGCCCGTTCCCAGCGCGGCGGCCCGGGCCGACTGAAAAAATCCCTTGCGCTTCTCCCTGCCGCTCGTGTATGTAACGATCGTTACAGAACCACAGGGGAGACCGGAGATGGACGCACAGAGCTACCTGGCCCAGGTGAAGTCGCTGCTGCCGGCGCTGCGCGAGCGCGCGCCCGAGTGCGAGGCGCTGCGGCGCGTGCCCGACGAGACCATGAAGGAGTTCCAGTCGCGGGGGCTCCTGCGCGCGCTCCAGCCCAAGCGCTGGGGCGGCCTCGAGCTCGACCCGTGGGTCTTCTACGAGGCGGTCGCCGAAGTCGCGAGCGCGTGCGCGTCGAGCGGCTGGGTGCTCGGCGTGGTCGGCGTGCACAACTGGCAGCTCGCCCTGTTCCCCGACGCAGGCTCAGCGCGACGTGTGGGGCGCGGACAGCTCCGTCCAGGTCTCGTCGTCGTACGCGCCGACCGGGAAGGTCGAGCGCGTCCCGGGCGGCTTCCGCGTCTCGGGGCGCTGGTCGTTCTCGAGCGGCTGCGACCACTGCGAGTGGGTGTTCCTCGGCGGTGTCGCCCCGGGCGAGGGCCCGCTGCCCGACATGCGCACCTACCTGCTGCCGCGCAGCGACTACCGCATCGACGACAACTGGCGGGTCGCCGGGCTGTGCGGCACGGGCAGCAAGGACATCGTGGTCGAAGGCGCGTTCGTGCCCGAGCACCGCACGCACCGCTTCGTCGACGGCTTCATGCTCAACAGCCCCGGCCAGGCCGAGAACGGCTCGGCGCTGTACCGGCTCCCGTTCGGGTGCGTGTTCAGCTCGGCGATCGCGGTGCCCGCGATCGGCGCGGCGAGCGGCGCGCTGGCGCTGTTCGCCCAGGCCACCCGCACGCGCACGAGCGCCAGCGCGGGCGGCAAGGCGGCCGAGGACCCGTTCTGCCACGCGCGGCTGGCCGACGCGGCGTCGCAGATCGACGCGGCGCGCGAGGCGCTGCGCCGCGACTGGCGCGAGCTGTCGGCGCTGGCCGAGGCGGGGCAGGGCATTCCGCTCGGGCCGCGCGTCCGCACCCGCTTCGACGCGGCCAACGCGGTCGCGCGCGGCGTGCACGCCGTCGACCGCCTGTTCGAGGCGAGCGGCGGGCGCGCGATCTTCCTCGACAACCCGATCCAGCGCGTGTTCCGCGACGTGCACGCGATGCGCGCGCACGCGTTCAACAACCCCGACCGGGCCGCGCGCCTGTTCGGCCGCTTCGAGCTCACGCCCGACGCGAAGCCGACGGACGCGGGCGACCTGTTCGTCTAGCCACGATCCAGAAGGAGAACTGCAATGACCTCGTGTTCGACAGCTCGGCTATCTCGGCCTCGAAGTGAGCGACCTCCCGAAGTGGGAGCGCTTCGCCGTCGACCTGCTCGGCCTCGTTCCGGCCGCGCGCGGCGGCGACGGCTCGCTCGCGCTGCGCATGGACGAGCGCGAGCAGCGCGTCGTGCTCCACCCCGGCCCCGCCGACGACCTGGCCTACCTCGGCTTCGAGTGCGCGAACGACGCCGAGCTCGAAGCGCTCGGCGCGCGGCTGGTCGCCGCGGGCTTCGCCGTCGGCGAAGGCAAGCCGGAGAAGGCCGCTGCGCGCAAGGTGACTCGCCTGCTCGAGCTCGGCGATCCGACCGGCATTCCCGTCGAGCTGTTCGTGGGCGCGGCGATCGCCAAGGAACCGTTCCAGTCGAGCCGCGTGTACTCGGGCTTCGTGACGGGCGAAGAGGGCCTCGGCCACGCCGTGATCTGCGCGAGGGACGCCGCGGCGACCGAGCGCTTCTACCGCGAGCTGCTCGGCCTGCGGCTCAGCGACACCGTGAACGCGAAGCTCGGCCCGGTGACCGTGCAGCTCCGCTTCCTGCACGCGAACCCGCGCCACCACACGATCGCGTTCGCGTCGCTGCCCATGCCCAAGCGCATCCACCACTTCATGATCGAGGCGAACAGCCAGGACGACGTGGGCCGCGCCTACGACCGCTGCGCAGAGGCGGGCGTCCAGTTCGCGATGAGCCTGGGCAAGCACCCGAACGACGGCATGACCTCGTTCTACGCGACGACGCCGTCGGGCTTCGCGGTGGAGTTCGGCTGCGGCGGAGTGAAGGTCGACGATCGCACCTGGAGCACTCGCAGCTACGACCAGATCAGCGTGTGGGGTCACAAACCGCCCGCGGCCCCGAGGAGCTGAGCCGTGCGCATCGGCTGGAACGGCGGCGGTCACCACACGAGCCTCGCCGCGATCCGTGCCGAGGCGCGGCGCGCGGCCGACGACGGCTTCGCGAGCTACTGGCTGTCGCAGATCGCGGGGCCGGACGCGCTGGTCGCGCTGGCGGTGGTCGGCGCCGAGACGCCGCGGATCGAGCTCGGCACCTCGATCGTGCCGCTCTACGGGCGCCACCCCTATGCGCTCGCGGCGCAGGCGCTGACCGCGCAGGCGGCGAGCGGCGGGCGGCTGGTCCTCGGGATCGGCCCGTCGCATCAGCTCGTCGTCGAGAACCTGTTCGGCGAGAGCTACGCGCGCCCGTTCACGCGGACGCGCGAGTCGCTGCTCGCTCTGCGAAAGCTGATGGCGGGCGAGGCCGTCGACCTGCAGGGCGAGGAGCTGCGCGCGCGAGGCCGGCTGGCCATCGAAGCGGCGCCGCCGCCACTGCTGGTCGCGGCGCTGGGCCCGCGCATGCTCGAGCTCGCCGGGCGCGAAGCCGACGGCACGGTGCTCTGGATGGTCGGCCCCAAGACCGTGGGCGGGCACATCGCGCCGCGGATCCGCGACGCGGCGGCGAAGGCCGACCGGCCCGCGCCGCGGATCGTCGCCGGGGTCCCCGTGTGCGTGACCGACGACGTCGCAGCCGCGCGCCGTTTCGCGGTGGAGCGCCTCGGCAGCTACGGTCGACTGCCGGCGTATCGCGCCGTCCTCGACCGCGAGGGCGTCGGCGGTCCCGAGGACATCCTGGTCGCGGGCAACGAGTCGCAGGTGCGCGAGCGGCTCGCGGCGTATGCAGCGGCGGGAACGACCGACCTGCGCGCTGCTCCGCTGTGCGCGACCGCGGAGGAGACCGAGCGCACCCGCGCGCTGCTCGCAGGGCTCGCGCGCGGAGAGCGCGTCTGATGCGCGGGCGCTGGGCCGAGCTGTTCGGCATCGACCTGCGCTCGCTCGCCTCGTTTCGCATCGCGATCGCGGCTCTGCTCGTCGTCGATCTCGCGCGCCGGGCTTCGGACTTCACAGCGTTCTACACCGAGGCGGGCGTGCTCCCAGTCGAGACCGCGCGGCTGCTCGCGCCGCGCGCCGCGCAGCTCTCTCTGCACGTGCTCGTCGGCTCGAGCTCCATTGCCGTCGCCGCGTTGTTCGCGCTGGCTGCCGCGGCCGCCGTCGCGCTCGCTGTCGGCTGGTACACGCGCGCCGCGACCGCCGTCTCCTGGGTTCTGCTGGTCAGCCTCCAGGGCCGCAATCCGTGGCTCGCCTCGATGGGCGGCGATGCGCTGCTCCGGCTCTTCCTCTTCTGGGGCATGTTCCTACCGCTCGGCGCACGCCTGTCGCTCGACGCGCGCCGCGAACCCGCGCTCCGCGCGCTGCCGGCACAGTACGTCTCGGCTGCGACGGTGGCACTGCTCGGGCAGGTCTGCCTGGTCTACTTCGCCACCGGTGCGCTCAAGTCCGGCGAACTCTGGGCGGATGGAACGGCAGTGCGCTACGCGCTGGACCTCGACCCGCTCGTGACCGGTTTCGGTGTCTGGCTTCGCGACCACGCTGACGCGCTGCTCCCGCTCGCGACGCACGGCGTGGTCTGGTTCGAGCGACTGGGGCCGCTGCTCGCATTTGCGCCGATCGCGACAGGCCCCGTGCGGACGGTAACCGTCGCACTGTTCTTCGCCTTCCACCTCGCGCTCGCCGCGGGGCTCGACATCGGGATCTTTCCCTTCGCGGCGATGGCCGGCTGGCTCGTGTTCCTGCCGGCGTGGTTCTGGGACGTGCTGCTGCGGCGAGGCGCGCCTGCTGCGCCGCTCGCGGGAGCGGCGCCCGCGCTTTTCGAGGCGCGCTGGCCGGTGCAGCTGCTCGTCGGGGCGCTCTTCGCGTGGGTCGCGACGGGCGTCATCGCCGCTATCCTGGGTGCCGCCAATCCTCTGCCGCGCCCCATCATGGCCGTCGGCAACGCGCTCCGGATCAACCAGTACTGGACAATGTTCTCGCCCAATCCGCCGGTGCTCGACGTCTGGATCGAACGGATCGGCACGACGCGCAGCGGGGAGCGCTTCGACGTCGCGCGGGGCGCGGCCGCCAAGCCGGAGAAGCCCGAGCGCCTCTCGGCCCAGGAGTCGTGGAGCTGGCGCATCTGGCTCGGGTATCTGCAGGGGCTCGAGCTCGACGACCCGGTACGCGCGCTGGTCCTCGAGCGGCTTGCGGAGTTCTCGTGCCGCGACTGGAACGACGCGCGGCCCGAGGCGGAGCGCTTCGAGTCGATCGAGATCGTACAGGTGATGGAACGCACGCTCCCCGTCGGGACGGAGCCGCTGACGCGAGTCGTGGCGTTCCGCAGTCCTTGCGCGGTGCAATCAGGACAGGAGTGAGAGATGACCGAGAAGCCCGGACGCATCGACGTCCACCACCACATCCTGCCGCGGCTCTACGTCGAGGCGCTTGCGAAGGCGGGCCACACCGGCGGCGGCGGGATGCCGTTTCCCGCCTGGGATCCGGAGAGCACGCTCGCGATGATGGACCGGCAGGGGATCGCCACCGCCGTGACGTCGATCTCCGCGCCGGGGATCCACTTCGGCGACGCGAATGCCGCGCGCGAGCTGGCGCGCCGCTGCAACGAGCTGTCGGCGAAGCTCGTGACCGATCACCCGACCCGCTTCGGTGCGTTCGCGATCCTGCCGCTGCCCGACGTGAAGGGTGCGCTGCTCGAGCTCGAGTACGCGCTCGACGTGCTGAAGCTCGACGGCGTCGTCCTGCTCACCAGCCACCACGACGGCCGCTACCTCGGCGACCCGCTCTTCGACGACGTCATGGCCGAGCTCGACCGGCGCAGCGCGGTCGCGTTCGTGCACCCGGTCGTGCCGAAGACGAGCGAGTCGATCCGGCTCGACGTGCCGGGCTTCGCGGCGGAGTTCGTCTTCGACACCACGCGCGCGGCGATCAACTTGATCTGGACCGGCACGATGGAGCGACGGCCGAACCTGCGCATCATCCTGTCGCACGCGGGCGGCACGACCCCCTACCTCGCGGGCCGGATCCGTCTCCTGGGCGCGCTGCCACAGATGCGCGAGCGCGCGCCCAAGGGCGCTGCGCACTATCTCGCGCAGTTCTACTACGACACGGCGCTCTCCGCGGTGCCGAACGCGCTGCGCTCGCTGCAGGAGCTCGTCGGACCCGACAAGATCCTGTTCGGCAGCGACTTCCCGTTCGCGCCCGAACCGATCGCGCGCGCGTCGATCGACGGCCTGGCGAGCCACGACGGCTTCGACGCGGCCGCCCGCGCGAAGATCGAGCGCGCCAATGCGCTCGCGCTCTTGCCGAGCGTCGCCGCGCGTGTCGGAGCGTAGCGATGAGCCGCACCGCCACGGCCGCGCCGCGCCCGAACCGCAAGGAGCAGCAGGGGCTCGAGTCGCGCCGGCGCATCCTCGACGCGGCAGGGAGCCTGATGGCCGAGCGCGGCTTCGCCGGCACGAGCATCTCGGCGGTGAGCCAGCGCTCGGGTCTGCCCGCGAGCTCGATCTACTGGCACTTCGAGAGCAAGGAGGGGCTGCTCGGCGCGGTCGTCGAAGAGGGGGCGCAGCGCTGGTTCGACGAGCTCGAGGCCGCCGCCCGCGCCGGCGAGCGCGACGTCGGAGTGCTGGGCGCGCGCGCGGCGCACGCGCTCGGGGAGCGCCCGGAGTTCCTGCGGCTCATGTTCTTGATCGCGCTCGAGCGCAAGGAGATCGACAAGGTCTCGCTCGCCGCGATCCGCCACGCGCGCAAGCTGGCGCTCGACCGGATCCGCGCGGCCATGCTGCGCCGGCTCCAGGAGCAGCGCGTCCCGAAGGCGGAGGCGCTCGCCGACGAGCTGTCCCTGCTCGGACTCGCGACTGCCGACGGGATCTTCATCCAGGACCACATCGACCCGCGCGGGACGGACGTGGTGCGCATGTTCGCGCTGTTCGAGCGCGCCTTCTCGGCCCTGGCCCGGGAGCTCGGCGCGCCGACTTGACCCGCAGCGTCCACTGACGGTAGTGTCAGCGACTGACATGGGCGTCAGTCCACGGCGGAAGGCGAAGGCGAAGCGAGCGGGCGGTGGCCGCGCGGCCGAGCGCGCCCGCGCCGCGACCCGCGCCCGCCTGCGCGCGAGCGGCCAGAAGCTCCTCGCCGAGCGCGGTCTGCACGCGGTGACGAGCCACGCGATCGCGAACGCGGCCGGCGTCGCCGCGGGGACCTTCTACCTGCACTTCCGCGACAAGGAAGAGCTGTTCCGCGAGCTCGTCTTCGAGGCCGTCAGCGAGCTGGAGAAGCGGCTCGAGACCGCCGTGCGCCCGCTCCGGGAGCGCCCGCCCGAAGCGGCGCGCGCACGCGCCGAGGTGATCCTCTCCTTCGCCGAGGATCACGGCGAGCTCATGCAGCTCAGCTTCGGCCGCGGCGGCGAGGCCGCCAGCGTGGGCGCCGACGCGCTCGACCGACTGGCCGCGCGGCTCGAGTCCGATCTGTGCGCGCCCGAGACGACCAAGTCGTCACTGCACCCCGCGGTAGCGGCGCAGGCCATCGTCGGCATGTGGACGCGCGTCGTCACCTGGTGGGCCGAGAGCCCGGGCCGCGCGCCTCGCGCGGCGGTGCTCCAGACCCTGGTCGATCTGCAGTTGTCCGGAATTCGAGGAGGGCCGCCATGAGCGAGACGAGCCACATCACGCACCACCCCGCCTACAACACCGTCGACCGCGACGACTTCCGCGCGATGATCGAAGTGCCGCGCTACGGCGAACGCAGCGACGCCTTCGACGCAATCATCTCCGCGACCGAGGACCACTTCTGGGATCCGCTCGACCCGACCTACGTCGACTTCTCGCAGAAGTTCGACACGCGCGAACAGCTGATCATGCCGCGCCAGTTCGCCGTCGAGCTGCAGTGCGCGGTCGCCGACCGGCTCACCCCGTCGCAGCAGATCGCGCTCGCCAACGAGAGCACCCGCTTCTCGCTCTCGTCGATCCTGCACGGCGAGCAGGGCGCGCTGTCGCTGTCGGTGTCGCTCTGCCAGATCATGAAGGACCCCGGCGCACAGGAGTACGCGGCGAACCAGGCGCGCGAGGAAGCGCGCCACGTGACCGCCTTCTCGCGCTACGTGCAGGCCCGCTGGGGCACGCCGCTCGCGGTCGGCCCCACGCTCGGCAACCTCCTCGAGGAGCTCGTTCTCGCGCCCGAGGTCTACAAGAAGCTGGTCGGCATGCAGATGCTGGTCGAGGGCCTGGCGATGGGCGCGTTCGCGACCTTCCATTCGCTGACCGAGGACCCGCTGCTGCGCCGCACGGTGCAGCTCGTGATGACCGATGAAGCCTTCCACCACCGCTTCGGGAAGATCTGGGCCGACCGCACCGTGCCCGAGCTCAGCGAAGAGGAGCACGAGCGGGTCGAGGCCTGGGCGGCGAAGTGCTTCCAGACCCTGCTCTTCAACCTGGTGAACGCCGAGCAGAAGCAGGAGATCTACACGAAGTTCGGGCTCGACTGGCAGTGGGTGCGCAGCGCGGTGCTCGAGGCCTTCACCGACGCCGACCGCCGCTCGGCCATGACCCAGAGCACGAACATCTTCCGGGTGCTGATCAAGACGCTGCTCAAGGCCGGGATCATCACCGAGCGGACTCGCCCCGTGTACGCGGCCTGGGTCGACATGGACGAGCTCTCGCGCGAGAGCGACGAGGTCGCCGGGCAGGCGGTCGCCGATGCGGCGATGGTCGAGCTGCGCGAGATCAACCGGGGCCGCAAGAAGATCGGGCGCGCCCAGCGGTCGGTGTCGGCCTAGTCCGATTGACTGCGCTCGCCTTCGGCTCGCTGCGCGCGTCTGGCGGCGCTTGCAGCCTCGCTCGCCGACATCGGACCGCGGGCCGATGTCCCGCGGTGGGCCCTCGCTCGGCTTAGTCCGACCCGGCTACGACTTGCTCGCCGGCGACTTGGCCGGTCCGCCGGGGGCGCCCTCGGGGCGCGGCGCGCCGCCAGGCGGCTCGCGGTAGGTGATGAACCCGTGCGAGGGGTCGTACGGGGACACGCCGCACTGCACCCGGTCGCCCTGGATCACGCGGATGTGGAAGCGGCGCATGCGTCCGGAGAGCTGGGCCGTGATCTCGCTGCCGTTCTCCAGCTTCACGAGGTAGCGGCCTCCGCCCAGGATCTTGGCGATGGCGCCGCTGACCGTGATGAGATCTTTTTTAGACATCGAGCGGCCGGCATTATAGCGGGGGCGCTTCGACCTGCAGCAGGGGCGGCGCGGATTCCGTCTGGATCGTCGTGTGGGCGACCGCGTACTCCTGGTGCAGCAGGCGGTGGACGGCGCGGCGGACGGCCTCGGCGTCGGCGCCGGCCACCAGGTCGACGTGGGCGCTCATCGCCGGGAAACCGCTGCCCACGGTCCAGATGTGCAGGTCGTGGATGCGCGCGACCCCCGGCACCGCCGTGACGCGGCGCGCGATCTCGTCCAGGTCGAGGTGGCGCGGCGCGCCCTCGAGCAGGATGTGGACCGAGTCGCGGATCAGGCGCAGCGCGCTGATCACGAGCAGGCCCGCGATCGCCACGCCGGCCACCGCGTCGGCGCTCTTCCAGTCGAGCAGCCAGATCGCGGCCGCCGCCAGCAGCGCGGCGACCGAGCCCAGCGCGTCGGCGCCCACGTGGTAGAGCGCCGCGCGCACGTTCAGGCTCGAGCGCGCTCCGCGCATCAGGAACGCCCCGGAGACCAGGTTCGCCACCAGGCCGAGCGCGGCGATCCCGAGCATGGGCACAGCCGCGACCTCGCGCGGCTGGGCGAGCCGGGCGAACGACTCCACCGCGACGCCGACCGAGACGCCGCCGAGCAGGAGCCCGTTCAAGAGCGCGGCCAGGACCTCGGCGCGGCCGTACCCGAAGCTGTGTCGGGTTCGCCGGGGCCGGGTCGAAGCCCAGGCCGCGAACAGCGCGATCGCCAGCGCACCGGAGTCGGTCAGCATGTGGCCGGCGTCGGCCAGGAGCGCCACCGAGTTCGTGAGCACGCCGCCGACGGCCTCGACGACCAGGACGCCGAGCGTCAGCGCCAGCGCGCGGCGCAGCGCGACGGCGTCCGAGGCGGGGGCGTGCGCGTGGACGTGGCCTTGCGCGGACTCGTGCGAGTGGTCGTGCGCGTGGACTTCACTCACCGGCCGGAGCTTGCCTCAGGCTAGAATCGCGGGCCAGGAGGGAGCGCCATGGAACGCCTCTGGAGCGTGCCGACTTACGTGATCCTGACTTTCCTGGTGATCGGGCCGCTCTCGGCCTACCTGCACATCCTGCCCCCGCTGGCGGGATTCAGCTTCGTGCTGCTCGCGATCCTGATCGGAGTGGTGTTCGGGATCGGGCTCGCGGCTGCCGCGGCGTTCGCCGCCGCCACGGGCAAGAGCTGGCGCCGGCGCGCCGTGCGCGGCGCCCTGGTGCCGCTCCTGGTCGGGCTGCCGGCCCTGTACACGGTCGCGACCTCCAAGGTCCCGCCCATCCACGACATCTCGACCGACCTCCAGGATCGCATCGAGTTCACGCCCGATGTGGCCGCCAGCTCGATGAACAAGGACCCCGAGCCCGAGGCGCGCGCGGTGGTCGAGTCCTACCAGAAGAGCGGCTATCCCGACCTCGCCCCGATCCAGCTCGCGCTGCCGCCCGACCAGGCCTTCGCGCGCGCGAAGGCGGTGGCCGAGTCGATGCCCGGCTGGCAGGTCACCAACGCCGACAGCGAGACGGGCCGGATCGAGGCGACCGCTACCTCGCGCGTCTTCCACTTCGTGGACGACATCGTGATCCGCGTCCGGCCCGACGCCGGCGGCTCGCGCGTCGACCTGCGCTCGCGCTCGCGCGTCGGCCAGAGCGACCTGGGCGCGAACGCGGCGCGGATCCGCGCCTTCAGCGCGCAGGTCAACAAATCGAGCTAGCTCGAAGCGGCACCCGCAAACGAAGCGAAGCGGAGCGCGCAGCGAGCCGAAGGCGAGCGAAGTGTGGGTGGCCAAGCTTCGCCCCGACATCGGCCCGCGGGCCGATGTCCCGCGGGAGGGGCCCCACTAAGTCATGACGGGGGCTTCGCGAGCTCCTGATCGATCATCGTGCTCATGCCGTCGAGCGTGCGCGCACTGACCTTCTTGCCGCCGATGTAGAGGGTCGGCGTGCCGCGAACGTCCGAGCTCTGCCCGAGCGACATCTCGGCGTCGATCCGCTTGTCGTACTCGGCCTTCTTCTGCTCGAGGTCGCGCTTGAAGCGCGCGACGTCGAGCCCCGCCTTCTTGGCGTACTCGGGGAACTTGGCGACGTCGAGCGAGGGCTGGTTGTCGACCAGCACGTCGTGCATCTCCCAGAACTTCCCCTGCTCCTGGGCGGCGAGCGAAGCCTGGGCCGCGGGCCGCGCCATCGGGTGCATGGGCAGCGGGAACTGCTTGTACACGAAGCGCACACCCTTCGGGTACTTCTTCAGCACGTCCGCGATCAGCGGCGCCGCGCGCGCGCAGAACGGGCACTGGAAGTCGGAGAACTCGACGATCGTGACGGGGCCGTCGGGGTCGCCCCGCACCGGCGACTCGGCGATCGGGAGCGCGTAGACCTTGCTGTAGTCCTCGGGCGCCGGGCCTTGGCGGGCCGGAGCCACCTTCTTCTGCGCCTCTTCGATCGCGCTGAGCTTGGCGAGGATCTCGTCCTGCTTCTGGCGGATCTCCGCCAGGTCCTTCTCCGCCTGACGGCTGCAGCCGGCGAGCGCGCCCGCGACGAGAAGGCCGCAAATCAGTGCCACTCGGAACTTCAAGAGTCTCCCTCCAACTGGAATCCCGGCCCGAGCTTAGATCAGGCGCGCTGGCGCCACCACGCGAAGATGCCCAGCAAGAGGAGCGCCTCCGGCAGCGCAAAGGCGAGGAAGTAGAAGTAGGCGACGGTCTGCTGGAGGGTGAGCGGGTCCTGGTTCGGGGTCCAGCCCTTGTCGCCCAGCGCGATCCGCTTCTCGTCGTTGGCGAGCCAGCGGACCGCATTCATGAACAGGTCGCGGTTGTAGAGCGCCTCGAGCAGGCGGTTCGAGGCGAAGTCGCGATCCCCGATCACGACGATCCGCGCCTCGCTCAAGGCGTCGCCCTCGCCGCGCGGGAAGCGGCCGGTCGCCGCGACCGAGATCTCGCCGCGCGCGGCGCCGTCCGGCGGCTCGGTCTCGCGGCCGGCGATCGCGAGCGCGAGGTCGGGCGAGGTCCAGGCGCGCTTGCTGGCGAACGCCGCGCGGTCGAGCTTGTCGTCGGGCGCGGGCTTGCGGCCCAGCTCGACCGGCCGCGCGCGCGGGAACAGGAGCATGGTCCGGTTCGACAAGTTGCGCGTCACCGGGTTGTAGGGCGCGAAGGTGTGGATCAGCAGGTTCACGGGCTTGGCGTCCTTGAGCAGCGGGCTCGAGGCGGCGTCGAGCACGACCCCCGGCGGCAACACGAATCCGTGACGCGGCAGGAACTCGGAGTAGAAGTTCGAGCTCTGGCCCGCGTCGGCGAGGACCAGCATGCGCCCGCCGCGCGCGAGGTAGCCCTCGAGCACCGCGAGCTCCTCGGGCAGGAGGTCGCGCTCGGGCGCGGCGACCACCACCACGTCGGCGTCGGCGGGCACCTCGCTCGTCGCCGGGCCGACCAGCGCCTGCGGCTCGAAGCCCTGGTCGCGCAGCATGCCGGCGACACCCGAGAAGCCGGCGTCGGCTTCGCTCGCGAGGTCGATCTCGCCGTGGCCCACCGTGAAGTACACGCGGATGGCGCGCTCGCGCGCGAGGCGCAGGATGGCGCTGGTGATGTTGCGCTCGGACGGGTAGCCGACCGGATCGCAGACGTCGCCGCGGCAGGCGATCACCGTCGTTGCGCTGGTGGTGTAGATGTCGCGGGCGGCCTCGGGCGGCGCGCGCCGGCTCGCGTCCTGGACCTCGACCGCGGGGCAGGCGTCGCCGTAGGCGGTGGTCAGGAGCTTCACGTCGCGCGCGAGCAGCGCGTCCTCGAAGAACACGAGCTGGATCTTGTCGCCCTTCTTCTCGGAGAGCTCGGCGCAGATCGCGCGGGTCTGCTCGGAGAGCGTGTACATGCGATCGACGGTGAGATCGATGCGCGCGGTCAGGTTGCGCGCCCACACGTCGAGCGCGAACACGAGCGCGAACGCCCCCAGAGCGAGCGCCGTCCAGCGCAGCACCACCCGCCGCGACTCGGCACCCGAGAAGCCGCCGAAGCGGCGCGCCTGGGCGGCCGCGCCGATCAGCACCAGCGCGACGCCGATCGCAATGTTCGCCATCGAGAAGCCCGACATGCCGTGCAGCGAGCGGGTCGCGTAGTAGGACCCGACACCGACCAGGATCATCACCAGGCCAGCGGCGGGCAGGAACGCCATCTAGCGCGCCCTCTGGAGCTCGAGCGACGCGACCGACAGGAGCCAGCCCAGCCCGGTGATGCCCGCGAAGTAGATCACGTGGCGCAGCTCGATCACGCCGCGCGGGAACGACCCGTAGTGGGTGAGCAGCGCGACCTCGCGCAGCACGGACGCCACGCCCTCGGACACCGAGTTCGAGAGCCAGGCGAAATCGAGCAGCACGAACGGGATCGCGTAGCCCAGCGCCGCGGCGACGAGCTGGCTCGGCGTGAACGACGAGCAGGCGAGGCCGATCGACGCGACCGCGCAGCCGTAGCAGAGCTGGCCCACGTACAGCGCCACGAGATGCTCGATGCCGAGCCCTGCGCGCAGAACCACCACCGCGGGATAGATGGCGCTTCCCGCCAGCAGGAGCATCACGAATGCGTAGGTCACTCCGTGCTTGGCGAGCGCGATCTCGTACGGCCGCAGCCCGCTGGTGAGCAGCAGCTCGTCGGTGCCGTTCGCGCGCTCCTCCGAGAACACGCGCATGGTCACCAGCGGCAGCACCACCAGGAGGAACAGGCCGAAGTCCTCGGCCGACGGTACGAACACCTCGTTCAGCACGTTGATCTGGCTGGGCACGGTGCCCTGGTCGAAGCTCGACGAGGTCATGCCCTCGGACTGGTAGACGAACAGGAGCTGGTTGTAGCTGACCAGGTGCTGGAAGAAGTAGATGCCGGTGAGCGCGACGTAGATCGTGAGCACCACGTATGCGATCGGCGACGCGAACAGCTGGCGCAGCTCCTTCTTGGCGAGCGCGGCGAGCCGGCGGATCACGGCGTCTCCTGCGCGCTGCTGCCGACCTTGGCGAGGAACAGCGCCTCGAGGCTGCCGCCGGCGCGGATCTCGTCGGCGGTCGCGAGCGCGGCGAGCCGGCCGCGGTCGAGCAGGGCGACCCGGTCGCAGATCATCTCGGCCTCGTAGAGCTGGTGGGTGCACAGGATCACCGTGTGGCGGCCGCGGAAGCCGGCAAGGATGTGGCGCAGCTCGATCTGCTGCGCGGGGTCGAGGCCCACCGTCGGCTCGTCGACGATCAGGACCGGCGGGTCGTGCAGCAGCGCCTGCGCGAGCGCGACCCGCTGGCGGAAGCCCTTCGACAGCACGCCGATGCGCCGGCGCAGCACCTCGCCCAGGCCGAAGCGTTCCACGGAGATCCCGATCGCGTCGCGGAGCCGCTCACCCGACAGGCCGCGCACCTGGCCCATCATCCGCAGAAATGTGTCGACCCGGTGGTCCGCATACAGCTTCGGCTGCTCGCAGGCGTAGCCGAGCCGCGCCTGGACCGCGAAGCGCTCGCGGGTGACCGAGAGCCCGTCCACGTGGACGTCGCCCTCGCTCGCCAGCCAGTAGCCGGTCAGGATGCGCAGGAACGTGGTCTTGCCCGAGCCGTTCGGGCCGATGATCCCGAACACCTCGCCCGCGGCGACGTCGAGGTCGAGCGCGTCCAGCGCGACCACCGAGCCGAAGCGCTTGCTCACGGCTCGGGCCTCGACCATCGCTTTCACAGCCATTTCGGACGCCACCCTACGCTACCGGCTTCGAACCTAGCAACGCGCGCCTTTGACCCTCGAAAAACGCGCGCGATACAATCGCCGCGATGAATTTCGGCTTCTCGGAAGAACAGGAGCTGCTGCGCAGCACGGCCCGTGAATTCCTCGCCCGCGAGGTGCCCATGACCGCGGTGCGCGAGCTCATGGACGACCCGCGCGGCTACAAGCCCGACGTGTACGCCAAGATGGCCGAGCTCGGCTGGCTGGGACTCCTCCTGCCCGAGGAGTATGGCGGCGCAGGCCTCAGTCTGGTGGACGAGATCGTGGTCGCCGAGGAGCTGGGCCGCGCGCTCACCCCTTCGCCGTTCTTCGCGACCTTCCAGGGAGCGCTGGCGGTGCTGCACGGCGGCACCGAGACGCAGAAGAAGGAGCTCCTGCCCGACGTGGCCGCGGGCCGGAAGATCCTGACCTTCGCGATCACCGAGGAGTCCGGGAACGAGAACGCGGACGAGCTCGCGACGAAGGCGGTGAAGAGAGGCGCGGGCTTCGCGCTCACCGGCACCAAGCTCTTCGTGCCCGACGCGCAGAACGCCGACGCGCTGGTCGTGGCCGCGCGCAGCGGCGGGCCGGGCGAGGCAGGGATCGCGTTGTTCGTCGTCGAGAAGGGCGCGCCGGGGTTGACCATCACCCCGCTCAAGTCGATGGACCAGACCCGTCGCATCGCCGAGGTGAAGCTCGCCGACACTCCGGCCCAGCTCCTGGGCGCGCAGGAAGCCGGCTGGGCGACCTGGAAGACGGTGCGCAGCCATGCGCTCGTTCACCTGGCGGCCGAGGCACTGGGCGGTGCGCAGAAGGTGCTCGAGGACTCGGTGAAGTACGCCAAGGAGCGAGTCCAGTTCGGCAAGCCGATCGGCGTGAACCAGGCCATCAAGCACAAGTGCGCCGACATGCTGATCCAGGTCGAGTCCTCGAAGTCGATCGCGTACTTCGCGGCGTGGGCGGTGGCCGAGAAGACGGGTGAAGCGGAGCTCGCGGCCTCGATGGCCAAGGCGTACACGAGCGATGCCTACCGTGCTACGTCCGCGGAGAACATTCAGATTCACGGCGGAGTCGGCTTCACCTGGGAATACGACTGCCACCTCTACTTCAAGCGCGCGAAGGCGATCGAGGTGACCTACGGCGACCCGTCGGAGCACCGCGAGCGCGTCGCGCAGCTCCTGAACCTCTGAACGAAGGGGCTCTCGGAGTCGCTTTCCTCGGGGCGGGTTGGATCTCCCGCGTCTACGGGGCGGCGCTCAAGCGCGCCGGGGGCGCCGAGCTCGTCGCGGTCGCCTCGCGCACGCGCGAAGCCGCAGAGAAGCTGGCCGGTCCCGCGGGCGCCAAGGCCTACGGATTCGACGAGCTGGGCGCGCTGCTCGCCGATCCGCGGGTCGAGCTCGTCTGCGTGAACTCGCCCAACCGGCTGCACGCCGAGCAGGCGCTCGCGGCGCTCGAGGCGGGCAAGCACGTGGTGGTCGAGAAGCCGCTCTGTCTGACGCTCGACGAGGCCGACAGCCTCTGCGCCGCGGCCGCGCGACACGGACGGGTGTTGGGCTACGCCGAGAACCTGTGCTTCGCGCCGCTCTACCGCCGCGCGCGCGACCTGATCCGCGAGGGCGCGGTCGGGAAGGTCCACTGGGCGCGCCAGGTCGAGAAGCACGGCGGGCCGTACTCGCCGTGGTTCTTCACGCGCGAGGACGCGGGCGGCGGCGCGCTCATGGACATGGGCTGTCACGGGATCGAAGCGCTGCGCTTCGTGTTCGAGCGGCCGCAGGTCGCGGCGATCTCGGCGCGGCTCGCGACGACGATTCACGCGGACAAAACCTCACTCGACGACGACGCGGTCGTGACGCTCGAGCTCGCGAGCGGCGCGGTGCTCGTATCCGAGAGCTCGTGGGCGGTGAAGTCGGGCATGCAGAGCACGCTCGAGGTGCACGGAAGCGAGGGAACTCTGTTCGTCGACCTGATGGGCGAGACCGGCCTGCGCCTCGCCAAGAAGGACGGCGGCGCGACGACGCGGCCGATGGTCGACCCGCTGTACGAGCACGGCTACGTCGGCGAGCTCACGCACTTCGTCGCCGCCGCGACCGGCGCGCCCTGCGAGGAGACCGGCGCAGACGGCCGCGCCGTGCTCGAGATCCTGCTCGCCGCCTACGCGTCGGCCGGGCAGGGCAGCCGCGCGATCGCGCTCCCGTTCCGGCCGGCCGGCGCGCCCGTGCCGGTCGACCTCTGGAAGCCGTCACTCGCCGACGGCGCTCGCCAGCGGTGACGAGAGCCGCGCGCGGGCCGAGCGCCGCTCGCGCCCGCGGATGAACTCGACCTCGAGCTCCGTGCCGGGCGCGTGCTCCTCGAGCAAGGTCCACACGTTGGCGCGCGTGTAGACGGAAACCCCGCCGAGTCGCACGAGGCGATCGCCGCGCTGCAGCCCCACCTCGGCGCCGAACGCGCCCGGCTGTACCTGCAGCACTTCGAGCCCCCAGTCGCGCTCCGCGTAGACGACGCCCGTCGCGCTCGCGGACGATCCGAAGTAGTGGCGCTTCACGGCGTGACCGGTCTCGAGATACAGCACGATGTCCATGAAGCCGCACTCCCAGCCGAGGGCGTTCGACTCGGCGAAGACGTCGGCGTCCTCGCCCTCGCCGAAGCCGCAGCGCGTGACGGTGAAGCGACTGCCGCGATCGGTCGACTCGAACACGACGGTGAACTCGGCGCGATCGGGCAGCGTGCCGCCGGACTGCTCCCAGCGCAGCAGCTTCAGCGGCTGCACCTCGAGCAGCTTCGGCAGGAGACCCGCATTCGGGTCGGGGCGCGCGCCGGCGGGCGCCGTGCCCAGCTCGCGGCTCTCCTCGGTGAACGCGCGCCAGGCGCGCTCGACGGGAACGCTGACCTCGAACGTGCGCTGCCACTTCCGGCTCATGTCGTCGCCTCCTCCACTCTGGGGTGGACGGCGAGCACCACACGGTAGGGCTCGCCGCGCGCACCGCCGTACTTGTCGACCAGCCGCCGCGTCTGAGCCAGGTACTCGCGCAGGAACGCGGCGCGCTCGGACTCGCTCGCAAAATGGGTCTCGGCGCTGACCGCCGCACTCGCGATCGCCTGGTCGTCGAACGCGGCTCCGTCGAGCAGCGCGACGGCGTCGTGCTGCAAGCGCGCGCCCAGCGCGACCAGCGCCTCGAGTGACTGATCGCGGCGCAGCGCGTCCATCCGCCGCGGATCCGCCCAAGCGACCTCCGGCGCGACCACGAACGCCCGGGCCGCCGCGCGGAAGAGCGACTCGACGAAGTTCCCCTGACGGCGCGAGCCGACCTTTTGCACCAGGCCCGCTTCCTCGAGCGCCTTCAAGTGGTAGTTCACGCGCTGGCGCGGCTGGCCGAGCTGGCGCGCGACCTCGGCAGCCGAGGCGGGCTCGTGCAGCCGCTCGAGCAGCTCGATCCGCGCGGGGTGACAGAGCGCGCGGAGCGCGTCGGCGTCGCGCAGCGTGCGCACGCGGGGGAGCGGCCGGGTCCGACGGGTTCTGGACATGTTCCCCTTTCTGGACAGTAAATCTTTTCTACACCGGCCAAGGCTCCTTCGTCAATGGGCCCCGAACGCGAAATCTACGGGAAGACGCCGCGCAGCCGCTTCGCCTCGGCCACCCGGGCGATCCCGCGCCACAGCGACGCCGTGCGCAGGTCGACCTTCTTCTCGGTGGCGAGCGCGAGCACCTCGCCGAATGCGCGCGACAGGATCCGGGTCAGGCGCTCGTTGACCTCGTCCTCGCTCCAGAAGAACTGCTGCGCGTCCTGCACCCATTCGAAGTACGAGACGGTGACGCCGCCGGCGTTCGCCAGGACGTCGGGCACGACGAAGATGCCGCGCTCGCGCAGGATCGCGTCGGCCTCGAGCGAGGTCGGCCCGTTCGCGCCCTCGACCACGAGCTTCGCGCGGACCGCCCCGGCGTTCTTCTCGGTGAGCTGGCTCTGCAGCGCGGCGGGAATCAGGATGTCGCAGTCGAGCTCGAGCAGCTCCGCGTTCGTGACCCGGTCGGCGCCAGGGAAGCCCTCGAGGAAGCGGTGCTCCTTCACCCACGCGTCGACCGCGGCGAGGTCCAGGCCGCGCGGGTCGTGGATTCCCCCCTTCACGTCGGAGACCGCGATCACGTGCGCGCCGTGCGTGCGCGCGTGCCGCGCGGCGATCGAGCCGACGTTCCCGTAGCCCTGCACGGCGACGCGCGCGTCCTTGAACGGCACCCCGAGGTGGCGACAAGCCTCGAGCGCACAGCAGATCACGCCGCGCCCCGTGGCCTCGCGCCGGCCGAGCGAGCCGCCGATCTCGACCGGCTTGCCCGTCACCACACCCGGAACCGCGTAGCCCTTCTGCGCCGAGTAGGTGTCCATCATCCACGCCATCACGTGCTCGTCGGTGCCCATGTCCGGCGCCGGGATGTCCCGGTCCGGCCCGATCATCTCGATGATCTCCATCGTGTAGCGGCGCGTGATGCGCTGGAGCTCCTGGCGGCTGAGCGCGGTCGGATCGATCCGCACGCCGCCCTTGGCGCCCCCGAAGGGCAGGCCGATCAGCGCGCACTTCCAGCTCATCCAGATCGCCAGCGCCGTGACCTCGCCCAGGTTCACGTCGTCGTCGAAACGGATGCCGCCCTTGGTGGGGCCCATGGTCAGCACGTGCTGCACGCGGTAGCCGTAGACCGTGTCGACGGTGTTGTAGTCGTCGCGCCGGAAGGGGAACGAAACCACCAGCGCCCGCTGCGGCGCGCGCAGGCGCTCCCAGATGTTGTCGTCCAGGTTCATGAGCTTCGCCGTCTGGTCGAGCTGCGCCACGGCCAGGCGGTACATCGGCGTGTCCCATTCGAGCACCGGTTCGGTCATGCGCGCGAGCGTAGCGCTTCGAGTGCGGCGCGGCGCAAGAGCTCGGGGTCGGCGCGCTGTCCGCTCCACAGGCGGATCTGCTCGACCGCCTGGTGCACGAGCATCGCGAGCCCGTCCTGGGTGCGGCAGCCGCGCTCGCGCGCCTCGCGCAGGAGGCGCGTCTCGAGCGGGCGATAGACCGTGTCGAAAACGAGCGCGCCTGGCCGAAGTGACTCGGCCGGCGCGGGGGTCGCGTCGACGGCGGGCGACATGCCGAGCGACGTCGCGTTCACGAGCAGGTCCCACGGCTCGTCGAGCGAGCCGACCCGCGCGCCCAGCTCGGCGGCGAGCCGCTCGGCGCGCGCGCGGGTGCGGTTCACGACGGTGACCGCGGTGCCGAGCCGCCGCAGGGCGAACACCACCGCGCGCGCCGCGCCGCCCGCGCCCAGCACCGTGGCGCGCTTGCCGGCCCACGGCCCGTGCGGCTCGAGCGCGCGCTCGACGCCGATCCAGTCGGTGTTCTCGGCCTCGAGCGCTTCGCCGCGCGCGGTCAGCGTGTTCGCCGCGCCGATCGCGCGCGCCCCGTCGCTGGCGCGGTCGGCGAGCCGCAGCGCCGTCTCCTTGTGCGGGAGGGAGACACAGAGCTGCGTCAGGCCGCGCGCGCGCAGCGCGGCGAGCGCGGCCTCGAGCTCGCCGGGCGGGACGTCGAAGACCTCGAAGCGCGCGTCGAGGCCCAGCGCCCGATAGGCGGCGGCGTGCAGAACGGGCGAGAGCGTGTGCCCGGCCGGGTGGAGGACGATGCCGCAGAGCGCGGGACTCACCGCTGCTTCTCCCCGCGTTCCCCGAGCAGCCGCGCCGTCTCGGCGGCCGAGTCGACGAGCCAGCTCGCGGTCTTTGGGCCGAGCAGGTCGAGGCACGCCTCGTAGCCGCCGCGCCGGTAGGTCTCGGGATCGACCACGTAGCCGAGCCAGTCGTTCGCGTGCGCGATCACGAAGGGCGTGCGCTCTCGGGGCAGGCGCTTGCGCAGCTCGACCCCCACTCCCGCGCCCGGCTCGGCGGGCACCGTGGCGAGCTCGGCGTTGCCGGCGCGGATCGCCTGGAACGGAACCCGCTTCGAGACGAACTCCTCGAGCGACGAGTCCACGAACGGCGAGAGCCACCAGAGCGAGCAGAACGTCCGCAGCTGGGGCTTCGGCGTGTCGACCCAGCGCTCCAGCGCCGCGAGCTCGGCGGGGTCACTGCCCGGTGTCGCCGCCTTCGCCTCGATCTCGACCGCGTGCGCCATCTTCTTCCCGTAGTCCGCCATCGCCGCGCGCTCCTGCGCGTCGTCGTTCCAATAGCCCAGGTCGATCGCCGGCTCCTGGTCGCCGAGCGGCCCGGGCACGAAGATGGCGCGGAATCCGTTCGCCGCGAGCTCCTCGCGCGCCGCGCCCGGCCAGTCGGCGGAGAGGAGATGGTTGCGCGGCGAGAGCGTGGTCGCGTGCACCCCGTAGACGAAGAGCACGATCGGCGCACGGCCGTCCGCGAAGTCGGCGCGCAGCAGCGCGAGCTGCGTCTCGGTCGGCCCGTCCGCATAGCGGCGGTTGCGCGCCAGGTCGAGCGGCGCGAGCCGGCTGGCGAGCTGGGCGGGCGCGAGGTCGGCGACGCCGCGCTTCACCGCCTCGGCCGCGGCGTCCGCGAGGCGCTTGGGCATGCCGGGGTCGTACTCGCCGGCCGTGAAGCGCTCGGGGATGAAGCCCTGCAGATAGCCGCCCGGACCCGAGTGCGTGTGGGTCGCGACCAGCGCGAGCAGGTCGATGCCGAGCTCCTTGGTCTCCTCGAGCACGAGATCGCGCACGTTGGGACGCGCGATCACGACGTCGAGCGAGACCAGCGCGATCCGGAGCTCGCCCTGCTCGAGCACGAGCGCGCGCGCCTCAGGCGGGTCGAGCACGCCCTCCGCGCGGCGCGTGCCGAGGCCGCCGTAGCCGCCCATCGCTTCGTCGAGCGCCGCGGGCAGGCGCTCGACGCCCAGGCCGGCGCGCAGCTCGTCCGCGCGCGCCCCCGGCGCCAGGCAGAGCAGCGCGACGGCGGCGGCCCGGACCGCGCCGCTAGCTCGCCGGTGCTTCGACACGCTCGCGCACGGCGCGCAGGTCGTCCCAGACCGCCTGGCGCGTCTCGCGCGTGTAGTTCCGCAGCAGATACGCCGGGTGGTAGGTCGGCATGACGGGAATGCCCTGCCACTCGAGCCAGCCGCCGCGGATCCGGGTGATCGCGACGGTGCGGCCGAGCAGCGCGGAGATCGCCGGCTTGCCGAGAGTGACGATTGCGGCCGGCGCGATCGCGTGCAGCTGCCTGTGCAGGAACGGCTCGCAGGTCGCGACCTCGATCGGCGCGGGGTCGCGGTTCCCGGGCGGGCGACACTTCACGATGTTGCAGATGTAGACGTCCTCGCGCCGCCAGCCGACCGCCTCGATCATCTTGGTCAGCAGCTCGCCGGCGCGACCGACGAACGGTCGGCCGCTCTTGTCCTCCTCCTCGCCCGGCCCCTCGCCTACGAACACCACGCGGGCGGCGGGAGTGCCCTCGCCGAACACGAGGTTCTTCCGCTTCTCGCAGAGCGGACAGCGGCGGCAGTCGCCGAGCTCGGCGCGGATCGCCTCCAGGGCCTCGGCGTTCGCGCGCGCGCCGTCGCCGAGCGGTGTCGGCGCGAGCGGCGCGACCCGGGGCCGGAACGACGAGACTGCGGGCGTCGCGGGGGCGGGCGCAGGCTCACGCTGCGGCGCGGCTCGCGGAGCGCGCGCCGGGGCACGCGGCACGAAGTCGACCCCTTCGGCGACCAGCTCGCGCAGCGCGTCGCGGACCTGCGCGAGCGTGCGCTCGCGTTCGCCCGGGCCGCTCACTTCGCCGCCGTCGGCTTCGGCCGGAAGCCGTGCTTGATCTTCGCCAGCTTCGGCTCGATCTCGAACGCGAAGCCCGGGTCGTTCGCGTCGTCGTGGCACTTGCCGCAGATCAGCGTGATCGCGCAGGTGTCGCACTTGTCGGTGAGCGCGAGGATCGTGCCGGGCCCGTGCGCCGGATCGTCGACGTGGCGCTTGCCCGGCCCGTGGCAGCTCTCGCAGCCCACGTTCGCGAGCGCGGCACCGCCGGCCGGGAAGCCGGTCGCCTCCTTGAAGCCCGTCGTGTGGCAGCGCTGGCAGTCGGCGTTCTTCGCGTCGCCCTTCTTCTCGAGCGTCGCGAACGCGCGCGCGTGCGGCGAGTCCGCCCACAGCCCGTGCTCCTTCGCGTGGCAGCTCTGGCAGGCCGCCGAGCCCACGTAGTCGCTCGGCTCGAACAGCTTTCGATCGCGGCTGGCGCGCTTGGCGAGCAGGGCCTTCCGCTCGGCCACCGACAGCTTCTCGAACTGCCGGTTCGCGGCGTGCGACACCAGCGGCAGGCGCTCGGCGAACGAGAACTGCAGCGAGTGCTGCGGGTCGTGGCATGTCAGGCAGATCGGCTCGAAGCCCGCCTTGGTGAACTCGGGCGACTGGTGCGGCCCGCCGCGCCCGTGACAGTTCTCGCACTGCACGCCCGCGCAGCTGGGGCTGCCGCTTCTCGGGGTCGAAGCCGCCGGGCTTGCCGAAGCCGACGGTGTGGCACTTCAGGCACTCGGGGTCGTGGTCGGCGCCGTGCTCGACCAAGGTCTGCCAGGCCGACGCGTGCGCGGTGAGCTCCCAGGTCGCGTGCTGCTCGCGGTGGCAGACGGCGCAGGTCTCCTCGCCGGTGTACTCCGTCTTGCGCAGCAGGATCGGGTTCTCGACGCCGAGCTCGCGCTTGATCGTCATGCCGAGCAGGGTCTCGATCCGGCCCTCGAGGTCGTCGCCCTCGGTGCGCTTCACGACGCGGCCCTGGCGATCGATCACGAAGACCTCGGGCACGCCGGCCTGGAAGCCGTACGCCTTCTGGGCCTTGTCGCCGCGATCGAGATAGGGGACGAGCGAGATCTTGAGGTCGCTCACCATCTCCTCGATCACGTACTTCTTGTCGTCGATCGACACGGGGACGATCGCGAGCTCCTTGTTGTCGAGCTGCTTCGCGAGCGCGTCCAGGTACTTCAGCATCTGGTGGCAGTGCGGGCAGGTCGGCAGGAAGAACACCAGCACGACGACTTTGCCGGCGTAGTCGGCGAGCTTGACCGTGGTCTTCCCGTCGAGCCCGGTGACGGCGAAGTCGGGTGCGGGGGGGAGCACGCCGAGCACCGGAGTCGCGGTCGCGTCCTCCGCGGGGAGCTCGAGCACCTGGCGGAGGCCGGCGATGATGCCGGCGTCCTCGCTGGCCGGCCGCGAGCCCAGGCCGCCGACCACGCCGAGGATGCCGCCCTGCGAGTCGACCACGATGAGCGACGCCGTGCCCGGCGGGACGCGCAGCCGGTTCGAGATCTGACCGTCGGAGTCGAGGATCACGGGGAAGTCGAAGCCGTGCCGCTTCACGAAGGTCTTGGTCACGATCGGCGCCGGGTCGCGCGCGACACCGAGCAGGGCGATGTTCGCGCGCACGGCCTGCGCGCGGATCGTCTCGAGGATGTCGGCCATGCGGTCGGCGTCGGGGTCGTCCGAGCCGAACGCGAGGATGAGTCCGCGCCGCTTGGCGAAGATCTCCGTGCTGAGCCGCGCGCCGTCCAGGGTCTTGCCCTCGAAGCGCGGCAGCAACGGCTTCGCGGGCTCGGCGGCCTGCGAAGTCGGAAGCGCGAGCGCGGCCCACGCCACCGCGGCGGCGAAGGCGACGGCCGACGCGGTTTGTGCCCAGCGGCGATGGATCCGCATCAATCCTCGGGAAATCGGGTCGGGCGATGGTAGACCGGCCGGGCGCGGTTTGCAGGGGTGTTCGTTCACTTCCTAGACTGGGGGTCTGATGGGATCCGGCCAGGCTTCGGCCCTGGAGTTCGTTCGAGCGCTCGACGCGCGGCTGCGCGCCGGCGAGAACGTCGCCGTGGCGACCGTTGTGCGCATCGAGGGCAGCGCCTCGGCCAAGCCCGGCGCCAAGGCGATCATCGACGCGCAGGGCCGCACGGTGTTCGGCTGGGTGGGCGGCGGCTGCGCCGAGTCGAGCGTGCGCGACGTGGCGCGCGAGGTGCTGGTGAGCCGCTCCCCGCAGCTGATCCGGCTGGACCTCGATGACGAAGTGCTCGGCGTCGGCATGCCCTGCGGCGGGTACATGGAGATCTACGTGGAAGCCATGGCGCAGAGTCCGAAGCTCGTGGTGCTCGGCCACGGCAAGATCGCCGAGACGTTGGTCGCGTTCGGCCACGCGCTGGGGTTCCAGACTGCCGTGAACGACGCGCTCGCCACCGCGGAGGCGTTCCCGCAGGCGGACGTCCGGATCACCGCCGATCCCGACTACGGGAAGGTGGAGTGCGACGCCGAGACCTACGTCGTGATCGCGACCCAGCACAAGAGCGACTACGAGGCGCTGCAGCGCGTGCTGGCGCAGTCGCCTGCCTACGTGGGGCTCGTGGCGAGCCGCAAGCGCAGCGCGCTCGTGCTCGAGCGCCTGCACGAGGACGGCGTGCCGCTCGAGAAGTTGCGCCGGGTGGCGGCGCCCGCCGGTCTCGACATCGGCGGTGAGACGCCGCAGGAGATCGCCCTCTCGATCCTGTCCGAGATCGTCCAGGTCGCGCGCGGCGGGGCGTCGAGCGGCCGCTCGCTGATGGCCGTGAAGGGCGTGCGCATCACCGACGCCGGAGTCGAGGTGCCGGAAGGCCCGCTCGAGTCCGCCAAGTGCCCGACCTGAGCGAGCTCGAGGCGCTCTACCGCGAGGTCGTCCTCGAGCACTACCGGAACCCGCGCAGCCGCGCGCCGCTGGCGCAGCCGACCGCCGAGGCGTCGGTCCAGAACCCGATCTGCGGCGACCAGGTGCGGGTCGAGGTGGCCGTCGCAGGCGAGCGCATCGACGACGTCTCGTCGCGCGCGCGCGGCTGCAGCATCGCGGTCGCGTCGGGGAGCGTCATGACGGAGCTCGTGCGCGGGCGCTCGCGCGCAGAGGCGCGCGCGCTCGCGGCCGAGCTCGCGCGGGTGGTGCGCGGCGAGCCCGCGAGCCCCGAGCTCGACCGGCGCCTGCAGGCGTTTGCGCGGGTCGCGGCGCTGCCCTCGCGCCAGCGCTGCGCGACCCTGGCGTGGGAGGCGCTCGAAGAGGCGCTGGCCCAGGCGCCGGGCTAGCGGCGCTTCGTCCGTTTGGTGCGGGCCACCCGCGCGGCCGGCACCCTCGCGCCCGTCGCGATGCGCACCGAGCGCATGGCGTTCGCGCTGCGCCGCAGCGCCGCGAAGATGCGCTCGAACAGGACGCTGCCCAGGATCGCGCGGCGCGTGGGCTCGGCGACGTCGTCGCCGCGGGCGAGCACGGGAACCCGCGGGCCGCCGGGAGCCATGTCGAACTCCTTCTCCGAGAGCAGCCAGGCGATCTCGGCATGCCAGGCGAGGTCGGCGACGGCATAGTCGGGGTAGAGGTGGCGCCGTACCAGCAGAAGCGCCGCAGCGATCTCGTCGGCGAAGTAGTGACGCTCGGCGTCGTCGGTGGTCCAGGGCAGGGCGCGCATGAACTCGCGCACCTCGGCGGTCAGCCGGCGCAGCTCGCTGGCGTCGCCGGGGGCGAGGCCCCGGGCGGGCAGGGTGTGCATGGCGCGCATGGCCTCGCCGATCGGGTCGCCTTTCCAGCCGCGGTCGAGCTCGGCCGTGACCTTGGCGACGGCGTCGAGAGGGAGCTCGGCCACCTCGCGCAGGGCGCGGATCAGCGCCAGCCGCTCGAGGTGCTGCGAGCCGTAGCTGGCCTGGTTCCTCGCGGACGCTGCGCCGACGGGGAGCAGGCCCTCGCGGAGGTAGAACTTGATGGTGGAGCGCGGGATCCCCGCGCGCTGCGACAGCTCGGCCAGGCGCATGCGCGAAGGTTGACCTGGGAACTCGGACATGTCTAGTATCCGCTTACAGATAGCGGAGCTATCCACTAACCGGTCCAAGAGAGGAGCCCCCAATGAACCCTCCGGAGATCCAGGGCCGCGTCCATCCGCGCTACGGCCGGGTGCGCGACGTGTTCGCCGAGCAATTCCGCTCCGGCCGCGAGGTCGGCGCCGCCGTCGCGATCCTGGTCGACGGCGAGCCGGTCGTGGACCTGTTTGCCGGCCACGCCGATCCCGCGCGCACGCGGCCGTGGACGGCCGACACGATCACGCACGTGTACTCGGTCACGAAGGCGATGACGGCGCTGTGCGCCCACCGTCTGATCGAGCGCGGGTTGCTCGAGCTGGACGTTCCGGTCGCGAAGTACTGGCCCGAGTTCGCGCAGGCGGGGAAGGGCGCGATCTCCGTGCGCTGGCTGCTCTCGCACCGGGCCGGCCTGCAGGCGCTGACCCGCGCGCTCCCACCCGAGACGATCTACGACTGGACAGCGATGTGCAGCGCGCTCGCCGAGGCCGAGCCGTGCATCGCGCCCGGCCGGCTCGGCTATCACCCGGTCACCTTCGGCTGGCTGGTCGGCGAGCTGGTGCGGCTCATCGACGGCCGCAGCGTCGGCCGCTTCTTCCGCGAGGAGATCGCGGCGCCGCTCGGCGCGGACTTCCACATCGGGCTCGGCCCGGCCGAGGAGAAGCGCGCGGCCGACATGACCCCGCTCGAGCCGCCGCCGGACTTCGTGAAGCTCCTCAACTCGGCGCCCACGGGCGAGCCGCCGCTCGTGCTGCTCGCGTTCCTGAACCCGACTGGGAACGGCGACCACAATTCGAGCGCGCACCGCCGCGCCGAGATCCCGGCGATCAACGGTCATGGTACGGCCATGTCACTGGCGCGGGTCTACGGCGCGCTCGCGCGCGGCGGTGAGCTCGACGGTGTGCGGGTGCTCTCGCCCGAGAGCGTCGAGCGCGCGCGCTCGCTCCAGGCGGAGGGCACCGACGCGCTGATGGAGATGCCCGTGAAGATGGGCCTCGGCTTCTGGCTGACCCAGCCGGGGCTGCGCGAGTTCGCGATGGGCCCGAACGAAGGCGCGTTCGGCCATCCCGGCGCGGGCGGCGGGCTCGGCTGTGCCGACCCCGAGGCACGGGTCGGCTTCGGCTACGTCACCAACCGGATGGGCTCGAGCCTGGCGATCGACCCGCGCCCGAGCGAGCTGCTCGAGGCCTTCTACGGCGCGTCCTAGCCGACCTGCATGGAACACACCAGCCGCGAACGCAAGATGACGGTGCTGTACGGCGCAGGGATTCTCTTGCTGGCGTACGCAGTTCTCGGAAACTACGTCGCTCTTCCCGGGTACATTCGCTTCCTGGAACGCGGCGGCAGGTCCGAGGCAGGCAACTCCTTCGACGTGTCGGTCCTCTTCGGCGCCGCCAAGACCGTCTTGTGGATGTACTCGTTCCAACTTGGCGTACTGGCAATGGTCATCGCCAGAAGCGTCCGCGAAGGGCTCCGCACGACTCCGATCGTCGCTGTCGCAACGATCTGGCTCTCCGCATGGTCGTGGCCGTCGCTTCCCGCTCCGGGGCCCTGGTTCTATCTCGTGTTCGGGGGGCTGGTTCTGGTCGGCATCGTGGCAATGCTGTCGCAGCCGCCCTCGGAGGCGACCAACGGACTGAGCAGAACCCTCTTTCTCGCTTCACTCGCTTTCTTTGCGGCAGCGACCTGGGAGGTGTGTGGACTCGGCAGTACGGGGCGAATGCTGCACCCAGACCAGGCCGCCCGTCCGATGGCACGGAACATTCTCGTGACTCAGAGCTCGAAGCTGATGTTCGAGTTCCTGTTCGCGTGGTCGCTGTTGCTCGCGAGCGCGATGACTTCTCGCAGAGCGACGTCGAGTTGACGCCCTATCCGCGTAGCGCCGGGACCACCTTGGCGCCGATACGCTCGAACGACCCCAGCATGAGCTCGTGGTCGCCGACGATGTGGCGGACCATCGCGTAGTCGAAGCCGAGCTCTCGGTAGTCGCGCAGCTTCGCGACGACGGTGCCGGCGCTGCCGACCAGGAGCTGGTCCATCCCGGTGCCGCGGTAGCCTTCGGCGAGGATGCCCTCGACCACGCCTTCCGCCTCGGCGTCGCTCTCGCCGACGTAGACGTCGCGGCGCAGCACGGGCTGCGCGACCCGGCCGGCACGCGCGGCAGCCTCGCGATAGATGTCGAGCTGGGCGACGAGCTGCTCGCGCGTGGCGTTCTGGCCGCTGAGCCAGCCGTCGCCGATCCGGCCGGCGCGCGCCGCCGCGGCCGGCACCGTGCCGGCGATCCAGAGCTCGACCGGCACCCGCGGGAGCGGGCTGATCGAGACGCCCTCGACGCTGAAGTGCTTCCCCCGAAAGCTGACCCGCTCGCCCGCGAGGAGCGGCCGGACGATCGCGACCATCTCCTCGAGCCGGCTCGCGCGGGTCGACATCGGCAGGCCGAAGGCCTGGAACGCCTGCGCGCTGCCGCCGTTCGCGAACGTCACGACGAGTGGCGCGCTCGCGAACGCAGCGAGCGTGCCGAGTTGCTCCGCGAGCAGGACGGGGTGATAGAAGGGAGCGAGCAGCACCATGCCGAGCGTCATCCCGCCGGTCACCGCGCCGAGCCGCGCGACGGTCGGGATCGCCGAGAAGCAGTTCGCGAAGGGCGCGGGGACCGCGTGGTTGTCGCCGAAGAGGAGCGAGTCGAGGCCGGCGTCGCGCGCGGCCGCGGCGACCTCGAGGACGTTGCGCGCCTGCTCCGCGGTGTCGGTCGCGCCCATCGGCCGTTCGATGAAGCTCCCCGGCGGCGCCGCCGCGAGCAGGTGCTTGAAGAGGGCGTGGCTCTGCGGGCCGGTCGGGTACAGGAAGCGGAGCGACGTGCCGAGCTTCATCGCTTCTGCGCCTCGATCTCCTCCTCGACCTCGCGCAGGCGGTCCTTGCCGAAGAAGATCTCGCTGCCCACGTAGAAGGTCGGCGAGCCGAACGTGCCGCGAGCGACCGAGCGCTCGGTGTTCTCGAGGAGCTCCTGCTTGACGGCCGGATCGGCGCACAGAGCCAGGAGCTCTTCTGCGGGAAGGCCGGATTCGCGGAGCGCGGCCGCGATCACCTCTGGCTCGTCCATCTTCTTGGGCTCGGCCCACATGTGCCCGTACACCGCGTCGACGTAGCGCTCGAAGCAGCCGAGCCGCTTGGCGGCGACGGCGCCGCGCATGATCTGCAGTGTGTTCACCGGGAAGAACGGGTTGGGTGCGTAGCGGGTGATGCCGTGGGCGCGCAGGAAGCGGCGCGTCTCGAACTGGGTGTACTCGCCCTTGTTCTTGATCCCGCGCAGCGACACCGCGGGCGAGACGTTGCCCGTCGCCTTGAACACACCGCCGAGCAGAACGGGCACGTACGCGAAGCGCACGCCGGTGCGCCGCTCGATCGCGGGCAGCACGAGATGGCTGAGGTACGCGTTCGGCGAGCCGAAGTCGAAGTGGAACTCCGCGGTGACGGCCACGGACTGAGCCTAGCGCGACCGGGCGAAAGAAAGCGCGCCTCGGTGCGGAGACCGAGGCGCGCCAGGCTGCAGCAGAAAATGCGTCAGGCTCACGCCTTCGCGACGTTCACCACCTGGATCTCGGTGAAGCCGAGCAGGCCCCACGGGCCGTTCTCGACGCCGATCCCGGACCACTTCGCGCCGCCGAACGGAAGGTTCGGGGCGATCGCGAGGTGCTGGTTCACCCAGGCCGAGCCGCACTCGAGCTCGCGCGCCACCTCGGCCGCCTTCTCGAAGTTCGCCGACCACACCGAGCCGGAGAGCCCGTAGTGGGTGGCGTTCGCGCGCTCGACCGCGTCCTCGACGTTGCGGTAGGGGATGACGGGCAGCGCCGGGCCGAACTGCTCCTCGTCCACCAGCCGGACACCGTCGCTGATCTCGGACACGATCGTCGGGGCGATGAAGTAGCCCTTGCTCGACAGCTGCTGGCCGCCCGTGACGACCTTCGCGCCGTGCTTCTTGGCGTCGTCGATCATCTCGCGGACCTTGTCGAACTGCATCTTGTTGTTGAGCGGGCCGAGCTGCGTGCCGGCCTCGAGGCCGTTGCCGACCTTCACCGTCTTCGCGATCTCGGTCAGCTCGCTGACGACCGCGCCGTAGAGGTTCTCGGGGACGTACACGCGCTTGATCGCGCTGCAGATCTGGCCCGAGTTCTCGAAGGCGCCCCAGAAGACCTTCTGCGCGGTCGCCTTCACGTCGATGTCGCCGAGCAGGATCGCGGCGTCGTTGCCGCCGAGCTCGAGCGTGACGCGCTTGAGGTCGGGCGCGGCCGCGGTGTTGACCTTCTTGCCCGTCGCGACCGAGCCGGTGAACGAGATCTTGCGCGGGGTGGGGTGGGCGGTCATCCAGCCGCCCAGCTCGTTTCCGCCCGAGACCACGTTCACGACCCCCGGCGGAACCACGCTGCGCAGGATCTCGCCGAGCTTCAGGGTGGTGAGCGGGGTGTAGGGCGAGGGCTTGATCACGACCGTGTTCCCGGCGAGCAGCGCCGGCGCGATCTTCCAGACCGCGAGCATGAGCGGGAAGTTCCAGGGCGTGATCGCCGCCACGACGCCGAGCGGCCGGCGGTGGATCTCGATCCGCCGCGTCGCGTCGTCCTGGATCGTCTCGATCGGGATCTGCAGCGAGGACGTGTACTGGAACCAGATCGCGGCGCCGAACACTTCCTGCATCGCCTTGTCGACCGGCTTGCCCTGCTCCTGGGTGAGCAGCGGGGCGATCTCGCCGCCGCGCGCCTGGATCGCCGCGCCGATGTCGAGCAGCGTCTGGCGCCGCTTCGCCTCGTCCTTGCGCCACGCCTTGAAGGCGCTCTGCGCCGACTCCATGGCCGCGTCGAGCTGCTCGCGCGTGCACTCGGGCGGGCGCGCGAAGATGTCCTCGGTCGCGGGGTTGATCACGCCGAACGTCCCCTTGGCGGACTCGGCCTTCCCATCGATGGTCATCGTGTAGCTGTCGCTCATGAATTCTCCTCTCACGGCTTCCGTGAGTTCGTGTTGGTTAGCTCGCGACCTTCTCGAGGATGTGGATGCCGCAGGCCGAGCCGAGCCCGATCACGTGGGTCAGCCCGAGCCGCGCGCCCTCGACCTGGCGCTTGCCCGCCTCGCCGCGCAGGTGCGTCGCGACTTCGTAGATGTTCGCGATGCCCGTTGCGCCGAGCGGATGTCCCTTGGACAGGAGCCCGCCCGAAACGTTCACCGGGAATGCGGCCGCCGAGGTAGACCTGCTTCTCGTCGATCATGCGGCCGGCCTCGCCGTCCTTGCAGATGCCGAGGTTCTCGTAGTGCAGGATCTCGGCGGTCGCGAAGCAGTCGTGCAGCTCGATCAGGTTGATGTCCTGCGGACCGACGCCGGCCATCTCGTAGGCCTTCTTCGCCGCTTCGCGCGTGCAGGTGTTCACGTCGGGCATGGTCAGGTCGCGCTGGGTGAAGCGGTCGCTGGTCAGGATCGACGCCTTCACCTTCACCGCGCGCTTCATGCCGAGCTTCTTGGCCATCTTCTCGCTGGCGAGCACCGCGGCCGCCGAGCCGTCCACGTTCACCGAGCACATCAGCTTGGTGTTCGGGTACGAGATCATCTCGGCGTTCATCACCTCTTCGAGCGGCGTCTCGATCTGGTAGCGCGCCTTCGGGTTCAGCGTGGAGTGGTGGTGGTTCTTCACCGACACCTTGGCGAACTGCTCGAAGGTGGTGCCGTACTTGCGCGCGTGCTCCATGCCGGCCTCGGCGAACACTGCGGGCATGGTGCCCGGAGCCGAGCAGGCCCTCGGTCGGGATGCCCTTGCCGCCGCCGCCGCCGCCCAGCAGGCCCGCGCCGGCCATCTGCTCCACGCCGACGCAGAGCACGAGGTCGTATAGGCCCGCCTTGATCGCGGTCCAGCCCTCGCGGAACGCGGTGGCGCCGGTCGCGCAGGCGTTCGCGCAGTTCACGACGGGAACTGCCAGTCATGCCGATCTGCTGCAGGATCCGCTGGCCGACCATCGCGTTGGACTGCATCAGGTTGCCGCAGTACAGCGCTTCCATGTCGTGGATCGTCAGCCCGGCGTCATCGAGCGCGAGCAGCGCCGCTTCCGCGCCGATCTGCGGGACGCTCCGGTCCGGGAACTTCCCGAACTTGATCATGTCGGTGCCGAGAATGTAGACGTCGCCCATGATTTGCCCCCCTTTCAGCTCTTCGCGGGCTGGAAGTAGTAGGTGAGGTACTCGTTGCCTTCCTTGTCCTTGCGCGGGGCGATCTTGTAGATCACCTCGACCTTCATCCCCATCTTGATCTTCTTGGGGTCGGGCTCGATTCCGATCAGGTTGCCCTTCACGGTGCCGCCGCCGTCGAGGTCGACCACGGCCGACACGTACGGGGTCTCGACCCCCGGGAACGAGCGGTGGGTGATCGAGAAGACGTACAGCTCGCCCTTGTTCGCGAGCCTGGTCGCCTTCAGATCCTTGCGCGCTCCGCACGACGCACACACGTCGCGGGCGCCGAGGAACACCGCGCTGCACTTCGAGCAGCGGACGCCCTCGAGATAGGGATCACCCGACTCGGGGATCTTCAGGAAGGGAACTACGGGAAGCGGCTTCTTCGCAGCAGCCGCTGCAGCCTCGGCCATGACGCACCTCGACGAAGGAAAACCCGCGCCGATTGTGCGCTGCCGCCGGAGGGCGGGTCAAACGATCGAGTGGCCGTGCCCGCTTTTCTTCCGCAGGGCCTTGAGCTGCGCTTCCAGGGCCTCGAGCTTGGCTTTGAAGGCTGCGTTCTTGGGCTCGAAGGTCAGGGCGGTCTTGAGGTGCGCGTGGGCCTTCACGACGTCCCCGGCCCGCTCCGCCTCCTGGTGCAGCCCGAAGTAGCGCTTGCCGTTGGGGGTGGTGCCGCGGGCCGAGTCGGCCTCGATCTTGGCCGCGCTCTCGAGCTCCGGGTTGTAGCGGACCTGGCCGCTCTCGAGCGCCGAGTCGTAGGCGGCCCGGCGGGTGCGGTCGCGCAGCACGAGGTAGCCCTCGGTGATCCGGCGCGCGATCCGGTCGACCGCGTCGCGCACGTCGTCGGGGTGCGCGAGGTAGGCATCGGGGTGGAAGCGGCGGCGCGCGTCGTGGTACGCGCTGCGCAAAGCCTCCGAGTCGGCGGCGGGGTCGACCTTCAAGAGCCGGTAGTAGTCGACCCGGTCGATCACGCGCGCGAGCGCCTTGATCTCCTGGAGGGTGTTCGCCGGAGCGCTCATGCCCCGACCTCAGTCGTCGCCGAGCACGCGGTCGTCGTCGTCACCGGCGGGCTCGGGCTCGAGCTCGATCTCGCGCTCGCTGCCGAGGAAGTCGTTTCCGCCCGCGTCCGGCGGCGCGGGCGTGTTGGCGGGCCGGGTCGGCTCCTGCGCCTCGGCGCCCAGGTCGCTGCCGCTGCGGTCGAAGATCGGCTCGGCGTCGGGCTTCTCGAGGGCGTCCTGCACGTCGGCCTCGAGCGCGGGCATGTCGAGCAGCACGTCCTCGACTTCCTCCTCGGCCGCGACGACCGGCACGGGCGCGTTGTCGTCGCTGCGCTTGCGCGAGCGAGGGACGGGCGGTTGCGGCGCCACGTCCGACGCGCGGTCCTTGGCGATGATCGCCTGGATCGCGTCCTCGGAGAGGCCGCTGGACATCGACACCGTGGTCGACGCCTCGGCGCCCGTCTTGGGATCGCGCGCCTGCACCTTCACGATGCCTTCGGTCGAGATCGAGAAGGTCACCTCGATCTTCACCTCGCCGCGCGGGCCCGGCGCGAAGCCGGAGAACTCGAACTCGCCGAGCAACGTGTTGCCCTCGGCCTGGCGCGACTCGCCCTGGTAGATGCGCACCGCGATCGTCTGCTGGTGGTCCTTCACCGTCGTGAAGACGCGCGTGTGATCGATCGGGACCGGGCTGTTGCGCTCGATGATCGGCTCGGAGAGGCCGCCCGCGATGCCCATCCGCAGGGTCAGCGGGGTGACGTCGAGCAGGTAGCTGCCGGCCTCGGGCGCGGCGAGCGAGGCCGCGTGGATCGCGGCGCCGATCGCGACGACCTCGTCGGGATTGATGTCGGCCTCGGGCTCGCGCTGGAAGTAGTCCTTCACGGCCTGGCGGATCGTGGGCAGCCGGGTCGGGCCCGCCGACCAGGATCACGCCGTTCAGGTCGCGCACCGTCAGGCTCGCCTGCTGCAGCGCTTCGTCGCAGACCTTGAAGGTGCGCAGGATCAGGTCGCGCGTGAGCTTGTCGAACTCCTTGCGCGTGAGCTCGTAGGTGAGGGAGATGGTCTTTCCCTCGTGCTCGTCCAGGTCGGGGATCGAGATCGTGGCCGACACCCGCTCGGCGAGCTCGATCTTCGCGGCTTCGGCCGCCATGCGCAGCTTGGCGAACGCGTACGGATTGCTGCGCACGTTGACCCCGTGCTCGGACTGCACGCGGTCGGCGAGCAGGTCGATCACGCGGTCGTCGAAGTCGTCGCCGCCCAGATAGGTGTCGCCGGCGGTCGCGAGGACCTCGAACACGTCCTGACCGATCTCGAGGACCGAGACGTCGAAGGTGCCGCCGCCGAGGTCGTAGATCGCGACCTTCTGGCGCAGCTCCTTGTTGTAGCCGTACGAGAGCGCCGCCGCAGTCGGCTCGTTCAGGATGCGCAGCACTTCGAGGCCGGCGATCCGGCCGGCGTCCTTGGTCGCCTGGCGCTGGTTGTCGTTGAAGTAGGCGGGGACCGTGATCACCGCGCCCGAGACGGGGCAGCCGAGCGCGTGCTCGGCGATCGCCTTCATCTCCTTCAGGACGAACGCGGAGACTTCCGGCAGCGAGAACTCTTCCTCGCGGATCTTGATGCGGACGCCGTGGTTCTCACCAGGCACGATCTCGTACTTGCAGACGGCGCGAGCCTTCCGGACTTCCTCACTGAAGAAGTACCGGCCGATCAAGCGCTTGGCCGACGAGACCGTGTGCTTGGGGTCGATGATGATGCGCTGCTTGGCCGCGTTGCCGACTTCGATCTTGCCGCCCTCGTGGAAGGCGACCACAGAAGCGATCACGCGCTCGTTCTTCGCGTTCGCGAGAACGGTGGGTTTGCCGTCGATCATCGCGCACACGCACGAGTTGCTCGTGCCGAGATCGATCCCGATCGTGACGTCCTTGCTCAACTGCGACTCCGCCGCCGGCCGCATGCGACCGTGCGCATTGCATCGGCAGGCGAACCGCGCCGACTGAAGCGTTGACCGCGTCATCGCGCGGTGTTATCCCCCTCGCCGCGGATCCCCGGGAGGCACCCATGTCCGGCCATTCGAAGTGGGCGACGATCAAGCGCAAGAAGGGCGCGGCTGACGCCAAGCGCGGCAAGATCTTCACCCAGATCATCCGCGAGATCTCGATCGCCGCCGGGATCGGCGGCGGCGACCCGGACTCGAATCCGCGCCTGCGCCTGGCCATGCTCAAGGCCCGCGGCGTGAACATGCCCAAGGACAACATCGAGCGCGCCATCAAGAAGGGGACGGGCGAGCTCGGCGGCGAGAACTTCGAAGAGGTCCGCTACGAGGGCTACGGCCCGGGCGGGGCAGCCGTGATCGTGGACGCCACCACCGACAACCGCCACCGCACCGGCGCCGAGATCCGCAACGTCTTCGCCCGCCACGCCGGCAACCTCGGCGCGACCGGCTGCGTCGCCTTCATGTTCGAGCGCCTCGGCGTGCTCGAGTTCGACCGCGCCGCCTTCGACGCCGACGCGCTCATGGAAGCCGCGATCGAGGCGAACGCCAAGGACGTGGTCGAGGACGGCGACACCCTCACGGTTCAGACCACGCCCGCCGACTTCGCTGCGGTGAAGGAGGCCCTCGAGGCGAAGTCCTTCACCGCCGCGAGCGCCAAGCTCGCCATGGTGCCGAGCTCGACCGTGAAGCTCGCCGGCAGCCACGCGGAGCAGATGCTGAAGCTCTACGAGGAGCTCGACGAGCTCGAGGACGTGGTCGAGGTCTTCGCGAACTTCGAGGTGTCCGACGAGGACATGCTCGCCGCCGCGAGCTCCTGAGCCCCGCTTTCGGGTAGGCTACCGCCATTCTCAGGGGAGGACGGCGATGAAGCTCGAGGGCGGCTGTTACTGCAAGGCGGTTCGCTACCAGGCCGAAGGCGATCCGATGTTCAAGGGGCAGTGCCACTGCCGCGAGTGCCAGTACATCTCGGGCGGGCACCCCAACGTGATCATCGGCATGCCCGCGGCGCGCTTCTCCTACACCAAGGGCGCCCCCAAGCCGTTCGCGCGCAAGGATCTGCCCAACCCGGTGACCCGCGAGTTCTGCGGCGAGTGCGGCACCCACCTGATCACCCGGACCCCGGCGCTCGCCGGAGTCGCCCTGATCAAGGTCGGGACGCTCGACGACCCGAGCGTCTTCGGCGGCCCGCAGATGGTCATCTACACCGTCGACAAGCAGACGTTCCACCACCTGCCGAGCGGCGTTCCCACCTTCGAACGCACGCCCGGATAGGTCTTAGCGGGACCCCGGCGCGGCGAAGCCGCGCCCCCCGCCTTCGCTCGCCTTCGGCTCGCTGCGCGAGGCTTGCGTCTGCCTCTCGTGAGGTACACTCGATCTCGGTCTTCGCGACCGGGGGGTCGAGTGCGGATCCTGGGAATCGATCCGGGTTCCAACGCCACGGGCTACGGCGTGGTGTCGGTCGAGGGCGGCGCGCTGCGCCGACTCGGCGGCGGGACGATTCGCACGCGCGGCGAGACCCTGGCCGAGCGGCTCGGGTATCTGCAGCGCGAGCTCGAGCGCGCGATCGGCGCGCTCGCGCCCGAGGTCGCCGCGCTCGAGTCGGTGTTCAGCGCGAAGAACGCGCGCTCGGCGCTCGTGCTCGGCCAGGCGCGCGGGGTGGCGCTGGCGGCCTGCGCGCTCGCGGGCCTGCCGACCGACGAGTACACGCCCTCGCAGGTGAAGGTGGCGGTCACCGGCTACGGGCGCGCCGAGAAGCTGCAGGTCATGAAGATGGTGCAGCGGCTGCTCGGCCTGGTCGCGCCGCCGGCCAGCGACGAGGCCGACGCGCTCGCGATCGCGGTCTGCCACGGCCTCTCGCGGCGGGGTCCTGCGCAGCGCGCGCGTCGCAGGCCGCTCGCGGCGGAGCGTCGCGCGTGATCGCGCGGGTCGAGGGCGTGCTGATCGAGAAGACGCCGGAGGCGGTCGTGCTCGACGTGCACGGCGTCGGCTACGAGCTGCGCGTGCCCCTGTCGACGTTCTTCGAGCTGCCCGACGAGGGCAAGACCGTGCGGCTGCGCGTGCACACCCACGTGCGCGAGGACGCCTTGCTGCTGTTCGGCTTCGGCACGGAGCTCGAGCGCACCTTGTTCCGGCTCCTGATTGGCGCGAGCGGCGTCGGTCCGAAGCTCGCGCTCGCGATCCTCTCCGGGCTGCCGAGCGACAAGCTGATCGCGGCGCTCCGCGCCGGGAACCTGGCGGCGCTGGTCGGGATCCCCGGGGTCGGCAAGAAGACCGCCGAGCGGATCGTCGTCGAGCTGCGCGACCGCGTGGCGGGCATCGAGGTGAGCGCGGGCGCCGAGCCGTCCCGCGCTCCGCGCGACGACGCCGCCGCGTCGGCCGAGAGCGCGCTCGTGAATCTGGGCTAGCCGCGCGGCCATGCCGAGCAGGCTGTGCGCCGCGCGCTCGAGAGCTTGCCCGAGTCCCCGCCGCTCGAGGCGCTGATCAAGGAGGCCCTGCGTGCCGCGTCCGGATGAGCGCCGCGCCGACGCGCTGCGCGCGGAGCCCGGCGACGTCGAGCGCCGGGTCGAGGAGAAGCTGCGCCCGGGCTCGCTCGACGAGTTCGTCGGCCAGGACGCGCTGAAGGAGAACCTGCGCGTGTTCGTGCAGGCGGCGCGCGAGCGCGGCGAGCCGCTCGACCACGCGCTCTTCTACGGCCCGCCGGGGCTGGGCAAGACCGCGCTGGCGCACGTGATCGCGCGCGAGATGGGGGCGCCGCTGCGAGTCACGGCGGGGCCGGTGATCGAGCGCGCGGGCGACCTCGCGGCGATCCTCACCAACCTCGAGCCCGGCGCGGTGCTGTTCATCGACGAGATCCACCGCCTGCACCCCAACGTCGAGGAGATCCTCTATCCGGCGATGGAGGACTTCAAGCTCGACCTCGTGATCGGGCAGGGGCCGAGCGCGCAGACCGTGAAGATCGACCTGCCGCACTTCACGCTGATCGGCGCGACCACGCGCGCGGGGCTGCTCTCCTCGCCGCTGCGCGATCGCTTCGGGGTGATCGCGCGGCTCGAACTACTACCCGCCGAGCGACCTGGTGAAGATCCTCGCGCGCAGCGCGCGCATCCTCGGGATCCGGCTCGCGGAAGAGGGCGCGCTCGAGATCTCGACCCGCTCGCGCGGCACGCCGCGCATCGCGAACCGGCTGTTGCGGCGGGTGCGCGACTTCGCCGAGGTCGGCGGCGAGCCCGAGGTCACGCGCGAGCTCGCGCGCTTCGCGCTGGCGCGGCTCGAGGTCGACGAGGCGGGCTTCGACCGCATGGACCGCGCGCTCTTGCGGGCGCTGGTCGAGAAGTACGGCGGCGGGCCGGTCGGTCTGGACACGCTCGCCGCCGCGATCGGCGAGGACCGCGGCACGATCGAGGACATCTACGAGCCGTTCCTGATCCAGGAGGGCTATCTCGACCGCACGCCGCGCGGGCGGATCGCGACCGAGCGGGCCTACCAGCACTTCGGTGTGAAGCCCGGCGGTCCGCGCGGCGGGCCGGTGCCGCGTCAGGAGAAGCTGCTGTGACGGCTGTACCCAGGCGCGTCAGCACCGCCGCTTTCACCGACGCTGCGGGGCCGGTCGGCCTCAACGAGACGAGGTCCGCGGACGATCTCTAGCAGGTGCGCACGGGCCTGCGGATTCTCGCGATTCTCTTTGCCATCCCCCTGCTTGCGGCGGGGCTGTCCGGGTGGCTTCTCGGGCGCGGCGGCGACAAGCTCGCGGCTGAGCTCCGGGCGCAGCTGCGCCTTCAGGCGTCGAACGGGGGCGTGGGCGGTGCCGTCGCCGACGCCGCCGCCGAGAACTTCGCGGTCTTCGCGCAGCTCGGCTCGCCCGCGGTCCACGGCTCGGCGGGCGCGCTCGGGCTCGTCTTCTTCGGCTCCGCCCTCCTGCCGGGCGGCAAGCGGCGCAGGCGAGCCGCTCCCGGGAAATCGAAGAACCCGGAGACGATGGCCAAGGACTCTCCGCAGGCGAAGCGCGCCGCGGCGCGCGAGGCCGAGGCTGCCATGCCCGCTCCGTCGGGCAAGGAGGGCAGAAAGCACCTGAAGCAGGCCGCGCAGATCCGCGAGGAGCGCGGCGCCGAAGCCGCCGGCGAGTACCTGCTCGGCCAGAACATGAAGGACGAGGCCGCGGACCTGTTCATGGACGCGGAGCTGTTCGCGCGAGCCGCCGAGGTGCGCCACGACCAGAACCGCTTCGACGAGGCCGCAGCGCTCTACAAGAAGCTCGGCAAGGAGGAGCACGCCGGAAAGATCTACGCCCAGATCGGGCGCAACGAGGAAGCCGCGCAGTGCTACTTCGCCGCCGGAAAGTTCTCGGTCGCCGGCGAGATCTTCGAGCGGGCCGAGAACTTCACCGAAGCCGGCAAGTGCTACCAGAAGATCGGCTTCCACCGGCACGCCGCGCAGGCGTTCCTGAAGGGCGGCGCCGACGCGCTCGCGGCGCGAGAGCTTGCTGAGCGCCTTCAACGACGAGGGCGGAGTCGTCGGCGCGAAGAGCGACCAGAAGGCCAAGGAGATGAAGGGCATCGCCAAGAAGGCGGCCGAGATCCTGGTCAAGCTCGAGCGCTTCGAGGAGGCCGAGAACCTGCTGGTGCGCTCCGAGGCGTTCGGGCCCGCGGGCAAGATCGCGTTCCAGACCGGCAACTACAAACGCGCGTCAGAGCTGTTCCTGCGGGTCGGCCGCGGCGATCTGGCGGCGAAGGCGCTCGAGCGGCTCGGCGACGAGGTCGGGGCCGCGCGTGTTCACGGGGAGTTCCTGCGCGACAAGGGCCAGGACGCCGAGGCCGTCGAGCTGCTCGTGAAGGCCGGCGAGCACGGCGCGTCGGGCGACCTCTTCCGCAAGCTGGCCCGCTTCGCCGAAGCCGGTGCCGCGTATGCCCGCGCGCACGACTACGCCGCGGCCGCCGAGGCGTATCGCGCCGCGGGCGAGCTCGAGCCCGCCGCCGACGCCTACGTGCAGTGTCAGAAGTGGGCCGACGCCGCCGCCTGCTACGCGGAGGTCGGCGCCAAGGAGAAGCAGGCCCAGACGCTCGAGAAGGCGGGCCAGCCGTTCGAGGCGGGCAAGCTCTTCGCCGAGCTCGGCTCCAGCGACTCCGCGATCCGGCTCCTGCAGCAGATCCCCGCCGACGACGCGCGCTACGGCGAGGCCTGCGCGATCCTCGGCCGCATGTTCCAGGAAAAGGGCATGCACAGCCTGTCGGTGAAGAAGTTCGAAGAGGCCGCGGGCTCCGACCAGATGTCGCGCGGCAACGTCGACGCCTTCTACCAGCTGGCCTGCGCGCAGGAGAAGAAGGGCGATCTGCCCGGGGCGATCGAGATCTACGAGCGCATCCTGAGCTTCGACTACCACTACAAGGACGTCGCCGCCTGCCTCGAGCGGGTGAAGACGGCGCACCGCAACAAGCCCGACGAGACGGCGCCGCCGCTGACCGCGCCGGCGGTCGTCTCGACGACCCACAAGCGCTACGAGATCGTGCGCGAGCTGGGCCGCGGCGGAATGGGCGTGGTGTACCTCGCGCGCGATTCCGTGCTGGAGCGCGAGGTCGCCTACAAGGTCCTGCCGGAAGGGCTGCGCGGCAACGCGAACGCCCTGAAGAACTTCCTGCGCGAGGCCAAGGCCGCCGCGCAGCTCAACCACCCCAACATCGTGACCGTGTACGACGCGGGCGAGTCGGAGCACGGCTTCTACATGGCGATGGAGCTGGTCGAGGGGACCACGCTCAAGGAGATCCTGCGCCAGCGCGGCGCGGTCTCGGCGAACGCGGCCACGTACATCATGCGCCAGATGGCGTCAGCGCTCTCCTATGCCCATGGGCGCAAGGTGGTCCACCGCGACATCAAGACCGCGAACACGATGTGGACCACCGAGAAGCACGTGAAGATCATGGACTTCGGTCTGGCCAAGCTGATGGAAGAAGTCCGCAACGCCACGACCATGATCTCCGGCACGCCCTTCTACATGTCGCCCGAGCAGACGCTCGGCCGCGACGTGGACCACCGCACCGACCTGTACTCGCTCGGGGTGACGCTCTTCGAGCTGGCGACCGGGGAGCTGCCCTTCCAGAAGGGCAACGTTCCCTACCACCACGTCCACACGGCGCCTCCCGACCCGCGCTCGATCAAGGCGGACCTTCCCGAGGGCCTGTCGGCCATCATCCTGCGCTGCCTCCAGAAGGCGCCGGACGAGCGCTTCCAGAGCGCCAAGGAGCTCCTCGAGGAGCTCGAGCGCAGCCAGCCGCGCGGCAACGGCTGACCCCCGGCTACCGGCGCGTCTGCGTGATTGCGCAGTCACGGCGTAATGGAAACGTCACTGATCCGTGAACCCGTGCCGGCGCATGCGGTGGCGTCCCCGCGGCTGCTATGATCGCGATGTGCGCCAAATCACAAGGCGAATCCAGAACTTCGCGGTTTCTTCCGAAATGGACTCCCAAACCCAGCAGCTGGCACGCAGGTTGCTCATAGGCGGGACGTTCGTGCGGGGGATCACATTTCCGTGTGTCGCGAGTTGGGGGGGAAGGGCCTTGCTGAGAGGCGTTGAGCAGACGATCGCGTCTTCGGTTCAGTGTACGGGGATCGGGCTCCACAGCGGTGAGCCGGTAGACCTGACGCTGAAGCCGGCAGCCGCCGGCACCGGCATTTTGTTCGTCCGGACCGATGGCGCCCAGCCGGTTCGCTTCCCGGCGCGCGCCGAGTGGGTGACGGACACGACGCTCGCGACCACGCTCGGCAACGAGGACTCCCGGCTCTCGACGATCGAGCACCTGGTCTCGGCGCTGCGCGGCATGGGGATCGACAACTGCACCGTCGCCGTCTCCGGCGCCGAGCTGCCCATCATGGACGGCAGCTCCGCTTCGTTCGTCTACCTGATCCAGCAGGCCGGCATTCGCTCCCAGGCGCGCATGCGCCGCCGGATCGTGATCCGCCGCCCCATCGAAGTTCGCGACGGCAACCGCTACGTGCGGGTCGTCCCGTCGCGCGAGTTCAAGCTCTCGGTCGAGATCGACTACGCGCACCCGGCGATCGGCCGGCAGGGGCTCGACGGCCTGTCCGTCTCGCCCGAGGTGTTTGCGCGCGAGATCGCGCCGGCGCGCACCTTCGGCTTCCTGAAGGACACGCAGCGCCTCCGGGCGCTCGGCCTCGCGCTGGGCGGCTCGCTCGCCAACGCGATCGTGCTCGACGAGACCAAGGTCCTCAACCCGGAGGGCCTCCGCTTCAAGGACGAGTTCGCGCGCCACAAGGCGCTGGACCTGATCGGCGACCTGGCGCTCCTGGGCGTGCCGCTGCAAGGCCACGTGAAGGCCGTGCGCGGCGGGCACCAGCTCCACCAGGCGCTGGTCGCCGAGATCCGCGCGAACCCGAGCTGCTGGACGCTCGAGACCCCGGGCACCGAGCGCGAGCTGGCGCCGGAGGCCGCCGCGTTCCAGCCAGTGCTCAGCGGAGCCCGGCGCGGCTAGAGGCCCAGCCCGGCGATCGCAGCTGAGGCTACGCGCAGCAGGAGCACCCGCGCGGGCGGGCAGAGCGCGATTGCGGAGGCGATGTCGCCGCTGGCCCGCAGCTCGAGCTTTGCGGTGGTCGGCCAGCTCGCGAGCAGCTCGAGCAGGAGCTCGCGCAGTTCCGTCTGACCTGCCGCGAGCAGCCGCGCTGCGGCCAGGCCCAGCACCTGCTCGCGCCACAGATCGGCCGTGAGCACCCGCAGCAGCTCGGTGTCGAAGCTGCGCAGCGCCTTCTTCAGGCGCTTGCGCGCCTTCCGGCCGAGGTCGTCGCCGGTCGCCGTCGCGTCGTCGCCCGGCTGGTTCCAGAGCGTACGCAGAGCGGTGTCGGGCAGCCGCCAGGCGGGGCCGGCGACTGCTGCGAGCTCGCGCTCGAGCGCGCCGGGCGGGAGCGCGTAGGGCACCGCTTCGCTCGGCTCGGCCAGCGCGCCCGCTTCGGCGAGCGCGAGCAGGAGCTCGGTCGCCGCGGCCACCGTCGCGTCGGCGGGCGGGTTCACGTCGACCATGGGCGCGCCCGTCACCGGCGCGCCGCCGGTCGAGTTGCCGAGCGCCTGCAGCACGGCCACGCAGGTCTTCTGCGGGCGCTCGCGCTTCCAGTGCGCGGCGATCCGCTCGAGCGAGCGCCACGAGCTGCGCCGGCCCGGATTGCGTTCGAGCAGGCCCTTGTGGGCCTCGACCGACTCGCGGTGCGCCGCCGGGTCGAACGCGGTGGTGTCGGCCAGCGCCTCGCGCGCGCTCTGGCGCAGCGGGTTGCACTCGAGCGCGCGCCGGTAGCAGCGCTGCGCGCGGTCGATGTCCTCGAGCGGGCCTGCGTAGGCGCGCCCGACCGCTTCCCAGAGCTCGGCCTCGACCGCGCGCTCGGGGTGGGCGACGTCGAGGGCGCGCTCGATCAGCTTCACGGCCTGACCCCAATCCTCGAGCTGGCCGAGGTTGGCCGCGAGCATCCGCGCCGCCTGCACGTGGCCTCCCTCGCAGGTGAGCGCCTCCATGGCGCGGCGCGCCGCGGGACCGTTCTGGCCCAGCGACGCCGACGCCTCGGCCGCGCTCCAGAGCAGCATCGCGCGCGGCTTGGGCGCCTTCACCGCGGCGAGCGCGTGCGCGGCGAGCTCGAGCGCCTGGTCGGCGCCGTCGTCGGCGCGGATCAGATCGAGCAGGGTGACCCACGCGTCGTCGGGTACGGCGTTGCCGGCGGTGATCGTCTCGAGGCGCTCGCGCGCGTGCGCCCGCTCGCCGTTCTTGAGCTCGAGCTGAGCGGCGCGCAGCTGCAGCCGCGCCGCGAAGTCGGCCGGCACGTGCGCGCACCAGGCGTCGAGCTGCAGCACCGCGCGCTCGCTCTCGCCGAGCCGCTCGAGCAGGTCGACGGCGCGTGCGCGCGACACCTCGTCGCTCGGGCGGATCGACAGCACTTCTTCGAGCGCGGCCGCCGCGCGGTCGAGCTGCTGCAGGCCTTCACACGCCTGCGCCAGCTTCACGAGCCGGTCGGCGTGCGCCTCCGGCGACAGGTCCATCGCGCGCAGCCGCGCGTCGAGGCAATCGCGCGCCCGCGCGTAAGCGCCCAGCCGCAGCGCGAGGCCGGCCATCGAGTCGAGCGCCTCGGGGTGGTTCGGCTCGCGCTCGAGCGCGAGCTCCAGATAGCGGGACGCCTCCGCGAAGCGCTCCTGCGCCTGCGCCGCCTGCGCCGCCGCGCGCGCCGCCTGGCCCAGCTTCTCGTCGTCGCCCGAGCCGCGCAGGAGCGAGGCCGCCAGTCCGTACGAACGCTCGGCCTCGGCCCACTCCTGTCGGGCGAGCGCGATCGCGCCGGCGCCGAGCAGCGCCGGGAGATGCGCGTTGTCCTTCTTGAGCGCCGTCCGGAACAGCGCCCACGCGCGCATCGGGTCGCCCAGGCGATCGCGCGCCAGCTCGCCGGCGCGGGTGAAGGTCTCCGCCGCGACTGCGGGCTCGCTCTCGAGCTCGGCCAGCGCGAGCACGTCCTCGAACTCGCGCGCGGGCTCGCACAGCTTGCCGAACAAGTCGGCGCGCAGCGCGAGCGCAGCGCGGTTCTTCGGCTCGCGCGCGAGCGCGCGGTCGCACGCCTCGCGCGCGCGCGCCGGCGCGTCGAGCTTGTCGAGCAGCTCGCGGGCGATCTCGAGCCAGGCGGCCGCGGTCGCGAGCTCGCCGATCTCGCGCAGCGCAGCCACACGTTGCTCGAGCGCGTCCTTGTACTGACCGCGCTCGCCGAGCGCCGCGGCATAGCGCTCGCGATCGTCGGTGCGAAGCGCCTCGTCGGCGGCGAGCGCCGCCAGCGACTTGCACGCGAGCTCGGCGTCGTGGAGCTCGTCCCACGCCACTCGCGCGAGCCGGCGGTGCAGGGCGTGCGCCTCTTCGCCGGTGGCCTGGGCGATCTCCTCGACCAGGAGATCGCGCGCCCGCTCGAAGGCGTGCGCGCGCTCGAACACGCGGCGCACCTCGCGCAGCATCGACGCCTGGCCCGGCGCCTCGGACAGGGCGCGCTCGGCCGACTGGAGCGCCTCGTCCCAGCCTTCGCGCTTGGCGGCCAGGAGCTGCGCCAGGCGCAGCCAGCGATCGGCCGCCTCGGCGCCCGCGGGCTCGGCGGCCAGCAGTGCGCGCAGCGATGCGGCCTCTTCGTCGTGTCGATCGAGGTGCGCACACAGCTCGGAGCGCAGGTCGTGCGCGCCCTCGAGCCGCGCCGACAGCCCGAGCGCACGCTCGACGTCGTCGAGGGCCGCGCCCGCGTCGCCGAGCGACTGCCAGCGCAGTCGCCCCGCGTCGAGCCAGTGCTTCTCGGCGCCCTCCGCGCCGGTCGCCGCGAGCCGCTCGAGCGCTTCGGCGCGGCGCGCCTCGTCGCCGGGCCGCTGCAGGAGTCCCGAGAGCGCGGCCAGCGCCTCGCGATCCGCCGGGGTCCGCGCGAGCACGCGCTGCCAGGCGGCGATCGCCTGGTCGGTGGAGCCCAGAGCCCGGCCGAGCCGGTCGGCGATCCTGCGCTCGAGCTCGGGTCGCTCCGAGTCCGGTGAGAGTGGCATCGCGCGCTCGGCGAGCGCACACCAATCGGCGTCGCGGCCGAGGTCGCCGTACAGCCGCAACAGCGAGCGCATGCGCTCGAGCTGGGCGGAGCGCGACGCGGTCGCGTCGGAGTCGAGCCACATGCGCAGCTCGAGCGCCGCTTCCTCGCGCAGCTCGGGATGCGAAGCCAGGAGCTCGATGCGCTCGCGCTGGTGGCGCATGCGCTCGTCAGCGCTCGCCTCCGGATGGCGCGCCAGCGCGCGCAGCAGATCGACCCGCTCGCTCGGGCGGCCCAGGCGCGCCAGGAGCTCGCTCTGTGCGCGCAGCCAGCGGAGGCTCGGGCGCGGCTGAGTGCCGAGCGCCCGCGCGTAGCTCGCGCTCGCTTCGGCGAGCTGACCCAGCTCGGCTTGGATCTCGCCTTCGGCCGCGGCGAGATCGGCCTGCTCGACGGGATCGCTCGCGGTGTCCGCGAGCGCGCGCACGGCCTCGAGCCGGCCGCCCGGGCTGCCGGTCTCGCGCTCGAGCGCGAGCCAGCGGGTGAGAGCGTCGCGCTCGAGCGGCGCGAGCGCGTGCAGCCGGCGCAGCCAGGCGAGCTCCGCGCGGGTGTCTGCGCAGCGGCGCGCCGCCTCGGCGGCCTCGCGCGCGGCGCGCAGCTTGGCCTCGCCGGCCTCGAGCGCGAAGCGCGCGGTCAGGATCGCGAGCAGCTCCGCGTCGTCCCCCGACTGGCGCACCACCGCCTCGAGCGCGGTCAGCACCTCGCGGTCGAGCGGAGAGGCGGCGCGCGCGCGACAGAGAATCGTGTAGGCCTGTTCGGACTCGCCGGCGCGGGCCAGGAGGAGCCCGAGCCGGCGCAGCTCCGCGGGCGGGAGCTCGGCTTCGTGCGGGTGGCCGGCGAGCGGCCGCAGCAGCGCGAGCTCGCGCGCGTCGTCGCCGAGGGCGCGCGCGGCGCGCAGCCCGCGCATGCGCAGGGGCGGGTCGGAGGTGAACTCGCGCTCGCACAGCGCGAGAGCGCGGGCCGGATCGGCGAGCGGCCCCTCCCACAGCGCGAGCAGCTCGCGCACCAGGAGGCGCCGCGCGGCGGGCGAGCTCTGGTCGTCGGGGCAGGCGAGGAGCGCTTCCAGGGCCTCGGCCACGCGTTCGGGCGGGCCGACCTCGCGCACCAGCGAGAGCCGCAGCGCCAGGAGCTCCGCGTCGCCGGCGTGCTCGGCCAGCATGCGGTCGAGGACGGCCAGGCGTTCCGCCGGTCCCTGGCGCGCGGCGTCGAGCGCGGTGAGCCACCGCCGCAGCCAGCGCTTGCGCTCGGCCGGCTCGGCGGCGCGCGCGCGCTCGCTGCAGAGCTGAATCTGGCCGGTGGTGTTGCCTCCCGCCGCCAGCGCTTCGAAGAGGAGCTCGTCGAGCGCCGGCTCGCCGCCGTGCGCGCGTGCGTCGACCAGGGTCTCGACGGCGAGCCGCGCTTGATCCGCGCCGAGCTGCAGCCGCGCTAGGCGCAGCGCCAGCGCCGCGCGCTCGCCCGGGCGAAGCGCGCTCTCGGCGAGCCGCTCGGCGAACAGCCGGCGCAGCTCGGGTGCGCGGCCGTTGCGTTCGTAGAGAGCGGTGAGGCGGTCGAAGGCGTCAGGGTCGGCGCCGTTCTGCGCGAGCAGCCGGCGCAACACCTCCTCGGCGCGCGCCGGATCGCGCACGGCCTCGGGTCCGTCGCCGCACAGGCGCGCCAGCTCGAGCGAGGTCGCGCGCCGCTCCTCGGGGCTGCGCGTCTTCTCCGCGAGCTGCACGAGCGCCTGCACCTGGCGGGAGTGCGCGCCGGCCGCGGCGCAGAGCTCGGCGACCAGGCGCAGCTCGGCGGGGCCGAGCTCGGCCTCGCGCTCGGCGAGCTCGAGATCGGCGAGCGCGCGCTCCGAGTCGTGCATGCGTTCGGCGTAGAGCCGGCCGCGCTCGATCAGGAGCGCCGCGCGGCTCGCGGAGTCCGGCGCCGCGCCGAGGCTCTCTTCGAGGAACCCGAGCTGATCCTCGGCGCTGCCGTGCCCGCGCAGCAGGGCGAGGAGCGCGCTGCGCACCGTGGCAGCGAGCGGCTCGACGGCGTCGGTGCGCGCGCGCTTCAGGCACTCGATCGCCTCGGCGACGCGGCCGCCGCCCTCGTGGAGCGAGGCGAGCCGCAGGAGAAGCTCGGTGCGCTCGGCGCCGCGCACGTGGGGCTCGCGCATGGCGAGCCACGCCTCGAGCTCGCGGGTCTGCCCGCCGGCCTCGAGCGCGCGGGCGAACAGGTGCTCGAGCCGCCCGTCACGGGTCGGGTCGGCGAACTCGCGGAGCACCGCGACCGCGTCGGGAGCTCGGCGCAGGCCTTCGAGCAGGAGCCCTGCCTGGCGGTGCGCCAGCTCGCGGCGGCGCGCGGGATCGCGCTCGCGCGCGAGGCGCTTGGCGAGGACGTCGCACAGCTCTTCGATCCGGTCCTGCTCGGCGAGCAGGCTCTCGAGCAGGTCGCCCGCGGCCGCGGACTCGGGCTCGCGTTCGAACGCGGGCTGCAGCACGGACGACGCCTGCGCGAGGTCGCCGAGCTCGGCCAGGGTGCGGGCCAGCTCGAGCGCGAGCGCGAGTGGCGCGCGGGGGCCTGCCGCCTCGAGCTGGAGGCGCAGCTCCTGGGCCAGCTCCGGCCGCTTGCCGCTCTTGCGATACAGCTCGACCAGGCGCGCGCGCAGGGACTCGTTCTCGGGCGCGCTCGCCGCGGCGGCGCGATACCAGCGCTCCACCTCGACCAGCGCCTCGACCTCGGGCCGCGCGAGCGCGAGCTCGGCCAGGCGCACGCAGCAGAGCGCATGCGCCGCGCGGTCGCGGTCGTGGACGAGCGCCTCGAGCGACTGCAGAGCGCGCGCTTCGGCCGCCGAGTCGCCCTCGGTGCGGGCGAGCTCAGCGAGCAGTCCGAACGCTTCGGGCGAGGGCGCGAGCTCGAGCCAGCGCGCCGCGGCGCTGCGCGCGCGCGCCAGGTCCCCGAGCCGGTGGGCCGACTGCGCGACGTCGCGCAGGAGCTCGGCGGCGCGCGCGGGCGGCGGCTCGAGCGCGAGCTCGCGCTCGGCGACGTCGAGCAGCGCGTTCGGCTCGCGCGTCGCGGTGGCCAGCTCGCGCATTCCCGCGAGCGCCTGCGCGCAGCTCGGATCGACTTCCAGCGCGGCGGAGTAGGCCGCGCGCACGAGCTCCGGCGCCTCGCCGTCGGCGAAGCGGAGCTGCGCCAGCTCGCAGAGCAGCGCGGCGCGGCCGCGCCCGGGCGGCGCGGCGTTCGCCATGCGCTCGATCAGCCCGCGCAGCTCGCGGCTGCGGCCCGCCGAGCCCAGCAGCTCGCGCAGCTGCGCGGCGGCCCCGGCGTGCGCGGGCACCTGCTCGAGCGCGCGCCAGTAGGCGGCCTCGGCGCCCTCGCTGTTGCCGAGCGCCTGCAGGTGCAGATCGCCGAGCTCGACCATCAGGTCGGCCGCGTCGGCGTTGCTCTCGGCCGCGGCCATGCGCCGCTCGAGCACCTCGGCGCGCTCGGCGTGGCGCCCGAGCCGGCCGAGACAGCGGTCCAGCACGGCCAGCGCCTCGCCGTCGTAGGGGTCGTTCGCGAGCAGCCGCTCGAGCTTGCCGATCGCCTTCTCGCTGTGGCCCTCGCGCTCGTAGAGGACCGCGAGCTCGAGCAGCCGCATCGTCGAGGCGCCCTCGATCGCGGCCAGCTTCTCGAGCGAGTCGAGCACGCCGCGCGAGTTGCCCCCGCGCCGATGGATGCGCAAGCGCAGCTTCTGCACGGCCGCGTCGTCGGAGGCGATCTCGTCGGCGCGCTCCGCCCACTCGCTGGCTGCCGCGACGTTCTGGGCCTCGTCGATCTGCAGCGCCGCCGCGACACTGGCGAGCGTCACCCGCTCGACCGGATCGTGCACGATCTTCCAGAGCGCCCGCTGCAGCTCGTCGACCTGGGCGAGCCGGCCGGCGCTGCGCTCGAGCTCGATCAGCCGCTCGAGCGGGCCGCGCCGCTCCGGATGCGAGCGCACGACCTCGCGCAGGAGCTCCGCCTTGCGCGCGGCCTCGGACGAGGGAAGCAGGCGCGCCATTCGCTCCAGCACGTCCGCTCGGGCGTTGCCGGTGAGCCCGGGCAGCCGCTTCTCGTGCAGCTCGAGCGCGCGCACGCGCTCGTCCGCGTCCTCGGCCAGCAGCGCCGCGCCCTGCAGCGCGGGGTCGGATTTCGGGTCGATCTCGAGCGCGGCTTCGAAGCGGCGGCGCGCCTCGGGCTTGTCGCCGAGCCCTCGCCAGAGCTGGCCGACCTCCGCGTGGAGGAGGGCCCGCTGTGCGAGCGAGAGGGGCAGGGCCTCCTCGGCCTCGGCGAGCTGCAGCGCGCCCATTGCATCGCCAGCGCGCGCGAGCAGCCGGCGCAGGCTCTGCATCGCGGCCGCGTTCTGCGGCTGCAGGCGCAGGAGCTCCTCGTAGCGGGCGCGGGCGCTCGCCACGTCCGAGAGCCGGTCCGCGTAGATCGCCGCGACCCGCGCCAGGACGTCGATCCGCTCGGCGCCGCTCGCGGGCAGCGCGGTCAGCCGGCAGTCGTAGACGCTCGCGAGCTCCACCCACGAGCCGTTCAGGAACAGGTGCTCCTCGAGCGTCTTGAACGCGCGCGCGTCGGTCGGGTTGGTCGCAAAGCCCTGCAGCAGGCGCTGGATGCGGTCGGCCTGCTCCGGCGGAGCGCCGGCTGGACGGGTGCGAGGCGGCCGCGGCTGCATCCCGGGCTCTTCGGAATCCGGCCCCTCCCTCTTGACGTCCAGCGCCCCCAAACCGGCGATTTTTCATGGGCTTACGCTCGCGCTATGCGCGCGAACCGGCTTGAAAGCTAAATCGTGCGTGCGTTAGCGTTGGGGCGGCGTGGAACCCGCGAGCAAAGCCAAGCTTCCCGCCGACGAGCGGCGACGGCGCCGTCGCGACTGGCGCCTGGCGGCGCTGGCGTTCCTGGTGCTGGCGGTCCTGATCGCGGTCGAGCGCGAGGTGCTGCCGCGCGCCCACTCGCTGCCGCTGGCCAGCGACACGGTGCTGCTGGCGCTGGTGCACATCAGCGTCATCCTGATCGGGCTCCTGGTCTTCCTGCTCGCGCGCAACGTGGTGAAGCTGTTCGTCGACCGGCGCGCGGGGGTGTTCGGCTCCAAGCTGAACACGCGCTTCGTGACCTCGTTCGTGTTCGCGACCGCGCTGTCCTCGACGGCGCTGTTCGTGCTCTCGGCGCTGCTGGTGTCGCGCGCGGTCAACGTGTGGTTCGAGCTCGAGCTCTCCGACAGCCTCGGCCAGTCGGTCGAGGTCGCCGAGGTCTACTACAAGGAGGCCGAGGAGACCTCGCTCTTCTTCGCGCGCCGGATCGCCGCGCAGCTCGAGGAGCGGAACCTCTTGCGACCCGACGCGCTCGACCCGCTGCGCAAATTCGTCTCGGAGAAGCAGGGCGAGTACGACCTCGGCGTGGTCGAGGTGTTCAACCGCGACCTCGAGGAGCTCGCGACCGCGACCCACCCCGAGGTGGCGGTGGTGGCGTTCGAGGCGCCGACCTCGGCGCTGATCCGCGCCGCGCTCGAGGGGGTCGAGCGCAGCGTGATCCAGGGCGCCGGGCCCGGCGAGCTGGTGCGCGCGGTCGTGCCGGTGCGCAGCGCCGAGAAGGCGCGCGAGATCGTCGGGGTGGTGGTGGTCAACCGCTTCCTGCCGCGCAACATCTCGACCCGGGTCGAGGGCATCCGCAACGCGCGCGCCGCCTACGACCGCCTGCAGCCGCGGCGCGGGACGTTCGAGGGCAGCATGCTGATGCTGCTCGCGATGATCACCCTGTCGAGCGTGCTGTTCTCGTCGTGGATCGGCTTCCGGCTGGCCAAGCAGGTGACCGAGCCGATCGCCCAGCTCGCCTTCGCGACGGCCGAGGTCGGCGCCGGCAATCTCGCCGTGCGGGTCGAGCGCGGCGGTCACGACGAGATCGCGGCGCTGGTCGACGGCTTCAACCGCATGGCGACGGACCTCCAACGCAACCGCGAGGACCTCGAGCGCCGCCGCACGCAGATGGAGATCATCCTGCGCGGCGTCGGCGCGGGCGTGCTCTCGCTCGACGCGGACTTCGCGGTCGGTACGATCAATCCGCCGGCGCTGCGGCTGCTCGGCGTGCCGGCGGGCGACTGGGTCGGCAAGAAGATCGACGAGATGCTGGTCGGCCCGGTTCACGAGACGCTGTCGGCCCTGCTACACCGCCTGGCGTCGGGCCCGCACGAGACGCTGCGCCGCCAGGTGCCGATCGCCGTCGCCGGCGAGGTCCGGACGCTCAACTGGACCGCCTCGCGGATGCACGACGCGAGCGGCGGCGCGGCCGGCTTCGTGGTCGTGGTCGACGACGTGACCGAGCTGATGCGCGTGCAGCGCATGGCCGCCTGGCGCGAGATGGCTCGGCGCATCGCCCACGAGATCAAGAACCCGCTGACGCCGATCCAGCTCTCCGCGCAGCGCCTGCGCCGGAAGCTGGCGGGCAAGCTCGCCGACCCCGAGTCCGCGGCGCTGCTGCGCGAGTCGACCGACGCGATCACCGCCGAGGTCGAGGCGATGAAGCACCTGCTCGCGGAGTTCTCGAGCTTCGCGCGGCTGCCCGCCACCGACCCCGCGCCGACGGACCTGAACAAGCTGGTCGCCGAGGTCGTGGAGCTCTACCGCGGCAACGCCACGATCGAGTTCACGGCCGCGCTCGACCCCGCGGTGCCGATGCTCGACCTCGACCGCCAGCAGATCCGCCGCGTGATCCTGAACCTGATCGACAACGCGGTGGCGGCGATCGACGAGGCGGGCGCGGGGCCGCGCAAGGTCTCGGTCTCGACCCGGCTCGACGCTTCGGTCGGCACGATCCACCTGCAGGTCGCCGACACGGGCTCGGGGATCCGACCCGAGGACCGCTCGCGCCTCTTCGAGGCCGGCTTCTCGACCAAGCGGGCGGGCTCCGGGCTCGGGCTCGCGATCGTCTCGCGGATCGTCTCCGACCACTCCGGCTACGTGCGCGTGGCGGCGAACCGTCCGCGCGGCAGCCGCTTCATCGTCGAACTGCCCGTGCGCACCGAGGTCGCGTGGCCACGATCCTGATCGTCGACGACGAGGAGAGCGTGCGCCGCTCGATCGCCGACGTGCTCGCGGACGAGGGACACCGACCGGTGTTGGCGGCGGGCGCCGACGAGGCCGACCGCGAGATCTCGGCGGCGCTGCCCGACCTGGTGCTGCTCGACGTCGCCATGCCGGGCCGCGACGGGCTGGCGCTGCTCGAGTCGCTGCGCTCCTCGTACCCGCAGCTGCCGGTCGTGATGATGTCGGGCCACGGCACGATCGAGACGGCCGTGCGCGCGACCAAGCTCGGCGCCTACGACTTCCTCGAGAAGCCGCTCTCCTACGACAAGCTCCTGCTCCGCATCGACCACGGGCTCGAGCGGGCGCGGCTCGCGCAGGAGAACAAGGAGCTGCGCGAGGCGCTGCTCGGCGAGAGCGAGATCATCGGCGAGTCGCCGGTCATGGTGAAGCTGAAGGAGCAGATCGAGATCGCCGCGCCGACCGACGGCTGGGTGCTGATCACCGGCGAGAACGGCACCGGCAAGGAGCTCGTCGCGCGCCGGGTCCACCTGCGCAGCAAGCGCAACGGCGGCCCGTTCGTGGCGGTGAACTGCGCGGCGATTCCCGAGGAGCTGATCGAGAGCGAGCTGTTCGGCCACGAGAAGGGCGCGTTCACGGGCGCGATCCAGAAGAAGCGCGGCCGCTTCGAGATGGCCGACGGCGGGACGATCTTCCTCGACGAGATCGGCGACATGAGCCTGATGACCCAGGCCAAGATCCTGCGCATCCTGCAGGAGCACCGCTTCGAGCGGGTGGGCGGCACCGAGACGATCGAGGTCGACGTGCGCGTGATCGCCGCGACGAACAAGGACCTGCAAGTCGAGATGGCGCAGGGGCGTTTCCGCGAAGACCTCTTCTATCGCTTGAACGTGATCCCGTTCCACGTCCCGCCGCTTCGCGAGCGGCGCGAGGACATCCCCAAGCTCGCCGAGCGCTTTCTCGCGGTGTACGGCATCGACGCGGGGCGCGCGCCCAAGCTGATCGCGCCGAAGGCGCTCGCCAAGCTCCAGGAGTACTCCTGGCCCGGCAACGTGCGCGAGCTGCAGAACCTGATCGAGCGCCTGGTGCTGATGACGCCGGGCGACGTCATCGAGCTGGCGGACCTGCCGCCGCAGATCACCGCGCCCGACCGCGAGCGCTGGACGAAGACCGCGGCCGGCGCCGACACGCTCGCCGAGGCGCGCGCCGCCTTCGAGCGCGAGTGGCTGCTCGAGAAGCTCGCGGCCTTCGGCTGGAACATCTCGCGCACGGCCGAGTCCGTCGGGCTGGCGCGCGAGAGCCTGTCGCGGAAGCTGAAGAGCCTCCGGATCGACGTCGACGCGGAGCGGACCCGCGATGCGGACTAGGCGAGCGAGGGCCGCCCCGAGCGAGGCCGCCCCCGCCGGGACATCGTCCCGCGGGCCGATGTCGGCCGCGGGCGCGCGCAGCGAGCCGCAGGCGAGCGAAGTCGATCGGGTGAGCTTTCGGGGCGCGCGCGCCGGCGACGAGCTCGGGCTCGCGCGTCTGGCGAGCGCCGTGCTGCCGGAGGCGTGGTCGGTCGAGGCGTTCGCGGCCTCGCTCGCATCCGACGCCGCCCGCGCTCTGGTGGCGGAAGAGCAGGGCGCCGTCGTGGGTTTCGCGTTGGCGCGCCGCACCGCCGACGAGGCCGAGCTCCTGACCCTCTGCGTGGAGCCCCCGCACCAAGGGCACGGGCTCGGCCGCCGGCTCGCCGAGACGCTCTTCGCGGAGCTCCGCGCCGAGGGAGTCCGGAGCGTGCACCTCGAGGTGCGCGGCTCGAACGCTCCCGCGCGCGCTCTCTACGGCGCGCTCGGCTTCCGCGAGTCGCGCCGCCGCGCGGGCTACTATCGCGACGGCGAGGACGCGCTGGAGCTGGGGGTGGCGCTTTGATCTACACGCGCGCGACGGTCGCGCTCTCGGAGCCCACGCGGCTGCTCCTCGAGGTCCCGGGCTGGCCCGGTCACCGGCCCGGTCAGTTCGCCATGCTCGGGCTCGATCCCGAGCGCCGGCACCGCGACCCGCTCCTGCCGCGACCCATGGCGGTGTACCGGGTCTTCGAAGACAAGCTCGAGTTTCGCTTCAAGCCGGTGGGGCGGGGCACGGTGCTGCTGGGCGAGCAGCCGGCCGGCGCTCTGCTCTCTCTCCTGGGCCCGCTCGGGAACGGCTTCGCCGCGCCGCGAGCCGGCGACTGGCTGGTCGGCGGCGGCACCGGCATCGCATCGCTCTACGAGCTCGCGCGCGACGCGCCGAGCGGGGTGCGGGTCTGTCTGGGCGGCCGCACCGGCGCCGACGTGCTCGGGCTCGCGGACTTCGAGAAGCTCGGGGTCGAGCTGCGGATCGCCACCGACGACGGCTCGACGGGCCGCCGCGGGCTCGTGACCGAGCTCGTCGCGCCGCGCGAGGGCGAGACCGTGTACGCCTGCGGGCCCGACGGGATGATGCGCCGCGCGCACGCGCTGGCCCAGGCCGCCGGCGCGCGCTGCCTGGTGTCGCTCGAGAACAACATGGCCTGCGGCTTCGGCGTCTGCCTGGGCTGCGCGGTGCGCACGACCGCGGGCTTCCGCTACGTCTGCACGCACGGGCCGGTGTTCCCGTCGGAGGCGCTCGGCTGGGGGGCGGCCTCGTGACCGAGCCCGCCGTGGACCTCACGACCGAGCTGGCGGGAGTTCCGCTGCGCAATCCGGTGCTGCTCGCGAGCGGCACCTGCGGCTACGGCGCCGAGCTCGCGCCGTTCCTCGACCTCGCCGAGCTGGGCGGCATCGTCGCCAAGTCGCTCACGCTCGAGCCGCGCGCCGGCAACGTGCCGCCGCGGATCACGGAAGCGCCGGCCGGCATGCTGAACGCGATCAGCCTCGAGAACGTCGGGGTCGAGGCGTTCCTGCGCGAGAAGCTGCCGGCGCTGCCGCCGGCGGTGACCGTCGTCGCGAGCGTCTTCGAGACCGAGCTCGAGCGCTACGCCGAGGTGTGTAAGCGGCTCGACGGCGAGCGGCGGGTCGCTGCGCTCGAGCTGAACGCGAGCTGCCCGCACGTGAAGGCGGGCGGGATCGAGTTCGGCCAGGACCCCGCGGTGCTCGCGGAGCTGGTGCGCGCCTGCCGCCGGGCCACGACCAAGCCGCTGTTCGTGAAGCTCTCGCCCAACGTCACCTCGATCGCGCAGATGGCGCGGGTGTGCGAAGGCGAGGGCGCCGACGCCCTGTCGCTCGTGAACGCGGTGCAGGGGATGCTGGTCGACGTGCAGCGGCGCCGCACGGTCCTGCGCAACGGCCTGGGCGGGCTGTCGGGTCCCGCGATCTTCCCGATCGCGCTGCGCATGGTCTACCAGGCCTCGCGCGCGGTCCGGATCCCGATCTGCGGGATCGGCGGGATCCAGAGCGGCGAGGACGCCGTCGCCTTCCTGCTCTGCGGCGCCAGCGCGGTCCAGGTGGGCACGATCGGGTACACCAATCCGAGGGCCTCGCTCGAGATCCGCGACCGGATCGCCGCGTATTGCCGGGCGCAAGGCGTCGCGAAGGTCCGCGAGCTGATCGGAGCGCTGAAGCCCTGGGAATGAGCTCCGCAAGCCTCGCGCAGCGAGGCGAAGCCGAGCGAAGGCGGGAGGCGCGGCTCTGCCGCGCCGGGTCCCGCTCGGAAGGGAGGCTGATTCTTCAGAGGAATCAAGCTTCTACGTTGCCCGCTACGGGCGGTTTTGATATCTCTCCGGTCGCTCCTGTGACCGGGATCTCCGGCTGAAGGTGGGCTGTGCGTCCGCCTTTTTTTGTCGCCAACGAAGGACCCATCTCGAGTGAACTGCGCGATGTATCGAGACATTCCCGAACGCCTGCTGCGGGTGATCGAGCCCGTGGTGCGCTCGCACGGGCTCGAGCTCGTGGACGCCGCGGTCGGCCGCGGTCCGACCCGATCGCTGGTCCGGGTCGTGGTGGACACGCCGTCTGGCGACGGCCGGGTCAAGGTCGACGAGTGCGCGGCGGTCTCGCGCGAGCTCGGCCCCGGCCTCGACGTCGCGGAGGTGATCGCGGGCGCCTACACGCTCGAGGTCACCTCGCCGGGGGTCGATCGCACGCTGGCCCGGGAGATCGACTTCCAGCGCGTGATCGGCCGCAAGGTCGCGCTCGAAACGCGCGCGCCGATCGACGGGCGCCGCCGCTTCAAGGGCGAGCTCGTCGCGTTCGACGGCGAGCGCGCCGTCGTCTCCAGCGAAGGGGCCGAGCTCTCGATTCCGTTCGCCGCGATCGAACGCGCCAAGGCGTTCCACCCCTTCGACACACCGCAGAAGCCCAAGAGGTGAGCCGTGGACGTTGACCTCAATCGCATCATCGACCAGGTGGTGAAGGACAAGAACATCAAGCGCGAGGTCGTGATCGACACGCTCGAGAAGGCGATGCTCACCGCCGCCCGGCGCAAGTTCGGTCCGGAGCGCGAGATCGAGGCGCAGTTCAACAACGAGACCGGAGAGGTCGAGCTCTTCGAGTTCAAGACCGTCGTCGCCGGCGAGCCCGCGAACGACGCGCACATCTCGCTCGAGGACGCGCACCGCCACGACCCGGACGCCGAGGTCGACGACCAGATCGGCATCAAGCTCGACACCGCCGAGTTCGGCCGGATCGCCGCGCAGACCGCCAAGCAGGTCATCATCCAGGAAGTCCGCGGCGCCGAGCGCCAGAACATCTACGACGAGTACAAGGACCGGAAGGGCGAGATCGTCCACGGCATCGTGCGCCGGATCGAGAAGGGCAACCTGATCGTCGACCTGGGCCGCGCCGAGGCGATCCTGCTGCGCAAGGAGCAGGTCCCCCGCGAGATGTTCCGCGTGAACGAGCGGGTGCGCGCCTACGTGCTCGACGTGCTGAAGGAGTCCAAGGGCCCGCAGATCATCCTGTCGCGCGCGGCCACGGAGTTCCTGCAGAAGCTGTTCGAGCAGGAAGTGCCCGAGATCTACGAGGGGATCGTGCGCATCGAGGCCGCCGCGCGCGAGCCCGGCGCGCGCTCGAAGATCGCGGTCGTGTCGAAGGACTCGGACGTCGATCCGGTCGGCGCCTGCGTCGGCATGCGCGGAAGCCGCGTGCAGGCCGTGGTGCAGGAGCTGCGCGGCGAGAAGATCGACATCGTCCCGTGGAGCGGCGACCCGGTGAGGTACGTGGTCGCGGCGCTCGCGCCGGCGCAGGTCGTGCGGATCATGGTCGACGACGAGAAGCGCTCGATGGACGTGATCGTCCCCGACGACCAGCTCTCGCTCGCGATCGGCAAGAAGGGCCAGAACGTCCGGCTCGCGGTGCTGCTCACGCGCTGGAAGATCGACATCAAGAGCGAGACCTACATGCGCGCCGTTCAGGCCGAGCTCGCGCTCGCGCTGTCGGCCATCGAGGGTCTCGGCGAGTACGAGGCGAAGATCCTGCTCGACCACGGCGTCGCGAGCCTCGAAGAGCTCGCGGATGCCGAGATGGATCTGCTGGTCGCGATTCCGGGAGTCGACGCCGCGGGCGCCGAGACCGTGAAGACGCGGGCCAAAGAGCTTGCGATCGAGAAGGCCAAGAAGGCGCGCGAGGCGGCGGCCGCTGCAGCGGCGGCGCCGGGCGAGGGCGGACCTACCGGCGCGTGAGCAGCGCGCGCGCGGGGAAAGGCTGAACTGGAATGGCCGGTAAGGGCATGAGAGCGTACAACCTCGCGAGCGAGCTCGGGCTCGAGCGCGAGGAGCTCATCAAGAAGGCCGCGGAGATCGGGATCGAGATCCGCAATCCGATGGCCAGCCTCGACGACGAGCAGGTCGCCACGATCCGGCGGCGGCTGTCGTCGGCGCCCACCACCGACACGGTCCAGAAGCGCGTCGGGACGGGCGTGATCCGGCGCCGCAAGCGCAAGGACGAGGTGGGCGACGCGCCCGCCGGCGAGGAGTCCGGGCTCGAGGAGCTTCCTGCGGCCGCCAGCAGCGCCGAGGTCGGCGCGCCCGCGGAGGTCGAGCTGGCCGCGTCGAGCGCGGCGTCGCCAGCGCTCGTCGCTCCTGCCGCACCCGGCGCCAGCGAAACCGCGCCGACCGGACCGCGCATCGTCGCGCCGCTCGACCGGCCTGCGCGCGTGGTCGAGGATCCGCTCGCGAACCTTCCGCCCGCGGCCGCCGCCAGCGCGCCCGCCCCGGCGAGCGCACCCGGCGCCCGGATCGCGCCCGGCATCGCGCCGATCGCGCCGCCCGCCGAAGGCGACGAGCGCGAGGCCGAGGGGGTCGCTCCGCGCAAGGCGCCGCGCACCCGGCCCGTGCGCACCGACGTCACGCTGCGCGAGCAGGAGACGATCGCGCGCATGATGCGCGGCGGAAACGTGCAGGCCCAGCTCGAGCGCCGGCGCATGATCGTCGAGCAGCAGTCGCGCGCGCAGTCGCAGCGCCGGCGCGTCCCGCAGCCGCCGCGCAAGCTCGCTCCGCCCCCGCCGGGCAAGCTCAAGCGCACCGTGAAGCTCGGTCCCGAGATCAGCTTCGCCGACCTCTCGAGCCAGACCGGCGTGAAGGTGCGCGACCTGATCCGGCGCGCGCGCACGTTCGAGGCGGAGCTCGCGAGCGAGGAGTACCTCGACGGCGAGACCGCGGCGATGGTGGTCGAGGAGCTCGGCGGCTTCGCCGTGCAGCGGGTCGAGTCCGAGCGTCGAACGGGCGCTCGCCGCCACCCGCGCGCCGACCGCCGAGGGCGACGGCGAGCAGCGTCCGCCGGTGGTCACCGTGATGGGCCACGTCGATCACGGCAAGACCTCGCTGCTCGACGCGATCCGCAAGTCCGACGTCGCCGCCGGCGAGGCGGGCGGGATCACCCAGCACATCGGCGCGTACCAGGTGCGCGCCAGCGACGGCACCTTGATCACCTTCATCGACACGCCCGGCCACGCGGCGTTCTCGCAGATGCGCGCCCGCGGCGCGCAGGTGACCGACCTGGTCGTGCTGGTCGTCGCGGCCGACGACGGCGTGATGCCGCAGACCGTCGAGGCCATCAACCACGCGCGCGCCGCGCAGGTCCCGATCCTCGTCGCGGTGAACAAGATCGACAAGGCCGACGCGAACCCGCAGCGGGTGCGCCAGGCGCTGCTCGAGCATCAGCTCGTCGCCGAGGACTTCGGCGGCGACACCATCTTCGTCGACGTCTCCGCGACCAAGGGCACGGGCATCGACAAGCTGCTCGAGATGCTCGCGCTGCAGGCCGAGGTGCTCGAGCTGCGCGCGCGCAGGAAGGGCCCGGCGGTCGGCGTGGTGCTCGAGGCCGAGCTCGACAAGGGCCGCGGCCCGCTCGCCACGGTGCTCGTCAGCGAGGGCACGCTCGAGCCGGGCGACGCGGTCGTCGCGGGCAACACCTACGGGCGCGTGCGCTCGCTGGCCGACGCCGAGGGCGGCACCGTGAAGGAAGCCGGGCCGTCGACGCCGGTGCGGGTGATCGGCCTGTCGGCGGTGCCGGTCGCGGGCGACGAGCTCCTGGTCGTGAAGAACGAGCGCGAGGCCAAGCAGATCGTCGACCACCGCCTGGTCGAGGAGCAGAAGAAGGCGGCCTCCGAGCACGAGACGCCGGGCTCGATGTCGCCCGAGGATCTGTTCGCGCGCATGGAGGGCTCCGACGAGAAGGAGCTGTTCGCGGTCGTGAAGGCCGACGTGCAGGGCACCGTCGAGGCGATCCGCGAGGCGCTGGGCAAGCTCTCGACCGAGAAGGTCAAGCTCAGCGTGATCCACTCCGGTGTCGGCGGGATCAAGGAGAGCGACGTGATGCTGGCCGCCGCCTCGAAGGCGGTGATCTTCGGGTTCCACGTCCGGCCCGAGCCCGCGGCGCGCAAGCTCGCCGAGCGCGAGGGCGTCGTGATCCGCACCTTCGACATCGTCTACGAGCTGCTCGACGACGCCACGCTCCTGATGCGGGGCCTCCTGCCGCCGAAGGAGACCGAGAAGCTGCTCGGCCACGCGCTGGTGAAGGAGCTCTTCATCATCCCGAAGATCGGCACGATCGCCGGCTCCGCGATGGAGGACGGCAAGATCTCGCGCTCGGCGCGTGCGCGCGTCGTGCGCAACGGGATCGTCATCTACGCGGGCAAGCTGTCGTCGCTGCGCCGCTTCAAGGACGACGTGCGCGAGGTGGTCGCGCCGCTCGAGTGCGGCATCGGGATCGAGAACTTCAACGACGTGAAGGTCGGCGACCGCATCGAAGCCTACGAGATCGAGGCGACACCCGACACGCTCTGATGTTGATCGGAGCGGCGCTGATCGAGCTCACCATCTCCGAGGCGGAGACGATCAAGGTGCGGCGGCGGGTGGCGCGCTCGGTGAAGGATCGGATCCGGCAGCGCTTCAACGTCTCGGTCGCCGAGGTCGCCGACCAGGACGAGCGCCACTCGGTGTGCATCGGCTGCGTGATGGTCGGCGTCGATCCGCGCCACCTGCGTGAGGCCATGGAGAAGATCGTGCGCTACGTCGAGAGCCTGGGAGTCGCGGAGGTCGTCGCGGACGACATCACGGTGCTGCGCCTCGACGAGGTCGAGGAGCTGCCCGAGGAAGACGAGGACGGAAGCGTGAAGCACTCGCAGGCGCGGTTGGCCCAGGAGATCCACAGCCGGCTCGCGCACATCCTGCGCGAGCGCACCGGCGACCCGCGGCTCGAGCTGCTCTCGCTGACGGAAGTTCAAGTCGCGCCCGACGCGAGCTTCGCGCGGATCTTCTTTCGCGCCCTGGGCGACAAGGCCGAGACGATCGCTGCGCTCGAGAAGGCGAAGCCCTACCTTCGGCGCCGCCTGGCCGGGGAGCTCGCGACGCGGCGCGTCCCCGAGCTCGACTTCGTCTCCGACGAGATGCTCGATCGCGCGGAGCACCTGGAGGGCGTGCTGAAGGACTTGGCGCGCGAACGGGGCGAACGCGGCGGCAGCGGAGAGGGGGAGGGGCCGGCGTGATCGACGGCTTTCTCGTGATCGACAAGCCAGAGGGGCTCACCTCGCACGACGTCGTGCAGCGGGTTCGGCGGATCGCCAACCAGCGGCGGGTGGGCCATCTGGGCACGCTCGATCCGCTCGCCACGGGCGTGCTGCCGATCGCGCTGGGTGAGGCGACCAAGCTCTCGCAGCTCCTGACCCACGGCGCCAAGAGCTACCGGGGCAAAGTGCAGCTCGGTGTCGAGACCACGACCTACGACCGCGAGGGCGAGGTGGTCGCGCGCACGGACGGCCCGTGGCCGACCCGCGCTGAGCTGGAGAAGGCGCTGTCCGCATTCGCGGGCGAGATCGAGCAGATCCCGCCGCCGTACTCGGCCGTGAAGCAGGCCGGCCAGGCCGCCTACCGCCGCGCGCGCCGTGGCGAGGAAGTCCGGCTCGAGCCGCGCCGCGTCTCCATCAGCCGGGTCGAGCTCACCTCCTACGAGCCGCCGCTCGTAGCGCTCGAGGTCGATTGCAGCGCCGGCACCTACCTGCGCTCGATTGCCCACGACCTCGGGGCGGCGCTGGGCACGGGAGGGCACCTCCACGAGCTCTGTCGCACCCGCAGCGGCCCCTTCCAGCTCTCTCAGTCGATCACTCTGGACGCGCTGGAGGCACTGGGCGCACGCGGTGCCGACCGGGTGATCCCGATGCTCGCCGCCACCGGCCTGCCGACGTTCGAGATCGACGCGCGCGTCGCGCGGCGCGTGCGCAACGGCGTCCAGCTCGGCCGTCAGGAGATCAAGGGCGCCCCTTCCGACGGCGTGCTCCAGCTCGCCCACGAGGGGCGTCTGGTGGCTCTGGTCGAGGCGGCAAGGGGCATTCCCGAGCTGCGCACGGTGCGGGTCTTCACCTCCGACGACGAGGCCGGCGGCGAATAAATCCCGGGCGCATTGCGGTTTTGCGGGGGCCTCTGCTATACACGCACCCGAAATCGCAAGGTAGAAGCATGCTCGGCGCCGAACGTCGGCACGAAATCGTGAAGCAAAATCAAAGGAAGCCCGGAGACACGGGCTCCTGCGAGGTCCAGGTCGCGCTCCTGTCCGAGCGGATCTCGGAGCTCACCAATCATCTGCAAGCGCACGTGAAGGACCACCACTCGCGCCGCGGGCTCTTGAAGCTCGTCAGCCAGAGGCGGAGCCTGCTCGACTACCTGCACCGTACCAATGAAGGGCGGTACCAGTCCCTGATCGACAAGCTGGGACTGCGCCGCTAATCGGGAAATACCCCCGAAAGCAGGGATCGGACACGGGTCCGATCAGTCGAGAACAGATGCGAGACGTGGGATGAGCGAAGTGCTCCGGCGCAAAGGCGCGCCGCCGTTCCCACGCTTGCGTCTCCAAAACGCAACGAAGCGTTGCGCAACGAAGGAATGAGAACAGGAATGGAAACAGTTACGTGTACGGTCGACGGAAAGCCCGTCACCATCGAGACCGGCCGTCTCGCCAAGCAATCGAACGGCTCGGTTCTGGTCACCCAGGGAAAGAGCGCGGTGATCGTCACCGTGAACTCCGCGAAGCCGCGCGAGGGCATCGACTTCTTCCCGCTGACCGTGGACTACATGGAGAAGATCTACGCGGCCGGGAAGATCCCCGGCGGCTTCTTCAAGCGCGAGCGCGGCATGACGGAGAAGGAGGTCCTCACCTCCCGCTTCATCGACCGGGCGCTGCGCCCGCTCTTCCCGGACGGCTACCGCGACGAGACCCAGGTCACGGCGCAGGTGATCTCCGCGGATCCGGACTACGAGACGGACGTGCTCGCGTTCGTCGGAGCGTCGGCGGCCGTGATGCTCTCGGACGTGCCGTTCCCGTCGCCGATCGCCGCGGTGCGCGTCTCGCGCGTCGACGGCAAGCTGATCGCGAACGGGACCCACGCGGAGGTCGAAGCCGCGGACCTCAACATCATCGTGGCCGGCTCGTCCAACGCGCTGGTCATGGTCGAGGGCGGGGCCAAGCAGGTCTCGGAAGCCGCGGTGCTCGAAGCGCTGCGCTTCGGCCACGCGGAGATCCTGAAGCTGATCGAGGCGCAGACCCAGCTCGTCGCCAAGGCGGGCAAGCAGAAGCGGGTCGTGGCGCCGCCGGCCAAGGACGCCGAGCTCGTGCGCAAGATCGAGGGCATGGCCCTCGACCGCATCAAGGCCGCCAGCCGCACGCGCGAGAAGAAGCTGCGCAACAAGGCGTTCGACGAGATCGACGCCGAGGTGCTGAAGGCGATCGTGACACCGTTCCGCGACGCCCCGCGCGAGCTGGGCAGCCTGGCGGCGGTCGAAGCGGCGCAGGCCGCAGGCCGCAAGCTGTCGGCGGACGTGAAGGACATCCTCCACGACCTGCGCGGCAAGGTGATGCGCGACGACATCCTCGACGGGAAGCCGCGCATCGACGGCCGCACGACCACCGACATCCGGCCGATCACGGCCAGCGTCGGTGAGCTGCGGGCTCCGCACGGCTCGGCGCTGTTCACGCGCGGCGAGACCCAGGCGATGGTCACGGCCACCTTGGGCGGTTCGCGCGACGAGCAGATGATCGAGGGCTTGAAGGAGACGTACTACCGGAACTTCTTCATGCACTACAACTTCCTGCCGTTCTCGACCGGCGAGGTGCGGCCGCTGCGCGCGCCGAACCGGCGCGAGCAGGGCCACGGCGCGCTCGCCGAGCGCGCGGTGCGGATGGTGCTGCCCGAGGGCGAGGACTCGCCGTTCACGATCCGGGTCGTGTCGGAGATCCTCGAGTCGAACGGCAGCTCGTCGATGGCTTCGGTCTGCGGCGGGGCGCTCGCGCTGATGGACGCGGGCATCCAGATCCAGGCGCCGGTCGCGGGCATCGCGATGGGTCTGATCTCGGAGGGCAGCCGCCACGCGGTGCTGTCCGACATCCTCGGCGACGAGGACCACCTCGGCGACATGGACTTCAAGGTCGCGGGCTCGACCAAGGGCATCACTGCGATCCAGATGGACATCAAGATCGAGGGCCTCGACTGGGCCGTGATGGAGAAGGCGCTCGAGCAGGCGCGCCAGGGCCGGCTGCACATCCTGCAGCGCATGGCCGACGAGACGGCGGCGCAGCTGCCGGGCTTCGTGCCGCGCAGCGAGCTGTCCGCGAACGCGCCGCGGGTCGTGATGATCTGGATCAAGCCGGACCGGATCCGCGACCTGATCGGGCCGGGCGGCAAGGTGATCCGCGCGATCCAGGAGACGACGGGCGCCAAGGTCGACGTCGAGGATTCGGGCAAGGTCACCCTCTTCGCGCCCAACGCCGAGGCACTCGCGAAGTGCCAGCAGATGGTCGAGGAGGTCACGCAGGAAGCGGAGATCGGCCGCACCTACGTGGGCAAGGTCAAGAAGGTCACCGACTTCGGCGCCTTCGTGGAGATCTTCCCCGGCACCGACGGGCTGCTGCACATCTCCGAGATGGCGGAGCGGCGGGTCGGCAAGGTCGAGGACATCTGCGTCGAGGGCGACGAGGTCGTGGTGAAGTGCCTCGACGTCGACCCGAGCGGGAAGATCCGTCTGTCCCGGCGGGCGGCGCTGGCGGAGCAGCTCGAAGCTTCGCGCGAGGCGCAGGCCTGAGACCTTAGACTGCGGCGCATGTCGGCCGTGCCCGAGCTGCGTCTGTTCCGCGTGCGCGGTGCGCGGGATGCGGACATTCCGCTCCCGAGCCCCGCCACGGCGGGCAGCGCCGGGCTCGATCTGTGCGCCGCGGTCGAGTCGGAGCTCGTCCTCGCGCCCGGCGAGCGGGCCGTCGTGCCCACCGGGTTCGCGCTGGCGATCCCGGAAGGGTACGAAGGGCAGGTGCGGCCGCGGAGCGGCCTGGCGCTCCACGCCGGCGTGACCGTCGCCAATGCGCCGGGGACGATCGACTCGGACTACCGGGGGGAGCTGGGCGTGATCCTGGTGAACCTGGGCTCCGAGCCGTTCGCGGTGCGTCGGGGCGAGCGGATCGCGCAGCTCGTGATCGCGCCCGTCGTCCGACCCGTGCTGAAGGAGGTTGGCGAGGCCTCAGAGCTCGGCTCCACGGGCCGCGGCGGGGGTGGCTTCGGCCATACGGGGCGGTAGCCCGGCGGCCGAAAAGGGGCGACGGGAGGCCGGGGATTTCGCGCTAAACTGCCCCCGCCCCCGAGAAGGAGCCTCTTGGAACCCGCGGATCGTGACCGGATCCCGCTCGCGAGCTCACCGCCGCCCGCGCATCCGCGGAGCCCGACCCCGCGCCCCGAAGAGCCCGAGAGTCGGGGCGTGAGCAATCTGACGCTCCGCTTCGTCACCGCCGGGCTCCTGGTTCCGCCCGTCATCTGGGTGTGCTGGTCGGGCGGCTGGCCCTTCGTGGCGGTCGTGATCGCCTTCAGCCTGCTCGGCGTGAACGAGTTCTACGGGCTGATCAGCGCCAAGGGCGCGACGCCCCACCGGCTGCTCGGGAACGTCGCGGCGGCGAGCCTTCCGGTGATCGCGTACGTCGGCGACGCCTCGCTCGCCACCACCGCGCTGACCGTCACGCTGCTCACGCTGATGATCCTCCAGCTCACCAAGCAGGAGATCCGCGAGGCGATCGCGAGCGTGTCCGAGACCTTCTTCGGCGTGATCTACGTGGGCTGGCTGCTCTCGTACGCCGTGTCGGTGCGCTGCATCTCGAGCGAGCTCGAGCGCCGCTTCGGCATGCCGGTCGACCCCCAGGTCGGCTTCTTCTACATGATCTTCTGCCTGACCGCGGTGGTCTGCTCCGACTCGGGTGCGTACTTCGTCGGTCGCGCGTACGGCCGCCGCAAGCTTGCCCCGGCGATCAGTCCAAACAAGACGGTCGAGGGCGCGATCGGCGGCGTGCTCACGGGCGGCGTGCTCGCGGTGCTGGTGAAGGTCGTCTTCACCCTGTTCGTTCCGGGCGAGCTGGCGCGCGATCTGCCTTGGATCGCCTCGTTCTTCTTCGGCATGACCCTGGCCGCCGTCGCGGTGCTCGGCGACCTGATCGAGTCGCTCCTGAAGCGCGACGCGGCGATCAAGGACGCGGGCCACCTCCTGCCCGGCGTCGGCGGCGTGCTCGACCGGATCGACTCGGCCTTGCTCGGAATCCCGGTCATGTATTACCTCCTCCTCGCGTACTACTGGGCGCACTACGCGGCGTAGCCCCCGAGGAGTTCCCCTTTGATCCCCCGGTACACGCTTCCCGCCCTCGAGGCGATCTGGTCCGAGGACCGGAAGTACGACCTGTGGGTGCGCATCGAGGTCGCCGTGTGCCGGGCGCTGGCCAAGCGCGGCGAGATCCCGCGCGACGCGTTCGCGGCGATCGAGGCGCGCGCGAAGGTCGAGCCGGCACGGGTCGCCGAGATCGAGGCCAAGGTCCACCACGACGTGAACGCCTTCCTCGACGCGCTGGCCGAGCAGATCGGCCCCGCTTCGCGCTACGTGCACCTGGGGCTGACCTCGTCGGACGTGCTCGACACCTGCCTGGCGCTGCAGATCTCGGCCGCGCTCGAGCTGTGTCTCGGTGAGTGCGACCGCGCGCTCGCGGTGCTCCAGCGCCGCGCCCTCGAGTTCAAGCGAACGCCCTGCGTCGGGCGCACCCACGGCATCTTCGCCGAGCCCACGACGTTCGGGCTGAAGCTCCTGCGCGGCTGGGACGAGCTCGCCCGCGGCCGCGCGCGGCTGGAGCGCGCGCGCGGCGAGGCGGCGGTCGGCAAGCTCTCCGGCGCGGTCGGCACGTTCGCGCACCTGGATCCCGCGATCGAGGACGAGGTCCTCGGCGAGCTCGGCCTGCGCGTCTCGCCGATCTCGACCCAGGTCGTCTCGCGCGACCGCCACGCGGAGGTGCTGACCGCGCTCGCGCAGCTGGCCGGCGCGGTCGAGGCGATCGCCGTCGAGATGCGCCACCTCGCGCGCAGCGAGGTCGGCGAGGTCCAGGAGTTCTTCGGCAGCGAGCAGAAGGGCAGCTCCGCCATGCCGCACAAGCGCAACCCGTGGCGCTTCGAGACCCTGTGCGGGCTGGCGCGGGTGGTGCGCGGCTACGCGGCGACCGGCCTCGAGAACACCGTTCTGTGGCACGAGCGCGACATCTCGAACAGCTCGGTCGAGCGCATCGTGTTCCCCGACTCGACCGCGGCGGTGCACTTCATGCTGCACCGGCTCGCCGACCTGATCGAGAGCCTGGAAGTCCGCCCCGACCGCATGCGCGCGAACCTCGACTCGGCGCGCGGGCTCGTGTTCTCGCAGTCGGTGCTGCTGGCGCTCGCGCGCCGCGGCATCTCGCGCCAGGAGGCGTACCGGCTGGTGCAGAAGCACTCGATGGCGACCTGGGACGAGGGCGACCACCTGTACGACCGGCTCGCCGCCGATCCCGAGCTCGGCAAGGTCCTCGACCCCGACGAGCTGATCGAGTGCTTCGATCTCGACCGCCAGCTGCGCAACGTCGACGCGATCTTCGCGCGCACGCTGGCCGCCCACGGAGGAACCCCGCGATGAAGCTGCGCGTGCTGGTGAGTCTCAAGCCCGGGGTGCTCGACGCGCAGGGCCGCGCGATCGAGCACGCGGTGCGCGATCTGGGCTACGCGCAGGTGCAGGGCGTGCGCACCGGCAAGCTGGTCACGCTCGACCTCGACACCACCGACCCCGCCAAGGCCCGCGCCCTGGCCGCCGAGCTGTGCGAGAAGCTCCTCGCGAATCCGGTGATCGAGCAGTACGAGATTCTGTCCGATTGACTTCGCTCGGCTGCGCCTCGCTGCGCGCTTCGCTTGCCCCCTCGCTCGGGACGGCCCTCGCTCGGCCTCGCAGTCTCGGACGCTGAGCTCGAGAAGAGCCGGATCGGTCCCCGGAGCTGGCGGGCGCCGCGATGCTGGAGCGGCTTGCCGGGCGCGGCGCGGGGCGAGCGTCTCTTGTCGAGCGGGGCCGGCCTCTGCCGCCCGAACGATCGTTCCCCCGCGAGCGCGAGCGAGCGCGCCGGCCGGAAGCCCGGCGACTCGAGTAAGACGCGTCGCGTTGACACGTCCGCCGGCGCGTTCCTACACTCCGTCGGGCTTCCGGCCGGGGTGCAGAGAAGGTCGAGGACGTGAGCGCGAGCCCCACTCTCGCAGCAAAGCCACCCGTGTTTTCGGCGACCGCCGCCGAGCCGCGCATTGGCGTCCTCACGTTCCCCGGCTCTCTCGACGACCGCGACCTCGCCCGCGGCCTGCGCGCCTGCGGCGCCCGGGTCGAGATGGTCTGGCACAAGGACCGCCGGCTGCCGGAGCTCGACGGGATCGCCATCCCCGGCGGCTTCTCCTACGGCGACTACCTGCGCACCGGCGCGATGGCGCGCTTCTCTCCGATCATGGCCGCCGTCATCGACTTCGCCGCGCGCGGCGGGCCCGTGCTGGGCGTCTGCAACGGCTTCCAGATCCTGTGCGAGGCGGGCGTCCTGCCCGGAGCGCTGGTCCGCAACCGCGATCTGAAGTTCGTCTGCGAGGACGTGAAGGTCGCCGTCGAGGATCCCGGCAACTTCCGGAACGAGCTCGCGCCCGGCCGCGCGCTGGTCATGCCGGTGAAGCACGGCGAGGGCGCCTACGTCCCCGACCCGAGCCACAAGCCGCGGGTCGCGTTCCGCTACGTGGGCGGCAGCCCGAACGGCTCGACCGACGACATCGCGGGGATCGCGAACGCGGCTGGCAACGTGGTCGGGCTGATGCCGCACCCCGAGTACGCGGTCGACCCGCTGCTCGGCTCCGCAGACGGCGGGGCGCTGCTGCGCTCGTTCGGAGCCGCGTGCGTCGCCGCGCGGGCGCGCCGATGAGCGACCCCGAGGTCACCCCCGAGCTCGCGCGCGAGCACGGACTCTCCGACCACGAGATCGCGCTGATCGGCGAGATCCTCGGCCGGCGCCCGAGCTTCCCCGAGCTCGGGATCTTCTCGGTGATGTGGTCCGAGCACTGCTCGTACAAGTCGAGCAAGCGCTACCTGCAGACCTTGCCCACCAAGGGTCCCGCGGTGGTGCAGGGCCCGGGCGAGAACGCGGGTGTGGTCGACGTCGGCGACGGCAACGTCTGCGTGTTCAAGATCGAGAGCCACAACCACCCCTCGTACGTCGAGCCGCACGGCGGCGCGGCGACCGGAGTCGGCGGCATCCTGCGCGACATCTTCACGATGGGCGCTCGCCCGCTTGCGTCGCTCGACAGCCTGCGCTTCGGGTCGCTCGACGATCCGCACCAGCGCTACCTCGTCCGCGGCGTGGTGAAGGGGATCGGCGACTACGGCAACTGCTTCGGCTGCGCGACCGTCGGCGGCGAGGTCACCTTCCACCCGCGCTACCGCAAGAACATCCTGGTGAACGCGATGAACGTCGGCATCGCGCGCGCCGACCAGATCTTCCTCGCCAAGGCCAGCGGCACCGGCAACCCCGTGATCTACGTCGGCTCGAAGACCGGGCGCGACGGCATCCACGGCGCGAGCCTGCTGGCGTCGGCCGAGTTCGACGAGGACACCGACGCCAAGCGCCCGACCGTGCAGCTCGGCGATCCGTTCACCGAGAAGCTGCTGCTCGAGGCGTGCCTCGAGGCCATGAAGACGGGCGCGATCGTCGGCATCCAGGACATGGGCGCGGCGGGGCTGACCTGCTCGAGCTTCGAGATGGCGTCGCGCTCGGGCACGGGCATCGAGATGGACCTCGACCGGGTGCCGCAGCGCGAGACGAACATGAGCGCCTACGAGCTGCTCTTGTCCGAGTCGCAGGAGCGGATGCTGCTGGTCGCCGAGGCCGGGCGCGAGAAGGAGATCCTCGACGCCTTCGCGAAGTGGGACCTCGACGCGGCGATCGTCGGCCGCGTGACCGACGACGGCCGTATGCGCGTGCGCTGGCACGGCGCGGTCGTGGTGGACATCCCCGTCGATCCGATCGCCGCGAACGCGCCCGTGTACGACCGGCCGAAGGCGCAGCCCGCTGACTTCGAGACGCGCCGCACGCTCGACCTCGCGGCGCTTCCCGCGGAGTCGGACCCGTCGGGCGCGCTGCTGCAATTGCTCGCGTCACCCAACCTTTGCTCGAGGGAGTGGGTGTACCGGCAGTACGACCAGCTCGTGCAGGGCCAGACGGTGCTCCGGCCGGGCGGCGACGCCGCGGTCGTGCGCATCCCCGAGACCGAGCGAGGCCTCGCGCTCACCACCGACTGCAATCCGCGCTGGTGCGCGCTCGACCCGTACGCCGGCGCGCAGCACGCGGTGGCGGAGGCCGCGCGCAACGTCGCGGTGACCGGCGCGCGCCCGCTCGCGGTGACCAACTGCCTGAACTTCGGCAGCCCCGAGCAGCCCGAGCGCATGTGGGAGTTCGCCGAGGCCGTGCGCGGCATGGGCGACGCCTGCCGCGCGCTCGGCCTGCCGATCACCGGCGGCAACGTCAGCTTCTACAACGAGACGGCCGGGGAGGGCGCGATCCCGCCCACGCCCACGATTGGCCTGGTCGGCCTGCTCGACGACGTGCGCCACGCCGTGCCCGCCGCCTTCCGCGGCCCCGGCGACGACGTGATCTTCCTGGGCGAGACGCGCGCCGAGCTCGGCGGCAGCGAGTACCTGTCCGTGCGCCTCGGCCTGGAGCGCGGCGCGCCGCCGATCCTGGACCTCGCGGCCGAGAAGCGCCTGCACGAGCTCCTGGTCGACCTGGCGGCCCGCGGGCTCGTCCGGTCCGCGCACGACTGCTCCGACGGCGGCGCCGCGATCGCGCTGGCCGAGTCCGCGATCCGCGCTGGCGTCGGCGTCGAGGCCGAGCTCCCCGGCGCGGGCCTGCGCCCCGAGGTCCGCCTCTTCGCCGAGTCCGCCGGCCGCGCGATCCTCTCCTGCGCGCCCGAGCAGACCGCGGCGATCCTCGCCCGCGCGCGCGACCACAGCGTCCCCGCCGCCCGGATTGGACGAACCGGCGGCGCGCGCCTACGCATCTCACCGGGAGTCGACGTCTCCGTCGCGGAGGCGCACGATGCCTGGGCCCGAACCCTGCCGGAGGCTCTCGGATGACGCTCGACCGATTTCGCGAGGAGTGCGGCGTCATGGGCATCGCGGGCCATCCCGAGGCCGCGAACCACGTCTACCTCGGCCTCTACGCGCTGCAGCACCGCGGCCAGGAGTCGGCCGGCATCGTGTCGCGCGACGGCGGCGACAGCCACATCCACAAGGGCATGGGCCTGGTCGCCGAGATCTTCTCGCAGGACGTGCTGGCGAACCTGCCGGGCCGGATCGCGATCGGGCACGTGCGCTACTCGACGGCGGGCGCGAGCAACTTGCAGAACGCGCAGCCGTTCATCGCCAACACCGGCCGCTCGCAGATCGCGGTCGCGCACAACGGCAACCTGACCAACGCCCTGGCGATCCGCGCCGAGCTCGAGGGCCACGGCTCGATCTTCCAGGGCACGATGGACTCCGAGGTGTTCGTGCACCTGCTGGCCCGGGCGCGCGGCAGCCTCGAGGAGCGGCTCGGCGACATGTGCTCGCGCGTGCGCGGCGCCTGGTCGGCGGTGTTCCTGATCGACGACGTGCTGGTCGCGGCGCGCGACCCGCACGGCTTCCGCCCGCTCTCGCTCGGCCGGCTCGGCCCCGCCTGGGTGGTCGCGAGCGAGACCTGCGCGTTCGACCTGATCGGCGCGGTCTACGAGCGCGACGTCGAGCCGGGCGAGATCGTGATCATCCGGCGCGGCCGACTGCGCTCGGTGCAGCCGCTGCCGCGCGCGCCGGAGAAGCTGTGCGTGTTCGAGCACATCTACTTCGCGCGCCCGGACTCGCTGGTGTTCGGCTCGAGCGTCTACCAGACCCGCAAGCAGCTCGGCCGCGAGCTCGCGCGCGAGGCGCCGGTCGTGGCCGACATGGTCGTGCCGGTGCTCGACTCGGGCTCGGTCGCTGCGCTCGGCTACGCCGAGGTGAGCGGCATCCCGTACGAAGCTGCGCTGATCCGCAACCACTACGTGCGCCGCACCTTCATCGAGCCCGAGCAGTCGATCCGCATGTTCGGCGTGCGCGTGAAGCACAACCCGATCCGCGAGCTCGTCTCGGGCAAGCGCCTGGTGGTGGTCGAGGACTCGATCGTGCGCGGCACCACGCTCTCGAAGCTCGTCACCCTGTTCCGCGCCGCCGGCGCGCGCGAGGTGCACATCCGCGTCTCGGCGCCGCCGACCACGGGGCCGTGCTACTACGGGATCGACACGCCGACCCGGAAGGAGCTGATCGCCGCGAACCACAGCGTCGAGGAGATCCGCCGGATGATCGGCGCGGACAGCCTCTCGTTCCTCTCGCTCGGTGCGCTGCGCGGGATCGAGGCGCAGATGAAGCACGGCTTCTGCGACGCCTGCTTCTCGGGCGAGTACATCATTCCCGTCGACGAGGTCGCGCCCGCCGATCCGCAGCTTCGCCTCTTCGAGCAGGAGCAGCGCGAGCGCGGGGACGGCGACTAGCGGCTTCTACACGCGGCGGAACCGCATGCCCGCGCGCCGCGCGGCCTCGCCGTCCGCATCGTCGCGATCGCCGATCACCAGGCACTCGGCCGGGGCGACCCCGAGCGCGCGCGCCGCGCCGAGCAGGCCGTCGGGCGCGGGCTTCAGGCGGGGCGGGCCCTCGGGCTCGCCGGCCGCGATCACGACGTCGAACAGGTCCGCCGCGCCGAGCGCCCGCAGCTTCGCGCGCGCGGGGTAGTCGGACACCAGCCCGCTCCTGCCGCCGGACGCGCGGAAGCGCGCGAGCTCCGCGAGCAGCGCGCCGCGCCGGGCCAGGCGCAGCCACTTGCCCGGGCGCTCGACCATCCACTCGCGCACGATCGCCTCGAGCTCGCGCGCGCCGAGGCCGGCGCGCGCGGCGGTCCGCTCGAGCTGGAGCGCGAAGGGATCCCCGGCGGGTACCGCCGGATCGGCGCGCAGCTCCTCGTGCACGCGCCGGAAGCGGCGCAGCGGCGCCGCGACCGCCCAGCCGAACAGCGCCAGCTCGAGCGCCATCGCGAGCTTCACGGGCAGCGCGTGGTAGAGCGTTCCGTCCAGGTCGACCAGCCAGGCGCGCGGAGTCATGCGACAGGAACGACCGCCTCCACCCTCCATCTTCGTACAGCTCCCGCGCCGGCGCGACGATCCGCTAGGCTGTCGGGCGCGCAGGCAACCCGGAGCGAGTCGTTGGGCCAGAAGCACCTCACTCATCGGCAGAATGGCCTTCGGGCGAAGGACGCCGCTCGGCAATGAGCGACGGCGCGCCGCGCGAGCTGTCGGGCTGGGGCCGTCACCCGGTCGTGTCGGGGGTCGAGATCGTCTCCGAGGACCTGGAGTCGGCCACTCGCGGCGCCACGCTCTCGCGCGGGTTGGGCCGCTCGTACGGCGACGCTTCGCTGCCGGCGCGCCCGGGCGCAGTCGTCGCGGGCACCCGCCGCGCGAACCGCCTGCTCGGCTTCGACCCCGCGACCGGCGCGCTGCGCGCCGAGGCCGGCTTCTCGCTGCGCGAGCTGAACCGCCTGTTCATGCCGCGCGGGTTCACCTCGCCGGTCTCCCCCGGCACCCAGTACGTCACGCTCGGCGGCGCCGTCGCCTCGGACGTCCACGGCGGCAACCACCACGTCGCCGGCACCTTCGGCGAGCACGTGTCGAGCCTGCGCATGCGGGTCGCCGACGGGCGCGTGCTCGAGGTCTCCGAGCGCAGCGAGCCGGAGCTGTTCCGCGCCACGCTGGGCGGGATGGGGCTCACCGGGCACATCCTCGAGGTGGAGCTGCGGCTCGAGAAGATCCCGAGCGCCTGGATCTACCAGGAATCCCGGCGCGTCGACGACCTCGACGCGCTCGTGGAGACGTTGCTCGAGGCGAGCCGCCGCTGGCCGCTCACCAAGTGCTGGTTCGACAGCACCAAGCGCGGGAAGGCCATGGGCCGCGGCTTCGCGCTGGTCGGCCGCTGGGCCGAGCCCGGCGAGGCGCCGGCGCACCCGCCCGAGCTGCACCAGCGCCTGGGCGTTCCCTTCGACCTGCCGCTCGGGCTGGTCAACGGGCTCACGGTCCCGGTCTGGAACGCCCTCGTGTTTCACTCGCGGCGGCGCGGGCCGCAGACCGGCGTCGTGCACCCGCAGGCGTTCTTCTGGCCGCTCGACGGCGTGCGCAACTGGAACCGGCTGTACGGGCCGCGCGGCTTCGCGCAGTACCAGTGCGTGTTGCCGATCGAGCGCGACGCGCGAGTGGTGCGCCGCTTCTTCGCGGTCATGACCCGGCGCGGCTGTCCCTCGCCGGTGTCGGTCGTCAAGGACTGCGGCCCCGAGGGCCGCGGGATGCTTTCGTTCCCGAAGCCCGGCATCTCGATCGCGGTGGACGTGCCGCTGCGCGGCGAGAAGACGCAGGCGCTCGTCGACGCGCTGAACGAGATCGTGGTCGAGGCGGGCGGCCGCATCTACCTGTCGAAGGACGTGCTCACCCGCGCGGAACACTTTCGCGCCATGGAGCCTCGGCTCCCCGCGTGGAACGAGGTGCGGCGCAAGTGGGATCCCGAGGGTCGGCTCAAGAGCGCGCTGTCGGTGCGCCTGCTCGGAGACGAGGCGTGAAGGTCGTGATCCTCGGCGCGACGCGCGGCATGGGCCGCGCGCTCGCCCGGCGCATGGCGGAGCAGGGGGCGTCCTTGTTCCTGCTCGGCCGCGACCGCCTGGAGCTCGAGCGCAGCGCGAAGGACCTCGAGCTGCACGGTGCGAAGGGGCAGGTCGGCACGGCCGCGTGCGATCTGCTGGCGCCCACGGGCTTCGAGGCCGCGCTCGAGCGCGCCGACGCGGCGCTGGGCGGCTTCGACACCGCCGTGGTCACCGCGGGCCTGTTCGCGACGCAGGACGCGCTCGAGGCCGACCCGCGCCTGTGCGCGGACCTGCTCAGCGCGGACTTCACCTACACCATTCTGTTCTGCGAGGCCGCGCGCCGGCGCCTGCTCGCGCGCGGCGGCGGCACGCTCTGCGTGTTCTCGTCGGTGGCGGGCGAGCGCGGCCGCAAGCCCGTGATCCTGTACGGCGCCGCCAAGGCCGGGCTCTCGCACTACCTCGAGGGGCTGGACCACAAGTTCCGCGCGCAGGGGCTCGTCACCGTGACCGTGAAGCCGGGCTTCGTGCGCACGGCCATGACCGAGGGTCTGACCCCGCCGCCGTTCGCGGGCGAGCCGGAGCAGGTCGCCGCGCTGGTGCTGCGCGCGATCGAGCGCGGCAAGCCGGTCGTGTACGCGCCGGGAATCTGGGCGCTCGTGATGCTCGCGATCCGCACGCTGCCGCGCTTCGTCATGCGCCGGATCGCCTTCTAGGCCGGACCATGCGGATTCGCGACTTCATCGAAGCTCGCCCGGCCCCGCGACTGGCTGAAGAACGTCTTCGTGCTGATGCCCGTCCCGTTTTCGCTGGCGGCGGGCGGTCACCTGGAGCCGGTCTCGTTCGCGCTCGGCGTCGCCGCGCTCTCGCTGGCGAGCTCGGCGGTGTACGCGCTGAACGACACTCTCGACGCGGAGCGCGACCGCCTGCACGAGAAGAAGCGCGAGCGGCCGATCGCGGCGGGCCGGATCTCGAAGGCCGAGGCGCTGGTCTTCGCCGCCGCGCTGCTCGCCGCCGGCTTCGGGCTGGCCGCGCTCTCGGGCAGGGGCGTCGCGCTCGTCGTGGTCGCGGCGTACGTCGCCAAGGAGCTGCTCTACCAGCTGGGCCTCAAGCACGTGCCGCTGGTCGACGTGTTCCTGCTCTCGACGGGCTTCGTGCTGCGGGTCGTGCTCGGCGCCGAGCTGCTCGGCACGGCGCCGTCGAACTGGCTGCTCCTGGTGTCCTCGACGCTGGCGCTCTTCATCTCGCTCGCGAAGCGGCGCGGCGAGCTCGCGCGCGGCATGGACGGCGCGCACCGCCCGGCGCTCTCGGGCTACACCGTGGCGTACCTCGATCAGGCGCTGGCGGTGACCGCCGGGATGATCCTGATCGGCTACGCGCTCTACTGCATGGACGCGAAGGTGCTGCTCCCGGGCCGGGAGTTCGCGTCGCTCCCGTTCGTCGTGTTCGGCGTGCTCGAGTACCTGCGCCTCGCGCAGGTGCGCGGCGAAGGCGGCTCGCCGATCGATCTCCTGTTCGCCTCGCCGGCGCTGGTCGTCTGCGGCGTCGGCTGGACGCTCGCCTCATTCTGGAGCGTCCGACTCCCCTGAACCGCTGTCGCTCTTCCACCTGAGCACGTCCAGGTTCTGCTCCGTGTCGTGGACGAGGACCTCGTAGCGCGCGGCCAGCCGCGGCTCGCGCATGAGATCGACGGCGCCGACCCGGTCCGCGATGTAGGGCGGGCGCTTGGCCAGGATGTAGTCGACCAGCGCGCCGCGCTTGCCGTCGAGGCCGAGCGTCCGGTCGTGGAAGAAGCCGAGCGTGCCGCTCTGCCTCGCACCGACCCAGACGTCGTCGGCGACGTTGGCGTCGACCCAGCGCACGACCTGGAAGTGCGCGTGCGCAGCGCCGTTCGCGTAGCTGTGTGCGTTGCCGGCGAGCGCCAGCGCGAGCACGCCCGCGAGCGCCGCTTGCGCGAGCCACGCGTGCACGCGCGCCTCGGCGCGAGCGAGCAGCTGCTACCACTGCCCACGCCCAGGCGATCGCGAGGAAGGGCGAGACCGGGTACAGGTAGCGCTGCATGAGCTCGCCCGCGCCGAACCCGAGCCCGTGGAACGTACCGAGCGAGAGCGCGAAGAGCATCGCCAAGCCGATCAGCGCGCGCCGGGTCGGGTCGGCCCGCCGCCACGCGCCCAACCCTGCGGCGAGTCCGAGACCACAGAGAAGCCACGCCCCCGCAATCGCCGGCGGACTGTCCTGCACGAGGCGCGGGATCGGCGCGAACATGAACGCGAGCTCGACGAGCGCGGTCGCTACGCTCCCGAGGTTCTGCGCGCCGCGGATCGGCGCGATGCTGCCGGTGCTCAGGTAGTTGAACGCGAGCCAGGGCGCGGCGACTGCAACCGACACCGCGCCGAACACGAGCGCCTCGGCGAAGCGGCGCAGCGGCGCGCTTCCCCGCCCCTCGATCGGACGGCCGAGGTGCACCAGGCAGGCCCAGAGGATCAGGAACAGCGCGTCGTCGCGGGCAAGGAACGCGAGTCCGAGCGCGAGCCCGAAGCGGAGCTGGCGCCCGAGCGACCAGGCGCCCTCCGTCCCCGGCTCGATGAAGGCGAGCGCGACCAGAATCACCAGGCCCGCGTAGAGCCCGGTCTCGAGCCCGTTCATCGCGTGCGGGATCGCCACCGGGCTCGCCCACCAGGCCGCGGCGGCGAGCATCGCAGCGAGCCCGGCCTGGCGCTTCCCGGCCAGCGCCCGCTGCGCGAGCTGCCACAGGCCGAGCGCGCTCGCGGCGCCGATCGCGAGCTCGGCCACGAGCACCAGGAGCACGCCCGTCTTCTTCGCGCCGCCGACGATCCAGAAGCACGCCGACCACAGGAACGCCGCGAGCGGCTGCACTCCAATTGACCGAACGGTCCCGTCGGACACGCTGAGACCGTGGCCGAGGGCGAGATTGCGCCCCGCCGTGAGCAACAGGTATGCATCTTCGGTGGGGAACTGCTCGAAGAGCCGCCCGTCGTGGTCGAAGAGCGGCGCCAGCCGCGCGACGGCGCCGACGGCGATCAGCGCTGCGATCGAGAGCCGGAGTCCGCGCTCCACCGGTCGGGATCATTGCACTCGGCGAGCGGCTGTGCGATTCGATCACCCGGGAGCGGAGCTCGAGGCAGGCGCAGGGGCAGGCGCAGGGAGTGGAGACTGAGATGGCGCGCAAGACTGCGCTGATTACGGGAATCACGGGTCAGGACGGCTCCTATCTGGCGGAGCTCCTGCTCGAGAAGGGCTACGAGGTGCACGGCATGGCGCGGCGCACGTCGCAGCTGAACCGCGCGCGCATCGACGACGCGCGCGATCGCGCGCTCGCCGCCGGCAAGGTCTACGAGCTGCACTACGGCGACATGGGCGACTCGTCGAGCCTGAACCGGATCATCGCGCAGGTTCGGCCGACCGAGGTGTACAACCTGGCGGCGCAGTCGCACGTGGCGGTCTCGTTCGAGCAGCCGGAGTACACCGGCGACGTCGGCGGCCTCGGCGTGCTGCGGCTGCTGGAGGCGCTGCGCTCGAACCGGTGCGACGCGCGCTTCTACCAGGCGTCGACCTCGGAGCTGTACGGCAAGGCGGAGGAGATCCCGCAGACCGAGACCACGCCGTTCCACCCGCGCTCGCCCTACGCGGTGGCGAAGCTGTACGCGTACTGGATCGTGCGGAACTACCGCGAGGCGTACGGCATGCACGCCAGCAACGGGATCCTGTTCAACCACGAGTCGCCGCGCCGCGGCGAGAACTTCGTGTCGCGCAAGGTGACGCTCGGGCTGGCGCAGATCCGCGCCGGCCGGCTCGCCACTCTGCACCTGGGCAACATCGACTCGCGCCGCGACTGGGGCTACGCGCCCGACTTCGTCGAGATGATGTGGGTCATGCTGCAGCAGCCCACGCCCGACGACTTCGTGGTGGCCACCGGCGAGACGCACACCGTGCGCGAGTTCATCGAGCGCGCCGCCCCGCTCGCGGGCTTCGAGATCGTGTGGGAGGGGAAGGGCGTCGACGAGAAGGGCCGCGACGCGCGCACCGGCAAGGTCGTGATCGAGATCGACCCGCGCTTCTTCCGGCCCGCCGAGGTCGATTTCCTGCTCGGCAATCCCGGCAAGGCCAAGCAGCTGCTGGGCTGGCAGCCGCGTGTGCGCTTCCAGGAGCTGGTCGAGATCATGATGAAGGCGGATCTGGATCTGTGCGGGGCGCGCTGAGCGAGCTAGGCGCGTCGACCGGGGTCGAGCGCTGCGGGCGCCCAGCTGCTGTAGAGTCGGCTCGGCTGGAACAACACCGCCGAGTGAAAACGCAGGGACCTCGCCTTCAACAGGCTTCGCGGCTCGAAGCTCTTCGAGCTGCGAACGGCCGCGATCGTGTCCGCTGCGAGCCAGCCGAGGGCTCTGGGCAAGAGCGCGATCAGAATGACGAGGTTCGCGAGGTAGGCAATGGTCGGGCCACGCCACTTCCGGATGAAACGCAGGAGTCCGCGCTGTTTCGCCTCGTACGCCCAGGCGGCGGTGCGCGGGTTCCGTCCGCTGCTTGCCTGGTGAGTGGTGGGAGACGGTCGCGCCGGGGTAGAACACGACCCGCCAGCCCTTGGACTTCAGCCGGTAGCAGAGATCTGCCTCTTCTGCGTACATGAAGTAGCCCTCGTCGAGGAGGGGGCTCTCGGTGATTGCGCTCCTGCGCAACATCATGAAGCCGCCCATGACGCAGTCGACATCACGTGTATCCGCGAAGACCTCGTCGCCGTAGCGATCCCAGTTGAAGACACGCGAACGCTCGAAGAGCTGCGCTAGGAACGAAGCCTGGAAGAGCACCACCCGCAGACTCGGGAAGCGGAAGTAGCTGTTCTGGGGCGACCCGTCGGGGTAGACGATCCGGCAGCCCAGCACGCCGACGTCGGGGTTCGCCTCCAAGAAGTCGATGCAGCTGCTCAGCGCTGCCGGGTCCACGACCTCGGTGTCGCTGTTGAGCATCAGCACGTACGCGCCCCGAGCGACCTCGTGCCCCTGATTCGTCGCCGCCGTGAAGCCGCGATTGTCAGCGTTCGCGATCAGCCGCACGCTCGGGAACTCGTCCGCGACCATGGCGGCGGATCCGTCGACGGATCCGTTGTCGACGACGATGACCTCGCAAAGGCCGCTCTCGAGATCCGCTTTGAGGCTGCGGAGGCAGTTTCGGAGGAGCTCGCACGTGTTCCAGTTGACGATCACGATGGAGATCCCCGGCGTGGCGCTCATACAGGATTCCCCTTGCGTTCGAGCTTCTCGGTCAAAGGGGCGTCAGAGTTTCTCCTCGCGTGTCACTGGCAGCTCCCCGCGGTTCCGGCCGTGCACGCGAGCGGGCAGGTCGGGCACTTCGGGCCAGGCGCCTCGCTGTTCAAGAGCCACCTCGGATCAGGTCGCCGTTGCTGATGAAGTCGCCATCTTCGTCGAGGTCGAAGATCGCGCACGGCCGGGTCCCCACGGTCCCGCACTGGTCGAGGGTGCGGTCCTTCGTGTTGCTCGCGCGCCACTCCGTCAGGTCGCCGTTGCCGACGAAGAGCCCGCTGATGCCAGGGAACTTGGCATCGCACTTGTTGCCGTAGCCGTCGTGGTCGTCGTCGCGCTGGCCGCCTGTGAGTGTGGCCCAGGGGTTTGCTGTGAGGAAGTTCGCGTCGACGCGCGGGTTGGAGATCTTCGTGCAGTTGTCGCAGGCGTCGCCAACGCCGTCGAGAGTCCGCGTCCGCCTGGTTCGCGTTCGCGACGGTGCTGCAGTTGTCGCTCGCGCCGCAGATGCCATCGCCGTCGGGGTCCGTGCCCGGTACGCAGACGCCGCTCCGGGTGGCGACGATCTCGACCGCCGCGTAGTTCCACTGGTGGTTCACCGGAGCGGTGTCGCGGATCTCGACGATGCCCAGCGCGGTCGCTGGCGCAGCGGTCGACTGCATCCAGAAGGTGTCGCCGACGGCCGTTTCCACGCGTTGGTGCACGAGCACCTGCCCGGCGACCGGCGTCCTCGCCACGGCGCCGTCCCAGTCGTTGCCCACCGCGAAGACCCAGTTTCCTTCCGCGACTCCCGGCACGTAGATGTTCGGTGCACCCGACGGCGCGCTCTGCGCGCCCGCGATGCCCACGCCGGCGGCGTTGGAGAACGCGATCACGACCAGCGATCCGGACCAGCCCGTGCTCCCGACCGTCTCCGCGGTCACGGTCGCACCCGAGAGGGCGCCCGCGGCGTTCGCGAACCAGATCTCCGAGGTGCCGTGCTGCGCGTTGCTGCGCTTCACCAGCGTCCAGGTGAGGCCCGCACCAGTCACCTGCGCGGTCTGCGCGCCGGTGGACGGTCCGTCGTACGCAACGAAGGCGACCAGGAGCTCGCCTGGCGCCGCGGTGGAGAAGGACGGGGTCGTGAGCACCCCCTGTCCGTCGCGCGAGACCTGGATGTCGATCCCGATCGGGTCGGGGAAGGACTGCAAAGTTGTCGACGTTCACGACCACGGACTGCGAGCTGCCGACGTTGCCGGAGGAGTCCGAGGCGGTTGCGCTCAGCGTGTGGGGGCCGCTCGCCGAGGCGCGCGTGTTCCAGGTCGCCATGAACGGCGGGCTCGACACCGGCGTTCCCAGCGGAACTCCGTCGAGGTAGAACTGTACGACGGGGATGCCCTGGTCGTCGGTCGCGATCGCCGCGACCACCGTGTTCCCGGACACGGTCGCGCCGTTCGCGGGATCGGTGAGCGTCACCGTGGGTGCCGAGGCGTTGTTGAGGACGGTGACGCGGACGACCTCCGAGGTGCCGCTGATGCCCGACGCGTTCGTGCTCTGTGCGGCGAGCCAGTGCGTGCCGTTGGTCGCCAGGCGCGTGTCCCATGCGAAGACGTACGGCGGCGCCCCGAGGAGGGGATCGAGCGGCTCGCCGTCGAGCAGGAACTGAACGCCAGTGGCTCCGACGGGGCTGGTCGAGGTCAGCGAGATCGTTCCCGAGACGATTGCGCCGTCGAGCGGCGTGGTCATCTGCAGCGTCGGCGGCGCCGAATTCGGATTGGCGGTCGCGCCCACGGTCACGGTGTTGTTCGAGATCGTGACCTTGACGTCGGTCTCGTTGTTGGTCTCGTCGCTCTCCAAGAGGTAGTTGAAGGGGTCGACGACCGCTCTGAACCAATAGGTTCCGTCCGGAAGGCCGTCGATGGGAACGGACTGGCCGGGGTCGCGGTAGTCGTACTCGTCGACGGCACCAACGGACAGGCCTCGGAGCGACATCGGGTCGGAGCACGAGCCCCAGCTCCCGAAGGCGCCGGAGTGCGGCAGCGTCGGGTTGAGCAGGAAGGAGTCCGCGATGCAGAAGCCGTTCTTCGGGCTGAGCGCGACGGGTGCGCCGACACCTCCGTTGGCGGCCACGGTGTAGAGCCCGAACGCTGCAAGCGGAAAATGAAAGTGCCCGTGATTGCGTGGAAGACGAACGCGCCTGCGACTGGCCTCGAAAGTGCGATCGACCAGTTCCCGGCTGCATCGTGCGTGTAGACGCGCTGCGTTCCCTGATAGTTCCCGGCGCTGGGGTTGTACGCCGGCTGGATCTCGAGCGGACCCGCACCGCCGTTGAAGATCTGGTGCGTGTAGCGGAACTCACGGCCCGTGGGCGTCACCACGATCGACATCTGGTTCGTCGGGATGATGTTCGAGAGGTCGGGGTAGTGGATCGTTCCGGCGGGGTTCGCGCCCGCCGGGCTCGCGAGGGCTGCGGCAAGGCCGATCGACCACGCGACTACGACACCAAACCGCAACAACACCTTGCCCACTCCAGCCTCCTTCGCGCGGTTCACAGTCACAGACTTTTTCCGTTGCCGTCTAGTTTCAAGGCTCCTCGAGACGCATCGAGATGGGCTGGCGCACCCACGGTTCCAGCGCACCTTCTTGTGGCGTAGGGGAAGGCTTGGTGGCTCCAGATAGGGCGGGGCACGTTATACCACACGCCTGCCGAGGCGTGTCGGTTGGCGACAATCGAGTCGCAGACCGACCTCGTCTACGCCTTCGAAATCTACGAGCTGTCATGGCCCATCGTATGATCAAACCCGAGGCGACGGAGCCAGTGCTGGCGGCTGCAGCGTGGCTGCGCATCCGGCGTGAGCTGTGACGTACGCCCTCGTGTGCTACGAAGCCTAAATCGCGCTCGAGTGGCGGCCGATGGACGAGAAGCTCGGCTCGCGAAGGTCGCGACGGGAGCG